>NZ_CP197069.1:0-4097500 GCF_051980735.1 Streptomyces sp. SCPE 10 | reverse complement strand
CGGCCGCCGGCGTCCGGCTGGGCGTGCTCCACCCTGCGCAGCAGCGTCGTGAGGACCTCGCCGAGGACCGAGCGCTCGGCCGGGGTGAGGTCCTGGAGCAGGTCCTCCTCGAAGACGGTGGCGAGGCGCATCGCCTCCAGCCACTTCTCCCGGCCCTCGGGAGTCAGCTCGATGATGACGCGGACCCGGTTGGACTCGTCCCGCTCCCGGGTGACCAGGCCCTCGGAGACCATTCGGTCGATCCGGTGGGTCATCGCGGCCGGAGTGAGGCCGAGACGCTTGGCGAGGTCGCTCGGACCCATCCGGTAGGGGGCGCCGGAGAGGACCAGCGCCTTGAGCACCTCCCACTCGGCGTTGCTGATGCCGAGGGCGGCGGTCTGGCGGCCGTAGGCCACGTTCATCCGGCGGTTGAGCCGCGACAGGGCCGACACGATCTTCTCGACCTGGGGGTCGAGGTCCTGGAACTCGCGCTGGTAGGCGGCGATCTGTTCTTCGAGGGTCGGCTCCGTGACGCCGGGCGTGTCGGCCATGGGCCGAGTATGGCACGCGACCGCTTTGCCTTGAAGTCCTTCGCTGTGTACTCTTTAGCTTCGAACTTTAGCTTTGAAGTCTTCACTCCTAACTAGTGAGAGAGGTGAACGTGACCAGGGCGATGGGCGCAGCGATGCGCCGGATCCACGTGGGCAACGCACTCAGCGCGTTCGGGCTCGGCTTCACGGTCCCCTACCTGTACGTCTACGTGGCGCAGGTGCGGGGCCTGGGGGCCATGACGGCGGGACTCGTGCTCGCCGTCTTCGCCGTGGCCGCGCTGATCGTGCTGCCGTTCGCCGGGCGGGCGATCGTGCGGCGCGGCCCGCTGCCGGTCCTGCTCGCCGCCCTGGTCACCGCCGCGCTCGGCGCGCTCGGCCTGGGGCTGGCGGCCAGTGCCTGGTCGGTGCTGCCGGCGGCCGCGGTGCTCGGTGCCGGACAGGCCGTGATGCAGCCGGCGCTGGCCACGATGATCGTGGACTGCTCCAGCGCCGACACCCGCTCGCGGGCGTTCGCCATGCAGTTCTTCCTGCAGAACCTGGGCCTCGGCATCGGCGGCCTCATCGGCGGTCACCTGGTCGACACCACGCGCGTCTCGTCGTTCACCCTGCTGTTCGCGATCGAGGCGGCGATGTTCCTGCTGCTGGTCGCGGTGATGGCCACGGTGCGGATGCCGCGCTCGCCGCGGCTGGAGGACGCGCCCGCCACATCGAAGGGCAGCTGGAAGCAGCTGGTCGGCAACCGGGCGATGGTGCAGCTGTGCGTCCTGGGCTTCGTGATCTTCTTTGCCTGCTACGGGCAGTTCGAGTCGGGTCTCAGCGCGTACGGCGTGGAGGCCGCCGGGATATCCACCTCCACGCTGGGCACGGCCCTGGCCGCGAACACCCTGATGATCGTGGTCGCCCAGTTCGCCGTGCTGAGGTTCGTGGAGCGCGCCCGGCGCACCCGGGTGATCGCCCTGGTGGGCCTGGTCTGGGCGGTGGCCTGGCTGGCCGCCGGGCACGCGGGGCTGGGGCACGGCAGCCAGGAGATGGCCACGGCCGCCTTCGTGTCGACCTACGCGCTGTTCGGTCTGGGCGAGGCGATGCTGTCGCCGACGGTCGCCCCGCTGGTCGCCGACCTGGCGCCGGAGGGCATGGCCGGCCAGTACAACTCGGCGTTCGCCCTGGTGAAGCAGCTGGCGCTGGCCATCGGTCCGGCGGTGGGCGGTCCCCTCGCGGCATCGCTGCACGCGCCGTACATCGTGACGTTCGTGCTGTTCTCGCTGGGCATCACGTATCTGGCGCTGCGGCTCGGGCGGCGGCTCACCCCGGTGCAGAACCAGCCGTGGCAGGCGCGTGCCAGCCGGGTGGTCAGCCGGGGCGGGGCGCCCGCGGAGGCGGTCTCCGCGGAGGCGTGAGCCGTGCGTTGCCGGGACATGACGGCCGTCGCCTTCGGGCGGCGGCCGTTCTCGTTTGCCGGGCCCCGCTCAGCGGGTCGCGGTGACCAGCAGCGAGGTGAAGGGGACGGTCACCGTGCCGTCGGGGGCGATGCGGTCGGCGAGCTGTTCGCGGACCAGTTCGCCGGCCCGGGTGACGGCCTCCTCCCCGCCGGCCTCTTTGAGCATGCCGCCCCAGAGGGTGTCCAGGTGCTCGCGGGCGTAGCGGTCCAGCGGGGGCAGGGTGACGTCGAAGGTGACCTCGCGGTGGGCGGTGTCGCGGTAGCCGGCCGTGTGCAGGGCGGTGGTGAGCTGGTCGGCGGTGCGGGCGTACGCGCGGGCGAAGTAGGGGAGCGCGTCGGGGGCGTACTTCTCCAGCGCGCGCTGCTCGGCGAGGAAGTAGGGCAGGCGGTCGAGCGGGGCCCAGACGGTGGCGGCGAACCGGCCGCCGGGGCGGGTGACCCGGGCCGCCTCGGCGAGGGCGGCGGTCAGGTCGGGGAAGAGCTGGGCGCCCTGCTGGCAGACGACCGCGTCGAAGGTGGCGGCGGCGTACGGGAGGCGGTCGGCGGGGGCCGCGGTGAAGTCGGTGTCCGGGCAGCGGGGCGACCGGTGTGCGCGGGCGACGCGGACCATGCCCTCGTCGATGTCGGCGCCGCGGACCCGGCCGGTGGGGCCGACCAGGGCGGAGGCCGCGCGGGCGGCGAAGCCGGTGCCGCACGCGAGGTCGAGCACGTGGTCACCGGGGCCGAGGCCCGCGGCGGGCAGCAGCTCGGCCACGAACGGGCGCATGATCGGCGCGCTGTGGGTCTCGTACGCCTCGGGGCCTTCGGTGCTGCGATGTATTTGTCCCATACATATGCATTCAACACCCCGGATGGGTGCACAGGCCGACGGCGGGCGTCGCTCAGGGGCGCGGTCTCGGCAGGACGAACTCGCACCACACCGCCTTGCCGCCGCCCGGGGTGCGGCGGCAGCCCCAGGAGGAGGCGATGGTGGCGACGATGGCGATGCCCCGGCCGGACTCGTCGGCGGGTTCGGCGCGGCGGCGCCGGGGCAGGTGGTCGTCGCCGTCGGTGACCTCCACGATCAGCCGGCGGTCGGTGCGGCGGAGTCTGAGGCGCATGGGCGGGGTGCCGTGCTGGAGGCTGTTGGCGACGAGTTCGCTGGTGGCGAGGACGCCGAGGTCGTGCAGTTCGGCGGGGAAGCGCCAGCTGGTCAGGACGCCGGAGGCGAAGGCGCGGGCGCGCGGGGCCGCCTCGACGCCGCCGAGGAGTTCCAGGGCCGCGTTGCGGAACAGCTCGCCGTCGGGGCCCGTGCGGGCGGGCTGCTGGAGGACCAGGACGGCCACGTCGTCGTCGTGGTCGGCGGTGACGCCGGCCGAGCGGACCAGGCGGTCGCAGACGACCTGGGGCGAGCCGGTGGCGCCGGCCAGGGCGCGTTCCAGGGCGGCGATCCCCTCGTCCAGGTCTTCGTCCCGGCGTTCGACCAGGCCGTCCGTGTAGAGGACGGCCGTGGAGCCGGGGCCCAGCGCGATGGAGCCGGAGGAGTGCATCCAGCCGCCGGTGCCGAGCGGCGGGCCGGTGGGTTCCTCGGTGCGGGAGACCGTGCCGTGCTCGTCGCGGACCAGGATCGGCAGGTGCCCCGCGGAGGCGTACACCAGCCGGCCCTCGTTGGGGTCGTGGACGGCGTAGGCGCAGGTGGCGATCTGGTTGGGGTCGATCTCGGTGGCGAGGCCGTCGAGCAGCTGGAGCACCTCGTGCGGGGGCAGGTCGAGGCGGGCGTAGGCGCGCACGGCCGTGCGCAGCTGGCCCATGACCGCGGCCGCGCGCACGCCCCGGCCCATCACGTCGCCGATGACGAGGGCGGTACGGCCGCCGCCGAGGGTGATCACGTCGTACCAGTCGCCGCCGACCGCGGCCTCGGTGCCGCCGGGCTGGTAGGTGGCGGCGATGCGCAGGTCGTCGGGCTGTTCGAGGTCCTGGGGGAGCAGGGAGCGCTGGAGGGTGACCGCGGTCTCCCGCTGCCGGCGTTCGCTGGCGCGCAGCCGTTCGGCGGCCTCGGCGTGGTCGGTGACGTCGGTGGCGAAGACCAGCACGCCGCCGTCGCGGTCGCCGTCCTCGGCGACGGGGGTGCAGGTGAAGGTGTACGAGCGGCCGTCCACCGCGCGGCGGGACTTCAGGGTGCGGGGCCGGCCGCTGCGCAGCACCTGGTCGAGCAGCGGGAGCAGGCCCAGCTCGGCGAGTTCGGGCAGGGCCTCGCGGGCGGGGGCGCCGGCGGGGCGGGGGCCGAAGGCCGTCGTGTAGGCGTCGTTGACGTAGGCGAGGCGGTGGTCGGGGCCGTGCACGAGCGCGACGAGGGCCGGGACGCGGTCCAGGACGTCGCGGGCGGGCAGCTCGTCGACGGCGGGCAGCGGTGCGGTGCCGTCGGCGGGCTGTCCGGCGCGGGCCGCGGGCACGGAGCCTTCCCCCCGCCGGTCCGGGGTCTCGGTCCGCGCGGCGGCGCGGCGCTGCGTTCCGGGGAGCCGGGCGCTCCAGCGCGTGAAGTTCACTGTGGGGAAGGCCTCGTGGGTCTAGGCGGGCGGGTGCCCGGCCGTTGTCGTCGGGCAGTCTGGCAGGGAGCGGGCCGCGGCGGGCGACATCCGTCAGACGGTGGGGCGAATGGTGGAGTTCCGGGATGCGGTCAGGACGACCCCTTCGGGTCGTCCGAGGGGTCGTGAGGATGCATTCCCCCGGCCGCGAGTTCGAACTCCGCGCGCGGGTGTTCGAGTGAACCGAGCGAGACGATCTCCCGCTTGAACAGCCCGGAGAGGGTCCATTCGGCGAGCACACGGGCCTTGCGGTTGGCGGTGGGCACCCTGCTCAGGTGGTAGACGCGGTGCATGAACCAGGCAGGGTAGCCCTTCAGCCGGCGTCCGTAGACCTGGGCGACGCCCTTGTGGAACCCGAGGGAGGCGACGGAGCCCGCGTACGCGTGCGCGTAGGTCTCCAGCGGCTCGCCGCGCAGGGCGTGGACAAGGTTGTCACCGAGCACCCGTGCCTGGCGCAGGGCGTGCTGGGCGTTGGGCGCGGTGAGGGCGCCGGGTTCGGCGGCGGTGACGTCGGGGACGGCGGCGGCGTCGCCCGCGCCCCAGGCGTGTTCGGTGCCCTCGACGGTCAGCCGGGCGGTGCACCTGAGCCGGCCGCCGTCGGTGAGCGGGAGGTCGGTGGCGGCGAGCAGGGGGTGCGGCTTGACGCCCGCGGTCCACACGACCGTACGGGTCGGGAAGCGGCGGCCGTCGCTGAGCACGGCGATCCGGTCCGCGCAGGATTCCAGGCGGGTGCCCAGCAGCACCTGGATGTTGCGGCGGCGCAGCTGGGTGACGGTGTAGCGGCCCAGCTCCGCGCCGACCTCGGGCAGGATCCGGTCGGTGGCCTCCACGAGGATCCACTTCATGTCCTCGGCGCGCACGTTGTGGTAGTAGCGGGCGGCGTACCGGGCCATGTCCTCCAGCTCGCCGAGGGCCTCCACGCCCGCGTAGCCGCCGCCGACGAAGACGAAGGTGAGGGCGGCGTCGCGGACGGCCGGGTCGCGGGTGGAGGAGGCGATGTCCATCTGCTCGATGACGTGGTTGCGCAGCGCGATCGCCTCTTCGACGGTCTTGAAGCCGATGCCGTGCTCGGCCAGACCGGGGATGGGCAGGGTGCGGGAGACGGAGCCGGGGGCGAGCACCAGCTCGTCGTAGTCGAAGAGTTCGGCGGCGCGGCCCTCGTCGGCGGTGGCGAGGGTGGTGACGGCGGCGGTGCGCACCGCGTGGTCGATGGAGACGGCCTCGCCGACGACGATGCGGCAGCGGTCCAGGACGCGGCGCAGCGGTACGACGACATGGCGCGGGGAGATGGAGCCCGCTGCCGCCTCGGGCAGGAACGGCTGGTACGTCATATAAGGGTCGGGAGTGACGACGGTGATCTCGGCTTCACCGCGCCTTAGCTCGGCCTTCAGCTTCCGCTGGAGGCGCAGGGCCGTGTACATCCCGACGTAGCCGCCGCCGACAACCAGAATGCGCGCACGTTCCTTCACCATCCCATGACGCACCCGGCGCAGTGGTTTGTCCACAGCCCCGGCAATTTGTGTGACCGGCGGCCGGGTGCGCGGCGCGGCGGGCGCCGTGTCCGGGGTGCGGGAAAGGGGGCAGGTCAGCGGGGGCGGGCGCGCGGACGAGGACGGCTGGAACCGGGACGTATACGGCTCGTACTCCGATCGGGGGGCGCAGTGTGCGGAACCTGCCCCTTCTGTATTGACTGCCTCTCAACTATGTTCGTGTCGACGGGGTGTGGGGGATGTGGTCGCACGGTCTCTGCGACGGGCGGGGCCGCGGCGACCGGTACCACCTTCGCGCACTCCGGAATCAGTGGCGGGGAGTGTCTCCGGGGGGAGACGTCATGTACCGGGGGAAACACATGCATATTCAGGACACGTCTTGGCCGGCTGCCGCGGTGGCCGCCGGGGGCCCGGCCGTGCAGGTGCCGGCGGCACCGGCGGTCAAGGCGGCGAACGGGCGCGCGGACGGGGCGCGCACGACGCCGCTGCGGGTGGACGCACAGCGCAATCTGGAGCACGTGCTGCGTGCGGCGCGTGAGGTGTTCGGCGAGCTGGGGTACGGCGCGCCGATGGAGGACGTGGCACGGCGGGCGCGGGTCGGGGTCGGCACGGTGTACCGGCGCTTTCCCAGCAAGGACGTGCTGGTCCGGCGGATAGCCGAGGAGGAGACGGCACGGCTGACCGAGCAGGCGCGGACGGCGCTGGGTCAGGAGGAGGAGCCGTGGTCGGCGCTGTCCCGGTTCCTGCGGACGTCGGTGGCGTCCGGGGCGGGGCGGCTGCTGCCGCCGCAGGTGCTGCGGGTCGGCTCCGCGCAGGACTCCGCCGGTCCGGTCGACGGCACGGAGCTGCTGGAAGAGGTCCGGGTGCCGCAGCAGCGGGTGCAGCCGGGCGGCGGCGAACTGCGCCTGGTGGCGCAGGACTCCGTGGACGCCTCGGACGACACCGGGGTCGGCGCGCTGCTGTCGGTCGTCGGCCAGCTGGTGGAACGGGCGCGCGCGGCGGGCGAGTTGCGCACCGACGTGTCCGTGTCCGACGTCCTGCTGGTGATCGCGACGGCGGCCCCGTCCCTGCCGGACGCGGCCCAGCAGGCGGCGGCGTCCGCGCGGCTGCTGGACATCCTGCTGGAGGGACTGCGCTCGCGTCCCACGGCGGGCTGAGAGGTTCTCGTTCCCTCCACCCGCGTCACCCGCGCCGCTCGGCCGGGTGACGCGGGTGGCCTCTTTCCGGGGCCGGTGCGGCAGCCCCGCGGCCCCGCGGCGGCCCCCGACGACGCCGTCCGCCCTGTCCGTCCACCCGCCCGGAGGGGTTTGTTCCGGCGCGACCGCCCGGACGGGTGACCGGGACCGCCGGGCGTCGTTGAAGAAATGACGATGTGGCACGCTGTGGCCGTGATGGGTTGGGCCGGGCCGTGGGCGGGGGCGTTCCGCTGTGAGCGTTGACGGGTGGGACGGGTCACGCGGTGACGACGGCGACGTGGACGCGGTCGGACCGGGCGCGCCGCAGGTGCCGAGCCAGGGACGTCGGACGAGCGGGCACGGTGTGCCGGCTCAGCGCGGCAAGGACCTGCCACCCGGCGACGGCGAACTGATCGAGCGGATGCGGGGCGGGGACGACTCCGCGTACGAGGAGCTGTACCGGCGGCACGCCGGCGCGGTGCGCCGGTACGCGCGCACCTGCTGCCGGGACGCGCACACCGCCGAGGACCTCACCGCCGAGGTCTTCGCCCGCATGTTGCAGGCGGTGCGCGGCGGTTCGGGCCCGGAGCACGCCGTACGGGCCTATCTGCTGACCTCGGTGCGGCGGGTGGCCGCGCACTGGATCAGGTCGGCCCGGCGCGAACAGCTCGTCGACGACTTCGCCGCCTTCGCCCAGCAGGCCGCCCGGTCCGCCGAGGTGTCCGACGACGACACCCTCGAACTCGGCGCCGACGCCCGGGCGTTGCACGAGGCCGAGCAGTCCATGGCCATGCGGGCGTTCCGTTCGCTGCCCGAGCGCTGGCAGGCCGTGCTGTGGCACACCGAGGTGGAGGACGAGTCCCCGAGCGAGGTCGCCGTCCTGTTCGGTCTGGACGCCAACGGCACCCGGGTGCTCGCCAGCCGCGCCCGCGAGGGGTTGAAGCAGGCCTACCTCCAGGCGCATGTCAGCGCCACCCTCACCGCGGACGCGGAGTGCGCCCGCTACGCCGACCAGCTCGGCTCCTACGCCCGCCGCAAGCTGCGCGTCCGCGCCGAGCGGGGGCTGCGCAAGCACCTGGCGGAGTGCGCGCGGTGCCGGCTGGCGGCGGCACAGATCGAAGAGGTCGCCGGCGGCATCCCCGCGGTGGTGCCGGTCGCGGTCATCGGGTGGTTCGGTGCCGCCGGGTACGCGAAGGCGCTCGGCCTCGTCGCCGGGGGCGCGGGGGCCGGTGCCGCGGGCGCCGCGGGCGCCGCGGCGGCGAGCGGTTCCTCCGGGGGCACCGGTTCCGCGGGCGGGGCCGCCGCGGAGGCGGTCGGGGCACCGGTCAAGGCGGGCATCGCGGCCGGGGTCGTCGCCGTGGCCGCCGCCGCGGTGGCCTTCGGACTGGTGAACGACGGTCATCCGGCGAAGGAGACCGCGAAGCCCGCGGCGCCGTCCGTGCCGGTCGTGGTGTCCCACCCGCCGACGCCCGGCCCGGCGAAGCCGAAGCCCGCGCCGTCGAAGACCGTACCGCCGCCGGTGGCGCCCGCCACCCCGACCCCGCCCCCCACGCCCACACCCACCCCGACTCCTCCTCCCACGCCCACTCCCACGCCGGCACCTCCCAAGCCCGCCCCGAAGCCCACACCGGCCCCCACGCCCACCCCGACACCGACCCCGACACCCACCCCGACCCCGCCGCCGGCCCCCGTCGTCTACCAGCTCAGCGAGCTGCGCTACGACGCGGACGGCGACGGCGCCGAGCCCGAGATCGCGCTCGGCGAGAGCAGCTGGGTGTGGCAGCGCTACGGCCTGTCGGTCGGCGGCAAGCTGTACGCGCAGGGGGCGACCGTCCGCGGCGACTCCTCGGTGACCGTCGTCCTCAACCGGCGGTGCACCGCCTACGACGCGCTCGCCGGGGTGGACGACATGACGCTCGGCCTCGGCAAGGTCTCCTTCGCCGTCTACGCCGACGGGGTCCCGCTGTGGCAGTCCGGGACGGTCAAGGGCCGCGACCCGGCCGTGCCCGTCCATGTGGACCTCACCGGGCGGACGACCGTACGGCTCGTCGTACGGCCGCACAGCAACGCCTTCGACCGGACCTCGCTGGCCGACTGGGCGGAATCCCGGTTCACCTGCGCGTAGCCGCCGTGTGCACCCGCCGGATGTCGGCCAGCACCTCCGCCACCCCGTAGCCGGCGCCCCGGGCCCGCTCGGCCGTGTACCGGTCGGCGGACAGGACGGCGCGGGCACCGGCCAGCACCCGGGCGGCCTCGGTGCGCTCGGGCTCGCTGCGCGGGCGGCCGTCGCGCCAGCGGTCGGCGGCCTCGTACAGCCGGACCGCGCCCGGCAGATCCCCGAGCCGGGCCAGCAGTCCGGCCGCGGTGTCCACCAGTCCCCCGGTGATCCACTCGGCGCACCGCATGGTCACGGCCGCCTCCAGCGCCTCGGCCACGACCGGCAGCCCGTGCTCCGGGCCCGACTCCGCGGCCGCCAGCAGCGCCTCCACGGTCCCCAGGGCGGCCGCGAACTGCGGGGGCGCGGCCTCGCCCCGGGTCGCCTCGGACGTCGCGTCGTACAGCTCGCGGGCCTCGGCGGTCCGGCCGTCGTGCAGGGCGATGCAGGCGCGCATCATCAGGGCGAAGGCACGGGCCTCCGTCACCGCGTAGCGGTCCGCGGCCGTGTCCGCCTCCGCGAGGGTGGCGAGCGCGCCGTCCCGGTCGCCGGCGCGGTAGGCGATCTCCCCGAGCCGCGCCAGCAGGAACGGCGACTCCGCGTAGGCGCCCACCTCGTAGGCGAGGCGCAGCGCCTGCGCGTACTCGTCGCGCGCCTCGGCGTAGCGGCCGCGCGCCATGGCCGTCTCACCGGCCGCGCTGCACACCTGGGCCCGCATCCAGCGGTCCCCGACGCGGCGGCTGAGCGTCCGCAGCTCGGCCAGGTCCTCGTCCACGCCGTGCAGATTGCCCGGGGAGTCGACGAGCGCGTGGGTGCGGAACATCAGCGTGACGCCGACCTCCCAGTCGCCGCCGTACTTCCGGCAGTTGGCGACCGCCGGGGTGAGGTCGCGGCCCGCGTCCCCCGGGCCGCCCAGGTAGTAGGCGGTCAGCGGCCAGGTGATGCCGGGGAGGCGGGCGGCGTGCGGGCCGCCGTGTGCGTAGGCCGCCCGGACCAGGGCGATGTAGCGCGGGCCCCGCTCGTCGTCGGTCAGCCGCTCGATCCTGCCCTCCGTGGTCAGGAACAGGTCGGACATCCGCAGGTCCATGCGGAGTTCGCGCAGCGGGTGCCCCTGCTCGCCGTCGGGCGCGGCGAGCAGGGCGCCGACGATGTCGGCCGACTCCATCAGGGCCGGCAGGCCGCCCTCGGGGGCGGCTCCGGCGGCGAGGGCGTCGAGGGCGATGCCCAGGCGGAGCACCTGGCGCGTCCGGGTGACGGCCTCCCGGCGGTGGTTGCGCAGCCACCAGAACCAGCTCATGGCCAGGACGATCGCGCCCGCCTCGGCCTCCTCGCCGTCGCGCACCGCGCGGTCCAGGGCCGCCCGGACGTTGTCCAGGTCGGTTTCCAGGCGGGCGATCCACGGGAGTTGCTCCGCCGAGCGCAGCAGCGGCTCGGCCCGCTCCACCAGCGACCGCACCCAGGCGCGGTGGCGGCGCTCGGCGGCGGCACGCAGTCCGGGGGTGTCGGCCGCGCGCTCGGTGGCGTACTCGTGGATGGTCTCCAGCATGCGGTAGCGCATGCCGCCGGGCACGTCCGGGGCGTCCGGCGTGGCGACCACGAGGGACTTGTCGACCAGCGCCCCGATCAGGTCGGCCGCCGGGCCCGTGCACACGGCCTCGGCCGCCGCGAGGTCCCAGCCGCCGGCGAAGACCGACACCTCGCGCAGCACCGTGCGCTCCCGCTCGTCCAGCAGGTCCCAGGACCAGTCGACCACCGCGCGCAGGGTCTGCTGGCGGGGCAGCACGGTACGGCTGCCGGAGGTGAGCAGCCGGAAGCGGTCGTCGAGCCGGTCGGCGATCTGGCGCGGGGTCAGCATCCGGAGCCGGGCGGCGGCCAGTTCGATGGCGAGCGGCAGCCCGTCCAGACGGCGGCAGATCTCCGCGACGGCGGCGGTGTCGCCGAGCACACCGTCGGGGCGGACCGCCTTCGCGCGCTCGGTGAAGAGGCGGTGCGCCTGCTCGGGGGCCAGGGGCTCGACCGGGCGCACCGACTCGCCGGGCACGCCCAGCGGTTCCCGGCTGGTGGCGAGGATGGTCAGCCCCGGGCAGTGGGTGAGGAGGGTCTCGGCGAGGGCGGCGGCCGCGTCGATGACGTGCTCGCAGTTGTCGAGGACCAGGAGCTGGGTGCGCGGGGCGCAGTACTCGATCAGCAGGGCGGTCGGGTCGTCGTGCTGGGCGGTCAGCTCGGTGTTCAGCAGCACGGTCTCGCGCAGCCCCAGCGCGTTGACCACGGCGCCGGCCACCGCCTCCGGATGGTCCAGCGGGGCCAGCTCGACCAGCCAGGCGGGGGCGAACGCGGCGGCGGCCTCCTCGGCGAGCCGGGTCTTCCCCGAGCCGCCGGGTCCGGTGAGGGTGACCAGGCGGGACGCGCGCACATCGGCGCGGACGGCGGCGAGTTCCGGTTCCCGGCCGACGAAGGAGGTCAGGCGGGGGCGGAGGTTGCCGCGCCGGTCGGGGGGCGGGGCCGGCCGCGCCGGCGCGAGCAGCGAGGCGTGCAGGGCGCGCAGTTCCTCGCCCGGGTCGGTGCCGAGGGTGTCGGCGAGGGTGCGGCGCGCCGACTCGTAGGCGGCGAGGGCGTCGGCGGGACGGCCGGTGTCGCGCAGGGCGCGGATGAGGAGGGCGTGCAGCGGCTCGTCGTAGGGGTGGGCCGTGGTCAGCTCGCGCAGTTCCGGTACGACCTCCCGGGCGCGGCCCAGGGCGAGTGCGGCGGCGGCACGGGCGCGGGTGGCCTCCAGGCGCAGCGCCTCGGGGCGGGCGGCGGCGGTGCGGTCGGGGAGGTCGGCGAGGGCGGGGCCGTGCCAGAGGGCGAGCGCGGTGCTGAGGGCGCGGTGGGCGGTCTCCGGGTCGCCGTCGCCGAGGGCCTTGGTGCCGGTGCGGGTGAGACGTGCGAAGACGTGCAGGTCGACGTCGTCCTCGGTGGCTTCGAGGCGGTATCCGCCGGGGGTGGAGGTGACGGCGCCCTTGCCCAGGGTGCGGCGGAGCCGGCCGACGAGGGCCTGGAGGGCGGCGGGCGCGTCCTGGGGCGGGGCGTCGGCCCAGATCTCCTCGATGAGGGTGTGCGGGGTGGTGGTGCGGCCGGGGCGCAGGGCGAGGGCGGCGAGGAGGGTGCGGAGGCGGGGAGCGGTGAGCGGGAGGGGGTCGCCGTGACCGTCCGCCGCCTGGGTGATGCCGAGGATTCTGTACCGCACCTGGTCATTGTGGACGGGGAGCGGGCATGGGTTCGACGGGTTTGCGGGCGGGACGGCCCCGGGGGGCGTCACCCCGCGCACGCCCCCCGGCGGACCGCACGCACGAACACGCTCACGCGCCGGGCGCCAGCGCCCCCCGACGCGGGGTGATCCCCGCCGGCACCGCCCGCGATCGCGCGGGTGTTCCGGTCCAGCACGTCCCGCGGCGGGCCAGCAGGCGGTGGAGCCACAGTTCGAGGGAGATCAGGTCGGTGAGGCCGTCCAGCGGTACGGCGGAGCCGGCCGCCGCCGCGCGCAGCGCCTTGCGGATCACCCGGGCCTCCACCAGTCCCGCGTCCGCCAGCAGCGGGCGGGAGAAGAGGTCCTGCAACGCGTCGGCGGACACCCGCAGGCCCGCTCGGGCCGTGGCCGCCGAGGAGGCGTGGGTGGGGACGCCCCAGCCGGGCGGGAGGTCGGTGACACCGGCGCCGGACAGGACCGTGCGCAGGATCGCGGCCCGCGCCCCCGGCCGGACCCGCAGCGCCTCGGGCAGCGCGCGGCAGGCGCGGACGACCTGGTTGTCCAGGAAGGGCGCGTGCAGCCGCTGCGACCGGATCTCCGCGGCCTGTTCGAGGACGCGGAGGTCCGCGGCGTACCGGGCGAGCGCGGCCCGCGCCCGATGGTCGCCGGGGCGCTGGACGCCCGTGCCGGCCCGGTCCGCCTCGACCCCCAGCAGAACCGATACTTCGGCCAGCGCCTCCCCCGTCAGCCACCGGGCGGCCGCCCCGGGCGGGGCCCAGGTCAGCGCCGCGAGGGACGCCCCGACCGCCCCCTTGGGCTCCTCGAACCGGCGCCGCATCAGCCGCTCGGCCAGCGCCTCGACCCCGGCCCGGTACGGCGTGCGGGCGAGCCGCCGGGCCGCGCCGTACACCCGCGCCGGGACCAGCACCGAGCCGTCGGCCCGGGCGAGCGCGGCGACCGGCCGGACCAGATGGCGGCGCCTGCGGTCCATCAGCAGGTCGGCGAGCCGGGCCGGATGGGCGTCGAGGACCTGGCGGGCGCCGTGGCCGGTGAAGTGGTCGGCGCTGCCCGCGGCCAGCCGGGCCCGGTGCCGGGCGGCCATGACCAGCGAGGGTCCGGGCTCGTCGGTGAGGGGGCCGTCGAGGTCGGCGTACGGCAGGAGCTCCTCGCCGCCGGTCACCACCACGTGGTGCAGCCGGGGGTTCTCGGCGAGGGCGGCGGCGCGCTGGAGTTCGGCCTCCCGGCCGCCGACGGCGAGGTCGTTGAAGGTGACGGCGAGGAGGCGTTCGCCGGCGCCGTGGCCGAGCAGGGTGCCGGGCCGGCCGGGCAGCCCGGCGGCGAGCAGCGCGAGGGTGGCGGAGGCCGGGCCGCCGGAGAGGTCGGCGCCGATGCCGGGCACCGGCATGCCGCGCCGGGCGCGCCGCTCGGCGGGCCCCATCCCGGGCACCGGGCCGGGATCGAGGTCGGGCACGTGCCGGGGCGCGGACAGCCGGGTGCGCACCGCCTCCACCAGGGCGTCGCGCACGGCGTCCACGGCGTGGTCGGGATCGGCGGGGGGCGCGGACACGGCGAGCGAGGAGACCGGGTCGTAGCCTGCGATCTCCCGCGCCCCGGCGCGCAGGACCAGCGCGTGCCCCGGCGGAACGCGCCGCACCCCCTCGTACGGGGTGGTGTCGCGCAGTGCGGCCGGTACGTCCGGGGCGGCGAGCAGGGCGGCCAGATGACCGAAGTCGAGGTTGGCCTCGACGAGGTCGGCGAGCGGCAGCGCGGCGGTGGCGTACGCGGTGCCGCCCGCCCACGGGGTGTGGAAGACCGGGCGGGCGCCCGCGAGGTCGCCGCAGACGGTGACGCGACGGCCGACCTGGACGACGGCCGTGTAGCTGCCGGGCCAGGCGGTCAGATGGCGCAGGGCGCCGCCGCGCGCGGTGAACAGGCCGCGCCGCAGCTCCTCGTCGGAGGCGCCGCAGATGCCGAGGACCGCGATCCGGCTCTGGTCGTCGGCCTTGATCACCCGCACCTCGTCCGGGCGCCAGTCGCCGACGGCCCACAGCGGGTCGGGGTCGCCCCACAGCAGCTGGGAGCCGACCGGGTGCAGGGTCTCGCCGTCGAGGTCGAAGGCGCCGGCCGAGCCGGGCGCGGCGGTGCCCGCGGCGGTGCTGCTCCACCCCACCAACCACCGCATCGACGCCTCCACAGGCTGTGGACAACCACTGCACCGGACGAACCGGTCCCCATGCTGCCACGAAGGACGCGTGGGAGAGGTGTGGTGACACCGCCCGGGACGGTGGGAAGGCAACCGGCGTTGACGCGGGGACCGCTGACCCGGGACGGAGGGCCGCCGAGCAGGACGCGACGCGAATGCGCCCCCTATGCGCCCCCAAAACGCCTTTCACGCCCCGAAGTTCCATGGTCGCAGCCGCGAACACCCGGCGTTCTGCGGGACGATTTTCAGCCAAATACCGTGGGGCGTGCGGAAAACGAGCACGCTCCGTAGGGGCCCGCGGCGCCCGCGGCGCCCCGCACGCACGCACGGTCCGGGAGGCGGTCGCCGCCTCCCGGACCGGTCCGCCACCCGCGGGGATGAAGGTGGCGGTGTCCCCCAGCCCACTGGATCCAGTACAGCGGGCCGACCCACGCAAGACCAGGAAACCGCCACGGAGTTGGCCGGAGAAGAGCGCACGGCCGGGCGCACGGCCACACGCGCGGGGGCACGCGACGACCGGGCCGTGCACGGTGCGTACAGGACCGTACTGCCGTACGGACCACAATCCCGCCATCCGGAACAATGCCCCTTAACGCTTGGGATGCGGCGAACTACGCTGGGTTTACGAATGCCGCGCGGTTATGCCCGCGCGGCGGCCGTCTGTGTCGAGGGGTGGCGCATGTCCAGGGAGCAACGCGGGCCGAACGAAAAACTCGGCACCGTTCTCGCCCTCGCGGGAATCAGCAACGCAGGACTCGCGCGACGCGTCAACGATCTTGGCGCCCAACGCGGGCTGACTCTTCGCTACGACAAGACCTCCGTGGCGCGCTGGGTGTCGAAGGGCATGGTGCCGCAGGGCGCCGCGCCGCACCTCATCGCGGCCGCCATCGGACAGAAGCTCGGCCGCCCGGTGCCGCTGCACGAGATCGGCCTGGCGGACGCGGACCCCGCACCCGAAGTGGGTCTCGCCTTCCCCCGGGACGTGGCGCAGGCGGTGAAGTCGGCCACCGAGCTGTACCGGCTCGACCTCGCCGGGCGCCGGGCCGGCGCCGGCGGCATCTGGCAGTCGCTCGCCGGCTCCTTCGCGGTGAGCGCCTACGCGACGCCCGCCTCACGCTGGCTGATAACCCCCGCCGACAGCTCGGTCGCGCGGGAGGACGGCTCCGCCGAGGGCACCGGTGCGGCGGTCAGAGTCGGCCACAGCGACGTGCGCAAGCTGCGCGAGGCCGCCGAGGACGCCAGGCGCTGGGACTCCAAGTACGGAGGCGGCGACTGGCGTTCGTCGATGGTGCCGGAGTGCCTGCGCGTGGAGGCGGCGCCACTGCTGCTCGGCGCCTACTCCGACGAGGTGGGCCGCGCCCTGTTCGGCGCCTCCGCCGAACTGACCCGGCTGGCCGGGTGGATGGCCTTCGACACCGGTCAGCAGGAGGCCGCCCAGCGCTACTACATCCAGGCGCTGCGGCTCGCCCGCGCGGCGGCCGACGTCCCGCTCGGCGGGTACGTCCTCGCCTCCATGTCGCTCCAGGCCACCTACCGGGGCTTCGGCGACGAGGGGGTCGACCTGGCGCAGGCCGCGCTGGAGCGCAACCGGGGACTGGCCACGGCCCGCACCATGAGCTTCTTCCGGCTGGTCGAGGCGCGCGCCCACGCGCGCGCCGGGGACGCGCAGGCGGCGGGGGCGGCCCTGAAGGCGGCCGAGGGCTGGCTGGAGCGGGCCCGGGAGGGGGACAACGACCCCTCGTGGCTCGGCTTCTACGGCTACGACCGGTTCGCCGCGGACGCCGCCGAGTGCTACCGGGACCTGAAGCTGCCCCGGCAGGTGCGGCGCTTCACCGAGCAGGCCCTGTCCAAGCCGACGGAGGAGTTCGTGCGCTCGCACGGGCTGCGGCTGGTCGTCTCCGCGGTCGCCGAGCTGGAGTCCGGGAACCTGGACGCGGCGTGCGAGCAGGGGGTGCGGGCGGTGGAGGTGGCCGGACGGATCTCGTCGGCCCGCACCACCGAGTACGTGAAGGACCTGCTGCACCGCCTGGAGCCGTACGGCGACGAACCGAGGGTGGTGGAACTGCGGGAGCGGGCCCGGCCCCTCCTGATGGCTCCGGCCTGACCCCGCGCCCGCCCGGCACCCCCGCCCTCACGCCCGCCCCGCGTCCCGAGCGGTACTGATCACTTCGGCGTTTGAAGGCGATGTCAGTGGCGCAGTGCACTATCGACGTGGGAGGTGGTGCAGGTGCCGGTCGGGGCGTACGACTGCGATGTGCTCGTGGTCGGAGGGGGGATCGTCGGGCTGTCGACCGCGTACGCGATCAGCCGGGTCGCGCCGGGCACCCGGGTGACCGTGCTGGAGAAGGAGCCGGGCCCGGCCCGCCACCAGACCGGGCGCAACAGCGGGGTCGTGCACAGCGGGATCTACTACCGGCCCGGCTCGCTCAAGGCGCGGTACGCGGTGCGGGGCGCCGCCGAGATGGTGAAGTTCTGCGCCGAGTACGGCATCGACCACGCCGTCACCGGCAAGCTGATCGTCGCCACCGAGCGCGCGGAGCTGCCCCGGCTGCACGCCCTGGTGCAGCGCGGCCGGGAGAACGGCATACCGGTGCGGGAGCTGGGCCCCGCCCAGCTCACCGAGTACGAGCCCGAGGTGCGCGGACTGGCCGCGATCCACGTGGGCACCACGGGCGTGTGCGACTTCACGGCGGTCGCCCGGCGGCTCGCCGAGGCCTCGGGCGCCGAGATCCGCTACGGCGCCCGGGTGGTGCGGGTGGACCGGCGCCCCGAGCGGGGCGTGGCCGTGCGCACCGCGGCCGGGGACGTCGTGCGCGGCCGGGTGCTGGTGAACTGCGCCGGACTGCACTGCGACGAACTGGCCCGGCTGACCGGGGACGACCCGGGTGTGCGGATCGTGCCGTTCCGCGGGGAGTACTACGAGCTGGCGCGGCCCGAGCTGGTGCGGGGCCTGGTATACCCGGTGCCGGACCCGGCGTTCCCGTTCCTCGGCGTCCATCTGACCCGGGGCGTCGACGGCGTGGTGCACATCGGCCCCAACGCGGTGCCGGCACTGGCCCGGGAGGGGTACGGCTGGGGCGTCGTGCGCCCCCGCGAGCTGGCCGGCACCCTGGCGTGGCCGGGCTCCTGGGCGCTGGCGCGCCGGCACTGGCGGTACGGCGCGGGCGAGCTGCGTCGCTCGGTGTCCAAGGGGGCGTTCCTGGAGGCGGTGCGCAGACTGCTGCCCGCGGTGCGGGCCGAGGACCTGGTGCGGGCCCCGGCCGGCGTGCGGGCCCAGGCGGTGCTGCGCGACGGCGCGCTGGTGGACGACTTCCTGATCAAGGAGGGGGCCCGCGCGGTGCACGTGCTGAACGCGCCGTCCCCGGCGGCCACCGCGTCGCTGCCGATCGGCCGGGAGATCGCCCGCCGGGCGCTGGGGATGCTGGACGCGGTCGGCGGCCAAGGGGCGTGACCGAGTACGTCTGGGGCCGGGTCCGGTCGCGCCCGTAGACTCGGTCGTACTGTGTCTGATGCGATGAATGCCCCCGAAGCCCTGACCGAACCGGCCCCGCGGGACCCAGGTGCCGCCGTGCGGCGTGCCCGGGCCAAGGGCGAGCCGCGGTTCCCGGACGGCCCCCGGGCCGATCCCGCCGGGTCGCACTTCGAGCGGCGGATCCGCAGCTTCCAGCCGCGCCGCAGCCGGGTGACCGCCGGGCAGGCCGACGCCTTGCGGCGGCTGTGGCCCGCCTGGGGGCTGGACATCGACGGACAGCGGGTGATCGACCTCGCCGAGCTGTTCGGCAACGACCGTCCCGTGGTCCTGGAGATCGGGTTCGGGATGGGCGAGGCCACCGCGCGGATGGCCGCCGCCGACCCCGGCACCAATGTGCTCGCGGTGGACGTGCACACCCCCGGCCAGGGCAATCTGCTGAACCTCGCCGACCAGCAGGGACTGGACAACGTCCGGGTGGGCAACGGGGACGCCATCATCCTGCTGCGCGAGATGCTCCGCCCCGACGCGCTCGACGGGCTGCGTGTCTACTTCCCCGACCCCTGGCCCAAGAAGCGCCACCACAAGCGGCGGCTGATCCAGCCGGCGTTCCTCGACCTCGTCGCCACCCGGCTGAAGTCCGGCGCGCTGGTGCACTGCGCCACCGACTGGGAGCCGTACGCCGAGCAGATGCTGGAGGTGCTCGGCGCCCACCCGGAGTTCGAGAACACGCAGGCCGACGGCGGTTTCGCGCCCCGGCCCGAGTTCCGGCCGCTGACCCGTTTCGAGGGACAGGGACTGGACAAGGGACATGTCGTGAACGATCTGCTCTTCCGCCGCCGGTAAACCGCTCCAGCCCCTCGTCCCGCCACCGTTAGGGTCGATGCCGTGGCCACCAGTCCTGCGTATCCGACGTACCCACCGATCCCCGGCGACGCGGTGCTGCGGCACCCGCACTGGTGGCAGCTGCGGTGGGTGCGCTACGGCGCGCTGATCACCCTGCTGGCCATGTCCGGCCTGGTCATCCTCGCGCTGGTGCGCAGGGAGACCGGGACCGAGGGGTTCCTGGTGGGCCTCGGGCTCGCGGTGCTGCCGGTGCCCTGGCTGGTCACCGCGTTCCGCTGGCTGGACCGGGTGGCCCCCTTCCCATGGCGCAACCTGGTGTTCGCGTTCTGCTGGGGCGCCTTCGCGGCGGCGCTCATAGCCATCGTCGCCAACAGCTTCGCGACCAAGTGGATAGCCACCTCGACCGCCGACCCGGCGAGCGCCAACACCCTCGGCGCCACGGTGATAGCCCCGATCGTCGAGGAGTCCGCGAAGGCCGCGGCCGTGCTGCTGGTCTTCCTCTTCCGCAGGCGCGACTTCACCGGGATCGTGGACGGGATGGTGATAGCCGGGATCACCGCCACCGGCTTCGCGTTCACCGAGAACATCCTCTACCTGGGCACCGCCTTCGGGACCGACCAGCTCACCGGCGGCCACGGCATCGTCTCCGTCACCGCCGCCACCTTCTTCGTGCGCATCGTGATGTCCCCGTTCGCGCACCCCCTGTTCACCACCTGCACCGGCATCGGCTTCGGCGTCGCCGCGCTGAGCGGCCCGCACCAGCGGGCCCGGCGGCTGCTGGTGCCGCTCGGCGGGCTGCTGCTCGCGATGTGCATGCACGCCCTGTGGAACGGCTCCGCCACCTTCGGCCAGTTCGGCTTCCTCGCCGTCTACGGCATGTTCATGCTGCCCGTGTTCGGGCTGCTGACCTGGCTCGGGATCTGGACCCGGCAGCGGGAGCTGCGCACCGTGCGCGAGGAGCTGCCCGTCTACGTCCTGGCCGGGTGGCTGGGTCCGGCCGAGCCGTTCGCCCTGGGCTCGATGCGGGCACGGCGGATGGCCCGCGACTTCGCCCGCCACCACGGCGGCCGGGCCACGGCGCGTGCGGTGGCCCGGTACGAGACCGAGGCCACCGCGCTGGCGCTGCTGCGGCGGCGGGGGCGGCGCGGCCGGGCCGGCGCCGGCTTCGTCGCCCGCGAGCGGGAGCTGCTGGACGAGCTGTGGCAGCGCCGGGACGCGGCCCGGCCCGCGCTGGAGTACGCGGCCCGCACGGCGGCCCCGGCACCGACGCCCTGGGCCCCGGCACCGTACAACCAGGGGTACGGACCGGGGTGGGGCGGCCCCGGACACGGATACGGCGGACCCGCACAGGGCGGCCCCGGGCACGGCGGGCCCGGGTACGGCTACCCGGCGGCGCCGTACGCCACGTCGTACAACCCGTACCGGACGTGACGCCGCCGGGACCCCCGGGACCTCCCGGAACCCCGCTGCCGCCGGCTACGCCGAGGCGTCCGTCAGCTTCTTCAGCTCCTCGTCCGTCAGCTTCAGTTCGCCGACGCCCAGCAGGGCCGGGAGCTGGTCCAGCGTGCGCGCCGAGGCGATCGGGGCGGTGACCGTCGGCTGGGCGGCCAGCCAGGCGAGGGCGACGGTGGCGTGCGGTGCCTCGTGGGCGGCGGCGATCTCGTCGAGGGCGGCGAGGACCTTCTGGCCGCGCTCGGTCTCCGCGTAGTCCGCGGCCCGGTTGGCGCGGGCGCTGTCCACCTTCCGGCCGGGCCGGTACTTGCCGGTGAGGAAGCCGGCGGCGAGGGCGAAGTACGGCACGCAGGACAGGCCCTCACGGGCGACGAGGTCCTGGAGCGGGCCCTCGTAGGTGTCGCGGGAGACCAGGTTGTAGTGGGGCTGGACCGCCACGTAGCGGGCCAGGCCCTCACGGGTGGAGAAGTCCAGGGACTCCCGCAGCCGCTCGGCGCTGATGTTGGACGCGGCGATCTGCCGCACCTTGCCGGCCTTCACCAGCTCGTCCAGGGCGCCGATGATCTCCTCCACCGGCACGTCAGGCTGGTCGAAGTGGGTGTAGTAGAGGTCGATGTAGTCGGTGCCCAGGCGGGCGAGGGAGGCGTCGGCGGCGGCCTTGATGTTGGCCGCGGACAGGCCCGGGTACTGCGGGTGCTGGCTGACCTTGGTGGCGATGACGACGTCGGAGCGGTTACCGCGGGCCTTGAGCCACTTGCCGATGACGGTCTCGGACTCGCCACCCTGGTGACCCTCCACCCAGGCGGTGTAGACGTCGGCCGTGTCGACGAAGTTGCCGCCCGCGGCCGTGTAGGCGTCCAGGACGGCGAAGGAGGTCTGTTCGTCGGCGGTCCAGCCGAACACGTTGCCGCCCAGGCAGAGCGGGAAGACCTCGAGGTCGGAAGAGCCCAGTGTGCGCAGAGAAGTCATGCTCCACCATTACACCCGCGGTGGACGCCCGCGTTCCGCCGCCGGCCCGAAATCGCCACGGGGACCGGTGTGCTCAGGGGGTGAGGCCCTTGTCGCGCAGCCAGGGCGCCGGGTCGACGCCGGTGGCCTGCCCGCCCGGGTGCACCTCCAGGTGCAGGTGCGGTCCGGTGACGTTGCCGGTGGCGCCGACCCGGCCGATGACCTCGCCGGTGGTGACCTTCTGGCCGACCGAGACGTTGATCGAGGACTGGTGGCAGAACCACAGCTCGGTGCCGTCGTCCAGGGTGAGGACGGTGCGGTAGCCGTAGGCACCGGCCCAGCCGGCCTGGGTGATGGTGCCGCCGTGGACGGCCTTGATCAGGGTGCCGGTGGGGGCGGCGAAGTCGAGGCCGGTGTGGTAGCCGGAGGACCACATGGCGCCGGGCTGCCCAAAGGTGCCGGTGATGGTGTACGAGACGACCGGCAGCGTGTACTGCTTGGCCAGCTCGGCCAGCCGCTTGGCCTCGGCGGCCTTCTTGGCGTCGGCCTCGGCCTGCTGCTTGGCGGTGGCGGCCTTGTCGGCGGCCTCCTTCGCGGCCTGGGCGGCCGCCGCGTCGCTCTGCTGCTGGGCGGCGGCGACCATGGCGGCGGTGGCCTTGCTGTCGGCCTGGCCCTGCTGCTGCTCGGCCTGGGCCATGATCCGGTTGCGCAGGGCCTCGCCGGCGCCGGTGGGTGTGCCGTCCTCGGTGGTCTGCCCGATGCCGGTGAGCGCGGTGTCGGTGGCCTGGTGCTTCTCGGCGGAACCGGCGGAGTCGTCGCCGAGCAGGTGCTCCACGGAGGACAGGTGCGGCACCGAGACGGAGGGCAGGTCCGGCATGGAGATGGAGACCGGGGACTTGCCGGTGTTGGCGCTGGCGATGCCGCCCGCGCCGACGGCGGCGATCACACCGACGCCGAGGACGGTGGAGCTGCGTGCGAAGCCGCCGCGCTGCTTGACGACGCGGTGCCGGCCGCGGACCGGGGCGACGGACTCCTCGGTGGGGTTCCACTCCTCCCAGGGGCCCTCGCCCTCGGGGCCGGGGCCGTGGCCGAACGGCTCGGAATCGCGTTGGGCGGGCACGAACGGGGCTTGTGGGGCAGGCCGGTTGGACGCCACGGGGGCGTGCTCCTTTCCTTCCTCCGCCTACCGGGTTAGCTGACGGGTTCGGAGCAGGAAGGTCTCCTACGCGCGTATACCGGCCGTGGACTCGCTGAGTTCACGGTGGTGTCCGCGTGATTCACCCCAAGGTGGTGGTTCCCCGGTTCCCTTACGGGATTCGGCGCGTGCGCACGGAGCCGCCTCGGGTGACGGCTGGGACGACCGCGCTGCGTTATCGAACGTTAATAGACTCGGCCGTCACTTTCCAAGCCGTTCGGCTTGATCATTACGGCTCTGGGGCGTGGACTTACCGCCCAGGGGGCCGCCAAACCGGGCGAGTTGACCGGGGTTCAGGAGTCATCCGGTTTTTGATGGTGACTCAGTTGTTATGCGTACGGCGGTCGCACGGTCACCGTAGGTGATACCTCTTACGGGAGCCGCGGCGACGGCTGCCGGAAAACACTCAGGGCCGGAATCCAGTGCATGGATTCCGGCCCTGAGTCTTCAGTAGCGGGGACAGGATTTGAACCTGCGACCTCTGGGTTATGAGCCCAGCGAGCTACCGAGCTGCTCCACCCCGCGTCGGTGATTCCAGTGTACGCCATGTTCGGGGTGCCGAGCACACGGCTTTGCCGCGGGCCCCCAGGTCCGGGTCACCACCGGGCCGACGGCCCGACCTGCGGCGCGACGCGGTCCGCCGCGACGGCGACCCCGGCTACGGACCCTCCGTGAACGCGGTGGCATGGTCGGCGGCCCACTGGCGAAACGTCCGCGGCGCCGTCCCGAGGATGTCGGCCACCGCGGTGGTGAGGTACGCGGGCTGTCCGACCGCCGCGCTCCACGCGGCGAGCAGCATGTCGACGACCGAGGCGGGCGCCGTGCCCTCCGACAGCCTTCGGAACTCGTCCGGCGTCATCTCCTCGAAGGCGATCCGGCGCCCCAGGGCGTCACCGATGACGTCCACCTGCGCGGCGTGGGTCAGCGATTCGGGGCCCGTGAGGACGTAGTCGGCTCCGACGTGTCCGTCCTCGTGGAGCGTCCGCGCGGCGACGGCCGCGACGTCGCGGTCGTCGACCGGTGCCGTCTCGGCAGCGCCGTACGGCCACCGGACGGTCTCGCCGGCCCGGATCGCGGGTGCCCACCAGGCCAGCGAGTTCGACGCGAACATCCCGGGCCGGATGATCGTCGGTTCGAGTCCGGTCGCCGCGATGAGCCGCTCGATGTCGGCGTGCAGCACGGCCATGGGATTGGGCTGCTGGAAGAAGGGGTGCGGCGTCTGGTGCGGGGAGGAGAGGAAGACGACCCGCCGCACGTGGGCTGCCAGCCGCGCGACGACCGCCTCGGCCGTCTCGGGCGGGGCGGTCCAGACGAGGAGGACCGCACCGGCGCCCTTCAACGCCGGGTCGAGTGACTCGGGCGCGGTGAGGTCGCCGGTGAAGACCTCGGCCTTCGCCGGCAGCGTCGCCGCCGTCTCGGCGCGATGGATGAGGGCGCGGACCGGTACGCCCGCTTCGAGGAGTCGGTCGACGACGACGCGGCCGACCCGGCCCGTCGCGCCGGTCACGAGCACGGGAGGAATGTCTGTCTGATGCACGCCACTCATGAAAACGTTACCCGGTTAAAAAAGCAACTCGGTAACGAATGTTACGGTGGCCAGATGAGCGAGCCGACGGGACTGCGGGCCCGCAAGAAGGAGCGGACGCGCGACGCCATCGGCGACGCGGCCGTCTCGCTGTTCCTGGAGCGCGGCTTCGACCGTGTTTCGGTCAACGACATCGCCGCAGCGGCCGAGGTCTCCAAGCCGACTCTCTTCCGGTACTTCCCCACCAAGGAAGACCTGGTGCTGCACCGGTTCGCGGATCACCAGGGCGAGGCGGCACGCGTCGTACGTGACCGTGAGCCCGGCATCGAGCCGGTGACGGCACTGCACCGGCACTTCCGGGCCGGCCTCGATCGGTACGACCCCGTCACCGGCCTCAACGATCACCCCGAGGTGGTGGCGTTCCATCGGCTGGTGTTCACCACGCCGAGCCTGGCGGGACGGCTCACGCAGTACCGGCTCGAGGACGAGGAAGCACTGGCGAAGGCCCTCGGCGAAGGCATCCGGGCACGCCTGCGAGCCGCGCAGGTGCTCGCGGTCCAACGGGTGCTCGCCCGGACCAACTGGCAGAGGATCGCCGACGGCCGAGCCGCCCGCGACATCCACCCCGAGGCCGTGGCCGACGCCGACCAGGCGTTCGACCAACTGCGGTGACCCGGCGTCTCGGCAGGGCTCCCTGCTGACGGAGCGGCTCGCCCCACGGGGCCGTCCCGATCAGCCGAGCAGATGCCGGTTCGGTGCCTTGGCCAGGGTCTCGTACGCGGGCAGGACGACGACCTCGGCACCCCCGCGGACGAGGACACCGGTGCCGTCGGCACCCGCGACGAAGGTGTCGGGTTCCCGCCAGGCGGTCACCACCCGGCGCACCCCGGCCCGCAGGATCAGCTCGGCGCAGGGCGCGGGGCGGGAGGCGCGGCGGGCGCAGGGCTCCAGACTGCTGTAGACGGTGGCGCCGGGCAGCCGCGGGTCGGCGGAATCGATCTTGGCGAGTGCCGCCTCCTCGGCGTGCACCACCGGGTCGTCCCCCTCCCGGGAGTGGCCGCGGGCCAGCTCGGTGCCGTCGGCGGCGACCACGACCGCGCCGACGCTGAAGGCCGTCTCGGAGGGCGGGCACAGGGCGGCCAGCTCGCAGGCGGTGCGCAGCCAGTGCCGGTCGGCGGCGGCGGGCAGCGGACCGGTGCCGGGCGCGGTGGGCTCGTAGCGCATCAGGACGACGTCCTCGATCCGCCGGGTCTCCACCAGGCGCAGCCGTCCCTCCTGGTAGCGGCCGGGCCCGAACAGCCGCGGGGCCCCCGGGTCGCCGACGATCAGCGGCGCGAGGGCCAGCTGGAGCTCGTCGGCCAGCCCCTGCCGAAGGAGCTGGGTGTGCACGGTGCCCCCGCCCTCCACCATCAGCCGGCCGACCCCTCGCTCGGCGCGCAGATGGCGGAGCAGGGCCCGCCAGTCGAGGTCCGGGCCGAGCGGCACGACGTCGGCGGCGCCGCCGAGCAGCCGGGCGGCCCGCGCGGCGCCCCGATCGGTCGTGTAGACGAGCTTGTCGCCCCCGGTGCGCCAGAACCGGGCGGCGGGGTCGAGATCGCCGGACGCGGTGACGGTGACCTTCAGCGGGTGCTCCGGCCGCCCCTCGGCGAGCCGGGCGGCGCGGCGCTCGGGCGAGCCGACCAGCAGCCGGGGGTTGTCGGCGCGGATCGTGCCGGCGCCGACCAGGAGGGCGTCGGCCGAGGCCCGTACCGCGTCGACCCGGTCGAAGTCGGCCGGCCCGGACAGCAGCAGCCGCTCGGGTCCTGTGTCGTCCAGGCAGCCGTCGAGGGAGACGGCGGCGGACAGCAGGACGTACGGGTACGGCGCGGACTCGGTGAAGGCTCGCTCGGTGCTCATCGGCTCAAGTGTGCGGCCCGCCGGCGCCCGGCCCGTTCCCGGGGAGGGCGCGCGTCCCCCGGTTCGTGTCCGCCGAAGGACAGGACGACGATCAGTACGCCGCCGCAGGTGATCGCCCAGTCGGCGAGGTTCATGACGCTGAAGTCGCGGACCGCCACGAAGTCGACCACCGCGCCGCGCATCCCGCCGGGCGAGCGGAAGAGCCGGTCGGTCAGGTTGCCGACCGCGCCGCCCAGCAGCAGCCCCAGCGCGACCGCCCAGGGGGTGCTGGTCAGCCGGCGCGACATCCGCACGATGACGAGGGCCACCGCGAGCGCGATCAGCGTGAACACGATGGTCGACGCGCCGCCCATGCCGAAGGCCGCGCCGGGGTTGCGCTGCACCCGCAGCTCCAGCCAGGCCCCGAGCACCGGCACCGGAGCCCGGCCCTCCAGCCGCGCGACCACCGCGACCTTGCTCCCCAGGTCGAGGGCGTAGGCGACGGCGGCCACCAGCCACAGCGCCCGTACCCGCCGCCGTGCCGCGGGGGCGCCGCCCGCGCCCGGCTCGCTCCGCTTCACGTTCGTTCTCCTCCCCGTTCCCCCGTCCAGCGTACGGGCCGTCAGGCGGCGCTCCCCGGGAACCTCGGCCATCCGAAACGGCATTCGTATTTTCTCCAGTTGCTGTCATACGACCGCCGGACCCCGCTTTCGAGTTACAGAAGCACCCGAATGCCCCACACCCCCTCTTCCCGAGAGGCTCGTTAGCTGACCGTGGCACGCATTGAGAGACGCACAGCGTTGAATCTCCACTCGCCGGTCACGTTCCGGCTGGAAAGCAAGGAAGGCGAGGTGTTCACCGACGGCTGCTCCGATCTCCTCGACGATTTCCTGA
This sequence comes from Streptomyces sp. SCPE 10, assembly GCF_051980735.1. NCBI lineage: Bacteria > Bacillati > Actinomycetota > Actinomycetes > Kitasatosporales > Streptomycetaceae > Streptomyces > Streptomyces sp. SCPE 10. The sequence goes on along the minus strand of NZ_CP197069.1, from coordinate 4,070,515 downwards.
AGAGAATCAGTCAGCTGGAGAGTGAGTACCTGCGGGCAATGGTGAGGCTCTAGGACCGGCCCATGGACAGGATTCACGATGAAGACGTTTTGTGTGACTATGAGTTCAGCACGCTCGAGATGCAGTGGGACCCGGTCGAAGAGCTGGCCCAGATGCTGTCCGGCGCGTCCGCCGCGAATCCTTCCCCGGCCCCGCCGCACGGCAGGTCCAGCCACCGGAAGAACCGCCGACGCATCCGCACGGAACCCGGAACGCCACGCGACAACCAGCGCAGCGCACACGTCACGCTGTTGATCGCGACGATCTCGGTGTGCGCGATCTGCATGCTGGGCTGGTCCTTTTCCTATTCCTACGCCCAACTCCGCGCCACCGCTTCCTCGGTGCTGCCGATGCGGCTGGCACGATGGTGGCCCCTGACCGTGTACGGGCCATGGCTCGTGGCGGCGCTGTCCATTCTCCGGGCGACCGTGCAGAACCGAAGTTCCCGGCGCTCCTGGGGGGTTCTGCTGGGCGCCTCCGCGATGGCGGTCGGCCTGTGCGTCAGCCACGCGGCGCATTCCCCGTTGGCGCTGGTCATTTTCGGAATTCCGCCGATCACCGCGCTGGTGTGCTTCTGGGAGATCGTCGGCCAGGTCTCCTCCAAGGTGACCCGCCCCCGCCACGCGGCCCCCAGCCGGCGCAACGACGTACCGCGCGGGTGAGGACGAGACGGTGACCGGGTGCCGCGCCGACGACGGCACCCGCACGGTCCCCCGACCGGCCGCCGCCGGCCGCTAGCCAACCGCCGCCAGCCGCGCGAGCACCTCGCCGAGCCGCCGCCGCGTCCGTGGGTCGGCGACGAGCCCGTCCTCGCCGACCATCCCCCGCTCCACCGGCACCCTCGCACAGGCCGCGTCCACGACGCGGGCGCCGGTGTACCCCAGCACGGACCGCAGCGTGGCCTCGGCGCCCTCGCCCCGCCCCGGCGCGGCCGCGTTCACCCAGCCGACCGGCTTGTCGCTGATCTCGACGCCGCCGACCGTCCAGTCCAGCAGGTTCTTGAACGATCCCGGCAGGGTGCCCGCGTACTCCGGCGTGCAGATCAGCATCCCGGCCGCCCGCCCGATCGCCTCCCGGAGCCCGGCCACCGGCGCCGGCAGCGGATCGGTGTCGTCGTCCGGGTTGAAGTGCGGAAGCCGTGCCAGCCCCTCGTACAGCTCGGCCCGCACCCCCACCTCCGGCGCCACGGCCCGCGCGGTCCGCAACAGCGCCTCGTTACTGGACCCGCCGCGCAGGCTCCCCGACAACAACAGAATCACCGGATGATCGGTCATCCGGCCAACGATAGTGATCCGTACCGGAGTTGGCGCGTCCCGTACCCGGAGGCGCCCGCGCGTCCGGAACAGACGGCCGGCAGTTCGGGCAGGGCGTTCTCCCGCAGGTCCAGGTGGCGCAGTTCGCACAGGCCGGCCATGGACGACGGCAACGCCTCGATCACGTTGCCCCGCAGCCACAGCTCACGCAGCCGCCGAAGGCCTCCTCCTCCTCCTCCTCCGTGTCCGGCAGCGACGCCGACCCGCCGGTCACGGATGAAACCCGCCGAAGGCCGGGGCCGCTCGCGGCCCCGGAGAGGACACCGGAGGCGGGGCAGGGAGGCCGCCCTCGTAGGGCGGCCGCCCGCTCCCCTCATCCCGGGGTCGTCGCGCATCTGCTGCCATGATCACCGCGACTCGGTTGAGCTTCGACTGAGCTAGCGATCATGAAACCCACCTAGAACGGACGCGCCCCCAGCTCGAACTACCTCTGAGCTGGGGGCGATCCTGTAGGCCCTGTGGGACTCGAACCCACAACCAATGGATTAAAAGTCCACTGCTCTGCCAATTGAGCTAAGGGCCCAGGCGATGTTGCCTGTCCGAGCATAGCCGCAGAGGGCCGGGTCTCCGATCGGGTATCGGGGACCCGGCCGCGTCGTGGCGGCGGATGGCTACTTTTCGACGGGGTCGGGCGCGGGGGCGCGGGTGGTGCCGAGGAACCAGTGGCGGGCCGAGACGAGCCACCAGGTGGTGGCGAAGCCGAGGACGACGAGGACGGCGACGGGGGCGTAGTTGAAGGTCTTCCAGGTGACGGGGGAGACCTGCGGGAGCATGAAGAGGATCGTGATCGCCACGACCCACAGCACCGAGACCACTCCGATCGGTCCCGACCAGCGGCCCAGGTGCCACGGCCCCCGCTCGAACGCGGCGCCCCTGCGGACCCGCAGGAAGGTCGGCACGACGTAGGCGATGTAGAGCCCGATCACCGCGATGGACGTCACCGCCGCGTACGCCGTCGAATTGATCAGGTAGGGCAGGCCGAGGGCCAGGGCGCCCAGCGCGGCCAGCCAGACCGCCGCCACGGGGGTGCGGGTGCGCGGACTGACCGTGTGCCAGACGCGGGAGAACGGCAGCGCGCCGTCGCGGGAGAAGGCGTAGATCATCCGGCTGTTGGCGGTGACGGAGGCCATCCCGCAGAAGAGCTGGGCGCCGATCACCACCAGGAGCAGCAGCTTGCCTGAGGTGGCGCCGAGCGCGTCCAGGAGGATCTGGGCCGGCGGGGCGCCCGTGGGGGACGCCAGTTCCTTGTCGTACGACTGGATGGCGAAGGTGAAGCCCAGCAGCAGGACGAAGCCCGCGATCCAGGACGTCCAGATGGAGCGCACGATGCCCTTCGGGCCCGCCGTGGCGGCGTCGTGCGTCTCCTCGGTCATATGGGCGGAGGCGTCGTAGCCGGTGAAGGTGTACTGGGCCATCAGGAGGCCGAGGAGGACCACGTAGGCGCCGCTGCCCCAGCCGGTCTCGTTGACGAAGTGGGTGAAGACGAAGCCCGCTGAGCGGTGGTGGTCGGGCACGGCGGCCAGCGCGCCGACGATGACCAGCACGCCGAGCACGTGCCACCACACGCTCACGCTGTTCAGGAAGGCGACGATCCGCACCCCGAAGGTGTTCAGCAGGCCGTGCAGCAGCAGGATCGCGGCGAAGAGCAGGACGGTGCGGCCGCGGGTGACCTCGAAGCCGAACTGGAGGTTCAGGTAGGCCCCGAGGAAGGAGGCCGCGCCGAAGTCGATGCCCGCGGTGACCGCGACCTGGCCCAGTACGTTGAACCAGCCCGTGAACCACGCCCAGGCCGCCGCCGAGCGGGGCGGCGCCAGCCGGTGGGCCCAGAAGTACAGGCCGGCCGAGGTCGGGTAGGCCGAGCAGATCTCGGCCATCGACAGACCCACGAGCAGTGTCATCAGGCCGACCGCGACCCAGCCCCAGGTGATCACGGCGGGGCCGCCCGTGGTCATGCCGAAGGAGTACAGGGTCAGACAGCCCGACAGGACCGAGATGATCGTGAAGGACACCGCGTAGTTGGCGAACGCCGACATCCGGCGGGCGAGGACCTGCGTGTAACCGAGCTGGGCCAGCCGTTCCTCGTCCGACGGCACACCCGCTGTCGCGTCTTCATCTGTCATGCCCCCAGCAATTCCCCCGTCGCCTGCGTGACATGCGTCACTCGGGGGCGGCATGCGGAAGGGCCCGCACGACCGAGTCGTGCGGGCCCTTCCGGCGAGTACGGAGCCGAGGTCAGCCGTTGCGCTTCCAGCGCGGCTTGTCGTCACGGCGGCCGAAGGAGGAGCCGGTACCGCGGTGGTCGTCACGACGGCCGTAGGGGCGCTCGTGGCCACCGGAGCGGAAGCCCGGACGGTCGTCGCGGCGGTCGCGGTTGAAGGGACGGTCGCTGCCCCGGTGGCCGCCACGGTCGTCGCGACGGAAGCCGCCACGGTCGTCACGGCGCTCGAAGGAACGGCCACCGCGGTCGTCGCGACGGTCACGGTCACGGTCGCGGTCACCGAACGGACGGCGGTCGTCACGACGCTCGAAGGAACGGCCGCCACGGTCGTCACGACGGTCGTCACGGCGCTCGAAGGAACGGCCACCGCGGTCGTCACGACGGTCACGGTCACGGTCACGGTCGCGGTCACCGAACGGACGGCGGTCGTCACGGCGCTCGAAGGAACGGCCGCCGCGGTCGTCGCGACGGTCACGGTCACGGTCGCGGTCACCGAACGGACGGCGGTCGTCACGACGCTCGAAGGAACGGCCACCGCGGTCGTCACGACGCTCGAAGCCCCGCTCGCCGCGGTCACGGTCGTAGCCGCGGCGCTCCCGGCGCTCGTACGGCGCCGAAGCCGCCGGACGCTCCTCGCGCTCGGCCGGCTGCGCCGCCGGCTCCTCGGCCACGGCCAGCTCCTCGGCCGCCGACGCCTGCGCCTCGGCCACCGCGGTCTCCGGGTCCTCGCCGCGCTCGCGGGCGACCCGGGCCACCAGGCGGTCGGCCTCCTCGCGCAGCTCGGTCGCGCGGCGCTGGGCGCGCTCCAGCTGCTTGGTCAGCTGGGCGACCTCGCGCTCGGCCTGCTGCGCGGCGTTGCCGGCGGACTCGGCCTGGACCTCGGTCATGGAGCGGGCGCCGGTGATCTCGGCGACCTCCGGGTCGAAGGCGGCGCCGCCCTGGATGATGTGCCGGGCCGCGTCGACGCCCGCGTCCTCCATCAGGCGGAAGATCTGGCGCCGCTGGTGCGGCAGGGACAGCGAGACGACGGTGCCGGTGCGGCCCGCACGCGCGGTACGGCCCGCGCGGTGCAGGTAGTCCTTGTGGTCGCCGGCCGGGTCGACGTTCAGCACCAGGTCGATGCCGTCGACGTGGATGCCGCGGGCGGCGACGTCGGTGGCGACCAGGACGTTGACGTACCCGTCCTTGAAGTCGGCCAGGGTGCGGGTGCGGGCGCCCTGGGTCATGCCGCCGTGCAGCGCGTCGGCCTTCACACCGGCGTCGCGCAGCTGCTCGGCGACGCGGTCGGCGCCCAGCTGGGTGCGGACGAAGATGATCGTGCGGCCCTTGCGGGAGGCGATCGCGGCGGTGACCGGCGCCTTGTCCTTGGGCTTCACGATGAGGATGTGGTGGGACATGGTCGTCACCGCGCCCTGGGCCGCGTCCACCTCGTGGGAGACGGGCTCGGTCAGGTAGCGGTCGACGAGGGTCTGGATCTCGTTCTCCATCGTGGCGGAGAAGAGCATGCGCTGACCGCCCGCCGGGACCTGGTCGAGCAGCTCGGTGACCTCGGGCAGGAAGCCCAGGTCGGACATCTGGTCGGCCTCGTCGAGAACGGCGATCCGCACGTCCTCCAGGGAGCAGGCGCCGCGGTTGATGATGTCGCGCAGCCGGCCCGGGGTGGCGACGAGGACGTCGACGCCGCGCTCCAGGGCGTAGATCTGGTTGCCCATCGAGGTGCCGCCGCAGACGACCTTCATCTTCAGGCCGAGGACGTCGCCGTACGGCTGCAGCGCGTCGGCGACCTGCATGGCCAGCTCACGGGTCGGCGTGAGGATGACCGCGCGGGGGCGCTTCTTCTCGGTGCGGCCGCCGGCCAGCGTGGCCAGGGTGGGCAGACCGAAGGAGAGGGTCTTGCCGGAGCCGGTGCGGCCACGGCCGAGGATGTCCTTGCCGGCCAGGGCGTCCGGGATGGACGCGGCCTGGATCGGGAAGGGGGTCGTCACGCCGTTCTGTGCGAGCTTGCGCACGATGCCCTCGGGGAGGCCGAGGTCGGCGAAGGTGGTCTGGGGGGCCTCGGGGGCCTGGGTCTCAGTGGCCTCGGTCGTCTCGTCCACGAGTTCGTTTTCGTTCTCGGACACGACGATCTGGTCAAAACTGGACACGGACATGCGAATGCGAAACCTTCCGGAGTCTCGTCGGCACGCGCCCGTCAACTCCGTGATTCGCACACGACCGCCTCAATGCGGTCCGCCACGGCAAAGGAGAGTACGCGCCACACGGCGCGCTCTGTGGTGGCGCCGGGCAAATGGGATCAAACGATCTACCACCATACGCACCCACCGCCCCCGAAGGCAAACCGATCCCCGCTCCGGACCGCCCGAATCCGTGTGCGTCGGGTCACACCCGGGCCAGCGCGGCCGGCCGGGGCGCGGGCTCGCGCTGGACGAGCTGCGGGCCCGGGTCCTCGTGCGCCGAGGAGGACGGCTCGGCCGAGGGCGGCTCCGTGGCGGGCGGCGGCGGGGTGGTGGCCGGCGGCTCGGGCGGGGCGGAGGTGGGCCCCGGGGTCGGCTGGCCCCCGGACGGCGCTTGCGGGGCCCCGGGGCTCTTGCGGGGCTTCGCGGAAGAGGCGGGGGCGCTGTCGGCGCCGGACGCACCGGCCGACGCCGAAGCCGGCTCCCCCGGCTTGTGCCGGCCGTCGTGCCCCTGCCTGCCGTCGCCCTCCGTCTCGACGCGTCCGGGACCGGCCAGGCCGTCCGCCGCCGGGCCGCCGACCGCCGCCGCGGCGGGGCCGCCGGACCGTCCGGCCGGGCGCGAGGGGGCGGTCCGCCCGCCGGGGTCGGCCACGCTCACACAGCCGGCGGCGAGCGAGACGGCCAGCGCCGTGACGACCATTCGGGCAGGTACGTACAAGGGGCGCACGGCGGCCACCTCCGGGGAAGGAAAGGAGTCAACCTCCCCAACTCCCGCCACCCGCAGGAGGACACGCGCCGCGTACGCATCAACTCCGCGGGCGCTCGGGCCGGTCGGCGGCGGGCGGGCGGGCCGGTCGGCGGCGGGCGGGCGGGCCGGTCGGCGGCGGGCGGGCGGGCGGGCCGGTCAGCCGTAGCCGAGCGCGTGCAGCCGGGCGTCGTCGATGCCGAAGTGGTGGGCGATCTCGTGCACCACGGTCACCTCGGTCTCCGCGACGACGTCCTCGCGCGTGTCGCACAACCGCAGCGTCGGCCCCCGGTAGACGGTGATCCGGTCCGGCAGCACCCCGGCGTACCACTCGCCCCGTTCGGTCAGCGGGGTGCCCTCGTACAGGCCGAGCAGATCGGGGTCGCCGGCGGGCGGTTCGTCCTCCACGAACACCGCCACGTTGTCCATGAGCCGCGTCAGCTCCGGGGGGATCCGGTCGAGCGCCTCGGCGACCAGTTCCTCGAACTCCTCGCGCGTCATCTCCAGCACAGGGCCATTGTCCGGCACGGGAGGGGCGGAAGGGCCGTACGAGGACGGCGGAGCCCCCGGCATACCCGCACCCGCACATGGGCATACGGGACCAATGGTCCGCGTCCCCTTCGCAGCCCGCTTCCGCCGCCGTCACCGCCCACTCCCCGACCTGGAACTCGCCGCCCGCCCCCGGCCGTGGCTCGGCGCCCTCGGCCTCACCGGAGTCGTGCTGGCCGGCGCCTGGCTGGGACTGCTGGTCGTCGGCAACGTACGGACCCCGGTCGGCCCGATGAACACCACGATGGCGCTGCGCCCGTCCCTGTCCGGCGGCACGAAGATCAACGTGTCCCCGCTGGGCGCGCTCACCCTGGACAGCCATGTGGCACCGGTGCGCCTGGACGTGAACGTCGACCAGCTGGACCCGCTGCGCTCGCAGGAACTGGTCGACCACCCGGAGCGGTTCTCCGGGCTCCAGGGCGAGGTGGTGCACGACGTCGAGCACGGCACGCTCGACCTCGCCGTGCGCTCCGGCGTGGCGGTGGTCGCCGGCGCCGGGCTCCTCGGCCTCGCCGTCTACCGGCGCCCGCGGCGCGCGCTCGCGGCCGGCGGGCTGGCCCTGACGCTGCTGGCCGCCTCGGGCGTGTCGGCGTACGCCACCTGGAACCCGAAGTCGGTGATGGAGCCGAGGTTCTCCGGGCTGCTGTCCTCGGCGCCGTCGGTGATCGGCAACGCACGCAGCATCGTCACCGGATTCGACGTCTACCAGAAGGAGTTGGCGCGCCTGGTGACGAACGTGACCAAGCTCTACGACGTCACCTCCACGCTGCCCGCCTACCAGCCGGACCCCTCCACCATCCGGGTCCTGCACGTGTCGGACATCCACCTCAACCCGGCGAGCTGGAAGATCATCGCCTCGCTGGTGAAGCAGTACAAGGTGAACGTGATCGTGGACTCCGGCGACACGATGGACCACGGCACGGCGGCGGAGAACGGCTTCCTGGACCCGGTCGCGGACCTCGGCGTGCCGTACGTCTGGGTGCGGGGCAACCACGACTCCCGGACCACCCAGGGCTATCTGGCGCGCATGAAGAACGTGCGGGTGCTGGACGACGGGCACGCGGTGACCGCGGGCGGGCTGCGCTTCGCGGGGATGGGCGATCCGCAGTTCACCCCGGACCGCGCGGTGGTGCCGGGTGGCGACGCGGCCGAGCGGCTGGCGGGCGACCGGCTGGCCAGCGCGCTGCGCTCGCAGCGGGCGGCGGGCACGCCGGTGGACGTGGCGATCGCGCACGAGCCGGTGGCGGCGCGGGAGACCGACGGGGAGGTGCCGCTGGTGCTGTGCGGGCATCTGCACCACGAGGGGTACGAGAAGCTCCCGTACGGGACGCGGCTGCGGATGGAGGGCTCGACCGGGGGCAGCGGGCTGCGCGCGGTGGAGGGGAAGTACCCGGCGCCGATCGAGGCCTCGGTGCTCTACTTCGACCGCGACACCCACCGGCTCCAGGCGTGGGACGCGATCGAGCTGGGCGGTCTGGGACTGACGACGGCCCAGGTCAGCCGCCATCTGGCCGACGACAACCACCCCGGCGCGAGCCCCGGTGCGAGCCCCGGTGCGAGCCCCGGCACGACGCCTTCGGGGGCGACCGCGTCCACCCGCCCGTAAACCGTTTTGGCGATCCCCCTCGCCATCCCATATGCTTCTCACGTCCCCGACGCGCTGAGAAGCGCCCAGGCGGGCCGATAGCCCTCATCGTCTAGCGGCCTAGGACGCCGCCCTTTCAAGGCGGTAGCACGGGTTCGAATCCCGTTGGGGGCACGCATAACCGTGTGCGACACTGTTGCACACAAACAGCTTGGTCCTGTGGAGCAGTTTGGAGTGCTCGCCACCCTGTCAAGGTGGAGGCCGCGGGTTCAAATCCCGTCAGGACCGCTGAGGTTTCACGTGAAACCTCGTGGCTGGGTAGCTCAGTTGGTACGAGCGTCCGCCTGAAAAGCGGAAGGTCGCCGGTTCGACCCCGGCCCCAGCCACAGCCAGAAGGCCCCGTTCGACGAACGGGGCCTTCTTCGTATGGCGGCGTCGCACTACACGGTCGGGGGGACCATGAGCGGTACCGAGGTCGAGCTGGAGCAGGACAAGGCGAAGTACGGGTTGCTGGCGGTGAGCGTCAGCAACGTCGCGATCGTCGTGGTGGCGGTCGTCGGGGTCTGGCGGCTGCACGGGGACACCTCGGTGATCGTCGGCATCCTCACCGCCGCGTTCACCGCCGTCAGCAGCATGACCACCGCCTATCTGGGGATCAAGGCCGTCTCCAACACCGCGCGGTCCATGACCCTGGGGAACGCGCCGGTCCAGCAGGCCGCCCCGGTGCCCACGCCCCCCGCTCCCGCCCCCGCCGTACCCAGTCCCGCCGCGCCGGTCGAGCCCCTTTCCTAGGGCCTCTCGTCCGGATCAGGCCGGTTCCGCCGGACGGCCGCCCGGGTGGCGGTGGCGCCAGATCAGGAAGACCGCGCAGCCGAGGACCGACCAGCCCGCCAGCACCAGGAACGGGAAGGCGTGCTGGTCGCCCCGGAAGTACACCGCGGTGTGCTGGGCGTTCACCGAGGCGCCGGGCGGCAGCCAGCGGCCGATCGCGCCCAGCGGCGACGGCAGCAGGGGCCAGGAGACCGCACCGCCGGACGACGGATTGCCCAGCAGCACCATCAGCCCCCAGGTGGGCAGCATCGCCCACCGCCCGAACAGGGTGTTGAACATCGTGAAGACCATGCCGGACGTGAACATGGTCAGCGCGAGGATCAGCCACGACTCCATGAACGGCAGCCGCAGCGCGTGCAGCCACCAGTCCACCACCGCCGCGATCGTGAACCCGCCGAGCAGGGCGTAGGCGGCGGTGAACGCGATGCGCTCCATCGGGTTCAGCGCCTTCGCGTGCACGCTGAGCTGGATCGCCCCGATGAAACCGATCACCACGGCCGCGAGCGAGATGTAGAAGATCGCCAGCCCCCGCGGATCGCCCTTCTGGAGCGGCTTGAGATCGCGCAGCACCACCGGCGTGCCGGTGGCCTTGCTCACGCTCGCCGCCGCCTGACCGAGCACCTGCGCGACCGTCGCGCCGGACGCCGACGACACGTCCAGCGTGATCGCCCCGCCGTGCGCCGGGGCGTCCACCACCGCGAAGACGCGCTGCTGCTCCACCGCCCGCACCGCCGCCGCCCGGCTGTCGTACGGGTGCACCTTCAGCGAGGCGGACAGGGCCCGCTCCATGCCCGCGATGAAGCGGCGGGCCGGCGGCTGGTCGTAGGCGCCGGTCACCGCCGTGGGGATGCTGTGCGGGGTCGGGTTCGCCATCGCGTAGGTGTAGGAGCCGGCGAAGAGGCCGGCCGCGGCGGAGATGAGCAGGAGCAGGACCGTGGCGGGAAGGAACGGGGACTGTTTGAATGCCGTCCAGCGCGAATCGGACATAGGGGAACTTTGGCATCTCGCCGTGGGGGTCGCCCGTTCATCGCGGGGCGCGGGTCGCACGCGCCGGGCCCGCCGTTCGGGGCCCCGCTCCACCCGGCGTCAATTCGGTCGCCTCGATTTCGGCCGAGGTGAGATCCTGGATCGCGTATGTCTACGCATCCAGCCCCCGCCCTCGGCACCCTCGCCCCCCGCCTGACCGAGCTGTCGCTGCGCGACGCGCACCGGCTCGGGCGGCGGCTCGAGGGCGCGCGCAAGATCCGTAAGCCGGAGGCCCGCGCCGCCGTTCTCGCCGAGATCGAGGGCGAGATCGACAAGGCAGCGGGCCGAATGGCCGAGCGGCGCGTGCGCGTGCCGGCCGTCAGCTATCCCGAGCAGCTGCCCGTCAGTCAGAAGAAGGACGAGATCGCGGCGGCCATCCGCGATCACCAGGTCGTCATCGTGGCCGGTGAGACCGGCTCCGGCAAGACGACCCAGATCCCCAAGATCTGTCTCGAACTCGGCCGTGGCGTGCGCGGCATGATCGGGCACACCCAGCCCCGCCGGATCGCCGCCCGCACCGTCGCCGAGCGGGTCGCGGAGGAGCTGCGGACACCGCTCGGCGAGGCCGTCGGCTGGAAGGTGCGCTTCACCGACCAGGTGAACCCGGACGCCACCTTCATCAAGCTGATGACCGACGGCATCCTGCTCGCCGAGATCCAGACCGACCGCGAGCTGCGCGCCTACGACACGATCATCATCGACGAGGCCCACGAGCGGTCCCTCAACATCGACTTCCTGCTGGGCTACCTCGCCCAGCTGCTGCCCAAGCGGCCGGACCTCAAGGTCGTCATCACCTCGGCGACCATCGACCCCGAGCGCTTCTCCCGGCACTTCGGCGACGCCCCGATCATCGAGGTCAGCGGCCGGACCTACCCGGTCGAGGTGCGCTACCGCCCGCTGCTGGAAGCGGACTCCGAGGACGCCGACCGGGACCAGATCACCGCGATCTGCGACGCGGTCGAGGAGCTCCAGGCCGAGGGCAAGGGCGACATCCTCGTCTTCCTCTCCGGCGAACGGGAGATCCGCGACACGGCGGACGCGCTGGAGAAGAAGAAGTACCGGTTCACCGAAGTGCTGCCGCTGTACGCCCGGCTGTCGCACGCCGAGCAGCACCGGGTCTTCCAGCCGCACACCGGGCGCCGGATCGTGCTGGCCACGAACGTCGCCGAGACCTCCCTCACCGTCCCGGGCATCAAGTACGTCATCGACCCCGGCTTCGCCCGGATCAGCCGCTACAGCCATCGCACCAAGGTGCAGCGGCTGCCCATCGAGCCGATCTCCCAGGCCAGCGCCAACCAGCGCAAGGGCCGCTGCGGCCGTACCTCCGACGGCATCTGCATCCGGCTGTACAGCGAGGACGACTTCCTCGCCCGGCCGGAGTTCACCGACGCGGAGATCCTCCGTACCAACCTGGCCTCCGTCATCCTCCAGATGACCGCGGCCGGGCTCGGCGACATCGAGAAGTTCCCCTTCATCGACCCGCCGGACCACCGCAACATCCGCGACGGCGTGCAGCTGCTGCAGGAACTCGGCGCGCTCGACCCCGCCGAGAAGGACCCGCGCAAGCGGCTCACCGACACCGGCCGCAAGCTGGCCCAGCTGCCCGTGGACCCGCGCCTGGCCCGGATGGTGCTGGAGGCGGACAAGAACGGCTGTGTCCGCGAGGTCATGGTGATCGCGGCCGCGCTGTCCATCCAGGACCCGCGCGAGCGCCCGGCCGACAAGCAGGCCCAGGCCGATCAGCAGCACGCCCGCTTCAAGGACGAGACCAGCGATTTCCTCGCCTATCTGAACCTGTGGCGCTACATCCGCGAGCAGCAGAAGGAGCGCGGCTCCAGCTCGTTCCGGCGGATGTGCAAGCAGGAGTACCTGAACTTCCTGCGCATCCGGGAGTGGCAGGACATCTACACCCAGCTGCGCACGGTCGCCAAGCAGATGGGCATCCACCTCGACGAGAAGGACGCCCCCGCCGACCGCGTGCACGTCTCCCTGCTCGCCGGCCTCCTCTCGCACGTCGGGATGAAGGACGTGCGCGAGGGCAACAAGAACGAGTACCTGGGCGCCCGCAACGCCAAGTTCGCGATCTTCCCGGGCTCGGCGCTGTTCCGGAAGCAGCCCAAGTTCGTGATGTCGGCCGAGCTGGTCGAGACCAGCCGGCTGTGGGCGCGGGTCAACGCGAAGATCGAGCCCGAGTGGGTCGAGCCGCTCGCCGGGCACCTGCTGAAGCGCACGTACAGCGAACCGCACTGGGAGAAGGACCAGGCGGCCGTGATGGCGTACGAGAAGGTCACGCTGTACGGCGTGCCGATCGTCGCCCAGCGCAAGGTGAACTACGGCCGCATCGACCCCGAGGTCTCCCGCGAACTGTTCATCCGCAACGCGCTGGTGGAGGGCGACTGGCGCACCCACCACAAGTTCTTCGCCGACAACCGCAAGCTCCTCAGCGAGGTCGAGGAGCTGGAGCACCGGGCGCGGCGCCGGGACATCGTGGTGGACGACGAGACGCTGTACGACTTCTACGACCAGCGGGTGCCCGAACACGTCGTCTCCGGCGCCCACTTCGACTCCTGGTGGAAGCGCAAGCGGCAAGAGCAGCCCGACTACCTGGACTTCGAGCGGGAGATGCTGATCCGGGAGTCGGCGGAGGCGGTCACCAAGGCCGACTACCCGGACTCCTGGCGGCAGGGCGCCCTGAAGTTCCGGGTCACCTACCAGTTCGAGCCGGGCGCGGACGCCGACGGCGTGACCGTGCACATCCCGCTCCAGGTCCTCAACCAGGTCACCGACGAGGGCTTCGACTGGCAGATCCCGGGTCTGCGGGAAGAGGTCGTGACGGAGCTGATCCGCTCGCTGCCCAAGCCGGTGCGGCGCAACTACGTGCCGGCGCCGAACTACGCGAAGGCCTTCCTGGAGAAGGCGGTCCCGCTCCAGGAACCGCTGACCGTGACGATGGCCCGTGAGCTCAAGCGGATGGTCGGCGTGCCCTTCGAGGCGGAGGACTTCGACTGGTCCAAGGTCCCCGACCATCTGCGGATCACCTTCCGGATCGTCGACGAGCGGCGCCGCAAGCTGGCCGAGGACAAGGACCTGGAGGCGCTGAAGCTCAGGCTGAAGCCGAAGGCGCGCAAGGCCCTGTCCCAGGCCGCCGCCGCGACCGCGTCCCGCGAGGGCGGCCCCGCGCTGGAGCGCACGGGGCTGACCGACTGGACGATCGGCCGGCTGAGCCGGGTCTTCGAGACCCGGCGGGCCGGCCAGCCGGTCAAGGCGTACCCGGCGCTGGTGGACGACGGCGACACGGTCTCCGTGCGGCTGTTCGACACGGAGGCCGAGCAGGCGGAGGCCATGTGGAAGGGCACCCGGCGGCTGATCCTGCGCAACATCCCGGTGAACCCGGCCAAGTTCGCGTCCGAGAAGCTCAGCAACCAGCAGAAGCTGGGGCTGTCCGCGAACCCGCACGGCTCCGTCCAGGCCCTGTTCGACGACTGCGCGATGGCCGCGGCCGACAAGCTGATCGCGGACTTCGGGGGGCCGGCCTGGGACGAGGAGTCGTACCGGAAGCTGTACGACAGGGTGCGCGCGGAGATCGTGGACACCACGGTGCGCACGGTCGGCCAGGTCCAGCAGGTGCTGGCCGCCTGGGGGGCCTGTGAGCGGCGTCTGAAGGCCGTACGGAGCCCCGCGCTGCTCGCCAACCTCACGGACGTCCGCAAGCAGCTGGACGCCCTGGTGAAGCCGGGCTTCGTCACCTGGGCGGGGATACGGCGGCTGCCCGACCTGATGCGGTACCTGGTGGCCGCGGACCGGCGGCTCCAGCAGATGCCGACGAACGTCCAGCGGGACACCACCCGCATGGAGAAGGTCCACGAGATGCAGGACGAGTACGCCTGGCTGCTGGAGCAGCTCCCGCAGGGGCGGCCGGTGCCGCAGCAGGTCCTGGACATCCGCTGGATGCTGGAGGAGCTGCGGGTCAGCTATTTCGCCCATGCGCTGGGCACGGCGTACCCGATCTCCGACAAGCGGATCGTGAAGGCGATCGACGCCGCCGCACCGTGACCGGCTGATCACGGGAGGTGAGTTCGACCTGGCGGCCTCACCTCCTGTACAGTCCTTCTCGCAGCGCAACGCGGCAAGCGGAGCGCGGCGACATCTGGTCCTGTGGAGCAGTTTGGAGTGCTCGCCACCCTGTCAAGGTGGAGGCCGCGGGTTCAAATCCCGTCAGGACCGCATGGAGAAGGGCCCCCTCGCGAGGGGGCCCTTCGTCGTTCCCGGGGTGCGTCCGGCACCCTTGACGACTCCGCCTTCCCTCGGTACCCAGAGGACAGCACCCGGGTTCTGGAGGTGGGCGATGGGGGCATCGGTCAGGCATGAGACACGGGCACTGCTGAGGGCGCACCTCGCGGCCGCGTCGTCGTACCGCCACCTCACCCGCCACTGTCCCGTCTGCCACCGCCTGCTGCGGCTGGCGATGGACTCGGGGACGCCGCCCCGGGACAAGGACGAGCGGCCTTCCGCGACATGACGCGGGGCGGCCCCAACTCCCGTGCGCGCAGGGGAGAGTGGAGGCGATGCTTCCATTAGCGCACGGATGCCCGAGGCAACAAGTGGCCCGCAATGTGACGGGTGTCACCGTATGAGTTTTGAGATCGGCGGTACTTACACCCGTCCTACAACCGGTCAATTTAATATGTGCAATTGCACCGCTCCCCAAGGGGCTCCCCCGGTACCCGCACAGAGCGCCCACCCCACCCCCGACCAGCGCACAAAACGGATCGCGCTGGACTCGGCGGAGTCCAGCGCGATCGACGACGCACCCTGTGTCGCTTGCCGACAACGTTCTCTTCGGCCTGGGCGTGGGGCCTGTTGGGGCAGGTCCCGCGTCGCTTGGAGCTAGGGTTTCGGGCGGTTCGGCGGGTTGGGGGGCCTGCCGGTTCGCCCTGTTTTCAGTTGTTCCGCCTGCTCGGTCAGGCCTCGCTGCGCTGCTGCGGGATGCCCGCGAGCAGGGCGCGGACCTCGGCCTCGCGGTAACGGCGGTGCCCGCCGAGCGTGCGGATCGACGTGAGCTTGCCGGCCTTCGCCCACCGCGTGACCGTCTTGGGGTCGACGCGGAACATGGTGGCGACCTCAGCCGGGGTCAGCAGCGGCTCGGCATCAGGGGTGCGAGCGGTCATGAGCGGCCTCCTCGGGAGAACCGAACCTTCTCGGTTCTTTCCTCTAAATTCTGCACCTTGACCCGCGTTGCCCGAAATGGCGGACGCGAGTCGAGTCGGTTATAGGACGAACGGCTTGTCCTCGGCACTACAACTACACCATCTGTCCAGCCCGGTCGGCCAAACCGATGGAATTGCCCTCCCAGGTGTTCATCAGCGACGGAAGCCGATGGACCATGCCATAGCGGACAGTCACGCCACTGTGACGATCAGTCACAGGGCGATCAGGAGGCATCAGACCCCCCAAAGAGTGCAATGCTGAGATTCCGCCCATAGTGCACCACACTTGGACGGAAGGAGCCCTCCCCGGACTCCTTGTCCTATTTTGGCACGAGGAGGGGGAAGAGGCGCAAGGGGCCCCGTACGTGCGGTCCATCACCCTTCGGCCATTCTGGACACAAACGCCCGGATCCGGACCGACATCCCGTCAGCTGGGTGAAGTGCGCTTGACCGTACGCCGTCCAACGCCCTCTCAGCTGTGGCGCAGGTCACGTTTTCGGTGTTTCTGTTGAAACGTCAGTTCGCCGAACGCCGGTCCCGCACCGCACGCCACCGCTCCACGAGCCGCGCGTACGCCTCCCCGGCCGCCTCTCCGTCACCCCGGCGCAGCGCGTCGATGCCCGCGGCCACGTCCGCCGCCGAGTGGTCGTCCTCCAGCTCGCCCGTCGGCAGGACGTGCACCAGACCCCCGTAGTCCAGTTCGACCAGGGAACGCGGGTGGAACTCCTCCAGCCAGCGGCCGACGTCCACCAGCCCGTCGATCAGCGGTCCCTCCGGCACGGCCTCCCGCAGCGTGCGCAGCGCCCGCGCCACCCGCCGCCGGGCCTGCACCATGGGGGTGCGGTAGCGCAGCACCGGGGGCACCTCGGCGGTGCCCTTGTCGTACCGCCGCTCCTCGTCCGCGACCAGCACGAACCAGTTCAGCGGCACCTGCCAGGTCGCCGTGCGGATCCAGGGGCGCGCGTCGGGGTTGCGGGCGAGCCAGCGCTCGTAGTCCAGCGCCGCCTGCCGGCGCACCACCGGGGGCAGCACCGCGTCCAGCACCGGCGGGGGCAGCTCCCCACCGAGGTCCTCCAGCGCCTGCCAGCCGCGCAGCCGGGTCCGCCAGGGGCACACGCACACGACCCCGTCGACCTCCAGGACGAAGGCGTCACCGCTCTCCTGCACCGGCACCGCGACCGGTGGCGTGGGCACCAAGTCGGCCAGGGAGCGCCGCAGTTCATCCTGGTAGGAGGGGCGCTCGGGGCGGCGGGCGTAACGCGCCCAGTGGCCGCGCTCCGGCTCCGGGAAGGCGCCCAGCGGCTCGTACACGCGCAGATAGGCGGCATAGGGGACGACCACGGAGGACACCTTCGGCACGCCTGCTCCCTCCCCATCGGACCCGGCTCGAAACACTGCAAATCGTGCCACGGTCAGGCGACCGAGGCGGCCCCGTGCGAGTGATCCTGAACACTGCGCGGACGGTGGTCGGGCCGAGGCTCTACGCTCATGCCACCAGCACCCGCCACCCGTACGGGGGCTGCTCCCCACTCGCCGCTCGTACACAGGAGTCACCACAGTGACCGACGTAACCGGCGCGCCTGTCGATGTCCTGCACACCCTGTTCCACTCGGAGCAGGGGGGCCATGAACAGGTCGTGCTCTGCCAGGACCGCGCCACCGGCCTCAAGGCCGTGATCGCCCTCCACTCCACCGCCCTGGGCCCGGCCCTCGGTGGCACCCGCTTCTACCCGTACGCCACCGAGGCCGAGGCCGTCGCCGACGCCCTCAACCTCGCGCGCGGGATGTCGTACAAGAACGCCATGGCCGGCCTGGACCACGGCGGCGGCAAGGCCGTGATCATCGGCGACCCCGAGCGGGACAAGACCGAGGAGCTGCTGCTCGCCTACGGCCGCATGGTGGCCTCCCTCGGCGGCCGCTACGTCACCGCCTGTGACGTCGGCACCTACGTGGCCGACATGGACGTCATCGCCCGCGAGTGCCGCTGGACCACCGGCCGCTCGCCCGAGAACGGCGGCGCCGGCGACTCCTCGGTGCTCACCTCGTTCGGCGTCTACCAGAGCATGCGCGCCTGCGCCCAGCACCTGTGGGGCGACCCGGTGCTGCGCGGCCGCAAGGTCGGTGTCGCCGGTGTCGGCAAGGTCGGCCACCACCTGGTGCGCCACCTCCTCGACGAGGGCGCCGAGGTCGTGATCACCGACGTCCGCCCGGACGCCGTGCAGCGGATCCTCGACCAGCACGAGGGCGTGACGGCGGTCGCCGACACCGACGCGCTGATCCGCGTCGAGGGCCTGGACATCTACGCGCCGTGCGCGCTCGGTGGCGCCCTGAACGACGAGACCGTGCCGGTGCTCACCGCCAAGGTGGTGTGCGGTGCCGCCAACAACCAGCTCGCCCACCCGGGTGTGGAGAAGGACCTCGCCGACCGCGGGATCCTCTACGCGCCGGACTACGTGGTGAACGCGGGCGGGGTCATCCAGGTGGCCGACGAGCTGCACGGATTCGACTTCGAGCGGTGCAAGGCGAAGGCGTCGAGGATCTTCGACACCACGCTGGCCATATTCGCACGTGCGAAGGAAGACGGGATTCCGCCGGCCGCGGCGGCCGACCGGATCGCCGAGCAGCGCATGGCCGAGGCACGCGCCGCGCACACCGGACACTGATTCGTTCGCACAAATGAGCGGTACCCGTCGGCGGCAACTTAGAGAGAACTCTCACTTCCACCGGCGGGTCGTTCCCCGATAAGTGGTTAAAATCGCCACTGACCAGCGAGGACGGGGCGCCTCGAAGGTCCTGTGCACACGCGCGTGCTGCGGGCGACGTACCGTATGGGCGCGGGCTCAGGTACCGTGGAAGCCCTACGGACCGGCCTCTCCGAGGAGAGTCCGTTCCAGATCATGAACGCGTGTCAGACTCTGGGGCCGTCGAGCCCCGTCACCGAGGGGGTCGAGCCATGGGGCGCGGCCGGGCCAAGGCCAAGCAGACAAAGGTCGCCCGCCAGCTGAAGTACAACAGCGGTGGGACTGACCTTTCACGTCTGGCCAGTGAACTGGGCGCATCAACTTCGAGCCAGCCGCCGAACGGCGAGCCGTTCGAGGACGATGACAACGACGAGGACGACCTTTACTCCCGTTACGCCGACCTCTACGAGGACGACGAGGACGAGGACGAGGGTCCCTCACAACACCGTCGCGGCGCTTGACCTTGCACTGAGCACCAGTCCGGTCGGTGGCACAGCCACCGACCGGCTTCTGTGCTATCCGCAAGGGGGTCCCGCGGGCACCACCCCGTAGGGTCAGCCCGCGTAGTCCCCCACCAGCTCGGCGCCGCTCTCCTTGTCGCCGCGCTCGGTGATCTCGCCGGCCACCCAGGCGTCGACACCCCGGTCGGCCAGGGTCGCGAGGGCCACCTCGGTGGACTCCGCCGGCACGATCGCCATCATGCCGACGCCCATGTTGAGCGTCTTCTCCAGCTCCAGGCGGGCCACGTCCCCGGTCCGGCCGACCAGGTCGAAGATCGCACCCGGGGTCCAGGTCGCGCGGTCGACCACGGCGTGCAGCCCGTCCGGGATGACCCGGGCCAGGTTGGCCGCGAGCCCGCCGCCGGTGATGTGGCTGAAGGCGTGCACCTCGGCGGTGCGCGTCAGGGCCAGGCAGTCCAGCGAGTAGATCTTGGTGGGCTCCAGCAGCTCCTCGCCGAGGGTGCGGCCCAGCTCGGCCACCTCCGACTCCAGGGCCAGGCCCGCCGTGTTCAGCAGGACGTGGCGGACCAGGGAGTACCCGTTCGAGTGAAGACCGGAGGACGCCATCGCGATCACGGCGTCACCCTCGCGGATGCGGTCCGCGCCGAGCAGCCGGTCGGCCTCCACAACGCCCGTACCGGCGCCCGCGACGTCGAAGTCGTCCTCGCCGAGCAGACCCGGGTGTTCGGCCGTCTCACCGCCGACCAGGGCGCAGCCGGCCAGCACACAGCCCTCCGCGATGCCCTTGACGATGGCGGCGACGCGCTCGGGGTGGACCTTGCCGACGCAGATGTAGTCGGTCATGAACAGCGGCTCGGCGCCGCACACCACGATGTCGTCCATCACCATGGCGACCAGGTCGTGGCCGATGGTGTCGTAGACGCCCATGCGGCGGGCGATGTCCACCTTGGTACCCACGCCGTCCGTGGCGGAGGCCAGCAGGGGCCGCTCGTAGCGCTTGAGGGCGGAGGCGTCGAAGAGTCCGGCGAAGCCGCCGAGGCCGCCCAGCACCTCGGGGCGCCGGGTCTTCTTCACCCACTCCTTCATCAGCTCGACGGCGCGGTCGCCCGCCTCGATGTCGACGCCCGCCGCTGCGTAGCTGGCACCAGTTGTCTCAGACATGACTGTGAGAGCTTTCGTGTCGTACTGCGGGGTGTTACGGGCGGCGGATCGCGTCGGCCGCGGCCGTCTCGGCCGGACCGGCCGCCAGCTCGGTCTCCAGCAGCTGCTTGCCGAGCAGCTCCGGGTCCGGCAGTTCCATCGGGTACTCGCCGTCGAAGCAGGCGCGGCACAGGTTCGGCTTCGCGATGGTGGTCGCGTCGATCATGCCGTCGATGGAGATGTAGGCGAGCGAGTCGGCGCCGAGGCTGGTGCCGATCTCGTCGATCGTCATGCCGTTGGCGATCAGCTCCGCGCGGGTCGCGAAGTCGATGCCGAAGAAGCAGGGCCACTTCACCGGCGGCGAGGAGATCCGGATGTGCACCTCGGCCGCGCCCGCCTCGCGGAGCATGCGAACCAGGGCGCGCTGGGTGTTGCCGCGCACGATCGAGTCGTCCACGACGACCAGGCGCTTGCCCTTGATGACTTCCTTGAGCGGGTTCAGCTTCAGCCGGATGCCCAGCTGGCGGATGGTCTGCGAGGGCTGGATGAAGGTGCGGCCCACGTAGGCGTTCTTCACCAGACCGGCGCCGAAGGGGATGCCGGACGCCTCCGCGTAGCCGATGGCGGCCGGGGTGCCCGACTCCGGGGTCGCTATCACCAGATCGGCCTCGACCGGGGCCTCCTTGGCGAGCCGACGGCCCATCTCCACGCGGGAGAGGTACACGTTCCGGCCGGCGATGTCGGTGTCCGGGCGGGCCAGGTACACGTACTCGAAGACACAGCCCTTGGGCTTTGCTTCCGCGAATCGCGAGCTGCGCAGGCCGTTCTCGTCGATGGCGACGAACTCGCCCGGCTCGATCTCCCGGACGAAGCTGGCGCCCACGATGTCGAGGGCGGCGGTCTCGGAGGCGACCACCCAGCCGCGCTCCAGACGGCCGAGGACCAGCGGGCGGATGCCCTGGGGGTCGCGGCCGGCGTAGAGGGTGTGCTCGTCCATGAAGACGAGCGAGAAGGCGCCCCGGACCTTCGGGAGGACCTGCTGGGCGGCCTCCTCGATGGTCAGCGGCTTGCCGTCCTCGTCGACCTGGGCGGCCAGCAGGGCCGTCAGCAGGTCGGTGTCGTTGGTGGCCGCGACCCGGGTGGAGCGGCTGTTGTTGTCGTTCGGCAGTTCGGCGACCATCTCGGCGAGCTGCGCCGTGTTGACCAGGTTGCCGTTGTGGCCGAGCGCGATCGAGCCGTGCGCAGTGGCGCGGAACGTCGGCTGGGCGTTCTCCCACACGGAGGCGCCGGTGGTCGAGTAGCGGGCGTGACCGACCGCGATATGACCCTGGAGCGAACCGAGAGAGGTCTCGTCGAAGACCTGGGAGACCAGGCCCATGTCCTTGAAGACGAGGATCTGGGAGCCATTGCTGACCGCGATTCCCGCGGATTCCTGACCCCGGTGCTGGAGGGCGTAGAGCCCGAAGTACGTGAGCTTTGCGACCTCTTCACCCGGAGCCCAGACACCGAAGACGCCACACGCGTCCTGGGGGCCTTTCTCACCGGGGAGCAGGTCGTGATTGAGTCGACCGTCACCACGTGGCACAGCACCGAGTGTAGGCGAGATCGACCACTGGTCCGAATTGGGGATACGCGGTCGTAACGGACGGGTGGTTTACCGATCAGGTTGTTGCTTTCCACGTTTACGCAGGTCAGCTGGGTGCTGTCGGCGACCGGCGGGGCGTCGGACGGGCGGCCGTGCCCGGAGCCCGGGCGGTTTGGCCGTATGCGTGAGTGAGGTGTCGCACATCATTCGGGTGTGCTGCGGGTGAGGTTCACGCGGTCACCGTGACTCGTGGTGAGGGTGAGCTTGCCGTCCTCACTCGTCCCGGTGAGCGTCCGGCCGCCCAGCAGCCCGGCCAGGGTCCGCTCGAAGGCCATCCGGGCGCTGTCACAGGCCATTTTGGTGGTGCGCAGCGCACCGAAGCCGATGCGGTCGCCGTGCAGGGTGACGGGGGCGCTGAAGGAGTTGCAGCCGAGGTTGCCGGCGGCGGTTCCGGCCGTCCCGTCGGGGGCGTCGACGCGGAGGCGGGCGGCGGCCGGGGCGGGTCGGGTCGTCCCGTCGCTGGTGACGCTCACGATCCGCCACTCAACGCCGGTCAGGGGTTCGTCGACACTCACGGCTCCACTGTGCGCCGAGGTGGCCCCGCAGGCCACCAGCAGGGGGAAGAGCACGGAGACCGCAGACGCTTTGTACCGTTTCATACCGCTGGGACGGCGGACCGTCCGGGACGGTTCCCTCAGCTCATGACCGGCAGCAGCGCCCCGATGTCGGCGCGCTCCCCGCTGGCGCTGACCTTGGCCTCGTCCAGCGCCTCCCGCCAGGCCAGACGGCCGGTGGCGAGCCGTACCCAGGTCAACGGATCGGTCTCCACCACGTTGGGCGGGGTGCCCCGGGTGTGCCGGGGCCCCTCGACGCACTGCACCACGGCGTACGGCGGCACCCGCACCTCGGTGGAACCACCGGGCGCCTTCACCGCGAGGGCGTCCGCGAGCAGCCGGGTGGTGGCGGCCAGCGCCTGCCGGTCGAACGGCACGTCGAGACCCGGCACGGCCGCGTTCAGGTCGTCCGTGTGGACGACGAGTTCCACGGCACGGGTGACCAGGTAGTCGTCCAGGGACAGGGCGCCCACGTTGGTCCGCAGCAACCGGGTGCCGGGCTGCTCGGCGAGGAGGTCGCGCAGCGAGGCGTCGACGTCCGCGAGATGGGCGTCGAGGTCGGGGTGCTGGGCGGTGAGGTCCCGGGTGAAGGCGTCGATGGCCGCGGAGTTGGCAGCGGTGGCGAAGGGCCAGTCGAGCAGCACGGCGTCCGCCGTGGCCGGCGCGGGCTGCGCCACCGCGCGGTGCACGGCAGTCACCGCCATCCCGATGTGCACCACCAACTCCCGCACGGTCCAGCCGCCGAGCCGCGTGGGCCGCGCCAACTGCTCGCCCTCCAGGCGCCGTACGGCATCCCGCACGGCCCCGAACTGACCGAGCACGGCGGCACGGGTGCGGGCGGGGTCGTAACTGCGGGAGCGTTTCCTGGCAGGAGGCATGGGGCGAGCCTAAGCGGTGTGAAGGCCCCCGCCCGCTCACCCGTGTGAGTGACCAGCGGCGGAACTCGCGCCGCGCCGACCTTGATCGGCCGACACTGGCCTCCGCCTGGAAGGGGGTGCAACACGACGGTTATGGCCGAGCGCACGTCTCAGATGTCAGTGCAGGAGTTCGAAACGATCGCCTCCACTGCTCCCGAGACCGTCACGTTGGAGTTCATCAACGGACGGATCGGAGTCAAGAAGGCGGCAGACGGAGATCACGACACCATCGTGGCCTGGCTGGCACGGCGGTGTATGCAGGCCCGGCCCGACCTGGACCTGTACCAAGGCCGCGGACTCCGGGTGGAGGCCTATCGGGAGGGACGGGCAAAGCCGGATGCCGTGGTCGTACCCGAAGCCCACTTCGCGGGACACGGTGAGTGGGCCGACCCGGCCGGGGTGCTCATGGTCGTCGAGGTCACCTCGTACGACGCGGACACCGACCGGCGGGACCGGCACGAGAAGCCGGCCGCGTACGGCCAGTCGGGGATCCCGCTGTACCTCCTGATCGACCGGGACTCCTGCATCGTCACCGTGCACAGCAACCCCGACCGGCAGATCGGTGGCTACCGCGACGTCCACACCGCGAAGTTCGGTGAGAAGGTGCTCGTCCCCGGTCCGATGGGCATCGAGCTGGACACGGAGATCCTCAAAAACTACGTCCGCTGACCGGCCGTCGCGGTGAGAGACCCCCGCCCGGAACGGGTCGTCCGGGCGGGGGTTTCCGTCACGCCAGCAGCGACGGGATCGTGTTCTCGTGGGCCGCGCGCAGGTCGGACAGGGGGAGGGTGAACTCGCCCTGGACCTCGACCGTGTCGCCGTCGACCACGCCGATGCGGGTGACCGGCAGACCGCGGGCCGAACACATGTCGTTGAAGCGGACCTCCTCCGAGCGCGGGACGGCCACGAGGGCGCGGCCGGCCGACTCGGAGAGGAGGAAGGTGAAGGCGTCCAGACCGTCGGGGACGATCAGGCGGGCGCCCTTGTCACCGAGCAGCGCGGACTCCACGACCGCCTGGATCAGACCGCCGTCGGACAGGTCGTGCGCCGAGTCGATCATGCCGTCGCGGGAGGCGGAGATCAGGATCTCGGCCAGCAGCCGCTCGCGCTCCAGGTCCACCGCCGGGGGCATTCCGCCGAGGTGGTCGTGGATCACCTGGGACCAGGCCGAGCCGCCGAACTCCTCGCGAGTGTCGCCGAGGAGGTAGAGCAGCTGGCCCTCCTCCTGGAAGGCGACCGGGGTGCGGCGGGCCACGTCGTCGATCACGCCGAGGACCGCGACGACCGGCGTCGGGTGGATCGCCGCCTCGCCCGTCTGGTTGTACAGCGAGACGTTGCCGCCCGTGACCGGCGTGCCCAGCTGCCGGCAGCCGTCCGCGAGACCGCGCACCGCCTCCGCGAACTGCCACATCACCGCCGGGTCCTCCGGCGAGCCGAAGTTCAGGCAGTCCGAGACCGCGAGCGGCTTCGCGCCCGTCGTCGCCACGTTGCGGTACGCCTCCGCCAGCGCCAGCTGCGCGCCCGTGTACGGGTCCAGCTTGGCGTAGCGGCCGTTGCCGTCCGTGGCGATGGCGACGCCGAGGCCGGTCTCCTCGTCCACGCGGATCATGCCCGAGTCCTCGGGCTGGGCCAGCACCGTGTTGCCCTGCACGAAGTGGTCGTACTGCTGCGTGATCCACTTCTTGGAGGCCTGGTTCGGGGACGCGACCAGCTTCAGGATCTGGTCCTTCAGCTCCTGCGAGGTCGCCGGACGCGGCAGCTTGTTCGCGTCGTCGGCCTGGAGGGCGTCCTGCCAGTCGGGGCGGGCGTACGGGCGCTCGTAGACCGGGCCGTCGTGCGCCACCGTGCGCGGGTCGACGTCCACGATCTTCTCGCCGTGCCAGAAGATCTCCAGCCGGTCGCCGTCGGTCACCTCGCCGATGACGGTGGCGATGACGTCCCACTTGGCGCAGATCTCCAGGAACCGCTCGACCTTGTCGGGCTCCACGACCGCGCACATGCGCTCCTGCGACTCGCTCATGAGGATTTCCTCAGGAGACAGGGTCGAGTCGCGCAGCGGGACGTCGTCCAGGGTCACGCGCATGCCGCCGGAGCCGTTGGACGCCAACTCGCTGGTGGCGCAGGACAGTCCGGCCGCGCCCAGGTCCTGGATGCCGACGACCAGCTTCTCCCGGAACGCCTCCAGGGTGCACTCGATGAGGAGCTTCTCCTGGAAGGGGTCGCCGACCTGCACCGCGGGGCGCTTGGAGGGCTTGGCGTCGTCGAAGGTCTCGGACGCGAGGATCGACGCGCCGCCGATGCCGTCGCCGCCGGTCCGGGCCCCGTACAGGATGACCTGGTTGCCGGCGCCGGAGGCCTTGGCGAGGTGGATGTCCTCGTGCCGCATCACACCGATGGCGCCGGCGTTGACCAGCGGGTTGCCCTGGTAGCAGGCGTCGAAGACGACCTCGCCGCCGATGTTGGGCAGGCCCAGGCAGTTGCCGTAGCCGCCGATGCCGGCGACCACGCCGGGCAGGACGCGCTTGGTGTCGGGGTGGTCGGCGGCGCCGAAGCGCAGCGGGTCGACCACCGCGACCGGGCGGGCGCCCATCGCGATGATGTCGCGGACGATGCCGCCCACGCCCGTGGCCGCGCCCTGGTAGGGCTCGACGTAGGAGGGGTGGTTGTGCGACTCCACCTTGAAGGTGACCGCGTAGCCCTGGCCGACGTCCACCACACCGGCGTTCTCGCCGATGCCGACGAGCAGCGCGTCGGACTCGGGCGCCTTCTCGCCGAACTGGCGCAGGTGGACCTTGGAGGACTTGTACGAGCAGTGCTCGGACCACATGACCGAGTACATGGCGAGTTCCGCGCCGGTCGGGCGGCGGCCGAGGATCTCCACCACCCGCTCGTACTCGTCCTTCTTCAGGCCGAGTTCGGCCCAGGGCAGCTCGACGTCGGGGGTCGCGGCCGCGTGCTCGACCGTGTCCAGAGGCGTCCGGCTCATGCGTTGACCAGCTTCTTGAGGATCGAGGTGAAGAAGGGGAGGCCGTCGGTACGGCCCGTACCGATCAGCGGCTCGACGGCGTGCTCGGGGTGCGGCATCAGGCCGACGACGTTGCCGGCCTCGTTGGTGACGCCGGCGATGTCGCCCAGCGAGCCGTTGGGGTTGAAGTCCAGGTAGCGGAAGACGACACGGCCCTCCGCCTCCAGCTTGTCGAGCGTGTACGAGTCGGCGACGTACCGGCCGTCCATGTTCTTCAGCGGGATGTGGATCTCCTGGCCCCGGCGGTAGTCGCCGGTCCAGGCCGTCTCCGCGTTCTCCACCCGCAGCTTCTGGTCGCGGCAGATGAAGTGGAGGTGGTCGTTGCCGAGCATCGCGCCCGGCAGGAGGTGGGCCTCGGTGAGGACCTGGAAGCCGTTGCAGATGCCGAGGACCGGAAGGCCGGCCTTCGCCTGCTCGATGACCGTGTCCATGACCGGCGAGAAACGGGAGATGGCGCCGGCGCGCAGATAGTCGCCGTAGGAGAAACCGCCGGGCAGCACCACGGCGTCGACCTGCTTGAGGTCCTTGTCCTTGTGCCACAGGGCGACCGGTTCGGCGCCCGCGAGACGGATCGCGCGCTGGGTGTCCCGGTCGTCCAGGCTCCCCGGGAAAGTGACGACGCCAATACGAGCGGTCACTTCGCCGCCTCCGCGACTTCCGCGCCCTCTTCGACCTTGACGGTGAAGTCCTCGATCACGGTGTTGGCGAGGAAGGATTCCGCGAGATCATGGATGCGGGCGAGCGCGGCCTCGTCGACCGGCCCGTCAACTTCCAGTTCGAATCGCTTTCCCTGACGTACGTCCGAGATCCCTTCGAATCCCAGGCGCGGCAGCGCACGCTGGACCGCCTGGCCCTGGGGGTCGAGGATCTCCGGCTTGAGCATGACGTCGACTACGACGCGTGCCACTGGCACTCCCGGTGTGTGGTGCTGAGCAGGTTCCTTCAGACTACCCGCACAAAATTTCTACGCGAGTAGAGTTGGAGGAAACTACGTGAGGCGCATCACGATCGGGTGTCGGAGCCCGACCGCCGTGAAAATTTCTGGGAAAGTTCGACGGGCCGCCCGCGACCCCTATTGCACTCGGACACGCGGACGGTTTTAGTCGGGCTTCACATTGCATTGCCGGGCACTGTACAAATGAATTGGCAATAGCCGATACTCGGTACGTCGACGCCGCTTGAGCTGTATCGACGTGCCGCACGAAGGGACCGATATTCGTGGCGCAAAAGGTCGTGGTCACTCTCTTTGACGACATCGACGGCTCGGAAGCGGCGGAAACGATCGCCTTCGGACTCGATGGCAAGTCGTACGAGATCGACCTGAACGAAACCAACGCCAAGAAACTGCGCAAGGCGCTCGCGCCCTACGTCGAGGCCGGCCGCAAGAGGTCGCGCTCCGGCAAGGCGTACAAGCAGACCGAGGTGGCGCCCGACCCGGCGGCCGTCCGCGCCTGGGCCCAGGCCAACAAGATGGACGTCCCCGCGCGCGGGCGCATCCCCAAGAAGGTCTACGAGGCGTTCAGCGCCGCACAGTGAGGCGGGACAGGGCCCGCGAAGGGGCGGCTCTCAGGGTCCGTCAGCGGGCCCTGGGGGCCGTGCGGTTGGGCCGCCCCGAGGCACCGGCCGGGCCGGCGGGGAGCCGGGAAGGGGCCCGCGGGGGAACCGACTTGCGCAACCCCCCTGCTGATCAGCTAATGTCTGAGTCACGCCGAGGGGCGAGGCCGAAAGGCCGAAACCCCGAGGATCGTGCGGGTGTAGTTCAGTAGTAGAACATCCCCCTTCCAGGGGGAAGGCGCAGTGTGCGATTCCTGTCACCCGCTCTGGCACCGGTCGTCATGACCACTCCTGTGGATCAGGTAGGCTGGTGCTCGCACCGATCGGTGGGAGCCGGTCGGGAGCAGTGCGGACGTAGCTCAGTTGGTAGAGCGCAACCTTGCCAAGGTTGAGGTCGCGAGTTCGAGCCTCGTCGTCCGCTCCACGGAAAAAACCCTGGTCTTCGCGACCGGGGTTTTTTCGTTTCCCCGCCATACGCGCAGTCGGCTTCTCCCACGCGCGGGAGATCCCCCGCTGCCGAGACCGGTGAATGCCGGTGCGATCCGCGACCGCCCGGCGCGGAGAGTCGTGACGGTCGCCACATTTCCACGGGCCGAGCTGCCCGGCCATCGGCCGCCGTTCGTCACCGGGCAGGGGCGGCCCGGGCATCCGAAGCGGGCGCTCACGCGAGGGTGCGCCGGTTCGCGCCGAAGACCGTCGATGCGCGGCGGCTCCGGGAGACCATCCGTACCCTGCACGCCGGAAACCGTTGGGTGAACCCCGAGTTGGCGACCGACGCGAACCCCGCCGGGGACTCGCCGCCCCCCGCGCGGAAGGCGGAGGCGCTGGAACCGGCCGCCGGCGGGGCGCCGGTCACGGAGATCGCCGAGCGGGCCGTACTGTCTCCGGGGACAGTACGGAACCACCTCTCCTCGGCCCCACCGGGATCGGTGCGGAGAACCGGCATGCGGCAGTGCGTCTCGCGCGCCGGAAAGGTTGGGTATAGTAGCTGTCGCGCCACGGCGCAGTGCGGACGTAGCTCAGTTGGTAGAGCGCAACCTTGCCAAGGTTGAGGTCGCGAGTTCGAGCCTCGTCGTCCGCTCCACGGAAAAGACCCCGGTCCACTGGACCGGGGTCTTCTTCGTTCCCTAGGACCAGCGAGTGCCGGTCAGCCGCTCGTAGGCCTCCACGTACTTGGCGCGGGTGGCGTCCACGACCTGCCGCGGCAGCGGCGGCGGGGGCTGCTCGCTCCTGCGGTCCCAGCCGGACTCGGCGGAGGTCAGCCAGTCCCGCACGAACTGCTTGTCGTACGACGGCTGCGCATGGCCCGGCTCCCACTCGTCGGCCGGCCAGAAACGGGAGGAGTCCGGGGTGAGCACCTCGTCCGCGAGGACCAGCTCGTCACCGTCGAAGCCGAACTCGAACTTGGTGTCGGCCAGGACGATCCCCCGGTCGCGGGCGATGTCCCGGGCCCGCGAGTACACGGCGAGGGTGGCCTGGCGCAGCTGGGCCGCGGTCTCGGCGCCCACCTGGCGGGCGACCTCCTCGTAGGAGACGTTCTCGTCGTGCTCGCCGACCTCGGCCTTGGTGGCCGGAGTGAAGATCGGGGCGGGCAGCTCGGAGCCGTCGACGAGACCTTCGGGGAGGGCGAGGCCGCAGACGGTCCGGGACTCGTTGTACTCGACCAGGCCCGAGCCGGTGAGATAGCCGCGGGCCACGCACTCGACCGGGACCATCTTCAGCGACTTGCACACAAGGGTGCGGCCCGCCCAGTCGGCCGGAGCACCCGCGGGCGGCTCGGTGGAGATCACATGGTTGGGAGCCAGATCGCGCAACTGGTCGAACCACCACAGGGAGAGCTGCGTGAGGACGCGGCCCTTGTCCGGGATCTCGGAGGGGAGCACCCAGTCATAGGCGGAGATGCGGTCGCTGGCGACTATCACGAGGTCGCCCGCCTCGTTCTGGTACAGGTCCCGCACCTTTCCGGTGTGCAGGTGCACCAGGCCCGGAACCTCGATCGGCTCGGGCTTTTCTACGAATCCGGACACGGTTCCTCCCCGTGGTTCTGTCCAAGTGCCTCGATTCTCCCTTATGGGAGGTGAACCGCGGGCGGGGGGTCGGTCCGGGAGTACCCGGCACGGGGCGCGTCAGTCGCGTTTGCAGATGCGGTCCAGCAGATTGGCCGTGGCGCGCTGGATACGGGGGTCCACATGGCCGGGGCGGTCCAGGGCCGGGGACCACGCGAAAGTTCCGGAGGCGAACACCCAGGCGCCCGAGGGGGCGCGGTACAGGGAGGTCTCCTGGTGGCGCAGCGTGCCTGCGGCGTCGGTGTAGGGGGAGTGGGCGAGCAGGATGCGCTCGTCGTGCTCGGGCAGCGGGGTGCGCGGGAAGTACCGGTCGGCCTCACCCGCGACCAGACCCGGGATCTCGTCGCCCTCGTGCGCGCCGGTCGCCTCCCACAGCCAGTGCCCGGCGTTGCGCACGATCAGCGGGCGGGGTTCGGGCACCCGGCCCGCGTACTGGATGCCGATCAGCTCCTGTTCCGGCCGGTCGACCTCCCGCCACAGCACCGGTCTGCCGGGCCCCTTGCGCTTGCGGCAGGTCAGCAGCCGGTCCGGCACCCCGGACGGCGACGGCCCCAACTCGACCTGCCAGTACATGGAGTTGGCGGAGAGGAAGACCAGTGAGGTGCCGTGGTCGCGGGCCCGCTCGGCCGCGCGGCGCATGGGGACCGACCAGTACTCGTCGTGGCCCGGGAAGATCAGGCCCCGGTAGCGGGTGGGGTCGACCCGGCCGGCGTGCAGATCGCGGGCGTCGGCGTAGGCGAGGTCGTAGCCGTAGCGCTCGGCCCAGCGGATGACGTCGTAGGCGTGCCCGACGTGCAGCGGCAGGCCCGCGCCCGCGTACGGCCGGTCGAAGGAGACCGTGGTCGCCGCGTCGGCCTCGCCGAGCAGCCGGCCCCGCTCGTCCCAGGCGTGGTAGAGGCTGGCGCCGGTGTGCCCGTCCTCCGGGTAGAGGTTGTACGCCTGCCAGGTGACGTCGGGCAGCAGCAGGAGCAGATCGGCCGGGCGGTCGTCGCGGACCGTGAACGGCACGTGGGAGCGGTAGCCGTCGGAGGTCGTCAGCACGGCCACATAGGCGCCGACGCTCCAGTGCGAGGGCACCTGGAGACGCCAGGACAGCCACCAGTGGTGGCAGGACACCGTACGGTCGGCGGCCAGCGGCTGCGGCTGCACGATGCCGGACAACCGGGGGCTGGTGGTGATCTGGGCGGCGCCGTCGCCCGCGTAGTGGCCGATCCGGTAGATGTCGACGGAGAACTCCTGCGGCGGATCGACCGTGATGTGGAAGTCGATCGCCTCGCCGGGCGCGACCGCGCCGGTGGCGGTGAAGCCCTTGATCTGCCGGTGCACGTCGTCGGCCGAGCGGGGGCCGCCCGGTGAGGTGCGCGGCGCGGGGACGCGGCCGGCCGCCGTGGTGTGCTGCTGGGGCACGGCCTCGACGTACCAGGGCACCACATGGCCGGTGTCATCGAAATACGTCTCGCTGCCGCGCAGCCAGGGCACCGGGCCCAGGCCGAAGGGGTCCGTCACGGCGTGCGCGAGCGCTCCGGACTCCCAGCGGCGGATGTGGTCCGAGGCCATGGTCGCTCCCCTCCCCCGAGCCCACCGTGTCCTGTTCGGGCGGGGCTCGCGGTGCTCGGCCGTGCTGTCGTATGTCGCATGCCTTTGCCAGGTGCGTGATGGTCCCCAGCACATCACATGGAGCACGGGGACGGTCACCATTCGTTGCGAATTAACCTAAGTGGCCAATTGACCCAAGTGACAACCGGAATCGGTCAGACCAGGCGTATGGGCTTCTCGGGGCGTATGCCCGCGGCGGCCAGCCAGTCGCGCAGCGGGCCCGGGTCGCCCCGCTCGATCAGGCTCAGCACCCGGGGCGTGAGATCGGCCGCCCGCTCGCCGTGCAGCAGCAGGGCGGGGCCGTCCAGCCAGTCCAGGGCCGGGACCGCGCCGGCGGTGTCCACGGCCGCGCAGCACACCATCGCCGTGACGTGGTCGGCGAGCAGTTCGCGGGCGGTGCGCGGAGGTTGCAGGGGGACCAGCGGCAGCGCGCCGCCGTCCCACAGGGTGCTCGGCGGGCCCTGGCCCGCGGCGGTGGCGCCCCGCGGCACGGCCGTCTCCTCGCGGGCCACCTCGGCGCTCAGGCCGGCGGCGAGGACGGCGCTGCGTTCGGTGCCGGGGTCCTCGTCAGGATCCTCCCCCGGGCCCTCGTCCGGGCCGTCGGGCGCGTGGTCGTACGGGACGAGGGCGGAGCCGGGGGCGGCCGGGGCCGGTGCGGCGCCGGTGGCCGCGTCGGCGGCGTGCCCCTGGGTGGCGGGGGGCTCGGTGAGGTGGTCCAGGACGCGGGAGAGGGTGGGGGCGGGCCGGGCGGGGCGGGTGCCGAGGGAGTCCAGGACGCGGTGCAGACGGGCCGCGTCGGCCCGCCAGGTGCGGTCCACGACCTCCTCCGGATACGACTGCCAGTCCACCGGCGCCCAGTCGGGGCCGCACTCGGCGGGGCCGCCGTGGAAGAGGCGCGCGGCGAGCAGCGAGGCGGCCTCGTCCATCGTGCCGGGCTCCTCCAGGAGGTCGCAGGCGGGCCGCTCGCCGAGACGGGAGGCGAAGCCCTCGGCGAGCCGGTCGCGCCGGGACAGCTCGGTGAGGGCGGCCACCACGCCCGCGTCCAGCCGGGAGGGCCAGCGGCCCATCCGCCAGGCGGGCAGCGCCACCCGGGTCAGCAGCCGGTCCCAGCCGGCGTAGGCGAGGCCGACCTGCTCCTGGGCGACGATCCGCACGCCGTAGTCCACCGTCTGCGCCCGCTCGGCCGCCGCCGCGGCGACCCCGCGCTCCAGCTGCGCCGCGTGTTCCCGGCAGGCGCCCAGCAGCAGCCGGGCCACCCGGCCGAGGACCGCGCACGCCGCTCGGGCCAGCGGCCCCCGGCCGGGGGTGGCGGCCACCGCCGCCGTGGCGTCCAGACCGCGTACGAAACGGCGGGCGGCGGCTATGTCGGGGTGCGCCGAGGGGCCCGTACCTGCGACGACCGGGGCGAGGACCGCGCGCAGCTCGCCGACCCGCATCCACCACAGGAACGGGGAGCCGATGACGAGGACCGGGGGGACCGGGACCCGGCGCGGGGAGCGGCGCCCCTCACCCGGTATGTCGGCCGCACCGGGCCCGGGGCGGGGCGGCGGGCCGTGGGCCGCGTGGGCCCGGTCCTCCAGCCAGCTGTCGCAGTCCGGGGTGAGGGCTATGGCGGAGGGCGCCGGCACCTCCAGCCGCTCGGCGAGATCGCGCACCATCCGGTACAGGTCGGGTGCGGACTCCTCGGGGACCGGCACCGTGGGGCTCGTGGCGGGACGGGCCCGGGAGACGACCAGGGCGATCCCGGCGGTGGCCAGCAGGACGAGGACCGCGAGCACGCCCACGGCCCAGCGGGCGGCGTCCCACCCAGGGCCGACCAGGTGGCCGGTGACCGCACCGGCCAGCAGGATCACCTCGGCGCCCGCGGGCAGCACGGCCACGCCCAGGGCCCGGCCCCGGACCCGCAACACCGCGAGGGCCCGGGAGCGCGCGGCCTGCGCGCCCGCTTCCACACCGATTCCGGTCACGTGCCGACCTCACCCCCTCCCCTGCCGATGCCGTGCTGTCCTGGCGCTGCTCACTCCCCCACTGTGGCATCCGTCACTGACAACGCAATGCCGGTGGGCCAAGTGCCGGAACGCTTGCGCGGCACCCTAGTTGCGGCCCCGGCTCACGTCAGCCGTATGGGCGATTGCTCACTCGATGGAATGGCTTTGGTCAGAGCTGGGTGACAGACAGCAAAGATCAGGCCCCGGATTCGATCCGGGGCCCGAGGGGTTCTCACAGGGGTTCTTCCAGGGTTTCCGGGGGTTCGCCCGGCGGCAGGGGACGGCCGGTCAGACCGCCTGAGCCGCCGCCTTGGCCGCGATGTCCGTGCGGTGCTGCGAGCCGTCGAGCCGGATCCGGTCCACCGCCCGGTACGCCCGCTCGCGCGCCTCGGTCAGGTCCTTGCCGGTCGCGGTGACGGACAGCACGCGTCCGCCCGCGCTGACCACCGCGTCGCCGTCCCGCCGGGTGCCCGCGTGCAGCACGTAGGCGTGCGGGGCGTCCTCGGCGGCCACCTCGTCCAGACCGGTGATCGGGTCGCCGGTGCGCGGGGTGCCGGGGTAGTTGTGCGAGGCGACGACGACGGTGACGGCCGCGTCCTCGCTCCAGCGCAGCGGCGGCAGGTCGGCGAGGTTGCCGGTGGCGGCGGCCATCAGCAGCCCGGCCAGCGGGGTCTTCAGGCGGGCCAGCACGACCTGGGTCTCCGGGTCGCCGAAGCGGGCGTTGAACTCGATGACCCGCACTCCCCGGCCGGTGATCGCCAGACCGGCGTAGAGCAGACCGGAGAACGGCGTGCCGCGCCGCCGCAGTTCGTCCACCGTCGGCTGGAGCACCGTGCGCTGCACCTCGTCGACCAGCTTCGGGTCGGCCCAGGGCAGCGGCGAATAGGCGCCCATGCCACCGGTGTTGGGGCCCTCGTCGCCGTCCAGGGCGCGCTTGAAGTCCTGCGCGGGCTGGAGCGGTACGACGGTCTCGCCGTCGGTGACCGCGAACAGGGACACCTCGGGGCCGTCGAGGAACTCCTCGATCACCACGCGCTCACAGGCGGCCGCGTGCGCCTTGGCGGCGTCCGGGTCGTCGGTGACCACCACGCCCTTGCCAGCCGCGAGCCCGTCGTCCTTGACGACATAGGGAGCACCGAAGGCGTCGAGGGCCTCGGCGACCTCCTCCGCGGTGGTGCAGACGTACGACCGGGCGGTCGGCACTCCGGCCGAGGCCATCACGTCCTTGGCGAAGGCCTTGGAGCCCTCGAGCCGGGCGGCCTCGCCGGACGGGCCGAACACCGGGATGCCCGCCGCGCGCACGGCGTCGGCGACCCCGGCGACCAGCGGGGCCTCCGGGCCGACGACGACCAGCTCGGCGCCGAGCCGCTGCGCCAGCGCGGTCACCGCGGCACCGTCGAGCGCGTCGACCTGGTGCAGCTCGGCGACCTCGGCGATGCCGGCGTTGCCGGGGGCGCAGTGCAGCGCGGTGACGTCGGGATCGAGGGACAGGGAGCGGCACAGGGCGTGTTCGCGGGCGCCGCTGCCGATGACGAGGACCTTCACGGGGGTCAGCCTAATGGCAAGGTCGCCGAAGGCCGGGGGCCGGGGAAGTCGTAGGTTCCTCCAAGGGACGGCCTCGGGGCTCGCCGCCCGTCACCCGGCGTTCGGCCCCGGTCACTCGTTGGTGAACTCCTCGACCACCGTGGCCCCCAGCTCCCGCACGATCAGTTCGTGCCCGGACAGGGCCGACTCGTCCAGGTCGGGATCGTCGTCCTCGGGGATGTCGTCCTCGATGGAGACGGGGGGCGGCTCGGGGGCCGCGGCGGGCCGGGGCGCGGCCGGGCCGGACGCCGCCCGGGGAGCGGCGGGGGCCTGCGGTGCGGACGGGGCGGCCGGGCCGGGCCGGGCCGCGGCGGGTGCGCCGTAGCCACCGCCGCCGGACGCGCCCGCGCCGGGGCCGCCGTAGCCACCGCTGCCGGGGCCGCCCTGACCGCCGCCGAAGCCGGAGCCGCCCGGGGCCGGGGGCGCGGCGCCGCCGCCGGACGGGTCGACGACCGCCTCGATCTTCCAGTGCACGTTGAACTGCTCGGCCAGCGCGGCGCGCAGCACGTCCTCGCTGCCGCTGCCGGCGAAGTTGTCCCGGGCGCCGGCGTTGACGAAGCCGAGCTGGAGGGTGGTGCCGTCGAAGCCGGTCACCTGGGCGTTCTGGCTGAGCAGGATCCAGGTGAAGCGCCGGCGGTTCTTGACGGCCTCCAGGATGTTCGGCCAGAGCACGCGGGGGTCGAGACCGCCGGCCGGGGCGGCCGCGGGGGGCTGCGGGGCCGCCGGGGCGGGGGCCGGCCGCGCACCGGCCGGGGGCCCGCTCTGGGCCGGGGCCTGGCCCTGGGGTCCGCCCGGCGCGGCGGCCGTGGGCCAGCCGCCGGGACGCCGCCCGCCACCGGCGGGGGCGGCGGTGGGCCAGGCGCCGGGGGCGGCGGCCGGGGCGGGGGGCGCTTGGTCGGCGGGGGCGGGCGCGGGCGCCGCTTGAGCCGCGGGTGCGGGGGCGGCGGGCGCGGGAGCGGCGGCAGGCGTGACGGGTGCGGGAGCGGGGGCGGGCGGTGCCGCGGGCGCCGGAGCGGGTGCCGGAGCAGGCGTCGGCGCGGATGCCGGTGCCGCGCCGCCCGCGCCGGGGCCGGCGCCCTGCGCCCGCACGGCCGCCCGCGCCGCCGCGGGTCCTCCGCCGGGCGGCACCGCCGCGACCGGGGCGCCGCCGTGCGCCTCCGGCCCGGGGACGTACCCCATGGCCGGGGCACCGGCGCCGCCGGAGAAGTCGACGCCGCGCTCCAGGCGGTCGAGACGGGCCATGACGGAGCGCTCGTCGCCGTAGGCGGCGGGGAGCAGCACGCGGGCGCAGATGAGTTCGAGCTGGAGGCGCGGCGAGGTGGCGCCGCGCATCTCGGTCAGGCCCTCGTTGACCAGGTCGGCGGCGCGGCTCAGCTCGGCGGCGCCGAAGGTGGCGGCCTGGGCCTGCATGCGCTCCAGTACGTCGGCCGGGGCGTCGATGAGCCCCTTGTCGGCGGCGTCGGGGACGGCGGCGAGGATCACCAGGTCCCGAAGCCGTTCGAGCAGGTCGGCGACGAAGCGGCGGGGGTCGTTGCCGCCCTCGATGACGCGGTCCACGACCTCGAAGGCCGCCGCCCCGTCCCCGGTGGCGAAGGCCTCCACGACGGAGTCGAGGAGGGAGCCGTCGGTGTAGCCGAGGAGGGCGGTGGCCATGGCGTACGTCACACCGTCCGCGCCCGCGCCCGCGAGGAGCTGGTCCATGACGGACATGGAGTCACGGACGGATCCGGCACCGGCGCGCACGACGAGGGGGAGCACGCCGTCCTCGACGGGGATGTCCTCCTTCTGGCACACCTCGCCGAGGTAGTCGCGCAGGGTGCCGGGCGGCACCAGCCGGAAGGGGTAGTGGTGGGTCCGGGACCGGATGGTGCCGATGACCTTCTCGGGCTCGGTGGTGGCGAAGATGAACTTGAGGTGCTCCGGCGGCTCCTCGACCACCTTCAGCAGTGCGTTGAAGCCGGCCGACGTGACCATGTGGGCCTCGTCGATGATGTAGATCTTGTACCGGCTGCCGGCCGGCCCGAAGAAGGCCTTCTCGCGCAGCTCACGGGCGTCGTCCACGCCACCGTGGGAGGCGGCGTCGATCTCGATGACGTCGATGGAGCCGGGGCCGTTGCGCGCCAGGTCCCGGCACGACTGGCACTCGCCGCACGGGGTCGGGGTGGGACCCTGCTCACAGTTCAGGCAGCGGGCGAGGATGCGCGCGCTGGTGGTCTTCCCGCACCCACGCGGCCCGCTGAACAGGTACGCGTGATTGACCCGGTTGTTCCGCAGCGCCTGCTGCAGCGGGTCGGTGACATGCTCCTGCCCGATGACCTCGGCAAAGGTCTCCGGACGGTAGCGGCGGTACAGCGCGAGAGACGACACGCTTACGAGGTTATAGGCGCCCACCGACAACCGGCCCCGCCCGCCGACGCCGGCGCCCGCACGGGGCCAGGCAACGCAGACGCCCCCCACGCACCCGCCAGAGCCGACCTACCCTTGCTGCCTTCCGGCCCTGGGGGAGTTCAGTCAGATAGCGCCGCGTGAGGGGCTACGCAGAG
Source organism: Streptomyces sp. SCPE 10 (assembly GCF_051980735.1). Lineage (NCBI taxonomy): Bacteria > Bacillati > Actinomycetota > Actinomycetes > Kitasatosporales > Streptomycetaceae > Streptomyces > Streptomyces sp. SCPE 10. The sequence continues at coordinate 4,033,015 of NZ_CP197069.1, read as the reverse complement.
AGTACCCGATCCGGGCCTGCGGGAACGAGTTCGCGAGCACTCCCCTCGGTCATGTAATGTTTCCGGCGGAGGATTCGCCTAGAGGCCTAGGGCGCACGCTTGGAAAGCGTGTTGGGGGCAACCCCTCACGAGTTCGAATCTCGTATCCTCCGCCAGTGCCTCACCGGGCACGATGTCGAAGGGCCCCCTGGAAACAGGGGGCCCTTCGGCGTTGTCCCTACGGCTCGTGGGATCGGTCACGTGCAGGTACCGCGCGCATCCGGGCAGCGCCGCCCGGCTCCCGACCCGTGATCTGATCGATGACCCGGTCCGGGACCCCGAGCAGCATGCACACGGTGCCCGGGTGGGCGGTGCCCGCCCTGCTGCCAGCGCTCTGCATCCGGCGGTAGGGGTTCTCCGGGTGCTCGGGTTTCAGGCGGTCGATGCGGTGCCGGCCGATGCCGGGCACCAGGTGCACCCGGACCGCCACGTCGTAGCGGCGTGTCTGGCGGTGGTCATGCCCGGCGCGCCCCGATTCAGTACCTGCACACGGACGTCCGGCCGGTGCTGGACGGGAAGTACTCCGACGACATCGGCAAACAGCTCTGCTCGGCTGTGGCGGAAGCGCTCTTGCCCGCCGGATGGACGTCGTACGACAACGGCCTTCACGGCATCGCTCAGCGGTACTTCCTTCAGGCCCCGCGCATGCCGCAAGCGGCCGGTGACCGGCTCCTCGGCGGCAAGCTCGGCCAGCGCACTCCGGAGAGCAATCCGCCATACATCGCGTATTTCGATGAAGTGGAACTTGCGACCGAGATCGGCCACTGTTTCCGCGTTTTGGGGCGGTCCGCGGAAGCGGCAGAACGAGGCGCAGTCGAGGGCCTCTCGATTGAATTGTGATCTCAGCTGGGCGTGTTGCCCGATCGTCGATTGATCCGGCATGAATCATTTCTTCCGGTGTTCCGGTGCCGCTGACGGCAACTACACCCGTGATCGCCCGAAGGAGCCTCGATGCGTCTGAGCATCTCTCGTATCGTCCCCATTCTCATGGGACTCACTCTCGCCGCTTTGGGTGCCGTTACACCGCCCGCTGGCGCACAAACCGCCACACCGGGTCCGGACCTACTCGGAGTGTCGCGGTCGGCTACGCCGCCTAGCAACCCAATGCACGGCACTCCCTCCGCGGAAGTAAGCAGAACCGCTCGTGGGACCAGCCGGCGTCTGACTGTGAACGTGACCAGCTGCACGGAGAGCGACCTGCAAGCCGCGATCGCCACTGTCGCCACAGTGGGCGGCACGGTCAACCTCAAGCGGCATTGCACCTACACCCTCACCGACGCCACACCGCCCAACGGCGACAACGGGCTCCCGGTGATCAAGAACAAGGTCACGATCAACGGACGCGGCGACACCATCACCCGGGCCGCAACCGCAGGTGATTACCGTTTCTTCGAAATCGACGGACCTGATGGAAAGCTCACTCTCAACGCCCTGACCCTCAGCAAAGGTCACGCGTCCAGTGGACTTGGCAACGGCCGGGGCGGTGCGATCTGGCTCAGTGGTGCCGGTCCCGCACTGACGCTGAACGACAGCTGCCTCACCACCAACACCGCCGACACCTTTGGCGGGGCCATCGACAACGACAATGGCGCGGTGAGCGTCAACAGGAGCACGCTCTACAACAACACGGCGAATTCCGGCGGGGCCTTGTTTGTCAGCCCATTCGGAGGTTCCGGTACGGCGACCGCCGACAGAAGCAGGATCACCGGCAACCACGCAACGCGTCTGGCCGGCGGGATCGCCGCCGCCGTCGGCACGACGGTGACACTGACAAGCACCCGAGTCACCCGCAACGACGTCACCGGTACCACTCCGCAGGGCGGTGGCATCGCGCAGGCCGGAACCATGACGCTGAAGAGAAGCGAGGTCACAAGCAACACAACCACCGGCACCAATGCGCAGGGCGGCGGCATCTTCAATGTTTCCGGCACGGTGAAGCTCACCGACAGCCCGGTCACCCGCAACACTGCCAACGGCACGAATTCCCACGGTGGCGGCATCTTCAATACGGGCTTCGGCACGGTGACTCTCACCCGTAGTCCGGTGATCCACAACCAGGCGCTGGGAACGGGTGCGAACGGTGGCGGCATCTTCAACGCCGCCGGCACGGTGACGCTGGTCGCCAGTCCCGTCACCCGTAACCAGCCCGACAACTGTGGCAGCCCCAGCACCGTACCCGGCTGCTCCTAGCCTCGATCTTTCGTGTGGGTCCGCCGACGGAGTCGGTGGACCCGCCGTACGCCTCACCGGGCACGATGTCGAAGGGCCCCTGGAAACGGGGGCCCTTCGGCGTTGTCCGCCCTGGTCGCGGTCCACCACGGTCGCGGAACGTGGTCCCGGTCACATGCCCGCGTCGGGCGCGCGTCCACGCCACGGCCGCGAGGGCGTGGCGGGCGTCATGGCGCAGCCGTCCCCTGACACAAGGCACCGGACACAAGGCACCGGCCGGCGCGACCCGCGGGGCGGGGCCGGGGTGGTGGTTCGCGAGCGTTGGACAGTCAGGCGGCCGCGGGGAAGGCTGGATGGGTGGGGGACGGGCCCTCGTCCTCGCCGGTGACGGCTCGCCCGGGCGGAGCCCTGGCGCCCCGCCGCTCACGGTCACAGGAGCGCTGATGACACCCACCTTCGACGCGGTCGTGATCGGGTCCGGCGTGAACGGCCTGGTCGCCGCGGCCCGGTTGGCCAAGGGCGGCTGGTCGGTGGCCCTCGTGGAGGGGCGCGACAGGCTGGGCGGCTTCATCGCCACCGAGGAGCGGACCCTGCCGGGCTATCTGCACGACACGTACTCCTCGTGGCACCCCCTGTTCGTGTCCGGCCCGGCCTACGCGGCCCTCGGCGCGGACCTGCACCGGCACGGTCTGGAGTACCGCAACACCGACGGACTGATCACGGGCACCGTCACCGACGAAGGCCGCGTGGTCCTCGCCCACCGCGACCCCGCGGCCACCGCCGGGACGTTCGCCCACCCCGAGGACCGGACCGCCTACCTCGCCCTGTTGCGGAGGTTCCTCGACAACGCCGACGCGCTGGGCGGCATCCTGGGCGGTGAACCGCGCTCGCCACAGGTGCTCCGGCACGTGGTGAAACTGCTGCGCCGCGAGCGCTTCAGCGGCACCGAGGAGTGGCTGCGGGCCACCGTGACCAGCGGCCGCTCCTACTGCCGCGGCGCCTTCCGCGGCGACGAGCCCGATGTGCTGTGGACACCCTGGCTGCTGCACGCCGGTCTCTCCCCGGACCACGCCCTGGGCGGTCTGACGCTGCCCGTCCTGGCCGCGACCCTGCACGGCTTCGGCCTGCCCGTGGTGGCGGGCGGCGCCCGGAACTTCGTCCGTGCTTTCGTGGCACTGCTCGGCGAGTTCGGGGTGCACGTCTCCACGGGGAAACCGGCGCGGCGGCTGCTGCTGACCGACGGCCGGGTCACGGGCGTCGCCACCGACGGAGAGACCTTCCGGGCCCGCCGCGCCGTCCTGGCCTCGGTGACCCCGACCGCGCTGTACGGCGAACTCCTGCCACCGGACGCGCCGGTTCCGCCCGCCGTCCGCGACGAGGCCCTGCGCTACCGGTACGGGCGCGCGGCGATGCAACTGCACGTCGCCCTCTCCGCCCCGCTCGGCTGGCGCGACGCGCGCCTGGCGGGCGTACCGCTGGTCCATCTCGGCGACGGGTCCGCGAGCACCGCGATCGCGTGCGCCGAGGCCGAGGCGGGGCTGCTGCCGCGCAGGCCCACCCTGGTCGTGGGCCAGCAGTACGTCCTGGACCCCGCACGCGTGCCGGACGGCGCGGCGGCCCTGTGGATCCAGCTCCAGGAACTGCCCTACCGGCCGACCGGCGACGCGGCGGGCGAACTGGACGCCGACGGCCGCTGGACGAAGGAGCTGACCGAGGGATACGTCCGACGGGTCCTGGCCCGGGTCGCGCTGCACGCGCCCGACCTGCCGGAGAAGCTGCTCGCCTGGGACGCGATCACGCCGTCGGACCTGGCGGCGCACAATCCGAACGCGGTCCACGGCGACCCCTACGGCGGCTCGGCCGAATTCGACCAGGCCCTGCTGTGGCGCCCCCTGCCGAGCGCGGCCCGGCACGCCACGCCTGTGCCCGGCTTGTGGCACATCGGCGCCTCGACCCATCCCGGCCCCGGTCTCGGCGCCGGATCGGGGCACCTCGTGGCCCGGCACCTCCTGCGCGGCAGGCGCCGGAACGGCCGCCGCTGACCACCGAGGTCCCGACACCCCGACGCCCCGAGCCGGCGGCCCCGGCGACCGGCCGCGAGCCCTCCCGACCCCCGTCAGGCACCGATCGCCCCGCCGGCCCAGCGCTCTCGACCCTGCCGATCGCCCCGCCGACCCGGCACCCCCCGACCCTCCCGATTCCCCGACCGCCCGGCACCCCCCGACCAATCCGATTGCCCCGACGGCCACGGAACGCGGCCCCGTGGGCGCATACTGAGTCATGACAAAGCCCGCTGCGCCCAAGCGTCACCTGCCCACCAGCCCCTTCAAGGCCCCGGTCGTCCCGGCTCCCAAGCACTTCGCCCTGGGGGACCAGGTCACGCACGACGTGTACGGCCTCGGCCGGGTGATCGGCATCGAGGACGGAGTCGCGGCGCTCGTCGATTTCGGCTCGGCGCAGAAGCGGATCTCCAGCCCCTACACCAAGATGACCAAGCTGTAGGACCCCGAGTCCCCGACCGCCCACGTGCTCACCACGTGGGCCGCGCCGACACCCCTCCGTCCACCACCAGGTCGTGCCCGGTGATCCAGGAAGCCAGGGGCGAGGCCAGGAAGACGCACGCGTCGGCCACGTCCTCGGGACGGCCCAGACGGGCCGCGGGGGCGGCGGCGAGCCAGCGGCGGACACCGTCCGGCCAGGCCTGTGCCAGGCCCGGCCGGTCGATCAGTCCGGGCGAGACCGTGTTGACGCGGATGCCCTCGGAGCCGTACTCCAGGGCCGCCGCGCGGGCGTGCGTCACCACCGCCGCCTTGGCCGCGCCGTAGTGGGCGTGGCCGGGGGCCGGACGGGCCGCCTCGATGGAGGCGATGTGGGTGATGGTGCCGCCGCCGCGCATCCGGGCGGCGGCGGCCTGGGTGCAGGCGAAGACGCTGGTGAGGTTGGTGTCGACCACCGTCCGCCACTCCGCCGCCGTCATCCCCGGCAGCGGCTGGACCGGCTGCACGGCCGCGTTGTTGACCAGCGCGGTGAGCCGGCCGCCGGACCATCGCGCGGCCTCGCCGACCAGCCGGTGGCAGGCGTCCTCGTCCGTCAGGTCCGCTTGGAGCACGACCGCCTCGCCGCCCAGTTCCCGGATCCGGGCGGCGACTTCGGCGGCCGACTCCACCGCCGTGCGGCAGTGCAGGGCCACCGCCGCGCCCTCCTCGGCGAAGCGCAGTGCGATGGCGCGGCCGATGCCGCCGCCCGCGCCGGTCACCAGGGCGGTCTGTCCGTCGAGCAGGCTCATGGGCGGCACAGTTCCCTGATCCGGGCGGCCTCGGACGGATAACGCGCCGTGAGGTCCGCCGCGTCGCCGTGTTCGTAGTCCGCGTAGGTGAAGCCGGGGGCCGTCGTGCAGCCGAAGAACGTCCACGCGCCGCCCGCCGCCACCCGCGCCCCCATCCAGGTGCGGGCCGGGACGGTGAGCTGGAGCCGCTGGCCCGCGCCCAGGGCGGGGCCGAGGACGGCGGTGCTCGTGGTGCCGTCGGGGGCGAGGAGCAGCAGTTCGAGCGGGTCGCCGAGGTAGAAGTGCCAGATCTCGGCGTACGGCAGCCGGTGCAGGGCCGAGTAGTCGTCCGCCGTGAGCAGCGCCACGATGGCGGCCCCCTCCGGACGGCCGTCCGCCCGCTGCGGGCCCGCCCAGGTGCGGCGGAACAGCCCGCCCTCGCGGGGGATCGGTTCGAGTCCGTAGTGCGCGATCAGCTCGTCCGCGGTCGTCACCCGGGGAAGGCTACCGGCCGCTCCAGGAAGGCGAGTTGCGCGTGCTTCTCGGGGAGGTACACGTCCGGGAGGTCCACCTCCGGCAGGACGACGGCCGGTCCGGGCACGAAGCCCTGGCGCAGGAAGCGGGCGATCGCCTTGGCGTTGCGCACGTCGGGGTCGACGACGAGCCGGCGCCGGCCGAGGGCCGTGAGCGCGTACGTCGTCAGCACGGACAGCAGCGCGTGGCTCCAGCCGGGACGCGGTCCGCCGGGGTCCGCGGGGGCGAGGAGGACGTGGACGCCGAGGTCGCCGGGGCGTACGTCGTAGCACTCGCCGACCCGGTCGGCGGCCGGTTCGTACGTCTGGAACAGCGCGGCCGGGGCGCCGTCCTTGGTGACCAGGTGGGCGTGGTGGGTGTCGAGGCCGGCCATGTGCGCGTAGATCTCGGCGACCTGGTCGCGAGTGAGGCCGTTCATGCCCCAGAAGGCGGCGCGTTCCTCGCTCACCCAGGAGTGGACCACGTCCGCGTCGGCGGCCGGGTCCAGGGGGCGGATGCGGACGGTGCCGAAGCCGTCGACGTGCTGCTCGTACGGCTCGCGCGGGTCAGTGGTCATGGGAATGCTCCTCGGTGCGGTCGCGGGTGAGCAGGGCCCAGTCGGTGACGACCGGGGCCAGTTCTCCCCCGAGCCACAGGGGGAGTTGGTCGCGGTGGTGGGGGCCGCCGGTGACGCCGTCGGCGCCGAAGGGGACGATCCAGCGGCTGCGCTCCCGGTCGGACAGGTCCCAGACGTAGCGGGCGGCCGGGCCCCGGGCGGCGCGGTCGGTGAGACCGGGGACGGCCGAGGTGCACAGCACGCAGTCGTGGTCGCCGGCCAGACCGGGGGTGGCCGGGGCGTCCGGCAGCGCCTGCCAGGGGGCCAGGCGGTGGGTGTCGGACCAGTCGCCCGCGGGCGGCGCGGCGGCCGTCTCCTCCAGGGCCGCGCGGACCAGGGCCGGGCGGTCGACGCCGTACGACTCCTCGGCGCGCAGCAGGTGTTCGAGGGCGTAGCCGATGCGCGGGACGAGCGCCAGCCACGGTCGCAGCACCTCCGGGCAGCGGGCCGGGGGCTCGGCGAGCGGGGCGAACGCCGGGTGCGCGGCGAGGCGGCGTACGACCGCTCCGCGCAGCGCCGCGTAGGCCGCCGCGTCGGTGCTGCCGGCGTCCATGTGGCGGTCCCAGGCGAGCAGGCGGTCGCGCAGCCGGGACGCGGCGGGGGTGAGGCCGTCGAGCGCGGCGAGGTGGCCGAGCAGGGGTGCGGCCGAGGCGAGATGGGTGTCCATGTGGAGGGCGGGCATGTCCTCGGCGCTCCATGCGGCGCGCGTGCCGAGGAGGGCGCGGATGCGGTCGGCGCGGTGCGGCGGCGCGAACTCGACGCCGAGGGGGGCGGCGAGGCCGCGCTGGTTGGCCATCACCGCGATGCCGTCCGGGACGGGGGCGTACGGCATCTGGTGCCAGCCGCGCCAGTCGTGGCCGGGGCGCCAGGCGGGGACCGGTTGGAGGCGGTTGGCCCGCGCCCGGAGCGGGACGCGCCCGGCGACGCGGTACAGGGTGCCGCCCGCGGTGTCGGCGGCCTGTACGACGTTCACCGGCTCGGCCCAGGCGTCCAGGGCGCGGTCGACGTCGGCGACGGTGGCGGCGCGCAGCAGCGGGAGGAGGGCGCCGAAGCCGAGGTCCTCGGTGACCCGGGGCGGGTGGCGCAGCGCGAGCGCCTCGTCCTCGCCGCCGGCTCCCGGTTCGGCGGCTTCCGTTTCCGTGGTTCGCGTTGCGGTGGCTCCCGGCTCGTGCGACGGCCCCGCCGGGCCGCCCGCGATCACCGGCCCCCGCGGCGTCTCGATCACCTCGATCTCGACCGGGGGTGCGCCCGCGACGTCGACCGTCTCCCGGTGGGAGTGCACGGTGCGCCAGGTGCCGTCCGGGTCGAGGCACCGGACCTGCGAGCCGGTGCGGCGCAGCCGTTCGCGGTAGAGGTCCTGGTAGTCGGCCATGGCGTTGGTGATGCCCCAGGCGACCGTGCCGGCGTGGCCGAAGTGCGCGATGCCGGGGGTGCCGGGCACGGCGAGTCCGATGACGTCGAACTCGGGGCAGGCCAGCCGGATTTGCTGGTAGACGCCGGGGTCCTCGATGAACCGGTGGGGGTCGCCGGCGAGGAGCGCGTGCCCGGTGGTGGTGCGGTCGCCGCCGACCAGCCAGCCGTTGCTGCCGGCCGTGCCGGGGCCGTCGGTGGCGAACAGGCCGACCGCGTCCGGGCCCAGGTGCCGGATCGCCCGCTCGCGCCAGAGCTTGGCGGGGAAGCCCGCGAAGAGGAGGTGGGTGGCGAGCCAGACGGCGAGCGGGGTCCAGGGCTCCCAGCGGCCCGCGGCGAGACCGGCGCGGGCGAACTCGGGGGCGCGGCGGGCACCGGCCGGCAGTCCCTCGTTGACGCCGTCGGCATAGGCCCGGACCCACCGCGCCGTCTCCGCGTCCCGGCGTTCCAGCGCGGTGAAGCAGCGGCGGGCGGTGTCGGCCAGGCGGGCCCGGCGGGCGAGGACGTCCCAGGAGGCGGCCAGGGCACCGAGGAAGGACGCCGAGGTGCCCTGGGCGCGGTGCCGCTCGACCTCCAGCTGCCAGGCCCGGTCGAACGCGGTGACGCGGCCCTGGGCGCGGGCCAGTTCATGGACGTCCGCCGCCCGCAGATGGGGGATGCCCCAGGCGTCGCGGTAGGTCTCGGCGGGCACCCGCCCTCCATTTCTTAGGTAAGGCTAGCCTAATTACTGTTTGATGGAGGAATCGTACGCGACGCGGGATCATCGACCCATGGACGTCACCCTGCACCTCGCCCAGGACCCGGAGGCCGACGCGCTGCTCGGGCGCTCGCCGCTCGCCGCGCTCACCGGGATGCTGCTGGATCAGCAGGTCCCGATGGAGTGGGCGTTCAAGGGGCCCCGCACCATCGCCGACCGGCTCGGCGCCGGGGACCTGGACGCGCACGAGATCGCCGCGATGGACCCGGAGGCCTTCGCCGCCCTGTTGTCCGAGAAGCCGGCCGTGCACCGCTACCCGGGCTCCATGGCCAAGCGCATCCAGCAGCTGTGCCGGTATCTGGTCGAGCACTACGACGGGGACGCGGAGGCCGTCTGGAAGGACGCCGGCAGCGGGGCCGAGCTGCTCAAGCGGCTGGAGGATCTGCCGGGCTTCGGCCGGCAGAAGGCGCAGATCTTCCTCGCGCTGCTGGGCAAGCAGCTCGGGGTCACGCCGGCCGGCTGGCGGGAGGCCGCCGGCGCCTACGGCGAGTCCGGGTCCCACCGGTCCGTCGCCGACATCACCGGGCCGGACTCGCTGGCCCGGGTGCGCGCTCACAAGCAGGAGGCGAAGGCCGCGGCCAAGGCGGCCCGGAAGTAGGGGCCGGGTAACCCTGGTGGCCCACCCGGGTGGCGGTGCGCGCACCGCCGTTCCGAGCATGGAGCATGACCGAGGCATCGAGCCACGGCCCGGAGTGGGGCCGCGAATACGACGATCAGCGCGTCCACGGCGGACACCCGCCGGGCACCGCGCACGATCCGCACGGGCACCGCGGGCGACCCGAACCCGAGCCGCCCCTCGAAGGCCCGCTGCACGCCCTGTCCCGGGCCGCCTGGCAGGTGGTCCTGGTCACCGGGGTCGCCTCCCTGGTCCTGGGCATCCTGATCCTGGTCTGGCCCGGCCCCTCACTGCTCGCGGCCGGCATCCTCTTCGGGCTCTACCTGCTGGTCAGCGGCGTCTTCCAGCTGGTCGCCGCGTTCGGCACGCACCAGGCGACCTCGCTGCGGGTGCTGGCGTTCGTCAGCGGCGCGCTGTCGATCCTGCTCGGGCTGCTCTGCTTCCGCGGGCCCATGCAGTCGATCCTGCTGCTCGCACTGTGGATCGGCATCGGCTGGCTGATCCGCGGCATCACGCACACCATGGCCGCCGTCTCCGACCCCCGGATGCCCGCCCGCGGCTGGCAGATCTTCCTGGGCGTCCTCACCTTCGTCGCCGGGATCGTGCTGATCGACTCGCCCTTCCGGTCGGTCGCGGTGCTGACCCTCGTCGGCGGCATCTGGCTGGTGGTGGTCGGCGTCACCGAGATCGCCACCGCCTTCCGCATCCGCCACCGGGCACGGCAGGTGCCGCAGACCGTGTGAAGACCGGCCGCGCCCCGCGCGCCGGTCCGGTCCACAGCCTGTGCACAACCAGCGCGCGGCGGGCGGCGCGCCGGAGGCGCCGTTCCCCGCCTCCGCCGGGCACGGCCCGGACCGGCATCCCGAAAGGTACGCCTTCGCCCGTATTGTTCGATCTTTTCAGGGGCCGCACTCGGGCGCCATGGCTGCGCCCGGAACGTCTGGGCCGGTAGGCTTTCCGTGTGATCTTCAAGCGCATCGGAAACGGCCGGCCGTACCCCGATCACGGCCGGGAAAGCACCCGGCAGTGGGCGGACGTCGCACCGCGCCCGGTCCGCCTCGATCAGCTCGTGACCACCAAGCAGCAGCTGGACCTGGAGACTCTGCTGGCGGAGGACTCGACGTTCTACGGGGACCTCTTCGCGCATGTCGTGAAGTGGCAGGGCGACCTCTACCTGGAGGACGGTCTGCACCGCGCGGTACGCGCCGCGCTCCAGCAGCGCCAGGTGCTGCACGCGCGCGTGCTCGAACTGGGCTGACCCGGCGCCCGGTCCCGCGGCCGGCCGCTCATCGGCCGCGCGGCGCCCGCAGATTGACCCTTTCGGGTTCCACTGGCGACCTGGACTGATCATCTAATAGGCATCGCCGCTCGGGCACACTACGCTGCGTTCATGAGCATGCTGACTCCCCCCGGCATGGGCGGCAAGTACCGGATCACGGGGGCGAAATACCCCCGGATGCGCCCGCCTCGGCGGCGGGGCAGGCTGGTCGTGGCCGTCCTGGCCTCCGTGTGTGCGCTCGGCCTGCTCGGCTGGGGCACGCTGCAGCTCATCGACGTCTTCAAGGGCGGCAATCCGGCCGCCTCCGGCGCGAAGAAGGACTGCGGACCCAAGGACACGGCCGGCGGGACCAGAGCCGCGTCCGCGCGCCAGGCGAACCCCCTGCCCGAGCCCGGCCGGATCACCGTCAACGTCTACAACGCCACCACGCGCTCGGGGCTGGCCAAGGACACCGCGGACGAGCTGAAGAAACGCGGCTTCAAGATCGGTGACGTGGGCAACGCGACCACGCAGTACGACAAGAAGGTGAAGGGCACGGCGCTGGCCCTCGGACCGGCCGCCGCCCTGCACACCTCCCTGCCGGTGCTCGGCGCGCAGGTCGCGGGCGTCGAGCAGCGGGCCGACGGGCGCAAGAAGGCCGACCTGGACCTCGTCCTCGGGGACGGGTTCAAGGGGCTGGCCAAGCCCGCGGACGCCGCGCGGGCCCTGACCGTCCTCACGGCACCGGCGCCCACGGCTTCGGCCGGCTCCGGGAAGAAGGGCTGCTGAAGCCTTTCTCCTCGGGCGGGCACCCGCCGCGCCCGATCACGCCCCCGCGGCCGGACCGCCCCTTGACGGCGTCGCGGACGCCGGTTACTCGGCCGCGCCGTACAGCCGGTCGCCCGCGTCGCCGAGGCCCGGGACGATGTAGCCCTGATCGTTGAGGTGGTCGTCGACCGCGGCGGTGACCACCGTGACCGGGGTGCCCGCCAGCTCGCGCTCCATCAGCTCGACGCCCTCGGGGGCGGCCAGCAGCACCACGGCGGTGACGTCGTCGGCGCCGCGCTTGATCAGCTCGCGGATGGAGGCGACCAGCGTGCCGCCCGTGGCCAGCATCGGGTCGAGGACGTAGACCTGGCGGCCCGAGAGGTCCTCCGGCATCCGCGTGGCGTACGCGGAGGGCTGGAGCGTCTCCTCGTTGCGGAGCATGCCCAGGAAGCCCACCTCGGCGGTCGGCAGCAGCCGGACCATGCCGTCCAGCATGCCGAGACCCGCGCGCAGGATCGGGACGACGAGCGGGCGGGGACGGGCGAGCTTGACACCAGTGGTGCGGGCGACCGGCGTGTCGATGTCGACGTTCTCGGTGCGCACGTCCCGCGTGGCCTCGTAGGCGAGCAGGGTGACCAGCTCGTCGGCGAGACGGCGGAAGGTGGCGGAGTCGGTGCGCTGGTCGCGCAGCGTGGTGAGCTTGTGAGCGACCAGGGGGTGGTCGACGACATGGAGACGCATGCCCATAACCGTACCTGCGCCCCGGACCGGTCGGCGCTGGCGTCAAACCGCCCGACCCGGGGAAAGCGGGGAAGGACGGACTGGGGTGGTGTGACGTGTCTGACCTGCCTGAGACGCCCGACGACGCGACCGGGAGCGGAACGAGGGGGCCGTACGGCCCCGACGACGTCATACGGACGGGGAAGTCCGGCCCCGCCGGGCGGGGGAAGCCCGGCCCCACCAAGCGGGGGACGAACGGCCCCGGATTTTCCGGGGGCACGACCGCCGGACCCGCCGCCGCGGAGCGCGGGACGAGCGCGCCCGACACCCCCGAGACCGACGCCGAGCGGCGCCGCCGTCGGGCCCTGTTCCTGCGGGAGCTGGCGGAGGCCCGGGCGTTGCGGGCCCGGGTGCAGCCGCGACGCGCCAAGGCGGCCCGGCTGCGCCACGCGCTGCGGATGCGGACATTCCGCTGGTAGGACGGGTGCCCTGAGCTGGGGGCCGCTCGGCAAGTGGTGGGTGGGGAAGATCGTCGCCCGTGCCGGAGTTTCCGAGGTGGGCGTGCGTGAGCGCCCGGCAAAGCCGCGTACGATCCGCAGGTGGCCGCAACGAAGCCGCTGGCGACCCGCTGAGGAATCACGCTCGAAACCGCCGGACACAGGGAGCCGAAGACGTCCCCTGAACGCCTGGTTTCTGCCACGATTCCGAGTGGGTGGGGCTCGGAGCCGCCCAAGAACCTCCGCCGGGGGGACCCCCAACCGGCACGCCTATGACCAGTGGGAGAGTCACGGTGTACTTCGCCGCACTGCTCGCGCGCACCGAAGACGGGTGGGAAGCGAGCGACACAGAGCTCGACGATGTGGAGACCCTGTCGGATCTGGCCGACCTGGCCCGTGAAGCCTCTCCCGAGGAGGACACGGTGCTCGTCCTGATCGAGCAGGAGGACGCCTGGTTCGGCGTCGTCCGCGTGGACGGGGAGGACGACCCTCGGATCTATGTCTCGGACGCGGCCGCCGCCGTCCGCAGCGCCTACGGTGAGCTGCTGCTCACCGACGAGTTGCTGGGCCGGGAACCCGGCGCCACCGACGGCCCCGACCTGGACTCCCTGGACCTCGACGGCACCGAGGACGGCGAGTCCGAGGCCGACGAGGACGAGGAGGAGACCACCGGGTCCGACTCGGTGCCGCACAGCCCGGTCGGCGACGGCGAGATCCTCGACGACCTGGGCATCAGCGAGAAGGAACTGCGCACCCTGGACGCCGAGGACGCGCTCGGTTCGATCGCCGAGGCCCTGGGTGCCTCGGAGGTGCTGGAGACCGTCCGCTGACCGCCGGCCACCCGGTGGGCACCCCGCGTCCGGCACCGGACCCGGTGCGCGACCGCTGGCGGGAGGCGATGCGACTCGCCCTGGACGAGGCCGCCCTGGCCGTCCGGGGCGGGGACGTCCCCGTCGGGGCCGTCGTGCTGGCGCCGGACGGCACGGTGCTCGCCACCGGGCACAACGAGCGCGAGGCCACCGGCGACCCCACGGCCCACGCGGAGGTCCTCGCCGTCCGGCGGGCCGCCGCGCGGCTCGGGCAGTGGCGGCTGACCGGCTGCACCCTCGTGGTCACCCTGGAGCCGTGCACGATGTGCGCGGGCGCCCTGGTGCAGTCCCGGGTGGACCGGGTGGTCTACGGCGCCCGGGACGACAAGGCGGGCGCGGCCGGCTCGCTGTGGGACGTGCTGCGCGACCGGCGGCTCAACCACCGGCCCGAGGTGATCGAGGGCGTGCTCGCGGGGGAGTGCGCCGCCGTCCTCACGGAGTTCTTCCGGGATCGCTGAACACCGATTTCGAACCACGCCCCGCCGTGCTGTAAGGTCTCCCTCGGTAGCGTGTCCGAGCGGCCGAAGGAGCTCGCCTCGAAAGCGAGTGTGGCGCAAGTCACCGAGGGTTCAAATCCCTCCGCTACCGCTTCCGAAAGGGCCCCGTCTCACGACGGGGCCCTTTCCGCGTTCCCGGCCCCCGCGGGCCACGCGCCCAAAACGCCTTGCCCGGCGGGCCGTTGGTCCCCGATAAAGGCGTGAACGTTACACTCGCCGCCGGCGACAGGGGCCTCACGGGCCATGGACACGGACACTAGGGAGGCCGCGGTGGCGATGAACGCCAAGAAGATCGTGGTGTACGCGCTCGTGGTCTTCGTGCTGTACGTGATCATCACGGACCCCGCCCGAGCGGCCGACTACGTCCAGATAGGCTTCGAGGGCATATCCAACGCGGCCAGGGCCATCGGGGACTTCATGACCTGGGCCGCCAACGGAGGAAAGAGCTGAGGTACTCCGCATGATCCGCCACCTGGTCCTGTTCAAGCTCGACGAGGGCGTGCAGCGCGACGATCCGCGGGTGGTGGCGGGCGAGGCCGCCTTCCGGGCGCTCCCCGAGCAGATCGAGGAACTGCGGGCCTGGGAGTGCGCCTGGAACATCACCGACCGGCCGATCGCCTACGACTTCGCGATCAACTCGGCCGTCGAGGACACCGAGGCCCTCCAGCGCTATCTGGACCACCCCGCCCACCAGGCGGGTGTCGCCCTGTGGCGTGAGTTCGCCACGTGGGTGATCGCGGACTACGAGTTCTGACACCTCGCCCTTCCAGGGCGCCTTCGCCACCGAAGCCCTCCGCCACGCAGGCGGGGGGCTTTCCCGCGTTTTCCGCCCAGTCTCCCCCATGTTTGAAACCAACACGGCGTTATCAGGTGCTTGCACACAGTGCACATGTCTTGTGATGCTATGACCGCTTTTGACGGATGATTGACCGAAGAGGTGGCGTTGACCGTGTCGGCCAGTACTGCGCCGCCCCAGGAGGAGGCCCCCGTCCCCGCCTCTGTGAACCCCGGGAAGCGCCGTGGCGCAGACACCCGCGCGCTGACCCAGGTGCTCTTCACCGAGCTGAAGCAGCTCGCCCCGGGTACGCCGGAGCACAACCGGGTGCGGGGAGCGCTGATCGAGGCGAACCTCCCGCTCGTGCGCTACGCCGCCGCCCGCTTCCGCTCCCGCAACGAGCCCATGGAGGACGTGATCCAGGTCGGCACCATCGGCCTGATCAACGCCATCGACCGCTTCGACCCGGACCGGGGCGTGCAGTTCCCGACGTTCGCCATGCCGACCGTGGTCGGCGAGATCAAGCGGTACTTCCGGGACAACGTCCGCACCGTGCACGTACCGCGCCGGCTGCACGAGCTGTGGGTGCAGGTCAACAGCGCCACCGAGGACCTGACCACGCTGCACGGCCGCTCCCCCTCCACCGCGGAGATCGCCGAGCGCCTGCGGATCAGCGAGGAGGAGGTGCTCAGCTGCATCGAGGCGGGCCGCTCGTACCACGCCACCTCCCTGGAGGCCGCGCAGGAGGGCGACGGACTGCCGGGGCTGCTGGACCGCATCGGCTACGAGGACCCGGCCCTGGACGGCGTGGAACACCGCGACCTGGTCCGCCACCTCCTCGTCCAGCTCCCCGAGCGCGAGCAACGGATCCTGCTGCTGCGCTACTACAGCAATCTGACCCAGTCACAGATCAGCGCGGAACTCGGCGTCTCCCAGATGCACGTCTCGCGCCTGCTCGCCCGCAGCTTCCAGCGACTGCGCTCGGCGAACCGCATCGACGCATAACCGATAACCGCTCCGCCATATAACAGAGTTCCGGGCGGATACCGGACGACATGGCGGGAGCATGGTGGGCGCACCGAAGCACACACCCGAACAGCCCTGCATCGCAAACCAGATCGAGCGCTCACTGCCGCGAGCGATTCGCTCACCAGGGCCGTTGCCGACACTTTCGGCCCGACTGCCCGTCAGACCCCTTTTCTCCAGCGGTGATTCACCTCTCTCATGTCGACATGTCACTACAGCGCGTTGCCGACATGTGACATTCTGCGGGAGACGCGTTTGCCGGAGCCCCGGCTCCGGTATTCAGGTGAAGGCTGCGTTCTCGACCGATGACGCGGCCGCGACCGTCCCGCGACCCAAAGGGGGTGGCATGTCCGCAGAACAGGGCAGCTCGAAGGTGCTGACGCCCGCGAAGAGCGAGGCGGCGCCCAAGGAGCTCGACGCACTCGACGTCCTCGACGGCATCGAGGGCGTCACGGCCCTCGACGCCGTGCCGGCCCCGGCCGTCCCCGCCACGGGCGAGGCCATCGACACCCGCACCCTGTCCCGCTCCCTGTTCCTGCGGCTCGCCGCGCTCGACGAGAACAGCCCCGAGCGCGCCTACGTCCGGGACACCCTGATCGAACTGAACCTGCCGCTGGTCCGCTACGCGGCGGCGCGGTTCCGCTCGCGCAACGAGCCGATGGAGGACATCGTCCAGGTCGGCACCATCGGCCTGATCAAGGCGATCGACCGCTTCGACTGCGAACGGGGCGTGGAGTTCCCGACGTTCGCGATGCCCACGGTGGTCGGCGAGATCAAGCGCTTCTTCCGGGACACCTCCTGGTCGGTGCGTGTCCCGCGCCGCCTCCAGGAGCTGCGCCTGGCCCTCACCAAGGCCAGCGACGAGCTGTCGCAGAAGCTGGACCGCTCCCCGACGGTCACCGAACTCGCCGCCGTGCTCGGCGTCTCCGAGGAGGACGTGGTCGACGGCCTCGCGGTCGGCAACGCGTACACCGCCTCCTCGCTGGACTCCCCGGCCCCGGAGGACGACGGCGGCGAGGGCTCCCTGGCCGACCGGCTCGGCTACGAGGACACGGCCCTGGAGGGCGTGGAGTACCGGGAGTCCCTCAAGCCGCTGCTGGCCAAGCTCCCGCCCCGGGAGCGGCGGATCATCATGCTGCGCTTCTTCGCCAACATGACCCAGTCGCAGATCGGCGAGGAGGTCGGCATCTCCCAGATGCACGTCTCGCGCCTGCTCACCCGGACCCTGTCCCAGCTGCGCGAGGGTCTGATCTCGGACTGACGCCTCCCGCCCGACGGGGCGTCGGCCGCCATGGCCGGACGCCTCGTCAGGGGACGCTTCGCCCGACGCCCGGATCACCCGGCCGCCGACGTGCCCTCGCGGGGGCGTCGGCGGCCGTCGTCCGTCCGGGGGGCGGCCCTGGAGGCGCGCGCCCGGTGCGGGCGACGGGGACGGCCGTACGGCGGTCGGCGGCCCGGCACGCCCGAGCACCGGCACCCGCCCTCCGTCCCGGGCGTGGGCGCTCGTACGTCACCGCGGTGCGCCCACCATGTCCGTCCGGTGGAAGTGATCAGCGCGGGACCGGCGGGCCCTGCGGAAGGGGTGTGCTACTTCAGCGCCAGCCAGGCGACTCCGGCCACCACCACGAGCGCCACGACGACGCCGATGATCAGACCGATGCGCGGGCCGGAGGGGGCGGCCGCCTGCTGCTGGCGTCCCTGCGGAGCCTCGTCGACGAACGCGCGGAACATCTGAGTGCTGCCGGCGGGGTCGTAATTGCCCTGGGGGCCCTGGGTGTTAGCCATGGCCCGAGACCTTAGCGAAGACGGCCCCTGCCGCCCAAGTGGGGGGCCACCGGGACAGACGGGGACAGGCCCCCCGCACCGACCTGCATATTCACGACCGCAACGCTTGCCTTTGCCAAGTTTTTACGCGGGTGGCCCCCAGGTTATTTGCCTGTAGCAACCAATCCCGTTTATGGTTGCCCCAAGCAACGAATACGGGAGGTGTGATGGCCGAGCAGGCGCAGTTTGAAGAGCTGGCGCGTCAGCTCAGCGCCGTCGGCGCCGTGAAACGGGACCTCGTGCGGGTGCTGCCGACGGACTGCCCGGGCGGCTCGGCGGCCGTGCTGACCTTGCTCGGCCGCCACGGAGACATGCGCATGAGCAAGCTGGCAGAGCTACTCGCC
Organism: Streptomyces sp. SCPE 10; assembly: GCF_051980735.1. Taxonomy (NCBI): domain Bacteria; kingdom Bacillati; phylum Actinomycetota; class Actinomycetes; order Kitasatosporales; family Streptomycetaceae; genus Streptomyces; species Streptomyces sp. SCPE 10. The sequence goes on along the minus strand of NZ_CP197069.1, from coordinate 4,015,052 downwards.
GTGGACCTGTCGGTGACCAGCCGGCATGTCGCGCACGTCGCCGCGCGCGGCTGGATCGAGCGGGACCCGGACCCGGCGGACAAGCGCTCGCGCATCCTGCGCCTGACGCCCGCGGGCCTGGAACAGCTCGACGAACTGTCCCGGCGGACCTCGCAGCTGCTCGCCGAGCGGCTCAGCGACTGGACCGACGACGAGGTCGGCCAGCTGATCGGGTTGATGACCCGCCTGCGCTCGTCCTTCGGCGACTGCCGGCCGCCCTCGGCCCGGCCGCCCACCCCCGTAGTCGAACAGACCACCCGTACACCCGCAAGCACGTAAGTAAAGGAAGCCCATGGCAACGACCACACCAGCCGGTGTGCGGGCTCACGCCAAGCACGGGGGAGGCTCCTCGGCGGGCGACGCCCCGATGACTCACCGGCAGATCATGGAGGCGCTGTCCGGCCTGCTGCTGGGCCTGTTCGCCGCCATCCTGTCGTCGACGATCGTCACCAACGCACTGCCGACGATCATCAAGGACCTCGGTGGCGGCCAGTCCGCCTACACCTGGGTCGTCACCGCCGCACTGCTGGCGATGACCGCCTCCGTGCCGCTGTGGGGCAAGCTCGCCGACCTGGTGAGCAAGAAGGCGCTTGTCCAAATATCCCTGGTCATCTACATCGCCGGTTCGGTCATCGCGGGTCTCGCGCCGAACCCGGCGATGCTGATCACCGCGCGTGCGGTGCAGGGCCTGGGTGCCGGCGGTCTGTCCGCCCTGGTGCAGGTCATCCTCGCCGCGATGATCTCCCCGCGTGAGCGCGGGCGCTACTCCGGCTACACCGGTGCCACCTTCGCCGTCGCCACCGTCGGCGGTCCGCTGCTCGGCGGTGTCATCACCGACACCAGCTGGCTCGGCTGGCGCTACTGCCTGTTCGTCGGCATCCCCTTCGCGCTGATCGCGCTGTTCGTGCTCCAGAAGACGCTGCACCTGCCGGTCGTCAAGCGCAAGGTCAAGGTCGACTGGCTCGGCGCCTTCTTCATCACCGCGGCGGCCTCGCTGCTGCTCATCTGGGTGACCTTCGCCAACGACAAGTACGACTGGCTGTCGTGGCAGACGTACACGATGGTGGGCGCCACGATCGTGCTGGCCCTGCTGTTCGTGTTCACCGAGACCCGGGCGTCCGAGCCCATCATCCCGCTGCGCCTGTTCCGCAACCGCACGATCTCGCTGGCCTCGCTGGCCTCGCTGTTCGTCGGTGTCGGCATGTACTCGGGCACGGTCTTCTTCTCGCAGTACTTCCAGCTGGCGCGGGACAAGTCCCCGACCATGTCCGGTGTGATGACCATTCCGATGATCGGTGGTCTGTTCATCTCCTCCATGGTCTCCGGGCGGATCATCTCCAGCACCGGACGCTGGAAGAACTGGCTGGTCGCCGGCGGTCTCTTCCTGACCGCGGGACTCGGCCTGCTCGGCCTGATGCGCTACGACACCCCCTACTGGCAGCTGGCCATCTACATGGCGCTGCTGGGCATCGGCGTCGGCATGATGATGCAGAACCTGGTGCTGTCCACGCAGAACCAGGTCGCCCCGAAGGACCTGGGCGCCGCCTCCTCCACGGTGAGCTTCTTCCGCTCCCTCGGCGGTGCGGTCGGCGTCGGTGTGCTGGGCTCGGTCATGTCGGACCGGATCACCCACTACGCCACCAGCACCATCGGCGAGCTGAGCCCGAAGGCCCGGATGGCCGCGGGCAAGGCCATGGGCGGCGGCGAGCTGCCCGACATGAACAGCCTGCCCCTGCCGATCCGGCATTGGCTGGAAGGCGCCTACGGTCACGGCATCGCCGACGTCTTCCTCTATGCGGCACCCTGCGCCCTGGTCGCCTTCGTCGTGGTGATGTTCATCAAGGAGGTTCCGCTGCGGACGACCGGCGCGCTGGCCCAGGCCGCGCAGGAGAAGACCGGGACGACGGCCGAGGCCGCCGCGCCCGTCGAGACCACGATGGAGAACGCCACCATGCAGAACCTGCCGGGTGAGCCCGCCCAGGAGAAGGTACCCAGCCTGACCGCACCCGCTCCGGTGGTCGGCGCCACCGAGGCGCTGGCGACCGCGACCGCCTCCGCGGCGCCGATGACCGCCGTGGCGACCGTCGCCGAGCCCGGCTCGGGCGGTGACGGCACCCCGGTGCACGGCTTCGTCCGCGGCGCCGAGAGCGCCCCGGTCCCGCAGGCCGCGGTCACCCTGATCTCGCTGGCCGGCCGCCAGCTCGGCCGCGCGGTCGCCCAGGGCGACGGTTCCTACGCGCTGGCCGCCCCCGGCACCGGCTCGTACGTCCTGATCGCCTCCGCCGACGGCTACCAGCCGCAGGCCTCCACCATCGTGGTGGGCGAGGAACCGCTGTCGTACGACATCCTGCTCAGCGGCACCAGCGGGCTGACCGGTGTGGTGCGGGCCGCCGGGAGCGCGCAGCCGGTCAAGGACGCCATGGTGATCGTCACCGATGTGCGCGGTGACCTGCTGGCCACCGCCACCACCGGGGAGCAGGGCGAGTTCGCCTTCACCGACCTGGTGCCCGGTCCGGTGACCGTGGCGGTCAACGCGGCCGGCTTCCGGCCGCGGGCGCTGCCGGTCGAGGTGGCCACCACCGGGATCACCCGGATCGGCGTCGACCTCGACGCCGGCGCCCAGCTCCAGGGCGTGGTCCGGGCCCCGCACGGTCCGCTGGCCGACGCCCGGGTGACCCTGGTCGACCAGGCGGGCAACGTGGTCGGCACCGCCACCACCGGTGAGGACGGCGCGTACGCCTTCACCGACCTGGACAGCGGTGAGTACACCGTCATCGCGACCGGCTACCCGCCGGTGGCGACCGCGCTGACCGTCACCGGCACCGGGGCCGACGGTCACGACATCGAACTCGCCCACCCCGGCGAGTAGTTCCACCCGGCCCGTGGCGGGGCACGCTCCGACCGGAGGTGCCCGTCACGGGCCGGTTTCTCACGACCGATTTGTAAGGCTTTGCAGGGAGAAAACGGGATGGGACTGACCGCGAAGATCCGTACGCGGGACGGGTGGGCCGTGTCGCACGCGGTCGTCACGGTGACCGACATGACCGGTACGCAGGTGCTGCGGGCCGAGGCGGACGCCGAGGGGGCCGTGAAGGACACCACCGAACTGGCGCCGGGGGCGTACACCGTGATCGTGACGGCCGTCGGCTACGCGCCGGCCGCCTCCAGCGCGATCGTCACCGCGAGCGGACGGGCCGAGATCGGCGCCGTGACCCTGGCCCGGCAGGGCGGCACCGAGCTGCCGCCGCCCGGCCCCTGGACCATCGACCCGGCGCACTCCTCGGTCGCCGCGGTCGCCCAGCACCTGGGGATCTCCAGCGTGCACGGCCGGTTCACCGACTTCGGCGGCACCATCGAGATCGCGCCGGACGACGTCGCCAAGTCGCGGGTGGAGGCGGTGATCAAGGCCGGCTCCATCGACACCGGCAACGGCATGCGCGACACGCATCTGCGCTCCGGTGACTTCCTCGACGTCGAGAGCCACCCGGAGATCACCTACCGGTCCACCGGGCTGACCCAGGCCGGCCCGGACCGCTGGACCGTGCACGGCGAGCTGTCGCTGCACGGCGTGGTGCGGCAGGTCGACCTGGACCTCGCCTACCTCGGCACCGGCGCCGACCCGTGGGGCGGCACCCGCGCCGCCTTCCGCGCCACGGCGGAACTGCACCGCGAGGACTTCGCGATGAACTACAACCAGGTCCTCCAGGCGGGCATCGCCGCCATCGGCACCACGCTGAAGGTGCAGCTGGACATCCAGGCGGTGCAGGGGGACAGCCTGCCCACGGCCTGACCCTCCCGCACAGGGGCCCGCCGACCGCGAGACGGTCGGCGGGCCCTTGTCAGTTCTCCGTCGCGCCCACGATGCGCCGCGCCAGGTCGCGCAGTTTGACGTTCTCCCGCTGGGAGGCGCGTACCAGGCTCTCGAAGGCCGCCTGGGCGTCGATCTCCATGCGCTCCATCAGGATGCCGGTGGCCTGTCCGATCAGATCGCGGGTGTGCATGGCCTCCGTCAACTGCTCGCGCACCGTCACCGAGTTGAGCGCGAGGCTCACATGCGCGGTGAACAGCCGGCCGAGCCGGGCGGCCGTCTCGTCGAAGGCGCCCGGTTCCCGGGAGTAGGCCGTCAGCACGGTCAGCCGGCGCTTGTCGGCGCGCAGCCGCATGGACAGCACCGAGCGCAGCTCCTGGCCCTCGCCGTCCGCGCCGACGCTGTCCGCGACCCGCACCACCGGCGAGGTCCACAGCCGCTCCCAGTGCGGCAGTTCGGGGGCCCCGGCGTCGCGCACCAGGTCGTCGGTCCAGGCCAGCGCGCGCAGCGTCTCCCCGTGCTCCAGCTCGCAGACCCCGGCGTGTTCGGCGCCGGGCAGCAGGCGCACCGCGAGCCGTACGGCGGTGTCCAGCGTGGCGCCGGGCGTGGGACTCTCGTGCAGCTCGCGGGCCGCCGCCGTCAGGGCCTCGGCCAGGTCGAGACCGCCCAGGGAGCGGGTCGCTTCGGAGACGTCGTACGCGGAAAAGTCGAACACGGGAAAGTCGGACGCGGCCACCACGAACCTCTCGTATGACATGACCGTACGGCCATGCGCAGGAGAGCTCCGCAGCACATTCCCGACTGCGAGCACAGGACAGAAGAACTCTAGCTGCTCCATTGCGGTGAAGTGACCTTCCCCCACGCCGCCCGCGCGGCCCGGGGCCCGGCGCGCCGAGCCTGTGCCCAGCAGGGTCAGGCTCACACGCCGCTTCGCGTTCTAGGCTGCGGCCATGGCACCGAACATCGCGACCAACACCCGTGTCTCCCTGGACGAGCTGCTGGACTTCGTACGGCCCCGCCACCGCGCGCTGCTGATCACCCGCCGCGCCGACGGCTCCCCGCAGGCCTCCCCGCTGACCTGCGGGGTGGACGACTCCGGCCGGATCGTGGTCTCGACCTACCCGGAGCGGGCCAAGACCCGCAACGCCAAGCGGGACCCGCGGGTCGCCCTGGTCGTGCTCAGCGACGGCTGGAACGGCCCCTGGGTGCAGATCGACGGCACCGCCGAGGTGATCGACTCCCCCGACTCGGTGGAACCGCTGGTCGAGTACTACCGCAACATCGCCGGTGAGCACCCCGACTGGGACGAGTACCGGGCGGCCATGCTCAAGCAGGGCAAGTCGATCATCCGGGTCACGCCCGAGCGCTGGGGGCCGGTGGCGACCGGCGGCTTCCCTGCGCGGCTGGTCAGCGGGGACTGAGGGCTGACGGGGCGCTGCTCCGTCAGCCCCGTTCGACCATCGCCTCGATCCCGGCGATCAGCAGGTCCAGGGCGAAGGTGAAGTCACGGTCCATCAGCTCGGCGACCGTGCCCTGGCCGCGGGCGTCCATAAAAGGTCCGGAGTCCTGGAGGAACTGCGCGGTGCCGGGGTCCTGCCGCACCGAGTCCAGGGCCTGCTCCTGGTAGTCGTCCGGGGTCAGGCCGCTGTCGGCGATCCGGGACATGAACTGGGCCTCTGTCGTGCCGTAGCCGTAGACGAACTGGAAGACGGCCGAGATCGCGCTCATCACCCGGTGCGCGGGCAGCCCGGAGCCGCCGAGGATGCGCTGCGCGCTGCGGGAGAAGTCCAGCGCGTGGGGCCCGACGTTCAGGTACTGGCCGGCCAGCCGGGACAGCCAGGGGTGGCGCACCAGCAGCCCCCGGTACTCGGCGGCCAGCGCCCGCAGTTGCCCGCGCCAGTCGGCCGTGTCGTCCTCGGCGGGCAGCCGCAGTTCGCCGAAGGCCGCGTCGAGGGCGAGTTCGAGCAGGTCGTCCTTGGTGTCGACGTACCAGTACAGGGACATCGCGGTGACGTTCAGCTCGCCGGCCAGGCGCCGCATGGAGAACCTGGCCAGGCCCTCGGCGTCCAGCAGCCGTACGGACACCGCGGTGATCCGCTCCCGGTCCAGTCCGGAGGGCTGCCCGGCACGTCCGCCGCGCCGCGGCTTCTCCCGCAGCCACACGCTGTCCCGCGCCGACCGCCCCGCCGACTTCGCCACCGGCACACCTTCCTCTGTCTTCGGCCCGTCAGTGCTCCGCTCGGTCCCGCTGCCCGCGATCCGGGGGCCGTGGCGGCACGCGGGCGCGGGCCCGGGCGCCCGCGTGCCGTCACCCCTGTCCGCCGGCACCCGGACGCGGACCCGCTCCGCCGTTTCCGCTCAGCCCTTCACGCGCTGGGTGAGATCGTAGAAGGTGGCCGAGCCCACGGACACCTTCTCGAAGGTGCGCTGGACCCAGGAGCCGATCTGCGAGCCGGTGCCGCCGCCGCCACCTCCCCCGATGCCGTCCGCGCCCCGGCCCATGCCGCCCGCGCCGCCCGCGATGAAGTAGTGGATCCTGCCGTCGGCCACGTACGTCTTGAACCGGGCGAGCGTCGGCGACGGGTCGGTGCCGTTGAAGCCGCCGATCGCCATGACCGGTTCACCGGTGGCGAGCTGGTAGCTCGCCGCGTTCTGCGAACCGATGGACGCGGCGACCCAGGTGTAGCGGGAGGCGTCCTTCGCCAGCAGTGCCTTGGCCGCCGAGCCGACGTCCGTGCCGTTCAGCAGCCCGCCGAGGCCGCCGGGCCCGCCGCCCTCGCCGGTGCGGGCGCCGCCCGGGAAACCGCCGGTGAGGTCACCGCCGGGGCCGGGGAACCCGTTCCCGTTCCGTCCGCCCGGCATGCCCTGGCCGCCGGGCATGCCTTGCCCGCCCGCGGTTCCTGGTCCGCCCGGCATGCCCCGGCCCCACGGCGTGCCCCCGCCGCCGAATCCGCCCTTCGCGCCGCCGGGCCGGCCGCCGCCGAAGCCCATGATGCCCGCGCCCGCCGGACCCGCCGTCGGGATGGAGCCCTCGTGCCCGGTGGCCACCGTGCTCAGGGTGTAGGCGGTGGGTCCCGCCAGCGCGGCGGCGAGGGCCAGGGCCGCCGCGCCGAGGGCGGCCGGCCGCAGGAGGCGCCCGGCGAAGACCAGGCCGAGGGCGGCCAGCAGACCGCCCACCAGAACCGGCCACTTCAGCCAGGGCAGGTAGTCGGGCGTGCGGTTGAGCAGCACGTACCCCCAGGCCGCGGCCGCCACCGCGGACGCGGCGAGGGCGAGTGCCGCCCATGTCTCACGGCGCCGCTCCCACAGCAGCCCGGCGCCCGTGCCGACGACGGCCGCCGCGTAGGGGGCGAGGGCCACGGTGTAGTACTGGTGGAAGATGCCCGCCATGTAGCTGAACACCGCCATGGTCGTCAGCAGGGCCCCGCCCCAGACCAGGAGCGCGGCGCGGGTCACCGACGTGCGCCCCCGCCCGCGGGTCGCCACCAGCCCCGCGGCCAGCAGGAGCAGTGCGGCGGGCAGCAGCCAGGAGACCTGGCCGCCGACCTCGGAGCCGAACATCCGGTCCCAGCCGGTCGAGCCCCACATCCCGCCGCCACCGCCGCCGGGGGCGCCGCCCCCGCCGACGCTGCCGGTCTCCTCGCCGTTGAGCCGGCCGAACCCGTTGTAGCCGAAGGTCAGTTCCAGGAAGCTGTTGTGCTGCGAGCCGCCGATGTACGGGCGGGAGGAGGCGGGCCACAGCTCGACGACGGCCACCCACCAGCCCCCGGACACCACCAACGCGGCGGTCGCGGCGGCCAGTTGACCGAGGCGCTTCTTCAGCGGCACGGGTGCGCACACCGTGTACACCAGCGCGAGCGGCGGCAGGATCAGGAACGCCTGGAGCGTCTTGGCGAGGAACGCGAGGCCGATCGCGGCCCCGGCCCACACCAGCCACCCGGTCCGGCCGTCCTCCAGCGCCCGTACGACGAGGTAGCAGGCCACCGACATCAGCAGGGCCAGCATGGCGTCCGGGTTGTCGAACCGGAACATCAGCGCCGCGACCGGGGTGAGCGCGAGCACGGCGCCCGCGATCAGACCGGCCGCGGGGCCGGACCGGCGGCGCACCGCGGCGTACACGACGGCCACGGTCGCCACGCCCATCAGCACCTCGGGCGTGAGGATCGCCCAGGAGTTCAGGCCGAACAGCCGCACCGACAGCTCCATCGGCCACAGCGAGGCCGGGGGCTTGTCGACGGTGATGGCGTTGCCCGCGTCCAGCGAGCCGAAGAACAGAGCCTTCCAGGACTTGCTGCCCGCCTGGACGGCCGCCGAGTAGAAGGAGTTGGCGTAGCCGGAGGCGCTCAGGTCGTACAGGTAGAGCAGCAGGGTGGCGGCGAGCAGCCCGAGGAAGGCGGGGCGTGCCCAGCGGGGGTCCTCCGGGCGACCGCGCCAGAGCCGGTGCGGCAGGGGCGGCCGGGGCGCGGCGGCCGGCGGCGGACCCGGCACGGCCGGGCCGGCCGGTCCCGCGGACGCGTCGAGCGGGCGGTCGTGGGAGGTGCTCATCGGGGCCCTTCGCAGGAGTGGGTGCCGGTGCCGGCGTCGTACGGCCGCCGCTGGTCGGGGAAGACCCAGGCGCGGAAGAGCAGGAACCGCAGGACGGTCGCGGCGAGGTTGGCGGTGACGAGGACCGCCAGTTCGGTGGAGTGCGCGGGGTGGCCGTCGGCCGCGTCGAGGGCGGCCAGGGAACCGCTGGTCAGGGCGAGTCCGATGGCGAAGACCAGCAGGCCCTGCGCCTGGTGGCGGACCGCGCCGCCCCGGCCGCGCACCCCGAAGGTGAGCCGGCGGTTGGCGGCCGTGTTGGCGACGGCCGAGACCAGCAGCGCGAGCGCGTTGGCGCACTGCGGCCCGCAGAACTGCCGGAAGCCGCTGTAGAGCAGCAGGTAGAAGAGGGTCGACAGGACGCCGACCACGCAGAAGCCGGCCAGTTGGCGGGCCAGCCCCCCGGGTACGCCGGTCAGCTCGCGGTCGCGCGGATCGTCGCCGAAGGGCCGGGTGAGCCGGTCCAGCGGCAGCGACCCGGTGGCGAGCGCCCGGCCGATCCGCCACACGCCCTTGAGGTCGTCGGCCGCGGTGCGCACGATGTGCACGGTGGAGTCCGGGTCGTCCACCCAGTCGACCGGCACCTCGTGGATCCTGAGCCCGGACCGCTCGGCCAGGACCAGCATCTCGGTGTCGAAGAACCAGCCGCCGTCCTCCACCAGCGGCAGCAGCACCCGCGCGACGTCGCCCCTGATGGCCTTGAACCCGCACTGGGCGTCCGAGAAACGGGCGTGGAGCGAGCCGCGCAGGATCAGGTTGTAGGCCCGGCTGATCAGTTCGCGCTTGGGCCCGCGCACGACCCGGGAGGAACGGGCCAGCCGGGAGCCGATCGCGAGGTCGGAGTGGCCGGAGATCAGCGGCGCGACCAGCGGCAGCAGGGCGTTGAGGTCCGTGGACAGATCGACGTCCATGTAGGCGAGAACGGGCGCCTCGGACGCGGACCACACGGTGCGCAGCGCGCGGCCGCGGCCCTTCTGCTCCAGCCGTACGACACCCACCCCGGGCAGCTCGGCCGCCAGCCGCGCGGCGACCAGCGGGGTGGTGTCCGTGGAGGCGTTGTCCGCGATCGTGATGCGGAAGGCGTACGGGAAGGTGCGCGTCAGGTGCTCGTGCAGCCGGCGTACGCACGGCTGGAGGTCCTGCTCCTCGTTGTGGACGGGGATCACCACGTCGAGGACGGCGGTGCCGGCGGCCGAGACCGGCAGGTGCTCCCGGGCCGGCAGGGTGCCGGGGGGCGCGTCGGGAGAAGGGTCGGTTCGCATGGAACCGACTCTCGTCAGGCGTCCTGTCGCACCGATGTGGTGGCGCTGTGGTGCGACTGTGAGTGTGAACCGCCTTGGTTCAGAAGGGGGTTGGCATTGGCGGCGGCGTCCGGTCCGGGGGCGGGCGGGGTGCCGAGCGCGGGCAGGCGCACGGTGAACACGGTCCTGCCGGGCACGCTCCGCACGCTCACCGCGCCGTCGTGGGCCGTCGCGACGGCCTGGACGATGGCGAGCCCGAGCCCGGTCGAGCCGGTGGCCCGGGTGCGCGCCGAGTCCCCGCGGGCGAACCGCTCGAAGACGTGCGGCAGCAGCTCCTCCGGGATGCCCGGCCCGTCGTCCTCGATGTCGACGCAGACCCACGGCCCCTGCCGGCGCACCCGCGCGGTGACGGTCGTACCGGGCGGGGTGTGGCGCTGGGCATTGGCCAGCAGGTTGACCAGGACCTGCTGGAGCCGGGCGGAGTCCGCGCGCACCGGGGCGGGTTCGTCGGGCAGGGCGAGCCGCCAGTCGTGGTCCCGGCCGGCCGCGCGGGCGTCGCTGACGGTGTCCACGACGAGCGGGACCAGATCGGTGCGCCCGAACTCCAGCGGCCGGCCGGCGTCCAGGCGGGCGAGCAGCAGCAGGTCCTCCACCAGCAGGGTCATCCGCCCGGCCTCGGACTCGATCCGTCCGAGGGCGTGCCGGGTCTCGGGCCCGACCCGTTCGTGGCCGCGCCGGGTCAGTTCGGCGTAGCCGCGGATGGAGGCGAGGGGGGTGCGCAGTTCATGGCCGGCGTCGGCGACGAACTGCCGTACCCGCGTCTCGCTGCGCTGGCGGGCCTGAAGGGCGCCGTGGACGTGGTCGAGCATCCGGTTCAGGGCGGCGCCGACCTGTCCGACCTCGGTGTGCGGATCGCACTCGGCGTCCGGGACGCGCTCGCTGAGGTTCACCTCGCCGGTGTGCAGCGGCAGTTCGGAGACCCGGGTGGCGGTGGCGGCGACCCTGCGCAGCGGGCGGGTGGCCACGCCGACGATGACGGTTCCGGCGAGGCAGGCGGCGAGCAGCCCGGCGGCGGTGACACAGACCTCGACGACGATCAGGGTGTTGACGATGCCGTCGGTGTCCTCGGTCGGGATGCCCACGCAGAAGGAGCCGTTGGGGCCGGTGACGTACCGGACGCGGTAGCTGCCGAGGCCGGGCAGGCCGAGGGTGTGCGGGTGGTCGTCCACGGGCACGGTGCCGAGGGCGGCGAGCTGGTCCGCGTCGAGGTCCTGGGCGCTGGTGTACGGCGCCGACTTCGACTTGCGGCCCACCTTGCCCTCGGTGGCGGTGCCGTCCTTCACCACGGCCACGACCGTGTACTGCGGCTGCGGGCCCAGGGCGACGAACTGGTCCAGCTCGATGCCCGGGGGTGCGTGCGCGCCGTCCGGCATGCCGGGCCCCTTGCCCCGCCCCGGCGGGGCGAAGGCACCGGAGGCCCGCTTGCCGACGTCGTCCAGCCGGCCGTCGAGCTGGGCGTACAGGTGCGAGCGCAGGGCCAGGGTGGTCACGGTCCCGATCACCGCGCAGACGACGGCGATCAGCAGGACGGAGACGACGACGAGGCGGGTGCGCAGGGTGCGGGGTGTGCGGGACGGCCGCGGGGTGGACCGCCGTACCCGGCTCGACCGCGGTTTCGGCCGGGGCCGGGGAGGCCCGCTCATCACACGGCGGGCTTGATCAGGTATCCGGCGCCGCGCCGGGTGTGGATCATGGGCTCGCGTCCGGCGTCGATCTTCCGGCGCAGGTACGAGATGTACAGCTCGACCACGTTGGCCTGGCCGCCGAAGTCGTACGACCAGACGCGGTCCAGGATCTGCGCCTTGCTGAGCACGCGGCGCGGGTTGCGCATCAGGAAGCGCAGCAGCTCGAACTCGGTGGCGGTCAGGTGGATGGAGGTGCCGCCCCGGGTCACCTCGTGGCTGTCCTCGTCCAGCGTGAGGTCGCCCACGACGAGCACGGACTCGGACCGCCGGTCGGCCGCCCCGGACCTGCGGATCAGTCCGCGCAGCCGGGCGACGACCTCCTCCAGGCTGAACGGCTTGGTCACGTAGTCGTCACCACCGGCGGTGAGCCCGGCGATCCGGTCCTCCACCGCGTCCTTGGCGGTCAGGAACAGCACTGGCACATCGGGCAGTTCACGGCGCAGCCGGCCGAGGACGGCCAGCCCGTCCATGTCCGGCAGCATCATGTCGAGGACGACGGCGTCGGGCCGGAACTCGCGGGCCGTCTGCAGGGCGCCCTGTCCGTCGCCCGCGCTTCTGATCTGCCAGCCCTCGTAGCGCAGGGCCATGCTCAGCAGTTCGGTGATCGACGTCTCGTCGTCCACCACCAGCACGCGGACCGGGCTCCCGTCCGGCCTCAGCAGTTCGGTGCGCCCCTGGGGCGAGATCGTGGTCATGGCGGCCACCCTGTCGGGGCCCTCTGAGAGGAGCGTTTCACCAGTCTTGGTTTTTCCTGAGAAACGCACAGCCGCCACTCAGCCAACCCCTGGGAAGGCCCTCAGAAGAGCCCGTCCTGCTCCTGGGTGAACTCCCGTACGGGTACGGCCCGTACGGCACCGCCGGGCACGGCGGGCACCAGCCCCCACCCCCTGACCAGCCGGGTGTCGAGCACGACGACCCGTCCCGGCCGGACCTCCAGATGGAGATCGGGTCCGGCGGCGGCGACCAGCTCACCGCTGACGGTCGCGCCCGGCAGCAGCCGCTCCACCTCCCCGCGGGCGCCCGGCCCCCGGTCGAGCCCGAAGACCCGTACGTGGTCGACGACCGCGCAGGGCTCGGGCCGCAGCGAATCCGGCCACTGCGCCAGCGCGACGGCCCGCCCGTGCAGTTCGCGCACCTCGGCGGCCCGGTCCGCCGCGGTCTCCGGCAGCGTCGCGCGCACCGCGCGCTTGTCCGCGTACGGGATCCGGTCCGGCACCCGCAGCGCGGTGCGCAGCAGTTCCTCGGTGCGCCGGGCGGCCATCAGCGGGCCGGTCCCGAGCCAGCTGAAACAGACGGCCCCCTGTTCCAGCAGCCGCGCCGGTCCCCGCTCCACGGCGGTGATCCCGACCTTGACCATGCCGGGCCCGAACCAGGCGAGGTAGACGTGGTACGGACGGGGGTCGTCGGCGATCGTGTCGGCGGCCACGGAGTGCGCCCGGTCCAGACGCGCGCACTCCTCACAGCGGGCACCGGTACCGCGCGAGGGCACGGGGGCCCGCATCGGGCAGGCATGGCCCCGCGCCCCGACGCACGTCCGCAGGCCCCCTTCGGGCACGCTGAAGGCGACGCGCTTCCCCCAGGTCAGGCGGCTGCTCCGCCCGCCCTCCCAGCCGAGCACGGGTCCCTCGCCGGACCAGCGCAGCCCGGTACACCGCCACATGGTTGCCATCACTCGTGAGGGTAGGGGGTGGGTCCGACAGCGGCCTCCGGGGTACGGGCCTCAGCGGCCCCCGGGGTACGGGCCTCAGCGGCCCCCGGGGTACGGACCTCCCGCTGCCCAGGGTGCCGGGGGCGCCGAACCGGGGCCGGAAATTCCGAGCGCCGCCGGACGGGCGCGGGATAGCCTCCCCTGTCATTTCTCCGAGGGTGGGAGGCGGCAGCGTTGTCAGCCCGTTCCGGTGCCTGTCCAGCCGGGCTCGTCAGGCTCCTTCTCGCCCTGTCCGCCTCGGAGTTCGGCGACAAGCTGGTCCAGGTGGCGTACGCGCTCATCGCGGTGCGGACGGGATCGACGACGTTCCTCGCCGCCGTGCTCGCCGCCCAGACCGTTCCGGTCCTGGTGCTGACCCCGCTGGTCAGCTCCCGGGGCTGGATCCGTTCCCGGACCGCGTGGCGGGCCGGGCTGATCGGGCAGGTGGCGGCGTTCGCCGTGGCGGCCACGGCGGCCGGCGACCGGAGGGTCGTCCTGGCCGGTGTCCTCGTCGCCGCGTCCTGCGAGGCGCTGACCATGCCGTTCTCCCGCTCGCTCCTGCATGCGCTGAGCGATGGGCGGCAGGCCGAACTGGCCAGGTGGTGGGCGGTGTCGAAGGCGGGCGCCGGCGCCCTGGGCATGGTTTCGGCCGGCGTCGTGGTGGGCTTCTTTGGACCGGGCCCGGCCTTCGTGCTGGACGCCCTGACCTTCCTGCTGGTCCTGGCCGTGGCGTGGTCCCCGAGGATCCCGGAGGACGGTGCGCCGCTCCACCGCAGCGCCACCGCGGGCTTCCGCCGCCTGCTGTCCCCCGGCGCGTTCGGCGCGTTCGGCCTGCTCTGCGTGAGCACCATGCTGCTCACCACCAGCCTGGAGGGCGTGTCGGGCCCGTTCATGCTGGCCCGGACGCCCGGGTACGACGCGGACGGGCTCGGCGTGGTGCTGGCCTGCTGGGCCGTGGCCTCCATGGTCACGGCGGCGGTGACGCCCAAGCGGCTCACGGGCGTCCGGCTCCTTCTCCCCCTCGCCAACGTCCTGGTGGCCCTGGCGCTCGGCCTCCCGAGCCTCGGTCTGCCCTTCTGGACCGCCGCCGCGACCTTCGCCCTGGGCGGCATCGGCAACGGCGTCTTCAACCTCCTGCTCACCCGCGTCATCTGGTCGGGCGTACCGGCCGGGGCCCAGCCCCACGCCTGGGCCGCCTTCAACTGGATCCTGAACGCGTCCCTCTTCCTCAGCTTCACGACGGGCTTCTTGGTCCCCGCCCGCCACACCCCGGCCCTGCTGGCGGGCGTCTCGGCCGTCTGCCTGCTCGCGGGGTGCCTCCACCTCTCGATACTGGCGCGCGCCCCCGCATCGGCGCGGGCGATCGCCTGAGCCCGGCCGACGGCACCGCTGCGGCTAACGGTCGTCCTGGCAGCCCGCGGCCGAGGGCGTGTCCCGGCACAGCCGGTCCTGGTGGGACTGCGCCGTTGCCCCGCCGAAGACGACGACCGCGGTCAGCACGACCACGACCGCCTGGGTGACCATGGTGACGAGGGCCCTCGCCCGCGCGGCGAGCGCGGCCGCCACGAGGGCGAGCACGCCGATCCCGCCGACGGCCGCCGGATGAGGCCACAGCGGGGCGGCGGTGGCGGTCTCGGCCGGGTCGAGGTCGAACCCGGTCAGGAACCAGAGCCAGAAGATCCCCGCCAGGGCGGTCAGCTCCAGGAGCAGCAGCGCACACCCGACCCCGATGTCGGCACCGAGGTCGGCACGGCGGTGTGCCCCGGGACCGGTGGTCGCGTCGAAGGCCGGCGGGGCGACGGGAAGATCCATGCCCCCCAGTCTCCCGGTAGGGGCGGGCGGGCGCATGAGTAGCGGTACCCAGTCGTGCCACGAGAACCGAGCGGCAATTCTGGGGCTGTACGGGGGAAAACGCGGGCGGCGCAGCGTGCCTGGTAATCGTTCGGCGCCCATGGTTCGTCATCCTGGCCACTAAAGCCCGAGATTCGGCACCAGAGACGAAGAAAGGCCGACCGAGTGAAGCTCGCCAAGCGTTTTGCCACGATCAGCGCCGCCGCGACCGCGGCAATTCTCTTCAGCGCCGCCGGCGCCCAGGCTCAAAGCAACGGGGGTCTCCTCTCGGTGCTGGACAGCATTCCGCTCCTGCGAATGCCTTACACGATGGGGGCGACCGGCCAGGGCGACACCCCCCTCGGAACCCAGACCACCAACAACAACAATAACAACAACAACGCGGGCGGCCCGAACAACAACAATAACAACAACGGAGGTGGCACGAACAACAACAATAACAACAACAACGGCGACAGCCAGACTCAGGGAAACACGGCGGGGCTCCTCCCACTCCTGGGCAAGTCCCTCTTCAACTTCCAGGTCTGCTACCCGAAGGGGCAGGTCGGGTCGGGCAACACCTTCACCGGGAACCAGAACATCAACTGCCACCAGAGCTGAGACGCCGAAGCCGATAGGGAGCTGAAGCCTCTTCAGCGGCGTCGACACAGAGCAGCCCGGCGGCCGAGTGGACTTTCATCGGCCGCCGGGCTGTGAAGTTCAGCCGTTGTTGTTGTTATTGTTGTTGTTCCCGCCTCCGCCGTTGTTGTTGTTATTGTTGTTGTTGTTCGCGCCTCCGCCGTTGTTGTTGTTATTGTTGTTGTTGTTTCCACCCCCGCCGTTGTTGTTATTGTTATTGTTGTTGTTCCCGCCCCGGCCGCCGTTGTTGTTGTTATTGTTGTTGTTGTTCCCGCCCCGGCCGCCGTTGTTGTTGTTATTGTTGTTGTTGTTGTTCCCGCCCCGGCCGCCGTTGTTGTTGTTATTGTTGTTGTTGTTCCCGCCCCGGCCGCCGTTGTTGTTGTTATTGTTGTTGTTGTTCCCACCTCGGCCGTTGTTGTTGTTATTGTTGTTGTTGTGGTGGTGCCTGCCCCTACCGTTGTTGTTGTTATTGTTGTTGTTGTTCCCGCCGCCGTTGTCATTCGGCGTCGTCACGTGAGCGACTGTCGGCGTCGGCGCCGCGAAGGCGGAGGAGGGGACCAGGGCGCCCCCTGCTGCCAGAGCGGCCGACGCGGTCAGCACCGCCGCACGCTTTGCAACCTTCTTGAGCATGGCGATCTCTTTTCGATGAGTCCGGATCGGGTCGAGTGCGCAGGCCATTTCCGATTCGCGTGCACCAGCCCCCGAAATCTCGGGAATTGGCACCCGGAACACCAGGCGTGCGCTTTCGCCAGCATGCATCCGCCGCGGTCGGCCACACATCGGGTGGACACCCCAAGTTCCACCTCGGCACACCCCACGTGCCGGTCCCGGATTCCCCGCACCACCCCACCTGCCACGCCGTCTTGATCGGCTGGATCTTTTGCGCGGCTCCGGGCGCGGAGAGAAAATGGCTGGTGATGGACCTGCTAGAGCGAGAGGCCGTGCTACAGGACCTCACCGGCCACCTTCGGGCGGCCTCGGTCGGGCCCGGACGACTGGCACTCGTACGCGGCGAGGCCGGCATCGGCAAGACCAGCGTCGTCAACCGCCTGGCCCGACTCGCCGATCCCCGCATCCGGATACTGGTCGGCGCCTGCGACCCGCTGACCGCCCCCCGTCCCCTGGGCCCTCTGACCGACCTGGCCCCACGTCTGGGCCAGCCGGTGCGCACCGCCCTGACCGGGGCGCTGGACGGCACCTGTCGTCCCGACGAGGTGTTCGACTCCCTGCTCGCCGACCTGAACTCCTACCCCAGCCTGCTGGTCGTGGAGGACGTCCACTGGGCCGACGAGACCACGATGGACCTGCTGCGCTACCTGGCCAGGCGCCTGCCGAGCGTTCCGGCGCTGGTGGTGGCCACCTACCGCGACGACGAGATCGGCCGCACCCACACCGTGACCGCGCTCCTGGGCACCCTCGCCGGGTACCCGTGGGTGTACCGGCACGACCTGACCCCGTTGAGCCGTCGGGCCGTCGCCCGGCTGGCCCGCGGACACACCGTCGACGCCGAGCGGCTGCACCACGTCTCCGCCGGCAACCCGTTCATCGTCACCGCGATCCTCAACTCCCCTGAGGAGCCCATCCCCGCAACGGTGCGCGAGGCCGTCGCCGGGCGCCTCGCCGGCCTGTCCGCCGCGGCGCGCGAGGTCGTCGACGTACTGGCGGTCCTGGGGCGCCGGGCCCCGCTGCCGCTGCTGGCCGACCTGCTGCCCGCCTCGGAGACGGCGCTCGACGACGCCGTGGCCTGCGGAATCGTGCGGACCGACGGGCAGGCGACCGAGTTCCGCCATGAGCTGACCCGGCTGGCGGTGCTGGAGTCCGTCCCCGCCGCCTGCCGTCTGCGGGTGCACCGGCAGGTACTGGCGGCGATGCGCTCCGGTCCGGTCGCTCCGGGCGATCTGGCGCTGCTGGCCGATCACGCCGAGGGCGCCGGGGACCCGACCGCCGTGCTGGAGTACGCGCCCGACGCCGCCGCCCATGCCGCCGCATCCGGCGCGCACCGGGAGGCAGCCGACCAGTACGCCCACGCCCTGCGGTACGCCGACCCGCTGCCGCTCGACCGAAGAGCCTCCCTGCTGGAGGGCCATGCGCAGGCCTGCGGGCTGTCCGGCAGGCCGGCCGAAGGGATCGCTTCTCGCCGTACGGCGGTGGAGCTGCGCCGCACCCTGGGCGACCGGCTGCGCGAGGGCGACGACCTGCGCCTGCTGTCCTGCTGGCTGTGGCCGTTCGGACAGACCGACGAGGCCGGACGGACCGGCCTGGAAGCGGTACGGGTGCTCGAAGCGCTCGGGCCGAGCCGGGAACTGGCCCGGGCGTACCTGAATCTCTGTCAGCTCGCCTGCTACCGGCACGAGGAAGCGCGGCTGACCACCGCGTACGCCCAGAAGGCGATCGCTCTGGGCGAGCGCTTCGGCGACGCGGGGGCGGTCGTCCAGGCCCGCTTCCACGCCGCGGCGGCGGACATGCTGAGCAACGGGTCCGGCTGGGAGGAATGCGAACAGGCCATGTCCGGCGCGATGGCGCAGAACCTGCCGGAGGACGCGGGCTTCCTGGCGCTCGTCATGTGCTGGTTCGCCGCACTGCGGCGCGATGCCGCCCGCACCACCGCGGCCGTGAACCGGGCGGAGGCCTATTGCCTCGACCACGATCTGCCGTCCTACCTGCTGTGCACGAGGGCCTGGGGCAGCTGGGGACTGCTGGGCCGGGGCTTGTGGGCCCAGGCCGCCGACACCGCGCAGGGAGTCCTCGGCCACCCCGGCCCACCACCCGTCGCCCGGGCCCTGGCCCTGACCGTCCTGGGCCTGGTGCGGGCCCGTCAGGGCAAGGCCCGGGCATGGCCACTGCTGGAACAGGCGGCGGACTCGGTCGACCCGGGCTGCCTGCTGGACACGGGCCTGGGATGGGAGGCCCGAGTCGAGGCGGCCTGGCTGGGCGGCGACCTCGACCGGGTGCGGACGGAGGCGCAACGCGGCCTGGACGCCTTGGCCGGACGAGACCACCCCTGGCTGTCCGGGCCCCTGGCCTGCTGGATCCGCCGTGCCGGAGAAACACCCCGGCGAGTGCCCGCCGCCGGACCCTACGCACTGGAACTGGCCGGCGACTGGGCCGGCGCGGCAGAGCAATGGGACAGGCTCGGCTGCGCGTACCAGGCCGCGCTGGTCCGTCTGTCCGGTGACGCCCCGGCCCTGCACCAGGCTCTGGCCGCCTTCGAGGCCCTCGGTGCCCGGCCGGTCGTGGCGCGTACCCGCGCCGTGATGCGTGCCCGTGGCGTCCGCCCGGTACGGCGTGGCCCGCGGGCAGCCACCCTGGCCAATCCGTACCGGCTCACCGTCCGGGAGATGGACGTGCTCAAGCTGCTGCACGAAGGCATGTCGGACGCCGAGATCGCCGCCCGCCTCTACATCACGCGCAAGACCGCCGGGCACCACGTGGGCGCGGTACTGGCGAAACTCGGCGTCCACTCCCGGCAGGAAGCCGCCCGCAAACTCCACGATCCGAAACGCTGACGGAAATCCGCGAAAGGGGCGGACCGACATGCGGAAAACAGCCTCACTGGGCGTCAGTCTCGTGGCCGCCACCCTCTGTTGCACGGCGTTCTCCCCGCCACAGGAGCCGCAGGCCAGACCCGCGGAGTCGGCGGTCCGGTGTTACGCGACACACCGCGTTCCCGGCACGACCGTGTGTTACCGGCATTCGTGGAAGGCCGAGTACCGGCACGGCGACATGGTCTACGTCCCGATCCTCATCCAGGTACCCGCACCCGCACACCCGACCCAGGTGACGATCGTCGGCAGCCTGGACGACATCCGCCCGTCGGAGACCTGAATCCGGAAGCACCAACGCCAGAGGCCCCGGATCTCTCCGGGGCCTCTGTTCCGTGTGCACTCGGCAGGATTCGAACCTGCAACCTTCTGATCCGTAGTCAGATGCTCTATCCGTTAAGCTACGAGTGCTTGTTCTTTTGTTCTTGTCTCCGTTTCGGTTCCTTTCGGCCCGTCCCGGCGACAGGAAGAACATTACATGACTGCCGCCGTCATGTGAAATCCGCTTGGCTGACCCCCTCTGACCTGCGAAAACGTCCATGAGCGGGTGGTAGGGGGAGTGAACGGCGGGAACGACGAAGCCCCGGTCCACAGGGACCGGGGCTTCGGTTGGGGCGGAGGCGGAGGGATTTGAACCCTCGATGGGCTTTAAGGCCCAAACCGCATTAGCAGTGCGGCGCCATAGACCGGACTAGGCGACGCCTCCAGCACAACCGCTCACGCGAGCGCGCGAATGGTGCGTGCAGATGATGACACAGCCGAGGGGCCCGTCACCAATCGACCCCCACGGTACTAGGCAGGCGGGCCGCAGGGCAAAGGGCTTCTCGTGCCGGGGTGGCGCGCAACGTCTGCGGCGTTCGGGCGTTGAGGGAGGCATGGGTTCTGTTCTCTCGGGAGTACCGGGCAGGGGGTGGCGGAGGATCCGGACGGGGCTCGCCGCCGCCCTCGCCGTCCCCTTCACCGCGTCCGTGTCCGTGGCCGCCTCCGTGGCCGTGTCCGTCTCCGCGCCCCTGTCCACCGTGGCACTGGCCGCCGTACCCGCCGCGGCGGCCGTCCCGGTGCCGGGCGGCGATCACCTCACCGTCGTCGTCCGGCACGCCGGGGCCGGGCGGGACGGGACGTACGAGCTGTTCTGTCACCCCGGCGGCGGGCATCACCCGGATGTGGAGGGTGCCTGCCGGGGGCTTGACGCGCAGACGCAGTGGGGGCGGGACGTGTTCGCGCCGGTGCCCCCCGGGAGCGTGTGCGGCATGATCTACGGCGGGCCCGCCACCGCACGGGTCACCGGGCGGTGGGCGGGGCGGCCCGTCGACGCCTCGTTCGGGCGCGGGAACGGGTGCGAGACCGCCCGCTGGGACCGGATGGTGCCGCTGCTGCCGAAGATCACCTGAGCCTGGGCCAAAGGTCCGGTCGTCACCGCATCGGCGTCACTTCCTCGTGGGACCTCCCTCTCATCCGGCGCCCCCGGCACAACACGTGCGCATAGACTCCCTCGCGTGACACGCCGCGGGCCGGTTGGCAAGATGGCCCGAGCGGTCGGCAAGGTGCGGTAACAGGGAGGAAGCGTCTCGTGAGCAGCAGGCCATCCCGAGGCGCTGCTCGCCTCGCAGCCATACTCGACGCTCTGCCGGACGCGTTGGTCCTGGTCAACGCCAACGGAACCGTCGTCAACGCCAACACCATCGCGTTGGAGGCCTTCGAAACGCCGGGGACCGCGCTCGTGGGGCGCGGTCTGCTCGATCTGCTGCCCCAGTTCGACTCCCGGCTGATCCCCGGCTCCATGCGGCGGCCCGGTCAGCGGGACCCGCGGGGCCGGACCAAGCCGGCCCGGATGGTCGCCCGGCGCACCGACGGGGCCGAGTTCCCCGTCGAGGTCACCAGCGCGAACCTGGAGAACGGGCAGCAGGCGTACGACGGTTACGGCTACACGGGCGACGAGCTGCTGATGATCGTCGTCCGGGACCTGTCCGGGACCGTCGACACCGAGGCGGAGCTGGCCCGCTCGCAGCGGCAGACCGAGATGATCCTGCGCGCCGCGTCCGAGGGCGTCGTCGGCACGGACACCGACGGGCGGATCGTGCTCGTCAACCCGGCCGCCGCGCAGATCCTCGGCTACCGGGCGGGCGAGCTGGGCGGCAAGGAGCTGCACAACCTCGTCCTGCACTCGCGGGCCGACGGCTCCCCCTTCCCGTACGCCGAGTCGCCGCTCGCCGACACCCTGCGCTCCGGGCGCAAGCACCGGGTGCGCGGGCAGGTGCTGTGGTCCAAGGGCGACAAGAAGGTGCCGGTCGACCTGACCACCGCGCCGGTGCGCGACGGGGACCAGCTCGTCGGCGCCGTGATGACCTTCGCCGACCGGCGGCCCTTCGACGCCCTCGTGGAGGAGAAGGAGGCGCTGGAGAAGGCGCACGCGCAGGAGCTGGAGAAGCTCTCCGAGGAACACGCCTCCGACCTCACCGCCCTGCGCCAGCAGCACGCCACCGAGGTGGAGGAGCTACGCGAGAAGTACGACGCCGAGCTGGCCGGGCTGCGCGAGAAGCACGCGGAGGAACTGGCGGCGGGCGAGGAGCGCTACGCCGCGCTCGGCGAGCGGGAGAAGGACCGGTACGAGGCACTGGCGGGCCGGCACGAGCAGCTGCTCACCCTGCTCGGGCGGTCGCTGCGCGGGCCCCTGGACGAGCTGCGGCGCGAACTGGCCGCCCTCGCCTCCGACGACGCCGGACAGCTGTGGCCCGAGGCCAACCAGGTGCTGCACCACCTGTCCGCCGGGTACTCGCGGATCACCACCCTCATCGACAACGTCCTCGGCTACCAGCGGATCGACGCGGGCAGCGAGGACATCACCCGTACGAAGGTGATGCTGGACGCCGTCGTCGCCGCCGGTGTCGACGGCGCGGTGGAGCTGATCGGCCCCGGCCGGGTGCAGTTCGCCGTGCACGCCCCGCCCATCGAGGCCGAGGTCGACCCGCGGCGGCTCGCCACCGCGCTGGCGCATCTGGTGGCGGACGTCGCGGGCGTCGACGCGACCGGCAACGCGCCCGTCTCCACGGGCGGTTACCTGGACAACACCGTGGTCGTCGCCGCCGCCCAGCGCGGTGCGGTGGCCCGGATCGAGGTGCGCGGGCCGTACCCCGGCGGCGACCCGGTGCACGAGCCGATCGTGCGCGGGATCGTGCGCGCCCACGGCGGTGTGCTCCAGACGCACGAGGTGCCGGGCATGAGCGGCAGCGCGTACGTCCTGGAGGTGCCGCTCGGGGCGGGCGCCGGGGCCGTCGCCGCACCGGCGGCGCCCGAGGCGGCGCCCGCCGAGCCCGTGGAGGAGCACGAGGACGCTGCCGGCGGTGGCCGGCGACGCGCCCGGCGCGGGTCCACCGACTCCTTCCTGGACGGCGGCGACCTGCCGGGTGCGGGCGGTGACGGGACGGAGGCGCCCGCACCGACCGGGCGGCGGCGCAGGCGCGCGGGCGTGCCCGCCGACGAGACCGGCCCGGTTCCGGTCGAGGACCCCCAGGCGACCTCCGGCGGGACCGGGCGGCGCCGTGGCCGGCCCGCCGAACTGCCCGTCCGCGCCGGGGGCGACGGGGTGAGCGAGGGCGCCGTGGTGACCGCGGCCGAGCATGCCGCGGGTGCCGCCGCCTCCGGTACCGGGCTCGGTGGCACCGTGCCGCCGCAGGGCGTGCCCGCGCCCGCCGGACGACGTGCCCGGCACGGCTCGGAGGAAGTCGCGCAGGCCGCCCTGCCCGCCGCGCTGCCCGCCGCCGGGGACGGCGAGGACACCGACGAGGAGGGCCGGCCCACCGGACGGCGCCGGCGCGCGCTGGCCGCGGCGGCCGAGCGTGCCGCCGCGCAGGAGTCGGCCGCCCGTACCGTCTTCGCGCTGCCGCCCGCCACGGCCGACCGCGCCCCGGAGGCGCCGGCCCCCGCCGCACCGGCCCCGGGCCTGCCCGGTCAGGTGCGGGTGCCCGCGCAGCCGCCGCTGTCCATGCCCGCCGAGGAGGGACGGCACGACGCCGTTCCGCTGAGCCAGGCCGCCGACCACACCCCGCCGCAGCCGCATCCCACCAGCGCCCCCACCGGGCGGCGCCGCCGGGCCGTCGCACCGCCCGCGCAGCCGCAGGCACGGGACGCCGAGGGGCGGGGCGTCCCGCTCCAGGCCGGTCCGGCGGTCGCCGTGCCGGCGGCACCGGCGGAGACGGTCGCGGCACCGCCCGGGACCCCGGGCGCCGCACCGGTCGCCCCGGCGGCCCCCGCCGCGCCCGCGACCCCGGGTACGGCCGCCGCACCGGGCGCGCCCCACGCCGCCGCCGTGCCGCCGATCCCGGGTCAGCCGGGTGCCGCGCGGCCCGTGGCCCCCGGGCAGCCCGCCCCGGCCCCGGCCCAGCAGCCCCCGGCGGCCGCCACCCCGGCCCACGGCACCCCGGCCGCCCCCGGCGCCCAGCCGCTGCCCCTGCCCGCCGAGACCGGCGCCCCCCAGCGGCCCGCCCCCGCGCAGGGCCCGGTGACCGCCGCCCCCGCGCCGACCGCCGCCCCGGGGTGGCCCGGCGCCGACGACACCTCCGGCGCGGGCGTCGCCGTACCGCGGACGCCGCCCACCGCCCCGCCCGCGCCCGGCACCCCCGCACCGCGGCCCGGTCCCGTCGCGACCCCCGCGGCCGGTACTCCCGCGCCCCCGGCGGCGCCCGGCGCCCCCGCGCCGCAGCCGGCACCCGCGGCCGGCACCCCGCTGCCCGCGGAGCACCGTGCCGCGCAGCCGCTGCCCGCCGAGAACGCGGGTGCCACGGCGACCGGCGGCGTCCCGGCGTACGACCCCGACTCCACCCAGGGCCGCGCCTTCAGCGTGCGGACCCTCGGCCAAGGCGTGCCGTTCACACGGCAGGGGACGCCGACGCCGCCCCCGCACACGCCGAACGGCTCCGGCCGCCGGCGCAAGCTGGGCACGCCCCCCGACCCGGCCAGCCGGCAGGAGCAGGCGGCCGAGCCGGCGCCCGCGCAGTCCCCGGGTCTGCCCGGGCAGTCACGGCTCGCGCCGGGCACCGAGGGCGCCGGACGGTCCTACGCGATCGGCGCGCCGGACGCGAACGCGGCCGAGGGGCCCGAGCCGCTGGACGGTCCCGGCGGGGCCGTCGAGGTGGCGGACACCCCCCGCCCGCAGCCGATGGACGACGAGCTGCCGCCGGAGCCGCTGGACAACCCGCGCCGGCTGCTGGTGTGGCCCGCGCCGGACGTGACCACCCAGCAGGCGCTGAGCGACCGCGGCTACCGGCCGGTGATCGTGCACTCGCGCGAGGAGGTCGACGCGCAGATCGCGGCCTTCCCGGCGGCGCTGTTCGTGGATCCGCTGACCGGTCCGATCACCCGTACCGCCCTCCAGTCGCTGCGCCAGGCCGCCGTGGCCGCCGAGGTGCCGGTGCTGGTCACGGCCGGGCTCGGACAGGCGACGCGGGAGGCGGCGTACGGCGCCGATCCCGCCGTGCTGCTGAAGGCGCTGGCGCCGCGGGACAGCGAGCAGCATCCGCCGCGGGTGCTGCTGATCGAGGAGCACGAGGAGATCGCGCTGGCGCTGACCGCGACGCTGGAGCGGCGCGGGATGCAGGTGGCGCGGGCCGCGAACGACACCGACGCGGTGGCGCTGGCGGGCCGGTTCCGGCCGAACCTCGTGGTGATGGACCTGATGCAGGTGCACCGGCGGCGGGCCGGGATCGTGGACTGGCTGCGCGCGAACGGGCAGCTCAACCGCACCCCGCTGGTCGTCTACACGGCCGCCGTCGACCAGGCCGAGCTGCCGCGGCTGACCTCGGGCGAGACGGTGCTGTTCCTCGCGGAGCGGTCCACCAGCACCGAGGTGCAGTCCCGGATCGTGGACCTGCTGTCCCGGATCGGCACCAACTAGCACCGACGTCGAAGGGGCCGGGCCCGCCGCCCGGCCCCTCGTCTCACAACCGGGTGACGTCCAGGTCCCCGTCCGCGTACCGCTTGCGCAGCGCCTTCTTGTCGAACTTCCCGACGCTCGTCTTCGGCACCGCCTCCACGGTCGTCCAGCGCTCGGGGAGCTGCCAGCGGGCGATCTGGGCCTCCTCGGCGAGGAAGGCGCGCAGGGCCTCGAAGCCGGCGTTCGCGCCGTCCTTGAGGACGACGGCGGCCAGCGGGCGCTCCCCCCACTTGTCGTCGGGCACGGCCACCACGGCGGCCTCGGCGACCTCCGGGTGGGACATCAGCGCGTTCTCCAGCTCGACCGAGGAGATCCACTCGCCGCCGGACTTGATGACGTCCTTGGCGCGGTCGGTGAGGGTGAGGAAGCCGTCCGGGGAGATGACGCCGACGTCCCCGGTCTTCAGCCAGCCGTCCGCGCTGAACTTGTCGTCGGGGCACAGGGGTTCGGCGCCGGGGCCGTTGTAGTAGGCGCGCGCGATCCAGGGGCCGCGCACCTCCAGCTCGCCGGCCGACCTGCCGTCCCAGGGCAGGCGTTCGCCGCCGGGGCCGGTGAGGCGGGCCTGGACGCCCGCCGGGAACCGGCCCTGGGTGACGCGGTAGCCGAACTCCTCGTCGGTGCCGACCGCGTGGGCCGGCGGGCGGGCCATGGTGCCCACCGGGGAGGTCTCCGTCATGCCCCAGGCGTGCACGACCCGCATGCCCAGCTCGTCGAAGGCCCGCATCAGCGCGGGCGGGCAGGCGGAGCCGCCGATGACGACCTGGGCGAGGGAGGCCACGTCACGGGGCCGGGTGTGCAGTTCCTTGAGCAGGCCCTGCCAGATGGTGGGCACGGCCGCCGCGTGGGTCGGCCGCTCCCGCTCGATCATCTCGGCGAGCGGTGCGGGTTGCAGGAAGCGGTCCGGCATCAGCATGTTGACGCCGGTCATGAAGGTGGCGTGCGGCACTCCCCAGGCGTTGACGTGGAACTGGGGGACGACCACGAGCGAGGTGTCCCGGTCGGTCAGGCCCATCGACTGGGCCATGTTGACCTGCATGGAGTGCAGATAGATCGAACGGTGGCTGTAGACCACGCCCTTGGGGTCGCCGGTGGTGCCGGAGGTGTAGCACATGGTGGCGGCCTGGCGTTCGTCCAGCTCGGGCCAGTCGTAGCCGGTCGGGCGGCCCGCGAGCAGGTCCTCGTACTCGTGCACCCGGGCGGTGGCGCCGGCCAGCGGGGCGCGGTCGCCGGGGCCGGAGACCACGAGGTGCTCGACCGTCTTCAGCAGGGGCAGCAGCGGGGCGATCAACGGGATCAGGGAGCCGCTGAGGATGATCACGCGGTCGGCGGCGTGGTTGACGATCCACACCAGCTGCTCGGCCGGCAGCCGCAGGTTGAGGGTGTGCAGCACCGCGCCCATGGAGGGCACCGCGAAGTAGGCCTCGACGTGGTCGGCGTTGTTCCACATCAGCGTGGCGACCCGGTCGTCGTCGCGCACCCCGAGGGTGTCGCGCAGGGCGTGGGCCAGCTGCGCCGAGCGGGCTCCGATCTCGGCGAAGGAGCGCCGCTGCGGCTCGGGCTCGCCGGTCCAGGTGATCACCTGGGACGAACCGTGGACCGTCGCCCCGTGGGTCAGGATCCTCGAGATCAGCAGCGGTACGTCCTGCATGGTGCTCAGCACGGAGTCCTCCCGGCGACGATGCCTACGCGGTGGTAGGGGGGTGCGCTGATTCTGCGCACATACCGCTTGGTATGTCACTAGGGGGTGGGAAAATGCGGCCCGGACCATCCCGCGGCCGGGACGGTCATCTCACCGGACTCAGTTCCGGGTCCTCCCGGAGCTTGCCGAGCGCCCGCGAGACCGCCGACTTCACCGTGCCGACCGAGACCCCGAGCACCTCGGCGGTCTGCACCTCGCTGAGGTCCTCGTAGTACCTGAGGACGACCATGGCCCGCTGCCGCGCCGGCAGCTTCATGATCGCCCGCCACATCGCGTCGTGCAGCGCCTGCCGCTCGGCCGGGTCGTCGCCGGGCACGGGCTCCGGCTCGGGCAGTTCGTCGCAGCAGAACTCGTCCACCCGGCGCTTGCGCCACTGCGAGGTCCGCGTGTTCAGCAGCGCGCGGCGCACATAGCCGTCCAGCGCCCGCTGGTTCTCGATCCGCTCCCAGGCCGCGTAGGTCTTGGCGAGCGCGGTCTGCAGCAGGTCCTCGGCATCGCTGGGGTTCGCGGTCAGCGAGCGCGCGGCGCGCAGCAGAACGGGCCGGCGGGCACGCACGTACGACGAGAACGTCGGGTACGCCGGGGCCGCCGCCGAGGCGCTGGTGCAGACGGGTGTGGTCATGGCTCCACGCTATGAGCGGTCCCCGCACGGGCGGATCGGCCGCAAGTGCCGAAGCGGTGTCCGCCTCAGGTTGTAGGGGTGGGGATGGCTCCACCTCCTCTGGGTGGAGCGGGGGTCCGCCCCGTCTGCGGGTCGCCCCTGAGAAACACCCGGGTCCGGCCCGCCGGTCCCGGTCGTCCGCGGCGGGGACCAGGCCCGATGCGGGTACCCCGGCGCGGGCCGTCACCAGGACCCGGGCGGCCCGGGGACCGGGTTCACCCGCGGCGCGCGCAGCCGGCGGACGGCCGCCGCGCCGCCTTCCGTCCCGTGCGGGTACGGCTCCCCTGGCCGCTCGCCCACTTCCCTTTTTCGAACGTACGTACGACCATAAGGGCATGGCCACCACCGACCGGCAGGCCACGACCCTGGCCCTCGCCCACGCGCTGTCCGCCGCCGAACACGGCCTGGCCGTCCTCCCGCTGTCCCGGACGAAGCTCCCCGCCCTGCGCTCCCCGCACCACCGCGACCCCGGCCCGGTCTGCCACGGCGGGTGCGGCCGCCTCGGCCACGGGGTGTACGACGCCTCCAGCGACCCGGCGCGCGTCCGCGAGATGTTCGCCGCCGCGCCTTGGGCGACGGGCTACGGCATCGCCTGCGGGCTGCCCCCGTACCACCTGATCGGCGTCGACCTGGACACCAAGTCCGGCACGGACGCCCGGGCCGCCCTGCGCGAGCTGGGCCTGCGGCACCGGTTCACCATCCCGCGGACCGTCGTCGTGCTCACCCCGAGCGGCGGCCGGCACCTGTGGCTGACCGGACCCCCGGACGTCGTCGTGCCGAACTCGGCGGGCCGGCTCGCGCCCGGCATCGACATCCGCGGCGCCGGCGGCTACCTGGTCGGCCCCGGCTCCCGCACCGACCACGGCGTCTACGGCACCGCTCCGGGCACCGCCCGCCTGCCCCCGGCCGTCTGCCCGCCGGCCCTGCTGCGACTGCTGCTCCCGCCCCCGCGCCCCGCCCGCCACCCGGTGCCCACGCACACCGACCACGGTCACGGCCTCGTCCACTTCGTCCTCACCGCGCACGAGGGCCAGCGCAACACCCGGCTGTTCTGGGCCGCCTGCCGCGCCTACGAGAACGGCATCGGCCCCGCCCTCGCCACCCCCCTCACCGAGGCCGCCCGCCACACCGGCCTGCCCGAACACGAGGCCCGCGCGACCATCGCCTCGGCGGCGCGGATGACCGGCCACCGGCCGTAGCGGGCGGCGGGGCCAGGAGGGAACGCCGGGCACTCCCGGACCCCGGACATGCGCACGGCCCCCGACCAACTACCCAGGTCAGGGGCCGTGTTCACTGCCGCGAAAGCGGAGGCGGTGGGATTTGAACCCACGGTGACATCGCTGCCACGACGGTTTTCAAGACCGTTCCCTTAGGCCGCTCGGGCACACCTCCCCGCGCCGCCCACCTGGGGCGGAGCGGGGTACAGCGTACCGGGATCGGGCGTCGGACGGGTATGTGGTCCGCCCCGGGACCGCGGATGCCACGGCCGGGTCCGCCGGCACCCGGATCAGCTGTCGCCGACCCGGGCACCCAGGGTCAGCTCGGCGGTGTGCTCCTCGCCGCCGCGCTTGTAGGTGACCGTCACCTTGTCGCCGGGCTGGTGCGTCCAGATCTCGCCGATCAGGGTGGGGCCGCTGTCGATCACCGAGTCGTCGAGCTTGGTGATGACGTCGCCGGGCTTCAGACCCGCCTTGTCGGCGGGGCCGCCCGCCTCGACCGGGGCGGCGCCGCCCGCGCCCTGGTCGGTGATCTTCGCGCCGTCCGAGGAGTCCTCCAGGGAGACGGACGCGCCGATCTTGGCGTACACCGGCTTGCCGGTCTTGATCAGCTGCTGGGCGACGTACTTGGCCTGGTTGATCGGGATGGCGAAGCCGAGGCCGATCGAGCCGGACTGGCCGCCGGAGCCGAAGCCGCCGCTGCTGCCGGTGGACTGGATCGCCGAGTTGATCCCGATCACCGCGCCGGAGGCGTCCAGCAGCGGGCCGCCGGAGTTGCCCGGGTTGATGGACGCGTCGGTCTGGAGCGCGCTCATGTACGACGCCTTGCTCGTGGAGCTGCCGTCGCTGGAGGCCACCGGGCGGTTCTTGGCGCTGATGATGCCGGTGGTCACCGTGTTGGACAGGCCGAAGGGGGCGCCGATGGCGATGGTCTCGTCGCCGACCGCCACCTTGTCGGAGTCGCCGAGGACGAGGGGCTTGAGGTCCGACGGCGGGTTCTTGAGCTTGACCACCGCGACGTCGTAGCCCTGGGCGTGCCCGACGACCTCGGCGTCGTACTTCCGGCCGTCCGGGAACGTCGCGGTCAGCTTGCCGCCGTCGAGGGCGTCCGCCACCACGTGGTTGTTGGTGATGATGTGGCCCTGCTTGTCGAAGACGAAGCCGGTGCCGGTGCCGCCGTCGCCGTTGGTGCCCTCGGCCTCGATGGTGACCGTGCTGGGCAGCGCCCTGGCGGCCACGTTGGCGATGGTGCCGGGCGCGCGCTTGATCTGCGCGGCGCCGTTGTCGGAGGCGGAGACGGTGGTGGAACCGCCGTTGTCGTTGTCCTTGGCCAGCGTGTAGCCGAGACCGCCGCCCAGGCCGCCCGCGACCAGCGCGGCCACCAGGACCGCCGCGACCAGGCCGCCGCGGCCGCGCGGCTTGGGGGCGGGCTGCTGGTACGACGCTCCCCAGGCACCGCCGCCCGCGCCGGCGGCGCCGTCGCCGTAACCGGGGACGCCGGACGGCGGGGGCGGCCAGGCCCCGACGGGGGACGTGGTGGGAGCGCTGCCGGGCACGGGCGGCAGCGGGGCCGTCGGCTCGTTGCCGCCGGGCGCGCCCGGCGCCGCCTGGTGCCCCACCGGCTGATCGGCCCCGGCCGGCTGTGCCGGCCGCTCCGGCCCGCCCGCCGTCCCCTCGGTCCCGGGCGTGCCGCCCTGCGCCTGCGGGGACGCGTCGGGAGAGGCCACCGGCACGGGAGGCGCCGACGGGGCCGGGGGTACCTCGTTGCCCTCGTTCTCGGTGCTCACAGCTCTTCTCCTCGATCCACGGCTGTTGTCCTCGGTCGCACTCGACACGCTCGTGCACGCTCGGCGGCGCGTGCGCGCTGGTCGTGTCCGGTCACGATGCGGCTGCGCATGGTCCTGCGTTCACTGTTCCAGTTTGTATGCAGTCAGCTTTTCCCACGGGCCGTCAGAGCACCATAAGCCGTGGCTGTGGGTCCCGGGCCATTCTTTACACAGGGCATTGGCGGCAAAAGTCACATAACCCGGCACATGGCACGCCAGCGTTCGCCGCACGGACGTACAAGGCCGTCCCGCGTACCCCGTAGGGGTGGCACCATGTCGCGGTGACCCACGCACCACAGTCCTCCCCTCAGGTCGTCGCCCACCGGGGCGCCTCCGAGGACGCGCCCGAGCACACCCTGGCCGCCTACCGGAAGGCGATCGAGGACGGCGCGGACGCCCTCGAGTGTGACGTACGGCTGACCGCCGACGGCCACCTGGTCTGCGTCCACGACCGGCGGGTGAACCGTACCTCCAACGGCCGCGGCGCCGTCTCCGCCCTGGAACTGGCCGATCTCGCCGCACTCGACTTCGGTTCCTGGAAGAACCGGGACGCCTGGCGCGGCCGGGACGAGGAGCCCGACTGGGAGCACCGGCCCGAGGACCGCGAGGGGACCTCGGTGCTCACCCTGGAGCGGCTGCTGGAGCTGGTCTCGGACGCCGGGCGCCGGGTCGAGCTGGCCATCGAGACCAAGCACCCCACCCGCTGGGCGGGCCAGGTCGAGGAGCGGCTGCTGACCCTGCTCAAGCGGTTCGGCCTGGACGCGCCCGCCACGGCCGCCGACTCCCCGGTGCGGATCATGAGCTTCTCGGCGCGCTCGCTGCACCGGGTGCGCGCGGCCGCGCCCACGCTGCCGACGGTCTACCTGGTGCAGTGGCTCTCGCCCCGGCTGCGCGACGGCCGGCTGCCCGCCGGGGTGGGCATCGCGGGGCCCTCGGTGCGCATCGTGCGCAGCCACCCCGGGTACGTGGAGCGGCTGAAGCAGGCGGGCCACCAGGTGCACGTGTGGACCGTGAACGAGCCCGAGGACGTCGACCTGTGCGTCCGGCTCGGTGTCGACGCCATCATCACCAACCGCCCGCGCGCGGTGCTGGACCAGCTCGGCCGCCGCCCCTCCCGTTGACGTCCCCCCGCCCGCGGGGCCGCACGTCACCGGGAGTGCTCCGGCGCGTTCACTGCGTGTACGGCCGTGCCGAATGCGTCACCGGAAGAGGATTGGCCGGTTTCCGGCACAGATCGGTGGGGCATCCACACCGTGGCGTGGGGCGAAGGAGGTCTCGGGGGTGGCGTTGGTGGTGGCACAGGAGGTGCCCACGTCGTCGTGCATGGCCGTACCCCATGGCCCTGCGGGCGTGGGAAACGCGAGGCGCCGGATGCGCGCGCAACTGCGCGACGGAGGCGTGCCGGAAGCGGTGGTCGACGACGCCGTACTGATCCTTTCGGAACTGCTGAGCAATGCCTGCAAACACGGCCGGCCGCTGGACGACACGGCCGGGGAGGGCGGCGTACGGGCCGCGTGGCGGGTCGATCCGCGGGGCCGGCTCATCGTGGAGGTCACGGACGGCGGGGGCCCGACCCGCCCGGCGCCGGCCACCCCCTCGGTGACGGCGCACGGCGGCCGGGGGCTGAACATCATCACGGCGCTCGCCGACGACTGGGGCGTGCGCGACGACGTCCGCGGCGAGGTGACGGTCTGGGTGGTGGTCCACGGGGACGTGCACGACCCGGACGCCCGCTGCCGGCGCGACCACGTCGCCGCGGCGATCACCGCGTCCGCGCTGCCCGAGCTGGCGGGGCTGGATCTCGCGGAGGCGTTCGAGGACCTGGCCTGAGGGTCGGCCACCCTGTGCAGCGCGGGCGTGCGTTGTCCACAGGTTCCCGTCGGCCGGGGTGCGAACGGCTAGGCTCCCGCCGTACGAGACGAGCCGTAACCGGGAGACATCCACGATGGCCAAGAAGCGACCCCAGACCAAGGCCAAGCACCCGCAGCCGGTGGGCGGGGCGGGCGCCGACGGTGCCGTTCCGGTGGTCGGCGGCCGTGAGCCCTGCCCGTGCGGCAGTGGCCGGCGCTACAAGGCGTGCCACGGCCGGGAGGCCGCGCACGCCGTGACCGAGCTGGTGCGGCGCCCGTTCGAGGGCCTGCCCGGCGAGTGCGACTGGGTGGCGCTGCGCGAGCTGGTCCCGGCCGCGACGGTCGAGCTGACCCTGAAGGACGGCCTGCCCGAGGACGTCCCGTCGGTCACGCTCGCCACGGTGCTGCCGATGGCCTGGCCGGCCCTGCGCCGCGACGACGGCTCGGTCCTGCTCGGCCTGCAGAACGACACGGCCTCCGGCGACATCAGCCGCGACCTGGCCGACACGCTCCAGCGCGCGCTGGTGGCGGAGCCGGGCACCCCGGTGCAGGGGCGGCGCGCCCCCGCCGACGGCCCCCGGCTGCAGGAACTGATCGACCCCGAGGGCCCGTTCGAGCCGGTGGTGCACAGCGGCTTCGAGTTCTGGGTGCCGGACGCGGAGAACGCCACGCCGGAGGTCGCCGCCTCCCTGGAGCGGGCCAACGCGGCCGCGATCCCGACGGTGCGGCTGTCCGGGGTGGACGCCGCGTACTGGTGCGAGACCCCGGAGAAGAACCACCTGCGCTGGGTGATGCCCCACCCGGAGGAGCGGCTTCTGGACGCTCTCGCCCGGCTGCACGCGGCGGGCCGCTCCAGCCTCGGCGAGGGCACCCGGCTCGTGGGCTCCTTCCGTGCTCACGGGCTCACCGTGCCGGTCTGGGACCTGCCGAGCGGGGTCGGCGCGCAGGACGTGGAGAAGCCGGCGGCCGAGTTCGCCGAGCGGCTGGCCGCCGCCCTCGCGGTGGAGGAACCGCTCACCGCGGAGGAGCGGCGGGCGCGCGGCGGGCTGACCAACCGACAGGTCACGCTGAGCTGACGCGGATGCCGCGGGTGTCATGACCGACCGCTCGGGCGGTCATGACACCGGACCGCCGAACGGGTGACTCCGGTCACAACTCCCGCCCCCGACAGGGAAATCCGTGGGAAATCGGTGGCCGAATGACTGAGTCGGAATTTGCGAACGGCCGATCTCTTGTTACCGTTCCAGTAGCCCGGTTGCTGGTGCATCCCCCGTCGCCAGCAACCGGGTCTTTCCATGTCCGCGCTCGGTGACCGAGGCGACGCACGGCGTCAACCGCCCTCCTTGTCATCGGAGTTGCTGCCCGAGCGCAACAGCAGCCGGCCTTCGGACCCCCGCTCGGCGAACTCCGCGACGGCCGTGTAGTCGTCCGGGCCGCCCCGGCCGCGCTCACGGGGTGTCTCACAGGTCGCGGGCTCGTCGTCGGCCCCCGTCTCGCAGCGCGTCCGCACGGTACGGCCGCGCGGTCCCATGAGGCTGAGCTCCGCGTCCAGCGACGACCCGGTGGCGTTGCGGTAGTAGGTGCGCGCCCAGGTGTCCGCGCCCTGCGTCAGCACACAGGTCTGTGCCTCGACGCCGACCGGCGAGGAGAGTTGGGGACCGCAGCGGGCGGCGGTGGCCAGCCCGAGGCCCAGCAGCGAGTCGCTCGGGGCCGCCGACGGGTCCTTGGCGTCACCGTGCCGGAGCACCCCGGGCACCAGTGCCTCGCCCACGTCCCCGACCTGGCCCGCGGACGCCACGGTCAGCGGCAGTACGACGGCGGCCGTCACCACGAACGCCAGCCCGACCAGATGCGTTCGCCGGGGTTCGGACCTGCCGTAACGGGCCCTGCGGCGGGCGGACTTGGGACCGTCCGGGGCGGGCGGCTCCGTCCCGCGCCGGGGGCCGGGCCCGCTTCGTGAGCCCGGTCCCTCGTCGAGGGGCCGGGCGCGGCCGGGTCCTCCGCGCCCCCGCCACCGAGTACCGAATCCCCCAGAAAATCGCAGCATGGGCGGAAGATAACGAGCGCGGGGCGCCGACCGGGCCGAGCGCGCCGGGCGGCCCCTACATCTCGGGCGCGCTCACACCCGTACGAGTGAGGGCGTCGACCACCGCGTCCACCACGGCCTCCACGTCCGGCACCCAGGGCGCGGCCGAGCCGGGCAGCGGGGGCCGCTCCCAGCGCACCGCGCCCGAGCCGGTCTCGGACGGGGGAAGCGCCACGTAGCCGCCCTCACCGTGGAAGCGCAGGGAGCCGGGGACGAAGTCCTTGGCGTACAGCAGCTCGCCCAACTGCTCCAGGGAGTACGGCTTGACGAGCAGCGCCCAGCGGGTGGGCGAGGCGATCACCGGGCCGAGGCGCATGCCCCGCCGGTCGAGCAGGGCGAGGGCGCGGGAGGCGGCCAGCGCCGGCAGGCTGACCGCGCACGGCGCGCCGCCGCCGGTCGCGAGGATGATGGGCGCGCTCGGCCGGTTGGTCCACCACCAGCGCACCATGCGCGCGTCGGTGGTGGCCGCGAGCAGGCCCGGGTCGAAGGGGTGGGCGCCGGGCACCGTGCACTCCGGGTCGGGGCAGCCGCAGCGGGCCCGGCCCTGCGGGTCCGGGGCCACGCCCGGGAGTACGGGCCACTGCCACTCCGTCGCGACGGTGAGGGCCGCGCCGAGCAGCTCGGGCCTTCCGTCGTTCCGTCGCCTGGACAGGAGCCTGCGTCGCCTTCCGAGGATCTCGCGCATGAGCGCTCGTTCCTTTCCGTTGCACCGCTGGCAACACCGTGGTCCACATCACAACATGAGTCGATCACTTCACTGTGCGTACCTGGTGGCGCATCACATCCCCGCGCACGGCAGGGGATCCCCAGGGGGTCGAACGTCGGCCGCGGCCGCGTCCATGGCGCGTGAGGCAGGACGCGGTTGCGGCGCGGGGGTGGCGAAGCATGGCGTTTTGCCGTCGCGCGTGGTTCTCTCCGCCTCCGCCACGGGAGGATGGGGCTCGGCCGTCGGTGGTTATGACGCCCGGGTCCGTCGCCAGGTTCCGGGTGGCCCCCAACCACCCCTGGCCTTCTCCGAGTACGTACCCATCACGACCGTTGTGACGCTCCGTGGAGCGAGCCCAGTCGATCGCAATGGACCGTTCCCCCAGGCAGTTTTGAGCCAACTTGGCAGTAAGGCAAGGGGTTCGGAGAAATCACCCACGAGTCCCTTGGACACCAGGAATCCCAGCAGGACAATGCTGGACATCCCCTCACGAGTGCGTGTACATGTGGAGACACTGCTAGCGGCGCAGAATCACATGGGGGTTTGCGATGCTTTCCAGCACTACGCACCGGTCCGAAGGCCGCGCGCCATGAACGCCCCGCACCCCCCGAAAGTGGCCGGAATCGATCCCACTGTTCCCACCTCCGCCCACACTGTCGCAGCCGCCACCCCCACCTCGGCCGCCACCTCGGGCACCGCCTTCAGCCCTGCCCCGGCGGCCCCTGCCGTCCCCGCCCCGCACGGCCCCGCGCCCGGCGCCCTCCTCCAGGACCGGCTGGCCGGCTGGGTCTCGGACCTCACCACGCTCCACGAACTCACCGAGCGGCTCACCCGCACCGACGCCCTGGAGTCCGCCCTCGACGAACTGCTGCGCGCCGGAGCCGCCCTCGTCGGCGCCCGCCGCGGCCTCGTCGTCCTGGACCCGGGCGACGGACTCGGCCCCCGCCCCGCCACCGGCCTCGGCCTCGGCCGCGCCGACCTCGGCCACCTGGAGACCGTCCCGCGCGCCGCGCTGCCGTACGACACCACCCCCGGCAGCGAGGCCGTCCACCCCGACCTGTTCGCGGAGGAGGGCCTCGACCCCCGGCACCGCGAGGTCGCCGCCCGCCTCGGCTACGCCGCGAGCTACGCCCTGCCGCTCGCCACCGAGGGCGCCGGCCGCCTCGGCGCCGCCGTCTGGCTCTACGACGAGCCCGCCGAACCCCATGAGCGCCAGCGCCAC
Source organism: Streptomyces sp. SCPE 10 (assembly GCF_051980735.1). NCBI lineage: Bacteria > Bacillati > Actinomycetota > Actinomycetes > Kitasatosporales > Streptomycetaceae > Streptomyces > Streptomyces sp. SCPE 10. The sequence continues at coordinate 3,978,744 of NZ_CP197069.1, read as the reverse complement.
CTGGCCGGCCTCTACATCCGCCACGCCGCGGAACACCTGGCCAGACTGGGCGAGTTGGAGCGGACCCGCGCCCGCATGGCCGCCATCACCGAAGAGCTGCTGCCCTCCCGGCTGCCCCGCGTGAGCGGCGTCCGGCTCGCCGCCCGGCACCGCACCGGGCGGCGCGGCGGCGGCGACTGGTACGACGCGCTGCCGCTGCCGGACGCGGGGCTCGGCCTGTCCGTGGGCTCGGTCACCGGCTCCGGACCGGGCGCGGTGGCCGCCATGGGCCGGCTGCGCGCCTCGCTGCGCGCCTACGCGGTGATGGAGGGCGAGGATCCGGTCGCCGTCCTGTCCGACCTGGAGCTGCTGCTGCGGCTGACCGAGCCCGCCCGCTGCGCCACCGCCCTGTTCGCCTACTGCGAGCCGGCGCTGCGCCGGGTCACCCTGGCCGGTGCCGGGCACAGCCCGCCGCTGCTGACCGGGGAGCGGCGCACCGAGTTCGCCGAGACCTCCGTCTCCGCCCCGCTCGGCATGCTCTCCTGCTGGGAGGCGCCCAGCGTGGAGATCGAGGCCGAGGCCGGGGAGACGGTGCTGCTGTACACCGACGGGCTGCTGCACCGCACCGGCGACCCGATGGACCGCGCCTTCGCCCGGCTGCGCACGGCCGCGGCGAGCGTTCCCCGGGCACTGCGCGACGACCCCGGGGCCGTCGCCGACCATGTGCTGCGCGCGGTGCTGCCGGACGACCGGGACGCGGCCGAGGGCGAGGAGGACGTCGTGCTGCTGGCGGCCCGCTTCGACTGAGCGGGCCGCCGGTCCCGCCCCGGCCGGGTGCGACCAGGCATAACAGGTCATCCGCCCCGTTCCCCTGCCGATACGACCGTACGATGATGGGGGTCCCCCACCCCGACGCCGTGGCCCACCATGGCGAGCGCCGGGGACCGCCGGGGGAAGATCACACGCCGTACCGAGGAGGATCACGTGGCCGACGAGCTCAACCCGGCGACCCCGGAGACCGAGTCCGAAGAGCCCATCAAGCAGCGGAAGAACGGCCTGTACCCGGGCGTGTCCGACGAGCTTGCCGAGAACATGCAGTCCGGCTGGGCCGACACCGAACTGCGCGATCTCCAGCCGATCCCGCAGGCCGCCGAGACCGCCCGTCGCCGCGCCGCGCTCTCCGCGCGCTTCCCGGGCGAGCGCCTGGTCGTCCCCGCGGGCAACCTGAAGACCCGCTCGAACGACACCGAGTACTCCTTCCGCTCGTCGGTCGAGTACGCGTACCTCACCGGCAACCAGACCGAGGACGGCGTCCTGGTCCTGGAGCCCAAGGACGAGGGCCACGAGGCCACGATCTACCTGCTGCCGCGCTCCAACCGCGAGAACGGCGAGTTCTGGCTCGACGGCCAGGGCGAGCTGTGGGTCGGCCGCCGCCACTCCCTGGCCGAGTCGGAGGCGCTGTACGGCATCCCCGCCGCCGATGTGCGCGAGCTGGCCGACACGCTGCGCGAGGCCACCGGCCCGGTGCGCGTCGTGCGCGGCCACGACGCCGGCATCGAGGCGGCGCTGACCGACAAGGTCACCGCCGAGCGCGACGAGGAACTGCGCGTCTTCCTCTCCGAGATGCGGCTGGTCAAGGACGAGTTCGAGATCGGCGAGCTGCAGAAGGCCGTGGACTCCACGGTGCGCGGCTTCGAGGACGTGGTGAAGGTCCTCGACAAGGCCGAGGCCACCAGCGAGCGCTACATCGAGGGCACCTTCTTCCTGCGCGCCCGCGTCGAGGGCAACGACGTCGGCTACGGCTCCATCTGCGCCGCCGGCCCGCACGCCTGCACCCTGCACTGGGTCCGCAACGACGGCCCCGTCCGCTCCGGCGACCTGCTGCTGCTCGACGCCGGCGTGGAGACGCACACCCTCTACACCGCCGACGTCACGCGCACCCTGCCGGTCAACGGCACGTACAGCGAGCTCCAGAAGAAGATCTACGACGCCGTGTACGAGGCCCAGGAGGCCGGCATCGCGGCGGTGCAGCCGGGCGCCAAGTACCGCGACTTCCACGACGCCGCGCAGCGGGTGCTGGCCGAGAAGCTGGTCGAGTGGGGCCTGGTCGAGGGCCCGGTCGAGCGCGTGCTGGAGCTGGGCCTGCAGCGCCGCTGGACCCTGCACGGCACCGGGCACATGCTCGGCATGGACGTCCACGACTGCGCCGCCGCGCGGACCGAGACGTACGTGGACGGCGTGCTGGAGCCGGGCATGGTGCTCACCGTCGAGCCGGGCCTGTACTTCCAGGCCGACGACCTCACCGTGCCGGAGGAGTACCGGGGCATCGGCGTCCGGATCGAGGACGACATCCTGGTGACGGAGACCGGCAACCGGAACCTTTCGGCCGGTCTGCCGCGGCGCTCCGACGAGGTCGAGGCGTGGATGGCCGCCCTGAAGGGCTGATCCGCTCCGGGACGGCCGGGCACCGGGAAGGTGCCCGGCCGTTCCGCCTTTCCCTGCTAGAACGCGGGATCCCTGTCGTGCAGGATCCGCTGGAAGAGCCGGCAGTCGCGCCACCGGCCGTTGATGTGCAGGTAGTCGGGGGCCGTGCCGATCTCCTGGAACCCGGACTTCGCCAGCACCCGCTGCGAACCGGCATTCTCCACCAGCGTCGACGCCTCGATGCGGTGCAGCCCCACCTCGTCCCGGGCGAGCGCGCACACCCGCGCCACGGCCGCACAGGCCAGCCCCCGGCCCTGCCGGTCGGCGGCGACCCAGTAGCCCAGGTGCGCGCTACAGAAGGGCCCCCGGGAGATCCCCGTCAGGGTGATGGCCCCGACGATCCGCCCGTCCGCCTCCTCGAACACCCAGGGCACCACCGAGTCCTCGGCGTGCTGCCGCAGCAGCCCCTGGATCCGCTGCCGCTGCCCCTCGGCGGTGAAGAAGGCCTCCGGACGCACCGGATCCCATGGCGCCAGATGTGCGCGGTTGGCGGTGTACGCCGCCGCCAGCGCCTCCGCGTCCCCGGCCGTGAGCAGCCGGAGCGTCACCCCGGCCGCCAGTTCCCCGTCGTCGATGCGCATCCCACCACTATGGGGCTACACCGCCGGCAGCGGGGAGCCGTCGCGCCATTTGAGGATCTTGTCGAAGCTGACCACCGTGCCGCGGCGGCCGGGCTCGGGACCGATGTGGACGTGGTCGGCGAGTTCCCGGATCAGGCAGAGGCCCCGGCCGTGCTCGGCGTCCGGGCGGGCGGGCCGGATCTCCCGGGTGCGCGCGAAGCCGGGCCCGGAGTCGGTCACCTCGATACGGCACTTCTCGCCGTCGACGTACGCGGTCACCCGGTACCCCGACGGGGCGCCGCCCACCCCGCCGTGCTCGACGGCGTTCGCGCAGGCCTCGCCGAGGGCGACGGCCAGGTCGTAGGAGACCTCCGGGTCCACCCCGGCCGTCTCCATGGTGCCGAGCAGCAGCCGCCGTGCGAGCGGCACGCTCGCCGCCTCGCGCCGCAGATGGAGTGACCACCAGATGCTCATGCTCCAGCCTCCCGGCCGCGGCTCGACATACCGTTACGTATTGCCGTCCGCGGACGGCAATAAGCGCACGGTCGGCGCGACTGCGCCCGTACAGCCCACGCGGCCCGGGAGGAAACGGTGTATGAGGGACGTACCCGACCGGTGGCCGCCGGATAAATCTCCCGGCCCTGGCGTAGGACGGCCGACGGCGCAGTGGGATGATGTGCCCGCCATGTCTGCCCCCCACGCGCGCACGGCGCGTCCCGGAGCCGGGCTCCGGATGCCGCGGGCCGCGGTCTTCGCCGCGGTCTGCGTCGTGCTGGCCGCGGCCGGGCACGCGCTGGCCTCCTGCGCGAGCGTGCCGCTGTGGACGCTCGGCGTGGGCTTCCTCTGCTGTCTGCTGCTGGTGGCCCCGCTGACCGGGCGGGCCCGCTCGCTGCCGGGCATCGCCGCGCTCCTGGCACTCGGCCAGATCGCGCTGCACGCGCTGTTCGGACTGGGCCAGCACGGGGCCATGGCCATGGCGGGGGCGCCGGCCGGACGGCCCGCTCCGGCGGGAACCACGCTCACCGACAGCGCGCTGGTCGAACAGGCCTCACGGCTGCTGTGCGGGGCGAACGCCTCGGCCCTCACCCCGGGCCACTCCTTCCACCTGCTGCTCGCCGCGCGCCTCATCGACCGCTCGGGCCGACCCGTGGGCACCCCGGCCCCGCTGCCCGCGCCGCACCCGGCCGAGACCACCGGCGCCCTCGGGGGCCTGCTGCCCTCGCTGCCGATGCTGCTCGGCCACGTCCTCGCGGCCGTCGCCGTCGGCTGGCTGCTGCGCCGCGGCGACCTGGCCGTGGGACGGCTGCTCGAACTGTCGGCGCACGGCGTCGCCGAGGCGGCCCTCGTACGCTCCCTGCGCGCGGCGCTCGCGCTGGCGCACGCCCTGTGCGCCGGACTGCTGCCCGCCGCCGAGCCCGGTCCGCGCGGCCGACGCGCCGACCGGGACGAACCGCCCGCCCCGCGCACCCTCGTACTCCAGCACACGGTGATCCGGCGCGGCCCGCCCGCCGCCGAACTGCGACTCGCCGCCTGACGCGACGCGCCCGCCCCATGCCCCGGGACAGCTCCGGGAACCGAGGAGGCGGCCGCCGTCGCGCGGCCCGCGCGCGCTCGCGCGCCGTTTCCTCCTCACCGGAACTCTCACCATGGAGTGCTCCTGCCATGCAGGTTTTCCCCATCGCGTTCTTCGCGCCCCGTCGTACCGCCGCCCGGCTCGCCGCCGGTGCCGCCGTCGCCGGCACGGCCGTGCTCGCCCTGTCCGCCCCCGCCTTCGCGCACGTGACCGTGCAGCCCGAGGGCGCCGCGGCCAAGGGCGGCTACGCGGTCGTCGACTTCAAGGTCCCCAACGAGCGGGACGACGCCTCGACCACCAAGGTCGAGGTCAGTCTCCCGGCCGACCACCCGCTGGCCTCCGTGATGGCCGAGCCGGTGCCGGGCTGGCACGTCCAGGTCACCAAGGCCAAGCTGGCCAAGCCGCTGACCGTGCACGGCGACACGATCGACCAGGCCGTCACCAAGGTCACCTGGACCGCCGACGGCAAGGGCATCGAGCCCGGCTACTTCCAGAAGTTCCCGCTGTCCGTCGGCGCCCTGCCCGACAACACCGACCAGCTGGTGTTCAAGGCGCTCCAGACGTACTCCGACCAGCAGGTCGTGCGCTGGATCGAGGTACCGCGGCCCGGCCAGGACGAGCCGCAGAACCCCGCCCCGGTGCTCCAGCTGACCGCCCCGGCCGGCGAGCACGGCACGGCGAACGCCGCCGACGACAAGACCGACGGCACCGCCGCCACCGGCTCCGGCGGCGGCAGTGACACCACCGCGCGGGTGCTCGGCGTGGCCGGCATCGTCGTCGGCGCCGCGGGCGTGGCCTACGGCGTCTTCGCCGGACGCCGCCGCACCGCCTGAGCCCACCGTTCCGCAGCGCGCGCCGGGGCCGTGCCAGGCTTCTCGCAGGCCCCCGCACGACCCCGGTGCGCGCCGGACATCTCACATCTGGGACATTTCTCTATGCGCAAGAAGACGTTCGCCGCGGCCGCACTGCTCGCCGCCGCCACCCTGACCCTCTCCGCCTGCGGCAGCCAGGACTCCGGCGGCTCGTCGCCGGTCTCCGCGGTCTCCCAGGAGTCCGGCCAGAGCGGCCCCGCCACCGTCCTCGACCAGCCCTGGGCCAAGCCCGGCCTGGTGCTCACCGACACCCACGGCAAGAAGTACGACCTCCGCAAGGAGACCCAGGGCCACCCGACCCTGCTCTACTTCGGCTACACGCACTGCCCCGACATCTGCCCGACGACGATGAGCAACATCGCCGTCGCCGCCCAGAAGTCGCTGACCCCGGCCCAGCGCGACGACCTGCGGGTCGTCTTCGTCACCACCGACCCCGGCCGTGACACGCCGGCCGCGCTCGGCAGCTGGCTCAAGGGCATCGACCCCCGGTTCATCGGCCTGACCGGCGATTTCAAGACCGTCCAGGCCGCCGCCCGCTCCGTCGGCATCTCGGTGGAGCCGACGACGAAGGACAAGAACGGCAAGCTCGTCTCCGTGCACGGCACCCAGGTCGTCGCCTTCTCCCCGAAGACGAACGGCGGTTACGTGCTCATCGGCGAGGAAGCCACGGTCGACGACTACATCAAGGACCTGCCCAAGCTCGTCGAAGGGGCCAAGCCGTGAGCCGTCGCCCCGCGGTCCTCGCCACGGCCGCCGCACTCGCCGGCGCGCTCGCCCTCGCCGGCTGCTCGAAGCCGGCGCCGGCGAAGGCCGAGCTGTCGGTGAGCGGCTCCTACATGCCGCAGCCGGTCTCCGCCGACATGGCCGCCGGCTTCCTGACGATCACCAACAAGGGCGCCGCGGAGGACGAACTGACCTCGGTGACCAGTACCGCCGCCGGCCGGGTCACCATGCACACCACCGTGGGCGGCGCGATGCGGGAGAAGTCCTCCTTCCCCATACCCGCCCACGGCCGGCTCGTCTTCAAGAGCGGTGGCAACCACTTGATGTTCGAGCAGCTTCGGCACCGGCCGAAGCAGGGCCAGACGGTCACCCTGAAGCTCACCTTCGCCACGTCCGCGCCGCTCACGGTCCGGATGCCGGTGGAGTCCGCCACGTACCACCCGTCGACCGGCCACTGAGGGAAGGGACACCGTGACCCGGACCATCACCCCCCGACTGCGGAACCTGTTGCTGCTGCTCCTCGCCGTCACCGGCACACTGCTCGCGGGAGCCGGCCCGGCCTCCGCGCACGCGGCGCTGACCGGCAGCGACCCCGCGCAGGGGGTGGTGGTCGCACAGCCGCCCGCCCGGGTGTCGCTCACCTTCTCCGAGAAGGTGGCGATGAACCGGGACTCCCTGCGGGTCCTCGACCCCCAGGGCAGACCGGTGCAGACCGGCACGCCCGCCAACGTGCGCGGCACGACCTACGCCGTGGACCTCCGAGGCGGCCTGGGCAGGGGCACCTACACGGTCACCTACCAGGTCGTCTCCGCCGACAGCCACCCCGTGGCCGGCGCCTACACCTTCTCCGTCGGGGCGCCTTCGAAGACCGTGGTCCCCGACGCCGCGACGGCCGTGGGCGGCGGGGTCGTCGGCGGCCTCTACGCCTTCGGGCGGTACGTGTCGTACGCCGGTTTCATCGTGCTCGCGGGCGGCACCGCCTTCGTGCTGGTCTGCTGGCGGCGCGGCGCGGGCGTACGGGCCCTGCAGCGGCTGGTGGTCGGCGGCTGGCTGGCGCTGACCGCGGCCACCCTGTGGCTGCTGCTGCTGCGCGGCTCCTACACCACCACCGGCACGCTCGCCGACGTCTTCGACCTCGGGCTGCTCGGCCAGGTGCTCCAGACCAAGCCGGGCGCCGCGCTGGTCTCCCGGCTGCTGCTGCTCGCCGCCGCCGCGCTGTTCATCGCCGTGCTCTTCGGCTCCTACCAGCGGCGCGAGGAGGGCGCGGAGAAGCGGGACCTGACCTTCGGGCTGGGGATCGGGGGCGCGGTCGTGGCGGCCGGGCTCGCGACCAGCTGGGCGGCGTCCGAGCACGCCTCGGTGGGGCTCCAGCCGGGCATCGCCATGCCGGTCGACGTCGTCCACCTGCTCGCCGTCGCCGCCTGGCTGGGCGGGCTCACCGCACTCCTGGTCGCCCTGTACCGGGCGCCCGCCGCGGCCCCGGTCGAGGCCGCGGCCGTGCGGCGCTTCTCCCGGCTGGCCTTCGGCTCCGTCCTCGTCCTCGTCGTCACCGGCGTCTACCAGTCCTGGCGCCAGCTCGGCTCCTGGTCCGCCTTCACCGGCACCCGGTACGGCCAGCTGCTGCTGGCCAAGATCGCCCTGGTGGCGCTCATGGTCGGCATCGCCTCGGCGTCCCGGCGCTGGACCGGACGGCTCACCGACCGGGCCGCGGGCAGCGCGGAGGCCGAGGAGGCGGAGGCCGAGAAGGAGAGCGTCACCGCGTCGACGGCCGCCGGACAGGACGCGAACGCGGGGGACGAAGGCCCTGCGGACGCGGGCGACGCCCGGCGTGCCGCCCAGCTCGCCCGGCAGCGGGCCGCGATGGACACCGCCCGGCGCAAGCGGCTGCGCGACGGGGACACGGGACGCTACGGGCTGCGCCGCTCGGTGCTCGCCGAGGCCGCCGTCGCCGTCGTCCTGCTCGCCGTCACCACCGCGCTGACGCAGACCGAGTCCGGCCGCACCGAGCAGGAGGCCGCCCGGGCCGCCACCCCGGCCCGCTCCGCCACCACGGCCCCGAACGGCTCCCTGACCCTGCCCTTCGACACGGGCGGCGCCGACGGCAAGGGCGTGGTCTCCCTCGACCTCGACCCCGCCCGCGCGGGCACCAACCAGCTGCACCTCTTCGTCCGCAAGCCCGACGGCCGGCCCTTCGACGTCCCCGAGGTGAAGGTCGCCCTCACCCTGGAGGCGAAGAAGATCGGCCCGCTCGCCGTGGCCGCCGAGCACATCACCACCGGCCACTGGTCCGCGGACTCGGTGCAGATCCCGATGGCCGGCGACTGGAAGGTCGCCGTCACCGTACGCACCTCCGACATCGACGAAGTGACCGTCTCCAAGAACGCGCAGATCGGCTGAACCAGACCATGACCGAACAGTCCATCCCGGCGGCCCGCACCCCCGAGACCCCGGTGAACGCGGCCCGCGCCGAGGCGGACGGCGTCTCCCGGCGCACCCTGCTCGGCACCGCGGGGGCCACCGGACTGGTGCTCGGTGCGGCGGGCGGCGCCATCGGCCGTGCCACCGCGCCCGCCCAGGCCACCCCGCTCACCTCCGTCGGCTCCGACCGGGCGATGTTTCACGGGAAACATCAGCCCGGCATCACCGAGGGGCTCCAGGCGTGCGGCCATCTCGTCGCCTTCGACCTGGTGGCGGGCGCGGGCCGCACGGAGGCGGCGGCCCTGCTGCGCCGCTGGTCGGCGACGGCCGAGCGGCTGATGGCGGGCGAGCCGGCCCCGCACGACGACACCGCGGTGGCGCGCGACGCGGGCCCCTCCTCGCTGACCGTCACCTTCGGCTTCGGCCACGACTTCTTCTCCCGCACCGGTCTGGAGAAGCAGCGGCCCACCGCGCTCGACCCGCTGCCGGCCTTCTCCTCCGACCGCCTCGACAAGGCGCGCAGCGACGGCCATCTGTTCGTGCAGATCGGCGCGAACGACGCCCTGGTCGCCTTCCACGCCCTGCGCGCGATCCAGAAGGACGCCGGTTCGGTCGCGCGGGTGCGCTGGCAGATGAACGGCTTCAACCGCACCCCGGGGGCCACCGCCCACCCGATGACGGCCCGCAACCTGATGGGCCAGATCGACGGCACCGGCAATCCGAAGCCGACGGACGCCGGCTTCGAGCAGCAGATCTTCGTGCCCGCCTCGGGGGAGCCCGCGTGGATGGCGCACGGCTCCTATGCCGTCGTGCGCCGGATCCGCATGCTCCTGGACGACTGGGAGAAGCTGTCGCAGACCGCCCAGGAGCAGGTCATCGGGCGCCGCAAGGCCGACGGGGCGCCGCTGACCGGGGGCGGGGAGACCAGCCCGATGGAGCTGGACAAGACCGACGCCCGGGGCGAGTACGTGATCCCGCTCAGCGCGCACGCGCGGATCACCCGGCCGGACAAGAACGGCGGGGCGACCATGCTGCGGCGCCCGTTCTCGTACCACGACGGCTTCGACGCGGACGGCACCCCGGACGCCGGTCTGCTCTTCGTCTGCTGGCAGGCCGACCCGCTGCGGGGGTTCGTGCCGGTGCAGCGCAAGCTCGATCGCGGCGACGCGCTGTCGCGGTTCATCCGGCACGAGGCCAGCGCGCTGTTCGCGGTGCCGGGCGGGGCGTCGAAGGGCGAGTACGTGGGGCAGCGGCTGCTGGAGGGCTGAGGCCGGACAACCGGGCTGTCGGCGGACCCGGCCCCTTAGCCGACGCCCTGTCCGCGCTGCGGACTTTCCGGGATCAAACCACCCGGTCGAGTGGCTGTCATGAGACGGCTGAGCCAGGACGGCCGACGGCCATTAGGGTGAGGACCATGCCAGCGAGCTATGCGTATCTCGGCCCGGAGGGCACCTTCACCGAGGTGGCCCTGCGGACGCTGCCGGAGGCGGCCACCCGGGAGCTGATCCCGTACGTGTCGGTGCAGTCCGCGCTGGACGCGGTGCGGGCCGGCGAGGCCGAGGCGGCGTTCGTGCCGATCGAGAACTCGGTCGAGGGCGGCATCACCGCCACTCTGGACGGTCTGGTCGCGGGCGAGCCGCTGACGATCTACCGCGAGGTGCTGCTCTCCATCACCTTCGCGCTGCTGGTCCGGCCGGGCACACAGCTCGCGGACATCAAGACGGTCTCCGCCCACCCCGCGGCCCAGCCGCAGGTGCGCAACTGGCTCAAGGCCAACCTCCCGGACGCCGTCTGGGAGTCGGCCGCCTCCAACGCGGACGCGGCCCGGCTGGTCCAGGAGGGCCGCTACGACGCCGCGTTCGCGGGCGAGTTCGCCGCCGCCCGGTACGGCCTCGAGGCCCTGGAGACCGGGATCCACGACGCGGAGAACGCGCAGACCCGGTTCGTGCTGGTCGGCCGCCCGGCCCGGCCCGCCGCCCGGACCGGCGCCGACAAGACCTCGGTGGTGCTGTGGCAGCGCGCCGACCACCCCGGTGGACTGCGCGACCTGCTGGGCGAGTTCGCCTCGCGCGGCATCAACCTGATGCTGCTCCAGTCCCGGCCGACCGGCGCCGGGATCGGCAACTACTGCTTCTGCGTCGACGCCGAGGGCCACATCTCGGACCGGCGGATGGCGGAGGCGCTGACCGGCCTGAAGCGGATCTGCCTCGAAGTGCGCTTCCTCGGCTCGTACCCGCGCGCCGACATGGAGCCCGGGGAGGCCGGGCCCGTGCAGGCCGGGACCTCGGACGAGGAGTTCATGCAAGCGGCGGACTGGGTGGCCCGCTGCCAGGACGGCCGCTTCTAGCCAGTCCTATCTGCGGATCATCGTTATCCACAGGAGTTATCCACAGGTGCCCTTCTCGACCTGGGGACAAGTCGACAGCGCGGGGTGATCCAGTCGACAAATCGCCCTACGGCACCCAGACGGGGCAACCATCACCTGACGCTCTCTTCGTCCACCCGTTTCCTTCGGTTCATCTTTTGGGACGACCGTTTTCCACCCGAAAGTGGGTCTCGATCCACTTTGACCGCGGAATTCTGCACGCCCACCCGCCGCCCGGGAGAGTTCCGGAGTGATCAATTCCAGCATCCACAGCTCTTCCCCACACCCTGTGGATAACTCTTCCGAGGGTGTGGATTTCTGTGGACAACCGGGCGCCCAAATCCCGTTCTCCACAAGGAAATCCGGTCAACAGGGCGCCCATGGCCTGCCCCGTCCCAGGGAGTGAGACACTTTCCCTTGACACGGTTGGCAATTAGCGCATAACGCACCGTAAGCCGCAAATCCAAGCGCGCCGGAATAGTGATTCGTGAGCGGCAACCCGGCACCGGTAGCCTTGGCCCTGTGATTGACCTTCGCCTGCTCCGTGAGGACCCCGACCGTGTGCGCGCGTCCCAGCGCGCCCGTGGAGAGGACGTCGCGCTCGTCGACTCCCTCCTGTCTGCCGACGAGCGGCGCAGGTCCTCCGGCGTCCGCTTCGACGAACTGCGCGCCGAACAGAAGCAGCTCGGCAAGCAGATCCCCAAGGCCACCGGCGACGAGAAGGCCGAGCTGCTCAAGCGCGCCGAGCAGCTGAAGGCCGACGTCAAGGCCGCCGACGCCGAGCGCGACGCGGCCGACGCCGAGACCCAGGAGCTGCTGCTCCGGCTCGGCAACCTCGTCCACCCCGACGTCCCGGTCGGCGGCGAGGAGGACTTCGTCACCCTGGAGACGCACGGCACCATCCGCGACTTCGGTGCCGAGGGCTTCGAGCCCAAGGACCACCTGGAGCTGGGCCAGCGGCTCGGCGCGATCGACGTCGAGCGCGGTGCCAAGGTCTCCGGCTCCCGCTTCTACTTCCTCACCGGCGTCGGCGCCCTGCTGGAGCTGGCCCTGGTGAACGCCGCGATGGCCCAGGCCACCGCGGCCGGCTTCACCCCGATGCTCACCCCGGCGCTGGTCCGCCCGCAGTCCATGGCCGGCACCGGCTTCCTCGGCCAGGCCGCGCAGGACGTCTACCACCTGGACAAGGACGACCTGTACCTGGTCGGCACCTCCGAGGTGGCGCTCGCGGCCTACCACATGGACGAGATCATCGACGCCGACAAGCTGCCGCTGCGGTACGCGGGCTTCTCGCCCTGCTTCCGCCGCGAGGCCGGCTCGCACGGCAAGGACACCCGGGGCATCTTCCGCGTCCACCAGTTCGACAAGGTCGAGATGTTCTCGTACGTCGCCCCGGAGGACTCCCAGGCGGAGCACCAGCGCCTGCTGGACTGGGAGAAGCAGTGGCTGACCTCGCTGGAGCTGCCGTTCCGCGTGATCGACGTCGCCTCCGGTGACCTCGGCTCCTCGGCCGCCCGCAAGTTCGACTGCGAGGCGTGGATCCCGACCCAGGGCAAGTACCGCGAGCTGACCTCGACCTCGGACTGCACCGAGTTCCAGTCCCGGCGACTGTCCATCCGGGTCCGCGACGGCAAGCAGGTCAAGCCCCTCGCCACGCTCAACGGCACGCTGTGCGCCGTACCGCGCACCATCGTGGCGATCCTGGAGAACCACCAGCAGGCCGACGGCTCCGTCCGGATCCCCGAGGTGCTGCGCCCCTACCTGGGCGGCCGGGAGGTCCTGGAGCCGGTGGCCAAGTGAGCTTCCCCTACGGGATCGTCGCCACCGACCTCGACGGGACGCTGCTGCGCTCCGACGGATCCGTCTCCCAGCGCACCCGTGACGCGCTCGCCGCGGCCACCGCGGCGGGCGCGGCCCACATCGTCGTCACCGGCCGGGCCGTCCCCTGGACCCGGCACGTCCTGGACGACCTCGGCTACGACGGCCTCGCCGTCTGCGGCCAGGGCGCCCAGGTCTACGACGCGGGCGCGCACCGCCTGCTGACCTCGGTCACCCTGGACCGGCAGCTGGCCGGGGTCGCCCTCGCCAAGATCGAGGCGGAGGTCGGGCCGCTGCACCTGGCGGCCAGCCGGGACGGCCTGGACGGCGAGGTGCTCGTGGGGCCGGGGTACGCGGTCGCGGGCCCGCTGCCCGCCGTGCCCTTCACGGACGCGTCCGATCTCTGGTCCGCCCCGCTGAACAAGATCTACATACAGCATCCGACGCTCGGGGACGACGAGCTGGCGGAGGCGGCACGGCAGGCGGCGGGCGGGTTCGTCAGCGTCGCCATGGCCGGCGCGGGAATCGTGGAACTCCTGCCGCTCGGCCTGTCCAAGGCCACGGGTCTCTCGCTGGCCGCGCGCCGGCTCGGCCTGCGGGCCGCGGACACCATCGCCTTCGGCGACATGCCGAACGACATCCCCATGTTCGCTTGGGCGTCCCAGGGCGTGGCCATGGCCAACGCCCACGAGGAACTCAAGGCGGTGGCCGACGAGGTGACGGCCTCCAACGAGGAGGACGGCATCGCGGCGGTCCTGGAGACCCTGCTGGGATAACCGGCCGCCGCGCCCCGCGGGACCTGCCGCGACAGCCGGCCCCGCCCGCACCGCGCACCCGCACGGCCACGGCCCCTCCGTACGGCGATGCGCCCCGCGTCACCCGCGGGGCGCCTCAGTCGCCCCTTCTGCGCCTGCGCCGACGCCGCGCCTTGCTGAAGAACCAACCCGCGGGCGGCTGGTCCGAGCGCCACGGCTGGGGCTCGGGGGCCTCGGCGCGCCAGCGCGCGGCCAGCATCCGCGCCCGGGCGGACGGCTCGGAGGCCTCCGCGGCGCGGACGAAGGACTCGTCCAGGACCAGCCCCTCAAAGACGTCCCCCTCGAACCCCCCGCCCCCGCTCGGTGTCTCCTCCGCCATCCCGGCCTCCTCGCATACATCCGATTTGCCCAGTGTGCCCGGACGGGGATGAAGTCCCCGTCAAGATCATCGGGGCCGCTCACTCCTCCCCGGCGAGCTTCAGCGACCGCAGTTTGTGGCCGGCGTACCAGGTGGCCAGCACCGTCACCGCCACCAGCAGCAGGACGGCCGTGGTCAGGCCGACGTCGGAGGTGATCAGGTCGCCCCCGGCCACCTTGTGCGCGACCGCCAGCGACCACTGCTGGACGCTCAGGGTGCGCGCCCCGGGCACCAGGGAGCCGAACAGCGCCTCCCAGACCAGCGCGTACACCAGGCCGAAGACCACGGCGTGCCGCGAGACCGTGCCGAGCAGCAGGAACAGCGCCGAGTAGGCGATGGAGGCGACCAGCGCGGCGATCGTGTAGGCGACGGCGATCTGCTGGCCGTTGCCGTTCAGGATCAGCCCGGCGATCATCGTCGGCACCGCCGAGAACACCATGGTCACGGCGATGGCCACGATCAGCTTGGTGAAGATGATGGCCGGTCGCTTCAGCGGCTTGGCCAGCAGGTAGACGACGGAGCCGTCGTCGATCTCCGGGCCGATGGCGCCCGTGCCCGCGATGACACCGATGATCGGCACCATCGTGGCGATGGCGAACCCGCCGAGCACGTCGGCGGCCGTCTGGTCGTCGGCGCCGCTGAGGGCGCGGACGGCCACGGAGATCACGATGAGCAGCAGCGGCAGCGCGCCGAGGATGAGGGCCCGGCGACGGCCGAGCAGGGCCCGGTAGGTGAGCCGGGCGACGGTGGGGTCGTACATCTTCGGCCTCCTACGCCGCGACCAGGTACGAGAAGACGGACTCCAGGGACTCGTCCGACGGCGAGACCGTGAGCAGCCGGATGCCGTGGTCCCTGGCGACCTTCGGCAGCAGGGTGGTGAAGCGGCCGAAGTCGACGGCCTGGACGCGCAGCGCGCCCTCGGCGTGGTCGACCTCGATGCCGGAGGTGGACGGGTCGGCGATCAGCGCGGCCGCGAGGGCGCGGTCGTCGCTGGAGCGCACCAGGTAGCGGTGCGGCCGGTCGGTCATCAGCCGGCGGATCTTGCGGTAGTCGCCGCTGGCCGCGTGCCGCCCGGCGACGACGACCTCGATGTGCCGGGCGAGCTGCTCGACCTCTTCGAGGATGTGCGAGGAGAACAGCACGGTGCGGCCCTCGTCGCCCATCCTGCGCAGCAGGTCCATCAGCTGCATGCGCTGGCGGGGGTCCATGCCGTTGAACGGCTCGTCCAGCAGCAGCAGCGACGGGTCGTGCACCAGGGCGCTCGCCATCTTCACGCGCTGGCGCATGCCCTTGGAGTAGGTGGCGATCCTGCGGTCCTGGGCGTACTCCATCTCGACCGTGGCCAGCGCCCGCTGGGCGGCCTTGTCGCCGAGGCCGTGCAGCTCGGCGTTGGCGACGACGAACTCGCGTCCGGTGAGGAAGTCGTACATCGCCTCCCGCTCGGGGACGATGCCGATGTGCTCGTAGATCCGCTCGTTGCGCCACACCGGCTGCCCGTCGAGGGTGACTGTGCCCGTGGACGGGGCGAGGAAGCCGCCCATCATGTTGATCAGGGTGGACTTCCCGGCGCCGTTGGGGCCGAGCAGACCGGTCACCCCGGGGCCGATGGTCATGGTGATGTCGTTGACGGCGACCACGTTGCCGAACCAGCGGGAGACATGGTCGATGCTGAGGGTCGTCACAGTCCCACCTTCTTGTAGCGGCGCAGCAGCAGGCCGTAGCTGCCGGCGATCAGTGCGAGGGTGACGAGGACGTCGACCGCGCCCTCCCCGGTGGAGGGGGCGACCCCGCCGGGGGCCCGGGTGGTCGCGCCCAGGAAGGCGGACTGGACGCCGTCGATCAGGGTGACCGGTGAGAACAGACCGATCCACGGGACGGCGCCGTCGTGCCCCTGGGTGGTGGCGATGGCCTGGAGGGTGGACACCGCCCCGTAGGAGATGACCAGTACGGCGATCACGGCGGCGATGCCGAAGCCGCGGCGCGGGGTGACGGCGGCGATGACCAGGCCGATGCCGGCGAAGAGCAGGGAGAGCAGGGCCACGGAGACCAGTCCCTCGGCGAATTCCTTCGTCTGGTGGGCGAAGCCCAGCTTGGACAGCAGCGCCCCCACGTACATCACGAGCAGGGGGGCGGCGGTGAGGATGAAGATCGCCGAGGCGAGCGCGGCGAACTTGGCGCGGACGTAGTCGGCGGTCTCGATGGGCCGCGAGAAGTACAGCGGCACCGTCTTGAAGCGCAGGTCGCGCGAGACGGCCTGGGGTGCCTGCGAGGCGACGTACAGGCTGATCACGGCCTGCATCATGATCGCGTAGCGGGTGTAGCCGACCGGCAGTTCGTGAGCCTTGGTGGCGACGGCGACGGCCACCATGATGGCGGCGGGCACGCACATCACCGCGAACAGCAGCATCGGCAGGACCTTGGACTTCACCGAGCGGCCGAGGCCGTAGGCGCCGCGCAGGGACTGCGAGTACAGGGAGCGGCGGGCGTAGGCGCGGCCGAGGCGCGGGCCGTCGTAGCCGCGGTAGCCGATGTCGTGGATACGGGTCGTCTCGCCCGTGAGGGGCTGCTCAACCGCCATGGCCGACGGCCTCCTTCCGCTGCTCGTCGGCGCCGCCGGTCGTGAACACCTCGGCGATGTGGTGCCGGCGCTGCTCCATCCGGATCAGGCCGAGCCCGAGGTCGGCGACCACGTCGCGCACCAGGTCGTACGTCTGCTCGCCGGCGGCGGTGAGCAGCAGGACGTGGCCCGCGCCGGGCAGGCCCGCGCCCTCGCGGGTGACCTCCACCCCGCGCGCGCCCAGCGCCTCGCGCACCGCCCGGGTGCCGTCGGGGTGGGCGTCGCTGTCGGTGACCTCGATCGCGAGGGTGGTCGTGGTCTGGGTGAAGTCGGTGGTGGAGCTGGAGCGCAGCAGTTTGCCGCCGTCGATGACGACCACGTGCTCGCAGGTCCGCTCCAGCTCGCCCAGCAGGTGCGAGGTGACCAGCACGGAGATGCCGAAGTCGGAGTGGACCCGGCGGATCAGGCCGAGCATCTCGTCACGGCCGACCGGGTCGAGGCCGTTGGTCGGCTCGTCCAGGAAGACCAGCTTGGGGTCGTGCACCAGGGCCTGCGCGAGCTTCACACGCTGCTTCATGCCGGTGGAGTAGCCGCCGATGGGGCGGTAGCGCTCCTCGTAGAGGCCGACATGGCGCAGGATGTCCGCGGTGCGCTCGCGCGCGGCGGTGGGCGGCAGCCCCGACATCCGCGCCATGTGCACGACGAACTCGGTGGCCGAGACGTCCGGCGGCAGGCAGTCGTGCTCGGGCATGTAGCCGACGCGCTCGCGGATGGCGGCGCCCTCGGTGGCGATGTCCAGCCCGAGCACCCGGGCGCTGCCCTCGGTGGCGGGGGACAGCCCCAGCAGGATCTTGATCAGGGTGGACTTGCCGGCGCCGTTGGCCCCGACGAGTCCGGTCACACCGGCCCCGATGTCCACGGACAGCCGGTCGAGCGCGGTCACCCGGGGGAACCGCTTGCTCAGGCTTTCGGTCGCGATCACAGTCACCCACCCGACGTTAGTGATCCCGGCCACGCCGGTCGTCAGACCACAGAGCCGTCTTGGGGTCAGACCCAGGTATTACGCATCCCTAGGGGGCGCCCTGCCTCAGGGCCACCCGGAGTCCCCGACGGGCCCGCGCTCCCGCCTATTGACGCCATCTCTAACAACTGCGAGATTCACGTACGTCAAGTTACGGACGCGTACCGCAGCCGACCAGGCGGGTCGGCCGGACAACGGGACGAGGCGGCATGACGACGGCAGTGAGCAGCGAACTCCCCGTGGAGTTGCGGGGATTCAGGCGGGTGCAGCGCCTCGCCTACGAGTGCGCGGAGGCGGTCGCGGCCCGGCTGGAGCCGGGGGTGACCGAGCGCGAGGCGGCGCGGATGCAGCGGGAATGGCTGCGCGAGCGCGGGGTGCGGGACTGGTTCCACCTGCCGTTCGCCTGGTTCGGGGACCGTACGGCGTTCGTGGACTTCCGCGTCCCGCTCCAGTTCTTCCCCACCGACCGCGAGCTGGCGCCCGGGATGCCGTTCATCCTGGACTTGGCCCCGGTCCACGAGGGATACACGGCGGACATCGGCTACGCGGGCTCCCTGGGGGCGAACCCGGTGCAGGACCGGCTGCTGGCCGATCTCCAGGCGCACCGGGAGCTGATCCTGCGCGAGGTGCGCGAGCGGCGCTCCCTGCGCGAGATCTACGAGGACGTGGACCGGCTGATGGTCCGCCAGGGCTACGCCAACCGGCACCGCGCCTACCCCTTCGGGGTGATCGCCCACAAGGTGGACCGGGTGAAGGAGCGCCGCTGGGCGCCCCATCTGTTCGGCTTCGGCACACAGTCCCTCAAGGGCCTGTTCTCGGACGCGCTGCACGGCCACCGCGAGGGCTGGTCGCCCCTGTGGTCGCCGTACCGCTTCTCGGACCACCCGCCGCGGCCGGGCCTGTGGGCGGTCGAGCCCCACCTCGGTTTCCGGGGCACGGGCGCGAAGTTCGAGGAGATCCTCGTGGTCACCGATTCGAAGGACCCCGAGGAGAGCGCGTTCTGGCTGGACGACGACCTGCCGCACGTGCGGCGCTGGGCGGAGGAGAAGTGACGACCCTGAAGGACGCGCGCGAGCGCACGGTACGGACCGGCGGGATCGAGCTCAGCGTGGCCGAACTCGGCGACCCGCGGCAGCCGACGGTGGTCCTGGTGCACGGCTACCCGGACAACAAGGAGGTGTGGTCCGAGGTCGCCCCGCGCCTCGCCGAGCGCTTCCACGTGGTCCTCTACGACGTCCGGGGCCACGGCCGCTCCACGGCGCCGAAGCCGCTGCGCGGCGGCTTCACCCTCGCCAAGCTCACCGACGACTTCCTGGCCGTCGTGGACGAGGTCAGCCCGGACCGGCCGGTGCACCTGGTCGGCCACGACTGGGGCTCGGTGCAGTCCTGGGAGTTCGTCACGGTCGCCCGCACCGAGGGCCGCATCGCCTCCTTCACCTCCGTCTCCGGTCCGTCCCTGGACCACTTCGGGCACTGGATCAACGACCGCCTCAGGCGCCCGACGCCCCGCCGCGTGGGCCAGCTCCTCGGTCAGGGCGCCAAGTCCTGGTACGTGGGCATGCTGCACACCCCCGCGCTGCCGGAGCTGGCCTGGCGCGGCCCCCTCGGCAAGCGCTGGCCGAGGATCCTGGAGAGGACCGAACAGGTCTCCGGCGGCGACTACCCGACCGCCTCCCTGCCCGTTGACGCGGCCCACGGCGCCTGGCTGTACCGGGACAACGTGCGCGCCCGGCTGCGCCACCCCCGCCCGGACGCCCACGCGCACGCCCCGGTGCAGCTGATCGTCCCCGAGGGCGACGCGTTCCTCTCCGCGCGGCTCTACGACGACCTGGAGCGGTGGGCACCCCGGCTGACCCGGCGCACGATCGCGGCGAAGCACTGGGTCCCGCGCACCCGGCCCGACCAGCTGACCGCGTGGATCGAGGAGTTCGTGACGTCCGTCGAGGGCGGCCGCCCCGGGCCTGCGGCCACCGGCGCGCACGCCGCCCGGTTCGGCGGGCAGCTGGTGCTGATCACCGGCGCGGGCAGCGGGATCGGGCGGGCGACGGCGTTCGCGTTCGCGGAGGCGGGCGCGCGGCTGATCGCCGTCGACCGGGACGCGGAGGCCGCGGCCCGCACCGCCGACCTGGCCCGGCTGATCGGCGCGCCCGAGGCCTGGGCGGAGACGGCGGACGTCTCCGACGAACAGGCCATGGAGAAGCTCGCCGAGCGGGTGCACCGCGCGTACGGCGTGCTGGACGTGCTGGTCAACAACGCCGGCATCGGCCTGTCCGGCTCCTTCTTCGACACGACGACCGAGGACTGGCGCACCGTCCTCGACGTCAACCTCTGGGGCGTGATCCACGGCTGCCGGCTCTTCGGGGCGCGGATGGCCGAGCGCGGACAGGGCGGCCACATCGTCAACATCGCGTCGGCGGCCGCCTACCAGCCGTCGCGGATCCTGCCCGCCTACAGCACCTCCAAGGCGGCGGTCCTGATGCTGTCGGAGTGCCTGCGCGCGGAACTCGCCTCGCGGTCCATCGGCGTGACGGCGATCTGCCCCGGCATCGTCAACACCGGTATCACCTCCACGGCCCGCTTCGCCGGTGTCGACGCGGCGGAGGAGTCCCGTCGCCGGAAGAGTTCGGCCCGCCTGTACGGCCTGCGCAACTACCCGCCGGAGAAGGTGGCTTCCGCCGTCCTGGACGCGATCGCGGACAACAAGCCGCTGGTCCCGGTGACCCCGGAGTCCCGGGTGGCGCACGCCTTGTCGCGGGTGCTGCCGGGGGCGCTGCGACGGTTGGCGCGGGTGGAGCCGAAGGTGTGAGACGGGGGGTCGGGGGGAGCCCGCCGTGCAGGCGGCTCCCCACAACCACCGTCTTGTCCGGGCCGGTTGTCCACAGTTTCGTCAATTCCCCTGTGGATAACCCCGGTTGTCTGTGGACCAAACCTCCGCGCGGAAAACAACCTGCGTGATCCGCGTCTCCCCCACATCCTGGGGGCATGGACGAACAACGCACCATCAGGGTGTTCAGATACCTCTCCAGACACCTCCGCCACCAGCCCGACCGGATCGGCCTCACCCTCGACCCCGCCGGCTGGGCCGACATCGACGAGCTGATCACCGCGGCGGCCCGCCACGGCTTCCCCCTCACCCGCGAGGAACTGGCCCGCGTGGTCGAGACCAACGACAAACGGCGCTTCACGATCGACGGCGCCAGGATCCGCGCCGCCCAGGGCCACAGCGTCCCCGTCGACCTCGGTCTGCCCCCGGCCACCCCACCGCCGCACCTCTTCCACGGCACCGTCCCCGCCGCCGTGCGGGCGATCAGGGCGGGCGGACTGAAGCCCATGGGCCGGCACGCCGTCCATCTGTCCGCCGACCGCGCCACCGCCACCCGTGTCGGCGCCCGCCGCGGCCGACCCGTCGTCCTCACCGTCGACGCCGCCGCCATGCACCAAGACGGCCACGTCTTCCACCGCAGCGCCAACGGCGTCTGGCTGACCGCCGCCGTCCCCCCGCGCCACCTGCGCTTCCCGGGCCCCCGCTGACCCCGACCGCAGCACACCGCCCCACCGCTTACCCTCGAACGCATGAGTCTGCGTCTGAGCACCGTGATCCTGCCGTACCGCCGCTGGCACGAGGGCGGCCGCGCGGCCTGGGTGCGCGCCGAGCAGCTGGGCTTCCACACCGCGTACACCTACGACCACCTCTCCTGGCGCAGCTTCCGCGACGGCCCCTGGTTCGGCGCCGTTCCCACCCTGACCGCCGCCGCGGCCGCCACCGAGCGACTGCGCCTGGGCACCCTGGTCACCTCCCCGAACTTCCGGCACCCGGTCACCCTCGCCAAGGAACTGATCTCCCTGGACGACATCTCCGGCGGCCGCGTCACCCTGGGCATCGGCGCGGGCGGCACCGGCTTCGACGCCACCGCCCTCGGCCAGGAACCCTGGACCCCGCGCGAGCGCGCCGACCGGCTCGCCGAGTTCGTGCCGCTGCTCGACCGGCTGCTCACCGAGGACGCGGTGTCGTACGAGGGCCGCTTCTACTCGGCGCACGAGGCGCGCAACATCCCGGGCTGCGTGCAGCGCCCCCGGCTGCCGTTCGCGGTGGCCGCCACCGGCCCGCGCGGGCTGCGGCTCGCCGCGCGCCACGGCCAGGCCTGGGTGACCACGGGCGACCCGAAGCTGTACGAGTCCGGCACCCCGGAGCAGTCCGTCGAGGCCCTGCGCGGCCAGCTCGCCAAGCTGGCCGACGCTTGCGCGGAGACCGGCCGGGACGTCGGCGGCCTGGACAAGGTCCTGCTCACCGGCTTCACCCCGGACCGCGCCCGCCCGCTGAGCTCGCTGGACGCGTTCGTGGACTTCGCCGGCCGGCACCGGGAGCTGGGCTTCACCGAGATCGTCGTCCACTGGCCCATCCCCGACTCCGACTTCGCCGCCGACCAGAAGGTCTTCGAGCGGATCGCCATGGAGGCCCTCGCCCAGCTGGACTGACGTGACCGAAGACACCTCGTGGGGTCCCAGGGGCGCGCGGAGCGTCATCTGCGTCTCATCTGTGCACAGTTCCGCACGCCCGTGCGGGCATATGCGCGAGAATGACCGGATGACCTCAGCGACCAGGCAACCCGGGACCCCCGCCGCCGCGATCCGCCCGCGGCTGATCGCCACCGACCTCGACGGCACCCTGCTGCACGACGACAAGTCGGTCTCCCCGCGCACCGTCGCCGCCCTGGCCGCCGCCGAGGAGGCGGGCATCGAGGTCTTCTTCGTCACCGGCCGCCCGGCCCGCTGGATGGACGTCGTCAGCGACCACGTCCACGGGCACGGCCTGGCCATCTGCGGCAACGGCGCCGCCGTCGTCGACCTGCACGGCGGCCCCGGCGCCCACCGCTTCGTCAAGGTGCGCGAGCTGGCCCGGGGCAACGCCCTGGACGCGGTACGCCTGCTGCGCGAGGCCGCGCCCGGCACCAAGTTCGCGGTCGAGCAGACCTACGGCTTCCACCAGGAGCCGGACTACCCCAAGCTGTTCGTCGAGAAGCCGGACAACGTGCTGTCCGCCGAGGAACTGCTCGCGGCCGACGGTCCGAGCGCCGACCAGCCCGTGCTCAAGATCCTCGCCCACCACGCCTCGCTCGACCCCGACGCGTTCCTCACCCTGGCCCGGCTGGCCGTCGGCGAGCGCGCCACCGTCACCCGGTCCAGCCCCAGCGCCCTGCTGGAGCTCAGCGGCCCCGGCGTCTCCAAGGCCAGCACCCTCGCCCTGTGCTGTGCCGAACGCGGCATCTCCCACGAGGAGGTCGTCGCCTTCGGGGACATGCCCAACGACATCGAGATGCTGACCTGGGCCGGCCAGTCGTACGCCATGGGCAACGCCCACCCCGACGCCATCGCCGCCGCGACCGGCCGGGCACCCGCCAACACCGAGGACGGCGTGGCGATCGTGATCGAGCAGCTGCTCGCCCGGCACGCCTGAGGCCGCTCGTCGGGATCGGGCCGTGCGGTCCGGTCACGCCCCCGGGGACGTCACCGGACCGCCACCAGCGACTCCGCCCGCGCCTCCCGGCGCACCATCTCCCGCAGCGGTCCGTCCACCTCGGCCAGCTCCGCGTAGGTGCCCCGCTGCACCACACGGCCCGCGTCGAGCACGATCACCTCGTCGACCTCGTCCAGCCCGGCAAGCCGGTGGGTGATCAGCAGCGTCGTACGGCCCTCGGTGGCGGCCAGCAGGTCGGCGGTGAGGGCGTCGGCCGTCGGCAGGTCCAGGTGCTCGGCGGGCTCGTCGAGCACCAGCACGGGGAAGTCGGCGAGGAGCGCACGGGCCAGGGCCAGGCGCTGCCGCTGGCCGCCGGACAGCCGCGCCCCGTGCTCGCCGACCAGCGTGTCCAGACCGTCGGGCAGCCCGTCCACCCAGTCCAGCAGCCGCGCCCGGGCCAGCGCCCCGCGCAGCTCGCCCTCGCCGGCGTCCTTCCGGGCCAGCAACAGGTTCTCGCGCACCGAGCTGTCGAAGAGATGCGCGTCCTGCGCGCACAGTCCGACCAGCCGCCGTACGTCGTCGCCGGCCAGCTCGCGGGCGTCCACCCCGGCGAGGGTGTACGTCCCCGAACGCGGGTCGAGGAACCGCAGCAGCACCTGTGCCAGGGTCGTCTTGCCGGAGCCGGAGGCCCCCACCACGGCGATCCGGCGGCCCTCCGCCAGGGTCAGGTCGAGCCCGGCCAGTGCCTCCCCTCGCCGGTCCTCGTGCCGTGCGGTCAGCCCCTTGAGGACCACCGGGAACGGTGACACGGGCGCCTGCCGGGGCCGCTCGGGCTCGCGCACCGGCTCGGGTGTGTCCAGCACCTCGTGGACCCGCTCCGCGCTGCGCCGCACCCGCTGCCGGTAACGGACGGCGAGCGGCAGCCCGAGCACGGCCTCGAAGGCGGCCAGCGGGGTGAGGACCACCACGGCCAGCGCCACCCCGCCGAGCCGTCCCGCGGCCACCGCCTGGACGCCGACCAGCGCCGTGGCCGTGACCGTCAGGCCGGAGATCAGCGCCGTGAGCCCGTCGCCGAGCGCGGTGACGGCGGCGGCGCGCGAGGCGATCCGGGTGAGGGTGCCGTCCGCCGACCGGGCCGCGCCGGTACGGTCCGGCAGCGCGCCGGCCACGGTCAGCTCGGCGGTGCCGGTGAGCAGATCGGTGACGCGGGTCGCCAGTTCGCCGCGGGCCGGCGCCAGCCGTCGCTCGGTGCGCCGGGCCGCAGTCGCGGTCACCAGGGGCACGCCGACCCCCGCCGCGAGCAGGCCCGCCGCGAGGACGGCGCCCGCCTCGGGCAGCAGCCAGGCGGTGAAGCCGACGGTCGCGGTGGAGACGAGGAGGGCGACCGAGGCGGGCAGCAGCCAGCGCAGCCAGTAGTCCTGGAGTGCGTCCACGTCCGCGACCAGCCGGGTGAGCAGATCACCGCGGCGGACGCTCTTCAGCCCCGCGGGAGCCAGCCGTTCGAGGCGCCGGTAGACGGCGACCCGGATGTCGGCCAGCATCCGCAGCACGGCGTCGTGCGAGACCAGCCGCTCGGCGTAGCGGAACACCGCCCGGCCGATCCCGAACGCCCGGGTCGCCGTGACCGCGACCATCAGGTACAGCACCGGCGGCTGCTGCGAGGCCCGGGAGATCAGCCATCCGGAGGTCGCCATCAGTCCGACGGCACTGCCGAGCGCGAGGCTGCCCAGCAGCCAGGCCAGTCCCAGCCGGCCCCGCCAGGCCGCGCCGAGCCCCCGGACCCGGGCGAGCGCGCTCCGCGCCCGTCCCGGCTGCCCGGCCGGCGCGGATGCCGGCTCGGCGGACTCGTCCTCCGGCCCGGGGCTCCGGGTGGCGGGCCGTGCGTCCAGGGGGGCCGGTTCCCCGAGGACGCCCACCGGTTCGGTGGATTCGAGCCGCACCACCCGGTCGGCCACCTCCAGCAGCGCGGGACGATGCACGACCACCAGCACCGTGCGGCCCGCCGCGAGCCGGCGCACCGCCGAGACGACCTCGGCTTCCGTCACCCCGTCCAGTGCGGCCGTCGGCTCGTCCAGCACCAGCAGCGGCCGGTCGGCGAGGAACGCCCGCGCGAGCGCCAGCCGCTGCCGCTGCCCCGCGGACAGCCCGGCCCCGTCCTCCCCGAGCACGGTGCCCGCGCCTTCCGGCAGCGCGTCCACGAAGTCCAGCGCCCCCGCGTCCCGCAGCGCGCGCCGCACGGCGTCGTCGTCCGCGTCGGGCCGCGCCAGCCGTACGTTCTCCGCGACCGTCCCGGCGTACAGATGCGGTCGCTGCGGCACCCACGCGATCCGCGAGCGCCACTCCTCCGGATCCAGCTCGGCGAGATCGACGCCCCCGATCCGCACTCGCCCGCGCGCGGGGCGCACAAAGCCCAGCAGCACATGCAGCAGCGTCGACTTGCCCACCCCGCTCGGCCCGACGAGCGCCACGGTCTCCCCGGGCTCGACGGTGAACGACACCTCGCTCACGGCGTCCGTGGAACGCCCGGGGTAGCGGACCGTGACCCCCTCGAAGGCCACCGCCCCCGACGGCACCGCGCCGCTACCGGATGTCGGCACCGGCGTCTCCAGCACCGCGAAGATCTCCTCCGCGGCGGCCAGTCCCTCCGCGGCCGCGTGGTACTGCGCCCCCACCTGGCGCAGCGGCAGGTACGCCTCCGGCGCCAGCACCAGGATCACCAGGCCGATGTACAGATCCATGTCGCCGTGGACCAGCCGCATGCCGATCGTCACGGCGACCAGCGCGACGGACAGCGTGGCCAGCAGTTCCAGCGCGAAGGAGGAGAGGAAGGCGATCCGCAGGGTCCGCATCGTGGCCTGCCGGTACTCACCGGTGATCCGGCGGATGGACTCGGCCTGTGCCCTGGCCCGGCCGAACACCTTCAGCGTGGGCAGGCCCGCGACCACGTCCAGGAAGTGACCCGACAGCCGGGACAGCAGCCGCCACTGCCGGTCCGTCCGGGACTGGGTGGCCCAGCCGATCAGCATCATGAACAGCGGGATGAGCGGCAGGGTGATGACGATGATCGCGGCCGACACCCAGTCCTCGGTGACGATCCGCGCCAGCACCGCCACCGGCACGACCACCGCGAGCCCCAGCTGCGGCAGATAGCGCGAGAAGTAGTCGTCGAGGGCGTCCACCCCGCGCGTGGCCAGCGTGACCAGCGAGCCGGTGCGCTGACCGCCGAGCCATCCGGGGCCCAGCGCGGCCGCCCGGTCCAGCAGCCGGCCCCGCAGCTCGGACTTCACGGCCGCGCTCGCCCGATGGGCGGCCCGTTCGGTGAGCCAGGCGACCAGGGCCCGGCCCACGGCCACCGCGACCAACAGCAGGAGAGGAGTGCGCAGTTCGGTGAGGGACCGCCCGTGCTGGAAGGCACCGACGACCACCTCGGCGATGAGCATCGCCTGGGCGATGACCAGCCCGGCACCGACGGCTCCCAGGCCGACGACCGCCACGAGGAAGAAGCGGGTGGCGCGGGCGTATCGCAGCAGACGCGGATCGACTGGTTTCACGTGAAACAGGCCCTTCGGTCCAAGGGGTGTGTTTCACGTGAAACACACCCCGGCGGACTCAATGTGCGGCTTCGGCGATGTGCTGGGTGCCGATCCGCTTGCGGAACACCCAGTAGGTCCAGCCCTGGTAGAGCAGCACCAGCGGAGTGGCGATCACCGCCAGCCAGGTCATGATCTTCAGGGTGTACGGGCTCGACGAGGCGTTGGAGACCGTCAGGCTCCAGTCCCCGTTGAGGGTCGACGGCATGACGTCGGGGAAGAGCGACAGGAAGAGCATCGCCACGGCCGCCACGATGGTGAGGCCGGACAGGCTGAACGCCCATCCCTCGCGCCCGAGGTGGTTCGCCGTCAGCGCGCCCAGCAGGGCGACGACCGCCACGACCAGGGCGACGAGGCTCTTGCCGTCACCACTGTGGGCCTGCGTCCACAGCAGGAAGCCGGCCGCCAGCACGGCGGCGACGAGACCGGCCCACCGGGCCAGCTGCCGCGCCCGTGTCCGGATGTCCCCGACGGTCTTCAGCGCCGTGAACACCGCTCCGTGGAAGGTGAACAGGCTGAGCGTCACCAGTCCGCCGAGCAGGGCGTAGGGGTTGAGCAGGTCCCAGACGCTGCCGACGTACTCGAAGTGCTGGTCGATCTTGACCCCGCGCACGATGTTCCCGAAGGCCACGCCCCACAGGAACGCCGGGAGCAGGGAGGTCCAGAAGATCGCCGTCTCCCAGTTGCGCTGCCAGTTCTCCTCGGGCCGCTTCGCCCGGTACTCGAAGGCGACGCCCCGGACGATCAGGCAGACCAGGATGAGGAGCAGCGGCAGGTAGAAACCGGAGAAGAGGGTGGCGTACCAATCCGGGAAGGCGGCGAAGGTCGCGCCGCCCGCCGTGAGCAGCCAGACCTCGTTGCCGTCCCAGACCGGGCCGATGGTGTTGATGAGCACCCGGCGTTCGGCCCGGTCCCGGGCCAGCAGCTTGGTGAGGATGCCGACCCCGAAGTCGAACCCCTCCAGGAAGAAGTAGCCGGTCCACAGGACGGCGATCAGGACGAACCAGACGTCGTGAAGTTCCATGACTGTTCCCTCGGCCTAGTACGAGAAGGCCATCGGCTTGTCGGCGTCACGGGTGTCGCCGCCGATCTTCGTGGGCGGGTTGAGGTCGTCCTCGGTCAGCTCGGGCGGTCCGGCCTTGACGTACTTCGCGAGCAGCTTGACCTCGACCACCGCGAGGATCGCGTACAGCGCGGTGAAGACGATCAACGAGGTGAGGACCTCGCCCTGGGAGACACCGGGGGAGACCGCGTCCCTGGTCTGGAGGACGCCGTAGACGACCCATGGCTGGCGGCCCGTCTCGGTGAAGATCCAGCCCCAGGAGTTGGCGATCAGCGGGAAGGCCATGGTCCAGGTCGCGATGCGCCAGAACCAGGGAGCCATCTTGGGGCCGAGCGCCTTCTTCGGGAACAGCACCAGGTGCGGGATCTCGTCCTCGCCGACCCGCAGATGCTGGGGCAGCATGAACTTCTTGCGGGTCAGCCACAGTCCGGCCAGGCCGATGGCGAAGGAGGCCATGCCGAAGCCGATCATCCAGCGGAAGCCCCAGAAGGCGACCGGGATGTTGGGCCGGTAGTCGCCGGGCCCGAACTTCTGCTGCTCGGCCTTGTTGACGTCGTTGATCCCGGGGACCTCCGACGTGAAGTTGTCGTCGGCGAGGAAGGAGAGCAAGCCGGGTATCTCGATGGCGACCGTGTTGTGGCCCTTCTCCACGTCGCCGTAGGCGAAGATCGAGAACGGCGCCGGCTTCTGGCCGTCCCACAGCGCCTCGGCGGCGGCCATCTTCATCGGCTGCTGCTTGAACATGACCTTGCCGAGGGTGTCGCCGCTGACCGCGGTGAGCAGGCCGGCGATGACCACGGTGATCAGACCCAGCCGCAGCGAGGTCTTCATCTCGCGGATGTGCTTCTTGCGGGCCAGGTGGTAGGCGGATATGCCGACCATGAAGGCACCACCGGTCAGGAAGGCCGCGGAGAGAGTGTGGAAGGCCTGGCTCAGGGCGGTGTTCTGGGTCAGCACCGCCAGGAAGTCGGTCAGCTCGGCGCGCCCCCGCGCCTTGTCGATCTTGTAGCCGACCGGGTGCTGCATCCAGGAGTTGGCCGCCAGGATGAAGTACGCCGACAGGATCGTGCCGATCGAGACCATCCAGATGCAGGCCAGATGGATCTTCTTCGGCAGCTTGTCCCAGCCGAAGATCCACAGGCCGATGAAGGTGGACTCGAAGAAGAAGGCGATCAGCGCCTCGAAGGCGAGCGGGGCACCGAAGATGTCACCGACGAAGCGGGAGTAGTCCGACCAGTTCATACCGAACTGGAACTCCTGCACGATGCCGGTGACCACACCCATCGCGATGTTGATCAGGAAGAGCTTGCCCCAGAACTTCGTCGCCCTGAGGTACTTCTCCTTCTCCGTGCGGACCCAAGCCGTCTGCAGCCCGGCCGTGAGGGCGGCCAGGGAGATCGTCAGCGGAACGAACAGGAAGTGGTAGACGGTGGTGATCCCGAACTGCCAGCGCGCCAGTGTCTCCGGCGCCAAAGCCAAGTCCACGTCGTCACTCTCCTTACTACGCCGTGGTACTGCGGCGATTCGCCCCGACTGTCACGTACATACGGGGCAAACGGGACGCGCTTGTGAACGCGTTCACATTCACAAGCCATTATGGCGCACTGGTTTTCGGCCAGGAAGTCCGGGGTCGCCCTCTTGCCTCGGAGTCAAGATCCGCACGGCCCGGACTGTGTCCTCCGGCGGAGGCCCTTGCGCGGGCATGGATCTTCCAGCCTGCGGGTAATCCCCACCG
Organism: Streptomyces sp. SCPE 10; assembly: GCF_051980735.1. Taxonomy (NCBI): domain Bacteria; kingdom Bacillati; phylum Actinomycetota; class Actinomycetes; order Kitasatosporales; family Streptomycetaceae; genus Streptomyces; species Streptomyces sp. SCPE 10. The sequence continues at coordinate 3,949,358 of NZ_CP197069.1, read as the reverse complement.
CGGGCTGCGCAGATGCCCCGGAAACCCCTGTTTCACGTGAAACGGGCGCCCGGCAGAGCCGGGCGCCCGTGATCTTCTCCGCTGTGAGCCGGACTACATCTCCTTGCGGAACGCCTCCGTCACCTTCAGGAAGATGTCGTTCGCCTCGGTCTCGCCTACCGTGACCCGGACCCCCTCGCCCGCGAACGGCCGGACCACGACCCCGTGCTCCTCACAGACCTGGGCGAACGCGGTCGTCCGCTCCCCGAGCCGCAGCCACACGAAATTGGCCTGCGTCTCCGGCACCGTCCAGCCCTGCGCCCGCAGCCCCTCGACCACCCGATTGCGCTCGCACACCAGCGAGCCGACCCGGCCCAGCAGCGCGTCCTCCGCCCGCAGCGAGGCGATCGCCGCCTCCTGCGCCAGCTGGCTCACCCCGAAGGGCACCGCGGTCTTGCGCAGCGCCGCGGCCACCGGCTCATGGGCGATCGCGAAGCCGACCCGCAGCCCGGCCAGGCCGTACGCCTTGGAGAACGTCCGCAGGACGCAGACATTGGGCCGCTCCCGGTACAGCTCGACGCCGTCGGGCACCTCGGGGTCGCGGATGAACTCCCGGTAGGCCTCGTCCAGCACCACCAGCACATCCCGGGGCACCCGGTCGAGGAAGCGCTCCAGCTCGGCCCGCCGCACCACCGTGCCGGTCGGATTGTTCGGGTTGCAGACGAAGATCAGCCGCGTCCGGTCGGTGATCGCCTCGGCCATCGCGTCCAGGTCGTGCACCTCGCCGGACGTGAGCGGCACCTGTACCGACCGGGCCCCGCTGATCTGCGTGATGATCGGGTACGCCTCGAACGACCGCCAGGCGTAGATCACCTCGTCGCCGGGGCCGCTGGTCGCCTGGATCAGCTGCTGGGCGACGCCCACCGAGCCCGTGCCGGTGGCCACATGGGCGGCCGGCACCCCGAAGCGCTCCGCCAGCTCCGCCGTCAGGGCGGCGCACGACATGTCCGGGTAGCGGTTGAAGGAGGCGGCGGCCGCGGTCACGCTCTCCAGCACACCGGGCAGCGGGGGGTACGGGTTCTCGTTCGAGGACAGCTTGTAGGCGACCGGACCCTCGGCCGCGGCCGGCTTGCCCGGCTTGTAGGTGGGGATACCCTCCAGCTCGGCGCGCAGCTTGGGGCTCGTCTCGCTCACCGCAGTCCTCCTCGCGACCACCGGCGGACCGTCGACACCACCGGCTTCCAATACTGCTCACCATATGAGGATTCGGCTCCGCTGAGTATGGGTCGTGGGCAAACCTCCTGGATCGCGACAGCGGCACGGGCATCACGCCAGGAAGACACCGTTTCGGGGGGCGCACCGCACATATATCTATGCGCCGGTGGCTTACGCCCTGGCGCGCATCACCCGTCAAGGTGAGTTGAGACCTCTTCGAAACATCGGACCATTGGCAGGCTCATCCGCGCCGTCACATCGTGTCTTGCAAAGAAAGCGCTCAACTACCATGGATTCCGAGGTAGTTGACCCCGAACGGCCATGCAGAAACGTGCCTGTCAACGAGTGCATATGCGTCCGCCCTACCCCACCGCATGAGCCCTACTATCGGCTCGCCATGACAGCAGCAGGGAAGCACCAGGTGAGCCGCGCGGAAACCTCACGTCGAGGCAGCAGGCCGAGCCGGGCAGGCATCAGGGACGTGGCCGCCGCCGCCGGCGTCTCCATCACGACCGTCTCCGACGCCCTCAACGGCAAGGGCCGGCTCCCGGATGCCACCCGGCGCCACGTCCGCGAGGTCGCCGACCGGCTGGGGTACCGCCCCTCGGCCGCCGCCCGCACCCTTCGTACCGGAAAGTCGGGCCTGATCGGCCTGACCGTGACCACGTACGGGGATGAACCTTTCACCTTCACCGAGTTCGCGTACTTCGCCGAGATGGCGCGGGCCGCCACCTCGGCGGCGCTCGCCCGGGGCTACGCCCTGGTCATCCTGCCCGCGACCTCCCGCCACGACGTGTGGTCCAACGTCGCCCTGGACGGCACCGTCGTGATCGACCCCTCCGACCAGGACCCGGTGGTCAGCGAACTGGTACGCCAAGGCCTGCCCGTCGTCTCCGACGGCCGCCCGGCCGGCGCGCTCCCGGTCACCGCCTGGGTAGACAACGACCACGAGGCCGCCGTCCTCGGCATCCTCGACCACCTCGCCGCCGCCGGCGCCCGCCGTATCGGCCTGCTCACCGGCACCTCGACCGACACGTACACCCATCTGTCCACCACGGCCTATCTCCACTGGTGCGAGCGGGTCGGCCAGGACCCGGTCTACGAGTCGTATCCGGCGCACGATCCGTGCGCGGGCGCCGTCGCGGCCGACCGGCTGCTCGCCCGCCCGGACCGGCCCGACGCCGTCTACGGCCTGTTCGACCCCAACGGCACCGATCTGCTCGCCGCCGCCCGCCGCTACGGGCTGCGCGTCCCCGACGACCTGCTGCTGGTGTGCTGCAGCGAGTCCACCGTGTACGCCAGCACGGAGCCGCCCATCACCACGCTCTCCCTGAAGCCGCGCCGCATCGGCACGGCCGTCGTGCAACTGCTCATCGACGCCATCGAGGGCGTGGAGTCGGAGCAACCGGTGGAGCAGGTGATACCGACCGAACTGATCGTGCGCACGTCCTCCCAGCGGCGGCCCCCGCGCACCACGGTCAGCCCGCCGCGCACCCCCGACGACGCGTAGCACGGACGGCGCCGGAGCCCCGGACAGAACCCCCGGCGGCCGCGCGCCGCTCGGGCCACACAGGGCCCGCGGCCCCTGGAGCGGGGGCGAACACCTGCCCAAACAGGGAGAAATCGGCGGTGCGGCGGAGCCTTGTTCCGATTCACCACCCCTGGGTCATCACATGGCGCGACGCGCATTCCTATGATGGGCCCACGACACCGCGGACCGCTGCGACCAGGCAGTCCGAAGCGGTGCAGATGCGGCGCGATGGTGGAGGGGTCTGATGACTCAGGGGGCCGGTCAGGGACCCGAGGTGGAGCGGACGGCGACGCTGCGCGACTTCCGGGTACCCGCGTACGTCCACGAGACCGGTCCGTACGTCCACCAGGACCAGCAGGCCGACACCGCGCCACCCGCCGAGGAGTCGTACCCCGAGGGCTACACGCCCACCCAGCGCGATCTGCCCGTCATCAACCGCGGCGACGCGCTCCAGGTCCCCGTCGACCCGATGCCCGCGACCCCGGCCCCGCAGCCCGCGGCCGGCCCCGGCCCGCTGTTCGTCGTCGGCGACGTCCACGGCTACCTCGACGAACTGATGGCCGCCCTGCGGGAGCAGGGCCTCATCGACGACGCGGGCCAGTGGTGCGCCGGCACCACCCGGCTGTGGTTCCTCGGCGACTTCACCGACCGCGGCCCGGACGGTATCGGCGTCATCGACCTGGTGATGCGGCTGTCCGCCGAGGCGGCCGCGGCCGGCGGCTACTGCAAGGCCCTCATGGGCAACCACGAGCTGCTGCTGCTCGGCGCCAAGCGGTTCGGCGACACGCCCGTCAACTCCGGTGCGGGCACGGCCACTTTCCAGGCGGCCTGGCTGCTCAACGGCGGCCAGAAGACCGACATGGACCGCCTCCAGGACCACCACCTCCAGTGGATGGCCCGTCTGGACGCCGTCGAGCAGGTCGACGGCTATCTGCTGGTGCACTCCGACACCACCGCCTACCTGGACTTCGGCGACTCGATCGAGGCCGTCAACGACAACGTCCGCGAGACGCTCACCCGCAACGACGCGGACGAGTGCTGGGACCTGTTCCGCAAGTTCACCAAGCGCTTCTCCTTCCGCGACGAGGGCGGCGCCGACGCCGTACGCGCCCTGCTCGACACCTACGGCGGCACCCGGATCGTGCACGGCCACAGCCCCATCCCCTACCTCCTCGGCGAGGTCGGCTCCGAGGACGACGAGGAGGGCAACGGCCCGGTCGTCGAAGGACCGCACGTCTACGCCGACGGCCTCGCCATCGCGATGGACGGCGGAGTGACCATGGCCGGAAAGCTGCTGGTCCGCCAACTCCCCCTGGAGCACTGACCGTTCCTCCGGCGGGTCCCGCCCCCGCGGAGTACGCGCAGGCCGGGACCCAATTTCCGGCAATCCCCTGTCACCACGCGCCGTCGCGGCTCTACCATCGGCTTATCCGTAGCAGGCTCCCCTCCGTTTCTGCCCGACGGCTCGCAGGTGTGCGGGCCCCAAGCCCTACGGAGCATCGGGGGATGCACATGAACAGCCTTCCGCAGCACCTGCGGAGCGAGGACCGCCAGGAATTCGAGCGGCTCCTCGACGAGGTTCTGCGCTCAGCACCGCACCGAGCGGAACTGGCCGCCGCCGGACAGCGGCTCAGCCCCGCACAACTGCGCACCATGGCCATCGCCGCCTGTGCGCTCATCACGGCGGCCGCGTCCGCCGAGTACGCGCACTACGTACGGATCCGCGACGAACTGCGCCGCCCGGAACCACCGGCGACCACGGACGGCTCCGACCCCACCGGAACCGACCCGGCCGCCGGGCCCCATGGGGCGGGTGCCATCGCGGTCGTCGCCGTCCTGGCGCCCCTCCTGTCCGCCACCGCGGCGGCGATATTTCTGCTCATCGGCTACATCCTGAGAAGCCTGGACCCCGGACAGCCCCTGGCCGGCACCATGCTCACCGCCGGCTGGGTGTTCGGGGCCCTGACCGTGGCGGCGATACTCGTCGCCGCCGTCGGATTGCTGCTCACCGCGCTGCGCAACGGCGCCTCGCCCGAGTCCCGGGCCCGTGACGCCGCCGCCGAAGAGGTGGCCAGAGCGAGAGAGGCATGGCAGGACGCCCTGCTGGAGCGCGGCATCCTGCCGTTCCTGCGGGAGGCCCTCGGCGAGCCCGGCCCGGCCGCACCGCACCGCACACCCGCCCCGCGCGGCCGTATGCCCCGGCTGGGCTACGACCGTCCCGGCTTCAGCAGCCCCGACGACGGCATCCGCACCGACCGCCCCCGCTACACCAGCCCCGACTACACCAGCCCCGACTACGGCGGCCCGGAGCACCAGCCGGACTGACCTCGCCGGGCGGCCGTGCCACAGCCGGAGGGCCACAACGGGAGGACCACAGCGGGCAGGCCGCACCCGCCGTCCACCGAGCCGGTGCCGGCCGGCCCGTGCGGACGGCGGGTCCAGCCTGCCCCGCTCAGTCCGCGATCGGCAGGTACACCCGGTTCCCCGAGGCCGCGAACTCCGCCGACTTCTGCGCCATCCCCTCCTCGATCTCGGCCCGGCTGCCACCGTGCTCGCGGCGGATGTCCTGCGAGATCTTCATGCTGCAGAACTTCGGACCGCACATCGAACAGAAGTGCGCCGTCTTGGCGGGCTCGGCCGGCAGGGTCTCGTCGTGGAACTCGCGGGCCGTGTCCGGGTCGAGGGCCAGGTTGAACTGGTCCTCCCACCGGAACTCGAACCGCGCGTCCGACAGCGCGTCGTCCCACTCCTGCGCGCCCGGGTGTCCCTTGGCGAGGTCGGCCGCATGGGCGGCGATCTTGTAGGTGATGACACCGGTCTTGACGTCGTCTCGGTTGGGCAGGCCCAGGTGCTCCTTCGGCGTGACGTAGCAGAGCATCGCCGTGCCCCACCAGGCGATCATCGCGGCGCCGATGCCGGAGGTGATGTGGTCGTACGCCGGCGCGATGTCCGTGGTCAGCGGGCCGAGCGTATAGAACGGTGCTTCATCGCAGATCTCCTGCTGAAGGTCGATGTTCTCCTTGATCTTGTGCATCGGGACGTGCCCGGGGCCCTCGATCATCGTCTGTACGTTCAAACGCCTGGCGATCCGCCCGAGTTCCCCGAGCGTGCGCAGTTCCGCGAGCTGCGCCTCGTCGTTGGCGTCGGCGATGGAGCCGGGCCGCAGACCGTCACCCAGCGAGTACGTGACGTCGTAGGCGGCGAGGATCTCGCACAGTTCCTCGAAGTTCTCGTACAGGAACGACTCCTTGTGGTGCGCCAGGCACCACGCGGCCATGATGGAGCCGCCGCGCGAGACGATGCCGGTCTTGCGGTTGGCGGTGAGCGGTACGAACGGCAGCCGCACCCCTGCGTGGACGGTCATGTAGTCCACGCCCTGCTCGGCCTGCTCGATGACCGTGTCCTTGTAGATCTCCCAGGTCAGCTCCTCGGCCCTGCCGTCGACCTTCTCCAGGGCCTGATAGAGCGGCACCGTGCCGATGGGCACGGGGGAGTTGCGCAGCACCCACTCGCGGGTGGTGTGGATGTTGCGGCCGGTGGAGAGGTCCATGACCGTGTCGGCGCCCCAGCGGGTCGCCCAGGTCATCTTCTCCACCTCTTCCTCGATGGACGAGGTCACCGCGGAGTTGCCGATGTTGGCGTTCACCTTCACCAGGAACCGCTTGCCGATGATCATCGGCTCGATCTCCGGGTGGTTGACGTTGGCGGGCAGCACCGCGCGGCCCGCGGCGATCTCCTCACGGACCACCTCGGGGGAGACGTTCTCCCGAAGGGCCACGAACTCCATCTCCGGGGTGATCTCGCCCCGGCGCGCATACGCGAGCTGCGTCACCGCCTGCCCGTCACGGCCCCGCCGGGGCTGACGCGGGCGTCCCGGGAAGACCGCGTCCAGATTGCGCAGCCCCCCGCGCGGCGAGGTGTGCTTGATCCCGTCGTCCTCGGGGCGGACGGGACGGCCCGCGTACTCCTCGGTGTCGCCTCGGGCGATGATCCAGTTCTCCCGCAGCGGCGCCAGGCCCCTGCGGACATCGGTGTCGACGTGCGGATCGGTGTACGGGCCCGAGGTGTCGTACAGCGTGACCGACTGCCCGTTGGTGAGGTGCACCTGACGGACCGGCACGTGCAGGTCGGGGCGCGAACCCTCGACATACGCCTTGTGCCAGCCGATGGACTTCCCGGCCTCCTCGGACATGTCGTCCTGGATGGAGGCAGGCGTGCGTGCGTCCTTGTTGGTCATGAGACCTACTCCCTACGCCGGCATTACCCGGTAACAGGTTCGGCGGTCGACGCAGCGGTTTCCGTCGGTCCGACGCCTCCCGTGGAACATCGCTCGTTCCACGTGAAACATCGCGTCTACGGAGGTCAGCGCCCTCTCAGCCCGGTGCTCCGAGCTCCCGCGTGTGCAAAGGTGACTCCACGCTAGCGCCATCGATGGCGCGATGAACAGTGGGCCTCCCCGGTTCTTGCGATGATCTGGCGATGACCAGGATGGAGCAGCACCCGCGCCGGCCGTCCGGCCCACGCCGACCCGGCGGCTCGGACCGTCCGGGACCTGACCACCTGCACGGCCACGTCCACACCGCATCGCACGACTCCTCCCCCGGTCACGGCCACAGCCATGGCCACGGGCCCGCCGCGCCCGTGTCCCGGCATCTGCGCAAGGTGATCGCGGCGGTCCTGGTCCCGTTCGCCGCGGCGGTGGTGGTCGGCCTGGTGGCGCTCTGGCCCGGTGGCACCCCCTCCCACAAGCACAGCGGCGTCGGCTTCGACCGGCAGACCCAACAGGCCACCGTCACCCGGGTGGTGGCGGTCGACTGCGCCTCGGTGCACGCCTCGGGTGGAGCCCCGGCCGCCGACCCCTCCGCCACCGGCGGCTCCCCGGCGGGGCAACGGTCCGGTGGCACCTGCAAGAAGGCGACCGTCCGGGTCGACACCGGCAAGGACAAGGGCCGTACGTTCACCGAGATCGTGCAGCCCGACCAGTCCCGGCAGCTGCACCAGGGCGAGCAGGTGGTCGCCGCCTACGAGCCCACGGCGCCGCGGGACCTCCAGTACTCGGTGACCGATGTGAACCGCACGTTCCCGATGGCGCTGCTCGCGGGCGTCTTCGCGCTCGCCGTCGTGGTGGTGGGCCGGATGCGGGGTGTCATGGCCCTCGTCGCCCTCGCCGTGAGCTTCCTGGTGCTCAACCAGTTCATCCTGCCCGCGATCCTCCAGGGCTCCAACCCGCTGCTCGTGGCGGTCGTGGGGGCGAGCGCCATCATGCTGATCGCCCTGTACATGTGCCACGGCCTGTCGGCCCGTACGTCGGTGGCGGTTCTCGGCACCCTGATCTCGCTGTCGCTGATCGGCCTGCTCGGGGCGCAGTTCATCGGCTGGGCGGCCCTCACCGGCAACACCGACGACAGCACCGGGCTGATCCACGGGCTGTATCCCAAGATCGACATGAGCGGTCTGCTGCTGGCCGGGGTCATCATCGGTTCGCTCGGCGTCCTGGACGATGTGACGGTGACCCAGACCTCGGCCGTGTGGGAGCTGCACGAGGCCAATCCCTCGATGGGTCCGCGCGGTCTGTACCGGGCGGCCATCCGCATCGGCCGCGACCACATCGCCTCCGTCGTCAACACCCTTGTGCTCGCCTACGCCGGCGCCGCGCTGCCGTTGCTGCTGCTGTTCTCCATCGCGCAGAGCGGTGTGGGGACGGTGGCCGACAGCGAGCTGGTGGCCGAGGAGATCGTGCGCACCCTGGTGGGTTCCATCGGCCTGGTGGCCTCGGTGCCGGTCACCACCGCGCTGGCCGCCCTGGTCGTGGCGTCCGACCGGCGGGAACCGGGCACCGGGGCCGCCACGGGCGCCCGGCCCGCTGCGGCGCGGGGCGGCCGGGGCCGGCGCCGCAAGCGGTGAGCCGGGCGGGCCCCTCGCCGTAAGCGGTGCGCAAGGAGGGGCCACCACCGGAAAGGGTGCACGGGGTGGGGCCCCCGTCGGAAGTGCCGTTCGCCGTACCGCGCAGAAGCGTTCCTGCACTGTTCCGTGCGACACGACGGAGCGACGGCGCCCCGTTCCGCGCTGCCTCAGCCCGCGCTCTGCTCCTCGGCCAGGATGCGGTCCAGCGCCTCGTCGAGGTGTGCGTCGAAATCGGCCAGCGCCCCCTCCTGGCCGAGCGGCACCAGTTTGTCCGTACGGTCGAGGAAGGCCACGAGCGGCGACGCGGACGAGCGGAACAGGGCCTGGTCGCAGCCGACCTGAAGCCTGATCAGCACCTCGCCCAGCACCTCGGCCTCGACGGGGGAGATGCGCACATCGCCCTCCCCGCACGGCCGTCCGACGCCGTCGATCAGCAACTCCCGCCCGAAGACCCAGGTGACCGGGGCGTCGCCGGGCAGATGGAAGGTGAGCCGCACGGCGTAGGGATCGCCGGTCTCGTAGCGCAACTCCACCGGAATGCGGAAGGAGAGCTCCTCCGAGACGAGAAAGCTCATCATGACCTCTGCCTGTACGGACTCGCGCATCGCCTACCCCGTCGTATGACTTCGACTGGCCGGGTTTGATCCCTCTGCCCGTGGTAAATCTTGCTGAAAGTACACAGTGGATCACAAGGAGTAAGATTTCAGATACTGATAGACAGCGTGAGCGACCCGATGTTGCGGCCGATCTCCGTTTGCAACCGGTGGGCCGCGGGCAGCAGCCGGTCGGCCTGATGGGCCGGGAGCGCGAAGGCCACGGTGGCCGCGGTCGTGCCGACCGTGATGGGGACCGCCGCGCAGACCGTGCCGAGCGCGTACTCCTGGCGCTCCACCACCGGCTCCATGCGCCGCACCCGGGCCAGCCGCCGCAGCAGGGCGTCACCCTCGCGCACGGTGTACGGGGTGAGGGCCTGTACCGGGTAGCGCGCGAGGTGGTCGCGGCGGGCGTTCTCGTCCAGCTGGGAGAGCAGGCACTGGCCGATGGCGTGCGCATGCCCGGTCTCGCGGAAGTCGGCCCACTCCTCGGCCGCGGGGGCGTCCCGGGAGTCGGAGACACACAGGACCTCGATCTCGCCGTCCCGGTACATCGCGTAGTACATCGGCGCACCGATGGAATCACGCCAGTGCGCGAGCGTGTCCGCGACCTTGCAGCGACGATTTTCCCGGGCTCCGTTGCTGCTCAGCCGCTCGGCCGCGTCACCGAGGAAGAACAGCCCCTTCTCCCGGCGCAGATAGCCCTCGTGCACCAGAGTGCGCAGCAGGTGGTAGGCGGTGGGCAGGGCCAGGCCGGTCGCACGGGCGAGCTGCTTGGCGGGGGCGCCGTACGGATGGGCCGCGACCGTCTCCAGCAGCCGCATGGCGCGCTGCACGGAGCCGATGAGGGTCGCGGTGGCCGGCTGCGGCTCGACGGCCATGCCGGACGGCCGCCGCGGGGAAGCGGCACGGGAGCGGGGCTGGGCGGGGAGTGAGCGGGTTTCTGCCGGTGCGGTGTCGACCGTGGCCAAAGGTTACTCCGGAAGCGCGAGGGGGCAGGCCGTGCGAGAGCGGGGAGCACGGTTGGGGGTCTGCGCCACCCACGGGGCGGGCCCGTGGGGAGTTCCGGACTCTAACGGCCTGCCACCGCGCGCAGACCGGCTCGCGGGGAAACTTCCCTCCCCCGAGGGAACCGGCACCCCCTCACCGGTCACCGGCTCCCCTCGTCGTTCACCAGTCGCTGTGCGAGGAGGAGTTCGACATGAACTTGCGCACGATGTAGATCAGTCCGCCGACCAGGGCCACGAAGACCAGGACCTTGAACAGCAGCCCGATCACGAAACCGACGACGCTCGCTATCAGCCCGCCGAAGACGACCAGGGCGATGACCGGCACCGCGACCCACTTCACCCACCACGGCAGTCCCGCGAAGATCCCTCGCATGGCCCTCGTCCTTCTCGTCTCGTGCGTACGTCTCGTACGGTCCCGATGTCCTGCGTCCGATGCTAGGGCCGTCAAGGGGGCCCGCGGGGCACCCGCGGCCCTTGTCCTCCCCTGAACCGTCCCCTAGGGAATCCGGGGGTCCGTTCTCACGCCTCGGGCGGAGAGAAGACGACGAGCACCCTCAGGTCCTCGCTGATGTGGTGGAACTTGTGCGCGACACCGGCGGGCACGTACACGACGCTGCCCCGCGCCACCTCGGTCGTCTCCAGGCCGACGGTGATGGACGCGCGGCCGCTGACGACGAAGTACACCTCGTCCTGGTTGTGCGGCTTCTGCGGGTCGTGCTCGCCCGCGTCGAGGGCGTAGAGCCCGACCGACATGTTCCGCTCGCGCAGGAACTGTAGGTAGGCACCCTCGTTGGCGGCGCGTTCCGCCTCCAGTTCGTCCAGCCGGAATGCCTTCATCTTCGTTGCCGCCCTCGCCTCACTGCTCGCATCCGATCGGGTCTGCCACGATCAGACACATGAAGAATTTCGTAGTCAAGACGATCGCGAACGCGGGAGCCCTGGCGGTGGCCGTATGGCTCCTGGACAAGATCACCTTGACCGGTGCCGGCACCGCCGAGAAGGCCGGCACGCTCATCGTCGTCGCGCTGATCTTCGGTCTGGTGAACTGGCTGGTCAAGCCCGTTCTGAAGGTGCTCACCTTCCCGCTGTTCATTCTGACGCTGGGCCTGATCACCCTGGTCGTCAACGCCTTGATGCTGCTGCTGACCTCGTGGGTGTGCGGCAAGCTCCAGCTGAGCTTCCATGTGGAGGGGTTCTGGACGGCCGTCCTCGGCGGTCTGATCATCTCGGTCGTCTCCTGGGCTCTGCACATGATCCTTCCGGACGAGGACTGAGCGCCCCATGACCTACCGCGTCTGCTTCGTGTGCACCGGCAACATCTGCCGTTCCCCGATGGCCGAGTACGTCTTCCGCGCGCAGGTGGCGGAGGCCGGGCTGGAGGAACACGTGGAGATCGACAGCGCCGGGACCGGCGGCTGGCACGAGGGCGAGCCCGCCGACCCGCGCACCGTCGCCGTCCTGCACGACCACGGCTACGACTGCGACCACATCGCGCGTCAGTTCCAGCCCTCGTGGTTCGCCCGCCTCGATCTCGTGATCGCCTTGGACGCGGGGCACCTCAGGGCCCTGCGCCGGCTCGCGCCGACCGAGGCGGACGCGCGCAAGATCCGGCTGCTGCGTGCGTACGCCCACACCTCGCCCGGCTCCCCCGCGCCGGACGAGCCTCCCGCGGGCGGTGACGACCTCGATGTGCCGGACCCGTACTACGGCGGCCTGGACGGCTTCGAGGAATGCCTTGAGATGGTGGAGGAGGCGAGCACCGGTCTGCTCGCCGCCGTACGGGAACACCTGGAGGGACGGGCGGCATGAGCGCGACCGGTATGAGTGAGGACCCTGTCGGCGACGGCACTCGCGCGGTCCGGGCCGGGCTGCCCGAGCCGGTCAAACACGAGCCGACCCTGCCCGGCCCCGTCTTCGCTGCGCACTTCCATCTGCCGGGCGAGGTCGCGGGTCCGTACTCCTACGGCCGGGACGACAACCCGACCTGGACGCTGCTGGAGAACGCCATCGGCGAGCTGGAGGCTCCCGGGCGGGCGGATGTCGAGACGCTGGTGTTCGCCTCCGGCATGGCCGCGATCTCCGCCGTGCTCTTCTCACAGCTGCGTGCGGGGGACGCGGTGGTGCTGCCGTCCGACGGCTACCAGGCACTGCCCCTGGTCCGCGCCCAGCTGGAGGCGTACGGCGTCGAGGTGCGCACCGCCCCGACCGGCCGGGACGCCCAGCTGGAGGTGCTGGAGGGGGCCCGGCTGCTGTGGATCGAGTCGCCGTCGAACCCGGGGCTCGACGTGTGCGACATCCGGCGCCTGGCGGTCGCGGCCCACGCCCAGGGCACCCTGGTGGCCGTCGACAACACTCTCGCCACTCCGCTCGGGCAGCGCCCGCTGGCTCTGGGCGCCGACTTCTCCGTGGCCAGCGGCACCAAGCAGCTCACCGGGCACGGGGATGTCCTCCTGGGGTACGTGGCCGGGCGCGACGCCGAGGTGATGGCCGCCGTACGGCGCTGGCGCAAGATCGTCGGGGCGATCCCCGGGCCCATGGAGTCCTGGCTCGCGCACCGGTCCATCGCCACGCTCCAGTTGCGCGCCGACCGGCAGAACGCCACCGCGCTCACCGTCGCCGAGGCCCTGCGGCAGCGGCCGGAGGTGTCGGGCCTGCGGTACCCGGGGCTGCCCGACGACCCCGCGCACAAGGTCGCCTCCCGGCAGATGCGCCGCTACGGCTGTGTGGTGTCGTTCACGCTGCCCACGCGCGCGCGTGCCGAGCGCTTCCTCGCCGCCCTGCGCCTGGTGGAGGACGCGACGAGCTTCGGCGGGGTGCGTTCCACGGCCGAGCGTCGCGCCCGCTGGGGCGGGGACGCGGTCCCGGAGGGGTTCATCCGGATGTCGATCGGCGCCGAGGACCCCGGGGACCTGGTGGCGGACATCCTGCGCGCCCTGGACGAGTCGGCGGACTGACCGGCGTCCACCGGAAAAGGGACGACGGTCCGAGCCTCCCCCCTCTTGGCTCGGACCGTCTGCGGTTCCGCTTGCGAAGAACCGTGCGACCAAGGCTAGTTGACTCTGTGTCAGTGTCCAATCACGCTGATGGCAGGGGGGTATCGACATATTTATCGTTGCCGACTGCCGGGGCCGCAGGGCGAGGGCAGGGAGGGGCTTGCCATGGATCTGGCCTTGCTGCGCACCTTCGTCACCGTGCACCGGGCCGGTTCCTTCACCCGCGCCGCGGCGCTGCTCGGCCTCTCCCAGCCCGCCGTCACCTCGCAGATCCGCACGCTGGAACGCCAGCTGGGCAGGCCCCTCTTCCTCCGCCAGGCCCGCGGCGTCACCCCGACCAGCATCGGCGACGAACTCGCCCACAAGGCCGCGCCCCACCTCGACGCGCTGGTGGAGATAGCCGAGAGCCGGCTGGAGGACGCGTCCTCGCGAAGAACGCTGCACCTGGCCGGACCGCCTGAGTTCATCGCCGAACGGGCCCTGCCCGCCCTCACCAAGCCGGTCGGCGAGGACGGCAGGGGCTTCGCACTGCGGGCCTCCTTCGGGACCACGGAAGAGGTCCTGGAAGGGCTGGCGGCCGGGCACCACGATCTGGCCATCAGCACCACCCGCCCACGCGGCGCCCTGTTCACCGCGACCGCGCTCTGCGACGAGGAGCATGTGCTGGTCGCCGCTCCCCGCTGGGCCGAGCGCATCGGCCCGGACGCGTTACGGCTGAAGGGGGCACCCGCACTCAAGGACCTGCCCCTGATCGACATCCACGAGTCGCTGCCGTTCGTCTCCCGCTACTGGACCTCGGTCTTCGACGCCCGCCCGGCCGCCCCCGGCACAATCGTCGTCCCCGATCTGCGGGCCGTGCTCGCCTGTGCGAACGCGGGCGCGGGACTGGCCGTACTGCCCCGGTACCTGTGCGCACCGTCACTCGACGGGGGAGCGCTCGTCGCCCTGCACGACCCGGTGGTGCCGCCGTTGCGCACCCACTTCCTGGTGGTGCGCACGGGCACGCTCGCCCTGCCACCCGTGGCGCAGGCCCGTGAACGCCTGCTGAGGGCGGCCGCACGCTGGTACTGAGCCCTCCCGAGGGCCACGCAACGCGGTCGTCCGAACCCGCTTTACGATGTTTCACGTGGAACCAGCCGGGCCACATTTCTCCCATGACCGTCCGACCCGTGGTCAAGCGCACCGCCCGCGCCGTTCTCCTGGACGGTGACGACCTGATCTTGATCAAGCGCACCAAGCCCGGCGTCGATCCCTACTGGGTGACCCCCGGCGGCGGGGTCGAGCCCGGGGACTCGACCGTCGTGGACGCCCTGCACCGGGAGGTATACGAGGAACTGGGCGCCAAGATCGCCGATGTGGTGCCGTGCTTCGTGGACACCGTGGAGCACATCGGCGAGGACGGGGGCGCGACCGGTGTGAAGGTGCAGCACTTCTTCGTCTGCCGACTGGAGTCCATGGACCCCTCCCTGCGCCACGGCCCGGAGGTGGACGAGCCGGCCGGCGAGTACGAGATCGTCCGTGTCCCGTTCACCCGGGTCGGCATCGCCTCCGTCCATCTGGTCCCACTGTCGCTGCGGCACTATCTGGACGGCAACATCGAGGGCGTGCGCGCCATGCACGCTCCGGATCTGGGATAGCCAGGCATCTCCGAGCAGCCGGCGGGCCGGGCGATGTTTCACGTGAAACACTCCCGCTCGGCCGCGCACCGCCGGGCTGTCCACGGACTGTACGTACGGCTACGAGATGACCTAAAGCGCGTGCGTCCGCATCGAAACGGGTGGACGCCGGGGGCCTGCTTCGGACAGCCTGACGTGCGTGCCAACTCCTTCCCTCGACGCTCTGCCCATTCGCCGTCTGACGCTTCGCGATCTCGCCGCCTGCGCCGACCTGTCCGAGGACCGGGGGTGGCCACGCGAGGAACACAAGTGGGGCTTCCTCCTCACGGCAGGACGGGGCTTCGGTATCGACGACCCCCGGGGCGGCCTCGTCGCCGCCTGCGTCCTCACCGAGTACGGAACCTGGGAGCGGCCGGAACTCGGCTCCGTCGGCATGGTCCTCGTCGCCGAGCGCCATGCCCGTCGGGGCGTCGGACGCCGCCTGATGCGCCATGTGCTGTCGCTCATGGACGGCACCCCGCTGACGCTGCACGCCACGGAGAACGGCCGCCCGCTCTACGAGGAGCTGGGCTTCAAGGTGACGGGGCGGGCTGAGATGCTCATGGGCCGCTTCACGCCCGGCGGGCCGGAGACCGGGGTGCGCACGCGCGCCGCCACCGCGGAGGACCTGGCCGGGATCCTGCGGCTGGACGAGGAGGTGTTCGGCGCCGACCGCACGCCCCTCATCGCCCGGTTGCCCGCCTTCGCGGACCAGCTCCGGGTGGCCGAGGAGGACGGCCGGATCACCGGTTACGCGGCCGCCTGGCCGAACATGGACACCCATGTCGTCGGACCGCTGATCGCCCGGGACACGGAGACCGCCCGGGCGCTGATCACCTCCCTGGCAGCCGGCACGGACCGTCCGCTGCGCACCGACATCGACGTGCGCCACGAGGAGCTGCTGGCGTGGGCCAAGGCGCGGGGCCTGGCGTCCGTGGTGTTCAACTCGGTGATGTCGTACGGCACCCACGAGCTGCCCGGTGACTGGACGCGCCGGTTCGCCCCGTTGACGGTGGCCGCCGGCTGAGCCGCCGTACGACATGGACAGGCCCCGCCGCGGGAAGCGGCGGGGCCTGTGTCCGTACCGGAGCGGGCGATCAGGCGAGGGCCCGCACGGCCGCGGTGGCGAAGCCGTGGTCCTGCACGGGCGCCCCGCCACCGACGCCGACGGCGCCGATCAGCCGGCCGTCCCGGTGGACGGGGACGCCGCCCGCGATGAACAGCAGCGGCCGGTCGAGGGCCGTCGGCAGCGTGTGGAAGAGGCCGCCCGGCTGCACGGCGTCGACCAGGTCGGCGGTGGGGGTGTTCAGCTGAAGCGCGGTGTAGGCCTTGCGGGTGCTGGTCTCGCCGGAGATCAGCACGGCCCGGTCGTCCCGGCGGAAGGCGAGCAGGTGGCCGCCCGCGTCCAGAACGGTGACGCTGACGGTGACTCCCGCCTCCTCGGCCGCTCGGCGGGCCGTGGCGACCAGCAGCTCGGCGTCCTCGATGGTGAGCGGGGCGACGGCGGTGGTGGTCATGGACGTGTCTCCTCGGGTGTTGCGGTGGGGGCCGCACCGGGGCCGGTGCGGGTGGCTGTGAAGGGCGCTGTGGTGGCGTCCGGGGTGGTGACTCAGTGGTGGACGGCGGCGTGCCGACCGCTGGGGGCGCCCGCGGCGACCACGGTGGCGCGGGCGGCGTCGCGGCGCTCCAGGACGGCCGAGAGGACGGCGAGGACCAGCGCGGCTGCCGCGAGGACGGCACCGACCCAGTTGGGGGCCGTGTAGCCGAAGCCGGCCGAGATCACCAGGCCACCGAGCCAGGCGGAGAGGGCGTTGCCCAGGTTGAAGGCGCCGATGTTCACCGCCGAGGCGAGCGTGGGCGCGCCGTGCGCCTGGTCGAGGACGCGCTTCTGCAGCGGCGGGACGGTGGCGAAGCCGAGGGCGCCGATGAGGGCGATGGTCACGGCGGCCGCGATCTTGTTGTGGGCGGTCAGCGTGAACAGGGCGAGGACGAGGGCCAGGGCGCCCAGCGAGACGTACAGCATCGGCATCAGGGCGCGGTCGGCGAACTTGCCGCCGATGAGGTTGCCGCCGACCATGCCGATGCCGAACAGGACCAGCAGCCAGGTGACCGAACCGTCGGCGAAGCCGGCGACGTGGGTCATCATCGGCGCGATGTAGGTGATGGCCGCGAAGACACCGCCGAAACCGAGGACGGTCATCGCCATGGCGAGCAGGACCTGGGCGTTCTTGAAAGCGGCCACCTCGTGCCGCAGGTGCACGCCCTCGGGGCGGGGCAGCTCGGGCACCAGCTTGGCGATGCCGGCGAGACCGATCACGCCGAGCGCGGCGACGATCCCGAAGGTGACGCGCCAGCCGACGTGCTGGCCGACCAGGGTGCCCAGCGGGACACCGACGACATTGGCGACGGTCAGTCCGGTGAACATCATGGCGATGGCGCCGGCCTTCTTCTGCGGCGCGACCAGCTCGGCCGCCACGACCGAGCCGATGCCGAAGAAGGCTCCGTGAGCGAGCGAGGCGACCACACGGCCGATCAGCATGACCGCGAAGGCGGGGGCCAGCGCGGACAGCAGGTTGCCCGCGATGAAGAGGCCCATCAGCAGCATCAGCATCCGCTTGCGAGGGACCTTGGTGCCGAGCACGGTCATCAGCGGGGCGCCGATGACCACGCCGAGCGCGTAGCCGGTCACCAGCAGGCCGGCCGTGGGGATGGAGACCCCGAAATCACCCGCGACCTCGGGCAGCAAACCCATGATCACGAACTCGGTGGTCCCGATTCCGAAGGCCCCGATCGCGAGGGCCAGAAGCGCGAGAGGCATGTGGGGGTACACCTTCCCAAACGGTTGCAGGAGCGCTTTGCGTGTCATCACGATAATTGCAGACGCGGGATAATTGCAAGAGCGGGCTATCACGGAAGTGGTCTACTCTTGAGGAATCCGCTCCGGGACGGAGGAACACGCCAATGACAGCGACGGACCCCGCGCTCACCGCCCTCGCTCAGGGCTGGTGCGCCCTCTCTGCGCTGCACGGGAAGATCGAGGCGCACATCGAGCGCGCCCTGCAGGCGCAGCACGACCTCAGCGTGCGCGAGTACTCACTGCTCGACGTACTGAGCCGACAGCACGACGGCGAGGGCGGGCATCTCCAGATGAAGCAGGTCGCCGACGCGGTCGTGCTCAGCCAGAGCGCCACCACACGTCTGGTCACCCGCCTCGAGGACCGCGGCCTGCTGGAGCGCTATCTGTGCCCCACCGACCGGCGTGGCATCTACACCAACGTCACCGAGGAGGGCCTGCGGTTGCTGGAGAAGGCACGGCCCACCAATGACGCCGCCCTGCGCGAGGCGCTGGACAAGGCATCGGAGAACCCCGAACTGGCCCCGCTGGTCAGGGTCGTGGAGTCGCTGAACGTGCCCGCGTAGGGTGCGGGTATGGGAGATCTTGAGATACGGGCGGCAACCGCCGACGACCTTCCGGCGATCATCGCCATGCTCGTCGACGATCCGCTGGGCGCACAGCGGGAGTCGCCCGACGATCCCGCGCCGTACCAGGCGGCGCTGAAGCGGCTGGAGGCGGACCCGAACCAGCATCTCGTCGTCGCGGTGCGCGACGGCCGGGTGATCGGGACCCTCCAGCTCACCACCATCCCCGGGCTTTCCCACCGGGGCGCGACACGAGCGCTCATCGAGGCCGTGCGCATCCATGCCGACGAACGCGGCAGCGGGCTGGGCACCGAACTGATCCAGTGGGCCATCGACACGGCCCGGCGGCTCGACTGCCGGATGGTGCAGCTGACGTCCGACAAGGCCCGTCCCGACGCCCACCGCTTCTACGAGCGGCTCGGCTTCACCGCCTCCCACGAGGGCTTCAAGCTGCACCTCTGACGGCCTTCACCTCGCTGGAAGCGGAGCAAAGAGGGCCCGCGTTTCACGTGAAACGCGAGTCCCTCTTCGTCGGTGGACCGTTCGACGGATCAGGCGAGGCCCCGCCAGCCCTCCGGGTCCACGCCACCGGGCACCGGGGCCTCGGGGTCGTACGGCTGCCGGGTGAACACGAACGAGCCGAGGTCGAGATGGCTCAGCGACCCGTCCGGCCGCCGCACCGGCCGCAGCAGCTCACCGGCGTAGTAGTCCTCCAGCCCCGTCCAGGTGCCGTCGCCGTTCGAGCGGAAGCGGGAGCCGCGCCCGCCGCCGGTCAAGGGAGCGAGCGAGAGAAGACCGTCGGCCGTCACCCGCAGCCCGAAGGCAGCAGTCCCCCAGTACCACTGACCGGCCAGTTCCAGGACCGCCGGGTCGACCTCCCGCAGCGGGCGCCACGGCTCGGGGATCTTCGGCTCCGCCTCGGCGACGATCCGCACGAGATCGGCGCCCACGGTCCCCAGCGACGGCCCGCTGGTGCAGTTGGTGAGCACCACCGCGGCCAGATCGTCCTCCACGCTGATGGTGAGGTTGGCCAGGAAGCCGGGCAGCGAACCGGAGTGCCCGACCAGCAGCCGCCCGTCGCGGGTGGTGAGCTGCATCCCGAGGCCGTAACTGGTCCCGTCCACCACAGCGGATGCCTCGGCCGGCGCCGCCGGGGTCCGCATCTCCAGCACCGACTCCGCGCTCAGCACCCGCTCGTCGCCATGGGCCAGGAAGACCGCGAACCGCGCCAGGTCCCCCGTGGTCGACCACAGCTGGCCGGCGGACGCCATCCGGCCCAGGTCCTCCGCTGGCTCCGGCAGCAGCGCGTCGGCCCACGGATGCACCGCCCAGCCGCCCGCGTGCGGGGCCTGCGGCCGAGCACTGGTGCGGTGCAGGCCGAGCGGTTCGAGGATCTCCCGGCGCAGCACCTCCTCCCAGGGGGCGCCGCGCAGCTCCTCCACCAACGCGCCGAGCAATGTGTAGCCGGTGTTGGAGTAGTGGTGCAGCCGCCCCGCGGGATGCAGCAGGGGCTGCTCGCCGAGTACATCGCTCAGCTCGGGCCGCAGCGAGCCCGGGGTCCGCTCCCACCAGGGCCCGGGGGACTCGGCCGCCACCCCGCCCGTGTGCGCGAGCAGCTGGGCGATCGTGGCCTGCCCCACGGCGGTGCCCGGCAGATGCTTGTCCAGCGGATCACCGAGGTCGAGCACGCCCTCGTCGCGCAGCCGCATCACCAGTACGGCCGTGAAGGTCTTGGTGATGGACCCGATCCGGTACTGCACGTTCTCGTCCGGCGCGTGCCCCTCCACCGAGCTGCGCGCCCCGTGCCACACGGTTTGCCCGTCGCGCACCACGGCGGCGACCAGCGACGGTGTCCGTCCCTCGCGCTGGGCGACGGCGATCCTGTGCAGCAATGCGCGCTGCGTCCCCGGGAGCAGCACGTCCTGTGAAGTCGTCATCCCCCCAGTCCATCCGCTGGAACACCGGGCGTCGAATTCATTTCCGGCGCGGGCGCGTCACCCAGGGGCCGCGGCGTCCGATCAGGTCTGGGCCATGTCCACGAAGCGCGAGTAGTGGCCCTGGAAGGCGACCGTGATGGTGGCCGTGGGACCGTTTCGGTGCTTGGCGACGATCAGGTCGGCCTCGCCCGCGCGCGGGGACTCCTTCTCGTAGGCGTCCTCGCGGTGCAGCAGGATGACCATGTCGGCGTCCTGCTCGATCGAGCCGGACTCACGCAGGTCGGAGACCATCGGCTTCTTGTCGGTGCGCTGCTCGGGACCACGGTTGAGCTGGGACAGCGCGATGACCGGGATCTCCAGCTCCTTGGCGAGCAGCTTGAGGTTACGGGACATGTCCGAGACCTCCTGCTGACGGCTCTCGGCGCGCTTGGAGCCGCCGGACTGCATCAGCTGGAGATAGTCGATGACGACCAGCTTCAGGTCGTTGCGCTGCTTGAGCCGACGGCACTTGGCCCGGATCTCCATCATCGACAGGTTCGGGGAGTCGTCGATGTAGAGCGGGGCGGCCGAGACGTCCGGCATGCGGCGGGCGAGCCGG
This sequence comes from Streptomyces sp. SCPE 10, assembly GCF_051980735.1. Lineage (NCBI taxonomy): Bacteria > Bacillati > Actinomycetota > Actinomycetes > Kitasatosporales > Streptomycetaceae > Streptomyces > Streptomyces sp. SCPE 10. The sequence continues at coordinate 3,928,523 of NZ_CP197069.1, read as the reverse complement.
GTCCAGTCCTCGTCGGTCATCGTGCCGGAGCGCATGTGGTGCAGGGCGACCCGGGCCTCGGCGGACAGCAGACGCATCGCGATCTCGTTGCGCCCCATTTCGAGCGAGAAGATGACGCTCGGCAGGTTGTGCTTGATGGCCGCGGCCCGCGCGAAGTCCAGGGCGAGCGTCGACTTGCCCATGGCGGGACGGGCCGCGATGACGATCATCTGACCGGGGTGCAGACCGTTGGTGAGCGAGTCGAAGTCGGTGAAGCCGGTCGGCACGCCCGTCATCTCGCCGCTGCGCGAGCCGATCGCCTCGATCTCGTCGAGGGCGCCCTCCATGATGTCGCCCAGCGGCAGATAGTCCTCACTGGTGCGCTGCTCGGTGACGGCGTAGATCTCGGCCTGGGCGCTGTTGACGATCTCGTCCACGTCGCCGTCGGCCGCGTATCCCATCTGGGTGATGCGCGTCCCGGCCTCGACCAGACGGCGCAGGACGGCGCGCTCGTGGACGATCTCCGCGTAGTACTCGGCGTTGGCCGCCGTCGGCACCGTCTGGACCAGGCTGTGCAGGTACGCGGCGCCGCCGACCTTGTTGATCTCGCCGCGCTTGGTGAGCTCGGCGGCGATGGTGATCGGGTCGGCCGGCTCGCCCTTGGCGTAGACGTCCAGGATCGCCTGGTAGATCGTCTCGTGCGCGGGCTTGTAGAAGTCGTGGCCCTTGAGGATCTCCACGACGTCGGCGATGGCGTCCTTGGACAGCAGCATGCCGCCCAGCACCGACTGCTCGGCGTCGAGGTCCTGGGGGGGCACCCGCTCGAAGGAGGAGCCGCCGCCGTCCCAGGAAGCGTTGTCCCGGCCCCGGTCGTGCTGCTCGTCACGACCCCGGCCGCCGTCGGGACGCCGACGGGAGGCCGGCAGACGATCGCTGGGCCCGCTGTCCGCCCACGGATCGTCCAAGGGCTCGGAAATGCTCACCGAGCCACCTCCTCCCGTCCGCGCGGCGGACCTCGCCGTGACCTCTGTTGTACGGCACGGCACTGACAAATCGAGAGGCCCGACTCCGCTTCTGGCGCGGTCGGTATATGCCGTTTCCCGAACCTCGGAGGGAACGTCTTCCGGGGCCGGGAGAAGGAGCGGGCGCCGGACCACGGTAGGCCCGTCGGCACCGTCAGCCAATCTGGTTATCCACAGGCCATGTGGACGACCGGCCCGATGCTGTGGAGAACTCGCCGAAACCTGTGCACGACCCGGTGGACAGCCCTGTGAACAAGCCCTCGCCCTCGTCGGCAACACCTCTCTGACCTGCGGGTTCGGGATCCACGGGCTGTGCAGAAGAAAAAGTTTCCCGGTCGGGCCAAGATCGCTTCGAACGGTGCGCGAAACGACGGCGGCCGAGATCGCAAGTAAGGGGCGCCAGCCAATTGCATCTCTTACCTGTGGACGATTAGATTAGCGCTCATGACTCAGGCTCCCGAGATCCCCGAGGCCACCCGTCGGCGGCACGACCGAGAGATCGTCGCGCTGGCCGTCCCGGCCTTCGGCGCACTCGTCGCCGAGCCCCTCTTCGTCATGGTGGACAGCGCGATCGTCGGCCATCTCGGCACCGCTCAGCTCGCCGGTCTCGGCGTCGCCTCCGCACTGCTGACCACCGCCGTGAGCGTGTTCGTCTTCCTCGCCTACGCCACCACTGCCGCCGTGGCCCGCCGCACGGGCGCGGGCGATCTCCGGGGCGCCATCCGCCAGGGCATGGACGGCATCTGGCTGGCGCTGCTGCTCGGGTGTGCCGTCATCGCCGTCGTCCTTCCACTGGCCCCCGGCATCGTGGACCTCTTCGGCGCCTCCTCCACGGCCGCCCCCTACGCCACGACGTATCTGCGCATCTCCTCCCTGGGCATCCCGGCCATGCTCATGGTGCTCGCCGCCACCGGCGTGCTGCGCGGCCTCCAGGACACCAGGACTCCCCTGTATGTCGCCGTCGCCGGCTTCATCGCCAACGCCGTCCTCAACGCAAGCCTGGTCTACGGCGCCGGACTCGGCATCGCCGGCTCGGCCTGGGGCACGGTCGTCGCGCAGTGCGGGATGGCGGCCGTCTATCTGACCGTGGTCGTGCGCGGCGCCCGTCGGCACGGAGCCTCGCTCCGCCCGGACGCGGCCGGTATCCGGGCCTCGGCGCAGGCCGGCGTACCCCTGCTGGTCCGCACCCTGTCGCTGCGCGCCATCCTCATGATCGCCACCGCGGTCGCGGCCCGGCTCGGGGACGCCGACATCGCCGCCCACCAGATCATCCTGTCCCTGTGGAATCTGCTTGCCTTCGCGCTCGACGCGATCGCCATCGCGGGACAGGCCATCATCGGCCGCTACCTCGGTGCGAGCGATGCCCAGGGTGCTCGTGAGGCATGCCGGCGGATGGTCCGGTGGGGCATCGCGACCGGTGTCGTCCTCGGGCTGCTGGTGGTCGCCGCCCGGCCGCTCTTCCTCCCGCTGTTCACCGGTGACGCGGTGGTCAAGGACGCGGCGCTGCCCGCTCTGCTGATGGTGGCGCTGTCACAGCCCATCTGCGGGATCGTCTTCGTCCTGGACGGAGTCCTGATGGGCGCGGGCGACGGGCCCTATCTGGCCTGGGCCATGCTGCTGACCCTGGCCGTGTTCGTGCCGGTCGCCCTGCTCGTCCCGACGCTCGGCGGCGGACTGACCGCGCTGTGGGCCGCGATGACGCTGATGATGACCACCCGCATGGCGACCCTGTGGTGGCGCAGCCGCTCGGGCCGCTGGATCGTGACGGGCGCGACCCGCTGACCGTTTCACGTGAAACATCACCCTCCGCCCGAGGGCTGCACACGAAAGGGCCGCGCACAAAGGAGAGGGGCCGTACCCGCGATGGGTACGGCCCCTCTCTCTCAGCTGCTCAGACCGAGCACGGCGGTCAGCCCGCGACGACCTCGATGTTGACCTTGGCGGCCACCTCGGGGTGCAGACGCACGGACGTCTCGTGGGCGCCCAGGGTCTTGATCGGAGCGGACAGCTCCACACGGCGCTTGTCGACCTCGGGGCCACCGGAAGCCTTGATCGCGGACGCGATGTCGGCCGGGGTGACGGAACCGAAGAGACGGCCGGAGTCGCCGGAGCGAACGGCCAGGCGGACCTTCACGCCCTCGAGCTGGGCCTTGATCTGGTTGGCCTGCTCGATGGTCTGGATCTCGTGGATCTTGCGAGCACGACGGATCTGCTCGACGTCCTTCTCGCCACCCTTGGTCCAGCGGATAGCGAACTTCCGCGGGATCAGGTAGTTGCGAGCGTAGCCGTCCTTGACGTCGACGACGTCGCCGGCGGCACCGAGGCCGGAGACCTCGTGGGTGAGGATGATCTTCATGAGTCGGTCACCCTTCCCTTATCGCGCGGTGGACGTGTAGGGCAGCAGCGCCATCTCACGGCTGTTCTTCACGGCCGTGGCGACGTCACGCTGGTGCTGGGTGCAGTTGCCGGTCACGCGGCGGGCACGGATCTTGCCGCGGTCGGAAATGAACTTCCGCAGCATGTTCGTGTCCTTGTAGTCCACGTACGTGACCTTGTCCTTGCAGAAAGCGCAGACCTTCTTCTTCGGCTTGCGCACAGGCGGCTTCGCCATGGTGTTTCTCCTGTGTGATCAAGAAGTGTGGATACGAGCCCTAGAAGGGAGGCTCGTCCGAGTAGCCGCCACCGCCACCGGAGCCACCGCCCCAGCCGCCGCCACCCTGGTTGCCACCGGCGGGAGCGCCGGTCGCCCACGGGTCGTCAGCCGGAGCGCCGCCGCCCTGCTGGCCGCCACCGGGGCCGCCGCCCCAGCCGCCGCCACCCTGGCCGCCACCGCCGCCGTAACCGCCCTGGCCACCGCGACCGCCACCGCCGGAGGTCTTGGTGACCTTGGCCGTGGCATTGCGCAGGCTGGGGCCGACCTCGTCGACGTCCAGCTCGTAGACCGTGCGCTTGACGCCCTCACGGTCCTCGTAGGACCGCTGCTTCAGCCGGCCCTGCACGATCACGCGCATGCCTCGCTGGAGCGACTCGGCGACGTTCTCCGCCGCCTGGCGCCAGACCGAGCAGGTCAGGAAGAGGCTCTCGCCGTCCTTCCACTCGTTGGTCTGACGGTCGAAGGTGCGGGGAGTGGACGCGACGCGGAACTTCGCGACCGCCGCACCGGACGGGGTGAAGCGCAGCTCGGGGTCGTCGACAAGATTGCCGATGACCGTGATGACGGTCTCGCCTGCCATGGGGGAACCTCTCGGCGGGTTTGCTGCTGGCTGCTTGCTGCTACTCGAATCCCGGGATCAGCCGAGCGAAAGCTCAGTGGGTCTCGGGACGGAGGACCTTGGTCCGGAGGACCGACTCGTTCAGGTTCATCTGCCGGTCGAGCTCCTTGACGACCGCAGGCTCGGCCTGCAGGTCGATGACCGAGTAGATGCCCTCGGGCTTCTTCTTGATCTCGTAGGCGAGACGACGACGGCCCCAGGTGTCGACCTTCTCCACCTTGCCGCCGCCATCACGGACGACGGACATGAAGTTCTCGATCAGCGGGGAGACCGCACGCTCCTCGAGATCGGGGTCGAGGATGACCATCACCTCGTAGTGACGCATGTGGAACCCACCTCCTTTGGACTCAGCGGCCACGGTCGTTCCGTGGCAGGAGGGTCGTAATGCGTTCGCAACGGTATCGGCCACCACTGACAATCAGGGTTTTCCACTGACGATCGTGTGACGATCACGGGCCGGGAGGATTCCCCGCCCCGGATCCGGGCAGACACCGGTGCAGACGGTACAGACTACCCGCACACCCGCTTCCGGTTGAAATCCGGCCGGGAGGGCCGTCAATCTGTACGCGTCGGGTGTGTACGGCGCTACGATGCGCCGCCTTCCGCAGGAGGTGCCCCATGGCACAGGCTTTGCAGCCGAACACCGCCGGATCCCTCTTCGCCAGCGACGGCAAGACCCACCCAGTCCCGGACATCCTGATGGCCGTGACGCTGGTCCTGGGCCTGCTGTCCTTCATCACCGCGTTCTTCCCCGGCCTGCATCTGCTCACGTCCTGGGCCGGCCTGGTGGGCATCCTCACCGGCGCGTACGGGCAGTGGGTCTCGGTGACCACCCGCGAGCGCTTCGGGCTCGTCCTGGGTCTCGGCGCCTCCGGAATCGGCCTGCTGATCGGCATGTCGAACGGCGGCCTGTTCGGCGGGCTCTTCTGACCCGGCCCCTTGCGGGCGGGCCCTTCTGAGCCGTCCGCCCGGTCGGGGCGCTCACCCGGGCAGTAGGCTTCGGCGCGAGAGCCGGAGCCCCTGTACCCATGGGGACACACCAGCCCGAGGAGCGCCCCGACATGAGCCTGACCCTGAGGACCATCAGCCGCGAGCAACATCTGGCCTACATCCAGAGCCTGCCGTCGGCGAGTCACATGCAGGTCCCGGCCTGGGCAGACGTGAAGGCGGAATGGCGCTCGGAGAACCTCGGCTGGTTCGACGAGCGCACCGGCCAGCTGGTCGGCGTGGGCCTGGTCCTCTACCGCCAGCTGCCCAAGATCAAGCGCTACCTCGCCTATCTGCCCGAAGGCCCGGTCATCAACTGGTACGCGCCGAACCTGGACGACTGGATCCAGCCGATGCTGGCGCACCTGAAGCAGCAGGGCGCCTTCTCCGTGAAGATGGGCCCGCCGGTGATCATCCGGCGCTGGAACGCCGAGACGATCAAGAAGGGCATCCAGGACCAGGACGTCAAGCGCCTGCGCGACCTGGAGGCCGACTTCATCGAGCCGCGCGCCTTCGAGGTGGCCGACAAGCTGCGCCGCATGGGCTGGCAGCAGGGCGAGGACGGCGGCGCCGGCTTCGGTGACGTGCAGCCCCGTTACGTCTACCAGGTGCCGCTGGCGAACCGTTCCCTGGAAGAGGTCCACAAGAACTTCAACCAGCTGTGGCGACGCAACATCAAGAAGGCCGAGAAGGCCGGCGTCGAGGTCGTCCAGGGCGGTTACCAGGACCTCGCCGAGTGGCAGCGGCTGTACGAGATCACGGCCGTGCGCGACCACTTCCGGCCCCGCCCGCTGTCGTACTTCCAGCGCATGTGGACGGCCCTCAACACCGAGGACCCCAACCGGATGCGGCTGTACTTCGCCCGGCACAACGGCGTGAACCTCTCCGCGGCGACGATGCTGATCGTCGGCGGCCACGTCTGGTACTCCTACGGCGCCTCCGACAACATCGGCCGCGAGGTGCGGCCGTCGAACGCCATGCAGTGGCGGATGCTGCGCGACGCCTACGCGCTCGGTGCCACCGTCTACGACCTGCGCGGCATCTCCGACTCCCTGGACGAGTCCGACCACCTGTTCGGCCTGATCCAGTTCAAGGTCGGCACGGGCGGCCAGGCCGCGGAGTACCTCGGCGAATGGGACTTCCCGCTGAACAAGCTGCTCCACAAGGCGCTCGACATCTACATGTCGCGCCGCTGAGCCGCCGACGTTTGATTCCATAGGGTTCACAGCACTCACACCCCTGAAACACCTCAGCCACGAGAAAGGGTCCGGGTCCGGCCATGGCGCTCACGCTCTACGTCGACACCGCGCGCTGGCGGGCGCACCACAAGCATGTGCAGGAGCAGTTCCCGGGCCTGGTCCCGGTCTGCAAGGGCAACGGCTACGGCTTCGGGCACGAACGGCTGTCGGAAGAGGCCACCCGGCTCGGCTCGGACCTGCTCGCCGTCGGCACGACGTACGAGGCCGCGCGCATCAAGGATTTCTTCAGCGGTGACCTGCTGGTGCTGACGCCCTACCGGCGTGGCGAGGAGCCCGTGCCGCTGCCCGACCGGGTCGTGCGCTCGGTCTCCTCGATCGACGGCGTGTACGGCCTGGTGGGCGCCCGGGTCGTCATCGAGGTGATGTCCTCGATGAAGCGGCACGGCATCAGCGAGCAGGACCTGCCGCAGCTGCACCAGGCCATAGAGAACGTCCGCCTGGAGGGCTTCGCCATCCATCTGCCGCTGGACCGCACCGACGGCTCGGACGCCGTCGAGGAGGTCATCGGCTGGATGGACCGGCTGCGCGCGGCCCGGCTGCCGCTGCACACGATGTTCGTCAGCCACCTCAAGGCCGACGAACTGGCCCGGCTCCAGCAGCAGTTCCCGCAGACCCGGTTCCGCGCCCGCATCGGCACGCGGCTGTGGCTGGGGGACCACGAGGCGACCCAGTACCGCGGTGCCGTCCTGGACGTCACGCGGGTGGCCAAGGGCGACCGGTTCGGCTACCGGCAGCAGAAGGCGGCCTCCGACGGCTTCCTGGTGGTCGTGGCGGGCGGTACGTCGCACGGGGTGGGTCTGGAGGCCCCGAAGGCCCTGCACGGCGTCATGCCGCGCGCCAAGGGCGTCGCCCGCGCCGGTCTCGCCACGGTCAACCGGAACCTCTCCCCGTTCGTCTGGGACGGCAAGCAGCGCTGGTTCGCCGAGCCGCCGCACATGCAGGTGTCGATCCTGTTCGTCCCCTCGGACGCCGCGGAGCCCAAGGTCGGCGACGAGCTGGTGGCCCATCTGCGGCACACCACCACGCAGTTCGACCGCATCGTGGACCGCTGAGGCCCCAGTCCGGCGAGAAGGCCGTACACGGAGCACCGTGTACGGCCTTCTTCATGCCCTCGGGAAGCGTTCGCTCAGAGCGAATCGCCCTGGTGGGGTGCGGAGTCCTGCCTGCCCCAGTCCACCTGCGGCGCCTCGTGGCGGGTGGCGTGCCGGGGCGGGCGGGCCGCCGCGCCGAGGACGAAGACGTCGTCCGCCCCGTCGAGCACCCCGCCCGAGGGGTCGTCGTCCCCGGACCGGCGCACCACGTCCCGTTCCGGCGTCAGGATGTCGCGGACGACGACGGCGCACAGGTACAGCGTGCCCAGCAGGTGCAGCGCGATCGCCCAGTGGTAGCCGTGCGTCGGCAGGCCCTTGTGGGCGTCCCCGCTGGTCGTGTACGCGAGGTACATCCAGATGCCGAGGAAGTACGCCACCTCGCACGCCTGCCAGATCAGGAAGTCCCGCCACTTCGGCCGGGCGAGGGCCGCCAGCGGCACCAGCCAGAGCACGTACTGCGGCGAGTAGACCTTGTTGGTGAGGACGAAGACCGCGACGATGAGGAAGGCCAGCTGGGCGAAGCGCGGCCGGCGCGGGGCGGTGAAGGTGAGCACGGCGATGCCGAGGGCGCACAGCACCACCAGCACCGTCGCCGCGGTGTTCACGAAGCCGGTGCCGGGCGGGTTGCTGGAGTTCTGGGACCAGATCAGCCAGAAGGAGCCGAAGTCGACGCCCCGGTCCTGGCTGAACGTGTAGAACTTCGACCAGCCCGGGAAGGCGAACAGCATCACCGGCAGATTCACCACCAGCCAGGCGACCGCCGCGCCGGCCACGGCCTGCCCGTACTCCCGCCATTTGCCGGCCCGCCAGCACAGCACGAGCAGGGGCCCGAGCAGGAAGACGGGATAGAGCTTGGCGGCCGTGGCGAGCCCCAGGAGGACGCCGAAGGCGACCGGGCGGCGGCGGGCCCACATCAGCATCGCGGCGGCCGTCAGCGCCACCGCCAGCAGGTCCCAGTTGATGGTGGCGGTCAGCGCCGCGGCGGGCGCCAGGGCGACCAGCAGGCCGTCCCAGGGGCGCCGCCGGTGGGTGCGGGCCACGCAGACGGCGAGGACGGCCGTGCAGACCATCAGCATGGCGGCGTTGACGAACCAGTACCACTGCTCCTGGTCCTGGATGCTGCCGCTGTGCGGGGTCAGCCAGGAGGCCACCTGCATGAACACCCCGGTCAGCACCGGGTATTCGAGGTAGCCCATGCCGCCGGAGAGGTCGTCCGGGAGTCTGTCGAAATAGGGCACGAGGTGGTCGGCGAAGCCGCGGCCCTGGTAGAGGTGCGGGATGTCCGAGTAGCAGGCCTTCGTGTACTGGGAGCTCGCGCCGAAGAACCAGGCGCTGTGGTAGCACGGCGCCTTCTGTACCAGGCCGAGGGCGAACATGCCGATCGCCACCAGTGCGACGACCCGCACGGGCGTCCACCAGGAGGTCCTCAGCCGGGCATAGCGCCCGATGGGGCCGCCGATCAGCTCACTGCCGACCGCTGCGACCTCGTCCTCCCTGGTCGGGCGCACCGGCTCCGATGGGGCGGACCGCTCCGGCTCGGGCTCACGCACGCCCGCGGGTGTCGTCTCTGCACTGGGCATGGGCCACATCCTGCCGTACCCGTCCGGGAAAACGCGGAGGGCCGCCACACCTCACGGGTGCGGCGGCCCATGTTTCACGTGAAACGCACATGGCGGGCGATATGACCGCCGATCGGTCGGACGACCGGGTCAGCCTGTCGGGCCTCCCCAGAAGCCTCCCGTGCCGGTGCCCCGGTTGTCCCCATTGGGGTCGGTGGCCGACGTCGAGGGCGACGGGCCGCCGTCCCCGCCGGGGCCGCCCCCGCCGGGACCGCCGTTGCCCCCGCCGTTGCCGTTGTTGCCGCCGTTGCCGTTGCCACCGTCGCTGCAGCCGAAGAAGCCACAGCTCTGGCTGGCCGACGGGCTCGAGGAGGGCCCGCTGTCGCTCGGCGACGGGCTCGTGCTCGGGCTGGAGGACGGGCTCTGGGTGACCGACGGGGTCGGCGTCGGGCTCGGCTCGGGGTTGATCACCCTGCCGATGGGCTGGGGCGCCGGGAAGGTCAGCGCCGGCTGGCCCTGGAGCGCCTCGGCCATGTAGTCGTGCCAGATCTCCGCGGGGAACGAGGCACCGTGGATCTTCTTCTGGCCACCCGTTCCGTACATCTCCAGGAACGTCCGCTGCTTGTTGTTCGCGTTGTCGTCCAGACGGAACATGCTGATCGCGGTGGACAGCTGCGGGGTGTAGCCGACGAACCAGGCCGACTTGTTGCCGTCGGTGGTACCGGTCTTGCCGGCCACCTCACGTCCGGGCAGCCGGGCGCTGGTGCCCGTGCCCTTGTCGACCACGGTCCGCAGGACGTCGGTGACGTTGTTCGCCACGTTCGGGTCGAAGGCGTCCTTCGGCGCCGCCTTGTGCGTGAAGACGACCCCGTCCTTGTTCTCGACCCGGTCGACCGAGTACGGGTCGTTCTGCTTGCCGCTGGCGGCGAAGGTGCCGTAGGCCCCGGCCATGCGGATGGCGCTCGGGTCGGAGGTACCGATCGAGAAGGACGGGTAGTTGGCGCTGGCCAGGCTGCTCTCCAGCACACCCGCGTCCAGCGCGGACTGCTTCACCTTGTCCAGGCCCACGTCCATGCCGAGCTGCACATAGGCGGAGTTCACCGAGAACTGCATCGCCTCGCGAAGGTCGATCTTGTAGTCCGGCGGGTTGCCGACGTTGTCATTGCCGTCGTTGGTCTGGAGCCACTCCTTGCCGTCCTTGTCGGTCCAGACTGTGTGGTCGTAGTTCTCGATCTTGAGCTTGTTCTTGCCGCTGTACAGGCTCTTGGGGGAGGCGATCGTGCGCTGGTCGGGCCCCTGGTTCTCCTGGCCGTGCGGGTCGCGGACACCCCACTTCATCGCGGCCGCCAGCACGAAAGGCTTGAACGTCGAACCCACCTGGGCACCGGTCGAGTCGGCGTTGTCGGTGAAGTGCTTGGTCGCGTCCTCACCGCCGTAGATGGCCTTGATGGCGCCCGACGTCGGGTCGACCGAGGCACCGCCGAACTGGACGTAGGTGTCCGTCTCCGGGCGCTGCTTGGGCTTGATGTTGGCGTCCCGGACGCGCTTGACGGCGGCTTCCAGCGCGTCGACCTTCTTCTTGTCGAAGGTCGTGTAGATCCGGTAACCGCCCTTCTGCAGATCGTCCGCGGTGACGTGGGTCTTGTCGCTGTTGTTGATCAGGTAGGACTTGGCGAGGTCGACCAGGTAACCGATCTGGCCGCTGAGCCGGCTGTTGGACCGCGGGTTCTGCCAGTGCGGCAGCGTGCGGTACTTGTCCCGCTCGGCTGCGCTCAGATGGCCGTACTTGACCATCTTGTCGAGGGTGTCCTGCATCTGCCCCAGCGCACGCTTCTGGTTCGCCTGCGCCGTGGCGTTGGGGTCGAGGGACGTGGCGCCCGCCGGGTCGTAGTAGGTGGCGCCCTTCAGCATCGCCGCCAGGAACGCGCACTGACCCGGGTTGAGGTCCTTGGCGTCGACGTTGAAGTAGGCGCGGGCGGCCGCCTGGATGCCGTAGGCGCCGCGGCCGAAGTACGCCGAGTTCAGGTATCCGGCCATGATCTTCGGCTTGGGCACGGTGGCGCCCACCTTGATCGCGACGAAGATCTCCTTGAACTTGCGGGACAGGGTCTGCGACTGGTCGTCCAGCATGGCGTTCTTCACGTACTGCTGGGTGATCGTCGAACCGCCCTGGGTCTGACCGCCCCGCGCCATGTTGAAGATCGCGCGACCGATGCCCGACGGGTCGACACCGCTGTCGGTCTCGAAGGTCTTGTTCTCCTGGGAGATGACGGCGTAGCGCATCTCCCTGGGGATGTCCTCGTAGTTGATGATCTGCCGGTTGGTCTCACCGCCGGTGGCGACCATCACCGATTTGTCGGACCAGTAGTAGACGTTGTTCTGCGCCGTCGCCGTCTTGGCCACGTCCGGAACGCTCACCATCGCGTACCCGATACCGGCCACAGCCACGAGGCAGCCGACGAAACCGATGAACATGCCCGACACGAGCTTCCAGGACGGCACCCAGCGGCGCCATCCGTACTTGCCGACACGGGGATAGTCGATGATCCGCTTCTTGCCGGGCGGTGCCGTGCGTCCCCGGCCCCGTCCTGGTCCGGTGGGACCGCCCGGGCCGCCGCGGCGGCCCCCGGGATCGGCCCTGCGGCGCCCGCCCCCGCTTCTCTGGGCGGCGCGCCGGGCCTCGGCGCGGCCGCCGAGCGGCCGCTCCGCGTCTCCCGGAGAGTCGGCAGGCGATCCGCTGGCGCCTCGCGGTGCCGCGCGGCGACCGGGGGACGAGCCTGGCTGGCCACGTCGGGCCGCGGCACGTCCGCCTCCCTGCGGCTGCGGCGGTTTGCGACGGTGCTCGCTCATCGAACGATTACTCCTCGGGCAGGCGCACCCGTGCGCGCCTGGAACGGCGGCTGGTTTCCGGTCCCCCCGGCGTACGGATGCGGTCGGTCGCGCATTCACCCGTACTGCACCGGGGACGACGACGCTCCCCAGGCGTCGCATGGTTCCCGGTGGTCTGCATGCCGCACAGACTACGCACCGCCAAAACCCGCCGAGCCCCGAAGTTCACCGCAAACCAGGCAAGTTGCCTCCTACGAATCGGTTATGTGATCCCGTTCACCACCGCCCCTCTTGTCCCGTGCGATACGCCGTTCTATCGTCGGGATGTATCGAGTCGATACATCAGCGCGAGATAAAGACGCGTTGAGGGGCACGGAGAGACCCGCGGAGGACCCGCGGGCCGAGAGGAGGCGACGATGAGCCGGCGCTCCGGCATCCTTGAGTTCGCCGTGCTCGGCCTGCTGCGCGAGTCCCCCATGCACGGCTATGAGCTGCGTAAACGACTCAATACGTCCCTGGGTGTGTTCCGGGCGTTCAGTTACGGAACCTTGTATCCCTGCCTCAAGACGCTGCTCGCCAACGGCTGGTTGACCGAGGAGCCCGGCAACACCCACGAGGACGCCCTCGCCGCTCCCCTCGCCGGACGCCGCGCCAAGATCGTCTATCGGCTGACGGCGGAAGGTAAGGAGCATTTCGAGGACCTGCTCTCGCAGACCGGTCCCGACGCGTACGAGGACGAGCACTTCGCCGCACGGTTCGCCTTCTTCGGGCAGACCTCGCGCGATGTGCGCATGCGCGTGCTGGAGGGCCGACGCAGCCGCCTGGAGGAGCGCCTGGAGAAGATGCGCGCCTCCCTGGCTCGTACGCGGGAGCGGCTGGACGACTACACACTCGAGCTCCAGCGCCACGGGATGGAGTCCGTGGAGCGCGAAGTGCGCTGGCTGAACGAGCTCATCGAGAGCGAGCGAGCCGGACGGGACCTGAGGGGTTCCGCGTCCGGGGGGTCCGCTCAACAGGACACCACCACTGGATCGACGGGCGGCCTGCCCCGTCCGGGGGACACCTCCCGGACGGATACGCCCGACGACACCGCCACGTGAGTCCCAGTCAGGGCCTCACTCGTACACACAGGGAGCAACCGGAATGGGTTCGGTTCGCGTAGCCATCGTCGGCGTGGGCAACTGCGCCGCGTCGCTGGTGCAGGGAGTCGAGTACTACAAGGACGCCGACCCGGCGGCCAAGGTCCCCGGTCTGATGCACGTGCAGTTCGGTGACTACCACGTGCGTGACATCGAGTTCGTGGCCGCGTTCGACGTGGACGCCAAGAAGGTCGGCCTCGACCTGGCGGACGCCATCGGCGCCTCCGAGAACAACACCATCAAGATCTGCGACGTGCCGAACACCGGCATCACCGTGCAGCGCGGCCACACCCTCGACGGCCTCGGCAAGTACTACCGCGCCACCATCGAGGAGTCGGACGCCGAGCCGGTCGACGTCGTCCAGGTCCTGAAGGACAAGCAGGTCGACGTCCTGGTCTGCTACCTGCCGGTCGGCTCCGAGGACGCGGCGAAGTTCTACGCCCAGTGCGCCATCGACGCCAAGGTCGCCTTCGTCAACGCCCTTCCGGTCTTCATCGCCGGCACCAAGGAGTGGGCGGACAAGTTCACCGAGGCCGGTGTGCCGATCGTCGGTGACGACATCAAGTCCCAGGTCGGCGCCACCATCACGCACCGCGTCATGGCCAAGCTGTTCGAGGACCGCGGTGTCATCCTGGACCGCACGATGCAGCTGAACGTCGGCGGCAACATGGACTTCAAGAACATGCTCGAGCGTGAGCGCCTGGAGTCCAAGAAGATCTCCAAGACGCAGGCCGTCACCTCCCAGATCCCCGACCGGGACCTCGGCGAGAAGAACGTCCACATCGGCCCGTCCGACTACGTGGCCTGGCTGGACGACCGCAAGTGGGCGTACGTCCGCCTCGAGGGCCGTGCCTTCGGTGACGTTCCGCTGAACCTGGAGTACAAGCTCGAGGTCTGGGACTCCCCGAACTCCGCCGGCGTCATCATCGACGCCCTGCGCGCCGCGAAGATCGCCAAGGACCGCGGTATCGGTGGCCCCGTCCTCTCCGCGTCCTCCTACTTCATGAAGTCCCCGCCGGTCCAGTACTTCGACGACGAGGCCCGCGAGAACGTCGAGAAGTTCATCCGCGGCGAGGTCGAGCGCTAACTCGGCCCGGCACGGCGCTCCGGCCGGCGCGTGACGCGACGCGCCCCGGCGTGGAACCGCTCGCACAAAAATCGCTCCTGCCAGGGCTGTGAAGGTCCCCGGGTCCCGACCCGGGGACCTTCCGCATATGTGAGGCTGAGCCCCATGCCCGTCGTCCGTGACCTGCGCGTCCTGTTGCGCCTGCGGTACTTCCGGCGCCTGCTGTACGTCCGTCTGCTGTCCCAGGGCGCCGACGGGGTCTATCAGGTCGCGCTCGCCGCCTATGTCGTCTTCTCCCCGGAGAAACAGACCTCACCCGCCGCGATCGCGTCGGCGATGGCGGTGCTGCTGCTCCCCTATTCACTCGTCGGCCCCTTCGCGGGCGTCCTGCTGGACCGCTGGCGGCGCCGCCAGGTGTTCGTCCACGGCAATCTGCTGCGCGCGCTGCTGGCCGCCGCGACCGCCGTACTGATGGCGGGCCAGGTACCGGCCTGGCTCTTCTACGCCTCCGCGCTGTGCGTCACGGCCGTCAACCGCTTCATCCTCGCCGGGCTGTCCGCTGCCCTGCCCAGGGTGGTCGACACCGAGCGACTGGTGATCGCCAATGCGCTGTCCCCGACGGCCGGCACACTCGCCGCGACCGTCGGGGGCGGACTCGCCTTCGTGGTACGGCTGCTGTCCTCGGGGTCCGACGCAGCCGTGGTGCTGCTGGGCGCCTTCCTCTACCTGTGTGCGGCGGCCGTCTCCCTGAGCATGGCCCCCTCCCTCCTCGGCCCCGACCGGCAGCAGCTGCAACCGCATCTGACGACCGCGCTCGCCGACACGGCGCGCGATCTGCTCGCGGCCATGAAGCATCTGGCCACCCAGGGGCGCAGGGACGCGGCCTGGGCGCTGGGCTCGATGACGCTGATGCGCTTCTGCTACGGCGCGCTCCTCGTCCTGCTGCTCATGCTGTGCCGCTACTCGCTCGCGGCGACACCCGAGGCGGGGCTGCGGCTGCTCGGCCTGGCCCTGGCCCTGTCCGGTGCGGGCTTCTTCGCGGCGGCCGTGGTGACGCCCTGGGCGGCGGGGCGGCTGGGACCGATCCGCTGGATCGTGGTGTGCTCGGGGTCGGCCGCGCTGCTGGAACCCGCGCTCGGCCTGCCCTTCGCCGCCGTACCGCTGCTCGTCGCGGTATTCGTGCTGGGGCTGATCACCCAGGGAGCCAAGATCGCCACCGACACCATCGTCCAGGCCGGCGTGGACGACGGCTTCCGGGGGCGGGTCTTCTCCGTCTACGACGTGCTCTTCAATGTGGCCTTCGTCGGTGCCGCCGGCGTGGCCGCCCTGATACTCCCGCCGGACGGCCGATCACCGGCGCTGGTCGCCCTGGTGGCCGTGATCTACGCGGCCGTGGCGGTCTTCCTGGCGTACTTCGAGCGCCTGCGCGGGACGGGGACACGGAAAGAGGGTCGATGTTTCACGTGAAACATCGACCCTCGGCGCGGCCGGCCCGGCGATGTTTCACGTGAAACACCGGCCGGACCCTCCGCTCAGTTCTGCCCGGCCCACCACTCCTTGAGCGCGTCCACCGCGGCATCGTGCTCCATCGGACCGTTCTCCAGCCGCAGCTCCAGCAGGTGCTTGTACGCCTTGCCGATCACCGGGCCCGGGCCGACGCCCAGGATCTCCATGATCTGGTTGCCGTCGAGGTCCGGGCGGATCGCGTCCAGCTCCTCCTGCTCCTGCAACTGCGCGATGCGGTCCTCCAGGCCGTCGTAGGCCCGGGACAGCGCGGCCGCCTTCCGCTTGTTGCGGGTGGTGCAGTCGGAACGGGTCAGCTTGTGCAGGCGCTCCAGCAGGGGGCCCGCGTCACGGACATAGCGGCGGACCGCCGAGTCCGTCCACTCCCCGGTGCCATAGCCGTGGAAGCGCAGATGCAGCTCGACCAGCCGCGAGACGTCCTTCACCAGCTCGTTGGAGTACTTCAGGGCGGTCATGCGCTTCTTGGTCATCTTGGCGCCGACCACCTCGTGGTGGTGGAAGGAGACCCGGCCGTCCTTCTCGAAGCGACGGGTACGCGGCTTGCCGATGTCATGCAGCAGCGCGGCCAGTCGCAGCGTGAGGTCGGGGCCGTTCTCCTCCAGGGCGATCGCCTGCTCCAGCACGATCAGCGTGTGCTCGTAGACGTCCTTGTGCCGGTGGTGCTCGTCGCGCTCCAGGCGCAGCGCCGGCAGCTCGGGCAGCACATGACCGGCGAGCCCGCTGTCGACGAGCAGGGTCAGTCCCTTGCGCGGGTGCTCGGAGAGGATCAGCTTGTTCAGCTCATCCCGGACCCGTTCCGCCGAGACGATCTCGATGCGCCCCGCCATCTCCGTCATGGCGGTGACGACCTCGGGGGCGACCTCGAAGTCCAGCTGGGCGGCGAAGCGGGCGGCACGCATCATCCGCAGCGGGTCGTCCGAGAAGGACTCCTCCGGGGTGCCCGGCGTCCGCAGCACCCGTGCCGCGAGGTCGCCCAGACCGCCGTGCGGATCGATGAACTCCTTCTCCGGCAGCGCCACGGCCATCGCGTTGACCGTGAAGTCCCGGCGGACCAGATCCTCCTCGATGGAGTCACCGTAGGACACCTCGGGCTTGCGCGAGGTGCGGTCGTACGCCTCCGACCGGTAGGTGGTGACCTCGATCTGGTAGCCGTCCTTCTGGGCGCCGACGGTGCCGAAGGCGATCCCCACCTCCCAGACGGCGTCCGCCCAGGGCCGGACGATCTTCAGTACGTCCTCGGGGCGGGCGTCGGTGGTGAAGTCCAGATCATTGCCGAGCCGGCCGAGCAGCGCGTCGCGTACCGACCCGCCGACCAGGGCGAGGGAGAACCCGGCCTCCTGGAATCGGCGGGCGAGATCGTCGGCGACCGGCGCCACCCGCAGCAGCTCGGTGACCGCGCGCTGCTGCGCCTGGCTCAGGGCGGAGGGAGTGTCTTCGTTGGGGTTCGGCACAACAGAAGAGGGTACGTGCCCCGGGCCCTCCGGGGCTCCCCCATAAGGTCCGGGCCGCCCCTCCGGCGCAGGGTGCGGACAGCTACCGGCATACCCGCGCAAGCGCAGCTCTTGCGGCGTACGACCCCTCTCCCCTCGATACTGGATATAGAGGACGGGTCGCCGCCGCTCGACGATCTTGTGACGAGACCGCGGCACTTCCACTCGGCGCGCATCGTTACCATGCGGGGACGCACATTCCGACGACCACTGACTGACGACGAGGGACGGGCGAGCGCGTGGCCGAGGCGGCTGACTTCCAGGGGACCAGTGCCTCACCTGCGCGCCGCTGGCTGCGGCGCACCGGAGCGCTGCTCGCCGGGGCGCCACTGCTGGCCGGGCTGCTCCAGCTGCCCGCCGCCGCGCCCGCCCAGGCCGCGTCCGGGGACCCGGTGTCGGTCTCCCTGGACTCACTGACCCCCAACGCCCCCACGGACGGCGACACCCTGACCGTCTCCGGCACGGTGACCAACAACGGCAAGCAGACCGTCACCGGCGCCCACGTGGGCCTTCGGGTCGGCCCGATGCTGAACACCCGCTCGGAGATCAGCGCGGTGGCCCGCCATCCCGACGATCTCCAGGGTGCCGCCGGCACCGAGGTCGGCGGCAAGTACGAGCAGAAGTTCACCAAGCTGGCGCCGGGCGTCGCCGAGCACTTCAGCATCTCCGTCCCGGTGGACAAGCTGGACCTCGGCGCGGACGGCGTCTACGAATTCGGGGTCGCCCTGTCCGGGCAGACCTCCGCACAGCCCTGGCAGCAGCTGCTCGGCGTACAGCGGACCTTCCTGCCGTGGCAGCCGTCCGACGCCGACACCAAGACGCGGACGACGTTCCTGTGGCCCCTGCTGTCCACCGTCCATTTGACGGCCAAGACCGGCGCCGGGGAGCTGCAGACGCCCGAGTTCCTCAACGACGACCTGGCCAAGGAGCTGGCACCGGGCGGCCGCCTGGCCCAGATGGTCGACCTGGGCAAGGACCTGGACGTCACCTGGGTGATCGACCCGGATCTGCTGGCCTCCGTGGACGCCATGGCATCCGGCAACTACCAGCTGCCGGGAGACGGCGACACCACCACGCCCGGCCCCAAGGACCACCAGGCGCTCGCCAAGCAGTGGCTGGCCGATCTGCAGAAGGCGGTCGTGGGCAAGGAGGTCGTCGCGCTGCCCTTCGCCGACCCGGACCTGGCCTCCCTCGCCCACCGCGGCACCAGCGTCACCGGCTCCCTGAGCCATCTCAAGGACGCCACCGACGTCGCCGCCACCACCGTCAAGACCGTGCTCCATGTCACACCGAGTACGGACTACGCCTGGCCCGTGGACGGCGCCGTGGACCCCTCGATCATGAGGGTCGCGACCTCCGCCGGCGCCGACCGGGTGATCGCCCGCAGCGACAGCCTCCAGGACACCGCCGGGCTGTCGTACACGCCCTCGGCGGCCCGCCCGGTCGGCGGCGGCACCACGGCGATCGTCGCCGATGCCAAGCTGTCCACGGCCTTCGAGGACGATCTGACCAAGGCGGGACCGGCCACGCTCGCCGTGCAGCAGTTCCTGGCCCAGAGCCTGGAGATCAACGCACAGACCGACCAGCAGCGCAGCATCGTCGTCGCGCCGCAGCGCATGCCCACCGCGGGCCAGGCGCAGGCGATGGCCACGGCGGTGAAGGCGCTCCAGGGCGGCACCTGGTCCCAGGCCCAGGACCTGACCGCGGCGGCCAAGGCCAAGCCCGACCCGAACGCCACCACGCGCATCCCCTCGACCTCCGCCTACCCCTCCGCCCTGCGCCGCCAGGAGCTGCCGGTCTCGACCTTCGGGCAGATCGCCCGCACCCAGGACAAGCTCGACAACTTCCAGGTGATCCTCTCCGACCAGTCCCGCGTGGTGACCCCGTTCGGGCGGGCCATAAACCGCGGGATGTCCACGTCGTGGCGGGGCCGGGAAGAGGCGGGCGACAGCTACCGCAGCGGGGTCGAGTCCTGGCTCGACGACCTGGCCCGGCAGGTCAAGCTGATCGACAAGTCCGAGACCAAGCTCTCCGGACGCAGCGCGACCATCCCGGTGACCGTCCAGAACAACCTGGTCCAGCCGGTCGGCCATCTGGTGCTGCGCCTCAGCTCGACCATGCCGACCCGTCTGAAGATCGGCGGCAAGGCCTACGCGGAGCAACCCGTCGACATCGCCGGCGGCCACGCCCAGTCGGTGAAGTTCAGCACGTCGGCCAATGCCAACGGCCGGGCGACGGTGATCGCCCAGCTGTACACCGAGGACGGCCAGGAGTACGGCGCCCCCGTCACCTTCGACGTGAAGGTCACCGAGGTCACGCCCACGGTGATGCTGGTCATCGGCGGCGGTGTGCTGCTCCTCGTCCTCGCCGGCTTCCGGATGTACACCCAGCGCAAGCGCGCGGCCGCCCGTCAGGCCGGGGAGGGCGGACCGGGCGACGCGGCGGAGCAATCCGACGAGCCGGGGAACCCCGACGGGCCCGGGGACCGTCTCCCGGGGGAGTCCGACTCCGCCTCCGGGGCAGACGACCCGGAGCAGCCGAGTGACCCTGCGCCGGACACCGCACCGGAAAGCACCGACCCGTCCGGGACGGGTGAGAGAGTGGACCGTTGAGCGATGTCGTGGCCGGTGGGCCCGGGACGATGAGGTGGGGTAAGGCATGAACGCGCCGTACGACGGTGACCGCGGCCAGGGCGCGGCCGGCTCGGGCTACCCCGAGACGCCGCCCGACCCCGGCCAGGTGCCGCCGCAGCAAGCGGCGGACATGTACCTCCAGGACGCCTACGAGCAGGACCCCTACCGGGCGCACGACCTGACCGCCCAGGATCCGGTCGCCGAGGCGCTCTACGACCGTGCCGCGCACCCCCCGCCGCCCCAGGACGGCTACGAGCAGCCGCTGTACGGCCGGCCCGCCCAGTCGCCCTACGCCCCCGATCCGCGGGTGTGGGCGCAGACTCCGGCACCGGAGCCCGACGGCGCGGCGCCCTACCTGCCGTACGGCGACGATCCGCGCACCACCCAGTTCGTGGGGGTGGACGACCTGGTCTCGCACTCCGGCGAGGAGTACCACGAGCCGGACGCCTTCGCTCATCTCTTCAAGGACCAGCAGCACAGCGGCGGCCATCTGCCGATGGACTCCGCGGGCCTTCCGGGTCCGGCCGCGGCCCCGGGCAACGGCCCGGGGGCCGGCGGGTACGGTCCGCCGGCCCCCGGCCGGCACCCGCAGCAGCCGAACCCGTACGCGGGCTCCGGTTACCAGTCCGCGCCGTACGCCGCCCACAACCCGATGCAGCCACCCGTGCCGGCGCCGGCCGGGGCGCCCGAGCCCGCCGGGCCGACGAACGCCGGGGCCGCCGAGGCGGCCATGGCGCCCGCGGCCTCCGTGGCGACCGCCGCTCCCGCTCCCGCGAAGAAGGGCGGCAAGGCCGCCGGGCTGCTGAAGTCCAGCGCCGTCATGGCGGCGGGCACCCTGGTCTCCCGGCTCACCGGCTTCGTCCGTTCCGCGCTGATCGTCTCCGCGCTCGGCCTCGGCTTCCTCGGCGACTCCTTCCAGGTCGCCTACCAGCTGCCGACCATGATCTACATCCTCACCGTGGGCGGTGGCCTCAACTCGGTCTTCGTGCCGCAGCTGGTCCGCTCGATGAAGGAGGACGAGGACGGCGGCGAGGCCTTCGCCAACCGGCTGCTGACCCTCGTCATGGTGGCGCTGGCCGCGCTGACCGCCCTCGCGATGTTCGCGGCCCCCCTGCTGGTCCGCATGATCTCCAATCCGGTCGCCAGCAACCCGGCGGCCAACGAGGTCGCGGTCACCTTCACCCGCTACTTCCTGCCCTCGATCTTCTTCATGGGCATCCACGTGGTGATGGGTCAGGTCCTCAACGCGCGCGGCAAGTTCGGCGCGATGATGTGGACCCCGGTCCTGAACAACATCGTCATCATCGTGACGCTGGGCATGTTCATCTGGGTCTACGGCAGCGCCGCGCACTCCCACATGACGGTCACGAACATCCCGCCGCAGGGTCAGCGCCTGCTCGGTGTCGGTGTGTTGCTCGGCCTGGTCGTGCAGGCGCTGGCGATGATCCCGTATCTGCGCGAGACCGGGTTCCGGATCCGGCCGCGGTTCGACTGGCGCGGCCACGGTCTGGGCAAGGCGGCGGCGCTCGCCAAGTGGACGTTCCTGTTCGTGCTCGCCAACCAGGCCGGCGCCATGATCGTCACCCAGCTCTCCACCGCGGCCGGCAAGGAATCCGGTGTCTCCGGCACCGGCTTCGCCGCCTACGCCAACGCCCAGCTGATCTGGGGTCTGCCGCAGGCCATCATCACGGTCTCCCTGATGGCCGCCCTGCTGCCGCGCATCTCCCGCTCGGCCTCCGAGGGCGACGGCGGCGCCGTACGCGACGACATCTCGCAGGGCCTGCGGACCACCGCGGTCGCCATCGTCCCGGTCGCCTTCGGTTTCGTGGCGCTGGGCATCCCGATGTGCACCCTGATCTTCGGCAGCTCCGGCATCAGCTCGGCCACCAACATGGGTTACATGCTGATGGCCTTCGGCCTCGGCCTGATCCCGTTCTCGGTGCAGTACGTCGTCCTGCGTGCCTTCTACGCCTACGAGGACACCCGCACCCCCTTCTACAACACCGTCATCGTCGCCGCGGTGAACGCGGGCGCCTCGGCGCTGTGCTTCTTCCTGCTGCCGGCCCGCTGGGCGGTCGCCGGCATGGCCGCCGCGTACGGTGTCGCCTACGCGATCGGTGTGGCCGTCGCCTGGCGCCGGCTGCGCAAGCGGCTGGGCGGCGACCTGGACGGCGCCCGGGTGCTGCGGACGTACGCGCGGCTGTGCATCGCCTCCATTCCGGCGGCCCTGCTCAGCGGCGCGGCCTGCTACGGCATCGCGCACAGCCTCGGCCAGGGCGTCATCGGCTCCTTCGCGGCGCTGGTCGTCGGCGGAGCCGTTCTGCTGGGAGTCTTCTTCGTCGCCGCCCGCCGGATGCGGATCGACGAACTCAACTCGCTCGTGGGGATGGTGCGCGGGCGTCTGGGTCGCTGAGGCGGGGTAGGGGCACAACCATCGTCCGCCGCCGCGTGTCGTGCATTGCGGCGGACTGTGGGCACAATTGGTTTCGGCGTCGGACAGCGTGCAACGGATGGGGAGGCAGGGACGACGGTGGCGGAACGGAGCACGGCTGCCGTCGACGTGGCAGACAACAGCGGCGAGCAGCCGCTGACCGCGAAGGCGGACCAGTCCACGGCCGACGGGGTGGCCAAGAGCCCGGAGCGGGACACGGACGGTGACGGGGCGCAGGGGAGTGACGCGAAGGGTTCCTTGAAGCAGGCCTCGCCTCCGGAACTGCACAGCGGCCACAAGCTCGCCAGACGCTACCGGCTGGAGGAGTGCGTCACCCGACTGGACGGGTTCAGCAGCTGGCGTGCCGTCGACGAGAAACTCCGTCGGGCGGTCGGGGTCCATGTGCTGCCCGCGGATCACGCACGGGCCCGCTCCGTCCTCGCCGCGGCCCGGTCCTCCGCACTGCTCGGCGACCCGCGCTTCGTCCAGGTCCTCGACGCCGTCGAGGAGAACGACCTCGTCTACGTCGTGCACGAATGGCTGCCCGACGCCACCGAACTGACCACGCTGCTCACGGCCGGCCCGCTGGAACCGCACGACGCGTACCAGATGGTCAGTCAGGTGGCCTCCGCCATGGCCGCCGCGCACCGTGAGGGCCTCGCCCATCTGCGGCTGAACCCCAACGCCGTGCTGCGCACCTCGACCGGTCAGTGGCGCATCCGCGGCCTCGCGGTGAACGCCGCGCTGCGCGGCATCAGCTCCGACACCCCGCAGCGCACCGACACCGAAGCCATCGGCGCCCTGCTGTACGCGGCGCTGACCCAGCGCTGGCCCTACGAGAACGACGCCTACGGCCTGTCGGGCCTCCCGAAGGACATCGGTCTCATCGCACCGGACCAGGTGCGGGCCGGTGTCCACCGCGGTCTGTCCGAGCTGGCCATGCGGGCCCTCGCCAACGACGGCGCCACCGCGTCCCGGCACGAGGCGCCGTGCACCACGCCCGAGGAACTGGGGAAGGCGATCAGCGAGATGCCCCGCATCCGCCCGCCGGAGCCGACGTTCACCGCGCCGCCGGAGTACCAGCGCACCACGTACCAGCAGGGCACCTACGGCCGCCCGCCGGCGCACCCCGGCGCCGCCCAGCCGATCGCGCCACCGCCGCCCCCGCTGCAGAGCCGCACCGGCAAGGCCTTGAAGTGGGCGGTCTCCGCCCTCCTCATCGCCGCCCTAGGCCTCGGCAGCTGGCAGCTGGCCGATGCCCTGATGGACCAGAGCGGCAAGTCGAACGACACCAACAAGAGCCAGACCACCGACGACGGCGACAAGACCGCCGGCCAGCCGAAGACGACGCCGATAAAGATCCAGGGCGGCCAGGAGTTCGTCGCCAAGGGCGACGCCCAGAGCCCCGGAGACGTCGCCAAGACGTACGACGGCAATCCGTCGACCTACTGGAAGACCAAGTCCTTCAACGAGGGACCGCCCATCGCGCCGTTCAAGCCGGGCGTCGGCATCGTCTACGACCTCGGCTCGTCCACCCAGCTCGGCACCGCCACCCTCAACCTGCGCTACGGCGGCGACCACACCACCGTCGAGCTGTACGCGGCGGATTCGCTGAACCCGCCGTCGCTGGACTCGATGACCCGGATCGGCACCGCCACCACCAGCGGCACCACCGCCACCGTGAAGGTCACCAAGCAGCTGAAGACGCGGTACGTGCTCGTGTGGCTGACGGCCGTGCCGAACTCCGGCTACGACTCCCAGCTGTACGCCAGCGCCGGTTACAAGCAGGCCATCGGCGAAGTGAAGTTCACGGGCTGACGTCTCACCCGGACCGGAGGGGACAGATGGCGGAGGGCGTCGAATACGGCGGGGTGGGCGACCAGGAGTTGCTCACCCGCCATGTCCAGGGCGACCCCGATGCCTTCGGCGAGATCGTACGACGGCACCGGGACCGGCTCTGGGCGGTCGCGCTGAGGACGCTGGGCGACCGCGAGGAGGCCGCCGACGCGGTGCAGGACGCCCTGGTGTCCGCCTACCGGGCCGCGCACACCTTCCGGGGGCAGTCGGCGGTGACGACCTGGCTGCACCGGATCACGGTCAACGCCTGCCTGGACCGCGCCCGCAAGGCGGCCTCCCGCAAGACCGCCCCGGTGGACGACACCGAGCGGCTGGAGCAGCTGCTGGAGCCGCACGAGTCCGCCTCGGCGCCGGCCGAACGCAACGATCTGCACCGTCAGCTCATCGAAGCGCTCGGCACGCTGCCGCCGGAGCAGCGCGCCGCGCTGGTCCTCGTGGACATGCAGGGCTACCCGGTCGCCGAGGCGGCCCGGATCCTCGATGTGCCCACCGGGACGGTGAAGAGCCGCTGCGCCCGAGGCAGAGCCCGGCTGCTGCCACTGCTCACCCATCTGCGCCCCAGCCGTGGGGGAGCCCCCCGGCCCGACGCGTCCGGCGACGGAGAAGAGAGTGGCCGGGGACGGAACCGGGTGCAAGGGGCATCCGTCCCATCCGCAACGGAGTCTTCCGACGAAGGACTCCGGGATGCGGGACCGACCGATTCAGCCGTAGTGAAGGGCGGAGGTGGGCGAGCGTGACAGCGATGACCGACGCGGCCGGGCACCCGGACGTCACGGAGATCTCCGACCTCGCCGAAGGCCTGCTGCCCGCCGGACGCGGCACGGACATACGGCGTCATCTGGGCTCCTGTGAGCTGTGCGCGGACATCTATGCCTCGCTGGAGGAGATCCGGGGGCTGCTCGGGTCCGCCCCGGCGGACAAGACCATGCCGGCCGACGTGGCCCAGCGGATCGATGCCGCCCTTGCCGCCGAAGCCCTGCTCCATGCCTCTGCTCCCGAAGCGGAGCCCGCAGACGATGTTTCACGTGAAACATCGTCCGCTGCGGATCACTCGGTCCCGGCTCCGGCCGGACGTCCCGCCGGCCGCCCGCAGGCGGCGACCGGGCCGGGGAGGAAGCCGGGCAGGGAAAGGAGAGGGCGGCGGCGGGCCATGGTGCTGGGTGGCGTGCTGACCGCCGCCGTTCTGGGCGCCGGTGCGCTGGTGCTCCAGTCGCTCGGTGGGACGTCCACCACGACGGCACACGGCAAGCCAAGCGCTTCCGCCGGCGCTTTCTCCGGCACCAGCGTCCAGAACCAGGTGCGGGACCTGCTGGGAGCGAAGAAGGGTCCTCAGCATGACCCCGCCACCCAGCAACCACGGTCGGGCAGCGGCGTCCGGCCCAACACTCCGCAGACGACCGAGAGTGCGAACACACTCCTCCAGCCCCAGGTGCCGGTTCCGGACTGCGTGCGGCAGGCGATTCCCGGGGGCGAGCAGGCTCTGGCCGCCAAGAACGGCTCCTATGCCGGGAAGAGGGCCTATCTCGTGGTCCTTCCCGATCCCCAGGACAGTGCGCGCGTCACCGCTTACGTGGTCGACGCCGCCTGTGTGGGACAGCGGTCCGCGGCCGCCGGCACGGTTCTTCTGAAGCAGTCCGTCGACCGTCCCTGAGCGGGCTCCGGCCCGGCATGGCGCCCTCGTTCGCGCCGTCCTGTCCCGCACGCGTGTGCCCGGACACAACGGGAATGCGCGCCCCGTAGGATCCGTTGGGTGGGGTGAGAGCTCCGAAAGGAGCATTCACCGGTCACTGACGTAGACCAGAGACGAGGAATCAAGCCGTGAGCGACGTCCGTAACGTGATCATCATCGGCTCCGGGCCCGCAGGCTACACGTCGGCGCTGTACACCGCCCGTGCGTCGCTGAAGCCGCTGGTGTTCGAAGGCGCCGTCACCGCCGGTGGCGCGCTGATGAACACCACCGAGGTGGAGAACTTCCCGGGCTTCCGCGACGGCATCATGGGCCCCGACCTCATGGACAACATGCGGGCGCAGGCCGAGCGCTTCGGCGCCGAACTGATCCCCGACGACATCGTCTCGGTCGACCTGACCGGTGAGATCAAGACCGTCACCGACACCTCGGGCACGGTCCACAAGGCGAAGGCCGTCATCGTCACCACGGGCTCCCAGCACCGCAAGCTCGGCCTCCCGAACGAGGACGCGCTCTCCGGCCGCGGAGTCTCCTGGTGCGCCACCTGCGACGGGTTCTTCTTCAAGGACCAGGACATCGCCGTGATCGGCGGCGGCGACACCGCGATGGAGGAGGCCACCTTCCTCTCCCGCTTCGCCAAGTCCGTGACGATCGTCCACCGCCGGGACACGCTGCGCGCATCCAAGGCGATGCAGGAGCGCGCCTTCGGCGACCCGAAGATCAAGTTCGTCTGGGACAGCGAGGTCGCCGAGATCCAGGGCGACCAGAAGCTCTCCGGACTGAAGCTGCGCAACGTCAAGACCGGTGAGCTGTCCGAGCTGCCCGTGACGGGGCTGTTCATCGCGATCGGCCACGACCCGCGCACGGAGCTGTTCAAGGGCCAGCTCGACCTCGACGAGGAGGGCTACCTGAAGGTCGCCGCCCCGTCCACCCGCACCAATGTGACCGGTGTCTTCGCCGCCGGTGACGTGGTCGACCACACCTACCGGCAGGCGATCACCGCGGCCGGCACCGGCTGCTCCGCCGCCCTGGACGCCGAGCGCTACCTCGCCGCCCTGGCGGACGAGGACAAGGCCGAGCCCGAGAAGACCGCCGCGGTCTGAGCCTTTCTCTCAGCTTTCCTTCCCCGCCTACCCCACGACCAAGGTAAGGAGCCCAGAGTGGCCGCCCTGAAGAACGTGACCGACGCCTCCTTCGAAGAGGACGTCCTCAAGAACGACAAGCCCGTCCTGGTGGACTTCTGGGCCGCCTGGTGCGGTCCGTGCCGCCAGATCGCTCCCTCTCTTGAGGCGATCGCCGCCGAGCACGGCGACAAGATCGAGATCGTCAAGCTCAACATCGACGAGAACCCGGCCACGGCCGCGAAGTACGGCGTCATGTCCATCCCGACCCTGAACGTCTACCAGGGTGGCGAGGTCGCCAAGACCATCGTCGGCGCCAAGCCCAAGGCCGCGATCGTGCGCGACCTCGAGGACTTCATCGCCGAGTGATGTTTCACGTGAAACACGAATGGGCCAACCCCCAGGGGTTGGCCCATTCGCTTATGTCCCTACGGCCGGCCGACTAGAGCGGCCTCAGCGCGGGTTCCTTCTGGACGGCGCCCAGCAGCCGGTCGATCGCCATCTCGACGTCCTCCTTCCAGGAGAGCGTGGAGCGCAGCTCCAGCCGCAGCCGGGGATGCGTGGGGTGCTGTCGTACCGTCTTGAAGCCCACGGCCAGCAGATGGTCGGCCGGCAGCAGACAGGCGGGCTCCTTCCAGCGGGCGTCCCCGAATGCCTCTATGGCCTTGAAGCCCCGGCGGAGCAGATCCTTGGCGACCGTCTGCACCAGCACCCGTCCCAGGCCCTGTCCCTGGTATCCGGGCTTGATGAAGGACGTGATCAGCTGGACGGCGTCGGGAGAGATCGGGCTCGTGGGGAAGGCCGCCGAGCGCGGGACATAGGCGGGCGGGGCGTAGAGCACAAAGCCCACAGGTACGTCATCGACGTAGACCACGCGCCCGCACGAGCCCCAGTCGAGCAGGACGGCGGAGATCCAGGACTCCTTCTCCACGGCGGCCCTGCCGCCCTTGACCGCCGCCTCGCCGCTGACGGGGTCCAGCTCCCAGAAGACACATGAGCGACAGCGTTGGGGAAGGTCCTGAAGGTTGTCCAGAGTGAGCGGCACAAGCCGACGCCCCATGAAAGCTGTTCCTCGCTTCCGTCACCGACCGCCGCAACGCGAGCGGCCGTCAGAGCACTGCGCTCCCTGATCGGCATCGTATCCACGATGGGATTCGTTCGATACCGCCGCAAAGCAAAGAGCGGGGCCGTGTCCGGTGGATAACGGACACGGCCCCGCTCGAAGCCCGGACCCTAAGGCCCGGGGTGCCGGGGATCAGTCTTCCTGGTCCCCGTCGGCACCCTCCTGGAGGTCCTTGGGAAGGACGGGACCCTCGCCCGGCGCCAGGGTGCTCAGGATCCGCTGGAGGTCCTCTACGGAGGCGAACTCCACCGTGATCTTGCCCTTCTTCTGCCCGAGGTCGACCTTCACCCGGGTCTCGAAGCGATCGGACAACCGGGTCGCCAGCTCGTTCAGCGCCGGGGACAGCCGCGAGCCCGCGCGCGGCCCCTTGGGACGCTGCGGCTTCTGGGGCCGCGAGCCCATCAGGGTCACGATCTCCTCGACGGCCCGCACCGACAGTCCCTCGGCCACGATGCGGTGCGCCAGCCGGTCCTGCTCCTCCGAGTCCGCCACGGACAGCAGCGCCCGGGCATGTCCGGCGGAGAGGACGCCCGCGGCGACCCTCTTCTGCACCGTCGGTGAGAGCTTCAGCAGCCGCAGGGTGTTGGAGACCTGCGGGCGGGAGCGTCCGATCCGGTCGGCCAGCTGGTCGTGCGTGCAGTTGAAGTCCCTCAGCAACTGGTCGTAGGCGGCGGCCTCTTCCAGCGGGTTCAGCTGCGCGCGGTGCAGGTTCTCCAGCAGCGCGTCCAGAAGGAGCTTCTCGTCCTCCGTGGCCCGGACGATCGCCGGGATGGCCTCCAGGCCGGCCTCGCGACAGGCGCGCCAGCGGCGCTCGCCCATGATCAGCTCATAGCGGCCGGGCCCCAACTGCCGTACGACGACCGGCTGGAGCAGACCGACCTCCTTGATGGAGGTGACCAGCTCGTGCAGGGCGTCCTCGTCGAAGACCTCACGCGGCTGACGCGGATTCGGTGTGATGGCGTCGAGGGGGATCTCGGCGAAGTGGGCGCCCATCGGGGGCGCGGGCGTCTCCTGGGCGGGGCTCCCCTCCGGCTCCTCGGTTTCCCGTGAAACAGACGGCAGCGAGGCCACCTTCGCAGCGGCCACCCCGCGGTCCGTCGTCATCACCGGACCACCCGCGGAAGAGACGGACGGTCCCCCTCCCAACGCGGCCGGGACCGGGTTCTTCTCGACCGGGGCAGCGGGAATCAGTGCCCCTAGTCCTCGGCCGAGCCCCCTCCGTCGCTCACTCACTGGATCCCCTCCACCATGCTCGGGTCGCTCTGGGCGCCGACATGGGCCTGGCTCGCGTCATAGCTGATACCAATGCCCCGCAGCGCGATTTCTCGGGCCGCCTCAAGATACGAGAGAGCACCGCTCGATCCAGGATCGTAAGTCAGCACCGTCTGCCCGTAGCTCGGCGCCTCGGAGATACGGACCGAGCGGGGAATGCTCGTCCGCAGCACCTCTTCACCGAAGTGGCTGCGCACCTCTTCCGCGACCTGGGAGGCGAGACGCGTCCGGCCGTCGTACATGGTGAGCAGGATGGTCGATACATGCAGGCCGGGGTTGAGGTGCCCCCGCACCAGATCGACATTGCGCAGCAGCTGCCCCAGGCCCTCCAGCGCGTAGTACTCGCACTGGATCGGGATGAGGACCTCCTGGCCCGCGACCAGTGCGTTGACCGTCAACAGGCCGAGCGAGGGCGGGCAGTCGATGAGGATGTAGTCCAGCGGCTGTTCGTATGCCTGGATCGCGCGCTCCAGCCGGCTTTCCCGAGCCACCAGGGACACCAGCTCGATCTCCGCACCGGCGAGATCGATGGTGGCGGGGGCGCAGAAGAGTCCCTCGACGTCCGGCACGGGCTGAACGACCTCGGCGAGCGGCTTGCTCTCCACCAACACGTCGTAGATCGAGGGTACTTCGGCGTGGTGGTCGATCCCGAGGGCGGTGGACGCGTTGCCCTGCGGGTCCAGGTCGATCACCAGAACCCGGGCACCGTGCAGAGCCAGCGAGGCGGCAAGGTTGACGGTCGTCGTCGTCTTGCCCACGCCACCCTTCTGGTTGGCGACCACCATGACGCGGGTCTGCTCCGGTCGCGGCAGGCCTTCGCCGGCGCGGCCGATAGCCTCCACCGCCAGTTGGGCCGCACGACCGATGGGGGTGTCGTCCATGGGAGGCGGTGTTTCACGTGAAACATCCGCCCCCATCGACTCGGTACGGGGACCGGGGACCGGATCGGTCATCGGTCCCGCGATGTTGGCGTCGGACCGCAAGGATTCACTCTCCTCGACTTCAGGCTCGCAATGAACAGAGCCTCCCATGCCTTCGGGGTCGTGAACCAGTGAGGTCGGGTCTTCTGTGGAGAAATCCACCTCTGTGGACAACTCCGTGCCCCCTGAGGGGGCCGGAGCCGACCGGACAGTGGGATCGGGACCCTCTCCCAGGGAACCGAGAGGCTTCCGGTCGCGGGGTTCGGCCGCAGCGCGGCCGCGACTGATGATGCCGTGCAGCAGTGAGCGACGTTTCACGTGAAACACGATGCAGGGCCCCGGCGATCGGGACTCCGCGACACTCCGGCCGCACGGGCTCGGCAGCTTGTGTGGAGTACGCCCGTCCGGCTCAGCGACGCCGACGGGCGCGACCGGTGCGTGCGGCCTTCGCCCGCTTGGCGGCGAAGCGAACACCACCGGGGCTTTCCCCGACCTCCACCCGGACCACCGTCGACATCGGATCGACGATGCCCTCGCCCACATGGAGGATCGAGGTCTCCACCGCGCCGAGCTTGCTGAGCGCGGTGGACGCGGCCTTCAGCTCCTCCTCCGCGGTGTCGCCCTTGAGGGCCAGCATCTCGCCGTACGGGCGCAGCAGCGGAATCCCCCAGGTGGCCAGGCGGTCCAGCGGAGCCACGGCCCGGGCGGTCACCACATGCACCGGCGGCAGCGTGCCGAGGACCTCCTCGGCACGCCCCCGCACCACGGTGACATGGTCCAGGCCGAGCAGCTCGACGACCTCGGTGAGGAAGTTGGTGCGCCGCAGCAGAGGCTCCAGCAGGGTGATGTTGAGGTCGTCGCGGACCAGCGCCAGCGGGATGCCGGGCAGACCGGCACCGGAGCCGACATCGCAGACCGTCACCCCCTCGGGGACGGCCTCGGAGAGCACTGCACAGTTCAGAATGTGCCGCTCCCACAGGCGGGGCACTTCCCGCGGACCGATCAGACCGCGCTGCACTCCCGCCTCGGCGAGCAGTTCCGCGTAGCGCACCGCATCGGCGAAGCGATCACCGAACACTTCGCGCGCCTGCTCGGGGGCGGGGGGAAGCTCCGCTGCCTCCGTCACGGGGACCGTCCTTCCGTACAGCGCCGGTGCTTCGCGCACCGGCCACCAGAACTACCAGGCTGACAAAGTTCGGCCCCGCCTGCTCAACAGACGGGGCCGGTGTAACAAGGGGACCGATCAGGCGGGCAGCACGACGACGAAGCGCTGCGGCTCCTCGCCCTCGGACTCGCTGCGCAGTCCGGCGGCCTTGACCGCGTCGTGCACGACCTTGCGCTCGAAGGGGGTCATGGGCCGCAGCTTCACGGGCTCGCCGGAGCTCTTCACATCGGCGGCGGCCTCGGCGCCCAGCTCGGACAGCTCGGCGCGCTTCTTGGCCCGGTACCCGGCGATGTCCAGCATCAGCCGGCTGCGGTCACCGGTCTCCCGGTGCACGGCCAGACGCGTCAGCTCCTGCAGGGCCTCCAGCACCTCGCCGTCGCGGCCGACCAGCTTCTGCAGATCACGGCTGCCGCTGTCGCTGATGATCGACACGGAGGCACGATCGGCCTCGACATCCATGTCGATGTCGCCGTCGAGGTCGGCGATGTCCAGCAGACCCTCCAGGTAGTCCGCCGCGATCTCGCCCTCCTGCTCCAGGCGGGTGAGGGTGTCTGCACCCTCGGCAGCGGCGGAGGTGGTGCCTTCCGTCACGGGCTGGGCTCCTTCTTACTTCTTGGACGGGGACTTGGGCCGCTGCGAGCCACCCTTGCGCTGGCCGCTCTGGGCCTTGCTGCGGGCGCCCGTGCCGGGCTTCGAGGCCTGCCGGGCAGCGGCGGGCTTGCTGTCCTGCGGCTGGTCGGTCTTCTCCTGCGACTCGTCCTGGTCGGACTTCTCCGACTCGGGGGAGTCGCCCGCCGGCTTGGCCGCGCCGGACTGACGCTGGGCCTTGGTCTGGCGCTTGGGCTGCTGTCGCCGGGCGGTGGTGCCCGCGGCGGTGGTCGTACCGTCCTCGGTCTGCGTCTCGGCCTGGGCCACGCTCTTCGTCACCGTGCCGTCCGCCTGGGCGGCCAGGCCGGCCTTGTTCAGGGCGTTGATGAACTTGCGCTCGAACTCGTTGCGCTCGCGGCCCTTGGCGACGATCGCCTTGACGATCGCCTTCTCGCTGCGGCGGCTGACCTTGCCGTGGTGCGTGACGTGCTTGGTCAGACGCTCCAGGTACGCGGCCTGGGCCTTGGAGCCCGGGGTCGGGTTGTTGCGGATGACGTACATCTGCTGGCCCATGGTCCACACGTTGGTGGTCAGCCAGTAGATGAGGACACCGACCGGGAAGCGGATACCGAAGAAGGCGAACATGATCGGGAAGACATACATCAGCATCTTCTGCTGCTGCATGAACGGCGTCTTCACCGTGGTGTCGACGTTCTTCGTCATCAGCTGGCGCTGCGTGTAGAACTGCGACGCCGACATCAGGACGATCATGACCGCGGTGACGACTCGGACGTCGGTGAGCGAGGCACCGAGCTTCTGCACCGTGTCGGCGCCGTCGAGGAACTTCGCGGCCAGCGGGGCCCCGAAGATGTGTGCCTTACGGGCGCTGGCCAGCAGGTCGGCGTTGATGTAGCCGATCTTGGTGCCGGACGCGATGCCGTTGAGCACGTGGTACAGGGCGAAGAAGAACGGGGACTGCGCCAGGATGGGAAGGCACGAGGAGAGCGGGTTGGTGCCCGCCTCCTTGTACAGCTTCATCATCTCTTCGGACTGACGCTGTTTGTCGTTCTTGTAGCGCTCCTGGATCTTCTTCATCTCCGGCTGGAGCGTCTGCATCGCGCGAGTCGCCTTGATCTGCTTCACGAAGAGCGGGATCAGGCAGATGCGGATCAGAATCACCAGGGACACGATGGACAGGCCCCAGGCCCACCCGGTGTCAGGTCCGAAGATCGCTCCGTACACCGTGTGGAACTGGACGATGACCCAGGAGACGGGCCAGGTGATGAAACTGAACAGGCTGGCAATCGTGTCCACTAATCATGCTCCTTGGGCATGGGACGAGGTCTCTGCGGCCGGGCTTGGAGGAAGGTCGGAGTTGAGGTTCTCCGGCCTCTCTTCGGTGGCCGGTTCGGCGGCGGAGGACCCGCCTCTGCGTGTGCGCCAGGCGTCGCGCAGCATTTCGTGCCACCGCGGACGCTTGCGCGGCGGAACATGATCCACCCCGCCCAGCGACCACGGATTGCACCGGAGGATGCGCCAGGCGGTGAGTGCCGTGCCCTTGATCGCACCATGCCGGTCGATGGCCGTGTAGCCGTAATGGGAGCACGACGGGTAGTACTTGCACACCGGCCCCAGCAGTGGACTGATCGTCCACTGGTACAGCTTGATCAGAGCCAGCAGCGGGTACTTCATCGCGTGCCCCCTCCCAGCAGCCGCCCTACGGCGGCGTCCAGGTCTTGGGCCAGCTGTGCATGGTCGGCGTCGCCCGCTCCGGGCAGCGCTCGTACGACTACCAGGCTACCGGGGGGAAACAGGTCGACTCGGTCACGCATCAGATGACGCAGTCTGCGCTTCACTTTGTTGCGCACGACCGCGCCACCCACGGCCTTGCTCACGACGAAACCCGCACGCGTCGGAGGAGCGCTCTCCCCAGGCGCGTGCGGGTCCGTGGCACCGCTACGAAGGTGGACGACGAGGGTCGGGCGGCCTGCCCGGCGACCCCGTCGTACCGCGGTCGCGAAGTCCTCGCGCCGCCTCAGCCGGTTCTCGGTGGGCAGCACGATGTCATGACCTGACCGGGATCAGGCGGACAGACGGGCGCGACCCTTGCTACGGCGGGACGCGAGAATCGCGCGGCCGGCACGGGTGCGCATACGCAGCCGGAAGCCGTGGGTCTTCGCGCGACGACGGTTGTTCGGCTGGAAGGTGCGCTTGCTCACTCGGGGGCTCCAGAAAGAATCGGTAGTTGGCGGGATGCCGTCCTGGCTGTCACCGTGCGCCCACGAGTAGCTCGCTTCACGCCCGAGTGCACCGCTTCCCGATCACCTGACGTGATCTGTGCCCATCGGAGGCAGGCGGCAGCAGCCATCGACAACTCGACCTGGTTACGGTACGCGGGGCTACGCCATTCGGTCAAACCGGGGGCGCCGGGGGACACTGTCCACAGGCTGGGGACAACAACTTGAACCGTACCGGCCACGCTGACTACCGTGGCTGGACTCCGATTCGTTCTTTTGTCCCCCGCCCCGGCGGGTTTGCCCCGCCGACCACCCGAATTCATCCCGACCCGTCCCGCGATCACACTTTCGTGGGACCTGCGAGAGAGCGTGCCCTGTGGCTGACGTACCTGCCGATCTTGCCGCAGTGTGGCCACGCGTACTGGAGCAGCTCCTCGGAGAGGGCCGCGGACAGGGTGTGGAGACGAAGGACGAGCACTGGATCCGGCGCTGCCAGCCGCTGGCGCTGGTCGCGGACACGGCCCTGCTCGCGGTGCCGAACGAATTCGCGAAGGGCGTACTGGAGGGCCGTCTCGCACCGGTCGTCAGCGAGACGCTGAGCCGTGAGTGCGGCCGTCCCATCCGCATCGCGATCACCGTGGACGACTCCGCGGGCGAGCCGCCGGCCCCGGCCGCGCCGCCCGCCCAGCAGTCGTCCCCGCCGCGCTACGAGGAGCCGGAGCTGCCCTCCGGGCCGTCGTCCTACGAGGGCTACGGCCGCCACCGCGCGGACCCGCACCAGGGCGGCGAGCAGGCGTCGCGCGCCGACCAGCTGCCCACCGTGCGGCCCGCCTACCCCTCCGAGTACCAGCGTCCCGAACCCGGCGCCTGGCCGCGCGGCGGACAGGACGAGTACGGCTGGCAGCAGCAGCGGCTCGGCTTCCCCGAGCGCGACCCGTACGCCTCGCCGTCCTCCCAGGACCCCTACGGCCAGCCGGCCCGCGACTACCGCTCCCAGGGCATGGACCGCCCGTCGTACGACCAGCAGCGCGGGGAGTACGAGCCGTCCCGCCCGGACCGCGACGCACCGCGGTCCGAGTACGGCGCGCCGCGCCCGGAGTACGACCGTTCCGACTACGACCGCGCCGACTACGACCCCTCGCGGACCGAGTACGACCAGCGCGACCCCGTCCGCCGGGAGCCGCCCGAGCGGCCGATGGGCGACGCGGGGCACCGCGGCGGGCCCGGACGTCCGGACGGCGCCCCGACCGGCGCGCCCGGGCCGCTGGGCGCGAAGCCCGCGCCCGCGAGCGGCCCCGGGGAGCCCACGGCACGGCTGAACCCGAAGTACCTCTTCGACACGTTCGTCATCGGCGCGTCCAACCGGTTCGCGCACGCGGCCGCGGTGGCGGTCGCCGAGGCGCCGGCGAAGGCGTACAACCCCCTGTTCATCTACGGGGAGTCGGGTCTCGGCAAGACCCATCTGCTGCACGCCATCGGGCACTACGCGCGCAGCCTCTACCCGGGCACGCGCGTGCGCTACGTCAGCTCGGAGGAGTTCACGAACGAGTTCATCAACTCGATCCGTGACGGCAAGGGCGACAGCTTCCGCAAGCGCTACCGGGAGATGGACATCCTGCTCGTCGACGACATCCAGTTCCTCGCGGACAAGGAGTCGACGCAGGAGGAGTTCTTCCACACCTTCAACACGCTCCACAACGCCAACAAGCAGATCGTGCTGTCCAGCGACCGGCCGCCCAAGCAGCTGGTCACGCTGGAGGACCGGCTGCGCAACCGCTTCGAGTGGGGCCTGATCACCGACGTGCAGCCGCCCGAGCTGGAGACGCGGATCGCGATCCTGCGCAAGAAGGCGGTCCAGGAGCAGCTCAACGCGCCGCCGGAAGTGCTGGAGTTCATCGCGTCCCGGATCTCGCGGAACATCCGCGAGCTGGAGGGCGCGCTGATCCGGGTGACGGCGTTCGCCTCGCTCAACCGGCAGCCGGTGGACCTGGGACTCACCGAGATCGTGCTCAAGGACCTGATCCCGGGTGGGGAGGACTCGGCGCCCGAGATCACGGCCACGGCGATCATGGCGGCCACGGCGGACTACTTCGGGCTGACCGTGGAGGACCTGTGCGGGACCTCCCGGGGCCGGGCACTGGTGACCGCCCGGCAGATCGCGATGTACCTGTGCCGGGAGCTGACGGACCTGTCGCTGCCGAAGATCGGGGCGCAGTTCGGGGGCCGGGACCACACGACCGTCATGCACGCCGACCGGAAGATCCGGGCCCTGATGGCGGAGCGGCGGTCCATCTACAACCAGGTGACCGAGCTGACCAACCGCATCAAGAACGGCTAGGGCCTCTCGTTTGGATCAAGCCGGGCTCGCGGGGCCCGGCACGCGCATCTGCCGCGTTGTCGTCAGTCGCCGACGCTCCGCGTCGACTCCCTCCTCCGCCTTGCATCTGCACGCACCGGGCCCCGCTCCCTGATCCGGCCTGATCCAAACGAAAGACCCTAGCGACGGGCCGCCGGCGCAGGTCCTGACCGGCTTTCGAGGGCGTCTCCGGGACGGTTGTCCCGGAGACGCCCTTCGGCATGTACGGGCGCGCCGCGCGGACGCCTGGCGCCGGGGTACGCCCGGCGCCGTTCCACGGGCGCCCGGCCCGTTCCGCGAGCGCCCGGCCCGTTCCGCGGGCGCCCGGTGCCGTCCACGGGCTTCCAGCGGCGTCCACGGGCGCCCGACGGTGTTTCCACGGGGCTGGGGGCGTTCCGTGTCGGCTTCGGTTCCGTCGTCGGCCGAGGGCGGAGACCCCCGATCGGCGCCTGCGGGGAGCGTTCACGGCCGAGCAGACGGCCGCGACCGGTGAACCCAGCGCTGGTCCCTGTTCGAATTGAGGGCCGGGTTACGGCCTGTCTCCACAGATTCGGCGACTTTCTTTCTTCCACATCCTGGGGACTGGGAAGTTGTCCCGAGGTGTGTCCACAGGGAGGCTGGGGGTTGTGCATCCGCGCAGCTCAGGTGGCTGTGGAATCGTGGACGAAAGAGATCCACAGGCTGTGGACGAAGCGGGGATCCACAGGCTGTGCAGAAAGTTGTCCACCGGCCACCCACAGGCTGGGGGCGGTTGTCCCCAGTCTGCCGCCGCTTCTCCACATGGCTGTCCACTGTTCGGCAACCCGACCCGCCCTCTCACCGCGTCGAGTGAAAGGCGTCACACGAAGCTGCCGGGTTGGGGTGTGGGAAACCTGGGTATTCCTGGGGACACAGCTGGGGAGAACTGCCCTCAGCCTGTGGGCGGTGTGTGCAGAACTTTCCGTTCTCCACAGCGAGCCCCGGTTGTCCACCGCCTCCACCCACAGGACCGGTGGATAAAAAATCCGTGCTGAGCTGGGCAAACGTGGTTATCCACGGTATCCACAGGCCCTACTACTACTCCCGACTAGAGAGAGCTCGGCAATCGTTTCGAAGCGGGGCCTGTGCACAACTCGGCGTCTGGGGCCCGGCTGCCTCCCGGAGCGACTTGACCCCGACGGGCACCTGCTGTCACTGCGGTGCGTCAGACTGGTCCCCGGTGTCCTTCCCTTCGCAGTGGGCGGTGACACCGAGTCGGAGGACTCAGAAGCAACAAGCAGGAGGCGGCTTACGGTGAAGATCCGGGTGGAACGCGACGTACTCGCGGAGGCAGTGGCCTGGGCGGCACGCAGCCTCCCGGCCCGTCCGCCGGCGCCTGTCCTCGCCGGCCTCCTGCTGAAGGCCGAGGACGGCCAGCTGAGCCTGTCGAGCTTCGACTACGAGGTGTCCGCTCGGGTGAGCGTCGACGCCGAGGTCGAGGAGGACGGCACCGTCCTGGTCTCCGGTCGGCTGCTCGCCGACATCTCCCGCGCGCTCCCCAACCGGCCGGTGGAGATTTCCACAGACGGTGTACGGGCGACCGTGGTCTGTGGATCGTCCCGGTTCACGCTGCACACCCTCCCGGTGGAGGAGTACCCGGCGCTGCCGCAGATGCCGAACGCGACCGGCACCGTCCCGGGCGAGGTCTTCGCGGCCGCCGTCTCCCAGGTGGCCATCGCCGCCGGCCGTGACGACACGCTGCCCGTGCTCACCGGTGTGCGCATCGAGATCGAGGGCGACACCGTCACGCTGGCCTCCACCGACCGCTACCGGTTCGCCGTCCGCGAGTTCCTGTGGAAGCCGGAGAACCCGGACGCGTCCGCGGTCGCCCTGGTGCCCGCCAAGACGCTGCTGGACACCGCGAAGTCGCTGGGCGCCGGGGACAGCGTGACGCTGGCCCTGTCGGGCTCCGGCGCCGGTGAGGGCCTGATCGGTTTCGAGGGCGCCGGCCGGCGCACGACCACGCGGCTCCTCGAGGGCGACCTGCCGAAGTACCGGACGCTGTTCCCGACCGAGTTCAACTCGGTCGCGGTGATCGAGACGGCACCGTTCGTCGAGGCCGTCAAGCGTGTGGCGCTCGTCGCCGAGCGCAACACCCCGGTCCGGCTGAGCTTCGAGCAGGGCGTGCTGATCCTGGAGGCCGGTTCCAGCGACGACGCACAGGCTGTGGAGCGCGTCGACGCACAGCTGGAGGGCGACGACATCTCGATCGCCTTCAACCCCACGTTCCTGCTGGACGGTCTGAGCGCGATCGACTCCCCGGTGGCGCAGCTGTCGTTCACCACGTCCACGAAGCCGGCGCTGCTCAGCGGCAAGCCAGCGGTGGACGCGGAGGCCGACGAGGCGTACAAGTACCTGATCATGCCGGTGCGGCTCAGCGGCTGACGTTTTCCACAGCTATGCACAGTGCCGGGCGCGTTCTGTGGGCGCCCGGCGCCGTGGCCGGCGGCGGTCTCGCCGCCCGCAGCCGGGCGGTCGGGATCACCGTCGTCGGATGAGCGCCTGAGCCCACAGCTGTGCGCCGAAGGGTCGGTTTAGGCTCTGGGCGGCACCTCCCGTGCCCCTCACGCCACCAGCGACCCTAAGGAACACAACTGATGGAGCTCGGTCTCGTCGGCCTCGGCAAGATGGGCGGCAACATGCGCGAGCGGATCCGCCGCGCGGGCCACACCGTCATCGGATACGACCGCAACCCCGACCTCGCGGACGTCCACAGCCTGGAAGAGCTGGTGGGCAAGCTCAGCGGTCCCCGGGTGGTCTGGGTGATGGTCCCGGCCGGCGCGCCCACCCAGTCGACCATCGACCAGCTGGCCGAGCTGCTGCAGCCGGGCGACGTGGTCGTGGACGGCGGCAACTCCCGCTGGACGGACGACGAGAAGCACGCCGAGGAGCTGGCCGCCAAGGGCATAGGCTTCGTGGACTGCGGCGTCTCCGGCGGCGTCTGGGGCCTGGAGAACGGGTACGCGCTGATGTACGGCGGCGACGCCGAGCACGTCGCCCGGGTACAGCCGGTCTTCGACGCGCTCAAGCCGGAGGGCGACTTCGGTTCGGTGCACGCCGGCAAGGTCGGCGCGGGCCATTTCGCGAAGATGGTCCACAACGGCATCGAGTACGCCATGATGCAGGCCTACGCCGAGGGCTGGGAGCTGCTGGAGAAGGTCGACTCCGTCACGGACGTCCGTGAGGTCTTCCGCTCCTGGCAGGAGGGCACCGTCATCCGCTCCTGGCTGCTCGACCTCGCGGTGAACGCGCTGGACGAGGACGAGCACCTGGACGACCTGCGCGGTTACGCCCAGGACTCCGGTGAGGGACGCTGGACCGTGGAGGCCGCGATCGACAACGCGGTGCCGCTGCCCGCGATCACCGCATCGCTGTTCGCCCGGTTCGCCTCCCGCCAGGAGGACTCGCCGCAGATGAAGATGATCGCCGCGCTGCGCAACCAGTTCGGCGGCCACGCCGTAGAGAAGAAGTCCTGAAAGAAGCAGTGAGGAGGTCGGCGCACGGTCATGCACGTCACGCATCTTTCGCTCGCCGACTTCCGCTCGTACGCCCGGGCCGAGGTACCGCTCGACCCGGGCGTCACCGCCTTCGTCGGGCCCAACGGGCAGGGCAAGACCAATCTGGTCGAGGCGGTCGGGTATCTGGCGACGCTCGGCAGCCACCGCGTCGCATCGGACGCGCCGCTGGTGCGGATGGGCGCCGAACGGGCCGTGATCCGGGCGCAGGTCCGGCAGGGCGACCGGCAGCAGCTGATCGAGCTGGAGCTGAACCCGGGCCGGGCCAACCGCGCCCGCATCAACCGGTCCTCGCAGGTCAGACCCCGTGACGTGCTGGGCATCGTACGGACCGTGCTGTTCGCGCCCGAGGACCTCGCCCTGGTGAAGGGCGATCCCGGCGAGCGGCGCCGGTTCCTCGACGAGCTGATCACCGCGCGCTCGCCGCGGATGGCGGGCGTGCGCTCCGACTACGAGCGGGTGCTCAAGCAGCGCAACACGCTGCTGAAGTCCGCCGCGCTGGCTCGGCGGCACGGCGGACGCTCCATGGACCTGTCCACGCTGGACGTGTGGGACCAGCACCTGGCGCGCGCCGGTGCCGAACTGCTCGCCCAGCGGCTCGACCTGATCGGCGCGCTGCGGCCGCTGGCCGACAAGGCCTACGAGCAGCTGGCCCCCGGCGGCGGCCCGCTCGCGCTGGAGTACAAGCCGTCCGCGCCCGGCGAGGCCCACACCCGCGAGGACCTGTACGCACAACTGCTGGCCGCCCTGGCCGAGGCGCGCAAGCAGGAGATCGAGCGGGGCGTCACCCTGGTCGGACCGCACCGCGACGACCTGGTCCTCAAACTCGGTGAGCTGCCCGCCAAGGGGTACGCCTCGCACGGCGAGTCCTGGTCGTACGCCCTCGCGCTGCGCCTGGCCTCCTACGACCTGTTGCGCGCCGAGGGCAACGAGCCGGTGCTCGTCCTGGACGACGTCTTCGCCGAGCTGGACGCCCGCCGCCGGGAGCGGCTGGCCGAGCTGGTGGCGCCCGGCGAGCAGGTGCTGGTCACCGCCGCGGTGGACGACGACGTACCCCATGTGCTGGCCGGTGCGCGCTACGCCGTCTCCGGCGGGACGGTGGAACGCGTATGAGCGCCGAGCAGCACCCGCCCCGGAAGAACGCCGAGCCCTCCGGTGTGGACCTCGCGCGCGTGGCGCTGCGCGCGGCGAAGGAGCAGGCCCGTGCGCGCGGTGACGCGGCGCGGCAGAAGAAGCAGGCCCGGCGGGGCGGTGGCCTGCGGTCCGGGGCGCGCGCCGACGGCCGCGACCCGATGGCGCTCGGCGCGGCGATCAACCGGCTGATCACCGAGCGCGGCTGGGAGACCCCGGCGGCCGTGGGCGGGGTGATGGGCCGCTGGCCGCAGATCGTCGGCGAGGACCTGGCCAAGCACTGCGTGCCGCAGCGGTACGACGAGGACGAGCGGGTGCTCACGGTGGGCTGCGACTCCACGGCCTGGGCGACCCAGCTGCGGCTGCTCGCGCCGGCGCTGGTCGCCCGGCTCAACCAGGACCTCGGCCATGGCGCGGTCCGGCTGATCAAGGTGCACGGCCCCGGCGGACAGGCCCGCCGCTACGGCCCTCTGCGGGCCCCGGGAAGCACCGGGCCCGGCGATACCTACGGGTGACGCACGAGTGACGTACCTCACGTCACCCGGCTTCTCACACCCCCTTTGTCCTGCGGGTTCGCCGTCCGTGGGACCTTCCGCACACAAGTACGAGCGGCGTACTGACCCTGGAGTAGCCAAGGGTTGACGGCTCGAAGCTCTGAGTGCCGCTGTAAAGCTCTTGGAGCCCCCATCCGCATATCGGGACCCGGCCGAGACCGGTTCAGGGCGGCACATGGGGACTCAGGTACCGGCAAACCCCCATCGATGTCAGCGCTACCGGTAGACTGGAAGCCAATCCCGCCCCAACGTGGGGACCGCCCGGGAAAAGCTGAGCAACGCTGATCAAGGCTTACCAACGCAACATGCCGCAGCCGCTCCGGCAACCTGCCGACGAGCCCGGCTCGTGCTGTGCCAGAAAGGGCGCTTCGTGGCCGATTCCGGCAACCCCAACGAGAACATCCCGTCCACCGACGCCGGCGTGTCCGCCGAGGCTCCGGCCTCGGCAGCCTCGTACGACGCCAGCGCCATCACCGTGCTCGAAGGGCTGGACGCGGTCCGCAAGCGGCCCGGCATGTACATCGGCTCCACGGGCGAGCGCGGACTGCACCACCTGGTGTACGAAGTCGTCGACAACTCGGTCGACGAGGCGCTGGCGGGTTACGCGACCTTCATCGACGTGACGATCCTCGCCGACGGCGGCGTCCGCGTCGTCGACAACGGCCGCGGCATCCCGGTCGGCATCGTGCCCTCCGAGGGCAAGCCGGCCCTGGAGGTCGTGCTGACCGTGCTGCACGCGGGCGGCAAGTTCGGCGGCGGCGGCTACGCCGTCTCCGGCGGTCTGCACGGCGTCGGCGTGTCCGTCGTGAACGCCCTGTCCGGCAAGGTCTCCGTCGAGGTCAAGACCGACGGGTACCGGTGGACGCAGGACTACAAGATGGGCGTGCCCACCGCCCCGCTGGCCCGGCACGAGGCCACCGAGGAGACCGGCACGTCGGTCACCTTCTGGGCCGACCCGGAGATCTTCGAGACCACCGAGTACTCCTTCGAGACGCTGTCCCGGCGCTTCCAGGAGATGGCCTTCCTCAACAAGGGCCTGAACATCAGGCTCACCGACGAGCGCGAGTCGGCGAAGGCCACCAGCGGCGCGGACGAGGCGGGCGCCGACGAGAAGGCCGAGGTCAAGTCGGTCACGTACCACTACGAGGGCGGCATCGTCGACTTCGTGAAGTACCTCAATTCCCGCAAGGGAGAGGTGGTGCACCCCACCATCATCGACCTGGAGGCGGAGGACAAGGACAAGAGCCTGTCCCTCGAGGTCGCGATGCAGTGGAACAGCGGCTACAGCGAGGGCGTGTACTCCTTCGCCAACATCATCCACACGCATGAGGGCGGCACCCACGAGGAGGGCTTCCGCGCCGCGCTGACGTCGCTGATCAACAAGTACGCGCGTGACAAGAAGCTGCTGCGCGACAAGGACGACAACCTCACCGGTGACGACATCCGCGAGGGTCTGACCGCGATCATCTCGGTCAAGCTCAGCGAGCCGCAGTTCGAGGGCCAGACCAAGACCAAGCTGGGCAACACGGAGGCCAAGACCTTCGTGCAGAAGGCGGTCTACGAGCACCTCAACGACTGGCTGGACCGCAACCCGAACGAGGCCGCGGACATCATCCGCAAGGGCATCCAGGCCGCCACCGCGCGCGTCGCGGCCCGCAAGGCGCGCGACCTCACCCGCCGCAAGGGCCTGCTGGAGTCGGCGTCCCTGCCGGGCAAGCTGTCCGACTGCCAGTCGAACGACCCCACCAAGTGCGAGATCTTCATCGTTGAGGGCGACTCCGCCGGCGGCTCGGCCAAGTCCGGCCGCAACCCGCAGTACCAGGCGATCCTCCCGATCCGCGGCAAGATCCTCAATGTCGAGAAGGCCCGGATCGACAAGATCCTGCAGAACCAGGAGATCCAGGCGCTGATCTCCGCCTTCGGCACCGGTGTGCACG
Source organism: Streptomyces sp. SCPE 10 (assembly GCF_051980735.1). Classification (NCBI taxonomy): domain Bacteria; kingdom Bacillati; phylum Actinomycetota; class Actinomycetes; order Kitasatosporales; family Streptomycetaceae; genus Streptomyces; species Streptomyces sp. SCPE 10. Next base: position 3,884,761 of record NZ_CP197069.1, on the reverse strand, counting down.
AGGACTTCGACATCGAGAAGCTCCGCTATCACAAGATCATCCTGATGGCGGACGCCGACGTCGACGGCCAGCACATCAGCACCCTGCTGCTGACCTTCCTGTTCCGCTTCATGCGGCCGCTGGTCGAGGCCGGGCACGTGTACCTCTCCCGCCCGCCGCTCTACAAGATCAAGTGGGGCCGGGACGACGTCGAGTACGCGTACTCGGACCGCGAGCGCGACGCGCTGATCGAGATGGGGCGCCAGCGCGGCAAGCGCGTCCGCGAGGACTCCATCCAGCGCTTCAAGGGTCTCGGCGAGATGAACGCCGAGGAGCTGCGCGTGACCACCATGGACCAGGAGCACCGCGTGCTCGGCCAGGTCACCCTGGACGACGCCGCCCAGGCCGACGACCTGTTCTCGGTGCTGATGGGCGAGGACGTCGAGGCGCGCCGCCAGTTCATCCAGCGCAACGCCAAGGACGTCCGCTTCCTCGACATCTGAGTCGGTCTCAGCTGACCGCACAGGGAAGGATCTTCACCAGCAATGGCCGACGAGAACACTCCAGTCACCCCCGAAGAGGGCGGCGAACTCGCCATGCGTGTCGAGCCCGTCGGGCTCGAGACCGAGATGCAGCGCTCGTACCTGGACTACGCGATGTCCGTCATCGTGTCCCGTGCGCTGCCCGACGTCCGGGACGGCCTCAAGCCCGTCCACCGGCGCGTGCTCTACGCGATGTACGACGGCGGCTACCGCCCCGAGCGCGGCTTCTACAAGTGCGCCCGTGTCGTCGGTGACGTCATGGGCAACTACCACCCGCACGGCGACTCCTCCATCTACGACGCCCTGGTGCGCCTCGCCCAGCCGTGGTCGATGCGGATGCCGCTGGTGGACTCCAACGGCAACTTCGGCTCGCCGGGCAACGACCCCGCGGCGGCCATGCGGTACACCGAGTGCAAGCTCGCGCCGCTGTCGATGGAGATGGTCCGCGACATCGACGAGGAGACCGTCGACTTCACGGACAACTACGACGGCCGCTCCCAGGAGCCGACCGTCCTGCCGTCCCGCTTCCCGAACCTGCTGATCAACGGCTCGGCCGGCATCGCGGTCGGCATGGCGACCAACATCCCGCCGCACAACCTGCGCGAGGTCGCGGCCGGCGCCCAGTGGTACCTGGAGAACCCCGAAGCCTCGCACGAGGAGCTGCTGGACGCGCTCATGGAGCGCATCAAGGGCCCCGACTTCCCGACCGGCGCGCTGGTGGTGGGCCGCAAGGGCATCGAGGAGGCGTACCGCACCGGGCGCGGTTCGATCACGATGCGCGCGGTGGTCGAGGTCGAGGAGATCCAGGGCCGCCAGTGCCTGGTGGTGACCGAGCTGCCGTACCAGGTGAACCCGGACAACCTGGCGCAGAAGATCGCCGACCTGGTGAAGGACGGCCGGATCGGCGGCATCGCGGACGTCCGTGACGAGACGTCCTCGCGCACCGGTCAGCGGCTGGTCATCGTCCTCAAGCGGGACGCGGTCGCCAAGGTCGTGCTGAACAACCTGTACAAGCACACCGACCTCCAGACGAACTTCGGCGCCAACATGCTGGCGCTGGTCGACGGCGTGCCGCGCACGCTGTCCCTGGACGCGTTCATCCGGCACTGGGTGACGCACCAGATCGAGGTCATCGTGCGCCGGACCCGGTTCCGGCTGCGCAAGGCCGAGGAGCGCGCGCACATCCTGCGCGGTCTGCTGAAGGCGCTGGACGCGATCGACGAGGTCATCGCGCTGATCCGGCGCAGTGAGACCGTCGACGTCGCGCGCACCGGCCTGATGGGCCTGCTGGAGATCGACGAGATCCAGGCGAACGCGATCCTGGAGATGCAGCTGCGGCGCCTGGCGGCCCTGGAGCGGCAGAAGATCGTCCAGGAGCACGACGAGCTCCAAGCGAAGATCAACGAGTACAACGAGATCCTGGCCTCCCCGGTGCGCCAGCGCGGCATCGTCAGCGAGGAGCTGGCCGCGCTCGTCGAGAAGTACGGCGACGACCGCAAGACCAAGCTGATCCCGTACGAGGGCGACATGTCCATCGAGGACCTGATCGCCGAGGAGGACATCGTCGTCACCGTCACCCGCGGCGGTTACGTCAAGCGGACCAAGACGGACGACTACCGTGCGCAGAAGCGCGGCGGCAAGGGCGTGCGCGGCACGAAGCTGAAGGAAGACGACATCGTCGACCACTTCTTCGTCTCCACCACGCACCACTGGCTGCTGTTCTTCACCAACAAGGGCCGGGTGTACCGGGCCAAGGCGTACGAGCTGCCCGAGGCCGGCCGCGAGGCGCGCGGTCAGCACGTGGCGAACCTGCTCGCCTTCCAGCCGGACGAGGCGATCGCCGAGATCCTCGCCATCCGGGACTACGAGGCGGCGCCGTACCTGGTGCTGGCCACCAAGTCCGGTCTGGTCAAGAAGACGCCTCTGAAGGATTACGATTCGCCTCGCTCCGGCGGCGTGATCGCGATCAATCTGCGCGAGCGCGAGGACGGCGGCGACGACGAGCTGATCGGCGCCGAACTGGTCTCCGCCGACGACGACCTGCTCCTGATCAGCAAGAAGGCGCAGTCGATCCGGTTCACCGCCACGGACGAGTCCCTTCGCCCGATGGGCCGCGCCACCTCCGGCGTCAAGGGGATGAGTTTCCGCGAGGGCGACGAGCTTCTCTCGATGAATGTGGTGCGACCCGGTACGTTCGTGTTCACTGCCACGGACGGTGGGTACGCGAAGCGGACCGCCGTGGACGAGTACCGCGTCCAGGGCCGCGGTGGCCTCGGTATCAAGGCCGCCAAGATCGTGGAGGACCGCGGTTCGCTCGTCGGGGCGCTGGTCGTGGAGGAGACCGACGAGATCCTCGCGATCACCCTGTCCGGCGGTGTGATTCGCACGCGAGTCAACGAGGTCAGGGAGACGGGCCGTGACACCATGGGCGTCCAACTGATCAACCTGGGCAAGCGCGATGCCGTGGTCGGCATCGCACGTAACGCCGAGGCGGGACGCGAGGCGGAGGAGGTCGACGGCGACGACGCCGCCGACATCGCCGCCGAGGACGTCCAGGCCACCGGCACGGACGAGGGTGAGGCGCCCTCGGCCGAGTAGGCACGAGGAGTGAGTCATCGTGAGCGGAGCCACGGGCGCCGGATCGACCGGTACCTCCACGGGTACGGAGACGGACGGCGGCGGCCGTGGCTCCGCCGCGCACGGGGCGGGTGGGGAGACCGACCCGCACACGACCAACCTGAAGCCGGTGCGGGCGTCCGCGGCGGACGCCTCCGGCTCGTCTGGACCCCAGGGGGGAACTGTGACGGACACCCGTGGCCCGGCCGCGGCCGGCGAGGCGCAGTCGTCGTCTCCGCTCCCCGGGGAGCGGCGCCCCGAGCAGGCGGGCGGCCCCTACCACCCGCCGCAGGCCTACCCGGCGCAGGCGCCGGCCGGCGCGGTACGACGGCCGCGCACCGGGGTGCGCACGGCACCGCGCACCCGCAAGGCACGGCTGCGGGTGGCGAAGGCCGACCCGTGGTCGGTGATGAAGGTGAGCTTCCTGCTCTCCATCGCGCTCGGCATCTGCACCGTCGTCGCCTCGGCGGTGCTGTGGATGGTCATGGACGCGATGGGCGTGTTCTCCACGGTCGGCGGGACGATCTCGGAGGCGACCGGTGCCAACGAGTCCACCGGCTTCGACCTCCAGTCCTTCCTCTCCCTCCCCCACGTCCTGATCTTCACGGCGATCATCGCCGTCATCGACGTCGTCCTGGCCACGGCCCTGGCGACCCTCGGCGCCTTCATCTACAACCTCTCCGCGGGCTTCGTGGGCGGTGTCGAGCTGACCCTCGCCGAAGACGAGTGAGGGCCCGTCGACAACCGATTTTGGGACTGACGTGGTCGTGCGCTAATCTTCAGGAGTCAGCGCGCGGGACACACCCCGCAAAGCGCGGCGGGGCTATAGCTCAGTTGGTTAGAGCGCATCCCTGATAAGGATGAGGCCACAGGTTCAAATCCTGTTAGCCCCACCAGCTGGAATACCCCCGGTCCTTAAGGATCGGGGGTTTTCTCGTTCTCGATGACAGGGGGCTTGTGGACATCGTCGAACGCGAGCCGGCCGGGCCGTGGGAAGGGTTCCTGGCCGCTCCCGCGCGGGGCGCCGACGCCGGGGTGCTGGTGCTGTCCGGGTCCAGCGGGCGGATCGAGCGGGAGCGGGCGCGGCTGCTCGCCCGGCAGGGGATCGCCGCCCTGGCGATCCGCTGGTTCGGGGGGAAGGGGCAGCCGCCGGGGATCTGCGAGGTCCCGCTGGAGACGTTCACCGCGGGGGTCGGCTTGCTGCGGGACGGCGGGGCGCGGCGGATCGGCGTGCTCGGACTGTCCAAGGGGGCCGAGGCCGCGCTGCTCACGGCGGTGCGCGAGCCGCGCGTGGACGTGGTCGTCGCGCTGTCGCCCACCTCACTGGTGTGGTGCAACGTCGGGCCCGGCCGGGACGGCGCCGATCGCCCGTACCGGTCGTCGTGGACCTGGCGGGGGCGGCCGCTGCCCTTCGTGCCCATGGACGACTCCTGGACACCGGCCGGCCCGGCGGGCGGGCCCGTCGCCATCCGCGGCTGGTACGAGCGCAGCGAGCGGACCTTCGCCGAGCGGTGGTCGGCGGCGGCGATCCCCGTGGAGACGGCCCGCGCGGACCTGCTTCTGGTGGCGGGCGGCGACGACGAGCTGTGGCCGTCGCTGCCCCACGCCGAGCGGCTGGCCGAGCGCCGGCGCGCGGCGGGCCGCACGGTGCGGCTGATCGCCCGTGCCGACGCCGGGCACCGGCCCCTGCTGCCGGGCGAGAGCCTTGCCCCGCCGTCCCCGCGCTTCAGGCACGGCGGGACGCCCGAGGCCGACGCGCTGCTCGGCGAGGCGGCCTGGCCGCACATCCTCGACGCGCTGCGCGGCTGAGGCGCCCTGCTTCGTCACCTCCGCGGACTCGTGGCCCGCACGCGCCCGGGGGCAGGCAGGTGAACCGGTTCGCGGTGGGGAAGTCGCGGACGGACCTGATCACGGCGCCGGCTCACCGCCCGGAGGCGGAAAGGAGCCGCCGACTCCACGGCATGAGAAAAGGCCCGATCGCTGGCGACGGGGGATGCACCAGCGATCGGGCTATGGCCAAGGGTAACAAGGTTGTCGGCCCCGTGGGGCCAAGTCGGGGAGGAATCGGGGAAGTTGGCCGATCAGTGGCCGCACGGCGGGTCGTAGGAGAGGCGGGGGAGGTACTCGTGCCACTTGGCGGGGGTGAGGACGCCCCGGGTGACCGAGCAGATGTGGTCGATGGCCGTGTCGGCGTCCAGGTCCCACAGGCGGACGGTGTCGGGGCCGCTGGAGACACCGAGGACCCGGCTGCCCGGGCTGAACGCCAGGAACGTACCGGTCTTGGCGTTGGGCGTCATCGACTGGCCGATCGACCGCGCCGCGGCGGGGTGGGTGACGTTCCACAGCCGGACCGTGTTGTCGTCGCCGCCGCTGGCCAGCGTGTGCCCGGTCGTGTCGAACGTCAGTGAGGTGACCGCCTCGCTGTGGCCGGTGAGCGGATCGCCCAGCGGGGTCGTCGCGGCGGGGTGGGTGACGTTCCACAGCCGGACCGTGTCGTCGTCGCTGCCGCTGGCCAGGGTGTGTCCGTCGGGGCTGTAGGCCAGGGCGTTGACGGGACCCGAGTGCTCGGTGAGCGGAGCGCCGAGAGGTTTCGGCCGCGCCGGGTCGGTGACGTTCCACAGCCGGATGTCGCTGTCCGCGCTGCCGCTGGCCAGGGTGTGTCCGTCGGGGCTGAAGGCCAGGGCGTTGATGTAGCCGTGGTGGCCGGCGACCGGGTCGCCGAGCGGCTTGGGCCGGGCGGGGTCGGTGACGTTCCACAGCCGGATGGTGCGGTCGTCGTGGGCGGTGGCCAGGGTGCGCCCGTCCGGGCTGTAGGCCAGGGCGTTGGGGCCCATGAAGCGGGTCCGCAGCCGCAGTGGCGGGCCGGGCAGGAACGGGTGGGCCGGGTCGGAGACGTTCCACAGGTACACCTTCTGCTCGCCGGTGAGCACGGCGAGGGTGCGCCCGTTCGGCGAGAACAGCAGGGTGCTCGCGCCGCTCCCGCGGGCGAACGGCCGGCCCAGCGGCACCGGGCGGCCGGGCCGTGCCACGTTCCACAGCCGCAGCCGGCCGTCGCGCGCGGTCGTGGCCAGCAGCCGGCCGCCCGGGCCGAACGCCGCGCTGCGGCCGATCATGTCGGACGTCGGGATCGACCACAGGCGCACCTTGGCGTCCCCGCTGCCGGTGGCGAGGGTGCGCCCGTCGGGGCTGAAGCCCAGTGCGTACATCTCCCCGCTGCTGCCCGCGAGGGGCTCGCCGATCTGCGAGGGGGAGCCGGGGTCGCTGACGTTCCACAGGCTGGCCGTGCTGTCCGCGCTCGCGGCGGCGAGCCGCCCGCCGTCGGGGCTGAACGCCACCGACCAGACCGGGCCGGTGTGCCCGGTCAGGGGCGAGCCGAGCGGCGCCGGGTGCGCCGGGTCGGTCAGGTTCCACAGTCGTACGGTGTCGTCCGCGCTGCCGCTGGCCAGGGTGCGCCCGTCGGGGCTGAAGGCGACCGAGTGCACGATGTCCGTGTGGCCGCGCAGCACCTCGCGGAGCGGGTGGGGCCGGCGCGGATCGGTCACGTTCCACAGCCGGATCGTGTCGTCGTCCGAGCCCGCCGCGAGGGTGTGCCCGTCCGGACTGAAGGCGACACTGCGCACCGCCGCCGTGTGCCCGGTCAGCGGGTCGCCGAGCGGGGCGGGCCGGGCCGGGTCGGCGACGTTCCACAGCCGTACGGTGCCGTCCTCCCCGGCCGAGGCGAGGGTGTGGCCGTCGGGGCTGAAGGCGACCAGGTAGATGGTGCCCTCGTGCCCGGTGAGCGGGGTGCCGAGGGGCTTGGGCCGGGCGGGGTCGGTGACGTCCCACAGCCGGATCGTGCCGTCGTCGCCCGCGCTGGCCAGGGTGTGGCCGTCCGGGCTGAACACCGCGCTGCTCACCCAGCTGCCGTGTCCGGTCAGCGGACGGCCGAGCGGCTCGGGCCGGGTCGGATCGGTGACGTTCCACAGCCGTACGGTCCGGTCGTAGCTGGCCGTGGCCAGGGTGTGGCCGTCGGGGCTGAAGGAGGTGAGGTAGACGGCGCCGGTGTGGCCGGACAGCGGGGTGGCCAGCGGCGCGTTCACGATGGAGATCAGCCTGCTGTACGTGCCCTCGTCGTCGGGGCGCAGATGGTGGGCGACCAGGTCCAGCTGGGCGGCCAGCGAGGGGTCGGTGTGCTGCACCCGGTCCGCCTCCGCGAGCACCTGTTCGAACACGGCGTCGTCCCGCTGCTGCCAGGCGAGCACCGCCGAGCCGCCCGCGACCAGCGCCAGCACCACCAGCGCGGCCACCGCCGCCCGGCTGAGCCACACCGTGCGCTTGCGCAGCCGTACCGAGGCGGCCAGGAACTCCACCGCGCTGCGGGTCAGATAGGTGTCGCCCGCCGACCGCGCCCAGGCGCGGGCCTGCTCCAGGCGCGAGCCCCGGTAGAGCAGCGAGCTGTCCCGGTCCGAGTCCTCCCAGGCCCGGCCGTCCTCCTCCAGCCGCTGGCGCAGCAGATGGTCGTTGCGGTTGTCGTCGATCCAGTGCCGCAGCCGGGGCCAGGCGTGCAGCAGCGCCTCGTGGGTGATCTCCACGGTCTCCGCGTCCAGTGTCACCAGCCGGGCGCGGACCAGTGCCTCCAGGGACTCCTCCGTCTTGTCGGGGTCCGCCGACTCCTGGGCCAGCTGCCGCCGGGTGCCGCGCCGGCGTGTGGCCACGGTGTCCTCGCCGAGCCGGACCAGCCGCAGCAGCAGCAGCCGGGCGGCCGTGCGGGCGGCGGGGTCGAGGCCCGACCAGGCGCGCTCGGCGGTCGCCGCGACCGCGCCCTGGATGCCGCCCGCGGCCCGGTAGCCGGCCAGCGTCAGCCTCCCGGCCTTGCGGCGCTGCCAGGTGGCCAGCAGGGCGTGCGAAAGCAGCGGGAGCACGCCCGCGTCGTGCGCCCCGCGCGGGCCGTCGGCGCTCACTTCGCGCACGATCAGCTCGGCCAGCCCGGGTTCCAGCTCCAGGCCCACCGCCTTGGCCGGCCCGGTCACCGCGTCCCTCAACTCCCCGCTGGTCAGTGGGGAGAGCACCATGTGCCGGTGCTGGAGCGCGTCGGCGAGTTCCGGGTAGCCGAGGCACTGCTCGTAGAAGTCGGCGCGGATGCCTAGGACGACCAGGACGGGCGCGGGCCCGGCCGCGCCGAACGACGGGGTGCAGCAGGCGTGCAGCAGCTGGATGAGGGTACGGCGGTCCGCCTCGTCCGGGCAGAGGGTGAACGCCTCCTCGAACTGGTCCACGATGACGACCGGTTGGACCCCCGGCGGCGCTTCCCGGGCCGCCCACGCCGTGACCGCCTCCCGCGCCGCGCGCACGATGCGGGGCGCGTCGCCGCCCGCGCCCGGGTTCTCCCCGGCCTCCTGCCGGGCCGCCGCCGCCCGTTCGGCCGCGCGCGCCTCGGCGGCCACGGGGGCGAGGTCGGGGATGCTGCGCACCAGTTCGCCGAGCGGATCCGCGCCGGGCACCAGCTGGACGACGGGCGTCCGCTGCCCGGCCGCGCCGTCCGGGCGCGGGGTGAGCCCGCTGTCGGCCAGGGCGCCGGCCCCGATCGCGGGCACCAGGCCGGCGTTCAGCAGGGAGGACTTGCCCGCCCCCGAGGCGCCGACCAGCATCACCAGGCCGCCGGTGCGGCCGGCGCTGCGCAGTTGGGCGATGAGCGCGTTCGTGCTCCGCTCCCGGCCGAAGAACCAGCGGGCGTCCTCCCGCCGGTACGAGGCGAGGCCCCGGTAGGGGCAGACGCCGCCGGCGACGGGCGGGGCCTGGGCGGGTGGCCGTCCGTTCTCCTCGGCGGGCGGGGCGGGCGGCGCGGCGCGGTCGCCGACCGGGTCGGCCAGCGCGCGCTCCCACTGCCGCTGCCAGTGGGCGAGGTCGTACAGGCCCGGCGAGACCGGCTGGGGGCGGGTGCGCCGGGCCTCCGGGATGAGGATCTGGAGCACCGCCGCGAGCGCGGTGAACTGGGCGGGCACGTTCTTGGCACGGCGCCAGTCGCTGATCCGCTGCGCGGACACCCGCACCGGACGGCCGCGTTCGTCCACCCGCTGGAGCCGGCCGACCGCTTCGGCGACGCTCTTCAGGGGAGGGTTTCCGGCCTCCTTGTAGAGCAGCGCGAGCCGCTCGGCGAAAGCTGTGCGTGCCCCTGAGTCGGAACCCAAGGCCCCACCCCTCACTTCCCCCCGCCTGTGGACGTCCGGACCGGAAAACTCACCTTATACGTCTGACCTGCAAAGAAGCCGTGCTCCGGAGGTCAAGACCTCCTCCTCGGATGCGGCGGATGGCAGGATCGCAACCCCGGTAGCGAAACCGTCACACACCGTCCGGACAGGCCAACGGCCCGGCGCCCGGAGAGACACCTCATGGCGTTGCCCAATTTCGGCCGACTTCCATCGACAGCCGCGAACTGACCGCAAGCCGTCATCCGAGCCCGTACGAACCCGACCGATCCCGGCCCACCTCACTCCGATTGCTTCGGTCCGTGCCATCACGCCGACACGGCGCGGATCGACGTCCCGCACCGCCCGGCACCGGTCCCCACGAGGGGAGGGACCGGTGCCGGCGGGCGGGGATCCTCCCGTGGGCATACCCGGCGACCTGACCGTCAGTCATCCGCGTTCGCGTCCCCGGCTGTTCCGGAAGGGGTGACGCTCACCCTGGGGGAGACCGCTGGACGCGACCGGCGGCGCCACGGCCGGTTGAGCGCCCGGCTCGCCGGGCAGTGACGTCCTGGAACGCGATCGCCGCTGGAGGGACGTATGAAGGTCACCGTGGACCGCTCCGCGTGTTACGGCTCCGCCGAGTGCGCCCACCGGGCGCCGGCCGTGTTCGGCTTCGAGGACGGCTACGGCTTCGTACGGCCCGGCCAGGAGGAGACCGCCGACGACCCACGGGTGCGCGAGGCGGCCGAGCGCTGCCCCTCGCAGGCGATCCTGCTGGGCGAGTAGCGCCGGGCGGCCGGTCTCAGGCGGGATAGCTCCAGCCGAGGTCCGCCAGCGCGCGGGCCCTGGCCTCCGCCACGGCGGCGCGGGCCGCGCGTTCGGCCGGGTCGGTGTGCGCGGACTGGCCGGTGGCCTGCCCCTCCCACTTGCGGTACAGCAGGCCGGCCTCCGCCGAGAACCACCCGCGGCTCACCGCGTCCAGCGCCAGCAGCAACCCGGTGTCCTCGGACGCGGGCAGCGCCATCCAGCCGCCCAGCGCGGTCAGCAGCTCCCGGCGTACGCAGAGCGTCGCCGGGTGGACCGGGGGCCGGAAGTCGTTCCGCTTCCAGTGGTCGAGCACGGTGCCGCGCTCCAGCGGCCCCTCGTCGGGATCGCCGGGGAAGCCGGCCGTGGAGCCGCCGGGCAGCAGGTCCAGGACCCGGCAGGTCGTCCAGCCGAGGGTGGGGTGCGCCGCCAGGGCGGCGAGATCGCGGGCGAGCGCGCCCGGGGTGAGCCGGTCGTCGGCGTCCAGGACCTTCACGCAGTCGCCCCGCGCGTGTGCCAGCGCGATCGTGCGCGCGACGCCCGGACCGCCCGGTCTGCCCTGGCGGAAGGAGACGCGCGGGTCGTCGGGGACGTAGGGGCGGACCGCGTCCGTCGTGCCGTCCTCCTGGATCACCCACTCCCACTGCCCGCCGCCGGGCAGCTCCTGGTCGCGCAGGGACGCCCAGGCCTGCGGCAGGAACCGGGCCGAGGGGGCGTGGACTGCGGTGACGACGGTGACAAGGGTGGCGCGCCGGCTCACGGCAGCACTCACCACCTTTCGGGACCTCTCCGGGATGTCGCGGCCATCGTCTCAGGCCGTCCCGGGCCCCTGGGAACGCGCGCTTGACCCCCGGCCGGGTGGGCCGGGGGTTTTCCGTGTCGACCATGCGTACGCAAGTCGCCGTGGTGTCGAAACGTCAGCGGTGCCGGGGGGAGAGAGGATCTCTCGGCAGGGGAAGGAGGATCCGTCAGCAGTCGAGCGGTGCGGAGGGCTGCCGGGCCACCGTCCGCTGTTCCGTCTGCTGTGTCTCGCGGGTCTTCTGGGTCTCTTGGATCTCCAGCGGTGTCTGGTCCTCGTCGAGGGGGCGGCGCCGGCAGCTCGGGGACTTTCCGTGGGCCTCGGCCCGGATCCGCTGTTTCATCGTGGGGGGCAGGGCCCGGGAGGAGGGCCAGGACCAGTGGCGTGGGGCCGGGATCGTCGGGACCGTCCGTGAGGCGGTCTCGGTACGCGGGTTCTCGGTGCGCGGCGCGGCGGTCGCGGTGGCGGCGGAGGCGCTCACGAAACCGAGCGCGGTGCACAGGGCGAGAAAGGCGGTGACGATGGCGGTCCACAGCTTCATGACCTTGTTCTGGTCCATTACCCCTCACTTTCGGGTTGGGCGATTTGCGTACTTTCCTCATGATGTGTATGAGGTTCGCGAAGTGGTGGACCGACGCTCGTGGCGCCGCGATGTTCGGATGAACACCACTCGGATGGCCGTAAGAAGGTCGGAAAACCCCTAAATCCCGGTGAGCGGGAGCGAAGGGGGAGCAAAGTGACGGTCCGTGGGGGTGTGATCACCCTCCGATCGGAACGCCGTCCGACCTGGCCTATTGCGCCCGCCGGGGCCCGAGTTGGGGCCGGACGCAGGTCACCGATCGATATCGGTCGGTGTGTATAGTCGGGCGCCAGAGGTCCCCTACGTCAAGGAAAGACGAGGTCGCGCGGTGTTGAAGAAGCTGCTCCTGGTCGCACTGGCCGCCATCGGCGGGCTCCTCGTGTACCGCCAGATCCAGGCGGATCGCGCCGAGCAGGACCTGTGGACGGAGGCGACCGACTCCGTGCCCACCGGTTCGTGAGTCCGATTCCAGAGTCTGAGGCAGACCCCGGCCGCCGCTCGCGGTCGGGGTCTTCGCGTATCCGGTCCGCTTGCGGGCTCCCGGTGGGTGGTGTAGGCGTGGCCGCATCCCCCGGCGCGGGGCGCGGTGTTTAGGACGGTCTCGCGCATTGCCCGGATGGCGCAGCGGCTCCCGGGGCAGGATGGGCCACGGCCCGGCCGCCCACCGCGGCGGGCGGCCACCGGAAGGCCGTGACACAGGGGGTGCACACGTGCGGCGGCACAGGCGTACGGCGTGGGGGCGGTGCCGCGCTCCCCTGACGGCCGCGATCCTGGCACTGGGGCTGTGCGGCACCGCCGCGTTCCCCGCGGCCGCCGCCGACGCCCCCGGCTATGCCTTCTCCCCCGGCGCCCGCACGGTCGAGGGCGCGACCGGCACCGCCGACGCCCCGCGGCTCGACGCCGGCCGGGTCTACCGGGGCTCCCTGCCCGAGCACGGCCGCCTCACCTACCGCCTCCACCTCGCCGAGGCGGACGCCGACGCCACGGCCTACGTACCCGTCACCGCCGTACCGCCCCCGGACGCCACCGTCACCGCCACCGACGGCATCCGGGTGTCCGTCCGGGACGCGCACGGCACGGCCTGCTCCTACGCCACCGCCCGTTTCGGCGCCGCGCTCAGCCCGCATCCGGTCACCGCCCTCGGCAGGCGCGAGGCGGGCAAGGCGCTGTGCCGGGGCGCGGGGACCTACACCGTGCTGGTCGAACGCCTCGACACCGGAAGCGCGGGCACCGGCTCGGCCGGGCGCTGGGACCTGGAGATCGCGCCCGTCCTCGAACCCCGGCTCAGCGCGCCGGCGCCCAGCGACGCGCCCGGGACCTGGGACTCCGCCACCCCCGAGCCGCTCGCCGGCGCCCCTCGGGACCTGACCGGCGGCGCGGGCTTCACCGCGGCCCGCCCGCTGGGCCAGGGCGTCTGGCGGACCACCCTGGTGCCCGGCCAGACCCAGTTCTACAAGGTGCCGCTGGACTGGGGCCGCCGGGTGCAGGCCACCGCCGAACTGGGCGGCGCCCAGGGGCACGGGTACGTCGGCGGCGCCCTGGACCTCGCCCTGTACAACCCGGTGCGCGGCCTGGCCGACGACGCCTCCCTCGGCTACACCGGCGTGCGCAGGCCCGTCTCCCTCGCCCCGCTCCCGCCGGTCGAGTACGCCAACCGGTACGCCGCGCCCGCGGCGGTCACCGCACTGCGTTTCGCCGGCGACTACTACCTGGTGCTGCACCTCAGCGACCGGCTCGACGGCACGTTCGGGCGCGGGCCGTACGACGTGACGCTGCGGGTCCGCGTGGACGGCCGGGCGCACGCCGGGCCGGGGTACGCCGGGCGGCCGGTGCCGGACGGCGTCTTCACGGCCACGGAGCGGGACGCGGCGGTGGCGCCCGTCCCCGTGGCGGGGGGTTCCCGGGGCGACGGGACCGCGCTGAAGGCCGTCGCGGCGGGCGGGTTCGGGCTGGGGACCGCGTCGCTGCTGGTGCTCGGCGGGTGGACGGTGGCGGCCCGGCGGGCTCAGAGCCGGTTCAGGGCCCAGAACCCGAGCGCGTAGCAGACCAGCGCGAGCAGCAGCAGGCAGACCACGGCCCCTGCCGGGGGACCGGGGCGGCGGGGGGCGCGCCGGGCGCGACGGCCGTGTGCGGGCGGGGTGCGGGGCGTGGCCGGAGCGGGTGCCGGAGCGGGCGCCGGGACAGGTGCCGGGGCGGCGGTGTAGGCGGCGGTGACGCTGTCGCCGGGCGATGCGGGCGGCGGAATCCTGGTGGCGGGGGCGGCGGCCGGCAGTGGCGGCGCGGTGGGGGGAGGCGGTGCGGACGGCAGCGGTGTGGAGCCGGTGGCCAGGGGTGGCGGCAGGCGGAAGCTCCCGGTGTCCGACAGGGAGCCGGTGCCGGTCGGCCCGGCCGGGGGCCCGCTCGGATACCCGGTGTCGGCCCGCGGATCGGCGCCCGGGACGGCGACGGACCGCCGGGTCCTCGACGTCTTCCTCTCCGGCCCGTTCGGCCCGAATCCCTCGGGCAGTTCCGGGAGTTGGTCGAAGATCTCGATCGGCTCGTCGTCCAGGCCGCCGAGGTCGGGCAGGAGTTCCCTGACCGGCGCGAGCCCTTTGCGCGCCCCGGTGGCGGTCTGGTACCGGGCCGCCGGATCGGGCTGGAGCAGCGCGGCGACGAACTCCCACAGCGGCGCGGGGATGTTCTTGGGGGCGCTCGGGGTGCCGTGCTCGGTGAAGTACCGCACGAGCTCCTTGGCGTCGGGCTTGGCGCCTTCGAGGAGGTACAGGGCGACCAGGCCCACGGCGAACAGATCGGCGGTGAAGTCCGGGTCGGCCCCGTTGAGTTGCTCGGGGGCGAGGTAACCGGGCGTGCCCACCACGAGGTTGGTCTCGGTCAGCCGCGGCTCGCCGAACCGCATGGCGATGCCGAAGTCGGACAGCCGCAAGCGCGGCCGGCCGGTGCCGGTGGCTTCGAGGAGGATGTTGGCGGGCTTGATGTCGCGGTGCACGACGCCCTCCGCGTGCACGGCGGCGAGACCGGAGAGCAGCTGGTCGAGCAGGACGCAGACGAACGCGGGCGGCAGCGGACCGTAGTCGTTGACCAGGCTGACCAGGGAGCCGCCGGCGACCAGGTCCATGGTGAACAGCACTTTGTCGTCGTCGGCGGCCCAGCTGGCCGGGGCGAGGACATGGGGGTGGTCGATCCGCAGGGCCTGCTCCCGCACGAAGCGCAGCAGGGAGTGGGCGTCGCGTTGCTGGAGCACCTTGGCGGCCACATAGCGCCGCCGGCGGTGGTCCCAGACACGCCATACGACGCCCACGCCGCCGTGCCCGATCGGGTCGGCCAGCTCGTACCGGCCGGAGAACACCTCGCCCATGACTGCCGCAGCTCCTCCCCCTCGGGACCCTGCTTCCGCCCGGCCCCCCCCGAGCCGGGCGGGCGTTCAGTTCTGGTGGGACTGGTAGTGCGCGACCGCGTCGGAGGTGCGGCCGGCACCGTAGACGCGCAGGAACTCGGCGAGTTCGGGCTGGGTCGGGGCGAGGGCGTCCGCGGCCTCGATGATGTCGCTCGCGGCGGCCACCGAGCGCAGCAGCGACTGGATCTCCCGGACCACGCGCTTGACGGTGGGCGCGCCCGAACCGTTCGTCGACTGCGCGGTGTTGCTCAGCACGGAGCCCCCCTGCGACTTCTTGATCTCGTCCATCCGCTCGGTCGCCTCGGCGGCGCTGACGCTGCCGTCCGCCACCTGCGCCGCCAGCTCCTGCAGCTGCTGTACCCGCTGGACCACCGCGGGATTGCCGATCTTCGCCCGCTGCCCGCTCATCAGCTGGGACAGCATCGGAGCGGACAGCCCCAGGACCGCCGCGAGACGGGCCTGGTTGAGGCCGAGATCGTCGATCAGCTTACGGAAGAGCGCCCCCAACGGCTCCCCGTACCAGTTCCGCTGCAGCTCCCGCGCTCTGGCGGTGGCTTCCTGCTGTGCGGCGTCCATTGCGTCTCCCCATCGCTTCCCCTGAAAACCGCGGTTCGCTGTAGCGAACCACGCCGAGCATCTTACGGAGCGTGGTCATCCGCGGGGACCCCCAATCTTTTTGCGGGATACGGGGGGTGACCCGGTACTCTGGTCTGCGGCACCGGCGGGCGCACACCCCTCCGGTCGGCCACACCCTTCCCGGGGCCTTAGCTCAGTTGGTAGAGCGCCGTCTTTGCATGGCGGATGTCAGGGGTTCGACTCCCCTAGGCTCCACTGTCGAGAACCCCCTGACCTGCGGAAACGTCGGTCAGGGGGTTCTTTGGCGTGGAAGGCGGTCGCCATCGCGGTCACCCCCGCGGCCGGCGGGGCGGTCAACTGGCGGGCGGGCCATGGGGTTACGGCTCGCAGGGGCGGCGGGACGCGCGGAAGGCCAGGGCCGGCGGGCGGGCCCGGGGGTACCGGGCCGGGCGGGACCTGCGGTCCGGGGGCGGCGGCCCCGGAGCGGGTGCTCCCGCGCTCCGGGCGGGCGGTGCCCGGACGGCTGCGGTCGCAGGTCCGGGTGATTGCGGTGATCCTGTCAGAGAAGCGTGGCTTGCTCGCGGCCGCCGTGCGCCGGTGGCCGCGCCGCACAGGAAGGCGACGCCCATGACGTCGATATCCGACAAGTCGGAGCGCGGGCATGGAGGCCCCGGCCGTGAACGCATGCTCGACAGCGCGTCCCGGGCCGCCGGGGCCCTGCTGATGCTCAGCGGGCCGCTCAGCATTCTGATGGGCGCGGCCGGCATCGCGGAGGACAGCCTGTTCGCCACCTCGAACGGGTACGCCTACAACTTCCCGCTGACGGCGTGGGGCATCATCCACCTCGTCATCGGCATCGCGCTCACCGTCGCGGGCCTCGGCGTACTGGCGGGCAAGAGCTGGGGCCGCGGGGCCGGCGTGGTGACGGCCGGCGTCAGCCTGATCACCCAGTTCATGTTCGTGCCGTTCTATCCCGGCTGGGCGATCCCGGTGATGGCCCTGGACCTGCTGATCCTGTTCGCCCTGACCAGGTCGCACATCGAGGCCGCCCGCTGACTCCCCGTTTCACGTGAAACGGGCCCGGGGCCGGAAGCGCGTGCTCGCTCCGGCCCCGGGCCCGTTCCGCACGAACCGTTCAGACCTGTCCGTCGCCGTCCGTGGTGGCGGTCCCCTCGGGACCGCTGCCGTCCACCGAGCCGAGGCCACCCGATTCGGGGACCTCCGTCGCGGCCGGCGGCTCGACCAGCCACTCGGGGTTGGCCTGGCGCTCCCACCACTTCCAGGCGGCGAAGGCGCCGCCCGCCACCAGGGCCGTCAGCCCCAGCAGCTTGGCGACCCGGCCGGCCCGACACCTGCGCGCCTTGCGACGGGCGAGCTTCTGGATGTCCTTCGCGGAGACCTGGCCGCGCAGTGCGGCCAGCGCGGCGGCGCCCCGGGCCGCGGCCTCGTCCGCCACCGGCCCGGCCGCGGCCATCGCATGCTCGATCCGGGGCCGTGAGTACTCGGCCGTCTGCCGGGCGGCCTTACGGGCGCGGCAGGCGGCCTCGTGGGCCGCCAGGTCCACCTTCGGCGGGACATAGGTGCGCCGGGCCTGTTCCAGACGCGGGGCGAGCCGGGCGTCGTACTGCACGCGGGCCTGTTCGGCGGCCTGCGACACCACGGGCGCCAGCCGTACGCGTGCCTCCTGCGCGTAATGCGCGGCACGCTCCTTGGCCGTGTCGGCGTAGGGCGCCACCACGTCCGCGGCGTGCAGCACGCTGTCCTTCGCCGAGCCGGTCGCGGCGCGCACGCTGTCAATGCGGGTCACGGGTTCCTCCTCCTCGGTGGCGTACGGTATTTCGACTTTCCACCCTTTTACGGATCATGCCTGCGAACGGCCGGGGCGGCATGTGCGGACGCGCATATGGGTGCCGATCGCTCCTTCGGTTGGCCGACTGGCGCCGTGGTGGGCCATACGTGCGAGGATCGGAGCGTCACAGGAAGACAACGGAAGGCAGATCGTGGCTGAGCAGCTTTACGCCACCCTGAAGACCAACCACGGCGACATCGAGGTCCGGCTGTTCCCGAACCACGCGCCCAAGACGGTCCAGAACTTTGTCGAGCTGGCCAAGGGCGAGCGCGAGTGGACTCACCCCGAGTCCGGCAAGAAGAGCAACGACCCGCTCTACGACGGCACGATCTTCCACCGTGTCATCAGCGGCTTCATGATCCAGGGCGGTGACCCGCTGGGCTCCGGCATCGGTGGCCCGGGCTACAAGTTCGGGGACGAGTTCCACCCCGACCTGGCCTTCACCAAGCCCTACCTGCTCGCGATGGCCAACGCCGGCCCGGGCACCAACGGCTCGCAGTTCTTCATCACGGTCGCCCCGACGGCCTGGCTGACCGGCAAGCACACCATCTTCGGTGAGGTCAGCACGGACGCCGGCAAGAAGGTCGTGGACGAGATCGCGGGCGTGAAGACCGGCCGCAACGACCGTCCGGTCCAGGACGTCGTCATCGAGTCGGTCGTCGTCGAGACCCGCGAGGGCTGAGCCCCGCGCCGGGGCCGCCCGCCGGGGACGGGTCCCCCGGAACGCCCCACAGGGAACCAAACGCCCCGCTCGTCCGTAAGGATGAGCGGGGCGGGGTATGTGCCGGGGGAGCGCCACGAGGAGCGAGGGGATCATGGACCACGTCGCAAGCAGCGCACCGGACGCCCGGAGCGTGCCCGTGTGCTACCGGCACCCGGACCGGGAGACCGGCGTGCGCTGCACCCGCTGCGAGCGCCCCATCTGCCCCGAGTGCATGGTCAGCGCCTCCGTCGGCTTCCAGTGCCCCGAGTGCGTCCACGGCGGCGGCCCGGCGCCGAGCGGCGGGGAAGGCGGCGGCACGGCGCGCCCGATGGCCGCGGCCCGGCCGCGCACCATCGCCGGGGGCACCATGACGGCGGACCCCCGGCTGCTCACCAAGGTGCTGATCGGGATCAACCTCGCGGTGTTCCTGGTGCAGCTCGCCGTCGGTGAGAGCTTCACCCAGCGGTTCGAGCTGATCGGGCGGGCCTACACCCCCCTGCTGCCCGGGATCCAGGGCATCGCCGAGGGCCAGTACTTCCGCCTGCTGACCGCCATGTTCCTGCACGGCGGCTACGCCCACATCCTGTTCAACATGCTCAGCCTGTGGTGGATCGGCGGTCCCCTGGAAGCGGCGCTCGGGCGGGCCCGCTATCTCACCCTGTACTTCGTCTCGGGCCTGGCCGGCAGCGCGCTCACCTATCTGATCGCCGCGCCGAACCAGCCGTCGCTCGGCGCCTCCGGGGCGATCTTCGGCCTCTTCGGCGCCACGGGTGTGCTGATGCGTCGGCTCAACTACGACCTGCGGCCCCTCGTCGCCCTGCTGGTCGTCAACCTGATCATCACCTTCACCCCCGGTTTCAACATCGCCTGGGAGGCGCACGTCGGCGGCCTGGTCGCGGGCGTCGTCGCCGGGTACGCGATGGTGCACGCCCCGCGCCGCAACCGGGCGCTCGTCCAGTACGGCACCTGTGCGCTCGTGCTGGTGGTGGTGGCCGTTCTCACCCTGGTCAGAACGGGTCAGCTCACCTGACGCGGCACCGTTGTCCACAGCGGGTGGCGGATCTTGTGCATACGGTGCGGGATCAGCTGCGGGCCTTACCGCTCGGATGAGTTTTCGCAGGTGACGCGGGGTGCGAACGAATGTGTGGGACGCCGGTACGGCAGTCGTACCGGCGTCAACACCCGATGAGTTATCCACAGATCGTAGTCTTTTCCCCAGGGGGATGTGGAAATCCTCAGGCCTGTGGATAACTCGGCGGAGAACCCGTGGGCAGAGCCCCTACTTCCACTGCGTGGAGACACCGAACCCGGCGGCGATGAAGCCGAAGCCGACCACGATGTTCCAGTTGTCCAGGGCGTCGATGGGCAGCGAGCCGTCGGTCACATAGAAGACGACGATCCAGGCCAGACCGATGACGAACATGGCCAGCATGACGGGGGCGACCCAGCCGCTGTTGTTCAGCTTGATCGCCGCGGCCTGCTTCGCCGGCGGCGGCGTGAAGTCGGCCTTCTTGCGGATACGTGACTTCGGCACGAGGGTCTCTCCTGTCGATGCGCTGCGTGGCCGCGCAGGTAATGGGTCGGGCTCGGGGCAGCGTACAAGGGGCCAACATGACGACTCTGTGTGCTCCCCCGGGCGTCCGTTAGCGTAGTGCTTCCGCGGCGCCGAAGGAGATAAGGGTACGTTGAGCAATTCTGCCGACTCCCCCGGTACGGGAGCAATGGGTTCCGGCCCCCGCCGCAGGCCACGGGTGCGTCCGGGACGGATCCTCACCGCGGCCGTCTTCGCCCTCGCGGGCCTGATCTTCTTCACCAGCTTCGACACCGCCAGGGGCACCGACATCCGCCAGGACGGCTCCCTGCTGAAGCTGTCCGACCTGATCCAGCAGCGCAGCCGCAAGAACAAGGACCTGGACGAGTCCAACGCCGCCCTGCGCGACGGCGTGGAGTCCCTGGCCGCGAGCGACGGCGGCAGCACCAAGGCACAGGACCGGCGGCTCACCGGGCTGGAGAAGAGCGCCGGCACCGAGAAGCTCACCGGCAAGGCGGTCACCGTCACCCTCAACGACGCCCCGCCCAACGCCACTGCCAAGCTCCCCGGCTACCCCCCGCCGCAGCCCGACTACCTGGTCATCCACCAGCAGGACCTGCAAGCCGTGGTGAACGCCCTGTGGCAGGGCGGCGCCAAGGGGATCAAGGTCATGGACCAGCGGCTGATCTCCACCAGCGCGGTGCGCTGCGTCGGCAACACCCTGATCCTCCAGGGCCGGGTCTACTCCCCGCCGTACAAGATCACGGCGATCGGGGACCCGGGGCGGCTGCAGCGGGCGCTCGCGGACAGCAAGGCGATCCAGACCTACATGGTGTACGTCAACGTCTACGGCCTCGGCTGGAAGGTCACCGACGACGGAACGGTGACTCTCCCGGGTTACTCGGGCACGGTGGACCTGCACTACGCGAAGCCCGTGCAGTAGCCGTCCGCCTCGCCGGGCGCACCCGGACTCCACCCAGCCTGTGGAGTCAGGCGTACCGGGAGCGCCGCGCCGCTAGTCTGGTGACGTACGGCGTGTGTCTGGTGCCGTAGGGACACGGAAGGGACGGCAAGGACGGCATGTACGGCTGGATCTGGCGGCATCTGCCGGGAAACGCATGGGTGAGGGCGCTGATCTCCGTCCTGCTGGTCCTCGCCGTGGTCTACGTCCTGTTCCAGTACGTCTTCCCGTGGGCCGAACCGCTGCTGCCCTTCAACGATGTGACGGTGGACAACCAGTGAGTGCGCGCATTCTCGTCGTGGACAACTACGACAGCTTCGTCTTCAACCTCGTCCAGTACCTGTACCAGCTGGGCGCCGAGTGCGAGGTGCTGCGCAACGACGAGGTGTCGACCGCGCACGCCCAGGACGGCTTCGACGGCGTCCTGCTCTCGCCCGGCCCGGGCACCCCGGAGCAGGCCGGCGTCTGCGTGGAGATGGTCCGCCACTGCGCGGCCACCGGGGTGCCGGTCTTCGGCGTGTGCCTCGGCATGCAGTCGATGCAGGTGGCGTACGGCGGTGTGGTCGACCGGGCGCCGGAACTGCTGCACGGCAAGACCTCGCCGGTCGAGCACGAGGGCAAGGGCGTCTTCGCCGGGCTGCCCTCGCCCTTCACCGCGACCCGCTACCACTCGCTGGCGGCCGAGCCCGCGACGGTCCCGGCCGAGCTGGAGGTGACCGCCCGCACGCACGACGGCATCATCATGGGCCTGCGCCACCGGGAACTCCCCGTCGAGGGCGTGCAGTTCCACCCGGAGTCGGTGCTCACCGAGCACGGGCACCGGATGCTGGCCAACTGGCTGGAGGAGTGCGGCGACCAGGGTGCCGTGGCGAGGTCGGCGGGGCTCGCCCCGGTGGTGGGCAGGGCCACGGCGTGACCGCCCTGCGCCCCGAGCGCGAGGAGGTGGACGGCGGCGGGCGGCCGTACGAGCCCCCCGCCGGTGCGCCCGGCGCGGCCCCCGTCGACGACGAGACGATGGCGCTGCGGGTCGCCGACCCGGCGTCCATGAGGGCGCGCAGGGGTCCTCTGGGGCCCTCTGGAGCCCCATCGGCCCCTGCCGTCACCGGACCTGCCCCCGGTGGCCGTGCGGGCCGCAGGAGGGCGGCCAAGCATCGCGGCGGGCGCCGTGGCGGGAACCGCGAGCCCGCCGCCTGTGAAAGACCCGCGCCGGACCGGGCGGAGTCCGACCCGGACCGCCCGCTGAGCCGGGTGGAGGCCCGGCGGCGGGCGCGGCAGGCCAGGCCCGGCCCGGCGGTGGTCGCGAGCCGGGTGCTCGGCGAGGTGTTCATCACCACCGGCGTGCTGATGCTGCTGTTCGTCACCTACCAGCTGTGGTGGACCAACGTGCGGGCGCACGCGCAGGCCGGCAGCGAGGCCCATCAGCTCCAGGACGACTGGGCGAACGGCAGGCGCAACCCCGGGGTCTTCTCGCCTGGCCAGGGCTTCGCCATCCTGCACATCCCCAAGCTGGACGTGGTGGCGCCGATCGCGGAGGGCGTCAGCACCACCCGGGTGCTCGACAAGGGCATGGTCGGGCACTACGGCGAGGCGCCGCTGAAGACGGCGATGCCCGACGCGAAGACCGGAAACTTCGGGCTGGCCGCGCACCGCAACACCCATGGCGAGCCGTTCCGGTACATCAACCGGCTCACCCCCGGTGACCCGGTCGTGGTCGAGACCCAGGACACCTACTACGTCTACAAGGTGACGTCGACCCTGCCGGTCACCTCCCCGTCCAACACCAGCGTGCTGGACCCCGTACCCAGGGGCTCGGGCTTCACCAGGCCCGGCCGCTACATCACCCTGACCACCTGTACACCGGAGTTCACCAGCAAGTACCGGCTGATCGTCTGGGGCAAGATGGTCGAGGTTCGCCCCCGCAGCAAGGGCAAGCCGGACGCGCTCCTCGAGTAAGGGCTAGGACACTGTGGCAGCGACCGCCGACGAGAACGAAGCGACCGACGAAACCACTGCCGCGCCCGGACCGCAGGCCGCCGAGCGGCGCCGGCGCCCGGGCAGGATCGCGCAGGCCGTCAGCGTCTTCGGGGAACTGCTCATCACCCTGGGCGTGTTGCTCGGCCTGTTCGTCGTCTACTCGCTGTGGTGGACGAACGTGCTGGCGGACCGCAAGGCCGATCGGCAGGCCGACGAGGTGCGCCGGCACTGGGCGCAGCAGAAGGACTCGGGGCCGGGCGCGCTGGACACCAAGGACGGCATCGGCTTCCTGCACGTGCCGGCGATGAAGAACGGCACGGTCCTGGTCGAGAAGGGCACCGGCACCGACGTCCTCAACGACGGTGTGGCCGGCTACTACACCGACCCGGTCAAGGCCACGCTCCCGACGACCGGCAAGGAGGGCAACTTCGCCCTCGCCGCCCACCGCGACGGCCACGGCGCCAAGTTCCACAACATCGACAAGCTGGAGAAGGGCGACCCGGTCGTCTTCGAGACCCGGGACGACTGGTACGTCTACAAGGTCTTCGCGATCCTCCCGGAGACCTCGAAGTACGACATCGGCGTGGTCGACCCGATTCCCAAGGAGTCCGGCCGGAAGAAGCCCGGCCACTACATCACGCTGACCACCTGCACCCCCGTCTACACCTCGCGCTACCGCTACGTCGTCTGGGGCGAACTGGTCCGGGTGCAGAAGGTCGACGGCAAACGCACCCCGCCCGCGGAACTGCGCTGAACCACCGGGGAGACGAAGGGGCCCCTGCCGGAGGATTCCGGCAGGGGCCCCTTCGTTCGCGGGCGCGCGGGGATCAGCCGTGCAGGCCGCCGAAGAAGTTGGCGCCGTTGTCGTTGCCGTTGTTGCCGCCCGGGCCGCCGCCCATGGTGACCACGTCGATGGCCTGACCCTGGTTCACCTGGGTGCCCGGGGGCGGGTTGGAGCTGACGACGATCGCGTTGTCGTCGCCGCCGTTCTGCACGTTGCCGAGTTGCAGGCCCGCCTGCTGGAGCATCTGCTTGACCTGCCCGAGCTTCTTGCCCACGATGCCCGGCACCTGGACCTGGCTGGGCTGCTGGGCCTTGCCGACGTTGATCGCGACGGGCGTGTTCTTGGAGACCTGCTGCCCGGCCGGCGGGTTGGTCGACAGGACCTTGCCGTTGTCGTCCGGGTTGTCGGTGGGCTGGTCGTTGCAGCTCGGCACCAGGCCCATGCCCTGGAGCTCGGCCTTGGCCTCGTCACAGGACTTGCCGACGACGTCGCTCGGGATGGTCACCTTCTCCTCCGCCTTGGCGACGGTGAGGGTGATCGTGGTGCCCTTCTGCTTGCTGCTGCCGCCCTCGGGGTCCTGAGCGGTGACGACGCCCGGCGTCTGGGTCGACACCTCGTCCTTGCGCTCGACGTCGAAGCCCTTGTCCTTGAGCCGGGACTCGGCCTCGTCGAACTGGAGGCCGCGGACATCGGGCACGGTCACCTTGGGTGCGCCCGTGGAGATCACCAGGTGGATGGTGGTGTTCTTGTCCACCTGGGTGCCCTTGGCCGGGTCCTGCGAGCACACGAGGCCCTTGGGCTGGGTCTCGCAGGGCTTGCGGTCGGTGACGTCGACCTTCAGATCGACGTTGGCGGCGGTGGTGGCGGCCTGCTTCTCGGTCTCGCCGACGAGGTTGGGCGCGGAGAGCTTGCCGTCCGCGCCGTGCCCGCCGAAGGCGTACTTGCCGATCAGGATGGCGCCGATCAGCACCAGCACACCGGCGACGATCAGCAGGATCGTGGAGGTGTTCTTCTTCTTCGGCTGCTGGCGGCGCCGGTCGGGGCGGTCGTCGTAGCCGAAGCCGCCGTCGTCCGGACCCATCGGCGGGAGCATGGTGGTGGCCGCCGCCTGCGCCTCCGGGCGCAGCGCCGCGGTCGCCTGGTCGTCGCCGTAGCCGGCGTAGCCGACCGCGCCCATCGCGGCCGTGGCCCCGACCGGCTGGCCGTCCAGGCACGCCTCGATGTCGGCGCGCATCTCGTCGGCCGACTGGTAGCGGTAGTCGGGGTCCTTGACCAGCGCCTTGAGGACGATCGCGTCCATCTCGGGGGTGATCTCGGGATCGAAGACCGAGGGCGGCTGGGGCTCCTCGCGGACGTGCTGGTAGGCCACGGCCACCGGGGAGTCGCCGACGAAGGGCGGGCGGACGGTCAGCAGCTCGTAGAGGAGGCAGCCCGTGGAGTAGAGGTCGGAACGGGCGTCCACCTGCTCGCCCTTGGCCTGCTCGGGCGAGAGGTACTGGGCCGTGCCGATGACCGCCGCGGTCTGCGTCATCGTCATGCCGGCGTCGCCCATCGCGCGGGCGATGCCGAAGTCCATCACCTTGACCTGACCGCCCCGGGTCAGCATCACGTTGGCCGGCTTGATGTCGCGGTGGACGATGCCGCTGCGGTGCGCGTACTCCAGGCCCTGGAGGATGCCGATGGTCATCTCCATGGCGCGCTCGGGCAGCAGCTTGCGCCCCGAGTGCAGCAGCTCGCGCAGGGTGGAACCGTCGACGTACTCCATCACGATGTACGGGATGGACACCCCGTCGATGTAGTCCTCGCCCGTGTCGTAGACCGCGACGATCGCAGGGTGGTTGAGCGAGGCGGCCGACTGGGCCTCCCGGCGGAACCGGGCCTGGAAGGACGGGTCGCGCGCGAGGTCGGCGCGCAGCGTCTTCACCGCCACGGTGCGGCCGAGCCTGGTGTCATGCGCGAGGTAGACCTCCGCCATGCCACCACGGCCGAGCACCTGGCCCAGCTCGTACCGGCCGCCGAGGCGACGCGGCTCTTCCATAGCTACCTACCAGCCCTCTCCGTCGGTCTCGGCCGACACATCGCTGTGCGCCGAGGCTGCCGTCCGGGCCTACGGTACCCGGCTCCCTTTGTATGACCTGGCCAAGTCCGGAACCCGATACCGGACCGGTATCGCAACGTGCGTCGATGTGAAGGCACTGTGATGGGGGTCACTTCTTGGAGTTGATGACCGCCTCCATCACGTTCTTCGCGATCGGCGCGGCCAGGCCGCCGCCGGAGATGTCGTCACGGTTGGCCTGGTCGTCCTCGATCACCACGGCCACGGCCACCGGGGAGCTGCCGTCGGGGAGCTTGGCGTAGGAGATGAACCACGCGTACGGGTTGGCGCTGTTGGCCACACCGTGCTGGGCGGTACCGGTCTTGCCGCCGACGACGGCGCCGGGGATCTTGGCGCTGGTACCGGTGCCCTTGTCGACCACGGTCTCCATCATCGACTGCAGGATCTGCGCGTTCTGCGGCGACAGCGGCCGGCTCATCTCCTGCGGCTTGGTCTTCTCCACCGGGTCGAGGTTGGAGGCCTCCAGCTCGTCCACCATGTACGGCTTCATCAGCTTGCCGTCGTTGGCGACCGCCGAGGCGACCATGGCCATCTGGAGCGGGGTGGCGGCGGTGTTGTACTGGCCGATGGAGGACAGCGCGGTCTGCGAGGGGTTCATGTCCTTGGAGAACACCGAGGCGTTGGAGCGCACCGGGGTGAACTGCTCCGCGTCGAAGCCGAACTTCTTCGCCTCCTCCAGCATCTTGTCGTTGCCGAGGTCGGCGCCGATCTTGCCGAAGACGGTGTTGCAGGAGTACTGGAGCGCGACCCGCATGGTGGCGTTCTTGCAGGGCAGGTTGCCCTCGTTGGGCAGCGGGGTCGTGGTGCCCGGCATGGTCCACGGCAGCGGGGAGTCGGTCGGCTGGTCCGCGGAGGTGTACTTGCCGTTCTCCAGCGCCGCCGCCGCGGTGACCACCTTGAAGGTCGAGCCCGGCGGGTAGGTCTCGCGCAGCGCCCGGTTGAGCATCGGGTCGGCCGGGTTGTTCTCCTTCAGCAGCTTGTTCCTGGCCGCTGCGTCCGCGTCGGTGTTGCCCGCGAAGGACGAGGGGTCGTACGACGGGAAGGAGGCCAGCGCCAGGATCTTGCCGGTGGACGGCTCCAGGGCGACGACCGCGCCCTTGCCGCCCTGCTTCTTGAGGCCGTCGTACGCGGCCTTCTGCGCGGCGCCGTTGAGCGTGGTGACGACGTTGCCGCCCTGCTTCGGCTTGCCCGTGATCATGTCCAGGGTGTTGCGGAAGAACAGCCGGTCGTCGTTGCCGGTGAGGATGTCGTCCTCCAGGTTCTCCAGCTGGGTGCCGCCGAAGGCCTGGGAGGAGAAGCCGGTGACCGGGGCCCACATGGGCCCGTCCTTGTAGGTGCGCTTGTACTTGAAGTCGCCGTGCTTGACCTCGGTCGAGCCGGTGATCGGGTTGCCGTCCACGATGATGTCGCCGCGCGGCGCGGAGTACCGCTCGATGGCGACCCGCCGGTTGAGCGTGTCGGTGCGCAGGCTGTCCGCCTTGACGTACTGGAGGTAGTTGTCGCGGACGAGCAGGGCCAGGATGAGCAGACCGCAGAAGATCGCGATCCGGCGCAGGGGCTTGTTCATGACGGGCGGACCACCTGGGTCATCTCGGCGTCGGGGTTGGCTGCGGGGGCGGGCGCCGGGCGGCGGGCGGTGTCGCTGATGCGGATCAGGACGCCGATGAGCGCCCAGTTGGCGATCACGGACGAACCGCCGTACGCGAGGAACGGCATGGTCATACCGGTCAGCGGGATGAGGCCCATCACACCGCCGGCCACGACGAACACCTGGAGCGCGAAGGCGCCGGAAAGGCCGATGGCCAGCAGCTTGCCGAACGGGTCGCGGGCGGCGAGGGCGGTGCGCACACCGCGTTCCGCGATCAGGCCGTAGATCAGCAGGATCGCCATGATGCCCGCCAGGCCCAGCTCCTCGCCGAAGGTGGCGAGGATGAAGTCGGAGTTGGCGGCGAACTTGATCAGCTCCGAGTGGCCCTGGCCCCAGCCGGTGCCGAGGGTGCCGCCGGAGCCGAAGGCCCACAGGGCCTGCTGGAGCTGGTCGGAGTGGGCGATGCCGTCGTGGGTCACCATCCGGCTGAGCTTGTACTCGTGCATCGGGTTGAGCCAGGCCTGCACGCGGGTCTGGATGTGCGGCTCGAAACTCGCCACGCCGACGGCACCGGCCGCGGACATCAGCAGACCGAAGACGATCCAGCTGGTCCGCTCGGTGGCGACGTACAGCATGATCACGAACATGCCGAAGAACAGCAGCGACGTACCGAGGTCGGTCTCGAAGACCAGGATCAGGATGGACATCGCCCAGACCGCGAGGATCGGGCCGAGGTCGCGGCCGCGGGGCAGGTAGAGGCCCATGAAGCGGCGGCTGGCGAGGGCCAGTGCGTCCCGCTTCACCATCAGGTAGCCGGCGAAGAAGATCGCCAGCACGATCTTGGCGAACTCGCCCGGCTGGATGGTGAAGCTGCCGATGTGGATCCAGATCTTGGCGCCGAAAACGTTGGCGCCAAGGCCCGGTACCAGCGGCAGAAGCAGCAGGAGCAGCGCGCAGACCATGGAGATGTAGGTGTAGCGCTGGAACGTGCGGTGGTCCTTGAGGAAGTACAGGACGGCCACGAACAGGGCGATGCCCATCGCCGTGTACATGAGCTGGTTGGTGGCCTTGCCGCCCGCGACATGGATCTGCTGGAGCGCCTTGGACTGGTCGAGCCGCCAGATGCAGACCAGGCCGAGCCCGTTGAGCAGGGTGGCCAGCGGCAGCAGCAGCGGGTCGGCGTACGGGGCGAACTTCCGTACGACGAGATGGGCCACGCCGGCCAGCAGGCCGAGGCCCAGGCCGTAGCTCAGCAGCCCGGCGGGCACCTGGTTGTCGATGGCCAGGCCCACGTTGGCGTAGGCGAACACCGGGATGAGCACCGCGAAGATCAGCAGGGCCAGCTCGGTGTTGCGGCGGCTCGGCGCGCCGATCGCGCCGATGGTGGACGTGTGGTGCGTCGGCGAGTTAGTCGTACTGCTCATCGTGTGACAGGGCCTCTCACGGCTTGCCTACTGCTTACCGCACAGCGAGACGACCTTCTGCTCATCCTCCGAGAGAGTGGGGCCGGGGCTGGGGGTCGCGGACGGGGTCGTGGTCGAAGACTTCGAGGATCCCGGGGCTGCCGGGGAGGTCGCGGTCGCCTTCGGGTTCGTGGTCGCGGTCGTCCGGGTGAAGGCCGCACGGGTCATGGTGCCCGTACCGGTCCCGGCGCCGCCGGTGGTCTTGCCCGTGTGCGGCTTGCCCGGCTGGGTGCGCTCGGCATCCTGCCGCTCGGACTCCTTCTTGCAGGCGGAGGCCTGCACGGCCAGCTCCTGGATCTTCGACTGGGCGTCCTTGAGGCCGCCCTCGGCGATCGTCGCCTTCACCTGCTTCTGCTGGTACGACGGCAGGTACTTGAGTTCGATCTCCGGGTGGTCCTTCTCGATCTTCGACAGCGACACCCAGGCCAGGTCCTGGCTGATCCCGCGGTACAGCGCGACGTGCTCCTCGTTGGCGCCGACGTAGTACTGCGTCTGCGTCCAGCGGTAGCCGCCGTACAGTCCGCCGCCCACGACCGCGAGGGCCAGGGCGCTGTAGAGCGAGGCCTTCAGCCATCTGCGGCCCTTGCGGGGCTTGGTGAAGTCGCCGTCGGCGTACTCGTCGAAGCTGTCCGACGGGGCGTAGCCGTTGCCGTCGCCGGAGCCGGGCGGGCCGAACTCGCCGCCGCCGTGGCCCTGCCTGCCGAGGTGGGAGGCGCGCCCCGCCGGGGTCTGCATGATGCCGTTGTCGTGCAGGTGGAGCTGGTTCTCGGCGACCGCGCCGACCACGACCGGCTGGTCGGACAGCTGGCCCGCGAGGGTGTCGCCGGTGTCCAGGTCGAGGACGTCGGCCACGATCACGGTGATGTTGTCCGGGCCGCCGCCGCGCAGCGCGAGCTGGATCAGCTCCTGCACCGTCTCCTGCGGGCCCTGGTAGCTGGCGAGGGTCTCCTCCATCGTCTGGTGGGAGACGACGCCGGACAGGCCGTCGGAGCAGATCAGATAGCGGTCGCCGGCGCGGACCTCGCGGATGGACAGGTCGGGCTCGACGTGGTCGCCGCTGCCGAGGGCGCGCATCAGCAGGGAGCGCTGCGGATGCGTCGTCGCCTCCTCCTCGGTGATCCGGCCCTCGTCCACGAGCCGCTGCACCCAGGTGTGGTCCTGGGTGATCTGCGTGAGCACCCCGTCCCGCAGCAGGTAGGCGCGCGAGTCGCCGACGTGCACCAGACCGAGCCGCTGCCCGGTCCACAGCAGCGCGGTGAGCGTGGTCCCCATGCCTTCCAGCTGGGGGTCCTCCTCGACCATGGAGCGCAGCTGGTCGTTGGCGCGCTGCACGGCCACGCCGAGGGAGGTGAGGATGTCGGAGCCGGGCACGTCGTCGTCGAGCGTGACCAGGCTGGAGATGACCTCGGAGGAGGCGACCTCGCCGGCCGCCTGACCGCCCATGCCGTCGGCGATCGCGAGCAGGCGGGTGCCGGCGTAACCGGAGTCCTCGTTGCCCTCGCGGATCATGCCCTTGTGCGAACCGGCGGCAAAGCGCAGTGACAGACTCATGCGCACCTCGCCCGTCGGCTCCGAATGCAGCCGGTCGTGTCGAGCCACACTGCCCACCCTCCGGTCGGGAGCGCGCCGGGGACCGGACGGCGGTCCGCCGCTGCGTGCTCGCTCCGCTCGCGCTCACTCATGATGTAGCACTACTTCCGCAGCTCGATGACGGTCTTGCCGATGCGGATCGGCGCGCCCAGCGGGATCGGTGTGGGGGTCGTCAGCCGGGACCGCTCCAGGTAGGTGCCGTTGGTCGACCCGAGGTCCTCGACGATCCACTGGCCGCCCTGGTCCGGGTAGATCCTGGCATGACGGCTGGAGGCGTAGTCGTCGTCCAGCACGATCGTGGAGTCGTGCGCACGGCCCAGGGTGATCGTCTGGCCCTGCAGCGCGACGGTGGTGCCGGTCAGCGTGCCTTCGGTCACGACCAACTTGCTGGGGGCGTTGCGCCCGCGCCGGCCGCCGCCGCTGCTCTGCTGGCTCCGCTGCTGCGGGGGCGCGGCCTGCTGCTGCCGGGCCGCCCGGCCGCCCGCGGGCTGGGCCCGCCCGGTGTCCCTACGCGATCCGCGCTGGGTGACGCGCGTACCGAACAGGTCGCTGCGGATGACCTGCACGGCCACGATCACGAACAGCCACAGTACGGCCAGGAAACCCAGCCGCATGACCGTGAGGGTCAGCTCTGACATTGCCCCCGCTTCACCCTTCGGCTTGCCTATAGATAACGGTGGTGCTGCCCACGACGATCCGCGAGCCGTCGCGGAGCGTAGCGCGGGTGGTGTGCTGCCCGTCCACCACGATGCCGTTGGTGGAACCGAGGTCCTGGATCGTCGAGGGCGTTCCGGTCCGGATCTCGCAGTGCCGGCGGGAGACGCCGGGGTCGTCGATCCGTACGTCGGCCTCGGTGCTGCGGCCCAGCACCAGGGTCGGCCGGGAGATCTGGTGGCGGGTGCCGTTGATCTCGATCCAGTAGCGGGTGCGCCCGCCGCTCATCGGAGCGGCCGCGGGGCGCTGGGTGGCGGGCTGCGGGTAGCCGTAGCCGCCGGGGCGGGCGCCGGGCGGCGGGGCGGCGGGCATCGGGGGGGCGCCGGCGGGCGGGTAGCCGTACCCGCCCTGACCGGGACGGCCGGCGGCCGGTGCGGCGGGGCCCGGCGCCGCCTGGGCCGGCCCGGGCGCCGCGCCCTGCTGGTCGCTGGAGGAGGCGAGGGTGCGCGAGCGCACCCGGTACAGCCCGGTGTCCAGGTCGTCGGCCTTCTCCAGGTTGACCTTGATCGGGCCCATGAAGGTGTAGCGCTGCTGCTTCGCGTAGTCACGCACCATGCCGGCCAGCTCGTCGCCGAGCTGGCCGGAGTAGGGGCTGAGGCGCTCGTAGTCGGGCGCGCTGAGCTCCACGATGAAGTCGTTCGGTACGACGGTGCGGTCGCGGTTCCAGATCGTGGCGTTGTTGTCGCACTCGCGCTGCAGCGCGCCGGCGATCTCCACAGGCTGGACCTCGGACTTGAAGACCTTGGCGAAGGTGCCGTTCACCAGACCTTCGAGACGCTGCTCGAACTTCTTCAGGACTCCCATGGGGCACCTCCTCCGTCCTTGCCGTTTCCTTGCCCTGCTCTGTGTACTGCTGTGTGCGCTGACTTGCCGGGTACCGCCGGTACTGCTTCCGGTACTGCTTACTGATCGTATCCACGCCCCCGGCAAACAGGCGGTTCCCCCAGCCGGTCCGCTTCGAACTCCTCCCCGGACCAGCGCGCGGGAACCCTTCCCGGCATGGATCGTAGAGGCGGCCGAGCACCAGTGTCCCGCACCCGGCCTCGCTCCCGGTCCGCCTCCTGGGGAGATGGCCGGGACCGGTACGAGGTTGATACGTGAACCAGGTCTCCTTGATACGGGAACCACCACGTGAACCGGCCCTCCTTCATACGCGCCGGAGAGGCGCGGCGCTGTGCGGATGGTCACGGGTGTGGGGACGGTCACGGTGAGCGGGGGGAGGGGCGGGACTCGGTGGGGGGCAGAGGGCGAGTGGTCGGGGCGCTCGGGGTGATCAGGGGATCGGGGAGTCGGGGAGGGGAGGGGGCGGCGGGGGCAGTGGGGGTGGCGGGGGTTGGGTGGAGCGGTGGGGTGGAGTGGGGTGGCGGTCGGGGACGGGGTGCGGGTGGGAAGACGGCCGTGGTGACGGCCACCCGGCAGCCGGGGCACGGGTGGTGGCCGGCCGCGGGCGGCGGCGCGGACCTCGGCTGCCCCGGGTTGCGAAGCCCGGCTGATCCCGGTCGAGAAGAAGGGATGTGAACCCACCCCGTACGACGTGCTAATGTTCTGCATGTCGGAAGGGGCCAGCCCGAAAGGGCCGAAACCGGAAGACACACCCAATGCGCGGGTGGCGGAATAGGCAGACGCGCTGGATTCAGGTTCCAGTGCCCGAAAGGGCGTGGGGGTTCAACTCCCCCCTCGCGCACAGTGAGAATGGGCGGCATCGCAATGGCGATGCCGCCCATTCCTCTTTTCTCCGGCTCTAGTCCGGGTCCCTCCCGTGTGTTGTGCGTCCTGCTCGTGCGTCGTCCGGGCCCCCTCCGGATCGTCTTCGTCTCCCGGGTTCTCCGCGTGATTCAGCATGAGACGTGATGTGGGTGGCGGGTGTGAGGAAGCTCTCAGGGGTGGTGGTCCCCCTGTGCCTCATCGGAGTCGCGACGGATCGCCCCCCGGCAACACCCGTTGCCGAAGAGGTGAGTTGGGGCGGTCCCGTCGGCACGCTCGCCCGGATCGGGGGCAACACCGAGTAAGCCGGTGCCCAGTTGGCGCGGCGGACGAGGGCGGGGTGCTTCGGCGGGCCTTCTGCGTCTTCTGTGCGGACGGGGCGGGCCGCCACAGGGCCGGGTGCGGGAGGCGGGGTGCGGGGTGCGGGATGCGGGGTGCGGGCCGGATAGAACGCTTGCCAAGTATTTCGGTGACCGATGTAATCTGGTGGCATGGCCACCGACACCCGACCGCGTGCGTCCGGACGGCGCGGGCTCGCCCTGCTCACCGTCGAGCGGCCGCGCCCGCAGTCGATACGGTCGCGGCCGAACGGCTGGTGGCTGGCCGTGGCCACGGTGTGCTTCGGCGCCTTCATGGGACAGCTGGACGCCAGCATCGTGACGCTCACCTACGGCGGTCTGCGGTCCGGCTTCCACGCCTCGCTGGCCGCCGTGGAGTGGGTCTCGCTGGCCTATCTGCTGGCCCTGGTGGCGCTGCTGGTGCCCGCCGGACGGCTGGCCGACGCCCACGGCCGCAAGCTCCTCTACCTCTACGGTTTCGCCGTCTTCACGCTGGCCTCCGCCGCCTGCGGCTTCGCCCCCTCACTGACCGCACTCGTGGCGTTCCGCGTGGTTCAGGCGGCCGGAGCGGCCATGATGCAGGCCAACAGCGTGGCCCTGGTCACCACCAGCGCGCCGCGCGAGCGGATGCGCAGCGCCCTCGGGGTGCAGGCCGCCGCGCAGGCCCTCGGGCTGGCGCTCGGGCCGACCGTCGGCGGGGTGCTGGTGGCGACGCTCGGCTGGCGCTGGGTGTTCTGGGTGAACGTGCCCGTCGGCGTGATCGCCCTGGTCGGCGGGCACTATCTACTGCCCCGTACCCGGGCCAGGACCCGGGTCACCCACTTCGACTGGCCGGGGCTGCTGCTGCTGGCGACCGCGACCACCAGTGCCCTGATGGGCGTCTCCGCGGCCTCCGGGCTCCCGGTGCCGGGCTGGGGCGTGGCCGTGCTGTTCGCGCTGGCGGCCTGCGCCGGCCCGGCCTTCGTACGGCGCCAGCGACGGGCGGCCGCGCCGCTGCTGGACCTGGCCCTGCTGCGGGTACGGGCCGTGACGTACGGCCTGGTGGGCGCGCTGAGCGGCTATCTGGTGCTGTTCGGGCCGCTGGTGCTGGTGCCGGTCGTGCTCACCGCGCGGGGCGTGTCCGAGCTGACCGCCGGGCTGGTGCTCACCGCCCTGCCGGCCGGGTTCGCGCTGGCCGCGACCGGCGGCGACCGACTGCTGCCGTGCGGCCTCGCCGACCGGACCCGCTGTCTGGCCGGTGCCGGTGTCTTCACCCTGGCGATGGCCGGGCTGCTGGTCGTCCCGCCGGCCGTCGGACCGCTGGTGCCGCTGCTGGCGGTGACCGGGCTGGGGCTGGGACTGTTCACCCCGGCCAACAACACCCTGATCATGGGCGCGATACCGGCCCGGTCCTCCGGCACGGGCGGAGGGCTGGTCAACATGACCCGGGGACTCGGCACCGCGCTCGGCGTCGCCCTGGTGACACTGGCCCTGCAACTGGCGGGGACCGCCACCGACGCCGCCCTCCGGGCCGGACTGCGCTGGTCCGCGGTGGTGCTGGTGGGGGCGTCGCTCGTCGCGGTGGGGGCGGCCTGGGCCGGTCCTCGGGGGGAGAGTCCGAGGGAGCGGGCGGGCTCGTGAGGGAGCGGGCCGGGGCCTCGTGACGGGGTTCGTGTTCCTGGGCAGGGGTTCGGGGGCGGTTCGTGCACCGGGGACCGGATTCGTGCACCGGGGACCGGATTCGTAGACCGGGGGCCGGATTCGTGGGCCGGAGGCCGGGGACGGGGGCCGGATTCGTGGGCCGGTGGCCAGGGGCGGGGGACGGGTTTCCCGGTCCGGCGGCCGGGCCGTTTCGCGGTGTGGCCCGGCTAGGCTTTCCGCATGTCCGCGCAGCCACGCCCCGACGTCTCCGCGCCCGGCCCCGCCGCCCGTGCGCCCGAGGCCCGTCTGCTCACCGAGGCCGTCACCCGGCTGCGCCGCGCGCTGCGCTCCTCGATCCGCACCGACTACCCGTGGGAGACCCTTCCCATGGCGCAGGTCGAACTTCTCCAGGTGCTGGGCGAGCACTCTCCCGCGCGGATCAGCGACCTGGCCGCCCGGCGGCGCCTGGCGCCGAGCACCGTCAGCGGGCTGATCGGCCAGATGATCACCGCCGGACTGGTCGCGCGGGACGTCGACTCCGCCGACCGCCGCGCCTCGGTGGTCACCCTCACCGACGCCGGCCGCGAGAAGCTCGCGGCCTGGACCACCGCCCACGAACGCCGCATCGACGCCGCCCTCGCCGCGCTCGACGACGACTCCCGCACCGCCATCGGGAACGCCCTGCCCGCGCTGTTCCGGCTGGCGGAGAACCTGGGCGGGGAGACGGGGGAGGGAACGAGGGAGGACACGACGGCAGGTGCGGCGGAGGAGGCGGCGGGGGGCGTGGCGGAGGGTGCCACCGAGGGTGCCGCGGGGGGTGTGGCGGAGGGTGCGAGGGGGCGCTGAACTCGGCCGTCACCTGGCCGAGTTGCCCAAGTCGAGGCCGCCCACGCGAGGTTGGTCCCAGGTGGGATCGCCCCGGAGCTTTCCCCAGTGAGGCTGCCCGAGGGGTGGGCGGGAGTTCTCGGTCGGGCTGTCCCGGGCGGTGGACATCTCCCCGCCGTCGGGTCGTCCACGGCAGCCCGGTTGTCCACAACCGCCGAGTTGTCCACAGGCGCTGACGCGGATCCCGGCACCGGCTGTACCGTCTCCCCGAGTTGATGTTCGTCTCGATGCGTACGGGGGAGGCGGTCGCCGTGGCCGAAAGCGGTGCGGGTGGGCCGGGGCGGAAGACGCGCGGTGAGCGCAGGCTGCCGGCGGTGCGGGGGTTCGCGCAGTGGCCCCGGCAGGGTTCGCCCAGGAAAGAGGGCAAGGCGCTGCGGTCGAGCGTGCCGCGCCGCGCCCATCGGTTCCTCGAACTGGACGCCACCCGTCCCGACGCGGTGCGTGCCGTCGAGGAGTCCAACACCGGCCGGATACCCGAGCTGACCGCGATCCGGGTGGGCCGGATGGCGGCCACCCCCTTCGCCTTCCTGCGCGGCTCGGCCGGGCTCATGGCGCACGACCTGGCACGCACCCCCGTGACCCGGATCGGCACCCAGATATGCGGTGACGCGCACGCGGCCAACTTCGGTCTGTACGGCGACGCCCGCGGAGGTCTCGTCATCGACCTCAACGACTTCGACGAGACCGTGCACGGCCCCTGGGAGTGGGATCTGAAGCGGCTCGCGGCCTCGCTCGTGCTGGCCGGCCGCGAGACCGGCGCCGACGAGGACACCTGCCGCGCCGCGGCGCGGGACGCGGTCGGCGCCTACCGCCACACCATGCGGCTGCTGGCGAAGCTGCCGGTGCTGGACGCGTGGAACGCCATCGCGGACGAGGACCTGGTCTCCCACGCCGACGCCCACGATCTGCTCGGCACCCTGGAACGGGTCTCGGAGAAGGCGCGGGCCAACACCAGCGGCCGGTTCGCCGCGAAGTCGACCGAGCCGCACGAGGACGGCGGGCGCCGCTTCGTCGACGCCTCTCCGGTGCTGCGCCGCATACCGGACCGCGAGGCCGCCGCGGTCGCCGCCTCCCTGGAGGAGTACCTGACGACCCTGCCCGAGGACCGGCACCCGCTGCTCGCCCGGCACGCGGTGCACGACGTGGCCTTCCGGGTGGTCGGCACCGGCAGCGTCGGCACCCGGTCGTACGTCGTCCTGCTCCTCGACCACCGCGAGCATCCGCTGGTGCTCCAGGTGAAGGAGGCCCGCCCCTCCGCGCTGGTCCCGCATCTGGCCGCCGCCGGATTCGAGACCCCGCCGGTGGAACACGAGGGCCGCCGGGTCGTCCTCGGGCAGCAGCGGATGCAGGTCGTCAGCGACATCCTGCTCGGCTGGACCACGGTCGACGGACGGCCGTTCCAGGTACGCCAGTTCCGCAACCGCAAAGGCAGCGTCGACCCCGCCGCCCTCGCCGCCGACCAACTGGACGACTACGCCCGCATGACCGGCGCCCTCCTGGCCCGCGCCCACTCCCACGGCGCCGACCCCCGCCTGATCGCCGGCTACTGCGGCAAGAACGACGAACTGGACGAGGCCATCGCCACCTTCGCCGTCGCCTACGCCGACCTCACCGAGTCCGACCACACCGCCCTGACCACCGCGATACGAGCGGGCCGCATCCCCGCGGAGCCGGGAGTCTGACAGGGGCTGGTCCCGGGAGCCGGGAGAGACCGCGCGACCGGCCACGACGAGCCCGCCCCGGCACCCGCCCGGCCGCCCCGGCACCGTCCGGCCGCCCCGGCACCGTCCGGCCGCCCCGGCAACCGTTCGCACGCCGCTGAGACCGGCCGAACCGGCCGGGGTGGGGCGCGGCGCTACGCTGGGCGGGTGACCACCCCGGAAGCTGACCAGCCCGCCGAACCCCGTCCCGAGGAGCGGCTCGAACGGGCCGTCCGCGCCGCCGAGCAGGCGTTGATCGAGTACGAGATCGCCGTGGAGACCTTCCGCGTCGAGGTCGAGAACTTCTCCCGGCTGCACGAACAGCGGCTCGGCCCGCTCTATCTGCGCATCGAGGAACTGGACGCCGAGATCGCCGAGGCGAAGGCCGCGCGCACCGGCGATCCGGAGGACGTGCGCCGTGCCGAGGAGGCCCGCGCCCGCGTGCTGCCGATCCCCGGCGTCGAGGAACTGCTGGGCGGCTGGATGGACGGCCACGGCCTCTACCCGGAGGCCGCCGCCATGCTCACCGACCAGGCCGTCCGCCCCCCGGAGCGGGTACGGCCCGGCGAGGAGGCCCGCAAGCTCTACCGCGAGCTGGCCCGCAAGGCCCACCCCGACCTGGCGCAGGAGGAGGACGAGCGCAAGCGGCGCGAGGAGTTCCTGACCCGCGTGAACGCCGCCTACGCCCGGGGCGACGAGAAGCTGCTGAGGGAACTGGCCGAGGAATGGGCGGCCGGTCCGGTGCCGCCCGAGCGGCTGCCGAGCCCCGCCGAGGAGCTGTACGCCCGCCTCGAATGGCTCTCCCAGCGCAAGGAACTGCTCACCCTGATCGCCCGCGAACTGGAGGACGGCGCCATCGCCGGCATGCTCCGCCTCGCCCCGGACGACCCCGACGCGCTGCTGGAGGAGATCGCCGGCAAGCTGCGCGCCGACATCGCTCAGCGGGAGGCGGAACTGGCGGCCCTGCGAGAGCAGGACTGAACCGGGACCGACAGGACTGAACCGGGTCCGCCTTCGGGTAGCGTCGGAGACATGAATTTCGGAGCTGGTGTGCCCACGGCCGGGGTCACGGACCTCAAGGACGGCGACTTCCTGCTGGACGTCCGCGAGAACGACGAGTGGCAGGCGGGTCACGCCGAGGGAGCGCTGCACATCCCGACGAGCGAGTTCGTGGCCCGTTACGGCGAGCTGACCGAAGCCCTCCCCCAGGACGGCCGCGTCCATGTGATCTGCCGCTCGGGCGGCCGGTCCGCCCAGGTCACCATGTATCTGGTGCAGCAGGGCATCGACGCGGTGAACATCGACGGCGGTATGCAGTCCTGGGCCGCCGCGGGCCGCCCGGTCATC
The DNA here is from genome assembly GCF_051980735.1 of Streptomyces sp. SCPE 10. NCBI lineage: Bacteria > Bacillati > Actinomycetota > Actinomycetes > Kitasatosporales > Streptomycetaceae > Streptomyces > Streptomyces sp. SCPE 10. The sequence continues at coordinate 3,846,437 of NZ_CP197069.1, read as the reverse complement.
ACCGACGACGGCCGCCCGGGCCACGTGCTCTAGTACACCCCGCGGGGCCGGCCGGGCGGGTGGGCCGCCCCCTGCACCGCCGCCACGCCTGGGCCGAGCACCTGGAGCCGGTGCTCGGCCCGGCCTCGGCGACACCACGCCCGTCCGACGCCCGGGGGAGGAGCGCGAGGACACCGGGAGAAGGGAACCCTCGGCGGTTCCCCCTCGTGGTGCTCCTCAGCGGTCGAAGTCCAGCTCCACCTGTTCGGTCAGCGGATGGGACTGGCAGGCCAGCACATATCCGGCGTCCGTCTCCTCCTGCTCCAGGGCGAAGTTGCGGTCCATCCGGACCTCGCCCGAGACCAGGAAGGCACGGCAGGTGCCGCAGACCCCGCCCTTGCAGGCGTAGGGCGCGTCGGGGCGGTTGCGCAGCACCGTCTCCAGCAGGGACTCGCCCTCCTGCACGGGCCAGGTGCCGCCGCGGCCGTCGAGCCGCGCGGTGACCGTGCTGTGCGCGGCCGCCGGTGCGGTGCCCGACGCGGCCGGACCGGAGTCCACATGGAAGATCTCCTCGTGGATCCGGGCGCGGTCCACGCCCAGCCCGCGCAGCGCCCGCTCGGCGCCCTGCACCAGCCCGTAGGGCCCGCACAGGAACCATCCCGCCACCTCCCCCAACGGCACGAGCCGCGGCAGGAGTTCGGTGAGGCGCCCCTCGTCGAGCCGGCCGGAGGGCAGCCCCGCCTGCTGCTCCTCCCGGGAAAGCACGGTCACCAGCTGAAGCCGCTGCGGGTAGCGGTCCTTCAGGTCGGCGACCTCCTCCAGGAACATCGTCGAGGCGGCCGTGCGGTCACCGCGGATCAGGCAGAACCGGGCCTCGGGCTCCCGCGCCAGCAGGGTGGAGACGATGGACAGCACCGGGGTGATGCCGCTGCCGCCGACGATCGCCGCGTACAGCCCCGGCGCCGGGTCCAGGGTGAAGCGGCCGGCCGGGGTCATCACCTCCAGCTCGTCCCCGATGCCGATCTCCTTCAGCGCGTAGGTGGAGAAGGCGCCGCCCTCCACCAGCCGCACTCCGACCCGCAGACGGTCGGGGCCCTCGGCGTCCGGGGTGGGGGCGGGGGAGCAGATCGAGTAGGTGCGCCGCACTTCCGTGCCGTCCACCCGGCGCCGCAGCGCGAGGTGCTGGCCGGGGGCATGGCGGTACTCGGCGCGCAGCTCGGGCGGGACGGTGAGGGTGAGGGCGACGGAGTCGTCGGTGAGCCGGTCGACCGCGGCCACCTGGAGCGGGTGGAAGCGCGCCATCACAACTCCTTGAAGTGGTCGAACGGTTCGCGGCAGGACAGGCAGCGGCGCAGCGCCTTGCACGCGGTCGAGGAGAACCTGCTCAGCAGCTCGGTGTCGGCCGAGCCGCAGTGCGGGCAGCGGACCGGTTCGGTCTCGGTGGCGTGGGTGCGCGTCGGACCGAGGGCCAGCGCCACCGGCCCGGAGGACTCGCGCACCCGCGGGGGCGCTATTCCGAACTCCCGCAGCTTGCGGCGGCCTTCGGGGCTGATGTCGTCGGTCGACCAGGCCGGGGCGAGCAGGGTGCGGACGGTGACCTCGCGCATGCCGTGCTCCCGCAGGACCCGCTCGATGTCGAGGCTCATCGCCTCGATCGCCGGGCAGCCGGTGTAGGTGGGGGTGAGATCGACCTCGGCGGTCTCGGCGTCGCGCAGACGCACCGCGCGCACCACGCCCAGCTCGTGCAGCGTGAGCACCGGAAGTTCGGGGTCGGGGACCGAGCCGGCCAGCTCCAGCAGCTCCGCCTCCAGGGCGGTGGCGGTCACCATGACGCTCCCGGGTGGCTGCGGTGCAGATGCTGCATCTCGGCGAGCATCCGCCCGAACGGTTCGGTGTGGATGCCCTGGCGGCCCGCGCCCGCCGACCAGGCCCCGGTGCGGGGACCCTCGGGGAGGCTCAGGGTGGCCCGGTCGAGCACCTCGGTGACGGACTCCAGCCAACGGGACTCCAGGGCCGACCAGTCGACGTCCAGGCCCTCCACGGGCTGGAACATCTCCCCGGTGAACCGCCACAGCGCGGCGCAGGCGCGCCGCATCCGCTCATGGCTGGTCTCGGTGCCGTCGCCCAGGCGCAGCATCCACTGCTCGGCGTGGTCGCGGTGGTAGGCGACCTCCTTGACCGCCTTCGCGGCGAGCGGCGCGAACGGGCCGTCGCCCGCGGCGAGTTCGGTGTGCAGCAGGTGCTGGTAGGTGGAGAAGTACAGCTGGCGGGCGATGGTGTGGGCGAAGTCGCCGTTCGGCTGCTCGACCAGCTGGAGGTTGCGGAAGGCGCGTTCCTCGCGCAGGTATGCCAGTTCGTCCTCGTCGCCTGCCAGGGACAGCAGCACCCGGGCCTGGCCGAGCAGGTCGAGGGCGATGTTCGCGAGGGCGACCTCCTCCTCCAGGACGGGGGCGTGCCCGGCCCATTCCCCGAGGCGGTGGGAGAGCACCAGGGCGTCGTCACCGAGGGCGAGCGCGGCGGTCACCGGGACGGTGGCGGGGACGGTGGCGGTCACAGGTGCTTCACCCCTTCCGGGATCTCGTAGAAGGTCGGGTGGCGGTAGGGCTTGTCGGCGGCCGGTTCGAAGAAGGGGTCCTTCTCGTCCGGCGAGGACGCGGTGATCGCGGCGGCCGGGACGACCCAGATGGAGACGCCCTCGCCGCGCCGGGTGTACAGATCCCGGGCGTTGCGCAGGGCCAGCTCGGCGTCGGGGGCGTGCAGGCTGCCGGCGTGGGTGTGGGAGAGGCCGCGCCGGGAGCGCACGAAGACCTCCCACAGGGGCCAGTCGGTGGTGCTCATGCTCGCTCCGCTCCCGTCGTGTCGTGTCCGGCGGTTTCGGTGCCGCCGGTGTGCTTGGCCGCGTGGGCCGCGGCCGCTTCCCGTACCCACGCGCCCTCGTCGTGGGCGCGCCGGCGCTGGGTGAGGCGCTGTTCGTTGCACGGGCCGTTGCCCTTGAGGACGTCCCAGAACTCCGACCAGTCGATCGCGCCGAAGTCGTAGTGACCCCGCTTCTCGTTCCATGTGAGGTCAGGGTCGGGGAGGGTGAGGCCCAGGGACTCGGCCTGGGGGACGCAGATGTCGACGAAGCGCTGGCGCAGCTCGTCGTTCGAGTGGCGCTTGATCTTCCAGGCCATCGACTGGGCGGAGTGCTGCGACTCGTCGTCGGGCGGGCCGAACATCATCAGCGAGGGCCACCACCAGCGGTCCACCGCGTCCTGCGCCATCGCGTGCTGCTCCGGGGTGCCCTTGCTCAGGGCCAGCAGCAGCTCGTAGCCCTGGCGCTGGTGGAAGGACTCCTCCTTGCAGATCCGCACCATGGCGCGCGCGTAGGGGCCGTAGGAGCAGCGGCACAGGGGGACCTGGTTGGTGATCGCGGCGCCGTCCACCAGCCAGCCGATCGCGCCGACGTCGGCCCAGGTCAGCGTGGGGTAGTTGAAGATCGAGGAGTACTTCTGGCGGCCGCTGTGCAGCTTGTCGAGCAGTTCGTCGCGGCCGGTGCCGAGGGTCTCGGCGGCGCTGTACAGGTACAGGCCGTGGCCCGCCTCGTCCTGGACCTTGGCCATCAGGATCGCCTTGCGGCGCAGGGAGGGCGCGCGGGTGATCCAGTTGGCCTCCGGCTGCATGCCGATGATCTCGGAGTGCGCGTGCTGGGCGATCTGGCGCACCAGCGTCGCGCGGTAGGCGTCGGGCATCCAGTCGCGCGGTTCGATGCGTTCGTCGGCGGCCACGGCCGCGTCGAAGACGCGCTGGTAGTCCGCCGGGTCCCCGGCGGTGGCACCGTCCGCCTGCGGGCGGGCCGTGCGCTGCGCGGCTGCTGTGGCCATGCGGTCCCCCTGACCTCGGTCTCTGTGGTGGGATACTCCCGACCGATCGTTCGGTCCGTGTGAATCAATGGTGTGCCGGGCCGCCGGACAGTGTCAACCGCTGTGGAAAACTCCGCGCGGAACCCGCGGACGAGCGGGGCCTGTGGACGAAGCGTGGGGGGACGGGAGGGTCCCCGCCCCCGGACTGGGCCGGAGGGCCCGGGGCTGAGTACCGTTCCGTGCGAGTGCCGCGGTGTGGCGCTCGTGGACCGTGCGGCGCCGGTGGCGGCGGCCGTACCGACGAGCAGACCCATGGGGCCGGCCCGGCGGGCCGGCCCACGACCGAGCCGGAACAGGGGACGGGGCGGAATGGACGCGTACGACGAGGACCCGGGGGCCGCGCCCGGCCCGGACGGGTCGACCGGGGCGCGTCCCCCGGAGCACGCCCCGGAACGTCTGCCGGACGGCGAGCGCGACACGGGCGCCGCCGGTCCCGCGCACGACGGCGGCTTCGCCCAGCGGGGGCCGGGCCGGGAAGCGGTGGGCCGCGCACTGCCGGATCGGCAGCCGGTGGACGGCGAGCCGGCGGACCCGCAGCGGACCGGCCCCGATCCGGCGAACCGCCCGGAACCGCCCCACCCCCCGCCGACCGGTCCTCAGCCCGCCCGGCAGGGAATCCTCGCGCTCTCCCCCCGCTACCAGGTCGCCGCGGCGCTCGCCGTCGCCGCCGTCGCCGTCGGGGTCGGTGTGCATCTGCTGATGGTGTTCCTCAGCATCGCGCCGCCGAACGCGGTGTCGAAGCAGCACGGCAAGGCCGTCGAGGCGTGGGTGTTCCCGGAGTTCGAGCAGAACTGGAAGCTGTTCGCGCCCAACCCGTTGCAGCAGAACATCGCCGTGCAGGCGCGCGCAGAGGTGCGGACGAAGGACGGCAGCCTGATCACCACCGGCTGGACCGACCTGTCCGCGCAGGACGGTGCCGCCATACGCGGCAACCTGGCGCCCAGCCACGCCCAGCAGAACGAACTGCGCCGGGCCTGGGACTTCGTCACCGCGACGCACACCGACGACGACCGTCCCGTCGGCATGCGCGGCTCCCTCTCCGAGGACTACCTGCGCCGGATAGTCGTGCTGCGCCTGTACCGCACCGATCCGACCAGCCGGGACGGCGTCATCCAGCGGGTGCAGGTCCGCTCCCGCACCACCAATGTGCAGCCCCCCTCGTGGAGCGACGAACGGGTGCCCGACAAGCCCTACTACCGCGAGCTGCCCTGGTGGACGGTGCGCGCCGACGAGGCCGCCGGAGGTGTGCGGTGAACCGGCTCCCCTCGACGCTGTCGCGCGCGCTCACCCGTGTCACCGAGGCGGCCCTCGGGCCCTACCAGAGTGCCGTCATCCGGATCGGCTTCGCCCTGACCTGGCTGCTCTACCTGCTGCGCGAGTTCCCGTACCGCCAGGAGCTGTACGGCCCCAGCGGGCCCTGGAACCTGGCCATGGTCAGGCGGCTGACCGGGGACAACCACGCCTTCACCGCCCTGACGTGGTCGAGCGGGCAGCCGTGGTTCGAGTTCTGCTACGCGCTCGCGATCCTGGCCGCCGCGGCGCTGCTGCTCGGCTGGCGCACCCGTACGGCGTCCGTGCTGTTCATGGTGGGCGTCGTCTCGCTGCAGAACCGCAGCATCTTCATCGGCGACGGCGGCGACAACGTGCTGCACCTGATGTCGATCTATCTCGTGTTCACGCGCTGCGGTCAGGTGTGGTCCCTCGACGCGCGGCGGGCGGCGCGCACCGCGGCGGCTCGCGCGCGGGGGGAGCGCGCCCCCGCCGACCGGACCGGCCCGGCGCTGTGGGCGGTACTGGGACTCGCGCTGGTCGTGGCGACCGCGACCGGCAGGCTCTTCGGCAACAGCTGGCTGATCCCCGCCCTGCTGTGGACGGTGTGGGCGGCACTCGGGCTGTGGCGGCTGGTCCAGCGCCGGGCGCGGTCGGCCGAGCCGCGCCTCCTGCTGGACGTGATCGCCAACGTCCTGCACAACGGCGCCCTCGTGGTGATCATGGCCGAGGCCTGTCTGATCTACGCCACGGCCGGCTGGTACAAGATCCAGGGCTCGCGCTGGCAGGACGGCACCGCCGTCTACTACCCGCTCCACCTGGACTACTTCACGCCCTGGCCCGGCCTCGCCGGTCTGCTGTCGGCCAGTGCCACCATGCTGACGATCGTGGCGTACGGCACCGTCACGGTGCAGGTCGCCTTCCCGTTCACCCTGCTCAACCGGCGGGTGAAGAACGTGCTGCTGGTGCTGCTGATCCTGGAGCACGCCGTGATCGCCGTCGCCCTCGGACTGCCGTTCTTCTCGCTGGCGATGATCACGGCCGACGCGGTCTTCCTGCCGACCTCCTTCCTGCTGCGCGTCGGCCGCCTCGCGGCACGCGCGCGCGGGCGCTTCGGACGCGAGGGCGGCGGCACGGTGCCCGCGCCACGCTCCCCGGAGGAGAGCACACCGGGCCACGTAGGGTTCACGGCATGACCGACCCGCTCATCCGCTGGCGCGAGCACGCCGCGTCCGCCGTGCTGCTCGACGGCTTCCACGCCCTGAAACACGCGCTGCGCTTCGGGGCCGAGGTGCCGGTGGCGGTCACCACCGACCGGCGGGCCGCGCTCGACCTGGCCGGGGAACTGGCCGAGGACGTACGGGAGATCATGGACGGGCTGCTCACCGAGGTGCCCGAGCGGACGTACGCCGCGCTCGTCCCGCGGCCGCATCCGACGGGCGTCGCCGCGCTCGCCGTACGCCCCTCCCGCGAGGCCCATCTGCGCACGCTCGCCCGGATGCCCCGCACCAGCCCCGTGGTGGTCCTCGACAACCCCCGCAACCTGGGCAACGCGGGCGCCGTGATCCGGCTGGCCGCCGGGTTCGGGGCGACCGGAGTGGTCACCACCGGCACCCTCGACCCCTGGCACCCCACGGTGGTGCGCGGCGGCGCGGGCCTGCACTTCGCGACCGCCGTGGAGCGCCTGGACGTCGGCGAACTGCCGCCCGGGCCGCTGTTCGCGCTGGACCCGGAGGGCGAGGACATCCGCGGCACCGAGCTGCCCGACGACGCCGTACTCGCCTTCGGGTCGGAGCGCAGCGGGCTGTCGGCACCGCTGCGCGCGCGTGCCGACCACCTGCTGCGGCTGCCGATGCGCCCCCAGGTCTCCAGCTACAACCTCGCCACCAGCGTGGCGATGACGCTGTACCACTGGAGCGCTACCGGGGGCGCGCTCGCCTAAGCCTTCACGTCCCGGCGCACCTCGACCACCCGGAAGCGGTTCGCGACGAAGGCGCCGTCGCACAGGGCCGCGTTCGCCGCCGGGTTGCCGCCCGAGCCGTGGAAGTCGGAGAAGGCCGCGGTCTGGTTCACGAACACCCCGCCGGTGAGGTTGAAGGACAGCTGGGCCGCCTCCTCCAGGCACACCTCCTGGACGGCCCGCTCGACCTCGGCGTCGGTGGTGTACGCGCCGACCGTCATCGCGCCCTTCTCGCGCACCGTGCGCCGCAGCAGTTCCACCGCGTCGGTCGCCGAGTCCACCGCGACGGCGAAGGAGACGGGGCCGAAGCACTCGCTCATGTAGGCGGCCTCGGCGTCGGGCTTGGCGCCGTCCAGCTTGACGATCACCGGGGTGCGCACCACCGCGTCCGGGAACTCGGGGTTGGTGATCTCCCGGGACGCGAGGGCGACCTCGCCGAGGCCGGCGGCGGCCTCCAGACGGGCCTTGACGTCCAGGTTGACGATCGCGCCCAGCAGCCCGTTGGCCCGCGCGTCGTCGCCAAGGAGGCCGTCGACCGCGCGGGCGAGGTCGGCGGTGACCTCGTCGAAGGTCTTCGGGCCCTGGTCGGTGTGGATGCCGTCCCGCGGGATCAGCAGGTTCTGCGGGGTGGTGCACATCTGGCCGCTGTACAGGGACAGCGAGAACGCCAGGTTGGACAGCATCCCCTTGTAGTCGTCCGTGGAGTGCACGACCACCGTGTTGACGCCGGCCTTCTCCGTGTAGACCTGCGCCTGGCGGGCGTTGGTCTCCAGCCAGTCGCCGAAGGACGTCGACCCGGTGTAGTCGATGATCCTGATCTCCGGGCGGGTCGCGAGGGTCTTGGCGATGCCCTCGCCGGGGCGCTCGGCGGCGAGGGCCACCAGATTGGCGTCGAAGCCGGCCTCGGCGAGCGCCTCGCGGGCGATCCGCACGGTCAGCGCGAGCGGCAGCACCGCGCGCGGGTGCGGCTTGACCAGGACCGCGTTGCCGGTCGCCAGGGAGGCGAACAAGCCCGGGAAGCCGTTCCAGGTCGGGAAGGTGTTGCAGCCGATGACCAGGCCGATGCCGCGCGGGACGGGGACGAACTCCTTGCTGAGCACCAGCGGGTCGCGCTTGCCCTGCGGCTTGGTCCACTCCGCGGTGCCCGGGGTGCGGACCTGCTCCGCGTACGCGTACGCCACCGCCTCCAGGCCGCGGTCCTGGGCGTGCGGGCCGCCCGCCTGGAACGCCATCATGAAGGCCTGTCCGCTGGTGTGCATGACGGAGTGCGCGAACTCGTGCGTCCGGTCGCTGATCCGCTTGAGGATCTCCAGGCAGACCACGGCCCGTACCTCGGGGCCGGCGTCCCGCCAGGCCCGCTGGCCCGCCTTCATCGCGGGCAGCAGTACGTCCAGGTCGGCGTGCGGGTAGCTCACGCCCAGCTCGATGCCGTACGGCGAGACCTCGCCGCCGACCCAGTCGTCGGTGCCCGGCTGGCCGAGGTCCAGGCGCGAGCCCAGCAGGGCGTCGAAGGCGGCCTTGCCCGCCGCCGCGTCCAGGCTGCCGTGTTCGCCGTAGGCCTTGGGGTGCTCGGGATGCGGGGACCAGTAGGCGCGCGTGCGGATCGCTTCCAGGGCCTGGTCGAGCGTGGGCCGGTGCTTCGCGATCAGCTCCGGGGCGGTCAGTTCGGCGGCCATGCGGGACCAACTCCTCGTCTCGGGAACTCTTCGTCGAGTTCACGACCTGGCGGAAAGAGCAGCGGGATGGGACGGTCAGGGCTAGAGTAACCGAACGATCGGTCGGTTCAAGGGGGTCCGCCGTATCTGTGGAAAACCCCGTGCGGGAGGATCGCGGACATGACAGCACTCGACCTCAGCAGCCCCGTGGCCGTCGTCGGCACCGGCACCATGGGTCAGGGCATCGCCCAGGTCGCGCTGGTCGCCGGCCACCCCGTGCGGCTCTACGACGCCGCACCCGGGCGGGCCCGGGAAGCGGCCGTGGCGATCGGCGCCCGCCTCGACCGGCTGGTGGACAAGGGCCGGCTCGACGCCGCCGCCCGGGACGCGGCCCGCGCCCGTCTGGAACCCGCGCAGGCCCTCGCGGAGCTGGCCGACTGCGCCCTCGTCGTGGAGGCCGTCCTGGAGCGCCTCGACGTGAAGCAGCAGCTCTTCGGCGAGCTGGAGGACATCGTCGCCGAGGACTGCCTGCTCGCCACCAACACCTCCTCGCTGTCGGTGACGGCGATCGGCGGCGCCCTGCGCCATCCGGGCCGCTTCCTCGGCCTGCACTTCTTCAACCCGGCCCCGCTGCTCCCGCTGGTCGAGGTCGTCTCGGGGTTCGCCACCGACGTCGCCTCGGCCACACGCGCGTACGAGACCGCCCGTGCCTGGGGCAAGACCCCGGTGGCCTGCGCGGACACCCCCGGTTTCATCGTCAACCGGATCGCCCGGCCCTTCTACGCCGAGGCGTTCGCCGTCTACGAGGCGCAGGCCGCCGACCCGGCCACCATCGACGCGGTCCTGCGCGAGTCGGGCGGCTTCCGGATGGGCGCCTTCGAACTCACCGACCTGATCGGCCAGGACGTCAACGAGGCGGTGACGCGCTCGGTGTGGCAGTCCTTCTTCCAGGACGTGCGGTTCACCCCGTCGCTGGCCCAGCGCCGCCTGGTGGAGTCCGGCCGCCTCGGCCGCAAGACCGGACACGGCTGGTACGACCACACCGAGGGCGCCGAGCGGCCCGAGCCGCACACCGCCGACAAGGAGCAGCCGCCCGCCCACGTCGTCGCCGAGGGGCGACTCGGTCCCGCACGCGAACTGCTCGACCTGATCCGCGAGGCGGGCATCCAGGTCCGCGAGGAGGACGAGGACAACGGCACCCGCCTGGTGCTGCCGAGCGGCGGCCAGCTGGTCCTCGCCGACGGCCAGACCTCCGTGGAGTTCCGCGACGTCGTCTACTTCGACCTGGCCCTCGACTACCGCAAGGCCACCCGTATCGCCCTGGCGGCCTCCCAGGACACCTCGCCCCGCACCCTCGCCGAGGCCACCGGGCTCTTCCAGGCGCTCGGCAAGGACGTCAGCGTCATCGGCGACGTCCCCGGCATGATCGTGGCCCGCACCGTGGCCCGGATCATCGACCTCGCCCACGACGCGCTCGTCAAGGGCGTGGCGACCAAGGAGGACATCGACACCGCGATGCGCCTGGGCGTCAACTACCCGCTCGGCCCCTTCGAGTGGGACGACAGGCTCGGCCACGACTTCGCCTACGAGGTGCTCGACGAGATGCACGACCGCGACCCCTCCGGGCGCTACGCGCCCTCGCTCGCGCTCTTCCGCCACTCGTGCGCCGCCGAACGGCGGGAGGACCCCTCATGACCACGGCACGACGCGACACGTACACCCCCGAGACGCTGCTCTCCGTGGCCGTCCAGGTCTTCAACCAGCGCGGCTACGACGGCACCTCCATGGAGCACCTGTCCCGGGCGGCCGGTATCTCCAAGTCGTCGATCTACCACCACGTCAGCGGCAAGGAGGACCTGCTGCGCCGGGCCGTCAGCCGCGCCCTGGACGGCCTGTTCGCGATCCTGGAGGAGCCGGGGGCGCGGGAGGGGCGGCCCGTGGACATCCTGGAGCACGTCGTACGGCGCATGGTCGAGGTGCTCATATCCGAACTGCCCTATGTGACGCTGCTGCTGCGGGTGCGCGGCAACACCGCCACCGAGCGGTGGGCGCTGGAGCGGCGCCGCGACTTCGACCACCGGGTCGCGGAGCTGCTCAAGGCCGCCGCCGCCGACGGCGACGTACGCGCCGACGTGGAGATGCGGCTGGTCACCCGGCTGGTCTTCGGAATGATCAACTCCATCGTGGAGTGGTACCGGCCGGACGCGCGCGGTGCCACCGGCCGCGAGGTGGCCGACGCGGTCGTCCGGCTGGTCTTCTCGGGGCTGCGCGGCGACTGAGTCACGCGTCCGGCTCCAGGTCCTCCTCCTCGAACACCAGCAGCGTGCGGGTGCTCAGCACCTCGGGGATGGCCTGGAGCCGGGTGAGCACCAGCTCGCGCAGCGCCCGGTTGTCGGGCGTGTGCACCAGCAGCAGGACGTCGAAGTCGCCGCCCACCAGCGCGATGTGCGAGGCGCCGGGCAACTGCCGGAGCTGTTCTCGGACCGTGCGCCAGGTGTTCTGGACGATCTTCAGCGTGATGTACGCCGAGGTGCTGTGTCCGGCGCGCTCGTGGTCCACGCGCGCGCCGAAACCCCGGATCACCCCGTCCTCGACGAGCCGGTTGATGCGCGCGTAGGCGTTGGCGCGCGAGACGTGGACGCGTTCGGCGACCGACCGTATCGAGGCGCGGCCGTCCGCCTGGAGGATGCGCAGAATGTCCTGGTCGATGGCGTCCAGCGGCCGGGCCGGGGACAGTACGGCCTCCTGCGTCTCGTCGGCCATTCGTTCAGGTGCCATGTCCCCCCGCTTCCTCGCCGTGGACGTCCTGCGTTCATTCCAGGCTGTGCAGAACCGTTTGTCCACAGCCTCGACCCGCCTGTAGCCAAATTGTGCCAGCGACCGAACAATCGGTAGGTGAGGCGGGTCACAGCCGACACGCCTCCCGTAGCCGCTCCCACGAGGAGGTGCCGTCATGACGGTTCTGGAGCAGCGGGGCGCGTACCGGCCATCGCCGCCGCCCGCCTGGCAGCCCCGTATGGACCCCGCGCCGCTGCTGCCCGACGCCGAGCCCTACCGCGTCCTCGGCACCGAGGCGGCCGCCAAGGCCGATCCCGACCTGCTCCGCCGGCTCCACGCCCACCTGGTGCGCGGCCGCCGCTACAACACCCAGGCCACCGCGCTCACCAAGCAGGGCCGCCTCGCCGTCTACCCCTCCAGCACCGGCCAGGAGGCGTGCGAGGTCGCCGCCGCCCTGGTCCTGGAAGAGCGCGACTGGCTCTTCCCGAGCTACCGCGACACCCTGGCCGTCGTCGCCCGCGGGGTGGACCCGGTCGAGGCCCTCACCCTGCTGCGCGGCGACTGGCACAGCGGCTACGACCCGCACGCCCACCGGGTCGCCCCCCTGTCCACCCCGCTGGCCACCCAGCTCCCGCACGCCGTGGGCCTCGCCCACGCCGCCCGCCTCAAGGGCGACGACGTGGTCGCGCTCGCCATGGTCGGCGACGGCGGCACCAGCGAGGGCGACTTCCACGAGGCGCTGAACTTCGCGGCCGTCTGGCAGGCACCCGTGGTCTTCCTGGTGCAGAACAACGGCTTCGCCATCTCCGTCCCGCTCGCCAAGCAGACCGCGGCGCCCTCCCTGGCCCACAAGGCCGTCGGGTACGGCATGCCGGGCCGCCTGGTCGACGGCAACGACGCAGCGGCGGTGCACGAGGTGCTCACCGACGCCGTACGGCGCGCCCGCGCGGGCGGCGGCCCCACGCTGGTCGAGGCGGTCACCTACCGCATCGACGCCCACACCAACGCCGACGACGCCACCCGCTACCGGGGCGACGCCGAGGTGGACGCCTGGCGCGCGCACGACCCGGTGCGGCTGCTGGAGACGGAGCTGACCGAGCGCGGCCTGCTCGACGAGACCGCCCTGGAGACCGTACGGGAGGAAGCCGAGGCGATGGCCGCGGACCTGCGCGCGCGCATGAACCAGGACCCCGACCTCGACCCCATGGCCCTCTTCGACCACGTCTACGCCGAGACCACCTCCCAACTGCGCGAACAGCGGGACCTGTTGCGGGCCGAGCTGGCGGCCGAGCAGGACGGGCCCGACCAGCAGGAAGGCGACCGCCGATGACCACCGTGGCCGTCAAGCCCGCCACCATGGCACAGGCCCTCACCCGCGCGATGCGCGACGCGATGGCCGCCGACCCGAGCGTGCACGTCCTGGGCGAGGACGTCGGCACCCTCGGCGGTGTCTTCCGGGTCACCGACGGACTCGCCAAGGAGTTCGGCGAGGACCGCTGCACCGACACCCCGCTCGCCGAGGCCGGCATCCTCGGCGCCGCCGTCGGCATGGCCATGTACGGCCTGCGGCCGGTGGTGGAGATGCAGTTCGACGCCTTCGCCTACCCGGCGTTCGAGCAACTGGTCAGCCATGTCTCCCGGATGCGCAACCGCACCCGCGGCAGGATGCCCCTGCCGATCACCGTGCGCATCCCCTACGGGGGCGGCATCGGCGGCGTCGAACACCACAGCGACTCCTCCGAGGCGTACTACATGGCCACCCCCGGCCTGCACGTGGTCACGCCCGCGACCGTCGCCGACGCCTACGGCCTGCTGCGCCGGTCCATCGCCTCCGACGACCCGGTGGTCTTCCTGGAGCCCAAGCGGCTCTACTGGTCCAAGGACACCTGGAACCCCGAGCAGCCGACGGAGGTCGAGCCGATCGGCCGGGCGGTGGTGCGGCGCACCGGCCGCAGCGCCACGCTGATCACCTACGGCCCCTCCGTGCCCGTCTGCCTGGAGGCCGCCGAGGCGGCGCGGACCGAGGGCTGGGACCTGGAGGTCGTCGACCTGCGCTCCCTGGTGCCGTTCGACGACGAGACGGTGTGCGCCTCGGTGCGCCGCACCGGACGCGCGGTGGTGGTGCACGAGTCCACCGGATTCGGCGGGCCGGGCGGCGAGATCGCGGCCCGCGTCACCGAGCGCTGCTTCCACCACCTGGAGGCCCCCGTGCTGCGCGTGGCCGGGTTCGACCTGCCCTACCCGCCGCCCATGCTGGAGCGGCACCATCTGCCCGGCGTGGACCGCATCCTGGACGCCGTGGCCCGGTTGCAGTGGGAGGCCGAGGGCTGATGGCACAGGTGCTGGAGTTCAAGCTGCCCGACCTCGGCGAGGGGCTGACCGAGGCGGAGATCGTCCGCTGGCTGGTCCAGGTCGGTGACGTGGTCGCCGTCGACCAGCCGGTGGTCGAGGTCGAGACGGCCAAGGCCTCGGTGGAGGTGCCCTGCCCCTACGGCGGCGTGGTCACCGCCCGCTATGGCGAGGAGGGCACCGAACTGCCGGTCGGCGCACCGCTGCTGACGGTCGCCGTCGGCGAACCGGAGGCCGAGCCGGAGAGCGGATCGGGCAATGTCCTGGTCGGCTACGGCACCTCCGGGGCGCCCGGCCGCCGGCGGCGGGTACGGCCGGCGGCGCCGGTCCGCGGAGCGAGAGTGAACGGTGCCGCGCCCGCGCCCGCCGCGAGCGCCCCCGCCGTCACCCCGGCCGCGGCGCCCGGCGGTCCCGTGCCCGTGATCTCCCCGCTGGTCCGGCGGCTGGCCCGCGAGGGCGGGCTGGACCTGCGCGGGCTGGCCGGTTCGGGTCCGGACGGGCTGATCCTGCGCGCCGACGTGGAGCGTGCCCTGCGGGCCGCGCCGGCCCGGAACGGCGCCCGCCCGGCCGGGGCCCCCGCCTCCGCCGTTCCCGCCCCGGGCGCGGCGGAGGTCCGGGTCCCCCTCAAGGGCATCCGCGGGGCCGTGGCCGACAAACTCTCCCGCAGCCGCCGGGAGATCCCGGACGCGACCTGCTGGGTGGACGCCGACGCCACGGAACTGATGCGCGCGCGGGCCGCGATGAACGCGGCCGGAGGACCGAAGATCTCCCTCCTCGCGCTGCTCGCCCGCGTCTGCACCGCCGCGCTCGCCCGCTTTCCCGAGCTGAACTCCTCGGTCGACACCGAGGCCCGCGAGGTCGTCCAACACCCGTACGTGCACCTCGGGTTCGCGGCACAGACCGACCGCGGCCTGGTCGTACCGGTCGTCCGGGACGCCCATGCGCGCGGCGCCGAGTCGCTGACCGCCGAGTTCGCCCGGCTCACCGAGGCCGCCCGCGCCGGGACGCTGACCCCGGGCGAACTCACCGGCGGCACCTTCACGCTGAACAACTACGGGGTCTTCGGCGTCGACGGCTCCACACCGATCGTCAACCACCCCGAGGCGGCCATGCTCGGCGTCGGCAGGATCGTCCCCAAGCCCTGGGTGCACGAGGGGGAACTGGCGGTGCGCCAGGTCGTCCAGCTGTCGCTCACCTTCGACCACCGGGTGTGCGACGGCGGCACGGCGGGCGGCTTCCTGCGGTACGTGGCGGACTGCGTGGAACAGCCGGCGGTGCTGCTGCGCACGCTGTGAACCCGCGGTTCCCTGTGATCGGCCCGGCCCGCATACTCGGGGAGTGACCGACAAAGCCACCGCCGACGAGACCGGCGCCGGGCCGCCGGCCACCGCGGCCGCCACGACCCCCGTGCCGTACGACCCGTACGACGCCGTCGTGCTGGCCGGTGGTGCCGCGCGGCGGCTCGGCGGGGCCGACAAGCCCGGGGTGCGGGTCGGCGGCCGGGCACTGCTGGACCGGGTGCTCGCCGCCTGCGCGGGCGCCCGTACGACCGTGGTCGTGGCCGCGCCCCGGCCCACCGTCCGGCCCGTGCGCTGGGCACGCGAGGAGCCGCCCGGCGCGGGGCCGGTCGCCGCGCTCGCCGCCGGCCTGCGGCACACCACGGCCGAGCACGCCGTCGTCCTCTCCGCCGACCTGCCCTTCCTCCGCCCGGCCACGCTGCGCCGGTTGCTGGCCGCGCTCCACGAGACGGGCGCCGACGGCGCGCTGCTCACCGACGCGGACGGTCGCGACCAGCCGCTGGTGGCCGCCTACCGCACCGCCGCGCTCCGCCGCGAACTGGCCGCCCTCGCCGCCGCGCACGACGGCCTCACCGGCCTGCCGCTGCGCCGGCTCACCGGCGCCCTCCGACTCACCCGCGTCCCGGACCCGCACGCGTCCTTCGACTGCGACACCTGGGACGACATCGCCAACGCCAGGGCACGCATCAGGGAGCATGGGCACGTGTTGGATGAATGGATCTCCGCAGTCAAGGACGAGCTGGGCATCGACCTGGACGTCGACATGAACGTCCTGCTCGACCTGGCCCGGGACGCCGCGCACGGTGTGGCGCGGCCCGCCGCCCCGCTGACCACCTTCCTCGTCGGCTACGCCGCGGCCCGAAGCGAGGGCGGCCCCGAGGCCGTCGCCGAGGCCGCCCGCAAGGCCGCCGCGCTGGCGCTGCGCTGGGCGGAAGAGGCGCGGGAGACCGGCGGGGCCGGGGAAGGGAACGGGGGCCCGAGCGCCCCGGACGCCGGATGACCGCGTCCCGCCTCCGCGGCGGGGCACCCGTGGAGGACGGCGACGACCTCGATGTCGAGGAGGCCCTGGCCCTCGTGCGGGAAGCCAAGGACGACAGCACCGGCCCGGCCCCGGCGCCCGGGGCACGGGACGCGCGGACCGACGGGCCGCACCGGGCCACCCCCTGGCCCGAGGCCCGCGAGATCGCCGCCCGCGCCGCCCGGACGGCCCGGTCCGCGGGCGCCCGCCGCCCCGTCTCCGTCCCGCTCGGCGACTCCCTCGGCCTGGTCCTGGCAGCGCCCCTCGACGCGCTCGGCGACCTGCCCTCCTTCGACACCTCCGCGATGGACGGCTGGGCGGTCGCCGGACCCGGCCCCTGGACGGTGCGCGAGGAGGGGGTGCTCGCCGGGCACGCCCAGCCTGCGCCGCTCACCGACGGCGAGGCGGTGCCCATCGCGACCGGTGCCCGCGTCCCCGCCGACACCACCGCCGTGCTGCGCACCGAGCACGGCCGCACCGACACCCAGGGCCGGCTGCACGCCACCCGGGACCTGGCCCACGGTCAGGACATCCGCCCGCGCGGCCAGGAGTGCCGCAGCGGTGACCAGTTGCTGCCCGTCGGCACCCTGATCACCCCCGCCGTCCTCGGTCTGGCCGCCGCCGCGGGATACGACACCGTCACCGTCGTCCCCCGCCCCCGCGTCGAAGTCCTCGTCCTCGGGGACGAGTTGCTGACCAAGGGGCTGCCGCGCGAGGGACTGATCCGGGACGCGCTCGGCCCGATGCTGCCGCCCTGGCTGCGCGCCCTCGGTGCCGGGGTCGTCGCCGTACGCCGGGTCCGCGACGACGCCAGGGCCCTGCGCAAGGCGATCACCGCCTCCCCGGCCGACCTGGTCGTCACCACCGGAGGCACCGCCGCCGGGCCCGTCGACCATGTCCACCCCACCCTGGAACGCATCGGCGCCGAACTCCTCGTGGACGGCGTCGCGGTGCGCCCCGGCCATCCCATGCTGCTGGCCCGCATCCAGGACGGCCGGCATCTGGTCGGACTGCCCGGCAACCCCCTCGCGGCCGTCTCCGGCCTGCTCACGCTCGCCGAGCCGCTGCTGCGAACCCTGGCCGCCCACCCGGCCCCCGAGCCGTACGCGCTGCCCCTGACGGAGGCGGTGCAGGGGCACCCGTACGACACCCGGCTCGTCCCCGTGGTGCTGCGCGGCGACCGCGCCGTACCGCTGCACTACAACGGCCCGGCCATGCTGCGCGGTGTCGCCGCCGCCGACGCGCTGGCCGTCGTGCCGCCGGGCGGCGCCCGGCCGGGCGAGGAGGCGGAGCTGCTGGACCTGCCCTGGGCGGCCGCCGGGATCGGGGTATGTTTCACGTGAAACACGCGGACTACGACGCCACCGCCTCCCCCGATTCCGCCCTCTCCCGCGACGACGGCCCCCAGATGGACGAACGGTCGGTCGCCCACCGGGTGAAACTCCCGGTCAAGGTGGTGGAGCGCCCCCTCCGCCAGGTCGCCAAACGGCTGCTCATGGCGCTGCTGGTCCTGGTCCTGACCGCGCTCGTCGTCTACGTCGACCGCGCGGGCTACCGCGACAGCGCCGACGACTCCGTGGACCTGCTCGATTCCTTCTACTACGCCACCGTCACCCTCTCCACGACGGGATACGGCGACATCACCCCGGTCAGCGACAGCGCCCGGCTGACCAACATCTTCGTCATCACGCCCCTGCGCGTGCTGTTCCTGATCATCCTGGTCGGCACCACGCTGGAGGTCCTCACCGAGCGGACCCGGGAGGAGTGGCGCCTGAAACGCTGGAGGTCCGCCTTGCGCGAGCACACCGTCGTCATCGGCTTCGGCACGAAGGGGCGGTCCGCCGTGCAGACCGTGTGCGCGACCGGGCTGAAGAAGGAGCAGGTGGTCGTGGTCGACCCCAGCGCCAAGGTGATCGACGCGGCGACCGCCGACGGCTACGCCGGGGTCATGGGCGACGCCACCCGCAGCGAGGTGCTCAAACGGGCCGAGGTGGGCAAGGCCCGGCAGATCATCATCGCCCCGCAGCGCGACGACACCGCCGTGCTGGTCACCCTGACCGCGCGGCAGCTCAACCGGAGCGCCAAGATCGTCGCCGCCGTGCGCGAGGAGGAGAACGCCCCGCTGCTGCGGCAGTCCGGCGCCGATGCCGTCATCACCAGCGCCAGCGCGGCCGGCCGGCTGCTCGGTCTCTCCGTCCTCAGCCCCGCCGCCGGCATGGTCATAGAAGACCTCATCCAGCAGGGCAGCGGACTGGACCTGGTGGAACGGCCCGTGGTGCGCGCCGAGGCGGGCAAACGGCCGCGGGAGATCGACGACCTCGTGGTGAGCGTGGTCCGCGGCCATCGTGTGCTCGGATACGACGACCGCTCCATCGGCACCCTGCAACTCACGGACCGGCTCATCACCATCGTCCGCGCCAGCCCGGGCACCCAGATCACCCCGCACATCCGCCCGCTGCCCGCGGACTGAGCGAACGGCCCCCGCGCACCGGCACCGGCGCCGCTCGGGGAGTAGCGTCACCGGCATGCATGCGATCACGATTCCCGAACCTGGTGGTCCCGAGGCGCTGGTGTGGGACGAGGTTCCCGACCCGGTGCCCGGCGAGGGCGAGGTGCTGGTCGAGGTGGTGGCCGGTGCCGTCAACCGTGCCGACATCCTGCAGCGCCAGGGCTTCTACGACCCGCCGCCCGGTGCCTCCCCCTACCCCGGCCTGGAGTGCTCCGGCCGGATCGCCGCGCTCGGCCCCGGGGTGTCCGGCTGGGCCGTGGGCGACGAGGTCGCCGCCCTGCTCGCGGGCGGCGGCTACGCCGAGAAGGTCGCCGTACCCGCCGGGCAGTTGCTGCCCGTGCCGGAGGGCGTCGACCTCGCCCAGGCCGCCGCGCTGCCCGAGGTGGCGTGCACGGTCTGGTCCAACGTGTTCATGGTCGCCCATCTGCGCCCCGGCGAGACGCTGCTCGTGCACGGCGGCTCCAGCGGCATCGGCACCATGGCGATCCAGCTGGCCAAGGCGGTCGGCGCCAAGGTCGCGGTGACCGCCGGGACCAAGGAGAAGCTGGAGCGCTGCGCCGAGCTGGGCGCGGACATCCTGATCAACTACCGGGAGCAGGACTTCGTCGCCGAGATCAAGGAGGCCACCGGCGGCGCGGGCGCCGACGTCATCCTCGACAACATGGGCGCCAAGTACCTCGACCGCAACATCCAGGCCCTCGCCGCCAACGGGCGGCTGGCGATCATCGGGATGCAGGGCGGCGCCAAGGCCGAGCTGAACATCGGCGCCCTGCTGAGCAAGCGGGCCGCCGTCAGCGCCACCTCGCTGCGGGCCCGCCCGCTGGACGAGAAGGCCGCCATCGTCGCCGCGGTGCGGGAGCACGTCTGGCCGCTGCTCGCGGCGGGGCACGTCCGGCCGGTGGTGGACCGCGCACTGCCGATGCCGGAGGCCGCGCAGGCCCACCGGGTGGTCGAGGAGAGCGGCCACATCGGCAAGGTGCTGCTGTTGGCTCCGTGACGGAGTCCGCCGGTGTGCGCGGGGGCGCTCAGCCCCTGCGCAGCCGCAGGCCCAGGAAGGCCAGGCCCAGCCCCAGGCCGATGAGGACCAGCCCGCTGCCCAGCGGGAGGATCCGCAGCTCCGGCTCGCTCGCGTCCTCGCTCTGCCGGGCCGCTTCCCGCGGGGCCCCCGTGGGGTCGAGGCCCGCGTCCCGGGGCGGGGGCGAGACCGCGGACGTCGGAGGCTCGGCGGTCTCCGGCTCCGCGGGCTCGGCGGCGGCGGAGCCGACGGGGTCGTCGTCGCCCTCCACCTCGGCCCAGGGACCGTCCGCCCGGCCCGGGCGCATCCTGCCCTCACCGGCCCCGCTCCCGGCCCGGGACGGCTCGCCGGACGGCGGGTGGTTCGAGGAGGCGGAGGGCCGGGGGGCGTGCGTGGGACGCGGGGGGTCGCCGGCCGCCGGGCCGTCGTGCTCGTGACCGGGTTCGTGCCCCGGGCCGTCCTGGTGATCGTGCGCCGGGCGAGCCGGGTCGCCGGAGCTGCCCGCGTGCCCCGAGGGCGAGGGCGAGGACGGGGGCGACGGGGAAGGGGCCGTGGGCGTCGAGGAGTGCGTGGTGCCGGGACCGGCGTACGCGGTGGCGGCGCCGTAGGCGGGCAGGGCCGCCACCAGGACGACCAGCAGCCGCAGCGAGTGGTGGGTGAGTCGCAGCCATGGAGTCACGTCGGTGACCTCCCGGAGCCCAGCCGGCGTGAGCCGTGATCGATGGATGAACCGACGGAAACAGCCTCACATCCACCGACTCGCCGGGCATTCCGGATTGGGCCGACGGGTCTAGAGGAAAGTTCGGCCGATCCGGGGGGCACCCCGGTGGCGAGGCGGGCGGGTGGGAGAGAATGACGGCATGGAGATGCCGAGGAACGAACGGTCGCCCGAGAATCCGCAGATCCTCGTCGTGGGCCAGGACGGGATGGCGCTCGGCGGAGGCAGCGGGAACGACGATTCCCGTGAGACTCCGGTGACGGAGCAGGTCGAGCAGCCCGCCAAGGTCATGCGGATCGGCAGCATGATCAAGCAGCTCCTGGAGGAGGTGCGTGCGGCTCCCCTCGACGAGGCCAGCCGGGTGCGGCTGAAGGAGATCCACGCCAGTTCGGTCAAGGAGCTGGAGGACGGCCTGGCGCCGGAGCTGGTCGAGGAGCTGGAGCGGCTGTCGCTGCCGTTCACCGACGACGCCACCCCGAGCGACGCGGAACTGCGGATCGCGCAGGCCCAGCTGGTGGGCTGGCTGGAGGGCCTCTTCCACGGCATCCAGACCACGCTGTTCGCCCAGCAGATGGCCGCCCGCGCCCAGCTGGAGCAGATGCGCAGGGCGCTCCCGCCGGGCGTGTCGATCCCCGAGGGCGACGACCACCAGGCCGGCGGCCGCTCGGGCGGTCCGTACCTCTAGGGCCGGCCCCCGACCACGCGAAAGGGCCCGGCGCACACGCGCCGGGCCCTTCTCACGCGCGCGTCACTGCGGCGGATTGCCCGTCGACACGCTCAGCTCGATGGTGCCCGGGTCCTTGGCGTTCACGTCCGTGCCCTCGGACGGGAACTGGTCCATCACGGTCCCGTCGCCCCAGGTGTTGTCGTCCACCTTCTTGACCTTCAGCTGCCAGCCGGCCGCCTGGAAGCACGCCTTGACGGAGTTGATGTCCTTGTAACGGAAGTCGGGCAGCCGGATCTTGTCGGGGTCGTCGTACGACTCCTCCGGCTCCGTGCACTTCGTCTTGTCGATCACCCGGGTGGTGTCCGGCGCCCGGTAGCCCGGCCGGTGCGAGGCTGCCGCCGAGGCGGAGGCGCCACCGCGCCCGCCCGTGTCGTCGCCGCCGCCGTTGTTCGCGGTCAGCGCCACGATCAGGCCGACGACCGCGGCGAGCGACACCACGCTCGCGCCGATGATCACGCCCTTGTTGCCCCGGCCGCCGCCGGAGCCCCGCCCGGCTCCCTGCACGGCCGTCTGCGGCGCCTGGGCGTACGGCGGCGGGGTCTGCGGCCCGTAGCCCACGGGCGGGGTCTGGTAGCCGGCCTGCTGCGGGTAGCCGTAGGACGGGGCGGGCGCGACCGGAGCCGGGGTGCCCTGGCCGGGGCCGTACGGGCCCGGCTGGTACGGCGTCTGCACCGGACCGGGCGGCGACTGCCGCGCCTGGTCGACCGGCGGGAAGACCGCGGAGCCGACACCCGAACCGCTCTGCCGCGGGCCCGCGCCGGGCACGATGCTCGGCGCCGCCGCCTGGAAGGAGGCGGCGACCCGCAGGCACTCCTCGCGCATGGCCTCGGCGGTCGGGAAGCGCTCGTTCGGGTTCTTCCGCAGCGCGCGGGCGACCAGCGCGTCCACCGCGGGGGGCAGCGAGCGGTTGACGGAGGACGGCGCGACCGGTTCCTCCTGCACATGCGCGTACGCGATGGCCAGCGGGGAGTCCGCGTCGAACGGCAGCCGCCCGGTGACCAGTTGGAACAGCATGATGCCGACCGAGTACAGGTCGGAGCGGGCGTCCACGCCCCGGCCGAGGGCCTGCTCGGGCGAGAGGTACTGCGGGGTGCCGACGACCATGCCGGTCTGCGTCATGGACGTCACACCGGACTGCATGGCGCGGGCGATGCCGAAGTCCATGACCTTGACCACACCGCGCTTGGTCATCATCACGTTGCCCGGCTTGATGTCGCGGTGGACGAGCCCCATCTCGTGGCTGATGTCCAGCGCCGCCAGCACGTCGGCGGTGACCTTCAGCGCCTTGTCGGCGGGCATGGCGCCGTACTGCCGGATGTCCTCTTCGAGTACGGAGCCCAGCGGGCGGCCCTCGACGTACTCCATGACGATGTACGGCGTGGCCATGCCGCCCAGGTCGTCCTCGCCCGTGTCGAAGACGGAGACGATGTTGGTGTGCGTGAGCTTCGCCACGGCCTGGGCCTCGCGGCGGAAGCGCTCGCGGAAGGCCTGTTCGCGGCCGAGTTCGGTGTGCAGCGTCTTGATCGCGACCTGACGGTCCAGCACGGAGTCGTACGCGAGGTGCACGGAGGCCATGCCGCCCTCGCCGAGCAAGTCGCGCAGCTGGTAGCGGCCACCGGCCAGCGCCTGCCCCGCGTACCGGCCGTGTGCGCCGTCCTGGCTCATCTCTCCGCGTCCCCCGTCGGCCGTCAGATGCCCTGGCGCATCGCGCGGGCCTTGATCGAATGTGTCATTCCCGGCCAAGTCTGCCCCAGGCCCCGGACACGTCAAGCTCGGTGCCCGTTCCGTGACCGTACGCGCAAGAAGCGTCGCGCAAGCGTTACAGGGGGCGTACGACCGGCACACACAATTTGCACGACGGCCCTTGCTGAGGGTTTGATGACCGGTCCGTCGCTTGGCTGGTCCCGGTCCCGGTTCCGGACCGGTGGCCCCCACGGAGGCTGTAGCGTGGCCGACGGAGACCGTGACAACACCGCGCGCACCGCGGGCAGAAACGACGGCGAGGACTGATGGCACAGACGCAGCGCGCCCAGGGCCCGTCCGACCCGGAGGCGTCTGGCGGCGGCATGTCGGACGCGCCGGAGTCGTGGGGCAACGGAGGGCTTGTCGGCGACGGCCGGTACCGGCTCACGCACCGGCTCGGCCGGGGCGGCATGGCCGAGGTCTTCGCCGCCGAGGACGTCCGTCTGGGCCGTACGGTCGCGGTCAAGCTGCTCCGCGCCGACCTGGCCGAGGACCCCGTCTCCAAGGCCCGCTTCACACGCGAGGCACAGTCGGTCGCCGGACTCAACCACCACGCGATCGTGGCCGTGTACGACTCCGGTGAGGATGTCGTGAACGGCCAGTCCGTGCCGTACATCGTCATGGAGCTGGTCGAGGGCCGCACCATCCGCGATCTGCTGATCAACGCGGAGGCGCCGGGCCCGGAGCAGGCGCTGATCATCGTCTCCGGCGTCCTGGAGGCGCTCGCCTACTCGCACCAGCACGGCATCGTGCACCGCGACATCAAGCCGGCGAACGTGATCATCACCGACAGCGGCGCCGTCAAGGTGATGGACTTCGGTATCGCCCGCGCCCTGCACGGCGCGCAGTCCACGATGACCCAGACCGGCATGGTCATGGGCACCCCCCAGTACCTCTCCCCGGAGCAGGCGCTCGGCAAGGCCGTCGACCACCGTTCCGACCTGTACGCGACCGGCTGCCTGCTGTACGAACTGCTCGCGCTGCGGCCCCCGTTCACCGGTGAGACCCCGCTGTCGGTCGTCTACCAGCATGTCCAGGACACGCCGGTGCCGCCGTCGCAGGTCCTTCAGGCCTGCCCGCCGGAGCTGGACGGCCTGGTCATGCGCTCGCTCGCCAAGGAGCCGGACGACCGGTTCCAGACGGCCGAGGAGATGCGCGGCCTGGTCCAGTACGGCCTGCAGATGCTGTACGACCAGGGCGGGCACACCGGCACCTGGAACACCGGCCCGGTAGCCGCGCACGACGCCCGGCAGACCCCCGCGGGCGGCTTCGCGGGCACGACCGTGATGCCGCACCCCATGGACGGCGCCGGCACCGCGCAGATCCCGCAGCCGTTGCTGCCGCAGGGCTACGGCAGCGGCGACGACGGCGGCTTCGAGGGCCACGGCAACAAGGGCAGCGGCCGCGGCAAGCTGTGGATCCTCGCCGTGCTCGCGGTCATCGCCATCGCGGCGGGCGTGGCCCTGGCGGTGAAGGGCACGGACGGCGGAGGCGGCTCCGGCCCCGACACCAAGCCGCCGGCGACGCACACCAAGAGCACCAAGGACGACTCCGACCCCGCGAGCCCGACCGACGACAGCACCGGGCGGCCCACGGACACCGCCACCGACAACGGGTCGGACACCGGTTCCGGGTCGGGCTGGGGGCAGCCGTCGTACTCGCCGTCGTACACCCCGTCGCAGCCGCAGCACACCGGCTCGACGGGCCAGCCGACCGCCCCGCAGAGCACGGCCTCACAGCCCTCGGACCCGACGAGCGGCGGCGCGGACGCGGGGACCGGCGACGGCGGCACGGACGCCGGCAGCTCGGACGGCGGCACGGACGCGGGCGCCAACGGCGGCGGCACCACCAACGACGGCGGCCTGTCGAACGGCGGGGCGGGCCTGCCCACCGGCTGAGCGGCGCCGCCGGTCACCGGGTGAACGCCTCGCACACCGCGTCGTACTGCCGGGTCCACCACACCGCGAGCGCGGAGGCGGCCGGGAACTGGCAGTCGGCGCGGGTGTCGCCGCGCTCGTAGTGCCAGCGCAGCATCCAGAAGTCGTTCAGCCGTTCCCACCACACCCGGTGCACGGCCGCCGTCAGCTCCACGGACGTGACGCCGGCCGCGCGCCGGTACGCGCGGGCGTACGCCCGCACCTTCGGCAGGTCCAGCGTGCCCTCCGGGCGGACGAAGAAGATCGCGGCGGCGCGTACCGCCTCCTCGGCGCGCGGCTGTACGCCGAGCCGGTCCCAGTCCACGATGGCCGCGGGGGCGCCGTCCTTGTAGAGCAGGTTGAACGGGTGGAAGTCGCCGTGCACCCAGCCGACCGGTCCGCCGGGCGGCGGGCGCCGGTCCGTGTGCCGCTCCAGCAGCGCGCGCCGCTCCAGCAGCCGGTGGCGGGCCAGCGCGTCGAAGGCGTCGGCGGGGCGGTGCCGGCGCACCCGGGCGAGCAGCCGGCCGATGAGGTCGAAGGTGTCCGCCGGATCGGCGCTCTCCACGGGATGCGGTCCGGTGGCCGGGCGGGTGCGCCCCTTGGGTGGCATCACGCGCTCCAGACAGGCGTGCACGGCGCCGAGCAGCGCCCCGAGGCGGGCGCTCTCCGTGCGG
The DNA here is from genome assembly GCF_051980735.1 of Streptomyces sp. SCPE 10. NCBI lineage: Bacteria > Bacillati > Actinomycetota > Actinomycetes > Kitasatosporales > Streptomycetaceae > Streptomyces > Streptomyces sp. SCPE 10. The sequence goes on along the minus strand of NZ_CP197069.1, from coordinate 3,820,927 downwards.
GTGAGCTGGCCGCCGTGGCGGTGCCCGCCGTCGATCCAGGGGTGCAGGGCGTAGGCGTGGCCGCCGATCACGGCGACGGTGCGGCCCTCACGGTGCGCGAGCGGCACGGCGACCGGGACGCCCAGGTCGGCCAGGCGCCGGGTGGCCCGGTGTCGGCGCTCGATGGCGGCCGGGTCGGCGGTGTCGGGGTCGAAGTGGTGTTTGAGGAAATAGCGGCCGCGCGTGGTGCACAGCCGGTAGCCGCGATTGAGCAGACCCTGGTCGACCGGTTCGCAGGCCACCGCGGTACCCGCGGTGTCGTAAAGGCGGAGAAGGGCGCCCACCGGGGGCGCGGGGGGTGGTACACAAGGGCGCGGCACGCCGGAGATGCTAGGGCACCGAAAAAGCCTGTGAGCTGGGCATTGTCACAGGAAGTCAGCGCCGATCGCATTCGGTCACAGGGTGTACCGCCGTGAACGCGCACGTGTATTCCGGTATCCGCCGCCAACTCTTCCCGTCACCTGGGTGACCGGGATAACGTGCGGGTGCTCCGGCCTTGCCACAAGGCTGTGACCAGCACGCTTCCGCACCATCTCGATTTACTTGGAAATCCAAGCAAAATCGCAGGTCAGGTGGGGTTTCACAGAATTGTGGAGCACTGGGTAACGTAATGGTTGCAGGGCGCTCGCCGGGGCACCTGTCACGCCTGTTCCCGGCCGAGTGGCACCCACCCCGTGCCCGGTGGTCGAAACAGGTGAGCCGCACTGGCCTACCGGCAACCCCGGGGGCCGGAACGACGGAGGAGCACACGTGACCGTGGACAGCAGTGCCGCGCGCAAGCGCAGCGCCGCAGGCAAAGCCGGCACCACCGGCAGCAAGACCGGCACCGCCGGGACGAAGTCCGGAGCCACCGGCGCCAAGCGCACCACCAGCACCACCCGGGCCCCGCGCACCGCGCGCGCAGGCGCCAGGAAGAGCACCGAGCCCGCTCTCGTGCAGCTTCTGACGCCGGAGGGCAAGCGGGTCAAGAACGCCGAATACGACTCCTACGTCGCCGGCCTCACCCCCGAAGACCTGCGCGGCCTCTACCGCGACATGGTGCTCACCCGTCGTTTCGACGCCGAGGCCACCGCCCTGCAGCGCCAGGGCGAGCTGGGCCTGTGGGCCTCCCTGCTGGGCCAGGAGGCCGCCCAGATCGGTTCCGGCCGCGCCACCCGCGAGGACGACTACGTCTTCCCGACCTACCGCGAGCACGGCGTCGCCTGGTGCCGCGGGGTGGACCCGACCAACCTGCTCGGCATGTTCCGCGGCGTGAACAACGGCGGCTGGGACCCCAACAGCAACAACTTCCACCTGTACACGATCGTCATCGGCTCCCAGACGCTGCACGCCACCGGCTACGCGATGGGCGTGGCCAAGGACGGCGCGGACTCGGCGGTCATCGCCTACTTCGGCGACGGCGCCTCCAGCCAGGGCGACGTCGCTGAGTCCTTCACCTTCTCCGCGGTCTACAACGCGCCCGTGGTGTTCTTCTGCCAGAACAACCAGTGGGCGATCTCCGAGCCGACCGAGAAGCAGACCCGGGTGCCGCTCTACCAGCGCGCCCAGGGCTACGGCTTCCCGGGCGTGCGCGTGGACGGCAACGACGTGCTCGCCTGCCTGGCGGTCACCAAGTGGGCCCTGGAGCGCGCCCGCAACGGCGAGGGCCCCACCCTGGTCGAGGCGTTCACCTACCGCATGGGCGCCCACACCACCTCCGACGACCCCAGCCGCTACCGCGGCGACGAGGAACGCCAGGCGTGGGAGGCCAAGGACCCGATCCTGCGCCTTCGCCGCTACCTGGAGGCCTCGAACCACGCGGACGAGGGATTCTTCGAGGAACTCGAGGCCGAGTCCGAGGCGTTGGGCAAGCGAGTGCGCGAAGCGGTCCGCGCCATGCCCGACCCGGACCACTTCGCCATCTTCGAGAACGTGTACGCGGACGGGCACGCGCTCGTCGACGAGGAGCGGGCCCAGTTCGCCGCCTACCAGGCGTCGTTCGCGGACGCAGAAGGGGGTCACTGAGATGGCCGAGAAGATGGCGATGGCCAAGGCCATCAACGAGTCGCTGCGCCGCGCCCTGGAGGCCGACCCCAAGGTCCTGGTCATGGGTGAGGACGTCGGCAAGCTCGGCGGCGTCTTCCGGGTGACGGACGGCCTCCAGAAGGACTTCGGCGACAGCCGGGTCATCGACACCCCGCTCGCCGAGTCCGGCATCGTCGGCACCGCGATCGGCCTCGCCCTGCGCGGCTACCGGCCGGTGGTGGAGATCCAGTTCGACGGCTTCGTCTTCCCGGCCTACGACCAGATCGTCACCCAGCTCGCCAAGATGCACGCGCGCTCGCTGGGCAAGGTCAAGATGCCCGTCGTCGTGCGCATCCCCTACGGCGGCGGCATCGGCGCGGTCGAGCACCACTCGGAGTCCCCCGAGGCCCTGTTCGCGCACGTGGCCGGCCTGAAGGTCGTCAGCCCCTCGAACGCCTCGGACGCCTACTGGATGATGCAGCAGGCCATCCAGAGCGACGACCCGGTGATCTACTTCGAGCCCAAGCGCCGCTACTGGGACAAGGCCGAGGTGGACGTCGAGGCCATCCCCGCCCCGCTGCACAAGGCCCAGGTGGTCCGCGAGGGCACCGACCTGACGCTGGCGGCGTACGGCCCGATGGTGAAGCTCTGCCAGGAGGCCGCCGCCGCGGCCGCCGAGGAGGGCAAGTCGCTGGAGGTCCTGGACCTGCGCTCGGTCTCCCCCCTCGACTTCGACGCCGTCCAGGCCTCGGTGGAGAAGACCCGCCGCCTGGTCGTGGTCCACGAGGCCCCGGTGTTCTTCGGCTCCGGCGCGGAGATCGCCGCCCGGATCACCGAGCGCTGCTTCTACCACCTGGAGGCCCCGGTGCTCCGGGTCGGCGGCTACCACGCCCCGTACCCGCCGGCCCGCCTGGAGGAGGAGTACCTGCCGGACCTGGACCGCGTGCTCGACGCCGTCGACCGCTCGCTGGCGTACTGAGGGAGAGGGTCGTGACGACGATGACGGACGCGTCCGTACGCGAGTTCAAGATGCCCGACGTGGGCGAGGGCCTGACCGAGGCCGAGATCCTCAAGTGGTACGTCCAGCCGGGCGACACGGTCACCGACGGTCAGGTGGTGTGCGAGGTCGAGACCGCCAAGGCGGCCGTCGAACTGCCCATCCCCTACGACGGCGTGGTCCGCGAACTGCGCTTCCCCGAGGGCACCACGGTCGACGTGGGCACCGCCATCATCGCGGTGGAGGTCGCGGGCGGGGCCCCCGTTCCGGCCCCCGCGGAGCCCGAGGCGTCGGCCGCCCCCGCGGCGCCCGCCGAGGAGCCCAAGGCCGAGGGCCGCCAGCCGGTCCTGGTGGGCTACGGCGTGTCGACGTCCTCCACCAAGCGCCGTCCCCGCAAGGGCCCTGAAGTCACCGTCCCGGCTCCGGCCGAGGCCATCCAGGCCGAGCTGAACGGCCACGCCCCCGCGGCGGACCGCTCCCGCCCGCTGGCCAAGCCCCCGGTGCGCAAGCTGGCCAAGGACCTTGGCGTCGACCTGGCCGCGGTCACCCCGTCCGGCCCGGACGGCGTCATCACCCGCGAGGACGTCCACGCGGCGGCCACGCCGGTGGCCGCGCCCGAGCCGGTGGCGGCCCCCGCCGCTCCCGCTGCCGCCGCTCCCGCCCCGGTGGTGACGTACGACGGCGCCCGGGAGACCCGTATCCCCGTCAAGGGTGTGCGCAAGGCGACGGCGGCGGCGATGGTCGGCTCGGCCTTCACGGCCCCGCACGTCACGGAGTTCGTGACGGTGGACGTGACCCGCACCATGAAGCTGGTCGAGGAGCTGAAGCAGGACAAGGAGATGCAGGGCAGGCGGGTCAATCCGCTGTTGCTGATCGCCAAGGCCCTGCTGGTCGCCATCAAGCGCAACCCGGACATCAACGCCTCCTGGGACGAGGCGGCCCAGGAGATCGTGGTCAAGCACTACGTCAACCTGGGCATCGCGGCGGCCACCCCGCGCGGTCTGATCGTGCCGAACATCAAGGACGCGCACGACAAGACGCTGCCCCAACTGGCCGACGCGCTCGGCGAGCTGGTGTCCACGGCGCGCGAGGGCAGGACCTCCCCGTCGGCGATGCAGGGGGGCACGGTGACCATCACCAACGTCGGCGTCTTCGGCGTCGACACCGGCACGCCGATCCTCAACCCCGGCGAGTCGGCGATCCTCGCGATCGGTGCGATCAAGCTCCAGCCCTGGGTCCACAAGGGCAAGGTCAAGCCCCGCCAGGTCACGACCCTGGCCCTGAGCTTCGACCACCGCCTGGTCGACGGCGAGCTGGGCTCCAAGGTCCTCGCCGACGTGGCGGCGATCCTGGAGCAGCCGAAGCGGCTGATCACCTGGGCGTGACGGCTCCGCGGAGACCGTGACAAGGGCCGCGCACCCCTGCCGGGGTGCGCGGCCCTGTGCCGTGGTGGGCCGCTCGGCCCCGGGGCGCGCGGCTCGGCCTCGAAGCGCGCGGCTCAGTCCTCGTCGCCCGCGGGTGCGGCGAGCTGTCCGGTGAGGAGGGCCAGCCAGCCGCTGGGCGAGTAGGGCGCCGGCGGGTCGACCTCCATGCCGAGTTCCGCGACCGCGAGGGCGTAGTCGGACTCGTCCAGCTCCAGGGCGAGCAGTTCCTGGAGCTCGCCCACGAGGCGGGCGACGAGCTGCGGGTCGGTGGAGTGCCGGTAGTCCTCGACGGCGGCGTGGTGGTCGTCGAACTCGTCCGGCATGTCCTGGGAGAACCATCCCCCCAGGAACTGGCCGAGTTCCGGGAACCGGGCGTGCCACTCCCAGTGGGTGACGGGCGGCGCCGGCGCCGGCACCTCCCCGGTCTCGATGCTCGCCCTGATGTGGTCGGCGAGGCAGCGCAGCCAGGACTGGATCTCGCCCTGGGGCAGCCCGACATCGGGGATCGCGTAGAACTCGCCGAGGCGCAGCCGCAGCCGTCCGGGCGGGTTGTCGGCGTACTCCCGCAACTGCCGCTCGGCGACGGCCAGGGCCCACGGCCGGCTGTGCCAGGTGTGCCGGAGGTAGGCGGTGAGCGCCTGACCGGCCTGCTCCGGGGTGTCGTCGGCGGGCTGCCCCAGGTAGGCGCGCATGACCTGGTCGAGTTCGCCGTACCGGCGGTCGTGTTCGAGGGGGCTCAGGGGCACGGTGGTCAGCCTCTACGGGTCGCTACAGATGGATCGGGAAGGTGGCGTGCACGACGAACCCGTGCGGGCGCGCGGGGTCCCTCCGCAGGACCACCCGGGCGGCCCGCACCTCGACGGGCTCCCGGCCCGCCAGCATCATCGCCTGCAACAACACCCGCCCGACCGGCTCCTCCCGCGCGGGCCAGGCCGCCTCGATACTCAGCCGCGCCCGCGTGGACTGCGCGAGCCAACGGTGAATGAGCTGCTCATTGGCGGTGACGACCTGCTGGGTGGCCCATTGGGCGGTTTCCCGGTCGGGGTAGGTGGCGGAGCGGGTACGCATCTAGGCGACGTCCCCCTCGGTCCGGTCCCGGCCGGGTGTCCACAGTGGCGAGTGGGCTTCCTTCAGGTGCTCGATGCAGCGCCGGGCGAGCAGCGGGAAGAAGTCGAGGAAGTCCGCGCTGCCCGACCCGCCGTCCATCCCCTCCAGGGAGAAGAACATGTCCAGCTGGTCCTCGGTGTGGAAGAGCGCGAGGGCCTGGTAGCACTCGGACACGACACCCGGCAGCCGCCACGGGCACTGCGGGTGCGACTCCTCGATGAACATGCGGATTCCGTCCTCCACGGAGGAGTCCCGCATCTCGTCGCTGATCGCGACGCCGTCCTGGCCCCAGTAGATCGGCAGGATCTGGGAGAAGCGCGGGAAGCGCAGGCGCAGCTCGCCCGTGGTCAGGGGGACGTCCTCGGAGGACCGCCATTTCCCGATCTCCAGGTGCTCGGCGATCTCCCGGAGCACCCGGGGCGTGCGGTCCTCGGTCTCCGCGCGGGGAATGCGGCCGAGTGCTTCGTGCGTGGGGTCGGCCTCGAAGAGATCCGCGGCCACGCGCAGTTCGGCGGCGATCTCCCGGAGATTGCGGCCGCCGTCCTGTTCGGCATTCCGTATTCCGCGGATGAGCGGGAACAGCCGCGGCCCCCATTGGGCGGGGTCGTCGGGAATTCCCGTGCCCCACCGGTCGTACGGGGACAGGAGTACGCGGGCGCCCTCAAGGCTCCAGTAATCCACGGATCCCGGATTCGTCATGCGATCATCCTACGTCTCAAAGGTTCTTCGGCATCGAGGTCATGACGGTGAACGGGGGATCGAGATCCTCGTTGTACACGAGACGTGTTTCGACGCCCTGCACATTTCTCGCCTTGTCCGCCGGGAAGGGATCGCTCTTGAGCTCCGTCTTGCTGATGCTCCGGCCGCTGTCGCCGTACGGGGTATTGGGGACGCTGATGTCCAGGCGCTTCCGTTTACCGGGTTCCTGTTCCTTCTGCTCGGCTATCCACTCGCTGATCTGCTTGGAATTCTGGTCGATGTTGTACTGCGTCATCTTCTGCGCGGACTCCAGATCGGTGAAGGTCGACGCCTCCCCGACCATGGGCTGGCCGTAGGGCCAGTCCGTTCCGGGGCGGGGCGGCTTCTTCAGCTCGTCCCGCAGCCGCTGCGCCAACTGCTCGTCCGTCAGGCCGACGTGCTTGGTGACGGTGTGCGAGTTCTGCATCCACTCCGTCGACGCGAGATCGACCTTGTAGACCCCGTGGTCCGCGTCCCCCGGCGTGCTCCACTTGTGCTCGTTCTTGAAGTCGTTGAGCGAGCGTGCGCCGAACGCCTCCGCGCGCGCCTCCTCCGCCACATACGTCGGAGCGCTCAGCGACGCCTCGTGCAGCTCGGGTATGAGTGCCCTGAGCTTGTCCGCCTGCTCGTGGAACGCCTTGTGGTAGTCCTCCACCGCCTTGTCGGCACCGGACTTGTCCATGTGCGACCGGAAGACGGCGACCACCTTGCCGAACGTCGCGATGGCGGCGAGCTTGGTGAACTCGTCCCAGCTGAAGCCGTCGGGCGTCAGATCCTTGACCGTCGCCTTGGCCGCCTCGGTGGCCAGGTGCTCGGTGATCTTGCGGCATTTCTCCGCGGCGGTCGCCGCGTCGTGGAACGCCGTCTTCATCTCGTCGCCCGTCTTCTTCAGGACGTCGATGATGGGGCGGCGGGCGGACGGCGCCACCGAGGGATTGGTGCGCCAGTCCCGGCCGCCGGTGTCCCCCGGGCCCATGAAGCCACCGTCCGGCTTCCAGCTGCGGCCCCAGGCGGTGGTGCCCCAGATCGACTGGCAGAACGCGTTCATGGCGCCCTGCCAATCGCTGTTGCCGTCGTCGGTCAGGTACCCGATGCAGCCGGTGAACGCGTCCGCGGACTTCTGCGCGGCCTTGCCCGCGGCCTCCCAGGCGTTCCCGATGCTGCGCAGGTCGTCGGTCTCGGCCCCGGGCGTGATCTCGGCGGTCTTGCCCAGCCGCAGACCTTCCTCGACGGCGGGCTTGATCAAACCGGCCAGGAAGTCGGGTACGTCGCCGATCGCGCCCAGGATGGGGACGTCCGTGCCGTCGCCGGTGCCCGTCCACTTGATCGAGGCGACCGGGCCGTAGGACACCTTGCCCACGCCGATCGGAGGATCCCTGCGCGGGGGCGGCCCGAAGATGCCGCGGGACGACCAGTCGGCCGCCACGTAGTTGTTCGCGGTGAGGGTCAGTCCGACGGCGACCCCGCCGATGCTGGCCACGGCCTTCGCCCAGACCTCCAGGAACAGCTTGGCGACCTCGTCGTACGCCTTCGCGAAGTCGTCGGCGCCCGATCCCTTTCCGGCCGCCTGCCGGTGGTGCACGTCCTCGACCAGCTGCGTGGCGGCCTTGTGGAAGGTGAACTGTTCGTCTCGGATGAGCGCGGACGTGTAGTACACGTGAGCGGGCTCGATGTGGAAACCCTTGCCGTCGCTCCCCGGCGCGGGCTGCTTCAGCTGTTCCCGCTCCCACTTGCGGCGGGCGTCCGAGGGCCGGCCGTCGGCGCCGGTGGGCGGCGGCGGAGGCGGCTTGTAGTTCGGGTCCGGGGACGGGCCGGGACTGGGGTCCGGCAGCTTGGGCTCGCTCGGCTCGGCCGGAGGGTTCGGGTTCGCCGACGGACTGGTGGACGGGGACGGCTGCGGCGGGGACGGAGTCGCCATCAGGCCGCTCCCCAGCCGCGCAGTACCGCACGGTGCGCCGCCGCGTAGTTGGCGTGGCCGGTGGTCACGTACGCGTGCAGCCATTTCTGGGCCGCCTGGAGGTCCTGGGCCGAGCGGTCCCACTCGTCGAGCTTCTGCACGAAGACCTCGCGGGCCTCGCCCTTCCAGGACAGGACGACGGGCTCCACGCGGTCGAACAGGTCCTCCAGCCGGCCGTTGAGCTGCTTGAGGATGTCCTCCAGGTCGGAGGCGAGTTCGTGCAGGGTGGAGAACGAGACGGTGATGTGGTCGTCGGCGGAACCGGTCGACATGGTGCCCCCCTTGTGTCGGTAATCGTGGCAGAGCGTCTGGTCCGGCGTCCCGGAGCGTCAGAAGCCGTCGAGTGCGCTGCGCGGGGGAGCCGGTGTGCCGTCGGCTCCGGTGTTCGGTGTGGACAGCTTGTCGACGGCGCTGCCGATGTCGATGTGGATCCGCCGCATGTGCTCGAGCACCTGCAGATCGTCGGAGCTGAAGCCGTCGCGGCTCAACCGCACGGCCTCCTCGAGCTGTTTCATCACTTCCCGGATCCGCACGGCGTCCTCCGCCGCCGCACGGTGGAACTCCCGGTACGCCCGCGCCGCCGGGCCCTGCCAGCCGGCTTCGATGCGGTCGACCAGTTCGTCCATGCGTCTGACCTGCTGGTCCAGATGGTCCTGCATATGGCCGAGGTCGTTCGCCAGCTTGGTGAGGTCCTGGGACGAGACATGCAGGTCGGCGCCTTGCCCGTGCTCCTGCCCGGTCCGTCGAGTGCTCATGTCGTACCCCCCGTCGTCGGCGGCACCACTGGCCCACCGACGGAGTCATTCTACGGCGGTCTCTCCGGAAGTGACCTGGCCCGAGCCCGCGTCGGGGACCTCGGCCGTCAACTCCCGTCCGCCTTGCGGGTGAACCGGGAGCACGCCCGGCGGGCTCCGGGGAGCGCCGGCGGGACGCACCCCCGGCGCACACCTCACGCGCCCGTCCGGCGCGCCTTCTCAGCGCTCCCGGACGGTGGCCAGAGTTCTCCTTGCCGGAGTCGGGTGCCCGGCTCCAGGCGCAGTTCCGCTCTTCGCTCCAGAGGTTCGATGACGACGCAATCCGGCCGGACCCGCGGGCTCACGGTGTTGTTCGCCGCCGTGGCCATGGCCGCCGCCGGTCCGACCCCCGGCCGTCGTCGCGCCGCGCGCCGTACCCGCCCGGTGAACCACTCTCGACGAAGAGCTTCCTCGAAGGAACGCGAAGGAAAAGGTGACTGGTTTGCGTAGTTCCGCTCTCGCCACCGTGTTCGTGGCCGCGCTCGGCCTGCCGCTGGCCGCCACCGTGCCGGCCTCCGCCGCCGCTCCGGTGACGTACACGCATGCCCAGGCGGCCAAGGAGTTCCGGGCCCACGGAGTGTCGTGGACCTCGTCCGGGCACTGCGACAACCGCAACGACAGCAGGTGCACGTCGTTCACGGGCATCCGCCGCACCACCGTCGCCGGCGTCATCGCGCTGAAGCGCACGAGCCACTGCGCGGTGACGGTCACGGCGGGCACCGAGAAGGGCCACAGCCGGACGGGCAAGTACCGCCACGACAACGGCTACAAGGTCGACCTGCACGTGACCAACTGCCTGGACACCTACATCCGCAAGCACTTCCGCTCGGCGGGCACGCGCGGTGACGGCGCCAAGCTCTACAAGTCGTCCGGCGGCAACGTCTACGCCTACGAGAAGCCCAGGAAGGGCGCCCTGCACTGGGACGTCACCTACTACAACGGCAGCGTCTGACCGCCCCGGCGCGGCCCGTCAGCCGCCCCTGTCCGTGCGCGACACACGGGCAGGGGCCTCATGCGTCCGGGAGGCGGCCGGAACGGGCACCGATCCCTGACGGGGGATCAGGGGAGGTTCAGGGTTCCGACAGGGATGTCACGGATGGTGAGGATGTGATCGCGGGCGGCACGCTGGTGCCATGACGAAATCCCTTGCAGCCGACCGCCGTTCGGGTCACGCCCGTCGCGCCGTGGTCCTGGCGGGCGCCGCCGTCCTCGCCGGTACGGCTGCGCTCTGCGCCCCCGGCGCCGCCTACTCCGCGCCCCGCCCGGCCGCGTCCCCGCCCGCCGGTCCGTCGTCGGTGTCCCGGTCCGCCGGATCCGCCTCCGCCACGACCCCGGTGCCCGCGGCCGGCTTCCGTGACTGCCCGGCCCTTCCCGACGGTGTCGACCCGGCCCGCTGGAGATGCGAAGTGCACACGGCGGCCCCGAGGCTGACCATGGGCAAGGTGTCCGTGCAGCTCGCCCCGATCACCATGACGCACGCCGAGGGCCCCCTGCCGGACGGCGGCGACGGGCAGGTGTGGGGAGCGATGCGCACCACGCCGACCGCCCTGCCGGCGGCAGGCCCCGGCCCCGTCCGGCACCTCGCGATACAGCCTGTGTACGGCGGCAGTTCGGACTTCTACACCGGCCGGTTCAGCCTCCGCTTCCGTCTCCTCGGCCCGGGCCCGGCGCCCGGTTGCGAGATAGGCGCGAGTACCCCCGTGGACTTCCGGCTGACGCGCTCGGGCCCGTCCACCTGGGTCTCCCAGGACCCGCCGCTGATCGAGTTCTCGGCCTACGACGACACCTTCACGGTGCCCGCCGCCGAACACTGCGGTCCCCTCACCACCGTCCTCGACAGGCGCCTCGGACTGCCCGCGGCGAAAGGGAACCTGATGACCTACGACGCCTCGTACACCTTCAAGACCTACGACCGGCTGGGCTGGGACTGACGCCGGCCCCGGGGCCGTCTCCGAGACCTTCATCGCGGCACCCCGGCCGGTCCTCCCCGGATGCTCCGCCCGGGTTCGGGCAGCAGAAAGGGCCCGCCGCTGGGTGCGACGGGCCCGGGTGTCCGAAAGGAGGTCAGCCGAGCTTGGCGAAGCCGTAGTTGAGGAGCTTCGTGGCGTCCGACTGGCGCTGGTTGACGGAGCTGGAGGAGAGGACGGTGCCGATGACCGTCTTGCCGTGCCGGGTGGCGGCGAAGACCAGGCAGTAACCCGCCTCGGGGCCGGAGCCGGTCTTCACGCCGATGGTGCCGCTGTAACTGCTGAGCAGCGTGTTGGTGTTGGTCCACGTGCCCATCGTGCGGGTGCCGCCGGTCTTGGTCTTCGTCTTGGCCGTGTACGACTTGGTCTTGACGATGGTGCGGAACGTGGAGTTCTTCATCGCGCTGCTGGCGATCTTCGTCAGATCGCGCGGCGTCGAGTAGTTCTTGCCGTTGCCGATGCCGTCGAAGGAGTCGAAGTGCGTGTGCTTGAGGCCCAGGCTCTTCGCGGCGCTGTTCATCTTGCCGATGAAGTTGGACACGCGGGCGGCGCGGGTGGAGCCGGAGCCGTACTTGTCCGCGAGGGCGTAGGCGGCGTCGCAGCCGGACGGCAGCATCAGGCCGTACAGCAGCTGGCGGACGGTGACCTTGTCGCCCACGATCAGGTGCGCCTGGGAGGCGTTGTTCTTGACGACGTAGTCGCTGTACGCCTTCTGGATCGTCACCGTGGCGTCGAGGTTGAGGTTCTTCTGCGCCAGCACGACCTTCGCGGTCATGATCTTGGTGGTGGAGCCGGTGGATCGCGTGGTGTCCGCGGCCTTGGTGTACAGCGACGAACCGTTCGCGTTGTTCATCACATAACCGCCCTTGGCCACGATCGAAGGCGTCGTGACGGCCTGCGCGGGCGCCGCGGAGAGGGCGCCGGCGGCGAGCAGCGCGCCGGAGGTGACGGCGACGGCGGTGGCTCGGCGGAGGCGGATGCCCTTGATGCCGGTAATCAAAGCGATATACCCCGATTGTCTGGAATGCCCCTGGATGCGGCCGAGTTGAGGTGGCGAGAGTCGGGCCGCACATGTGTGACATGTAGGTAGCACAGAAGGTTGTGCGGCCGCCGGGGGTGATTCAGGTCATGTCCGCATCGTGGATACCGGTACGCGTTGCGTACCTGTTGTATCTATCCTGTGGGCATGAAGACGGCCGTCCCGCACTCCTCCCCGCCCACCAAACAGCCCCCCGCCGCCGACCGCGTCTACGCCCACGTCAAGCAGGGCGTCCTCGACCGCAGCTACGAGGGCGGCACCCTCCTCACCGAGGGGGAGCTGGCCGAGGCCGTAGGGGTGTCGCGCACCCCCGTGCGGGAGGCACTGCTGCGGCTGGAGGTCGAGGGCCTGATCCGGCTCTACCCCAAGAAGGGCGCACTGGTCCTGCCCGTCTCCGTGCAGGAGATCTCCGACGTGGTGGAGACCCGGCTGCTGGTGGAGGAGTACGCCGCCCGCAAGGCCGTACCCGCCCCGCCGGGGCTGGTGGAGCGGCTGGCCGAGCTGCTGGAGCAGCAGAAGGCGCAGGTCGCCTCGGGTGATCTGGCCGGGGCCGCGGCGACCGACCGCTGCTTCCACGCCGAGATCGTCCGCAGCGCGGGCAACGAGATCCTCTCCCGCCTCTACGACCAGATGCGCGACCGCCAGCTGCGGATGGGCGTCGCCGTCATGTACTCGCACCCCGACCGGGTCGCGAGGACCCTCGCCGAGCACGAGGAGATCCTGGAGGCGCTGCGGGCCGGGGACACGGACGCGGCCGTCGGGGTCGTGCACCGGCACGTGAGCCGGGTGTCGCTGCTCGCGCGGGGGGAGGCCCGATGAGCAAGGTCACCCTTCCGAGCGACCCGCCCGGCGGCCTGCGAGCCGTCGTGGTGTGGTCCATAGGCGTCGCGGTCTACTTCGTCGCCGTCATCTTCCGCACCTCGCTGGGGGTGGCCGGCCTCGACGCGGCGGCCCGCTTCCATGTGAACGCCTCCGCGCTGTCCACCTTCTCCATACTCCAGCTGCTGGTCTACGCCGGCATGCAGATACCCGTCGGCCTGATGGTCGACCGGCTCGGCACCAAGAAGGTGCTGGGGCTGGGCGCCGTGCTGTTCACCATCGGGCAGCTGGGCTTCGCCTTCTCCCCCTCCTACGGCACCGCCCTCGCCTCCCGGGCGCTGCTGGGCTGCGGCGACGCGATGACCTTCATCAGCGTGCTGCGACTGGGCACCCGCTGGTTCCCCGCCCGGCGCGGCCCGATGGTCGCGCAGCTCGCCGCCCTGGTCGGCATGGCGGGCAACCTGATCTCCACCCTCGTCCTGGCCCGGCTGCTGCACAGCATCGGCTGGACGCAGGCGTTCGCGGGCAGCGCGCTGGCCGGCGTGGTCGTCCTCGTGCTGACGCTGCTCTTCCTGAAGGACCACCCCGAGGGGCACGAGCCCGAGCCGTCCAGGCACCAGGGCTCCGCCTACGTCCGCCGGCAGATCGCCGAGGCCTGGCGCGAACCGGGCACCCGCCTCGGCATGTGGGTGCACTTCACCACCCAGTTCCCGGCGATGGTCTTCCTGCTGCTGTGGGGTCTGCCGTTCCTGGTCGAGGCGCAGGGCCTCAGCCGGGCCACGGCCGGCGAACTGCTGACCCTGGTGGTGCTGTCCAACATGGTGGTGGGCCTGGTCTACGGCCAGGTCGTGGCCCGGCACCACACCGCCCGGCTGCCGCTCGCGCTGGGCACCGTCGCGGCGACGGCGCTGCTGTGGGCGGCGACCATCTTCCACCCCGGTGCGCACGCGCCGATGTGGCTGCTGATCGTGCTCTGCGTGGTGCTCGGCGCGTGCGGTCCGGCCTCGATGATCGGGTTCGACTTCACCCGCCCCGCCAACCCGCCCGAGCGGCAGGGCACCGGCTCCGGGATCACCAACATGGGCGGCTTCATCGCCTCGATGACGACGCTGCTCGCGATCGGCGTGCTGCTGGACGCGACGAACGACAACTACACGGTCGCGTTCAGCGCGGTGTTCGTCCTCCAGGCGCTCGGCCTCAGCCAGATCCTGCGGCTGCGCGGCCGGGCGGCCCGCAGGGAGCGGGAGCGGCTGGTGGCCAGCCGGGTGGAGACGGTGCACGTACCCGCGTGAGCCCGGGGGCCGGGCCCGGGGTCAGCGCCGATCCGGCACGAGGGTGAGGTAGGCGATCCCGAGGACGCCCCGGTAGTTCATCCACTGGGCCCGGTGCCGGTCCAGGCGGGCCCGGGTCTCGGCCGCCAGCGGATGGTCCGGGTGGGCGGCGAGCCAGACCTCCAGGTCCGCCTGGTAGCCCGACTCGAACTCCTCCCACTCCTCGCGGCTCGCGGTCTCGGTCCACTCCGGCCGGAAACCGGCGGCGACGGCGAGATCGAGCAGGGTCTTGAGGTCGTAGTGGTCGCCGGCGCCGGCGCCCGGCCACATGCCCGACAGTTCGGCCTCGGTCGGCGGCCGCTCCCAGAAGCCCTCGCCGACCAGCACCCGGCCGTCGTCGCTCACCAGACGGCGCAGCTCGCGCAGGGCCTCGGCGGTGGCGGGTTCGGCCTGGCTGAGGGCCTGGGTGGCGCCCAGGCAGAGCACCAGGTCGGCCGGACCCCGCCGGGTGCCGAGGGCGGACTCCTCGGCGAACTCCACCCGGTGGGCGAGTCCGCGTTCCTCGGCGCCGCGCCGGGCGCGGGCGAGGTCCTCGGCGTTCACATCGACGCCGGTCCCGGTGGCGTCGGGCACCGCCGCCAGTATCCGGAGCAGCAACTCGCCCCAGCCGCAGCCGATGTCGAGGACGGTGCGGGGGCGGTTCGCGGCGAGGCGCCGGACGACGGCGTCGGCGCGGGCGGCGGAAAGGGGGCCGTGGAAGGTGAGCCGGGTGAGCCGGGGCAGGGCAGAGGTCATGCCGGGCACGCTAGAAGGATGCCCCGGCCGTCACCACCGATTTGCGGGCGACCCGGTCCCCCGGGGCCGGGCGAACCTCACGGGGTCACGGCGAAGTTGTGCAGGATGGCCTTCGTCAGGTCCTGGTCGCCGTCGGTCTTGACGCGGTCCGCCACCGCCTCGGGGGTCACCCGGCCGCACGCCAGCCGGACGTAGGTCTCCCAGTCGAGGGTGAGGGTGGCCACCGGGCCGAGCGCCGGGGCGGTCTCCAGGGTGCCGCGGCCCTGGATGTCGACGCGGATGGTGCGCAGGAACTCGACGGGCCCGCTCACGTCGAAGACGACGGCCGAACTGCGCGGCGCGTTCGCGTCCTTCGCGACGATCTTGGGCAGCGCTTCCAGCAGGACGTCACGGGTGACGTACGCGCCGGGCGAGTCGAGGTTGCCGGGGCGGCCGAGGGCCGTGCGCAGGTCCTGTTCGTGCACCCAGACGTCGAAGGCGCGCATCCGGTAGGCGTGTTCGAGGGTGATGTCCTTGCCCAGCGGTCCGCGCACCGTGGCGGAGGGGTCGCGGTTCTCGTTGCGCAGCTGGCGGTTGCGGCGGATGACCGTGTACTCCAGTTCGGCCGTCATCTCCGGCGCCGTGTGGTGGCGGCGGACGTCGACCTGCATCTCCATGTAGCGCTGGTGGTCGGTGGTGACGTGGAAGAGATCGCGCGGCAGGGAGTGGATGGGGCGCGGGTCGCCGAGCAGCTCGCAGTCCATCCCGATGACGTGCGACACGATGTCGCGCACCGACCATCCCGGGCATGGTGTCCGCCGGTTCCACTCGCCCTCGACCAGTGACTGCACCATCTCGGATATCGCGTCGATGGAGTGCGTCCAGGCGTCGGCGTAGGGCTGGAGGGTGGGATGCAGACTCACGGAACGGGACCCCTCGGCGGTCGGTACACGGGCAGGTTGTGGCGGCGTTGCCAGCGGGCGGCGGCTGCACGTCGGCGGGTGTCTGGGAAGCTAAGTTACGCTGCTGGCAGGCACCCCGGCAGTGCTTTCGCGTGACGATCGTAGGCCCGTGTGGACGACTCGAATGCCAGGACGGTGGTAGTGTGCGCGCCTCTCTGATCCAGATCGCCGTCGACGAGGGCGAATCGATCGCCTCGCGCAGGCGGCGCGCGGCCTCGCTGGTGCGTGAACAGGCCGGGGCCGACCTGGTGGTGCTGCCCGAGCTGTGGACCACCGGTGCCTTCGCCTACGAGGACTTCGGCCGCGAGGCCGAGCCGCTCCAAGGCCCGACGTACGAGGCGATGGCCAAGGCGGCGGCCGACGCGGGCGTGTGGCTGCACGCCGGGTCGATCCCCGAGCGCGCACCCTCCGGCGACGGCGCCACCGGCGAGGGCACGCTCTACAACACCTCCCTCGTCTTCTCCCCCTCCGGCGAACTGGCCGCCGCCTACCGCAAGATCCACCGTTTCGGCTTCGACAAGGGCGAGGCCGTGCTGATGGGCGCCGGACGCGACCTGGTGACGGTCCGGCACCCGCGGACCACGCTCGGCCTGGGCACCTGCTACGACCTGCGCTTCCCCGAGCTCTTCCGCGGACTCGTCGACGCCGGAGCCGAGGTGCTGGTGCTCCCGGCGGGCTGGCCCGAGCGGCGACGCGCGCACTGGACGCTGCTGGCCCAGGCGCGGGCGGTGGAGAACCAGGCGTTCGTGCTCGCCTGTGGAACGGCCGGGACCCACGCGGGAGTTCCGCAGGCCGGTCACTCGATCGTGGTGGACCCGTGGGGCGAGGTGCTGGCCGAGGCCGGTCCCGGCGAGGAGGTCCTCACCGTCGACTTCGACCCGGCGAGGGTGGCCGCCACCCGCGAGCAGTTCCCGGCGCTGAAGGACCGCGTCCTCGGACTGGCCCCGCCGACGCGGTAGGGGTCCGCCGGGCAGGGCCGGCGGCCGGGGTTCAGTCGTGCTCCCGCTCCTTCTCCGCCAGGTGGATCACGCACACCGCGACCGCGATGAGGAGCGCCGGGTCGGCGTCGTCGCGTACGACGTCCAACCCGTAGGTCTCCCGCAGGTGCAGCCAGCGCCGGGAGATCACGGCCAGCAGCTCGCCGTCGTACTCGACCGCGAACTCGCGGTCGAGGATCTTCCCGCTGACGTCCAGTTCGGTGCCGTCCGCCAGCGCGACCCGGTAGTGGTTGCGCAGCAGGGACAGCCGCTTGCGCCGGATGGTGGCCAGGCCCTCGCCGTCCCGTTCGATCACCATCGTGTCGCGCAGCGCGAACATCTTCTGGTGGATGTCGATCAGGACCCGGCCGTGGGCGTCCTTCAGCTCGAAGGTGTCCCGCAGCCGCATCGCCTTGCCGTCGACGAGGAACACCTTCCGGCCGTGCTCGTCCTCGATCCAGTAGTCCTCGCCGATGCCGAGGATCCGGTCGCGTACCAGGAATCTCATGCCTGAGCCCTTCCCCGGTACGGCGGATTCATCACGGCCGCACACAGGGCGATCGGCCGGGCGCGGACCGCTTTTCCACAGGCCGCGCGGGTGAGTTGCGCGGTTGTCCACAGGCCCGGCGGGATGTCGGGGGCGGGTGGCACTCTGGAGCCATGACCGACTCCGCGCGACCCCGACGCCCCCGCGTCCGTGCCCCCGAGCTGACCGGCGAGGGCGGCTGGCTGAACACGGGAGACTGCCGCTACACCCTGGCCGACCTGCGCGGACGCATAGTCGTCCTGGACTTCTGGACCTTCTGCTGCATCAACTGCCTGCACGTCCTGGACGAGCTGCGCGAGCTGGAGGAGCGGCACCGGGACACGGTGGTGGTGATCGGCGTGCACTCGCCTAAGTTCGCGCACGAGGCGGACCACCGGGCGGTCGCGGACGCGGTGGAGCGGTACGGCGTGGCACATCCGGTCCTGGACGATCCGCGGCTGGCCACGTGGAAGCAGTACGCGGTGCGCGCCTGGCCGACGCTCGTGGTGATCGACCCGGAGGGGTACGTGGTCGCCCAGCACGCGGGCGAGGGCCATGTGCACGCCATCGAGCGGCTGGTGACCGAGCTGGAGGCCGAGCACGGCGCGAAGGGCACCCTGCGCCGCGGCGACGGCCCGTACGTCCCGCCGGAGCCGGAGCCGACGACCCTGCGCTTCCCGGGCAAGGCCCTGCTGCTGCCCTCCGGCGGCTTCCTGGTCAGCGACACCACCCGGCACCAGCTGGTCGAGCTGGCGGCGGACGGGGAGACGGTGCTGCGGCGGTTCGGCAGCGGAGCCCGGGGCCTCGCGGACGGCGGCCCGCGCCAGGCGGCCTTCAACGAACCGCAGGGTCTCGCCCTGCTGGACGACGGCTCGGTGGCCGTCGCCGACACGGTCAACCACGCCCTGCGCCGGCTGGACCTCTCGACCGGCGAGGTGACCACCCTGGCCGGCACCGGCAAGCAGTGGTGGCGTGGCTCACCGGTCTCGGGCCCGGCCCGCGAGGTGGACCTCTCCTCGCCCTGGGACGTGGCCTGGTGGCAGGGCCGGGTGTGGATCGCCATGGCCGGCACACACCAGCTGTGGGCCTACGACCCGGTGACGCGGACCGTCGGTGTCACCGCGGGCACCACCAACGAGGGCCTGGTCGACGGCCCCGCCACCGAGGCGTGGTTCGCCCAGCCCTCCGGGCTCGCCGCCACCGCCGACCGGCTGTGGGTCGCCGACTCCGAGACCAGCGCGCTGCGCTGGGTGGACCCCGACGGGTCGGTGCACACCGCCGTCGGCACCGGCCTGTTCGACTTCGGACACCGCGACGGCCCCGCCGAACAGGCCCTGTTCCAGCATCCGTTGGGTGTCACCGCGCTGCCGGACGGGTCGGTCGCGGTCGCCGACACCTACAACCACGCCCTGCGCCGCTACGACCCGGCGACCGGCGAGGTCTCGACGCTCGCCACGGACCTGCGCGAGCCCGGCGGCGCCGTGCTCGTCGGCGAGGACATCGTGGTGGTGGAGTCGGCCCGGCACCAGCTGACCCGGCTGCGGCTGCCCCAGGAGGCGGTGCGGGTGGCACCGGTGGCCCACCGGACCCGGCGCGCGGCCACCGAGGTCAACCCCGGCCGCCTCCGGCTGGACGTGGTCTTCCAGGCGCCCGCGGGCCGGAAACCCGACGACCGCTTCGGCCCCGCCACCCGCCTCCTGGTCTCCTCGACCCCGCCCGAGCTGCTGCTCGAGGGCGAGGGAGCGGACACCGGCCTGAGCCGTGAGCTGGAGCTCGACCCGGCCGTCCGGGAAGGGGTGTTGCACATATCCGCGACGGCCGCGTCCTGCGACGACGACCCGGGCGTCGAGTATCCCGCCTGCCATGTCCACCAGCGGGACTGGGGCATCCCGGTCCGCCTCACCGAGGGTGCGGCGGACCGCCTGCCGCTCGTCCTGGCGGGCGTGGACGAGCAGGAGGGCGGTTCTCAGATGCCGTAGCCGTCCGTGTAGCCGTCGCCGGTGTGGTGGTGATGGTGGTGGGGTTCCTCCTCCACGACCGGCGTCGGCGGTACGACGACCCGCCGACGCCGCGCGATACCGCTGAACGTGGCGGTGCCGATCAGGCCGACGGCCATCAGGATCAGGCCGACGACCGTGAGGTTGACACCGTTCATGTGCCAGTCGGTAGCGAACGTGAGTATGGCCCCCACGGCGATGAGGATGATGCATCCGCCGAGCCCCATGAGGCTTCGCCTCCCCTTTCGGTTCCGGAATCTCCGGTCTCGTCCGGGTACCCCGGGGCTTTCCGACTAGCCCTCCAGAAAAGCCGTCAGGGCGTTCGCGAGGAGGAACGGGTCGTCGGCGCCGCACAGTTCGCGGGCGCTGTGCATGGAGAGGATGGCCACGCCGATGTCGACCGTGCGGATGCCGTGCCGGGCCGCGGTGATCGGGCCGATGGTCGTGCCGCAGGGCATGGAGTTGTTGGAGACGAAGTGCTGGAAGGGGACGTTCGCCCGCTCGCAGGCCGCGGCGAACACCGCGCGCCCCGAACCGTCGGTGGCGTAGCGGTTGTTGACGTTCACCTTGAGGATCGGGCCGCCGTTGACCCGGGGGTGGTGCGTCGGGTCGTGCCGTTCCGCGTAGTTGGGGTGCACGGCGTGGCCGGTGTCCGAGGACAGGCACACGGTGCCGGCGAAGGCGCGGGCGCGGTCCTCGTAGGAGCCGCCGCGGGCGAACACCGAGCGCTCCAGGACGGAGCCGAGCAGCGGGCCGTCGGCGCCGGTGTCGGACTGCGAGCCGTTCTCCTCGTGGTCGAAGGCGGCCAGCACCGGGATGTGGGTCAGCGAGGCGGCGGAGGTCGCGGCGGCGGCCAGCGCGGCCGCGCCCGCGTGCACCGACAGCAGGTTGTCCATGCGCGGCCCGGCGACCAGTTCGCGGTCCCGGCCGAGGTAGGCCGGTGCCTCCACCGGGTGCACCATCAGGTCCCAGCCGGCCACCGAACGGGCGTCGAGGCCGGCCTCCTGCTCCAGGAAGGAGATCAGATCGCCGTCGAGCACCTCGTCGCCCAGGCCCCACACCGGCTGGAGGTGCCGCTGCTTGTCCAGCTTGAGTCCCTCGGTACTCACCGAGCGGTCCAGGTGGATGGCCAGCTGCGGCACCCGCAGCAGCGGCCGGTCCACGTTCACCAGGACCGTGGAGCCGTCGCGCAGGGTGAGCCGGCCGGCCAGGCCCAGGTCGCGGTCGAGCCAGGAGTTCATCAGCGGGCCGCCGTAGATCTCCACGGCGACCTGGCGCCAGCCGTGCGCCCCGCTGTCCGGGCGCGGCTTGATCCGCAGGTTGGGGGAGTCGGTGTGCGCGCCGATGATGTGGAAGGGCATGTGCGGCGCGGCGCCCTCGGGGACGTACCAGGCGACGATCGCACCGCCGCGCAGCACGAACCGGCCGCCGCTGGTGCCGTCCCAGGCGTCCGTCTCGGCGACCTGCCTGAAGCCTGCCTTCTCCAGCCGCTCGGCGACGTTCGCCACGGCGTGGTACGGCGACGGGCTCGCCGCGAGGAAGGCCATCAGGTCGTCGGTGTGGCCGCGGTCGAAGGTGAGGGGTGCGCGCGCAGCGCTCGCGGGAGGGGTGGCGGCGGGCGACGGGCTGGATGGTGCGCTCATGGGATTCACCTTAACGACGTGCACGGGCCCGCTCCCGGTAAGGGGAAGCGGGCCCGTGCGGGGATACGACGGGGACGTCCCAAACGTCGGGAAGGCGTATCCGAATCGTCCGGAAGCGTCCGGGGCGAGGTCTTAGAAGGCGGCCTCGTCCAGCTCCATCAGGTCCAGCTCGACGCCCGAGGCGACCTTGCGGGCCAGGGTGACGCCGGGCAGGACGTTCGCGGCGAAGAACTTCGCCGCGGCGATCTTGCCGGTGTAGAACGCCTTGTCCTTCGCGGAGGCCGTGGCCAGCTTCTCGGCGGCGACCGCGGCACCCTTGAGCAGCAGGTAGCCGACGATGACGTCGCCGGAGGCGAGCAGCAGGCGGGTGGTGTTCAGGCCGACCTTGTAGATGTTCTTGGCGTCCTCCTGGGTGGCGGACAGGTCGGTCAGCATCAGGCCGACGATCGCCTCCAGCTCGACGGCGGCCTTGGCCAGGTGCTCGCGGGCGCCCGCCAGTTCCTCGCCGCCGGTGCCGAGCGCCAGGAACTTCTTGATGTCCTCGGCGAGCGAGTTCAGCGCGGCGCCCTGGTTGCGGACGATCTTGCGGAAGAAGAAGTCCTGGCCCTGGATCGCGGTGGTGCCCTCGTAGAGGGTGTCGATCTTGGAGTCCCGGATGTACTGCTCGATCGGGTACTCCTGGAGGAAGCCGGAGCCGCCGAAGGTCTGGAGCGACTGGGCCAGCTGCTCGTAGGCCTTCTCCGAGCCGTAGCCCTTGACGACCGGCAGCAGCAGGTCGTTGAGGGCGTGCTCGGCGGTGGCGTCCTCGCCGTTCGCCTCCTTGATCTGGATCGCGTCCTGGATCGAGGCGGTGTACATCACCAGGGCGCGCATGCCCTCCGCGTACGCCTTCTGCGTCATCAGCGAGCGGCGCACGTCGGGGTGGTGGGTGATGGTGACCTTGGGCGCGGTCTTGTCCATGAAGTTGGCCAGATCCGGACCCTGGACGCGCTCCTTGGCGTACTCCAGGGCGTTCAGGTAGCCGGTGGACAGGGTGGAGATCGCCTTCGTGCCGACCATCATGCGGGCGAACTCGATGATGCGGAACATCTGGCGGATGCCGTCGTGCTTGTCGCCGATCAGCCAGCCCTTGGCGGGGTGCTTGTCGCCGAAGGTCATCTCGCACGTGTTGGAGGCCTTCAGGCCCATCTTGTGCTCGACGTTGGTGGCGTAGACGCCGTTGCGCTCGCCCAGCTCGCCGGTCTCGAAGTCGAACAGGTACTTCGGCACGAGGAAGAGGGACAGGCCCTTGGTGCCGGGGCCGGCGCCCTCGGGGCGCGCGAGCACGTAGTGGAGGATGTTCTCCGACATGTCGTGCTCACCCGAGGTGATGAAGCGCTTCACGCCCTCGATGTGCCAGGAGCCGTCCTCCTGCTGCACGGCCTTGGTGCGGCCGGCGCCCACGTCGGAGCCCGCGTCGGGCTCGGTGAGCACCATGGTGGAGCCCCACTGCTTCTCCACGGCGACCTTGGCGATGTGCTTCTGGACCTCGTTGCCCTCCTCGAAGAGGATGCCGGCGAACGCCGGGCCCGAGGAGTACATCCACACGGCCGGGTTGGCGCCCAGGATCAGCTCGGCGTAGGCCCAGATCAGGGAGCGCGGCGAGGTGGTGCCGCCGATCTCCTCGGGCAGGCCGAGGCGCCAGTACTCGGAGTCCATGAAGGCCTGGTAGCTCTTCTTGAAGGACGCCGGCACCGGGGCGGTGTTGGTCTCCGGGTCGAAGACGGGCGGGTTGCGGTCGGCGTCGGCGAAGGACTCGGCCAGCTCGTTCTCCGAGAGGCGGGTCAGCTCCTCCAGGACGCTCTTGGCGGTCTCGACGTCCATCTCCTCGAACGGGCCGGTGCCGTACACCTTGTCGCGCCCGAGTACTTCGAAGAGGTTGAACTCGATGTCGCGGAGATTCGACTTGTAGTGCCCCATGGCGACGGCTCCGTTGAGGGATCGGCGAGGCACTGACTCCTCGCATTCGGTTCACGTACCAACAAGTAGCTACGATGATGCTACCCGTCGGTAATAAGGCGCAACCCCTGTCCCGACAAGTGTGAGAAGGGTCTACTCCCGCGGGCCGTTCGGGTCCATCCCTGCGGCGGCCATTCCCTCGGTACGCTTGCGCCCATGTACGGATACGGCCAGCCCATGGACGGCGGCGCCGCGCAGCAGCAGTACACGTCGGGGCAGCAGCAGATGGCGGGCGGGGCCGGCGGGTACGGCCAGCAGCCGCCGCTCTACCCGGAGCCGTCCCCGCCGTCGCTCGCGGACGCGGTGCGCGCGTTCACCACCGGGCAGATGTCCCCCGAGGACTTCCAGCAGATCTTCGCCACGTCGAAGGTGTACTGCCCGCGCGGCGACACCCCCGGCTTCCTCGCCCTGCACAACACCCAGCAGCCGGTGATCCCGATGTTCACCTCGCTCAAGGAGCTGCGGCGGTACGCGGGCAAGGAGTCCAAGTACTTCGTGATCACCGGCGCGGAGGTGATCGACCTGCTGCCGACCGGCTACGGCTTCGTCCTGGACATGGAGGGCGAGCACCGGATGGTGTTCGACGCGAAGGCGGTCGAGCAGATGGTGGACTACGCGATGCGCCGTATGTACGGCTGAGATCGCCCGTACGGCTGAGAGTGGCCGTTCGAGGAGCCCGGAGGGAATGCCCTCCGGGCTCTTTCTGTTGTGGGTGGCGGAAAGTTCAACGCTCAACTAAACTGGGCGTACGAAGGAGGTAGCCACCATGCCTGCAGTGACCGTCGAGAACCCGTTGACGCTGCCCCGTGTGACCGCTCCCGCCGATGCCGTGGCGCGGCCGGTGCTCACCGTCACCACCGCTCCCAGCGGCTACGAGGGCGAGGGCTTCCCGGTGCGCCGGGCGTTCGCGGGGATCAATTACCGCCACCTCGACCCGTTCATCATGATGGACCAGATGGGCGAGGTGGAGTACGCGCCGGGCGAGCCCAAGGGCACCCCCTGGCACCCGCACCGCGGGTTCGAGACCGTCACCTACATCATCGACGGCGTCTTCGACCACCAGGACAGTCACGGCGGTGGCGGCACCATCACCAACGGCGACACCCAGTGGATGACGGCCGGCGCCGGCCTGCTGCACATCGAGGCGCCGCCGGAGCACCTGGTGGTCTCGGGCGGCCTCTTCCACGGGGTCCAGCTGTGGGTGAACCTCCCCGCCAAGGACAAGATGATGGCCCCGCGCTACCAGGACATCCGGGCTGGCAGCGTCCAGCTGCTGACCTCGCCGGACGGCGGCGCGCTGCTCCGGGTCATCGCGGGCGAACTGGACGGCCACGCGGGCCCCGGCATCACGCACACCCCGATCAGCATGGTCCACGCGACGCTCGCGCCGGGCGCGGAGATCACCCTGCCCTGGCGGGAGGACTTCAACGGCCTGGCGTACGTGCTGGCGGGCCGCGGCAGCGTCGGCGTCGAGCGACGTCCCGTCCGCACGGGCCAGACGGCGGTCTTCGGCGCCGGGTCCTCGCTGACCGTGCGTGCGGACGAGCAGCAGGACGGCAACACGCCGGACCTGGAGGTCGTCCTCCTCGGCGGCCGGCCGATCCGCGAGCCGATGGCCCACTACGGCCCGTTCGTCATGAACACCAAGGACGAGCTGATGCAGGCCTTCGAGGACTACCAGAAGGGCCGTCTGGGGACGGTCCCGGCGGTGCACGGCATGACGGACGAGGGTCCCGGGGCCTGAACCCGGGGCGCCGCCGCGCCACAGAACGAGGAGGCCCCCGCCGGGCCGAGGACGTCCCGGCGGGGGCCTTCCTCACCCGCCCGGACCCGCGGGCAGGACACCCGGCCGCGGCCGTGATCCGCTGGGAACGTGCTGCTGTTGCCCGAGCCGGTCCGCCGGCTCGCCGCCTGGTGCGTCGTGCTGCTGCTCGTCGCCGGGGTCGGCTGGATCGGGGTGCGGCTGTGCGGGGAGCTGCGCACGGCCGTCACGGCGGTGCTGCTGGCGCTGCTGGGCACCGCCCTGCTCGCCCCGCTGCACCGGCGGCTCGTGCGGGCCGGTGTGCGGCGCTCCGTGTCGGCGGGGCTGACCTGCGTCGCCGTGGTCGCCGTCGTCGGCGGCGCCGTCTACATCGTGGTCGCCGCCCTCGTCGACAGCGGCGACGAGATCATCGCCTCCTTGCGCGACGCGGGCAAGAGCCTCTCCCGGCACTTCGGCGCCGCCGGGACCGGCCTGGACGACATCGCCGCCAACTCCCGGGAACTGCTGCGGAAGTTCGGCGGCACGGCCGCGTCCAACGTCATCAGCGGGGTCAGCGTCGTGGGCGAGGGCATCGCCATCGCGGTGCTCGCCCTCGTCCTGGTCTTCTTCTTCCTGCGCGACTCCCACCTCGTCCTGGGCACCCTGCGGGCCGTCGCCCCCGGGGGCACCGCCGACACCCTGGAGGCCGTCGCCCGGCGCGCCTACGAGGCGGTCGAGGGGTTCATGCGCGGCACCACCCTGATCGCGCTGATCGACGCCCTGTGCACCACCGTCGGCCTGCTGATCCTGCGGGTGCCGGGCGCGCTCGGGCTCGGCGCGCTGGTGTTCGTCGGCGCCTACATCCCCTACCTCGGCGCGTTCCTCTCCGGCGCGGTCGCGGTGCTGGTCGCCCTCGCCGACCGGGGCTTCGTCATCGCGCTGTGGACGCTCGGCGTGGTCCTCGCCGTGCAGCTGCTGGAGGGGCACGTGCTGCAGCCGGTGATCCAGAGCCGCACCGTGCAGATGCACCCGGCGGTGGTGATGGTCACCATCACGGCCGGCGCCTCGGTGGCGGGCATCCTCGGCATGCTCCTGGCCGTCCCGCTGACCGCGGCCGCCTTCGGCGTCGTCCAGGAACTGCGCACCCGCTACGCGTCCTCGCCGCCCGGCCCCGAGCCCCCGGGGCCCGCCGGCACCCCGGCCCCCGAGCGCTCGTAGAGCTCGAACCAGATGCTCTTGCCGTCACCTCTCGGCTCCACCCCCCAGGTGTCCGCCAGGATGCCGATCAGCAGCAGCCCCCGCCCGGACGAGGCGAGTTCGCCGGGGCGGCGCTTGTGCGGGAGGTCGTCGCCGGTGTCGAAGACCTCCACCCGCAGCAGGCGCCGGTCGCCGTCCGTGGCGACCTCGGCCAGCAGCAGGGCGTCGGTGTCGGTGTGCACCAGCACATTGGTGACCATCTCGCAGGCCAGCAACTCGGCCGAGTCCACCTGGTCGGGGTCGGCCCAGTCGTGCAGCAGCTCGCGCACGTACCGGCGGGCCTCGGCGATCCGCTCGGGCTCGTCCTGTCCCACCGGCAGCAGCACGCGCCGCACCAGGGGCCGCACCGCCGCGCCGCCGTCCGGGTCACTGCCGCGTCCCGGACGGCACAGCAGCACCAGCGCGATGTCGTCCTCGCGGCGGTCGGCCAGCGGGCCGGTGGTGTGGTGCGAGGAGGGCCCGTGCACACCCTGCACCAGCGCGTCGGCCAGCGACTCCAGGTCGCCCTCGTGGTCCTCCAGGATCGCGCGCAGCCGCCGCCAGCCGCTCTCCAGGTCGTGCCCGCCGGTCTCGATCAGCCCGTCGGTGCACAGCATCAGCGTCTCCCCCGGCTGGAGCGCGAACCGGGTCGTCGGATAGTCCGCGTCCGGGTCGATGCCCAGCGGCAGCCCGCCCGCCGTCGGCCGCTTCATCACCGTGCCGTCGGCCATCCGGATCACCGGGTCCGGATGGCCCGCGCGGGCGATCTCCAGCCGTCCGGTCGCCGGGTCGACCGCCACGTACAGGCAGGTCGCGAAGCGCGCGTCGGACAACTCCTCGTCCTGGGTGATCCCGTGCAGGAAGCGGGCGGCCCGCGAGAGCACGGCGTCCGGGCGGTGCCCCTCGGAGGCGTAGGCGCGCAGGGCGATCCGCAGCTGGCCCATCAGCCCCGCCGCCCGCACGTCATGCCCCTGCACGTCCCCGATGACCAGCGCGAAGCGGCCGGAGGGCAGCGGGATCATGTCGTACCAGTCGCCGCCCACCTGGAGTCCGCCGCCGGTCGGGATGTAGCGGGCGGCGATCCGGATCCCCGGGATGCGCGGGCCGAGCGAGGGCAGCATGGAGCGTTGCAGCCCCTCCGTCAGCTCCCGCTCGGACTCGGCGGTCTCCGCCCGGGACAGGGCCTGGGCGAGCATCCGGGCCACCGTCGTCAGCACCGCGCGTTCGTCGGGGGTGAAGGCCACCGGATAGGCGAATCCCGCCATCCAGGCGCCCATCGTGCGCCCGCCCACGGTCAGCGGCAGGAACGCCCACGAGCTGCGTCCGAAGGGCCGGGCGAGCGGCCAGGTCACCGGATAGCGGTCCTTGTACTCCTCGGGCGAGGAGAGGTACACCGCACGGCCGGTGCGCACCACCTCGGCCGCCGGGTACTCCATGGCCAGCGGCATCTGGGTGAAGGGGCCCATGTCGTCGGTCCGGTGCCCGTGGTGGCCGATCATCGTCAGCCGGTCGCCCTCCACGCCGAACACCACCAGCCCGTCCGGTGAGAACCCCGGCATCGACAGGCCCGCGGCGACCCGCAGCACCTCGGCCGTGGACCGCGCCTCCGCCAGCGCCCGGCCCGCGTCCAGCAGGAACGCCTCCCGCGAGCGCCGCCAGGGCCCGGTGACCGTGGAGCGGCCGCCCGCCTCCGGGCCCGGCTCGGCGACCTCCTGAAGGGTGCCGGTCAGCACATAGGCGTGCCGCTCGCGGTCGTACGACGGCTTGGACCGGCTGCGCACGACGCGCAGCACCTCGCCGCGCTCGTCCATGATCCGCACACGCACCTCGGCGAGCGTGTCCTCGGCGACCGCGAGCTGCACCACCGAAGTGATCTCGTTCCAGTCCACCGGGTGCAGCCGGGCCCGGGTCTGGGCCTCGGTGAGGGTGGCCGGCGTCGCGGGCAGCCCGAGCAGCCGTGCCGCCTCCGCGTCCACGGTGACCAGCTTGTCCGCCGTGTCCCAGTGCCACACACCGGTCGCGAGGGCGGCGAGGACGTCCCCTACGGCCGGGAGCGGCTCACCTGTGCGCATTGTCCCCATTTAAGACAATGTGCGCGCGGCGTGCCACCGTAGGGCCGCGGGCCGCAAATGGTGGGGAGCCGATCTTGGGGTGGCCGGTACCCTTGGTTCAGCTGGGGGCGGCAACCCCGGTGATCACCAACTCAATCCGCGAAGGACGATGAACGACGATGCATCGGTACAGGTCCCACACCTGCGGCCAGCTCCGCGCCTCTGACGTCGGCACCGACGTCCGGCTCAGTGGCTGGCTGCACAATCGGCGCGACCTGGGCGGCATCCTCTTCATCGATCTGCGCGACCACTACGGCATCACGCAGCTGGTCGCCCGCCCCGGCACGCCCGCCTACGAGGCCCTGGACAAGCTCTCCAAGGAGTCCACGGTCCGCGTCGACGGCAAGGTTGTTTCACGTGGAACCGAGAACGTGAACCCCGACCTGCCGACCGGCGAGATCGAGGTCGAGGTGACCGAGGTCGAGCTGCTCGGCGCGGCCCAGCCGCTGCCCTTCACCATCAACGCCGAGGACGGCGTCAACGAGGAACGGCGCCTGGAGTACCGCTTCCTCGACCTGCGCCGCGAGCGCATGCACCGCAACATCATGCTGCGCACGGCGGTCATCTCCGCGATCCGCCACAAGATGACCGCGCTCGGCTTCAACGAGATGGCGACGCCGATCCTGTCCGCGACCTCCCCTGAGGGCGCCCGCGACTTCGTCGTCCCCTCCCGGCTGAACCCCGGCAAGTTCTACGCCCTGCCGCAGGCCCCGCAGCAGTTCAAGCAGCTGCTGATGATCTCCGGCTTCGACCGCTACTTCCAGATCGCGCCCTGCTTCCGCGACGAGGACGCCCGCGCCGACCGCTCGCCGGGCGAGTTCTACCAGCTCGACGTCGAGATGAGCTTCGTCGAGCAGGAGGACGTCTTCCAGCCGATCGAGAAGCTCATGACCGAGCTGTTCGAGGAGTTCGGCGGCGGCCGGCACGTCACCTCCCCCTTCCCGCGGATCCCGTTCCGCGAGGCGATGCTGAAGTACGGCTCCGACAAGCCGGACCTGCGCGCCAAGCTGGAGCTGGTGGACATCACCGATGTCTTCGAGGGCTCGGAGTTCAAGGCGTTCGCCGGCAAGCACGTGCGCGCGCTGCCGGTGCCGGCGGTCCAGGACCAGCCGCGCAAGTTCTTCGACCAGCTCGGTGACTACGCGGTCTCGCTGGGCGCCAAGGGCCTGGCCTGGGTCCGCGTCGGCGAGGACGGCACGCTGTCCGGCCCGATCGCCAAGTTCCTCACCGAGGAGAACGTCGCCGAGCTGACCAAGCGCCTCTCGCTGGCCCCCGGCCACGCGATCTTCTTCGGCGCGGGCGAGTACGACGAGGTCTCGAAGATCATGGGCGCGGTCCGCGTCGAGGCCGCCAAGCGCGCCGGCCACTTCGAGGAGAACGTCTTCCGCTTCTGCTGGATCGTCGACTTCCCGATGTACGAGAAGGACGAGGAGACCGGCAAGATCGACTTCTCGCACAACCCCTTCTCGATGCCGCAGGGCGGCCTGGAGGCCCTTCAGACCCAGGACCCGCTGGATATCCTGGGCTGGCAGTACGACATCGTCTGCAACGGTGTCGAGCTGTCCTCCGGCGCGATCCGGAACCACGAGCCGGAGATCATGCTGAAGGCCTTCGAGATCGCGGGCTACGACCGGGAGACCGTCGAGGAGAAGTTCGCGGGCATGCTCCGCGCGTTCCGCTTCGGCGCCCCGCCGCACGGCGGCATCGCCCCGGGCGTGGACCGCATCGTCATGCTCCTCGCGGACGAGCCCAGCATCCGCGAGACGATCGCCTTCCCGCTCAACGGCAACGCCCAGGACCTGATGATGGGCGCCCCGACCGAGTTGGAGGAGGCCCGCCTGCGCGAGCTGCACCTGGAGATCAGGAAGCCGCAGCCGAAGTAGTCCCTCCGGTGGTCGTCGAAACGCCCGGGGCCCTTGGGGTCCCGGGCGTTTCGCGTCACTCGGCGTCGTCCCCGCCCTCCGAGTCCTCCGTGTCCTCCACGTCGGGTGAGGCGCCATCCTCCAGCAGCCGCTCGGCGATGTCGTCGGACCACCGCTGCGCCCAGGCGCGCAGCCCGGTGAGCGCCGCCTCGTCCAGGCCGTACCGGGTGAACTGGGCGTCGGCGTAGAAGTCCGTGCCGGTCAGCCGGGACTGGAGGGTGGGCAGGTCGAAGACGTCATGGGCGTGCCGGCGTCCCAGCTCCTCCAGATCGGGCAGGGAGAAGCGGGCCGCCGCCGCTTCGGCGTCGATCAGGTCGACGGCCGCGCCCCGGTCGTAGAGCGCGCGGATCTTCGTGCCGACGGCGTCCTCCAGGCAGAGGGTGGGGCCGTACTCGGTGAGCTCCGGCGGCCCCCACAGACTCTCCTTGTGCAGGGCGAGGACACAGGACTCACCGGTCGGCGGGTCGGTGACGGTCAGCTGCGCGGTGCGCTCGGTGGCGGCGCCGGGGCGCACGGCACGGCCGCGCGCCTCCAGGGCGGCGGCGAGGGCACCGGCGAGGCGGTCCATGGGCTCGGCGCTCTCGGTGGCGAGGTCCACGTTGGCGTGCGGGCGCCGGACCAGTCCGTGCGCCTGGAGGGCGTAGCCGCCGGCGAGCACCAGACCGTGCGGTCCGCCCGCGGTGACGGCGTCCGCGAGGAGCCGCCGGTGGGGTTCGGGAAGGTTCACGGCATCCGTACTTTGCCAGACGGGCCGCCGGTGACGGCGGATGCGGGAAGGACCCGGGAGCGGTGCGGCTTCCGGGTCCTTCGGGTGTGCGCTGCCTCAGGCGGTCGGCTTCTCCTCCAAGCGGGGGAAGAGGACCGCGCCCTTGGTGACGGTCGAGCCCGCCGGAAGCCTGCCCCAGTCGCCCGCGTCCTGGACCCGCTGTTCGGCGAGCGCGCCGAGGGACGCCTCTGCGCCCAGGGAGTCCCAGAGCTTCTGCGAGGTCTCCGGCATCACCGGGTTGAGCAGGACGGCGACGGCGCGCAGGGACTCGGCGGCGGTGTAGAGGATGGTCGCGAGGCGGGCCCGGCCCTCCTCGGAGTCGTCCTTGGCCACCTTCCACGGCTCCTGCTCCGTGATGTAGCCGTTGACCTGCTTGACGAACTCGAAGACGGCCAGGATGCCGCCCTGGAAGTCCAGTTCCTCGCCGATCTTCCGGTCGGCCTCGGCGACCGCCTTGGCGAGACCCTCGTGCACCGCCGCCTCCGCGGAGCCGTCCGCCGTGGCCGCGGGCAGGGTGCCGCCGAAGTACTTGCCGACCATGGCGGCCACGCGGGAGGCGAGGTTGCCGTAGTCGTTGGCCAGCTCGCTGGTGTAGCGGGCGGAGAAGTCCTCCCAGGAGAAGGAGCCGTCCTGCCCGAAGGCGATGGCGCGCAGGAAGTACCAGCGGTAGGCGTCGACGCCGAAGTGAGTGGTGAGGTCCTGCGGCTTGATGCCGGTCAGGTTGGACTTCGACATCTTCTCGCCGCCGACCATCAGCCAGCCGTTGGCCGCGATCTTGCTGGGCAGGGGCAGGCCCTGGGCCATCAGCATGGCCGGCCAGATCACCGCGTGGAAGCGGAGGATGTCCTTGCCGACGAGATGGACGTCGGCCGGGAAGGTCTCCTCGAACTTCTCCTGGTTCTCGTTGTAGCCGACCGCCGTGGCGTAGTTCAGCAGGGCGTCGACCCACACGTAGATGACGTGCTTGTCGTCCCAGGGGATCGGGATGCCCCAGTCGAAGGTCGAGCGGGAGATGGAGAGGTCCTGCAGGCCCTGGCGGACGAAGTTCACGACCTCGTTGCGCGCGGACTCGGGCTGGATGAAGCCCGGGTTGGCCTCGTAGTGGGCGAGGAGCTTCTCGCCGTACTCGCTGAGGCGGAAGAAGTAGTTCTCCTCGCTGAGGATCTCCACCGGACGCTTGTGGATGGGGCACAGCTTCTGGCCCGCGTACTCGCCCTCGCCGTCGAGGAGCTCGCCCGGGAGCTTGTACTCCTCGCAGCCGACGCAGTAGGGGCCCTCGTAGCCGCCCTTGTAGATCTCGCCCTTGTCGTACAGGTCCTGCACGAACTCCTGGACGCGGTCGGTGTGCCGCTGCTGGGTGGTGCGGATGAAGTCGTCGTTCGCGATCTCCAGGTGCTCCCAGAGAGGCTTCCAGGCCTCGGTGACGAGCTTGTCCG
The DNA here is from genome assembly GCF_051980735.1 of Streptomyces sp. SCPE 10. Classification (NCBI taxonomy): domain Bacteria; kingdom Bacillati; phylum Actinomycetota; class Actinomycetes; order Kitasatosporales; family Streptomycetaceae; genus Streptomyces; species Streptomyces sp. SCPE 10. Next base: position 3,788,682 of record NZ_CP197069.1, on the reverse strand, counting down.
CCCACTGCTGGGGCGTCACCCCGTTCGCCTCGGCCGTGCGCATGATCTTCTGACCGTGCTCGTCCGTGCCGGTGAGGTACCACACCTTCTCACCGCGCTGGCGGTGCCAGCGCGTGAGCACGTCGCCTGCGACGGTCGTGTAGGCGTGGCCCAGGTGAGGAGCGTCGTTGACGTAGTAGATGGGCGTGGAGACGTAGTACGCCTTCCCCGCCTGCTTCTCGGATCCAGTGGCCGCCATAAGGCGAAATCCTACTGGTCCCGCGGAGATCGCCTCACACGTGTTTCGGGGGGTGGACGTCTCGGTCCACCCCCCGGTCAGGCGTTCGTCGGGTCATCCGCCCGTGGGCTCACGGCCGCCAGGTGGCGAGGACGCCCTCGTACAGCTCCGCGTCCGTCAGCTCGCGGGGGGTGGGGCCCGCGTGGAAGAAGGCGGTGTTGGGGGTCTTCAGCTTGCGCAGGTAGTCGAACGCCTTGTTGTCGTGCTCACCGAACGCGACGAACGAGAAGAAGACCGTGGGGTGGCTCTCCGCCGCTGCGGTGAGGGCCTGGGTCGCGGGCGTCTTGGCGTCCGGGGCGCCGTCGGTCTGGAACACCACCAGCGCCGGGGTGCCGGGGGCGACGTGCTCGTCGTAGTGGGCGAGTACGGCTTCCACGGCGGCGTGGTAGCTGGTCCGGCCCATCCGGCCGAGGCCCGCGTGGACGTCGTCGATCCTCGTCGCGTGCTCCGGGGTGAGGGTCAGGTCGGTGGTGCCGTCGACCTCCGTGGAGAAGAAGACGGTGTGGACCGTGGTCTCGGGGTCCAGGTGGGCCGCGAGGGCGAGGGCCTGGTCGGCGAGGGCCTGCGCGGAGCCGTCCTTGTAGTACGGCCGCATGCTCGCGGAGCGGTCCAGCACGAGGTAGAGCTTCGCGCGGGTCCCGGTGAGGTCGGTCTTCGCGAGCGGCTCGACGGCGGCGGTGTAGGCCGCGGCGAGGGCGGGGGCGGCGGCCTGGACGGCGGGGAGGGGGGTGGCGGGGGCACGGCCGGCATCCTCGGCGGGTGCCTCCGGCGCGACCGGCTCGGCGGGCTCGGTGGGCTCGCTGTCGGGGGTGGCGGTCTCCTGGGCGGGCTCGGGCTCGGTCGGTGTGGCTTCCGTCTCCGGTTCGGCGCCGGTGTCGGGGGTGGCGGTCTCCCGGGCGGGCGCGGCCACTTCGGTGGGTGCTGCCTCCGGCTCGGTCTCGGTCGGCTCGGCTTCGGCGGTGGCCGGTTCCGGCTCCGTCTCGGCGGGAGCGGCCTGCGACTCCGGAACGGCTTCGGCCTCGGGAGCGGCAGCCTCCTCGGCGGGCTCGGCTTCGGCGGCGGCCGCCGTTTCCGGCTCAGCCGCGGCCGGTTCCTCCGCCGCTTCCGTCAGCGGCTCGGGCTCCGCCTCCGTCACCGCGGCGGGTGCCGCTTCCGGCTCCTCCTCGGCCACCGGCTCCGAAGACGCCTCGGTCTCGGCGACCGGCTCCGAAGACGCCTCGGTCTCGGCGACCGGCTCCGCCTGCGCGGTCGCGGTCTCCGTCGGTTCCGGGGAGGCGGCCCCGGTCTCCGACGGCTCGGGCGTGGCCGCCGGGGCGTCCACGTGCTCCGCGGCCACCTCGTCCGCCGGTGCTTCCGGCGCCGGCGCGGTTTCTGCCGCCGTCTCTTCCTCGGCCGTCGCCTTCGCCTCGGGATCGCCCTCGGCCGTCGTGACGGCGTCGGCCGCTGCCTCGGCCGTCTCCGGCTCGTCCACGAGGGACGTCGCCGCCGGGGTCACCTCGTCCGCCGGTGCGGGCTCTGCCGCCGGCGCTTCTTCCATCCGCGCTTCAGCGCCGGTCTCGGTGTCGGCCGCGGGTTCCGCCGCCTCGGTGTCGGCCTTCGCCTCAGCGGTCGGCTCCGCCTCGGGCTCGCCGGTCGGCTCGGACTCGTCCTCGGCGGCCGTCACGGCGTCCGCCTCGGCCTCGGCGTCGGCCTTCGCCTCGGCGTCACCGTCGGCCTGCGCGTCCGCCTTCGCCACGGCGTCCGCCTCGGACCCGCCCTCGGCCTCGGCCACCGTCTCCGACCCGGCCACGGCGTCGGTCTCGACCTCCGTGTCCGCCTTCGCCTCGGCGTCGGTGTCAGCCTCCGCCTCCGTCTTCACGTCCGCCTCGGCGTCACCCCCGCCCCCGGCACCCGTGACCCGCTTGGTGTCCGCGTCGGTCTCCGGCACCGTGTCGGCCGCTCGCGTGGCCCCCTCGGTGGCGGGCTTCCGTTCGGGAGTCTCGGGAGCCGTCGTTTCGGTGGTCGACGTGTCGGGGGCGTCGTCCGCCGGAGCCGAGGGGTTCGGTACCCGGACCTTGTCGAAGGCGGCGGCCACCAGCTCGTGTTCCTCGGCGGTGGAGTCGCGGGGTTCGGGGACCGTCGCCGTCGGCTCGGGGGCGGGAGCGGCCGGGTCGCGGGGTTCCGGGACCGCCGGCGCCGGCTCGGCCGGGACCGGCTCGGCCGGTTCCACCGACTGGGCCGGCTCGGCCGGGGGCTGGGCCGTCGCACCCTCTGCCTCGGCGGCTCGGGACTTGCGTGAGCGGCCGAATGCGTTCCGCAGGAGAGTGAGAATGCCCATGTGTGCAACCCTTCGCGTGAGGTGACACCGTCAATCGCTGGCCAGGACGGACACGTAAGGTTAGCGGCCCTGGATGTCCGCGGTGTGGCCCCGAACCCCTACGGCGCACCGTCGACGCGTGCCAGGAAATCCCCCAGCACCCGGTTGAACTCCTTCGGGCGCTCCAGATTGGGCAGATGGGCCGCCCCCTCGATGACCTCCAGGGTGGAGTCGGGGAGGGACCGCGCCAGGGACTCGGCGTCGGCGACAGGGGTGTAGGTGTCGTCGGCGCCCACCACCACCAGCGCGGGGACGGCCACCCGGGTCAGCAGGCCCCGGTAGTCGGGGCGTTCGGCCCGCCCGCGCAGGGACGCCGCCGCGCCCTGCGCGGCCGTCGCGGTCATCATGCCGTGGACGTGCGCCTTGACCTCCGCGCGGGCGTACGGCGCGACCATGCGGTCCAGCACCTCGTCGGCGTAACCCCGCATCCCCTCCGCGAGCAGCCGGTCCGCCATCGCGTTCCGGTTCCGTACGCCCTCGGGGGTCTCCGGCTCGGCGAAGGTGTCCGCGAGGACCAGGCCCCGGATCCGGTCGCCGAAGCGGTCATGGCACTCCATGGCGATCTGGCCGCCCATCGACAGCCCGGCCAGCACGAAGGTGTCCACGCCCAGGAAGCCGAGGAGTTCGGCCAGGTCCTCGGCGTGGCGGGAGAGCGGGACCTTGCCGGGAGTCACCGGTGAGGCGCCATAGCCGCGCAGGTCGGGGGCGACGACCCGGCGGCCGGCGGAGAACTCCGCCACCTGCGGGTCCCACATCGTGCGGTCGAAGGGGTGCCCGTGGATCAGCACCAGAGGGCAACCGGTGGAAGCCGAATCAGGGGATTTGTCGGTGAACGCGAGGTACGGGGGCATGTGATCGACCCTAGGCGGCCCCAATTGCTCGGTGCAATAAGATCTTTGCCCTCGGTGCAATCGCGGCTCGGCCGACGCGCCAGACCAACAGGGGGACCGATGAACGACTTTCGGCGGATCGCCGACCGGATAGCCGCCGACATCGCGAGCGGGCGGCTGCGCCCGGGGCAGCGGCTGCCCCCGCAGCGGGCCTTCGCGCGGCGGCACGGGCTCGCGCCCTCCACGGCGGGGCGGGTGTACGCCGAACTCGTGCGCCGGGGACTGGTGGTGGGCGAGGTAGGGCGGGGCACCTTCGTGCGGGCCACCGCCCCGGACGGACAGCCGGGGCACGCCCTGACCGAGGCGGCGGCCGGGGCACCGCCCGTGAACCTGGAGTTGAACTACCCGGAGGCGGCGGGGCAGTCGGAGGTGCTGGCCCGGACGCTCGCGCCGCTGCTGCGGCCGGACGCGCTCGGGGACGCGCTGCGGCCGGCCGGGGCCGCCGGGACCCCGGCCGCGCGGGAGGCGTTCGCCGCGCTGCTCGAAGAGGGCGGGGTGCGGGCCGACCCGGCACGGATCCTGTTCACCGGGAACGGCCGGCAGGCGATCGCCGCGGCGCTCGCCTCGCTGGCCCGCCCCGGCGACCGGGTCGGGGTGGAGCCGCTCACGTATCCGCTGGTCAAGGAGATCGCCGGCCGGCTCGGGCTGAGTCTGGTGCCGCTCGCCATGGACGAGGAGGGCGTCCGCCCGCAGTCCGTCGCCGCCGTCCACCGCACCGCGCCCCTGGCCGCCCTCTACCTCCAGCCGACCCTGCACAACCCGACCGCGCTGACCATGGGCGCATCCCGGCGCGCCGAGCTGGCGGACGTCGTCCACAGGCTGGGGATACCGGTCGTCGAGGACCGGATCTGGTCCTTCCTGGAGCCGGGTCCGCGCCGGGTCCCGCCGCTGGCCGCGCTCGCGCCGGACCTCGTCCACCTCGTGGACGGGCTGTCCAAGCGGGTCGCGCCCGGTCTCACCGTCGGGTTCGTCGTCGTGCCGCGGGGCCGGGGCGAGGCGGTGGCGCGGGCCGTCCGAGCCGGGGGGTGGAGCGCGGGCGGGTTCGCGCTGGCGGCGGCCGTGCGCTGGCTCGCCGACGGGACCGTGGACCGGCTGGTGGCCGCGAAGCGGCGGGACGCGGCGCGCCGGCAGCGGCTGGCCGCGGAGAAGCTGGCCGGCTTCGCCGTGCGCTCCGACCCGGCCGCCTGTTTCGCCTGGTGGCAGCTGCCCGCGCCGTGGCGCGCGGACACCTTCACGGCGGCCGCGCGCGAACACGGGATCGCGGTCACGCCCGGTACGGCCTTCTCGGTGGGGCCAGGTCGCGCCCCGGACGCGGTCAGGCTTGGGCTCGGTTCGGCTCCGGAGCCGACGCTGGCGCGGGCTCTGGAGACCCTCGCCACCGTCGCACGAGGCGGGCGGGGCGCAGATTCCGGGTCAGCCAGGTGGTGAGGGCCACCACGAGGCCGAGGCCGAGCAGTAGCCAGGAGACCGTGCGCAGGGTGCCGGTCAGGGCGTCGTAGACGGCGCCGGCGGCCGGGCGGGGCACGTCGGCGGGCAGGCCGGCGAGGGTGAGACGGCGGCCGATCGCCACGGCGAGACCGAGCAGCGCGCCGCCGAGGGCGGTGCCCAGCGCGGTCGCGGCGATGGCCCGGCGGCGGCGGACGGCCAGGGCGATCCCCGCGGCGGCGAAGGCCACGGCCGCCACCGGCAGCCAGAATCCGGCGACTTCGAGCACGTGGAACCCCTTTCGGAGCGACGTCAGTTCGTCGGCCGGGAGCACGGCGACAGTGGTGTGCTGCACCGGGATACGGGCGGCGAGCGGTATGTGCTCGTCGCTGAGCTGCTGTTTGACCTGGGCGGTGACGGGGGCGAGGTCGACGGTGACCGGCTCGGCGGCCGCGTCGTCGCGGTCGTCGCGCAGCGCCCGCAGCACCGCGTCGTGGGTGACCCGGTTGCCGGTGTCCCAGGCCAGCCGGAAGGCCTCGGTCTGGGTGAAGGAGCGAACGGCGTCGTGCACGAACGGGCGGACGGAGCCCCGCAGCGGGCCGACGTCGAGCCGGTGGTCCACCTCCTGGAGCAGGCTGTCCCCGACGGCGTTCGCGACGGCCTCCCGCACGTCCGGGTCGGTGGCGAGCGGGGCCATCGTGGTGACGTACCGGCCCGTGTCGGTGAGTCCGTACGCCGCCCAGACCGCCAGCGCGCCGAACGGCACGAGCAGGCAGGACAGGGTGATCAGTACGGCCGACAGGGCGCTCCTGAGGCGTTGCGGCACGCTTTCAGGCAACGGCCGGCGGGGCCGGGGCGCCACCGGGGGGCGCCCGTCCGGGCGACCGCCGCACGGGGGGTGCGGCCTCAGCGGATCCGCCGTCCGAAGGCGTCCTCGCGTGTGTAGTACCGGTAGAAGAAGACGATGAAGGTGGCCGCCGAGATCAGCAGCGACATCAGCACGGTCCGGGCGACGGAATGGCCGCCCTGGCTGTACAGGAAGCCGAACGCGCAGCCGACGAACGCCGTCCACAGCAGCGCGTGCACCTCCCGGATCATCCGTGGGGCCAGCGCCAGCAGGGCGATGCACAACACGGCGAAGACGAGGGCGCTGCCGAAGCCGAGCAGCAGGTTCCAGCCGGTCACGGGGCCGCCGGAGCGGTTCATCTCCGCGACCCAGTAGCCGTAGACCAGGGCCAGGACGACCGGGATCACGATCCGGCCGATCCGGTGGGTGCGGGCGTCGAAGACGTCGGGGGTACGGCGCTGGTCGGGGGAGGTGGCGGCCTGCACCTCGGGCGCCGGGGCGCGCCGGGGGATGCCACCGGGTGCGGGTGCCGCATGGGTCATGTGAGCACTCCTCTCTCCTCGCCCCCGTTCGCCTTCCAATGCACACCTGTGCGCCCGCCCCGGCAACTCGGACGGCGCAGCGCCCGGCGTGTTCACCGGCCGAACCTGGAGACTCGGCCGGTGTGAACCGGATGACGTACCCGCGGCACCACCCGCGGCGGCTCTGCGGCCAGGGTTACGCCTGGCTGCTGCCGTCGCTGCTGCTCGTCGGCATCGTGCTGCTGGACTTCAACACCGGCGCGGAGTACCGGTTCGTCTCCTGGACCGTGCTGGTGCCCGGCATCGCCGCGGCGATCTGCGGGGTGCGCACCACGGCCTGCTTCTGCGTGGTGTCGCTGGTGGCGTACGTGCTGGTGGACAACGCCTGGCCGGACCAGTACCGGGCGGGCTTCGCCGACTTCCTGCTGGTCGCGCTCGGCGGTGCGCTGGCCACGGTGGTCTCGGCCCTGCGGGTGCGGCAGGAGCGGCACGCGCTGCGCATGGAGGACGTCGCGGCGGCCACGGTACGGGCCGTGCTGCGCCCGCTGCCCGAGCACTGGGCGGGTCTCGAACAGGCGGGCGCGTACTTCCCCGCGGACGTGGAGGCGCAGGTCGGGGGCGATTTCTACGACATCCAGCCCGGGCCGTACGGCACCCGGGTGCTGGTCGGGGACGTCCAGGGCAAGGGGACGGGCGCGGTGGAGGCGGCCGCCGCGCTGCTCGGCAGCTTCCGGGAGGCGGGCTACTACGAGAAGGACCTCGGCACGGTCGCCGAGCGCCTGGAGATCCGGATGCTGCGGCTGCGCATCCACACCACCGCGATCGGCCGCCGCGACGGGGACCGGTTCGCCACCGCGGTGCTGGTCGCCTTCTCCCGGGACGCCCCCGACACGGTCGAGATCGTCAACTTCGGGCACGAGGCCCCGCTCGTGGCCGGCCCGCGCGGGGTGCGCGAGCTGCCCTGCGGGGAAGGGCTGCCGATCGGCCTGAGCGATCTGGCCGACGGGCTGCCGCCGGTGCACCAGGTGCCGCTGGCCGAGGACGAGACGCTGCTGCTGTACACGGACGGGGTGACCGAGGCCCGGGACCGGCACGGCGAGTTCTACGACCTGCTCGGCGACGTCACCGAAGCCGTCGCGGCCGATCCGTGCTGCGCCGAGCCCGAGCGCCTGGTGCGCCGCGTCCACGACGGCGTGCGGCGGCACAGCGGAGGCGTGCTCGCGGACGACACCACGATCTTCGCGGTGCGCCGCCTCCCGGTCGGCGACGAAGCACCGCGGACGGCGGTGTTCCCGGGGTGGGACAGCGGGAGATGGCTGCCGGACCGGGTGTGGGCGGGCGAGGACCCGGAACGGGGAAGTTCGGCGTCCTGAGGCGCGTCGGGGCGGTCGCAGCGGTTACGGTGCTGGCGGGAGAGTGCGGATCCACAGGGACCGCAGGGCCTACAGGGGGAGGGACCATGCCCGGAACCGTGCTGCTGCTGGCGGCCGCGCCGCTGGGCCGGGGACGCCTGGTGGACGCGGCCTCCGTGCTGCCGGTGCTGGCCGCCGTCGCCCCCGCCGTGCTGTCCGGCACCGACACCGCCAACGTCGTGGAACTCGCGGACCCGGTGGACCCGCAGGGCGTGCTGACCCGGCTGCGGGCCGCGGCGGCCGCGCCCGGACCGCTCACCGTGTACCTCACCGGCCAGCTGCACCTGGACCGCCGGCAGCGGCTGCCGCATCTCGCGCTGGCCCGCACCACCCCGGCCACGGTCCGCTACACCGCGCTGCCCTGGCACTGGATCCGCGAGGAGCTGCGGCTGCGGCCGCCCGGGCGGACCGCGCTCCTCCTCGATCTGCACGCGGACCCGGAGGCCTGGCGGCACCTGCACGAACAGCCGCTGGACGCGGGCCGCACGGCCGCGGTCTACGGCCGTGTCGCACCGCCGCGCGGGCGCCGGGGGCCGGCCGAGCCGACGTACATGAAGACGGTCGCCACCCTGCTGCGCAGCGGTCACCGTCCGCCGCTGGACGAACTCCACCACCAGGCCCTCGCCCGCATCGCGGAGGAGACCGCCGTCGACATCCTGCTGGGACCGCCGCAGGTCGCCGCGTACGCCGGTCCCGGTGACCACGGGTTCGGCGCGCCCCCGGGCGCCGCCGTGGCCGGCCCCGGACGGGCGGATCCCGCCGCGCCGTCCGGCGGGTTCGGCCCGGTGGCGGGCGTCGAGCACCCCGGCGGGTACGCGGAAACCGGCGGGTACGCGGGGACCGGCGCGATCCCGGGGCAGCGGGTGGACGTGCCGGACGCGGTGCGGGCCGGCGCTTTCGGACCCGGGTCCGCCGAGGACGTCCGGCCGGCTTCCGGCGCGGCCGTCGACGCCGGGGGCGCGGCCGGGGACGCGGGCGTGGCCGAACCGGCGGAGCCCGGCGCGGGCGAGGGGCCGGGGGACGTCGTGCGGGCGGAGGGCTCCGCCGCTCCGCTGCCGCCGGCCCCCGCGGCCGGGCTCCCGGAGGCCGGGGGCGATCCGCACGTCGCCATCAGCGACGCCGTGCGGGACGGGCGGCACGAGGAGGCCGACGCGATCGCGGCACGGCTCCAGGAGGCGGCCGTCGGGGAGCACGGGCCGGCGTCCGAGGACGCGTTGCACTGGGCCGAGGTGCGCGCCGACCTGGCGATGTTCGCGGGGGACGCGGGGCGCAGCTGCCGGGGCTGGATGACGGTGGCCGAGACCAGGCTCGCGGCGGGTCAGGCCCCCGACGCGCCCGCCGTGGAGGCCGCCGTCGACCGGGCGCACCACCAGTGGACTCGTGTCGACGACCCCGCGCGGGCCCGTGAACTGGGGCCCGCGCTCGCGGAGTTGCGCTCCAGGGTGCCGGGGCGCCGGCAGGGCGCGCTGGAGGACGTACAGCGGCAGCTGCGCGGGTTGCAGCGGACCTGAACCGGCTCACGCCTCCGACAGCAGCGCCAGGGCCCCCGACACCAGCGTCCGCACGCCCGGGGCGACCGTGGCCGGGTCGGGGGCGAAGTGGGGGCTGTGGTTGCTGGGAACGGCGGCGAGCTTCTCGGCGAGGGTGTCGCCGGACGAGCGGTCCCAGACGTCGGCGGGCGTGGTGGTGACGAACCAGTACGAGTAGGGGATGGCGCTGTTCAGCGAGAGTTCCGGGAAGTCCTCGCTGCCCATCGCCGGGCCCGGGTCGAACACCGTGCCCGCGCCGAACACCTCGGCGTGCACGGCGGCCACGGTCCGGTCGGTGTCCGCGTCGTTCACGGTCACCGGGAAGGTGTTGCCGAGGGTGACGTCGGGCTCGCGGGGGCAGCCGGCGGCCAGGCACTCGCCCTGGGCGATGCGCCGGATCGCGGCCAGCATCCGCTGCCGTACCGCCTCGGACTGGGTGCGCAGGTTGAGCGCGATGCGCGCCTCGCCGGGGATGATGTTGTGCCGGGTGCCCGCCTCGATCCGGCCCACCGTCAGCACCGCGGACTCGCCCGCCGCGACCTCCCGGGAGACCACCGTCTGCAGCCGGGTGACGAGGTAGGCCGCGGTCACCACCGGGTCCACCGTCGCCTCCGGGCGCGAGCCGTGCCCGCCCTTGCCGTACACCACGATGTCCACGTCCGTCGCGGCGGACATGATCAGCCCCGGCGCGTGCGGGTACAGCCCCGCCGGGCCCGGCGCGGCATGCTGGCCGAGCAGCACGTCGGGCCGCCCGAACCGCTCGTACAGCCCGTCCGCCAGCATCCGCTGGGCGCCCTGCCCGGTCTCCTCGGCGGGCTGCCCCACCACCAGCAGCGTGCCGCGCCAGGTGTCCCGCCCCCGTGCCAGCGCGGCCGCGGCCCCGGCCAGCCAGGTGACGTGCAGATCGTGGCCGCAGGCGTGCATCACCCCGTCCGTGGCGGAGGCGTACGGCAGCCCGGTCGCCTCCGGGACCGGCAGCGCGTCCATGTCGGCGCGCAGCAGCACGGTCGGTCCTTCACCGTTGGCCAGCCGGCCCACGACCCCGGTGCCGCCGACGCCCTCCGCCGTCTCGAACCCGGCGTCCGCCAGCCGGCCGGCCAGCTTGCCGGCGGTGCGGTGTTCGCGCAGGGACAGCTCGGGGTGGCGGTGCAGATCGCGGTAGAAGTCCTCCAGACCGGCGACCGGGAGGTCGGCGGTGAGGTCCAGCGCGGTGCGGGCGGCGGCAGAGGTCATGCGGGCAGGTTAGGCGGGTGCCGGGGTTTTCGACACCGGTGGGTTCAGCGCCGGGCCGCTGTGTCCGCAACGGTGGCCTGCGCGGCGGGAGTCGACGGTACCGTGGCGCGGGCCGGGCAGGCGTTGGCCGCGAGGATCAGGGAGGTGGCGGCGACCACGGCGGCGGCGACGGCCCTGCGCGCGGTGGAATTCCCGCAGGAACCGGGTGTACGTCCGGACACGGCGACCTCACAACACGACAGCGGCGTATTAAGCAGGTTTAATCCGCCGTTTAACCTAGAGGCAGTGGGACCCGAACAGCAAGGCGGACAGGGGGAGTTGGGGGTGCGGGTGGTGCGGGAAAGGGACGATCCGGGAACGGTGGGACGACGGGTGCAGCAGTTGCGTGCCCAGCGCGGGCTCACCCAGCGGCAACTGGCGGAGCCGGCCTACACCCCGGCGTACATCTCCACCCTGGAGGCGGGCCGGGTGCGCGCCTCCGACGAGGCGCTGCGGCACATCGCGGACCGGCTCGGCGTGAGCTTCGAGGAGTTGGCGCTGGGCCGCCCCGCCCACCTCGCCACGGAGCTGCGGCTGCGGCTGACCGAGGCGCAGCGGCTGCTGGCCGACGGCCGGGCCGAGGAGGCGGCGGCGCGCTACACGGACCTGCTGGCCGAGGCGGAGGCGCACGCACTCGTCGCCGAACAGGCCGCCGCCCTGCTGGGGCTCGGCGAATGCGCGCTGGAGACGGGCGAGTTGACGGATGCCCGGACCCACTTCGAGCGGGCCGAGGAACAGCTCGCCGACGCCTCACCGGCGGCCCGCGTCCCCGCCGTGCGCGGCCGCGCGGTCGCCCACTACCTGGCCGGTGAACTCCGGTACGCCGTCTACCTGCTGGAGACCACCCTCGACGAACTCAACCGGGGCGGTCTGCACGACCCGGACGCGCTGCTGCTGCTGTACGCCAGCGCCATCGGCCCCTATCTGGACATGGGCGCGCACGCCCGCGCCGCCCAGGCCGCCGAGTTCGCCCTCGCGCTCGCCCCGCGGTCCGGCGACCCCGCGCTGATCGCCCGGATGCACCGCTCGGTGGCCCGCACCCTGCTCGCCGAGGGCCGCGCCGCCGAGGCCGACGCCTCCCTCGCCAAGGCGGCCGAGCTGTACCGCCAGCTCAGCCTGCGCACCGAGCTGGCGCACTGCCACTGGATGCGCGGTTACGTCCACGCGCAGAACGACCACCTCGAAGCCGCGGAGGCGGAGTTGCGGCAGGCGCTGGACATGCTGTCGCAGACCCGGGCCGCCCTCTACCGCAGCCAGGCCGCGGTGGAACTCGCCGACGTGCTGCACCGGCGTGGCCGGTCCGCGGAGGCCGCCGAGCTGCTGGAGGGGGTGCTGGGCGACTTCTCCTCGGAGCGCGGCGCCGTGCACGCCGCCGCCGCGCATCGGCTGCTCGGCATCATCGCCGAGGACGGCCGCGACACCGAGTCCGCCGAGGAGCACTACGTGCGCGCCCTCAGCCTGCTGGAACGCGCGGGCGCCGCCGGTGACCTGGCCGACCTGTGCCGCCTCCTCGGCGATCTGCTGCGCCGTACCGGACGCGTCGAGGCCGCCCTGGACGCCTACCGCACCGGCCTCGGCCACCGCGCCGCCCCGGGCACCACGACGCTGGGCCCCGCACCGGCTCAGCCGCCGCTCTGAAACCGGCCTACACCTCCGCCCGGCCCTCCTTGCGCACCTGCGCGAGCCGCAGCGCCCCCACCTGGACGGCCGCCTGGGTGGCGTCGTTGGGGACGTCGGCGAGGCCGCCGTTGGTGAGGGCGAAGGCGTCGTCGCCCACGCGGACGGCGGCGATGTCGAGGGTGAGGTGGCTCTCCTCGTCGTCGGAGGTGGTGGCGTCGAGGGTGATGTGCAGGCCCTGGCGGGCGTCGCCGACCTCGGGCAGGGGCAGTTCGGTGACCCGGACGTCCTCCTGGGTGTCCTGCTGGGTGGTGGCGGTGAACCGGGCGCACCGGGCCGGCATCGTGCGCAGCCAGGCCAGTGCGGCGTCCACGTCGGACGGGCGGCGGGCGCCGATCTGGTAGCGCAGCTGGGCGTCGGTGTCGGCGTCGTCCAGGCCGACGGCGGCGCGGGCCGGGGCGCCGAGCAACTGGTCGCTGTAGAGGGCGTCGAGGAGTTTCTGGCAGTCGCCGGTCGAGGTGCTCGCCTTGAGCAGCCCGTCCCGCCAGGTCGCCGCGCCGCGGGTCGCGGCCCAGGGGGCGCCGAGGTCGGACTGGGTGAGCAGCGCGGACTGCGCCTGGCCGTCGCTGAGGGTGGAGCCGTCGGGCCGGACCGGGGCCTGCGCGTCGCGGGAGGGGCGGTCGATCGTCGGGAGGGGCTGCGGCGCGGTCTCCGGCTGCTTCAGGGTGAGGGCCGCGCAGCCGCCGACGCCGAGGAGGCCGGCGCCTATGAGGCAGGTCAGCAGGCGTCCGTGCGGTCGTATGCCGTCGTACATCGCGGTGCCTCCCGGTGCTGGTGCCTCCTCCCACGGCACCACCGCCCCGGACGCCCCACCAGCGCGCGGGCCCGGACGGGTGAGGAGCCGGGAGGACGGGGGAGGACCGGGAGGACGGGCGGGGGAGTCGGCGGCCGGAGAAAACCCGTCGCCGTCCCGGCCGGTCGGCGCCTTCCCGGTCTGGCTGGCGCCGGTCCAGCTGGTGGTGTTGCCGGTGGGCGCCGAGCAGGAGGAGCGGGCGGCGGCCGTCGTGGCCGAGGCGCGGGCGCGGGGGTTGCGCGCGGAGCCGGCCGGGCCCGGCCAGGGCTCCCTGGGCGCCCGGATCCGGGCCGCGCGCCTGGTGCCGTACGTGGCGGTGATCGGCGCCCGCGAGGCCGCGGCGGGCCAGGCCGCGGTACGGCTGCGGGACGGGCGGCGGCCCGGGGAGCTGCCGGTGGCGGAGCTGCTGTCCCGGATCGCCGCGCGGGTGGCGGCCCGCGGGACCGGGCTGTGGGAGTGACGGAAGCGTTGAACTAACGTTCGGGTCCCGTCAGCCGAAGGAGTCCGCAGTGCCCGGTCCGCAGCCCGTCCCCGTGATCATCGACTGCGACACGGGTGTCGATGACGCCCTCGCGCTGCTGTTCGCCGTGCGCCACCCCGGCCTGGAACTGCGCGCGGTGACCTGTGTCGCCGGGAACACGGACGTGGACCGGGTGGTCCGCAACACCCTGACCGTGCTGGAGCAGGCCGGGGCGCCGGCCATACCGGTGGGGCGGGGCGCCGAGCGGCCGCTGCTGGAGCCGGCCCGGACCTCGGGCTGGCACGGCGGCGACGGCATGGGGGACCTCGGGCTGCCCGAGCCGGTCCGCGCCCCCGCCGACGTGGACGCGGTGGCCCTGCTGCGCCGGGAGATCCTGGCCTCGCCCCGGCCGGTCACCCTGATCCCCACCGCGCCCCTGACCAACATCGCCCTGCTGCTGCGCACCCACCCGGAGGTGACCCGCAACATCGAGCGGATCGTCTTCATGGGCGGCGCGGTCGGCGCCGGGAACGCCACGGCCGTCGCCGAGTTCAACGTCTGGCACGACCCGGAGGCGGCGGCCGTCCTGCTCACCGCCGGGGTGCCGATCACGATGTACGGCCTGGACGTGTTCCGGGAGGTGGTGGTGACCGGCGCGTGGGCGCGGCGGCTGCGCGCGAGCACCGAGCCGGGGGCCCGGCTGGCCGGCCGGCTGCTCGGGCACCGCCCCGACGGGCCCGAGGAGACGGGCTGCCTCGGGGACGCGGGCGCGGTGTGCGCGGTCGCCGATCCGGCGGGGCTGACCACCCGGCCGCTGCCCGTCGAGGTCTGCCTCGCCCCCGGCCCCGCGCGCGGCCAGACGATCGTGGACCGCCGGACACGGCCCGGCGAGTCCGAGGTCCATCACGGACGGCGCGAACAGGCCCTGGTCGACGTCGGGTTGGCGGTGGACGCGGAGCGGTACGCGCGGCTGTTCCTGGAGACCGTCGGGGGCCGCTGACGGGCCGGTCCGGTTTCCAAGGTTCGCTTTCCGGGCAATGTGGACAGATTCCCTGCAACCGTCTTGAAGGGAGCCCGCATGGCAGACCTCTCCTCCAGGAACCCCGACTGGTGGCGTCAGGCCGTCATCTACCAGGTCTACCCACGCAGCTTCGCGGACGCCGACGGCGACGGGCTCGGCGACCTCCGGGGCATCACCCGGCGGCTCGGGCATCTCGCGACGCTCGGCGTGGACGCCCTGTGGCTGAGCCCGTTCTACCCGTCCGAACTGGCCGACGGCGGCTACGACGTCGCCGACCACCGGGACGTCGACCCGCGCCTGGGCACCCTGGACGACTTCGACGCCCTGGTCGCCGAGGCGCACCGGCTGGGCCTGAAGGTCGTGGTCGACCTGGTGCCCAATCACACCTCCCACCTGCACCCCTGGTTCCAGGAGGCGCTGCGGGCCGGCCCCGGCTCCGCGGCCCGCGAGCGGTACGTCTTCCGGCGCGGGCGCGGCGCGCACGGTGAACTGCCGCCCTCGGACTGGCAGTCCGTCTTCGGCGGCAGCGCCTGGCACCGGGTGCCCGACGGCGAGTGGTACCTGCACCTGTTCGCCGCCGAACAGCCCGATCTCAACTGGGACAACGAGGAGGTCCGCGCCGACTTCCGCACCACCCTGCGGTTCTGGTCCGACCGGGGCGTGGACGGCTTCCGCGTGGACGTGGCGCACGGCCTGGCCAAGGACCTGACCGAGCCGCTGCGCGACCTCGGGGACATCGGCGCCGCCGGGGAGACCGCCCTGCTTCGCGTGCCGCCCGGCGACCACCCCCACTGGGACCGTGACGAGGTGCACGAGATCTACCGCGACTGGCGCAAGGTCTTCGACGCCTACCGGCCACCGCGCAGCGCCGTCGCCGAGGCCTGGGTGCCGGGCCCCCGCCGCGCGCTGTACGCCCGCCCCGACGAACTCGGCCAGGCCTTCAACTTCGAGTACCTGCAAGCGCCGTGGGACGCGGCGCGGCTGCGCCGGGTGATCACCGAGGAGCTGGCCACCGCGCGCGCCGCCGGGGCCGCCGCGACCTGGGTGCTGTCCAACCACGACGTCGTGCGCCACGCCTCCCGGCTGGTCCTGCCGCCCGGCACCGACCCCGACGCCTGGCTGCTGTCCGGCGGTCACGCGCCCGCGATCGACACGGCGGCCGGGCTGCGCCGGGCCCGCGCGGCGACCCTGCTGATGCTGGCGCTGCCCGGGTCGTCCTACCTCTACCAGGGCGAGGAACTCGGGCTGCCCGAGGTCGCCGATCTGCCCGCCGAGGTGCTTCAGGACCCGATCTGGGAGCAGACCGGGCACGTCCGCAAGGGTCGCGACGGCTGCCGGGTGCCGCTGCCCTGGACGACCGGCGGACCGAGTTACGGCTTCGGGCCCGGCGGCGCCTGGCTGCCGCAGCCCGCGTCCTTCGCGGCGTACGCCGTCGAGGCGCAGAGCGGGGTGGCCGGGTCGACGCTGGAGCTGTACCGCACCGCCCTGCGGCTGCGCCGCAAGCTGCTCGGCGGGGAGGAACTGGAGTGGACGCCCGGATGCCCCGAGCGGGTACTGGACTTCCGGCGCGGCGAGGGATGGCGGTGCGTCGCCAATCTCGGGACGGAGGCGGTGGCGGTGCCGCCGAGTGAGGTGCTGCTGAGCAGCGCGCCGCTGCCGGGGGACGGCGGGCTGCCGCCGGACACCACGGTCTGGCTCGCCTGACCGGTCGAGGACCGCGGGTGACCTGGGGATTGCCAGGCATTGGTGTACATGACACACGGTTGGGGAAAGGTTGACCGGTCCTCGGGAGAAGGCCGCCGCGGCGCGGGCCTAGATTCGCCGCATGTCCCCACAGCCGGCCCCCAGGCCGCCCGCGGCCCGACCCGCGGGCGCGCTGCCCGTCCTGCCCTACCGCAAGCCGACCAGGGGCCGCGACTACTGGGTCCTGGACGACGTGCTGCCCGACCCGGACGCGGTGCGCGCGCGGTGCCTGGCCAAGGACGACTGGGCGAAGGGGCACCCGTACACGTCCGAGTCCTGGCCGGGCCTGCGCGCCATGCCCGGCCTGGAACCAGGTGAACTCGCGGTCGTCGAGAAGCTGGTGCGCAAGGCGACCGGCGCCGGGAGGCTGTGGGTGCAGCGGGCGCCCGGCGGCGGCACGCTCAACCACAACTGCGTCCAGGTCGTCGGCGCCGGCGAGAGCGAGCCCCGCCCGCACACCGACTCGCGGGCGCTGTGCCGGTACGCGGCCGTGCTGTACCTCAACCCCGGTGTCCCCAAGGACTGCGGGACCAGCTTCTACCGCCAGCACCTGCCCGGCGGCCGGCTCGGCGGCAATGTCGTACAGGCCCCGCACAACAACCTGGTGGACGCCCTGGGCACCCGCTTCGTGGCCCCGGACGCCTTCGAGGAGGACGTCCGCGTCCCCCACAAGTACAACCGGCTGCTCCTCTACAACGCCAACCTGGTGCACAGCGCCACCGGTTACACCGGGGACACGCTGGCGGAGAAGCGCATGACCGCCGTGTTCTTCTGGATGGCCTGACCGGCCGGGGTGCGGGACGGGCCGCCGTGGGGTACGGATGGTGGGCGTGAACACCGTCGCCATCGTGGGAGCGGGACCCGGGCTCGGTGCCGCCGTCGCCCGCCGGTTCGGGCGGGAGGGGTACGACGTCGCCCTCGTCGCCCGTGACCGCGCACGGCTCGACGCGCTGGCCGGGGAACTGGCCGCGGACGGCATCCGCGCGCGCGGCTTCCCCGCCGATGTGCGCGAGCCCGAACGGCTGGCCGGCGCACTGGCCGAGGCCGGGCGGGAACTGGGGACCGTGGAGGTGCTCCAGTACAGCCCGGTGCCGCACCGGGACTTCATGCTGCCGGTGCTGGAGACCGGGCACCGGCAGCTGACCGGTCCCATCGAGTTCTCGGTGTACGGTCCCGTGGCCGCCGTCCGGCAGGTGCTGCCCGGGATGCGGGAGCTGGGGCGCGGCACGATCCTGCTGGTCAACGGGGGCACCGCCGCCGTGCCCCACATCGAGCGGGCCGGCACGTCCATCGCGTTCGCCGCGGAGAGCGCCTACGGGCACCTGCTGCACGAACGGCTGGCCCCCGAGGGCGTCCACGTCGCACAACTGGTCGTCCCGGGCGCCATCACGCCCGGACACCCGCGCAAGGACCCCGCCGTGCTGGCCGAGATGCTGTGGGGCATGCACCGGGAGCGGCGCGGCTTCCGGCACTTCGCGGACGACCTCGACAGCCGCTGACGGCCGGGCACCCACGAAGGGGTGAGGGTCCCTCGGCTCACCCTGCGTGAAGAGCATTTCTGCGCCAATATGGTGACGTTGGCCGTATTGCTCCTCCTCAAGGGGGCCTTTCATGGCTGTCGAGATTCCGTCGCTGATCAAACCCTCCAGGCTGCGCGCCAGAGGCGGCCTGCTGGGCGAGTGCCTGGCGGAGTTCCTCGGGACGTTCGTCCTCATCTGCTTCGGCTGCGGTTCGGTCGCGATGGCCGTCGCCGCGCTGCCCGGCTCCGGCCGTGCCGCCACCCCCACCACCATCTTCCTCGCCGCCGGCGACTGGCTGCTGGTCACCTGGGGCTGGGCGATGGCCGTCGTCTTCGGCGTCTATGTGGCCGGGGGAGTCAGCGGCGCCCACCTCAACCCCGCGATCACCCTGGCGATGGCCGTGCGCCGCGGCTTCCCCTGGGTCAAGGTGGTGCCCTACTGGTGCGCCCAGGTGGTCGGCGCGTTCACCGGGGCGGCACTGGTCTACCTCGTCTACCACCAGGCGATCCACGCCTACGACGCCGCCGCGCCCGGCCCCAAGGTGAACGGGCACACGAACGCCACCTTCTCCATCTTCGCGACCTTCCCCGCCGCCTACTTCCACGGCGGGTTCTGGGGCCCCCTGGTCGACCAGATCGTCGGCACGGCGCTCCTGGTGATGCTCGTGGTGGCCGTCCTCGACCTGCGCAACCAGGCCGTGCGGGCCAATCTGGCCCCGCTGATCATCGGCTTCGTCGTGGCCGCCATCGGCATGTCCTTCGGCGCCAACGCCGGCTACGCCATCAACCCGGCCCGCGACTTCGGGCCCCGGCTGCTCACCTACGCGGAGGGCTGGGGGAGCCTGGCCTTCCCGGGCACCCTCTCGGGCGTGTTCGCCCACTACTGGTGGATCCCCATCGTGGGCCCGCTGATCGGCGGGGTCATCGGAATCCTGGTGTACGACCTGTTCATCGGTGACGTCCTGGTCGCACGCGCCCGGCAGGACAGGCTCCCGGAACCGGGCCGGGCCCGCCCGGAACGCCCGGTCGACGAGTAGCCTCCGGCACGTTCCGTGAAGTGCGCGGACGACACATGCGCGATCCGGGCCGGGGCGGGGACGTCCAGCGGACGCGCGTAACCGCGGTCCGTCGCGTCCCGCGCCCGCGGCATGCGCCGGTCGGTCTCCTCGGCGGCGCGGCCCACGGCGTCACAGCGGCTGGCCGGGCCAGCCGAGGAGGCGGGCCCCGATCACCGCGGTCTGGAGCATGTACCGGTGCGCGGGGTCGGCGGGGTCGGCGGCGGTGAGCTTGCGGATGCGCTCCAGCCGGTAGGTGAGCGCGCGCACGCTGAGCGAGAGCCGGCGGGCCGCCTCGGCGGCCACACAGCCCGCGTCGAAGTAGGCGACCAGAGTCTCCAGCAGCGGGCCCGCGCCGCCCCGGGCCCCGGTCAGCGGACCCAGCGTGTGCTGCACCAGGTCGGCCATGGCCTGCCGGTCGCGGGCCAGCACCGGATAGACGAGCAGGTCGGCGGCGTGCAGCACCGGCCCCGGCAGCCCCAGCCGCTCGGCCATGTCCAGCGCGGCCAGGGCCTCCTCGTACGACTGCACGACCCCGCCGGGGCCGGGCTGCGGGCGTCCGACGGCCACCCGGCCGCCCTCGGTGGCCGCGCACGCCTGCCGCGCGAAGTGGTCGAGCACCTCGTCGTTGTCGCCGGGCGCGATGCACAGCAGCCGGCCGCTCTTGGTGGTGAGCAGGATGCTGTGGGAGTCGAACCGGGCCAGCAGCTCACCCTCCACCCGCCGCGCCACCGGGCCGCCCTCGACGTACGGCTGCGGGCCCTCGGCGACCGCGACGGCGTGCGCGCGCGAGAGGCGCAGCCCGAACCGCTCGGCGCGCTCGGCCAGCCGGCCCAGGTCGCTGCGGCCGTAGAGCAGATCGTCGATGAACTCCCGGCGGGCCGCCTCCTCCCGCCGTACGGTGAGCCGCTGGGCGCGCTCGTAGCCCTCGGCGAACGCGTCGACGGCCTGTTCCACGGCGGCCAGCGCGGCCGGCGTGCTCTCCGCGCTGCCTGGGCCGACGGGCCAGGCGCCGCGCGCCGCGGCCAGATGGGCGACGACCAGCGCGCGCAGCCCGAGCCCGGCCTCGGCGGCCTGTTCGCCCAGGGTGCGGCGGGCCTTGATCTCCTCCCGGGTCAGCCGTCGGCCGGTGGCCGCGACCTCGGTCAGGATCGGGACGAATCCGTCCAGATAGCGCCCCGGTATCCCATGCTCGGCCACCCTGCCCCGCTCCCCCGTGATCTTGACGCGCCGGTGACGCTTTCTTGGCGCATGTCCGGCATGCAGACAGTAGTGAACACTGCCGGAAAGCGGCAATGCGCGAACGGGCGTTCCCGGCGCACCATCTGCGCGGGGAGCACTACGGAGGGCTCCGCCGCGGGGGCATGGGCGCATGCCCCCGCGGCCGGGCCTCGGGGGAGCTCCGACCCACCGTCTGACGCAAGGACGTATGCCATGGAAGCCCTCGGTGTGCTCGTCGCCGCCTGTGTGATCGTCGCCCTGCTTCTGCTGTTCGGTTTCTCCCGGCTGTACCGCAAGGTCGACCAGAGCCAGGCCCTGATCGTGTCGAAGACCCGGCGGGTCGACGTCTCCTTCACCGGCCAGGTCGTGCTGCCCATCCTGCACAAGGCCGAGGTCATGGACATCTCGGTGAAGACCATCGAGATCAGCCGGTCCGGCCGGGACGGGCTGATCTGCCGGGACAACATCCGCGCCGACATCCGCATCCTGTTCTTCGTCAAGGTCAACAAGACCGTGCAGGACGTCATCAAGGTCGCCCAGTCCGTGGGCACCGAGCGCGCCAGCCACCAGGACACGCTCCAGGAGCTGTTCCACGCCAAGTTCTCCGAGGCGCTGAAGACCGTCGGCAAGCAGATGGACTTCACCGACCTGTACACCAAGCGCGAGGAACTGCGGTACCACATCATCGAGTTGATCGGTGTCGACCTCAACGGGTACCACCTGGAGGACGCGGCGATCGACTACCTGGAGCAGACGCCGCTGAGCCAGCTGGACCCGGCCAACGTCCTCGACGCCCAGGGCATCCGCAAGATCACCGAGCTGACGGCCGTGGAGCACGTGCGCACCAACGAGGCCAAGCGCACCGAGCAGAAGGAGATCACCCGCCAGGACGTCGACGCCCGCGAGGCCATCCTGGAGCTGGAGCGCCGGCAGGCGGACGCCGAGATCAAGCAGAAACGGGAGATCGAGACCTCCCGGGCCCGCGAGGAGGCCGAGACCGCCCGCGTGGTGGAGGAGGAGCGGCTGCGCGCGCAGGGCGCGTTCCTGCGCACCGAGGAGCAGCTCGGCGTGCAGCGGGAGAACCAGGCGCGGGAGATCGCGGTCGCCGCGAAGAACCGCGAGCGGGTCATCGCCGTGGAGAACGAGCGCATCGAGAAGGACCGCCTGCTGGAGGTCATCGCCCGCGAGCGGGAGACCCAGCTGACCCGGATCTCCGCCGAGAAGGAGGTCGAGGCGGAGCGGCGGGACATCGCCGAGGTGATCCGGGAACGGGTCGCGGTGGACCGTACGGTCGCCGAGCAGGAGGAGTCCATCAAGAAGCTGCGCGTGGTCGAGGAGGCCGAGCGCGAGCGGCAGGCCCTGGTCATCGCCGCCGAGGCGGAGGCGCAGGAGAAGCTGGTCAAGGACATCAAGGCCGCGGAGGCCGCCGAGCAGGCCGCAACGCACCGCGCCGCCGAGGAACTCACCCTGGCCGAGGCGCGGTTGAAGACCGCCGACCTCGACGCGCGGGCCAAGCTGCGGCTCGCCGAGGGCGTCCAGGCGGAGTCCGCCGCCGAGGGGCTGGCCGCGGTGCAGGTGCGCGACAAGGAGGCCGAGGTCACCGTGAAGGCCGGCCGCGCGGAGGCGGAGGCCACCCAGGCGCGGCTGCGCGCCGAGGCGGAGGGCGTCCAGGCGAAGGCCCTCGCGGAGGCCGAGGGGACGCGGGCCAAGGGGCTCGCTCAGGCCGAGGGCGAACAGGCGGCGGCCGCGGCGACCGAGGCACGGCTCAAGGCCGAGGCGGAGGGCGCGCGGGCCAAGGCGCTCGCCGAGGCCGAGGGCGCGAAGGCGGCGGCGCTCGCGGAGGCGTCCGGCATCGGCGAGAAGCTGAAGGCCGAGGCGGCGGGGCTCACCGAGAAGGCCGCCGCGATGGCCGCGCTGGACGAGGCGTCGCGCGGGCACGAGGAGTACCGGCTGCGGTTGCAGGCCGAGAAGGAGATCCGGCTGGCCGGACTGGAGACGCAGCGCCAGGTCGCCCAGGCGCAGGCGACGGTGCTCGCGACCGGGCTGGAGAACGCCGACATCGACATCGTCGGCGGGGAGTCCGTCTTCTTCGACCGGCTGGTCTCGGCGGTCTCGCTCGGCAAGGGCGTCGACGGCTTCGTGGCCAACTCCCGCACCGCGCAGACGCTGGCGCGGCCGTGGCTGGACGGGTCGGCGAGCTTCACGGAGGACCTCGGCCGGGTGCTGGGCTCCCTGGGCTCGGCCGACGTGCAGAACCTGACGGTGTCGGCCCTGCTGATGAAGCTGATGAACGGGGGCGGCGCGGAGGCCGCGCAGTTCCGTCAGCTGCTGGAGAGGGCGGGCGAGCTGGGCCTGGCGGACACGCCGCTCGCCTCGCTGAACGGGGCCGCGCGCGCCTGAGGCCGGGCGGAACCGGGGCCGGGCGCGGCGGGCGCGCCCGACCGCGCGCCCGGCCGCCACGCGTTCGGCGGCGCGCCCCACCTTCCCGCACACGAAAGGGAACCCCATGTCCACCGCCCCCGGCCCGGAGACCTCCGTCGACGCCGGCACCTACGACGTCCTGCGCGACCGGCTGGCCGGACACGCGGCCGAGCTGGCGCGGCGGGCCGAGGCACTGAACGCCCGCCGCGCCGAGGAGTTCGGCTCGACCCGGCTGGAGCTCGCCGCCACCGCCCACCTGAACACCCCGCACGCGTGCGTGCGGCAGGACGTCGTGGCGGTCGGCGACGCCCTTCTGTTCGGCAGCACCGGCCGCGGCGGCGAGAACGCGGCCGTCGCGGACGTGCTCGCCCTGTACGGCCGGGACGGCGGACCGCCGGCAAAGGACGCCGTCCCCGGACTCCTCGACGACCCCGCGTTCGTCCGCGAGTTCACCGCCCTGCACCGCTACTACCGCGACGCCCGGCTGCTCCGCCTGCGCCGCACCGACACCCGCCTCCTCGCGGTGTTCCGCACCGGCGAGAAGGCCGAGGACGTCCGCGTCCTGCGCTGGCGGCTGACCGAGGACGGCCGCGCCCGATTCCTGGACGCGCGCGGCGACCGCGACGACGCCGTACCGCCCGCCCAGGACGTGACCTGGACCGGGACCGGCCGCGCCGACCACGTGCTGGGGCGGGAGCCCCATGTGGCGGTGCCCGGCGGGCTCGGCGTCTCGGCCGTCGGCGGCACGCTCACGGTGCGCACGCGGGACGGCGAGGAGCTGTACGCCGAGCCGGTGGCGGAGCCGTTGCAGTCCCTCGCCGACGCCGCCGTGGCCCACGCGACGACCGGCCCGCTGGTGCTGCTGCGGGTGCGGCCGTACAAGGAGGACACCGACCGGTACCTGGTGTTCAACGCCCTGACCCGGACCGTGGTCCGCCTCGACGGCCTCGGGCAGGCCTGCCGGCTGCTGCCCGAGGAGCAGGGCGTCGTCTTCCCGGGCGGGTACTGCCTGGCGAGCGGCCGCCACAAGACGTACGAACTCGACGCACGGGGCCTGGAGTTCGAGCAGGAGGTGCGCGCGCCCAACGGGGAGGACGTGCTGTACGCCTTCCGGGACCGGTCCGGCGGCGGCACGCTGCTGCTGTCGTACAACACCCTGCGCAAGGAGATGGCGACCCCGCTGACGTGCCAGGGCTGGGCGCTGTTCGAGGACGGCGCGCTGGCCGTGCTGCGCGCCGGGGGAGACGAGCCCGCGCACACCCACCCCCTCCAGTGGTGGACCTCGCCGTACGTCTCCGACACCCACGCCGCCGCCCTGCGCACCGGTACCGGCGCGCTCGCCCGGGTCGGCAACGCGGACCTGGTGCGCGGCCTCGCCGACTGTCTCTCCGTGGCCCGGCTGGTCGCCGACGGCATCACGACCGGCGAGGGCTACCGGGCGCTGACCGCCGCCTGCGTCCGCGCGGCGGACACCCACCACTGGCTCGACGAGCCCGAACTCGGCGCCGTCGGCGAGCCGTTGGCGGCGGTCCGGGAGACCGCCGAGCAGGTGCTGGCCGAGTACGAGACCGTACGGGAGCTGACCCGGCAGGCCGCCGGGGCGCTGGAGGAGGCCACGGAACGGATCGCGGCCGTGGTGCGCCGGCTGCGCGGCGAGGCCCCCCGCGAGGCCGATGCCTGGGTGCGCGGACTGACCGAACTGCGGCACGCCCACGGTCATCTGCTCACCCTGCGCGAGCTGCGGTACGTGGACGCCGAGCGGGTGGCGGAGCTGGCCGCCGAGACCGAGAACGACCTGGCCGCCTTCGGCAGGCGGGCGGTGGCGTTCCTGGCCCGCGAGGACGCCTTCACCGGCCGGCGCGCCGAGGTGGAGCGGCTGGTGGCGCAGGCGGAGGCGATCGAGACGGTCGCCGGCACGGTGCCGGTCGCCGCCCGCCTGGACGAGCTGACCGACGGGCTGCGCACGGTCACCGAGGTGGTCACCGGCCTCGACATCGCCGACGCCACCGTGCGCACCGCCGTACTGGAGCGGATCGCCGACGTGCTCGGCGGTGTCAACCGGGCGCGCGCCACGCTGGACGCCCGCCGCCGGTCGCTGCGGGACCAGGAGGGCCGCGCCGAGTTCGGCGCCGAGACCGCGCTGCTCGCCCAGGCCGTCACCGCCGCGCTCGCCGCCTCCGGCACCCCCGAGGCCTGCGACGACCAACTGGCCGCCGTGCTCGCCCGGCTGGAGGACCTGGACGGCCGGTTCGCCGAGTTCGACGACTTCCTCGGCGAACTCGCCGACAAGCGCGCCGAGATCCACGAGGCGTTCGCCGCCCGCAAGCAGTCCCTCGCCGACGCCCGCGCCCGCCGCGCCGAGCAACTGGCCGTGTCGGCCGGGCGGATGCTGGAGACGGTGGCCCGGCGCGCGGCCACCCTCGCCGAC
The DNA here is from genome assembly GCF_051980735.1 of Streptomyces sp. SCPE 10. NCBI lineage: Bacteria > Bacillati > Actinomycetota > Actinomycetes > Kitasatosporales > Streptomycetaceae > Streptomyces > Streptomyces sp. SCPE 10. The sequence continues at coordinate 3,763,815 of NZ_CP197069.1, read as the reverse complement.
GCCGACGCGGTCACCGCGTACTTCGCCTCCGACCCGCTGGTCGCCAAGGTCGCCCGGACCGCCGGTGAACTGCGCGAACTCGGCGACAGCGTGCGCGCGGAGGAACTCGACGGCCGCCTCAAGGCCGCCCGCCAGGAGGCCGCGCGCGCTCTGCGGGACCGTACCGACCTGTACGCCGACGACGGCCGCACCCTGCTGCTCGGCGGCCACCGCTTCGCCGTCAACACCCAGCCACTGGACCTCGCCCTCGTCCCGCACGGCGACGGCCTGGCCCTCGCCGTCACCGGCACCGACTACCGCGCCCCGGTCACCGACCCCGACTTCGCGACGACCCGCGCCTACTGGGACCGGCACCTGCCCTCCGAGTCCCCCGCGGTCTACCGCGCCGAGCACCTGGCCGCCCGGCTGCTCGCCGAGCACGGCGCGGCCGCCCTCGCCGCCTGTGACGACCTGCCCGCACTGGTCCGCCGGGCGGCGCAGGAGGCGTACGACGAGGGCTACGAGCGCGGTGTCCACGACCACGACGCCACGGCGGTGCTGACCGCGCTGCTGCCCCTCCACGACACCGCCGGCACCCTGCGCCACGAGCCCGCCGCCCGGGCCACCGCCCAGCTCTTCTGGACCCACGGCACGACGGCGCAGGCCAGGACCGCCTGGGCCCGCCGCGCCGGCTCCCTGGCCCGCGCCCGGGACGCCTTCGGACCGTCGGCGGCCCTGGACGAGCTGGTGGGGGAGCTGGCCGCGGCCATCGGGGAGTGGGACCGGGAGACGGACGGCGCCGGCCCCGACCGGTCGCACGCCGCCGCCGCGTACCTCTTCGACGAGCTGACCGGCGGCCCCGAGGGGTTCGTGCTCGGCGCCGCCGCCCGCGCCCTCCTGGAGAAGTTCCGGCACGCGCCGGCCGGCCCGGAGTACGGCCGGGACCTGGCGGGACTGGCCGAGTGGCGGGACCGGCGGCAGGTGGCGCAGGCCTGGCTCACCGCGTACGCCGCGGCGAGCGGCACCGGCGCCGGGCCCGGCGAGCTGGCCGAGGCCGTCGCCGCCGAACTCTGCCCCGACCTGCCCCGCTACGACGGCGACGCCCCGCTCACCGCCACCGTCGAGGGCCTGCTCGGCGCCCACCCCCGGGTGACCGGTGGGCGGCTGGAGCTGCGGCTGGACGAGTTCCTGGCCCGCACCGCCCGGCACCTGGCGCACGACGTGCCCGGCTTCCGCGCCTACCAGCGCCGCCGCACCGCCCTGCTGACCGCCGAGCGCGAGCGGCTGCGCCTGGCCGACCACCGTCCCCGGGTGATGCCCGCGTTCGTGCGCAACCGGCTGGTGGACGAGGTGTACCTGCCGCTGATCGGCGACAGCCTGGCCCGCCAGCTCGGCACCACCGGCGCCGGCAAGCGCACCGACACCGGCGGACTGCTCCTGCTGGTCTCCCCGCCCGGCTACGGCAAGACGACGCTCATGGAGTACGTCGCCGACCGGCTCGGACTGATGCTGGTCAAGATCAGCGGCCCGGCGCTCGGCCACACCGTCACCTCGCTGGACCCGGCCGACGCCCCGAACGCCACCGCCCGCCGCGAGATCGAGAAGATCAACTTCGCGCTGGCGGCCGGCAACAACACCCTGCTCCACCTGGACGACATCCAGCACACCTCCCCCGAACTCCTGCAGAAGTTCATCCCGCTGTGCGACGCCACCCGGCGCGTGGACGGTGTGTGGGACGGCGAGCCGCGCACCTACGACCTGCGCGGCAAGCGGTTCGCGGTGTGCCTGGCGGGCAACCCGTACACCGAGTCGGGCGAGCGCTTCCGCATCCCCGACATGCTCGCCAACCGGGCCGACGTGTGGAACCTCGGCGACGTCCTCACCGGCAAGGAGGACGCGTTCGCGCTGAGCTTCGTGGAGAACGCCCTGACCGCCAACCCGGTGCTGTCCCCGCTCGCCGCGCGCGACCGGGCGGACCTGGACCTGCTGGTCCGGCTGGCCGCGGGGGATCCGACGGCCCGCGCGGACCGCCTCGCCCAGCCCCTGCCCCCGGCCGAACTCGACCGGGTCCTCGCGGTGCTGGCCCATCTGCTGGCGGTGCGCGACACCGTCCTCACGGTCAACGCGGCCTACATCGCCTCCGCCGCCCAGTCCGCCGACGCGCGCACCGAGCCGCCGTTCCGCCTCCAGGGCTCCTACCGCGACATGAACAAGATCGCCCAGCGGCTGCGCCCGGTGATGAACTCCGCCGAACGCGAGGCCGTGGTCCAGGACCACTACACCGCCGAGGCGCAGACCCTCACCACGGGCGCCGAGGCCAACCTCCTCAAACTCGCCGAACTGCGCGGCACGCTGGACGCGGGCCGGGCGGCCCGCTGGGCGGAGATCAAGGCCGCCCATATCCGCACCCGCACCCTCGGCGGCCCGGAGGAGGACCCGCTGACCCGCGCGGTCGCCGCCCTCACCCTGCTGGCGGACCGGGTGGCGGCGGTGGAGTCCGCCATCGACCGGGCCGTGGCCGAGCGCCCCGGCACGGGCCCGGTCAGGTGACGCCGGGCCGCGCCGGCCACCGGGGCGCGGCCTTGTTCACGAGCCGGCGCCCCCGGCGTCGTCCAGCGGGCAGCGCCAGGACAGGGCTCCGTTCGACACCCGCGGGGCCGCCGGGTGCGCGTGGCCGGGCACCGGACACGGGGGCACGGGACGGCCGCCGGTGGACTCGACGAGGCTGTCCTGGAGCTGCTCCGCCAGCAGGAGCAGCGCTTCGGGTTCGGGCAGGGCGTCGTCCAGGTCCACCGTGACGGAGGAGCCGTCCGGGTAGGCGAGGGTGACGTGCACCCCGGCCCCGGCGCCGGGGGCCGTGCCTTCCGCGACCTGGAGCACGGCCCCGTCCGGCGCCCCCAGCCCGCGCAGCACGGACTCCGCCCAGCCCCGTACCGTCCCCACGTCGAGCGCCATGAGCCACTCCCCGTCCGTCGCCCCTACTTCTTCGCCGTCACGTCCGCCGCCCAAACCAGGGAGCCGGTGCCGGGCCGGCCGCCGATGCGGACCCGGAAGGTCATGTAGTCCTGGAACTGGACGTGGTCGCCGTGCTTGACCGGCTTCAGCGTGCCGTGGAAGTGGTAGCTCTTGCCGACGACGTGGCCCGCGTTCTTCGGCATGCGCTTGCCGTTGCGCCACCAGGAGACGCCGGACTCGTTGACGTTGCTCGTGATGATGGACTGCAACCGGGCGGAGATCTTGAAGCCCCAGTTGATGTTCGAGTAGTGGCAGTTGAACCGGGCCGCCAGGGTGCCGTTGGCGTCGCTCCAGCTCGGGTTCTTGTCGCAGCGCAGCACCGCGGAACGGCGTGCGGCGGCGGCGCGCTGCGTCACCGAGCCCGACACCGCGCGCAGGCTGCCCTTGCCGAGCCCGAGTTGCGCGCCGACGCGGTCCAGGTCCGCGCGGGAGAGTTTCGCACCGCCGTCCAGGGCGAAGCGCAACGTCGTGCGCCCGCCCGCGGTGGTCGTGGTCGCCGCATAGGTCTGCGGTGCGGAGGCGGCGACCGATCCCGTGCTCACCGCCCCCGCACGGGGCGACTCCGGAGCCGCCTGGGCCACCGGAGCGGCCAGCAGCGCGGCGGCGACCGCGGCCACCACGGCCGGCCTCACCCGTACTCCCTTGCCGCCACGTCCCTCGTTCACCATGCCGTTCCCCCTTTGTCCGTGTGGGATCTCCACGTGTCCACGTGGGCTCTCCACGCCGTGATGCTCTCCCAAGTCATCCCGGACGAAGCGCAAACAAGCGGACATTCACCCAACAGAGCGACGGCGCACCCGGTTTCAGGGGGTCCTGCGCGCTGAAACCGGCTTGAAGCCGCACTGAATCCCCCGGGGCGCACGCTCTGGGGCATGACGAACGCGGAACTCGCCATCGCGGCCCACGGGTTGCGGAAGGCGTACGGGGACAAGACGGTGCTCGACGGGATCGACGTCGAGGTGCCGACGGGGTCGGTCTTCTCGCTGCTCGGGCCCAACGGGGCGGGGAAGACCACGGTGGTCAACATCCTGACCACGCTCATCTCGGCCGATGCCGGGCGGGCCCGGGTCGGCGGGTTCGACCTGGCCGCCGAGGCGCAGAAGGTGCGGGGGGCCATCGGGGTCACCGGGCAGTTCTCCGCCGTGGACGGGCTGATCAGCGGCGAGGAGAACATGCTCCTCATGGCCGACCTGCACCACCTGTCCAAGGCGGAGGGCCGGCGGGTCACCGCGGCGCTGCTGGAGCGGTTCGACCTGGTGGAGGCCGCGAAGAAACCCGCCTCCACCTACTCGGGCGGGATGAAGCGGCGGCTCGACATTGCGATGACCCTCGTCGGGGAGCCGCGGATCATCTTCCTGGACGAGCCCACGACCGGTCTCGACCCCCGCTCCCGGCACACCATGTGGGGGATCATCCGCGAACTGGTCTCGGGCGGCACGACCGTCTTCCTCACCACCCAGTACCTGGACGAGGCCGACCAGCTCGCCGACCGGATCGCGGTGCTCAACGGCGGCCGGATCGTCGCCGAGGGCAGTGCCGAGGAGCTGAAGCGGCTGGTGCCCGGCGGGCACGTACGGCTGCGGTTCGCCGACCCGGCCGGCTACGAGCGGGCGGCGGGCGCGCTGCGCGAGGCCACCCGCGACGACAGCGCGCTCACCCTCCAGATCCCCAGCGACGGCACTCAGCGCGAACTGCGCGCCATCCTCGACTGGCTCGACACCGCCGGCATCGAGGCCGACGAACTCTCCGTGCACACCCCGGACCTGGACGACGTGTTCTTCGCGCTCACCGGCTCCGCCGACGTCCCCGCCCAGACCAACGGTTCCACCGAACCCACCGAGAAGGAGACCGCCCGATGAGCGCCGCAGCACCGTCCCCCCGGGCCCACGCCCTGCGCGACAACCTCACCATGCTGCGGCGCAGCCTCCTGCACGCCCGCCGCTACCCCTCCCTCACCCTGAACGTGCTGCTCACCCCGGTGATGCTCCTGCTGCTGTTCGTCTACGTCTTCGGCAACGTGATGAGCGCCGGCATGGGCGGCGGGCACGCGGACCGCTCCCAGTACGTCGCCTACATCGTGCCCGGCATCCTGCTGATGACCGTCGGCATGATCTCGCTCGGCACCGCGGTGTCCGTGGCCACCGACATGACCGAGGGCATCATGGCCCGGTTCCGCACCATGGCGATCTCCCGCGCCTCCGTGCTGGTCGGTCACGTCATCGGCAGCGTGATCCAGACGATGCTGGCCCTGGTGCTGATCCTGGCCATCGGACTCGCCATCGGCTTCCGCCCGAACGCCACACCGGTCGAGTGGCTGGCGGCGGCCGGGCTGATGGCCCTGGTCAGCCTGGCGCTGACGTGGATCGCGGTCGGCATCGGCCTGGTGAGCCCCAACCCCGAGGGCGCCAGCAACCTCGGCCTGCCGCTGACCATGCTGCCGCTGCTGTCCAGTGCCTTCGTGCCGGTCGACGCCATGCCCACCGGGTTCCGCTGGTTCGCCGAGTACCAGCCCTTCTCGCCCGCCATCGAGACCCTGCGCGGGCTGCTGCTCGGCAGCGGGATCGGCACCGTGAACGCGGTCTTGGCGATCGGCTGGTGCCTGGCGCTGACCGTGCTCGGCTATGTGTGGTGCAGGGCGCGCTTCAACCGCGAGCCGCGGCGGTGAGCTCGCGCAGGGCCTCGGCCCGCAACTCCTCCGGCCCCAGGGCGGTGTACGCCGATCTCGCCTCGGCGTAGGCCGCCCCGGCGGCGCTCTCGGCCGCCTGCCGGCAGCGCGCCGAGGACAGCGTGGGGTAGTCCCGCAGCACCGGCATCCGCTCCGCGAGCGCCATCAGCCGTACGGCCGCCGTCTCGCCGCGGGCCAGTCCCGCGAGGCCGAGCGCCACCAACACCGTCCCGTACACCGGCAGTTCCACCAGCTCACCGGCACCGGAGGCACCGGACAGCATGGCGAGCAGCTTCTCCCGCAGCCGCTCGGCCAGCCCGGTCACCGGCTCCAGCCGGCCGTGCTGCGCGTGCGCCGCGAGCGCGGCCGCCTGCATCTGGAGCGACCAGGAGTCCGCGAAGGGATCGCCGGGCTCCAGGGCGCCGTCCCGCATCCGTGCCGTCGCCTGGCGCCACAGGCCGAGCCCGACCTCGCTCAGCCCCCGGGCCAGCGCCACCTCCGCGCGGGCCGACAGCAGTTCCGGGGACGCGGACTCCGGCTGCCGGTCCCCGGCCGCGAGGCCCAGCCAGTACTCCGCCTCCTCGATCTCCCCGCGTTGCAGACAGGCGGAGACCAGCCCGTGCCGGACGCCGATCAGGTCCGTCCAGTCGCCGTGCTCGCCGAGCGCCTCCGCGGCCCGCAGATGGTCGTACGCCTCCGCGCCGCGCTCCAGCTTCAGGCACAGCTCGCTGATCCGGCCGTAACTGAGCAGCAGCGTGGACGGGTTGGCTCCGGGCTCCAGCGCGGCCAGCATCCGGCGGGCGCAGTCCAGCGCGCGTTCCGTCTGCTGCTCGGCCTCCCACACATAGCTGGCCACCCCCGACGCGATGCCCGCCAGCATCGGCTCGGGGGCCTCGCACAGCCGCGACAGCCGCTCGTAGCCGGGCGGGCGCATCTCCGGGACGGCGGCCAGGACGACCGCCAGGGCCCGCAGCGCGGTGTCCGGCGGGGCGGGCGGCAGCCGGCGCAGCGTGACCAGATGGCGTCCGGCGCGCGGGCCGTAGCCCATGAACAGGCAGGTCGTGCAGACCACCGCGGCGCTCCGGGCCGTCTCCACGTCCTCGGGGTGCTCCGGCCGGAAGTGGGACAGCGGGCCCGCGGTCTCGGCGACGAGGGCGGTGAGCCGGGTGTAGCTGTTGCCGGCGGACCACAGGGCGGCCAGTACGGCGGTGAGGGCGGCGGTCGCCGGGCCGTCGGCGCGGGCCAGGGCGTGCCGCAGCGCCAGGACGAGGTTGTCCTGTTCGGCGCGGGCGAGGTGGAAGGAGGACGGCGTGTGCCCGCCGAACAGCACGTCGTGGTGGGTCCGGCCGAAGTCCCGCGCCCAGGCGAGGAACCGGTCGGTCACCGTCTCCTCCTCGCCCGCCTCCGCCCGCCGGGCCGCGCTGAACTCGCGCAGCGTCTCCAGCATGTGGAAGCGCACCCCGAAGGGGCCCTCGCCCACCTTGATCAGGGACTGGGCGGCGAGCTGCTCCAGCAGGCCGAGCGCGTCGCCGTCCTCGCCGAGCACGTACTGGGCGGACTCCTCGGTGAAGCCGCCCGGGAACACCGACAGCGCGCGCAGCGCCGCCCGGCCGTCCGGCTCCAGCAGGTTCCAGCTCCACTCGACCACGGCCCGCAGCGTGCGGTGCCGCTCGGGGGCGTCCCGGGCGCCGCCGCGCAGCAGCGCGAAGCGGTCCCGCAGCCGGTGCGAGATGTCGGCGACGGACAGCACCCGCACCCGGGCCGCGGCGAGTTCCACGGCGAGCGGCAGCCCGTCCAGGTGCCGGCAGATCTCGGCCACCCGGTCGGCGGGCAGCTCCACGCCGGGCCGGGCGGCCCGCGCCCGCTGTTCGAACAGCTCGATGGAGGTGGCCAGGGAGAGTTCGGGCACCGCGTAGACGGCCTCCGAGGTGAGCCCGAGCGGGGCCCGGCTGGTGGCCAGCACCCGCAGTTCGCGGGAGCGCGAGACCAGTGCCTGGGCGAGCGCGGCCGCCCCGGCGAGCACGTGCTCGCAGTTGTCCAGCACCAGCAGGGCGGGGCCGGGGCCGAGCGCGGCGGCGACGGCGCGCACGACGTCGCCGTCGCCCGGGCCGGTGGGCTGGCGCGCCTCGCCCGCGCCCACGGCCGAGGCCACCTCGGCGGCCACGTCCTCGTCGGCGATGACACCGGCCAGCGGCACGAAGTGCACCACCGGATGCTCGACGGCCCGGCTCACCGCGTGCGACAGGCGGGTCTTGCCGAGCCCGCCGGGGCCGAGCAGGGTGACCACCCGGGCGTCCCGCAACAGGGCGGTGACGGCGGCGACATCGGCGTCCCGGCCCAGCAGCGGGTTGGGCTCGTGCGGTACGCCGTGCCGGGCCGGGGCGGTGTCGGGGCGCAGCAACTCGGTGTGCAGCGCGCGCAGTTCGGCGCCCGGGTCGGCGCCGAGTTCCTCGCGCAGCCCGCGCCGGTACTCCTCGTACCGCAGCAGTGCGGCGGGCCGTCCCGCCGTGGCGGCCTCGCAGCGCAGCAGCTGCGCCAACAGCTCCTCGTCGCGGGGGTGTTCGCGGTGCAGTCCGGTGAGGAGCGGGAGGGCCTCGGCCGGGCGGCCGAGGCGGGCGAGGGCGAGCGCCCGGTGCCGTATCAGCGCCCGGTACGGCCGCACGCGGGCCGTCCGCAGCGCCGTCACCGGGTCGTCCGGGTCGCCGTCGCCCACGTTCCCGTCCCACAGCGCGAGGCCGGCCTCGCTGCGCGCCAGGGCGCCCGCGTGGTCCCCGGCCCGGGCGCACGCGGCGCTCGCGGCCTCGTGCGCGAGCAGCGCGGAGCTGTCCACCCGGGTCTCGTCCAGGGCCAGCCGGTAGCCGGTCGGCGTGCTCACCACCACGTCGGCGCCGAGCTGGGTGCGCAGCCGGGACACCAGCACCTGCACGGCCTTGCCCGGCCGCTCCGGCTGTTCGTCCGGCCACAGTCCCGCCACCAGCCGGCCGGTGCCGCACCCGGCGCGCAACTCCTCGGCCAGCAACGCCAGCAGCCCGCGCAGCCGGGGCGCGGTGATCTCGCGCCCGCGATAGGCGACGCGGGACAGCAGGGCCAGGTCGGTGGTCACGGGGGCACCCTAGCCCCAGGGTGCCCGGTTCAGTGGTGGTGGTCGTGCTGCTCGTGCCCGTGCTCCTCGGTCTGCTGCGGGGAGCCGCCCATCATGCGCAGCATCGCCGGGCCGCCGGTGCGCAGGAAGCGGACGACGAGGCAGGCGGCGAGGAGGAGGAAGGCGATGTTGAGCCAGGTCGTGTAGTTCCAGCGGACGCCCTCCTCGGGGAGCTTGGCCACGGCCTGGTCGGGGACGAGGCCGAGGCCGCCGAAGGCGAACTCCACGACGTAGCCGGCCACCGCGATGGCGGCGAAGAAGGCGGCGAGCAGGAAGCCGGCCATGCGGGCGCCGTAGTACTTCCGGTAGATGTTGAGGATCGGCAGGATCAGCAGGTCGGCGTAGATGAAGGCGATGACGCCGCCGAAGCTGATGCCACCCTTCCAGAGCACCACCGCGAGCGGCACGTTGCCGATGGAGCAGACGAACGTGGCGACGGCGACGACCGGTCCGATCAGCGGTCCGACCAGCTTGGCGGCGAGGGGGTGGCCGGCCAGGAAGAAGGTGTGCCAGAAGTCGCCCGGCACCCAGGCGGCGATGGCCCCGGCGATCAGCAGCCCCACGACCAGGTCGCGCAGGATCGCGGCCCACTCCATGACGAAGATGTGCGACACGGAGGTGAGGCCGTCCCGGGACAGCAGCCGGCGCAGGAAGCCGCCCTCGCCCTGGACGGACATGTCCATCGCCGCGTGCCCCTCCATCGACCCGGCGAGCCCGCGCTCGGCCTGCCGGCGTGCCTCGCGCAGCAGCCGCTCCCGCAGGAACACGCGGAACAGCACCGCGAGGACGACGATCATGACCGGGCCGCCGACGAACTCGGCGGCGGTGAACTGCCAGCCCATCAACAGGGCCAGGATGACGCCGAGTTCGATGACCAGGTTGGTGGAGGCGATCTCGAAGGCCATCGCCGCGGTGAAGTCGGCGCCCTTGCGGAACAGGGAGCGGGCGAGGGCGACGGCGGCGTAGGAGCAGGAGGACGAGGCCGCGCCGAGCCCCGCGGACAGGGCGAGGGTGCGGGGCCGGTCGTCGCCGAGGAGCCGTACGACCGTCGAGCGGCGCACCACCGCCTGGACGACGGCGGAGAGGGTGAAGCCGAGGATCAGCGCCCAGGTGATCTCCCAGGTCATCGAACCGGTGATGGACAACGCGTGCCCGATCGCGTGCATGCAGCGCACTCCCTTCCCGGTGGTGCGGTTCCGCCACTCGGCGGAGAGTACCCCCTCGGGGTATTCGGAAACGCGGCGAAGGTCCCGGTTCGGTGATCGGTATCCTCCCGGCATGGATATCCGTGTAGAGGTCGTCCGGGAGGCGGGCCAGGAGCTCGTCGACGCCTTCGGCAGGCTGCTTCCGCAGCTGTCCCGGACCGCCGAGCCCCTGGACCGCGCCGCGATCGACCGGATGGTGGCCTGCGACGCCAACACGGTGCTGGTCGCCCGGACCCCCGAGGCGATCGTGGGCGCCCTGGTCCTGGTGCTGCTGCCGCTGCCGTCCGGGCTGCGGGCCCGGGTGGAGGACGTGGTGGTCGACGGCGCCGCGCGCGGCCGGGGTGTGGCGGGGCTGCTGCTCGAAGAGGCCGTGCGGCTCGCCCGGAAGGCGGGGGCGCGCACGGTCGACCTCACCTCCCGCCCCGACCGCACCGCCGCGAACCGCCTCTACGACCGCGTCGGCTTCCGCCCCCGCGAGTCCACGGTCTACCGCCTCGCGGAGTGACACCGTCCGGGGCCCGCCCGTTCAGCGGGTGGCGGTCAGCCGGCGCAGGGCCGCACGGGCCGGCGGGCCCCAGGCGGGTTTGCGGCCGGAGTGGTCGGCCGCGGAGATCAGGAGGCAGCCGAGGGCGCGCACCAGGGCCCAGCCGCGCGCCCGGCGCACGGTCGCGGGGCCGGGGGCCGGGCGGTACGCGGCGAGGCAACGGTCGGCGGCGCCGTCCGGCAGGAGGGTCCAGGCGGCGGCCAGGTCGCAGGCCGGGTCGCCCGCGCACAGGTCTCCGAAGTCGATCACCCCGCAGAAGGTGCCGTCCGCCGTGAGCACGTTGGCCGCGTGCAGATCGCCGTGCAGCCAGACCGCCGGGCCCGGCCACGCGGGCGCGGCGACGGCGTCCGCCCACAGCGCGCGGGCCGCGCGCACCGTCCCGGCGGACAGCAGGCCCAGCTCGGCGGCGTGGGCGAGGCCGCCGCGGACCCGCGCGTCGTGGCCGGCCAGGCTGCCGCCCCGGTCGCGGCCGGCGGGCGCGTCGGCGGGGGCGGGCTCGTGCAGCGCGGTCAGGAAGGCGGCCAGGGCGTCGGCGGCCTCCCGGGCGCGGGTCGCGGGGGCCAGGTCGGCGGGGGTGCCCGGCAGCCAGGTGGTGACGAGCCAGGGGCGCGGGAACCGGTCGGAGGGCTCGCCCAGGTGCCGGGGGACGGGCACCGGCAGGGGGAGGCGCGGGGCGAGCAGGGGCAGCCAGGCGTGCTCCTTGCGCAGCAGCGTGTCCGCGTCGGCGGTCGCCCACGGCAGCCGGACCGCGAGGTCGTCGCCGAGCCGCCACAGCTGGTTGTCCCAGCCGCGCGCGCCCAGCCGCAGGGGCCGTTCGGCCAGGTCCGGGTGGCGGGCCCGGAGGAGGTCGCGGATCAGGTCCGCGGTGATCTCGGTGCCGGAGTGGGTCATGCCGGACGACGGTAGTGGTCCGGCGCGGCGAGGGCCGTGCGTACGACGCGCACGGCCCGGTCGGGCGTCAGGACGGCTGTGCGACGGCAGCGGGCGCAGCGCGCCGGTGCGCAGCCGGTCGACCAGCGGTGGCGCGAGACGGCGCGGCACCAGGACGGTGATCGGCGAGACCATGCTGCCGACCAGCGCGTCCACGGCCACGTCGTGCGGGTAGCACGCGCCGACGCACACCCGGGAGGAGGTCGAGGATCAGGGGCGCGACGATCCCGGTTCCGGGGTGGGCCGTGCGTGACGGCGCTGACGGTCCGGCTGTGACGACAGCAGCGGGCGCAGCGCGCCGGTGCGCAGCCGGTCGACCAGCGGTGGCGCGAGACGGCGCAGCACCAGGACGGTGATCAGCGAGACCACGCTGCCGACCAGCGCGCCCACGGCCACGTCGTGCGGGTAGTGCGCGCCGACGTACACCCGGGAGGCGCCCATCGCGATCGCGGTGATCAGGGCGAGGGAGCCGAGCCCGCGGGCGATCAGCAGCAGCGCCACCGCGAAGGCGAAGGCGACGGTGGTGTGGTTGCTGGGGAAGGCGTAGTCGTCGGGCGCCGGGCACGCCTCCAGGAGGAAGTCGTGCGGGAGCGCCCGGCACGGCCGGGGTTCCACGAAGACGTCCTTGATCCCGCTGTTGACCACGTAGGCGAGGACGACCGCGATCGGCGTCGCCAGCACGGCGGCCATCGCGGTGCTGCCCTGCCCCCGCGCCCGCCACCAGGCCGCCAGCAGGTACACCACGAACAGGCCGATGCCGATGGAGCTGAACACCGTCGCCGGCTCGTTCAGCCAGTGCGTGTGCCGGGCGAAGTCGGTGACGTCGGTGTAGAGGCCGCCGTCTATCGCCGCGCCGTCGAGCGCCAGGGCGGTCGGGGAAGAGGTCGTCATCAAATGGGTCTCCGGGCCGTGCAGCATGTGCCGTGCGCTCCGTGAGAACGGGAGCGGACACAGATCGGACGTACGGATGAAGCTCGGACGTCTCCAAGGTAAACGTCTACAAATATGTAGACGATATCAGGTCCCCGCATCCCGGCGCGCCTCCCCGTGACCCGAACGGCTCCGCCCTGCTCGCGCCCGCGCCCGGACGGCGTTCCGCTGGCAGCCGGAGCAGCCTTCGGCGGCGGCCCGGAACGATCCGTACGGTGCGGAGGTGCGCGGTGACGAACGACGCGACCCCCGGCGGCCCCGGCCGCCCGGAGCCGGCCCGGCGCGGGCGCGGGGTCCGCCGCGGCCTCGCCTCCGCCCTCGGCGGCCTGCTCCTCGTCCTCGGCTGCCTCCTCGTGCCGCTCGCCGTCGTCGCCACCTGGGCCGCCGACCTGGTGGGCGACACCGACCGCTATGTCGCCACCGTCGCGCCGCTCGCCTCCGACCCCGCCGTGCAGGAGGCCGCCGCCGACCGGGCCACCGACGCGCTCATGGCCCACATCCACCTGCCGGACCTGCTGGCCGGAGTGGCGCCGAAGGACCGGCCCGCCCTGGAGAAGGCGCTGGGCACCGGACTCGGCGGCGCGCTCCAGGGCGCGGTGCGGGAATTCGTGCACGACCGGGCCCGCAAGGCCGCCGCGTCCCCCGCCTTCGCCACCGTCTGGACCGACGCCAACCGCCGGGCGCACGGCGTCCTGGACAGGACCCTCACCGGCACCGGCGCGGTCCGGCTGACCGACGACACCGTGACCCTCGACCTCGCGCCCCTGGTGGACGACGTGAAGCGGCGCCTGGTCGGCGACGGCATGGCCTTCGCCGCCCGTCTGCCCACTCCGCACGCCGAGTTCACCCTGCTCCAGTCCCACCAGGTCGGCACGGCGCGCACGTACCTCCGGCTGCTGCGCATCGCCGGGAACTGGCTGCCGGTGCTCGCCGTCGTGCTGATCGCCGCCGGGGTGCTGCTGTCCCGGCGGCGGCGCCGGGCCCTGGCCGCGGGCTGTCTCGGCGCGGCCGTCGCCACCGCCCTGCTCGGCATCGGGCTGCGGGTCCTGCGCGGGTTCTACCTCGACCGGCTGCCCGCCGACGTCTCCCCGGCCGCGGCCGGCGCGGTCTACGACACCCTGACCCGGTTCCTGGCGACCGCCGTGCGCACGGTGATCGTGCTCGCCGTGGTGATCGCCCTGGGCGCCTGGCTCACCGGCACCGGACGGCGGGCCGGGCTCGTCCGGGGCCTGTGGAACTCCGGCATCGGCGCGACCAGGGCGACCGCCGGCCGCGCGGGACTGCGCACCGGCCCGGCCGGGCCGTTCGTGCGCCGCCACCGCGCCTGGTTCACCTGGCTGCCGGTGGCCGCCGCCGTGGCGGCCTGCGCGCTGTGGCCCCACCCCACGGGATGGGTGGTGCTCGGCATCGCCCTGTGCCTGCTGTTCGTGCTGGCGGTGGTCGAGTTCCTGGCCGCGGGCACCGCGTAAGGGGTGCGCCGAAGCGCGGCGGGCCACGGAGCGCAGTGCTGATCCAGCAGCTTCTCCCCGGTGCAGTAGCTTTCCGGAGCCCTGCGAACTCCCCGACCGCACCGGAGACCCGCCATGCCCCGAGAGGCGCCCTACCTCGCCGTGGCCGACGCGCTGCGCGCGCGGATCGTCGCCGGGGAGTGGGCGGTCGGCGGGCGGCTGCCGTCCCGGGCGCGGCTCGCGGTGGCGTACGGCGTCGGGCGCAATGTCGTCCAGCGGGCCGTGGACCGGCTGATCGCCGAGGGCCTGCTCGAAGGGCGCGCGGGCTCGGGGACGTACGTCCGCACGCCCCGCGAGCGGCTGCCCATGGTCCGTGCCCGCCGCCACGGCCGCAGCGGTCATCCGGCCACCGCGCTGACCGAGCGGGGCCGCGCGGGCGCCTGGGACTTCCGCACCCGGGTGCGCGTCCCGGCACCGGAGGCGATCGCCGGGCGGCTCGCCATCGCGCCCGGCGACCTCTGCGTCAGCACGCACTACGAGTTCCTCGCCGACGGCGTTCCCGTCCAGCTCTCGCACTCCTGGGAGCCGTTGGCGTTGACCGGCGGCACCCCCGTCGTGCTGCCGGAACAGGGACCGCTGGCCGGCAAGGGGGTGGTCGAGCGGATGCGCGCCATCGGGGTGAGCGTCGAGACCGTGGCCGAACTGCCCCGCCCGGCCCGCGCCACCCGGGAGCAGGCCCATCTGCTCGGCATCGCCGTCGGCGACCTGGTGCTCCGCATCGAGCGGACCCTCTACGACGCCGGGGGCCGCCCGGTGGAGACCGCCGACATCGTCATCCCGGACGCGCGCCGGGAGGTGCTCTACGAGTTCGCCGTCGACCAGAGGCGGCAGCCGTCCTCATGACTCCTTCCCGCAGGCCCGGTCTGCTGCGCGACCGGGACTTCCGCCTCCTGTGCGCCGCCACCGCCCTCGGCCAGCTCGGCGACCGCGTCGTCTTCCTGGCCCTGCCGCTCGTCGCCATCACGGCGCTGGACGCCGACGCGTTCCAGATCGGCCTGCTGACCGCGACGACCACCGCCGGCTCCCTCCTCGTCGGGCTGCCGGCCGGCGCCTGGGTGGACCGGGTGCGCAAACGCCCGCTGCTGATCGGCACCGACCTCGCCCGGGCCCTGGTCCTCCTGTCGGTCCCCGTGGCCTGGTGGGCCGGGGCGCTGACCGTGCCCTGGCTCTACGCGGTCGCCCTGGCGCACGGTCTGCTCGGCGTCCTCTTCGACGTCTCCTACGCCGGCTACCTGCCCCGTCTGGTCGGCCGCGACCGGCTGCTGGAGGGCAACTCCACGCTGTCCGCGGTCCGTTCGGTGACCAGCATCAGCGGGCCGGCGCTCGCGGGCCCGCTGGTCGGCGGCCTGGGAGCGGCCCCGACCCTGGTGGCGAGCAGCGCCGGGATGACCGCGTCGGCCCTGCTGGCGCTCGCCATCCGGGGTCGCGAGGACAAGCCGCGGCCGGCCGCCCGTCCGCGGCTGCGCCGGGAGGTCCTGGCGGGCCTGCGCTTCGTGCTCGCCCGTCCGGCCCTGCGCGCGACCGTCCTCGGCGACGCCCTCTTCAACCTCTTCCTGGCCATGTACCAGACCATGCTCCTGCTCTTCCTGGAACGGCGGCTGGGACTCGACGCGAGCGGGGTCGGGCTGATCCTGTCCGGCATGGGCTGCGGCGCCCTGCTGGGCGCGCTGACGGCCACCCGTCTCGCGCGCCGGCTCGGGCAGGGGCGGGTCATCTGGCTGGCGCCCCTGCTGACCTGCCCGCTCACCGTGCTGACGCCCCTGGCACACCCGGGCGGCGCCGGCGTGTACGCGGCGGCGGCCGGACTGGCGGCGCTGTCCTTCGGCGGGGTCGTGCGCGTCGTCGCCCAGTCCAGCTTCCAGCAGGCGCTCACCCCGGACGGGCTGCTGGGCCGGATGAACGCGACCGCCCGGTTCGTCTCCTGGGGCGGCCTCCCGCTCGGGGGCCTCCTCGGCGGCGCCTCGGGCACGGCGGTCGGCGCGCGGACCACCCTGTGGCTCGCCGCGGCCGGCATGACCCTGAGCTTCCTGCCCGCGGCGCTGTCCCCGCTGCGGGGCATGCGGACCGCGGACCGTGCGCCCGGCGCGGACGCGCACCCTTGACACCGGCGCCCCCGGCGGCCACCTCCCGGTCGGGGCGACGGTCCGGATCGGCTGAACCCGCGCCGGACGGGTCCCGGCACGCCCGGGGCCCACAACTCCGCCATGGGCCACCGGGGTTGGCGCGGGCTAGGATCCCGGTCATGGCCCTGACGGCGAGCGAAGTGGACCGGTTCGAGGCGTCCAGGCACCGGCTGGAGGCCCTCGCCTACCGCCTGCTCGGCTCGGCGAGCGAGGCCGAGGACGTCGTACAGGAGACGTTCCTGCGCTGGCAGGGCGCCGACACCGGGCGCATCGAGGTCCCCGAGGCCTGGCTGACCAAGGTGCTCACCAACCTGTGCCTCAACCAGCTGACGTCGGCCCGCGCCCGCCGCGAGACCTACGTCGGCGCGTGGCTGCCCGAGCCGCTGCTCGCCGGGGACCCGATGCTGGGCCCCGCCGACACCGCCGAGCAGCGCGAGTCGGTGTCGTACGCCGTGCTCACCCTGCTGGAGCGGCTCACCCCCAACGAGCGCGCGGTGTACGTGCTGCGCGAGGCGTTCGACTACCCGCACCGGGAGATCGCGGAGATCCTCGACCTCACCGAGTCCGCCAGCCAGCAGATCTTCCACCGCGCCAAGAAGCACGTCGCGAGCGGCCGGGCCCGCGCCGAGATCGACGAGGCGGCCGCCCGGCGGATCGTGGACGAGTTCCTCGCCGCGGCCACCAGCGGCCGTACCGAACCGCTGGTGCGGCTGCTCACCGAGGACGTCTTCGCGATCGGCGACGGCGGCGGCAAGGTCCCGGCCCGCGCGCGGGCGTTCGAGGGGGCCCGCGCGGTCGCGACGTTCATGCGGGGCCTGTTCAAGCCGGGCAAGGCCAAGCGCAACCTGGTCGGCGGCTCCCCCGACGTCCATGTGGTGGCCGCCAACGGCATGCCCGCCATCGTGGTGGTGCTCGACGGCCGGGTCATCGGCGTCACCTGCCTGGAGATCACCGAGCAGGGCATCACCGCCTTCCGCAGCCAGGTCAACCCGGACAAGCTGGTCCGCGCGACCCGGCGGTGGGCGGCCGGCGACCATGGCGAACCCGTGCTCAGCCTCTTCTGATCCATAGGTGACCGGCGTCACAGCACACTTCTGTCAGGAAACGGCGGGCCGCCCGGTTCAAGGGGCGAACCGCGCACGACGCGGCGCACGCACGAGCGACAGGAGCAGGCAATGCAGCACCGCATCATCGTCCTCGGGGCCGGATACACCGGAGCCATCGCCGCCGGCCGCATCGCCCGCCGGCTGCGCCGCGAGGACGTCGCCATCACCCTCGTCAACGCCGAGCCCGACTTCGTCGAGCGGGTCCGGCTGCACCAGCTCGCCGCCGGGCAGGACCTCACGCCCCGGCCCCTGGACGCGATGTTCGCGGGCACCGGCGTGGCACTGAGGCTCGCGAAGGTCACCGGAGTGGACGCCGACCGCAAGACCGTGACCGTGGCCGACGCGCGGGGCGCCCGGGAGGAACTGCCCTACGACAGCCTCGTCTACGCCCTCGGCAGCACCGGGCACGACCAGGGCGTCCCCGGAGTCGCCGAGCACGCCTACGACGTCGCCGGCCGCCCCGGCGCGCTGCGGCTGCGCGAACGGCTGGCCCGCCTCGACGCGGGGGCGCCCGTGGTCGTGGTCGGCGCCGGGCTCACCGGACTGGAGGCCGCGACCGAACTCGCCGAGACCCGCCCGGACCTGGCCGTCGCCCTCGTCGCGCGCGGCGCCCTCGGCGACTGGCTCTCGCCCAAGGGCCGCCGCCATGTGCGCGAGGTCTGCGACCGGCTCGGCATCACCGTGCACGAACACACCACCGTCACCGCCGTCGCGCCCGACCGCGTCACCACCGCCGACGGCACCGGCATCGCGTCCCTGGCCACCGTCTGGACCACCGGCTTCGCCGTCCACCCGATCGCGCGGGCCACCACCCTGGAGACCGGCGACAGCGGGCAGATCGTGGTCGACGCCTCCATGCGCTCGGTCTCGCACCCGGACGTGTACGCCGTCGGGGACGCGGCCCTCGCCATGGGCCCCGGCGACAAGCCGCTGCGGATGTCGTGCGCCTCGGGCGTGCCCGGCGCCTGGCAGGCCGCCGACGCCCTCGTGGCCCGGCTGACCGGGACGAAGGTGCCCACCACCGCGGTGCGCTACTACCAGCAGTGCGTCTCCCTCGGCCGCAAGGACGGCCTGATCCAGTTCGTCACCGCCGACGACCGCGCCGTCGACCGGGCCCTGACCGGACGCCTCGCCGCCCGCTACAAGGAGGCGATCTGCAAGGGCGCCGCCTGGGGCGTCGCCCACCCGCTGCTGCTGCCGGCCCGCGTCCGCCCGGTCGCGCCGGCCGCGCGGCGGACGGCGGACCCGGCGGTCGGCACGGCCGCCTGAGCGGCCACCGGGCCGCGCCCGCGCCCGCCGGCCGCGGGTGCTCGACGCCGGGTCGGTGTCGCCGGGCCGGGACGGGGTGGCGGTGACGGTGGCGCAGGGGCTTCGGGGCGTCCTCGTGCACGCGGCGGCAGGGCGCGGCGGCGGTCGCGGTGTCCGAAGGTCTCCGGGGGTGCGGTGGTGTCCGGCAATTCCCAGGACACGCGCGGGTCGGGCCGTGTTCACCCGGCCCTCGGTCGGCTTCACACCGGGCGCGTTCTCGCACTACGTTGGGGGCGAACGACCGGGTGCCGCCATGGGTCGTGCCGTGTCGGCGGCCGCGTTCGCTCCGTCCCGAGCGCGCAAGGAGCCCGCATGCCGCACTCGACCTCGCCCCTCGACGCCGTGCCCGCCCGGGAGACACCGGGAGTTCCGCGCCTGCTGTTCGCGGCCGTGCGGCTCGCCGGCGCCCTGCCCGCGACGCGCTCCACCCTCGGCGTCGTACGCGGCCGGCACCAGTCGGATCGCCAGCGGGCCGGTGCCCTGCGCGCCCGGCTGGCCGAACGGGGCGTGCACAGCACCGAGTTGAGCCCGCTGCCGGAGCCCGGCGAGCGCGGCGGCACGTACGGCCTGCCGGTGCGCGGGGTGGGGCTGCTGCTGCACACGCCGGGCGTGCGCCCGGAGCAGGCGATGCGGGCCGCGGCGTTATGGCGGCTGCCGCTGCTGACCGAACGCCCCGAGGGCGCGGCGGGCGGCGAGCCGGGCGCGCTCGGCGGCCGGCGGAGCGCCGTCATCGGCATCCATCTCGCCGACCGGGGCTATGAACTCGCCCTGCACCGCGTGGGTCTGGTGTCCCTGCGCCCCGACCCCGGGCCCGCCCGGCTGATCCTCGACAACGAGAAGATCACCATGCCGGGCGGCCGTCCCCTGTGTGTCACGGTCACCGGGTCGGGGCTGCTGGAGGTGCGCGGTGACTCCTTCGGCATGCGCCGGGTACGGCGGCTGCGCTTCGAACGGGCCGCGGGCGGCCACCGGCTGGACCTGGACGGCACTCCGGTGCGCGAGGTGCGCGCCCCGCTGCGGATGGCGGCCGAACCGGGCCGGCTGCACCTGCTGTACCCCTGAGCCTCAGCCCTTCGCGCGTGGCTTCATCCGGGCAACGTCGGGGAAGGGTTGTTCAGAAAAGCATGCATGTCATGGGCACGCAAATAAGGGTAAGAAAAATGGCTTCCATTGGCGCTGTTCTCTCGGGGAGTGGGAAATTCGGCGCACGCGTGATGGCATCAGGCGTCGGGTGCCGGATGATCTAGGCACTGGCGCCATTACACACTATTCGAGCCCACGAGCGAAATCGGATACAGGCAAGTCCGAAAGGACTGGTCAGCCCGCGCCTTCCCGCCTGCCCCCCTGCAAGGTCGTGATGATCCGCGACGCGCGGTCCGCCTCCGCGTGGGCGCCAATGCGCATACTCATTTGGCAACTTTCTTTGGCATATGCCAGCGCCTGTGCCGTCCGGCCGGTGTCCATGTGGGCCAGGGCGGCGTCGTGGGCCGCGTCGACCACCTCGCCCGCGGCGTTGATGCGCCGGGCCAGGGCGAGCGCGGCGACATGCAGGGGTATGGCCTGCTCACTGCGGCCGGCCGAGCGGTGGGCCCGGCCGATTCGGTTGAGCGCGATGGCCTCGCGCCGCCGGTCGCCCACGGCGCGGAAGAAGTCCAGGCTGTGCTGCGAGAGAGACAGGGCTTCGTCCGTTTCGCCCAAGCCGATCAAGGCGTTGGCCAGGTTCATCCGGAGCGTTTCCAGCTCCCTTTTGTCGGACCTTCGCAACGCCAGTGAAATGGCCTTTCGGTAAGCCTGCTCGGCGCCTTTCCAGTCACCTGTCCTGGTGGCGAGTTCGGCCATGTTGTTGAGCGTGCTGAAGATTCCCCGCTCATTGTTTATGGAGGTGAACTCGGTCAGTGCGCGGTCGAAATACTGCCGCGCCGAGTCGATCTCCGACAGGTGGAGGTGGGTGACCCCCAGGATGTTGTAACTGCGTGCTGTCTGGAGTCTGTCGCCTATTTGCAGAAGGGAATCAAGGATCTGTTTTTGAAGATCGCGCATCAGTTCGTACTGGCCCGTCTGCCACAACGGAATGCATATCTGGTTGACGCATTCGATCTCCAGTTCCGGGTCCCCCAGTGCCCGGGCCAGCTCCAGTGCCTCCCGTTCGGCCGCGATCGCCTCCTCGTAGCGGGAGTGATGGCCGTGCGCCACGCCGAGGTCGAGCAGGGCCCGGGCCCGCGCCCCTCTGTCGCCCACGGCGGCCCAGTGGTCGACCGCCCGTCGCAGCAGCGGCTCCGTCGCGGCCGGATGCCCGCGCATGTCGAGCAGTCCCGTCAATACGTGGACGGCCAGCGCGAGTTGGCGTTCCGAACCGTTCCGGATGAACCAGTCCAGGGTGTCCGACAGATTCCCGCTTTCGCCGTCCAGCCAGTGCTGGGCCGCATGTACGTCTTCGAACTCCGGCAGTGTGGTCCATTCGGCGGAGTCCGGGCTCGTACGGGATCGGTAGGGATGTACGAGACGATCCGCGCGATCGGCGGCACTCGTGTAGAACGCCGCCAGGCGCTCCAGGGCCGCCCGCGAGTCGTGCTCCGTTTCCTCCTCGTCGATCAATGACCGCGCGTACCTGCGCAAAAGGTCGTGCAGGGTGAACCGGTGCGGCGCGGGTTCGGTAAGGAGATGGCGGGTGAGGAGTTGCTCCAGGGCCCGTTCCGTCGCGGCCAGGGAGAGACCTGTCAGTGCCGCCACCGCATGCGGTCCGAACTCCATTCCGGTATGCAGACTGATCCGGCGGAAGACCAGCCGCTGTTCCGTGTCGAGCGCCTGATAGGACAACGCGAACACATGCTCCAAAGTGCGTTCGCCGTCGCGCAGTTCATCGATCCGCCCACCCCCCGCGGCCAGCTGCTTCAGCAGATCCGCCGTGGTCCATGACGACCGCGTGAGCAACCGGCTCGCCGCGATCTCGATCGCCAGCGGCAGATGTCCGCAGATGTGCACGATGTCGGCGACCTCGGACCTGTCGGCCCGACCGCCCGCCCCGAGCCGCCGCATGAACAGGGCGATCGCGTCCTCGGGGGGCAGCACGGCGAGCGAGACCGGACGGGCGCCCGGCAGACCGGTGAGCCGGCGGCGGCTGGTCACCACGACCGCGGTCGGCGAGGCCCCGGGCATCAGCTGACGCACCTGCTCCGAGCAGTCGGCGTCGTCGAGGATCACCAGCATGCGCCGGTCCCGCGCCAGCGACCGCCACAGCGCGGTGAGTTCTTCGGTGTCCCGGGGCAGCTCGCGGCCCTCCGGGCCGAGCACCCGCAGCAGCGTGGTGAGCGCACGGTCCGGGGAGCCGGCCGTCCGGTCCGCCCCGTGGCCACCGAGCCGTATGAAGCAGCGGCCGTCCGGATAGCGGTCCGCGAGTCGATGCCCCAGGTGGGTGGCGAGGGCCGACTTCCCGACCCCGCCCATCCCCTCGATGACCACCACCGGCCCCGTCTCGCCCCCGCCCTCGGACAGGGCCGCGGTGAGCCGTCGCAGCTCCTCTCGGCGGCCGATCCAGGGCACGTCCCGCGGCAGGTTGTCCGGCACGGGCCGGACCGGCCGGGCGGGGGGCTTGTGACGGGAGGCACGCCCGTACAGCGCACCGGCCGGCGCGCCGGCCAGAATGCCCTCCTGGACGCGGTGGAGGCGCCGTCCCCCGTCCAGGCCGATGTCCCGGATGACCCGCTGCCGGGTCCGTTGCAGCAGCTTGGTCGCCTCCGCCGTGCGGCCGGCGCCGTACAGCGCGACGGCCAGTAGTCCCACCAGCGCCTCGTCCACCGGGTGTTCGTCCAGCAACGGCATGAGAAGGGGCACGGCCGGTGCGAACTTCCCCGCGTCCATGAGGAGTTCCGCCCGTGTCATGGCGGCGCCGAGGCGGGTCTCGCCCACCGTCGCGCGCAGGTGGTCGGGCCAGGAACCGGTGATCCCGGCGAGCGGTTCGCCGTACCAGTGGGCGTCCGCCCGCTCCAGCAGTCGCAGGGCCGCGCCGTCGTCGCTGTCCTTGAGCGCACGGGCCTGTTCGACGCAGCTGGTGTAGGCGCGCAGATCCACGCGGTCCGGATCGATGTGCAGGACGTAGGAGTTGGTCCGGCTGGTGAGGGCCGGCGCGTCGGGGCCGGCCGCCCGCAGGGCGCGGCGCAGGCGCGAGATGTGGGCGTGCAGCGTCTCGCGGGCGGTGGCCGGCGGGTGGTCGTCCCAGATCCGGTGGACCAGGCTGTCCACGCTCACGGACCGGCCCGCGTCCCAGGCGAGCGAGGCCAGGGCCAGCCGCGTCTTCGTGGGGCCCAGCGGCCCGTGCCGCCCGTCGACGCACAGTGTCACCGAACCTGAAAGCCGAATCTCCAACTCCACCAGCGTCCTCCCGCCGGTAGGGCCTGCACTGGCCGGGCATTCGAGGGTGTCATGAACCTGATTGCATGGCCATGCATCTGTCGCGCGATCCTGAATTTGACCGATAAACAAGATATTTTCACCGGCCCGCCGACCGAGACCGGACGCCCGCGGAAGGGCCGTCGACGTGCGCACTCCCGCCCGGCGCGGAGGGAGCGTGCGGGGACCGTGCGGGCGGTGCGCCGGGCCCGGTCGCTGTGGCGGAATCGTGTCGGAAACCCGCACGGTTCCTGGTGTTCCGTGCCGTTCGGCGGTCGGCGCCCCGGCGGTCGGCGGTTGCGTGAAAGAGTGGGCCGACCGTTGACGATCAAGGAAAGGTGCGGGCATGGCGGCGCGGTTGACCGAGCAGGTGCGGGGGCGGCTGGAGGCGCCGAACTTCTGGTTCGTGGCCACGGTGACGCCGGACGGCGCGCCGCATGTGACGCCGATGTGGGTGGGGCTGGAGGACGGGCTGATCGTCTTCAACACCTCGGTGGGCCGGATCAAGGAGGAGAACCTCCGCCACGACCCGCGCGTCCACCTCTCCCACATCGACGCCGACAGCCCCTACGACCGGGTGCAGATCTCCGGCCGCGTGGTGCGCCTCGTGACGGGCGAGGAGGCCGAGCACGGCATGGACCGGCTGGCCCGCAAGTACCTGGGCCTGGACGGCTACCCCTGGCTGATCGAGGGCGAGCAGCGGGTGCACGTCCTGGTCGAGCCGGAGCGCGTGCGCCACATCGTCGGCGTCGAGCCGTTCCGGCCGGGGATCATCCCCGCCTGACGCGGCGGACCCCGGCGCACGGCACGGCCCGGCCGGCCACCGGCCCCGGCACCTACACTGTCCGGGCACGTGAGTCGGCTTCGCGTGCGGAACGGGAGGGCGGCGGGTCGTGGGGGAGAACGGCGGTGGGTTCGAGGATCCGCCGGCCGAGGTGCTGGCGGCCGCCGCCGGTGCCTTCGGGTTGCTCGCCTCGTCCGTCCGGCTCCATCTGATGTGGGCGCTGTCGCAGGGGGAGAGCGATGTCACGCACCTCGCCGACCGGGTGGGCGGCGCCCTGCCCGCCGTCAGCCAGCACCTGGCGAAGCTGAAGCTCGCCGGGCTGGTGCGCGCGCGCCGGGAGGGCCGGCGGCAGGTCTACTACATCGACGACCCGGACGTCGTGACGCTGGTGAGGGTGATGGTCGGGCAGCTGACGGCACGTTCCCACCACGGCGCCGCGCCGATCCGGCTTCTGCACCGGACCAGTGGCTGAGACCACCGCGGCCTTCGACCGGGACGCCGAGCCGCCCGCCGCGGTGGCCGTTCGGGCGGCGGACGCCGCCCCCGGCGGGCCGGGTGTGGCCGCGCCGACCCTGCTGGAGGTCCTGCGGCGGCTGGACACCGGCCCGCGCGGGCTGACGGAGGCCGAGGCCGAGGCGCGCCTGGCCCGGTTCGGCGCGAACACCCTGCCGGACCGGCGTGCGGCCGGCCGGGGCCGGCTCTTCGTGCGCAGCCTGCGCGATCCCTTCACGGCGGTGCTGCTCTGCCTCGGCCTGGTCTCCGCCGCCGTCCTCGCCTGGGGCACCGCCTCGGTGATCCTCTTCCTCGTCGTGGTCAGCTGCGCGCTGCGCACGGCCGGCGAGTACCGGGCCGACCGGTCCACGGCCGCGCTGCGCGAACTGGTCGCCACCACGGCGACCGTGCTGCGGCGCGCCGACGAGGAGGCGGCACCCACCGCCCGTGAGATCCCCGTGCGGGACCTCGTGGCCGGCGACGTGATCCGCCTCGGTCCGGGCGACCTCGTCCCCGCGGACGTACGGCTGCTGCGCGCGAGCGGACTGACCGTGCACCAGTCCGCGCTCACCGGCGAGACCGCCCCCGTCGCCAGGCACGCCGACGCGGGACCGCCGGGCGGCGGGCCGTTCGACCAGCCGCAGTGGTGCTTCCAGGGCAGCGGCATCGCCTCCGGCAGCGCCACCGCCGTGGTCACCGCGACCGGCGCGCGCACCCGGTTCGGCGCCGCCCACGGCCGGGCGCCGGGCCGCCCGCAGCCGAGCGCCTTCGACCGGTCCGTACACGGCGTCTCCTGGATCCTGATCCGGTTCATGCTGCTGACACCCCCGCTGGTGCTGATGGCCAACGCGGCGCTGCGCGACCGGGGCCTGGAGACACTGCCGTTCGCGGTCGCGGTGGCGGTCGGGCTGACCCCGGAGATGCTGCCGGTCCTCGTCACCACCTGCCTGGCCCGCGGCGCCGCGCTCCTGGCCCGCACTCGGGGCGTGATCGTCAGACGGCTCCCCGCCCTGTACGACATCGGCGCCGCCGACGTGCTGTGCCTGGACAAGACCGGCACGCTCACCCAGGACCGGCCCGTGGCCGACCGCGGCCTCGGCCCGGACGGCCGGGACGACCCCGAGGTGCTGCGCTGGGCCGCCCTCAACTCCTGGTGGACCCTGCAACTCGCCGACCTGCCCGAGCCCGACGCCCTGGACGAGGCGCTCCTCGACGCGGTCGACGAGGACGACCTCCTCGCCCACGACGGCGTCGCCGCGCTCCCCTTCACCCCGGGCCGCCGCCTCGCCACCGCGGTCGTCCGCACGCCCGGCCGGCTCGGCACGCACACGCTGGTCGTCAAGGGGGACGCCGAGGCCGTCCTCACGCGCTGCGCCCTCGACGAGGAGGAACGCGTCCGCCTGCGCGCCCTCGCCGCCCGGCAGGCCGAGGGCGGGGCGCGCGTTCTGGCCGTGGCCACCGCCGAACGCCCGGCCCGCGCCCGCGGCTACACGGAGGCCGACGAACGCGGCCTCGCCTTCCGCGGCCTGGTCACCCTGCGCGACGCGCTCGCACCGACCGCCGCCGAGGCGCTGAAGGTCCTCACCGGTCAGGGCGTCACGGTCAAGGTGCTCACCGGGGACCACCCCGGCACGGCGGTCCGGGCCTGCCGCGACCTCGGCGTCCCGGTGTCCGACGACGCGGTACTGACCGCCGGTGCCCTCGACGCCCGCACGGACGCCGAGCTGACCGAACTCGTCGCCCGCACCACGGTGTTCGCCCGGTGCACCCCCGAACACAAGGCCCGCGTGGTCCACGCGCTGCACCGCGCCGGGCACACCGTCGGCTTCCTCGGCGACGGCGTCAACGACCTGCCCGCGCTGCGCACCGCCGACGTCGGCATTGCCCCGCAGGGCTGCGCCGACGCGGTCCGGGAGTGCGCCGACGTGGTGCTCGCCGAGAAGGACCTCACCGCGATCGCCCACGCCATCGACGCGGGCCGGCACGCGGGCGCCAACATCGCCACCTATCTGCGGATCACGCTCTCCTCCAACCTCGGCAACGTGATCGCGATGCTCTGCGCCGGTCTGCTGCTGCCCTTCCTGCCGATGCTCCCCGCCCAGGTCCTCGCGCAGAACCTGTGCTTCGACGCCGCCCAGCTCACCTTCGCCCACGACCGCCCGCACCGCCTCGCACTGCGCCGCCCCACCACACTGCGCCCCGGCGAACTGCTGCGCTTCATCACCGGGTTCGGGGTGCTCAACGCCGTGGCCGACGTCGCCACCTTCACCGTGCTCGCCCTCACCCTGCACGGCCTCGGCCGGGGAATGGACGAACCGGCCTTCCACGCTGGCTGGTTCACCGAGAACCTGCTCACCCAGGCCCTGGTGATGGTGCTGCTGCGGACCGGCCGCCGGGCCGCGCGGGGCCGCGGTCCCGGACCCGTCGGCCGGGCCGCGCTCGCCCTGGCCGTCATCGGCCTGGCGCTGCCGCCCTCCCCGCTCGGCCCGCTGATCGGCCTCGCCCCGCTGCCCGCCGTCTCCTACCCGCTGCTCGGCGTCGTCCTCGCCCTGTACGCCGCGGCCCTGCTGGTCGCCAGGGCGCGCCACGAGCCACCGGACGCCCCGGCCGGCGGCAGCGCCTCACGCCCCTCTTAGCTCCCCCGCGGTACAAGGGCGTCGGCTGACGACGGACGCGGGAGGCCGGGGGCATGGCGGAATCGACGGCACCGAGGCGCGGCCGATGGCTGCTCCTGGCGGTCCTCGCCCTGGTGCTGTACGGCATCGTCCGGGCCGCGGGGACCCCGTCCACGCCCGAGGCGCCGGCCCGCCCGTCGGCCGGACCGTCCACTTCCCGGACGACACCGCGCACATCGGGCCCGCCGCCCGCACCGCGCACATCGAGCCCGCCGCCCGCACCGGCGTCCGCCGGGTACGACCCCGCCGACTACGCCGCCCAGGTCCGGGCCCGTGCCCGCCAGGCGGGCGTCAGCGCCCGGCTGGTGATGGCCATCCTCTACAACGAGTCGTACAAACCGCACGACCCGTCCTTCGAGCGGGCCTGGCAGAAGTACAAGCCGGACGCCGCCTTCGGCATCGCCGACATGCACCGCGCCACCTTCGACGAGGTCAAGCGGGGCCGCCCCTTCGCCGGCCGCCGCTGGGAGGAACTGCCCGACGACCGCGACCTGGCGATCGAGGCCGAGGCCTGGTACCTGCGCGATCTGGCGGACCGGCTGCCCGCGCACTGGGCGGGCCCCTACACCAAGGACGAGCTGCTGGCACTCGGCTACAACACCGGCGCGGGCAACATGCTCGCGTTCGCCCGCGGCGCCACCCCGGGCAGCCAGGCCCGCTCGTACCTGGACCGGCTGCGCGCGAACTGGGCCGAGGCAGGGCGGGCCGTCGGCGCGCACTGACGCGCCCACACCAGCCCCTGCACCCCCGTGACTTGCAAAATTGCGCAATAATCGCGGTCGTCCGGGGTGCGTCCTGTGGCCCGGGGGAGGAAGGGCGTCCATGTCGCGCGGTGACATCCGGCGGGTGCGTGAGGCGAATCTGCGGCTGGGTGCCGCCCTGGCCGAGGTGGAGGGCCGCTACGCGGCGCTGCTGAGAGCGGGCACCTCGGCGCGCCGCTGGGAGTTGCAGGCCGAACTGGCGCGCGCCGCCGCCCGCCTGGCAACGGTGGCGAGCGCGTCGGCACCGGCCCTGGCCCTCGGTGTGCCGCGCTCGCGGCGGGCGCGGCGCAGGGTGCTGGCGCAGCGCGGCGCCGCCTGGATCATCGCGCGCTACGGGCGGGGCCGCGGCTGACCGGGGCGGGGCCGCGGAACCCGTGAGCGTGGCCGAGGAAGCTGCGCAGCCCAGGCCCATGATTGTCGGATTGCGCAGTCACGCAAGTGACGGGCCCGGAGCGAGCCCGGCTCCGACTCCTGAGCACCCTCAGGCGCCCCGCCGGGACAGCGGCCCGGCCGACGCGGCCGCTATCGCCTCGTCCAGGACCTCCCGCGAGCGGACCAGGTCGGCGATCAAGCGGTCGATACGGTCGCGCTCCTCGGCCAGCTCGTCCACCAGCCGCGCCGTGGCGAACTCGTTCGGCCCGCCGTCCGCGTCCCGCATGCAGGGCAGCAGCCGCGCGATCTTCTTGCTGTGCAGACCGGCCGCGTACAGCGCCTGGATGCGCACGACACGGTCGACGGCCCACTCCCCGAACTCCCGGTGCCCGCCGGGACTCCGCTCGGAGACCAGCAGCCCCTGACTCTCGTAGTACCGCAGGGAACGCTCGCTCACCCCGCTGCGCCGGGCCAGCTCACCGATCCTCATCCCTCACCTCGCATGCCGAAGCGGGCTTGAACCTGACACCGGTGTCAACTTCTACCGTACGGCCATGACGAACGCACCCGCCGATTCCGGCCTCTTCGACCCTGCCCGCCTGGGCCCCCTGCACCTGCCCAACCGCCTGGTGATGGCCCCCCTGACCCGCAACCGCGCCGCGGCGGACGGGGTCCCCGGACCGCTCATGGCCACCTACTACGCGCAGCGCGCGTCCGCCGGACTGATCATCGCCGAGGCCACCACACCGAACGCCGTGGGCCAGACGTACCCCGGCATCCCCGCCATCCACGGCGCGGCCCACGTGGCCGGCTGGCGCCGGGTCACCGACGCGGTACGGGCCGAGGGCGGCCGGATGTTCCTGCAACTCCAGCACGGCGGCCGGGTCGGCCACCCCGACAACAGCGGGCTGACGCCGATCGCCCCCTCGCCCGTCCCGCTCCCGGAGACGATCCACACCCCGACCGGCCGCCAAGAGGCCGTCACCCCGCGGGAGATGACGCGCGCCGACATCGAGACCACCGTCGCCGACTTCGCCGCGGCCGCCCGCAACGCGATCGAGGCGGGCTTCGAGGGCGTCGAAGTGCACGCGGCCAACGGCCACTTGCTGCACCAGTTCCTGGCGGCGAACACCAACCACCGCACCGACGCGTACGGCGGCCCGGTCCCCCGCCGGATCCGCTTCGTGGTCGAGGTGGTGCGCGCCGTCGCCGCCGCGATCGGCCCCGCGCGCGTGGGGCTGCGGATCTCCCCCGGGAACACCGTCAACGGCATCGAGGAAGGGGCCACCGAGGACATCTACCCGGCACTCGTCGAGGCCCTCGCGGACAGCCGACTCGCCTATCTGCACCTCGTGTTCGCCGACCCCGGCCAGCCCCTCTTCCACGAACTGCGCAGGGCCTGGCCGGGCACGCTGATCGCCAACCCGGCACTGGGCCGGGGCGAACCGCTTCCGCACGACGGCGGCCGGCGGGCGGGCGAGCGGCTCCTCGCCGCGGGCGCCGACCTGATCGCCCTCGGCCGCGCCTTCCTCGCCAACCCCGACCTGGTCGAACGACTGCGCATCGGCGCCCCGCTCAACCAGGTGCGGGACGAGTACGCGATGTACACGGGCGGTGCGACCGGCTACACCGACTACCCCACCCTGGCCGCCGCCGACGCCCCGGTCGCACAAATGAACTGACAGCACGGCCCGGCGGTGCCTACCATGCCCGCGATGAAGAACTTCTCCTCGCTCGGATTGGGGGACTCGTTCGCGCAAGGTGAGTGCTGATGGCCCACCACGTCGCGAACGACCTTCCGCCCCACCTGTCGATGTGGCAGCGCGTACGCGAGTACGCCGTGCCACCGTCCATGATCGAGACCGCGACCGCCCGCCGCGCGGCCGGTGACTGGGCGGGTGCCTGCGCCGCCGCCCGGATCGACGTCGACCTCGATCTGCGCGCCGTGCGCGACCGCCACGGCACCGACCTCGTCACCCGCCTCCGCGCGGATCTGCGTCGGCTGGCACCCGACCTGCTCCGCTGGCACATGCCCCGGATCGCCCCCGACGGACGCCTGCGGCCCGGCCTCACCCTCTCCCTCGCCCGGTACGGCGACCCGGGCACCCCCGTGCAACTCGTGGTGCGGACACCACCGGCCCGGGCGGACGCCGGACAGCGCATGTCCCTGTCCCTGTGGACGGGCCCCGGGGACGACGCTGCCCGCCACCACCCGCATCCGCACCCCGACCGCCGTTTCCGCCTCGACCTGCACCGGCACCTCTGGGACGCCACCCGCAGCGGCGAACTGGCACGGCGCTCCGGCTGGTCCGGCACCCCCACCGTGCCGTCCGCCGACTCGCCCTGGGCGAAGGGACGTTGGGCCGCCGAGGCGGAACTGCTGCTGCGCGCCGAGGGCCGACCCCGAGGGGCCTTCACCGTACGACTGGCCGCGCGCGACCGCCTCGTACTCGAACTCGTCGCCCCGGACGACGCCCACGTCCCGGTGGTCCGGCCGCCGCGTGCCGCCCCGCCGCCGCAGGAGGCCGCCGCGCTCCCGGTGCTGCCCGAGGCGGCGGCCCGGCTCCTGCCGGACCTGGAGCTGCTGCGAGCCGGGCTGGTCGCGCCCGAGCGGCTGCACCCACTCGTCGCCGCGGCCCTGCCGCTGCCCGGGCCGGCACCGGCGGCCGGTCCCGCGTCCGCGCCCGGCGATCCGCACCGGGTGGAGTGCCGGGGCGAGGTCCACCGGCTCGCGCTGCGCGACGGGGTGCTCACGGCCGTCGATCACGACCCGGACCAACTGCGCCGCGAGGAACTCCTCGTGGCGCTCGGCGGCCCGCCACTGCCCTGCCTGCGGGCCATCGACGCGGTGCACCGCAACCCGGAGGCGCTGCCCGCGGTCCGGGAGCGGCTCGCCCACGGCGACGTCACCGGAGCGCTGGCCGTGGTCGAGGGCCTGCTCGGCCCCGGCGCGGTGCTGCGCGACGGACCGCTCCGCGCGGAACTGGAGTCGGCGGCCGCCCGCCGTGTCGACCACGGCCTCTTCCGCTCGGGGCTGGTCGCCGAGCACCCCGGGGCCCGTACGGCCGGGGACGGGGGTGCCGCGGGCCCGTACCAGGGCCACCGCCCCCGGCTCGACCGCCGCAGCCGCCGTACGCCTCCCGTGCTCCTCAGCAAGCGGATCAGCCGGTCCCGCCCCCGCACCGGCCAGCCCTGACCCCGACCGGCGCCCCGCCGGACCCCGGCCCCTTGCCGCGCCCGCCGACCGGCGTCCCCGCCGGCACCCGTGTCCCGCGCCGCGCGCCCCAGACATCCGGGACGGCCCTCACCCGTCCCCTCCTCCCACCCCAGGTGATGCCCATGACCCCCAGCGCCCTCCTGCCCGCCCCGCCCGCCACCGACGCCCAACTCGCGGTCGCCGACGATCTGTTGGCGCTCTTGCGGACGACCACCACCGAGCCGCGCCCCGACGAGCAGCTCGAAGCGCTCACGCTTGCCGTCGCCGCCGACCTGCCCGTGCTGCTGTGGGGCGAGCCGGGCATCGGCAAGACCGCGGCCCTCACCCAGCTCGCCGCCTCCCTCGACCTGCCGTTGACCACCGTGATCGCGAGCGTCCACGAGCCGTCCGACTTCTCCGGGCTGCCCATCCCGGGCGAGGACCCGGCGGTGCGGGGGGTGCCGATGGCGCCGCCGCAGTGGGCCGTGGAACTGGTACGCGCCGGGCGGGGCCTGCTCTTCCTCGACGAACTCTCCACCGCCACCCCCGCCGTCCAGGCCGCGCTGCTGCGGGTCGTCCTGGAACGGCGGGTCGGCGCGCTCCAACTGCCGCCGGGCGTACGGATCGTCGCCGCCGCCAACCCGCGCGCGTCGGCCGCGGACGGGTGGGAGCTGAGCCCGCCGCTGGCCAACCGGTTCGTGCATCTGCACTGGGTGCACGACCGGGAGGTGGTGGTGCGCGGACTCGGCGGGGTCTGGCCCCGGGCGGAGCTGCCCCGGCTGGTGCCGGAGCGGCTGGCGGAGGCGGTGGCGTTCGCCCGGCGAGTGGTGTGCGGGTTCCTGGAGGCCAGGCCGACGCTGATCCACCGGCTGCCGAGCACCGAGACCCGGCGCGGCGGCGCCTGGCCCTCGCCCCGCAGCTGGGAGGCCGCGCTGACGCTGCTGGCCTTCGGCACGGCCGCCGGCGTCTCCCGGGACGTGCTGGCACTGCTGGTGCGGGGCGCGGTGGGGGACGGGCCGGGGCTCGAACTCCTCGCTCACATGGACCGGATGGACCTGCCGGACCCGGAGTCGTTGCTGGCCGACCCGCCCACCGCCGAGCTGCCGGTGCGGGGCGATCTGCGGCAGGCGGCGCTGGAGGCGGTGGTCGCCGCCGTCGGCGCGCGGCCCCGGCGGGAGCGGTGGGAGGCGGGCTGGGCGGTGCTGGTCCGCGCCCTGGAGACCGGCGCCCCGGACCTGGTGGTCGCCCCGGCGACGGCACTGGCCGCGCTTCGACGCGACGACTGGGAGGTACCGGAGGCCGTGACACGGCTGGCCGGAGTGATCGACCTCGCCCGACGGGCGGACCGCTCGGTGGCCCGCTCCAAGCCCCCGGCCACCACCGGTCACCCGACGGGAGCGGCCCGATGAACGGCCCCGCGAATCCCCGGCGCCCGGCGCCCGGCGCCTCTGATCGGCCGCTGCCGCCCCCGGCGTCCGGGCCTGCCGGTCAGGCGTCGCCGGGCCTGGTGCCTGGACCCGGTGGCCTGGTGTCGTCGCGCCTGGTGCCCGGACCTGCCGGGCCCCCGCCGCCGTGCCCCGTGCCCGGACTCGTCGGGCAGGTGCCGCCGGGCCCGATGCCCGCCTCCGCCGGGCAGGTGCCGCCGGAACCCGTGCCCGGACCCGGTAGGCAGGCATTGTCGCGCCCGGTGTTCGGGGCCGCCGGCCAGGGGTCGTCGCGCCTGGTGTCCGGACCTGCCGGGCCCCCGCCGCCGCGCTCCGTACCCGGACTCGTCGGGCAGGTGCCGCCGGGCCCGATGCCCGCCTCCGCCGGGCAGGTGCCGCCGGAACCCGTGCCCGGACCCGGTAGGCAGGCGTCGCCGCCCCCGGTGTCCGGCCCCGCCGGCCAGGCGTCGCCTCGCCTGGTGTCCGGTCCCGCCAAGCCCCCGCCGTGCCCCGCGCCCGGACTCGTCGGGCAGGCGGTGCCGTGCCCCGCGCCCGAACCCACCGGGCAGGCGTCGCCGCACCCGGTGCCCGGCCCCGCCGCACAGGTGTCACCCCGCCCCGCGCCCGGTCCCGCCCCGCAAGCGTCACCCCGCCCCCTGCCCGGACCCGTCAAGCGCCCGCTGCCGCGCCCGATGTCCCGGCCCGCTCCGCCCCGCCCGGTGCGGGCCGCCGTGCCGGGTTCGCCGGCCGGCTCGACCGGGTCGCCGCTGGACATGGAGAAGCTGCTGGCCGCCCGGCTCCACGCGGTGAAGGTCCGCCCCTACCTGGCCGACGCGTTGTTCGCGCTGCACGTGGTGGAGGACCGGTCGGTGCCGACGATGGCGGTGGACCGGTACTGGCGCTGCTACGTGTCGCCGGCGTTCGTGGCGCGCACCCCGGTCGAGGAACTGGCGGGCGTGTGGGTGCACGAGGTCTCCCACCTGCTGCGGGACCACCACGGACGCGGCGAGCGCCACGCCCGCGCACA
Source organism: Streptomyces sp. SCPE 10 (assembly GCF_051980735.1). Taxonomy (NCBI): domain Bacteria; kingdom Bacillati; phylum Actinomycetota; class Actinomycetes; order Kitasatosporales; family Streptomycetaceae; genus Streptomyces; species Streptomyces sp. SCPE 10. The sequence goes on along the minus strand of NZ_CP197069.1, from coordinate 3,730,243 downwards.
CGAGGAGCAGGGGCCGGGCGCCGCGGACCGCGCGGCCGAGGACCGCGGCAGGCTGCGCCGCAACATCGCGGCCGACTTCGAGATCAACGACGACATCTACGGCGACGGGCTGCCCCGGCCCGCCGGTGCCGTGCTGCCGTCGCTGCTGCGGCTGCCCCCGGGGCTGCTGATGGAGGAGTACCTGCGGACGGCGTCGCTGACCGGGCTCACCACGGAGCTGGCCTGGCTGGACTGCGGCAGCGGCGCCGACGGGCAGCACCGGCCCTGGGAACTGGGTCCCGAGGGAGCCCACGGGCTGACCAGGCAGCAGCGGGACGCGGTCCGCTTCCGGGTCGCGGAGGGCATCAGGGGCCGGCCGGGCGACGCGCCGGAGGGCTGGCGCCGGTGGGCGGACGAGGCGTTCCATCCGCCGCAGCCGTGGCGGCAGTTGCTCGGCGCCGCGGTCCGCTCGGCGGCGGGCGCGCCGGGGGTGGGCGAGAACCACAGCTACCGGCGCCCGTCCCGGCGCTCGGCCGGTGTCCCCGGGGTGCTGCTGCCGAGCCTGCGCCGCACACCGCCCCGGGTCTGCGTGGTGATCGACACCTCCGGCTCGGTCAGCGACGCCGAACTGGGCGGCGCGCTGCTGGAGGTGGCGGCGATCTCGCGGGCGGTCGGCGGGCGTCGGGACCTGGTCTCGGTGGTCTCCTGCGACGCGGCGGCCGGCCTCGCCGTACCCCTGTGCCGCGCCGAGAGCATGACGCTGATCGGCGGTGGCGGAACGGACCTGCGCTCCGGCTTCGCCCAGGCCCTGTGCTCCCGTCCCCGCCCGGACGTGATCGTCGCCCTGACCGACGGCCAGACCCCGTGGCCCTCCGCCCAGCCGCCCTGCCGCACGGTCGTCGGCCTCTTCCCGCGCCCGGCCCGCGCCGTGCACGAGGAAGACCCCGACTACATCCCGGCCGGTCCGCCGCCGTGGGCGCGGGTGGTCACCATCGGCTGACGGGGCACGGCGTGGCGGCACCGGCCGGGTGCGGACGGCGCCGGGGGAGGGCCATGGGTGTCAGTTGCTGCGCGGGGCGGAACGACGGGTCCGCGCGCCGGGCCGTCCGCTTCCGCCGCGGGCGGCGCCGGCGCCGCGCCGCCTGCGCCCGCCGGACCCCCCGCGGCCACCGCGTTCGGCGCCCTCGGCGACCGGTACGGCGATGACGACGGGCACCCCGGACGGGGTCCGGGCGCCGGTGATGCGCTGCAACTCGGCGTCGCCGGGGCGCACCACGGCGGTCCGGGGAGCGATGTCGGCGTCGGCCATCAGCCGGTCCATGGCGCGCCGCTGGTGCGGCAGCACCAGGGTGACGACGGTGCCGGACTCACCGGCCCGCGCGGTCCGGCCGCCCCGGTGCAGATAGTCCTTGTGGTCGCCCGGCGGATCGACGTTCACCACGAGGTCGAGCCCCTCCACATGGATGCCACGCGCGGCGACATTGGTGGCCACCAGCGCCGTGACCTGCCCGTCCTTGAACTGCGCGAGGGTCCGGTTGCGTTGCGGCTGGGACTTTCCGCCGTGCAGGGCCCCGGCCCGCACTCCGACGGACAGCAGGTGCTTGACCAGCCCGTCCACCGCGTGCTTGGTGTCCAGGAACATGATCACCCGCCCGTCGCGGGCGGCGATCTCGGTGGCGGCGGTGTGCTTGTCGGCGTCCCGTACGTGCAGCAGGTGGTGCTCCATCGTGGTGACCGCGCCGGCGGACGGGTCGACCGAGTGCACGACCGGGTCGTCGAGGTAGCGGCGGACCAGCTGGTCGATGTTGCGGTCCAGGGTGGCCGAGAACAGCAACCGCTGCCCGTTCGCGGGTACTTGGTCGAGCAGCTGGGTGACCTGCGGCATGAAGCCCATGTCGGCCATCTGGTCGGCTTCGTCCAGGACGGTGACGGCGACCTCGTCCAGCCGGCAGGCGTCGCGTTCGATGAGGTCCTTGAGCCGGCCGGGTGTCGCGACGACGACCTCCGCGCCGCCGCGCAGCACGCCCGCCTGCCGGCCGATGGACACGCCGCCCACCACGGTGGCGAGCCGCAGGCGCAGGGCGCGGGCGTAGGGGGTGAGCGCGTCGGTGACCTGCTGGGCCAGTTCCCGGGTGGGGACGAGGACCAGGGCCAGCGGCCGGCGGGGCTGGGCCCGCTGCCCGTCGAGCCGGGCGAGCACGGGCAGGCCGAAGGCGAGCGTCTTGCCCGAGCCGGTACGGCCCCGGCCCAGGACGTCCCGGCCCGCCAGCGCGTTCGGCAGGGTGGCCGCCTGGATCGGGAAGGGCGTGGTCAGTCCTTGCTGGACGAGGGCCGCGGTGAGCCGGGCGGGCATCTCCAGTTCGGCGAACGTCTCGACCGCCGGGAGCGGCTCGGTGAGGGTGACCGGCAGGGCGAATTCCTGCCGGCGCGGGGCGGGGGACGCGCCTTGGCGGCCCGGCTTGCGGGAGCGGAAGCGGCCACCGCGGTCGGCGCCCGCCGAACGTGTGGGCCTGCCGCCGGTATGACGGGTGCGGTTCATGGGAGGAACCCTCCTCGATGCGGCGTATCGAGGAATTCCGTCAGCGGAGGCGACCGCGCGAGATTCGCAAGAATGTGCCGAAGAAAAGTATTGAAAGGCCGGCCCGTTCGGGAAACGGGCACAGCAATGGGCTGGGGCCCGCACCCCGAGGGCGCGGGCCCCAGCCGCATGATGCGCGAACCAGCGGCTCGCTAAGACTGGCGTCAGGTCAGGCGGGAACGATGTTCTCGGCCTGCGGGCCCTTCTGGCCCTGCGTGACGTCGAAGGTAACCTTCTGGCCTTCCTGAAGCTCACGGAAGCCGCTGGTGGCGATGTTCGAGTAGTGGGCGAACACGTCGGCGCCGCCGCCGTCCTGCTCGATGAAGCCGAAGCCCTTTTCCGCGTTGAACCACTTCACGGTGCCAGATGCCATATTGAATCTCCCTTGAGGGGCAGTGCCGGACTCCGCACTTTACGGAGCCGAGTCGCCGCGATGATCACCCCTCCGGAAAGATCCGGAAAGTTTTGCAAAGAAAAATCTCTGGCAACCAAAACTGCAACTGCTATCACGCTAACACAGGTCGGTCCGCGGCGCCCGGACGTTTTTCCGGGTGTCGCGAAAGTATCCCCCGTCACGGACCGTAATTCTGTATCGGCGAGACCAGATAATCGCGGTGCCCTCGTCCGGTGCCCGGCGCATTGCCTGGTCCGGCGGGAGCGTGGCGTCCGTTTGGATCTTGAGAATGACGATGTGGCGCGTGGCCTCGACCGGCTGCCCTGCTCGGTCGGCGCCCGGTGTGGGCGGCGATGTGTGGCGGCCCGCGCGCGTACTGGCGGTGGCTGCCGTCCGGCTACGGCGAGATGATCGGCCTTACGTCACTGGGTCAGAAAATATGCACTGCTCGTGACAGGTTTCCACACGTGATCGGCGAAACCGATGCCGCACCCCGGGTCGGTCGCGTGAGACGTGTCTCTCGTCCCGGACCGCGAGGTCCTGGGCGGAGCCGGCCCGCGCGCCGAGATCGGGCAGGCCGGGGAGCACGGTGGACGCGGCGGACCGTACGGGCGTCGGCGATCGTACGGTCCGGGCGGCCCTGGCCGCGCACGGCTGTGACGCCCGGCGCGTGGCCACCCGGCGGCCTGCCGCGCGAGGGTTCAGCCGGAGCCGCCCGCCGACTGGCCGGCGGCACGGCGGTACTCGGCGTTGATGCGCTGCGCCTCCTCGAGCTGGTCCTCGAGGATGACGATGCGGCACGCGGCCTCGATCGGGGTCCCCTTGTCGACGAGCTCGCGGGCGCGCGCGGCGATCCGCAGTTGGTAGCGGGAGTACCGGCGATGTCCTCCCTCCGAGCGGAGCGGAGTGATCAGGCGGGCCTCACCGATGGCTCGGAGGAAGGCCGGGGTGGTCCCGAGCATCTCGGCTGCCCGGCCCATGGTGTACGCGGGGTAGTCGTCGTCGTCCAGACGATCATTCAGAGAGTTGTCCGATGTCATGTCACCTCGCTGTGCAACGCGTCGAGGGGCCCTGGCGCCGAACGGCACCAGGGCCCCGAAGGAAATTCAACACCATCTGTCGGCGCCTACTGCTGTGCCGACCTTCTGTTTCCGCTACCCGGCCCGGCAGGGCGGAGCGGGGGATCGCAGCTGCGTGACCGGGGACCACCATCCATTCCGGGGTCTTGCGGTACCCGGGCCGAGTGCCTCTCGGACCGGGCGATCCTGATGGCGTCTGCTCCTCCATTCCTCTCTGAACCGAACCAGCCACCGAAATGAGCCGGTGCCGCTGGTGGCGGCTCCTCGTCGGACGAGCCGCGCTGACCTGCGTACTTCGTGTTCAGGCTGCCGCCAGTTCGTGTCTGGCGGGTCTCTTCGACCGTGTCTACGAGAAGAAGCGTACCCACGATGGGAATGAAAAGCTACTCCCACAAGAGTAGATTTCACTCTTCCGCTGGAGAAAGAACGCCGGCCTGGACGGGGCGGGCCCGCACCGGCCGCCGGGAACCGCCTGCCGGAGCGCGGCCGCATCGGCTCCCGCCGGAGGGCGGGGCGCGGCGGGCCGCATAAGCTCTGCTGTCATGTCGAACCCTGATGAGCTGCTTGTCGCCCTCTCCGCCGCGGTGGAGTCCGAGCGAAGCAATCAGATGGTCCTGACGGTGGTTCTCGGCGGCACCGTCATCACCGGCCGACTGGCTCCCGAGGCCGTGTGGCGGGAGCGGGTGGCGGAGGTCCTGAAGGACTCGGACCGTCTCGGCCCGTTCGCGGACGTCTTCGCCGGAGGTCCGCCGGAGGACCGGCCCGCTCGCGGCGAGGCCCCCACGCATCTGCACTTTCATCTCGCCCGGATCGTGCAGGGCAGCATCGGAATCCCGGAGACGGGAGGCATGTACCGCGTCGCGATCAAGGACGTCAGCGCCTGGAGCGTGGGGGATCTGGTCCACTTCGACCGGTGAGACGCCGTCCGCGCCCCTGTCCCGGCCGCGGTTTCCGAACGGGCGGTGACATGGCGATGGGGGCCCTGCCGACGCGCGTCGGCAGGGCCCCCACCGGGTTCCCGCGGCGGTCTCCCGCCTGTCCTCTTGTCCTCCCGGCCCGCGTCGGCGCGCCGGGGCGGCGGCGGTGGCCGCCGGTCGCGGACTCAGCCGTGACCGATCGGGGCCCGGCGCCCTTCACCGAGGCGCCGCGCGCCGCCGGGGAATCCGCCGGGCGAGGGCAGTGACCCGGCGAGAACGTCCCGCAGACGGATCCGGTCGGAGTACGCGGCACTGGCGCGGAGCACGGCGAGCCGGACCCGGGTGATCGAGCCCGTGCTCTCGTCGTCCCCGTCGCACACGGTCAGGTACTCGACCCCGGCGCCCGCCATGACGGCCAGAGCCACCTCGACGGTCATGTCGTCGCACACCCGGGGCCCGTGCCCTTCGGCGTCGTCGGCCACGCGGGCGGGGGCGGGGTCGGGCGTGCGGTACTGCGTCCGTGCCGGCGTCAAGGGTGGCTCCTTCGTCGAGGTTGGTCGGCCTGATGGCCTGTGCGGTCCCGGTCCGGACGAGAGGTCCTAGGCGGCCGAGTCGTCACCGGGCCGCCGCTGTGCTCCACGCCGCACCCCCGCGCCGACGGTGCGGCCCCGGCCGGTGCGGCCCCGGTGGCCGCGGGACGGCGAAGAGGCGCGCCGGGGGCGTTCGGCGACGGGCGCGGTGATGACCACCGGCACGCCGGAGGGCGCCTGGGCACCGGTGATGCGGCTCAGTTCCGCCTCGCCCGAGTGGACCGGGGTGACGCGCGGGGTGATGCCGGCCGAAGCCATCAGCCGGGTCATGCCGCGGCGCTGGTCGGGCGTCACGAGGGTGACGACGCTGCCGGACTCCCCGGCGCGGGCCGTACGGCCGCCGCGGTGCAGGTAGTCCTTGTGGTCGCTGGGCGGATCCACGTTGACGACCAGGTCGAGGCTGTCGACGTGGATGCCGCGGGCCGCGACGTTGGTGGCCACCAGGACGGTGACGTGGCCGGCCTTGAACTGCGCCAGGGTGCGGGTGCGCTGCGGCTGGGACCGGCCGCCGTGCAGGGCCGCGGCGCGGACACCGCTCTTCAGCAGGTGCGCGGTGAGCCGGTCCACGGCGTGCTTGGTGTCCAGGAACATGATCACCCGCCCGTCCCGGGCCGCGATCTCCGTGGTCGTGCGGTGCTTGTCCGCGTCGTGCACGTGCAGCACGTGGTGCTCCATCGTGTCGACGGCACCGGCCGACGGGTCGACGGAGTGCACCACCGGGTCGGTCAGATAGCGGCGGACCAGCAGGTCGACGTTGCGGTCCAGGGTGGCCGAGAACAACATCCGCTGGCCCCCGGCACGGACCTGGTCGAGCAGGGCGGTGACCTGAGGCATGAAGCCCATGTCGGTCATCTGGTCCGCCTCGTCGAGAACCGTGACGCCGACGTCGGTGAGCCGGCAGTCGCCCCGGTCGATGAGGTCCTTGAGCCGGCCGGGTGTGGCGACGACCACCTCCGCGCCGGCGCGCAGCGCACCGGCCTGCCGGGCGAGGGACATCCCGCCGACGACGGTGGCGAGCCGCAGGCTCATGGCGCGGGCGTAGGGCGCGAGCGCGTCGGTGACCTGCTGGGCCAGCTCACGCGTGGGGACGAGGACGAGGGCCAGTGGCCGGCGCGGCTCGGCGCGTCGGCCCGCCGTACGAGCCACCACCGCGAGGCCGAAGGCGAGGGTCTTGCCCGACCCGGTGCGGCCGCGGCCGAGTACGTCACGGCCGGCCAGGGAGTTCGGCAGGGTCGCCGCCTGGATCGGGAACGGCACGCTCATGCCTTCGTGGCCGAGCGCGGCCAGCAACGGTGCCGGCAGGGCGAGATCGGTGAACGACTCGACGGCGGGCAGCGCGGGCGTGAGCGTCTTCGGCAGGGCGAACTCTCCCCCCGCCCGCTGTCGCTTTCCGTAACCGCCGGAGCGGCGCGCAACGCCGGAGCGGCCGGCGGCGGTACTTCCTCCGAGGCGGTCGGACGGGCGATTGGCGCGTGTGCGGGTGGTACGTGTGCGGTTCATGCGGAACCTTCCTCGATGCGGGCGCGTATCAAGGAATTTCCGCAGCATGACGAGCGGCGCAGAGAATCGCGAGAACGGGCCGGGAATGACAGGGAACAATCACCCTGGAATGAAGCTGGGAATGAAGCAGGCTGGGGCCCGCACCCCAAGGTGCGGGCCCCAGCCGTCAGATGTGCGTCAGTGCCGGTGCATCAGGCGGGAACGATGTTCTCGGCCGTCGGGCCCTTCTGCCCCTGCGCGATGTCGAACGACACCTTCTGGCCTTCCAGCAGCTCACGGAAGCCGCTGGTGGCGATGTTGGAGTAGTGGGCGAAGACGTCGGCGCCGCCGCCGTCCTGCTCGATGAAGCCGAAGCCCTTTTCCGCGTTGAACCACTTCACGGTGCCAGTAGCCATTTTGTTTCTCCTTCGGAGGCGGTGTCAGAAACCCGCACTGCGCGGATCCTGTGTCGCCGTGATGATTACCCCGTCGGAAATGAACCTGCTGGCAACCACGACTGCAACTGGGATCGACAGTAGCACGGTGCGATCGGCCCTGCGTGGTCCGAAATTCCGATCCCTCCGATGGCCGGGGAATACTTTCCGGGCCCCGCCCCTATATCTCGTTTCGCGAGTGCAGTTATTACTCTCCGTGCGGACCGATTTTCTGTCGCGCACGCCCGCCCCGGCTCCCTGACCTCCGTGAACGGGCAGAGGTGCCGCTGCCACCGCCGCCGGCGCCGCACAACGGCGACCGCGCCGGGACGCCCCTGCGCGCGAGGAAGGTCACATTCCCCGGCCCCTGCCCCCGGCCGGGTGCCGAAGAGGTGCGGTCAACGCGGCTACGCCGATTTCTTGTTCAGTGATCGAGGCGCCGTCGGAGGCGCACAACTGCTCGCGTTCGTCGGCCTCTCGGCCATGGAGCGAACCCGCACAGCGAAGGTATGACAGTAGTACTGGCGCGGGGTCGTGTTGACGATAACGACCGCGAACGGGGCGCGGGGAAGCGCTCGTTGTGCCCACGCGCCGGGCTGCGGTCCACTGCCGTCCGCACGGCACGGCTCCGTCAGCCGCACGGAACGCCGCAGGCACCTCGCACCGGATGAAATGTCCTCCTTCGTGCGGTCCAGCGCGGCGCGCGTCGTCTTGTGCGAACAGGCCGTGCCCGATTTTCTGCGTCACGTCAGCCAGCACGTCCGCTGTCAGCCGGGATTTCCGCCGGCCGCGGCCACTTCGGGAGTTGTCGTGCGCGTACCAACCCTGTCTGTCGCGGCCGCGGCCGCCGCTCTGGTCCTCGTCCAGCCGGGCCTCGCCGCCGCGGCGGACGACCCCAGCACCACGATCACCTACACCGTCACGTCCGGCGCGTTGACACTGTCGGTACCGGCCAGCGCCAACCTCGGTTCGGGAGCTCCCGGCACCCAGATCAGCGCGCTGCTCGGTCCCGTGACCGTCACCGACGACCGGGCCCTCGTCTCGGCCTCCTGGACGGTGACCGCGGCGGAGACGGACTTCACCAACGGCTCGGCGACGGTGCCCGCCACCGACGCCACGTACGCGCCCGGTTCGGTGACGACGACCGGCACCATCACCGTCACCCCGACGAACGTGACGCTGAGCAACTCCCCGCAGGTGGTGGTCACGGGGACCGCCGGTGTCGGAGACAACACCGCGTCCTGGAACCCGACCATCGCCGTCAACGTGCCCCCCAGCGCCGTCGGCGGGAACTACACCGGCACGCTGACCCAGTCCGTTGCCTGACGGGATGAAGGGGCCGCGCCGGTACTGGGTCCTCCTGCTGGTGCTGGCCTGCGTACAGGCGGCCTGGGTGAGGCCGGCGGCGGCGCATGGGGCGCACGGTGCGTCCCGGGCGTCCTCCTCCCACGCCCCGGCCACGGGCAGGACCATCGGCATCAAACTGCTCGACGCTCCGGAAAGCCGCCGCGCCGATCCCAGGGCGCGGGCCTACATCGTCGACCACGTCGCCCCCGGCTCGGTCATCGAACGGCGGGTGGAGGTCACCAACGAGTCGTCCACGCCGATGCACGTGAACGTCTACGCCGCGGCGGCCGCCATCGCGAAGGGCGCGTTCGCCTTCGCACCGGGACGCACCCCCAACGAACTGACCGGCTGGACGTCACTCGACACCACCGACCTCGAACTGGCGGCCTCCGGGTCGGCACGGGTCCGCGCCACCATCCGGGTGCCCAGGGACGCCGCCGCCGGGGAGCGGTACGGCGTCATCTGGGCGCAGACGGGCATCCCCGAGGACCACTCGCACACGGTGACGATCCTGGGCCGGGTGGGCGTCCGCATGTACATCGACGTCGGGCCCGGGGGTGAGCCGCCCTCGGAGTTCAGGATCGAGGAACTCCACGCGGCCCGCGCCCGCGACGGGCGGGGGGAGGTGCGAGCCCGTGTCCGCAACACGGGGGGCCGCGCCCTCGACCTCGTCGGGGCACTCTCCCTCTCCGGCGGGCCGGGCGGCTTGCGCGCCGGACCTTTCCAGGCCCGGACGGGCACCACACTGGCTCCGGGCGACGTCGCGGAGGTGGTCGTCCCGCTGGACGCACGGCTGCCGGACGGCCCGTGGACCGCGGCGCTCACCCTCAGGAGCGGCCTGGTCGAGCACGGCACGCGCGCCACCGTGACCTTTCCGGCGGCTGCCGGTGGCGCCGGAGCGGTGGCCGCGTCCGTCGTCCGGGAACAGGGCTTCCCCACTCCCGTGGTCGCCGGGTTCTCAGCCCTCGTCCTCGCCGCTCTGGGTCTTCTGCGCTCCACGTTCCTGCGGCGGCGCCGATGACCCCGTCCACGTCTTGTCGTCGATCATCCGGAAGTCGTCGATCATCTGGAAGCGGAGATGCCGGTGTTCAGGCATGAGAGAGGGCGGGCCGGGACCGGCCGCGGCAGGAAAGGCGGGGACGGCGTGGCTCGTCCATGGCTCAGGGCGCAGGCCCGCAGGGCAGGAGCGGTCATGGCGGCCAGGCCGGCCGTTCTCGCGATCGCCCTGGCCGCGGCCCTCGCCGCCACGGTTCAGCACGCCCACGTCACCCAGGACGACGACAGGACGGTGCCGGTGAACAACGCCATCGCCACCGCCGGCCTCACCGACGCCGGTGCCACCGCCGCCACCGACCCCCGCATCCTGGACGACACCGGCAACACCGGCATCACCTTCACGGTCGTCCCGGTCGGCCGTCCCTCCCTGACCATCGCCAAGAGCCACCCGGGGACCTTCGTCCGGGGCAGGGACGGCGTCTACACCATCACCGTGGCCAACGCCCCGTCGGCCGGTCCGACCGACGGCACCACGGTCACCGTCCACGACACCCTCCCCGCGGGTCTTCGGGCCGACGGCATCACCGGCACGGGATGGCACTGCGTTCTCGCCACCCTCACCTGCACCCGCGGCGACGTCCTGCCCGCCGGGCACGGCTACCCGCCCATCACCCTGAAGGTCGACGTCTCCTGCGACGCCCCTGCGCAGGTCACCAACACCGCCATCGTCACCGGAGGCGGTGACACCACCACCCACACCGCCACCGACCCCACCGCGATCAGGGACCGGGAACACCCCGGCTACGGCGACTACGGCAGGGGCCCTGGCCACTGCGACACCGACGACCGCTCGGCACCTGCCCGGGGTGCCGTACGCCGGTAGGGATCCACGGGAGACGCCGGCACCCGGTTTCCGGGTGCCGGCCTCAGGGGGCGTCTCTCCTCGCCGCGTCGTGCGGGCTCACCGCGCAGGTCACTTGGGCCCGTCCGGGCTCCGGGAGAAGGCCGTGTCGCCGGCCGTCGCCACGATCGCGTCCTCGACCAGCAGCACGCGCGGCGGATAGGACTGCGTCTTGTCCCCGGGGTCGGCCGGCGCGGAGGTGCGCCAGACCTCCGCTCCGGTGCGGCTGTCCAGCGCCAGCAGCCGGCCGAAGCGGTTGCAGAAGTAGACCCGCTTGTACGTCGTCGACACGGCGGGCGCGGACAGACTCTCCATGTCCGTCGTCTTCTGCCACAGTTGCCTGCCGCTGTCCGCCGACACCGCGGTGACCGACCCGTCGGACCGGACGAAGTAGACGACGCCGTCCACCAGGGTGGCCGCGCCGGTCAGCGGGTGCGCCAGCGGTGTCCGTCTGACCTGTCCGGTTTCCGGGACCACGCGCAGCAGCGCGTTGTACGGCCGCTCGTACCCGGCCTCGTACACGTCCTTCGCGGTCTGGGGGGCGAGGAACAGCGGCTGCCCGTCGACGGCGCCGAGCGCTTCCGCCTTCTCGGGCAGTGTCGCGATCGCGGTCAGGCCCCCGGGTTCGAGCTTCATCAGCCGGACGGGGGCCTGGCCGGGCTCGGTGCCCTTCGAGCACAGGGCGTAGGGGACGCCTCCCAGCACCGACGGAGTGCAGTACTCGGCCGGCGAGGGCGCCCGCCACCGTTCCCGACCGGCAGGCCCGTAGGCCACGAACGACGACGAGTCGGGAGACAGGGTCAGCAGCCCGCCGTCGTAGAGGACCGCCGCCTCGGACTTGTTGATGTCGCGCTGCCAACGCCGGTGCCTGGTGGCCGCGTCCAGGGCCACCACGCGCCTGGTCGTGTCGTCCGGGTCCTCGTACACATAGACCAGACCGTCGCGAACGCCGATCGGCTGCACCCCCTGGGGCCGGGTGCCGGACCGCCACAGGGTGCGGCCGGAGGCCGCGTCGATCCGGGCGACCGTGAAGCCCGTACCGCCGCAGAACAGGGCGCTTCGCTCCGTCACGCATCCGGGGTCGTCGTAGTCGAGCGGTACACCCTGCACGTCGTCCCGCAGCCGCGTGCGCCATGGCCGCCAGCCGTCGGGCAGTGACGCGGCGCGGGTGCTCTCGGAGGCGGTGGTGGTGTGCGCGTCGGACGCGAAGACGCCCACCCCGACGACCAGCCCCGTGACGCCCAGCGCCGCGCCGAGGCCGGTGAGCAGCATCCGTGTCCGGCGGCGCCTGCCGGTTCCGGCACCGGTTCCGTTACCGGTTTCGGCATCTGCCGAGGCGGGGGCCGCGCTCCGGGCAGCGGGCCGGCGCTCGGGGTGCGCGGACTGCGCGGACTGCGCGGCCGTCGCGGACCCGGTGACGTCGGACTCCGGCAGCGCCTGGAGCATGCGGTGCAGCTCCGTCAGGTCCGGTCGCGCGGCCGGGTCCTTGTCCAGGCAGCGCTCGACGACGCCGAGGAGCGCTGCGGGCACCCCGTCGAGGTCCGGGGTCCCGTGCACCACCTGGTAGCCGGTTATGTACGGGCTGTCGGCGTCGAACGGTCCCGTGCCGACGGCCGCGAACACCAGCAGTGACCCCAGCGAGAACACGTCCGAGGCCGGGGTGACGTCCCGGGGGGCGGCCAGTTGTTCCGGCGACATGAACGGCGGAGTGCCGATCATCCGCCCGGTCGTGGTGAGGTTCTGGTTGTCGGCGGCGCGCGAGATGCCGAAGTCGATGACGCGCGGCCCGTCCTCGGTCATCAGGATGTTGCGCGGCTTGAGGTCCCGGTGCACCAGACCCGCCCGGTGGATGTCGCGCAGCGCCTCGGCGAGCCCGAGCCCCAGCGCGCGCAACTCCCGCAGGTTCAGCGGGCCGTCCCGCTCCACGACCTCGGCCAGGTTGAGCCCCGGCACGTAGAGCGTCGCCATCCACGGCCGGTCGGCGTCCGGGTCGGCGTCCACGACCGGCGCGGTGAAGGCACCGCTCACGCGCCGCGCCGCCGCGACCTCCTGCCGGAAGCGCGTCCGGAACTCCTCTTCCTGCGCAAGGGGCCCGTGCGCGAGCTTGACCGCGACCTGCCGGCCCGAGGCGGAGACTCCCAGATAGACGACCCCCATGCCGCCCGCCCCGAGCCGCCCGAGAAGGGTGTACCCGCCGATGGACTCCGGGTCCCCGGTGCTCAGGGGCGTCATCACCGATCGTCCTTCCGAGCGCCTGTCTGCCTCACGGGGATCAGACTAGGGCCTGCGGGTGACGGGCCCCGTGCCCCGGTGACCCGGACGCCGGCCGGCTCGCAGGAGCGTCACCGACGACGCGGATTCACCCCGCTGCTGTCCCGTGGCCCACCGGCCCTCCGGGCAGTCACGGAGACGACGTCAGCGCTCACGGCAGCCGACTCCGGGCGCGGGCGGAGCTGCACTGGTGGACGACCATCGATGCAAGTCGTCACTGTTCCACCGCACTTGGGCATCGCGAAGTCGCGCGCACGCTTCCAAACGCCCCGCGTTCCTACTGAGTGGTGGATATAAAGATGGCGGCCGGGCGGGCGTTCCGTAGGGGTTCCGCCGTCTCGAAAGCGTCAGGGGTGGGGATCGAGAGTGTTGTTGCGGAGAATATGCAGATGGGTCACCGTGGCCGGCGTAGCCGCCGCGTTCGGCCTGGGAGGTGTGACAGCCGCGCAGGCCGCGGACCAGCCGGAGGTCACCTATGCCGGTAGCGTGTCGGACGACCTCGGGATCCTGCAGATCAATGCCCGGTCCGGGGCCGACATCAGGGACATCACGGCGCACCTGGTCTCGTACACCTCGCAGACCGGGGTCGCCAAGATAGGGACCGAGGACTTCCGTCTCTTCTCCGGCACTCGCCAGGACGGCGTCTGGCGCACCAAAGAGCCCTTGAAGTTGCCGGAGTTCGGCCAGTACCGGATCGACGTGGACGTGACGGACGCCGATGGCGGCCACGTTTCCCGTCGGTCCGCGGGGGACTTCGCCTACTACGTCGTGGCGCAGTTCGGCGCGCTCACCGTCGACCGCACGGCCATCGACCGGGACCACCGTGACGTGCAGGTCGAGGGGACGCTGTACGGGCGGTGGCCGACCCGTCAGGTGAAGCCTCTCGCGGCACGCCACGTCGATATCGATGTCGACTACTGGACGCAGACCACTGTGACCACTGACGCCCAGGGGCACTTCACCGCCTCGGTGCGGCTCGACGCCGCCGCGCCCATCCAGGCGGTGTTCAGAATGGACGGTGGCACGCCGCCGGTGCTGTACGGGGAGTCGGAGACGGTTCAGATCGGTGTCGATCAGGTTCCCACCCGTTTCACGTCCACGGTGAGCGCGACCGACGTCGACTTCGGCCAACCGGTCACGCTGAGCGTCAAGGTGGAACAGAAGACCGCGGACGGCTGGGTGCCCCTGGCCGGGCGCTCCGGAGGCGTCCTGTTCGGCCCCGACGATGCGCAGACCGACCTCGTGGGCCGCTTCACCACCGCTGACGACGGCACATTCACCATGGACTACACGCCGTGGCAGGGCGGCTACTTCCAACTTGCCCTGGACACCTCGGACGACCCGTTCCTCCAGGCCGGCACCGGTACGAGCGACGTCGTCCACGTGCACCGGGCTTCGAGATTCACGTCCTTCACGACCGCCCGCTCCGACACGGAACACGTTCACGCGGAGGGCCTCATCGACTTCCCCGACGGGTGGACGCCCGGCTCGATCAACGTCCACATCCAGTACTCGCCCGACGGCGTGAACTGGTCGACGCTCACCACGGTCGAGGCAACCTGGGGCGGTAGCGGCAACGATTTCGCCGCGGACCTCGACCAGAGCGGCGCCGGCTACTACCGAGCCGTGTTCGACGCAGACGCCAACTTCCAGTCGGCCACCTCGCAGACGGTCTTCGTACCGGCGTCCGACTAGCGCCTGGCGTCACATGAACTCGGTCGGCGAGTCATGCTCCGGGGACACGTCCCCATCGGCCGCCGGTCCGGACACGCAGAGTGATCGTTGCGCGCATGAACAAGGCCCAGGTCGCCGACCTGGGCCTTGTTCATGCGCGTCCGTTTGTTCAGCGGAAGTCGTCGGCAGGACTCCCCTGAACGGTGGTGACCGTCGCCGAATGAGACGGAAACTGAGACGGCCGGCCGTGGGCTACCAGGCCGTTCGGATCCCTAGCCGCAGGCGCACCCGGCCGCTACAGGGGTCTCCTCGGTGGCCTGGCTGGTGCAGCAGCCGTCACCGGTGGCGTCGGGGTCGGCGCTCCTGCCGAGGCTGTCGGCGTCGGCCTTCACGACGTAGACCTCCCACGGCTCCTTGCCGGGGCCGTGGACCCACACCTTGTCCTGGAGCGCGTAGCAGCAGGACGTGTCGTTCTCCTCGAAGGTGGCCAGGCCCGCGTCCTTGAGCCGGGTGGTGGCGGCGTTGACCTGGTCGGTGGACTCGACCTCGACGCCGAGGTGGTCGAGGCGGGTCTCCTCGCCGGGCTCACCCTCGATCAGCACGAGCTTGAGCGGCGGCTCGGTGATGGCGAAGTTGGCATAGCCCTCGCGCCGCTTGGCCGGTTCGGTGCCGAACAGCTTCGAGTAGAAGGTGATCGACGCTTCAAGGTCACTGACACGCAGGGCGAGCTGAGCGCGAGACATGACGGGCTCCCATCCGGTTGCATTGATGTCTGTCGATGCAAGATTGTGTGCTGGATCGAAGGCTGTCAACATAGAGGTATGTCGAATCAAGAGCTGGTGGTGCTCGGTCAGAGCGATGACGCCGGAGCGTGCTGCCCTGGGCTGCTGACCGCTCCCCTGGACGAGGGCCAGGCCGTGGAGCTGGCGAAGGTGTTCAAGGCGCTGGGTGATCCCGTGCGGCTGCGCCTGCTGTCGATGATCGCCTCCCGGGCGGGCGGCGAGGTGTGCGTCTGCGACCTGACCCCGGCCTTCGAGCTGTCCCAGCCGACGATCTCGCACCACCTGAAGCTGCTGCGGCAGGCGGGCCTGATCGACTGCGAGCGGCGCGGCACCTGGGTCTACTACTGGCTCGTCCCGGAGATGACCGACCGTCTCGCCGGGATCCTGACCCGTCCGGCCGGTGAGCCGCTGCCCGAGCGGACCGCGCCGGCCGGAGCCGCCTCGTGAGCACTGCCGTGCCCGAAGGGAACGTGGCCCGACGCCTGTCCTTCGTCGACCGCTACCTGGCCGTATGGATCCTCGCGGCCATGGCCGTGGGCCTCGGTCTGGGCCGTCTGGTACCGGGCCTGGGTGACGCGCTGGCCAAGGTGACCGTGACGGGGGTGTCCCTGCCGATCGCCTTGGGACTGCTCGTGATGATGTACCCGGTGCTGGCCAAGGTGCGTTACGACCGCCTCGACACCGTCACCCGCGACCGCCGCCTGTTGCTGCCGTCCCTGCTGCTCAACTGGATCGTAGGCCCGGCGCTCATGTTCGCGCTGGCGTGGCTGTTCCTGCCGGACCTGCCCGCCTATCGCACCGGCCTGATCATCGTCGGCCTGGCCCGCTGCATCGCCATGGTCGTCATCTGGAACGACCTCGCCTGCGGCCACCGCGAAGCCGCCGCCGTCCTGGTCGCCCTGAACTCCGTCTTCCAGGTCATCGCCTTCTCGGCACTGGGCTGGTTCTACCTCTCCGTCCTGCCCGGCCGGCTCGGCCTGCAACAGACCGGCCTGAACGTGTCGGTTTGGGAGATCGCCCGCAGCGTGCTCATCTTCCTCGGCATCCCGCTCGCGGCCGGCTACCTCACCCGACGCATCGGCGAGAAGACCAAGGGCCGCACCTGGTACGAGTCCAAGCTCATCCCGCGCATCGGTCCCTTCGCCCTGTACGGACTGCTGTTCACGATCGTCGTCCTCTTCGCCCTGCAAGGTGACGCGATCACCTCACAGCCGCTGGACGTCGCCCGCATCGCCCTGCCGCTGCTGGTCTACTTCGGCGTCATGTGGGCCGGGTCCATGGCTCTGGGCCGTGCGGTCGGCCTCGACTACTCGCGGACCACGACGCTGGCGTTCACCGCTGCGGGCAACAACTTCGAGCTGGCCATCGCCGTCGCCATCGCCACCTTCGGCGCCACCTCCGGGCAGGCCCTCGCCGGCGTCGTCGGCCCCCTCATCGAGGTGCCCGTCCTCATCGGCCTGGTGTACGTCGCCCTGTACGCCCGCCGCTGCTTCCCCGCCCCCGCACCTCAGGAAGATTCAGCCCTTGTCTGACACCGCCGCCCCGTCCGTCCTGTTCGTCTGCGTCCACAACGCAGGCCGCTCACAGATGGCCGCCGCCTTCCTCACCCACCTCGCCGGCGCCCGCGTCCAAGTCCGCTCCGCAGGCTCCGCTCCCGCCGACACCGTCAACCCGGCGGTCGTGGAAGCGATGGCGGAGGTGGGCATCGACATCGCGGCCGAAGTGCCCAAGGTGCTCACGGTGGAGGCGGTCCAGGCGTCCGACGTCGTCATCACGATGGGCTGCGGCGACACCTGCCCCGTGTTCCCCGGCAAGCGCTACCTCGACTGGCAACTCCCCGACCCGGCCGGGCAAGGCGTGGAAGCGGTTCGCCCGATCCGTGACGAGATCGAAAAACGCATCCGCGACCTGGCCGATGAGATTGCTCCGGTGAGCTGACGGTCGCCTCTGAGCCGCCCGGTCCTCATCGCCGTACAGGGCGACGTGAAGCATTGCGGCGGCCGCCGGTTCCGGAAGCCCATCGTTCCGTGCGACCCGGCCTGCTCGGTCGACGACACGTTCCGCCTGACGGCGCGCCCGGTCCGGTTGCGCGGCCGACGGGGCGACCGCCGATACGTCCGGCCTTCTGGCGGCCCTGGACTCGGCTCACCCGGAACACCGGGCGGCGAACGAGGCCATCGTGGCGGCGGGCCTGCTGGTCATGTCCCCGCTCCTGCTGGCCGACCTGGATCACGTGGCGACGCGTGAGCTCGGCAGGGAGGCCGCCCTCAGCGCTGTCGACGACCTGCGGCGCTGGATGAGCCGGGGTCGTGTCGTCCTGCCGGAGATCACGGAGGACCACCTGGGCGCAGCCCAGTCCGTCCGTGTCCGTTACCGCGCGCTGGACCTCGACCTCGCCGACGCGGTGAACGTGGCGCTTGCCGCCGACTACGACACGGACGCGATTCTCACCCTCGACCGACGAGACTTCCGGGCCGTACGCCCGCTGGGCCGTTACAAGGCGTTCCGGGTACTCCCCGACGACCTCCCGCTCTGACGCAGGGCCCCGGCGGTCAAGAGCCCGCTTCCACAAGGGGCTTGTGCCCGCCCACGCAGCATCGGCCCCTCAATGAACAAGCCCCAGGCCGCTGACCTGGGGCTCCAAAAGAGCGGGTGACGAGAATCGAACTCGCGCTCTCAGCTTGGGAAGCTTGGGTGCTTCGGCCAGGGTTGCCCTGTTGGCCTGCGGCGGAGCGCCTCGGCTCCCAGCCTGCCCACCGCTTTGGTACCCGCTGTTCCCCGTGATTCCCCGCACGACCTGGCACGCATCTGGCACGGCCGTTCCAGAGAGGACTGTTGGCCCACTTTGAGCACTCGCGGTGGAGTGGTCCATATATGCTCGGCGCGTCGTCAGTTGAGACTAGGGGCAGGAGTTTGGGGTTCGATTCCCCTTGCGCCCTTCCTCGTACTCGCTTCGGCCGCGTTGGCACTGAGGTTCGTTGCACTGGTCCTAGGAAGCACTACGTCAGGTAACGCAACTGCCCGCGCTACTCGAAGGGGGAGCACCATGAGCAAAATGCGAAAGTCACTTGAGGCCGTTCTGATGGTGGCCGCGGCGGTCGCAGAAGGTTCCGCAGCTGGTCTGCTGCTTCCTGTCTGAGCTGACGACCGGAAGGGCCTCGATGCCGGCGGTCGGCATCAAGGCCTTCGCTGTGTCTGAGGTGACGCAGTTTGGGAAGCTGCGGGCATCCCGGGCCCGTTGCAGCCCTGACCTGGAGGGACAGCTGGACAGTGGCCTCGTCGGCGTCAACCGACTTCGCCGTGGTTCCCCGCTGCATCTGGTGCGCTTGTGGTGCAGCGGCGTTGTCAGTACCCGCCAGTACTCTTCGGGGCGTTGGGTCGGTCTGCTGCCGTGGTACGGCGAGAGCGCGACCAAGGGGGGTGGCTCAGAAGAGGTCCCCGAGCCGCGTCGGTCCGGGAGCTCGTGAAGCTTCGATACCACCCCCCTCCAAAGTCCCTGTAGGCGTGCACGCTTTCCAACTGTGGTGGTGGGGTGTGTGCAGGGGGCGTTTACCTGGGTTCGTGGGCGGCTCGCGACCCAGGTTGGAACCGGCACGGCGGCTCAGATGAACATTGCTGAACGAGGCTGAACGAGACGGAAACTGAGACGGTCTGCCCGCCCACCGCTGTCAGAGGCCTCGTCTAGTCTCCGGCCATGAGCATGATCGGTGAGTACCTGCGCGTTACGGCTGCTGAGCTCGGCCGGGCGATTCAGGACCCTGACTGGGCGCTGGATTTCGCCGAAGAGGTCCAGGACGCCGAGGAGGAGTCCGAACCTGCGCCGACCGAAGCGCGTCATTTCAGCACGTCCAAGACCTGGGACATGCTGGGCTTCCTCTTGACGCGTGCCGACTTCCCGGTGGACGTCATCCATGGTGAGGAGCCGTTTGCCGAGGATGAGGACTGGGGTTACGGGCCGCCGAGGTACCTACGCTCGGAGCGGGTGGGTCTTGCCGCGCGGGCGCTGCGTGCCACCACGTATGACCAGCTGGTTAGCGGCGTGAATCCGGCCGACCTGACTAAGGCTGCTGTGTATCCCCTGGCTGGGGTGTATCCCCTCGGATGGGATGAGCCTGGAGCGCTTGAGTGGGGGCGTCACTGGTACGACGGCCTGGCGCAGTTCTTCGGGGCTGCCGCGGCAGCGGATGACGCCATGCTCGTGTGGCTCGACTGATCGCCTCTCTGCACGATCGGGCACGGACGGGGCACGGACGACTTCTGATCTTCCTCAACTCTGCTTCACGGATGAGCACCTGCGTGGGTACGCGAAGCACCGTCTCTGAGTAGGGGAAGAGCGGTCGTCGACTGTCATCGTTGAGCACCCCCGCACGGCCCAGAGACGGCCCGGGCATGAGCTCACCTCCAGTCCGCTCAGAGCGGAGAGTGAACTCGAAGCCTGTGGTGAGCGCCATCACACATGCGATCATCACAAGCATTGCCAGATGCGTGTGGGGGCGACATGAAGGCCAAGGTAGCGCTGAGTCCTACGGCTGGAATTACAAGCAGCCTCGTGGCAGTCCTGCTGCTGGCGGGTTGCGTTGGGTCGAAGCAGGACCGCGATCAGTAAAACCCAAACCACGCTCCTGTACCTAGGGGTCGGTGGCTCCGCTCTTGCGACTTCGGTGCAGCCGCCTGCCTGCCGACTTAGGGCACACAGGGGGCACGCCGCCCCGAATTGGACCAGACAACAAACAAACCCCAGGCCACTGACCTGGGGTTTTTCTCTGGAGCGGGTGACGAGAATCGAACTCGCGCTCTCAGCTTGGGAAGCTGATGTTCTACCATTAAACTACACCCGCGTAAGTACGGACAAAGCCCCCGAGAGGGGTCCGTGTCCGACGCTCGCTCACTGTACCTCATCGCAGGCCCTCGGTGCTCGGACCCGGGGGCCTGAGCGGGTTTCAGGGTGGGGATCCGGCTGCGGCGGGCGGGAGTTGGGGCGTACGGTGGAGGTGTGGGGGAGGGTCCCGAAGGGGCCGGAGTGCCGCCTGGAGAGTCGTCTCTTTGATCCCGTAATGTGGCTTTTGTCGTCGGGTTGGTCAGCCCGACGAGGCTCTTGGGGAAGGGACTTAAGGGACTTGATGGAACGCACCGTCGTCCGCTGTGCGGATGGGCACGTCTTCAGCACCGCTTCGTTCCCGATGCAGCAGGCCGAGCGGCTCGGCCCCGGTCGGCTCATGAGGTGCCCCCGGTGTGCCCGGCTCCGCAGCGTCGTACCGGTCGCCCTGGAGAAGCAGGGGTAGAGGCAACCGCACGGGACCGGCTGTAGTCGGCCCGTCACCACCGGCGCGCGGAGTCGTCACGATTGTCATGGCTCCGCGCGCCTTGCGTATCCTCGCTACGTGCTTCTCTCAGACAAGGACATCCGGGCCGAGATCGACGCCGGGCGGGTGCGCATCGATCCCTATGACGAATCCATGGTGCAGCCGTCGAGCATCGATGTCCGGCTGGACCGTTATTTCCGGGTGTTCGAGAATCACCGGTACCCGCACATCGACCCCTCGGTCGAGCAGCCCGACCTGACCCGGCTCGTGGAGCCCGACGGGGACGAGCCGTTCATCCTGCACCCGGGGGAGTTCGTGCTCGCCTCGACGTACGAGGTCATCTCGCTGCCCGACGATCTCGCCTCGCGGCTCGAGGGGAAGAGCTCGCTCGGCCGGCTCGGGCTCGTCACGCACTCCACCGCCGGGTTCATCGACCCGGGGTTCAGCGGACACGTCACCCTGGAGCTGTCCAACCTCGCCACCCTGCCCATCAAGCTCTGGCCCGGGATGAAGATCGGGCAGCTGTGCATGTTCCGGCTGTCCTCGCCCGCCGAGTTCCCGTACGGCAGTGAACGGTACGGGTCGCGGTACCAGGGCCAGCGCGGGCCGACCGCCTCGCGGTCCTATGTCAATTTCCATCGGACCCAGGTGTGAGGGCATTCAGATCATGAGTGACGTGCGGGAGAACCTGTCCTACGACCAGTTCGGCGGCGCCGTCCGCGAGCTGGCGCAGATCATCGCGGACGACGGCTACCAGCCGGACATCGTGCTCAGCATCGCGCGGGGCGGCGTGTTCGTCGCGGGCGGCCTCGCCTACGCGCTGGACTGCAAGAACATCCACCTGGTGAACGTCGAGTTCTACACGGGCGTGGGCACCACCCTGGAGATGCCGGTCATGCTGGCGCCCGTGCCCAACGTGATCGACTTCTCCGACAAGAAGGTGCTGATCACCGACGACGTCGCCGACACCGGCAAGACGCTGAAGCTCGTCCGCGACTTCTGCCTCGACACCGTCGCCGAGGTCCGCTCCGCGGTGATCTATGAGAAGTCCCACTCCCTCGTGAAGTGCGAGTACGTGTGGAAGCGCACGGACGACTGGATCAACTTCCCGTGGAGCGTGGAACCGCCCGTGGTGAAGCACGACGGCCAGGTCCTCGACGCCTGAGGACACCGGCCACCCGGACATACGGAAAGGGCCCCCGGCTTCGCGGCCGGGGGCCCTTCCGTATGCGAGGGGGGGAGCCGATCGGGACTAGAACGTGCCCAGCTTCACGATCGACAGCAGCGCGATCAGCTGGATCGCCGACGCGCCCAGCGCCCGGGGCCAGGGCAGGTCGTGGGAGCGGGACACCATCAGGGTGAGCAGGGCGCCCGCGCCGAGCCAGGTCGCCCAGCCGAGTATCTGCACGAAGCCGGCGTCGCCGCCGAAGAACATGGCGAAGACCAGGCGGGGCGCGTCCGTGAGGGCCGTGATCAGCATGGACAGGCCCACCGTGGGCTGCCAGGCGCCGTCGCCGCCGAGCTGGCGGGCCAGGGTGTGGGTGACCACGCCCAGCACGAACAGGCCGAGCACCATCACGATCGCCGTGATCAGCACGATCGGCACCGCGTTGGACAGCGTGGCGCCGATGGCCTCCTTGCGGGCGTTGTCGAAGCCGAACACGGCGAGCAGGCCGTACAGGAAGGTCACGATCAGGGCCGGGCCCCACATCGAGTAGTCCCGCATCCGCAGGAAGGTCTGGTCGGGGGCGAGGACGACGCCCCTCAGCAGCTCCTTCCAGTGCAGCGGCGGGCCCGTCGGCGCGGCGGGCGCGGCGGCACCGGCCTGGTAGGTCGCGCCCTGGGTGTACGCGGCGGCCTCGTCGATGGAGAAGGCCTGGGTGTGGCCCGCGTTGTTGGCCGCGTACGGGTCCGGCGCGCCGTGGCCGTGGCCCGCGTAGCCGTCGTCGAAGTACTCCGGGCCGTCGTCCGCCTGGCCCTGGTAGCCGTACGGCGACCGCCCGCCCTGCTGCGGGTACGGTGCGTGCCCGTACGGCGGCTGCGGCGGCTGCGGTGCCGACGGGTAGCCGTGCGGGGCGCCCGAGGGCCGTCCCGCGGGCTGCCCGTACGAGGGGCCCGCGCCCTGCCCGTACGGCTGCCCGTGCTGACCCTGCTGCCCGTACGGCGACGGCCCCCGCCGCCCGCCCGACGGGCCGGGCCGGCCGTACGACGGGCCCTGCGGCGCCTGCTGTCCCTGGGGGGTGCGGTCGTCCTGGCCCCCACGTCCGATCCTGAATCCAGCCACGTCATCGAACGTACCTGGTCCCGGAGGGCCACGTGCCGGGCCCGGGCGTCCGGGCCCGGCATTGCGGCCGACCTGTGACATCCCCTAAGGGATGGTCCGCCGTATCCCAGGGATCACTGGGGGTTTGGACCGTCTCAGTCGGCGAAGACCGAGCCGAACTGGGGCATGCCGCTGGTCGAGATGCCCGCGGCGGACGCCGACACCGCGCGGGAGCCGGTCGTCGTGATCTTCGTGCCGGTCGACGGCAGGTAGGTGACGGCGCCGTCGCCGCCGTTCTCGTACGAGCCGATCAGCAGGTCCGCCTTGCCGTCGCCGGTGACGTCGTCCAGCTTGACGTCGGTGCCGAACAGGTCGTTCTTCTCGTCGGCGCCGGGGACGCCCGCGGTGCTCTGGGCGAAGGCCTGGGCGCCGGAGGAGGTGTTCACGCCCGACTTCGAGCCGTACAGCACGGTGACCATGCCGGTGTTGCTCACGCCGGAGATGTCCTCCTGCGGGGTGGTGACGACGAGGTCCTGGTAGCCGTCGCCGTTGATGTCGCCGAGGTCCAGTTCCCAGCCGAACGCGTCGCCCTTCTCGGAGCTGCCGGGGACGTTGCCGGTGTTCTGGGTGATGGCGGTGGTGCCGGCCGGCCCGGAGGCGGACCCGTAGGTGACGCTGACCTTGCCGCCGTTGGCCGCGTCCGGTATCGCCTTGCCGTCGCTGCCGGTGGCGTCCCAGTCGGCTCCGCTGACGATGTCGCCGTAACCGTCGCCGTTGATGTCGCCGATGGCGGTGATGATGCCGGGCTTGAGCGTCTTGGCGGCCGAGGCGTTGAGGCCGCCGGCGGTGCCCGGCAGCCAGTAGTTGGTGTTCCAGCCGTTGCCGGTCTTCGTCTCGAAGCCGTCGACCACGAGGTCGGTGCGGTGGTCGCCGTTGACGTCGCCCGCGGTCAGGTTGATCGGGCCGTAGGGGCTGGTGCCGGAGGCCGACTGGATCGGCGCCTTGACGGTGGTGCGGCTGCCGGGCTTGCCGGCGGTGGTGAAGCCGCCCCGGTAGAGGTAGAGGGTGCTGGAGCTGCTGCCGACGACCAGGTCGGCCTTGCCGTCGCCGTCGAAGTCGCCGGCGGCCAGGCTCTGGCCCCAGTAGTCGTGGGAGCCGGGCGCCGGGTCGGGGACGTCGGCGGCCTTGCCGGTCAGACCGCTCTTGGAGCCCCACAGGATGGCGACGGCGCCGCCGTCGGTGTCGGTGCCGACCTTCTCGTCGGGGGTGCCCACGGCGAGGTCGTCGTAGCCGTCGTGGTTGAAGTCGGCGTAGGCGAGGTCGGCGCCGAACATGTCGCCGGCCTCCGCGGTGCCGGGGACGCCGCTGGTGTTCTGGGAGATGACCGTGCGCTTGGCGGCGGAGACACCGGTCTTCGAGCCGTACAGGACGACGACCTGGCCGGCGCCCTTGTGGCCGCTGACGTAGGCGGTGGCGGCGGAGGTGGCGAGGTCGCCGATGCCGTCGCCGTTGAAGTCGGCCTTGGCGACCCTGGTGGAGTCGGCGGCCGTGGCGGGGGCGGAGGCGAAGGTGAGCAGACCGCCCGTCAGCGCGGCCGCGGTGGCCGTCGCGAGGGCGAGTCGGCGGTGCGTGTGCATGCGTTCTCCTGGCATGCGGGGGATGCCCGGTGGGCATCCGCGGTCGATGGGTGCGGACCGTCCGCGCCCCCGGGGTTCCAGCCGTTCGCAGAGCCCTGCTCCGGGGTGCGCGTGGGCGGTCGGCGATCAGGAGACCCGCCGTGGTGCGCGAGGGTTGCGCGTGGGTTCGGTAAATACCCGGTAAGTGTGTGAGGCCCGTGGCGAGTTACCGGGTGCCCCTGCGGCGGAGCCGGGCGGGCAGGCGCAGGATGGTGTCATGAGCGTAGTGAAGATCAATGTGCTGACCGTGCCCGCCGAGCAGCGGGAGGTCCTGGAGAAGCGGTTCGCCTCGCGGGCCCACGCCGTGGAGAACTCCGACGGCTTCGAGTGGTTCGAGCTGCTGCGGCCGGTCGAGGGCACCGACCAGTACCTCGTCTACACCCGCTGGCGGGACGAGGAGTCCTTCCAGGCGTGGATGGAGGGACCGATGAAGGCCGCACACCAGGGCGGCGCGGAGGGCGACCGTCCGAAGCCGGCGGCGTCCGGCTCGACCCTGTGGTCCTTCGACGTGGTCCAGCAGGCGGCCCCGAAGCAGGCCTGACGACACCCGCCCTCGATACGCGACAACGCCCCCTGCCTGTGCGAAGCAGGGGGCGTTGTGGTTCCCGGAAGGGCCGGGGTGGCCGTGGGGGCCGTTACTTCACCGGCTCGGGCTCCGGCGCCGTCTCGGACTCCGAGGCGTCCGTCGGGTCGGCCGGGGTCTTCACCGAGTCCAGCAGGAGCTGGGCGACGTCGACGACCTGGATGGACTCCTTGGCCTTGCCGTCGTTCTTCTTGCCGTTCACGGAGTCGGTGAGCATGACGAGGCAGAACGGGCAGGCGGTGGAGACGATGTCCGGGTTGAGGGACAGCGCCTCGTCCACGCGCTCGTTGTTGATGCGCTTGCCGATGCGCTCTTCCATCCACATCCGCGCGCCGCCGGCGCCGCAGCAGAAGCCGCGCTCCTTGTGGCGGTGCATCTCCTCGTTGCGCAGGCCCGGGACCTTGCCGATGATCTCGCGCGGGGGCGTGTAGATCTTGTTGTGGCGGCCCAGGTAGCACGGGTCGTGGTAGGTGATGATGCCCTCGACCGGGGTGACCGGGACCAGCTTGCCCTCGTCCACCAGGTGCTGGAGCAGCTGGGTGTGGTGGATGACCTCGTAGTCGCCGCCGAGCTGCGGGTACTCGTTGCCGAGCGTGTTGAGGCAGTGCGGGCAGGTGGCGACGATCTTCTTCGCCGACTTCGGCTTCCGGGACTCCGCGGTGACCTTGCCGTCGTCGTCCAGCTCCTCGCCGAACGCCGTGTTCAGGGCCATCACGTTCTCCATGCCGAGCTCCTGGAACAGGGGCTCGTTGCCCAGGCGGCGGGCGGAGTCACCGGTGCACTTCTCGTCGCCGCCCATGATCGCGAACTTGACGCCCGCGATGTGCAGCAGCTCGGCGAAGGCCTTGGTGGTTTTCTTGGCGCGGTCCTCCAGGGCGCCCGCGCAGCCGACCCAGTACAGGTACTCGACCTCGGTGAGGTCCTCGATGTCCTTGCCGACGACCGGGACCTCGAAGTCGACCTCCTTGGTCCACTCCAGGCGCTGCTTCTTGGCCAGGCCCCAGGGGTTGCCCTTCTTCTCCAGGTTCTTGAGCATCGTGCCCGCCTCGGACGGGAACGCCGACTCGATCATGACCTGGTAGCGGCGCATGTCGACGATGTGGTCGACGTGCTCGATGTCCACCGGGCACTGCTCGACGCAGGCGCCGCAGGTGGTGCAGGACCACAGCACGTCCGGGTCGATGACGCCGTTCTCCTCGGCGGTGCCGATCAGCGGGCGCTCGGCCTCGGCCAGGGCGGCGGCCGGGACGTCCTTCAGCTGCTCCTCGGACGCCTTCTCCTCGCCCTCCATGGTCTTGCCGCCGCCGGCCAGCAGGTACGGCGCCTTGGCGTGCGCGTGGTCGCGCAGCGACATGATCAGCAGCTTCGGGGAGAGCGGCTTGCCGGTGTTCCAGGCGGGGCACTGCGACTGGCAGCGGCCGCACTCGGTGCAGGTGGAGAAGTCCAGCAGGCCCTTCCAGGAGAACTGCTCGACCTGGGAGACGCCGAAGACGTCGTCCTCGCCGGGGTCGGTGAAGTCGATCGGCTTGCCGCCCGAGGTCATCGGGAGCAGCGCGCCGAGCGAGGTCTCGCCGTCGGCGTTGCGCTTGAACCAGATGTTCGGGAAGGCGAGGAAGCGGTGCCAGGCCACGCCCATGTCGGTCTTCAGGGCGACCGTGATCATCCAGATGAAGGAGGTCGCGATCTTCAGGCCGGCGAAGAAGTAGGTGAGGTTCTGGAGCGTGCCGACGCTCATGCCCTTCAGCCAGGCGACGACCGGGTACGAGATGAAGAAGGAGGCCTCGTAGCCGTCGACGTGGTGCTGGGCGCCCTCCAGCGCGTGCAGCATGAAGATGCAGACGCCGACGATCAGGATGACGGCCTCGACGAAGTACGCCTGGCCGAAGTTGGAGCCGGCGAAGCGGGACTTGCGGCCCGGCTTGTTCGGCTTGCTCAGCTGGCGGATGGCGATCAGCACCAGAATGCCGAGCGTCGTCATGGTGCCGAGGAACTCGACGAAGACGTTGTACGGCGCCCAGTCGCCGATGACCGGCAGGAGCCAGTCGGCCTTGAAGAGCTGCCCGATCGCGTTGACGATCGTCAGCAGCAGGGAGAAGAAGCCCACCGCCACGAACCAGTGCGCCACGCCCACGACGCCCCAGCGGTTCATCCGGGTGTGGCCGAGGAACTCCTTGGCCACGGTGATGGTGCGCTGTCCGGGTTCGTTGGTCCTGGTCCCGGCCGGCACCGGCTGGCCGAGACGCATGAAGTTGTAGATCTGGAGGAGGGCGCGGCCGAACAGTGCCACGCCGACCACGATCAGGACCAGCGACACGATGATCGCGGCGAGTTGCATTGGGGCTCCTGAGGGCGGCCTCGAATTAACCGAGCAACATTACTAAGCGGTAACTTATGTAGTCCTCTGAGACTACCCCTATCTTCCGTCGCGATGCAGGGGAGCGCGGGGTGATATGGGTCGCTGAGGGGTCGCCCATCGTGTCCCGCCGATCACCCCTCGGGCAATCTGATCGTGTTATTCATCCCGAATTGCTACTTTCACCCCTACCTTAGAGCCGTGCTCTACGGGATCGCCGCGGCCACCGCCGCCCTGCTGCTCACCGCCGTACTGGCGGCACTGCTCCGGGTGCCCGCGCTGCGGGCGGGGGTCGTCGACCGGCGCTGCCGGCGCCCCCTTCCGCTGTTCGGCGGCCTCGCCGTCGTCGTGGTCACCTGCCTGGTCGCCTGGACGGGTGAGTGGACCCGGGTCGCCCCTCTGGGGGACGGGGTGGGCAGGCTCCTGCTGGCCGCCGCGGCGGTCGCCGCGCTCGGGCTGGTCGCCGACGTCTGGCGGCTGCGCGGCCGGGTGGTCGTCGCGGGTACGGCGGTGGCGGCGGCCTGTGTGGTGCCGTACGACGAGACCGGGGTGGCCGGGGGTGCGCTCGCCGTCGGCTGGATCGTCGTCGCCTCCCTCGTCTTCCGGGGGCTCGACCACGCCGACGGGCTGGCCGGGACGGTCGGCGTGGTCACGGCCTTCGGCGCCGGGGCCTGCGCCGCCATCGAGGTGATGGACGGACTCGCCGTGGTGCTGAGCGTGTTCGCCGCCGCCCTCACCGGCTTCCTGATGCACAACTGGCACCCCGCGCGGGTCGGCCTCGGCGCCTGCGGCTCGCTGTTCTGCGGGTTCCTGCTGTCCGCCTCGGTCGTCTTCACGCGCGCGGGGTACGCGATCGGGCCGAGCGCGGCGGTGGCGTTCTGCCTTGTCGCCGTCGCCGTCGCGGACGCCGCCCTGGTGGTGCTCGTCCGGCTGCTCGGCCGGCGCCCCGTGCTGCGGCGCGGGCCGGACCACCTCGCGCACCGGTTGCGGCGGCTCGGGCTCACCCCGCCCGGGGCGGTGGTGCTGCTCGGGTTCTGCTCCTTCGTCACGGTGGTCGCGGGAGTGCTCGTGCACATGGGGTGGGTGGGGGAGAAGCCCGCACTGTGGGTGGCGGGAGGGGCCGTGCTGCTGGTGCTCGTGCTCCTCAGGGTGCCGGTTCGCATCCCCGTTCAGCAGCCTCGCCGTATGGCGTCGACGCAGGTCAGAAGCCAGTTGCGTGTAAGGAACGGATAAGACTTGAGCCTGGTTAACTCAGGTCTGTTGACCCAGCGGGCCCGCTCGTGCACACTTGAGTCTGTTCCACTCAAGTCAGCTGGAGGAATCAACCATGGCACGTGCGGTCGGCATCGACCTGGGCACGACTAACTCCGTCGTCAGCGTTCTGGAAGGCGGCGAGCCCACCGTCATCACCAACGCCGAGGGCGCCAGGACCACGCCGTCCGTCGTCGCCTTCGCGAAGAACGGCGAGGTGCTCGTCGGTGAGGTCGCCAAGCGGCAGGCCGTCACCAACGTGGACCGGACCATCCGGTCCGTCAAGCGTCACATGGGCACCGACTGGAAGATCGCGCTGGACGGGAAGGACTTCAACCCGCAGCAGATCTCCGCCTTCATCCTGCAGAAGCTGAAGCGGGACGCCGAGGCCTACCTGGGCGAGAAGGTGACCGACGCGGTCATCACCGTCCCGGCGTACTTCAACGACTCCGAGCGCCAGGCGACCAAGGAGGCCGGCGAGATCGCCGGTCTGAACGTGCTGCGCATCGTCAACGAGCCGACCGCCGCCGCGCTGGCCTACGGCCTCGACAAGGACGACCAGACGATCCTCGTCTTCGACCTCGGTGGCGGCACCTTCGACGTGTCCCTGCTGGAGATCGGCGACGGCGTCGTCGAGGTGAAGGCCACCAACGGCGACAACCACCTCGGTGGTGACGACTGGGACCAGCGCGTCGTCGACTACCTGGTCAAGCAGTTCCAGTCCGGCCACGGCGTGGACCTGTCCAAGGACAAGATGGCCCTCCAGCGCCTCCGCGAGGCCGCCGAGAAGGCCAAGATCGAGCTGTCCTCCTCCACCGAGACCTCGATCAACCTGCCCTACATCACGGCGTCCGCCGAGGGCCCGCTGCACCTGGACGAGAAGCTCACCCGCGCCCAGTTCCAGCAGCTGACCGCCGACCTGCTGGAGCGCTGCAAGACGCCGTTCCACAACGTCATCAAGGACGCCGGCATCTCCATCAACGACATCGACCACGTCGTGCTCGTCGGTGGCTCCACCCGTATGCCCGCCGTGGCCGAGCTCGTCAAGGAGCTGACCGGCGGCAAGGAGGCCAACAAGGGCGTCAACCCGGACGAGGTCGTCGCCATCGGCGCCTCGCTCCAGGCCGGTGTCCTCAAGGGCGAGGTCAAGGACGTCCTGCTGCTCGACGTCACCCCGCTGTCCCTCGGCATCGAGACCAAGGGCGGCATCATGACCAAGCTGATCGAGCGCAACACCACGATCCCGACCAAGCGCTCCGAGATCTTCACCACGGCCGAGGACAACCAGCCGTCCGTGCAGATCCAGGTCTACCAGGGCGAGCGCGAGATCGCGGCCTACAACAAGAAGCTCGGCATGTTCGAGCTGACCGGTCTGCCGCCGGCGCCGCGCGGCGTCCCGCAGATCGAGGTCTCCTTCGACATCGACGCCAACGGCATCATGCACGTCACGGCGAAGGACCTCGGCACCGGCAAGGAGCAGAAGATGACCGTCACCGGCGGCTCCTCGCTGCCGAAGGACGAGGTCGACCGCATGCGCGAGGAGGCCGAGCGCTACGCGGAGGAGGACCACAAGCGCCGCGAGGCCGCCGAGACCCGCAACCAGGGCGAGCAGCTCGTCTACCAGACCGAGAAGTTCCTCAAGGACAACGAGGACAAGGTCCCCGGCGAGGTCAAGACCGAGGTGGAGTCCGCCGTCGCCGAGCTGAAGGAGAAGCTCAAGGGCGAGGACACCGCCGAGATCCGCACCGCCACCGAGAAGGTCGCGGCCGTCTCGCAGAAGCTGGGCCAGGCCATGTACGCCGACGCCCAGGCCGCGGGTGCCGCCGCCGGCGGTGCCGGTGAGGCCAAGGCCGACGACGACGTCGTCGACGCCGAGATCGTGGACGACGAGCGCAAGGACGGTGCCGCGTGACGGAGGAGACCCCGGGCTTCGAGGAGAAGCCCGACGTCCCCTCCGGCGCCACCCCTGACGACGCCGAGCCGAAGACCGCCCCCGAGGAGGGGGCGGCCCCGGCCGGGGACGCGAACGCAGACGCCGGTCTGGTCGCCCAGCTGGACCAGGTGCGCACCGCGCTCAACGAGCGCACCGCGGACCTCCAGCGCCTCCAGGCCGAGTACCAGAACTACCGCCGCCGGGTCGAGCGGGACCGGGCCACGGTCAAGGAGATCGCCGTCGCGAACCTCCTGTCCGAGCTGCTGCCCGTGCTCGACGACATCGGCCGCGCGCGGGAACACGGCGAACTGGTCGGCGGCTTCAAGTCGGTGGCCGAGTCGACGGAGACCGTGGCGGCCAAGCTGGGCCTGCAGCAGTTCGGCAAGGAGGGCGAGCCCTTCGACCCGACCATCCACGAGGCCCTGATGCACAGCTACGCGCCGGACGTCACCGAGACGACCTGCGTGGCGATCCTGCAGCCCGGGTATCGCATCGGCGAGCGCACCATCCGCCCCGCGCGGGTGGCCGTGGCCGAGCCGCAGCCGGGCGCGCAGGGCGCGAAGCCGGAGAAGGCGGGCAAGGCCGAGGGCGCCGAGGAGAAGTCCGAGGCGGCCGACGACAAGGAGAACGGTGGCCCGGAGGAGGGCTGACGTAATCACTTCAGACGGGAAGGAGGGACGTCGGGGATGAGCACCAAGGACTTCATCGAGAAGGACTACTACAAGGTCCTCGGCGTCCCCAAGGACGCCACCGAGGCCGAGATCAAGAAGGCGTACCGGAAGCTCGCCCGCGAGTTCCACCCGGACGCCAACAAGGGCAACGCCAAGGCCGAGGAGCGCTTCAAGGAGATCTCCGAGGCGAACGACATCCTCGGTGACCCCAAGAAGCGCAAGGAGTACGACGAGGCACGCGCCCTGTTCGGCAACGGCGGGTTCCGCCCCGGGCCGGGCGCCGGCGGCTCCTTCAACTTCGACCTGGGCGACCTCTTCGGCGGTGCCGGGGGCGCCCAGGGCGGCGGCTTCGGCGGCGGACTCGGTGACGTCTTCGGGGGCCTGTTCAACCGGGGCGGGGCGGGCGGGGCGACCCGCACCCAGCCGCGCCGCGGCCAGGACGTGGACACCGAGGTCACCCTCAGCTTCACGGAGGCGATCGAGGGCGCCACGGTGCCGCTGCGGATGACCTCCCAGCAGCCCTGCAAGGCCTGCTCCGGCACCGGCGACAAGAACGGCACGCCGCGCGTGTGCCCGACCTGCGTCGGCACCGGCCAGGTCGCCCGGGGCTCGGGCGGCGGGTTCTCGCTGACCGACCCCTGCCCCGACTGCAAGGGGCGCGGCCTGATCGCGGAGAACCCCTGCCCGGACTGCAAGGGCAGCGGCCGTGCCAAGTCCTCGCGCACCATGCAGGTCCGCATCCCGGCGGGCGTCACCGACGGGCAGCGGATCCGGCTGCGCGGCAAGGGCGCGCCCGGCGAGCGGGGCGGCCCGGCGGGCGACCTGTACGTCACCGTGCACGTGGGCGAGCACCCGGTGTTCGGCCGCAAGGGCGACAACCTCACGGTGACCGTCCCGGTCACCTTCGCCGAGGCGGCGCTCGGCGGCGAGGTGCGGGTGCCGACCCTCGGTGGTCCGGCGGTCACCCTGAAACTGCCGCCCGGCACGCCGAACGGCCGCACCATGCGGGCGCGCGGCAAGGGCGCGGTCCGCAAGGACGGCACCCGCGGCGACCTCCTGGTCACCGTCGAGGTGAGTGTTCCGGGCGACCTGTCGGGGAAGGCTCGTGACGCACTGGAGGCGTATCGCGAGGCGACCGCGGGCGAGGACCCGCGGGCGGAGCTGTTCGAGGCCGCGAAGGGAGCTTGAGAGTGATGGACGGCCGTCGGCGCAACCCGTATGAACTGACCGAGGAGACCCCGGTCTACGTCATCTCGGTGGCGGCCCAGCTCTCCGGACTCCACCCGCAGACGCTGCGCCAGTACGACCGGCTCGGCCTGGTCTCCCCGGACCGCACCGCGGGCCGGGGCCGGCGCTACTCGGCCCGTGACATCGAACTGCTCCGCCAGGTGCAGCAGTTGTCACAGGACGAGGGCATCAACCTGGCCGGAATCAAGCGCATCATCGAACTGGAGAACCAGGTCGCCGCGCTCCAGTCCCGTGTGGCGGAGCTGGAGGCGGCCCTGGACGGCGCGGCGGCCGCCATGCGCCAGCGCGAGGCCGCCGTGCACGCCTCCTACCGCCGGGACCTGGTCCCCTATCAGGAGGTCCAGCAGACCAGCGCGCTGGTCGTCTGGCGGCCCAAGAGGCAGCAACCGCAGGGCGACTGACCGTCGCGGGCGGTACGGAGCGAGGGGCCCGCGGACACATCCGTCCGCGGGCCCCTCGCCATGGCCGCACGACCCGTTCTTTGCCGCCTCGTGAACTCCCCTTGGGTGAAGGGTCCGTAAAGGGTGTTTGGAGAGGTTTCCGCATTGCCTTCACGGGATCGACGGTGTGTGGTGTTGCGCAGTCGTTAAGTAACTCTCCTTGACGACGACTGTCGGGTCCGCGTTGTCTTTTCAGACACCTGGGTCGTATAGCAGCACCCACGTCCGGAACGCACCTGAAGTGAGCCCCTGTATGCGCCGTATCGCCCTGTCCGTGGCCCTGACCGCGGTGACCTTCTCACTGGCCGGATGCGGCATGCTGAACGCGACGGGGGACAGCGCGAGCGCCGGCCCGACCAAGGGCAACGACCTGACGGTGGGCCTGCTGCTGCCGGAGAAGGCCAACGCGCGCTACGACAAGTTCGACTACCCCATCATCAAGAGCAAGGTCGCCGACCTCACCGGCAAGCGGGGCAAGGTCGAGTACGCCAACGCGGACGCGGACGCGGGCCGGCAGGCGACCCAGATGCAGAAGATGATCGACGACAAGGTCGACGTCATCCTGCTGGACGCCGTCGACTCGCACGCGATCGCCGGCGAGGTGAAGAAGGCCCAGGGCGCGGGCATCCCGGTCATCGCCTACGACCGCCTCGCCGAGGGCCCGATCGCCGCGTACGTCTCCTTCGACAACGAACTCGTCGGCGAGGTCCAGGGCCGCTCGCTGCTGGAGGCGCTCGGCTCCAAGGCCGGCAGCGCCGCCAAGATCGTCATGATGAACGGTTCGCCCACCGACCCGAACGCCCGCCAGTTCAAGGAGGGCGCGCTCTCCGAGCTGAACGGCAAGGTGACCATCGCCGCCAGCTACGACACCGAGGGCTGGAAGCCGGAGAACGCGCAGGCCAACATGGCGAAGGCGATCAGCCGGATCGGCGCCGCCAACATCGCGGCCGTCTACTCCGCCAACGACGGCATGGCGGGCGGCGTCATCAAGGCGCTGAAGGCCGCGGGCGTCACCAGTCTGCCCCCGATCACCGGCCAGGACGCCGACCTCGACGCCGTGCAGCGGGTGGTGGCCGGCGACCAGTACATGAGCGTCTACAAGTCCTACCCGGACGAGGCGGAGGCCGCGGCGCAGATGGCCGTTGCCAAGGTCCAGGGCAAGGACATCCAGTTCGACGCGCTGACCCAGGACCGCGTCAACAGCCCCACCACCAAGAACATCCCGTCCAGGCTGGTCCAGGTGAGCGCCCTGACCAGGAAGAACATCAACGACACGGTCATCGCGGACGGCATCTACACCGTCGGCGACATCTGCACCGCCAAGTACAAGGCGGAGTGCGCCGCGATCGGTCTGAAGTGACGCCGAGGTGATCCCGGGGCCGTACCGCGCCACCCCCGTGAGCGCGGTACGGCCCGGTCAACGATGCCCCGGCCCGAGGGGCGCCACCACCGTCATCTTGTTGCAATGCGAGGGGCGGAGCCTGGGAGATACCCGGGCACAGCGGTGGTTAACGGCCGCCGCGCTGTGAGGAGCCGTGTTGCGGAGCGGGTCGGCGCCACGCATAGTTGCGCTGCGGAAGAGGCAGCACACCGGGGGTGGAATGCGCGATGGCCGGGCGGAGGGCGGAGCAGCATCCTCACGGTGCCGACCGGCTGTGCGAGGCCGGGGACCGCGTGTACTCGCGGGCCGTGCGCCGCGGCCGGGTGCCGCGCACCGACGCCGAGGCGGTGCCCTGCCTGCTGGAACTGGCCCTGCTGCACCCCGATCCCGACGACATGGACTGGCTGGTTCCCACCTCCCCGCAGGAGGTGATGACCCGGCTGCTGCGCGGGGTCTACGACGAGGTGAGCGAGAGTCAGCGCCGGGTGGGCTCGGCGGTGGCCGCCGCCAAGTGGTACGCCGGTCTGGGCCGGCTGGACGCGCTCGCGGCGCCGGTCGGCGGCGGTGCCGTACGGGTGCTGGACGGACTGTCCCGGATCCAGGCGGCGATGGACGAGGCGACCCAGGCGTGCACCACCGAGGTGCTGACCGTGCAGCCGGGCGGCATCCGCCGGGAGGACGAGCTGACCGAGGGCCTGCACCGGGCGCTGGCGCTGCGCGGCCGGGGGGTGCGGATGCGCGATCTGTACACGCATGTGGCCCGGCACGGCCAGGGGCTGCTCAACTACCTGGAGCTGATGGGGGACGCGGTCGAGGCCCGCACCCTGGACGAGGTCATCGACCGGCTCATCCTCTTCGACCGCACGGTGGCCTTCATCCCGGCCAACACCGAGCGCACCATGGCCCTGGAGGTGCGCCAGCCGGCGCTGGTGGAGTACCTGGTGACGGTCTTCGAGCGGCTGTGGCGCCTGGCCATCCCGCTCACCGCGCCGCTGCCGGACACCGGCATCGAGGGCATCTCGCACCGTGAGCAGTCCATCGCGGCGCTGCTCGCCGAGGGCCACCAGGACGCGGTGATCGCCGAGCGTCTCGGCATCAGCGTGCGCACCTGCCGCGCGCACATCGCGCGCCTCTCGGAGACGCTGGGCGCGGCGAGCCGTACCCAGCTCGGGGTGCGCATCGC
Organism: Streptomyces sp. SCPE 10; assembly: GCF_051980735.1. Classification (NCBI taxonomy): domain Bacteria; kingdom Bacillati; phylum Actinomycetota; class Actinomycetes; order Kitasatosporales; family Streptomycetaceae; genus Streptomyces; species Streptomyces sp. SCPE 10. Next base: position 3,694,537 of record NZ_CP197069.1, on the reverse strand, counting down.
GCAGGCGGGGCTGGACGGCAGCGGCCGGGGCCTGCCGTCGCCCGCGCGGGACGCCTCGCTATGACGGCGGGACCTCGTCCGTGGTGCCCCGCAGGATCTCCGACCGGCCGATGAGGTAGCCCAGTTGGGCGCGGCTGACGCTGCCGAGGGCGGCGGACAGCTTGGCGATGTGCAGGCGTACGGTGCGGACGTTCATGCCCAGCCGGTCGGCTATGGCGGCGTCGGTGTGGCCCTCCACGAGGAGGGCGGCGATGGCCCGCTGGCGCGGGGTGGCGCCGTCCGCGGAGGGGCGCGCCGGGAGCCGCGGGTGCTGCGGCGTGGCCAGGTGCCAGAGCCGGTCGAACACCGTCGCCAGGTACTGCACGATGGCCGGCTGGCGCACCTCCAGGGCCAGGGTGCGGTCCCGGCTCGCCGGGATGAAGGCCACCGTCCGGTCGAGCACGAGCAGGCGCTCGGTGACCTCGTTCAGGGTGCGGGCCTCCACATCGCCGCGCAGCCGCTCGTAGCGGGCCTGGACGCTGGGGGCGTGGCGCATCGTGTGCTGGTAGAGGGTGCGGATCCGGCCGCCGCGGTCCAGCAGCGCCTGGTCGCGGTCGAAGGCGAGGGCGTGCAGTTCGGGGGGCGTGCGGGTGTGGGTGACGTGCGGCTGGACCGCGAGGAACTCCTCGCCGGCGTCGGCCATCGCCCGGGTGATGGCCTGGTTGATCCGGTCGATGCCGCTGTGCACCCGGACCACCGCGGGGCCGCCGGTCCCGGTGCCGGGCAGGTCCCGGGCCGGCCGCAGCAGCGGTTCGAGGCTCTGGGCGATACGGGCCTCACGGCGGCGTTCGGCGGCGACGCGCTCGGCGGAGGCGCGCAGCAGCTCCTGGAGCGCCACGGCGGCCGCCACGGGCTCCAGCAGGCGGGTGTCGGCGGCGGTCGGCTGGAGCAGTCCCAACCGCACCAGACAGGGCGCCGCTTCGGCTTCGTCGCCACCGATCCGGCCCTCGCGCACGGCGCGTTCGTACAGCGCGCGGCCCTGTGCGCACAGTTCCTCGACACCGTGTTCAGGGTGTGGCGCGCTCGTGGTCATCGGTTCACAGGTCCCGGTCCAGCATTCCGGACTGGGCGATCAGGAAGCCGAGTTGGGCCCGGCTGCCGCTGCCCAGGGCCTGCGCCAGCTTGGCGATGTGGGCGCGGCAGGTGCGTACGTTCATCCCGAGCCGGCGCGCGATGGCCTCGTCCACATGGCCCTCGACCAGGAGTTTGGCGATGGAGTGCTGGACCTCGGTGATGCCGTCGGGTGCGGTCTCGTAGGGGGTGCCGGCGGTCAGCGGGACGGCGCGGTTCCACATGAACTCGAAGACCTTGATGAGGTAGCGGATGAGCCCGGGGTTGCGCAGCTCCAGGGCCACCTGCTGGTCGTCGCGGGTGGGGATGAAGGCGACGGACTCGTCGCAGATGATGAGCCGTTCGACCAGCTCGTCGATGGTGCGGTACTCCACCTTGCCGCTGGCGAGCTGGGAGACGTAGCCGATCTGCTTGAGGTTGTAGCGGACCGTGTGCTGGTAGAGGGTGCGGATGTGCACGCCCCGCTCCACCAGGGCGGTGTCCCGCTCCAGGCCCTGGCGTACGTTGCGTTCGGTGAAGTGGTTGCTCGGCTGCACGGTGAGCACCGAGGAACGGCATTCGGTGGTGGCCAGGTCGAGCGCGGCGTTGATGCGGGCGTTGCCCTCCAGGACGGTGATCGAGTCGGTCGAGGAGGCCGTCTGGGTGCTCAGCGCGAGGAACGGCTCGAAGACGTCGGAGAGTTCGACGGCCCACCGCCTGCGGTCGGCGATCTCGCGCTCCAGCGGGGACAGCCGCTGGGCCAGGACCACCGCGGGCGGCACGGGGCGCAGCCAGTCGGGGTCGTCCGGGTCGGGGTGGAGCAGGGCGAACTCCATCAGGCACGGAGCCGTCGCCACCTCGGCACGCGAGACACGCCCGGCGCGCAGGGCGTTGGCGTAAAGTCGGCCCCCTTCGTCGCACAGCTCGGTGACCGCATGGGGATGTGCGGCGTTGTTCCGATTTGATGTCAAATCTCCACCCCCCAGGGTCCTGAACATGCAGGAACATGATGCACTGATTGTGTGGTCATGATGTGCCTGAATGAGCCATCGTCTTATCCGACGGGGGAAGAAGGGGACCTTCAAGTGAGGACGAAGTCGACCATGGGCAAGAAGATGATTCGCTCGGTGCTGGTCGCCACCTTCTCCGCCGTTGTGGCCCTTGGAGTGCTGAGTGGCCCCTTCGGCGCGAAGAGCGACGTGCGCGCGGACACGAAGTGGCCTTCGGTGGCCACGCTCGACGCGAACAGCGTGGTGCGTGCGGACACCAAGTGGCCCACCGACACGAAGTGGCCTTCGGTGTCGACGCTCGGCGCGCAGAACGCCGTGCCCGCGGACACCAAGTGGCCGACGGACACCAAGTGGCCTTCGGTAGCGGGGAGCTGATGTGACCACGCCACCCGACGACCGCTCCTTCCGCCGTGAGATGGCGACCGCCTACCGCTCCGGCTGGCACTTCATCGATCTGGTGACCGCGATCCCTCACCCCGGGGACTCGCTGATGGTGACCGTCTTCGGTGAGCCGGTCGTCGTCACGCGCGACGAGGAGGAGGACGTCCGGGCCTACCGGTGCCTGCGCAAGCCGCGCGGGGCGCCACAGCCGGTGCGGTGTGCCATACGGTACGGAATGATCTTTGTGAATCTGGACCAGCGGGACCACCGGCTCGCCGATCCGGTGGAGCCCGACCTCCGGACCATCTCAGCCACCCCCCGCAGTGCCTGACGCGATTCCCCCGTCGTAAAAGATCGCGCAGGTGCTTCCCCCCGCAGCGGCGTCACCGTGACCTGAACACGGTGACGCCGCTGTTGTTTGTGCCGACATTTCAGCCTCTGCCCCGGTCCTCAGAGTGGCCGAAACTAATCGAACAGTCCGGGCGCCCGGTTCGTTCCCCCGAGCGGCCGTGACCAAGCGGTTGCGCCCCTCTTGTCCGGTGTGGCGAGGCCGCCGGCCTTCACGATGGGGATGTTCCGTGGAGGAGTGACGGGCCGGGTACTAGCGCCCGACGCGCGGCCGGCTTCCCTCGTCCCGCCCTCCGCCGTCCATGGGTCCCGTCCGCCTCCCTCTTCCCTCACCCCCGCCCCAGTGCCCGTTCCACCGTGATCTCGATCACCACGCGGGAAGGGTTGGGGGAAGGGGTGCGGCCGTAGCGTTCGGCGTAGCGGCGTTCGGCTTCGGCGACGCGGGCCGGATCGGCCCGGACGCGGGAGCGGCCCTCCAGGGTGGCCCAGCGGCGCCCGTCCACCTGGCAGACCGCGGCGCGGGCGCCCTCGGGGCCGGCCGCCCGGGTGTAGGCCGCCTTCGCGCTGGAGCCGTCGCAGATCACCCGGGCGAGTCGGGCCTCGGGGTCGTACGTGACCCCGACCGGCACCACGTGCGGGCCCCCGTCGGGGCGGACCGTCGTCAGGGTGCACAGATGTCGTTCCTGCCAGAAGCCGAGATACGCGGCGTCCGGGGAACCCGGATCCACGGAGTAGGTCGCCATGCCCGGAAACCTAGCCCCAGGGCCGTGCGCCACCAGCCTTGAGTGGAATAGACTCAACTTTAGTTACGCTGGTTAAGGCAGCAGAGGGTTGCAGAGGCACGCCTAGGAGGAGAACGCGAACGTGGACGCCGAGCTGACCAACAAGAGCCGGGACGCGATCAACGCGGCCAGCAACCGCGCCGTGACCGAGGGCCACCCGGACCTCACCCCCGCTCACCTGCTGCTGGCTCTGCTCCAGGGGCAGGACAACGAGAACATCACCGATCTGCTCGCCGCCGTCGACGCCGACCAGGCCGCCGTACGCGCCGGCGCGGAGAAGCTGCTCGCCTCGCTGCCGAGCGTGACCGGCTCCACCGTCGCGCCCCCGCAGCCCAACCGCGACCTGCTGGCCGTGATCGCCGACGCGGGCGAGCGCGCGAAGGACCTCGGGGACGAGTACCTGTCCACCGAGCACCTGCTCATCGGCATCGCCGCCAAGGGCGGGGCGGCCGGCGAGCTGCTGCGGGCGCAGGGCGCCGAGGCGAAGAAGCTGCTGGAGGCCTTCAAGAAGGCCAGGGGAGGACGTCGCGTGACCACCGCCGACCCGGAGGGCCAGTACAAGGCCCTGGAGAAGTTCGGCACCGATTTCACCGCCGCCGCCCGCGAGGGCCGGCTCGACCCGGTCATCGGGCGGGACCAGGAGATCCGGCGCGTGGTGCAGGTGCTGAGCCGCCGGACGAAGAACAACCCCGTGCTCATCGGCGAGCCGGGCGTGGGCAAGACCGCCGTCGTGGAAGGGCTCGCGCAGCGCATCGTCAAGGGGGACGTGCCCGAGTCGCTGAAGGACAAGCGGCTGGTCGCGCTCGACCTCGGCGCGATGGTCGCCGGCGCCAAGTACCGGGGTGAGTTCGAGGAGCGGCTCAAGGCCGTGCTCGCCGAGATCAAGGACTCGGACGGGCAGATCATCACCTTCATCGACGAGCTGCACACCGTCGTGGGCGCCGGGGCCGGCGGCGACTCCGCCATGGACGCCGGCAACATGCTCAAGCCGATGCTGGCCCGCGGCGAGCTGCGCATGGTCGGCGCCACCACCCTGGACGAGTACCGGGAGCGGATCGAGAAGGACCCCGCCCTGGAGCGCCGCTTCCAGCAGGTGCTGGTCGCCGAGCCGACCGTCGAGGACACCATCGCGATCCTGCGCGGCCTCAAGGGCCGCTACGAGGCCCACCACAAGGTGCAGATCGCGGACAGCGCCCTGGTCGCCGCCGCGACCCTCTCCGACCGCTACATCACCTCCCGCTTCCTGCCGGACAAGGCCATCGACCTGGTGGACGAGGCGGCCTCCCGGCTGCGCATGGAGATCGACTCCTCGCCCGTGGAGATCGACGAACTCCAGCGCTCCGTCGACCGGTTGAAGATGGAGGAGCTGGCGATCGGCAAGGAGACCGACCCCGCCTCCCTCGCCCGCCTGGAGAAGCTGCGCCGCGACCTCGCCGACAAGGAGGAGGAGCTGCGGGGGCTGACCGCCCGCTGGGAGAAGGAGAAGCAGTCCCTCAACCGGGTCGGTGAGCTGAAGGAGCGCCTGGACGACCTGCGCGGCCAGGCCGAACGCGCCCAGCGCGACGGCGACTTCGACACCGCCGCCAAGCTGCTCTACGGCGAGATCCCGCAGCTGGAGAAGGAGCTGGAGGCCGCCTCCGAGGCCGAGGAGGAGGCCGCCAGGGACACCATGGTCAAGGAGGAGGTCGGCTCCGACGACATCGCGGACGTCGTCGCCGCCTGGACCGGCATCCCGGCCGGCCGCCTGCTGGAGGGCGAGACGCAGAAGCTGCTGCGCATGGAGGAGGAGCTGGGCAGGCGGCTCATCGGCCAGAGCGAGGCCGTGCGCGCCGTGAGCGACGCGGTACGGCGCTCCCGGGCCGGCATCGCCGACCCCGACCGGCCCACCGGCTCGTTCCTCTTCCTCGGCCCGACCGGTGTCGGCAAGACCGAACTCGCCAAGGCGCTCGCCGACTTCCTCTTCGACGACGAACGGGCCATGGTCCGCATCGACATGTCGGAGTACGGCGAGAAGCACAGCGTGGCCCGGCTGGTCGGCGCGCCCCCCGGGTACGTCGGCTACGAGGAGGGCGGCCAGCTGACCGAGGCGGTACGGCGGCGCCCGTACAGCGTGGTGCTGCTGGACGAGGTGGAGAAGGCCCACCCGGAGGTCTTCGACATCCTGCTCCAGGTGCTGGACGACGGCCGGCTGACGGACGGCCAGGGCCGTACCGTCGACTTCCGCAACACCATCCTGGTGCTCACCTCCAACCTGGGCAGCCAGTACCTGGTCGACCCGCTCACCAGCGAGGTGGAGAAGAAGGAGCAGGTGCTGGAGGTCGTCCGGGCGTCCTTCAAGCCGGAGTTCCTCAACCGCCTGGACGACCTGGTGGTCTTCTCCGCGCTGACCAAGCCCGAGCTGGAGCGGATCGCGAAGCTCCAGATCGACCGGCTCGGCAAGCGCCTCGCCGAGCGCCGCCTCACCCTGGAGATCACCCCCGAGGCGCTGGCCTGGCTGGCCGAGGAGGGCCTGGACCCGGCGTACGGCGCCCGCCCGCTGCGCCGCCTCGTGCAGAGCGCGATCGGCGACCGGCTCGCCCGGGAGATCCTCTCCGGCGAGATCAAGGACGGCGACACCGTCCGGGTGGACCGCTTCGGCGAGGGGCTGCTGGTCGGCCCGGCCACCGGCAAGACGCTGTGACGCCCACCCGGTGACCGCGGCGACACCGTACGAGGGCCCGGACCGGGCCCTCGTACGGCGCGTTCGCCGTCACCGCGCAGGCCGGGTCCTTCCCCGGCCCGCCACACCGGCCCCCCGTTCGTTCACCGGCCCGCCGTCCGGGCACTGGATCATGTCAGCCAAAGACCGACAGGCCCCGTCGGGGCTTGCCACGCCCCTCCCCGCATGGGGGAGGATGGCGGGATCCGCACGAAGGGAAAAACACGGTGAGCATCGACCCGTCCTCGATTCCGAACTTCGGGGGCCAGCCCGAGCCGCAGCCCCAGGGACCGGCCGGCCCCGTCCTCCCGGATCAGGACCTCGTGAAGCAGCTCCTCGACCAGATGGAGCTGAAGTACGTCGTCGACGAGGAGGGTGACCTCGCGGCGCCCTGGGAGCAGTTCCGCACCTACTTCATGTTCCGCGGGGAGGCCGACCAGGCGGTCTTCTCGGTGCGGACCTTCTACGACCGTCCGCACCAGATCGAGGACAAGGCGCGGCTCCTGGAGTCCGTGGACGACTGGAACCGCCGCACCCTGTGGCCGAAGGTGTACACCCACACCCACGACGACGGCACCGTCCGCCTCATCGGCGAGGCGCAGATGCTGATCGGCACCGGTGTCGACCTCAACCACTTCGTCTCCTCCACGGTCAGCTGGGTGCGGGCCGCGATCGAGTTCGACAAGTGGCTGGTCGAGCAGCTGGGCCTGGAGCAGGACGTCGACGGGACGGACGAGCCCGAGGACGGCGAGGCCGGCTCCGGGGAGTGAACCCCGACCGCTACAGCGGCGCGTGCCCCAGCACCAGCAGGTACGCGCCGTAGAGATACGACAGCCCGGCCAGGGCCGCGACCACCACGGCCGCGTGCCAGGGCCGGGCTTTCGCCGTGCGGACCAGCGCGCGGGCGGGCGGCAGCAGCAGCGGGAAGGCCGGCAGCAGGAAGCGCGGCTTGGACTCGAAGGTCCCGGACCCGGCGAGCACCACCAGCAGCAGCACCGCGCTGTACACCAGCAGCGGCAGCGGGGGCCGCTCCAGGAGCAGCAGCGCGAACAGCACCACACCCACGCCGACCAGCAGCAGTGCCACCGGGAACACCACCCGGCCGCCGTGCAGCAGCAGCACGCGCACGAACTGGAGCGAGCGGTGCCCGAGGTCGAACCGCGAGCCCCAGTCCGCCTGCACGTCGAAGTAGCCGTGCAGCAGATCGCCCCGGCGGTGGCCGACCCACAGCAGGTATCCGGCCCATCCCAGCGGGGCGAGCGCCACGCCCGTCCACAGCCTGTGGGCGACCCGGCCGCGCCGCCGCCACAGCTCCCAGCCGGCCGCGGCGAGCACGGCTGCGGCCACCGCGAACCCGTTCGGCCGGGCGAGCCCCGCGAACGCGGCCAGCGCCCCCGCCCACACCCAGCGCCCGGTCAGCACCGCGTACAGCGACCAGGCGGCGAACGCGGTCAGCACCGGTTCGGTGTACGCCATCGACAGCACCACCGAGTGCGGCAGCAGCCCCCACAGGAGCACCAGCGCGGTCCCGACGGCCCGCCCGTACACCGCGGTCCCCACGGCGTACAGCCCGGCCGCGGCCACCAGCGCCGCCGTCCAGGACACCAGCAGCCCGGCCGCGCCCCCGCCGAGCGGGCTCACCTCCGTCACCGCCCGCACCAGAGCGGGGTACAGCGGGAAGAACGCCATGTCGCTGTACCCGTGCCGGCCCAGGGCGTGGCCGTAGCCGTGGGACGCGATGCCGAGGTACCAGACCGAGTCCCAGGAGCGGCCCAGCAGCGCCATGACCGGCCGTCCGGCGGCGTCGGCGAGCAGGGTGAGGACGGCGGCACCGGCGAGCCGCGCGCCGAGGAACAGTCCTACGGCGACGCCGCTCGCCCGCAGCAGCGAGGCGCGGGCGTGCGCGCCGGGCGAGGGCTCGGGTGCGGTGACGGACGGGGCGAGAACGGTGCTGGCGTGTGTCACACCTCCGCACTGTGCAAGGCCCCGGCCCCGGAAGCGAGCAGGGCACGGCCGACCGGCGGTGCCCCGTCCCTCACATGGCCCGCAACCGCGCCGCCGCCTCCCGCAGGACGTCCTCCTTCTTGCAGAACGCGAAGCGCACGAACGGGGCGCCCGCCTCGCGGTCGTCGTAGAAGACGGCGTTGGGGATGGCGACCACGCCGGCGCGCTCGGGCAGGGCGCGGCAGAAGGCGAAGCCGTCCTTCTCGCCGAGCGGGCGGATGTCGGTGGTGACGAAGTAGGTGCCGGCCGGGCGGAACACCTCGAAGCCCGCCTCCGCGAGCCCGGCGGCCAGGATGTCCCGGCGCTCGCGCAGGGAGCGGCGCAGTCCGTCGTAGTAGGAGTCGGGCAGGGCGAGCGCCTCGGCCACCGCGTACTGGAAGGGGCCCGCGGAGACGTACGTCAGGAACTGCTTGGCCGAGCGGACCGCGCTGACCAGGGCGGGCGCGGCCGTCACCCAGCCGACCTTCCAGCCGGTGAAGGAGTACGTCTTGCCGGCCGAGCCGATGGTCACCGTGCGCTCGCGCATCCCCGGGAAGGTGGCGAGCGGAAGGTGCTCGGCGTCGTCGAAGACCAGGTGCTCGTACACCTCGTCGGTCACCACCAGCAGGTCCCGCTCCACCGCCAGTTCGGCGATCGCGGCCAGTTCGGCGCGGGTGAGGACCGTGCCGGTGGGGTTGTGCGGGGTGTTGATCAGCAGCAGGCGGGTCCGGTCGGTGACGGCGGCGCGCAGTTCGTCCAGGTCCAGGCGGAAGCGGCCCTCGTGCGGGCGCAGGGTCACCGGGACGCGCCGGCCGCCCGCCAGCGCGATGCTCGCCGCGTAGGAGTCGTAGTACGGCTCCAGGGCCACGACCTCGTCGCCCGGCTCCAGCAGCGCCAGCAGCGAGGCCGCGATGGCCTCCGTGGCGCCCGCCGTCACCAGCACCTCGGTGTCGGGGTCGTACGACAGCCCGTAGCGGCGCCGCTGGTGCGCGGCGATCGCGGTACGCAGCTCGGGGACACCGGGACCCGGCGGGTACTGGTTGCCGCGCCCGTCGCGCAGCGCCCGCACCGCCGCCTCCCTGATCTCCTCGGGTCCGTCGGTGTCGGGGAAACCCTGGCCCAGGTTGATCGAACCGGTGGCCACGGCGAGGGCGGACATCTCCGCGAAGATCGTGGTGCCGAACTCGGCGAGCCGGCGGTTGAGCAGGGGGCGCGCGGTGGAGGTCATGCCGGTCATCCTGCGCCCAAGCTCTGGAGTTCCTCAACCCGGCTTTGACGCTTGTTCCGCGTGGGCATCCCAGGGGCACCGCGCGCGGCGCGGGAAGGAACGAGGCGCCCACGGGGGGCGGCTTCGGGGGACCGGGAGAAGGTGGCGCCATGGATGCGTTCGTGATCGGGCTGGTGGTGGTGTTCGTCCTGTTCGTCGTCATCGCGCGGGTGTCCGGCAAGGGCAGCGGGCGGGGCGGGGGCAAGGGCGTGGTCCGGGGCAGAGGAGGCGCGGCCGGCACCGCGGGCGGCAGCTGGTGGGCCGGGGACTCCGGCTCCTCGTCCGACGGGCACCACGGGCACCACGGGGGCCACGGGGGCCACGGGGGCCACCACGGCGGGCACTCCTGCGGCGGCGGTCACTCCTCCTGCGGCGGGGGTTCCTCGTGCGGTGGGGGTTCCTCGTGCGGTGGCGGGTCGTCCTGTGGGGGCGGTGGCGGCTGCGGGAGCAGCTGAGGCGGGCGGGCCGGACGGAGGCGGAAGGAGGCCGCCGGGACGAGGGGTGCGGCCCTCCGTGCCCGCGCCGGGCGTGCGCCGTGGTGGAACAGATGAGCTGTGAGCCCCCCGGGGGATGGAATGCCCCCGAAGTTGGGTAAAAACGCTGTGGCGGCGCCTCTGTTCATGATTCCCTCTAAAACGCCAATGCAGCCAACGCAGCCCCCAGGACGTCTCGCGGACGCCTCGTACCGGCCGGGCCGGCTGGGCTGACACGGCCGATCTCCCCTCCTTTGCGTGTTAGCGGAGCCGATCCATGCTCACGACCCTGAACACCAGTTACACCGATACGCGCGCTGCCGACCTCGCCTGGGCCCTGGGGCGCGAACCGCTCCCCGCCCTGGCCACCCTCGACCTCGAACTCACGGGCGCCAAACTCCAGTTGAGGCTCCTCGGCGCCTCGCACCAAGTCCTCCTGGAGGAGGAGCGGGGCCTGTGCTCGGAGACGGTGGCCTGCATCCCCGGCTCCAGCACCCCGCTGCCGCTCGGCGTCGCCAAGCGCGTCGGCGACTGGGAGTACGAGTTCGCGGCGCGCGTCGAGATGCTCACCCCCGGCTCCTTCGCGGGCCGCGCCCAGGAGTTGCTCGCCCTGGTCTCCGACCACCCGCACGGCCTGGCCGGCGTCTTCCCCGGCAGCCCGCACGCCTTCACCGCGATGCTGGCCCAGCGGCACGACGACCATGTGCACTGGCGGACCTGGCACGCCTACCCGCAGGACGGCCAACTCGTCGCCACCCGCACCCGGGTGGGGGCCCGGGCGCGCACCCCCGCACCGTCCGGGCAGCCCGGCGAGGACGCCTGGGCGGCATAAACCCGGACCGGGACAACCGCTCCCGGATCCACACCTTTGGGTGACGAGGCGTGCCCGTGAAGTGACGTAACGTCGCCATGTGATCGAACCGCACGCTCCCGCGCCCCCGGGTGCCCCGCCCTCCTGGAGGGGCCCGGCCCGGCTGCCCGTCCGGCCCGGCACCGGGCGGTTCCTGGTGCTCGCGTGCGTCTTCGTCTGCGCGGCCTGCGGGCTCGTGTACGAACTCGAACTCCTCGCCTTCGCCTCGTACTTGATCGGCGACTCCGTCACCCAGTCCTCCGTCGTGCTGTCCGTGATGGTCTTCGCGATGGGCATCGGCTCGCTCGGCGCCAAACGGCTGCGCCGGCACACGGCCGCCGCGTTCGGCGCCGTCGAGATCCTCCTCGCCCTGGTCGGCGGGTGCAGCGCGATGGCCCTGTACGCCGTCTTCGCCTGGACCGGTGGCTGGGGCGGCCCCTGGACCGAGGGCCCCCGCTGCCTGCTGGTGGCCTTCTCGCTCGCCATCGGTCTGCTCATCGGCGTCGAGGTACCGCTGCTGATGGAGCTGATCCAGCGCATCCGCCACCAGGACGCGGGCGGCGCGGTGGCCGACCTGTTCGCCGCGGACTACGTCGGCGCCCTGGTCGGCGGCCTCGCCTTCCCGTTCGTACTCCTGCCGTTCTGCGGCCAGTTGACCGGTGCGCTGCTCACCGGCACGGTCAACGTGGTGGCCGGCGGCGCCCTCGTCCTCGGCCTGTTCCGGCGCGACCTCGGCCGCCGCACCCGCTGGACCCTGCTCCTCGTCGGCCTGGCCGTCCTCGGCGTGCTCGCCTCGGCCGCCGCCCTCTCCGGCGCCTTCGAACGCGCCGCGCGCCAGGCGGTGTACGGCCCGGACGTGCGGGTCGCCGTGCAGACCGGGGTGCAGGAGGTCGTCCTCGCGGGCGGCACCCACGGCCGCCCCCTCGACCTCTACCTCGACGGCCGGCTGCGCGTCGGCGGCCAGGACGCCCGCCGCTACCACGAGGCCCTGGTCGGCCCCGCCCTCGCCGGACCGCACGCCCGGGTGCTGATCCTCGGCGGCGGCGACGGCCTCGCCGCCCGCGCCGTGCTGCGCCACCCCGGCGTGCACCGCGTGGACATCGTCGAACTCGACGGCCAGTTGGCCGAGTTGGCCCGCCGCGACCCGGGACTCGCCGCCGCCAACGGGCACGCCTACGCCGACCCCCGGGTCCGCCTCGTCGTCGCCGACGCCTTCGCCCGGCTGCGCGTCACGCCGGCCGCGTCGTACGACGTCGTGATCGCCGACCTCCCCGACCCCGGCATCACCGCCAGCACCAAGCTGTACTCCGAGGAGTTCTACGGGCTGGCCCGCCGTGTGCTCGCCCCCGGCGGCCGGCTCGTCGTGCACGCCGGACCGCTCACCGGCCGTCCCCGCGGCTTCTGGACCGTCGCCGCGACCCTGCGCGCCGCCGGGCTCGCCGCCACCCCCTACCGGGTCCTCGGGCACGACCCCGGCTTCCCGTCCGGGCCCGACCGCTCGGCCGGCGCCCCCGGAGCACCGCCCGACTGGGGCTTCCTGCTGGCCGCGCCCGGCCGCACCGCCCCGCCGCTGCGCCTGGACCCGGCCGCCCCCGCCGGCACCCTCACCCCGGCGGCCCTCGCCGCGGACCGGCGGGCGGCCGAGCGGACCCGGATCGGCGCACTGCCCGCCTCCACGCTGATCCATCCGCGGTACTGAACGGCCGCGCCCCCAGGTGCTCCTTCCCGCGAGGGTACGACCCGGCCGCTCGTGGGTAGGCTCAGCCGACATGGAGCACCAGGTCTTCGTCCCGGTCCCGGCCGGCCGTCTCGCCGCGGCACTCGCCGACCCCGTGCGTGTCGCCCGAGCCGTTCCCGGTCTCCAGCAGGACGCCGGCGCCCCGCCCGTCGCCGGCCGCCTGAAGCTGCGCGTCGGCGGACATTCCGTCACCTACCGCGGCACGGCGCGGGTGCTCGCCCGCGAGGACGGCGGCTATGCCGTCGAGGGCGACGCCACCGAGGCCCGCGGCACCGGCTCGGTCAAGCTGGCCCTCACCCTCCGCCTCGCGGCGACCGACGGCGGCACCACCGTCACCGTCTCGGGCACGGCCGACGCGACCGGACGCATCGAGGAACTACCCGCGGACGCGGTGGCCTCGGCGGCGGCCCGGCTGCTGAACCGGTTCCTGGAAGGGCTGGCGGAGCGGACGGAGGAGACGGGGGAGGCCGAGGAGACGCGGGAGGCGGAGAGCGGGCACACCTCCGTCTTCGACACCGAGATTCCGCCGTCCTCGCTCGACGCGGACAGCGACGACGACGAGGAGGACGCGGGGGACCAGGGGGACGCGGAGGACGCGGAGGCGTCCGCGGGTGACTTCGCGGACACCGGCGTACCGCCCGCCGAGGCCGCGCACGCCCGGCGCACGATGATCGGCCGCAGCGCCGAGGAGGTCGACCACGCGCCGCCGCGGGGCCGCTATGCCCCGGTTCCGGCGCCGCAGACGGTCACCGCGAACCAGGCCCTGCGGTGGGCCGCGCCGGCCGCGGCGCTGGCGGTGGCCTCGGCGATCGTGGTGGGCAGGGCGCTGCGCAAGCGTCGCTGACGCCGTGGTCCGTGCGCGGCGCCGCCCGGCGTAGCCCGCGTATCGGACCCGTCCCGGACCCGCCCGGGGTGAGCGCCCAGTACTGTCGCCTTGTGAGTAACGAAGACATCACGCTGACCGCGGGCGACGCGGAGGTGATCGTGCGGCCCGGGAACGGCGGCCGCATCGGCGGGCTGCGCATCGGCGGCACGGAACTGCTGCGCCAGGGCCCCAAGTTCGGCTGTTTCCCGATGGTGCCCTGGTGCGGGCGCATCCGCGACGGCCGGTTCCTCGACGGCGGCACCGTCCGCCAGATGCCGCTCAACTCCCCGCCGCACGCCATCCACGGCACCGCCCGGGACGGCGCCTGGCGCACCGCGCGCGTCACGGAGAACGAGGCGGTGATCACGCACGAGCTGACCGACCCCTGGCCGCACTCCGGCCGCGTCACCCAGGTCGTCACGCTCGCCGAGGACAGCCTGACGCTGACGATGTCGGTGGAGACGTACGAGGACTCCTACCCGGCGCAGATCGGCTGGCACCCCTGGTTCCGCCGCAACCTCGGCGGCGCGGACGTGACCCTGGACTTCAAGCCCGCCTGGCAGGAGGAGCGCGGCGCCGACCACCTGCCCACCGGCAACCGCATCGACCCCGCGCCGGGCCCGTGGGACGACTGCTTCGGCATGCCCGGCGGTGTCGACGTCACCCTCACCTGGCCCGAGCAGCTGGAGCTGACGGTGGCCAGCCGCGAGGAGTGGGTGGTCGTCTACGACGAGCAGGCCGAGGCGGTCTGCGTGGAGCCGCAGACCGGCCCGCCCAACGGGCTGAACACCATGCCGCGCCTGGTCACGCCGCTGGAGCCGCTGGAGGCGGCCACGACCTGGAGCTGGCGTCGCCTTTAAGCTGGGCGGCATGACGGACGTGCGTGCTGAGCTCCTTCAGCAGATCAAGGACAAGGCCGTGGTGCACGGCAAGGTGACCCTCTCCTCGGGTCTGGAAGCCGACTACTACGTCGACCTGCGCCGTATCACCCTCGACGGCGAGGCCGCCCCGCTGGTCGGCCAGGTGCTCCTGGATCTGACCGCGGACCTGGAGTTCGACGCGGTGGGCGGCCTCACCATGGGCGCCGACCCGGTCGCGGCCGCCATGCTGCACGCCGCCGCCGCGCGCGGGCGCAGGCTGGACGCCTTCGTGGTGCGCAAGGCGGCCAAGGCGCACGGGTTGCAGCGCCGGGTCGAGGGTCCGGACATCGCGGGCCGCCGGGTGCTGGTGGTCGAGGACACCTCCACCACCGGCGGTTCCCCGCTGACCGCGGTGGAGGCCGTGCGCGAGGCCGGCGCCGAGGTCGTCGCCGTCGCGACCATCGTGGACCGGGCGACGGGGGCCGCCGAGAAGATCGAGGCCGGCGCGGGCGTTCCGTACCGGTTCGCCTTCTCGAAGGATGAACTGGGTCTGGACTGACACGTCCCTTTGACCTGGACTTGGGGAGCGCGCCGTCCGGTACCCCCCGTCTGGTTGACCTGGACTTGGGGGGCGCCGTCCGGCACCCCCCGTCTGGAAAGATGGGGCCGACGACGACGTCACCCATCAGGTCTAGGTCAGGGCCGTACGCAGAACCCGAACCCGCAACACAAGGAGCGGACAGATGCCCATCGCAACCCCCGAGGTCTACGCCGAGATGCTCGACCGGGCGAAGGCAGGCAAGTTCGCCTACCCGGCCATCAACGTGACCTCCAGCCAGACCCTGCACGCGGCGCTGCGCGGCTTCGCGGAGGCGGAGAGCGACGGCATCGTCCAGATCTCCACGGGTGGCGCCGAGTTCCTCGGCGGCCAGTACAGCAAGGACATGGTGACCGGCGCGGTCGCGCTCGCCGAGTTCGCGCACATCGTCGCGGAGAAGTACCCGGTCAACATCGCGCTGCACACCGACCACTGCCCGAAGGACAAGCTCGACGGGTACGTCCGTCCGCTGCTCGCCCTGTCGAAGAAGCGCGTCGACTCCGGTCTCGGCCCGCTGTTCCAGTCCCACATGTGGGACGGCTCCGCCGAGACCCTCGCCGACAACCTGGAGATCGCGCAGGAGCTGCTGGAGCAGGCCCGCGCCGCCAAGATCATCCTGGAGGTGGAGATCACCCCGACCGGCGGTGAGGAGGACGGCGTCTCGCACGAGATCAACGACTCGCTGTACACCACGGTCGACGACGCGATCCGCACGGCGGAGGCGTTGGGCCTCGGCGAGAAGGGCCGCTACCTGCTGGCCGCGTCCTTCGGCAACGTGCACGGCGTGTACAAGCCGGGCAACGTGGTCCTGCGTCCCGAGCTGCTCAAGGAGCTGAACGAGGGCGTGGCCGCGCGGTTCGGCAAGGAGTCCCCGTTCGACTTCGTCTTCCACGGCGGCTCCGGCTCCACCGAGCAGGAGATCCAGACCGCGCTGGAGAACGGCGTGGTGAAGATGAACCTCGACACCGACACCCAGTACGCGTTCACCCGGCCGGTCGTCGGCCACATGTTCGCGAACTACGACGGTGTGCTGAAGGTGGACGGCGAGGTCGGCAACAAGAAGGCCTACGACCCGCGCACCTGGGGCAAGCTGGCCGAGGCGGGCATGGCCGCGCGCGTCGTCGAGGCCACGCAGCACCTGCGCTCGGCGGGCAACAAGATCAAGTAAGCGGTACGTCCACGGCGGACCCGGCGTCCTCACGGCGCCGGGTCCGCCGTATCGCTGTATATGTTGGGGGCATGCCCGATGTCCGGCTGGGCTCGTCCCAGGGCACCTGGATCCTGCTCACCACGGTGCTCGGCTCCAGCATGGCCATGCTGGACTCGACCGTCGTCAACGTGGCGCTGCCCCGCATCGGCCGCGAGCTGAACGCGAGCCTGGGCGCCCTGCAGTGGACCGTCAACGCGTACATGGTCACGCTGGCCGGGCTGATCCTGCTCGGCGGTTCGCTCGGCGACCGCTACGGCCGCCGCAAGGTGTTCGTGACCGGGGTCGTCTGGTTCGCCACCGCCTCCCTGCTGTGCGGCATCGCGCCGACCCCGGGCCTGCTGATCGCCGCGCGGGCCCTGCAGGGCATCGGCGGGGCGCTGCTCACCCCTGGCTCGCTGGCGCTGATCCAGGCCTCCTTCCACCCCGACGACCGCAGCCGGGCCGTCGGCCTGTGGTCCGGGTTCGGCGGGATCGGCGCGGCCGTCGGACCCTTCCTGGGCGGCTGGCTGGTCTCCGGGCCCGGCTGGCGCTGGGTCTTCCTGCTGAACGTGCCGCTCGCCCTGCTGTGCGTGCCGGTGGCGCTGCGGCACGTGCCGGAATCCGCCGACGAGGGCGCCCACGGCCGCTTCGACGTCCTCGGCGCGGTGCTCGGGGCGCTCGCCCTCGCGCTGCTGACGTACGCCCTCATCGAGGCGCGCGGCGGCACGGTGGCCGTGGTCGTCAGCGCGCTGGCCGGCCTGGCCGCGGCGGTCGCCTTCGTGTACGTCGAACGGCACCACCGGGACCCCATGCTGCCGCCGGACCTGTTCGCCTCCCGCCAGTTCACGGCCGTCAACCTGGTCACGCTGTGCGTGTACGCGGCCTTCGGCGGCTTCTTCTTCCTCACCGCGCTCCAGTTGCAGGTGGCGGTCGGCTGGTCCCCGCTGGTCGCGGGCACGGCGCTGCTGCCGACCACCGCCCTGATGCTGCTGTTCTCCTCCAGCTCGGGCGCGCTGTCCGACCGCACCGGGCCCCGCCTCCCGCTGACCGTGGGGCCGCTGCTGTGCGCGGCGGCGATGCTGCTGATGCTGCGGGTCGGGCCGGGGGCGAGCTATGCGGTGGACGTGCTGCCCGCGCTGCTGGTGATGGGCGCGGGGATGGTCGTCCTGGTCGCGCCGCTGACCGCGACGGTCCTCGCCTCCGTCGACACCGCGCGGGCGGGCGTGGCCAGCGGCATCAACAACGCGGCGGCGCGGGCGGCGGGCCTGGTCGCGGTCGCCGCGCTGCCGCTGCTGGCGGGCATGGGGGCGGACGCGTACCGCTCCGCGACGGCGTTCAACGCGGCCTTCCACCGGGCGATGCCGATCTGCGCGGGGGTGCTGGTGGTGGGCGCGGGCCTCGCGTTCTTCCTGGTCACGGGCCGCTCGACACCGGGATGCCAGCGCCCTGAGCGGCATACGCACTGCTCGCTCGCGGCGCCTCCGCTGGAGGGCGAGCGGAGCGGTTCGTAGCGGTCCCGCAAGGGGTTGCGCCGGTCGGGGACGCTCGTACGCGAGACTGAACCCATGACCATTCACGAGAACCTGCTCGGCGGACCGCCCCCGACCCATCTGCCCGACGACCCGGAGCCCCGGGAGCAGCTCGCCGGGGGCACCGCTCCCGCGGAGGTCGCCGCCGCGCACCCCACCTCCTCCCTCGCCTGGGCCCAGCTGGCCGACGACGCCTTCGAGCGCGGCGCGGTCGTGGAGTCGTACGCCTATGCCCGCACCGGCTACCACCGCGGTCTGGACGCCCTGCGCCGCAGCGGCTGGAAGGGCCACGGCCCGGTGCCCTGGGAGCACGAGCCCAACCGCGGCTTCCTGCGCGCCCTGCACGCCCTCGCCCGCGCCGCCCAGGCCATCGGCGAGCAGGAGGAGTACGAGCGCTGCACCCAGTTCCTGAAGGACTCCTCGCCCACCGCGGCGCAGACCCTCGGCTGATACACCCTGTGTCACCTGTGTGGCCCGTCTGGCAGCAGGCGGGCCTTGCCGTACCCGGGGTGATTGCGGAGGATGCGAGTGGGGACCGGGGCCCCCGTGCCGGCATCGGCAGGGGCGGACCGCTACCCGGAGTGACAACAGGAGACAGCGATGTCCCAACAGGCTCACCCCCACGAGGCCGCTGAGCCCGAGACTCCGCATCTCGACTTCGCCGGTACCACGCCGTACGAGGACTACGTGCGCGCGGACCTGCTCACCCACCTCCAGCACACCCTCTCCGACGATCCCGGAGAGATGGTCTTCCTGGTCACCACCCAGGTGATGGAGCTGTGGTTCACGGTGCTCGTGCACGAGTGGGAGACCGCCGCGAAGGCGCTCCGCTCGGACGACGTGCCGACCGCGATCGCCGCGCTGAAGCGTTCCGTGCGCGAACTGGAGGCCCTGAACGCCTCCTGGACCCCGCTCGCCGCCCTCACGCCCGCCCAGTTCAACTCCTACCGCGGCGCGCTCGGCGAGGGGTCCGGCTTCCAGTCCGCGATGTACCGGCGCCTGGAGTTCCTGCTCGGCGAGAAGTCCGCGTCCATGCTCGTTCCGCACCGCGGCGCGCCGCGCGCGTACGCGGAGCTGGAGAAGGCGCTGCACGAGCCCAGCCTCTACGACGAGGTGCTGCGGCTGCTGGCCCGCCGCGGCCACGCCGTCCCGGACGCCGTCCTGGAGCGCGACGTCTCCGAGCGGTACGAGCCCTCGGAGGCCGTCGAACAGGTCTGGGCGGCGGTCTACTGCGGGGACCAGGACGGTGAACTCGTCCGGCTCGGCGAGGCGTTGACCGACGTGGCCGAACTGGTGTGGCGCTGGCGCAACGACCATCTCGTGGCCACCCGCCGCGCGATGGGCGCCAAGCCCGGCACGGGCGGCTCCGCCGGGGTCGCCTGGCTGGAGAAGCGCGCCCGCAAGAACGTGTTCCCCGAGCTGTGGACGGCGCGGTCTCATGTCTGAACTCAACTTGCGGGCCGAGCGGTTGGACGCGGCGGACGCACTGGCGCCGCTGCGCTCCCGGTTCGCCCTGGACGACGTGGTCTACCTCGACGGCAACTCCCTCGGCGCGCTGCCCGCGCACGTGCCCGACCGGGTGGCGGACGTGGTGCGCCGCGAGTGGGGCGAGCTGCGCATCCGCTCCTGGACGGAGAGCGGCTGGTGGACGGCGCCGGAGCGGATCGGCGACCGGATCGCCCCGCTGGTCGGCGCGGCACCGGGACAGGTCGTGGTGGGCGACTCCACCAGCGTCAACGTGTTCAAGGCGCTCGTGGGCGCGGTGCGGCTGGCCGGCGACGACCGCACCGAGATCCTGGTGGACGCCACCACCTTCCCCACGGACGGCTACATCGCCGAGTCGGCGGCCCGGCTGACCGGCCGTACGCTGCGCGCCCTGACGCCCGACGAGGTGCCGGGCGCGCTCGGGCCGCGTACCGCGGCGGTGCTGCTCAACCACGTCGACTACCGCACCGGCCGGCTGCACGACCTGCCCGCGCTCACGGCCGCGATCCACGCCGCGGGCGCCTTCGCGGTCTGGGACCTGTGCCACAGCGCGGGCGCGCTGCCGGTGGGGCTGGACGAGCACGGCGTCGACCTCGCGGTCGGCTGCACCTACAAGTACCTGAACGGCGGCCCGGGTTCACCGGCGTTCCTGTACGTGCGCCGCGCGCTGCAACCGCGCTTCGACTCCCCGCTGCCCGGCTGGAACTCCCATGCCGAACCCTTCGGCATGAGCCCGGACTACGCCCCGGCGCCGGGCGCGGTGCGCGGGCGCGTCGGCACCCCGGACATCCTGTCCATGCTGGCCCTGGAGGCGGCGCTGGACGTCTGGGACGGCGTGGCCGTCGACGCGGTGCGCGCCAAGTCCCTCGCGCTGACCGACTTCTTCCTGGAGTGCGTGAGCGCGTACACCGAGCCGGGCCGTCTGGAGCCGGTGACGCCCGCGGAGCACGGGCGGCGCGGCAGCCAGGTCTCGCTGCGCTGCGACGACGCCGGTGAGGTGATGAAGCGGCTGATCGAGGCGGGTGTCGTGGGCGACTTCCGGCAGCCGGACGTGCTGCGCTTCGGCTTCACACCGCTGTACACGACGTTCGCGGACGCGGAGCGGGCGGCGCGGATCCTGGGCTCCCTGCTGAGGTAGCCCCGGTGGGCGCCGGGGGCGGCCCGCCGAAGGCACCCCCGGCGCCGCCGCGCGTTCCCGCCCCCGCCCGCGTACCCGCACGTCACCCGCCTGATACCGTCCGGCCAACGGCCGACGGGATCACCCGCTCCGGTCCGCCCAACGCCGCCCCGTCGATGAGAGGTTGGAGCATGCCGGACGCAGCCGCAGCAGCCCGTGCCGCCGCCGAGGAAGAGTCCGCGTTCTCGCACGCCCCCGTCGATCCCGACGCCACTGCGGCCTACGGCTCCCACCCGGACCAGGTGATCGACTTCTACGCGCCGCGCACGGCGCGGGACGCCCCGGCCCCGCTGGTCGTGGTCCTGCACGGCGGCGCCTGGCGGGCCCGGTTCGACCGCCGGCACGCCACGCCCTTCGCGGACTTCCTGGCCCGCAGGGGTTTCGCGGTGGCCAACGTCGAGTACCGGCGCGGCGGTGACACCGAGAGCGAGGGCGCCACCCCGCCCGCCGGCCGCTGGCCGGACACCTTCGCGGACGTGGCCGCCGCCCTGGACGCCCTGCCGGACCTGGTCCGCGAGGCGCTGCCGGGTGCCGATCGGCGCCGTACCGTCCTCACCGGCCACTCGGCGGGCGGCCACCTCGCCCTGTGGGCCGCGGCCCGGCACGTGCTGCCCGCCGACTCGCCCTGGCGCACCGCCGAACCCGCCCCGCTGCGCGGCGTCGTCGCCCTCGCCCCGCTCGCCGACCTGGCGGTGGCCGAGGAGCTGGGCGCCTGCGAGCACGCGTCCCTGCAACTCCTCGGTGGGCCCGAGCACTTCGAGGCGCGCCGGGCGTACGCCGACCCCGTCCTCCTGCTGCCGACGGGCATCGCCACCACCGTCGTCCAGGGCCGCGCCGACCTGGTCGTGCCGCAGCAGGTGGCCGAGTCGTACGCGGACGCCGCGGCCAAGGCGGGGGAGGTGGTGGGCCTGACGCTGCTGTCGGACGTCGGCCACTTCCCGCTGATCGACCCGGCGGCGGACGCCTGTGCGGTGGTCGCGGAGGAGATAGCCCAGCTCGCCTGGTGAGCGGCGGGCGCCGACCCGGTCGGACCGTGCGGAGGCACGCGGGCCGCCCCGGCAGCCGGTGGGTTCCCCCCGTCCCGAAGGCCCCGTGTAGTACCTGAGAGGGACCCCGCGGAACCCCCCTCCATGCGGACGACCGGGCCCGGCCGTCCGCCTACCGTTTTCCCCGTGACCGAGACGACGCACACGCACCCGACCCCGCCGGCCGGGGCAGGCCGGCCGCGCAGCCCGGAGTTCCGGCTGGCGGCCGACGCCCTCGCCGGGCTGCGGCAGGACCTGTTCCACGGGGCCTTCGCCTACCGCCCGCTGCCCCGCCTCGGCCCCGGCAGCCGGCTGGTGCGCGGCCGCTCGGGCCGGATGCGGGAGTACGCCGCCTGGGCCCCGCACGGCCTGGTGGCCTTCCTCGGCCTGGTGGCCATGTGGCTGGGCATGCTGCGCGGCGACATCTCCGGAGCGCCGTCCCTGCTGTGCGGGCTGCTGGCCCTGGTGCCGGTCCTGCTGACCCTGGTGCGGCCGGCCGGAGCGTTCTGGCTGTCCCTCGTCGCGTCCCTGATCAACGGGGTGGTCGGCGAGGACTACTGGGGCGGGATATGGACGCCGGGCACCTTCTTCTCCCACCTGGTGGTGCTCACCGTGGTGGCGGTCCGCACCCGCCCGCGCACGGCGGCCTGGATGTGGGTGCTGACCGGGGTGTACGGCTCCTTCGCGGGCAGCCTCCTCGGCCGGCTGGACGGGCGCGGCGAAGTCGCCCAGATGCAGCTGCTGTCCGCGCTGGTCCTGCTGGTGGTCGCCGTACGGCAGATCCGCAGGCAGGCCGCGGCGGAGGTCACCGCGCAGCAGACGGTGACCGAGCACGAGCGCTCGCGCCGCACGCTGCTGGAGGAGCGCACGACCATCGCGCGCGAGCTGCACGACGTGGTCGCCCACCACATGTCCGTGGTGGCCATCCAGGCGGAGGCCGCACCGTACCGGGTGGAGAACCCGCCGCCGGAACTGGAGAAGGCGTTCGCCACCATCCGGGAGAACGCGGTGGCGGCCCTGACCGAGCTGCGCCGGGTCCTCGGGGTCGTCCGCGCCGAGGACTACGAGGCCCCCGACGCCCCGCAGCCCACCCTCGCCGACCTCGACGCGCTGCTCGCCAACGTCCGCGAGGCCGGTCTCGACGTGACGAAGGCGGTGACCGGCGCGGTGCGCGAACTGCCGCAGGGGGTGGAGCTGTCCGCCTACCGCATCGTGCAGGAGGCGCTGAGCAACACCCTGCGGCACGCGCCCGGGGCGAGCGCCCGGGTGGAGATCGGCTACGTCCTCGGCGGCCTGGGCCTGCGCGTCGTCAACGGCCCGCCGCCCGCGCCGAGTCTGGTGAAGCCGTCGCCGGGCGCGGGGCACGGGCTCACCGGGATGCGGGAGCGTGTCGGCATGCTGGACGGCGAGATGACGACGGCCCGGACGGCCGAGGGAGGCTACGAGGTGACGGTCTTCCTGCCGGTCCCGGCCCCGGAGACCGAGGGCGGCGCATGACGATCCGCGTACTGGTCGCGGACGACCAGATGATGGTCCGCGAGGGCTTCTCCGTCCTGCTGAACGCGATGCCGGACATCGAGGTCGTCGGCGAGGCCGTCAACGGCCGCGAGGCGGTGGAGCGGGTGCGGCAACTCGCCCCGGACGTCGTCCTGATGGACATCCGCATGCCCGAACTGAACGGCATCGAGGCGACCCGCGAGATCGTGGCGGCGGACGCCACTGCCAAGGTGCTGGTGCTCACCACCTTCGACCTGGACGAGTACGTGTACCAGGCGCTGCGCGCGGGCGCCTCCGGGTTCCTCCTCAAGGACGCCTCGGCCCGCCAACTGGCCGACGGGGTACGGGTGGTGGCGGCCGGCGAGGCGCTGTTGGCGCCCTCGGTCACCAAGCGCCTGATCTCCGAGTTCTCCCGCCTCCCGGAGGCCAGGCCCCCGCTGGCCGTCGCCCGCACGGCCTACGGCGACCTCACCGAGCGGGAGACCGAGGTCCTGGTCCTCATCGCCCAGGGCCTGTCCAACGCGGAGATCGCCGAACGCCTGGTGGTCGCCGAGTCCACCATCAAGACCCATGTCAGCCGCATCCTCGTCAAACTCGGCCTGCGCGACCGCACCCAGGCCGCGGTCTTCGCGTACGAGGCCCGCCTGGTGACTCCCGGCTGACGCCACCCCTGGTCAGAACGCGCCCCGCGGGTTAGCGTCCGGGCATGTCAGGGCCACACGACCTCGCTTTCGACCCCTGGGACCCTGCGTTCCTCGCCGACCCCTACCCGGCCTACGCCGAACTGCGTGCGCGCGGCCGGGTGGTCCGGTACGAACCGACCGACCAGTGGCTGGTGCCGCACCACGCGGACGTCTCGGCGCTGCTGCGCGACCGGCGGCTGGGGCGGACGTACCAGCACCGGTTCTCGCACGAGGAGTTCGGCAGGCAGGCGCCGCCGCCGGAGCACGAGCCGTTCCACACCCTCAACGACCACGGGATGCTCGACCTGGAGCCGCCGGACCACACCCGGATCCGGCGCCTGGTGTCGAAGGCGTTCACCCCGCGCACGGTGGAGCGGCTGCAGCCGTACGTGGAGAACCTGGCGAATGAGCTGGTGGCGGGGCTCGTCCGGGAGGGCGGCGGTGATCTGCTGGCGGACGTGGCGGAGCCGCTGCCGGTGGCGGTGATCGCCGAGATGCTGGGCATCCCCGAGGCGGACCGGGGGCAGCTGCGGCCCTGGTCGGCGGCGATCTGCGGGATGTACGAGCTGAACCCGCCGGAGGAGACCGCGGCGGAGGCGGTCCGCGCGTCGGTGGAGTTCTCGGAGTACCTGCGGGGGCTGATCGCGGCACGCCGCGCGGAACCCGGCGAGGATCTGATCTCCGGGCTGATCGCCGCGCACGACGAGGGCGACCGGCTGACCGAGCAGGAGATGATCTCCACCGCCGTGCTCCTGCTCAACGCCGGTCACGAGGCCACCGTCAACGCCACGGTCAACGGCTGGTGGGCGCTGTTCGGCAACCCCGGCCAGCTCGCCGCCCTGCGCGCCGACCACTCCCTGGTGCCGACCGCGATCGAGGAGCTGATGCGCTACGACACCCCGCTCCAGCTCTTCGAACGCTGGGTCCTGGACGACATCGAGATCGACGGCACCACGATCCCGCGCGGCGCCGAGATCGCCATGCTCTTCGGCTCCGCCAACCACGACCCGGCCGTCTTCGCCGACCCCGGCCGCCTCGACCTCACCCGCCGGGACAACCCCCACATCTCCTTCAGCGCCGGCATCCACTACTGCATCGGTGCGCCCCTGGCCCGTATCGAGCTGGCCGCCTCCATGACCGCCCTGCTCCGCCAGGCACCCACCCTCGCCCTGGCGGCGGAACCGTCCCGCAAACCGAACTTCGTGATCCGGGGCCTGGAGGGGCTGAGCGTGGAGGTGCGCTGATCACCGCCCGGTTCCCCGGTGCGTGCTCAGCGTCCCCGTGCGCCGGCCGGCAGCACCAGCGTCCACGCCCCCTCGACCACCCGCCAGGCCCGCCCCCGCACCGGACCCCGCACCACCGCGTCCGCCCGGTAGTGGAAGTCGGGCCCGCTGACCCTGACCGCGTGCCCGGACGCGGTCAGGGGACCCCCGGCCGCCCGCCGGACCTCCACCTCGGCCAGACCGCCGGCCGGCCTGAGCGAGACCGACTCCACCGGCTGGTCCAGCTCCACCACCGTCTCCCCGTCCACCTCCACCCGCAGCCGCGTCGGCCCTGGCGCGGGTATCGCGGCCAGGCGGGGCGGGCGCGGGCTCAGGGTGCGCACCAGGGACCGGTACCAGGGGCGCCCGGCCGCCGCCACCGGCTCCGGCACCGGCGCCCGCACCGGTGCCGGGGGCACGGTCAGCCCGGTCAGCACCAGCCCGTCCGCGTCGTCCGCCAGCAGGTCGAGACGGCGTTCCTCGCCGTCCAGGACCGCCCGGGCCGCCGCCACCGCCCCCGTCGGCACGCCCAGGGACTCCGCCAGGGCCAGCCGTTCCCCCACCGGGACCACCGACAGCGCGCATCCGGCCAGTTCCCGCTGCCGGTGCAGCAGGGTCACCGCGCGCACCAGGGCGCGGTCGTCGCCCACCACCACGGGGCGTCTGGCACCCCGACGGCCCAGTGCCCGGGCGAATTCCGCCGGGCCCTCCGGGAGACAGACCTTGGCCGCCGCACCCGCGCTGAGCACGTCTTTCGCGATCCGTACGGACTCCCCGTCCGCTTGCCGGGCCGCCGGATCGATGATCACCAGCAGCTGTTCGGACGTCGCGAAAGTCGCCACCTCGGTCCTGCCTCGCTTCCTCGGGTAGCATCTTTGTGCAAGAGCCCCTTGCGCTATTGCGCCAGGGGCTTCGTCTATTCCGGGGCATCCGGTCCGACGGTTGTGCGGCCAACGACGGTCGCGGTGGCACGCGGCGGTGAACCTTACGCCCACGCCCCTGACCTTGGACATGCCCCGCCCGGAAGGGGTGTACGCGCGTGCCCGCACTTGTGCTGCTCGGTGCTCAGTGGGGTGACGAGGGCAAGGGGAAGGCCACCGACCTGCTCGGTGGCTCGGTGGACTATGTGGTGCGATACCAGGGCGGCAACAACGCCGGCCACACGGTCGTCGTCGGCGACCAGAAGTACGCACTCCACCTCCTCCCTTCCGGCATCCTCTCTCCCGGATGTACGCCGGTCATCGGCAACGGTGTCGTCGTCGACCCGTCGGTCCTGCTCTCCGAGCTGAGCGGTCTGAACGAGCGCGGCGTCGACACCTCCAAGCTCCTCATCAGCGGCAACGCCCACGTCATCACGCCGTACAACGTGACGGTCGACAAGGTGACGGAACGCTTCCTCGGCAAGCGGAAGATCGGCACCACCGGGCGCGGCATCGGCCCGACCTACGCCGACAAGATCAACCGCGTGGGCATCCGGGTGCAGGACCTGTACGACGAGTCGATCCTCCAGCAGAAGGTGGAGGCGGCCCTCGACGTCAAGAACCAGATCCTCACCAAGCTCTACAACCGGCGCGCCATCGCCGCCGACCAGGTGGTCGAGGAGCTGCTGGGCTACGCCGAGCAGATCAAGCCGTACGTCGCCGACACGGTCCTGATCCTCAACCAGGCCCTGGAGGACGACAAGGTCGTGCTGTTCGAGGGCGGTCAGGGCACCCTGCTCGACATCGACCACGGCACGTACCCCTTCGTCACCTCCTCCAACCCGACCGCCGGCGGTGCCTGCACCGGTGCCGGCGTGGGTCCGACGAAGATCAGCCGGGTCATCGGCATCCTCAAGGCGTACACCACCCGGGTCGGCGCCGGTCCGTTCCCGACCGAGCTGTTCGACGAGGACGGCGAGGCGCTGCGCCGGATCGGCGGCGAGCGCGGTGTGACCACCGGCCGTGACCGCCGCTGCGGCTGGTTCGACGCGGTGATCGCGCGGTACGCGACCCGGGTGAACGGCCTGACCGACTTCTTCCTCACCAAGCTGGACGTGCTCACCGGCTGGGAGCGGATCCCGGTCTGCGTCGCGTACGAGATCGACGGCAAGCGGGTCGAGGAACTGCCCTACTCCCAGACCGACTTCCACCACGCGAAGCCGATCTACGAGACCCTGCCGGGCTGGAGCGAGGACATCACGAAGGCCAAGTCCTTCTCCGACCTCCCGAAGAACGCCCAGAACTACGTCAAGGCGCTGGAGGAGATGTCCGGCGCCCCGATCTCCGCGATCGGCGTGGGTCCGGGCCGGGACGAGACGATCGAGGTCAACTCCTTCCTGTAAGCCGGAAGCAGGCTCCGGTTCATCCTGCGGCAGCGTCCGCCGGGTCCGCCTCCCCGCGGACCCGGCGGGCGCTTTCGCGTTCCGGCCCGGATGACCCATCCTTGACCTGGACATGGCCATTTCCTGGTTTGCGGCGATGAGGGGCGCGAGCACGATCTACGCGGGTAGCCTCCGCCTTGGCACGCCCCCTGCTCGCACCAACTCCATTCTCAGGAGCCTTGAATGACCCACAGTCGCATGAACCGCCGGGAGTTCGTGAAGAAGTCGGCCGTGACCGGCGCCGCCGTCGCGGCGGCGGGCGCGGTCTCCAGCGGTACCGCCGAGGCGGCCGACCGCGGTCACCACCCCGAAAAGGCTCCGCGCACCTGGTCGTTCTCCATCCTGGGCACCACCGACCTGCACGGCCACGTCTTCGACTGGGACTACTACGCCGACGCCCCCTACACCGACAAGGCCGGCAACTCGGTGGGCGTGGCCCGGGTCGCCACCCTCATCAAGCAGCAGCGCGAGGCCAAGGGCGAGCACCGGGTGCTGCTCGTCGACGCCGGCGACATCATCCAGGGCACCTCCCTGGCCTACTACTTCGCCCGCGTCGACCCGATCACCGGCACCGACGGCAAGCGCGGCCCCAAGCACCCGATGGCCACCGCCATGAACCACATGCGCTACGACGCCGCCGCGCTCGGCAACCACGAGTTCAACTACGGCATCGACACCCTGCGCAAGTTCGAGGACCAGTGCGACTTCCCGCTGCTCGGCGCGAACGCCCTGCACGCCAAGACGCTGCGTCCGGCCTTCGAGCCGTACACCGTCAAGCACATCAAGGTCCCCGGCGCCCCCGACATCAAGGTCGGCATCCTCGGTCTGACCAACCCCGGCATCGCGATCTGGGACAAGGACAACGTCGGCGGCAAGCTGGTCTTCCCGGGCCTCGTCGAGCAGGCGAAGAAGTACGTGCCCCGGCTGCGCGCCCTCGGCTGCGACGTCGTCTTCCTGACCGACCACTCCGGCCTGGACGGCTCCTCCTCCTGGGGCGACGAGCTGCCCTACGTCGAGAACGCCTCCAACCTGGTCGCCGAGCAGGTCCCGGGCATCGACGCGATCCTCGTGGGCCACACCCATGTCGAGGTGCCGTCGTACACCGTCAAGAACGAGCAGACCGGCGAGGACGTGCTGCTGTCCGAGCCGTACTGCTGGGGCTACCGCCTCAGCGTCTTCGACTTCGAGCTGGAACTCCACCACGGCCAGTGGAAGGTGACGGGCAAGAAGGCGCAGACCCTCAACCCCAACGGCGTGGCCGAGGACCCGGAGATCAAGAAGCTCCTGGAGGCCGACCACGAGCTGGTCGTGAAGTACGTCAACACGCCCGTCGGCACCTGCACGGCGGACCTCTCGGCGGCGGACTCCTGCTGGCAGGACGTCCCGATCATGGACTTCATCCACAAGGTCCAGATGGAGACGGTCAAGACGGGCCTGTCGGCCGCCGACGCCGCCCTCCCGCTGATCTCGGTGGCCGCGCCCTTCAGCCGCACGGCCGACATCCCGCAGGGCAACGTCACCATCAAGGACATCGCCGGGCTCTACATCTACGACAACACCCTGTACGGCAAGAAGCTGACGGGCGCCCAGCTGAAGGACTACCTGGAGTACGCGGCGAAGTACTACCACCAGGTGCCGGCGGGCACGAAGGTCGACACGGCCACGCTGACGAACGCCAACAGCTTCTGGGACTACATGTACGACACGGCGGCCGGCGTCGACTACGAGATCGACATCGCCCAGCCGGAGGGCTCCCGCATCAAGAACCTCTCCTACAACGGCGCCCCCGTCGCCGCCGACCAGGTCTTCGTGGTGGCCGTCAACAACTACCGGGCCAACGGCGGTTCCGGCTACCCGCACATCGCCTCGGCGGAGATCGCCTACAGCTCCACCAACGAGATCCGGCAGCTGATGATCGACTACGTCACCGCCACCAAGTCCCTGGACCCGGCCGACTTCGCGGTCACCAACTGGAAGCTGACCCAGGACGGCACGCCCGTCTTCTGACGTGCGCCGGCGGCCACGCGCCCGCTCCCGGCCCGGCACGGCCGCGGGGTGGGCGCCGGTCCGGTCCGGCCCTGGCGCTCAGCTGAAGACGATCATCGAACCCTGGGCCAGCGACCGGGTGGTGGCCGCGTGCAGGCCCAGCCAGACGTGGCGCTCGCGGGCGAAGGGGCTGGGATCGTAGGGCGTCGGGGCGGCCGGCTCCTCCAGCTCCGTCGGGGCCGTCGGCGGGGCCGGGGGCGCCGGGGGGTTGGCCGGGTCGATGCCGATGCCCGGGGCGATGTACTGGAGCTCGCGCAGCAGCGCCTGGGAGGAGCCCAACGGGCCCCCGCCCGCGAGGAGTTCGTCGTTGGACAGGGGGTGCGGGAAGTCCACCGGGACGTACGCGCCCGCGTGGTCGTAGTGCCACACCAGATGCGACTGCTGGGCCGTGGACTCGAACATCTCCAGCAACTGCTCGTAGTCGCCGCCGAGTTCGTCCACCGGGGTGACCGGCAGACCGCAGGCCTGGAGCAGATAGGCGCGGCGCAGGAAGTGCAGCGCGTCGTAGTCGAAGCCGGCGACCGGGGCGACCTCGCCGGACAGCCCCGGCATGTACTGGTGCACCGGCACCGGTGGCAGCCCGGCCGCGGCCAACGCGTCGTTGTAGTGCGCGAGTTCCTCGGCGAACGGGTTGTCCGGGGTGTGGCACAACACGTCCACGAGCGGTACCAGCCACAGGTCACAGGCCAAAGAGAGCTCCTCGCATCGGCGGTCGCGCGGACACGCACGGCAGCAGGTGGTCTGGGAAGCGTAATCGGTGCGCCACGCCTCCCGTACCCCCACGTCCCTCAGCTGTCGGACAGATCCTCCAGCAACGCCAGCGAGTGCGCGTTCGCCGCCGCCACCGTCGTCCGCGCCGTCTCCGTGTCCCGCCTCGCCAGCGCCTCGACCAGCTCCGTGTGCCCGGCCCACAGACGGCCGCGCAGCGTGGGCAGACGGCGCAGGTGCTGCACCGCGCAGACCCAGGCCTGGACCCGCAGCCGGTGCAGGAAGTCACCGAGGTAGGGGTTGCCGAACAGGGCGCCCAGCTCGCGCCAGAAGCGCAGGTCGTAGCCGATCAGCACGGTGAGGTCGCCCGCGGTGGCGGCACGCTGCGCCTCCTCGCCGCGGCGGCGCACCGTGGCCAGCATCGCGGCGGTGCGCGCGTCCTCGGCCGGGGCCGTGAAGGCGGGGTGCCCGGCCGCGAGGGCCTGGAACATGCCGTCCGTGACCAGGCTGCGGGCCTCGATCATGTACCGGTAGTCCGCGAGGGAGTACTCGGGCACGCGGAAGCCGCGGTGCTGGTCGGCCTCCAGGATGCCCTGCGCGGACAGGTCGACCAGCGCCTCGCGGACGGGGGTGGCGGAGACGCCGTACTGCTCGGCGATCTCCTTCACGGTGAACGCCCGGCCCGGTCGCAGCCGCCCCGCCAGCACCTCGTCACGGAGCGCGTCCGCGATCTGCTGCCGCAGGGTGCTGCGGGTGACGGCGGTGCCATTGCCGGGCATGGCCGGTCTCTCCTCACGCGTACGGATGACGTGCTCGCACGTATGACCAATTCTTACGGTCTTACGAGCACGTCACCTTACGCGTTCGGCCTGGGCCCACGGCAGCTGCGGACCGTCACACCGTGTACTCGTCCGCGACGGTCAGCGCGGCGTCGAGGGCGGCCAGGCCCTCCTTCAGCTCGGCCTCGCCGATGTTGCACGGCGGCACCACATGGGTGCGGTTCATGTTCACGAAGGGCCACAGGCCGTGCTTCTTGGCGGCGGCGGCGAACGCGGCCATCGGCGCGTTCGCCTCGCCGGCCGCGTTGTACGGCACCAGCGGCTCGCGGGTCTCCCGGTCCCTGACCAGCTCCAGCGCCCAGAACATGCCGGTGCCGCGGACCTCGCCCACGCTCGGGTGGCGGGCCGCCAGGTCGGCGAGGCCGGGGGCCAGCACCGTCTCGCCGAGCCGCTTGGCGTTCTCCACCACGCCCTCCTCGGCCATCACGTTGATCGTGGCGACGGCGGCGGCGCAGGCCAGCGGGTGCCCGGAGTAGGTCAGACCGCCCGGGTAGGGGCGCTTGCCGAAGGTCTCGGCGATCTCCTGGGAGATGGCGACGCCGCCGAGCGGGACGTAGCCGGAGTTCACGCCCTTGGCGAAGGTCATCAGGTCCGGGGTGACGTCGAACAGATCGGCCGCGAACCACTCGCCGGTACGGCCGAATCCGGCCATGACCTCGTCCAGGATGAAGACGATGCCGTACTTGTCGCACAGCTCGCGCACCCCGGCGAGGTAACCGGGCGGCGGCACCATGATCCCGGCCGTGCCCGGGATGGTCTCCAGGATGATCGCGGCGATGGTGCCGGGTCCCTCGAAGGCGATCGTCGTCTCCAGGTGCTCCAGCGCCCGCGCGGCCTCCTGCTCCTGCGTCTCGGCGTAGAAGCGGGAGCGGTACAGGAAGGGCGCCCAGAAGTGCACGACGCCGGCCGCGCCGCTGTCGGAGGGCCAGCGGCGCGGGTCGCCGGTGAGGTTCACGGCCTGCTGGGTGCCGCCGTGGTACGAGCGGTAGGCCGAGAGCACCTTGGGGCGGCCGGTGTGCAGCCGGGCCATGCGCACCGCGTGCTCCACGGCGTCGGCACCGGCGTTGGTGAAGAAGATCTTGTCCAGGTCGCCGGGGGTGCGCTCGGCGATCAGCCGGGCCGCCTCCGAACGGGCCTCGACGGCGAACGCGGGCGCGAAGGTGGTCATCTTCGCGGCCTGCTCCTGGATGGCCGCGACGACCTTGGGGTGCTGGTAGCCGATGTTGGTGAAGACGAGCCCGCTGGTGAAGTCCAGGTAGCGCGTGCCGTCGTAGTCCCAGAAGTACGACCCCTCGGCGCCGGCGACGGCGAGCGGGTCGATGAGGTCCTGCGCGGACCAGGAGTGGAAGACGTGCGCGCGGTCCGCGGCCTTCACTGCGGCGCCGGCTCCGGAATGGGGCTGAGGGGTCATGCGGGCGAGCGTAAATGTCCGCGATGCGGAAGCGGTATCGGCGTCCTGTTCCGTGGACGGTCGCAATCCACGACAGGTTGTCGACATCGGGCGCCGCGGCCTGTTACGGAACCGTGGAGAGCCACGCCTCCGACACGCCCGGGGACGCGATTATTCTCGGGCCCGTTGCACAGCCGACGGGGTGGGAAGGGCGGGCGGTCATGGAGGAACTCGGGCCTGGGGATCCGCTGGAGATCGGGGGGTACCGGCTGCTGGCCAGGCTCGGTTCGGGAGGTATGGGACAGGTCTACCTCGCCCGGTCGGAGCGGGGCCGCACGGTCGCCGTGAAACTGGTCCGCGAGGAGCTGGCCGCGCGCGAGGAGTTCCGGGCCCGCTTCCGGCGGGAGGTGGCGGCCGCGCGGCGGGTCGGCGGGTACTGGACGGCGCCGGTCCTGGACGCGGACACCGAGGCGGCGGTGCCGTGGGTGGCCACCGGGTACGTGGCCGGCCCCAGCCTGCGGCACGTCGTCGGGCACGAGCACGGCGCGCTGCCCGAGCGGTCGGTGCGGATCCTCGCGGCCGGACTGGCGCACGCGCTCAAGGACATCCACGCGGCCGGGATCGTGCACCGGGACCTGAAGCCGTCGAACGTGCTGGTCACCATCGACGGGCCGCGCGTGATCGACTTCGGCATCGCCCGCGCGCTGGAGACCACCGGCGCGGGCGGCGAGCACCTCACCGTGACCGGCTCGCTGGTCGGCTCGCCCGGGTTCATGGCGCCCGAGCAGGTGCGCGGGGACCGGGTCACCCCGGCCTGTGACGTGTTCTCGCTGGGCTCGGTGCTGGCCTACGCGGCGACCGGGCGGATGCCGTTCGGGAACGCAGGCGGCGGCATCCACGCGCTGATGTTCCGGATAGCCCGGGAGGAGCCGGACCTGGCGGGCGTGCCGGAGGGGATCGCCGACCTGGTCCGCGGCTGTCTGCGCAAGGACCCGGCGGCCCGGCCCTCCCTGGACGAGCTGCTGGACCGCACGGGCGCGCAGGACACGGTGCACGGCGGCCGCTCCCGCGACCCCTGGCTGCCGGGGTCCCTGGTGGCCCAGCTGGGGCGGCACGCGGTGGGGCTGCTGGAGGTCGAGGAGCCGGCGGGGGCCAGGACGGGGACCGCGGGCGCCGGGGCGGACTCCCCGTCCGGCGGCACGGGCGGGCCGGGCGCGTCGCCGGAGCACGCCGCCGTCTGTGACGGGGGAGAGCCGGCCACCGAGGGCGGGGGCGCCGAACGGCTGGAGACCATGGTGCCGGGACAGCCCGCGCCCCCCGGGTGGCCGGCTGCCCCCGGGACGTACGGCCACCCCCAGCAGCATCCCCAACAGGGCCCGCGGCCCCCGTACTTCGCGCCGGACGGTCCCGCGCCCGCCGCCGGGCCCGGGTATCCGGACCGGCCGTACCAGCCGTACGGCACCGAGCCCGGGGAGCCGGAGCGGCGCAGCGGGCGGTCGACCGCGCTGCTCGTCGTGATCGCGCTGGTCGTCGCGCTCGGGGCCGGCGGTTCGGTGTACGCGCTGCTGAACAGCGGGACCGACGGCAAGGGCGGCGAAACGGCCGCGTCCGCCCCCGCGTCGCCCACCGGCTCGGGCGAGCGCGGCCCGGGCCCCGGCTCGCCCTCCGCCGCCGCGGGCGGCGCGGTCCCGGACGCCTACCTCGGCACCTGGACCGCGACCATCGACAACGCCGCCGGCACCAGCACCCGCCGGCTCACCATCCGCCAGGGCGGGGTGGGCGACAGCGTGCTGACCCTGGTCGCGGACGGTCCGGCGTACCACTGCGTCTTCGCCGCCCCGCTGAGCCAGGAGCCGCTCGCCCAGGGCCCGTTGCAGATCGGACCGTCCACCGTGACCAGCGGCGAACCCGCCTCCTCCTGCACCCCGGGCGACGCGACCGAGGTCAGCCTGCTGCCCGACGGGCGGCTGCGGCGGGTACAGCAGGGCGGCGGCGAAAGCCTGACGTACACGAAGCAGTGACGGCGCCCGACAGGCTTGTGCGGCGCGGTGGTTGAACGCCCGGCGAACTTCCGCGGACGTGTCCGGTTCGCGCCCTTGCCCGGCAGGGTCCGGTACGAGTGCCGGGTGCCCCGGCGCTGGGGGCACCGCCCACGCCCCTCGGCTTCAGCGGGGCTCCGGGGGCCGCTGCCGCGGCATGTTCGGGCGCGCCCCGCCCACCGGCGGCAGCGGGAACCGGCCGCCCTGGCCGACCGCCTCCTGCCGCGGCACGCACCCCACCGCGCCCTGGATCCCCATCGGCGCCGCACCCGCCCGGAACGAGCCCATCCAGTCGGCCGTCTCCACCCGCACCAGTTCCGTCACGTCCTCCGAGAACCGCCGCAGCAGCACCACGCACCGCTCCGCCGCCTCACTCGCCGTCCCCTCCGCGGGGCCCAGCACCTCCCGCATGCCCTCCGCCGCCCAGTCGAACTGGAGCGCCTGCAACCGCCGCTGCACCGCCTGCGCCGTCGCCACGTCCCGCATCCAGCCGGACGTCACCCCGAAGTACCGGTCGACACCGGCGCACGCGGCCGCCAGCAGCAGCGCCAGGCACCCCCAGCGGGCCGCGCCGGCCGCGAGCCCGGTCAGGTCCAGCAGCGGCAGGGCCACCCCGGTCACCGCGCCCGCCGCCGCCCCGGCCCGCAGCACCCGCGCCCCGCGCCGCTTCCACAGCCGGTCCCGCAGGTACCAGTCCGCCGTGCGCAGCGCGCCGTGCTCCACCCAGCGGTACAACTCGTCCAGCCGCTCGCCGGGTTCGCCCCAGTCGCCGGGCGGCAGGGCCCGGCCGGTCAGATCGCCCGGCCGGGGACCGGGCGCGCCCTCGCCCCGCCCGTCCTGAGGCGGCCCCTCGGGCTGCATCTCCGGCTGACCCACCCGGCACTCCCTACTGATCACGACCGGTCACGTGGCGTGACATTCCCTGGCGACGTGCGCCACCCTTCCTACCGCCCAACGGGTGGCCCGGTCGGGACTTTCCCGGCTTTTCCGCCCGGAAGAGGGCCTTGATCAGGTGGAGATCCGCCGTCTCTCTCACTCGAAAGAGTGGCGGCGCGAGGGCCGCCTGGACCACGTAGGCTCGTGCCAAGGAGAAAGACGTAGAGGAGCTGATCGTGATCCCCGGTGGTGGCCAGCCCAACATGCAGCAGTTGCTCCAGCAGGCGCAGAAGATGCAGCAGGACCTGCAGCGGGCGCAACAGGAACTGGCGGAGACGGAGGTCGACGGGCAGGCAGGCGGCGGCCTGGTGCGGGCCACCGTGACCGGCGCCGGCGAGCTGCGCGGACTGAAGATCGACCCGAAGGCGGTGGACCCGGAGGACACCGAGACCCTCGCCGACCTGATCGTGGCGGCCGTGCAGGCGGCCAACGAGAACGCGCAGGCGCTCCAGCAGCAGAAGCTCGGCCCCCTGGCGCAGGGTCTGGGCGGCGGCACGGGCATCCCCGGTCTGCCGTTCTGAGCCCGTCCCCACTAGCGTACGTACCGAAAGGTCTCCAGGAAGGGCAGTCCGTTGTACGAAGGCGTGGTCCAGGACCTCATCGACGAGCTGGGGCGGCTGCCCGGCGTCGGTCCCAAGAGCGCGCAGCGGATCGCCTTCCACGTGCTTCAGGCCGAGCCGACGGACGTGAAGCGGCTCGCGCAGGCGCTGCTGGAGGTCAAGGCGAAGGTCCGCTTCTGCGCGACGTGCGGCAACGTCGCGCAGGAGGAGCTGTGCAACATCTGCCGTGACCCGCGCCGCGACCCCTCCGTGATCTGTGTGGTGGAGGAGCCCAAGGACGTCGTCGCGATCGAGCGCACCCGCGAGTTCCGCGGCCGCTACCACGTGCTCGGGGGCGCGATCAGCCCGATCGAGGGTGTGGGACCCGACGACCTGCGTATACGGGAACTTCTCGCGCGGTTGGCCGACGGGTCGGTCACCGAGCTGATCCTGGCCACCGATCCGAATCTCGAAGGCGAGGCGACGGCCACGTACCTCGCCCGGATGATCAAGCCCATGGGCCTGAAGGTCACCCGCCTGGCCAGCGGCCTCCCGGTGGGTGGCGACCTGGAATACGCGGACGAGGTCACCCTCGGCCGCGCCTTCGAGGGGAGAAGACTCCTAGATGTCTGACGCCACGCTGCACGCCACGTCGCAGGACCCGGACGATTTCGCGGTCCAGATCGCGGACCAGGTCGAGAGCTTCCTGGTCGCCGTCACGGAGGTGGCCAAGGGCGACGAGCCCGGCTCGGCCGTCCCGTTCCTCCTCCTGGAGGTCTCCCAGCTGCTGCTGGCCGGCGGCCGGCTGGGCGCCCACGAGGACATCGTCCCCGACGAGCGCTACGAGCCCGACCCGGGCCCGGAGGCGGACGTGGACGCCCTGCGGGAGAACTTCGCGCGGCTGCTGGAGCCCGTCGACGTCTACTCCGAGGTCTTCGACCCCTACGAGCCCCGCAAGGCCCCGGTGCCGGCCCGGATCTCGGACGACCTTGCCGACGTCATCACGGACCTGCGCCACGGCATGGCCCACTACCGTGCGGGCCGCACCACCGAGGCGCTGTGGTGGTGGCAGTTCTCCTACTTCTCCAACTGGGGCCCGACGGCCTCCGCGGTGCTGCGCGCCCTCCAGTCGGTGCTGATCCACGTCCGGCTCAACCAGCCCCTTGAGGAGCTGGACGGCCTGGACACCGACCAGACCCCGATGGGCGACGAGACCCTGGAGTTCGAGGCGGGCCGCGTCATGGCCGAGGAGATCGGCGGCCCGCTGGGCATCCGGCCGGGGATGTGAACCGGCCGGGTCGCGGCCCCGGGCTGTGACCCGGGGCACGTTTCGCGTGGCTCGGCGCGGGGCGGGCAGGAGGCCCTGCGGAAGCGGGCGCCCGAGGTCCGATCGGCGGATGTCTCACCATGCGGGAGCAGGGTGGTGGATTTCGGGCGCTCGTTAAACTGAGCCGACACAAACGAACCGAGCGAGGAGCGCACGTGGGCCTTGTCGTGCAGAAGTACGGAGGCTCCTCCGTAGCCGATGCCGAAGGCATCAAGCGCGTCGCCAAGCGGATCGTGGAAGCGAAGAAGAACGGCAACCAGGTTGTCGTCGTCGTTTCCGCGATGGGCGACACGACGGACGAGCTGATCGATCTCGCCGAGCAGGTTTCTCCGATGCCTGCCGGGCGTGAGTTCGACATGCTGCTGACCGCCGGAGAGCGGATCTCCATGGCACTGCTGGCCATGGCGATCAAAAACCTGGGTCACGAGGCCCAGTCCTTCACCGGCAGCCAGGCCGGCGTCATCACCGACTCGGTCCACAACAAGGCCCGGATCATCGACGTCACGCCCGGGCGGATCCGGACCGCGCTGGACGAGGGCAACATCGCGATCGTCGCCGGTTTCCAGGGTGTCAGCGCCGACAAGAAGGACATCACCACCCTCGGCCGCGGTGGTTCGGACACCACGGCCGTGGCGCTCGCCGCCGCCCTCGACGCCGAGGTCTGCGAGATCTACACCGACGTCGACGGCGTGTTCACCGCCGACCCGCGTGTGGTGAAGAAGGCCAGGAAGATCGACTGGATCTCCTTCGAGGACATGCTGGAGCTCGCGGCCTCCGGCTCCAAGGTGCTGCTCCACCGCTGTGTGGAGTACGCCCGCCGCTACAACATCCCGATCCACGTCCGCTCCAGCTTCAGCGGGTTGCAGGGCACGTGGGTCAGCAGTGAGCCGATTGGGGACAAGAAGGTGGAGCAGGCCATCATCTCCGGTGTCGCGCACGACACCTCCGAGGCCAAGATCACGGTCGTCGGCGTGCCGGACAAGCCGGGTGAGGCCGCCTCGATCTTCCGGGCCATCGCGGACGCCCAGATCAACATCGACATGGTCGTGCAGAACGTGTCCGCCGCCGCCACCGGTCTGACGGACATCTCCTTCACGCTGCCGAAGACCGAGGGCCGCAAGGCCATCGACGCCCTGGAGAAGAGCCGCGGCGGCATCGGCTTCGACTCGCTGCGCTACGACGACCAGATCGGCAAGATCTCGCTGGTCGGCGCGGGCATGAAGACCAACCCGGGCGTCACCGCCGCCTTCTTCGAGGCGCTGTCCGACGCGGGCGTGAACATCGAGCTGATCTCCACCTCCGAGATCCGCATCTCCGTGGTCACCCGCAAGGACGACGTGCCGGAGGCCGTGCGCGCCGTGCACAGCGCCTTCGGGCTGGACTCCGACACCGACGAGGCCGTCGTCTACGGAGGCACCGGCCGATGACCGCCAAGCCGACGCTCGCGGTCGTGGGAGCGACCGGAGCCGTCGGCCGGGTCATGCTCCAGATCCTGTCCCAGCGCGCGGACGTCTGGGGCGAGATCCGTCTGTTCGCCTCCCCCCGCTCGGCCGGCCGCAAGCTGACCGTGCGCGGGGAGGAGGTCGAGGTGGCGGCCCTGACCGAGGACGCGTTCGCCGGGGTGGACGTCGCTCTGTTCGACGTGCCGGAACCGGTCGCCGCCGAGTGGGCGCCCCTCGCCGTCGCGCGCGGCGCGGTGGTCGTCGACAACTCCGGGGCCTTCCGCGCCGACCCGGACGTGCCCCTGGTGGTGCCCGAGGTCAACGCCCACCGGGTGCGCAACCGCCCGCACGGCATCGTCGCCAACCCCGGCGCCACCACCCTCACCATGATCGTCGCGCTGGCCGCGCTGCACGCCGAGTACGGGCTGCGCGAGCTGGTGGTGTCGTCGTACCAGGCGGTGAGCGGGGCCGGGCGGGCCGGTGTGGAGACGCTGCGGGCCCAGCTGTCCCTGGTCGCCGGCACCGAGCTGGGCACCGCGCCCGGTGACGTACGGCGGGCCGTGGGCGACAGCACCGGCCCGTTCCCCGAGCCGGTCGCGCTGAACGTCGTGCCGTGGGCCGGTACGGCGGCCGAGGACGGCTGGTCCTCGGAGGAGCTGCGGGTGCGCGACGAGACCCGCCGGATCCTCTCCCTGCCCGGGCTGCCGGTCTCGGTGACCTGTGTCCGGGTGCCGGTGGTCACCACCCACTCGCTCACCGTCCACGCCCGCTTCCAGGGCGAGACCGGGGTGGCCGGGGCCCGCGAGATCCTCGCCACCGCGCCCGGCGTGGTGCTGTGCGACGACCCGGCGGCCGGCGAGTTCCCCACCCCCGCCGACGTGGTGGGCACCGATCCCGCCTGGGTGGGCCGGCTGCGGCGGGCGCTGGACGACCCGACCGCGCTCGAACTCTTCGTCTGCGGCGACAACTTGCGCAAAGGCGCCGCACTGAACCTCGTACAGATCGCGGAGCTGGTCGCCCGGGAGACCGCCGGGTGACGCATGGTGCCGCTTTGTAGGATCTGTGTGAGAAATGTGGCCGACGGCATGGCCGAAACCGCTTGAGCCGTCCCACTCGGCGACAGAAGATGTGCCTCCCCGCCCTCCGCAACCACGCGCAGGGCGGGGAGCGTCTTTGCGGTCACTCTTCGGGGCGAGGGGTGAGGGGCGTGGGGGCGCCGCGAACGGACCGGGTGCGGGGATGCCCGTCCACATCGGACATAGGGGAAGAGCGGGACGCATGACGGCATTTGAGGCACCGCCGGCTGTCGCACATGTGACGCCCGGCACGTACAACCCTGACGGGGGCAGACGTGTCCAACTGGCGTGGCAGAGGTACTCGAACTCACCGCGGCCCGCGGCACGGCGGCCCTTCGGCCGTCGCGTGCGGCACTGCGGCCCCGTACGCCCGGTGGCATGCCGGTGATCGCGCCCATGCCCGCCGCGCGGCCCGCCCGCATACCCGGTCAGCGAGACGGCGCTGAGGACACCACCGCGGGCACGGCCGCCGAGGCCGTCGCCGGCACCACCGTCGACCATCTCACCGAGACGTACCGGGCGCACTACCGCTCGCTGCTCGGTCTCGCCGCGCTCCTCCTCGACGACACCGCCTCCTGCGAGGACGTCGTCCAGGAGGCGTTCATCCGCGTCCACTCGGCGCGCAAACGCGTCCGCGACCCGCAGAAGACCCTCGCCTACCTCCGGCAGACGGTGGTCAACCTCTCCCGCTCCACGCTGCGCCGGCGCATCCTCGGCCTGAAGCTCCTCTCCAAGCCGATGCCGGACATGGCGAGCGCGGAGGAGGGCGCGTACGACCAGCTGGAGCGCCGCGACCTCATCAAGGCGATGAAGGGGCTGCAGCGCCGCCAGCGGGAGGTGCTGGTCCTGCGCTACTTCGCGGACATGACCGAGGCCCAGGTCGCCGAGACGCTCGGCATCTCCCTGGGCTCGGTGAAGGCGTACGGTTCGCGCGGGATCGCCGCGCTGCGGGTGGCCATGGAGCAGCCCGTATGAACGACGACCTGCACCCCGACGCCACCACCACACGTCATCGCACGCTGGGAACGAAACTGTGAACCACGGCCCCGACGACAGGACCACCGAGGGGCTCGCGCCGGCCGCGGACGACGTCCAGGGGCCGCGGGACTCCTTCGGTGAGGGCGAGGGCTCCGGCGGGCCGGACGGCCGGCCGGAGTCCGGGGAACCGGCTCCGGCGCTCGGCGGCCCCGGGTCGGACGAGGCGGCGCTGCGGCTGCTGCTGCACTCCGCGGTCGACGGCATCGAGCCGAGCACCGGCTCCCTGGAGCATCTGCGCCGGGCGGTGCCCGCGCGGCGGGCCCGCAAGCGGCAGGCCGCTGTCGGCATGGCCGCGGCGGCCCTGTTCTTCGGTACGGCCATCCCGGCCCTCGTCCATGTCTCCGGCTCCGGCGGCAGCGACCCCGACACCGCGATGGCCGGCCAGTCCTCGCAGGCCAGGTCCGGCACCGGGCACGGCCGGGACAAGGGCGGCGAGACGAGCGGCGGCAAGGGCGCCGACGGCCGGCCGGCCCAGCCCGGCAAGGAGCCGGGCAAGCCGGGCGAGAAGGGCAGGACCGGCGGCGCGGGCGCGGGTTCGGCCGCGGGCGCCGACCCGTCGGCCACCCTGGCCGCGGGCGTCCCGGTGTGCACGGCGGCCCAGCTGGGCTCCGCCACGGGCAGCACGGACGCGCCGGACTCCGCGGGCGTCGTCTACGGCACGTTCCACGTCACCAACGTCTCCACGAGCGCCTGCGCGGTCGACGGCGCGGGCACGGTGGGCGCGAGCGCGCAGGGCGCCGCGGAACCCGCGAAGATCATCGTCGTACGGCATGCGGCGGGGGACGCGGCGACCGGGCTGCCCGAC
Organism: Streptomyces sp. SCPE 10; assembly: GCF_051980735.1. NCBI lineage: Bacteria > Bacillati > Actinomycetota > Actinomycetes > Kitasatosporales > Streptomycetaceae > Streptomyces > Streptomyces sp. SCPE 10. Next base: position 3,653,201 of record NZ_CP197069.1, on the reverse strand, counting down.
CCCTCGCAGGAGGTGAGCGGGCTGGTCCTCCAGCCGGGTTCGGCCTACGAGGAGAAGTTCGCCTTCGTGCCCTCCGAGACCTGTCCCACGAGCGGCGGCTCGACCGGCGCCCCGGCCGGCGGGGGCGCGACCCCCGACCCGACGCCCACCGCGACGGACGGCTCCACCGACACCGGCGGCCCCTCCGGCACCACGACCCAGCTGGGCTCCGGGGACACCCCGCCCGACGGCGACGTCCTGCTCACCCACACCGCCCAGGCCGGCTCCCCGACGGTGTCCACCGTGGTGACGGGGGAGTGCGCGGGGACCGTGTACTACACGGGGCTGCTGGCCGGGTCGTAGCGTCCGGGCCCGCCCGGCCGCGCGCGGCGAAGGCGGGCTCAGCCGCCGGAGGACACCGTGACCGGCGCCGCGTCCTCCTGCGGCACCAGGCCCAGCTCGGCGTCCCGCGCGGCCTCGACCTCGCGCCGCAGCAGCCGGAACCACATGAACACCGTGAACCCGGCGAAGACGAACCACTCGCCGGTGTACCCCAGGTTCTGGAACGCCTTCAGGTCCAGCCCGGTGCCGTCCGGGGCCGCCGCCGGCACCGCCTTCATCCCCGCGTCGGCCTTGTCCAGCGTCACCCACGCGTCGTAGAGGCGGTACGGCACGAGGTTGACCAGCGAGGCCGAGCTGATCGCCGCCGTCTGTCCCGCCGGCAGCCCGCCCTGCGCGCTCACCCCGTTGTCCCCGGGCGTCTCGGACGCCTGCAGCGCGCCGGTGACGGTGACCTCGCCCCGCGGCGGCGCGGGCGCCTTCGCCGCGTCGGCCTTGCCCGGCAGCCAGCCGCGCACCACCGGCAGCGCCTTGCCGGTGCCGGTGCGCAGCAGCGTCAGGACGTAGAACCCGTCCTTGTCGTCGAGCTGCCGGCCGGGCACCAGCAGCTGCGTCCCGTACCGTCCGTGCGCGGTCACCCGTCGCCCGGACGTCGCCTTGTCCACCGGCAGCATCGAGTCCAGCGGCCGTGCCGCCTCGGAACTGTCGGAGGCGGCCTGCCGGTTCGCGGCGTGCTCCTCCTGCACCCGCCCCTCGAACCGGCTCAGCTGCCAGGACCCCATGAAGATGCAGAAGGGGATGGCGAGCAGCACGAAGACGTTGATGCCCCACCAGCGCGGAGTCAGCAGAAACCGGTACACGCCCTCCACGGTACGGCGCCCGCCCCGCCGCCCGGACCGCAGGGTCAGTCCTTGACGGCCTTCAGCGAGTAGATCAACGGGATCCGCGGGTGGCCCGCGGGGAAGCGGTGGTAGCCGTCGCGCACCTCGAAGTTCTCGAAGCGCGGGAAGAGGGAGACGTCGTGCTCGTGCAGGAACTCCAGGCGCAGTCCGGTCGCGGCGAGCGCCGAGACGACGTCCCCGAGCGTGTGCTGCCACTGCACGCTGCGGTTGTGCACGGTGACGGCGTCCCGGTCGGCGTAGGTGCCGGGTTCGTCGTACACCTGCGCGTCCCGGGAGAAGTAGTCGCGCACGACCCGGCCGCCGGTCGCGTCGTCCAGGGCCTCGGTGAGCGGGTGGAACTCGGCGAGGTAGAGGAAGCCGCCCGGCGCCACCAGGGACGCGGCGGTCTCGGCCCACCGCCGGACGTCCGGCAGCCAGCACAGCGCGCCGAGCCCGGTGTACACGATGTCGTACGACGCCTCGGGCACGGCCCGCGCCGCGTCGTACACGTCACCGGTGACGAAGGCCGCGCGCTCGGGCCCGTACCCCAGGTCGGCCGCGAGCGTGCGGGCCGCCTCGACGGCGGGCGCGGAGAAGTCCAGGCCGACGACGCGGGCGGCGCCGCGGTGCGCCCAGGAGAGGGTGTCCAGGCCGAGGTGGCACTGGAGGTGCAGCAGGCTCCTGCCGGTGACGTCGCCGACCTCGGCGGTCTCGAAGTCCCGCAGCACGTCCGGGCGGGCGCGGAAGCCGTCGAGGTCGTAGAAGCCGCTGTTCACATGGACGGGCACCCTCTCGTCCCACAGGGCCCGGTTGTCCTCGCGCCAGCCCTCGGGCACGGGTGTGGACGACGTCTGTGTGGTCATGCGCGGGAAGTTATCCACAGGCTGTGCCCACCCGCCACACAATTGTCCGCGCGGCCAGGCAGTATGGGCGCATGACTGGGGCGATGAGTGAGAGCAGGACGCCGGACACCTCGGGGATGCCGGACTGGGAGAAGCGCTTCCGCGCGCCGCGCGTGTCGCTGCCCGACTGGGCGGAGGACGCACCGCACCGCTCGCTGTTCGTGTCGAACGCGACGGGCACGTACGAGCTGTACGCGTGGGACCGCGCGACGGGCGAGCAGCGCCAGGCCACGGCCCGGCCGAACGGCACGACGAGCGGCGTGCTCTCCCCGGACGGCGCCTGGATCTGGTGGTTCGACGACAAGGACGGCGACGAGTTCGGCGTCTGGCGCCGCCAGCCCTTCACCGGCGGCGCGGACGAACCGGCCGTCCCGGGCCTCGCCCCCTCCTACCCGGCCGGTCTCGCCCTGGCCCGCGACGGCCGCACCGCGGTCGTGGGCCGCTCCACCGACGAGGACGGCACGACGATCCACCTGGCCCGCGCGGGCGAGGAGCCGGTGGAGATCTACCGGCACCGCGAGTCCGCGGGCGTCGGCGACCTCTCCCACGACGGCTCGCTGCTCGTCATCGAGCACACCGAGCACGGCGACGCGATGCACGCGGCGCTGCGCGTGCTGCGCCCGGACGGCACACCGGTCGCCGAGCTGGACGACACCAAGGGCGGCACCGAGGAGCTGGGCCTGGAGGTGCTGGGCTTCGCGCCCGTGGAGGGCGACAACCGGCTGCTCGTCGGGCACCAGCGCCGGGGCCGCTGGGAGCCGCTGGTGTGGGACGTGGTGTCCGGGGAGGAGACGGACCTCGCGCTGGAGCTGCCCGGTGACGTGGCCGCGGAGTGGTACCCGGACGGCTCGGGCCTGCTGATCGTGCACAGCTTCGAGGCCCGCAGCGAGCTGTTCCGCTACGACCTGGCGAGCCGTGAGCTGACCCGTGTCCCGACCCCGCCCGGCTCGGTCTCCGGGGCGACGGCCCGCCCGGACGGCAGCGTGGAGTACCTGTGGTCGTCGGCCGCCGAGCCGCCGGCGGTGCGGTCCACCTCCGGCGGGATGGTCCTGGACCCGCCGGGGATGGCGTGCCCGCCGTCGGTGCCGGTGGAGGACGTGTGGGTGGAGGGCCCCGGCGGCCGCGTCCACGCCCTGATCCAGAAGCCGGCGGGCGCCACCGGCCCCCTGCCCACCGTCTTCGACCTGCACGGCGGCCCGACGTGGCACGACAGCGACTCCTTCGCCGCCGGCCCGGCCGCCTGGGTCGACCACGGGTACGCGGTGATCCGCGTCAACTACCGCGGCTCGACCGGGTACGGCCGCGCGTGGACGGACGCGCTCAAGCACCGGGTCGGCCTGATCGAGCTGGAGGACGTGGCGGCCGTCCGCGACTGGGCGGTCTCCTCCGGCCTGGCCGACCCCGCCCGTCTGGTCCTCACCGGCGCCTCCTGGGGCGGCTACCTCACCCTCCTCGGCCTCGGCACCCAGCCGGACGCGTGGGCGGTCGGCATCGCGGTCGTCCCGGTCGCGGACTACGTGACGGCGTACCACGACGAGATGGAGGCCCTGAAGGCCATGGACCGCACCCTGCTGGGCGGCACCCCGGAGGAGGTCCCCGAGCGCTTCGAGGCGTCCTCGCCGCTCACCTACGTCGACCGGGTCAAGGCCCCCGTCTACATCTCCGCGGGCGTCAACGACCCCCGCTGCCCCATCCGGCAGATCGACAACTACGTCAAGCGCCTCGAATCCCGCGGCGCCACCCACGAGGTCTACCGCTACGACGCCGGCCACGGCTCCCTGGTCGCCGACGAGCGCATCAAGCAGGTCTCCCTGGAACTGGACTTCGCCAAGAGGCACCTCCCGGCGTAGCCCCGCCCACCCCGCCGGAGGCCACCGAACGGGCCCGCCCGCCGCGCCGGCGGCGGGCCCCCGGTCGCCGGGCCGCCCGCTGCCCTCCGCCGGCCCCGGGCGCCCGTCGCGTCACGCGTCCGGTCGTACGACGCCCAGGATCGGCATCGAGCCCGCGCCCGCGACCGTCACCGTGCGGCCCGGGCGGGGGGCCTGGACGATCGCGCCGTCTCCTATGTAGAGGGCGACATGGCTGGCGTCGTCGAAGTAGATGACGAGGTCGCCGGGGCGCATGTCCTTCACCGGGATGTGCTTGAGCTGCTTCCACTGCTCCTGCGAGGTGCGCGGGATGGGACGGCCGGCCGCGGCCCACGCCTGGGAGGTCAGGCCGGAGCAGTCGAAGGAGTCCGGACCCGCGGCGCCCCACACGTACGGCTTGCCGATCTGGGCGGTGGCGAACGCCACGGCCTTCTCGCCCTCGGCGGACGCCTTGCCGTGGATCTTCTCGAGGATGCCGGTGTCCAGCCAGGTGGTCTGCGCCTTGAGCGCGGCCTGCTGCTCCAGCTGGTCGAGCCGCTCCTTCTGCTTCTTCTCCAGCGACGACTCCAGCTTCTTCGCGGCGTCGATCTGCTGCTGGATCTTCTTCTTGGCGGCGGCCTTGGCCCTGCGGTCCGCGTCCAGCTTCTTCCACTGGGCGGCGGCGTCGTCCGCGTAGTCCTGCAACTGCTGCTGGGTGTCGGACAGTTCGCCGATCAGATGGTTGGCCGCCTGCTGCCCCTGGAGGACCAGGCCGGCGCCGTCCAGTACCTGCCCCGGGTCGTCGCTGAGCAGGAACCGGGCCGTGGGCGGCAGCCCGCCGCCGCGGTACTGCTCCCGGGCCGCCGCGCCCGCCTGGTCCTTGAGCTTCGCCAGCTTCCGCTGCCCGGCCACGATCTTCTCGGCCAGCGCGGCGATCTCGGCGGACTGCTTCTTCGCCTTCTCCTCGGCCGCGTTGTACGCGTCGGTGGCGACGGCCGCGTCGTGGTAGAGCGTGTCGAGCTTCTGGCGGACCTGTTCGAGGTCCTTGTCCGGCACGGGAGTCGGGCTCGGACCGGGCGCCCCGGCACCCGGCGGCGGTGCGGGGGCGGCGAACGCCGCACCGGGCGCCGCGAGCACGGTCACCGCGCAGACCACGGTCAGGGCGGCCGCGAGCAGACCACGCTTGCCCGTACCCATACCTACCCCCCAGCTGATTTACCGTCAGTAACATACGGATGCCTGAGGGATCGTGCCACGGTCGCGCGCAAAGCGACAGAGGACGTGAGGAAAGTCGGACTTTCCCCCCCGCCTCGAACGCCCCGGCCGCCACGACGACCACCCCGCCCGTGTGACGAACGGCGCCCGGGGATCGTTCCGTTGCCGACCACCCGAAAGGGTGGTTTCAGTTCCGGGGCGCCAACGCCTCCCACGCCACGGTCACTTCGCCCTGCCGCCAGCGGCCCGGCGCGTCCGTCACCGGCCAGTCACCGGTGAGGGAGCGCACGGCGCGCATCCAGCGCTGTCGCGCGCCGTACGAGGCGTACGGCGCGGCGGCCGCCCAGGCGCGGTCGAAATCGCGCAGGAACGCGTGCACCGGCTCACCGGGCACATTGCGGTGGATCAGCGCCTTCGGCAGCCGTTCGGCGAGATCGGAGGGGCGCTCCAGCGAACCGAGGCGGGTGGCGAAGGTGACCGTCCGGGGCCCCTCGGGGCCGAGCGCCACCCACACGTGCCGCCGCCCGATCTCGTCGCACGTCCCCTCGACCAGCAGCCCGCCGCGCGAACCGCCGCCCGCGGGGGCCAGCCGCGCGCACAGCCGCTCCCAGACGGCGGCGACCTCGGCCTCGTCGTACTGCCGCAGCACGTTCGCGGCCCGGATCAGCGTCGGGCGGCCGGGCACCGGCACCTCGAAGCCGCCGTGCCGGAAGACCAGCCCGTCCCGCTCGTAGGGCCGGGCGGCCGCCACCCGCTCCGGTTCGATCTCGACGCCGACGACCCGGGTGCGCGGGGCGACGGTGCGCAGCCGGCCGAGCAGCTCGACGGCGGTCCACGGGGCGGCGCCGTAGCCGAGGTCGACCACGACCGGTTCGCCGGCCCGGCGCAGCTCGGCGCCGTGCGCGGCGGCGATCCAGCGGTCCATGCGGCGCAGCCGGTTCGGGTTGGTGGTCCCGCGCGTCACGGTGCCCACCACGGGCGTCCCGTCGCCCGAGCGCAGCCGGGAGTGGGGGAGGGCGGTGCGGGAGGCCATGCGTACGAGGGTAAGGGGCGCGGCCGGGCGGACGGAGTTGAGCCGAAAGGGTAATGATTCGGCAAAGCCGCTTGTTCCGGAAATGGCCGGCCCCCTCGCCGCTGTTGCACCACCGTGGAGGGCACGGGCGAGTCCTCCCGACGGCATGCCCACAAGGAGGACCGCCACGTGAGCCAGTACACCGGCAGGCTCGTGCGCCGCTCCCCGTCCGCCGCTCCCCGGCTCCGGCTGCACCGCAGACCCCGGCGGGTGGCCATGCTCTCCGTCCACACCTCACCCCTGCACCAGCCCGGCACCGGCGACGCGGGCGGCATGAACGTCTACATCGTGGAGCTGGCCCAGCGGCTGGCCGCGCTCGGCATCGAGGTCGAGGTCTTCACCCGGGCCACGGCCGGCGATCTGCCGCCCACCGTCCAGCTCGCCCCCGGCGTCCTGGTCCGGCACGTCGACGCGGGGCCGTACGAGGGGCTGGCCAAGGAGGAGCTGCCCGCCCAGCTGTGCGCCTTCACCCACGGGGTGATGCAGGCGTGGGCCGGCCACCGCCCCGGCTACTACGACCTGGTCCACTCCCACTACTGGCTCTCCGGCCACGTCGGCTGGCTCGCCGCCCAGCGCTGGGGCGTGCCCCTGGTGCACGCCATGCACACCATGGCCAAGGTCAAGAACGCCAACCTGGCCGCCGGCGACCGTCCCGAGCCCGCCGCCCGGGTCATCGGCGAGATGCAGATCGTCGCCGCCGCGGACCGGCTGATCGCCAACACCGCCGAGGAGGCCGGGGAACTCGCCCGGCACTACGAGGCCGACCCCGCCAAGGTCGCCGTCGTCCACCCCGGGGTGAACCTGGAGCGCTTCCGCCCCGCCGACGGCCGGGCCGCCGCCCGCGCCCGCCTCGGCCTGCCGCCGGACGCCCTGATCCCGGTCTTCGCGGGCCGCATACAGCCCCTGAAGGCCCCGGACGTGCTGCTGCGCGCGGTGGCCGTCCTCCTCGACGCGCGTCCCGAGCTGCGCTCCCGCATCCTCGTCCCGGTGGTCGGCGGCCCCAGCGGCAGCGGCCTCGCCAAGCCCGAGGGGCTCCAGAAGCTCGCCGCCCGGCTCGGCATCGCGGACGTCGTACGGTTCCGCCCGCCGGTCGGCCAGGAACAGCTGGCGGACTGGTTCCGGGCCGCCTCCGTGCTGGTCATGCCGTCGTACAGCGAGTCCTTCGGGCTGGTCGCCATCGAGGCGCAGGCGGCCGGCACCCCGGTGCTCGCCGCCTCGGTCGGCGGACTGCCGGTGGCCGTGCGCGACGGCGAGACCGGCTTCCTGGTCGACGGGCACGAACCGGCCGACTACGCCCGCGTGCTCGGCCGGTTCGCCGACGAGCCCGCCCTCACCGCGCGCATGGGCGAGGCCGCCGCCCGGCACGCCCGATGTTTCGGCTGGGACGCGGCGGCCGCGGCGACCGCCGACGTCTACACGGCCGCCACCCAGTCGCACCGCCGTCGCGTACGCTCCCACCATGGGTGATGTCGACAAGGCCGGACAGGTGCTGGAGGCCGTCTTCCAGGACGCCGAACTGGAGTGGGAGCGTCCCGAGCCCGGGAACTACGTGGTCAAGCTGCCCGGCACGCGCAAGCTGTCCACCACGGTCTCCTTCCTCGTCGGCCGGCACTCCCTCTCCCTCAACGCCTTCGTCGTCCGCCACCCCGACGAGAACGAGGCGGGCGTCCACCGCTGGCTGCTGGAGCGCAACCTCAAGCTGTACGGCGTGAGTTACGCCGTCGACCGGCTCGGCGACGTCTACGTCACCGCGCGCCTCCCGCTCGCCGCCGTCACCCCCGAGGAGATCGACCGCCTCCTCGGCCAGGTCCTGGAGGCGGCCGACGGCGCCTTCAACACCCTCCTGGAGCTGGGTTTCGCCACCTCCATCCGCAAGGAGTACGCCTGGCGCGTCTCCCGCGGCGAACCCACCCGCAACCTGGACGCCTTCAAGCACCTGATCGACCGCCCGGCCGAGTGAGCCCCGGCGGCTACCCGGCGCGGCGCGCCCCGCGCCGGTAGCGGCCCGGCGGCACCCCGACCAACTTCCGGAAGTGCCGGGTGAGATGGGCCTGGTCGTAGAAGCCGGTCAGGGCCGCGACCTCGCCCGGCGGCAGCCCGTCCAGCAGCAGCCGGCGGGCCCGGCCGACCCGGCGGGACATCAGGTACTGGTGCGGGGCGATGCCGTACGCGCCGCTGAACGCCCGGACGAGATGGGTCGGATGGGCGTGCAGCAGCGTCGACGCCTCGGCAAGGGCGACGCCGTCGACGAGCCGCGCGTCCAGCAACTCCCGCAGGCGGCGCGCGAGCCGGGGGTCGCGCCGGGGCCGCGGCGGATCCGCGCGGTGCCGCAGGTGGCCGCGCAGCCGCTCGCCGACCAAGGTCAGCCTGCTCTCCGCCTCCAGCTCGTCGCCGGGGCGGGCCAGGGCCGAGTGCAGCTGCCCGACGCGCCGGCGCAGCACGGGATCGCGCAGATCGGGGCCGTCGACCGCGGCCCCGATCAGCTCCTCGCCCAGCCGGCTGCTGTCGAGGTACACCACCCGCTTGCGGAAGCCGCCCGGGGTCGCCGGGGAGCCGTTGTGCGGCACGTGCGGCGGCAGCAGGCTGACCGTGTCCAGCGGGGTGCCGTGCTCATGGCGGTCCAGGTCGTAGCGCACCGCCCCGTCGTCCACGATCAGCAGTGTCCAGGCGTCGTGGACGTGCATCGGGTAGGCGTACTCGGTGAAGTGGGCGTGGAACACCTCGGTGACGCCCGGCACACGGGGGCGCCACGCGTTCACTTCCTCCCCCGGGGCCTCGCTCGCGGCCCTGCTCACGGCCATGCAAACAACGTACAAGACGGCGCCCGGCGGCGGTCGGCAGTCTCGGACCATGAGTTCCCTGAGCACCGAACCCGTCCGTTTCGACACCAAGATCGCCGTCCTGCTGCGCGCGGACCTGGCCCCCTGGCAGCGCCTGAACGTCACCGCGTTCCTGGTCAGCGGCCTGGGCGCGACCCTGCCCGAGGTGGTGGGGGAGCCGTACGAGGACGCGGACGGGGTGACGTACCTGCCCATGTTCCGGCAGCCGGTGCTGGTCTTCGAGGGCGAGAAGGAGACCCTGCGCGCGGCGCACGAGCGGGCCCTCGGCCGGGCCCTGCCCTGCGCGGTGTTCACGGCCGACCTGTTCGCCACCGGCAACGACCGCGACAACCGCGCGGCCGTACGCGCCGTGCCGACGGCCGATCTGGACCTGGTCGGGCTGGCGGTGTACGGCCCGCGCAACGGGGTGGACAAGGTGCTGAAGGGGGCGCGCATGCACCCGTGACGCACGCCCCGGCGCGAACGGACCCGTGACGCGCGCCCCCGGCGGGGACGGACCGGCCGGACCCCCGTACCGGCCGCCGCCCCGCTGCCGGCCGGTCAGCCGAACATGCCCGGCCGGTAGTCGCCGGCCGGCTGCCGGACGATGACGTTCAGCCGGTTGTAGAGGTTGATCATCGCGATCAGGCCGACGAGGGCGGCGAGCTGCTCCTCGTCGTAGTGCTTCGCGGCCTCCGTCCAGGCTTCGTCGGTCACCCCGCCGGCCGCGTCCGCGATCCGCGTGCCCTGCTCCACCAGCTCCAGCGCGGCACGCTCGGCCTCGGTGAACACCGTGGCCTCCCGCCACGCCGCGACCAGATGGAGCCGCTGGGTGCTCTCACCCGCGGCCTCGGCGTCCTTGGTGTGCATGTCGGTGCAGAACCCGCAGCCGTTGATCTGGCTGGCACGGAGCTTCACCAGCTCCTGGGTGGCGTGCGGCACGGTGGAGTCCGTGAGCACCTTGCCCGCCGAGTTGATGTACTTGAAGAACTTGGCGCCGACGGGGCTGGTCATCAGGTTCAGACGAGCATCCATGATTGGTGCGCTCCTGTGGTGTGGTCGGTGCTGGCTACACCTCATTGACGGGAGCGAGCCGGGGAATGTGACAGCGGTGCGTGTGACCCACGCCACTTTTCACCCGGGTGGGTGCTGGGTGCCGGCGTCGGCCGCCGGTCGCTAGGCGCTGGGTTCGGGGGCGGGAGCCGTCGCGCCTTCGGCGAGGGCGCCGCCGCGGGCCTCGGCCTCGCCCGTACGGTCGTCCTTGCGCAGCCCCCGCATCAGCAGCCCGTAGCCGAGCCCGGCGGCCGTGCCCACGACGGCGCACGTCCCCCACAGCCACTCGGCCCCGAACCGGTCGATGACCTGGCCGGACATCAGCGGCGCGACCAGCGCGGCGACGGACCAGGACAGGCTGTACATGCCCTGGTAGCGCCCGCGTCCGTGCACGGGGGAGAGCCGTACGACGAGCCCGGTCTGGGTCGGCGCGTTGACGATCTCGGCGAGGGTCCACACGCACACCGTGGCCATGAAGGCACCGACCGACCCGGCGAAGGCGGTGAGCCCGAACCCGTACCCCGCCAGCAGCGAGGACAGGACGAGCAGGCTGCGCGGATCGCGGTGCTCGATGAACCGGGTGACCGGGATCTGCAGGGCGACGATCAGGACGCCGTTGACGGCGATGGCGAGGCCGTAGTCCGCGGGCGAGAACCCGGCCCGGCCCATGGCCACCGGCAGCGCCACCGAGCCCTGCTGGAAGATCAGGGCGACCAGGAAGGACAGCCCGACGACGGCCATGTACCGGCCGTCGCGCAGCACGGTGCCCAGGCTGACCCCGGCCTCGGCACCGGCGCCGGACCGCTTGGCCGGGGCGTCCGGCCGGGACTCGGGGACCTTCAGGAAGACGACGAGGGCGCAGGCGGCCGTCATCCCGGCCTCGATCAGGAACCCGGCGAGATAGCTGAACTCGGCGATGAAGCCGGCGGCCGCGGAGGAGACGGCGAAGCCGAGGTTGATGGCCCAGTAGTTGAGCGAGAAGGCCCGCACCCGGTCCTCGGGCCGCACGATGTCGGCCATCATCGCCTGCACGGCGGGCCGGGACGCGTTGGAGGCCATGCCGACGAGGAAGGCGACGCCGGCGATGGCGACCGGACCGGTCATGAACCCGAGCAGCGCGACGAAGACGGCGGTGGCCGACTGGGCGACGAGCAGGGTGGGCCGCCGTCCGAGCCGGTCGGCCATGACCCCGCCGCCGAGGGCGGAGACGACCCCGCCCAGCCCGTGCAGCGAGGCGACCAGACCGGCGTAGGAGGCGGAGTACCCGCGGTCGAGGGTGAGGTAGAGGGCCATGAAGGTGGCCACGAAGGCGCCGAGCCGGTTGACCAGGGTGCTGGTCCACAGCCACCAGAACTCACGGGGAAGCCCGGAGACGGCTTCCCGGGCAGCACGTCCGAGACGGGCGGCGGGCATGAGGGGACCCCCTGAAGTTGTAAGCGGCCGACAGCGCAAGCACAACTTACATAGGGGGTCTGACAGTGACCACTCGATTAACAGATGCCGTCAACGATCCACCCACTGGTCGGCCGCGTCACCGCCCACGGGGTGTGGATTACGCTCTGAGGCATGGCCGACGCACCGTACAAGCTGATCCTCCTCCGCCACGGCGAGAGCGAGTGGAACGCGAAGAACCTGTTCACCGGCTGGGTGGACGTCAATCTGAACGAGAAGGGCGAGAAGGAGGCAGTCCGCGGCGGCGAGCTTCTGAAGGACGCCGACCTGCTGCCCGACGTGGTCCACACGTCCCTCCAGAAGCGTGCGATCCGCACCGCCCAGCTGGCCCTGGAGGCCGCCGACCGCCACTGGATCCCGGTCCACCGCAGCTGGCGCCTGAACGAGCGCCACTACGGCGCCCTCCAGGGCAAGGACAAGGCGGCGACGCTGGCCGAGTTCGGCGAGGAGCAGTTCATGCTCTGGCGCCGCTCCTACGACACCCCGCCGCCCCCGCTCGCCGAGGACTCCGAGTTCTCCCAGTTCGACGACGCGCGCTACGCGACCCTCCCGCCGGAGCTGCGCCCGCGGACGGAGTGCCTGAAGGACGTCGTCGTCCGCATGCTCCCCTACTGGTTCGACGCGATCGTCCCCGACCTGCTGTCCGGCCGCACGGTCCTCGTCGCCGCCCACGGCAACTCCCTGCGCGCCCTGGTCAAGCACCTGGACGGCATCTCCGACGCCGACATCGCGGGCCTGAACATCCCCACGGGCATCCCCCTGTTCTACGAACTCGACTCCGACTTCAAGCCCGTCACCCCGGGCGGCAAGTACCTCGACCCGGAGGCCGCCGCAGCCGCCATCGAGGCGGTCAAGAACCAGGGCAAGAAGAAGTAACTGCCCACGAGTAAGCCCCCTGCCTGCGGGTTCTCCGCGGGGAGGGGGCTTTTCTCTTGCCCTGGGCCGTCTCTGGGCCGTCAGGTGCTGGAGGGTCCGACCGGGAGGGCTGGCTTGCCCAGGATTCCCGGAAGAAGTGAGCGGAGCCCGCCGCTGAACCCCTGATATCTGCGCGGGGGCGCCTGGCTCACAACGGCCAGGCATCGGCCATCACGAAGGCGACCACCGTTCCCCCGAAGCGGCTGGGCCCGGAGTGCCACGACTCTGCGACGGAGTCGACCAGGAGCAGTCCGCGCCCGTGCGCGTCCTCGGCGTCCGGCCAGCGGCCACTACAGGGTGAATGGCCACCAGAGCCCGTAATGTGGAGCACATGACGCGGTTGATCGTCGCGGCCGGGGGAGGGGGCGACGCTGTCGCCGCCGCAATGCTTGACGCCGCCCTGTACGGCGACGAGGACCAGGCGGTGATCCTCACCTACGCCTGGGACCGCCTCCTGGTCGACCCGATCCCGGGCCCCCGCGGAGCCGACAACTTCACCGGGCTCGAACCTCTCACCCGCTCCGTCTGGTCAGTGCCGGCCACGGCCCAGGCGATCCCACCGGCAGGCTCCACACTCCCCCGGCTCGCGGCAGCGCTCCCGCACACCTTCGCCTTGCTCGACCCTCACCACGGCGCCGAGGGCATCGCACGGCAGATGGAAGAACTGGTGGAGCACCTGGCTCCCACGTCGATCGATCTGCTGGATGTCGGCGGAGACATCCTCGCCCAGGGCGACGAACCCACACTGAAGAGCCCACTCGCCGACGCGCTCACCCTCGCCGCCTGCTGCCAGGTCAACGCCCCGATCCGGCTCCTGGTCGCGGGCCCAGGACTGGACGGCGAGATCCCACCGGCCGATCTACGTCCCTTGCTCGGACATCTTGTCCACACCTTCACATCGAAGGACGTGGAGGTGATCAGCACCGTCCTGGAGTGGCACCCCTCAGAGGCAACCGCGATGCTCGCCGCAACAGCCCGAGGAGTCCGCGGCATCTGCGAAGTGCGCGACGCCAGCCTCCCCGTACCCCTCACCGACGAGGGCGCCACCGTCCACGAAGTCGACCTGGACGACGCGGTCAGCCGCAACAACCTGGCCCGCGCCATCATGACGACCGCCGCCCTGGACGAAGCCGAGGCGTACAGCCGGGAGATCTGCGGCTTCTCGGAGATCGACTACGAACGCAACAAGGCAACCTGGCTCACCGGGCCGACACCGGCCAAGCTCGAACCCGACGACGTACTTTCGCGGCTCGACCAGTTCCAGCGCGAGGCCCAAGCCCGGGGAGTCACCCACACGACCTTCCGCCGCATCACAGAGGCACTGAACCTCAGCGGCTCCCAGCGCGAAGAACTACGCCAACTCCTCATCAGCAGCCGTCCAGAGCAGTACGCGGCTCCCTTGTGGCAGGTCGTATGACGAGCGACGGCACTCCCGCGTCGGCCGGTCTGCCTGACGGCCAGGTCTTGCTGGCAGGAACGGACTGGGCCGCATTGAGGCACGCCTATGGGTTTGCCACTGAGGCACCGGGGATGCTGGCCGCGCTGTGTGACGCAGACCTGAGCACGAGAACCAAGGCGCTCGATTACCTGCACGGCACCTTGCACCACCAGAACACGCTCTACGAGGCAACGGTACCCGCGGCGCTGTATGTAGCCGCGATCTTGCCGGATCCGCGTACGACCCGGGCCGTCATCAAAGAACGCCGTTCCTTCCCTGGTTGCATGCGCGCTGAGCTGCTGGCCTGGATTGCCTCAGTTGCGAGTGAGGTAACAAACGAGGCTGAAACCTTGTGTCAGCGGCTTGGGCTGCCTCTCGATGGCTACCCGCCAGCAGTCGGCATCCGAATGATTCGGCCTCTCCTGTTCTCGGCGTCTCTTTCCTGCACCGAGGACACCGACCGGCACGTGCGCGAAGCGGCTCTGACAGCCTGCATCCCACTCCTCGACGATTCCCAGTTGCTCCACCACCGACGGGCTTTGGTGCCCTTGGTCCGGGAAGTCTTGGGCACGAGTCCACTTTGGCAGCACCGCGAACGAGCCATCGATGCCCTCGACGCATGGGGCGAGGACTCCTCAGGCTTGGAAGGCCAGCGGAACCCGTTCCTGTTCTGCGATTCCGACCTCTCGGTCGAAGGCTCACCGGCATGGCCCGTCGGCCCCAGCTCCGCCGAGGGGTACAGCGAAGAACCACCGTTCTGATGGGACTCGCCCAAGATCAACGAAGCGGTCAGCCGGTGAGTTAAAACTTTCTCTACTGGTTCAAGGCGGCTCGCTCCGCTCCCCGCGTGCGGCCCGGCCCCCGGCCGGGCCTGCGCTCCTGTCTCCGCCCCGCTCCAGCCCGGCCGACGCTCGTACCGCGCACTGAGCAATCAGCCGCTTGCCCTCAGAAAAGGGGCGTGGCCGGGGCGGTCGGTTCCACGGCTTTAGAGACCGTTCTCTTTCCGAACCTCGTGTGACGTCTTCGCTGGTCAGGCATGAAGTAGCGGCTGTCGCGGGAGCCTGGGCTTGTTGCCGGGCGAGATGTCGTGGAGGTGGCGGATGCCGTCGATGCGGGCGGTTCTGGAGACGCGGCAGAAGGCCGCGGCCGCGCAGGTGAAGGGCCTCGAAGCCGAGCTGGAGCGGGTGTGGGCGGCTCTGGCGGAGGCGGAAGAGGTGCACCGGCGCCGGGTGATCGGCCTGGAGCAGTATCTGGAGGCGTTGGCCGAGGAGAACGCACCCGCCGACGGGGCCGGCGAGGTGCCGCGGAGGAAGGCGGTTGGGCCTCGCCGGGCGGTGCCGCACCGGCGACACGCGAGTGAGGTGGTGGAGTTGTCGCCGGACTACCAGGCGTTGATGGCCGCCGCGGTCGATGCGGGAGGCGACGGGCTGGGTGCCCGGCGGGCGGCGGTGGTGCTGGGCTGGGACAGCGCGTCCGCCTCCCGCGTCGAAGGGGCGAGGGCCCGGCTGAAGCGGCTGGTGGAACGGGGCTGGCTGGTCGAGGCGAAACCGGGCAGGTTCATGCCGCCCGCGCCAGAACAGGCTCCTGACCCCGGGCGGCCAGGCGGCGGCTCATGAGCATGGCCATCGACCACAGGATGACCGCTTCGCTGGTGTCGGTGCGCCGCTCGTAGTCCCGGACCAGGCGTCGGCTGCGCAGGCACCAGGCGAAAGACCGTTCCACGACCCAGCGGCGGGGCAGGACCTGGAAGCCGCGGATGTCGTCGCTGCGGCGGACGATGTCCAGGACGACGCCGAGCTGCGTTCCACTCCAGTCGACGAGGTGGCCGGTGTAGCCGCCGTCGGCCCACACCCGTGCCAGCCGCCCGAAGCGGCCCCGGGCCACGGGCAGCAGGAGGCGGGCGGCGTCCCGGTCGGTGGTCGACGCCGGAGTGACCAGCACTGCCAGCAGCAGACCGAGCGTGTCGGTGAGCAGGTGCCGCTTGCGTCCATTGATCTTCTTGCCCGCGTCGTAGCCCCGCGAGGTGAGGGCGACGGTGGCGTCCGCCTTCACCGACTGCGAGTCGATGACCGCCGCACTCGGCTCCCGGTCACGTCCCTCGGCATCACGGACCGCCTCGCGCAGCCGGTCGTGCAGCTCGGCCACGCATCCCGCGTCCCGCCAGCGGGCGAAGAAGGCATACACCCGCGGCCAGGGCGGGAAGTCCGACGGCATCGCCCGCCACTTGATGCCGTTGTCGACGAGGTAGCGCACCGCGTCGATCATCTGCCGGTGGCAGTAGCCCTCCGGCCGCCCGCCCCGGCCGGCCAGCCATCCCGGAACCGGCAGCAGATCCCGCACTGCTGCCCACTCGGCATCGCTCATGTCCGAGCCGTACCGGGGCCGGCGCCCCGGGCGATCGGCCGCGTTCCCGAACCTGTGGGCGAGACAGTCACACCCAGGAGTGGACGGACTGGACCCGGCCACTGCGACCACGCGACACTTCGACAACAGGGCCTCTTGCTCCTCGCTGGACTCGACATTCGCGAGCTACCGAGAGGCCCTTCCTTCATGCCCGTGCACCCGACAACTCACCCGATCCAGCACCCTGTTCGAGTCCCGGTCGACCGCCCGCACGGATAGAGAACAGCCAGTTAGGCAGCCACTTTGGCGCGAGCCTCGCAGATCATGGCCCCAACGTCGTGCTTTACCGTGCAGGTCCACAGACTGCCCGGCGCGCCGGAAGCTTACGGGGCCATGATCACTCGCGCCAAAGCAGCTCCAGCCCAAAGTCGTTCCACCGACCTCGGGGCGCGCCGAACCTGGCCAAATCACTGATGGCCGATGTGCTGTTCCATAGATCCATGCAATCTCTAGCGACTTAGTTCGCGAGAGTATCCAACTCCTTCAAAATGGTGATGATATCATCGCAGACTTCGTCCGCCCGGAAGCAAGAGGCTACTTCGATGGATGACACCTTGAATGCACCGAGAATTTCCTTCGCTCGCATGTCGAGAATCGCAGATGGTGCATCTGTCTTCCGAAAACTTTCCCCAATTGCGATTCCAAAGTCGTCACGAAGTTGAGCTACTACTTCCTCCTCGGCAAGTTTGGCCGCCTCTGCTAGCGGGCGCGGGAGAATCAAATAGCCTTCGATGTACCGCCGTCTCCATTTCCTGACCAGAAAGTCCTGAGGGGCCTTATAGCCTTTTTCTTCGAGGCCAGGTCCGACAGTCTCGAACGTCTCGTCGTCTCGATCTCGAAGACTGTAAGCGACCAAGTTAGGGACCTCGCCTGAGATCGCTCGAAAAACATGCGAACGCTCTTTATGGGGAGCTGATGTCTGCCATGGAATCCAGCTTTCATGCCACTCGATTCCGGCAGTTTCGGCGAATTTCTTAAGGATGCTGGTGTCCGATGATCCTTCTATGAAGAGTAGCCGTTTCGTCTTTTTGATGCGATCCAGCTTCGGTGCGTAGTCAGAGCCAATGCCTGCAAGAAGTCCAACTTTCTGCTGGTCTTCTTTGAGGTATCCCGCCCCCTGCCTTCTGACCTGGAAAATCTTTCCATGGTCAACCGTTTTCAGGATTTCGCTGGAGTGCGTCGCCAGAAGCACTTGTTTATTCTTGCGAGCGGCCAACGACTCCAGTTGCTCAACCATCTGAGCTTGCAGTGTGGGGTGAAGGTGAGCGTCTGGTTCATCCAGTAGTAGCACGTCTACGTCGTCCCCAGTGGCCAGAGTGAAGACGCTCAGCCACTGCAGAAAGCCGCTCCCCTCCACCATTAGATCCTTAGGGTTGTACTTCGGCCACCGAGTGAGCTTGTACCCCTCGACATCACCCTTGGCGACCTGCACGTTGATATAAGAGTGATACTCTTCACGGAAATCGCCGATAATCAACTCTGCGGAGAATGTGCGCCTCAGGGCACCCTGGAGGAGTTCCCAAGGATCGTTTTCTCGCAGCCGCTTCAAGTCGTTATCGGAAATCTTAGACTTGCCTGCACGGAGCCGCTCCCGCTCCCGTAGGTTAGCCTGGTACATATCGAGCAATAGATTGCGCAGAACGGCGCCAGCTAGACCTTCACCGATTCGCCTACGCCGAAGAGCCCCGACGATACGTGCTTCACGCGCCGAGATGCCGGCGAAGGGTGGAAGTAGGGCTGCCGTGGGAACGCGATCTCCGGCCTGCAAATTGCTCGAAGTGGGTTTAATGAAAAGGCGATCGTTCGCGAGGGACAATGCGAACTCTAGATGCTTTTCTTCGGCCAGATCATCCCACTCGCAGCGAATCTTTAGTGTGTATCCGTCCGGGTCGGAGTCGCCCTTGGCGGTTTTCAAGTTCGTCCAGAGGTGCTTCAATGAAGGGACGTTAATGGGGGAGAATTCATCGTCTCCCAAACCAAAGCCCTGTCGACCTTCAGCTACTGCAAGGAAGGCGTCTTCGCCTCGCTCCATCAAGGACGCCACTTTGCAGAACTCCCACACTGCCAATCCGTGCAAAATGGAGGACTTTCCTGAGTTATTGCCTCCAGCAAGGAAGGTGACATTTGATGGGCGAAAGTCGAAGCTCGCCTGATTAAACTGCTTAAACCGAGTGAACTGGACCCTTTTGATCAAGACGCCGCGCTCCGCAAGTGGTGTCACCGCTGGTGTGGGATCTGAGCATAAGCTGTAGGAGAGTCGTTGTCTGTGGGTTTCGCCCTGCTACCCATGTAGATGGAGGACGTGCACAGGACCTGCGGAATGGCCGTATCGCAGCGAGGTACGCCAGTGTCGACCAGTAGCCTGCGATGATCAGCTGCGGCAGGTCTGGAGGACTAGTGGAGGTAACCGCGCTCGTTAGCCCAGTCCGGTTGTGGTCTGCGAAGGAGGTCTTGGTGCGCCCGAGTCCGGTCCCGGCGGCAGTTGGGGTGTACGGGTGGCACTTCAAGCAGCCGCCCCACCAGGACCTGGACGCTGGATGCCTGCTCTACGTCGGGATAGCACCGCGGTACATGGCGAACCGGACCAGCACGTAGAACCTGCGCAAGCGGGTGCGTTATCACTACCGGGGCAACGCGGCTGGCTCGACGCTGCGGCTCACTCTCGGCTGTCTGCTCGGCCTTGAGCTGCGCCGTGTGGGGAGCGGCAAGCGGATGACCTTTGGCAAGGCTGGCGAAACCGCCCTGAACCAGTGGATGGCAGACAACGCGCTGGTGTGCTGGATCGAGCAGAGCGAACCGTGGGACCTGGAGTCACAACTCATCTCCCTCGATCTCCCGCTGAACCTTGACCAGAACCGCCACAATGCGTTCCACAGCCGCCTGAAGGAGCTACGGGCCCAGGCGCGCCAGCGGGCGCGGGAGTTGCCCATCAGTTCGTAGGTCAGCGAATGGGCCGTCGGGTCATTCTTAGGGCCGCCCGAGGCCGCTCGGCAGGGGCCAATGACGACCAACGACGACCACCAGGCGCACGAGCCCACAACCTCTGACCGCAAAAACCCAGCTCACCAAGATCCCCGACAACACCCAGGGCAAGAAGAAGTAAGCGCCCACGAGTAACCCCCCTTCCTGCGGATTCTCCGCCGGGAGGGTGCCTTTCGCTGCCGCTGGGCCGTCACGGCGCAGGGGCCGTGCCCGCTCCCCGCTCCGGTTCCTGTCTACACTCCGCTTCGGCGCCGGCGCTCTGGAGCAGGGCGACGGCGGACTGGGCCCTGTGCGCGGACAGGCCCCCGAGGAGGGTGACGGGCGCTTGGCGGGCCAGGACCCGGCTGTGCCACAGGCTCAGCCCGGTCACCTTGCGCACTGCTCGGGTCACGTCCATTTCGCGGGGTCCGCAGTCGATGAGCACCACCTCGTGGGACGGGTCGTCGCAGATCAGCGTGTAGTACTCGGTGGACTCTTCGTCGGACATCTCGCCCTCCAGCCTCGGGGAGCGGGAGCGGGAGCGTACGCGTCCGCGGGCTCGACGCCGACGCAACGCCTTCACCGCCCCCGTCCCGCACCCCCTTCAGCCCTCGTGCGAAACTCCCTGCCTGATCAGCGGGAGGGGCAGGGGCGTGGAGAAGTCCGAGGCGAGGCGGTTGTTGGAGCGGGCTCGTGAGATGTGGGAGGCGCAGGAGTGGCTGCGTTCCGCCGAGTTGTACGAGCAGGTCCTCGCGCACTATCCGGACGAGGGTCCCAGCGCGGCATGGTGGTACGACGCGGCGCTGGCGCACAAGTTCCTGCGGAACTGGGCGAAGGCCTGTGAACTCGGCCGTGAGGCCGCCGCCCGGTCGCCGCGCGGTGAGCAGGACCCGGCGTTCTGGAATCTGGGGGTCGCCGCCACGATCCAGCGGGACTGGGCGACCGCCCGTGACGCCTGGGAGGGCTTCGGGATACCGATGCCGGAGGGCGAGGGGGAGATCAACGGCGCCTTCGGCCCGGCGTGCGTACGGCTGGACACGGGGGGCGAGCGCGAGGTGGTCTGGATCCAGCGGCTCTGCCCGACGCGCGGGCGGGTGATGAACGTCCCGGCCACGAAGGGCCGTCGGTTCGGCGAGATCGTGGTGCACGACGGGGAGCCGACCGGCGAGCGGACGTACGACGGCCGGCCCGTCGCCGTCTTCGACGAACTGCTGCTCTTCGAAGCGTCTTCGCTGCCGACGCTGCACACGACCGTGCACGCGGCGGACGCGTCCGACGTCGACGCCCTGGTGGACGCGTTCTTCGCGCGGGGCTTCGGTGCCGAGCCGGCGAGCGGCTTCCACATGCTGTGCGCATGCTGCAGCGAGGGCCGGATCGACTACGACGAGACCAGTGTGCCGACGCACAGCGGCTCGCAGACCGTCTGGCTGGCCGCCCCCGAGGCCGAGGCCCGGCAACTGCTGGACGCGTGGGCGGCGGGCGGCGAACGCGGCTGGGAAGGGCTGGAGCTGTTCGGTTGAGCCGCCGGGGGCGAGCGGCGGGCGGCGTGGTGCGGGACTAGCCTGGAGTTGTTCGGGCGGCCGTTCGGGCCAGGGAGTCTTCCTGGTGGCGATCTTGTGGCCGAGTGGGCGCGGGGCACGCGTCCCGCCTCCGATTTCCGCACGGGATCCATGGGGTCCATGAGGTCGAGGCGCCGCACAGGCCGGCGCGCACATCGCAGAGCTTCCGCTCCGTCGGCCGGGCGTATGCACCAGGCGGGAGTACGGAGATGGCTTGGAATATCACCGGTACATACCTCGAAAGCTGCAACTGCGACAGCGTGTGTCCGTGCACCACCTCGGGCATGACCGCGCCCGCCGACCACGAGCGCTGCCAGGTGACCCTCGCGTTCCATGTCGCACGGGGTGAGGTCGGCGGTGTGGACGTGTCGGACCGCAGCGTCGTCGTCTTCGCCGACGCGCCGCGCGTGATGGCCGACGGCGGCTGGCAGATCGTGCTGTACGTCGACGCCTCGGCCGACGACAGCCAGGCCGATGCGCTGGGCAAGGTCTTCTCCGGGCAGGTGGGCGGGCCGATGGCGGCGCTCGTCCCCCTCGTCGGTGAGGTGCTCGGCGTCGAACGCGCCTCCATCGACTTCCACGACGACGGCCGCCGCCACACGGTGCGGGTGGCGGACGCCATCGACATCGAGATCGAGGACCAGGTGGCCCCGCAGTACGGTGCGGACGGTCCCGTGATGGGGCTGACCGGCATGTTCCACCCGGCCAACAGCACCTTGACGATCGCCCGGTCGACGCGGGCCCTCGGCACCGGCGTACACGGCCGCACCTGGGACTTCACCGGCCGCAACGCGCACTCGGCGCCCTTCTCGTGGTCGGCGTGACCAGGACGGCGATCACCGTCCGCCGCGGCGCGGGCCACGCGGAGCTGGTGCTGCTCACGGCGGCCGCGGCCTGGGCCTGGGTGGTGCTGCGCCGGGGGGACACGGGGTCCGGGGCCATGGCCTGGGAGCTGCCCGCCTTCCTGGGCATGTGGACCGTCATGATGGCCGCGATGATGCTGCCGGCCACCGCGCCCGTCGCCGCGTTGTACGCGCGGACGGTCCCCGTGCACCGGACGCCGCGCATGACCGCCTTCACCGCCGGCTACGTGCTGGTCTGGTCCGCCGCCGGGCTGCCGGCGTACGCCCTGGCCGCCGGCGCCGCGCACATCGCGGCGACGCACCCCGCGGCGGGAACGGCGGCGGCCGCCGCCGTCTTCGCCGTCAACGGCGTCTACCAGCTCAGCCCCCTGAAGGACCGCTGCCTCACCAAGTGCCGTTCACCGATAGGCCTCTTGCTGCGCTACGCGTCGTACCGCGGCCCCTCGCGCCACCTGCGCGCCGGAGCGCACCACGGTGCGTTCTGCCTGGGCTGCTGCTGGTCCCTGATGCTGCTGTTCATGGCGTTCGGCGTGATGAACCCCTGGGCCATGGTGGGACTGGCCGCCGTCGTGACCGCGGAGAAGCGCCTGCCGCGGGGCCCTCTCGTCGCCCGCGCCGTCGGTCTCGCCTCGCTGGCGCTCGCGCTCGCCGTCTTCTGGGCGCCCCTGCTGGCCCCCAACCTCACGGGCGGCGGCATGACCGGGATGACCCGTGCCTATGCCTGAACCAGGCCGAGCATGCGGCTTTGCCGGGGGCCCGCACGGCGAACGGCCACCGCCGGGCCGTGGGACCCGGGCGGTGGCCGTTTCGAGGCGGTGCGTCAGTTGGAGAAGTACAGGTACTTCCACGAGCCGTACGTCGTCGTGTTGACGTTGTCGCCCGAGGAGTTGTTGATGTACGACGAGCGCATGCGGGCCTTGATACCGGAGGTGCCGGGGGCGCCCAGGCTCACGGCCGACTTGCCGTTCGAGGCCAGCTTGAAGTACTCCGGGCTGCCGTCGGCGGTGTACCACTTGCCGCCGTAGTAGACCTGGAGATCCATGCGCTGCTTGCGGCCCGGGTAGTACGTCATGGTCGTGGTGAGCAGCGGGTCGGTGTTCTTGTGGAACCAGTAGTACGTCGTCGACCCGATCTTGGCCGTCTTGTAGTACTTCGTCACCGCGGTGGAGGTCTTCACCTTGGCGTAGCCCGTGGACTTGACCGTCCTCGGCTTGTAGCGGGAGTCGCCCTTGAAGACCGCGGTGACGTCCGTGTCGCGGGTCATGTCGACCGTCGCGGAGATGTTCCCGTGGGAGTCGACCTTCCCGGACTTCAGCAGCTTGTTGGGCTTGTCGCCGCCGTAGGGGTTGGCCCAGATCTCGACCGTGCGGTTCTTGTAGGTCGTCCCGAGGTGCGCCGTGAACTTCACGTCGGCGCCGTAGGAGTAGACCTTGCCGTTGTTGTTCAGGCTCAGCGAGGTCGTGGCGCGGGAGACGTCGACCTTGTCGGACGCGGTGACCGCGGAGTGCGCGGCGTCGCCCGCGTAGGTCACCTTGTAGGTGACCGTGCCACCGGCGGGCGGGGTGTCGGTGAAGGAGTACGTGCCGTCCGTCCGCACCGTGACCGCGGGCAGCGCCTTGCCGCTCGGGGAGTCCAGGTCCACCCGGGTCACCTGGAGCTTCACGCCGGCCGGCAGCGGGACCGTCGCGGACAGCCTGCCGGTGACGGTGAGCTGCTTGGCGCGGGTCGCGCTCGCCGGGGCGTTGACCGTCAGGGTCGGGTTGTTCAGCGCCGGGCCGGTGAGCACCTTGAGGGTGTAGCCGGCGTCCTGGGCGGACGAGCCGACCAGCGCGAAGATCCGGGAGTCGTCCGGCGCCCAGGCGAGATCGGCCGTGCCGGCCGTGCCCTCGTCGTAGGTGCGCAGCGGCAGGGTGGCGTTGGGCTGATACGTCATGATCTTGCCGCCGTTGACCTGGGCGACGAGTCCGTTGGCGGCGACGTCGGCGAACTGGCCGCTCGGGTAGGAGCCGGCGGCCTTGAACGCGCCGTCCGCGTAGGCGTCCCGGTCCCGGCCGTTGACCAGCACCTGCTTGCCGCCGGGCACCAGGTCGATGTCCCCGATGCCGTTGTTCAGCGAGTAGTCGCCGTTGTGCCAGGCGACCAGGGCGGCCTTGCCGCTGGAGACGTCGAGCACGGCCATCGAGTCCGTGGACAGCCCGGTCTCGGCGACGCCGAGGATGCCCGGCTGGGTCGGGTCGGTGTCCAGCAGGGCCTGGCCCCAGATGCCCACCGAGGTGCCCTCGGTCGGGAACTGCTCCAGGGACACCGGGTCGGTGCCGCTCGCCGGGTCCACCGAGGGGTCGACGGAGCCGAGGTCGCCGTCCCACTGGTCGCCGTAGGAGAACCAGACCTTGCCGCCGCTGAACGCGACGTGACGCGGGCCGGTGTTGGTGGCGACGGTGTAGCGGGCCTTGACGGCGAGCGTCGTCGCGTCGATGGCCCAGATCTCGTGGATCTGCGGGGCGGCCGCGTACACGGTCGACCCGTCGTCCGAGACCGCGAGGTCGCTGACGCCGGTGACTCCGGCGACCGAACCGAGAACGGCACCGGAGTAGTCGGTGGCCGTGACGGTGCCGTTCGTGCTGTCACCGACGAACACCCGCTGGGCGGGCCCGTCCACCGCGAGGCCGCCGGGCGAGGTGACATGGGCGGCCGGAGCGGCCGAGGCGGCGCCGGCCGCGCCGAGGCTCAGCGCCGCCGAGCCGAAGAGGACCGCGAGCGCCGTCGCGGTCGAGATGCTGCGCATACGCACAGTGCTGCTACCCCCACAAGGAAACCCGGTGCGTGACCGGGGAGACGAGTGCGCCGCGCAGCACCCGGGCACGACCGCCGTTACGCGGTGACGCGCGGGGCGCGGCTGCTGGAGGCAGCGTATGGCATGGCTGTGACAATTGTGGAGGGGGTTTCCCGTATGGGGAGATCCCCTGAAGGCGCGGGCGGGACAACGGACGCCCGGGAGCGCGGACTTCGCCGGCGCGGACCGGGCCGGCACGGACCGGGGGCCGGTGCGGATCCCGTCCGCACCGGCCCGCCCGCCGACCGTCCCACGACGACGCCACCGCGGGACCGCCCTGCGACGACGCGGTCGAAGGCAGTCCTACGGCGATGCGGTCGAGGACCGTCCTACGGCGCTGCCGTCGTCAGCCGCACTGGCAGGGGCCGCCCGACTGGCAGCCGCAGCCGCAGCCGGAGCCGCAGCCGCACGCGGCGACCAGCGGCAGGCTCCTGATCTCGGCGACCTGTTCGGTCTCGCGCTCCTGCGTGGGGTCGGGGGTGGTGCTGGGGGAGTCGGTCATGGGTCCCTCCTAGACGCCGGGGCCAGGTAGCGGGGGCGGGTACCGCCCTCACCCATCTCATGCCCGCGCCCCCGGGCGCATCAACGGCGCACGGAGGCGCCCCCGGTCGGCGCCGCCGGGCGTGCCCCGGCCGGGTCAGGCCCCTTCGACGCCCGTCACCGGCTGGATGTCCGGCTGGAGTTCGTCCGCGTGTTCGCCGGTGACCAGGTAGACGACGCGCTTGGCGACGGCGACGGCGTGGTCGGCGTAGCGCTCGTAGTAGCGGCCGAGGAGGGTGACGTCGACGGCCGTCTCGATGCCGTGCTTCCAGCGGTCGTCGATGAGGTGCTGGAAGAGGGTGCGGTGCAGCAGGTCCATCTCGTCGTCGTCCTGCTCCAGCTGGAGCGCGAGGTCGACGTCCTTGGTGACGATGACCTCGGCGGCCTTGGCCATCAGGCGCTGCGCGAGCTGGCCCATCTCCAGGATGGTCGCGTGCAGGTCCTGCGGGACGGCCCGCGCGGGAAAGCGCAGCCGGGCCAGCTTCGCCACGTGCTGGGCGAGGTCGCCGGAGCGCTCCAGGTCGGCCGACATGCGCAGCGATGTGACGACGATCCGCAGATCGGTGGCCACCGGCTGCTGGCGGGCCAGCAGGGCTATGGCCCGGGCCTCCAGGTCGTGCTGGAGCTCGTCGACCTTCTGGTCCGCCTCGATCACGCTCTCGGCGAGCTTCAGGTCGGCGTCCAGCATGGCGGTCGTGGCGCGTCCGATGGCCGAGCCGACCAGCCGGGCCATCTCCACCAGACCGTCGCCGATCGAGTCCAGTTCCTCGTGGTACGCGTCCCGCATCAGGATTCCCTCTCGTACGTGTGCTGGGGGTTCGGGGTCGTTGTCCGGGGCCCGGCGGCAAAACCGGCGGCGCGAACCCCACGCTCCCACGTTCCGCCCCGTACGCGTCCGTTTCCGGCTTCCCGAATGAACCGGTACTGGCTGCAAGGTGAACTCTGGGCGACGAGTGTTCGAGGTCGCACGTTCTCGGCTGTGGGCACGTCCTGCCCCGTGCCTAACCTGGACGCATGGACGTGAACGCGGCGGTCGCCGCAGCGGCAGCGATCGCCGGAGTGCTCACCGGCGTCATCGCCATGCTGGCGTTCCGCTGGAGCGAACGCGACCAGAAGCGACCGACCAGGACTTCCTTGCACACAGATCCCGTACTCCCGCCCGGCGTGGACACCGTTCTCTCGGTGCTGCGCTCCTCCGCCGTCGTCCTCGACGAGGCCGACGCCGTCGTCAAGGCCAGCTCCGCCGCCTACGCCCTCGGGCTGGTGCGCGGCGGCAAGCTGTCCATCGAGCCGATGCTCCAGATGGCCCGGGACACACGAAGAGACGGCGAGATACGCCAGGTCGAGCTGGATCTGCCCCGGCGCGGCAGCGGACGCGGCGAGGCCCTCGCCGTCTCCGCGCGGGTGGCGCCGCTCGGCTCCCGGCTGGTCCTGCTGCTGGTCGAGGACCTGACCGAGGCCCGCAGGATCGAGGCCGTACGACGCGACTTCGTGGCCAATGTGAGCCATGAGCTGAAGACGCCGGTCGGCGCCCTGTCCCTGCTGTCCGAGGCCGTCATGGACGCCTCCGACGACCCCGAGGCCGTGGAGCGCTTCGCGGGCCGCATGCAGATCGAGGCGACCCGGCTGACCAACCTGGTGCAGGAGCTCATCGACCTGTCGCGGGTGCAGAACGACGACCCCCTGGAGGACGCCGAGTCCGTCCAGGTGGACGAGCTGGTCGCCGAGGCCGTCGACCGCTGCCGGCACCAGGCGGGCACCAAGCAGATCACCATCGCCGCCGGCGGCACCGCGGACCTGCACGTCTGGGGCAACCGGGGCCAGCTGGCCGCCGCCCTCGGCAACCTGGTCGAGAACGCCGTGAACTACTCACCGGCCCGCACCCGCGTCGGCATCGCCGCCCGCCGGGTGAGCGCGCCCGGCGGCGACATGATCGAGCTGGCCGTGACCGACCAGGGCATCGGCATCTCGGACAGGGACAAGGAGCGCATCTTCGAGCGCTTCTACCGTGTCGACCCGGCCCGCTCCCGGGCCACCGGCGGCACCGGTCTGGGTCTCGCCATCGTCAAGCACGTGGTCGCCTCGCACGGCGGGGAGGTCACGGTCTGGAGCGCCGAGGGCCAGGGCTCCACCTTCACCCTCAGACTGCCGGAGGCGGGCGCGGCCCGCGACCGCGCGCAGCACCACGAGCCCGGCCTCGACGACGAGGCCGGCGGTCCCACCGAGTCATCCCCGTACGAACCGCTTCCCGCCCCGGAGGTCCTTCCGTGACCCGAGTGCTCGTCGTCGAGGACGAGGAGTCCTTCTCCGACGCCCTGTCGTACATGCTCCGCAAGGAGGGCTTCGAGGTCGCCGTCGCGGCGACCGGCCCCGACGGCCTCGACGAGTTCGAGCGCAACGGCGCCGACCTCGTCCTGCTCGACCTGATGCTGCCGGGGCTGCCCGGCACCGAGGTCTGCCGCCAGCTGCGCGGCCGCTCCAACGTCCCCGTGATCATGGTGACCGCCAAGGACAGCGAGATCGACAAGGTCGTCGGTCTGGAGATAGGGGCGGACGACTACGTCACCAAGCCCTTCTCCTCCCGCGAGCTGGTCGCGCGCATCCGCGCGGTGCTGCGCCGGCGCGGGGAGCCGGAGGAGGTCACCCCGGCCGCGCTGGAGGCCGGCCCGGTCCGCATGGACGTGGACCGGCACGTGGTGACCGTCGGCGGCTCCAAGGTCGACCTGCCGCTGAAGGAGTTCGACCTGCTGGAGATGCTGCTGCGCAACGCCGGCCGGGTGCTGACCCGGATGCAGCTCATCGACCGGGTCTGGGGCGCCGACTACGTGGGCGACACCAAGACCCTGGACGTGCACGTCAAGCGGCTGCGCGCCAAGATCGAGCCGGACCCGGGCGCGCCGCGCTACCTGGTGACGGTGCGCGGCCTCGGCTACAAGTTCGAGCCGTAGGCCGCGGGCAGGCCGTGGGCCGTGGCCGCACGGCGGCCGGCGGTACGCCGAAGGGCGGCTCCCCGCACCGGGGGGCCGCCCTTCGGCTTGGCCGTACGACCGCTCAGTGGCCCGCGGACGACTGCGACGCGGAGTCGCTCGGGGTCACGTCGGTGCCCGTGCCGGTCGTGCCCGTGCCGGTCGTGGCGGCGCCGCTCGCGGTGGCCGACGGGTTCGCGGTGTCGTGCTTGCCGGGCTTGGCGCTGCCCGAGGCGGTGGCGCCGGCGGCCGGGGAGCCGGTGGTCGTGGGCGAGGGGAGCTGGCTCGGGCCCCACTTGTCGAAGTAGCTGGTGGCCGGGACCACGAAGGCGGACAGGCTCACCGCGCCGGTCTTGCTGAAGGTGAAGGTGACCTTCTGGGCGTTGCCGTCCTGGACGCTGCCGCGGCCGCCGGGGATCTCGGCGGAGGCGTTGCCCGGGCCGCCGAGCATCAGGGAGCCGTGGGCCGGCACGGTCAGGCTCTGGCCCTTGGCCGGGGTGAGCTTCACGGTGTCGCTGGTGCCCGGGATGGTGACCGACTGGAGGGTCTGGTCGGTGGCGCCCTGGTTGAACAGCCGCGCGGACACCACGGCCGGACCGGTCGCCTTCGGGTCGGGCTGGGTGACGATCACGGCGTTCTGGATCTTGATGTCGCCGACGGTGGTCGCCGCGTTGTCCGGCTTGATCTGCAGGGTCTGCGAGTCGTTGCCGGCGCCGCAGGCGGCGAGTGAGGCGATCGAGAAGACAATGGCAGAGGCGGCGAGGGCGCCGCGTCGAAGGCTGCTGCTCACGGCGGCGGCAACTCCTTGAACGCAGGGGCGGCTTCCTTGTAAAGCCGCCCTAAGTGTCTGTCCGGCGGCCCCAGGTTACCGAGCCGTTCCCGCGTGGCCGCACCCGACCCTCCCCCTGGCGTCCGGCATCCCGCCAGGTGGGGGTACCCGGCGTCGCCGTCGGCACACCCGTCACTCCTGTCACAAGTGGCTCTTCAGCCACTTTGCCGAGGTCGGGTACGCCATTCGGATAACCGCGCGCGAAAACTCCGTGAAGGAATGCGTGATCAACCCTGATATTGATCACCGCATCACCCGTCCGGCGGCCCTCGATCAATTTCGGAAACGGCCCGCATCGTCCCGCGGCCACCGAACGGAGTAGCGGAAGTCGTACGCTTGGAACCGGACAAATCGGGATGTTCATCCACTTGGAGTGGGCGCGTGAGGTGTGTAACGTACGCGTTTCGCCCCGTCCGGACAGCCCCTCCCACCTGCGAATTCCCGCCTTCCGGTGCCCCGCGCAGCACGTTCCGGTTGCACTTGTCAAGCCCCGAGATATGCCCTGACCTGCGAAAACGCCATTCAGAAGACGCCGTATCCGTGTTACCCTGGATAGCCACGGAAGGGGTACCTGTCACATGACGTTCAAGGTTGGCGACACCGTGGTCTATCCCCATCACGGGGCCGCGCTGATCGAGGCTATCGAAACTCGCCAGATCAAAGGCGTGGACAAGACCTACTTGGTGCTGAAGGTCGCCCAGGGTGACCTGACGGTACGTGTGCCAGCGGACAATGCGGAGTTCGTCGGCGTGCGTGATGTGGTCGGTCAGGACGGACTGGACCGGGTCTTCGAGGTGCTGCGCGCGCCGTACGCCGAGGAGCCCACGAACTGGTCCCGTCGCTACAAGGCAAACCTGGAGAAGCTCGCCTCCGGCGATGTCATCAAGGTCGCGGAAGTCGTGCGTGACCTGTGGCGTCGTGAGCGCGAGCGCGGACTGTCCGCCGGTGAGAAGCGCATGCTCGCCAAGGCCCGCCAGATTCTGGTGAGCGAGCTCGCCCTCGCGGAGAACACGAACGAGGACAAGGCCGAGGCCCTGCTCGACGAGGTGCTCGCCTCCTGACGTGCCCGCGCCGTGGGTGGCGAAGGCCGGCCGGCTGACCGGCTGACCCGCCTGCGTCCCGCACACTCTCAGCGCAGACTCTCAGCACGCAGCACAGCAAAATGCCGCGGTGCCCGATGACACTGAACCTGTCGCCGGGCGCTGCGGCATGTTTCGTCCCCGCGGCGCCTGCGTGCCGTACACGGGAAGCCCCCTGAAAAGGAAGCGGGCCCCCGACACTCGGTGTGCCGGGCCCGGGTGGATGGCTCGACCAGGGTCACGGAAAGGGTCCGGTCAAGGCGTCGCGCCCGGCACTCCTCCAGGCCATACCCAACTAGGTCGAGCACACAAACCTGACAGGAACCGATGTCTGACGAATCGCGTCCCGCGCCCGCGCAACCCCCCCTCGCGCCCGCGAAGACCCCCGTCGCAGCCGTGATTCCCGCCGCCGGCCGGGGCGTACGGCTCGGCCCCGGCGCCCCCAAGGCGCTGCGCGCGCTGAACGGCACGCCCATGCTCATCCACGCGGTCCGCGCGCTGGCCGCCTCCCGCCATGTCTCCCTGGTGATCGTCGTGGCCCCGCCGGACGGTTCCGCCGAGGTCAAGTCCCTGCTCGACGCGCACGCGCTGCCCGGCGGCACGCCCGGCGGCGGCCCGGCGAGCACCGACTTCGTGGTGGTGCCCGGCGGGGACAGCCGCCAGGAATCGGTCCGGCTGGGGCTCGCCGCCCTGCCGCCCCAGTACGGCGTCGTCCTCGTCCACGACGCGGCCCGCCCCCTGGTCCCGGTCGACACGGTCGACGCCGTCATCGAGGCCGTGCGCGACGGCGCCCCCGCCGTGGTGCCCGCGCTGCCGCTGGCCGACACCGTCAAGGAGGTCGAACCGGCCGGCGAGCCCGGCGCGCCCGAGCCGGTCGTCGCCACGCCCGAGCGGGCCCGGCTGCGCGCCGTCCAGACGCCCCAGGGCTTCGACCGCGCGACCCTGCTGCGCGCCCACGAGACCGTGACCGACGACGTCACCGACGACGCCGGCATGGTCGAGAAGCTGGGCCTGCCCGTGGTGACCGTGCCCGGTCACGAGGAGGCCTTCAAGGTGACCCGCCCGCTCGACCTGGTCCTCGCCGAGGCGGTCCTGGCCCGCAGGAGGCTGAACGATGGCTTCTGAGCCCACCCCGATGCTGCCCCGGGTCGGCATCGGCACCGACATCCACGCCTTCGAGGAGGGCCGCGAGCTGTGGTGCGCCGGCCTGAAGTGGGAGGGCGAGGGGCCGGGGCTCGCCGGGCACTCCGACGCGGACGTGGTCGCGCACGCCGCCTGCAACGCCCTCTTCTCCGCGGCCGGCCTCGGCGACCTGGGGCAGCACTTCGGCACCGGACGGCCCGAGTGGTCCGGCGCGTCCGGCGTCACGCTGCTCACCGAGGCCGCCCGGATCGTCCGCGCGGCGGGCTTCACCATCGGCAATGTCGCCGTCCAGGTGATCGGCCCCCGGCCGAAGATCGGCAAGCGCCGGGACGAGGCGCAGAAGATCCTCTCCGAGGCGGCCGGCGCGCCGGTCTCCGTCTCCGGCGCCACGACGGACGGCCTCGGCTTCCCGGGGCGCGACGAGGGGCTGATGGCGGTGGCGACGGCGCTGGTCGCGCGGGTGGTCTGAACCCCGCACCCTCATGGTGCGGGTGAGCCGAGCGCGTGCGAGGGTACCCGGAGAGTCACGTCCACGGCTTTCCGGAGGTACCCATGCCCGCCGCCCTGTCCGACCGGCTCAAGTCCCTGCTCGACGGCAAGGTGTTCATCGTCGTCGGCACCATCCAGCCCGACGGCAGCCCGCAGATGTCCCCGGTCTGGGTGAAGCGCGACGGCGACGACCTGATCTTCTCCACCACGGTCGACCGCCGTAAGAAGAAGAACCTCGACCGCGACCCGCGCGTCACCGTGATCGTCATGGACCCCGAACGGCCCTACGAGTACGCGGAGATCCGCGGCACCGCCGAGATGACCGCCGACGGCGCGCAGGACCTCATCGACGAACTGAGCCTCAAGTACACGGGCAAGAAGTACGCCGAGTTCAACCCGGACTCGGTGAACGACGCCGCGCGGGTGGTGGTGCGGATCTCCCCGCGCAAGGTCGTCGGCAGCCTCTGAGGAGCGCCGCGCGGGTACGCCCGCGCCGAGCACGCGGTGCGGTAAAGAGGGGAAGGGGCGTGAGGCACCGGCCCGCGCCCACTACCCTGGAGTGGTGACTATTCGCCTGTACGACACCAGCGCCCGGCAGATCCGTGATTTCACCCCGGTCAAGCCGGGTTGTGTCTCGATCTACCTGTGTGGCGCCACCGTGCAGGCGGCCCCCCACATCGGGCACATCCGCTCGGGCCTCAACTTCGACATCATGCGCCGCTGGTTCGAGTACCGCGGCTACGAGGTGACGTTCGTCAGGAACGTCACCGACATCGACGACAAGATCATCGCCAAGGCCCGTGAGCAGGGCCGCCCGTGGTGGTCCATCGGCTACGCGAACGAGCGCGCCTTCAACGACGGCTACACGGCCCTGGGCTGCCTGCCCCCGACCTACGAGCCGCGCGCCACCGGTCACGTGACCGAGATGGTCGAGATGATGCGCACCCTCATCGAGCGCGGCCACGCCTACGAGGCCGACGGCAGCGTCTACTTCGACGTCCGCTCCTGGCCCTCCTACCTGGAGCTGTCCAAGCAGGACCTGGACGAGATGCGCCAGCCCGCCGAGGAGGGCATCACCGGCAAGCGCGACCCCCGCGACTTCGCCATGTGGAAGGCCACCAAGCCCGGCGAGCCCGACTGGGAGACCCCGTGGGGCCGCGGGCGCCCCGGCTGGCACCTGGAGTGCTCGGCGATGGCCCACAAGTACCTGGGCTCCGTCTTCGACATCCACGGCGGCGGCCTGGACCTGATCTTCCCGCACCATGAGAACGAGATCGCGCAGGCCAAGGCCTTCGGCGACGAGTTCGCCCGCTACTGGGTGCACAACGCCTGGGTCACCATGAGCGGCGAGAAGATGTCCAAGTCGCTCGGCAACAGCGTCCTGGTCTCCGAGATGGTCAAGCAGTGGCGCCCCATCGTGCTCCGCTACTACCTGGGCACCCCGCACTACCGCTCGACCATCGAGTACAGCGAGGACGCCCTGCGCGAGGCGGAGTCCGCCTTCGCCCGCATCGAGGGCTTCGTGCAGCGGGTCACCGAACTGGCCGGCAAGACCGTGGAGCCCGCCGCCGAGGTCCCGCCCGCCTTCGCCGAGGCGATGGACGACGACCTGGGCGTCCCCCAGGCCCTCGCCGTGGTGCACACCACCGTCCGCCAGGGCAACAGCGCGCTGGCCGCCGACGACAAGGACGCCGCGGTCGCCCGCCTCGCCGAGGTGCGCGCCATGCTCGGCGTCCTCGGCCTGGACCCGCTCGACCCCCGGTGGGCCGGCGAGTCCGACCAGAGCGAGGACCTGCACGGCGTGGTCGACAGCCTCGTCCGGCTCGTCCTCGACCAGCGCGAGTCCGCTCGCGCCCGCAAGGACTGGGCCACCGCCGACGCCATCCGCGACCAGCTCGCCCAGGCCGGCCTCGCCATCGAGGACAGCCCGCAGGGACCGCGCTGGACACTGGGCGCGCGCTAGCCGCCGGGGCCGCCCGGCCCTTGATCGATTGTGCCGCCCGGCCCCCCGGGCGGCACACTGCATAAGACGTACGTACGAACGAAGCTCACGGAACGGATGACTCATGGCCGCGAACAACCGCCGCATGTCCGGCAAGAAGGGCGCGCAGGTCGGCAGTGGCGGCCAGCGGCGCCGGGGCCTGGAGGGCAAGGGCCCGACCCCGCCCGCCGAGATGCGCAAGGGCCACGCCAAGCAGCGAGCCGCCGCGGCCAAGGCCCGGCGCGCGCTGGGCGGCCGCCCGCAGCAGCGCAGGGGCGGTGGCAGGTCCACGTCCGAGCTGGTCGTCGGCCGTAACCCGGTGGTCGAGGCGCTGCGCGAGGGCGTGCCCGCGAACACCCTGTACGTGCAGCAGTTCATCGACAACGACGAGCGCGTCCGCGAGGCCCTCCAGCTCGCCGCCGAGCGCGGCGGCATCAACCTCATGGAGGCCCCGCGCCCCGAGCTGGACCGGATGACCAACGGCCTCAACCACCAGGGCCTGGTCCTCCAGGTCCCGCCGTACGAGTACGCGCACCCGGAGGACCTGCTCGACGCCGCCGCCGACGGGGGCGAGGACCCGCTGGTCGTGGCGCTCGACGGGGTCACCGACCCGCGCAACCTCGGCGCGGTCGTCCGCTCCGTCTCCGCCTTCGGCGGCCACGGCGTGGTCGTGCCCGAGCGCCGCTCGGCCGGCATGACCGCGGGCGCCTGGAAGACCTCCGCCGGCACCGCCGCCCGCACCCCGGTGGCCCGCGCCACCAATCTCACCCGGGCGCTGGAGCAGTACAAGAAGGCCGGACTCACGGTGGTCGGTCTGGCCGCGGACGGCGAGGCCGAGATCGGCGAGCTGGACGCCCTCCAGGGCCCGGTCGTGATCGTGGTCGGCAGCGAGGGCAAGGGCCTGTCCCGGCTGGTCGGCGAGACCTGCGACTTCCGGGTGCGGATCCCGATGCCGGGTGGCGCCGAGTCCCTCAACGCCGGTGTGGCCGCGGGCATCGTGCTGTACGAGGCCTCCCGCCGACGCGGCTGAACACCCGTCCGGAACTTCACCCTTACGCGGGAATTCCGGCGTCCATATGGCGTGCGACGCTGCTTTGACGGGGCCCGGACACATCCGGCCGGTCAAAGCAGTGTCCTAACTCCACGTCACTCGGTTAGATGAGTGTGGACACCAGAACACCCCGCACACCCACGGGGGACCGCTCGTCGGGATTCGACGACGCTCCCGCGCTGAGCATGGTGAAGGTGCCGAGCGATCCGGCGCAGGTCATCGTCAACCACGCCAGCTTCCGTGTGCAGCTGGGCGCGTCGGCCCGGCGCACCCGGTCGCCGCGGATCGCCCGTCACCTCAGCGCCGGCCAGGACACCGCCCGGACGCCCGTCGCGGGCACGGCGGGCAGGGCAGGCGCCGGCCGTCGCCGTCCCCTCGTGTGGAGCGGCAAGTCCGCCCCCGACGACACCGGCGCCCACCGGCTCCTCCAGGCCGTGCGGGGCAGCATCGTCGGCCACGCCGACGAACCCGACACCGGCGCCACCCGGGTCATCCCGCGCGTCGGCACCACCGACTACGGCGACGCCTACGACGCGCTCGGCGAGACCGTCGAGACCCCCGTCGTCGGCCACCAGCGCACCGCGGCCGACGACGGCGGCACCCGCCTGCTGCCCCATATGCGCACCGGCTCCTACGACCAACAGCCGTACGCCCGCCCCGGGTTCGGGTCCTACGACGAGTACGACGAGTACGGCGAGGACACCGGATCCCACCCGGTCGCCGACGCGTACGACCCCGACGCCCCGCGCTCCGCCAAACGGGCCGCCGACGATCCGGGCAGGCACGCCTACTACCCCGGCCGCCGGATGAACCTCGGCGTGGTGCTGCTCCCGCTGCGCATCTTCCTGGGCTTCATCTCCATCTACGCCGGCATGGGCAAGCTGTGCGACCCCGTCTACTTCGACGGCGGCAAGCGCGGCTCCATGGTCACCTGGCTCAACACCCTGCACCCCTGGGACGTCGCCGAGCCGCTGCGCCAGGTCGCCCTGCACCACCCGGTCGGCTCGGGCCTCGTGATCGCGTTCCTCCAGGTCGTGGTGGGCGTGCTGACGATCCTCGGCTGCTGGCAGCGGGTGGCCGCGGTGGTCGGCGCGCTGCTGTCGGCCGCGCTGATCGTCACCGTCAGCTGGAAGACCGTCCCGGCGTACGACGCCCCCGACATCATCTATCTGGCCGCCTGGTCCCCGCTGATCATCGCCGGTGCCCCCGTCTACTCGGTGGACGGCCGGCTCGCGGGCAGCGCCTGGCGGCGGCTCGGCCCGCGCTCCGACATCTGGGAGCTGCGCCGGTACGTGCTGCGCCGCGGCGCACTGATCACCGCGCTCACCGTCGGCCTCACCCTGCTGGTCGGCTCGCTGCTCGGCGGCGCGGTCCGCGACTCCAGCCGGGTGGTCGTCCCCGGCCCCGGCGAGGCCCCCCGCAACAACGTCCCCGGCTCCCCGCTCCCGGGCGAGCCAGGCACCCGGCACCAGCACACCCCCTCGGCCCCCGCCGCGCCCTCGGGCGGCGCCACGGCCGGCGCGAGCCCGTCCGGCGCGGCCACCACGCCGGGCGCGACGCACAGCGCGGGCGGTACGACGACCACGCCCAGCCAGACACAGGGCACCACGGGCCAGCTCCCGCCCCGCCAGTCCGCGCCCACCGGCGGCGCCCCCAGCACCACGGCCGGCCCGACCAGCACGGGCGGCACCGCCACCTCCGGCGGCACCTCCCCGGGTGGAGCCACCACCTCCGGCGGTGGCTCCACCGGCGAACCGGGCCTGGTGGGCGGCCTGTTGGGCTGACGCGACGCAAGGAAAGAGGACGACGGAAGAGGACGGCGGAAGAGCGCTACGGAAGAGGGCCCCCGCACCTGCCCGGTGCGGGGGCCCTGTCCTGTACGGCGTGCGCTCGGTGCTACCGGCCCAGCCCGGCCAACTCCTTCGCCGCCTCGGTCAGGTCCTTCGCCGTGTCGATGGCCCGCCAGTACGCCCCCTGCGGCAGCGGGAACCCGGCGAGCTTCCGTTCCCGGGCGAGACCCGGGAACGTGGTGCGCTCGTGGTCGCCCCGCTCGGGCAGCAGCGCGGTGAACTCGGGGGAGAACACGTACACACCGGCGTTGATCTCGAACGTGGACGGCGGCGCCTCGATGAAGTCGGTGATGTGGCCGAAGCCGTCGGTCTTCACCGCGCCCCAGGGGATGCGGGGCCGGGCCAGCGCCAGCGTCGCCACGGCGTCCCGCTCGGTGTGGAAGTCGGCCATGTCCCGCAGCGAGAAGCGGGTCCAGATGTCGCCGTTGGTGGCGTACCAGGGCCGGTCGGGGCGGGGAAGGTGCGCGGCGGCGAACTTGAGTCCGCCGCCGCGGCCGAGGGGCTCGGTCTCCACGACGGTGCGCACGGAGACCGGCAGCTGGGCCGAGTCCAGCCAGTCCTGGAGGACGTCGGCGAGGTGGCCGCAGGAGACCACCACGTCCGTCACACCCTCCTCGGCGAGCCAGCTGAGCTGGTGGCCGATGATCGGGGTGCCCGTGCCGGGGATCTCGACCATGGGCTTGGGCCGGTCATCGGTGTACGGACGCAGCCGGGAGCCCTGGCCCCCGGCCAGGATCACGGCTTGGGTGGGGCGCGACGCGGCGTTCGGATGGGTCATGACCCGCACTGTACGTGGCGCCCCGAGCGGGGTTCAGCCGCGTGCGGCCAGCACCCCGGTGGCGAAGGAGGTGTCGCACACGGGGCGGGCGTACGACTGGGCGCGCGAGGCGCCGTAGATGCGCACCGCGGCCTTGCCGAGGGCGCGGGCGATGGCGGAGCAGTGCCGGGCGAGCGACGGGCGGCCGTTGACGGCCTCCTGGAGGTGGGTGAGGACCACGCCGGGGTTCTTCTCGTGCAGCTCGCTCATCAGGCGGTCCCGCAGCACGTCCTCGGGGGCGTGGGCGACCGCCTTGGGGGCGGCCTGTGCCGGGATGACGTCCGAGGCGGTGAGCACCGAGCTGGCGGGGCTTCCCGTCCAGTTGACCCGGGTGACCGCGAGGGTTCCCGAGAGCACCAGGACGACGGGCAGGACGAGGGCGAGGGAGCGGCCGACCCGGCGGGCAGGGCCCCGGTGGCTGCGTCGCGTCTGAGTGGTGATGGAGTGCTTCACGCGTGTGAGGGTAGCGGTCGGTAATGCCGCGAGGACGCGCAGTCACCCTTACGGGGGATGAGAAACGACGGTTTTCCGGGTAGGGGGTTGACGGCCGTACCCGGGACGATCATGCGAAGAGGGCCCCGCGGCGCACCGCGGGGCCCTCTCGTCGGACCGTGCTCAGTCGGACAGCCGCTCGCCCGTGGAGGTGGAGAAGACGTGCGTCTCGCCGGGCCGCGGCACGACGTGCAGCGTGGCGCCCTTCTCCGGCACCTCGCGGCCGGGCACGCGCACGACCAGCTCCTTCGACTCGCCGCCGAGGTCGGCGCTGCCGTAGACGTAGCCGTCGGCGCCCAGCTCCTCGACGACGTTCACCGAGACGGCGAGGCCGGCCGGGGCGTCGGCGGTGTCCTTGCTGAGGGC
This sequence comes from Streptomyces sp. SCPE 10, assembly GCF_051980735.1. Lineage (NCBI taxonomy): Bacteria > Bacillati > Actinomycetota > Actinomycetes > Kitasatosporales > Streptomycetaceae > Streptomyces > Streptomyces sp. SCPE 10. The sequence goes on along the minus strand of NZ_CP197069.1, from coordinate 3,615,067 downwards.
GTTCGCCGCGCCGCTGTTGTGCTCGACCACGTCGAAGTGCTCCGGGCGCACGCCCACGGTCACCGTACGGTCACCCTTGTCGGTGGCGGCCTTGAGGGCGTCCCGGTTGACGGGCACCACGCTGTTGCCGAACTTCACGCCACCGTCGGTGATCGGGACCTCGACCAGGTTCATGGCCGGGGAGCCGATGAAGCCGGCGACGAAGAGGTTCGCGGGCTTGTCGTACATGTTGCGCGGGCTGTCGATCTGCTGGAGCAGACCGTCCTTGAGGACCGCCACGCGGTCGCCCATCGTCATGGCCTCGACCTGGTCGTGGGTGACGTAGACGGTGGTGATGCCGAGCCGGCGCTGGAGCGAGGCGATCTGGGTGCGGGTCGAGACACGGAGCTTGGCGTCCAGGTTGGACAGCGGCTCGTCCATGAGGAAGACCTGCGGCTCGCGCACGATCGCGCGGCCCATCGCGACACGCTGGCGCTGACCGCCGGAGAGGGCCTTCGGCTTGCGGTCCAGGTACTCGGTGAGGTCGAGGATCTTCGCGGCCTCCTCGACCTTCTGCCGGATCTCCGCCTTGTTGACGCCGGCGATCTTGAGCGCGAAGCCCATGTTGTCGGCGACCGTCATGTGCGGGTACAGGGCGTAGTTCTGGAACACCATGGCGATGTCCCGGTCCTTGGGCGGCAGGTGCGTGACGTCGCGGTCACCGATGCGGATGGCGCCGGCGTTGACGTCCTCCAGGCCCGCGAGCATCCGCAGCGAGGTGGACTTCCCGCAACCCGACGGGCCGACCAGGACGAGGAACTCGCCGTCCTCGATCGCGATGTCGAGCTTGTCGACGGCGGGCTTGGTGGAACCCGGGTAGATCCGGGTCGCCTGGTCGAACGTGACAGTGGCCATGGTGAATGGGCCCCCTTCTACCGGCAGGAACGTGCCGGACGATCCGTTGTAGGAAGGTGGTTGGCGTAGTCCACGAGGGTGAACTGAACCGAGACGGTACCCGGCGATCACCGGTCTGTCAGTACATGGACGGCTGTGAACTTCGGGGAAATTTTCGACAGGGCCACGAGGTGACGTGGGTACACTGCACAGGCAGGTCCGCACAGACGCGGACCAGGCCTCCTTAGCTCAGCTGGTCAGAGCGCCGCTCTTGTAAAGCGAAGGTCGTCGGTTCGAATCCGACAGGGGGCTCTGCTGAGGTCCAGGTCGGCGGCCACTCGAGGAAGCTCGGTGAGCGGTGTGGTGTGGCGACCGGGCGTTGGTCAGGCGGGCTGGCCCATGGGCCGGATGGTCAGGGTGTTGAGGTCGACGCCCGCCGGCTGGTCGAGGGCGAAGCAGATGGCTTCGGCGATGGGCTGGGGAGGCAGGGCGAAGGGGGGAACGTCGGCGCCTTGCCAGAAGGGTGTGTCGATCATGCCCGGGTTGACAAGAGTGACACCGACGCCGCGGGTCGTGGCGTGCAGACGCAGGTTCTCGGCGAGTCCGGTGGTGGCCCACTTGGTGGCCGAGTAGAGATTGCCGGGAGAGTTCTTCAGCCCGGCGACGCTGCCGATGAGCACCAGCCGTCCGCCAGTGGCCTCCAAGTGGGGCAAGGTGGCATGTGCCAGCAGGGCGGGGCCGAGGACGTTGGTGAGAACCATCGGCGCCCACGACGTCGGGTTACCGGCCCCGATGGAGTCACCGGACATGAATCCGGCGTTGGCCACCGCCGCGTCGAGGGCACCGAAATGCTCCACGGTGCGGGTCACGGCCGACTCGGTGGCCTGCCAGTCCGCCGCATCCGCGACCAGGCCCAGCAGCCGGTCGGGGTGGCCGGCCTCGTCGAGGAAGGTCTTCAGTTTGCCCTCGTTGCGGCCGGTGACCGCCACACGGTGGCCGCGGTCGAGGAGCAACCGCGCGGTGTGGGCGCCGATACCGCTGGTCCCACCGGTGATCAGTACAGTCTTGTCGGCCATGGTCGTGCTCCTGACGTATGGATGGGGATGGCGGACGGCGATCCGCGGTGAGGGAGGGCCGTTCAAGTCCGCCGACCCCACGAAACCGGCGCCGTCGAGGGCGGGCAAGGTCGCGTTTATGGGGGGTACAAACACGACCTCCCTATCGGCCGGGGGCCATGAGTACCGTGAAGGAATGGAACCTGCGGCCGACAACCACACCGGTGATCCCGCCGGCAACCGTTCGGAAATCCGGGACTTCCTCATCAGCCGACGGGCCAAGCTCACCCCGGAGCGGATCGGACTGCCCACCAGCCGACGCCGCCGGGTTCCGGGACTGCGCCGCGAGGAGGTCGCGGCCCTCGCCGGCGTGAGCACCGAGTGGTACACACGGCTGGAGAAGGGCCACATCGGCGGTGTCTCCGAGGACGTGCTGGAAGCGGTGGCGAAGGCACTGCTCCTCGATGAGGACGAGCGCACCTATCTTCTCGAGCTGGCCAGAGCGGCTCGCCCCGCTCGCCGCAGGCAGCGCCGCAAGGACGTCAAGATCCCGTCCGCCGTCCAGTGGATGGTGGACTCCATGACCATGGCGCCCGCCTTCGTACGCGACGGCCGTCTGGACATCGTCGTCGGCAACGCACTGTGCAAGGCCGTGTACTCGCCGATGTTCGGCAGCGACACCACCGGTGACCGCGGCCGCGCCAATTTCCCCCGATATTTCTTCCTCGACCCCGGCTCCCGCGACTTCTTCGTCGACTGGGAGGAAGGCGCGAGGGCCACGGTCGCGGTGCTCCGCGCCGAAGCCGGACGTGAACCCCACGACCGGGCCCTGCGTGAACTCGTCGGCGAACTGTCCACGCTCAGCCCCGACTTCCGCACCATGTGGGCCAGTCACGACGTCCGAATCCGACACGAAGGCATCAAGCGGCTGAACCATCCCGAGGTCGGCCCTCTGGAGATGACCTTCCGCTCCCTGGACCTGCCCCTGCCGCAACGGGCCGTACACGACCTGATCATCTACACGGCCGAGCCGGGCACCCCTTCGGAGGACCGCCTCAAACTCCTCGCCAGTTGGACAGCGTCGCAGACCTCGGGCACGGAACCGAGCCGCCCGCCGAACTGACCTCACGCGTTCATGAGGTGGCTGTCCAGGGATCGAGCGCCCACGGGGGCGCCTCGTGGGTGAGCTGTCCTGCCGCGGCGAAGATCGCCGCCCGGCTCGCGATCAGCGAGTCCGCCGCGCCCTGGTCGCGGCGCGGGCACCGGTCGGGCGTGGCGCTGCCCGACGGAAGTCCCGGCGAATCCTCCGCAGATCCCGATGCAGCCCAGCCTCGACCGCATCACTCTCCTGACATGCGACTACTCAGGATGAGAGAGGTTCACTGCCTTCACGGTTGGTGCGGATCGAGCTTGCGCAGCAGGTCTCGGAGCGTGGTGATCTCGGTGGGGGTGAGGTTGGCGAAAGACCCGGCGGGGTGGTGTCGGCAAGCTGCGCCCGCCTGGTCGGTTCCCGTCCTTGGTCGGTGAGGCTGGTCGGCCGTCCCGGTGCCACGTCACCGCCAACCTGAGCGCGTACCACGACGCGTTCCTCGCCGCCGCGGCAGTGGCCGTACTCGCCGTCGCGGTCGCTCTCGCCATCCACGACGCCGACGCCTCCCCGACGATGAAGCCCCGTCGAAACCCCCGCGCGGCCGAGCGAGCCGCGTAACTCGGTGCCCGAGCAGCGACGATCACGAGTCTGACGATGGACCTCGCGCTGCGTCGCGTGTGTACACGTCCATGGTTGTGCCCCAGGATCTCCATCACGACGCGGGGCGCGACACGGGCTGGTTCGTCACGCGTCGCTTCCGAAGCCATTGCAGATCCTGCCAAAGGCATCAGGGCCGCTCGCGAGCGCCCATCCCCCGGGCCTCGGCTTGGACGGGCGAGGGCTCGGGCGCTGCTCCGGCGTGCACACGGTGGACGGCAGCCCTACGTTGGGAAAGCCGATGTCACAAAACCACCGAAATGACCGTCGGTACTTCCACGGCCGAGTCGCCCTGGGCCAGCAGAGGAGATCCTCATGGCAAGCAGCAACCGCGCCATCGTGTTCCAGAACCCGAAAGACATGCGCGTCGAGTCCCTCGACTTCCCGAAGCTTGAGATGCCGAACGGGAAAAAGGCTCCGCACGGCGTCATCCTCAGAATCGTCGCCACCAACATCTGCGGCAGCGACCTGCACATCTACCGCGGGTCCTTCCCGGTGCCGAAGGGCATGGTGATGGGACACGAGATGACCGGGGAGGTCATCGAGGTCGGCCCCGATGTCGAGTTCCTCAGTGAGGGCGACCTCGTCTCCGTCCCGTTCAACGTCGCCTGCGGCCGGTGCCGCAACTGCAGGGCGCGCCGGACCGACGTCTGCGAGACCACGAACCCCAAGGTGTCCTGCGGGGCGTACGGCTTCAACCTGGGCGACTGGACCGGCGGCCAGGCCGAGTACCTGTTCGTCCCGTACGCCGACTTCCAGCTCCTGCGCTTCCCGGACAGGGACCAGGCCATGGCGAAGATCCGTGACCTGGCGCTGCTCTCGGACATCCTGCCCACCGCGTTCCACGGTCTCATGGAGGCCGGTGCCAAGCCGGGCTCGACCGTGTACATCGCCGGCGCCGGCCCGGTCGGCCGCTGCGGCGCAGCAGCGGCGCGTCTCCTCGGGGCGTCCTGCATCATCGTCGGCGACTACAACAAGGACCGCCTGGAGCTGGTGAGGAAGAACGGGTGCGAGACGATCGACCTGAGCCAGGACGCAGCGCTCACCGACCAGATCGAGGCCATCCTGGGCGAGCCCATGGTCGACTGCGCGGTCGACTACGTCGGCACCGAGGCGCACGGCATCGGCCGCGAGGCCGAGGACATGGACCCGGCCTACGCAGTCAACCAGGTGATCGACGCCACCCGCGCGGGCGGAGCCACCGGCGTCATCGGCGTCTACGGCCCCGACCCGCTCGCGAAGTCGAAGGCCGAGCAAGAGGGAACGTACCCGATCGACTTCGGCAAGGCATGGATCAAGTCGCCGCGGATCGCCGCCGGACAGGCACCGATCATGCACTACAACCGCGAGCTGATGATGGCGATCCTGTGGGACCGCATGCCCTACTTGAGCGCCATGCTCAACACGAAGGTGATCAGCCTCGACGACGCCCCCGAGGCCTACGCGACCTTCGACAGGGGAGTGGCCGAGAAGTTCATCATCAACCCCCACGGCCTCATTCCCGCCTGAGACCCGCCCTGTACACCGGCACCTCTGTCCGGCAGCCGTGCGCGTCGCTCGCAGCAGCCGGAGTGGGTCCGGATCGAACGGGTGGAGCGAAGGTCGCCGGTTCGACGCTGTCGCCGTCGTGGGCCGGACATGCGGCTCAGGCCACCACGGCGGTCCCGTCGCAGACCGGTCGGCCGGACTGCACCGCGAGCACCTCGTAGCTTCGGGTCCCGGCCGGGCCGGCGGGGCGAAGGTGGAGGGTGCACGGGGTGTCGGGGGCCGTGTAGCCCGTGAACCTGCTGGAGAAGTGCGTCACCCGGGCGCCGCCGGTCTGGTCGCGCACCAGTTCCAGCAGGGCCTCGGCGAGGGTCATCCCGGGGATGTGGTCCACCGGGGCGCCCCGGAAGGTCAGCTGGTCCGGCCGCGGGCGGAACTCCCGTGCGGACGACCCGGTCCACGGCGGTGCGTCCGGCGCCGCCTCCCCCGGCGTGCCGCGGACGAACCGGTACACGGCCGGGGAGAGGAACGCGAAGTCCACCTGTCCGGTGCCCAGCGAGCCGTCCTCAGTGCGGACCTCGCCCCTGAAGCCCGCGCCGACCAGCTGTCCGCGGCGCAGGTCGGGGTCGAGGCAGTCGAGGCCGATCGTGATCGGGGTGCCCGGCGGCAGGGCGAGCGGGCCGGGCCGCGCGGGCGCGCAGGACAGGGACCGGAAGACGCAGTGATGGCCCCGGGGCACCCCGTATGCCTCGTGGGCGACCGCCAGGGCCGCGAGCCGTACCGCGTGCGCCAGGACGAGCGGCTGGTCGCCGCTGTCGTAGCGGGCTCCGATCTCGAAGCGGTGCTCGGCCCGTCGCCGCCAGCCGGCCGGGGCCAGACCGGACGCCGGGTCTGCCAGGTCGTCGGGGATCGCGTGGACCGTGGTCACCGGCCGCTGCTCGTCGCTTGTGACGGACATGCCGTCCTCCTCTCGTCCTCAGTGCCCGCGTCGCCGCAGCGACGCGTCGGCGAGTTCCGGTGGGCTCCAGCCGCCGTCCTCCGGGTTGAGGGTGCGACCCGGCGGGACGATCTCGTCGATCCGGTCGAGGACGTCCCGGGGGAGGCGTACGTCGGCCGCGCCCAGCTGACTCTCCAGTTGTTCCATCGTGCGGGGCCCGACGATCGCCGAGGTCACGCCGGGATGCTCCAGGACGAAGGCGAGGGCGAGATGGATCAGGCTGAGGCCCGACTCCTCGGCCAGCACGGCCAGTTGCTCCACCGCGTCGAGCTTGCGCTGGTTCGCCTCGGTCGACATGTCGTACCGCTTGCCCCAGCGGCCGGCCCGCCCGGTGCGGGCGATCTCCTGCCCCTTGCGGTAGCGGCCGGTGAGCCAGCCGCCGGCCAGCGGGCTCCACGTGGCCGCCCCCATGCCGTACTTGAGACAGGTGGGCAGCACGTCCGTCTCGATCTCACGGGCGAGCAGCGAGTACGGGGGCTGTTCGCAGACGAAGCGTTCCCGGTGGCGGCGTTCCGCGGTCCACTGGGCCTCGACGATCTGGTGGGCGGGGAACGTCGAGCTGCCGAAGTAGCGGATCTTTCCGGCCCGTACGAGATCCGTGAGCGCGCCGAGGGTCTCGTCGATGTCCGTGTGCGGGTCGGGCCGGTGCACCTGGTAGAGGTCGATCCACTCGGTGCCCAGGCGGCGCAGGCTGTTGTCCACCGCCTGCTGGATCCAACGCCGGGAGTTGCCGCGCGAGTTGGGGTCGACGCCCATCGGGGAGTGCACCTTGGTCGCCAGGATCACGCGGTCCCTGCGGCCGGACATCGACAGGGCCTTGCCGACGATCTCCTCGGACTCGCCGCGGGAGTAGGAGTCGGCGGTGTCGATGTAGTTGATGCCCGCTTCGAGCGCACGGTGGATGATGCGGACGGAGTCGTCGGCGCTCTTGTTGCCCCAGGAGCCGAACATGAGGGTGCCCAGGCACAGGCTGCTGACGCGGACACCGGTGGTGCCCAGGTGGCGGAACTTCATGCGGTGACCGCCTCCTGTGCCGTCCAGCCGGCCACCCGGGCCGCGACGTGGTCGGGCCAGTCGTAGAGGAAGTAGTGGCCGCCGGTGAGGTGTTCGACCTCGACCGGCCCCGTGGTGTACGCCGACCAGCCGGGCAGCCGGTCGGGGTGCGTCATCTCGTCCTCGCGGCCCGCCAGGACGTGCACGGGTACGTCGACGAGGGGCGGCGGGTCGGTCGGGGTGTAGGCGTGCACCATGGCCTGGTCGTTGCGGATGATGTGCAGGAAGCCGTCGGCCATGGCGCGGCTGAGTCCCTTGGGGACTCCGCCCACCGAGCGCAGTTCCGCGAAGAGTTCGTCGTCGGGCAGCTTGGCCACCCGCTTGCCCCACTCGGTCTGCAGGTGCGGGGGGTTGCGGCCGGACACGATCAGGGTGTGCGGGGTGGGCAGGCCGGCGCGTTCGAGGTGGTGGACCATCTCGTAGGCAATCAGGGCGCCCATGCAGTGGCCGAGCAGGAAGAACCGGTCCGTGTCGAGCCGGTCGATGAGCAGTCCGGCCAGGTCGGCGGCGGCCTGCGGCACCTGGGTGGCGAAGTCCTCCGAGCGGCGGGTGCCGCGCCCGGCGGGTTCGAGGGGGACCACGTCGATGTGGTCGGGGAACGTGCGCTGCCAGGGCCGGAAGACTCCGGCGGAGCCTCCGGCGTGGGGCACGCAGAACAGCTGGGTGCGGGGTGCGGTCACGGTGTCGCTCCTTTGCCTGCTGGTCCGGTTCACTTGTGCTGGACGGTCGCCGAGACGGGAACGACCGTGATCTCGGCGGGGCGTTCGCTGCGCAGCAGCAGCGGTCGCAGCGCCTCGTGGACCATGTCGTCGGTGACCAGGACCGGTTCGGAGGCGTGGACTTCGAGGTCGATGCGTGTCTCGCCGTCCGCGCCCTGGCTGACGCGGGGAATCGCGCGGGCGACACCGGGGATGGTCTGCGCGGCCTGCCGGACGGTGAAGAGGGAGACCTTCTCGCCGCGGACCATCACGAAGTCGGAGATCCGGCCCTCGTAGTACAGGTAGCCGTCGTCGTCGCTCCGGAACAGGTCGCCGGTGGCGACCAGGCCGGGTGCCAGGAGCGGTTGGCGCGCGGCGGGGCCGACCTTGCGCAGCAGTGCCGTGTCGGTGGCCACCAGGAGTTCCCCGACGCCGTCCGGCCCGGGTTCGCGGATCGTGGTGCCGACGCCGGCGAGCGGCAGGCCCACCGAGGCGTGGCGGTGCGCGGGTTCGGCGTGGGCGGCCAGCGTGGCCACCCGGGGCCCGGCCTCGGTGAGGCCGTAGGTGACGTACAGCTCGCCCGTGGGGTTGAGCGAGAGAAGACCGGCGACGTGCGCCGGGTCCATCCGGTCGCCGCCGACCGCGAGCGACCGCAGCGGCGACGGCAGCCGCTCCCCCGCCTCCACCAACTGGCGGGCGATGGTGGGGGTCATGGAGGACGAGGTCACGCCGTGCCGGACGACGGCCGAACGGTAGCCGACCGGATTGAACGGCGGTCCGGAGATGACGAGCCCGGCGCCGGTCACCAGGGCGGTCAGGGCCTGGGCGACGATCGCGTACGAGTAGTAGAGCGGCAGCGTGATCAGCAGCCGGTCGTCGGCCCGCGTGCCCACCGCCGCGGCGTGCCGGCGCGCGTTGCGCAGGAGCGAGTCGACCCGGTGCAGACAGGCGCTGAACATGCCCGAGGTGCCCGAGGTGAGCATCAGCGCGTGGCCCGGCGCGTACGCTCCCTGCGGCCCGCCGGCCGCCAGGAGTACGGCCTGCTGCTCGCCGACCTGGTGCACCCGGTCGGCGCCGTAGCGGGACGGGTCGATGCGTGCGGCGACGAGTGCTCCGGCGCGCAGATGCCCGGCCAGTGCGTTGACGCGGGCGGACGGGGTCGAGGGGGCGACGGAGATCGGGACGCAGCCGCCGAGGAGGACGGCGAAGTACTGCTTGAGCAGGTGGGTGCCGTTGGCGAGGGCGATGACCACGGGGGTGCCCTCGCGCAGACCGAGGCGCGCGAAGTCGGCCGCGACGGTGTCGAAGTCGGGGCCGTCGGGCGCGTCGCCGGGCCGGCCGAGGTCGAGGGTACGGGCGAGCAGCGAGACGACGTCGTCCCGGCTGATGCCGAGGTCCACGGCGAGAGGTCGGGTGAGCATGGGAGAGGACACCTCGTTCAGCTGGTCGCGGCGACGGTCGTGGGGACCGGTGCCGCGAGGCGGGCGAGCGCGGACTCCGCGTGCGGCTCGGGAGCGCGGACGGACTGCAGTACGGCGCACCGGACGGCGTGGGTGTCACCGTCCTGCCGGTGGGTGCCGAGCAGGACGTAGCGGGCGCTGTCCCGGCCGAACCAGCCGGCGGCCACGTCCAGGGCCGTGCGCAGGGCCGCGGCCGGCGGCATGGAGAGGGTGAGCGTCGGACCGCGGAACCCCTGCCGGATGCAGGCGAGTCCGGCGAGCGAGCCCGGGTTGGCGCCGGCGAACTTCAGCGGCGACAGCCTTCCCCGGGGCGTGGCCCGGGCGATGAGGCGCATGGTGTCGAGCGTGCACACCTCGCTGATCGCGATCATGCCGACCAGGTCGCCGATCTCGGACAGGTCGCCGATCTCCGTCAGGCCGGTGCCGCAGTCCCGTACGGCGGCCTCGACGGCCTCGGCCATCAGCCAGGCCAGGGGATCGGCGAACAAGGACGAGCCGTTGCGGGAGTGGCGCTCCGGCGCGTCGGTGACGATCTCCGCGTACCCGACGGGGGCCAGGGCGGCCGGCGTACGGGAATCAGTCATCGTCGCCTCCCGGCACGGAGAAGAGCAGCGCGGTGTTGAAGCCGCCGAAGCCCAACGTCAGGCTGAGTCCCGAGCCCGCCGGTACCGGACTCGGTGCGCCGACCGGCAGCGGCAGGGGGAAGTCCGCCATCGGGGTCTTCAGGCCCTGGACGGCGGGTACTTCGCGGTCGGTGAGGGCCTTGATCAGGGTGATGGCCTCTATCGTCCCGCAGGCGCCGAGGCTGTGGCCCAGCGCGCCCTTGGTGCCGTAGACGACGGGGCCGCTCGGGCCGGCGCCGAACAGCGCCCGCAGGCTGGTGGCCTCCACGGCGTCGTTGACGGGGGTGCCGGTGCCGTGCGCACTCACCACGGCGATGTCGTCGGTGCTCAGGCCGCTGCCGGTCAGGGCCCGTTCCACGGCCAGGCAGACGCTGCGGCCGCTGGGATCGGGGGCGGTCATGCCGGCGGCGTCGTTCGCGGAGCCCGCGCCGCGCAGTACGGCGTGCACCCGTGCGGACCGGCGGCGGGCGTGCGCGGCGGATTCGAGGACGAGGACGCCGGCGCCCTCGCCGAGGACCATGCCGTTGTGCCTGGTGTCGAACGCGCGCAGGGCCTCGGCGCTCATCGTGCCGAGCAGGGAGTGGCCCAGCCGTTTGGCGGCGGTGACGACGTCGACACCGACACAGACGCAGACCTCGCGGCGCCCCGAGCGGATCAGTTCGGCGCCCATCAGGACGGCGTCGGACCCGGCGGAACAGGCGGTCGTCACACACAGCGGCGTGCCGGGGAAGCCGATGTCGTCGGCCGTGCGGCGGGCCCAGTCGTAGAGGGAGGGGACGTCGGGATCGTCGAGGTTTCCCGCGTAACTCGTCCCGAGGATCAACTCGGTGTCCGGGCCGTCCGGTGGAATTCCGGCGTCGGCCAGCGCCGCCTGTGCGGCACGTACGGCGAGTTCCTGCTGTCGGAGGTGGGGGTCAGCGGATACCGGAACGGTCGGCACCATGGCTGCCAGCGGACTTCGAACGGGAATTTCGGAAGGTGTGTCGGCAATTCCCGACTTTCCTTCGAGCAGCTGTTTCCATACGTCGTCCACGGAATTCCCGAGAGGTGTCTCCCAGCCGATTCCGGTGACGTACGGATCCGGCGTGGCGGTGTCGGCCACATCGCTCCATTCGTGTCTCACGCGCCGTTCGGCGCTGTCCGAGGCATCGGTCAAGCGGTGGCGGCTGCTGCCTTCAGGCTTTCCACCAGCGAGGTCAGGGACGCGACGCTGGCGAAGTGCTCCGGGGTGAAGTCGTCGTCGGAGATGGCGATGTCGAAGGCCTCCTCGAGCTGGACGCGCAGTTCGACGAAGCCGAGGGAGTCCACCCCCAGTACGTCCCGCAGGCTGTCCCGCTCGCCTATCTGCTCGACCGGGACCTCTACGTAGATGTCCGAGACGAGTATCTTCTTGATGGTGTCGGATGCAGACACAGGTGTTTCCTTTCAGCGTTCTCCGAAGTTGTTCAAAGCCTATGAGGCGGTTATTTCCTGAGGGTTTCCGAAAAGCTCGAAGGTGATTACTTCGAGGAAGTCCGGCGTTGCGAAAGCGCAGCACCGGCCAGAATCACCACGGCCCCCACGGGCTGGTGCCAGTTCAGCGTCTCGCCCAGCACGATGACGCCGGCGATGGTGGAGATGATGGGGACGAGGTACGTCACCATGGACGCCACGGTGGCGCCCGCGTCCCGCACCAGCCCGTACTGGATCAGGAAGGCGATGCCCGTGCCCACGGCGCCGAGGGTGAGCAGGGACAGCGACTGGGTGAGCGGGAACGCGCGCGGGAACGACGTCAGGAACGGGGTGACCAGGGCCAGTTCGACGGCTCCCGCGGTCAGTTGGGCGGCGGACAGCGACACGCTGGAGTGCCCGGAGTGCGTGAGGAAGCGGCGGACGTACACCCAGCCGGCGCCCATGCTCAGCGCGGCCGCCAAGGCCAGGCCCGCGCCCAGCGGGTCGCCGACGTCGGCGCCGTTCCAGATGCCGAAGACCACGAGGACACCGAGGAAGCCGATGGCCATGCCGGCCAGCCGGTTCCGGTTGGGCCGCTCGCTCGGCAGCGCGGTCATCGCCACGAGCAGGGTGAACAGCGGTGTCGTGGCGTTGCAGATCCCGGCGAGCGCGGAGGTGATGCGCTGCTCGGAGTAGGCGAAGAGGGTGAACGGCAGGGCGTTCAGCAGGAGGCCGGCGGCGGCGAGGTGCAGCCACAGCGTCGGCCGGCGGGGCAGGGTGTCCCGTTTGACCACCAGCACGATCAGCAGCGCGACGGCCCCGAACGCGACCCGTCCCAGGGCGACCTGGAGCGGCGCGAACGCCTCTCCGCTGATCTTGACGAAGAGGAAGCTGAGACCCCAGACCAGGGCCAGCAGCAGGAAGCGGATGCGCCAGTCGAGGCCGGGGCGGTGATCGGCGGAAGATGAACCCGGGGACGGGTCGGCGCCCCCGGTCTCGGTTGCGCTGTCGGCCGTGGCGTAGGCCGCGCGCTCGGTCGCGGAGGAGGCTGATTCCATGACCACCACTCTGGAATCAAGGGAAGCCCACGACAAGCGAGGTTTTGTGAGCTCAGTTTGTAGCATGCATTCACCATGCTGAACCTGGATCGACTCCGCAGCCTGCAGGCCGTGGCCGCCCACGGCTCGGTCAGCGGGGCGGCCGCGGTGCTGCATCTGACGCCTTCGGCCGTCTCCCAGCACCTTCGCAAGCTCGAACAGGAAACCGGCCACCAACTGGTCACCCGCACCGGCCGCGGCGTGGAACTCACGCCCACCGCGCTGCTGTTGGCGAAGCGCGCCCGGCACATCCTGGCCCTGGTCGACGAGACCGAGGCCGAACTCCAGTCGTACAACGACCATCCCGTGGGCCGGCTGACGCTGGGCGCCTTCCCCACCGCGGCGCGCGGTGTGGTGCCGCGGGCCCTGCGGCTCCTCGCCGAGCGCGCGGCCCAACTGGAGGTTCGGGTACGGGAGGTGGACCACGACTCCCCGCTGCCGCAGGTGGAGCGCGGCGAGCTGGACGTCGGCATCGTGCAGGACTGGGAGCACATGCCGATCTCCTGGCCCGGCAAGCTCAGCAGGCGCCTGCTCATGGTGGACACGGCGAGGGTGGCGTTGCCCGCGGACCACGCCCTGACCGACCGCCCCACCGTACGCATCGGCGAACTCCTCGACGCGTCCTGGATCAGCCGGCCCCAGCGCTCCACCTGCCACGAATGGCTCATGCACACCATGCGGGAGCAGGGCGCCGAACCCCGCATCACCCACGTGGTGGCCGAACACCCCACCCAGATCGCCCTGGTCTCCGCCGGCGTGGGCCTCGCGATGGTCCCCAGCCTGGGCCTGGGCCACCTTCCGACGGACGTGGTGGCCCTGCCGGTCGAACCCGCCCTCACCCGCAGGATCTACGCGGTGTGGCGACAGGAGGCGGCGGTGCGCCCGGCGGTACGGGTCGTGGTCGAGGCGCTGACGGAGATCGGGAAGGAACTGACGGCTTGACGGGCCGGGGGCGGGACGGATGGCGGGCCGTCGGTCCGGCTGCCCGTGACGCGAAGGCCGTCGGTTCGCATCCGGCAGAGGGCTCCGGAGAACGACAGGCCGCACAGGCCCTGCCGTCCCGGTGGGCGCAGGGCCTGTGCGGCCTGTCCGGCTGTGGTCGGCCGGCAGTGGGTCCGCTGGTCAGCCCGTGCGCAGTACCGCCTTCAGTGCCTCCCTGAGGGCCGTTTCCGGGTTCGGGGCCGCGCCGTCCGCGCGCCAGGCGACGAAGCCGTCCGGGCGGACCAGGACGGCGCCGTCGGCGGTGACGCCGTGCAGTGCGGCCCAGTCGGTGCCCTCGGTGTCGTACATCAGGTCGGCGTCGGCGCCCGGGCCGATGCGGTAGGCGTCCAGGCGGACGCCGTCCGTGGCGGCGATGCGCCGGGCGGCGTCGTACCAGCCGGCGTCGTCGGGGGCGTCGGTGAGCAGCACCATGGAGCGCTCGTAGAGGTCGAGGGTGGACAGCCGCCGGGCGGCCTGGCGCAGCCACAGGTGCGGGGCGCGGGTGCCGGGGCGGCCGGTGAGGGCGAGGTTGTCGGGGATGACCGGCGCCCCGGGGTCGGTGCCGAGGGCGGCGCCCTCCGGGTAGTGGTAGCCGAGGACGACGTTGAGGATGCCGCCGCGCTTGGCGCCGCCGACGCCGGGGGCGGGGGCGAAGCCGGGGTGGCTGTGCTCCACGGAGCGGGCGGAGGCGCGGGCGCTGGTGGCGACGGCGACCGGGCGGCGCTCCGAGCCGTAGGTGTCGAGGAGGGCGGGGGAGGCCCAGCCGTCGAGGACGGCGGCGAGCTTCCAGGCCAGGTTGTGGGCGTCCTGGATGCCGGTGTTGGAGCCGAAGGCGCCGGTGGGGGACATCTCGTGGGCGGAGTCGCCGGCGAGGAAGACCCGGCCGGCCGAGTAGGAGTCGGCGACCCGTTCGGCGGCACGCCAGGACGCCATCCCGGTGATCCTCACGTCGAGGCCGGGCACGCCGACGGCGGCGGCGATGTGCCGCTGGAGCCGCTCCTCGGTGAACTCCTCCAGGGCCTCACCGCGTTCGGGGTGCCAGGGGGCGTGGAAGACCCAGCGCTCCTTGTTGTCGACGGGGAGCAGGGCGCCGTCGGCGTCCGGATGGGTGAGGTAGCAGCAGATGAAGCGGCGGTCGCCGACGACGTCGGCCAGCCGGGTGGACTCGAAGGTGACGCTGACGTTGGCGAACAGGTCGCCGGGGCCGCTCTGGCCGATGCCGAGGGCGCGGCGGACGGGGCTGCGGGGGCCGTCGGCGGCGACGAGGTAGTCCGCCCGGACGGTGTAGCGCTCGTCGGTGGAGCGGTCGCGGACGACGGCGGTCACCCCGTCGGCGTCCTGTTCGAAGGACTCCATCTCGTGGTGGTAGCGCAGGTCGCCGCCGAGTTCGCGGGCGCTGTCCACCAGCACCGGTTCGAGGTCGTTCTGGCTGCACAGGCACCAGGCGGTGGGGCTGAACCTCTTCAGTCCGCCGCCGGGGTCGATCTCCCGGAACAGCCACTCCCCGGCGTCGCCGACGAGGGTCGGGGTCTGCAGGATGCCGTGGTTGTCGGCCAGCAGGGAGGCCGCCGCCTTGATGTCCGGCTCGATGCCGGCCACCCGGAACAGCTCCATCGTCCGGACGTTGTTGCCCCGTCCGCGGGGGTGGTGGGAGGTCCCGGCGTGCCGCTCGACGAGCAGGTGGCGTACGCCGAGACGGCCCAGGAACAGGGATGTGGACAGGCCCACCAGAGAGCCGCCCACGATGAGGACGGGGACCCGGTGGTCGGCTGTGTGATGCATCGAGGCCTCCAGAGGCGGGGGTGCGTACGAGCGCCTGTCACTTTCATGCCCGCTATCCACGTGATTGGGGCCATTTGCTCCCTGGATCACCCGCGTGGTTCCTACGAGTCGCGGGCTCACGGTCGGCGGCACAGGATCAAGAAGCGCTGACGTCGCGTCACGGCGGTGACCGGCGCACCCGAGAACCCCCGCCAAGGAGATGTCCGCACCATGACCACCACCTCTGAACGTCTGTCAGAAGCGCCGGCACGGGACGTGTCGCGTGTCTCCCAGTCCGTTTTCGACGGCTCGCGGCTCCGGGTCGTTCTGCTGGTCGACGTCTACGAGGGCGCGCAGCAGCAGTTCCTGGAGGCGTACGAGCAGCTCTGCAACCAGGTTGCGTCCGTGCCCGGCCATGTCAGCGACCAACTCTGCCAGTCCATCGAGAATCCGTCCCAATGGCTCATCACCAGCGAGTGGGAGAGTGCCCCGCCGTTCCTCACCTGGGTGAACAGCGAGGAGCACGTGCGGATGGTGGAGCCGCTGCACTCCTGCGTGCGCAACACCCGTTCGCTGCGCTTCCACATCGTCCGCGAGACGGGCCGGGCGTACCAGGGCGACGCGCCCGCCCGGGGCCGGTTGCAGAGCGAGGTGCGCATCGGTGACGGAGTGATCCGGCACGCGCTGACCTTCACCGTGAAGCCCGGCACCGAGGACAAGGTCGCCCGGCTGCTCGCCGACTACGCCGCGCCCGAGCCGCGGGTGGACGACTCCACGCGGCTGCTGCGCACCTCGCTGTTCATGCACGGCAACCGCGTGGTGCGCGCCATCGAGGTGCGCGGCGACCTGCTGGCCGCCCTGCGTCATGTGGCGCGCTCGCCCGAGGTGCAGGCCGTGGAGGAGGCCATCAACCCCTATCTGGAGCAGGACCGGGACCTCGACGACCAGGAGTCGGCGCGGCTGTTCTTCACCCGGGCGGCGCTGCCCGCCGTCCACCACGTGATGGCGGACGACCGGCCCGAGGGCACCCGCCGGGCCCTGTACTACCCGGCCCGGCCGGGGTGCGGGATGAAGCTCGCGGAGCTGCTGGCCAAGGCGGACTCGGCGGACGCCGACGACCCGGCGAGCCGGGTGCTGCGCAGCACGGTCTTCGAGCGCGAGGACGTCGTGGTGCGGCTGGTGGACCTCGCCGACGAGGGCGCGGACGTGGACCCGCTGCCCAAGGACGGCACCCTGGCCGCCGGGCTGCGCGAGCTGCTGGCCGGTGAGGCCGCCCCGATGGAGCTGGTCACCGACCGCCGTTCGCCCGCCGTCTGACCCCCCGGCCACCCCACGAGCCCCCCAGAAGCCCGATCACACCACCGGAGGACTGTCGTGATCCAACCCCGTCCGAGAATCGTGGACCTCAGCGAGGTCGAGCCCAACACGCGGCGCGGCGGTGATCTGCGCGCCATGCTCACCCCGGCCACGGTCGGCTCCACCAGCGGCTTCATGGGCGTGGCCATCGTGCAGCCCGGCGACCGCATCGGTGAGCACTACCACCCCTACTCCGAGGAGTTCGTCTACGTCGTCTGCGGCCAGCTGGAGGTCGACCTGGACGGCGAGCCGCACGTGCTGCGCCCGGAGCAGGGACTGATGATCCCCATCGGCATGCGGCACCGGTTCCGCAACGTCGGCAAGGTGGAGGCGCGGATCGTCTTCCACCTGGGCCCGCTGGCGCCGCGCCCGCAGCTCGGGCACGTCGACACCGAGGAGACGCCGGCCGCCGAACCGGCCGGTGCGGGTGCCGACGGGGGAGGGGTCCGGTCATGAACCGGCGCGTGGCGGTCACCGGCATAGGCATCGTCGCCCCGGGCGGCATCGGTGTACCCGCGTTCTGGGATCTGCTCGCGGACGGCCGGACCGCGACGCGGGGCATCACCTTCTTCGACCCCTCCCAGCTGCGCTCGCGGATCGCGGCCGAGTGCGACTTCGACCCGGCGGCGCACGGTCTGGACGCCGAGCAGGTGGAGCGGTCGGACCGGTACATCCAGTTCGCCCTGGTCGCGGGCGAGGAGGCGGTCCGCGACTCGGGGCTGGACCTCCGGCGGGAGGACCCGTGGCGGGTCGCGGTGTCGGTGGGCACCGCGGTCGGCGGCACCACCCGTCTGGAGAACGACTACGTGCTGGTCAGCCATGGCGGCGAGCGCTGGGACGTGGACCCCGAGCGGGCCCGGCCGCAGCTGCACCGGGCCTTCACCCCGGCCACGGCGGCCTCCGCGGTGGCGGAACGTTTCGGCGCACAGGGTCCGGTGCAGACCGTCTCCACCGGCTGCACCTCGGGCCTGGACGCCGTGGGCTACGCCTTCCACACCGTCCAGGAGGGCCGGGCCGACATCTGCATAGCCGGAGCGTCGGACTCGCCGATATCCCCCATCACCATGGCGTGCTTCGACGCGATCAAGGCCACCTCGCCGAACAACGACGACCCCGCGCACGCCTCCAGGCCCTTCGACAACAACCGTGACGGCTTCGTCATGGGCGAGGGCGGCGCGGTGCTCGTCCTGGAGGAGCTGGAGCACGCCCGGGCCCGCGGCGCGCACGTCTACTGCGAGCTCGGCGGCTACGCCACCTTCGGCAACGCCTACCACATGACCGGTCTGACCAAGGAGGGCCTGGAGATGGCGCGGGCCATCTCCACCGCCCTCGACCAGGCCCGGCTCGACCCCACGGCGATCGACTACGTCAACGCGCACGGCTCCGGCACCCGGCAGAACGACCGCCACGAGACGGCGGCGGTCAAGCGGGCGCTCGGGCAGCACGCCTACGACACCCCGATGAGCTCCATCAAGTCCATGGTGGGCCACTCGCTCGGGGCGATCGGCGCCATCGAACTGGTCGCCTGCGTGCTGGCGCTGGCCAAGCAGGCCGTGCCGCCGACCGCGAACTACGAGACCCCCGACCCCGAGTGCGACCTCGACTACGTGCCGCGTACCGCCAGGGAACGGAAGCTGACCAGCGTGCTCTCCGTGGGCAGCGGGTTCGGCGGCTTCCAGTCCGCGGTGATCCTGACCCGGCCGAGGGAGTGAGGACACGATGAGCGAACCCCAGGACCGGCGCGCGGCCGTCACCGGCATCGGCGTGGTCGCGCCCAACGGCATCAGCACCGACACCTTCTGGAAGGCCACCCACGAGGGCCTGAGCGTCCTGGACCGGGTGACCCGCGAGGGCTGCGAGCATCTGCCGCTGAAGGTGGCCGGCGAGGTCCGCGCCTTCGAGGCGGCGGACACCATCGAGGAGCGCTTCCTCGTCCAGACCGACCGGTTCACCCACTACGCCATGGCGGCGGCCGACTTCGCGCTCGGCGACGCCCGGCTCGGTCCGGCCGACACCGCCGAGTCGCCGTACTCGATCGGCGTGGTGACCGCCGCCGGGTCCGGCGGCGGCGAGTTCGGCCAGCGCGAACTGCAACGGCTGTGGGGCAAGGGCAGCCGGTTCGTGGGGCCGTACCAGTCCATCGCCTGGTTCTACGCCGCGAGCACCGGCCAGGTCTCCATCCGCCGCGGCTTCAAGGGCCCCTGCTCGGTCGTCGCCTCCGACGAGGCCGGCGGTCTGGACGCCCTCGCGCACGCGGCCCGGGCGGTGCGGCGAGGCACCGACGCGATCGTGGCCGGGTCCACCGAGGCGCCGCTCGCGCCGTACTCGATGGTCTGCCAGCTCGGCTACGAGGAGCTGAGCCGCGAGAGCGACCCGGCCCGCGCCTACCGGCCGTTCACCGAGGCGGCATGCGGGTTCGTGCCCGCCGAGGGCGGCGCCATGCTCGTGGTGGAGGCCGCCGGTGCGGCCCTGGAGCGCGGGGCCGACATCCGGGCCTTCGTGGCCGGGCACGGGGCCACCTTCACCGGCGCCGCCCGCTGGGCGGAGTCCCGCGCGGGCCTCGCCCAGGCCATCCGGCAGGCGCTGGCCGAGGCGGATTGCGCGCCCGAGGAGGTCGACGTGGTCTTCGCCGACGCCCTCGGGGTGCCGGCGGCGGACCGGGCCGAGGCGCTGGCGATCGCCGACGCCCTCGGCGCGCACGGCACGCGGGTGCCGGTCACCGCGCCCAAGACCGGCACCGGCCGGGGCTACTGCGCGGCCCCGGTGCTGGACGCCGCCGCGGCGGTGCTCGCGATGGAGCACGGACTGATCCCGCCGACCCCGAACGTGCACGACGTCTGCCACGACCTCGACCTCGTCACCGGCCGCGCCCGCGCCGCCGAGCCCCGCACGGCGCTGGTCCTCAGCCGCGGCCTCATGGGGTCGAACGCGGCGCTGGTGCTGCGGCACCCCGCCACCCGGTGAACACCGCGGTCCACCGGGTGCGGCCACGGCAACGGCGCAGGGAGCACAGCAAAGGAGAAGAGAACACATGTCCAAGATCACCGTCGAAGAACTCGCAGCGCTCATGAAGAAGGCGGCCGGCGTCACCGTCAGCCCCGAGCAGCTCCACGACAAGCCGGACACCGGCTTCGACGCCCTCGGTGTCGACTCGCTGGGCCTGCTCGGCATCGTCGGTGAGCTGGAGAACGAGCACGGCACCCCGATGCCGGTGGACGCCGAGCGCTGCAAAACCCCTCAGCAGTTCCTCAACCTCGTCAACAACACGCTGATGGCAGGAGCCTGACATGGCAGGACACACCCAGAACGAGATCACCATCGCGGCCCCGCTCGACCTGGTCTGGGACATGACCAACGACCTGGAGCGCTGGCCCCAGCTCTTCAGCGAGTACGCCGCCGTGGAGGTGCTCAAGCGGGAGGGCGAGAAGACCACCTTCCGGCTCACCATGCACCCGGACGAGAACGGAACCGTCTGGAGCTGGGTCTCCGAGCGCGAGCCCGACCGCGCCACCCGCACCGTCAAGGCCCGCCGGGTGGAGACCGGTCCGTTCGCCCACATGGACATCCACTGGGCCTACGAGGAGGTCCCGGCCGGCACCCGCATGGTGTGGACGCAGGACTTCGCGATGAAGCCCGAGGCGCCGGTCGACGACGAGTGGATGACCGACAACATCAACAAGAACTCCAAGGTCCAGATGGCCCTGATCCGCGACAAGATCGAGAAGGCCGCCGCCGGGCAGCGGCCCGCTCCGGCGCTCGCCGACTGACGCCACCAGGGAGGACCGAAGGGAACGAGGAGAGGACGAACACCGTGCACCAGGCCCTGATCGTCGCCCGGATGGCCCCGGGTTCCGCCCCCGACATCGCCAAGATCTTCGAGGAGTCCGACCGCGGGGAACTGCCCCGCCTCGTGGGCGTCACCCGGCGCAGCCTCTTCCAGTTCGGCGATGTGTACATGCACCTCATCGAGTCCGAGCGCGAACCGGGCCCGGCCATCGCCAAGGTCACCGAACACCCGGAGTTCAGGGACGTCAGCGAGCGGCTGACGGCGTACGTCAGCGCGTACGACCCGGAGACCTGGCGGTCTCCCAAGGACGCGATGGCGCACCGCTTCTACGTCTGGGAGCGCCCCTGACGCGCACCTGTCCCACCGGACGGCCGTCGGCCGCCGGGCCCGCGGCGAAGCGGGCCCGGCGGCCGACGGCCCGGGTGTGTCCGTCACCCCTGCACGTGGCACTCGAAGGCGTGCAGATACGGGTTGACGGGCCGGATGGTGTCCACGGCGAGCCCGGCCGCGGTGAGCCGGCGCACCATGCTGTCGGTGGTGTGCTTGGCCCCGCCGACGTTGAGGAGCAGCAGCAGGTCCATCGCGGTGCTGAACCGCATCGACGGGGTGTCGTCGACCAGGTTCTCGATCACCACGACCCGGGCCCCGGGGCCGCCCGCCTGGACGACGTTGTGCAGCAGCCGGGCCGTGCTCTCGTCGTCCCACTCCAGGATGTTCTTGATGACGTAGACGTCCGCGCGGACCGGGATCGCCTCCCGGACGTCGCCCGGCACGATCTGCGCGCGGTCGGCGAGGTCGCCGCCCTCGCGCAGCCTCGGCAGCGCGTTCTCCACCACCCGGGGCAGGTCCAGCAGACTGCCGTGCATCCGCGGGTACTTGTCCAGCAGGCAGGCCACCACGTGCCCCTGGCCGCCGCCGAGGTCGGCGACGGAATCGGCGCCGGACAGGTCGAGCAGGGCCGCGACCTCGCGTGCCGACTGCTCGCTGGAGCGGGTCATGGCCCGGTTGAAGACGTCCGCGGACTCGGGGGCGTCCTCGTTGAGGTAGGTGAAGAACTCCTTGCCGTACAGGCCCTCCACCACGTTGCGGCCGCTGCGCACCGCCTCGTCCAGCTTGGGCCACGCGGCCCAGGTCCACGGTTCGGTGCACCACAGCGCGATGGCGCGCAGGCTGTTCGGGTCGTCCTCGCGCAGCAGCCGGGACATCTCGGTGTGCGCGAAGGTGCCGTCGGGCCGCTCGGTGAAGACGCCGTAGCAGGTCAGGGCGCGCAACATGCGGCGCAGCGGCTTGGGTTCGGTGCGCACCGCGGCCGCGAGGGCGTCGGCGGACATCGGGGTGTCCCCGAGCGCGTCGGGCACGCCCAGCCGGGCGGCGGCGCGGATGGCGGCGGACAGGGCCGCCCCGAACACGAGTTCGCGCAGCCGCATCGGCGGGGGCGGGGCGGTGGGGGCCTCGGAGGTGGTCTGGTTCGGCGGTGCCGTCTCGGCGGTGGTCATCTGCCGGCTTCCTTCGTTCTTCGGCCTGCGTCGGTCCAGCAGGGGCAGTGGTCGGGCGGTCAGCACAGGCCCGAGGGCTTGGAGGCACGGCAGGCGTTGTGCCGGAAGGTGTTGCCCTTGCCCTTGGTCTCGGTGTTGACGAGGTCGGCGGGTCCGTTGCCGTCCAGCACGTTGTCGCTGACGCGGTTGTCGTCGTTGGTGACGCCGACGAAGCTCTTGAACAGCACGATGCCGCCGGACAGCGGGGACGTGCCCGTGTTGCCGACGACCCGGTTGCCGTCCACCACGGTCTTCTCGGTGCCGGTCAGCACGATGCCGGAGCCCTGGATCGCGGGCAGCCGGTCGGTCTTCGGGCAGTACTTGTTGTTCCTGCTCACGTTGTTGTACGCGACCTCCAGGGCACCGGCCTTGGGCCTGTTCTCGTCGCCGACGACGAACACACCGGCGCAGTTGCCGGTGATGTGGTTCTCGGCGACCGCGAGGTTGCGCAGGCGGCGCACGGTGACGCCGATCCGGTTGTCCTCCAGCCGGTTGCGCTCGACCACCGTCCGCCGGGTGTCGAGGGCGCCGGCCTCCTCGGTGATGGTGTTGGCCAGGAAGACGCCCGCGTCGCCGTTGCCCTGGGCGTAGTTGCCGAAGATGTGGCCGCGCACGGAGCGCTCCTGGGCGATGCCCCACACCGCGTTCTTCACGGCCTGTACGCCGCGCACGGTCATGCCGTCCGTCGCCATGCCGAACACCCCGGCGCGGGCGAAGCCGGTCACCGTCAGATCGGCGACGGTGACGCCCTCGACGTTCTTCTTCTTGGTGCCGATCACGCAGATGCCGTTGCCGCCCTCGGCGCAGCTCTTGGTCGCCTTGGTGTCCGTCCGCGGCGCCTTGCCCGCGACCGTCTTCACGGCCGGCTCGATCACCGTGCGGCCGCCCAGCCCGCGCAGGGTGACCTGGGGCGTGTTGATCGTGACGCTCTCCTTGTAGGTGCCGGGGAGCACC
Source organism: Streptomyces sp. SCPE 10 (assembly GCF_051980735.1). Lineage (NCBI taxonomy): Bacteria > Bacillati > Actinomycetota > Actinomycetes > Kitasatosporales > Streptomycetaceae > Streptomyces > Streptomyces sp. SCPE 10. The sequence goes on along the minus strand of NZ_CP197069.1, from coordinate 3,592,174 downwards.
AGCACGGTGTCACCGGGCTGCGCGCGGTTCACCGCCTGCTGGATCGATTCGCCCTGGCGGACCATCAGGGTCTGGTGGGCGGCCGCCGCGGGGGCGGCGCCGAGTCCCGCGCCGATCAGTGCTGCGACGGCGCTCGCGGCATAAGCGATGTGACATCTCTTCATACCGGGTACGTTATGACCCAATAATCCTTACTTGTACGGATAGGCCATCCGGCGGCGTGTCAGGGGAAGGGGCCGCATACTGGCGACGTGACCCGGGTCAACCCCTTGCGCCGTGGACTCGGGGCGGTCGCGCGGTACGTCCGCGGCGCCCCGGGCACCTACGTCTGGCTGGCCGTCCTGTTCGTCACGACCGTCGCGGTGCACCACATGTCGCCGGGGTTCGAGCAGCACTTCCTGCGCCGCAGGTCGACCAACATCCACGAGCTGTCGCGCACCCCGCTGCGGGTGCTGGTCAGCAGCGCGATGTGGATCGACGGCGGGCGGTGGCTGCCGTACGCCGTGCTGTACACGGTCTTCCACGCGCCGGCCGAGCGGTGGCTGGGCACCGCCCGCTGGCTCGTCGTGTGCGCTTCCGCGCACGTGCTGGCGTCCCTGGTCAGCGAGGGTCTGCTGCTGAAGGCGATCAAGGACGGCATCGCGCCGCACTCGGCGGTCGACACCCTCGACATCGGCGTCAGTTACGCGCTGGCCGGTGTCGTCGCCGTCCTCACCTACCGGATCGCCCCGCCCTGGCGCTACGGCTACCTCGCCGTCGTCCTCGCCGTCTTCACCCTTCCGCTGGCCGGGTCGCCCACCTTCACCGACGTCGGGCACTTCCTGGCGATGCTGATCGGCCTGGCCTGCTACCCGCTCACCAAGGGCCGTGCGGAAGCACGGAATCCGAAGGAGACACCGGCCACTCCCAGGGGTTAGGTTCCCGGCCATGAGCAGCTCGGCGAGCAGTGTCGTGAACGGTGGCATCTCCTTCTGGTACGCGGACGACGGCCTCCCGGCGGTACGGGAACCCCTGTCGGGGGACGCCACGGCCGACGTGGTGATCGTCGGCGGGGGGTACACCGGCCTGTGGACCGCCTACTACCTGAAGAAGGCGGCGCCCTTCCTGCGGATCACCGTCCTGGAGCAGAAGTTCTGCGGGTACGGCGCCTCGGGCCGCAACGGCGGCTGGCTGTACAACGGCGTCGCGGGCCGCGACCGGTACGCCACGTCGCACGGGCGGGAGGCCGCGGTGCGGCTCCAGAAGGCGATGAACGACACCGTGGACGAGGTGATCGCGGTCGCCGAGGCGGAGGGCATCGACTGCGACCTGCACAAGGGCGGCGTCCTGGAGGTGGCCACCACCCCCGCCCAGCTGGCCCGGCTGAAGGCGTTCCACGAGCACGAGCTGTCGTACGGCGAGAAGGACCGCGAACTGTACGGCGCCCGGGAGACGGCCGAGCGGATTCGGATCGCGGACGCCGTCGGTTCCACCTGGACCCCGCACGGCGCCCGGCTGCACCCGGTGAAGCTGGTGAAGGGGCTGGCGGCGGCGGTGGCGGCGCTCGGGGTGACGATCCACGAGTCGACGCCGGTGACGGAGATCCGTCCCAAGCACGCGGTCACGCCCTACGGCACCGTCCGCGCGCCCTACGTCCTGCGCTGCACCGAGGGCTTCACCGCCTCCCTCAAGGGCCAGAAGCGGACCTGGCTGCCGATGAACTCCTCGATGATCGCCACCGAGCCGCTGAGCGAGGAGCAGTGGGCGGCGATCGGCTGGGACGGCCGGGAGACGCTGGGCGACATGGCGCACGCCTACATGTACGCGCAGCGCACCGCCGACGGCCGGATCGCGCTCGGCGGGCGCGGGGTGCCGTACCGCTTCGGCTCCCGCACGGACAACGACGGCCGCACCCAGCGGGCGACCGTCGAGGCGCTGCGGGACGTCCTGGTGCGCTTCTTCCCGTCCCTGGCCGGCGTCGGGATCACCCATGCCTGGTCCGGCGTCCTCGGCGTGCCCCGCGACTGGTGCGCCACGGTCACCCTGGACCGCTCCACCGGCCTCGGCTGGGCGGGCGGCTACGTCGGCTCCGGCGTCGCCACCACCAACCTCGCCGCCCGCACCCTGCGCGACCTGGTCCAGCAGGACTCCGGGCAGGGCGGCCGCACCGAACTGACCGACCTGCCCTGGGTCGGCCACAAGGTCCGCAAGTGGGAGCCCGAACCCTTCCGCTGGCTCGGCGTCCACGGCATGTACGCCACCTACCACACGGCCGACCGCCGCGAGCGCCTCCGCCCCACCGGCGACTCCTCGCGCCTGGCCAGGGCCGCGGACCGGGTGGCGGGGCGCCACTGAGGGGGGGCGGGGGCGGTCCGCGGCCGGTCGTGGTGTCAGCCGACCGGCTCGGAGACCGGGGCCTTCGGCCGGGGACCGTATTTGGGGGCGCGGGCGGTGACCAGCAGGCCGGCGATCAGGCCGGCCAGCAGCATGATGGCGGCGGCCCAGCCGATGGCGACCGTGTAGCCGTGCACGACGCCGGCCGCGACCGTGGCCGGCCGGTGCGGGCGGGCGGCGACGTACGCGGCGGCGCTGGTGGTGGCGAGGGTGTTGAGCAGGGCCGTGCCGATCGAGCCGCCCACCTGCTGCGCGGTGTTGACGGTCGCCGAGGTGACCCCCGAGTCGCGCGGCGCGATGCCCGCCGTCGCCGTGGCGAACACCGGCATGAACGTCAGCCCCATGCCCAGCCCCAGCAGCAGCAGGGACGGCAGGATCTCCCCGGCGTAGGAGGAACGGACGGTCAGCCGGGTCAGCAGCAGCAGGCCGCTCGCCGCCAGCAGCATGCCCGGCACCATCAGCAGCCGCGGTGGCACATGGTGCAGCAGCCGCGCGGAGATCTGGGTGGACCCGGTGACGATCGCCGCGGTCATCGGCAGGAAGGCCAGCCCCGTGCGTACCGGCGAGTAGCGCAGGATGACCTGGAGGTAGTAGGTCATGAACAGGAACAGCCCGAACATGCCGATCACCGCGAGCATCATCGTCAGGAAGCAGCCCGCCCGGTTCCGGTCCCGCAGGATGTGCAGCGGCAGCAGCGGGCTCGGTGCCCGGGCCTGCCACCACACGAACGCCACCAGCAGCAGCGCTCCCGCCGCGAACAGCCCGAGCACCAGCGGATCCGTCCAGCCGCGCGGCTCCGCCTCGGCGAAGCCGTAGACGATCGCGACCAGGCCGCCGCAGCCGAGCACCGCACCGGGTACGTCGAGACGGACGTCGTCGTGCCCCGGCCGGTCGTGCAGCAGGGCGGACGCGCCGAACACCGCGAGCGCGGCGATGGGCACGTTGACGTACAGGCACCAGCGCCAGGTCAGGTACTCGGTGAGCACCCCGCCGACGATCAGTCCGATCGCCGAGCCGCTGCCGGCCAGCGCGCCGTAGACGCCGAACGCCTTGCCGCGCTCGCGCGGGTCCGTGAACGTCGTGGTCAGCAGGGAGAGCGCGGAGGGCGCGAGCACCGCCGCGAAGACGCCTTGCAGCGCGCGGGCGCCGAAGAGCATCCCCGAGCCGGTGGCCGCGCCGCCGAGCGCGGAGGCGGCGGCGAAGCCCACGAGACCGATCACGAAGGTGCGTTTTCGGCCCATGAGATCGGCGACCCGGCCGCCGAGCAGCAGCAGACCGCCGAAGGCCAGCGTGTAGGCGGTGATCACCCACTGCCGGTTGCCGTCGGACATGTGCAGGGCACGCTGGGCGGAGGGGAGCGCGATGTTCACGATCGTGGCGTCCAGGACCACCATCAGCTGGGCGAGGGCGATGACGACCAGCCCCCACCAGCGGTGCGGATCCGCACCCTGTGCGGCGGCCCGGGACTCACCCGTTCGGCCGAGACTCATCTGGCCAGAAGACCATGAATCGGTACGTATCGCATCCGGGTGCGGGCCCGGGGCCTCAGGGCTCCAGCACCACCTTCCCGACGGTGCCGCGGTTCTCCAGCGCCCGGTGCGCGGCGGCCGCCGCCGCGAGCGGGAAGCGGGTGACGGCGGGCCGCAGCCGCCCCCGCGCGGCCTGCGCGAGCGCCCGCTCCTCCAGCGCCCGCAGCCCGCCGCCCCGCCGCACCAGCTCCGGCCCGAGCACGGACTCGGACACGCCCTGCACGACGTACCCCTGCCCGTCGCCGATGCCCTCCGCCGACCAGCCGAAGACCAGGTGCCGGCCGCCCGGTCCGAGCAGCGCCACGGCCTCCCGGGCGACCGCGCCGCCCACGCCGTCGTAGACGATCGTCGCGGCCCGCCCGCCGAGCCCGGAGCGGACCTCGGCGGCCCAGCCGGGCGCGGTGTAGTCGACGGCGAGCGCGGCGCCGTTCTCCCGCACCCGCCGGGTCTTGGCGGGGCCGCCCGCGAGCCCGACCACCATCGCCCCGGCCGCCGCCGCGTACTGCACCAGCAGCGTGCCGATGCCGCCCGCGGCCGCCGGTACGACCACCACGTCGTCCGGCCCCGGCTCGGCGCACGCCGCGATGCCCAGGGCGGTGCGACCGGTGCCGATCATGGCGACGGCCGCCGCGAAGTCCAGCGGCTCCGGGATCTCGTGCAGCCGCCCGGCGTCGGTGACGGCCAGTTCGGCGTACCCGCCGGGCGCGAAGCCCAGGTGGGCGACCACGTGCTTGCCGAGCCACGTCCCCGCCACCCCCTCGCCGAGCGCGTCCACCACGCCCGCGACCTCCCGGCCGGGCACCGTCGGCAGGGCGGGCCGCTGCGGCAGCGGGCCCCGGTGCCCCGCGCGCAGCGCCGTGTCGAGCAGGTGCACCCCGGCCGCGGCGACCGCGATCCGCACCTGCCCCGGGCCCGGGACCGGGTCCTCGGCCTCCTCGTACGTCAGGTTCTCGGCCGGACCGAAGGCGTACAGGCGTACGACGTGCATGGGGACCCCCAGGTGAGCGACTGCCGCAACTCTCCGACCCGAAGCGCACTTGAGGTCAAGGGCCGGCCGTGGCGGCGTTCGCGCGGGCCGGGGCCGTTGTCAGTGGCGGGGTGCAGCATGGACCGCATGGCGAGGGAAACGACCGGCGGGAGCCGGATGCGGCGCGGGGCACGGCGGCCGGAACTGCGCCTGCCACCGCTGGAACCGTGGGACGGCGGCCCACTGGACCCCGACGGCGACTACGACGGACTGGAACTGCGGGACGCGGACCTGAGCGGGCAGGACGCGGCGGGTGCCCGGTTCATGGACTGCGCGCTGCGCGGCTGCGCGCTGGACGGGACCCGGCTGAGCCACGCCCGCGTGCTGGACAGCGTGCTCACCGCGCCCCGCGGGGTCGGCACCGATCTCGCCGAGGCCACCCTGCGCGACGTCGAACTGACCGAGCCCCGGCTCGGCGGCACCCAGCTGCACGGCGCGGTGCTGGAGCGGGTCGTGGTGCGCGGCGGCAAGATCGACTTCCTGAACCTGCGCATGGCCCGCCTGCGGGACGTGGTCTTCGAGTCCTGCGTCCTGGTCGAGCCGGACTTCGCGGGTGCCGGCCTGGAGCGGGTGGAGTTCGTGGACTGCGCGCTGAAGGGGGCGGACTTCGGCGGGGCCACCCTCAAGGACGTGGACCTGCGCGGTGCCGCCCCGCTGGAGATCGCCCGGGGCCTCGAACGGCTGTCCGGCGCGGTGATCAGCACCGGGCAACTGCTCGACCTGGCACCGGCGCTGGCGGCGGCCGTCGGGATCCGCGTGGAGTAAGCAGCTAGGAGACCCGGGGGAAGCGTGCCTGGAGGGTCCAGATCGCCGGGTTGTCGCCCAGCCCCTCGTGGAGGTCGACGAGGTCGGCGATCAGGTCGTGCAGGAAGTCCCGTGCCTCCCGGCGCAGTTCGGTGTGCGAGAAGGACAGGGGGGGCTCCTCCAGGGGCTGCCAGTCGGCGGTGATGTCGACCCACCCGAAACGGCGCTCGAAGAGCATCCGGTCGGTGGACTCGGTGAAGTCCAGCTCCGCCCGCTGCGGCCGGGCGGCGCGGGAGCCCATCGGATCCCGGTCCAGGCGTTCCACGATGTCGCACAGCGCCCACGCGAAGTCCAGCACCGGCACCCATCCCCAGGCGGTGGACAGCTCCCGGTCCGTCTTCGTGTCCGCGAGGTACACGTCCCCGCAGAACAGGTCGTGCCGCAGCGCGCGGACGTCCGCGCGGCGGTAGTCGGTCTGCGGCGGGTCCGGGAAGCGGTTGGAGAGGGCATAGCCGATATCGAGCACCCACCGATGGTGTCACGCCGCCGTGGCTGCCCCCGCCCCTAAGATCGCTGACATGTCCAGATCCGTACGTGCCGTGCCGGCCGTCGCGACCGTGCTGGCCCTCGTCCTCACCGGCACCGCGTGCGGCGGCGGCGTGCACGGCACCCCGGGCGGCTCCGGCCTGCGCGACCCGTACTTCCCGAGGGCGGGCAACGGCGGCTACGACGTGGACCACTACGCCCTCACCCTCGACTACACCCCCGCCACCCGCCGGCTCACCGGCACCGCGGTGATCACCGCCCGCGCCACCAAGGACCTGTCGGCCTTCGACCTGGACCTCTTCGGGCTGCGCGTGGACTCGGTCGGCGTCGACGGCCGCGACGCCCGCTTCAACCGCGCCGGGCAGAAACTCACCGTCCGCCCGCACGACGACCTGCGCGCGGGCCACACCTTCCGGACGACGGTGCGCTACGACGGCGTCCCGCGCACCCTCACCGACCCGGACGGCTCCGAGGAGGGCTGGCTGCCCACCGCCGACGGCGCCCTCGGCCTCGGCGAGCCGGTCGGCTCCATGGCCTGGTTCCCCGGCAACGACCACCCCTCCGACAAGGCGGCCTACGACATCACCGTCACCGTGCCGCAGGGCCTCCAGGCCGTGTCCAACGGCGAGTTGGCGGGACAGTCCACCCACGACGGCCGTACGGCCTACCACTGGCACACCGCCCAGCCCATGGCCGGCTACGTCGCCACCGTCGCCATCGGCCACTTCGTCGTCACCCGCACCGAGGGGCCCGGCGATCTGCCCGTCCTCACCGCCGTCGACCCCAGCCAGGTCAGGGCGAGCGCGGCGGTGCTCGCGCGACTGCCCGCCATCGTCAAGTGGGAGGAGGACACCTTCGGCCCCTACCCCTTCTCCTCCGTCGGCGCGATCATCACCCGCCCCGGCGCCGCCGGTTACGCCCTGGAGACCCAGAACCGGCCCGTCTTCCCCGGCGCCCCCGAGACCGGCACCCTCGTGCACGAACTGGCCCACCAGTGGTACGGCGACTCGGTCACCCCGAAGTCCTGGCGCGACATGTGGCTCAACGAGGGCTTCGCCACCTACGCCCAGTGGCTGTGGCAGGAGGACCACGGCGGGGACAGCGCCCAGCGGACCTTCCTCGACTACTACCACCGCGACGACGCCACCCTCTGGGCCTTCCCGCCCGCGCGGCCGACGAGCGCCGAGCACATCTCGGGCACGCCCGTCTACCAGCGCGGCGCCATGGTCCTGCACAAGATCCGCCAGAAGGTCGGCGACAAGGCCTTCTTCGCCTTCCTGCGCGCCTGGCCCGCGGCCCACCGCCACGGCAACGCGAGCACGGCGGATTTCACGGCCTGGGTCCAGAAGCGATTCCCTGGAGAGGACTTCAGCGAGATCTGGCGGGACTGGCTCTACGGGGACGGGAAGCCGGCGCACCCGTAGCGCCCCCGTCCTCCCCGGCCCCCGGCCGGCGGGTGCACAGCGGCTTGCGCAGGACGGCGCAGGGGCGGCCGAGGGCGCGGTCGGCGCGGCGGTCGAGCAGGCCGTAACCGAGCGAGGTCCAAAAGGCCAGTCCCGCCGGGTTGTTGTCGAGCACGGCCAGACGCACGGCGACGGCACCCCGAGCGCGCAGCCGGTCCTCCAGGCGCTCGGCGAGGGCGCGGCCGTACCCCTTGCCCTGCTCGGCCCCGTGCACCAGCAGCAGCCCGATCCAGGGGTCCGGGTCGGCCGGGTCGGGATGCCGGGCGAGCGTGATCGCCAGCCCGAGGAGCCGTCCGTCACCGGCGCGGGCGAGCAGCACCTCGGCGCCCGGCACGGCCAGTTCCCCGGCCAGCGCCTCGGCGATCTGGTGCGGCCGGATGTCGTCCGGGTCGGGGAAGTCACCGGAGAGCCGGTGGAAGGCGCGGTTCGACGCGTACAGCGCGGTGAGTTCGCACAGCAGGGGGCCCGGGATGTCCTGGCCGGGGGAAAGGGGCGCGAGGATCACCGGGGCAACCTACCCCTGCGGCCGCGCGCCCGCGCCGGGATTTCCGCCCTCCCCGGCGGCCCGCCGGGGAGGCGCGGGAACGGCGGTGCCTCAGACGTTGACGCCGAAGTCCTGGGCGATGCCGACCAGGCCCGAGGCGTAACCCTGGCCCACCGCGCGGAACTTCCACTCCGCGCCGTTGCGGTACAGCTCGCCGAAGACCATCGCGGTCTCGGTGGCGGCGTCCTCGGACAGGTCGTAGCGGGCGATCTCGGCGCCGCCGGCCTGGTTGACGATGCGGATGTAGGCGTTGCGGACCTGGCCGAAGTTCTGGCCGCGGTTCTCGGCGTCGTAGATGGAGACCGGGAAGACGACCTTGTCGATGTCGGCGGGCAGGCCGGCCAGGTTGACGTTGATCGCCTCGTCGTCGCCCGCGCCCTCGCCCGTGCGGTTGTCGCCGGTGTGGACGATGGTGCTGTCCGGGGTCTGCTTGTTGTTGAAGAAGACGAAGTGGGCGTCCGAGTAGACCTTGCCCTGCGCGTTGACCGCGATCGCGGAGGCGTCCAGGTCGAAGTCCGTGCCCGTGGTGGTGCGGACGTCCCAGCCGAGGCCCACGGTGACGGCGGTCAGGCCCGGAGCCTCCTTGGTGAGCGAGACGTTGCCACCCTTGGACAGGCTTACAGCCATGTGGGGTCCTTCCTAAGACGTGAAATGCGTGCCGACGAAGCTACCGTCACCCGGGACAACGCCGAGGGGGGTCCCCATGGTTCCGCACCCCTTTACCTTTTTTACCCGCACTTCTCCCCGGTCCGGGAAATCGAGGTGACGCGAACGGGGCCGGACCGGGAACATGGACGGCATGTCCGGTCCATACGTCGTCCGCGGCTCCGTCTCGCTCCCCGAGGCCGAGCTGATGTGGCGTTTCTCCAGGTCGTCGGGGCCCGGTGGGCAGCATGTGAACACCAGTGACTCCCAGGTGGAACTGCGTTTCGACCTGGCGGCCACCGAGGCGCTGCCGCCGGTGTGGAAGGAGCGGGCCCTGCGGCGGCTGGCCGGCCGGCTGGTGGACGGGGTGGTGACCGTACGGGCGTCCGAGCACCGTTCCCAGTGGCGCAACCGCGAGGCCGCCGCCGTACGCCTCGCCGCCCTCCTCGCGGAGGCGACCGCGCCCCCGCCCAAGCCGCGCAAGCCCACCCGGATCCCGCGCGGCATCAACGAGCGCCGGCTGCGGGACAAGAAGCAGCGCGCGCAGACCAAGCGCGGGCGTTCGGGCCGGGACTGGGCGTAGCCCGGCCGGCCGTCACGTACCGGATGCCGGGCCCGGCCGCCGACGCCGAGGACGCGGTGCGAGAGGCCCTAGGCGCTCCCGCCGTCCTCCGGCCCGAGCAGCCCGACCGCCTGGCCCCCGCTCGTCTCCCCGGTCTTCCGGAAGCCCAGACGGAGGTAGAACTCCTCGGGGCCGTCCGGACCCGGATGCCACGTCACGTACAGATCGGACCCGCCCCGGCGCCGGATCTCCGCGCCGACCGCCGCGACCGCGAAGCGGCCATACCCCCGGCCCTGTTCCTCCGCCGCGATGTTCAGCCGCCACAGGCCGGAGCGGCGCACGCTCCCGTCGCCGTACCAGTCGATGCCGAGGAAGGCCATGAGGAACCCGACCGGGCGGGAGCCGTCGAGGATCAGCCGGGGCCAGGCCACCCCGGCGGGGTGGACGTACGCCTCGGCGAGCGAGCGTTCGACCGGCTCGACGGCGTGTCGCTGGTCGGGCCGGACACGGATGCCGAGGGCGGCCTCGAAGTTGCGGGGCGTGATCTCTTCCAGGTGCGGTGCCATCCGCGCACCTTAGGAGGCGGAGCCGTCCCGCCACCACGGGAATTCGCGGAGCCTCAGCCCAACTGCCGGTAGCGGCCCCGGAAGTACGTCAGCGGGCCGCCCTCCGCGCTCGGCACCCGCGCCGTCAGCACCCGGCCGATGACCAGCGTGTGGTCCCCGGCCGCCACCCGCTGCTCGGTCCGGCACTCCAGCGTGGCGAGCGCGCCGCCCACCAGCGGGGCGTTCGTGGCCTCGCCGCGCGTGTAGGGGATGTCCTCGAAGAGCAGCCGGTCGCTGATGCGGCCCCGCATGGCGAAGCGGCCCGCGATGTGCCGCTGGCTCTCCGCGAGCACCGACACCGCCCACAGCGGCTGCTCGGCGAGCAGATCGTCCATGCGCGAGCCCTCCCGCAGGCTGACCAGGACCAGCGGCGGGTCGAGGGAGACGGACATGAAGGAGGTGGCGGTCATGCCGACGTCCTCCACGCCCGGCGCGGTCGGGTCGTCCGGGTCGAGCGGCGGTTCCTGCGCGGTGACCAGGACCACACCGGCGGCCAGTCGGGACAGCGCGGCCCGGAACTCGTCGTTGCTCACCCCCTCAGCATGCCCGGAAGCGGTGGGAGTGGTGGGGGAAGGCGTGTTCAGCACGCCGGAAACGCTAGTCTGCGGCCCGCGGGCCCCGCATCGGGCCTCCGCCCGAGCCGGGTCCTAGGACCAGCGGCGGACGGACGCCCCGCGGAACCACACCGCACACGACCGCGGTACCGGCAATGGGTGAACCTGGGAAGAACGCGGAAACACTGCCCAATTGTTCACGTTTTGCTGTGACTTGAGTCACAAGGGGCAGGAATTGTTGACCCTGTGTACCGGGTGGGCAGCGCGCTGTGATTCAGTGGCGGTGAAACTGCTGGAGCAACCACGAGGCGCCGAAGACGACGACCCTTGATTCGCTGCGAGGTCTCGGGGGGAGGGCGAGCATGGAGACCGAGTCGGAGCCGTACGTCCGTCTTGCGTCCCTGCGGCAGCTGCACCAGGTCATGGCGGACATGAACACGGCACGCAGCCTGGCGGACACCTTGCAGACCGTGGCCGATGGTGCGGTGAACGCCCTGGGCTACGAGATGGCGTGCGTGAACCTCGTGCGCCCCGACGGCGACCTCGTCGTGGCCGCCTTCTCCGGCAACTCCGCCGCCGAGTCACTGATCACCGGCCGGGTCGGCTCCCGCGACGCCTGGGACCGCCGGCTGGGCATGGGCGAGCGCTGGGGGGACCTCGTCTTCATACCGCACACCGAGGGCTGGGTGCTGGACGACGACGACGTGCCCCAGTGGTTCACCGACGGCCCCGCGCCACGCTTCGAGGACGAGTGGCACCCCTCCGACCGGCTGTTCGCCCCCATGTACACCCCGGGTGCGCAGGGCGCCACCTGCGGCGAGCTGCTCGGCGTCATATCCGTGGACCGCCCGCGCAACGGCCGCCTGCCCGGCGCCTGGGGCCGCGAGGCCCTCCAGATGTACGCCTTCCAGGCCGCCATCGCGATCAGCAACGCCCGGCTGCGCTCCAACATGCAGCGCGCCCTGGTCCGCCTGGAGCGCGAGCAGCAGGCGCTGCGGGCCAGCGAGGAGAGTTTCCGCCAGGCCTTCGAGTACGCGCCGTCCGGCATGGCCATCGCCGAGATGGGCGGCGAACAGCACGGCCGCATCCTGCGCACCAACGACGCCCTGTGCCGGCTGCTGGGCCGGCCGGCCTCCGCGATGCGCCGCTACGCCTTCTCCGATCTCGTCCACCCCGAGGACATCGGCACCCTGCTGCGCACCTCGGCGGAGGGCGGCCGCGCCGAGCTGCGCCTCGGCCGCCGGGACGGGTCGTACGTCTGGGTGTCGCTGCGCAACAGCGTGGTCGCGGACGCCGCCGACGGGCCCCGCTTCCTGCTCACCCACGTCGAGGACATAGAGGAGCGCAAGCGCCGCGAGCTCCAGCTCGCCCACCGCGCCTCGCACGACTCGCTGACCGGCCTGCCGAACTCCGCCGAACTGCGCTCGCGGCTGTCCGCCCGGCTGTGCCGCCGCCCGGCGCACGCCGGCGCCCTGGAGTCCCTGGACGCGGCCTACGGCCACCCCGCGTACGAGGGCCCCGCGGGGCACGGCTTCGACTTCGCGCCGGGCGCGGAGGCGTACGACGGCTACGACCACCATGTGCACACCGTGGCCCCCGAGGGCGACCAGGACGACGGCACCAAGGGCCTCGCGGTCCTCTTCTGCGACCTGGACGGCTTCAAGTCGATCAACGACCGGTTCGGTCACAACGCGGGCGACGCGGTGCTGATCGAGGTCGCCCGGCGGCTGTCCCAGGGCGTGCGCGACGGCGACACGGTGGCCCGGCTCGGCGGCGACGAGTTCGTGATCCTCGCCGACGGCCTCGGTCGCGCCGACGCCGAGGACCTGGCCGTACGGCTGCGCAACGAGATCATCCAGCCGATCCGGGCCGAGGGACGGGCGGTCCGGGTGGGCGCGAGCTTCGGCATCGGCTGGGCCCACTGCGGGATGACCGCGGACGAGGTCTTGAAGTCGGCCGACGAGCGGATGTACGTAGAGAAACGATCTCGTCCCAAACAACATCGACGTGCGGGATGAACCGCAGGTCAGCGAGTTGATGCGGTCTGCGTCACCTGTTTGGCCCAGTGGGAGCGGGTAGGCTCGCCTTTCCAGCCATGACCGCATCCGTTCGCACCTGTTGAGGAGTACCAAGGGATGACGCCCGGCGACAACGGCGCGAGCACGCCCGAGGAAGACGACCCGTTCGGCTATCTGTACGCAGACGGCCAGGCCAGAGGGGCGCAGCCGCCGTCCGGCGGCTACGGCTACCCGAACTCGGTCAGCAGGGTGCGCACGGTCGGCGAGCGTCAGTACGGCCAGCAGCAGCCGCCCTACGTCCCGCCGCAGGGCGCCTACGGCCAGCCGAACGCCCACTACCAGGCCCCCGAGACGCTCCCCGGCGCCACCCCGCCCGGCAGCCGTCCCCCGGCCCCCCGGTCCGGCCCCGGCCGCCGCGGCCCCAACACCAAGGGCCTGCTGATCGGCGCGATCGCGGTGGTCGCCGCGGTGGTCGTCGGCATCAGCATCGCCATGTTCAACGGCAACGCGGACGACAAAAACCCGGACGACCAGGCCGGCACCGGCCCGACCCAGTCCCAGAGCGCGGAGCCGACCCCGACGAGCAGCAGCTCGGCCAACGGCCAGCTGCCGAAGACGGACGCGGCGGGCAGCTCCGTGCAGCTGTCGGGCGGTGCCACGACGGCCACGGAGGTCCAGGGCGCGCAGGGCGCGGGCGGCAAGTACGTGGGCGGCCTGAACCAGGTCGGCGCCTCCGCCACGTGGAGCGTGGACGTCCCCTCGGACGGCACCTACACCCTCTTCACGCGGTACAGCGCGACCGGCGAGGACCAGTCGATGACGGTCACCGTCAACGGCAAGGAGTTCGGCAGCAAGTTCGGGCTGAAGAACTGGCGGCACGCCGCCGACGGCGACTTCGCCCAGGGCTGGACCCGCTCCTACGTGTGGCCCACCCTCAAGAAGGGCAACAACATCATCTCCATCTCCTGCCAGCCGGGCGACAAGTGCAACGTCCTGCTGGACCAGCTCTGGATCAAGAAGGGCCAGGTCACCAGCTGACCGGTCCGGGGCGCGGCCGGGCCGTCAGGGCGCGCCGAGCACCGTGGTCACCGGTACCCGCGCCCGCAGCTCCTCGTACACCGCGGGGTCGAACTCGCCCGCCGCGGGCGCCCGTACCGTCGCCGCCGACAGGGCCACCGCCCGGGACAGCCGGTCCGGCCAGGGGAGTCGTTCGACCAGACCCGACAGCAGGGCGGCCACCGCCGAGTCGCCCGCGCCCGTCGGATTGCCGTGCACCCGGGCCGGTGGGGTGGCCTGCCAGTGGCCGTCGGGGGTGGCGGCGAGCAGACCGTCCGGGCCCAGGGAGGCGACCACCGCGTGGGCGCCGCGGCGGCGGGCGTCCCGGGTGGCGCGCAACGGGTCGTGGGAGCCGGTGAGTTCGGCCAGTTCGTCGGCGTTCGGCTTGATGATGTCGGGGCGGGCCGCCACCCCGCGGCGCAGCGGTTCGCCGCTGGTGTCCAGCAGGACGGGCACGCCGAAGGACCGCGCGGTGCGGACCAGGCCCGCGTACGCCCCCACCGGCACCCCCGGCGGCAGGCTCCCGCACAGCGCCACCGCCGAGGCGCCGGCCAGCAGGCCCTCGTAGCGGTCGAGGAACATGCCCCACTCGGCGGGCGCGATCTGCGGGCCCGGCTCGTTCAGCTGGGTGGTGTCGCCGGAGCGTTCGTCCACCACCGCGACGGTGCGCCGCGTCGCCCCCGCCACCGCCACCAGCGCGTCCGTGAGGCCCCTGGTCCCGGCGAGCCGGTCGCGGACCGCCCGGCCGGTGCCGCCGCCCGCGAATCCGGTGACCGTCACCTCGTGCCCGAGCGCGGCGAGCACCCGGCCCACGTTCACGCCCTTGCCGCCGGGGCGCTCGATGACCTCCGAGACCCGGTGCGAGGCGTGCGGGCGCAGTGACCGCACCCGATAGGTGATGTCGAGAGCGGTGTTCAGCGTGACCGTGAGGATCACCCGGGCTGCCTCCCTCGAAGCCGGCGTTCCGGTGCCGCCTGTCGTTTCCGGGGCCCGATCATGCCAAACGGACGGCGACCGGCCCAGTCGCGGGCCGGTCGCCGGCACCGGGAAAGGCCGGGCGTATCAGGCCAGTTGGGGAGCTACGACCCAGGCGCCGCGGCGCATCACGCCCTTCACGGCGAAGTCCGCGTCCAGCAGCACCAGGTCCGCGTCCTTGCCCGGTTCCAGGGAGCCGACCCGGTCGAAGAGGCCCAGCAGCCGGGCCGGGTTGGCGGACAGGGCCTTCACCGTGTCCTCGACCGACAGCCCGTCCACGGTCACCGCGCGCTGGAACGCCCGGTCGAGCGTCAGCGTCGAGCCGGCGATCGAACCGCCCTCCACCAGTCGTGCCACGCCGTCGCTGACCTCGACCTCCAGCGGGCCGAGCAGGTAGCGGCCGTCGCCCTGGCCCGCCGCGTCCATCGCGTCGGTGATGAACGCGACCCGGTCGGCGCCCGCGTGGTGGAAGGCCAGCTCCAGGGCGGCGGGGTGCAGGTGCGTGCCGTCGTTGATCAGCTCGACGGTCACCCGCTCGTCCTCCAGCAGCGCGGCGACGGGGCCGGGGGCGCGGTGGCCGAGGGCGGGCATCGCGTTGAACAGGTGGGTGGCGACGGTGGCACCGGCCTCGATGGCCTCCACCGTCTGCTCGTACGTCCCGTCCGTGTGCCCGATCGCCGCGATCACCCCGTGCTCGGCGAGCAGCCGCACCGAGTCGATGCCGCCGGGCAGTTCCGCGGCGAGGGTGAGCATCCGCGCCTGGCCGCGCGCCGCGTCGATCAGCTTGCGGACCTCGGCGGGTTCCGGGTGGCGCAGCAGCGCCTCGGAGTGGGCGCCCTTGCGGCACGGTGAGATGAACGGCCCCTCGAAGTGGATCCCCGCGATGTCCCCCTGCTCGGCCAGCTCGCTGAGCAGCCCGGCCTGCCGTACCAGCAGGTCCATCTCGTCGGTGACGGTGGAGGCGACCAGGGTGGTGGTGCCGTGCTCGCGGTGGGTGCGGACCGCGGTGAGGATCTGCTCGGCGGTCCCGGAGAAGGAGGCGCCGCCGCCGCCGTGGTTGTGGATGTCGACGAAGCCGGGCACCAGCCAGTGGCCGCTCACGTCGACGACCTCGGCGCCGGCCGGGGCGGCGGCGGCGATGCGCGTGCCGTCGACGGCGATCTGGCCGTCGCGCACCGTTCCGGTGGGCAGGACCACGTTCGCGCCGGTGAGCAGCCGTGGCTGCGGGGCGCTGTCGGGGGCCGGAGTTTCCCGCTCGTTGGCCATCAGGTGCTTACCTCCGGAGTCGTAGGGATGGTGCCGGTCAGCAGGTCCCGCGCGAGCAGCCCCGCGCCCAGGCAGCCGGCGCTGTCGCCGAGGGCGGCGGGCACGATGGACGGCAGTTTCTGGAAGGTGACCCGGCGGCGGACGGCGTCCCGCAGGGGCTGGAACAACACGTCCCCCGCCTCGGCGAGCCCGCCGCCGATGATCAGCGTGCGCGGGTCCAGCAGGGTGAGCGCGGTGACCAGCCCGTCGGCGAGCGCGTCCACCGCGGTCCGCCAGACCCGGCCGGCCTCCGGGTCGCCGGCCGCGACGGCCCGCGCGCAGTCGGCCGCGTCGGCGTCCGGGTTCCCGCCGGCCGCCGCCCAGGCCTCGCTGACGGCGGCCGCGGAGGCGTACCGCTCCAGGCAGCCGCGCTGCCCGCACGGGCAGGGCGCGCCGCCGGGCCGCACGACGATGTGCCCGATCTCACCCGCGAAGCCGTGCGCGCCCGACTCCACCCGGCCGTCGATCCCGATCGCGCCCGCGATGCCGGTGCCGAGCGGCACGAACAGGAAGCGGTCGGCGCCCCGGCCCGCGCCGATCCGGCCCTCCGCGAGCCCGCCGGTGCGCACGTCGTGGCCGAGCGCGACGGGCACCCCGAGCCGGTCGGCGAGCAGCGCGCGCAGAGGCACGTCCTGCCAGCCGAGGTTGGCGGAGTAGACGGCGGTGCCGTGTTCCTCGTCCACGATGCCGGGCACCGCGATACCGGCCGCGGCGGCCGGGGTGCCGTAGCGCTCGGCGCCGTACGCGCGCAGCTCGGCGGCGAAGTCGAGGATGCCCGCGACCACCGCCTCGGGGCCGCGTTCGCGGCCGGTGGCGCGGCGGGCGCGGTGCAGCAGGGCGCCGTCGTCCCCGACGAGGGCGGCCTTCATCCCGGTACCGCCCACGTCCAGGGCGATGACATGTCTCACGGGGACAGTGTGGCCCGGTGACCCATGAGAGGTCTAGTCCACTCGCGTGGTGTAGACCTTAGGATTCCATCTATCGAACAGTCGGACAGCAGGGTTGGGACTTTGACGGTGCGTCGGCGTACGGCAGGAATGATCGCGGTGGTGTCCGCCATGGGCATGACCGCGATCCTCGGCGGCTGCGGGAGCACGGGCTCCTCCGACGTGACCCTCAGACTCGTCGCCGCCGACTACGGCGACTCACCCGCCAACAGCTCCAAGAAGTACTGGGACGCGCTGGTCAAGGCGTACGAGGCGACGCACTCGGGGGTGAAGGTCGAGGTCAGCGTCTACTCCTGGAACGACGTCGACCGCAAGGTCAAGGAGATGGTCGACGCCGGGCACGCGCCCGACCTCGCGCAGATCGGCGCCTACGCCGACTACGCGGCCGCGGGCAAGCTCTACGCGGCCTCCGACCTGCTCTCCATCCGCACCCAGGCGGACTTCCTGTCCCAGCTGGCCGACGCCGGCCAGTGGAACCACACGCAGTACGGCATACCGTTCGCCGCCTCCACGCGGGTGCTCTTCTACAACAAGACGATGTTCGAGAGTGCCGGCCTCACCCCGCCCAGCACCTGGGACCAGCTGGCGGCCGACGCCAAGGTGCTCAAGGACAAGGGCGTGAAGTACCCCTTCGCGCTGCCGCTGGGCCCCGAGGAGGCGCAGGCGGAGACCATGCAGTGGATGCTCTCCGGCGGCGACGGCGGCTCGGGCGGCACCGGGTACACCGACGACATCGGCACGTACACGATCGACTCCCAGCAGAACGTCTCCACCTTCACCTGGCTCAAGGACGACCTGGTCGACAAGGGGCTGACCGGACCGGTGGCGCCCGGCAAGCTCAACCGGGCGCAGGCGTTCGCGGCGTTCGCCGACGGCCAGGTCGGCATGGTCAACGGGCACCCCACCCTGATCCAGCAGGCCGAGCAGAAGGGCGTGCGGTTCGGCATGGTGCCGACGCCGAGCCGCAGCGGCCGGGCCCGGTCGTCGATGGGCGTCACCGACTGGATGATGGCGTTCAAGCAGAACGGCCACGCCGCGCAGACCGGCGACTTCCTGAACTACGTCTACAGCCAGAAGAACGTCCTCGACTTCTCCCGCACCTACGGCCTGCTCCCGGTCACCAGCTCCGCCTCCAACGTCATGAGCGCGTCGAACGCGGCCCCCGACAAGGCCCTGCACCCCTTCCTCGACGAGCTGGCCACGTCCGAGCTGTATCCCGTGGGCAAGACGTCCTGGGCGGCGGTCAGCGCGGCCGTGAAGCAGAACATCGGGCAGGCGGTCGCCCCCGGCGGCAACCCCGCGGGCGTCCTGACCCGCCTCCAGGCGACGGCCACCGCGGCGGACAGCGCCGCCAGCGCGAACTGAGCTACGGTTCCGGTATGGAACTGGGCGACCGCGAGCGGGCCATCCTCGCGCTGGAACGCCGGGGCTTCACGGGCCCCGGCGCCAAGGAACGCGCCATCCGCGAGCAGCTCCACCTCTCCCCGGTCCGCTACTACCAGCTCCTCAACGCCCTCCTGGACGACGAACGCGCCCTCGCCCACGACCCGGTCACGGTCAACCGGCTGCGCCGGATCCGCGACACCCACCGAGCGGAACGTTGAACCCGGCCGGCGCCCGCCGGTGGCGCGGGAAGGACACCCCGGGGCCCCAGGAGTGATGGCGGCCCCCGCTGGATAGTGTCGGTACATGGACCCTCTGCCGACCCCAGCCACCCAGGCCGGCCGGGACGGGCTGGCCGCGCTGCTGGCCAAGCCCCGCACCGCGGTGATCGGCCTGGACTTCGACGGCACCCTCGCCCCCATCGTCGCCGACCCCGAACAGGCCCGCGCCCACCCGGACGCCGTCCCCGTGCTCGCCGCCCTCGCCCCCAAGGTCGCCCAGGTCGCCGTGATCACCGGCCGCCCCGCGGGCGTCGCGGTCCGCCACGGCGGCTTCGCCGGCGTCCCGGGCCTCGCCCACCTCACCGTCCTCGGGCACTACGGCGCCGAGCGCTGGGACGCCGTCACCGGCACCGTCTCCGCCCCCGCCCCGCACCCCGGCGTCGCCGCCGTCCGCGCCGAACTGCCCGGCGTCCTCGACCGGGCCGGCGCCTGGCAGGGCACGTGGATCGAGGAGAAGGGCCGCGCGGTCGCGGTGCACACCCGCCGCGCCGCCGACCCGGAGGCCGCCTTCGAGGCGCTGCGCGGGCCCCTCACCGACCTGGCCACCCGGCACGGACTGATCGTCGAGCCCGGCCGGATGGTGCTGGAACTGCGCCCGCCCGGCATGGACAAGGGCGTCGCCCTGAGCGAGTACGTCCGCGAGACCGGCGCCGAGTCCGTCCTCTACGCCGGCGACGACCTCGGCGACCTCCCCGCCTTCGCCGCCATCGACAAGCTCCGCTCCGAGGGCCTGCCCGGCCTCCTGGTGTGCAGCGGCAGCTCGGAGGTCTCCGAACTGGCCGAGCGGGCCGACCTGGTGGTCGACGGCCCCGAGGGCGTCGTACGGCTCCTCGGGGCGCTGGCGGATCAGCTCGGCTGATCCGTCAGGGCGTGCAGCTGGTCCAGGAACCACTGGGCCGGCGGCAGCGCCGTGGCCGCTGCGGCCAGCCTCTTCGACCGCTCCGCCCGCTCGCCGGCGGGCATGCTCAGCGCCGCGTGCAGCGCCCGCGCCGTGCCCGTGATGTCGTACGGGTTCACCACCAGCGCGTCCTCGCCCAGCTCCGCGTACGCCCCCGCCTCCCGGGACAGCACCAGCGCACAGCCCTCGTCGGAGACGACCGGCACCTCCTTGGCGACCAGGTTCATGCCGTCCCGGATGGGGTTGACCAGGGCCACGTCGGCGAGCCGGTACGCGGCCAGCGAGCGGGCGAAGTCGTCCTTCACATGGAGCACCACCGGCGTCCAACCGTCCGTGCCGTAGCGCTCGTTGATCTCCTCGGCGACCCGGCGCACCTGTTCCGTGTACTCCCGGTAGACGGCCAGGTCCTGCCGGGACGGGTACGCGAACGCCACATGGACGACCCGCTCGCGCCACTCGGGGTGCTCGTCCAGCAGCTGCCGGTACGCCAGCAGCCCGCGCACGATGTTCTTGGACAGCTCGGTGCGGTCCACCCGGACGATCGTCCGGCGGCCCTCGCCGATCTCCGCCCGCAGCGCCGCCATCCGCTCGTCCACGTCCGCCTCGTGCGACCGCGCGCGCAGGAAGTCGGCGTCCGCGCCGAGCCCGTGCACCCCGATCCGGGTGCCGGTGGGAATCCCGGGCCCCAGCACCGCGTGGCAGCATTCGGTGAACGCGTCCGCCCACCGCTGCGTGAGGAACGCCGCCCGGTCCGCGCCCAGGATGCCGGTCAGCAGCTCGGCCGCGATGTCGTCCGGCAGCAGCCGGAAGTACTCCGCCGGGGCCCACGGCGTGTGCGAGAAGTGGCCGATGCGCAGATCGGGGCGGAGCCGGCGGAGCATCCGCGGGGCGAGCGCCAGGTGGTAGTCCTGGATCAGCACCGCCGCACCCTCGGCCGCCTCCTGGGCGAGCGCCTCGGCGAACGCCCGGTTGTAGGCCTCGTACGCCGCCCACTGCCGCCGGAACCCGGCGTCGAAGACGGGTTCGAGCGGCGTCTGGTAGAGCATGTGGTGCACGAACCAGAGGACCGAGTTGGCGATGCCGTTGTACGCGTCGGCGAAGACCTCCGCGTCGATGTCGAGCATCCGCACCCGCTGACCGCCGGTGTCGGCGACCGGCAGCAGCCCGCCGTCCGCGCGCCGGGCGGCCGCCCGGTCGCCGTCGCCCAGCGCGGCGCACACCCACACCGCGTTCGCCTCCGGCCCGATGGCCGAAAGGCCGGAGACCAGACCGCCGCCGCCCCGCTTGGGACGCAGCGCCCCGCCCTCGCCGACCGTGTACGAAACCGGGCCGCGATTGGACGCGACCAGCACCTCAGCACCGTGCGTGGAAGCCATGGTCCTCAACCTAGCCCGGCCCGGAAACACTCAAACGTACGGACGTCCCGGAAAGCGGCCCTGAACAGCCGTGCCTCCGGTTTCACGCCACCCGGCGGCGGGCGTACTCGGTGATCTCGGTCATCGGCGGGCGCTCCTCGGTGTCCACCGCGTAGGTGCGCGGCTCGAAGCCCGTCACCCCCCGCTCGAACTGGGTGAGCGAGGGCCGCACCAGATGGCCCCGGGCCAGCCGCAGCTGGGCGGTGCGGTAGATGGCCGCCGCCATCCGGCCGAGCGCCTGCCCGTCCTGGTGCCGGTGCTTGCGCACCCCCACGTCCACCTGGGCCAGCGCGTCCAGGCCCACCAGGTGCAGGGCGTCCACCAGCATGCCCAGCTCCACCCCGTACCCCACCGGGAACGGCAGCCGCTCCAGCAGCGAGCGCCGGGCCGCGTACTCCCCGCCCAGCGGCTGCACGAATCCCGCCAGCTGCGGCCAGTGCATGTTCAGCAGCGGGCGCGCCATCAGCTCGGTGACCCGGCCGCCCTGCCCCGCCGACCCGGCGAGCGGCCGGTCGTACATCGCCTTGACCAGCTGTACGTCCGGCTCGGTGAGCAGCGGGCCGACGATCCCGGTGACGAAGTCGGCCGAGAACTCCCGCAGGTCCGCGTCGACGAAGCAGATGACGTCCCCGGTGGCGACGAGCAGCGAGCGCCACAGCACCTCGCCCTTGCCCGGGACGGCGGGTATCCGGGGCAGGATCGCGTCGCGGTGCACCACCCGCGCGCCCGCCGCGGCCGCCACCTCGGAGGTGCGGTCGGTGGACCCGGAGTCGATCACCAGCACCTCGTCGACCAGCGGGACCCGCTCCACCAGCTCGCGCCGGATCACGGCGACGATCTCGCCGACGGTCTCCTCCTCGTCGAGCGCGGGCAGGACCACGCTGACCGTCTGGCCCGTGCGCTGCTTGGCCGCCAGGAGCTGGTGCAGCGGCCGATCGTGCACGGACCAGGAGCGGTCGCTCAGCCAGCGCTCGACTTCTTCCAGCACGGTCCCGGACTCCTCACGGTTGTCTCGCGGTACGGACGACTATCTCAACTGTCCATGCCTTCGGTTACAGTCTTGAACAACGCCGATGACCATCGCATGTCGGGGGTCCACGCGCGCCGACAACCGCATACACAACCGAATACCGCTCATCCAGAGGGGCAGAGGGACACGGCCCGATGAAGCCCCGGCAACCCTCCAGCCGGTCTCGTCTTCGAACAGCGAGGCTCCCGGCTAGGGAAGGTGCCAAATCCGTCTCGCGGCGAGATGCGTCGCGAGGAAGATGAGGAGAAAGGGCCTCGCCTCTCATGGCTGTGCAGACAGTTGCCTCCACCGGCAGTTCCACCGTCGACCTCGGCCCCGCCGCCGCCCTGAGCTGTCGGGAATGCGGCCACCGCGTCCCGCTCGGCCCGGTCTTCGCCTGCGAGGAGTGTTTCGGGCCGCTGGAGATCGCCTACGACTTCTCCGGCTACGACACCGAGGAACTGCGGGCGCGCATCGAAAGCGGCCCCGCCAACATCTGGCGCTACGCCCCGCTGCTGCCCGTCCCGGCGAACGTGGCCGACAAGCCGAACATCAACCCCGGCTGGACCAAGCTCGTCAAGGCGGACAACCTCGCCCGCGAACTCGGCGTCACCGGCGGCCTGTACGTCAAGGACGACTCCGGCAACCCGACCCACTCCTTCAAGGACCGGGTGGTCGCGCAGGCACTGGAGGCCGCGCGCGCCTTCGGCTTCACCACCCTGTCCTGCTCCTCCACCGGCAACCTGGCCGGCGCCGTCGGCGCCGCCGCCGCCCGCGCCGGCTTCCGCTCCTGCGTGTTCATCCCGCACGACCTGGAGCAGGGCAAGGTCGTCATGGCCGCGGTCTACGGCGGCGAGCTCGTCGGCATCGAGGGCAACTACGACGACGTGAACCGCTTCTGCTCCGAGCTGATCGGCGACCCGGCCGGCGAGGGCTGGGGCTTCGTCAACGTCAATCTGCGCCCCTACTACGCGGAGGGCTCCAAGACCCTGGCGTACGAGATCTGCGAGCAGCTCGGCTGGCGGCTGCCCGACCAGATCGTGGTCCCGATCGCCTCCGGCTCCCAGCTCACCAAGATCGACAAGGGGCTCCAGGAGCTGATCAAGCTGGGGCTCGTGGAGGACCGGCCGTACAAGATCTTCGGTGCCCAGGCCGAGGGCTGCTCGCCGGTGTCGACGGCCTTCAAGGCGGGCCACGACGTCGTGCGGCCGCAGAAGCCGGACACCATCGCCAAGTCCCTCGCCATCGGCAACCCGGCCGACGGGCCCTACGTCCTGGACATCGCCCGGCGCACCGGCGGCGCCGTGGAGGACGTGACGGACGAGCAGGTCGTCGCCGCGATCAAGCTGCTGGCCCGGACCGAGGGCATCTTCGCCGAGACCGCGGGCGGGGTGACCGTCGGCGTGACGAAGAAGCTGATCGAGGACGGCGTCCTCGACCCGTCG
This sequence comes from Streptomyces sp. SCPE 10, assembly GCF_051980735.1. Classification (NCBI taxonomy): domain Bacteria; kingdom Bacillati; phylum Actinomycetota; class Actinomycetes; order Kitasatosporales; family Streptomycetaceae; genus Streptomyces; species Streptomyces sp. SCPE 10. Next base: position 3,568,850 of record NZ_CP197069.1, on the reverse strand, counting down.
AAGACCACCGTCGTCCTCAACACCGGCGACGGTCTGAAGACCCTCGACGCGGTGGCCGGCACCGGCCTGACCGCCACCATCCGCCCGACCCTGGACTCCTTCCGAGAGGCTGGCCTCGCATGAGCGTGACCGTTCGCATCCCCACCATCCTGCGCACCTACACCGGCGGCCGGGCCGAGGTGGCGGCCGAGGGCGCCACCCTCGCCGAGGTCATCGAGGACCTGGAGAAGAACCACACCGGGATCGCCGCCCGCGTCCTGGACGACCAGGGCAAGCTGCGCCGGTTCGTGAACGTCTACGTGAACGACGACGACGTCCGCTTCGAGCAGGGCCTGGAGACCGTCACCCCGGACGGCGCGGGTATCTCGATCATTCCGGCGGTCGCCGGCGGCTGCTGACCGAATGACCGATCATTACCTTCGGTAAGGACGGTTACGGAAGGTTCATCGGATTGCCCTCTCCGTGAGAGAAGCGGAGGGGGCAATTCTGTGTGATTGAGCGCGGTACAGTTGGGGAACACGCCCCGGATCACCGCGGGGATGCCCTCGATTCCTCACCGCGAGCCCGATAAGAAGTAGCCAAAGTGCACGGGTTTTCCGCGGCTTTTGTGTATTTTACGGGGCCCGACTTGCCCTGAACTCTGGCGAATTCTCCCCACATTCCGGATCGGTCGCGTCCAGAATTCTCGTCCAATTGACCTGTTGCAGACGGCAGTTGGACAGATACATTCAGCCGCGGTCGACGCGTTCCGGCGCACGCACCCCGACCGATTGGGGGGCGAGGTCTGACCCGGGTCCGCGAAGTGCGGATCTGCGCAAGGGCCAGTAATAGGGGAGTTAGGCATGGCTCAGGGCACCGTCAAGTGGTTCAACGCGGAGAAGGGGTACGGCTTCATCGCGGTCGACGGTGGTGCGGACGTCTTCGTCCACTACAGCGCCATTCAGATGGACGGCTACCGCACCCTGGAGGAGGGCCAGCGGGTCGAGTTCGAGATCTCGCAGGGTCAGAAGGGTCCGCAGGCCGACATGGTTCGCGTCACCGCCTGAACGTTTCTGGACCGCAGGGCTCGCACCTCGCACGGGGTGCGGGCCCTGCGGCGTGTCCGGGGCTGGTGGCGTTCGCCCGGGGCTGACGACCGGCTCGTACCCGCGCAGGCGCTTGCACTCGACCATGCCGAGTGCTAATCATTGGCGTTAGCACTCTGAAGGTGAGAGTGACAAAGAAGGACCGGGTCGGTGAGGCCCGCAGGCCACGTGGGGCAAGGAACCGCAGGCCGGCGAGCCGTCCGTCGCGGGCGCGGGCGCGGTCCGAAGGAATCACCCCCAGTCCTGGAGGGACCACTTCACATGGCCAAGATCATCGCGTTCGACGAGGAGGCGCGGCGCGGCCTCGAGCGCGGCATGAACCAGCTCGCGGACGCCGTCAAGGTGACGCTCGGCCCCAAGGGTCGCAACGTCGTCCTCGAGAAGAAGTGGGGCGCCCCCACGATCACCAACGATGGTGTCTCCATCGCCAAGGAGATCGAGCTCGAGGACCCGTACGAGAAGATCGGCGCCGAGCTGGTCAAGGAAGTCGCCAAGAAGACGGACGACGTCGCCGGTGACGGTACGACCACCGCGACCGTGCTCGCCCAGGCCCTGGTCAAGGAGGGCCTGCGCAACGTCGCGGCCGGCGCCAACCCGATGGCTCTGAAGCGCGGTATCGAGAAGGCCGTCGAGGCCGTCTCCGCCGCCCTCCTGGAGCAGGCGAAGGACGTCGAGACCAAGGAGCAGATCGCCTCCACCGCGTCCATCTCCGCCGCCGACACCCAGATCGGCGAGCTGATCGCCGAGGCCATGGACAAGGTCGGCAAGGAAGGCGTCATCACCGTCGAGGAGAGCAACACCTTCGGTCTGGAGCTGGAGCTCACCGAGGGCATGCGCTTCGACAAGGGCTACATCTCCGCCTACTTCGCGACCGACATGGAGCGCATGGAGGCGTCGCTCGAGGACCCGTACATCCTCATCGCGAACTCCAAGATCGGCTCCGTCAAGGACCTGCTCCCGCTCCTGGAGAAGGTCATGCAGTCGGGCAAGCCGCTGCTGATCATCGCCGAGGACGTCGAGGGCGAGGCCCTGTCGACCCTGGTCGTCAACAAGATCCGCGGCACCTTCAAGTCCGTCGCCGTCAAGGCCCCGGGCTTCGGCGACCGCCGCAAGGCCATGCTCGGCGACATCGCCATCCTCACGGGCGGCGAGGTCATCTCCGAGGAGGTCGGCCTCAAGCTGGAGAACGCGACCCTGGACCTCCTGGGCCGCGCCCGCAAGGTCGTCATCACCAAGGACGAGACCACCATCGTCGACGGTGCCGGCTCCTCCGAGCAGGTCAACGGCCGCGTCAACCAGATCCGCGCCGAGATCGAGAACAGCGACTCCGACTACGACCGCGAGAAGCTCCAGGAGCGCCTGGCCAAGCTCGCCGGCGGCGTCGCGGTCATCAAGGCCGGTGCCGCCACCGAGGTGGAGCTCAAGGAGCGCAAGCACCGCATCGAGGACGCCGTGCGCAACGCCAAGGCGGCCGTCGAGGAGGGCATCGTCGCCGGTGGTGGCGTGGCCCTGCTGCAGGCCTCCCAGGTCTTCGAGAAGCTGGAGCTGGAGGGTGACGAGGCGACCGGCGCCAACGCCGTGCGCATCGCCCTGGAGGCCCCGCTGAAGCAGATCGCCGTCAACGCCGGCCTCGAGGGCGGTGTCGTGGTGGAGAAGGTGCGCAACCTGACCCCGGGCCACGGCCTGAACGCCGCGACCGGCGAGTACGTCGACCTGGTCGCCGAGGGCATCATCGACCCGGCGAAGGTGACCCGTTCCGCGCTGCAGAACGCCGCCTCCATCGCCGCGCTGTTCCTCACCACCGAGGCCGTCATCGCCGACAAGCCGGAGAAGGCCGCCGCGGCCGCTCCGGGCGGCATGCCGGGCGGTGACATGGACTTCTGATCGGCCTTCGCCGATCGGGTTTCCTGCCGAGGGCGGTACTTCCTGTCGGACGACAGGGGGTGCCGCCCTCGGGCGTGTCCGGGCTCACAACGGGCGGCTCCCGGGGCGGGAATGCGGGCCCTCGCGCGTCCGCTTACTTAAGGGTCTACAACAATGCGCATTCACATACCGGTTGGTCAGAAGCAGTATTAGGAGTTTCCCTCGTGACCGTCGACACGCCCGCCGCCTCCCGCGCGGCCCAGATCCTCTCCCGCCCCATCACCCTCAACGGCCTCACCGTTCCCAACCGGATCGCCATGGCGCCGATGACCCGGATGTTCTCCCCGGGCGGCATTCCCGGTGAGGACGTGCGCGCGTACTACGCGCGCCGGGCCGCCGCAGGCGTCGGCCTGATCGTCACCGAGGGCACCTACGTGGGCCACGAGTCGGCCGGGCAGAGCGACCGGATCCCGCGGTTCTCCGGCGAGGAGGAGCTGGCGGGCTGGGCGAAGGTCGCCGAGGACGTGCACGCGGCGGGCGGCACCATCGTCCCGCAGCTGTGGCACATCGGCATGGTGCGCAAGCAGGGCGAGCCGCCGTACGCCGACGCGCCCGCCGTCGGCCCCTCCGGCATCCGCCTGGACGGCACCGAGGGCCAGGGCAAGGCGATGACCCGGCAGGACCTCGACGACGTCATCGGCGCGTTCGCCGAGGCAGCCGCGGCCGCCGAGCGCATCGGCTTCGACGGCGTCGAGCTGCACGGCGCCCACGGCTACCTCATCGACCAGTTCCTGTGGGAGCGCACCAACCGCCGCACCGACGCGTACGGCGGCGACCCGGTCGCCCGCACCAGGTTCGCGGCGGAGATCGTGGCCGCCGTGCGCGAGGCGGTCTCCCCGGAGTTCCCGGTGATCTTCCGCTACTCGCAGTGGAAGTCCGACAACTACGACGCCCGCCTCGCCGAGACCCCGGAGGAGCTGGAGGCCGTCCTGACCCCGCTCGCCGCGGCCGGCGTCGACGTCTTCCACGCCTCCACCCGCCGTTACTGGCTCCCCGAGTTCGACGGCTCCGACCTCAACCTCGCGGGCTGGACCAAGAAGCTCACCGGCAAGCAGACCATCACCGTCGGCTCGGTCGGTCTCGACGGAGACTTCACCGGCGCCTTCCGCGGCGAGGGCGCCCCGGTCAAGGCCATCGACAACCTCCTCGACCGGCTGGAGGCCGACGAGTTCGACATGGTCGCGGTCGGCCGGGCGCTGCTCCAGGACCCGCAGTGGGCGGCCAAGGTGCTCGCCGGGCGCTTCGACGAGCTGCGGCCGTACGACGCGGCGTCGCTGAAGACGCTCAGCTGAGGAAACCCGACGAGGACACCCTCGGCCGGGGGAAGCCCCTCGGCCGAGGCCGGTCCGGCCGGGGGCGCTACAGGTTGTTCATCGGCTCGATGTCGACGCGCACCGGCGTCCCCCACACGCGCAGCACCTCGTAGTCGGTGAACTCGTGCACCAGCCGGTAGGCCATGGCGGGCCGCGCGCCGCGCCGCTGGGCCGCGAGATAGGCCTCGGCCTCCCGCCGGTCGCGCCGGGGGGTGCCGCACAGCTGCCACTCCTGCCCGTTCCACAGCTCCGGCAGCCACCGCTGCTGGGGCTGCGGGCGGTCCTCCCGGACGCCGTACCGCGAGGGCGCCGGGGCCGTCGGCTGCGCCGGACCCGGCCGGCCCTGGTACTCCGAGCGGCGGGCCGCCCGCCGCCGGGTCTCGCACAGCAGGCACAGATCGGGCGCGCTCTCGTCCACGGGCCCCTGCGGGTGCTCGGCGCACCGGGTGGCCGGCGCGTTGGTGCCGGCGCTCTCCTCCAGCAGGTCCAGCGCCCTGCGCAGATCCGCCCTGATCTCCTGGAGCCGCCCGTCGGGGGTGTCGGCGGTCAGCGCCTCTCCGTGCTCCCCGAGCACCCGAAGGGCCCGGCCGAGGGCGGCCAGCTGGGCGTGGTTCATGGCGGTTCCCGGTCGATAGACGGCTTCCGTGGGTCCTCCCAGTGTCCAGGACGGGGGCCCGCCGTGGTGGACTGGGGCGTGGTGACTTTGAGCGGGCGGCTGGTCGACGTCCTGGGGCGGGTCAACGACACCTACCCCTGGGATCACAACGCGCACTTCCACCCCTGGCTGCTGCGGCAGTTGCCGCGCCGCTCCGGGCGGGCCCTCGACGTGGGATGCGGGGCCGGGGAGCTGGCGCGGAAGCTGGCCGGGCGGGCGGAGCGGGTGACCGGGATCGACGCCGATCCGGAGATCCTGGAGCGGGCGCGGGAGGCCGGCGGGGCCGTGGCGGACGTCGAGTACACCCTCGGCGCCGCCCCGGACGGGCTGCCGCCCGGGCCCTACGACGTCATCACCTGCGTCGCCGTACTGCACCACCTCCCCTTCACCGACGCCCTCACCCGGTTTCGCCGGGAGCTGGCCCCCGGCGGGACGCTGGTCGTCGTGGGGTGTGCGCGGGACGAGGACGTGCGGGGGATGGTCTCCCTCGCGCTCAACCCGCTGTTCGGCCTGGTGAAGAACCGCGGCCGGGCGGCCGTCCGGCGGCCCGTGGCCATGACCGCGCCCACCCGGCGGCCCGAGATGACCTTCTCGGAGATCGCCGCACAGGCCCGTCGGCTGCTGCCCGGCGCCCGGCTGCGGCGGCGGCTCTTCTGGCGGTACACCCTGGTGTGGCACGCCCCCTGAGCGTCTCGTCGCGGCCGGCGGGCGGGTCTCTCCGCGCCGCCCGCGCCGCCACCTGAGCGGCGACCGCCTCCGCCACCCCACCGGCATGGGCGAGGACGGCGGACGCGGTGGAGACGGGGTTCTGCCGAGCGTGCGGGTCAGCCGCTCGCGTGGGCGAGCGCGGCGCGCAGATGACCGCCGGAGTCCTCCAGAAGGCGGGCGGCCGTCGGGCCGTCCACGTCGGCGAGCAGGGTGAGGATCGCGTTCTTGACCTCGCCGCCGGACTCGGTCAGGGCCCGCTCGATCTCCTCGTCGCCCGCGCCCGTGGCCAGCGCGACGATGCGCCGGGAGCGGGCGCGCAGCTTGGCGTTGGAGGCGCGGACGTCGACCATCAGGTTCCCGTAGGTCTTGCCGAGCCGGATCATCGTGATGGTCGACAGCATGTTCAGCACGAGTTTCTGCGCCGTGCCCGCCTTCAGCCGGGTGGAACCGGTGATCAGCTCGGGGCCCACCACGACCTCGATGCCGTGCTCGGCGGCGGCCGCCAGCGCGCTGTGCTCGTTGCAGGCCAGGCCGATGGTCAGGGCGCCCTGGGCGCGGGCGTGCTCGACGGCGCCGACGGCGTAGGGGGTGCGCCCGGAGGCGGAGACGCCGACCACCGTGTCGTCGGGGGTGAGCTTGAGGGCGTCGAGGTCGGCGTGGGCCAGTTCCGCGGAGTCCTCGGCGCCCTCGACGGAGCTGACCATCGCCCCGGGGCCGCCCGCGATCAGGCCGACGACCTGGGCCGGGTCGGTGTTGAAGGTGGGCGGGCACTCGGAGGCGTCCAGGACGCCGAGCCGCCCGGCGGTGCCGGCGCCGGCGTAGATCAGCCGGCCGCCGCGCGCCATCCGCTCGGCGACGGCGTCGATGGCGGCGGCGATGTCCGGCAGCCGGGCGGCGACGGCGGCGGGCACCCCGCTGTCCTCGCCGTTCATCAGGCGGGCGATGTCGAGGGTGGGCAGTCGGTCGATGTCGGCGAGTTCGGGGCGGAAGGCCTCGGTGGTCAGCGAGGCCAGCTGGCTGCGCAGGTCTTGGGAGGTCATGGGAGCGGCTCTCTCGGTCTCGGATGCCGGTTCGCGTGCTGGTTCCCCCGTGCGGTTGCTCACCTGGAGGCTGAGCGGTGCCGGTGCGCCAGCGCCTCGTACGACGCGGCCAGCGCGGGCGCCGCCGTCTCGTACGTACGCTGGGCCACTCCCACGAACAGGCAGTCCACCACGAGCAGTTGGCTGGTGCGCGAGGACATCGCGGCCGGCCGCAGCTCGGTCTCCCGTGAGGTGGACGTGGTCAGCACGTGGTCGGCGTACTGGGTGACCGGTGAGTCGGGGCGGCCGGTGATCGCCACCGTCGCCGCCCCGCGCTCGAAGGCGACCCGCAGCGGCTCGATGACGTCCCCCGTCGAGCCGGAGTGGGTGATCGCGATCGCCACGTCACCCGAACGGAGCTGGACGGCGTTGGTCACCGCCAGATGCGGATCGCTGTGCGCGTGCGCTATGAGCCCTATGCGCAGCAGCTTCTGGGTGAGGTCCTGGGCCACCAGCCCGGACGCCCCGATCCCGTACACATCGGTGCGGCGGGCGCCGGCGAGCGCGGCGACGGCCGCGCCGAGCTGGCCGGTGTCGAGTCCGGCCGCGGTGTCGGCGAGGGTCTGCTGCTCCTCGTAGGCCAGCTTGGCGACGACGTCGGCGATCGGGTCGTCGACGGCGATGTCGGTGGTGATGGCGGGCGCGCGCCCGGACTGCTGCTGGGCGGCCAGGCCCGCGAGGGCGAGGCGCAGGTCCCGGTAGCCGGGGTAGCCGAGCAGGCGGGCGGTGCGGACGACCGTGGCCTCGCTGGTGCCGGTCAGTTCGGCGAGGCCGGTGACCGTGAGGGCGGCGCAGCCGGCCGGGTCGCTCGCGACGGCCTCGGCGACGCGCTGCATGGACCGGGTCATCGACGGAGCGAGGGTGCGCACCTTGGCGGCGAGCGAGCCGACCGGACTGCCGAAACTTTCCTTCACGTCCTGGGTCACCTCTGAAAGATATTTTCGGTTCGGTGTCCGGGTCAAGAGTGCGCACAATGGGTCCTATGGAGCCCATCAGTCCCCTTGAACAGGCCCTGCACGCGGCCCGCGCCCTGGTCCTCGCCGATCTGGTCGCCGGCCGGGTCGCGGAGGCGGACGTGGTGTCGCTGGTCGAGGACTCCGTGGCGCAGCGCCGCTGGTGGGTCGAGCAGTGGCCGGACGGCGTGCACTACGTGGCCGGCCTGGTCGCGCAGGACGTGCAGGACGCGCTGCTGGAGCGGTACGGCCGCTGGCCGCTGTGCCCGGCCTGCGGCTCGGGCGACCCGCACGCGCTGGACGTGGAGCCGGAGCTGGGCCCCGACCCGCACTGGGTGTGCCACAAGGTGGGCGTGAAGGTCGCGGCGGTGGGTTCGCTCGCCTCGGCCTTCGGCGAGGCGCCGTCCGCGTGAGGCGTCCGTGACGGTGTACATCGACCCGCCCACCTGGCCGGGGCACGGGCGCCTGTGGTCCCACCTGGTGAGCGACGTGTCGTACGACGAACTGCGCCTGTTCGCCGACGGTCTTGGCGTGCCCCGGCGGGCCTTCGAACGCGACCACTACGACCTTCCGGCGCACCGGTACGCCGACGCGGTGGCGGCCGGCGCGGTGGAGGTCAGCAGCCGCGAAGTGGTGCGGCTGCTGCGGGCGTCGGGGCTGCGGCGGCCCAAGGGGCTGGTGCGGCGGGGGATTTCCTAGGCGCACCCGCCCGCGTTCACCCGTGCAGCTCGTAGGCCAGGAGCCGGTCGTCGAGCGCGCCCAGCGGAGTGAACCCGGCGCGGGTGAGGACGCCCTGGGAGTCGGCGTTGTCCTTCCGGGCCCGCGCGTACAGCGTCCGTACGTCGTCGCGGGCCAGCGCCCACCCGGCCAGTGCGCGCAGCGCCTCCGTGGCGTACCCCCGGCCGCGGGCGTCCTCGACCAGGTTGTAGCCGATCTCCACCCGCCCGTCCTCGTCCGGGGTGCCGTGGAAGCCGAGGGTGCCGACCGCGCGGCCGTCCTCGGTGCGGACGAGGACGAAGGAGGTGAACTCGGGCCGGTGGACGCCGGCTTCGTACGCCTTCACCAGCATCCGGGCGGCGTCCCGGGTGCCCTCCTCGGGGCCGTCGCCGAGCCAGTCGAAGCCGCCGTCGCCGTCGAGGGCGAGATCGCGGGCGGCGGCCGGGCGGACACCGGTGAGGGTGAGGCGCTCGGTGCTCAGGACGAGGTTGTTGTACCAGCGCCACGCGGTGACCGGGTCCCGGCCGGGCAGCTCGCCGCGGCCGGTCGCCCACAGCAGGGTCGGCCAGGGCTCCGGGCCGGGCTGGACGTGCGGGAAGATCGTGGCCAGGACCGACTCGGCGAGTTCGGCGGGCGGCTCGTAGGCGAGGCCGAGACCCTCGGCCATGTCGTGGGTGTGCAGCAGGACTTCGGCGACGCCCATCGCGGCGAAGCCGTGGCGGTCGGCGGCGCGGAACGGGTAGGGGTGGAAGGCGCGGACGTCCGGCGGCGCGGTGGCCACGGCGGCGGCGAGCAGCGCGCCGGTGGCCTCCAGGACCTGGAGCAGCCCCGCGTTGTCGGTGCTCTCGTCCAGTTTCAGCTCGAAGGGCACGTAGGCGTCCCGCGCGCGTCCGGCCAGGTTGGCGGCGTACGCCACGAGATCGTCCGCGACGTGCACGGCGGTGGTGTGGCAGTCCCACTCCACCCGCCCGGCCCGCACGCCGTGCCAGTCCCGCCCCACCGCCTTGCGCAGTACGGCCACACACCCGGCCACGGACTCGGTCACCTGGTCGCCACTCGTCGCTCGCATGGCCGCACCCTAGGCCGGGGCCGCCGTCACGGCGACAGCATTTCCAGTTCGGCGGCGAGGTTGTAGCGGGCCGTGGCCTCCCAGTGCTCCCGGCCGTACGGCGTGCAAAACAGCCGGGGCAGGGCCAGGAGTTGGCGCAGGACGTCGGAACGTCCCTGGTGGAAGGCGTCGTTGGGGACGAAGTGGTACTCCTCGCGGACCTCGGCGGTGTAGACGGCGTACGCCGACGGGGGCGCGGCCAGGATCGCCAGGTCGGCGTCGCACAGCACCTGGCCGTCGCGGTCGTCGTCGGCCGGGTCGTGGGTGACGGTCAGCCGGACCAGCCGGGCCACCTCGGCGGTCTTCGCCTCCGGCACCCCCGCCTCCGGCAGGGCCCGCTCGGCCAGCCGCGCCGACCGCTCCTCGTTCTCCGAGCGCTCCGGCAGATAGACCGCGTCGTGGAACCAGGCGGCCAGCCGTACGACGTCCGGATCGGCCGCGTACCGCGCCAGCGTGTCGACGTGGTCGAGGACGGCGGTGAGGTGCGCGAGCGTGTGGTAGCGGCGCTGGGGCTCCTGCCAGCGGGCGAGGAGGTTGTCGGCGTAGGGCGCGGGGTCCGGCCCGCCACCCGGGGCGCGGGCCGCCTCCAGGGCGCGGGCGAAGCGGGTGCGGAGGGCGTCGAGGTCGGCCATGGGCCCATTCTCGCGTTCGGGCGGTGCGGGCGGGGGTGGCACCCTGGGGTCTTTCGTCTGGATTGGGCCAGACCCCCACGAGCCCGGCACGATCCAAAACGGGAGGCCCTAGCTTGGGCGCATGACTGATCTGCGTGAGGGACGGGATCCCGGACTGCCCGGGCGGCTGCTGACGATCGAGCGGGACGCCCTGATACCGCTGCTGCGCGTCCGGCCCGCCGCCGACTTCGCCCTGCCGGTGCCCGCGTGCCCGGGCTGGACCGTGCGGGATGTGCTGGCCCACTGCTCCGCCGTGCTGAGCCGGGTGGTGGAGCGGCGGTTCGAGAAGGGCGTGTTCTCGCCCGAGGCCAACGACCGGGACATCGCCGAGCGCGCCGCATGGACCGACGGCCAGGTGGTGGACGAGCTGGAGCGCGGGATGACCGAGGCCGGTGCCGTGCTCGCGCGCGGGGACGGGCGCCTGGACGCCGTCGCGCTCGGCGAGTGGGTGCACGCGGGGGACGTGCGGGAGGTGCTCGGCGTGCCGGGCGCGTACGCGGGCGCGGGCCTGCCGTACGCCCTCGACCTGCTGGCCCGGTACACCCGTGAGCTGGACCACGTGCCCCTCCACGCCGACCTGGACGAACTGGACGAGCCGCTGCGGCTGGGCGCCTCCGTCCCGGGCGCCCCGCCCGCGCGCTACATCGGCGACGCCCCCACCCTCGTACGGCTCTACGCGGGCCGTTCGGTCGACGGTCGGGGGTACGAGCTGGCGGGCGCGACGGAGGCGGAGCTGAACGTGTTCGGCTGAGCGGCGGCCGGCCGCTTTCCCGGTGGCGTACTGGCGCCTCCCCGTCGGCGTACTCTTAAATTGGACTAGACCTTTAGTCGGATCTTTGGGCCGCGATGAATGGGGTGCCATGAGCAAGCGTGCAGTCCTGGAGGTGATCGCCCTCGACATCGAGGACGCGGTCGCCGCCCAGGCCGGGGGTGCGGATCGCCTGGAGCTGGTCACCGAGATGGCGGCCGACGGGCTCACCCCGTCCGCCGCCACCGTCGCCGGTATCCGCGCCGCCGTGGACATCGAGCTGCGCGTGATGCTCCGTCTGGCGGACGGGTTCGCGGCCGGTGCGGTGGAGCGGCTGCTGCGGGTGGCCGACGAGATGCGGTCGGTGGGCGCCGACCAGTTCGTGCTCGGCTTCCTCGACGCGGACGGGGGAGTGGACCTGGCCGCCGTGGAGCGGGTCGTCGCCGCGCTGGACGGCTGCCGGTGGACCTTCCACCGCGCCATCGACCGCGCCGCCGACCGCGACGCCCTGCGCAAGCAGCTCGCCGACCTGCCCGGCCTCGACACCTATCTCACCGCCGGCTCCGCCGGCGGCGTGGACGAGGGGCTGCCCACCCTGCTCGCCGAGTTCGGCCGTCAGGGCGAACCCGGCTACGACCAGACCATCCTCGTCGGCGGCGGGCTGCGCCTGGACCACGTCCCGCCGCTGCTCGCCGCCGGCCTCGACGCCTTCCACATCGGCGGCGCGGCCCGCCCCCAGGGCTGGCACGGACCGGTGTCCGAGGCGTCCGTCAAGGAGTGGCGCCGGGTGCTGGACGGAGCGGCCGGCTAGATACCGGACGGGGCGCGGGCACGTGAGCCCCGCCCCGACGCGGACCGCCCCGCCCCCGGCCGGGAGACCGGTAGGGAGCGGGGCGGTCACGCGGGCGCGCGGGGCGCGCGTCAGTCGACGTCCACCGGGCCGTCGTCCGACTTCTTGTTCTTGCCCGAGTGCAGCTGGAGCAGGCCGTTGTTCCGGTTCTCCTCGGCCCGGTGGCCGTCGGACTCCTGGCCGCCGAGGTTCTGCCGGACCGAGTCCAGGATGGTCAGGCCCTGGGAGACCAGACCGGCCGCGATCTCGCCGAGGCCGTCCGCGCCATTCAGGACGTTGACGTTGGCGCCGGACAGACCGCCGGCCGCCTCCTTCACGATCTGCGGCAGCTGGTCGATCAGCATCCGGTCCAGCGCGACCCGGTCGTAGGAGGCCGCCGCCTCCGCCTGGATCTTCATCCGCTGGGCCTCCGCCGCCGCGAGGATGCGCACCCGCTCGGCCTCCGCCTCGGCCGGCTTCACGACCTCGGCCACCAGCTGCTTCTGCCGCAGCAGCGCCTGGCGCTCGGCCAGCTCGGTCTGCGCGTCCAGCACTTCCCGCTGGGCGTGCGCCTGCGCCAGCGGACCGGCCTGCGCCGCCTGCGCCTGCGCGCGGTCCACCTCGGCCGAGTACTCGGCCTTGACGACGGCGGTCTGCCGGGCGTACTCCGCCTGCCGGCGGGCCGCCTCCTGCTCCGCCTCCACCGCCGCCTGCGTGGCCTGCGCCTGCGCGATCTGCGCCTGGCGCTGGATGGCCGCCTTGTGCGGGGCGGACATCGCGTCGATGTAGCCGGTGTCGCCGTCGTCGATCGACTGGATCTGCAGCGAGTCCACGATCAGGCCGATCTTGGCCATCTCGGTCTTGGAGGTGTCCAGCACCTCCGCGGCCAGCTTCTGCCGTTCGGTGACGATCTCCTCGACGGTCATCGAGCCGATGATCGCGCGCAGATGGCCCGCGAAGATCCGGCCGGTGAGCACCGACATCTGGTCCTGGTCGGAGAGGAAGCGCTGGCCCGCGTTGATGATGCTCTCGTGGTCGTTGCCGACCTTGAAGGCGATGACCGCGCGCACGTGCAGGGCGATGCCCTGCTTGGTCACACAGGTCTCGGTGACCTCCGACTCGCACATCGCGAGGGAGAGGAAGCGGGTCTTGCGGAAGAACGGGACCACGAACTTGCCGTGGCCCGTCACCACTCGGAACGGCGCGCCCCCCAGTCCCCGTCGCCCGCCCGAGATCAGCATCGCCTCGTCGGGCGCGGGTACGCGGTATCCGAACATTTTCTCGTACTCCTCAGCAGGCGTCGGCGGCGCCGCCGCCGAGCGCGTCCAATGGATCGGCCCACTCGATGACGCCGACCGCGCGAGAACCCCGTGATTCGATCACGAGTACCGTCGCGCCCGGCGGCAGGGGCTCCTCCGACCAGGCGAGGAACGTCTCGGAACCACCCCTGACCCGGACCAGGATCTCGCCCGGTCCCGCGGAGCCACGCGTTCCTATGAGGACCTTCCCCGTGCAGCCGATCACGGCCTCGTCCTGCGGCATCACCGGCCGTCCTCCCTCGCCCTGGCCTCAGGATTCCGACGATAGCCCCAGTCCGGCCGGGGACCAACGGGTGGGAGGAAACGGACGTGTACCGGCCTGGAGGAGTTGCTCCGGGAGGGGTGCCGCATGGGTCACGACCAGGCCGGAGACCGCTCGGGTGAGGGCCACGTACAGGCGCCGCAGCCCGGTCCGCTCGTCCGGTTCGCCATCCACCACGGCCTGCGGTTCGTCGAGCACCACGTAGTCGTACTCCAGGCCCTTGGCGAGCGAGGCCGGCACCAGGGTCAGCCGGGTCTCGCGGGTGGTCTCCTCGCCCGGCGCCAGGTACCCGATGCCCGCCGCCGTCAGCGCCTCGGCCAGCGCCGGGATCCGGGCGTCGGCGGCGATCAGGCCGGTCGAGCCCTCGTTGCCCAGCAACTCCTCGCAGGCCGCGACGACTTGGTCCGTGCCGTCGATCGGGCGGACCTCGAAGAAGCCCGGGTTCTCACGGACGGAGGCGACCGGGGTCAGACCGGGCGCGATGTGGGGGAGCAGCCGGGAGGCGTACGTGATGACATCGGTCGGCACACGGAAACCGGCCGTCAACTCCTCGATGACGCCGTCCGGTTTGCCCAGGTGGGCCAGCGCCTCGTGCCAACTCCGCGTCGCCCAGGGCGTCGTGCCCTGCGCCAGGTCGCCCAGCACGGTGGCGCTGCCCGTGGTGCAGCGGCGGCCCACCGCGCGGTACTGCATCGGGGAGAGGTCCTGCGCCTCGTCCAGGACCACGTGCCCGAGCGAGTGCGTGCGCTGGATCAGGTCGGTCGCCTCGTCGATCAGCACCGCGTCCGCGGCGGACCACTTGGCCGACTTCACGCTGCGCGCCGGCCTGGCCCACAGGATCGTCTTCTGCTCGTCCTCGTCCAGGACGCCCTCGGCGTGCTCGGCGAGGAACTCCGGCTCGGAGAGCAGCCGCAGCACCAGCTTCGCCGGGTCGACGGCCGGCCAGATCGCCTTCACGGCCGCCTTCACCGCGCTGTTGCGCGCCACCGCGTCCTGCACCCGGTCGTCCGGTGCCTCGCCGGCCCGCTCCATCTGCACCAGCACCGCGTGCGCGATCCGCTGCGGCAGGGCCTCGCGGGCGGCGCCGTACCGGATGTCCCGGGCCAGCAACTGCTCCACCAGCTCCTGGAGTTCGTACGCCGGAACCCGCCAGCGCCGCGACCCGCGCACGACCACCACCGGCTCGGTCGGCATGGTCACGTACGAGTACAGGGCCCGGCGCAGCACCTCGGCCATCCGGGCGTCGCCCTTGACGACCGCGGCGGCCGCCTCGTCGGTGCCGCGCACCTCCACCTGCGCCACCAGGTCGTCCACGGTGGCCTGCTGCACGGACAGCTCGCCGAGGGCCGGCAGCACCTGCTCGATGTAGTGCAGGAACGACTTGTTCGGGCCGATGACCAGGGTGCCGGTGCGGGCGAGGCGCTCCCGGTGCGCGTACAGCAGATACGCCACGCGGTGCAGGCCGACGGCGGTCTTACCGGTGCCGGGGCCTCCCTGGACACAGACCGTGCCGCCCAGCCCGCTGCGGACGATCTCGTCCTGCTCGGGCTGGATGGTGGCGACGATGTCGCGCATCGGGCCGACGCGCGGGCGCTCGATCTCCCGCTGGAGCAGCTTGCTGGTGGTGGCCGCCTCGGCGGGGTCGGACAGCCGCTCGTCCTCGTACGCGGTCAGGTCGCCGCCGGTGTAGCCGAAGCGGCGGCGCAGCCCGATGTCCATCGGGTCCTTCTTCGAGGCCCGGTAGAACGGCTGGGAGACCGGGGCACGCCAGTCGATGACCATGGGATCGCCGTCGGCGTCGTGCACGTGCCGCCGCCCGATGTAGAACTGCTCGCCCTGCGCGCCCTCGGCCTGCTCCGCCCCCGGGGCGTGCAGGTAGTCGAGCCGGCCGAAGAACAGCGGGGTGTCGCTGAGGTCGGCCAGCGCCTTGATGCGGTCGTCGATCTGGCGGCTGAGCACTTCGGCGTTGACCCAGTTGGCGGTGACGTCCCGGATGTCCAGCGCCTCCACGTCCTCCCGCATGGCGCGCAGGGCGGCGCGGGAGGCGGCGAGGTGCGAGCGCTCGCGGGAGAGGGGGTCGACGGCCTGGTCGTGGGCGGACGTGGACAAGGGGGTGCCTCCGGTGGGCCTGCTACGGGCGGTACGACGGTGACGAGGTCGTGCGGGACGACGTGCCGTCCGGTTTCCGGCCGGACGGCGGCACTCCGGTGCGGGGAGGCGGGCAAGGGGGAGGATTTTAGTGAGGCGCCGTGGCGAACGCCAATGGATATTCGGCGGCCGGTACGGCGCGGGTCCGGCCGGCCCACGGGCCGCGGCGGACGACGCAGGGCGGGGGAGTTTCCTCTCACGCGTGTCGACCAGCGGCGGCGGACGCCGCCGTACCGGACACCGCCGTACCGGGGGTCGGCCGGCGCCCGGTGTCGACGGTGGGCAGGTGCCGGCCGGAGGGGCTCCCCGCGAGGAGGACCCGCTCGACCCCCACGCGCTCTCAGGGGACGAAGGCGGCCCGAGTAGGGGTGGGGTCCACCCCGGGGTGTAGGCGGTGGCTCGGGGAATTGGGCCTCTGGGCCGATACCCCCGCGAGGCGGACGGTTCCACCATGGAGGCATGAGCGCAGCAACCGTTTCCCCCTCCTCCGCCCGGCCCCCGGCCGGGGCCACGGCCGTGGACGGCGCCCCGCGTCACCTCCTCGGCAGCGCCCTGCGCGCCCTGAAGGTGTTCGCCGAGGCGGCGTTCGGCGTGGTGATCCTCGGCGAGTACGGCGAAGAGACGGGCATACGCCGGGCGTGACGGCGTTCGCCCCCGCGCCCGGTCAGCCCTCCGTCTCCGACAGCAGTTCGTCGGCGTCCACGATCCGGTAGGCGTACCCCTGCTCGGCCAGGAAGCGCTGGCGGTGGGCGGCGAAGTCCTGGTCGATGGTGTCGCGGGCGACGACCGAGTAGAAGTGCGCCTGGTGGCCGTCGGCCTTGGGCCGCAGCACCCGGCCGAGCCGCTGGGCCTCCTCCTGGCGGGAGCCGAAGGTGCCGGACACCTGGATGGCGACCGTGGCCTCGGGCAGGTCGATGGAGAAGTTGGCGACCTTGGACACCACCAGCACGTTGATCTCGCCCTCGCGGAAGGCGTCGAAGAGCTTCTCGCGCTGGGCGTTGGAGGTCTCGCCCTTGATGACCGGGGCGTTCAAGTGCTCGCCCAGCTCGTCGAGTTGATCGATGTACTGGCCGATGACGAGGACCTGCTGGCCCGCGAACCGGCGGACGATCGCCTCCGTGACCTTCCGCTTGGTGTCCGTGGTGGCGCAGAAGCGGTACTTCTCCTCCGTCTCGGCCGTGGCGTACGCCAGCCGCTCGGACTCCGTCAGGTTCACCCGGACCTCGACGCAGTCGGCGGGCGCGATGTAGCCCTGCGCCTCGATCTCCTTCCAGGGCGCGTCGAACCGCTTCGGCCCGATCAGGGAGAACACGTCCGACTCACGGCCGTCCTCGCGCACCAGCGTGGCGGTCAGCCCCAGCCGTCGCCGTGCCTGGAGATCGGCGGTGAACTTGAAGACGGGAGCCGGCAGCAGATGCACCTCGTCGTAGACGATCAGACCCCAGTCCCGGGAGTCGAACAGCTCCAGGTGCGGATAGACGCCCTTCCGCCTGGTGGTCAGCACCTGGTAGGTGGCGATGGTGACCGGGCGGATCTCCTTGCGGGTGCCGCTGTACTCGCCGATCTCGTCCTCGGTCAGCGAGGTCCGCTTCACCAGCTCGTGCTTCCACTGCCGGGCGGAGACCGTGTTGGTGACCAGGATGAGCGTGGTCGACTTCGCTTCGGCCATGGAGGCGGCGCCCACCAGCGTCTTGCCCGCGCCGCAGGGCAGTACGACGACACCGCTGCCGCCGTGCCAGAAGTTCTCCACGGCCTGCCTCTGGTACGGCCGCAGCGCCCAGCCGTCCTCGTGCAGCTCGATGGGGTGCGCCTCGCCGTCCACGTAACCGGCGAGGTCCTCGGCCGGCCAGCCGAGCTTCAGCAGCGTCTGCTTGATCTGCCCGCGCTCGGAGGGGTGGACCACCACGGTGTCGGGGTCGATCCGGGCGCCGACCAGCGGGGCGATCCGCTTGGACTTCAGCACCTCCTCCAGCACCGGCCGGTCGGTGGTCGTCAGGACCAGTCCGTGCGCCGGGTGCTTGGAGAGGGTGAGGCGGCCGTAGCGGTCCATCGTCTCGGCGATGTCCACCAGCAGCGCGTGCGGCACCGGATAGCGGCTGTACTGCACCAGCGCGTCCACGACCTGTTCCGCGTCGTGCCCGGCGGCCCGCGCGTTCCACAGGCCGAGCGGCGTCACCCGGTAGGTGTGGATGTGCTCGGGGGCCCGCTCCAGTTCGGCGAACGGCGCGATGGCCCGGCGGCAGTCGTCGGCCCGCTCGTGGTCGACTTCCAGGAGCAGGGTCTTGTCGGACTGGACGATCAGTGGACCATTCACGCGCGGTACACCCTTTCCACTACGGCCTCCCACTACGGCCAAACGTCCAGTGTGCCCCATCCGGCGGCGATCACGGAGGGCCGCGGACGCCATGGGGGCCCGGGTGCGGGTCCCCGCTCACTCCCCGGCGAGCTCGGCCACCCCCGTGATGCGGTGCAGCGGGTAGGTGCGCACCTCGTCGGCCGTGTGGTCGTAGGCCGTCACGAACCCGCCCTCCACCCGGACCGGGGCGATGACGCGCTGGCTGGCGGCGCCCTCGGCGTTGACGTAGCCGATCCACAGGGACTCCCCGGTGAGCACCGCGGCCTGCACGGTGGCGAGGGTCTCGGCGGAGGAGGTGCGGGGCAGCTCGCCGCCCGCAGGCTCGGGTCCGGCCGGCTTGCGGGGGGCCGTGGCGGCCAGGTCGCCGGCCCGGATGGCGCGGATCGCGGCCGTGAGCAGGGTGGCGTCGGGCGTCGGCGGCCCCTCCGGCACCGGCTCCGGCGCGGTGCGGGGCGGGGTGCGGTGGGCGTGCGCGCGGGCGATCAGGACATCGCCCTCGGCGGACTCGGCGGCGGGCGCGAAGCCCATCGCGCGCAGGCCCTCCAGCAGGGCGGCCGGGTCGGTCTGCGCGGCCAGCACGGTGGGGGCGAGGCGGCGCAGGCGCAGGGCGGCGGCGCGCTTGTCGGCGAGGATCTCGTTCAGCAGGGCGTCGTCGTCGCAGCGGACGTACGCCGAGGCGGCGCCCACCCGCAGATGGCCGTGCCGGCGGGCCACGTCGTCGATCAGGTAGGCGAGCGGCTGCGGGACCGGGGTGCGCGAGTGCCGGGTGAGGAAGTCGTGCAGGTCGGCGGCGGTCCGCCCGGCGTCCAGCGCGCGCCGCACCGACCCCGGGGTGAACCGGTACACGGTCGCGCCGCCCTTGGACTCCACGTCCGCGAGCACCCCGAGCATCTCGGCGAGCGGCCGCTCCAGCGGCCCCGGCGCCACCGCGGTCAGATCCGCCTGGAGCAGCACGTGGTCCAGCGGCTCGGGCAGCAGCGGCGCGAGGATGCGGGCCGCTGCCGCGGCGGCGGTGGCCTGCTCGGTGGGGGAGAGGAGGGCGGGCGGCGGGAGCTGCGGCGTCGCGCGGTGGTGGACGGGGAGCTTGTCCCCGGGGCCGCTGGGCTCGCCCGCCCCGGCCTGGCCGCCCGCCTCGGCCGGACCGGCCACGCCGCCCGGCGCCGGTGCCCCCAGCAGGGCCCGGCCGTGGGCGGACAGGGCGCCCCGGCCCGTCACCCCGAGCAGTTCCGCCTCCGAGAGGGTCCAGCGGGCGAGGCGGGCGCGGAGGTCCTCGGTGCCGTCCTCCTTGCCGGTCCGGGCGGTGGACGCGGTGCCGCGCGGGGGGCGTTCCCAGCGCAGCCGGGCGAGGACCGAGTCCGGGTCGGGGGCGGTGCCCGCGGGCAGGCCGGCCAGCAGGGTCAGCACCCGGTGCCGCACCTCGGGCGCGGCCGAGCGGTCCAGGCCCGGGCCGAGCGCGGAGAGCGTCCGGTCCTTCGCGTCCCGGCCACCGACCAGACCGGACGTCCGGGTGCCCGTCAGCCAGGCCTGGGCGAGCCGGGCCCAGCGTTCGGCCGGGGGCCGCTGAAGCCACTCGTCGTAGAAGGGGGTGGCGGCATAGCGTTCGTCGGCCTCGCCGTCGGAGGCCAGCAGGCCCGCCGCGTAGGCGAGTTCGACCCAGAACGCGGCGACCGGCTCGGGCGCGTCCAGGGCGATGGCGGTCCGCTTCAGATCGCGCACGCTCAGACCCCCGGCCCGCAGCACTGCGGGCCCGCCCTCGTTCCAGTCCGTCAGCAGCTCCTCGACGGTGGCGAGGGCGGTGTGGGCCTGCCCGGCGGCCGTCGCGTCCACCACCTGTGGACGGTGGACGGCGGCCGGCTCCACCGCCGGCGGCAGCGGCTCGGGCTCCCGGTGGGCGCGGCCCGCGCGCAGATGCAGGGCCACCTCGCGGGGCAGTACGACGGTGCCCGGTGCGGTCGGCAGCAGCAGCCCCCGGTCCAGCAGCCAGCGCAGATGGGCGGCCGGTTCCGGGGTGACCTGCCCGTACGGCGGCCCCCACACCAGCCGG
Source organism: Streptomyces sp. SCPE 10 (assembly GCF_051980735.1). Classification (NCBI taxonomy): domain Bacteria; kingdom Bacillati; phylum Actinomycetota; class Actinomycetes; order Kitasatosporales; family Streptomycetaceae; genus Streptomyces; species Streptomyces sp. SCPE 10. Next base: position 3,548,932 of record NZ_CP197069.1, on the reverse strand, counting down.
GACAGCACCTCCCGGGAGGCGTCCGGGGCCCCGGCGAGCAGCCGGGCCATCTTCTTCCGGTCGGTGAACAGGGCGGTCAGCGCGGCCACCGCCGACACCGAGTCGTGCGTCGAGGCCAGCCCGGCGGTGGTCACGATCTCCTGGATCCGCCCCGGAGACATGCCCGAGGTGGCCTCCGACACGGTGGGCCCGAGACCGGTCGGCGAGGGGTGCTGCGCGGAGGGCGCGAGCACTTCGCGGGCGGTGCGCACCAGGCGCAGCCGTTCGTCGTCGCCCCACACCAGCGCCTGTTCGCGCAGCGTGGCGAGGGCGCGGGGCAGTGCGGCGGCCACCGCCTCGTCCCCGGCGTCCCCGGCCATCAGCCCGAGCAGGGCGGCGTAGGGGGCCGGGTCCGGGGCCACGGCCAGCGCCTGCGCGGTCTGGAGCGCGAACCGGTCCAGCCGCTCCAGGGCCCGCAGCACCGAGGCCCGGGTGCCGGCCCGGGTGGCCAGCTGGGTCAGATCGGTGGGGACGGGCGTGATGAGGTCCGGGCGGCTGCGCAGCAGCGCGGCCAGGGAGGCGTCGTCCCTGGCGCGGAGGGCCTCCGCGAGGGACCGAGGGGCTGGGTTGGCCTCTTGGCTCATCCGGCCAACGGTAGCGGGTTGTCCTCGGCGGTTCAGCCGTGGCGGGGGCGGCCCGGCTCTGCGCTACCGTCCTCACGGGGTTTCAGTCGGCGTCACCCCGGAGGGATTCCGTGGGCATCGAAAGCGACAAGGTCGTCTACGAGTACCTGAGCCGCGTCGGGGACATCGCGCAGCAGCGGCAGCTGCCGTCGTCCGCCCGGATGCGGCTGGTGTCGGAACTGCGCAACGAGATCGACCGCGACCGGGCCAGGGCCACGGTGGACAGTCCCGCCGCCGTCCGCCGCATCCTGGACCGGCTGGGCACCCCGGACGAGGTGGTCCGGGCCGCGGGCGGCTCCGGCGGCACCGGCACGGCCGGACCGCCGGCCGCCGTACCGGTCCAGCCCGCGGCCCCCGAGCGGCCGCCGCGCCCCGCGGCGGCCGAGCAGCAGCTCCCGAAGCTGCTGCGCCGGGTCGTGCCCCGGCCCCGTGCCACCGAGCCCCCGGCCGCGCCGGAGCCGTCCGTGCCGAGGGACGCCCCGTCCCCGCCGCACACCGCCCCCGCGCACGAGCTGGGGGACACCGCCCTGCCGCCCGACTGGTGGCGGGTGGCCGACGGTCCCTTCGCCGGCGCCGGGCGTGGCGCGCACCCGGAGACCGACGAGGTGCCGGGTTTCGTCGGCGGCGTGGAGATCCCCGATCTGCTCAAGCGGCCCCCGCACGAGACGGAGCGGGCGCGCACGCCGGAGAAGGAGGCGGAGGAGGAACCCGGGGAGGAGGCCGCCGAGGCCGTCCCCGCGCGCCGCTTCGGCCTGTTCCCGCGCCGCGCCCCCGCCCCGGCGGAGGACGCCCCCGCCCGCCGTCTCCTCCCCGGCCCCGCGGGCGGCTGGACCAACCCGTTCCTGCTGCTGGCCGCCGCCGCGCTGGTCGTCGGCGCCGTGCTCGGCAACTGGTTCGCGCTGCTGGCGGGCTGGGCGATCGCCTACACCTCGCGGCGGCTGTCCCCCGCCGAGGCGAAGTGGGCGGTCCTGGTGCTGCCCGGCACCGCGGCCGCGGCGGGCCTGGTGTGGCTGTGGGGACGGCAGAGCGGCCGCTGGGGCGACCCGATCGCCCAGGGCCGGATGGGCGACGCCGTCTCCCAGACCTGGCCGTGGGTGGTGCGCGGTGCGGCCGTCGCCTCGGCGCTGTACCTGGTGTGGCGCTCGCAGCGCCGGAGCTGATCGCCCCGGCGGGGGACGCGGGTCACGGGAACGGAGGATGGGGAGCGCCCCGGCCACCTGGCACCATGTTCCCCATGGCCTCCCTCACCGTCGGTTTCGACCTCGACATGACCCTCATCGACTCCCGGCCGGGCATCCGCGCGTGCTACCTGGCGCTGGCGGAGCGCACGGGGACGTACATCGACGCCGATCTGGCGGTCACCCGGCTCGGCCCGCCGCTGACGGACGAACTGGTGAACTGGTTCCCGGCCGAGGAGGTACCGGCCGTGGCGGAGCTGTACCGGGAGATGTACGCGTCGATAGCCATCGCCGCGACGCCCGCCATGCCCGGCGCCCGTGAGGCCCTCGCCGCGGTGCGCGCGGCCGGCGGGCGGACCATGGTGGTCACCGCCAAGTACCGGCCCAACGCCGAGCTGCACCTGTCCCACCTGGGCATGGAGCCGGACGTCGTCGTGGGCGACCTGTGGGCCGAGCAGAAGGCCGAGGCGCTGCGCGAGCACGGCGCGGGGGTCTACGTCGGCGACCACATCGGGGACGTGCGCGGGGCGCGTACGGCGGGCGCGCTGTCGGTCGCCGTGGCGACCGGCCCCTGCCCGGCGGACGAGCTGCGCGCGGCCGGGGCGGACGTCGTCCTCACGGACCTGTCCGCCTTCCCGCAGTGGCTGGCCGGCTACCGCGACGGTCAGCGGGAGGCCGCGGCCTCCCGCGCCTGACGCCGCCCGGCGGCGACCGACCGCAGCACGCCCGCGCCGGCCACGAGGAAACCGACGCCCATGAGCATGCTCAGGCCGTACATGTAGGTCGGAAACGGCTTGATTCCGATGAACAGCGGGATCACGGTGATCAGGGCGGCCAGGGCCCCGATGAAGAACACGATGGCACCGGCGCGGATCAGTCCGTCACCGGGCCCGGCGGAATTCGCTTGGGTTTTGTCACGCACCGGACCAGGGTAGTTCCTGCGCGAGAGAACGACCGGGGGACGTCTTGTCACCGGGTCCAAGACCATTAGCCTTGGTAGCAGCGGGTCACGGACGACCCGCTCTAGTGCTATCAAGAGCCGTTTCCGAAGCAGTTTTCCCGACGAGTACGAGGACGAGGACAGACGTGCCTACCGGCAAGGTCAAGTGGTTCAACAGCGAGAAGGGCTTCGGCTTTCTCTCCCGTGACGACGGCGGTGACGTCTTCGTCCATTCCTCGGTTCTCCCCGCCGGCGTCGATGCGCTCAAGCCGGGACAGCGCGTGGAGTTCGGCGTGGTCGCCGGTCAGCGCGGCGATCAGGCGCTTTCGGTGATCGTGCTCGACCCGACGCCCTCGGTGGCCGCCGCCCAGCGCAAGAAGCCCGACGAGCTGGCCTCGATCGTGCAGGATTTGACGACCCTCCTCGAGAACATCACTCCGATGCTGGAGAAGGGCCGTTATCCCGAAAAGGCCTCCGGCAAGAAGATCGCCGGCCTGCTCCGCGCGGTCGCCGACCAGCTGGACGTCTGACCGCCGGCTCGTCCGGCTCCCGTCAGGGGAACGCGAGTGCGTCCGGGCCGAGGGGCGGTACCAGTCCCTCGGCCGCCGCCCGGGTGAGCAGCCCCCGGATCGCCGCGTAGCCGTCCTCGCCGAGGTCCGCGGTGAACTCGTTGACGTACAGCCCGATGTGCTGGTCGGCCACGGCCGGGTCCATCTCCTGGGCGTGCGCCATCACATACGGCCGGGAGGCCTCCGGGTCGTCCCACGCGGCCCGCACGGAGGCGCGCACCGAGTCGGCGAGCCGGGTCAGCGCCTCGGCGCCCAGCGACCGCTTCGCCACGATCGCGCCCAGCGGGATCGGCAGCCCGGTGGTCCGCTCCCAGTGCTCGCCCATGTCGGCGAGCTTGTGCAGCCCGTAGTTCTGGTAGGTGAAGCGGGCCTCGTGGATCACCAGCCCGGCGTCCACCTTGCCGTCCCGCACGGCCGGCATGATCTCGTGGAACGGCATGACCACGATCTCGCCGACCCCCCCGGGCACCGTGTCGGCCGCCCACAGCCGGAACAGCAGATAGGCCGTCGACTTCTCGCTGGGCACCGCGACCGTACGGCCCGTCAGGTCGGCGCCGGCCTCCTTGGTGAGCACCAGCGGACCGCAGCCCCGGCCGAGCGCGCCCCCGCAGGGCAGCAGCGCGTACTCGTCGAGGACGTACGGCAGGACGGCGTACGACACCTTCAGCACGTCGAACTCGCCGCGCTCGGCCATGCCGTTGGTGATGTCGATGTCGGCGAAGGTCACGTCCAGCGCGGGCGCGCCGGGGACGCGGCCGTGGGCGAGGGCGTCGAAGACGAAGGTGTCGTTGGGGCAGGGCGAGTACGCGATCTGCAACTGCTCACTGGTCATGCGGTTTCCAACTCTCCAATGCGGGCGCGAGCTTCCCGAAGGCCGCGGTGAGGGCGGCGAGGGCGTCGCCGATGCGCCAGGCGGCGCGGTCGCGGGGGCCGACCGGGTTGGAGATCGCGCGGATCTCCAGCACCGGCACCCCCTGGGCGGCGGCGGCCTCGGCGACGCCGAAGCCCTCCATGCCCTCGGTGAGCGCGCGGGGGTGCCGGGCGCGCAGCGCGGCGGCGCGGTCGGCGGTGCCGGTCACGGTGGACACGGTCAGCGCCGTGCCGATACGGGCACCGGTGGCCTCGGCCACGGCCCGTACGAGTGATTCCGGCGGGCGGTGGGTGACGGTCCCGAAGCCGAGTTCGGTGACCGGCAGAAAGCCGTCGGCGGTCTCGGCGCCCAGGTCGGCCACGGTGATGGCGTCGGCGACGACGAGGGAGCCGAGCGGCGCCCCGGGCGCGAAGCCACCGCCGATCCCGGCCGAGACGACCAGGTCGTAGGGGGCGCCGTCGAGGGCGGCCGCGGTCAGCGCGGCGGCGGTGGAGGCGGCGGCCCGGGCCGGTCCGACCCCGGCGGCGAGCAGATCGACCACGGCGGTGGCCGGGGGACCGGCGGCGGTGGCCGTACGGCGGAGCACCGCGCCCGGGAGCGGCAGCTCCTGGGCCGGTCGGGGGAACGCCTGTGCCACCGCGTCCCGTTCGACCGGGACCGCAGTGGCCACGAGGACACGTGCGGACGTGGTGATCAGGCCTTCTTCTTCACCTTGAAGGACCACACGCCCTGGGTCGCCTTGGAGCCCATCTGGATCACCACGGAGTTGGTGTCGCCGCCGGTGTTGTACCGGCTGTTGAAGAACGCGTCGCTCGGCAGCGTGCGGTACGTCGAGGTGTTGTAGTTGATGAACGGCTGACCGTTGATCAGCACGGCCCATCCGGCGTCCGCGATCTTCGGGTCGACGCCGATGCGCAGGGTGTCGACGTCGCTGAGCGAGATCGCCTTGGCCTCGTCGACCTTCTTGGCGCAGGTCTTCAGCGAGGCGGCGGTCAGCTTGTTGCCGTCGTTGTAGCAGAGGGCCTCGGAGTGGACCGTGTCCCCGCCGACGGTGAGCGACGCGACGGGGGTCGGCTTGGAGCAGCCCGACAGGACGAGCAGTCCGGCGGAAACGGCGCCGGCGGCGGCGACGGCGCGGCGGCGTCGCACAACGGATTGCAGCGTGGTCATGGCCGAAGGCTATCGGGCGCCCGGAGCCGCCCGGCCACGTGGGGTGCGGCGTGCCCGGTTCGTTACGCCAGTCGTGTCCGCGACAACCCGGCCGTGTCCGGGCCGTCACCCGCCGTCACCTCGGCCGCCGTTCTCACGCCATCCGGGCCCGGCCGCCGTGGCGCGCCGAACGGACCAGGCCGCGCAGCGTGCTCAGCCAGCCGACGGCCACGAACGCGGCGCCGACCAGCAGCCCGACCGTGCCGTTGAGCGGCATCACGATGCCGACCGCGCCGCCGAACACCCACGCCATCTGCAGCAGTGTCTCCGAGCGGGCGAACGCCGAACTACGCACCAGCTCCGGCACGTCCCGCTGGATCAGCGCGTCCAGCGCCAGCTTGGCCAGCGCCTGCGCGAACCCGGCGACGGCGGCGAGACAGGTGACCAGGACGGCCCCGAAGAAGAGCGCGGCCACGACCGCCGTGCCCAGGACCACCGCGATGACCGTCACGATGATGATCTCCGGGGCGCGTGATCTGAGCCATGCCCCCACCGCCGTGCCCAGCGCGTTGCCCGCACCGGCCGCGACGCCCACCAGACCCAGCGAGACCGCCGCGCTCTGACCGGCCAGCGGATGCTCGCGCAGCAGGAAGGCGAGGAAGAAGATCAGGAAGCCGGACAGGCAGCGCAGGGCGGCGTTGGCGGCGAGGGCGTGCGTCACGGTGGACCCCACGGCCCGCAGCACCGGCCGCTTCCCCTGCCGCTTGCGGTGCGGCCCCCGTGGCGGGCCGGCCGCGAGCAGCGCCACGTCCTCGCCCCGCGCCGAGTCCACCTTGGGCGGCAGCGAGAAGGACAGCGCGGTACCGCCCGCGAAGATCAGGAAGGCGCCGTACAGCGGCCAGGGGTCGCCGATCCGGTGCAGCCCCGCCGCGATCGGCGCGGCCACCCCGGTGGCGAGCAGCCCGGCCAGCGTCACCCGCGAGTTGGCCTTCACCAGCGAGAACCGGGGCGGCAGCAGCCGGGGTACGACGGCGCTGCGCACCACGCCGTACGCCTTGGAGGCGACCAGCACGCCGAGCGCGGCGGGATACAGCCCCAGGCTGCCGGTCGCCACCGCGCCCGAGATCACCAGCGCGAGCAGCGCCCGCGCCAGCATGGCCGCCGCCATCGCGGCCCGCCGCCCGTGCGGCAGCCGGTCCAGCAGCGGGCCGATCACGGGGGCGAGCACGGTGAACGGCGCCATGGTGATCGCCAGGTACAGCGCGACCCGCCCGCGCGCCTCGTCGGTCGGCACCGAGAAGAACACGGTGGACGCCAGCGCCACGGTGATCATGACGTCCCCGGCGCCGTTCACCGCGTGCAGCTCGATCAGCTTGCCGAGGCCCGATTCGCCGGCGCCGTGCGCGTGCGTGGCCCGGCGGATGCCGCGCGCGGCGCCGGTGACGGGGAAGTGCAGGGCACGCCCGACGGACCGGACGGCGCCGCCTCCCCGGCGGACACCGCCACCCCGAACCCCACGCTTGTCCGCGGTCGCCACGAGGTTCATAGTGCCCCGAGAACCCTCCGGATAGTGCGGATACGGCACGTATGGCGGCGAACCGCACCCGCCGGACCGGCGAGAGGGGCGGGCCGGGTGGGGGAGAATGCCGTCGAGCGGCAACGAATCCTGTTCGGTGTAGCGTGCGTATCTCAGCCATAACGCAGAATGGATGGCAGAGGTGCGCCCAGCGCGCGGATGCAGACGTCGATGCGGTCCTGAGGTCCGCTCCGTCGGCCAACCCCGCCGGAGGCAGCCGCCTTGACGAGACGGCGTAGGAGAGAAGCGATACCTGTGAGCGCAGCGACAACGCGAAGCCGCACCCCCGACCGTCTGTGCGCCGAGGCGGTCGACCTCGCCCGGGGCGCCGCGGAGGAGGCGGCCGCGCCCGGTGTGGTCGGCGAGCACACTGGCCTCGTCTCCGAGGGCGACCGTGTTGTCACGCACTTCTTCGAGTGCAAGGAGCTGGGCTACCGGGGCTGGCGCTGGGCCGTCACCGTGGCCCGCGCCTCCCGCGCCAAGCTCGTCACGCTGGACGAGGTGGTGCTGCTGCCCGGCCCCGACGCCGTGCTCGCGCCCGAGTGGGTGCCGTGGAGCGAGCGGCTGCGCCCGGGCGACCTCGGCCCCGGCGACCTGCTCCCCACCGACCAGGACGACCTGCGTCTGGAGCCCGGTTACACCGGCGAGGACCAGCCGCCGCCCAACTCGGTGATGTCCGAGGAGATGGCCGAACTGGCGGAGGCCGAGGACGCCGACGTCACCCCGGGCGCCCCCGCGGCCCAGCCGGCCGCGCCCTCGCGCGGCTCGATCGCCGCGGTGGCCGAGGAACTGGGCATGCGCCGGGCCCGCGTCCTGTCCCGGTACGGCCTGCACAGCGCGGCCGACCGCTGGGAGGAGGCGTTCGGCCCGAAGACGCCGATGGCCCAGGCGGCCCCGGCCACCTGCATGACCTGCGGCTTCCTGACGCCCATCGGCGGCTCCCTCGGTCAGGCCTTCGGCGTCTGCGCCAACGAGTTCTCCCCGGCCGACGGCCGGGTGGTCTCCCTCGCCTACGGCTGCGGCGCCCACTCCGAGGCGGCCGTCATGCCCAAGCCCCCGCAGCCCGCCCCGCCGGTCGTCGACGAGACCCGCGTCGAGCCCTTCCCGCTGCACCCGGCCCGCGACTCCGGCTCGGTGCCGGAGGCGCCGGACGAGGAGACCGCGGAACTGGGCCACTCCTGACCGTGATCCGGCTCGCGCGCGACACCGACCTGCCCGCCTTCCTCGCGCTGGCGGCCGAAGTGGAGCACTGGTTCGGCCCGATGGTGGACGACCCCGGCTTCACCGACGCCGTGCTGCGGGGCGCCGCCGGCGGCACGGCCCTGGTCGCCGAAGGCCCCGGCCCGCTCGGCGCCCTCCTGTTCGGCGGTACCGCCCCGGTCCACCAGGTGCACTGGCTGGTCGTCAGCGAACGGGCCCGGGGCACGGGCGTGGGCCGCGCCCTGCTGGCCGAGTCGCTGCGGCGGTTCGTGCGGCCCCCCGCCACCGTGGAGGTCGTCACCTTCGGCCCGGACCACCCCGGCGCGGTGACGAGCGGCGCCCGCGCCTTCTACACGGCCCTCGGCTTCACCCCGGGCGAGCCGGCCGCCCCCGGCCCGGAGGGCGGCTCCCGGCAGGTCTACCGCCTGCGGGTGTCCTGACCCGGCGGGCACCGCCGAAGCGCCCCGCACCGGACCGTCGATGTCGGCGGCGCGCTGTACCTTCTTCCTCACGTCGACGAGGAGTGTGAACGTGAGCAGCAAGTACGTGCGGCCGGCGGCCGAGGGTGCCGATCCCTTCGGGACGGCCCGGCTGCGTCGCGGCGTCCTCGACGCCTGGGCCACCAGCCCCGCGCGGTTCCGCGAGGACGCCAACGCGGAGGAGGACCTGGTCCTGGGCGGCTACCGCGACCGCCTGGTGATCGAGCTGGCGCAGAACGCGGCGGACGCCGCCGCCCGTTCGGGGGCCCCCGGCCGCCTCCGCCTCACCCTGCGCGACAACGTCCTGGTCGCGGCCAACACCGGCGCCCCGCTGGACGCGGCGGGCGTCGAGTCCCTCGCCACCCTGCGCGCCTCCGCCAAGCGGGACGCCGAGTCCACGCACGGCGCGGTGGGCCGGTTCGGCGTCGGCTTCGCCGCCGTCCTCTCGGTGACGGACGAGCCCGCGCTCGTCGGCCGGCACGGCGGGGTGCGCTGGTCCCTCGACGAGGCCCGGGAGCTGGCCGCCGACACCGCCCGGCACAGCCCCGGACTCGGTGACGAGGTCCGCCGGCGCGCGGGCCACGTCCCCCTGCTGCGGCTGCCGTTCGCCGCCGAGGGCACCGCCCCCGACCCGTACGACACCGCCGTCATCCTGCCGCTGCGCGACGCGGCCGCCGCCGACCTCGCCGAGCGGCTGCTGCACGCCGTGGACGACGCGCTGCTGTTGACCCTCCCCGGTCTGGCGGAGGTCGTCATCGAGGTGAACGGCGACGCGCCCCGCACCCTGTGCCGCCGCACCGAGGGCGCCGTCACCGTCGTCGAGGACTCCCGCGAGGGCACCACCCGCTGGCGGACCACCACCGCCCACGGCCCCCTCGACCCCGAACTCCTCGCCGACCGGCCGGTGGAGGAGCGGCTGCGCCCCCACTGGTCGGTGACCTGGGCCGTCCCGGAGGACGACGAGGGCCGTCCGCTGCGGCCCCGCACGGCCCCCGTGGTGCACGCCCCCACCCCCAGCGACGAACCCCTGGGCGTCCCCGCCCTGCTCATCGCCTCCTTCCCCCTGGACACCACCCGCCGGCACACCGCGCCCGGCCCGCTCACCGACTTCCTGGTGCAGCGCGCGGCCGACGCCTACGCCGCGCTGCTCGCCGGGTGGCGGCCGGTGACGGAGGGCGCCGTCGACCTCGTACCCGGACCGCTGGGCAAGGGCGAGCTGGACGGGGCGCTGCGCCAGGCCCTGCTGGAGCGGCTGCCGCGCACCGCCTTCCTGCCGCCCGCGCTGCCCGGCGGGGACGGTGCGTACGGCGAGGGCGGCGAGGGTGGCGAGGACGAGCTGCCGCAGGCCCTGCGGCCCCGGGACGCGGAGATCGTGGAGGGCGCGGGCGCCGACACCGTGCGGGTGCTCGCCGAGGTGCTGCCCACCCTGCTGCCGGCCGGCCTGGAGCGGCGCGCCGAGCTGCGCATGCTCGGCGTGGCCCGGCTCCCGCTCGCCGACGCCATCGACCGGCTGGCCGGTCTGGAGAAGGACCCCGACTGGTGGTGGCGGCTCTACGACAGCCTCGCCGGCATCGACCCGGACCGGCTGTCCGGGCTGCCCGTGCCGCTGGCCGACGGCCGGACCACGATCGGCCCGCGGCAGGTGCTGCTGCCCACCCCCGACGGCGCCCGGATCGACGTGGACGTGCTCGGCCGGCTCGGGCTGAAGGTCGCCCACGAGGACGCCGTGCACCCCCTGCTGGAGAAGCTGGGCGCGCTGCCCGCCACCCCGCGCGCGGTGCTCACCACCCCGCAGGTGCGGGCCGCCGTCGCCGCCTCGCTGGACGAGGAGGGCGGCCTCACCTGGGAGGAGGACGCCCCGGACGCCGAGGAACTGGCCGACACCGTCCTCGGGCTGGTGCGGGACGCGGGCCTGGAGCCCGGTGCGGAACCCTGGCTCGGCGCCCTCGCGCTGCCCGACGAGGACGGCGAACTCGTCCCCGCCGGCGAGCTGGTGTACCCCGGCAGCCCCTTCGCCCGGGTGATCCGCGAGGACGAACTGCCCACGGTCTCCCGCGAACTGGCCGAGCGATGGGGCGAACAGCCGCTCACCGCCTGCGGGGTGCTCGCCGGATTCGCCCTGGTGCGCGCCACCGACGTCGTCCTCGACCCCGACGAACTGGAGCCCCGCGAGGGCGACTTCGCCGAACCGGACGACGCCGGGCTGCTGGACGCGGTGGACGTGTGGTGCGAGGACATCCTCGACCGCTTCCCGGACAGCCCCGTGCCGCCGGTCGCCACCGAACTCGTCGCCGTGCGCGACCTCGACCTGGTGGCCGACGACCACTGGCCCGAGGCCCTCTCGCTGCTCGCCCGGCCGCCGCTGCGGGACGCGCTGACCCAGCCGGTGCGCGTCCTGCTGCCCGACGGCACCCACGAAATCGTCCGGTCGTACACCGCGTGGTGGCTGCGCGGGCACCCGGTCCTCGACGGGCGGCGCCCCGCCGGCCTGCGGGCCGCGGGCGGCGACCCGTTGCTGCGCGGGCTGTACGACGAGGCCGACGCCACCGGGTTCGAGGACGAGCAGGTGCTGCGGGCGCTCGGGGTGCGGACCTCGGTCGGCGCCCTCCTGGACGAGCCGGGCGGCGCCGCCGAGCTGCTGGACCGCCTCGCCGACCCGGACCGCCCGGTCACCGCCGCCCAACTGCACGGTCTGTACACGGCGTTGGCGGAACTGGACCCGGAACAGGTCACGCTGCCCGACGAGTTGCGGGCCGTGCTCGACGGCCGGGTCACGGTCGTGGACGCCGCGGACGCCGTGGTGGTCGACTCCCCGGACCTGCTTCCCTTCACCTCCGGTGTGCCCCTGCTGCCCGTACGGCCGTCCCTGGCCGCCGAGTTGGCCGAGCTGCTCCAGGTGCGGCGGCTCAGCGAGTCCGTCACCGGCGAGGTGCACTCCGAGGGCACCGAGCACGACGTGCCGGAGCCGGTGCGGGTGCTGCTCGGACCGCGCACGCCCGAGACGTACGTCGAACACGGCGAACTGGTCGTGGACGGCGTCGAGATCGACTGGCGGCTGACCGACGACGGGGTGCTGCATGCCGCCACCCTGGAGGGGGTCGCCGCGGGCCTCGCCTGGGCTGCGGGGCAGTGGCCGCGCCGGTTCGAGGTGGCGGCCCTGCTGGAGGACCCGTCCCGCACCGAGGAGTTGGCCCGGGACCGCTGGTTCGACTGACCCGCCGAGCCCCTTTCGGCCGACCTTCAGAACTCTCTTACAGTTTCTTCAGATTGTGTACAACCGTTCCCCTGTGTGCGGTGTCTGACGAGTCGGAGTCGCATCCGACTCCCTCAACACTACGTACGCAGGGGAACCGCACATGCGCATTCGTGCCACCGTGGCCGCCGTCTCCGGCGCCCTGGCCCTCTCCGCCCTCGCCCTGCCCGCGGCCCACGCCGCCGACCAGACGCGGGTGCCCGCGGAGAACTCCGTGAGCAAGGTCGCCCACACCGCCCACCAGGGCCGTTCGTCCTTCGCCGCCGTCGCCTCGGGCACGCCGTACCAGCTGAACGCCACCTTCTCCAACGTGAAGGTGAACAACGGCAAGAACATCGCCGTCGGCACCACCAACGTGGTCAAGGTGCCGGTGTCCTTCACGCTGACGCACGGCACGGACGTCAAGATCCACGCGAAGGACTTCTTCGCGGCCGTCGAGCTGTACCGCGGGACCTCCTTCGAGGACTCGATCTGGTTCTACGACAGCACCAACGGGTCCTGCACGGACTCCTCCGCGACCGTGGCCAACTGCAAGGCCACCGTGTCCATCGACCCGGCCGAGCTGCTCAGCGAGGACGCCGGCAGCTGGAAGGCCGCCGCGTACGCGGTCGCCTTCAACGGCCAGAACCCCTCCGACCCGGACCTGGACAAGGTCGGCGTGGCCGTGAAGGACCCGACCAACTCCTTCAAGCTCCAGCGCTACTCCAAGCTGACGGTCAACGCCAGCCCGGAGCCGGTGAAGAAGGGCAAGACCATCACCGTCGTGGGCAAGCTGTCCCGCGCCAACTGGGACGACGGCAAGTACCACGGCTACACCGGCCAGCCGGTCAAGCTGCAGTTCCGCAAGAAGAACTCCAGCACCTACACCACCCTGAAGACCATCAAGACGGACTCCACGGGCAACCTGAAGACGACGACCAAGGCCACGGTCGACGGCTACTTCCGGTACTCCTTCGCGGGCACCTCGACCACCCCGGCGGTCAGCGCCGCGGGTGACTACGTCGACGTGAAGTAACCCCTCGCCGGAGCGGACCCGGCCCGGCCCCGGTGGCGCACCACGCCACCGGGGCCTCGGTCTGTGCGGGACAAGGTAACGGACGGACAAAAAATGGCCGGTTCGCGCTCTTGCCGTACAACTCACCCCCGGACTCGTGGATCTGATCACCCGAGTCGACCGACTCCACGATCACTTCTCCCTCCGAGGGAACGCACATGCGCATACGTGCCACCGCGGCCGCCGTCTTCGGCGCCCTGGCGCTCTCCGCCCTCGCCGTGCCCACCGCCCAGGCGGCCGGCACGACGGCCCCCAACGTCACCTTCTCGAAGATGAAGGTGAACGCCGGCAAGGCCATCACCGTCGGGGCCACCTCCACGGTCAAGGTCAAGGTGACCTACACCGTCACGCACCCCAGCACCCTCTCCATGTCCGGCATCGCCACCGGCCCGGTGCTCTACCGCGGCACCTCGGCCAAGGCCGCCGACAACGAGTTCATCAGCGACGACCCGGGCACCTGCACCAAGGTCGACGCCACGACCGTGAACTGCTCGGCCACCCTCGCCGTCACGGCCGCCGACCTGTACGACTCCGACGCCGGCACCTGGAAGGAGGGCGGGCTCGCCGTCAACACCTCCGGCGGCTCGAAGTGGCAGAACGACCTGGGCACCGTCCCGGTCCGCCGCGCCGCCAAGCTCACCGCCGACGCCACCCCCGAGCCGGTCAAGAAGGGCAGGACGCTCACCGTCACCGGCAAGCTGACCCGCGCCGACTGGAACAAGGGCACCTACGCCGGCTTCTCCGGCCAGTCCGTCAAGCTCCAGTTCCGCAAGGCGGGCACCAGCACCTACACCACCGTCAAGACGATCACCTCGTCCTCGACGGGCGCCCTGAAGACCACGGTCACGGCCGGGTCCGACGGCTACTACCGCTACAGCTTCGCGGGCACCTCCACCACCTCGTCCGTCTCCGCCGCGGGCGACTACGTCGACGTGCAGTAGGTCCTAGCCGGGAAAGCGGCGGGCGACCCACTTCCACAGGAACTCCAGGGCGGCCGCCGCCACCACCGCGATCGCCACCGCCGTCCACGGCATGGCGAGGCCGACCAGCTTCAGCGCGAAGAAGTCCTGGAGTGCCGGTACGACGAGCACCAGGAGGAAGGCCGCGGCCATCGCGGCCACCAGCGTCACCCGCCACCAGGTGTAGGGGCGGGCGATGATCGCCAGCACCCACATGGAGATCAGGAACAGGGTGAGCGTGGCGGCGCTGGTCTCCGCCTCCAGCTGTCCGGAGCCGGAGCCCGCGTAGTGGTGCCGGGCGATCAGGTACGTCACGAAGGTCGCCACGCCGGCCACCACACCGCCCGGGATCGCGTACCGCATCACCCGGTGCACGAAGTGCGGTCTCGCCCGCTCCTTGTTGGGCGCCAGGGCCAGGAAGAAGGCCGGGACCCCGATGGTGAGGGTGGAGAGCATGGTCAGATGGCGGGGCAGGAACGGGTACTCCACCCGCCAGCACACCACCAGCACCGCGAGCAGCACCGAGTAGACCGTCTTTACCAGGAACAGCGTCGCCACCCGCGTGATGTTGCCGATCACCCGGCGGCCCTCGGCGACCACCGACGGCAGGCTCGCGAAGCTGTTGTCCAGCAGCACGATCTGCGCCACCGCCCGGGTGGCCTCCGAGCCGGAGCCCATGGCCACGCCGATGTCCGCGTCCTTCAGCGCGAGCACGTCGTTCACGCCGTCCCCGGTCATCGCCACCGTGTGCCCGTGCGACTGGAGCGCGCCCACCATGTCCCGCTTCTGCTGCGGGGTGACCCGCCCGAAGACGGTCCCCGCGTCCAGCGCGTCCGCCATCGCTGCCCGGTCCTGCGGCAGCCGCCGCGCGTCCGTCGCCGTACCGTCCAGGCCCAGCTTGGCCGCGACCGCGCCGACCGAGACGGCGTTGTCCCCGGAGACGACCTTGGTCCTGACCCGCTGCTCGGCGAAGTAGCGCAGGGTGTCGGCCGCGTCGGGCCGCAGCCGCTGCTCCAGGACGACCAGGGCGGTGGGGCGGGCGTCCCGCGCGGGCGCGGCGTCGTCCAGGTCGCGCCGCGCCCGGGCCAGCAGCAGCACCCGCAGCCCCTGCTCGTTGAGCCGCTCGGTCTCGGCCAGCGCCGGGTCGTCGGCGCCGAGGAGGACGTCCGGGGCGCCGAGCAGCCAGGTGCTGGTCTCGCCGTCGCCCTCGCTGAACGCGGCCCCGCTGTACTTGCGGGCGGAGGAGAAGGGGAGCGACTCGACGCAGCGCCACTCGTCGTTCTCGGGGTAGGCGTCGATGATCGCCTGGAGGGAGGCGTTGGGCCGTGGATCGGACTCGCCGAGCGCGCCGAGCACCTTGCGCACGTAACCCTCGTCGGCGCCGTTCAGCGGGCGCAGCTCGGTGACGTCCATGCCGCCCTCGGTGAGGGTGCCGGTCTTGTCCAGGCAGACGGTGTCCACGCGGGCGAGGCCCTCGATGGCCGGCAGCTCCTGGACGAGGCACTGCTTGCGGCCGAGCCGGATGACGCCGATCGCGAAGGCCACCGAGGTGAGCAGCACCAGCCCCTCCGGGACCATCGGGACGATGCCGCCGACGGTACGGGCCACGGCCCCCTTGAGGTCGTCGTTCTTCACCACGAGCTGGGTGACGACCAGGCCGAGGGCCGCCGGGACCATCATCCAGGTGACGTACTTGAGGATGATGGAGATGCCGGTGCGCAGCTCGGAGTGGACGAGCGTGAAGCGGGACGCCTCCTCGGCCAGCTGGACGGCGTAGGCCTCCCGGCCGACCTTGGTCGCGGTGAAGGCACCGCCGCCCGCGACGACGAAGCTGCCGGACATCACCGGATCGCCGGGGCGCTTGACCACCGGGTCGGCCTCGCCGGTGAGCAGGGACTCGTCGATCTCCAGCCCGTCCGCCTCGGCGCACACCCCGTCCACGACGACCTTGTCGCCGGGCCCGATCTCGATGAGGTCGTCCAGCACGATCTCGTCGGTGGGGATCTCGGCGGCCGTGCCGTCCCGGCGCACCGTCGGCCGGGCCTCCCCGATCACCGCGAGCGAGTCGAGGGTCTGCTTGGCCCGCCACTCCTGGAGGATGCCGATGCCGGTGTTGGCGAGGATCACGAAGCCGAAGAGGCTGTCCTGGATCGGCGCGACGAACAGGGTGATCACCCACAGCACGCCGATGATCGCGTTGAACCGGGTGAAGACGTTCGCCCGGACGATCTCGCCGAACGAGCGGCTGCTGCGCACGGGTACGTCGTTGATCTGGCCACGCGCGCGCCGCTCCGCCACCTCCGCGCCGGTCAGCCCTGTCGCCCGGGTCCGGGGCAGGGCCACCGGGTGTACCGGATCGAGCTCGGCGCCGGCGTCTATATGGCTCATGTATCCGACGTTACGTGGCCTTTGCCCGCGCGCCCACCCGGCCCGGGTCCCCGGCCGGGGTCAGTCGGCCGATGCCGAACGGGCCCGCTTGATGGCGGCGTCCCGCTTGCGCACGTACCAGATGCCGATCAGGCCGAGCCCGCCGCCGGCCAGGCACGTCCACAGCCACCACAGATGACCGTGGTCCCGGAACCAGCCGTAGAAGGGGAGCTGGACGAGGAACAGGACGAACCAGACGATCGTGCCGCCGGTGATGGTGGCGACCACGGGCCCCTCCAGGGGCTCGGGCGCCTCGTGCTGGGGGATCCACTTGGCCATGGCGCACAGCTTACGAGGCGATCGGGCGGCCCTCCGGTCCGACCGGGGCCGCCCCGAATCTACGCGCGGAGATAGCGATCTAGTGGCTCATACGTTCATACTGAAACCGTTTGTCTTTGACCGCTTCTAATCGTATGAAACTCCAACGGGGCTCGGGGGAACCCTGTCGGTGATGAGGTCTCGCATGTCCACCTCGGCAGCTGCCAAGGTCCCCACCCCCGAGAAGCCGGGGGGCGGTCCGTCGTCCGCCGGCGGTTCCCTCGACCGCTATTTCAAGATCTCCGAGCGCGGCAGTTCCATCGCGCGGGAGTTCCGGGGCGGTCTGGCCACCTTCTTCGCGATGGCCTACATCATCGTGCTGAACCCGATCATCCTGGGCAGCGCGAAGGACATGTACGGTCACCATCTGGACAACGCCCAGCTGGTGACGGCGACCGCGCTGACGGCCGCCTTCAGCACCCTGCTGATGGGTGTCATCGGCAACGTCCCGATCGCGATGGCCGCCGGCCTCGGCGTGAACTCGGTCGTCGCGCTCCAGCTGGCCCCCCGGATGACCTGGCCGGACGCGATGGGCATGGTCGTCCTGGCCGGCTTCGTGGTGATGCTGCTGGTCGCCACGGGCCTGCGCGAACGCGTGATGAACGCGGTGCCGTTCGGCCTGCGCAAGGCGATCTCGATCGGTATCGGCCTGTTCATCATGCTGATCGGCCTGGTCGACTCCGGCTTCGTCAGCCGCATCCCGGACGTCGCTCAGACCACCGTCCCGCTCCAGCTCGGCACCGGCGGGCACCTCACCGGCTGGCCGGTCCTGATCTTCGTCCTGGGCGCGCTGCTCACCTTCGTGCTGATCGTGCGCAAGGTGCCGGGCGCGATCCTGATCTCCATCGTCGGCATGACCGTCCTCGCGGTGGTCATCAACCTGATCGCCAAGGTCCCGTCCTGGGGCCTGACGGTGCCGAAGTGGCCCGGCAACCCGGTCGCCACCCCCGACTTCGGCCTGGTCGGCCAGGTCAGCCTGTTCGGCGGTTTCTCCAAGGTCGGCGTGCTGACCGGTGTCCTGTTCGTCTTCACCGTCCTGCTGTCGTGCTTCTTCGACGCGATGGGCACGATCATGGGCATCAGCGACGAGGCCAAGCTGACCGACGCCCAGGGCTACATGCCGGGCATCAACCGGGTGCTGTTCGTGGACGGCCTCGCGGTCGCGGCGGGCGGCGCCAGCTCCTCCTCGGCCACCACCGCCTTCGTGGAGTCCACGGCCGGCGTCGGCGAGGGCGCCCGCACGGGTCTCGCCAACGTGGTCACCGGCGGTCTGTTCGCCATCTCGCTCTTCCTCACCCCGATCGCCACGATGGTGCCGTCCCAGGCGGCCACCCCGGCGCTGATCGCGGTCGGCTTCCTGATCATGTCGAACTCGGTCAAGGAGATCGACTGGGCCGACTACACGATCGCGATCCCGGCGTTCGTGACGATGCTGATGATGCCGTTCACCTACTCCATCACCAACGGCATCGGCATGGGCTTCATCACCTTCACGGTCCTGCGCCTGGCCGCGGGCCGCGCCCGGGAGATCCCGGTGCCGATGTACGTCGTCTCGGCGGTCTTCGCCTTCTACTACCTGATGCCGGCCCTGGGCCTGACCTGAGCCGACCCGTTCCACGGCGTCCTCAGGTGACGCCGTAGAACTTCTCCGTCTCCTCGACCGCGGTCTGGAACCGCTGGTCGAAGTCGTCCCGAATGAGCGTGCGGACCACATAGTCCTGCACGCTCATTCCTCTTTTCGCCGCGTGCCGCCGGAGCCGTTCGAGCAGCTCCCCGTCTATCCGCAGGCTCAGCACAGTGGTCCCCATGGGTACGAGGGTCGCCACAGCCGGTCTCCCGGCGCGTCGCTTTCCGGCACCGGCTCACCCATACGGGTGATCGACGGGTTTCAGTGGCCTGGATCACGGGCATCCCGGCGCGCCCCATTGGTCTTTAGCTAGAGTAATGAGTTACTCTAAAGAACATGCCGGACCTCACCCATGGCGACGACGCTGCCGCCGTGAACGCCCTTCGCTCCGCCGTGATGCGGTTGTCCCGCCGGGTCAAGCACCAGCGGGTCGACGAGTCGCTGAGCCCCACCGAGATGTCGGTGCTCGGCACCCTGTCCCGCTGCGGCTCGGCCACGCCGGGCGAGCTGGCCCGCAAGGAGCACGTCCAGCCGCCGTCGATGACCCGCATCGTCGCGCTGCTCGAGGCCAAGGGCCTGGTCCGGCTGGAGCCGCATCCGGAGGACCGGCGCCAGAAGGTCGTCACCCAGACCGAGCAGGCCGAGACCATGCTCGAAGAGAGCCGCCGCAAGCGCAACGCGTTCCTGGCGAACCTCGCCGACGGTCTCGACGAGGAGGAGTGGGCCAAGCTGCGCGCCGCCGCTCCCGTGCTGGAAAAGCTCGCACACCTGTAAGCAAGCCCCTGAAGGAGGCGAACCCTGTTGAGTACGGGATCCGGAACACCTTCCGCCCCCGCACCCACCGCCCCTACTACCCCCGCCCGCAAGTCCTCGATGTTCAGCTCGTTGAAGGTCAGGAACTACCGCCTGTTCTTCACCGGCCAGGTCGTCTCCAACACGGGGACCTGGATGCAGCGCATCGCCCAGGACTGGCTCGTCCTCAGTCTCACCGGCTCCTCCGCGGCCGTCGGCATCACGACGGCCCTGCAGTTCCTGCCGATGCTCCTGTTCGGTCTCTACGGCGGGGTCCTGGTCGACCGGCTGCCCAAGCGCCCCGCGCTCCTGGTCACCCAGTCCTCGATGGCCCTCAGCGGCCTCGCGCTCGCCGCGCTGACGCTCACCGGTCACGTCCAGGTCTGGCACGTCTATCTCGCCGCGTTCTTCGTCGGGCTCGCCACGGTGGTCGACAACCCCGCCCGGCAGTCCTTCGTCTCCGAGATGGTCGGCCCCGACCAGCTGCACAACGCGGTCAGCCTGAACTCCGCGAACTTCCAGTCCGCGCGGCTCGTCGGCCCCGCCGTCGCCGGCCTCATGATCACCGGTGTGGGCACCGGCTGGGCGTTCCTCGCCAACGGCCTGTCCTTCGCCGCGCCGATCACCAGCCTGCTGCTGATGCGCGCCCGTGAGCTCTACCCGGTCAAGCGGACCCCGCGGGCCAAGGGCCAGCTGCGCGAGGGCCTCCAGTACGTCGCGGGCCGCCCCGAGCTGATCTGGCCCGTGGTCCTGGTCGGCTTCATCGGCACCTTCGGCTTCAACTTCCCGGTGTGGCTGTCCGCCTTCGCCGACCACGTGTTCGACGTGGGCGCCGGCGGCTACAGCCTGCTGAACACGCTGATGGCCCTGGGCTCCCTCGGCGGCGCCCTGCTGGCCGCCCGCCGCGGCTCGGCCCGGATGCGGCTGCTGATCTTCGCCGCGCTCACCTTCGGGGTGCTGGAGGTCGTGGCCTCCCTCGCCCCCGCGTACTGGCTGTTCGCCGTGCTCATGGTGCCGATCGGGATCTGCGGCCTCACGGTCAACGTCACCGCGAACACCACCGTGCAGATGGCCACCGACCCCGCCATGCGCGGCCGGGTGATGTCCCTGTTCATGATGGTCTTCATGGGCGGCACCCCGCTCGGCGCCCCGGTGATCGGCTGGATCACCGACACCTACGGCGCCCGGGCCGGCTTCGCCCTCGGCGGTGTCGTCTCCGCGCTCGCGGCCGGCACCATCGGCCTGATCCTCGCCCGCGTCGGCGGCCTGCGGCTGTCGGTCGGCTGGCACGGGGGGCACCCGCGCCTGCGCTTCGTCCAGCGCGAGCGCGAGGAACTCGCCACGGCCGTGTGACCGTCTCCCGGGGGGTGCGGCTACCGCACCCCCCGGGACGGCACCCGCCCCGGCCGGCCGCCCTGGCCGGAGGATCCGGTGCGCCCGAATCCCTGGCGCTCGTAGGAGGCGACCAGCTCGCCGTCGCCGCCCGCGGAGCGGTCCACTCGCAGCGGCGAGACCCCCGCCCGCCGGATCGCCTCGGCCGTTCGTCATGGCGGTGATCCTGCCCACGCGCCCGGGACGCGATGTCCGGCCCGCCAGGTCTCCGGGATGTCCCAGGGATGCCCCGGTGGACGCGTCGGGGGCTGTCTCGGGGGCTGCCGCGGGACACATCGGGGTCGCCGCCGGGATGTCTCTGGGATGGTGAGGGGATGAGACTCTTCGCCGCCGTTCTGCCGCCGCAGGAGATCGCCGCCGAACTCGCCGTCGAGGTCGACCGGTTGCGCCGGCTGCCGGGCGCCGACGCACTGCGCTGGACGGGCCGCCCCGGCTGGCACTTCACCCTCGCCTTCTACGGCGAGGTCGCCGACGACCTCCTGCCCGGTCTGGCGGACCGTCTCGCCCGCGCGGCCCACCGCACCGCCCCCTTCGAGCTGGCCCTGGCCGGCGGCGGCCAGTTCGGCCACGGCCGCGCCCTGTGGACCGGGGCCTCGGGCGACGTGGCCGCCCTGCGCCTGCTCGCCGACCGGGCGGAGGCGGCGGGCCGCAAGGCCGGGGTGCCGATGGGGGAGCACCGCCGCTACCAGGCCCACCTGACACTGGCGCGCGGCCGGGAGGCGGTGGACGTGAAGCCGTACGTCGAGCTGCTGCGCGCGTTCGCCGGCCGGAGCTGGACCGTGACCGAGCTGGCGCTGGTGCGCAGCAACCTGCCGACGTCGGGGGTGCGGGGCGAGCAGCCTCGGTACGAGGCGGTCGGGCGCTGGGAGTGCGGGGCGTCCGGTTAGGCTCGATGCGTGGAACCGAAAACCCGGAACCGGATCATGGCCGGTGCGCTCGTGCTGATGTTGGTGGTCGTTGCCGTGGCGGCGGCGGTGCGGTAGGGGCGGGGAACCGCGGCCCGCACCGGCCGCGGCCGGTCGTGGCCGACCGCGCGGTTCCCCGCCCCTCGCGGGCGTCCGCCCGCCCGGTGTCACCAGGCGAAGGCCTCCGGGGACGGGCCCGGGCCCGGGAAGATCTCGTCCAGGCCGGCGAGGACTTCCTCGCTCAGCTCCAGCTCCACCGCGCGCAGCGCCGACTCCAGCTGCTCGGCCGTGCGCGGGCCGACGATCGGGCCAGTGACCCCGGGACGGGTGAGCAGCCAGGCCAGCGCGGCCTCGCCGGGCTCCAGGCCGTGCTTGTCGAGCAGGTCCTCGTAGGACTGGATCCGCGCGCGGGCCGCCGGGTCGGCGAGGGTGTCGGCGGCGCGGCCGGAGGCACGGCGCCCGCCCTGCACCTCCTTCTTGATCACACCGCCGAGCAGTCCGCCGTGCAGCGGGGACCAGGGGATGACCCCGAGGCCGTACTCCTGCGCGGCCGGGATGACCTCCATCTCGGCGCGCCGCTCGGCGAGGTTGTACAGGCACTGCTCGCTGACGAGGCCGATGGTGCCGCCGCGACGGGCGGCGGTCTCGTTGGCCTGGGCGATCTTGTAGCCGGGGAAGTTGGAGGAACCGGCGTAGAGGATCTTGCCCTGCTGGACGAGGGTGTCGATCGCCTGCCAGATCTCGTCGAAGGGGGTGTTCCGGTCGACGTGGTGGAACTGGTAGAGGTCGATGTGGTCGGTCTGCAACCGCTTCAGGCTGGCGTCCACCGCGCGCCGGATGTTCAGCGCGGAGAGCTTGTCGTGGTTGGGCCAGGCCTCGCCGTCGCCGGCCATGTTGCCGTAGACCTTGGTGGCGAGGACGACCTTGTCGCGGCGGTCGCCGCCCTTGGCGAACCAGTTGCCGATGATGGTCTCGGTGCGCCCCTTGTTCTCACCCCAGCCGTAGATGTTGGCGGTGTCGAAGAAGTTGATGCCCGCGTCCAGCGCCGCGTCCATGATCGCGTGGCTGTCGGCTTCGTCCGTCTGCGGCCCGAAGTTCATCGTGCCGAGGACCAGTCGGCTGACCTTGAGTCCGGTGCGTCCAAGCTGCGTGTACTTCATGGTCACCAAGCCAACGGCTTGGAGTGCGCTCCAGGCAAGGGCGGGTGGTCGTCCGCGGGGGAAGTGCGTGGTCCTGACGAGGAGACCGAGCGCGGTCATGTCGACGTCGGTCCCGTGGTTCACGCGCAGTTCGCAGGCGTAGGAGTCCTCCTTGGGCTCCGTGTACCGATTCCCCACGCCTCGCGCATCGCCCCGGCGAACGCCTCCGCGATCCGGTGCTCGCCGCTCGCGTTGGGGTGGGTGCCGTCGTAGGTGTCGACATGGATGTCGTACGACTGCGGTGGCGATGCCAGCAGGATCGGCGACCGGGGCTCGTCCAGGTCGGCGGCCGCCTTGGCGAGGAGGTCGTTGAAGAGGTCCACCTGCTCGGCGAAGGGGGCGTCCGTCTCGGCGCGGATGTTGGGGATCACCGGCAGCAGCACCATGCGGACGCGCGGGTCGGCGTCCCGGGCGGCGGCGATGAAGGCCCGGACGTTCTCGGCGGTCTGCTCGGCGTTGGTGTAGAAGCCGAGGTCTATCAGGCCGAGCGAGACGAGCAGGACGTCCGGCCGGCACTCCCGGACCGCCCCGCCGACCAGCGGGGCCATGTGCAGCCAGCCCTCGCCCCAGCCCGCGAGGTGGGCGCGGGGGAAATCGGGGTCGGCGTAGTCGAGGGACGTCGGCGCGCCGGACTGCTTGTCGTACAGCGTCTCGCGCGGGCCGACGAGCGTGACGGCGGGGTCGTACGTACGGCGAAGGAGCTGCCACAGCCGGTGACGCCATGTGTGTTCGCCCGCGCTCCCGATCGTCATGGAGTCGCCCACGGGCATGAACCTGAGCATCCGCTCATGATGGACGATCACGGCCGCGGGGTGGGACGCGGGGCCGTGTGAGGCCCGCCACGTGCGGGCGCGGGCGGCGGGCCGAACGACCGGCGGCAATGGCAGTCTTGGCCCATGCGCCGACCGTTCGCCCTGCTCGCCGCCGTCCTGCTGGCCGGCGCCTGTGCGTTGCCCGCCTCCGCCGCCGAGGGGGCCGGCGACCAGGGGTTCACCCTCAAGGACCCGAGGATCGCCGAGTCCAGCGGGCTCGCCGCCTCCCGTCTGCATCCCGGCATCTACTGGACGCACAACGACAGCGGGGACGGGCCGTACATCTACGCCGTCGACAGCCGGACCGGGCGGACCGTGGCCCGGGTGACGCTGCGGGGCGTCGGCTCCCCGCGGGACGTCGAGGCGATCTCCATCGGGCCGCACGACGAGATCTACGTCGGGGACATCGGCGACAACTTCGACGGCCGCTGGCCCTATGTCTGGATCTACCGGCTGCCCGAGCCGAAGGTGCTCCAGGACCAGACGATCACGGCCACGCAGTACGTGGTGAAGTACGCCGACGGGCCGCGCAACGCCGAGTCGATGGTCGTGCACCCGAAGACCGGGCGCGTCTACATCATCGACAAGAAGGAGGACGGCGGCCACCTCTACGAGGGCCCGGCCACCCTGTCCACCAAGGGCAGCAACGTCTTCAAGCCCATCGCCCCGATCGACCTGTGGGCCACCGACGCCGCGTTCTCCCCCGACGGCGGGCAGCTCGCCGTGCGCGGCTACCTCGGCGGCATCTACTACTCCTGGAACGACGGCCACATCGAACGCGCAGGCACCCTCGACGTCCCCCTCCAGGGCCAGGGCGAGGGCGTCACCTACTCCGACGACGGCACGAAGCTGCTGTACAGCAGCGAGGGCGCCGGCAGCGCGGTGGTCGCCAAGGACGCCCCCGACCGCCCCGGCGGCTCCCCGTCGACGGGCAACGGCTCCTCCGACACCCACACGAGGGGAAACAAGAGCCTGCCTCTCGGCGCCGCCGCGCTCGCCGTCGTGCTGGTGGCCCTGGCGGGAGTGGGAAGACTGCGACGCCGCGGAAGGTGACGCGAACGTGCCGGGCGGGCGGGGCGGTTGGGCCTTCTGCTCGGTGGCATATGCCGAAGACCCAGGCCACTCGAACTCGGGTGGACAGCCTTTTCCGGGTCCATACGGTCGGTGATGACGGCGGCTTTCTGCTCGCCGTGGAGTCGCAGGGAAAACCGGACCAGGGCGAGGGCCCGGCCCGTGACTACTGGAGGAAGCTGATGGACGCGTACACCCCGGTCTTCCCCGGCGGCGGCTCCGTGATGGAGGAGGCGTGGCGCAAGGTGCATGCCGATGGTGAGGCGAAGGGCGAGATGCGGGGCGAGGCGAAGGGCGAGGCCAAGGCTGTTCTTCGGGTGCTGCGTGCGCGGGGTGTCGAAGTCTCCGAGTCCGTCCGCGAGCGGGTCATGGCCTGCGCCGACCTCGACGTGCTGGAGACCTGGCTGGACCGCTCCCTGAGTGTGGCGAGTGCCGAAGAGCTGTTCGTCGGGGAGCAGGGTGCGCGGGGGGTGCAAGAAGAAGGGCGCCCGGTGGTGACCGGGCGCCCTTCGTCGTCGTAGCCGAGAGGTCAGAGCTTCTCGATCACGTAGTCGACGCACTTGGTCAGCGCCTCGACGTCCGCCGGGTCGATCGCCGGGAACATGGCGATGCGCAGCTGGTTGCGGCCGAGCTTGCGGTACGGCTCGGTGTCCACGATGCCGTTCGCGCGCAGCACCTTGGCCACGGCGGCGGCGTCGATCTCGTCGGAGAAGTCGATCGTGCCGATGACCTGGGACCGCTTGGCCGGGTCGGTGACGAACGGGGTCGCGTACTTCGACTCCTCGGCCCAGCTGTAGAGGCGGGTCGAGGAGTCCTTCGTGCGGGCCGTCGCCCAGTCCAGGCCGCCCTGCCCGTTGAGCCACTCCAGCTGCTGGTCGAGCAGGAAGAGCGTGGCGAGGGCCGGCGTGTTGTACGTCTGGTTCTTGCGCGAGTTGTCGATCGCCGTGGGCAGCGAGAAGAACTCGGGGATGTGCCGCCCGGACGCGTGGACGCGCTCGGCCCGCTCGATCGCGGCGGGGGAGAAGACACCGATCCACAGGCCGCCGTCGGAGGCGAAGGACTTCTGCGGGGCGAAGTAGTAGACGTCGGTCTCGGCGACGTCCACCGGAAGGCCGCCCGCGCCGGACGTCGCGTCCACCAGGACGAGGGAACCCTCGTCCGCGCCGGTCACCCGGCGGATGGGCATGGCGACACCGGTGGAGGTCTCGTTGTGGGTGAAGGCGTAGACGTCGACGCCCGCCTCGGCCTCCGGCGCCGGGTGCGTGCCGGGGTCGGCGGCGATCACGGTCGGCTCGGCCAGCCAGGGCGCGAGCTTGGCCGCCTTGGCGAACTTGGAGGAGAACTCGCCGAAGTTGAGGTGCTGGGACTTGTTGTCGATCAGTCCGTGGGTGGCGATGTCCCAGAAGGCGGTGGAGCCGCCGTTGCCGAGGATCACCTCGTAGCCCTCGGGCAGGGAGAACAGCTCGGAGATCCCCTCGCGGACCTTCCCCACCAGGTTCTTCACGGGCGCCTGGCGGTGGGAGGTGCCGAGCAGGGAGCTTCCGGTGGCGGCGAGGGCGTCCAGCGCCTCGGTCCGCACCTTGGAGGGGCCCGCACCGAAGCGTCCGTCGGCGGGCTTGATGTCAGCGGGAATCTGGATGTCGGCCACGTCTCGGAGGGTATCGGCTGGGCGAAACGGGACGGAACCGTGTCCGTCGGATGAGACGAGATCGTCAGGACCCGGACTTGTCGGGTCGTACGACGATCAGGCCGAGGTTGTGGATAACTTTCCGTCACGGTCGGTGATCGGATGCATCCTGGACGCATGACGGATCACTCGGGTCTCGAAGCGGAACTGCGCGGGTGCGTCCGGGGCGAGGTCGGCTTCGACGCCACCGCCCGGGCGCTCGTGACGATGGACGCGTCCAACTACCGGCGCGTCCCGGCGGGAGTGGTCGCCCCCCGGGACGCGGACGACGTGGCGGCAGTCCTCGGCGTGTGCCGGGCACGCGGCGTGCCCGTGGTGGCCCGCGGCGGGGGTACGTCGATCGCCGGTCAGGCGACCGGTACAGGTGTCGTACTGGATTTCACCCGCCATATGAACGGTCTGCTGGAGCTGGACCCGGACACCCGCACCGCGGTCGTGCAGCCCGGCCTCGTCCTCGACCGCCTCCAGCACGCCGCCGCCCCGCACGGACTGCGCTTCGGCCCCGACCCGTCCACCCACAGCCGCTGCACCCTCGGCGGCATGATCGGCAACAACTCCTGCGGCTCCCACTCGGTCGCCTGGGGAACCACCGCGGACAACGTGCGGGAGCTGTCCGTCCTCACCGCGCGCGGCCGGCGGCTGCGGCTCGGCCGGGACTGGGCGGGTGCCCCCGAGGGGCTGCGCGAGCTGGCGCAGGGCGAACTCGCCCGGCTGCGCACCGGCTTCCCCGACCTGCCCCGCCGCATCTCCGGGTACGCGCTGGACGCGCTGCTCCCCGAGCAGGGCGCCGACGTGGCCCGTTCCTTCTGCGGCTCCGAGGGCACCCTCGGCATCCTCACCGAGGCGGTCGTCCGCCTGGTCGAGGCACCCCGCGCGCACGCCCTCGCGGTGCTGGGGTACGGCGACGAGGGCGCCGCCGCCGAGGCCGCCGCCGGCCTGCTGCCGCACGGCCCGCTCACGGTGGAGGGCATGGCCGCCGACCTGGTCCCGTCGGGCGCGGGACTGCCCCGGGGCGGCGCCTGGCTCTTCGTGGAGACGGGCGGCGCGTCGCGGGCGCAGGCCCTGGCCCGCGCGCAGGCGATCGTCCGCGCGGCCGACGTGGTCGACTCCCTCGTGGTGACCGACCCCGCCGCCCAGCGGACCCTGTGGCGCATCCGCGAGGACGCGAGCGGCACGGCGACACGGATGCCGGACGGCTCGGAGGCCTGGCCCGGCTGGGAGGACTGCGCGGTGCCGCCCGCCCGGCTCGGCGCCTATCTGCGCGACTTCCGCGCCCTGCTGAGCTCCCACGGCCTGCGCGGCACCCCGTATGGCCACTTCGGCGACGGCTGTATCCACGTCCGCATCGACTTCGACCTGCTCACCGGCCCCGGCATCGGCCGCTTTAGGCGCTTCTCGGAGGAACTGGCCGACCTGGTGGTGGCCCACGGCGGCTCGCTGTCCGGGGAGCACGGCGACGGCCAGGCCCGCGCCGAACTGCTGCCGCGCATGTACGGCGCCGAGACCGTCCGGCTCTTCGAGCGCGCCAAGGCCGTGTGGGACCCCGACGACCTGCTCAACCCCGGCATGCTGGTCCGCCCCGCCCCGCTCGACGCCGACCTCCGCTTCTCGGTGCTGCCGAGCGAACCCGTCGAGGTGGCCTTCGGCTACCCGGCCGACGGCGGCGACTTCCGCGCGGCCGTCCGCCGCTGCGTCGGCGTCGCCAAGTGCCGTACGGCCACGGCGGCGGGCTTCGCCGTGATGTGCCCTTCCTTCCGTGCGACCGGCGAGGAGGAGCACTCCACCCGGGGCCGCGCCCGGCTGCTGCACGAGATGCTGGCGGGAGAGCTGGTCACCGACGGCTGGCGGTCCACCGAGGTCCGCGACGCCCTCGACCTCTGCCTCTCCTGCAAGGGCTGCCGCACCGACTGCCCGGTCGGCGTCGACATGGCCACCTACAAGGCCGAGTTCCTGCACCACCACTACGCGGGCCGCCGGCGTCCCGCCGCCCACCACAGCATGGGCCGGCTGCCCGAGTGGCTGCGCTGGGTCGCCCGCACCCGCACCGCGCCCCTGCTCAACGCGCTGGCCTCCGTCCCGCCCCTGGCCGCCGCCGCGAAACGGCTCGGCGGCATTGCCCCGGAGCGCCGGCTGCCCCGCCTGGCGGCGCGGACCTTCACCGGCTGGTGGCGGCGCCGCGAACCCGTCTCCGGGTCCGGCGACCTGGTGGTGCTGTGGCCGGACACCTTCACCGAGCACCTGTCCCCCTCGGTCGGCCGGGCCGCCGTCCGGGTCCTGGAGGCCGCCGGGCTCCGGGTGGCCCTGCCGCCGACGCTGCTGCCGGGCCGGGGAGGCATCGCCCGCGGCGGCCGGTCCGTCTCGGCCGCCGCCCTGCTCACCGTCCGCCGGGCCCGGGTCTGCTGCGGTCTGACCTACCTCTCCACCGGCCAGCTCGACCGCGCCCGCACCGTGCTGCGGCGCACGCTGGACCTGATGGAGCCGGTGCTGGCGGCGGGCGTGCCGGTCGTCGTCCTGGAACCCGGCTGCGCGGCGGCCCTGCGCACCGACCTGCCGGAACTGCTGCACGACGACCCGCGCGCCCCCCGGCTCGCCTCGGCGGTCCGCACCTTCGCCGAGGTGCTGGAACAGCACGCGCCGCACTGGACCCCGCCCGCCGTCGACCGGCCCGTCGCCGGGCAGACCCACTGCCACCAGCACGCGGTCCTCGGCGACGCCCCGGACCGCAAGCTGCGCGCCGCCGCGGGCCTGATCGGTGAACTCTCCGGCGGCTGCTGCGGCCTGGCGGGCGACTTCGGCTTCCAGAGGGGCCACTTCGAGGTCTCCCGGGCCTGCGCGGAGGACCAGCTGCTGCCCTCGATACGCGGGGCGGCCGAGGACACCGTGATCCTGGCCGACGGCTTCTCCTGCCGCACCCAGCTGGAGCAACTGGCCGGGACCCGCGGCCGGCACCTGGCGGAGGTGCTGGCCGAGGCACTGGACGAAGACACGAAGCGCGAGGGGGAAGGGAAGTGACGGCCCGGCAGCCGGTCGCTGTTTCCATAGGTGATCCGCGCACCGTGAAGGAGCCATGTCCATGAGCGTCACCGTCCGTCCGGTCACCCGGGCCGAACACCTCGCCTTCGTGGCGGCCCGCCCCTCGGTCAGCCATCTCCAGCTGCCGTCCTGGGGGGACGTGAAGCCCGACTGGCAGGCGGAGAGCCTGGGCTGGTTCGAGGCGGACGGGCGGCTCGTCGGGGTCGGGCTGGTGCTGCTCAGACCGCTGCCCAAGATGAAGCGGTACCTGGCCTATCTGCCCGAGGGCCCGGTCATCGACTGGGACACGCCCGACCTGGAGCGGCTGCTGGAACCGATGCTGGCCCATCTCAAGCGCCGGGGCGCCTTCACGGTGAAGATGGGCCCGCCGGTGGTCGTGCGGCGGTGGAGTCCCGACGCGGTCAAGGCCGCCATCGCCGACCCGGGGGCGCACCGGCTGCGGGACGTGCCGCCGACCTCACAGGAGCCGGCCGCGCTCGCCCTCGTCGACCGGCTGCGCCGGATGGGCTGGCGGCAGACCGAGCCCGGCGGCGAGGACGGCTTCGCCGCGGGACAGCCCCGCTACGTCTGCCAGGTCCCCTACGCCGGGCGGTCGCTGGAGGACATCCACCGCGGGCTCAACCAGCAGTGGCGGCGCAACATCAAGAAGGCCGAGAAGGCCGGGGTGAAGGTCGTCCGGGGCGGCTACGACGACCTGCCGGCCTTCTACGGCCTCTACACGGAGACCGCGCAGCGGGACCGCTTCATCCCGCGCCCGCTGTCGTACTTCCAGCGGATGTGGACGGCGCTCACCGCCGAGGACCCCGACCGGATGCGGCTGTACCTCGCCCACCACGACGGCGAGGTGCTCGCCGCGGCCACGATGCTGATCGTCGGCGGCCACGTCTGGTACTCCTACGGCGCCTCCACCGGCCGCAGGCGCGAGGTGCAGCCCAACAACGCGATGCAGTGGCGGATGATGTGCGACGCCCATGAGCTGGGCGCCCACGTCTACGACTTCCGGGGCATCACCGACACCCTGGAGGAGTCCAACCACCTCCTCGGCCTGCTCCGCTTCAAGGTGGGCGCGGGCGGCGGGGCCGCGGAGTACGTGGGCGAGTGGGACTTCCCGCTGAACCGGCTGCTGCACAAGGCGCTGGACCTGTATATGACGCGCCGCTGAAGGCGACCGCCGGACCGGTGGCCCGGCATGCGAGAAGGGCCCATCTCACCATCCAGGACAGGCCCATGGCCGGTTCACGCTCCTGACGGAGGTCTACTACCCTGGACTCGGCAGTACAGCGAGCTGTACATGATCTGATCCGAGCACCAGGACCGCCGTGAGCACCGTCAACACCCCCAGCGCCCCCTCCGCGTCGTCCGCGAGGACGCCCTTGCCCCCGCGGGTCCCGGGCCGTCTCGGCTCGCTCGGCCCGGTCGGGCTGGTGCTGGCCGGCTGCGTCTCGGTGCAGTTCGGCGGCGCCCTCGCGGTGACCCTGATGCCGAGGGCCGGCGCGCTCGGCGTGGTGACCCTCCGGCTGTTCGCGGCGGCCGTGGTCCTCCTCCTGGTCTGCCGCCCCCGGCTGCGCGGCCACTCCCGCGCCGACTGGGGCACGGTGATCGCCTTCGGTGTCGTCATGGGCGGCATGAACGGCCTCTTCTACGAGGCCGTGGCGCGCATCCCGCTCGGCGCCGCCGTCACCCTGGAGGTCCTCGGCCCGCTGACCCTCTCCGTGCTGACCTCCCGCCGCGCGATCAACGCGCTGTGGGCGGCCCTGGCGCTGGGCGGTGTGTTCCTGCTGGGCGGCGGGGGCTTCGGCGGGGTGGACCCGGTGGGCGTGGCCTTCGCGCTGGCCGCGGGCGCGATGTGGGCGGGGTACATCGTCTTCAGCGCCCGCACGGGGCGCCGCTTCCCGCAGGCGGACGGCCTGGCGCTGGCCATGGCGGTCGCGGCCCTGCTGATCCTGCCGCTGGGCATCGCCACGTCCGGCAGCCGCCTCCTGGACCCCACGACCCTGGGCCTCGGCTCGGCGGTGGCCCTCCTCTCCTCGGTGCTGCCCTACACCCTCGAACTGCTGGCCCTGCGCCGGCTGCCCGCCGCCACCTTCGCCATCCTGATGAGCCTGGAACCCGCCCTCGCCGCCGCGGCCGGTTTCCTCATCCTCGGCCAGGCCCTCTCGGCCGCCGAGGCCGCCGCGATCGCCCTGGTCATCGCGGCCAGCATCGGCGCGGTCCGCACCCAGGTCGCCCGCGTCAAGACGCCGCCCCCGGCCCCGGAGGCATGAGCCCGAGCCGCCCGGAAATTGTCCGGAAGGGGCGGTGACCTGGTCGTTCAACCGGGGGCGCGGATGTGTACGTTGGCAGACAGCGTCCGCGTCGCGCCAAGGTGCGGCGGTTACAGGTAGGGGAAACGAACGCATGGCACGTGTCGCCGTCATCACCGCGCCCAACATCGGCTACCGCAACACCGGAATGCTGACCGTCGACCTGGCCTTCGAGACGATGCGGCGGCGGATGGGGGGCGGGATCGAGGCGGACTGGTACACGCTGCACGCGCCGGAGACCGTGGCGCTGCGGCCGGGGGCGCGCGGGGCCGCGTTCCCGTTCCGATTCCGGTCGCTGATCGACGAGGTCGACGGCCTCCGCGAGCACGACGCCGTGGTGTTCTGGGGCGACTTCCTGCACGCACGGCACTACCTCGCCCAGGACGCCACCAACCGGCTGCTCGACTTCGGTTTCGCCGCGGACCGGGCCGCCGCCCGGGCCCTGCTCAACCGGACGCTGCTGCTGGCAGAGCAGCCCGATGAACTGCTGTCGCGCACCCTCAGCTACGGCGGCACGATCCTGCACAACACGCAGTCCGACTACGACGACAAGGAGTACGGCCCGCTGTTCACGCGGCTGATGACGCGCAGCCGCCGGGTCTGGGTGCGCGACCCCCTGTCCGCGGCCAAGCTCGCGCAGCTGCGCGGGGACCGCGCGACGGACCACTTCGGCTCCGACGCCGCCCTGCTGAACCGCCCCGGCGATCTCGGCCACCTCCCGGTCACGCCCTGGTCCCGGGACCTCCCCGAGGGCGGTGCCATCGGGGTGTTCCTCGGCGCCCGGACCACGATCCCCGACTGGCTGCCCGGCTTCTGCCAGGGCCTCGCCGAGCGGTTCGACGCGCCCCTGGAATGGGTCCCGTGGTTCGACCGGGACGTCCCCCCGCAGGCCGAGCACATCGCGCGGCGCCCCGGCGACCCCACCGTCGGCGACCTGATCGGCGTGCTGCCCCGCTACCGCCTCGTCATCACGGACACCTACCACCTCGCCGTCAACGCCTGGGGCGCCGGCACCCCGGTGGTCTGCGTCGGCGCCCCCGAGCCGGTGCCGACGACCGACGACGACTACCTGACGCTCAGCGACGTGAAGAAGCACGTCTTCCACATGGCGTACGACGCGGCCGACTTCTACCTCCCCACCGTCCCGGACAGCCCCGAGGGGCACGAGCGCCGGGCCGACCGGATCGTCCGCCTCGTGGAGGGCGGGGGCGCCGCCGCCGTGGCCGCGCGGATCCGGGAGCACGCCGACCACTCGGCGCGCTCGTTCACCGAGACCCTGGCCGCCCTGCTGTCCTGAACGACCGGCCACCGGCCCCGCGCCCGCGGGCCTCCCGAAAAATCATGCAAGCACGCTTGATTGTTTCTTGGGGCGCTGCCATGCTCCCTCCATGGCCGACCCGACGCCCGTCATCGACGACCTGCGTGCCGAGAGTGCCCGACTGGACCGGCTGGTGGCCCGGTTGACGCCCGAGCAGTGGGCGCTTTCGACTCCCGCGCCGCACTGGACCGTCGCCCACCAGATCGCCCACCTCGCCTGGACCGACCGCGCGGCGCTGGCCGCCGTCACCGACGCCGGCGCCTTCCAGGCCCTGGCCGAGAAGGCGCTCGCCACGCTCGACTCCTTCGTGGACGAGGGCGCGCAGGAGGGTGCCGGACTGCCGCCCGGGGAACTCCTCGCGACCTGGCGGACGGGGCGCGACGCCCTCGACCGGGCCCTGCGCGCCGCCGCCCCCGGTGCCCGGTTCCCCTGGTTCGGACCGCCCATGGCCGCCGCCTCCATGGCCACCGCCCGCCTGATGGAGACCTGGGCCCACGGCCTGGACGTCGCCGAGGCGCTCGGTGTCACCCCCGCCCCCACCGACCGCATCCGGCACATCGTCCGGCTCGGCGTGCGGACCCGGGACTTCGCCTACGGTGTCCACCACCTCACCCCGCCCGCCGAGGAGTTCCACGTCCGGCTCACCTCACCGTCCGGCGAGGTGTGGGCGTACGGCCCGAAGGACGCCGCCCAGCGCGTCACCGGACCCGCCCTGGACTTCTGCCTCCTCGTCACCCAGCGCGCCCACCGCGACGACCTCGCCCTGACCGCCGAGGGCCCGGACGCGGACCGCTGGCTGGACATCGCCCAGGCCTTCGCGGGACCGCCCGGCAGCGGCCGCCCACCGAAGGGAGCCGGCCGCCCGCCGGAGGGAGCCGGCCGGTGAACCCTTTGCGCATAGGCAACTTCTCCGGCTTCTACGGCGACCGGTCCGACGCCCTGCGCGAGATGCTCACCGGCGGCGAACTCGACGTCCTCACCGGCGACTACCTCGCCGAACTCACCATGCTGATCCTCGCCCGCGACCGGCTGAAGGACCCCTCGGCCGGGTACGCCCGCACCTTCCTGCGCCAGTTGGAGGACTGCCTCGGCCTGGCCAGGGAGCGCGGGGTGCGGATCGTCACCAACGCGGGCGGCCTCAATCCGGCCGGACTCGCCGAGCGCATAGCCGAGTTGGCGCGGAAGCTCGGCATCCCCCTGCGCGTCGCCCGGGTGACCGGGGACGACCTGACCGCCGCCCACCCCGGCGCCCTCGCCGCCCACGCCTATCTCGGCGGGTTCGGGATCGCCGAGTGCCTGCGGGCCGGCGCGGACATCGTGGTCACCGGGCGGGTGACCGACGCGGCCCTGGTCACCGGGCCCGCCGCCGCCCACTTCGGCTGGGGACCGGGGCAGTACGACGAGCTGGCCGGGGCCGTCGTCGCCGGGCACGTCCTGGAGTGCGGGACGCAGGCGACCGGCGGGAACTACGCGTTCTTCCGGGAGGGGGACGTGCGGCGGCCCGGTTTCCCGCTCGCCGAGATCCACGCGGACGGCAGCAGCGTCATCACCAAGCACCCCGGCACCGGCGGTTTCGTGGACGTCGGCACGGTCACCGCCCAGCTGCTCTACGAGACCGGGGGCGCCCGGTACGCGGGGCCCGACGTCACCGCCCGGCTGGACAGCGTCCGGCTGCGCCGGGACGGGCCGGACCGGGTGCGGATCGAGGGGGTGCGCGGGGAGCCGCCGCCGCCGACGCTCAAGGTCGGCGTCAACCGGCTCGGCGGCTTCCGCAACGAGGTCGTCTTCGTCCTCACCGGCCTCGACATCGAGGCCAAGGCCGAGCTGGTGCGCGGCCAGCTGACGGACCACCTGGCCGCCTCGCCGCCCGCCGAGGTCCGCTGGGAGCTGGTCCGCACCGACCGGCCGGACGCCGGCACCGAGGAGACCGCCAGCGCCCTGCTGCGGCTCGTCGTACGGGACCCGGACCAGCGGGTCGTGGGGCGGGCGCTGAGCGGGGCGGCGGTGGAGCTGGCGCTGGCCAGTTATCCCGGGTTCCACGTGGTGGCCCCGCCCGGCAAGGGGGACCCCTACGGGATCTTCGAGGACGTGTACGTGCCCCGGGACGCCGTGCCCCACACGGCCGTCCTGCCCGGCCCGGACGGGCGGGTCCGGACCGTTGCGCCGCCGCCCGGCACCCGGCCCCTTCAGGCCGTGCCGCCCCCGCCGCCACCCGAGCCCCTCCCGCCCGGCCCGGCCCGGCGCGCGCCCCTCGGGGCCGTCGCCGGGGCCCGCAGCGGGGACAAGGGCGGGAACGCCAACGTGGGGGTGTGGGTCCGTACCGACGAGGCCTGGCGGTGGCTCGCCCACGAGCTGACCGTCGAGAGGTTCCGGGAGCTGCTCCCGGAGAGCCGCGAACTGCCGGTCACCCGGCATGTGCTGCCGAATCTGCGCGCCCTGAACTTCGTCGTCGAGGGCATCCTCGGCGCCGGTGTCGCCTCCCGGCACCGCTTCGATCCGCAGGCCAAGGCGCTCGGCGAATGGCTGCGCTCCCGCCACCTGGACATCCCGGAGGTGCTGCTGTGACCGTCCTGACCTCGGCCCTGGACCCGGCCGGCCCCGCCTACCGGGCCAACCGCGAGGCCATGCTCGCCAAGCTCGCCGAGCTGGAGACCGAGCACGCCAAGGCGCTCGCGGGCGGCGGCGAGAAGTACGTGCGACGGCACCGCGACCGGGGGAAGCTGCTCGCCCGGGAGCGGATCGAGCTGCTGCTCGACCCGGACACGCCGTTCCTGGAGCTGTCACCGCTGGCCGCCTGGGGGAGCGAGTACACCGTCGGCGCCTCGCTCGTCACCGGGATCGGGGTGGTCGAGGGCGTGGAGTGCCTGATCACCGCCAACGACCCGACCGTGCGCGGCGGCGCCAGCAACCCGTGGACCCTGAAGAAGGCCCTGCGCGCCAACGACATCGCCCTCGCCAACCGGCTGCCCTGCATCAGCCTGGTGGAGTCCGGCGGCGCCGACCTGCCGTCGCAGAAGGAGATCTTCATCCCGGGCGGCGCCCTGTTCCGCGACCTCACCCGGCTGTCCGCCGCCGGGATCCCCACCGTGGCCGTCGTCTTCGGCAACTCCACCGCCGGGGGCGCCTACATCCCCGGCATGTCCGACCACGTGATCATGGTCAAGGAGCGGGCCAAGGTGTTCCTCGGCGGGCCGCCGCTGGTGAGGATGGCCACCGGGGAGGAGAGCGACGACGAGTCCCTGGGCGGCGCCGAGATGCACGCCCGCCGCTCCGGGCTCGCCGACTACTTCGCCGTGGACGAGGCGGACGCGCTGCGGCAGGCGCGGCGGGTGGTGGCCCGGCTCAACCACCGCAAGGCGTACGGCGATCCGGGCCCCGCCGAGCCGCCCGAGCACGACCCCGAGGAACTGCTGGGCATCGTCCCCGGCGACCTCAGGACGCCCTTCGACCCGCGCGAGGTCGTCGCCCGGATCGTGGACGCCTCCGACTTCGACGAGTTCAAACCGCTGTACGGCACCAGCCTGGTGACCGGCTGGGCGGCCCTGCACGGCTACCCCGTCGGCATCCTCGCCAACGCGCGGGGCGTCCTGTTCAGCGAGGAGTCGCAGAAGGCCGCCCAGTTCATCCAGCTCGCCAACCAGCGGGACATCCCGCTGCTGTTCCTGCACAACACCACCGGCTACATGGTCGGCAGGGAGTACGAGCAGGGCGGCATCGTCAAACACGGCGCCATGATGATCAACGCGGTCAGCAACAGCCGCGTCCCGCACCTGTCGGTGCTCATGGGCGCGTCCTACGGCGCCGGGCACTACGGCATGTGCGGCCGCGCCTACGACCCGCGCTTCCTGTTCGCCTGGCCCAGCGCCAAGTCCGCCGTCATGGGGCCGCAGCAGCTGGCGGGCGTGCTGTCGATCGTCGCCCGGCAGTCCGCGGCGGCGAAGGGGCAGCCGTACGACGAGGACGCGGACGCGGCCCTGCGCGCCATGGCGGAGCGGCAGATCGAGTCCGAGTCGCTGCCCCTGTTCCTGTCCGGGCGGCTGTACGACGACGGCGTCATCGACCCGCGCGACACCCGTACCGTCCTCGGCCTGTGCCTCTCCGCCATCCACACCGCCCCCTACGAGGGCGCGCGCGGCGGCTTCGGCGTCTTCCGGATGTGAGGTCCATGATCCAGACTCTGCTGGTCGCCAACCGGGGCGAGATCGCCTGCCGGATCTTCCGCACCTGCGCCGACCTCGGCATTCGTACGGTCGCCGTGTTCTCGGACGCCGACGAGCACGCCCTGCACACCCGGCTGGCGGACACGGCGGTACGGCTGCCGGGCGCGGCGCCCGCCGACACCTATCTGCGCGGCGACCTGATCGTGAAGGCCGCCCTGTCGGCCGGCGCGGACGCCGTGCACCCCGGCTACGGCTTCCTCTCCGAGCACCCCGGCTTCGCCCGCGACGTCCTGGACGCCGGCCTGACCTGGATCGGGCCGTCCCCGGAGGCCATCGAGGCCATGGCGTCCAAGACGCGCGCCAAGCGGCTGATGGGCCTGGAACCCCTGGGGGAGGTCACCCAGGGGGACCTCCCGGTGCTGGTGAAGGCGGCGGCGGGCGGCGGGGGGCGCGGGATGCGCGTCGTGCGCCGCCTGGACGAGTTGCCCGCCGCTCTGGAGGGGGCGCGCGCCGAGGCCGCGAGCGCCTTCGGGGACGGCGAGGTCTTCGTGGAGCCGTACATCGAGCACGGCCGCCACATCGAGGTGCAGATCCTCGCCGACACCCACGGCACCGTGTGGCCGCTCGGCACCCGCGACTGCTCCCTCCAGCGACGCCACCAGAAGGTCGTCGAGGAGGCCCCGGCGCCCGGGCTGCCCGAGCGGCTCGCACAGGAGCTGCGCGCGCTGGCCGTGCGCGCCGCCCGCTCCGTCTCCTACGTCGGCGCCGGCACCGTCGAGTTCCTGGTCGCCGACGGTCGCGCGCACTTCCTGGAGATGAACACCCGCCTCCAGGTCGAACACCCGGTGACCGAGGCGGTGTTCGGGCTCGACCTGGTCGCCGAGCAGATCCGGATCGCCGAGGGCCGCGCGCTGGAGAAGGACCCGCCCCGCCCGCGCGGGCACGCGATCGAGGCCCGCCTCTACGCTGAGGACCCGGCCCGCGACTGGGCCCCGCAGACCGGCACCCTGCACCGCCTCGCCGTGCCGCCGGGTGTCCGCCTCGACACCGGCTACACCGACGGCGACACCATCGGCGTCCACTACGACCCGATGCTGGCCAAGGCCGTCGCCCACGCCCCCACCAGGGCGGAGGCGATCCGCCGGCTCGCGGGTGCCCTGGAGGCGGCGGTGCTGCACGGCCCGGTCACCAACCGCGACCTCCTCGTACGCTCCCTGCGGCACGAGGAGTTCACCGGCGGCCGCATGGACACCGGCTTCTACGACCGCCACCTCCCCGGACTCACCGCGCCCGCCCCCGCCCCGCTCGCCCCGCTCGCCGCCGCCCTCGCCGACGCCCACGGCCGCTCCCGCTTCGGCGGCTGGCGCAACCTGCCCGCCCAGCCGCAGAGCAAGCGGTACGAGGTGGCGGGTCAGGAGGTGGAGGTCCGGTACCGGCACACGAGGCAGGGCCTCGCCGCCGACGGGGTGCGCGTCGTGCGCGTCGACGCGGACACGGTCGTCCTCGAAGCGGACGGCGTGCGGCGGACCTTCGCGGTGGCCCGGTACGGGGACCAGGTGTACGTCGACGGCACCCGGCTCACGGCGCTGCCGCGGTTTGCCGACCCGGCCGCCCAGCTCGCCCCGGGCTCCCTGCTCGCCCCCATGCCCGGCACGGTCGTACGCATCGCCGAGGGCCTGGCGGAGGGGGCGGAGGTAACGGCCGGCCAGCCCCTGGTCTGGCTGGAGGCGATGAAGATGCAGCACCAGATCTCGGCCCCCGCCGCGGGCGTCCTCGCCGCACTGCACGCCGTACCGGGACAGCAGGTGGAGCCCGGGCTGCTGCTGGCGGTGGTGCGGCCGAAGTGAGCGGCACGGCGCACCGCGCGAGCAACCACCCACCACCCGCACGCGGAGGAATCGCATGACCACCCTCATCGAATCCGAAGAGCACAAGGCACTCCGATCGGCGGTGTCCGCCCTCGGCGCCCGCTACGGCCGCGACTACCTCACCCGGACCGTCGCCGCGGGCAAGCCCCTGACCGAACTCTGGTACGAGGCCGGCAGGCTCGGCTACCTCGGCGTCAACCTGCCGGAGGCCTACGGCGGCGGGGGCGGCGGCATCACCGAACTCGCCATCGTGCTGGAAGAACTGGGCGCCGCCGGTTCGCCGCTGCTCATGCTCGTCGTCTCCCCCGCCATCTGCGGCACCGTGATCTCCCGCTTCGGCACCGAGGCGCAGAAACGGCAGTGGCTCCCGAAACTCGCCGACGGCACAGGGCTGATGGCGTTCGGCATCACCGAGCCCGACGCCGGCTCCAACAGCCACCGCATCACCACCACGGCCCGCCGCGACGGCACCGACTGGCTGCTCACCGGCCGCAAGGTCTTCATCTCCGGGGTGGACATGGCCGACGCGGTGCTGATCGTCGGCCGCACCGAGGACGCCCGCACCGGACGGCTCAAGCCCTGCCTGTTCATCGTGCCGACGGACGCGCCCGGCTTCCACAAGCGGCCGATCGACATGGAACTGAGCGCCGCCGAGAAGCAGTTCGAGCTGGTGCTGGACGACGTGCGGCTGCCCGCCGACGCGCTCGTGGGCGACGAGGACGCGGGGCTGCTCCAGCTGTTCGCCGGGCTCAACCCGGAACGCATCATGACGGCCGCGTTCGCCGTCGGCATGGGCCGCTACGCCCTCGCCAGGGCCGTCGAGTACGCCCGCGACCGCACTGTCTGGAAGACGCCCATCGGCGCCCACCAGGCCATCGCCCACCCCCTCGCGCAGGCGCACATCGAGCTGGAGACGGCCCGGCTGATGATGCAGAAGGCGGCCCAGCTGTACGACGCGGGCGACGACATCGGCGCGGGCGAGGCCGCCAACATGGCCAAGTACGCCGCCGGGGAGGCCTGTGTGCGGGCCGTCGACCAGGCCGTGCACACCCTCGGCGGCAACGGGCTTACCCGCGAGTTCGGGCTCGCCTCGCTGATAACGGCCGCGCGCGTGGCGCGGATCGCCCCGGTCAGCCGGGAGATGATCCTCAACTACGTCTCCCACCAGACCCTGGGCCTGCCCAAGTCGTACTGAACCGCGGCCGCCCGGAGGAACCGTGTTCCGCGGCGAGCACGCCGACGTCCCACCCGTCCGACTCCCCACCCACGAGGCCGTCCCGGGGCGCGCCGCCTCCGGGGAGATCCAGCGCCGACAGCTCAGGGAGCAGGCATGACCGTACCGATCGGACGCGCGCGGACCCGCGGCGTCGAGACCCTCAGCCTGGACGACACCGACCGGCGCAACGCGCTGTCCGCGAGCCTCGTCGCCGCGCTCGCCGACGCGCTGGCCGACTGCGGCGAGGACCCGGACGTACGGGCCGTCGTCCTCACCCACACCGGCAACACCTTCTCGGCCGGCGCCGACCTGCGCGAACCACCGCCCCCGCAGGCGCTGGTCGGGCTGCTGCGGCAACTGGTCGAACTGCCCAGACCGGTGATCGCCCGGGTCACCGGACACGTCCGGGCGGGCGGCCTCGGACTGCTGGCCGCCTGCGACATGGCCGTCGCCTCCCGCGCCGCCACCTTCGCCTTCACCGAGGTCCGCGTCGGCGTGGCCCCGGCGGTGATCTCGCTGCCCCTGCTGCCGCGCACCGACCCGCGCGCCCTCGCCCGCCACTACCTCACCGGGGAGCGCTTCGGGTCCGACGAGGCGGTGCGCACCGGGCTGCTCACCGCCGCGGCGGACGACGTGGACGAGGCGCTGGCCCCCATCCTGGACGGGCTGCGCCGCTCCGCGCCCGAGGCCCTGGCGGAGACGAAACGGCTGCTCACGGCTAGGGTGCTGGAGACGTTCGACCGGGACGCGGCGGAGCTGACCGCGCTCTCGGCCCGGCTGTTCGCCTCCGGCCAGGCGCGGGAGGGGATGACGGCCTTCCTGGAGAGACGGGATCCGGCATGGGTGGTGTGACCAGATGAGGACGACGGCCGACCGCGACCGTCTGCCCAAGCAGGACCGCAGCCGGGCCACCCGGCAGCGGCTCCTGGAGGCCGCCGTCGCCTGCCTCGCCGAACACGGCTGGGCGGGCTCCACCGTCGCCGTCGTCGCCGAACGCGCCGGGGTCTCCCGGGGCGCCGCCCAGCACCACTTCCCCACCCGCGAGGACCTGTTCACCGCGGCCGTCGAGTACGTCGCCGAGGAACGCTCCAGCGCGCTGCGCGCCCTGTTCCCCGAGGGCGCGGCGGGCGACCGGCGGGCCGTCGTCACCGCCCTGGTCGACCTCTACACCGGCCCCCTCTTCCGGGCCGCCCTCCAGCTGTGGGTGGCCGCCTCCAACGAGGAGCAACTGCGCGGCCGGGTCACCGAGTTGGAGGCCCGCGTCGGCCGTGAGACGCACCGCATCGCCGTCGACCTCCTCGGCGCCGACGAATCCCGCCCCGGCGTCCGCGAAACCGTCCAGGGCCTGCTCGACATGGCCCGCGGCCTCGGCCTCGCCAACGTCCTCACCGACGACACCGCACGCCGGGAACGGGTGGTGGCGCAGTGGGCGCGGCTGGTCGACGGCGCGCTCGGCTGAGGCACGGGGACCGCGGCACCGATCGCGTCGTCGGCCGCCGGGCGGCCACCACACGGCGCTGGTGCGGGGCGATGCGGTGGGCGGTGAGCCAGTGAGCCGGGCCACACCCGGATCCCGGTGCGCGCAGTACCCTGTGCGCATGCTTCCGATGCTCGTCCGCCGCCGCCACGTGGACTACGTGCGCGTCACGAGCACGGGCTGTCGGCGCCACCGCGCCTGACCAGCCCCGATTCCTCCTGCACCACTCCCTTTTCCGGCACGCGGGGCCGCCTACCCTGACGCGGCCGACCGGTGCCCCGTACACCCTGCGGACAGACCATGACTGCGCACCACGCGACCACCGCGACGTACGACCAACTGCCCGTGATCGACCTCTCGGCCGCCGACCGCGGGCCCCGGGACCGGGCCCTGCTGCACGACCGGCTGCACGCCGCCGCGCACGACGTCGGCTTCTTCCAGCTGGTCGGACATGGCGTGCCGGCCGCCGAGAAGGACGCGCTGCTCACCGCCATGCGCGCCTTCTTCGCCCTCCCCGAGGCCGACCGGCTGGCCCTGGACAACGTCAACTCCCCGCACTTCCGCGGCTACACGCGCACCGGCGACGAGCGCACCGGCGGCGCCCGCGACTGGCGCGACCAGCTCGACATAGGCGCCGAACGCCCCGCCCGCGTCCCCGGCCCCGGCGAGTCGCCGTACTGGTGGCTCCAGGGCCCCAACCAGTGGCCCGCCGCGCTGCCCGAGCTGCGCACCGCGGCCCTCGCCTGGATCGACCGGCTCGGCGCGGTCGCCCGGCGTCTGCTGCACGAACTGCTGACCGCCATCGGCGCCCCGGCCGACTTCTACGACCCGATCTTCGGCGACGGGGCCCACCCGCAGCTCAAGCTGGTCCGCTACCCCGGCAGCGCGGGCGACGGCACCGACCAGGGCGTCGGCGCCCACAAGGACTACGGCTTCCTCACCCTGCTCCTCCAGGACACCGTCGGCGGCCTCCAGGTGCAGCGCGAGGACGGCCGCTTCCACGACGTACCGCCCATCGAGGACGGCTTCGTCGTCAACCTCGGCGAGCTCCTGGAGGTCGCCACCAACGGCTACCTCCTCGCCACCAACCACCGCGTGGTCAGCCCGCCCGGAGCGACGGAGCGCTTCTCCGTCCCGTTCTTCTACAACCCCCGCCTGGACGCCAGGGTCGCCCCCCTGCCGTTCCCCCACGCGCCCGAGGCCCCCGGCGTCACCACCGACCCGACGAACCCGCTGTTCGCCGAGTACGGCTACAACGAACTCAAGGGCAAGCTGCGCGCGCATCCGCTGGTGGCCGAGCGGCACCACGGCGCCCTGCTGACCCCGGCCTGACCGGTCACCGAAGGGGCGCGGGCGGCCACCACCGGTCCGCGCCCCGGCCGTCCCGCTCAGCGGGCGATGCCCGCGTACCCCTCGATGTCCTGCGGGCGGCGCGCCCCCGGGCCCACGTACCGCGCCGAAGGCCGCACCAGGCGGCCGGTCCGCTTCTGCTCCAGGATGTGCGCCGACCACCCCGCCGTACGGGCACAGGTGAACATCGAGGTGAACATGTGCGCCGGGACTTCGGCGAAGTCCAGCATGATCGCCGCCCAGAACTCCACGTTCGTGGCCAGCACCCGGTCGGGCCGGCGGTTGTGCAGCTCCTCCAGCGCGGCCTTCTCCAGCGCCTCCGCCACCTCGAACCGCGGCGCTCCCAGCTCCCGCGCCGTGCGCCGCAGCACCCGCGCCCGCGGGTCCTCGGCCCGGTACACCCGGTGCCCGAAGCCCATCAGCCGCTCGCCCCGGTCCAGGGTCCGCCTGACGTAGCCCGCCGCGTCCCCGGTGCGCTCGATCTCCTCGATCATCCCCAGCACCCGGGACGGTGCGCCGCCGTGCAGCGGGCCGGACATGGCGCCGACGGCGCCGGACAGCGCGGCGGCGACGTCCGCGCCGGTGGAGGCGATCACACGGGCGGTGAAGGTGGACGCGTTCATGCCGTGCTCCGCGGCGGAGGTCCAGTACGCGTCGACCGCGGCGACGTGCCGCGGGTCCGGCTCGCCCCGCCAGCGGATCATGAACCGCTCCACGACCGTCTTCGCCTTGTCGATCTCCCGCTGCGGCACCATCGCCAGCCCCTGGCCGCGCGCGGACTGGGCGACGTAGGACAGCGCCATGACCGCGGCCCGCGCCAGGTCCTCGCGGGCCTGCTCCGCGTCGATGTCGAGCAGCGGCTTCAGGCCCCACACGGGCGCGAGCATGGCCAGCGCCGACTGGACGTCCACGCGGATGTCGCCGGAGTGCACCGGGATGGGGAACGGCTCGGCGGGCGGCAGGCCGGGGTTGAAGGCGCCGTCGACCAGCAGCCCCCACACGTTGCCGAAGGAGACGTGGCCGACCAGGTCCTCGATGTCGACGCCCCGGTAGCGCAGGGCGCCGCCCTCCTTGTCCGGTTCGGCGATCTCCGTCTCGAACGCTACGACTCCTTCGAGCCCGGGTACGAACTCGGACATCAGCGGCTCCTCGTGATGGGTCGGGCGCGGCTCGGAACCAGCACGATAACCCCGCGTGCCACGCTTGGGGAGACTTGACGACACTCAGTGCCACGGTCGGGAGATACGGCAAGATGACCGCGTGACCGACCGCGAACCACTCCTGGATCCCGTCCTCGATCCCGCCGCGATGCGCAAGCAGTACCGGGCCGAAGGACTCGCCGAACAGGACCTCGCCACCCACCCCATGGACCAGTTCGCACGCTGGTTCGAGGACGCGGCCCGGGCGGCGCTGCACGGCACGCTCTACGAGCCCAACGCCATGGTCGTCTCCACCGCGGACGCCGAGGGGCGCCCCAGCTCGCGCACGGTCCTGATGAAGAAGTTCGACACCGAGGGCTTCGTCTTCTACACCAACTACGACTCCCGCAAGGGCCGCGATCTGACGGCGAACCCGCGCGCCTCGCTGCTCTTCCCCTGGCATCCGCTGGCCCGGCAGGTCATCGTCGCCGGGCCGGTCCGGCGCACCGGGCGCGACGAGACCGCCGCGTACTTCCGCAGCCGCCCGCACGGCTCCCAGCTGGGCGCCTGGGCCAGCGCCCAGTCCTCGGTGATCGCCTCGCGCGCCGAACTGGACGCGGCCTACGCCGAGTTGGCGGCGCGCTACCCCGAGGGCGAACAGGTGCCGGTGCCGCCGCACTGGGGCGGCTTCCGGATCACCCCGGAGACGGTCGAGTTCTGGCAGGGCCGGGAGAACCGGCTCCACGACCGGCTGCGCTACACCGCCCGCCCGGACGGCACCTGGGGGGTCGACCGCCTCAGCCCCTGAGGGGCCGGGAGACGCAGACGACCCGCGGGCTGGGTTCCTCCGGGGAGGAGCCGGCCGGACGTACCGGCAGCCCGCGGGTCGGGTGACTGCTTGGGATTGGGCCGGCTGCACGCGTCGTTCACGTGCTGGTCCGGCACCGCACAGAGCGTGGTGA
Source organism: Streptomyces sp. SCPE 10 (assembly GCF_051980735.1). Taxonomy (NCBI): domain Bacteria; kingdom Bacillati; phylum Actinomycetota; class Actinomycetes; order Kitasatosporales; family Streptomycetaceae; genus Streptomyces; species Streptomyces sp. SCPE 10. The sequence continues at coordinate 3,503,986 of NZ_CP197069.1, read as the reverse complement.
CGGGCCGCTAGCCCGCAGCCACCTCACGCGTCCGGTTCTCATACATCTGCCGAACCACCTCCCTTCTCGTGTGCTCCACACCTTAGGAACCGCCCGCCCCGGACTCAACCGCTTTTTTCGGTGGCGTCCGCTCACGGATCTTCGGATGCCGCCCGTAGCGGACGACGGCATGCCGGTGCGGTGGCGGCACGTGCACAACGTGGTGGTACCGCCCGCCGCGATGTGGGGACCCGGCGGTCCGGGTCGACCTGCGGCTTCGGGTCGCGGACGCGGGGAATTGATTGCCTCCATCTTGCGGGAACAGGATGTGGGCTGCGTCACGTTCGAGTTGAATGAGGGGCAGTGAGCGGAACAGGCGCCTTCACATGCGCCGATGCAGCGTCCAGGGGGTCCAGGTGAGTGCTTCCCGGCGGAGTGGGGCCACCGATGAGCTGGGGCCGGACGAGCCCGGTGAGTCCGGTGAGCCCGGTCGGTCCGATCTGCTTGCCGCGCTGCTCGACGGCATGGACGCGGCCCTGTGCGCCTTCGACGCCGAGGGCGTCGTCACCCACTGGAACCGCGAGGCCGAGCGGATCCTCGGCTGGAGCGCCGCCGAGGCCGTCGGGCGGCACGGCTTCGCCGGCTGGGCCGTGCGCAGCGCCGACGCGGCGGAGGTGCAGGCCCGGCTGCTGTCGGCGATGCGGGCACCCGGGCGGCAGGTGCACGAGTTCGCGCTGCTGACCAAGGACGGCGGGCGGGTCCTGGTGCGCACCCAGTCCGCCGCCGTGCGGGGCCCCGACGGGGAGCCCGCCGGGGTGTACTGCGCCTTCAGCGAGGTGCACGCGCAGATCGACCTGGAGCGGTCCATCGCGCTCAGCGAGGCCCTGTTCGAGGACGCCGAGTGGGGCGTGGTGCTGGTCGACGCCGATCTGCGGCCGGCCGTGGTCAACGCGCACGCCGCGCGGGCCCTGGGCATCGGGCGCACCTCCGCGCTCGGGCGGCCGCTGGGCGAGCTGTTCGCGCAGGGGGTGGAGGAACTGGAGGCCGCGCTCACCCATGTCCTCGCCGAGGGCGCGCCGCCCGCGCCCGCCGAGATGTGGGTGACCCTGCGCACCGCGAAGGGCGGGGAGGAGCGGCGGCGCTGCTGGCGCAACGCCTTCCTGCCGCTGACCTCGCCGCTCGCCGAGGAGCCGGTGCCGCTCGGGGTGGGCTGGCTCTTCCGGGACATCACCGAGGCCAAGCGCGGCGAGCAGGAGGCGGCGCTGCTGCGGTTCCGCACCAACCAGCTGCACCGCGCGGGCCGTGCCGCCGCCGAGTGCGAGGACCCGCTGGAGGCGGCCACCGTCCACCTCGACTTCGCCCTCGCCGGGTTCGCCGACCACGCGCTGATCGACCGGGTGGCGCCGACCGCGGGCGCCGGCGGGGCGGTACGGCTGGTACGGCTCGCGGCCACGCCCGCCGGGGCGCCGGGCCCCTGTGTGCTCACCGGGGCCGCCGGGCTGCCCGTGGCCTACGAGCCGGGGCATCCGGCACTGAGCTGTGTGGAGCGCACCGGGTGCGTGCGGGCGGAGGCCGGGTCGGTGCCGGCCGAGCTGGCCCGGGAGTGGGCGCTGCGCCGGCAGTGGCCCGGCGACGCGGTGCACGCGCTGTGCGCGGTGCTGCGCAGCCGGGGCCGCACCCTGGGCGTCGTGACCTTTCTGCGCGGCGCCGCCCGTACCCCCTTCGAGCGCTCCGACGCGGCCTACGCCGAGGACGTGGCGCTGCGGATAGCGGCGGCACTGGACCTGGCGGGGGAGCGGTAGGCGCGGGCCGCGCGGCCGGCGCCGGCGGTCAGCGGTCAGCGGTCAGCGGTCAGCGGTGGTAGAAGATCCGGTCGCCGTACCGCTCCATCACCCGGTTGTTCCAGTCGTGGCCGCCGTCCACGTTGCCGGAGCGCAGCAGCGGCGGCTCGATGCCGCGGTCGGCGAGGAGGGCGGCGGTGGTGGCCATGACGGCCTGCATCAGGGCCGTGGTGACCACGGTGGAGGCGGGGGCGAAGGGCGCCGGGATGGTGTCGAGGGTGAGTTCCGCGTCACCGACCGCGATCTTGGAGTCGAGGACCAGGTCGCAGTGGTCCTTCAGGAAGGTGCCGGAGGAGTGCCGGGACGTCGTCTCCGTCGCGTAGGCGACCGAGGTCACGCCGATCACCTTGACGCCGAGGGCGCGGGCGCGCTGGGCCATCTCGACGGGCAGGGCGTTGCGGCCCGACAGGGAGATGATCACGAGGGCGTCGCCCGCGCGGAGCGGGGAGGTGTCGAGGACGGCGCTCGCGAGGCCGTCGACGCGCTCCAGGGCGGAGCCGAGGGTGGCGGGGGTGACGTCCACGCCCACGACGCCGGGCACGGCGAGCAGGTTCATCAGGGCGAGGCCGCCGGCCCGGTAGACGACGTCCTGGGCCGCGAGCGAGGAGTGGCCGGCGCCGAAGGCGAACAGGCGGCCGCCGTCCGCGACGGTGTCGGCGAGGAGCGCGGCGGCGGCCCCGATCGACCCGGCCTCCTCCTCGCGGAGCCGTTGCAGGAGGTTGATGGCGGCGTCGAAGAACAGGTCGGCAGGCGTGCCGTCGCTCATGCGGTGCCCCTTCGCAGCGTCTGTGTCGCGGATCACCGTGCGGTCTGGACCAGTGCGGTGTCAATACGGCGACGCGGTTCGCCGCGTGCGGTCGCGCCGCGCGGACCGGACGGTGTTCGCGGGGCGGCGCCGGTGCGCGGCCGCGCCACCGCGGGCCCGGCCGCCCGGACCCGCCCCGCCCGTTGTCCCCGCTGCCGCCCGCTTGTCAGTGGGATCCGGCAGAATTGGTGCCAGGGCCAGCGCACGCGCCGGGTGCCGGCAGAGGTAATCGAGGGGCACGTATGTCCGGACTGATCGACACCACGGAGATGTATCTCCGCACCATCCTCGAACTGGAGGAGGAAGGCGTCGTCCCCATGCGCGCCCGCATCGCGGAGCGGCTGGACCAGAGCGGGCCGACGGTGAGCCAGACGGTGGCGCGGATGGAGCGTGACGGCCTGGTCTCCGTGGCCAGCGACCGCCATCTGGAGCTGACCGACGAGGGCCGCAGGCTGGCCACCCGTGTGATGCGCAAGCACCGCCTGGCCGAGTGCCTGCTGGTCGATGTGATCGGCCTGGAGTGGGAGCAGGTGCACGCCGAGGCCTGCCGCTGGGAGCACGTGATGAGCGAGGCCGTGGAGCGCCGCGTCATGGAGCTGCTGCGGCACCCGACCGAGTCGCCGTACGGCAACCCGATCCCGGGCCTGGAGGAGCTGGGCGAGAAGGACGGCGCCGACCCGTTCCTGGACGAGAGCATGGTCTCGCTGGCCGACCTGGACGCGGGCACGGACGGCAAGACGGTCGTCGTGCGCCGCATCGGCGAGCCGATCCAGATGGACGCCCAGCTGATGTACACGCTGCGGCGGGCCGGGGTGCAGCCCGGCTCGGTGGTGAGCGTGACCGAGTCGGCCGGCGGTGTGCTGGTGGGCAGCGGCGGTGAGGCCGCCGAGCTGGAGGCGGACATCGCCTCCCATGTGTTCGTCGCCAAGCGCTGAGAAGGGAAAGGGCCCCGGCGCCTGACGGCGCCGGGGCCTGTCCTCCCCATCGCTGACCCGGAGCCCCGAGCTCTCAGGGTCAGTCCCCCTCGGACCGTTTTTCCCCGAGCGGTCCGCCTCCCGCCTGAAAGATCCCCTCGGCGGCGGCGATCATGCCTCACGGGATGTCACTCGAAGGAGGGGTGTTGTCCGCAGGGGCAGCATTTTCGAATACTTATTCGATAGTCTGCGTGATCACACGGGGGGATCGGACACCGCGGGCGAAGCTGGGGGTGCCAGGCCCATGGCACGGCGTATCGATGTGACGGGAGCGGGCGGCGTACGCCTGGCGGCGTGGGAGTACGCGGACCCGCCCAAGGAGACCGAACCCCTGCGGGCCGCTCCCGGTGTGCTCTTCCTGCACGGACTCACCGGCCGCGCCTCCCACTGGGCCGCCGTGGCCCGCCGGCTCGCCGGGCGGTACCGCACCGTGGCCCTCGACCAGCGCGGCCACGGCCGCAGCGAGAAGCCCCCGCAGGCCGCCGCCCACAGCCGGGCCGCCCACGTCGAGGACGCGGCGGCCGCCATCGAACAGCTCGGCCTCGGCCCCGCCCTCGTCGTCGGGCACGGCATGGGCGCGCTGACCGCCTGGCAGCTCGCCGCCGAACGCCCCGAGCTGGTGCGCGGCCTGGTCAGCTGCGACATGCGGGCCGCCGCGCTCGGCGCGGCCTCGCAGCGCGAGTGGGCGCAGTGGCTGCGGTCCTGGCCCGTCCCCTTCGCCACCCTCGCCGACGTCCACAGGTGGTTCGGCGAGGACGACCCCCGGGTGGAGCGCCCCGACCCGGCCCGCGGGGCGTTCTACGCCGAGGTGATGCGGGAGGGCGAGGACGGCTGGCGGCCGGTCTTCGAACCCGAGCAGATGCTCCGCTCCCGGGAGACCTGGGTGTACGACGCCCACTGGGAGGACCTGGCCCGGGTCCGCTGCCCCGCGCTGATCGTGCGCGGGCTCGACGGCGAGCTGGGCCGGGCCGAGGCCCAGGAGATGGTCCGGGTGCTGCCCCAGGGCGCGTACGCCGAGATACCCGACGCGGGCCACTACGCCCACTACGCCCACCCGGAGGCCTGGCACTCGGCCGTCGAGCCCTTCCTGGACCGGATCACGGGCGACCGGCCGGCCGCCGACTGATCACCCCTTGCCGACCGCGGTCAGGATCTCCGGCAGCCGGGCCGCGGTGCGCGGGGCGGCCAGCCGCAGTCCGAGCAGGGCGAGTCCGGCGCCGTACACCGCGCCGACCGGCAGCGGCAGCCAGGACAGCTCGCCGCCGCCCAGCCACAGCACGAGCGCGATGACGGGGGAGCAGAGCACGGCGGAGCAGACCATGCCGCCGAAGATGGCGATCCAGGCGATGCCCGCCTGCCCGGGGACGACGTTCTTGTAGCCCTCCTGAGGGATGGAGTACGGGAACCGGGCCGAGGCGTACGCCCCGGTCGCCAGCATCGCCCCGAGCAGCGCCAGGGACAGTCCCAGCACCCGCGGCAGCGTGGCCCAGGCGTCCATCAGGGCGACGGTCAGCACGGTGACGAGGGTGGCGTACGGCAGCGTGATCAGCAGCAGCGCGAGGGCCCGGCCGCGCAGCTCCTCGTACGCGTCCCGGGGCGAGCTGATGGTCTGGGCGACCATCCAGAAGGCCGAGGTGTCCTGCCCGAACTGGTTGTTCATCTGGAGGCCCAGCATCCCGGCGGCGAAGCACGCGAGGTAGATCGAGCCGGTGTGCTGGATCGCGTAGAAGACCGGCAGGAGCAGCCCGACCGCCAGCGAGGTCACCCAGGCGGCCTTGGTCTTGGGATCGCGCCAGATGTAGCGCAGGGTGCGCTCCATGACCGCGCCGGTGCGCCCGCCGGGCAGCAGCCGCGTAAGACCGCGGGTGCGCCGCCGTCCGGCGCGGGCGTCGCCGGCGGCCTGGAGCGTGGAACCGTCCGGCGCGGTCATCAGCTTGGTCAGGCTCCGCGCCCACACCGCGACCAGCACCACCAACCCGGCCGCCGTGATCGCCAGTTGGGCGACCGCGACGCCGTACGACCCCTCGCTGGCCGTGCGCACCGCCGCCACCGCCGAGGCGGGCGGCACCCAGGACAGCACGTCCGCGACCGGCCGCAGCCGCCCCAGACCGCCCGAACCGAGGCTGCGGGCACCGAAGTTGACCAGCTGGGAGCCGACGGCGATCACCAGGCCGCTGAGCACGGCCAGATCGCGGCCCCTCCGGCTGGTGAGCAGCCGTACGTTGGCGACGGCCACCGTCCGGGCCAGCGCCACGCACACCAGCAGCGCGAGGACGAGGGCGAGGACCGCGACGACCCATCCCGCCGCGCCCCGCGCCGGCACCAGCACGCACCCGGCCAGCAGCAGCACGCTGACCAGCGGGCCGATGCCGACCAGGGAGGCCACGAGCAGCGAGCGCACCAGCGGACCGGGCCGCAGCGGCAGCATCACCAGCCGCGTCGGGTCCAGGGTCTCGTCACCGGTCGGGAAGAACAGCGGCAGGAACGCCCAGCCCAGCGCCAGCACTCCGGTGCCGACCACGGAGACCGTGTACCCGTGCGGCTGCCCGCGCAGCAGGATCATGCCCAGCAGCTGCGCCAGCGCGAACAGCAGCGCGAAGACGGTGGAGGTGATGAACGCGTCGCGCCGGCCCTTCGACTGCCGCAGCCCACCCCGCAGCAGGGACAGCTTGAGGCGTACGACGGTGGTGGTGAGGTCGGTCATCGGCCGGCCCCGCCGCCCAGCCAGTCCAGCTCGGACCCGGCGTCCCGGCCGTTCGCCCCGACCAGCTCCAGGAACGCGTCCTGGAGCCGGGGGTGCGCGCCGCGCACCTCGGCGAGCGGGCCGGTGGCGCGGATGCGGCCGGCCGCCATGACCGCGACCCAGTCGCACAGCGACTCGACCAGTTCCATCACGTGGGAGGAGAAGACGACGGTGGCGCCGGAGGCCGTGTACCGCTCCAGGACGCCCCGGATGGTCTGCGCGGACACCGGGTCGACGCCCTCGAACGGCTCGTCCAGGAAGAGCACTTCGGGGTTGTGCAGCAGGGCGGCCGCGAGGCCGATCTTCTTGCGCATGCCGGTCGAGTAGTCGACCACCAGCTTGTGCTGGGAGCCGGCCAGGTCGAGCACGTCCAGCAGCTGGGTGGCCCGCTTGTCCACCTCGTCGCCCGGCAGCCCGCGCAACCGGCCGCTGTAGCCGAGCAGTTCGCGCCCCGACAGCCGCTCGAACAGCCGCAGCCCCTCGGGCAGCACCCCGATCCGCGCCTTCACCGCCACCGGGTCGCGCCACACATCGTGCCCGACGACCTCCACGGTGCCCTCGTCGGGCCGCAGCAGCCCGGTCACCATGGACAGCGTCGTGGTCTTGCCGGCCCCGTTCGGCCCGACCAGCCCGATGAACTTCCCCGCGGGCAGCTCCAGATCGATCCCGCCGACAGCCACCTGCTGCCCGAACCGCTTCCAGAGTCCCCGTATGCAAACCGCCGCATTGGTCATGCCTGAAGGTTAGGCATGACCGCGGGCCGGGGGGTGGCCCACCCGAAGACGCGTGCGGGCCGCGGGTCAACGGTCCCGGCCGCAGGCGTACGCCAGCGCCGAGATCAGCTCCTCCGCGTCCGGCAGCCACCGGTTCGCCGGGGTCGGCCGCCGCGCCCACTGCACCGCGCCCCGCGCCCCGACCCGTGTCGGCGGCGCCGCCAGGTACGCCCCCTCGCCCAGCGTCACCAGGTCCAGCGACGCCGGCACCCACCCCAGCTCGCGCACCAGTTCCGGCACCTTCAGCGAGCCTCCCGGCAGCACGAAGAACTGCATCCGCCGGTCGGGAGAGAGGGCGACCGGACCCAGCGTGAGCGCCATCCGCTCCATCCGGGCCAGCGCCAGGAAGCCCGCGCTCTCCGGCACGGACAGCGCGTCGAAGGTGCGGCCCGTCGGCAGCAGTACGGAGGCCGTCGGCTGCTTCTGCCACAGCCGGCGCACGACGGTCGCGCTGCCGGTCGCCTGGGTCGCCCAGTCGGGGCGCGCGGGGTGCGCACCCGGCGCAGGGCAGGAGGCGTTGCCGCACGAGCACCGCGGCATGCCGGCGACGGGCTCCAGCCAGGTGCCCGGGAACACGTCCCAGTGCCGCTCCTCCGCGTACCGCACGGCGGCTTCCTGCGGTGATTCCCCGCGCTGTTGCGGAATCTGCCCGGCAATCTGACTGTCTTCGGCGGCCGCGATCGTCTCTTCCACGCTCCACTCAACTCCCGCGTCCACCTGGAGTTACGGCCCCTGCCCCGGCGGGGGGAGGAGCATCGCTTTTCCGGCCAGGCGCATGGGTGCATCCGCGGGGGCGCGTGGGAGGGGGCAGGGCGTGAGTTGGGTAGCCAGGGTGGGGGTTGGCATCAGCCTGTACCCGGCAAACCGCACATGTCGTGCATTGACGGTATATCAGCCGGGCAGTGATCTTTCCGACACGGTCCACGCTCCAGGGGTTCGCAGGGGGTAGCACATGGCCGCAAGGCCTCTCGTGGCGAGGCAGCCGAACGAACGGCTGCAGGCACTCATCCAGGAAGCGGGGTGCTCCAACGCCGGGCTGGCCCGGCGGGTCAACGTGTGCGGCGCCGAGCACGGCCTCGACCTGCGCTACGACAAGACGTCCGTCGCCCGCTGGCTGCGCGGCCAGCAGCCCCGGGGCCGCGCCCCGGCGATCATCGCGGAGGCGCTCGGCCGCAAGCTCGGCCGTACGGTCACGATCGACGAGATCGGCATGGCCAACGGCAAGAACCTCGCCTCGGGGGTCGGCCTCCAGTTCTCGCCGACGGTGCTGGGCGCCATCGAGCAGGTCTGCGAGCTGTGGCGCAGCGACGTGGGGCGCCGGGACTTCCTCTCCGGGTCCTCCGTCGCCGCCTCCGCGCTGGTCGAGCCCAGCCGCGACTGGCTGATCTCCGCGCCGGACGCCCAGGTGGCCCGGCAGGCGGGCCCGCGGGTGGGCCAGGCCGACGTGGCCGCCGTGCGGTCCATGACCCAGGCGCTGACCGACCTGGACCACCAGTTCGGCAGCGGCCATGTGCGCCCGGTCCTGGTGCACTACCTCAACAGCGTGGTCTCCGGACTGCTCGCCGGCTCCTACCGGGAGTCGACCGGGCGTGAACTGTTCGCCGCCGTCGCCCGGTTGACCGAGCTGGCCGGATACATGGCCGTGGACACCGGCCAACCCGGCCTGGCCCAGCGGTACTACATCCAGTCGCTGCGGCTCGCGCAGGCCGCCGGTGACCGCGGGTACGGCGGTTATGTGCTCGCCGCGTCCATGAGTCACCTCGCCGCGCAGCTCGGCAACCCGCGCGAGATCGCCCAGTTGGCACGGGCCGCGCAGGAGGGCGCGCGCGGGCATGTGACACCGCGCGTGGAGGCGATGTTCCACGCGGCCGAGGCCCGCGGGCACGCCCTGCTCGGTGACGCGCGCGCCGCGGACGCCGCCACCGGGCGGGCGATCGCGTCCATGGAGCGGTGCGACGCCGGCTCCGGGGACGACCCGGCGTGGATCCGCCACTTCGACGAGGCGTATCTTGCCGACGAGTTGGCGCACTGCCACCGCGATCTCGGGCAGGCCGAGCAGGCGGCCCGCTGCGCCGAGCAGGCGCTGGCCGGACATCCCGAGTCCCGCGCCCGCAGGCGCGCGATCGGTTATGTGCTGCTCGCCACCGCCCAGGTGCAGCAGCGGGAGGTCGAACAGGCCTGCGCCACCGGCATGAAGGCGGTGGACCTGCTGGAGACGCTGCGCTCCAACCGGGGCGCGGAGTACCTGGACGACCTCCAGCAGCGGCTCGAACCCTTCCGGGACGAGGCGGTGGTGCGGGAGTTCGGGGCGCGCCTCGAACTCCAGCAGGCCGCGTGAACACCGGCCCCGCGCCCGGGTGAACGTGTGGCGAACGCCACCCGGGAATGCGACCGGGGTCATATACAGCGTCGCGGGGGATCGTTCCGTTACTGCCGTGGCAGAAGGGGAGGAAGCGGACCGAGCTGCGTAGCACCCGGCTCCGGGGACCCGGTAGCGTGAGCCGACGATTCACAAGGTCCCCCATTGGTAGGAGTCCCGGTGACGCAGAGTGGACAGGGCGAGGAGCTCTCGGCGCAACCCGCGCGCGAAGGCATCGTGCTGCCCTCCGACGGAGGAGAGCCCCTGCTGCCGGGCACGCACGCCACGCCCGCCGGCGGACAGGCCTGGGGCGGATCCTGGGGGCCCGGCCGGCAGACGCCCCAGGCGGGCCGGCCGGACCAGGACTGGCCCCCGGCGGCCGCCCAGCAGTGGACCGACCACGGCGTCCCGGCGCAGCAGCCCCCGTCCGGCGCCGGACCGCTGCCCCCGGAGGGCGCCCCGGCCCCGTCGTACGGCGGTCAGCAGCCGGGCTACGGCGCCCAGGACCCGTATCAGCAGCATCAGCACCAGCAGCCGCAGTACCCGGCGCCCGGCCAGGCCGCGGCGCCGCTGCCGCCCGCCGCGCCGGGCGGCTACCAGGCCCCCGGCGCCCTGCCCCCGATGGCCGAAGGCGCCACCCAGTACCTGCCGCCGGTGCCCGCGGCCCCCGCCGACGAGGGCGCCACGCAGTACATACCGCCGGTGACCGGGGGCGCGCTGCCGCCCCAGTCGGCCGGCGAGGAGACCCGCTTCCTGGGTCTGACGGACCAGCGGCCGTCGCCGGACGCCGAGGCGACCCAGTACATCCCGCCGTACCAGGAGCCGGGGCAGGCACCGGGCCAGGGCCAGGGCGGGGACCGGCAGCCGCCCGCCGAGTTCGACAACCTCTTCCGCAACGCCCCGGCCGGGGCCACCGCGCAGCTGCCGCGGGTCGAGCAGCCGGGCGCCTACCCGCCGCAGTACGCCTCGCCCCAGACGGCGTACTCCGCGCGGCCCGGACGCGAGGACGGACAGGACGAGCGGCCGCGGCGCAAGCCGTCGAAGGTGCCGCTGATCGCCGCCGTCGGCGTCGGCATCGTCGTGGTCGGCGTGGGCGCGGGCGCGCTGCTCAGCAGCGGCGGCGGCTCGGACAGCACGGACGACAACAAGACGGTCGCCGCCACCTCCGCGGCCCCGCAGAGCTCGGGGCCCGCCGTCGACCCGGCGCGGGCGCAGGCGGTCGAGCTGGACAAGCTGCTCGCCGACAGCGGCAGCAGCCGGGCCGCGGTGATCAAGTCGGTGGCCGACGTCAAGCAGTGCGCGAGCCTGGACCAGGCCGCCTCCTCGCTGCGCGACGCGGCCGGGCAGCGCGGCCAGCTGGTCACCCGGCTCGGCAAGCTCGGCGTGGACAAGCTGCCGGACAACGCCGCCCTGACGGACGCCCTCACCAAGGCCTGGCGGGCGTCGGCGTCGGCCGACAACCACTACGCGGCCTGGGCCGACCAGGTCAAGGGCGGTGGCAAGCGGACCTGCCACAAGGGCCACGCCAAGGTCACCGACGAGGCGCAGGCCGGCAACCGCGCGAGCGGCACCGCCAGCCAGCAGAAGACCAAGGCGGCGGCGCTGTGGAACGCCATCGCCCAGAAGTACGGCCTGACCCAGCGCCAGCCGACCCAGCTCTGAGCCGGCCGGGCACGCGGGCGTGCGTCACCGCACGTCCGCGTTCTCCAGGGTGCCGGTCATGTCCGCCGTGCCGTCGATCCCGCCGACGCCCTGGCCGGCCGCGACCAGCTCGCCGCCGCGCACCACCTGGAGGGTGACGTCGGCGTTGACCATCCGCGGGAAGCCGACCGAGGCCAGCTTGCCCTCGTAGGGCCAGTACAGGGTGGGGGTGAGCCCCCCGGTGGAGACCCGCAGACCGCTGTTCAGGGTCTTGCGCACGGAGTCGGCGCTCACCTCGCCGCCGCCGATCCTGTCCAGGACGGCCTTGAACACGGTGTAGGCGATCCAGGTGGTCTGCACCCCGGCGTCCGCGGGATCGATGCGGTTGTCGTCGAAGGCCTCCTCGCTGATCACCCGCTTCATCGGCTTCCAGCGCGGGTCCGAGGCCGGCGGGTACCAGCCGGTGACGTACGCCCCCTCGTACGGCCCCGACGCCCCGCCGGTGGAGTTGATCATCGTCTGGTCGACGCTGCCCAGCACGGTGCCCAGGCGCACCGCCGGGAAGTCCGCGCGGGCCCGGCGGAAGGAGTCCATGAAGGTGTCCGTGCGGTCCCCGAGCGCGGGCACCACACAGCCCTTGCGGAGCGTGTCGCCGCTCGCGAACCTCAGCGCCCGGTCGGACTGGTCGTCGTAGCCGGTGAGGTCCTCGGCAACCAGCTGGTCGCCCGCCCCGGGATGGCCGGCCGCCTTCAGCCCCGAGTCGAGCATGGCGGGCAGCTGGTCGCCCGCGATGCTGTCCGGGCGGACCAGCGCGACCCGGCCGCAGCTCGCCCCGAGCGCCCGGCCGAGACCGGCGAGCAGGGCGGGCTGGCCGCCGTTGACCGGGTACGACATCGGGCCGGTGAACTCGTCGTCGGTGACGCCGTAGCCGCCGATGTAGGGGATGCCGGCACTCTCCAGCGGGGCGAGGAAGGAGTCGCCGAACTGGCTGTAGGAGCCGACGACCGCGACCACGTTCTCGGCCGCCGCGCGCCGGGCGCACTTGGCGGCGGCCACGCTGTCGTTGTGGTCGTTGCAGGTCAGGACCTCCAGCTTGCGGCCGTTCAGACCGCCGTGGGAGTTGATCCACTTGGCGTAGGCGAGGGCCATCGCGGGCATGCCCGGCTTGTTGGTGGCGCCGGTGTCCTGCGGGGCCCAGGTCATGACCTTGACGGTGTCCCCGGCGTCGCCCGTGACCGAGGGCAGGACCCCGCAGCCGGCGGTGAGCGACGTGCACAGGGCCATCGCGCCCAGGGACAGGGCGGCGGCCCTGCCGGGGCGGGAGAACGGGGTGGCGGGGGAGGGGGACGTGCGGGTGGTGCGGGGCCTGCCGGTCATGAACCCGCACCATTCCCCCACACCGCTAACCCGGGAGTGACCCATGGTCGACGGAAGGTGACGCCCGGGTGAATTGCGGGGGCCGCTGAAACTCCGGGCGGGCGGAACGTACGATCGTTGACCGTGCAAGGTTCGGAGAACTCTTCCCGTCGCGGCCGTCGCTCCTCCACCATGGGCGGCATGCCTGTGAACGACATGCCGTGGTGGCGCTGGCGCACACATGTGCGTTCCGCACTGCACATGCTCTCCGACCCCGTCTTCCAGCGGGACGTCTGGCTGGCCGGGGTGGACGGCTACGGCGACGTCACCGACGCCGTGTACCGGCTGGTGGAGGACACCTGGCTGGACAACTGGTCCGCGGAGAAGTACGTCGGCACCATCTTCCGGGACTCGCAGGAGGCGGCGCTCGTCGACACCGCCGTGCTGCGGGTGCTGCGGATCATGCACCAGGTCGGACCGGACGCCCCGGTCGCCGCCTACCTGGAGCATCAGGGCTGGCCGGAGGCGGTGCGCGCGGCCCGGGACGCCCACATACGGCTCGCGGCGAGCGACGGCGACGATCCGGACGCCCCGCCGAAGAGCCTCGAAGTGCTGCGGATCATGACCAGGTCCGCTTAGCGGACGTCGGCCCGCGGCCGGGGAGCGGTGTGGGATTCTGTGGTGCATGAACGAGCAGCCCGCGCCCGCCGCCCCGGCCGACCAGTACGTCCTCACCCTGTCCTGCCCGGACAAGCAGGGCATCGTGCACGCGGTGTCCAGCTATCTGTTCATGACCGGCTGCAACATCGAGGACAGCCAGCAGTTCGGCGACCACGACACGGGCCTGTTCTTCATGCGCGTCCACTTCACGGCCGAGGAGCCGGTCACCGTGGACAAGCTGCGCGCGAGCTTCGCCGCGGTCGGCGACTCCTTCCACATGGACTGGCAGATCCACCGGGCCGACGCGAAGATGCGCGTCCTGCTGATGGTGAGCAAGTTCGGGCACTGCCTGAACGACCTGCTGTTCCGGGCGCGCAGCGGCGCGCTGCCGGTGGAGATCGTCGGCGTGGTGTCCAACCACACCGAGTTCGAGGAGCTGGTCGGCTCCTACAACATCCCCTTCCACCACATTCCGGTCACCAAGGACACCAAGGCGGAGGGCGAGGCGAAGCTGCTCGACATCGTCCGCGAGGAGCGGGTCGAGCTGGTGGTCCTCGCCCGGTACATGCAGGTCCTCTCGGACGACCTGTGCAAGCGGCTCAGCGGCCGGATCATCAACATCCACCACTCCTTCCTGCCGAGCTTCAAGGGCGCCAAGCCGTACCACCAGGCGCACGCCCGCGGCGTCAAGCTGATCGGCGCCACCGCGCACTACGTGACGGCCGACCTCGACGAGGGGCCGATCATCGAGCAGGAGGTCGAGCGCGTCCGCCACGACGTCACCCCGGACCAGCTGGTGGCCATCGGCCGGGACGTGGAGTGCCAGGCGCTGGCCCGTGCGGTGAAGTGGCACGCGGAGCGCCGGATCCTGCTGAACGGGCGGCGCACGGTCGTCTTCGCCTGAGCCGGTTCTCCGGGCCGCGCGCCCGACCGGCCACCGGGCGGCCCGTCCGCCCGTCCGCCCGCAGGGCCGTCCGTTCGCCTCGGCTCACTGCTCGGCGATGGTGAAGTAGCGCGCGAACGCCGGTACGACGTCCCGCTCGCCGATCTCCCCGTCCCCGTCCGCGTCCAGCGCGGCGGCGACGGGGCCGGCGGCCTCCTCCGGGACCTGGCACACCCGCAGCACGCGTACGGCCTCCGCGACCGTGACCCGGCCGTCCCCGTCGGCGTCCGCGACGGCCAGTGCCGCGTGCAGGAAGGGGCGGGCGATCTCGGCGAACCGCTCGGGGTTGTCGCGCAGCCGCTTGACCGCGCCGCTGACGAACTCCTGCCGGGTGATGCGCTGGTCGCCGTCACGGTCCGCGATCCCGGCCATGCCCTGCCAGAACGCCTCGGCGCCGGCGTACAGCGCCTGGCCCTTCGCGGAGCGGGCGGGCACCGCGAACTCGGTGAGCAGCGCCTTGGTCACCGCGTTGAAGTCCTCGCGGGCGATGAAGCCGTTGCCGTCCTGGTCGAAGGTGGCGAACCGGGCTGCGATCCGGCGCTCGTACTCGGTGCTGACCATGTCGTTCGGGCCGCCTTACGTGTGCGTGGGGGGTGATCCACGGAGCGTACGACGCGCGTGACGGCAAGGTGACGGAAAACCGATGGTTATGCCAAGTCCGGGGGAATTCGACGCCAAGAGTGTGGTCTTGTCGCAAAGTCCGGTGTGTGGGCGGATGCACAGGCCCCCGCGGGTTCGGGGTTCACGCGGACAGGGGGCCCGCCTCCTCGGTCGTGGCGGAGTCGAGGTCCGGGTGGACGTCGAAGAGGCGGCGCACGCCGAGCGCGCCGAGGACGCGGTTGACGTGCGAGCCGTCGTCGGCGCCCCGGTCGGGCAGGACCAGCCGCAGCCGGCCCTGGCAGGAGCGGATCAGACGACGCGCGGCGACCAGCACGCCGACCCCGCTGGAGTCGCAGAAGAAGACGTCGGAGAGGTCCACGACGAGGCTGTGGTGGCCGTCGGCCACCACGTCGTGCACCCGTTGGCGCAGCACCGGCGAAGTCATGAGGTCCAGCTCGCCGCGTACGTGGAGCACGGCCCATTCGCCTTTTTCGACGCCGGTCACATTGAATGCCACGGCCCAGCCCCTCCGCTCGCCGGTTCTCCCGGAACAGCCCGGAAACGGAAGCAGTTCCTACGTTTCATTCCGCGCGGCTGCCCAGCCGCGTTTCCCTGAAACTCGATGCGGTAAACAGCACACGATCACTTAGGGGCTTGTTCCGGTCACTACCGATCTACTTTGATCAGATATGCAGGAGTCGCGTGTGAAGGAAATGTGAAGGGGGCACTATCACCTGCGGTGCGCCGGGGGGCGCACTTTGGCACAAAGAAGCATGCGTCGTGCATCGTGCCGACTACATTCGGCACGACGGCCGCACAGGTCCGGCAGGCCGGACGACGGGCGAGGGGAGGGGACCCCATGGCCAAGAAGGACGCACCACCGCGCTGGGACCGGAAGATGCAGCAGCGGCTCGCCCGGGGCGAGGCGGCCGCGCTGGGCGAGGTGTACGACCGGTTCGCCTCCCTGGTGCACAGCCTGGCCCACCGCGTCCTCGGCGACGAGAAGGCCGCCGACGGCGTCACCCGCGAGGTCTTCGCGCACATCTGGGAGCACCCCGAGACCTACGACCCCCGGCAGAGCCCGCTGCGCACCTGGATCGCGGACGTCACCCACCGGCTCGCCGTCCAGCGGCTGCGGGACCGCGAGGAGGAGCGCGGGCAGGAGGCGGACCGGGACCCCGGCGAGCCGCCGGCGCACGAGGAACTGGAACGCAAGGTGCGCCACGCCTCGGTGGCCGCCCGCGCCGACTACATCGTGCACTCCATGCCCCTGCCGCTGCGCCGCGCCCTCGAACTCGCCTACTTCCAGCGCCGCGACTACCGCCAGACGGCGGCCGACCTCGGCGTCACCGAGGACGAGGCCCGCCGCCGGCTCCGCCTCGGCCTCCAGCTCCTCGCCACGGCCCACGACACGGGCACCCCTCCGGGCTACGGCGGTGCGGTGTGAGCGGCGCGGAGAAACACCGGGCGGACCTCGGCGAGCCGTACGAGCGGCGGATACCGATGCCCCGCACCGCCGTCGAGGACAGCGGGTTCGTGCCGCCCGGACGCCCCGGCCCCGGCGAGGCGGCGGCGCCACCGCTCGATCTGCCGCACGACGTGCTGAAGTCACTGCTCGGCGCGTGGGCGCTGGCCGCCTGCTCGACGGCGGAGACCGCGGCCGTGGAGCACCACCTCGGCGACTGCGGCGGCTGCGCCGACGAGGCCCGCCGGCTGCGCGAGGCCGTCGGTCTGCTGCAACAGCCCGAGACCCTCGACCTGGACCCGGCGCTGCGCACCCGCGTGCTGCGCTCCTGCCTGGACCGCCGGCCGCCGCGCATCCCGGTGCCCGAGTGGGCGGCGCCGTACGACGCGGAGACCGCCCGCCTGGACGCGCTGCTCCAGGACTTCGGGGACGCGGAGTGGCACGCGCCGGTGCGGCTGCGCTGGTTCGAGGACGACACCCAGGTGGGCCGTCGTACGACCGTCGCCGGGGTGATCGCGCACCTGCTGTCGGTGGACGGGCTGATCGCGGCGGCGCTCGGCCTGGAGGACCCGCTGGCGGACCTCGCGAGTCCGGCGGGCCCGGCCGCGCGCACGGAGGCGTTCTGGCGCGCCGCCCCCTGCCCGCCGACCCGCGCGGTGCGGGCGCCCTGGCGGGAGCAGAGCCACGGCCTGGTGCGGACGGTCTCCTTCACCGGCGGCAGCGCGGGCGGGCTCGCCGTGTCCTACGGCGACTTCGAACTCCCGCTGCACGACGCGATGCTGGAGCGCGCCTTCGGCTGCTGGGTGCACGCGGAGGACATCGCGGTCGCGGTGGACTACCCGTACCGGCCCCCGGCCCCGCGCCATCTGCACAAGATGATCGACCTGGCCGCCCGCCTGCTGCCGGGCGCCCTCGCCGAACGCCGCCGGGCCGGCCTGTCCGCCCCGCCCGGCGGCACCCGCCACCTGGTCCCCGCCGGCGCCCCGGGCCGCAGCCTGCGCCTGGAGATCGAGGGCGCCGCGGGCGGCCAGTGGCTGATCCCGCTCGACTCCCCGGCCGCGGCGGGCTCCGCCGACCACGAGGTCGCCCATGTCGCCCTGGACGGCGTGGAGTTCTGTCATCTGGCCGCGGGTCACCTCTCCCCGGAGGAAGCCGCCGCCGGCCAGCTGGGCGACCGCGAGGCGATCAGGGACGTGCTCTTCGCGACGGCGTCGCTGAGCCGGATGTGAGCGGGGCGGTCACGCCGTCCCCCGGTCGGAGAACCGCCCCGCCGTGACCGGTACTTGAGCGTCTCCGCGGGATGTCGTCGCGTGGCGCCGCCCGGTGCCGGGGGTCCGGCGAACCGGACGCAGGCTCCGCGCACCCGCGCCCGCCGGGACGGCGACGACTTCCACGTCCCTGCGCGTCCCCGGCGCGCGTGAGTGCGGACCCGGCGCGGCGGCGGCCCACGGAGAGTGAGGAGACGCCCGCGGCCGTCTGCCCGCCCGACCGGCCCAGCGCCCGCCCGGAGCGGCCACGCGACCAAAGCGTTGGCCCAAGATGTCGCGGATCGTGGCGTCTCGAAATCACAGAGCGTTGATATCGGGTTGTGTCCTGGACGGGGGCTCGTCACGGCCCGCAGTCGGCAGCTGCTCCGGTACCTTGTGTGGGATGCGAGTGGCAGCGAGCGCGGGCGGTGCCGGCGGTGCCCTTGGGGCGGCGCCGGGAAACGCGGTGCGCGCCGCTTCTCGCCGGGCGGACCGGGCCGCGGCCCCCGCCTGTTCGACTCCCCGGCGTGAGCGTCGCACAGTATGCCCTACGCGTACTCCTTCGCGAGGGAATATGCCCGAAGCGCTTGTTGGGGTGACTGTACGTCAACCATGCTGTGCTGCAAGGAAATCACGTTCCGTGACCCTTGCTCGGGCTGTAGTCCAGGCCATGCAGAAAATGGCTACGATCGTGGCCCTCGTGATCGTCGTCACGGCTGAGGCCGGGACGGTTCGATGGCGTGGGGCCGTGGTATCGCCGGTTCGGATGGTGTGAGCGGTGCAGGTGCTTCAAGTGCAGCTGGAGATCCGGCCCGACCCCGCGGAAGTGGGGCGTGCCAGGAAGTGGGCCCGGTCGCGGCTCGGCGGGCTGGGCATAGCGGCCGACGAGCCGCTGGCCGAGACCCTCGTCCTGCTCGTGTCCGAGCTGGTCACCAACGCCGTGGTGCACACCGGCCGCCCGGCGGTGCTGCGGCTCTCGCTGCCGGGCGCGCGCACCGTCGCCGCCCCCTCGCCGACCGTGCGGGTGGAGGTCACCGACACCTGCTCGCGCGCCCCCGTGCCGCGCTGCGTCGGCCAGGACGCCACCGGCGGCCGGGGCCTGGCCCTCGTGGACTGTCTCGCCGACCGCTGGGGCTGGAGCCGTGAGGGAGCCGGCAAGAGCATCTGGTGCGAGGTGGACCGCTGCGGCCAGAGCGACGGGAACGCGGCGGTGGCGTACGGCGGCGGGCCGTCCGGCTACGAGGACTTCGCCTTCGAAGCGGTGTGACCCCGGCCGCGCGGACGCGCCGGGCCCGAGGCGGTGCCGGAGCGCCGCGCCGGGTGCGGGCCGCACCGGGCGGCGGCAGGTGCGGGCGGCGAGGGGAGGCCGCGCCGCGGGCCGCCGGGTCAAGGTCGTTCACCGGACCGCCTCCGGTCCCCCCGGCGACCCCGCCGTGCCGACGGACGGCTCGGGCGTCGCCGGTGGCGGGAGCGCGCACCGCCCCCCTGTCCACAGGTTGTGGACAACTTCTCCCCGTTCCGATTCCGGACCGGTCCGTCCCGGGCTGCCCGTGGAGGACGTCGAGAAGGCTGCGGCTACCGGGTCGCGAGCGTCCGGAACGTCCGCCGGTAGGCCGTCGGTGTCACCCCCAGCGCCTGCTGGAGGTGCTGCCGCATCGACTGGGACGTACCGAAGCCCGCCTCCTGCGCCACCTGGTCCATGGACAGGTCGGTGGTCTCCAGCAACTGCCGTGCCCGCTCCACGCGTTGGCGGGTGAGCCACTGCCCGGGGCTGATGCCGACCTCCTCGCGGAAGCGGCGGGTGAAGGTGCGCACCGACATGGCCTCCTGCCCGGCCATGTCGCGCAGCTGGATCGGCTCGTGCAGCCGGCGCAGCGCCCAGGCGCGCGCGGCGGCGGTGGTGGCGAGCTGCGGCTCGGGCAGCGGACGCGCTATGTACTGGGCCTGGCCGCCGTCGCGGTACGGGGGGACGACCGTGTGCCGGGCCACGTCGTTGGCGACCGCGGTGCCGTGGTCGCGGCGGATCATGTGCAGGCACAGGTCGATCCCGGCGGCCACCCCGGCCGAGGTCAGCACGTCCCCGTCGTCGATGAACAGCACGTCCGCGTCCACCTTGACCCGCGGGAACATCCGCTGGAAGTGGTCGGCGTGGGACCAGTGGGTGGTCGCCGGGCGGCCGTCGAGGCGGCCGGCGGCGGCGAGGACGTACCCGCCCGTGCAGATGGAGGCGAGCCGGGTGCCGGGCCGGATCAGGGCGAGCGCGGCGGCCAGTTCCCCGGTCAGCCTGCCCTCCTCGTAGACCGGGCCGAGTTCGTACGACGCGGGGACGATCACCGTGTCGGCGCGGGCCAGCGCCTCCGGGCCGTGCGGCGCGTGAATGCTGAAGTCGGCGTCCGTCTCCACCTCGCCCGGCGACCGCACAGAGCAGGTGAAGACCTCGTACAGGTGCCGGCCCCGCTCGTCCCGGGCGCGGCCGAAGAAGCGGTGCGGGATGCCCAGTTCGAAGGGGAGCAGGCCGTCCAGGGCGAGGACGGCGACCCGGTGCGCACGGAACGTCTCGGAGGCGGCCATGGCCCGATCCTAGCGAAGGCTGTCCTTCGGGCCACTCGATGCGCGGGAGGGGAGACCCGAAGCTCTATGACGTGACTCAGACAAACCGAGACGCGGCCACCGTCGCCGACCCGGCCGCGGTCCCCGGCGCGGCCACCGCCCCGGCCTCCGTCCCCACTGCACCCGAGCCGGATCGCCGTACCCGTACGAGGGTGCACCGCGCCTGGTTCGTCGCCGCCGTCACCTTCGTCACGATCACCGGCGCGGCCGCCTTCCGCTCCCTGCCCGGCCTGCTCATCGACCCGCTGCACCAGGAGTTCGGCTGGTCGCGGGGCACGATCGGCGCGGCCGTCTCCCTCAACCTCGCGCTCTACGGCCTCACCGCGCCGTTCGCGGCCGCGCTGATGGACCGCTTCGGCATCCGGCGGGTCGTCGCCCTCGCGCTGCTCGTGATCAGCCTGGGCTCCGGGCTGACCGTGTGGATGACGGCCGCCTGGCAGCTGTGGCTGTGCTGGGGGCTGCTGGTCGGGCTCGGCACGGGGTCGATGGCGCTGGCGTTCGCCGCCACGGTCACCAACCGCTGGTTCACCGAGCGGCGCGGACTGGTCAGCGGCATCCTGACCGCCGCGTCCGCCTCCGGCCAGCTGGTCTTCCTGCCGCTGCTGTCCTGGATGGTCGAGCACCACGGCTGGCGCCCCGCCGCCGTGACGGTCGCCCTCGCCGCCCTCGCGGTGGTCCCGCTCGTCTGGCTGCTGCTGCACGACCACCCCGCCGACGTCGGCCAGAAGCCGTACGGCGCACCGGAGTTCATACCCAAGCCGGCCGCCGCCACCGGCGCCGCCCGCCGCACCCTCGGGGTCCTGTCCACCGCGGTGCGCACCGGCACCTTCTGGCTGCTCGCCGGCACCTTCGCGATCTGCGGCGCCTCCACCAACGGCCTGGTGCAGACCCACTTCGTGCCCGCCGAGCACGACCACGGCATGCCGGTGACCACGGCGGCCTCGCTGCTCGCGGTGATCGGTGTGTTCGACGTCGTCGGCACCGTCGCCTCCGGCTGGTTCACCGACCGCTTCGAGCCCCGCCGCCTGCTGGCGCTCTACTACGCCCTGCGCGGCCTCTCCCTCGTCTTCCTGCCGATGCTGCTGGCCCCCTCGGTGCACCCGCCGATGATCTTCTTCATCGTCTTCTACGGCCTCGACTGGGTGGCCACCGTTCCGCCCACCCTCGCCCTGTGCCGGGAGCAGTTCGGCGACGACAGCGCCATCGTCTTCGGCTGGGTGCTCGCCTCCCATCAGGTCGGCGCGGCCGTCGTCGCCTACCTCGGCGGTGTCGCCCGCGACGTCTTCGGCTCCTACGACCTCGTCTGGTACGCCTCCGGCACGCTGTGCGCGGCGGCGGCGCTGATGTCCCTCGTCATCCGCAGAAGGCCCGCACCGCTGCCGGCCGTCTGACCGACGGCCGCCCGGCCCGGCTCACGACGAGCCGTACTCGTCCTGGGTGTCGACGTCGTAGAAGTCGGCGTCGAGCATCGTGGCACGCGGACAGTCTGTCGCGGTGCCGGAGGCCCGGCCCTCATCGCGACCGGGCCACCGCCTTGGCGATCCGCCCCGCGTCCCGTGCCAGCTCGCGCAGCATCCCGCTGATCGGGTTGGTGAACCCGGTGAAGTACAGGCCCGGTGCCCGGGCGGGCGTCCGGCCGCCGCGCACCACGGGCCGCCCGCGCTCGTCCAGTACCCCGAGATGCCCCACCAGTCCTTCGAGGCCCCGTGTGTACCCGGTCGCCGCGATCACCGCGTCCGGGGCGATCCGGGTGCCGTCGGCGAGGACCACCTTGCCGTCCTCGAACGCCTCCACGGCCGCCACCACCTCCACCTTCCCCCGGCGCACCGCGTCCACCAGGCCGACGTCCTGCACCGGGATCGCGCCCTGCCGCACCCTGCTGTACAGCCCGGTGTCCGGGCGGGGCAGCCCCCGCGCGGACAGGTCCGGCAGCAGCCGGGCCTGCTGCCGGGCGAGCAGGTCCACGAGGCGCACCGGCAACCGCCGTACCAGCACGGCCGAGTACTGCGCGGGCCAGCCCAGGGTGGAGCGGCGCACGATGTGCGGCACGGTGCGCACCGCGAGCCGCACCCGCGCGGCGCCGCCCTCCACCAGGTCCACGGCTATCTCCGCGCCGGTGTTGCCGACGCCGACGACCAGCACGTCCCGCCCGGCGTACGGCTTCGCGTTGCGGTAGGCGCCCGCGTGCAGGAACTCCCCCTCGTACGTCTCCCGGCTCGGCCAGTCGGGGATGCGCGGGGTGTGGTTGTAGCCGGTGGCGACGACCACCGCGGCGCCGGTCAGCTCGCGGCCGCCGGAGGCGCGCAGCAGCCAGCCGGTGCCGTCCCCGGTGCGCTCGATCCGGTGCACGGTCACCCCGGTGACGATCTCCAGTTCGTGGTGCTCCGCGTACTTCTCCAGGTAGCGCACCACGTCGTCGCGGGCGACCCAGCGGCCGAACCGGCGGGGGATGCGCAGGCCGGGCAGGGCGGACAGCCGGCGGGTGGTGTGCAGCCGGAGCCGGTCGTAGTGGCCCCGCCAGGAGGCGGCGACCCGGTCGGACTTCTCCAGGACGACCGCCCGTACGCCGCGCTCCCGCAGCGCGTGCGCGACGGCCAGACCGCCCGGACCGGCGCCTATCACGTACACCGGGTGGCCGGCGGGGGCCGGGGAGGGGGGTGTGGGGGCGGGGCGGGAGTCGGTCATGAGCGGGAGCGTAACCAGACGCCCGGTTGATGGGTCTCGGTCAAGACCGGAATTGGTTGCGGATTGATCACGGGTGTGCGCGCGGTGTATGCGGATGGTGTGCAAGGGGTCGGCCGAGACAGCCGATTGACGTCGCGTCAGGTTGGTGGAGGCGACGCGCGGTGGTCCGCGCCATGACCGTGTGAGCGACCGGCCGTGGGGGCGTTCCCCTACGGCGCTCCCTTACGGTCCTTCCCCAGGGCGCATCCGGTCCTTCCCTACGCGTTCCCCTACGGCCACAGCAGCCCCCTGCTCCAGCCGAACCCCGTGCTGCGGTATTCCAGGCGGATGTGCGCGCGGTCGGCGGCGCCCTGGAAGAACTCGACGGTGTCCGGGCGCAGACGGTAGAGGGTCCAGGTGGGGGCGGGCTCCGACGGGTTCTCGCGGGCCGTGGTCCACGCGGCGGCCGAGGCGTCGCGCAGTTCGTCCGCCGAGGCCAGCTCCTCGCTCTGCCGCCCGGTCAGCGCCGCCGCCAGCGCGCCCGTCGACCGGGCGTGCAGATCCGCCTGGCTCTCCTCGTAGGGCGCGGGCGCCACCGGTCCGCGCACCCGCACCTGGCGGCCCAGCACCGGCCAGTAGAAGGCCAGGGCGGCGTAGGGGTGTGCCTCCAGCGCCCGGCCCTTGCGGCTGCCGGCGTGCGTGGCGAAGGACCAGCCGTCCGGGTCGGCGCCGTGCAGCATCACGATCCGTACGTCCGGCCGCCCCTCCTCGTCCGCCGTGGCCAGCGACATCGTGTGCGGTTCCGGCTGCCCGGCCGCCACGGCCTGCGCGAACCAGTCGGTGAACAGCGGCAGCGGGGTGGGCGGGGCGGTGTCGGGGTCGAAGGGGGGCAGTGTCGTCGTCCCCGCATCCCACACCCGCAGCGACCTCAGCAGCGCCGGGAGATCAGTTCCCATTCCCCCATGGTCACATCCGTGCCGCCGCGCCCACAGCCGGGACCGCTCACGAGCGCCCGCCCGGTCGGTCCCGGCCGGGCGCCGGCGTCCCGGGACCACACATCTAGAGGGTCGCCAGCCGCTCCACCAGGAGCAGCCAGCGCCTGTACGACGACCGGCTCGCGACCCTGCCGGGTGTGCAGCGGCTGACCTCCACGCTGGTGATGAAGCACGTCGTACGGGACCGCCCGCTGCCCTCCTGACCCCTCCGGAAAACACGGCGGGCGGCGGCTCACCCGAGGTGAACCACCGCCCGTCAGACAGGACTTGGTGCCGTGGAGGAGAAAGGAACGTGCCGGTACCTACCGGGTGAAAGAGGAGCGGGCTATTTCGACGGCTTGCGGCCCGTCACGCCCAGGTGGACCAACAGGGCCAGATTCGGCTTGAGTTCGGCCTGCTTCACGCCCCAGGAGGAGAAGCCCTTCTGGTGGGCGGCCACCGCGGCGAGCATCGCGACGAGCGAACCGGCCACCGCCGAGGGGTTCACGTCCTTGTCGACGCGCCCCTTGGACCGGAGTTCCGTGATCGAGTCCGCGAGGGAGCTGTTCACCGAGTTGAGGATCTTCATGCGGATCTTGTAGAACCGTTTGTCCCCTTCGGCGGCACCGAGATCGACCACGCGCAGGATCGCCTCGTGCTTCTTCCAGAAGTCCAGGAAACCGTCCACGAGTTCCTGCGCCGTCTGCCAACCGGACTTGCCGGCCCAGGACCGCCCTTCGAGCAGTTCGGTCAATCCGGCGCCCTCGGCCGCCATTTGCTCGGCGATCTCCAGGACGGCGCCCTCGACGTCCGGGAAGTACTGGTAGAAGGTCGCGGGCGAAGTGCCCGCCTTCCGGGCGACATCGATGACCTTGACGTCCCGGTACGGGGAGGAGCTGAGCATCTCGCTGAGGCAGTCGAGCAGCTTCTGCCGGGTCGCCTGCCCACGTCGACCGGCCACGCGGCCGTCGACGGTACGCACTTGTCCTGTCATGCCGTCAGCTTACCGAGGGGGGCCGAGAGCGCGATTCGGCCGAGTGCAAATGGGGTGCACGCCCGTATCGGCGGTGGTGTGCCTGGTCTGCGCGGTGCGCGCCGCCCGGTTACTTTGACGGCATGGCCGAAAACAGGGCATCCGCGAACGAAGAGCCACACGGGGGTCACCGTGGCGCACCGGAGGGCCGGGAGCACCCCGGACCGGAGGCGGGACGCGAGGAGCCGGCCACCGGAAAGTCGCCCGGGGCACCCGCCGCCGAGCCCCCTTCCGGGGAAGGGGAGCCCGCTTCCGGGGAAGACGAGCGGCTCGCCGACACCCAGGAGATGCCGCGGCCCGACACCGAGGAGATCCCGCGCGTGGGCGCCGGCCCGCGGCAGCCGCCGCCCGCCGCGAAGCCGGCCGCCCCGGCCCCCTACCGGGAGGGCACCCCCTGCTGGATCGAGGCCCAGCTGCCGGACCTCGAAGCGGGCAAGCGCTTCTACGGGGAGCTCTTCGGATGGAGCTTCGAGGAGGGGTACGGCGGCTCGGTGTGGGCGCGGCTCGGCGGGGAGCCGGTCGCCGCGCTGGAGCGCAAGACGGACGGGCGGATGCCCACGGTGTGGACGGTGTACTTCGCCACCCCGGACGCCCAGACCCTCGGCCGGCGGATCGTCGCGGCCGGCGGGCAACTGGTCGTGGCCCCGTATCCGGTGGGCGACCTCGGCCGGGCCGCACTCGCCGCCGACCCCGAGGGCGCGGTGTTCGGGCTCTGGCAGGCCCGCCGGCACCCCGGGTTCGGCCGCCGTCACGAGCCCGGCACCTTCGCCTGGGCCGAGCTGTACACCCGCGACACCACCGGCGCCAACACCTTCTACGGCGGCCTGTTCCACCACGCCCTGTTCGCCCCCGGCGCCGAGCCCGACTTCGGCCGCGCCGACGTCACCGACGTCTTCCCCGCCGAGATGCCCCCGCACGTCCTCACCCACTTCCGGGTCGTCGACCTCGACGACGCGCTCGCCGCCGTTCGGCGGCTCGGCGGCCGGGTGCAGGCGGCGCCGTTCGAGGCGTCGTACGGGCGGGTGGCCGTCGTCACCGACAATCAAGGGGCGTCGTTCGCACTGCTGCGACGGTGAGCGGAGGCGGATGCTCCGGAAATGATCCTGGAGTGTCCGTGATGGAAAGGAGACATCCCGATTTGTCGCCGGGTTCGCAACCGGCCGTCCGGCCAGGAAGAATCGGGGTGCGACCGCCGTGGCGGTGCGGTGGTGAGACGCTGCGCTTCGGTCGCGTACCAATGGGGTGGCACGGCCAGTACGGGGAGGTGGCAGGCAAGTGGATCAGCTGACGCAGCACGATCCGCGGCGGATCGGGCCGTTCGAGGTGCTGGGCCGGCTGGGTGCCGGCGGCATGGGGCTGGTCTATCTCGCGCGCTCGGCGTCCGGCCGGCGGGTGGCGATCAAGACGGTGCGCACCGAGCTGGCCGAGGACCAGCTGTTCCGGGTCCGCTTCACCCGTGAGGTGGAGGCGGCCCGCGCGGTCTCCGGCTTCTACACGGCGGCCGTGGTCGACGCCGATCCGCGCGCCGCGGTGCCCTGGCTGGCCACCGCGTACGTCCCCGCGCCCTCCCTCGAGGAGATAGTGAACGACTGCGGGCCGCTGCCGGCGCAGGCCGTGCGCTGGCTCGCCGCGGGCGTCGCCGAGGCCCTCCAGTCGATCCACGGCGCCGGGCTGGTCCACCGCGACCTCAAGCCGTCCAATGTGCTGGTGGTCGAGGACGGCCCCCGGGTGATCGACTTCGGCATCGCCTCCGGTGTCTCGAACACCCGTCTGACGATGACGAACGTCGCCGTCGGCACCCCCGCCTACATGTCGCCCGAGCAGGCCAAGGACTCCCGCAGCGTCACCGGCGCCAGCGACGTCTTCTCCCTCGGCTCCATGCTGGTCTTCGCGGCCACCGGCCACCCGCCCTTCCACGGCGCCAACCCGGTCGAGACCGTCTTCATGCTGCTGCGCGAGGGCCCGGACCTCACCGGCCTGCCCGACGAACTGCGCCCGCTCATCGAGCTGTGCATGCAGATGGACGCCTCCGCCCGGCCCACCCCGGCGGATCTCCAGGCGCAGCTCGCACCCCATCTGTTCGGCTCCGGCTCCGACGACAGCGGCACCGCCTCCGCCTGGCTGCCCGAGAAGGCCGTGGCCCTGATCGAGGCCCGCCGCGGCGGACGCCCCGCCGCCAAGCCCGCCCCGGCGACGACCGGCGCCGGGCCGCGCGCCGCCGCCCGCCCGACGATTCCGCCGCCGCCCCCGTACGATCCCCCGGTCCCTGCGGCCCCGTCCGTCGCGCCGGCCCAGGGCCCCGCCTCCTTCGCCGCCCCGGCCGCCGCCCCCGACACCGGTCCGGTCCGGCTGGCCGGCGCCCCGGTGCCGATCGGTCCCGGCCCCCGGGTCGCCGACGCCCGTGCCGCCGCCGTCAAGGCGCCCCCGCCGGAGGCCGGACTGGTCGCCAACTGGACCCGCCCGCGCCCCGGTCCGGCCGGCGCCGACCCCGCCGTGCCGGCCGCCCCGCCCGGCCCTCCGGAGCCGAACGGCTGGCGGCCCTGGCGGTTCCGGATGTCCAACGACGTCTGGGGCACCCCGTCCGTCGACGGCGACCTCGTCTACGTCACCTCCTTCGAGGTGCACGCCCTGGACGTGGCCACCGGCCGGCGCCGGTTCAAGACGCGGGACGTGGCCTGGTCCATGGCGGTCGCGGACGGCCGGGTGCACGCCTCCGACGGCCCCACCCTGTTCGCGCTGGACGCCCGCGGCGGCACCGATCTGTGGCGGCTGTCCACGGACGCCTGGGTGTACTCGCTCAAGGCCGACCGCGGCACCGTCGTCACCGGCACCCGCGGCGGGGGCGTCCAGGCCTGGGAGGCGGCCACCGGGCAGAAGCTCTGGGAGATCGCCGGCTGCCAGACCGACTTCGAGTCCCCGGAGGCCGGCCCGCTCGTCCACGACGGCACGGTCTACGTCTGGCAGGACGCCCGGCTGCGCGCCCTGGACGCCCGCACCGGCGAGGAGCGCTGGTCGTACCCGATCGGCGACGCGGCCTCCTGCGGCGGCGTCCCGGTGCGCCTCACCCCGGCCCCCGACGGCCACGTCTACCTCGCCGCGGGCAGCCGCGTCCTCGCAGTCGAGGCGGTCAGCGGCAGGGTGCGCTGGCACTTCGAGGCCCCCGCGGTCTTCCTCAGCCCGCCCGCCTTCGCCCCCGGACCGGCCGTCACCGGCGGCGGCGTCTACCTCGCCGACTACCTCGGCACGGTCTACGCCCTCGACGCCGCCGACGGCCGCGACCGCTGGCGGATCGCGACCGAGGCCCGCGCCTCCGTCGAGCCGGTCCTGGTGGCCGCCGGGCACGTCCACGTCGGCAGCGGCAAGGGCCTGTACACCCTGGACGCGGTCACCGGCACCCCCAAGTGGCGCTTCCAGGCGGGCGGCGACGTGGTGGGCGCCCCGGCGGTGGCGGAGGGCCGGATCCACTTCGGCTCCACCGACCACCTGCTCTACACCCTCAAGGCCGACGACGGCCGGCTGCGCTGGAAGCTGGCCACCGGCGGCGAGATCACCGGCTCGCCGGTGGTCAAGGACGGGGTGGTGTACGCGTGCAGCAAGGACCGCTGCGTGTACGCGCTGGACGCGGAGAAGGGGACGGGGACGGCTCGTACGGCGTGACGGGCCGGCCGTGCGCCCGCCGTGTGCCCGCGTGCGGGCGGGTCGTGCGACGGCCGTCGTACCGGTGTGTCACGGAAGGGCTCCGGACGGCGGCCGTCCCAGGGCCGACGCTACCCGGGGTGCCGGAACCCCGCCACGCGGTGAACGCCTACACCGGCCACCACTACGGTCACGGCAGCCACTCGGGCGGTGGCGGCGGGTGCGGCAGTTCGCACCAGGACCACGACGCCACCCACTCGGACTACGACGACGAGGAGGACTTCGGCGACGACGGCAGCGGCAGCGGCACGGGCGACGACGCGACGCCGACGCCCGATGCGAGCACCAACGCGGTGCTGGGGTACGGCACGGTGGAGCTGGTGGGCTGCGCCACCGCGAAGAAGCCCTGTGCGACGGTCGAGATCACCAACCCGACCGACCGGGAGGACACCTTCACGGCGCGGGTGAACTTCGTGGCCGACGACGATCTCACGATCTCCTTCGGCAGCACGGACGTCACGCTCCCCGCGCACGGCACGAGGTCCGTGAAGATCCCCTTCGGCGAGGACGCCGACCTCGACTCGCTCGACCACTGCGAGGCCCAGCCGGACGCCTACCCGGTGGACTGAGGTTCCCCGAGCGCGCCCGGAACTCCCGCAGGCGGACGCGCTCGCACACACGTCGGCCGCGACGGCTCCCCCTCCGCGCCGCCGCGGCCGATCCCCCTGTGTGGCCCCCGTCGGACCAGTCCCCCGTGGTCTGTGGGGCGTTACGCCTTCTCGGAGCCGGCGTGGTTCTCCGCGGGCTGCACGATGTCCTCGGCCACGACGCCGGCGTGGTTCTCGAGAGGCTTGATGGTCTCGTCGCCCGCCACGACGCCGACGTGGCTGTCCAGCGAGCCGTCGCCGGGGCTGCCGGCGTGGTTCTCCAGGGTGCTGATCTTGGTCTTCTTCGCGGTCTCGCTCATCGTCGGCAACTTTCTGTCGGCGTCCTGAAAGGGCGATTGGGCGTCCGGCGGCTCCCCCGAGGGCCGCCGGACGGATTGCAAGGCCGTCACCCTAACGGTGAGACCAGGTGCCGGTTCGTCTGGCCCCCCGCCGCGACGAACCGGCACTCATGAGGATGGCGAGCGGCGATAAACAAACAATGAACGCGGGTGCTGCCGGTCCGTCAGGCGGCCGCGGTGCACCGGAGGAAGGCTCTGACCTGCTCCGCCTCCGCGGCGCCTGACCGCTCGTGCTCGGCGAGTGCCTCACGCCAGCAGGCACGTGCCCGGTCCGTCTGGCCGAGACGCTCAAGCGTCTGACCCAGCGTCGTCAGCACATTGGCCCGCATCCAATCACCTCCGATGACGCGGAGCGCAAGGGCTTGCTCGGCGTGGCGCGCCGCGAGGGCGTACTGACCACCCGCGAAGTGTGCCTCCGCGATGCGGAAGTTGGCCGTCCCCTCCCACAGACGTTGCCTGTTGTCCTGGAACAGCCGCAACGCCTCGTGGAGTTGCTCCAGCGCCTCGTCGCTTCGGCCCGCGGCGTTCAACGCGATACCCAGGGCGAGCCGCGCGTTGGCGACCCGCAGCGTCATGCCGAGCCGGTCGTAGAGGGCCAGCCCCTGTCCCGCGAGATCGACCGCGCTGTCGAGCCGGCCGAGCTTCACATGGATCCGGGAGAGATTGCACAGGGCGCTGGCCTCTCCCGGCAGGTTGCCGTCCGCGCGGTAATTGGTGATCGCCTCTCGCAGATGCCGTTCGCCGTCGTCGTTGCGGCCCTGGTAGAGGGCGATGATGCCGCGGTCGTTGGGGACCCAGCAGCACGGCGCGAGATCGTCCGCCGCCTGGGCCAACTGGATCGCCAGCCGGGCCTCCTCGTCGGCCTGGTTGAACCGGTCGGAGACCAGCAGCGCGTTGGTCAGCGCCGTACGCGCACGGCCCTCGGCTCGCTGGTCACCCGCGTCGCGCGCCATGTCCCGCACGGCGACGGCGGTCGTCTCGTACTGGTGGGAGTTGGCGCCGGACTCGGCGAGGTCCTTGGCCACCCACAGCAGGTCGACGGCCCGTCTCAGCATGCCCTGCCCGGCGCTCTGCCGGACACAGGCCAGCAGGCAGTCCCCCTCGGCGTGCAGCCAGTCGACGGCGCCCTTGGAGTCGCTGAAGGTCAGGCCCGGGTGCCGGGTCGGTTCCAGATGGTCCACCAACCGGTCCCCCGGCCGCTCGATGGCGTACACGCCCGCCGCCGTCGCCAGATAGAAGTCCAGCAACCGCGACATCGCCGCCCCCCTCCCGCTCGCCGGCCGCTCGTCGCGTTCGGCGCACGCGCGGGCGTAGAGGCGGACCAGGTCGTGGAAGCGGTAGCGGCCGGGGGCGGCGGATTCCAGGAGGGAGGTGTCGACCAGGGATTCCAGGAGGTCTTCCGTCTCCTCCGGCGGCAGGTCCAGGACCGCGGCCGCGGCCGGCAGGGAGATGTCGGGGCCGTCGGCCAGGCCCAGCAGGCGGAAGGCGCGGGCCTGGGCGGGATCGAGCTGGCCGTAGCCGAGTTCGAAGGTGGCCTTCACCGCCAGGTCCCCGGCCTGCAGCTCGTCCAGCCGGCGGCGCTCGTCGGCGAGCTTGGCGGCGAGGACCGAGACCGTCCAGGTGCGCCGGGCCGCGAGGCGGGAGGCGGCGATACGGATGGCGAGGGGGAGGAAGCCGCAGGCGGCGACCACGTCGAGTGCGGCCTCCCGCTCGGGCGTCACCCGTTCCGCGCCGACGATCCGGGTGAACAGGGCCAGCGCCTCGTCGGGGGACATGACGTCCAGGTCGACCAGGTGCGCCCCGGCCAGCCCCACCATCCGCATCCGGGACGTCACGAGGGCCGCGCAGCCCTCCGTGCCGGGCAGCAGCGGGCGTACCTGAGCCGCGTCCTTGGCGTTGTCCAGGAGGACCAGGACGCGGCGGCCGTCCAGCACCGAGCGGTAGAGGGCCGCGCGTTCCTCCAGCGAGTCGGGGATCGCGGAGTCCGCCGTGCCCAGCGCGCGCAGGAAGGAGCCGAGGACGGTCTCCGGTTCCGCCGGGCGGTGGCCCGCGCCCTGGAGGTCGACGTAGAGCTGGCCGTCCGGGAAGGCGGAGCGGGCCCGGTGGGCCACGTGCACCGCGAGCGTGGTCTTGCCGACGCCGCCGATGCCGGCCATCGCGGAGACCGCCATGACGCTGCCCTCCGTCTCGCCGGCCGACGCCAGCACCGCGCTGAGCTCGTCCACGAAGGCGGCCCGGCCGGTGAAGTCCGGTACGGAGGCGGGCAGTTGTGCCGGGCGTACGGGTGCCGCGGGTGGCTCGGCGACCGGCGCCGAGGGTTCCGCGAGTGCCGGGTCGGCCTGGAGGATGCGCTGCTGGAGCTCGCGCAGCCCGGGGCGCGGGTCCACGCCCAGTTCCTCGGCGAGCAGCCGGCGCGTGTCGGCGTACACCGCCAGCGCCTCGGCCTGCCGGCCGCTGCGGTACAGCGCCAGCATCAGCAGCTCGCGCAGCCGCTCCCGCAGGGGGTGCGCGGCGGTGAGCGCGGTCAGCTCGGAGACCGCCTCCGCGTGGCAGCCCTGCTCCAGGTCCATGTCCAGGCGGGACTCCAGCAGGCCGAGCCGCCACTCCTCCAGGCGGACGCGCTGCGTCTCGGCGTAGGGGCCGGGCACGCCCGCCAGGGGCTCCCCGTCCCACAGGTCCAGCGCCTCGTTGAGCAGGGCGCGGGCCCGGGCCAGATCGCCGGTGCCGCGCGCCTTCTCCGCCTCCGCGCCGAGGTCCTGCGCCCGTACGAGGTCCAGCGCGGCCTCGCCGAGCCCGCGCACCGCGTAGCCGCCGGACTCGGTGACCAGGACGCCGGAGCCCAGCACCTTGCGCAGCCGGGACGCGTACGTGCGGACCGCCGCCAGTGCCTGGGACGGCGGCTCGGAACCCCACAGCGCGTCGATCAGCTCCGCCGCCGTGGCCGTGCGGCCCTCGCGCAGCAGCAGGGCGGCCAGCAGGGCCCGCTGCTGGGGGGAGCCCGTGTGCAGGGCTTCCTCGCCGCGCCAGGCCCGCACCGGACCGAGCACGCCGAACCTCAGCGCCGCCGGCTCCGCGCCTGTCGCGGAGCCGGGTCGCCGCTGCTCGGGTACTCGCGGCCGACCGTCCATGCGTTCGCCCCCTCGGCATCACAGACAACCCCGTCAGTTTGCCTTGTTCCGGGTGGTTGCGTCAGCCGTGGGAGACGCCGATCACAGGCCGCCGCACGGCAGTCCACAAACCTCTCACACGCTCTTCGCACGCGCGTGACCCGGCAGGACAACTGACGCGCCGTCAGATGTGTGCTGCGGTGGGCGCCATGGGCATCCCCGAGGGCCGGCAAGCGGTAACTGATGCGCTGTCAGGCGTTGCCGGGGTGTTCAGTCCGCCAGATCCACCCGCACCGTCAGCAGGTCCGTGCCGAACGCCCGTACCGCCGCGCTGTTGAACCGGGGCAGGGAACGCAGCCGGGCCCGGGGATCGTCGTCGGGCAGCAGATGGGCGACGCCCCGGTGCCAGCGCCCGCCGACGCGCACCCGCACCCGGGGGTCGGCCTGGATGTTCCGGACGTACTGCGACGCGTACCCGTACTCGGAGACCAGCCAGAACGAGCCCCCGACCCGCCGTCCCCCGACCGGCGTCCGCCGGGGCTTCCCGGAGACCCGCCCGGTGGTCTCCAGCAGCGTCTGGAACGGCAGCCGCCGGTTGACCGGATTGGCGACGTACCGCTGGAGGCGGGTGACGAGACGCTGCTTGCGTCCCGTGGTTACCGGCATCCGCGTCCTCCTCCTGTCCCCGGCCCTCGCACCCGGCGACGCCGGTGTGTCGGCCCCGTGCGGGGCCTGTGGCGCCCCGGTGGCGGCCCGACCGACGTGCGACCGCCGCGTGTCAGCCTCCTCCGCGATCAGGGTCTTCGCAACGGGGGAGCGGGGATGGGCGCGTCTTCGGACGGCTGCACGGTCAGGACCGGCGTGTCCGGGCAGGCGTGCGCGCTGGACGACGCGGGCGACGAGGCCGGGCGCACCCACCGGGCCGTCCAGCCCGCCATGTGCCACACCCAGGAGACCCTCGGCGGGCCCGAAGCCGCCGCGGTGTGCGACGCGTTCGCCGCCGCCTGGCCGGACGAGGCCGCCACGCTGGAGTCCGCGCCGCACGAACTGGCCGGTACGACTGGCCGAGCGGGCCCACCACGGCGGCGACCACACGGCGGCGGAGCGCGCCGCGAGCGTGACCGTCGGCCGCCCGTCGGCCCTGACCGGCTACTGAGCGCGCCCTGCGGCGGGCCGCCCGCCGCCCTCGCCCAGGAAGATCGGATTCGTGAACGCCGCCAGCGCCCCCGGCACCGGGCCGAGCGCCGTTTCATGGCGGACCTCGGCGCGCACATAGGCCGCGTAGGCGGGCGTGGTGCGCCACTCCACCGAGCCCGTGCCCGACACCGGCAGCGGATCGCTGGTGACGAGGGTGCCCTGGTCGGTGACGAGGCGCAGCGAGCAGCGGGGGGCGCCGGAGACGTCGAGGCGGAGGGTGACCGGGGTGTCGGCGGACACCGGCAGGCGTTCGCCGAGGCCGGCCCGCAGACCGCGGCCGCCCGTCGCCGTGAGCGAGACGGTGACGTGCCGGGACTCGGCCACGTAGGAGCGGCCCGCCCGGATGCCCTCCTGGACGGCCTCGCGGGTCAGGTCGTCGGCGAGGACGACCGTCTGGGGCAGGCCGACCGAGTCCGGGGCGCGGTGGGCGTCGCTGTTGCCCATCGCCGGGAGCCAGTCGCGGCCCGCGCGCACCGAGGCGACCAGCAGGTTGTCCCACTCCGCCAGCGTCACCTCGTCGTCCGGGGTGTACGGGCCGTTCCACACCTCCACGGCGTCCGCCTCGGCGAAGCCGAACTTCCAGCCGCAGCCGACGCAGGTGGCGTGCGGGTGCGCGGGCACCACCAGTCCGCCGGCGCGGCGGATGTCGCGGGCGAAGCGGGCCCAGCGGTTGTCCCGGGCCCGGTAGCGCCAGTCGACGAACGTGCCGGGCTCGGTGCCGAGCGCCAGCACGTGCCCGTTGCGGGTGGTGATCTCCTCGCCGAGCATGACCAGCAGGTCGTCGCCCGCCTGGTCCGCCCAGTGCGGGTGGGCCGAGTGGGTGTTGTGGTCGGAGGAGTTGACGAAGTCCAGGCCCGCGGCGCGCGCGAGGGCCGCGATCTCGGCCGGGGTCCGGCGGCCGTCGGAGTACCAGGAGTGCAGGTGGCAGTCGCCCCGGTACCAGTCCCGGCCCCGGCCCCGCGCCCGGGAGGGCGGGTACACCGGCCGGGGGGTCGTGCCCGGCTCGCCGTAGGTCAGCGTGATCGTCAGCTCGTACGACAGCCCCTGGGGCGCCACCGTGTAGGGGCCCAGCGCGATGTGCCAGGTGCCCTCGCGCACCGGGCCGGGGAGGTAGCCGGGGGTCGCGTCGTCGGCCCGCACGAAGAACTCCGTGCGGGCGCCGCCCGACCAGCCCCGAAAGCCCCGGCCGCCCAGCTCGGTGCCGTGCTGGTCGAAGAGGCCGATGTCGAGCGCGTTGCCCGGGGTGCCGGCCGGGACCGAGGGTCTGTCATAGGTGTAGGAGACCCTGAACTCGCGTACTCCGGCGGGGACGTCCACCGGCACGTACACATAGTCGGGCGAGCCGGGCGGCAGGGTGCCGCGTACCGTCCGGGTCTCCTGGCGCCCGCCGTCCGCCGCTGCGAAGCTCACGGGTCCCAACGTAAGGGCAGCGGCGGCACCCGTCACGAACAACGCGCGCCTGCCGAGCCCCCGGGCCTGATCGTGCGTGTCCTCACACATGGCGCCGATTCTCCCGTCCGCGCGTGAACTCTCGTGTAAAACAAGGGGGTTGACCGTGGTCCCGGCCCCTACAGAGGGGGCGCGCGCATCTCCGTCACGATCTTCCTCACCGACGAGACCGTCACCCCGGTCCGACTCGCCCGCGAACCGGAGCTGCGCGGATTCGCCGGCCTCCGCCGCTCCGAACCCGCGCGTCCACGGCCGCACCCTCGGCCCCTTCGTCGCGCCCGCCCGGGCCGCCGCCGTCACCGAGCGGCCCGGCCTCGGCGCCGGGGTCACCCTCCTCCGGCGGGGGACCGGGACGTGCTGCGCACCCCGGACGAGTGCGCGAGCTTCCTGTGGCCCCGGCCGCCGGTGATCACCGCGAACGTATCGTGGAGATATGACGACTTCCGCGACCTCCGGAACCGGCCCCACCGAGAACTCCATGCGTCGCGCCCTCAAACGCGCCCGGGACGGCGTCGCCCTCGACGTCACCGAGGCGGCGGTGCTGCTCCAGGCGCGCGGTGAGGCGCTGGCCGACCTCACCGCGTCCGCCGCCCGGGTGCGCGACGCGGGGCTCGAACAGGCGGGCCGGCCCGGTGTCATCACGTACTCGAAGAGCGTCTTCATCCCCCTCACCCGGCTGTGCCGGGACAAGTGCCACTACTGCACCTTCGTCACCGTCCCCGGCAAGCTGCGCCGCGCCGGGCACGGCATGTTCATGTCCCCGGACGAGGTGCTGGACATCGCCCGCAAGGGCGCGGCCCTCGGCTGCAAGGAAGCCCTGATCACCCTCGGTGACAAGCCGGAGGACCGCTGGCCGGAGGCGCGCGAGTGGCTGGACGCGCACGGCTACGACGACACCATCGCCTACGTCCGCGCCATCTCCATCCGCATCCTGGAGGAGACCGGCCTGCTGCCCCACCTCAACCCGGGCGTCATGAGCTGGACCGACTTCCAGCGGCTGAAGCCGGTCGCGCCGAGCATGGGCATGATGCTGGAGACCACCGCGACCCGCCTGTGGTCCGAGCCCGGCGGCCCGCACCACGGCTCCCCGGACAAGGAGCCGGCCGTACGGCTGCGGGTGCTGGAGGACGCCGGCCGCTCCTCGGTGCCCTTCACCTCCGGGCTGCTGATCGGCATCGGGGAGACGTACGAGGAGCGCGCCGAGTCCCTCTTCGCGCTGCGCAAGGTCTCCCGCGCCTACCACGGCATCCAGGAACTCATCATCCAGAACTTCCGCGCCAAGCCGGACACGGCGATGCGCGGCATGCCGGACGCCGAACTGGACGAGCTGGTCGCCACGGTGGCCGTCGCCCGGCACATCATGGGCCCCGCCGCCTGCCTCCAGGCCCCGCCGAACCTGGTCGACTCCGAGTACGAGCGGCTGATCGGCGCCGGCATCGACGACTGGGGCGGGGTCTCCCCGCTGACCATCGACCACGTCAACCCCGAGCGCCCCTGGCCGCAGATCGAGGAGCTGGCCGAACGCTCCCGGGCGGTCGGCTTCGAACTGCGTGAACGTCTCTGCGTCTACCCGGAGTTCGTCCGGCGCGGCGAGCCCTGGCTGGACCCGCGGCTGCGCCCGCACGTCGCCGCGCTGGCCGACCCGGAGACCGGTCTCGCCCTTCCCGACGCGCTGCCCGCGGGGCTGCCGTGGCAGGAGCCGGAGGACACCTTCACGCCCACCGGCCGCACCGATCTGCACCGCACCATCGACACCGAGGGCCGGACGGCCGACCGCCGCGAGGACTACGACGAGGTGTACGGCGACTGGGAGGCGCTGCGCGAGGCGGCGGCCCCCGGCATGGCGCCGGAGCGCATCGACACCGACGTGCGGCAGGCGCTGCGCACGGCCGCCGACGACCCGACCCGGCTGACCGACGCCGAGGCCCTGGCGCTGCTGCACGCGGACGGGCCGGCGCTGGACGCGCTGTGCCGGATCGCCGACGACGTGCGGAAGTCGGTGGTCGGCGACGACGTGACGTACATCGTCACCCGCAACATCAACTTCACCAACGTCTGCTACACCGGCTGCCGCTTCTGCGCCTTCGCGCAGCGCCGCACCGACGCCGACGCCTACACCCTCTCCCTGGAGCAGGTGGCCGACCGCGCCCAGCAGGCGTGGGACGTCGGCGCGGTCGAGGTGTGCATGCAGGGCGGCATCCACCCCGACCTGCCCGGCACGGCGTACTTCGACATCGCGAAGGCGGTCAAGGAGCGCGTCCCCGGCATGCATGTGCACGCCTTCTCCCCGATGGAGGTGGTGAACGGCGCCACCCGCACCGGCATGTCCATCCGCGAGTGGCTGACGGCCGCGAAGGAGGCGGGCCTCGACACCATCCCCGGCACGGCGGCGGAGATCCTGGACGACGAGGTCCGCTGGGTCCTCACCAAGGGCAAGCTGCCGACGGCCACCTGGATCGAGGTCGTCAAGACCGCCCACGAACTGGGCATCCGCTCCTCCTCCACGATGATGTACGGCCATGTCGACCAGCCCCGGCACTGGCTCGGCCATCTGCGCACCCTGGCCGGCATCCAGCAGGAGACCGGCGGCTTCACCGAGTTCGTCACCCTGCCCTTCATCCACACCAACGCGCCGGTCTACCTGGCCGGCATCGCCCGCCCCGGCCCGACCACCCGCGACAACCGGGCGGTCACGGCCATGGCCCGTCTGCTGCTGCACCCCTGGATCCCCAACATCCAGACAAGCTGGGTCAAACTGGGCACGGAGGGGGCGGCGGAGATGCTCCGCTCCGGCGCCAACGACCTGGGCGGCACCCTGATGGAGGAGACGATCTCGCGGATGGCGGGCTCGTCGTACGGCTCGTACAAGTCGGTCCGCGACCTGGTGGCCGTGGCCGAGGCGGCCGGCCGTCCGGCGAAGCCCCGCGACACGCTCTACGGCGAGGTGCCCGAGGAGCGCCGGCGCGCGGCGGCGGCCTCCGACGGCCACCTTCCTGAGCTCCTCCCGGTGCTCGACTGAGCTGCCGGTGCTCGGCCGGGGGCGGACTGAGTACGATGATCCGACCCCCGGTCCGAGTGGGGGACCCATAGCGGAGGAGATGCGTACCCGTGGCTGCCCGACTGCCCTCCTGGGCCTGGGTCACCGGTCTGACGGTGGGGGCGACCGTGGCCGTCGTCGCGCTCGCCGTACAGGCGGACCACGGGCCGCACCCCACGGCCGCGACCGTGAAGCCGAGCAGCACGGCGTCGGCGAGTCCTCACGGCTCGGCCAAGCCGAAGCCGCCCGCGGGACCGCCGGCGCTGCCGGACGAGTCGGGGCAGGGCCGCCGGATCGTGTACTCGCTCACGGAGAAGCGGGTGTGGCTGGTCGACGCCACCGGCAAGGCGGGCCGCAGCTTCGCGGTGTGGCCGGGCACGGTGAACCCCGAGCCCGGCCGCTACTCGATCACGCTGCGCCGCCAGTCCCTCAAGGGCTCGGACGGCGTCCAGATCGAGCACGTCATGTACTTCACCAAGGTGGAGGGCATGAACATAGCCTTCTCCAACGCCCTGGACGGCGCCTCGCCGCCCCCGGCCAACGGCCAGAAGCTGGGCGGCATCCGCATGCACAAGGAGGACGGCGCCGCCCTGTGGGCCTTCGGTGATCAGGGCACGAGCGTGACGGTCGTCAAGTAGCCGGTCAGGCGGCGGACTCCTTGCCGGCCGGCAGATGGTTGACGATCAACGCCACCCCGCTGAGCAGGAAGACGCGGGTGGCGGAATCCTCCCCGTTCCACGCCTTGGCCTGCCACATCGCGAACCACTCGCCGCCGATCGCGATGAACCCGGCGCCGAAGAGCAGCAGCAGCATCAGCAGCCCGTACGTCGAGACGCGCCGCGCGAACGCGTCGTCCCGCCGCGCCGCCCACAGGTACGTCCCCCAGATCAGGACCAGCGCGGCCACCGTCTCCCACGCGATGATCAGGACGTACGCGGTGTCCTGGAGCGCGCTGCTGGTGATCGCGCGCCACATCAGATCGTGGTCCTTGAACGTCGAATCCATCGCCAGCACATGCCGCACGAACTGCTGGTTCGTCCCGAAGTCCGTGATGTTGCCGAACGCGACGAGGGTGATGTAGAGCGCGAGTATCCCGGTGAGCACACCGGCCGCCAGTCTGAGACCGGAGTGCCGGGTGTTGTCAGTGGTGATCATGGCTGGATTCTCCCCGACGAACTCGGCGGTCTCCTATACGCATTGAGCCAGAATGAATCCGGGCGACCGGCTTCCCGCTGCGGACGGGCACGGAGTGCGCGAGGACATGAGGGCGCGTCCGTAGGACACCGTGCAGCAGCGTCATCCCTTGGGCACGCGGGGATCCACCCGGTAGACGATCTTCCCGTCGTACTCGGCGAAACCGAGCGACTTGTAGAAGGCCCGTGCCCCCGGGTTGTCGCGGTCGGTCATCCACTCCAGCCTGCTGCATCCGGGGCGGGCGGCGGCCAGCGAGCGGAGTTCCGACATGAGGCGGTCTCCGACGCCCCGGCGGCGAAGGGTGTCGCGGACGTACAGCTCCTTCAGGAACAGGGAGTGCGAGGTGCCCGCGGCCGGCCAGAGGAAGGAGTAGGCGGCGAGGCCGACGATGGCTCCGGCGCCGTCCTCCACGACCAGGGCGCAGGCCATCGGCGGAGTTCCGAACAGAGCCTCCTCCACCTGGGAGAGGCGCTCTTCCAGCGGCTGGATGTCGCAGTCGGCGGCCCCGTAGAACCGTTCGATCTCCTCGATCAGTTCGGCCAGGGCGGGAACGTCCCGCTTCTCCGCGGGACGGATCGTCTCGGCCATCCGGGCCTCCTGTCGCTCTTCGGTCACTTCGTTCGCTCCCACTCGGTATCACCTCCGGGCGGCGCGGCCCCGGGTTCCCAGCCGTGCCGCCGGAGGGAGCTCTGTACATGCCGGATCAGATACTCCAGGTCCGCGCAGTAGACGGACGGGTTCCGGTATCCGGCGGCGGTGCTGAAGCGGTGCGGGAGATAGCCTCCGCCGCAGACCGCCACGAGCGGGCATGCGCGGCACTTCGCGGCGAGCGCGTCCTTGCCGTACCGGCGATGCGACAGCTTCGGGTGCCACAGTGCCTCGTCGAACGAGTGGTGGAAGACGTCGAGGCCGAGCCGGGAGGCACCCTCCTCGACCGATCGCAGGGTGTCCACGCCTTCCACCGAGCCGTCGGACTCGATCACGAGCCCGGCTTGAGGGGCCAGGCCGAGCGTTTCCACCGAGCCGTGCACGCCGGAGCTCAGGGCCACGATGTCCTCCAGCATGCGGATGCTG
This sequence comes from Streptomyces sp. SCPE 10, assembly GCF_051980735.1. Lineage (NCBI taxonomy): Bacteria > Bacillati > Actinomycetota > Actinomycetes > Kitasatosporales > Streptomycetaceae > Streptomyces > Streptomyces sp. SCPE 10. The sequence goes on along the minus strand of NZ_CP197069.1, from coordinate 3,463,619 downwards.
TGCCGGTGCTCGGGCCGGTCGAGCCAGGTGTCGTAGACCCTGCTCATCCACCGCCCGTACTCGGGTACTTCCGTGTCGCGACGGTACGGGGGATCGTCGTGGGTCGCGTGCGGCAGGCCGAAGTCGATCACGGGCGGTTCGAAGGCGGCCAGACAGTCGTGCACGGCCACGGGATCGTTCGCCGGATCCACCACGGCGAGCAGCCCCGCGAACAGGTGCGGCCGGGTTCGGAGCAGTTCGATGCCCCGTACGGTGGCGGCCGTGCTCGACCGGCCACGGTGGGTCAGCCGGTGCCGGTCGTTCGCGTCCGGGGGCCCGTCGAGGCTGACCCCCACCGTCACGCCGTACCTCTCGAAGAGGTCGAGCCAGGCGGGGGACAGCAGAGTTCCGTTGGTCTGGAGCTCGAAGCGGACCGTCGTCCGGTCCGGTATGCCGTCACGGACCGCGCCCAGCAGGGCGGCGAGGTGCGGGACGCCGGCCAGCAGCGGCTCCCCGCCGTGCAGGACGACATGAACGATGCGCAGTTCATGGGCCTCGGCGTGCTCGGCGATCCGGCGGGCAGCCGCCCGGGCGACAGCCAGGCTCATCCGGGCGGGCAGGCGACGTGCCGTCTGGTCCTTGGAGTTGAAGACGAAGCAGTAGTCGCAGTCGATGTTGCAGCGGTTGGCGACCTTGAGGATGAACGTCCCGAAGGGCGCGGGAGCGTCGGGACGCGTCATGGAGCGGTTGCGCTCACACGGACCGGGGACAGGCGAGAGAGGCCGCGTGCGTGCCGTCGCCGACCCGGTCGGCGGAGGCCTGTTCGGCCTCCAGACGCAGCCTGACACGGGCGGCCACCCGGTCCAGGACGCCGGCCTCGGGTACCGCGGGGCGCTTGTCCGGCGCGGTATCGGTCATGAGTGACGACATGCAGCACTCCTTGCGGGCAACGGGCCGGGTCCGGGCAACGTAACAGCGCCAACCGCTGTGCCATAACGGTCATTTCAGCCAGCGTCGGCCGTACGGTCGCAGCGCTCGACACCTTCCGTCGCCCGCGCCTGCTCCGACGGGCTGCCGATGTCCCGGGCGAGGGCGAGCGCACGCCGGAAGTGATCCCGGGCGGTGTCCGGGGTGGTGTCGGCGAGCAACGTCCCCCAGTTGTTGAGCACTTCGGCCTCGCCGTACCGGTTGCCGAGCGCACGGAGGAGCTCCAGACCGCGCGCGAAGGCCTCGGCGGCGCCATCCGGGTCGCCGAGCATCCCACGGGCCACACCCAGCTCGCTCAGTGCGGCGGCCTCACCCCCGCGGCTGCCGAGTTCGCGGAAGGTGGCCAGCGCTTCCTCCGACAGGGAAAGCGCCGCGGCGGCATCACCGGATGCCCGCTCCACCGTGCCGAGCAGAAGGACGCTGTTCGCCCTGCCGTACCGGTCACCGAGCTCGGTGAAGTAGGTCAGGGCCTGGCGGTGCGCCGCCCGTGCGCCCTCCGGATCCCCGGTGAGCCTCCGCACCACCCCCTGCTCGTTGAGGGCATACGCCTGGTGTTCGCGGTCGTCCAGGTCGACGTAGATGTCGAACGCCTGCCGGTGGTGGCGCGCGGCCAGGTCGTAGGCGCCCAGGAGACGGTGCACGACACCGAGGTCCCGGAGCGAATTCGCCTCCCCGTAGCGGTCGCCGAGCTCCCGGTAGATCGCCAGGGCCTCGCTCTGCGTCTCCACCGCGGCCTCGAAGCGGCTCGTCTGCCGCCAGACCATGCCGAGATCGGCGAGCGCGTTCGCCTGACCGAGCCGGTACCCCAGCCTGCGGTAGAGGCCGAGCGCATCGGTCTGGGCGCGCGCCGCGTCCTCGTTGTCGGCGGTCAGGTACCAGACGATGCCGAGCTGGTTCAGGGCGTCCGCCTTGCCACGCAGGTCCCCGACGGCGTCGTAGTGCGCAACTGCCTCGTCCAGGGCCGCGACGGCGTCCGGGTAGGCGGCCATGAAGCGCCGTACGACCCCCAGCTCGGCGAGGGCGTTCGCCAGGGCTTGTTCGTCCCCGGTCCGGCGGGCTGCCTCGGCCGCGGTCCGGTGCAGCCCGACGGCCTGGTCCCAGGGGCCGGCCTGGCGGAGGAAGGGAGCCATGGCCACGGCCAGCCGGATCACGGTGTCGTACAGGGCGAGACCGTGCGCACGCCGGATGCAGGCCAGGATGTTCGCCCGTTCGTTCTCCAGCCAGCTCAGCGCGTCCACCCGCGAGGCGAGGGCCGGGGTCTCCAGCCGCCGGGCGCCGTCGGGAGGCGGCGGCACCATGGCACCGCTGCGGACGAGGTGCCCGTTGGCGACGGCGAGTGCGCAGAGGTAGTACGCGCACACGCGCTGGACGGACTGGAGGTGGTCCATGTCGTCTCCCTCGGCGGCGAGACCGCGGGCGTAGTCGCGCAGAAGGTCGTGCAAGCGGTAGCGGCTCCCAGGATGCTCCTCGATCAGGTGGTCGTCATAGAGACCGTCCAGGTGCCGGCGGGCCTCGGCGACCGGGACCTCACCGAGGGCCGCACCGGCGTACGCGTCGAGATCGGTGCCCGGGTAGCAGCCGAGCCGGCGGAAGAAGCGCTGCCGTTCCGGAGGAAGATCACGGTGGGAGAGATCGAAGGTCGCGGTGATGGCGCGCTCCCCGGAACGCAGTTCGCCCAGCCGGTCCTGGGTCGCCACCAACCGCTCGTACAGATCGCGGGCGCTCCAGGAGGGATGGTGGCGCAGCCGGGCCGCGAGCAGGGAGATCCCCAGGGGGAGGTAACCGCACAGTCGCACCAGCTCGTTCAACACGCCGTGGTCCAGCTCGTCGGCCGGCCGGGCACTGAGCCGTACGAACAGCTCCACCGCGTGCCGCGGCGGCAGCGCGTCCACCGGCAGGATCACCTCCTCCTGCCCGGCCAGCCGCTTCCGGCTGGTCACCAGCACCAGGCAGCCGCCCCCGCCGGGCAGCAGCGGTTCCAACTGCCGGTATCCGGCGGCGTTGTCGAGGATGAGCAGCGCCTTCTTGTCCGCCAGCCTGCTTCGCCACATGGCGGCGCGTGCTTCCGTGACCGCGCCGATGTCGTCACCCACGGGGATCTGGTGCGTCGGCACCCCCGCCGCGGTGAGCAGGGCGGCCAGCGCCTCGCCGGGCTGTACGGGAGTGCGGCCGGGCGTGTGCCCGTTGAGGTTGACGAAGAGCTGGCCGTCCGGAAAACGTTCGGACAGGATGTGCGCGGCGTGCACGGCGAGGGCCGTCTTGCCCACGCCCGGCATGCCGTCGATCAGGTGGACGGGCAGTGCCGAACCGGCCTCCTGCGCGGTACGTACCGAGTCTCGCAGCGCGGCGAGTTCGGCCGACCGGTCGGTGAAGGCCGTGGTGTCACGCGGAAGCGACCGCAGGACGAGTGCGGCACCGGGCGGATCGGCGGTGTCGCCGGTGTGTGCCGGCGGCTCACCGTTCCGCCGCCCGGAGCGTCGGTCGTCCAGCACGGCGAGCATGGCCGCCAGTCCGGCGGTGACGGCTCCCAGGACGACGAACGACAGCCAGGGGCGGACCTGTAACCAGCGCAGCCAGGGAGGCCAACGCGACTGTGCCGAAACGACGTTCGTCACGAGGCCTGCCAGCGTCGTCGTGACCACGCCGATGACGGCGATCGCGGCGAGCGCCGCACCCCGCCTGATCCTCATGTGCCCCCCGAACCACGTCCCAGCCCGAGAGGCAAGCGGACCAGCCGCCGCGGACCCGGGTCAAGGCCGTGTCCCCCGCCGCGGTGATCCGGCCTGATCTCACCTCTCCACCTCCGTCCCCGTCACCCGGCCGCACCTGGTGTCGTAGGTCGGCGGGTCGGTCGTGAGCACGGTCTTCGCGTAGCGCGGCCACTCCTCGGCGCGTTCCACCCGGACGGCGTCGATCCGCTCGGATTCGGGCTCGATCGGATTCCGGGTGGGGCGGAAGCGGTCATTGACGGGCGTGAATGACACGTGAGGGTCGCTTTGAGTCGCTGAAGGGGCCGTACCCGGTCGATTAGAGTGCCACCGTCGTACGGGCGGGCGGTGCCGGAGGAGGGTCTGGGTGGCTACGACGACCGGTGCCGTCTGGGGCCGAGCCGAGCAGCAGGACTTCCGCAGCCGGGTGCGCGGCACCCTGCTGGGCGCCGCGCTGGGCGACGCGCTGGGCGGACCCGTCGACACGCGCACGCTGGAGGAGATCCGCGCCGCGCACGGTCCCAAGGGCCTGCTCGACCTCGCCGTGGGGCGCGGCCGGCGCGGTACGGTCACGCATCACACCCAGCTGACCCTGTTCACCGTGGACGGGCTGATCCGGGCCCAGGTGCGCCGCGACACCGGCGCCTGGCACCCGCCGACCGATCTGCACCGCGCGTATCTGCGCTGGGCCGCCACCCAGCGGGACTGGGGCCCCGACGAGCGCCGCGAGGAGGACGGCTGGCTGGCGCGCGAGGAGTGGCTGTACGCCCGCCGCGGGCCGACCCGGCCGCTGCTCATCGGCTTCGGCGACGACCGGATGGGCACGCTGGAGCGGCCCAAGAACCCTGGGGCGCAGGGGCCGGAGGCCGTGGCCCGCTCGGCGCCCTTCGGGCTGCTGGTCGGCTGGGAGCCCCAACTCGTCGTCCAGCTCGCCGTGGAGTGCGCGGCGCAGACCCACGGCCACCCCGTCGCCTGCCTGGCCGCGGGCGCGTACGCCGTGATCGTGCACGGTCTCGCCCGTGGCGAGAGCCTGGACGGCGCCGTCCAGCAGGCCCTCGCCCTGCTCGCCGTCCGCCCCGGCCACCAGCCCGTCTCCGACGCCCTCCAGCACGCGCTCGGCACGGTGCGGCAGGGCATGCCCAATCCGGCGCGGGTGGAGGAGCTGACCGGCGAGGGCACCGCGGACGGGCTGCTCGCGGCCGCCGTCTACTGCGCCCTGGTCGGCGAGGACGTACGGCACGGCCTGTGCCTGGCGGTCAACCAGAGCGGCCCCTCCGCCGCGGCCGGCGCCCTCACCGGCGGCCTCCTCGGCGCCCTGCACGGCGAGACCGCCCTGCCGCCGGCCTGGCTCGTCGAACTGGAGGGCCGCCCCACCCTCCTCGAACTCGCCGACGACTTCGCCATGGAGATGACCCAGGGCCCCGCCCTGCACGGGCCGGCCGGGTCGTCGCCGGGGTGGCTCGCGCGGTATCCGCGATAGCCCCGGCGGCGCGCGTCACTTCAGGGCGTCGGGGCACGGCGTGCCGCGCGGCAGCTGGTACGGGGCCGCCAGGCGGTACGTGCCCGCGTGCGGGGCGACCAGCATGGTCCACTTGTCGCCGTTGGCGTCCTCGGGCGTCTCCATCAGACAGCCGTTGACGTTGCGGTACTTCTTCTCCGTGCCCGGCGCCGAGGGGACCGCCTGCGGGGCCTTCAGGCTCTTGCCGTGGGCGTCGACCACGCTGAGCCAGGGCGAGTAGGGGATCCGGATCAGGATCCGCCCGGCCTCGCGCACCTCCAGCGTCATCTCGCCCTGCTCGGCCCGGTCCACCACCGCGTGCGGCTCGGCCAGCGGCGTCGGGTCGGTCACCCGGAACAGCTGCCAGTTGGCGTCCCCCCAGATCTGCGTCAGATACGGCATCCCGCGCCGCAGCAGCTCCCGCTCGCGCTCGCCGCCGTCGCCGTCCGGGTTGTCCCGGGGCAGCACCACGAAGTGCACGGCCCACCGCTGGAGCCACTCGTGGTAGTTCGCCGAGTTCAGCGTGTCGTCGTAGAAGAGCGGGTTGCGCTCCATGTCGGCCTGCCGGTTCCAGCCGCGCGCCAGGTTGACGTACGGCGCGAGCGCGGAGGCCTCGCGGTGCGAGCGCGCCGGGACCACCTCGACGCGGCCCCGCTCGGCGCCGACCTTCTGGAGCTGGTTGACCAGCGGGGCCAGCTCGTGCGCCCAGGACGCGGCCGGGGTCGTGTGGACCATGTCGTCCACCGACTTGTAGCCGATCCAGCCGACGAAGCCGAGGAACGCCACCACGGTCGCGTACCACTTGCGCGACCTCGGCACCGTGAACGGCAGCGCCGCGATCAGCGTCGCACCCGCGAACAGCATCGGCAGCCGCGAGATGTTCGAGCCGATCTGCGAGCTGACCACCCACACCGCCACGACCGAGACGCTGTAGACGGCCGCCGTCAGCCGGACGGTGACCCACCTCCTCGGCACCAGGAACAGGCACAGCAGGCCGTACAGCAGCGGCAGGCTCACCGAGCCGACGGTCATCGGCTGGGTGCCGGAGAAGGGAAAGAGGAAGTACGACGCGGCCACCACCGCGGCGGGCGCGAGCCCCAGCGCCCACGCGCCCGGCCGCCGCTTCTGGAGGAACAGCGCGACCGCGACCAGGCCGACGAACAGCCCGGAGACCGGCGAGGCCATGGTGGACAGGCCGGCCAGCGGGGCGGCCACCGCGGCCTTCGCCCAGCGTTTGTGCCGCCACCGGTACGGCCAGCAGAACACGGCCGCCACCGCGCCGAGCGCGATCATCGTGCCGAGCCCGAACGTCACCCGGCCCGACATCGCGTTGCACAGCAGCGCGAAGACCCCGGCGAGCGAGGCCCACAGCGGGTTCTTCACCGCCCGGCTGCGGATCAGGATCAGCGTCAGCAGGCCCGCGGACACCGTTCCGGCGATCATCATCGTCGTACGGACGCCGAGGACGGCCATCAGATACGGCGACACCACGCTGTACGACACCGGGTGCATGCCCCCGTACCAGGCGAGGTTGTACGCCGAGTCCGGGTGCCGGCCGACGAACTCCGCCCAGGCGTCCTGCGCCGCGAGATCGCCGCCGCTGTTCGCGAACGTGAAGAACCAGACGATGTGCAGGACGCCCGCGAGCGCGGTGACCCACAGGACGGGGTGGCGCAGCATGCGGACGCGCAGCGGGTCCAGGGGCGCGAGGAGGCGCGCGAGGGCGCTCCCCAACCGGGTGGTGGGGTCCGAGGGCGCTCCGGCGCCGCCGTCCGCGCCCGTACTGCCGTCCTTGCCCGTGCCGGTGCCCGCGCCCGTGCCGGGGCCCGTGTCGCCGTCCGCTCCGGCGCGGTCCTGCGCGCGGTCAGGTCTGTGCGCGCCGGTGTCCGCGTCGGGCGTGGACAGGCGTATTCGTGGGCCGGATCCCGGGCCCGGTTCGGCGTCGTCGGCGCGTGTCGGCTCCGCAGTGGCCACCTGAAGGCACTCCCCGTGTCCCGTCTTCTGTTCTCGGCCGTTTCCTTCGGTGTCCCCGGCCGCTTCTCGTCCAGTTCGCGGCCCTGTCCCGGGAACCGGCGACCTGCCCCGATTCGTGACGCTAGCACGCACCCCGCCACGGGGCTCCCGGGTGGGGCGCCGTGACGGGGTGCGTGGGCGGGCTGTGGGTGGTGCGGTGGTGTGCGGTGGTGCGCTCAGCCCAGGCGGGTGAGCTTCGCGCCGAAGCCGGGCTCGGTCAGGTCCCGGGCGAGGGCCACCGGGACCTTCACCCCGGCCGTCGTGCCGTCGCCCACGGTGAGCGTGCCGACCTCGGTGCCGGCCTTCGCCGTGTGCGGAACGGTGCCGGAGCTGAAGGACAGGTTCACCTTCAGACCGGACCAGCCGACCGCGGTGACGTCCCGCGTGACCACGATCGGGGTGTGGCCGCCGAGCCGGTCGTCCACGTAGCCGACCACGTCGCCCTTCTTCAGGATCTGCGCCGAGGTCAGCGCGTGCTCGGCGCCGAGCAGCGCCGTCTTGCTGACCTCGTTGACCGTGTCCAGGATCGAGGGCTTGTGCTGGCCGAGGATCGCGCCGACGACGGTGACCGTCTGCCCGCCGACCGTTTTGCGGGCGGCGAACAGCAGGTTGCCGCCGGCCGCGGTGGTGGTGCCGGTCTTGATGCCGATCGCGCCGACCCAGTAGGGCAGCGAGTTGTAGTTCGGCCAGTTGTGGCCGGTCGGGTCGGTCCAGCTGGCGGCGCTGGTGATGGCGACCAGGGCCGGCTGCTTGACCACCGCGCGGCCGAGCCGCACCTGGTCGTGGGCGGTGGAGACGGTGGTCTCCTTCAGGCCCGAGGGGTCGGTGTACGTCGTACCGGTCATCCCCAGTTCCTTGGCGGTGGCGTTCATCTTCTTCACGAACGCCGCCTCCGAGCCCGCGTCCCAGCGGGCCAGCAGCCGGGCGATGTTGTTGGCGGAGGGGATCATGACGGCCGACAGGGCCTGCTTCTCGGTGAGGTGGTCACCGGCCTTGACGGTGTTGAGGGTGGACTCGCCGCTCTTGTTGTAGCCGCCCTCCTTCTCCGCCGTCGCGTCCACCTTGATCTTCGGGCCCTCCTGGCCCGGCTTGAGCGGGTGGTCGCGCAGGATGATGTACGCCGTCATGGTCTTGGCGACCGAGCCGATGGCGACGGGCGTCTGCTTGCCGAAGTCGCCCATGGTGCCGAGGCCGTCGACGTCCATCCAGCCCTCGCCCTCGTTCGGCCACGGCAGGTTCACCCGGCCGCCGTCGAAGGTGTAGCTGTCCTTCCCGGTGAGCGCGAGGGTGGGGGACGGGAGCGGGCGCAGGGCCTGTACGACCGCGAAGACGATCACCAGGAGCAGGACCAGCGGGGTCCAGATCTTGACCCTGCGCACGAGGGTGCGGACCGGGGTCTCCGGGGGCGGCGGCGTGTTGGTCAGCTCGGCGAGGAGGTCCAGCGGCGGCTTCGGGGGCAGCGGCTGCTGGGTGGTGCGCTCGGGGCCGACCTGGGGGACGGCGGTGGTCTTCTCGTCGGCGGCGGGCTTCGGCTTCGCCTTGACGTCGTCCTTCAGCGCGACGAACTTGCTGGTGCGCTCGGCGTCGGACTCGGCGGGCCGGTCCTTGCCGCCGACCTTGAGCATGGTGGTGGGCTGGTCGACCTGGTCCGGCTTCGGCTTGACGGCCTTGAAGACGGTGGTCGGCTGGTCGACGCCCGCGGCGGCGGTCTCGGCCTTCTTCGCGTCCGCACCGTCCGCCGCCGGCTTCCGGGGCTCCTTGCCGCCGTCGGCGGCGTCGTCGCCCTCGGTCTTGCCGGCGGGGGCCTCGGCGGGCCGGTCCTCCTCGTCGTCGGGGTCCGCGTCGTCGTCCTTGGTGTCGCCCGTTGCGGCGTCCTCGGCGTCGGAGGCGGCGTCGGCGTCCGGGCCGGCCTTCGCGGTGCCGGCCTTCGCGCCGGTGTCGGACTCGGTGCTCGCCTTCACGTCCGCGTCGTCGTCCTCGGCCTCGGCAGGGCCCGCCTCGGCCTCGGCCGCCTTCCCGTCGCCGTGCTCGGCCTCCTGACCGCCGCCGGTCTTCGCGTCCTTGGCGTCCTTGGCGGCGTCCTTCGCGTCCTGCGCGTCCGCCGTGCCCTTCGGGGCCTCGGACTCCGCCTCGGGCCCGGCCTCGGCCTCCGCGCCGGACTCGTCGCCCGCGTCCTGCTCCGACGCGGCGTCAGCGTCCTCCGGATCCCCGGCACTCGAAGCCGCCGCACCCTTCGGGCCGGCGTCCGCCTCCGCGTCGTCGCCCTCGGCCTCGGCGTCCGCCTCCGCCGTACCCTCCGCTTCCCCGGACCCGTCGGCGCCCTTCCCTGACCCCTCCGCGTCCGCCACGGCTCCCTTCGCGTCCTTCCCGGACCCTTCCGCCTCCGCCGCGTCCTTCGCGCCCGCGTCCTCCCCGGCCCCGTCCGCGTCCCGGACCCACGAGGACACCGCGCGGTTCAGCGCGGTGTCCTCTTCGAGCGGCTCGGCGGCGCGGACCGAGAGGACCTTCGTCGCGGTGTCCGCGCTGCCGTTCGAGGAATCCTTTTCCCCGGCTTCCCGGGCGACCGCGAGGCGCGGATCACGCGCCTCCGGAACCGAACCCGCGCTCCCCGACGTCGCTCCTGCCGACGACTGACGCTGCTTCGACCTGTCGGGGGACTCGCCCGCCACCGATGCCTCCTCCATGCGCCGCACGCCCACGCGCGCGCCCTGTCCGAACCATGTACCAGTGTCCTGTGTGAGGGCTTGGCCCCTGTGGTAGACGAGAACGACATACCTACCGGTTCCCTCACGAACCGGTCACGCACCCTCGACAGACCAATGTGAGAGGGGTCACCCTGTCATTCATCCACGCGGGGAGGCATGGATGGGCAGGAGCCGCAGAACACTTCCGGAGGAGCTTCTGCTGCTGGCACTGGACCCGGCCACGGGTACCACTGCGCAGCCGCAGTCGCTCGACCTCGGTCTGGCCGGTGCACAGCTAGTGGAGCTGGCGCTGGCCGGACGGATAGCCCCAGACGGGGATCGTATCGCCGTGGTGGTGCCACGGCCCACAGGAGATCCAACTCTGGACTGCGCGTTGGAGTTGCTGCGAAGGCGCGGCGCTCCGGTACGCGCCGTCCACTGGATCGGCGGACCCCGGCTGGGGCTGCGTCAGACGTACCTCTCGCACCTGGAGCGGTGCGGCATGGTCGCCGCCGTGCCCGGCCAGATGTGCGGGGTGCTGCCGACGACGCGGTACCAGGCGACCGACACCGCCATCAGCCGGGAGATCCGTGCCCGGCTGGACTCCGCGATCCGCACCGGCGTACCGCCGGACCCGCGGACCGCGGCGCTCGCCGCCCTGGCACACGCCGTCGGGCTGGGCAAGCACCTGTACCCGGGGAACGAGGGCCGATCGTCCCGCTCCCGGCTGCGGGACCTGATCCGGCACGACCCGATGGGCGGGCTCGTCGCGCACGCCGTGATGGACGTGCAGAACGGCGCGGCCGCGCCGCCGCGCCGCGGCCCGGCCGCACCGGGCCGGCCGGCCGCGCCCGGTGCCCGCTCCGCGCCCGAACCCGCGCACGGGGTGCCGATGCAGCCGCGCCACGGATCCATGGCGCGCGCCGTGGCGCACTGAGGCCGTAACGCCCGCGCCCGCGAACCCGGTTCGGGAGCCGCCGGTCCGGGCGGGGTGGCGGGACCCCTGTGGTCCCGCCACCCCGCCCGGCCGCAATCCCGTCCCCGGCGCGGTCCCTCCGGCTCACCTCGCGAACTGACGCCCGAACCGACGCGTATACGTGCCGCATCTCCAGCATTTCCCAGCGGTGACAAGCGGGTTGGTGGCAATCTGCTCAGCAGCAGATACGGAAAGTGTCAGTACAGGCAGCAGCCGGAGGTGCACGTCCTGTGGCGTCCAATGTCAATCCCACCGTCAGGCGGCGCCGGCTGGGCCAGGAGCTGCGCAGACTGCGCGAGCAGAAGGGCATGACGGCCGAGGAGGTCGCCGAGCGCCTGCTCGTGTCGCAGTCGAAGATCAGCCGCCTGGAGAACGGCCGCCGCAGCATCAGCCAGCGCGACGTGCGCGATCTGTGCGGGGTCTACGAGGTCGAGGACCAGCGGATCGTCGACTCGCTGATGGAGATGGCCCGGGACTCCCGGCAGCAGGGCTGGTGGCACACCTTCGGGGACATCCCGTACAGCGTCTACATCGGCCTGGAGACCGACGCCGAGTCGCTGCGGGTCTACGAACCCCAGATCGTGACCGGCCTGTTGCAGACCCCGGCCTACGCCGAGGCGCTGGTGCGCGGCGCGCTGCCGGAGACGTCGACCGCGGAGATCGAGAAGCGCGTCCGGGTGCGCATGCGCCGCCAGGACCGGATCAAGGACCCCGCCAACCCGCTGCGCCTGTGGGTGGTGCTGGACGAGGCGGCGCTGCACCGGGTCGTCGGCAGCCGGCTGGTGATGCGCGAGCAGCTGGAGCGGCTGCTGGAACTGGCGGACCTGCCCCATGTCACCGTGCAGGTGCTGCCGTTCGAGGTGGGCGCCCACCCGGGCCTCAACGGCCAGTACGCCATCCTCGAGTTCACCGACACGGCCGACTCCAGCGTGGTCTACCTGGAGGGCGTCACCAGCGACCTCTACCTGGAGAAGGCGCAGGACGTGCAGAAGTACGCCGTGATGTACGAGCACCTGCGGGCGCAGTCCCTCAACGTGGAGGCGTCCCGGCAGCTCATCGACAGGATGGCGAAGGAGTACGCGCAGTAGGCCCCGCCATGGAGGGCGCGTGATCCTACACGGTCAGTGCGCCCGTGCGGAAGGAAGCCCTGGAATATGCCATCCGGTCGAGTGAACGGCCCCTCCGGTCACCGGAGTTGCCCGGTAGCGTCGATCACGCCAATCCGTCATCGCGGTTGGCGCGAACCGCACTACCGCAAACTCGCACACAGGAGTGGACATGGCATTGATTCAGGGCGCTTCCGAGACGTGGATGAAGTCCTCCTACTCCGCGGGCAACGGCGCCTGCGTGGAGGTCAAGTCGCCCGCCACGGCCGAGCTCGCCGTCCGCGACTCCAAGGTCACCGAGGGCCCGGTCCTGGCCTTCCCCGCCGACGCGTGGAACGCCTTCGTGGCCTCGGTGAAGGCGTAAGGGGCTCGCCCCTGACCCTCGCCGCCGAGCACCACAACCGCACATGCACCACCCAAGAGCCCTCTCGACCAGTCGCCGTCCTTGCCGAGAGGGCTCGCCGGTGCCCCGGCTCAGCGGGCCCGCACCGGGAACGCCACGTCGCACACCGGGTCCTCGGGTCCCGCCGCCACCCAGTCCGCGAAGTAGACCTCGCGGCAGGGGCCGGCCATCTCCAGGCCCTCCCGGGCCATCCACTCCTCGACCGCCTCGAACGCGGCGAGGATCTGCGGATGCGCCACCTGCGCCTTGGTGATCCGGGTGTACGCCAGCCGGGCCGCCGGCTCCACCCGCACCCGGGTCTCCCGGGCCCGGCCCTGCCGCTCCGCCCAGGCCCGCGCCGCCGCCTCGTCGGCCACCGGCACACAGGCCTCGGCGGGCCCGTCGCTCTCCATCGACACCTCGGCGTGGTAGACGACGAACGGCGCCCCGGCGGCACCCCCGCACTCCCGGGCGGCCGCCTCCAGCCGGCCCAGCGACGCGCCGATCCACGCCGGCAGCTCGTCCGCCAGCGTGTGCCGCGTCTCGGTGATCACCACCCGCGCCGGCACGTCCACCGTCTCGACCGCGAACTTCCCGTACATCTCGGAGCTCCTCCCCGACAGCCGTCCACGGAGGTACTCGACGAGGGTCCGCTGCCCGGCCACCCGGGACTCCACGTCCGCCCAGTAGGCGGCCAGCAGCCCGGCCGCCTCGGCGCCCTCGGCCCCGATCACCTCGGCGATCCGGGCCAGCGGCATGTCCAGCTGCCGCAACAGGGCGACCAGACGGGCGCGTTCGACCTGGTCGGCGCGGTAGTAGCGGTAACCGCTCGCCTCGTCGACGTACGCCGGGGCGAGCAGACCGAGCCGGTCGTACAGCCGCAGGGCCTTGGCCGACAGCCGGGCCCGCGCGGCGAACGCACCGATGGTGAGCGGTTCCTCGTGCACCGTGTCATCCTCCGTCGCCGGGCGGGTTCCTTCCCGCCCGGCGACAGGGACGCTCCGCCCTGCCCCAGGGGCAAGGTCAAGGAGCGGCGGTCAGCCGAGCTGCGCCTCGATCGCGGCGACGACCTCCGCCGACTCCGGCTCGGTCTGCGGCGAGAACCGGGCGACGACCTCGCCGTCCCGGCCGATCAGGAACTTCTCGAAGTTCCAGCGGATGTCCCCGCTGTGGCCCTCGGCGTCCGCGAAGCCGACGAGGCGCTGGTACAGCGGGTGCCGGCCCTCGCCGTTCACCTCCACCTTCTCGGTGAGCGGGAAGGTCACGCCGTACGTCGCCGAGCAGAACTCGGCGATCTCCTCGGCCGTGCCGGGCTCCTGCCCGAGGAACTGGTTGCACGGCACGCCGAGCACGGTGAAACCGCGTTCGGCGTACCGCTCCTGGAGCTTCTCCAGGCCCGTGTACTGCGGGGTCAGGCCGCACTTGGAGGCCACGTTCACGATCAGCACGGCCTTGCCCGCGTACTGCGGCAGGTTCGCGGCGCCGCCGGTGAGGGCGCCGATCTCGACATCGAGCACGGTGTGGTCAGCAGTCGTCATGGGCGTGATGGTATGCGCCCGGCGCCCGAAGTGGCGGCGTCCACCAGGACGTCCCCCGCCGCCGTGCGGCCGTACAGCACCGCCCGCCCGGCCCGCTGCCGCGTCACCAGCCCCGCCTCCCGCAGCACCTTCAGATGGCGGCCCACCGAGCCCAGCCCCTGCCCGGTCACCGCCGTCAGCTGGGTGGTGGTCAGCGGGGAGTCGAGGAGCACCAGGACGCCCGCGCGGGCCGGGCCGAGGAGCGCGCCGAGACCCGCCGGGACGGCCCGGTCGCCGGTGCCGGCGAGCACCCCGGAGCAGGGGTAGATCACCGCGTACCGCTCGCCGTCGTCCCAGGACACCCAGCCGTGCCGCTGCGGGGTCACCGGCACGAAGACCATCTCGGCGCCGGATATCTCGCGGGGCGGGTACTCGTGCCGGTTGATCTGGAACCGGTTCTGCCCGAGCCACCGGGTGCGCCCGGGCCGCAGCGAGTCCAGCACGCTCGCCCAGCCGGCCCGGCCGGCCCGCGCCGTCCGCGTCACCACATCCGCCTCCAGCACCCGCCGCTGCCGCGCCCAGTACGGCCGTACGGTCTCCTCCCACACCCACTCCAGCAGCGCGGCCGCCCGCTCGGGCAGGTCGTCGCGGTCCAGCGCGGCGGGCAGCGGCCCGGCGAGGGCGGTCCGCAGATGCGCCCGGGCCAGCTCCGGCGCGACCGAACGCACCCGGGCCACCTCGCGCGCGAACTCCTCGCCCGCGCGCGGCGTCGGCGTCAGGAAGTCGGCGATCCACTCCCGGCCCAGCCCCGCCCGCACCAGCCGGCCCGTCACCGGCTCGGCCGCCAGCAGGGCGCGGTAGCCGGGCAGGTGCTCGCGCAGCCACTCCCGCTCCCCGGGATGCGCCGCGTCGTTCGCGTGCAGCAGCTTCAGCCGCGCGAACGTCTCGGCGAGCGGCGAGATGACGAACCTACTGCGCGCGAGCGTGTCCGCGTTGAGTTGCCACCAGCCCACGGTCCCCCCGGTCCCTGTCGTCGGCCTTTCGCGCTGCCGCGAAACATTAACCGGCCCGCGCCCGCCCGCCCGAGACTCCCTGTATGCCCAGCTACAGATCCCTGTTCCGCACCCCGGAGTTCACCGCGCTCTTCCTCGGCACGGCCGCGCAGACGGCCGCCCAGACCGTCGGCGGGCTCGCCCTCGGCACCCTCGTCTACCGGGCCACCGGCTCCCCGCTGCTGTCGGCGGTGAGCATGTTCGGGCCCTCGCTCGCCCAGGTCCTCGGTGCCACCGTCCTGTTGTCCGGTGCCGACCGGCTGCCGCCGCGTACGGCCCTGTCCGCGATCGCGCTGGTCTTCGCGGCCGGTACGGCGCTCCAGGCGCTGCCCGGACTGCCGGTCGGCGCGCTCTTCGCGATGCTGCTGGTGCTGGGCCTGGTGGCGTCGCTGGGCGGCGGGGTCCGCTGGGGTCTCCTCAACGAGATCCTCACCAAGGACGGCTATCTGCCCGGGCGTTCGCTGTTCAACATGATGAGCGGCCTGATGCAGATCGCCGGGTTCGCCACCGGCGGCGCGCTGCTGGCCGCGCTGCCGCCCCGCGTGTGCCTCCTCCTGTCGGCGGCCCTCTACCTGGCGTCGGCGGCCGTCCAGCGCCTCGGCCTGTCCGCCCGCCCGCCGCGCACCGCGGGCCGCCCGTCCGCCGCGGCCACCTGGCGCGCCAACGCCGAGCTGTGGTCGTCGCCCGCGCGCCGCCTCACCTATCTGGGCCTGTGGATCCCCAACGGCCTGGTGGTCGGCTGCGAGTCCCTGTACGTGTCGTACGCCCCGCACGCCGCCGGCACCCTGTTCGCCTGCGGGGCGTTCGGGATGTTCGCCGGGGACGTGACGGTGGGCCGGCTGCTGCCGCCCCGGGTGCGGCGCGGGCTCGCCACGCCGCTGCTGCTCGTCCTCGCCGTGCCGTACCTGGCGTTCGGCGCGCACCCCGCGCTGCCGGTCGCGGCGGTGTGCGTGACCATCGCCTCCGTCGGCTTCGGCGCGAGCCTCGTGCAGCAGGAGCTGCTGATGGAGCGGACCCCCGGGGAACTCGCCGGGCAGGCGCTCGGACTGCACTCCTCCGGGATGCTGACCATGCAGGGCGTGAGCGCGGCCCTGGCCGGCGCGGTGGCGCAGCTGACCTCGCCCGCCACCGGGATGGCGGTGATGGCGGCGGGCTCGGTGTGCGTGACGCTGGCGCTGGCCGCGGCGGGCCGCCGTATCCCCGCGGACGTGCCTATGCGGGCGGCGGCAGCGACTGCTCGGCCCAGATGACCTTGCCGGTGGGCGTGTAGCGGGTGCCCCAGCGGTGGGTCATCTGGGCGATGATGTACAGGCCCCGGCCCCCTTCGTCGTCGCTCGCCGCGTGCCGCAGATTCGGGGTGGTGCGCCCGGTGTCGAAGACCTCGCAGGTCAGGGTGCGGTCGCGGATCAGGCGCACCTGGATGGGGCCGCCGACGTAGCGGATGGCGTTGGTGACGAGTTCGCTGACGATGACCTCGGTGGTGAACGCCAGCTCGGCCAGGCCCCAGTCGTCCAGCTGCTTGCCGACGCTGCCGCGCAGCGCGGCGACCGCGGCGGGATCGGCGGCGGGCTCCCACTGGGCGAGCCGGGTGCGGTCGAGCAGCCGGGTGCGGGCCAGGAGCAGCGTCGCGTCCTCGTCCACCGCCCCCGGCAGCAGGGCGCCCACCGCCCGTTCGCACAGCTGGTCCAGCGGCGCCCGCCGGTCGGCGAGGACGTCGGCGAGCCGCCGTACCCCCGCCTCCTGCCCGTCGGCCGCCTGGAGCAGGCCGCCGGTGAACAGGGCCAGCAGGGTGCCCGGGGCGAGCCGCAGCTCGGTGGTCCGGTACGGCAGGCCGCCGACGCCGAGCGGTGGCCCCGGCGGCACGTCGAGGCCCCGGGCCACACCCGTGTCCCCGTCCACCGCCACCGGCGGCGGACCGCCCGCCCGCGCCATGCTGCACCAGCCGGAGACCGGGTCGTACACCGCGTACAGGCAGGTCACCATGGACTCGTCGGCGGGCGGCGGGGTGCGGCCCGGGACGTGCCCCGGCGCGGGGGCGCGTTCCTGCGCGGTCTGCTCGGCGAGGTCGTCCAGCCGGGTGAGGACCTCGTCCGGGGCCAGGTCGAGCCGGGCGAGGACCCGCAGGCCGGTGCGCAGCCGGCCCATGGTGGCGGCGGCGGGCAGCCCGTGTCCCAGCACGTCCCCGGCGACCAGGCCCACCCGGGCGCCGGACAGCGGGATCACGTCGTACCAGTCGCCGCCCACCCCCGAACCGCTGTCGGCGGGCAGATAGCGGCTCGCCGTCTCACAGGCCGTCTGCGGCGGCAGCCTGCCCGGCAGCAGGCTGCGCTGGAGCTTGAGGGCGGTGCTGTGGCCCCGGGTGACCACCGGCAGCAGCAGGAAGCCGACCAGCAGCGCGCCGAGCCCGAGGACGGCCACCCCGCCGGTCGGCCCGATCAGCGGCAGGTCGACGGTGCCGGCGCCGTACCCCGGCCGGGCGTAGACGACGAAGGCGGTGTACACGAACAGCACGGTCATGAACAGCCCGCCGAGCCCCGGCATCAGGCCCTTGCAGATCAGGTCCCGGGGGCTGCGGGTGAGGACCTTGCGGTGGTGCCAGAGGCAGGCGAAGCCGGTCAGCCCGTACTGGAAGGCGATCGCGAGGCCCACCGAGTCGACCGTGTCGGCGAGCACGTGGTGGCTGAACGACGTCAGCAGCACCAGCAGCGCGACGGAGGCGGCGCCCATGCCGAGCGTGGCCCAGGTCGGGGTGAGGAACCGGCGGTGCACCCGCGCGAACCGGGCCGGCACCGCCTTGTGCACCGCCATCGAGAAGACGGTCCTGGCCAACGGCAGGATGGTGGTCAGGGCGGAGGCCAGTGCCGAGGTCAGCACCATCAGGATCAGCAGCCGTGCCAGCAGCAGCCCCGCGTCGTGGCTGCCGAACACGGCCTCGCCGAGCCCCGAGAACACATCGTCCGAACGGTCGCCGTTGCCGAGCCCGATGCCGGTGGGGCCGACACCCGCGAACGCCTGCGCCGAGGTGGCGACCAGCCCGTACAGGACCAGCAGCAGCACGGGGGACAGGACCGCGGCGCGCCCGGGGACGCGGGTGCTGTCCACGGTCTCCTCGTTGACCGACACGGCGGTGTCCCAGCCCCAGTAGATGAAGACGCCCGCGAGCAGCCCCGAGGTCAGGGCCTGGGCGGAGGGCACCTCGAAGGGGTTGAACCAGGAGGCGGAGACATGGATCGCGGTCGGCGGCGGATCGCCGTACACCCGCACCAGCGCGGCGACGGCGAACAGCAGCAGCACGGCGACCTCCAGGCACAGCAGCCAGCGCTGTACGACGGCCGAGACATGGATGCCGACGTAGCAGATCCCGGTGAGCACACCGATCCACACGATCCCGGCGACGGTGACCCACAGCCGGCTCGCGCCGAGTTCACGCAGGCCCACCAGCCGGTACCCGTAGGCACCGGCGACCGTGGCGAGGTTCGCCATGACGATGATGTTGGCGACGATCAGCCCCCATCCGCCCATCCACCCGGTGCGCGGTCCGAAGGCCCTGGTCGCCCAGGTGAAGGTGGTGCCGCAGTCCGCGTTGCCCGCGTTCAGCTCCCGGAAGGCGTACGCGATCAGCAGCATCGGCACGAACGCCAGCATGGTCACGACCGGCGCCTGCAATCCGACCCCCGCCACGATGATCCCCAGCGTGGCCGCGAGGCTGTACGCCGGTCCCGTCGATGCCAGCGCCATGGCGACCGAGGAGAACAACCCCAGGGAGTTTCCGCGCAGCCCCTTCCGTCCGGCCTCGGACCCCGGAGCGGGCCGGCTCCCGGACACGGCACCGCTCCCGAAAAGCCTCACATTCGATTCCAACGCGGGGCCGACGGGGGTGCAAATACAGCGGAGCGGCACCGTCCCCGTCCGGTCCCCCGCCCTCCCCGTCCCGGTCGCGGGAGCGGACCACCTGGGGCAGCATGAACCTGCCGATAGTGAGGCGATCACGGATCAACCGGACACCGACGGGTTGGCGGAAGGGAACGGATGCCATGGGTAGCGGCGTGCCGAGGGGCGGACGACGGCTGCGGTACCGGGGCGCGAGCGCTGCCGCGGCGGTACTGGCCACCGCGGGCACCCTGACGCTGGCGGCCTGTGGCGGCGGCAACAACAACCAGGGCGGCGGCGCGACCTTCACCCCCCGCCCGACGGCCCCCGCCACCGAGTCCTTCACGGGCACCCCGCCCTCCCCGCTGTCCTCGGCCGCCTCCTCCGCCATCGCCTCGGCCCGCGCGTCGGCCTCGGCCGCGGCCGCCTCCGCGTCGGCGCGGGCCGACGAGTTCGAGGCCTCCGTCGCCGCCCGGACCGAACAGGCGAACCAGCAAGCCCACCAGCGGCTGGCGAAGGTGCGGGGCCGGGGCAACGCCGCCTCCGACGTCTCCCTCAGCGGCATCCCCCGCTCCCAGGTCGGCGACCTCCAGGCCGCCCACGTCAACATCCACAACTCCTCGGACCGCACCGCGAACTTCGCCGTCCAGATCGACTTCCGCGACGCCCGGGGCAAGGTCGTGGAAACCCGCTACGTCGGCGCCGAGAACGTCCGCGCCGGCCAGACGGTCCACCCCTACGCCATCAGCCACCAGCCCCCGGAGCCACGGCTGACGGCGGTGGTGGCGAAGGCGGAGCGGTACTGACGGTCACTGGTCGCGGGCGTAGACCGCGTCCCCGGCCAAGGGGAGCCCGAGCTCGCGGAACCGGTGGGCGACCTCGGCAAGGGGGCGTTCGCCGAGGACGGCGGTCTGGAAGACGCGGTACAGGTCGACCGACGGCTCCTCGTCCAGCCACTGGTACCCGTTCTCGTAGTCGTCGAGCATCCGCAGATCCTCGTACTCGATCTTGGCGAGCCGGTCCGCGCCGTCCGCCAGGCGCAGGCCCAGTGCCTCGAACCGGGACGCCACCTCCGCCGGCCGACGCCGCAACTGGGCGGCCGCGTTGAGCACATGGCTCAACGGCACCGGTTCGGCGTCGTCAAGCCAGGGCGCCACCCGGTCGATGTCCTCGCTGAGGATGGCCGCATCGTCCACTCCGACGGGCTCGGGCAGCACCGTCCCCTCGGCGAGGCGCAGCCCGAACTCCGCGAGCCGGGCGACCACGTCCGCGGGACGACGCTTGGTCCGCTCCGCCGCCGCCAGCACATGCCCCAACGGCACCGGTTCGGTCCCGTCGAACCACGGCGGGTCCCGGTCGAGCCTGCTGCTGAGGATCAGGAGGTCGTCGGCCCCGATGTCCTCGGGCAGCGTGACGCCGTCGAGGAGGCGCAGTCCGAGTTCTGCGAGCCTGGCCACGACCTGTGCGGGGCGACGTCTCGTCCGCTCGGCCACCGCCAGCACATGCCCCGGCGGAACCGGCTCGGTGAGACTCATCCATTCCCTCGCCCGGGTGGAGCCATCGGCGTCGAGCAGGCCGAAATCTCCGGGGTCCACGGCCTCGGGCACCACGGCACCCTCGTGCAGACGCAGGCCGAGCCGCACCAGCCTGTCCGCCACCTTCGGCGGTTCCCACCCGAGGGTGTGGGCGACCACGAGCACGTGTGCCAGGGGCACCGGCCTGTCGCCGCTCCACCACCTGGGAGCTTTCTGGGTGCCGCCTCGGCGCAGGATGACCAGGTCCTCCGGCTCCACGAACGCGGGCGGCACGGCCCCGTCCTGAAGGCGCAGTCCCCATTCCGTGAGCCTGGCCACCACGTCCGCGGGCCGGCGCCCCCATCTCTGCGCCACGGACAGCACACGGCCCAGGGGCACCTGGTCGCCCGGACCCAGCCACGGCGGCCTCCCCGGGAACTGCCGCTCGTCGAGGAGTTGGGAGTCACCGGGTTCGGCGGTCTCGGGCAGCGCGCCTGCGTCGGCGAGCCGCAGCCCGAGTTCCGTGAGCCTGGCCGCCACCTGGGCGGGGCGGCGCTTCGTCCGCTCGGCCACCGCCACCACATGCCCCAGGGGAACCGGGTCGGCGCCCAGCCACGGAGGCTCCCCGTCGACATCGCGGCTGAGGATGAGCAGATCGGAAGTCAGGACGTCGTCGGGCAGCACGGCACCGGCCGGCAGCCGGAGGCCGAGTTCCACGAGCCTGTCCGCCGCCTCGCGCGGACGGCACCCCACGACGCGCGCGAACTCCAGCACATGCCCGAGGGGCACGGCTGCCTCGGGCTCGAGCCACCCCGCCGAGTAGCGCGCGCTGGCGAAGCGTGCGGGGCCCTCCGAGGTGTCCGAGACCCTCAGCAGACCGGCGTCCGTGGGCCTCGCGCGCACCACCGGCTCCGGGGCCGTGGGCGTCACCCCCGCGAACGCCCCCGCCGCGGCCCAGGCCCCGACCCGCCATCCGACGACGGAACGCGGCACGTTCGCGACGGTGTGATCCGTCCAGATGGCGCCGGACATGATCTGCGGGTCGGGCGGGAAGCACCCCACCGCGGTGATGTCCAGCTCGTGCCCGCCCGTCTCCCAGGGGGCGTAACGGCAGGCCACCGCCGCCTCGGCGATCGTGTCCGCCAGCGCGGGATGGTGGCCTACGAGTTCCGACAACCAGTCATGGCCGAAGACCGGGGAGTTCGGCCGCAGCAGCGCCGGGATCTCCTCCGTCAGGCGGCGCGTGACATGAGCCGAGACATCGCTCAACGCGCGTCTGCGGTCGACGGTCAGCTTCGGCGTCTGCTCCCCGGTGAGGTTGACCACGGCTCCGAACAGCGGAACACCGATCCACACACCGTCCGCGAGGACACCGCCATCGGTGTTCGTCCACCACACGTCCGGGCGGCTCGCGGCGTCGACCACCGTGTCGGCAAAGCGCGACGCGTTGCCGTCGTGCGGGTCGGCGCCGCCCAGCGGCGCAACCGGCGACAACACGTCCGGCTCCCACTCGAACCGGTTCTTCGCGTCCTCGGCGACCACCGAGTACTCGGAGATCCACAGCAGCCGCCGCAGCAGATCGGTGCACGACGGCACCTTGGCGGACGGGCGGAGGTACAGGCGTACGGTCGTCTGCGCCTCGTGCCCCCGTCCCAGGTCCCGGATGCGGAAGAGGGAACCGGGACCGGCGATGTCCACCTGGAGGCGCCGGCCGGGGTGGCCCTCGCGGTCCATGCGGCAGGTGATCACCGAGATGTCGTCGGCGATCATGAAGTAGCTGAGCACGCCGATGCCGAACCGGCTGTTGGGATGGATCTCGATGTCCGCCTTGCGCCACTCGGCGCGTTCGTCGAGGTACTCGGGGAGGTCGGCGAAGCTCATGCCGGCGTGCGAGAAGACCTCCCGCAGCTCGCGTTCGCCCATCCCGATGCCGTTGTCCGTGCACTCGATGTACGCGCGCCCGCTGTCGTCGACGTCCTGTCGGAAGGTGATGCGTCCCGACCAGTCGGGCAGCTCGGGGTGGCACCGCCGCAGGTACGCGGTGCGGGCCTGCCGGTAGCGGCAGGCGTCCAGCGCGTTCTGGTACAGCTCCCGGACCGCCAGCGCGGGATCGCCGTACAGCTGCTCGCCCATGAGCAGTTCCTGGATGCGGTCGTCGGCGAGCCGGAAGCGCAGATCGGTCGACTCGTACGCGGGCTTGCCCGCGGCGTCGACGGCCGGCCGCACCTGGTCGGCGGTGGCGTGCGCGGGCAGGTCCTGGAGCGGCTCCAGCTGGGGTTCGCCGCCGGCCTGGATGTCGACCGCGCCGAGCAGCGCGTCCAGGGCGGCGGCCTGCTGGCGCAGGGCCAGGCCGATCGCCGGATGGTGGCAGTCCGCGTCGAGCACCCGGGTGCGGCCGTGCTGGTGCCAGCGTGCCGACCTGAGGGTCCGGTGGAGCTGCTCCATGTCCACCGAGTAGCTGATGCCCAGGTGTTCCACGACGACGTCCGGCAGCAGGATCGGGTCGATCGCCAGATGGTGCGCCACCGTCAGCAGGACGACCAGCAGCTGCTCCCGGACCTGCTGTTCCACCTCGGCGCCGCCGGCCAGCTGGCGCCTGGGCCGGATGGTGGTGGTGTCGAAGGAGGTGCGCAGCGAGCGCAGCAGCATCGGCAGGGTGTCCAGCTCGAACAGCTCGGTGATCAACGCGCGGTCGTCGTCGGCCTGGACGTCCTCCAGCAGGCTCTCCACCGGGCCGATCAGGCTGTTCAGGAGTTCGTCCTCGAATCCGCCGGGCTTGCGGGTCAGCCAGCGGCGGAACAGCCACCAGGCGATGCCGGCCGCGTGATCGTCCCCGCGGGGCGGCCGGGCCGCGAGGACGGCGCGGCGCGTCAGCCGCTGCCGGTTGTGGAAGAACTGCTCGTAGCTCGCGCGGGCCGCGCTCGGGCAGGTGACGTGGCCGAGATTCGTCGGTTGGACCTCCAGCGCCCGCACCGCGGCGCGGTTCGCGCAGGCCACGTAGAGATAGGGCACGGTGACCAGCAGGACGGCCTCGGCCGGGGACAGGGCCAGTTTCTCCGGGTTGAGGACCTTCGTCAGCAGCCAGCCCACCCCGCCGGCCATCCGCTCGGCGAAGCCGGTCGGCCGCCAGGGGTCCTCGGCCAGCAGGGCCTCGTCCCGGGCCGACTGCCGCGCGATCCTGGCGACGAGGGCCATGGCTGCCGCGTGCATGGCCTCGGCACCGTCGGCGTCGCCGACCTGGTGCCACGCCGGATGCTTGCGGGCCGCCTTCACCCAGCCGTGCTCGCCCGCGGCCCCGTGGGCGGTGCGGTCGGGGCGGACGAAGACGACGAAGTCGTCGGTCTCCGTCTCGGTGCGCACCCTGATCTGCTGGCGGTACAGCCCGTGCTCGGCCGTCAGCGTGTCGGTCGCGCTCTG
Source organism: Streptomyces sp. SCPE 10 (assembly GCF_051980735.1). Taxonomy (NCBI): domain Bacteria; kingdom Bacillati; phylum Actinomycetota; class Actinomycetes; order Kitasatosporales; family Streptomycetaceae; genus Streptomyces; species Streptomyces sp. SCPE 10. Next base: position 3,439,916 of record NZ_CP197069.1, on the reverse strand, counting down.
CAGCCGGTCCTTGAGTTCCCGCAGCGTGCTCGGGCCCGCCTCGTCCGCCACCACGGTGCTGAGGGCACGCGAGAAGATGCTGAAGGTGCTGTTGCCCGCACGGGTGTAGTGGGCGCGCTCCCCCGGCGAGCAGGCGTACACATGGCAGTAGTGGCGCTCGCCGACCCGTCTGACCCGCATGTTGGACCAGCCGACGGTGTTGCCGACCGACATCGCGCCCTGGTCGACCCCCTCGCGGCAGGCGTCGACGAACACGACCACGTCTCCCGCGTGGCTGCGTTCGACGTAGTCGCTGAAGTCGAGCGAGAGGCACTTGCCGCGGAAGTCGTGGGACGCCAGCCGCGCTCCCTTGGGGACGAGGAAGTCCTCGCCGCCGTGGTGGATTCCGTGACCGCTGAGGTAGAGCAGCAGCGTCTGGCCCTCGGCGGCGCTCTGGAAGAACGCCTCGACGGCGTCGTCGATGCTCTCCCGGTCGGTCTCGCCGACGTCGTGCACCTGTACCTGGTACCCGACGGCGGTCAGCGCCTCCGCGAGTTCCGCCATGTCGTCCGTGACGAAGGGCAGATCGGTGATGCCGGGGTCGCGGTAGGCCGGTACCCCGATCAGCAAGGCACGGTACGAGCCGTTCATCGCGCCCTCCGGAGGGTCAGGAGCCGAAGGTCAGCGTGATCGCGCCCTTGGCGCCCACCTGCGCCGAGGTTCCCACGACGGCGATGCCCCCGGTCGCGGTGATCTCGAAGGAGACCTGTGCCTGCCGGAGCCGCATCCCGTCTTCGGGCACGGTGAGGTTGGCGAGCACCTCTTGCAGGGCGTCCACCGTGCGCTGGAGGTTCTCGCGCAGGACCGTGGTGGGGATCCGCCGGACCGAGGTGTCCTCGCCCCGGTTGCCGAAGATGCCCATGTCGCCCGAGCCCGGGGCGGGTTCGGGGCCGTCGAGCGACACCAGTACGTCGAGCCCCTCCAGACCGGCGTTCCGCTCGGCACCGACGGCCTCGGCCGACTCGAACATGGCTCCCCCTGTGTCTCGACCATGGAAATCGCAACATCATAGAGCAGCGGGTCGCCCGGCTGTCATCTACTGACTGGTACTCAACTCCTTTGATCGGCCGACGATTTCGTACTCGCTTCCCGCATGTCCCGGTAGGGGTGCGCACGCGCCCGCACCTGTCCTGTCCGCCACCGGCCGGCCGCCCGCACTTGTCCGCCACCGGCCGGCCGCCCGCGTCGTCGTACGACCGGACACCCACGCGACGGACGGACCGCGGCTCGCGCCTCGGATCCGACCGCCGGTCAGACGGGTGATCGGGTGTGTCGCCTCGGATCCGACCGCCGGTCAGACGGGTGATCGGGTGTGTCGCCTCGGATCCGACCGCCGGTCAGACGGGTGATCGGGTGTGTCGCCTCGGATCCTGCCGCCGATCAGACGGGTGATCGGGTGTGTCGCCTCAGATCCGCCCGCCGGTCAGACGGGTGATCGGGCCGTGCGTGCGGCGCCCCGCACGGTGACCCGCCAGGTACGACGTGGCACCCAGCACGGACAGGCCCGCACCCACCCCGGCGGCGAGCAGCTTGCGCTGGGCGATCGCCGTCCATGCCGTCCGGGCGAGGGTAGCGGCCTGCCCCGAGGCGGCGACGACGGCCTGGCGGCCCGCCTGGACCCGCTCGGCCGTGCCCCGTACCACCGCGCTGCCCGCCTCGGCCGTACGCTCGCCCGCGTCGCGGGCCGCTGCCGCCACGTCACCGGACTTCTCGGCCGCCTTGTCCGCTGCCTGCGACGCGGGGGCGGTCACCTTGGCCGTGACCTGCCGGGCCTTGGCGGACGTACTCCGGTCGTTTGCGGAATCTCGATTGGTGCCGCTGTTCGCTTGGCTCATGGACTTCGCGTTGCCGCTCGCGCGGGCGGCAAACACGCTCCGCGAGGAAGGTGCGCGTTTCCGTGTTCGGTCCCGGCGCTCGGTCCGCTGCGTCGCGCGGCCCGGTGGCGGACGATGGACGGGTGCCATGCGGTCGGGCCGACGTGGTGAGGAGGCGCGGTATGGCGAAACCGGTCGTCGTGGGGGTCGACGGTTCACCGTCCAGCCTGGAGGCGGTCGAGACGGCGGCGCACGAGGCGGCGCTCAGCGGGGTCGGGCTGCGGCTGGTGCACGCCTTCGGGTGGTCGTCGATCCATCCCCCGCGCGGTGGGCCGCCCTGGAACCGGGCCGAGGCGGGGGTGCGCGAACTGGTGGACGGCACACTGGTCGAGGCCGAACTCCGGGCACATCGGATCGCACCGGACACCGACATCACCCGGGAGGTCACCGCCGGCGAGCCGGTGGTGGTGCTGGAGATCGAGTCCCGTACCGCCTCGCTCGTCGTGGTGGGCAGCCGCGGGCTGGGCGCGTTCGGCGGCCTGCTCCTCGGCTCCACCGCCGTACATCTGGCCTCGTACGGCCGCTGCCCGGTACTGGTGGTGCGGGGCAGGCCGCATCCGACCGGTCCGGTGCTGCTGGCGGTGGACGGCTCCCCGGCGGGCGAACGCGCCGTCGAGTTCGCCTTCGCCGAGGCGTCGGTGCGCGGCGCGGACCTGCTGGCCCTGCACGTGTGGAACGCCTGGAGCGAAAGGTTCCCCGAGGGGCCGGACGACCAGCTGCGCATCGTGGTCGACGTCGACCGGCTCCGCGAGGAGGAGCAGCGGCTGCTGGACGAGACCCTGTCCCCGTGGCGGACGCGCTATCCCCGGGTCGCGGTGGAGCGTCGCCTGGTGCGCTCCCGGATCCGCCCGGCGCTGATCGAGGCGAGCCGCGACGCGCAGCTGGTCGTGGCCGGCGCGCGCGGCCGCGGCGGCTTCAGCGGCCTGCTGCTCGGCTCGGTCAGCCAGGCCCTGCTCCAGCACGCGCACTGCCCGGTCGCCGTGGTCCGCGGCGGCGAGTGACCACCACGCCCGTCCGCCGGGTGGCGGCCCGCAAAGTTTTCCACACCCCTGTGGACAACGTGCCGCCACGGTGACGGCCCGCAAGGGGCGTGGCAATGGGCATGGCACCCGGCAGGATCGATGCCATGGACTATCGACGTGCCGTTGCGGCCGATGCCCCGGCCATGGCCGAACTCTTCGCGGCGAACCACTATGACGCGCTGACGGAGCAGGAGCGTGCGACACAGGGCTTTGTACAAGGGAGTCTCGACGTCGACACCCTGCGGTCGATGGCCGAGGACGGCGGCCTGCTCGTCGCGGACGACGACGGACACCTGGCCGGCCTGCTCGGGCTGGCCTCCCCGGAGAACCTGCCCAGCCCGCCCCCGCCCGTCCAGGCACTGCTGGCCGCGCAGGACTCGCTGGAGTGGCAGGGACGCCCCCTCCGTGACACCCCCTTCCTGCTCTACGGACCCGTGGTGGTCGCCGGTGCCTACCGGGGGAAGGGCGTGGCACGGGGACTGTTCACCGCGGCGCTTCGGACAGCCTCAGGACGAGCCGATGCGATGATCGCCTTCATCGAACTGGCCAACCGGGCATCGTGGAAAGTCCACGTGGACGGCTTCGGCATGACCCCGCTGGGAGAGTTCACCCTCGGCGACCGTGCCTACGGCGTCGTCGGCGCATCCACCCGCCCGACGACACCGGGCACCTGAGTCGAGCATCCGGCCGAGGGGCGCGTGCGGGACCTTCTCCCGCGACACGGTCAACGTCTGCCTCGCGCTCCTCCTCCTGCCGCTCAAGGACCAAGTCGTGGCCCCCCGCTGGTCGCTGTCAGCATGGGTGGATTGTGGCGACCGGGTCTGACGGCGGGTGCCGGGGAATGCCGCTGCTCCACCACCCTCGGCGCCCTCGGCGATGGCTGCGCCGAGGGCCGACAGCCAACGTCGATGGGCGATCAGGACGACGACCCAGGTGCGCACTTGACCACGGCCCGGGACCGCCACGTGCCCGGACATCCGCGCGGGTGAGCTGAGCACGCCTTGCCGGTGGTGTGTGCCACGAGCGGCCGGGGTACTCGGCGGTGCACCCACGTGCGGGGCGCCCAGCGGGAACCCAGGCCGTCACGGACCCAGGCCGTCACGGCTCGACGGCAGAGGGGCGCCCGGCCTCCCACATCGCTTCCTGCGAGGCCTCCGATGAGCCGTCTCTTCTCGCCGCTCACCCTCCGCGGCACAACCTTCCCGAACCGCGCCTGGGTGGCCCCCATGTGCCAGTACAGCTCGGTCGACGGCTATCCGCGCGACTGGCATCTGGTCCATCTCGGCTCCCTGGCACGCGGCGGGTCCGGCCTGGTCATGCAGGAGGCCACGGCAGTGGAACCCGAGGGCCGGATCACCCCTTCCGACGCCGGCATCTGGGATGACGGGCAGGCCGCCGCGTACAAGCGGATCACCGACTTCGTCCACGGGCAGGGAGCCATCGCCGGCATCCAGATCTCCCATGCCGGCCGCAAGGCGTCGACGGCACCGCCCTGGGAGGGCGATGTGTACGTCGAACCGGAGGCCGGAGGATGGCAGACGGTCGCACCGTCACCGCTGCCGTTCGGCGACTGGCCGGCCCCGCGGGAGCTCGGCGCGGGCGACATCCGCGCTCTGGTCCGGGCCTTCGGCGACGCCGCCGCGCGGGCACTGTCCGGTGGCTTCGAGGTCCTGGAGATCCACGCCGCGCACGGCTATCTGCTGCACCAGTTCCTGTCACCGCTGTCCAACCACCGCAGCGACGAGTACGGAGGCGATCTCGACGGGCGCAGCCGTTTCCTGGTCCAGGTCACCGACGCCGTACGGGCGCAGTGGCCGGAAGACCGCCCGCTGTTCGTACGCTTCTCGGCCACGGACTGGGCCGACGGCGGCTGGACCCCGGAGGAGACCGTCGAGCTGTCGCGGCACCTGGTGGCCCACGGCGTCGATCTGGTGGACATCACCAGCGGCGGGCTCGTCCACAACGCCCGTATCGAAGTGGAGCCCGGCTACCAGGTGCCCTTCGCCCGAACCGTCCGCGAGGGTGCGGCCCTGCCCGTCTCCGCGGTCGGCCTGATCACCGCACCGGAGCAGGCCGACCAGATCCTCGTGGACCGCTCGGCCGACGCGATCATGCTCGCGCGCGAACTGCTGCGCAACCCGACCTGGCCGCTCCACGCGGCCCAAGTGCTGGGTGACGACGTCCCGTGGCCGAAGCAGTACCAGCGTGGCCGCCCACGTCATCGCTGAAGCCGCGATCAATGCACCAATGCAGCTTCCGCGGCGCCCGGGGGCGGGTCGATGCGGGCGCGGCTCACGGCCCGACCGCGTCGGCACGCTGCACCGGCCACGGCTGAGGGCGGACATCTGGCGATCTGCTGCGGGTCTTCCATCCGTACATAGACGCCTGGGTGGTGACGCCGACGTAGTGTCACGGCGCCTGGAACGGCGAAGGGCCAGCCTGGGAGGGGGATCCCTCCTGAGCTGGCCCTTCTCTCTGTGCCCCCGGCAGGATTCGAACCTGCGACACCCGCTTTAGAGTTCATCTCATTTGGCTGAGTAGGCTGTCGGCTGTGGTGGGGATCATTGAGCGGCTGGTGCCGGACGAGCTGTGGGAACTGTTCCAGCGGGTCGCGCCGGAGGCACCATCACGGCCTCAAGGTGGCGGCCGGCGCCGGCACGGCGACCGTGAGGTGCTGGCGGCGATTGTGTTCGTGGCGACGTCGGGCTGCACGTGGCAGCAGCTGCCGAAGTCGTCGTTCGGACCGTCCGGAGCGACAGCTCACCGACGGTTCACCGAATGGACGAAGGCTCGCGTGTGGGCCAAGCTGCACCGCCTGGTCCTGGACGAACTCGGAGCCCGCGGAGACCTGGACTGGTCTCGCTGCGCGATCGACTCGGTGAACTTGCGGGCCCTGAAAAAGGGGAGCTGACGGGTCCGAATCCTGTCGACCGGGGCAAGTACGGCTCGAAGATCCACCTGATCACCGAGCGGACCGGTCTGCCCCTGTCTGTCGGCATCTCCGGTGCCAACGTCCACGACAGCCAGGCTCTGATCCCGCTCGTGAAGGGCATACCGCCGATCCGGTCCCGGCGAGGCCCCCGTAGGCGTAAGCCCGGCAAACTGCACGCGGACAAGGGTTACGACTACTCCCACCTGCGGCGATGGTTATCCCAGCGGGGTATCCGGCACCGCATAGCCCGCAAGGGAGTCGAGACCTCGCAACGGCTCGGCCGACACCGCTGGACCATCGAGCGCACGATGGCCTGGCTCGCCGGCTGCCGCCGACTCCACCGCCGCTACGAGCGCAAGGCCGAACACTTCCTCGCCTTCACGAGCATCGCCTGCACCCTCATCTGCTACCGCAGACTCACCAAATGAGATGACGTCTTAAGGAGTTCGATGCGAGCCCGATCCGACCGCTGCTGGCGACTGGTGCGACGGTCAGACAGGGGTGCTCGTGTGCGTACCCGTCCGGCGTCGTTGATGTCAGCCGTGGATGTCAAAGGCTTCCTGATCCGTAGCTGCATGTGGATCGGTCAGCGGGAATCACTCCGGTCGCTTCACGGCCCCGGAGGGACGCTACCGGCCGGGCATGGCCTCTGGGTCTGCGACACTTCGCCGCTGTGCGCTGTCCTGGGGGACGGCCCTGGGCGCAACCAGGTCTACTTTCCTTGGGTGGACGAGCCCCTTGCTCTTGCCTCCTCTGTGCCCGACGGAATGGGGTGGCCCCGTATGGGAGGAGCGCGACAGCCGTGTTGTCGCCAGTCTCTGAAAAATGACCCTCAGCCAGTTCCTGAAAACTGACCCCTCTGATCATCCTGCGCGGCTCTATCGCGGCTCACAGCCGCGCAGGATGGACGCGATCAGGTCGTCCAGGCCGTGCTCGGCCACCTCGGTTGGCAGTACGCCGCTCACCGTCAGGTCGGCGTAGCCGTGCAGCGCCGCGAAGACCGGTAGCGCAACGGTTTCCAGCTGCCCCTCGCGCACTTCGCCGCGGCGTTGTCCGTCGCCGATCAGCTCTAGCAGGTGCTCGGACCACCGGTGGGCGGTCGCGCCCACCGCCTCCGATGCCTCCGGGCTGTGCTTGACCGAGAACATCAGGTCGAGCAGGGCGGCGTTGGCCGTGGCGAAGCCCACGTAGGCGCGGGCTGCAGCATCCAGCCGGTCGGCGAACGCCTCACCAGCGCCTTCCTGTGAGGCTGCGATGGCCTCGGCGAGTCGCTCGAACCCGGTCAGTGCCAGGGCGTCCAGCAGTGCCTGCTTGGACTTGAAGTGGCGACTCGGTGCGGCGGGGCTCACCCCGATCTCGCGGGCCAGCTCCCGCAGGGACAGTGCGCCCGATCCCTTCTCGCGCAACGTCTGCTCGGCCCGTGCGAGGAGCGCGGCGGGGAGGTCTCCGTGGTGGTAGGGGCGGTTCGTCATGCCCTCAGCCTAGCCGGGTGTGAGCGACGCCCACATTGTTAATGTTGCATACATTGTGATCAGTGAATACATTGGAGTCATGGCAAAGAACACGCACACCCAGCCCTGGAACACCACCGACATCCCCGACCAGACCGGCCGCACTGCCGTCGTGACCGGTGCCAACAGCGGCCTCGGACTCGCCACCGCCACGGCCCTGGCCGCCGCGGGCGCCCACGTCGTCCTCGCCGTACGGGACACCAAGCGCGGCGAGGCCGCAGCCCAGGCGGTGAACGGCAGCGTCGAGGTCCGCCGGCTCGATCTGGCCGACCTCGCCTCCGTGCGCGACTTCGCCGCCGGCTGGCACAGCGACCTGGACCTGCTCATCAACAACGCCGGCGTCATGAACGTCCCCGAGGGCCGCACCAAGGACGGCTTCGAGACGCAGTTCGGCACCAACTACCTGGGGCACTTCGCCCTGACCAACCTGCTGCTGCCACACATCACCGACCGCGTGGTGTCCCTGTCGTCGACCGCGCACAAGGCCCCGGGCAGTCCCCGCATCCACTTCGACAACCTCGACCTGACCGGCGAGTACGACCCGATGACCGCCTACAGCCAGTCCAAGCTGGCGATGCTGCTGTTCACCCTGGAGCTCCAGCGACGGCTTGCCGCAGCCAGCTCGCCCGTCCGCGCGCTGGCCGCCCACCCCGGCTGGGCCGCCACCAACCTCCAGGGCAACGACGCCAGCACCCTGCGGCGCCTGCTCTTCCGCCTCGGCAACAAGTTCATCGCCCAGGACGGCCAGGCGGGCGCGCTCAACTCCCTCTACGCGGCCGTCCAGGACCTGCCCGGCGGCAGCTTCGTCGGCCCCGACGGCATGTTCGAGATGCGCGGCAACCCCGCCCTGGCCGGCCGCTCGGCAGCGGCCAGCGACCCGGCAACCGCCCGCCGCCTGTGGACCGTCTCCGAAGAGCTGACCGGCGTCACCTTCCCGGAGCCGACCACGGCAGTTCAGTCCTGAGCCTCCGGGAGCTCGGTTGAATTCGCGAGGTGGCTCGAACTCGCTGATCACGTGGCTCCCGAATTGCCTGCTCAATACAAGAGGGTGCTGAAGGTGGAGGACTGGGCGGAGATACGTCGGCTGCATCGAGCAGAGGGCGTGCCCATCAAGGAGATCTCACGGAGGCTGGGGGTAGCCCGGAACACGGTGCCGGCCGCGTTGAACTCGGACCGGCCGCCGAAGTACGAACGGGCCCCGCGCGGACGGGTGGCGGACGCCTTCGAGCCGCAGATCCGAGGCTTGTTGAACGAGTGGCCGAGGATGCACGCACCGGTGATCGTCGAGCGGATCAAGTGGCCGTACTCGATGCCGCCGCTGACGAAGAAGCTGGCCGAGATCCGGCCGGGGTACGTCGGCATCGACCCGGTCGATCGGGTGGCCTACGAACCCGTCCAAATGAGATGGCTGAGATGGTTCGGCGGGCTCTCCGAGAAGCACACGCATGCAGTCGTCGTGGCGAATGGGGCGAAGGCCCGAATGCGTTCTTCGTGCAAGATCCGCTCCAGCCGCTGCTGCCCGGTCATCTGCCGTATCTCCTCAGGCACGCACGCGGGCCTGTCCCCGTTGCGGCCGGTAAAGTGATACAGACCGTCGCTCTGTGCGGGGCCGACCAACCCCAGCTCCCACTGCGTCAAAGCCTCCCCTCAGGTCGTTCCAGCGCTGCAGCTGCGCTGTCGCGCGAAAAAGCCCGCTCACTGGACTTCTGATGGTGCTACGAGACCGGGCTGGGGCTGAGCGGGCACAGACGGGCTGGTGGAGCTTGCTGCCGTCTGTTCGGCGAGTTTGCGGTAACCGGTCACGGTCAATGCGCGCCATGCCCGGAAGAAGCCGTAGGCGATCACGAGGCCGAGCACTGTGACAGTGCACAGAATGAGCAGGCGGTGGTCGAAGGAGTAGCGCAGCATGGCCAAGTCTGCAGTCAGTACCAGAGCCAGGCAATTGAAGAGCCAGCCGCGGCAGATGCGCATGCGGGAGCGGGCGTAGTCGGCTCGGGCGACCAAGACAGGGAAGGCGGCCAGTTGCAGGCGCGCCGTGGCATAGGCACTGTTAGTGGAAAAAAAGCGACTGCGCAGGCGGCGGCGGTACGGGGTAAGGATCGTGTCCGCAGCTCGGTCGAGAAGGATGCCAAGAGCGTAGGCCGCGGCGAGTGCCACTCCTGTGGCCGCTGACGAGCCAGCTACGGGCGCAAGTTTGGCTGTTGGTGCCGGCCCGATGAGGGCAATCAGCACAAGTACTGCCGCGGCGAGGCCTCCGATACCGATCACGAGGACCTCTACGAACATAGCAGTGGCTGCGACCAGCGCAGGAGATTCCGGCTGCGCAGAGTTCGTCATAGGGCGACCCCCCAAACCTGTGCCATGTCGGTGAGCATGTTGTCTGGTAGCTCGCTGCCGTCCCAGACACTGCGAAGACGGTAGCGAGCATTGTTGGACAGCCGTTCAAAAATGATCAGGCTCTCCGGCTGGCTGGCCAGCAGGTAGCGACCGTGCCTCAGAAAGTGAGCACTGTTGGGCCCGTAGTCGGCGTAGGCCCGCTCGATCCTGTCGCGGAAGCGTTCGGCGAACTGGGTCAGGTGTTCTCTGTAGCTGTCGAGGTCATCGATGGTCCGCGACAGGACGTCGATGACGTTGTAGGACAGCTCTGTGCTGAATGGGTGGCTGGTGAAGGTGCGGTAGACCTGCTCGACGACGTCGAGAAGCTGGCTACCTTGGGCGAGATCGGGGTGCTGCGCCATGGCTTCTACCCCCCGTTGAACCTCGAGGTCGAACAGTTCGACCAAGGCGATCAGACGGTACAGCGAACGACTGACATCGGCTGGAGGTGCGGCTCCGGGCTTGTAGAGAAGCTTGTGAGACATACGCGACCACAGGTCGACTGCTTCAGTACGTAGTTGGATCTCGCACTCGTAGGGCGTACCGTCGGGATCCGCCTCGTTCCCGACCATGATGGCCTGGATGTGAAGGCGTGGGTAGCGCAGACGGTCCTCATGACCGGGTGCGTGCCGGTCATCCTGAACCTCGACGACGAGAAGACAACGTTTGATCTCGTCCAGGGCAGGGTCGAGGAGACCTCCATGGGGCACGACGACACGCACGCCAGCTTTGTCGGTGATCTGCTTCCAGGGGTCGGTGTAGTTCTTGCGGTACACCTTCGTTTGGAAGCTGCTGACTTCCTTGGCGCGGGCGGCCACCTGACAGGCAATCCGCCGACGAGCAAGGTGCTCCTCAAGGTGGGTCTTCGTCGCCTCGACTGCCTCTTTGATCCTCGGCCGCTCCCGCTGGTAGCGCTGGAAGGCCTCCTCGACACTCAGAGGCATGTGGACTCCGCTGCGTAGGCTAGGAAGATGCCGTCGCTGATACCCATGCCTATGCCGACGACTGCTGGTTGCCCATGGTCGTCTGCATCGCTTGGGCCGACGCAGGGAGGACCCACTCAAGCCCCGGAATCATCTCTGCACCGGAAAGGGGACCTTCCGCACGGTTGACGAGTTTGGGCCGGCGGCCCGCCGCGGCACCGCTGCTGGCTTTGTCGAGAGTGGCGGTAACGGTGACTGTGGTCCGGCCGTCCCCGAGATCCTCCACAGTTACTGAGCCGTCCCTCACCGCCTCCAACGGCGCGACTAGGAAGGCCCCGTTGGACAGGTCCACCCGCACCTTCTCCATCCGGTTGCCGATGAGATCGGTGTTCTTGTCGAAGGCACGGATCGGTACGTCGTTCTCCGCCAGGAAGCCGGCAAAGTCGTCGCGGTGCGCTTCCTGCAGATGCGTTTGGATGAAGACGTTGGGGTCGAGCGTCGGAGCAGCGCTCTGAAGCTCAACCATGACGGCCATGACGTAGTCAACACGCACATCGGAGCTGGCGAAGCGGCTGTTGACCCAATCCATGGCTGTGTCATGGAAGCGGCGTGTGAGTTCCCTGGGGTCGTTCTGGTGCCGGCAGCCGAGGAACTTCTCAAGGAAGAAACGGGCCACGTCCTTGCCCGATGTCTGGGGGTCGGCGGCCCAGCCCTGGAGCCTCGGCTCGGCGATCCCCTCCTCGGAGAAGAGGGCCACTTTGTACACCTTAGACTTTTCGGTGAACAAGAGGTTGGCGAAATACTGCATGTCAAAGGTCCGCAGCCCGTCGGCGAGAATCCCGTTCGCCTGCATGCCGGTTTCCTGCTCCAACTTGACCATCAGAAGAGCTGGGTGACCGTCCAGGCGGGCTGCGGCAACGAGAAGCAGCCCTGCCGGGCTCTTCCCCGTCTGGCTGTCACGTAGGGCATGAGCGAGCTCACCGGATACCTGCACGAGATCCTGTTCACCACTCAGAAAGGCTCGAACAGCGTCTGGCAGGGGCGACTTCAGCTCAGGGTCCTCCACGACCTCGCGTCCCAGGCGGTCGAGCACGTCACGGAGCTTCGACTGCAGAGCTGTACGCACGTCATCGTCGAACCGGCATACCGTCTCGCTGAGCTTGAGGGGAAGAGATTCCTCGTCTTTGGCGCGCTGAGGCACCTCGTGCACGATGGCCTGGTCAACGACAAGGTCTCCGAAATCAGTCCGCACTTCCCACCCTACGTATCCCCGCCCGTACACCAGTGACGGACGTCCTGTCGCCAGGCGTAGTCCGGGGCGCTGAGGTCCCTGTCTGGCGCACACCTATGCTGCACTGCCTCGCACGAAGCACGACAGAGACCGCCGATTGCCGTGTCCGTGTCCGTGTCACATGTCGCAAACCGTGTCGCACATGGTAACGGGGCAGGCGGCAGATGCAGATGAACTATCAAGTCAGTGGCTGAATTCCAGCGGGCGACTTGTCCGGGCGAGGGCGCACACCAGCGACGTCTGGATCCCCTTGGCGGACACCTTCGATGCGGGTCGTCTGAACCTCGGCCGACGACAGCCAGCCACGACGGTGGGTGAGTCGACCGACCATGCGCGCGTATGCCCCGCTGCACCCCCATCGGTCAGCCACGCTGCCCTGCCGTCGACCAGAGTGAGGCCCGCCGACGGAGGCGTGACCGTGAGGCCTTTGGTGATGACATCTTCGTCCCGAAGCAACTTGGGTGGGTGTGCTGCTTGATGTGGCGTGCCTCTGACCTGCGCCGGTGGTTCATAGGTCTGAGCGCTTGTCCAGCGTTTGTTCGTGGGCGTTCTCACACGCTCACCTCGTGTCGCTCTGGGTGCGTGGGCTGGCGCGCCACAACTGTTCGCCAGAGGAGCCACCATGCTTCGCTGGCTGAGCGCCAGGCGCTTTTTATCCTAGCTTTTCGAGTGACCACGGAACTCGGCGTGCCTCATCTTAAATTTAGGGTATCTGGCTTCTTGGTATTTTGGGCTATGGATGGCCAATGCGTTGCGAGCTAGTCCCACATCTCCGAATCTGGAGGAGCCGGCCGGTGGATACTTTTTCTCATACTTAAGCACCGCTCCATGGTTCTCCTGAAGAATGCGCGCCAAGTCTCGAAGATCATTGAGGTTAATCAGTGAAAGCTCGGATATGAACTCTGCGATGAGCTTCTCTGACGCTCGGTCACGGTCGGGGTATTGGCGACGAAACAGGGCTGCGACCGTATCGGTATTGATTGCCGAGCTGAGAATCTCTCGGCTCTTAATGATATCTTGCTCTGCTTGGATCGCGGAATGTACAGCGCCTCGATTCAAATTCTGGAATTGTCTGTCTGCGACATACAGTAGGCCACTCAGGGCGTGAAAGTCACGGACCAAATCAGCTGGGATGCTCTCCTCGTTTTTGTATGCGAGATAGTGAGATATATTCGCCCAAGCGTCCATCAAGATCGTCCGGACCTGAATTTCGAACTTGATCTCCTTTATAGTGTCGTACCTTGGGCCTGAGTGGGCTGCAGAAAGTCGACAGATGAAATGATGAGACATATACCCGAAGGATGATGCCTCTCCTTCGTTCACTTTATCTTCCTCTGAGGCGACGTCGAAGGTGCTATGGAGTACGTCCTTAATGCCTGAGAGGTCGGCTATAAATAGGCAGACGACTCGTGCCCCTACTAAGTCCTCGGTTTGCTCGAATGGGGAGGTGTATGACTTCCTCGTTACCTTCTCGACGAAGCTGTCGATGGTCTTGACTCGGGCGGTAATGGAGTGAATCTTTATAGACTGGGGTGCCGAGAACGCCTTTTGTAGGCAGTAAAGTATTTCAGTCCTGAGATTTTGGTACAGTACTTCATTCTCCACGAAGCGCTTGCGAATTTCTGCTTCATCCTCACTCGTCATAGCCCCATGGTAGAGACTTGTTTAGGTCGGCGTGGCAACTTTGGGCGGGAGCTGTTTGGCGCGAGTGATCATGCCCCCGTAAAGTCGTGAAGTCGACTTGACCGCCCCGACCATGACGTACCTTCTCTCACGTCAGGCGGCTGGTTGCTGTGTGGGCGCGGCACGGGCGCCGGCCGGGCTGGAGCGGGACGAAGGCAGGAGCGCAGGCCCGGCTGGGGGCCGGGCCGCGCGCGGTGAGCGGAGCGAGCCGCCTTGAACCAGTAGAGAAAGTTGTAACTCAGTCTGTTGGGCGGGGCTTGAAGTCGTGCGCACACGCTGGGAGTTCGGCCGCCTGGCGGTGCGCGAGTGGCAGAAAGAGCACCGGTCAGTGACCCACGTGGGCGTCCCCAAGGGAGCTGAGACCGCGACGGGCGCCCTCGACCGCCCGCTGAAGTTCGCCGCCGAACTCGCCCAGCTCGACATCAGCGACCACGTCCGCCGCCTCATCCGAACCGCCTGGACCCTCGGCGCCCGCAAGGACCACGGAACGGCCACGCTCCTCACGGCGGCCGGAGTCGCGCCCCGCGTCGTGATGGAGATCCTTGGGCGCTCTCAGATCAGCATCACCATGGACGTGTACACGCACGTCCTCCAGGACACCCAGCGCGAGGCCATGAGCCACATGGACCGTCTGCTGCGGAGGCGCCCGGGTCGTCAGTGACCGCCGCCGTTGATGTCAGAAGTAGATGTCAAAGGGCCCTCACATACGGATCTCCGTATGTGAGGGCCCTTTTCCCTTGTGCCCCCGGCAGGATTCGAACCTGCGACACCCGCTTTAGGAGAGCGGTGCTCTATCCCCTGAGCTACGAAGGCGGGGAACGCCACCGGAGTGGCGGTCCATGACAGGGTAGCGGATCGGCGTGGGGTGCGGGTCGGCTGTCAGGCCGCGCTGGGCAGGGCGGGGGATGCCAGCAGGGTCCGGTAGCGGGCGGCCTCGGCCGCCAGGTCGGCGTCGGTGAGGGTGCGGGTGCCGTGGACCACGAAGGGTGCGGGGAAGTCCATGCCGCACAGGTTGGCCGTCGCCTCCAGCGGGCGCAGCAGTTCCCGGATGGTGAAGCGGTTGTAGCCGTCGGGGCCGTAGGAGGAGGCGGGGCCGCCCGTCGTCGTGACCACCTGAAGGGTGCGGCCCCGCAGTGCGGTGCCCTCGCTGCCGTAGGCGAAGCCGTGTTCCAGGACGTCGTCCAGCCAGCGCTTGAGCAGCGGCGGGACCGAGTACCAGTAGAACGGGAACTGGAGGACGATCCGCCGGTGCGCGGTGAGCAGTCGCTGTTCGGCCGGTACGTCGATGACGCCGTCCGGGTGGGCGCGGTACAGGTCGTGCACCCGGACGCCGGGTACGTCCCGCGCCGCCCGTGCCAGGGCCGCGCCGACGCGTGAGGGCTGCTCGCCCTCGCCGGCGCCGTCCCGGTTCGGGTGTGCCCACACCACCAGCGTGCCGAACCCGTTCATGGCTGTCTCCTCCATACGGCCGGGGCGGCGTGCGGCCGCGGTCCGTGCGGACCCGGCCACGACGGCCGCCGTCGTGTCCTCGGCGGCCGCCGGCGGCACCCGGCGCGCCGGCGGCCGCCTTCAGTGTCGGTACGGCGGGTCCGGTATCAGGAGTCGTTCGGGCCGGTTGGGGCCTACATGGCCAACTGGGGCAAGTCGTGACGGCCGGGGGCGCGTGGTTCGGTGGGCCTTCGTGGTGCTGTGCGGGGAGGGGGCTCCCGCTTGGGGGAGCGGGTTGCTTTGCGGTAGGGATCGTAGGGAGGGGGAAGGGGATCGGGGGCGTACCGGCGGTCCCGGGGAGGGGGCCGCGCCGTCTGCTCCTTCCCGGGGCCGTCTCCAGTGCGGCCGGGATCGTGGGAGGGCGGGGGGCACCGGAGGTCGCGAGGGCGGCGCCGCCGTGGTCCCGGCCCGCCGGTCTAGCCCGCCGCCCCGTCCAGTGCCTTCGCCAGCAGGGCCGGTTCCGGGACGCCGTGGAAGCCGTCCAGGCGTTCGCCCGCGACGGAGATCACCGGGACGCCGGTGATGGCCTCCCGGTCGCGGGCGTGGTCCAGGGCGTCGAGGTGGCGGCGGGTGTAGCGGGGGGAGAGGACGGCGTCGCGGAAGCGGCCGGGGTCCAGGCCGGCGTCGGCGGCCAGGCGGGTCAGTTCGACCGGGTCGGAGATGTCCCGCCACTGGTAGTAGTACGCGGTGAACAGCCGGTCGTTGTAGGCCTGCCCCGCCCCGCAGTCCAGCGCGTACTGGTAGCCGACGAAGGCCAGGCGCGCCCGGCGCAGCGGGTTCTGCGGCGCTCCGGCGAGCGGCACGTCGTAGCGGGCGGCGAGCGGGGTGACCAGCCGGTTCCAGGCGCCCGGCGGGTACTCCCCGGCCTCCTCGACGCAGTGCGGGTTGGTCTCGAACGGATGCCAGACGCAGGTGACGTCGCGCCCGGCCACGGCCTCGGTCAGCAGTTTCCGCGCGATCAGGCTGAACGGGCAGATGTAGTCGAACCACACGTGCACGGTGACGCTCACGGCACACCTCCCTGGGGCCGGGCAGTCCCTCTGCCGGGCCGCGACGGTACGCGCCCCGTCGTGGGACCGGTGTTCCGCGCGCGGGGCCGCGCACCCGCACGTGAGCATGCGGTCTGTCCTCGTCGCCGTCCCAGTCGAACGGGCATTCCCGTGCCCAGAGTCGGGAGATAGCAGAGTCTCGCGGAGCCGCGGTGCGCACTTTTAATTCGTTCTTGAGGGTATTATTTTTTGGATGTCTTCGCTCCTGCGATGACGCACCACAGAGCAACCGGCGTCCAGCAAGCTGACCTGGAGGGGACGTGCTTGACGAGCACCTGCACCACACCGTGTCAGTGCCACCGTCGTCCGTGTGGACGGCTCGGCTCCCGGGTGCGCCGCACGGGCCGGGCCGCCCGCTCACGGTCGCGGACTTCACCGAGGAGGTCTTCGCCCATCTGCCACGGGCCGACCAGCGCCGCTGGGCCGAGGTCTACCTCGCGGGCCTGCTCACCACCCGGGGCAAGAAATCCATCCGCAACCTCGCCCTGACCGTTCCCCGGTCGGCGACGGCGGCCCAGTCGCTCCAGCAGTTCATCAACTCCAGCCCTTGGCCGTGGGATCCGGCGCGGCGCGCGATCGCCGCCCAGGTGGTGGCCCGGATGCCGGTGGCGGCCTGGGCGACCGGTATCGCGGTCATCCCCAAGCGCGGCGAACACTCGGTGGGCGTGCACCGCCGGTTCGTGCCGGAGGCCGGCCGGACCGTCAACTGCCAGCTGGGCATCGGGTTGTTCCTGTCCTCGGGGGACACGAGTGTGCCGGTCGACTGGCGGCTGCTGCTGGACGAACGCTGGTGCGGCGACGAGCGGTTGCGCTCCCGGGCCCGGCTGCCGCTGTCCGCGGCGGCCGAGCCGGTGAGCCGGCATGTGCTCGGCATGGTCGACGCGCTCGCCGGGACCGGTCTCACCCCGCCCGTGCCGGTCGTCGCCGACCTGCGCTGCACCCCGGAGGCGGGCCCTCTGGTGGCCGGACTCGCCGAGCGTGGCCTGGACTTCGTGGTCGAGCTGCACCCCAGCCAGCCCGTTCTCCCCGCCGTGCCCGCCCCGTCGCGCGGCACCGAACAGCCCCGGCCGCTGCCCGCCGGTGAGTACGCCGGGCGGGGCGAGCGCGCACGGCAGCCGCGGGTGATCTCGGCGGCCCGGGCGGACGGCCCGGTGCGCCATCTCGTGGTCCATTCCGGGCTGGTACGGCTGCCCGTACCGCCCCAGCCGGGGCGCACCGCGCCACAGCCGGTGTACCGCCTGCTGACCCAGTGGTCGGCCGCCGAGCGCCGGCCGATCCGCTTCTGGCTGACCGCGCCGACGGACAGACGCGCCGACGAGGTCCTCTCCCTGGTGCGGCACTCGGTGCGCACGCAGGCCTCGTTGAAGTCCCTGGAGCGGGACTTCGGGCTGCTGGACTTCGAGGGCCGGTCCTTCCCGGGCTGGCACCACCACATGACGATGGTCACCGCGGCGTACGCCCTGCACCGCCTCGGGGGTGTGCCCGCGGACATCGTCGAGCCCGCGGATATCGCGGAGCCCGCGGCGGCCGACGGCCGCAGGCTGGCGTGACGGGTCGTGGAACCGATGGACCGGTGGTAGCGGCGGGCCGGCGGGGGGTCAGTCGCGTGCGGCCGGAGCCAGGACGGGCAGTGCCTGGATGATCTCTTCCGTCCGCTCCACGATGTCCGACCAGCCGTGCTGTACGCCGGAGATGTGCTGCGCACCGAAGAGCGCGGAGCGCAGCACCCGGGCCAGCGCCTCGGGGTCGGCCTCCGGCGGCAGAGCGCCGTTGGTCCGGCACTCCGTCAGCAGTTCGGCCAGCACCTGGGTGAAACCGACGTAGGGCGTGGGCAGTTCGGACTCGATCGCCCACTGCTGAATCTGCAGTCGGCTGCCGGCCTGGGTGAGCGGGTCCTCGCGGAAGGAGCGGGCGGTGTGCCGCAGCAGTTCGACGACCTTGCGCGCCGGGCTCGCGTCGGTGTCGAGCACCGGGCGCACGGACGCGAGGAGCGCGGTGTAGAACTGCTCGGCCACGGAGACCGCGACGGCCTCCTTGTTGGCGAAGTGGAAGTAGACGGCGCCCTTGGTCACGCCGGCCTGTTCGGCGATGTCCAGGATCGTCACGGACGGGTAGTCCCGCTGCGCGAAGACCTCCGCCGCCGCCTTCAGGATCGTGTTCCGGGTGCGCACGGCCCGGTCCTGCTTGAGACGGGGCTCCTGACGTCGGGTGCCGGTCCTGCGGGTCGAGGGAAGCGGGGGTGCCTGGTCCTTCGTCATGTGCGTCCTTCGTTCTCGGGGCGCTCTCCGAGAGTCCCCACACCCCCTCCTGCCTGGGGAGACGGCGACTTCGGGAAACGACTGCTTGCTAAATACCTTCTCAACGGTATATTTTTTCCGGCGAAGTTGATCTGTGCCTTCGAGCTTCTCGGAGTCAACCTTCTTCATCCAGGGGGACCATGATGCGCCAGCGTACGTCCGCGACAGCAAGTCCCTCGACGGCCACCTCGGCCTTTTCCGCGGGGGTCGTCGCGTCCACGCAGGCACTCCACTACGCACAGGCTATCCCACGCACCCTCGTCCACCGCGCCTCCGTCGCCGAGGTCTTCCTCACCGACGCGGCCGCGGACGGACCCGACCGTCTCCTGGTCGCCGCCCAGTGGCCCCGGGACCACGCCCTCTACCACCCCGACGCGGACGGCACCAGCGATCCGCTGCTGTTCGCCGAGTCCATCCGCCAGACCCTGCTGTACGTGGGGCACGGCCGGCTCGGCATCCCGCTCGGCCACCGTTTCGTCGGCCAGAACACCGGTTTCCGGATCTGGGACCGGGAGCCGCTGCGGGTCAAGGGCGCACCCGTCCCGGTGGTCCTGGAGACCACCTGGGACTACGACGGCAGCCGGGCGCCCAAGCGGTACGACGTACGGCTCGAGACGGCGCTGTCGGTCGACGGCGTGCGGTGCGGACACGGCCACATCGAGGCCTGTGTGGTGGACGAACGGCGGTACCAGCTGCTGCGCCGCCGGGTCGAGCGGCCGGCGTCCGGGCCGTCCGGGCAGCCGGGGGCGCCGCGGCTGGTGCCGCACCGCGTGGGGCGGCTGCGCGCCAAGGACTGCGTGCTCGCACCCGGGGGCGACCCCGACGAGTGGTGGCTGAGACTCGATCTGAACCACGCGATCCTGTTCGACCACCCCACCGATCACATCCCGCAGGCCGTCATGCTGGAGGGCTTCCGCCAGCTCGGGCACCTCTACGTCCACGAGCGCGGGCAGGGCGCTCCGGACGACACGCTCTACGGGCTCGTCGGCGCGCGGGTGGACTGCCTGGCCTTCGGTGAGCTGGACATACCGACCCGGCTGTCCGTGACCCGGGCCGAGTCCGCGAACGACGGCACCCGCGAACTCGTCATCAGCGCCGTCCAGGGTGAACGGCGCATCGCCGAGGCGGTGTTGAACTGGGCCCCGGCGCCGGTCGCCGCGCGCGCCGCCGAGCCGGTGCTGCAGCTCGTGTGAACCACTCCCGGCCCGGTGCCGCCCGGCGCGGCGCCGGGCCGGGCCACGCCGGGTCGCGTCGGCCGTGGTGGGCGGTCCTCTCCGGAGCCGGGCCGCGTCGACTTCCCGGGCAACGCGGACTTCCCGGGTCACACCGACCTCCCCGGCCGCCCCGACCGCACTGGACCGCGCCTGCGGCCCGGTCGCCTGTCGGGCACCGGGCGGCTCCGGGCACCGGCTCGCCTCCGGGCGTCGGCCCGCCTCTTGGGGCTGGCCGGCCTCCGGGCGCCGGCCCGTTCCCGGGCACCGTCTGCTCCCGGCCACCGGCCCGTTTGCGGCCACCGGGCGGCTCCGGGCACCGGCCCGCCCCCGGGCCCGGGCCCCCTCCGAAGCAAGGACTCGTTCCCAAGCGCCGACCTCCTCCCGGGACCGACCCACCCCCGCCGCCACCCCGTCCCCGCACACCGGTCGCCCCGGGTCCCTCAACTCCTGTCCCCTACGCCGCCGTTCGTGTGGGTGGCAGGGCGCGGGTGAGGATGTCCCACAGGGTGCCGAGCCGGGTCGGCAGGTCTCCGCCGTCGCGGGTGTAGTCCGTGCAGTGGGCGCCGAACAGCACCACCACGACGAGATCGGCCACCGGCTCCGGCGGCAGGGCGGGGTCCACCTGGCCGGCCTGCTGGGCGCGGAGCACCAGTTCCAGGGCGCGCTCGTGCACGCCGTCCATCAGCCGGGGCGGCTTGGCGGTGCCCCGGGCGGTCTCGGTCACCAGGCGCAGGGCCGCCCTCACGCGTACGTCCCGGCGGATGCGCACGGCCAGCGCCAGCAGCAGGGAGCGCAGCCGGTCCAGCGGCGGACCGCACTCCGCGCAGGCGCCGCCGAGCAGGTGGTCGGTGGCCGCCTCCAGATGGTCCACGAGCGCCGTCGCGAGCGCCCGCTTCGAGGGGAAGTGGCCGTAGAGGGCGCCCTTGGTCATTCCGGTGCGCTCGGCGATGCGCTGGAGATTGGCTTCCGCGTACCCGTGTTGTGCGAACTCCTGCGCGGCGGCGTTCAGGACCTGTTCATAGGTACGCAGGGCACGTGGCTGCTTCGCCATGCGTGACTCCGTAAGTCGTCAGGCGGCCCGGGGGCCGGAGTCGAAGGGTGCGGGAGCCCCAAAAAACATACCGTCATGATGGAATGAAACAAGGGGAGGGGTCCGCTCCCGCCGCGACTTGGGCAGTTCCCCGCGGCCACCCGGGCCCTACGCCCCCTCCGGAGCCCGCCCGGCCTTCTCCAGCAGCGCCACGATGTCGTCGTAGCCGTACCGGCGGGCCATGCCGAGCGGGGTCAGCCCGTCCCAGCCGGCCAGGTCGGTGCGCACGCCCGCCTCCAGGAGCACGCGGACCGTCTCGGTGTGGCCGTGCCACACCGCGTCGTGCAGCGCGGTGTAGCCGTTGTAGGGGCCCTGGGCGTCCAGCTCCACCCGGCCGTCCGCGACCAGTTCCCGCATCACCTCCGGGCGGCCCATGTACGCCGCCTTGTGCGCGGGCGTCGCCTTCATCAGGTGGTCGACCACCGTCGGGTCGGCGCCGTGCGCGAGCAACGCCGCCACCACCGCCGGGTGCCCCTCGCGGGAGGCGTCGAGCAGCGCGGTGTGCCCGTCGGGCGCCTTCACGTCGGCGTCGGCGCCCGCGGCGAGCGCCGCGCGGACTCCGGTCGCGTCCCCGGACAGCGCCGCCAGTCGCAGCGCGGCCCCGGCCGCCCGCGCGCGACGGGCCCGGGCCGCCTCGATCAGGCGGACGTACACCGACTGGTCCTCCTCGCACACCAGCGGGCCCAACTCGTCCGCCCGGTACCCGGCGTGCGCCCGCACATCGGGGTTCGCCCCCCGGTCCAGCAGCAGCTCCACGACCGGCGGGTGCTTGTACCAGACCGCGTCGATCAACGGCGTGTGCCCCGTGGTCGGCGCCTGCGCGTCCACGAACGCCCCGTGGTCCAGCAGCAGCCGCACCACGTCGACGCAGCCGCCCTGCGCCGCCTTGTGCAGCGGGGAGGTCCCCATCCGGACGTCGGGCAGCAGCGGGTCCGCGCCCGCGGTCAGCAGCAGCTCGGTCAGCTGGGTCCGGCCCAGCGCCGCCGCCCGGCTCAGGGCCGGGTAGCCCAGCGGGTCCCGGGCGTTCGGGTCCGCGCCGGCGTACAGCGCGTCCGCGGCACCGGGCAGGTCGCCCTCCCGCACCGCCCGGTGCAGCGCCTGCTCGGCCGCACCGGGGTGTCCGGACTCCGTTCGCCGTGTCCGCTTGTTCGACATGAGCCCTCCGCGTCGGTGTCGTGGTCGGTCGGGGCGTGCGCCCGATCACCTCACCACGGGGCGCCCGGACCGGCCCCCGGACGCCCCAACCCCACGGTCACTGAGGGGACTTGGACCAGTCGCATCGGATTGCCCGGGCCGGCTTGGTGAACCGCGCCCCGCGGGCGTTTTCTCGGTTGCGGACGTCACGTGGCCAGGCACGGACGCCCCCCAGCACCGCGACAGACCCACCCCTCAGCACCACCCCTCCACCTCGACCGCCGGACACCAGTCCGCCTCACCCGAAGGGGTTCCCATGCTCGAGAAGGCCGGCACCGAGCGAACACCCGCGCCAGCGGGCCAGTCGCGGCTGCCCTCGCTCACCGGCGCCCGCTTTCTGGCGGCCCTCGGCGTCTTCGCCTACCACCTCTCACGTGAGGGTGTCTTCGCCGACCCGGGCGTCGACAAGGCCCTGCGGCACTGGGCGTCGGCCGCCGGAGCCGTCGGCGTCTCCTTCTTCTTCGTGCTCAGCGGCTTCGTGCTGACCTGGTCCGCCCGGCCCGGCCAGCGCGCGCGCACCTTCTGGCGCCGCCGCGTCGCCAAGATCTACCCCAACCACCTGGCCACCTTCGTCCTGGTCGCCGTCGTCACCTGGAGCACCGGCGTCGTCGTCAGCGCCTACCAGGCGCCCCCCGCGCTCACCGACCCCTCCTCCTGGCTGCCCAACCTGCTGCTCCTGCAGAGCTGGTGGCCGGACGCGCGCGTCTTCATGACCGGCAACCCGGTCAGCTGGTCGCTCTCCTGCGAGCTGCTGTTCTACCTGTCCTTCCCGCTGCTGCACCGCGCGCTGCTGCGCCTGGACAGCCGCCGGCTGTGGGCGGTCGTGGGCGCCTGCACCGCCGTCGTCCTCCTGCTGCCGGCGCTGGCCGGGCTGCTGCCCGAGCGGCCGCAGCTGCCGTTCGCGCCCATCGGCGAGGCGCGGTACTGGTTCGTCTACGCCTTCCCGCTCACCCGCGCCGTGGAGTTCCTGCTCGGCATGGCCACGGCCCGGCTCGTCCTGGCCGGCCGCTGGGTGCGCGTCCCGGCGAGCGCCGCGCTGCCGCTGCTCGCCGCCGGGTACGTGCTCGCGCTGCACCTGCCCGTGCTGTACGCGCAGGCCGCCGCCACCGTCATCCCGCTGACGCTGCTGATCGGCGCGCTCGCCCGCCGCGACGCCGACGGGCGCGGCAGCGCGCTGTCCGGACGGACCTTCGTCTGGCTGGGCGAGGTCTCCTTCGCGTTCTACATGGTGCACCGCCTGGTGCTCATCTACGGACACCACCTGCTCGGGTACGGGCGCGGCTGGGCGCTGCCGCAGGCGCTCGCCCTCACCGCCGCCGCGTTCGTACTCGCCCTGCTGGGCTCCTGGCTGCTGTACCGGGCCGTGGAGATCCCGGCGATGCGCAAGTTCGGCCGGTCCCCGGCCACCGCACCGGCCGTGCCGCGGCCCCGGGCCGAGGTGCGGCCCCGTGTTCCAGAGAGGAATCCATGAGTACGACCGACTCCACCCAACGGTCCGTGCCCGCCGCCGGTGAGTCCGGCGGCGGGCAACTGCCCGATCCCAAGCGGTGGCTGGCCCTCGGGATGCTGCTGCTCGCCACGTTCATGGGCATGCTCGACGTGTTCATCGTGAACGTGGCGGCGCCGTCCATCCAGTCCTCGCTCGGCGCCTCCTTCGGCCAGATCCAGTTCGTCGTCGCCGGGTACGTCCTGGCGTACGCGGTGGGTCTGGTCACCGGCGGGCGTATCGGCGACGCCCTGGGACGCCGCCGGGTGTTCCTCATCGGGCTCGTCGCCTTCGGCGCCACCTCGCTCCTGTGCGCGGTGGCGCCCAGTGCTGCCGCGCTCATCGCGTTCCGCGTCGTCCAGGGCCTGGCCGCGGCGCTGATGCTGCCGCAGGTGCTCGCCATCCTCCAGGTGGTCTTCCCGCAGGAGGAACGCGCCAAGGCGCTCGGCCTGTACGGCGCCACGATCGGCCTCGGCTCCATCGCGGGCCAGATCGTCGGCGGCGCGCTGATCAAGCTGGACCTGGCCGGCTGGGACTGGCGGTCCGTGTTCCTGGTGAACGTGCCGGTCACCGTGGTCGCCGCGCTCGGCGCCGCCGCCTCGGTGCGCGAGGTGCGCGGCAGCAGCCGGGCCCGCATCGACTACCTCGGCGTCCTGCTGCTCGCCGCCGCCCTGCTGCTGTTGCTGTGGCCGCTGGTCGTCGGCGCCGACAACGGCTGGCCGGCCTGGGGCTGGGGCGCGCTGGCCGGGGCCGCGGTGTGCTTCGCGCTGTTCATGCTGTGGGAGCGGCGCATCGCCCGGGTCTCGGACGCCGGGCACGCGCTGCTGCCGCCGCGGCTGTTCGGGCACCCCGGCTTCGCCAAGGGCCTGCCGACGGCGCTGGTGTTCTACAGCGGCAACGCCGGGCTGTTCCTGATCCTGTCCTACTTCCTCCAGGACGGTCTGAAGCTGTCCCCGCTGGCCTCCGGTGTGGTGTTCCTGCCGCTGGGCGCGGCCTTCGCGGTGGCCTCGCTGCAAGGCAAGAAGCTGGTGGCGCGCTGGGGCAGCGCGGTGCTGGTACTGGCCGCCGTGGTGATGGCCGCGGGCCTGGTGCTGGTCCGGCTGCCCGTGGGCTCCGGTTCGGCCGCCCACCAGGCGGCGCTGGTCACTCCGGGGCTGCTGCTGTGCGGTCTGGGGCAGGGCCTGATCGCCCCCTCCCTGATCGGCCTCGTGCTCGGCGGGGTGGCCCCGGAGGACGCCGGCGCGGCCTCCGGCGGTCTGCTCACCGCCACGCAGATCGCCAACGCCCTCGGCTACACCGTCGTCGGCGGCATCTTCAACGCCCTGCGCGGCGGCGGCACCTACGGCTCCGCGTTCCAGGACACCCTGTGGCTGCTGTGCGCCCTCGCGCTGGTCGCCGGGACGCTGCTGTGGTGGCTGCGGCCCCGGCAGCAGGCCGCGGCGAACTGAGCGGGCGGGGCGGTCGGCGAGAACTCCCGGCGTTTTCCCGGGAGTTCTTTGCCGACTGCCCCAAGTCTCCTCGGGGAAACGGGGAACGATGGCGCGGCCGATGCGTCCGGAGTTTCATGGAATTCGTCAGCCCGCCTTTTCCGAAAGGGGAATCCGGATGCACGTCGCCGCCGTTCCGGAGAACATTCTGGAAACCATCAAGGAGTTCGGCCAGCCGGACATCGCCATCGCCGAGGAGGACCAGACCTGGGTCCCCTTCGACGAGCGGGCGTCCTGGAAGCCGCTCCGGTTCGACCTGAGCACCGGCATGTGGGTGGTCGTCACCCGGGTCAAGGGCGCCGGCGTCATCAGCCGCCACCAGCACACCGGCCCGGTCTCCGCGTACACGTTGCAGGGCTCCTGGTACTACCCGGAGCACGACTGGGTGGCGCGGCCCGGCACCTTCGTCTTCGAGCCGCCGGGCGACGTCCACACGCTCACCACGGACGACCCGGAGGGAATGACGACGCTCTTCATCATGAACGGCGTCATGCGCTTCCTCGACGACAAGGACCAGCTGATCGACCAGCACGACTGCTACTACTACCTCGACCAGTACGTGCGCTACTGCCGGTCGCAGGGCTTCGAACCGGATTCCCGGCTGTTCCACTGAAATCCCGGAAAAGAAATCACCGGACACCTCCCGAGGAGAATTCAGATGATCGTGGCACAGGAGAAGACCGAACTCACCGCGCAGGACGTGATCGACCTCGCCACCGAGTGGTTCCGCGCCCTCGACCGGCACGACACGCTGGAGCAGGTCACGCCCTTCCTGGCCTCGCAGGGGCTGCACATGGTCTTCCCGGAGATCACCGTGCGCAACCTGGACGACTTCCGCACCTGGTACGACAACGTCCTCAACCTGTTCTTCGACGAGACCCACGAGCTGACCCGTACCCAGGTGCGGCGGATCTCGGCGACCGAGTCCGAGATCTCGCTGACCGTCAACTGGCAGACGAAGACCTGGACCCCGCCCGCCGCCCACAGCGTGTGGAAGGGCTTCGACGCCGACCAGACCTGGACGGTGGTGCTGGAGGACGGCCGGCCCAGGATCCGGGAGTACAGCGTCGACAAGATCACCCCCGTGCCGGGGTCGCCCGGCCTGTGATCCACCACAGCGGCCGGACCATCCGCCGGTGCGGAGCCCGCGAGGGCCCCGCACCGGCTCTCGGCATGTGACGACACCCAACGGAAAGGAGCACCACGGAGTGCGCATCGGACTGACCGTCTCCCGCTTCACCTGGCCCGGCGGGCCGGAGAAGCTCGCGGAGACCTTCTCGGACATCGCCCGGGACGCCGACGAGGGCGGCATCGCCGGGCTGTGGGTCATGGACCACTTCTTCCAGATCGGCCTCAACGGCCCGCCGGAGCTGGAGATGCCCGAGGCCTACTCGCTGCTGGCCTACGCCGCCGCGGTCACCCGGCGGATCACCCTCGGCACCCTCGTCACGGGTGTCACGCACCGCCGTCCCGCCGTGCTGGTGAAGACGGTCACCACCCTCGACGTGCTGTCCGGGGGCCGCGCCTGGCTCGGTGTGGGCGCCGGCTGGTTCGAGGAGGAGGCCCGCGGCCTCGGCCTGCCCTTCCCGGCGCTGAAGGAGCGGTTCGCCGAGCTGGAGGACACACTGCGGATCGCCCACCACATGTGGTCCGGCGACACCGGCCCCTACCGCAGCGACCGCCACCACCTGGAGCGGCCCCTCAATTCGCCCGCCCCGCTGAGCCGTCCGCATCCGCGGATCCTGGTCGGCGGGGGCGGGGAGCGGCGCACGCTGCCGCTGGTGGCCCGGTACGCCGACGCCTGCAACCTGCCCGACGGGCCGGACCTGCCGGACAAGCTCCGGCTGCTGCGCGAGCTGTGCGAGAAGGAGGGCCGGGACTTCGGCTCGCTCACCAAGTCGGTGCTCAGCCGGCTGCCGGTGTCGGGCGAGGACGGATCGGTGGAGCGCGCGGTCCGCCGCTGCGCCGAACTGGCCGCGCAGGGCGCCGAGTACGTCGTCACCTCGCTGCCGGACGTGCACGACCCGGCGGCGCGCGCCCGCCTCGCCGAGGTGGCCGCGCGGGTCGCCGACCTGTAGCGGCGGCGCGGACGCACGACGAAGGGGAGACCGGGACGGTTCCGGTCTCCCCTTCCTTCCGCGGCCGACGCGGATCAGGCGGCCACGGGCTCCGCGTCGTCGACGTCCACCAGGCCGCGGGCCACGTCCTGCTGCGCCCGGGCGTACGCCGCGTGCGTGCCGACGTCCTCCCAGTAGCCCTCCGCGACATGGCCGTACACCGGGAGGCCCTCGGCGAGCAGCCGGGGGAAGACGTCCCGGGCCCAGTCGGCCGGCCCGGTGCCGCTCACGTACCGCAGGACCTCCGGCTGCATCACGTAGATGCCGGTGCTCGCGGTGCGGGAGAACGCCTCGCCGGGCCCCGGCTTCTCCAGGAACCGCTCGATGCGCCCGTCCGGGTCCAGCGTGGCGATGCCGAACTGGCTCGGGTCGGCCACCTCGGTCAGGCACACCGTGACCAGCGCCCGCCGCTCGCGGTGCCGCCGCACCAGCTCGGTCAGGTCGACGTCGGTCAGGGCGTCCCCGGAGATCACCAGGAACGGCTCCCCGCCCAGCAGCCCCTCGGCGGCCTTGACGCTGCCCGCGGTGCCCAGCGGCCGGTCCTCGTGCACGTAGGCCAGCGACATCCCGAGCCGGGTGCCGTCGCCGTACTCCCGCTCGATCAGCTCGGCCAGGTAGTGGACGGTGACCACGGTCTCCTCGATGCCGTGCCGGCGCAGCAGCCGCAGCACGTGCTCCATGATCGGGCGCCCGCCCACCGGCAGCAGCGGCTTCGGCAGGTGCTCGGTCAGCGGACGCAGCCGGGAGCCCTGGCCGCCCGCCATCAGCACGGCCCTCATGCGGCGGCCCGCTCGTCGAAGCCGGGCAGCTCCTCCACGACCGTGACGGCCCGGTCGAAGCCGCCCGCCCGCAGCACGCGCAGCACGTCCTCGCTCGCCCCGTCCAGCACGATCTCCGCGCCGCGCGCCATCCGCTGCTGCGCGAACGCCAGGCAGCGCACCCCGCCCGGGGACAGCGAGGTCAGCTCCCGCATCCGCAGCACCAGCACGCTCACCGGCCGCTGGAGCGCCTGGTCGATCAGCCGGCGCAGGGACGGCACGTGCCGGTCGGCGAGGTCACCGCTCAGATGCACGGTGACGGTGGAGCCGCTGTAGCCGAGATAGGCGTCGAACGCCATGTCAGTACCTTTCCGTGAGATCGGTCCGAGAGGAGAGGGGCCGGGCCGCGAGTACGGCGACCGCGTGCGCGGCCAGCGGCAGCCGGTCCCCGACGGGGCCGGGAGCGGGGGCGAGCTCCTGCCCCGGAGGCAGCCCGGTGTCGGCGAACAGCTGCCACCGGGTGCCCACGGGGGCCTCCGGTAGTTCCGCTTCGCCGTCCTGGGCACGGCAGTTGACGGCGACCAGGACGTGGTCGCCGGGCGCGTGGGCGAGGTGGACGACCACTCCGTCGTGGGCGGTGGCGAAGCGGCGGCGCGGATGGTCCGGCCGGGTCAGCGCCGGGTGCGCGCGGCGGAAGGCCAGCGCCGCCCGTACGAGACCGGTCAGGCCGGTGTGCCGCGCGGCGGCCGCCCAGTCGAGCCAGCTGACCTCGTTGTCCTGGCAGTAGGCGTTGTTGTTGCCACGCTGGGTGCGTCCGCACTCGTCGCCCGCGAGCAGCATGGGCACCCCCTGCGCGGTGAGGAGCAGCAGCAGCGCCCCGCGCACCAGCCGGTCCCGCAGCGCGCGCACGGCCGGGTCGTCGGTGGGGCCCTCGTGCCCGGCGTTGAACGCGGAGTCGTCGGGCGGGCCGTCGGTGTTGCCCTGCCCGTTGGCCTCGTTGCGCCGCCGCTCGTAGGTCGTCCAGTCGGCCAGCGGCAGGCCGTCGTGGCAGGCCACGAGGTTGACGCTCGCGGCCGTGCCGTACCCGGCGTACAGGTCGGGTGAGCCGGCCAGCCGTTCCGCCAGGTCGCCGACGGCCTCGGGGCGTCCGGCCAGGGCGCGCCGCACCGTGTGCTGGAAGCGGGTGTTCCACTCCATCCAGCGGCCCCAGCGCGGGAAGCGGCCCAGCAGGTCCAGCCCGGCCGCGTCGAACGGCTCGGCGATCAGCTTCCGGTCGGCCAGCACCGGATCGGCGGCGATCGCCTCCAGCAGCGGCGGCACGTCCAGCGGGGCGCCGCCCGGGCCGCGCGCCAGGATCGGGGCCATGTCGAAGCGGAAGCCGTCCACGCGGTACTCGCTCGCCCAGTGCCGCAGGCTGTCCAGGATCATCCGGCGGGTGCGCGGATGGTTGGCGTTGACCGTGTTGCCGGTCCCGGTCAGGTTGGCGTAGGCGCCGTCGGCGGCGCGCACGTACGCGGCGTCCTCGTCCAGGCCGCGCCAGCCCAGCACGGGCCCCTGCCGGCCGCCCTCGCCGGTGTGGTTGTAGACCACGTCGAGGATCACCTCGATGCCCGCCCGGTGCAGCTCCCGCACCAGCGTCTTCAGCTCCCGTGCCGGGCCGTCCCCGTACGGGTCGGCGGCGTAGGCGGCCTTCGGCGCGAAGAACGACACCGGGTGGTAGCCCCAGTAGTTCGGCAGCGGGCGGCCCGTGGCGGGGTCGCTGAACGGGTTGTCGGTGTCGTCGAACTCGAACACCGGCATCAGCTCGACGCAGTTGACGCCCAGCTCCCGCAGATAGGGGATCTTCTCGGTCAGGCCCGCGTACGTGCCCGGGTGCGCGACCCGCGAGGAGGGGTGCCGGGTGAAGCCGCGCACGTGCAGCTCGTAGACGACCAGTTCCTCGCGCGGGATGCGCGGCCGGGTCACGCCCTGCCAGTCGAAGCCGTCGTCCGCGGCGATCCGGCACCGGTACGCCGGGCGCCGCCCCCATGTCTCGCCGCCGGCCAGGGAGACCGCGTACGGGTCGAGCAGCAGCGGGCCCTTCGCCCAGCCCGCGGGCAGCCCGCCGGCCGCGGACTCCGCGCGGTAGGCGTAGTGCACGGCGGCCGGGTCCAGGCCGGCGACGGTCATGGTGAACACGCGCCCGCACCTGAACGCCTCCGGGAACGGCACCTCGGCAAGCGGCGTGCCCGTGCCCGCGTCCAGCAGCACCAGCCACATAAGGTCGGCCTCCGCGCCGTACACGGTGAAGGTGACCCCGCGCCCGGTGACCCGTGCGCCGAAGCGCAGCGGATCACCGGGCAGCACCGACAGCCGCGGCGCGGCCGGGTGCACGCCCGCCGCCGGGTCCGCGCCGGTCGGGCCGGTGGCCGTCATCTGCGTCCCGGTCACGTCCGCTCCACGGGCGTCAGCCGGGCCTTCACCCGGAGCCGGTGCTCGCTCCTCGGCAGCCGGACGGTCATCGCCTCCGCGTCGAAGTCGGCGTGGGGCGCGCCGTCCACGGTGACGTGGTCCAGGACGACCCGGCCGGGCGGCAGGATGTCCGGCGCGACCCGCAGCAGCCCGCCGTCGAAGTCGGCGTCCGGGCGCGGCGCGAACCACAGGTCCAGCGGCTCGCGGTGGATCAGCAGCCGCAGGTAGACCTCGGCGAGGTAGCACAGCTCGGCCTTGTGGTACATGGCCATCGCGTGGCTGCCCTTGAGCCGCTCGTTGCCGACCGCGAACGGCAGTCCCTGCGCCAGCACCGTGAAGTGCACCCCGCCCTCGTCGTGGTCGAGGAAGAAGGCGTTGTAGAAGGCGGAGGCCTCCCGGGCGTGCCGCAGGAACTCCTCGTCGCCGGTGTGCCCGGCGAGGATCAGGTAGGCGAGGATCGCCTGCTCCTGCTGCCACCAGGTCTTGCGGTCGTGCCAGACGAAGGCGTGCCGGCCGTTCTCCGCCTCCCGCTGGAGCACGTCGTACCAGCCGCCGCGCTGTCCGTCGCGGCCCACCGCGGGCATGGTGCGGGCCAGTCGGTCGGCCAGCTGCCGGTACTCCCGCTTGGGCAGGGTGCCCGCCATCCGGGTCAGGTTCCAGGCGATCTTCAGGTTGTGCCCGACGACCGCCCGGTTCTGCTGCCAGCCCCAGGTGTGGTCGGGTGTCCAGTCCGCGTGGAAGCGCTCGTTGACGAAGGGGCTGCCGCCGGGCGTGCGGTCCGGCATATACGTGACGATCATGTCGAAGGTGTGCTCCAGCATCCGCCGGAAGCGCTCGTCGCCGGTCGCCAGGTAGAGGTTGATCAGGTAGGCGGGCGCGTGGTCGCCGACCGAGTTCCAGTTCTTGCGGGAGTGGTTGGGGCCCAGGGCGTCGTCGTGCGGGCTGAGCGACACCGGGTCGATGTGCGAGTAGTAGCCGCCCAGCCGCCGGTCCCTGAAGAACCGTTCGAACAGGGCGACGGTGTCCTCCATGTCCCGGCGGATCACCGGGTTGCCGGTGAGCCGGTAGGTCTGGGCGAGCCCGACCAGCGCGTAGATCTGCTCGTAGGCGGGGATCGCCCGGTAGTCGTCGCCGAACTCCGAGGCGAACAGCTTGCGTTCGCGGGTCCCGGAGACGTCGACGCCGTGGTACCAGTACACGAGGTTCTCCGCCTCGTCGCGGAAGAGCATGTGGTCGTGCAGGTACTGCGAGCCGCGCTCGGCGACCTCCAGGAAGTCCTCGTCGCCGGTGAGCGCGTAGGCGCTCGCCATGCCGTAGACGAGGCGGGAGATGGTGTCGGTCTCCTGGATGTGCTGCTCGGTCTTGTGGCCGCTGGCGCGGATCTCGGTGCGGTAGTCGGCGAAGTCGACCGGCCCGTCGCCGAACTGGGACCGGCGGTAGAACCGGGCGAGCCGGCGCAGCTGCTCGGTCCACCAGCCGGCCTCCTCGTAGGGGTGGTCGGCGGGGGTCTCGGCGGTGAAGACGAGCTTGTCCGCCTGGAAGTACAGGCCGTCCGGATCGGGGTAGACGGGACCGTAGGAGAAGACGAACGCGCCGGGCACCAGCAGCTCGTCGATGCGGCCGGTGACGTCGTGGTACGGCTCCTGCAGATTGCGCAGCAGCTGCGCGGACGTGGTGTCGGTGAGGTGGACGGCGACCTCGCGGTCGTCGAGGGTCTTGACGGTGAACCGACGTCCGCCCTGGCGCCCGGTGACATAGCCGGCGGTGGTGTCGGAGAAGGAGAAGGGCACTTCGGCGGGCATGGCGGCCTCCTGGGTCTGCTGCGGGGTCCGGCGCCGGCCTCAGGCGGCGATGACGTCGCTGGGCAGGGACAGCCGCTCGATCACGGTCCGGGCCAGCAGGTGGCAGTGGTCGACCGTGCGGGTGGTGATCAGATCGCGGTCGACGGCGACGTCCTGGTTGACGTAGACCCCGCCCATGTTGCGGACGTCCGCGACGATGTTGTTGTGGCAGGTGACCGGACGACCCCGGACCAACTCGGGTGCGGCCGACAGCAGTTGCAGACCGTGGCAGGAGAACGCCTTCACCAGCGACGGCAGCCGGAACGCGCGGCGCATCAGCTCCAGCGCGGGCGGTACGGCGTCGACGTCCTCGCTGTAGCGCAGCCGGTCGGCGACCCCGCCCGAGGGCACGATCAGCGCGGCGAAGTGGAGCAGTTCGTGGTAGTCCAGCTCCTCCAGGTCGCCGTCGACGGTCAGCGGCGCCTGGTACTCGTGGCCGGCGAAGGTGAGCGAGGGCTGCCCCCACAACCGGGTGAGCAGGGTCACCTCGGCGCCCTCCTCGGCGAAGCGCCGCTGGTAGTAGGCGAGTTCGTCCTCGACGTAGCCGGACTCCAGCAGGATGCCGATGCGCTTGCCGGAGAGCCTTCCGGTCTTGAGGGGTATGACGGTTCCCATGGGATGTCCCGGTTCTTCTCGAAAGGGCTGGAGAGCTACTCGGTGATCAGGTCCACCAGGAACGGCCCGTCGTGGGTGAGCAGGCGGCGCACCGCGCACTCGACCTGCTCGGGCCGCTCCACCCGCATGCCCTCGACACCGAGGGAGCGGGCCAGGTCGGCGAAGCGGATGTCGGGGCGGGACAGGTCGAACGCCGCCGGATGGGCGTGCGGTTCGAGGCCCTGCTCGCGCCAGTACTGCTCGATGTTCAGGTCGAGGAGCCGGTAGCGGCGGTTGTTGCAGATCACGAAGCCCGCGCCGATGTGGTGGCGGGCCGCCGTCCACAGCGCCTGGATGGTGTACATGCTGCCGCCGTCGCCGGTGAAGCCGATCACCCTCAGGTCGGGGCGGGCCAGCTTCATGCCCAGCGCGCCGGGGATGCCGACGCCGAGCGAGCCGCCGCGGGTCTGGAGGAACCGGCCGGGCACCCGGGGCGGCAGGTGCCGCGCCAGCGGGCCCGAGGCGGTCAGCGCCTCGTCGAAGTAGGCGAGGTGCTCCGGGGCCTGCCGCGCCAGTTCGCGGGCGAAGTGCTCCATCGGCGTGTCCGGCGCCGCGGCCGGCACCGGCCGCGGCGAGGCCGCCGCCGGCACCGCGCCGCGGGCGCGCAGCTCGGCCGCGAGCGCCGCCAGCGTGAGCTTCGGGTCGGCCGCCAGGCCCAGGTCGACGGGATGGTTCTTGGCGATCTCGTAGGAGTCCAGGTCGACGTGCACGATCCGGGCGTCCTTGCGGAAGGGGTTGTCCAACCGCGGGAACACCTCGGGGAACACGTACGTGCCCACGATCAGCACGCTGTCGGCGTCCCGCACGACGGCCGCGCTGTCCTCGCCGAACATGTGGCCCAGCTGGCCCGCGTACAGCGGGTGCGTGGTGTCCATGTTCACCTCGGAGTGGTTCACCCCCCACACCGGGGCGCCCAGCAGCTCGGCCACGTCGGTCAGTTCGCGCTGCGCCGCGGACGCGGCGACGCCGTCGCCCATCAGGATCAGCGGGTGTTCGCCCTCCCGCAGCAGCTGCGCGGCCCGCGCGACCTCGGACGGTTCGGCCGCGGTCCGGGTGGAGGGCACCACCGTGGGCACCGCGTCCTCGGTGGTGATCTGGTCCAGCACATCGGCCGGCAGCACCACCAGGACCGGTCCGCGCGGCGGGGTCATGGCGATCTTCACGGCCCGGCGCAGCACCCGGAGCACCGAGCCGGGGTCCACCACACGGGTGGCGTACTTGGTGACCGGCTCCGCCATCGCGACGAGGTCGGCGGCCATCTGCGCGTCCATCGCGTCGTAGCGCACGCCGGCCTCGCCCACCAGCGTGACCAGCGGGGAGCCGCCCCTCTTGGCCTGGTAGAGCAGTCCGATGCCGTTGCCGAGACCCACCCCGCTGTGCAGCTGGACCACGGCCGGGCGCTGCGCCGCGCGGGCGTAGCCGTCGGCCATGGCGACCGCGACGCCCTCGTGCAGGGTGAGTACGTACTCGGTGGCACTGGAGTCCGTGAGATCGAGGAAACCCTGTTCGACCGTGCCGGGGTTGCCGAACATATGGGTGATGCCGTCGGCCGCGAGCTGCTCGAACAGGGCGGCCTTGCCTGGCCTTGCGGGCATGAGGAGGCTCCTCTGCAAGGGGAGGGGAGAGGGTTCTTCGTGCAGGGGGGAGGGACGTCGCGTCCGGGGACGGGAGCACCGCGGGACCCGTCCCCGGGCGCGGATACGGCCGGGCGCGGACGCCGGGGGCGCTACCAGCCGTAGCGGCGCAGGTCCTCCTCCAGGACCTTGACCAGGAGTTCGCCGGAGAGCGAGGAGTCCGGGGTGGACCGGGCGGTGATGAAGGGGAAGTCCACGATCACCGAGGTCTCCTTGCCCACGTTGCCGTGGAAGGCGCCGTCCGGGCCGGTGGCGTCGCGCAGGATGTACTCCAGCGGGTACGGCGGCGGACCCATGTTGAACTCGACGCCGAGGAAGCCGGTGCCGTCCTTGTAGTCGTACTCCTTGGGGTGGCCGGTGACGTGCTTGCCCCACAGCAGGCTGCGGCGGGACTCCCAGTCACGGGCGAAGGCCAGGGTCGCCACGCCGTAGCACTCGGCCAGCACCGGCTTGTCGGCGGCGACGAAGGCGAGCACCACCTCGTGCAGCCGCTCGTTGTTGGCCAGGTCCACGATGGGACCGCTGCCGCCGACGATGACCAGGGCGTCGAAGTCCGAGACCAGTTCGTCGGTGGCGGAGGCCAGCCGGCGGTGGTACTCCTCCAGCTCCCGCAGGTGGTTGAGGGCGCTGTCGTAAGGCCGCTCCGGGATCAGGTCGGCCAGGCTCAGCGGGTTGTCGAGCCGGTCGGAGTCGTCCACGGCACGCGCCTTGCGGGCCATGTCCCGGGTGGTGACCGAACGGCCGAGCGGCGGGTCGACGTACTCGGAGTCCAGGCTCGGCGGCAGCGCGTGCGCCCGCTTTCCGGTGGGCGTCATGAAGGTGGTGCGGTAACCGCGGGCGTCGAAGGCCTCCAGCGGGCCGACGAGTTCCTCGCCCCAGTACCCGTATTCGGAGAGCACCACGAGGATGCGTTTGGACACGGAATTCTCCTTCGGAAAAGGTTGCCGTGTGTCTGACGTGTCGTGACGTCGATCAGTGAAGCCGTACGCCGAGTGGCCCGGCAACGCTCCCGGACCGGCGCCGGGCAACTGTGCGGACTTGCCTCAGTAGACGAGCCGCACACCCTGGTGGGGGCTGGTCCGCGACTCGTCCAACTTTCCTCTGCGGCGGGCGCTGCCGGAGAAATCCTTGTCCGCCGAATTACCGCCGGGCAACGCTTCGTTCCGCAGTTGCCGACGCACATCTGGAGGAAGCGTTGGACGGTCGAATAGCAATCGAGGACGTACGGCCGGCGGTCGGCGGCGGGGCGTTCCCCGCCAAGGCCGTGACGGGCGAACCGGTGTCGGTGCGGGCCACCGTGTGGCACGAGGGACACGCGGCCCTCGGGGCGGAGGTGGTGCTGCGCGGCCCGTCGGGACCGCCGCGCACCGTACCGCTGCGCCTCGCCGACCCGGGACTGGACCGGTGGGCGGCGACCGTGGTGGCCGATGCGCCGGGCCCCTGGACCTTCCAGGTCGTGGCATGGCGCGATCCGTGGGCCACCTGGACCGCGGGGCTGCGCGCCAAGCTGGACGCGGGCCTGACCGGCCTGGACAACGAACTGGAGGAGGGCGCCCGTCTGCTGGACCGCGCCGCGGGTCCGGCGGGCGACGGCGCCGAGCGGCCCGGGACACCGGCCGGCCGGGGCCGGCTGCTGCGCTCGGCCGCCGCCGTACTGCGCCGCGCCGGACGCCCGCCCGCCGCGCGCGCCGAGGCCGCGCTGTCCGGCTCCGTCCAGGCGGCGATGGCCGAGGCCGCGCCGCGCGAACTGGTCACGCACGGGCCGGTGCGGCGGCTGCGGGTGGACCGGCCGCGGGCCCGGTACGGCAGCTGGTACGAGTTCTTCCCGCGCTCCACCGGCGGCCGGCGCGCCGACGGCACTCCGGTGCACGGCACCCTGCGCACCGCCGTCCGGGAACTGCCCAGGATCGCCGCCATGGGGTTCGACGTGGTCTACCTGCCGCCCGTGCACCCCATCGGCACCGTCCACCGCAAGGGCCGCGACAACGCCCTGACCGCCGCGCCCGGCGACGTCGGCTCACCGTGGGCGGTCGGCTCCGCCGACGGCGGCCACGACGCCGTCCACCCGGACCTCGGCACGGTCGAGGACTTCGTCCACTTCGTCGAGCGGGCCCGCGCGCACGGCCTGGAGGTCGCGCTCGACCTGGCGCTCCAGTGCGCGCCCGACCACCCCTGGGTGACCGAGCACCCCGAGTGGTTCAGCCACCGCCCGGACGGTTCGATCGCCTATGCCGAGAACCCGCCGAAGAAGTACCAGGACATCTATCCCCTCGACTTCGACAACGCCCCGGAATCCCTCTACGCGGAAATCCTGCGCATCGTACGGCTGTGGATCGACCGCGGTGTGCGCATCTTCCGCGTCGACAATCCGCACACAAAACCGGTGGCATTCTGGAGCCGTCTCATCGACGAGATCGGCCGGGAATTCCCGGATGTCTTCTTCCTCGCCGAGGCATTCACCCGGCCGGCCGTTCTCAAGGGCCTGGCCCGCCGCGGATTCGCCCAGTCGTACACCTACTTCACCTGGCGCGAGACAAAGCGGGAACTCACCGAATACCTTGAGGAACTGGTCGCCGACGGCGACTTCCTGCGCCCCAACTTCTTCGTGAACACCCCGGACATCCTGCCCGTGCACCTCCAGACCGGGGGGCCCGGCGCGTTCGCCGTGCGGGCCGCGCTCGCCGCGACGCTGTCACCGTCCTGGGGCGTGTACGCGGGGTACGAGCTGTACGAGGGCGAGCCGCTGCGCGCCACCGGGAACTGCGAGGAGTACGCCCACTCCGAGAAGTACGAGCTGCGTCCCCGCGACTGGGCCGCCGCCCGCGCCGCCGGCCGCTCCCTGGAGCCCTGGCTCACCCTCCTCAACTCCGTGCGCCGCGCCCACCCCGCGCTCCAGCAGCTGCGCACCCTGCGCTTCCACGCCACGGACAACGACGCCCTCATCGCCTACTCCAAGACCGACCCGGCCACCGGCGACACCGTGCTGTGCGTGGTCGGCCTGACACCGGACGCCCCCGAGAAGGGCACGGTGACCCTCGACGCCGAGGGCCCGCGGCTCCCCGACGGGCCGGTCACCGACGCCGTCACCGGCGAACGCCTCATCCTCACCCGGCGGTTCTCCGTCGGCACCGATCCCCTCTCGACCCCCGCCCGCATCCTCACCTGGAGCCGGAAGTGACCATCGACCACACCCCCGACTGGTTCAAGCGGGCCGTCTTCTACGAGGTGCTCGTCCGCTCCTTCCACGACAGCGACGGCGACGGCGTCGGCGACCTGCGGGGCCTGCGGGCCAAGCTCGACTACCTCCAGTGGCTCGGCGTGGACTGCCTGTGGCTGCCGCCCTTCTTCAAGTCCCCGCTCAAAGACGGCGGTTACGACGTCTCCGGCTACCGCGAGGTGCTGCCGGAGTTCGGCACCGTCGAGGACTTCCGGGAACTCCTCCAGGAGGCGCACGCCCGCGGCATCCGCGTCATCATCGACATGGTCATGAACCACACCAGCGACCAGCACCCGTGGTTCCAGGAGTCGCGCAAGGACCCCGAAGGCCCCTACGGCGACTACTACATGTGGGCCGACGACGACAAGGGCTACCCGGACGCCCGGATCATCTTCGTCGACACCGAGACGTCCAACTGGGCGTACGACCCGGTGCGCGGCCAGTACTACTTCCACCGCTTCTTCTCCCACCAGCCGGACCTCAACTACGAGAACCCGCGGGTGCAGGAGGAGATGCTCGGCCACCTGCGCCACTGGCTGGACCTCGGCGTCGACGGCTTCCGGCTGGACGCGGTGCCGTACCTGTACGCGCAGGAGGGCACCAACTGCGAGAACCTGCCCGCCACCCACGCCTTCCTCAAGCGGGCCCGGCACCTCGTGGACACCGAGTACCCCGGCCGGGTGCTGCTCGCGGAGGCCAACCAGTGGCCCGAGGACGTCGTCGACTACTTCGGCGACTACGAGCGCGGCGGCGACGAGTGCCACATGGCCTTCCACTTCCCGCTGATGCCGCGCCTGTTCATGGCGGTGCGGCAGGGCTCGCGCTACCCGGTCTCGGAGATCCTCGCCTCCACCCCCAAGATCCCCGCCGGCTGCCAGTGGGGCATCTTCCTGCGCAACCACGACGAGCTGACCCTGGAGATGGTCACCGACGAGGAGCGCGACTACATGTACGCGGAGTACGCCAAGGACCCGCGGATGCGCGCCAACATCGGCATCCGGCGCCGGCTCGCCCCGCTGCTCGACAACGACCGCAAGCAGATGGAGCTGTTCACCGCCCTGCTGCTGTCCCTGCCCGGCTCGCCGATCCTCTACTACGGCGACGAGATCGGCATGGGCGACAACATCTGGCTCGGCGACCGCGACAGCGTGCGCACCCCGATGCAGTGGACCCCGGACCGCAACGCCGGGTTCTCCACGGCCGACCCGGGTCGGCTGACCCTGCCCGCGGTCATGGACCCGGTGTACGGCTACCAGACCATCAACGTCGAGAGCCAGCTGGAGGCGCCCTCCTCGCTGCTGCACTGGACCCGGGAGATGCTCGCCGGCCGCCGCCGGCACGCCGCCTTCGGACTCGGCGAGTTCGCCGAGGTCGAGGCCGACAACCCGGCCGTCTTCGCGTTCGTCCGCCACTACACGGCCCCCGACGGCACCCGCTCCCAGGTGCTGTGCGTGAACAACCTCTCCCGCCACCCGCAGCCCGTCGAACTCGACCTGCGCGGCTACGCGGGCATCACCCCGGTCGAGGTGCGCGGCGGCGCCCGCTACCCCGTCATCGGGTCCGCGCCCTACCGGCTGAGTCTCGGCGGACACGGCTTCTACTGGTTCTGCATCTGCCCCGACGAGGACCGGAGGCCGGTGTGAGCGACACCGTTCTCGCGGACGCACCCCCGATCGACACCGCGCGGCTGGAACGGGCGCTCACCGGCTGGCTGCCCGGCCAGCGCTGGTACGCCGGCAAGGACCGGCCGCTGCGCACGGCCCGCGTCGTGGAGGTCGGCGCGGTCACCTCGCACGGCATGATCCTGCTGGTGGAGGCGGAGTACGCCGACGGCGGACCCGGACAGCTCTACCAGGTGCCCGTCGCCGTCCACCCGGCGCCGCGGCCACCGGACGGCGGGCACGTCATCGCCGTACAGGACGACGAGAGCGTCATCGAGGGCATGAGCGACGGAACGCTCGTACGGGAACTGCTGCACCTGGTGGCCGGGGAACGCGAGCACCCCCGGCTCGCCTTCCGCAGCGAGCCGCGCTGTGCCGCCTGGCCACCGCCCGGCCGGGTGGCCGGCTGCCGGCCGCTCGGCGTGGAGCAGAGCAACACCTCGGTGGTCGCCGACGAGCGCTACGTGCTGAAGGTCTT
Source organism: Streptomyces sp. SCPE 10 (assembly GCF_051980735.1). Lineage (NCBI taxonomy): Bacteria > Bacillati > Actinomycetota > Actinomycetes > Kitasatosporales > Streptomycetaceae > Streptomyces > Streptomyces sp. SCPE 10. Next base: position 3,400,149 of record NZ_CP197069.1, on the reverse strand, counting down.
CCGCCAGCTGCACACCGGCACCAACCCCGAGCTGGAGCTGACCCGCGCCCTGCGGGCCGCCGGCAACCCGCACACCGCACCGCTGTACGGCGCGGTCGAGACCGAACTGTCCGACGGCCCGGTCACGCTCGCCGTGGTCCAGGGCTTCCTGCCCGGCGCCGCCGACGGCTGGACGCGCGCCCTGGCCGCCGTGCGCGAGGGCCGGGACTTCGCGGAGCAGGCGTACGCCATGGGCGGGGCGGTGGCCGCCGTGCACCGGGACCTGGCCGCGCGGCTGGGCTCCCGCCCGATGGACGAGGAGCACCGCACGGAGCTCGGCGAGGCCTTCCGCACCCGGCTGGAGCAGGCCCTCGCGCACGTGCCCGAACTGGCGCCGTACGCGGCGGACCTGCGCGCCGCCTACGCGGACCTCGCGGACCTGCCGCCCGGCCCGACCGTCCAGCGGGTCCACGGCGATCTGCACCTCGGGCAGCTGCTGTGCACCGGCGCCCGCTGGACGGTGATCGACTTCGAGGGCGAGCCGTCCTGCGCGATGTCCCTGCGGGCCGAACGCCACTCGCCGCTGCGCGACGTGGCCGGCATGCTGCGCTCGTTCGACTACGCGGCCGCCCACGGCGCCGCCCCCGACTGGGCGCGGGCGAGCCGCGAAGCCTTCTGCCGGGGCTACGCCGACACCTCGGGCACCGACCCGCACGCCCAGGAGGCGCTGCTGCGCGCCTACACCCTGGACAAGGCGGTCTACGAGACGGCCTACGAACGCCGCAACCGCCCCGACTGGCTGCACATCCCGCTCGCGGCCATCGCCCGGCTGACGGGACGGGACCCGGCCCCGGCCCCGGCACCCTAGGCGGCGGCGGTCAGGTGGGCGCGCAGCACCGGGTCGTCGCCCACCTGCACCGGGTGGCCCACCTCCGTCAGCATCGGCAGGTCCGAGACGTGGTCGCCGTAGGCGTAGCAGTGGGCCGCGCGGACGTCCGGGTGCTCGGCCAGGAGCGCGCGGACGGCCCCGCGCTTGGCCTCGCCGATCATGGGTGCGCCGAGGAGCGCTCCGGTGTAGACGCCCCGGTGCACCCGGGGCGTACTGCACAGCACCCGGCGGGCGCCCACCTGCTCGGCCAGCGGCGTGAGCACGGCCGGGAAGGAACCGGAGACCAGCACCACGTCCGCGCCGCGCCGCACGTGCTCGCGCAGGGCGGCCAGCGTCGGCTCGACGAAGAAGCCGGGGCCGGCCGCGCGCGCGGCGAACCACCGGGCCGCCAGGGCGTGCACCGCCGCGGCCGGTTCACCCCGCCAGGCCCGGTAGAAGCGGCGGTTGGCCTCGGCCCGACAGGCGCCCCGGGCCAGGAGACCGGCCAGGTCCGCGCGGACCCGCGCGGCCTTCAGGGCGCCCCGGCGGCCGTAGCGGTGCGGGAAGTAGTGGTCCAGGAAGTCGAGCATGCTCTTGGCGGTGATGAGCGTCTCGTCCACGTCGCTGAAGACCAGATAGGCCGGTCGGGCGCCGCTCATCCCACCGTCACCGCCGCGTAGGCCTGCGCGGCGGTGACGGTGCGCAGGGCGCCGTGCGCGGCGACCGTGTGCACGTCCCGCCAGCAGCGCTGGAGCGGGTCGGTGCCGCCCCGGGCCGCGCCGCCCCCGGCCCGCAGCAGCCGGTCGACGGCGGTGACCAGCGTCTCCACCCCGTAGGCGGCGTCCCGGCGGTTGCGGGCGACGGCCGCCGCGTCGGTGGGACCCGCGTCCGCCCGGCCGATGGCCCGGCGCCACAGCAGCGCGACGGAGTCGATCTCCGTGGCGGAGCGGGCGAGCGCGTCGGCCGCGGCCGTGGCGCCGCCTACCGGGGAGGCCGCGGGCATCCGCTCGGTGAAGGCGGCGAGGGCATGCCGGGCGGCGCCGAGGGCCGGTGCCGCGAACAGCAGCGGGCCCGGCAGGTGGGCCGGGACGGTGTGGCAGCGGGGGCCCGGCTCCGGCGAGCCGTCGAGCAGCGCGGCGAACGGCGCCGTGCGGTGGTCGGGTACCAGGACCTCCCGCACGCTGACGGCGTGGCTGCCGGTGGCCCTGAGCCCGGTGCCGTCCCAGGTGTCGTGCACGGTGACGGCCGTACGGGGCACGGCGAAGGCCCGTACGTCGCCTCGGGGTTCACCGGCCGGGGCGGCCAGCAGCAGCCAGTCGGACCACTCGGCGCCGCTCGCCATCGACCAGCGGCCGGTCAGCCGCCAGCCGCCCGCAGCGCGCTCGGCGCGGCCCGCCGGGGGCAGGATCGCCGCCGCGATCCTGGTGCCGGAGGAGCGGGCCCAGATCTCGGCCCGGCCCTCCTCGGGGAGGCGGGCCGCGTAGCGGGCGTGGACCGCCCACAGGGTGCCGCACCAGGCGGCGGAGGGACAGCCCTCGGCGACGGCGACGGCCGCGTCGAACAGCTCGGTGAAGGTGCCGTGGGCGCCGTCCGGGCGGCCGGGTGAGAAGTGCCGGGCGAAGCCGGCCACGTCCAGCGCGGCGAGCGTCTCGGCGTTCAACCTGCCTCGTTCATCGGCCTGTCGGGCGTACCGGGCGGACACCGTGGCGGCGTGGGCGACCTCGGCGGGGCGGAGCGTGGCGTGCCGCCGGGTCGTGTTCGGGGTTCGGTCAGCCAGGGCGAGAGCGTGCACGTACCGACTCCTTGGACCGGGGAGAGACGTGGAGCGGCGCGGACGGCACCGCCCGCTGAAATATACCTACGCACATGAATTTTTTCAGATGCTTTTCGGTCATGGTCCCGAAGTCGGTTCCCGGATAAAATACCGTCAAGAAGGTCTTCTTATTTCTTCGCGGGTTGCGCCCGCACAGGAAGCGAGGCAGCGATGGGCACGGACGACACGGTGGCCGGTTCCCGACGGACCGCGGCCGCCGCCGTGCGGGGCCGCCCGCGCCAGGAGCGGGCGCTGCGCACCCGGGAGCTGGTGCTCCAGGCCGCCGCGCGGGCCTTCGCCGACGGCGGGTTCCCCGATGTGACCGTGCTGGACATCGCCGAGTACGCGGGGATGACCAAGGGTGCGGTCTACTTCCACTACTCCGGCAAGGAGGACCTGGCCGCGGCCGTCTCGCAGGGCTTCTACGCCAAGCTGCGGGAGCTGGCCGAGGCGACCGAGGCCCTCGGCCTGCCGCCGCGGGAACGGGTCGTGGAGTTCCTGATGCGCACCGCGGTCGCCTTCCGGGACGACGTGGTCATCCAGGCGGGCGCCCGGCTCCAGATCGAGCACTCGCAGATCGGCTCGGCGCTGCCGGTGCCCTATCGCGAGTACACCGACATCCTGGCCCGCTGGCTGCTGGAGGACACCCGGGACGCCCGCCCGCCGCAGGCGCTCGCCCGGGTGCTCGTCTCCGCGGTCTTCGGCGCCCAGCACATCTCGTGGATCCTCGACGGACGCGCCGACATCGTGGAGCGGGTCGAGGAGATCGTGGCCGCCACGCTCACCGGGTGACCTCACGCCGGGCGGCGGACGGGGTCAGGTGCGGGTGACCCGGACCCGGTAGTCGCCGTCGTCGTCCACGCCCGTCACCCGCACCTCGATCCCGTGGCGCGGATCCTTGAAGGTCTCGCCGGGGGTGAAGGGGGCGTCGGAGAGTTCGGCCTGGACGTTGGGGCTGCGGGTGCAGCCGCCGGTATCGCGGTGCGAGTCGTAGACGGTGACCGGGCCGCGCCCGGTGTCGACCGTGGCGTCCACCTTGTAGACGAGGACGCCTGGACAGCAGACCACCTCGTCGTTGCCGCCCTGGGCGCGCACCTCCAGGGCGTAGGCCGTGTGGCCGTCCACCGGAACGATCACCAGTTTGCCGCCGCCCGTCCGGTAGAGCGGGGTCAGGGAGTACTCGACGCTGCCCGGCCGGGCGGCGCACCCCACCTGGGTGCCGTCCAGCCAGCCCAGCTTCCACTTGTCCCAGCCGAGCATGTCGTTGTTGGCGCCCCAGTCCTCGCTCATGATGCTCCAGTGCCCGACCGAGCCCCCGCCGTCCTGGGTGTACAGGTCGGGCAGGCCGAAGGTGTGGCCGTTCTCGTGCGGCAGCACCCGGAAGCCGGTGCGCGGGAAGGAGCCGGAGCCGTCGTCCTGGCGGGAGTAGATGAAGGAGGCGTTGGAGACCGGCACCCCGTCGGCCACCGGGGCGTCCCCGTTCCCGGCGAAGGTCACCGACAGCACCGTGTCCAGCGCGGGCGGGCCGGCGTTCGGGGTGATCAGCACGTTGAGCAGGTCGTACGAGCGGAAGTCGACCTTGGGATCGGCCGCGGCGACGATGTCCTGCACCAGCTGCCGGTAGCCCGGTTCGAAGGGCGCACCGCGCTCTATGCCGTACGAGGCGAACGGTTTCGGCATCCGCAGCCAGCCGGTGACCGGGGTCTCGGCCCGGTAGTCCAGGCGGCCGTAGGAAGAGGTGCGGAACCAGTCCTGGGTGCGCGGGAAGAACTCGTGGAAGCGGTCCATCGCGCTGCCCGGCCCGGGGGCGTCGGAGAAGTCGACCATCAGGGTCAGGGCGTGCACCGTGCCCGTGGAGCGGGCGTAGCCGTGCCGGGTGGGCACGCCCTCGGACATCTGCACGTCCTGGCCGCCGTGGATCATGCAGGGCGAGAAGGCGGAGGAGCGGGCCAGGCCGATCGGCCCGGCGGCGGAGGGCGCCGTGAGGCGGGCGGTCCCGGCCGAGGTGCTGATCGCGAGGGTCAGCGCGGTCACCGCGGCGAGAGCGGCCGTCCGGCGCGAGCGTATGCGGCGCGTGCCTATGCCGGCGGGGTCCGGGTCGGATATGCGGCGGGACGACTGCGGCTGCGGCTGCATGCATGGACCCCTTCGCTCCACGGCAGCCCCCGGTCTCCGGCTGCGCCCTTGCGATCACCCTGTGTCGGTGACCCGGCGGGCGCGCGCTGGGCGAGACCGATCGTGCGAAGGGCGGGACCGATCGTGGGAAGCGGGGTACGCGACGGGGTGAATCCCGGGACGGGGGAGCGTGTTCCAGGTCACACGCTTTCTTTCCGGGGGCGGGAAATAAGTGGGGACCCTTTCCCCGTTTGGAAGGGTGTCCGCCCGAAGCGGGGAGTCCTTCCCCGGATCGGCCGGCCCGAAGAACTTCGACATCCGAGGAGTACGCCGTGACGACCGCGACCCGCTGCGCGCCGCGCAAGGTGACCCGGCCCCGTGCCGACGCCCTGCGCAACCGCGAGCGGATCGTCACCGCCGCCCGGGAGATGTTCGTCGAGCACGGCCCCGATGTGCCGCTGGACGAGATCGCCCGCCGGGCCGGCGTCGGCAACGCCACGCTGTACCGCAACTTCCCCGACCGCGACGCCCTCGTCCGCGAGGTCGTCTGCTCCGTGATGGACCGCACGGCCGAGGCGGCCGAGCGCGCCCTGGCGGAGACCGGGGACGCCTTCACCGCGCTGGAGCACTTCGTGCACACCGCCGCCGACGAGCGGATCAGTGCCCTGTGTCCGATGGTCTCCAGCACCTTCGACCGCCACCACCCCGACCTGGAGGCCTCCCGCGAGCGTGTCGAAAGCCTCGTGGAGGAGGTCATGGGCCGGGCGGTGACAGCCGGTCAGCTCCGGCCCGACGTAGGCGCCTTCGACCTGCTGGTCGCCGTCGCCCAGCTGAGCCGGCCCCCGGCCGGCACGGACTGCCTGCGCGGCGACCGGTTCGTCCACCGCCACCTCCAGATCTTCCTCGACGGCCTGCGGGCCCCCGCCCGCTCGGCCCTGCCGGGCCATGCCGTCACCGTCGAGGAGCTGCGTCGGTCCTGCCCGACCGCGTAGCTCCGCGCGACCCGACTTCCGTTCACTGTCCCGACACTTTTCGTTCTCTGTCGATTTCTCGTCATTTTTCCGTCACGACGTCCTGAGTCCGTCGTCTCGAAGTCCCGAAGTGGGTACCCCCATGTCCGAAGCCGTCAAGGCTCCCGGCCTCACCGCGCGCAGCGGTGACGCCAACCGCTGGAAGGCGCTCGTCTTCATCGCGCTCGCCCAGCTGATGGTCGTCCTCGACTCGACCATCGTGAACATCGCCCTGCCGTCGGCCCAGAAGGACCTCGGCATATCCGACGGCAACCGGCAGTGGGTCGTCACGGCCTACGCCCTCGCCTTCGGCGGGCTGCTGCTCTTCGGCGGCCGGATCGCCGACAAGTGGGGCCGCCGGCGAGCCTTCCTCACCGGTCTGGTCGGTTTCGCCCTCGCCTCCGCGCTCGGCGGTCTGGCCACCTCCGGCCCGATGATGTTCGGCGCCCGTGCCCTCCAGGGCGTCTTCGGCGCGCTGCTGGCCCCAGCCGCGCTGTCCCTGCTGGCCGTGATGTTCACGGACGCCCGGGAGCGCGCCAAGGCGTTCGGCATCTACGGCGCCATCGCGGGCGGCGGCGGTGCCGTCGGCCTGATCCTCGGCGGTTTCCTCACCGAGTACCTGGACTGGCGCTGGACGTTCTTCGTCAACGTGCCGTTCGCCGTCGTCGCCGCGCTCGGCGCCACCCTCGTCATCCGGGAGCCGGAGGGCGGCCGCAACCGCTCCCCGCTCGACATCCCCGGCGTGCTCCTGTCCACCCTCGGCCTGGTCGCGCTGGTCTACGGCTTCACGCGCGCCGAGTCCGACGGCTGGGGCGACGCCGTGACCGTGTCCATGTTCGTCGCGTCCGTGGTGCTGCTGCTGGCGTTCGTGCTGGTCGAGTCGCGGGTCAAGGCCCCGCTGCTGCCGCTGCGCGTGGTCCGCGACCGCAACCGCGGTGGCATCTACCTTTCCCTCGGCCTCGCCATCATCGGCATGTTCGGCCTGTTCCTCTTCCTGACCTACTACCTGCAGATCGTGAAGGGCTACACGCCGGTCAAGACGGGCTTCGCGTTCCTGCCGATGGTGGCCGGCATGATCACCGGCTCCACCCAGATCGGCGCCCGGCTGATGACCCGGGTCCGGCCCCGGCTGCTGATGGGCCCCGGCTTCCTGGTGGCCGGCCTCGGCATGCTGCTGCTGACCCAGCTGGAGATCGGCTCCTCGTACGTCACCCTGCTGCTGCCCGCGATGGTGCTGCTCGGCCTCGGCATGGGCACGGCCTTCATGCCGGCCATGTCCCTGGCCACCCAGGGCGTCGAGCCCCGGGACGCCGGTGTCGCCTCCGCGATGGTCAACACCTCGCAGCAGGTGGGCGGCGCGATCGGCACCGCCCTGCTGAACACCATCGCCGCGTCCGCGAAGACGTCGTACTTCAACGACCACGTCGGCGGTGCCGTCACCAAGCCGCAGCAGCAGCTGCTCGGGCTGCAGAGCATGGTGCACGGCTACACCTCGGCGATCGCCCTCGCCGTCGGCATCCTCGGGGTCGCCTCGCTGATCGCCTTCACCTTCGTCAACGCCGGCCGTCCGGGCTCCGTCACGGTGGCCTCCGGCAGGGGCGCCGAGGACGAGGTGCCGGTGCCGGTGGTGGCCCACTGAACACGGCGGTGAGCCAAGGCCCCGCGCGGAGCGGGGGCTAGCGGGGGCTGGGGTCTTCCGTTCGGATCAGGCCGGATCAGCGAGCCCGGCACGATCCGAACGAGAGGCGCTAGCGCAGCCAGGGCAGGTCCGCGCCCGCCTCGTCCGGCTGCAGGCCCTCGGCGACGATCTCCATGATCTCGCCGAGGGCCTTCTGCTGTTCCGGGCTGAGCCGGTCGAACAGGGCCTGGCGCACGGCGGCGACATGGCCCGGCGCGGTACGGCCGAGCACCGCGGCGCCCTCCTCGGTGAGCACCGCCAGCTGGCCGCGCTTGTCGGAGGGGCAGTTCTCCCGGCGCACCCAGCCGCTCTTCTCCAGCCGGGCGACGGCGTGCGACAGCCGGGAGCGGGTGATCTTCGCCTTCATCGCCAGCTCCGTCATCCGCAGCCGGCGTCGCGGCGCCTCGGCGAGGGTGACGAGGAGCCCGTAGTAGACGTGCGGCATGCCCGCGTCACGCTGCAACTGCCGGTCGAGGTGGTCCTCCAGCAGGGTGGTGGCGTGCAGGTACGCGCGCCAGACGCGCTGTTCCTCGGCGGTGAGCCAGCGGTGTTCCGTGTCGGCGGAGTCCGGTGCCGTATTCATGTATCTACTTTACGAAGGGTCTTTTTGAAACTTGAAGCAGTGGCGCTTACGGTGGACACTGGAACTTGAGAGTTAAAGCATCCAGAAGCATCCGGCCCATCGGGACGATGGTCCGTCGGAACGACCGGGAGCCGCCGTCATGTCCGCAGCCACCCCCGCCGCCGGCCGGGAGCGCATGCCCGCCCTGTACCTCAGCCACGGCGCACCGCCGCTCGCCGACGACCCGGTGTGGCCCGGCCAGCTCGCCGACTGGGCCGCGGCGCTGCCCCGCCCGAAGGCGATCCTCGTCGTCTCCGCCCACTGGGAGGAGGCGCCGCTCGCCCTCGGCGCCGTGGAGACCGTCCCGCTCGTGTACGACTTCTGGGGCTTCCCCGAGCACTACTACCAGGTCCGGTACCCCGCCCCCGGCGCACCCGCGCTCGCCGAGTCCGTGCGCAGGCTGCTGCGCGCCCCCGGCACCCCCGTCCAGGACGTCCCGGACCGGGGCCTGGACCACGGCGCCTACGTCCCCCTGGTCGAGATGTACCCGGACGCCGACATCCCGGTGCTCCAGGTGTCCATGCCCACCCTCGACCCGGTGCGGCTGATGGAGATCGGCCGCAGGCTCGCCCCGCTGCGCGACGAGGGCGTGCTGATCGTCGGCTCCGGCTTCTTCACCCACAACCTCGCCGCCCTGCGCCACACCGGCCCAGGGGTCCCCGCCTGGTCCGCCGAGTTCGACGACTGGGGCCGGCGCGCCCTGGCCGACCGCGACTGGGACGCCCTCCTCGACTTCTCCGCCAAGGCCCCGGCCGGCCGCTACGCCCACCCCCGCACCGAGCACTTCGCCCCGCTCTTCGTCACCATGGGCGCGGCGGACGCGGGCGGCGGGCTGGACGCCCACGAGTCGGTGATCGACGGCTTCTGGATGGGCCTGGCCAAGCGGTCGGTGCAGTTCGGCTAGGGCCTTGCGGCCCGGCCTCGCCGGACACCGGCCGGGCCCGCTACAGCTCCTTCTCGTACCAGGCCACGTCCCAGTAGCGGCCGAACTTGCGGCCCACCTCGCAAAAGGTGCCGATGGGCCGGAAGCCGAAGCGCGCGTGCAGGCGCACGGAGGCCTCGTTCGGCTGGGTGATCCCGGCGTAGGCGCGGTGCAGGTCCTCGCCGGACAGGGCCGTGAAGAGGGCGTCGTAGAGCAGGGTGCCGACGCCGCGCCGGCCCGCGTCGGGGGCGACGTACACCGAGGTCTCCACGGAGGTCGCGTACGCGGGCCGCGCGCGGTGCGGTCCCGAGGTGGCGTACCCGAGTATCCGCGGGGCACCGGTGTCGGGGGCGGCCTGCGTGGCAACCATCAGGCGGTGCGGGCCGTCTTCCGGGTGGGAGAGCAGCCAGGGGCGGCGCTCCCCGGGAGTGAGGGCCACGGTGTCGAACGTGACGGGTGTCGTGCGGACGTAGTGGTTGTAGATCTCCGTGAGGGCGTCGAGGTCCCCCTCGACTCCCGGCCTGACCTGCACCTCTGTAGGCACGGACGTCCCCTTCCCTCGCGTGCGGCGGAACAGGGTACTGCATGATCAGAAAAATTGGTGGGCGGGTTGGGAATTCTGTCCGGATTCCAGTCGTTGTTTCCTTCGGATGCAGGGCACTCAGGGGAGAGTCCAGGACAGGTCCCCGAAGTGCCGAGCGTTCAACAGGACCACCCGCCAGCCCACCATCGCAAGGGAGCACGCATGGCAACCCGTGCCGTCGCCCGTCGTCAGTCCGCCTCCGGCGAGACGGCCGACTCGGCAAGCAGGCTTCGCGCTCATGGCGGCGAGATCGCGGACCGCGACCTGGTCGGCATGTACCTCGACGAGATCGCGCGTACGCCGCTGCTCGACGCCGCAAAGGAGGTCGAGCTGTCCCAGACCATCGAGGCGGGTGTGTTCGCGCGGCAGGTCCTCGACGGGTTCGAGGAGACGGCCTCGGACGCCACCCGCGAGGAGCTCCAGGCTCTGGTCGCCGCGGGTGAGCGCGCCAAGGACGTCTTCATCCGCTCCAACCTCCGCCTGGTCGTGGCCGTCGCCCGGCGCTACCCGCGCAGCGGCCTGCCCCTGCTCGACCTGATCCAGGAGGGCAACGCCGGCCTGGTGCGCGCCGTGGAGAAGTTCGACTACCGCAAGGGCTTCAAGTTCTCCACGTACGCCACCTGGTGGATCCGCCAGGCGATCACCCGCTCCATAGCCGACCAGTCGCGCACCATCCGGCTCCCCGTCCACCTGGTGGAGGAGCTGGGCCGCATCCGCCGGGTGCAGCGCGAGTTCAACCGGGAGCACGGCCGCGACCCGGAGCCCGCGGAGATCGCCGCGGAGCTGGGCTCGACGCCCGAGCGCGTCACCGACGTCCTCGACTGGGCCCGCGACCCGGTCTCCCTGAACATGTCGGTGGACGACGAGGGCGAGACCCAGTTCGGCGACCTGCTGGAGGACACCTCGGCGGTCAGCCCCGAGCAGTCCGTCCTGACCCTGCTGCGCAGCGAGGAACTGGACGACCTGATCGGCCGGCTGGACCAGCGCACCGCGTCCATCATCAAGATGCGGTACGGCATCGAGGACGGCCGCGAGCGCACCCTGACCGAGGTCGGCAAGGAGCACGGCCTGACCCGCGAGCGCATCCGCCAGATCGAGAAGCACGCCCTGCTGGAGCTGAAGAAGCTGGCCCGCGACACCGGCTTCGACGCGGCGGCGTGACCCGCCCGAGCGCCCGGGCCACGGCGGCACCGCGCACCGGTCCGCGCCCGTGGGCGAGGCGGCGTACGCCCGGTGGCGAAAGACGGCGCAAACACGGCGCCCGGCCGCCGCTTCAACTCCCGGGCCCGAGGGAACAACCCTTCCGGGCCCGGAAGCGGGCCCCTCGAACGGCCGCACTCCCCACGCAGGGCACCTTTCGCACGAACGCACCGCCCGAACCGCACCACCACGCACCACCCGGCCGACCCCCACGCGAGCCACGTCCCGACGCACATCCCCCCCGGCGTTGGGACTTCCCAGAGCCGGGCTCCGGCGCCCACACCCCCCCCGGGCGCCGGAGCCCGGCTCCTTTCGTGCTCGGCGCGCGTCCGCGCCGCTGCCGTGCGGGGGCGCTGCCGGGCGGGGGCGGTGCCGGGCGGTGCGGTGCGGTGGGAACCGGGTCGGCCGGCTCGTAACGGCACTTCCACGCCATCGAGCGGGGAGACGGACACCGTGCCCAGGCCCCGCCCAGGGGGCTTCCGCTGCGAGAGCGGACCGGTCCGTGTGACGCTGGGGGAGCGGCCCGGTGCGAGGGGGCGCGGGAGTGCGCGGAGCGGCGCGTCGGGCGGGCCGGAGCGGCCGAGGGCACGGCAGGTGGCGGCCCACCCCGTACCTGAACCCCGGGGTGAACCGCCGGATGGCAGCTTCTGCCACACCGTCATAGCCTGCCGAGATGAGCACCACCCCCCGCCCCACCCCCGGCTCCACCCCGCCGTCCCTCTCCCTCACCGAGCGCCGCAAGGCCGAGACCCGGATGGAGATCGCGCGGGCGGCGGCCGCCCTCTTCGTCCGCCAGGGCCTGCGGGCCACCCGCGCCGAGGACATCGCCCGCCAGGCGGGCATCGCACCGCGCACGTTCTACCGCTACTTCGCCACCAAGGAGGAGGCGGTCGCGCCGCTGTACGCCGCCGGTGCCCAGCGCTGGGCGGAGGCCGTGCGCACCGCCCCGGCCCGCCTCTCCGTCCCGCAGGCCCTGGAACACGCCGTCGAGCACACCCTCCAGCCCGGAGCGGGCGTCTCCGCGGCCTCCTGGGAGTGGGTGCGCACCCTGATCCGGCTGACCGACACCAGCCCCGCCCTGCGCAGGGTCTGGGCCGAGGTGGGTCAGACCTCGGAGGACGCGCTGGCGGAGATCCTGGCACGACGGCTGGCCTCCCCCGCGTGGGCCGAGCCGGTGCGGGAGACGGTTGCCGAGGAGGAGGCGGCAACCGGCGGGGAAGCGGCCACCGGCGAGGAGACGGCTGCCGGTGAAGGGGAGGCCGTCGGCGAGGAGGCGGTGCCGGGCGGAGCGCCCCTCCCGGTGATCACCCCCGATCTGCGCTTCGCCGCCGCGGTGGCCGGCAGCGCCGTCCGCGTGGCCGTGAAGTCCTGGGCCGCCACCGCGGCCCCGCCCGCCGGCCCGGACGGCCCCGCCGCCCTGGCCCTGCGCAACCTCAGGGCCCTGGACGCCTTCGCCTGGAACGGCGAACGCTAGGGCCTGCCCCCCGGCTCGTGCCGGGGCAGCCGGTGGCTTTCCTCCCGGACGTCCGCGCCGGGGCCGTGCGACCCGGCCGGGCCGTCCTCGGGCGCCCCGCGCCCCGCCCGGCTCAGCCGCCCGCCCAACTCCCGGACCGCCACCTTCAGTTCCTCCGGGGCCCGCACCGTGAACTCGTACCCGGCAAGCGCCAGCCGGACCGCCAGCCACTCGGCCGGGCCGCCGGCGTCGCCCCGCAGGACACAGCCGCCCCCGCCGTCGTCCACGGGCGTTCCCAGCCACGCCCGGACCCGCTCGGCGACCTCCTCGGCCGACGCGGCGAACCGCACCTCGAACGCATAGGTCTCCGGCCCCCCGTGGATGGACCGCCGCAGATACTCGGCGGCGCCACCGGCCGGGAACTCCCGTGCCGCGAACCGCACTCCGGTGGCGAACGGCTCGCTCAGCCGGTCCACCCGGAACGTCCGCCAGCCCGCGCGGTCCAGGTCGTAGGCGACCAGGTACCAGCGGCGGCCCGCCGACATCAGCCGGTACGGCTCGGTCAGCCGGCGGGAGTCGCCGCCGTCCTTGTCGCGGTAGGCGAACCGCAGCCGCTCCCGGCCGGTCACCGCCCCGGCCAGCGCGGTCAGCGTCTTTGGCGCGATGCTCGTGCCGTCCTCGCCGGGCAGCGGGGTGATCGCGGCCTGGAGCGTGGCGACCCGGTGGCGCAGCCGGGCCGGCAGCACCTGCTCCAGCTTGGCCAGGGCCCGTACCGACGCCTCGTCCACCCCGGACACGGCGTGCGCCGCACCGGCCCGCAACCCCACCGCGATGGCGACGGCCTCCTCGTCGTCCAGCAGCAGCGGCGGCATCGCCGTGCCCGCCACCAGCCGGTACCCGCCGTCCGCGCCCTTGGACGCCTCCACCGGGTAGCCCAGCTCCCGCAGCCGGTCGATGTCGCGCCGCACGGTACGACGGGACACCCCGAGCCGCTCCGCCAGCTCCCCGCCGGGCCACTCGCGGGGCGTCTGGAGGAGAGAGAGCAGTCGCAGCAGCCGGGCCGGGGTGGCGGTCGTCATGCGTACGAGGATGCCGCACCGCCGAACCGCCGTCCGGCCCCGCGACGGCCCGCGTTCGCTTCGCCCCCGCTCGGCCCTTTGGCGCGTTGTGTGTTGTTCACGGCACCTGCGAGATACATCACGGTCCGGGGCCGAAGGGCCGTGTGTGGTGTGTACTGGAAGGCATGCCCGAGCATCTCTCGACGATCCAGCTGGCAGCCGCGGCCATCCTCACCGTCGCCGGTGTGGTCTGGGCGATCGGCGTCCTGCGTCTGCTGCGCCGGTATCGGGCACAGGCGATACGTGAACTCGCGGCCGCCCGCCTGCCGTTCCTGCCGGCCCAGCCGGGGACCGGCCCGCTGCGGGAGTCGGTGGAGCTGACCCCGGCCGAACAGGACGCCTTCGCCGGACTGATACGGCAGCTCGGCCACCGCTGACCGGACCGGCAGCCGCCCCGGCCCTCCGGGCCGACCGCCGCCCAGCCCGTCGCCTTGGCCGCCGCGCTCGCCTGTCGCCGACCCGGCTTGATCCAAACGAGAGGCCCTAGCCCTGTCGGGCCGCGCGCCGTTCCATCGCGGAGCGGGCCGCCTCCTCCGACGTGTACACCTCGCACATGTGCCGCCCGTCCGGCGTCGCCGTGTGCTCGACCTCCCACAGAGAGGCCTCGCTGCCGTCCGGCAGCAGGAACGCGTGCTCGTAGAGCACATAGCTCAGTCCCGACCGGCCCACCCGGCCCGGGCGGCCGAACGCCTGGGTGATCTCATGGGCCGTCGCCGTGGCCAGCAGGGCCGCCGTGCGGGCGTCGGGGCGGTCCGGGTTCTCCGCGCGGCGCAACAGCCGGCGGACGTGGTCGGCGCAGTCGCCGGAGGCGAACACATGCCGGGGCGTGGGAAGCGTCCACAGCCAGATCGGCGAGGGCAACTCCAGCTCGGGGGCGTCCGGCGCCAGTCCGAGGCGCGCGGTGGCGGCCCCCAGCTCCTCCTCGTCCACGTACACCTCGTGCTCCGGGGCGCCGCCCGGGGTGGTGTTGTGCACCAGCTCCCACAGCGTGACGGCCGAACCGTCGGCGAGCAGCCAGGTGTGCCGGTACGTCTCCCGGTGCAGCCCGGCGCTGTGGTGCGCCGAGTACAGCGAACTGTCGTGGGCCAGCGCGCAGTCGAGCCGCCGGATCACCTCGTCGGGCAGCTCGAAGGAGTTCAGGGCACGGCCGAGGAGCCGCGCGAGGTGCTCCTCCGGAGACTCGGGCGACTCGGCTGGTTCGTACGCTGCCGTCTCGTACGGAACGCTCAAGGCATCTCCCGGCGTTGCTGCATGTCACCTTGTGGGTGCATACCGTAGCCCCTGGGTCGGACATCATGTCCCGGGATTGAGGAAAACGAACACCGGGAAAACGCGCGGGCCGCGCGATAAGTTCCCGCGCGGCCCCACGTGATGTCAAAAGTCGCCGCTCAGACGGCACTTCCGGCGGTCCAGGCGCTCCAGGACATGTTCCAGCCGTTGAGGCCGTTGTCCGGGGAGACGGTGGAGTCGGGGGAGTTCTTCACGATGACGACGTCGCCGACGAGCGAGTTGTCGAAGAACCACTTCGCGGGGGTGTCGCCCTGCGCGCCCTGCACGTCCGCGAGGCCCACGCAGCCGTGGCTGGTGCCCTGGCGGCCGAAGGGCGGGTTGCCGCGGTTGTACCAGTAGTTGCCGTGGATGAAGGTGCCCGACGTGGTCAGCCGCATCGCGTGCGGCACGTCCGGGATGTCGTACTCCCCGCCGAAGCCGACCGTCGAGCCGTTCATCCGGGTCTGGGTGAACTTCTCGGAGATCACCATCTGCCCGTTGTACGTGGTGTGCTGCGGGCTGCCCGCGGAGATCGGCATCGTCTTGAGCGTCTGGCCGTCCCGCACCACGGTCATCGTCTCGGTGTTGACGTCGACCGTGGAGACCTGGGAGCGCCCGACGGTGAAGGAGACGGTCTTCTTCTGCACGCCGTAGACGCCCTGGGCGCCCTGCACGCCGTCCAGGTCGATGTTCATCGTGACCTTGGAGCCGGCCTTCCAGTACTCCTGCGGCCGGAAGTCCAGGCGGCGGTCGCCGAACCAGTGCCCGACCACCTGCTGGCCGCTGCTGGAGTTGACCGTGATGTGCGACTGCACGGCCTTCTTGTCGCTGATCGACTTGTCGAAGGTGAACGACACCGGCATGCCCACGCCGACCGTGGAGCCGTTGTCCGGGGTGTAGGTGCCGATGAAGCTGTTCGCGGAACTCACCGTGGTGAAGATGGCGTTGGCCGCCGCCGGGCGCCCGTCGGCGTCCTTGGCGGCCGCGGCTATCTGGTACTTCGTGCCGCGCTCCAGCTGCTGCTTCGGCTTCCAGCTGTGGCCGTCCGTGGATATCGCCCCCGGCACGGTCTGCCCGGACCCGGCCACGGTCATCTTCACGTCCGTCAGCCTGCCGTCGCTGACCTTCACCCCGGTCGCGTTGATGGACGCGTCCGTGGCGCCGTCCTTCGCCGAGATCGCTATCTTCGCCGTCGACGTCTTGGGGGAATCCTTGCCGCCGCTGTTGGAGGCGTTGGCGTTGCCGCCGCAGGCGGTCAGGGTGAGGGCGCCGACCATCAGGGCGGCACAGGCCCCCAGTGCGCGCCGCGCTGTAATGTCCGGCGTTGTCACGGGCTGCTCCAGGTTCGTGTGATGTGAGTGATCCGTTCCAGCGTCAATAAAGAGCGCGCAAACCCTCGCTGAGGTTCCCGCCAGCGCCCCGGAACAGCATGACGTGACAGAACCGCGACAATCCCCGTCCTCACCAAGCCTCTACGGGCGCCCGTACAACTCCCCGTACGACGGCCACGTCCCGCCCGGTCCGGCCACCGACTCGGCCGCGCGCACCGCCCGTACGATCGCCCGGGTCACCAGGTCCGCGCCCGCGGCGAGCAGTTCGTTGAGGGCGTACGGGCGCGCGTCCAGCGGGCGGGCGCCGGTGGCCAGGGCGAAGACCGTGTCGCCGTCGTGCAGCAGATGGACCGGGCGCACGGCACGGGCGATGCCGTCGTGGGCGGTGCCCGCCAGCTTCTGCGCCTGGGCCTTGGAGAGGTCCGCGTCGGTCGCGACCACCGCGAGCGTCGTGTTCAGCGGCGGCGCGCCGGCGGCACCGGCCTGCGCCAGCCGCCGCCGCGCCGCCTCGTGCACGTGCTGCTCCGGGTAGGCGACCCGGCCCTCGTACAACTCCCCGTACAGCACCCCCGTCTCCGGATCCAGCACCGAACCCGCGGCGTTGGCCACCACCAGCGCGGCCACCGTGATCCCCGAGCCGAGCACCGTGCTCGTGGTGCCCACGCCGCCCTTGAGCCGGCCGGCCACCGCGCCGGTGCCGGCCCCCACGCAGCCCTGCGGCACCGGGGCGCCCGGCGCGGTCGCGGCCGCCGCCTCCACCGCGGCGCGTCCCGTCGCGGCGTCCGGCCGGGCGCGGAAGTCGCCACCGCGCCCCAGGTCGAAGACGCACGCGGCGGGCACCACCGGCACGACGTGCGCCGGGTCCGTCCCCACCGGCACGCCCCGCCCGCGCTCCTCCAGCCAGGCCATCACCCCGGACGCCGCGTCCAGCCCGTAGGCGCTGCCCCCGGTGAGCACGATCGCGTCGATCCGCTGGACCATGTTGCGCGGGTCGAGGGCGTCGGTCTCCTTGGTGCCGGGCCCGCCGCCGCGCACGTCCACGGCGGCGACGGCGCCGCCCTCCGGGGCCAGTACGACCGTGGTCCCGGTGAGCCGGCCGTTCCCGGTGCGGGTGGCGTGCCCCACCCGCACCCCGGCGACGTCGGTCAGTGCGTCGACTGTCATGCCGGCCAGTCTGGCCCACTCCCGGCCGCCGCCGAAGGGGTCAGCCGGCCGGTGTCGTGGCGGTCGCCGCGCGTTCCGCGCGCACCGTGCGCGCCGTCAGCGTCACCCCGGTCGCCACCGCCGCCGCGCAGACCAGGCCCGCCGCGAGCACCGCCCGGTCGCCGAGGAAGGTGCAGCAGAGCACCAGCAGGGCCGTGACCGGCAGCACCAGTTGCTGGGCGAGGCCCACCTTGAAGTGCCGTGCGTGCAGTGCCCAGACGGCCAGCAGGTACAGCGCCGTGGGCAGGGTCACCGCCGCCGAGGCGGCCGTCGCGGAGAGGTGCGAGGAGCCGACGGCCTGCTCCACGGACACCTCCAGGCCCGCGCCGATCGCCGCCGCCGACGCGAAGATCAGGTAGTGGCCGTAGCCCCACAGGAACGCCCGCTTGCTGGAGCGCAGATGGCCGTGGATGGGCACCACGAAGTAGATCCACCAGGCGGAGAAGACGATCAGGAGCCCGCCGCCCGCGATCGGCAGCAGCTCGCCCAGCGCGGAGTGCCTGTCCATGGCCGACTTCACCGCGACCGTGGCCGCGGAGATCGTCTCGCCCAGCACGATGATCGTGAACAGGCCGTACCGCTCCGCGATGTGGTGCGGATGCCAGGACGTCTCGTGGTTGCGCTCGGCGAACAGCGGCACGCACATCTCCAGCACCGCCATCACCAGGAACACCCAGGGGCGGGCCGGCTGCGGCAGCACGACCAGACCGAGCCAGCCGACCTGGCACAGCAGCACGCCGCACGCGTACCGCAGCGTGGCCTGGCGCTCGGCGCCCCCGGCCGTGCGCGCCGCTCTCAGCCACTGGGTGGCCATCGCCACCCGCATGATCGCGTAGCCGAGCCAGACCGCCAGGAACTCGTGCTGCCGAAAGCCCTGGGAGACACCGGCGGCCAGCACCAGGACGCCGGCGATCTGCACCAGTGTGACGACCCGGTAGGGCACGTCGTCGTTGTCGTACGCCGAGGCGAACCAGGAGAAGTTCATCCAGGCCCACCAGATGGCGAAGAACAGCATGGCGTAGTCGAGGACCCCGGTGCCCGGGTGCCCGGTGCCGACGGCGTGCACCAACTGCACGCCCGCCTGTGCGATCGCCACGACGAAACACAGGTCGAAGAAGAGCTCCAGCGGGGAGGAGACGCGGTGGGCCTCGTTGCGCCCGCGCGCGGTGAGCCGCTTCACGGGGGAAGAGGGGTGCGGGGCGCCGGGGGAGGCGGGGGCCGGGGTGGAACTGGACGTCATGGCTCCCAGCACACCAGAAAACCGGGCCATCGGGTGGTGAAGCGTCTCACCGGCGGTCGGGGGGCCACCGGGACGGGGGCCGTACCCTGGACGCATGAGCGACGCCCCCGCATCCGAGCCGCGTGACCCGAAGCCCGCGCTGGTCTTCGACGATCCGCTGGACCAGCAGTCCGCGGACGACACCGACCGGGGCTGGGGCGAGCGGCCGGACCGCGACAGCGCGTCCGACCTCAAGCGCTTCCTGGACGAGAAGCCGCCGCACCACATCTGAGCCGGCGGCGGACACCGCCCTAACGTTCGTCGTGCCCCGCCGCGCGCTGGGCCAGCAGCGCGTCGCGGATCTCCTTGAGGACCTCCAGCTCGGTCACCTCGACGATCTCCTTCGTGCCCTCCCGCGCCGCCTTGCGGTCCGCCTGGCGGGCCAGGTACTTCGACATCGGCAGGACCATCAGGAAGTACACGACGGTCGCGGTGATCAGGAAGGACAGCGTCGCACCGAGGACGGAGCCCCACATCAGCTGGATGCCGTGCGTCCCGTGGCACGAGCCGCTCAGGCACGTGCTGTAGTTGTCCAGGTTCTGCGTGCCGATCGCACCCACCAGCGGGTTGATGATCCCCTTCACCAACGCGTTCACGATGTTCGTGAAGGCGGCGCCGATGACCACCGCGACGGCCAGGTCGATGACGTTGCCGCGCATCAGGAAGGCCTTGAAGCCCTGCCAGACGCTCGGTTCCTTCTTCGCGCTCACCTCTGGGACGCTCCTCGTGTACACAAGTTGTGGAACAAAACGCTCCGCAACCTACGGCACGGTGCCGCCATTGTGTCCAATCCTGTCCCTCGAACGAGCGACTTGACGGCGAGTCGTCCAGCAGGGGACCGCTCCGGTTCAGCACAGCGTCACCGCCAGCCGCGCCGTGGTGCCCGCACCGACGAGTGCCGTCGCCGTGGCGCGGGGCACCGCCAGCACGATCAGCGCGCCGCCCTCGGTCACGCCGTCCGGCGGCCGCGGCACCCTCGTCACCCGCGCTCCGCGCGCGAGCACCCGGGCGCCGCTCCCGGCCGCCGTGTCCTGCGCGGCCACGACGTCCACCCGGTCACCGGGGCGCAGCAGCCGGACCGTGTCCGCGTCCGCGATCCGCACGGGTGCCGCCACCAGTTCCGCCGGGCGCTGCCGGTGCGGGGCACTCGCCGGGTGTCCGCGCGCGTATCCGGTGTGCGGCGCCGCGGCGGGACGGTCCGCCGGAGCGCGCGGCCCCGCCGCCACCAGGGCCGCCGCGGTCACCGCGAGGCCGGCCGCGATCGCCCGCCCCCGGTGCCGTACCAGCCGCTGCACCCGGTACCGCCCGCCGCGCACCCGCACCGGAGCGAACGGCGGCACCTCGCAGGTCGCGGGCGCGTCCGTGCCCAGGGGCCGCGGCGGTCGCGGAAAAGGCGACGGCGCGGCGGACGAGGGCGCGGGAGGCGCGGGCGGAGGGAGCGAAGGCAGAGGGGAGGAGGGCGGGGAAGGCCAGGGCGGAGGGGACGTGGGCAGGTTGGACGACGGCTGGGCGGACAAGGGGGTGGACATCGGGATCACCGCCTGCGACGAGATTTCGGCTTGCGCTGCCACGATGACGCCTCGCGCCGCATCCCGCCGGAGCCTGTGGACCGCGGATCGCCTGTGGACAACTCGCCCACCCGAACGAGCCGTTCCGCTCCCGCTACCGCACCCCGTCCGCGTTTCCGCTACCGCACCCCGCTCCCGCACCCCGTCCCCGCTACGGCAGCTCGAAGCCCGGGTCCATCCCGCCGAGCGCCTGCGTGCACAGGCAGTCCCGCGCCCCGTTCTCCGGCAGCGCGGCCACCGCGTCGAAGAGCACCCCGCGCAGCCGCTCCACATTGGCCGCGAACACCCGCAGCACCTCCTCGTGGGAGACGCCCTCGCCGGTCTCGGCGCCCGCGTCGAGGTCGGTGACCAGGGTCAGGGAGGTGTAGCACAGCTCCAGTTCGCGGGCGAGGGCCGCCTCGGGGTGACCGGTCATGCCCACGACCGACCAGCCCTGCGCCTGGTGCCACAGCGACTCGGCGCGCGTGGAGAAGCGCGGTCCCTCGACCACGACCAGCGTGCCGCCGTCCACCGGCTCCCAGTCCCGGCCCCGGGCGGCCTTGAGCGCGACGGCCCGCCCGGTGGGGCAGTAGGGGTCGGCCAGCGAGACGTGCACGACGTTCGGCACCGTGCCGTCGGGCAGCGGCAGTCCGTCGAAGTAGGACTGGGCGCGGGACTTGGTGCGGTCGACGAACTGGTCCGGCACCAGCAGGGTGCCCGGCCCGTATTCGGGGCGCAGGCCGCCCACCGCGGAGGGGCCGAGCACCTGGCGCACGCCGAGGGAGCGCAACGCCCACAGGTTGGCGCGGTAGTTGATGCGGTGCGGCGGCAGATGGTGGCCGCGGCCGTGCCGGGGCAGGAAGGCGACCCGCCGGCCGGCGATCTCGCCGAGGAAGAGGGAGTCGCTGGGCGGCCCGTAGGGGGTGTCCACCTGGACCTCGGTCACGTCCTCGAGGAACGAGTAGAAGCCCGAGCCGCCGATTACGCCGATCTCTGCGTTCGCCATGGCCAAGACATTAGCTGGCCGCGCGCCCGCGCAGCAGGGGGTTCCGCGACGGCTCGCGCGCCCCGGCCGGGGGACGCCGTGGGCCCCGCCGTCGTGCGACAGCGGGGCCGGCGTCGAGCGGAAGGCGTCAGGCGGCGGAGCTGCCGGTCGAGCCAGTCGACGACGCGGACGACGTCGAGGACGACTTCGAGTCGGACGACGTCGAGGACGTCGACGAGGAGCCGGACGACTTCGCCGCCGGGCTGCTGCTCGACGTGGAGCCGCGGGAATCGTTGCGGTAGAAGCCGGAGCCCTTGAAGACGATGCCGACCGCGGAGAACACCTTCTTCAGGCGGCCACCGCAGCTGGGGCACTCGGTCAGGGCGTCGTCGGTGAACTTCTGCACCGCCTCGAGGCCCTCGCCGCACTCGGTGCACTGGTACTGGTAGGTCGGCACTGTCTTCCTCCTGGCACTCTCACTCAATGAGTGCTAACGACGCTCCATAGTGACGCATTCCCGGGGATCAGTCCACCGTGACCGGCGTGCGGTGACCGACGCCACGCGCCACCTCCTGGCTCGCGCGGCGTCCGGCGAGCCGGGAGCGCAGCGTGAGCAGGGTCACCAGGGCGAGCACCGTGCCGCCCATCGGCACCAGGAATCCCGAGCCGTCCCACAGCCGGTCCTCCAGTTGCCCGGCCACCGTGACCGCGGCCGCCTGGCCCAGCGCCACCGCGCCGGTCAGCCAGGTGAAGGCCTCGGTGCGCGCGCCCGCCGGCACCAGGCCGTCGACCAGGGTGTAGCCGGTGATCAGCGACGGCGCGATGCACATGCCGACCAGCAGGCCGAGCGCGCCCAGCAGCGGTACGGAGTGCGCCGTCCACAGCGCGGAGGCGGCCACCGCGAGCGCCGTGTAGCCGACGACCAGGCGGCGCTGGGGGGCCGTCTTCCAGGCGACGGCGCCGCAGACGACGCCGGACAGCATGTTGCCGGCGGCGAACACGCCGTACAGGACGCCGTTCAGGCCGGGCTCGCCGATCGACTGGGTGAAGGCGGCCAGGGAGACCTGCATGCCGCCGAAGACCGAGCCGATGCCGAGGAAGGTCACGATCAGCACGCGCACACCGGGCACGCGCAGCGCGGAGCCGTGGTCCTCGCGGGTGTGCCCGTCCCGCGCGCTCACCCGCGGCTGGGTGCCCTTCTGGGCGGCGAACAGCAGACCCCCGACGAGGGTCAGGCCGGCCTCGGTGAGCAGGCCGGCCGCCGGGTCGACGGCGGTGCACAGCGCGGTCGCCAGCAGGGGTCCGAAGACGAAGGTCAGCTCGTCGGTGACGGACTCGAACGCGGCCGCGGTGGCCATCAGGGGCGTGCCCTGGAGCTTCACGCCCCAGCGTGCCCGGACCATGGGGCCGACCTGCGGCACCGAGGCGCCGGTCGGGACGGCCGCCAGGAAGAGCGCCCACAGGGGGGCGTGCGCCAGCGCGAGCGCGGTCAGGGTCAGGCCGGACAGCGCGTGCACCAGGACGCCGGGGAGCAGCACGGCGCGCTGGCCGTAACGGTCGGCCAGGCGCCCGCTGTAGGGCGCGAACAGCGCCATGGAGACGCCGGTGACGGCCGCGGCGGCGCCCGCGGCGCCGTACGAGCCGGTGGTGTGCTGCACCAGCAGCACGATGGAGAGGGTGAGCATCGCGAACGGCTGCCGCGCCGCGAAACCGGGGAGCAGGAAGGTCCACGCGCCGCGGGTGCGCAGCAGTGGTCCGTATCCCGGGCGGGAGGACGCCGTCGAGGTCTTCGCCGATTCGTCGGTGACCGTGGATCCCACGGCCCGTGCCTTTCCGCCGCCTGGTAGCGCGCGGTCCCCGTGCGGGTCCGGTCGCCGAGAGCTGTCCTCTTGCGCGGACTGCGGTAGATACCGGCGCCCACGCTCAGGTGGGGGGCGTCCCGGCCGCCATACGGTCGCGCCAGCTCTGCGTCAGGCAGAGTTGGTTCGATCAGGGTGCGCCCTCATCGTACAGGCGTCACCGTTTTCCGGTGCTCGAGCCGCCGGCCTCCGCCCCGTCCGTGCCCAGCCAGCTCGCCAGCTTGCCGCCGTGGGCGACCGCGCGCAGCCGTCGCTCCGCCGCGTCGCGCACCGGGTCGGTGGCGACCACCAGCAGCTCGTCGCCGTGCCGCAGCACGGTGCTGGGCATCGGAACGAACGATTTTCCCTCCCGGACGACGAGAGTGACCGCGGAGCCCGCGGGCAGCCGCAGCTCGGCGATCTCCACGCCGTGCATCCGCGACTCCTCCGGGATGGTCACGGACAGCAGGTGCCCGCGCAGCCGCTCCAGGGGCGCCGACTCGATGCCGAGGTCGGCGGCCTCGCCCTTCTCGCCGAGCCGCAGCTTGCGCGCCAGCCAGGGCAGGGTCGGCCCCTGCACCAGGGTGTAGACGACGACCAGGACGAAGACGATGTTGAAGATGCTCCGGCTGCCCTCGACGCCGTTCACCATGGGGATCGTCGCCAGGATGACGGGTACGGCGCCGCGCAGTCCGGCCCACGACATCAGGGTCTGCTCCTGCCAGGGCACCCGGAACGGGGTCAGGCTGAGCACCACGCTGAGCGGCCGGGCCACCATGGTCAGCACCAGCCCGATCACCAGGGCGGGCACGACGTCGTCGCCCAGTTCGTGCGGGGTGACCAGCAGGCCGAGCACGACGAACATGCCGATCTGGGCGATCCAGCCGAGCCCCTCGGCGAAGCCGCGGGTGGCCGGCCAGTGCGGGAGCTTGGCGTTGCCGAGCACCATCGAGGCCAGGTAGACCGCGAGGAAGCCGCTACCGTGCCCCAGGGCGCCGGCCGCGTACGCCGAGATGGCGATGGCCATGACGGCGATCGGGTAGAGGCCGGAGGCGGGCAGCGCCACGTGCCTGAGTCCCCAGGCGCCGGCGAAGCCCACCGCGAGCCCGACGGCCGCGCCGATGGCCAGCTCCAGGGCTATCTCGCCCAGCAGCAGGGACCAGTGCTCGACCGGTCCGGCGGTGGAGAAGGCGACGACCAGGATGACCACCGGGGCGTCGTTGAAGCCCGACTCCGCCTCCAGGGTGCCGGTCACCCGGGACGGCAGCGGGATCCTGCGCAGCACGGAGAAGACGGCCGCCGCGTCCGTCGAGGACACCACCGCGCCGACGATGAGCGCCTGCCGCCACTCCAGCCCGACCAGATAGTGCGCGCCCGCCGCGGTCACCCCGACACTGACCGCGACGCCCCCGGTGGCGAGGACGGAGGCGGACGACAGGACCGGCCGAATCTCCTTCCATTTCGTGCCGAGACCGCCCTCGGCGAGGATCACGACCAGGGCCGCGTACCCCATGACCTGCGTCACGGCGGCGCTGTCGAAGCGGATGTGGCCCAGGCCGTCCTGCCCCATGACGACGCCGATCGCCAGGTACACGAGCAGGCTGGGGAGCCCGCTGCGGGAGGAGATCCGCACCGCCGCGACGGCGACGAGCAGGACGAGGGAGCAGACGAGCAGTAGCTGGTTGAGGTGGTGAACAGTCAGCGGCGGTTCCCTTCCTTGGCCCGGGCGCGGGGACGCGCGGACGGCGCGAACACAAGATCCGAGGCTGCGGCGCACCGCATCCAGGTACTTCGTTACCTTACCTAATTCTTGACGCTTTCTTGACGTTCTCCAGAGAAGACCGAACGCTCGTGCGCGTTCGTTCCCGACTCCGCGTCAAGGCGGGCGGGGTCCTGCGCCTATGGTTGCTCCAGCGCTCATTCAAAGTCACAGCCCGACCTGCCGCTCGCGTTAGGACAGCAAGGACAGCGATGCCCCCGAACACCACCGCCACAACGGGTGACACCGCCACCACCGGTGCCGCGCCCGCCAAGTCCGGCAGGAAGAAGGGGCGAAGAGCCCGACTGCTCGTACTGCTGCTGGTCATGGCCGTCATCGCAGGCATCGCCTACGGCGGGTACTGGTCGGTCAGCACGGTGCGCGCCTCCCTGCCACAGACCACCGGAACGATCAAGCTCGACGGTCTGTCGGGTCCGGTCGACGTCAAGCGGGACGCCAACGGCATCCCGCAGATCTACGCGTCCTCGGACGAGGACCTGTTCATGGCGCAGGGCTACGTCCAGGCGCAGGACCGGTTCTACGAGATGGACGTGCGCCGGCACATGACCGCCGGGCGCCTGTCGGAGATGTTCGGCAAGAGCCAGGTCAAGAACGACGAGTTCCTGCGCACCATGGGCTGGGACCGGGTGGCGAAGCAGGAGTACGACACCAAGCTGTCGGCCGCCACCAAGCGGTACCTGGACGCCTACTCCAAGGGCGTCAACGCCTACCTGAAGGGCAAGGACGGCAAGGACATCTCCCTGGAGTACGCCGCCCTCGGCCTGACCAACGACTACAAGCCCGAGCAGTGGACCCCGGTCGACTCGGTCTCCTGGCTGAAGGCGATGGCGTGGGACCTGCGCGGCAACATGCAGGACGAGATCGACCGCGCCCTGATGACGAGCCGGCTCGGCCCGCAGCAGATCCGGGACCTGTACCCGGACTACCCCTACAGCCGCAACAAGCCGATCGTGCAGGAAGGCCAGTACAGCGAGCTGACCAAGAGCTTCGAGCAGAACGCCGGCGCGGGCACGACGGGCACGGGGACCACGGGCACGACGGGTACGACCGGCACGACGGGTACGACGGGCACCGGCACGACCGGCGCCACGGGCTCGTCCACGGGCACCACGGGCACCACCGGCACCGGAACCTCCACCGGCACCGGTTCGGGCCTCACGAGCCAGCTGGGGGGCCTCTACAACGCCCTGGACAACCTCCCGACCGCCGTCGGCGTGAACGGCCAGGGCATCGGCTCCAACTCCTGGGTCGTCGCCGGGAAGTACACCATCACCGGCAAGCCGCTGCTGGCCAACGACCCGCACCTGGAGGCGTCCCTGCCGGGCGTCTGGTACCAGATGGGCCTGCACTGCCGCACCGTGTCGGCCAAGTGCCAGTACGACGTCACCGGTTACACGTTCGCCGGGATGCCCGGTGTGATCATCGGCCACAACGGCGACATCGCCTGGGGCATGACCAACTCCGGGGTCGACGTCTCCGACCTCTACCTGGAGAAGGTCACCGCGGGCGGCTACCAGTACAACGGCAAGGTGCGGCCCTTCAAGACCCGCGAGGAGACCATCAAGGTCGCCGGCGGCGCCTCGAAGAAGATCGTGGTGCGGCAGACCCAGGACGGGATGCCGCTGCTGTCCGACCGCGACGACGAACTGGTCCAGGTCGGCAAGAAGGCCACGGTCAACACCGCGGCCCCGGACCGCGGCGACGGCTACGGCATCGCCCTGCGGTGGACCGCGCTCGACCCCGGCACCTCCATGGACGCCGTGTTCGCGCTCGACAAGGCGTCCGGCTGGACCGACTTCCGCGCCGCGGCCGCCAAGTTCGACGTGCCCTCGCAGAACCTGATCTACGCCGACACCCACGACAACATCGGCTACACGCTGCCCGGCAAGATCCCCACGCGCTCCGCCGCCGACGACGGCTCCGTGCCGGCGCCGGGCTGGGACCCGCAGTACCGCTGGACCGGCTTCATCCAGCAGGACGAGCTGCCGTACGAGTTGAACCCCAAGCGCGGCTACATCGTCACCGCCAACCAGGCCGTGGTCGACAAGGACAAGTACCCGTACACCCTGACCACCGACTGGGGCTACGGCACCCGCAGCCAGCGGATCACCGACCTGATCGAGTCGAAGATCAAGGGCGGCGGCAAGATCTCCACCGACGACATGCGGCAGATGCAGCTGGACGACAGCAGCGAGATCGCCAAGCTGCTGGTGCCGAAGCTGCTGAAGATCAACCTGGACGACAAGAACGTGCGCGACGCGCAGAAGCTGCTGGAGGGCTGGGACTACACCCAGGACTCCGACTCGGCGGCCGCCGCGTACTTCAACGCCGTCTGGCGCAACATCCTCAAGCTCGCCTTCGGCAACAAGCTCCCCAAGGAGCTGCGCGTCAAGGGCCAGTGCCTGTGGGTCGACAAGATCGACAGCACCGGTCCGGTGGACGACGACACCAAGGTGCGCGAGTGCGGCCAGCGCGCCGACGACCAGGCGCAGCCGGACGGCGGCGACCGCTGGTTCGAGGTCGTGCGCAACCTGATGAACAAGCCGGACAGCGACTGGTGGAAGACCCCCAAGTCGGGCACCCGCCCGCCGGCCGCCAACATGGACCAGCTCTTCGCCCGCGCCATGATCGACGCCCGCTGGGAGCTGACCGCCAAGCTCGGCAAGGACATCGACACCTGGAGCTGGGGCCGGCTGCACCGCCTGTTCCTGAAGAACCAGACGCTCGGCACCGACGGCCCGAAGGTGCTCCAGTACCTGCTCAACCGCGGCCCGTGGAAGCTCAACGGCGGCGAGGCCGCGGTCGACGCGACCGGCTGGAACGCGGCCGGCGGCTACAACGTCGTCTGGGTGCCGTCGATGCGGATGGTGGTCAACCTCGCCGACCTCGACAAGTCCAGGTGGATCAACCTGACCGGCGCCTCCGGGCACGCCTTCAGCGCCCACTACACGGACCAGACGGACAAGTGGGCCAAGGGTGAGCTGCTGCCCTGGTCGTACTCCGCCAAGGCGGTCGACAAGAACACGAGCGACACGCTGGTCCTCCAGCCGTAGCCGCCGCGATCACCCGGGAACGGCCCGCCACACGCACGTGGCGGGCCGTTCGCGCGTCCACCGGACTACCGGCCTACCGGACGAAGCGGCGCACCCCGGACGGCGTCACCACCGCGTGCACCGGCCGGTCGTGCGCCTGCGCCGGGACCCGGTCGACGACCTCCGTGTCGTACAGCAGCACCACCAGCCGGGGGCGGGCCCCGGCGCGCTCCAGCCGGGCCAGCACCCGGTCGTACGAGCCGCCGCCGCGCCCCAGCCGCATCCCGCGCGCGTCCACCGCGAGCCCGGGCAGCAGGACCACGTCCGCGTCCGTCACGGCCCCGGGGCCGAGCCGCGCGCCCGCCGGCTCGAACAGGGCCATCCGCCCGCCGTGTCGGACCCGCGCCAGGGAATCCGGGCCGGTGAACTCGCCCCAGTCGAGATCGTTGTCGGGCAGCAGTACGGGCAGCAGGACCCGCGTCCCCCGCGCGCGCAGCGCGTCCAGCAGCGCGCCCGTGCCGGGTTCGGAGCCCACCGAGACGTACGCGGCGACCGTGCGCGCCCGCGCCAGCTCCGGCAGTTCCAGGGCGCGCGCGGCCAGCGCCCGCCCCGCTTCCCGCACGTCATCCTCGGGCAACCCGCTCCTCACCGAGAGGAGGTCTCGCCGCAACCTCCGCTTGTCAGACTCGTCCGCGCGTCCGTCGTGTTCCACGGGTCCGTCTCGCGCCCTTTCTTGATTTCCGTCATCGAAGGGACAGTCAACCTGAGCTCCGGAATGCCCCCAAAGGCACCGGTTAAGGTGGCGGGCATGACTCAGTCGCACCCCAGGATCAGCAAGGCTGTCATTCCGGCGGCAGGCCTTGGTACCCGGTTCCTTCCGGCCACCAAGGCCACTCCCAAGGAGATGCTGCCGGTCGTCGACAAGCCGGCGATCCAGTACGTGGTCGAGGAGGCCGTGTCGGCGGGGCTCGACGATGTCCTCATGATCACCGGTCGTAACAAGCGTCCCCTGGAGGACCATTTCGACCGCAACTACGAGCTGGAATCCGCCCTGGAGAAGAAGGGCGACGAGGAACGGCTCGCCAAGGTGCGGGAGTCCAGCGACCTGGCCACCATGCACTACGTCCGCCAGGGCGACCCCAAGGGCCTCGGCCACGCCGTGCTGTGCGCCGCCCCGCACGTCGGCCGCGAGCCCTTCGCCGTCCTCCTCGGCGACGACCTGATCGACCCGCGCGACCCCCTGCTGCGCCGCATGATCGACGCCCAGGAGCGGCACGGCGGCAGCGTCGTCGCCCTCATGGAGGTCGCGCCCGAGCAGATCCACCTGTACGGCTGCGCGGCCGTGGAGGCCACCGGCGAGGACGGTGTCGTCCGGGTGACCGGGCTGGTGGAGAAGCCGGACGCGGCGGACGCCCCGTCCAACTACGCGATCATCGGCCGCTACGTCCTCGACCCGCACGTCTTCGACATACTGCGGACGACCGAGCCGGGCCGCGGCGGCGAGATCCAGCTGACCGACGCCCTCCAGCAACTGGCCGACGACGAGAAGGTCGGCGGCCCGGTGCACGGCGTCGTCTTCCAGGGCCGCCGTTACGACACCGGCGACCGTGGCGACTATCTGCGTGCCATTGTCAGACTCGCATGCGAACGTGAAGACCTGGGCCCCGACTTCCGGGCCTGGCTCCGCAGTTACGTAGCCGAGGAGATGCAGCAGAGTTGACCAGCGCCGCGCCCCGCCCCACCGGCGAAGACGACCTGTGGTCGGTGGACGAGCACCTGGAGGACATCCTCTCCAGCGTCCACCCCCTGGAGCCCATCGAACTCCAACTGCTGGACGCCCAGGGCTGTGTCCTGGTCGAGGACGTCACCGTGCCGGTGTCGCTGCCGCCGTTCGACAACAGCTCCATGGACGGCTACGCGGTGCGGGTCGCGGACGTGGAAGGGGCCGGCGAGGAGTTCCCGGCCGTCCTGGAGGTCGTCGGGGACGTCGCGGCGGGCGCGGACGACCCGGTGCGGGTCGGCCCCGGCCAGGCCGCCCGGATCATGACCGGCGCCCCGCTGCCGCCCGGCGCCGAAGCCGTCGTCCCCGTCGAGTGGACCGACGGCGGGCTCGGCGAGGGCCCGGCCACCGGCATGCGGGCGCGCAGCCTCGCCCCCGAGGGTGCCGAGGGACAGGTGCGCGTGTACCGGCCCGTGGCGGCGCGCGCGCACGTACGGGCCGAGGGCAGTGACGTGAAGGCCGGGGACCGCGCCCTGGAGGCCGGTACGATCCTCGGCCCGCCGCAGATCGCGCTGCTCGCCGCGATCGGCCGCGGCACGGTGAAGGTGCGCCCCCGCCCCCGCGTGGTCGTCGTCTCCACCGGCAGCGAACTCGTCCAGCCCGGCGAGTCGCTGGGCGGCGGGCGGATCTACGACTCCAACAGCTTCGCCCTCACCGCCGCCGCGCGGGACGCAGGCGCCATCGCCTACCGGGTGGGCGCCGTCGCCGACGACGCCGAGACCCTGCGCTCCACCATCGAGGACCAGCTGATCCGCGCCGACCTGCTGGTCACCACGGGCGGGGTGAGCGTCGGGGCGTACGACGTGGTCAAGGAGGCGCTGGCGGACATCGGCGACGAGGACGTGGCGGGCAGCGGCATCGAGTTCCGCAAGCTGGCCATGCAGCCCGGCAAGCCCCAGGGCTTCGGCGCCATCGGCCCCGACCACACGCCCCTGCTGGCGCTGCCCGGCAACCCCGTGTCGTCGTACGTCTCCTTCGAGCTGTTCGTGCGCCCCGCGATCCGCGCCCTGATGGGCCTCACCGACCTGCACCGGCCGCGCGTGCGGGCCACCCTGAAGGCGGACGAGGCGCTGCGCTCCCCGAAGGGCCGCCGGCAGTTCCTGCGCGGCCGCTACGCCGACGGCGAGGTGACCCCGGTGGGCGGCGCGGGCTCCCATCTGGTCGCGGCGCTGGCCCAGGCGGACGCGCTGATCGTCGTACCCGAGGACACGGAGTCGGCCGAGCCCGACACCGAGGTGGAGGTCGTGGTGCTCGGCTGAGGCGCCTCCTGGTCAGCTGTGCGCGGCTACTTGGCGGTACCGTGTCGCGCACAACAGGCCCGCGCACCGCACGGCGACGGGCCCGGACCGGGAGCGCCGTACAGCATGACCGAACCGTCCCGGGGGCAGACCCCCGGATCCCCCGCACAGGACCGTCTGACGCACCTCGACGCGGCGGGCGCGGCCCGCATGGTCGACGTCTCGGAGAAGGACGTGACCGCGCGCACCGCACGCGCCGCCGGCCGCGTCCTGGTCTCGCCCCGCGTGATCGAGCTGCTGCGCGGCGAGGGGGTGCCCAAGGGGGACGCGCTGGCCACCGCGCGGATCGCGGGCATCATGGGGGCCAAGCGCACCCCGGACCTGATCCCGCTGTGCCACCCGCTGGCGCTGTCGGGTGTGAAACTGGACCTGTCGGTCACGGACGACGCCGTCGAGATCACGGCCACCGTGAAGACCACGGACCGCACGGGCGTCGAGATGGAGGCCCTCACCGCGGTGACGGTCGCCGCGCTCACGGTGATCGACATGGTCAAGGCGGTCGACAAGGGAGCGGTCATCACGGACGTACGGGTCGAGGAGAAGACGGGCGGCAAGTCGGGCGACTGGAGCCGGTCATGAGCTACCGCGCGCTGGTGGTCACCGCCTCCAACCGGGCCGCCGCGGGGGTCTACGAGGACAAGGGCGGCCCGCTGATCGCGGACGGCCTCGCGCGCCTCGGGTTCACGGTGGACGGCCCCCGGGTCGTCCCGGACGGGGAGCCGGTCGAGGCGGCCCTGCGCGAGGGGGTGGCCGCCGGGTACGACGCGATCGTCACCACCGGCGGCACCGGCCTCACCCCGACCGACCGCACCCCCGAGGCGACCCGCGCGGTGCTCGACCGCGAGGTGCCGGGCATCGCCGAGGCCATCCGGGCCTTCGGCCTCGCCAAGGTGCCGACGGCGGCGCTGTCGCGGGGCGTGGCCGGGGTGGCCGGGCGCACCCTGATCGTCAATCTGCCGGGCTCCACGGGCGGTGTGAAGGACGGCCTGGCCGTCCTGGAGCCCCTGCTGACCCACGCCGTCGACCAGATCCGCGGCGGCGACCATCCCAGACCCGGCCATGGGGGTGCGAGCTGAACGGCTCCATCTGGCCGGTCGTGCTGGCGGACGGCGACGTCGTCCTCCGCCCGATAAAGCTGCGCGACCAGGGGGCCTGGCGCGAGGTGAACCGGCGCAACCGGGACTGGCTGCGCCCCTGGGAGGCCACGATCCCGCCGCCCACCCCGAGCGGTCCGGTCGCGCACCGGCCGACCTACCGGCAGATGGTCCGGCATCTGCGCCGCGAGGCCAACGCCGGGCGGATGCTGCCGTTCGTCATCGAGTACCAGGGGCGGCTCGTCGGGCAGTTGACGGTGGCCGGGATCACCTGGGGGTCGATGTGCTCGGGGCACATCGGCTACTGGGTGGACGAGGCGGTGGCCGGGCGCGGGGTGATGCCGACGGCCGTGGCGCTGGCGGTGGACCACTGCTTCCGCAGCGTGGGGCTGCACCGCATCGAGGTGTGCATTCGCCCGGAGAACCGGCCCAGCCGGCGGGTGGTGGAGAAACTCGGATTCCGCGAGGAGGGGCTGCGCCCGCGTTATCTGCACATCGACGGCGCCTGGCGCGACCACCTGGTCTTCGCGCTCACCGCCGAGGAGGTGCCGGACGGGCTGCTCGGACGCTGGCGGCGGGCGCGCTCGGCGGCGCGGGGGGCAACGAAATCCGCGGAACAGTAATTGAATATATGTTCGAAATTGATCGGCGCTTGACCGTCTCTGCGGCTTTGAATTACCTCGTGTGAGCGGTCCGCTGATCGCATCGGTCGCAAAAAATGCTGGAAATATCAGCCAGATCGTGCGACACACCGGCCCAATTGGCCGATCCCCTCGGCCAAATCCCTCTACGGTGTGAGGCGTGAGCAGCAGCGGCCTCATCTACGCAGTCATTGTCGGGGCCTGGGCCGCCTACTTGGTGCCGATGTGGCTCCGTAGGCAGGACGAGCTGAACGAGGCCCGTCCGACGGAACGCTTCAGCACCGCCATCCGGCTGCTGTCCGGACGGGCGGGTATGGAGCGCCGGTACGCCAAGGACCTGCGGGCGCGCTCCACCCACGAGGGGGAGCCGGACGCCGTGGACCCGGACGCCGTCACCGACTCGGTGGACGTCCGGGCCTTCGCCATGCCTCCGACCCGCCGTCAGATCCCCCTGGACGCCGGCCCCGAGGCGTCCCGGAGCGCGGAACCGGACCGGGACCAGGATCCCGCCCGGCAGCACGCGCCGGCGCCCCGACGCACACCCTCGGCGCAGGCCGCCGCGGCGCGCGCCCGGCGCTCCAAGGTGCTCGCGCGCCGCCGGCGCACCACCGTGCTGCTCTTCCTCGCCTTCACCCTCGGCGCGATCGTCGCCGCCGTCGGCGGCCTCGCCTTCCTCTGGGCACCCGGCGTCCCCGCCGTCCTCCTGAGCGCGTACATCGCCTATCTGCGCACCCAGGAACGCCGCCGCTTCGCCTACCAGATGGACCGCCGCCGCGCCGAGGTCGCCGCCCAGCGGCTGCGCGAGCGCCAGCCGCGCCGACGGGTGCCCTCGCCCGAGGCGGCCCGTGCCGCCGACGAACCGGAGGAAGCCACAGGGACCGACACGGACCCCGGCCTCCTCGCGCTCGCCGCGGACCGGCGCGCCCTCGTGGAACAGACCGACCACGCCGAATGGGTCGACCAGCAGCGCGAGCGGCAGCAGCGCCCGGGACGCGGGGACAGCTGGGAACCCGTGCCGGTGCCGCTGCCCACCTACGTGACCGCCCCCGTCGCACCCCGGGCCACCTCCGGCGTCGACCTCGGCGGGCCCGACACCTGGAGCTCGGCCCGCTCCAGCGCCGTCACCCCGGAGGCCGAGGCGGGCCACCCGCCCGCCGAGGAGGACGAGCCGGAGACCGCCGCCGGGGACCGGCCGGCCGACGGCCGCAGCGACGCGCGCCGCGCCGCCTCCGCCCGCCGGGCACGCGAGCGCGGCCGCACCCCGCTCTTCGACCAGTACGAGGACGGCGACCGCCCGCGCGCCGCCAACGAGTGACGGCCACCACACCCCGGAAGCCGCCCCTGACCAGTCGGGGAACGGATTTCCAAGCACCCCGATCGGGATGCTAGAGTTTCACTCGTTGCAAGGGCCTGTGGCGCAGTCCGGTAGCGCACCTCGTTCGCATCGAGGGGGCCAGGGGTTCAAATCCCCTCAGGTCCACGCAGCATGAAGCCCCGGTCGGTTCTCACCGACCGGGGCTTCAGCGCGTCTACAGGAGCTTGGCGTAGCAGAGGCTCTCCTCGTGGAAGCGGTAGTAGCCGAACTTGGCGCACGGCTCGTAACCGCTGGAGGTGTACAGGGCGACGGCCTCCGGCTGCTTGGTGCCGGTCTCCAGCACCATGCGGACGCGGCCGGCCGCGCGGGCGTCCTCCTCCAGGGCGGCCAGTATTCGTCTGGCCAGGCCCCGGCCGCGCAGCTGCTCGATCACGAACATGCGCTTCAGCTCGGCGTCGCCGTCCGCGTAGCCCTCGTCGTTGCGGTCCTGACTGCGCCAGCCGCCGGTGGCCACCGGGCGGTCGGCCTCGTCGTACGCGATCAGGTAGAGGCCCCGGGGCGGGAGGAAGTCCTCCGGGGTGAGGACCGTTGCGTCGCCGTCGTCGCCGTAGCGCTCGGCGTACTCGGCCTGGACCACGTCGTTGAGCTTGATGGCGTCGGGATGGTCGAAACGGACGCGGCGGAGGTTCATGCTGGGCATCGCGCTTTCCTGCGAGAGGGGCCCCTCGGTGGTGAGGGCTCCGTCCAGTGTGCCGGTATCGTGCCCGGGTGCTGACTGTGACCTCGGTGAACGTGAACGGACTGCGGGCCGCCGCCAGGAAGGGCTTCGTCCCGTGGCTGGCCGCGACGGAGGCGGACGTCGTCTGCCTCCAGGAGGTGCGCGCCGAGCCGCACCAGCTGCCCGAGGAGGCCGGGCGGCCCGCGGGCTGGCACGTGGTGCACGCCCCGGCCGCGGCCAAGGGCCGCGCGGGCGTCTCGCTCTACACCCGGCGCGAGCCCGACCGGGTCAGGGTCGGCTTCGGCTCCGCGGAGTTCGACGGCAGCGGCCGCTACGTCGAGGCCGACCTGCCCGGCCTCACCGTGGTCTCCCTCTATCTGCCCTCCGGCGAGGTCGGCACCGAGCGCCAGGACGAGAAGGTCCGCTTCATGGGAGAGTTCCTCGCCCACCTCAAGCGGCTGCGCGAGCGGGCCGCCGCCGAGGGCCGCGAGGTGCTCGTCTGCGGCGACTGGAACATCGCCCACCGCGAGGCCGACCTCAAGAACTGGCGCGGCAACACCAAGAACTCCGGCTTCCTCCCCGAGGAGCGCGCCTGGCTCGGCCAGGTCCTCGACCCGTCCGACGGCGGCTACGTCGACGTCGTCCGCTCCCTGCACCCGGACACCGAGGGCCCCTACACGTGGTGGTCGTACCGGGGCCGGGCGTTCGACAACGATGCGGGGTGGAGGATCGACCTCGCCGTCGCGACGCCCGGGCTCGCCCGGCGTGCGGTCAAGGCCGTGGTGGAACGTGCTGCCAGCCATGCCGAGCGCTGGTCGGACCACGCCCCTGTGACGGTGGTCTTCGAGACGTGACGTCGAAGGCCGCCCGCGTGGCCTTCGTGGTCGCCGTCAGCCGCTCTGGGGCTCGCCGGTGCGTTCCGCGATCGTGAAGAAGAGGCGTGAGGTGTCCGGCCCGTCGGTGCGCGCGGGACCACCGCCGCGCCGCCCCTTGGCGACGGTGACACGCACTCCGTCGCGCAGAAGCTCTTCGCGGGTCGCGGGAGCGCTCCTTCCTGTTTCCCGGTGGTGGCAGTCGAGCACGTATCGCTCGAGCCAGTCCGCGCGCACCCCGGCCGGCGCCGGACACACGTCACCCCGAGCGGTCGCCCGGCACATGTAATCGCCGTACGAGTAGCCCTTGCGTGCGGCGAAGTACATGCGCCCGCCGCATCCTCCGCAGATCGCCACGCCGGTGAGCAGGGCGGTCGTTCGGCTTCTGGGGCGGCGCGTTCCGTTCGACCGGGCCGCGAGTGCGACCTGCAGTGCCTCGAACTCGGCGTCGGACAGCAAGGGGGTGCCGATGAGTACGGGGGCACCGGTCGCGTCGAGGACCGTTGTGCCGCCGTGTGTGCGGTGGCCCATCAGTGAGGGGCTGCGCAGCACTTTGGAGAGCGTGCCGGACGTCCACCTGAAGCGCTCGAAGTCCCGGCCGTGGCGGTGGCCGCCCGTGGGACGCCCCTGGAGCTGGGCATGGCGGTCGCGGGGCACCGGTACGCCCAGCTCGTTCAGTTCGCGTGCGATCGCGATCAACGAACGCCCCGAGTGCACGTCGTCGACGATGGATCGCAGAAGTGATGCGGTTTCGTCGTCGGGCTTCAGAGACCATCCGCTTCCCGAGGGGTGAGGGGCCTTCCGGTAGCCGAAGGGCACGAGTCCACCGCCGTAGCGCCCGGTTTCCCGTAACGCCGCGTGGGCGCTGGTGAGTCGCGCGGAGATGGTTTCTGCCTCTCGCTGAGCATCGTGGGCCAATGCCATGCAACGTTCGATGACGGAGCCTTCCGCAAGGGGTGTCACCACGAGCGGAAGAGTCTCCTCGGGCATCCCGAAAACGAGGATGCGGCCGTGGAGGCGGGCCCATGCGATCAACTCGGTCATGTGCTGGACGGAGCGCACGGCACGGTCCACGTGCGCCCAGATGACCGCCTCGAACGCAGAGGGCTGCCGGAGCCAGCTGGAGAGGACCGGCCGCTCGAACGGAGACGTCGTACGTGCCGATACGCCGACGTCCGAGGCCTCGCCGACCAGGGTGAAGCCGAGCCGGTCGGCGCAGTGCCGGACGGCCGAGCGCTGGCGACTCGGTGACGTGGTCCCGGCGGTCGGACAACTCAGACGGACGGCGGCCACTGCCCGGGGGCGCCCGGAGGCAAACGGGCCGGACCGGGTGGGAAAGGGCGTGAGCGGGCTACGTTCGGGCATGTCGACGCTCCATGGCAGGTCGGTTGTACCCCAGGGCTGATGGCACAGTCGCCGGGGGTGCCTTTCGGAGCCACTCTCGGAGGTCGAATCGGTATTCGTCCGTGCTTGCGGAAAAACTTCCCCGATAGGGTGAACCGTCCGTCCTAGTCCCGCTTGCTCAGCCTCCGGTCCAGGGCCAGGGACAGTTCCGCGTCGACCACGCTGCGGGCCAGTGGGCGCAGGCGGTGCAGGTCTTCTTCGGGGGCGTGGCGCAGGACCATGGTGGTGAACAGGTCGGCCAGGGCCTCGGCGTGTTCGCGGACGCGTTCGCCGGCGGCCAGGACCTCGGCGAGTGGGATGCCCTCGCGGACGAGGGCGGAGGAGACGTCCAGCAGCCGTCGGCTGATGTGCACGATCTCCTCGCCGTCGGTGCCCAGGTAGCCCGCCTTCAGTGCGGCGGCCAGGTTCTCCGGGGTGACCTGGCCCTCGAAGCGGGCGGCCAGTTCCTCCGGGGTGAGGCGGATCGGTTCCTCCTCGGTGGGGGTGCCCACGCCGAGCAGGTCGGCGACGTCCCGGCCCTGGTCGAGGGCCTCGGCGAGTTCCGCGATGCCGGTCAGGGTGTGGCCGCGTTCCAGCAGTGCGCCGATGGTGCGCAGCCGGGCCAGGTGGTGGTCGTCGTACCAGGCGAGGCGGCCCTCGCGGCGGGGCGGGGGCAGCAGCTTGCGCTCGCGGTAGAAGCGCAGGGTGCGCACGGTGATGCCGGCCAGCCGCGCCAGTTCCTCCGTGCGGTACTCGCGCGGTCCCTGACGGGGTGTCTCCGGGTGTTCTGCGTCTCCTGCCACGTCCGAAGCCTATGGCGTACCGCCGGTAACTTTCCTTTCCGCGCCCCCTACCGCTCGGTACGGAGCTGTTCTACAGTCCCATCGTGCCAGTGTTCACTGGCAGCATTTCTAGGCGAGGCGTGGAGGCTTCGGGATGGCCGAGCACGAGCATGTGAGGGTGGCGGTGATCGGGTCCGGCTTCGGCGGGCTGGGCGCCGCGGTGCGGCTGCGCCGCGAGGGGATCACCGACTTCGTCGTCCTGGAACGGGCCGGCAGCGTCGGGGGCACCTGGCGGGACAACAGTTACCCGGGGTGCGCCTGTGACGTGCCCTCCCATCTGTACTCCTTCTCCTTCGCGCCCAACCCCGAGTGGCCCCGCACCTTCTCCGGGCAGGAGCACATCCGCGCCTACCTGGAGCACGTCACCGACGTCTTCGGGCTGCGCCGGCACCTCCGCTTCGACTCCGAGGTGAAGCTGCTGAGCTGGGACCGCGAGGAACTGCGCTGGCACATCGAGACCACGCGGGGGCCGCTGACCGCCGACGTGGTGGTCTCCGCCACCGGTCCGCTGTCCGACCCGAAGACGCCCGACATCCCGGGCCTGGACTCCTTCCCCGGCAAGGTGTTCCACTCCGCCCGCTGGGACCACGACTACGACCTGCGCGGCAAGCGCGTGGCCATGGTCGGCACCGGCGCCTCCGCCATCCAGATCGTGCCCGCCATCCAGTCCCAGGTGGGCAGGCTCACCCTCTTCCAGCGCACCCCGCCGTGGGTGATGCCCCGCGTGGACCGCGCCATCAGCCCGGCCGAGCGCTGGCTGCACCGCTCGCTGCCGCTGACCACCCGGCTGCGGCGCGGGCTGCTGTGGGGCATCCGGGAACTCCAGGTGCAGGCCTTCACCAAGCACCCCGACGAACTCGGCCTGGTCGAGCAGCTCGCCAAGCGGCATCTGGCCCGCGCCGTCAAGGACCCGGCGCTGCGCGCCAAGCTCACCCCGGACTACCGCATCGGCTGCAAGCGCATCCTGCTGTCCAACACCTACTACCCGGCGCTGACCAGGCCCAATGTGGACGTCGTCGACAGCGGTCTCAGCGAGGTCCGCGGCTCCACGGTGATCGCCGCCGACGGCACGGAGACCGAGGTCGACGCGATCATCTTCGGTACGGGCTTCCACGTCACGGACATGCCGATCGCCGAGCGGGTGGTCGGCGCGGAGGGCATCACGCTCGCCGAGTCCTGGAAGGACGGCATGAAGGCGCTGCGCGGCGCCACGGCCGCCGGCTTCCCGAACTTCATGACGGTCATCGGGCCCAACACCGGCCTCGGGAACTCCTCCATGATCCTGATGATCGAGTCCCAGCTGAACTACATGGCCGACTATCTGCGCCAGCTCGATGTGCTCGGCGGCCGCACCGCCCTGGACGCCCGGCCGGAGGCGGTCGCGGCCTGGAACCACAAGGTGCAGGAGCGGATGCGGCGCACCGTGTGGAACACCGGCGGCTGCACCAGCTGGTACCTCGACGCGAGCGGCCGCAACACCACCGTCTGGCCCGGCACGACCGGCGAGTTCCGGCGGGTGACCCGGCACGTGGACCTCGGCGAGTACGAGGTGGTCCGCCCCGCGGCGGCCCGGCAGACCCCCGGGGGCGCGAAGTCCGGCGAGTCCGCGGGGCCTTCGCGGAGCGGGCGGAGCAGCGAGGTCGTCGCGTGAGCCGGATCACCGCCGTCACCTCCGGCCCGTACGCCCCGCCCGCCCCCGCCCGTGAACTCGCCGTCCCCTCCACCGACGGTGCCCGGCTGCACGTCGAGGTGCACGGCCCCGAGGACGCGCCCCCGGTCGTCCTGCTGCACGGCTGGACCTGTTCGACCGCCTTCTGGGCGGCGCAGCTGCGGGACCTGGCGGCCGACCACCGGGTGATCGTGTACGACCAGCGGGGCCACGGGCGCAGTCCGCTGAGCCCGGTGTGCACCACCCGCGCGCTCGCCGACGACCTGGAGGCGGTGCTCGCCGCGACGCTCGCGGACGGCGAACGGGCGCTGGTCGTCGGGCACTCCATGGGCGGTATGACGATCATGGCGGCCGCCGAGCGCCCCCGGCTGCGCGCCCATGCCGCCGCCGTCCTGCTGTGCAGCACCGGCAGTTCCCGGCTGGTCGCCGAGGCACGGGTGCTGCCGCTGCGCGAGGGGCCGGTGCGCGCCTGGCTCAGCGGGCGCGTGCTCGGCTCGCGCGTCCCGCTCGGACCGGTCACCCCGCTCGCCAAGCGGATCCTGAAGTACGGCACCATGGGCGCCCGTTCGACGCCTGGGATGGTGGAGGCGTGCGCGCGGATCGTGCACGCCTGTCCGACGCCCGCGCGGCACGCCTGGTCCCAGGTGCTGGCCACGCTCGATCTCGACCACGGCATACGGGCGTTGAGCATGCCCACCGCGATCGTGCACGGCTCGGCCGACCGTCTGGTGCCCCCGGTGCACGCCCACTCCATGGCCGCCGGGCTGCCGAACTGCGTCGGTCTGACCGAACTGCCCGGCGTCGGCCACATGACCCCCGTCGAGGAGCCCGAACTGGTCACGGGCCGCATCCGGGAACTCGTCACCACGTATGTCACGGGGGCCGGCGAGCCCGCTTCCGTGCGGATCAAGGAGGGCGCATGAGCAGGGTGAGCTTGGAGGGACAGGTCGCGGTCGTCACCGGAGCGGCGCGTGGTGTCGGCGAGTTGCTGGCGCGCAAGCTCTCGGCGCGCGGCGCGAAGGTGGCCCTGGTCGGGCTGGAGGAGGAGGTCCTCAAGGAGGTCTCCGGCCGGCTGCACAGCGAGAGTGCCCACTGGTACGCCGACGTCACCGACCACGAGGCGATGAGCCGGGTGGCGCGGGAGGTGAAGGAGCGGTTCGGCAAGGTCGACATCGTGGTCGCCAACGCCGGTGTGGCGACGGGCGGTCCGTTCGTCGACTCCGATCCGGAGGCCTGGCGGCGGGTGATCGAGGTGAATCTGATCGGCTCGGCGGTGACCGCCCGCGCGTTCCTGCCGGTGCTGGTCGAAAGCCGCGGCTATCTCCTTCAGATCGCCTCGCTGGCGGCGATCACGCCGGCGCCGATGATGACGGCGTACTGCGCCTCCAAGTCCGGTGTGGAGGCGTACGCGCACAGTCTGCGGGCCGAGGTCGGCTACCTGGGCGTGCGGGTCGGTGTCGGCTATCTGTCGTGGACCGACACGGACATGGTGCGCGGCGCCGACCAGGACGACGTGATGCGGGAGTTGCGGCAGCGGCTGCCGTGGCCGTCCAACAAGACGTATCCGCTGGGTCCCGCGGTGGACCGGATCGTCGCGGGCATCGAGCGGCGTTCCTCGCACGTGTACGCGCAGTGGTGGCTGCGCGGGATGCAGGGTGTGCGCGGGTATCTCCCGGCGCTCATCGGGACGGTGGGGCAGCGGGAGATGAAGCGGTTCGCGCCCCGGCTGGAGGGGATGCGGTCCGGGCTGGTGGGTGCGGGAGGAGCGGCGGACGAGGCCGCGCGCGTCACGCACCGTCACTGATCCACATGCGGAGCGTGGTCGGCCGTGTGAATCTGGTCGTGGCCCCGCAAGGGGCCGACTCCCCACTCTCATCACCACAGGAGTGAACCCACATGGGTATCAAGGACCAGCAGGGCCAGGCCGGCCAGCACAAGGGCAAGGGCAAGATGGACCAGGCGCGCGAGCGGGCCGGCCAGCGCGGCCAGCAGCAGCCGCAGCCCAACCGTGGCCGCCAGGACATGGAGGACACGGAGATGCAGGACCGGCTCGACCACGACTACGACGCGTAGTCGGGGCGCTCGGCTCCGGCCGGGTGCGCGGGGTGCCCTTCCTCCGGGGGGCACCCCGCGTGCGTCGTCGGTTCCTTCGGGGCGCTCACGTCCTCCTCGGCGGGAGCTTCGGACGGCTGCGGTCGGGGACCTCGCTGTAGTCCGGGGGGACCGCCGGCGGGTTGGACTCCAGGAGTTCCAGGGCGAGTTGGACGGCGTCGTCGAGCTGGGCGTGCCGGCCCTCCGCCCAGTCCAGGGGGGTGCGCAGGATCTCCAGGTCGGGGGAGACGCCGTGGTTCTCCACGGACCAGCCGTAGGCGTCGAACCAGGCGGCGTTCATGGGGA
Source organism: Streptomyces sp. SCPE 10 (assembly GCF_051980735.1). NCBI lineage: Bacteria > Bacillati > Actinomycetota > Actinomycetes > Kitasatosporales > Streptomycetaceae > Streptomyces > Streptomyces sp. SCPE 10. The sequence goes on along the minus strand of NZ_CP197069.1, from coordinate 3,358,515 downwards.
CGGTGATGACGGTGCCGTCGCCGAGGCGGTGGCGGCCGGTCATGCCGACCACGCCGCCCCAGGTGCGCTGGCCCACCACCGGGCCCAGCTTGAGGAGTTTGAACGCGGCCGTGATCATGTCGCCGTCGGAGGAGGTCGCCTCGTCGGCCAGCGCCACCACCGGGCCCCGGGGTGCGTTGGAGGTGTACGACACCGGCTGGGCGTTGCGGGTCAGGTCCCAGCCGAGGATGGTGCGGGACAGCTTCTCGATGACGAGTTCGCTGATGTGGCCGCCCGCGTTGCCGCGCACGTCCACGATCAGCGCGGGGCGGGAGACCTCCATGCGCAGATCGCGGTTGAACTGGGCCCAGCCCGAGCCGCCCATGTCGGGGATGTGCAGGTAGCCGCACTTGCCGCCGCTCAACTCGCGGACCACGGCCCGGCGTTTGGCGACCCAGTCCTGGTAGCGCAGCGGCCGGTCGTCGACCAGCGGGACGATGGCGACGCGGCGGGGCGGCCCGGTGCCCTCGGCGGGGGCGAACGTCAGCTCCACCGTGGTGCCGCCCGCGCCGGCCAGCAGCGGGAAGGGGCCGGTGACCGGGTCGACGGGGCGGCCGTCGACATGGGTGAGCACCGCGCCCTCGCGGATGCCGGTGCCGGCCAGCGGTGAGCGGGCCTTGGAGTCGGAGGAGTCGCCGGGCAGGATGCGGCGGATGGTCCAGCCGGCCTCGCGGGGCACGAGGTTGGCGCCGAGCAGGCCCTGCCAGCGCTGGTAGTGGGGCGGGCCCTCGTTGCGCCGGGAGGCGGTGACGTAGGCGTGGGAGGTGCCGAGTTCGCCCAGGACCTCGCGGAGCAGGTCGGCGAACTCGTCGGGGGAGGCGACCCGTTCGACCAGCGGGCGGTACTGGTCGAGCACCGCGTCCCAGTCGATGCCGCTCATGCCGGGGTCCCAGAAGTAGGCGCGGGTGAGCCGGCCGGCCTCGTCGTACGACTGGCGCCACTCGGCGGGCGGGTCCACCTCGTGCAGGATGCGGCGCAGGTCGATCCAGACGGTGGTGTCGCCGTCGCCGATCTCGGTGGAGGGCACCGCGCGCAGCTCGCCCTCGTCCACCACGACCAGCCGGGTGCCGTCGCCGCTCACCGCGAACCAGTCGAGGTGGCCGACGAGTTCGGACTTCTTCGCCTTGGTGATGTTGAAGTGCTCCAGTGTCGGGCGGCCGCTGATGTCGGCCGGGTTGACGAAGGTCTCGCCGAGCGCGCCGGAGATCGGCCAGCGCAGCCAGACCAGGCCGCCGCCCGCGACCGGGTGCAGCGAGGAGTACTTGGAGGCGATCACCGGGAACGGGGTGACCCGGCTGGCCAGGCCCTCGACCTCCACCATGACCGTGCCCGCCTCGCCGGTCCCCTCGTCCTCCAGCGGGTCGAGTCCGCCCGCCGCCGGCCGGCCCTCGGGGTTGAGGGCGAAGGGGGAGGGGGTCGCCGAGGACAGCGGCACCAGGTAGGGGCGGCTGCCGAGCGGGAAGGACAGGTCGCCGGTGTGCACGTCGTACACGGGGTCGAAGCCGCGCCAGGACAGGAAGGCCAGATAGCGGCCGTCGCGGGTGAAGACGGGGGTCTCGTCCTCGAAGCGGCCGTCGGTGACGTCCACGATCAGCCGGTCCTTGATCCGGGCCAGCTTGATCTGGCGCAGCGAGCGGCCGATGCCGGGGTGCGACCAGGTGAGCCAGGAGCCGTCGGGGGAGAAGGCGAGGTCGCGCACCGGTCCGTTGACGGAGCGGATCAGCTCGGTGACGGCGCCCTCCTCGGTCTCCGCGCCGACGCCGGTGCCGGGTGCCTCCGGCTCCCCGGCGCCCGCTTCCTCGGGCACGTCGATCAGCAGCAGGCGCCCGTCGTGGGAGGCGACGGCGAGGCGTTCGCCGGCCGGGTCGGACACCATCTCCAGGACCCGGCCGAGGGCGCCGGAGGCGAGCCGGCGCGGCGGGCGGTCGCCGGTGGCCCGGGGCAGCTGGGCGATCTCCACCGCGTCCGCGCCGCCCGCGTCGGTCACATAGGCCACCTGCCCCATGGAGCCGAGCATCTCCGGCAGCCGGACCCGGACCCCGGGGGTGTCGGCGATGGTGCGGGCCGGGCCGTCGCGGTGGGTGAGCCAGTACAGGCTGCCGCGCACCACGACCGCGCTGGCCCGGCCGGTCTCGTCCACCGAGATGCCGTCCACGTTCTGCGCGGCCGGCACCTGGTAGCGGCGGCGGCCCGCGGCGGGGCCGGCGAGGCGGATGTCGAGCCTGCGCGGGGTGCCGCCCGGGGAGAAGTCGTCCACCAGCCACAGGTCGCCGGCGCACTGGTAGACCACCCGGGTGCCGTCGCTCGCGGCGTGCCGGGCGTAGAAGGCGTCGTGGTCGGTGTGGCGGCGCAGGTCGGTGCCGTCGTAGGCGCAGGAGTAGAGGTTGCCGACGCCCTCGTGGTCGGAGAGGAAGGCGATCCGGCCGGCGACGTACATGGGGCTGGCCAGGTGGCCCCCGATGTCGGGCAGCAGCCGCCTGCCGTGCAGCCACAGCCGGCCCATGGCGCCGCCCCGGTAGCGCTTCCAGGAGGCCGGTTCGTGCGGCGGGGTGCCGGTGAGCAGCAGGGTCTTGCGTTCGCCCGCGAGGTCGGCGACCTGGATGTCGGTGACCGGGCCCCAGGGCAGCCGGCCGCCCGGGTCGCCTTCGGTGGTCACCTTGTAGGCCCAGGTGAAGTAGGAGAAGGGCTGCCCGTGGGAGGCCACCGCGAGGATGTCGCCGTCCGGGGTCCAGCCGCACACCTGGGTGTCGGTGCTGCCCCAGTACGTCAGCTGCCGGGTGGGGCCGCCGGTGACATCGACCAGATGGATCTCGGGGACCAGGCTGCGCCAGTTCGTGTAGGCGATGCGGCTCCCGTCCGGGCTGAAGCGGGGGTGGCCGGTCTTCGTGCGGTCGGCGGTGAGCCGCCAGGCGCGGCCCGGGGTGTCGAGGGGGGCCAGCCAGAGGTCGTCCTCGGCCACGAAGCAGAGCAGGTCGCCGCTGAGGTGGGGGAAGCGCAGATAGCTCACCCTCCCCATGCTTTTCCGCCCGCTGGAGGCGGGCAACTTATGTGCCCTTCTTATGCGTTCCTCACGTTCGTGACGGAGCCCACGTACGAAACCGTTTCGTTTCGCAGAACAGGGAGGGTATCTTCATCTCGTACGAAGATGTACGTACGAGAAGGAAGTTCCGGAGCGGAAGGGTGAGCGGCATGACCGAGTCCGTCGCGGCGGCACGGCGCAGCCGGATCACCCCCGAGCGCGAGGCCGAGCTGTACGAGGCCGTGCTCGATCTGCTCCGGGAGGTCGGCTACGACGCCCTCACCATGGACGCCGTCGCCGCCCGCACCCGGTCCAGCAAGGCCACGCTCTACCGCCAGTGGGGCGGCAAGGCCCAGCTGGTGGTCAAGGCGCTGCGGCACTCCAAGCGCGGCCACCCGGAGGACATCGACACCGGTTCCCTCCGCGGCGACCTGCACGCCCTCGTGGCGGTGGAGGACGACTGCACCATGGCGCAGAACTCCGCGCTGATGCGGGGCATCGCCATGGCGATCCACCACAACGAGGATCTGCGCGACGCCTTCAAGGAGCAGATCGTCGACGTGGAGATCGTCAGCGGCCGGCGGATGCTCCAGCGGGCCATCGACCGGGGCGAGGTCCGTCCGGACTGTCCGGCGATCGACTTCATGGTGCACATGATGGTCGGCGGCTTCGCCACCCGGACGCTGCTGGAGGACCAGCCGCCCACCCGGGCCTTCCTCACCTCGTACATCGACGCCGTGGTCCTCCCCGCCCTCGGCGCCTGACCCCCTTTGACGCCCCTCCCCGGCTAGCCCACCACCTGACGTCACCGCTCACGTCGTCGGGCTGATCGCCCCTGCCCTGATGAACCCCACGACCTGACCGGGAGTACGCCCCCGTGGCCACATTCCTGTACCGCATCGGCCGACTCGCCTTCCGGCGACGGCACTTCGTCGCCCTGATCTGGGTGGCGCTGCTCACCCTCGCCGGGGTGGGCGCCGCCTCCGCGCCGGCCGCCGGCAACAGTTCCTTCTCCATCCCCGGCACCGAGGCCCAGAAGGCCTTCGACCTGCTGGAACAGCGCTTCCCCGGGATGAGCGCCGACGGCGCCACCGCACGGGTCGTCTTCAAGGCGCCGGCCGGCGAGAAGATGACCGACAAGCCCAACAAGGCCGCCGTCGAGAAGACGGTGCGCGAGCTGGGGCACGGCTCGGAGGTCGCCTCCGTCGCCGACCCGTACACCGGGCACACCATCAGCCGGGACGGCTCCATCGCCTACACCTCGGTGAAGTACAAGGTCTCCGGCATGGAGCTGGAGGACTCCTCCCGGGACGCCCTGAAGGAGGCCGCGCAGGATGCGCGGGACGCCGGGCTGACCGTCGAGATCGGCGGTGACGCGCTCAACGCCATGCCCGAGACCGGCTCCGGCGAGGTGATCGGCATCGCCATCGCCGCCGTCGTCCTCGTCATCACCTTCGGCTCCCTGCTCGCGGCCGGGCTGCCGCTGCTGACCGCGATCATCGGCGTCGGCATCGGCGTCTCAGCGATCACCGCGCTCGCCTCCCCCCTCGACCTGGGCAGCACCACCTCCACCCTGGCGACGATGATCGGCCTCGCCGTCGGCATCGACTACGCCCTGTTCATCGTCTCCCGCTACCGCGCGGAACTCGCCGAGGGCCGCGAGCGCGAGGAGGCGGCGGGCCGCGCCGTCGGCACGGCCGGCTCCGCGGTGGTCTTCGCGGGTCTGACCGTCGTCATCGCCCTGGTCGGACTGTCCGTCGTCAACATCCCGATGCTGACGAAGATGGGCATCGCGGCGGCGGGCACGGTCGCCATCGCCGTACTGATCGCCCTCACCATGATCCCGGCGCTGCTCGGCTACGCGGGCCGCAGGGTCAAGCCGGCCGGCGAGAAGAGCAGGCTGCTCGGCGGCGGCCGGAAGCCGAAGAACCCGGGCCGCCCCAACATGGGCACCCGCTGGGCCGCCTTCGTGGTCCGCCGCCCGGTCGCGGTCCTCCTGCTCGGCGTGATCGGCCTCGGCGCGGCGGCGGTCCCGGCCGCCTCCCTGGAACTGGGCCTGCCCGACGACGGTTCCCAGCCCACCTCCACCACCCAGCGCCGCGCCTACGACCTCCTGTCCGAGGGCTTCGGCGCCGGCTTCAACGGCCCCCTGATGGTCGTGGTCGACGCCAAGGACAGCGGGCACCCGCGGACGGCCTTCACCGAGGTCTCCACGGAGATAAAGGGCCTCAAGGACGTCGTCGCGGTCACCCCGGCCACGCCCAACAAGGCCGGCGATACCGCGATCATCACGGTGGTCCCCAAGTCCAAGCCGTCCTCGAAGTCCACCGAGGACCTGGTGCACGCGATCCGCGACAAGGGCGAGGCAACGGCGGCGAAGTCGGACGCCGAGGTCCTGGTCACCGGCTCGACGGCGATGAACATCGACGTCTCCCAGCGCCTGAACGACGCGCTGCTGCCGTACCTCGCCCTGGTGGTCGGCCTCGCCTTCCTCCTGCTGATCGTGGTCTTCCGCTCGGTCCTCGTCCCGCTGAAGGCGGCCCTCGGCTTCCTGCTCAGCGTGCTCGCGGCGCTCGGCGCGGTCGTCGCGGTCTTCCAGTGGGGCTGGCTGTCCGGCCTGCTGAACGTCCAGCAGACCGGCCCGGTCATGTCGATGATGCCGATCTTCATGGTGGGCGTGGTCTTCGGCCTCGCGATGGACTACGAGGTCTTCCTCGTGACCCGGATGCGGGAGGCGTACGTCCACGGCGAGAAGCCCGGCCAGGCGGTGGTGACCGGCTTCCGGCACGGCGCCCGCGTGGTCACGGCCGCGGCCGTCATCATGATCGCCGTCTTCTCCGGCTTCATCGGCTCCAGCGAGTCCATGATCAAGATGATCGGCTTCGGCCTCGCCATCGCGGTCTTCTTCGACGCCTTCGTCGTCCGCATGGCGATCGTCCCGGCGGTGCTCGCCCTGCTCGGCAGGCACGCCTGGTGGCTGCCGAAGTGGCTCGACCGGATGCTGCCCAACGTGGACGTGGAGGGCGAGGGCCTGCGCACCCGGTCCACCGCGGAGGGCACGGAGGACGAGCGGGAGCTGGTACGCGCGTGACGTACCGCTGCTGACCGAAGCGGCCGGTGAGGGTGCCCGTGGGGACGGGGTGCGCACCCTCACCGGCTTTTCGCCATCCGGACGTCCCCGCACCGCCCGGCCGTCCTCGCTACCGTTCCCCCATGACGACTGCCGCCACGGACGCCGACGGATCGGGAGCGCACCCGCGTTTCGCGCAAGCACTGAGGGAACTGGGCCTGGAAGAGGTGCTCGGGCGGGCCCGGAGATTCCCCGAGGGGACCAGGACCGCCGTGGAGGCCGCCGCGGCGGTCGGCTGCGAGCTGAGCCAGATCTGCAAGTCGCTGGTGTTCGCGGCCGACGGGGTGCCGGTCCTGGTCCTGATGGACGGGGCCTCCCGCGTCGACGTGGAACGGGTGCGCGCGGAACTGGGCGTGCGGAAGGTCGGCCGGGCCGACGCGCAGGCGGTGCGGGAGGTCACCGGGTACGCCATCGGCGGCGTGCCGCCCTTCGGGCACCGCACCCGCACCCGGGTGCTCGCCGACCGATCGCTGCTCGCCCACGACGTGGTGTGGGCCGCGGCCGGAACGCCGTACGCGGTTTTCCCCATCGAGCCGAAGGAACTCGTCGCCCACGCCGGGGCCACACTGGTGGACGTGCGCGAGCAGCGGGCGTGACGCCGCATGCGACGGCGGTCGCCCCGTTCGCCGTCGTACGCGCCGGGTGAGGCCCGTCGCCGCACCGCTCGCCGCGGTGGGGCAGGCTGGAGACACACAGCGACTTCAGGGAGCGTCAATGAGCGACAAGCCGACCGTCGGCGTCCTGGGCACCGGCATCATGGGCGCGGCGATGGCCCGCAATCTGTGCCGCGCGGGGCTGGAGGTGCGGGCCTGGAACCGCACCCGGGACAAGGCCGAACCCCTCGCCGTCGACGGTGCCCGGGTCACGGACACCCCCGCCGAGGCCGTCGAGGGCGCCGACGTCGTCCTGACCATGCTGTACGACGGCAACACCGTGCTGGACGTGATGCGCGAGGCCGCCCCGGCGCTGCGCAGGGGCGCCGCCTGGGCGCAGTCCACCACCGCCGGGACCGAACTCGTCGCCGACCTGGCCGCCTTCGCCCGCGAGCACGGGCTGCTCTTCTACGACGCCCCCGTCCTCGGCACCAAGGAGCCCGCCGAGGCGGGGAAGCTCACCGTGCTGGCCGCCGGGCCCGAGGAGGGGCGCGCGGCGGTCGGGCCGGTGTTCGACGCGGTGGGCGCCAAGACCCTGTGGACCGGCGAGGACGGCGGCGCGGGCAGCGCCAGCCGGCTGAAACTGGTCGCCAACAGCTGGGTGCTCGCGGTCACCGCGGCCACCGGCGAGACGCTGGCGCTCGCCAAGGGCCTCGGTGTCGACCCGGCGCACTTCTTCGAGCTGATCGACGGCGGCCCGCTCGACATGGGATACCTGCGGGCCAAGGCCCGGGTGCTGCTCGACGGCGAGCTGACCCCGCCGTCGTTCGCGGTGACCACCGCGGAGAAGGACGCCCGGCTGATCGTGGCGGCGGGCCGGGGCAGCGGTGTGCGCCTGGACGTGGCCGAGGCCACCGCCGAACGGCTCGCCCGTGCCGCCGCCCAGGGGCACGCCGACGAGGACATGGCCGCGGCGTACTTCGCCAGCTTCGACGGCGAGGACCGAGCGGACTGAACCGGGCCGCCGAGATGACGTGACCCGTGGCCGGGAGGCACCCTGGAGACAGCCGGAACGAGTGTTTCCCGGAGGTGGCCGCCATGACCCAGACCATGCAGCAGACGCAGACCATGAGCCACACCGCCGTCGGGTGGCATGTCGAGCTGGAGTTCGAGGAGGACGGTCAGCACACGCGCGCGGCGGCCCTGGTGCGCTTGCCCGACGGCTCCGAGATCCGGGGACACGGGCACGCCAGCCGCCACCACATCGACAACGACCAGCCGAGGGTCGGCGAGGAGATCGCCGGGGCCCGGGCCCTCAACCAGATCGCCATGCAGCTGCTGGACAAGGCCCACGGCGAGATCGACGCGGATTCCGGGCGCACCTCGCACCCGATCCACGTGTGAGCCGATCCGTGGGCGAGTTCGGTCGGCTCCCGGGCGCCGGTCAGCTCGCGAGTGCCGTACGCAGCGCCCGCACCAGGGACTGCGCCCGCGGGTCCGCCGTCACGCTCGCGCGGAAGCCGCCCGTGACATAGCCGAAGGCGATGCCGGACTCCGGGTCGGCGAAGCCCAGGGAGCCGCCGCGGCCCGGGTGGCCGAAGGAGCCGGGGGACAGCAGCGGCGAGGCGCTGCCGTGCAGCATGTAGCCGAGGCCGAACCGGGTGTTCACCACGAGCACCCGGTCCGGTCCCGCCGACTGTTCGGCACGGGCCAGCTCCGTCGTGGCGGGGGTGAACAGGCGGCTGCCGCCGTCCACTTCGCCGATGAGCGAGGCGTAGACGCGGGCCAGGCCGTCGGCGGTGGCGATGCCGTTGGAGGCGGGCAGGGACGCGGCGCGGTAGGCGGGGTCGTTCTCGTCCGGCATCGGGGTGATCGCGGCGAAGGCGCGGCGGGTCAGCGACTCCGGGTCGGCGTAGGCCTCGGTCACGGCCCGCTTGGGCCGCAGCCTCAGCGCGCCCGACTCCTGCGGGGCCTCGATGTCCCCGACGCGGCCCGCCCGCCCCCGCTCCGCCTCGGGCAGCCCGAGCCAGACGTCCGCGCCGACGGGCCGGGCGATCTCGTCCGCGATCCACTCGCCGACCGGGCGCCCGGTGACGCGCCGCACCAGTTCCCCGGTGAGCCAGCTGTAGGTCTGGGCGTGGTAGCCGTGGTCGGTGCCCGGCTCCCACACCGGCGCCTGCGCGGCGACGGCCGCCGCGCCGAGGTCCGGGTCGGCGGCCTCGGCCGGGGTCAGCGGGCGGTCGAGCACCGGCACGCCCGCGCGGTGCGCGAGCAGGTGCCGTACCAGGGTGTGCTCCTTGCCCGCCGCCTTGAATTCGGGCCAGTACGCGCCGACCGGTGCGTCCAGGTCCAGTTCACCGCGCTGGTGCAGCAGCAGGAGCGCGGCGGCGGCGACGCCCTTGGTCGCCGAGCGCACGATCTGGGCGGTGTCGCGCTGCCAGGGCGCGGTGCCGTCGACGTCCTTGGTGCCCGCCCACAGGTCGACCACCCGGTGCCCGTCGCGGTACACGGCGACGGCGGCGCCGCGCTCCCCGAGCCGGGCGAAGTTCGCCGCGAAGGCCTCCCTGACCGGTTCGAAGCCCTCGGCCACCGTGCCGTGCACGTCCGTCTCGTCCGCCCCCATGGTCCGGGTCCCCTTCCACACTCGCCTGCGACAGTGGGTGCAACAGCGGGCGCGGGCCTGCGATTCCTTGGCGGGAGCCGGGTGTCCGTAATCGTTGTCTTTGTCACCCGCGGGTGGTCCGCGCCACCGAGCGCGGATCGAAGCCGAACGGCAGCTCCAGCCGGTGCGCCCGCATCAGCTCCTCGTCGGACAGCAGGTCCCCCGTCGGCCCGTCGGCCGCGATCACGCCGTCGCTGAGGATCAGCGAGCGCGGGCACAGCTCCAGGGCGTACGGCAGATCGTGCGTGACCATGAGGACGGTCACGTCCAGCGAGCGCAGGATGTCGGCCAGCTCGCGCCGGGAGGCGGGGTCGAGGTTGGAGGACGGCTCGTCCAGGACCAGGATCTCCGGCTCCATGGCGAGCACGGTGGCCACGGCGACGCGCCGCCGCTGCCCGAAGGAGAGGTGGTGCGGCGGCCGGTCGGCGAACTCGGCCATGCCGACCCGCTCCAGGGCGTGCCGTACGCGCTCCTCCAGCGCGGCGCCCCTGATCCCGGCGGCGGCCGGTCCGAACGCCACGTCCTCGCGCACCGTCGGCATGAACAACTGGTCGTCCGGGTCCTGGAAGACGATGCCGACCTTCTGCCGGACGGCGGCCATGTGCTGTTTGCCGACGGGCAGCCCGGCGACGGTCACCGAGCCGGTGCCGCCGCCGAGGATGCCGTTGAGATGCAGCACCAGGGTGGTCTTGCCGGCGCCGTTGGGGCCGAGCAGCGCGACCCGTTCGCCGCGCTCCAGGGTGAAGTCCACGCCGAACAGGGCCTGGTGGCCGTCGGGGTAGGCGAAGGCGAGGCCGGAGACCTCCAGCGAAGCGGTGGGCGTACTCACAGGATCCATCCCAACAGGCAGACGACGAGGGCCGAGCAGGGGAGCGCGAGGGCGAGGCGCCACTGCGCCGGGGACGCGACCGCCTCCTCGACGACCGGCATCGAACCGGTGTACCCGCGGCTCACCATGGCCAGGTGGACGCGCTCCCCGCGCTCGTAGGAGCGGATGAACAGCGCGCCGGCGGACTTGGCGAGCACGCCCCAGTGCCGCACGCCCCGCGCCTCGAAGCCGCGTGAGGCGCGGGCGATCCGCATCCGGCGCATCTCGTCGGTGATGACGTCGCCGTAGCGGATCATGAAGCCGGCGATCTGCACCAGCAGCGGCGGCAGCTTCAACCGCTCAAGGCCCAGCAGGAGCTGGCGCAGCTCGGTGGTGGCCGCGAGGAGGACGGAGGCGGCGACGCCGAGGGTGCCCTTGGCGAGCACGTTCCAGGCGCCCCACAGCCCGTTGACGCTCAGCGAGAGGCCGAGCACGTGCACCCGCTCGCCCTGAGCGACGAACGGCATCAGCACCGCGAACGCGACGAACGGCACCTCGATCAGCAGCCGCTTGAGCAGGAAGCCGGCGGGCACCCGGGCGAGCCGGGCCGCCGCCGCGAGCAGCACGGCGTACACCGCGAACGCCCACATCGCCTCGCGCGGGGTGGAGACCACGACCAGCACGAAGAGGAAGGCGGCGGCCAGCTTGGTGTGCGGCGGCAGGGCGTGCACGGGCGAGGTGCCGTGCCGGTAGAGCCGGTGCGCGTGTCCAGCGCCCATGTCACAGACCGGGGTTGGCGGGCGAGACGTCCGCGCCGCGGCGCCTGCGCACCGCCCAGAACACCGCGCTGCCCGCCACCACGGTGACGCCGACGCCGATCACGCCCGCGAGCCCGCCGGACAGGCGCGCGTCGGAGACGTCCTTGACGCCGTAGTCGGCGAGCGGGGAGTCGGCCGAGGCGTGCTCCTTCTCCTTGGTGTCGATGCCCTTGTCGTGCGCGACCTTCTCCAGGCCGTCCGGGTCGGCGGAGGCGTAGAAGCTGACGAAACCGGCGAGCACCAGGGAGGCGACCAGGCCGGTCAGCCACACCGCGCGCCGCGAGGTGCGCGCCGCCACGGGCACGGCGACGGGCTCGGGCGCGTCCACCAGCTCGCCGTCGACCCGCAGCCGGAGCCGCTGCCGTAGCCCGCGCGCCCCGTGCACCAGGTCCGGGCGCACGGCGATCACGGCGCCGACGGTGAGCGCGGTGATCACCGCCTCGCCGATGCCGATCAGCACATGGACGCCGATCATCGCGGTGGCGACCTTGCCGAGGGAGACGTCGGTGGTGCCGCCGATCGCGTAGATCAGGGTGAAGGCGACGGCGGCGGCCGGCACCGACACCAGCGCGGCGACGAAGGAGGCGACGGTCACCGAGCGCCGCTTGCGGGGCAGCACGGCGAGCAGACCGCGGAAGACGGCGTACGACACCACGGTGGTGACCAGCGCCATGTCCGTGATGTTCACGCCGAGCGCGGTCAGCCCGCCGTCCGCGAACAGCACGCCCTGCATCAGCAGCACCACCGACACGCACAGCACGCCGGTGTACGGGCCGACCAGGATGGCGGCGAGCGCCCCGCCCAGCAGATGGCCGCTGGTGCCGGCCGCGACGGGGAAGTTGAGCATCTGCACGGCGAAGATGAACGCCGCCACCAGCCCGGCCAGCGGGGCCGTTCTCTCCTCCCCGAGTTCGCGGCGGGCGCCGCGCAGGCTCACCGCGAGGGCGCCGGCGGCGACCACCCCGGTGACGGCGGAGGTGGGGGCGTCGATGAATCCGTCAGGTACATGCACCTTTCGATTTTAGAGGCTTGTTGCGAACCTTTTGCAAGTACCAGGACGTCGCCTGCCCATTCGGTGGGACGGCGCCGTCTCCGGGAGCGCCCTGGGGAAAATGTGCGACATTGGAGAGCAAGCGGATGCACAGCCTTCGCATAGGTCACTCAGTGTGAAAGGGCGTTCCGATGTCTGTGATCGAACAGTACGCACGCGCCCATGTCGTCACGGACGACGAGGACCCGGGGGCCGTCCCGGTACTGCTGCGGTACGACCCCGACCGTGACCCGCGTTCCGTGCGGATCGGCCTTCCGGGCACCCACGAGTGGACCTTCTCCCGCGCCCTGCTGGAGCGCGGGCTGCGGGCGCCGGCCGAGAGCGGCGCCGTCCGGGTGTGGCCCTGCGGCCGGGTCCAGGCGGTCGTGGAGTTCCACTCCGACGGCGGTGTCGACGTGCTCCAGTTCGACGCCAAGGCGCTGGTCAGATTTCTGCGCCGGACCTACACCGCCGAGCCCGTGCACAACTGAGCCATCCGGTCAGCCGCCCATGCGCAGCAGGTCCGCCACGATCGGACCGGCCGTGTCGCCGCCGTGGCCGCCGGCCTGCACCACGCCCGCGGCCGCCAGATCGCCCCGGTAGGCGGTGAACCAGCCGTTCGGCTGCTTCTGCCCGTCGACCTCGGCCGAGCCGGTCTTCGCGCCGTAGTCCGGGCCGAGACCCGCCATCGCCTTCGCGGCCGTGCCGTAGTCCGCCGTGAACTTCATGACCTCTTCGAGCTGGGACCGGGTCGTGGCGGACATGGTGCGCGAGGCCGTCGCCAGGGTGCGGTGGTCGACCTCGGGGGAGACCAGGTACGGCTGGTGGAAGCGGCCCGACTGCACGGTGGCCGCCACCGAGGCCATGTTCAGCGGGTTCATCCGCACCCCGCCCTGGCCGATCAGCGAGGCGCCCATCTGCGCGCCGCTCTGCACCGGGACCGAGCCGTCGAAGGAGGGCACCCCGATGGCCCAGTTGTCCATGCCGAGGCCGTAGACCTGCTGGGCCTCCTTGGTCAGGTCGCTGTCGGACAGCTTGGGCGCGAAGTCGATGAAGGCGTTGTTGCAGGAGGCGCCGAAGGAGTCCTTGAACGTTCCCTTCTTGATCTCGGAGCCGGCGTCGTTGTGGAACGTCCAGCCCGCGAGCTTGTACGTCTTGGGGCAGGGGTGCGAGGCGTCGGCGGTGACGAGCTTCTTCTCGAACAGCATGGTCGACGTCACGATCTTCATCGTGGAGCCGGGCGCGAGGGAGCCCTGGAAGCCGACGTTGAAGCCGTGCTCGCTGTTGGCGACCGCGAGGATCTCGCCGGTGGAGGGCCGCAGGGCGACCACGGAGGCGCGCGCCCGCTTGCCGACCTGGCGCTCGGCCTCCGCCTGGAGCGCCGGGTCCAGCGTGGTCTTCACCGTGCCCGGGGTGCCCTGGCTCAGCGTGACCAGCGTCTTGTCGGACAGCTTGGCCTTCTGCGACGCCTTGCCGCGCACCACGCGCAGTTCCACGCCCGCCGAGCCGCCCGCGATCTTGCCGTACTTCTCCCGCAGCCCGTCGAGCACGGTGCCCAGCGACGGGTACCTGGCGGCCGTCAGCTCGCCGCCGTCGCGGTCCAGGGTCTTCACGGGCGGGGTGCCCGCGTGCCCGGTGACGAGCGTGTCGCCGTCCCTCAGGTCCGGATGGACGACGGAGGCGTGCCAGCCGACCAGCGGCTTGCCGTCGCTCGTCCGCCGTACGACGGTGAGCGAACTGGCGTACGCGAGCGGCTTGTCCACGCCCTTGTACGACACCGTCGCCTTGACGGAGAACGGCACCTTGGCGCCCTCGGCCGGGCCCGGGGTGAGGGTGACGTCCTTGAGGTGGGCGTCCTTGGCGTAGCCGGTGAGCAGGGCGCCGGCCGCCGACGGGTCGTCGGTGGCGGCCGCCGCGTCGGCGACCTTGCCCTGCTGCCAGGAGTCCAGGAAACGGGTGGCGACGGTGTGCACCTCGGCCGCGCTCGGCGGGCCGGTCCTGATGTGCCGCTCGCCGGCCGTGGAGGTGGACGCGCCGGCCGCGGAACCGCCGTCGTACACCGCGTAGACGGTCAGCGCCGCGCCGCAGACGGCCAGGGCGACCACCCCGCCGACGACACCGCGACCGGCCGTACGCCGCTCGGCGACCCGTCTTCTCTTCCCCACAGCCTCTGTTCCTCCACGCTCGCCCAGGGTCCCCCGCGGCCCCTCGCCTCCCCAACGACGGCACTCACCCTAAAGTCCCGATCGCGGCGGGTGACGCCCCCGGTCGGTTCGTAGCACGGTTGCGACAATGGGACCGGCTCAGCCGGGCACGGAGCGGAACTCCTCGACGGGGGCGTACCTCAACAGCTGCTCGCCGGGCGCGAGTCCACCGCGTGCGGCCCGCTCACGGAGTGCGGACATGCCCATGATCATAGGGCCGCCGCGGCCACCCGGCCGCTACACCCACGTGTCCAGCCACATCCGCGCCCGCCACTGGTCGATCGGGATCGCCGTGCCGGTGTACAGGGGCCAGAAGTAGATGAAGTTCCAGGCGATCAGCAGGACCAGGACGCCGGCCGAGGTGGCGCCGACCACGCGGCGGGTGTCGCCGGAGCCCGGTGGGCCGATGATCGCGCCGATCAGCATCGCCACCGCCAGACACAGGAACGGCACGAAGACGATCGCGTAGAAGAAGAAGATCGTCCGCTCCTGGTAGAGGAACCAGGGCAGATAGCCGGCCGCGATGCCGCAGGCGATGGCGCCGGCCCGCCAGTCGCGGCGGAACGCCCAGCGCCACAGGATGTAGACGATCGCGATGCAGGCGGCCCACCACAGCAGCGGGGTGCCCAGCGCCAGGACCTCGCGGGCGCACTTCTGGCCCGCGTCGGCCGGGCAGCCGTCGGCGCCGGGGGAGGGGGACTCGTAGAAGTAGGACACCGGACGGCCCAGCACCAGCCAGCTCCACGGGTTGGACTGGTAGGTGTGCGGGGAGTCCAGGTGCAGGTGGAACTCGTACACCTCGTGCTCGTAGTGCCACAGGCTGCGCACCCAGTCCGGCAGGAAGGTCCAGCTGCCGCCCCGGCCGTCGGTGATCGCCCAGTTGCGGAAGTAGCCGCCGCTGCCGTCCGTGGGGGAGAGGATCCAGCCCAGCCAGGACAGCACGTAGACCGCGATGGCCACCGGGACCGTCGCCAGGAAGGTGATCCCGGTGTCGTACTTCAGGACCGCCCGGTACGGGTGGCGCGCCCCGGCCACCTTGCGGGCGCCGACGTCCCACAGCACCGCCAGCACACAGAACGCGACCATCACGTACAGGCCGTTCCACTTCGTGCCCGCGGCCAGGCCCAGCATCAGCCCGGCCGCCCAGCGCCAGGGCCGCCAGCCCAGCCGGAAGGTGTCGCCGACCCGCTCGTCCGGGCGGACCCGGCCGTCCGGATCGGCGGGCAGCGCGGCGGCCAGTCTGCCCCGTGTCCGGTCCCGGTCCAGCAGCAGGCAGCCGAACGCGGCCAGCACGAAGAACATCAGCACGCCGTCGAGCAGCGAGGTGCGGCTCATCACGAAGTGCAGCCCGTCCACCGCCATCAGCGCGCCCGCCAGGCAGCCGAGGAACGTCGAGCGGAACATCCGGCGCCCGATCCGGCACAGCATCAGCACGCTCAGCGTGCCGAGCAGCGCGGTCATGAACCGCCAGCCGAACGGGTCGAAGCCGAACATCAGCTCGCCCAGCCCGATCACGTACTTGCCGACCGGCGGGTGCACCACGTAGGCCGCGTCCGACGGGATCGCGAGATGGCCGTGCGTCTGGAGGACCAGGTCGTTGGCGTTCTTGTCCCAGTTGACCTCGAAGCCGCGGTGGACCAGCGCCCACGCGTCCTTGGCGTAGTACGTCTCGTCGAATATCACCGCCCGCGGGCTGCCCAGGTTCCAGAACCGCATCAGGCCCGCCACCAGCGTCACCAGCAGCGGCCCGCCCCAGCCCGACCAGCGGGTGATCCGCTCGGCCAGAAGGGGCGGCAGGCCGAGCGACCGCCACAGCCGGGGACTCGGCCGCGTGTACGGCGGCACCAGCCGGTCCCGTACGTCGCCCGCGGGCGCGCCCTTCGCCGGCGCGTACCCGAATCGGCGCAGCCGCTGCTGCCACGGCGGCCCGGTGTCGTGCGGCGCCTGGCCCTGCCGGAGATCCATGGAGGACGCGGTACTGGTCACCGCGCCATCGTAGGGAACCGGGCTGTGGGAGTCCCGTGCATGCGCGGCGCGGGCCGCGAAGCGGTCGTTTTCCTCCGGCTTCCGGACCCCTGCGAGGATGGGGGCGTGACTGGAACCCTTGTCCTCGCAGGAACCCCCATCGGCGACGTCGCGGACGCGCCGCCCCGGCTGGCCGAGGAGCTGTCCGGCGCGGACGTGGTCGCCGCCGAGGACACCCGGCGGCTGCGCCGGCTCACCCAGGCCCTCGGCGTCACGCCCCGGGGCCGGGTGGTGTCGTACTTCGAGGGCAACGAGTCCGCGCGCACCCCCGAGCTGGTCGAGGAGCTGCTCGGCGGGGCGCGGGTGCTGCTGGTCACGGACGCCGGCATGCCGTCGGTCTCCGACCCCGGGTACCGGCTGGTCGCCGCCGCGGTGGAGAAGGACATCCGGGTGACCGCGGTGCCCGGCCCCTCCGCCGTGCTCACCGCGCTCGCCCTGTCCGGTCTGCCCGTGGACCGGTTCTGCTTCGAGGGCTTCCTGCCGCGCAAGGCGGGCGAGCGGCTGTCCCGGCTGCGCGAGGTCGCGGCCGAGCGGCGCACGCTGGTCTACTTCGAGGCCCCGCACCGGCTCGACGACACCCTCGCCGCGATGGCGGAGGTCTTCGGCGCCGAGCGGCGGGCCGCGGTGTGCCGGGAGCTGACCAAGACGTACGAGGAGGTCCGCCGTGGCCCGCTGGCCGAGCTGGCGGGCTGGGCCGCGCAGGGAGTGCGCGGCGAGATCACGGTGGTGGTCGAGGGCGCTCCCGAGACCGGCCCCGAGGAGCTGGACGCGGAGGAACTGGTGCGCCGGGTGCGGGTGCGCGAGGAGGCCGGCGAACGCCGCAAAGAGGCGATCGCGGCGGTGGCGGTGGAGGCGGGACTGCCCAAGAGGGTCGTCTTCGACGCGGTCGTCGCAGCGAAGCGTTCCGCCGGTTGAGGGGCGCTTGATCCGGGAGCGACGCCAGGTAAAAAGTGCCCTCTGAGCAGGGGACTTCTCCGGTGAGCGAGCAGGCCACGGGGCGGTAAAGGGCTGTCGCCGAAGGCAAAGCGGAAAGGCTCGGACGGGGCCTTTTCGGCAAGGACGGATCAAATCGCCTCCAACACTCGACAGCCCTGCTGCATTCGCGTCGGCGAAGGCGTCCACTGGTCGAAGAGACCCCGCACAGGGGGGCTTGTCCAGCGGACAAGAGGAGCTGGCATGAGTGAGATCGCAGGGCAGACCGGCCTCCGCGGTACGGCCACAGCCGTCGTCCACGAGTCGTATTCCTTCGCCTGCATGAGGTGCGGGCACGGCTGGGAGCAGTCGTACGCGATAGAGCACCACACGGACGCCGACGGGCAGGAGTTCGTGATGTACGTGGCCGACGGCCGGATCGTGCCGTCGCCGCTGCGCCGGCCCAGCTGCCAGAACTGCGACGGCCACGTGGTGCGCATCATGCGCGCCGGGCAGGTCTCGTCGGTGCGCGGCGCGCAGGCGCACCACCACCACATCGCGCCGCAGGCCGGCCCCGTCGAGGTGCCGCCGGTGCCCGCCGCGGGCGAGCGGGCCGCCGGGCCGGCCCCGGCCGGGGACCACCACTGGCACCTGTCCGACCTGCTGCACCCCTTCCAGCGCAAGGCGGGCTGAGCCCGGGGCGGGGGTCCGGGGGCGGGCGCCTTCCGTAGGATCGGGGCATGCCTTCGAACGCCGGCCGCAGCTCATCGGGCGACAAGAACGCGGCACCGCCGCTGCCCGCACCCCTGGGGGTCCCCGTCGCCGACTCCCACACCCACCTCGACATGCAGTCCGGCACGGTGGCGCAGGCGCTGGCGAAGGCCGCCTCGGTCGGGGTGACCACGGTCGTCCAGGTCGGCTGTGACGTCGACGGCTCCCGGTGGGCCGCCGAGACCGCGCGGGCGCACGAGAACGTGCACGCCGCCGTCGCCCTGCACCCCAACGAGGCCCCGCGCATCGTGCACGGCGACCCCGACGGATGGTCCCGGCAGGGGGCCCGCGAGCCGGGCGGCTTCGGCGCGCTGGACGAGGCGCTCGCCGAGATCGACCGGCTCGCCGCGCTGCCCCACGTCAGGGGCGTCGGCGAGACCGGCCTCGACCACTTCCGCACCGGTCCCGAGGGCAAGGAGGCGCAGGAGCGGTCCTTCCGCGCCCACATCGAGATCGCCAAGCGGCACGGCAAGGCCCTCGTCATCCACGACCGCGAGGCCCACGCCGACGTACTGCGGGTCCTGAAGGAGGAGGGCGCCCCCGAGCGCACCGTCTTCCACTGCTACTCCGGTGACGCCGAGATGGCTGCGATCTGCGCCCGCGAGGGCTACTTCATGTCGTTCGCCGGCAACGTCACCTTCAAGAACGCCCAGAACCTGCGCGACGCCCTCGCCGTCGCCCCGCTGGAACTGGTCCTCGTGGAGACCGACGCGCCCTTCCTGACCCCGGCGCCGTACCGCGGACGGCCCAACGCGCCCTACCTCGTTCCGGTCACCGTGCGCGCGATGGCCGCGGTGCGCGGCATCGACGAAGACACGCTGGCGGCGGCCCTGAACGCGAACACCGCCCGCGCCTTCGACTACCCGGCGTAGCGCACCCTTCGCTACTTTGCGTAGTCGATCCGCTTTGGAGAGTGACCGGGGCTCCGCTAGGTTCTGCCCCCGATCCGGACCTTTCGGCCCCTCTGGAGCGTGTCGGCGTGAGCAGCAACCACCGGTCCAAGACCCGTGCGGCATACGGGCCGTCGCCCGCGCAGGGCGGCGGGCGCCGGCGCCGGGCACGGGCCGCCGAGCGCCCGGACTCCGTCGTACGACGGCTGCTGCCGCAGGCGCTGGTGGTGGCGTTCCTGGTCGGCGGCACCACCGCGTTCGTCGCCGAGGACCGGGCGATCCGGCTCACCGTCGACGGCCGGCCGCGGGTCCTGCACACCTTCGCCGACGACGTGCACGCGCTGCTCGCCGAGGAGGGCGTACGGGTGGGCGAGCACGACCTGGTGGCGCCCGCCCCGGACACCCCGCTGGCCGGTGGCGACGCGATCGCGGTGCGCCACGGCCGCCCCGTGCGGCTCACCCTGGACGGCAGGCGGTACGAGGTGTGGACGACGGCGCACACGGTGGACGGAGCGCTGCGGGAGCTGGGGGTGCGCGCCGAGGGCGCGTATCTGTCGGCCTCGCGCTCCCAGCGCATCGGCCGCGCCGGCCTCGCGCTCGACGTGCGCACGGAACGCCGGTTCACGGTCCTGGCGGACGGCCGGGCCCGCACCATCCGCACCAACGCGGCGACCGTCGAGGAGGCGGTCCGGGAGGCCGGGGTCATCCTGCGCGGCCAGGACGTGCTCTCCGTTCCCGCCGACAGCTTCCCGCGGGACGGGCAGACGGTGACCGTGCTGCGGGTGAGCGGCAGCCGTCAGGTGCGCGAGGAGCAGATCCCGTTCCGGGTCGAGCGCACCTACGACCCCACGCTGGCGCGGGGCACCGAGGTCGTCGCGCGTCCCGGGCGGCCCGGGCTGCGCCGGACCACCTACCTGCTGCGCACGGTCAACGGGGTGCGGCAGCGGCCCCGCCGGGAGGGGGCGGAGGTGGTGCGCCGGCCGCGCGAGCAGGTGGTGCGCGTCGGCACGAAGGCGCTGCCGCGCTCCCCCGAGGGGGCCGACGGGCTGAACTGGCACGGGCTCGCGATGTGCGAGTCGGGCGGCGATCCGCACGCGGTGGACGCCTCGGGCACGTACGGCGGGCTCTACCAGTTCGACACGCACACCTGGCACGCCCTCGGCGGCTCCGGCAGACCGCAGGACGCGCCGGAGTCGGAGCAGACCTACCGGGCGAAGAAGCTGTACCTGCGGCGGGGGGAGAGTCCCTGGCCGCACTGCGGGGAGAGGCTGCACGGCTGAGCGGGGGAGCCGTGCCGCGGCTGAGGGCGGCCGCACGAGCGGTCGTACGGCCGGGAGGGCCGCGGGGCGCCCCGGTCGGGCGGGGACGCCCTGGCGAGGCGGCCTCCGGCGGCCCCGTACCCTTGTCCCGTGAGCAGCCCCGCCCCCGACTCCCTCCTCGGCCCCGCCGACATCCGCGAACTCGCGGCAGCGCTCGGTGTCCGTCCCACCAAGCAGCGCGGCCAGAACTTCGTGATCGACGCCAACACGGTCCGCCGCATCGTGCGCACCGCCGAGGTCCGCCCCGACGACACCGTCGTGGAGGTCGGCCCGGGGCTCGGCTCGCTCACCCTCGCGCTGCTGGAGGCCGCCGACCGGGTCACCGCCGTCGAGATCGACGACGTGCTCGCCGCCGCCCTCCCCGCGACCGTCGCCGCCCGCATGCCCGCCCGCGCCGACCGCTTCGCGCTGGTCCACTCCGACGCGATGCACGTCACCGAGCTGCCGGGCCCCGCCCCGACCGCCCTGGTCGCGAACCTGCCCTACAACGTCGCCGTCCCCGTGCTGCTGCACATGCTCGACACCTTCCCGAGCATCGAGCGCACCCTGGTGATGGTGCAGTCCGAGGTCGCCGACCGCCTCGCCGCCGCCCCCGGCTCCAAGGTGTACGGCGTGCCGTCCGTGAAGGCCAACTGGTATGCCGAGGTCAAGCGGGCCGGCGCCATCGGCCGCAACGTCTTCTGGCCCGCGCCGAACGTCGACAGCGGGCTGGTCTCCCTGGTGCGGCGCACCGAGCCGATCCGGACCACGGCCACGAAGCGGCAGGTCTTCGCGGTGGTCGACGCCGCCTTCGCGCAGCGCCGCAAGACCCTGCGGGCCGCGCTCGCGGGCTGGGCCGGTTCCGCGGCCGCCGCCGAGGCCGCCCTGGTCGCCGCCGGTGTCTCCCCGCAGGCCCGCGGCGAGTCGCTGACGGTCGAGGAGTTCGCCCGCATCGCCGAGCACGCCCAGCAGGGCGCGTAGCGCCGGCACCCCGTACCGAGCCCGAGGAGCGCAGTGAGCGTCACGGTCCGTGTCCCCGCCAAGGTCAACGTCCAGCTCGCGGTGGGCGCGGCCCGCCCCGACGGGTTCCACGACCTCGCCAACGTCTTCCTGGCCGTCGGCCTGTACGACGAGGTCACCGTCACCCCGGCCGACGAGCTGCGCGTCAGCTGCGCGGGCCCGGACGCCGCGCAGGTGCCGCTGGACCGCACCAACCTCGCCGCCCGCGCGGCCCTCGCGCTCGCCGCGCGCCGGGGCGTCGAGCCGAACGTGCATGTGCACATCGCCAAGGACATCCCGGTCGCCGGCGGCATGGCGGGCGGCAGCGCGGACGGCGCGGGCGCCCTGCTCGCGTGCGACGCGCTGTGGGGCACCGGGGCCTCGCGCGCCGAACTGCTCGACATCTGCGCGGAGTTGGGCAGCGATGTGCCGTTCAGTCTGGTCGGCGGGGCCGCGCTCGGCATCGGGCGCGGGGAGCGGCTGACCGCCCTGGAGGTGGGCGGCACCTTCCACTGGGTGTTCGCGATGGCCGAGCGGGGGCTGTCCACGCCGGCCGTCTTCCGGGAGTTCGACCGGCTGGCCGAGGGCCGGGAGGTCCCCGAGCCGGTGGCCTCGCAGGACCTGCTGGACGCGCTGGCGAAGGGCGACGCCGACGCGCTGGCGGCGGCCGTCACCAACGACCTCCAGCCCGCCGCTCTCTCCCTCTTCCCGGAGCTGGCCGACACCCTGGCCGCGGG
Organism: Streptomyces sp. SCPE 10; assembly: GCF_051980735.1. Lineage (NCBI taxonomy): Bacteria > Bacillati > Actinomycetota > Actinomycetes > Kitasatosporales > Streptomycetaceae > Streptomyces > Streptomyces sp. SCPE 10. Next base: position 3,336,580 of record NZ_CP197069.1, on the reverse strand, counting down.
CCGCGCCGCGGGTTCCCTCGCCGCCCTGGTCTCCGGCTCCGGCCCGACGACGGCGTTCCTCACCCGGGACGCCGAGGCCGCGGAGCGGGTCGCGACGGCCCTGCGGGACTCCGGCACCTGCCGCACGGTACGGACGGCGGCGGGACCGGTGCCGGGGGCGACGGTCCTGTAGGTGCCGGCGGTCGGCGCCCTCCGCGGCGGGCGCCCGCTCCCGATCGGATCATCACAAAGCGTGACCATCCCCTCGCGCGTCACCATGCACCCCGGAGGGCCTACGCTAGAAGGCTGACCCACGCGGCGGAGCCGCGAGTGGATACAGCCCCGTGCGCAGGAGTGAAATGGCCGTCAACCTGGTCAATGTCGAGAACGTCAGCAAGGTCTACGGCACCCGTGCCCTGCTGGACGGCGTCTCGCTCGGTGTGTCGGAGGGGGACCGGATCGGGGTCGTCGGACGCAACGGCGACGGCAAGACCACCCTGATCCGGATGCTCGCCAAGCTGGAGGAGGCGGACACCGGGCGGGTCACCCACTCCGGCGGGCTGCGGCTCGGCGTGCTCACCCAGCACGACTCCCTCGACCCCGCCGCCACCGTCCGCCACGAGGTCATCGGCGACATGGCCGACCACGAGTGGGCCGGCAACGCCAAGGTCCGGGACGTGCTGACCGGCCTGTTCGGCGGTCTCGACCTGCCCGGCTTCCCCAAGGGCCTGGACACCGTCATCGGCCCGCTGTCCGGTGGCGAGCGGCGCCGGATCGCGCTGGCCAAGCTGCTCATCGAGGAACAGGACCTGATCGTCCTGGACGAGCCCACCAACCACCTCGACGTCGAGGGCATCGCCTGGCTCGCCCGGCACCTCCAGAACCGCCGCTCGGCCCTGGTCTGCGTGACCCACGACCGGTGGTTCCTGGACCAGGTCTGCACCCGCATGTGGGACGTGCAGCGCGGCGACGTGTACGAGTACGAGGGCGGCTACTCCGACTACGTCTTCGCCCGCGCCGAGCGCGAGCGGATCGCCGCCACCGAAGAGGTCAAGCGGCAGAACCTGATCCGCAAGGAGCTGGCCTGGCTGCGCCGCGGCGCCCCCGCCCGCACCTCCAAGCCCCGCTTCCGGGTGGAGGCCGCCAACGAGCTGATCGCCGACGTGCCGCCGCCCCGCGACAGCAGCGAGCTGATGAAGTTCGCCTCCTCCCGCCTCGGCAAGACGGTCTTCGACCTGGAGGACATCACCGTCCAGGCCGGGCCGAAGGTGCTGCTCAAGCACGTCACCTGGCAGCTCGGCCCCGGCGACCGGATCGGCCTGGTCGGCGTCAACGGCGCCGGCAAGACCTCGCTGCTGCGCGCCATGGCCGCCGCCGCCCGCAGCGAGGGCGAGGAGCAGCCGGCCGGCGGCCGGATCAACGTCGGCCGGACGGTCAAGCTCGCCTACCTCTCCCAGGAGGTCGCCGAACTCGACCCCACCTGGCGGGTGCTGGAGGCCGTGCAGCGGGTCCGCGAGCGCGTCGACCTCGGCAAGGGGCGCGAGATGACCGCCGGGCAGCTGTGCGAGACCTTCGGGTTCAACAAGGAGAAGCAGTGGACGCCGGTCGGCGACCTCTCCGGCGGTGAGCGGCGCCGGCTCCAGCTGCTGCGGCTGCTGATGGACGAGCCCAACGTGCTCTTCCTGGACGAGCCCACCAACGACCTCGACATCGAGACCCTGACCCAGCTGGAGGACGTCCTCGACGGCTGGCCCGGCTCGATGATCGTCATCTCCCACGACCGGTTCTTCGTGGAGCGCACCACGGACCGGGTGTTCGCCCTGCTCGGCGACGGCACCCTGCGGATGCTGCCGCGCGGCATCGACGAGTACCTGGAGCGGCGCCGGCAGATGGAGGAGGCGGTCGCCGCGCAGAGCGCCGCCACGGCACCCAAGCCCGCCACCACCGAGAAGAGCGCCGCCGACCAGCGCGCCGCCAAGAAGGAACTCCAGAAGATCGAGCGGCAGTTGGACAAGGTCTCCGAGAAGGAGACCAAGCTGCACGCCCAGATCGCCGAGCACGCCACCGACTTCGCGAAGGTGGCCGAACTCGACGCTCAGCTGCGGGAACTCGCCGGTGAGCGCGAGGAACTGGAGTTGCGCTGGCTGGAACTGGCGGAGGACGCGTAGCGCGCCCGCCGCAGAGCGCCCGCCACGAATCAGCCAGCGCCCCGAACGGCGTGCGAGGGGTGGCGCGTGCGCCCCGTGAAGGGTGCGTGAAAGCGCATAACGGCGGCATCACGGGCCGGTTCTCCCTTGGGAACAGGGAGGGTTCCGGCCCGTTCCGCTGTCCGTACCGGGTGATAGAAAGATGCGTCTGAGAACCGTCTGCACAACGACCTTGGGTCCGTCGAGAACCTCAGGGCGTGGCTAAAAATCAGTGAACGAGGGGGAAGAGCGCTGATGACTCAGCCGCCCGACCAGTCGCCCGACGGCGGCTTCGGAGCACCGCAGGACCCGAGAGATCCCAGAGATCCGAGAGATCCCAGAGATGCGAGGGCCCCGGAACGGCCTCCGCAGGATGGCACACCGGCCCCGCCACCGCCCGTTTCACCGCCGCAGCCGGTCGCCCCGCCGCCGACGATGCTCGACAAGCCGTCCGCGCCCCCGCCACCCGCTCCCGCGCCGCCCGAGGCCCCGCCGCAGCCCGGCTACGGCCACCCGCAGCAGCCCGCCCCGTACCCCGCCCCCGGCCCCTACGGCACCCCTACGACCCCCGGTCCCTACGGCGCCCCCGCGGCCCCGGGCCCCTACAACACCCCGACGGCTCCCGGCCCTTACGGCCACCCGCAGCTCCAGCAGCCGGGCCCCTACGCGCAGCAGCCGCAGCCCGGTCACGGGTATCCGCGGCAGCCGCCGTACCCGGGCGCTCCGGGCACCGCTCCCGGCGCCCCCTTCCCGGGGCAGGGCAGTGGCGCGGGCGGGAAGAAGACGGCGCTGGTGGTCGGCGCCGCGGTGGCCGCGCTTGCCCTCATAGGCGGCACCGTCTACGCCCTCACCAGCGGCGGCGACGGTGACAAGAAGCCCGTGGCCGGACACAGCGGCGGCGCCGCACCGGCCGCGTCCGGCGATCCGTCGCCGTCCTCCTCCGCGTCCGGCGGGGACGACCCGGAGAACCTCAACGAGGGCCGCGCGCCCGGCGAGGCCAAGGTGCTCTGGTACAAGTCGGCGCCGGACGCCCCGGGCGAGGGCGCCGACGCACCCGGCATGTGGATCGCCGGGAACACCGTGGTGAAGGCGGCGTACAAGCAGGTCTTCGCCTACGACGCGGGCAACGGCAGCTCCCCGTGGGGCCCCGTCGACCTCCCACAGAAGATCTGCTCGGTCACCCCGCAGAAGTCGGCGGACGACAAGGTCGTCGTGGCGTACATGAGCGGCCCCGGCGACAACGCCAAGTGCGACCGGCTCCAGCAGCTCGACCTGCGCACCGGCAGGAAGGGCTGGAGCGGCCGTGTCGCCGACGGCGGGCTCTTCGACAGCGCGCTCAACATCGAACTCGGCGTCGCCGGCGGCACGTTGATGGTCGGCCGCTCGGAGTCGGGCACGGCGTACGACATCGACAGCGGCAAGAAGCTGTACGACAAGAAGCGCTACGGCGACTCCTGCTTCCCGGCCGCCTTCGCGGGCGGCTCCGGCCGGCTGGTCCAGGTGGCGTCCTGCGGCGCCGGCACCGGCACCGAGCACGACGAGATCCAGGAACTCGACCCGGCCACCGGCAAGGTGAAGTGGACCCAGCCGGTCAAGAAGGGCTGGCAGGCCGCCCGGGTGTACTCGATGGACCCGCTGGTCGTCTATCTGACCAACGAGAGCAAGAAGACGTGGAACATCTCCGCCTTCACCAAGGACGGCAGGTTCCGCTCCGAGGTCAAGGTGGACGAGAAGTTCGCCCCCACCTGCGGCTGGGCGGTCCTCGCCCGCGATCTGCAGGGCTGCCGGGGGGTCGCGGCCGACGCCGACACGCTCTACCTGCCCACGGGCACGACCGCGAGCGCCAACGAGATCGTGGCGATCAGCCTCGCCGACGGCAAGGCGAAGTGGCGGGCCAAGTCCCCCGCCGACGAGCCGATGTCCCCGATGAGGACCGAGGGCGGCAAGCTCATCGCGTACGTGCAGCCGTCGTACGACACGGGCGGCCAGGTCGTGTCGATCCCGACCACCGGCGCCTCGCACACCACCACGAAGCTGCTGCAGAACCCGCGGGGCACCGCGCAGATCGAGGACACCTTCTACGACGGCGTCGTGGACTGGGCCGACGGACGGTTCGTCATCTCGGCCGGCCGGCTGAACGGCAGCGACCAGGCGAAGGAGAAGCTGATCATGGCTTTCGGCAACTGAGCCCGGCCCGCCTCCCGTTCCGTCCGACGTCCTGCCTTCCGAGTGTCACCGAGGTACCCGAACCATGACCCAGCCGCCTCCGCCCCCGCCGAACCAGCCCCCGAACCAACCCCCGCAGCCGGGCGGCTTCGGCCCGCCGACCCCGCCCGGCCCCCCGGCGCCGCCGGTCCCGCAGCACCCGCAGGGCACCCCGGCCCCGCCGCCCGCGGGGCCCGTGCCGCCCCTGCCCCCGCAGCAGCCGCAGCCCGGGTACGGCTACCCGGGGCCCGCCCAGCCGCCCCAGCCCCAGCCGGGCTACGGCTATCCCGCCGCGCCCCCGAACCCGTACGGGCAGCAGCCCGCCACCCCGTACGGGGCGCAGCCGCAGAACCCGTACGCCATGCCCACCCAGCCCCTGCAGGGGCCGCCGCAGCCGGGCTACGGCTATCCGGGCCAGCCCCCGACCATGCCGATGCACCCGCAGGGCGGCCCGGGCGGCAAGCGGAACAACACCGTGCTGTACATCGTCATCGCGGCGGTCGTCGTCATCGCGCTGATCGTCGTCGGCGGCATCGTGTACGCCGTCTCCGGTGACGACGGCAAGAAGCAGGACACCGCCTCCTCCGGCGGCACCTCCGGCGGCGGCGGGGACAAGGGCTCAGGCGGCACCACCGGCGGCAAGGAGAAGGCGCCGGCGAACACCGCGGCCAAGGTCCTCTTCCAGATCCCGACGCCCACCGTGCAGGACACCGTCAGCACCTCGGGCTCCTGGCTGACCGACAAGGTGTACGCCAAGACCGGCGTCGACGAGATCGTCGGCTACGACCCGGTCAAGGGCGGCAAGCTGTGGACGGTCAAGCTGCCCGGCCCGGTCTGCGCGGCCAGCCGGCACATGACCGACGACGACAAGACCGCGATCACGTACCAGCCGACGAACAAGAAGTACGACGGCTGCACCGACATCGCCGCGATCGACCTCGACACGGGCAAGCAGCTGTGGACGCGCACCGTCAAGTCCGGTGACTACCCGGTCAACTACCAGAACGTGACGGTCGCCCAGCACACCGTCGCACTCGGCGACAGCAACGGCGGCGCGGCCTTCGACATCGACTCCGGCAAGCCGCTGTGGCAGCCGAAGCCGGCCGAGGACTGCTACGACGCGGGCTACGGCGGCGGCGCCAAGCTGGTCGCGGTGCGCAGCTGCGGCGACTCCGACAACACCCGGTTGTCGATCCAGACCATCGACCCGGAGTCCGGGAAGGTGATCTCCGAGTACCGGATGGACCCGGGCATCGAGTACGCCTCGGTGGTCTCCACCGACCCGCTGGTGGTGGCCGCCGACGTCGGCGACAGCGCGGGCGACGGCAGCGGCATCTCGGACTACTTCTCCATCGACGGCAAGACCGGCAAGCTGCTCGCGCGGATCTCCGCGCCCGGCAAGACCTACGGCGGCCGCTGCGACGGCATCACCCGGATCGAGGACTGCAAGGAGATCGCCGTCGGCAACGGCAAGCTGTACGTGCCGACCGAGGAGCACGACGGCAGCGGCGCCTACAGCACCACCAACGAGATCGTCGCCTTCGACCTGGCAACCGGCAAGCCCACCGGCCAGCGCGCCGAGGCCGGGGACGGCTATCTGCTGTCCCCGCTGCGCATGGACGGCGGCAATCTGCTCGCCTACAAGAAGCCGCCGTACGACAAGGGCGGACAGGTCGTCAGCATCGACGGCGCCACCTTCAAGGAGACCAAGCTCCTGGAGAACCCGGCGCAGGAGAGCGTGCGGCGGGCGGAGGGCAGCATGCTGCCGGACTACGCGGAGATCCTCTTCGGGCACGGCCGGCTGTACATGTCCGACGTCTTCGTGGACAAGGCGGACCCGGGGGACGACCGGCAGTATCTGGCGCTGGCCTTCGGCACGGACGGCTGACCCCCGCCTACAACCACCCGAACGGGTGATGCGGTGAGCGGTGCCCCGGATGTAATCGATCCGGGGCACTTCCGCTCTCCAGGGGCAGCGCCGCGTCGAACAAGCGTGTAGCTTCCGGGACGTGAAGGGGCGGGGTGCCGGGGGGCCCTCTGTCCAACGGGCCGGTGGGCGTCCATAGTGGGGCATCCATGGGCGGGACTGGGGGGTTGCTCTATGGCGGTGCGGCTCATGGTCGTGGACGACCATCGCCTGCTCGCGGAGGCGCTGGCATCGGCGCTGAAACTGCGCGGGCACCGGGTGCTCGCGTCGGCGGCGCCCGCCGCGGGCGCGGCGGACCTGGTGATCGCGCGGGCGCCGGAGGTGTGCCTGCTGGGTACGGCGGCGCCGGCCGAGCCGGGCGCGTTCGACCCGGTGGTGAGGATCAAGCGGGAGCGGCCGCAGGTGGCGGTGGTGGTGCTCGGCCCGGTGCCCTCTCCGCGCGGGATCGCCGCGGCGTTCGCGGCCGGGGCGTCGGGGTACGTACGGCACGACGAGCGGATCGAGGGCGTCGAGCGCGCGCTCGTGAAGGCGCGGGCGGGGGAGGCGGCGGTGGCCCCTCAGCTCCTCCAGGAGGCCTTCGCGGAACTGCTGAACCCCGCCGCCCAGCCGGACGACGAGGCCCAGCGGCTGCTGAGCGTGCTGACGCCGCGCGAGGTGGAGGTCCTCGTCCGCGTCGCCGACGGCGAGGACACCCGGGTCATCGCCTCCGGTATGCGCATAGCGCCGAGCACGGCCCGCACCCATGTCCAGCGGGTGCTGATGAAGCTGGGGGTGGGCTCGCGGCTGGAGGCGGCGGCGCTGGCCGCCCGCACCGGGCTCCTGGACCGGGCGGGCGGCCACCGCACCCCGTGAGGGGCGCGGGTCCGCGCCGGTGCGGCGTTACTCCTCCGGCTCCTGCGGCAGCGCCGTCGGCCTGAGCTTCAGCCACACCAGGAAGAAGACGCCCAGCACCAGCATCCCGATCCCGGTCCACAGGTTGATGTTGACGCCCTGGGCCTTGTCGATCGCGGCCTGCGAGTCCGTCAGACCGGTGACGGTGACGATGACGCCGTAGACCACGAAGAGCCCGCCGATGATGCGGCGCAGGTCGAAGATGCGGGCCGCGGTCGCCGACTTGGTCTCCAGTTCGGAGACCTCCCGCGCGACATCGCCCTCGGTGTAGTGGTGTTCGGGGTTCTCGGACATGTTCCCTCGATCCTCCCGCGTCAGAACGAGAACGGGATGTAGCAGACGGCGGCCAGCACGACCGCGCCCCAGCCCAGCAGCGCCGGCCTGCGGTACCAGGCGTCGTCACCGGGCGCCGGCGGCTCGGACATGCCGGGGGAGCGCGTGCCGTAGACCAGGCCCTGGAGCTCCTGGGCCGGCTTCGGCTTGGTGAACAGCGACACCGCCACCATCACGACCGCGCCGGCGACGAACCCCGCGATCGCCGAGACGAAGTTGGCGCCCTGGTCGGTGGGGATGGAGATGATCCCCTTCTTGTAGAGGACGAAGTAGTTGACCATCGCGGTGACGGTGCCCGCGAGCAGGCCCCAGAAGCCGGACTTGACCGACGCCCGCTTCCAGAACATGCCGATGATGAAGACGACGAACATCGGCACGTTGAAGAACGAGAACAGCGTCTGGAGGTAGGACATGATGTTCGAGAACGACGACGCGAGGAACGCCGTGCCCACCGACGCGCAGACACCGATCACGGTGATCCACCGGCCGAACCGGACGTAGTAGGCGTCCTCCCGCCCGCGCACCACGTACCTGGCCCAGATGTCGGTGGTGAACACGGTGTTGAAGGACGACACGTTGGCCGCCATGCCGGCCATGAACGCGGCGAGCAGACCGGTGACCGCGATGCCGAGCACGCCGTTGGGCAGCAGCTCCTGCATCAGGTAGGGGATGGCGTCGTTGTACTGCAGGCCCGAGCCGCTGGTGCCGATCTTGGGCACGAGCGCGGCGGCGACCAGGCCCGGGATCATCACCAGGAAGACGATGAAGATCTTCGGGTAGGCGGCGATCAGCGGGGTGCGCCGTCCGGCGGACAGGTTCTTCGCGGACAGGGCGCGCTGCACCTCGGCGAAGTTGGTGGTCCAGTAGCCGAAGGACAGCACGAAGCCGAGGCCGAGGACGATGGTCAGCCAGTTGGCGCCGAGCGGGTTGCCGCTGCCGATCCCGGTGCCGCCCCACGCGGTGGTGAAGTTGTGGCCGTGGGTCGCGCTGAGCTTGTCGGTCAGTCCGCCCCAGCCGCCGACCTTGCGCAGGCCGAGGATGGTGATCGGGATGAGCGCGGCCAGGATCACGAAGAACTGGAGCACCTCGTTGTAGATCGCCGAGGAGAGACCGCCCAGGGTGATGTACGCGAGGACGAAGGCGCCGGCGACCACGATGGCCACCCACTGCGGCCAGCCCAGCAGCGCCTCGACCACGATCGCGAGGGCGTAGAGGTTGACGCCGGCGATCAGGATCGCGGCGAAGGCGAACAGGATCGAACTGAGCAGATGGGCTGCCTTGTCGAAGCGCAGCAGCAGGAACTCGGGAACCGAGCGGACCTTGCTGCCGTAGTAGAAGGGCATCATCACCAGGCCCAGGAAGACCATGGCGGGGATGGCGCCGATCCAGTACCAGTGCACCGTGTAGGCGCCGTACTGGGCGCTGTTGGCGGCCATGCCGAGGATCTCGGTGGCCGCCAGGTTCGCCGAGATGAAGGCGAGGCCGGTGATCCAGGCGGGCAGCGAGCGTCCGGAGAGGAAGAAGTCCAGGCTGGTCTTCACCGACCGGCGGGCGGCGAAGCCGATCCCGAGCACGACGACGAAGTAGATGGCCAGGATCGTGTAGTCAAGCCAGTTGGTGGGGAGCCGTAGCCCGGCCGCCGCCAGATACGTATGCGCGTATGTGGGGGTTTCCATAAGAACTCGCTTCGTTGCGCGAACTGATCAGAGCGGAACCTACGCCCCTGTGTTTATAAAATGAACACTTCTGGTGATGATCTTTGTTTGATTGTGATGAACTGATTCTGTGTCGGGTTGTGGTCTGTTATGTTTGATTGTGTTGAGGGATGAGTGGGCTGACCAAGGAGTCCAGCGTGAAGAAGACCCCGACCCGGCTGGCCGACGGTCGCGAGCTGATCTACTACGACCTTCGGGACGACCGCGTGCGCGACGCGGTCGACCGACGCCCCCTGGACCGCACGGCCACCACCTCGGAGATCCGCCGCGATCCGCTGCTCGGCGACCATGTCGCCGTCGCCTCCCACCGGCAGGGCCGCACCTACCACCCGCCGGCCGACCAGTGCCCGCTGTGCCCGAGCAGGGGCGAGCGGCTCAGCGAGGTCCCGGACTCCTCCTACGACGTGGTCGTCTTCGAGAACCGCTTCCCCTCCCTCGCCGGTGACTCCGGGCGCTGCGAGGTCGTCTGCTTCACCTCCGACCACGACGCGTCCTTCGCCGATCTGCCCCCCGAGCAGGCGCGCCTGGTGCTGGACGCGTGGACCGACCGCACCGCGGAACTGTCCGGGCTGCCCTCCGTGGAGCAGGTGTTCTGCTTCGAGAACCGGGGCGCCGAGATCGGCGTGACCCTCGGCCACCCGCACGGACAGATCTACGCCTACCCCTTCACCACCCCCCGCACCGCGCTGATGCTCCGCTCGCTCGCCGCCCACCGGGAGGCGACCGGCGGGGAGAACCTGTTCGACGCCGTGCTCGCGCGGGAACTCGCCGGCGAGCGGGTCGTCCTGGACGGCGAGCACTGGGCCGCCTTCGTGCCGTACGCGGCGCACTGGCCCTACGAGGTGCACCTCTACCCCAAGCGCCGGGTCCCCGACCTGCTCGCGCTGGACGAGGCGGCGCGCGCCGAGTTCCCGCACGTCTACCTGGAGCTGCTGCGGCGCTTCGACCGCATCTTCGGCGAGGGGGAGCCGCCGACGCCGTACATCTCCGCCTGGCACCAGGCTCCGTTCGGCAAGCTGCCCGGCTTCGACGGGGTGACGCGGGACGACTTCGCGCTGCACCTCGAGCTTTTCACCATCCGCCGCACTTCCGGCAAGCTGAAGTTCCTCGCGGGTTCCGAGTCCGGCATGAGCGTGTTCATCAACGATGTGCCGCCGGAACGTGCGGCCGAGCGACTGCGAGAGGTAGCGACTTCATGAAGTACCTGGTGACGGGTGGCGCGGGTTACGTCGGCAGCGTGGTGGCCCGGCATCTGCTGGACGCCGGGCACGAGGTCACCGTCCTCGACAACCTCTCCACCGGCTTCCGCGCCGGGGTCCCGGCCGGCGCCGCCTTCGTCGAGGGCGACATCCGCGACGCCGCCAAGTGGCTCGACGCCTCCTATGACGGCGTGCTGCACTTCGCCGCGTCCTCCCAGGTCGGCGAGTCCGTGGTGAAGCCGGAGAAGTACTGGGACAACAACGTCGCCGGCAGCATGGCCCTGCTCGGCGCGATGCGCGAGGCGGGGGTGCGCACCCTGGTCTTCTCCTCCACGGCCGCCACCTACGGCGAGCCCGACCAGGTCCCGATCACCGAGACCGCCCCGACCCGGCCCACCAACCCCTACGGGGCCTCCAAGCTCGCCGTCGACCACATGATCACCAGCGAGGCGAACGCCCACGGCCTGGCGGCGGTCTCCCTGCGCTACTTCAACGTGGCCGGGGCCTACGGCGCCCACGGCGAGCGGCACGACCCCGAGTCGCACCTGATCCCGCTGGTCCTCCAGGTCGCCCAGGGCCGCCGCGACGCCATCTCGGTGTACGGCGACGACTACCCCACCCCCGACGGCACCTGCGTCCGCGACTACATCCACGTCGCGGACCTGGCCGAGGCCCATCTGCTGGCGCTGACGGCGGCCCGGCCGGGCGAGCACCTGATCTGCAACCTGGGCAACGGCAACGGCTTCTCGGTCCGCCAGGTCATCGAGACCGTCCGCGAGGTCACCGGACACCCGATCCCCGAGGTGATCGCCCCGCGCCGGGGCGGCGACCCGGCGGTCCTGGTCGCATCCGCGGACACCGCCCGCGAGAAACTGGGCTGGAACCCGACCCGCGCGGATCTCGCGGGCATCGTCGCGGACGCCTGGGAGTTCGCGCAGCACCTCTCGAAGGAGGACTAGTGGGGGCACAGCAGGTCGCCGAGCGCTTCACCGAGCTGTACGGGACGCGCCCGGAAGGGGTGTGGGCGGCGCCGGGCAGGGTCAACCTGATCGGCGAGCACACCGACTACAACGACGGCTTCGTCATGCCGTTCGCACTGCCGCACCAGGCGGTCGCGGCGGTCTCCCGCCGGGACGACGGCCTGCTGCGCCTGCACTCGGCGGACATGGAGGGCGGCGTCGCCGAACTGCGCCTGGACGCGCTCGCCCCCGGCACCGACACCGCCTGGACGGCGTACCCGGCCGGCGTCGTCTGGGCGCTGCGCGAGGCCGGCCACGAGCTGACCGGCGCGGACGTCCATCTGTCCTCGACCGTCCCCGCGGGCGCGGGCCTGTCCTCCTCCGCCGCCCTGGAGGTGGTCACCGCCCTCGCGCTGAACGATCTGCACGGGCTCGACCTGCCGCGCTGGCGGCTGGCCCGGCTGTGCCAGCGCGCGGAGAACGTCTACGTCGGCGCGCCGACCGGCATCATGGACCAGACCGCGTCCGCGTGCTGCGAGCAGGGCCACGCCCTCTTCCTCGACACCCGGGACCTGTCCCAGCGCCAGATCCCCTTCGACCTCGCGGCCGAGGGTCTGCGCCTGCTGGTGGTCGACACCCAGGTCAAGCACGCCCACAGCGGCGGCGAGTACGGCCGGCGCCGGGCCGGCTGCGAGAAGGGCGCGGCCCTGCTGGGCGTCGACGCCCTGCGCGACATCCCCTACGACGGCCTGGAGGCGGCGCTGGGCCGGCTGGGTGACGAGGAGGAGGTCCGCCGGCTGGTCCGGCACGTGGTGACGGAGAACCACCGGGTGGAACGCACGATCGCCCTGCTCCGATCCGGTGACACCCGCGCCATCGGGCCGGTCCTCACCGAGGGCCACGCCTCGCTGCGCGACGACTTCCGCGTCTCCTGCCCGGAGCTGGACCTGGTCGTGGACACCGCCCTCGCGCACGGCGCCCTGGGCGCCCGGATGACCGGCGGCGGCTTCGGCGGCTCGGCCGTCGTCCTCACCGAGTCCGCGGAGGTCCCCTCCCTGACCAAGGCCCTGGAAGAGGCGTTCACCGCCGCGGAGTTCACCTCCCCGCGGGTGTTCGAGGCGGTGCCGTCGGCGGGAGCGCGCCGGCTGCTGTGATGCCCGCCGCGGGGCGCGGGCCCGGGGCGACCGGCCCTCAGGTCAGGCGTTTGACCAGCGTGTACTCGGTGACGCCCGGCGGGTAGTCGGGGATCGCGCAGACCACCTCGTAGCCGTGCCTGCGGTAGAAGCCGGGGGCCTGGAAGTCCCAGGTCTCCAGGCGGGCGGCCGTGCAGCCGCGGTCGGTGGCGAGGTGCTCGGCCTGGGTGAGGAGGTGGGTGCCCAGGCCCGTGCCGCGGTGCCGGGCGTCGACCCAGAGGAGGGCGACGTGCAGCCAGGTGGTCCAGGTGTGGCCCACCAGCCCGCCCGCCAGATCGCCGGAGGGGTCCAGCGCCCAGATGTGGAGCGGGTACTCGCGTTCGGCGGGGGTGTTGCGCAGGGCCGCGAGGACCGGGGACGCCGCCGTGTTGGTGTCCCGCAGTCGGGCATGGAGCAGATCGCGTCGCGCCTTGTCGACTTCCGCCTCAATACGAAACATGCGGCACACCATAAACGCGCCCGACGGCCAGTTCTGTAAATCTCCTTCCGCTGCGTGCCGGTATCCGTACGCTGAGATACAGCGCCGGTGGGGGCCGGTGCCGTTCAGGGGGTTCAGTGGTTCGTATCCGAGTCCTGGTCGTGGACGACCACCGCATCTTCGCCGAGTCGCTCGCCGCCGCCCTGGCCGCCGAGCCCGACGTCGAGGTCTTCGCCGCCGGCAGCGGCCCGGCCGCGCTGCGCTGCCTGGAGCGGGCGGCCGCCGAGGGCCGCCGCTACGACGTGCTGCTCGTCGACGCCGACCTGGGCGGCCGGCCCCCCGTCGGGCGCCCCGCGGTGCCCGTGCGGGCGGCGGACGAGGACGGCATGGTCGACGGGATCTCCCTGGTCGCCGGGGTGCGCACCGCCCACCCCGGCGTACGCACCGTCGTCCTCGCGGAGAAGGACGACCCGCGCCGCGCCGCCCTCGCCCTCGGGGCCGGCGCCTCCGGCTGGGTCGCCAAGGACTGCTCGCTGTCCCGGCTGCTCGCGGTGATCCGGGGCGTGCTGCGCGGCGAGACGCATCTGCCGCCCGCGCTGCTGACCGGCGTCCTCAAGGAGCTGACCGCCGCCCGCAAGCACCGCAGCGAGAGCGAACGCCTGGTGGAGTCCCTCACCCCCAGGGAGCGGGAGGTGCTGCGGTGCATGGTCGCGGGGCTGGGCCGCAAGGCCGTCGCCGAGCGGCTGTACCTGTCCCCGCACACCGTGCGCACCCATATGCAGAACGTCCTCGGCAAGCTGGGCGTGCACTCCACGCTGGCCGCCGTCGCCCTGGCCCGCCGGGCCGGGGTGGGACCGGTGGACCTAACCGGGGATGTTGTCGAACGGGGCGGTCAGCTGGCGTAGCAGACCGGCCAGTTCCGCCCGCTGCGCCCGCGACAGCTCACCGAGGATGGCCCGCTCCTGCTCCAGCAGCCCCGCGAGCGACTCGTCCGCGCGGTCGCGGCCGGTGTCCGTCAGCCGCACCAGCACGCCCCGCCGGTCGCTCGGGTCGGGCAGCCGCTCGACCAGGCCCTTCTTCGCCAGCCGGTCGATCCGGTTGGTCATGGTGCCGGAGGTGACGAGGGTCTGGGTCAGCAGCTGGCCGGGGGAGAGCTGGTACGGCGTGCCCGCGCGCCGCAGCGCGGTCAGCACGTCGAACTCCCAGGGCTCCAGCTCGTGCTCGGCGAACGCGAGCCGGCGTGCGCGGTCCAGGTGCCGGGCGAGCCTGCTCACCCGGCTGAGCACTTCCAGCGGCTCCACGTCGAGGTCCGGGCGCTCCCGGCGCCACGCTGCGACCAGCCGATCGACCTCGTCCTCCATGAGATCAGTGTAGTGGTTGTGTCGACGTGAAGTCTCTTGGCATCGAGTTTCTTCTCATCAAGTATCTTGACATCGAGTTAAATCGGACGGGAAGGTGGAGCACATGACGACACCGATCTGGGACCCCGCGCAGTACCTCCGTCACGCCGGGCACCGCGCCCGCCCCTTCGCCGACCTCCTCGCCCGCGTCCCCGCCCTGCCCGCCGACCGGCCCCGCATCGCCGACCTCGGCTGCGGCCCCGGCAACGTCACCGCGACGCTCGCCGACCGCTGGCCCACCGCGCACATCACCGGCTACGACAACTCGCCCGAGATGCTGGACCGCGCCCACACCGAGCACGAGGGCTCCACCGCCGGCGGCGGCCGCCTGGACTTCGCCCGCGCCGACGCGCGGATGTGGACGCCCGAGGAGCCGTACGACCTGATCGTCAGCAACGCCACCCTCCAGTGGGTGCCGGGCCACCTCGACCGCTTCGCCGACTGGACCGCCGCGCTGCGGCCCGGCGCGGTCTTCGCCTTCCAGGTGCCGGACAACATCGACGCCCCGCTGCACGCCCTCATGCGCGAACTGGCCGGCACCCCCCGCTGGCGGGACCGCCTCGGCGGCCTGCTGCGCCGCACCGACTCCGTGCACACCCCGGACGCCTACCTGGACCGGCTCGCCCGCCTCGGCCTCGCCCCCGACGTCTGGCAGACCACCTACCTGCACGTCCTGGAGGGCGAGGACCCCGTCCTCGACTGGGTCAAGGGCACCGGCCTGCGGCCCGCGCTGACCGCCCTCGGCGACGACCCCGAGGCACGGGAGGCGTTCCTGACCGAGTACCGGGACCTGCTGCGCGCGGCCTACCCGAGCGCCCCCTACGGCACGGTGCTGCCCTTCCGCCGCCTGTTCGCCGTCGCCGTCAAGGAAGAGTGACGATGCTCGTCGCACTCGACCACGTACAGCCGGCGGCACCGCCCGGCTCGGCGTCCCCGGCCTGACCGAGGTCCCCGAGCCGCCCGCCCTCGCGGCCCGCGGCAGCTGCTGGTTCGAGCCCGGCACCGTCCGGATCCACCTCGGCGCCGACCCCGACTTCCGCCCCGCGACAAGGCCCACCCGGGCCTGCGGGTCCACGGCATCGACGCCTGGGCGGCCCGGCTCGCCGCCCATGGCACGCCCGTGACCTGGGACCACGGCCTCCCCGGCCACCGTCGCTGCTACGCGCGCGACCCCGTCGGCAACCACCTGGAGTTCCTCCGGCCGCGATGACCGGCCACCGGACGCACCCGACGGCGATCGCCCACGCCGCCGGCGTACCCGTACCGCGTCGCGGCCTACGCCTTGCGGTGGCCTATCAGCCGCGGCCGCTGCTCCAGCCCGTCCAGGCCGTGCCACGCCAGGTTCACCAGGTGCGCGGCCACCTCCGCCTTCTTCGGGCGGCGCACGTCCAGCCACCACTGGCCGGTCAGGGCGACCATGCCCACCAGCGCCTGCGCGTACAGCGGGGCCAGCTTCGGGTCGAAGCCGCGGGACTTGAACTCGCGGCCCAGGATGTCCTCCACCTGGGTGGCGATGTCGGAGATCAGCGACGCGAACGACCCGGTCGACTGCGGGATCGGCGAGTCCCGGACCAGGATGCGGAAACCGTCCGTGTACTCCTCGATGTAGTCGAGCAGCGCGAACGCCGCCTGCTCGCACAGCTCCCGCGGATGGCCCGCCGTCAGCGAACCGGTCACCATCTCCAGCAGCCGCCGCATCTCGCGGTCGACCACCACCGCGTACAGCCCCTCCTTGCCGCCGAAGTGCTCGTACACCACCGGCTTGGACACCCCGGCCTTCGCCGCGATCTCCTCCACCGACGTGCCCTCGAAACCCTTCGCCGCGAAGAGCGTGCGACCGATCTCCAGCAACTGCTGGCGGCGCTCGGCACCGGTCATACGAGTCCGGCGGGCCCGCCGCTGCTTGTCATTTCCTGGATTGCTGCTGGAATCGGTCGCCACGGCGTCAATCATGCCGCCTCGGCGGCCTGCCTCCGGCGCCGGGAGCCGCCATCCGCGTCGTTGCGACGCGAATCGATACGCGAGCGTGACGGCCAGCGCACGTCGTACGCCCAGCCCAGCCGCTCGAAGATCCGGATGAACCGGGCCGAGGAGTCGATCTGCCCGCGCATCACCCCGTGCCGCGCCGACGTCGGGTCCGCGTGGTGCAGGTTGTGCCAGGACTCACCGCACGACAGCACCGCGAGCCACCACACGTTGCCCGAACGGTCGCGCGACTTGAACGGCCGCCGGCCCACCGCGTGGCAGATCGAGTTGATCGACCAGGTCACATGGTGCAACAGCGCCACCCGGACGAGTGAACCCCAGAAGAACGCGGTGGCGGCGCCCTGCCAGGACATGGTCACCAGCCCGCCGATCAGCGCGGGCGCCAGCAGCGACACCGCCGTCCACAGCACGAACTGGCGGGAGATCGCCCGCAGCGCCGGGTCCTTGATCAGATCCGGCGCGTACTTCTCCTGCGGGGTCTGCTCCTCGTCGAACATCCAGCCGATGTGCGCCCACCACAGGCCCTTCACCAGCGCCGGAACCGTCTCGCCGTACTTCCACGGCGAGTGCGGGTCACCCTGCGCGTCGGAGAACTTGTGGTGCTTGCGGTGATCGGCCACCCAGCGCACCAGCGGGCCCTCGACCGCCAGCGATCCCATGATCGCCAGCGCGATCCGCAGCGGCCGCTTCGCCTTGAACGAACCGTGGGTGAAATACCGGTGGAAACCGATCGTGATGCCGTGGCACCCCAGGAAGTAGAAGAACACCAGCAGGCCCAGATCGAGCCAGCTCACCCCCCAGCCCCAGGCCAGCGGCACCGCGGCCACCAGCGCCAGGAACGGCAGGGTGATGAAGAGCAGCAGCGTGATCTGCTCGATCGAACGCTTCTTCTCACCGCCCAGCGTGGCGGAGGGAATCGGGTTCTCGGGGGCCTTCCGGGCCTCGTCGATCACATCGGAGTGTGAGGTCATGCGCGTCCCCTGTGGGGTCGAGGGTCGGGGGTGGATGCCGGGCCGCCGGAACCGGGCGTGCGGCACCGGCACGTCCCTACGGTTCCGTAACCTACGGCGACGTAAGTATGGCAGCGTGTCGAGCGGCGGCAAGAGCCCGAGCGTCTGCGCGTCCCCATCGACACCTATCCTTGGAATCGGTCGGACAGCGCGGTCCGCTGAAGTTTCCTTCCCGGACGCTCCGGCCCGTATGCGGCACCAGGCCGCGCGGCAGACGGCCGGGTACCTCCCCGAGACGCTTCAACACTGCAAGGAGCCGCACCTGTGAGCAGTGCCGACGACCAGACCACCACGACCGGCAGCGAGCTGCGCGCCGACATCCGCCGCCTGGGTGATCTCCTCGGAGAGACCCTCGTCCGGCAGGAAGGCCCCGAACTCCTCGAACTGGTCGAGAAGGTCCGCCGCCTCACCCGCGAGGACGGCGAGGCCGCCGCCGAGCTGCTGCGCGGCACCGAACTGGAGACCGCCGCCAAGCTCGTACGCGCCTTCTCCACCTACTTCCATCTCGCCAACGTCACCGAACAGGTGCACCGCGGCCGCGAACTGCGCGCCCGACGCGCCGCCGAGGGCGGCCTCATCGCCCGAACGGCCGACCGCCTCAAGGACGCCGACCCCGAACACCTGCGGACCACCGTCCAGAACCTCAACGTCCGGCCCGTCTTCACCGCACACCCCACCGAGGCCGCACGCCGTTCCGTCCTCAACAAGCTGCGGCGCATCGCCGCGCTCCTGGACACCCCCGTCCTGGACTCCGACCGCCGCCGCACCGACGTCCGCCTCGCCGAGAACATCGACCTGGTCTGGCAGACGGACGAACTGCGCGTCGTCCGGCCCGAACCCGCCGACGAGGCCCGCAACGCCATCTACTACCTCGACGAGCTGCACGCCGGCGCCGTCGGCGACGTCCTGGAGGACCTCACCGCGGAACTCGAACGCGTCGGCGTCCGCCTCCCCGACGACACCCGCCCCCTCAGCTTCGGCACCTGGATCGGCGGCGACCGCGACGGCAACCCCAACGTCACCCCCCAGGTCACCTGGGACGTCCTCATCCTCCAGCACGAACACGGCATCAACGACGCCCTGGAGATGATCGACGAGCTGCGCGGCCTGCTCTCCAACTCCATCCGCTACACCGGCGCCACCGAGGAACTCCTCGACTCCCTGCGCACCGACCTCGACCGGCTGCCCGAGATCAGCCCCCGCTACAAGCGCCTCAACGCCGAGGAGCCCTACCGCCTCAAGGCCACCTGCATCCGGCAGAAGCTGGAGAACACCAAGCAGCGCCTCGCCAAGGGCACCCCCCACGAGGACGGCCGCGACTACCTCGGCACCGGCGAACTCCTCGCCGACCTGCGGATCATCCAGGCCTCCCTGCGCCGGCACCGCGGCGGCCTCTTCGCCGACGGCCGCCTCGGCCGCACCATCCGCACCCTCGCCGCCTTCGGCCTCCAGCTCGCCACCATGGACGTCCGCGAACACGCCGACGCCCACCACCACGCCCTCGGCCAGCTCTTCGACCGGCTCGGCGAGGAATCCTGGCGCTACGCCGACATGCCGCGCGAGTACCGCACCAAGCTCCTCGCCAAGGAACTGCGCAGCCGCCGCCCCCTCGCCCCCACCCCGGCCCCCGTGGACGCCGCCGGCGCCAAGACCCTCGGCGTCTTCGAAACCGTCAAGAAGGCCCTCGACGTCTTCGGCCCCGAAGTCGTCGAGTCCTACATCATCTCCATGTGCCAGGGCGCCGACGACGTCTTCGCCGCCGCCGTCCTCGCCCGCGAGGCCGGCCTCGTCGACCTGCACGCCGGCTGGGCCAAGATCGGCATCGTCCCCCTCCTGGAGACCACCGAGGAACTGCGCGCCGCCGACACCATCCTGGAGGACATGCTCTCCGACCCGTCCTACCGGCGCCTGGTCGCGCTGCGCGGCGACGTCCAGGAGGTCATGCTCGGCTACTCCGACTCCTCCAAGTTCGGCGGCATCACCACCAGCCAGTGGGAGATCCACCGCGCCCAGCGCCGACTGCGCGACGTCGCCCACCGCTACGGCGTACGCCTGCGCCTCTTCCACGGCCGCGGCGGCACCGTCGGCCGCGGCGGCGGCCCCTCCCACGACGCCATCCTCGCCCAGCCCTGGGGCACCCTCGAAGGCGAGATCAAGGTCACCGAACAGGGCGAGGTCATCTCCGACAAGTACCTGATCCCCTCCCTCGCCCGGGAGAACCTGGAACTCACCGTCGCCGCCACCCTCCAGGCCTCCGCCCTGCACACCGCCCCCCGCCAGTCCGACGAGGCCCTCGCCCGCTGGGACGCCGCCATGGACGTCGTCTCCGACGCCGCCCACGCCGCCTACCGCAGGTTCGTCGAGGACCCCGACCTGCCGGCGTACTTCCTCGCCTCCACGCCGGTCGACCAGCTCGCCGACCTGCACCTCGGCTCACGGCCCTCCCGCCGCCCCGGCTCCGGCGTCTCCCTCGACGGCCTGCGCGCCATCCCCTGGGTGTTCGGCTGGACCCAGTCCCGCCAGATCGTCCCCGGCTGGTTCGGCGTCGGCTCCGGCCTCAAGGCCCTGCGCGAAGCCGGCCTGGACACCGTCCTCGCCGAGATGCACGAGCAGTGGCACTTCTTCCGCAACTTCATCTCCAACGTGGAGATGACCCTCGCCAAGACCGACCTCAGAATCGCCCGGCACTACGTCGACACCCTCGTGCCCGACCACCTCAAGCACGTCTTCGACACCATCCGCGCCGAACACGAACTCACCGTCCGCGAAGTCCTGCGCATCACCGGCGAGGACGACCTCCTCGACGCCCAGCCCGTCCTGAAGCAGACCTTCGCCATCCGCGACGCCTACCTCGACCCCATCTCCTACCTCCAGGTCGCCCTCCTCAAGCGCCAGCGCGACGAGGCCGCGACCGGCGGCGAACCCGACCCGCTGCTCGCCCGCGCCCTGCTCCTCACCGTCAACGGCGTGGCCGCCGGCCTGCGCAACACCGGCTGAACCAGCCCCCGAAAAAGAGGGTGCCCCGAGGCCTACGACCCCGGGGCACCCTCTTCGCGCATTCCTCACCGCACCGCGACGAACGCCGCCGTCAGCAGCCCGAGCCCCGACAGACCCAGCACCCACGCCACCCGCGACAGCCGCATCCCGCCCGCGACCACCACCGAGGCCAGCAACAGCGCCCCGCCGAGCGGCACCCACGCGTACAGGATCCCCGCCGGACCGGAACGCAGCGCCTGCGCCGTACCCGGCTTCAGCACCACGTCGTACGTCCGCCCCCTGCGCACCGCCACCGACTCCGGGATCTCCACCCGCGCCCGGGCCCGCGCCCCCGCCGACGTCGGCGTGAACGGCCCGCTGCACACGCCGTCCGCACAGGCCGCCACCTTCACCGTGCCGTGCTCCCGCCCCTTGGGCAGCAGCACGTGCTGCGCGCTCCCCCAGGAGCCCCACAGCCCCCCGAACACGATCAGCGCGGCGAGCGCGCCCATCGCCGCGACCCGCCCGAACCGCAACGCGGACACGGACGCCTGGACAGCGGAACGGGTGGCGATGGCAGGCATGGCCGGGATCATTGGCCATACCCGCACGACCGGTCAACTCGCCCTACCGCCAAGGCCGGACAAGTCCGGAGTTGTACGACGCCCGGCCCCCGCCCGGGAGTTGTCCGACCCCGCCCCGGCTCGGCGGCAAAACCGCCCCGCCCCCGCTCAGGAGTTGTACGCGCTCTGCGCCCGCTCCAAGCCCTCCGTCACCAGACACTCCACCGCGTCCGCCGCCCGGTCCACGAAGTAGTCCAGTTCCTTGCGCTCGGCCGAGGAGAAGTCCTTCAGCACGAAGTCCGCCACCTGCATCCGACCCGGCGGCCGGCCGATCCCGAACCGCACCCGGTGGTAGTCCGCGCCCATCGCCTTCGTCATCGACTTCAGACCGTTGTGCCCGTTGTCCCCGCCGCCCAGCTTCAGCCGCAGCGTCCCGTAGTCGATGTCCAACTCGTCGTGCACCGCGACGATGTTCGCCACCGGCACCTTGTAGAAGTCCTTCAGCGCGTTCACCGGGCCACCGGACAGATTCATGAAGGACATCGGCTTCGCCAGGATCACCCGGCGGTTCGCCGGCCCCGCCGGGCCGATCCGCCCCTCCAGCACCTGCGCCTGCGCCTTGCCCGCCCGCTTGAACTTCCCCCCGATCCGCTCCGCGAGCAGATCCGCCACCATGAAGCCGACGTTGTGCCGGTTCATGGCGTACTCCGGCCCGGGATTGCCGAGCCCGACGATCAACCAGGGGCCACTGGTCGGAGTGGTCACGTCCATGTCTCCTCGAATGCGCGACAGCCGCTGCCTCCCGAGGAAGCAGCGGCTGTGTACCGCTGTGGACAGCCGTGCTGTTACGGCCGACGGCACCGGGCACCTACCGACGAGGGCCCGGCTCCGTCACGGCGCAACCGCCGGTCCGGCTCAGGCCTCCGCGGCCTCTTCGCCCTCGGCGGCCTCTTCACCCGCGGTCTCCTCGGCCTGCGCCTGCAGGACCTGGAGCACGACCGCGTCCTCCTCGACGGCCAGGGAGACACCGCTCGGCAGCGTGATGTCCTTGGCGTGGATGGAGGCACCGGCCTCCAGACCCTCGACGGAGACGGTGACCGACTCCGGGATGTGGGTGGCCTCGGCCTCGACCGGCAGCGCGGACAGGACGTGCTCCAGCAGGTTGCCACCCGGGGCCAGCTCGCCCTCGGTGTGCACCGGGATCTCGACCGTGACCTTCTCGCCGCGCTTGACCAGCAGCAGGTCCACGTGCTCCAGGAAGCCCTTCAGCGGGTCGCGCTGCACGGCCTTCGGGATGGCCAGCTCGTTGGTCTTGCCGTCGATGTCCAGCGAGATCAGGACGTTCGGCGTACGCAGCGCCAGCAGCAGCTCGTGGCCCGGCAGGGTCAGGTGCAGCGGCTCGGTGCCGTGGCCGTACAGAACACCCGGAACCTTGTTCTCACGGCGGATGCGGCGGGCCGCACCCTTGCCGAACTCGGCGCGGGACTCGGCGGCGATCTTCACCTCGGACATGTGGATCACTCCTCGTAGTAACTCGGAACGGACGTGGTCACCCGGCCACGAACGGCCTGCTACGAAGAGCGCGTCGATAACGGACCGCCGTACACAGAAGTACGGCCTCCCTCGCCGAGCAACTCGTGCAGTTTACTCGGACCGGGAGGCCGTACCCAAAAGGATCTTCGGCTAGCCGGGACGGCCGACCTGAAGAAACCTCACTGCTCGTCGAAGAGGCTGGTCACCGAACCATCCTCGAACACCTCACGCACCGCGCTCGCGATCGTCGGAGCGATCGACAGCACCGTGATCTTGTCCAGATCCCGGCCCAGCTCCGCCGGCGTCGGCAGCGTGTTCGTGAACACGAACTCACTCACCCGCGAGTTCTTCAACCGGTCCGCCGCCGGACCCGACAGCACACCGTGCGTCGCCGTCACGATCACGTCCTCCGCACCGTGCGCGAACAACGCGTCGGCCGCCGCACAGATCGTGC
Organism: Streptomyces sp. SCPE 10; assembly: GCF_051980735.1. NCBI lineage: Bacteria > Bacillati > Actinomycetota > Actinomycetes > Kitasatosporales > Streptomycetaceae > Streptomyces > Streptomyces sp. SCPE 10. The sequence continues at coordinate 3,313,653 of NZ_CP197069.1, read as the reverse complement.
CACCCGTGTCGATCATGTCGTCCACCAGGACACACACCCGGCCCTCGACCTCACCCACGACCTCGTGGACGGTCACCTGGTTCGCCACGTCCTTGTCACGACGCTTGTGCACGATCGCCAGCGGCGCACCCAACCGGTCACACCACCGGTCCGCCACCCGCACCCGGCCCGCGTCCGGCGAGACCACCGTCAGCTTGTTCCGGTCCACCTGCTCGCCCACGTAGTCCGCCAGCAGCGGCAGCGCGAAGAGGTGATCCACCGGACCGTCGAAGAAGCCCTGGATCTGGTCCGTGTGCAGATCCACGGTCAGAATCCGGTCGGCACCCGCCGTCTTCATCAGATCCGCGATCAGACGCGCCGAAATCGGTTCACGACCCCGGTGCTTCTTGTCCTGCCGCGCGTAACCGTAGAACGGCACGATCACCGTGATCGAACGAGCCGACGCACGCTTCAGCGCGTCGATCATGATCAGCTGCTCCATGATCCACTTGTTGATCGGAGCCGTGTGGCTCTGGATCAGGAAGCAGTCCGCACCACGAGCCGACTCCTGGTAACGGACGTAGATCTCACCGTTGGCGAAATCGAAGGCCTTCGTCGGGACGACCCCGACACCCAGCTGCTGGGCGACCTCCTCGGCAAGCTCGGGGTGGGCGCGGCCGGAGAAGAACATCATCTTCTTCTCGCCGGTCGTCTTGATCCCGGTCACAGCACTGTCTCCTCAGAGGTTGTCTCAGCCAGCTGGCTGCTCGAACGACCTCCCGTCCGAGCGTGAGAGGCCGAATCAGCTGGTAGGGGTGTGGGTGCACCTGCGCGGATGTGCACTTATCACGGTACGCCGAGTTTGGCGCACTCGTTTCCGGTCAGTCCTCGTTCCCGCCCTGCCGGGACGCCTCCTCGGCCGCCTTCGCCGCCGCACTCCCCGGCCGCTTCCGAGCCACCCAACCCTCGATATTCCGCTGCTGACCACGGGCCACGGCCAGCGAACCGGGCGGCACATCCTTCGTGATCACGGAACCCGCGGCCGTGTAGGCACCGTCCCCGACCGTGACAGGCGCCACAAACATGTTGTCCGAACCGGTCCGGCAATGCGACCCGATCGTCGTGTGGTGCTTGTCCTGACCGTCGTAGTTCACGAACACGCTCGCCGCACCGATGTTGGTGTACTCACCGATCGTCGCGTCACCCACGTACGACAGGTGCGGCACCTTCGTGCCCTCACCGATCCGCGCGTTCTTCGTCTCGACGTACGTCCCGATCTTGCCCTTCGCACCCAGCCGCGTCCCCGGCCGCAGATACGCGTACGGCCCCACACTCGCCCCGGCACCCAGCACGGCCCCGTCCGACACGGTGTTGTCCACCCGCGCCCCGGCACCCACCTTCGTGTCCTTCAGACGGCTGTTGGGCCCGACCTCCGCACCCTCCGCCAGATGCGTGGCACCGGTCAGCTGCGTACCCGGATGCACCACCGCGTCCCGCTCGAAGGTCACGGTCACGTCCACCCACGTGGTGGCCGGGTCCACGACGGTCACCCCGTCCAGCATCGCCCGCGTCAACAACCGGTCGTTGAGGATCCGGCGCGCCTCGGCCAGCTGCACCCGGTTGTTGATCCCCGCGATCTCCCGGTGATCACCGGCCACCGAGGCACCGACCCGGTGCCCGGCCTCGCGCAGGATCCCCAGCACGTCCGTCAGGTACTCCTCGCCCTGGCTGTTGTTCTTGCGCACCTTCGTCAGCGCGTCCGCCAGCAGCCGGCCGTCGAACGCGAACACCCCGCTGTTGATCTCCCGGATCGCCCGCTGGGCCTCGCTCGCGTCCTTGTGCTCCACGATCGCCGTCACCGCGCCCGACGCCTCGTCCCGCACGATCCGGCCGTACCCGGTCGCGTCCGGGACCTCGGCGGTCAGCACGGTCACGGCGTTGCCGTCGGCGTGGTGCGTCTCGGTGAGCCGCCGCAGGGTCTCGGCGGTCAGCAGCGGGGTGTCCCCGCAGACGACGACCACGGTCCCGGCGACGGCGCCCCCGAGCTCCTCGAGACCCATCCGCACGGCGTGTCCGGTGCCGTTCTGCTGCTCCTGCACGGCGGTACGGACGGCGGGGTCGATCTCCGTCAGATGCCCGGTGACCTGCTCACGGGCGTGGCCGACGACGACGACCAGGTTCTCGGGCTTCAACTCGCGGGCGGCGGCGAGCACATGGCCCACGAGGGAGCGGCCGCAGATCTGGTGCAGCACCTTGGGTGTGGCCGACTTCATACGGGTGCCCTCACCCGCTGCGAGAACGACGACGGCTGCCGGGCGGATGGCACTCACAGGGTTGCCCTTCGGCTCTGAATGGGTGGGGAACAGCCGCAGGATACCGGGGCGGGTTTCGGGGGGTATGAGTGCGGGCCCCGCCGAGAGGGGTCGGGGCCCGAACCAGGGTCTTGTGTGCTGTGGCTCCCCCGCAAGGATTCGAACCTTGTCCTGCTGGTACCAAAAACCAGTGTGCTGCCAGTTACACCACGGGGGACAGCGCTTCAGACCTTACCCGAGACGTACCTCGGCCTGGGTCACGATTCCTTCCCACCAGCCCTCGATTCGTTTGTACAGATGGGCGCTTCGGGCCACACAGACGACCAGGCACCCGTGATAGCCCTCCCCGGTGTTCTTGCGGACCGTCCTGGGGTTGTGTTTCTTCAGGGTCGGCCGCGCGAAGACGGACACGTCCACGCCGGCGACCGCGGCCCAGTGGCGATGGGCGGCCTCGATGTCCGCGGACTCGTGGACGAGCACCCGGAAGGTCAGCCGCGCACGGTCCACCCCGAGCAGGTCGAGCCAGGCCAGATAGGTCTTGATCACCCCGGCGTCGCTGTTGACGAAGATCGCGCGTTCCCGGCGGTCGTACGGCTTGCTCTTCGCGCCCTCCGCCCAGTAGAGCGCGATTCCGGCCATGAAGAGCTCGCGGTCGGTCAGCTCCCCGATCTCCCGCAGCGCGGATGCCTTGCTCTCCTCGCGCTTCTGCCGCTCGGCGGCCCGGTGCCGGGCGAGGCCGTCCCGCATCAGCGCGCGCTGTTCCTCCGGCGTGTAGCGGGGCTCCGGCCTGGGCAGATCCCGCACCCACAGCGACACCGAACTCCTGGAACAGCCCAGCTCGACCTGGATCCGGTCGTAGGTCCACCCCTGGAGTCGTAGTTCGCGGGCGCGCTCGCGGAGGTCGTCCTTGGCGTTGGGGCGTTTGGTCCAGGCGGGTGGGGGTTCGCCCTTGACCAGGCGGTTGAGGACGTCGTTGTTGAAGATCTTCAGCTGGTCGCGGATCTGCCGGAGGCTGTGACCCGCGCGGCGCAGGGCGATCGCCCGGTTCCGGAGGTCGTCGAAGTCGGCGGGTGTGCCGTGGGGGTGTGTCATAGGCACACCGTCCGGGTGGAATGTGGGATTCCGGGATCGAACGGATGGAGTTCACTAGTTCGAGGGATAGGGGGAGGTTTCGAGCGAGCCGGGTCGTGGGGTGTGGTGTGTGCAGGTAGGTGAAAGTCACCGGAAAAGCCCCGCTCCGCGCCCTTAGGCTGGACGCATGACCATGACGGGGGAAGAGCACTCCAGGGCGCTGACCGGCCCTTGGTGGTGGCCGCGGCGGCGCAGCGCGGTGTTCGACGGGGCGCTCGCCGTGGCGTCGGCCGCGGAGTGCGGTGCGGAGGGGCTGGGTTTCGCGCGGGACGCGGGGATCCCGGTCTGGGCGGGGGTCCTGTTCGGTGTGGCGGCCGGTGCCGTGCTGCTGGTGCGGCGCAGGTGGCCGGTCGTGGTGGTGCTGGTGGCGATCGCGGTGACTCCGGCGCAGATGGGTTTCCTGCTGGGGATCGTGGGTCTGTACACGCTGGCGGCGGCCGAGGTGCCGCGGCGGATCATCGGGGTGCTGGCGGGTATGTCGCTGGCGGGTACGGCGGTGGTGACGTTCGTCCGGGTCCGGCAGGACATGGCGCGCGGTGATCTGACCCTGGGTGACTGGTTCGTGCCGTTCGCGGCGGTGGCGACCTCGCTGGGGCTGACGGCTCCGCCGGTGTTGCTGGGGTTGTACGTGGGGGCGCGGCGCCGGTTGATGGAGAGTCTGCGGGAGCGGGCGGACAGTCTGGAGCGGGAGCTTCAGTTGCTCGCGGAGCGGGCGGAGGAGCGGGCCGAGTGGGCGCGCAACGAGGAGCGGACGCGGATCGCGCGGGAGATGCACGACGTGGTCGCGCACCGGGTGAGTCTGATGGTGGTGCATGCGGCGGCGTTGCAGGCGGTGGCGCGGAAGGATCCGGAGAAGGCGGTGCGCAACGCGGCGCTGGTGGGGGACATGGGCCGGCAGGCGTTGACGGAGCTGCGGGAGATGCTCGGGGTGCTGCGGGCGGGGGAGGACGGGGTCCGGCGGTCGGCGGGGGTGCCGTTGGCGGCGGTGGGTGAGGCGGCCGCGGCGGCGGCTTCGCGGGTGGTCGAGGAGGCGGCGGAGGGGCCGTGTCTGTCGGAGCTGGAGGAGTTGCTGGGGCAGTCGGCGGCGGCGGGGATGGTCGTGGATCTGTCGGTGGAGGGTGAGGTGCGGTCGTATGCGGCGGAGGTGGAGCAGACGGCGTACCGGGTGGTGCAGGAGGCGTTGACGAACGTGCACAAGCATGCGGCGGGGGCGAAGACGCATGTGCGGTTGGCGCATCGGGTGTCGGAGATCGCGATGCAGGTGGAGAACGAGCCGCCGCCGGAGCCGGGGTCGGCGTCGGCGGCGGGGTTGCCGTCGGGTGGCAATGGTCTGGTGGGGATGCGGGAGCGGGTGCTGGCGCTGGGTGGGGTGTTCGTGTCGGGGCCGACGGATGCGGGTGGTTTCCGGGTGTCGGCGGTGATTCCGGCGGTGTAGCGGTTTGGTGCGGGGGTCAGCCGGCGGTGAGGCGTACGGGTGTGATGCCGGTGATGAGGGTGGTCAGGGCGTGGTCGATGTCGGGGCCGATGTACCAGTCGCCGGTGTGGTCGAGGGCGTAGACGCGGCCTTGGGTGTCGATGGCGAGGACGGCGGCGGTGTCGGTTTCGGTGCCGAGGGGGCACAGTTCGGTGCCGAGGGCGCGGCCGAGGTCGCCGAGGGTGCGGGCGTGGTGGAGGCCCTGGAGGGGGTCGAGGTGGAGGGTGGCGGGGGCGATTTGGCGGCCGGGGCCGCCGGGGGTGATGTGCAGGTCGCCGAATTCGGCCCAGGCTTCGACGGCGGCGGGGAAGACGGTGTGCCGGTGTCCGGCGGGTGAGGTGTGGTCGCGCAGGGTGTCGGCCCAGATCTCGGCCTGTTTTATGTCCCAGCGTCCGGGTTCCCAGCCGGCCTTGCGCAGGCTGGCGTCGACGGGGACGGGGAAGCGCGTGGTGGAGGTGCGGTCCGGGTGCATCTGCCGTTCGTTCGTCGTGCGGGTGGGGTGGTGCGTGGGCGTCAGTTGGCGGTGGGGTCGACGATGCGGACGCCGAAGTGTGCGGTGAGGGCGGTGCAGGCGCGGCAGGGGGTGGCGAAGCTGCCGTGGAGCGGGTCGCCGTCCTCGCGTATGCGGCGGGCGGTGAGTTTGGCGTGTTTGAGGGCTTTGCGGGCTTCGCCGTTGGTCATGGGTCTGCGGGAGGCGCGTTTGCTGCGGCCGGCGTCGGCGGCGGTGAGGTGCCGGGAGATGAGGATGGTTTCGGCGCAGCGGCCGGTGAAGCGGTCGCGTTGGGCGCTGGGGAGGGTGTCGAGGAAGTCCTGGACGAGGGGGTGCAGGGTGGGGGGTTCCTCGCCGCGGGCGGCGGTGCCGGTGAGGGTGGTGCCGTGGACGGAGAGGGCGGCGGCGACGGTGGGCAGGATGCCGTCGCGGCGGTGCCGGAGGGTGGGGGCGGGTGGTGTCTCGGTGCCGCTCCAGTCGATGCGCGGGTCGCCGGCGCGCACGTCGGTACCTCCGGTCTGCAAGGCATTCATGTTGGCGTTTCCCTCCCCGGGTGTCCCCCGAAGGACACAGGGTGCCAAATGCCGTGGGTCGCGTGGAAGCTGGGGCGGTGCGACACGCCCGTGGGGGGTGGGGTTCGTCACGGTGGGGTGACGGCTGGTCACGGAGGTGGTCGGGGTGTGGGGGTGTGGGGTCGTGGAGGGCCGGTGACCGGGGTTCGGGTAGCGCTTAGGCTGTCGGCATCCGTGATGGACACCGCCGTTCAGGCCTAAGAGAACGCCTCAGGGGGCAACCGCCATGACGACAGGTCGGCTCGGGCTGGGGGCACCTCCCGGCCGCCAGGCGCCGGGAGGGGCCGTGCCGCCGAACGCGGCGTATGCCGGGCAGGTGGTGCACTTCCCGGATCCGGTGCGGGCGGCGCGTCATCCGGGGGGTGTGCGGGTGGACGAGCGGGGTTTTCCGGATTTCTCGCCGTATGCGCGGGTGGCGGTGGAGATCGCGGAGCCGCCGGAGGGTTTCGGTGTCGACGAGTTGCGGCTGACGGACTATGTGTCGGCGAACGCGGCGTTGGCGGCGGCGGGGCACGAGTTGTGGGACACGGTGCCGGATGTGGCGACGCCGCACGGTTGGACGTGGCATCACGTGGCGGGTTCGCGGCGGCTGGAGTTGGTTCCGGTCGAGGTGAAGGCGTTGCTGCGGCATCACGGTGGGGTGGCGACGGCTCCGGTGGATCACGGGAAGCGGGGGACGCGGCCGTTGCAGGAGACGCGGCCGGCGCATTTCGGTCTGCCGAAGTCGGGTGTGGCGGTGTCCGAGGCGCAGGTGCAGGGGGTCGAGGAGGATCTGGGGTACCGGTTGCCGGGTGCCTATCGTGATTTCCTGAAGGCGGCGGGTGGTTGTGCTCCGGTGGGTACGGCGCTGGACGCCGAGTTGGGGTTGTTGCTGGACCAGCCGTTCTTCACGGTGCGGGACGAGGCCGCGGTCAATGATCTGGTCTATGTGAACAAGTGTCTGCGTGACCATCTGACGAAGGACTACCTCGGGGTGGCGTTCGTGCAGGGCGGGTTGCTCGCGGTGAAGGTGAGGGGCGAGCGGCCGGGTTCGGTGTGGTTCTGCGCGTACGACGATGTGCGTGACGTCGATCCGTCGTGGCCGCCGGCCGAGCGGGTGGAGCGTCTGCTGCTGCCGTGCGGTGCGGATTTCGATGCCTTTCTGTCTCGTCTGGCGGGTAGTCCGCCGGAGTTGGAGACGGTGGCGAACCTGATGGTGGACGGTGGTTTCGCGCGTGTCGTCCCGGTGTCTTCCGGTGCGGCGGGGGAGTGAGTTTTCGGCGATGGTGACGTACGCGCAGGCGCAGGAGCGCGCCGAGGAGTGGATCAACGGGGACGTGCCCGTGTACCAGCATCGTGAGGTGCGGGTGCGGGAGTTCGAGCTGGGTTTCGTGGTGTGGGGTGAGGACCGGGCGGAGGGGCCGCGTTCGGACGCGGGGTCGCAGCGGTTGGTGATCGCCCGGGACAGCGGGGAGGCGACGTTGTGGCCCGCGTTGCCGGTGGGTGAGGTGATCCGCCGGTACGAGGAGGAGTACGGCGGTCCCGACGGTCCGCGGGACGCGGTGCCGGCGCCGGCACCGGCGCGGGTGGATCTGAATCAGACGTCGTTCCTGCTGACGCCTCCGGAGTGGTTGCAGGAGGCGGCGGACAAGCTGGGGATCGGGGAGCGGCGGCCGGAAGGGGCGGCGGCTTCGGATTCCGGTGACCGCGCCGGTTCGGGTGACTCCGGTGGTGCTGCCGACTCCGTTGGTTCTCCTGGGGGTTCGGCTCCGGCCGGGGTGCCGGTGCCGGAGGGGGCGACGCCTTGGGCGGGTACGGACACGAACGGGGGCGCGGGGGAGGACGACGACCGTTCGGTGCCGTTGCCCGCGACGGTGTTCGCGCCGCCGCTGGGCGATGCCGACGACGGTGCGCCGCGGCCGCCGGCCGTGGCGCCGGACGCGAAGACGGCGTTGATGGCGGGGGGCAGTCAATTGCCGCGTACGGCGCTGGCTCCGGCGCTCGACACCTCGAACGCGCCGGACGTGCAGGGCGGTTCGGGCGTGCCGGGCGTGCCGCGGGGGAACACGCCGTCTGCGCCGGGCGGTGTCCCGATGCCGCCGCCCGCGCCGGGTGGTCCGCAGGGTGTCGCGCCGACTCCGCCTCCGGTGGCGGGTGTTCCGCAGGGGAGCACGCCACCTCCGCCGCCCGCGCCGGGTGGTGTTCCGATGCCGCCGCCGGTGCCGGGCGGTCCGCAGGGCAGTGTTCCGCCTGCGCCGCCGGTGCCGGGTGCTCCGGTGTACGGCTATCCGGCGCCGGTGGCGCCCGGTGCCCCCGCGCCGGGGGGTGTGCCCGCGCCGGGTGCTCCGGTGTACGGCTATCCGCAGGGTCCCGGCACCCCGCCCGCGCCGGTTCCCGGGGTGCCCGGGGTGCCGCCGGGCAGTGCTCCGCCGCCGGCCGCGCCGCCGTACGGCTATCCGCAGGCGCCGGGCGCCCCGGACGCGCCTCGGCCGCCGGCCGGAGCGGGGGCCGCCGAGCGCCCGCTCGCGCCGAACGCCGGGGACATCGCGGACGCCGCGACGAGCAAGGCCGCGCCGCCGCCGAAGAAGGGGCGCGGTGGGGTGGGTGCGCCGCCTCCGCCGCCGGGTGCCCCGGGTACGCCGGGCGCGTCGTCGGGTGGGTATGTGCCGACGCGTCTGGTGCCCGCGCTCGGGCCCGAGGGGCAGGACGGCGCGGACGGGGCGCAGGAGCCGGGCGTGTCGGACGCGCCGGGTGCCGTCCCACCGCCGGCGACGCCCCCTGGTGACGTGCACTACGCGGCCACGATGCTGGCCGACCCCGCCGCGATGGGCCCCGGTGCCCCGAAGCCACCGGTGGCGCCGGGGATGCCGGGCGCGCCAGGTGCCTCCGGCGTGCCCGCGCCGCCCGGCGTGCCCGCGGCTCCGGGGACGCCTCCGGTGCCGGGTGCGCCGCGGCCCCCGTCGGCTCCCGGCATGCCCCCGGCTCCCGGGGCGCCGCAGCCTCCCGGTGCCGTGCACCACGCGGAGACCATGCTGGCCGCGCCTCCTCCGGGCGGTCCCGGTATGCCTCCGCCGCCCCCCGGACCCGGTGTGCCGGGCGTGCCGCCGGGGCCGTCCGGCGCGCCCGGTGTCCCCGGTCCGCCGCCGCCCGTGCCCGCCGCGCCGATGCCCCCGGGTGCCGTGCCGCCTCCGGGTGGCCGGCATCCGGGGCAGCCGCCGGCGTACGGGTATCCGCAGCCGCCCGCCGGGCAGCCGACGGTGGGCCCGGGCTACCAGGCGGTCCTGCGCTACCGGGCGCAGGACGGTTCGGAGCAGCAGCTGATCCGGCGTTCCGCGCCCGGTACGCCGCATCCGGAGTGGCAGATCTTCCACGAGCTGCGCTCGATGAACGTGCCGCCGGACCAGGTGCTGGAGCTGCACACGGAGCTGGAGTCGTGCGAGCTGCCGGGTGCCTACTGCGCGCGGATGATCCGGGAGCAGTGGCCGCAGGCGCGGATCACGAGCATCGCGCCGTACGGCACGGACCATGCGAGCCGTCAGGAGGGCATGCAGCAACTGCTGGCGCACCAGGGTGAGTTGCACCAGGTGGCGGACGGTCCCGCGCGCCCCGCGCCGGTGCGTGCGCCGTTGCCGCCGGTGCAGATGGCGCCCCCGGTGCCGCCGGAGGGTGTGGCGCAGGAGCTGGCGGCGGCGTTCGGGCCGGGCGTCTTCCGGTTCGAGCAGCAGGCGGTGTCCCGGCAGGGGGTGCCGCCGGTCGTGGCGCACACCCTGGTGGTGGCCGGACTGCCGTTGGACATGGGCCCGTTCTTCTGGGCGCAGGCGCAGCCGGGCCGGCCGGTGCCGACGCTGGCGGAGCTGGCGGCCGAGCGCGGGGTGCGGCCGGCCCCGGACGCGGGGTCGTACCTGGTGATGGGCACGGACTTCGGCAAGGCGCTCTGTGTGCAGTACGGGACGGCGAACATCGTGGCCGTGCCGGTGGAGGCGGGGCCGGGCGGTGCGCCGGTGCCGCCGCAGTTCGTGAACACCGGGCTGCCGGAGTTCGTGCGCTGTCTGGCGCTGCTGGGCCGGATGTGGCGGTTGCGCTACGGGCTGAACCAGGAGCAGGCGGGCCGCTGGACCGTGGACTTCCAGGCGCAGCTGGCCGCGCTCGACCCGGCGGCGCTCGGTTCGCCGGAGAGCTGGTGGTCGGTGCTGCTGGAGCAGATGTGGGACGGCCTGCTGTAGTGCGGGACCGTACGAGGACGCCGGTGGGCGTCGCCGGGGAGGGTGTGCGGGAGAACCGGTAGCCGCCGGAGGAGAGCCCCTGGGCCGGGCCGGGCGATGTCGCGCCCGTGACGTGGCTGCGGAGTGTCGCGTTATGAACACTTCCGTCGTATCCGTCACGATGTGCGCGAAGTCGTCCTGTCGGTCGGTCCGCCGGAGAGGGGTTCCCAGGGTGAGCAGCGCATGGATGCCGCCGGGCGGCTTCGCGACCGTCCGGGGGCGTGGTTACCGCCCCGACCAGGTCGACGCGTACCTGGAGGCGCTGTCCGAGGGCCGGGACGCCGCGTGGGAACGCGCCGCGCGGCTGACCGTGCTGGCCAAGGACATGGCGGCGGACCTCGCGCGGCTGCGGGAGGTCGTCGCCCGCCTGGAGCCGCAGGAGTACGACACGCTCGCGGAGGGCGCGCGGAACCTGTACCGGCTCGCGCTGGAGGAGGCGGAGCAGCTGCGCGAGCGCGCGCGGTGCGAGGCGCGGGATCGGGTCGCGCGGGCCGAGGCGGACGCCGAGGAAGTGCGCCGGGCGGCAAGGGAGGCGGCGGACGCGCGGCGCGCGGAGGCCGACGAGCACGCCCGCGACCTCCTCGCCGCCGCGCGGGCCGAGGCCGACGGCATCCGCGTCGATGCCCGCCGGGCGGTGAAGGAAGGGCGCGGCGCGTCCCTGGCGGCGCTGCGCGAGGCGCGGCGGCACACCGCCGCGCTGCTGGCCGAGCAGACCCGGCAGCAGGCCGAACGCCTGGCCGGGGTCGAGCGCGAGGAGGCCGAACGGGTGGCCGCCCTGGACGCCCGGCACGCCGCACTCGAGGCCCGCGCCGAGGCCGAAGTCGCCGCCGCCGGCCGGGCGCTGGCCGAGGCCGAGGAGCACGCCCGCCGCTGCGAGGAGGAGGCCCGTGAGCGTGCGGCCGGCGTCGTCGCCGACGCCCGCACCAGGGCCGGCCGCATCGCCCAGGAGACGGAACGGATGCTGCGCGCGCACAGCGAGGCCTGGGACGACGTGCAGGCCCACATGGACCACGTCCGCAGCAAGCTGATGATGCTGACGGGCCGGGCGGCCCTGGACTAGCCGCCACCGGCCGGGACGCCGTGCTCGGCCCACATCCCGGGGTGGAGACGACCCCGACCTCGGCTCCGCCCGGCGGTGGAGTTCCCCTAGGGGGTCCTCCGGAGAACGGCTCGGGGCGGGTTCGTCCCGGCGGAGGACGAGACGGCGCCGGGGTGCTCCTTAACCTGGCTTTACGCCGCTGGGGGGCGGCTGGCACGACCGGGAGGGTGGGGTTTTCCCCCTCGTGAAGACGGGGCTCCGCACCAGCGCGTTCGACCCGCCGAACCGGAAGACTCGTCGACGTACCCGGAACACACACGCCTCGCAACCGGGGCGGCACACGCACTTGCCGACCGATATAGGAGACATACCGTGACATCGGCTGTGACAATTCCCAGGCACGGGGGCACTGGAGAGCGTACGGCCGTTGCCGCGCGGGCGCGGCAGGTCGTGAAGGCGTACGGGTCCGGCGAGACCCGTGTCGTCGCCCTGGACCACGTCGACGTGGACATCGCCAGAGGCCGCTTCACCGCGATCATGGGGCCCTCGGGCTCCGGCAAGTCCACGCTGATGCACTGCCTCGCGGGCCTGGACACGGTGACGGGCGGTCAGATCTTCCTGGACGAGACCGAGATCACCGGCCTGAAGGACAAGAAGCTCACCCAGCTGCGCCGGGACCGGATCGGCTTCATCTTCCAGGCGTTCAACCTGCTGCCGACGCTCAACGCCCTGGAGAACATCACGCTGCCCATGGACATAGCCGGCCGCAAGCCCGACCGGGCGTGGCTGGACCGGGTCGTGGGGACCGTCGGCCTCGCCGGCCGGCTCAAGCACCGGCCGAACCAGCTCTCCGGCGGTCAGCAGCAGCGCGTCGCCGTGGCCCGCGCGCTCGCCGCCCGCCCGGAGATCATCTTCGGTGACGAGCCGACCGGAAACCTCGACTCCCGCGCCGGCGCCGAGGTGCTGGGCTTCCTGCGCCGCTCGGTGGACGAGCTGGGCCAGACCATCGTGATGGTCACCCACGACCCCGTCGCCGCCTCCTACGCGGACCGTGTGCTGTACCTGGCCGACGGCCGCATCGTGGACGAGATGCACCAGCCCACGGCCGAGCAGGTCCTGGACCGCATGAAGGACTTCGACTCCCGGGGCCGTACGTCATGACCGTCCTGAAGACCTCCCTGCGCAACTTCTTCGCGCACAAGGGCCGCATGGCGCTCTCGGCGGTCGCGGTCCTGCTGTCGGTCGCCTTCGTGTGCGGCACCCTGGTGTTCACCGACACCATGAACACCACCTTCGACAAGCTGTTCCAGGCGACCTCCTCGGACGTCACGGTCAGCGCCGGCGGCGCCTCCGACACCGGGCAGACCACCTCCCGCACCGGCAAGCCGCCGGTCATGCCGGCCTCCGTCCTCGGCACCGTCCGCGACGTCAAGGGCGTGCGTTCGGCCGAGGGCACGGTGTTCTCCACCTCGGTGACCGTGATCGACGCCAAGAAGGACAGGCTGTCGCCGAGCAGCGGCGCGCCCACCATCGTCGGCAGCTGGAACGGCAACGACGCCCGCACCATGAAGATCACCACCGGTGCGGCGCCCAAGGGCCCGGACCAGGTGATGGTGGACGAGGACACCGCCGACAAGCACCACCTGAAGCTGGGCGACGACATCGGCATGATCTCGGTCGTCGGCACGCACCACGCCCGCGTCAGCGGCATCGCCGCCTTCCAGGTGACCAACCCCGGCGCGGCCGTCTTCTACCTGGACACGAAGACCGCCCAGCAGACCCTGATCGGCCGCACCGGCGTCTACACCGACGTCAACGTGACCGCCGCCAAGGGCGTACCGGACGACCTGCTGAAGAAGGACGTCGCGGCCGCGCTCGGCCACGGCTACAAGGTGCGCACCGCCAAGGAGGTCGCCGACGCCAACCAGAAGAGCGTCGAGAGCTTCCTGAACGTCATGAAGTACGCGATGCTCGGCTTCGCCGGGATCGCCTTCCTGGTCGGCATCTTCCTGATCATCAACACCTTCTCCATGCTGGTCGCCCAGCGCACCCGCGAGATCGGCCTGATGCGTGCCATCGGCTCCTCCCGCAAGCAGGTCAACCGCTCCGTGCTGATCGAGGCGCTGCTGCTCGGGCTGGTCGGCTCGGTGCTCGGCGTCGGCGCGGGCGTCGGCATCGCGATCGGCCTGATGAAGCTGATGAGCGGCATGGGCATGGAGCTGTCCACGGACGACCTGACCGTCGCCTGGACCACACCCGCGCTCGGCCTGCTGCTGGGTGTCGTGGTCACCGTGCTGGCGGCCTACCTGCCCGCCCGGCGGGCCGGCAAGGTCTCCCCGATGGCCGCGCTGCGCGACGCCGGCTCCCCGGCCGACGCCAAGGCCGGTGCCGTGCGCGCCGTCCTCGGCCTGCTGCTCACCGGCGCGGGCGTGACCGGCCTGTACGCCGCCGCCACCGCCGACCGGGCCACGACCGGCTCGGGCTGGCTGGGCCTGGGCGTGCTGTGCACCCTGGTCGGGTTCGTGGTCGTCGGTCCGATGCTCGCGGCCGGCCTGGTCCGGGTCCTCGGCGTGGTGCTGCTGCGGGTCTTCGGTCCGGTCGGGCGGATGGCCGAGCGCAACGCGCTGCGCAACCCGCGCCGCACCGGTGCCACCGGCGCCGCCCTGATGATCGGTCTCGCCCTGGTGGCCTGCCTCTCGGTGGTCGGCTCCTCCATGGTGGCCTCCGCCACCGACCAGCTGGACAAGACCGTCGGCACGGACTTCATCGTCCAGGGCGACCAGGAGTTCGCCTTCGTCAAGCCGCAGATGGTGCGGCAGATCAAGGCCACGCCCGGCCTGGAGCGGGTCACCGAGTACAAGGTCCTCGACGCGACCCTGACCACCCCGGACGGCAAGGTCGTCAAGAACGGGACGATCAACGCGGCCGACGCCACCTACGCCGAGGACGTGCGCACCAAGACGGTCGCCGGCAACCTCGCCGACGCCTACCGGCCGGACTCCATGTCGGTCTTCGAGGGCTTCGCCAAGGAACACGGCATCAAGGTCGGCTCCACGGTCACGGTCGCCTTCAAGGGCGGCAGGGCCGCCCGGCTCACGGTCCGCGCCATCACCAGCGACGAGGTCGTGATCGACAAGGGCGCGATGTACGCGGCCATCCCCACCGTCGCGAAGTACGTGCCGGCCGACCGGATGCCGCTGGACCAGCTCGTGTTCGCCACCGCCAAGGACGGGCGGCAGGCCACCGCCTACGCGTCGCTGAAGCGGACGGTGCACGCCGACCCGGCGTTGAACGTGCGCGACCAGACCGACTTCAAGAAGGCGCTGAAGGACCAGATCGGCCAGCTGCTCAACATGATCTACGGTCTGCTGGCCCTCGCGATTATCGTCGCGGTCCTCGGTGTGGTGAACACCCTGGCCCTGTCGGTGGTGGAGCGGACCCGGGAGATCGGCCTGATGCGGGCCATCGGTCTCTCCCGCCGCCAGCTGCGCCGCATGATCCGCCTGGAGTCCGTGGTGATCGCCGTCTTCGGCGCCCTGCTCGGCCTCGGCCTCGGCATGGGCTGGGGCGCGACCGCCCAGAAGCTCCTCGCCCTCCAGGGTCTGAAGGTCCTGGACATCCCCTGGCCGACGATCACCGCGGTCTTCGTCGGCTCCGCCTTTGTGGGTCTGTTCGCCGCCCTGATCCCCGCCTTCCGGGCGGGCCGGATGAACGTCCTGAACGCCATCGCCACGGATTAGCGCACCGGCCGCACTCCGGTCGCGAGGTCCGCCGCGTACGGGGGTCGCGGGGGAGCGCCCGGTGCGGGGAAGTCCCGAGAGGCTTCCCCGCACCGGGTTTCCGCCGTCCCGGGGCGTGCCGGGGGCGGTGGCCGCGGTCGTCCACAGGCTCCCGGTTGTCCACAGGCTCCGGTCGTCCTCGGGCTCCGGTTGTCCACAGGCTCCGACGGCCGCCCCGGCGGCGTCGTAGGCTGGACACTCGTTGCCCACCCCTGGACGGAAAGCCCCATGAGCCTGCACGGTCTGCTCGACGCCGTCGTCAAGGACCCCGCCCTCGCGGAAGCGATCACGGCGGCCGCGGACGGCAACCGCATGCACGTCGACCTCGTCGGTCCCCCGGCGGCCCGCCCCCTCTCGGTCGCCGCCCTGGCCCGCGAGACCGGCCGCACCGTGCTCGCGGTCACGGCGACCGGCCGCGAGGCGGAGGACCTGGCGGCGGCGCTGCGCTCGCTGCTGCCGCCCGAGGGCATCGTGGAGTACCCCTCCTGGGAGACGCTGCCGCACGAGCGCCTCAGCCCCCGCAGCGACACCGTCGGCCGGCGCCTCGCCGTGCTGCGCCGCCTCGCCCACCCCCGCGCCGACGACCCCGAGACCGGCCCGGTCTCCGTCGTCGTCGCACCCGTGCGATCCGTGCTCCAGCCGCAGGTCAAGGGCCTGGGCGACCTGGAGCCCGTGTCCCTGCGCACCGGTCAGAACGCCGATCTGAACGACGTGGTGGACGCCCTCGCGGCCGCCGCCTACGCGCGGGTCGAGCTGGTGGAGAAGCGCGGCGAGTTCGCCGTGCGCGGCGGCATCCTGGACGTGTTCCCGCCCACCGAGGAACACCCCCTGCGCATCGAGTTCTGGGGCGACGACGTCGAGGAGATCCGCTACTTCAAGGTCGCCGACCAGCGCTCCCTGGAGATCGCCGAGCACGGGCTGTGGGCGCCGCCCTGCCGCGAGCTGCTGCTCACCGACCAGGTGCGCGAACGGGCGCGGACCCTCGCCGAGGAACACCCCGAGCTGGGCGAACTCCTGAACAAGATCGCCGAGGGCATCGCGGTCGAGGGCATGGAGTCCCTCGCCCCGGTCCTGGTGGACGACATGGAGCTGCTGCTCGACGTGCTGCCCCAGGGCTCGATGGCCGTGGTCTGCGACCCCGAGCGGGTCCGCACCCGCGCCGCCGACCTGGTGGCCACCAGTCAGGAGTTCCTCCAGGCGTCGTGGGCCGCCACCGCCGGTGGTGGCGAGGCCCCGATCGACGTCGACGCGGCCTCCCTGTGGTCCATCGCCGACGTCCGCGACCGGGCGCGCGAGCTGGACATGATGTGGTGGTCCGTGTCGCCCTTCGCGGCCGGTGAAGAGCTCGACGCGGACACCCTGAAGCTGGGCATGCACGCGCCCGACACCTACCGCGGCGACACCGCCAGAGCCCTCGCCGACACCAAGGGCTGGCTCGCCGACGGCTGGCGCGCGGTGTTCGTCACCGAGGGCCACGGCCCGGCCGCCCGCACCGTCGAAGTGCTCGGCAACGAGGGCATCGCGGCCCGCATGGACGCCGACCTCGGCGAGCTGAGCCCGTCCGTCGTACACGTCTCCTGCGGCTCGATCGAGTACGGCTTCGTCGACCCGGGGCTCAAGCTCGCCGTGCTCACCGAGACCGACCTGTCCGGGCAGCGCACCGCGAGCCGTGACGGCGCCCGGATGCCCGCCCGCCGCCGCAAGACCATCGACCCGCTCACCCTGGAGGCGGGCGACTACATCGTCCACGAACAGCACGGCGTGGGCCGCTACATCGAGATGGTGCAGCGCACCGTGCAGGGCGCCACCCGCGAGTACCTGGTGGTGGAGTACGCCCCCGCCAAGCGCGGCCAGCCCGGCGACCGCCTCTACATCCCCACCGACCAGCTGGAGCAGATCACCAAGTACGTCGGCGGCGAGGCGCCCACCCTGCACCGCCTGGGCGGCGCGGACTGGACGAAGACCAAGGCGCGCGCCAAGAAGGCGGTCAAGGAGATCGCCGCCGACCTGATCAAGCTCTACAGCGCCCGCATGGCCGCCCCCGGCCACGCCTTCGGCGCCGACACGCCCTGGCAGCGCGAGCTGGAGGACGCCTTCCCCTACGCGGAGACCCCGGACCAGCTCACCACCATCGCCGAGGTCAAGGACGACATGGAGAAGTCGGTCCCGATGGACCGCCTGATCTGCGGCGACGTCGGCTACGGCAAGACCGAGATCGCGGTGCGCGCCGCCTTCAAGGCCGTACAGGACGGCAAGCAGGTCGCGGTCCTCGTGCCGACGACGCTGCTGGTGCAGCAGCACTTCGGGACGTTCTCCGAGCGGTACGCGCAGTTCCCGGTGAACGTGCGGGCGCTGTCCCGGTTCCAGACCGACACCGAGGCCAAGGCCGTCCTGGAGGGCCTGCGCGAGGGCTCGGTGGACGTCGTGATCGGCACCCACCGGCTGTTCTCCTCGGAGACCAAGTTCAAGGACCTCGGCCTGGTCATCGTCGACGAGGAGCAGCGCTTCGGCGTCGAGCACAAGGAGCAGCTGAAGAAGCTTCGCGCCAACGTCGACGTGCTCACCATGTCGGCCACGCCGATCCCGCGCACCCTGGAGATGGCGGTGACCGGCATCCGCGAGATGTCGACCATCACCACGCCGCCGGAGGAGCGCCACCCGGTGCTCACCTTCGTCGGGCCGTACGAGGAGAAGCAGATCGGCGCGGCCGTCCGTCGCGAGCTGCTGCGCGAGGGCCAGGTCTTCTACATCCACAACCGGGTCGAGTCCATCGACCGCGCGGCGGCCCGGCTGCGCGACATCGTCCCCGAGGCACGGATCGCCACCGCGCACGGCCAGATGTCGGAGGCGGCGCTGGAGCAGGTCGTGGTCGACTTCTGGGAGAAGAAGTTCGACGTGCTGGTCTCCACCACCATCGTGGAGTCCGGCATCGACATCTCCAACGCCAACACCCTGATCGTGGAGCGCGGCGACACCTTCGGCCTCTCCCAGCTGCACCAGCTGCGCGGGCGCGTGGGCCGCGGCCGGGAGCGCGGGTACGCCTACTTCCTCTACCCGCCGGAGAAGCCGCTCACCGAGACCGCCCACGAGCGCCTGGCGACCATCGCCCAGCACACCGAGATGGGCGCGGGCATGTACGTGGCCATGAAGGACCTGGAGATCCGCGGCGCGGGCAACCTGCTCGGCGGCGAGCAGTCCGGGCACATCGCGGGCGTCGGCTTCGACCTGTACGTCCGCATGGTCGGCGAGGCGGTGGCGGACTACCGGCGGCAGCTGGAGGCCGACGAGGCGGGGGTGGAGGAGGCCCCGCTGGAGGTCAAGATCGAGCTGCCGGTCGACGCGCACGTCCCGCACGACTACGCACCCGGCGAGCGGCTGCGCCTCCAGGCCTACCGCGCCATCGCCTCCGCCAACTCCGAGGAGGACATCAAGGCCGTCCGCGAGGAACTCACCGACCGCTACGGCAAGTTGCCCGAGCCGGTGGAGAACCTGCTGCTGGTGGCCGGGCTGCGGATGCTCGCGCGGGCCTGCGGGGTCGGCGAGATCGTCCTCCAGGGCACCAACATCCGCTTCGCGCCGGTGGAGTTGCGCGAGTCGCAGGAGCTGCGGCTCAAGCGGCTCTACCCCGGCACGGTCATCAAGCCGGCCGCGCACCAGGTGCTGGTGCCCCGCCCGAAGACCGCGAAGGTGGGCGGCAAGCCGCTGGTCGGCCGCGAACTGCTCGCCTGGGTGGGGGAGTTCCTCGCCTCGATCCTGGGCGCGTGATCCGCACGGCCCACGGCGGCCGCAGGGTGTGATCCGGCGCACGGTCCCCGGGGCCGTGCGCCGCCCCCTGAGCGCCAAGTGCCCCGCTGTACGCCGTACTTGCCCCTGAATTATCCTTTTGCGACCCATCTGGCGCCCCGGAACGGGAAGTTAACGTGGTGGCGGAACGATCCGCCCCGCTTCCGGGGGCGGATCAGGGCGAGCAAGGGGGGCGCAGCGTGACGCGTCTGAAGAGCGGGGCGGTCGGTGCGGTGGTCGTACTGGCCGCGGTGGCCGGCTGCAAGTCCGGGCAGAGCACGGGGGCCGCGGGGCCCGAGGAGAAGGGCGGCGGGGGCGCGGTGCTGACCGCGGCCGACGCGCTGCCGGTCAAGGGCCGTGCGCCGAAGACCGGTTACTCCCGCGAACGGTTCGGCAGCGCCTGGGCGGACACGGACTCCAACTCCTGCGACACGCGGGACGACATCCTCAAGCGGGACCTGAAGGACGTGAAGTTCACCGGCGGCACCTGCAAGGTCAGCTACGGCCTGCTGGACCCGGACCCCTACTCCGGCAAGGAGATCACCTACCGGCGTGGGCGCAGCCAGGTCGACATCGACCATGTCGTCGCCCTGTCGGACGCCTGGCAGAAGGGCGCCAAGTACTGGGACGCGGGCAAGCGCATCGCGCTGGCCAACGACCCGCTCAACCTCATCGCGGTCGACGCGAGCACCAACCGCGGCAAGGGCGACGGCGACGCGGCCACCTGGCTCCCGCCGGACACCGCCTACCGCTGCACCTATGTGGCCACGCAGGTGGCGGTGAAGAAGAAGTACGGCCTGTGGGTGACCTCCGCCGAGAAGGCCGCGATGAAGAAGGTCCTGGCCGGCTGCCCGAACCAGAAGCTGCCCTCCGGCGGCAACCCGACCGAGGCCCCCTCGCGCTTCACGGCCCGCTGAGCCCGCTGAGTCCGCAGGGCCCGCCGAGTCCGGCACGGACGCCGGGCCCGCCGGCCGGTGCCGGTCAGCGGCCGGCGGACTGCCCGCGGGGCGCGGGCGCGGGGCGGCCCGCCTTCTCCCAGGAGACGAAGGTGTTGGTGCGCGCGTGGACGAACGCCTTCACCGGGTCGCCGGAGTACGTCCACGGCACGGCGCCGACGTAGCCGCCGATCGCCCGGAACTGCTCCACCGCCTCCGCGTACCGCTTCTTCTGGAACAGCAGCTTCGCCAGCAGATGCCGGACCACCGGCAGTCGGTGGTGCCCGGCGGGCACCCGGTCCACGGCGTCCAGGGTGGCGTCGATGGCCGAGTCGACGAACGGCTGGGCGTAGACCGGCTCGGCGGGCTCGCGCACCGCGTGCTCGTACACCGCGTACAGGCGCAGCACGGGCAGCAGGCTGTCCGGCGGGGCGGCGGCCGCGGCCTGCTCGGCGAACGCGTACATCAGCTCGTGCGAACCGCGCCACTTGGCGCACCAGTACTGCAGGGCGGCGGTGTGGGCGCCGAAGTGGTGCGGGTCGCGTGCGGTGATCTCGGACCACAGGGCCCGGAAGTCCTCGTGGGACCAGCCGAGTCCGAGCGCGATGGTGATCTGCGCGATCCAGGGGCAGGGGTCCTCGGGCGCCATCAGCGCGGCCTGCCGGCAGGCGGGCAGTGCCTGCGCCAGCAGCCGGTGGAAGCCCTCGAACTGCTCCGCCGTGGTGTGCTTCGCCAGCTTGTCGCCGCGGACCTTGCCCGCCAGCGTGACCAGCGCGTCGGCGTGCACGAGCGCGGCGGACGGGTCGTCGGGGTGCTCGGTTCTCCAGGCCTTGAGCCAGGTGTCGTCCTCGGCGGCGGCGTGCACCAGGATGCCGGTCCGGTACCAGCGCAGGTCCCAGTCGCGGCCCGCGCCCGCGAGGTAGGCGGCGGCCCGCCGCCAGTCACCGGCGAGCGCGGCCGCCGCCACCGCGTCGGCCTCGGGGTCGGGGCCCGCGTAGCGGGCGTCGAGCCGGTCGGCGGGCACCAGCCCGTACGCGGCGGCGTCGATGGTGACCGGCTTCTTGGCCCGGGCGGCGCGTGCCTTGCGGGCGTTGCGCGGGATGGTGACGGCCGCATAGCCGAGGGCGGCGGTGCCGGCTATGCCGATCAGGGGGTTCATACCGGGTCCTTCCGGGTGGGGCCGGCCGGGGAGGGCGGCCGCAGAGGCTGTCCCCGGGCCGTCGGGCCCGGCGAGGGCAGCAGAGTACGCAGTGCTGTCATGGCCGGGACATCGGCGATCACCTGGGCCGCCGCCGGGCCGAGCCGCTGAGCGCCGGAGGGACGCCGGCTGCCGCACCGGCAGACCCCTCGTGGCCGGTGCGGCTCCCGCCGGCGGACCCCCGTGTCCGGCGCGGCGGGCGGGGCCGGACGGCACGGGGCGCGCGGAAGGCCGTCCCGGCGGACCCGCGCGCCGCGGCCCGACGGCCGCCGGGTGCTACTTCAGCCGGGAAAGGACCGTCGTCGTCAGCTTCTTGGCGCTCGCGGCACCGTTGTCGCTGCCGGCCGTGGACATCACGGTGACCACGGCGCTGCCGGAGCGGGCCGCGATGAGCGTGGTGCCGTTCTGCCAGGCGCCGCTCGTCAGGGTCAGCGTGTAGGCGTCGTCGCCGAGCCCGGCGGTGGACTTGCCGGCGGTCTTCACCGTGGCGTGCGTGTCGCTGTCCGTGAAGGCGGCGCAGGCGGTGGCGACGGAGGCGAACTCCTTCATCACGGCCGCCGCGGTGGTGCCCTGGAACTCGTCGATCTCCTGGGCCAGGTCCTGCGTCTGGTCCTTGACGGCGTAGTCGTTCTGCGCGAACGACACCCCGCCCTTGTAGCCGGTCACCTGGATCCAGGAGGTGCCCAGCAGCCGGGTGCAGTCGGTCTTCGCGGTGCTCTTGGCCTCCGGGTCGAGGAACTGCGAGCCGCTGTCCGCGGAGTTGTCGGCCTGGAGGGCGAACCCGGCCGGGAACTCCGACGCGGGCGCCAGCGCCTTCTTCAGCTGCGTCCCGGTGACGAGGCCGGCGTTGGGGTCCTTCGCCTTGGCCGACTTGGTGCTCGCGGACGAGCCGGTGTCCGAGGAGTCGGAGGAGCCGGAGGAGCAGGCGGTGAGGGCCAGGGGCAGGGCCGCCGCGACGGCGAGCAGGGAGGCGGCGCGGGACGAGAGACGCATGACAGTCCTTCAGGGCTGGTGGAACGGAGACGTGCGTACGGCGGGGAGCCGTACCGCGTCCCGGCGGGGAGCCGGAACGCGTGGGTGGGTGGGGCGGGTTCGGCGGGTTCAGGGCTTCTCGGAGGCCGTCGTGCGGCCGGCCGGCTGCTGTGTGCCGTGCGGCGTGAGCCCGGTGGCCGGTGACGGACCCGTGGCGCCGCCGTGACCCCCGTCGTGGGCGACGCGGCCGGCGTGCGCGGACATGGTGCCGATGACGGCCACCCCCACGACGGCGCTCAGCGTGAGCCTGGCCTTCATGCCCATGGCGCTATCCCTCCCCGGAGCGGCGGCCTCCCCCTCCGGTGACCGCTCGTTCGCTGGGTCAATAAGAGCAGAGCTTGTGAACCGAGTCAACATGGTTCCCTGTGACGGAAGATGGCCACGGCGTGAATAGGTGGATCTTGTGTACCTCGGTATGCTCGGCGCCGGACCAGACGAGGGGAGCGGCCGGTGCAGGACCAAGCGACAGAGGTGACCGCCGCCGG
This sequence comes from Streptomyces sp. SCPE 10, assembly GCF_051980735.1. Lineage (NCBI taxonomy): Bacteria > Bacillati > Actinomycetota > Actinomycetes > Kitasatosporales > Streptomycetaceae > Streptomyces > Streptomyces sp. SCPE 10. The sequence continues at coordinate 3,291,203 of NZ_CP197069.1, read as the reverse complement.
TATCGCGCGGCTCGCCGGGGTGGGCCGGGCCGCCGTCAGCAACTGGCGCCGCAGGCACGCCGACTTCCCCAAGCCGGTCGGCGGCACCGAGACCAGCCCCTCCTTCGCGCTCGCCGAGGTCGAGGCCTGGCTGCGCAAGCAGGGGAAACTCGCCGAAGTCCCGTTGCGCGAAAGGGTTTGGCAGCAACTCGCCGGCCACCCGGAGGGCCCGCTCACGGCCCTGGTGCACGCTGGCTGCGCACTGCTGCTGATCCACGAGCGCCCCACCGTCTGGCTCGCGGCGAGCGCCGGTTCGGACGAGCACCTGGCCCGGCTGCTGCCGGGTGCGCTGGAGCAGGTGCTGCCCCCGCGCCTCGTCGGCCCGGTCGGTCTGTCCCTGCCCGGCGGCGCGGCGGCGGGCCCGCCGTCCGCTGTGAACACGCCGGACGGCACCCGGGGAGCGGACGGCGCGCCGATGGCCCCGGCTGTGAACAAGGCGCCGGAGCCTCCGGCCGTGAACAGCGCGGCGACACCGGGCGGGTGCGCCCCGCTCGCGTTCCTGCCCTCGGTGCCCCTGCTGCGCGGCGTGGCCGAGCTGGCCGCCGAGGCCGGGGCGCGGCAGACCTTCGAGTTCCTGCTGGGCCGGCACCTGGACGCCAACCCCCGCCAGTACACGCTCACCCCCGCCGAACTCGCCGCCCTCATGGCCGACCTGGCCGGTCCGGCCCGCCGGGTCCTGGACCCGGCCTGCGGCACCGGCGCCCTGCTGCGCGCCGTCGACACCCGTCCCGACCAGGAGCTGTACGCCCAGGACAGCGCCCCCGACCTCGCCGCGCTCACCGCGCTGCGCCTCGCGCTGCACTCGCGCGCCGGCGTGCACGCCACCGCCGGGGACTCCCTGCGCGCCGACGCCTTCCCCGAACTGCGCGCCGACGCCGTGCTGTGCCACCCGCCGTTCAACGAGCGCAACTGGGGCCATGACGAACTCGCCTACGACCCCCGCTGGGAGTACGGCTTCCCGGCGCGCACCGAGTCCGAGCTGGCCTGGGTGCAGCACGCCCTGGCCCGGCTCGCCGACGGCGGCACGGCGGTGCTGCTGATGCCCCCGGCCGCCGCCTCCCGCCGCTCCGGGCGCCGGATCCGCGCCGACCTGCTGCGCCGGGGCGCGCTGCGGGCGGTGCTGGCACTGCCGGTCGGGGCGGCGCCGCCGTACAACATCGCGCTGCACGTGTGGGTGCTGCGCCGGCCCGAGCGGACCCCGGTGTCGCCCCAGGTGCTGCTCATGGACACCGGCGGGTTCGCCGGGGAGGGCCGCGGCGGCCCGGACTGGACGGCGGTGCGCGAGGCCGTGCTGGACGCCTGGCGGACCTTCGAACGCACGGGCCGGCCGGTGGAGCGGCCGGGACTCGCCCGGTCGGTGCCGGTCATCGAACTCCTCGACGACGACGTCGACCTGGCGCCCGCCCGTCATCTGCCGCCGCCCGCCGTGGCCGACGGCGCGGAACAGCTCGCGGTGGTGCGCGAACGCCTCGGCGAGACCCTGCGCCGGACCGTCGAGCTCACCCCGCCGCCCGCCGAGACGGCCCCGCCGGTGCGCAGACCGCTCACCACCGTCGGCGAACTCGCGCGCGGCGGCGCGCTGGTGATGCGCACCGGCGGCAACGGCGGCCACGCGCGGCTGCCGGTGCTCACCGACACGGACGTGCTCGCCGGAACGTCGCCCTCGGGGGCGCTGCCCGAGAGCGACGAGGAGGCCGTGCTGACCGAGCCGGGCGACGTCGTCGTACCCGTGCTCGGCGGCGGCTCGGTGGCCCGGGTGATCGAGGAGGAGGCGGCCGGTGCCGTCCTGGGACGCAACCTCGTGCTGCTGCGCCCCGACCGCACCGCGCTCGACCCCTGGTTCCTCGCCGGCTTCCTGCGCGGCACCGCCAACAACCGGCAGGCCAGCAGCTACGCCTCCACCGCGACCCGGCTCGACGTGCGCCGGCTCCAGCTGCCCCGGCTGCCGCTGGACGAACAGCGGCGCTACGGCGCCCGGTTCCGCGCCCTGGACGAGTTCGAACGGGCGCTGCGGCACACGACCCGGCTCGGGGAGCAGCTGATGCGCGGGATGTACGACGGGCTCACCGACGGCACCGTCGCCCCGGACTGACCCCTGACAACGGTTCGGTAGACCCCGGACACGTTGTCGGCGCCGGGCCATATGCTCGACCCCGCACGCCCACTTCAGGCAACAGGAGCAGTCATGCAAGGCCACGGCTACGGACCGCCGGCGCAGCGGCCGCCGCACCCCGCGGTGCTGATCTCGCTGCGCGTGCTGTTCGTCGCGGTCGGCATCCTCAGCCTGGGCTTCCTGGTCTGGGTGCTGCCGTTGCGGCTGGCCGCCGTCACCCGCAGGCCCCTGGACTGGGCCCTGTTCGTGGCGGCGCTGCTGCTCGACGGTCTCAGCCTGGCGCTGGTGGGCAGCGAGCCCGGCGACGACATCACCACCGCCCGCGGCTACACGGGCCTGTATCTGCTGCTGGGCACCCTGGTGGCGGCCACCGTGTACTACCTGGTCGCGGAGATACGCCACTACGCCCGGCGCAACCAGGCGTTCCGCGCCCAGCGGGGCATACCGGCCCAGCAGCCGCCCGCGCCGGGCGCCCCGGCCTACGGCTACCCGGGCCCCGCGGCCCCCTACGCCGCACCCGTGGCGCCCCCCGCCCCCGCCGCCCCGCCGCACACCCCGGTGCCCGGGCCCCCGCTCCCGCACCGCCCGGCGCCCGCCCGCATCGACCAGGTGCGGGCCGAGCTGGACGAGCTCAGCGACTACCTGCGCAAGCAGGACGGGCAGCACGAGGGCGGAAGGTGACCGTGGCGACCGGGCGTCTCGTCGCCGGCCGCTACGAACTCGCCACCCTCATCGGCCAGGGCGGCATGGGCCAGGTGTGGACGGCGTACGACCGGCGGCTCGACCGGCGCGTGGCGGTGAAGCTGCTGCGCCCCGACAAGGTGGCGGGCCAGGAGGCCGACGAACTGCGCCGCCGGTTCGAGCGCGAGTGCCGGGTGACCGCACAGGTCGACCACCCCGGCCTGGTCACCGTGCACGACGCGGGCAGCGAGGGCGAGGAACTGTTCCTCGTCATGCAGTACGTCGACGGCGCCGACCTCGCCGACCACCTCGCCGAGCACGACCCGTACCCCTGGCCGTGGGCGGTCGCGGTGGCCGCGCAACTGTGCGCCGTGCTCAGCGCCGTGCACGCCGTGCCGATCGTCCACCGCGACCTCAAGCCGCGCAATGTGATGGTCAAGCAGGACGGCCTGGTCACCGTGCTGGACCTGGGCGTGGCCTCCGTCATGGACACCGACACCACCCGCCTCACCCACACCGGGTCCCCGATCGGCTCGCCCGCCTACATGGCGCCCGAGCAGGCGATGGGCGGCGCGGTCGGCCCGTACACCGACCTGTACGCGCTCGGGGTGCTGCTGCACGAACTGCTCAGCGGCGACGTGCCGTTCCGCGGGTCCACCGCGCTCGGGGTGCTGCACCGGCACCTGTACGAGCCCCCGCTGCCCGTGCGCCGGATCCGCCCCGAGGTCCCGGAGGCGCTGGAGACCCTGGTGCTGGCGCTGCTCGCCAAGGACCCGCAGCACCGGCCGGCCTCCGCGCAGGAGGTCTACGAGCACCTGGCGCCGCTGCTGCCCACGCGCGGCACCCCCACCGGTGCGCCCCTGGATCCCACGCGCCCCTTCGTGCGTCCGCACGCCCCCTGGCCGGACCGTGCGCGCACGCCCGCGCCCCAGCCCGCCCCCGCCGCCCCGGCCTCCGCGGGGACCGGGAAACCGGACGTCGCCGCCGCCGTCGACGAGGTCAAACGGCTGCTCGGGGAGGGCCGTATCACCCAGGCCGTCGACATCCTGGGCGCGATCCTGCCCGTCGCGGCCGAACGGCACGGCGAGCACTCCCCGGTCGTGCGTACCCTGCGCAAGCAGTACGCGGCGACCCTCATGGACGACGGCCAGTACCGGCGCGCACTGCCCGAACTGCGCCGGCTCGCCGACGAACGCGCCGCCGAGGCGGGCCAGGCCGACCCCGCCTCGCTGCGTTTCCGCCATGACGCCGCCCAGTGCCTCGAACAACTGGGTGAACCCGCCGCGGCGCTCGCCGAGTACCGCGCCCTGCTGCCGTACTACGAGAACCAGTACGCCGTCGGCGACCCGCAGCAGGCCCACGAGGTCCGCCGGCGCATCGGCCACCTGCTGCTCGCGCTCGGCGACCGGGCCGCCGCCCACGACACCCTCGCCCGCCTGGTGCCGGACGTGGAACGCCTCGGCGGCCCCGGCCACCCGATGGCCGTCGAGATCCGACGCACCCTGCACTGGCTGGGCCAGGTGCGCGGCTGATTCATCCAGCTGTACAGACATCGAACGACACACCGAGAACCAACAAGGATGAGAACCATGGCCGGACACCGGCAGTCGAAGAAGCGCAGATACATCGCCTGGTCCGCGGCGGGCGTCGTCGTGGTGGCGGGCGCCGGCCTGGCCGCGCAGACCTCCATGGCGGCCACCACCTGGCCCGCGCAGCGGACGTTCACCGGGCGCGCGTTCGACACCTGCGCCGCGCCCTCGCTGTCCACCATGAAGGCCTGGCACACCGGCTTCTACGGCGCCGCTGCCGTCTACGTGGGCGGCAGGAACCGCGGCTGCGCCCAGCCCAACCTCACCGCCTCCTGGGTCAAGTCCGTCAGCTCCCTCGGCTGGAAGCTCATCCCCCTCTACGTCGGCGCCCAGCCGCCCTGCCAGTCCGGCGCCAACCCGGAGAAGATGACCAGCTCCAACGCCGCCACCCTCGGCACCCAGGACGCCAACGACGCCGTCGCGAAGGCCGCCGCCCTCGGCATGAAGGCCGGCAGCCCGGTCTACCTCGACATGGAGGCGTACGACGTCACGAACAAGGCGTGCAACACCGCCGTGCTGACCTATGTGCGCGCCTTCGACAAGCAGCTGCACGCCAAGACGTACCGGGCCGGCTACTACGGCTTCACCAGCTCCAGCGCCAAGGCGATCGCCACCGCGACCGACAAGACGGACCTGCCGGGCAACCTCTGGTACGCGCTGTGGGACAAGCAGAACACCACCACCGCGGACTGGCCGTGGGGCGCCACGCAGTTCACCGGGCACAGCCGCGCCCACCAGTACATGGTGAACAGCAAGGAGGCGCACGGCGGCGTCACGCTCACCGTGGACCGCGACGCGTGGGACGCGCCGGTGGCCATCACGGGCTGAGGCCGCGGCGGCGCGACGGTACCCGAAGTCGCGGTGAATCGTTGGTCGAATGGGTTGGCCGCGGCAGTGCCGCTGCCTACCATCGATCACCGCAAGACTTTGTGCGCCCGCCCGTCGCCCGGCCACCACCCCTGGCGGAGGCGCTGGCGCGCCGCACCTGTCGTGCAATCTCCCTTGGAGGTTTCCTTGCACCGCCGCCGTCGCACCGCGCTCGTCCTCACCGCCGCGATCGCCGCCGCGGCCCCCCTGCTGACCGCCTGCGGAAGCGACGCCCACCCGGGCGCGGCGGCCGTGGTGGGAGGGCAGCGGATCACCGTCGCGCAGTTGCAGAACCGGGTCGACGAGGTCCGCGCGGCCCAGCGGGCCGCGGTGTCCGACCCGGCCCAGTACCAGCAGGTGCTGGCCGAGACCAGCAGCCTCACCCGCGACACCCTGCACAACATGGTCCTCGACCGGGTGATCCACCGGGCCGCGCAGGACCAGGGCGTCACGGTCACCCGCAAGGACACCCAGCAGCTGCGCGCCAGCCTGGAGCAGCAGGCGGGCGGCGCCAAGGGCCTGCGGACCGCCTGGCTCCAGAAGTACGGCATCGCCCCCGCGTACCTGGACGACAACCTGCGCCTCCAGCTGGAGGCGCAGAAGGTCGCCGCCCGGCTCGGCACCGACACCTCCCAGCCCGCCTTCTGGAAGGCCCTCTCGCGGGCCTCCGAGGAGCTGCACATCGACATCAACCCGCGCTACGGCACCTGGGACGTGCAGAAGAGCGGCCGGACGGACGCGAAGACGCCCTGGGTGCGGGAGGTGACGGCGCCGTCGGGAGGCGCGCCGGTGACGGCGTAGGACGGACCGGCCCCCAGGCCGCGGGCAGACGATCGCATGATCCCTGCGGCCCTGTGGACAACCGAATCCGCTCGTCGCCGCCGTGGGTTACGTTCGGAGCGTGAACGCATCGAGTCCCGCCCCCGGCCGTATCGTCCTGCTCACCACCAGCCACCGTGTCGCCCCCGGCCTGCTGTCCTGGCCCGCCTGGCAGGCCCTGCGCACCGCCGACGCCGTGCTGTGCGCGGACGGCGCCCACCCGCAGCTGCCGTACCTGCGGGAGGCCGGCATAGCGGTGGCCGAGGCGGCGCCCACGGCGCAGGAGCTGGTCGACGCCTGCGCCGGCGGGCGGACCGTCGTGGTCGTGGCGACGGGGGAGGGCGAGCCCGCGCTCACCGACGGACTGGCCCGGCTGGCCGGCACCGGCCGGCTCCGCATGCCGGAGCTGGAGCTGCTGCCCGCCTCCTACGACCTGCCCGGCGCCCGCCTGCTGGACCTCGTCCAGGTCATGGACCGCATCCGGGCCGAGTGCCCCTGGTCCTCCCAACAGACCCACGAGGGCCTGGCCAAGTACGGCATCGAGGAGGCGTACGAACTGGTCGAGGCGATCGAGGCGGGCGACCGTGAGGAGCTGCGCGAGGAACTGGGCGACGTCCTCCTCCAGGTCGTCTTCCACGCCCGGATCGCCGAGGAGCACCCCGAGGCGCCGTTCTCGATCGACGACGTGGCGGGCGGCATCGTCGCCAAGCTGATCCACCGCCATCCGCACGTCTTCGGCGAGGCGACGGCCGAGACCCCGGAGGAGGTCAAGGCGCACTGGCTGCGCACCAAGGCGGAGGAGAAGCGGCGCAGCTCGGTCACCGAGGGCATCCCCCTCGGCCAGCCCGGCCTGGCCCTCGCCGCCAAGCTGGCCTCCCGCGTCCGCACCGCCGGGCTGGACGTCCCCCTGCCCCAGGGTGAGGGCATCGGCTACGAGCTGCTGGCCCTCGCCGCCCGCGCCGAGTCCGCCGGCACCGACCCGGAGACGGCCCTGCGCGCGGCGGCCCGCACCTACCGGGACGCGATCCGAAGGGCCGAGGGAGTGGACCCGCGGGAGGACGAGGACCCGTCGTGAGCGCCCCGGCGGCGCCGGACCGGCCGCTCCCGTCACGGCGCGGGCACCGGCGGAGGCGGGGCCCCGGGCCGGCGGTGGCACGCCGCCCGGGCGGGCCGGATACCGTCGAGGAGTGACCGACCAGCTTCGCCCCGACGACACCGTTCCCGCCGCCCCCGAGCTCTTCACCTGGGAGTTCGCCGCCGACCCCTACCCCGCGTACGCCTGGCTGCGCGAGCACGCGCCCGTGCGCCGGACGCGGCTGCCCAGCGGGGTCGAGGCCTGGCTGGTCACCCGGTACGCGGACGCCCGGCAGGCGCTGGCGGACCAGCGGCTGAGCAAGAACCCGGCCCATCACGACGAGCCCGAGCACGCCAAGGGCAAGACCGGCATCCCGGGCGAGCGCAAGGCCGAGCTGATGACGCATCTGCTCAACATCGACCCGCCGGACCACACCCGGCTGCGCCGGCTGGTCAGCAAGGCGTTCACGCCCCGCCGCGTCGCCGCGTTCGCGCCCCGGGTCCAGGAGCTGACCGACCGGCTCATCGACCGGTTCGCGCAGCGCGGCAGCGCCGACCTCATCCACGAGTTCGCCTTCCCGCTCCCCATCTACGCCATCTGCGACCTGCTCGGCGTCCCGCGCGAGGACCAGGACGACTTCCGGGACTGGGCGGGCATGATGATCCGGCACGGCGGCGGGCCGCGGGGCGGGGTGGCGCGGTCGGTGAAGAAGATGCGCGGCTACCTCGCCGAGCTGATCCACAAGAAGCGCGAGGCGCTGCCCGCCGAGCCCGCGCCCGGCGAGGATCTGATCTCCGCCCTCATCCGCGCCTCCGACCACGGTGAGCACCTCACCGAGAACGAGGTCGCGGCGATGGCCTTCATCCTGCTCTTCGCCGGCTTCGAGACCACCGTCAACCTCATCGGCAACGGCACCTACGCCCTGCTCACCCACCCCGGTCAGCGCGACCGCCTCCAGGACGCCCTCGCCCGCGGCGACGACGAGCTGCTGGCGACCGGGGTGGAGGAACTGCTGCGCTACGACGGCCCGGTGGAGCTGGCCACCTGGCGGTTCGCCACCGAACCGCTCACCATCGGCGGGCAGCGGATCGAGCCGGGCGACCCGGTGCTCGTCGTGCTGGCCGCCGCCGACCGGGACCCGGAGCGGTTCGCCGACCCGGACGTGCTGGACCTCGGCCGCCGGGACAACCAGCACCTCGGCTACGGGCACGGCATCCACTACTGCCTCGGCGCCCCGCTCGCCCGACTGGAGGGCCAGAGCGCGCTGGCCACCCTCTTCACCCGGCTGCCCGACCTGCGGCTGGCCGCCGACCCGGCCGAGCTGCGCTGGCGCGGCGGGCTCATCATGCGCGGTCTGCGCACCCTGCCCGTGGAGTTCACCCCGCCGGGCGACCGGTAGCCCGGACCATGAAACGGAGTGGCCCGTTCCGCGCTGGAGGAAGGATGTGTGACGGAGCGGAGGGCAAACCTTCCACGCTGTGATCTTCGCGTGATCCGCGCGGCATGAACTTGTGACAAGTGATCGAGTGCGGCTACGTTCACCCCTCAGCGTGGCGAACCGGCACCACCCGCCGCGCCGGCCCCCGCAGTCGCACGAAAGGCTTCCGCATGATCTCCGGGAACGGTCGTCACCGCCGCCCCCGTCAGGCTCCGGCCCTCCTCGTCGCGGCGGGCGTGACCGGCTCCGCCATCGCCATCCCGCTGCTCGGCGCCGCAAGCGCGCACGCGGCCGACGGCACCACCTGGGACAAGGTCGCCGGCTGCGAGAGCGGCGGCTCCTGGAGCGCCGACACCGGCAACGGCTACTACGGCGGCCTCCAGATATCCCAGGACGACTGGATCCACTACGGCGGCACCCGGTACGCCTCCAGCGCCGACCAGGCCAGCCGCTCGCAGCAGATCGCCGTGGCCGAGAAGATCCTCGCCGACAAGGGCACCCTGCCCTGGGCCACCTGCGCCCTGCTGTCCGGGCTGACCCCCAACTCCGGTTCAGTGGACGTCGATCCGGGCGTCGGCGGCAACGGCCAGGGCGACGGCACGACCGACCCCTCCGGCCCGCCCGACGCCTCGGCCCCCTCCGGTACCCCGAGCGGCGGCCAGGACACCACCCCGAGCGGATCCGGCACCGGCTCCGGCAGCGGCGCCCACGACGGCGGCTCCGGCTCCGGCGCCTCCTCCTCCGCCGACCCGTCCACCTCCCCGTCCACCTCCCCGTCCACCGGTTCCGACGCCGGCACCGGCACCGGCAAGCACACCGGCAAGCACGCGGCCCCGCACCCGGGCGCCTCCCACGGCTCCACCGGCGCTCCCGGGACCGGCGGCACCGCCCCGGACCCCACCGCCCCCTCGGCGCCCACCGGCACGGTCACACCCGCCCCGACCGCCGACGACCCGGACAATTCCCGGCAGGACGTCGGCTCTTGGAGCCTGGTCGACACCGGAGCCCTCGGCGGCGGACGGCACCGCGGCGGCACCGCGGACGAAAGCACGGCGACCGGACAGGACGGCTCCGACTCCGGGCGGCACGCCTCCCGCGAGCCGGGCACGTACACCGTCCGCGAGGGCGACTCGCTGAGCACCATCGCCGACTCCCTTGACGTGCACGGCGGATGGCATGAGCTCTACTCCGCGAACAAGAAGGTCGTGGGCGCCGACCCGAATCACATCACCGCCGGTCAGACCCTGAAAGTCGGTGACGAAACGGGCGCCCGCTAGGGCGAGTTGACGCCCCACTTGATCGTCAAATGTCCGCTTTGGCGAAAGTGTGGGATGAGTCTCAGAAGCCCTGATCGTCTTTGAAATTCCGCGGATCGCGTGGCTACGGTCATGACCGCTCGTCACCACGAGCCCCGGCGGCCGCAACGCCTAATCCTGCCAGCGGCTGCCCGGGAACAGTCGTCGCGTCAAGCGCCGCAGGCAGGAGCGGGGGACCCAAGGTAAGTGCCGGGCCCGGCAGTTGATGCCGGACCGGCTCGGGGTGAAGCCACGCCTCCCACGGGAGGGGTGGCCGGGCAACTCAACCGGCCCGAACCCGACAGCTCACCTCGCAGGCGTCGGTGAGGGGATCGTTCATGCTGTTTTCCGGCAAGGGCAAGCACCGTCGTCCGTCCAAGGCCGTCCGCGCCGTCACGCTCGCCGGTGTCACCGGTGCCGCCGTCGCCGCCCCGCTGATGGCGGCCGGCAACGCCTCCGCCGCCACCACCTCCCAGTGGGACACGGTCGCCCAGTGCGAGTCCGGCGGCAACTGGTCCATCAACACCGGCAACGGCTACTACGGCGGTCTGCAGTTCTCCGCCTCCACCTGGGCCGCGTACGGCGGCACCGCCTACGCCCCCACGGCCGACAAGGCCGGCAAGGCGCAGCAGATAGCCGTCGCCGAGAAGGTCCTGGCCGCACAGGGCAAGGGCGCCTGGCCGGTCTGCGGCACGGGCCTGTCGAGCACCCCGTACAACGGCTCCGCGCCCACTTCCGGCTCCTCCTCGTCGCACACGGGCACCTCCACCCGCTCCACCGACGAGCAGGCCGCCACCCGCTCCACCCAGCGCACGGCCCCGTCCACCACGGGCAAGTCCACGGGCGGCTCCACCGGCTCCTCGGCGAGCGGCGCGGGCAAGACCGTCACCACCCCGACCGGCAAGAAGGTCAAGAAGGGCGACGGCGAGTACAAGGTCGTCACCGGCGACACCCTCAGCTCCATCGCGGCGAAGCACCACGTGGCCGGCGGCTGGCACAAGCTGTTCGAGCTGAACAAGGACATCGTCGACAACGCCGACCTCATCTACCCGGGCCAGCAGCTGCACCTGAAGTGACCCCCGGCGGCTGACGGCCCCGCCCGGCGGGCCCGCCCCCAAGGGTCCGCCCCCGTCCCCACGGGCTCCCCGCCCCGGCGCGTTCTCCCCCGTACGCGCCGGGGCGGGGTCGTTCGTTTTCCCGCTCTTTCGCCGGGTCTCATCCGCGAACCCCTTTGTTCCGCGGGTGAACAATGGGTACCGTCTGCATGTCCCTCCCGTCCACGGGACGGTCGGTCGGTGGCCGACGACCCCTGGACGGTTAGGCTCTAGTCGCAAGGCACAGCCGTAAGGCAGACCGCCCCGCACTTCCAGCGTCACATCCAAGAAGGAGATGCTCGTGCCGTCCATCGACGTCGTCGTAGCCCGGGAAATCCTGGACTCCCGAGGCAACCCCACGGTCGAGGTCGAGGTCGGCCTCGACGACGGCAGCACCGGGCGTGCCGCCGTCCCGTCCGGCGCCTCCACCGGCGCCTTCGAGGCCATCGAGCTGCGCGACGGTGACCCCAACCGTTACCAGGGCAAGGGCGTCGAGAAGGCCGTCCTCGCCGTCATCGAGCAGATCGGCCCGGAGCTGGTCGGCTACGACGCCACCGAGCAGCGGCTGATCGACCAGGCCATGTTCGACCTGGACGCCACCGACAACAAGGGCTCGCTCGGCGCCAACGCCATCCTCGGCGTCTCCCTGGCCGTCGCGCACGCCGCCTCCGAGGCGTCCGACCTGCCGCTCTTCCGCTACCTGGGCGGCCCCAACGCGCACCTGCTGCCGGTGCCGATGATGAACATCCTGAACGGCGGCTCGCACGCCGACTCCAACGTGGACATCCAGGAGTTCATGATCGCCCCGATCGGCGCGGAGTCCTTCTCCGAGGCGCTGCGCTGGGGTGCCGAGGTCTACCACACCCTGAAGAAGGTCCTGAAGAGCAAGGGCCTGGCCACCGGCCTCGGCGACGAGGGCGGCTTCGCGCCGAACCTGGGCTCCAACCGCGAGGCCCTGGACCTCATCCTGGAGGCCATCAAGGAGGCCGGCTACGCCCCCGGCGAGCAGATCGCCCTCGCGCTCGACGTCGCCGCCTCCGAGTTCTACAAGGACGGCAAGTACCTCTTCGAGGGCAAGGAGCGCTCCGCCGCCGAGATGACGGAGTACTACGAGGAGCTGGTGGCGGCCTACCCGCTGGTCTCCATCGAGGACCCGCTGTTCGAGGACGACTGGGCCGGCTGGAAGGTCATCACCGACAAGCTCGGCGACAAGGTCCAGCTGGTCGGCGACGACCTGTTCGTCACCAACCCCGAGCGCCTCGCCCGCGGCATCGAGGAGGGCACCGCCAACGCCCTGCTGGTCAAGGTCAACCAGATCGGCTCGCTGACCGAGACCCTGGACGCCGTCGAGCTGGCCCAGCGCAACGGCTTCAAGTGCATGATGTCGCACCGTTCCGGCGAGACCGAGGACGTCACCATCGCCGACCTGGCCGTCGCCACCAACTGCGGCCAGATCAAGACCGGCGCCCCGGCCCGCTCCGAGCGCGTCGCCAAGTACAACCAGCTGCTGCGCATCGAGGAGATCCTGGACGACGCCGCGGTGTACGCCGGCCGCAGCGCCTTCCCGCGCTTCAAGGGCTGAGCCACCCGGCCGGTCCCGCCCCCCGTCGGGCCGGGACTTGGCCAGTCGTACGTACGTCCCCGTACCCGGTCCCGTACCGTGTCCGGGGACGTACGCACGTGTGAAAGGGGAGGCGGAGAACCGACATGGCCGTCAAGGACCGGGACCGTTTCTCCACCACGACCAGGCTGCGGCTGCTGGGCGAGCAGACGGCGGCCCGGGTCTACCGCTCGCAGACCAAACGGCAGGCCCGCCGCTCGCGGCTGACCGGCCGGGCGGCGCTGCTCGCGCTGGTGCTGTGCTCGCTGGTCGTCGCCCTCGCCTACCCGATGCGGCAGTACGTCTCCCAGCGCGCCCAGATCTCCGACCTCCAGCGGCAGGAGACCGAGGCCCGCCAACGCGTCGAACAGCTGCGCGACCTCAAGGCTCGCTGGCAGGACGACGCCTACGCCGAGCAGCAGATCCGCAAGCGGCTGCACTATGTGAAGCCCGGCGAGACCGGGTACGTGGTCGTCGATCCGGGCGCGGCCCGGCAGTCCCGCGTCGATCTGAGGGCCGCCCACCGGCCCTGGTACACCAACATCTGGGACGGGGTCGACAAGTCCGACGCCTCCGACCAGTGACCGGCCCCGTGCCGGTGACCCACAGAAAGCCAGTCTGAAAGCAGTCATGGAAACCCCTCCGCCGCCCACTCCGCGCACCGAGCCCACCGACGCGGACGTCGAGGCGTTCAAGCAGCAGCTGGGCCGTCCCCCGCGGGGCCTGCGGGCCATCGCACACCGCTGCCCGTGCGGTCAGCCGGATGTCGTGGAGACGGCGCCCCGTCTGCCCGACGGCACGCCCTTCCCGACGCTGTACTACCTGACGTGCCCCAAGGCCGCCTCGGCCATCGGCACGCTGGAGGCGAACGGCGTGATGAAGGAGATGACCGAGCGCCTCCAGAGCGACCCGGAGCTGGCCGCCGCCTACCGGGCCGCGCACGAGGACTACATCCGGCGCCGGGACGAGATCGAGGTGCTGCGGGACTTCCCGAGCGCCGGCGGCATGCCGGACCGGGTGAAGTGCCTGCACGTCCTGGTCGCCCACTCGCTGGCCGCGGGTCCGGGCGTCAACCCGCTCGGCGACGAGGCGCTCGCGATGCTGCCGCAGTGGTGGCGCAAGGGCGCGTGCGTGACGTTCGAGCAGGAGCCGAAGGGGGAAGCGCAGTGACCCGTGTCGCCGCCGTCGACTGCGGTACGAACTCCATCCGCCTGCTGGTCGCGGACGTGGACCCGGCGACGGGCGAACTGGTCGACCTGGACCGCCGGATGACCATCGTGCGGCTCGGCCAGGGCGTCGACCGCACCGGCCGGCTCGCCCCGGAGGCGCTGGAGCGCACCTTCGCCGCCTGCCGCGACTACGCGGAGATCATCAAGGAGCACGGCGCCGAGCGGCTGCGCTTCGTCGCCACCTCCGCCTCCCGCGACGCCGAGAACCGCGACGAGTTCGTGCGCGGGGTGCTGGACATCCTCGGCGTGGAGCCCGAGGTCATCACCGGCGACCAGGAGGCCGAGTTCTCCTTCACCGGCGCGACCAAGGAGCTGGCCGGCCGCGAGGACCTCGCCCGGCCCTATCTGGTGGTGGACATCGGCGGCGGCTCCACCGAGTTCGTCGTCGGCGACGACCATGTGCGGGTCGCGCGCTCGGTGGACGTGGGCTGTGTGCGGATGACGGAACGGCACCTGGTGCACGGCGGCGAGATCTCCGACCCGCCCACCGAGGAGCAGATCGCCGCGATAAGGGCCGACATCGAGGCCGCCCTGGACCTCGCGGAGCGGACGGTGCCGCTGCGCGAGGCGCGCACCCTGGTGGGCCTGGCCGGCTCGGTCACCACCGTCTCGGCGATCGCGCAGGACCTGCCCGAGTACGACTCGGCGCGCATCCACCACTCCCGCGTCTCCCTCGCCCGGGTGCGCGAGATCACCGACCGCCTCCTGCACTCCACCCACGCCGAACGCGCCACCATCCCGTCCATGCACCCGGGCCGCGTCGACGTCATCGGCGCGGGCTCCCTCGTCCTCCTGGCGATCATGGAACGGATCGGCGCCCAGGAGGTCGTCGTGTCGGAGCACGACATCCTCGACGGCATCGCCTATTACGCGGCCGAGTCGCCGTCGTAGGCCCACCCACGGGATCGCCCGGTCTTCGGCCCGACCGCCTACAGGTTGCGGCAGACGTCCCGCCGGTCGCCCACCTTGACAACGAGGATGACGAGTTCACCATCGTTGATCTGGTAGGCGACCCGGTAGCTGCCAACCCGGAGCCGGTAGAGCCCCGACGGGCCGGTGAGCTTCTTGACGTCGGCGTCCTCGCGGTACGGGTCGTCGCCGAGCGCGGTCAGTGCGGCCAGGATGCGCATGGCGTCGGGCCGGCTGATGGCCCGGAGCTGCCGCTGTGCCGCCGTGGTGAACCGGAAGGCGTACTTCACGTCGCCTCGCCGTCGTGCTCGGTGAACAGATCGGCCAGCAGTTCCGCCATCGTCACGGTGGGACCGCCCTCGGCCAGGGCCGCTTCGGCTTCGCGCGCCAACATCACGTCGGCCGCCTCCTCCAACGCCTCGAAGTCCGCGATCGGAACCACGGCCGCCACCGGAGCGCCGTTGCGCGTGATGACGGTCGGAACGCCTTCCTCGGCCCGGTTGATGTGGTCGGCGAGGTGCGCGCGGGCTTCCCGTACGGTCACGGTCTTCTCAGTCATGAGATGAGTGTACGCATTCGCGTGTACACGTGCTCGGACTCGGGGAGTCGCGTTCGTGAGCGATGCTCGACGGCATCGCGTGGACGGTGGCGCAGCGGTGGCGTAGCCCACTTTGTTACCGGTGGGTAGCGTCCGGCTGAGCAGGTCGGATAACGTTTGAGCGGCTTCGAGGGGTCCTTGTGGGCCCCTCGTCGGCATCCCGGCGGAAACCTTCGTGAAGTTCTTCACAAGGAAATGGGTCCCGACCGGTGCCCGAAGGGGGCCGGTAGGCCCTTCCGGGGGGTCAAAACCCGTTTGAACATGTTCAGATGACGCGCGCGAAGATGGCCGGAAGGGGGTGTTCCAGAGGCCGGTCGGGAGTCGCCGCGGTCACCTCGCCGACCCGGACGGGCAGCTCACACGGCCTTGACAACGGTACGAACCGCCGCGCGGTTCCCCCTGGTCCGCATGACCTGTGTCACGCGGGTCGCGGAGTTTAACACAGCCCCTCCACAAGCTTGTGAAGGGGCGCACGAGCCACCCCCCTGGAGCGGGTGGATACTCGATGCCATGAGCACCACGGAGCGTCCCAGGATCCTCGTAGTAGGCGGTGGGTACGTAGGCCTGTACGCAGCTCGGCGCATCCTCAAGAAGATGCGCTACGGCGAGGCGACCGTCACGGTCGTCGACCCCCGGTCGTACATGACCTACCAGCCCTTCCTCCCCGAAGCCGCCGCCGGCAGCATCTCCCCTCGCCACGTCGTCGTCCCGCTGCGACGCGTGCTTCCGAAGGCGGAGATCCTCACCGGTCGGGTCACCACCATCGACCAGGACCGCAAGGTCGCCACGATCGCCCCGCTGGTGGGCGAGGCGTACGAGCTGCCGTTCGACTACCTGGTCATCGCCATGGGCGCGGTCTCCCGCACCTTCCCGATCCCCGGCCTCGCCGAGCAGGGCATCGGCATGAAGGGCATCGAGGAGTCCATCGGCCTGCGCAACCACGTGCTGGAGCAGCTGGACAAGGCCGACTCCACGACCGACGAGGAGATCCGCCGCAAGGCGCTCACCTTCGTCTTCATCGGCGGTGGCTTCGCGGGTGCGGAGACCATCGGCGAGGTCGAGGACATGGCCCGGGACGCCGCCAAGTACTACCGCAACGTCTCCCGCGAGGACATGCGGTTCATCCTCGTCGACGCCGCCGACAAGATCCTTCCCGAGGTCGGCCCCAAGCTCGGCCAGTACGGCAAGGAGCACCTGGAGAGCCGTGGCGTGGAGATCTACCTCTCCACCTCCATGGAGTCCTGCGTCGACGGCCACGTGGTGCTGAAGAACGGCCTCGAGGTCGACTCGAACACCATCGTGTGGACGGCCGGCGTCAAGCCGAACCCGGCCCTCGCCCGCTTCGGTCTCCCGCTCGGCCCGCGCGGCCACGTGGACACCGCCGCCACCCTCCAGGTGCAGGGCACGGACTACATCTGGGCCGCCGGCGACAACGCCCAGGTCCCGGACCTCGTCGGCCGCAAGGCGGGCAACGAGAACGCCTGGTGCCCGCCGAACGCCCAGCACGCGCTGCGCCAGGCCAAGGTCCTCGGCGACAACGTGGTCTCCGGTATGCGGGGCTTCCCGCAGAAGGAGTACGAGCACGCCAACAAGGGTGCGGTCGCCGGTCTCGGCCTGCACAAGGGCGTGGCGATGATCGTCATGGGCAAGATGAAGATCAAGCTCAAGGGCCGTCTCGCCTGGTACATGCACCGCGGCTACCACGGTCTGGCCATGCCGACCTGGAACCGCAAGATCCGCATCTTCGCCGACTGGACGCTCGGCATGTTCCTCAAGCGCGAGGTCGTGTCCCTGGGTGCCATGGAGAACCCCCGCGAGGAGTTCTACGAGGCCGCCAAGCCCGCGCCGGTCGCCGCCGCGAAGACCGAGGCCAAGGCTTCCTGACCCGAGGCACTCGCCGGACCATCCGAAAGACCTCCCGCCATCCGTGGTGCGGGAGGTCTTTCGGCGTTCCCGGGGGCCATCTGGGTGGCCACTGCAACTTTTTGCCCTCTCGTAACTCCATTGCGGGACTGTGCGGGACGACCGACGGTGTTTACGTGGTAACCGGCATCCGGGATCGTCGTCTTGGAGGTGTGCGTCATGGCCGACGCCGCGTCGCGGCTGAACAGTCTTGCCGAGCAGATGCTGGGGGCTCCGCTCCCGGTTCGGCTGCGGGCCTGGGACGGATCACAGGCCGGGCCTCCCGGCGCTCCCACGCTCGTCGTGCGCAACCGGCGCGCCCTGCGCCGCATCCTGTTCAAGCCGGGCGAGCTGGGCCTGGCCCGCGCCTGGGTCGCCGGGGACCTGGACATCGAGGGCGACCTGTACACGGCGCTGGACAGCATGGCCGCGCTGATCTGGGAGCGCGGGGAGGACGGGCGCACCCTCCTCCAGGCCGTGCGTGACCCCGCCGTCCGCGCCGCCGCCCGCGAGCTGCTCAAGCTCGCCGGCCCGCCGATCCCGCCCGCGCCGCCGCGCGAGGAGGTCCGCAGACACCGCCATCTGCACACCCGCGGCAGCGACAAGCGCGCCATCAGCCACCACTACGACGTCGGCAACGACTTCTACGAGCTGGTCCTCGGTCCCTCGATGGTGTACTCCTGCGCCTACTGGGAGTCCTTCGGCAAGGACGCCACCCTGGAGGACGCCCAGCGGGACAAGCTCGAACTGGTCTGCCAGAAGCTCGGTCTGAAGGAGGGCCGGCGGCTGCTGGACGTCGGCTGCGGCTGGGGCTCCATGGCCCTGCACGCGGCCCGGGAGCACGGGGTGAGCGTCGTCGGGGTCACCCTCTCCCAGGAGCAGGCCGCGTACGCCCGCAAGCGCGTCGCCGACGAGGGACTGACCGACCGGGTGGAGATCAGGGTCCAGGACTACCGGGACGTCACCGACGGCCCCTTCGACGCGATCTCCTCCATCGGCATGGCCGAGCACGTCGGCGCCGAACGCTACCTGGAGTACGCCCACCGGCTGTACGACCTGCTCACGCCCGGCGGCCGGCTGCTCAACCACCAGATCGCCCGCCGCCCGCAGCGCGACGAATCCGCCTACAGCGTCGACGAGTTCATCGACGCCTACGTCTTCCCGGACGGTGAACTCGCCCCCATCGGCACCACGGTCACCCAGCTGGAGCGCGCCGGGTTCGAGGTGCGCGACGTACACGCCCTGCGCGAGCACTACGGCCGCACCCTGCGCCAGTGGGTGGCCAACCTGGAGGCCGACTGGGACCGCGCCGTGCGCCTGACCAGCCCCGGCCGGGCCCGGGTCTGGCGGCTGTACATGGCCGCCTCCGCGCTCGCCTTCGAGCACAACCGCATCGGCGTCAACCAGGTCCTCGCGGTCCGCACCCCGGAGTCGGGCGCCTCCGGGCTCCCGCCGCGCACCCGCACCTGGCAGGGCTGAACCGCCCGGCACGGCGAAGGGGCCCCGCGTCCGCGGGGCCCCTTTCCGGTGTCGTACGACCGTTCGGCTACTCGGCCTTGATGGCCGCCAGCACGTTCAGCCGGGCCGCGCGGCGGGCCGGCCACAGCGCGGCCAGCACGCCGACGACGCCCGCGAGCACCAGGAAGACCACCAGTCGGCCCCACGGCAGGACCAGTTCGTACGTCGGCATCCTGGTGCCCACCAGCCGGCCGGCCGCCCAGCCGAAGAACACGCCGAGGCCGAGGCCGAGCACGCCGCCGAAGAGGGAGATCACCAGGGACTCCAGGCGGACCATCCGCTTGATGCCCCTGCGGTCCAGGCCGATCGCGCGGAGCATGCCGATCTCCTGGGAGCGCTCGAACACCGACATCGCCAGGGTGTTGACGACACCGAGGACCGCGACGATCACCGCCATGCCGAGCAGGCCGTAGACCATGTTCAGCATCAGGGTGAAGACCTGCGCGATGTCGTTGGACAGGTCCTTCTTGTCCTGGATCTTGATCGCGGGGTTGGTGCCCAGGGCCTTCGCCAGCCGGTCCTTGGTCGCGGTCGACGCGCCGTCGGCCGTCTTGACCATGACCTGCATGTCGGCCGGGTGGCTCAGGTGCGGGGTGAGCACCGCGTCGTCGAGCATGATGCCGCGGATCATGTCGTTGCCGTCGTAGATCCCGGCGACGGTCAGGCGCTGCGCCTTGCCGTCCTCGAAGTGGGCGGTCAGCCGCGAACCGGGCGTCCAGCCGTACTCCTTGGCTCGCTCCTTGTCCACGACGATCCGCGTGCCGCTCACCGTGAAGCTGCCCTGGTCCACCTTCAGGTCCGTCAGCTTCGCGATGGACGCGCCGTCGACGCCGGTCAGGAACTCGGTCTTGCCGTCGATGCGGGACTCGGCGTTGCGCAGCGGGCTGCTGGCGGTGACCCCGTCGGTGGCGGCGAGCTTCTTCGCCACGTCGGGGGAGAGCGGGGAGCCGTTGGCCATCGAGACGACGTAGTCGGCGCGGATCGCCGAGGCGGCCATCTTGTCGATCGCGTGCTGGAGGCTGCCCGCCATCACCGTCATGCCGGTGATCAGGGTCAGGCCGATCATCAGTGCCGAGGCGGTGGCCGCCGTACGGCGCGGGTTGCGCACCGAGTTCTGGCGGGCCAGCTTGCCCGCGATGCCGAACGCGCGCATCAGCGGGGCGGCGGCCGCGATCAGCGGACGGGACAGCAGCGGGGTCAGCACGAACACGCCGATGATCAGCAGCACGGCGCCGAACCCCATCGGGGCCTGGCCGGAGTCGCCGTCCATCGTGGTGGCGGCGAGGATCACCGTCACACCGGCCGCCGTGAACAGCGCGCCGATCGTGTTGCGCAGCACCAGCGACTTGGTGGTCGCCTTGGCGTGCACGCTGTTCATCGCCGCCACCGGCGGGATCTTCGCGGCCCGGCGGGCGGGCAGCCAGGCGGCCAGCATGGTGATGACGACGCCGACCACGAGGGCG
This sequence comes from Streptomyces sp. SCPE 10, assembly GCF_051980735.1. NCBI lineage: Bacteria > Bacillati > Actinomycetota > Actinomycetes > Kitasatosporales > Streptomycetaceae > Streptomyces > Streptomyces sp. SCPE 10. The sequence continues at coordinate 3,270,974 of NZ_CP197069.1, read as the reverse complement.
GCGGCCACCGTACCGGGGCTGATCACCAGCGGTCCGTCGGGCATGCTCCCGCCGAAGGAACCGACCAGGGCGCGCAGGCCCGCGCCGATGCCGATGCCGGCGAGCAGACCGGCCACGCCGGCGACCGCGCCGACCACGAACGCCTCGATCAGCACCGAGCGGGTGACCTGGCGGCGGGAGGCGCCGACCGCGCGCAGCAGGGCCAGCTCCTTGGTGCGCTGGGCGACCAGCATGGTGAAGGTGTTGGCGATGATGAAGGTACCGACGAACAGGGCGATGCCCGCGAACACCAGCAGGCCCGTCTTCATGCTGCTCATGCCGTCGGCGATCGTCTTCGCCTGGTCGTCGGCGAGCTTCTTGCCGGTGGTGGTCTTCACCTGGTGGGCGGGCAGCGCCCGGTCCAGCTGGGCCTTGAGCGCCGCCTGGCCGGTGCCGGGCTTCGCCTTGACGTCGATCTCGTCGTAGGTGCCGTTCTTGCCGAACAGCGCCTGCGCGGTGGGCGTGTCGAACAGCGCGAGGCTGCCGCCCGCGGTCACGTTGCCGTCGTCGGTGGTGAAGATGCCGGCGACGGTCGGGGTGAGCACGGGCCCGTCGACCGAGAGCCGCACGGTGTCGCCGACCTGGTAGCCGGCCCGCTCGGCGGACTTGGAGTCGAGCAGCACCTCGTTCCGGCCGTGCGGGGCGTGCCCGGCGATCAGCGGGTAGCGGGCGTCCTTGGCCCCCCAGTAGTTCCCGCCGCGGGACTGCCAGTCGCCGCCGACGAGCTTGCCGTGCTTGTCGGCGACGGCGGTGAAGCCGCCGACGACGCCGGTGGCGGAGGCGGCGCCGGGGACCTTGCCGGCCGTGTCGAGCATGGCCTGGGTGAGGTCCGGCGTCTTGCCGACCTTGTCGCCCTTGGAGTCCTGGTACTGGGGCTGTACGGCGACGTCGACCTGGTCGAAGCCCTTGGCGGAGCTGTTCTGGAAGGCGTCGGAGACGGTGTTGGTGAAGACGAGGGTCCCGGAGACGAAGGCCACGCCGAGCATGACGGCGAGCACCGTCATCAGCAGCCGGGCCTTGTGCGCGAGGACGTTGCGCAGGGCGGTGCGGAACATCAGCTGGTACGGCCCTTCGCGTCGAACTGCTTCATGGTGTCGAGCACGGACTCGGCGGTCGGACCGTACATCTCGTCCACGATCCGCCCGTCGGCCAGGAAGATCACGCGGTCCGCGTAGGCCGCGGCCACCGGGTCGTGGGTCACCATGACCACCGTCTGGCCCAGCTCGCGCACGGAGTTGCGCAGGAAGCCGAGGACCTCGGCGCCGGAGCGCGAGTCCAGGTTGCCGGTCGGCTCGTCACCGAAGATGATCTCCGGCTTGGAGGCGAGGGCGCGGGCCACGGCGACGCGCTGCTGCTGGCCGCCGGACAGCTGGGAGGGCCGGTGGCCGAGCCGCCCGGACAGTCCCACCATCTGGATGACCTGGTCCAGCCACGCCTTGTCGGGCTTGCGGCCCGCGATGTCCATCGGCAGCGTGATGTTCTCCAGCGCGGTCAGCGTCGGCAGCAGGTTGAAGGCCTGGAAGATGAAGCCGATCTTGTCCCGGCGCAACTTGGTGAGCTGCTTGTCCTTGAGCGAGCCCAGCTCGGTCTCGCCGATCCGCACGGAACCGGAGGAGAAGGTGTCGAGGCCGGCCACGCAGTGCATCAGCGTGGACTTGCCGGAGCCGGAGGGGCCCATGATCGCGGTGAACTCGGCCTGCCCGAAGTCGACGGAGACCTTGTCCAGGGCGACCACCCGGGTCTCACCCTGCCCGTAGATCTTCGACAGCTCCGTGGCGCGTGCGGCCACGGCGGTGGCCGGGCGTGCGGTGGGTGTGGTGGTCACGGGACGGTGCTCCTCGGGACGGCGTGTTCATGGGGACCGCTCCATCGTCCCGTCCCGTGGGGCCCGGGTAGTCAGCCGCTGTTCCGGTTCCCGGGGACGACTCGGGTCGGACCACGGGGGTGCCTTGTCATACCTGGGGAGGACCCCCGACCCTGAGCCGCCGGGGCCGCCGCCGTCCCGGCCGCCGTGACCGGGCGCTCTCAAGAACAGGTGGGGCGCCCTTCTTCGGGCGGTGAAATTCCGTCATTTCACGTACAGGTGCACGTGCGTCACGTCACGCTACTGGCAAGTGCGGACGACCGGTTCCGTGGTCTGATGCACCCTCAGACGTCAATAAAATAAGACAACATCGGTCCTCCACTCCGCTGTTCGGGGGATGCGTCCCGATAGGCTCGGACCTCGAAGCGGAGCCCATGGCCTGCCCGGATGGTGGAATGCAGACACGGCGAGCTTAAACCTCGCTGCCCCTTCGCGGGCGTGCCGGTTCAAGTCCGGCTCCGGGCACCACTCACTCTTCTCGCGCTCGGTCGGCGGCGAGTTCGTCACGGAAGGCGATCACCCATGGCCGGGGCGCCCTCCTCCGCGTAGCGTGTGGACCGACACGGCAGGGGAAAGATCCTCCTCAGGTAGCATGATCGATCCTTTGCCAATCCATTACGCTTGAGCCAAGGCTGCGCACGGCAGCCATGGAGGAGTGAGATGAGGAGCAGCAACCCGGTCTTCTCGCGACGGGGGTTCAGCCGCGACAACGGCTACGCCGGCTTCAACACCGCAGCGCAGGCCGGGTACGCAGGGGCCAACCCGTACGCGCAGAACCCCTACGCGCAGAACCCGTACGCGCAGGACCCGTACATGCCGGTCGGCCACGCGCCGTCCGACACCGAGTACGGCGCCCCGCCGCAGGCCCCGGCCGGCACCGGCCGGATGACGATGGACGACGTCGTCGTCCGCTCGGCCCTGACGCTCGGCACCGTCGTGGTGGGTGCCGTCCTCGCCTGGGCACTGCTGCCGGTCTCGCCCACGAGCTACGGCCTGGCCGTCGGCTCCGCGCTGATCGCGTTCGTCCTGGCGATGGTCCAGAACTTCAAGCGCACCCCGGCGCCCGCGCTGATCCTCGGCTACGCGGCCTTCGAGGGCATCTTCCTCGGCGTCATCAGCGAGATGTACAACAGCCGCTGGCAGGGCGCCCCCTTCCAGGCGGTGCTCGGCACCATGGCGGTCTCCGGCGCCACCCTGCTCGTCTACAAGGCGGGCTGGATCCGGGTCACGGCCCGTTACGCCCGCATCGGCCTCGCCATCGCGATGGCCTTCCTGGTCGTCATGGCGGTCAACCTGCTGCTGGTCGTGTTCGGCGTCGCCGAGGACGGCGGTCTGCGCAGCTTCGGCCCGATCGGCGCGGTCGTCGGCATCATCGCGATCCTGCTCGGCGCGTTCTTCCTGACGCTCGACTTCAAGCAGATCCAGGACGGCATCGCCTACGGCGCCCCGCGCGAGGAGTCCTGGCTCGCCGCGTTCGGTCTTTCCGTCACCCTGGTCTGGATCTACCTGGAGATGCTGCGGCTGGTGGCGATCTTCACCAACAACGACTAGCGCGCACCGCGCTGGTGAGAGGGCCCCGGGCTGCCGCCCGGGGCCCTTTGCCGTCGGTGGGTGCCTCAGCGCAGCTTGCGGGCCGCCCGGCGCAGGTCGTACTCGTGCACGATGGCCTTCGCGTGGCCGTAGGCCAGGTCGTACTCCTGGCGGAGCCAGCCGACCTTCTCCTCGAAGCGGACCAGGGCGGGGCCTTCCTCGACGGTGCGCAGCCAGTCGGAGACCTCGCGGCCGGTGCAGTGCGGGATGCGGGCGAGCAGGTTGCGGTGGGTCTCGTCGGAGAACGGTTGGGACATCGGCACCTCCGAAAGCAAAGGGGCTGTGAGCCGGTCCTTCACTGCACCGTGCCCGAGCGTTCGCCTCTTGGCAACAGTGCGGCGCGTTACGCTCGGCGCGTGGTTGATACGACGCCCCTGACCCAAGCAGTGGATCACTTCGCCGACCGGTTGCGCGCGGCACCGCAGAGCAGGCTCCAGCGCGGCGCCGCCGCGGAGGCGCTGGCGCTGGCCAGGGAACTGGCCCGGCGGGCGCAGGCGGTCGAGGAGCCGGGGAGCGAGCCCCGGCAGATGCCGGACGCGGGGATGTTCGCGGCGGCCGATCAGATCCTGGTCGCGGCGCACGACTTGGCGCTGGTGCTGAAGAGTGACGACGAGGTCGGCGAGGCGGTCCGGCTGGTGGAGGAGGCGCGGGGCCGGGCGGGGGTCTGAGCCGGGGCCCGGGGCCGTCCCGCGGATCCGCCGCGGCCTACAGGGACGCGATGACGCGGTCCGCCAGGATGTAGATCATCTCCGCGCCGCAGGCGAAGGTGAGGGTGTAGGCGCCGGAGATGCCCGAACCGCCGAGCAGGCAGGGGGCTTCGCCCGCCTCCACGGCCCGCGCCAGCCGCTCGGCCGTCTCGCGGTGACCCGGGGTCATGCACAGCGTGGTGCCGTCGGCGAAGACGTAGACGTCGAGGGTGCCCAGCGGTCCCGGGCGGACGTCGGACAGCTCGACCCGCTCGGCGGCCAGCTGCTCCAGCGTGGCGGCCGTGCGCTCGTGGTCGGCCGCCGCCGACCGCTCCGGGACGAAGTCCGGGTGCGAGGGGTGCCGGCGGCGGGCCGCGGCCAGCTCGGGGGACTCCCCGGCGAACTCGTCGGTGTCCGCGGTCGGCTCCGCCACCGGCTCCAGGCCGGCGAAGTCGGACTCCCGGGGCAGGAACGGCTCGTGGTCGGGCAGGCCGAGCGCGGAGGGCGCGTCGGAGGCGTCGCGGGCCTCCTGCGCGGCCCAGAAGGCACGCGCCTCGGCGAGTTCCCGCTCCCGTTCCTCGGCGAGCGCCTCGGCCACGGCCGCGCGTATCCGGTCGGTGTCGGCATGGGTGCGGGCGTGCGGCAGCAGCGCGTGCATGGCGGCTGACTGGTTCTCCGCGAGCTGGGCCTGCAACTGCGTGAGCTGCCGGCGCAGCTTCAGCACGGTGCGCAGGACGGCGACGCCCACGGCGCCCGTGGCGGCCGTGGTGAGCAGCAGGGCGATGGGCATGGCGCTCACTGACGTACTCCCAGGTTCAAAGTCGACCCCCGACTTCCTACATCAGCTTGAAGGGCGGACTATCCAGCTGTCAGTGCGTAACGTCACGAAACGGACAGTTCTTTGGGTTCGCGTGCGCGTCGGACGATGTGCCGGTCCGTGCTGACCTGCGCCGATGCCCGGGGCGGGGGAGATAGGTCACATCCTGGGGGAGATTGGATCACAGAAAGGCCCAGAACCCGGCGGTTTCCGGGGTTCTGGGCCGATCCCTGACGTAAAGTGCCCGAATCGCTACGGACGGTGGGTCGCGCGGGCGGCGCGGGTCAGCTGAGGCGCTCGATGACCATGGCCATGCCCTGGCCGCCGCCGACGCACATCGTCTCCAGGCCGAACTGCTTGTCGTGCCACTGGAGGGAGTTGATCAGCGTGCCGGTGATCCGGGCGCCGGTCATACCGAAGGGGTGGCCGACGGCGATGGCGCCGCCGTTGACGTTCAGCTTGTCGAGGTCGATGCCGAGCTCCCGGTAGGAGGGGATCACCTGGGCGGCGAACGCCTCGTTGATCTCGACCAGGTCGATGTCGTCGACGGTCAGTCCGGCCCGGCGCAGCGCCTGCTTGCTGGCCTCGACCGGGCCGAGGCCCATGATCTCGGGGGAGAGGGCGGAGACGCCGGTGGAGACGATCCGGGCGAGCGGGGTCAGGCCCAGCTCGCGGGCCTTGGTGTCGCTCATGATCACGAGGGCGGCGGCGCCGTCGTTGAGCGGGCAGCAGTTGCCGGCGGTGACCAGGCCGTCGGGGCGGAAGACCGGCTTCAGCCCGGCGACGCCCTCCATGGTGACGCCGGCGCGCGGGCCGTCGTCCTTGCTGACGACGGTGCCGTCGGGGAGCGTCACCGGGGTGATCTCGCGCTCCCAGAAGCCGTCCTTGATGGCCTGCTCGGCGAGGTTCTGCGAGCGGACGCCGAACTCGTCCATCTCCTGGCGGGTGATGCCCTTCCAGCGCGCCAGGTTCTCGGCGGTCTGGCCCATCGCGATGTAGGCGTCGGGGATCAGCCCGTCCTCGCGCGGGTCGTGCCAGGTGGTGCCCTCCTGCTGGGCGACCGCGGCGGTGCGGGCCTCGGCCTCGGCGAACAGCGGGTTGTGCGTGTCCGGCAGGCCGTCGGAGCTGCCCTTGGCGAAGCGGGAGACCGTCTCGACACCGGCCGAGATGAAGACGTCGCCCTCGCCGGCCTTGATGGCGTGCAGGGCCATCCGGGAGGTCTGGAGGGAGGAGGAGCAGTAGCGGGTGATGGTGCAGCCGGGCAGGTGGTCCATGCCCATCTGCACGGCGACGATGCGGCCGAGGTTGTGGCCCTGCTCGCCGCCGGGCAGACCGCAGCCGAGCATCAGGTCGTCGATGTCCCTCGGGTCCAGCTCGGGGATCTTCGCGAGGGCGGCCTGGATGATCGTGGCGGTGAGGTCGTCGGGGCGCAGGTCCTTGAGGGACCCCTTGCCGGCGCGGCCGATGGGGGAGCGGGCGGTCGAGACGATGACGGCTTCGGGCATCACGGCTCCAGTGAACGGGGTTTCGGGCAGGACCGGTTTGGAAGTTACCCGCACGTATGAACCAGGTCACCGGGGTTGCGGTGTGACACTGGCCGCAGTTTTCTAAGCGCTTGCTTGGTCGGGCCGGTCGCTCGGGTGTCCCCGGCCCTTCCAGTGCAGCACGGCCCCGCGGACTCCGGTACGCCGGTCAGGCCGACGGGGTCACCGGTTCGGCCTCCGGGACGCGGCGGCGGCGCCGGCGCTTGAGCAGCGCCCAGGGACCGCGCGGGCCCGTCGGTATCGCCGCCGTGACCTCCGTGCCCGCCTCGGACGCCGCCTCCGCCGCGGCCCGGGCCACCGGCAGGAAGCCCTCGCGGCGCGTCACGTCCGGCCGCTCCTCCTCCGGCCACAGGCCCAGCACCGCGCAGACCGTGGGCAGGACGGCCATCGCCGCCGTGGCGTAGCCCTCGGCCGAGGGGTGGTAGTTGTCCGGCCCGAACAGCTCCCGCGGGTTCGCCGCGAACTCGGGCCCCAGCAGATCGCCCAGGGACACGGTGCGTCCCCCCTGCTCCACCACGCCGATCGTCTGCGCCGCCGCCAGCTGCCGGGACGCCCGCCGGGCCAGCCAGCGCAGCGGCTGCTGCACCGGCTCGATGGTGCCGAGGTCGGGACAGGTGCCGACCACCACCTCCGCACCGGCCGTGCGCAGCCGCCGTACCGCCGCCGACAGGTACCGCACCGAACGCGTGAACGGCATCCGGTGGGTGACGTCGTTGGCGCCGATCATGATCACGCAGATGTCCGGCGCGGGCCCGGGCGACGACAGCACCAGCGCCACCTGCCGGTCCAGGTCGTCGGACTGGGCGCCCGGCAGCGCGACGTTCCACAGCTCCACCGGGTGTTCCGCCACCGCCGCGAGCCCCGAGGCCAGCAGCGCGCCCGGTGTCTGGCCCGCCCGGTGCACGCCCTGCCCGGCGGCCGTGGAGTCGCCGAGCATCACCAGCCGCAGCGGTGGATCACCGCCCACGTCGTAGGAGTGGCCGTACACCCCGTCCGCCACCGGTACCCGCCCGCTGCTGCCGTTGCCCACATGGCGCCGGGCCAGCCGTACCTCCGCGAGCACCAGTCCGACGGCCGCCGCCCCGACCAGTCCGGCCCCGCCCCCGCCGTAGGCCGCTCCGGCCGCGATCCGCCGGGCCACCCGCGCCCTCGACATGCTTGTCATGCGCCGCCGCCACCTCCTCCTAGCCCTCCACCCACTCCTTGCCCCGTACAGGGCGTGCGCCAATCTCCACGGGGAGTGAACGACCGCGCGAGCCGGGTGCCTGGCCTTAGGCTGGCGGCACCACTAGGACCACATTTTTTGCAGCGACCGGAGACAACGGTGCGATTCCACGACTCGATGATCAGCCTCGTCGGCGACACCCCGCTGGTGAAGCTCAACAACGTGACCAAGGGCATCCAGGCGACCGTCCTGGCCAAGGTGGAGTACTTCAACCCGGGCGGTTCCGTGAAGGACCGCATCGCCCTGCGCATGATCGAGGCCGCCGAGGAGAGCGGGGAGCTGAAGCCCGGCGGCACCATCGTGGAGCCCACCAGCGGCAACACCGGGGTCGGCCTGGCGATCGTGGCCCAGCAGAAGGGCTACAAGTGCATCTTCGTGTGCCCCGACAAGGTGAGCACCGACAAGATCAATGTGCTGCGTGCCTACGGCGCCGAGGTCGTCGTCTGCCCGACCGCGGTCGACCCCGAGCACCCGGACTCGTACTACAACGTCTCCGACCGGCTGGTGCGCGAGACCCCGGGCGCCTGGAAGCCCGACCAGTACTCCAACCCGAACAACCCGCTGTCGCACTACCACTCCACCGGTCCGGAGCTGTGGGACCAGACCGAGGGGAAGATCACCCACTTCGTGGCGGGCGTCGGCACCGGCGGCACCATCTCCGGCACCGGCCGCTACCTGAAGGACGCCAGCGACGGCAAGGTCAAGGTCATCGGCGCCGACCCCGAGGGCTCGGTGTACTCGGGCGGTTCCGGGCGCCCGTACCTGATCGAGGGCGTCGGTGAGGACTTCTGGCCGACCGCCTACGACCGCACCGTCGCCGACGAGATCGTGGCCGTCTCCGACAAGGACGCCTTCCAGATGACCCGCCGCCTGGCCAAGGAGGAGGGCCTGCTGGTGGGCGGCTCCTGCGGCATGGCCGTGGTCGCCGCGCTGCGGGTCGCCGAGCGGCTCGGCCCGGACGACGTGGTCGTGGTGCTGCTGCCGGACAGCGGCCGCGGCTACCTCTCGAAGATCTTCAACGACGAGTGGATGGCCGACTACGGCTTCCTGGAGGACGAGGGCCCGAGCGCCCGCGTCGCCGACGTGCTGAACGACAAGGCGGGCGCCACGATCCCGTCCCTCGTGCACATGCACCCGGAGGAGACCGTCGGCCAGGCCATCGAGGTGCTGCGCGAGTACGGCGTCTCCCAGATGCCCGTCGTCAAGCCGGGCGCGGGTCACCCGGACGTGATGGCCGCCGAGGTCGTCGGCTCGGTCGTGGAGCGCGAGCTGCTCGACGCCCTGTTCTCCAAGCGCGCCTCCCTGGAGGACCCGCTGGAGAAGCACATGTCGGCCCCGCTGCCCCAGGTCGGCTCCGGCGAGCCGGTCGGCGACCTGATGCAGGTGCTGGGCGCGGCGGACGCGGCGATCGTCCTCGTCGAGGGCAAGCCGACCGGCGTGATCAGCCGCCAGGACCTGCTGGCGTTCCTGGCCAAGGGCGGCGCCAAGTAGTCCGACCGACGCGGGCCCCCTTCCCGGACGGGAGGGGGCCCGCTTTTTCGTGCCGGGTGCGTTCAGACGCTCTGGTGAGAGGCGAACTGGACGAACGCGGACCAGGAGTTGGCGCTGAAGGTGAGGGTGCCGGCGTCGCGGTCCTTGGTGTCGCGGACGGGGACGGTGCCGGGGAGGTTGGTGGCGACCTCCACGCAGGCGCCGCCGTTGTTGCTGTAGGAGGACGTGAACCAGCGGGGGGAGTCGGTCGTCACGGGGTGCCCTTTCGTACCTCATGGATCATGGCCACCGATGCCGCCTGAGGCAGAGCTTCGGCCTGCAACTGATGGTAGGCCGACAACAGGGGGAGTACGGCTGTCGTTTCGCGATCCACGTGTCCTCGTAACTGGGACTCCGCGTATGCGACCACGGACAGGTCCGGCATCGTCAGCAGGTACATGGGGAGGCCGAACGTACGACGCTCCCCTATCTCGAACGGGGCGATCTGGAGCACGGTGTTCGGTAGTTCGGCGAACTGGGCCAGCCGGTCGAGCTGGGCGTTCATGACCTTGGGGCCGCCGACCAGCCTGCGAACGCAGCTCTCGTCCATCACCACCAGCATCATGGGCGGGCGGGGCCGCTCCAGCGCGGCTTGCCGCTCCGCCAGGAACGCGACGCGCTCATCCGCCTGTTCGGGGGTGATGGCGCCACGCCGTACCGCGCTGTTCGCCAGCACCCGTGCGTACTCCGGTGTCTGGAGCAGCCCAGGGACGATCCCGATCTCGTACAGCCGGATCTCCGCGGCCCGCCCCTCGTACTTGATGTACTCCGGGAAGCCCTCCAGCAGACTGCCGTGCTTGATCTCGCGGTACTCACGCTCGAACGACTCCGCTGTGTCCGCGAGGCCGAACGCCCGGTCGGCGCTACGCGAAAAGCGAAGGGTCGGAGGCTTCCGACCAGTTTCGATGGCCGAGATATGCACACTGGAATATTCCGTGCGAGCGGCAAGGTCCTCTTGAGTCCAGCCGCGAGCCTCGCGCTTGCTGCGCATACGCGCTCCGTAGGCAGCCTGCGGTGAGGCGTCCGGGTTCAACTCCTTGCGGTTCAAGGCGCGTTCGACGACCTTCCGTTCCATCCTGACCAGTTGAAGGGATCTCCACTCTAGGCAACTCTGAAGCCGCTCGGTAGCGATTCCGCTACACAGAGGAGTGGCGAGGTAGGGACATGACGCGTGAGCGGAACCCGGACGACATGCTGGCCAGGCTGAAGCTCGCCTTCCACGAGGCCGGATGGCTGGTCGACCTGGACGTCATCCAGACATCCTGGGGGCCGCGCCTCGCCTTCCGGCACGGCCTGGGGCTGGACCACGTGGACGAGCTGATCCTGACGATCGAGGCCGGGATCAAGGCGAGGGTGATCCGGCCTTGACGATGACTCTCGCGGTGTACCGGGTGGACCGCCGGGGGAACCGGCACCTCGTGCGGGCAGAGCACGAGGTCACTCCCCTCAAGCGGCCGGAATTCTCCAGCGCTTGGCCGCCGTGCGAGTGCCCGAGGCATCGCAAGCGCAGGCGCCCATGAGGCCCCGGCCGTTGGTGCGGGGCTTCTGTCTCCTCTGCCGCCACCACAAGTACGTCTTCTGGATCGGTCCGGTCGAACACGACAGGCAGCGGGCGCCGGCCTACGCCTGCGAGGACTGCTGCGCGTTCGTGCGGGCCTACGTCGACCAGTTCAACCGGCAGTGGGACCAGCGTCCCGCCATGCCATGAGATACCCACCGTTGCATCTCGCCTGGGAGTCCGCGATGTTCCGATGCAAGGCCACGACCGGCTTGGACGACGGTGTCCGAGCCCTCGCGGAGCAGATTCCGTCCCCGCGTGCGGACGTCGACTGGGCGTCGTCCCCGTCGTTCCGGTGCATGCTCGAAGACGTACCCCACGAACGCCACGTGGCGTTCCTCCGTACCGGCGCGAGCATGGCCCCGGACTCCGACGTCTTCGTGTGCTGGCGCGCCGGGGCACCCGGGCAGTGGCTCGAGGACATCGAGTGCTGCATGAACAAGCCGAACCCCCTGGCCACGGGCTGCACCCTCTTCAAGGGACACCCCGGACGGTGCGAATGGCAGTACACCGACCCCGAGGACATGGCCGTCCAGACGGCGGCCGACCGGCTGACCCTGTGACCCGGCGGCAGGGCGAGCCGGCCGTGACCACGGCGAACTCCGGGTGACCCCGGCCGCTCCAACCGCCGTGGAACTGGTACGAGGGCGTCATGTGCACGCAGCACCCGCTTAACACGGGTGCGGCACATTGGTGGGTGTCGGCAGGACGGAAGGACACCTCCCGGGCATCGCACCCCGGACGAGTCCACCCGTACCGGCCGGCACCCGAACGGCGTCAGGACCTCCGGAGCGGCTCCCGGACCTCCATGGACGCCCTGGACGCAGCCGGGCCTGACCCGGCCCGCGTCCCTCGCGGGGACCGCCGTCGTCCCGCCCCCCGGTAACGGGGGTGCGGCGGTCCCCGCGTAACTCCTTCTCGCGGCGCGCGGACCGGTCCGCTCAGTCGGGCGTGCCCGAGCGCCCGCGGCCCTGGACCAGTTCCGGGTGGAGCCGTATCGCCTGCGCCGCGTTGACGCCGACGATGCCTATCCAGGTGACGATCATCCCGGCGAGTCCCGCCATGGCGGCGCCGATCGCCGACAGCGGGATGGCCAGGACCAGGGTGAGCAGGGCGAAGCCGTAGCGTTCGCCCCAGGAGTCGGCGGCCGTTCGGGGCCGCCGGTCGCCGCGCGCGGCAGCCATCTGCTGCTCGGCCAGCTGCCGCCGCACCCGTCGGTCCACCGCGCCGTCCAGCCGCTGCTCGACCTTCTCAAGGAAGGACTCGACCAGGGCGGAGTCGTAGTCGTCGCCCAGGTCCCTGCGGGCCCGGACGGTGGCGTCGAGATCCTTCCGCAGCTCGGCGTCGCTCCTGAGATCGGCGTCCTGCGGGTCACGTGCGCTCATGGCCCCACCCTAGGGAGCCGCGCGGCCCCGCCGCACTGGGGAAAGCCCCCCTCTCGGGGTGGTGGACACCACCCCGAGAACCCCTAGGGCAGCAGGGACACCAGCCCCGACGCGGCATCGAGGCGGGCGGCCACCACATGGGCGGCGGCGAAGGCGGGATCGGCGCGGATCGCGTCCCGCACCCAGGCCGTGTGGGCGCGCAGGGCGTGCTCGGCCCAGTCGCCGGGCCGGTCCCGGGTGCGGCGGGCGGCCGGGGCGATCTCGTCCACCAGCAGCTCCAGATGGCCCGGCACCGGGGCCCCGGTGCGCAGCCGCTCCAGCGTGGCGGCCACGGCGGCGCAGCGTTCGTGCCCGAGTACCAGCACGAGCGGGGCGCCGAGCTCCTGCACGCCGTACTGGACGGCGCCGAGCACGGCCTCGTCCAGCACCTGTCCGGCGGTGCGGCTGCACAGCAGCTCCCCGAGCGGCTGGTCGAAGAGCAGCTCCGGGGGGACGGGGGCGTCCACGCAGCCGACGACCACCGCGGACGGGCCGCGCCCGGCAGGCAGCCCGCAGAGGTGACGACGGGGACGGCCGCGGGCGTAACGGGCGTTGCCGGCGAGGAGTTCGTCCAGCACGGCGGCGGCGGTGCGCGGCGGCTCGCCGGTGCCGGGCGGCACGGGGAGCGAGGGGCAGGGGGGACGGGGAGCGGGCGCGGCCGGCGTCCGTAAGGTCCGGTGGGGGGTGGCCATGACGCTTCCTCGGTGTCGTGCCAGTAGCGCTCACCGTAGGCGCACGGCCCATCACTGCGGGTGTCGGTTTAACGGCGCTTGGGCGTTTCGTCGTCGGATCATCGCCGCCCCGATACCGCCTCTTGAGCGGCCTCGCACGCGGGCTCGGGCACGCCGTCCGTCCCGCCGCGGCGGACCGCCGCGACGTACTCGGAGATGGCGTCCCGGCTGCGGACCAGGCAGTCGATGCGCCGGCTCATCCGGTCCAGTTCGCGCTCCAGCGTCGCCATCGTCTCGGGGGTGGCGTCCGTGACGTGGATGGCCCGGGGCTGCTTCAGGCAGGGCAGGATCTGCTTGATGACGCGGGTCGGCAGCCCGGAGTCGAGCAGCCCCCGGATCTGCAGCACCCGGTCCACGCTGCGCTCGGGGTAGTCCCGGTAGCCGTTGGCCGAGCGGTCCGGCACGAGCAGCCCCTGCTCCTCGTAGTAGCGCAGCATCCGGCGTGGTGTGCCGGTGCGTTCGGCCAGTTCCCCGATGCGCATGAGACGCCTCCCCGAGCCGACTTGACCTTCACATAAGTGTGAGGGTTCAACGCTACAGGCATGACGACCTCCCAGGCATCGCCACGCACCGGCGCGCCCACCACGCGCTCCGCCGCACTGCCCGTCTCCCCGCTCCTGGCCCTGTGCACGGCCGCTTTCCTGAGCATCCTCACCGAGGCCCTGCCGGCCGGCGTACTGCCGGAGATGGCCCGCGACCTGTCCGTCGGCGAGGCCGCGGCGGGCCAGACACTGACGGTCTACGCGATCGCCACGGGCCTGTCGGCGATCCCCGTCTCCCTGGCCACGGCGGGCTGGCGCCGCAAGCGGCTGATGCTGCTCGCGGTCCTGACGTTCGCCGTCGCCAACGCCGTCACCGCGCTGTCCGCGGACTACCTGCTGACCATGGCCGTCCGGCTGGCCGCCGGGGTCGCCGCGGCCGTGGTGTGGGCCGAACTCGTCGGCTACGCGCGCCGGCTGGCGCCGCCGCGGCTGGTGGGCCGGGCCATCGCCCTCACCATGGCCGGCGTCCCGCTGGCCCTCTCCCTGGGCATCCCGATCGGCACCTTCCTGGGCGGACTGCTGGGCTGGCGGCCCACCTTCGGCCTGGTGGCCCTGGTCTCGCTGCTGCTGCTCGGCTGGATCGCCCGCTCGGTGCCGGACTTCCCCGGCCGGCGCCCCGGCGAGCGGCCGCCGGTGCTCGGGGCGCTCAGGCTCCCCGGTGTGGTCCCGGTGCTGTTCGTGGTGGCCGCGTACGTGCTGGCGCACAACATCCTCTACACCTACATCGCCGCGTTCCTGGACCGGCACGGCATGGGCGGCTCCCGGGACCTCGTCCTCCTCGTCTTCGGTATCGCCTCGGTGGTGAGCATCCTCGTCACCGGCGCCCTGGTCGACCGCCGGCTGCGCGGCCTGACCATCGCCAGCGCCGCCCTGTTCCTGGTGGCGGCCGGTCTGCTGGCGGCACCGGCCACGAGCGCCGCCGCGGTCTACGGCGCCATGGTGCTGTGGGGCCTGGGCTGGGGCGGTCTGTCCGCCCTGCTCCAGACCGCGGTCACCGACGCGGGCGGCGACCGGGGCCAGGCCCTGCTGGTCACCACCTGGAACTCGGCCATGGCCGCGGGCGGCGCGGCCGGCGGCCTCCTGCTCCGGGCCTTCGGCGCCGGGTCCTTCCCGTGGACGGTGCTGATCCTGCTGACCCCCGTGCTGGCCGTGGTGCTCACCGCCCGCGCACACGGCTTCCCCGCGGAGCGGCCGGGGGTGAAATGAGGCTCCGGGGCGGAGCGCGGGCTCCGGTCGCGTTGTATAAAGGTATACAGCGGAACCTATTCTGAATATCAGCCCGTGTTCGGCACGGCCTCGGCGCTGTACTCTCCCGGGGCGTCGAGGACATCCGAGGGGGAGTACATGATGAGCGTGACCGACAGCCCGGCCAACCGGTTGCAGGCGCTCTTCGAGGGCCACCGGCTCACGCCGACCCAGCGCCGCATCGCGCACAGCATGGTGCGGCGCGCCGCCGACGTGCCCTTCCTGTCCAGCGTGGAGCTGGCCGAGCTGGCCGGGGTCAGCCAGCCGTCGGTGACGCGGTTCGCGGTGGCCCTCGGGTTCGACGGGTATCCCGCGCTGCGCAAGCACCTGCGCGAGGTGGTGCCCGCCGAGCCCGCCCCCGAGAACGGCGCGCACAACGAGTACCAGCTGGCCGTCGAGGCCGAGATCGAGAACCTGCGGCACCTCGCGGAACTGCTCGCCGACCCGCGCCCGGTGCGGCAGGCCGGCCGCATCCTCGCCGCCTCCCGCCCGCTGCCGGTGCTCGGGCTGCGCGCCGCCGCCTCCCAGGCGTACGGGTTCGCCTACTTCGCCGCCAAGGTCCACCCGGACGTCCGGCTGCTGGAGGAGGGCGGCACGATGATCCAGGACCGCATCGACGCCGCCGTCCGCGCGGGCGCCAGCGCGCTGCTGTGCTTCGCGCTGCCCCGGCACCCGCGCGAGGTGGTCGACACCCTCGCCTACGCCAAGGAGGTCGGCCTGACCGTCGTCACGGTCGCCGACTCCGCGTTCGCGCCCGTCGCCAAGTACTCCGACCTGCTGCTGCCCGCCGCCGTCGGCACCGGGCTGGCCTTCGACACCGCGTGCGCGCCGATGCTGCTGGGCCGGGTGCTGCTGGAGGCGGTCTGCGACGATCTGCCGGACGCGCAGGCCCGCCTGGAGGAGTTCGACGCCAAGGCCGCCGCGCGGGGACTCTTCGTGGAGTGAGCCGGTGAGCCCGGCGCGGGGCCCCGTCCTCTCAGCTTTGTCTCACGTTCGCCCGCTAATGTCCCGGCCATCTGTGGAGAGTGGAGACACGTGACACGGGAGGCCGACGTGGCGCGCGCGGGACGCGAAGGACGCGGTGGACAGGGACTGGCCCGGGTGGCCGTCGTCGTACGGGCGGGGGCCGCTCCGCTGTGGTGGCTCGGCGTGGCCGCCGCGGCGATCGGCGCCGCACCGCAGGGGCTGACGGGACGCCGGATCGGTGTGTTCGCCGGGGCCGCGCTGTTCGTCGTCGGCGCCGCGGTGGTGGCGCTGGCCCGCCGCGGGCGGTACGCCGCCCTGGTGCGCAGTGTGGCCCGCGCGGGCAAGTACGACGTCCTCCAGGACCGGGCGGTGACGGTGCGCGCCTGGCGCCGCGGGCACCGCTGGTGGCTGCTGCTGGCCTGGGCCGCCGCGCTCGGCTCCGCCTTCGCGGTGCCGGTGGCCGGCGGGCTGCTGCTGGCCGGGTGCGGCACCGGGCTGCGACTGAAGGCCGCCTGGCTCGGCCGGCGCGAACAGGCCCTGGACACCCTGCTGTGGGTGCGCGTCGACTGGCTCGACCGGCGCGGCGGCGGCCCGGCGGGCAAGACCGTCAAGGGCCTGCGCGGCACGGGTGTCGCGGCCGGCGACGCGGCCCCCGGCGGGGCCCGCCGCCGTACCGCGGCCCTCGTCTGAGCGGGGGTCAGACCTCCAGGTCCTCCTCGATCCGCCTCAACTGGTGGCGGGCCATCGCCAGGTTGGCGCGGGCGGAGTCCAGGACCAGGTAGAGGAACAGGCCGTTGCCGCCGCGCCCCTTGAGCAGGCGGATGAGGTGGTACTGGTCGCTGAGCGTGATGAGGATGTCCTCGATCTCGCTGCTGAGGCCCAGCATCTCCATCGTGCGCATCTTGGCGCGGATCACATCGGTGTTGCCGGCCGCGGCCACGTTCAGGTCGAAGGTCTTGCTGCCGCCCATCGTGCCCAGCGCCATCCCGCTGGTGTAGTCGACGAGCGCGACGCCGGTGGCGCCCTCGATCGAGGTCAGCGCCTCTTTGAGGGCGGTCTCGGTGTTGGCCATCTCGGGTCCTCTCAACTGTCGGTTGTGGTGCGTGCGGTGGTGGTGCGCGGCGTGCGCGTGGTCCGGGTGCGCGCGGGCGCGGGGGGCGCGGACGGGCGCGCGGGCGCGGCCTGGGCCGCGGCGGCCTCGGCGGCGTCCAGCAGTTCGCCGATGAGGGCGCCCGAGCGGCGGCCCTCCAGGTGCAGCCGGCCGACGTTGACCCGGTCCTGGGCGAGCAGGGTCAGTACGGCGCTGCGGCCGGCCGCGTAGGTGGCGACGTAGCCGCGCTCGCCGCGCACCAGCAGCTCCCGCAGGCCGCCGTTGCCGGTGGCGTCGGCGACCCGCACGGAGACCCCGAGCGCGGCCGCGGTGAGCGCCGCGAGGCCCTCCGGGTCGACACCGGGCGTGTCGTGGGCGACGACGAGGCCGTCGACGCCCGCCGCGAGCGCCCCGGTCAGCTGCGGCACCCGGGTGCGCAGCCGGTGCAGCTCCTCCAGGACGGTGCGCAGGTCGTCCTCGGACACCATCAGCTCTCTCCTCTCGGCGGGGCGTGGCCGTTCAAAGCGCCTCCAGCGCATCCCTGAGCCTCTTCAGCAGCGCGATGTCGGGGTCGGTGACCGGGGGTGTGAGCGGGGGCGGCGGCAGGTCCCGGGCCCGGCCGGGTGCCGCCCCGGGCGCCGCCGGTACGGGTGCGAGGTGCCCGGCCGCCGCCAGCCGGCGCACGTCGACCAGCGTGTGGAACGCCTGCCGGCCCAGCTCCCGGGCGATGTCGGTGGCCGTGCGGGTGCCGTCCACGCGGTCCAGGACGGCGCGTTGGCGGGGGGTGACGGGGGCGGGGCGGGAGGGTCCGGCCGCCCGGGGGCCGCCGGGGGCCGGGGTGCCGGTGGGGGCGGGGGCGGCCGTCCGGGGGCCGGGGTCCGCGCGGATCAGGGGCGCGGTGTCGGCGGCCGGGTCGGGCCACAGGCGGTGCAGTTGCAGCCGGCGCCGCAGGGTCTCGTGCTCCAGCGCGACCACCGGGACCGAGGGCAGCGGGCCGGTGCGGGGCGCGCCGTCGTAGCGGAACCTGCCCGGTGTGCTGCTCGGCGCCAGGGCGAAGTACCCGGCGTCGTACAGCGCGTCCAGATGGCACAGCTCCAGCGCGCCCGCGGGTAACAGCCCGGAGTCCAGCAGGAGTTCGGCCGCGTGCAGCGGACCCTCGGCCGCGGCGGCGGCCCGCTGCCAGGCGGTGGCCGCGAGGGTGCCGTGGGCCGTGAGGAGCACGTCGAGCCCCGGGGCGAGGGGACTCTCGGCGTACACCACCCGGCCCTCGGCGAGGTGCAGGGCGCCGTACTCGCGGACCAGGATCCCGGTGGCCCGTTCCTCGGCCAGCCGGGTCAGCATCGGGGACAGGGCGCGGGGGGCCGACTTGTCCCGCACCGGCAGCGGCGGTGTACGGACCATGGTCATCCCAGCACCAGGCGGGCGGCCATCTCGCCGAGCCGGATCCGGGCGAGCGCGAGATTGCCCTCCGCGCGCCCCAGCCACAGATGCAGGAACACGCTGCTGTCGAACGACGTGTCCACGAACCGCAGCAGGTGGTAGCTGTCGGCGTTGCTGACGATCACGTCCTCCACGGGCGGCCGGTCCTCACCGCGGGCGGTGAAGGTGCCGTGCTCGGCGGCCAGACGGGCCAGTTCGGCGGCCTCGGCGGCGGCCGCCTCGTGGTCCCCGCCGGGCGCCTCCCCGACGGTGCCGAGCGCGAGGCCGCTCGTCCAGTCCACCAGCGCGGCACCCCGGGCACCGGGCAATCGCATCGCTTCCAGCAGGCACTCGTCGATTCCGGGCACCGCGTGGCTCCCCTCCCGCCTGGGACTCCGGCTGAGTGACCCCGACACTACGCAACGTGTGGGGGAGGGGTGAGCCGTTTGGCATTTTCCAGTGGAACATGCGTCCGGCGTACTAGTGTTGGGCAACTGCCCCCTGGGTCACCGGAGTTGATCCATTTGTTCGAGATCCGGTGGGGGTGCGTCAACGGCGCTCGGGTGCTCGGAGGGCGGCGAGCGCGGAAGCGTGCGCCCCTCCGGACTCCGCGACCACCTCCGCGACCGTCTGCGGCTCCCGCACGGTGGCGAAGGCGATGCCGCCCGCGCCGTCCGGCACGAAGCCGTAGATCCCGGGCCGGGTCAGGGAGTTGTAGGCGTAGTGGTGCGCGAAGTAGTACGCGCCGGTGTCCAGCGCCGCCGCGTAGTCGCCCTGCTCCAGCGGGGGCAGCGCGCGCCCCTCGGCCAGCAGGTCGCCCGAGAAGCAGGCCGGTCCCGCCACGTCCTGCACCACCTCGGGCCCCGGCTTCGGCCGCCCCTGTGTGTCGTACGCGGCCAGCCGCAGCGGCCACGCCGCCGGCGCGTACACCGTCCGCGTCGCCACCTGCACGCCCGCGTGCGTCACCGCGATCCGCCGCCCGCCCGAGCGCTTGGCGTACTCCACCCGCGCCACCGTCGTGCCGTGCTTGGCCAGCAGCGACCGCCCGAACTCGGTCACCAGTCCGTACCGCCCCGCGCACAGCCCCGGCACCTGCTCGGCCAGCAGCCGCGCGTACCGCGCGTACGTCGGCGTCGTCGCCTCGCCCGCGAAGTTCACCGGCAGCCCGCCGCCGATGTCGAGCGTGTCGATCTGCCGCCGCCCCACCCGCGCGTTGATCTCCTCCGCCAGCGCGAAGGTCTCCGCCACGCCCCGCGCCAGCAGCGCCAGCGGAATCCCCTGGGAGCCGGTGTGCGCGTGCAGCCGGGTCAGCCACGGCCGCCGGGCGTACGCCTGTACGACCCACTCGCGCGCCCCCTCGTCGCGCAGCGCCACCCCGAACTTCGAGGTCTCGGTCGCCGTGGACGTCGCCCCGATGGTGCCGCCGCCGATCTGCGGATTGACCCGGATGCCCAGTGGGGAACGGGTGGGCGCGGAGCCCACCAGGGCGTCCAGCCGGGCCAGCTCCTGCGGGTTGTCGGCGTTCACGGCGACGCCCAGCGCCAGCGCCTCGCGCAGCTCGGCCGGGGTCTTGGCCGGCGAGTCCAGCACCGTGTGCGCCGCCGGCACGCCGGCCGCGCGGGCCAGGGCCAGCTCGCCGGGGCTCGCCACCTCGGCGCCGATGCCCGCCTCGTGCAGCAGCCGCAGCACCGGCACCAGCGGGGTCGCCTTCACCGCGAACGCGTGCAGCACCGGGGTGCCCGGCGCCAGCACCGCCTCGAACGCCGCCCGCAGCGCCGCCGCCGACTCCCGGATGCCGGTGACGTCGAGCAGCCCCACCACGGCCGCGTCCGGCCCCAGCAGGCCCTGCGCCACCGCGCCCCGCACCGCGTCGTCCCGCCGCGCGGCCCGTCGCTCCGCCTCGGCCTCGGCCGTCACCTCGTCCACGACCTCGTGTTCCACCGCGTCTCCCTCCTGTCGGCCGTCAGGTGGTTCCAGCCAAACACCCGGGACGCGCGGATGGGGACGCCCCGATGTATTGACTAGTTCTATTCAGACGGTCAGGATGTGAATAGACGTAGCAACAGCAGGAGGCAGAGATGTCGGGACCCCGCCCCGTACGAGCACCGCGCGGCACGGAACTCAGCGCCCTGGGCTGGCAGCAGGAGGCCGCCCTGCGCATGCTCCAGAACAACCTCGACCCCGAGGTGGCCGAGCACCCCGACAAGCTCGTCGTCTACGGCGGCACCGGCAAGGCCGCCCGTGACTGGCGCTCCTTCGACGCGATGGTGCGCACGCTGCGCACGCTCAAGCAGGACGAGACCATGCTGGTCCAGTCCGGCCGCCCGGTCGGCGTGATGCAGACCCACGAGTGGGCCCCGCGCGTCCTCATCGCCAACTCCAACCTGGTCGGCGACTGGGCCAACTGGGAGGAGTTCCGCCGCCTGGAGGCCCTCGGCCTGACCATGTACGGCCAGATGACCGCCGGCTCCTGGATCTACATCGGCACCCAGGGCATCCTCCAGGGCACCTACGAGACCTTCGCCGCCGTCGCCGCGAAGAAGTTCGGCGGCACCCTCGCCGGGACCATCACCCTCACCGCCGGCCTCGGCGGCATGGGCGGCGCCCAGCCGCTCGCCGTCACCATGAACGACGGCGTCGCGATCTGCATCGACTGCGACCCGCGCGCCATCGACCGGCGCATCGAACACCGCTACCTGGACGTGCGGGCCGACAGCCTCGACCACGCGCTCCAGCTCGCGACGGAGGCCCGCGACGCGCGCCGCCCGCTGTCCATCGGCGTCCTCGGCAACGCGGCCGAGCTGGTCCCGCAGCTGCTGGCGATGAACGCGCCCATCGACATCGTCACCGACCAGACCTCGGCCCACGACCCGCTGTCCTACCTGCCGGTCGGCGTCGCCTTCGAGGACATGGCCGACGCCGCGGCGAAGGACCCGGCCGGCTTCACCACCCGGGCCCGCGAGTCCATGGCCCGGCACGTCGAGGCGATGGTCGGCTTCCTGGACGCGGGCGCCGAGGTCTTCGACTACGGCAACTCGATCCGCGGCGAGGCCCAGCTCGCCGGGTACGACCGCGCCTTCGCCTTCCCCGGCTTCGTGCCCGCCTACATCCGACCGCTGTTCTGCGAGGGCAAGGGCCCCTTCCGCTGGGCCGCGCTGTCCGGCGACCCGGCGGACATCGCCAAGACCGACAAGGCGATCCTCGACCTCTTCCCGGAGAACGAGTCCCTCGCCCGCTGGATCAAGCTGGCCGGCGAGCGGGTGCACTTCCAGGGCCTGCCCGCCCGCATCTGCTGGCTCGGCTACGGCGAGCGGGACAAGGCCGGCGAGCGGTTCAACGACATGGTGGCCTCCGGTGAGCTGGCCGCGCCGCTCGCCATCGGCCGCGACCACCTCGACTGCGGCTCCGTCGCCTCGCCGTACCGCGAGACCGAGGCGATGCTCGACGGGTCCGACGCGATCGCCGACTGGCCGCTGCTGAACGCCATGGTCAACGTCGCGTCCGGCGCCTCCTGGGTGTCCATCCACCACGGCGGCGGCGTGGGCATGGGCCGGTCCATCCACGCCGGCCAGGTCACCGTCGCCGACGGCACCAAGCTCGGCGGCGAGAAGATCCGGCGCGTGCTCACCAACGACCCCGGCATGGGCGTCATCCGGCACGTGGACGCCGGGTACGACATCGCCGAGTCCGTCGCCCAGGAGCGGGGGGTCCGGGTGCCGATGCGCGAGGGTGGCGACGCGTGAGCCGCGCTCCGGGCGCCCACGGCGACGCGCCGGCGGCGGGGGCCGAGGCCCCCTCGCCGGGGGCGGGTGCGGCCGCCCCCGCCCGCCCGCGGCCGGCCCGCGGTGCCTCCTTCCACGAGATGTGGGCCGAACTGCTCCCCATCGGGCGCGACACCGGCTCCGGCGGATACCGGCGCCACGCCTGGACCGGGGCCGACGCCGACTGCCGGGCGTGGTTCAGGCAGCAGGCCGAGGACCGCGGCCTGGTCCACGAGGTGGACCGGAACGGCAACCAGTGGGCCTGGCTGGGGGACCCGGCCGCCGGGGACGCCGTGGTCACCGGGTCGCACCTGGACTCCGTGCCGGACGGAGGGGCCTTCGACGGGCCCCTCGGGGTCGTGTCCTCCTTCGCCGCCCTGGACGAACTGCTCGGCAGGGGAGCGCGGTTCACCCGGCCGCTCGCCATCGTCAACTTCGGTGACGAGGAGGGGGCCCGGTTCGGGCTGGCCTGCGTCGGATCGCGGCTGACCGCGGGCGCGCTGACGGTGGAGGACGCGCACCGGCTCACCGACGGGGACGGGATCACCCTGCCCCGGGCCATGGCGGCCGCCGGGTACGACCCCGAGGCCATCGGCCCGGACCCGGAACGCCTCGCCCGGATCGGCGCGTTCGTGGAACTGCACGTCGAACAGGGCCGCGCGCTCGACCTGTCCGGCGACCCGGTCGGCATCGCCAGCGCCATCTGGCCGCACGGCCGCTGGCGGTTCGACTTCCGGGGCGAGGCCAACCACGCGGGCACCACCCGGCTGGCCGACCGCCACGACCCGATGCTGTCGTACGCCGAGACCGTGCTCGCCGCCCGGCGCGAGGCGGAACTCGCCGGTGCCGTCGCCACCTTCGGCAAGATCGCGGTGGACCCCAACGGCGTCAACGCGATCCCCTCGCGGGTGCGCGGCTGGCTCGACTCCCGCGCCGCCGACCAGGAGACCCTGGACACGGTGGTCTCCGGCATCGAGAAGGCGGCCCGGGAGTACGCGGACGCGCACGGCGTGGACCTGGACGTCGTACGGGAGTCCTTCACGCCCGTCGTGGAGTTCGACCACGCGCTCCGTGACGAACTGGGCCGCATCCTGGGCCGGGACACCGGGCTGACCGTGCCCGTCCTCGGCACCGGCGCGGGACACGACGCCGGAATCCTCTCGGGGAGCATCCCCACCGCCATGCTGTTCGTGCGCAACCCCACCGGTGTCTCGCACTCCCCGGCCGAGTTCGCGGCCGAGGACGACTGCGTGGCCGGAGTGGGCGCGCTCGCCGACGTACTGGAAGGGCTGGCCTGCAGGTGACCAAGGCGACCTACTGGCTGGAACACGCCTGGCTCGGCGACCGTGTCGAGCCGGGGGTCCTGGTCGAGACCGACGGCGGGCGGATCGGTGCCGTGCGCACCGAGGTGCCCGCCCCGCCGCCCGGCGCCGAGGTGCTGCGCGGGCTCACCCTGCCGGGCCTGGCCAACGCGCACAGCCACGCCTTCCACCGGGCGCTGCGCGGCACCGTCCAGGTCGGCTCCGGCACCTTCTGGACCTGGCGCGAGGTGATGTACTCCGTCGCCGACCGGCTCACCCCGGAGCGCTACCACGCGCTCGCCCGCGCGGTGTACGCCGAGATGGCGCTGGCCGGCATCACCTGTGTCGGCGAGTTCCACTACGTGCACCACGCCCCCGGCGGCACCCCCTACGCCGACCCCAACGCCATGGGCGAGGCGCTGATCGCGGCCGCCGCCGAGGCCGGCATCCGGATCACCCTCCTCGACACCTGCTATCTCTCCGCGGGCTTCGGCGAGGCGCCCAACACGCACCAACTGCGGTTCTCCGACGGCACCGCGGAGGCCTGGGCGGAACGCTGTTCGGTTCTCAAGGAACGGGATCACGCTCGGATCGGGGCGGCGATCCACTCCGTGCGGGCCGTGCCCGCCGGCCAGCTGGCGACCGTGGCCCGCTGGGCGCAGGAGCGGCGGGCGCCGCTGCACGTGCACCTGTCGGAGCAGACCGCCGAGAACGACGCCTGCCTCGCCGCGCACGGCCGCACGCCCACCCGGCTGCTCGCCGACCACGGTGTCCTCGGGCCGCGCACCACCGGGGTGCACAACACGCACCTCACCGACGAGGACATCGCGCTGCTCGGCGGCTCGGCCACCGGCACCTGCATGTGCCCGACGACCGAGCGGGACCTGGCCGACGGCATCGGCCCGGCCGTCGCCCTGCAACGGGCCGGCTCCCCGCTCTCCCTCGGCTCCGACAGCCACGCCGTCATCGACCTGCTCGAAGAGGCGCGCGCGATGGAGCTGAACGAGCGGCTGCGCACCCGCACCCGAGGCCACTGGACGGCCGCCGCCCTGCTGCGGGCCGCCACCGCCGACGGCCACGCCGCCCTGGGCTGGGACGAGGCCGGCACCATCGCGCCGGGCGCGCTCGCCGACCTGACGACGATCGCCCTGGACTCGGTCAGAACAGCGGGCCCCGCGCCGCGGCTGGGCGCCGAGACGGCCGTATTCGCGGCGGGCGCGGCGGACGTACGGCATACGGTCGTGGGCGGCCGGCACGTCGTACGCGACGGGGCGCACACGCGCGTCCCGGATGTGCCGCAGGCCCTCGCGCGGGCGGTCGAGGCCCTCCGCTCCTGACACCCACCCACGAGGACACCATGAGCAGCAGCACCGTCATCACCAACATCGCCGCACTGGTCACCAACGACCCCTCCCTCGGTGACGACTCCCCTCTCGGTCTGATCCAGGACGCGGCCGTCGTCATCGACGGCGACCGCGTCGCGTGGACCGGTGAGTCAAGGAAAGCACCCGCCACCGACAACCGGGTCGACGCGGGCGGCAGGGCGGTGCTGCCCGGCTTCGTGGACTCCCACTCCCACCTCGTCTTCGCCGGGGACCGCACCCAGGAGTTCAACGCCCGGATGTCCGGCCGCTCCTACTCGGCGGGCGGCATCCGCACCACCGTCGCCGCCACCCGGGCCGCGAGCGACGCGGAGCTGGAGGCCAACCTCACCCACTACCTGGCCGAGGCGCTGCGCCAGGGCACCACCACCTTCGAGACCAAGTCCGGCTACGGCCTGACCGTCGAGGACGAGGCCCGCGCCCTGCGCCTCGCCGCGAGGCACACCGACGAGGTGACGTACCTCGGCGCGCACATCGTCTCCCCCGACTACGCCGACGACCCGGCGGCCTACGTCGCCCTGGTCACCGGCGAGATGCTGGACGCCTGCGCGCCGCACGCCCGCTGGATCGACGTCTTCTGCGAGAAGGGCGCCTTCGACGGCGACCAGGCCCGCGCGATCCTCACCGCGGGCAAGGCGAAGGGCCTGCACCCGCGCATCCACGCCAACCAGCTGTCCTACGGCCCCGGCGTCCAGCTGGCCGTCGAGCTGGACGCGGCCAGCGCCGACCACTGCACCCACCTCACCGACGCGGACGTCGACGCCCTGGCGAGCGGCGGCACGGTGGCCACGCTGCTGCCCGGCGCCGAGTTCTCCACCCGCGCCGCGTGGCCGGACGCCCGCCGGCTGCTGGACGCGGGGGTCACCGTCGCCCTGTCCACGGACTGCAACCCGGGCTCCTCCTTCACCTCCTCCGTGCCGTTCTGCATCGCCCTGGCGGTCCGTGACATGGGGATGACCCCGGACGAGGCGGTCTGGTCGGCCACGGCGGGCGGTGCCGCGGCCCTGCGCCGCACCGACGTCGGCCGCATCGCTCCCGGCGCCCGCGCCGATCTGACGCTCCTCGACGCGCCCAGCCACGTCCACCTCGCCTACCGGCCGGGCGTGCCGCTGGTCAGCGGGGTGTGGCGGGCCGGCGTCCGCGTGGTCTGAGCCCGCGGCCGGACCCCGGCCGCACCCGTGCACGCCGAAGCGGCCCGGTCGAGGAGACCGGGCCGCTTCGGCGTGTGTGCCGCTCGGGGAGCGAGGAGGGGGAGGTCACTCCTCCACCGTCAGCCCCTTGCGCAGCCGTACCAGCGTGCGGGACAGCAGCCGGGACACGTGCATCTGGGAGATGCCGAGCTCCTCGCCGATCTCCGACTGGGTCATGTTGGCCACGAAGCGCAGCGAGAGGATCTTGCGGTCGCGCGGGGGCAGCCCGGCGATCAGGGGCTTGAGGGACTCGATGTACTCGATGCCCTCGATCCCGTGGTCCTCGTAGCCGATGCGGTCCGCGAGCGCGCCCTCGGTCTCGTCCTCCTCGGGCTGGGCGTCCAGCGAGGAGGCGGTGTAGGCGTTCGAGGCCGCCATGCCCTCGACCACCTCCTCGTTGGAGATGCCGAGGCGCTCGGCCAGCTCCGCGACGGTCGGCGCGCGGTCCAGCTGCTGGGCCAGCTCGTCACCGGCCTTCGCGAGGTCCAGGCGCAGCTCCTGGAGCCTGCGCGGCACGCGCACGGACCACGAGGTGTCGCGGAAGAAGCGCTTGATCTCGCCGATGATGGTTGGCATCGCGAAGGTGGGGAACTCCACGCCGCGGGCGAGTTCGAAGCGGTCGATCGCCTTGATCAGGCCGATGGTGCCGACCTGGATGATGTCCTCCATCGGCTCGCTGCGGGAGCGGAACCGGGAGGCGGCGAACTTGACCAGTGCGAGGTTCAGTTCGACGAGCGTGTTGCGGACGTACGCGTACTCGTACGTCCCTTCCTCCAGCGTCTCCAGACGCTCGAAGAGGGTCTTGGACAGGGCCCGCGCGTCGACGGGGCCGACCTCGTCGTAAGGGGGGATCTCCGGGAGCCCCTCGAAGGGGTCGTGGAGATCGATGGGATGATCCAGTTGTTCCGGTGGGGGTGTCGACGTCGCGGTCGGGGTAGGCGAGGCGTCGAGCCGGGGTGACATGGGTGTCCTCCATCGTTCTCGGCATCAGGCTGCCGAAGCCGTTGCGTGCACTGCGGAGTGCGGCGCCTCCAAAGCCGGCGTGTAGGGGTAGGTGTCCTTACTAGCCCTATCGGCTTTACCGAAGCGATCGCAAGTGCGTTCTGTTTGTGTATGTCCGTTTATGTGAGGTTGTTCGGGTGTCGGAGTGCCCTGGGAAGGCGTAATGTTCGAGGGCATCAGCAGCCACGACCTCGGGAGAGAGACGGCATGGACCACGGGACGGTCGGCAGCGCACAGTCGGGCCGGCTTCTGGTGGAGGTGCGGGAAGAGGGCGCCAGCGCCGTTGTCACACCGGCGGGTGAGCTCGACCACCACACCGCCGATCTGCTGCGGGAGCCCCTCGACGACCTCCTCGGCAAGGGATTCTCACGGCTCGTTGTGGACTGCTCGCGCCTCGACTTCTGCGACTCCACGGGACTGAACGTCCTGCTCGGGGCCCGGCTCAAGGCGGAGGCCGCCGGCGGCGGGGTCCATCTGGCCGGGATGCAGCCCGTCGTCGCCCGCGTGTTCGAGATCACCGGGGCCGAGGCGGTCTTCACCGTCCACGACTCCGTGGCCGACGCGCTGGCGGGGGAGGACGGCGGCACCGACTGAGCCCGCGACCCCCGCGTGGCCCGGTGCGCCGTACGGCTGGTGACCATCCACTTCTCATGAGCCCCAGAGATCTCGCCGATCCCCCACAAGACGGTGGTGTTCCGGCGCCCGGGTCGGGCAGGAGAAATGCTGACGACCACCGGCCGCCGGGCCGCCGTCACCACACCGCGGGTGTGACGCACCCGTGGGTGTGCGACGGCCCCGATCGGGCAGGAACCTGCCCGGACGACCGCGAACCGACGGTCGTCCGGCGCGTGCGGGCGACGGCCCGTACGGCGGACGGACGGCGATCGGCGGATCGTCGGCCTGTCGCGGCCACCGCCGGGCACACGGGCGCGGAAGGTGGACCACGGGCGGACGGGACTGATGGGCGGATGACGGGACGTACGACCGGGCGCTGGTGCCGACGGCGGACGGACCGACCGGTACCGGGCGGTGCCGGAGACTTTTCAATCGTGAACTGGTGATTCGGTGAGGTGAAGCGCTGATGAGCACCACCCGGCCCTACTCGCCGGGCGACCGCGGCCCGGAGCCGAGCGGCGCTTCCGGGGCGTCCGAGGGGGACACGCCGGCCGGCGCGCCCTCCGTCATGGGCGCGACCGTGTCGTCCGTGCCGCCGTCCGGGGCCGACGCCGGCATCGCCGAGGCGTCGTCCGGACGGCAGATCCGCAGGCTGGAACTGCGGGGGGAGAGCGGTGTCGTGCCGCTCGCCCGCGACTTCACCCGGCAGGCGCTGTACGCCTGGGGCTGGCTGCCCGCCGCGGCCGCCGACCGGCGTGCCGCGGCCGAGGACGTCCTGCTCGTGGTCTCCGAACTCGTCACCAACGCCTGTCTGCACGCCGAGGGCCCCGACGAACTGGTCCTCACCTGCGACAACAAGGTGATCCGGCTGGAGGTCAGCGACGGCGGCACCGGCCAGCCGGCCCCGCGCAACCCGCACCGCGCCGGACGTCCCGGCGGCCACGGCATGTTCATCGTCCAGCGCCTGTGCCTGGACTGGGGCGTCCTGCGCACCCCCGGCAGGCCCGGCAAGACGGTGTGGGCGGAACTGGGCGCCCCGGCCTGAGCCGGGCCCGCCACGTCACCGACTCCTGACCCCACCCCACTCCTCCCTGTGACGCGTCGTCCTTCCGCGTGACTCCGGGCGCACCTCGCTCCGGGCCAGGGCACGACGAGCCCGAGCGCCGCCGTCGAACGGGCGGCGCCGAAGCGGCACGCTCCCGGTCTGCGGACCGCCCGCCGCCGTCCCGCCGACACCCGCGGCGCCCGCCCTGTGGCCGACCCCGGCGCGGCCGCGCCGGAGGACCCGCGGAAAGCGGAGAGGGCCGCCACACCCACCCGGGATGCGACGGCCCTCTCGGCCGAGGACATGGGAACCAGCGCGGACTAGCGCACGTCGCCCATCATCTTCTTCACCTTGCTGCGGTACATCCACACCGCCACACCGGCGACGACGGCCAGCACCGCCTCCAGGGCCACGAAGCCCTTCTTGTCGAGGTTGACCCCGCCGACCGCCGGGTTGGACAGCAGCGCGGTGACGGAGTCGCCCGCGGTGACCGCGAGGAACCAGACGCCCATCATCTGGGAGGCGTACTTCTTCGGCGCCATCTTCGTCGTCACGGACAGACCCACCGGCGACAGCGTCAGCTCACCGACGGTCTGCAGGAAGTAGATGCCGACCAGCCACAGCGCGGCGGCCTTGTGGCCGTCCTGCGCGATGGACAGCGGGGCGAGGAAGACGAAGAAGGACGCGCCGACCAGGACCAGGCCGGAGGAGAACTTCACGATCGTGCTCGGCTCCTTGCCGCGCCGGTTCAGCGCGAGCCAGAGCCAGGCGAAGACCGGCGCCAGGGCCATGATCATGACCGGGTTGACCGACTGGTACCAGGAGACCGGGAAGTTCCAGCCGAGGATCGTGTTCTTGGCCGAGTCGGACGCGAACAGCGACAGGGTCGAACCACCCTGGTCGTAGATCATCCAGAAGACCGCGGCGGCCACGAAGAACCAGATGTACGCCCGGACCTTCGTCCGCTCCTCGCCGTCGAGGTCCTTGTCCCGCAGGATCCGCGCGATGACCAGGATCGGCACGATCAGACCGATGAGGGTCAGCGGGATCAGCGCCCAGTTGAGGGTGAAGTGACCGGTGAAGCCGACGATGCCGTAGAAGACCGCGGCGATGACGAGCCAGATCAGGCCCTTGCGCAGGGTGGCGGACTTCTCCTGGGCCGTCATCGGCGTCGGGACGACCTTGCTCTGCTCGCTCAGGTGACGGCCGCCGAGCAGGTACTGGACCAGGCCCAGCGCCATGCCGAGCGCGGCCAGCGCGAAGCCGAGGTGCCAGTTGACGTTCTCACCGATGGTGCCGATGACCAGCGGTGCGACGAAGGCGCCCAGGTTGATGCCGATGTAGAAGAGGGTGAAACCACCGTCGCGGCGCCCGTCGTTCGGGCCGTCGTACAGGTGGCCGACCATGGTGGAGATGTTGGCCTTGAGCAGACCGGAACCGATGGCGACCAGCACCAGGCCGACGTAGAAGCTCGCGGCGGCCGGCACGGCCAGGCACAGATGGCCCAGCATGATGATCAGACCGGCGACCGCGACCGTCTTGCGGGGGCCGAGGAGCCGGTCGGCGACCCAGCCGCCGGGCAGCGCGAGCAGGTACACGAGCGACAGGTAGACGGCGTAGATCGCCGTCGCCGTGCCCGCACTCAGGTGCAGGCCACCCGGAGCCACCAGGTACAGCGGGAGCAGGGCCCTCATGCCGTAGTAGGAGAAGCGCTCCCACATCTCGGTCATGAAGAGGGTGGCCAGGCCGCGGGGGTGGCCGAAGAAGGTCTTCTCGGTGCCGGGGGTGCCCGGGTGGACCGAGTCCTTCGTCAGGCTGGACGCCATGGTCGTTCCTTGCTGGTCGGGACGCGCGGTGGAGCGTTGCGCGCCCGGTGGGGGGTGTCGGCCGGCACCGGCAGGGTCGGCCGCCCGCCCCCAACGCCCGAGGGGAGTCCACACCGGATCACGGAGTGGTGGACGGCGACCACCGGGATCCACGCTCCGTGACGCGACGGTGCGTTCGGAGCCCGGCCAGAGGTCATTCCTTTCAAGGCCGGTCGGTGTCCGACCGGCCCGCACACAACAAAGACCTTCAGCGACAAGCCCGCCGAAGGTCTCCGGATGTACTACAGGCGTTCACGTCACTCTACGTCAGGACACTGCCGGATATGGAAGGACTTGAGACGCGGATCACAGGTGTCGGTGGAACCACGCGACCGATTTCGAAGGTCCCTTCTACGATCGCATCCCACAGGTGATGGTCCGTACCACCGGACACCCCAGGTAAGAATCCCTGGAACCGATCACACCCCAGCACCGTACGCGGGCGGTCTACCATCACCTCATGACCCGTGTACTGCTCGCCGAGGACGACGCGTCCATCTCGGAGCCGCTGGCCCGCGCCCTGCGCCGGGAAGGTTACGAGGTCGAGGTGCGCGAGGACGGACCCACCGCGCTCGACGCCGGAATGCAGGGCGGTGTCGACCTGGTCGTACTGGACCTGGGCCTGCCCGGCATGGACGGCCTGGAGGTCGCCCGCCGGCTGCGCTCCGACGGCCACACCGTGCCGATCCTCATCCTGACCGCGCGGGCCGACGAGGTGGACACCGTCGTCGGCCTGGACGCGGGCGCCGACGACTACGTCACCAAGCCCTTCCGGCTCGCCGAACTGCTCGCCCGCGTACGGGCGCTGCTGCGGCGCGGTGCCGCCGAGCCGCAGCAGCCGCCGGCCACGCACGGCGTGCGCATCGACGTCGAGTCCCACCGCGCGTGGATGGGCGACGAGGAACTCCAGCTCACCGCCAAGGAGTTCGACCTGCTGCGGGTCCTGGTGCGGGACGCCGGCCGGGTGGTCACGCGCGACCAGCTGATGCGCGAGGTCTGGGACACCACCTGGTGGTCGTCCACCAAGACCCTCGACATGCACATCTCCTGGCTGCGCAAGAAGCTCGGCGACGACGCGGCCAACCCCCGCTACATCGCCACCGTCCGAGGCGTGGGCTTCCGCTTCGAGAAGAGCTGAGCCCCGCACCGGGGCCGGCGGTCACTCCAGGTAACGGAACATGCGTCGACGTCTCATCCAGTCCACCCTCGCCGTCGTCCTCGTGGTGATCGCCGTCTTCGGCGTCTCCCTGGTGATCGTCGAGAGCCGCACGATCAGCAACAGCGCCCAGGAGCGGGTGGAGTCCGAGGCGGTGCGGCTGGCCAGCATCGTGGACAGCCGGATACTGGCCGAGGAGCACGTCGACACCGACGCGCTGCGCAACCCGGTCAGCAAGGACCAGTACGCGGTGATCCGCGTGCCCGGCCGGCCGCCGATCGAGATCGGCACCCGGCCGGTGGGCGACGTCATCCACGCCACGCAGCGCGGCGAGGAGGGCGAGACGGTCACCGTGCAGGAGCCGCGCTCCGCGGTGACCCGCGAGGTCGGCCGCACCCTGCTGATCATCGGCCTGGTGGCGCTGCTCGCGGTGGTCGCCGCCGTCCTGCTCGCGGTACGGCAGGCCAACCGGCTCGCCTCCCCGCTGACCGACCTCGCCGAGACCGCCGAGCGGCTGGGCTCGGGCGACCCGCGCCCGCGGCACAAGCGGTACGGCGTGCCCGAGCTGGACCGGGTCGCCGATGTGCTGGACTCCTCCGCCGAGCGGATCGCCCGCATGCTGACCGCCGAGCGGCGGCTGGCCGCCGACGCCTCCCACCAGCTGCGCACCCCGCTCACCGCGCTGTCGATGCGGCTGGAGGAGATCACCCTCACCGACGACCCGGACATCGTGAAGGAGGAGGCGAACGTCGCGCTCACGCAGGTCGAGCGGCTGACCGACGTGGTCGAGCGGCTGCTGACGAACTCCCGCGACCCGCGCACCGGCTCCGCCGTCACCTTCGACCTGGACGAGGTCATCCAGCAGCAGCTCGCCGAGTGGCGGCCCGCCTACCGCGGCGGGGGCCGGGCCATCGTCTCCTCCGGCAAGCGGCACCTCCAGGCCGTGGGCACCCCGGGCGCGGTCGCCCAGGTGCTGGCCGCGCTGATCGAGAACTCGCTGATGCACGGTGGCGGCACCGTCGCCCTGCGGACCCGGGTCACCGGCAACCAGGCCGTGGTCGAGGTGACGGACGAGGGGCCCGGGGTGCCGGCCGACCTGGGGGCGCGGATCTTCGAGCGGACCATCAGCGGCCGCAACTCCACGGGCATCGGCCTCGCCGTCGCCCGCGACCTCGCCGAGGCCGACGGCGGCCGGCTGGAGCTGCTCCAGTCCCAGCCCCCGGTCTTCGGCCTGTTCCTGTCCCGCACGCCCCCGGCGCACCGGCCGGACGACGAGGACTACCCGACCGTCCGCTGAGCCGCGCGAGCGGCTACGGGACCCGCTGGGTCTTCGGCTCGGGCCCGGCGGGCGTCCGGCGGGACTCGGCCGCCAGGATCGACTCCGCCTCCTTGGCGGGCAGCGCGCGGAACACCCAGGTGCGGTACGACCAGAACCGGAACAGGGTGGCGATGCCGATGCCGAGGAACTTGAAGACGTTGCTCTCCAGCGGGGTGTCCCAGTGG
Organism: Streptomyces sp. SCPE 10; assembly: GCF_051980735.1. Lineage (NCBI taxonomy): Bacteria > Bacillati > Actinomycetota > Actinomycetes > Kitasatosporales > Streptomycetaceae > Streptomyces > Streptomyces sp. SCPE 10. Next base: position 3,237,884 of record NZ_CP197069.1, on the reverse strand, counting down.
AGGCCGTAGGTGGCCAGGAAGAGCACGCCGTTCTCGATCACCAGACCGATCGCGCTGAAGAACAGGAAGAGCGTGAGCTCCTTGGTCCGGCCGCTGCGGTCACGGTCCCGGTACGTCCAGTAGCGGAAGCCGACGTAGTTGAACGCGATGGCGACCACGGTCGCGATGATGCTGGCGCGCACCACCGGAAGGTCGGACACATGCCGGACCAGGTTGAAAACACCCAGATTGACCAGGACTCCGGCGCCGCCGACGGCGCCGAACTTGGCCACCTCGCCCACGAGCCGTTGCAGCCCCGAGGAACGCTGTTCCATGGCGTTGCAGCTCCCGTCGGTAGGTTTCGTCAACCCCGCCATGCTAACGGGGCAAACGGCCCAACGCCTGAGGACGAGGCCAGCGCGGGGAAACAGGTCGGAAAGAGACCGGAAAGCGGTGGGTAAGAGCCCGGAACGGACCGGGGACGGACCGCTAAGGGGCCGGGAACGGAGCGAGTGCGGAGGGACGGGATCCGGCCGCCTTGCCGTGGCCGATACCCTGTAGGTGTGACGTTCCCGGTAGTCGGCATGGTCGGCGGGGGGCAGCTCGCGCGTATGACGCACGAAGCGGGCATCCCGTTGGGCATCAGGTTCAAGCTCCTCAGTGACACTCCCCAGGATTCCGCGGCGCAGGTCGTGAGCGATGTCGTCATAGGCGACTACCGCGATCTCGACACGCTGCGCGAGTTCGCGCGCGGATGCGACGTGATCACCTTCGATCACGAACACGTACCCACCGAGCACCTCAGGGCCCTGGAGGCGGACGGCATCCCCGTGCGCCCGGGGCCCGACGCGCTGGTGCACGCCCAGGACAAGGGCGTGATGCGGGCGCGGCTCGACGCGATCGGCATCCCGTGCCCACGGCACCGGATCGTCGCCGATCCCGAGGACGTGGTGCGGTTCGCGGGCGAGGGCGACGGCTTCCCCGTCGTCCTGAAGACCGTCCGCGGCGGCTACGACGGCAAGGGCGTCTGGGTGGTGGAGACGCCCGAGGAGGCCGCGGAGCCGTTCCGGGCGGGCGTCCCGGTCCTCGCCGAGGAGAAGGTCGACTACGTGCGCGAGCTCGCCGCCAACGTCGTCCGCTCCCCGCACGGCCAGGCCGTCGCCTACCCGGTGGTGGAGTCCCGGCAGGTGAACGGGGTGTGCGACACCGTGATCGCCCCGGCCCCCGACCTGGACGAGGAGCTCGCCCTCAAGGCCGAGCAGATGGCCCTCACCATCGCCAAGGAACTGGGCGTCGTCGGACACCTCGCCGTCGAGCTGTTCCAGACCCGCGACGGCCGCATCCTCGTCAACGAACTGGCGATGCGCCCGCACAACTCCGGCCACTGGACTCAGGACGGCGCGATCACCTCGCAGTTCGCCAACCACGTCCGCGCCGTCCTCGACCTGCCGCTCGGCGACCCGCGCCCGCGCACCCCGTGGACGGTCATGGTCAACGTGCTGGGCGGCGACTTCCCGGACATGTACTCGGCGTACTTGCACTGCATGGCCCGCGACCCCAAGCTCAAGATCCACATGTACGGCAAGGACGTGAAGCCCGGCCGCAAGGTCGGACACGTCAACACCTACGGCGACGACCTGGACGACGTGCTGGAGCGCGCCCGTCACGCAGCCGGCTACCTGAGAGGCACCATCACCGAATGAGCCCTGCCCTCCCGTCATCCCCTCTGGTCGGCATCGTCATGGGGTCGGACTCCGACTGGCCCGTCATGGAGGCCGCCGCCAAGGCCCTGGACGAGTTCGAGATCGCGTACGAGGTCGACGTCGTCTCGGCGCACCGGATGCCCCGCGAGATGATCGCGTACGGCGAGCAGGCAGCCGACCGCGGGCTCAAGGCGATCATCGCCGGGGCCGGGGGCGCCGCCCATCTGCCGGGCATGCTGGCCTCGGTCACCCCGCTGCCGGTCATCGGCGTGCCGGTGCCGCTGAAGTACCTCGACGGCATGGACTCCCTGCTGTCGATCGTGCAGATGCCGGCCGGCGTCCCGGTCGCCACGGTCTCCGTGGCCGGTGCCCGCAACGCCGGGCTGCTCGCGGCCCGGATGCTCGCCGCGCACGACGAGGATCTGCTGCACCGCATGCGCGACTTCCAGCACGACCTCAACGAGCAGGCCACCGAGAAGGGCAAGCGGCTGCGCGCCAAGGTCGAGGGCGCCGGCGGCTTCGGGTTCGGGAAGTGAGCGGCGTGACGAACCTGGACGAGGCCCGTGCCCTGCTGCGCGAGTTCCCGGTGGTCGACGGGCACAACGACCTGCCGTGGGCGCTGCGCGAGAAGTCGGGGTACGACCTGGACCGGCTCGACATCGCCGGGCACCAGCACGAGCACCTGCACACCGACATCCCCCGGCTGCGCGCGGGCGGTGTCGGTGCCCAGTACTGGTCGGTCTACGTCCCGGCCGAGCACCCGGACCCGGTCGCCGCGACGCTGGAACAGATCGACTGCGTACGGCAGTTGCTGGACCGCTACCAGGCGGACCTGGCGCCCGCGCTGACCGCCGCCGACATGGAGGCGGCGCGCGCCGAGGGCCGTATCGCCTCCCTGATGGGCGCCGAGGGCGGCCACTCCATCGCCAACTCCCTGGGCACGCTGCGCGGTCTGCACGCGCTCGGCGTGCGCTACATGACCCTCACCCACAACTCCAATGTGGACTGGGCGGATTCGGCGACCGACACGCCGAAGGCGGACGGCCTGACCGCGTTCGGCCGCGAGGTCGTGCGCGAGATGAACCGGATCGGCATGCTCGTCGACCTCTCGCACGTGGCGGCCTCGACCATGCGCGACGCGCTGGACACGACCTCCGCGCCGGTGATCTTCTCGCACTCCTCCGCCCGCGCGGTCTGCGACCACCCCCGCAACATCCCGGACGACGTGCTGGAGCGGCTGCCCGCCAACGGCGGCATGGCGATGGTGACGTTCGTGCCGAAGTTCGTGCTCCAGGCGGCCGTGGACTGGACGGCCGCGGCCGACGAGAACATGCGCGCCCACGGCCTGCACCACCTGGACACCACCGCCGAGGCGATGAGGATCCACCGCGCCTTCGAGGAGCGCACCCCGCGCCCCGTCGCCACGGTGTCGGTGGTCGCCGACCACCTGGACCACATGCGCGAGGTCGCCGGCATCGACCACCTCGGCATCGGCGGCGACTACGACGGCACCGCCTTCACCCCGGACGGCCTCGACGACGTCTCCGGCTACCCGAACCTCCTCGCGGAGCTGCTGGAGCGCGGCTGGTCCAGGGCGGACCTGGCCAAGCTCACCTGGCAGAACGCGGTGCGGGTGCTGGGCGCGGCGGAGGACGTGGCCCGCGACCTCCAGTCGCGGCGCGGCCCGTCCCACGCCACCATCGAGTCGCTCGACGGCTGACGCGCGACGAGAAGGCGGGACGGCCGGTGTACGGCCGCCCCGCCTTCCTCTGCGTCTTCTCCCGGGCGTTCACCCGCGCGCGGCGGCTACCCGTGCTCGATCCGGCACAGGCAGAACGGATGCCCGGCCGGGTCGGCGTACACCTGGAAGTCCTTCTTCTCCCGGTCCTCCAGGTCCAGCGGCCGGGCGTCGAGCGCGAGCACCTTCTCGTGGGCGGCGTCGATCTCCGCCCAGGTGCTGCCGGCGTCGAAGTCCAGGTGCAACTGCTGGCCGTTGTGGTCGGCGCGGGGCCACTGCGGCGGCGTGTGGTCCGGGGCGAGCTGGAAGCCCAGCCGGGGGCCGTCCGGGATCTGCAGGACCACCCAGTCGTCGGACTCCGCCTGCGGGGTGCCCCCGGCCACCGCCGCGTAGAAGGCGGCCAGGGCACGCGGATCGCGGCAGTCGAGCACGATGTTGCGGAAACGGGCGACGGACGCCATGTTCTCCTCCTGGGGAGCGGTTCAGCAGGCGCAGAGACAGAACGGATGCCCCGCCGGATCGGCGTACACCCGGAAGGAGCGGGAGCGGTCGTCGGTGTCCAGGGGCTTGGCCCCCAGCTTGAGGACCCCCTCCTCCGCCGCGTCCAGGTCCGGCACGTCCAGGTCCAGGTGGAACTGCTGCGACCGCTCCTCGGAGGGCCACTGCGGCGGGGTGTGCCCGGCGGCCCGCTGGAAGGCCAGCGTCTGCCCCTCGGGCACCGACAGTTCCACCCAGTCGTCGTCCTCGCGCCCCACCGTGCCGCCGAGCACCTCGGCGTAGAAGCGGGCCAGCGCGCCGGGATCGGGACAGTCCAGGACCACCACACCGAGCTTGGCGAGAGCCATGACGACCTCCTTCTGTTACCTGTAGAGGCGGGTAACCGGTAACGGTTACCCCATGCTCCCGGACTGGCGGTAACGTCGCAACCATGAATGACAGATCGGCGGCTCCCGGCGGCCTTGCCCTGGTCGAGTCCCTGGTCAACACCGTGGACCTGGAGAGCGGCGTCGACACGCTGGACACCCGGGAGGGGCGCGGGCGCTTCGGCATCACCGAGGGCGGCCTCGCCGAGGCGCGTGAGCTGCGGGAGTCGCTGCGGGCCGCGCTGCTCGCCCACGCCGGTCATCCGCCGCACCGGGCGGTCACCCCGCTCGGCGAACTGCTGGCCCGCGCGCCGCTCTACGTCGCCGTGGACGGTCGGGACGGCTCGGCGGCCCTCGCCCCGGCCGCGGACGCCCCGCTGCCGTCCCGGATCGCCGCGGCCGTCGCCGGGGCGCTGGTGGCCGGCACCTGGATGCGGCTGAAGGCGTGCGAGGCCGAGACCTGCCACTGGGCGTACTACGACCGCAGCCCCGCCGGGCGCGGCCGCTGGTGCTCGATGCGGGTCTGCGGGGCGCGCGCGAAGATGCGGCGCTACCGGGCCAAGGGAACCTGACCCACAGGGAGCTGGGGCAAAATGCGGGGCGGCGCCGGTTCGGCCGACTGAGCCTCGGCCGAACCGGCGCCGCCCTGTGCGCCGTCTTCGCCGGTCAGGCGGTCGGGCGGCCCATCGCCCGGTACGTCCAGCCCGCCCGGCGCCACAGCTCCGGGTCGAGGGTGTTGCGCCCGTCCAGGAGCACCCGGGCCGACGCCACCTCGCCCAGCGCGGCCGGGTCCAGCTCACGGAACTCCCGCCACTCGGTCAGGTGCAGCACGACGTCGGCGCCGCGCACGGCCTCCAGCGCCGAGCCGGCGTAGCCCAGGGTGGGGAAGACCTTGCGGGCGTTGTCCATGCCCTTCGGGTCGTACACGGTCACCTGGCCGCCCTGGAGGTGTATCTGGCCCGCCACGTTCAGCGCGGGCGAGTCGCGGACGTCGTCCGAGTCGGGCTTGAAGGTGGCGCCGAGCACCGCCACCCGCTTGCCGAGGAAGGAGCCGCCGCCCAGCGCCTCGCGGGCCATCTCCACCATCTGGCCGCGCCGGCGCATGTTGATGGAGTCGATCTCCCGCAGGAAGGTCAGCGCCTGGTCCGCGCCCAGCTCGCCGGCGCGGGCCATGAACGCCCGGATGTCCTTGGGCAGACAGCCGCCGCCGAAGCCGATCCCGGCGCGCAGGAACTTGCGCCCGATCCGGTCGTCGTGGCCGATGGCCTCCGCCAGCTTCGCCACGTCGCCGCCGGCCGCCTCGCAGACCTCCGCCATCGCGTTGATGAAGGAGATCTTGGTGGCGAGGAAGGAGTTCGCGGCGGTCTTCACCAGTTCGGCGGTGGGGAAGTCGGTGACGACGAAGGGGGTGCCCTCCTCCACCGGCGTCGAGTAGACCTCGCGCAGCAGCTTCTCCGCGCGCTCGCTGCGCACGCCCACCACGATCCGGTCCGGGTGCAGGGTGTCCTCGACGGCGAAGCCCTCGCGCAGGAACTCCGGGTTCCAGGCCAGCTCGGCGTCGCCGCCCGCCGGGGCGTGCTCGGCCAGATAGGCGGCGAGCCGGTCGGCCGAGCCCACCGGCACCGTGGACTTGCCGACCACCAGGGCCGGGCCGCGCAGATGCGGGGCGAGGGAGGCGACGGCGGAGTCGACGTACGACATGTCGCAGGCGTACTCGCCGTGTTTCTGCGGGGTGTTCACGCAGATGAAGTGCACATCGCCGAAGGCACCGGCCTCGGCCCAGTCGGTGGTGAACCGCAGCCGCCCGGTGGACCCCTCGAAACCGGCCACGTGCCGGCGCAGCAGTTCCTCGAGACCCGGCTCGTACATCGGGGTCTCGCCGCGCTCCAGCATGGCGATCTTCTCGGGCACGACATCCAGGCCCAGTACCTCGAACCCCAGCTCGGCCATGGCCGCGGCGTGTGTGGCGCCGAGATAGCCGGTGCCGATCACTGTGATCTTCAGGCTCATGGATGCACTCCAGCTCGGGGATTGTCTTGTGCGGGCCCGAGCATAGCGGGGCGACTCGGCGGGCAGCTTTCCCGCTGTCGCCAAGCTCACGTAGGCGACCTGGGGCAGGGGCCCTAAAATTCGAGTTACTTAACGGTAATTAGCGTCTGTAATGTGCCACCATCACTGCGTCTTTGGAGCGTGAGAGACCTTGGCCGGATCGGCTGACTTCGACCTGTACCGCCCGTCCGAGGAGCACGACATGCTCCGCGACGCCGTCCGCTCCCTGGTCGAGGCGAAGATCGCGCCGTACGCCGCGGCGGTGGACGAGGAGGCCCGCTTCCCGCAGGAGGCCCTCGACGCCCTGGTGGCCAACGACCTGCACGCCGTGCACGTCCCCGAGGAGTACGGCGGCTCCGGCGCCGACGCCCTCGCCACGGTCATCGTGATCGAGGAAGTCGCCCGCGCCTGCGTCTCCTCCTCCCTGATCCCCGCGGTGAACAAGCTCGGCTCGCTCCCCGTGATCCTCTCCGGCTCCGAGGAGCTGAAGAAGAAGTACCTGGGCCCGCTGGCCAAGGGCGACGCGATGTTCTCGTACTGCCTCTCCGAGCCGGAGGCGGGCTCGGACGCGGCCGGCATGAAGACCAAGGCGGTCCGCGACGGCGACCACTGGATCCTCAACGGCGTCAAGCGCTGGATCACCAACGCGGGCGTCTCCGAGTACTACACCGTCATGGCGGTGACCGACCCGACCAAGCGCTCCAAGGGCATCTCCGCCTTCGTGGTCGAGAAGTCCGACGAGGGCGTCTCCTTCGGCGCCCCCGAGAAGAAGCTCGGCATCAAGGGCTCGCCGACCCGTGAGGTCTACTTCGACAACGTCCGCATCCCCGCCGACCGCATGATCGGCGAGGAGGGCACCGGCTTCGCCACGGCGATGAAGACCCTGGACCACACCCGGATCACCATTGCCGCCCAGGCGCTCGGCGTCGCCCAGGGCGCCCTCGACTACGCCAAGGGCTACGTCCAGGAGCGCAAGCAGTTCGGCAAGGCGATCGCCGACTTCCAGGGCATCCAGTTCATGCTCGCGGACATGTCCATGAAGATCTCTGCGGCCCGCGCCCTGACCTACCAGGCCGCCGCCGCCTCCGAGCGCGGCGACTCCGACCTCACCTACCTGGGCGCCGCGGCCAAGTGCTTCGCCTCCGACGTCGCCATGGAGGTCACCACCGACGCCGTCCAGCTCCTCGGCGGCTACGGCTACACCCGCGACTACCCGGTGGAACGCATGATGCGCGACGCCAAGATCACCCAGATCTACGAGGGCACCAACCAGGTCCAGCGCATCGTGATGGCGCGGAACCTGCCGTAACGGTCCTCCGGCTCGTCACCGAGGCCCCCGGCTGCCGCCGGGGGCCTCTTCGCGTCCCGGCCTTACGACCGGTCGGTCACATGCGGGGCGGCGCCGGGCGACGTAGGACGGAAGCACACGGGACCCGAACCCGGGTCCCCCCGCTCCCGAGGAGGAGCCATGGCCCAGCCCGGAACCACCATGCCCGCCATGACCAAGCAGATGCAGGACTGCATCGAGGCCTGCATGAACTGCCACAGCATCTGCGAGGAGACCATGAGCTCCTGCATGCAGCAGGGCGGGCAGGCGCAGATGCAGATCATGCGGGCGCTCATGGACTGCTCGGAGACGACCAGGATGTGCGCCGACATGATGATGCGCCGCTCGCCGATGTCGGGCGAGATGTGCGCGATGTGCGCCAAGGCGTGCGACATGTGCGCCGAGGCGTGTATGGCCATGCCCGACGACGCGCAGCTGATGCGCTGCGCGGAGGCGTGTCGCCGCTGTGCCGAGATGTGCCGCGCGATGGCGGGCGCCCGGATGTGAGCTGACCGCGAGGCGGCGTCCGAGGGCGGCCCCGCCGGGTGCCCTCGGACGCCGTACCCCGCGTCTAGTTGCCGGTGACGGTGATCTTCTGGTCGTTGTTCAGCTCGTCCACCAGGGTCTTCACCTTCGCCTTGTCCCAGACGAGGTTGCCGCCCACGGAGCCCGATATCGGCATGTTCAGCGAGGTGCCGTCGCCGCCGTTGACGCCCTTCATCGCCCAGAACATCGAGGCCAGGTCCCACAGGGACATGTCCTTGTCCACGATCAGCGAGTCCAGGCCCGCGCCCATGGTCGGGTAGAACGTGAACGGGTTCAGCACGGTCGAGGGCGTCGCCACCTCATGGGCCAGGGCCGCCAGGAACTTCTGCTGGTTCTTGGTCCGCTGGAGGTCGGAGGCGGCGAACGCGTGCCGGGTGCGGACGAAGGCGAGCGCCTGCTGGCCGTTCAGGGTCTGCTCGCCGGCCTTGAAGTCGGCGCCGGACCACTTGTCCTTGAAGCCCTTGTCGATATTGATCTGGACCCCGCCGACCGCGTCCACGATGTTGGCGAAGCCCTGGAAGCCGATCTCGACGTAGTGGTCGATGTGCAGCCCGGTGTTGTACTCGATCGTGCGCACCAGCAGCGTCGGCCCGTCCTCGGCGTAGGCCGCGTTCAGCTTCTCCTGGCGGCCGGTGGCCGGATAGACCTTCCCGGACGTCGAGCCCTTGTACGAGGGGATCTCCACGTTCGAGTCGCGCGGCAGCGAGATCAGCGTGTCGCCGTTGTCGCCGACGTGCAGGATCATCATCGAGTCCGTGCGCTTGCCCTCGGCGGCACCGGTGTGCAGCTTCTTCTCGTCCGCCTTGGTCATGCCCTCGCGGCTGTCCGAGCCGACGATCAGGTAGTTGGTGCCCGACCCCGACTGCGGCCGGTCGATCACCGTGGACAGGTCGACCTCGCGGCGCAGCTTGGAGTCGGCCCAGAAGTAGGTCCCGACCGACGTGACGACGATCACGGTGGCCAGCGTGATCGCCGTCCACTTGATCCGCCGGCGCCAGTTCGGCGCGCGGCGCGGGCCGGGACCCGGCGCGCCGCCCGGCCCGCGGCCGCCGGGGCCGCCGTAGACCTGGCCGGTGTTGTAACCGCTGTCATACCCGCCGTCGTACCCGCCGCCGTCCACGTACGACGGCTGCTGCGGAACGCCGGCCCCCTGCGGCGGCGCCGCAGGGCCGCGCCGCACCTGACGCATCACGCGGGCACCCTCCGGCTGTGCGCCGGAGCTGCCGCGTCCGTAACGGGGGCCGCGATCGTCGTCGGACCATCCCTCGGGCCAGTCATTCATGCCGACCAGTGTGCAGGGCGCCGCCGTACGGCTTACAAGGGCTGTCGGAAAATAAGGGCGCCGCTGTTGCGAAGCTGACACAAATTCCGCGAATGTCACTTCGGCATAAGGTAGAGCGCATGACAGACCAGGCCACGGACTCGGAAGCAGTGGAACCGGACATCCCGGGCAAGCCCACGTCCGCCTCGCGCACCACGCTGAGCCACATCATGACGCACAGCGACACCAACCTGCTGGGCACGGTGCACGGCGGGGTGATCATGAAGCTGGTGGACGACGCGGCGGGCGCGGTCGCCGGACGGCACTCCGGCGGTCCCGCCGTCACCGCGTCCATGGACGAGATGGCGTTCCTCGAACCGGTCCGCGTCGGTGACCTGGTCCATGTGAAGGCGCAGGTCAACTGGACCGGCCGGACCTCCATGGAGGTCGGCGTACGGGTCCTCGCCGAGCGCTGGAACGAGTCCGCCCCGGCCACCCAGGTCGGCTCCGCCTACCTGGTCTTCGCGGCCGTGGACGCCGACGGCAAGCCGCGCCCGGTGCCCCCGGTGATACCCGAGACCGACCGCGACCGCCGCCGCTACCAGGAGGCGCAGATCCGCCGCACCCACCGGCTGGCCCGCCGCCGCGCCATCCGGGAGCTGCGCGAGCAGCGGGCCGCGGAGGGCCTTCAGGACTGAGCGCCCGGCGGTGTGCTCAGGCGTCGCCCGAGCACACCACCTCGTTGCCCCGCACCACGCTCTGGTCCGGACGCCCCGGGTCCTCGAAGCGCACCGCCCGCACGCCCCGGAAGCCGGCCCCGGCCGTCACCGTCAGCACCGGCCCCTGCCCCGGCGCCGCGCGCAGCTCGCTGCCCGGCAGGGCCGCGGCCAGGGCGTGGGCGGAGCGGTCCCAGCGGGGGTCGTACGTGATGAGCGTGGCCGCCGACCGGGCGGGCGCCGTCACCGGCCGGCGGGTGGTGGCGAAGCCGGTCGCCGCCAGCTCGGTGTCGATCCGCTTGGCCAGCCCCGAGGTCGTGGTGCCGTTCGCCACCTGGACCCGGATCTGCCGGGGGTCCACCTCGACGGGCGCAGCGGCGGGGCCGGCGGCGCGGTGCGCCGAGGTGAGCGGCTTGTCGTCGCGCAGCGCCGCGAACAGCCGGGCGGACCGGGCCGGGTCCCACTTCAGGGTCTCGCCGACGCCCTTGACCTGGTAGTGCATCTGTCCGATGGGAACGGTGGTGAACTCCGAGGACGAGGGCGAGAAGTTCCGCATCGCGCGGCCGAGGTCGAGCAGCTCGTCGGTGCCGAAGCCCTTGTCGGCGCGGACCGAGCCCAGCACCGCCCGGGTCACGTCCCGGAACCGCATCGGGTTCAGCAGCACCCCGGACGAGGTGGCCTTCTCGATCAGCGCCGCCAGGAACCGCTGCTGGCGCTTCATCCGGCCCAGGTCGCTCGCGCCGTCCAGATGCCGTGAGCGCACGTACTGGAGCGCCTGGCCGCCCAGCAGGGTGTGCGTGCCGGGCGCGAGGTCGAGTCCGCTGTAGGTGTCCTTCAGCGGCGTCGCCGTGCAGATCCGGACCCCGCCGAGGACGTCCACGGTCCGCATGAAGCTGGTGAAGTCGACCTCCAGGTAGTGGTCGATCTTCACCCGGGTCATGTCCTCGACCGTGCGCACGGTCAGCTGGGGGCCGCCCTCGGCATAGGCCGCGTTCAGCCTCAGCGGGTGCGGGCCGAGCTGCCGGCCGGTGGTCTGGTCGAGGCGGGCGGGCGCCTGGGCGTAGGAGTCGCGCGGCAGGCTCACCACCGTGGCCCGCTCCCGGTCCGCCGAGATGTGCACGATCATCATCGTGTCGGTGCAGTGGCAGGGCTGTCCGCCCAGGTGGAACGCGCGCCGCTGCGGCTCGGTGATCTTGTCCCGGCCGTCGGTGCCGACCAGCAGGATGTTCATGCCGTGGCCCGGCTGCGGCCGGTTCTTCATGTCCTTGAAGGCGTCCACCCGGGCGATGCCCGCGTCCAGGCTGGTGACCACCGCGTGCCCGATGCCGGCGGAGGCGAGCACCACCACCGACAGGGTGGTCATCGCCCGTACGGCCCAGCGCGGGCGCCGCCGGCGCACGGGCCGCACCAGTCGCTCGGGCGGGGGCGGTACCCGGCGGGGCGGCTGCGGGCGGCGCTGGGGACGCGCCGGGGACCGGGGCGGGCTGGCCAAGGGACACCTCCGGACGAGGCCGTACGTGGGATCCGTGAGCACAGTAGGCCGATACGATCTCCATCCCGCGTCACGGCCCCGACGGCGCGCACCGCTGTCCCCCGTTCGCGGTAACGTGAGCGTCCTATGAACGCCAAGCCCGACGTGCGGTTCCCCGCCGTATCCGTGATCATGCCCGTCCTCAACGAGGAACGGCATCTGCGTGGGGCCGTCCAAGCGATCCTCGCGCAGGAGTACGCCGGCGAGATGGAGGTCGTGATCGCCCTCGGTCCGTCCACGGACCGAACGGACGAGATCGCCGCCGAGCTGGTCGCCGAAGACCCACGCGTGCACACCGTCCCGAACCCGACCGGCCGCACCCCCGCGGCGCTGAACGCGGCGATCAAGGCCTCCCGGCACCCGATCGTGGTCCGTGTCGACGGCCACGGCATGCTCTCGCCGAACTACATCGCCACCGCCGTGCGGCTCCTGGAGGAGACCGGCGCGCAGAACGTCGGCGGCATCATGCACGCCGAGGGCGAGAACGACTGGGAGCACGCGGTCGCCGCCGCGATGACCTCGAAGATCGGCGTCGGCAACGCGGCGTTCCACACCGGCGGCCAGGCCGGCCCCGCCGAGACGGTCTACCTCGGCGTCTTCCGGCGCGAGGCACTGGAGCAACAGGGCGGCTACAACGAGGAGTTCATCCGCGCCCAGGACTGGGAGCTGAACTTCCGCATCCGCGAGGCGGGCGGCCTGATCTGGTTCTCACCGGAGCTGAAGGTCTCCTACCGCCCCCGCCCCTCGGTGCGCGCCCTCGCCAAGCAGTACAAGGACTACGGCCGCTGGCGCCATGTCGTCGCCCGCTACCACTCCGGCTCCATCAACCTGCGCTACCTCGCCCCGCCGACCGCGGTGTGCGCCATCGCCGCGGGCCTGGTGGTCGGCGTGGCCGTCACCCCCTGGGCGCTGGTGATCCCCGGCGGCTACCTGGCCGCGATCGCCGCGGGTTCCGTCCCGGCGGGCAAGGGCCTGCCGGCCAAGGCCCGGCTCCAGATCCCCCTTGCCCTCGCCACCATGCACATGTCCTGGGGCTGGGGCTTTCTGACCAGCCCCAAGTCGCTGGCGAAGCGGGTCATCGCCTCGCGCCGGCCCGCGGTGCGCGGCTGACGAACCGCCGGGGTGCCTTTCCGCGAAGGCACCCCGGCCGCCTCACCACTGGTACGGCCTGTACACGTCCATGCAGTCGGTGTCCGCGCCGTTGATGGCGTCGGCGTTGGACGGGATGTCGCCGGCCTTCGGCTTGGACTGCTTGGGGAAGACGGTGCCGCTGCGCCAGTCGGCGCCCACCACGACCGTGACCCCGGAGACCCCGGTGGACTTGCGCACCGCGCTCGCCGGGACGCCCAGCGCCTTGGCCACGCCCTGGGCGTCGCCCTCCAGGTCCGCGCTCGGGTACTCGACGACCGTCTTGTCCTCGGACAGCGACCCCGAGGTGTCGGCCGCCGCCCTGCCGAAGCCCTGTGCCACGAGCGCCTGCGCGACGGTCCTGGCCCGCCCCGGCGCCGCGGCCTGCGAGGAGGAGCCGGTGCCGTTCTGCACCAGCACCCCGAGCCGGGACGGGTCGGTGGAGGGCGTCTTCGCCGGCGCCGGCTTGTCCGCGACCGGCTTCGAGGACCCCTTGCCGCCGTTCTTGTCGAGCGGGACGTCGTCGCGCAGCATCTCGAACAGCCGGTTCGCGTCCGCCTGGTTGGGCACGACGTGGTTGTCGGGGTCCTGCGGGTCCGGGAGGTTGGGCATCGTCACGCTCGTGATGCGGTTCGTCGGCACCGACTTCATCTCCATGGCGAGGTCGTACAGCTTCTTGACCGTGCCGATCTCCTCGGAGACCTTGAGGGAGTTGACGGCCGAGTCGGCCAGGTCCATCAGGCGCCCGCTGTCGGTGAAGACGTTCTGCGACTTGAGCGTGCGGATCATGGAGTTCAGGTACATGTGCTGGGCGCGCGCCCGCATCAGGTCGCTGCCCCAGGCATGCCGGGTGCGCAGCCACTGGAGCGCCTGAACGCCCTTGACCTTGTGCGTCCCGGCCGTCAGCTTCAGTCCGGAGCCGCCGCGCTGGGCCGCGGTCGGGCGGTCCCAGACGTTCTGCTTCACACAGACGTCGACACCGCCGATGGCGTCCGCCATCTTCACCACGCCCGCGAAGTCGATCGTCATCCAGTGGTCGATGTAGACCCCGGTGAGGTTCTCCCAGGTGGCCAGCGTGCAGCCGGCGCCGCCCCGGCCCAGGGTGGTGTTGATGATGTCGTTCCTCGGGGGGTAGACCTTGCCGGTGTCGGGGTCCGTGCACTTGGGGATGGCGACCCGGGTGTCCCGGGGGATGCTCACCATGGCCGCGCTCTTGCGGTCGGCGGATATGTGGATGAGCATCTGCACGTCCGCGAGCGGAGGATCGCCGACGCTGCTCCGGCTGCCGCCCAGCTTCAGGTTCTCGGCGGAGTTGCGGCTGTCCGAACCGAGCAACAGGATGTTCACCGGGGTCTGACCGGCCGCGTTCGGGGCGGTCTTGCGCGCCTTGGCGTCACCGCTGCTGCGCTCGCCCTTGCGTATGCTGCCGTTCAGGTGCTGGTAGTAGAGGTAACCCGCGCCCGCCGTCCCGAGTATGACCACCGCCAGCACCGTCGCCGACCAGCGCAGCGCGCGCCGTCCCCGGCGTGGCCGGTCCTTCCCGGGTCCCCCCGTGCGCCGCCCGCCCCCGTGCCGTCCGGCACTGTCCGACGGGCTCGCCGTCCGCGGTGTGAGCGCCATCGTGTCGTCCACTTCGGCAGCGTCACCCCGCACTTCGCTCTGCGCCAATCTCCCTGCCCTCCCCGCCCCTTGCACCATGCGACGGGCCCGTCCCGCGTCGAGTGGTTAGACGCACGACGGGCCCGCAGGGTTACCTATGAGGCGCACTTAACCTCGTCGGCCGTGGACTTGTCGACCTTCGGCGCCTTCTGCGGGGCGGTCAGCGGGACGCCCGCGCCCTTGAAGTCCTTGCTCAGAGTCAGGGTCATGGCCGGCAGTCCCTGGGAGTTGACGACGCTCTTGCCCGGCTTGAGCGCCGAGCCCGGCAGCCCCATCAGCGCCGCCAACTCGCGTGCCTGGTCGGCCTGTTCCGGCGCGTACTCCAGGGTGGTCTTCGTCAGCGGCGCCGGGGCGTCGCCCGCGTTCTCCGACTTCGGCACGCCCTCGGTGTTCTGGAGCCAGGTGAGGACCGCCTGGGCGCTGCCCGTCGTGGCACCGCCGTTGAGGATGCGCACCCGCACGTCCCCGGGCGCGGACCTGCTGCCCTTGAGCCGGGCGTTCTGCGCGTCCTTGGCGGCCTTCTGCTTGCGCTTCACGTCGGTGAACGAGACGTCGTTCTGTATCGCCTGGAAGACCGGGGGGGCCGCCGTCTGGTTGAGGACGACGGTCACGGGGACCTTCTCGGCGGGGTTGTCCACCACCGGCACCGTGGTGAAGGTGACGTTCTTCGGCGGCACCTTCTTCAGCTCCAGCGCCATGTCCTTCAGCGTGCTGATGTTGTCTATGCCGGTGTCGACGGTGAGCGCCTTGGTGGCCGCCTCCGCGAGGTCCAGCAGCTTCGAGGGGTTGGTGAGCGTGTCGCTGGAGGACATCTTGCGCATCAGCGAGCCCAGGAACTGCTGCTGGACCTTGATGCGGTCCAGGTCGCCGTGGTTGCCGAAGCTGTGCCGGGTGCGCACGAAGGCGAGGGCCTGCTCGCCCTTCACCACCGACTTGCCCGCCGGCAGCTTGAGATGGGAGTCCTTGTCGTCCACGGGGTGGGCGACACAGACGTCGACGCCGCCCACCGCGCTCGACAGGGTCTTCACCGCGTTGAAGTCGGCCATCATGAAGTGGTCCACGTGTATGCCGGTGACCTCTTCGACCGTGCGCATGGTGCAGCCCGGGTCGCGGCCGTCCTGGCCGAGGCTGGTGTTGAAGCGTACGTTCTCCGTGCCGGGGATCACCTTGGTCGAGCCGTCGGGCTGCTTCGTCGGGCAGTCCGGGACGTTCACGATCAGGTCGCGCGGGATGCTCAGCGCGGTCGCGTTGCTGCGGTCCTTCGAGACGTGCAGCAGGATGTTGGTGTCCGCGTGCCCGACGCTGCCCTTGTCGCCGTAGCCCTCGTTGCCCTTGCCGGTCCGCCGGTCGGTGCCGATGATCAGCAGGTTGAAGGCCTCGTCCTTGCTGAAGCCCTTGGAGCCCGCGTCGCCGACGTCGGTCGAGCTGATGTTCCCCTCGAGGTGCTTGAGGTACATGTACCCGGCGGCGCCCGCGGCGACCAGCACGAACGCGGTGCCGCCCGCGGTCCACGCGAGGACCTTCTTGGCCTTCGACTTCTTCTTCGCCGGCCGCCGGCCGCGGCGCCCCGGCGCCGGCTCGGGCTCGGCGCCCTTGCGGCGGGAGGAGCGCGGCGGGGGGACGTCCCCGGCGCGCGCCTTGTCACCGGCGCGGCCCCGCTCGGCGACGCGCCCCTTCTCCGAGGCGCGTGTCCCGCCCCGGGCGCGGGTCGCGGCCCCGGCGCGCGCGCCGTCCTCGGCACGAGCGCCGTCCTCCGCCCCCACCTGGCTCATCTCACGGGTCTCGCCCGGCGCCATGTCGTTGCGCCGCCGCCGCCCGCCGCCGTTCTCGGTGGACGGCCGGCGCGGACCGGGTACCGATTGCGTTCCGGAAGGGGGCAGTCGCAGTTCGTATTCGCCGGTGTTCGGATTGAGCACCCACTGGTCTGCGGGATCGATGTTGTCCGCCCGCCCACGGCCTTGCGCGTCCACGGTTGTCCGAATCCTCCGTCGGGGCCACGCGGCGCCTTCCCCCTCAAAGGCGCTCGGGTCTCGGTGAAACAGTGCACGACCCCAGGTAGGACCTCGCGGCCAGGTGCACCGGATCGCTCACACTATCCGCCCAGTTCAGCGTCAAGCGACGTCGGTGACAAATTCGTCGTCCCTACAACTGGGCAATCCGCCTCATTTTCTGAACGGAAGTCCGTTCCCTTGGCGAATGCCTTACGCGCAGCCGTGCTCCGCGGCGGTGTTCCCGGTGAAGACGGGCGCCGGAGACGGGTCGCCCTTTGCGCCTTCTCGCGCCCCCCGCCGAGGCTTCGGCGCACCGTCGGCGACCGCCACCGGCTGGTCCGTGCGCAGCCGGGCGAACAGCTTCTCGGCGGCGGGCTCCACGAGTTGGTCACGATCGGCGTCGTGGACGTACGGCTCCCTCGGCACCGTCAGGAACCGCACGTGTCCGGTGGGGATGCCGCGCAGCACGCGCACCAACCGGTACAGACCGACCGGGCTCGCCAGACCGGGGTCGGTGGTGAGGGACGAGGTGGCCGCGTCCAACACGGCGTACAGACGCAGCGGGTCGAGCAGTACGTCGGTGCCGCGCATCCTGGTGACGAGGGCGCCGAGGAAGCGCTGCTGGCGCCGCATCCGCTCGGTGTCGCTGCCGTCGCCCACCGACTCCCGGGCCCGTACGTAGCCGAGGGCCTGCTCCCCGTCGAGGGTGACCCGGCCCGCGGGCAGCCGCAGTCGGGCCGCCTTGTCGTCGATGGGCTCCTTCAGGCAGACCCGCACCCCGTCGACGGCGTCCACCAGGTCCTTGAACCCGCTGAAGTCCACGATCACGTGGTGGTCCACGCGGATGCCCGTCAGCTGCTCCACGGTACGGATCGTGCAGGCCGAACCGCCCAGCTCGAAGGCCTGGTTGAGCATCGTGAACATCGGCTCACCGCGGCTGCCGTCGGCCCGCGGGCAGCCGGGAACGCGCACCATCAGGTCCCGGGGCAGCGACACGGCGGTGGCGCTGCGCCGGTCGGCGGCCAGGTGCAGCAGGATCATGGTGTCCGACCGCCGGCTGCCCAGGTCCCGCCCGTAGCGGGCGTTGCCGCTCCCGGCCCGGGTGTCGGAGCCGATCAGCAGGATGTCCTGGGCGCCCGGCACCAGATCCGGGGGCCGCTCGCGCGCGTGCCGGGCGAGTTCGGCGGCAGCCGCGTCGTCGGCCCGGATGTTGTCACCGAGCTTGTCGTAGGCCGCCCACCCGGCCCCGGCGGCCGCCACGGCCAGCGCCATGACGCCGCACGCCGCCGCTGCGCCCCACCGCCGGCGCCGCCGCCGGGCGAGCCCCCGCCCGCTCGCGGACGAGCCGGCCCCGGGGCCGGGCGGCGTACGGGCGGAGTCGGTCACGGCGCGGGATCCCCGAAGCGGTAGGAGCGGCGGTACTCCTACGACGATGAGGCGGGCGGGCCGGTCGGGCGCCCTGGACTACGCCGAGCGGGGGAGCCCGCGGACCGCCGTCACCTTCTCGCTCTCGATCCGCCTGGCCAGCGCCTCCTCGTCCAGCCGGTCCAGATGGCGGCAGAGCACCACGGACCCACCGCCGGCCAGCGGCGCGTACAGGCCCGCGCTCAGCCCCTCCCAGGTGTCGTACGGCAGCCCCGACAGCAGCCGCGAACCGGGACCCGTCAGATCCAGCGCGGGGGCGTCGGCGACGGCCTTCTCCACGACCTCGGCCCCGCTGTACTCCGCACCGGCCACGATCAGCGCCGACTCCCCGGCGTAGGGCGAGGAGAACCGGTCGCCCTGGCCCGGCACCTCCACGGCGTAGTCGAGGAACCCCTGCGGCGGCTCGGGGAACCGCCCGCCGAGCGGCCGCAGGGCCAGCGCGACCCGCTCGCCCCGGCACGCCCGCGCCGCCTCCAGCGTGTCGGGCCCGCTGACCACCACGTCGGCCGCCGCCGGATTCCCGGCCATGTCCGCCACCGCGCCCACCGACGCGCACGCCAGCAGCCACACCGCCGTCTGCCAGTGCGCGGGCAGCAGCAGCGCGACCCGGTCGCCGGGTTCCACGGAGAGGTCGCCCTGGAGAAGGTTGGCGGTCTTGGCCACCCAGTTGGCGAAGGTGGCGACGGACAGTTCGACGCGTTCGCCCGTGGCATCGTCGTAGAAGGTCACCAGCGGGCGGCCGGGGTCCGCGGCGAGCGCGGCGGCCAGCAGGTCGGCGGGGGTGCGATCGGTGGCGTTCACCCGGCACAGCGTACGCGTGGGAGGGTGGGGGCGACCCGGCCCGCCACGGGCCGGGCGACCGGTTCGACCGGCGGTGCGGGGATCGGCCCGGTGACCGGTTCCGGTGCGGGTTCCGGGGGCAGGTTCCGGTGCGGGGCGCGCCGATCTCTCACCGATCTCACACCGATCTCTCGGCAAACGGCGTGGTCGTCACGGCCTCCATCGCTACGGTCTGCGTACACTGACCGGCCGATACGAGTAGAACGAGGCAGTTCGGCCGGTCCCGGCAGGAAGCAGAGACGACAGGTGACAGAAGCGATCCTCCTGGTCGGCGGCAAAGGCACCCGACTGCGTCCGCTGACGGTGCACACCCCCAAGCCCATGGTGCGGGCCGCGGGCGTGCCGTTCCTCACCCACCAGCTGGCGCGGGCGAGAGCGGCGGGCGTCGAGCACATCGTCCTCGCCACCAGCTACTTGGCGGAGGTCTTCGAGCCGTACTTCGGCGACGGCTCGGCGCTGGGCCTCCACCTGGAGTACGTCACCGAGGAGGAGCCCCTGGGCACGGGCGGCGCGATCCGCAACGTGGCCTCGCGGCTGCACTCCGGCCCCGACGAGCCGGTGCTGATCTTCAACGGCGACATCCTGACCGGCCTGGACATCCGGGCCCTCGTCGACACCCACCAAGCGACGGGCGCGGACGTCTCGCTGCACCTGACGAAGGTGACCGACCCGCGCGCCTACGGCCTCGTGCCCACGGACGAGACCGGCCGGGTGCTGGCCTTCCTGGAGAAGCCGCAGACGCCGGAGGAGATCGTCACCGACCAGATCAACGCGGGGGCGTACGTCTTCCGCCGCTCGGTCATCGACACGATCCCGGCGGGCCGGCCGGTGTCGGTGGAGCGCGAGACCTTCCCGCAGCTGCTCGCGGCAGGCGCGCATCTGCAGGGCATGGTCGACTCGACGTACTGGCTGGACCTCGGCACCCCGGCGGCGTTCGTGCGCGGCTCGGCCGATCTGGTGCTCGGCAAGGCGCCGTCCCCCGCGGTGCCCGGGCGGTGCGGGGACCGGCTGATCCTGCCGACGGCCCGGATCGCGCCGGACGCGAAGGTGACCGGCGGCACGGTGGTCGGCGAGGGCGCGTTCGTCGCGGAAGGCGCGCGGGTCTTCGGCTCCACGATCCTGCCGGGCGCCGTCATCGAGCCCGGCGCGGTCGTCACCGACTCCCTCATCGGCACCCGCGCCCGCGTCGGCGAACGCTCCGTCCTCACCGGCACGGTGGTCGGCGACGGCGCGGTCGTCGGCCCGGACAACGAACTGCGCGACGGCGCGCGGGTGTGGTGCGACGCGCTGATCCCGGCGGGCGCGGTCCGTTTCTCCTCGGACCAGTAGGGCCGCCGCCCGCCGCGGCCGGCCCTGCCGCCGGGGGAGGCGGGCACGGGCCCGGTTCACAGCAGGCCGATGTCCACCCGTGGCATCTTCGGGACCCGCCGTGCCGGTGCGACACCGCTCAACAGGATCAGCCGGGCCGCCCGGTGCCGCTGCCCGGCATAGGGCTCCAGCAGCCGCAGCATCACGGAGTCGTCCGCGTCCCGGTCGCCCGCGAGGGCGAACCCGACGATGCGCGGCAGGTGCAGGTCCCCGACCGTCACGGCGTCCGCCGCCCCATGGCTGCGCTGCACCACCTCGGCGGACGTCCACGGGCCCACCCCGGGCACGACCTCCAGTCGCGCCCGCGCCTCGGCCGCCGGCATCCCCACCGACTGTTCGAGCCGCGCGGCGACCCGTACGGCGCGCAGCACGGTGGACGCCCGTTTGTCATCGACCCCGGCCCGGTGCCACTCCCAGGAGGGAATCAGCGCCCAGGTCCGCGGCGCGGGCATCACCCACATCGGCCGCTCGCCGTGCCCCGCGGGCCCCGGCGCCGGCTCCCCGAACCGCCGCACGAGCAGCCGCCACGCCCGGTACGCCTCGTCCGTCGTGACCTTCTGCTCCAGCACCGACGGGATCAGCGACTCCAGCACCAGCCCGGTCCGCGTCAGGCGCAGCCCCGGCCGCCGGTGCCGCGCCAGTGCCACCACCCGGTGCCGGGGCACGAACGCGTCGGGGTCGTCGGCCGCGCCGAGCAGCTCGGGCAGCCCGTCGAGCAGCCACTCGGCGCCGGGCCCCCAGGCCTCGCCGAGCACCTCGCCGCCGTACGCCCGCACCCGCAGCGTGCCGGGGCCCACCGGGGTGCGGGTGGCGCGCCACACGGACCCGTCCGCGGTGGCCCGGAACGTCGGGTCGGCGGGCCCGCGCCGCAGCGGCCCGAGCACCAGACCGAGGTCGAGCGGCCCCTCGGGCGTCCAGCGCCGCACCCGCGCGGGGGCCGTGGCCTGCCGCGGTATCCCGGCCGCGGGCAGGCCCGGGCCGCCGCCGCGCACGCTCGTGCGCGCGGCTCGGGGAGCGAAGCGTCCTGCCACGGATCAGATCCTCGGGAGTACCGGTGTGCCGTCCTTAGAGACTAGGGCCTTTCTTCCGGACCGGGCCGAACCGGCGGGACCGGGCCGAACCGGCGGGACCGGGCCGAACCGGCGGGACCGGGCCGGCCTGGTGAGACCGGGAGCGGTCCCGGCCCAGCCGTCGTTCAGCGCACCTCGATGAACGCCCCCGCGTCCCGCTCGCCGCGCGGTGCCGGCGGCTGGGCCGGGCGCCCGATGGCCACCGCGCCCATCGGCTCCCACTCCGGGGGCAGCCCCAGCGCCTCGCGGACCACGTCCCGGCAGAACATCGTGGACGACACCCAGGCCGAGCCCAGGCGCTCCCCGGCCAGCGCCACCAGGAAGTTCTGCACGCCCGCGCCCATGGCGACGACGAACATCTCCCGCTCGGCGCCGTCCCGCCGCGCGTCCCCGTAGTGGTGCGAGCCGTCCATGACGAGGCAGGGCACCGCCAGGTAGGGCGCGTTGCGCAGCACGTCGCCGCGGCGCACCCGCTTGGCGATGGACTCCTCGCTCTTGCCGTCCCGGCGCAGGTCCGCGATCCAGGCGTCCCGCATCGCGTCCAGCAGCCGGGTCCGGGACTCGGCCGACTCCAGCAGCACGAACCGCCAGGGCGTGGTGTGGTGCGGGGCGGGCGCGGTCACGGCCGCCGCCACCGCCCGCCGCACCGAACCGGGGTCCACGGGATCGTCGGTGAAGGCCCGCACGGTGCGCCTTTGGGTCACCGCCTCGCGGACGGCCTCGGAGGTGCCGAGCCGGAACATGTCGTCGGCCGCGTTGCGCACCAGCGCCCGCGCGCCCGTGTCGCCGTCCCGCTCCACCACGTGGGGCAGACCGCGCACCACCGCGACCGGCCGGCCCTCGGCCTTGCCCTTGACCAGGTCTCCGGCGGCGGCCAGTTCGTCCGCCGTGGCCACCACGGTGGCGCTGAGCGGATTGCCGTACGCGTCCGTGCCGCCGCGCAGGTCGTCCAGCACCCGCACCCCGGCGGCGCCGATCGCCACGTCCGTCAGCCCGGAGCGCCAGGGTCGCCCGAAGGTGTCGCTGACGACGACCCCGACCTCGACCCCGAGCGTGTCCCGCAGGCCGTCCCGGATGGCCCGGGCGGAGGCGTCCGGGTCCTCGGGCAGCAACAGCACGGTTCCGGCGGGGGTGTTGGAGGCGTCCACCCCGGCGGCGGCCATGACCAGGCCCTGCCGGTTCTCCACGATCCGCAGGGTGCCCCGGCGGGCCACCACCCGGACCGTCTCCGCGTCGATCGCGGCCTCCCGGTCCTCGGCCTCCATGATCCGGCCCTCGGCCTTGGAGACGATCTTGGAGGTGACGACCACCACGTCGCCGTCGGCCAGGCCGGGCTCGGCGTCGGCGATCAGCTTGGCGAGGTCGTCGCCCTCGCGCACCTCGGGAAAGCCGGCCGGCGCCCAGACCCGGAACCCCGGGCGCTCCTCGCTGTCCGTGCTCACGCGCCGCGCACCTCCTCGGCCAGGGCCAGCGCCTCCCGCGCCATCTGCGCGGCCGCGTCCACGTCGGTCATCATCAGCGGTACGGCCCGGCAGCGGATGCCGTCGGCCTCGACGCGCTCCACCACCGCGGCGTCCACGGTGTCCACCAGCCAGCCGTCCAGCAGGCCCGAGCCGTAGTGCTCGGCGACCGCCGCGGCGGTGGACTCCACGCCGACCGCCGCGAGCACCTTGTCGGCCATCCCGCGCACGGGCGCGTCGCCGACGATGGGGGACAGGCCGACCACGGGCACGCCCGCGTCCGCGATGGCCTCCCTTATGCCGGGGATCGAGAGGATCGTGCCGATGGACACGACGGGGTTGGACGGCGGGAAGAGGATGACGTCCGCCCCGGCGATGGCCTCCAGGACGCCCGGGGCCGGCTTGGCCTGCTCGGCGCCGACCGGGACCACGGCCTCGGCGGGGACGGAGGCCCGCAGCCGCACCCAGTACTCCTGGAAGTGGACCGCCTTGCGTTCGCCGTCGATCTCGACGGCCACATGGGTCTCCACGCGGTCGTCGGTCATCGGGATCAGCCGCACGCCGGGCTTCCAGCGGTCGCACAGCGCCTCGGTCACCGCGCTCAGCGGGTAACCGGCGCCGAGCATCTGCGTCCGCACGATGTGCGTGGCGAAGTCCCGGTCGCCGAGCCCGAACCACTCCGGGCCGACGCCGTAGGCCGCCAGTTCCTCCTTGAGATGGAAGGTCTCGTCGGACCGCCCCCAGCCCTGTTCCTCGTTGATGCCGCCGCCCAGCGTGTACATCACCGTGTCGAGGTCCGGGCAGACCTTCAGCCCGAAGAGGTGGATGTCGTCGCCGGTGTTGCCGATCACCGTGACGTCCGCGTCCGGCACGGCCCGCTTCAGACCGCGCAGGAAACGGGCACCGCCGATGCCGCCTGCCAGAACCACAATGCGCATGGGGACCAGTCTCGCAGGAGGGGCCGACAACATGTCAGGCGGTCGCCGGACGCGCCTCGCAGGAGGGGGCCGTAGGGGCGGCCCCGGCCGCACGGAGCCGGGACGGGGACAGCATCGGCATCTCGGTCAGGCCGGGGTGGTAGATGTGCAGGCTGACCGCCGGTTCCAGCGTGTCGTTGACGACCTCGTGCACATAGCCCGGCGCGAACACCCGCTGCGCGCCGGGCGCGAGGGCGTGGCCGCCGCGCCGGGTGTGCTCGGTGAGGGTTCCGGCGAGGACGGTGAGGACACCGGAGGAGCGGCCGTGGTCGTGCCGCCCGCTGCCCTGCCCGGGCAGCCAGGACAGCAGCCACACCTCGTAGCCGGGGCCGGTGCGCAGCCGGTGGTACCAGCGGGTGGTGGCGTCGTAGCGGACCAGGCCGGCCCACTGGGCGCGGTCGGCGGCGATGGCGCGGGCCAGCCCCGCGAACTCGGCGACGGTGGCCGGGTGCTCGCGCGGCGGCTGGAGCAGGTGCGGGACCTCGAGCAGGTCGCCGGCGATCTGGAGGTCGTTGTCGCTGTTCATGGGTGCGCTGGTTCCTCGGCGGAGAGAGGGCGGAGAAAGCGGGGACCCGGGTCGGGAGCCGGATCCGGCGAAGCGGCGGAGCTGGGGTGGGGACGTACGGCCGAGCCGCGCGGGGCGTCGGCGGCAGCCGGAGCGAAGACCTGGGAAGAGGCCGGCTCAACAGCTGGAACAGCGACAACAGCTACAGCGCGCCCGGGCAGCACCGTGGGACCCGGCGGTGCGGGTCGAGGTGAATGCCGAGTGCGCGAGCATGCCCCCTAGGACAACGGTTCACACCTGCGCTGTCAACTCGATGACCGCCACGTGGGACACAATTCACCTCATCCGGGGCATCTGGCCGAGTGGGGGTTTGCGCCTCGGGACTCCGGGACACATGGGGCACATCCGAGCGGGCGACGAGCCGTGTGCAACGCGATCGAACGCCAGGGCGTCTTTCTCCGTACAGGGGCCCCAGAGGTGCCGTGCGGGGTACGGCAGCCCGTCGGGCCTCGGCCATGTGTCGGGGTTTATGGCGATTTGAACACTTTCCGCATGGCCTTGGTTCCGCAGAGTGAATAACGGGCTCAATAGCAGATCTCGGCTTGACTCGCCCGGAGCAGCACACTTGTAATTTCACTCGTGTCGTTCAGCCGAAATCGGTAACGGCCACGCCACGGGGACGCGAAAGACAGACGAGGGGCGCACATGACCGAGCTGGTGCAGCAACTGCTGGTCGACGACGCGGACGAGGAACTCGGCTGGCAGGAGCGCGCGCTGTGCGCCCAGACCGACCCCGAGTCCTTCTTCCCCGAGAAGGGCGGCTCCACCAGAGAAGCGAAGAAGGTCTGCCTCGCCTGCGAGGTCCGTTCCGAGTGCCTTGAATACGCCCTCGCCAACGACGAGCGCTTCGGCATCTGGGGCGGCCTGTCCGAGCGGGAGCGCCGCCGCCTGAAGAAGGCCGCCGTCTGAGCGCGCGCGGGCAGCACGCATACCCGGGGAAACGTCACGAACGGCCCGTGGCCGGTGGGTTGTCCACAGGCGGCGGGCCGTCGTCGTGGGCAGCCGATAGTGTGGTCGCTCGTCCGAGACGGCCCGCACTCCCCTCGACGTCCCCCTGAGGTCGCAGGAGGCGCGGGCGTCCACCGCAGTCCATCGAACCGGGGCCCGTACCTCGATGTCCGTGCACAGCCATACGGCAGCCCAAGACCCGGCCGCCGCCGCAGCGTTCGACCCAGCCCGCCCGCCCGAGTTCCCACGCCATGTGGTGACCGCGGTCCTCGTCTCCCACGACGGCGCCCGCTGGCTGCCCGACGCGCTCGCCGGGCTGCTCGGCCAGGAGCGCCCGGTCCAGCAGGCGGTGGCCGCCGACACCGGCAGCGCGGACGACTCCGCCCGGCTGCTCGGCGAATTTCTCGGCGACGCGGGCGTGCTGCACCTCGCCCGTCGCACCGGCTTCGGCCAGGCCGTCGAGGAGGCGAGCCGCACCGCACCCGTCCTCACCCCGGACGAGCTGCCCTACCTCAAGCGTCCCAGCGGCTGGGACCCGGCCACCCGCACCTGGCGCGACGACGCCTACGACCTTCCCGAACTGCCGTACGGAGAACCCGTCCAGTGGCTCTGGCTGCTGCACGACGACTGCGCGCCCGAACCCGACGCCCTCGCCCAGCTGCTGCGGGTCGTCGACAACGAACTCGAACTGGGCCGCGACGACGTGGCGGTGGTCGGCCCCAAGCTGCGCGGCTGGTACGACCGCAGGCAACTGCTGGAGGTCGGCGTCTCCATCGCCAACTCCGGCCGCCGCTGGACCGGTCTGGACCGCCGTGAACAGGACCAGGGCCAGCACGACCACGTCCGCTCCGTGCTGTCCGTCTCCACCGCCGGCATGCTGATCCGCCGCGACGTGTTCGAACAGCTCGGCGGCTTCGACCGCCGACTGCCCCTGATGCGCGACGACGTCGACCTGTGCTGGCGCGCCCACCTGGCCGGTTACCGTGTCCTGGTCGCCCCCGACGCGGTCGTACGGCACGCCGAGGCCGCCTCCCGTGAGCGCCGCACCGTCGACTGCGTGGGCCGCACCGCCGCCTCACCGCACAAGGTCGACAAGGCGGGTGCCGTCTACACCCTGCTCGCCAACACCCGTACCGCGACCCTGCCCTGGGTGATGCTCCGGCTCGTCCTCGGCACCCTGCTGCGGACCGTCGCCTACCTCGTCGGCAAGGTCCCCGGACAGGCCGTGGACGAGATCCGCGGCCTGCTCGGCACCCTGCTGCGCCCCGAGCGGATCATCGCCGCCCGACGCCGCCGCGGCACCCCGAGGATCGACAAGGACGAGCTGCGCCGCCTCTTCCCGCCGCCCGGCGCCACCATCCGGGCCACCGTGGAGCAGTTCGCCGGCAACCTCACCGCGGGCTCCGACACCGACACCGCCCCGGCCGGCCGGCACGGCGGCGCCGTGGAGTCCGGGCCCGGCGGCGACGACGCCGACTTCCTGGAGATCGAGCAGTTCGCCCGGCTCAAGCGCATCGCCCGCAGGCCCGGACCGGTGCTCTTCCTCGCGCTACTGGTCATCTCCCTGGTCGCCTGCCGCGCCCTGCTCTCCGGGGGCGCGCTCGGCGGCGGCGCCCTGCTGCCCGCCCCGGCGAGCGCCGGCGAACTGTGGTCCCGCTTCGCGGACGCGTGGCACCCGGTGGGCGCCGGCGGCACCCCGTCCGCGCCGCCCTACCTGGCGCTCGTCGCCACCCTCGCCACCCTGCTCCTCGGCTCCACCGGACTCGCGGTCACCGTGCTGCTGGTCTGCTCGGTGCCGCTCGCCGGGTGCACCGCCTACTTCGCCTCCCGGCCCCTGGTCACCTCCCGGCTGCTGCGCGCCTGGGCGGCCATCGCCTACGCCTTCCTGCCCGCCACCACCGGCGCCCTGGCCGGCGGACGCGTCGGCACCGCCGTACTCGCCGTGCTGCTGCCGCTCATCGCCCGCGCGGGCATCGCCGCGAGCGGCCTCACCGGCCGCGACGGCACCCGCGGCAGCTGGCGCGCCACCTGGGCGTACGCGCTGCTGCTGACCATCACCACCGCCTTCACCCCGGTGGTCTGGCCGATCGCGCTGATCCTCGGCCTCGGCGTGCTCGCGCTGCGCCGCGCCGACCTGGCCGCGTCCGGACTGCGCTTCCTCGCCCAGCTCGGCACCCCGCTGCTGCTCCTCGCCCCCTGGTCGCTGACCCTGCTGCCGACCGGCTTCTTCACGGAGGCGGGCCTGGCGTACGGCGCCTCGGCCGCCTCCGCGCTCGACCTGCTCGGCATCAGCCCGGGCGGCCCCGGCACCGCGAGCGGCCTGCTGCTGCTCGGCATCGTGCTCGCCGCCCTGGCCGCACTGCTGCGCTCCGAACGGCAGTTGGGCATCCGCACCGCCTGGGCCGTCGCCCTGGTGGGCCTGGTCTTCGCGGTGCTCGCCAACCGGTCCGCCTGGGCCGGCCCGGCCACTCTCGTCTACGGCATCGCCCTGCTGTCGGCCGCCGCCCTCGGCGCCGACGGCGCCCGCGCCCGCGTGGCCGAGCAGAGCTTCGGCTGGCGCCAGCCCGTCGCCGCCCTGATCGCCCTCGCCTCGGCCGTGGGCCCGCTGCTGCTGGCGGCCGGCTGGATGCTGCGCGGCGCCGACGGGCCCGTGGAGCGCCGCGACCCGGCCCAGGTGCCCGCGTTCGTCGCCGAGGACTCCACCACCGGCGACCGCGCCCGCACCCTCGTCCTCGACAGCGACTCCGCCGCGCGGGTGCGCTACACCCTGGTGCGCGGCGCCGGCGCCCGCATGGGGGACGGCGAACTGGCCGCCGCCGACGGCGAGAACGCGCGCCTGGACAAGGTCGTCGCCAACCTGATCGCCGGCTCCGGCGCCGACCAGGCCGACGAACTCGGCGGCTTCGCCGTGCGCTACGTCCTCGTCCACAAGGGCGCGCCCCGCGACATCTCCCGCGTCCTCGACGCCACCCCCGGGCTCGCCCGGCTCAGCCAGCAGGACGGCAACGCGCTGTGGCGCGTCGACCAGGAGGTCTCCCGCGCCGTCATCCTGCCCGCGGGCGGCTCCGGTTCCGCGGCCGGCCGGCCGGTGAGCGCCGGACCGGTGGACATCCACACCACCGTCCCCGCCGGCTCCGACGGCCGGGTCCTGCGCCTCGCCGACAGCGCCGCCCCCGGCTGGACGGCCACCCTGGACGGCAAGCCGCTGCCGCGCACCACCGTCGACGGCTGGGCCCAGGGCTTCCGGCTGCCGTCCGCCGGCGGCCGGCTCGACGTCACCTACGACGCGCCGATCACCCACACCGCCTGGCTGTGGGCCCAGGGCCTGCTCGGCCTCGTCCTGGTCGTGCTCGCCCTGCCCGGCCGCCGCCGGGACGTGGACGACGACCTCCCCGAGGAGGAGCCGGTGCCCGCCCAGGCCGTCGCCGGTGAGGGCCGTCGCGCCCGCCGCCTGCGTGCCCAGGCCGAGGCCGAGCGGGCACCGGCCGAGGACGCACGGGAGACACCGGTCGAGGAGGCACCGGCCGTCGTGGACGACGCCGGGGAGCAGCCCGCGCCGATCCCGCACCAGCAGCCGTACGACCCCTCCTTCGACGAGTCGTACGCCGGCTCCTACGCGAACACCCCGTACCCCGGCTACGGCACCGACGCCTACCAGACCGGCGGCTACGACCAGCAGCAGCCGTACCAGGCCGACCCCTACCAGACGGCCGGGTACGACCCGTACGCCTACGGCGACGGTCAGCAGCCGTACGACCCGGCGGCCTACCAGCAGCAGGTCTACGACCCGGCGTACGACCCCACCCAGCAGGGCTACGACCCCCAGCATCCCCATGGCACCGGCAGCGAGCGCCCCGACGGGAGCCAGCAGTGAACCGCACCACCCTGTCCCTGATCGCCGGCACCAGCGCGCTGGCCGCCGTCACGGCGTTCGCCGCGCTGGCCGGTCCCTCGGCCTCCGGCGCGGCCGCGCCCACGGCCGCCGCCCACCTGCCGGTGGAACGCACCAGCCTCATGTGCCCGGCGCCCAGCGTCTCGGACATCGCCGACACGTCGTACACCTCGTTCACCCCCGTCACCCAGGGCGCGGCGAGCGACGGCAAGGCCCAACTCCGGCCCGCCTCCGAGGAGTCGGCGGACGGCACGGGCGGCACCCGGCAGGGCAAGGGCAAGGACGGCAAGAAGACCACCGCCGAACCCGTGCTCACCCCGAAGGCGCCGGGCACCCCCGCTACCGGGGACACCTCGGGCGCCGACGCCCCCGCGGTGATCGGTACCGCCGACGGGAAGTTCGCGCCCGGCTGGACGGTCCAGGAGACCACCGAGATCGCCGTCGGCACCGGCCGCGGCCTCCAGGGCGTCACCTGCACGCCCGCGGACACCGAGTTCTGGTTCCCGGGCGCGAGCACGGCCGACAGCCGCACCGACTACCTCCACCTGACCAACCCGGACGACTCCGCCGCCGTGGTGGACGTCGAGCTGTACGGCAAGAACGGCGCGATCAAGTCGCCGCTGGGGGAGAACCTCACGGTCAAGCCGCACACCAGCGAGCCGATCCTGCTGTCCACGCTGACCGACGAGCGGCAGGACGACGTGACCGTGCACGTCAGCGTGCGCAGCGGGCGGGTCGGCGCGACCGTGCAGGCGCTGGACGGCAAGACCGGCGGCGACTGGCTGGCGGCGGCCGCCGACCCGGC
Source organism: Streptomyces sp. SCPE 10 (assembly GCF_051980735.1). Taxonomy (NCBI): domain Bacteria; kingdom Bacillati; phylum Actinomycetota; class Actinomycetes; order Kitasatosporales; family Streptomycetaceae; genus Streptomyces; species Streptomyces sp. SCPE 10. Next base: position 3,208,043 of record NZ_CP197069.1, on the reverse strand, counting down.
GGGCTCCCTGGTGCTGCCCGGCATCCCCAAGGACGCCACCGACGTCCGTCTGATCGCCTTCACGCCCGGTGACGCCGACGCGGACCTCACGGTCCGCCTCGCCTCGCCCAGCGGTCTGATCACCCCCGCCGGGAACGAGACGCTGCACGTCAAGTCCGGCATGACCACCGCGGTGGACCTCGGCCCGGTGACCCGCGGCGAGGCCGGCTCGCTGGTGCTGACGCCCACCGACCAGTCGGTGCCGGTGGTCGCCGCGCTGCAGGTGCTGCGCGGCAAGGGCGCGAACCAGGAGATGGCCTTCATCCCGGCCACCGCCCCCGTCGGCACCCGCGCCACCTCGGCCGACAACAGCGCCAAGGGCACGACCCTCGCCCTGACGGCGCCCACCGGCGCGGCCAAGGTCAAGGTCACCGCCTCGGCGGGCAGCGACGGCGGTACGGCGGTCTCCAGGACCTACACGATCGGCTCCGGCACCACGCAGAACATCGAGGCGCCGGTCCCCTCGGGCCAGGGCGGCACCTATGCCCTGACGGTCGAACCCCTCAACGGCGCGCCCGTCTACGCCGCCCGCACCCTCACCGCCACCGAGTCGGGCATCCCCGGCTTCACCATCCAGACCCTCCCGAACGACCGGGGCCTGGTCGCGGTCCCGAAGACGGACGAGGACCTGTCCATCCTCCAGAAGTGACCGGCCGGCGCCCGCGGTTGCACCGCCGCACTCCGCGAACGCGGGCGCCCGGCCCGGTCCGAACGAGAGGTCCTAGTCCTCCCCGTACCGGGGATCCACGGTCTCCGGGGTCAGCCCCAGCAGCTCGGCGACCTGCTCGACGACCACCTCGTGCACCAACGCGGCCCGTTCGTCCCGCCCCTTGGAGCGGATCTCCACCGGACGCCGGTACACCACCACCCGCGCCCGCCGCCCCTCGCGGGCCGGCACGGCCCCGCCGAGCGGCACCGCCTCGTCGCCCCACAGCCCCGCCTCGGCCCCTTCGAGCCGCGGCACCTCCAGCACCAGGAAGTCGACCTCGGTCAGCTGCGGCCACCGCCGCTCCAGCCGGTCCACGGAGTCCTGCACCAGGTCGGCGAAGACCTCCGCGCGGCTGGCCGCCAGCGGCACCTGCGGAGGCGCGATCGGCCCCCGCATGCCCCGCCCGTGGCGGTCACGGCGACGGGGCCCGGGGCCTGCGGCTCGGGGCGGTACACGGTTGTCCATCACCGGTGAAGCGTAGTCCTCGCCCGCCCGGCTCGCCCGGCCGCACGCGCCAACCGGCCACCGGTGACTTCATGTCGCGTTCGTGTCGCCGGATGACCGTTCCGGCCAAGGACCGGCTCGTTTCGGCAACCGTCCGGAAACCGTTCACGGCCATAGAACTCAAGCCATTTGACGGTGTTTGTACCGGGTGATGACCGAAAACGGCCCCTCCCGATCCCCCCGAAAACCCCTTCCGCGCAGGTCAACAAGGCCTGTCCGAGGGGCATGTGGGGCGTCTCACAGCACGACACGGGGGAGTGACTGGGCGGGGAGTCGTCGCGGCCCGCTCAAGAGTGCGGTACCGTCCAACGTCGTGAGCCCTGTACGTCGCTGTTCGCGCACCGCCTGCGGCCGACCCGCCGTCGCGACGCTGACGTACGTCTACGCCGACTCGACCGCGGTCCTCGGCCCGCTCGCCACCTACGCCGAACCCCACTGCTACGACCTGTGCGCCGAGCACTCCGAGCGCCTCACCGCCCCGCGCGGCTGGGAGGTCGTCCGTCTCCTCGACGGCTCCGCCCCCGCCCGCCCCAGCGGTGACGACCTGGAGGCGCTCGCCAACGCCGTGCGCGAGGCCGCCCGCCCCCAGGAGCGCGCCGCCGAGGCCGGCGGCGGCGCCCGCACGGCGGACCCCATGGAGGTCGCCCGCCGCGGCCACCTCCGGGTCCTGCGCTCCCCGGACAACTGAGCGGTACCGGACACCACTCCTGCCGGTGATGCCCACGCGTCCTGCCGGTGTCCGCACACCTCGCCCTTACCCCGGACGGGTAGTTTGTGGGCACCCAAGAACTTCAGGAGGGTTGGCCGTGACTGCTGATCTGTCGCAGATCGTGAAGGCGTACGACGTGCGCGGAGTGGTCCCGGACCAGTGGGACGAAACACTGGCCGGGCTCTTCGGCGCCGCCTTCGCGGAGGTGACGGAGGCCACGGCGATCGTCGTCGGCCACGACATGCGGCCCTCGTCCCCCGGACTGTCCCGCGCCTTCGCGCGCGGCGCGGCGGACCGCGGCGCCGACGTCACCGAGATCGGCCTGTGCTCCACGGACCAGCTGTACTACGCCTCGGGCGCGCTGGACCTGCCCGGCGCGATGTTCACCGCCTCCCACAACCCGGCCCAGTACAACGGCATCAAGATGTGCCGGGCCGGTGCCGCCCCGGTCGGCCAGGACACCGGTCTCGCCCAGATCCGCGAACTGGTCGAGGAATGGCTGGAGTCGGGCGCCCCCGAGCCGGTCGCCGAGCCCGGCACCATCGGCTCCCGCGAGACGCTGGAGGACTACGCGGCGCACCTGCGCTCGCTGGTCGACCTCACCGCCGTCCGCCCCCTGAAGGTCGTGGTGGACGCGGGCAACGGCATGGGCGGCCACACCGTGCCCACGGTCTTCGCCGGCCTGCCCCTGACCCTCGTCCCGATGTACTTCGAACTGGACGGCACCTTTCCGAACCACGAGGCCAACCCGCTCGACCCGGCCAACCTCGTGGACCTCCAGAAGCGGGTCCCGGCCGAGGGCGCCGACCTCGGCATCGCCTTCGACGGCGACGCCGACCGCTGCTTCGTCGTCGACGAGAACGGCGACCCGGTCTCCCCGTCCGCCGTCACCGCCCTGGTCGCCGCCCGCGAACTCGCGCGCAACGGCGGGGCGGGCACCGTCATCCACAACCTGATCACCTCGCGCACCGTCCCGGAGGTCGTCCGCGAGCACGGCGGCACCCCGGTCCGCACCCGCGTCGGCCACTCCTTCATCAAGGCGGAGATGGCCCGCACCGGCGCGATCTTCGGCGGCGAGCACTCCGCGCACTACTACTTCAAGGACTTCTGGAACGCCGACACGGGCATGCTGGCCGCCCTGCACGTGCTGGCCGCCCTCGGCGGCCAGGAGGGCACGCTGTCCGCGCTGGTCGCCCAGTACGACCGCTACGCGGGCTCCGGCGAGATCAACTCCACCGTCGCCGACCAGGCCGGCCGCATCGCCGCGATCCGCGCCGCCTACGAGGGCCGCGACGGCGTCACCCTGGACGACCTCGACGGGCTCACCGTCTCCGCCGCCGACTGGTGGTTCAACGTCCGCCCCTCCAACACGGAGCCCCTGCTCCGGCTGAACGCCGAGGCGAAGGACGAGGCCACCATGGCCGCGATCCGCGACGACGCCCTGGCGATCATCAGGGCCTGAAACCCCGACCCGCCCCGCAGCGGTTACGCTGACCAGCGGTCAACGAAACTCCGCCCCTCGAAGGGACACCCCATGCCGCTCGAAGCCGGCCTTCTGGAGATCCTCGCCTGCCCGGCCTGCCACGCGCCCCTCAAGGAGCAGGACGCCGAGCTGATCTGCACCGGCCGGGACTGCGGTCTCGCCTACCCGGTCCGCGACGGCATCCCGGTCCTCCTCGTGGACGAGGCCCGCCGCCCCGAGTGAGCCGGGCCGCCCGGCGCCGTGACCTCCAGCAGCGTCACGGGCGCCGCGGACCCGCGTAGCGTCGTAGACACCGCATCCCGGCGATCGGAGGGCTGCCGCCCATGCTGGACGAAACGCTGCTCGACAGCCCGGAGGGCCTCGCCGAGGCCGACCACCGGGGCCTGCTGCGCGGTGCCGCCGAGGCAGGCGCCCGGGTGCGCACCGCGGCCCGGCACGCCGCCGAGGCCGGCGTCGGCGGCCTGGCACCCGACGGCCGCCCCCGCGCCGTACTGATCGCGGGCCCCGGCGCCGCCGCCACCCACACCGCCGACCTGCTCGGCACCCTGGCCGGGCCCGGCAGCCCGGTGGTCCGCCTGGCCCCCACCGGAGTCGCCCCCGCCGCGGGCGCCCTGCGCTGGGAACTGCCCGGCTGGGCCGGCTCCGTGGACCTGCTGCTGATCGCCACTCCGGACGGCACCGAGCCCAGCCTCTCCCTCCTCGCCGACCAGGCCTACCGCCGGGGCGTCTCGGTGGTCGCCGTCGCCCCGGCCGGCACCCCGCTCGCCGAGGCGGTCTCCGGCGCGCACGGACTGTTCGTTCCGATGGCGACGGCCCCCTACGACCAGGAGGAACCGCTCGCCGCGTCCTCCCCGGGCGTCTTCTGGGCCCTGCTGACCCCGCTGCTCGCCCTGCTGGACCGCGTCGGCCTGCTCAGCGCCCCGCCGGAGGCCCTGGAGAAGGTCGCCGACCGGCTCGACGAGGTCGCCGAGCGCTGCGGCCCCGCCATCGTGGCCTACAGCAACCCGGCCAAGACCATCGCCGCCGAACTCGCCGACGCACTGCCCGTGGTGTGGACCGAAGGCGCCTCCGCCGGTCCGGCGGGCCGCCGGTTCGCCGCCGCCCTCGCCGAGCTGGCCGGCCATCCCGCCGTCGTCGCCGAACTCCCCGAGGCGCTCGCCGCGCACGGCGCCCTGCTGGCCGGCCCGCTCGCGGCCAGCGCCGACCCGGACGACTTCTTCCGCGACCGGGTGGAGGAGCCGCCCGCGCTGCACGCACGCGTGCTGCTGCTGCGCGACCGCCCGCTCGGCGGCCTCACCGCCGCCCCCGCCGCCCGTGACCTGGCGCTGAGCCACGACACACCGATCAGCGAACTCGAACCCGAGGAGGGCGGCGAACTGGAGACGCTCGCGGAACTGATCGCCGTCACCGATTTCGCCGCCGTTTACCTGGCGCTCGCCTCCGGGGCCTGATCTGGCTACAGGCCGGAGAGCACCGGTCGGCGCACGCACGGAAGACAGAGAAGACACATGGACCGCCTCGACAACACCGTCCGCCCCTACGCCTGGGGTTCCCGCACCGCCATCCCGCGGCTGCTCGGCACCGAGCCGACCGGCGAGCCCCAGGCGGAGATGTGGATGGGCGCCCACCCCGGCGCCCCCTCGCGCACCCCGCGCGGCACGCTCGCCGAGGTGATCGACGCCGACCCGGAGCGCGAACTGGGCAAGGAGGCCGTCGCCAAGTTCGGCCCGAGGCTGCCGTTCCTGCTGAAGATCCTCGCCGCGGACGCGCCCCTGTCCCTCCAGGTGCACCCCGACCTCGCGCAGGCCAGGGAGGGCTACGCCGACGAGGAGCGCCGCGGCGTCCCGCTCGACGCCCCCGAACGCAACTACAAGGACGCCAACCACAAGCCCGAACTGATCTGCGCCCTCACCGAGTTCGACGGCCTGTGCGGTTTCCGGCCCCCGGAGCGGGCCGCCGACCTGCTCGCCGCGCTCGGCGTCGACTCCCTCAAGCCGTACGTTGACCTGCTGCACGCCCGCCCCGAGGACGCGGCCCTGCGCGAGGTCCTCACCGCGATCCTCACCGCGGACCGCGAGGAGACGGCCCGCACGGTCGCCGAGGCCGCGGCCGCCTGCGCCCGCCTGGGCGGCGACCACGCCCCCTACGCCCAACTCGCCCACCACTACCCCGGCGACCCGGGCGTCCTCGCGGCCATGCTGCTCAACCACGTCCGACTCCAGCCCGGCGAAGCCCTGTTCCTCGGCGCCGGCGTCCCGCACGCCTACCTCAGCGGCCTCGGCGTGGAGATCATGGCCAACTCGGACAACGTGCTGCGCTGCGGGCTGACCCCGAAACACGTCGACGTGCCCGAACTCCTGCGCGTGGTCCGCTTCGAGGCGAGCGAACCGGGCGTGCTGCGGCCCGAGGCCGCCCCGGACGGCGAGGAGGTCTACGAGACGCCGACCGACGAGTTCCGGCTCTCCCGCCACGTCCTGCCCGAGGGCGGCACCGCCCACGACCTCACCCGCGACACCCCGCAGATCCTGCTCTGCACGGCCGGTGCCGTCCGCGCCGGCGAGCACGAACTGGGCCCCGGGCGCTCGGTGTTCGTCCCGGCCGGCGAGAAGGCCGAGATCTCGGGCGCGGGCACGGTCTTCCGCGCCACCGTGGTCGTATGAATGGTCGTATGACCGGGCCTGTGGAAACCTGACGCGCCGGTGCCCGGCCGGGCTGCAAGAATGGCCCACCGGCAAAGGCCGGGCAAAGACGCAGGCACCGAGCAGAGACCGAAGGGACAACGCGGACACATGAGCGCGTCAGGCGGTACCAGGGCGATCGTGGCGGCACTCGGCGCCAACCTCGCGATCGCGGCATCGAAGTTCGTGGCGTTCGCCTTCAGCGGCTCCTCCTCGATGCTCGCCGAGGGCGTCCACTCGGTCGCCGACTCCGGCAACCAGTTCCTGCTGCTCATCGGCGGCAAGAAGGCCCAGCGCGAGGCCACCCCGCAACACCCCTTCGGCTACGGCCGCGAGCGCTACATCTACGCCTTCCTCGTCTCGATCGTCCTCTTCTCCATCGGCGGCATGTTCGCCATCTACGAGGGCTACGAGAAGATCTCCCACCCGCACGCGCTGGAGAACTGGTACTGGCCGGTGGCCGTCCTCGTCTTCGCGATCCTCGCCGAGGGCTTCTCCTTCCGCACCGCCATCAAGGAGTCCAAGGAACTGCGCGGCACGCTGTCCTGGTCGCAGTTCATCCGCCGTGCCAAGGCCCCCGAGCTGCCCGTCGTCCTCCTGGAGGACTTCGGCGCGCTCATCGGTCTCGTCCTCGCCCTCGCCGGCGTCGGCCTCTCCCTGCTCACCGGCGACGGCGTCTGGGACGGCATCGGCACCGTCTGCATCGGTGTCCTCCTCGTCTGCATCGCCCTGGTGCTGGCCGCCGAGACCAAGTCGCTGCTGCTGGGCGAGGCGGCCGGCCTCGACGTGATCAAGAAGATCGAGGCGGCGACCGTCGACGGCGAGACGGTCACCCGCATCATCCACATGCGCACCCTCCACCTCGGCCCCGAGGAACTCCTGGTCGCCGCCAAGATCGCGGTCCGGCACGACGACACCGCCGCCGAGGTCGCCGCCGCCATCGACGCCGCCGAGGACCGCATCCGCACGGCCGTCCCCATCGCCCGCGTCATCTACCTGGAACCGGACATCTACAGCGAGGCCGAAGCCGCCAAGGGCCCGGACCCGGCGGCCACCCCCGGCGGCCCGAACCCGCACGCCACCGGCCACTGACCCGGCCCCGGCCGGTCGCCCGCCGGCCGCGTGGCCGCCCGGCGAACGGGTCACACCACGCGGACGCGGACTGTGGGCGACCGGGCCGTCCGGTGTAGCTTGGGACGGAGCCAGACGTCGCTGCTGATGGCGGTCGGGCGGTCCCCACGGACCGGCCGAGGGAGAGAGGGCCTCCGACGGACTGCGCTGCGCACACGCGGGCATGCCAGTGTCCTCTTCTCGGGGACCCATATGTCCGCCGCCGCGCAGACCAGCCGTACCCACCTCGACCCGAATCCGAGGAGCAGCTCGCAATGACGACTGTCGACAACCGACAGGACTTCAAGGTCGCCGATCTCTCGCTGGCCGAGTTCGGCCGCAAGGAGATCACCCTCGCCGAGCACGAGATGCCCGGTCTGATGGCGATCCGCAAGGAGTACGCCGAGGCCCAGCCTCTCGCCGGCGCCCGTGTCACCGGCTCTCTGCACATGACTGTGCAGACCGCGGTGCTGATCGAGACCCTGGTCGCGCTCGGCGCCAGGGTCCGCTGGGCTTCCTGCAACATCTTCTCCACCCAGGACCACGCGGCCGCCGCCATCGCCGTCGGCCCCGACGGCACGCCCGACAACCCGCGCGGCGTCCCGGTCTTCGCCTGGAAGGGGGAGACCCTGGAGGAGTACTGGTGGTGCACCGAGCAGGCGCTGACCTGGCCGGACAGCCCCACCGGCGGCCCGAACATGATCCTGGACGACGGCGGTGACGCCACCCTCCTCGTCCACAAGGGCGTCGAGTACGAGAAGGACGGCAAGGTCCCCGGCCTGGAGACCGCCGAGTCCGACGAGCACCGCGTCATCCTCCAGCTCCTGCACCGCACCCTGGGCGAGAACCCCCAGAAGTGGACCCAGCTGGCCTCCGAGATCCGTGGTGTGACGGAGGAGACCACGACGGGTGTGCACCGGCTGTACGAGATGCAGCGTGACGGTGTGCTGCTGTTCCCGGCGATCAATGTGAACGACGCGGTCACGAAGTCGAAGTTCGACAACAAGTACGGCTGCCGGCACTCGCTGGTGGACGGTATCAACCGGGCCACCGATGTGCTGATCGGTGGGAAGACCGCGGTGGTGTGCGGTTACGGCGATGTCGGCAAGGGGTGTGCGGAGTCGCTGCGCGGTCAGGGTGCGCGGGTGATCGTGACGGAGATCGACCCGATCTGCGCGCTGCAGGCGGCGATGGACGGGTACCAGGTCACGACGCTGGACGAGGTCGTGGACAAGGCCGACATCTTCGTGACGACGACGGGCAACAAGGACATCATCATGGCCTCGGACATGGCCCGGATGAAGCACCAGGCGATCGTCGGGAACATCGGTCACTTCGACAACGAGATCGACATGGCCGGTCTGGCGAAGGTCCCGGGCATCGTCAAGGACGAGGTGAAGCCGCAGGTCCACACGTGGACCTTCCCGGACGGCAAGGTGATCATCGTGCTGTCGGAGGGGCGGCTGCTGAACCTGGGCAATGCCACCGGTCACCCGTCGTTCGTGATGTCGAACTCGTTCGCGGACCAGACGCTGGCCCAGATCGAGCTGTTCACCAAGCCGGACGCGTACCCGACGGGTGTGTACGTGCTGCCCAAGCACCTGGACGAGAAGGTCGCCCGGCTCCACCTGGACGCGCTCGGTGTGAAGCTGACCAAGCTGCGCCCGGAGCAGGCCGCCTACATCGGTGTCGAGGTCGACGGCCCGTACAAGCCGGACCACTACCGCTACTGACCGCCCCCGAGCCGCTCACCGCGTCTCGGCCAGGTCCGCAGAGACAGGCCCCCGCACCCCCGTGCCGGGGGCCTGTCCCGTTGGCGCCGGTACGGCCCCCATCCACCCGCCCGGCGCTCACGCCCGGACCGGCACACGGCGGCGACCCGAGCCCGTCACGACCCAGGACCCCCATGCCCCGCGGCCGCTATTCGCTCCACGATCCGCACGACCACACCCCCCTCGGAGAAGAACACTTCCAGTGCGCCCCCGGCCCGTCCGGCTGGCGCTACGTCTCCCGGCTGACCACCCCCGCGGGGGACCACCGCGGCTCGGTCGACCTCGCACTGGACGACCTCGGCCGCCCCCTGCGCCTCGAACTCCACGCGGGCGGCTGGCAGGTGCGCGGTGCCGCCCTCGACGGCGTCACCTGGGTCCGCACGGACCCCACCGGCACCCATGCCACCGAAGGCAATGTGCGCGCCCACGCCTTCACCGGCACGTCCCCCGCGTTCCTCGTCGCCACCGCTCGTCTGCTGCGCCTCACCCCTTCCTCCGCGACCCGCGTACGACTCGTCGCCTTCACGGACCCGGTCCTCGCCCCCCGCACCGTGGACCAGTCCTGGGCACTGGTGGACAGCGAAGCACACGCCACTGACAACGGACCCCTGACCGTGGACGAATACCAGGTCACAGCCCTGGACACCGGCGAACGGCACACCGTCCACATCGCCGGCGACGTGGTGCTGGCCGCGCCCGGGATCGAGCTGGAGGACCTCGAGTCCCCGCCGTCGGCGTTCGACTGAGCGGGGCGCGCGAGGGAAGGAAGGCGCCTGCCTTACGCGGGCGGCGCGAACCCGGTGGCCGGACGCTCCTGCCGTCCGGGACCGGCCGACGGCCCGACGGATGCCCGCGGCGCCGTCGCAGGTGGCTGGTCCGTGGGCCGCGGGCCGGCCCCGGGGCCCGGCTGCCCGCCCGTCCCGGTCGCGGCCGGGTCGCCCTCCGGCACGGGACCGCCCGCGCCGAACGCCCGCCGGGTTTCCCGCGACTGCCGCTCGTGCACCACGGCGGCCAGGAAGACGGCCGGAGCGAGATCGGCGGGCGGCAGAGCCCCCGTGCACGCCGCGAGGTCGCCCGCGAGCCGCTGTGCCATGTCCCGGGACACCCCGGGTTCCAGCTGGTGCATCCGCATCAGGTACTGCCGTACGGCGAGCCACAGCCCGTCCGGTACGGCCGACAGATCCAGCCCGGCGAACCGCCCCGCGAGCTGCGGCGGCGGAGGCACGACGAGGCCGGTCCGCGCCACCGGTATCCGCTCCCGCACCACGAGGGTCCCCGCGAACACGTCCCCGAGCCGCCGCCCGCGCGCGGACACCAGGGACGCGATGCTGGCGATCGTCCCGAACGTCATCAGGATCTCGACCACACCGATCGCGCCCCGCACCAGCGCGTGCCGGAACCGGATCGGCCCGCCGTCGTCGCGCACCACCCGAAGCCCGAACGCCAGCTTCCCCAGCGAACGGCCGTGGCTCAGCGTCTCCACCGCGATCGGCCCGCCGACCGGCACCAACAGGAACGCCGCGATCCCCAGCGCGGTCTGCGCGGCGGTGTCCAGGGAGGACGTGGTCAGCACGAGCACCACGGTGACCGCGACATAGGCGATCATCGCCGTCACCACGTCGAGCAGCACCGCCAGCGCCCTGCTCGGAAGCTTCGCGGGCAGCAGTTCGAGCGCCACCGCCTCGCCCGTCACCAGCTCACTCACGCTCGCCCGTCCCTTCCCCTGGTCCACCCGTGGGCAGCAAGTCTGCCAAGCTGTGGGCGCATTGCACGCCAGTACGACAAGCTGACGGCAAGCCCGAGCAGCCACGACGAGCAGTCGGTGACCAGCCGAGGAGCAGGCAGACCCGATGGACCTGGACGTCTTCGTCTCCGCGCACCGAGCCGATTGGGACCGCCTCGACGCCCTGCTCCGCCGCCGGCGCCGCCTGGACGGCGCCGAGGTCGACGAGCTCGTCGCCCTCTACCAGCGCACTGCCACCCACCTCTCCCTCATCCAGTCCAGCGCGCCCGACCCGCAGCTGACCGGATGGCTCAGCCAACTCGTCGCCCGCGCGCGCAGCGCCGTCACCGGCGCCCGCCGCGCCTCCTGGCGTGACGTGACCCGCTTCCTGGGCCGCGGCTTCCCGGCCGCCGTCTACCGCGCGCGCCACTGGTGGGTCCCCACGGCGCTCGTCTCCACGGCCGTGGCGATCCTGCTCGGGTGGTGGATCGGAGCCCACCCGGAGGTGCAGTCGTCCATCGCCGCCCCCGACCAGCTGCGCCAGCTGACCCGCCCGGGGGGCGAGTACGAGACCTACTACTCCAGCCACCCGGCGGCCTCCTTCGCCGCCCAGGTGTGGACGAACAACGCCGAAGCGGCCGCGCTCTGCCTGGTCCTCGGCGTCTTCCTGGGCCTGCCGGTGCTGCTGATCCTCTTCGAGAACATGCTCAATCTCGGTGTCGGCTTCGGCTTGATGTCCTCGGCCGGCCGCCTCGACACGTTCCTCGGCCTGGTGCTGCCGCACGGACTGCTCGAACTGACCGCCGTGTTCGTCGCCGCCGGCACCGGCCTGCGCCTGGGCTGGACCCTCGTCGATCCAGGCCCCCGCACCCGGCGCGCCGCGCTCGCCGAGGAGGGCCGGGCCGCGGTGGGCATGGCCATCGGCCTCGCCCTGGTCCTGTTCGTCTCCGGTGCCATCGAAGGCTTCGTCACCCCGTCGGGGCTGCCGACCTGGGCCCGCATCGGCATCGGTGTCGTGGCCGAGCTGGCGTTCCTGACGTACGTCTTCGTGCTCGGCGGCCGCGCGGTCCGTGAGGGCGAGACGGGTGATCTCGACGCCGCGGATCGCAGTTCCTCCGTGCCCACGGCCGCCTGATGTGCGTTCGACCCCTGTGAGCTGCTAGTCTCCTCTTCGCCCCGCAAGAGCCGTTGACACGGCAGGCGTGGGGAGGTAGATTCAAACAGTTGCCTAGAACTGGACAGGTTCGATGGGCGGCCGTTAGACTCTACTGGCTTCCAAGAAGTCGCTATCGACATTCAAAAGAAGCATCCTCTCCGATTACTCAGAAATGAGCGGCTGGTCAGACCGGCCGAGAACTTCTGATAAAGTCGGAACCGCCGGAAAGGGAAACGCGGAAGCGGGAACCTGGAAAGCACCGAGGAAATCGGGTCGAGAAAAGATCTGATAGAGTCGGAAACACCGAAGGGAAGCGCCCGGAGGAAAGCCCGAGAGGGTGAGTACAAAGGAAGCGACCGTTCCTTGAGAACTCAACAGCGTGCCAAAAGTCAACGCCAGATATGTTGATACCCCGTCCATCGGATCACCGATGGTCGAGGTTCCTTTGAAAAAACACAGCGAGGACGCTGAGGACGATCGGACTATTCCTCCGGTCGTTCCGCTCCCGTGTGTGCCAACCGGATTACCGGTAAACATTCACGGAGAGTTTGATCCTGGCTCAGGACGAACGCTGGCGGCGTGCTTAACACATGCAAGTCGAACGATGAAGCCCTTCGGGGTGGATTAGTGGCGAACGGGTGAGTAACACGTGGGCAATCTGCCCTGCACTCTGGGACAAGCCCTGGAAACGGGGTCTAATACCGGATATGACCGTCTTGGGCATCCTTGATGGTGTAAAGCTCCGGCGGTGCAGGATGAGCCCGCGGCCTATCAGCTTGTTGGTGAGGTAATGGCTCACCAAGGCGACGACGGGTAGCCGGCCTGAGAGGGCGACCGGCCACACTGGGACTGAGACACGGCCCAGACTCCTACGGGAGGCAGCAGTGGGGAATATTGCACAATGGGCGAAAGCCTGATGCAGCGACGCCGCGTGAGGGATGACGGCCTTCGGGTTGTAAACCTCTTTCAGCAGGGAAGAAGCGAGAGTGACGGTACCTGCAGAAGAAGCGCCGGCTAACTACGTGCCAGCAGCCGCGGTAATACGTAGGGCGCAAGCGTTGTCCGGAATTATTGGGCGTAAAGAGCTCGTAGGCGGCTTGTCACGTCGGTTGTGAAAGCCCGGGGCTTAACCCCGGGTCTGCAGTCGATACGGGCAGGCTAGAGTTCGGTAGGGGAGATCGGAATTCCTGGTGTAGCGGTGAAATGCGCAGATATCAGGAGGAACACCGGTGGCGAAGGCGGATCTCTGGGCCGATACTGACGCTGAGGAGCGAAAGCGTGGGGAGCGAACAGGATTAGATACCCTGGTAGTCCACGCCGTAAACGGTGGGCACTAGGTGTGGGCAACATTCCACGTTGTCCGTGCCGCAGCTAACGCATTAAGTGCCCCGCCTGGGGAGTACGGCCGCAAGGCTAAAACTCAAAGGAATTGACGGGGGCCCGCACAAGCGGCGGAGCATGTGGCTTAATTCGACGCAACGCGAAGAACCTTACCAAGGCTTGACATACACCGGAAAGCATTAGAGATAGTGCCCCCCTTGTGGTCGGTGTACAGGTGGTGCATGGCTGTCGTCAGCTCGTGTCGTGAGATGTTGGGTTAAGTCCCGCAACGAGCGCAACCCTTGTCCCGTGTTGCCAGCAGGCCCTTGTGGTGCTGGGGACTCACGGGAGACCGCCGGGGTCAACTCGGAGGAAGGTGGGGACGACGTCAAGTCATCATGCCCCTTATGTCTTGGGCTGCACACGTGCTACAATGGCCGGTACAATGAGCTGCGATACCGTGAGGTGGAGCGAATCTCAAAAAGCCGGTCTCAGTTCGGATTGGGGTCTGCAACTCGACCCCATGAAGTCGGAGTCGCTAGTAATCGCAGATCAGCATTGCTGCGGTGAATACGTTCCCGGGCCTTGTACACACCGCCCGTCACGTCACGAAAGTCGGTAACACCCGAAGCCGGTGGCCCAACCCCTTGTGGGAGGGAGCTGTCGAAGGTGGGACTGGCGATTGGGACGAAGTCGTAACAAGGTAGCCGTACCGGAAGGTGCGGCTGGATCACCTCCTTTCTAAGGAGCACTTCTTACCGGGCTTGCCTGGTCAGAGGCCAGTACATCAGCGAATGTCTGATGCTGGTTGCTCATGGGTGGAACGTTGACTACTCGGCACGGTTCAGGATGGACCAGGCGTTAGTACTGCTCTTCGGGGCGTGGAACGCTGATCTGGTTGGCTGATCGTGTCGGGCACGCTGTTGGGTGTCTGAGGGAATGATCTTCTCCTCAGTCGCCGGCCCCAGTGCACTCACCGGCTTTGCTGGTGGGGTGATGGGTGGCTGGTCGTTGTTTGAGAACTGCACAGTGGACGCGAGCATCTGTGGCCAAGTTTTTAAGGGCGCACGGTGGATGCCTTGGCACCAGGAACCGATGAAGGACGTGGGAGGCCGCGATAGTCCCCGGGGAGTCGTCAACCAGGCTTTGATCCGGGGGTTTCCGAATGGGGAAACCCGGCAGTCGTCATGGGCTGTCACCCGCTGCTGAACACATAGGCAGTGTGGAGGGAACGAGGGGAAGTGAAACATCTCAGTACCCTCAGAGAAAACAACCGTGATTCCGGGAGTAGTGGCGAGCGAAACCGGATGAGGCCAAACCGTATGCGTGTGAGACCCGGCAGGGGTTGCGTGTGCGGGGTTGTGGGATCTCTCTTCTACGGTCTGCCGGCCGTAGGGCGAGTTAGAAACCGTTGATGTAGGCGAAGGACATGCGAAAGGTCCGGCGTAGAGGGTAAGACCCCCGTAGTCGAAATGTCAGCGGCTTGCTTGAGAGACACCCAAGTAGCACGGGGCCCGAGAAATCCCGTGTGAATCTGGCGGGACCACCCGCTAAGCCTAAATATTCCCTGGTGACCGATAGCGGATAGTACCGTGAGGGAATGGTGAAAAGTACCCCGGGAGGGGAGTGAAATAGTACCTGAAACCGTGTGCCTACAAGCCGTGGGAGCGTCGGAATGTGCTTGCACATTCTCGTGACTGCGTGCCTTTTGAAGAATGAGCCTGCGAGTTTGCGGTGTGTTGCGAGGTTAACCCGGGTGGGGAAGCCGTAGCGAAAGCGAGTCCGAATAGGGCGTTTTTAGTAGCACGCTCAAGACCCGAAGCGGAGTGATCTAGCCATGGGCAGGTTGAAGCGGAGGTAAGACTTCGTGGAGGACCGAACCCACCAGGGTTGAAAACCTGGGGGATGACCTGTGGTTAGGGGTGAAAGGCCAATCAAACTCCGTGATAGCTGGTTCTCCCCGAAATGCATTTAGGTGCAGCGTCGTGTGTTTCTTGCCGGAGGTAGAGCACTGGATAGGCGATGGGCCCTACCGGGTTACTGACCTTAGCCAAACTCCGAATGCCGGTAAGTGAGAGCGCGGCAGTGAGACTGTGGGGGATAAGCTCCATGGTCGAGAGGGAAACAGCCCAGAGCATCGACTAAGGCCCCTAAGCGTACGCTAAGTGGGAAAGGATGTGGAGTCGCACAGACAACCAGGAGGTTGGCTTAGAAGCAGCCACCCTTGAAAGAGTGCGTAATAGCTCACTGGTCTAGTGATTCCGCGCCGACAATGTAGCGGGGCTCAAGCGTACCGCCGAAGTCGTGTCATTGCAGCATTAGGGCCAACGCCTGCTGTGATGGGTAGGGGAGCGTCGTCTGCCGGGTGAAGCAGCACCGGAAGGTAGTTGTGGACGGTTGACGAGTGAGAATGCAGGCATGAGTAGCGATTCACACGTGAGAAACGTGTGCGCCGATTGACTAAGGGTTCCTGGGTCAAGCTGATCTGCCCAGGGTAAGTCGGGACCTAAGGCGAGGCCGACAGGCGTAGTCGATGGATAACCGGTTGATATTCCGGTACCCGCTGTGAAGCGTCAAACATCGAGCATCGTGATGCTAAGGCCGTGAAGCCGCCCCGGAGCCTTCGGGCAAAGGGGAGTGGTGGAGCCGCTGAACCAAGCGGTTAGTAGGTGAGTGATGGGGTGACGCAGGAAGGTAGTCCATCCCGGGCGGTGGTTGTCCCGGGGTAAGGGTGTAGGCCGCAAGGTAGGCAAATCCGCCTTGCATACGGCTGAGACCTGATGCCGAGCCGATTGTGGTGAAGTGGATGATCCTATGCTGTCGAGAAAAGCCTCTAGCGAGTTTCATGGCGGCCCGTACCCTAAACCGACTCAGGTGGTCAGGTAGAGAATACCGAGGCGTTCGGGTGAACTATGGTTAAGGAACTCGGCAAAATGCCCCCGTAACTTCGGGAGAAGGGGGGCCACACCTGGTGATGATCTTTACGGTCTGAGCTGGGGGTGGCCGCAGAGACCAGCGAGAAGCGACTGTTTACTAAAAACACAGGTCCGTGCGAAGCCGTAAGGCGATGTATACGGACTGACGCCTGCCCGGTGCTGGAACGTTAAGGGGACCGGTTAGCTCCACTTCGGTGGGGCGAAGCTGAGAACTTAAGCGCCAGTAAACGGCGGTGGTAACTATAACCATCCTAAGGTAGCGAAATTCCTTGTCGGGTAAGTTCCGACCTGCACGAATGGCGTAACGACTTCTCGACTGTCTCAACCATAGGCCCGGTGAAATTGCACTACGAGTAAAGATGCTCGTTTCGCGCAGCAGGACGGAAAGACCCCGGGACCTTTACTACAGTTTGATATTGGTGTTCGGTTCGGCTTGTGTAGGATAGCTGGGAGACTGTGAAGCGGCCACGCCAGTGGTTGTGGAGTCGTCGTTGAAATACCAGTCTGGTCGTGCTGGATGTCTAACCTGGGTCCGTGATCCGGATCAGGGACAGTGTCTGATGGGTAGTTTAACTGGGGCGGTTGCCTCCTAAAGGGTAACGGAGGCGCCCAAAGGTTCCCTCAGCCTGGTTGGCAATCAGGTGTTGAGTGTAAGTGCACAAGGGAGCTTGACTGTGAGACCGACGGGTCGAGCAGGGACGAAAGTCGGGACTAGTGATCCGGCGGTGGCTTGTGGAAGCGCCGTCGCTCAACGGATAAAAGGTACCCCGGGGATAACAGGCTGATCTTCCCCAAGAGTCCATATCGACGGGATGGTTTGGCACCTCGATGTCGGCTCGTCGCATCCTGGGGCTGGAGTCGGTCCCAAGGGTTGGGCTGTTCGCCCATTAAAGCGGTACGCGAGCTGGGTTTAGAACGTCGTGAGACAGTTCGGTCCCTATCCGCTGTGCGCGTAGGAGTCTTGAGAAGGGCTGTCCCTAGTACGAGAGGACCGGGACGGACGAACCTCTGGTGTGCCAGTTGTTCTGCCAAGGGCATGGCTGGTTGGCTACGTTCGGGAGGGATAACCGCTGAAAGCATCTAAGCGGGAAGCCTGCTTCGAGATGAGGACTCCCACCCACTTGATGGGGTAAGGCTCCCAGTAGACGACTGGGTTGATAGGCCGGATCTGGAAGCCAGGTAACTGGTGGAGGTGACCGGTACTAATAGGCCGAGGGCTTGTCCTCAGTTGCTCGCGTCCACTGTGTTGGTTCTGAAACCACGAACAACCATTGTGCTGGTTGTCAGTTTCATAGTGTTTCGGTGGTTATAGCGTGAGGGAAACGCCCGGTTACATTCCGAACCCGGAAGCTAAGCCTCACAGCGCCGATGGTACTGCAGGGGGGACCCTGTGGGAGAGTAGGACGCCGCCGAACAATTTTTGAGGGGAACCCCCGCACTTTTGGTGCGGGGGTTTTCCGCGTTTCAGGGGCCTTTTCCGTCGATGGGGGGATGGTCGACGCCCGACGGACGGCGTCAAAAAACCACCCATGCCCCGAGGGGCGACGGGCCGGAAACACTCAGAGCCGGCCCGCCGCCTTCAGAGCCAGATAGGCGTCCGCCAAAGCGGGCGCCAGCTCCTCCGGCGTCGCGTCGACGACCGTGACACCGCGGCGACGCAGTTTGTCGGCGGTACGCCGGCGTTCGTCCTGCGCGTGGGCCGCCGCAGCGGCCTCGTACACCGCTTCCGCACTACCCCGCGCCTGAGCCATCCGAGCGATGTGCGGGTCCGCCACCGCCGCGACCACGACCGTGTGCCGCTGTGTCAGCCGAGACAGCACCGGAAGCAGGCCCTGCTCCACCGGCGCCGCGTCCAACGTCGTCAGCAACACCACCAGGGAGCGCCGCGGCGCCGTACGCAGCGCCATGGAAGTGAGACCGCGGCTGTCGGTCTCCACGATCTCCGGTTCGAGCGTGGCCATCGCCCCCACGAGCGACGGCAGCAGCTCACCCGCGGACCTGCCCTGCACCAGGGCCCGTACCCGGCGGTCGTAGGCGAGGAGATCCACACGGTCACCGGCACGGGAAGCGAGGGCCGCGAGGAGAAGGGCCGCGTCCATGGCGGCGTCCAGGCGCGGGACGTCCCCCACACGCCCGGCCGAAGTGCGCCCGGTGTCCAACACGAGAAGGATGCGCCGGTCGCGCTCCGGGCGCCACGTGCGCACGGCCACCGCGGACTGCCGGGCGGTGGCCCGCCAGTCGATCGAGCGGGTGTCGTCACCGGGCACGTACTCCCGGAGACTGTCGAACTCCGTGCCCTCACCACGCGTCAGGACGCTGGTGCGACCGTCGAGTTCACGCAATCGAGCGAGTTTCGACGGAAGATGCTTCCGGCTCGTGAACGGGGGCAGAACCCGTACAGACCAGGGCACCCGATGGGCGCCCTGGCGGGAGAACAGCCCGAGGGGACCGTAGGAGCGGATCGTCACGCGATCGGCCTCGCGGTCGCCCCGGCGGGTGGGGCGCAGCCGGGTCGTCACCCGCCGGCGCTCGCCCGGGGGCACGGTCAGGCGGTGCCGGGACGACTCGACCTCCGTCCCGGGCAGCCAACTGCTGGGCGGCCAGCCGTCCCGCAGCCGCGCCCGCAGAAGGCGGCGCGACGGGTTGGTGACGGTGAGCGTGACATCGGCGCCTTCCCCGAGGCGAGCGGTGGTGTCGCCGGAACGCGTGAGCACCAGACGGCGTACCGGCGCGGCCAGCGCGAAGTCGCAGGCGCAGGCCAGGGCCAACGGGCCGTTGACCGCGAGGATGCCCGCCCAGCCGGGTTCCAGGATGCCGACGGGGATGGAGCCGAGGGCCGCCAAGAGGGCGGCGCGTCCGGTGAGGGCCATCAGCGCGGGACCGGGACGTGGGCGAGGACGGCGTCGATAACGGAGTCGGCCGTCACCCCTTCCATCTCCGCCTCCGGGCGGAGCTGGACGCGGTGGCGCAAGGTCGGCAGGGCGAGAGCCTTCACGTCGTCGGGGATCACGTAGTCCCGACCCGTCAGCCAGGCCCAGGCCCGAGCGGTCGACAGGAGAGCGGTGGCCCCACGGGGGGACACACCCATGGTGAGCGAGGGGGATTCACGAGTGGCACGGCAGATATCCACGACATAGGCCGTGATCTCCGGAGAGACGGTCGTGCCGGCGACCGCGGCACGGGCCGCCTCCAGGTCGGCGGCGCCCGCGACCGGGCGTATGCCCGCCGCCCGCAGATCACGGGGGTTGAAGCCCGAGGCGTGGCGGGTGAGGACGTCGATCTCGTCCTGGCGGGACGGCAGCGGCACCGTCAGCTTGAGCAGGAACCGGTCCAGCTGGGCTTCCGGCAGCGGGTAGGTGCCCTCGTACTCGACCGGGTTCTGGGTCGCGGCGACCAGGAACGGCTCGGGGAGCGGGCGAGGCGTGCCGTCGACCGTGACCTGCCGTTCCTCCATGGCCTCCAGGAGAGAGGACTGGGTCTTGGGCGGGGTGCGGTTGATCTCGTCCGCGAGCAGCAGGTTGGTGAAGACCGGGCCGGGCTGAAAGGAGAACTCGGCGGTACGGGTGTCGTAGACGAGAGAGCCGGTGACATCGCTCGGCATCAGATCGGGGGTGAACTGGACACGCTTGGTGTCGAGTTCCAGAGCCGACGCGAGGGCCCGGACGAGCAGGGTCTTGGCCACGCCGGGGACGCCTTCGAGCAGGACGTGCCCGCGGCACAGCAGGGCGACGACGAGACCGGTCACGGTGGGGTCCTGGCCGACCACGGCTTTGGCGATCTCGGCGCGCAGGGCTTCCAGGGCGGCGCGGGGATCGGCCGCGGCCTCGGTCCCCGCGGCGATGTCGGTGGTCGGGTCCATCATGAACGGCGTACCTCTCTTTCGAGGGCGTCGAGTTGGTCGGTCAGTGTGATCAGGGCCGTGTCGTCGCCGGGCGGCGGCCCGAACAGCAGGGAGCGCAGATCCTGCCCTTCGCCGGTGAGGCGGGCGGACAGGGCGGGGAGCAGGGCCTCGGGCGTGTGCGCCTGGGCGGCGGGGAGCCCGACGAGAGGGGCGAGGCGGGTGCGGGTGGCGGAACGGAGAGCGGCGGCCGCACGGTCGCGGGCGTTGGCCTTGCGGTAGAGGCGGGCGCGGCCCTCGGTGGTCTCCGAGGCCCGGACGGCGACGGGAAGGCGTTCGGGCACGAGAGGCCCGAAGCGGCGTCCGCGCCAGAAGGCGGCGAGGACGGCCGCGATGAAGAGCTGGAGGGTCGCCCACAGCCAGCCCGAGGGGAGCAGGTCCAGGAAGCTCTCGCCGTCGGCGTTGTCCGCGGCGGAGTCGTCGGAGAGCGAGGGGAGGTACCAGACCAGATGGGGGCGGGAGCCGAGGAGCTGCAGGGCGAGCGACGCATTGCCCTGCTTGTCGAGGCGGTCGTTGTAGAGGATGTCGGGCGCGCCGAGGACGACGGTGTCGCCCCCGGACGCCGCGGGGAGCCGCAGCAGCGTGGCGAGCCGGTCACTGGGGTAGCAGGCCTGGGCGCCGCTCCGGGTGGTGGTGTAGCGGTTGCCCCCGGTGTCGGCGCTGCCCGCGCGGCGGGCCTCGGGCAGGGCGCAGTCGGGGGCCAGAGTGGTGTCGAGGCTGTCGGCGGGGTCGGCGACGACCCCGGGCGCGAGCCGTTCGACGGACCAGCTGCTCGCGGCGACGAGGATCGTGCGCCCGCCGGAGCCCGCGGTCGCCCGGTGCAGCGCGGTCTGCTGGCCACGAGTGAGCAGGTCGGGGACGGCGACCAGGAGGGTGGTGTCGGGGCCGGCGGCGGCGCGGGCCGCGTCGAGGGTGCCGACCACACGCGTGGTGACCCCGCGTTCGGCCAGCAGTTCGGCGACGGCGCGGCTGCCGGTGGGGTCGGCGGAGCGCGGGTCCAGTGCCCCGTGCCGCTCGGTGGAGCGCACGGCGGCCAGGACGACGGCCCCGGCGAGGAGCAGCACCACGGCGAGGGCGATCCCTCGGGTGCGGGTCCACACGGCGCGGGCCGTGGGCGCGGTGGAGGTGGCCGGCGGCGCGGCTGCGGTGGTCACTCGGCGGCCCCCTGGCTGGTGCTGCGGGCCGGGCCGGCCGCGCTGTCGGCGTGGGCGGGCCTGGTGCGTTCCAGGTCGCGGTCGAGCTCGGCCAGGCGGCGGTACGACTGCTCGCTCCCACCGCGTCCGCCGTACGTCACGTCGTCGAACTCGCGGGCGGCGGCGCGCAGCCGGTCGAGGTGCGCGGGCAGGGCGCGGCCGGCCTCGGCGGCCGCCTCGTCGGCGGTCCGGCCCGGACGCGCGTCGAGCACGGCGCGCTCCTCCAAGGCGCGGACGACGGCCCGCATGCGTTCCTGGACGGCCTGGCTCCAGTGGCCCTGGGCCGCGTGCGCCTCGCTCGCGGCGCGGTGCTCGGCGGCGCTGCGCGGGCCGTCGTCGAACAGGACCGCCGCGGACCGGGGCGCGCGGCGGCCGGGGGTGCCCAGGCGCCACCACAGGGCGGCCAGGACGGCGACGACGAACAGCACGACGACCCACAGGCCGACCGAGCCGCCGGGGGCCAGGGGGGCGGCCGAGTCGAACAGCCCGTGGAGCCAGTTCCACAGCGCCCTCAGGGCGCGTGCGACCAGGCCGGGGTCGTTCTCGTGGTACATGCGCTTGGCCAGCTCGTGCCGGGCCGCCTCGCGCGCGGGGTCACGCGGATCGGTCACCGGCGGCCCGTCCCCCGCGGCCAGCACGGCGGTGCCCGGCGCGCGCAGCAGAGCGTGGACGGCCGTCGCCACGGCGGCGAGCCGGCCCGGCGCCGTGGCGATTCCCCCCGTGAAGATCACCCCGTCAGCTCCCCGGGACGGGGCCGGGGGCGCCGGCGGGGGCGCCCTGGGCACCGGCGGCGCGGGCCAGTTCCAGGTCGAGGCCCTCGCGGCGGATGCGCTGGTCGACGTAGAGGAGCACGGTGACTCCGGCGGAGATCGGCAGCGTGATGGTGGTGCCGATCACCGCGCCGATCCCGCTGATCAGCAGGAACGTCCAGCCGACGTGCGCCCCGTTCTCGCCGAGGAAGCCGGCCAGGCTGTCGCCGCCGCCCGCGATCATCGCGGCGACGGTGAACGGGATCGAGATGACGACCTTGGCGATGCCGACGATGAGCCCGGCGAGCAACTGGATGCCGAGGATCCGCCACCAGGAGCCCTGCACCAGCTTGGTGGAGCGGCGCAGCGACTGCACGATGCCCTGGCGCTCCAGCATCAGCGCGGGCGCGGCCAGCGAGAAACGCACCGTCAGCCAGATGACCACGACGAACGCGGCGAGCAGGCCGAGGACCAGGAGGGTGATGCCGACGTTCTCGTTGCCGACGAGGAAGCCGATGATGCCGGGCACCGCGCCGCCCAGCATGACGCCGACGCCGATGAGTCCGAGCAGGAGCAGCTGGCCGAACAGCTTCCACACCTGCGGGCGGGCTTCCCGCCAGGCCTCACCCGGGCCGACCGGCCGGCCGAGGACGGCGCGGCTGGTCACGCTCGTCAGCATCGCGGTGGCGATGAGCGTCCCGATCAGGGTGATCAGGGACAGGGCGAAGGTGCCGAGGAGGGACTCGCCCATGACACGGAAGGCGTCGGCGGCCGAGGCGCTCGGATCGCTCAGGGTGTCCTGGGCGGCGGTGTTGTTCAGGAAGTAGCGCTGCAGGAGGATCGTGGCGATCTCCGTGACCACGGCGAGCGTCAGGGATATGCCGAGGACCGTGCGCCAGTGGGTGCGCAGGGTGGAGACGGCGCCGTCGAGGATCTCGCCGACGCCGAGCGGGCGCAGCGGGATGACACCGGGCTTGGCCGCGGGCGGGGCCCAGCCACCGCCCCAGGCTCCGTAACCACCGGGGACGCCGTAGCCGCCGTACCCGCCGCCGTAACCCCCGGGACCGCCGGGGGGCGCTCCGTAGCCGCCGGGCACGCCGGACCCGGGGCCCGCCCAGCCGGGGCCGGGCGGCGGGGGCGGTGGGGTCTGGCCGGGGCCCGGGGCTCCGGTGGGCGCGGACCACTGGCCGGCCGCCGGCTGCTCCTTGGACCACTGCGCGCCTGGGCCCTGCGGCTGCGCGCCCGGCTGCGGCGCGGGCGCGCCGGAACCGGTTCCGGGCTGGTCGGCCGGGTCGGACGCGCCGGGCTCCCGTCCCTCGGGCGTCGGGTCGGATCCGGGCGAGGCCCAGCCCGGAGTGTCAGTCATCGATGCTCCTTCTCGGTGCCCGTCCGCGGTCGCGGCGGCAGGTTGGCAGACATCGTGCCATGGGTCGGTCAAGGCCGGAGCGGGCGAGGTGACGGCTGGATGCCTTCAGTTGCCCGCGGTCTCCGGGGCAGACTGACCGCATGGCTGATCATCAGGCACGAAGCGGCGGGGACGAACGGCCGTCCGGAATACCGGCGATCCGATGGGAGGAACCACCCGAAGGTCCCGTACTGGTCCTGCTCGACCAGACGAGGCTTCCCGTGGAAGAGGTCGAGTTGGTGTGCACGGACGCACCGGCGCTGGTGGAGGCGATCCGTTCGCTCGCCGTGCGCGGGGCGCCGCTGCTCGGGATCGCGGGGGCGTACGGCGTCGCGCTCGCCGCCGCGCGCGGCTTCGACGTGCCCGAGGCGGCACAGGCGCTGGAGGGCGCCCGGCCGACCGCGGTGAACCTGTCCGTCGGGGTGCGCCGGGCCCTGGCCGTGTACGAGGCCGAGCTGGCCGGGAGCGGTGAGCCGGCCGCGGCGGCGGAGGCGGCGCTGGCCGCGGCGCGGGCGCTGCACCGGCAGGACGCCGAGGCCAGCGCCCGGATGGCGGCTCACGGTCTGGCGCTGCTGGGCGAGCTGCTGCCCGGCGGCGGTCACCGGATCCTGACCCACTGCAACACCGGGGCGCTGGTCTCGGGCGGTGAGGGCACGGCCTTCGCGGTGGCGCTCGCGGCGCATCGGGAGGGGCGGCTGCGGCGGCTGTGGGTGGACGAGACGCGTCCACTGCTCCAGGGGGCGCGGCTGACGGCGTACGAGGCGGCCCGCAACGGGATGGCGTACACCCTGCTCACCGACAACGCGGCGGGTTCCCTGTTCGCGGCCGGTGAGGTGGACGCGGTGCTGATCGGGGCGGACCGGATCGCGGCGGACGGCTCGGTGGCGAACAAGGTGGGGAGCTATCCGCTCGCCGTGCTCGCCCGCCACCACCAGGTGCCGTTCATCGTGGTGGCGCCGCTGACCACGATCGACATGGCCACCCCGGACGGAGCGGCCATCGAGGTCGAGCAGCGCGCCGGCTTCGAGGTGACCGAGGTGATGGCGCCGCAGGCGCAGGTGACCGGGGCCGGCGGCGGCATCCCGGTGGCGCCGCTGGGCACGCAGGCGTACAACCCGGCGTTCGATGTGACGCCGCCCGAGCTGGTGACGGCCATCGTCACCGAGGAGGGCGTCGTATCACCCGTGACCGGGGAGGCGCTCGCGGAGATGTGCGCCGCGGCGACCGGCTGAGCGGCGTGCGGCGCCGGGCCCGCCCGGCGCCGCAGTCCGCCCCGCGAGACGGCCGGGGGCAGACAGTGACGGCCCCGTACGACTATCGTCACCGGCCAGTGACCTCGCTCACCAGCGCCTCTGTCACTGTTACGAGAATGGGATGATGTCGTTTATGAAGGGACGAGTCCTTGTCGTCGACGACGACACCGCACTGGCCGAGATGCTCGGCATCGTGCTGCGTGGTGAAGGTTTTGAGCCGTCTTTCGTAGCCGACGGCGACAAGGCGCTGGCCGCGTTCCGTGAGAGCAAGCCCGATCTGGTGCTGCTCGACCTGATGCTGCCCGGACGGGACGGCATCGAGGTGTGCCGGCTGATCCGGGCGGAGTCCGGAGTGCCGATCGTCATGCTCACGGCCAAGAGCGACACCGTCGATGTCGTGGTGGGCCTGGAGTCGGGCGCGGACGACTACATCGTCAAGCCGTTCAAGCCGAAGGAGCTGGTGGCGCGGATCCGGGCGCGGCTGCGGCGGTCCGAGGAACCGGCGCCGGAGCAGCTGACCATCGGTGACCTGGTCATCGACGTGGCCGGGCACTCGGTGAAGCGGGACGGGCAGTCGATCGCGCTGACCCCGCTGGAGTTCGACCTGCTGGTCGCGCTCGCCCGCAAGCCCTGGCAGGTCTTCACGCGCGAGGTGCTGCTCGAACAGGTGTGGGGGTACCGTCACGCCGCGGACACCCGCCTCGTCAACGTCCATGTGCAGCGGCTGCGTTCCAAGGTCGAGAAGGACCCGGAGCGGCCGGAGATCGTGGTGACCGTCCGTGGTGTCGGTTACAAGGCCGGGCCGAGCTGACATGTCCGGGGACAGTGCCGCTCCGGATTCCGGCATGCCCGGGGACCGTCCGCAGCGGCCTGTCGGCCGGACAACGGGCGCGCGCCTCAGGCGGCTCTTCGAGGGCGGGCTGCTGCAGGGCGGGGTGCAGGGCAGCCCGGTCCTGCGGCTCTTCCTGCGCTGGGTGCGCCGGCCGCTGCTGCCGGTGATGCGGCTGTGGCGGCGCAACATCCAGCTCAGGGTCGTCGCCACCACCCTGGTGATGTCGCTGGGCGTGGTCCTGCTGCTCGGCTTCGTGGTGATCGGGCAGGTGCGCAACGGCCTGCTGGACGCGAAGGTGCGGGCCTCGCAGAGCCAGGCCACCGGCGGTTTCGCGGTGGCCAAACAGCGCGCCGACGAGGCGTCCGGCACCAACGGCACGGGTGCCGACACCGCGCCCGCCACCGTCGACGGCGGTACGGACGGCACCGCGGGTGCGGACGGACGGCCGACACAGAACGTCATCCAGTGGATGAGCGATCTCGTGGAGTCGCTGTCCAGCGGTGGCGCGGGCGCCTTCGACGTGGTGACGCTGCCCGTCGGTGACGACAGCGGCGGCGGCCGCAGCCCGCGCGGCTCCGGGAACGTCAACCCAACCTCCAGCGTTCCCGCCGATCTGCGCGACCGGGTCAACAGCGGGACGACGGCCGCCCAGAGCTACACCCGGATCGTCTACTCCAACGGCAAGGACTCCCAGCCCGCGCTGGTCATCGGCAAGCAGGTCAACGACCCCAACGGACGGCCGTACGAGCTGTACTACCTCTTCCCGCTCACGCAGGAGGAGAAGTCGCTGAGCCTGGTCAAGGGCACCCTGGCGACCGCCGGGCTGTTCGTGGTCGTCCTGCTCGGCGCCATCGCGTGGCTGGTGGTGCGGCAGGTCGTCACGCCGGTGCGGATGGCGGCCGGGATCGCGGAACGGCTGTCGGCCGGGCGTCTCCAGGAGCGGATGAAGGTCACCGGCGAGGACGACATCGCGCGCCTGGGCGAGGCCTTCAACAAGATGGCGCAGAACCTCCAGGGCAAGATCCAGCAGCTGGAGGACCTGTCGCGGATGCAGCGCCGGTTCGTGTCGGACGTCTCCCACGAACTGCGCACCCCGCTGACCACCGTGCGCATGGCCGCCGATGTCATCCACGAGGCGCGTGAGGACTTCGACCCGGTGACCGCGCGCTCCGCCGAGCTGCTCGCCGACCAGCTGGACCGGTTCGAGTCGCTGCTCGCCGACCTGCTGGAGATCAGCCGCTTCGACGCGGGCGCGGCGGCGCTGGAGGCCGAGCCGATCGATCTCAGGGAGGTCGTGCGGCGCGTGGTCGGCGGCGCCGAGCCGCTCGCCGAGCGCAAGGGCACCCGGATACGGGTGGTCGGCGACCAGCAGCCGGTGGTCGCCGAGGCCGACGCCCGGCGGGTGGAGCGGGTCCTGCGCAACCTCGTCGTCAACGCCGTCGAGCACGGCGAGGGCAAGGACGTCGTCGTGAAGATGGCCGCGGCCGGCGGCGCGGTCGCCGTCGCGGTGCGCGACTACGGCGTCGGGCTCAAGCCCGGCGAGGCGACCCGCGTGTTCAGCCGCTTCTGGCGGGCCGACCCGGCACGCGCGCGCACCACGGGCGGCACCGGCCTCGGGCTGTCGATCGCCCTGGAGGACGCGCGGCTGCACGGCGGCTGGCTCCAGGCATGGGGCGAGCCGGGCGGTGGCTCGCAGTTCCGGCTGACGCTGCCCCGGACCGCGGACGAGCCGCTGCGGGGATCGCCGATACCGCTGGAGCCCAAGGACTCGCGCCGCAACCGCGGCCCGGGCGGATCCGGTACGCGCCGTGCGGGCGAGGAGAAGCGGGCGACCGTTCCGGCGCAGCAGGGCGGCCACCACCCGCCCGCGCTGCCGCCGCGCGCCCCGGCCGCGCCCACCGCCGACCCGACCGCGCTGCCGGGCAACGGCAACGGGGCGCGCGTGGTGCCCCGGCACGTACGGCCCGAACCCGAACGGCCCGAACCCGTGCGTTCTGATCCCGTACGACCGGAGCCCCGGCCGGAACCGGCGGGCCCGGAGGACTCGACCGAGCCAGGGGAGGCATTTCGTGGGCGCTGACCGCGAGGGGGGCGCCCGGCGGCGGCCATGGCGCGCGGCGGCGTACACCGCCTTGGGGGTCGTTCTGCTGGCCGGGTGCGCCTCGATGCCCGACAGCGGTGATCTGCGGGACGTGGAGTCCACGCCCCGGCAGGACACCGGAGTGCGCGTGTTCGCCATGCCACCGGCCGACGACGCCACCCCCGGCGAGATCATGCAGGGCTTCCTGGAGGCACTGACCAGCGACGATCCCGCGTACGACACGGCGCGCAAGTACCTGACGACGGACGCCGCGCGCACCTGGCGGCCGGAGCGGTCGGCCACGGTCCTCGCGAACGGGCCGAGCATCGAGACCGACTGCCGCGCGGGCAACCGGGAGGTGACCAACAGCATCACCTGTGTGCTCACCGGCAGCCGGGTGGCCACGGTCGACGCCCGGCAGGCGTACCAGCCCGCCGGCGGCACCTACCGCAGGAAGGTGCACCTCGTGCGGGACGCCAAGACCGGGCAGTGGCGCA
Organism: Streptomyces sp. SCPE 10; assembly: GCF_051980735.1. Classification (NCBI taxonomy): domain Bacteria; kingdom Bacillati; phylum Actinomycetota; class Actinomycetes; order Kitasatosporales; family Streptomycetaceae; genus Streptomyces; species Streptomyces sp. SCPE 10. The sequence goes on along the minus strand of NZ_CP197069.1, from coordinate 3,179,997 downwards.
TCGACGAGCTGCCCGACGGCGTGGTCATGGGCAAGTCGGACTTCCAGCGCAACTACACGTCCGTCGACAAGTACTACTTCGCCTCCGGCACGTCCGTCGGGGAGGCCGGCGAACCGGTCGCGGTCGCCGATCCCGTGTTCGTGCGCAGCAAGGTCGACCCGATGACGCAGATCGTCGGGTCCCTGCTGAAGGGACCGACCAGCTGGCTCGGTCCGGTGGTCCGCTCCAGCTTCCCGACCGGTACGGCCCTGCAGAAGGGCGTGTCCGGGCTGGCGCCGGACGACCAGAACCGGCTGACGGTGCCCCTGAACCTCAAGGAGTCCCAGGTCTCCGCGGCCAAGTGCACCGAGATGGCGACCCAGGTGCTGTTCACCCTGCGGAACCTGGCGCCGACCCTGGAGTCGGTCGAACTCCAGGGGATCGGCGGCCACCGGCTGTGCGACCTCACCGAGGAGCGCGCCGAGTCCGCCGCCTGGCACGGGTCGGCGAAGCGGCCCGAATACCTGTACTACGTCGACGGCAAGCGCCGGCTGGTGCGCATGCCGACCGGGAGCACCGGCACCGGTTCCGTGCCGGTGCCGGGCGTGCTCGGCGAGGGCGACCGGACGCTCCAGTCGGTGGCGGTGTCGCGGGACGAGCACAGCGTGGCCGCGGTCGACGACGACGGCGCGTCGCTGCACGTCACGCCGCTGAATTCGGACGGCACGCTGGGCACCGCGCTGGTCACCAGCAGGGGCGCGACCCCCGACGAGCGGCTGACCACCCCGAGCTGGGACGCCCGCGGCGACCTGTGGGTGGGCGACCGCGACCGCGGCGCCCCCGCGCTGTACGTCGTGGCGCACGGTGCCGCCAAGGCGGAGAAGGTCGCCGTGCCGGATCTGCCCGGGGACATCAAGGACGTGCGGGTGGCCGCCGACGGCGTGCGGATCGCGCTGGTCGTGGAGAAGGACGGCAAGCAGTCGCTGCTGATCGGCCGGATCGAGCGCGACGACCGAACCGGCGAGGGCCCCTCGGTGGTCGAACTCCGTTCCGCGGCGCCCGACTTGGAGCAGGTCAGCGCCATGACGTGGGCCGGGGACAGCAGACTGCTGGTGGTCGGCCAGGAGCAGGGCGGCGTGCAGCAGATGCGGTACGTGCAGGTCGACGGCGCCACCCTGGACGGTCCCGCGCCCGGCGCGCTGCCCGGGGTGAAGGCGATCACCGCGTCCGAGGACGACCGGGTGCCGCTGGTGGCCTACTCGGACGACGGGATCGTCCGGCTGCCGAGCGGGGCGCAGTGGCAGAAGGTCGACAAGGACGGGATGGCACCGGTCTATCCCGGCTGAGCGCCGGGACTGTCCCTGTGGGGGTTTGCGCAGGTCAGCGCCGCCCGCGCCGGTTCCCGCGGGTTGTCCACAGGCCGTTGTCCACAGGGGTGGTGGGCCCGCTCGGGCCTTGGCACAGTGGTGGCCATGCGCGGGTGGTGGCAGGACCTCACCGACCTGGTGCTGCCGACCGACTGCGCGGGCTGCGGGGCACCTCGTACGACGCTCTGCCCGCGGTGCCGGACCGCGCTGGCCGGGGGCGCGCCCCGGCGGGTGCGGCCGCTGCCGAAGCCGCCCGGGCTGCCGGCGGTGTACGCGTCGGCGCCGTACGCGGAGGCGGTGCGGGCACTCCTCCTCGCGCACAAGGAGCGGGGCGCGCTGACGCTCACCGGAGCGCTGGGCGCGGCGCTGGCGGGGGCCGTGCGGGCGGGCCTCGGCGGTCCGGCCGGGGCGTTCGGGGTGCCCGGGACCGTGGTACTCGTGCCGGTGCCCTCCGCGCGGTGGGCCGTGCGGGCGCGGGGGCACGATCCGGTGCGGCGGATGGCGCTCGCGGCGGCCGGCGAGTTGCGGCGCACCGGGACCCCGGCCCGGGTGGCGGCGGTGCTGCGCCAGCGCAGACCCGTGGCGGACCAGGCGGGGCTGGACGCACCGCGGCGTCTGGCGAACCTCGCGGGCGCGCTGGAGATCGCCAAGGGCGGTGAGCGGCTGCTCGGCGGCGGCCGGGTGGTGCTGGTCGACGACCTCGTGACCACCGGCGCCACGCTCGCGGAGGCGGCGCGGGCCCTGCGCGAGGGCACCGTCCTGTGCCGCGAGAGGGGAAATGGGCCCACAAGGCCCGTGTACGAGAACGCAACTCGGGAAGGAAGGGAAGAACGACAGACCGGAACGCGACCGGAGAAGGGGAAGTGGGTGCACGGTGCAGTGAAAAACGCGGCGGTGAACGCCCTTGGCGCGCCCTCGTATGCGGCCGTGATCGCCGCTCCGCGGGACACCTTCGAAATAGCCGGGAACTGACTGCGGACCGGCATCGTTGCAGGTATCGAGAGGGTCATTGCACCTGAACGGAGGTACACCGCGGTAGAGGGTGACGACATCCGTCCGGGCGAGATATGTTCGGTTGTGAGGAAAGGCGCAGGCCACGCCTCTCATATCCGAATGCCGCGCCGCGGGTTTTCCGCAATTCACCCGCGCCGGTGGGCTGGAGATCCCGCCCATGGGGGAGGAGGAGGTGGACGTCACCGAGTCCGAGGTCCGGTGCTCACCGGACCTGGTGCGAAAGGGAGATGCTCCGCCGAAGCAGCGGAGCGATCCGGGAACGGAGTTCTGCGTGGACATCGTCGTCAAGGGCCGCAAGACCGAGGTGCCCGAGCGGTTCCGCAAGCACGTGGCCGACAAGCTGAAGCTGGAGAAGATCCAGAAGCTCGACGGCAAGGTGATCAGCCTCGACGTCGAGGTGTCCAAGGAGCCCAACCCCCGACAGGCCGACCGCTGCGACCGAGTGGAGATCACGCTCCGCTCCCGTGGCCCGGTGATCCGGGCGGAGGCGGCGGCCAGCGATCCGTACGCGGCACTCGACCTGGCGGCGGAGAAGCTGGAGGCACGGCTGCGCAAGCAGCACGACAAGCGGTTCTCGCGCCGTGGCGCACGCCGGATCTCGGCGGCAGAGGTTCCCGACCACGTCCCTGGTGTGGCGACGCTGAACGGAAACGGCCTCCCCGTGGGGGAGGAAGAGACGGACGGAGTGCCGACCAAGAAGATCGGCTCGCTGGAGGTCAAGGGTGAAGGGCCCCTGATCGTCCGCGAGAAGACCCACGTCGCCTCCCCGATGAGCCTGGACCAGGCCCTCTACGAGATGGAACTGGTCGGCCACGACTTCTACTTGTTCGTCGACTCCGAGACGAAGGAGCCGAGCGTCGTCTACCGGCGCCACGCCTACGACTACGGCGTGATCCATCTCAGCACCGACCCGATGGTCGCCGAGGCGCAGCCCCCCGCGGCAGGGGGCACGCTGGGCGGCTGACCGCCCGGGCCGAAGCCGAACCGGTGCCCCTGGAGCGCGCGTGCGCCCCCGGGGCACCAGTGTGCGACCGGTTCACGCCGCGCACGGCGCCTCGGTGCCGTCCCGGCATGAAATCATGGCCGCAAGGGCCCAACCGGTGGGCCGCTGCCTTGGGTTGGCGATGGCACGGGACCACACAGGCCACAGCCTTCAGGGGGAGGAACGATGGCGGACACCTTCGGACCGATGCGGAGCGAGGGGGCCGACGACACCGACGACGGTGTACTCGGCACGGCCCCCGACGGGGGCCCGCCACGCGCGGAACCGATCAGAGTCCTGGTGGTGGACGACCACGCCCTGTTCCGGCGCGGACTGGAGATCGTGCTCGCGGCCGAGGAGGACATCCAGGTCGTCGGCGAGGCGGGGGACGGCGCCGAGGCCGTGGACAAGGCGGCCGATCTGCTGCCGGACATCGTGCTGATGGACGTCCGGATGCCCCGGCGCGGCGGGATCGAGGCGTGCACCTCCATCAAGGAGGTCGCCCCCAGCGCGAAGATCATCATGCTGACGATCAGCGACGAGGAGGCCGACCTCTACGACGCGATCAAGGCGGGTGCCACCGGATATCTGCTCAAGGAGATCTCCACCGACGAAGTGGCCACCGCCATTCGCGCGGTCGCCGACGGGCAGTCGCAGATCAGCCCGTCCATGGCGTCGAAACTCCTCACCGAGTTCAAGTCGATGATCCAGCGCACCGACGAGCGCCGGCTGGTGCCGGCGCCCCGGTTGACGGACCGTGAGCTGGAAGTCCTCAAACTCGTCGCCACCGGCATGAACAACCGGGATATCGCCAAGGAGTTGTTCATCTCCGAGAACACGGTGAAGAACCACGTCCGCAACATCCTGGAGAAGCTTCAGCTGCACTCCCGGATGGAGGCCGTGGTCTACGCGATGAGGGAGAAGATCCTGGAGATCCGCTGACCGCGGAACCCGCCCCGCACCGCCGCCTCACCCGACGGTGCGCGCGAGCTCCGCGGCCAGTGGACCGCGCAGGGCGGGCGGGTCCACCCGCTCCACCCGGACATCGGTGCAGTCCACCCAGGTCGCGGCCTCGACCAGGGCCTGGGCGACCGCCGGGACCGCCTTGGGCCCGTCCAGGGTGACCTGCCGGGCGACCAGGGTGCGGCCCTCCCGGGCCGGGTCGACACGCCCGACCAGCCGGCCGCCCGCCAGCACCGGCATCGCGAAATAGCCGTACACCCGCTTGGGCTTGGGGACGTACGCCTCCAGGCGGTGGGTGAAGCCGAAGATGCGCTCCGTGCGCGCCCGTTCCCAGATCAGCGAGTCGAACGGGGACAGCAGGGTGGTGCGGTGGCGGCCGCGCGGCGGTGCCGCCAGGGCCGCCGGGTCCGCCCAGGCGGGCTTCCCCCAGCCCTCGACCTCGACCGGCACCAGACCCGAGTCCGCGATCACCGCGTCCACCTGCTCGCCCTTGAGCCGGTGGTAGTCGGCGATGTCCGCGCGGGTGCCCACGCCCAGGGACTCACCGGCCAGCCGGACCAGGCGGCGCAGGCACTCGGCGTCGTCCAGCTCGTCGTGCAGCAGTTCCCCGGGGACGGCGCGTTCGGCGAGGTCGTACACCCGCTTCCAGCCGCGCCGCTCGACGCACACCACCTCGCCGTACATCAGCGCCCGTTCCACCGCGACCTTGGTGCCGGACCAGTCCCACCACTCGCTGGTGCGCTTGGCGCCGCCCAGCTCGGTCGCGGTCAGCGGGCCTTCGACGCGCAGCTGCTTGACGACCTGTTCGTAGGCGCCGTCGGGGAGTTCGTGGTTCCAGTGCGGGCGGTTGCGGTAGGCGCGGCGGCGGAAGGCGAAGTGCGGCCACTCCTCGATGGGCAGCACGCAGGCCGCGTGCGACCAGTACTCGAAAGCGTGCACGTCCTTCCAGTAGGCGTTCTCGACCGTCTTGCGGCCGACCGCGCCGAGGCGGGCGTACGGCACGAGTTCATGGGAGCGCGCCAGGACGGAGATGGTGTCGAGCTGGACCGCGCCGAGATGGCGCAGCACCCCCCGGACCCCGGCGCGCCGGTCGGGCGCGCCGAGCAGTCCCTGGGCCCGCAGGGCCATGCGGCGGGCGTCGTCCGCGGTGAGCGTCGTGGTCGGGCGCGGCAGGGTCGTCATGTCTGCGGACGATAGACGCCCGCACTGACAACGCGCGCCGGACCCCGGTCATCTCCCCGGGCTCGGCAGGTACGGGGCGGTGGACGGCAGGCCGAGGTCCGAGGGGAGCAGGGAGCCGACCCAGCAGTCCCGCCGCACCCCCTTGTTGCCGATCGCGGAGCGCAGGGTGCCCTCCAGGGTGAAGCCGGCGCGCTCGGCCACCGCGCGCGAGGCGTGGTTGCCGACCTCGGCGCGCCACTCGACGCGGTCGACGCCCCGGTCGGTGAAGATCCAGCGGCAGGCGGTGAGCGCGGCCTCCGTGACATAGCCGTGGCCGCGGTGCTCCTTGGTGGCCCAGAAGCCGATCTCCGCGGTGCCCGGCGCGTGCATCGTGAGGCTGAGCATGCCGGCCAGCTCCCCGCCGGCGAGGAAGATCCCGAAGGTGAACATCGAGTCCAGGGCCCAGCCGTCCGGGACCATCTCGTGCGTGAAGCCGCGGGCGTGTTCCGGCAGATACGGGGAGGGGATCGTGGTCCAGCGCTGGATCTCGGCGTCCTGGGCGGCCTCGAACACCGCCTCGGTGTCCTCGGGGCCGACGGCGCGCAGCCGCAGCCGGCCGGTGGTGAGCGTGACGGGTTCCATCGGCCGATTCTGCTCGTCTCGTCCCGCCAGGACCATCGATTTCCGCGATCCGTGAGCACGCGATCACATTTCGCACAATTCCCTGCGCGGATGCGGCACTATCCGGATACCCCGTCCGTTGTCCCGGATGAAGCAGTGGCCGGGACGCCAGGCCCTCCCGGCGCGGCCGGGTCCTCGCATACGATGGCCGTTGCTCAGTACGTCACATGGAAAACCGACCGTCCCAGGCCCGACCGGCAAGGAGACCAGCCCCCGTGTCCGTCCTCTCGAAGATCATGCGTGCAGGCGAAGGCAAGATCCTGCGCAAGCTGCACCGCATCGCGGACCAGGTCAACTCCATCGAAGAGGACTTCGTCGACCTCTCCGACGCCGAGCTGCGGGCCCTCACCGATGAGTACAAGCAGCGGTACGCCGACGGTGAGAGCCTGGACGACCTGCTCCCCGAGGCGTTCGCCACCGTCCGCGAGGCCGCCAAGCGCGTCCTGGGCCAGCGTCACTACGACGTGCAGCTGATGGGCGGCGCAGCGCTGCACCTCGGCTACGTGGCCGAGATGAAGACCGGTGAGGGCAAGACGCTCGTCGGCACCCTGCCCGCGTACTTGAACGCGCTGTCCGGCGACGGCGTGCACATCGTCACGGTCAACGACTACCTGGCCGAGCGCGACTCCGAGATGATGGGCCGCGTCCACAAGTTCCTGGGCCTCGACGTCGGCGTCATCCTCGCCAACATGACGCCGGCCCAGCGCCGCGAGCAGTACAACTGCGACATCACCTACGGCACGAACAACGAGTTCGGCTTCGACTACCTGCGCGACAACATGGCGTGGTCGAAGGACGAGCTGGTGCAGCGCGGCCACAACTTCGCCATCGTGGACGAGGTCGACTCCATCCTGGTGGACGAGGCGCGTACCCCGCTGATCATCTCCGGCCCGGCCGACCAGGCCACCAAGTGGTACGGCGACTTCGCCAAGCTGGTCCTGCGCCTGAAGAAGGGCGAGGCGGGCAACCCGCTCAAGGGCGTCGAGGAGACCGGCGACTACGACGTCGACGAGAAGAAGCGCACGGTCGCGATCCACGAGTCCGGTGTCAGCAAGGTCGAGGACTGGCTGGGCATCGACAACCTCTACGAGTCGGTGAACACCCCGCTCGTCGGCTACCTGAACAACGCCATCAAGGCGAAGGAACTGTTCAAGAAGGACAAGGACTACGTCGTCATCGACGGCGAGGTCATGATCGTCGACGAGCACACCGGCCGTATCCTCGCGGGCCGCCGCTACAACGAGGGCATGCACCAGGCGATCGAGGCGAAGGAAGGGGTGGAGATCAAGGACGAGAACCAGACGCTCGCCACCATCACCCTCCAGAACTTCTTCCGCCTCTACAAGAAGCTCTCCGGCATGACCGGTACGGCGATGACCGAGGCCGCCGAGTTCCACCAGATCTACAAGCTCGGCGTGGTCCCCATCCCGACCAACAAGCCGATGATCCGCAAGGACCAGTCCGACCTCATCTACCGCACCGAGGTGGCCAAGTTCGAGGCGGTCGTCGACGACATCGCCGAGAAGCACGAGAAGGGCCAGCCGATCCTCGTCGGCACCACCTCCGTCGAGAAGTCCGAGTACCTCTCGCAGCAGCTCAGCAAGCGCGGCATCCAGCACGAGGTGCTGAACGCCAAGCACCACGAGCGTGAGGCGTCGATCGTCGCCCAGGCCGGCCGCAAGGGCGCCGTGACGGTCGCCACCAACATGGCCGGCCGTGGTACGGACATCAAGCTCGGCGGCAACCCCGAGGACCTCGCCGAGGCGGAGCTGCGCCAGCGCGGCCTCGACCCCGAGGAGCACATCGAGGAGTGGGCCGCGGCCCTGCCCGCCGCCCTGGAGAAGGCCGAGCAGGCCGTCAAGGCGGAGAAGGAGGAGGTCGAGGCGCTCGGCGGCCTCTACGTCCTCGGCACCGAGCGGCACGAGTCGCGGCGCATCGACAACCAGCTGCGCGGTCGTTCCGGCCGTCAGGGCGACCCCGGCGAGTCCCGCTTCTACCTCTCCCTCGGCGACGACCTGATGCGCCTGTTCAAGGCCCAGATGGTCGAGCGCGTGATGTCCATGGCGAACGTGCCGGACGACGTGCCGATCGAGAACAAGATGGTCACCCGCGCGATCGCCTCCGCGCAGTCGCAGGTCGAGCAGCAGAACTTCGAGACCCGCAAGAACGTCCTGAAGTACGACGAGGTGCTCAACCGGCAGCGCGAGGTCATCTACGGCGAGCGCCGGCGCGTGCTGGAGGGCGAGGACCTGCACGAGCAGATCCAGCACTTCATGGACGACACCATCGACGCGTACGTCGCCGCGGAGACCGCCGAGGGCTTCCCCGAGGACTGGGACCTGGACCGGCTGTGGGGCGCCTTCAAGCAGCTCTACCCGGTGAAGGTCACCATCGAGGAGCTGGAGGACGCGGCCGGTGACCGGGCGGGTCTGACCGCCGAGTTCATCTCGGAGTCCATCAAGGAGGACATCCACGAGCAGTACGAGGCCCGCGAGGCGCAGCTCGGCTCCGAGATCATGCGCGAGCTGGAGCGGCGGGTCGTGCTGTCGGTCCTCGACCGCAAGTGGCGTGAGCACCTCTACGAGATGGACTACCTCCAGGAGGGCATCGGCCTGCGCGCGATGGCGCAGAAGGACCCGCTGGTCGAGTACCAGCGCGAGGGCTTCGACATGTTCACCGCGATGATGGAGGGCATCAAGGAGGAGTCCGTCGGCTACCTGTTCAACCTGGAGGTCCAGGTCGAGCAGCAGGTCGAGGAGGTGCCGGTCGAGGAGGCCGAGCCGGTCGGCGAGGGCGTCCAGGACGCGGTGCCTGCGCAGGCGGGCGCGGGCCGTCCCGAGATCCGCGCGAAGGGGCTCGACGTCCCCCAGCGCCGGGACCTGCACTTCTCCGCGCCCACGGTGGACGGCGAGGGCGGCATCGTCGAGCGGGACCTGGAGGACGACGGCCCGGTGCGCTCGGCGTCGGACGGGCTGACCCGGGCGGAGCGCCGTAAGCAGGCGAAGGGCGGGCGGCGTCGCAAGAAGTGACGCGTACCGCCTGAACAAGGGCCGGGTTCCTCGGGGACCCGGCCCTTTCGCGTGCCGTGGCGGGCGGGAAAGGCCCTAGGAGGCGGCCGTCCGGGCGCGGGGCCCGGTCTCCACGGCGGTGCAGCGCCAGCGCAGGTCCTGGCCCAGCTCCAGCCGGAAGGCCAGGGCACGGAGCTGGTCGCCGGCGGCGATGCGGGCGAAGACCTCCAGGGCGCCCTCGCCGGCGACGTAGTAGCCGATGTCCCGGACGACCGGGCGGGTGCCGCGGGCGCGCAGCGGGCGGCGGGCGGCGAGGCCGGCCAGGTCGTCGTAGGCGCGGCCGGCCGTGTGGCGGAGCATCCAGTGCACGGGACGCTGACCGCTCAGGACGGCCAGCAGACGGTCCGCGAAGACATCGGTGGGGCGAGACCGTCCGGCGGCCTCACCCGGGGCCGGGCGGGGCGGCTGCGGGGGCGAGGCGCGCCTCGCGGGGGTGCGGGGCGGGGCGCCGGCGGGCCGGCGGGTGTCGTGGCGGGTCGGCGGGCGGTGGCGGGGGCGCGGACGCGGGTGAGGGGTGCGGCTCATGACCTTGTTCATGGGGGTCCCCGTTCGGCGGGCCCGGGGATACCGGGCGGTAACCAGTTGGTGGGGCTCTTGTACGGGGCCGGGGAGCGCGCGGCAAGGAGGCGGGCCCCGGTGGCGAGGGGGCGGGGAAGGTCACCGGTCAGGGGGATGGACAAGGGTCCGAGGCCCGGGAACAAGCGGGTGCACCGGGTGAAGAACGGCCTGTGGGGTTGACGTTCGCGGGGTGCGGGCAGGGACCCGAAAGGGGACAGCCGCACGTATCCTGAAGGCCCTCCGGACGGCGGGGGAGCCCATGACCAGGAAAGAGCGGCCAGCATGCGCGTCTACGTCCCCCTGACCCTCCCCGGCCTCGCCGAGGCGCACCGGACGGGTGAGCTCGGGGCCGGCCCCTTCCTCGCGTACGCCGTCACGCCCGCGCTGCGCGAGTGGTACCTCTCCGACGACATCGAGGAACTGGAGTACGCCGCGCTCGGCCGGGCCGCGCTGGCCTCCCTGCGGCTCCTCGCGGCCGACGCCGACGCGCCCCGGCGCCGGGTCGTGGTGGCCGTGGACGTCGCCGACGGTGCCGCCACCGTCGACCCGGACCGCGGGCTCGACCCGGCCGCGCTGGGCGAGGTGACCGTGAACGTGACCGTGCCGCTCGCCAAGGCGGCGGCGGTCCACGTCGACGCCGACGACGCGGAACAGGACGTGACCGCGGCGGCGGAGGCACTGGCGGCGGCGGACGACGGGGACGACGACGCCCAGTTCGTGGTGGACGGCGCCGACGACCACGAGCTGCTGTGGTTCGCCACGCAGGAGATCCCCAACCTCGTCGGACGGCGCTGACCAGGCGAAACGGGCGTTCCGGCCGGATTGTCAGTGGGGCCGGGTACGGTCTTGGGCATGGGGAAGCAGGCAAGCGCGCACATCGTCTGGGACTGGAACGGCACGCTCTTCCACGACAACGAGGCGATCATCGGGGCGACCAACGCCGCGTTCGCGGAACTGGGGCTGGCGCCGATCACGCTGGAGCAGTACCGGGCGCTGTACTGCGTGCCCGTGCCGAAGTTCTACGAGCGGCTGATGGGGCGGCTGCCGACCGAGTCCGAGTGGGAGCTGATGGACGGCGTCTTCCACCGGTGCTACACGGAGCGGCGGGCGCGGTGCGCGCTGACCGACGGCGCGGCGGAGCTGCTGCTGGGGTGGCGGTCGGCGGGCCACAGCCAGTCGCTGCTGAGCATGTACGGGCACGAGGAACTGGTGCCGCTCGTGCGGGGGTTCGGGATCGAGGAGCACTTCGTCCGGGTGGACGGGCGCACCGGCCCGTCCGGCGGGAGCAAGGCGGAGCACATGGTGCGCCATCTGTCCCGGCTGGCGGGGGCGGTGGACCCGGCGCGGACGGTGGTGATCGGAGACGCGGCGGACGACGCGGTCGCGGCACGGCACGTCGGCGCCGGGGCCGTGCTGTACACCGGGGGCTCGCACAGCAGAGCCAGCCTGGAGGAGGTCGGCGTGCCCGTGGTGGACACGCTGGCGGAGGCGGTCGAGGTGGCGCAGCGCATAGCCGCCTGACCGGGGGCTCGGCGACGGCCCGTGCGCCCGGTCCCCGGTGCCCTGCGCCGGCCCCTCAGTTGACCGGGGCCTTGGCCCGCAGCACCTTGATGAACTCCCGCATCCAGCCGGGGTGATCCGGCCAGGCCCGCGCCGAGACCAGTGTGCCGTCGGTCACCGTCTCCGCGTCCTGGAAGCTCGCGCCGGCCGCCTGCATATCGGGTTCCAGCGCCGGGTAGGCCGTGACGCGCCGGCCGCGCAGGGTGTCGATCGCGGCGGTGAGCAGCGGGCCGTGGCAGATCTGGGCGACCGGCTTGTCCGCGTCGAAGAAGGCCTTCAGGATCTTGCGCAGTTCGGGATCGTTGCGCAGGTACTCGGGGGCCCGCCCGCCGGGGATGACCAGCGCGACGTACTCCCCGGGGTCCACCTCGGCGAAGGACAGGTCGGCCGGCCAGGTGTAGCCGGGCTTCTCGGTGTAGGTGTCGTAGCCGGGCTCGAAGTCGTGCACGACGAAGCGGAGCGTCTTGCGGGAGGGGGCCGCGATGTCGACGCCGTAGCCCTCCTCGCGCAGCCGCTGGTAGGGGTAGAGGACTTCCAGGGACTCCGCTGCGTCACCGGTGACGATGAGGATCTTCGCAGGCATGTCGGCGCTCCTCCGGACAGGGACAGGCTCCTGGTCGTACCCAGGGTGCGGCGCGCGGCGGCCGGACGCTACCCCGTCCCGCACCTCGACCGGCTGATTCCGGTTACGTCACCCGGGTGGCGCTGGACGCTGTGCAGAACGTCAAACTTCGACCCCCTGTTTTGTACACATACGGCTCATGACGGTTCCCGGGTGAGGAGCGATAGCCTTGTGGCGTGATCAGCGCGATAGCTCGCGGGGCCGATCCGGCTCCCGCCCTGCGCCCGGGTTGCACGGAGCATCTCCGTGACCGGGCGGCGGTCGCTGGTCTTCGCGGGCGGTGCGGGGGCGCGGATGCCCTCCGGACGCCGAGGACGGCTCGGACGGCGACGGCGCCGAGAGCAGCGTCACACCCGGCGGTCGTGTCGGAAATGGCCGAATACCCCCCGCTCATCTCACCTCGCGGCATAGCGTCGGAACGGACCGGAAACCCCGGGCCGTGGCGTCGAGCCGCAGGGGAAGAGCCAGTACTTCCTTCTACGTCACGCAACGGCGCGCGACAGGAGCCAGAGGACAATGCAGACCAAGCTGGACGAAGCCAAGGCCGAGCTGCTCGAGAGGGCCGCCCGGGTAGCTGAGAACAGCCCGGTCGGGGGGCACCTACCGACCGGGTCGACGGGGGAGGGAGCCCCGGACACCCCGGACGGCGAGTCCACCCTCGCGTTCCTCCAGCGCTACTACCTGCACACGGCACCGGAAGACCTCGCCGACCGCGACCCGGTCGACGCCTTCGGCGCCGCGGTCTCGCACTACCGTCTCGCCGAGAACCGCCCCCAGGGCACCGCGAACGTCCGGGTGCACACCCCGACGGTCGAGGAGAACGGCTGGACGTGCAGCCACACGGTCGTCGAGGTCGTGACCGACGACATGCCGTTCCTGGTCGACTCCGTCACCAACGAGCTGACGCGCGGCGGACGCGGCATCCATGTCGTGATCCACCCCCAGTTCGTGGTCCGCCGCGACCTCACCGGCAAGCTGCTGGAGGTCCTGCCGACCCCGCCCACCTCCGCCGGTGACCTGCCGCACGACGCGCACGTCGAGTCCTGGATCCACGTCGAGATCGACCGGGAGACCGACCGCGCCGACCTCAAGCAGATCGCCGCCGACCTGCTGCGCGTGCTGTCCGACGTCCGGGAGGCCGTCGAGGACTGGGAGAAGATGCGCGAGGCGGCGACCCGGATCGCCGGCGAGCTGGAGACCGAGCCGGTCCCCGCCGACATGCCCCAGCCGGAGGTCGAGGAGGCCCGTGAGCTGCTGCGCTGGCTCTCCTCCGACCACTTCACCTTCCTGGGCTACCGCGAGTACGAGCTGCGCGGTGACGACATCCTGGCCGCGGTGCCCGGCACCGGTCTCGGCATCCTGCGCTCCGACCCGCAGCACGCGGAGGACGACCAGCACCCGGTCAGCCCGTCCTTCGAGCGGCTGCCGGCCGACGCCCGCGCCAAGGCCCGCGAGCACAAGCTGCTGGTGCTGACCAAGGCGAACAGCCGGGCCACCGTGCACCGGCCGTCGTACCTGGACTACATCGGCGTCAAGAAGTTCGACAAGGACGGCAACGTCGTCGGCGAGCGGCGCTTCCTCGGCCTGTTCTCCTCGGCCGCGTACACCGAGTCGGTGCGCCGGGTGCCCGTCATCCGCCGCAAGGTGGCCGAGGTGCTGGAGCGCGCCGGGTTCTCGCCCAACAGCCACGACGGCCGCGACCTGCTCCAGATCCTGGAGACCTACCCGCGCGACGAGCTGTTCCAGACGCCGACCGCCGAGCTCCAGTCCATCGCCACCAGCGTGCTCTACCTCCAGGAGCGGCGCCGACTGCGGCTCTACCTGCGCCAGGACGAGTACGGCCGCTACTACTCGGCCCTCGTCTACCTGCCGCGCGACCGCTACACCACCGGCGTGCGCCTGCGGATCATCGACATCCTGAAGGAGGAGCTGGGCGGCACCAGCGTCGACTTCACCGCCTGGAACACCGAGTCGATCCTGTCCCGGCTGCACTTCGTCGTGCGCGTCCCGCAGGGCACCGAGCTGCCCGAGCTGTCCGACGCCGACAAGGAGCGCATCGAGGCCCGCCTGGTCGAGGCCGCCCGCTCCTGGGCGGACGGGTTCGCCGAGGCGCTCAACGCCGAGTGCGGCGAGGAGCGCGCCGCCGAGCTGCTGCGCCGCTACACCAACGCCTTCCCCGAGGGCTACAAGGCCGACCACAGCCCCCGCGCGGCCGTCGCCGACCTGGTGCACCTGGAGCGGCTCACCCGCGAGAAGGGCGCCGACTTCGCGCTGAGCCTGTACGAGCCGGTGGGCGCCGCCCCCGACGAGCGCCGCTTCAAGATCTACCGCACCGGCGAGTCCGTCTCGCTGTCCGCGGTGCTGCCGGTGCTCCAGCGCATCGGCGTCGAGGTCGTCGACGAGCGGCCGTACGAGCTGCGCTGCGCGGACCGCACCACGGCCTGGATCTACGACTTCGGTCTGCGCATCCCCACGCTCGGCGGCGCGGGCGGCGACCTGTTGGGCGACGACGGCCGCGAGCGCTTCCAGGAGGCGTTCGCCGCCACCTGGACCGGCCGCGCGGAGAACGACGGCTTCAACGCCCTCGTGCTCAGCGCCGGGCTGAACTGGCGCGAGGCCATGGTGCTGCGCGCCTACGCCAAGTACCTGCGCCAGGCCGGTTCGACCTTCTCGCAGGACTACATGGAGGACACCCTCCGCAACAACGTCCACACCACCCGCCTGCTGGTCTCCCTCTTCGAGGCGCGGATGTCGCCGGAGCGGCAGGGGGCCGGCCTGGAGCTGACGGACGCGCTGCTGGAGGAGCTGGACGCGGCGCTGGACCAGGTGGCGAGCCTGGACGAGGACCGCATCCTGCGCTCCTTCCTGACCGTCATCAAGGCGACCCTGCGCACCAACTTCTTCCAGCGGCGCGCCGACGGCAGCCCGCACGACTACGTGTCGATGAAGTTCGACCCGCAGGCCATCCCGGACCTGCCCGCGCCGCGCCCGGCGTTCGAGATCTGGGTGTACTCGCCGCGCGTCGAGGGCGTGCACCTGCGCTTCGGCAAGGTCGCGCGCGGTGGTCTGCGCTGGTCCGACCGGCGCGAGGACTTCCGCACCGAGATCCTGGGCCTGGTCAAGGCGCAGATGGTGAAGAACACCGTCATCGTGCCGGTGGGCGCCAAGGGCGGCTTCGTCGCCAAGCAGCTGCCGGACCCGGCCAAGGACCGCGACGCGTGGCTGGCCGAGGGCGTCGCCAGCTACAAGACGTTCATCTCGGCGCTGCTGGACATCACCGACAACATGGTCGGCGGCGAGGTCGTCCCGCCCAAGGACGTGGTCCGGCACGACGGCGACGACACCTACCTGGTCGTCGCGGCCGACAAGGGCACCGCCACCTTCTCCGACATCGCCAACGGGGTCGCCGAGAAGTACAACTTCTGGCTGGGCGACGCGTTCGCCTCCGGCGGCTCGGCGGGCTACGACCACAAGGGCATGGGCATCACCGCGCGCGGCGCGTGGGAGTCCGTCAAGCGGCACTTCCGCGAGCTGGGCGTGGACACCCAGTCCGAGGACTTCACGGTCGTCGGCATCGGCGACATGTCCGGTGACGTGTTCGGCAACGGCATGCTGCTGTCCGAGCACATCCGCCTGGTCGCCGCCTTCGACCACCGGCACATCTTCATCGACCCGAACCCGGACGCGGAGACCTCCTACGCCGAGCGCCGCCGCCTGTTCGAGCTGCCCCGTTCCAGCTGGGCGGACTACAACAAGGAGCTGCTGTCGGCGGGCGGCGGGATCTTCCCGCGCAGCGCCAAGTCGATCCAGCTCAACGCGCACATCCGCGAGGCCCTCGGCATCGAGGACAAGGTCGCCAAGATGACCCCGGCCGACCTGATGAAGACGATCCTCAAGGCGCCGGTCGACCTGCTGTGGAACGGCGGCATCGGCACCTATGTGAAGTCCTCCGCGGAGTCCAACGCGGACGTCGGCGACAAGGCCAACGACGCCATCCGCGTCGACGGCGCCGACCTGCGGGTCAAGGTCGTCGGCGAGGGCGGCAACCTGGGGCTGACCCAGCTCGGCCGGATCGAGTTCGCCACGCAGGGCGGGAAGATCAACACCGACGCGATCGACAACAGCGCCGGTGTGGACACCTCCGACCACGAGGTGAACATCAAGATCCTGCTCAACGGGCTGGTCGCGGACGGCGACATGACCGTCAAGCAGCGCAACAAGCTGCTCGCCGAGATGACCGACGAGGTCGGCGCGCTGGTCCTGCGCAACAACTACGCGCAGAACACCGCGCTCGCCAACGCGCTGTTCCAGGCCAAGGACATGCTCCACGCCCAGCAGCGGTTCATCCGCCACCTGGTGCGCGAGGGCCACCTGGACCGGGCCCTGGAGTTCCTGCCGACCGACCGCCAGATCCGCGAGCGCCTCGCCCAGGGCCAGGGCCTGACCGGCCCGGAGACAGCCGTGGTGCTGGCGTACACGAAGATCACGGTCGCCGAGGAACTGCTGCACACCTCGCTGCCGGACGACCCGTACCTGCGCACCCTGCTGCACGCGTACTTCCCGACCGCGCTGCGCGAGCGGTTCGCGGAGGCCGTCGACAACCACCCGCTGCGCCGCGAGATCACCACCACGGTGCTGGTCAACGACACGGTCAACACGGGCGGTACGACGTATCTGCACCGGCTGCGCGAGGAGACCGGCGCCTCCCTGGAGGAGATCGTCCGCGCCCAGACCGCGGCCCGCGCGATCTTCTGCTCGGCCCCGGTGTGGGACGCGGTGGAGGCCCTGGACAACCGGGTCGACGCGGACGTGCAGACCCGGATCCGGCTGCACTCGCGCCGCCTGGTCGAGCGCGGCACCCGCTGGCTGCTCAACAACCGCCCGCAGCCGATCCAGCTCGGCGAGACGGTGGAGTTCTTCGCCGAGCGCGTCGAGCAGGTCTGGCAGCAGCTGCCCAAGCTGGTGCGCGGCGCGGACCTGGAGTGGTACCAGCACGTGTACGACGAGCTGTCCGCGGCCGGCGTCCCGGACGAACTGGCCACCCGCGTGGCCGGGTTCTCCTCCGCCTTCCCGGCGCTCGACATCGTCTCGGTGGCCGACCGGATGGGCAAGGAGCCGCTGGACGTCGCCGAGGTCTACTACGACCTCGCCGACCGCCTCGGCATCAGCCAGCTGATGGACCGCATCATCGAGCTGCCGCGCAACGACCGCTGGCAGTCCATGGCCCGCGCCTCCATCCGCGAGGACCTGTACGCGGCCCACGCGGCGCTCACCGCGGACGTGCTGACGGCGGGCAACGGCACCTCCACGCCGGAGCAGCGCTTCGGTGAGTGGGAGCAGCGCAACGCTCCCATCCTGAGCCGGGCGCGCACCACCCTGGAGGAGATCCGCAGCTCGGACTCCTTCGACCTCGCCAACCTGTCGGTGGCGATGCGGACGATGCGGACGCTGCTGCGCACGCACTCGTAACCGCGGGACGACGGGAACGCCCCGGGCCGATGGACCATCGGACCGGGGCGTTCCCTTTCTTGCCGACCTTTGTACCAAAACGATCTGCCGATTTACTGTTTCCTGCTAATCGGTGTGATTCGGATAGGGTCTGCGCTGGGAGAGTCAATTCCCTGGGCTTTCATTTTTCGTCTATCGCATACGGGTGTTCCAGCAGGATGCACGCAGCGCCGTCTGACCTCGAAGAGCACGTGAGCCGAAGCACGCCGCCGAACGGCACCGCACGGGCGGCCCGGGCGCTGCCCCAGGCCGCCGCCGTGCTGGTCCTGGTGCTGCTGCTCCTGGTGATCGTCCGGCTGCCGTGGATCGGCGACCTGGGCATGCACGCGGCCACCGTGCAGCGGCTGAGCCACGACCTGCTGCACCCCGGCAACCCGCTGGTCGACGCGGACACGCCGAGCCCGTACTACTCGCCGTGGATGCTGGTGCTCGGCGCGCTCGCCAAGGTGACCGGCCTGTCGGTGTTCGTGGTGTTGCGCGCCGCCGCGCTGGTCGGCCTCACCCTGCTGGTCACCGGCGTGTGGCGGTACGTGCGCACGCTCAGCGCGCACCGGGCGGCGCCGGCGCTGGCCCTGCTCAGCCTGGTGCTGCTGTGGGGGACGGCGGTCCTCAACTGGAGCGGCTTCGTCGGCCTGCACTCCCTCGCGCTGACCATCGCCTACCCGAGCGTGTTCGCGCTGGGGCTCACCTTCCACTTCTGGGCCTGGCTCACCCGCGCCCTGCGGGCCGAGGCCTCCTGGGCGCGCTGGCTGGGGCTGGGCGTGCTGTGGGCGCTGGTCCTGCTGTGCCACCAGTTCACGGGCGTCGTCGCCACGCTCGGCGCGCTGGCCATGGTGGTCTCCGCGCGGCCCGGCCGGGCGGTGTGGCTGCGGCTCGGCGGCGGGCTGCTCCTCGGAGCGGTGCTGCTGTGGCTGTGGCCGTACTACGACTTCTTCTCGCTGTTCTCCGCCGGGTCCGACCTGGAGGCCATCCACAAGCCGCTGTACGAGCACCTGGGCACCCGGTTCGGGCTGGTGCTGCTGGGAGTTGCGGCGCTGGCGCTGCGCTTCAGGCGGGACCGGTGGGACGCCCTCGTGCTGTTCTTCGTGCTCGGCGCGCTGGTGTTCGCGGCGGGCGGGCTGACCGGGCACTACAGCTGGGGCCGGGCCATGCCCGCCGCGCTGATCCCGGCGCAGCTGGCCGCGGCCCTGGAGGTGGTGACGGTCGGCCGCCGGGCGGTGCGGACCGGGTGGGCGTGTCTGCTGGGCGTCGCGCTGGCGGTCGGGGCGTGGGCGCAGGCCGGGACGCTCGGGTACGCGACCGGCAAGGGAGCGCTGCCGTCCGTGCTGGCGGCCAAGTACCAGGCGCCCTGGGTGGGATACCACTGGATCACGCCGTGGGTGCGGTACGGGGACGTGGTGATGGCGCGGACGTATCCGGCGCGGCAGATCCCGGCGTACGGGGCGTACACCGTCGCGCCGGGCTATCCCGATGTGTTCCTGCCGGACGCCGCGCGGCGGTCGGCCGCGGTGGACCGGTTCTTCGCGGACGGGACGACCCCGGCGCAGCGGCAGGGGATCCTGCGCGAGTACGGCGTGCGGTGGGTCGTCGGGCCGGCCGGTCTGGCCGGGCCGGGCCTGCGGAAGGTGACCACGGGCCCGGCGAACCAGGTCCTGTACCGGGTCGAGCGCTGAGCCGCCCACGGCCGGCCTGAAGCACCATGGCCGGCCTGAAGCACCATGGCCGGCCTGAAGCACCATGGCCGGCCTGAAGCACCATGGCCGGCCTGAAGCACCATGGCCGGCCTGAAACACCGCGACCGGCATGAAACACCGCGGCCCCGTGGATGTCCACGGGGCCGCGGTGCCATGGCGCTGTCGCGCGCCCGGCGCTACTTCAGAACGCTCGCCACCAGCTTCGCCGCCTTGCGGACCCTGGGGCGGGCGATCTTGCGCAGGACCGGCCGGATCACCGTGGCCGTCGCGCCCACCGGGCGCCAGCGCAGCTGGAGACGGCCGGGGTTGCGGCCCTCCGGCTCCACCGTGACCTCGTGTGGCGTCGCACCGGAGCGGTAGTCGACGCGGGCCGTGGCCGCGGGGAAGTCCAGCGGGGCCAGCAGGACACCGGAGTTCCACAGGCCCTGCTGGTTCAGCCGGACCAGGGGGTGGCGGATGCCCTCGAAGCCCTGGAGGGGGAGCTGCGCGGCGGCGAGGTCCAGCCGGACGGTGCCCTCGAAGACGCCGGGGCTGACCGGGTCCAGCCGGAAGGGCACCGTCATCCGGCGCCCGCCGGGGGAGAGGATCAGACCGGCCCGCTGGGGCCCCACGGGGAGCCGCAGCCCGGGATCGTACGTGCGGATGGCCAGCGTGAGCGAGGCCCCGGCGCCGCGGGTCAGTTCGGTGATCTCGTGCCGGAACTGCGCCGTCGGGAACGGGCGCGTGTCCAACTCCAGGTCGGCCACGGCCAGTTCGCGGCGGCCCCGGTCCGTGTCCGGGACGCTGTCGCCCCAGTACGGCACGCCCGCCGCGTCCGAGGTGACCCGGCGCGGCGCCACCTCCTGGCCGAGCCCGCGCGCCGCCGTCCGGACGTCGGCGAGACGGCCCGAGCGCAGCAGTTCGAGGACGATCCGCTCGGGGCGGGGCAGCCGGGTGTAGGCGCCGGGGGCCAGGGTGTCCAGGTACGGGTTCATGATGTCCGCGAAGGCGGCCAGCCACTCGTCGTCCCGGTAGGGCAGGTCGCCCGCGTACATCCGGAAGTCGTGCTTGAGGAACTTGTAGTCCTTGTCCTCCCGCAGCCCCGCGTGCCCGCTCTCCACCAGGAAGTCGTCGATGAGCCGCTGGACGTGCACCCGGTCACGGACGTTGGTGACCTTGTGCCGCTGGTTGGAGATGGACGCCGAGGCGGCCGCCGCGTACGGGTCGATGTACCAGACGTACACCGGGTCCGGGATGATCGTGAACGCCTTGGCCAGGCAGTACGCCTGCGCCGAGAACAGCTGGTCCTCGTAGTGGATGCCCTCGGGGAAGCGCAGGTCGTGCCGGTCCAGGAAGGCACGCGCATACATCTTGCTGGTCGACAGGTGCTCGAAGAACAGCCGCGGGTCCGCCTCGATGCCCTCGATCGTGCGGTGCTCGGCGACCAGGTGCGGCATCCACGTGGTACGGCGGCCGTTGTCCACGCGGACCCGGCGCACCGCGCCCATGGTGAAGTCGACCTCGCGTTCGCGGTGCGCGGCCAGCAGCAACTCCACGGCGTTGGGCGGGAGTTCGTCGTCGCTGTCGAGGAACATCAGATACGGCGCGCGGGCGATCTCGATGGCCCGGTTGCGCGGCGCGCTGCACCCGCCGCTGTTCTCCGGCAGCCGCAGGTAGCGGACGCGGGGGTCCTCGGCCTCCAGACGGCGCGCCACGGTCGGCGTGTCGTCGGTGGAGTGGTCGTCGCTGATGATGATCTCGATGTTGGCGTGCGTCTGCGCGCGCAGCGAGGCGACCGCCCGGGGCAGGCGGGCCGCGTCGTTGTAGACGATGACGGTGACCGTGACGTCGGGGGTCGTGGCCTGGGTCGTCATGCCGTGGCCTCCTCGGGGGTCGGGGCGGGGGTGCGGTCCTCGATCGGCAGCACCGGTGGCAGTGCCTCCTCCGGCTCGCCGAGGAACACCCGCCGTACGACCCGCTCGGCGGCGCGGCCGTCGTCGTACTCGCAGAACCGGCGCCGGAAGGCGGTCCGGGCCTTGGCCGCGCGGTCGTCGCGCCAGGCGCCGGAGCGGAAGATCTCCGTCAGCTCCTCCTGGGTGCGGGCGACCTGCCCGGGGTGCTCGGTCATCAGGTCGAAGTAGACGCCGCGGGTGGTGCGGTAGGTCTCCCAGTCGTCGGCGTAGACGACGATCGGGCGGTCCAGGTTGGCGTAGTCGAACATGATCGACGAGTAGTCCGTGACCAGCGCGTCGGCGGCCAGGCACAGCTCCTCGACGGGGTCGTAGGAGGAGACGTCGATGATCCGGCCGGAGCGGCGCAGACCGGTCAGCGGGGAGGTGGCGCCGCCGTAGAAGTAGTGGGCGCGCACCAGCAGGACCGTGTCCTCGCCGAGCCGGTCGGCGAGTTCGGCGAGGTCCAGGCGCGGGGTGAAGCCGGCCTCGTAGTCGCGGTGGGTGGGGGCGTAGAGCACGGCCGTCTTGCCGGGCGCGATGCCGAGCCGTTCGCGGGCGGCGCGCACCGCGGCGGCGTCGCTGGTGTAGAAGACGTCGTTGCGCGGGTAGCCGTAGTCCAGCGAGGTGTAGCGGGCCGGGTAGGCGCGCTCCCACATCCGGGTGGAGTGGCTGTTGGCGCTGACGCTGTAGTCCCAGCGGTCGATGCGGGCCAGCAGCGCGGCGAAGTCCAGGCCCTTGGCGGCGGCCGGGTGCTCGATCTGGTCCAGGCCCATGCGCTTGAGCGGGGTGCCGTGGTGGGTCTGGAGGTGGATCGCGTCGGGCCGCTTGACCACCGCGTTGGGGAAGTTGACGTTGTTGACGAGGTACTTGGCGGTGGCCAGTACCTCCCAGTAGCGGCGGGTGCCGGGGACCACGTGGTCGGTGCCGGGCGGCAGCAGGGCCGTGTTGTCCTTGGACACCACCCACACCGGGTGGATGTGCGGGGCGAGTTCGGTCAGCTTGGCGGCGATCGCGGCCGGGTTGCAGGCCACCCCGCGCTCCCAGTAGGCCGCGAACACCGCGAGGTGGGGATCGACGGGCCGGCTCAGGGCGCGGCGGTACTGCTGGTCGCGCAGCTTGGTGCCGACCTGGCGCTTGCGGGTGCGCACGGCCTTGCGCGCGGCGCGCCGGGTGCGGTTGGCGGCCTGGAACGCGCGGTACTTGGTGTACGCGCCCTCCTCCAGCAGCGCGTGCCGCACGCCCTCCACGCCCGAGGGGCGCTCGTACCGCTCGGGGCGCCAGCGCACCGCGGCGAGGGAGGCGCGGCGGAAGAACTCGCGGGCGACCGCGTCGGGCAGGTTCTCGCCGGCGAAGGTGCGCACCAGGTCGCGCATCATCAGGTCGTAGAGCACCACGCGGGGGGCGCGGCGGTCCTTGGCGAGCGGCATCAGCGACTCGTAGCGCTCGATCAGCCCGTAGCGGTCCTCGGGGGCCAGCGGCGGCAGGCTTTCGGGCCGCAACTCGCGGTTCTCGTAAGCCACTTGGTTCAGGCAGGCGACGCGGCCCGCGTGCAGCAGGGCGGCGCGGGCGGCGCGCGGCTCGTCGTCGGTGGTGAGCTGTTGCTCGTGCGCCTGCCAGAACTCCCGGCGCAGGGCGCGGTTGCCGAGCAGCGGGGTGAGCCGCAGCAGGTCGGCGGCCTCGTCCAGGGGCAGGGCGGCGCGGCCCACGGCGGCGAGGAAGCGGCCGTCGCGCGAGGGGCGGGCGGCGCTCTGCCAGGTGGTGGTGAGGTGGTCGAGCAGGAGGACGTCGACGGAGTCGTCCAGTTCGGCGGCGCGTTCGGCGATCAGCCGGGGCGCGCCGGCGGGCAGGCCGTCCTTGGCGTGCACGAAGTGCAGCCAGCGGCCGGAGGCGCGGGCGGCGCCGGCGGACCGGGCCTGGGCGTCACCGGTGCCGTCCGGAAGCGGCACGACGATCGTCTCGGGGGCGTGGCCCGCGGCGGTCTCCCGTGCCCAGTCGCCGACCGCGGCGACGATGATCTCGGCGTCGGACAGCGGATGCGCTTCGAGCGTGTCGAGCAACTCCGTCAGATGCCCCTGCGCGTTGGGTCCGTAGACGATGACGCTGAGTTGGGGCATCGCGGAGGACTCCTTCGGCTCGTGGTGGAGGGTCACCCTTCATAACATACTGTCACTAAGAGGATGAATGGGGTGACCACGTTCGGGGTAAGAGGAGGACCCTGCTGATGAGAGCGACTTCCCGGCCTCCTGGTTTCACGCCGCGCCGTTTTTACGGCGTGACATGTTTCATGGTGCGTTACGCGGCCTTCTTCTGTGCGGGCTTCTTCCCCGTCTTGTCCGACTTGTCACCGGTGAAGGCCTCGTACTCCTTCATGACCTCCTCGGTGGGGCCGTCCATGCGCAGCTCGCCGCGCTCCAGCCACAGTGTGCGCTCGCAGGTGTCGCGGATCGACTTGTTGTTGTGGCTGACCAGGAAGACGGTGCCCGCCTTCTCGCGCAGCTCGCGGATCCTGTCCTCGGAGCGCACCTGGAACCTGCGGTCGCCGGTGGCCAGGGCCTCGTCGATGAGCAGGACGTCGTGGTCCTTGGCGGCGGCGATGGAGAAGCGCAGCCGGGCGGCCATGCCGGAGGAGTAGGTGCGCATCGGCAGGGTGATGAAGTCGCCCTTCTCGTTGATCCCGGAGAAGTCGACGATGTCCTGGTAGCGCTCCCTGACCTGCTCGCGGGACATGCCCATGGCGAGGCCGCCGAGGTAGACGTTGCGCTCGCCGGTGAGGTCGTTCATCAGGGCCGCGTTGACGCCCAGCAGGGAGGGCTGGCCGTTGGTGTAGATGTGGCCGCTCTCCACCGGCAGCAGGCCGGCGACGGCCTTCAGCAGGGTGGACTTGCCGGAGCCGTTGGTGCCGATGAGCCCGATCGCCTCGCCCTTGTAGGCGATGAACGACACCTTCTTCACCGCGTGCACCCGGCGCACGCCGGCCGCCTTCTCGGCCTGCTCGCGGCGCAGGATGCGGTTGAGGGCGGCGGTGGCGGAGCCGCGGCCGGCGCCCGTGCCGTTGACCCGGTAGACGATGTCGACGCTGTCGGCGACGACGGTCGGGATCCGGTCGGCCGGTGCGGCGGGCGTGGTGTACGCGGTCCGCCCGTGCCCCTCGGGACCTTCGTTCAGCGGGGTGTGCTCGTTGTGCTCAGCCACGGCCGTACGTCTCCTCAGCCTTCCAGAAGTAGATGAAGCCGCCGATGCCGGCGAGCAGCGCCCAGCCGGTCGCCGCCGCCCACACGTGCGGGGGCAGCTGCTTGGCGTGGAAGCTGTCGATCAGCGCGAACCGCATGAGGTCGATGTAGACCGCGGCCGGGTTGGTCTCCAGCGCGACGGTGACCAGGTGCGGCAGGTGGTCCTTCGCGGTGAGCTTGTCGATGCTCCACATGACGCCGGACACGTACATCCAGGTGCGCAGGATGAACGGCATCAGCTGGGCGATGTCCGGGGTCTTGGCGCCCATCCGCGCCATGATCATCGCCATGCCGGCGTTGAAGGTGAACTGCAGGACGAGCGCGGGGATCACCAGCAGCCAGGAGGCGGAGACCGGTACGCCGAAGCAGAGCAGGATGACGACCAGCGCCGCCATCGAGAACAGCAGCTGCTGGAGCTGCTGGAGGCAGAAGGAGATCGGCAGGGCGGCGCGCGGGAAGTGCAGGGCGCGCACCAGGCCGAGGTTGCCGGAGATCGCCCGGGTGCCGACCTGGATCGAGCTCTGCGTGAACGTCCACACGAACACGCCGGTGACCAGGAACGGGATGTAGTCCGGTACGCCGCGCTTGGTGCCCAGCAGCACGCCGAAGATGAAGTAGTAGACCGCCGCGTTCAGCAGCGGGGTCATGACCTGCCAGACCTGGCCGAGCTTCGCCTGGCTGTACTGCGCGGTGAGCTTGGCGGTGGCGAAGGCGGTGATGAAGTGGCGCCGGGCCCACAGCTGGCGGATGTACTCCGGCAGCGAGGGGCGGGCGCCGCTGACGGTCAGGCCGTGCCGGGCGGCCAGCGCCTTGAGGTCGTCGGCCGGGGCCTGGGTCGGGGGCGGTGTGTCGAGGACCTGGCTCACATCCGCTGCTTTCGCTCGGGGGGAGGGGGGTGCCACGTCTTCCGACTGTGGCCGGATCGGTGGCGGGCCGGTCCCGTCGTCCGGCGTTTCCTTACGGTTCTCTTCACATTCTCTTACGTCGGGACGGGACCGTATCGTCGCAACGTGAGCGTAGAACCAAGTGACGTCGCAACGCAACCGTTTCGTCGTAACGCCCTATGCTGGAGCCATGACCACGAACGCCGCCGAGCCCGCCGACGAATCGCCGACGCGTGCGCGCCGCCGGGCCCCTGCCGGGGCCGCGGTGCTGCGTGAGGATGTGACCGAGGCCATCCGGGCGGCGGTCTTCGAGGAACTGGCCGCGGTCGGGTACGCCCGCATGAGCATCGAGGGGATCGCGCGGCGGGCCGGTGTCGGCAAGACGGCGGTGTACCGGCGCTGGCGCTCCAAGCTCCACCTGGTCCTCGACGTGGTCTCGGCGATGGCGGTGCTCGGCCTGCCGGTGCCGGACACCGGCTCCCTGGAGGGCGACCTGCGGCTGCTCTACGAGGTGACCTCCCGCGCCCTGCGCCACCCCGTCGCCTCGCAGGTCATCCCCGACCTCCAGGCCGAGGCGGCCCGCAACCCCGACATCGCCGAGGCCTTCCAGAGGGCGCTGCGCGACGGCCAGGAGAGCGTGGCCAGCAGGATCGTCGCCGCGGCGGCGGAACGCGGCGAGGTGAGCCCCGGGCTCGACCCCGACCTCGCTCTCGACCTCATCTCCGGGCCGCTGTACTGGCGCTCGGTGGTCATCCGCTCCCCGAAGCCGCCCAAGGGGTACCTGGAGCGGCTGGCACGGGCTACCGCGGGGGCGCTGAAGGCACTGTGAGCCGGCGGCCGAGGTCGGCCGGCTCCGGGGCGCGCAGCACCCGCCCGCCGAAGCCGGGCAGCGGGACGCGCAGGGCGCCGGACCACCGCTCGGGCACGGCGCCGATCCCGTACACGGCGCCCGCCGGCGTCCCGGTGACCGCGGCCACGGTGTCCGTGTCGCCGCCCAGGTCGACGGCCGCGCGGACCGCCGCCTCGTAGGACGCCGTCGTCCGCAGCGCCCAGACCGCCGAGCCGAGGCAGGGCCAGACCGCGCCGTTGAACTCGGTGGCCAGGTCCGGGTGCCAGTCCGGGGCGAGCACCGCGGCGTACCGCGCGCGGTGCTCCGGGCGCAGGGCCGCCAGCGCGCCGGGTACGGCGGCCAGCGGGTCGGCGCCCGCCAGCGCGACCCGGACCAGTTCGTGCAGCATGGCCGTGCCCTCGCCGGCGGCCGGGTCGCCGTGGGTGAGGGCGGACAGGCGGCGGGCGGCGTCCAGGGTGGCGGCGCGGCCGTGCCGGGCGAAGTAGACGGCCGAGGGCGCGGCGCGCATCAGGGCGCCGTTCCCGGCGGCCCGCTGGTTCACCCGGAAGTGCTCGGCGGCGGTGTCCCACGGGTCCCCGCCGGTCAGCACCGCCTCCGTCTGCAGCCCGATGTCCTTCGGACCGGCCGCGGCCCAGCGCCGGAAGCGGCGGAAGACGTCGGGAAGGTCCAGGCCGCCGTGCGCCGGCAGCGACTCGGCGACGAGCACGGCCATCTGCGTGTCGTCGGTGGCCTCGCCGGGGTCCCAGCCACCGCCGCCGCACATCTCGGCGGCGGCCCCCGGGACCGGCAAGCGGGCCGAGAAGGCGCCCTCGGGCCCGAACGCGAAGGGTGCGCCCAGGGCATCCCCGACGGCGGACCCGACGACGGCACCGACGGCTCGGTCGACGGGGGACGGGGACGGGGCCATGGGCGCAGGTTACCGGGACGGCCGGGGGCCGGGGCGGGAGCCGGTTCGGTTCAGGGGGTGCGCCCACGGCGGCACGGCCTGCCGGGGCCAGCGGACGGCCCGGACCCGTGACAGGGGCGGGACCCGTGCCGAGAATCGGCCCCCCCCGCCGGGCGCATGGGTCCGTGGATGGAGCCGGCTCCCTGCGCGGGAGCCCCCGGGGGGCGACGGCCCTCGGCAGGAGCCGGCCCCCGGACCGAGGGCCCCTGGCGGGAAGCGGCTCAGTCCTTCAGCATCTCGTCGCGTACCGGGATCCAGTCCAGGGCCGAGCGGATGCCCTCCTCCAGGGACAGCTTCGGCGTCCAGCCGAGCAGTTTCGCCGCGCGGTCGCTCGTGGTGTAGCCGCCGGCGACGTCGCCGGGGCGGGGATCGGTGTCGACGGTCCGCAGGGGCGTGCTGACGACGTTGTTGAACGCGGCGCACAGCTCGCGGACCGTGGTGCCGGACCCGGTGCCCAGGTTGATCGCGATCGACGGCGCCGACGCGGTGAGGACGGAGTCGAAGCGTTCGATCGCCGCGACGTGGGCCGCGGCGAGGTCCCAGACGTGCACGTAGTCCCGGATGCCCGTGCCGTCGCGCGTCGGGTAGTTCACGCCGGTGACCGGGAACGCCGTGCCCTCCTGGTGGGCCTCGATCAGCTTGCCCAGCGCGTGGCTGGGCCGCTTGAGCTGGAGGCCGGTGCGCAGCAGGGGGTCGGAGCCGACCGGGTTGAAGTACCGCAGGGACAGCACCCGCAGCTGCCCGGCCGCGGCGATGTCGGCGAACATCCCCTCGCAGACCGCCTTGGTCCGCGCGTAGGGGCTCTGCGGCGCCAGCGGCGACTCCTCGGTGACGGGGGAGCCGTCCTCGGCCCGGTAGATGGAGGCCGAGCTGCTGAAGATGAGCCGGTCGCAGCCGTTGCGGTGGAGGTGGCGGACGAAGGCCAGGCTCTTGGTGACGTTCGCCTCGTAGTAGCCGATCGGGTCCGCCACCGACTCCGGCACCACGATCAGCGCCGCGCAGTGCACCACGGCGGAGATGTCCGGGTGCTCCGCGAAGATCCGGTCGACCAGGGCGCCGTCCGCGATGTCACCCTCGTAGAAGATCCGCCCGTCGGTGAACTCGGCGCGGCCGCGCACGAGGTTGTCGAGGATCACCGGGGTGATGCCCGCGTCCAGGCAGGCGGACGCCACGGTGCTTCCGATGTAACCGGCTCCACCGGCGATAAGGACAGACACGATGTTTCTCTTCCCGGCCTCGTTGCAGACCCAGTAGTTCCCGACGCAGTGGTTCCCGATGCGGCAGCGGCGGCCGTCTCAGTGCAGCAGGCGCCGCAGCCGGTTGCGCAGCACCCGGGTGACGCCCCGGACGCCCGTCGCCACGCGCAGCGCCAGCGCGCCGGAGTGCGTCGCGTACGGCTGCACCAGCAGGACGCCGTACCGCACGCTCGGTACGGCGCGACGGCGCAGCCGGCCGGCGCCCGTGCGGGCGTGCGCCGTGACCTCCCGCTCCGCGCCGTCCGCGAAGCGCACGGTCAGCCGCAGGTCCCAGGTGCCCGCGCCGAGCGCGCCCAGGTCGACGGGCAGCTCGGCCGTCCAGAGGTCCGCGCCCGCGGGCGTGAGGGCGGCCGTCGCGTGCCCCCGCACCCGGTCGTCGTTCCGCGACGCCCAGAGCACGTCCAGCTCCCGGGGGCCCGCCTCGGCGACCTTGCCGTACAGCTCGTGCAGCCGCAGTGTCAGGGGCGTGGCGCGCGCCTGGGGGCGCAGTTCGGCGTCCAGCGCGAGCGGCAGCGCCCGGGTGGGGCTGGTCAGGAACGGGGTCAGGGCGAGCTGAGGGAGGTCCTCCGACCAGACCGGCACCCCGTCGGGAGTGCGGGCGTACGGCGGCAGCAGCCGGGCCGGGCGGGCGGCCAGGTCCCGTATCCGGGGCAGGTCGCGCGGCTCCGGGGACTCCAGGATCAGCCGGCCCAGCAGCCGGCCGGGCGCGGCCGGGTTCAGCTCCCAGTCGGCGGCGTCGTAGCGCGCGAGGTGTTCCCGGGTGTGCGTCCACCACGCGCGCCGGTACTGCGCGTCGCGCAACCCCAGTTCGCGCGCGTACATCCGCACCTCGTGCTCCAGGAACTTGGCGCGGGCCGCCCGCGCCAGCTCCTTCTGGCCGGCGCCGAGCAGGATGTCGTACGCCAGCGTGCACGCCCGCGTGCGCGCCTTCCAGTTGTCGATGTGCTCCCGGTCGAGGGAGAGCGACAGCCGCTCGGCCGACCGGCGCACGTGCCACACGTACACCCGGTCCGGCACCAGCGCGATGCGCGGTGCGGCGGCCAGCACCCGCGCGGTGAAGACGAAGTCCTCGTAGAGGAACCGGCCTTCGGGGAAGCGGATGTCGTGCTCGCGCAGGAAGTCGGTGCGGTACAGCTTGTTGACGCACAGCGTGTCGTGGACCAGCCGGGGGCGCTGTGCGGGGCGCGCGAGCACGGCGTGCGCCGTGTAGAGGGCATCCTGCCAGGGCTGTTCGCGGCCCGAGGGCAGCTCCCGGCGCACACACAGCCCGCTCGCCACCTCGGCGTGCGCCCCCGTGGCCGCCGTCAGCAGCGCGTCCACCGCGCCCGGCGGCAGTACGTCGTCGCTGTCCAGGAACATCACGTACGGCGCCGTCACCGCGTCGATGCCGGTGTTGCGCGGGCTGCCGCAG
Organism: Streptomyces sp. SCPE 10; assembly: GCF_051980735.1. Lineage (NCBI taxonomy): Bacteria > Bacillati > Actinomycetota > Actinomycetes > Kitasatosporales > Streptomycetaceae > Streptomyces > Streptomyces sp. SCPE 10. The sequence continues at coordinate 3,150,332 of NZ_CP197069.1, read as the reverse complement.
CCACCGCTGTTGTCCTCCCGGCGGACCACCCGCAGCCGGGGCTCGTCGGCGGCCAGCCGGTCGAGCAGTTCGGCGCTGCCGTCGGTGGAGCAGTCGTCGACCGCGACCACCTCCGCGACCGCGGGGCCCTGGGCGAGCGCCGAACGCACCGCGTCGGCCACGTGGGCACGGTCGTTGTATCCGATCACGACGACACCGACCTGGGCCGGGCGGTGCGCCTCGGACTGCTCGGCGCGCTCTGGGGTCTGGATGTTCTCTGGCGGGTCAGACGAGTCTGGAAGCATGGGGTCCACGGGCCGGGAGCGTAGAAATGTTCGGTAATACCCGGTTAAGAGGGGCTTAGTGCTCGCTCCGGAAGACGGTCGGAATCCGGGTGGGGTTCCGTCGTTTGCCCGCTCTTTGCCCGAGGCGGCCCACAGGAGCGCCACAGCCGCAGGAAAGACAGTAGCGCGGCGGCCGCCAGCATGCCGTTGCGGCCCAGCATCAGCAGGCATCCGGTCCAGCTGCCCGCGATCACCTCTCCGTAACACAGCGGGTACACCACGGTACTCAACGCGCACGCCGCGAGGACCAGTACGGCCACCGGGCGCTGGCCGGTCCGCCGTGAGGTCAGGCACACGGCGGCGAGCCCCAGCAGCCACACCATGTACTGGGGGCTGATGACCCGGCTGGTCACGGTGAACAGCAGCACCGCGCACAGCGCCGCGTCGTACGGGGTCGCCTCGTTCCAGTGCCGCGCCCGCAGCCGCCACAGCACCAGCAGCCCGAACGCGGCGGCCGTCAGCGCGAGGGAGCAGTCCGCGACGACGGACACGTACGGGCCCACCAACTCGATGGCGCCGTACTGGTAATGGGGCCGGCCGGACCAGCCCGCGTGCCGGGCGAGGTTGAGTGCCGTACCGCCGAGCGACTCGATCTGCACACCGCGCCCGCCCTGCCCGGCGAGGAAGGACAGCGGATGCCGCAACGTCAGGGAGAGCAGCCCCAGTACGACTGTCCCGGCGCCCGCCGCCCACGCCCACGCCGTGCGCGTCGGCCGGCCCCTGGGGGTGCCGAGGAGGACCAGCGCGGGCCAGCCCTTCACCAGGGCGCCGAGCGCCCCGAGCACACCGCTCGCGCGCGGGGAGCGCGCCAGTGTCAGCAGGGAGAGCACGGCGAGGGCGGTGACCTGCACGTCGTACCGGGCCAGCGGCAGGTGCAGCAGCAGCGGCAGACCGCCCGTCCACAGGGCCGCGCCCAGCAGGCTCCGGCCCTGCTGGCGGCCCGCCCGCACCAGCGCCCCCGCGATCAGCGCGTCCGCCGCCAGCGTCAGCGCCACGAACGCCTGGAAGTACGTCAACCCCGGTACCAGGCCCGGGAGCAGCAGCACCGCGCCCGCGCCCGGCGGGTACTGCCACAGCGTGTCGTGCTCGGGGAACGACCCCTGCGCGAGCACCCCGTACCAGTGGAAGTACAGCCGCCACACCTCCCGCGCCACCGAACCCCCGCCGAGCAGCGGAGAACCGTCGTGCGCGAGCAGCCACAGCATCAGGGCACGGGTGGCGAGCCAGGCGGTGGCGAGCGCGGGGACCGGACCGGGGGTGACACGGAGGCGGTTCATCGCGTTGGAGCCTAAGCCGGGTGGATGGTGTATCGGCGGCGATACACCGTAAACACCTCGGAAACGTTGTCCCAGCACAAAAGATCGGGCCGTGGTGAACGTCGGGCTCCCTGGGGAAGTTCGCGCAGCTCCGTCGCGGAAACCGGCGCGGGCGCCGGCGCGGGTACGGCGCGCTGCCCTGGCGGGCACGCCCGCGCTGGCGATGCTGGTGCTCGGGCTGTGGCGGGTGGACCGGGGCGGGATGTGGCGCGACGAGGCCGTCACCTTCCAGGTGGCGCGCCGCACGCTGCCGCAGATCTGGCGGTTGCTGCACGGGGTCGACGCGGTGCACGGGCTCTACTACCTGCTGATGCACTTCGTGCTCGCCGTCCGCGCCGACGAGGTGGTGCTGCGGCTGCCGTCGGTGGCCGGGGCCGCGGTGACGGCGGGCCTGGTGGCGCGGGTGGGGGCGCGGCTCGCGCGGCCCCGGGCGGGGCTGTGGGCGGGGCTGCTCTACGCGGTGAACCCGATGGCCGGGCACTACGCGCAGGAGGGGCGGTCGTACGCGCTGGTGGCGGCCGGGGCGATGGGGGCGACGCTGCTTCTGCTGCGGGGGGTGGAGAAAGGGTCCTGGTGGGGGTACGGCCTCGTCCTCGGCGTCACCTGCTGGCTGCACGAGTTCGCGGTGCTGCTGGTGCTCGCCCACGGGGTGACGCTGGCGCTGGCCCGGGTGGGGGCCCGGGTGTGGCGGGGGTGGGGGTGCGCGGCGGTGGCGGCCGGCGCCGCTCTGGTGCCGATGGTGCTGGTGTCGCGGGCGCAGGCGGCGCAGGTGGCGTGGCTGCGCAGGCCGACGATCGAGACGGCCGAGGGGTTGCTGCGGTCGTTCTTCGGGGTGTCGCCGGGGGTGTACTGGGTGTGCCTGGGGCTCGCGGTGGTGGGGGCGGCCGGGGTGTCCGGGGGCCGGGGGAAGGTCACCCTCGCGGGAGTGGCGCTGCCGTTGACGCTGGTGGGGCCGGGCGTGCTGATGCTGGTGTCGCTGTCCTCGCCGCCGCTGTACGTCGACCGGTACGTGCTGTACGCGCTCGCGGGGGCGCCGCTGGCGGTCGCCGCCGGGGCGGAGCGGGTGGTGGCGCTGCCGGCCCGGATCGGCCGGCCGGGCGGGCGGGTCCGGCCGCGCCCGCCATCTGTCGCCGTGACCCTGCTCGGTCTGCTCGCCGTCGCCCTCGTCCTCCTCCAGCAGTTCCCCGTGCTGCGGCAGGACCGTGACCCCGCGCGCCGTCCCGACGACCTCGCGTCGGTCGCGCGGGCGGCTGCGCGCGGGGTGCGGGCCGGGGACGCGGTGCTGTACCTGCCGGGCTCCGCGCGGAACACGGCGCTGGCCTATCCGGGGGCGTTCCGCGGGACGCGGGACCTGGCGCTGGCCGAGCCCGGGGCCGGGTCGGGGACGCTGTACGGGGTGGAGGCCCCGGCCGGGCAGGTGCGGCGGCGGCTGGCCGGGGTCGCGCGGGTGTGGGTGGTGGCCGACCGGGCCGTGCTGACCGGACGCCGGACCCCGCGCAGCCCCGTCGTGCGCACCGAACTGGCGGTGCTCCGGCAGGAGTTCAGGGTGGCCGGCGAGGCCGTGCGGGGCCGGGACGCCGTACGGCTCTATGTACGGCCCGTCAGTCCCCGGAGTGGGCCTGTTCCGTCGCCGCCGCGTCCAGCGCGCTGGTGAGCCGGTCGAGGCGGGCGTGCAGATCGGCGATCTCCGCGACGTCGAACCCGGTCGAGCGCATGATGCGGCGCGGCACCTCCAGTGCCCGCTCGCGCAGCCGCGTGCCCTCCTCAGTGAGGTGCACCCGCACCGAACGCTCGTCCCGCGCGCTGCGCTCGCGCCGTACGAGACCCGCCGCCTCCAGCCTCTTGACCAGCGGGGACAGCGTGCCGGAGTCGAGCCGCAGCTGTTCGCCGAGCTTCTTGACCGGCAGGTCGCCCTGCTCCCACAGCACCAGCATCACCAGGTACTGCGGATAGGTGAGGCCGAGGTCCTTGAGGACCACGCGGTAGACGCCGTTGAAGGCGCGGGAGGCGGCGTGCAGGGCGAAGCAGATCTGGCGGTCCAGGCGGAGCCAGTCCGCCTCGGTGCCGGCGGGGGAAGCGGTCATGAGAACCAGGGTAGCTTGGCGCCCCGCGATTTGATTGTGCACAACTTAATTGTGTGCTTCACTTGTGCTCGCAAGGCAACACCGCAGGACACATCGAGAGGGATGGTTCGTCATGGACGCGCTCTACACCGCCGTCGCCACCGCAACCCACGGCCGTGAGGGCCGTGCCGTCACCTCCGACGGAAAGGTCGACGTCAAGCTGGCCCCGCCGGTGGAGCTGGGCGGCAACGGCGAGGGCACCAACCCCGAGCAGCTGTTCGCCGCCGGGTACGCCGCCTGCTTCGGCGGCGCCCTCGGAGTCGTCGGCCGCAAGGCCAAGGTGGACGTCTCGGACGCCGCCGTGACCGCCGAGGTCGGCATCGGCAAGCAGGGCGAGGGCTTCGGTCTGAAGGTCACCCTGCGCGTCGAGCTGCCCGACACCGTGGACCGCGAGACCGGCAGCCGGCTGGTCGAGGCCGCCCACCAGGTCTGCCCCTACTCCAACGCCACCCGCGGCAACATCGAGGTCGACCTCGTCGTCGAGTAGCCCGCGGCCCCTCCGGCCGCCCTCACGCCGGCGCCGGCGCCTCCCGCCCGGCCGTCGGCCGACCCGGCAGCCGGACCGGACCGGCCGGCATCGGCTCGCCCAGCAGCAGCGTGCGCACCACCCGCTCGGCCGCCCGGCCGTCCTCGAACTCGCAGTAACGGGAGCGGAAGGCGGCCCGCAGCCGCGCCGACTCCTCGTCCCGCCAGCGGCCCGAGGCGAACAGCCGGGCCAACTCCGGGTAGGAGCGGGCGACATGGCCGGGCGGCTCGGCGGTGATGTCGACGTAGGCGCCCCGGCTCGCCCGGAACGCGGGCCAGTCGTCGGCGAGCAGCGCGATCGGCCGGTCCAGGTTGGCGTAGTCGAACATCACGGACGAGTAGTCGGTGACCAGCGCGTCCGCCGCCAGCAGGACGTCCGGCAGGTGCGGCTCGTCCGTCGCGTCGAGCACGACGCCGCGCCGGGCCAGCTCGGTCAGGCCCATGCCCCGCGCGGGGCCCGCGGCCAGCGAGGGGTGCAGCCGCACCACCAGGGTGTGGCCCTCGCCGAGATCGGCCGCGAACCGGGCCACGTCGATCCGGTCCACGTGCCCGCCCCTGCGGTAGTCCCGGCGGGTCGGCGCGTACAGCACCACCGTGTGGTCGTCGGGGATGCCGTGCCGGCGCCGGAAGTCGCCGGCTCCGCCGTTGACCAGCACGTCGTTGCGCGGGCTGCCGGTGCGGGCCGAGGCGAAGCGGCAGGGGTAGGCCCGCTCGTACACCAGCTCGGAGTGGCGGCTGGCGACCAGGCTGTGGTCCCAGCGGTCGGCGCGGCGCAGCAGCCGCGGCACGTCGACGCCGAGCCGGGCGCCCGGCTTGTCCCGCAGATCGGCGCCCAGGAACTTCAGCGGCGTGCCCTGGTGGGTGTGGATGTACACGCTGCCGGGCCGCTTGGCCAAGGTGGCGGGCCAGTCGACGTCGTTGACGAGGAACGCCGCCCGCGCCATCACCTGCGCGCAGCGGCGGCTGCCCGCGAGCACGTGCTCCACGTCCGGCGGCAGCAGCGCGGCCGTCTCGGCGTCCCGCACCACCCACACCCCGCGCAGATGCGGGGCGATCCGCCGGGCCGCGTGGTAGACGGCCGCCGGGTCGCCCAGCAGGCCCCGGTGCGCGGAGGCCGAGTACACCACCAGGTGGGGGTCGGGGGAGCGGCGCGCGGACAGGGCGGCCCAGCCGGTGCGGGCGCGGCCGGCCACCGCCTGCCGCGCCGCCTTTGCCAGCCGGGCCGCCCCGCGGCCGGCCCGCGCCGCCTGCCGCCGCAGCCGGTAGCCGGTCCAGGTGCCCGCCGGCACGGCGACCTCGCCGTCCACCCGTGCGCCCCGCGGCTTCAGCCGGGCGGACAGCTCGGCCGTGCGCCGGAAGAACTCGGCCCGGTCGGCGGGCGGCAGCCGGTCCGGCTTGGCCAGGATGTCCAGGCAGTGCTCGCCCATCTTCCGGTGCAGGTACGGCCGCCAGTGCGCGAGCCGGGGCCGCGCGTCCAGGAACGCGAACACCCGCTCGTACTGCTCGTGCACGTCGAAGTGCCTGCGGCTGGTGGTGGACAGGATGCTGCCCTGTCTGCGCTGCCGGTAGTGCAGGCAGATCCGGTCCAGCGCGGCGATCCGCCGGGCGCTCAGCAGCACCGGGAAGGTCCAGGGGGTGTCCTCGTAGTAGCCCGGCGGGAACTCGAAGCCCTCCGCCGCCACGAACTCCCGGCGGTAGACCTTGTTCCACACCACCATCAGCAGGTCCAGGATCCGCGGGTACCCGGCCGCCGTGAAGGTGTCCGGGCCGGCCTGCGCGAGCACCCCGGCCAGCGCGTTGCGCCGGGTGCCGCCCCACCAGTAGGTGCGCGCGTAGTCGTACACGAGCACGTCCGGGTCGCCGGTCTCCGCCAGCCGGTCGGCGACGGCCCGCAGCGCGCCCGGGGTGAGCGTGTCGTCGCCGTCCAGGAAGAGCAGGTAGTCGCCGCGCGCATGTGCCAGACCGGCGTTGCGGGCGCGGCCGAGCCCCACGTTCTCCGGCAGGTGCAGCACCCGCACGCGCGCGTCGCGGGCGGCGTACTCGTCCAGGATCGCGCCGCAGTCGTCCGGCGAGCGGTCGTCCACGGCGATCACCTCGACGTCCCGGTACGACTGCCCGAGCACCGAGTCCAGGCACTCGGGCAGATACGCCTGCACCCGGTGGCAGGGCACGATCACGCTGAAGCGGGGCACGGCCGGCTCCTCACGAGGGTCGTGGCGGCGGGGGCGGGGACGCGCTCGGCGAGCGGGCGCACCGGCGCGATCGCCTCCGGCGGCTCGCCGAGCAGCACCCGCCGTACGACGCGTTCGGCGGCCCGGCCGTCGTCGAACTGGCAGAAGCGCGCGCGGAACGCGGCCCGCAGCGCCGCCGACCCGGCGTCCGCGTACGAGCCGTCGCGGAAGACGGCGGCCAGCTCCCCGGGGGTGCGGGCCACCGGCCCGGGCGGCTCGGCCGGCAGGTCGAAGTAGACGCCGCGGGTGTGCCGGTAGACGTCCCAGTCGTCGGCGTAGACGACGATCGGCCGGTCCAGGTTGGCGTAGTCGAACATGATCGACGAGTAGTCCGTGACCAGTGCGTCCGCGGCCAGGCACACGTCCTCGGCGCAGCGGTGCGCGGTGACGTCGATGATCCGGTCCGAGTGGCGGGCGCCGCCCCGGTCGTAGAAGTAGTGGGCGCGCAGCAGCACCACGACGTCCTCGCCGGCCGCCGCGCAGAACGCCTCCAGGTCCAGGCCCGGTTCGAAGCCGGTGTGGTGGTCGCGGTGGGTGGGCGCGTACAGCACGGCGAGCCGGCCCTCGGGGACGCCCAGCTCCCGCCTGACCCGGGCCACGTCGTCGGCGGTCGCGGTGTAGTAGACGTCGTTGCGCGGATAGCCGTACTCCAGGGCCTCCCAGGAGCCCGGGAAGGCCCGCTCCCACATCCGGGTGGAGTGGCGGTTGGCGGACAGGTTGAAGTCCCAGCGGTCGACCCGGCCGAGCAGCCGGGTGAAGCTGCCGGAGCGCGCGGCCACCACGGGGTACGTCGACTGGTCCACGCCCATCGTCTTCAGCGGTGTGCCGTGCTGGGTCTGCAGGTGCACGCTGCCGGGCCGCTTGACCACGCGCTCGGCGAAGTTGGCGTTGTTGATCAGATAGGTGGCGCGGGCCAGCAGCTCCCAGGCGCGGTGCGAGCCGAGCACCGCGTACTCCACGTCCTTCGGCAGGGTGTGTTCCCGGCCGGCCTCGACCAGGAACACCGACCGGATGTGCGGGGCGAGTTCGCGGGCCTTGGCGTGGATCGCGGCCGGGTTGCAGGCGTAGCCGCGGCCCCAGTAGGCGCAGTACACGGCCAGCTCGGGATCGAGGGGGCGGCGCAGGGCGGCGCGGTAGCGCAGCCGGGTGCGCACCGCGTGCGGGCGGGGCAGGGCCCCGGCGGCCCTGCCGGTCAGCCGGTCGACCTCGCGCAGCGCGCGGAACGCGTCGTAGGCGCCCACCGCCAGCAGCCGGTGCTGCACCCCGAGGCTGCCGCGCGGCATCGGGTGCCCGGCCGGCCGGAAGCGCCGGTACAGGCGGGCCGCGCGGCGGAAGAACGCCCGGTGTCCCGAGGGCAGCCGCTCCGGCCGGGACGCGGTCTTCAGCACCACCGCGAACAACTGGTCGAACAGGGGCCCGAAGCGCTCGGCGGGCAGGGCGTGCCCGGCCGCCCGGTCCAGCACCAGCTCCACCTGGTCCAGCAGGGCGAGCTGCCCGGGCCCGGGCTCGTTCAGCCGGCTGCCCTGCCGGCGCAGCCGGTGGCGTACCACCACCCGGCGCAGCACCGCGATCCGCTCGGCGGCGAGCGAGGTCAGCCCGCCCCAGCCGACATCGGTGAAGTGGCCGTCCGGGAAGGCCAGCCGGTGCTCGGCGAGGAAGGCGCGGCGGTACACCGCGCTCCAGGCGGGCAGCCGGACGCCGGTCAGGTGCGGCAGCTCGGCGGGGGCGAAGGCGCCCTCCGGAGCCCGGGCGAGCAGCGGCGCCACCGGGTTGGCCGGCTCGCCCTCCCACCAGGGGGCGCGTTCGTGCTCCACGTACAGCACGTCCACCCCGGCGGTCTCGGCCAGCCGGGCGTCCAGGGCGGCGAGCGCGCCCGGCAGCAGCAGGTCGTCGCCGTCCAGGAAGAGCAGATAGGTGCCGCTCGCCGCCCGTGTCCCGGCGTTGCGCGCCCCGCCGAGCCCGGCCGACGGCGGTGAGTGGACCGGGGCCACCCGGGGGTCCCGCCCGGCGTACCCGGCGGCCACCTCGGCGGCCGGGGCGTCGGGCCCGTCGCAGACCGGGATCAGCTCCAGGTCGCCGAAGGACTGGCCGAGGACCGAGTCCAGGGCCTCGGACAGCCGGCCGGCGACCCCGTGGGAGGGGACGATGATGCTGAAGCGGGGCATTCTGCTCTTTCTGTCGTCTTGCGGACCCGGCCGGGCCGTCCCGCCGGACGCCAGGTGGACGGCCGGCTCGGAGCGGGCCGCGTCGAGCCGCGGGGCATGGGAACTCCCGGTGGGATCAACGGTGTTCGGCGGCCTCGGTGACGGGACGCGGGCCCTTGGGGTGCGGCACGGTGGCCAGCGCGGACCGGGCCGTGGCCGCGGCGGCGGACGGCACCGGCCGCCGCTCGGCGGGCGGCACCACCGGCGCCGGGTCGGTGCGGCCCAGCACCACGTGCCGGACGACCCGCTCGGCGGCGCGCCCGTCGTCCCACGGGCAGAACCGCTCCCGGAACGCGGCCCGCAGCAGCGCGGCCCGCGCGCCGTTCCAGGCGCCGCCGGTGAAGACGTCAGCCAGCCCCTCCTCGTCCCACCCCGCCTCGCCCGGCGGCACGGCCCGCAGGTCGACGTAGGCGCCGTGCACGGTCTCGTACGCCGCCCGGTCCCCGGTGTGCAGCACGATCGGGCGGTCCAGGGCCGCGTACTCGAAGACGAGCGGCGCGTGGTCGGTGAGCAGCGCGTCCGAGGCGAGGCACAGCTCCTGGACGCAGGGGTGCGCGGAGACGTCGACGACCCGGGTGCCCTCGACGGGCGCGTCCCCGGGCACGCGGGCCAGCAGCACGAAGCGCGGGCCCAGCCGGTGTGCGAGCAGCGCCAGGTCCAGCGGCGATCGCTGGGTGCGGCGGTGCTCGCGGCGGGCGGGCGCGTAGAGGATCGCGACGGCGCCCGCGGGGACGCCCAGCCGGGCGCGCAGCCGGGCCACGTCCTCCCGGGTGGCGCGCTGGAAGACGTCGGTGCGCGGGCTGCCGTACTCCAGGGCGGTGTAGCGGCCCGGGTAGACGCGCTCCCAGGTCAGGGTGGAGTGCCGGTTGCCGGAGATCACGTGGTCCCACTGGTCGACGTCCCGCAGCAGCGCCTCGAAGTCCGTGCCGCGGGCCGCCGCCGGGTGCTCCCGGAGGTCCAGGCCGGTGTGTGCGAGCGGGGTGCCCTCCAGGGTACGGACGAGGACCTGCCCCGGGCGCTTGCGCAGTCCGCGGGTGAGCTGGTCGTCGCCGATCAGGTAGCCGGCGCGGGCGAGCGCCGTCCAGTGGGCGGCCGTGCCGGGGGTGATGCGGCGCGCGCCGGGCGGCAGCGGGCCCCGGTAGGCGGGGTCGGCGAGCCAGGCGGTGCGCACGTGCGGGGCGTACCGCCCGAAGGCCTCCTCCAGCGCGGCCGGGTCGCCGCCGTACCCGCCCCCGGCGGCGAACACCGCACGGTCGGGGCGCAGCGGCAGGCGCCGCTGGATCCGGTAGTGCAGCGCGAGCGCGCCGCGGCGCACGGCGCGCGCCGGCCCGGTCAGGGCGCGCCGCGCGCGCCGGCGGGCGGCCGCGGTCAGCAGGAGCGCCCGGAAGGTGCGGTGCAGCCCGAACCGGATCAGGACGTGCCGCCGCCGCAGCCGGGTCCCCGGCACCCGGTAGCGGCGGTGGTGGGCGCGCGCCCGGTGCAGGAACTCCCGGTGGCTGCCGCGCGGCAGCCGGTCCCGCCGGGTGAACACCACCCCGTAGTGGTCGATCATCCGGCGGAACAACTCCGGCTTCCAGTGACCGAGTTCGGGGTGGTCGGCGACATAGGCGAAGACCCGCTCGTACTGGTCGAACAGATCGAAGTGCTTGCGGCTGGTGGTGGACAGGATGTTGCCCCGGCGGCGCTGCCGGTAGTGCACGCAGACCCGGTCCAGGGTCGCGATCGACCCAGCCGTCATCAGCACCGGGAAGGTCCAGGGGGTGTCCTCGTAGTAGCCCGGCGGGAACACGAAGCCCCGCTCGGTCACGAACTCCCGCCGGTACGCCTTGTTCCAGGCCACCATCAGCACCCGGAGCAGCCCCGGCCGGTCGGTCAGCGGGAAGGGAGCCGGGCCCCGCTCGGCCAGCTCGGCCCGGAGGTGGTTGCGCACCCGCCGGCCGTCCCAGTACGTGCGCTCGTAGTCGTACACCAGCACGTCCGGGTCGCCGGTCGCCCCGATCCGGTCGGCGATGGCCCGCAGCGCGCCCGGGGTGAGGGTGTCGTCGCCGTCCAGGAAGACGAGGTAGTCGCCGCTCGCCTCGGCCATGCCCGCGTTCCGGGCCCGCCCGAGCCCCCGGTTCTCGGCCAGGTGCACCGGCCTCACCCGGGCGTCGCGGGCCGCGTACTCGTCGATGATCGCCCCGCACGCGTCCGGCGAGCGGTCGTCCACGGCGATCAGTTCGAGATCCGTGTACGACTGGGAGAGCACCGAGTCCAGGCACTCGGAGAGGTACGCCTGGACCTGGTACGCGGGGACGATGACACTGAACCTGGGCACGGGACATCCATGGGTGTTCGGCGCGGGGCGTTGTGCCCGGCAACGGCCGATGGAGTGAATTGGTTACGTCCCGTGCGGCATTCGGGGGACAGCGGGCGAACGACGGGGGCGGGCCCTTCCCGGACCCGCCCCCTCAACATTCCTTCCCCGGTGCCTACTTGACGGCGCCCGCCATCACACCGGAGACGAACTGCCGCTGGAACGCGAAGAACACGGCCAGCGGGATCACCATGGAGATGAACGCGCCGGGCGCCAGCACGTCGATGTTGTTGCCGAACTGGCGTACCTGCGTCTGCAGGGCGACCGTGATCGGCTGGGTGCCGGACTTGGTGAACACCAGGGCCACCAGCATGTCGTTCCACACCCACAGGAACTGGAAGATGCCGAGACTGGCGATGGCCGGCCCGCCGAGCGGCATCACCACCCGGGCGAACAGCCGCAGTTCGCCGGCGCCGTCGAGGCGGGCCGCCTCCAGCAGTTCGCGCGGGATCTCCGCGAAGAAGTTCCGCAGCAGGAACACCGCGAACGGCAGACCGAAGCCGGTGTGGAACAGCACCACCCCGAGGATCGACCCGAACAGGCCGATCTTGCCGAACAGTTCGGCGATCGGGATGAGGGCCACCTGCACCGGCACCACCAGCAGGCTCACCACGCCGAGGAACCACCAGTCCCGGCCCGGGAACTCCAGCCACGCGAACGCGTACCCGGCGAGCGAGCCGATGATCACGACCAGGACCGTCGCCGGGACCGTGATCAGCACCGTGTTCAGCAGGGAGTGGGTGATGTCGCCGTTCTCCAGCAGCCTGCGGTAGCTGTCGAAGGTCAGCTGGGAGGGCTTGGTGAACACCGTCCACCAGCCGCTCGCGCTCATGTCGTCGGGCGAGCGCAGCGAGGAGATCAGCAGCCCGATGGTCGGCACCAGCCAGAACAGGCCGACCAGGAGGAGGAAGACGCGGACGACCCCGCCGCTCAGCCGTTCCGTGATCCTCGCGCCGAGCGAGGGCCGGGCCCGGACGGCGGGCGCCGGTGCGCGCACCTCGGTGGCGGTCGCCGTCATCGCCGCACCTCCCGCCGCAGCCGTCGGACGTTGAACAGCATCACCGGGATCACCAGCAGCAGCAGGAACACCGCGATCGCGCTCGCCACGCCCGGCTGACCCTCCGCGAAGCCCCTGCGGTACAGCTCCAGGGCGAGCACGTTGGCGTCGTCCTGGGAGGAACCGGGGGCGATGATGTAGACGAGGTCGAACACCTTCAGCACATTGATCATCAGGGTGACGGTGACGACCGCGAGGACCGGTGCCAGCAGCGGCACGGTGACCCGGCGGAACACCTGCCACTCGTTGGCGCCGTCCACCCGCGCGGCCTCCAGCAACTCCCGTGGCACGCCCGCGAGTCCGGCCGCGATCAGCACCATCGCGAAACCCGCCCACATCCAGACGTACGAGCCGATGATCGCCGGGGTGACCAGCGCGGGCCCCAGCCACTGCACACCGTTGTACGGCTCCCGGAAGTTGGCGGCCGGCAGCCGCAGCCGGGCCCCGTCCGCCGCCGCGGGCAGCGTGAAGGTGCCGTCGCCGGCCGCCTTCGCCGAGGCCACCACCTTGCCGTCCTTCACCGCCTCGATCCGCATCCCCGGGTAGCCCAGCTCGCTCGGGTCGGGCGCGCCGAGCCGGCCGACGCCCTTGCCGCGGGTGAAGTCCTGCCAGGTGCTGCCGGTCACCTTGCCCGGTTCGGCCTTCGCGGCCGCCGCCCGCTTCGCGCCGCCCGGCATCTTGTCGGGGGCGACGCCGACGAGCGGCAGGGCGACCGGCCGCCCGGCGTGCACCACGTCCTTGGTGACGAAGCCGCCGCCCTGGGCCACCAGCGGTGACCTGCGCCCCGGGTGCGCCATGGGAAAGGCCGAGGACTGGGCGAAGCTGTCGTGCACCGACACCCACACCGCGTTGGCGACGCCCTTGCCGGGGTCCTGGTCGTACACCAGCCGGAAGATGATCCCGGCCGCGAGCATCGAGATCGCCATCGGCATGAAGACGACCAGCTTGAACGCCGTTCCCCAGCGCACCCGTTCGGTCAGCACCGCGAAGATCAGCCCGAGCGCGGTGGACACGGTGGGCGCGAACACCACCCAGATGACGTTGTTCTTCAGCGCCGTGAGGATGCCGTCGTCGGTGAAGACCGTCTTGTAGTTGTCGAGACCGGCGAAGCCGTGCCCCGAGTTCGTACCGAAACTGCGGACAATCGAGTACCCGATCGGGTAGACCACGAGCGCGCCCAGCAGCACCAGGGCGGGCAGCAGGAACAGCACTGCCACGGTCTTGCGGGTGCCGGTCACGCTCTTGCGGGGGCGGGACGCGGCGGGACCCGGTGGGGCCCCGGCCGCCGCTGCCGTCGCCATCGCCGGATCAGCTCCCGCTTCCGTACGCGGCCGCCGCGTCCTTCTCCAGCGCGGCCTGGGCACCCGCCACGTCGCCGGGGTTGCGCAGGAAGTCCTGGAGGTCCTTCCACTCGCCCTTGCCCGGGGTGCCGCCGAACGCCTGCGGCGCCTGGTCGGACATGTCGAAGCGGAAGTCGTCGCCGGACGCGATCAGCGCCTTGGCGATCTTCTGCTGGACGCTGTTCGGGTACGCCGACAGCGGGACGTTCTTGTTCGGCGAGAGGTAGCCGCCCAGCTTCGCCTGGATGGTCGCCGCGTCCGGGGAGGCGAGGAAGGTCATCAGGGCCTGGGCCGCCTTGGAGTCCTTCAGGACCACCGCCGCGTCGCCGCCGGAGACCACGGGCGCGGCCGAGCCGACGGCCGGGAACGGGAACACCTTGGCGTCCGTGCCCACCTTCGCCTTGGTCTCACCGATGTTGACCTGCGCGAAGTCGCCCTCGTAGACCATCGCCGCCTTCGGCTGGTCGCCGCCGGTGAAGGTCTGGGTGACCGAGTTGGGGAACTCCGTCTGGAGCGCGCCCTTCTGGCCGCCCGCCAGGTAGTCCTTCTTCCCCCAGATCTGCGCGAGCGTCTGCAGCGCCTGCTTCACCGAGGGATCGGTCCACTTGATCTTGTGCTGGGCGAGCTGGTCGTACTTCTCGGGCCCCGCCTGCGACAGGTAGATGTTCTCGAACCAGTCCGTCAGCGGCCAGCCGTCCGCGCCCGGCACCGAGAAGGGCGTGACCCCGGAGTCGTACACCGCCTGCGCCGTGGTCAGCAGGTCCTTCCAGGTGGCGGGCTCCTTGGCGCCCGCGTTCTCGAAGACCTTGGCGTTGTACCAGACCAGCGACTTGTTGGCGGCCTTGTAGTAGATGCCGTACTGCTTGCCGCCGACCTTCCCGATGTCCTGCCAGCCCTGCGAGTAGTTCTTCGCCAGCTCCTTCTGTGCCTGGGGCCCGACCGGCTTGGCCCATCCCTTGTCCACGGCCTGCTTGATCGCACCGGGCTGCGGCAGCAGCGCCACGTCCGGCGGCTGGCCGCCCGCGATCTTCGAACCGAGGAAGTTGATGATCGGGTCCTGGGCGGGCACGAAGGTGACCTTGGCACCGGTGCGCCGCTCGAACTCGGCGAGCACCTTCTTGAAGTTCGCCTGCTCCTGCCCGGTCCACACCGCGGAGATCTCCAGCTGCGCGCCGTCCAGTCTGGGCAGGGCGACCGTGTTCCCGGCGGGCGCCGAACCCCCGCCGTCCTTGCCGCCCTTGCCGCCACCGTCGTCCTTCTCCCCGCCGGAGCAGGCGCTGAGCGCCAGGCCCCCCGCGAGCAGGGCGGCGAGCACGGTGGTGGCCCTGCCGGTCCGGATGGTGCTGCTCTTGCTGCGCATCACTTCCCCGTTCGTCGTTCTCCGTTGAACATCGTTGAACGTCAGAACACTGTCCGATGCGCTCCGGTGTACGCCGGGCCGCTCGGGCTGGGCAAGAGCACCTACGGTCCTGTGCGGGTGATCGTGACCGGCTCGTGACCATGGCCGTATGCGCCGTCCGGCCGCCTACAGCAGGGAGGGCACCCGGGAGGCCGAGACCTGGCGGGCGGCGCGTTCCACGGCGCTGGCCAGGAGGGCCAAGTCGGTGGGGCCGTTGCCGAGTTCGCGGACCGGCCGGCGGGCCGGCGGATCGCCCATGCGCTGCCAGTCCAGCGGGACGACCGTGGGCCGCTGGGTCGCGGTGCGGGGGATGCGGCCGGTCACCCGGCCGCCCTGGAACTCCACCGACGCGCCGTCCGGATGCGTCAACCGCCCACGGCCGGGCTCCGGTTCGTCGGGACCCTGCCTCACCGCGGCCAGGGTGACGCGCAGCGCGGCCCGGCGGGCCGGCTCGCTCTCCGCGGTACGGCCCCCGGGGGCGGCCGCCGCGACCAGGTGCACGCCCAGCCGCTCGCCCTCCCGGGCCACCGCCTCCAGGGCCCGCGTCACCGACCCGGCGGCGGGCCGGCCGGGCGCGCCGAGGGCGGGGGAGACCAGCGCGTCCAGGTCGTCCACGACCACCACCAGACGGGGCAACGGCGGTACCTCCTCGGCACGTTGCCGTGCCGCCGCGCCCGGCCGCAGCCGCAGCGTGGAGCTGGGCGGCGCCTCGATGTCCCCGGCACCGGCCGGGGTGCGCTGCGCGACGATACGGCCGGACACCGCGCGTCCCGCGTGCCAGTGCGCGAAGTCGGTCCGGCCCAGCAGCTCCGCCCGCCGCTTCAGCTCCGCGCTCAGCGACTGGGCGAACTCCCGCATGCGCATCGGGTCGTTGGCGATCAGATGGGTCGTGACGTGGGGTATCTCCACACAGACCCGCAGGCCCTCGGTGCGCCCGCCGCCCGTGCCGACGCCGTCCCGTCCGTCGATGAGCACCATGCCCAGCCGGTCCGGCCGCTCCGCCGCGGCCAGCGAGGCCACCACGGACCGCAGCAGCTCCGTACGGCCGCTGCCGGGCGGCCCCTCGATCAGCAGATGCGGTCCGTCGGCCACCAGGTCCGCGGCGACCGGGCCGTGCGGTCCGGCACCGAGCACCGCGCGGGCCCGGCCGCCCAGCGCCTCCGTGTCGTCGGCCGCGTCCGCCCAGCGGGCCATCAGCGAGGCCGGGGTGGCGCGGGCCAGCCCCAGCTCGTCCAGCAGCCGGGCCGACCGCGGCAGCGGCGTGGCCACCCGGGCCTGCCCCTCGGCGGCCGGGCCGTCCGGCCGCAGCGGCGCCAGCGCCCGCGCGAACCGCTCCGCCCACGCCGGGGACACCGCGTCCACCGTGGCGAGCACACCGGGCTCCACCGGGCCGCCCGGCGCCACCCGCATCAGCTGGAGGGCGCTCGCCACGTCACCGCTGAGCAGCGCCACGGCACCGCAGTGCCGGAACGTCGGCGCCACCGTGCAGGCCGCCGCGTACGTCCGCCCCACCGGCGACGCGGCCGAGGCGGCCGGCACCTCGGCCAGGCACACCACGTGCACACCGACCCGCGGGCCCACCGCGGCCAGCCGCGCCAGGGCCTCCTGGAGCGCGGTGCCGCCGGGGTCGCCGTCCACCACCACGACGGTGTAGGGACCGGGGAAGCCGCCCGTGGCGCCGAGTTCGGAGTCGTCCTTGGCCCAGGAGGGGCGGCGGGCGGAGGGGAGGGGAGCGGCGGGCGCGGGCGGCTGCCGCCGGGGGTGGGGGGACTGTGCCTGCGCCGGGATGCGCGGGGTGTTGACCGCCGTCGCCGTGTTGCCGCCGGCCGCGGTGAAGTCGTCGACCCGGCGCAGCAGTTCCTCGGTGCGCGCGGCGGCCTGCTCACGGTCGTGCGCGAGCAGCAGACGGCAGTCCTGGCCGTGGTTCGGGCGGACGTGCGGGAGCCAGCCGAGCCAGGACCACTCGGCCGCGCGCTCCTCCACCGGGCGGGAGCCGTCGGCGCTGATCAGCACGATCTCCAGCAGGTCCGGCGAGTGCAGCGCGGCGAGCTGGGCCAGCACCGCGCGGGCCAGCCCGGACAGCCGGGGCCGCGGGCCCGCGAGTCCCAGCGCGCCCGCCTCCCGCAGGGCCGCGGTCATCGGCACGGCGGGCAGCAGGCCCGAGCCGTTCGGGGTGCTCCGGTCGGCGGTGCCGAGCCGTACGGTCAGGGCCTCCGGGTGTCCCGGACCGCGCTCCCACAGCCGGGGCCCGGGGCCGAGCGCGGTCAGCAGCAGCGCGGCGGGGTCGGGCCAGGTCTCGGGCCGCCGGGCGGCATCGGCGTCCGGGCCGCCGCCGGCCGGGCCCGCCTCGCCGTAGGCCCGCGCGTCGGCCTCCGGCTGCTCCGTGCGCGAGCCGGCCAGCCGCCGGGCCCAGGCGCCGAGCCCCCGCCGCCGGACCGGCTGCGCCCCGACGCCGACGCCGAACCGGCCCGCGTGGGTGTCCCCGCCGCCCGCCGCCGCGCCCTCGTACCCGGCGCCGGCGGTCCCCCACGAGACGGAGCCGTAGGCGTGCGCGGTGCCGTCCGCGCCGGCGCCGCCGGGAACGGGAGGATCGAGGGGAGGGGCGGTGTCCGCGCCGGCACCGGAGGACGTCCCCGGCGCGACCCGGACGCAGCCCTCGCCGTCGGCGACGACCCGCAGCCGGTCCTCGCCGGGAACCCCGCCGGCCGCGACCCGCAGCGCGGACTCGCCGACCCGCAGCAGACTCCCGGCGGCCACCCGTACCGGGCGCTCGCCCACCCGCGTGCCGTCCAGCGTCGTGCCGTTCGTGGAACCGAGGTCGGCCACGAAGACCCGGCCGTCCGCGCCCACCGTCACCGCGCAGTGCAGGCGGGACACGTCGGGGTCGTCCAGCGGTACGTCCGCGTCGGCGGAGCGGCCGACGGTGATCCGCCCGCCGTGCAGCAGGTGCACCCCGCCCGCGTCCGGCCCGGCCACCACGTGCAGCCGGGTGGGCGCGTCGTCCGGTCCGGGGTGGGGTTCGGCGGCCGCGGGCGCGCCCAGGGACAGGACGGCGCCGTCGACCAGCGGGGGCTCGCCGAGGACGGCGCGGCGCGGGTCGAGACGTACCGTGTCGGCGTAGAACACGACGGCCGCGCCACCCGCGTCCCGTCCGGCGCCCTCCCCGGTGACCGCCCCGGCCAGCGCGGACGCGACCGCGGCGAGGTCGGTGCCCGCGGGCGCCGTGACCAGCACGTCGCGGCTCGCGGCACGGCCCCGCTGCGCGGGCGGGCCCAGCGGGTCTACGACGGTCAGCCGGATCTGCATCGGCGTCAGCGGTCCCTTCTGCGCGGGTCTGCGCGGGCGCGGACTACCCCCCACCCCACACGAGCACGTCGGCCAGTACGGGGAGCATCCTCGCACCTGCCGTCGACGGTGTGCCCGCCACCCGACGAGAAGTGATCTTGAATGGTCGGCTCTGCCCCCAAAAGTGCCTGACCAGGAGTACGTCATTGATCAGTTGAGATCGGTCACGTACACCGTGCGGCAACCACCTGTCGAAGTGACGCGTCTTTCCTTCGAACATGGTCCGGAACGCTTGCCTGGTGCCCCCCGGGGCGGCACTACAGTGGGTCGGAACAACCGGAACAACCGGAACGCAAGGCAAGCGACAGCAACCAGCAGGGAGCGCGTGACGTGCGGCCAGTCGGCAGCAAGTACCTGCTTGAGGAGCCGCTCGGACGCGGCGCCACAGGCACCGTCTGGCGTGCCCGCCAGCGCGAGACCGCGGGCGAGGAGGCGGCCGTACCCGGCCAGCCGGGCGAAACGGTCGCCATCAAGGTCCTGAAGGAGGAGCTGGCGAGCGACCCGGACATCGTGATGCGCTTCCTGCGCGAGCGCTCCGTCCTGCTCCGGCTCACCCACCCCAACATCGTCCGGGTCCGCGACCTGGTGGTGGAGGGCGAGCTGCTGGCGCTGGTCATGGACCTCGTCGACGGCCCCGACCTGCACCGCTACCTGCGCGAGAACGGCCCCCTGACACCGGTCGCCGCCGCCCTGCTGACCGCGCAGATCGCCGACGCGCTCGCCGCGAGCCACGCCGACGGCGTCGTGCACCGCGATCTCAAGCCCGCCAACGTGCTGCTCAAGCAGCAGGACGGCGAGATGCACCCGATGCTGACCGACTTCGGCATCGCCCGCCTCGCCGACTCCCCGGGCCTGACCCGCACCCAGGAGTTCGTCGGCACGCCCGCGTACGTCGCGCCGGAGTCCGCCGAGGGCCGCCCGCAGACCTCCGCCGTGGACGTCTACGGCGCCGGCATCCTGCTGTACGAGCTGGTCACCGGCCGCCCGCCGTTCTCCGGCGGCACCGCCCTCGAGGTGCTGCACCAGCACCTGAGCGCCGAGCCGCGCCGCCCCTCCACCGTCCCGGACCCGCTGTGGACGGTGATCGAGCGCTGCCTGCGCAAGAACCCCGCGGAGCGGCCCAGCGCCGAGAACCTGGCGCGCGGCCTGCGGGTCGTCGCCGCGGGCGTCGGGGTGCACGCGAACGCCGCCGCGATCGCCGCGGCCGAGGGCGTCGGCGCGCTGCTCGCCCCCGACCCGGCCCCGACCGCCGTACCGGGCGAGCCCGGCGTGCCGGGGGCCGCCGACCCCACGCAGGTGCTGCCGACGAACGCGCCCCAGGGCGCGTACGACCCGAACGGCGCCACCAGCGTCCTGCCGCACACCGCGGGACCCGCGGGCGCCGCCGACCCCACCGCCGTCCTCCCGCACACCGGTGCCGCCGACCCGACGACCGTGCTGCCGAGCACCGGGCCGGGTCAGCCGGGGCAGCAGGGGCCGGGGCCCGAGCAGCCGCACCCCTGGCAGAACCAGCTGCGCGCCGCCCGCGACCGCAACGAGCAGACGCAGGTCCAGTACCTCTCCCCGGAGGACGACCCGCTGCACCACCGGCCGCATCGGCAGGCCGCCCGTCCCCAGCAGCCGCCGCGCCAGGCCCCGCAGCCCCGGCCGCAGCAGCCGCAGCCGCGCGGCCGGCAGCAGCAGGGGCAGGGGTACCAGCAGGGCTACGGCTACGCCCCGCAGCAGCAGCCCCGGCAGCACGCCCCGCAGCCCCAGCAGTACGCGCCGCCGGAGCCGCAGCGGCCCGCGCGCGAGCCCCGGCCGCCACGGCAGCGCAGCGCCAACCCGATGAAGATCCCCGGGCTCGGCTGCCTCAAGGGCTGTCTGTTCACGATCGTCATCCTGGTCGTGGCGAGCTGGCTGATCTGGGAGCTGACCCCGCTGCACACCTGGGTCGGCCAGGGGCGCGGCTACTGGCACGAGGTGACGCACTGGGCGGGCCAGGTGAGCGGCTGGATCAAGGACCTGGGCGGCAACTGAACCGGCGGCGCGCCCGCAACCCACCCGTGAGGTAGGGGATTTGTCGACATCTGGCGGGTGATTTCCGTCGCCGCGGTGAACGTTGGCTCGCCGGACGCGTAGTTTTAACGACAACACGCGTCTGTAGGAGCAGTCTTGGCACGGAAGATCGGCAGCCGGTACACCGCGAACCAGATCCTGGGGCGGGGCAGCGCCGGCACGGTGTGGCTGGGCGAGGGACCCGAGGGCCCCGTCGCCATCAAGCTGCTGCGGGAGGACCTCTCCTCCGACCAGGAGCTCGTCGGGCGCTTCGTGCAGGAGCGCACCGCCCTGCTCGGACTGGAGCACCCGCACATCGTCACCGTGCGCGACCTGGTGGTCGACGGCAACGACCTGGCCCTCGTGATGGACCTGGTGCGCGGCACCGATCTGCGCACCCGCCTGGAACGGGAGCGGCGGCTCGCCCCCGAGGCGGCCGTGGCGATCGTCGCCGACGTGGCGGACGCGCTGGCCGCCGCCCACAAGGCGGGGGTCGTGCACCGGGACGTCAAGCCGGAGAACGTACTGCTCGACATGCAGGGCCCGCTCGGCCCCGGCGGTGCCCACCCGGCGCTGCTCACCGACTTCGGCGTGGCCAAGCTGATCGACGCTCCCCGCCGGACCCGCGCGACGAAGATCATCGGCACGCCGGACTACCTGGCTCCCGAGATCGTCGAGGGCCTGCCGCCGCGGGCCTCCGTGGACATCTACGCGCTGGCCACCGTCCTGTACGAGCTGCTGGCCGGCTTCACCCCCTTCGGCGGCGGCCACCCCGGCGCGGTCCTGCGCCGCCATGTCACCGAGACGGTCGTGCCCCTCCCCGGCATCCCCGAGGAGCTGTGGCAGCTGATCGTGCAGTGCCTCGCCAAGGCGCCCGCGTCCCGGCTGCGCGCCTCGGAGCTGGCGGCGCGGCTGCGCGAGCAGCTGCCCACGCTGGCCGGGCTGCCGCCGCTGGACGTGGACGAGCCGGAGCCGGCCGAGCCGCCCGCCGAGGCGGAACCGGCCTCCGCGCCCCCCGAGCGGGCCGAGTCGGTGCGCCGCCGGGGCGCGGTCTCCCTCGTGCCGGGCGCCCGCCCCGACTCCAACCGCGACACCCACACCTCGATGCGCGTCCCGGCCCCGGACGAGCTGGCCGGCGGCGCCCACGGCACGGCCCGCGCCCCCCGCACGCCCGGCGCCCCACGCCCCGGCTCGGCCCGGCACCGCGCCGCGGTACGCCGCCGCCGGATCACCCTGGGCGTGGCCGGGGCGGCGGTCGCGGCGATCGTCGCCGTCGGCGGCTGGTGGGCCTCCGGCTCGGACGACCAACCACCCCAGGACACGCACAGCACGTCGACGCCGTGACTCGCCGTGAGGGCGGCGGAACGGCTTCGCCACTCGGCGGAACGGCTTCGCCTCCCCTCCGACCGCGACGGCTCGCCCCCGGTGGCGGCGGCCGTGCCCGCCGACGCGGCCACGGCCGTCCGGCCGGGGCGCCGGCCACGCACCGACGACCACACGGGCCGGGGGCCGCGGGGAACCGCCTGAGCGGCCACGACGCGCCCGCACCCGCCGGAGCGCCGCCGGCCCGGCCCGCTGCCCGGTGACGGCGGCCCCCCGAGGCCGGAGCAGGTCGCTTGCCACAGCCGTTACGCTGGTTGCGTGGCAGTCGTCGATGTTTCCGAAGAGCTGAAGTCCCTCTCCTCGACCATGGAGTCGATCGAGGCCGTCCTGGACCTCGACAAGATGAGGGCAGATATCGCCGTGCTTGAGGAGCAGGCGGCGGCGCCGTCCCTGTGGGACAACCCGGACGAGGCGCAGAAGATCACCAGCAAGCTCTCCCACCTCCAGGCCGAGGTCAGGAAGGCGGAGGCGCTGCGCGGCCGCATCGACGACCTCGCGGTCCTCTTCGAGATGGCCGAGGAGGAGGACGACCCGGACACCCGCGCCGAGGCCGAGTCCGAACTCACCGCGGTGCGCAAGGCGCTGGACGAGATGGAGGTCCGCACCCTCCTGTCCGGCGAGTACGACGCCCGTGAGGCCCTGGTCAACATCCGCGCCGAGGCCGGTGGCGTCGACGCCGCCGACTTCGCCGAGAAGCTCCAGCGCATGTACCTGCGCTGGGCCGAGCAGCGCGGCTACAAGACGGAGATCTACGAGACGTCGTACGCCGAAGAGGCCGGCATCAAGTCGACCACCTTCGCCGTCCAGGCGCCCTACGCCTACGGCACCCTCTCCGTCGAGCAGGGCACCCACCGCCTCGTGCGCATCTCGCCCTTCGACAACCAGGGCCGCCGCCAGACCTCCTTCGCGGGCGTCGAGGTGCTCCCCGTCGTCGAGCAGTCCGACCACGTCGAGATCGACGAGTCCGAGCTGCGCATCGACGTCTACCGCTCCTCCGGCCCCGGCGGCCAGGGCGTCAACACGACCGACTCCGCGGTCCGCATCACGCACCTCCCCACGGGCATCGTCGTCTCCTGTCAGAACGAGCGCTCGCAGATCCAGAACCGGGCCACCGCGATGAACGTCCTCCAGGCCAAGCTGCTGGAGCGCCGCCGCCAGGAGGAGCAGGCCAAGATGGACGCCCTCAAGGGCGACGGCGGCAACTCCTGGGGCAACCAGATGCGTTCGTACGTGCTGCACCCCTACCAGATGGTCAAGGACCTGCGCACCGACCACGAAGTGGGCAACCCCGAGGCCGTGTTCAACGGTGAGATCGACGGTTTCCTGGAGGCCGGCATTCGCTGGCGCAAGCAGCAGGAGAAGTAACTTTGTCGACATGACAACTGCCGCCCGAGAGGCGGCAGTTGTCGTTTCGCCCCAGTTTTACGACACACTCACAGCTTCCAATTCCCCTTGAAAAACCCTTATCGGACAATGCGCTCGCAACGCCCTTGACGTTGCTTTGAAAAACCGAAAAGGTGACTGTGGCATGCGTGTCTCTGGGGCGCATGTGAACCGGGGGGACCGAATCACTCGACTTCGATTCGGACATCGTCAGCTGCCTCCGTCGATCACGGCCGGCCCCACGCGCTGCCTCATTGACGAATCGCTACTGGGGGTAGCAAGTACATGACTAGGAAGACGCGGATCCGGATCGCCCGGGTCGCCGCGGGTGCCGTGGTCGCGGCCGGTGCCTCGCTGTGTGTCGCGGGTGTCGCCTCGGCCGACCCCGGTCCCATTTGTGACATCATCGTCACCCCTGACTGCCCGGACCCCGGCACGGGCGACCCCGGCACCGGTGACCCGGGCACGGGCGACCCCGGTACGGGCGACCCGGGCACGGGTGACCCCGGCACCGGCATCCCCGGTGACCCGGGCACGGGCGACCCCGGCACCGGTGACCCGGGTACGGGTGACCCGGGCACGGGCGACCCCGGTACCGGTGACCCGGGCACGGGTGACCCCGGTACGGGTGACCCCGGCACCGGCGACCCCGGCACCGGCGACCCGGGCAACGGCAACCCGGGTGACCCGGGCAACGGCAACGGCGGCGGTCACGGCAACGGTGGCGGCCACGGCAACGGCGGCACCGGCAACGGCGGCGGCTCCCACCACGGTGGCGGCACCGGCGGCAGCGGCAACGGCGGCGGTCACGGCACCGGCGGCAGCGGCTCCGGCACCGGCGGCAACAACGACACCCCGCAGGGCGGCGGCAACGACAACGTCTCCCAGGAGGCGGGTTCCTCGGCCCTCACCGACACCGGCTCGGACTCCCCGAAGCCGCAGGGCGGCGGCAGCGGCAAGCAGCTCGCCGAGACGGGTGCCGGCCAGACCACCTTCCTGGTGATCGGCGCCGCGACGATGATCGCCGGCGGCATCGGCTTCCGCGTCCTGCCGCGCCTGGCGGGCCGGGGCGGCGCGGCCGCCTGATCGCGGCCACGGCGTGACGACACGCGTACGGCGGTCACCGACCGTACGCATGTCGCACACGGCAAGGGCCCGGAGCGTCACGCTCCGGGCCCTGACGGCTTTCCGGGGGCCTTCGCCGGCCCCTGGCTACGGTTGCCCGTCCGTGCTCACGCGGTCTGGTGCGCCAGCAGCACCAGCGCGGCGACCAGCACCGCCAGCAGCGCGATCAACGCCATCGGGTTGACCCCGCCGAGGAAGCCCTCCTGCTGAAGACGCTCGCGGTTGGCGCGGCACACCGGGCACCGGCCCTCGCTCACGGGCGCCGCACAGTTCGCGCACACCAACCGGTCGTACGTCATGCGCTCGCCCTCCTTGCACCGGCCCTATCGCTTCGTACAACGCTCACGGGAACCCGAACGTTCCCCTCCCACTGTGCCAGTTTCCGCCGGGGCGTGCGCGAGGCCCCCGTCAACGCGGTCCATACAAAGGGCGGTGCAAAAGCGTACAAGTCTTGCCCAACCTCAGCCTGCGCCTGCGCTTGCGCACCCGGTTCGCGTATGGTCACGCTCATCTACCCCCGGCGACCCGTGGTGCATCCGTGATCCGATTCGACAACGTCTCCAAGGTCTACCCCAAGCAGACCCGTCCCGCACTCAGGGATGTCTCCCTGGAAGTGGAGAAGGGCGAGTTCGTCTTCCTCGTGGGGTCCTCCGGCTCCGGAAAGTCCACCTTCCTGCGGCTGATCCTCCGCGAGGAGCGGTGCAGCCACGGACAGGTGCACGTGCTGGGCAAGGACCTCGCGCGGCTGTCCAACTGGAAGGTGCCGCAGATGCGCCGCCAGCTGGGAACCGTCTTCCAGGACTTCCGCCTGCTGCCCAACAAGACGGTCGCGGAGAACGTGGCCTTCGCGCAGGAGGTGATCGGCAAGTCCCGTGGCGAGATCCGCAAGTCCGTGCCCCAGGTGCTCGACCTCGTCGGCCTCGGCGGCAAGGAGGACCGGATGCCCGGCGAGCTGTCCGGCGGTGAGCAGCAGCGCGTGGCCATCGCGCGCGCGTTCGTCAACCGGCCCAAGCTGCTGATCGCCGACGAGCCCACCGGCAACCTCGACCCGCAGACCTCCGTCGGCATCATGAAACTGCTCGACCGGATCAACCGGACGGGCACCACCGTCATCATGGCGACGCACGACCAGAACATCGTGGACCAGATGCGCAAGCGCGTCATCGAGCTGGAGAAGGGACGTCTCGTGCGCGACCAGACCCGCGGCGTCTACGGCTACCAGCACTGACCCGCCGCCCCAGTTCGTCCACGGAAAGGCACAACCCGACGCCATGCGCCCCCAGTTCGTCCTGTCGGAGATCGGTGTCGGTCTCCGCCGCAACCTCACGATGACCTTCGCCGTCATCGTCTCCGTCGCCCTGTCGCTGGCGCTCTTCGGCGGCTCCCTGCTGATGAGCGACCAGGTGAGCACCATGAAGGGCTACTGGTACGACAAGGTCAACGTCTCGATCTTCCTGTGCAACAAGCACGACGCCGAACAGGACGTGCACTGCGCCAAGGGCGCGGTCACCGAGGACCAGAAGAAGCAGATCCTCTCCGACCTGCACAAGATGCCCATCGTCGAGAAGGTGGCGTACGAGTCCCAGGACGAGGCGTACAAGCACTACAAGGAGCAGTTCGGCAACTCGCCGCTGGCCGGCTCCCTCACGCCGGACCAGATGCAGGAGTCGTACCGGATCAAGCTCAAGGACCCGCAGAAGTACCAGGTGATCGCGACCGCGTTCAACGGGCGCGACGGCGTGCAGTCGGTGCAGGACCAGAAGGGCATCCTGGACAACCTCTTCCAGCTGCTGAACCTGATGAACCGGGGCGCGCTCGGCGTGATGGCGCTGATGCTGTTCGTGGCGCTGCTGCTGATCGTCAACACGGTGCGCGTGTCGGCGTTCAGCCGACGGCGTGAGACCGGCATCATGCGCCTGGTCGGCGCCTCGGGCTTCTACATCCAGGCGCCGTTCATCGCCGAGGCCGCCGTCGCCGGGCTCATCGGTGGCGGTCTGGCCTGCGTCTTCCTGGTGGTCGGCCGGTACTTCACCATCGACCACGGCATGGACCTGTCCCACAAGCTCACGCTCATCAACTTCGTCGGCTGGGACGCCGTGTTGACCAAGCTGCCGCTGATCCTCGCCACCAGCGTGCTGATGCCCGCCCTGGCGGCGTTCTTCGCGTTGCGCAAGTACCTGAAGGTGTGACGCAAACCAAAACGGCGGACGGGGCAACGGGCCGTGACGAGCGGCCCGTTGTCCTAGACTCACCGCCATGTCCGGCCGCGACCCACTCTGTCCGACCTTTCGAGCCCGCCAAGGGGCCGCGCTGACCTTGGTCTTCGCCGGAGTACTCGTCGCCGGGGCGGTCACCGGGGCCTTCCCGGACCCCGACCACACGGCGCGCCGCACCACCGCCCAACCCGTGGGCGCCGCGCTCCACGAGGACGTACGGGAGGCCGCCGCACGCGCCATGGCCGACGGCACCTCCCCGATGGAGGCCGCCGAACGGGCCGTCAGCCGCAGCGGGGACCGCTGGGGCGCCGTCTACTCCGAGGGCGAGTACCAGGAGTTCCAGGACTCCCTCGACGGCCGCTACACCGGCGTCGGCCTCTCGGCGGCGCGCGAGCAGGACGGCCGGATCGAGGTGACCGGCGTCCAGCCCGGCTCGCCCGCCGCCGCGGCCGGCATCCGCACCGGCGACCGGCTGCGCAGCGTCGACGGCGCCAGGGCCGACGGCCTGCCGGTCACCGAGGTGGTCTCCCTGCTGCGCGGCGACGCCGACGACGCGCCCGCCGGTACCACCGTCACCCTCGGCCTCCAGCGCGGCGGCCGCACCTGGACCGAGACCCTGCGCCGGGCCACGCTGTCCACCGACTCCGTGACCGTGACCCGCCCGTTCGGCCGGGTCACCGTGATCCGGGTCGCCGCCTTCACCCGGGGCACGGGCGCCGAGGTCCGCGAGGCACTGCGCGCCGCCCCGGCCGGCGACGGGATCGCCCTGGACCTGCGCGGCAACTCCGGCGGCCTGGTCACCGAGGCCGTGGCCACCGCCTCCGCCTTCCTCGACGGCGGCCTGGTGGCCACCTACGACGTCGACGGCGCCCAGCGCGCCCTGCACGCCGCGCCCGGCGGGGACACCGCCCGGCCGCTGGTCGTCCTGGTCGACGGCGGCACCATGAGCGCGGCCGAACTGCTCACCGGCGCCCTCCAGGACCGGGGGCGCGCGGTCGTGATCGGCTCCCGCACCTTCGGCAAGGGCTCCGTCCAGATGCCGACGAACCTGCCCGACGGCTCGGTGGCCGAGCTGACCGTGGGCCACTACCGCACCCCGTCGGGACACGCGGTCGACGGCCGGGGCATCACACCGGACCTGGAGGCCGGGGACGGCGTCCTGCGGCGCGCCGAGACGGTTCTCGCCGGCCTGGGCGACGCCGATTAAAGGCTGGCCGCCAGGCCCCCGCGTAGTGCGAAAATGGACGGCACTATGAGCAAGGGAATGTACGTACCCAAGGAGTCCCAGCCCAAGCAGGGCGGCGGGGCGGGCAAGGCCCGGGACGGCGAGAAGGGCGGCAAGCGCAAGATCGTCGCCCAGAACAAGAAGGCCCGGCACGACTACGCGATCATCGACACCTACGAGGCCGGGCTCGTGCTCACCGGCACCGAGGTCAAGTCGCTGCGCGAGGGCCGGACCTCGCTGACCGACGGCTTCGTCCAGATCGACCGGGGCGAGGCATGGCTGCACAACGCCCACATCCCCGAGTACCACCAGGGCAGCTGGACCAACCACTCCGCGCGCCGCAAGCGCAAGCTGCTGCTGCACCGCGAGGAGATCGACAAGCTGGAGTCCAGGGCCCAGGAGACGGGTCACACCATCGTGCCGCTCGCCGTGTACTTCCGGGACGGCCGTGCGAAGGCCGAGATCGCGCTCGCCCGGGGCAAGAAGGAGTACGACAAGCGGCAGGCTCTGCGGGAGAAGCAGGACCGACGCGAGTCGGACCGCGCCATCGCGGCGGCGAAGCGGAGGCAGCGCGGCGTGTAGCCCCGCGGAATACGCTGGCATCGACCTGCGTTGTTCCCGTACGATGGAAGCAGCATCGGGCGCGAGTCCGGTGCGTACCTTGAAAAAACAACATGGGGATGATCGGTTTCGACAGCGGTTGTCGAAGCAGGGGAAGCGTGTCGAGGAAGCGGCCATGATCTCGTAAACCACAGGCCGAAAAAAATAATCGCCAACACCAAGCGCGATTCCTTCGCCCTCGCTGCCTAAGTAGCGACTCGCGAAGTGTCAGCCCGGGGCTGTTCCCGACCCGGATCCTGGCATCAGCTAGGGAACTAAACCTTGATCCCGGTCACGGGGTGAAGAGGGAAATCAAACAGTGACTGGGCCCGTCGGCGACTTGTTCGCGTGATCGCCGGGGCCGAGAAAAGCACAGCGAACTGCACACGGAGAAGCCCTGATTCCGCACCGTTGGACGCGGGTTCGATTCCCGCCATCTCCACCAACCCCTCCGGGGGTACCCCATGTGGGCCAAGGCCCCGCCGCTTCGAGCGGCGGGGCCTTCGTCATGCGCGCCCGCCGCGGGGCGCGTGGCGGGCCGGCGGTCCCTGCCGGTTCCGTTCGTACACCGTCACCCGCCGGCCGCGCGCCCGTCGGTCCGCCACCACCGTGAAGTACCGCGCCAGCACGGCGCTCTTCGCCCGGTCCCGCGGCGTCGGCCGGCCGGCCGACGCCGCGTCGGTGACCAGCAGGATCCGCCGCTGCGCCAGCATCGCCGACCGTATGCGCTCCGCAGCCGCCTCCTCGCCGCTCAGCGTGCCGGACGC
Source organism: Streptomyces sp. SCPE 10 (assembly GCF_051980735.1). Lineage (NCBI taxonomy): Bacteria > Bacillati > Actinomycetota > Actinomycetes > Kitasatosporales > Streptomycetaceae > Streptomyces > Streptomyces sp. SCPE 10. The sequence continues at coordinate 3,121,377 of NZ_CP197069.1, read as the reverse complement.
CACGGGGTCCCTGGCCAGCGCGATGTCCCGGAGGCCGGCGAAGTCGTCGGGACAGACCAGCGCGGAATCACGCCGGGCGACCGGGATGAACAGCACCGCGTCGCCGGTCTGCTTCAGCCGCCGTACCTCCCCGGTCACCGCCCGGACGTCGTCCACCCGGCTGTCCCAGCTCCGGGTGGCCAGCGACTGCGGCAGCAGGGCCGCCATCGCCGTCGCGAGCGCCACCGGCACGAGCCACGGCGCCGCCCGGGGGAACCGGGGCGCGGCCGCCCGCACCGCCGCGTCAAGCGCCGCGCCGATCAGCAGGGCCAGCCCCAGCATGCTGAACAGCACATAGCGGTCCAGCAGCAGCGGCTGGACCAGGGAGAGGCCGACGAGCCCGAACTGGGGCACCGCCAGCAGCGGCAGCCCCACGGCCGCCACCGGGAGACGGCCCGCCGCCGGCCGCCCCGCCAGGGCCGCGAGCGCGCCGATCGCCACGAGGACGACGGGGCCGATCACCATGTGCCAGGTCGTCGGCGGTATCCAGGCCACCTGGGCGGACTGGGTGCGGCTGACCAGGATCAGGGGCAGCGCACCGGCCACCGCCACGGCCGAGGCGGCCGCCCACCGGGTCACCGTCCCGCGCCCGGCCCCCGCCCACAGCACCGTCAGCAGATGCGCGGGCAGGATCAGCAGCGACAGCCAGTTCAGCAGCGCGGTCACCATCACCACGCCCCCGTACGCCGGCCAGCGCCGTCCGCCGTCCTGGAGCGCGCCGACCAGCAGCAGGGTGGAGATCGCGGCCCCCGCGGCCACCAGCGCGTAGGGGCGGCCCTCCTGGAGGTGGAACTGCACGGCGGGCAGCAGTCCGAACGCCGTCCCGCCCCCGATGCCCGCCCAGCGCCCGGCCAGCCGCTTGCCCATGGCCGCGACACAGGCCGCCGCCACCGCCATGGCCAGGACCGACGGCAGCCGCAGCGTCGTGGTGCCGGCGCCGAAGCAGCCGAACAGGCCGTGCATCAACAGGTAGTACAGCCCGTGCACGGCATCGATGTGCCCCAGCATGTGCCATATCCCGGGGACGGACCGCCGGGCCACCTGCCAGGTCGCGGCCTCGTCCCGCCACACGCTGCGCTGCCGGGACAGCCCCCACAGCCCGAGCGCGAGGGTCCACGGCACCGGGACCAGCCATACGGGGACGCGGACGGCGTGCGGGCGGCGGTTCATGGGCGGCGCGGTTCCTCGGGGGCGGCGAACGGCTGTCGGGGACCGGCCGGGAGACAGGTCCGGCCCACCGGTCGACTGCTGCCGGACCGGGGGCCGTTCACTAGGACCGTGAACAGACGCTCCCGGTTGGTTCCCCGCCGCGACCGGCCTGCGCCGGCCCCCGCGTCCGGGTCGGCTACCGCAGCCGGGCCGAGGCGAGGTGCACCGTGAAGCCGCAGGGCACGGTGCCCTCGGGGGTCGTCAGGTCCGCCACGTCGGCGAAGAAGTCCTCCCGAAGCCGCGCGACGGCCGCCGCGTCGAGCGGCCCCAGCTCGTAGAACCCGGAGAGGGAGTCCCAGACCCGTGCCACGGGCCCGCCGAGATCGATGGGCACGCTCCGCCATCGCACGGGACCGAACCCCACGGGCCGCAGGACCTCGTCCAGGCCCGCACGGCTGCGGGTGCGCCGGTCCCCGAGGGACGGAACGCGCGAGGAGGCGGGCGCTTCGTCGACCGCGCGCCTCAGCAGCCGCCCGAACCGCTCGAACGCCTCCCCGCCGACGGGCCCGCCGCCGACCGCACAGGCCAGCAGTCCGCCCGGGGCGAGCACCCGCGCGATCTCCGCGGCCACCTGGTCGATCTCGTTCATCAGCATCAGCATCAGCGCGAGGTGCGACACACAGGCGTCGAACCCGCCGTCCGCGAACGGCAGTTCCTGCGCCCGCCCGACGGCCAGCCGCGCCCCGGCCGGCGCGGGCCGGCGTCGCGCGGCCGCCAGCGACTCCGGCGACAGATCCACCCCGGCGAGCAGCCGGCCCTCGTCACGGGCCAGCAGTTCGAGCAACAGCCCGTCCCCGCACCCGAGATCCAGCACGCGCCGGTACCCGGCGACCTCGTCGCACAGGAGCTGGTAACTGGACCTCCCGTCGGGCGCCCGCCCGGACCCGAGGGCCTCGGCGGTCACGGCGGGACGCTCCGTGTGGAAGGCGCGGAGGAAGTCCTCCGGCGCGGCGCTCTTCGTCATTCGCCCAACGTAGGACGCCCCGGCGCGGGCAGCACAACTGCCGTGGTGGCGAAAGACGTTCGCCGCCCGCGTCCGGCGTGGGGGGTTCCGGGGACCGCGTTGGACGGGCACTGTGGGAGGAGGGCGATGAGACCTCCCCGTATGCCTAGGCGGTGACAGGCACATGGCGCTGCGGTTCGATGCCGGACGGGTTTGTCTGGATCTTCTGGCCACCGGCCACCCCCGCGAACAGCTGGTTTCGGTCGGTGCGCTGTGCGCGTGGATACAGGGGGCGGGGATCGTCCCGGCCGGGACCGCGCTGGAGCACGCCGACGCCTCCTGGCTCGGGCAGTTCCGGGAAGTGCGCGGCCACGTCCAGCAGTTGGTGCGGTCCGGCGGCGGGGACACCGCGGCCTACCGGCGGGCCCTCGTCCGGGTCAACGAGCTGGCCGCGGCCGCGCCCCCCGCCCCCCGCGCGGTGCGCCGCCAAGGTGGGGATCTCGTAAGAGAACTGGCCGCGCCCCCCGGGCCTGCCGCGCTGCTCGCCCTCCTCGCCCGGGACGCCGTGGAGCTGATCACCGACCCGGTCGCGCGGGCCGCCGTGCGGGAGTGCGCGGGGGACAACTGCACGCTGGTCTATCTGGACACCTCCCGGGGCAGGCGCCGCCGCTGGTGCTCCAGCGAGGTCTGCGGCAACCGGGAGCGGGTCGCCCGGCACCGGCGGCGGGCCACCCTGGCCGCCCGTGCCTGAGCCGCCCGCGCCCCGCCGCGCGATCTTCGCCCTCCGATGGCGGACGCCGTGGGGCGCCGTAGCCTACCGGCCCCCCTTCGCGTACGGTTGACGGCTGCCCAGCACGTCAGAAGGGGGCCCGGTGGCCGCTCAGGTTCAGCATTCCGCGGTCGGCTCGGTACAGGACGCACCCGATTCCGCCCGTGACCGAGAGATCAGCGTCGAACAGGCACACCTGGACCGGGTGTACCGGCGGCTCGAGGAGAAGATCCACGAGGCCGAGTTCCTGATGAACGACGCGGCCAAGCGCGGCCAGGTCGGCACCCCCGGCGCGCTCGCCGAGCGGGACGCGCAGGTCTTCCGCGCCGGCATCCACCTCAACCGGCTCAACAACGAGTTCGAGGACTTCCTGTTCGGGCGGATCGACCTGCTGCTCGGGAAGGACGGCAAGAAGGGGCCCGACGGGGCCTACACGGCGGTGGAGCCGGCCGAGGGGGCCGTGCGCGAGGACAACACCGCCGACATCGCCGAGACCCTGCACATCGGGCGGATCGGCGTGCTGGACGCCGAGTACGCGCCCCTCGTCATCGACTGGCGGGCGCCCGCCGCCGCGCCCTTCTACCGGGCCACCCCCGTGGAGCCCGGACGGGTGGTGCGCCGGCGTGTCATCCGGTCCAAGGGGCGCCGGGTGCTCGGCGTCGAGGACGACCTGATGCGGCCCGAGCTGACCGCCCGCCTCGACGGCCGGGAGCTGGCCGTCATCGGCGACGGCGCCCTGATGGCCGCCCTCGGCCAGGCCCGCGGCCACACCATGCGGGACATCGTCTCCTCGATCCAGGCCGAGCAGGACCTCGTGATCCGCGCTCCCGCCGCCTCCATCACCTACGTCGAGGGCGGCCCCGGCACCGGGAAGACCGCCGTCGCGCTGCACCGCGCCGCCTACCTGCTGTACCAGGACCGGCGGCGGTACGCCGGGGGCATCCTGATCGTCTCGCCGACCCCGCTGCTCGTCGCCTACACGGAGGGCGTGCTGCCCTCGCTCGGCGAGGAGGGGCAGGTCGCGATCCGGGCGATCGGTTCGCTGGTCGACGGCGCGGAGGCGACGCTGTACGACTCCCCGTCCGTGGCCCGCGCCAAGGGGTCCCACCGGATGCTGAAGGTGCTGCGCAAGGCCGCCCGGGGCGCCCTGGAGCTGGGTCCGGCCACGCCCGCGGGGCCCGAGGACGACGACACCGAGGGGCCGCGCGCGCCCGACGGCACCCCGGGCCGCCTGCGGGTCGTCGCCTTCGGGCGCCGGCTCGAACTGGAGGCCGAGGAGCTGGACCGGATCCGCCGTACCGCCCTCGGCGGCACCGCGCCCGTCAACCTGCTGCGTCCGCGCGCCCGCAAGCTGCTGCTGGACGCGCTGTGGGAGAAGTCCGGGGCTGGCGCCCGGCACACCGACCCGGAGCTGGCCGCCGAGCTGCGGTCCTCGTTCGACGAGGACATCACCACCGAGGACGCCTTCATCGGCTTCCTCGACGCCTGGTGGCCGGAGCTGACCCCGGCGCGGGTGCTCGACGCGATGGCCGACGAGAAGCGGCTGGGCCGCTGGGCGCGCCGGATCCTCAACCCGGGGGAGGTGCGCAAGGTGGCCCGCTCGCTGAAGCGGGACGGCCACTCGGTGCACGACATCGCGCTGCTGGACGAGTTGCAGTCGATCCTCGGCGCCCCGGCGCGGCCCCGCAAGAAGCGCGAGCTCGACCCGCTGGACCAGCTCACCGGCCTGGAGGAGCTGATGCCGGTGCGCGAGGAGAGCCAGCGGGAGCGGGCCGAGCGGCTGGCGCAGGAGCGCACCGAGTACGCGCACGTGATCGTGGACGAGGCGCAGGACCTCACGCCGATGCAGTGGCGGATGATCGGCCGGCGTGGCCGGCACGCCACCTGGACGGTGGTCGGGGACCCGGCGCAGTCGTCCTGGTCCGACCCGGACGAGGCGGCCGAGGCCCGCGACGAGGCCCTGGGCAGCCGCCCCCGGCGCCGCTTCCGGCTGACGGTGAACTACCGGAACCCAGCGGAGATCGCCGAGCTGGCCGCCCGGGTGCTCGCGCTCGCCATGCCCGGCTCCGAGTCGCCCACGGCCGTGCGGTCCACCGGTGTCGAGCCGCGCTTCACCGTCGTACGGGAGTCCCTGGAGGCCACCGTGCGGGCCGAGGCCGAGCGGCTGCTCGGGCTGGTGGACGGCACCGTCGGCGTGGTCGTCGCGATGAACCGGCGCGAGGAGGCCAGACGCTGGCTGGCCGGGCTCGGCGACCGGGTGGTGGCGCTCGGCAGCCTGGAGGCCAAGGGCCTGGAGTACGACGCCACGGTGGTCGTCTCGCCCGCGGAGATCGCGGACGAGTCCCCGGCCGGGCTGCGCGTGCTCTACGTGGCGCTGACGCGGGCCACCCAGCAGCTCACGGTGGTCTCCGGGGACCGGGACGAACCGGACGCGGACGGGGTGCCGGACCTGCTGCGGGACTGATTTTCCTGTGAACTGCCCGCAGGGGGAATGGCAGTCGGCATCCGTTTGTTAGCCTGGGTACGGCACCGGCTCGATCCAAGCCCCCGGGCCCAACCTTAGTCCCTTCGAGGGACCACTTGCCGCGAGGCGAGCATGGCGGGCCGGTGTCCTGAACGTGGAGGCCCACGTCACGGAAGTGACGTGGGCCTCTTTTCGTTGTCTCGTTCTCGACGCCGCCCGCGCCACGGAAGCGGGGCGTCCCCCTTCCCATGCCCGACAGTTTCTCGTATGGTGGAAACCGTTTTCCGAAAGTATGCGGTCCTTCGGGAATCGCACGTGAACAAAACGTCCGTAACCAAGGGCGACTACCACGTACTCAGCGGTAGGTGCGACGATCGGACGGCACAACTCGCGACACGGTGAAAGCAGAGGAAGTCGGCCATGGCAACGGCGCCCAGCGTCTCCTACTCGATGACCATCCGGCTGGAGGTGCCCGCGAGCGGAACCGCCGTCTCGCAGCTCACCAACGCCGTGGAGTCCTCCGGAGGCTCGGTGACCGGCCTCGACGTCACCGCGTCCGGCCACGAGAAGCTCCGTATCGACGTCACCATCGCGGCCACTTCCACGGCCCACGCCGAGGAGATCGTCGAGAAGCTGCGCGGCATCGAGGGCGTCACCCTCGGCAAGGTCTCCGACCGTACGTTCCTGATGCACCTCGGCGGCAAGATCGAGATGCAGTCCAAGCACCCCATCCGCAACCGTGACGACCTCTCCATGGTCTACACGCCGGGTGTGGCCCGCGTCTGCATGGCCATCGCCGAGAACCCCGAGGACGCCCGCCGCCTCACCATCAAGCGCAACTCCGTTGCGGTCGTGACGGACGGCTCCGCCGTGCTCGGCCTCGGCAACATCGGCCCCAAGGCCGCGCTGCCCGTCATGGAGGGCAAGGCCGCCCTCTTCAAGCGCTTCGCCGGCATCGACGCCTGGCCGCTGTGCCTGGACACCCAGGACACCGACGCCATCGTGGAGATCGTCAAGGCGATCGCCCCCGGCTTCGCCGGCATCAACCTGGAGGACATCTCCGCGCCGCGCTGCTTCGAGATCGAGGCCCGGCTGCGCGAGGCCCTGGACATCCCCGTCTTCCACGACGACCAGCACGGCACCGCCATCGTGGTGCTCGCCTCCCTCACCAACGCGCTGCGCGTCACCGACAAGGCGATCGAGAACATCCGGGTCGTCATGTCCGGCGCCGGCGCCGCCGGTACGGCCATCCTCAAGCTGCTGCTCGCGGCGGGCCTCAAGAACGCCGTCGTCGCCGACATCCACGGCGTGGTGCACGCCGGCCGCGCGGACCTGGTGGACGCCCCGGCCGACTCCCCGCTGCGCTGGATCGCCGACAACACCAACCCGGAGGGCCTCACCGGCACCCTGAAGGAGGCCGTGCGCGGCGCGGACGTCTTCATCGGCGTCTCCGCCCCGAACGTCCTGGACGGCGACGACGTGGCCGCCATGGCGGACGGAGCGATCGTGTTCGCGCTCGCGAACCCGGACCCGGAGGTCGACCCGGCGATCGCCCGCCAGACGGCCGCCGTGGTGGCCACCGGCCGCTCCGACTTCCCCAACCAGATCAACAACGTGCTGGTCTTCCCGGGTGTCTTCCGTGGCCTGCTGGACGCGCAGTCCCGTACCGTCAACACTGAGATGATGCTCGCCGCCGCGAAGGCACTCGCCGACGTGGTCAGCGAGGACGAGCTGAACCCGAACTACATCATTCCGAGCGTCTTCAACGACAGGGTCGCGGGCGCCGTCGCGGGCGCGGTGCGCGAGGCCGCCAAGGCGGTCGGCGCGACCGCCTGACCAGGACGCGTCGTACGGGGCCGGGGCTGTGAGGATCACCACGGCGGCCCCCCGCCCCGGCGCGTCGCGGGACCACCTGGTACCGGGCGCCCTCTAGGGTGGCGCCGATCGGGCCCTTTTCGTGTGACTCCCCAGGGTGTTCTCACGACTCCTACGGGTGCCGGATTGGCTTTCCCGCCGCAGGTAGGGGCAGGATGCGTCCCTGGGCGCGAGCGCATCGGCATCGCAGTGCCTGCGGCCTGACCGCCGCGTGGCACACCCCAACGGCAAGAAAAACACGGGAGTAACAACATGAACCGCAGTGAGCTGGTGGCCGCGCTGGCCGACCGCGCCGAGGTGACCCGCAAGGACGCCGACGCCGTGCTGGCCGCGTTCGCCGAGACCGTCGGCGAGATCGTCGCCAAGGGCGACGAGAAGGTCACCATCCCCGGCTTCCTGACCTTCGAGCGCACCCACCGTGCCGCTCGTACCGCGCGCAACCCGCAGACCGGCGAGCCGATCAACATCCCCGCCGGCTACAGCGTGAAGGTCACCGCGGGCTCCAAGCTCAAGGAAGCGGCCAAGGGCAAGTAAGCGCGTAGGCGCTCCGCTGTGCGGCTCCGGTCCGCCGGAGCGCCGTCGGCGCGCGGGTCCGCGGGTGGCCGCGGGCCCGTCGTGGCCGATCGCGCGGCTTCCCGCGCCCCGCGGGGCGCGGCCCGGCGGGCGGCGCCGCGAAGAGCCGACGATGCCAGCAGGGCGGCCCCCCTCGAACCGAGGGGGGCCGCCCTGTTTGCCGTTTGCTCCGGGGTCAGCCGAGCGCCTTGCCCGGCAGCTCGACCTTGGCGCCGAGCTCCACGAGCTTCTCCATGAAGTTCTCGTAGCCGCGGTTGATCAGGTCGATGCCGTGGACCCGGGAGGTGCCCTCGGCCGCGAGCGCGGCGATCAGGTAGGAGAAGCCGCCGCGCAGGTCGGGGATGACCAGGTCGGCGCCCTGGAGCCGGGTCGGTCCGGAGACGACCGCGGAGTGCAGGAAGTTGCGCTGCCCGAAGCGGCAGTTTGAGCCGCCCAGGCACTCGCGGTAGAGCTGGATGTGGGCGCCCATCTGGTTGAGGGCCGAGGTGAAGCCGAGCCGGGACTCGTAGACCGTCTCGTGGATGATCGACAGGCCCGTGGCCTGGGTGAGGGCCACCACCAGCGGCTGCTGCCAGTCGGTCTGGAAACCGGGGTGTACGTCCGTCTCCAGGGCGATCGACTTCAGCTGGCCGCCCGGGTGCCAGAAGCGGATGCCCTCGTCGTCGATCTCGAAGGCGCCGCCCACCTTGCGGTAGGTGTTCAGGAACGTCATCATCGAGCGCTGCTGGGCGCCGCGGACGTAGATGTTGCCGCCGGTCGCGAGCGCCGCCGAGGCCCAGGAGGCGGCCTCCAGGCGGTCCGACAGGGCCCGGTGGGTGTAGCCGCTCAGCTTGTCCACACCGGTGATCCGGATGGTCCGGTCGGTGTCCATCGCGATGATCGCGCCCATCTTCTGCAGTACGCAGATGAGGTCCTCGATCTCCGGCTCGACCGCCGCGTTGGACAGCTCCGTGACGCCCTCGGCCAGCACGGCCGTCAGCAGCACCTGCTCGGTCGCGCCCACGGACGGGTACGGCAGCCGGATCTTCGTGCCCCGCAGCCCCTTCGGCGCCTCCAGGTACTGGCCGTCCGCGCGCTTCTCGATGGTCGCGCCGAACTGCCGCAGCACGTCGAAGTGGAAGTCGATGGGACGGCCGCCGATGTCACAGCCGCCGAGACCGGGGATGAACGCGTGCCCGAGCCGGTGCAGCAGCGGGCCGCAGAACAGGATCGGGATACGGCTGGAGCCGGCGTGGGCATCGATGTCAGCCACGTTGGCGCTCTCGACATGGGTCGGGTCCAGCACCAGCTCGCCGGGCTCGTCGCCCGGACGGACCGTCACCCCGTGCAACTGGAGCAGGCCGCGTACGACGCGCACGTCACGGATGTCCGGAACGTTGCGCAGCCGGCTCGGCGCGCTGCCGAGCAGCGCGGCGACCATGGCCTTCGGTACGAGGTTCTTCGCACCGCGGACACGGATCTCGCCCTCAAGCGGGTTTCCGCCGTGGACAAGCAGGACATCGTCGTTGACGGTCATGAATCTCGCGTTCCGATCAGATGGGCAGGGGACCGCCGATCACCGGGCGGGCCGTGGGACAGGGTAATCGCCGATCACCCCCCGCCCGTAAGTCCGCGTACCGCCCCGCCGTGTCATGGGTGTGTCACAACACGAAACGTCCATGATCGGGCACATGGGGTCACCGCTCGCCCGCGTGCGCCGGGGCCGCTTCCGTGCTCCCTGAGCTGCGTTCACTCCCCCACTCCGATTGGCTCCCCACTCCCGGGGAAGATGCGGGATCATGTCTGGCATGACCGAGGTGTCCTCGCTCACAGGGCGGCTGCTCGTGGCCACCCCCGCCCTGGCGGACCCGAACTTCGACCGCGCGGTGGTGCTCCTCCTCGACCACGACGAGGAGGGTTCCCTCGGCGTCGTCCTCAACCGCCCCACCCCCGTGGGCGTCGGCGACATCCTGGAGGGCTGGGCCGAGCTCACCGGCGAGCCCGGCGTCGTCTTCCAGGGCGGTCCCGTCTCGCTGGACTCGGCGCTGGGCGTCGCGGTCGTCCCGGGCGGGGCGAACGGCGAGGGGACCCCGCTGGGCTGGCGGCGGGTGCACGGCGCGATCGGCCTGGTCGACCTGGAGGCGCCGCCCGAGCTGCTCGCCCCGGTCCTCGGCTCCCTGCGCATCTTCGCCGGGTACGCGGGCTGGGGCCCGGGCCAGCTGGAGGACGAACTGGCCGAGGGGGCCTGGTACGTCGTCGAGTCCGAGCCGGGCGACGTCTCCTCGCCGGTCCCGGAGCGGCTGTGGCGCGAGGTGCTGCGCCGCCAGCGCAGCGAGCTGGCGATGGTGGCCACATATCCGGACGACCCTTCGCTCAACTGATGGCCGGGCGCTTCAGTACCCTGGCGGTATGAGCACTCTTGAGCCCGAGCGCGGGACTGGTACGGGGACCCTCGTAGAGCCGACGCCACAGGTGTCCCACGGCGACGGCGACCACGAGCGCTTCGCCCACTACGTCCAGAAGGACAAGATCATGGCGAGCGCCCTCGACGGCACCCCCGTGGTGGCGCTGTGCGGCAAGGTCTGGGTGCCGGGCCGCGACCCGAAGAAGTACCCCGTGTGTCCCATGTGCAAGGAGATCTACGAGTCCATGGGCAGCGGCGGCGACGACAAGGGCGGCGACAAGGGCAAGGGCAAGTAACGCCCCGCCCCCCGTTGTGACCTGCGAGGGCCCCGGTGCGCTTCGGTGCGCGCCGGGGCCCTTCGCCGTGCCGGCGCTTGCTCGTGTCACGCGTCCGAGTGGTCGAGACCTCTTGTGGGTGGGAACCAGGGGTCCTAGCCTCCCTGTCCATCGACTGGTTGTACGGAGCGAAACGGCCGTTGCGCACAGTGCAACGCGAGCGTGGAGGTGCGGCGGACCACATGAGTGAGATGAGCGACAAGGGGCCGGTTCCGGCCGATTCCCCGCAGTCCGGGGCGGTGGCGCTGATTCCGGCGCCGGTCCGGGTCTCGGTGCCCGGCGCCCGCTGCGTGATCGACGCGGGCACGGAGATCGACGCCGGCGAGGGCACCGAACCGGTGGCGCGCTGGCTGCGCTCGGCCGTCGGCGCGGCGACCGGGCTGCCGCTCGCGCCGTACCGCGACGGCACCGGCCGCGTCCGGCTGCGGATCGTGCCCGCGCTCGCGGACGAGCTCGGCGGCCCCGAGTCCTACCGTCTGCGCGCCGAGGGCCGGCGGGTCACCCTCGACGGGGCGAGCCCGGCCGGACTCTTCCAGGGCGCGCAGACCCTCCGGCAACTGCTCGGGCCCGACGCCTTCCGGCGCGCCCCGATCGGCGACCGCGCCGCATGGGAGTTCCCCGCCGTCACCGTCGAGGACAGCCCCCGGTTCGCCTGGCGCGGGCTGCTGCTCGACGTGGCGCGGCACTTCATGCCCAAGGACGGGGTGCTGCGCTATCTCGACCTGATGGCCGCGCACAAACTCAACGTGCTGCACCTGCACCTGACGGACGACCAGGGCTGGCGGATCGAGATCAGGCGCTACCCGAGACTGACCGAGACCGGCTCCTGGCGGTCCCGGACGAAGTTCGGCCACCGGGCCTCACCGCTGTGGGAGGAGAAGCCGCACGGGGGTTACTACACCCAGGACGACATCCGGGAGATCGTCGCCTACGCGGCCGAGCGGCACATCACCGTCGTACCGGAGATCGACGTGCCCGGCCATTCGCAGGCCGCCATCGCCGCGTACCCGGAACTCGGCAACACCGACGTCATCGACACCACGGCCCTCTCCGTCTGGGACACCTGGGGGATCAACTCCAACGTACTGGCTCCCACCGACAACACCCTGCGGTTTTACGAAGGGGTGTTCGAGGAGGTCCTGGAGATGTTCCCCTCACGGTTCATCCACATCGGTGGCGACGAATGCCCGAAGGACCAGTGGCAGAAGTCGTCGGCCGCCCAGGAGCGCATCGCCGAGCTGGGGCTCGCCGACGAGGACCAGCTCCAGTCCTGGTTCGTGCGGCACTTCGACACCTGGCTCGCCGCGCGCGGACGCCGGCTGATCGGCTGGGACGAGATCCTCCAGGGCGGCCTGGCGCCGGGCGCCGCGGTCTCCTCCTGGCGCGGCTTCGAGGGCGGGGTCACCGCCGCCCGGGCCGGACACGACGTGGTCATGTGCCCCGAGCAGCACGTGTACCTGGACCACCGCCAGGCCCCCGGCGACGACGAGCCGGTGCCGATCGGCTTCGTGCGCACCCTGGAGGACGTCTACCGGTTCGAGCCCGTTCCGGCCGCCCTCACCGAAGCCGAGGCGCGGCATGTGCTCGGCACCCAGGCCAACGTGTGGACCGAGGCCCTGGAGGACGCCGGGCGCGTGGACTACCAGGCGTTTCCCCGGCTCGCCGCCTTCGCCGAGGTCGCCTGGAGCCGGCTGCCGGCCCCCGCGGACCGGGACTTCACCGAGTTCGAGCGCCGGATGACCGCGCACTACCGGCGACTTGACGCCCTGGGCGTCGCCTACCGGCCGCCCGCCGGGCCCCGGCCGTGGCAGCGGCGCCCGGGCGTGCCGGGCCGCCCGATCGACGGACCGCCGCCCAACAGGTAGCCGCGGGCGGCCGGATCCCGGCGGGTGTACCCAACGGGCCTGCCGGGCAACGCGGATAGAACAGATAGCGGAGAAACCCCGTCAGCATCACCGAAGAGTGGCAATTCGCCCTCTTCGGTGATGCTCCGCCAAACCGGCCCATCTCCCCGATGAGGTGGGCGAATGCCTCCTAGCGGACCCCCGCGTTCGGGCCCTGCGAAGATGTGCCAGAGTTGCCACGTCCGCCCTGTCAGCACGTACCGTACGGCGCAACAGGCGGGACCAGGTGGGGCAGCGGGAAGGGGCAGCCGGTTTGACCACGCACGCACCGCAGGCGGGGCAGGCCGTCACGCTGCCCACGACGTTGGACGAGGCGGTGGCGGCGCTCGCCGCGATGCCCACCGCGGTCCCCGTCGCGGGCGGTACCGACCTGATGGCCGCCGTCAACTCCGGGCAGCTCAGGCCCGCGGCCCTGGTCGGCCTCGGCCGGATCAGCGAGATCCGCGGCTGGCAGTACCAGGACGGCCACGCGCTGCTCGGCGTCGGCCTCACCCACGCCCGCATGGGCCGACCCGACTTCGCGGCCCTCATCCCGGCGCTCGCCGCCGCCGCGCGCGCCGCGGGCCCCCCGCACATCCGCAACGCGGGCACCCTGGGCGGCAACATCGCCTCCGCCGCGCCCACCGGGGACGCGCTGCCGGTGCTCGCCGCCCTGGAGGCCACGCTGATCGTCGCGGGCCAGGGCGGGGCGCGCCGGGAGGTCCCGGTCTCGCACCTGCTGGCGGGCGTGGAGATGCTGGGCGGCGGCGAACTCATCGGCTTCGTGCGGGTGCCGCTGCTGCACGCCCCGCAGGTCTTCCTGAAGGCCACCGCGCGCACCGGCCCCGGCCGCGCGCTCGCCTCCGTGGCGCTCGTCCTCGACCCGGCCCGGCGCGGCGTGCGCTGCGCCGTCGGGGCCATCGCGCCGATGCCGCTGCGGCCGCTGGAGGCCGAGCAGTGGGTCGCGCAGCTCATCGACTGGGACAACGACCGCAGGCTCGTCCCCGAGGCACTGAGTGCCTTCGGCGAGTACGTCGCCGCGGCCTGCATCCCCGACCCGGCGCCGGAGGCGGACGGCTCGGTGCCGTCGCTGCCGCCCGCCGTACTGCACCTGCGGCGCACCGTCGCCGCGCTGGCCCGACGAGCACTGGGGAGGGCGCTGTCGTGACCGACGACCAGCACGGAGAGGGCACGCCCGAGGGCGGCGGGCGCTGGAACCCGCTGCCGGGCGACTACGACGACGGCGCCACCGCCTTCGTCAAGCTCCCCGAGGGCGGCATAGACGCCCTGCTGTCCGGCGACAGCCCGCTGGCCGCGCCCGGCCACGGCTATGTGCCGCCGCGCATCCGGCAGGCTCCCGCGGAGGGCGCCGCCGGGGGCTGGCCCGCCGCGGACGGCGGTGGGTGGCCCGACCCGGGCACCACGCACGGGGGCACGGACGACCGGTTCACGTACGACCCGGCCGCCACCCAGCACTGGACCTTCGAGGAGCCCGCGGCTCCGGCCGCGCCCGGCCACGACGTCACCGGGCAGTGGTCCATCCCCGTCGCCGGGGGAGAACTCCCGGACGAGTCGGGCGAGTTCACGACGTCGTCCCTGGTGGAGCAGTGGGGCGGCACCCCGCCGGCCACCCTGCCGGGCGGCGCGCCGGCCCCCTGGGCCACCAACGCCGGCCAGCCCTGGGGGCAGGCGGCCGGGGCGGCGGCCCCGGTGGCGGACGGGTACGCGACCGGCGAGGGGTACGGTACGGAGGCCGGGCACGCGCCGGGGGAGACGTACGGCGGCGTGAGTGGGGAGACGTACGGCGGGCCCGGCGGCGTGCCGGGAGAGGCGTACGGCGCGGGGGCCGGGGAGCACCCGGGCGACGAGGACTTCGGCGCGGGGCGTGCGCAGGGCGCGTACGCCGGTCCGGTGCCGGGCGTGGACACACACGACGGGTACGGCCACGCGCCGGGCGCGGACCAGCGGGTCGGTCACGCCCAGGCCGAGCAGACGCAGACCGGTCATCCGCAGGCCGGGCACCCGCAGGACCTGCACGCCGGAGCGCACGGCGGGGGCCCGCAGGACGGTTCCGCGCCGGGCGCGTACGGCCAAGGGGCGTACGAGCAGCCCGCCCCACCGGACGGCGCGCCCGCGCACGACCCGCATGGCCAGGGTGCGCGGGAGCACGCCGGGCACGGACACGACGACCGGATAGAGGGCCCGCTCGGCCGGGCCGGGCAGGGACAGCCGGGACACGCGGAGGCCGTGCACCGGCACGACGCCGCTCACGATCCGTCGGCGCACGGCGAGTCGCCGTACCCCACCCCCGACGCCTACGCGCAGGACGGGCGCGCGGCGGAGGCGCACCACACGCCGCCCGCCGGTGTCCCCCTGGAGCAGACCGCGCACGACCCCGCGACGGCCCCTGAGCGGCCCGTCGACGGCCCGGCGGACCACACGGCTCCCGCCGAGCCGGGTGCCGCGCCCGAGGCCGCCACGGAACCCGGCACGGCCCCCGCCGCGTCGGACGGGGCGGAGGGTGCGGCGGACGCCGCGGGCCGGGAGGCCGACGCCGTCCCGGCGGCACCGGTCGTACCGGAGCAGCGCACCGGCGCGCCCGCGCCCACCGTGCCCGAACAGCGGTCCGACACGCCCGCACCCCCCGTCGGCGTCCCCACCGTCCCCGCTCCGGCGCGCGACGGCGACACGCCGGTGACCGCGTCCGGCACCCCGGAACACGCCGTCCAGGACGCCCCGGAGCCCGCGGACGGCGCCCGCCCGGAACCCGACGACCGGGCCGAGCGGCCCGAACACCCGGACCGGCCGGAACAGACCGAGCCGTCCGAGCCGTTCGAAGGGCCCGAACAGCCCGCGGAGTCCGCCGCGTCCGCCCTCGGTGCCCCCGAGGCTCCCGGCACCCCGGACGCCTCGAACGCGCCGGACGCCTCGAACGCGCCGGACACGGCGGACACCGCGGACGTCCCGGAGGAGCCCGCCCCCCTCCCGCCCCACGACGACCACCCCCTCGCCTCCTACGTCCTGCGGGTGAACGGTTCCGACCGCCGGGTCGCCGACGCCTGGATCGGCGAGTCGCTGCTGTACGTGCTGCGCGAGCGGCTGGGGCTCGCCGGGGCCAAGGACGGCTGCTCGCAGGGCGAGTGCGGGGCCTGCAACGTGCAGGTGGACGGCCGGCTGGTGGCCTCCTGCCTGGTCCCCGCCGTCACCGCGGCCGGCACCGAGGTGCGCACGGTGGAGGGCCTGGCCAAGGACGGGCAACCCTCCGACGTGCAGCGGGCGCTGGCCCGGTGCGGCGCCGTGCAGTGCGGCTTCTGCGTGCCCGGCATGGCGATGACGGTGCACGACCTGCTGGAGGGCAACCCCGCGCCGACCGAACTGGAGACCCGGCAGGCCCTGTGCGGCAACCTGTGCCGCTGCTCCGGGTACCGGGGCGTCGTCCAGGCCGTCCAGGAGGTCGTCGCCGAGCGCGAGGCCGCGCACGCCCCCGAGCCGGAGGCGGACACGGCCGGCGAGGCACGCATCCCGCAGCAGGCGGCCCCCGGCTCCGGCGGCGTCGGCCCGTCGGCGTTCGAGGCACCGGGTGCCTTCGACACGCCGCCGCCCACGCCGGACGGCTACGGCGACGTGCCGGACGGGTACGGCGACGTGCCGGACGGCTACGGCGACATGCCGGGCGGCTACGACGCGCCCGATGGCTACGAGGCGCCCGACGGCTACGACGCGCCCGACGGTTACGGCGACACGCCGCCCTACGGCACGCCGGGCCCGCACGACCAGCACTACGGCCAGGACGGAGGCCAGGCGTGAGCAACGAAGCCGCCACCGCGACCCCCGCCGGGGAGTCCGCCCCCGAGCCCGAGGGCGCCCCGCACGGCCTCGGCGTCTCCCTGCCGCACGCCGACGCCCGCGCCAAGACCGAGGGCACCTTCCCCTACGCCGCCGACCTGTGGGCCGAGGGCCTGCTGTGGGCGGCCGTACTGCGCTCCCCGCACGCGCACGCGCGGATCGTGTCCATCGACACCCGGCACGCCCGCGAGATGCCCGGCGTGCGCGCCGTCATCACCCACGAGGACGTGCCCGGCACCCCGCGCCACGGCCGGGGCACCCCCGACCGGCCGGTGTTCGCCTCCGAGGTCGTACGGCACCACGGCGAGCCCATCGCCGCCGTCGCCGCCGACCACCCCGACACCGCGCGGATGGCCGCGGCCGCGATCATCGTCGAGTACGAGATCCTCGACCCGGTGACCGACCCCGAGCGGGCGTTCGAGGCGGAGCCGCTGCACCCCGACGGCAACCTGATCCGGCACATCCCGCTGCGCCACGGCGACGCGGAGGCGGTCGGCGAGGTCGTGGTCGAGGGCCTGTACCGCATCGGACGGCAGGACCCGGCCCCGATCGGCGCCGAGGCCGGACTCGCCGTGCCGCGCCCCGACGGCGGTGTGGAGCTGTACCTGGCCTCCACCGACCCGCACCACGACCGCGACACCGCCGCCGCCTGCTTCGCCCTGTCCCCCGATCAGGTGAAGATCGTGGTCACCGGGGTGCCCGGCGCCACCGCCGACCGCGAGGACCAGGGCTTCCAACTCCCGCTCGGCCTGCTCGCGTTGCGCACCGGCTGCCCGGTGAAGCTCACGGCGAGCCGCGAGGAGTCCTTCCTCGGCCACGCCCACCGTCATCCCACCCTGCTGCGCTACCGCCACCACGCCGACGCCGAGGGCAGGCTGGTCAAGGTGGAGGCGCAGATCCTGCTGGACGCGGGCGCGTACGCCGACACCTCCGCCGACGCGCTGGCGGCCGCGGTCTCCTTCGCGTGCGGCCCGTACGTCGTCCCGAACGCCTTCATCGAGGGCTGGGCCGTGCGCACCAACAACCCGCCCTCCGGCCATGTGCGCGGCGAGGGTGCGATGCAGGTGTGCGCCGCCTACGAGGCCCAGATGGACAAGCTGGCCAGGAAGCTCGGCGCGGACCCGGCGGAGCTGCGGCTGCGCAACGCGCTGGCGACGGGCGACGTGCTGCCCATCGGCCAGACGGTGACCTGCCCCGCCCCGGTCGCCGAACTCCTCCAGGCGGTACGGGACTTCCCGCTGCCGACACTGCCCAAGGACACGCCCGAGGAGGACTGGCTGCTGCCCGGCGGCCCCGAGGGCGCGGGCGAGCCGGGCGCGGTGCGCCGGGGCGTCGGCTACGGCCTCGGCATGGTGCACATGCTCGGCGCGGAGGGCGCCGACGAGGTGTCCACGGCGACGGTCAAGGTGCACGACGGCATGGCGACCGTGCTCTGCGCGGCCGTCGAGACCGGCCAGGGCTTCACCACGCTGGCCCGGCAGATCGTCCAGGAGACCCTGGGCGTCGAGGAGGTCCGGGTCGCCCCGGTCGACACCGACCAGCCGCCGTCCGGCCCGGGCTGCCGGGGCCGGCACACCTGGGTGTCCGGCGGCGCGGTGGAGCGGGCGGCGAAGATGGTCCGCACTCAGCTGCTCCAGCCGCTGGCGCACAAGTTCGGCATGTCGACCGAGCTGCTCCAGATCAACGACGGCAAGATCACGTCGTACGACGGGGTGCTGTCGACCACCGTCACCGAGGCGCTGGACGGCAAGGAGCTGTGGGCCACCGCGCAGTGCCGCCCGCACCCCACCGAGCCGCTGGACGCCGCGGGGCAGGGCGACGCCTTCGTGGGACTCGCGTTCTGCGCGATCCGCGCGGTGGTGGACGTGGACATCGAGCTGGGCTCGGTCCGGGTGGTGGAGCTGGCGGTCGCCCAGGACGTCGGCCGGGTGCTCAACCCCGCCCAGCTGACGGCCCGGATCGAGGCGGGTGTCACGCAGGGCGTCGGTATCGCGCTCACCGAGAACCTGCGCACCCCGCGCGGGCTGATCCGCCATCCCGACCTGACCGGCTACGCCCTGCCGACCGCCCTGGACGCGCCGGACATCCGGATCGTCAAGCTGGTGGAGGAGCGGGACGTGGTCGCGCCCTTCGGCGCCAAGTCGGTCAGCGCGGTTCCGGTGGTGACGGCCCCGGCGGCCATCGCCTCCGCCGTCCGCGCGGCCACCGGCCGCCCGGTCAACCGGCTGCCGATCCGCCCCCAGGCCGCGGTCGTCACCACGCGGTGAACGCCGCGGTTGCCGCGATCCGGTGAGCGTGGTGGTCGTCCCGGCCCGGTGAGTGCGACGGCCTTCCCGACCCGGTGAGTGCCGCCGGGCAACGTGCCCGGGTCGTCCGGCGTCCTTTCAGGCGAGGGGCGTTGTCAGTGGGGCGGCGTAGTGTGCACAGCGGTGGGGGAGCCGGGCAGCGGCGCCGGCCACACTGTCACGCAGTGGGAGATCGCGGGGGAGCGATGAGTACGACGGATGCCGGGACGGCGGCGATCACACTGACCGAGGCGGAGCTGGACCGCCATGTCACCCACGCGCCGACGCGCGGACTGCTCACGGGCCCGGGGCTGCCCGCCGTGACCGACGTGCTGACGTTCTCGCCGCTGCGCGCCCACGGCCTGCGCACCCTCGCGGACGCGGCCGAGGGCCCGCTCCACCTGGCGGAGGAGCTGCGCGACCGCCTGGTGATAGGCGAGCTGCTCAACCCGCCGGGCACGGCGCGCGAGTCGATCCTGCTCGACGGCGACACGGGCGAGGTGACGACGGCCTACCTGCGCGACCCGTCCGAGTCCCGCCCCTTCGCACCCTCCCTGGCCACGCTGCTGCGGTTCGCCGCGGTCACCGAGGAACTGACCGGCCTGCGGGGCCGGTTCGCCTCCCTGGCGGGCCAGTACGGCCCGAGGGCGGTCGCCGAGGCCTCGCGCCGCCTCCTCGCCCTGTTCGAGGAGGGCACGGACGGCGTGGTCCCCCGGTACTGGAAGGTGGCGGCCCTGATCCGCCCGCTGTCCCTGGTCGCGGGCCCTGGTACGGCCTCCGGTCTCACCCTCGACCTGCCCGCCCGCGTCCTGGACCAGGAGTTCGGACACGGCCGGGTGGTCCGCTTCGAGGAGGTCGACTTCCCGGCCACGCTCACCCACGAGCCGACCCGCCGCTTCCTGCGCGAGACCGGCCTGCCGGAAGAGGCGGTCCTCTTCTTCGCCGACCCGGACGCCCCGCTGCCGACCCTGCGCGAGCACTTCACCCGGGACCACCCCGACTACCCGCTGTCCGAACTCCCGGCCCACTGCGACCACTTGATCCGCCTGGGCTACCTGGTCGAGGACAACAGCCTGGTGGTGGACGGCCGCACCGGCGCGGTCCTCACCTTCAGCGAACCGGAGGCGGCGCTCTACCCCCTCAACACCGACGTCTCCACCCTCGCCTTCACCCTCTGGCTCCTGCACCACGAACGCACCATCGACCAGCACCTCTCCCACGAACTCAGCACGGCCTCCTACGAGCAACTGGCCGCCGCCATGCTGCACACCCTGACCACCCTCGACCCGACGGCCACACTGCCGGGCACGACGTGGCACTACTGGACCGAGACGTTCCAGGACGAGGCGGGCGGCGTCCTCTGACCCCAGCCACCCCGCGGCACCCGGCCCGGGTCGCGGTACCGGTTCGGCTCCTTCGACGGGAGCCGCCGACGGCGACGCGGTCGATCTTTGGAGGCCGTGACGGGAATCGAACCCGTGTAACTCCCCGCGGGCGGAGCCCGCTGGTCGATGCTGCGCAGGCGAGCCCCTGAACCGCGCGGGTACGGGCGGTCGATCTGTGGAGGCCGTGACGGGAATCGAACCCGTGTAACTCCCCGCGGGCGGAGCCCGCTGGTCGATGCTGCGCAGGCGAGCCCCTGAACCGCATGGGTACGGGCGGTCGATCTGTGGAGGCCGTGACGGGAATCGAACCCGTGTAACTCGCTTTGCAGGCGAGCCCCTAAGCCACTCGGGCACACGGCCGTGTTGAGTTGTCGTCCGCACGGCCGTGGCGGGAATCGAACCCGTGCAACTCCCCGCGAGCGGAGCTCGCTGATGGATGCTGCGCAGGCGAGCCCCTGAGCCACTCGGGCACACGGCCGTGTTGATGGATCGACCGTAGGGCGGGGGAGCGGTGGGGCTCAAGGGGATGGCCGGGGCTGCAATGTGACTGCCACACCGCGTTCACGGGACCGGAGGGGACCAGGACCAAGGTCGTAGCGGGAGGTGGGACCACCGACAGGGGTCAATGTCGGTAGCGGGCCTTACTCTGACGGGCATGAGTGTCCTGGGATCCCGTGCCGCCGATGCCGTGGTGGAGGAAGACGTCGAGCCGGACGGCGGTGTGCTCGGCCGGTCCTACCGGGCGCTGAGCATCGGCATCGTCTCCGTCGTCCTGCTGATCGCCTTCGAGGCGACCGCCGTGGGCACCGCGATGCCCGTCGCCGCCCGTGAGCTGAACGGCGTGGCGCTGTACGCGTTCGCGTTCTCCGGGTACTTCACCACCAGCCTCTTCGGCATGGTCCTCGCCGGCCAGTGGGCCGACCGGCGCGGTCCGCTCGGGGCGCTGACCAGCGGGATCGGGGCCTTCGCGGTGGGGCTGGTGATAGCCGGCACCGCGCAGTCGATGTGGGTGTTCATCCTGGGCCGGGCCGTCCAGGGGCTCGGCGGCGGACTGGTCATCGTCGCGCTGTACGTCGTCGTCGGCCGGGCCTACCCCGAGCGGCTGCGCCCCGCGATCATGGCGGCGTTCGCGGCGAGCTGGGTCGTGCCCTCCGTGGTCGGTCCGCTCGCCTCCGGTGCCGTCACCGAGCAGCTCGGCTGGCGCTGGGTGTTCCTCGGCATCCCGGTCCTCGTGGTGTTCCCGCTGGCCCTCGCCCTGCCGCAGATACGCCGCCGGGCGTCCGGACCGGTCGACGCGGAGGCGGGCGCCGCCGCCTTCGACCGGCGGCGCGTCCGGCTCGCCCTCGGCATCTCCCTCGGCGCCGGCCTCCTCCAGTACGCCGCCCAGGACCTGCGCCCCCTCTCCCTGGTGCCCGGCGCGGCCGGTGTCGCCCTGCTGGTGCCCGCCGTCCTCGGCCTGCTGCCGCCCGGCACCTGGCGGGCCGCCCGCGGCCTGCCCGCCGTCGTCCTGCTGCGCGGGCTGTCCGCCGGGTCCTTCATCGCCGCGGAGTCCTTCGTGCCGCTGATGCTGGTCACCCAGCGCGGGCTGTCGCCGACGCTCGCCGGGTTCTCGCTGGCCGCGGGCGGCGGCACCTGGGCGCTGGGCTCCTGGGTGCAGTCCCGGCCGCGCCTGGCGCCCCACCGGGAGCGGCTGATGACCGGCGGGATGCTGCTGGTGACCGTCGCGCTGCTGGCCGCGCCGAGCGTGCTGTGGCACTCCGTGCCCGCCTGGACCGTGGCCGTCGCCTGGGCCTTCGGCTGTCTCGGCATGGGCCTGGTGATCTCCTCCACCAGCGTGCTGCTGCTGCGGCTGTCCGCGCCGGAGCAGGCGGGTGCCAACTCCGCCGCGCTCCAGATCTCCGACGGTCTCTCCAACGCCCTGCTGCTCGCCGCCACCGGTGCCGCCTTCGCCGCCCTCGGCGGCGGCACCTCCGCGACCACGACGACCACCTCCTCCCACCCCGCCGCCTTCGCCGCCGTCTTCCTGCCGATGGCGGTGGTGGCCCTGGCCGGGGCCTGGGTGACGACGCGGATGCGGACGGAAGCGCCCTGACAGCGCGCGGCGCGAGCGCCGGAGCGCGCCGGTTGTGACGTGAGTCCCACCCGGGGGCGACCCGGCCTCGTTCGGCGTCGGAGGGGAGCGCGGCGCCGGTAGGGTGGCCCGGTTGTCATACGTAGCCGACTGACCTTGACCACGGAGACCGTGACTACCACCGCTTCCTCCACCACGTCCCACCACCTTTCCCCCGCCTTCCCGGGGCGTGCGCCCTGGGGCACCGCCAGCAAGCTGCGTGCCTGGCAGCAGGGGGCGATGGAGAAGTACATCCAGGAGCAGCCGCGTGACTTCCTCGCCGTCGCCACGCCCGGCGCCGGCAAGACCACCTTCGCGCTGACGCTGGCCTCATGGCTGCTCCATCACCACGTGGTGCAGCAGGTGACCGTGGTCGCGCCCACCGAGCACCTGAAGAAGCAGTGGGCCGAGGCGGCGGCGCGCGTGGGGATCAAGCTCGACCCGGAGTACAGCGCCGGCCCGCTCGGCCGGGAGTACGACGGGGTCGCCGTCACCTACGCCGGTGTCGGCGTGCGCCCCATGCTGCACCGCAACCGCGTCGAGCAGCGCAAGACGCTGGTGATCCTGGACGAGATCCACCACGCCGGTGACTCGAAGTCCTGGGGCGAGGCCTGTCTGGAGGCGTTCGAACCGGCCACCCGGCGGCTCGCGCTGACCGGTACGCCGTTCCGCTCGGACACCAACCCGATCCCCTTCGTGACGTACGAGGAGGACAACGCGGGCATCCGCCGCTCCGCCGCCGACTACACCTACGGGTACGGCTCCGCGCTCGCCGACGGCGTCGTCCGGCCGGTCATCTTCCTCTCCTACAGCGGCAACATGCGCTGGCGCACCAAGGCCGGTGACGAGATCGCCGCCCGGCTCGGGGAGCCGATGACCAAGGACGCGGTCAGCCAGGCCTGGCGCACCGCGCTCGACCCGCGCGGCGAGTGGATGCCGAGCGTGCTGCGCGCCGCCGACCAGCGGCTCACCGAGGTCCGCAAGGCCATCCCGGACGCCGGCGCGCTGGTCATCGCCTCCGACCAGGACTCCGCCCGCGCCTACGCCAAGCTGATCCGTGAGATCACCGGTACGAAGGCCACGCTGGTGCTGTCCGACGACGCCGGCGCCTCGAAGCGCATCGACGACTTCAGCGCGAGCGAGGACCGCTGGATGGTCGCGGTGCGCATGGTGTCCGAGGGCGTCGACGTGCCGCGCCTCGCGGTCGGCGTGTACGCCACCACCATCTCCACCCCGCTGTTCTTCGCGCAGGCCGTCGGCCGCTTCGTCCGGTCCCGGCGGCGCGGCGAGACCGCCTCCGTCTTCCTGCCGACCGTCCCCGACCTGCTCACCTTCGCCAACGAGATGGAGGTGGAGCGCGACCACGCCCTCGACAAGCCGAAGAAGGAGGGCGAGGAGGACCCGTACGCCGAGTCCGAGAAGGAGATGGAGGAGGCGAACAAGGAGCAGGACGAGGACACCGGCGAGCAGGAGCAGTTCGCCTTCGAGGCGCTGGAGTCCGAGGCCGTCTTCGACCGGGTGCTCTACGACGGCGCCGAGTTCGGCATGCAGGCCCACCCGGGCAGCGAGGAGGAGCAGGACTACCTCGGCATCCCCGGGCTGCTGGAGCCGGAGCAGGTGCAGCTGCTGCTGCAGAAGCGGCAGGCCCGGCAGATCGCGCACAGCAAGAAGAAGCCGGACACCGAGGCCGACCTGCTGGAGCTGCCGGCCGAGCGGCGCCCGGTGGTCAGCCACAAGGAGATGATGGAGCTGCGCAAGCGGCTCAACACCCTGGTCGGCGCGTACGTCCACCAGAGCGGCAAGCCGCACGGGGTGATCCACACCGAGCTGCGCCGGGTGTGCGGCGGGCCGCCGAGCGCGGAGGCCACCGCCGGACAGCTCAAGCAGCGCATCGCCAAGGTGCAGGAGTGGGCGACGCGGATGCGCTGAGGACCGGGCGGGCGGGGGTGACGCTGCCGTACGTATACGGACGAATACCGTCAGCCCGCCTGGGTCCTTGACCGGATTCTGGACCAAGACTTCCGCTCAGCGAACCCCCTTCGCTACTGTCCCGCTACGCATACGCCCCGTGGCAGCGCCGCCGCGGAGCGCAGCCGTGAAAGCGACAGGGTCCGGAGCCGCCGGGCCGTCCTGCCGATCGGCGGCCTCTGGAGCGCGTCGCCGACGGGACTCGGTGACGCATCGTCCGCTCGGGGGCCCGCCGACCTCACCGCCGAAGGAGTGGGGGTCGTGACCGCGGAGACCTCTCAGACGCTCGACCGGGGACTGCGGGTCCTCAAGCTGCTCGCCGACACCGACCACGGGCTGACCGTCACCGAGCTGTCCAACAAACTGGGCGTGAACCGGACCGTGGTGTACCGGTTGCTCGCCACGCTGGAGCAGCACGCCCTCGTCCGGCGCGACCTCGGCGGACGCGCCCGGGTCGGGCTCGGGGTGCTGAGGCTGGGGCGGCAGGTGCACCCGCTGGTGCGGGAGGCCGCGCTGCCCGCGCTGCGCTCGCTGGCCGAGGACATAGGGGCCACGGCGCATCTGACCCTGGTCGACGGCACGGAGGCGCTGGCCGTGGCGGTGGTCGAACCGACCTGGACCGACTACCACGTGGCCTACCGCGCGGGCTTCCGGCATCCGCTGGACCGCGGCGCCGCGGGCCGGGCCATCCTCGCGGCCCGTCGCGCCCCCTCCGCCGAGCCCTCCTGCACTCTGACCCGGGGGGAGCTGGAGACGGGGGCGTGCGGTGCGGCGGCACCGCTGGTGGGGGTGACCGGGGTGGAGGGCAGCGTCGGCGTCGTCATGCTCGCGGAGTCCGTGCCGGAGCGGGTGGGCCCCCGGGTGGTGGACGCGGCGCGGGAGGTGGCGGAGGCGCTGCGGTGAGCGCCCCGGCGGCCGCGGCGGCGCCGCGCGTACCACGTCACGTAAATTGAACCCGTGCTCTCACGTCTCACGCGCCGCCAAGCCCTCACCGTGTGCGCCCTCCCGGTCGTCGCGCTGTTCGCCACGGCGGTGTTCGCGCCGCTGCCGTTCTCCGTGGCGCAGCCGGGGCTGACGGCGAACGTGCTCGGGGCGAACAAGGGCACCCAGGTGATCACGGTCGACGGCGCGCGGACGCGCGGGCCGAGCGGTCAGCTGCGGATGGTCACCATCGAGGCGACCGGCCCCGACGCCCGGGTCTCGCTCGGCGACGTGATCGGCAACTGGTTCCGCGCCGACCGTGCCGTGATGCCCCGTGACGCGGTCTACCCGACCGGTGACACCCTCAAGGAGATCGAGCAGCACAACACGGCGCAGATGCGGCAGTCGCAGGACGCGGCGACCAGCGCGGCGCTGAAGTACCTCGACCTGAGCCCCGACAAGGTCAGGGTCACCCTGAAGCTCGCCGACGTGGGCGGCCCGAGCGCGGGCCTGCTGTTCTCCCTGGGCATCATCGACAAGCTGCACGGCGACGGTCACGGCGGCGATCTCACCGGTGGTCGCACCATCGCCGGTACGGGCACGATCGACGAGGCCGGCCGGGTCGGCGCGGTCGGCGGCGTGGCCCTGAAGACGCAGGCCGCCCGGCGCGACGGCGCCACCGTCTTCCTGGTGCCGAAGGCCGAGTGCGCCGACGCGAAGGCCGAACTGCCCAAGGGGCTGCGCCTGGTCCCGGTGACCACGCTGAAGGGCGCGGTCGACTCCCTGGTCTCCCTGGAGAAGGGCACGGGCTCGGTACCGAGCTGTTAGGGGCGGCGCCCGGACGGCAGTCGGCGCGCCGGCCGCGGACGCCGACTCCCGCCCGCGCGGCTCCCGTTACCCCTCCTCCTGCGCCGCCTGCTCCACCAGCGGGATGACCCGCAGCGGCACCGGGTTCTCCATCACGATCGCCGTGGAGGCGCGCACGATGCCCTCGAAGCCGACGACCCGGTCGATCACCCGCTGGAGGTCGGCGTTGGAGCGGGCGACCAGGCGGCAGAGCATGTCGCCGCTGCCCGTGGTGGTGAGCAGTTCCAGCACCTCCGGCACCGTCGCCAGGTAGGCGCGCACGTCCGCCCCCTGGCCCTGCCGGATCTGGAGCGTGGCGAACGCGGTGACCGGATAGCCGAGGGCCGCCGGGTCCACCTGCGGGCCGAAGCCGCGGATGACGCCGTTCGACTGGAGCCGGTCGAGGCGGGCCTGCACGGTGCCCCGGGCGACCCCGAGCCGCCGGGACATCTCCAGCACGCCGATGCGCGGCTCGCGCGCCAGCAGCACGATGATCCGCCCGTCCAGATGATCGATCGCCACGGCCCCTCCCGGGGTGGTCATCCTGTACAGAAAGTCCGGCCGGTGGGCCGTTCCGCCTAACAAATTGCCCAGTGAATACGCGAACTATTGCGCACCTTGCAGAGTCCGGTCACCCTTCCGCTATGACGCAGACCACACAGCACACTCCCGACACGACCGCCCGGCAGGACGACCCCTTCCCGGTCAAGGGAATGGACGCGGTCGTCTTCGCCGTGGGCAACGCCAAGCAGGCGGCGCACTACTACTCCTCCGCCTTCGGCATGAAGCTGGTCGCCTACTCCGGACCGGAGAACGGCAGCCGCGAGACCGCCAGCTACGTCCTGGAGAACGGCTCCGCCCGGTTCGTCTTCACCTCGGTGATCAAGCAGAGCAGCGACTGGGGCCGCTTCATCGACCGGCATGTGGCCGAGCACGGCGACGGCGTCATCGACCTGGCCATCGAGGTCCCGGACGCCCGCGCCGCGTACGAGTACGCCATCGCGCAGGGCGCGCGCTCCATCGAGGAGCCGTACGAGGTCAAGGACGAGCACGGCACCGTGGTGCTCGCCGCCATCGCCACCTACGGCGAGACCCGCCACACCCTGGTGGAGCGCTCCGGCTACGACGGTCCCTACCTCCCCGGCTACGTGGCCGCCCAGCCGATCGTGCCGCAGCCCGAGCACCGCACCTTCCAGGCGATCGACCACTGCGTCGGCAACGTGGAACTCGGCAGGATGAACGAGTGGGTCGGGTTCTACAACAAGGTCATGGGCTTCACGAACATGAAGGAGTTCGTGGGCGACGACATCGCCACCGAGTACAGCGCGCTGATGTCGAAGGTCGTCGCGGACGGCACCCTGAAGGTGAAGTTCCCGCTCAACGAGCCCGCGATCGCCAAGAAGAAGTCGCAGATCGACGAGTACCTGGAGTTCTACGGCGGTCCCGGCGTCCAGCACATCGCGCTGAACACCAACGACATCGTGCAGACCGTCCGCACCATGCGCGCGGCCGGCGTCGAGTTCCTGAACACCCCGGATTCGTACTACGACACGCTGGGCGAGTGGGTCGGTGACACCCGGGTGCCCGTGGAGACCCTGCGCGAGCTGAAGATCCTCGCCGACCGCGACGAGGACGGCTACCTGCTCCAGATCTTCACCAAGCCGGTCCAGGACCGGCCGACGGTGTTCTTCGAACTGATCGAGCGGCACGGCTCGATGGGCTTCGGCAAGGGCAACTTCAAGGCCCTGTTCGAGGCGATCGAGCGCGAGCAGGCCAAGCGCGGCAACCTCTGAGCCACAGCCGAGGAACGGGGGCCCGGCACTCCACGTGCCGGGCTCCCGCCCACGTCTCAGCCAGGCACTTCCACATCCTCCGGTTCGCCCAGCGCCGCGAGCGCCGACCTGGCCTGCGGGGCCCACAGGGGCGAGAAGGACGGGTTGATGCGCAGGGCCTCCTGGAGGCTGCGGCGCGCGGGCCCCTCCAGCTCCAGCGCGGCCTCGATCGCGCCCCGGTGGTAGGCGTACAGCGCGCTGCGCAGGCCGCCGCCCTTCGTGCCGTCCGTCGCGGTCGTGGCGTACCGAAGGGCCTCGTCGTCCTCGCCGACCCGGTGCAGCGCCCAGCCGAGCGCGTCGGCCACCTCGATCCCGGGCTGGCGGTCGTACTCGGCGCGCAGCCGCTCCACGGCGTCCGCCGCGTCCCCGTGGTCGGCCTCGTACCGGCCGAGCACCAGCTCGTCGTCGACCCCGCCCGCCGTCTCCCGCTTCGCCAGCTCGGCCACCTGGTCGTAACTCTGCCGGGCCTGCGCGGTCCGGCCCAGCGACTCGTACAGCTCGCCCAGCTCCAGGGCGTCGCGCGGGTCGGCCCGACGGTCGAGGGCCGCCCGGTACGCGGTCACCGCCTCGGCCGGCCGCCCCAGCGCCGCCAGCGCCCGCGCCCGTCCGGACGGCGCCGCCTGCTGGTCCGCGTCCAGCCGCAGCGCCTCCTCGTAGTGGCGCAGCGCGTCCTGCGCGTCGCCCCGCTCGAAGGCCAGCTCGCCGAGCTGGGACAGGTAGGCGGCCTGCTGGGCGGGGGAGCCGGCGGCGGCCGCCGCGTCGCTGAGCTGGGCCACCGCGTCCTCGCGCCAGCCCCGGCTCCGGTAGACCGCCGCGGCCTGCGCCATCACGGCGGGCCGTTCGGCCGGCGCGGGCTTCAGCGCCATCAGCTTCTCCAGGGCGGTGCCGACGGATTCGTAGTCGCCGAGCCCGTTGTACGCCTCGATCAGCGGCGCGTACGAGGTCCACCGCTTCGGCGCCAGCTCCTGCGCCTGCTCGCCGTATCGTTTCGCCTCCGCGAAGTCCCGGCGTGCCAGCGCCAGCGCGGCCATCCCGTCCAGCGCCTGGAGGTTCTGCTCCTCGTCCACCACCTGGAGCGAGGTCTGCAAGGCCTGCTCCGCCCTCGGGAAGTCCGCGGCCCGCGCCGTACGGCGGCCCCGTTCGACGTACGCCGTGCCCAGCACCGCCCACGCCTTCGCGTCCTGCGGCTGCGCCCGCACCCGCTGCTCCTGCTGCCCGATGAGCGCGGTCAGGGCGGGCAGCGCGGCCGGCACCCCGGAGGTCACCGCGGTCAGCGCCTGCGCCGCCTGCGCCGGGGCGCGCACCGGCGCCCGGTGGGCCCGCGGCCCCGCGGCGGGCGGACTCGCGGCCCCGGACCGCAGCCCTGGCCACACCGCCAGCACCGCGCCCGCGACCAGCCCGCCGGTCAGCGCGGTCACCAGCACCCGCCGCAGCAGTCGCCGGGAACGGCGCGGCGTGGAGGGCTCGCTCATCAGGGACGTACCCGGCTCGCTCACTCGGTTGTCCATGGCGCTCACTGTGCGTCAGTACGACAAGAAGATCGCGCCGGGTGAGGCAGGAGGCTGACGGGGTTCACACCGATGGCTGTGAGTGCGAACCTGTGATCATGAGCCGCATCGAAGCGCACCGCGATGGAGCGGGCGCAGCAACCGGTAGCCTCACCGACCGGCTCCTGGCCGGCCTGCCCGCCGAGGCCGTCCTGACCGACTCGGACGTCACGGCCTCCTACGCCCACGACATGGCCAGCTTCTGCCCCGCCGGGGCCCCGGCCGTCGTGGTCCTGCCGCGCACCGTGGAACAGGTGCAGCACGTCATGCGCACCGCCACCGAACTGCGCGTCCCCGTCGTCCCGCAGGGCGCCCGCAGCGGCCTGTCCGGCGCCGCCAACGCCTCGGACGGCTGCATCGTGCTGTCCCTCGTCAAAATGGACCGCATCCTGGAGATCAACCCCGTCGACCGGGTCGCCGTGGTCGAACCGGGCGTGATCAACGCGGCCCTCTCCCGAGCCGTCGAGGAACACGGCCTGTACTACCCGCCGGACCCGTCCAGCTGGGAGATGTGCACCATCGGGGGCAACATCGGCACCGGCTCCGGCGGCCTGTGCTGTGTGAAGTACGGGGTGACCGCCGAGTACGTCCTCGGCCTGGACGTCGTCCTCGCCGACGGCCGTCTGATGTCCACCGGCCGCCGCACCGCCAAGGGCGTCGCCGGCTACGACCTCACCCGCCTGTTCGTCGGCTCCGAGGGCTCCCTCGGCATCGTCGTCCGCGCGGTCCTCGCCCTCAAGCCCAAGCCGCCCGGACAGCTCGTGATGGCCGCCGAGTTCGCCTCCGCCACGGCCGCCTGCGATGCCGTCTGCCACATCATGGAGCGGGGCCACCTGCCTTCCCTGCTCGAACTGATGGACCGTACGACGGTCAAGGCGGTCAACGCCATGGCCCGCATGGGCCTGCCGGAGACCACCGAGGCGCTGCTGCTCGCCGCCTTCGACACCCCCGACCCGGCCACCGACCTCGCCGCCGTCGGCGCCCTGTGCGAGGCGGCCGGCGCCACCCAGGTGGTCCCGGCCGAGGACGCGGCCGAGTCCGAGATGCTGCTCAAGGCCCGGCGGCTCTCGCTGCCCGCGCTGGAGGCGGTCAAGGGCACCACGATGATCGACGACGTGTGCGTCCCGCGCTCCCAACTCGGCGCCATGCTGGAGGGCATCGAACGGATCGCCGCCAAGTACGGTCTGACGATCGGCGTCTGCGCGCACGCGGGCGACGGCAACACCCATCCCACCGTCTGCTTCGACGCCCAGGACGAGGACGAGTCCCGGCGGGCCCGCGAGTCCTTCGACGAGATCATGGCCCTGGGCCTGGAACTCGGCGGCACCATCACCGGCGAACACGGCGTCGGAGTACTGAAGAAGGAGTGGCTGGCGCGGGAGATCGGGTCCGTCGGCGTGGAGATGCAGCGGGGCGTCAAGGCCGTGTTCGACCCGCTCGGCATCCTCAACCCCGGCAAGCTCTTCTGACGGCGCCCGGCCCCGGGCGACGGGGGACCGGGTCACCGGGCGAGCAGCTGGTCGAGCGCGTCGTCGATGCCGAGCTGCCCGCCCTCCGTCCCCGGCGGGACCGCGCGCAGCGTCCGCTCCAGCCAGGCCGACACCTGCGGGGTCGGCGCCTCCAGCAGCGCGTCCCCGTCGGGCGAACTCAGCGCCATCAGCACCACGCTGCGCCCGTCCGCCTTCGTCGGCCACACCCGCACGTCCCCGTGCCCGCACGGCCGGAACACCCCCTCCACCAGCAGCTCGCGGGCGAACGTCCAGTGCACCGGGTGCTCGGAGTTGATGTGGAAGACGATGTGGACGGCGTACGGATCGTCGCACCGGTAGGCGAGCAGGGCCGGGACCGGGATGCTCCGCTCGGGCGACAGGATCAGCTTGAGTTCGAGTTCCCGCTCCACCACCGTGTGCTGCATGACCTGGGTTCCTTGTCTGTCGGGGGACGTGCGCGGGGCCGCGGGGCGCGGGCCCGTACCAGGGGAGAGGGGGCGGCCGCGCGGGCATTACGCGGGTTCGGGGAAATTTTTTTCGGCCCGGCGTACCGGACGCGCCCCGCGTTGCCCGGAAGGAGTGGGTCCTGCGGGACTGGCGGTGGCCGGTGCCCGCGTCTGATAGATGTGGGAGGCCCATCCCACCCACGAGCAGATACGGGACGACGGACATGAGCGCCCCAACCCCGGCCCCAGGTGACGACAGGCCCCGCGAGGGCTACTACCCGGACCCGTCCATCCCCGGCTACGTCCGGTACTGGAACGGCACCGCCTGGGTGCCCGGCACCAGCCGCCCCGCCCCCAAGGACGGCGAACCGCTCAGCCCACCCCCCGGCGTCACCCCCGCCGTGGAGGAGACGGGCCCCCACTTCTTCGACGAGGAACCCGGCGGCCCGGCCGCCTCGGGACCGGCGGTCACGGGGAACTCCCCGGGGCCGGCGGCGGATTCGGGGACGCCCGGCCCGTGGCCGGCGGCGGGCGAAACGGGCGCGGCCACCGCCGATGGCACGCCCGGCCGGGAAGCGGAACGGGCGGACGAGGCCCGGCAGTCGGGGCAGGCCCAGTGGGGTGGGGCCGGGGTGCCCGGGCAGGCCCGGCAGTCCTGGCAGCAGGAGGCCGCCGCTCCCCGGCAGACTCCCGCCGGCCCCTCCGTGCCCGCGCAGGGCGGTGCCGCCGGCACCCGGGGCGCCGATCCGCGCGTGGCGCCCGGTCCGGCGCGGCCCGAGGGCCGGGCGGCCGGCGGCGACGGCACCGCGACCATCCCGCCGACCGGGAGCGAGGCCCCGGATCCCGGCACCTTCGTCTTCCGGCGGCCGGTCACGGAACCCGCGGCCGCGCGCACGGACGACGGCACCATGACGATCCGTCCGGTGCCGCCGCACCAGGGCGCCGCGCCCGGCTTCGGCACCCAGGGCCCGGTCGCCGCGCCCACCCCCGCCACGCCCGCGCCCGCCCGGCAATCCCCGCCCTCCGGCCCGGGCTTCGGCGCCGTGCAGACACCCCAGGCCCAAGCCCCGCAGGTCCAAGTCCCGCAGGTCCAAGTCCCGCAGGTCCAGGCATCGCAGGCCCAAGTCCCGCAGGTCCAGGCACCGCAGCCCCAGCCGCCCCAGACCCGGCAGCCCGCGCCCGCGTCCCCGCAGATGCCGCAGCAGGCGGGCGGCCAGGCGTCCTGGGCGCAGCAGGTGCACCAGCTCGCCGGCGGTGCGGACGAGCTGCCCGTGGCGCCGTGGAAGCCGCCGGTGGAGGACCCCTTCCAGGCGGCGGCGCGCAGACAGGCCGCCGCCCGCCCCGCCGGACTGGGCAAGCGGTTCGCGGCCCGGCTGATCGACAGTGTGGTCGTGGGCGCCGTGACCGCCGCCGCGGCCGTGCCGCTCGGCGTCCGGGCCGTCGACCACATCCGGCAGAAGATCGACGCGGCCCGGCTGTCCGGGCACGAGGTCACCGTCTGGCTGCTCGACGGCTCGACCGGCACCAGCCTCGCCGTCGTGCTCGCCGTGCTGCTGCTGGCCGGCGTGGTCTACGAGGTGCTGCCCACCGTCAAGTGGGGTCGCACCCTCGGCAAGAAGCTGTGCGGCCTGGAGGTCCGGGACATCGAGGCGCACGAGCCGCCGACCTTCGCCCCGGCGCTGCGCCGCTGGCTCGTCTACAGCGTTCCCGGGCTGCTCGGCATCGGGATCGTGGGCGTGCTGTGGTGCCTGTTCGACCGGCCCTGGCACCAATGCTGGCACGACAAGGCGGCCCACACCTTCGTCGCGGGCTGAGCCGGGACCGGGGCGCGGCACCGGCTCAGGTACCGGGCCGGACCCCGGGACCGGCCGTCCCTCGTACGGCCGTCCGCCGGATGCGGAGCCGGGGCGTTCGCGATCCACTCGGGCCATGAGCAGCGCACCGCCCCCCGGCTCCGGAGAGCCGCCACCCGAGGACGACCCGTTCAGGAAGCCGCCCCCGTCGGAGCGGGGGCCGGGCTCACCGTACGACCGCCCGCCGGACGGCGGCGGCCAGTACCCCCCGCCCTACGGCGGCAGCGAGCCCCCGCCCTCCGGCGGCCCCTACGGGCAGGGCCCCTACGGCGGTGGCCCCTACGGCGGTGGCCCCTACGGCGGTGGCCCCTACGGTGGCGGCCCCTACGGCGGTGGCCCCTACGGAGCCGGTCCGTCCGGCCCCGGCGGCCGTCCCGCCGACCCCCTCGCCGGCATGCCCCCGCTCGCCGACAGCGCCAAGCGGACACTCGCCCGCATCATCGACATGATCCTGGTCGGGATCGTCGTCTACCTGCTCACCTGGGCGTTCAACGTGCGCGAGTACGAGGTGAACGGCGACCGCGTCGACGCCGCCCGCTCGCTCGGCCAGTCCGTCATCGCCGCCGTCCTCTACATCGCCTACGACACCTTCCTGACCCACAAGACCGGCCAGACGCTCGGCAAGAAGTGGCTGCGCATGCGGGTGGCCAACCTGTCCGACGGCGCCACCCCCAGCACCCGGACCTCACTGCTGCGGGCCCTCGTGCTGTGGCTGCCGTTCGCCTTCTGCTGCGCCTGCGTCTGGACCGTGATCTGCGGCGGCTGGAGCTTCTTCGACCGGCCCTACAAGCAGGGCCTGCACGACAAGGCGGCCAAAACGGTGGTGGTCAGCACCGACTGAACGCCGCCGCACCGGCCGGTGTCACAGGGCCGTCGGGACGCGCCGCTCCTCCGGAGCCGCCCCGGCGGCCTCTTCCGTGTCCCGCGCCCCCGGCGCCGGCACCGTCATCGCGACCAGCAGTCCGAGCGCGAGCGCGGCGAGGGCGATGACGGCGATGCCGGCCCCCGAACTCGTCTGGGACAGCAGCAGCATGGCGAGGGTCGAGAAGACCACGGTGCACGCACCGTAGGCGAGCTGGGCGACGGTCGGACGAGGCATGGCAATCGTGTCCTCGGAAGTCTTGGTGATCGGATGACCGGGTGATCGGGTGCCGTTCGACGCTCTTCTCTCCCCGCCTGCATGCCCGAGCGGACACCTCGGTAAGCGTGACCTAACCCACGGTGCCGATGCACGGGGGGCGCACAGGAAGCACGCCCCGCCTAAAGCGGCCGTCAACTCCGCATAGTCCACCAGACCTTACCGAGTCAAGATCTGTCTTTTCTTCTAAACCTCTAGTCAAATGTCGTCACTTGAACACGCGCTTGTCATGCGCGCACGGACTTCCGATCACGGGAACCCCCTGTCCGCGCGCGGGGCGCAGGGGAGGAACTCAAGTGACCAGCAGATCCTGGACGTTCAGAGCGGCCGCGATCGGTGTGACGCTCGCGGCGGCCTCCGCCACGTTCGCCACCTTCGCCGTCGCGGAGGCGAGCACCCAGACCGGGGCCGGCGCCGTACACCGGCACGACCCGGCCCCGGTGCGGCAGCAGGCCCACGACCTGGACGGCCCGCTGAGCAAGACGCAGAAGGCGCAGCGCGCCGAGGCCCTCAACCAGGTCATCGCGGGCAAGGCCGCCGCGCAGGAGCGCGACGGCTCCAAGGTCGTCAAGCTCAAGAGCGGCAAGGGCAAGAGCAAGTACGTCGAGCTGAGCCGCGAGAAGACCGACAAGATCTTCACCATCCTGGTGGAGTTCGGCGACCAGACCGATGCCAAGTACGGCGGCACCCCCGGCCCGCTGCACAACACGATCGCCGCGCCGGACCGCAAGCTCGACAACTCCACGGCCTGGCAGCAGGACTACAACCAGAAGCACTTCCAGGACCTGTACTTCGGCACCGGCAAGAACACCGAGTCGCTGAAGAAGTACTACGAGAAGCAGTCCTCGGGCCGCTACTCGGTGGACGGCGAGGTCTCCGACTGGGTCAAGGTCCCCTACAACGAGGCCCGTTACGGCAACAACGCCTGCGGCTCCACCAACTGCACCAGCGTGTGGAACGTCGTCAAGGACGGTCTGAACGCCTGGGTCGCCCAGCAGAAGGCGGCCGGCAAGTCCGACGCCGACATCAAGGCGGACCTGGCCCAGTACGACCAGTGGGACCGCTACGACTACGACGGCGACGGCGACTTCAACGAGCCCGACGGCTACATCGACCACTTCCAGCTGGTGCACGCCGGCGAGGACGAGTCCGCGGGCGGCGGCGTCCAGGGCACCGACGCGATCTGGGCCCACCGCTGGTACGCCTTCGGCACCGACGCGGGCGCCACCGGCCCCACGGACAACAAGCTGGGCGGCGCGCCGGTCGGCGACACCGGCATCTGGGTCGGCGACTACACCATCCAGCCGGAGAACGGCGGCCTCGGCGTCTTCGCGCACGAGTACGGCCACGACCTCGGCCTGCCGGACGAGTACGACACCGACGGCGGCGACAACTCCACCGGCTTCTGGACCCTGATGTCCTCCGGTTCCTGGCTCGGCACCGGCAAGGAAGCCATCGGCGACCTGCCCGGCGACATGAACGCCTGGGACAAGCTCCAGCTGGGCTGGCTGAACTACGACACCGCCAAGGCCGGCACCAAGTCCTCGCACAAGCTGGGCGTCGCCGAGTACAACACCAAGAACAAGCAGGGCCTGGTGGTCAGCCTGCCCGACAAGGCGGTCACCACCACCATCAACGAGCCGGCCCAGGGCGCCACCCAGTGGTGGAGCGGCAGCGGCAACGACCTGAAGAACACGCTGACCCGGGACGTCGACCTCACCGGCAAGTCCTCGGCCACCCTGTCGCTCGACGGCTGGTGGGCCATCGAGGCCGACTACGACTACCTCTACACCGAGGTGTCCACCGACGGCGGCGCCAAGTGGACGGCCGTGGACGGCACGGCGGACGGCAAGGCCATCCCGCGTGACGCCAGCGGCGCGCCCGCGCTGACCGGCTTCTCGGAGAAGAACCAGAAGCTGTCCTTCGACCTGAGCGCGTACGCCGGGCAGAAGATCCAGCTCCGCTTCCGCTACGTCACCGACGGCGGCGTCGCGGAGAACGGCTTCACCGCCGACGAGATCACCCTGACCGCCGACGGCACCCCGCTCTTCTCGGACAACGCCGAGACGGCGGACGCCGCCTGGACCGCGAGCGGCTTCTCCCGCATCGGGGCGTCCTTCACCAAGGACTACCCGCAGTACTACATCGCCGAGAACCGGCAGTACGTGTCGTACGACACCACGCTCAAGACCGGCCCGTACAACTTCGGTTCCGCGGCGCGGCCCGACTGGGTGGAGCACTACCCGTACCAGAACGGCCTGTTGATCTGGAAGTGGGACACCTCCCAGGCCGACAACAACACCAACGTGAACGACCACCCGGGCAGCGGTCTGATCCTCCCGGTCGACTCCCACCCGACGGCGCTGCGGTGGGCCGACGGCACGCTGCTGCGCAACCGGATGCAGGCGTACGACTCGCCCTTCAGCCTCTACGGCACGGACGGCATCACGCTGCACAAGGCGGACGTCGCGACGAAGATCAAGCCGTCCAAGGGCGTCTCGGTCTTCAACGACCACGCGAGCACGTACTACGACCCGGCGAACCCGAGCGGTGCGGTGAAGGTAACTGACACCAACACCAAGATCTCGATCGTCCACGAGGCCAAGGACGGCTCGACGATCTCCGTCAAGGTCGGGCCCGCGGTGAAGTAGTCCGAATCTTCGCAGGTCAGACACGTATCGGCGGCAACCCCTTGGCGGGTTGCCGCCGATCGTGTTTAGGTGCGTTCTGTGACTCTCTTATTGACACCGAACGAAACGGGGATGTGACCGCATGGCCGCTGGAGGCTTTAGCAAACTGCCGAACGGCACCGTCGTCGTCGCGCTGAACCTGCCGTACGACGCCGCCGGGGTGCGTGTCCTGGTGCACGCCCGCAACCGGGCCCGGGCCCTGACCCGGCTCCGCAATCTGGGCCTGCGCGCGGTCTACCTCCGCGGCAACACGGCTCCGCCGACGCCGGACGAGGTCACGGCGGTGCTGCACCATCCGGACGGCCTGATATGGCGCACGGCCCCCGCCCCGGGGGACAACGGTGTCATGACCGAGCTGTGGCACCCGATCCGGGCGCTGCTGCGCGGGACGGCGGTGGCGCGGTAGCGCCGGGCGGCGGGGCCGCGGCGGCGGCCGGGCTCAGCCGCCCAGCACCGGCTTGCCGGTGAGTTCCACGCCGGCCGCCCGCAGCTCCTCCAGGGCGCGCTCCGTCGTCTCCGCGCAGACCCCGGCCGTCAGGTCGAGCAGGACGGTGGTGCGGAAGCCCTCCCGCGCCGCGTCCAGGGCGGTGGCGCGCACGCAGTGGTCGGTGGCGATGCCCACCACGTCGACCTCCTGGACGTCCCGGGCGCGCAGCCAGTCGGCGAGGGCGGTGCCGTTCTCGTCACTGCCCTCGAAGCCGCTGTAGGCGGCCGAGTAGGCGCCCTTGTCGAAGACCGCGTCGATCGCGCCGGAGGCGACCGCCGGGGCGAAGTTCGGGTGGAAGCCCACCCCCTCGGTGCCCGCGACGCAGTGCGCCGGCCAGGAGTGGACGTAGTCGGGGTCGTCGGCGAAGTGGCCGCCGGGCGCGATGTGATGGTCGCGGGTGGCCACCACATGGCGGTACCCGGTGCCCGCCGCCTGGCCGATCAGCTCGGTGACGGCGGCGGCCACGTCGGCACCACCGGCCACCGCGAGGCTGCCTCCCTCGCAGAAGTCGTTCTGCACGTCTACGACGATCAAGGCGCGGCGCATGGTGGTGTCCTTCGAACGGTGGTGAAGTATCCGAGCCTAGAGAGTTACGGGCCCGTAGGGGAGAGGCAGAGGGACGGCGGTCCCGCTCCAGGGCCGCTCGTTCGGGTCGTGCCGGGCTCGCGGGCCCTTACACCGCTCCCTGGTCCGGCCTGATCCGAACGACAGACCCTAGCTACCCGAGCGCTCGTGGAGGTACTCCGTCGGCAGCACCGGTTCCCCCCGCGACAGCTGGGTCGCGGACAGCGGGAGGTTGGCGCGGGCGGCGATGTGCCGGTCCCGGGGCACGTCCAGCGGCTCGCGGGCCACGACCGTGCCGTTCTCGACCAGCCGCACCAGCAGCTGCCGGTCGGCCAGCTCGGCCGGCACCGGTCCGGTGCCCACGACCTCGGCCTCGGCCACCCCGTCCGCGTCCAGCCTGCGGGCCGCCCACTTGCGGCCCCCGACGGAGGTCTTGCCGCCGCTGGACTTCTTGGCCACCGGCACCAGCGGCGCCCCCGGGTCGGCGGTCTCCGCGCGGGCGACCAGCTTGTAGACCATGGACGCGGTCGGGTGCCCGGAGCCGGTGACCAGCTGGGTGCCCACCCCGTACGCGTCCACCGGCGCGGCGGCCAGCGAGGCGATGGCGTACTCGTCCAGGTCGGAGGTGACCACGATCTTGGTGCCGGTCGCGCCCAGCTCGTCCAGCTGCTGGCGGACCCGGTGGGCGACCAGCAGCAGGTCGCCGGAGTCGATGCGGACCGCGCCCAGCCCGGGGCCGGCCACCTCCACCGCGGCACGGACCGCCTCGGTGACGTCGTACGTGTCCACCAGCAGCGTGGTGTCCGCGCCGAGGGCGTCCACCTGGGCCCGGAAGGCGTCCCGCTCGCGGTCGTGCAGCAGGGTGAAGGCGTGCGCGGAGGTGCCGACGGTCGGGATGCCGTAGCGGAAGCCGGCCGCGAGGTCGGAGGTGGTGGCGAAGCCGCCCACGTAGGCGGCGCGCGCGGCGGCGACGGCCGCCAGCTCGTGGGTGCGGCGGGCGCCCATCTCGATCAGCGGGCGGTCACCGGCCGCGGAGGCCATCCGGGAGGCGGCGGCCGCGATGGCCGAGTCGTGGTTGAGGATGGAGAGGATCACCGTCTCCAGGAGCACGCACTCGGCGAAGCTGCCCTCCACGCGCATGATCGGGGAGCCGGGGAAGTACACCTCGCCCTCCGGGTAGCCCCAGATGTCCCCGGTGAACCGGTAGTCGGCGAGCCACCGCAGGGTCTCGTCGTCGACGATCCGCTGCTCGTGCAGGAACCGCAGGACGCCCTCGTCGAAGCGGAAGTTCTCCACCGCGTCCAGGACGCGTCCGGTGCCCGCGACGACGCCGTAGCGCCGCCCGTCGGGCAGCCGCCGGGTGAAGACCTCGAACACGCTCCGCCGTTCGGCCGTGCCCGCTTTCAGGGCGGCCCGCAGCATCGTCAGCTCGTACTGGTCCGTGAAGAGCGCCGTCGACGGAACATCCACCGGCAGCCCAAGGTCCGCTGTGTTCATGTCGAGTAGGGTAACCCCATCTCGTCAGTGTGACGATTTCCGGGGTGCGTGGCAGCATGGTCACTGTGACGTCACCCGCGCCCGTAGAGATCGAACGCACCGAGTCGGCGGAGGAGGTCTTCGCCGTACCCGAGCCCGACGTCCCCTGGGTCACCATCGTGCACAACGACCCGGTGAACCTCATGAGCTATGTGACGTACGTCTTCCAGACGTACTTCGGCTACAGCAAGGACAAGGCCACCAAGCTCATGCTCGACGTCCACCACAAGGGCCGGGCGGTCGTCTCCAGCGGAAGCCGCGAGGAGATGGAACGCGACGTGCAGGCCATGCACGGCTACGGACTGTGGGCCACCCTGCAGCAGGACCGGAAGTAGCGAATCCATTTACATGCCCGGACATTTCGAACCGCTCCCCGGCGGCGGCGCGGCCGTCGCGCTCGACGACGTCGAGATCTCGATCATCCGATCGCTGGCCGTCCAGCTCCTGGAGCTGATCGGCCCGGGTCCCGGTGCGGACGCCCCCGCCGATCCGCTCGCGGAGCTGTTCGCCGAGGGGCCGAGCGAGCCGCCCGCCGACCCGGTGCTGCGCCGGCTCTTCCCGGACGCCTACAGCGACCCGGAGAAGGCCCCGGACTCGCCCGCCCAGGCCGAGGAGCGCCGGGCGTACTCCGCCGAGTTCCGCCGCTACACGGAGAACGACCTGCGGGCCGGCAAGCGGGAGAACGCGCTCGCGGTGATCCGCAGCCTGGACGCGCTCGCCCCGGTGGACGAGGGCGGCGCGGTGCTGAAGCTGACTCCCGAGGAGTCCCGGCGCTGGCTGAACTCCCTCAACGATCTGCGCCTCGCGATCGGTGCCCGGCTGGAGATCACCGACGAGGACGACACCGAGCTGCTGTACCGGCTGCCGGACGACGACCCGCGCAAGCCGATGGTGATGGCCTATCTGTGGCTGGGCGGACTCCAGGAGACCCTGGTGTCGACCCTTATGCCCTGATCTCGCCCGATCGGCCGTTCGCTCAGCGGACGCTCAAATCCGGATAACGATCCCGTCACCGTTGCGGCCGGGTTTGCCTCATTCGGTCGCTCTTTGTCTGCTTTTACCTGTGCCCTGCGTCACAATCGATCAGGGTGATCAGTGTTGCGGTCGTGATAAATCTTCACGACCGCCCGGCGAACACCACCCATGTTCGGCCGGGTGCGCCACCGAGCCGACGACCGTCGGCCAGGCAACAACTCCATCAATCCGGGGGGATCGTGATCCGGTCCGAGGCCGACGAAAGGCCCGGGTCGGAATGGAGAAAGGCGCACCAAACATGACCTCAGCGCAGGTCGACCAGCAGTCCGACGGCCAGGGGGCCGTGCGGGCGGAAGGCGGCGAGGGCGAGGGGTATCAGCGGGGGCTCGGGTCCCGGCAGATCCAGATGATCGCCATCGGCGGTGCCATCGGCACCGGTCTGTTCCTCGGCGCGGGCAAGGGCATCTCCAAGGCCGGACCGAGCCTGATCCTGGCGTACGCCATCGCGGGCTTCGTCATCTTCCTGATCATGCGGGCGCTCGGCGAGCTGCTGATGTACCGCCCGGTCTCCGGCTCCTTCTCCGAGTACGCGCGCGAGTTCATCGGCCCGTTCGCGGGCTTCGTCACCGGTTGGACGTACTGGCTGTTCTGGGTGGTCACCGGCATCACCGAGGTCACCGCCGCGGCCGCGTACATGACGTACTGGTTCTCCATACCGCAGTGGGCCTCGGCCCTGATCTTCACGATCGTGCTCTACGCCGCCAACCTGATCTCCGTGAAGCTCTTCGGCGAGCTGGAGTTCTGGTTCTCCATGGTCAAGGTGACCGCCATCATCGGCATGATCCTGATCTGCGTGGGCATCCTGACGCTCGGCTTCTCCGACGCGGGCAAGACCGCCTCGGTGGGCCATCTGTGGAACGAGGGCGGCTTCTTCCCGCACGGCGTCGGCGGCACCCTGATGACGCTCCAGATGGTCATGTTCGCCTTCCTCGCCGTCGAACTGGTCGGTGTGACCGCGGGCGAGTCCAAGGACCCGCGCAAGGTGCTGCCGAAGGCGATCAACACCGTGCCGTGGCGCATCGCCGTCTTCTACGTCGGCGCGCTGATCATGATCCTGTCGGTGGTGCCGTGGACCGAGTTCCACGCCGGGGTGAGCCCCTTCGTCGCCGCCTTCCAGAAGATGGGCCTGTCCGTCGGCGCCGGCATCGTCAACTTCGTGGTCCTCACGGCCGCGCTGTCCTCCTGCAACTCCGGCATGTACTCCACCGGCCGGATGCTGCGCGACCTCGCGCTCAACAGCCAGGGTCCGAAGTTCTTCACCAAGCTGACACCGAGCGGTACGCCGCTGGTCGGCACCACGTTCTCCGCCGCGCTGATGCTCGTGGGCGTCTGGATCAACTACCAGTGGCCGGGCAAGGCGTTCGACTACGTGGTCTCCTTCGCGACCATCTCCGGCATGTGGGCGTGGATCGTCATCCTGATCTGCCACATCCGCTACCGGCGGCTGTCGGACCGCGGCGTGCTGCCCCGCTCGGAGTTCCGGGCCCCCGGCGCCCCGTACGCCAGCGTCTTCGCGCTGCTGTTCATCGGCATGGTGATCGTGCTGATGGGCATCGACAAGGACGCCCGGGTCTCGCTGTACTGCGCGCCGCTGTGGGGTCTGATCCTCGGCGTCTCCTACGCGGTGCTCAAGCGCCGCAACCCGGAGGCCGCAGCCTTCGCCAAGCGCTGACGCCACCGCCAGGACCCCTCCCCGGGACGTCCGGCCGTCCGGAGCACTCGTGGTGCCCCGGGCGGTCGCCGCTCAGGACGTCCGGCATGCGGGCCGCCTCGTACCACCCATCGGTACGGGGCGGCCCTGTGCTTATCCTGACGAGCATGCTGACCATCACCCAGGCGCTGTACGACCAGATCGTCGCCCACGCCCGCAAGGACCACCCCGACGAGGCGTGCGGCGTCGTCGCCGGTCCGGCCGGCTCGGACCGCCCCGAGCGCTTCGTCCCCATGCTCAACGCGGCCATGTCGCCCACGTTCTACGAGTTCGACTCGGGCGATCTGCTCAAGCTCTACCGCGAGCTGGACGACCGCGACGAGGAGCCGGTGGTCATCTACCACTCGCACACCGCGACCGAGGCCTACCCCTCGCGCACGGACATCTCCTACGCCAACGAGCCCGGCGCCCACTACGTCCTGGTCTCCACCGCCGACACCGACGGCCTGGGCGAGTTCCAGTTCCGTTCCTTCCGCATCGTGGACGGCGAGGTCACCGAGGAGGAGGTCAAGGTCGTAGCCGCCTACTGATCTCAGGATGCGACCGGTATCCGTCCGACAGGTGGGATCACATTCCGGAGCGCCGACCGGGAATCGATACGATGAGCCCATGGTTCTGACTGTGGTGCGCGCCTTCTGCTGACGTACCGAGCCCGCAGCCCCGACGAACACTTCCGACAGGAGCCCGCAACCATGGCCATCGAGGTCCGCATCCCGACCATCCTCCGCACCTACACCGGCGGTCAGAAGGCGGTGGAGGGCACCGGGAACACCCTCGCCGAGCTCTTCGCCGACCTGGAGAGCCGGCACGCGGGCATCCAGGCCCGCATCGTGGACGGCGACCAGCTGCGCCGGTTCGTCAACGTCTACCTGAACGACGAGGACGTCCGCTTCCTGGACGGCATCAACACCAAGCTGTCCGACGGCGACAACGTCACGATCCTGCCGGCCGTCGCCGGCGGCATGCGCTGATCGGTCCCCGGCAGCGATGCGTTACGACTCCCCGCTGGCCGCGGTGGGCAACACTCCTCTGGTGCGCCTGCCGCGGCTGTCGCCGTCCTCCGAGGTCCGCATCTGGGCGAAGCTGGAGGACCGCAACCCCACCGGCTCCGTCAAGGACCGCCCCGCACTGCACATGATCGAGCAGGCGGAGAAGGACGGCCGGCTCACCCCGGGCTGCACCATCCTGGAACCCACCTCCGGCAACACCGGCATCTCGCTGGCCATGGCGGCCAAGCTCAAGGGCTACCGCATGGTGTGCGTGATGCCCGAGAACACCTCCCAGGAGCGCCGGGACCTGCTCGGCATGTGGGGCGCGGAGATCATCTCCTCGCCGGCCGCGGGCGGTTCCAACACCGCCGTGCGGGTGGCCAAGGAACTCTCCGCCGAGCACCCCGACTGGGTGATGCTGTACCAGTACGGCAACCCGGACAACGCGGGCGCCCACTACGCCACCACCGGCCCGGAGATCCTGGCGGACCTGCCCTCCGTCACCCACTTCGTTGCGGGCCTCGGCACCACCGGCACCCTGATGGGCGTGGGCCGCTATCTGCGCGAGCACAAGCCGGACGTCAAGATCGTGGCCGCCGAGCCGCGCTACGACGACCTGGTCTACGGCCTGCGCAACCTGGACGAGGGCTTCGTCCCCGAGCTGTACGACGCCTCGGTCCTCACCACCCGCTTCTCGGTGGGCTCCGCCGACGCGGTCACCCGCACCCGGGAGCTCCTCCAGCAGGAGGGCATCTTCGCGGGCGTCTCCACCGGTGCCGCGCTGCACGCGGCGATCGGCGTCGGCAACAAGGCCGTCAAGGCGGGCGAGAGCGCCGACATCGTCTTCGTCGTGGCGGACGGCGGCTGGAAGTACCTCTCCACCGGCGTCTACACGGCGGCCACCACGGAAGAGGCCATCGAGACGCTGCACGGCCAGCTCTGGGCCTGAATTCCGGGCGGCCTTCCGCCTCAAGCACAGCCCAGCCCCCTCTCACGAGGGGGCTAAGCCGTTCCTATGGGCAAGCAAAGAATTCCTTCGGGCCCTGCCGGGTGAAGCGCGTGCGGGGCTAGGTTCCTCCCGCACCCTGTCATGTCACGTTCAGCCGAC
The DNA here is from genome assembly GCF_051980735.1 of Streptomyces sp. SCPE 10. Taxonomy (NCBI): domain Bacteria; kingdom Bacillati; phylum Actinomycetota; class Actinomycetes; order Kitasatosporales; family Streptomycetaceae; genus Streptomyces; species Streptomyces sp. SCPE 10. The sequence continues at coordinate 3,077,117 of NZ_CP197069.1, read as the reverse complement.
AGGGTGTCTGCGATGTCATGCTCATGACTGCGTGGTCGCCGCTACGCGCGTCACGGGCCTGCCAACCAGTGCGAGAAACCCCACTTCCCGATGGAGGCAGTACCCCATGCGTGAGTCACGCCCGAGCGGGCGCACCCGAAGCGTGCGAAGACTTCTGGCCATCGCCTTCCCCGCTCTGTCCCTGACCGTCGCCGGATTCGCCGCCGCGCCGACGGCCGGCGCGCAGCCCGCCGCGGCCCACCCGCACACCTCCAAGGTCGCCCAGAACAACCAGGCCCTGACCGCACCCCAGCGGCAGACCTTCCACCCGACCGGCAAGGCCGGCCAGAAGGTCCCCACCACCCACCTGTGCGCCGCCCACGCCGCGCCCGGTCACGTGTCCTGCTTCGCGCAGCGCCGCACCGACATCAAGCAGAAGCTGGCCTCGGCGCTCGCCGCCGCGGCGCCCTCCGGTCTCTCCCCGGCCAACCTGCACAGCGCCTACAACCTGCCCACCACGGGCGGTTCGGGCCTGACGGTCGCGGTGGTCGACGCCTACAACGACCCCAACGCCGAGTCGGACCTGGCCACGTACCGCTCCCAGTACGGCCTGTCCGCCTGCACCAAGGCCAACGGCTGCTTCAAGCAGGTCAGCCAGACCGGCTCCACCACCTCGCTGCCGACCAACGACAGCGGCTGGGCCGGTGAAGAGGCGCTCGACATCGACATGGTCAGCGCCGTCTGCCCGAACTGCAACATCGACCTCGTCGAGGCCAACTCCGCGAACGACACCGACCTCGGCATCGCCGAGAACGAGGCCGTCGCGCTGGGCGCCAAGTTCGTCTCCAACAGCTGGGGCGGCTCCGAGGCGTCCTCCCAGACGACCGAGGACTCCCAGTACTTCAAGCACCCGGGCGTCGCGATCACCGTCTCCGCGGGCGACTCCGGCTACGGCGCCGAGTACCCGGCGACCTCCCAGTACGTGACCGCCGTCGGCGGCACCGCCCTCACCACCTCCTCCAACTCCCGTGGCTGGAGCGAGTCGGTGTGGAACACCAACTCCACCGAGGGCACCGGTTCCGGCTGCTCGGCGTACGACCCGAAGCCGAGCTGGCAGACCGACTCCGGCTGCTCCAAGCGCATGGAGGCCGACGTCTCCGCGGTCGCCGACCCGGCCACCGGTGTCGCGGTCTACGACACCTACGGCGGCAACGGCTGGGCGGTCTACGGCGGCACCAGCGCCTCCTCGCCGATCATCGCCGGCGTCTACGCCCTCGCGGGCACCCCGGGCTCCAGCGACTACCCGGCGAAGTACCCCTACAGCCACACCGGCAACCTGAACGACGTCACCAGCGGCTCCAACGGCTCCTGCACCACGTCGTACTTCTGCAAGGCGACCACCGGCTACGACGGCCCGACCGGCTGGGGCACCCCGAACGGCACCGCGGCCTTCACCTCGGGCGGCGGCACCGGCGGCAACACGGTCTCCGTGACCAACCCGGGCAGCCAGTCCACCACCACCGGCAGCTCCGTCAGCCTCCAGATCAGGGCTTCCGACAGCGCGGGCGCGGCCCTGACCTACAGCGCCTCCGGCCTGCCCACCGGCCTGTCGATCAACAGCTCCACCGGTGTGATCTCCGGCACCGCGTCCACCGCGGGCACCTACCAGGTCACCGTCACCGCGACCGACTCCACCGGCGCGACCGGCTCCACCTCCTTCACCTGGACCGTGGGCACCGGCGGTGGCAGCGGCTGCACCTCGGCCCAGCTGCTGGCCAACCCGGGCTTCGAGTCCGGCAACACCGGCTGGACCGCGAGCAGCGGCGTGATCACCACCGACAGCGGTGAGCCGGCGCACAGCGGCTCCTACAAGGCCTGGCTGGACGGGTACGGCACCTCGCACACCGACACCGTGTCCCAGTCGGTGACCATCCCCGCGGGCTGCAAGGCGACCCTGACCTTCTACCTGCACATCGACACCGCGGAGAGCGGCAGCACCGCCTACGACAAGCTGACGGTCACCGCCGGTTCGACCACCCTGGCGACGTACTCGAACGTGAACGCCAACTCGGGCTACGCGCAGAAGACCTTCGACCTGTCCTCGCTGGCGGGCCAGACGGTCACCCTGAAGTTCAACGGCGTGGAGGACTCCTCGCTGCAGACCAGCTTCGTCGTGGACGACACCGCCCTGACGACCAGCTGATCACCCGCACCGCCTGAACCACCCTGCGATCCCGCACGCGGACACCCTCCGCGTGCGGGATCCGTTCGTTGGCCGGTCCTTTGCCGTCCGGCGGGATCCGCCACCGGCCGCCGTACGTCACACCGGCACCAGGCGGGCCGACCGGCGGCCCCGCGGAAAGGCGGTCCCCCATGCGCCGTACGACAGTTCTCGCCCTCGCGGCCACCGCCCTGCTCCTCGCGGGCTGCGGCACCCACACCGGCTCCACGGCGAGCCGGAAGGTCTCCCCCGCCCCCGGGAACCAGGCCCCGATATGCCGGAACGAGGTGCGGCTGACCACAGCCGACAACGGACGCACCGTCTGCGTGGCCAAGGGCGGCGAGGTGCGGCTCGCCCTCACCGGCACCAGGGACCGGCCCTGGAAGCCGGTCACCGTCACCGGCGGTGCCCTCACCGCCGTCAACTCGGGCTTCGTCATCCGGCCCGGCGACGCCGAGGCCGCCTACCGGGCGGTCGCCCCCGGCACCGGGAAGCTGACCTCGTCCCGCCCCATGTGCGCCCAGCCCACCGCGCCCGGCCAGATGGCCTGCAAGGGCATCCAGGACTGGGCGGTCACCGTGACCGTGAAGAGCTAACGTGCGAGGTGGCGCACCTGGTCCCACAGGACCGGGTCGACCACACCCACCCGGCGGCGGAAGTCGCCCACCGGCACCTCGCGCAGCTCGTCGGTGTGCAGGAAGCTGGGGCGGCCCCGCGCGTCGCCGACCGCGCCGGGCGGCAGCGGGATCACTCCGGCCCGGTCGTCGTGGAACTTGCTGGTGATCTTGGCGACGGTGGCCCGGTTCCCGCGCACGGCCAGCACCAGACAGGGCCGGTCCTTTACCTCCGCGCGGTCCTCGAAGGGCACGTTCGCCCACCAGATGTCACCCGGCGACGGACGGGTGCCGCGTGCCCCCGCCGCCCGGGCGCCCGGCCGGGCCGGTGGCCGCAGCCGCCGTCCGCGGGGCCGGCGCCCGCGCCCCCAGCCGTCGATGAGCGAGGCCACCAGGGCGAGCAGCACCACCGCGGCGAGCGCCAGCCACCAGGACGTGTCCATACGACGACGTTACCGGCGCGTGCCGCCCGGCGCGCGCCCTCTCGTCGTTCCCGTGCGCCCCGGGTCCAGCCGAACCGGTGACAGCACAGGTGAGTTCGCCCACAACGGCCCCTGGCAGAGGAGCGGCCCGCGCCCTCGCGCCGTAGGCTCGACAGACCCGCACGACCCCCGTCAGCCCTTTTCCGGGGTTCCTCGTCCTGTCCTTGTCCGGGGAGCCCCGGCCCGCCCACCGCTTCTCCCGCCAACGGAGGTTTCTGCTTCATGAAGCTCACCGTCGTCGGCTGCTCGGGGTCGTTCCCGTCCGCGGAATCGGCCTGTTCGAGCTACCTCGTCGAGGCCGACGGCTTCCGGCTGCTCCTCGACATGGGTAACGGCGCCCTGGGCGAGCTGCAGCGCCACTGCGGTCTCTACGACCTCGACGCGATCTTCCTCAGCCATCTGCACCCCGACCACTGCATCGACATGCTCGGGTACTTCGTCGCGCGCTACTACCGGCACGAAGGCGGCCGGTGCGCGCCCGTGCCGGTCTACTGCCCCGAGGGCACCGAGCACCGGCTGACCACGGCCTACGCCGACACCCCCTCCGCCTCCTCGATGAGCGAGGTGTTCGACTTCCGCACCGTCAAGCCGTCCACGTTCGAGATCGGCCCCTTCACGGTGCACACCGACCTGGTCCGCCACCCCGTGGAGGCGTACGCGGTCCGGCTGGAGCACGGCGGCCGGACCCTCGTCTACTCCGGGGACACCGGCGTCACCCCCGTGCTGGACGAACTGGCCCGGGACGCCGACCTGTTCCTGTGCGAGGCCGCGTTCACGTACGGCAAGGAGAACATCCCCGACCTCCATCTCAACGGCCGCGAGGCGGGCGAGACGGCCACCCGTGCCGCCGTGCGCCGTATGGTCCTGACCCACATCGCCCCGTGGACCGACCCCGGAGCCAACCTCCGCGACGCGCGCGAGGTCTACGCGGGACCGGTCGAACTGGCGGCGCCGGGCGCGGTCTACGAGATCTGACGCGGCGACGCGCACGAAGGCCCCGGAACCCGTCGAGGGGTTCCGGGGCCTTCGTCGTGCCGGTCGGACGGTCTCACGCCTTGGTGAGGTCCTCGACCTCCTCCTCGGGCTCGCGGCCCGGGGTCTTGAGGTCGAACTTGAGGATGGCGAAGCGGAAGACCACGTAGTAGATCACCGCGAAGACCAGTCCGATCGGGATGATCAGCCATGGCTTGGTCGCCAGATGCCAGTTGAGCGCGTAGTCGATGAAGCCGGCCGAGAAGTTGAAGCCGTCGTGCACGCCCAGGCCCCAGGTGACCGCCATGGACACCGCGGTGAGCACCGCGTGCACCACGTACAGCAGCGGGGCGATGAACATGAACGAGAACTCGATCGGCTCGGTCACACCGGTGACGAAGGACGTCAGCGCGAGCGAGACCATCATGCCGAGGACGACCTTGCGGCGCTCGGGGCGGGCGCAGTGCGCGATGGCGAGGGCGGCGGCCGGCAGACCGAACATCATGATCGGGAAGAAGCCGGTCTGGAAGAGTCCGGCGGACGGGTCGCCGGCCAGGAACCGGGTGATGTCGCCGTGCACGACCTCGCCGGAGGCCTTCTTGAAGTCGCCGAGCTGGAACCAGGCCACGGTGTTGACGAACTGGTGCATGCCGATCGGGATCAGGCCGCGGTTGACCAGGCCGAACAGGGCGGCGCCGCCGGCCCCGAGGCCGGTCATCCACTCGCCGAAGTGCGTGATGCCCTTGCCGATGGGCTCCCAGACCAGCAGGAAGAAGACGCCGACCAGGGTGCCGACGAAGGCCATCAGGATCGGCACCAGGCGGCGGCCGTTGAAGAAGCCGAGCCAGTCCACCAGCTTGGTGCGGTGGAAGCGCTGCCACATCACGGCCGACAGCAGACCCATGATGATGCCGCCGAGGACACCGGGGTCGTTGTAGGTCGCGGCCACGATCTTGCCGTGGTCGACGTGCTGGTCCACCAGCGGGAAGGCCTGGAGGACCTTGCTGTAGACGAGGAAGCCGACGACCGCGGCCAGGGCGGTGGAGCCGTCCGACTTCTTGGCGAAGCCGATGGCCACGCCTATGCAGAACAGCAGGGGGAGGGATCCGGTCAGGGCACCGCCGGCCGCGTTGAACACCGTCGCGACCTTGTCCCAGCCGAGACCGTCCTTGCCGAAGATGTCATCCTGTCCGAGGCGGACCATGATGCCCGCGGCCGGCAGTACGGCGATCGGGAGCTGAAGACTCCGGCCGACCTTCTGCAGGCCCTGGAACAGGCCCGTTCCCCGCTTCTTCGCGGGGGCCGCCGTTGCGGTGGCGGTGCTCATACGTCCTCCATCGGGTGGTGGTCTACACCACTCACTGGTGTAGACCTTTTGTAGCATGATGAAGGTGCCGTAAGGAACCGTGAGTTCCGCCACCGAACCGCCCCGCGCGGTGCCGGGCGGCGCCGTCAGACCTCGGTCACGTCCTCGGTCTCGGCCGCGGGCTCGCGGCCCGGGGTCTTCAGGTCGAACGCCGTGATCGCGAACCGGAAGACGGCGTAGTAGACGAGCGCGAAGGCCAGCCCGATCGGGACGATCAGCCACGGCCTGGTCGCCAGGTGCCAGTTGATGACGTAGTCGATCAGACCCGCCGAGAAACTGAACCCGTCGTGCACCCCAAGAGCCCAGGTCACCGCCATGGAGACGCCGGTGAGCACCGCGTGGACCGCGTACAGGGCCGGCGCGACGAACATGAACGAGTACTCGATCGGCTCGGTGATGCCGGTGACGAACGAGGTCAGCGCCACCGACAGCATCAGACCGCCGACCTCCTTGCGGCGGTGCGGCCTGGCGCAGTGCGTGATCGCCAGCGCGGCGGCCGGCAGCGCGAACATCATGATCGGGAAGAAGCCCGAGGTGAACTGGCCCGCGTGCGGGTCGCCCGCCAGGAACATGCTGATGTCGCCGTGCACCACCGTCCCGTCCGGCGCGGTGTAGCTGCCGAACTGGAACCACAGGGGCACGTTCAGGAACTGGTGCAGGCCCACCACGAGCAGCGCCCGGTTGGCGACGCCGAACAGCCCGGCACCCCACGCCCCGGCCGCGTGCAGCCAGCGGCTGAACGCCTCCAGGCCGGCCCCGACCGGCGGCCACACCCACAGGCACAGCGCCGCGAACACGATGGCGGCGAAGGCCATGAGGATCGGCACCAGCCGGCGGCCGTTGAAGAAACCCAGCCAGTCCACCAGCTTCGTACGGTGGAAACGCGCCCACAGGAACGCGGCCAGCAGCCCCAGCACGATCCCGCCGAAGACCCCCGGGTTCTGGAAGGTGAACGCCGCCACCGTCCCGTCCCCCGCCCGGCAGCCGACGCCGGGCAGGGCCCGCGAACCGGCCGGGCAGTCCTGCGGGAACTGGTGCAGCACCCCGTAGTAGACGAGGAACCCCGCCACCGCGGCGAGCGCCGTCGAACCGTCCGCCTTGCGCGCCATGCCGATCGCCACGCCCACGCAGAACAGCAGCGGCAGCCCCAGCGAACCGTCGAGCAGCGCCCCGCCCGCGCCCCGCATCACCTTGGCCGCCGCACTCCAGCCCAGCCCGCCCTCGCCCACCACGCCCGGCTGCCCGAGGCCGATCAGCAGGCCGGCGGCCGGCAGCACCGCGATCGGCAGTTGCAGGCTGCGCCCCATCTTCTGGAGCCCCTGGAACAGCCGGCCCCAGCGCTCCCGCACCACGCCGGTCCCGCCCTCGCCGCCGGTCGCGCTCCGCTCGCCCATGGGCGTCCTCCGGCCACTCGACTCGGACGCGGTTTGGCGCCCGTCCCCCCGCTGGTGTAGACCAGTCGGCGGACGGTTCCGCTGTCGTGATCGCCATCATTCGGCACGGACGGCATGACCGCTCGCGAAGATGGGCCAACTGTGGGTTACTGCGACAAAGCGGTTCGGATCAGGGAGAAGGAACATGGCCACCAAGGCTGAGAAGATCGTCGCCGGCCTCGGCGGGATCGACAACATCGAGGAGATCGAGGGCTGCATCACCCGGCTGCGCACCGAGGTCTCCGACCCCTCGCTGGTCGACGACGCGGCCCTGAAGGCCGCCGGCGCCCACGGCGTCGTCAAGATGGGCAGCGCCGTCCAGGTCGTCATCGGCACCGACGCCGACCCGATCGCCGCGGAGATCGAAGACATGATGTGACGTCCCCCGGGACGCACGGACAGGGGCTCTTCCCGACGCGGGAGGAGCCCCTTCCGCATCTGCGGATAGGCTCCATGCCATGTCTCGCATCGACGGCCGTACTCCCGAACAGCTCCGCCCGGTCACCATCGAACGGGGATGGAGCAAGCACGCCGAGGGCTCCGTCCTCGTCTCCTTCGGTGACACCAGGGTCCTCTGCACCGCCTCCGTCACCGACGGCGTCCCGCGCTGGCGCAAGGGCAGCGGCGAGGGCTGGGTCACCGCCGAGTACGCCATGCTGCCCCGCGCCACCAACACCCGTGGCGACCGCGAGTCCGTCAAGGGCCGCATCGGCGGCCGCACCCACGAGATCTCCCGCCTCATCGGCCGCTCGCTGCGCGCCGTCATCGACTACAAGGCGCTCGGCGAGAACACCGTCGTCCTCGACTGCGACGTCCTCCAGGCCGACGGCGGCACCCGCACCGCCGCCATCACCGGCGCCTACGTCGCCCTCGCCGACGCCGTCGCCTGGGCCCAGGGCAAGAAGCTGATCAAGGCCGGGCGGCAGCCGCTCACCGGCACCGTCAGCGCCGTCTCCGTCGGCATCGTCGGCGGCGTCCCGCTCCTCGACCTGTGCTACGAGGAGGACGTGCGCGCCGAGACCGACATGAACGTCGTCTGCACCGGCGACGGCCGCTTCGTCGAGGTCCAGGGCACCGCCGAGGCCGAGCCCTTCGCCCGCGACGAGCTGAACGCCCTGCTCGACCTCGCGGTCGCCGGCTGCGACACCCTGGCCGCCCACCAGCGCGCCGCCCTGGAGGCCACGCTCGCCCGGTGACGGGCAACCCGTGGCGCCCCCCTCGCGTCCTACCGGTACGGGTGCCCGGCCCGCCGCCGCACCCGTACCGCCGCAGGGGACATCAGGAGAGGGTGGACACCACCATGGGCGCCAGCCGACGCCGAGGCCGTCTCGCCGCCGTCGCCACCGTCGTGACGGCCGCCGCGTTCACCACCGCCCTCACCGGCTGCGGCTCCGTGGACAAGGCCCTGGACTGCGTGCAGACCGCCGACACCATCGCCGACAGCGTCACCGACCTCCAACAGGCCGTGGAGGACGCCGCGCACGACCCGGGGCGGGCCGACGCCGCGCTCGACTCCATCGAGACCAAGCTGCGCCGGATCGGCGACAAGACGGACAGCGCCGACGTCAACCAGGCCGTCGACGACCTCGACCGGGCCGTCGGCCGCGTCCGCACGGCACTGAGGAACGGCGACCGCACACCGGACGTCGGGCCGGTCACCGACGCGGCGGGCGAGCTGACCAAGGTGTGCACCACGTAGCCCCCGCCACCGCCGCCCGGCACGGCGCTCCTCAGAGCCCCCGACGCCGCTCCTCGCGTCGTTCCCGCAGCTCCTCGTGGCGGTCCCGGTGCGCCTCGCGCCGCTCCTCGCGCGACGAGCGGGGCAGCTCGCGCCGGCCCTCCCGGCGCTCCAGCCGCTCCTGCCGGCGCTGCTCCTTCAGCCGCTGCCGCTCCGCCCGCGTCACCTTGCGGGCCACCCCGACCCCGCCCCAGAAGGCGAACCCGCCGATGACCACCCGCGGCGCACCCGGCTCCGGCGGCCCGTCCGCCCGGGGATGCTCGAAGGCCCCCATGATCCCGATGCCGCGCACCACGACCTCGACCCCCGGCGGCACGATCACCTGGACCCCGCCCATGACCGCCACGACGTTGATCTCCACCTCGCGGTCGGCGAAGTCCGCCTCGCGCAGATCGATCTCGCCACCGCCCATGAACGTGAAGCAGTTGAAGCGCTTGGGCATGGTCCAGCGGCCCTTGCGCTCGAACCCCGACAGGATCGCCACCCCACCGGACGAGGAACCCTCCCCGCCGACGATCCGGGACGCCCAACCGCCCTCCGACGCAGGCTCCTTGACGAAGGAGACCGGCGCGGCCGAGGCGCCCGCGGGCAGATCCCGGGTGAGCGGCGCCAGCTCCCCGTACGTACGCGCCCGGTACACCGCCTCCAGGCGCTCCTCGAACTCGCCCATGTCGAGGCGCCCTTCGGCGAGGGCGTCACGCAGCACCTCGGCCACCCGGTCCCGGTCGGCATCGGAAGCGCGGAGCTCCGCACGTGCGTCGTCGGTCATGGCAGCAGCCTACGAGACCGCCTTCTCCGCGTACATCTTGGCGATGACGGCCTCGATGTCCGGCTCCCGCACCGACAGGTCCACCAGCGGGTACTCCGCCGCCAGCCGCGCGACCACCGGCGCCGCCGACTGCCCCGCCGGGAACGCCAGCCACTGCCGGGGGCCCTCCACCCGCACCACCCGCGCCGACGGCACCTCCACCGGCGGCAGCTCCCGCTCCAGGTCCACCACCAGCGTCCGCTCACTCTCCCCGGCCTCGTGCAGCCCGGCGAGCGGACCGTCGTACATCAGCCGCCCGTGGTCGATCACCATCACCCGGGAGCACAACTGCTCGATGTCCTGGAGGTCGTGGGTGGTCAGCAGCACCGTCGTGCCCTGCGCGGCGTTCAACTCCCGCAGGAAACCCCGCACCTTGGCCTTCGACACGACGTCCAGGCCGATCGTCGGCTCGTCCAGGTACAGCACCTCCGGATCGTGCAGCAGCGCCGCCGCGATGTCCCCGCGCATCCGCTGCCCCAGCGACAGCTGCCGCACCGGCGTGTCCAACAGGCTGCGCAGCTCCAGCAGTTCGACCAGCCGGTCCAGGTTCTCCCGGTAACGGGCGTCCGGGATCCGGTACATGCGGTGGGCCAGCCGGTAGGAGTCGATCAGCGGCAGGTCCCACCACAGCGTGGTGCGCTGCCCGAACACCACCCCGATGCGGTGCGCGAGGCGCGACCGCTGCCGCGACGGATCGATCCCCGCCACCCGCAGCCGCCCCCCGCTCGGTGTCAGGATGCCGGTCAGCATCTTGATCGTGGTCGACTTCCCGGCGCCGTTCGGCCCGATGTAGCCCACCATCTCCCCGCGCGCCACGGTGAACGACAGCGAGTCCACCGCCCGCACCTCCTGCCGCTCCCGCCTGAGGAAACCGGTCTTGCGGCGCACCGAGAAGACCTTCTCCACCTCGTCCAGCTCGATGAAGCCGTCCATGGCTAACTCCCTGTGCTCCGATACGAACGAAGACCCGCCCGCCAGGCCAGCCCGGCCGACGCGCAGCAGACGACCGCCACCAGCGGCGGCGCCCCCACCACCCACCCCGGCAGCTCCAGCGGATACGGCCGCCCCAGCACGTACGACGCGGGCAGCCAGTTGACGAAGGCCAGCGGCAGCACGAACGTCACCCCGCGCACCAGCTCCTTCCCGAACACCGTCGGCGGATACTGCAGCAGCGTCGTACCGCCGTACGTGAACGCGTTCTGCACCTCCGCGGCGTCCTGCGCCACGAACTGGAACGCCGCCCCCGCCACGAACACCGCGCAGAAGATCGCGCAGCCGCTCACCAGCGTCAGCGGCATCAGCAGCAGCTTCCCCGCCGTCCAGTCCACGTCCAGCCGGCTCAGCGCCCAGCCCAGCACCAGCGACCCCTGCGTCAGCCGGCCGAGGCGCCGCAGCGCGAACCGGTCCGCCGCCACCTGCGCCAGCACCGGCGCCGGCCGCACCAGCAGCGCGTCCAGCGTGCCGTCCCGCAACCGCCGCCCCAGCCGGTCCATCGACCCGACCACCAGGTCCGCCAGACCGAAGGAGACCGCCGACAGGCCGTACAGGAACGCCACTTCGGGCAGCGACCAGCCGCCCAGGGCGTCCACCCGCGAGAACATCAGCATGATCGCCACGAAGTCGAAGAACGTCGCCGCGAAGCTCCCGAACGTCGTCATGGCGAACGACGCCCGGTACGCCATCGTCGACCTGATCCACATCCCGGCGATCAGCCGGTACGCCCGCACCCCCTCCGCGAGCCGCCCGCGCTCAGCCACCCTGCACCACCACCCGCCGCGTCGCCGCCGACTGGAGCAGCCGCCCGGCACCGAGCAGCACCACCGCCCACGCGCCCTGGAACAGATAGGTGCGCAGCGGATCCCCGTGCCCGAGCAGGATGTCCGCCGGCGCCTGGAGCAGCGAGGACCAGGGCAGGGCCCGCACGATGGTGCCGAGCGCGCCCGGGAACACGTTCAGCGGCAGCAGCATGCCCGAGCAGAAGTAGCCGAGCAGCCAGGTCATCTGGGTCACACCGGTGCCGTCCAGCAGCCAGAACGCGCTCAGCGCCACCAGATAGCGCAGCCCGAAGCCGACCAGCATCGCCAGCACCACGGCCACCAGGAACGCCGCCCATCTGCCCGGGTCCGCCGGCAGGTACGCCGGGAAGACCAGCGCGCCGAACACGAACGGCACCACACCCCGCCCCAGCAGCTGGAAGAAGGCCCGGCCCAGGTCCGCGGCCAGCCACCACAGCTGGAGATCGGCGGGCCGGTACAGATCGATCGCCACGTCCCCCGTACGGATGCGTTCCATCAGTTCGTCCTCGACGCCCCCGCCGCTGATCGCGAGCGTCGACAAGAAGGCCTGTCCCAGCCATACATAGGTGATGGCCTGGGCCTGGTCATACCCGCCCAGATGTGGCTTCAGGTCCCACAGCGCCCGGTAGGTGTACACGAGAATCAGCCCGAAGACCGTATTGGTGAACACCCCTGCCGCAGTGGCGGCCCGGTAGGTCGCGTACCGTCTGAATCCCCCCAACGCGACAGCGGCGTACAACCGTCCCGCGCTCACGCCAGTCGACCTCCTCGGACCGCTCGACACCGAAGCGCAGGAGCCTAGTCCGAAGGCCCGGCGGCCGGCCACGCATTTCCCTGCGGAAGCGTGCCGGAATCCGGGAACGGAACGCCAGGTGCGAGAGTCTTCAAAACGGGGGGCAAGGCGTACGAGGCGTACGGGAACGTACGACGCGAAACAGGAGTCCGTGCACGACATGAGCGACGAGCCACAGCCGCAGCAGCCGAAGGAAGGCGTGGCACCGAAGAAGCCGCTGCCGGCTGAGGGGCCAGGGACCCAGGGGGCCACCCCCGACACCCCGGAGGGCACCGAGAGGACCAGCCGGAGCGAGGACACCGGGAAGGCCGGCGACACCGGCCGGGCCGAGGGCACCGGGCGTTCCGGGCGCGTCGCCGGAACCGGCACGACCGACGGCGCCGGCGACGTCCGGGCCGCCCGGGAGTCCCGCGAGGCCGAAAGCCCCACCGGCGCCGGAAACAGCGCCGGTGCCGCGCAGGCCGCGGGCGCCGGCGAGACCCGGGACGCCCGCGGGCCCGAGGTGTCCCGCAAGGACCGGGCAGCCGGCGCCGACCGGGACACCGAGGACGCCGCGACGGACACCGCGGACACCGGAACCCGTCGTTCCGTGCCCGCGCCCCAGGACCGCACGGCCTCCATGGCCCGCGCCCGGCAGGCCGCCCGCGACGCCCGCACGGACACCGGCGCCACCGCGGCCTCCGCACCGGAGGGCACCGACGCACGCGGCTCCGGCACGCCCACCGGCGCCGAGAAGCCGCAGGTGCCCGGCGCCCGCACGCCCGAGAAGCCGCAGTCCGCCGAGAGCACCCAGGTGCTGCGCCGGATCACCCCGCCCCGCGAGCCCAAGGAGTCCGGCGGGTCCGGCCCGGGCACGCAGCCGCCCGAGACCACCCAGGTGCTGCGCCGCGTCTCCGCCCCCCGCAAGGGCGAGCCGGGCCGCCCCGCCAAGGCGAACCCCGCGACCGGATCCGAGGCGACCGGATCCGAGGCGACCGGACCCGAGGTGACCGGCCCCACCACCCACACCACCGGCACCCGTCCGGGCGGCCCCGGCCGGTCCGCCCGAGCGGCGGGCGCGGCGGGCGTGGCCGCGGCAGGCGCCGCGGGCACCGCCGCCGCGGCCGCGGGGAAGGCAGGCGCGGCGGGCGCCGTGGGCGCGGCAGCCGCCGGCTCCGCGGCCGGCGCCGCCACCCCCGGCGGCCCCGGCACCACCCCCGGACAGGCCGACTCCCGTACCGGCACCGGTCCCCAGCAGACCGCCCACGCCTCCGAGGCCCGGACCACCGCCCTCGCCGCCGCCTCGGACGACCCCGGCGCAGGCAAGGGCAAGGGCAAGAAGCCCAAGCGGCCCAAGCGCACCGGCTGGCGGCGGCTCCTGCCCACCTGGCGGATGGTGCTCGGCACCTTCGTCGTCGCCGTCCTCGCGATCGTCGGCCTGTTCTTCGTCGGCTACTCGCTCGTCAACATCCCGCCGGCCAACGCCCTCGCCACCAAGCAGGGCAACGTCTACCTCTACGCCGACGGCTCCCAGCTCGCCCGCGATGGCGAGATCAACCGCGAGAACGTCACCCTCGCCCAGGTCTCCAAGGCCGCCCAGCACGCCGTACTGGCCGCCGAGGACCGGGACTTCTACACCGAGTCCGCCGTCGACCCCAAGGCGATGATCCGCGCCGCCTGGAACACCGCGACCGGCAAGGGCAAGCAGTCCGGCTCCACGATCACCCAGCAGTACGTGAAGAACTACTACCTGGCCCAGGAACAGACGGTCACCCGCAAGGCCAAGGAATTCTTCATCTCGATCAAGCTCGACCGGAACAAGTCCAAGGACGACATCCTCGAGGGCTACCTCAACACCAGCTACTTCGGCCGCAACGCCTACGGCATCCAGGCCGCCGCCCAGGCCTACTACGGCCGCGACGCCAAGGACCTCGACCCGGCCCGCGCCGCCTACCTCGCCGCGCTCGTCAACGCGCCCAGCGAGTACGACGTCGTCGCCCACCCCGAGAACAAGGCCGCCGCCGTGGCCCGCTGGAACTACGTCCTGGACGGCATGGTCAAGCAGGGCTGGCTCAGCCAGTCCGAGCGCGCCGGCATGAAGTTCCCGATGCCGAAGGAGCAGACGACCTCCACCGGCCTGTCCGGCCAGCGCGGCTACCTCGTCGAGGCGGTCAAGCAGTACCTGACCACCAACAACATCATCGACGCCGACCAGCTCGCGGCCGGCGGCTACCGCATCACCACCACCATCCAGAAGCCCCGCCAGGACGCCTTCGTCAAGGCCGTCAACGACCAGCTGGTCTCCAAGCTGGACAAGAAGAACAACAAGGTCGACAGCTACGTCCGGGCCGGCGGCGCCTCCGTCGACCCCAAGACCGGCGAGGTCGTCGCGATGTACGGCGGCATCGACTACGTGAAGCAGTACACCAACGGCGCGACCCGCGGCGACTTCCAGGTGGGCTCCACCTTCAAGCCGTTCGTCTTCACCTCCGCGGTGCAGAACGGCTCCACCACCCAGGACGGCCGCCCCATCACCCCGAACACCCAGTACGACGGCACCAACGAGCGCCCCGTACAGGGCTGGAGCGGCGGCGGCTACGCCCCGCAGAACGAGGACCAGAAGTCGTACGGCCAGATCACCGTCACCAAGGCCACCGACCTCTCGGTGAACGCGGTGTACGCGCAGATGGCCGTCGACGTCGGCCCCTCCAAGGTCAAGCAGACCGCGATCGACCTGGGCATCCCCTCGGGCACCCCGGACCTCCAGCCGTACCCCTCCATCGCGCTCGGCACCGCCACCGCCAGCGTCCTGGACATGGCCGAGGCGTACGCCACGCTCGCCAACCACGGCAAGCACGGCACCTACACCCTGGTCAAGAAGATCACCCGGAACAGCACCGAGGACGTACAGCTGCCCGACCAGCCGGTCAAGCAGGTCGTCAGCCGGGCCGCCGCCGACACCACCACCTCCATGCTGCGGAGCGTGGTCGAGGGCGGCACCGCCACCGCCGCCAAGGCCGCGGGCCGTCCGGCGGCCGGTAAGACCGGTACCGCCGAGAACGACACCGCCGCCTGGTTCGCCGGCTACACCCCCGACCTCGCCACGGTCGTCTCCGTGATGGGCCAGGACCCGGTCACCGCCAAGCACATGCCGCTGTACGGCGCCCTCGGCCAGGCCCGCATGAACGGTGGCGGCCCGCCCACCCAGATCTGGGCCCAGTACACCCACGACGCCCTGCAGAACAGCACCGCCGCCAGTTTCAACCTGCAGCTCCAGCCCGGCGCCGACCAGCCGCAGCCGCCCGGCCCGGGCGACCCGAGCCAGTCCGCCGGCACCGACGGCCAGGACAACGGCGGCACCGGCACCCCGAGCGGCACCCCCAGCGGCGCCCCCACCGACGGCGGCGCCACCACGGGTGACACGGGCACCGGCGGCGCCGCGACCGACGGTGCCAGCAGCACCGGCGGCACCCCGGCCACCGACGGCGGCACCACCGCGGGCGACACGGGCACCGGCGGCGCCGCGACCGGCGGCGACCCCGGCACCGGCGGCGCACCGGGCGGCGGCACCCCCGGCGGCGGCACGGCCACCGGCGGCGGCACGACGGACGGCACCGGCACCGGCACCGGACCGGGAGGCGCGGGCACCGGGCTCTGAGCCCGGCTCAATGACCGCCGGTCGCCTTCAGCCCCACGACGGCGACCAGCAGCAGACACACGAAGAAGATCCGGGCGGCGGTGACCGGCTCACCGAACACCACCATGCCGAGCACCGCCGCACCGGCCGCGCCGATCCCGACCCACACCCCGTAGGCCGTACCGATCGGCAGGGTCCTCGCGGCGTACGACAGCAGCACCATGCTCGCGACGATCCCCGCGCCGGTGAGCACACTGGGCACCGGCCGGGTGAAACCCTCGCTGTACTTCATGCCGA
The DNA here is from genome assembly GCF_051980735.1 of Streptomyces sp. SCPE 10. Taxonomy (NCBI): domain Bacteria; kingdom Bacillati; phylum Actinomycetota; class Actinomycetes; order Kitasatosporales; family Streptomycetaceae; genus Streptomyces; species Streptomyces sp. SCPE 10. The sequence goes on along the minus strand of NZ_CP197069.1, from coordinate 3,061,002 downwards.
CCGACCAGCCGACCTCCAGCAGACCGGCCACGACAAGCAGAACCCAGGCCACGACGGCACCTCCGAGACGAACGACGTTTCTCCGCGGTGCGTCGTCTTTGCCTGCATCCCGGTACGGCGCGTCTCGTCGGGCTCGCCTCCGAAGCTAGCAAAGGCATGCCGAGAAGGGCTGGTGACCATGGTCACCAGCCCTTCTCGGCATGCGTCCCGCAGCGGACGCTACGGCCTCACAGATACAGCCCGGTGGAGTCCTGCGACCCCTCGAACCGGTCAGCGGCCACGGCGTGCAGATCACGCTCGCGCATCAGCACGTACGCCACGCCCCGTACCTCGACCTCGGCCCGGTCCTCCGGGTCGAACAGCACCCGGTCACCGGGCTCCACGGTCCGTACGTTCTGACCGACCGCGACGACCTCGGCCCAGGCCAGCCGCCGCCCGACCGCCGCCGTCGCGGGAATCAGAATGCCGCCCCCGGACCGCCGCTCGCCCTCACCGGACTCCTGCTTGACCAGCACCCGGTCGTGCAGCATCCGGATGGGCAGCTTGTCGTGCTGCGGGGTGCTCTGCTGGTTTCTGTTGGCGCTCACGCCTCGAACCTACCTGCCTTCGACACGCCCGTCGTCGTCCGGGTGGCCGTCGCCGTCAGCGCCCGCGCCGCCGGGACAGGGCGATCAGGCCCCCGACCCCGACGACGACGAGCGCCACCGGCACCACCCGGTCCATACGCAGCCGCCCGTGCTCGTCCGCGAACTGCGCCCTGACATCGCTCACCACCCGGTTGACCTGCACATACGCGCGGCCCATCGTGTGGTCGACATGGGCGACCGCCTTGGCTTTCGCATCCCCGACGATCGTCTTCGGGTGCACCCGCACCCCGATCTCGTCGAGGGTCTCGGCCAGCACTTCGCGGCGGCGCTTGATGTCCGCCTCGATCTGCGCCGGGGTTCTGGTGTCCGCCGTGTCCGCCACCGTACGGCCTCCGAAGTCTGCCGGGATTGAGCTGTTGCTGTTCCGGACAGTTTGTCAGCTCCGGCCCGCGCCGCACCGCAAGGCCCCCCGGTTACGCTGGTCCGATGAGCGAGCGACTCCAGCCGGGGGACGTGGCCCCCGCCTTCACCCTCCCCGACGCCGACGGGAACGAGGTCTCCCTCGCGGACCACAAGGGCCGCAAGGTCATCGTCTACTTCTACCCCGCGGCACTCACCCCCGGCTGCACCAAGCAGGCCTGCGACTTCACCGACAACCTCGACCTGCTGGCCGGCGCCGGCTACGACGTCATCGGCATCTCCCCGGACGCCCCCGAGAAGCTGGCCAGGTTCCGCGAGAAGGAATCCCTGAAGGTCACCCTCCTCGCCGACCCCGACAAGAAGGTCACCGAGGCCTACGGCGCCTACGGCGAGAAGAAGAACTACGGCAAGACGTACATGGGCGTCATCCGCTCCACGTTCGTCATCGACGAACAGGGCACCGTCGAACGCGCCCTCTACAACGTCCGCGCCACCGGCCACGTCGCCAAGATCATCAAGGACCTCGGGATCTGAACCCCCGCCCCCACGATCGACGGCCCGCCCCGGAACATCGGGGGCGGGCCGCCTTTCTGTTCCGCGCGTGACCCTCCGCCGCCCGATTCGTTACTCCGTGCGGGCGGCGAACGTATGCCCCGAAGGGAGGGGCTCGATGGGGGCCAGCGCATACACCAAGGATCGGCTGGAAGAGGCGGCCGACGGGGCGCGGAATTTGTCGGAGGCGTTGGAAAGGCTGGGGGTGGATCCGAGGAGTCCGACGCGGCGGTACGTCCTGGGACGGATGAAGAAGCTGGGGGTGGACGTCTCCCACTTCGAGCGTGAGGGGGCGAAATGGACGAGAGAGGTGCTCGAGGACGCCGTGGCCGCCTCCAGAACATGTGCGAGGTCCTGCGCCGTCTCGGCCTGGAGGTCGTCGGCGGTCATCACACGCACATCAGCCGCAGAGTCAAGGCGTACGGGATCGACACCTCGCACTTCCGGCTGCCGGCACAGCGAGGGAAGGCATGGCGCGCCCGCACGCCCGAGAGGCTGCTCGTCGCGCAACCTGTCGGCCAGGCCCGACGCATCCCCAGTGACCGGCTCAAGTGGGCGATGACGTCCCTGGGAGTGCCGGAGCACTGCGTCCGGTGCGGCACGGAGCCGGTGTGGCGGGGGCGCCCGTTCCCGCTGGAGGTCGATCACATCGACGGCGACTGGCGCAACAACCGCATCGGGAACCTGCGCTTCCTCTGCCCCAACTGCCACTCGGTGACGGACCATTACCGGGGACGCGGCAAGGGCCGCTCCCGCCGGGGCGGCGCCGTATGAGCGGCTTTGGTGATACCCGCAGGCCCGGATCCGAGGAACTGCGCATGGCTGTCGCCGAGTCGATCTCCGTGGCGCAGACGCTACGCCGTCTGCGGTGCCCCGACTCCGGCAGGCAGCGGGCGCTGCTGCGTGAGTGGATCGCCGAGGAGGGCATCTCGACCGCGCATTTCCTGGGACAGGCCCATCAGCGCGGCATGACCCGCGCGGATCGCCTGAAAGGCCCAGAGGCCATCCTGGTCAAGCATGACGGCCGACGCCGGACACGAACTCATCTGCTGCGCCGTGCGCTCCGCGAGGTGGGCGTGCCGGAGCGATGCGCCGAGTGCGGTGTCGGTGCCCAGTGGTTCGGACGATCCATGACCCTGGAGGTCGACCACATGAACGGGGACTGGAGCGACGACCGGCGGGAGAATCTGCGCCTGCTGTGCCCCAATTGCCATGCGACCACCGACACCTGGTGCCGAGGTGGTCGGCGAAGGCATACTCTCTCCCGGTAAAGTGGGGCAGGCTCCGCGCTCGTACTCCAACGGCAGAGAGACAGGCCTTAGAAGCCTGGTGTTGTCGGTTCAAATCCGACCGGGCGCACAAGTGGAAAGCGGCCTCGCGCCTTCGTTTCCGGGGCGCGGGGCCGCCGCGTGAACTCAGCCCACCAGCTCCCGCACCACCGGCACCAGTGCCCGGAACGCCTTGCCCCGGTGGCTGATGGCGTTCTTCTCGGCGGCGGTCAGTTCGGCGCAGGTCCGGGTTTCGCCGTCGGGCTGGAGGATCGGGTCGTAGCCGAAGCCGCCCGTGCCCGCCGGGGCGTGCCGCAGGGTGCCGCGCAGTTGGCCCTCGACCACGCGTTCCGTGCCGTCCGGCAGGGCCAGGGCGGCGGCGCAGGCGAAGTGCGCGCCGCGGTGTTCCTCGGCGATGTCGGAGAGCTGGGCCAGCAGCAGGTCGAGGTTGGCCTGGTCGTCGCCGTGGCGGCCGGACCAGCGGGCGGAGAAGATACCGGGGGCGCCGTTGAGGACGTCCACGCACAGACCGGAGTCGTCGGCGACCGCGGGCAGCCCGGTGGCCTGCGCCAGCGCGTGCGCCTTGAGCAGGGCGTTCTCGGCGAAGGTGACGCCGGTCTCCTTGACGTCGGGGAGCTCGGGGTAGGCGTCGGCGCCGACCAGTTCGTGGGGGAGTCCGGCGTCGGCCAGGATGGCCCTCAGCTCGGTGATCTTTCCGGCGTTGCGGGTGGCGAGGATCAAGCGGGTCATGCCGTCAGTATTCCTCGCCCCGCGCTCACAGCTCCGCCTGCCCCGCGCCCTTGAGCGTGCGCAGGTCGAACACCTCGGCCATCTTCGCGAAGCCCCGGTCGTCGGGGTGCAGATGGTCGCCGGAGTCGTAGTCGGGGCGCAGCCGGCGCGGGTCGTAGGGGTCGCGGAGCGCCTTGTCGAAGTCGACGACCGCGTCGTACACCCGGCCCGCGCGGATCTGTGCGTTGATCTGCCGGCGGACCGCTTCCCGGGCGGGGGTCCAGCCCCGGTGGCCCTCGAAGGGCATCAGGGTGGCGCCGACGACCTTCAGTCCGCGGGCGTGGGCGTCGCGGGCGAGGGTGCGCAGTCCGCCGAGGACGCGGTCGGGGTCGGCGAGGCGGGGGTTGCGCAGGATGTCGTTGATGCCGAGGTCGACGACGACCACCTTGGCGTTGGTGCGGGAGAGCGCGTCGCGTCCGAAGCGGCCGAGTCCGCTCTGGTTCTCCGCGGGGCGGCCGAGGCCGTCGGCGAGGACCTGGTTGCCGCTGATGCCCTCGTTGACGACGCTGTAGCGCGGCAGTCGCCGTCCGTCCTGGAGCGCGGAGCGCAGCCGGCCGCCGAGCAGGTCGGGCCAGCGGCGGTTGGCGTTGGTGGTGGAGGTGATGCCGTCGGTGATGGAGTCGCCGAAGACGACGACGGTGCCGTCGGCCTCGTTGCTCAGCACGTCGAGGGCGGTCACGTAGCGCCAGTAGGGCGTCTGTTGGGTGTAGGGGGTGCCGGTGGAGTCCTCGGTGCGGTCGCCGGTGGCGACGTAGGAGATCTGCCGGGCGTGCGGGTGGTAGGTGACCGGTCCGGAGGGGGTGGGGGAGTAGGTGGTGACCAGGACGTCGGCGCCGTGGGGGATGAGCAGGTGGACGGCGTCGCTGACGGTTTCCTCGCCGGCGGGTATGACGACGCCGGTGGCGCCGTTGAAGGTGAGCCGGCGCATGGTGCCGGCGTCGGCCGCGGCGGTGGCGTCCCCGGCGGACAGGGCGATGGTGGCGTGGGTGATGTCCAGGGGGGACTGGCCGTAGAGGTTGGAGAGGGTGATGCGGGCGCCGGTGCCGCCGCTGTCGGCGTGTACGACGTTGCGTACCGAGTGGCCCGCGAGGCCGGTCGTCTCGGTGCCGGGTTCGCCGCCGACGGGGGCGGTGGCCCAGGAGGCGACCCAGGTGCCGGTGGAGACGGGGGCGGCGGAGGAGTCGCGGTGCGGGCGGCCGTCGGCGAGGGCGCCGGAGGGGGTGGCGCGGTCGGGTGCGGCGGTGACGTAGATGCCGGCGCATACGGCGATCACGAGCGCGAGGAGCGCGCCGAGCAGGGTGGGGTACTTCGCGCGGTGCTGTGTGCGGGCCTGCCCCGGGGCCCGGTCATGACGCCTGGTCACGCTTGTGTCGTTCTCCTCGGGCGAGGGAGCCCCGGGCTCCGATCTTGATGAGTCCATGATGCGTCATGGGCCGGGGTGCGCCGGTGGGCCCCGGCCCGTTCCCCCGCGGGGACAGACGCCCCGAACCCCTGTTCCGTTCCGGTGGCCGGTCGGCAAGGGACAATTGTGTGCGGTATCACCGAGCGGGTGGAGCTGATGGAACCTACCGAGACGGAAACGGCCGGGCCGGCCGCGTCGTACCGGACGATGACGGCCTTCACTCCGGCCGACGAGGAGCGCCGGCGCGGGGTGCGGCGCATGAAGACGACCGCGACGGGCCTGTTGTTGCTGGTGGCCGTGGTCTACGTGCTGGCCAAGGTGGCCGGGAACGCGGGTGCGGGCGCGTGGGCGGACTACGTCTCCGCGGCGGCGGAGGCGGGCATGGTGGGTGCGCTGGCGGACTGGTTCGCGGTCACCGCGCTGTTCCGGCATCCGCTGGGGCTGCCGATCCCGCACACGGCGATCATCCCGACGAAGAAGGATCAGCTGGGTGTCTCGCTGGGCGAGTTCGTGGGGGAGAACTTCCTGTCCCGGGACGTGGTGCGGCAGCGGCTGCGGGCGGTGGGCATCGGCGGCCGGCTGGGTGCCTGGCTGGCCGAGCCGGAGCACGCGGACCGGGTGACGGCGGAGCTGGCGACGGCGCTGCGGGGCGCGCTCACGGTGTTGCGGGACTCCGATGTGCAGGCGGTGGTGGGGGAGGCGATCACCCGGCGGGCGGGTGCCCGGGAGATCGCGCCGGGTCTCGGCAAGCTGCTGGAGAAGGTCGTCGCGGACGGTGGTCACAAGCGGGCGGTGGACCTGGTGGTCTCGCGTGCGCACGACTGGCTGGTGCTGCACGGCGACAACGTGATGGGAGCGGTGCAGGGCGGGGCGCCCGGCTGGACCCCGCGGTTCGTGGACCGCAAGGTCGGTGAGCGGGTCTACAAGGAGCTGCTGCGTTTCTGCGCGGAGATGCGGGACATGCCGTCGCATCCGGCGCGTGGCGCGCTGGACCGTTTCCTCACGGATTTCGCCTCCGATCTCCAGTCGGACACGGAGACCCGGGCGCGGGTGGAGCGGCTCAAGGGCGAGGTGCTGGGCCGCGGTGAGGTGCAGGATCTGATCGCGTCCGCGTGGACGGCCGTGCGGTCGATGATCGTGGCGGCGGCGGAGGACGAGCGCAGCGAGCTGCGGATGCGGTTGCGGGCGGCGCTGCTGTCGCTGGGCGAGCGGATGGCGCACGAGCCGAAGGTGCAGGAGAAGGTGGACAGCTGGGTGGAGGGTGCGGCGGTGCACGTCGTGTCCACCTACCGCAAGGAGATCACCTCGTTGATCACGGACACGGTGGCGGGCTGGGACGCCGAGCACACCACCCGGAAGATCGAGGCGCACATCGGCCGCGATCTGCAGTTCATCCGGATCAATGGCACGGTGGTGGGATCACTGGCGGGACTGCTGATCTTCACGGTGTCGCGGGCGGTGGGCGGCTGACGGTCGGGTGGCGCCGGGTGGCGTACGGCGTCCGGTCCGGGGCCTGTTCGCCGTCTCGATCGCCTGAATCGGCAGGACAGGGGCACCCGTCGAGCTGTCGCCTCTCCGCGCAGGAGGGGCGTCCTTCGACGAGGAGGGAGCCGATGACAGGAGCCGAGATGGGGGCGCCGGGGGCCGGGGCGGCCGGGGCCGGTGGCACGGGACGACGGGCTCGGGGGGACGGGCGCGGCGATGGCGGCGTTCCGCACGGTGGCGGGCCGGGCGGTGGCGGGGCGCGCGATGACGGCGGGCGGGCGGACGACGCCCGCTCCGGCGGCGCAACCGGCGGGACCGGCGGTGGGGCCGGCGGAACCGGTGGGGCCGGCGGAACCGGTGGGGCCGGTGCGGGTGGCCGGACCGGCAGACCCGACCGGACGACCGCCGGGGCGGCCGACCGGGCCGACGGCGGCGGCCGGACCATCACCACGGACATCCCCGCGCGCCTGGACCGCCTGCCCTGGTCCCGCTGGCACTGGACGATCGTCATCGGCCTGGGCACGGTGTGGATCCTCGACGGCCTGGAGGTCACGGTCGTCGGCAACATCGCCAGCCGTCTGGCCGAACCGGGCAGCGGTCTGTCGATCACGTCCGGTCAGATCACCGGTGTGGCCGCCGCGCTGTACGTGGCGGGTGCCTGTCTGGGCGCCCTGTTCTGGGGCCGGCTGACCGACCGGTTCGGCCGCAAGAAGCTGTTCATGATCACCCTTGCGGTGTATCTGGTGGCGACGGCGCTGACCGCGGTCTCGTGGGAGGCCTGGTGGTTCTTCCTGTTCCGCTTCCTGACCGGCTTCGGTATCGGCGGTGAGTACGCGGCGATCAACTCGGCGATCGACGAGCTGATCCCGGCGAACTACCGCGGCCGGGTCGACCTGGTCATCAACGGCAGCTTCTGGCTGGGCGCGGTCGGCGGTTCGCTGCTGTCCATCGTCGCGCTGAACACGGGCCTGCTGCCGATGAACGTCGGCTGGCGGCTGACCTTCGCGCTGGGCGCCGTACTGGCCCTGGTGATCCTCCTGGTGCGGCGGCATGTGCCGGAGAGTCCGCGCTGGCTGCTGATCCACGGCCGGGACCGGGAGGCGGAGGAGATCGTCTCCGATATCGAACGGCAGGTGGAGGCGGAGAAGGGCACCCGGCTGCCCGCGACCGACGCGCGGCTGGAGATCCGCCAGCGCAAGAGCGTCACGTTCGCGGAGATCGCCCGTACGGTCTTCGGCCGCTACCGCAGGCGGGCCGTGCTCGGCTTCTCCCTCTTCATCGGCCAGGCGTTCCTCTACAACGCGATCACCTTCGGCTTCGGCGCCATCCTGACCAAGTTCTTCGGTGTGCCGACCGACCGTACCGGCTACTACTTCGCGGTGATCGCGGTGGGCAACTTCTTCGGCCCGCTGCTGCTCGGCAAGCTCTTCGACACGGTCGGCCGCCGGGTGATGATCTCCTCCACGTATCTGCTGTCGGGCCTGCTGCTGTTCGGCACGGCCTGGCTGTTCGGCCGGGGCGTGCTCGACGCTGCGACGCTGACGGCGTGCTGGTGCGCGGTCCTGTTCTTCGCCTCGGCGGGCGCGTCCAGCGCGTATCTGACGGTGTCGGAGATCTTCCCGATGGAGACCAGGGCGATGTCGATCGCCTTCTTCTACGCCCTGGGCACCGCGGCCGGCGGCATCAGCGGCCCCCTGCTCTTCGCCGACCTCACCGGCACGGGCCGGGTCGGCGACACGGTGCTGGCCTTCTGCATCGGCGCGTCCCTGATGTGCGCGGCGGGCCTGGTGGCGGCGGCCCTGGCGGTACGGGCGGAACGCCGTTCCCTGGAGGACGTCGCGCGCCCGCTGACGGCGGTGGGCGAGGACACCCGGTCCTCCGGCAGCCACTCCCAGGGACCCTCGGCACCGCCACCGCCGGCGGCGAGCGCGCCGTGAGGCGCTCGCGGCAGCGAGGGCCGGGGGTGTCGAGGGGGCCGGCGGGCGGGGCGGGGTAGTCCGGTCGTGCATGCGCTGGTCGCGGTCACGCTGGTCGTGCACGCGCTGGTCGCGCCCGCTCGCCGGCGGCCGCGACCAGCGCGGTGGCTTGGTGGACCAGCGCGGTGGCTTGGTGGACCAGCGCGGTGGCTTGATGGACCGGCGCGGTGACTCGGTGGCCGGACTCTAGGCCTTGCGGTCGGCGACGGCCCAGGACGCGAGGGCGACGGCGCCCGCGACACCGAAGACCGAGGGCCAGGCGCCGACCTTCTTGGCCAGCGGGTGGGAACCGGCGAACGCGGCGACGTAGGCCGCGGTCAGCGCGCCCGCGGCCTTGCCGCCCGCCTGCTTGCGCCACTGCTGGGCCGCGGCGGCACCGGCGACGGCCAGCACGGCCCCGCCGAGCTGACGCTTCTTGGTCCAGCGGGCCACCCCGTACCCGCCGACGAGCCCGCTCGCGGCGACGACAGCGCTGGGAACCTTGGCCATGAGTGCCTCCGAAAGTCGTAGGGGGAGATACCCCTCATCTCGCCCCCGAGGCTAACCCGCTGGTCGGAGGACATACGGAAGCTGAGTCGAGGCTTGTCAACTTTCCGGCTTCGAGCTATATAAGAAGCCGTAGGGCATCGCACCCCAGCGCCTGAAGAGAGGAGTGACCTGTGATGCTCATGCGCACCGACCCGTTCCGCGAATTCGACCGACTCGCGCAGCAGGTCCTCGGCAACACCGCCCGTCCGTCCGCGATGCCGATGGACGCCTACCGGGCGGGCGATGACTTCCTGGTCCATTTCGACCTGCCGGGCATCGACCCGGAGACGATCGAGCTGGACGTCGAGCGCAACGTCCTCAACGTCCGCGCCGAGCGCCGCAGCCCGGCCCCCGAGGACGCGGAGGTGCTGGTCGCCGAGCGGCCCACGGGCAGCTTCACCCGCCAGCTCTTCCTCGGCGACACGCTCGACACGGACCGCATCGACGCCTCGTACGAGTCCGGTGTGCTGACGCTGCGCATCCCGGTGGCCGAACAGGCCAAGCCCCGCCGCATCCAGATCACCGGCGGATCGACCTCCCGCAAGCAGATCAGCGGCTGACGCACACGCCCGCGGGGCGGTGAGCGGGACCGGTTCCGGTGCGGCACCCGGAGGCGGCCCCGCTCACCGCCCCGCCCGATGGAAGGGACCCGGGCCCCGGGTCCCCCCACCCCTGCCGTCTGCCGCCCACCCCTGCCGTTCGGCCCCGGGAACTGCCCACCCGTCCCGGTCGGCCGCTCGCCCGGCGGGGTACCGAACCACTGGATCTACCGGACGCCCGGCACCGCCCGACGTGCCCCGGAGAAGGAGTCATGACGATGACCACGACGGTGACGAAGCCGAGAACCCCCGAGACGGCGACGAAGCCGGGAGCCACCGAGACGGCGCTGAAGCGGGGAGCCACCGAGACGGCGACGAAGCACGGGATCACCGAGACGGCGTTGAAGCGGGGAACTTCCGGGACGGCGACGAAGCACGGGATCACCGAGACGGCGACGAAGCCGGGAATCCCGGAGGCGGCGACGAAGCGGGGAGCCACCGACTCGGCCCGCTGGCAGGAACTGACCGAGTCCGTCCGGGAGATGGGTCAGTACACGACGCGTGCGGAGGCCGAGCGCGTCACCCGGATTGTCCTGTCGGCCCTCGGCGGCCATGTGACCGGCGACGAACGCGTCGCCCTGGCCCAGGCCCTGCCCCGCGAGGCCGGCCGCGTGATCGCCTCCCAGATCCCGGCGACCCACCCGCTGACGGCACGCGAGTTCGTGGAGTCGATAGCCACCCGCATCGAGGGCGCGACCCCGGCCACGGCCCGCTGGGACGTCAGCTCCGTCCTCAGCACCCTCGCCGAGACCATCGGCACCACGCTGACCACCCGCATCCTGGCCCAACTCCCGCCGGGATATGCGCTGCTCTTCGGAAGGGCGGAACTGGCGACGGCGGCCAACTCCTCCGCGGCCCTGTGATGACCTGCCCGGCCATGTGCCGGGCAGGCGCCGACCCCGGGGTGCTCCGGACGCGTACGGCCAGATGACCTCCGCTGCCGGACGAAACCGCCGACCGCCGGCCAGCGCTTCCGGCGAGGTGTTCAGCGTCCGCCTCCGCGCATCCGGCGGGATGCGGACGGTCCGGTGGTGCTGGCGCGACCGTAGCCGCAGGAGGGCAGCGGAAGGCTCGGCAGTTGCGGGTGGCTCAGGAACTGCTCGTCCCCACGGACACACAACCTGAACCTGCCGGGGCCGGGCCTGCCCGAGGCGTCGAAGGCGTCAAGAACTCCTTCGATCCGCTCCCACAGCCTCACCGGACCGGCCTCGCGCACATCCCAGCCGGGCCCGCGAGGCGTGAGGGAGGCGGCGGAACCGCTGACGACATCGACCAGGACCACAGTGTCCTCGAAGGTGGTCAACTGGGCGTCAGGCACGGCGCACTGGGCGAGGTAGCGCAGGTGGAACGCCTCTGCGGTGGCAGCCGTGATCCTTTCCGGGCCGTGCCGCACCGGCCTGGCCTTCTCAGGCAGTCCCGCCACCCAGTGTGCGGGGTTACCGAAAGCGGGTGCCGCGTGGCTGCGGGCGGACATGAAGGAGACCGTGCCCGGAAGCAGTGTCCCCTCGGCGGTACCGTCCCCGGAGATCGTGAGGAGGACGCGGGCGTAGCCGTACATCCAGCCGGACAGGGTCAGCAGGATCTTCCCGCCCGGCCGGGTCTGCGCGATGAGCGCGGGCGGTACGGCGCGGAATGAGCAGGCGGCCACGACGCGGTCGAAGTGCGCTTCCGGCCAGTAGCCGTACCAGCCGTCGGCCACCGCCAGGGTAGGCGTGTACCCGCAGCTGTGCAGTGCCGTCGCCGCCGTCTCCAGGCGTTTCGGGTCGGCGTCGAGGCTTGTGATGCCGGCTGAGCCAAGCCGTTCACAGGCCAGTGCGGTCGAGTAGCCGCTGCCCGTACCGATCTCCAGCACGGCGTGCCCCTCCGTGACGTCTGCGTCGGCCCACATCCGCAGTACGAGCGAGGGCAGGGTGGACGACGACGTGGGCGTCCCACCGTGCCGTACCCGGGGTGCGGCCCAGTCCGGCTCCTGTTCGTCGAACTGCGTGATCAGTGTGCGGTCGGAGTACGCGGCCGCCAGCCAGCGGCCGTAGTCGGCATCGGCGGTGACGGGTTCCCATACGGTGAGCCCGTGCTCGTCCGGCTCCTGTGCGGGGAGGTAGAAGCCGGGCACGAACCGGTGCCGGGGCACCGCGGCGACGGCCGCTCGCCAGGCGGGATCGTCCAGTGCGCCGCTGGTTTTGAGGGATTCCGTCATCGCTTCGCGCAGCCTGACGGCGTCGGTCTCAGGTGCGGCCGGCATCATCATCGGCAGTGCCCTCCTGTGTGGTCAGAATGTCGGCGAACGCCTCAGCGATGGCTGGGGCGTCCGGAAGCCAGCCCCACTGCCCGTTCGGATTGCACTCGATCGCCCACCAGTTCCCAGGTTCGTCGGCAGGTCCCGTGAGGGCGAAGTCGAAGCACCCGAAGACCAGACCGGACAACGACAAGTAGCCGTACAGAGCGGTCCGCACCGGTTCCGGCACGGTGACAGGGGTGTGGATCAGGCAGTCCCAGTCGCCCCTGCGCCAGTCCAGGGCGCCGCTCGGCGTGGTGATCAGCTGTGCGAAGACCCGGTGGCCGACGACGGTGACGCGCACGTCCCCGGTCTTCGGGATCTCGGCCTGGAAGAGGTGTGCCGTCACGACGACCGTCTCGTCCAGGGTGTGGGGATCGATCCGCTGGGTCCAGATCGCCCCGGCTCGGCCGTCGTCACCCGGAGGCAGTCCGCGGAAGGTCTTGTAGACGACGTACTCGTGACCAGCGGCGAACTTACGTGCCTCATCGAGGTCATTGGTGATGAGGGTCGGCGGAATGCGCAGCCCGAGGGCGGCGAAGCGCTGAAGCTGGGCGGGTTTGAAATCGGCGCGTGCCACCGCGGACGGGTGGTTGACGTACAGAGGCGCGTGCAGACCACTCAGCACACCGCCGAGCCCGTGCCGCGCCTCGGCGGCGACGAAGTCCCCCTGCTGCCCCGGAACACGGCCGGCGCACGCCGAGTACGGGCGCGGGCGGCGCCAGTAGACCGCTGCCACGTCCTCGACCTCTACCTCCCGGGTCGGGGTGCGCAACCGTCCACTCCACCTCGGCACTCCCGCGTCCAGGCGGAACCCGAACACGAGAGCGGGCCCGATGTCGGCGGGATCGACACGGACGACCGGCACGTCTCTCTCGTTCAGCACGCCGATGACATGGTCCGCGGTCAGGTCTTCCAGCGCGGTGACGACCAGTACCGTCGAGCCCATCGCTCAGTCCGACTCGTAGTCCGTGGTGTGGTCGTCCTGGGTCTGCGGTTGCGGCCCCTGTCCGTCCCCGCCCCCGGACACCGAAGCGGTGCCCGTCGTCCTGGACGTCCCGTGCCTGCCCATCTCGACCAGCCTGCCGTCGGCGTCCGTGTAGCAGGCGGTCTGCGAGCCGGGGTCCAGAACCACCGAGACGTAAGGAGCGGGTCCGACGGGCAGCCGGTCGGTCACGAGACGCATGGCCCAGGGCACGCCACCCGGGACGGCGGGCTCCTTGGCTACGAGGAGAACACCTTCATGCCCGAAGAGTTCCGTCGCCCTGCTCAGCCGCGCCCTGATCTGGCTCACCATGTGCCGCCTTCCCTCCGTTTTCGCGATGTGTACGGAAAACGCTAGGAATGACCAGGCACCCGCCTCTACGGGTGTGCGCGAACTTGCACGCCGTCACGCGCAGGAGGCAATGGCGGACGCGATCAACGCGCGCGCTGGTGCGCCATGGACGGCCAGGTCGGCAAGCGCTGAGAACGTCCGTCCATAGGTACCGACTTCGTGCGGCTGGGTGATGGTCAGGAAGGCGGAGACGAGCTCTACGTTGACCTGCCCCTCATCGAAGATCCAGAAGTCTTCGACGGGCCAGAGGGCAGAGCGGTCCGCGCTCAGAGGGATCACGCCGAGGCTGACGTTGGGCAGCGAAGCCAGGGACAGGAGATGGCCGAGCTGCCCGGCCATCGTCTCCGGCCCGCCGATCCGGTGCCGCAGCGTGCTTTCTTCCAGGACCACGGCGAAGCGGCGCCGTCCGTCGTGCAGCAGCCGCTGCTTGTCCACCCGTACCTGGACGGCCGCCTCCAGATCGTCGGGCACGGCACGCCGGTCACGGATCGACCTCAGCAGCGCCGTGATGTACCCACGGGTCTGGAACGGACCCGGAATCAGCCACGAGGAGTACGCCCGGAAGCGCAGTGTGCGTTCCCAGAGGGGAAGGACCGACTCCTGGGCCCGGCGCAGCCCGGACCGCTCCATACGCCGCCACTCGACGTAGGCGCCGTCGATGTTGCGCGCCGTGGCAATGAGGTCCGCGGTCTGCCCGGTCGCGCCGCAATGCAGCGTGTACATCCGCAGGTCGTCGTCGGAAGGCGCCGTGCGGCCGTTCTCGATGCGGCTGCATTTGCTTTCGTGCCAGCCGGCCCGGGAGGCCAGCTGCCGAGCCGTCAGGCCCGAGTCCTGCCGGATCTCACGCAGCCGTTTCCCCAGGGTCTCCCGGGCTTGCTGGACGCTGGATGACGAAGCCACTTCAGACTGCCCGGATGCGCCCTGTCAGAACGGCTGGTACTGATCGTGGGGGACAGCCCGGTCCCACACGGAGGCGAACGCCGAGGCACACAGCCGCACCACGGCCGGGTCGGTGACCAGCTCTTCGCCGGTCATCGTGCCGTCACCGGCGAAGTGGTTGAACAGCACGGACCCGTTGTCGAACAGCCAGAAGTCGTTGCCCGGCAGTGCGAGTGCGGAGGCCTGCCGACGGGGCAGCCAGCGGACGTCTTCGCCGGCCTTGATGTTGTGCGGGCTGGTCAGTTCGTACTCGTAGCGGACATAGGGCGAGAGTGGTTCCGAGACGATGCGGGCCCGCTGTACGGACACCCCCCTGGCCACCGTGGCGGAAACCAGCTCGCCCCACCAGGACCAGCGCTCCGCCGGATCGAACCGCTCGCCCGCCGCCCACTCACGGTAGTCCTCGTCGAGCGCGTACGCGTCCCGCGTCTCAAGGTGGCGGCAACTGTGCCGGGCCGTGCGGAAGAGTTCCTCAATCGCCGTCTCGGACACCGTCGTTCACCTCCGGGAAGAACCGCAGCATGCGACGCGGGAACTCGATCACCGTCTCATGATCGGGGATATCCAGCTGTGCAAGCCGGCCGGGGTCCGTGACCCGCCAGCCCTGGAGGATGTAGTGCCCCGTCTCGTCGTCCAGGTACACGGTCGGGGAGCCGTTGTTGGGACTCTCGGGGTCCTTGCCCAGCCGACGCAGTGCCATGTGCCCTCCACGGTGACGAGTGACGATCGACAGGAACAGGCTTGCGCCGGCCGGGCATGGCGGGCCAGCGGCTTGCACGAACTTGTACGGTGCCGAGGCCCGGTCCTGCCTCTCAGCGCGGTGAAGCCTCAGTTCCCGAGCTGCCCGTTCCCCACGGCCTGAGAGAACGCCTGCCAGGCCACGCCTTGGAGAACGAGTATGGCGCCGCTGCCGATCTTCGAGTCGCGTACGAGCACACCAGAGGACACGAACGCGGCCTCCACACACTCAGTCGCGTTGCCGCCGCTGTAGGACGACTTGAACCAGCGGGGCTCCGAGACGGACTGGGGGCCGGCGGTCATTCACAGCTCCTTGAGGGCGCGGTGGATCAAGGCGGAGGAGGCTTCCATGTCCAACGCTTGTGCCTGGAGGTACTCGAACGCAAGCCTGTACCGGTCAAGTTCCTCGTCCTTCTCCAAGAAGAGGGATCCGGTGTGGAAGTCGACATACACGACGTCGAGTGCCGGCTCGGGGCCGCCGAGGATGACGAAGCTGCCCAGCGAGGCGGCATGGGCGCCTTTCGAGAAAGGCAGTACCTGAAGCGTGATGTGAGGGGACTCGTTGGCTTCGAGCAGCCGACCGAGCTGCTCCCTCATGGTCTGAGGCGAGCCGACGACACGGCGGACAACGGACTCGTCGAGGATCGCCCACAACCGCGGTGGCTTCGGGCGGGTGAGGATCTCCTGCCGCTTCATGCGGATGCCGACCAGCCGGTCGATCTCCTCCTGGGCAAGGGGTACTTCGTTGGCCCTCTGCAGCGCCGTGCTGTAGGCCCGTGTCTGGAGGAGGCCGGGCACGTAGACGCAGGAGAAGTGACTCTCGCGTACGGCTTCGTCCTCCAGAGTGAGCAGCAGGTTCATGCTCTCCGGAATGGAGTCGGCGAAGGAGTGCCACCAGCCTTGCTCCTTCGCGCCCTTCGCCAGGCTCACAACGGACTCGCGCTCGGCCTCGGTTGCTCCGTACTCGCGGCACAGCGCCTCAACGATGACCCACTTGACCGGCCCAGCCTGGGTCTCATAGCGGCTGACTGTCGCCTTCGAGACGCCGACAAGCCGCCCGGCCTCCTCAAGGGTCAGCCCCTTGCGGGCACGCAACTTGCGCATCATGGCACCAAGTTGGCGGCGGCGTGTTGTGGTCCGCTCGGACATTCGGCTCCTTCGCCGTGCGCTGGGGTGATGGCCCGGAGATCCCGATCAGGCTAGGGAGCCGTGAAGCTGCCTCACCACCGGATTCACCCGATCGATTCCCGTGAGAAGTTGCATAACGAGAGTTCTCATATGCCATGCTCGACCTCAGGTCGCTACGCAATGCAGCCGTTCGGATACGGCGGGCGCAGGCATGTGCGTGGCCCGGAAGGGAGGACCGCCATGTCCGACCGTGAAGTCAGGGAGCCCGGACTCCGTTGTGTGCTGCCTTTTGCGGCCACAGCCTCGGAGATGAGGATGCTGCGCAGAGCGGCAGGAAATCAGCTGGGCCGCTGGGGCATGCCTGTGGACACCGATGAGGTCGCACTTCTGGTCACGGAGCTTGCGACGAATGTCATCAAGCACGTCGGCGAGGGTGTGACCGCTGCCCTCGTCCTTGAATGGAGAGGTGGAAGGCTGAGGATCGAGATGCACGACGGCAGTCGGACGATGCCGGCCCGGGCATCCATGTCGTGCGCTGAGGAGTGCGGGCGTGGCTTGCATCTCCTGGCAACCCTTGCGGCCGATTGGGGAGCGGCCCCGACTGCGGCCGGTAAGTCGGTCTGGTGTGAGGTAGAGCTGAGGGGCCAGACATGCCGACGACTTGAGCGGGCTGCCTGCGCCCTGGAGGGCTATGCGGGCGGCAAAGTGGACTTCCGGCATACGGTCAACCGCATCGGCCTGGAGGAGGCGGCGATTGAACTGATCGCAGATCTGCTGCACTGGACTGCTTCCCGTGGGCACGACCCGGACGAGATCCTGGACCGCGCCCAGGTCCATTACGAGGCCGAAGCGGGTGCTGCCTAGTGAGACGCCGAATGAGCGGACTTCCCCATCAGCGCGCGAAGGGACGCTGGGGTGCGCCAGGTGGCACCGGGGCGACTCCTATGGCACATCCTGTGGCAGTTGGCGCAAAGACAAGCAAGATCGGCAAGTCCGGTCTCTCTTTGGCCGGAGACGTGCAGCGGCGTGACGTGATGCACTTCGATGTAGCCCTCGCCGAGTTCGCCGTAAGTGCGCGCGAAGTCGAAGTCGCACACCTCGCAGCTAAGCGGCCGGCCTTGGCGGCGCATGTGATCGATCTTGAGTCTGCGCAGCCGCGGGTCACGCTCCCGCGCCAGGGCCCAACGGACGAGCAGACGTCCTTCGATGGCTGTGACCCCCGTCTCGTCGACTTCCTCGGGCTGAGGCGGGATGCTGTGCAGCTCGCCCGAGCCGATGCCATCCTCAATGGCCTGGGCGGCCTGGAGCATCTCAGCTTCACGGCTGAGGAATGCATCGATCATCAGCAGCGTCGGCCTCCCGCACCGCGTGGCTGCCCCGCTGTACTGCGGGTGGTTTGTTGCAAAATCAGTGGTTTTGCGACTAACGCTGCTGGGAGACCTGAACCCGGGAAGTGCGAGCGCTTCGGTGCTGTGGATCGGAAGCGAGCGAAGCAGTTCCGACAGTTCGTGCACCTCCGGATCCGTGGTTCGCAGCTCCCTCCATCCGTTCTTCACGACCAGTGCTCCGGCCAGTACGAGTTCGTCTTCCGTCCAAGCAGGCGTCCGCATGCGCAATATCGTATGAGTGTTCGGCGTGACGGAGGGTGCGTTCAGCGAACGGCGGGGCGTGCGGCACACTTGGTGAGGTCTCGTTGTCAGTGGGGTCTGTCACCCTCAGTGATGGTGGATTGCAAGATGTGTCTGCCGCTGCACGGCTGTAAGGAGGGGGCATGACCCACGCGAAGGAATCTGCGCACATGAGCGCGGAGTCAACCGGGCCCGAGTTCACGTCGATCGAGATCTGTGCTGGCGCCGGCGGGCAGGCCGTTGGTCTTCACCAGGCAGGGTTCAGACACCTGGCTCTGGTCGAGATCGACAGGCATGCTGCTGAAACCCTTGCGCTCAACATCAATGACCATGAGGTCTGGGGCTGGGAGAGGAAGCACTGCGACATCCTGGCGGCTGATGTCAAAGAGTTCGACCCCTACAGCGACCTGGTCAAGGGTGCTGATCGGCTGAAGAAGGGCGAACTGGACCTGCTGGCTGGCGGCGTGCCATGCCCTCCGTTCTCACACGCCGGGAAACAACTCGGGAAAGACGACGAGCGAGACCTGTTTCCGCGCATGCTGGACCTGGTCGACGCTTTGAGGCCGCGCGCGGTGATGATCGAGAACGTCCGAGGGATCATGGATCCGAAGTTCTCGGACTACCGCGACTGGATCAAGGCACGCCTCCAGAGCGGTAAGTACCGAGGAGACGATGGGGAGATCGCTTACGATCCGGGCCTCGGATACACCGTCGCTCAGTGGGATGTTCTGGAGGCCAGTGATTTCGGTGTGCCACAGCTTCGGCCGCGAGCCATCCTCGTGGCGTTCCGCAACGACGTCATCAAGGATTTGAAGTACGAGTGGCCTTCGGCTACGCACGAAGACCCGGTCAGTGTCGCTGACAGCCTTGAGGCATCCATGCGGGAGCGATTTGAGCGGTACTTCGAAGGTGTGCATGCCGAGGTGGCACGCAAAGCTTTCGACCGGTGGCTGGAGAAGGCCCGTAATCGTGATGCTGAACTCAAGGGCAAGGGCGGGGGTATCGCACCTACGCTTGTCGGAGGGTCGAAGAAGCACGGTGGAGCTGACCTTGGGCCGAGCCGTGCAAAGGCGGCCTGGAAACTGCTTGGCGTCTCAGGCCTTGGCGTGGCCAATGATATTGAGACGTGCGCAAAGAAGCAGACGGAAGGTCGTGACCTTTTCGGCGCCGACGGGCCGATGCTCACTGTGCGGCAGGCAGCCATCATCCAGGGCTTCCCGCCCGAGTGGGATTTCGCGGGTGGGAAGACTGCGCAGTACCGGCAGGTGGGCAATGCCTTTCCGCCGCCGGTAGCGAAGGCCGTCGGTAAGTCGATCATCGATGTCCTGAAGGCCGCCCGGGAACGTGATCAGCAGAAGAGCTGATCAGCTGGCTCGTCCCTTGCGCATTGCGTTGCGCCGCTTTTCAACCTCGGCGGCGATCCGGGCAGCGCAGTCCTCCGATGGCTCGTGTTCCCAGAACCGGAGCACCGTCCAGCCTGCCTCCTTCAGGCGCTGGTCGGTGTCCCGGTCGCGTGCCATGTTGCGGGCCACCTTGTCTGACCAGTAGCCGGGGTTGGTCCGCGGCGGGACGTAGTGCTCCGGACAGCCGTGCCAGTAGCAACCGTCGATGAAGACAGCCACTTTGGCAGGGCGGAAGACCATGTCGGCGGTCCGGCGAAGTCCGGGCAACGGCTTGGCTGCGACTCTGTACCGAAGCCCCTGTGCATGTACGAGCCTCCGGATCAGCCACTCCGGCTTGGTGTCCCGGTTCCGGATGGCTTGCATGTTGCGGCGACGGGCGGCGGATGAGGCCCAAGATCCTTCGGGCGGAGACCAGGGGGATACGGTGTCTGGGGTCGGCCTTTTTGTCGTCATCTTTGATCAGTACTTAGCTGGCGCTACAGATGAGGGATCGCCCTCTCTCCAGATAGCGTAGCTGCGACCGAAGATTTGGGTCGTTTCTCTACTGAGTGATGGGGCTTGTATCTCTGTGATGCGGGTTGACACCCACGAGCCCTTTGTCGGTATGGGAAGGCCAAGTTCATATGCGATACGGGGATGCTGGCCCTGATGTCCGAGAATGATGATTCCCTTGTCGCGTAGATGGCTGCGGGCGTCGCGTACACGTTTCGGGCTATCGTCCTGACGGGCCACAGTGAGGACGGTATTTCGATTGATGAGTCTCGTTTGAACGCGAAGGAAAAGTTCGTTAGTGCGGGCTTGGCCGCTCTTTTCGTTCTCGAAGATTGACTTCATGGTCGGCGCTGGGAGGGTGAGCAGGATATTTTCCGGAAGTCGCCCCTCTTTAACTAGCCATTCGATTGCATTTCTTCCGGCTGCAGATAGGGTGCGCTTCCCGTCTCGGTTTTTTCCGAGGTTCAAATATTCATCTGCTATTTTGATAAGACCCACTTGGTAGGTTGCTTTGTGGTCATTTGCCTTGATTAGTAGGCAGATGTGGCCGTTTGCTTCATTAGGGATGGTCCAGTTATCGCCAATGGTGAATTTGGCGTCGACTTCGTGGTTGTTAATCAAGAAGTCCATCTTGGTGCCGCGACCTAGCCCAAATTCTGCACGAGCGATGATCTCGACCTTGGTTCCGAGATAGGTCTTTTCGGTTTTTTCGAGATCTTTGAGGTTGAAGCGTCCTGTCCGTTGCCCGTCGAGGACCTCATCGATTGACTGTCGAATGAGGTTTCCGAAGCGCAATTCGAGAGCGGGTTGAGATCGAAACCAGTTGGCTACTTCGGTTAAACCGAGGTCTGAATCCAGGTGTTTCGTTGACTGAGAGATTCCTTGTGCTGCATTGACATCAAGAGAGAATAGAGAATCGCTCAAGACTCTTCCTTGTGAGTGGTGTGATCTAAGCGGCGTTACTCAGCCCCGTGACACCCCTCATACGCCTTCTTCGACCCGCACCAGCACCCCGCCCCCACCTCCGGTGGCCAGGCCACCGCGCGGCCCCTGGAGGCCAGGGTCGTGGCGTACTGGGGGAGCAGGGTCGGGTCGTCCGGGGAGGTGGCTTCGGAGGCGGCGAAGGCTTCGTAGGAGGGGACGGTGCCGGTGACGATGCCGAGGTTGGCCGTGCCGGAGGAGGAGAGTTCGCGCAGGGAGGACTCTATGGTCGCGAGGTGGGCCTCGTGGGAGGGGTACTCCGTGGCGAGGGCGGGGTAGGCCGAGAGGAGTTCCGCCAGTTCCGGGGCCGGCCAGTGCAGGACGGCGACCGGGAAGGGGCGGGAGAGGGCCTCGCGGTAGGTGCCCAGTTCGGCGCGGAGGCGGGAGATCTCGGCCTGGAGTTCGGCGGGGTTGTCGGAGCCCAGGGACCAGACGCGTTTCGGGTCGTGCAGTTCGTCCAGGGGGACCGGGCCGGTGTGCAGGGTGTCGGCCAGGGTGTCCCAGTCGTCGTGCGGCAGGCCCCGCATGCGGCGGACGCGGTGGCGGCCGTGGAGGAGGGGGTGCAGGGGGAGGGGGGTCTCCTGGGTGTCGGGCAGGAGGAGCCGCGCCGCCTCCGTGAAGGTGTCCTCCGCGGCGTCCAGCTCGTCGTGGGACTCCAGGGACTCCGCGACGATCAGCCACGGGCCGGGGTCGCGCGGGGCGGTGGTGCGGATGCCCTCGATGATCGCCCTGGCCTCCGCCTCGTGGCCGTACTCCCAGAGGTTGGCCGCCTTCAGGGCCCGCACCAGGGACGGGTTCTCCAGGGTGCCGGGGGTGGACAGCAGGCGGTCGTAGAGGGTGGTGGCCGCGGGGCGGTCGCCGGACAGCTCCAGGTGGGCCGCCGCCCGCAGGAGCAGGGCCTCGGCGTCCTCCGGGTACAGGCCGGCGGTCCGCTCCAGGCGTGCCGCTTCGGCGGTGTGGTCGACGTTCTCGGCAGGCGTGTCGGGGCGCATGGGGGACACCGTACTGCCGGGCGCCGACAAACGTGAGGGACGGTGGGGGCAAGCACCCGTGGGCCGTACCGGGGTACGCGGCGCCCGTGCACA
The DNA here is from genome assembly GCF_051980735.1 of Streptomyces sp. SCPE 10. Classification (NCBI taxonomy): domain Bacteria; kingdom Bacillati; phylum Actinomycetota; class Actinomycetes; order Kitasatosporales; family Streptomycetaceae; genus Streptomyces; species Streptomyces sp. SCPE 10. Next base: position 3,039,391 of record NZ_CP197069.1, on the reverse strand, counting down.
GGAGCGGTCGCTATCTTCGGTGCCGACAGCGACATCCACGGGGACACCCGTCCGTGTGGACATCTGGACGTGGGGTCGGGATGCGGTTGACGGGGGAGCTGGTCGAGGCCGGTCAGGACGGTTCGGCGGCGGCTCGGGAGGGGGCGGCGGCGGGGGCGGCGACGGCCGCGAGCGCGCCGCCCCGGTTCTGGCCGCTGCTGCTGGTCGGCGCCGCCGTCGTGCCCGGGACCCTGCTCTTCCTCGTCGGGCGGTGGGGTGACGCCCCGGCGGTGCAGGCGTGGCGGACGGTGTGTCTGGCGGTCACCGTGCAGGCGCTGCCGTTCCTACTGCTGGGTACGGCCCTGTCCGGGGCGATCAACGCCTTCGTGCCCGAGTGGGTGTTCCGGCGGATGCTGCCCCGGCGGCCCGTGCTCGCCGTGCCGGTGGCCGGGGTGGCGGGGGTCGTGCTGCCGGGCTGCGAGTGTGCTTCCGTGCCCGTCGCCAACAGTCTCATCGGGCGCGGGGTGACACCGGCCGCGGCGTTCGCGTTCCTGCTGTCCGCGCCGGCCGTCAACCCCGTCGTGCTCACCGCCACCGCGATCGCCTTCCCCGGCGACCCGGCCATGGTGCTGGCCCGGCTGCTGGCCTCGCTCGCCACCGCCGTCGTCATGGGCTGGCTGTGGTTGCGGTTCGGGCGCAGCGAGTGGCTGCGGCCGGCCGTACGGCACACCGGGCACCGCACGGGCCACAGCCGCTGGGACGAGTTCCGGCTCGGCTTCCAGCACGACTTCCTGCACGCCGGCGGCTTCCTGGTGCTCGGCGCCATGGCGGCGGCCACCTTCAACGTCGCCGTGCCGCGCTCCGTGCTCGACACCTTCGCCGGGACGCCCTGGCTGTCCGTGCTCTTCCTGGCCGCCCTCGCCGTGCTGCTCGCCGTCTGCTCGGAGGCGGACGCCTTCCTGGCAGCCTCGCTCACCGGGTTCCCGCCGGTCGCTCGGCTGGCGTTCATGGTGGTGGGTCCCATGGTCGACCTGAAGCTGATCGCCTTGCAGGCGGGGACCTTCGGGCGGGCGTTCGCCGTGCGGTTCTGCGCGGCCACCCTCGTGGTCGCCGTCGTGTGCAGCGCGCTGATCGGAGGGGCACTCCTGTGAAACGGTCGTTCCAGGCGGGATTGCTTGTGCTGTGCGGGCTCGGGCTGCTGCACATCTCCGTCGTCACCGACCTGTGCCTGCGCTACGTCAAGGAGAGCATGCGGCCCCTGCTCATCGCCTCGGGCGTGGTGCTGGTCCTGCTGGGGATCGCCGGCGCCGTCCTCGACCGGAGGGGGCGGCGGGACCCCGAGGAGCACGAACACGGGCACGGGCACGAACACGGGCACGAACACCCGAACGGGCACGAGGACGAGCACGCGCAGGCGCACGGGCACGATCACTCCGCAATGCCGCGCGTCGCCTGGCTGTTGCTGCTGCCCGCGCTCAGCCTGCTCTTCTACGCGCCGCCCGCCCTCGGCGCCTACACCGCCGCCCGGCAGCCGGCCAAACCGGTCGCCCGGCAGGGCGCGTTCGACCCGTTGCCCGCCACCTCGCCGCTGCCGATGACCCTGTCCGACTTCACCAGCCGGGTACGGCAGGACCGTTCGCGGGCCATCAAGGGGCGTACCGTCACGATGACCGGGATCGTCACGCCGCACGGGAAGGACGGCTGGGATCTGACCCGCATCATCATCAACTGCTGCGCCGCGGACGCCCAGTCGGTGAAGGTGCGGATCTACGGCGGTCCCGTGCTCGCCGCCGACACGTGGGTGTCGGTCACCGGGAGCTGGCACCCCGCGGGCACCCTGGGCACCGGCTCGGCGCAGGTCGCGCTGGACGCCCGTACGGTCACGAAGGTGCCCCGGCCCGTCAACGGCTACCAGGACGCCCTCCCCTTGCCCACCACACGGTCGGGCGGCTCCTGAAGCGCCGTGAAACCAGGGGGCGCGGCTGCCGAACCCCGGCCCGCCCGCCGCCCCTACGCCCGCTGCCCGTCGCGCTCCCGCAGCACCATCACCCCCACCGCCCCCGCCAGCGCCAGCCCCGCCGACACCACCAGGGCGATGTCCGTGCCGTGGGCGAGGTCGCCGCCCGAGGTGGCGAGGGCGATGGTGAGGGCGACGCCGGCGCTGGAGCCGATGTAGCGCAGGGTCTGCTGGGCGCCGGAGCCCATGGCGGCGCGTTCGCGCGGGACGGAGTCGACGGCGAGCAGCGGCAGGGCGCCGTTGAGCAGGCCGCTGCCCACGCCGCCGATGGCCAGGCCGGGCAGCAGCCGGGTCCAGGAGCCCGCGCCGACGGCCCCGAGCATCGTCAGGACGGCGACCATGTGCAGGGCGAAGCCCAGGGCCAGTTGCGCGCGCGGCGGTATCCGGCCGGGCAGTCGCTTGACCTGGAGGGCGACGGCGAAGCTCAGGCCGGACCAGAGCAGCAGCAGGCCGGCCGTGGCGAGGGGGGACAGGTGCATGGTCTGCTGCACGACGGCGGGCAGGTAGCTGAAGGGGGCGATCACGGCGAGGCCGGTGAACAGGCCGCCCGCGGAGGAGGACAGGAAGCGGGGGCGGCGCAGTAGGCCGAGGTCGATCATCGGGGTGCCGGAGCGGCGCTCCACCGCGACGAACGCGCCGACCAGCAGCACCGCCGCCGCGAGCAGCAGGCCCACCGGGGCTCGCAGCCAGCCGTCCCGGCCCAGGGTCAGCGCCGCGATCAGGGCGGTCAGGGCGGTGCCGAAGGTGAGGGCGCCGAGGATGTCGGGGCGGCCGCCGCGGGGCGCGCGGGACTCGGTGAGCGCGCGGGTGCCGAGCGCGGCCAGGAGCAGGGCGACGACGCCGAGGACGCCGTAGCCGACGCGCCAGTTCGGCAGGGACGCGGCGACCAGGGGGCCCGCCGCGATGCCGCCGCTGACGAAGGCACCCCAGACGCCGGTCGCGTGCAGCCGGCCGCGCGGGCTCGGGAAGGCGTGCACGATCAGGCCGAGGCCGCTGGCCAGCAGGGCCGCGCTCGCGGCGCCCTGGGCGATGCGGGCCAGGGTGAACTGCCAGGTGGACGTGGCCAGCGCGCCGAGGGCGGTGGTGAGGCCCAGGGCCAGGGTGCCGCTGAGGAAGATCCGGCGGCGGCCGTAGTCGTCGGCGAGGCTGCCGGCCACCAGGAGCAGGGCGGCGAGGCCGAGCGGGGTGCCGTTCAGGAGCCAGGCCTGGGCGGAGAGCGAGGTGTGCAGGGCCGTCGCCGTCTGCGGCAGCGTGACCATCGGGGCGGTGTAGATCATCAGGGTCACCGCGGTCGCCGCGCTGGTGAGGGCGAGGGTGGCGCGGGGGCGGACGGGGGTGTCCGGGCCGCTGGGCGCACCTCCCCCCGCACGCGCCGTATGCGCCTGCCGTACGGCGGTGGAGTCGAGCCCGGTCATGGCAAGTCCTGTCCCGCCCCGGCCCGCGCTGCCGGACCGAAGGCATAAGTTCGTTCATCGAACCTTGCTGTCCCGGCCACCGTAACACGGTCGGTTCAATAGATGAACCTATGGTCGGGAAGTCGCTACAGTGGGGGGCATGGCACTGGGCAAGGACTACGCGACACAGGAGTGCTCGATCGCCCGCGCGCTCGAAGTCGTCGGCGAGCGCTGGACGCTGCTCGTCGTCCGGGACGCGCTCTACGGCGTGCGGCGCTACAACGACTTCCTGGTCCATCTCGGCATCCCGCGCGCCGTCCTGGCCGCCCGGCTGCAGGCGCTGACCGCCGAGGGCATCCTCGAAAAGCGCCGCTACCAGCAGTCGCCGCCCCGGGACGAGTACGTCGTCACCGAGCGAGGCATCGCCCTGTGGCCCACCCTGCGCTCGCTGGGCAGCTGGGGTCGCGAGCAGTTCGACGGGGCCCGGCTGCGCTACTTCCGGCACGCCGTGTGCGGCACCGAGATCGGGCCGTACGGCGAATGCGCCCTGTGCGGAACCATCGTGCCGGTCGCGGACGTTGTCATGGAGCCGGGCCCCGGACTCGATCCGGACCCGGCGGACCCGGTCAGCCGCGCCCTGCTGAAGCCCAAGCGGCTGCTGGAACCGCTGGAGACCGAACAGGCATGACCGAGCAGGCATAATCGACGCACAGGCATGACCGGCGAGGATGAGACGCCGGCCGGGGGAGGGGGAGAGCGATGAGCCGCGAACGCAGCCGTGCCGTCGCGTTCCTGCTTGCCCCCCTGTTCCTGCTGCTCCCCCTCGCCCTCCTCGACACCGGCGGCCTCACCACCGCCGTCGCCCTCGCCGCGACCGCCGCGGCCGGTTCCGCGCTCGCCCTGTGCAGCCACCTCGCCGCCCGCTCCGTGCCCGCCGTGCCACCCACCCGGGTGCGCACCGCGATACGCGACCGGGCCCGGCGCACGGCCTTCCTGCCCCAGCGCGACCCCGACGCCCCCGGCCGCCGCCGGCCCAGGGCGCCCGGACGGACCCTTCCGGCGACCGCCGCGTAGGGCACGTAGGGCACACCGGGCACGCACCACAGTCCCTCCGTGACCCCGCGCGGGTCGTCCTGCCGAACCTCACTTCGCATTCCGGCACGACGAGACCCCCGGAGGGCTCACCCATGTCCGTCTTCTCCGTGTTCGCACACCTGGTCGAGCGGCTCGCCGACCTGCTCGCCCCGCTCTGCCACGCCTCCGCGACCGCCGCCGCGATCGTCCTGTTCACCGCGCTCGTACGCCTGCTCGTCCACCCCCTCTCCCGCGCCGCCGCCCGCGGCCAGCGGGCCCGGGCCGCGCTCCAGCCGAGGATCGCCGAGCTGCGCCGACGGCACGCCAAGGACCCCGAGCGGCTGCGGCAGGCGGTCCTGGAGCTGCACACCGAGGAGAAGGTCTCGCCGCTGTCCGGCATCCTGCCGGGCCTGCTCCAGCTCCCCGCCTTCTTCCTGCTCTACCACCTGTTCTCCGGCGCCGGCGGCGCGGGCGGCCAGCTGCTCGCCCACCGGCTGTTCGCGGCGCCGCTCGGCGGCCGGTGGGCCGACGCGCTCGCCGGGGACGGGCTCTTCGGCGGGGCCGGGATGGTCTACCTCGGGCTCTTCGCGCTGGTCGCCGCGGTCGCCACCTTCAACTACCTCCGCACCAGGCGGCAGATGGCGCAGCACCCGGTCATGGCCGCCGCCGGCGGCGAGGAGGTGCCGGGGCTCGGCGCGGTCGGCAAGGTGATGCCGTTCCTGTCCTTCCTCACCCTGGTCACCGTGGCCGTCGTACCGCTCGCCGCCGCGCTGTACGTCGTCACCAGTACGACCTGGAGCGCGGTGGAGCGGGCCGCGCTGTACCGGTAGCGGCACCCGCGGGCGGCGCTCGGCCCCGGTCCACTCCCTGAACAGGGTCTTGCGGGCCGGACGGGAGACTTGGAGGATCGTCCAGTCCTCCGATGGCTGCACCCGTCGGCCGGGCGCCTGCGCGATCGAAGGAGATGGTGACCATGAAGCTGCTGCGAGTCGGTACGGCGGGGGCGGAACGCCCGGCGCTGCTCGACGCGGACGGGACCCTGCGTGACCTGTCCGCACTCGTGGACGACATCGACGGCGCGCTCCTCGCCGACGAGGCCGCGCTGGCCCGGGTACGGGCGGCGGCCGACTCCGGTGAGCTGCCCGCGCTGGACGCGGGGCTGCGGATCGGGCCCCCGCTCGGCCGCATCGGCAAGATCGTGTGCATCGGGCTCAACTACCACGACCACGCCCGGGAGACCGGTGCCGAGCCGCCCGCGGAGCCGGTCGTCTTCCTCAAGGCACCGGACACCGTCGTCGGCCCGGACGACACCGTGCTCGTGCCGCGCGGCTCCGTCAAGACCGACTGGGAGGTGGAGCTGGCGGTCGTCATCGGGCGCACGGCCCGCCATCTGGAGTCGGCCGAGGAAGGGCTCGCGCATGTCGCCGGGTACGCGGTCGCGCACGACGTCTCCGAGCGGGAGTTCCAGATCGAGCGCGGCGGGACCTGGGACAAGGGCAAGAACTGCGAGACGTTCAACCCGCTGGGCCCGTGGCTGGTGACGGCCGACGAGGTGCCGGACCCGCAGCGGCTCGCGCTGAGGCTGTGGGTCAACGGGGAGCTGAAGCAGGACGGTACGACGGCGGAGCAGATCTTCCCGGTGGGGGAGGTGGTGCGGTACGTGAGCCGGTTCATGACGCTGTACCCCGGCGATGTGATCAACACCGGGACGCCCGCGGGGGTGGCGATGGGGCGGCCCGAGCCGAAGCCGTACCTGAGGGCCGGGGACGTGGTCGAGCTGGAGGTCGAGGGGCTCGGCCGGCAGCGGCAGGTGCTGAAGGACGCGTAGCCGCCCGCCGTCGGCCCGGGGGTGGCGGGGAACCGCGGCGCGCGGTTCCCCGTGGGCCCGGCGGGCCGAGGCGTCAGCCGAGCAGCGCGGCGAGGCGGCGCCATTCCTCCCTCGGCAGGGTGCTGCCGGTGGTCTCGGTGACCACCTGGAGGGCCACGTGGTCGGCGCCCGCCTCGTGGAAGGCGTCGACGTGCTCGCGGACGCGGGTGTCGTCGCCCCAGGCGAAGACCGCGTCGATGAGCTGGTCGCTGCCGCCGTCGGCCACGTCGGCCTCGCTGAAGCCCAGGCGCAGGAAGTTGTTGGTGTAGTTGGGGAGTTCGAGGTACCGCGACAGGTAGGCGCGCGCGATCGCGCGGGCACGGTCCGGGTCCGCTTCCAGGACGACCTTCAACTCCGGCGCCAGCAGCGGCTGTTCACCGAGGATCTCGCGGGCCTTGGCGGTGTGCTCGGGGGTGACCAGGTAGGGGATGGCGCCGGCCGCCCGGTCACCGGACAGCTTCAGCATCTTGGGGCCGAGGGCGGCCAGCACGCGCCGGTCGGCGGGCAGGCCCGCCTTGTCCAGCTCGTCCAGGTAGCCGACCATCGTGGCGTACGGCCGCTCGTAGCCCTGCACCCTGGGGCCGTGGCTCACCCCGAGGCCCAGCACGAAGCGGCCGGGGTGGGCCGACTCCAGCTCGGCGAAGTCGGCGGCGGTCTCGGCGGCCTCCCGCTGCCAGACGCTCTGGATGCTGGTGCCGACGGTGATCCGGCCGGTCGCCCCGATGAGCGGGGCGGCGTTCGCGGCGGTGCTGTTGCCGCCCAGCCAGATGGCGCCGTAGCCGAGTTCCTCCAGCTCGGCGGCGGCCTCGGCCTGTTCGGTGCGGCGGTCGGGCTCCTCCGCGCGCAGCGCGACGTCCCAGACGCCGTACCGGCCGATGCGCTGCTTCAGCGGGCCTGTGGTGTCACTCATGCGGGCGATCCCTCCGGGTGGTGGGGCTGTGCTGTGATCATCACTTCCCACTGCCAACCGGAGGGCGTCGCCGCTGATTCCCGCGGTTTTCCCCCGAGGCCGAAGTTCCCCCGGTCGGCCGAGGCCGCTCAGCCCGCCGACGCGCCGAGGAACTTCTCCAGCGCCGCCACCACCAGCCGGTGGTCCTCCACCTGCGGCAGACCGGAGACGGTCACCGCGCCGATGACGCCGACGTCCGCCACCCGGATGGGGAAGGAGCCGCCGTGGGCCGCGTAGACGTCGGGGTCGAGGCGGGAGGAGTGCTCGAACGTGGTGCCCTTGGCGCGGAAGCGGGACCCGACCAGGTAGGAGGGGGCGCCGTAGCGCATGGCCACCCGGCGCTTGCGGTCGATCCAGGCGTCGTTGTCCGGCGTGGAGCCGGGCAGGGCCGCGTGGAAGAGCTGCTGGCCGGCGCGGTGGATGTCGATGGCGACGGGCAGCCGGCGCTCGCGGGCCATCTCCACCAGGAGGGAGCCGAGGGCCCACGCGTCCTCGTAGCCGAACCGGTGGAACACCAGGCGGCGTTCCTGTTCCTCCAGTTCCTCGATGGTGGGAGCGGGCGCGAGTTCGGCAGTGGTCGACTGGGACATCAGAGGCTCACCGTCACTTTCTCCTGGGCGGACCTGCGGGCCGCCTCCAGTACGTCGAGGGCGGCGGCCGCCTCCAGGGCGGTCACCGGGTTCGGCCCCGCGCCGGCGAGGGCGGCGGCGACGGCCGCGTAGTACGCCGGGTAGTCGCCGGGCAGGGTCGGTACGGGGGTGCCGCCACCGGTCAGCGGCGACTCGCCGGCGCCGATGCGGCCGTACAGCGACGCGGGCTCGGCACCCCACTCGGGGCCCGGGCGCAGGCCCTCGCGCAGGGCGCCCTCCTGGGGGTCGAGGCCGTACTTCACATAGCCCGCCTCGGAGCCCAGCACGCGAAAGCGCGGGCCGAGCTGGGGGGTCGTCGCGGAGACGTAGAGGTGGGAGCGGACGCCGCCGGCGTGGGTGAGGGCGATGAAGGTGTCGTCGTCGGCCTCGGCGCCCGGGCGGCGGACGTCCGCCTCGGCGTACACCTCGGCGGCCGGGCCGAACAGGACGAGGGCCTGGTCGACGACGTGGCTGCCGAGGTCGTAGAGCAGGCCGCCGATCTCCGCCGGGTCGCCGGACTCGCGCCAGCCGCCCTTGGGCTTCGGACGCCAGCGCTCGAAGCGGGACTCGAACCGGCGGACCTCGCCGAGCGCCCCGTCCGCGAGGAGGGCGCGCAGGGTCAGGAAGTCGTTGTCCCAGCGCCGGTTCTGGAAGACCGACAGCAGCAGGCCGCGGTCCTCGGCGAGGGCGGCGAGCGACCGGGCCTCGGCCGCTGTGCCGGCGACCGGCTTGTCCACGACCACGGGCAGGCCCGCCTCCAGGGCGGCGGTCGCGAGCGGGACGTGGGTCTTGTTCGGGGAGGCGACGACGACCAGGTCCAGCTCGGCCGCGCGGGCGAACAGCTCGTCGGGGGTCGCGGCGAGCGTCACGTCCGGGAACTCGCCGCGGGCCTGTCGCTGCCGCTCCGGGTTGGAGGTGACGACCGTGTCCAGGGCGAGGCCCTCGGTCGCGGCGATCAACGGGGCGTGGAAGACGGAGCCGGCGAGACCGTAACCGATCAGGCCGACGCGGAAGGGCGTGGCGGCAGTCATGACCCCCACTTTCGCAACGCCGTTGCCAAAGTGCAAGCGGAGGGGACAATGGGGCGTGTGAGCATGGACAGGGCGAGGGGCGGACGGGCCGGCACCGGGGCGGACGTGGGCGCGGTGCGGTCGCACAACAGCGCGCTCGTGCTCGGTCTGCTGCGGGAGGCCGGGGCGGCGGGGATCAGCAGGCTGGAGCTGGCCGAGCGGACCGGGCTGACCCCGCAGGCCGTCAGCAAGATCACCGGACGGCTGCGGGAGGCGGGGCTCGCGGCGGAGGCCGGGCGGCGGGCGTCCACCGGGGGCAAGCCGCGGACCGTGCTGCGGCTGGTGCCGGAGGCCGGGCACGCGGTCGGCGTCCATGTGGACCGGGACGAGCTGCGGGTGGTGCTGATACGCCTGGACGGGGCCGTGGTGGGGGAGCGGCGGGGACCGCTGGACCTGGGGGCCGGCGCGGAGGCCGTGCTGGGCACGGTCGCGGCGCAGGTGACCGGGCTGGTGGGGGAGTGCCTCGGCGAGTTCGGGGAGCTGGCCGAGGTGGACTCGCTGCTGGGGGTGGGGGTCGCGCTGCCCGGGCCGCTCGACCATGTGCGGGGGGTGCTGCACCGGGTCACCGGTTTCCCGGGGTGGGACGGGTTTCCGCTGCGCGACGCGCTGCGGGAGCGGCTGGGGGTGCCGGTGATCGTGGACAAGGACACCAACGCGGCGGCCGTGGGGCTGGCGGTCGGGGGCGAGGGCGGGTCCTTCGCCTATCTGCACCTCGGTACGGGGCTCGGGGCCGGTCTGGTGATCGGCGGGCGGGTGCACCGGGGGGCGCGGACCGGGGCGGGGGAGTTCGGGCACCAGGTCATCCAGCTGGACGGACCGCCCTGCGAGTGCGGGGACCGGGGGTGCCTGGAGGCGCTGTGCCTGGCCGCGGTGGCGCGGGGCGAGGCGGCCGCGGCGGCGCGGGTGCTCGGGGTGGGCGCCGGGAACCTGGTGGGGCTGCTGGACATCGACCGGGTGCTGCTCGGGGGGCGGACGGTGTTGGCGGACCCGGAGCCGTACGTGCGGGGCGTCGCCGCGGTCCTTGCGGCGCGGACGGTCCGTGAAGGGGTGCGGGAGGGGGTGCCCGTACGGGTGGCGGCCCGGGGAGAGGGGGCCGTGGGCGAGGGAGCCGCGGAGCTGGTGCTGGGCGAGTTGTTCGGGCGAGCGGGGGCGTGAGGGCGGCGGTCCGGGCGGGCGGGTGTGCGCGCCGGGGTACTCGTGGGGTTGCTGTTGCCCCAGGGGAAGGAGGTGCGGTGTGAAGGCGCTCAAGCCGAGGATCGTCGCCGTGTTGGTGGGGGCCGGAATGCTCTGCCTGCCGGGAGCCGCGCAGGCCGTCGCGGCGCAGGGCACGGGCTACGCGTACTGCGGGGTGGACCGGGCCTCCGGGCTCGGGGTGATGGCGGCCCGGAGCGTGCCCTGCGGGGCGGCCCTCGAGGTCGCGGCCGCCTATACGAAGGGCCGGACCGTCGAGGTGCGCGCGGCCGGGTCCCGGTGGGTGTGCGGGGAACGGCAGGGGGACCCCGACCCGTACCAGGTCTGCGCCGATGTACGAAGCGGCGGCCGAGTGGTCACGCTGGTCTCCTGACTCCCCGGAGGCTCCCGTGCCGTCCACACGGCTCTCCGCGCTCGCGGCCGGTGCCGTGACGCTGCTCGCGCTCTGCGTCGCCGCCCCCGCGGCCCCGGCGGACACCGGCTGCGACCGGGCCCTGGCGGCCGCCGGGCGGGCGGAGCGCTCCTACGACGCCCTGAAGGCGGACCTGCTGCACGGCATCGCCGACGGTGGCCACCCGGACATCTCGCAGGAACAGGCGCTGCGCCGGGCCGAGGCCGAGCGGGACGCGACCGCGTCCGCGGCCCGGCGGGCCTGCCATCCCTGACCCTGCGCCCCTGACCTCGGCCGATCGGGGGGACGCGCGGGGTGCCACCGGAGTGGCATCGCGGAACCGGGGGCCCGCACCGGCATGGTCATGTGTTCATGCGACTGTGCACGCCCCTGCACCCGCCCCTGCGCTCGTCCCCGTCCCGGTTCCGCTCCCTGCGCAACCCGTCCCCCCGTTTCCCAGGCCCGCGCCCCCTGCCGCCCCGCGCCTTGCCGCGCCGCCCCCTGACCCTGTGCGCCCTGGGGCTCGCCGTGGCCGCCGTCCTCGTCCCCGGACCGGCGGCCGCCGTCGGCGCGGGGCCCTCGCCGTCCTGCGCGGCGCCGGGCGAGCGGGACTTCCCGCTGGCCACCCGGATCCGCGGCGGCCCCGACTCGTACCGGCCGGGCGGCGGTCGCGGCACCTGGTACATCGACCTCACCAACACCACCACCCGCTCCTGCGCCGCCGTCCACCCGGTCGTCGTCCTCGTCGACGACCGGCACGCGCTGCGGGTGGAGCAGGCGCGGCTGGACTTCCACGACGGGTCCCGCGTCCGGCCGGTGGCATTCGAGAGCAGCGACGAGAAGGAGTTGATCGGCGTGCTGGACGCACCCGGATTCGGTGGCTTCACCGTGCCGCCGGGCAAGACCGTCAGCGTGCGGGTCCGGCTGGCGCTCACCCGTGACGCCGCCGTCCCCGACCAGGTCACCGCGCGTGCCGCCGCCGTGCAGCGCCGGGGCCGGGACGGGGAGTGGGTCGGGGAGTCCAACGTCTACCGGTTCGGCGTCGGCACGCCGGGCGACGGCGCGGGGGAGACCTCCGCGAGCCCCGACCCGGACCGCACCCCGGTCGCACAGCGCCTGCCGGAGGCGGGCACCGGCACCGGAACGGGTACGGGCACGACCACGGGCACGGGCACGGAGGCGAGCACCGGCACGGAGGCGGGCACCGGCACGGAGGCGGGCACCGGCACCGGCACGGAGGCGAGTCCGGGCGCCGGTACCGCCGCCGGCCGGTCGTCCAGGGACGGCGACGGCGCGGCCCCCGCCAACCCCTCCCTCCCCTTCGCCCAGGACGCGCAGGAGGCCGGGGAGCGCGCCCGCGAGCTGGCCCGGACCGGTCCCGGCCTCACCCACGGACTGTTCGCCGCGGCCGGCGCCCTGCTCTGTGTGGCCGGTGCCGCGTTCCTCGTGGCCCGCAGGCGCCGCTGAGCGGGCGGCCCCAACTCCCCGCCCCCGCCCACCCCGACGAGCTGCACCGAGGGGGTGCGCGGGGGCCCGCTGGACCTGCTCGACGCCAAGTACGAGAACAAGGTGCAGTACTCCACCCCGGGTGTCGCCGGTGACGCACGGCCGTGCTCATCCAGGCCATGCCCAATCTCGGCATCCGGTTCCCGGCCGGAAAGGACGGCGGGCCGTCCGCCTTCGCGCTGCCGTACGCGGCCGGGCTCGTCTCCAAGGCCCCGCACGACGCCACCGCCACCGCCGTCGCCGAACTGATGGACGGCGTCGAGGTCTTCCGGCCCGACTGCCGAGGTGCTCCGGCCCGACTGGGACGACGTCGACAAGAACCTCGCGTCCTCCGCCGACGACCGGAAGGTCCGCGACGGGCAACTGATCGCCTGCCGTACTCCGGGGTACGGACCGGCCGGGGCTGACTACCCTGGGGGGCGTCGGTACGCCGTGGTTCCGGCGCCCCCGTTCGTTGATCCCACGCATGCCAGGAGACGCACAACATGGCAGACCGCAAGCCCATCGAATCGTGGCTCACCGACATGGACGGCGTCCTGATCCACGAGGGTGTGCCGATCCCCGGCGCCGATGCCTTCCTGAAGAAGCTGCGCGAATCGGGCCGCCCCTTCCTGGTCCTCACCAACAACTCCATCTACACCGCCCGTGATCTGCACGCCCGGCTGCGCCGCATGGGCCTGGACGTGCCGACCGAGAACATCTGGACCTCGGCCCTGGCCACCGCCCAGTTCCTGAACGACCAGCGCCCCGGCGGCAGCGCCTACGTCATCGGCGAGGCCGGCCTGACCACCGCGCTGCACGACATCGGCTACGTACTCACCGACCACGAGCCCGACTTCGTGATCCTCGGCGAGACCCGCACCTACTCCTTCGAGGCACTGACCAAGGCCGTCCGGCTGATCAACGCCGGCGCCCGGTTCATCGCCACCAACCCGGACAACGTCGGCCCCTCCACCGACGGCGACCTGCCCGCCACCGGCTCGGTCGCCGCCCTGATCACCGCCGCGACCGGCCGCAGCCCGTACTTCGTCGGCAAGCCCAACCCGCTGATGATGCGCGCGGGCCTGAACGCGATCGGCGCCCACTCCGAGACCTCCGCGATGATCGGCGACCGCATGGACACCGACGTGCTGGCGGGACTGGAGGCCGGGATGCGCACCTTCCTGGTGCTCAGCGGGGTCACCCGGATCGCCGAGGTGGACCGCCACCCCTTCCGGCCCTCCCAGATCGTCGACTCCATCGCGGACCTCGTCGACCTCGTCTGAGCCGGCCGGGTCCGGGCATCACCCGGACGGAGCAGCGCGGCGCCTCCCGAGGTGCGGGGGCGCCCGGGCCGGGGGAACCTCCTGATGTCTGGAGGTTCACGATGGGCTCACTACCCCTCACTGTGTGCAGCGGCCTGCTGGCCGTCGCCGCGCTCGGACCGGCGGCCCAGGCGGCCCACGCGGCGGGCGGCGGCACCCTCGCCGCCGTGCCCGGGACCCCCGCGCCGGGGACCGACGTGACCCTGCGGGTCAGCGGCTGCACCGGGAGACAGGCCACCGCCGCCTCACGCGCCTTCGTCAGCGACGCCCGGCTGACCGGCGCCGGGGGCACCTTGTCCGGCGAGACCCGCGTGGGCTCCTCCGTCGGGCCGGGCGCCTACGACGTCAAGGTCACCTGCGCGGACCGGGTGGTCGACGGCACCCTCACGGTCGTGGCGGGCGGGGCCGGCAAAGGAGCCGGCGCGAGCGCACCGGGGCAGCCCGGCGGACCCCTCGCCACACCCGTCGCCCCGGTCGACGCCGGCGGTGGCGCCACCGCCCGGTTCGCCACCGTGGCCACCAGCGGGAGCGGACCGGACACCGCCCAGGCCCTGACCGGTCTCGCGCTGGCCGCGATCGCCGCCGTCGCCGTGGGGCTGCGCGCCCGCCGCGGCCGCCGCCCGCACTGAGGGCGCGGATGCGCGAAGACCACCTCCGCGGCCGTCTCTGCACCGCCCTGACCTGGGCGGTGCTGCTGCTCGGGCTGTGGCTGTGGGGGCGGGCCGTCACCGCCGTACCCCAGGGGGCGCGGCACCCGGCGGCCGGTGATCTGTTCGCCCTCGGCGCCACCGCGCCCGTCCGGCTGCCGCCCCCCGCGCGGCCGCTGCCGGAGGCGCTGCCCCAGCGCATCGACATCCCCCGGCTCGGCGTCCAGGCGCCGGTGGTGGCCCGCGGTCTGGACACGCGCGGCGCGCCCGCCCCGCCGCCCTTCGACCAGCCGGGCGTGGCCGCCTGGTACGGCGCCGGGACCCGGCCGGGCGCGAGCGGCACCGCCCTGATGGTGGGCCACCTCGACACCGACACCCGGCCCGCCGTGTTCCACCGGCTGCGCACCCTCACCCCCGGCGCCTCGGTGCGGGTGGTCCGCTCGGACGGCAGGGTCGCCCGGTTCACCGTCGAGGACGTCCGCGTCCTGCCCCGTACCGGCTTCGACGCCCGGCAGGCCTACGCGCCGCGCGTGCCCGGCCGGGCCGAGCTGCGCCTGATCACCTGCGGCGGCGGCTTCCGCGACGGCGCCTACACGGCGAACGTGGTCGTCTCGGCGTACCTCACCGGCTCCACGGGGTGAGGCGGCCCGGCATGCGGAAAGGCCCCTCGCTGCTGCGAGGGGCCTTTCCGTGTCGGTGCGCCGCCAGGGACTCGAACCCCGGACCCGCTGATTAAGAGTCAGCTGCTCTAACCAACTGAGCTAGCGGCGCCTGCTGACAGAGAGAACTCTACCTGACCTGCGGGGGTGCTTCCGACCACCCGGGGGAGGCCGCGGGGGGTGCCGTACATCATTCGGACCGTCAAAGTGCGCGTTCCGGACAGAGTTGGAAAACTGATCAACGTGCACACAAGCGGACGAAAACCCCATGAATGTGAGGCAGATCGCATGGCCGCTCCGGCGTTCGAGGAGTTCGAACCCGCGCGTGACTGCGGCTGTCCCGGCTGTGTCCACCGGCGACGCACCCGCCGCCGCCCGCTGCCCGGCCGGATCGGCCACCGTCCCTCGACCCGCGGCATGGTCCTCGTCGCCGCCGTGTCCGCCGCGCTCGGCGTCACGCCCCCGGCGACCGCCCTCGCCGCCGGCCACGGGCCGCACCGCCAGGCCGTCCCCGGCGACGGCGAGTCCGACACCCCCCAGGGCACCGAGTCCCCGCTGCACGGCCCGGCCGGCAGACCGGCCACGCCCGGCGGCGTCGGCACCCCGCACACCACCCGCGACGCCATCATCAAGCGGGCCAAGTCGTGGGTGACCGCGAAGGTGCCGTACAGCATGAACCGCTACTGGACCGACGGCTACCGGCAGGACTGCTCCGGCTACGTCTCCATGGCCTGGGGGCTGAACAGCAACCAGTGGACCGGCAGCCTCGCCAAGTACGGCGTGAAGATCAAGAAGTCCCAGCTCCAGCCCGGCGACATCCTGCTCCACCACAACACGGCCGACCCCCAGCAGGGCTCCCACGTGGTGATCTTCGGCGGCTGGACGGACGCCACGCACACCTCCTACAAGGTCTACGAGCAGACGCCCCCGCACACCCGCTCCCAGACCACCCCGTACCCCTACTGGAACCACACCGGCGGGTACGTGCCGTACCGCTACAAGGGCCTGACCGACGGCAATCCCGGCGCCGAGGCGGCGGACGGCAAGGCCACGGACCTCTTCCCGGGCGCCGCGTCCTTCGGGCCCGGCGCGCACAACGCCCACGTCACCCAGCTGGGGCAGATGCTGGTGGCCCGGGGCGCGGGACCGTACTACCCGAAGGGTCCGGGGCCGGTCTGGAGCGAGGGCGACCGGCGGGCCACCGAGGCGTTCCAGCGGGCCCAGGGCTGGAACGACGAGGAGGCCGACGGACTGCCGGGCCCGCGCACCTGGGCGCTGCTCGTCTCCGGCCAGGGCCGGGACATCGCCCCGGACGAGGACGGCCCCGCCTCGCACGGGGTGCCCGGTTACCCCGGCAAGGCATACTTCCGCCCGGGGCAGAGCAACGACCACATCACCCGGCTCGGGGCCCGGCTGGTGAGCAAGGGGTTCGGCCGGTTCTACGACACCGGGCCCGGTCCGCGGTGGGGCGAGGCGGACCGGCGGGCGGTGGCCGCCTTCCAGCGTTCCCAGGGCTGGCGGGGCGGCGCGGCCGACGGCAGCCCGGGCCCGGAGACCTGGCGCCGCCTGTTCGCGTGACTCCCCGCTGTCACACCCCTGTCGACCCGTTTTTCATGACGCATCTGGCGCGGAGGCTGGAGGCACGCATGAGCACGACCACCTCGCACACACCGTCCGGTTCCGAGGGGCGACCGCAGGCCGCCACGGCCACGGCCACCGGCACCCGTCCGGCCCGGCTGATCCGGAACGAGTCCACCACCGAGATCCCGGTCCATCTGCTCTTCCGCGACGATCCCGGCCCGGACGGGGCGCCGGCGCGGCCCGCCGTGGTGGGGCGCCGCCAGGGCACGGGCGAGCTGCCGCGCGCCGGCCGTCCGGCGGCAACACGGCGGGACCCGCTGCCCCGGGTCGACCCGGAGCTGCGCGAGCGCCCGGCGCGGGCGCTGCCCGGGGCGGCCGGGCTGCTCGCCGGGGCCTGCGGGGTCACCGGCGCGCTGGCCGCGTCCTGGTGGGCCGGGGTGCTGCCGCCGCTCGCCGTCCAGGCGCTGCGGCTGCCCGCGCCCGCGGACCCGGGCCTCGGTCCGGCGCAGTGGGCGGCGTACGCCGGGGCCGGGCTGCTCGGCGCGGCCGGTTTCGGCGGGCTGGCCCGGGGCCGGACCGGACGGGCCTGGGTGGTGGGCCTGTTCGGCCGCTACCGGGGCACCGTCCGGCGCACCGGGCTGCTCTGGGTCAACCCGCTGCTGCGCCGCAGGCGGGTGGATGTGCGGCTGCGGCACTGGCGCAGCGAGGCGATGCCCGCGGCGGACCCGGGCGGGCTGGCGGTGCGGGTGGTGGTGCTGGTGGTGTGGCGGGTGCGGGACACCGCGCGGGCGGTGCTCGGCCTGGAGGACCACGAGCGGTATCTGCGCGAGTGCGTGGAGGCGGCGCTGGCCCGGGTGCCGGTGGAGCCTGCGCTCGGCAGCCGGGGCGGGCCCGCGGTGGCCGGGGAGGCGCTGACCCGGCTGGTGGTGGCACAGACCGCGCCGGCCGGTCTGGAGGTGTTCTCGGTGCAGCCGCTGCGGGCGGAGTACGCCCCGCAGATCGCGGACGCGATGCAGCGCCGCCGGATCGCCGCGCTGGAGGCCCGGCAGCGGGCCAGCATGCTCAGCTCGGTCGTGGACTCCGTGGAGGACACGGTGACCCGGCTGACCACGCGCGGGCTGGTCGAACTGGACGATTCCGAGCGCAAGGTGCTGGTACGGGACCTGACGGTGGCGTTCTGCGCGGGCCGCGGGGAGCGGGCGTAGCCGGTTCGTCCGCTTCTGCCACTGGTATGGACATGCCAAAGTCCCGCCCATAATCTGTGAGTTGGTCTAGACCTACCCTCTGCACGGCTCACCGAACTCCCCACGTTCTCGAGGAGCGGCAGTATGCGCACCAAGACGAAGATGTCCGCGGTCGTGCTCGGAGTGGTGACCGCCGGAGCGTTCGCGCTCTCCACCGGCGGCGCCAGCGGGCACGGCTACACCGACCTCCCCGTCAGCAGGCAGAAGCTCTGCGCCAACGGCACGGTGACGGGCTGCGGCGACATCCAGTACGAGCCGCAGAGCGTCGAGGGTCCCAAGGGCTTCCCGGCCGCCGGGCCCGCCGACGGCCAGCTCTGCAACGGCGGGGTGTCCCGCTTCAGCCAGCTCAGCTCGCCGACCGCCCCGTCCGGCGCGGCCTGGCCCACCACCAAGGTGACCGGCGGGCAGTCGTACACCTTCCGCTGGCAGTTCACCGCCCGGCACGCCACGACGGACTTCAAGTACTACGTCACCAAGCCGGGCTGGAACCAGAACCACCCGCTGTCCCGTTCGGACCTCAACCTCACGCCGTTCCTGACGGTGCCCTACAACGGCCAGCAGCCGCCGGCGACGCTCAGCCACAGCGGCACCCTGCCCACGGGCCTGTCGGGTCACCACGTGATCCTCGCGGTGTGGACGATCGCCGACACGGGCAACGCGTTCTACGCCTGCTCGGACGTCACGTTCTAGGCATGGAGAAGGCCCCTCACCGAAGTGAGGGGCCTTTCCGCTGTGCGCCGCCAGGGACTCGAACCCCGGACCCGCTGATTAAGAGTCAGCTGCTCTAACCAACTGAGCTAGCGGCGCGTGACTCTCGCCTTCCGCTTCCCGCGGCCGGCGACGAAGAAAATACTACCTGGTCCTCGGGGGTGCTCGTGACCACCCGGGGACGCTAGAGGGCCAGCGACAGCAGCACCGGTGCCGCGTTCCGGTTGAGCGTGTCCGCGGCCCGCTTCAGCCGGTGCGCGTGCTCCACCGGGAGCGACAGCGCCAGGCAGCCCACCGAGGCGCCCGCGGTGATCGGGACGGCCGCGCAGACCGTGCCCACCGCGTACTCCTGGAGATCCAGCACCGGCACCGTGGGCGGCTGGGACTCCAGACGGGACAGCAGCAGCTTGTCGCTGGTGATGGTGCGCGAGGTGAGCCGGGCCATCTTGTGCCGGGCCAGGTGGTCGCGGCGGGCGTTGTGGTCCAGCTGGGTGAGCAGGCTCTTGCCGACCGCCGTGGCATGGGCGGAGAAGCGGAAGTCCACCCACTCGTTGACCGCGGGCATGCCGGGGCCGGCGGCGTACTGGGTGACCTTCACCTCGCCGTCGACGTAGCGGCTGATGTAGACCGCCGCGCCGACCGAGTCGCGCAGCCGGTCCAGGGTGCGCTGGAGCTTGTCGGCGAGGGCCCGCTCGCGGTCCTCGGCCGAGGTGAGGCGGCGCAGGGTGTCGCCGGTGACGTACGCGCCGCCGCCGACCTGTTCGACGTAGCCCTCCCGGCGCAGCATCCGCAGCAGCAGCGCGAGCCGCTCGGGACCGAGGCCGGTGAGCCGGGTCAGCTCGGTCTCGGTGACCCCGGTCGTGGTGCGCGCCACGGTCTCCAGCACGCGCAGCGCGTCCTGGACCGAGTGGTACGGGGCGGTCGGCTCGTGCATCAGCGCCACGGTGTTCCCCCCTGCGCTCGCTTACTGGGCCGTGGATCTCCGGACGGTGCGGCGATTCCACGATAACGGGCAAACGGCCGCCGGGGAGAGGGCGTTGACAAGTTTCCGATCCGTCGCTCCCGCTCCCGGCGGCGGCCCGAACTGCGGCGACGACCCATTGGCATATGCCAGGGTCATGTCCCAGTGGCTGGACCTCGGCCGTTGCGCGCGCCCCTCACAGCACCGCGCTGAGGAACTCCCGGGTGCGCTCCCGCTCCGGCTCGGAGAAGATCTTCTCCGGCGGCCCCGACTCGATCACCCGGCCGCCGTCGAACATCAGTACCTGATCGGAGATGTCCCGGGCGAAGCCCATCTCGTGCGTCACGCACAGCATGGTGATGTCGGTGCTGCGCGCGATGTCCCGCAGCAGATCGAGCACACCCGCGACCAGCTCCGGGTCGAGCGCGGAGGTCACCTCGTCCAGCAGCAGCACCCGCGGCCGCATCGCCAGCGCCCGCGCGATCGCCACCCGCTGCTGCTGCCCGCCGGACAGCTGGGCCGGGCGCGCCCCGCACTTGTCGGCGAGGCCCACCAGCTCCAGCAGCTCCCGCGCCCGCTCCTCCGCCTCGTCCTTGGACAGCCCGAGGACCCGCACCGGCGCCTCGGTCAGATTGCGCAGCACCGTCATGTTCGGGAACAGGTTGAAGTGCTGGAACACCATCCCGATCTTCTTGCGGACCTCCCGGACCCGCTTCTCCGGTGCCGGGAACAGCGGCTCGCCGTCGACGGTGATGGTCCCCTCGTCCGGCTTGGTCAGGGTCATCAGGAGTCTGAGGATCGTGGTCTTGCCGGAGCCGGACGGCCCGATCAGGGTCACGTGCCTGCCGGGCTGGACGGCGAAGTCCAGGCGGTCGAGCACGGTGTTCGCGCCGAAGCGCTTGGTGACCTGCTCCAGACGGACCAGATCGGCCGGCTGGGCGGCGGTGACGGACGGCTCGGTACGGGTCTCAACGGACAAGGCGTCGCTCCAGGGCTCGCAGGAGAAGGGAGGCCAGGTAGGAGATGAGGACGAAGGCCACGCCGATCACGGTGAGCGGCTCGGTGAACTGGAAGCGCTGCTGGGAGAAGAGCCGGGCCTGGCCCAGCATCTCCAGCACGGTGATCACCATCAGCATCGGTGTGTCCTTGAGCATGGAGATCACGTAGTTGCCCAGCGCCGGCACCACCCGGCGGATCGCCTGCGGAAGGATCACCGCGGTCCAGGTCCGCCGCCGCGGCAGGTTCAGCGCGGTCGCCGCCTCCCACTGGCCGACGGGCACCGCCTCGATGCCGGCCCGGTAGACCTGCATGGTGTACGTCGAGTAGTGCAGGCCGATCGCGAAGACGCCGGTGGTCAGCGCGGAGAACGTCAGGCCCCACTCCGGCAGCACGTAGAAGAGGAAGAACAGCTGCACCAGCAGCGGGGTGTTGCGCACGAACTCCGTGACCACCCCGACCGGCCAGCGCACCCAGCGGGTCGGAGCCCGCATCAGCAGCGTCCACACCAGGCCGAGGGTGAAGGACAGCAGCGAACCCAGCACCAGCGCCCGGAGGGTGACCAGCAGGCCGTCCCGGAAGTGCGGCATGAAGTCGCTCACCGCGTGCCAGTCCCATGTCATGCGACACCACCGCCCACCCCGGTCGTCCGCGCCCGCTTCAGCGCACGCGCCGCCCGCTCGGTGCCGGCGTCCTTGCCGATCCCGGACTTCAGCCGCTTCTCCAGGCCGCGCATCAGCCGGGTCAGCACGAAGGCGATCACGAAGTAGATGACCAGCACGTACGTGTAGATCTCCGCGCTCTGCTGGAGCGCGAGCCGCACCAGGTTGGCGCTGAACGTCAGATCGCCCATGCCCATGACCGACACCAGCGCGGTGCCCTTGAGCAGCTCGACCAGCAGATTGCAGAAGGAGGGGATCATCTCCGGCACCGCCTGCGGCAGCACGATCAGCCGCATCCGCTGCGCCGGGGTGAAGCTCAGCGCGATCCCGCCCTCGCGCTGCGCCGGATCCACCGCGTTCAGCGCCCCGCGCACGATCTCCGCGCCGTACGCGCCGTACGTCAGCCCCAGCGCCAGCGTGCCCGCCCACATCGGCACCAGCTGCCAGCCGAAGGCGATCGGCAGCACGAAGAACACCCAGAAGATCATCACCAGCGCCGAGGTGCCGCGGAAGACCTCGGTGTAGACGCCGGCCACGAAGCGCACGATCCACAGCCGGTGGGTGCGCGCCATGCCGACCACGAAGGACACCGCGGCGGCCAGCAGCGCGCTGAACACCAGCAGCTGGACGGTGGTCCAGACGCCCTTGAGCACCAGTTCCCAGAGCCCCGAGGTCATTGCCCGCACAGCTCCTTCGCCGTCAGGTCCGTCATCTCGGCCTTGCCGAAGCCGAACGGCCGCAGGATCCTCAGCAGTTCCCCGGTCCGCTTCAGCTCGCGCAGCTCGGCGTTGAAGGCGTCCCGCAGCCGCGTCTCGGTCGGCCGGAACGCGAACGCCCCGCCGTCCACATGGGGCTTGCCCCCGACCAGCGGGGCGAACGGCGCGGTGGCCTCCGCCCTGGCCGACTTCTTCACGACCTCGCGGGTGGTGAGGGCCGTACCCGCGAACACGTCCACCCGGCCCGCCTCGACCGCGTTCAGCCCGGCCACCTGGTCCGGCACGATCAGGATGTCGCTCTGCCGGTAGCCCGCCTCGACGGCGTACTGGATCTCGGCGTACCCGGTCCCGGTCGCGAACTTCGCCTTCTTCGCGACGACGTCCGCATAGGAGTGCAACCCTTTCGGGTTCCCCTTTCCGACGATGAACGAATCCAGCATCTGGTAATCCGGGTCCGCGAAGATCACCTGCTTGCAGCGGTCGGCGTTGACGTACATGCCGGCCGCGACCACGTCGAACTGCTGCGAGTTCAGGCCGGGGACGAGCGAGCCGAACTCGGTCGGCACCGGCTGCACCCGGTCCACCCCGAGCCGCTTGAAGACCACCTTCGCCAGCTCGGGCGCCTCACCGGTGAGCCGGCCGTCCTTGTCGATGTACCCGAAGGGGATCTCCCCGGCGATCCCGAGGCGTACGACGCCCTGTGCGCGGAGCCGGTCGAGCAGGTCGCCGCCGTTTCCGCCGGCGGCGGCCACCCGTGTGCAGCCCGCGGCGCCCAGCGCCCCGAGCGCCGCGATCCCGCGGAGCAACGCCCGCCGACCGGGTCTGTGTTGCGACCGGAAAGTGTGTATGCCGTTCCCATGTGGTGCAGCCATGGCGGCGCCGCTACCCCAGCGAATCCAGGGTATGCGCCCCGGTTTTACGGCCGGACGGTGCGTCACCGTCCCGCTCCACAGGCGGAATGCGCGCTGCCGCACGCGGCCGTCGACCGGCCGCGCGTCCCTGACCTGCGCGGCGGTGCGGAACGCGCGGCCGCCGTCCGGCGAGGTCCGCCCCACCAGGTACACGGGTGGCGGGATCTGCGCCCTGTTCCCGCCCCTGGCCTCCACAGAACCCCCACCGGAAAACCCGGCGGTCACCCCGGCGGAGGAGCGGCTCGGAGCCCGGCGGGCGTGACCACCGGACGGCACGCGACCTGGGCCTCGTGGCACCGGCCCATCCGCCGGCCCAGGCCCATCCGGGCGTCCACCGCCGCCAGACAGTCGAGCGCGCTCAGCCGCGCCCCCCGCGCAGACCTCCCGCAGGCCCGGGACGAGGGGCCCGGGGCCTTTCGTTTGGATCGGGCCGGATCAGGGAGCGGGGTCTGGTGCCGTGCGTCGCAGGGCGGAGGAGGGCGACATGGCGGAGCCAGGTCAGTGGCCGGGCACGTATCCACGCGTCTTGTCGACCATGTTCACCAGTGGTCTGCCCGCCGCCCACCGCTCGTACAACGCCACGAACTGCCGCCCCAGTTCATCGCGCCAGCCGACCGTGTCCCCGCTCATGTGCGGGGAGACGATCAGTCCCGGCAGCTGCCACAGCGGGCTGTCCGCGGGCAGCGGCTCGGCGGCGAACACGTCCAGGGCGGCGCCCGCGATCCAGCGCCGGGTCAGGGCCCGCGCGAGCGCCTCCTCGTCGACCAGCTGCCCGCGCCCGACGTTGACGAAGAACGCGGAGGGCTGCATCACGTCGAACCGGTGCGCGTCGAACATGCGGTACGTCGCCTCCGTCAGCGGTGCCGCCGCGATCACCCAGTCCGCGCGGGAGATCAGCCGGTCCAAGTCGGCCGGCCCGTACACACCGGTCCGCGGCACCCGCCCGACCAGTGCCGTCGTCACCCCCAGCGCCTTCAGCACCCGGACGATCGCCCGGCCGATGGGACCCGAACCGACCACACAGGCACGGGTACCCGCAACCCGCCGGCTCTCCCGGTGCCGCCACACCCGCTCCCGCTGCTGCTCCAGGGTGCGCGGCAGATCCTTGGCCACGGCCAGCACCAGGGCCGCCACGTACTCGGCGACCGGCTGGTCGAAGACGCCGCGCGCGTTGGTGACCACCGTCGGCGAGGCGGCCAGCTCCGGGCACATCAGATGGTCCACGCCCGCGCTCGCCGTGTGCACCCAGCCCGGCCGGGGCCCCGGGCCGGGCCACGCCTCGCGCACCGCGGTCGAGGTGAAGTCCCAGACCAGCAGCACGTCCGCCGTGGGCAGCCGCTCGGCCAGGTGCGCCGCGTCCGTGCGCACGATCCGGGCGCGCCCGGTCAGCCGGCCGAGTCGGGGCGGCGGCTCGGCGTCCAGCACGAGCACGGTCGGGACGGTCGTCATGGGGCGCGGCTCCCGGGGTCCGAGGGGGTGCCTGCCCAGGCGCCCGGGAGGTGCCGCTGCGAACGCCTGAGCGCCAGGGACCGACCACGTTCGCACCCGAACCCACCGCCGTCAACACGGCGTTGCCGCGAGGGCCGGGCCCCGCGCAGCGTGACCCGGTCGGCCGAGGACACCGTGCCCGCGACCCGGCCGCCGGCCGGGGCGGCGCGCCGTACGGGGGCGGGTCGGTGCGGCGGAATGTGGGCTGCGCCGCGGAGGCTGGGTACCCGAGCCGTGGAACCGTACCGGGCGCCGTCGGCACGAGGGCGCCCGGACACGGTCCGTACCCGACCGGACGCAGGAAGGCTGGACATGACCGCACTCGGATTCCTCTACCCGGGCCACTTCGCCGAGGACGACTATCCGCGCATCGAGCAGCTCCTGGGCAGCGACATCCGGGTGGACCTGGTCCACACCGACCTCGGAGAGGACGCGCACCGGGTGGCGGCGCTGCGCGAGATGGGCTCCGCCGAGCGGCTGCGCGAGGGCATGGAGCGGCTGCGGCTGGCCGGTGCCGAGACGGTGGTGTGGGCGTGCACCAGCGGCGGCTTCGTGCACGGCTGGCAGGGCGCCCAGGACCAGGTGCGCACGCTGGCCCGGCTGGCCGGGATGCCGGCCTCCTCGACGTCGTTCGGCTTCGTGCACGCGGCCCGTGAGCTGGGGGTGCGGCGGGTCGCCGTGGGCGCCACCTACCCCGAGGAGATCACCGCGCTGTTCGCCGAGTTCCTGCGGGCGGCCGGCCTGGAGGTGACCGCCGTGCACTCCTCGGGGGTCGCCACGGCCGCCGACGCGGCCCGCTGGGGCGAGGAGGACGTGCTGAGGCTGGCGCGGGCCGCGGACGACCCCGGCGCGGACGCGGTGCTGCTGCCGGACACCGCCCTGCACACGGCCGCCTGCCTCGGGCTGCTGGAGAAGTCCCTGTCCAAGCCGGTGCTCACCGCCAACCAGGTCACGGTGTGGGAGGGGCTGCGGCTCGCCGACCGGCGGGTGAACGCGCCGGAGCTGGGGACGCTGTTCACCCGGGAACCGCTGGTCCAGGTCTGAGGAGCCGGACCGGGCGAGCCGGCGGCGGAATAACCGGGGCCCGCCCCCGGTTGCCACTGTCCGGCACAGCTCACGCCGCGAACAGGAGGCCCTCACCGTGTCGGCAGACGAGGCAGACGAGATCCGGGGAACGACGCACGGCACCGCACCCGTCCCCCTCTCCGTGCTGGACCTGGTGACCGTCGGCGCGGGCCGCACCGCCACCGACGCCCTGCGCACCAGCGTCGAGCTGTCCCGGCTCGCCGAGGCCCGCGGGTTCCACCGGTACTGGGTCGCCGAGCACCACTCCATGCCGGGCGTGGCCTCCTCCTCACCGGCCGTGATCCTCGCCCACCTGGCCGCCCACACCGACCGCATCCGGCTCGGCTCGGGCGGCGTCATGCTGCCCAACCACGCCCCCCTGGTGATCGCCGAGCAGTTCGGCACGCTGGAGGCGATGGCGCCGGGGCGGGTCGACCTCGGGCTCGGCCGGGCCCCCGGCACCGACGGCGCCACGGCCGCGGCGCTGCGCCGCACCGACACCCTGCACGAGGGCGCCGACGACTTCCCGCAGCAGCTCGCCGAGCTGACCCGCTTCCTCGACGACGACTTCCCCGACGGCCACCCCTACCGGCGCATCCACGCCATCCCGGGCCCGGTCCAGGGGAGCACCCCGGGCGGGGTCCAGTCCCCGCACCGCCCGCCGATCTGGCTGCTCGGCTCCTCCGGGTTCTCCGCCCAGCTGGCCGGCATGCTCGGCCTGCCGTTCGCCTTCGCGCACCACTTCTCGGCGCAGAACACCATCCCCGCGCTCGACCTGTACCGGCAGACCTTCCGGCCCTCCGAGGTGCTGGCCGAGCCGTACGCCCTGATCGGCGTCTCCGCGCTGGCCACCGACGAGGAGGGCGAGGCGCGCCGCCAGACCCGCGCGATGGGCCTGAACATGCTCCGGCTGCGCACCGGCCGCCCCGGTCTGTTCCCCGACCCCGCGGAGGCGGAGCGGCAGGAACTCGGCCCGATGGAGGAGGAGTTCATCGACTCCTGGTCGTCCAACGTGGTGTACGGCACCGCCGACGAGGTGCGCACCGGCCTGGACGAGCTGCAAAAGCGCACCGGCGCCGACGAGCTGATGCTCACCACCCACGCCCACCGCGGCGAACTGCGCCTGCGCTCCTACGAGTTGATCGCCGACGCCTATGGACTGCCCGCCGCGTAGGGCCGGTCACGGCTTTCCCACCGCGTAACTGCGGGCGCCCAGCAGCTCGGAGATGCGGTCCGGCGGCACCGGGCGGGAGTACAGCCAGCCCTGTCCGGTGTCGCAGCCGATCCGGCGCAGCCTGCTCGCCTGCGCCGCGGTCTCCACGCACTCGGCGGTGACCGTCAGGCCGAGCCGGTGGGCCAGCTGGATCATCGCCTCCACGATCACCTCGTCGGCGGGGTTCGGCGGCACCCCCTTGGGCGTCTCCTCGTACTGGAAGCCGCGGACGAAGGAACCGTCCAGCTTCAGCGCGGAGACCGGCAGCCGGCTGAGGTAGGCGAGGTTGGAGTAGCCGGTGCCGAAGTCGTCGATGGCGATGCGCACCCCCATGTCGCTCAGGGCCTGCAACGCCTGGAGCGGGCGGCCCGCCGAGCCCATCACCGCGGACTCGGTCAGCTCCAGTTGCAGCAGGTGCGGGGCCAGCCCGGTCTCCGCGAGGGTCTGCGCCACATCGGCCACCAGGTCGGAGTCCCACACCTGGCGCACGGCCACATTCACGCTGACGAAGATCGGCGGCTCGCCGGGGTGGTCCAGCTGCCAGCGGCGGGCCTGCCGGCAGGCGGTGACCAGCGCCCAGCGGCCCAGCTGCACGATCGAACCGTCCTCCTCGGCCAGCCCGATGAACCGATTCGGCGTCAGCGTGCCGAACTGCGGATGGTGCCAGCGCACCAGCGCCTCGACCCCGGACAGCCGGCCGTCCTCCATGCCCACCAACGGCTGGTAGTCCAGCACGAACTCGCCGCGCTCGACGGCGGGGCGCAGGGTGGAGGAGAGTGCCTGGCGGGTCATCCGGTGCGCGTTGCGCTCGGGATCGAACAGGGTCCAGCGGGCCTTGCCGTCGGCCTTCGCCCAGTAGAGCGTCGTATCCGCCGCCTGCATCAGACCGGTCGCGGTGGTGCCCGCCGCATGGCGTTCCACGACGCCGATGGAGGCCGTCAGCGACAGCCGCTGCCCGGCCAGGTCGAACGGCTCCTCAAGGGAGGTGAGCGCCGACTCGGCGAGGTCGGCGAGTTGTTCGGTGCCGGTGGAGTCCTCCACCAGCAGCGCGAACTCGTCGCCGCCGAGCCGGGCCACCAGCGGGGTGGCGGCACGGGCGTACCCGGCCGCGTCGGCGACCGTGGTCAGCCGCTCGGCGACGGCCGCGAGCAGCCGGTCGCCGACCCGGTGGCCGAGGGTGTCGTTGACGGCCTTGAACCCGTCGAGGTCCAGGTAGCACAGCCCGATCCGGCCGGTGGCGCCGTGCTCGTACGACTCCGCCTCCAGCGCGGCCGACAACCGCTCGAAGAACAGGGTGCGGTTGGGCAGCCGGGTCACCGGGTCGTGCATCTGCAAGTGCCGCAGTCGCGCCTGGAGTTCGCGCCGGGCGCTGATGTCGGCGACGGACAGCAGCACGCCCGCCTCGCCGTCGGTCAGCGGGGCGACGGTGAGCTGCACCCACACCGAGTTCCCCCCGGGGTGCTTCAGCCGGCGGGTGCAGCGCAGCCGGGCCTGCCGGCCGCTGAGCACCTCGCGGTAGGCGTGCCAGGAGCGGACGTCGGCGGTCAGGTCCACCAGGTCGGCGGCGGCCCGGCCGGTGAGGGCGGCGCAGTCGAGGCCGAGCAGTTCGCCGAAGGCCGGGTTGGCGCGGACGACGATTCCCTCGTGGTCCACGACGGCCATGGCGAGCGGGGCCGCCCCGAAGACACGGTCGTAGGGGGTGTGATCACTGTCTGTGACGGCTGACCGGTCGAGGTCTGCCGCGGGCGTCGGCCCTTCGGACGTTCCGCTCACCGCTCGCTCCCGCAGTGCACTCGATCTCTGTCCGTGCCGGAAAGTGTGCCGATCATAGAGGCTGGCCCCGGGCCCTTCCAGCCACCGTCCAGTCTCCCGGACCGGTGGGACTTTCTGACAGATCGTTTCTGCCCGGACCTGGACGGGTTATTGAGGCCGTCGACCAGTTGTGACGTTCCGTGAGTGATGCGGTGATGTCGTGCGCCGTCGTGCGCCTGGCGCCCGAATGGGGAGTGCTCACTCTTCCGGTGCAGACAAACAGGGCATGGAGTGGCGAAACACAGCAATCTGGGTGCGGGTCCGTCCAACCGCGTCCGGAGGTCATGTCCGTGCCCCTGCTGCGCAGCACCGCCGCCGTGTGCACCACGTTGTCGGCGCTGGCCGCGACCTCGATCATCGCCGGACCGTCGGTCGCCGAGCCCTTCGCCACGGCCCCGTGCGCCCTGCACCGCACCGGTGCCCGCCACTCCGAGGGGGCGGACACCTGGGACGCGGACTATGCCCGCCCCACCAGGGCGCTGGACGCCGTCATGGTCTTCCTGTCGTTCCCGGACGCGGTCCCGCAGACCACCCCGGCGGAGCTGACCGCCGACCACTTCCCGCAGACCAGCCGCTATTTCGAGCAGGCTTCCTACGGCAGGTTCACCCTGCGCGCGCATCCGCTGAGCCACTGGTTGCGTATGCCCCGTCCGTCGACGGCGTACGCCGTACGGCGGGACTGGGCCGCCGAGGACCGGGCCGCGTATCTGCGGGACGCCTTCGAAGTGGCCGACAAGGCCGTCGACTTCTCCCGCTACCAGGTGGTGTACCTCGTCGCGGACCCGGACGCGCCCGGCGTGGACTCCGACGCCACCAAGGTCGTCAACCTGGACACGCCCGTCCACGTGGACGGCACGGACGTGCGACGGGTCGTCACGGTGTTCGAGAAGCATCCGCCGGACCGGCTGGTCCTCGCCCATGAGACCGGTCATGTCTTCGACCTGCCCGACCTCTACCACCGCCCGGCCGACGGCAAGGGCGACTGGGACACCTACGTCGGCGACTGGGACCTGATGGGCAGCCAGTTCGGCCTGTCGCCGGACATGTTCGCCTGGCACAAGTGGCGGCTCGGCTGGCTGGATCCGCGCCAGGTGATGTGCGTCCGCGGCGCCGGACCGACCCGGCTCACCCTGGAGCCCCTCGCGGTGGGGCCCGGCATCCCCGTGCAGGGGGCCGCCGGGGCGTCCGCCTTCGGTCTCGGCGACGGGCTGAAACTGGCGGTGGTGCGCACCGGCCCGGACAGCGTCCTCGCCGTGGAGGCCCGCACCGCCGTCGGCAACGACCGCACCACGTGCCGCGAGGGCATCCTCGTCTACCGGGTGCGCAGCGGCGCCGCGTCCGGTGGCGGCCCCGTCGAGGTCGTCGACGCCCATCCGCACACCGAGGCATGCCCGGACGACTCGGTGTACCCGCCCCTCGCGGACGCGCCGATCGCCCTGGGGGAGAGTTTCACCGTCCCGGGCGCGGGCGTGAAGATCGAGGCGGAGGGCCGGACGGCCTCGGGGGCGTGGACGGTGAAGATCACGCAGCGGATCACCGGGTGACGTCCCGGCCGGCGGTCACCGGGCCGACGGCGGCCGGGCCGACCGTGGCGGGGGTGTGGGTGGCGGAGCCCCCACGGTGGAAGTCGCGCAAAAACAGCGAGGGCGAGTCCTCACCGCGTGTTCCGCGGTCATGACTCGCCCTCGCCATCGCGTGCGCCGCCAGGGACTCGAACCCCGGACCCGCTGATTAAGAGTCAGCTGCTCTAACCAACTGAGCTAGCGGCGCCTGCTGACGTCGTAGACCTTAGCATCCTCGTCGGCGGGAGGAAAAATCGATATCCGAACCGTCGTGCGTGCCGCCCGCACGGCCGCCCAGAGCAGCACCTCCGGGCCCGGCAGCCAGGGGCGACGCGCGTCCGGGGCGACCACCCAGCGGGGTCCGCCGCAGTTGTCGCCGCCGTCCGGCGCCGGGACGGTCACCGCGTCGCCCGTGCCGTGGCACAGCAGGGGCGGAACCGCGGCCGCCCGGTGCGAGCCCCACTCCTCCCAGGCCAGCAGCGAGGGCAGCCGGTGGGCGGTGCCGGGGGCGCAGAACAGCAGCATCCGGCCGCGGGACATCGCGACCGGGCCGGAACCGGGGCCCTCGTCCCACAGGCGGTCCAGCATCCGGCGCCCGAAGACGACCGGGGCGCTCACCACGTCGAAGACGGTGCCGCAAGGCAGGACGGCCGGCGCGGGCGTGTACAGCGGGTACGTCCCGGCGGAGGCCAGCCAGGCGGCGCCGTCGGGGGTGACGCGGGTGACGTTCGGTGTACTGCTCATGCCGTTCAGATCTACCCGTTGTGAGCAATCGGTTCTCCTGAGTTGCGGAAAACCGGGACAGGGAAGGAGACGGGGAGTATCTTGCCCGCCTGGCATATGCCAGGTGAGGGATCACGCGGGGCGCACGGGATCACCGCGGGGTCACACGGGGCTCACACGGGGTCCGCGGAGGTCCGTCCCTCGCTGTTGCCGCGCATCAGGTCCCGGCCGAACTCGACCATCTTCTTCGCGTAGTCCTCGGTCCACTCGGCCCGATCGGCGATGTCGGCGGCCGTCAGCCGGTCGAACCGGCGCGGGTCGGCGAGCTGGGCCGCGGCGATGGCCTGGAACTCCACGGCCCGGTCGGCGGCCGCGCGGAACGCCTGGGTCAGCTCCGTCGCCCGGGCCAGCAGCGCCCGCGGATCCTCGATCGACTCCAGGTCGAAGAAGTGCTCGGGATCGGCGGCCGCCTCCGCGGGCTCGAAGATCAGGGGCGCGGGGCGTAGCCGCGGTTCGTTCCGACGCGGCGTGGGCTCCGCCATGTCTTCTCTCCTCCTCGCACGATCTTCGTACGGTTCGCTGGGCACCACCTCTCCGGTGGGCCACCCTCCATTGTCCCGCGCCCACGCAAGGGGCCCGGGTCCGCGTTCACGGCCGCCACTCCACCCGGTGTTCGGCGAGGTGGGAGAGGACCGCGTGGTTCGCCTCCCAGCCGTCCGGGCTGTGTCCATCGGCCGCCTTTGGCGGCGTGCCGGACTCCGTCCGGCGGGTCGGGCCCGGAGCGTCTGCCGGACCGGCGCCCGGGTCCGCGTTCACGGCCGCCACTCCACCCGGTGTTCGGCCAGGTGGGAGAGGACCGCGTGGTTCGCCTCCCAGCCGTCCGGGAACTTCACCAGCGTGCCGAGCTGGACCGGTTCCGTGGAGGGGTAGTCGTCGAGCAGGTCGCTCACGCCGGCGCGGCAGACCACGATGCAGGCGTGCCGGTGGCGGGAGGCCAGGACGCACAGGCGGCCGGTCTCCAGGTGGAAGGCGGTGGCGTCGGGGCGGCCGGACAGCGGGTGCAGGACGACCGTGACGTCGTACTCACGGCCCTGGAGCCGGTTCGCGGTGTCGACCGTCACCTCGAAGACGCCCAGGTCGGCCAGGGCGGAGCGGACGGCGGCCGCCTGGTCGCGGTGGGCGGTGCCGACGGCGATCCGGGCGGCGGTGAGCGGGGCCGGGTCCGGGGAGCGCTCGGAGACGGCGGCGCCGCCCCGGTCCAGCAGGCGCCGTACCACCAGTGCCACCGCGCGCACCGCCTCCGGATCGGTGCGCGGGGTGTGCCGGGCGGGCAGCTCCAGCAGGCCCCAGCCGGACGCGGCGGCCTCGTCGATCACCCGGTCCGGGCCCGAACCGTCGCAGGGCACGGCGAAGCCGAGCCGGCGGTCGCCGTGCCCGGTGCCGCTGCGGAAGGGGGTGTACGGGTAGAACGCGTCCGAGACCAGGGGCGCGGCGGAGGCGGGCAGCCGCCAGGAGACCGGCAGCCGGTGCTGCGGCAGGCCCGGGTTGTGGGCGAGCAGGGTGGTCACGGCGGAGGCCGACGGGTCGTACGACAGCCCCGCCCACTGCTCGCTGCCGACGATCGCGAACGGGTCCAGCTGGCCGGGGTCGCCCACGAACAGCGCCCGTTCGAACAGCCCGGCCACGGCGAGCAGGGAGTCCGAACGCATCTGGTACGCCTCGTCCACGATCGCGTGCCGCCACGGCTCGTCCACCGTCACGTGCGCCCACTTCGCGGCGGTGGACAGCACCACCGGCAGCCCGGCGAGGTCGGCGGCCTTCGCCGAGGTGCGCACGCCCGGCAGGTCGTCCAGCGCCTTGTCGTAGGCGTCGGCGTCGCTGCTGTGCAGTCGGCCCACGGGCAGCTCGGGGTTCTTCTCGGCGAGGCGCAGCGCGAGGTCGTCGACCTGGGCGTTGGTCTGCGCCACCACCATCAACGGGCGCCCGGCGTCGGCGAGTTCCAGCGCCGCCCGGACCACCAGGGTGGACTTGCCGGCACCCGGCGGGGAGTCGACCACCACGCCCCGCTCGGTGCCGTGCAGCGTGTCGTGGAGGATCGCGTCGGTGGCGCGGGCGGCCGCGGTCGCGGGATCGGCGTCGACGGTCGTCACAGCACGTCCTCCTCGGTGATCGGATCGGCGGCCTCCGGCACCGCCTCGCCGGGCGGCCCGCCATGGGTCCACGGGGTCTCCTGCGGGTCGGGCAGCTTCGCCCCGCCGCGCTGCTCGTGCTCGAAGAGGGTGAAGCAGACCCGGTCGCCCTTCTCGGGCACCGAGCCCGGCTCCGGCTCCCTGCCCCGGCCCATCTTGTCCAGGATCCGCAGCACCACCGCGTCCCCGGCGGCCCGCTCCACGAACTCCGCCGACTGCGGGCGGCCGTCCAGCGAGCGGTAGACCTTCGCGCGCTCCGCCAGATGCGGCAGGTCCTCGGTGCGGACCGTCACCAGCGGGCGCGGGCTCGGCCGTCTGCCCTCGCTGTACGCCATCACGACCTCGGTGACCTCGCCCGCGAACGCCTCACCGGCCAGCCGCCGTCCCGCCATCACCAGCGGATCGTCCAGCGCCTCCTGCGCCTCCAGCCGGGCCTGTTCGCGCTCGCGCGTGGCCAGCTTGTTCGCCGCGGTCACCGCGTCGTCCCGGCGCGGCTGCGGGGGTTCACCGGCCAGCACCCGGTCCCGGTGGCCGGTGAACGACCAGCGGTCCCGCAGCCAGCGCTCCGCCACATGCGCGCCCTCGGGCAGCGCCCGCAGCAGGTCCAGGCCCCGCCACACCGCGTCCCAGGTGGGCCGGGTCCGGCTCGCGACCAGTTCCCGCACGTCCCGCTCGGCCCGGGTGAGCGCGGCCAGCCGGTCGTCGGCGTCCAGCGGGTCCTCGGCGGCGGCCAGGGCGGTGCGCGCCCGGTCGTACCGCTCGATCGCCGGGGCCAGCAACTTGTTGTCGAACGCCGGGTCGGTGGCCGGGCCGGCCGGCGGGCACAGCAACTGCCCGGCCGCGTCCCGCGCCAGCTCGGCCCGGTGCGCGGCCTCGGCGCCGCTGACGTCCGCCGGGGGGTCGATCCACGCCAGCAGCGCGCCCAGGTGCTGGTCCTCCAGGCCGGACTGGCCGGTCGCCCAGTGCCGGGAGAGCACGTCGGTGAGGGCGAGCAGCAGCGCGGAGCCGGGGACCCGGGACCGCTCCCCGTAGTGGGTGAGCCAGCGGCCGAGCAACGGCACCCGGGGCGGCGCCGGATAGGGCGCTTCCGGGTCCTGCTCGGCCGTACGGCGAAAGCGCATGGAGCGGCCGAGCAGCCGTACGAAGTCCAGGCCGGCTCGGCTCGGCACGATCAGCTGGGGCGCGTCCGTGCACAGCTCCACCTCGACCTTGACCCGCTTGCCGGTCTCCGGGTCGGTCTCGGTGCGTTCGGCGGCCTCCACGGAGGCGGCGTAGGAGTCGATGTACGGCAGGATCACGTCCGCCAGTTCGGCGAGGAACGCGAAGCGCAGCTCGCGGTCGCGCGGCTGCGGCACGACCAGCAGCCGGGGCGCGTCCCGGTCGGTGCCGACCAGCGCGCCGAGCGGGGCGCCGGTCTCGCCCGCGGTGGTCAGC
This sequence comes from Streptomyces sp. SCPE 10, assembly GCF_051980735.1. Classification (NCBI taxonomy): domain Bacteria; kingdom Bacillati; phylum Actinomycetota; class Actinomycetes; order Kitasatosporales; family Streptomycetaceae; genus Streptomyces; species Streptomyces sp. SCPE 10. The sequence continues at coordinate 3,005,449 of NZ_CP197069.1, read as the reverse complement.
GGCACGAACACCAGGGGATGCCCGGAGACATGCCGGTGCAGCACGGTGGCGGCGGGCTGGGCCCGGCCGGTGCCGACGGCCTCCAGCCGGGCCAGGGTGTCGATCAGCGACATGCGGACGCCACCTCCCCAGGACCCGCCTCACGAGAACCCGTCTCCCGAAGCCCTGCCTCCCGGACTTCCGGCTCCCGGAGTTGTGCTTCCCGGAGGGCCTCCGCGCGCAGGGCCGCCGCCCGGCGCAGGGCAGCCACCGCCGGGTCGTCCGCTTCGCCGGCCTCGCCGTGCGCCGCCGCGAGGACCTCCTGCACCGTGGTCAGGCCGCCCAGTTCGGCGCGCAGCGGGCGGCCGAGCCGGGTCACGGAGCCGGCCGACCGGGCGCGGTCGCGGCAGTGGAAGGCCAGTTCGCAGGCGGACAGGCACTCCGGCGCGTAGGCGGCCGGGACCGCCGCCACGGCCGCCGTCAGTTCCTCGGGGTCGCGGTCGGGCGCGAAACAGGTGCCCTCGGGCAGCGCGTCGGCGATCTCCTCGATCCGGGTGAGCCGGGTGAGCTGCCGCGCGGTGACCGCGCGCTGCTTGCGCACGTCGACCGCGCTGCCGGCGGGCAGGTTGGAAAAGTCCTTGGGGCACACCAGCAGCACCCGGTGGCGCACCCGCGGGGCCGGGTCCAGCCGGGCGGCGACCTCCTCCAGGGCCAGCACGTACACCGCCGCCTGCCGGGCCGCGGCGCCGACCTTCGCCGGGTCCGCCGAACCGTCCAGCATCGGGAAGGACTTGATCTCCACCACCGACCAGCTGCCGTCGGGGTGCACCACCACCGCGTCCGGCTCCAGGAAGGCGAGCGAGCCCGCCACGTCCAGCGCCAGCATGGGGTGGTCGAGCAGCGTCCAGCCGCCCGCGAGCGTCGCCTCCCGCAGCGCCAGCGCCGTGCGCGCCGTACGGCCCTCGGGGCCCGGTGCGGTCAGATCGGGCACCGCCGCCGACTCCGGTGCCTCGGCGCCCGGATCGAGGCGGGTGTGCGCGAGGCGCAGCAGCTCCGCACCGCCGTCCGCCTTCACCTTCGCCTCGAACGCGTTGCCCCGGGTCAGCGCGAACTGGGACTGCCCGAACGCCGAGGGCGCGCCCAGCGCGTCGGCCAGCCGGGCCTTGTCCACCCCGGCGCCGTCCAGGATCGCCCGTCTGCGGCACCCGGGGTTCGCGGCCAGCGCCGCGAGGGCGCGCGCGTCCAGGGCCTTCGCCGGTACGTCGGGGCCGCGCAGCTCAGCGAGCCGGTGCCGGAGCCCCTTCGCCCGCGTCGGTGGGAGAGGCGTCCGGCTCGGCTGGGACGCCGGGCCGCGACTCGCGCTGCCGTGGAATTCGCTCACCCGCGGAAGTCTTGCATCCGCCACTGACAATCGGGGAACCCGCGCCCCGCGCGGAGCCAGGGAACAGCCGGGCCCGCACCAGATCGGCGGCCCGGGTCACCCACGGCGCGAGCAGGTGACCGACGCCCATCACGGCGATGCCGGCGAGCGCGTCCAGCAGATAGTGGTTGGCCGTGCCCATCACGACGAGCGCGGTGCCCAGCGGGTAGACCACGCCGAGGACCTTGGTGAGCCGGGTGCCGCCGTGCCGCCACAGCATCACCCCGCACCACAGCGCCCAGCCGACGTGCAGACTCGGCATGGCCGCGTACTGGTTGGTCATTCCGCCCAGGCCCCGCGGCGCACTGGCGTCGCCGCCCCACCAGCCGTACGCGCTGTAGTGGGCCATGGTGTCCACGAAGCCCTCGCCGGCGGCGAGCAGCCGCGGCGGGCAGGTCGGCACCAGGGTGAAGCCGATCAGACCGATGAACGTGGACGTCATCAGCCAGGTGCGGGCCCGCCGGTAGTACTCGGCGCGGGACCGGAACAGCCACACCAGAATCGCGGGCGTGACCAGGTAGTGCAGCGAGGCGTACCAGAAGTCCGCGGGTATCCCGAGCCACGGCTCGCGGGTGAACAGGCGGTTGAGGGGGTGCTCGGCGTTCAGACGGAGCAGCTTCTCGGCGCGCAGCAGGGCCAGGCCGTGCTCGACGGCGTCGTCCACGTCACCGCGTACGACGAGGCGGCCGGCCGAGTAGCAGCCGTAGACCAGCAGGAGCAGTGGCAGTTCGGTCCACCAGCGCAGCCGGGTGCGGGGCACCGTCTCGGTGCCCGGTGTCTCGGTCTGCGCCATCCGATCGTCCTCCCCCTTCTGCGGTGCGGCCGCCCGGTGGGCGACCGTGCCACTTTACGGTGTCCGTTCCTCACCCGTGCGGGTGCTCCGGAGCCGGTCCGCGAGGGGTGCTCCGGCCCACAAAGACGTCACCGGTGGCCGCCGGGTTGCCCGAGCCGGGGGTGAGCGATGATGAAAGGGACGACTCTCGTTGTTTCCGCGACGTCCCTGTGGCGTACGCCTCCCGGAAAGGTCCCCCATGGCACCGCGCATCCTGCTGGCCCGGCACGGACAGACCGCCTGGTCGCTGTCCGGCAAGCACACCGGCCGGACCGATGTGCCGCTCCTGGACGAGGGCCGGCGCGGGGCGAAGCTGCTCGGCGAGCGTCTGCACCGGGCGCCGCTGGACGGGCTGCCCGGGGTCGAGGTGCGCACCAGCCCGCTGTCACGCGCGCGGGAGACCTGCGAACTCGCCGGGTTCGGGGAGCGGGCCGAGACCTGGGACGCGCTGCTGGAGTGGGACTACGGCGCCTACGAGGGGATGACCCCGGCGCAGATCCAGGCGGTGCGGCCGGGGTGGCTGATCTGGCGCGACGGCGCCCCCGAGGGGGAGACGATCGCCGAGGTCACCGCTCGTGTGGACGAGGTGATCGGCTGGGTCCGCTCGGCCGACCGCGACGTCCTGCTGTTCGCCCACGGCCACATCCTGCGTTCCCTGGCCGCGCGCTGGCTGGGTTTCCCGCTGGACTTCGGCGCCCGCGTCCGCCTCAACCCGACGTCCCTGTCGATCCTGGGCTGGGCCTACGGCGAACCGGCGCTGGAGAGCTGGAACGACGTGGGCCACCTGACGGACTGAGCGGGCCGAGCGCGCGACCGGAGGCGGCGGGGTGCCTCCGCCCGCGGCGCGTCAGGCCCCCGACATCCGGGGCAGCGCCTTGTGCCGGTCCAGGAAGTCCGCCACTCCGGAGGCCCGCCGGTGCGGCAGCAGCACCCGCGCGGTGCCCGCCAGCATCGTCTGGATGCGGGACGACTGGACCTGGTCCAGCAGGGAGAGCACCCGCATCCCCGCCTCCGCCGCCTCGTCGGGACGGCCCTCGCGGGCGAGGTCGTCGGCCAGTTCCGCCGTGTACAGGGCGAGGTTCCGCGCGAAGTGGGGGTCCTGGAGGTCCGCCGCCCGCCGCGCGTGCCGCGACGCGCGCCGCCAGTCGCCCAGCATGGACCAGCACTGCGCCTCCAGGCCCTCCAGCTCGGCCTCGCCGTAGAAGCTCATCCACTCCGGGTCGGCGCCCGAACGCCCCCGCGCGAACAGCGCCTGCGCCCGCACCAGCGCCCGCGCGCAGCCGGTGCGGTCGGCCAGCCCCGCCCAGCCGCCCGCCTCCCGCAGCGCCAGCAGGGACATCAGCCGGTCCGAGCCCAGGCCCCGGGCCGCACGCTGCGCGGCCTGCGCGGCCCGCACCGCCTCCCGGGGCCGCCCCGCGTCCCGGGCCAGGAAGGCGGTGTTGCAGAAGGCGTGCGCCTCCAACCCCTCGTCCCCGGTCATCCGGGCCGTGGCCAGCGCCTCCGCGTAGTGCGAGCGGGCGTCGTCGAAGCGGCCGGAGTCATGCGCCAGCCAGCCCACCGAGATGGCGAGTTCACCCGCGCCCGCGTGCAGCCGGTCGACCGTGGTCTGCCGGGTGGCGCCGGCGTCCAGCAGCGCGTAGGCGGCGCGCAGCGGAGCCGCCGCGCGCCGGTAGAGCCCGTCCGCGCCGTGCCGGTCGTCCAGCAACCGGATCCGGCGGACGGCCTCCTCCAGTGCCGCCGCCTCGGCGCTGCCGGGCCGGCGCGGGGGCAGAACCGCTGCCACGGCGTCCGGGGCGAGCCCCAGCGGGCCCAGCGCGGCGGCGGCCATGGTGGCTCCTCCGCCGGTCATGAATGCGCGACGCAGCACGTCGCTCTCCTCGTGGTTCAGGTGGTCGTGCGGGCACGGCCCCTGCGGGTCGCACCCCTTGTGCGGGTCGTACGGGTCCTGCGCGTCCTGCTGGTCCTGCGGCTCGAACCCCGCCGCGGCGGCACCCCGCTCCGCCCCGCCCGCGGCGAGCGCCCGCGGTGCCGTGCGCGCCGCCCGGCCGCGGACGGACGAGCGGGGCGCGAAGCCGAGGTCGGCGAGCGTACGGCCGGGAAACATGTGCAGGAACACACGTTCGTAGGCGTAGTTGGGGCAGCGGATCTCACCCGCCTCGACCCGCCCGACGTAGCGCGCGTCACAGCTCACCCGCTCACCGATCTCCCGCGCGGCCCGCCGCACCAGCGCCGCGAACTCGGCCGGTGAGCGCCGGCCGCGCAGCCGCCGGAAGGCGAGGTTCGGCCGGGGTGGCCGCTCGGACTGTGACGAGGTCACGGTAGACGACGCCATGGCCGGGTCCTCTCGTGCGAACCGTCGAACCATGCCGGTCCCGGGGCGAACCGGGAGGCGCCACCCAAGTCTCGGGAGGTGCCACCCGGGGACGCCCCGATTCCGGCGAGCAAGAACGTACCGTCTGTGCCGGAGTCGCCACGCTCGGTTTGGCCACAAAACCGGATATCTCATACGTGATCTGCCATGAAGTGCCATCCTTTGCGGCGCACTTGTGCCGTAGCCGTTGACACGGTCGCGCGTTGGACCCCATGGACCGCGACAGTGCCGTGTGGTGGAGGCGGGCATGCAGACCAGCCAGAGCAACGAACCGTGCGCGTCGCCGTCGTCGCCCGGGCCGGGCGGCACGGCGTGCGACCTGGTGACCGTACCGGCCCGGCAGGGCCTGGAAGCGGTCGACATCCTGCGGCGCGGTGCTGCGGACGCGGTGGGACCCGTCCTGCACGACGACGACCGCGACACCCTCGGCTTCCTGGTGCCCGCCGGCACCGCCGCCTGCTGGGACGTGCCGGGCAGCACCTGCACCGAGACCGACGGCCGCGGGCTGCGCCTGGCCCCGGAGCCCCCGGTGCGGGGCGCCGACTGGCTCCTGCCCCCGGGCGAGGAGACCGATCTCGCGACCGATCCGGTGGTGCTGCGCGAGGCCCTGGGCGAGGCGGCGCGGCTGCTCCGGGCCGCGGACGGCTGCCGCTGAAACGTTTACCGCGGGCGCCTGCGAAAATGGCGGGATGGGCAGGTCGAGGAACGCGCGGCGCGACGCGGCGGCCACCGTCGGTGTCGTCGAGGAGACGGTCGACGGCGGGCTGGCGCGGCTCGTGCCGGACCCCGACCGCGGCCGGGCGTGGACACTGTCGATCGACGGGGCGCCGCAGTCGCACGTCGACCTGGACGACCCGGCCTACCTCTCCTTCGAGTACCAGCGCCGCCTCGGCCACGTCATCGATCTCGCCGCTCCGCCCGGCAAGCCCGTGCACGCGGTGCACCTCGGCGGCGGCGCCCTCACGCTGGCCCGGTACGTCGCCGCCACCCGGCCCCGCTCCACCCAGCAGGTCGTGGAACGGGACGCGAGCCTGGTCCGCCTGGTCCGGCGCGAGCTGCCGCTGGACCCCAACGCCCGGATCCGGGTGCGCTCGACGGACGCCCGCGAAGGGCTCGCCAAGGTGCCCGACGGCTGGGCCGACCTGGTCGTCGCCGATGTCTTCAGCGGCGCCCGCACCCCCGCCCACCTCACCTCCACCGAGTTCCTGGACGAGGTCCGCCGCGCCCTGAAGCCGTCCGGGGTCTACGCCGCCAACCTCGCCGACGGCCCCCCGCTCGCCCATCTGCGGGGCCAGATCGCCACCGCCGCCGCCCGGTTCGGCGAACTCGCGCTGATCGCCGACGCGGCCATGCTGCGCGGCAAGCGTTTCGCCAACGCGATCCTGGTCGCCTCCGACCTGCCGCTGCCGATCGCCGAACTGACCCGCCGCGCCGCCTCCGACCCGCACTCCGCTCGGGTCGAACACGGCAGACAACTCACCGACTTCACCGGGGGCGCGCGCCCCGTCACGGACGCGGCGGCGGTGGACTCGCCGGCTCCGCCGCCGTCGGTTTTTCGTTGACGGGGCGGGTGTACTGGGGGTGTTGGGGTGTCGGGGGTGATCGGCTCCGGGCGGTCGGCTGGGGGGGCGGCTTGTGTCTACCGTTTTACGGAAACTGCCGATCGCCCAGTGGCGGCGGTGGACTGTGGATTGTCGACCGTGGACTGCCGACTGCCGACTGCCGACTGCCGACTGCCGACTGTGGATTGTCGACCGTCGACTGTGGACTGTGAACTGCGGATTGTCGACCGTCGACTGTGGACCGCCGACCGCCGACCGCCGACCGCCGACTGTGGACCGCCGACCGCCGACCGCCCCACCCCGCATCGCGACCCCCGCCCCCACCGGTGATCAATAACTGCCGATCTCCACGTGCGGCGGCCCGTCGTGCCACGTGCAGAACACCGACACCCGGTCCGTGCCCCGGCTGAACTCCACCCGGATCCACGAGGGCGTCTTCCACACCTGCATCGACCAGCCCGCCCCCGGTGTCGCCGAGACCAGCGTGGCGTCGGCCGCGCCCAGTTCGAACACGGCCCGGCCGCCCGCGGTGTCGTACGCCTTGACCGTGCCGGTGCCCGTACCCGTGCCCGAGTCGGAGCCGGGCGCGGAGGCCGAGGGTGTGGGTGTGGGTGTGGGGGAGCGGTGGACGGTCCGGGTGGGGGAGGGGGCCGGGGAAGCGGACCGTGACCGGGCCGGCGGCGGGGGGCCGGACGCCTGCGTGCCCGGAGCCGTGGCCGTGGCCGTCGTCGGGGACCCGGTCCCCACCACCGGCAGGGCGCGCGGCGGGTCGTACGCGGTGCCGGCCATCACCGTGTGCACGCCCCACCACGACAGCGTGACCGCCGCGCCGGTCGCGAGCAGCCACGCCAGTACGTGTACGAGTCCTCTGCGCATCGCGCCCCATCCTGCCCCACCCCGCGCCCGCGCCGCGCACTCCCGCCCCGCGCTCACACCCCCGCGCCCGCGTCAGCGGCCCCGGCTTTTTCCACAGTCGCGGAGTTGTCCACAGGCCCGCGCCGGGTCGTCGCGCATGGCGTACGGTGCGGCGCATGGCAAGTGTGCTCGTGGTCGAGGACGACCAGTTCGTACGCTCGGCGCTCATCCGGCAGTTGACCGACGCCTCGCACACCGTGCGCAGCGTCGGCACCGCGCTGGAGGCGCTGCGCGAGGTCGCGCACCACCGTTTCGACGTGGTGATCCTGGACCTCGGACTGCCCGATCTGGACGGCTCCGAGGCCCTGAAGATGCTGCGCGGCATCACCGACGTCCCGGTCATCATCGCCACCGCCCGGGACGACGAGGCGGAGATCGTCCGCCTGCTCAACGCGGGCGCGGACGACTACCTCACCAAGCCGTTCTCGGTCGACCACCTCTCCGCCCGGATAACGGCGGTGCTGCGCCGGGCCCGGGCCGCCGGCGGCGAGGCCCCGCCCTCGGCAGTCCTGCGCGTCGGCGGCCTCACCGTGGACCCGCTGCGCCGCCAGGCCGAACTGGACGGCACCCGACTCGACCTCACCCGCCGCGAGTTCGACCTGCTCGCCTTCCTCGCGGGCCGCCCCGGCGTCGTCGTCCCCCGCAGGGAACTCCTCGCCGAGGTCTGGCAGCAGTCGTACGGCGACGACCAGACCATCGACGTCCATCTGTCCTGGCTGCGCCGGAAACTGGGGGAGACGGCGGCCCGGCCGCGCTATCTGCACACCCTGCGGGGCGTCGGGGTGAAACTGGAGCCGCCCGTGGACGCGGAGCCACCGCGATGAGGTGGGCCCTGGTCAAGGTGTGCCTCGCGGTCACCACCATGGTCGTGGTCGCCTTCGCGGTGCCGCTCGGCCTGGTGGTCCGCGAGATGGCCCGTGACCGTGCCTTCGCGGGCGCCGAGCGGGAGGCCGCCGCGGTCGCGCCCGCGCTGTCCATCACCACCGACCGGGACGAGCTGGAGCGGGTGGTGGCCTCCGCGGGCGCCGGTTCGAAGATGGCCGTCCACCTGCCCGCCGACGGCTCCCGCGGCCCGCTGGACATAGGCGGGCGGCGCGCCGCCGACCGCGACGTCCAGGCGGTGCGCAGGCTCGGCCGGGCCTCCACGGCCACCGTCACCGGCGGCTTCGCCCTGCTCCAGCCGGTGGCGCTCGGCTCCGGCTCGATCGCCGTGGTCGAGGTGTACGTACCGGAGTCCGAGGTGACCAACGGCGTCGGCACGGCCTGGGCGGTGCTGGCCGGCGTCGGCCTCGCGCTGATCGTCGGCTCGGTCGCCGTCGCCGACCGGCTCGGGGTGCGCATGGTGCGGCCCGCGCGCCGGCTGGTCGAGGGCGCGCGCGAACTGGGCGAGGGCAAGCTGGGTGTCCGGGTACCGGAGGACGGCCCGACCGAACTGCGGCTCGCGGCGGTCGCGTTCAACTCCATGGCCGACCAGGTCGTCCAACTCCTGGCCAACGAACGGGAGCTGGCCGCCGACCTCTCGCACCGGCTGCGCACCCCGCTCACCGTGCTCAGGCTCAACGCGGCCTCCCTGGGCGCCGGACCGGCCGCCGAGCAGACCCGCACCGCCGTCGCCCAACTGGAACGCGAGGTGGACACCATCATCCGCACGGCGCGGCAGGCCAAGCCGCAGACGGTCCCCGCCGGTCCCGGCGCCGGCTGTGACGCGGCGGAAGTGGTGCGCGAGCGCATGGAGTTCTGGTCCGCGCTCGCCGAGGACGAGGGCCGCACCTGGCGGGTGGCCGGTGTGGACCACCCGGTGCGGATACCCGTGGCCCGCGCCGACCTGGCCGCCGCGCTCGACGCCCTGCTCGGCAATGTCTTCAGACACACCCCGGAAGGCACCGCCTTCGCGGTGGACGTGCACCACGGTGAGGACGCGGTGATCGTGCTGGTCTCCGACGCGGGCCCCGGCATACCCGACCCCGAGGCGGCGATGGCCCGCGGCCGGGGTTCCGGAACCGCCGGCTCGACCGGGCTCGGCCTCGACATCGTGCGCAGGCTCGCCGAGTCCACCGGCGGCGACGTCCGCATCGGCGGCTCGGTCCTGGGCGGCACCGAGATACGGGTCCGGTTCCAGTCCGACGGACGCGGACCGCGCGGGCGGAGCCACCGAGGGGCCGCGCGACGGCGCCGGGCGCGCACCCTGGTCTCCACCTTTAACCGGCCCCGATCCCATCCTTAAGCGAACCCTAAGATCGCGAACCGCCGTCCCTATCAGGCCGTTTGCCCGATTCCGGATCGCTAGCGTGCTGCCGCACCGCACCCCCCGTGCGAAACCCCGTGAGAACGAAGGCAGGCAGGCGTATGAGCACGCACCGGCGCAGGATCAGTGGCAGGAACAAGGCGATAGGCGGCCTGGTCGCCGCGGCCGTGGTCGGCGGTGGCGCGCTCCTGTTCACCGGCACGGCGAGCGCGGCGGTGGTGAACGCCGCGTACACCAGGACCAGCGACTGGTCGACCGGCTACACCGGCCAGTACGTCGTCACCAACAACACCACCGCGCGGGAGAAGTCCTGGACGCTGGAGTTCGACCTGCCGGCCGGGGCCAGGCTGTCCTCGCTGTGGAACGGCGAGTCGAGCGTCAGCGGACAGCACGTCACCGTGCGTCCCGCGAAGTGGGACACCCAGGGCCTGGCCCCGGGTGCGTCGGTGACCGTCGGCTTCGTGGTCGAGGGCAGCGGCGCCCCGACGGGCTGCCGGATCGACGACGCCCCCTGCTCCACCGACGACGGCCCGGCCCCCGAGCCGAGCGGCCGCCCGACCCAGAGCCAGTCCCCGGCGCCCACGCCCACGCCCACCAAGACGTCGACGCCCACCCCCACCCCCACCCCGACCACCGGCACGGGCACCACCGCCTCCGCCGGCTTCGCCCCCTACGTGGACACCTCCCTCTACCCGGCCTACGACCTGCTCGGCGCCGCCAACGCCACCGGGGTGAAGAACTACAACCTGGCGTTCGTCACCGACGGCGGCGGCTGCACCCCCAAGTGGGGCGGGGTCACCGATCCGACCAGCGACGCGGTGGCCGCGCAGATCGGCAAGCTGCGGGCCGCGGGCGGTGACGTCCGGGTCTCCTTCGGCGGCGCCTCCGGCTCCGAGCTGGCCACCACCTGCTCCTCCGCGGACGCGCTCGCGGCGGCGTACGGCAAGGTGATCGACGCGTTCAAGCTGACCAAGGTCGACTTCGACGTCGAGGGCGGCGCACTGCCCGACACGGCCGCCAACACCCGCCGCGCCCAGGCCATCGCCAAGCTCCAGGCCCAGCACCCCGACCTGGACGTCTCCTTCACCCTTCCGGTGATGCCCGAGGGCCTGACCCAGGACGGTGTGAACCTGCTGACCAACGCCAAGGCCAACGGTGTGCGGACCGGCACCGTCAACATCATGGCGATGGACTACGGCTCCTCCTACAGCGGCGACATGGGCGACTACGCCGAGCAGGCCGCCACCGCCACCCAGGCCCAGGTCAAGAGCGTGCTCGGACTCTCCGACGCGGCCGCCTGGAAGACCGTCGCGGTCACCCCGATGATCGGCGTCAACGACGTCTCCTCCGAGGTGTTCAAGGTCGACGACGCCACCCAGCTGGCGAGCTTCGCCAAGTCCAAGGGCCTCGGCGGCCTGTCCATGTGGTCGGCCGCCCGCGACCAGCAGTGTCCCGGCGGCCCCAAGCCCTCCGCCGACCCGACGTGCAGCTCCATCAGCCAGGACAAGTACGCCTTCGCCAAGGCGTTCGCCACCTTCGGCTGACCGCCGTCACCACCGGGTCGGCCCCGGCCGGGCCCCCCGCCTCGGCCGAGGCCGACCGCTTCCCCGGGCCGGCCACCGCCGTCCCGCCGCCGGTCAGGCGGCGGGACCGGGGCCCGGCCCGGTGCTCATCGGCTGCCCCGCCGGTCTCCCGCCCGAGCGAGCCGCTCGGCCACTTCGGCGGGAGGCCGCACGCTCCCTCAGACGTCCTCCACCGGGGGCAGCTCCCCGGTCCGTGCCGCGCGCGCGTACCAGAGGGCGCTCGACTTGGGGGTGCGCTCCTGGGTCGCGTAGTCCACGTACACCGCGCCGAACCGCTTGTCGTAGCCGTACGCCCACTCGAAGTTGTCCATGAGGGACCACAGGTAGTAGCCGCGCACGTCGGCCCCGTCGGCGATCGCGCGGTTCACCTCGGCGAGATGGGCGCGCAGATAGGCGACGCGCTCGGGGTCGTGGACCCGGCCGTCGGCGTCGGGCTTGTCGTCGTAGGCCGCGCCGTTCTCCGTCACGTACAGCCGGAGCCCCGGGGCCTCGCGGGAGTAGCGCGTGATCAGGTCGTACAGGCCCGACGGCTCGACCGTCCAGCCCATCGCGGTGCGCTCGCCCGGCGTCTGGTGGAACGCCACGTCCTCCGAGCCCGGCCACGGCGAGTGCGCGCTCGTCCCGTGGCCGTCCGCGCGCGGGCCGTTCGGCGCGGACCCGGGCGAGGAGACCAGCGCCGGCGTGTAGTAGTTGAGGCCCAGCGCGTCCAGGGGCTGGTGGATGTCCGCCAGGTCCCCGTCGAGGACGTACGACCAGTCGGTGACCGACGACGTGGCCTCCAGCAGCGTGGCCGGGTACGCGCCGTGCAGGATCGGGCCGTGGAAGACCCCGTTGGCGAGGTCGTCGATCCGCTGCGCCGCGGCCAGGTCCGCCGGGCTCTGCGTCAGCGGCCGGATCACCTGGGAGTTGAGGCTGACCGCGACCGAGCGGTGCGCGGGCAGCACCGAGCGCAGCGCCTGCGTGGCCAGCCCGTGCGCCAGGTTCAGGTGGTGGGCGGCGCGCAGGGTGGCGGCCGGTTCGGTCCGGCCCGGCGCGTGCACCCCGGAGCCGTAGCCCAGGAAGGCGCTGCACCAGGGCTCATTGAGCGTGATCCACTGCTCCACGCGGTCACCGAGCGCCTCGCCCACGAGCTGCGCGTACTCCGCGAAGCGCAGCGCGGTGTCCCGCTCCGGCCAGCCGCCCGCGTCCTCCAGCTCCTGCGGCAGGTCCCAGTGGTAGAGGGTGACGGCGGGCTTGATGCCGTGGGACAGCAACTCGTCGACCAGCCGGCGGTAGAAGTCCAGGCCCGCCTGCGCGGCGGGGCCCCGGCCGGTGGGCCGCACCCGCGGCCAGGACACCGAGAAACGGTAGGCGTTCAGGCCGAGTTCGGCCATGAGGGCCACGTCGTCGCGGTAGCGGTGGTAGTGATCGACCGCGATGTCGCCGGTGTCGCCGCCGGCCGTCTTGCCGGGGGTATGGCTGAAGGTGTCCCAGATCGAGGGGGTGCGGCCACCCTCGCGGACCGCGCCCTCGATCTGGTACGCGGACGTCGCCGCGCCCCAGAGGAAGGCGGGAGGGAAGGACACGGTCATCGGTTCGGGCATGGAATCGCTCCCACGAGTCGAGTGGGACCATTATGCATGGGAGCGCTCCCATAGAGAATGGGCGAACCACCGGCGGTATCCGAAGGGGACGGTTCCGGGGCGGTTCTAGGCCGACTCCCGCACCACCAGCTCGGTCGGCAGCACCACGGCCCGGTGGCCGGTGCCGCGGTGGCAGATCTCGTCCAGCAGCAGGTTCGCCATGGTGCGGCCCATCTCCTCCAGGGGTTGGCGGACGCTGGTCAGCGGGGGGTCGATGTGCCGGGCCACGATCGAGTCGTCGAAGCCGACGACGGCCACGTCCCGCGGCACCCGCCGGTGCGCGGCGCGCAGTTCCAGGACCGCGCCCGAGGCCATCACGTCGGAGGCGGCGAAGACGGCGTCGAGACCGGGGCGCCGGCGCAGGAGCGCGCGCATGGCGGCACGGCCGCCCTCCTCCGTGAAGTCGCCGGACGCGATCAGTTCCTCGTCGACGGCGAGGCCCGCGCACTGCAGTGCCTCGCGGTAGCCGTCGAGGCGCTCGCGGGCCACGTCCATGTCCATCGGGCCGGTGATGGTGGCGATGGTCCGGCGGCCGCCCGCCAGCAGGTGCTGGACCGCGACCCGGGCGCCGCCCCTGTTGTCGGCGCGGACGTGCCCGAGCCGCTCGCTGTCGCTGCGCCGCCCGGCCAGCACGGTCGGCACGGCCAGTTCGTCCAGCCGGTCGGGCAGGGTGTCGTCGCTGTGCACGGCCATCATCAGCACCCCGTCCACCCGCTGTGCGGACAGGTAGGCGGCGAGGCGCGCGTACTCGGACTCGTCCCGCGCCAGCACCAGCAGCAACTGCATCCCGGCACCGGCGAGTCCGGCGGAGACGCCTCGGATGATCTCCGAGAAGTACGGCTCCGAGAAGAGCCGGTTCTCGGCGTCGGGGACGACCAGGGCCACCGAGTCGGTGCGGCGGGTGACCAGGGAACGGGCGGCGCGGTTGGGGACGTAGCCCAGTTCGGCGATCGCCCGCTCGACGGCGGCGCGGGACCGGTCGCTGACCTTGGGGGAGCCGTTGATCACCCGTGAGACGGTGCCGCGGCCGACCCCGGCCCGGGCGGCGACGGCGTTCAGAGTCGGGCGCCGGACGTCCGCGGTCCTGTGCGGCTGCGGCAGTTCGGCAGTGCTCATCGTTCACCTTCCGGTGCTTGGTGGGGGGCGGCTTCATTCTGGCCCAGAAAAGTCCGGCCACCGGTCCGGCGCCTCCCCGGACGGAATCGTTCCCGTGATCGGTGCCGCTCTGACCTGGCCGAACGGAGCGGCGACGGCGCGAGCCGGGCCCATCTGACGTTCCCTCAGGTGAAACGTAAACGTGACGCGCTGAACACGCTTGCGCAACAACGCCGTTTTCAAGTCTTGACACGTGGCCCGGCAGCAACGAGTCTTCCGGCATGCCGCGTGGGAGCGGTCCCACGGGGTGACCGGGGCTCTCTCCCCCGTGGCTTGAAACCACCAAAGGTCCTTCCCTCTGCACCCATTGACACGCCGTTGACCAGCACCTTCATCGCATGCCGAGCGCTGTGGGCTGGCCGCTGCTCGAACCGAGAGGGCAGGTCCGGGCCGTCGCACACCGGCGGTCGGATTCCTGAGGTCCGTTCCCACTGGAACAAGGAGTAGTGGAATGCGCATCACCCGTACCGGCGGCCACGGCCGCAGAGCGGCGGCCGTGGCCACGGCGGTCCTGGCGGCCTCCGCAGTGCTGCTGACCGGCTGCAGCAGCGACGGCGGCTCGGACGCCTCGGACTCCAACGGGAACATCACCCTCAAGCTGGCGGACTTCGGCCAGTTCGGCTACAAGGAAGCCGGCCTGCTGGAGCAGTACCACAAGCTCCACCCCAACATCACGGTCAAGGAGGAGACCACCGCCAACGAGCAGGACTACTACCCGAAGCTGCTTCAGCAGTTGAACTCGGGCAGCGGTTTCGGCGACGTCACGGGCATCGAGGTCGGCCGCATCAAGGAGGTCGTGGACACCCAGGCGGGCAAGTTCGCGGACCTCAGCAAGTCGATCAACGTGAGCGACTGGGTCTCCTGGAAGGAGAAGCAGGCGACCGCGCAGGACGGTTCGGTGATCGGGGCCGGCACCGACATCGGCCCGATGTCCCTGTGCTACCGCAAGGACCTGTTCCAGAAGGCGGGCCTGCCCACCGACCGCGAGGCCGTGGCGAAGGCGGTCTCGGGCGGCTGGGAGGACTACCTCAAGCTGGGCGAGCAGTACCAGAAGAAGGCGCCCGCCGGCACCAAGTTCATGGACTCCGCGAGCGCCATGTACAACGCGGTCGTCAGCTCCTCCTCGGAGCAGTACTACGACTCCTCCGGCAAGCCGGTCTACAAGGACAGCGCGTCCGTCAAGCAGGGCTGGAACCTGGCCGCCGAGGCCGCCTCGAAGAAGCTCAGCGCCGGCCTGGCCCAGTTCCAGGACCCGTGGCAGGCGGCGCTGCGCAAGGGCACCGTGGCCACCGTGGTGTGCCCCGCCTGGATGGCCGCGCAGATCTCGACCTACTCCGGTGACGCCTACAAGGGCAAGTGGGACATCTCCCGCGCCCCCGGCACCACCGCGGCCAACTGGGGCGGCTCCTTCCTGGCCGTGCCCAAGGGCGGCAAGCACGTCAAGGAGGCCATCGAGCTGGTCAAGTGGCTGACCGCCCCCGAGCAGCAGGCCGCCGTCTTCAAGGCCGTCGGTGTCTTCCCGTCCAACAAGGGCGCGTACCAGCTGGCCAGCGTGAAGAACGCCAAGCTCCCGTACTTCAGCGACGCCCCGATCGGGCAGATCTACGCCGACGAGGCCAACTCCATCCCCGAGGCCGTGCTCGGTGCGAAGGACGGCGTGATCAAGGACACCATCTCCACCCAGATCAACAACATGGAGCAGCGCGGCACCAAGCCGGACAAGGCCTGGAAGGACGCCACCGACACCATCGACAAGGCGATCGGCTGACGACCGCCGGGTGCGGGCGGCTCCACCGGCCGCCCGCACCCGCGCCCGCGCGGGGCCGTGTGCCGGCCGCCGTCGCGGGCGCGGGGCCGCCGGGCGGGGCGGGCCGGGCACCGGGCCATGGACAGCGGGACCCGGACCGGCGCCGCCACGCCCGGCAGGACCACACCCCGACCGGCGCTTCCCGCCCGACCGCCACGTCCGGCGGGAAGCGCCGGCCGGGCGGGCACCAGGCCCCAGGCCGGTGCCCGGCGGGACCGGACCCGGCGTCCGGTCCCGCCGGGGCCGGCCCCGCACGCACGTCAGGCCGCGGCGCGGGCCGCTCGGCACTTCAGTCCATCCGCACAAGGAGCGGCGGGACGGGCGCCCGGTTCCCGAACGCGTCTTTCGCCCCGTACCCGGCCCAGACCTTCAGGGAAGGACTCCCTCGTGGCAACGACAACCCCCGTACGGGGTACCAGCACCCCGCCCCCCGGCGGCTCCGGCGCCGCGCCGAACGGCCGCGGCGGATGGCGCAGCCGGCTGTGGCGCTTCGACGACATCGCGTCGCCGTACGCCTACATCGCCCCCTTCTTCCTCGTCTTCGGCGCCTTCGGGCTCTACCCGCTCCTCTATACCGGGTGGATCGCCCTGCACCGGGTGGAGATGACGAGCCTGAGCCAGTCCCAGTGGGTCGGCTTCGACAACTTCTCCAAGATCCTCCAGGACTCGGAGTTCTGGACGGCGGTCGCCAACACCTTCGTCATCGGCGTCCTCTCCACCGTCCCGCAGCTCCTCGTGGCGCTCGGGCTCGCCCACCTGCTCAACTACAAGCTGCGCGCCAGCACGTTCTGGCGGACGGTCATCCTCACCCCGTACGCCACCTCGGTGGCCACCGCCGCGCTGGTGTTCGCCCTGGTCTTCCGGGCCGACGGCGGCGTCCTCAACTGGGTGCTGCACTTCTTCGGCGCGGGCAACACCGACTGGGGCAACGGGGAGTGGACCTCGAAGATAGCCATCTCGGTCATCGTGATCTGGCGCTGGACCGGATACAACGCGCTGATCTACCTCGCCGCCATGCAGGCGGTGCCCAGCGAGCTGTACGAGGCCGCCTCGATCGACGGGGCGACGCGCTGGCAGCAGTTCCGCAAGGTGACGATCCCCTCGCTGCGGCCCACGATCCTGTTCACCATCGTCATCTCGACGATCGGCTCCATGCAGCTGTTCGGTGAGCCGCTGCTGCTGCAGGGCGGCACGCTCGGCGCCGTCGGCGGCAGCGAGCACCAGTACGAGACGCTCAGCATCTACCTCTACAACTACGGCTGGAAGCTCGGGCATCTGGGCCCGGCCGCCGCCGTGGCCTGGGCGATGCTCGTCCTGCTGCTGCTCATCGCCTTGATCAACTGGATCGTCGGCCGGTTCGTGCGCAAGAGCGCGGCCTGACGGGAGCGATATCGATGACCACGATCAGTCCCACCAACACCGCCGCGCCGGAGGTCCTCGCCCACGAGGGCAGTGGCCGCCGACGCTTCAAGATCGGCGCCGGCCAGCAGCTCAAGGGCGGCCCGTTCACCTACATCGCGCTCGTCGTCGTCGGCCTGGGCTCGATCCTCCCGCTGTACTGGACGCTGGTGGCCGCCTCGCACGACCAGCAGCGGGTCCTGGACACCCCGCCGCCGCTGATACCGGGCGGCAGGCTGTGGAGCAACCTCCAGGCGGCCTGGGAGCAGGCCAACCTGGGCAAGGCCATCGTCAACAGCGTGATCGTGGCCGGCTGCATCACCGCCGCCACCCTGTTCTTCTGCACCCTCGCCGGGTACGCCTTCGCCAAGATGCGCTTCCGCGGGCGCGGTGTGCTGATGACCGCGGTCATCGCCACCCTGACCATCCCGCCGCAGCTCAGCGTGGTCCCGCTGTTCATGCTGATGTCCGACATCGGGTGGGGCGGCAAGCTGGAGTCGGTGATCTTCCCGACCCTGGTCGGCGCCTTCGGTGTCTTCTTCATGCGCCAGTACCTGCTGGAGGCCCTGCCCTACGAGCTGATCGAGGCGGCCAAGGTGGACGGGGCGAACAACCTCCGTATCGTCTGGAACGTGGTCCTGCCCGCGGCCCGGCCCGCGATGATGGTGCTCGGCATGCTCACGTTCGTGCAGGCGTGGAACGACTTCTTCTGGCCCTTCCTCGCGCTGAACCAGGAGAACCCCACCATCCAGGTGGCGCTCGGCCAGCTCAGCGCCTCCTACACCCCCGACCAGAGCATCGTCATGGCCGGAGCCCTGATCAGCACGCTGCCGCTGCTGGTCGTCTTCATCGTCTTCGGCAAGCAGATCGTCGGCGGGATCATGGCGGGCGCCGTCAAGGGCTGAGGCCCCCGGGCCCGTGCCCCGCGGCCGGGTCCGCCCCGCACGTCCCGCCGCGGGCACCGCTGCGGCCCGTCCGGTACGACCCGCACACCGTACGGCCCGCCCCGCGCGCGGGCCGTACCGGACGGGCGTTCACCACGCCCCGGCCCGTTCCGTCCCCCGACCCCCACCCACCCCCGGTCCCGCACCGCCGGACCACCTTCCGTACCCTTCCGCACGCCACCTTTGGGAGCGCTCTCACCATGACCGCCGTACGACCCGAGACCAGTGCCCAGCAGGCGTCGAGCACCTCGTTCCCACCGGGCTTCGTCTGGGGTGCCGCCACCGCCGCCTACCAGGTGGAGGGTGCCGCCGCCGAGGACGGCCGCACCCCCTCCATCTGGGACACCTTCAGCCACACCCCCGGCAAGGTCCGCAACGGCGACACCGGTGACATCGCCGCCGACCACTACCACCGCTACCGCGACGACGTCGCCCTGATGAAGGACCTCGGCCTCAAGGCGTACCGGTTCTCCGTCTCCTGGTCCCGGGTCCAGCCCACCGGCCGCGGCCCCGCCGTCGAGCGCGGCCTGGACTTCTACCGCAGGCTCACCGACGAGCTGCTCGAAGCGGGCATCACCCCGGTCGCCACCCTGTACCACTGGGACCTGCCGCAGGAGCTGGAGGACGTCGGCGGCTGGCCGCACCGCGACACCGCGCACCGGTTCGCCGAGTACGCCGAGATCATGGCCCGCGCCCTCGGCGACCGGGTCGGCGTGTGGACCACCCTCAACGAGCCCTGGTGCAGCGCCTTCCTCGGCTACGGCTCCGGCGTGCACGCGCCCGGCCGCACCGACCCGGCCGCCACCCTGCGCGCCGCGCACCACCTCAACCTGGCCCACGGCCTGGGCGTCGGCGCGCTGCGCTCGGTCCTGCCGTCGTCCGCGCAGATCTCCCTCACCCTCAACCTGCACCAGGTGCGCCCGCTGACCGACAGCGTCGCCGACGCCGAGGCCGCGCGCCGTATCGACGCGGTCGGCAACCGGATCTTCACCGGCCCGGTCCTGGACGGCGCCTACCCCGAGGACCTGCTTGCCGACACCGCGCACCTCGTCGACTGGGCGCAGCTGGTGCACGACGGCGACCTGGCGGAGATCTCCCGGCCCATCGACGTGCTCGGCGTCAACTACTACTCGCCCACCGTGGTGTCCCTGGCCACCGAGGGCGTCGGCACCACCAAGAACGACGGCCACGGCGCCAGCGAGCACTCCCCGTGGACCGGCTGCGACGACGTCGCCTTCCACCTCGCCAACGACCAGCTGACCGCGATGAACTGGGCCATCGACGCCAACGGGCTGCACACCCTGCTGACCGGGCTCGCGGCCTCGCACCCGCAGCTGCCGCTGATGGTCACCGAGAACGGGGCCGCCTTCGACGACTACGCCTCTCCCGAGGGCCGGGTCGAGGACCCGCAGCGGATCGCCTATCTGCACGGCCACCTGGAGGCGGTGCACCGGGCCATCGCCGACGGGGCGGACGTCCGCGGCTACTTCCTGTGGTCCCTGCTGGACAACTTCGAGTGGTCCTACGGCTATTCGAAGCGCTTCGGCGCCGTCTACGTCGACTACCCCACCCAGCGCCGCATCCCCAAGGCGAGCGCCCACTGGTACGCCGGCGTGATCCGCGACAACGCGCTGCCGGCCGCCCGGTGAGCGAGGCGGGGGCCTGACCGGCCACGGGTCCGAGGGGCGCGGCCGCGAGCCCGGCCGCGCCCCTTCGCGTTCCCGCGGGGGCGGGGGAGCCGGCCCGGCGAGGGACGATGGGAGCGGGGGCGGATCGGTCCCTGCTGTTACATTCCTGGCCTGAGGGCGGCGAACGGGAGGCGCGACCATGTCGGTCAACGGTGGACGGGGCCGGGGCGGCCGGCGGCCGACCCTGGAGGAGGTCGCCGCGCGGGCCGGGGTCGGCCGCGGCACGGTCTCGCGCGTGATCAACGGCTCGCCCCGGGTCAGCGACGCGACCCGCGCCGCGGTGGAGGCGGCGGTCGCCGAACTCGGCTACGTCCCCAACACCGCGGCCCGCGCCCTGGCCGCCAACCGCACCGACGCCATCGCGCTGGTGGTGCCCGAGCCGGAGACCCGGTTCTTCGCCGAGCCGTACTTCTCCGACATGCTGCACGGGGTGGGTGCCGAACTGGCCGAGACCGAGACGCAGTTGCTGCTGATCTTCGCGGGCAACGACCGGGAGCGGCGGCGGCTGGCCCAGTACCTGGCGGCCCACCGGGTGGACGGCGTCCTGCTGGTCTCGGTGCACGCCGACGACCCGCTGCCCGATCTGCTGGCCCAGCTGGAGATCCCGGCGGTGATCAGCGGCCCGCGCTCGGCCGCGGAGACGCTCACCTCGGTGGACTCGGACAACTACGGGGGCGCCCGCGCGGCCGTGGAGCACCTGCTGTCCCGGGGGCGCACCCGGATCGCCCACATCACCGGCCGCCCGGACGTGTACGGCGCCCAGCGCCGTGTCGACGGCTACCGCGACGCCCTGCGCGCGGCCGGCCAGGAGCCGGACGAGCTCCTCGTGGAGCCGGGCGACTTCACCGAGGAGGGCGGCCGCCGGGCGATGTCCGCCCTGCTGTCGCGCCGCCCCGATCTGGACGCGGTCTTCGCCGCCTCGGACGTGACGGCGGCCGGCGCCCGCCAGGTGCTGCGCGAGGAGGGCCGCCGCATCCCGGACGACGTCGCCCTGGTCGGTTACGACGACTCCGCCATCGCCCGCCACATGGACCCGCCCCTCACCAGCGTCCGCCAGCCCATCGAGCAGATGGGCCGGACCATGATCAGCCTGCTCCAGTCCGAGATAGCCGCCGCCGGCCGCGGCCCGCAGCAGCGGCACACGGTGCTGCCGACGGAACTGGTGCCGCGGGCGTCGTCCTGAGCGGGCGCCCCGGGGGGCACCGCGAGGGCGGTGCGCGGCTCGGGGTCCTCGGCCTCGGACGGGGCGGCGCCGAGGGCCGCGCTCTGGGCGGTCGGGGCCGCGCGGGCGTGAGCGGCCGCGGCCGGGTCGGCGGGCGTCGAGCGCGGGGTGGCCGGCGTGCTCTGCGGCGGTTTGGGGCCTGAACGCGAAACAGCCGGTGATCCCGTCGTGCGACGGAATCACCGGCTGTTCGTTCAGGGTGAGTGACGGGACTCGAACCCGCGACATCCTGGACCACAACCAGGTGCTCTACCAGCTGAGCTACACCCACCACGACCGGTGTGGGAACTTGTCGTTTCCCCGACCGGCCGAGAAGAAGTCTACAGGGTCCGAAGGGGTGCTCGCGCACAGGTTTTCGCGCCGCACCCCCAGGGCCCCCGGACGTACTACTTCGCCGGCACCACGTGCTTGGCCGCGATCGTCCGCGCCGTGTCCGAGTCGGGGCCGGGCTGCGGGACGAAGATGGCCTCGCGGTAGTAACGCAGTTCGGCGATCGACTCGCGGATGTCGGCGAGGGCCCGGTGGTTGCCGTTCTTCTCCGGGCTGTTGAAGTACGCCCGCGGGTACCAGCGGCGGGCCAGCTCCTTGATCGAGGAGACGTCCACGATCCGGTAGTGCAGCCAGTCCTCCAGCGTCGGCATGTCCCGCAGCAGGAAGCCGCGGTCGGTGCCGACCGAGTTGCCGCACAGCGGGGCCTTGCCCGGCTCCTTCACATGCTCCTTGATGTACGCCAGGACCCGCTCCTCGGCGTCCTGGAGCGTCGTGCCGCCCGGGAGCTCGGCGAGCAGCCCGGACGCGGTGTGCATCTGACGCACCACCTCCGGCATCGTCTCCAGCGCCCGCTCCGGCGGGCGGATGACGATGTCCACCCCCTCGCCGAGTACGTTCAGCTCGGAGTCGGTGACGAGGGCGGCCACCTCGATGAGAGCGTCGTCGGACAGCGAGAGGCCGGTCATCTCGCAGTCGATCCACACCATGCGATCGTTCATGCGACCACCCTAAGGCGGACCTCCGCGTTTGGGATGCCCCGCGTCGGTACCGGCCGCGGACGAGAAGACGGCCACAGGGGAGAACAGGGGAGAACCGCGGGGAGCCGCGAGGGGATCGCGGGGAGCCGCCGGGAAAGGGAGCGGGGGCGGAGCCCGAAGACTCCGCCCCCGCTCCCCGACCGTCGGGACCCGTCAGCTTCCGGCGCGCGGTCCGGGGAGCAGCGTCACCGCCCCGGCCGCCGCCGTGCGCCGGCTCTGGATCGGCACCCCGCTGTCCCGTTCCGGGTGCAGCATCGCGGGCACCGAGCCCATCGGACCGGGCCCCGGCAGGCCCGGGGACGAGATCGGCTGGCCGGACGGCGGCTGCGCGCCGGCCGCCTCCGGCTCACCCGGCTTGTCGCCCTGCGGCCGGCGGGCCCGGTAGGCGGCCCGGTACGCGGCGGGCGAGGAGCCCAGCTGGCGGCGGAAGTGCCCGCGCAGCGCGACCGGCGAGCGGAATCCGCACCGGCCGGCCACCTCGTCCACCGAGTAGTCCGACGTCTCCAGCAGCCGCTGCGCCTGGAGCACCCGCTGGGTGATCAGCCACTGCAACGGCGCGCTGCCGGTGAGCGAGCGGAACCGGCGGTCGAACGTACGGCGGCTCATGTACGCGCGGGCCGCCAGCGTCTCCACGTCGAACTGCTCGTGGAGGTGCTCCAGCGCCCAGGCGACGACCTCGGCGAGCGGGTCGGCGCCGATCTCCTCCGGTAAAGACCGGTCGAGGTAGCGCTCCTGACCGCCGGAGCGGCGCGGCGGGACCACCAGGCGCCGGGCGAGCGCGCCGGCCGCCTCGTTGCCGTGGTCCGTGCGCACGATATGAAGACAGAGATCGATTCCGGCCGCCGTACCCGCGCTGGTGAGCACGTCGCCGTCGTCGACGAACAGCTCCCGCGGATCGACGTGCACCGACGGATAGCGCTTGGCCAGCGTCGGCGCGTACATCCAGTGGGTGGTCGCCGGGCGGCCGTCCAGCAGCCCGGCCGCCGCCAGCACGAACGCGCCGGTGCACAGCCCCACGATGCGGGCGCCTTCCTCGTGCGCCCGGCGCAGTGCGTCGAGCGCCTCCTCCGGTGGCGGCGCGGTGATCGAGCGCCAGGCCGGTACGACGACGGTGCCGGCGCGGGAGATCGCCTCCAGCCCGTGCGGCGCGGTGAGTTCGAGGCCTCCCGTGGTCCGCAGGGGGCCTTCCTCGCCGCCGCACACCAGCAGTCGGTAGCGCGGTACCCCGGCGTCCTGGCGGTCGATCCCGAACACCGACAGCGGTATGGAACTCTCGAAGATGGGGCCGCCGCTGAACAGCAGCACCGCGACGATCTCCTTGCGGCGACGTCCGGACAGTTTCCGGACAGCGGCTTCCGGCGCGGCAGTGGAGTCGTGGCTCATACTGCTAAGCCCCCCTCGGTGGTCGCGGCTCCTCGGTTGTGTCGCTCCTGCACGTTTCCCCTCGGTCCTGCACGAGTCCCCCGCCATAAGACAGTCAAGATCGAATCTACTGGGTCCCGCGCACGCACGGTGACCAGTTCCAAATGCGGCACATTGTCGACATGACAACTTGGCGTGAAGCATTCGATCACGAAGGGTTGCACTCGCGAGCCGTGCAGGGAAGTGCGCCTCGTGGCAGTGGCCAAAGCGCGTAGGGTGCGCAGCGCCCCACGGACCCTTTCCGTGCAGGTGGAACGGGGGTTGAGGGGTGGTCAGGACCGCCTTTGGGCGAGAACCGGAAGTTGGCTGAAAAGAAGCGCTTGGAAGCGTGGAAACCGGTCAGTCGACCGGTGTCCGCTCCCGGGTGTGACGTCCGCCTCTTTGCACGCCGGAACGGTCCGCCCCGCGCGCGCCCCCGTGCCGGGCACCGCGCCCCCGGCCCCCGCCCGCACCGTCGGCACCCCGCCGCGCGCCGCGCGCTCCCCGCGCCCGGCGACCCCCTCGCACACCCCGGCCCGCCCGTGCGCCGCGCGCGCCCCGCGCACCTCGCGCACCTCGCTCCGAGCGGCGCAGCAGCAGCCGGCAGACGGCGGTGACGGCGGCCAGGCCCAGCGCGGTGCCCGTGGCACCGGCCAGCGAGGTGCCGTACCAGACCAGGACCACGGGGACGAGGACGCAACTGAAGGCGGCCCAGCGGATCAGCTCGCTCGCGCTGTCCGGCGCGGCGGGCTCCTCGTCGGTCCGGGGACCGGGCATCTCGTACTCCCTGTGGCGCCTCGTGGCTCGCTGTGGCGGTGGCTCACCCCCTTCAACGCCCGTCCGACCGGTCGGTCACCGGCCGTGCGGCTGTGAATCCTGTGCAAACCGCCTGTACGGGGCAGCGAGCATTGCGTTACGGGCGCGGCTCGTGCATGCTCCGGTGAACCCCTACGGACGTCTGGGGACCTTACGGAGCGTGCAAGGGATCTGGGCTCGGGAGGCGTGCCGCCGTACCCTTGGGGGTATGGGGTGGGGAAGATGTTTCCCGGACAGCTCCGCTGCACACTGTCGCCCATCCCATAAAGGATCACAACGCCGAGACAGCCATGGCCGGTCACGAATTCTTCGAACCCG
Source organism: Streptomyces sp. SCPE 10 (assembly GCF_051980735.1). Lineage (NCBI taxonomy): Bacteria > Bacillati > Actinomycetota > Actinomycetes > Kitasatosporales > Streptomycetaceae > Streptomyces > Streptomyces sp. SCPE 10. Next base: position 2,981,143 of record NZ_CP197069.1, on the reverse strand, counting down.
CGGACCGCAAGCGGCCGGTCGCCGATCCCACGGCGGCCGAACCCCTGGCGGCGGACGAGTCACGCCAATCCTGCGATCCAGCCTTCCGGCACGGGGTCGTCGTCGGCTTCGACGGCTCCACCTCCAGCGAGCGCGCCCTCGCCTATGCGATAGGCATGGCCCACCGCTCCCACTCCGGCCTGATCATCGTGCATGTCGCCAACCGGCTGCCGACCACCGTGTGGGCGGGCTGCGAGCCCCCGGTCTTCGTGGACGTACCGGACCACCGCACGGAGGTCCTCGGTCTCGAACTGGCCTGCGCGGACTACCTCTCCGAGGTGCCGTGGATCCTGGTCGAGCGCGGTGGGGACATCTGCCACGAACTCGAGGAGGTGGGGCGGGAGTACGAGGCGGACGCGATCGTCGTCGGCTCCACCCACGGCATCGTGGGCCGGATCTTCGGCTCCGTCGCGGGGCGGCTCGCCCGCCGGGCGCGGCGGCCGGTGATCGTCATCCCCTGACACGGGAAGGACCCCCGTGCGCCGCGCACGGGGGTCCCCTTCCGGTCCGCTACTCGACCGTCACCGACTTCGCCAGGTTCCTCGGCTTGTCGATGTCCCGGCCGAGCGCCTTCGCCGTGTGGTAGGCGAGGAGCTGCAGCGGGATGCCCATCAGGATCGGGTCGAGCTCGTCCTCGTTCTTGGGGACGACGATGGTCTGGTCGGCCTTCTCCTGGTGCCGGTGGGCCACCGCGAGGATCTTGCCCTCGCGGGCCTTGATCTCCTCCAGCGCGGCGCGGTTCTTCTCCAGCAGGTCGTCGTCGGGCACGATCGCGACCGTCGGCAGGGCCGGCTCGATCAGCGCCAGCGGGCCGTGCTTCAGCTCGGAGGCCGGGTAGGCCTCGGCGTGGATGTAGGAGACCTCCTTCAGCTTGAGGGAGGCCTCACGGGCGACCGGGTAGCCGCGGACCCGGCCGATGAAGAGCATGGAGCGGGCGTCGGCGTACAGCTCGGCCAGCTCCTTGATCTGCTCCTCCTGCTTGAGGATCTCGGTGATCTGCTCGGGCAGCCTGCGCAGGCCCTCGATGATCCGCTTGCCGTCGCGCACCGAGAGGTCGCGGGTGCGGCCCAGGTGCAGGGCGAGCAGCGCGAAGGCGACCGTGGTGTTGGTGAAGCACTTGGTCGACACGACGCAGACCTCGGGGCCCGCGTGCACGTAGATGCCGGCGTCCGCCTCGCGCGCGATCGCCGAACCGACCACGTTGACGACGCCGAAGACCCGCGCGCCCTTGCGCTTGAGCTCCTGCACGGCGGCGAGGACGTCGTACGTCTCACCGGACTGGGAGACCGCGACGTACAGGGTGTCGGGGTCCACCACCGCGTTGCGGTAGCGGAACTCGGAGGCCGGCTCGGCGTCGGCGGGGATACGGGCCAGCTCCTCGATCATCTGGGCGCCGATGAGCCCCGCGTGGTACGAGGTGCCGCAGCCGAGGATCTTCACCCGGCGGATCTGCCGGGCCTCGCGGGCGCCCAGGTTGAGACCGCCGAGGTGCACGGTGGAGAACCGGTCGTCGATCCGGCCGCGCAGCACGCGGTCGACCGCGTCGGCCTGCTCGAAGATCTCCTTGTGCATGTAGGTGTCGTGGCCGCCCATGTCGTACGACTCGGCCTCCCACTCCACCGTGGTGGGCTCGCTCGTGGTGCGGGTGCCCTCGGTGGTGTAGGTGCGGAAGTCGTCGGCCTTGAGGGTGGCCATCTCGCCGTCGTCCAGGGTCACTATCTGACGGGTGTGCATGACCAGGGCGGCGATGTCGGAGGCGACGAACATCTCCTTCTCGCCGATGCCGAGGACGACCGGGGAGCCGTTGCGGGCCACCACGATCCGGTCGGGGAAGTCGGCGTGCAGCACGGCGATGCCGTACGTGCCCTCGATCAGCCGGACCGCCTGGCGGACCTTGTCCTCCAGCTTCTCGGCGGTCGAGCGGGCGATGAGGTGGGTGAGGACCTCGGTGTCGGTCTCGGAGAGGAACTCGACGCCGTCCGCCTCCAGCTTGCGGCGCAGGTCGGCGGCGTTGTCGATGATGCCGTTGTGGACGACGGCGACCTTGTTGTCGGCCGACATGTGCGGGTGGGCGTTCACGTCGGAGGGGGCGCCGTGGGTGGCCCAGCGGGTGTGGGCGATGCCGGTGGTGCCCTTGAAGCGCGCCGGGATCTTCGCCTCCAGGTCGCGCACCCGGCCCTTGGCCTTGACCATCTTCAGGCCGGGCGCCTTCGGGGAGGTGACGACGACGCCCGCGGAGTCGTACCCGCGGTACTCCAGCCGCTGGAGGCCCTCCAGGAGGAGGGGGGCGACGTCACGCTTCCCGATGTAACCGACAATTCCGCACATATACAGGTATTCCTAGCCGTAGACGATGCGGCGCAGCTGCCTGAGCGTCAGCTCGGGCGGTGCCACCGCTCGATATCTGAGGTCCGCCCCGATCCGTTCGAAGATCTCCGCGTTCACCAGGCCCTGGGCCTGGAGTTCGCGGTGGCGGCGACGGACGAAGTCCTCCGTCGACTCGTCGAAGTAGGCGAGCACGTCCTGGATCACCCGCAGCGCCTCGCCCCTGGCCAGGGGCGTGGACCGCGTCAGATGATCTACGAGTTCGTCGTGCACCCGGTAGATCCTCGGGCAACAGAGACGGATTCGCAAGAATCCTGCCCGATATCGGGCAGCCCACGGCCGGGCGGGGCCGCGAAGTTGCCCCAGCCCTGTGGGGCACCTCACATCCTGTCCAGCACCGCCCGCTTGGCCAGGGTGAACTCCTCCTCGGTCAGCACCCCGTCACGGCGCAGCTCGCCCAGCTCCCGCAACCGGCGCAGCAGCGCGTCATGGGTGTCCTCGGCGGCCCCCCGCTCCGGTGCGGCCCCCTGCTCCGGCAGTGGCGTTCGCCGTGGGGCGGGCGACTCGTCGCGGGGCCCGGCGGACCCCGGCGCCGAGGGGTGCGGCAGCCGCGCCTGCACGGCGGCGGCCACCAGCGCCATCAGCGGGTCCTTGCGGAAGCCCCACAGCTCCACGGCGTTCGGGTCGTACTTGGCTCGCGCGGTGACCGGGGCGCCCCGCACTACGAACCGCAGGTGCCCGTTCTCCAGCCCGGACGCGGGCCGCCACTGCACGCCGAGGATGTCGGCGAGCGGGAGGGTCCGGGTGCCGGTCTCGGCCTTGACGTCCTCGGTCTTCCAGTTCCACTCCAGCCGCACCCGCTCCCCGTCGAAGTGCGCGCTGCCGTCCCCGGCGGACGCGGACACCGGCAGCGGCGGGCCCGGCAGCAGAAAGCCGGAGACCGGCTCGGCGGAAACCCCCTCCAGCAGCAGGGCGTTGCGCACCTCGTCCGCGAAGTACTCGGCGACGCCGTACCGGTCGGGCCGCACGGTCAGCCGGTAGGGGTCGTCGGCCTCGCCGAGCCGGCCGCCGGTCGCCTGGAGCAGCGGGTCGGCGCCCTCGCGCAGCCGCAGCCTCAGCCACCCCGACTTCTTGCCCCGCTCGACGGAGACGGAGGCCAACGCCCCCAGCGGGACCACGAGTTCACCGAGTTCCCGGCGCAGCGACCCGACCGACCCGTCCCGGCCCGGAGTGAGCCGCAGGGCGTCGCCGTCGAAGACCCAGGTGCCGTCCTTCTGGATGATTTCCGCCACAGAGGGATTGTTTCACCGGATCTGCGGGAGAGTGGTCTCGACCAGATACGAAGGGAGCGCATGTGAGACGGAACCACAGCTCGACTCCCCGAACCGGCCGCGTTCTCGGTTCGCTGCTGCTCGCCCTGGCGGCCGGCGCCTTCGCCCTCGGCGCCGCCCCCACCGTGCCCGAGGCGCGCGCCGCCGCCGCGGGCGCCCGTGCCGCGGCCCCCATCCCGCTGGGCCGGGTGGTCCCGGCCCCCGCCTCCGTCACCCCGGGCGGAGCGCCGTACCGCCTCACCCGGGGCACCGCCGTCCGGGTCGACGACTCGGCCGGGGTCCGCCGCGTCGGCGCCTATCTCGCCGGCATCCTGCGGCCCTCCACCGGCTATCCGCTGCCGCTCACCGACCACGGCGGCGGCATCCGCCTCCACCTGGCCACGACCGGCCTGGGCGCCGAGGGGTACCGGCTGCACAGCGGCCCCGACGGGGTCACCCTCACCGCGGACACCCCGGCCGGCCTCTTCCACGGTGTGCAGACGCTGCGTCAGCTGCTGCCGGCCGCCGTGGAGAAGAAGACGGTGAGCCGGCGGAGCTGGCGGATCGCCGGCGGCACCATCGAGGACCGGCCCCGCTACGCCTACCGCGGCGCCATGCTGGACGTCTCCCGGCACTTCTTCGGCGTCGACCAGGTGAAGCGGTACATCGACGAACTCGCCCTGTACAAGGTCAACGAGCTGCATCTGCACCTCAGCGACGACCAGGGCTGGCGCATCGCCGTCGACTCCTGGCCGCGCCTTGCGTCCTACGGCGGCGCCACCGAGGTCGGCGGCGGCAAGGGCGGTTACTACACCAAGGCGCAGTACCGGCAGATCGTCTCCTACGCCGCCTCCCGCTACGTGGAGGTCGTCCCGGAGATCGACATGCCCGGCCACACCAACGCGGCCCTCGCCTCGTACGCCAAGCTGAACTGCGACGGCGTGGCACCCCCGCGCTACACCGGCACCAGCGTCGGCTTCAGCTCGCTGTGCGTCTCCAAGGACGTCACCTACACCTTCGTCGACGACGTCGTGCGGGAGCTGGCCGCGCTCACCCCGGGCCGCTATCTGCACATCGGCGGCGACGAGGCACACTCCACCAGCCACGCCGACTACGTGACGTTCATGGACCGGGTCCAGCCGATCGTCGCCAAGTACGGCAAGACGGTCATCGGCTGGCACCAGCTCACCGGCGCCCACCCCGCCAAGGGCGCCCTCGCCCAGTACTGGGGCCTGGACGGCACCAGCGCGGCCGAGAAGGACCAGGTCGCGCAGGCCGCCCGCAACGGCACGGGGCTGATCCTGTCCCCGGCCGACCGGGTGTACCTGGACATGAAGTACACCAAGGACACCAGGCTCGGCCTCACCTGGGCGGGCCTGGTGGAGGTGCGCAGGTCGTACGACTGGGACCCCGGCGCCTATCTGCCGGGCGCGCCGGCGTCGGCGGTCAGGGGCGTGGAGGCGCCCCTGTGGTCGGAGACGCTGAAGACGTCCGCCGACATCGAGTACATGGCCTTCCCGCGGCTGCCGGGCGCGGCCGAGCTGGGCTGGTCGCCGGCGGCCACCCACGACTGGGACACCTACAAGGTGCGCCTGGCCGCCCAGGCCCCACGCTGGGACGCCCTCGGCATCCGCTACTACAAGTCGCCGCAGGTGCCCTGGCCCACGAGCTGAGACGGAGGGGAACGGGCGCCCCGGAGGACCGTACTCCGGGGCGCCCGCCCGTCTCCGGGTTCTCGCGGTCCCAGGGCTTCAGAACCCGGCGATGGGGTTCTCCAGGGTGCCCACCAGCTGGAGCGACCCCGACGGGTCGGCGAGGTCCACCATCTGCCGGTTGTCGCGCAGCTGGAGCCGGTTGAGGCAGGACAGCGCGAACTCGGGGGCGAACACGTCGTACCGCCGGAACCGGTCGGCGAGCTGGGGGTTCGCCTCCTGGTAGGCGCGGGTGACGTGCGCGACCGTCCGCCAGAACTCGTCCTCCGTGAGGACGCCCTCGGCGGCGAGGAGGGCGGCGAGGAAGCGGAAGAAGCAGTCGAAGACGTCGGTGAAGACCGACAGCAGCCTCTCCTCCTCGGGGACGTCGGCGCGGATCCGTGCCACCTCCGGCGGCAGCGGCGTATCCGGGTCCATCACCACGATCTCCTCGGCGATGTCCTTGTACACCGCCCGCCGCACGACCCCGTCCCGCAGCACCAGGATGGTGTTCTCGCCGTGCGGCATGAACGCCAGGCCGTAGGCGTAGAAGCTGTGCAGCAGCGGGACGTAGTACGCCCGCAGGTACGCCGCCAGCCAGTCGGCCGGCGCCAGCCCGGACCGCGCGATCAGCGCGCCCGCGAACGAGGCGCCCTCGTGGTCCACGTGCAGCAGGGAGGCCATGGTGGCGAGCGACTCGCCGTCCTGGAGCGCGGGCACCGGGCTCTCCCGCCACAGCGCGGCCAGCATCTTGCGGTAGGGGGAGTGGCGGTCGGTGGCCCGCTCGTACTCCAGGTGCCGGTAGCCGACGGCGGCCCGCTCCCGGATGATCGTCAGACCGGTGCCCTTCAGCACCGGGTCGTCCTCGATCAGCCGGGCGAGCCAGTCGTTGATGGCCGGGGTGGCCTCCATGTAGGCGGCCGAAAGCCCGCGCATGAAGCCCATGTTGAGCACGGACAGGGCCGTCTTCACATAGTGCTTGTGCGGGTCGCTGGTGTTGAAGAAGGTCCGGATGGACTGCTGGGCGAGGTACTCGTCGTCGCCCTCGCCGAGGCAGACGAGGTGACGCCGGGCGATCTCCGCGGCGAAGGTGACCGACAGCTTGTTCCACCACTGCCAGGGGTGGACCGGCAGGAAGAGGTAGTCGGCGGGGTCCAGGCCCTGCGCGGTCAGCGTCCGGTGGAACCGCTCGACGGTCGCCGCGCCCAGCTCGCCCCGGACGAAGCCCTCGTACTCGATCCCGGCCCCCGCCGTGAACGCGGCCCGCGAGCGGTGCGCGGCCAGCCACACCAGGCGGATCGGGCGCGCGGTCTCCGGGGCGTACGACAGGTACTCGTCGACGCCGAACCCGAGCCGTCCGTTGTTGGCGACGAAGCAGGGGTGGCCCTCGGTCATCCCGGTCTCGATCGCCTGGAAGCCGCTCGCGGCCAGCTCGGCCGCCGTGACGCGGGGCTTGGTGAGCTTGTAGCAGGTGCCGGCCAGGGTGGAGGAGATCTCCTCCAGGTAGACCGGCAGCATCTCGTCGCTCAGCCCCAGCGACCCCTTCAGCTCGATGAAGAAGTCCAGTGCGGCGAGCGGGAGTTCACTGCCGTCGCGGTGGCGGGTGATCGAGCCGGCGTCGACCTGCCAGTGGTCGAGGGCGCGGCGCACGGCGGTGAACCGGTACGTGGTGAGCCCGTCGTCGCCGCGGACGACGTACCCCTCGCCGTCCTCCTCGGGGGTGATCAGGCGCTCGTGCGCGAACTCGGCGAGCGCCTTGCGTATCAGCAGCCGGTTGGCGGTCGCCCAGCGGTCGGGGGACAGGTGGGCCACGGCCTGCACGGGGGTCATCGGGCCACCGCCCGGGTGAACTGCTCGCGGGTGCAGAAGCTCAGCAGGGCCTGCTTCTCCGGCTTGCCGATCTCCCGCTCGGCCACGAAGCCGACGGCCGCGTTGAGGGCGTGCACGGCCGTGTTGCGCACGTCCGGCTCGACGACGACGCGCCGCACCGCCGGATCCTGGAACAGGCGGGCCATGACGGCGGTGAGGACGGCCCGGGTGAAGCCGTGCTCGGGTGTGTCGGTCGCCGGGGTCAGGAAGTGCATCCCGACGTCACCGGGGCGCGCCTCGTAGAGGCCGACCAGTTCCCGGTGCGCCGGGTCGTACTTCTCCATGAGGAAGACGGGCCGCTCGCCGCGCAGCCCGAGGAGGGCCTCCTGGTGCTCGTCGGCGGCCATCTCCGTGTACACGCGCTCGATGTCCGCCGGCCGGGCGTCCTGCATCATCCAGAAGGCGGCCTTGGGGTGGGTGATCCAGGAGTGCAGCAGCGCCGCGTCCGCGCGCGGATCGACGGGACGGAAGCCGAAGTCGGTGTCGGTCATACGGCGAACTCCTGGAAGGCGATGGACTTCTCGACCGGGTAGTGCTCGCTGCCGAGCAGCTCGCGGATGATGGTCGCGTTGCGGTACGGGCCCATGCCGAGGTCGGGGCTGGTGATGCTGTGGGTGTGGACGCCGGCGTTCTGGAGGAAGACGCCGCGGCCGGTGACGTCGATGCTGTAGTTGCGGGCGACGTCGAAGCGGCCGTGGCCGTCGAAGCGCAGCCGGTCGCGGAGCGGGGCGAGGAAGGCCGGCGGCTCGTAGTGGTAGCCGGTGGCCAGCACCAGGCCCTCGCTGCGGATCTCGAAGTCCTTGCCCTGCTCGTCCTGGCGGAAGCCGAGGGTGTAGCTCCCGTCGTGGTAACGGGCGCTCACCAGTGAGGAGTTGGTGAGCAGCCGGGTCGGCAGCGGCCGGTCCCCGCTCGCCACGTCCTTCTGGTACAGCAGGTCGAAGATCGCGTCGATCAGCTCCGAGTTGATGCCCTTGAACAGGCCCTTCTGCTGCTTCTCCAGCCGGTAGCGGGTCTCCTCGGGCAGCGCGCGGAAGTAGTCGATGTAGTCCGGCGAGGTCATCTCCAGCGTCAGCTTGGTGTACTCCAGCGGGAAGAACCGCGGGGAGCGGGTGACCCAGTTGAGCTGGTAGCCGTGGACGTCGATCTCGGACAGCAGCTCGTGGTAGATCTCCGCCGCGCTCTGCCCGCTGCCGACGACCGTGATCGATCTCTTCTCGCGCAGCTCCGCCTTGCGGTGCATGTACGCGGAGGTGTGCAGCAGGTCCCCGCCGAGGCCGCGGCAGGCCTCGGGGAGGTAGGGCACCGTGCCCGTGCCGAGGACGAGGTGCCGGGCCCGGTACGTCTCCCCGGCGGCGGTGCGCACGAGGTACAGCTCGCCCTCCTCGTCGTACGACACCTCGGTGACCGTGGTGCCGAACCGGACGCTGCTCAGCCGGTTCGCGGCCCAGCGGCAGTAGTCGTCGTACTCCACCCGCAGCGGATAGAAGTTCTCCCGGATGTAGAAGGAGTACAGCCTGCCCTTCTGCTTCAGGTAGTTGAGGAAGGAGTACGGCGAGGTCGGGTCGGCCAGGGTGACCAGGTCCGACATGAACGGGGTCTGGAGGTGGGCGCCGTCCAGGAACATCCCGGCGTGCCACTCGAAGCCGGGCTTGGACTCCAGGAAGACGGCGTCCAGCGCGTCGATCGGCTCGGTGAGGCAGGCGAGACCGAGGTTGAAGGGGCCGAGACCGATCCCCACGAGGTCGTGGACGCGGCTGGCTTCAGGAAGCGCGGTCAAGGGATTCTCCCAGGTACTGCTCGGCGTGGCCGGCGATCAGATCGAGGACGGCGGCGATGTCGGCCGGGGTCGTCTCGGGGTTGAGGAGGGTGAACTTCAGGTAGTGGCGGCCGCCGACCTTGGTGCCCGCGACCACGGCCTCACCGGAGGCGAACAGGGCTTTGCGGGCATGGAGGTTGGCCCGGTCGATCTCGGCCGGGTCGGTGACGGCGGCCGGGACGAAGCGGAACACCAGGGTGGACAGGGACGGCTCGACCACCACGTCGAACCGCGGGTCGGCGGCCAGCAGCCGCCACCCGGCCACGGCCAGGTCGCAGACCTCGTCGAAGAGTTCGCCGATGCCGTCGGCGCCCATGGTGCGCAGGGTCAGCCACAGTTTGAGGGCGTCGAACCGGCGGGTGGTCTGGAGGGACTTGTCGACCTGGTTGGGGATGCGCTCGCGCACCGTGCGGCGCGGGTTGAGGTAGTCGGCGTGGTAGGTGGCGTGCCGCAGGGTGGCGCCGTCGCGGACCAGTACGGCGGAGGAACTCACCGGCTGGAAGAAGGACTTGTGGTAGTCGACGGTGACCGAGTCGGCGCGCTCGATGCCGTCGATGCGGTGCCGGTACTTCCGGGAGGCGAGCAGCCCGCAGCCGTAGGCGGCGTCCACGTGCAGCCACACCCCGTACCGGTCGCACAGTTCGGCGATGCGGGGCAGCGGGTCGATGGAGCCGAAGTCGGTGGTGCCGGCGGTGGCGACGACCGCCATCGGCACCAGCCCCGCACGGCGGCAGCGCTCCAGTTCGCCGGCGAGGGCGACGGTCCGCATCCGCTTGTCGCGGTCGACGGGCACGGTGACGACCGCGTCCTCGCCGAGCCCCAGCAGTTTCGCCGACTTCTGCACACTGAAGTGCCCGATCTCCGAGGCGAGGATCCGCAGCTTCGCCGGGTCGTGGCACTTGGCCTCCTCCCGGGCCAGCAGCAGCGCCTGGAGGTTGGACTGGGAGCCGCCGGACGTGAAGACCCCGTCCGCGGCCGGCCCGAGCCCGATCCGCCCGGCCGTCCAGTCGATCAGCTTGCGCTCGATGAGGGTGCCGCCTGCCGACTGGTCCCAGGTGTCCAGCGAGGAGTTGACCGCGGAGAGCACCGCCTCGCCGAGCACCGCCGGGATGACGACCGGGCAGTTGAGGTGGGCGAGGTAGCGGGGGTGGTGGAAGTAGACCGCGTCCTTCAGATAGACGTCCTCCAACTCGTCCAGCGCGGCCCCGGTGTCGCCGAGCGGCCGGTCCAGGTCGATGGCGTCGACACGGGGCGCGAGCGCGTCCGGCGCGACGCCGGTGAACGGCCGCTCGACACCGGCGAGTTTCTCCGCCACCCGCTCGACTCCTTCGGTCACGGAGCGGCGGTAGTGCTCCGCGGTGCGGCCATTGAGCAGGTGGGAGCGCATGGGGGTGTCCTCCGGTGAGGTGGATTCAACTTAGGTTAGCCTAACCTAACTTTCCTGGTTCGAGGCGCACGTCTGCGCGGACGAGGGCCATGCCCCGAGGGGGGCTACTCCCCCGTCGCCCGCAGCTCTTCCTCCGTCAGGCCCCGGCGCCAGTAGCCCACGAACGTCACCCGGCGCCGGTCCACGCCGCGGTCGGCGACGAAGTGCCGGCGCAGCGCCTTGACGTGGGCCGATTCTCCGGCGAGCCACACGTAGGGTCGTGCGGCGTCGTCCAGTGGGGCCTCGCGGAGGGTGGTGAGCGGTTCGGGGGAACCGGTTGCGCGTACCAGCCAGGTGATCTCCGCGTCGGCGTCCGTGCGCACGTCCTGGACGTCACCGGCGCAGGGGACATGGAACCAGGCGCGCACGGGGGTGCCGGCGGGGAGGGATTCGAGGATGGCGGTCGCGGCCGGTACGGCGGTCTCGTCGCCCCACATCACCACCAGGTCGGTGTCCTCGGGCGGCCGGAACCGGATCGACCGGTTGTCGGCGACCACCGGGCCGAGCAGCAGCACCCGGTCGCCGGGCACGGCGCGCGAGGCCCACCGGGAGGCGGGCCCCGCGGGCGTCGGGGCGCCCGGCTCCGTGCCGTGCAACGCGAAGTCGATGTCGACCTCGTCCGGGTCCCGGCGCAGGGCCCGCAGGGTGTACGACCGCATCACGGCCCGCACGTCCTGCGGCAACTCCCGCCACCGCCGGGACCAGTCGTCGTCCAGGTCGAGCGGTACGACGGGCTCGGTCTGCCCGGGGCGCGGCAGGAACAGGGAGAGCGACTGGTCGCGCCCGTCGGAGTGGAAGGCGTGCAGGGCGTCGCCGGTGAAGGTGACCCGGACGAGCGTCGGCCCGAGCCGCCGCGTCCGCGCGACCTGGAGGGGGAAGAACCGGAAGGGGGAGGCGACGGCTGTCGTCATGAACGGGCTCCTGAGGGGGTGGGGTCAGGGCTGGGTGTGCTCCGCGCGCCGGTTCAGCGGACCTTCTTCGCCTTCTCCAGCGCCTCGGCCAGGTTCGTCAGCAGCGGGACGCACTTGTCGTACGACAGGATCGGCTCGGGGGAGCGGGGGATCACCTGGCCCGCCTTCACCGCGGGCAGCTTCTTCCAGGTCGGCTTGGTGATGTCCGCGGGCTGGATGGCCGAGGTCCGGTCGTCCATCATGATGATGTCGGCCTGGTACTTGTCGACGTTCTCCCAGCTCAGCGACTCGTACCAGCCGCCTCCCTGCTTCTTCGCACTCTCCGGCGGCTCCACGAAGTTCACCCCGAGCGCCTTGAAGTACTCCAGGTCGACGGAGAGGTTGGTGCCGGAGACGTAGAAGAGCTGGTCGCTCGCGCTGCCCGCCATCACCTTGATCTCGGGCCGGGCCTTGGCCGCGGCGCGCAGCCGGGCCGCGGCCTCCTCGAACCGCTTCTTCGCGGCGGTGACCTTCGGCGCCTTCATGTCGGCGCCGAGCGACGCCGCGAGGTCCCACATCCGCTGGAGGGGCTCGGTGAGCGGGCGGTCGTAGACGGAGATGCCGACGCTCGGGGCGAGCGCGCCGATCTTCTTCGCGGACTCCTCCGGGACGTACCAGAGGGTGCCGGCGTCGTCGAACATGGTGCTGATCAGCACGTCCGGGGCGAGGGCGGCGTACTTCTCGATGTTGAACTGCCCCCAGGCGTTGCCGAGGACGGTCACCTTGCTGACGTCCATGTCGCCGGCCTGCACGTCCGGCTTGCCGTCCTTGGTCGTCGTGGGGCCGAAGACGCCCTTGACCCGGACGCCGTAGTCGTGGAGCGCGGCGCCGACGCCGGTGAAGGCGACGATGTTCGCCGGGGTCCGATCCAGCTTCACGGTCGTACCGCGGTCGTCCTTGAAGGACCAAGGGCCGGACTTCCCGGTGGCCGCCGCTTTGCCGCTGCCTTCGCCCTTGTCGTCCCCGCAGGCCGCGAGCGCGGCGCCGAGTCCGACGGCGCCGCCCGCGGCGAGCAGGCCGCGGCGGGAGAGGTGGAGGGCACGGGCATGGGACATGGGTATGACCGCTTTCGAACGGGGCGCGACGCCCGCCGGACAGGTGCAAAGGTAGGTTAGCCTAACCTTCCTTGCTGTCCAGGGTGTGGTGTGCGGACCGGCTGTCCGGCACCCTGCCGCCGACACGGGAAAGGCCGCGCGGCCCGGGTGGCGGTCAGGTCGCCCACCCGGGCCGCGCGGCCCGTTCCCCGGTGCCGGGGCCCGTCAGCTCACCAGTCCCAACTCCCGGGCGATCAGCATCCGCTGGACCTCGCTCGTGCCCTCGCCGATCTCCAGGATCTTGGAGTCGCGCCACATCCGGGCGACCGGGTACTCGTTCATGAAGCCGTAGCCGCCGTGGATCTGGGTGGCGTCCCGGGCATTGTCGACGGCGATGGTGGAGGAGTAGAGCTTGGCCAGGGCCGCCTCCTTCTTGAAGGGCTCGCCGCAGACCAGGCGGGAGGCGGCGTCGCGCCAGGCGAGGCGGGCCGTGTGGGCCTTCATCTCCATGTCGGCGATCTTGAACTGGATGGCCTGGTTGGCGCCGATGGGCCGGCCGAAGGCGTGCCGCTCCTTGGCGTACTTCACCGACTCGTCCACACAGCCCTGGGCCAGGCCCGTGGCCAGGGCGGCGATGGCGATGCGGCCCTCGTCCAGGATGCGCAGGAACTGGGCGTAGCCGCGGCCCTCCTGGCCGACCAGGTTGGCGGCGGGCACCCGCACGTCCACGAAGGAGAGTTCACGGGTGTCCGAGGCGTTCCAGCCGACCTTGGAGTAGGGCGCGGCCACCGTGAAGCCCGGGGTGCCGGACGGGACGATGATCGAGGAGATGAGCGGCTTGCCGTCCGGCTTGCGGCCGGTGACCGCGGTGACCGTCACCAGCCCGGTGATGTCCGTGCCCGAGTTGGTGATGAAGCACTTGGAGCCGTTGATGACCCATTCGTCGGTGTCCGGGTCCAGCCGGGCCGTCGTACGGGTCCCGCCCGCGTCGCTGCCGCCGTCCGGCTCGGTCAGCCCGAAGGCGCCCAGGATCTCGCCCGAGCACAGCCGGGGCAGCCACTCGCGCTTCTGCTCCTCGGTGCCGAAGAGGTGGATCGGCATGGCGCCGAGCGAGACGCCGGCCTCCAGGGTGATGGCCACCGAGGAGTCCACCCGGGCCAGCTCCTCCAGGGCGATGCCGAGCGCCAGGTAGTCGCCGCCCATGCCGCCGTACTCCTCCGGGAACGGCAGCCCGAACAGACCCATGCGGCCCATCTCGCGGACGATCTCGTACGGGAACTCGTGCCGCTCGTAGAAGTCGCCGATCTTCGGCGCGACGACGTCGTGCGCGAACTCCTCGACCGTGCGGCGGAGTTCCTCCAGCTCGGGGCTGAGGCGGTGGTCCATGCTGATCACTGTTCCTTGTGGGAGAGAGCGCGGACGGTACGGGAGGGGCTGGGCCGGTCGAGGTGGGCGGCCATCCACACGCTGGTGGCGGTCAGCCGGGCGAGGTCGACGCCGGTCTCGATACCGAGCCCGTGCAGCATCCAGACCAGGTCCTCGGTGGCGAGGTTGCCGGTGGCGGACTTGGCGTACGGGCAGCCGCCGAGCCCGCCGGCCGACGCGTCGACCGTCGTCACGCCGTGCTCCAGGGCCGCGTAGGTGTTGGCGAGCGCCTGTCCGTAGGTGTCGTGGAAGTGCACCCCGATCTCGTCGGTCGGCACGCCCTCCTCGTTGAGCAGATCGAGGAGTTCGCGCACCTGGCCGGGGGTGGCCACGCCGATGGTGTCGCCGAGGCTCAGCTCGTCGCAGCCCATGTCCCGCAGGGCCGTGCAGACGCGGACCACCTGGCGCGGCGGCACCGCGCCCTCCCAGGGGTCGCCGAAGCACATGGAGACGTAGCCGCGCACGTGCGCGCCCGCGTCCTTGGCCTGGCGCACCACCGGCTCGAACACGGCGAGGGACTCGTCCACCGTGCGGTTGAGGTTGGCCTTGGCGAAGGACTCGGTGGCGCTGGCGAAGACCGCGATCCGGTCGGCGCCCAGCCCCAACGCCCGCTCCAGACCCCGCCGGTTGGGGACGAGGACGGGCAGCGCGACCCCGGGCAGGTCCCGCACCTGCGGGAACAGCTGCTCCGCGTCGGCGAGCTGGGGCACCCACTTGGGGTGCACGAAGCTCGTCGCCTCCACGGTCGTCAGGCCCGCGTCGGCCAGCCGGCGGATGAACTCGGCCTTCACCCCGGTCGGTACGGCGATCTTCTCGTTCTGGAGCCCGTCGCGCGCCCCGACCTCGTGGATCCGCACCCGGCTGGGCAGGCCCGGGGCCGGTACGACCATGGGCAGTCGCTCGGTGCTCACCGCGCCTCCTCCGTCGGTGCGATGACGGCCAGCACCTGGTCCATGGCGACCGTGGTGCCCGGCGTCACGTCCAGCTCGGCGACCGTGCCCGCGTGCGGGGCGGAGATGACGTGCTCCATCTTCATCGCCTCCACCACCAGCAGGCTCTGGCCGGCGACCACCTCGTCGCCGACGGCGACCTTGACGACGGTCACCGTGCCGGGCATCGGGGCGGTCAGCGAGTCGGCGCCCGCGTGCGCGGCCTGGGACAGGGAGTCGGCCACCGGGTCGTGGTCGCGCACCTGCCAGGCGTCGCCGTCGCGGCCCAGCCAGTCCCCGGCGCGGTGGAAACCGTGCCGGACGCCGTCGAGGGTGACGGTCACCGCGGTGTCCGTGACCTCGGCGGTGCCGCGCGGGGTGTACGTCACCGGCTCCTGCACCCGCAGGGGGAAGGCGGGGGGCTTGGGGGTGCCGCCCAGGCGCCAGCCGTCGGGCACGGAGAAGGGGTCGGTCCAGCCGGTGCCGCGCGGCTTCAGCGCCTGGAGGCGTACGGCCGCCGCCGCCTCGTAGACCTCCCCCGGTACCCGGGTGGTGACCAGTTCGTCCACGACCCGCTCCACCAGGCCGGTGTCCAGCTCGCCCGCCACCACGGCCGGATGGCCCAGCAGCCGGCGCAGGAAGCCCGCGTTGGTCGGGACGCCCAGCGTGACCGTCTCCGCTAGCGCCGCCCGGAGCCTGCGCAGCGCCGTCTCCCGGTCGGGGCCGTACGCGATCACCTTGGAGAGCATCGGGTCGTACAGGCTGCCGACCTCGGTGCCCACGCTGAGGCCGGAGTCGGTGCGGACGCCGTCGCCCTGCGGCTCGTTCAGCAGCAGGACGGTGCCGCCGGAGGGGAGGAAGCCGCGGGCGGGGTCCTCGGCGCAGATGCGGGCCTCCACCGCGTGCCCGGTCAGCCGGACGTCCTCCTGGGCGAAGCCCAGCGGCTCGCCGGCCGCCACCCGCAGCTGCCACTCGACCAGGTCGAGGCCGGTGACCAGTTCGGTGACCGGGTGCTCCACCTGGAGCCGGGTGTTCATCTCCATGAAGTAGTACGACGACGGGTCGTTGCCCGGCACGATGAACTCCACCGTGCCCGCGCCCCGGTACCCGCACGAGCGCGCCGCCTGCACGGCGGCCTCGCCCATCGCCGCCCGCGTGGCCTCGTCGAGGAGGACGCTCGGCGCCTCCTCGACGATCTTCTGGTGGCGCCGCTGGAGCGAGCACTCGCGCTCGCCGAGGTGGACCACATGGCCGTGGCCGTCGGCCAGCACCTGGATCTCGATGTGCCGGGGCCGGTCGATCCACCGCTCCACCAGCAGGGTGTCGTCGCCGAAGGAGGCACGGGCCTCGCGGCGGGCGGCGGCGATCTCCTCGTCCAGCACCGACAGGTCCCGCACCAGGCGCATGCCCTTGCCGCCGCCGCCCGCCGACGGCTTCAGCAGCACGGGCGCACCCAACGCGCGGGCTGCGTCGGCCAGTTCGGGGTCGCGTCCGCCGGGGACCACCGGCACCCCGGCGGCCTCCACCGTCTCCTTGGCGCGGATCTTGTCGCCCATGAGCGCGATGGCCTCGGCCGACGGGCCGATGAAGACCAGGCCCGCCTCCTCGCAGGCCCGCGCGAAGGCGGCGTTCTCGGCGAGGAAGCCGTAGCCGGGGTGGACGGCCTGCGCGCCGGTGCGGGCGGCGGCCTCCAGCAGCCGCTCCACCGACAGATAGCTCTCCGCCGCCGGCGCCGGGCCGATCCGTACCGCCGTGTCGGCCTCCCGGACGTGCCGCGCGTCCGCGTCGGCGTCGGAGAAGACCGCCACCGAGCGCACGCCCAGCGAGCGGAGCGTACGGATGACCCGTACCGCGATCTCGCCCCGGTTGGCGACCAGCACTGTGTCGAACACGGTTCCCCTCCTCACATCCGGAAGACGCCGAACTGGGGATCTCCCAGTGGCGCGTTGGCGCAGGCCGTCAGGGCGAGACCGAGCACCTGACGGGTCTCCATCGGGTCGATCACGCCGTCGTCCCACAGGCGGGCGGTGGCGTAGTACGCGTTGCCCTGGGTCTCGTACTGGGCGCGGATCGGCGCCTTGAAGGTCTCCTCGTCCTCGGCGGACCAGGACTCGCCGCGGCCCTCCAGCTGGTCGCGCTTGACCGTGGCGAGGACGCTGGCGGCCTGCTCGCCGCCCATCACGGAGATCTTGGCGTTGGGCCACATCCACAGGAAGCGGGGGGAGTAGGCCCGGCCGCACATCGAGTAGTTGCCCGCGCCGTAGGAGCCGCCGACGACGACGGTCAGCTTGGGCACGCGGGCGCAGGCCACCGCCGTCACCATCTTGGCGCCGTGCTTGGCGATGCCGCCCGCCTCGTAGTCCTTGCCGACCATGAAGCCGGAGATGTTCTGGAGGAACACCAGCGGGATGCCGCGCTGGTCGCACAGCTCGATGAAGTGGGCGCCCTTCTGGGCGGACTCGGAGAAGAGGATGCCGTTGTTGGCGACGATGCCCACCGGGTGGCCGTGGATGCGGGCGAAGCCGGTGACCAGCGTCTGGCCGTACTCGCTCTTGAACTCGGCGAACCGGGAGCCGTCGACCACGCGCGCGATGATCTCGCGGACGTCGTAGGGGGTGCGGGAGTCGACCGGGACCGCGCCGTACAGGCCGGCCGGGTCCACCTTCGGTTCGACGGCCGGCGTGACCTCCCAGGGCAGCGACCGCCGGGCCGGGAGGGTGGAGACGATGGTGCGGACGATCCGCAGGGCGTGCGCGTCGTCCTCCGCGAGGTGGTCGGTGACGCCCGAGATCCGGGAGTGGACCTCGCCGCCGCCCAGCTCCTCCGCCGTCACCACCTCGCCGGTGGCCGCCTTCACCAGCGGGGGGCCGCCCAGGAAGATGGTGCCCTGGTTACGGACGATGACCGCCTCGTCGCTCATCGCCGGGACGTACGCGCCGCCCGCGGTGCAGGAGCCGAGCACGGCCGCGATCTGCGGGATGCCCGCGCCGGACATCCGGGCCTGGTTGTAGAAGATCCGCCCGAAGTGCTCGCGGTCCGGGAACACCTCGTCCTGCATCGGCAGGAAGGCGCCGCCGGAGTCGACCAGGTAGACGCAGGGCAGCCGGTTGTCGAGGGCCACCTCCTGGGCGCGCAGGTGCTTCTTCACCGTCATCGGGTAGTACGTGCCGCCCTTGACGGTGGCGTCGTTGGCGACGATCACGCACTCGCGCCCGCTGACCCGCCCGATCCCGGCGATCACCCCGGCGGCCGGCGCCTGGCCGTCGTACATCCCGTCGGCCGCCAGCGGTGCCAGCTCCAGGAAGGGCGAGCCCGGGTCGAGCAGTGTGTCGACCCTGTCCCTGGGCAGCAGCTTGCCGCGCGCGGTGTGCCGCGCCCGCGCCCGCTCACCGCCGCCGAGAGCCGCCGCGGCCAGCTTGCCGCGCAACTCCTCGACCAGTGCGAGATGGGCCTCTTCATTGGCCCGCCAGGCCTCCGACGCGGGGTCTGCCGCGCTCCGGAGCTCCGGTGCCTCCTGCATCCTGCGGTCCCCTCACCCGGTGCTCGAACCGGTTAATGAGCGTTAACCATTTCCTTCAGGTTAACGACCGCTAACCTCGCTGTCTAGAATTGTCTTCATGGCTCCCAGAACCGACGCCCCGACCCGCCGCGAGCAGATCCTGAAGGAGGCCGCGCGGCTGTTCGCCGAGCGCGGCTTCCACGGCGTCGGCGTGGACGAGATAGGCGCGGCGGTCGGCATCAGCGGCCCCGGTCTGTACCGGCACTTCCCGGGCAAGGACGCGATGCTCGCCGAGCTGCTGGTGGGCATCAGCGGACAGCTGCTGACCGGCGCCCGGCGGCGGCTCGCGGAGGCCGACGGCGACCTGGGCGCCCCGGCGGTCCTGGACTCCCTGATCGAGGGCCACATCGACTTCGCGCTGGACGACCGGCCGCTGATCACCCTGCACGACCGCGAGCTGGACCGGCTGCGCGACAGCGACCGCAAACTGGTGCGCCAGCTCCAGCGGCAGTACGTCGAGCTGTGGGTGGAGGTGGTCCGCGAGGTCTACCCGGCGCTGACCGAGCCCACCGCCCGCTCGGCCGTCCACTCGGTCTTCGGCCTGCTCAACTCCACCCCCCACCTGGGCCGCGCGGGCACCCTCCCGGGCCGTGGCGCCACCGCGGCGCTGCTGCACCGGATGGCGCGCGGGGCGTTCGCGGCGGCCGGCGCCGCGTAGCCGCCGTGCCGCGTTCCGCCCCGGCGTGACGAGCGTTACGACCGGCCACCCCTGGACGGGCCACCTACCCGCCGGTACGCTCCAGTGAGCAAGCGCTTAGACATGCTCTTTTCCGGCATGCCGAGGTACGTGGAGGTGGGCGGCGTGCGCCGTACGGTGTTCAACGAGGATCACGAGGCGTTCCGGGAGACCCTGCGCGCCTTCATCGAGGCCGAGGTCGTACCGGTGTACGACGAGTGGTTCGCGGCCGGCCAGGCGCCGCGCGACTTCTACTACAAGCTCGGTGAGCTGGGCATCTTCGGTATCAACGTCCCCGAGGAGTTCGGTGGCGCGGGCCTGGACAGCCACAAGTTCGAGGCCGTCCTCTACGAGGAGACCGCCCGCGCGGGCGTCCAGTTCGGCGGCTCCGGCGTGCACGTGCTGCTCGCCCTGCCGTACATCAAGATGCTCGCCACCGAGGACCAGAAGAAGCGCTACCTGCCGAAGTTCGTCACCGGCGAGGAGATGTGGGCGATCGCGATGACGGAGCCGGGCACCGGTTCCGACCTCGCGGGCATGAAGTCCACCGCCAGGCTGAGCGAGGACGGCACGCACTACGTCCTCAACGGCGCCAAGACCTTCATCACCGGTGGCGTGCACGCCGACCGCGTGATCGTGTGCGCCCGCACCTCCGCGCCCACCGCCGAGGACCGCCGCCACGGCATCTCGCTGTTCGCCGTGGACACCAAGTCCGAGGGCTACTCCGTCGGCCGCAAGCTGGACAAGCTGGGCCTGAAGACCTCCGACACCGCCGAGCTGGCCTTCGTGGACGTCAAGGTCCCGGTCGAGGACCTGCTCGGCGAGGAGAACAAGGGCTTCTACTACCTCGGCCACAACCTGGCCTCC
The DNA here is from genome assembly GCF_051980735.1 of Streptomyces sp. SCPE 10. Taxonomy (NCBI): domain Bacteria; kingdom Bacillati; phylum Actinomycetota; class Actinomycetes; order Kitasatosporales; family Streptomycetaceae; genus Streptomyces; species Streptomyces sp. SCPE 10. The sequence continues at coordinate 2,961,227 of NZ_CP197069.1, read as the reverse complement.
GAGCGCTGGGGCATCGCCTTCGGCGCCTACGCGCAGGCCAAGGCCGCCGTCCGGTTCGCCAAGCAGTACGTCCAGGAGCGCACCGTCTTCGGCAAGCCGGTCGCGCACTTCCAGAACACCAAGTTCGAGCTGGCCGCCTGCCAGGCCGAGGTGGACGCCGCCGAGGCCGTCGCCGACCGCGCCACCGAGGCCCTGGACGCGGGCGAGCTGACCCCCGCCGAGGCCGCCTCCGCCAAGCTGTTCTGCACCGAGGTGGCCCACCGCGTCATCGACCGCTGCCTCCAGTTGCACGGCGGCTACGGCTACATGAACGAGTACCCGATCGCCCGCCTCTACGCGGACAACCGCGTCAACCGCATCTACGGCGGCACCAGCGAGATCATGAAGACGATCATCGCCAAGGACATGGGCCTGTAAGCCCGGCGTCCCACCGCCCGGTACACGAACACCATGAGCCAGGCACTCGAAGACCTCCTCGATCTGCTCGACCTGGAGCGGATCGAGGAGGACATCTTCCGCGGCCGGTCGCGCTCCGCCGTCGTGCCCCGCGTCTTCGGCGGGCAGGTCGCGGCGCAGGCGCTGGTCGCCGCCGGGCGGACGGTCCCCGCGGACCGGCCCGCCCACTCCCTGCACGCCTACTTCCTGCGCCCCGGCGACCCCGGCGCGCCCATCGTGTACACCGTCGACCGCATCCGCGACGGCCGGTCGTTCACGACCCGCCGCGTGGTCGCCGTTCAGCACGGCAAGCCGATCTTCCACCTCTCCGCGTCCTTCCAGACGTACGAGGAGGGCCTCGACCACCAGGCGCCGATGCCGTCCGCGCCGGACCCGGCGTCCCTGCCGACCAACCAGGAGCGGCTGCGCGGCTACGGCCACCTGGCGCCCGAGGTGGTGGAGCGCTTCCTGGAGGCCCGCGAGGCGGTCGACCTCAGATACGTGGACGAGCCGCCGTACGGGAAGTTCGGTGAGCCCCGCGAGCCGCACAGCCAGGTGTGGTTCCGCACCAACGGCAAGCTGGACGACGACCCCCTGCTGCACGTCGTCCTCGCCACCTATGTCTCCGACATGACACTGCTGGACTCCGTGCTGCTCGCGCACGGCCGCGGCGGCTGGGCGGTCGGTGACGTGGTCGGCGCCTCTCTGGACCACGCGATGTGGTTCCACCGTCCCTTCCGCGCCGACGAATGGCTGCTCTACGACCAGGAATCGCCGTCCGCGTACGGTGGCCGCGGCCTCGGCCAGGCGCGCATCCACACCCAGGACGGCCGTCTCGCCATCACGGTGATCCAGGAGGGTGTGGTCCGCGTCCCGCGCCGCCCCTGACCGGGTGTTGGTCTCCCGAGGTGCCAAGTGGCGGGTGGGGTACTAGGCTCAATCAGTGAAAAGCCGCACGTGCTCGGCATGCGCGGTCGGCGAGACCGGAGGACACCTCCACCCTCAGCCGCGGTACCTGACGGCGCGACAGCGTCCGGGTGGACCGCAGGCGTCGGCCGTATCGACGTGTCGCACATGATCCAGCGGTGACATCCGAAGACCGTGCCGCACGTTCTCTCTCTGTGTGCGGTGACGGCCATCCACCTCACGCGTTCCCGAAGCGGAGCCGTGAGAGACGATGGAACGGAAGGTATCTCCTATGCGAGCACAACGCACGAGGCGTCTCTTCGCCCTGTCCGCGGCCGGTGTCATGCTGGCCGGTGGAGCCGCACTCAGCGCAGCGAGCACTGCCTCGGCGACGACGTTCGACCACCCCACCAGCTCGGTCAGCAGGGTCAACGACGACGACGGTGGCGGCTACGGCGGCGACCACGGCGGCGACCACGGCGGACGTGGTGGATACGGCGACGATGGTGGCGGCTACGGCGGCGACCACGGCGGACGCGGTGGCGACCACGGTGGTGGCGACCATGGCGGACGCGGTGGTGACCACGGTGGTGGCGACCATGGCGGACGCGGTGGTGACCACGGTGGCGGCGGTCACGGTGGCGGCGGTCACGGCGGTGGTGGCCACGGTGGTGGCGGCCACGGCGGTGGCGGTGGCGGCGGCCGCTGAGCCTGCCTCAATGACGAATACGGTGTGCGGTCCCGTTCGCGGGGCCGCACATCCTTGTGACCAGGGGCTGCCGGTCCGGCGCTACTGGTCCAGACCGGCCGCGGCGAGCAGGTACGCGGTCATCGGGTCGTAGTGGCGCGGGCTGGTCACATGGTCGTCCAGCGGCACCGCGACCTGGAGGGTGCCCTCCGACTCGGCGAGGAAGAGCGCCGGGTCGTTGCAGTCCGCGTAGCCGACCGAGTCCAGGCCGTGCTGAGCGGCGTACCCGGCCCAGCCGTGATCGGCGACCACCAGGTCGGGCAGCGGCCGGCCGGCCCGCTCAAGTCCCGTGAGAACGGCCCGCATCGGCTCACCGGAGTGGGTGTGCCACAGGGTGGCCCCGTGCTCCAGGACGGCCACGTCCGCGAACTGCATGACGTAGCCCTCGTCGGTCCGCAAGCCGTCCGGGATGACGACGATCTCGCAGCCGGCGGCGCGCAGCGCGGCGGCGGTGGCCCGGTGCACGTCCAGCAGCCCGCCCGGGTGCCCGGTGGCGAACAGCACCCGCTGGCGCCCCTCGGCCGCCTTGCGCAGCCGCGCCGCCAGCCGGTCCAGCGCGTCCACGGTCAGCTCCGGGTCGATGGTGTCCTGGCCGTACCGGTACTCGGGGTCGTCGTTGACGCCCACCCGCTCGGCCATCACCGCGAGCACGTCCTGCTCGTCCGCCCAGCGGTCGCCCAGCTCCAGACCGAGCCAGAAGTTGCGGTCGCCGTTGGCCAGGAGGCGGTAGTGGGAGAGGTTGTTCTCGCGGGGCGTGGCGACGTCCCCCGCGATACGGGTTCTCACCAGGTGGTCGACGAGCTGGGCGCGGCTGGGTGTCCCGGATATCGGCATGCCTCCCATTGTGGGGCAGCCCGGCGCGGGCGGCCCCGGGGTTCCGCCCGCTGGGACGGGGGTCACGCCCGGGCCGCTCAGTGGTGCCGCAGCGCGAACCACAACTCCATGCGCGCGTCCGCGTCGTCCAGGTCGGTGTCCAGCAGCAGGGCGCAGCGGGCGACGCGTTGCCGCACCGTGTTGCGGTGCACACCCAGGGCGACCGCGGTGCGGTCCCAACTGCCGTGCAGCGAAAGCCAGGTGCGCAGGGTGTCGATCAGCGCGGGCCGGGAGTCGAGCGGCGCGAGCAGGGTGCGGGCGTGGGCCCGCGCCTCCGCCTCGGGCACCAGCCGCGACAGTCCGGGGCGGGGGTCGTGCCGGACCAGCGGGGCGCGGGCGGCGCGGGCGCGGGCCAGGGCCCGGGCCGCCTGGGCGTCGGCGGCCGGCCACTCCTGCGGCGCCGCGGGCGCGCTGACCCCGAGCGTCCAGCCGGGCACCGGGGCGGGTTCCCGGTCGGCGGGCGCGAGGACCCGTACCACCTCCCCGGCGGCGTCGACCAGCGGTGACCCGAGGGCGGCCCCGAGCGCGGCGGCGGCGAGGGCGCCGGGGGCGGGGGAGGAGAGGGACGGGGGGTGGCCGGTCGGTGCGGAGCCGGTGGGGCCGGGGGTGGTGTGAGCGGCGGGGGAGCCGGGCTCGTGCGGCTCGGGCGAGGCGTGTGCGGCGGGCGACGCCTGCGGCTCCCGCGAGCGGTGCGCGGCGGACGGCTCCCGCGGTTTCGGCGAGGCGTGCACGACGAACCAGTCGCCGTCCCCGAGCAGGGGTGCGACGGTCTCCGGCGCGGCCCCGAGCAGCAGCCGTACCAGCGCCGACGACCTCGCCGCGCCCGCCGCGCTCTGGTGCTCCCCGGTCAGCAGCGACAGCAGCACCGCGCCCACCGAGGCGATGGTGGGATCCCCCGCCTCCCGCCGCCCGGCCGCCACCCCGAGCACGAAGCCCGCCCCGGACCCGAGCGCGTAGGCGGAGAGATGCGTGCCGGCGACGGTGTCGGTGGCGGAGGAGGGCCCCGCCGGGCCCGCCGGCCGGACCACCCGCGCCAGTTCCGCCAGCGCCTCCCGCACCGCGGGCGCCGGTTCGCGGCCCGCCGCCGCGATCGGCGTGCCGTCCGGGCCGTGGAGCACCGCGTGCCCGCCGAGCCGCTGGGCCAGCCGGCGCAGCACGGACGGCACCGGGTCGGGCCGGGCGGCCGCGGCGGCGAGACTCAGCTGGGCCTCGGTGACCCGGCGCAGCTCGGCCAGCCTGGCCTGCGCCATCAGCTGCCACACGGCGCGCGCCACGGCCGAGAAGGTGGTCTGCGGCGGGACCTCCAGCAGGGGCAGCCCATGGGTGTCGCAGGCGGCCGCCAGGGCGCGCGGAACCCTCTCGTGCACCGGCGCGAGACCGAAGCCGAGGGCCGCGCCGCCCGCCGCGACGATCCGGGCGACGTACGCGTCGAAGAAGGCGTCCGGTGCCGACGCGTCGGGGATCTGCACGCCCGCCGTCAGCAGCAGCTCGCCACCCAGCAGATACGGGTACGGGTCGGCCATCTCCGAGGTGTGCGCCCAGTGGATGACGACGTCCGCGCCGCCGGGGCCCGCGATCCGGCGCAGGGCGAGGTCCTCACGGGCCAGGAGGGCGGACAGGGGGACCGGCGGGGTGGGCGGGACCGGGGCGGGGCTGTTCACCATGGTGTGCGATCCCTCCACTGCCGTACCCCCGCAATGGAGGAAACGTACACTTCGCAGTCGCTTTCCGGCCACCTAATGTCGGTCCGGAGCCGACGGCCGCGGGTACGGGCGGATGTCCCCGCGATCCGCCGTCGGCGTGTCCCCACCGCATCTGCACGACACGCCACCGGAAAGCGCGCGAAGGAGGGCCCCACATGGCCGTCGACTACACGGTGATCGTCCTGTATCTCGCCGGGATGCTGGCCATGGGCTGGTGGGGCATGCGCCGCGCCAGGTCCAAGAGCGACTTCCTGGTGGCGGGCCGGCGCCTCGGGCCCGCGATGTACTCGGGCACCATGGCCGCGATCGTCCTCGGCGGCGCCTCCACCATCGGCGGCGTCGGCCTCGGCTACCAGTACGGTCTCTCCGGCGCCTGGATGGTCTTCACCATCGGCCTCGGCCTGCTGGCACTCTCCGTGTTCTTCTCCGCGCGTATCGCCCGCCTGAAGGTGTACACGGTCTCCGAGATGCTGGACCTGCGCTACGGCGGCCGGGCGGGCGTGATCTCCGGCGTGGTCATGTGGGCGTACACCCTGATGCTCGCGGTGACCTCCACCATCGCCTACGCCACGATCTTCGACGTCCTCTTCGACATGAACCGCACGCTGGCGATCGTCATCGGCGGCTCGATCGTCGTGGCGTACTCGACCCTCGGCGGCATGTGGTCCATCACGCTCACCGACATGGTGCAGTTCGTCGTCAAGACGATCGGCGTGCTGCTCCTGCTGCTGCCGATCGCGGTGATCCGGGCGGGTGGCTTCGGTGAGATGAAGGCCAAGCTGCCGACCACGTACTTCGATCCGCTGGGCATCGGCGGCGAGACCATCTTCACCTACGTGCTGATCTACACCTTCGGCATGCTGATCGGCCAGGACATCTGGCAGCGCGTGTTCACCGCCCGCAGCGACCGCACCGCCCGCTGGGGCGGCACGGTGGCCGGAACCTACTGTCTGGCCTACGCCGTGGCCGGCGCGGTGATCGGCACGGCCGCCAAGGTGCTCTACCCCGAGCTGGCCAGCCCCGACGACGCCTTCGCCACCATCGTCAAGGCCGAACTCCCCGTCGGTGTGCGCGGACTGGTGCTGGCCGCCGCCCTGGCCGCGGTGATGTCCACCTCCTCCGGCGCGCTGATCGCCTGCGCCACCGTCGCCAACAACGACATCTGGTCGCGGCTGCGCGGAGCCGTCCGCCGGGGCGCCGACCCCGGTCCCGGGGCGCACGACGAGGTCTCGGGCAACCGCGCCTTCATCCTGGTCATGGGCCTCGCGGTGATCGGTACGGCGATCGCGCTCAACGACGTGGTGGAGGCGCTGACGGTGGCGTACGACCTCCTCGTCGGCGGTCTGCTGGTGTCGATCCTCGGCGGCCTGCTGTGGAAGCGCGGCACCGTGCAGGGCGCGCTGGCCTCCGTGATCACCGGCGGCCTGGCCGTCATCGGGCTGATGGCCGGGTACGGCATCCTCGCCAACGAGCCGGTGTACTACGGCCTGCTGGCCTCCCTGGCCGCCTACGTCGTCGTCTCCCTGGCCACCAGGCCGACCGACGAAACCGTCCTCGCCGCCTGGCGCGACCGCCTGGCCGGACGGGCCCCCGAACTCCCTTCCGAACCGGTCACGGCTCACCAGTAGAGTCGTCAGGAAAGCAGTACATGCGCCGCGAAGCGCAGGAAAGAAGGCATTTCACATGAGCGGCAACGAGACGCCCCGCGGTCCCGTCGACTCCTCCCGCGTCCCGCGGTACGCCGGGCCCGCCACCTTCGCCCGGCTGCCCCGCCTGGACGAGGTCGGCGCCGCCGACGTCGCCGTGGTGGGCGTGCCGTTCGACTCCGGCGTCTCGTACCGGCCGGGCGCCCGCTTCGGCGGCAACGCCATCCGCGAGGCGTCCCGGCTGCTGCGCCCGTACAACCCGGCGCAGGACGCGTCGCCGTTCGCGCTGGCGCAGGTGGCGGACGGCGGCGACATCGCGGTGAACCCGTTCAACATCAACGAGGCGGTCGAGACGATCGAGGCGGCGGCCGACGAGCTGCTCGGCACCGGCGCCCGGCTGATGACCCTGGGCGGCGACCACACCATCGCCCTGCCGCTGCTGCGTTCGGTGGCGAAGAAGCACGGCCCGGTCGCCCTGCTCCACTTCGACGCCCACCTGGACACCTGGGACACCTACTTCGGCGCCGAGTACACCCACGGCACCCCGTTCCGCCGCGCGGTCGAGGAGGGCATCCTCGACACCTCCGCCCTTTCCCACGTGGGCACCCGCGGCCCGCTGTACGGCAAGCAGGACCTGACCGACGACGAGAAGATGGGCTTCGGCATCGTCACCTCCGCGGACGTCTACCGCCGGGGCGCCGACGAGGTCGCCGACCAGCTGCGCCAGCGCATCGGCGACCGCCCGCTGTACATCTCCATCGACATCGACTGCCTCGACCCGGCGCACGCGCCCGGCACCGGCACCCCCGAGGCGGGCGGCATGACCTCCCGCGAGCTGCTGGAGATCCTGCGCGGGCTGGCCGGCTGCAACCTGGTCTCCGCGGACGTCGTCGAGGTCGCCCCGGCGTACGACCACGCGGAGATCACGTCCGTGGCCGCCTCCCACACGGCCTACGAACTGACCACCCTCATGTCCCGCCGGATCGCGGCGGCCCGGAAGGACGCGTAAGCGACGTGACGCACGACCACGACCTGGTACTCCAGCCGACCACCGCCCAGCGCGAGGCCGCACTGAACCCGCCCCCCGGCCGCAACGGCGGAGACCTGGTCGTGGAGACGCTGGCCGGGCTGGGCGCGACGACCGTCTTCGGGCTGCCCGGCCAGCACGCGCTCGGCATGTTCGACGCACTGCGCCGCTCGTCCCTGCGCTATGTGGGCCTGAGGGTGGAGAACAACGCGGGTTTCGCGGCGGACGCGTACGGCCGCATGACGGGGGAGGCGGCCCCGCTGTTCCTGTCGACGGGCCCGGGCGCGCTCACCTCCCTCGCGGCCCTCCAGGAGGCGGCCTCGGCCTCCGCCCCGGTCCTCGCGATCAGCAGCCAGGTCCCGACGGCGGGTCTGGGCGGTGGCCGCCACGGCTACCTCCATGAACTCCCCGACCAGTCGGCCTCGTTCCGGGGCGTGGTCAAGTCCGTCCACACGGTCCGCGCCCAGTCCCAGATCCCCTCCGCCATCGCCGCCGCCTGGACATCCGCCCTGTCGGTTCCGCACGGCCCGGTGTGGGTGGAGATCCCGCAGGACGTCCTGCTCGCACCGGCCTCGCTGCCGGTGGTGACGGCGCCGGACGCCACCCCGCAGGAGCTGCCGCCGCGCCCCGAACTGACGGCGGTCGCCGCGGACCTGCTGTCCCGCGCGTCCCGCCCGGCGATCATCGCGGGCGGCGGGGTCGTACGGTCGGACGCCTCGGGCAAGCTGCTGGCGCTCGCGGAGAGGCTCCAAGCCCCGGTGGTGACGACCTTCGGCGGCAAGGGGGCGTTCCCCTGGGAGCACCCGCTGTCGCTCCAGTCCTGGCTGGAGGACCGGTACACGACGGACTTCCTGGAGGACGCGGACGTCCTCCTGGTCGTCGGCTCGGGCCTGGGTGAACTCTCCTCGAACTACCACACGTTCCGGCCGCGCGGCCGGGTCGTCCAGATCGAGGCGGACCTGGGCAAGCTGGAGGCCAACCACCCGGCCCTCGGCATCCACGCGGACGCGCGCCTGGCGCTCCAGGCACTGCTGGAGACGGTGGACGCCCGCACGGACCCGGAGGCCCCGGCCCGGGTGCGTGCCCTGCTGTCCCGCGTCTCGGCCCGCATCGGCGCCCAGCAACTCACCCTGGAACAGGACGTCCTGGCCGCCGTCCGCCGTGCCCTGCCCGCCGGCGCCCCCTCCTTCTGGGACATGACGATCCTGGCCTACTGGGCGTGGTCGGCCTTCGACCCCCGGGGCGCGAACACGATGCACTCGGCCCAGGGCGCGGGCGGCCTCGGCTACGCCTTCCCGGCGGCACTGGGCGCGGCGGCGGCCGACCCGGCCCACCCGGTCCTCGCGGTCTCCGGCGACGGCGGCGCCCTCTACTCGATCGCCGAACTGGCCACGGCCCGCCAGTACGACCTCCCCGTCACCTGGCTGATCGTCGACGACGGCGGCTACGGCATCCTGCGCGAGTACATGACGGACGCCTTCGGCGAACCGACCGCGACGGAACTCCACCGTCCGGACTACGTGGCCCTCGCCGACTCCTTCGGCGTCCCGGGAGTGCGCACCACACCGGAGACGCTGGAACGGGACCTGACGAAGGCCCTGTCCACCCCGGGCCCCTCGGTGGTCGTCCTCCCGGCGATCCTGCGGATGTTCGCGCCGACGCACTTGGGTTAGGCGACAGGGCGCAGCGGTAACTCGACCCAGACGGCTTTGCCGATGCCGTGCGGGCGGGGGCAGCAGCCCCACCTGTCGGCGAGCGCGTCGACGATGGCGAGACCGCGACCCTGCTCGTCGTCGGCCCCTGCCGCTTTCGGCCGGGGCCGTGCGTCGTTGGCGTCGGCGACCTCCACGCGCAACCGGCCATCGTACCGCGCGACCCGCACCCCGATCTGCCGGCCGAACGGCCTGCGGGCGTGCCGGACGGCGTTGCTCATCAGTTCCGACAACAACAGCTCCGCGATGTCGGTCACTTGGGGGTCGATCTCCCACTCGGCGAGCTGCGTGCGCAGCAGCGCGCGTGCGCGTCCGGCACTGCGGGGGCGGTGAGGCAGCCGCCAGTTCGCCTCGGTCGGGTCGGTGAGGGCGGGCGGTCGGGCTGAGCTGCGATCTGGCACGGGTACCTCCGGCGTTCGTCACCAGCACGGACTCATGTGGCCATACATCTCTAGAGATGTTGGGAGTAAAGCGTCGTCACACATGCCTCGCAAGACTTCTCTAGAGAAGTAATCCCTCCGTGTTAACGGCGATGCCGAAGGACGCCCGGCTGGGGGCCGGGCCCTCTGGTGCCTAGGATGTCTAGAGATGATCAGGAGGAGAGGTCTGCATGAGCAGCCGGGAGACGGGGCGGCAGCCCAAGTACCAGCGCATCGCGGCTGAGCTGCGGGCCGCCATCGACGCCGGTCGGTACGGTCCCGGGGACCGGCTGCCGGGCGAGAACGACCTGATGACCGAACACGGTGTGGCCCGCATGACGGCCCGCCAGGCGCTGGGTCTGCTCCAGACGGAGGGCATCGCCGAAGCCCGTAAGGGTGCCGGGGTCTTCGTGCGGGACTTCCGGCCCATCCGCCGCCGTGGCATCGAGCGGCTGGCGCGGGCGCAGTGGGCCGAGGGGCGCTCCGTCTGGTCGGCCGACATCGGGAACCGGGAACTGGCCGTCGACTCCGTCGAGGTGACACGGGAGCCCGCGCCGGCTGCCGTCGCCGGGGTCATGGGCCTGGACGAGAACGCGGACCTCTGTGTCCGTCGCCGGCGTTTCGTCCTCGACGGCAAGCCGGTGCTGCTGTCCACGTCCTACCTGTCGGCCGACCTCGTCGCGGACACTCCGATCACCCGGCCGGACACGGGTCCGGGAGGCCTGTACGCCCGGCTGGCCGACCTCGGTCACGCGCCCGCCCGTTTCCGCGAGGAGATCCGCTCCCGGATGCCCAACCAGGACGAGGCCGAACGTCTGGCCCTGCCGTCCGGCGTCCCCGTGGTGCAGATCGCCCGCACGGCCTTCGACGCCGAGGGCCGGGTGGTGGAGGTCAACGAGATGGTGCTCGACTCCGCCGCCTATGTCCTGGAGTACGACTTCGAGGCGTGAGCGGCACTTCGTGCGGCCCCCGCTCACCCGAGCCGGGCCGTGACGGGTGGTTCCCGGGCGGACAGCGCCAGGGCGGGCCACCGCGCCCCAAGCACCGCCTCCCCCGCGCCCGTTGCCGCACCCGCCCCTGAGAACATGTGTGCAACTTCCGACCGCCCTTGCGAGTCAAAAGGCCGTAAGTGCCCGCAAGGGGTGTGTTCTCACGTCGTTCTCAGGGGGATTCCTCGATGGATCACCGCATCAGCCGGCGCGCCAAGGCGTCGGCGGCGGCGCTCGGTGTCGCGCTGCTCATACCCACCGTCGCGGCCGCCACCCCGGCCGCCGCGGCCACGCCCGCCGTCAGCTGCACGTCCGCGAAGAGCGGGCTCGCCACCAAGCTGAAGAAGGACATCACCGCCGCGCTCGCGAACCGCAAGGGCACCGTCGCCGTCGGGGTCTACGACCGCTCCACCAAGACGACCTGCACCCTGCGCGCCACCAGCGCCTACGACTCGGCGAGCACCGTCAAGGTCACCGTGCTCGCCACGCTGCTGTGGGACGCCAAGAAGCACAACCGGCTGCTGACCGGTACCGAGTCCTCGCTCGCCACCGCCATGATCACCAAGTCGGACAACACCGCCACCAGCAAGCTGTGGAAGCAGCTGGGCATGACGAAGATCAAGGGCTTCCTGGCCGCCGCCAAGATGACCAAGACCGTGCCGGGCTCCGGCGGTTACTGGGGTCTGACGCAGGAGAACGTCAACGACGAGCAGAAGCTGCTCCAGCTGATCACCGCGAAGAACAGCGTGCTCAGCGACAACTCCCGTGCCTACATCCAGAAGTTGATGGGCAAGGTCATCTCGTCCCAGCGCTGGGGCACCCCCGCCGGCGCCCCCTCCACCGTCTCCGTGCACGTCAAGAACGGCTGGCTGCAGCGCTCCACGCACGGCTGGCGGGTGCACAGCCTCGGCACCTTCAACGGCGCCGGGCACGACTACATGATCTCCGTGCTCACGCAGGACAACAGCACCATGAGCTACGGCGTGACCACCATCCAGAACGTCGCCAAGGCCGTGCACAAGGACCTGGTGCCGACCACCGCCAAGACCGCGCTCTACGTGCCGACCGGCAAGCCGGCCGAGGCCTTCGTCGCCACGCCGCCCCAGGGCTGAGACCGGGCCGGGGAGTTCGGGGGGCCGGGCACGTTTCACCGCGCGGCCTCCCGTGCGCCACCGACCGGCCGTACGGTGATCGACCATGCGCCTGAGAACCGTACTCACCACCCTCGCCGCCGGCCTGGCGGCGGCCACCACGCTGACCGCCGCCGGGACCGCCCAAGCCGCCCCGGCCGGCCCCGCCAACCCGCCTGCCGGGCACGCCTGTTCGTCCGCCGTCACGATCGACGGCTTCACCGACGCGCTCGACAAGACGACGTACCACGGCACCTTCGTCGGCAACTTCTCCGCCCTCGCCGTGGACCGGGACGGCTCCCTGGCCGCCCTGTCGGACCGCTCCGACCTGTTCCGTCTGGACAGCCGGACACTCGCGCCGCGGGGTGTCGTCCACCTCTTGGACGAGCGGGGCGCCGACCTCGACTCCGAGGGCCTCGTCATCGACCGGGACGGCACACGGCTGGTCGGCTCCGAGACCGAGCCGTCCGTCCGGCGCTACTCGCCCGACGGCAGGATTCTCGACCGGCTCCCCGTGCCGTCCTCCCTCCTCGTCGCCCCGGCCGGCCGCGCCACCGCCAACGCGACGTTCGAGGGGCTGACCCTGCTGCCCGGCGGCCACACCCTCCTCGCCTCCATGGAGGAGCCGCTCGCGGGCGACGCCGCGGACCTCGTCCGGTTCCAGACCTGGACCCGGACCGCGGGCGGGCGCTTCCGGCTCGCCGCCCAGTACGCCTACCGCATCGACGCCGGCCTCGGCGTCCCCGAGGTGCAGGCCACGCCCGACGGCCGGCTGCTCGTCCTGGAACGCGGCTTCACCGCGGGCGTCGGCAACACCGTCCGCCTCTACCTCGCCGATCCGCGCCACGCCACCGACACCCGCGGCATCGAGAACCTGACCGGGCAGCCGGGCGTGCGGCCGATCCGCAAGACCCTGCTCGCCGACATCGCCGACTGCCCCTCCCTCGGCGCCACCGCCAAGCAGCCCCAGCCCAATCCCCTCCTGGACAACATAGAAGGCATGACCGTCACCGGCCGTGACCACGCCGGGCGTCTGAAGGTCCTGCTGGTCAGCGACGACAACCAGAACGCCGTCCAGACGACCCGCTTCTACCACCTGCGGGTTCGCGTCTGACCCACGGCCCCCGATTGTTGCGGAGGGATGAAATCCGCTCCCGCGCGCGTTGGTGCCTTCCGGTGGAGAACGACAACCGGGAGGCACCGCGTGCGACCACATCGGGGATGGGCGAGACGACTCGCTGGCTATGCCTGGCGGTATCCGAAGGACGTCGTCCTGGCGCTCGGCGCCTCCCTCGCCGGCATGGCCGTCACCGCGGTGGTCCCCCTGATCACCAAGGTGATCATCGACGACGTGATCGGCGCCCACACCCGCTCCATGGCCCCCTGGGCCGGTGCCCTGGTCGTCGCCGCCGTGCTCGTCTACGGCTCCACCTATGTGCGCCGCTTCTACGGCGGCCGGCTCGCCCTCGACGTCCAGCACGACCTGCGGACCGAGATGTACGACACGATCACCCGCCTCGACGGCCGCCGCCAGGACGAGCTGTCGACCGGGCAGGTCGTGGGCCGCGCCACCAGCGACCTCCAGCTGATCCAGGGCCTGCTCTTCATGCTCCCGATGACCATCGGGAACGTGCTGCTCTTCCTGGTCTCCCTGGTGATCATGGCCTGGCTGTCGCTGCCGCTGACCCTGGTCGCCCTCGCCGTCGCCCCCGCGCTCGGCTGGATCGCCAAGCGCAGCCGCAGCCGGCTGCACCCCGCCACCTGGTACGCCCAGGCCCAGGCCGCCGCCGTCGCGGGCGTGGTCGACGGCGCGGTCAGCGGCGTCCGCGTGGTCAAGGGCTTCGGGCAGGAGGAGCAGGAGACCGGCAAGCTGCGGGCCGTCGGCCGCAGGCTGTTCGCCGGCCGGCTGCGCACCATCCGCCTGAACAGCAAGTACACCCCCGCCCTCCAGGCCGTGCCGGCGCTGGGCCAGGTCGCCATGCTGGCCCTCGGCGGCTGGCTGGCGGTGCGCGGGCACATCACCCTCGGCACCTTCGTCGCCTTCTCCACCTACCTCGCCCAGCTGGTCGGCCCGGTCCGCATGCTGGCGATGGTGCTCACCGTCGGCCAGCAGGCCCGCGCCGGCACCGAGCGCGTCCTGGAGCTGATCGACACCGAGCCGTCGATGGCGGACGGCACCAGGGAGCTGCCCGCGGACGCGCCCGCCACCGTCGAGTTCGACGACGTGTCCTTCGGGTACGGCGCCGACGCCAAGGTCCTGGACGGGCTCAGCTTCGAGATACGCCAGGGTGAGACGCTGGCGGTGGTCGGGTCCTCCGGCTCCGGCAAGTCCACCCTCTCCCTGCTGCTGCCGCGCTTCTACGACGTCACCCACGGCGCTGTCCTGATCGGCGGCCACGACGTCCGCGAGCTGACCCTGTCCTCGCTGCGGGCCGCGATCGGCCTGGTCCCCGAGGACTCCTTCCTGTTCTCCGACACCGTCCGCGCCAACATCGCCTACGGCCGCCCCGACGCCTCCGACGAGGAGATCGAGGCCGCCGCCCGCGCCGCCCAGGCGGACCGTTTCATCCGGGAACTGCCCGAGGGCTACGACACCAAGGTCGGCGAGCAGGGCCTGACCCTCTCCGGCGGCCAGCGCCAGCGCGTCGCCCTCGCCCGCGCCCTGCTCACCGACCCCCGGCTGCTGGTCCTGGACGACGCCACCTCCGCCGTGGACGCCCGCGTCGAGCACGAGATCCACGAGGCCCTCAAGCAGGTGATGCGGGGCCGGACCACCCTGCTGATCGCCCACCGCCGCTCCACCCTGAACCTCGCCGACCGCATCGCCGTCCTCGACCACGGCCGGCTCGCCGACCTCGGCACCCACGAGGAACTCCAGGGACGCTCCGCCCTCTACCGCAGGCTGCTGACCGACCCGGACGAGCTGGGCGGCGTCTCCCCGGGACACGCCCTGCCGGCCGGGCCCACCGACGACGACACCCTGCGCGCGGAGCTGGACGCCGAGTACGACGCCGAGCGGGGCGTGACCCCCCGGCTGTGGAGCGGCGACCGCGCGCCCAAGGACCAGGCGCTGGCCGGCACCCCGGCCACCCCCGAACTGCTCGCCCAGGTGGCCGCGCTGCCCCCGGCCACCGATACCCCCGGCATCGACGAGCGGCAGGCCGTGCAGCCCGAGGACTCCTACGGGCTGCGCCGCCTGCTGCGCGGCTTCGGGTTGCCGCTGCTGGCCAGCCTGGCGCTGGTCGCCGTGGACGCGGGCGCCGGCCTGGTGCTGCCGGTGCTGATCCGGCACGGCATCGACGCGGGCGTCACCAAGCTGGCCATCGGCGCCGTCTGGTCCGCGTCGCTGCTCGCGCTGCTGGTGGTGCTGGTGCAGTGGGCCGCGCAGATCGGCGAGAACCGGATGACCGGCCGTACCGGCGAACGCGTCCTCTACACGCTGCGGCTGAAGATCTTCGCGCACCTCCAGCGGCTCGGCCTCGACTACTACGAGCGCGAGCTGACCGGCCGGATCATGACCCGGATGACCACCGACGTCGACGCCCTGAGCACCTTCCTGCAGACCGGCCTGGTCACCGCGTTCGTCTCGGTCGTCACCTTCTTCGGCATCATGGTCGCCCTGCTGGTGATCGACGTCCGCCTCGCCCTCGTCGTGTTCACCACGCTGCCCCCGCTGATCGTGGCCACCTTCTTCTTCCGCCGGGCCAGCGTGAAGGCGTACGAACTCGCCCGCGAGCGCGTGTCGGCGGTCAACGCCGACCTCCAGGAGTCCGTGTCCGGACTGCGGATCGTCCAGGCGTTCCGGCGCGAGCGCGACGGCGGGCGGCGGTTCGCCGGGCGCAGCGACAGCTACCGGCAGGCCCGGCTGCGCGGCCAGCGCCTGATATCGGTCTACTTCCCGTTCGTGCAGCTGCTGTCCTCGGTCGCCGCGGCGGCCGTGCTGATCGAGGGCGCGGGCCGGGTGGCGGACGCCACCCTGACCACCGGCGCCCTGGTCGCCTACCTCCTCTACATCGACCTGTTCTTCGCGCCCGTGCAGCAGCTGTCCCAGGTCTTCGACGGCTACCAGCAGGCCACCGTCTCCCTCGGCCGCATCCAGGAGCTGCTGCGCGAGCCCACCTCCACCGAGACGGCCGAACGGCCCAAGGAGGTGCGCTCGTTGCGCGGCGACATCGCCTTCGAGGGCGTGAGCTTCGCGTACGGCGACAACGAAGCGGCGCTGCGCGACGTCGAGCTGACGATCCCGGCGGGCCAGACGGTGGCCTTCGTCGGCGAGACCGGCGCCGGAAAGTCCACCCTGGTCAAGCTGGTGGCCCGGTTCTACGACCCCACCGCCGGGCGGGTCACGGTCGACGGCACCGATCTGCGCGACCTCGACCTCACCTCCTACCGGCACCGGCTCGGCGTCGTCCCGCAGGAGGCCTACCTGTTCCCGGGCACCGTCCGCGACGCCATCGCCTACGGCCGCCCCGACGCCACCGACGCCGAGGTGGAGGCGGCGGCGCGGGCGGTCGGCGCGCACGAGATGATCGCCACCCTCGACGGCGGCTATCTGCACGAGGTCGCCGAGCGCGGCCGCAACCTGTCGGCCGGCCAGCGCCAGCTGATCGCGCTCGCCCGCGCCGAACTGGTCGACCCCGACATCCTCCTCCTGGACGAGGCCACGGCCGCCCTGGACCTCGCCACCGAGGCCCAGGTCAACCAGGCCACCGACCGCCTCGCGGGCCGCCGTACGACGCTGGTGGTCGCCCACCGGCTGACCACGGCCGCCCGCGCCGACCGGGTGGTGGTGATGGACCACGGCCGGGTCGCCGAGGACGGCACCCACGAGGAACTGCTCGCCCGCGACGGCCGGTACGCCGAACTGTGGCGGACCTTCGCCGGCCGGCCCGAGCCGGAGGAGCCGGTCGGGGCGATCCGCTGAGCCCCTCCTGGTGCGGGGGCCCGTTCCGTTGACGGCCGTGCAACCATCCGCCACACCCCCGCGTCCGTACGTCTGTACGGCCGCCGGGGGAGGCGTGGCTGCGCTTCGGGGAGGACAGCAAGTGGACAGTGGTGCGATACGCCGGCGCTCCTCGCTCGGTGCGGCCTTGCTGGTCGCGTCCGGGCTGCTCGCCTTCGCGGCGTCCGGCACCGCACAGGCCGCGCCCAGCAGCTGCGCGGGGCACCAGGTGAGAAGCATTCCCTTCGGCGCGGGTGTCACCCGGGTCTACAGAAGCGGGGACTACGTCTGCGCCGTCACCGTCGCCCGCCGGCCCGGCACCGTCCGCACCATGTCGGTCAGCGTCCAGGCCCGCGGCAGCCGCCCGGCCACGGACTCCGGCCGCTACAGCCGGCACGCCGGGCCGGTGACCGTGCACGCCGGGCACCGCTGCGTGTGGATCCGTGGCTCGATCGGCAGCGAATCCGTCAGCACCGGCTGGATCCTCTGCTGACCAGGCGTCCCCTTCGACACGCTGGGCGCTGTGCGCTCCCTTGACGGAAAGAAACTTTCCGGATATTGGTGGCTCCTCGGAAGTTTCCTTCAGCGGTTCTCCTCTGGGAGGGAGCGCACGTGCCCGACACCAGCACGGGAAGCGACACCAGCAAGAGAGACACCGGAACCACCCGGAACGCCGCACGGCCGTCCCGGCGTACCGTCCTCGCCGCCACCGCCGGCCTCACCGCCGCGCTGACCGTGCCGGCCACCGCCCACGCCGACACCCCCGACGAGCGCTCACTGCGCGCCCTCGTCTCCCGGATGACGCTGGAGGAGAAGGTCGGCCAGCTCTTCGTGATGCGGGCCTACGGCACCTCCGCCACCGACCCCGACCAGGCCGACATCGACGCCAACCTGAGCGAGCTGGGCGTGCGCACCGCCGCCGAGCTGATCGCGAAGTACCGGGTCGGCGGCATCATCTACTTCACCTGGGCCCACAACACCGGTGACCCGCACCAGATCCTGGAGCTGTCCAACGGCATCCAGCGGGCGTCCCTGGCGCAGCCGCGCGGGCTGCCGATGCTGATCGCCACCGACCAGGAGCACGGCGCGGTGTGCCGGGTGGGCAAGCCCGCGACCCTCTTCCCCGGCGCGATGGCGATCGGCGCGGGCGGCTCCCGGTCGGACGCCCGCACCCTCGGCCGGATCTCCGGCGCCGAACTGCGCGC
Source organism: Streptomyces sp. SCPE 10 (assembly GCF_051980735.1). Taxonomy (NCBI): domain Bacteria; kingdom Bacillati; phylum Actinomycetota; class Actinomycetes; order Kitasatosporales; family Streptomycetaceae; genus Streptomyces; species Streptomyces sp. SCPE 10. Next base: position 2,943,492 of record NZ_CP197069.1, on the reverse strand, counting down.
CCTCGGCATCAACCAGGACTACTCGCCGGACGCCGACGTGAACGTCAACCCGGCCAACCCGGTGATCGGGGTGCGCTCCTTCGGCGCCGACCCGGCGGCCGTCGCGGAGCTGGTGGCGGCCGAGGTGAAGGGCTACCAGGCGGCCCGGGTCGCGGCCACCGCCAAGCACTTCCCGGGCCATGGCGACACCGCCGTCGACAGCCACTACGGCTTCCCGGTCATCACCCACAGCCGGGAGCTGTGGGAGAAGCTGGACGCGGTGCCGTTCCGGTCGGCCATCGCGGCGGGCATCGACTCGATCATGACCGCGCACATCCAGTTCCCGGCCCTGGACGACTCCGGCGACCCGGCCACCCTCTCCCACCCGATCCTCACCGGCATCCTGCGCGGTGAACTCGGCTACGACGGCGTGGTGATCACCGACTCGCTGGGCATGGAGGGCGTGCGCACCAAGTACGGCGACGACCGGGTGCCGGTGCTCGCCCTGAAGGCGGGCGTGGACCAGCTGCTCAACCCGCCCTCCATCGACACCGCGTGGAACGCGGTCCTGAAGGCGGTCCGGGACGGCGAGCTGACCGAGGCCCGCCTCGATGAATCGATCCTGCGCATCCTGCGCCTGAAGACCCGGCTCGGGCTCTTCGCGCGGCCGTACGCCGACCGGCTGGCCGTGGACCGGGTGGTGGGCACGAAGTCCCATCTGGCCACGGCCGACCGCATGGCCGAGCGCACCACGACCCTCCTGGTCAACGAGGGCCGCACCCTCCCCCTCGACCACCGCGAGCAGCGCCGCCTCCTGGTGGTCGGCGCCGACCCGGCCTCGCCGTCCGGCACCACGGGCCCGCCCACGGGGGTGCTGGCCGCCGCCTTCACGGAGCTGGGCTTCACCGCCACGGCGCTGTCCACCGGCACCGCCCCCTCCGCCGCGACCGTCGACAAGGCGGTGGCCGCCGCCCAGGACGCGGACGCGGTGGTGGTCGCCACCTACAACGTCACCGCGGGCAACTCCCAGCGGACGCTGGTCGACCGCCTGGTGGCGACGGGCAAGCCGGTCGTGGCCGTCGCCGTGCGCAACCCGTACGACGTGGCCCAACTCCCCTCCGCGCGGGCCTGCGTGGCGACGTACTGCTGGACCGACGTCGAACTGCGCGCCGCCGCCCGGGTGATCGCGGGCCGGGTGAAACCCCGCGGAAAACTCCCGGTACCGGTCGAGCGGGCCGACGACCCGACCCGGGTGCTGTACCCGATCGGCCACGGTCTGACGTACTAGCGCACACCGGACCCTCGTCGCCCTCCGGCCGGCCGCCACCGGTGGCCGGCCGGCGAGGCGCCGTGAGCCGCCGCCGCACCGTCGACGTCCCCCGGCGAGGGTTCGGCAGGACCCGGCCGGGTCACGCCGTCCCGTCGAGCAGCCGCACCAGGTGGTCGTGGCCCGCGGTGAGCAGGTCGGGCAGCGGGGCGGCGTGCTCGTGCCACCGCTTCTCGTACTCCCAGCACAGCCAGCCGTCCCAGCCGCCCCGGCGCAGCACGGCCACGAGCTCGGCGAGCGGCAGCACCCCCGCGCCCAGCGGCAGCGGGGTGGTGTCCTCGGCCGACGCGATGTCCTTGACCTGCACATAGCCCAGGCAGGGGGCGAGCGCGGCATAGGTCTGCGCGGGCTGCTCGCCGCCCAGCCAGGTGTGCATCACATCCCACAGCGCCCCCACCCGGCCGTGCCCCACCGGCCCGAGCACCCGGATCGCGTCGGCCCCGGTGCGGTGCGAGTCGTGGGTCTCCAGCAGGATCCGCACGCCGAGCGCGGAGGCGTCCTCGGCGGCGGTGCCCAGTCGCCGGGCGGCGATGGCGTCGGCGTCCTCGGACTCCCCGCCGGGGAACACCCGCACGAACGGCGCTTCGAGGTCGTGCGCGAGCCGCAGCAGTTCGCGCATTTCGGCCAGTACGGGTGCGTCGTCGCCGGGGGCGGCGATCCGCACGTACCCGGCGAGCGCCAGCGGTTCGACACCGGAGCCGCGCAACAGCGCCGCGGCGTCGGCCCGTTCGGCGGGGGTCAGCCCGGTGTGCACCGCCTCCTCGGGATGCGCCCGCAGCTCCACGCCCTGGAAGCCGTGCGCGGACGCGAGCGCCAGCACCTCGGGAAGGGCCGTACCGGGGACACCGAGAGTGGAGAACGCAAGCTTCATGCCCACCGACCATACCCGGCCGCCGCCCGCCCCGCCGCCGTGCCGCAATGTCACGACTTCTCCAAGAAGAGCCCACGTATTGCCGCTTTTTCGTCATCGACCACTGTCATCCGATCAGCCCGGGTAGGAAGCGTCTGCTGTCCGGTCCGCAAAGACCCGCAAGAAGGGTGATACATGGCAGAGTTGACTCGACGCAGACTCCTGGGCTCGGGCGCCGGTGCGGCGGCCATCAGCCTGCTCCCGCCGAGCGTCCAGAAGGCCGTCGCCGCCGGACCGCCCCGCAAGGGCTCCCTGCGCGACATCGAGCACGTCGTCCTGCTGATGCAGGAGAACCGGTCCTTCGACCACTACTTCGGCACGCTCTCCGGCGTGCGCGGCTTCGCCGACCCGAAGGCGCTCAAGCTGCGCGGCGGGCGCAGCGTCTTCCACCAGCCGGACACCGCCAACCCCAAGGGCTACCTGCTGCCCTTCCACCTCGACACCCGCGCCTCCAGCGCCCAGGCCATCCCGTCGACCAGCCACGCCTGGACGGTGCAGCACCAGGTCTGGAACGGCGGCCGGATGGACCGGTGGCTGTCGGCCCACCGCAAGGCCGACGGCGCCAAGGCCCCCTACGTCATGGGCTACTACACGCGCGAGGACATCCCGTTCCAGTTCGCGCTCGCCGAGACCTTCACCATCTGCGACAACCACTTCTGCTCGGTCCTCGGCCCCACCTGGCCCAACCGCCTGATGTGGATGACCGGTACGGTCGACCCGGCCGGCACCCACGGCGGCCCGGTCACCACCAACGCGGCCCCGGCGCCCTACCGCTGGACGACGTACGCCGAACGCCTCCAGGCGGCCAAGGTCAGCTGGAAGGTCTACCACCAGGACGACGACTACGGCTGCAACCTGCTGGAGCGGTTCGCCGCGTTCCGGAACGCCAAGCCCGGCTCCGCCCTGCACGAGCGCGGCGTGCGCCCGCAGCCCGCGGGCACCTTCGAGGACGACGCCCGCGCCGACCGGCTGCCCGCGGTGAGCTGGATCGTGCCGCCCGGCCACCAGTCCGAGCACCCGGACTACCTGCCCGCCGCCGGCGCGGACTTCGTGGCGTCGAAGATCGAGGCCATCGCCGCGAACCCGAAGGTGTGGCGCAAGACGGCCTTCATCCTCAGCTACGACGAGAACGACGGCTTCTTCGACCACGTCCCGCCGCCCACCCCGCGCGCCGGGACGAAGGGCGAGTTCATCGGCGGGCTCCCGATCGGCGCCGGCTTCCGGGTGCCCGCGATCATCGTCTCGCCGTGGACGGTGGGCGGCTGGGTCGCCACGGAGGCCTTCGACCACACCTCGGCCCTGCGCCTCCTGGAGCGCTTCACCGGCGTCGGGGAACCCAACATCAGCGCCTGGCGGCGTGCCACCTTCGGCGACTTCACCAGCGCCTTCCGCTTCTCCCAGGCCCGCACGAGCCCGCCCTCCCTGCCCGGCGGCACGGCGGCCCGACTCCGGCAGGCGCAACAGGAGGTGGCCACCCTGCCCAAGCCCCGCCTGCCCGGCGGCGACCAGACCTTCCCCCACCAGGAACCGGGACGGCGACCGCAGGTGTAGCCGTACGACACCACCGGCCCCGCCGCCCGGAAAGTGCCCGGGCGGCGGGGCGCGGGGAGTGCGGATCCGTCCGCCGGGGGGCGCCGGAGGCTTCCGGTGTGCGGTGGTGGCCGGCCGGGGTCCGACGGCACTCATGTGCGGACCTCGCCCCGTCAGCCGGCCGAGGGCCCTCGTGTGCGCCCGCCCGCCGGACCGCCCCCGCGCCTCACTCCCGCGGCGCCCCCGTCGACCCCCGCACCATCAACTCCCCCCGCACCGAGGCGGTTCCGTCGCCGGGCGCGTCCTCGCGGCCCATGGCGAGGCGGCCCGCCCGGGCGCCCGCCTCGGCCAGGGGCAGCCGCACCGTCGTCAGGGCGGGCACGGCGTCGATGCTGCACGGCAGGTCGTCGAACCCGGTGACCGAGACGTCGTCGGGGATGCGCAGCCCGGCGTCCCGCAGTGCGGCGCACGCCCCCAGCGCGACGGAGTCGTTCGCGGCGACGAGCGCCGTCAGCGAGGGATCGCGCCGCAGCAGTTCCAGCGCCCCCTCGTACCCCGACCGGCGGTCGAACCGCCCGTGCACCGTCCAGCGGGCGTCCTCCTCGATGCCCGCCGCGGCCAGCGCGAGCCGGTGCCCTTCGAGCCGGTGCCGGGTGGTGGTGCGCTCGGCGGGTCCGGCGATGCAGCCGATGCGCCGGTGGCCGAGGGCGACCAGGTGGTCGGTGACGGCACGCGCCCCGCCGAGGTTGTCGAAGGTGAGCGTGACGGCCCCGGTGCCGGCCACCGGCGGCCGCCCGCACAGCACCACCCGCGTCCCGCCGTCCGTCAGCTTGCGCAGCTTCGCCGCGACCGCCGCCGCGTGCGGCGCGTCGGTCACCGCCCCGCCGGTCAGCACCACGGCCGCCGCCCGCTGCCGCTGGAGCAGCGTCAGGTACTTCAGCTCCTGCTCCGGCGAGCCGCCCGTGTTGCAGACGACCGCGAGCCGTTCGCAGCCCGCCCGGCCCCCGCTGCCGCCGATCTCCGCCTGGATCGCGCTCGCCATGATCCCGAAGAAGGGGTCGGCGATGTCGTTGACGAGGATGCCGGCCAGATCGGACGTGGCGGCGGCGAGCGCGCTGGCCGGACCGTTGACGACGTAGTCCAGCTCGTCCACCGCCCGCAGCACCCGCTCCCGCGTCGCCGCGGCCACCGGGTAGTTGCCGTTCAGCACGCGCGACACCGTCGCGGGGGAGACCTGGGCGTGCGCCGCCACGTCCGCCAGGGTCACCGTCATCTCGTCGTCCTCCGGTCGCGCAGTTCGTCGTACGGCCTTGTGAACGGCCAGGTCAGCGGCCCGTGCCGGGTGCCCGCCGCGATGGGGACCAGGCCCGCCGCCCGGCCGCGGTCTTGTGCCGACCGCCGTCCTGAGGCTAGCTTCCTCCCCGCCAGAAAGCGCTTGCTATGGCGTTTGTCTCGCAGGCGACACGGCACACAGCGGCACAAAAGAGGCCCTTGGAGGGGACCGACGTGACACGCACGACGACGGTGCGCATCGCCATGAACGGCGTGACCGGGCGCATGGGCTACCGCCAGCACCTGCTCCGGTCGATCCTCGCCCTGCGCGACCAGGGCGGCCTCGACCTCGGCGACGGCACCGTGCTGTGGCCCGAGCCGGTCCTGCTCGGCCGCCGCGAGCACGCCCTGAGGGAGATCGCCGAGCGGCACGGCCTGGAGCACGTCTCCACCGACCTGGACGCGGTGCTCGCCGACCCGGATGTCGACATCTACTTCGACTCCCAGGTCACCGCCGCCCGCGAGGAGGCGATCAGGAAGGCGATCGCCGCCGGGAAGCACGTCTACACCGAGAAGCCCACCGCCACCGGCCTCGACGGCGCCCTCGCACTCGCCCGCCTGGCCCGGGAGAAGGGCGTACGGCACGGCGTCGTCCAGGACAAGCTCTTCCTGCCGGGCCTGCTGAAGCTGAAGCGGCTGGTCGACGGGGGCTTCTTCGGGAGGATCCTGTCCGTGCGCGGCGAGTTCGGCTACTGGGTCTTCGAGGGCGACTGGCAGCAGGCCCAGCGTCCCTCCTGGAACTACCGCGCCGAGGACGGCGGCGGCATCGTCGTCGACATGTTCCCGCATTGGGAGTACGTGCTGCACGAGCTGTTCGGCCGCGTCACCTCCGTCCAGGCGCTGACCGCGACCCACGTGCCGCGGCGCTGGGACGAGCACGGCAAGCCCTACACCGCCACCGCCGACGACGCCGCCTACGGCATCTTCGAGCTGGACGGCGGTGCGGTCGCGCAGATCAACTCCTCCTGGGCGGTCCGCGTCCACCGCGACGAACTGGTGGAGTTCCAGGTCGACGGCACGGAGGGCTCGGCCGTCGCGGGGCTGCGCGACTGCCGCGTCCAGCACCGCTCCGCCACCCCCAAGCCGGTCTGGAACCCCGACCTCCCCGCCACCGAGCGCTTCCGCGACCAGTGGCAGCGGGTGCCGGACAACGGGGAGTTCGACAACGGCTTCAAGGCCCAGTGGGAGCTGTTCCTCAGGCACGTCTACGCCGACGCCCCCTACCGCTGGGACCTGCTGGCCGGCGCCCGCGGTGTCCAACTCGCCGAACTGGGCCTCAAGTCCGCCGCCGAGGGCCGCCGCCTCACCGTTCCGGAGATCGCCCTGTGACCATCCGCCTCCCCGCCGCCGACGGCACGCTGCGCCAGTACGAGCCGCGCGCCGAACCCCTCCCCGCCGCGCCCGGCGCCCCCTTCACCTCCCGTACGGTCTTCGCGGCGGCGCATGTCGTCGCCGACCCGTACGCGGACGTCTCGCCCGACTCGCCGGCCGCCGTCGACTGGGACGCCACCCTCGCCTTCCGCCGCCATCTGTGGTCCCACGGTCTCGGGGTCGCCGAGGCGATGGACACCGCCCAGCGCGGCATGGGGCTGGACTGGGCGGGCGCCGCCGAGCTGATCCGGCGCAGCGCCGCCGAGGCGAAGGCGGTCGGCGGGCGCATCGCCTGCGGCGTCGGCACCGACCAGCTCACCGGCGCCGACCGGATCGCCGGCGGTCTCGCCGGGATCCGCGCCGCCTACGAGGAACAGCTCGCCGTGGCCGAGGAGGCGGGCGCCCAGGCGATCCTGATGGCCTCCCGCGCGCTGGCCGCCACCGCCCGCGGACCCGAGGACTACCTGGAGGTCTACGGTCATCTGCTGCGCCAGTGCGCCGAACCAGTCATCCTGCACTGGCTCGGCCCGATGTTCGACCCGGCCCTGAAGGACTACTGGGGCACCACCGACCTGGACGCCGCCACCGAAGTGCTCCTCGATGTCGTCGCCGCCCACCCCGGCAAGGTCGACGGCATCAAGATCTCCCTGCTGGACGCCCGCCGCGAGATCGAGCTGCGCCGCCGTCTGCCCCGGGGCGTGCGCTGCTACACCGGCGACGACTTCCACTACCCGGAGCTGATCGAGGGCGACGACCAGGGCTTCAGCCACGCCCTGCTCGGCGTCTTCGACCCGCTCGGACCGTCGGCGGCCCGGGCGGTACGGGCCCTGGACACCGGTGACGCGGCCGGCTTCCGCGAACTGCTCGATCCGACCGTCGAGTTGGCCCGTCATCTGTTCCAGCGCCCGACCCGCTTCTACAAGACGGGCGTGGTCCTGCTCGCCTGGCTCGCGGGCCACCAGTCGCACTTCACGATGGTCGGCGGCCTCCAGTCCGCCCGTTCCCTCCCGCACCTCGCCCGCGCCTACGAACTGGCCGACTCCCTGGGCCTGTTCCCGGACCCGGCGCTCGCCGAGGACCGCATGAAGACCCTTCTCGCCCTGTACGGAGTGACCTCGTGACCGGTCTCGACCGCTTCTCCATCAACCAGATGACGGTGCGGCAGCTGTCCCTGCCCGAACTGGTCGCGGCCTGCGCCGAGTCCGGCATCGGCAAGGTGGGGCTGTGGCGCGAGCCGGTCCAGGCGTACGGCCTGCGGGAGACCGCCGCGCTGGTCCGCTCGGCGGGGCTGGAGGTGACCACCCTGTGCCGGGGCGGCTTCCTCACCGCGACCGCCCCCGCCGAACGCGCGGCCGCCCTCGCCGACAACCGCCTGGCGGTGCGGGAGGCGGCGGCGCTCGGCACCGACACCCTGGTGCTGGTCTCCGGCGGCCTCCCGCCCGGCGGCAAGGACCTGGGGGCGGCCCGCGAACGCGTCGCCGACGCGCTGGCCGAGCTGGCCCCCTACGCCGAGGAGCACGGCGTCCGCCTCGCCGTGGAGCCCCTGCACCCGATGTTCGCCGCCGACCGCTGTGTGGTCTCCACCCTCGCGCAGGCCCTGGACCTGGCCGAACGCTTCCCCGCGCACCAGGTCGGGGTGGCCGTCGACACGTACCACGTCTGGTGGGACGACCAGGCGCCCGCGCAGATCGCCCGCGCGGGCGCCGGGGGCCGCATCCACACCTTTCAGCTCGCCGACTGGACCACCCCGTTGCCCGCGGGCGTCCTCAACGGCCGGGGCCGGCTCGGCGACGGGTCGATCGACCTGCGCGCGTGGTGCGGCCGGGTGGCGGCGGCGGGCTACACCGGCCCTGTCGAGGTGGAGATCTTCAACGAGGACCTGTGGGCCCGGGACGGACGGGAGGTGCTGAAGGAGACGGCGGAGCTGTTCCTGGAGCACGCCGGCGGATGACCGCCGGCCCGGCCGGGGCTTCAGGCGGAGGTGCGCAGCGGCGGCACCGCCGGGACCTCCGGGGCGTTGGCGATGGCCTCGGGAGTCAGCCGGAACTGCTCGGGGTAGGCGTCGCGCTGCGTGCGGCGGGCGGGCTCGCTGGTCCGCCAGGTGTAGAGGCAGCGCCCGCACTGGAGCACGTCCCAGACGCCGGGCACGGGCGAGGAGTACAGCTTCTCGATGGTCTCGAAGGCGCAGCGGGGGCAGATGGTCATGGCGGGTTCTCCTTCTTCGCGGTGACGGCGGGATCGGCTGCGGCCGGTCAGTCGCGGGCCTCGGCCATGAGCCGCTGCAGCTTGGCGGCCCACTCGCGGGTCTCCGGCAGGTCCTTGGCGGGGGTGGCGAAGCTGCCGCGGTTGTCGGGGCTGACGGGGGTGGTGGCGTCGATGATCATCTTGCTGGTGATGCCGGCGGGCTGGGCGGCCGGCGCGAGCTCCAGCACCGACAGGTTGGGCACGATCACGACGTCGCCGGACGGGTTGACCTTCGAGGACATCGCCCACATGACCTGCGGCAGGTTGAACGGGTCCACGTCCTCGTCGACGACGATGACGGTGGCGACGTAGCCGAGGCCGTGCGGGGTGGTCATGGCGCGCATGGCCACCGCCTTGGCGAAGCCGCCGTACCGCTTCTTCGTGGAGATGATGACCAGCAGGCCGTGCGTGTACATCGCGTTGACGGCCTGGACCTCGGGGAACTCGGCACGCAGCTGCTTGAGCAGCGGGACGCAGGTGTTGGGCCCGACGAGGTAGTCGACCTCGGTCCAGGGCATGCCCAGGTACAGCGACTCGAAGACCGGGTTCGTGCGGTACGAGACGCGGTCGATGCGGATGACGGGCATCCGGCGACCGCCCGAGTAGTGGCCGGTGAACTCGCCGAAGGGACCCTCGATCTGGCGCTCGCGGCTCTCGATGACGCCCTCGATGACGACCTCGGAGCCCCAGGGCACGTCGAAGCCGGTGAGCGGGGCGGTGGCGATGGGGGCGGGGGCGCCGCGCAGGGCGCCGGCCATCTCGTACTCGCTCTGGTCGTACGCCATCGGCATCCCGGCGACGATCGTCATCACCGGGTCGTTGCCGAGGGTGATGGCGATCGGCAGGTCCTCGCCCTTCTCCTCCGCCTTGCGCAGGTGGATGGCGACGTCGTGCACCGGCACCGGCTGGATGGCCAGCCGGTTCCGGCCGATGACCTCCAGGCGGTAGGTGCCGACGTTCTGCTTGCCGAAGTTCTCGGGGTCCTCCGGGTCGCGGGAGACCACGGCGGCCTTGTCCAGGTAGAAGCCGCCGTCGCCGTCGTTGAGGCGGAACAGCGGGAGGATCGAGAAGAGGTCGACGCCCTCGCCCTCCTGGGTGTTCTCCCGCCAGGGGGCGTCCTCGCGGCGCTCGGGGGCGACGGGGAAGGCGTCCCAGCGGCGGGCGAACTCTTCCACCTGCTCCTTGACCGGGGTGTGCTTGGGCAGGCCGAGGGCGAGCGCGTGGTTGGCCCAGGAGCCGTGCACGTTCAGGGCGATACGGGCGTCGGTGAAGCCCTTGACGTTGTCGAACCAGAGGGCGGGCGCGCCCTCGCCGATGCGGCCGGTGGCGTTGGCGGCCGCGGCGAGGTCCGGTTCCGGGAGGACTTCCTCGCCGATGCGCAGCAGCTGGCCTTCCTTCTCCAGCGTGCCGAGGAAACCGCGCAGGTCGTCGTAGGGCATGGGACTCCTTCGGGGACGTCCGGACGACGGGTCCGGACACGGGGTTGCGGGGGAGGGGGGCGCCGCGGGGCGGGCGTCAGGAGGCGGACCTGAGGTCCCGCGCGGCACGCATGCCCTCCCACCGCTTGGCGGCGGGGGCGGGCAGTTCGAACTGGTCGAGGACGCGGGCGACGATGTGGTCCACGATGTCGTCGACGGACGCCGGGTGGTTGTAGAAGGCGGGCATCGGCGGCACCATCTGCACACCCATGCGGGCCAGCGCGAGCATGTTCTCCAGGTGGATCTCGCTCAGCGGGGTCTCGCGGGGGACGAGGACGAGTTTGCGGCGCTCCTTGAGGACGACGTCCGCCGCGCGGCCGACCAGGCCGTCCGCGTAACCGGCGCGGATCCCGGCGAGGGTCTTCATGGAGCAGGGGACGATCACCATGCCGTCGGTCCTGAAGGACCCCGAGGAGATCGTCGCGCCCTGGTCGTCGGGGTTGTGCACGACGTCCGCCAGCTCGGCGACCTCGCGGGCCGTCCGGCCGGTCTCCAGCTCGATCGTGGTGCGGGCCCACCGGCTGAGCACGAGATGGGTCTCCACCTCGGGAAGCTCCGCGAGGTTCTCCAGGAGCCGCACGCCGAGGACGGCCCCGGTGGCCCCGGTCATCCCTACGACCAGTCTCATACGCGGGCTCCCTCACCTTTTCCGCACGGCTCGTGCACATCGCCGTGCACACCTGTGACCTGCACCGACGTCTCCACGCTAGGAGCGGTCGGGAGGCCGTCGGAGGTAGGCTCGGGACTAGCCATGGGAAGAAACGGACAGCCTTCCGGGCAGCCGGAACCTCGGCCGGTGATCCGGGACCTGGAGTTCCGCCGCACCGCCGGCTCCCCGCCGGGCCTCGAACTGGTCAACCTCGCCGAGCTGGACCGGCGTGCCCGCAACCATGGCAACGACCCGTACGCGCCGCTGCGCCCCGCCTTCCACCAGCTGGTCGCGGTGCGCTCCGGGAGCCTCACGGTGTCCGTGGACTTCACCACGCACACCCTCGACGCGGGTTCCTGGCTGTGGATCCGGCCCGGGCAGGTGCAGCGCTGGGGGCGGGACCTGCCGGTCTCCGACGGAGTGGTGGTCGCCTTCCCGGCGGGCTTCCCGGACGCGACCACGGTCGCGGCGGCCTTCGCGCGCCCGCCGTACGCGCCGGGGCCCGTGCGCCCGGCGGGCACGGACGCGGAAGGTCTGCGCCGGGCGCTCGACCACCTGCGGTACGAGTACGACGCGATGGCCCAGCTGCCGCTGGAGTCCCATGTGCAGGCGCTGCGGCATCTGCTGGCGGTACTGCTGCTGCGGCTGGCCAAGGCGCGGGGCGCGGCCCCGGACGCGCCGGTCTCCAACCAGGCGTTCCGGCGTTTCCACGCGGCCGTCGAGCGGGACTTCGCGGTCACGCGCCGGGTGGAGGACTACGCGGCGGCCCTCGGCTACAGTCCGCGCACGCTCACCCGGGCCACGACGGCGGCCACCGGGATGTCGGCGAAGCGGTACATCGACGAGCGGGTGGTGCTGGAGGCCAAACGGGAACTGGCCCACAGCGGGCTGCCCGCCACCGCTATCGCCGCCCGGCTGGGCTTCACCGACCCCAGCGACTTCACCAAGTTCTTCCGCCAACGCACGGGAACCACCCCGGCGGCGTTCCGCCAGCAGGCCGCCGGGGTGTGAGGCGGCCCGTCACACGGGTCAGGCGAGGCGCCCGCCCTTCACGGCACCGACGAAGGAGGCCCAGCCACCGGGGGAGAAGAGCAGCGCCGGGCCGTCGGCGTTCTTGCTGTCGCGGACGGGGACGGTGGTGTGGCCGGAGGCAACTTCGAGGCAGTCTCCCTGACCCCCGCCGCTGTGGCTGGACTTGAACCAGCCAGTGAGGATGGGTGCGTTGGAGAGGGTGTGGTCATTGCTCGGCATGGCGTGTCCTTCCGCTGTCAGCCCTTGACGTGTCCGTCTTTGATCGCGCCGACGAAGGAGGTCCAGCCGCTCAGGGAGAAGAGGAGCGCTGGGCCGCCGGGGCCCGCTTTGCTGTCGCGGACGGGGACGGTGGTGTGGCCGCGAGCTACTTCCAGGCAGTCGCTTTGACCGCCGCCGCTGTGGCTGGACTTGTACCATCCGGTGAGGGTGGATGCGTAGGAGACAGTGTGTTCATTGCTCAGCATGTGCGTATTCCTCTGCTACCGCTCTGACGAAAGCGAGCGAGTCTTCCCGGGACAGCGCCTCGCTCAGTGCAAGGTCGTAAGCCGTCCGGCACTGTGCCACCAGGGCAGGGTTCTTCATCAAGTTGCCGCTGATGAAACCTTCAACGTAGGCCACAGGGGCAGTGTTCTCGAAGCTCAGGAGCGTGAGCATGCTCTGGGCGAGAGCGTGAGCCCCGGCGCTGTGCGGCAGCACGTGGAACCGAAGGCGCCCCGCCTCGGCCATGTCCGCGATCTTGTGGAGCTGTTCGGCCATGACGCGGTGGCCACCTACGCGGCGTCGCAGCACCCCCTCGTCGAGCAGCGTCCACACAACAGGCTGCGTTGGGCTCTCCAAGATCTGGGCACGCCCTGTTCGGAGGGCAACTGACCTGTCAAGTTCCTCGGCTGCGCAGTGGGATCTGTATCCCTTGAATACGGCACGTGCGTAGTCGGGGGTTTGGAGCATGCCGGGAACGAGCGAGAGCGCGAACTGCTGGATCTGCGTTGCCTTGCGCTCAAGTTCGGCCATGGCGGCAAAATAGCTTGCCCACGTGGAGGTCAGTTCCTTCAGCCAACGCGTGAAGAAGCCGTCCGTGTTCAGTGCCTGATCGATCCGTTGCACGTCGTCGTCACTCGGCAACCGCCTGCCCGCCTCGTAGTGACTGATCAGAGTGGGCGAGCACACAACATGGTGAGCCAGTTCCGCCTGGGTGAGTCCGGCTGCCCTGCGCTGTGACCGAATCTCCTCCCCGAACTCCTCACGCGGTGTTCGAGACCTGTGGTGTCCGCCCATCGACCAACTCCCTTGCATGACAAGTGGGATGTCAACTCGGCACCCCTGGCAAGCCTAGCCACCGCCACCCCACTCTGTGACTGATTCGCCACACACCGCAGTCATCGCAGAAGAAAAGGCAGGTCGGCATGACACGACTTCTCGCCCGGCTGGTCGAGCCCTTGCTGAGGCTCCTCCTGCCCGCCCGTGGGCGCCGCCGGCGCCGCGGGCCGCTGTACCCGTCGTACTCGTGCCCGTACGTCGGCGGTCCCATGGCGTACCGGCAGGGCCAAGCCCCCCTCCGCGGCGAGGACAGTCCTCTCGTCCGCCCCTACCTCGACCTCGTGGAGACCTACGCGTGAACGAACGTCTGCTTCCCTGGACCGGTTCGGAGGGGAAGCCCTGCTACCTCGTCGGCGACGGCACCGGGTACGTCTCCCGGGTCGCCGACCAGGTCGAGCGCGTGCAACTCGGCATGGCGGACGGCTTGTTGGAGCACACCGCCGAACTCCTCGCCGGGCCGGGGCGGAAACTGACCGGTGAGGAACTCCACTACCTGGTCCACCGCCTCGTCGAGTCGCTGAAGGAGGTCAAGCGGATCGCGGACAGCAGGGGCGCCCGGCTGAGGAACGTCCCGGAACCCGTGCCGGAGAATGCCAAGAAGTCCGACGCGGCTCCGACCACCGGGTGAAGGGCCCGGCGGGGGCCCGCGACCACTGCGCGCCGTGAAGGCCCGGTACGCCCGGGCCGGGGCCCTGAGGGTTCCGGGTTCTAGAAGAACACCCCGCAGCGCAGCAGCACATTGGCGTACGGGCTGGCCTCCCCGGTGCGGACGATCAGCCGGGCCCCCGCCGACAGCTCCTTGAGCCGCTCGTGGGGCACGTAGGCCAGGCCGGGCAGCCGCCGCTCCAGCAGCTCCCGATGGGCCCCGCGCAGCTCCCGCGCCGCCGTCGCCCCCTCGACCACCAGCTCGTCCAGCAGTCCGTCCAGGACCTCCGCGAAGGACGGCACCCCGGCCCGGAAGGCGAGGTCCACCACGCGCGGACCGTCCGGGATCGGCATGCCCGCGTCGCACACCAGCACCCCGTCGGTGTGCCCCAACTCGGCCAGCGCACCGGCCAGATGACGATTGAGGATGCCCGACTTCTTCACAGCGCCCGGACCTCCTCGGCCGTCGGGTACGACTCCTGCGCCCCCGGCTTCGTCACGGCCGCCGCGCCGACGCGCGCCGCGTACCCGGCCGCCTCCGCGAGGCTCGCGCTCGTGCCCAGCCGCCACGCCAGCGCGGCCGTGAACGCGTCGCCCGCGCCCGTGGTGTCCACCGCGTCGACCTTCACCGACGCCACCCGGGTCGCGCCCGAGCCGTCGTGCACCAGCGCGCCCTCGGCGCCGAGCGTCACCACCACCGAGCGCGGGCCCAGGGCCAGCAGCCCCCGCGCCCAGTCCTCGGGCTCCTCGCCCGCCCCGGCCCCGCCCAGCAGCACCCGCGCCTCGTGCTCGTTGACGATCAGCGGGTCGCAGGCGGCCAGCACCTCGGCGGGCAGCGGGCGCGGCGGGGACGGGTTCAGCACGAACCGGGTGCCGGACGGCAGGGCGCGCACCACCTCCTCGACCGTCTCCAGCGGGATCTCCAGCTGGGCGGAGACCACGCGGGAGGCGCGCAGCAGGCCCTCGGCCGCCCGCACGTCCGCGGGGGTGAGGCGGGCGTTGGCACCCGGCGAGACCACGATGCTGTTGTCCCCGGACGGGTCGACGGTGATCAGCGCGACGCCGGTCGGCGCCCCGCCGGCCAGTACGCCCGCCGGGTCCACCCCGGCCGAGCGCAGGGAGTCGAGCAGCAGCCGGCCGTGGCCGTCGTCGCCGACCCGGGCCAGCAGGGCCGTACGGGCCCCGAGCCGGGCGGCGGCCACCGCCTGGTTGGCGCCCTTGCCGCCGGGGTGCACGGACAGGTCCCCGCCGAGCACCGTCTCCCCGGCACCCGGCCGCCGTTCGACACCGATCACCAGGTCGGCGTTGGCCGAGCCCACGACCAACAGGTCGTAGTCGTACATCACTTGACTCCCATGAGAGAGGAACCGGGGCGGACGGCCGCCACCTGTGGTGTACGACCGCCCGCCCGAGTCTTCCGCGTCTTCTTCCGTCAGCCGCTGAAGCCGGCCACGTTGTCCTTCGTGACCACCTTCACCGGCACCTTCACCATCTGCTCCACCTTCTTGCCCTGGGTCGCCTTGAGCGCGTTGTCCACGGCGATCCGGCCGAGCTGGGTCGGCTGCTGGGCGACGGAGGCGTAGAGCGTGCCCGCCTTGACCGCCTTCAGGCCGTCGGGGGTGCCGTCGAAGCCGACCACCGGCACCGACGTACCGGCCTTGGAACCCAGGGCCTTGATCGCGCCGAGCGCCATCTCGTCGTTGGCGGCGATCACGCCCTGCACGTCCGGGTGGGCCTGGAGCAGGTTGGACATCACGTCGAGGCCCTTGGTGCGGTCGAAGTCGGCCGGCTGCTGCGCCACCACCTTGATGCCCGGGTAGGCCTTGAGGCCGTTGGCGAAGCCCTGCGCGCGCTCCCGCGCCGCCGAGGTGCCCGCCTGACCCTGGAGGATCACGATCTTGCCCTTGCCGCCCAGCTTCTCGGCGATCGTCTTGGCCGCCTGCTCGCCACCGGCGATGTTGTCCGAGGCCACCAGGGCGTTCACGGTCGCCTTGTTGACGCCGCGGTCGACCGCGATGACCGGGATGTTCGCCTTGTCGGCGGCCTTGACCGAGTTGCTCGCCGCATCCGAGTCCACCGGGTTGACGATGATCGCGCCCAGGTGCGAACTGGTGAAGTTCTGGAGCTGGTTGGCCTGCTGCGAGGCGTCGTTCTGCGCGTCGGTCACCGTCAGGTCCACGCCCAGCTTCTTCGCCTCGGCCTGCGCACCGGAGCGGATCTGCACGAAGAACGGGTTGTTGAGGGTGGACAGCGACAGACCCATCTTCGGCTTGTCCGACGCCGAGGAGCCGTTGTGCAGGAAGGAGGTCGCGCCGACGATCGCCACCGTCACCACGGCCGCGAGCCCGTACGTCGCCGCCTGCTTGCCCTTGTTGCCGCCGCCACCGGTGGTCACCGGCGTGGCGCCCGCCTTGCGGCGCACCGTGTCGAGCAGCACCGCCAGCGCGATGACCACACCGATCACGACCTGCTGCCAGAACGCCGAGACGTTGAGCAGGTTGAGGCCGTTGCGCAGCACCGCGAGGATCAGCGCGCCGACCAGGGTGCCCGACGCCTTGCCGGTGCCGCCCGCGAGCGAGGCACCGCCGATCACGACCGCGGCGATCGCGTCCAGCTCGTAACCGTCGGCGGCCTGCGGCTGCGCGGAGGACAGCCGGGAGGCCAGCACGATGCCGGCCACGGCCGCGAACACACCGGACAGCGCGTAGATCGCGAGCTTCTGCTTCTTCACCCGCAGGCCCGACAGGCGCGCGGCCTCCTCGTTGCCGCCGATCGCGTACATCGAGCGGCCGATGTAGGTGCGGCCGAGCACGAACGCGGCCAGCAGCCCCATCACGATCATGACCAGCACCGGCACCGGCAGCCAGTCGCCGAGGGTGTCACCGAGGTGCGAGACCGAGTCCGGGAACGGGATCGGCACACCGCCGGAGATCACCAGCGCCAGACCGCGGCCCACCGACAGCATCGCCAGCGTCGCGATGAACGGCGGCAGCTTGCCGTAGGCGATCAGGAAGCCGTTCACCAGACCGGCCGCCACACCCGTGGCGACCGCCAGGACGACGGCCAGCGCGACCGGCACCCCGTGCTGGGTGGCGCTCCAGGCCAGCACGGTCGCCGACAGCGCGGCCACCGAGCCCACGGACAGGTCGATGCCCGCCGCGACGATCACGAACGTCACACCGAAGGCCAGGATGGCGGTCACGGCCGCCTGGACGCCGATGTTCAGCAGGTTGTCCGTCGTCAGGAAGTCGCCGGACAGCGCCGACAGGGCGATGACCAGGACGATCAGCGCGGTCAGCGCGCCGTTGTCGAGCAGCAGCCGGCGCAGGCCGCCCGGGGCGCCACTCGCGCCCGTCGTGCTCTTGAGCGTGTCAGCGGCCACGGGTGGCCTCCTTCTCAGCGGTGGGGGTGGAAACGGCGAGCGCCATCACGGCGTCCTGGGTGGCCTCGTCGGCCGCGAGTTCTCCGGCGATCCGGCCCTGGGCCATCACCAGCACCCGGTCGCTCATGCCGAGCACCTCGGGCAGGTCGCTGGAGATCATCAGCACGGCGGCGCCGGCCGCGGTCAGCTCGTTGATCAGCTGGTAGATCTCGACCTTGGCGCCGACGTCGATACCGCGCGTCGGCTCGTCGAGGATCAGCACCTTGGTGTCGGCCAGCAGCCACTTGCCGATGACGACCTTCTGCTGGTTGCCGCCGGACAGCGTGCGCACGTGCTGGCCGAGCCCGGCCATCCGCACGCCGAGCTGCCCGGCGATCCGCTCGGCCGCCGCGTGCTGCGCCTTGCGGTCGACCAGCCCCGCCCGGGACGCCGAGCGCATGGTCACCAGACCCAGGTTCTCCTCGACGGAGGCGTCGAGCACGAGCCCCTGCCCCTTGCGGTCCTCGGGCACGAGCCCGATCCCGGCCGCCATCGCGGCGTTCACGTCGAAGCGCCGCAGCGCGTTGCCGCCGACCCTCACGGTGCCGTCGTCGTACGGGTCCGCGCCAAACACGGCCCGCACGACCTCGGTCCGCCCGGCGCCCACGAGCCCGGCGATGCCGACGACCTCGCCGGCGTGCACCTCGAAACTCACGTCGTGGAAGACACCGTCGCGGGTGAGCCCCTCGACGCTGAGCAACGCGGCGCCCTTCTCGGGGCGTCGGCGCGGGTACTGCTGCTCGATGGAGCGCCCGACCATGAGCCGCACCAGCTCGTCCTCGGGGGTGGTGGCGGGCACCTGCCCGACGCTCCTCCCGTCCCGGATGACGGTGACGCGGTCGCCGAGGGCGGCGATCTCGTCGAGGTGGTGGGTGATGAACACGATGCCCACCCCGTCCGCGCGCAGCTGCCGCACGATGGCGAACAGCTTCTCGACCTCCTCCGAGGTCAGCACGGCGGTCGGCTCGTCCATGATCAGGACTCGCGCGTCCAGGCTCAGCGCCTTGGCGATCTCCACCATCTGGAGCCGGGCGATGCCGAGTTCGCGCACCCGGGTACGCGGCGAGACCTGCACGCCGACCCGTTCGAGCAGCTCGGCGGCGTCGGCCTCCATGCGCCCACGGTCGATCATCCCGAACCGGCGCGGCTGGCGGCCGAGGAAGATGTTCTCGGCGACCGTCAGGTCCGGGACGAGGTTGAACTCCTGGTAGATGGTGGCGATCCCGAGCCGCTCGGAGTCCTGCGCACCATGGATGCGCACCTCCTCACCGCCCACGAGGATCCGCCCCGAGTCGGGCGTATAGGCACCGGAGAGCATCTTGATGAGCGTGCTCTTGCCGGCGCCGTTCTCACCGAGCAGCACATGCACCTCGCCACGGCGCAGGTCGAAGTCGACACCGTCGAGCGCGACCACGCCGGGAAAGGTCTTGCGTATGCCCTCGATGCGCAGCAACTCGTCCGGGTTGCTCACGGCGTGCTCCTTTGCACTGGGGGGAGGGGCGGGGTGGGGAAAGCGGGGGCCGGAACCGGCCGGGGGCCGGCCGGTTCGGCGGTCTCACCGCAGGAGCGGCGGACGACGAGCCGGGCGGCGAGGGTGACGGACGCGGCGGTCCGCCCCTCGATCCGGTCCACCAGGGCCCGTACGGCGGCCCGGCCCAGCTCGCCCGTGGGCTGGGCGATCGCGGTGACCGGAGGATCGGTGTGCACGAACCACGGGATGTCGTCGAACGCGGCGAGCGCGATGTCGTCCGGCACCCGCAGCCCGCGGGCGCGGACGGCGTCGAGGGCGCCGAGCGCCATCAGGTTGTCGGCCGCGAAGACGGCGTCCGGCGGCTCGGGCAGGTCGAGGAACCCCTCGGTGACCCGGCGCCCGCTGGCCGCCTGGAAGTCGCCCTGGCCGGTGTGGACGTCGGGAAGGGACAGCCCGTACTCGGCCAGCGCGGCCCGGAACGCCTCGACCCGCTCGCTGCCGGTCGTGGTCGCCGCCGGTCCCGCGATGATCGCGACCCGGCGGTGGCCCAGCCGGTACAGGTGCGCCACGAGGTCCCGCACGGCGGCCCGTCCGTCGGCGCGTACGACGGGGACGTCGACGCCGGGGATCCAGCGGTCCACGAAGACCATGGGGGTGCCGGCCCGCGCCGCGTCCAGCATCAGCGGCGAGCCGCCGTCGGTGGGGGACACCAGCAGCCCGTCGATCCGCCGGTCCAGCAGATTGCGCACGTGGTGGTCCTGGAGGTCGGGCCGCTCGTCGGCGTTGCCGATGATCACGCTGTACCCGAGCGCCCGGGCCTCTTCCTCCACGGAGCGGGCCAGCTCGGTGAAGTACGGGTTCAGCACGTCGCTGATGACGAGGCCGAGGGTGTGCGTCTGGTCGGTGCGCAGCGAACGGGCGACGGCGTTCGGCCGGTACCCGAGCGCCTCGACGGCGGCCAGCACGCGGCCGCGGGCGTCCGCACTGACCGACGGATGCGCGTTCAGCACACGCGAGACCGTCGCGACGGACACGCCCGCCGCGGCGGCGACATCCTTGATGCTCGCCACCTCCGGCCCACCTCCTTGTGAACTCGTGACGCTTGGAATCGATTACATCGAGACGCGAGAAACGATTGGAATCGATTACACAGGCAGTGACAAGAGGGTGTGGGTTGGCCGAAACGCAATCGTGACCTGGCGGGAAAATGATGGCTCGTCACGGCCGGGGCGGGCGGGCGGCGCGGCGGAGCGGTCATGCCGTGGGCAGGATCCGGCATACGGTGCGATGTGGGATGCTTCGGTGGAAGCTTCACCCAACGTGATGGGCAGCGGACCACCGGCGAGATCGCGGAGCGACGGGAACAGGGCATGGGTGAGGCGGTGGAAACCGGCGGCGGATCGCCGGCCGGCCGGATGGTCCGGGAGGCGCGGCAGGGCCTCGGTCTGACGATCGAGGAACTGGCCGAGGCGTCCGGCGTATCGGTGCGCACGATCAGCGACGTGGAGCGGGGCCGGAGCCAGCGCCCCCAGCGCGGGACGCTCACCGCGCTCGCCCAGGGCCTCGGCCTGGACGAGGCGGCCCGTGCCGCACTGCTGGCCGTCGTCCGCGCGGGCCGTCCGGCGGCCGGCACCCCCGCCCGGGGCAAGACGTCCCCCTGCACCCTGCCCAGGGGCGTGCGGGACTTCGTCGGGCGGCACGCGGAACTGTCCGCGCTGCGCGCCCTGGCGCAGCGGGCCGCCGAGGGGCGGGGCCCGGACCGGGACGTGCCGCCGGTGGCGGTGGTGTCCGGTCCGCCGGGCAGCGGGAAGACGACCCTCGCGCTCCGGCTCGCCGAGGAGTTCGCGCCCTCTTTCCCCGACGGAGAATTCCTGCTCGACATGCGGGGGTTGGAGGATCAGCCGCTCTCGGCGCAGGAGGCGGTGCTGCGCCTGCTGGGGGCGTGGGACGTCGAGGTGGCCCAACTGGGCGCCGAGGAGCGGCTGGCGCGCTACCACGCGCGGGCGGCCCGGCTGCGGGCGGTGCTGATCCTGGACAACGCGGCCGACGAGGCCCAGGTCAGACCGCTGCTGCCGCGGGAGGGCGGGGTGTTGGTGGTGGTGACCAGCCGGCGCACCCTGGCCGGTCTGGAAGGGGTGTGCCGGGTGCCGCTGGGCGCGCTGAGCGAGGACGAGTCGACCGCCTTGCTGCGGGCCATCGTCAGCGACGGGCGCGTGGACGCGGAACCGGACGCGGTGCGTTCGGTGAGCGAGCTGTGCGGGCACCTCCCCCTGGCGTTGCGGGTGGCGGGCAACTGGGCGGCCACCCGGACGAACTGGAGCCTGCGGCGACTGGCCGGCCGGCTCGCCGACGAGGACCGCCGGCTGGACTCGCTCAGCGCCGGTGACCTGCGGGTGAACTCGGCTTTCTCGCTTTCCTATTCACGTCTCGCTCCCGCGGCCGCCCGGATGTTCCGGCTGCTGTCCCTGGTTCCGGGGCCCGATTTCGGCGCGGCGCCGGCCGCCGTCCTCACGGGCACGTCACTGCCGTACGCGGAGGACCTGCTGGACGACCTGCTGGACGCCGGACTGCTGATGACCTCGCCGGCGGACCGCTACCGCTTCCACGACCTGCTGCGCCTGTACGCGCGCTCCCGGCTGCGCGCGGAGGAGGGCGAGGAGGGGGCGGCCGAGGCCGGTGCCCGCCTGCGCTCCTGGCTGCTGGACACCGCGGTGCTGGCCGGCCGCTGGTACGAGCCGGACCACGGCGCGCCGCCGCCGGACCCCGGCCGCCTGGCCGCCCTCGACGACCGGGAGCAGGCACTGCGCTGGCTCAAGGCGGAGAGCGACAACTGGCTGGCCGCCTTCCGTGAGGCCGCCGCGCGCGGCGAGCACGCCAGGGTCACGGACGTCGCCCGGGCCATGAACTGGTTCTCCGACCTGTGGGTCTCCTGGGGCCACTGGGCCGAGGTCTTCCAGAGTGCCGCGCGGTCCGCGGCGGCGCTGGGCGACGCCGGACTGGAGGCCACCCACCGCAACCACCTCGCCTGGGCCCACTGGGTGGGCGGCCGTCACGACGAGGCCGCCGCCTGCGCCGCACACGCGCTGCGTCTCGCCACGGCCGGCGACGACATCGCCCAGCAGGGCTGGGCGCACTTCTACCTCGGCTGGCTCCGGAACGTGGCCGGCGACGACGCGCCCGCGACCGCCGACCTCCTGCGCGCCAAGGAACTGTTCGTCCGGGCCGGCGACATCAGGGGCCACCTCCACGCGGCCATCGCCGGCATCAACCTGCTGGAGAGGGCGGGCCGCGCGCGGGAGGCCGTCGAGACCCACCGGGAGGTCCTGGACGCCCTCGCCGACCCCCGCAACCACGAGCGCATCCCGTCGAACGTACGCGACACCAACGTCCTGACCGCCAACTACCAGGTGGGCTTCGTCCATCTCGGACAAGGCCACTGGGCGGACGCGGTCGGCGCCCTGCGTCCCATCCGCGGGCAGTTCGACGCCCGCGGGTTCCACACGCCCGGCGCCGAGGTCCATCTCAACCTGGCCCACGCCCTCGCCCGCCTCGGGGAGGACGACGAGGCCGCCGCCGGGTACCGCGCCGTCCTCGCGCTGGACGGCCTCATCCCGCCGGCCATGGTGGACGAGGCCCGCGCGGGCCTGAACGCCCTCGCCCCCGGCGGACCGCCCCTGGAGGAGCCGGCCCGGCTCAAGGCACGGCGCCCCTGATCCACCCCTTCACCCCCTGTCACCCCCCACCGGTACCGTCGGACCATGGCTCGACAGGCGGGGACCCAGGCCGGTGAGCGGCGGACGGCCGTGCTCGAAGGCGTGCTGGAACGGATCACGTACGCCAACGAGGAGAGCGGGTACACCGTCGCCCGGGTGGACACCGGAAGAGGCGGCGCGGAACTGCTCACCGTCGTCGGCGCGTTGCTCGGCGCCCAGGTCGGGGAGTCCCTGCGGATGGAGGGGCGCTGGGGCACGCACCCGCAGTACGGCAAGCAGTTCCTGGTCGAGAACTACTCGACCCTGCTGCCCGCCACCGTGCAGGGGATGCGGCGGTACCTCGGGTCGGGGCTGGTCAAGGGGATCGGGCCGGTCTTCGCGGACCGGATCACCCAGCACTTCGGCCTGGACACCCTGCGCATCATCGAGGAGGAGCCCGAGCGGCTGATCGAGGTGCCGGGACTTGGACCCAAGCGGACCAGGAAGATCGCCGACGCCTGGGAGGAACAGAAGGCGATCAAGGAGGTCATGCTCTTCCTCCAGACCGTCGAGGTGTCCACCTCCATCGCCGTGCGGATCTACAAGAAGTACGGCGACGGCTCGATCGAGGTCGTACGGAAGAACCCCTACCGGCTCGCCGCCGACGTCTGGGGCATCGGCTTCCTCACCGCCGACAAGATCGCCCGGTCCGTCGGCATCCCCCACGACAGCCCGGAGCGCGTCAAGGCCGGTCTCCAGTACGCCCTGTCGCAATCCGCCGACCAGGGCAACTGCTTCCTGCCCGAGGAGCGGCTGATCGCCGACGCCGTCAAGCTGCTCCAGGTCGACACCGGGCTCGTCATCGAGTGCCTCGCCGAACTGGCCCGGGAGCCGGAGGACGGCACCGACCCCGGTGTCGTGCGCGAGAAGGTGCCCGGACCCGACGGCACCGAACCGGTCACCGCCGTCTACCTCGTGCCCTTCCACCGCGCCGAGATCTCCCTCTCCGCCCAGCTGCTGCGCCTCCTGCGCACCGACCAGGACCGCATGCCCGGCTTCCAGGACGTGGACTGGGCCAAGGCCCTCGGCTGGCTGAGGACCCGCACCAGGGCGGACCTCGCGCCCGAGCAGGAAGCGGCGGTCCGGCTGGCGCTCACCAGGAAGGTCGCCGTGCTCACCGGCGGCCCCGGCTGCGGCAAGTCCTTCACCGTGCGCTCGATCGTGGAGCTGGCCCGGGCCAAGCGGGCCAAGGTGCTGCTCGCCGCGCCGACCGGGCGGGCCGCCAAGCGGCTGGCCGAGCTGACCGGCGCGGAGGCGTCCACCGTGCACCGGCTGCTGGAGCTGAAGCCCGGGGGAGACGCGGCGTACGACCGGGACCGGCCGCTCGACGCGGACCTCGTCGTCGTGGACGAGGCGTCCATGCTGGACCTGCTGCTCGCCAACAAGCTCGTCAAGGCCGTGCCGCCCGGCGCGCACCTCCTCTTCGTCGGGGACGTCGACCAGCTGCCCAGCGTCGGCGCCGGCGAGGTGCTGCGGGACATGCTCGCCGACGGCAGCCCCGTCCCCGCCGTCCGGCTCACCCGGGTCTTCCGGCAGGCCCAGCAGTCCGGTGTGGTCACCAACGCGCACCGGATCAACGCCGGGCGGCCTCCCCTCACCGACGGGCTGAAGGACTTCTTCCTCTTCGTGGAGGACGACACGGAGGAGGCCGGACGGCTCACCGTGGACGTGGCGGCGCGCCGGATCCCGGCGAGGTTCGGGCTCGATCCGCGGCGCGACGTGCAGGTGCTCGCGCCGATGCACCGGGGGCCCGCCGGGGCCGGCACCCTCAACGGGCTGCTCCAGCAGGCCATCACCCCCGGGCGGCCCGACGTGCCCGAGAAGCGCTTCGGCGGCCGGGTCTTCCGCGTCGGCGACAAGGTGACCCAGATCCGGAACAATTACGAAAAAGGGAAGAACGGTGTGTTCAACGGCACCGTGGGCGTCGTCACCTCGCTCGATCCGGTCGACCAGCGCCTGACGGTGCTGACCGACGAGGACGAGGAGGTTCCGTATGAATACGACGAACTGGATGAACTGGCGCACGCGTACGCGGTGACCATCCATCGCTCGCAGGGAAGTGAATATCCCGCCGTGGTGATTCCCGTCACCACGGGAGCATGGATGATGCTTCAGCGGAACCTGCTCTACACCGCCGTCACCCGGGCGAAACAGCTGGTCGTGCTGGTCGGTTCGCGCCGGGCGATCGGCCAGGCGGTGCGCACGGTGTCGGCCGGACGGCGGTGCACGGCCCTGGATTTCAGGCTCGTTTCGAAAAATGATCGATCATATGAGTCGTGAAGGTCACAGAGCACTTCCAGATGCCTCTCCGAGGGGGCAGGATGAGCAGGTTGGCGGCACTGAGTGCCGTCAATAGGCCCAATGGTCGACCCCGAGTGCACTCTCCTGAGCCAAATGGGGGATGGTAGAGACAGTCAGGGCACCTCGAAGATGAGGCACTACGTCGGTGAGGGAAGACGTGAGCGACAACTCTGTAGTACTGCGGTACGGCGACGGCGAGTACACCTACCCGGTGGTCGACAGCACCGTCGGCGACAAGGGCTTCGACATCGGGAAGCTGCGCGCCCAGACCGGGCTGGTGACCCTGGACAGCGGGTACGGCAACACCGCCGCCTACAAATCCGCGGTCACCTACCTCGACGGCGAGGCGGGCATCCTCCGCTACCGCGGCTACCCCATCGAGCAGCTGGCAGAGCGCTCCACCTTCCTGGAGGTGGCGTACCTGCTGATCAACGGCGAGCTGCCCACCGTTGACGAGCTGACGACGTTCAAGGACGACATCACGCGGCACACGCTGCTGCACGAGGACGTCAAGAACTTCTACAAGGGCTTCCCGCGCGACGCCCACCCGATGGCCATGCTGTCCTCGGTCGTGTCGGCGCTGTCCACCTTCTACCAGGACAGCCACAACCCGTTCGACGAGAAGCAGCGCAACCTCTCCACGATCCGGCTGCTCGCCAAGCTGCCGACGATCGCCGCGTACGCGTACAAGAAGTCGATCGGTCACCCGTTCGTCTACCCGCGCAACGACCTCGGCTACGTCGAGAACTTCCTGCGCATGACCTTCTCGGTGCCGGCCGACGAGTACGAGCTGGACCCGGTCGTCGTCTCCGCGCTGGACAAGCTGCTGATCCTGCACGCGGACCACGAGCAGAACTGCTCGACCTCCACGGTCCGTCTGGTCGGCTCCTCGCAGGCCAACATGTTCGCGTCGATCTCGGCCGGCATCAACGCGCTGTGGGGCCCGCTGCACGGCGGCGCCAACCAGTCCGTGCTGGAGATGCTCGAAGGCATCCGCGACTCGGGCTCCGACGTCGACACCTTCATCCGCAAGGTGAAGAACAAGGAGGACGGCGTCCGCCTGATGGGCTTCGGCCACCGGGTCTACAAGAACTTCGACCCGCGCGCCCGCATCATCAAGGCCGCCGCGCACGACGTCCTCTCCGCGCTGGGCAAGTCGGACGAGCTGCTCGACATCGCCCTCAAGCTGGAGGAGCACGCGCTCTCCGACGACTACTTCGTCGAGCGCAAGCTGTACCCGAACGTGGACTTCTACACCGGTCTGATCTACCGCGCCATGGGCTTCCCGACCGAGATGTTCACGGTCCTGTTCGCCCTCGGCCGCCTGCCGGGCTGGATCGCCCAGTGGACCGAGATGATCAAGGAGCCGGGCTCCCGCATCGGCCGTCCGCGCCAGATCTACACGGGCGTCGTCGAGCGCGACTTCGTCCCGGTCGAGGAGCGCTGACACCCGCCGCCGGGGAGCGCTGAGCGCACCGACCCACAGGGCCTGCCCGCGAGGGCGGGCCCTGAAGTGTTCCGGTGGTCCTGACGCCACCGGTGCCCGGCGCGCGCACGGGCACAAGCAGAAGGCGCCCTGAGACGCCGGTCCCCCCACGGGCCGGCGACCAGGGCGCCTTCCCATGTCCCGGTGCGGATTCCCCCCACGGGATCCGGGCCGGGCGCTCGAGAGGACAGCGCCTGAATCGCTGTCGGTGCGGTCTGCCGGGACATCGCACGCCGGGAGGGCCGCTCAAAGCTTCCCGGTGTACGTGCCCCGGCAACGCATCTCCGGGGAAGTCCCCCAAGACATCCCCAGATGCCGGGTCAGCGCCCCCCAAGACGCCGATCCGACATCGCCAACTTAGACCTTCGAACCCCTTCGATGGTTACGTTCACATCACTGTGATCTGCGTCTCTTGCATATGTCCTTTTGCTGCGCAAGAGCCCCGTTACGGCGAACGGAGCCCTTGCGTAAGGAAGATGCGCGAGCCTTGTGAAGAGCTTATGTGAGGCTCGCGCCCGTCTCTAGGGGGGCTTGCGGCCCAACTTCAGCGGAAGCGGCGCAGCCGCAGGCTGTTGGTCACCACGAACACCGAGGAGAAGGCCATCGCCGCGCCCGCGATCATCGGGTTCAGCAGCCCGGCCGCGGCCAGCGGCAGCGCGGCCACGTTGTAACCGAAGGCCCACACCAGGTTGCCCTTGATCGTGGCCAGCGTGCGCCGGGAGAGCCGGATCGCGTCCGCCGCCGTGCGCAGATCGCCCCGCACCAGGGTGAGGTCGCCGGCCTCGATCGCCGCGTCCGTGCCGGTGCCCATGGCGAGGCCCAGATCGGCGGTGGCGAGGGCGGCCGCGTCGTTGACGCCGTCGCCGACCATGGCCACCGCGCGCCCCTCGCGCCGCAGCCGTCGTACGACGTCCACCTTGTCCTCGGGCAGCACCTGCGCGTACACGTGCTCCGCGTCGATGCCGACGGCCTTCGCGACCGACTCGGCGACCGTCCGGTTGTCCCCGGTCAGCAGCACCGGCGTGAGCCCGAGGGCGCGCAGTTCGCGGATCGCCTCGGCGCTGGTCTCCTTGATCGCGTCGGCGACCGCGAGGACCCCGCGGGCCCGCCCGTCCCAGCCCGCCAGGACGGCCGTACGGCCCTCCCGCTCGGCCTCGCGCGCCGCGCGGGCCAGGTCCTCGGGAACGTCCTCGTACAGGCGCCCCACGGCCACCTCGCGGCCGTCCACGCGCCCGCGCACACCCCGCCCGGGTACGTTCTCGAAGTGCTCGACCGCCGGGAGGGCGCCGGCGCGTTCCTCGGCGCCCGCCGCGACGGCGCGGGCGATGGGGTGCTCGGAGGCGTGCTCCAGGGCGCCCGCGAGGCGCAGCAGCTCCTTCTCGTCCTCGCCGTCCGCGGTGTACACCGCCTGGAGGGTCATCCGGCCGGTGGTGACGGTGCCGGTCTTGTCCAGCACGACGGTGTCGACGCGGCGGGTGGACTCCAGGACCTCGGGGCCCTTGATCAGGATGCCGAGCTGGGCGCCGCGCCCGGTGCCGACCATCAGCGCGGTCGGCGTGGCGAGGCCCAGCGCGCACGGGCAGGCGATGATCAGCACGGCGACGGCGGCGGTGAACGCGGAGACCGCGTCCCCGGTGACGCCGAGCCAGACGCCGAAGGTGGCGAGCGCGATCAGGATGACCACGGGCACGAACACGGCGGAGACCCGGTCGGCGAGCCGCTGCACCTCGGCCTTGCCGTTCTGCGCGTCCTCCACCAGCTTCGCCATCCGGGCGAGCTGGGTGTCGGCGCCGACCCGGGTGGCCGCCACGACGAGCCGGCCGCCCGCGTTGACCGTGGCACCGGTGACCTTGTCGCCGGGGCCGACGTCCACCGGCACCGACTCGCCGGTCAGCATGGCGGCGTCGACCGCGGAGACGCCCTCGACCACGGTGCCGTCGGTGGCGATCTTCTCGCCGGGCCGTACGACGAACCGGTCGCCGACCGCCAGGGAGGAGACGGGCACGCGCACCTCGCGGCCCTCCCGCAGTACCGCCACGTCCTTGGCGCCCAGCTCCATCAGCGCCTTCAGGGCCGCGCCCGCGCGCCGCTTGGAGCGGGCCTCCAGGTAGCGGCCGAGCAGGATCAGCGCGACGACGCCGGAGGCGACCTCCAGGTAGATGGTGGAGGAGCCGTCCATCCGGGAGACGGTGAGGCGGAACTCGTCGTGCATGCCGGTCATCCCGGCGTGTCCGAAGAACAGCGCCCACAGCGACCAGCCGAACGCGGCCAGGGTGCCGACCGAGACCAGGGTGTCCATGGTGGCCGCGCCGTGCCGGGCGTTGGTCCAGGCGGCGCGGTGGAAGGGTGCGCCGCCCCAGACGACGACGGGCGCGGCGAGGGTCAGGGACAGCCACTGCCAGTTGTCGAACTGGAGGGCCGGGATCATCGCGAGCAGCACGACGGGGGCCGCGAGCAGCGCGGAGACGAGCAGCCGATGGCGCAGGGCGCCCAGTTCGGAGTCGGGCCCGGGGGCCGTCTCCTCGGCCGTCGCCTCGGGTTCGGCCCGCGGGGGCGCGGGCTCCTCGGCGGTGTAGCCCGTCTTGACGACGGTGGCGATCAGGTCGGCGACCTCGACGCCCGCGCCGTAGCTGACCTTCGCCTTCTCGGTGGCGAAGTTGACGGTGGCGCTGACGCCTTCCATCCGGTTGAGCTTCTTCTCCACCCGGGCGGCGCAGGAGGCGCAGGTCATCCCGCCGATGAGCAGTTCGACCTCGGACGCCGGGGCCGTGTCACCCGGGGCCATGGGTGTCTGCGCGGTGGTGCTGGTCATGTCCGGACTCCAGACATCGGACCGGACCGCACGGAGCCAGTATCAGCTGGTCGGTACGGCCCGGTCGGGGAAAGTAGGAGGTGGTGCGGGTGGTGCTCAGGCCTTGCCGGCCAGCTCGAAACCGGCCTCGTCGACGGCGGCGCGGACGGCCTCGTCGTCCAGCGGGGCCTCGGAGACGACGGTGACCTCGCCGCTCGACGCGACGGCCTTCACCGAGGTGACACCGGGGATCTGGGAGATCTCAGCGGAGACGGATCCCTCGCAGTGGCCGCAGCTCATACCGGTCACCTTGTAGACGGTGGTGACGGAGGCCGGGGTGTCGGTCTGGGCGCTCATGTCGTTGCTCCTCGTCGTGGCATGGGGGGCTCGGGGTTCCAGAGGGGTTCCCCACCTTCTTCAGGTTATACCCCTAGGGGGTATTTTTCCACTGGGAGTTCCTTCGGACGAGTGACAGTGCCCAGCCCACCCCGACCAGCGTGACAAGGGCCGGGCCGACGGCGGACACCAGGGTGAGCAGATGCTGCTGCCCGGCGCTCGGCTGGGGCGGGTACCCCGAAGCGAACAGACCCGGCTCCACGCCCCGGCCGGTCAGCCGGACGACCAGCCAGGGCGAGACGGCGCGCAGGGCGTCCGCCAGCGCGTGCAGCAGGGAGACCCCCATGCAGGCGGCGACGACGGGCGGGGCGTACCGGAAACGTCCGTCCGGGCGGCGCAGCGCCAGCAGCGCGCCGCCGGTGACCGCGGTCCACAGGCCCTGCCCGAAGGGCGCGAGCAGTCCGCGCAGCAGCTCCGGCTCCAGCCTGCCCCAGGGAGTGTCGAGCGCCGCGGCGAGGGCGTACCCGGTGCTTTCCACCGCGGCGAACCCGACGCCGACGGCCGCGCCGAGCACCAGTCCGGCCCGGGTGCCGCGGATGCCCGGCTGCCGGCGCAGCGCGAACACCAGCGCCCCCAGCTTGGCGGCCTCCTCGGCCAGGGCGACGGTCAGCAGCCAGTCGGGGGAGGGGTGCGGCACGGAGGAGCCGGCGAGCGCGGCGCCGAGCACGCCGAGCGCGCCGCCGGCCAGGAAGCAGCCGAGGACCGCGCTGACCCCGAGGTCGCGGCCGTGCCGCTCGTACGCCCACAGCACGAGGACCACCGGCACCAGGAAGGCGCCGAGCAGCACCAGCGCGGGCAGCGGGGCGGTGCTCCCGGTCGCCCAGGTCACGCACGCGGTCGCCGCCCACACCGCGAGCCCGCCGCCCAGGCAGCGCCGCCACAGCCCCGCGCCGATCCGGGGGAACGGCGGCAGGGGCTGCTGCGGACCGGGGATGCGGGCCCTGGGGGCGCCGGGCGGCGGCGGGTGGCTCACGGGGTCGTCCCCTCGGGCTGGGCGGAACGCGGATCGGCCGGGGATCGGCAGGGGGATTCCTCCGCACTGTAGGCAGATGTCCCGGGCCGCCGCCGTTCTCGTGCGCCGTACGCGTGACGCGGACCGACCGGGGGCGGTGCCGGCCGGCGTGAAAGGGTGAGGGGCATGAGAGCGGTGCTGTTCGAGGAGTTCGGAAAGCCGGCCCAGGTGCGGGAGGTGCCCGACCCGGCGCCCGCGGAGCACGGGGTCGTGGTGCGGGTCGAGGCGACCGGGCTGTGCCGCAGCGACTGGCACGGCTGGATGGGCCACGACCCGGACATCGTGCTGCCGCACGTGCCCGGCCACGAACTCGCCGGGGTGGTCGAGGCGGTGGGCGCCCGGGTGACCGGCCCGCGGCCCGGCGACCGGGTCACCGTGCCCTTCGTCTGCGCCTGCGGCACCTGCGCGGCCTGCGCGGCGGGCGACCAGCAGGTGTGCGAGCGGCAGACCCAGCCCGGTTTCAGCCACTGGGGCTCCTTCGCCCAGTACGTCGCCCTCGACCACGCCGACGTCAACCTCGTGGCGATCCCGGACGGCATGGCGTACGCCACCGCCGCCGGCCTCGGCTGCCGCTTCGCCACCGCCTTCCGCGCCGTGGTGCAGCAGGGGCGGGTCGCGGCC
This sequence comes from Streptomyces sp. SCPE 10, assembly GCF_051980735.1. Lineage (NCBI taxonomy): Bacteria > Bacillati > Actinomycetota > Actinomycetes > Kitasatosporales > Streptomycetaceae > Streptomyces > Streptomyces sp. SCPE 10. The sequence goes on along the minus strand of NZ_CP197069.1, from coordinate 2,912,427 downwards.
GGGCAGTGGGTCGCGGTGCACGGCTGCGGCGGGGTCGGGCTGTCCGCGGTGATGATCGCGGTGGCGGCCGGGGCGCGGGTCGTCGCCGTCGACATCTCGCCCGGCGCCCTGGAACTCGCGCGCCGGTTCGGCGCCGCGCACTGCCTGGACGCGCGCATGGTGCCGGACCCGGCGGCGGCGGTCCGCGAGCTGACCGGCGGCGGCGCCCACCTCTCGCTGGACGCCCTCGGCTCGCCCGTCACCTGCGCCGCCTCGGTGAACTCCCTGCGCCGCCGCGGCCGGCACGTGCAGGTGGGCCTGCTGCCCTCGGCGGACGGCACCACCCCCGTCCCGATGGCCCGCGCCATCGCCCTGGAGCTGGAACTCCTCGGCAGCCACGGCATGGCCGCCCACACCTACCCCGGCATGCTGGAACTGGTCCGCTCCGGCGCCCTGCGCCCGGACCTGCTGGTCACCTCCGTCATCGGTCTGGACGCGGCCCCGGCGGCGCTCGCCGCGATGGCGGACGCGCCGGGCGCCGGAGTCACGGTCGTCGAACCCTGGGCGTGAGAGGGGCCCTAGTCGGCCCTGCGGCTTCTGCTCCCCGGCCGGGAGGCGACCCAGGCGCGGACGGTGTCGGCGTACCAGTAGGGCTTGCCGCGCTCCACGTGGTCGGGCGGCGGCAGCAGCCCGTGCTTGCGGTACGACCGTACGGTGTCCGGCTGCACCTTGATGTGCGCCGCGATGTCCTTGTAGGACCAGAGCCTGCGGTCGGTCATGAGTTGCACCTCCCTGCGCGCGCCACGGCGGCGGCCGGGGGCGGCCGTCGGGGGGCCGGGCGCTGCGCTGGCGATCACCAAGCCTGCGCCCGGACAACGACGCACCGTGACCAACCGTCAGCCCCTGTCGAGCCCATGTGACGCCCCAGCCGCGTACACGCGACATGTGTGACGGAAGGCGGGTGTTCGTTACACGGCCGGCACAAAGCCGACGGCGAGCGCGCGCATGGACGGGCACGGACCGGGCAAGGGCGCGCGATCGGCCCCGGCACACCGTTCACCGCATCGTCCGAATGTCCGGACAAAACATTGACAGGGCTCGGTGCGCAGGACTACAAAGCCGGGGAGGCCCGTGACGAAGGGGAGTCGATGGCGTACGACCTGATCACCATGGGGCGGATCGGGGTGGACCTCTATCCGCTCCAGGCCGGCGTCCCGCTCGCCCGGGTGACGACCTTCGGCAAGTTCCTCGGCGGGTCGGCGACGAACGTGGCGGTCGCCGCGGCCCGGCTCGGCCGCACCGCCGCCGTGATCAGCCGCACCGGCGACGACCCCTTCGGCACCTACGCGCACGAGGCGCTGCGCGGTTTCGGCGTGGCCGACCACTGGGTCACCCCGGTCGCCGGACTGCCCACCCCGGTGACCTTCTGCGAGATCTTCCCGCCGGACGACTTCCCGCTGTACTTCTACCGCCGCCCCAAGGCCCCCGACCTGGAGATCCACCCCCACGAGCTGGACCTGGACGCCGTCCGCGCGGCCCGGATCTTCTGGGTGACCGGCACCGGGCTCAGCGAGGAGCCCAGCCGCACGGCCACCCTCGCCGCCCTCGCGCACCGGGGCAGGGCCGGCACCACCGTCTTCGACCTCGACTGGCGGCCGATGTTCTGGCACGACCCGGACACGGCCCGCCCCTTCTACGCCGAGGCCCTGCGCCACACCACCGTCGCCGTCGGCAACCTGGACGAGGTGGAGATCGCCACCGGGGAGCGCGAACCGCACGCCGCCGCACGGGCGTTGCTGGCCGCGGGCGTCGAACTCGCGGTGGTGAAACAGGGACCCAAGGGCGTCCTCGCGGTCAGCGCGCGCGGCGAGTGCGCCGAGGTGCCGCCGCTGCCCGTCACCGTGCTCAACGGCCTCGGCGCCGGGGACGCGTTCGGCGGCTCCCTGTGCCACGGACTGCTGGCCGGCTGGGACCTGGAGACCACGATGCGGCACGCCAACGCGGCCGGCGCCATCGTCGCCTCCCGCCTGGAGTGCTCCTCCGCGATGCCCACCCCCGACGAGGTGGCCGCCGCGCTGGCCGCGGGAGCGGTGCGGTGAGAGCCGGCACTCCGCGGCAACGGCGCGTGGACGTCGGCGAACTGGTGCGCCTGCGCACCCGGCACCCCGAGGCCGTCGCCGAGGCCGCCGCCCGCCGGGTGCGGCGCCCGCTGCTGAACGAGAACGGCCGGCTGGTGATCGTCGCCGCCGACCACCCCGCCCGGGGCGCGCTCGGCGTCGGGGGCCGCGGGCTCGCCATGGCCAACCGCGCCGACCTGCTGGAGCGCCTGTGCCTCGCACTGTCCCGGCCCGGTGTGGACGGCGTGCTCGCCACCGCCGACATCCTGGACGACCTGCTGCTGCTCGGCGCCCTGGACGACAAGGTGGTCATGGGCTCGATGAACCGGGGCGGGCTGCAAGGGGCCAGCTTCGAGCTGGACGACCGGTTCACCGGCTACCGCCCCGAGGACATCGCCCGCCTCGGCTTCGACGCGGGCAAGCTGCTGCTGCGCCTCGACTACACCGACCCCGGCTCGCTGACCACCCTGGAGTCCGCCGCCCGCGCCGTCGACGCCATGGCGGAGCGCGCGCTCCCGGTCTTCGTCGAGCCGTTCATCTGCCGCCGCACCCCCGAGGGCCGGCTCGTCAACGACCTCTCCGCCGAGGCGGTCACCCGCTCCATCGCCATCGCCTCCGGGCTCGGCGGCACTTCGGCCTACACCTGGCTGAAGGTGCCGGTCACCGCGGACCCCGACGACATGGCCGAGGTGATGGCGACCTCCACGCTGCCCGCCGTGCTGCTCGGCGGCGACATAGGCGACTCGCCCGAAGGACGGCTCGCCGCCTACGAGAAGTGGCGCGGCGCGCTCCGACTGCCCACCGTGCGCGGCCTGGTGGCCGGCCGCTCGCTGCTGTACCCGGCGGACGGCGATGTGGCCACCGCCGTGGACACCGCCGTAGGACTGCTGTGAGGGCCGCATGACCAGCACCGACCTGTATCTGCCGCGGGGCACCGCCGCGAGCGCCGAGTACGCCGTCGACATCGGCCCGAAGCGGGCCGGGTGGACGTACGGCGCACTGCGCGTCGTCGAACTGCCCCCGGCTGGTGGCCATACGTTCATCACCGGGGACAGTGAGTACATCGTGCTTCCGCTGGAAGGCGGATGTACCGTTCGAATCGAGGAAAGCGAGTTCCAACTCCTGGGCCGGGACAGCGTGTTCGCGGGGGCCACCGACTTCGCGTACGCACCCCGGGACGCCCGGGTCCAGATCGCCTCCGGCGCGGGAGGCCGCTTCGCCCTGGCAGGAGCGAAGTGCGAGCGACGACTCCCCGCCCGCTACGGCCCCGCGCCGGAGGTCCCCGTCGAACAGCGTGGCAGCGGCGGCTGCGCCCGCCAGGTGCGCAACTTCGCCGCCGCCGACACCTTCGCGTGCGACCGGCTGATCGCCGTCGAGGTGCTCACCCCCGGCGGCAACTGGTCCTCGTACCCGCCGCACAAGCACGACGAGCACCGGCCGGGCGAGGAGTGCGAGCTGGAGGAGATCTACTACTTCGAGATCGAGGGGGGCGGCCTCGGCTACCAGCGGGTGTTCCCGTCCCGCGCGGGCGGCGCCGACGTCCTCGCCGAGGTCCGTTCCGGCGACGTGGTGCTCGTCCCCGACGGCTGGCACGGCCCCTCCATCGCCCAGCCGGGGCACGCCATGTACTACCTGAACGTCATGGCCGGGCCCGGCGAGACACGGGAGTGGCGGATCCGGTTCCACCCCGACCACACCGAGACCACCGGGGGCTACCGATGACGATCCGGCTCACCGTCGCCCAGGCGCTCGTCCGCTTCCTCGCCGCCCAGCACACCGAACGCGACGGCGAGCGGCGGCGGCTGATCGGCGCCACCTGGGGCATCTTCGGCCACGGCAACGTCGCGGGCATCGGCCAGGCGCTGGTCGAGTACGCGGACGTGATGCCGTTCCACCAGGGCCGCAACGAGCAGTCCATGGTGCACGCGGCCGTCGGCTACGCCCGCCAGTCGGGCCGCCTGTCCACGCACGCGGTGACCACCTCCATCGGGCCCGGCGCCACCAACCTGGTCACCGGCGCCGCCCTCGCCACCGTCAACCACCTCCCCGTCCTGCTGCTCCCCGGCGACGTCTTCGCCACCCGCCCCGCCGACCCGGTGCTCCAGCAGCTGGAGGTGCCCCACGCGGGCGACGTCTCGGTCAACGACGCGCTGCGCCCGGTCTCCCGCTACTTCGACCGGATCACCCGCCCGGAGGCCCTGATCCCGGCCGCGCTCCAGGCCGCGCGGGTGCTCACCGACCCGGTGGAGACCGGCGCCGTCACCCTCGCCCTGCCCCAGGACGTGCAGGCGGAGGCGTACGACTGGCCGGAGGAGTTCTTCGCCGAGCGGGTGTGGACCGTACGGCGGCCGGGCGCGGACCCGGCCGAACTGGCCCGCGCGGCCGAGGCGGTCCGCGCGGCGCGCCGGCCCCTGCTGGTGGCGGGCGGCGGCGTCCACCACAGCCGCGCCGAGGCGGCCCTCGCCGCGTTCGCGTCGGCGACCGGCATCCCGGTGGCCTCCACCCAGGTCGGCAAGGGCTCGCTGCGGTACGACCACCCGCAGGACGTCGGCGGGATCGGCCACACCGGCACCGCGACCGCCGACGAGCTGGCGCGCACCGCGGACCTGGTGATCGGCGTGGGCACCCGCTTCACCGACTTCACCACCGCCTCCGGCACCCTCTTCGCCCGCCCGGACGTCCGCTTCCTGAGCCTCAACATCGCCCCCCACGACGGCCACAAGCTGGGCGCGCTGCCCCTGGTGGCGGACGCCCGCGGCGCCCTGGAGCAGCTGACCGCGGAACTGGCCGCGCACCGGGCCGACGCCGCGTACGTCGAGGAGTACACGGCGGGCAAGGAGCGCTGGGAGCGGATCGTCGACGCCTGTTTCGCGGCGGACCCGGCCGCCCAGCCGACCCAGCCGCAGGTCATCGGGGCGCTCGACGCCGTGGTGGACGAGTCGGACATCGTGATCAACGCGGCCGGATCGCTCCCCGGGGACCTGCACAAGCTGTGGCGGGCCCGCTCGCACGACCAGTACCACCTGGAGTACGGCTACTCCTGCATGGGCTACGAGATCCCGGCCGCGCTCGGCGTGAAGCTGGCCGCGCCCGAGCGGAACGTGTGGGCGCTGGTCGGCGACGGTACGTATCTGATGATGCCGACCGAGATCGTGACCGCCGTGCAGGAGGGCGTCGCGATCAAGGTGGTGCTGGTGCAGAACCACGGGTACGCGTCGATCGGCGGGCTGTCGGAGTCGGTGGGCGGCGAGCGGTTCGGCACCGCGTACCGGTTCCCGACGAAGGAAGGGACGTACACGGGCGCCCCGCTGCCCGTCGATCTCGCCGCCAACGCGGCGAGCCTCGGCATGCGGGTGCTGCGGGCCCGGACGGTGGGGGAGCTGCGCACGGCGCTCGCCGAGGCGCGCGCCGCCGACACTCCCACATGTGTCTACGTCGAGACCAAAACGTCCGACACTGTGTCGGGCGCGCCCGAGGCGCAGGCCTGGTGGGATGTTCCCGTGGCCGCGACCGCGACCCGGTCGGCCGCGGTCAGGGCACGTGAGCGGTACGAACGGCACGTCTCGACCCGACGCCGCCATCTGTGAGTAAGGAGTCTGTCGGCATGACGAAGATCGTCAACCACTGGATCGGCGGGAAGACCGTCGAGGGCGCGTCGGGTACGTACGGGCCGGTCACCGACCCGGCGACCGGCGCGGTGACCACGAAGGTCGCGTTCGCCACGGTCGAGGAGGTGGACGCGGCGGTCGCCGCCGCGAAGGACGCCTTCGCGACCTGGGGCACGTCCTCCCTCGCGCAGCGCACCACCATCCTCTTCAAGTTCCGGGCGCTGCTGGACGCGCACCGGGACGAGATCGCGGAGCTGATCACCGCCGAGCACGGCAAGGTGCACTCCGACGCGCTCGGCGAGGTCGCCCGCGGCCTGGAGATCGTTGACCTGGCCTGCGGCATCAACGTGCAGCTCAAGGGCGAGCTGTCCACCGAGGTGGCCGGCCGCGTGGACGTGGCCTCGATCCGCCAGCCGCTGGGTGTCGTCGCGGGCATCACGCCGTTCAACTTCCCGGCGATGGTCCCGATGTGGATGTTCCCGATCGCGATCGCGACCGGCAACACCTTCGTGCTCAAGCCGAGCGAGAAGGACCCGTCGGCCTCGATCCGCCTCGCCGAGCTGCTGGCCGAGGCCGGGCTCCCGGACGGCGTGTTCAACGTGGTGCACGGCGACAAGGTGGCCGTGGACCGCCTCCTGGAGCACCCGGACGTGCGGGCCGTCTCCTTCGTCGGCTCCACCCCGATCGCCCGGTACATCCACGCCACCGCCTCCGCCAACGGCAAGCGCGTGCAGGCCCTCGGCGGCGCCAAGAACCACATGCTGGTGCTGCCGGACGCCGACCTGGACGCGGCGGCCGACGCGGCCGTCTCCGCCGCCTACGGCTCCGCCGGCGAGCGCTGCATGGCCGTCTCGGCCCTGGTCGCGGTCGGCTCCATCGGCGACGAGCTGGTGGCGAAGATCCGCGAACGCGCCGAGAAGATCAAGATCGGTCCGGGCAACGACCCGTCCTCCGAGATGGGCCCGCTGATCACCGCCGCCCACCGCGACAAGGTCGCCTCCTACGTCGCGAACGCGGCCGCCGAGGGCGCCGAGGTGGTCCTCGACGGCACCGGCTACACCGTGGAGGGCTACGAGGACGGTCACTGGATCGGCATCTCGCTGCTGGACAAGGTGCCCACGACCGCCAAGGCCTACCAGGACGAGATCTTCGGCCCGGTGCTGTGCGTGCTGCGCGTGGACACCTACGAGGAGGGCGTGGCGCTGATGAACGCCTCGCCGTTCGGCAACGGCACCGCGATCTTCACCCGGGACGGCGGCGCCGCCCGCCGCTTCCAGCTGGAGATCGAGGCCGGCATGGTCGGCGTCAACGTGCCGATCCCGGTGCCGGTGGGCTACCACTCCTTCGGCGGCTGGAAGGACTCGCTCTTCGGCGACCACCACATCTACGGCAACGACGGCACGCGCTTCTACACCCGCGGCAAGGTCGTCACCACCCGCTGGCCCGACCCGGCGGACGCGCCCGCGGGCGTCGACCTCGGGTTCCCGCGCAACCACTGAGCGTACGCAGACACCCCCGTCGCAGCCCCGTCAGGCCGTCCGGATACCGGACGGCCTGACATTTTTTTGACACGTTCGCTGCGGTTCCCGTTCATGAGGATGAAACGGGTGACGAAGGGGTTAACAGAGAATGACCTTGGAAAGCAAGGTCAGGACGTGCACAGGCTTGGTGGATACACCAACAGGGCCTTGTTGCCTGCGAATCTGATGCCGGGTAAGGGTCATCCATGGTGCGGATTCCGAAGGCAAACAGCCATTGACGTGGTGGTTTTCGTCGGGGTTCCCTATGGGCGCCGGGAGCGGACGAGACGAACGTACGACGACGATCCGCCGGAGGCGATAGCGCTCCCGGACCCCCCAACCCTCACTCGCACGAGTCGATCGGATTCCGCCGTATGACCGACACGCTCCGCCCTGTCGAGACGAGCCTTTCAGAGGCCACGAACAGCCCGCAGAAGCTCAAGCGATCCATCGGCGTGGTCGGCGGCACCCTGCTCACCCTCTCGTGCGTCACGCCGGCCTCCACGCTCTTCGTCATCGTGCCCGACCTGTTCTCCAGCCTGGGCACGGCGACGGCGCTCTGTCTCGCCATCGGCGCGCTGCTGTGCATCCCGGTCGCCTTCTGCTACTCCGAGCTGGGCACCCTGATCCCCAGCGCGGGCGGCGAGTACGCCATGGTGTCCACCCTGGCCGGACGGCTGGCCGGCTGGCTCGCCTTCGTGATGTCGCTGCTCGTCGTGATGATCGTCCCCCCGGTCATCGCGATGGGCACCGCCGACTACCTCGCCCCGATCGTCCACCTCGACCCGTCCTGGACCGGCGCCGGCGTGATGATCGCGGCCACCCTCGCGGGCCTGCTCGACCTGCGCGCCAACGCCTGGATCACCGGCATCTTCCTGGTCCTGGAGGTCGTCGCGGCCGGCGTCGTCGCCCTGCTCGGCTTCGCCCACGCGCACCGCGGGGTCGGCGCCCTCACCTCCTTCCAGATCGCTGGCGAGAACGCCCACGTCAACCCCGTCACCGCGATGATGGTCCTGTCCGGGCTCGCCATCGCGCTCTTCGCCACCCAGGGCTTCTCCACCGCCGTCTACCTCTCCGAGGAGCTGGAGGACCCGCGCCGCAACGTCGCCCGCACCGTCCTCGCCACCCTGGTCATCTCCAGCGTCGTCATCCTGGTGCCGGTCACGGCGATCACCCTGGGCGCCGGCGACCTCAAGTCCCTGACCGCGGGCAACATCAGCAGCATGGTCATCGCCTGGAGCAACTCGGCGGTCGGCACCTTCGTCAGCCTCTGCGTGGCCCTCGCCATCATCAACGCGGGCATCGTGATGGTCATCCAGAACTCCCGCGTCCTGTTCGCCTCCGCCCGCGACAAGGCCTGGCCCTCGCCGGTCAACAACGCCCTCGCCAAGCTGGGCCGGTTCGGCTCCCCCTGGGTCGCCACCCTCGTCGTGGGCGTCCCCGGCGCCTTCCTCTGCTTCGTCAACCTGGACACGCTCTACGGCGTCACCGGCGTCGCCGTCACCGCCCTCTACCTGCTGGTCGCCGTCGCCGCCCTGCTCGCCCGGCGCGGCGGGCACGCCACCCGCAAGGCCTGGCGGATGCCGCTGTGGCCGGCCATGCCGGTCCTGCTGATCGCGATCCTGGTCTACATCCTGGTCGAGCAGGAGGTCTCCTACCTGATCTGGACCGGCGGCATCACCGTCGTGGCCACCCTCTACTGGGCCTTCTACCTCCGCCCCCGCCAGGAGACCCGCTGGCTGGTCTCCATCCCCGAGGACGCCCAGGAAGCCTGACCCACGCGGCGCCCGGCCCCCGGTACCCCTCACCTCCGGTACCGGGGGCCGGCCCGTGTCCGGGCGGCTACCGCGGACGAAGTAGACGGCGGCGGGCCCTACTCCCGTGGAAGGGGCCCGGGTTCAGCCCAGGGGGGCAGGGCGGATGTCCGAGGCGGACCGTACCGTTGAGCCATGGATCTTCGTGTCCCCGCGTGGCGAGGGCTGATCGAGGGGCCGCGGCGGCTGGTGGCCGCCGCGGCCGCCGTCGTGGTGCTCGCCGCCGCCGGAACCTGGACCGCCGCCGCCTCCGGCGGCGAGACGCCGGTGCACCGCAGCGACCGGATGATGAGCATGCCGGGCGGCGTGCGGCTGGACACCTCGTACTTCACCGCGGGCGGTGGCGGCCGGCGCCCCGCCGTGCTGCTGGCGCACGGCTTCGGCGGCAGCAAGGACGACATGCGCGCCCAGGCCCAGGACCTCGCCCGCGACGGGTACGCGGTGCTGACCTGGTCCGCGCGCGGCTTCGGCCGGTCCACCGGCAAGATCGGCCTGAACGACCCCAAGTACGAGGTCGCCGACGTCTCCCGGCTCATCGACTGGCTGGCGAAGCAGCCCCAGGTGCGCCTCGACAGGCCCGGCGACCCCCGCGTGGGCATGGCCGGCGGCTCCTACGGCGGCGCGATCTCCCTGCTCGCCGCCGGCTACGACCACCGGGTGGACGCCATCGCCCCGGCCGTCACCTACTGGAACCTCGCCGACGCCCTGTTCCCCGACGGCGTGTTCAAGAAGCTGTGGGCCGGGGTCTTCTTCGGCGAGGGCGGCGGCTGCGCCCGCTTCGAGGCCGACCTGTGCCGGATGTACGACCGGGTCGCCGAGTCCGGCACCCCGGACGCCGCCGCCCGCAGGCTCCTCGAACAGCGCTCGCCGTCCGCCGTCGGCTCCCGCATCAAGGTGCCCACCCTGCTGGTGCAGGGCCAGACCGACTCCCTCTTCCCGCTCGGCCAGGCCGACGCCGCCGCGCGGGCCGTCAAGGCCAACGGCGCCCCCGTCGACGTCGACTGGATCGCGGGCGGACACGACGGCGGCGACCTGGAGACCGGCCGCGTCCAGGACCGGGTGCGCTCCTGGTTCGACCGGTACCTGAAGGGCGACAAGGGCGCCGACACCGGACCCGCCTTCCGGATCACCCGCACCGGCGGCGTGAACTCCACCGACGGCACCGCCCAGCTGCGCGGGGCGAGCGCGAACACCTACCCGGGCCTGCGCGCCGGCCGGCACGACGTGCCCCTGACCGGCGGCGAGCAGCGCGTGGCCAACCCGGCCGGGGCCGGCCCGCCCGCCGTCTCCGCGGTGCCCGGACTCGGCGGCGCGAGCGGCCTCGGACAGCTGTCCTCGCTCGGCCTCGGCGTCTCCCTCGACTTCCCCGGCCAGTACGCCCGCTTCGACTCCGCGCCGCTGACCCACGACCTCCGGATCACCGGCACCCCGACCGCCCGGCTCCACCTCCGCTCGACCAACGACGCCGCCGTGCTGTTCGGCAAGGTCTACGACGTCGGCCCCGACGGCGGTCAGCAGGTGCTGCCCGCCCAGCTCGTCGCCCCCTTCCGGGTGACCGGGGCCAAGGCCGGCAAGGACGTCACCGTCACCCTCCCCGCGATCGACCACGAGGTGCGCAAGGGCCACCGGCTCCGCCTGGTCCTCGCCGCCACCGACCTCGGCTACGCCTCCCCGGTCGCCCCGGCCACCTACACGGTCTCCCTCGAGAGCCCGCTCAGCGTCCCGACGGCACCCGCCGTCACCACCGCCGCGGCCCCGCTGCCCTCCTGGGTGTGGTGGCTGCCCCTGGCCGGCGCCGCCCTCGCCGCCGTCCTGCTGCTGACCGGCCGCCGCCGGACGACCGCCCCCGCCCCCGACCCGGAACTGGCCGAGGTCCCCCTGGTCATCGACGGCCTGAGCAAGCGCTACGCCAGGTCCGCCGACCGGTACGCGGTGCGCGAGCTGTCCTTCCGCGTCGAGCGCGGCCAGGTGCTCGGCCTGCTCGGACCCAACGGCGCGGGCAAGACCACCACCCTGCGCATGCTGATGGGCCTGATCACCCCGGACGACGGCGAGATCCGCGTCTTCGGGCACGCCGTCCGCCCCGGCGCCAAGGTGCTGTCCCGGGTCGGCGCCTTCGTGGAGGGCGCGGGCTTCCTGCCGCACCTGTCGGGCCGGGAGAACCTGGAGCTGTACTGGCGGGCCACCGGCCGCCCGGAACAGGACGCCCACCTGGACGAGGCCCTGGAGATCGCCGGACTCGGCGACGCGCTCGCCCGCGCGGTGCGCACCTACTCCCAGGGCATGCGCCAGCGGCTGGCCATCGCCCAGGCCATGCTCGGCCTGCCCGACCTGCTGATCCTGGACGAGCCCACCAACGGCCTCGACCCGCCGCAGATCCGGGAGATGCGCGAGGTGATGATCCGGTACGCGGCCGGCGGGCGCACCGTGATCGTCTCCAGCCACCTCCTCTCCGAGGTCGAGCAGTCCTGCACCCACCTGGTGGTGATGGACCGCGGCCGGCTCGTCCAGGCCGGTCCGGTGCGGGAGATCATCGGCTCCGGCGACACCCTGCTCGTCGGCACCGCCACGCCCGTGGAGGAGCCGGTGGTGGAGAAGGTGGCCGCCCTGGACGCCGTGGCCTCCGCCGTGCGCACCGACGACGGGCTGCTGATCCGCCTCGAACCCGGCGGCACCGCCGAGTGGCTGGTCGCGGAGCTGGTGCGGCTGTCGGTGCCGGTCGCCTCGGTCGGCCCGCACCGCCGCCTGGAGGACGCCTTCCTCACCCTGATCGGAGGTTCCGCATGAGCGCGCTCACCGAGGTGGCCTCCGGCTACCGCACCCGGCGCACCCTGCCCCTGCGGGTGGAGCTGGTCCGCCAGCTCAAGCGGCGCCGCACCCTGGTCATGGGCGCGCTCCTCGCCGTCCTGCCGTTCGTGCTGGTGATCGCCTTCGCCGTCGGCCACCCCTCGGGGCGCGACGGCCAGGTCACCCTGATGGACACGGCCACCGCGTCCGGGGCCAACTTCGCCGCGGTGAACCTGTTCGTCTCGGCGGGCTTCCTGCTGGTCGTGCCGGTCGCCCTGTTCTGCGGGGACACCGTGGCCTCGGAGGCCAACTGGTCCTCCCTGCGCTATCTGCTGGCCGCGCCCGTGCCCCGGGCCCGGCTGCTGTGGTCCAAGCTGGTCGTGGCGCTCGGGCTGAGCCTCGCCGCGATGGTGCTGCTGCCGGTCGTCGCGCTCGCCGTCGGCACCGTCGCCTACGGCTGGGGGCCGCTCCACATACCCACCGGCGGCGAGCTGGACACCGGCACGGCGGTGCAGCGGCTCGCGGTGGCGGTGGCGTACGTCTTCGTGTCCCAGCTGGTCACCGCCGCTCTGGCGTTCTGGCTGTCGACCCGGACGGACGCTCCGCTCGGCGCGGTCGGCGGCGCGGTCGGCCTGACCATCGTCGGCAATGTGCTGGACGCCGTCACCGCCCTCGGCCACTGGCGCGACTTCCTGCCCGCGCACTGGCAGTTCGCCTGGGCCGACGCCCTCCAGCCGCACGCCGGGTGGTCCGGCATGCTCCAGGGCGCCTCCCTCTCACTCACCTGCGCCCTGGTGCTGTTCGCCCTGGCCTTCCGGGGCTTCGCCCGCAAGGACGTCGTCTCCTAGGGCCCCGCCCGGTCCGTACACGACGAAGCGGCGGGCCACCGGGGGGACCGGTGACCCGCCGCCGCGGGAGTCGGCTGCTCAGCTGCCGACGGCGCCGTTGCCCGAGAGCGCGGAGATGTCGTCCAGGATGTGCGAGAGCGGCTCGTCGCCCTTCGCCTCCGTGGAGTTCTCCGTGCACTGCTGGGTCTGCGGCGAGGACAGGACCGGGATGTCCTGGACCCCGACGTTGACCAGCGCGACCAGCGACTGGGCGTCGATCTTCGCCGGCAGGCCGATGCAGGGCTTGTTGAGCGAACCCTCGACCAGCGAGAGCTGCGGGCTCATGCTGCCGGCGGTGGCCGAGTTGCCGAAGGACGACGTGGCGCCGTTGCCGCTGAGCGACGTGGTGCCGTGGTCGTTGCCGATGGCGAGGGCCTGGGGGGCCGCCGCACCGGCGAGACCGGCGACGGAGGCGGCAACGGCCGCGGTTGCCCACAGCTTCTTCATGTTCGTTCCCTTTCGAAAGGCGGACTCCGGGGAGGAGCTGCGTGACCGTCAACTGCCTCGACGGAGCCGTGGTTGCGGCTTTTGCCCCGTTTGGAGCAGTGTGGTCGGATGAATGGATGAACGCCCTCCGGGCGAACCGGCGCCCGGACAGCGAAACGGCGGGCCAACGGAGGGAAATCCGGTGGCCCGCCGCCGCGCGGAGCGACCGCTCAGCTGCCGGCGGCGCCGTTGCCGGACAGGGCGGAGATGTCGTCCAGGATGTGCGACAGGGCCTCGTCGCCCTTCGCCTGCGTGGAGTTCTCCGTGCACTGCTGGGTCTGCGGCGAGGACAGGATCGGGATGTCCTGGACGCCGATGTTGAGCAGTCCGACCACCGACTGGAGGTCGGCCTTCGCCGGCAGGCCGATGCAGGGCTTGTTGAACGAGCCCTGGATGAGCGCCATCTGCGGGCTCATGTTGCCGTAGGTGGCCGAGTTGCCGTACGTCTGCGCGGCGCCGTTGCCGCTGTAGGTCGTCGTACCGGTGTCGTTGCCGATGGCCAGGGCCGGTGCCGCGACGGCGGCGGAGACACCGACGACGGAGGCGGCGACCGAGGCGGTGGCCAGAACCTTCTTGATCACTTGCTGATTCCCTTCTGAAGACACCCCGTCCACCGGAGCGATCTGGTTCAACGGGACCGGGCGCCCACGGTTGCCCTCCTTCACTCCAATGGCGCACATTTCGCGGGTGCCGGCGCATGGGCGGTGAATACGGCCGGACGATCCGATCGGGTGATCCCCCGCAACCAAACGGCCCCGGCCCGGTTGATGCGAGGGCAGGAACATGCGTCTTGGTGAAAGCCAGGGAAGGAAAGCGAAATGCTGAAGAAGGCAATGGCCGCGGCGGCGGTCGCCGCGTCTTTCATCGGTGTGTCTGCGGCGGCGGCCCCTCAGGCGCTTGCCATCGGCAACGACCACGGCACCACGTCGGCCAGCGGCAACGGCGCCCATGAGTCGTTCGGGAACGCGGTGACCCGCGGCAACCTGAGCCCGCAGGCCACCCTGGTGGGCGGCTCGCTCAACGACCTGTGCGTCGGCCTGCCGGTGAAGGCGGACGTCCAGTCGGTGCTCGCGCTGGTCAACGTCGGTGTCCAGGACATCCCCGTGCTGTCCTCGCAGCAGATCCAGCAGTGCGCCGAGAACTCGACGCAGGCCAAGGACGACGAGCCGCTCTCGCACGTCGCGGACGACATCTCCGTCCTGGCGGGCAACGGCGCCGTCGGCAGCTGAGCAGGCCCCACCCCGAGTGCCGTCCGGGCGCCGCACCGTGTTTTCGGTGCGGCGCCCGGATGTTTTTGTCCTTCTTCGCAAAGAAGCACCTATCCGTTAATCGTCCAAGGTGCCAATTCTACTGGGGCGTTCGAGTGAATTAGGGGGCCGGGTGCGTTCCAGAGTTTCCCGGGTTGTCTATTCCTCGTTCTAGAACCTGCCGGTCATGGTGCGAGCCGTTCAAGGCCGTGCTCGCTCGGTTTCGACCGCTCATAGGGGCATGACCGTCAGAGAAGGGAAAACTTATGAAGAAGAGCGCTGCAGTCATCGCCGGTGCCCTCCTGGCGCTGGGCGGGGCCGCCCCCGCTTTCGCCGACGCCGGGGCCGGGGCCGCCGCCGCGAACTCTCCGGGCGTGCTGTCCGGCAACGCGATCCAGATCCCGGTGCACGTCCCGATCAACCTGTGCGGCGACTCCGTGGACGTCATCGGTCTGCTGAACCCCGCGTTCGGCGACACCTGCGCCAACGGCTGACGTTCGGTACCCACCGCACGCCAGCCCGCCGGCTGCGTTCAGGCCGGTCTCGGACCGTCGATCCATAGATCTCCAGGCCCGAGGCCGGCCTTCCCACATCTTCGAGCAGTTCGAGCAGGAAGACTACGAGATTGCGACAGACCCTCAGCAAGGGCGCAGTCGTGGCCGCAGCTGCCGCGACCGGCGTGCTTTCGTTGTACGGCACCGCCGCGCTCGCCGACTCCAACGCGCAGGCGGCGGCCCATGGTTCACCAGGCGTGCTGTCCGGCAACAGCGTCCAGGTCCCGGTGCACATTCCGGTGAACGTCTGCGGCGACTCCGTGGACGTGGCCGCGGCGCTGAACCCGGCGTTCGGCAACTTCTGCGCCAACGCCGGTCACAAGCACCACTCGGCCCCGCCCACGGGTTACGGCGACGACGACTCGGGCGGCTATGGCAGCTCCGAGACCACCGCGCCGTCGTCGTACGGGCACGAGCCGAGCCCGTCGCCGTCGTACGGGAGTTCCGAGTCGACGCCGCCGTCGTCCTACGGACACGAGCCGACCCCGTCGCCGTCGTACGGCGACGAGACCACTCCGCCGCCCTCGTACGGGAACGAGACGACTTCGCCGCCGTCGTACGGCGACGAGTCCACCCCGTCGCCGTCGTACGGCGACGACACCACCCCGCCCCCGTACGGCGGTGGTGAGACCACGTCTCCGCCCGAGACCACCCCGCCCCCGGGCCACCCTTCGCTGCCGCACACCGGTGGCAACGCCCGTGCGATGATCGCGACTTCGGCCGCCAGCGCCGCGCTGATCGCGGCCGGTGCGGTGCTGTACCGCCGCGGCCGGAGCACCGCCCGCCGCTGACGCCCGGGAGGACCCCCGCACGCGCCCGTGCGGGGGTCTTCGCGTGGGCGAGCGGCCAGTTGAGCGAGGATCACCCCTTTGGCGGCACAACCCGCGAGCGCGGGGCGCGTTGACACAACGCCGGGTATTCGCCCGGGTGTTGTGTCGATCCCAAGGAGCACCTTTCCATGTCGCGTATCGCGAAGGGTCTGATCCTGACCTCCGCCGCCGTCGCGGCCGTCGCCGGCACCGCCGGTATCGCCGCCGCCGACTCGGGCGCAGGCAGCGTCGCCGCCAACTCGCCGGGCGTCGTGTCGGGCAATGCCATCGAGGTCCCGATCCACGTGCCGGTCAACCTCTGCGGCGACAGCGTCGACGTCATCGGCCTGCTGAACCCGGCGTTCGGCGACACCTGCGTCAACGGCTGACGTCCGCCGCGGTTCGCCGACCGGCCGTCCGTCCCCGCATCCGTCGTGGGGTGGGCGGCCGGTTCGCCGTTCCGGGGCAACGTGGCCCGGCACGTCCGTTACGGCGGACGGGGCAGCGTGTGGCCCGGACGGGGCAGGTGGCGTAGCGAGCGGTTGCGGGGCGCGGGCGGCGAACGGACGGTGGCTTCGGATCCCGAAACCCGTCCGAAAGGAATCCCCATGCGTGCTCTGCCCGCGCGGCGCCTCGCCTCCACCGTCGTCGGCGCCGCCGTCCTGGCCGCCGTCACCGGCCCGGTCGCCGTCGCCGTCTCCGCCGACTCGACGGGAGACCGTGCCGACACCGGGACCTCCCGGGCCTCCCTGCCCGGCGCCGCGAAACTGCTCGCCCAGGTCAGGGCCATGGACCGCAGCGGCTCCGTGCCCAAGCAGGTCGTCACCCTGCTGGACCGGTCGCTGACCGAGGGCAGACTGCCGGCGGCCGAGGCCAGACGGCTGGGCGACGAGGCGAAGAAGGCCCTCGAACGGGCGGCGGCGGCCGGGACACTCGCCACGCCGACGGCCCCCGCGGCCACGCCCGCCACGCCCACCGCCCCCGCGGCCACGCCGACGGCCCCCGCTCAGCCCGCGGCCACGCCCACCGCCCCCGCCGCCACCCCGACGGCCCCCGCCACCCCCGCTCAGCCCGCCACGCCCTCCGCGCCCGCCGTCGCCCCCTCGGGTTCCGAGTCGCAGTCGGCGATGCCCAAGCCGGCCGCCTCCGCCGCAAAGCACGGCGCCACGCGGGCCGTGCCCGCCGCCCGCGATCTCCTCGGCGATGTGCTCGCCGCGGTGGACGCCCTGGTCAACGCGGTCGTCTCCCAGGTCGACCAGGTGGTCTCCAACGCCAAGAACCTCGTCGACCTGCTGCTCGCGTCCCTCAGCCCGACCCCCACCGCGACCCCCGCCGCGACCTCCACCCCGGCCGCCACGCCGAGCCTGCCCGCGCTGCCGAGCCTGCCCGCGACCGGGTGAGCGCCTGAGGCCCGGACGCGGGCCGGGTCGCCGTACGAGGCATGTTCATATGTCTTCAGGGCCACGGGGTTTCGGTCCGGCGCGGCGGTCGTTAGGCACGGCGTCCGACATCCCCTGGGCGGCGTCGAGCCGCCCGAAGAGAGGAACATGATGAAGTCCCTGAAGGCTGCCGTCGTCGTTGCCGGTTCCGTGGCCCTCGCCGGCGTCACCGCGCCCGCGTTCGCCTACAACGCCTCCGACCTGACGCCCACCAGCCTCAACGGTGCCGTCAACCAGCTCGCCAAGGGCCCCATCACCCTGCGCGACATGATGCCGATCCAGCACCAGTCGGACGCGCTCGACACCGAGAACAAGGACTCCCTGCTGCACACCGTCAAGGGCGCCACCACCGCGCTGAACCAGCACAACCCGCTGCTCGGCGGCCTGCCCCTGCAGAGCTGACACCCCCCGCGCCCCGGGGCCGGTACCGCATTCGCGGCACCGGCCCCGACCCGTTCCGGGCCACTTCCCTCGATCGTGTGGAGCCCCCCGGACCACTGGTCCGGACGGGTGAGAAGCCGCCGGACCGCCCCCGGCCCCGTCGATAAGGTCGCGCGGTGACCTCAACCCCCACCGCACCACACCCCGCCGACCTCGGCACGCTCGTCGTGCTGCCCTGGAGCGGCGCGGCCCCCGACGGCACCGACATGCCCTATCTGCTGGCCTACTCCCTCGGGGACGCGCCGGGCGGCCCGGACACCACCGCCGCCGCGGTCGAGCACCTGCTGGTGAGCAACGGGCTGCCGGTCGGCGGCGACCTGGTCGACGGCACGTACCGGCCCAGCCTGCCCATCAGCCTGCTGGTGGAGGCCGGGCAGGCGGTCGTCCGGATGCCGCGGCTGATCGCCCAGGCCCCCGCACCGCCGGAGTGGCTCGCCGCCGTCCGCGCCCGCGGCTACGCCTACCTCGTCTTCACCACCCGCGCCTGGCCCGAGGGCGCCCCCGGCACCATCGTGTCGCCCGCCGCGCTCGCCGCGTTCGCCGGCGCCCAGGAGACCCTGAACGCGGCCGCGCACGTCGTACTGCCCGTCACCAGGCTGCGCTGATACGGCCAACGCGAGCCACACCGAGTCGACTTGGGGTGCCGCCGACGGCCGGTGGCCGTACCGGGTCGGCCGACGACGGGACTCGCGGACCGGCCCCGGCACGACCAGCCCACTATTACGGCAGCCGGGGGAAAAGCGTGCCGACGCCGTTTTCCCGCTCCGGCGGCGCCAGTTACGCGGTACGGACGTCAACTCCGCATCCGTGAAGGGACCGTAGCCGAGATGAAGCCGACCACCCGAGGAAACCTTGCCGCCGTCGTCACCGGCGCCCTGGCCACCGCCCTGGCCGCCGCCACCCCCGCCGCCGCGGCCGGCTCGGTCCCCGTCCCGGTACCGCTGGGCGGCGTCTCCCAGTCCCTCGGCATCCCGGTGCCCGAGGCCTCCCTGGACGTGCCGCTGCCGACCCCGGGCACCCCCGACGGCCCGCGCTACACCACCGGCCGGCTGCTGCCCGAGGGCATCCTGCCCCAGGTCCCGGTCGGCGGCGCCCTGCCCGGCGCCGGCCTGCACGCGCCGCTGCCGCGGCTGCTCGGCGAGGGCTTCGACCACCTCGACGTCGACGCCCCCGCCTCCGGCCTGCACACCCTCGGCCCCGGCCTGGACCTGGACGCGCCCCTCACCCAGCCCGACCCGCACGACTTCGGCCTGCCCGGCCTCAAGGCCCCCGAGGCCGGCCTCCTCGCCCCGGCCGTGCGCACCGTCGCCGACGCCGGCCTCGGCGCCGACTCCGGCCGGTAACCCGCACGGCCTCCCGCCGGCGCCGTTCGGCCGTACCCGGGTGACCCGCACGGCTCCCTTGTCCGCGCGTTCGGCCGTATCCCGGTGACCGGGGCCGCCCCCGGCCGGTTACCGGCTGCGACAACCGACCCCGGACGAGGAGGGTGCGATGACCGACGGCGAAGCGGTGGCCGCGAAGGAGCGGACCGGAGCGGATACGACGGCCGGGCCGACACGGAGACGGGTGGCGCGGGGACTGCTGTCCTGTGTCGCCGCCCTCTCCCTCACCCCGGTCGTCGCCGCCGCCCGGCCGGTGCCGCCGGCCGCGGGCCCCGGCGGCGACTCCTTCGACGAGACCTACCGGGGCCGGCACATCCAGGGCGTGCGGATGCCCGAGGAGGGGCGCAGCGGCGCCGACGCCGACTGGCGGATCACCGTCGACGACCGTCCGCTGCATCTGATGCGGCGCGCCGACGGCACCTGGCTGAGCATGGTCGACCACTACACCTCGTACCGGACGCCGCAGGAGGCCGCCCGCGCCGCGGTGGACGAACTCGGCCCCGGCCAGCGGCTGCGCGACCTGGCCCCCGCCCCGCTGGGCGACGCACGGCCCGGCAGCGTCCTGGACCTGCTGGAACACCTGGGCCTGGAGTGGGGGGACCGGCATGGCGTACGTGCGTAAGAACGTTCGCGCCCTCACCGCCGGCGAGCGGCGGCGGTTCGTCAACGCCCTGCTGGAAGTCAAACGGCGTGGCGAGTACGACGAATTCGTGCGCATCCACATCGCGTACTACGCCGCCGACGGCGAGACCGGTCTGCGCACCGCCCACATGGCGCCCTCCTTCCTCCCCTGGCACCGCCGGTTCCTGCTGGAACTGGAGGGGGCGCTGCGCCGCGTCGACTCCTCGGTGACCGTGCCGTACTGGGACTGGACCCGGGACCGCTCGGCGACCTCCGTGCCCTGGACCGCCGATCTGCTCGGCGGCAACGGGCGCCGCTCCGACCAGCAGGTGACGACCGGGCCGTTCGCCTACGCGGCGGGCCACTGGACCATCCGGGAGGGCGTCACCGACGGCCGCTACCTCACCCGGGACCTGGGCCGCGCCGCCTCCCCCCTCCAACTGCCCACGCAGGGCGACGTGGACTGGGCGCTGAACGACACGGCGTACGACGTACACCCCTGGGACTCGACCGTCACCCGGGGCTTCCGCAACAAACTGGAGGGCTGGGGGACCGGCAGCGGCAGTGCCTCCTGGCACAACCACAACCGGGTGCACCGCTGGGTGGGCGGGGCGATGCTCGGCGCCGCGTCCGTCAACGACCCCGTGTTCTGGCTGCACCACGCCTTCCTGGACATGCTGTGGGAGCGCTGGCAGCGGGCGCACAAGAGCCACCGCTATCTGCCGGCCGAGCCGCCCGGCGCCGGTGACGCGCAACGCGGCCGGGTCGTCGCCCGGCACCAGAAGCTGCCGCCGTGGGACGAAACCCCGGACCAGCTGGAGGACGTGAGCCGGATCTACCGGTACGCCTGACGGCCGTCGCGGCGCACGCGAAGAGCCCCGGCGCTCGGAGGTGCCGGGGCTCTTCGCTGGTCACGGCGTGGATCAGTTGCCGTAGTCGCCGCCCTGCTGGGCGAAGCCGCCGCCCGGGTTGGCGCAGGTGTTGCCGAAGCCCGGGTTCAGCAGGCCGATCACGTCGATCGTGTCCCCGCAGAGGTTCACGGGGATGTTGACCGGGACCTGGAGGGCGTTGCCCGACAGCACGCCGGGGGAGCCGACGGCCGCGCCCTGGGCACCCGCGTCGGCCAGGGCCAGACCGGCTCCGCTGATCACCACGGCACCGGTGCCGAGGGCTACGGCGGCTGCCTTCGCGATGCGAGACATCACGTTCTCCTTTGTCGCTCGGGAAGTGCGACGGCAGGACCAGCCGCCGCACTCCCCGTTCAACGCCGTCGCTCTGGGGTGGTCACGGTGATCACCCGGGGATCACTCGTTCAACAGGCACGTTCACGGCAGCCTGCGTATCGGGGCGCCCGCCAGGTACGCCCGGATGTCCTCCACCGCCTGCGTGTAGTAGGTGCGGTAGTTGGCGCGGGAGACGTAGCCGAGGTGGGGTGTGGCGAGCAGCCGGGGCGCGGTGCGCATCGGGTGACCGGCGGGCAGCGGCTCGATGTCGAAGACGTCGACGCCGGCGCCCGCGATCCGGCCCTCGTGCAGCACGGCCAGCAGCGCGTCCTGGTCCACCACGGAGGCGCGGGAGGTGTTGACGAGGTAGGCGGTGGGCTTCAGCAGGGCGAGCTCGGCCGCGCCGATCAGGCCCCGGGTGCGCTCGCCGCCCGGCACGTGCACGGTGACGAAGTCGCTGCCGGCGAGCAACTCCTCCTTGGAGGCCGCCGCTTCGACCCCGGCCGCCGCGGCCCGCTCCTCGGTCAGGTTCGGGCTCCAGGCGCTCACCCGCATCCCGAAGGCGAGCCCCACCCGGGCGACCCGGCCGCCGATCCGGCCGAGCCCGAGCACACCAAGGCGGGCACCGTCGAGATCGGCGCCGACCGTGGACTGCCAGGGGCCGCCACCGCGCAGCGCGGTGTTCTCCTGGACGATCCCGCGGGCCAGGCCCAGCAGCAACGCCCAGGTCAGCTCCACCGGCGGAGTGCCGGAACTCTGCGTGCCGCACACGGTGACGCCCCGCACCTCGGCGGCCGCGTAGTCGATCACGGTGTTGCGCATCCCGGTCGCCACGATCAGCCTCAGCCGGGGCAGCCGGGCGAGCAGCGAACCCGGGAAGGCGACGCGCTCGCGCAGGGTGACGACGATGTCGTACTCCGCGAGCGCCGCGGCGAGGGCGTCCTCATCCTCCAGGTGCCGGCGCAGTGCGACGACCTCCACCGCGTCCTCGATCAGCGACCAGTCGGCCGACTCGGCGGCCACCCCCTGGAAGTCGTCCAGCACCGCACAACGAAGCCGCACGCTTTCTCCCCTCTCGATCCTCCGGGTCCGCAGTATGGCGGACGGCGCGATCGGGCCCGCCGGGGGCGGCGCCCTTGGCCCCGGGCCGCGCGGGGGCCGTCAGGGGTTCGTCGAGTCAGGTCGCCGCGCGGCTCGGGCGGCACGGAGCGCGTCGGCGAGGTTGTCGCGGCTGATGAGGGTGTGGGGGTGGGTTTCGCCCAGGACGCGTTCGCGTTGGGCGAGAGTGGTCTCGTACAGGGGGACGGCACGGGCGAGGTCGCCTGCGGCCCGGTAGGCGTTGGCGAGGTTGTGGCGGGAGTTCAGGGTGTGGGGGTGGGTTTCGCCCAGGACGCGTTCGCGCTGTCCGAGAGTGGCCTTGTACAGCGGGATGGCACGGGTGAGATCCCCTGCGGCCTTGTAGGCGCCGGCGAGGTTGTTGCGGCTGATCAGGGTGTCCGGGTGAGTGACACCCAAAGTCTCCTCCGACTGCCTGAGGGTGGTCTCGTACAGGGGGATCGCGCGGGCGAGGTCGCCGGCGGCCTTGTAGGCGTTGGCGAGGTTGTTGCGGTGGATCAGGGTGTGGGCATGGATGTCGCCCAGGAGTTTCTCGGACCGGGCGAGGGTGGCTTCCAGCAGGGGGACGGCGCGGGCCGGGTTCCCCGCGTCGGTGTAGGCGTTGGCGAGGTCGTTGCGGCCGGCCAGGGTACGGGGATGGGCGTCGCCCAGGGTCTCCTCGCACAGTGCGAGGGCGGCCTCGTACAGGGGGATCGCCCGGTCCGGGTCACCGGCGTCCTGATACGCGCCGGCGAGACCCTGGCGGCTGGTCAGGGTCTGCGGATGGCTGTCGCCGAGGAGTTGCTCGTAGTGCGCGAGTGCGGCTGTTCGCAGGCCGACGGTGTGCGCGTTGCGGCCCTCGCGGTCCTGGTACTCGGCAAGGGCCTGCAACACGTTGGCGGTCTCGATGGACGCCGGAGTCCCCGGTGGCGTCGACTCGGTGATGGCGATCGCATGGGGGAGGAGCCGCTCCCACGGCGGGCTGCCGGTGTCGTCGTCGGCGGCCCGCTGGAGGAGTCGTTCGGCATCCTGCCGACCAGGGGGATACCCGCCCGATTCCTTGCCGGGCGGCCGGCTGCGCAGGACGGTCTGCACGAGGCGGTGCACGCTCACGCTTCGGCGGTCGGCGCTGTAGGCGATCATGTTGTAGGCGTGGAGCGCGCCCAGTGCCTCGCCGAGGGTGCGCGCGTCGGGGCAGAGCGGGGCGAGCAGCGTGCGCGGGATGACATCGGGGGCCAGCCAGGCCATGGCGTCGAGCAGCGTGATGGCCTGCGGGTTCCGGCGTTCGATGACGGTCAGGGTGTGGCGCCAGACGGCGGCGATGGTGCGCTCGGGGTCGATACCGCCCACGGTCGTGTCGATGACCTGCCCGAGCATCGCCCGGTACTCGCCCAGCGGGGTGCCGGTCTCGAAGAGATAGGCGCCCGCCTGCTCCAACGCCAAGGGCAGGTAGCCCAGTTCGGCGGCAAGGGCGGCCGCGTCGCGGCGCTGCCGTGGTGTGGGTGCGCACTCCGCTCCGAGGGCGAGGGTGCACAGCAGTCCGGTGGCGGCATCGGGGTCCAGCAGCCCCAGGGGCATGGTGGGGGCGACGGCGTGCCAGCCGGTCGCGGTGCGGCTGGTGGCCAGGTGATGACCGTCCGGGAGCATGCCCAGGTAGTGGCGCAGATCGGCGGGGTTCTCGACGTTGTCGAAGACCAGCAGCCAGCCGGGATGCCACTGCAACCACCTGATGGCCCACGCCGCCCGTTCCTGTACGCCCGTGGTGGTCGCCCAGTGCGGGCACAGCCGGGTGGCGATGCCGGCCAGGCCGGCGACGATCTGCTTGGTGCTCGTGGCGTTGATCCACCAGACCAGCGTGTAGGTGCGCCGGAAGGTGTGGGCGTAGTGCAGGGCGAGGGTGGTCTTGCCGATCCCGCCCAGCCCGTGGATCACCCGCGTCCCGGCCACCCGTGTGACCGCGGCCTCTCCCGCCCCGGTCAGGAGCCGGCGCAGCTCGGCGAGCTCGGCCGCACGCCCGACGAAGACCCCGGACGCGGGCCCGGGAAGGTTGCCCTCCCCGGGTGGCGCCTCAACCTCCTTGGCCCAGCGCACCGTTTCGGCGGGCAGCATCACCACCTCGGCACCGTCGCCGGTGATCGCCACGCTGACGCTGCCGCCCACCGAGAGGGACCGCTCGCCTGTCGCCCGGGGCCCGCCGCCCCCGGATCCGGGACCGTCCGTCATGGGCGGATCGTCGTGTGGTCCCCGGTGACGGCCGTGCCGATGCTCTTGGCGGCGATGGACCGTTCGCCCGACGCCGTCACGTTCACCGTCTCACCGGCCGTGGGCAGCATCCGGGCCAACTCGGACAGCAGCTCGGCATCCTCGCGCAGCGCCCGCTTGATCTGCTGGCGCACGGCGGCCGCCGCGTCCGCGTCCCCCGGCGCGTCGGCCGCTTCCCGCACCGAGGCTTCCAGCTCCGCCCGGCCCTGGTCGTCGCGGCTGCGCCACACCGCTCGCAGGATCCGCCGCCCCACGTTCGCCGTGGCGTCCACGGCCGCGCTCTCCGCCCGGGCGAACACCGCCGTCCCGTACGCACTCACCGCAGTGGTCAGGTACGGCCCGGCCGACTCCACCAACTGCGCGACTTCGCCGCTCACTTGACCCCCAGTGCTCACGACTTCCGGGGCCAAGCCTAGGAACGGAGCCCCCCTCGCACCAGCCGAACGCCCTGAACGGAACGGGCGCGCCCGCCCGATGTGCGCTGCCACGCGGGTGAACTGCCGTGGGTGCTTCGGCTTTGCCGCGCCGGCCCAAACGGTTTCACGCTTCTTCGAGGGCTTCCCCGAACTCGCGCAGCACTTTGCCGTGACGACTGCGGGCCAGTTCGTGCCCGACCCCGATGGCGAGCGCGACCGGCCATTCGACGAGTTCGAGCGCCGTCAGGACGCCGAGGCCCGCGAGGAACGCGAGCTGGTCCCCGGGCGGCAGATCGACTCGCAGGCCGCCCATGCGGACAGTGATCGAATTGCCCCTGACGACCTGCTCGGCCGCGGCACCGGGCCCCTGGGGCTTCGTGATCGGAACCGGCCCACCGGACGGCGCCGTCCCGGCACCGGAGTCTGTCCTGCTTGCTTGCACGGTCATGGCTCACCCGCTTCATCGCAACGGTGCCGGGCATCCGCTCGACGTCCCCCTCCTTCCACGCTAACTCCGCACGGCAGGGGTCTCGGCCCGGGGGAAAGACCCCTCCTCGGGGAAGGACCCGGGCCCCGCAGCACCGTCCGTGGATCGTGGCCGTGGCGCCTGCTGTCCGGACAGCACGGCCAGGGCCTCTCGTTTGGATCGTGCCGGGCTCGCGGGGTCTGGCACCGCTCCCTGATCCGGCCTGATCCAAACGAAAGACCCTAGTCGTCGCGTGTGCAGCGGCCCTTCGGGTCGGGGGCCGGGGGACGGCACTGGAGGGGGAAGTCGGCGCGGCTGGTGCTCAGGTAGCGGCCGATGCAGGTGTTCGCGGTGGTGCGGCCGTGCCTGGCGCAGTAGGCGAGCGCGGCACGGCCGTCGGGGAAGGGGCCCGGCGCGTAGATCACCCAGTAGCCGGGGCGCAGCGAGGCGTAGTCGTCGCTGCGCAGGTAGAGCGCTTCGGGCACGGAGGCGCGGATGCGTTCGAGGCGCTGGTCGCGGGCGGCGGCGCCCGAGGAGACGGGCTCGGAGTACAGCTGCGCGATCCAACGGCCGCCGTCTGCCGGGGCCGATGACCGCCGAGACGCGCTCGGCGCGGGGGAGGAGGACGTGCTCGGCGCCGGGTCCGGGCTGTGCTCCGGACCGGGGCTCGCCGGCCGCGTGTGAGGGGCGGAGGTGAGCGAGGCGGGCGTGGTCGTGGCGACGGCCGTCCCGGCGGTCGGTCCGCTGTCCTTGCCCGTGCGCAGGGTCAGTACCAGCGCGGCCGCCGTGACCACGGCCAGGACGGCGGTCGCGGCGAGGAGCGCCGGTGCACGGCGGCGGGTCGGGGCCGGCGTCCCGGGCCCGGGGACGTCCTGCTGCGTGGGGGTCGCCTGGAGGACCGGGGCCGGCGTGCGGGCCGCCGTCAGCGTCGGCTGGGCCCAGCTGGGCGTGGTGCCGGCCTCGACCTGGGCGAGCATCGCGTCCAGCCGACCTGCGTCGGGGCGGGCCGCCGGGTCCCGCACGAGGAGGGACCGCAGGACGGGGGCCAGGGGCCCGGAGCGTACGGGCGGGGGGACCGGCTCTTCGAGGACCGCGGCCAGGGTGGCGGGCGTGGTCGCGCGGCGCAGCGGGCTCGCGCCCTCCGTGCACAGGTACAGAACCAGCCCGAGGGACCACAGGTCGGAGGCCGGGTCGTCGTCGCGGCCGCGGATGCGTTCGGGAGCCATGTACTCCGGGGTGCCGACGAATTCACCGGTCGCGGTCAGTGCCGTCGTGCCCTGGAGGGCGGCGATGCCGAAGTCGGTGAGGGCGGCGGTGCCGTCGGGGCGGATCAGGATGTTCGCGGGTTTCACGTCCCGGTGCCGGATGCCGGCGGCGTGCGCGGCGCGCAGGGCGGAGAGGATCTGCCGGCCGATGCGGGCCGTCTCCGCCGGACTCAGCGGCCCCGCGTCGACGCGCTGTTGGAGCGAGGTGCCGGGCACCAGCTCCATCACGATCCACGGGTGCGGCTCCGCCTCGACGACCTCGTACACCGTCACCACGTGCGGGTGGCTGAGCCGGGCCAGCGCCCTGGCCTCCCGTAAGACCCGCTCCCGCACGGTGTGCGAGGCGTCCGCGTCCTGGCGCACCGCCTTGAGGGCCACCTCACGGTCCAGCAGCGTGTCCCTGGCACGCCACACGGTCCCCATCCCCCCGCTGCCGAGCCGCTCGATCAGCTCGAAGCGCCCGCCGACCCTGTCCCCCGGTGTCATGCCGGTCAGGCTAGGCCAACCGATGACGACCCGGAAGGCGGCCGACCACGGGACGGCGGCCCCAACGGCTTGCCCCGGCCGGCGGCTCCGCCAGACCGGACACGCCCGACCGGCACGACGTCCACGGCAATCGGCAGGCCGGCGAACGCACGGTCGCGGAGGTTTGCTTGGATGCCCAAGATGACGACGAACTCCCCTGGGCCCCGCACGGACGACGCCGACTCCGGCCGTCTGAAGGTCCTGCTGGAACGCGCCGCAGGCGGACGGGACGACCAGGCCTGGAGCGACCTCTGGACGGAGCTGTACCACAACGGATCGCTGGACGTCGCCCATCCGCTGGTGCTGCCGACGCTGGCGGACATGGCGGACGCCGGCAACGCCGACACGGCGGCTTCGGCCCTGCACCTGGCCGGTGCCCTTCTCGTCCAGGCCGACCAGCGGCACGAGACCCGGAACCTGCGGCGCCGGTACGCGCCGGACGTCACCCGACTCCTGGGCGCCGCGAACCGGTGGCGGCAGGCCACCGCCGACCGGAACGACTACTGCCACCTGCTCGAAGCCGTCCTGAACCTGGAGGGCGACATCCACTGGGCGGAGGACTTGATCTGGGGTGTCGTCAGCGAGGAGTACGAACTCGAATGCCCCGATCCCGACGGGTGCGCGACCCTGTGGGTGATCATCGGAGAGCGGGGCTTCTTCAGCGCGGTGGGGGACCACGCCCGCTGCGATGACACCGAGACCTTCCCCCTCCAACCGGCCGATCCCCGCACCCTGCAAGGTCTCGGCCGCCGCCTCCACGACCTCGCCCTGACCGACGGCCACGAAGACGTCGCGCGAGCCCTGACGTACGCCTTCGGCGAGGCGACCTGCCCGGAGTGCGAGCAGCGCTTCTCCATCGCCGAGCAGATCGCCGCGCGTTCCAACTGAGAACCGCGCGGGGGCCGACGGGCAGCGACGGCCGGACAACCCCGGAGTCCACGAGAGGGGCGTCCGGGCTGACGAGAAGCCCTCCCGAGGGGAGGATGCGGACGGCGCCCCGGGAGGACTCGAACCGGCGGCCAAGCGCATAGAAGGCGCCTGGTGTGTCGACCGGCGCACCCTTGATTACCTGCACCTCTTCTCGTTCCTGGCATACGGTGCCGGGCATTCGACAGTGCTCAGACCCCGCGTGCTACTCAGTCGCCGGCGAACCGTACATAACTGCCTGCGGTGTTGACGCACTCCCGCAGCACCGCCGCGAGATCATCCAGCGCTGCGCGCTGCCGTTCGTCCGTGCACTGCTCCCGCAAACCGGGCACTTCGGCGAGGGCGGCTTCGGCCTCCTGCTCGTTCATCACCGTGTCCCCGTAGAGGTCGACAGCGGTGAGTCGACCAGGGACACCGAGATAGTGAAGCGCCCCCAAAGCGTCGGCCAACGCATCGGCGTGCCCGTGGGACCCGCGCAAGAACGTCGCGCGAGACTTCTCCCAGTTGCGAGCCGGCCGAGCAGAGTGCAGTTCCACATCGATCCCCACGCCGGTCATCATGCATGCCGCAATGAGGTGTTGCAGATCCACCCTTGTCGACCACTGCTGACTCTTGCATCTGGCACGGCCGCCTCTTCGTCCGCAGGCCACTGAGACCTCAGTCCGGCAGGCAGGAGCGGAATCGGTGGAGCAGTTCAAGTGCCGCAGGGCTGTCTGCGTCGAAGGTCCGGCCTCGTTGTTCGACAGGAAGACCCGGCCCCCAGATACGGGCACCGTGACAGCGGAAGCAGAAGGCGATCTCGAAGAGCTGATCGGTGGAACTGTGCGCCCGGATTCCCCAGCCCGGGAGGAAACAGCGGTACAGCTCACTTCCTGGTAGGTCGGCGATCAGGGACAGGGCCTGCCGGGCTTGGTCTCCCTCCCAGATCGCGGCAGTGTCGCCGGCCAGGTCCTCCGAACGGATATGCCTGACGGGGTCGCTGATGCGGACGACCTCGATGAGCTCGGTCTTCCCCTGGGTGAGCGGTAGCAGCATGCCCCCCAGACTCTCCGATCGTGACATCGCTGACCAGGGACGGCCGCAGCGGGTACGACGATGGCGGCGCCGGCGTTGGGTGTCAGCGGAACAACCCGGGCATCGGGCAGGCCTCCGACGGCTCCTCCGGCCGGTCGGCCCAGCGCCACCAGACGTGCCCCCGTGCTGGTTCCGGGGGCGCAACGGCGACGCCGTTGTCAGTGGCTCCCATCAGAATGTCGCGGACAGATATGGCGATGCAGGAGTGACGTATGGGTACCTGGGATGTCGGTCCCTTTGACAACGACACAGCAGCGGATTTCTGCGGGGACCTTGATGAGGCGGCCGTAGGCGAACGCGAGGGCATTGTCCGCAGCACTCTCATACGCGTGATCGAAAACGCGGGTTACCTCGAAGCACCTGACTCCGAGGAAGCCGTAGCTGCGGCCGCTCTTGTCGCCGCGCAGTGCCCTGGGGGTGAACCTGCCGATCCCATTTACGGGACTGAAGAGCCTCTTCCTGATCTCACCGGCCTGCGCGATCTCGCGCTCCAGGCCATCGACCGTGTCATGACCGAGCCTTCCGAGCTGATGGACCTGTGGGCCGAATCGGATGGCGGCCCCTGGCGCGCGAACATCCGGCGCCTGCAGAACGTGCTCCTGCCGCAACCGTCCGCAGAACAGCTCAGCCTGATCTGAGTGACCGTGACGCTCCTCAACCCTTGCCAGGAAGGCCGCAATGAGCTGGGACGTACTCCTCCTCCGCCTGCCCGACGACCTCACCTCCGTGCAGGAGATCCCCGCCGACCACACCCCGGACTCGCTCGGCCGACGACGTGACGTGCTCGCCGCTGTCACCCAGGCCTGTCCCGAAGCAGATCTCTCGGACCCCGCGTGGGGCGAAGTTTCCGGTCCCACTTGGTCCATCGAGCTCAACATCGGCTCAGAAGACCCCGTGGGATCGATCATGCTCCATATCCGGGGCTCCGGTGACGACGCGCTGACGCCTGTCTTCCGCCTTGCCGAGGCTCTGCGGTGCAAGGTGCTCGACTGCGCGGAAGGAGACCTGATCGCTCCGGGACAAACGTCAGGCTGGCACACTTTCCAGCAGTTCCGCGATCGAGTGGTCGGACCCTCGCAGTGATGTCTCCCAGTCGCAGCACCGCATCCGTCCCATGCACCTGAAGCCTGTTTGTGCCTTGAGGGCCTCCTTCCGCCTGGTCGGATGATCACGTCTGGCGAAGGCGACGGAGACGCACAGCTGTGGGAGTGCGGAACTCGGGCAGATCAGACACGGATCCAGCAGTACAGCCGTTCCCCGCGCCGCTGAGCCCCTCGGGCGAGTTCCGCCAACTCATACAGCAGGCCACCGAGCACGTCGGTGTCGCCAGATCCCTGCTCTTCGACCCAACGCCGCGCCGCCGCAAGTCAATTCAGCGGCCTCCATCGGTCCCGTTTGAAGATCGTGCACCGTTCTGAACGAGACGGGAACTGCTCGGCAGCTCATCACCACGCGCCGTGAGCTGGACAGCCGTACCCGGACCGGTGCCTGGGGGCCCGGGCCCGCATGTTCGGGTCCGCGGGTACTTCTGGGAGATCCGTAAGCGGCGGGACCTCAAGGGCCGTGCTGCGGGCGAGACGCGCGCGGTGCCGGGGCACAGAACAGCGTCGCCGTGCTTCCGGCCACCTACGTCCGCTGTGTCGACGGGCAGCTGCCCGCTCTGAAGAGGCGGCTCGAAGCGGCTGAAGATCTTCGCTAGGAGTTCCCAGGAGCCGGCCCCCGACCGACCCTGCGGCACGGAAACCTCGACACGTAGTCGACACGGCCACCCGCGAGAACCCGGTGACAGCCGGCAGCCCCGGGGGCCACGAGAAGGGCGTCCGGGGCTGACGCGCGCCCGGCCGTACCTGCCCTGACCAGCAAAAAGCCCTCCCCGAGGGGAGGGCTTCGGAAGGCGCCCCCGGCAGGACTCGAACCTGCGGCCAAGCGCTTAGAAGGCGCTTGGCGGGTCGCGTATCGCACCCTCCCTGACTTGCCCGTCTTCGCGTGCTCGGCGTCTCGTGGACCAGCCTTCGACACGCATTCGACTGGCGGCGGCCAAGGATCCGGTAGAGACCGGATCGAGGCATCAAGATCACAAAAAGCCTCTTTTACGAGGCTGACTTCCCCCCTCGCGGCGCGCACTGTAGCTGTAGCGAGGCCGGGATCGATCGGCAGGGCGGACCGCGTGGACGCGACCACTCGGGCACTGACTCCGGCCCTCGTACGCGAAATTCTGACGGAGCCACTCGGGTACGGGAGGCGTGATGGATAGTCACTGGGAGGGCAACGGCCCAGAACCGTCACCGATTGATCGGAATCTCATAGACGATCTCGCAGTGGGCGGCGGGCACCACGATGTCCGCCGTCTCGACGGGTAGCCCTTGATCGCTGTAGTACGTCCGTCGGATGTGCGTGACGAGCGAGGCCTTCTGGATGCCGAGTATCGACGCCTCCTCGGCGGTCGCCTGCCTGGGCTCGGGCTGCTCGACGGCGTGGCTGACGGTGATGCCGATCGCGGCCATGCGGTTCACGACACCTTCCCCGGCGTGCGGCCCTCCCTCGGGTAGGACGACGAGGGTGCCAGCGGTGAGGTCGTACGGCTCCCAGCTCGTGGACAGCTGCACAGGCCTGCCGTCGCCCAGGAACTCGTACGTCGTCCGGACGCAGAGATCACCTTCGGCGATACCGAGCCGTGCCGCGATGTCCGCCGGAGCCGGCACCTTGGCGTCGGTCCGACTCTCCCAATCCCCTTGCCTGCCCACGGCCTTCATGTCCGCCCGGAACGGCGACCCGTCGGGCCGCTCCCGTGCGGACGACCGGACCATGCGCACCCGTTGCCGTGGCTCGGCGACGTACGTGCCGGAACCGGCGCGCCCCTCCAGCACTCCTTGGGAGATCAGCAGCTCCTGAGCCCGGCGGACGACGTTCTCGCCGACCCCGCACTCCTGGCCGATCTGGGCGCGGGACGGCAGGCGGTCTCCGGGCTCCCATACGTGCTCCGCGATCCGCCGCCGGAGTTCGTCGGCGATGCGGAGATAGGGCGGCTGCTCAGGCATATGGAAAATCTAGTCCACTAGCTCTAATCTAGTTAACTAGCTTCACTGAAAGTGATCGCCGGTGACGGAGGCTGCCCTGTGCCCGCTTCGGGAGTTCGCGCGGCAGCCATCGCTGCCCGGCTGTCGGCCCTCGGGCTCCCCGCACGCCTGGAGGAGCACGACCGGTCGTGGTCGGTCGAGGCAGAGGTGCCGGAATCGCTTCCGGACGAGTCCTGGCGGGAGGTCTTGGAAGCCGTGGCGGAGGCCGATCGGTTCGGGCTTCTCGCCACCAGCCTGAACGGCCGCACCCTCTGGGCGGCCGTACGCAAAGCGGTCCCCACGACGGGCAATGTCGGGGGACCGAGCCATCAGCGATAGGAGCTGAACAGCGTGCTCAACCGTATCCGCCGCGCCGCCTCACTCACCAGAGCGCGGTACGCCCGCAAGGGCAGGCATCGCCGCCCCTTAGCGCCCTCTCGGCCGCAGGCTGCCCATGTCCTGCCCGTCCCTGCCGATGCTCCGACGGCGGTCCTGAGCCGGACTACCGAAGCCGCAAACCACCGCGTCCCACTCGCGGGGGAGGAAAACGCGCTCGTCCGCCCGTACGTGCTGGCCTGGGAGCAACGAGTACGGCGGCGCGCGCTGGTGGTCACCTCTCACATGCCGGCTGAGGCGTGGTCGTCTCTCGCGGGAGGTTGCTAATGCTTCCTCCCAAGCGGCCCCCCATCACCGAGACGTCGGCCATTCCGTACCGCTCGGCCGTGTGCTGCATCGGCATACACCTTGCTTGCGTCGAGTCCTCGTCGGTCTCCGCACCGGTCGACCTGCCGCTTGTGTACGAGACGTGCGCCTGCCCGTGCCACACGGTGCCTCCCCACTCTATGAAGGCGGAGGCGGAGCGGTGAGCGGCCGGGCACTCGGCGGCGCGCTGGTCTCCAACGTCGAGGTCACCGCGGCCACCGTGCAACGAGGCGACGTCATCCAACTCGGGGGCCTGCCCTGTCGGGTTGCCGACCTCTTCCAACTCCCTCAAGGCGCCAAGCAGCTCCTCTTTGAGTCTGGCGAACTGCTGACGATGCACGCGCGAACCCGACTTGTCGCCGTTCGCATGCTGAGAAGGCGGTGAACCGGCCCGTGCGTGCACGCCATCACGAGATCGCCGACGATCTCCGGCAGCAGATCACGAGCGGCCGCATCAAGCCCGGCGAACGCCTCCCCTCTGAGGCTGGCCTCGCCGTCCGCTACAAGGTCAGCACGGTGACCCTGCGGAACGCCCTCGCGGTCCTCCAGGCCGAGGGCCTGGTCGAGAAGATCCACGGCAAGGGCAACTTCGTCCGCCGTCGGCCTCGCAAGACCGTGTACGTCGGCGGCTGGGGGACGTTGGATCCGTGGACCGCCGGAGAAGCAGCCCTGAACATCACGGTCAGCACCACCACAGTTGCAGCACACGGACATCTGACGACCTTGCTCAAGGTGCCGGCGGGCAGCCCACTCACCGAGTTCTTCTGCCTCAGCCGTCAGGGAGAGTCCCCGCGGGGGCTGGCCCGTATTTACATCCCGCCCGACCTGACCCCAGCCGGAGTCGAGGACGACAACGCCCCCTGGCGGGAGACAGCCACGCGCTTCGCGGTCCTGAGTAGGCCACCGGCAACTGTCCGGGAGACGGTATGCGCTCGCCCACCGACCCCGGAGGAAGCGTCTGCCCTTCGGCTCCGCTCCTCGGCGCCAGCCCTCGCCATCACACGCGTCGCAACCGACACTTCCGGGCGGGTCATCGAGGCCGCACTTCTGGCGTTCCCCGGCGACCACGTCGACGCCGTCTTCACCACCCACCACCCGACCGATGAGAGGCAGACTCAAAAATGACGGCACCGAACGAACTACGACTCCTGCCGTGGTCGGGCTCGGACGGCAAGCCCTGCTACCTGAGCACCGACGACAAGACCGGCTACATGTCCCGCCTGGCGGACAACATCGAAGCGATTCAGCTGGGAACGGCAACCGAACTACTGGAACACGCCTCGGATACCCTCAACGACCCTGACGTGGGCCCGGAGGACCTGCGCCTCCTGGCAAAGGAACTGACCGGGGCCCTGCGGGACGTACTCCGCGTCGCGACCAGCCGCGGCCACCTCCTGACCGCGAGCAAACCACACCATCCCTGAAACGGCGGCCGCAAACAGCGCCCACCCGTGACATCCTTCCACCTCGCGTGGGGAGGGGAGCCCGAGCATCAACTGGCTCCCCTCCCCACTGCTTTATGTCGGACGCTGGAACGCAGGGCATCGAGGGAGGAAGACTCTGAGCCATCAACTTGGGAAGCTTGGGTTTCTTGGTGGCGGTTTGCTGGGCCGAACTGCGGCGAAGCAGTGTTGGAGCCTTGGCCCCATCCGGGGCAAGTCCCCGCTGTTCCCCGTGGTTCCCCGCAGGATCTGGCACGCATCTGGCACGTCCGACCAGTCCGGGCTGAGAGGCTGAGCCCGTGACTGATGATGAGGTTGTCGAGGCGTTGCGTATCGCAGCTCGGGCGGGGACTTTGCCTCCGCCCGCAACACCGGAGGCTGTCGCTGCGGCGGAAGAAGTCATCGGGTTCCCGTTGCCTCCTCTCCTGCGGCGCTTGTACGTCGAGGTCGCCAACGGCGGATTCGGCCCGAACGAAGGCATCCTGGGGGTGCGCGGCGGGGCCGCGCAGGGCAACTTTGCGGACATCGCCGAGCTGTACCAGGACGGTCCGGACCCGTCCGGCCGCATCCCGGCCGGCCTGGTGTTGATCTACGACTGGGGCTGCACTATCTGGTCGCTGGTCGACTTCCGCGATCCTGCGGGCGTCATGTGGTGCAACCACGAAGGCGAGTGCTGGTCCCAGGGCGTGAACCTCGCGGAATGGCTGATGGGCGCGCTGGCAAGAACCCTGACGGCGGAAGCACTGCTGGAGAGCCAGCCCACTTCGTAGACCAGCTTCCCCACCGCCCTGAGCCGGTACTTCTCCTTCGCGGTTAAGGGACTTGAACCCAGGACCTCTTCGTCCCGAAGCAACTTGGAAGGAGCCTTGACCTTCAGCTGATCTGCGGCTCACCTGCGCTGATGGTCCGCAACCGTCCGCGCTCATCCGCCGATGTTCGGCGGCGTTGTCACGCAGTTAGACACTCACTCCGCGGGTCCGTCCTACTTCTTGCGGCGCTTGCTCGCCTTCTTCTTCAGCTCGGCCTGGCCGCGCTTCGTCCAGTCACCTTGGTGGCGGTAGCAACGTGACGTGCCTTTCATCGTCTTGTTGCGGCAGCTGCCTCGGTCCGTCGGCCAACCGCACTTCCCCTGCTTCCACTCACCCACGGTCCCTCCCCCTCCTTGGTCCGCATGGGATCCGAGCATCCAGCCTGGGGCACCCTGCCTACACAGGGGCAGGGCGCATAGCCGGGTGCATCGAGTGAACCGGGCGTACGCCGGTGAGTACGTCGAGATCCGTCGTGGGCCTGGACCGATCAGGGCTCCCAGCTTGGGAAACTGCGATCACTTGCGGCCGGTTTGGGCATTGACCTGGGCAAACGGTCAAGTACCTGACTTGAGGGCTGAAGAGCGTCAGGATGCTTCCATGTCTAGTCATCAACTTGTGCGCTTCCAGATCTCTGGCCTCGTCGCCAACGGCCTCGAGGGCCGTCTTCCCGATGCCGACACTACGAGGATCTTGCTTCAGAACGCATCTCGTCGCCAGCACGGAGCAGGCGGGCAAGCGGCGCTTTTTCCAGAGATGACGTTTGAGGCAGCTAACCAACTCCGTGGTCACCTCCTCGACATGGCTGAGGACATCCGTGCAGGACGGTACAGGTGCAGCGGTGTCACAGCTCAGAGCGCGCAACGTTGCGCCAACCAAGTTCGCTCAGCCATGTTCGTCAGCAATGCGTGTCGCGGAGTACCCGGTGTGGAAGGCATCGACGACTACCTGGGTCTTCGCCGTGGTAAGGCGGAACGGCCGTGATTACCTGTCGGCTGTTTTGTGCCGCTGCCGTAGCGGTCGGTGATCCAACCATAGGAGCACCGCGTTAGGAGAGAGGCTGGGTGATCTGCGGGCTGAGCTGTGGCTTCACCGGCCGAGGAAGTGAGCGGCTACTCGACCGCAGGACACCGGTCTTGACCGTGGCTGCCCCCTGCATCTGGCACGGTTATGGCACGAACCTCAGCCGACGACAGTCAGCCACGACGGCGGGTGCGCCGACGAACCTGGCGCGCGTATGCCTCGCTGCACCCCCACCGGCCTCAGCCACGCTGCCCTGCCGTCGACCAGAGCGAGCCGCGCCGGCGGAAACGTGACCGTGAAACCTGGCCTCTTCACCCCGAGGCAACTCGGGTAGGCGTCTGACTCGGGGCAGTGTCTCTCACCTGCTGCGATGGTCTGTAGGTGTGCGCGGTTGGCCGTCGCTGTCCATCAGCTTTGTCACGCAGTTAGACGCTCACCGGTCATGGTCGCCCGGTGGGTTCGCTGCTGTCGGCGGCACAGGCGCTTAGAAGATGCGGGCAGGCATTGGTGGGCTGGGCTGGCGGCCCTACACTCGCACCGTGTTGGGCAGTCGAGTGTCACTGCCGTCCGCCGTTGTTGCCGTCATTACTGCCGTCACTGCCGTCGGCCGCAGCTTCCACGATGTGTGCGTTGCCGGGCGTGTTGACACCCAACATCGCAGACCGTAAGCCCCCAACTCGGGACTGCGGGGTCTGAAGAGAGTGGGCTAGCGCAGGTACCCGTGTCCGAGACAGTTTTCGGTCACGTGCGTGACCGAGACCCAGCGACTGAAGTTGCCATGCGTGCCGTTCACCTGGGACTACGCCGTCTGGCGGAAGTCTGCGCTTCAACACCCCACGTTGCGGCGGCCGGAATGATACACCAGGCGTATGACAGTCACAGGGGTCGCCGCTAGCCTGGTAGATCGCAGGCTTGGGTCGTGACACCTGGGGGAGTCCAATGCTGCATGGGCAGATGCTCTGCTATGGCGCTGCCGGTGGAGCCTTGGTGTCACTGGTGACACTCTATAAGCACCTGCAGATGCGGAATCAGTGGCCCTGGAAAGTCAAAAATGGGCCCACAAAGCCGATGTACTTCACTGGTGAAGTCATACGGATCTTATTAGGCGCTGGCGTTGCATGGGGCCTTGCTGCAACGGATCAACTAGGCGTCTTCGGGGCAATAGTGGTTGGTGCGGGGGCGCCAGCCATCCTTGACAAGTGGCAGCGAGCGGCGCCCGGGCTCGCGATGACTCAGCACGCGGCAATGACGGAACCATCTCAGCAATCAGGAGTGATTGAGCCTGGCGTAACGAGAATGGCCGTCGGTCGTTCACCTGCTGAGGAAGGTGGCGTGTAAGTATGGGAACTCGTTTCTTAGACGCCCTGACCCACAGCGGTCCAGGGTATGAATTAACACAGGATGACGCGTGGGTCGAACCGCGCTCCAGCGTCAGTCATTTCCTGGATGCGGTAACTCACAACGGTCCGGGCTACTCGTTGCCATCTGCGGCAGAGTTGTCTGAAATCGCCGAACTGAAGCGGCGGAAGAGGAAGGATCTGGACGGTGCACTGTTAGAGGGATTCGAGCAATTCTTCTACGCTAAAGGGCACCTGGAGGCTGCTGCGCGGGCAGAAAGTCCAGAGGAAAAGAAACAGCACATCGAAGCGGCCGTGGCATGCCTGCGTGCGTATCTGCAACATGCTGATGGGTCACTGGGCCTGGCGCTGGAGGCAGCGCGGGAGGCTCTCGGCCCGCTTGACCTACGATCGCGGCTGATGCTGCACCGGCTCGATCGCGTGCTGCGCAGGTTGAAGACCGCTGTTCAAGGCCTCCTCGTCGCCTTACAGAGGTCAGGAAAACCCAGAGAACAGATAGCGCATCAATCGCAAGTAGCCGTGAAGCGGGCTACCCGGTCCATGGAGGTTCTCTGTCACGCTGTAGCTCGATAGGTGAGGAACTGCGTATCCGCAGATTCCAGTTGTAGGGGTGACCCAATAAGCAATGGGTCACCCCTGCGAATTTTTACATGTATTTGAGAGGGGTGGGCTCTATGCCGAGGGCGGTGGAGCGGCTTTGGGCTGGAGCTGCTTTGGGGCGAGTGATCACGGCCCCGTAAGCTTCCGGTGAGTCGGGCAGTCTGTGGACCTGCCCGTTACCGCACGACGTTGGGGCCATGATCTTAGAGGCTCGCCCCAAAGTGGCTGTCTAAGAGGTCGTTCGCTTTCCGAATGCCGTGTGCGGATTCCGCTGGTCAGGCATGAGATTGCGGCTGTGGCGGGAGTCTCGACTCGTTGCTGATCGAGTCGGCGTGGGGGTGGCAGATGCCGTCGATGCGGGCGGTCCTGGAGACGCGGCGGAGGGCTGCTGCCGTGCGAGTGGAGGAGCTCGAAGCCGAACTGGGGCGTTTGCGGGCGGACTTGGTGGATGCCGAGGAGGTCCTCAGGCTTCGGACGATCGGCCTCCAACAGTATCTGGAAGCGCTCGCCGAGGAGGAACAGCCGGCCGAGACGGTCGTTGGCGCGTCGCCGAGGAAGCCGGTGGGCCCGCGCCGTGCCGTGCCGCATCGGGAGAATGCGGCCGGGGTCGAAGACCTGTCGGTGGACTACCGGGCGCTGATGGCTGCCGCGGCTGAGGCCGGGGGTGACGGGTTGGGTGCCCGGCGGGCGGCCGTGGTACTCGGCTGGGACAGCGCTTCGGCCTCACGCGTCGAGGGTGCGAGAGCACGGCTGAAGCGGCTGGTGGAACGAGGCTGGCTGGTGGAGGCAAAGCCCGGGAGGTTCACCCTGCCGGCAGAACAGCGCATTGATGACGCTGTGCGGCCAGGCGGCGGTTCATGAGGGCGATCATCGACCAGCGGATGACGGCTTCGCTCGTGTCGGTGCGTCGTTCGTAGTCCCGGACCAGGCGGCGGCTGCGCGGAAACCAGGCGAAGGACCGTTCCACGACCCAGCGGCGGGGCAGTGGCTGGAACCCGCGGGCGTCCTCGCTGCGGCGGACGATGTCGAGGACGAGCCCGAGATGCTGGCTGGTCCAGTCGGTGAGGTGGCCGGTGTAGCCGCCGTCGGCCCAGACCCGCGCCAGCCGCCGGAAGCGGTCGGCCGCCGCCGACAGAAGGGACCGGGCGCCGTCCCGGTCGGTCACGGATGCCGGTGTGACCAGCACGGCCAGGAGGAGTCCGAGCGTGTCGGTGAGCAGATGCCGCTTGCGACCGTTGATTTTCTTGCCCGCGTCGAAGCCCCGTGAGCCGAAGGTGACGGTGGCGTCCGCCTTCACCGACTGCGAGTCCACGACCCCCGCGCTCGGCTCGGTGCTGCGGCCTTCGCCGGCGCGGACGGCTTCCCGCAGCCGGTCGTGCAGCTCGGTGACCAGTCCCGTGTCCCGCCAGCGGGCGAAGAAGGCATAGACGCGCGGCCAGGGCGGGAAGTCCGCGGGCATCGCCCGCCACTTGATGCCGTTGTCGACGAGGTAGCGCACTGCGTCGATCATCTGCCGGTGGCAGTAGCCCTCCGGACGCCCGCCGCGGCCCGACAGCCAGCCCGGAACCGGCAGCAGATCCTTCACCACGGCCCACTCGGCATCGCTCATGTCCGAGCCGTATCGGGGTCGGCGCTGCGGCCGGTCGACCGCGTTCCCGAACCTGTGGGCGAGGCAGTCACACCCACGAGTGGACGAACTGGACTCGGCAACCAGGACCACGCGACACTTCGACAACAGGGCCTCTTGCTTCTCGCTGGACTCGACATCCGCGAGCTACCAAGAGGCCCTTCCTCCATGCACTCACCCCGGACGACTCACCCGAACCAGGCTCCCGTTCGAACCTGTCCGACCGCGCGAGCGGATAGAGAACAGGCAGTAAAAGCCGTGGAGCCGACCGCCCCAGCCATAGCGGGTTTTCCTGCCTCGCCCGCATGCACGCAGCGCGCCGCCGGGCGTGGCCGCCGCTGGCGAAGACAGGGCGGCGGCCCCGCCGACAAGGCGGCGCGCGCCCGAGCCGTGCGCGGGCCTTGATGAAGTAGAGAAAGTCTTATCCCGCTGGGATGAGGTGCTTGCCGTCGTGGCTGCGTACGTGCGGCCCGTTGCCGTCCAAGGCGTCCAGGAGCCTGACCGCGAAGACCTCGGACATGCGCTCGCTGACCTCGTGCGGAGTGAGCCATGAGACGGCCGTGGACTCGCTTGATGTACGCTCGGCGCCCCCGGAGGGCTTGCAGCGGAAGACCAGGGCCACAATGCCGCGGTTCAAGTTCTTGTAGACGCCAGTGAGTTCGTCTACCTCGACGTGGATGCCTGTCTCCTCCAGGACCTCGCGGGCTACGCCGGCCTCGGGGGTCTCGTTGAGTTCGAGGATGCCGCCGGGGAGTTCCCAGGTGCCGTTGTCGGCTCGGCGGATCGCCAGGAGGCGGCCGTCCTCGCGCACCACTACTCCGGCCACGGACACGGAGTGCAGGGGGGACGGTGTCGCTTCCTGTGGTTGACTCATGTAGAGGAGCATAGGAGGCGGGGAAGGACTATGGGAACTGCGGCTGGAGGGGTCGGTTCCGGGCCTCGGTACGTGCAGATCGCGGACGAGATCGTGCAGCAGATCCGGGCGGGGGTCCTGAAGCCTGGCGACATGGTGCCGAGCGAGTCTGAGCTGGTGGACCGCTACGGCGTGTCCGGCGGGACCATCCGTAAGGCCATGGTCGAGGTGCGGGCGAGCGGGCTGGTCGAGACCCGGCACGGCAAGGGCTCGATCGTGAAGGACCGGCCTCCGGTGCGGCACCGTTCCTCCGACCGCTTTCGGCGCTCGCTGCGGCAGGGTGGGCAGGCGGCCTATCTTGCGGAGTCCGCGCAGTCCGGTGCGGCGGCCAAGGTCAGTGTTCTCTACGTCGGCCCCATCGAGGCGCCTGAAGATGCCGCGCAACGACTGGGGGTCCCCGCGGGTGCACAGGTGCTGGCCCGCCGGCGCCTCTACTTCCGCAACGGCACCCCGGTCGAGACGGCGACGTCGTACCTGCCCTGGGACGTCGTGAAGGAGATCCCGGAGCTGTTCGCCGAGAATCCCGGCGGCGGTGGCATCTACGCCCGGCTCGAAGACCACGGGCACGAGTTCGCGGAGTTCGTAGAGACCTTGCAGGCGCGGCCGGCGTCGAAGGCAGAAGCCTCCGAGCTGGCGCTCAGCCCCGGTGCGCCGGTGGTCCACCTCATCCGGGAAGCCCGTACGACTGTGGGGCGAGTGGTCGAGGTGTGCGACACCCTGATGGCCGCTGATCAGTTCGTCTTCGAGTACCGGATCCCTGCCGCCGACTGACGCCCGATCAACTTCCCGCAGCCCGTCACGAGTTCTTCTTCGTGGCGGGTTGACTCATGTACAGGAGTCGGGCACTCTTCTTCATGTCACTCATGTACATGAGTGGTGGAGTTCGACATCTATAGAGGAGTGATCTCTGTGCGTCAGATCCCCGTCGACACCTCCGGAGCGGTCGTGATGGTCGCCAAGTCCCCGCAGGTCAAGGTCCGCGACCGGCGTACCGGCGAGATCGCGACCGATGCCGACAGCGGGGCGAAGCTGATGACGGTCGACGTGATGTTCGCGGCGAACGAGGAGGTAGAGATCCTCTCCATCACCGTTCCGGAGCCCGGCATCTCCGGCGAGCTGGCCATGGGCACGCCGGTCGCGCTCACCGGTCTGATCGCCCGGCCGTGGGAGAACGACTTCAACGGTCAGAAGCGGCACGGCATCGCGTTCCGCGCGGTCGCGGTCACGTCGCTGGCCGATGCCGCCGCAGGGCCCAAGGCGGCCTGATCATGACCGGCTTCGCGGTCGCCCTGGTGCTGGTCGTCGCTGCCGTGGGTCTCCTGCGGTGGCGGCGTCCCGCCTGGTACTGGTTGACCTTCGGGGTCACGCTGGCCGTGGTGCGGGTCCTGGTCCGATACGGCTCCGTCATGGACGCGTGTGGGTTAACCGTCCCGCCGCCGCGGTGGCGGCTCGCCCTCGCCCGTGTCACCAACCGGCCGATACCGGAGTCCCGTTCCCCGCGCATCCTGCGGCTGCGGCCGACACGTACCGGCCTGGTCCTCCGGTTGAAGCTCCGGCCCGGACAGGACGCCTTCGACGTCGCCGCCGCCTCGGACCGGCTCCGGCACTCGTTCTCGATGTACGGCGTGACCTCGCGGGAGCTGCGGTCCGGTGTCGTAGAGGTGCGGATGACCGGCTACGACGTGCTCAAGCGGGTGCAGATGCCGACCGAGAAAGAGACTCGGCCGATGCGGGTGCCGGTCGCGCTGCGGCAGGACGGCTCGGTGCACTACCGCGCCTATCGCGCGATACCTCACGCCCTCACCCTCGGCGCCACGGAGTCCGGCAAGTCCGTCTACCAGCGCAACCTGGTCGCCGGCCTCGCGCCGATGGACGTCGCCCTCGTCGGCATCGACTGCAAACAGGGCGTCGAACTGTTCCCGCTGGCCCGTCGCTTCTCCGCGCTGGCCGACGACCCCGACACCGCTGCCGAAGTACTCGATGCGCTCGTGGAACGGATGAAGCACATCTATCAGGTCATCCGGGCTCAGCAGCGGATCACCGCTGACGTGCCGGACGCGGAGATCGCTGCCGATATCTGGGACCTGCCCGATCACCTGCGCCCGGTCCCGGTCGTGGTCCTGGTCGATGAAGTCGCCGAACTCGCCCTGTACGCCAACAAGGAGGAGGAGAAGCGCCGGGACCGCATCATCACGGACCTGGTCCGCCTCGCCCAGCTCGGCCGCGCGGCCGGCATCTACCTCGAAATCTGTGGGCAACGCTTCGGCTCCGAACTCGGCAAGGGCATCACCATGCTTCGAGCCCAGCTCACCGGCCGCACCGCCCACCGCGTCAACGACGAGACCTCCGCCAACATGGCCTTCGGTGACATCGCCCCTGACGCCGTACTCGCCGCCATCCAGATCCCGGCCGAGACACGAGGGCTCGCCATCGCGGGCGACGCCTCCGGGGGCTGGCACCGCATTCGTGCCCCGCACACCTCGCTCCGACAGGCCGTGAACATCTGCAACCGGCATGCCGACCGGACCCCAGAACTGCCTGAGCTGGCGCCCTTCCGTCCGAGGCTCCCCGGCTCCGACGCCATGCCGGTGTCGCTGGCCAAGGCTTCCTCGGCCACCACCTGATCCCTGCCGAATCCCCACGGCCGGTGCGACCGCCATCGCACCAAGTCCCTACCCCGTCATGCCCAGAGAAGGAGAACCCTCCATGTGCCCGAACTGCGGGGACTTCTACCGGACCGTGTTCCTGCTCGGCCAGCTTGCCCTGTACGCCGACATGGCCGGTGCCGACCTCGACTTCGTGGACGCCGTCACCCCGTCGCTCGTGATCTCGCTGCCCGAGCCGCCGCCCGGCATGCTCGCGGAGGATCGCGACCCCGACGACCCGGGCGACGTCTGATGGGTGCCCGTCACGGCTTCCGCATCGACGCGGTCCTGATTCAGGCTGTCATCGCCGGTGCCCTGTCCTTCGCCCATCTGCACGACCTGGCTGCCGCTGCCGGACAGAACGGCTGGAAGGCGTGGGCCTACCCGGTCAGTGTCGACCTGCTCCTTGTCGCGGCCTGGCGGCGGCTGCGGAGTGAGGGGCCGTCTCGGCTGGCGTGGTGTTGGTTCGTCGTCGCGCTGTGTGCCTCGCTCGGGGCCAACGTCGCAACGGCCGGGTTTCTCGACCTGACCGATCCACCCGCCCCGCTCCGTCTCGGCATCGCCGGATGGCCCGCGCTCGCCTTCCTCGGCGGAACGCTCCTCGCTCATTCGCCGGCTACGGAGTCGAGGCCGGTCCCGTCAGCAGCTGCTGTGGATACGCCGGATGCGGAACCGCAGGACGAGGAGCCAGTACCGGCCGCCGAACTGGGGCCGCCCGCAGAAGCGTTGCCCGAGCCTGCTGCGACGACGGCCCCGGTCGCAGAGGACCCCGTTGCCCCGGCCCCGGCTCCCGCTCCTCCGGTCCCCGCCGTCCTGATCGACCACGCCCGCAAGGTCGCCGACGAGTACCGCACCCGTACCGGATCCCCGATCGACACCGACACCTTGCGCTCCCGCCTCGGCGTCCCGCCCCACCTCGCCGACGCCATCGCCGCCCACCTCACCTGACCAGCGAGGAGACCCGAAATGCCTGCCCGCGACCACTTCCACTCCGTGATGCGGATCGGCCCCGTGCAGATCGGCACGCACCGCGACCGCAACGGCCGGACCAAGCACGCCGCCGTGTGCACCTCCGACGACTGCGGCTGGTCCGCCGACTACTCCAGCCAGTCCGCCGCCCAGCTCGCCGCCCG
The DNA here is from genome assembly GCF_051980735.1 of Streptomyces sp. SCPE 10. Classification (NCBI taxonomy): domain Bacteria; kingdom Bacillati; phylum Actinomycetota; class Actinomycetes; order Kitasatosporales; family Streptomycetaceae; genus Streptomyces; species Streptomyces sp. SCPE 10. Next base: position 2,868,178 of record NZ_CP197069.1, on the reverse strand, counting down.
CACCCACCGCTGCCTCGTCCGTTAGGAGCCCACCGCCATGCAGGTCCCGCTCTGGTGCGCGCTGCTCGCCGTCGGCTACCTCGGCGTCAAGCTGATCCGCCCGCCCGCCTGGCTCATCGCCGTACTCCTGCTCGGCGGATTCCTGCTCGCCGACAGCGTCCTCGGCCCGGCCATCAACGCCTTCGTCAAGTAGCCCGTCCACGAGAGGAGATCACTGATGTTCCGCCCGAAGATCCCCACCATGCCCACGCCGACGGGCTTCAGCGCCCCGCCCGCCGTCATCCAGCCGACCACAGTCATCCAGAACGCAGAGCCCTCGCCGGCTCCGCCGCCGTCCCGGCCCACGATCCAGCTCACCCCGGGCTCCGCGCTCGCCCTCGTCGGCGGCGGCACGGCCGTCGTACTGGTCCTCGGCGCCGTCCTGGTCTCGCTGCTCCTGGCGGTCGCCATCACCGGCGCCTCGGTCGCCGTCTGCGCGGTCGTCCTGCGCTCCCTGCTCGCCTCCGACGCCAAGCGTCGCTGAACCGGCCCCCGGGCGGCCCTGATACCGCCAAGCATCCGCCGCCCGGGAGCCGTCCCTGTCTGATCTCGCAACCGGAAGGAACCCCAAGCATGGCCCACCGCGCCTCATCCGCACCACCGAGGGCGCCCATGCCGGACACACTGCTCGACCCGATCACCCTCGGCGACGTGCTCCGAGTGGCCTCGGCCCCCGACTACGCCCGCTGGGAGGACCAGGTCCGCCGCACCGGCGGCTGCACCGACCCGATCCACCTCACCGGCTGGGTCCTCCACAAGGACAAGACCAGCGGCCAGACCCTGCACCACTACTCCACCGAGAAGGAGCCGGGCGGGCGCCTGCGCCTCGCCTGCGGCAACCGTCGTGCCTCCCGCTGCCCGTCCTGCGCCTGGACCTACGCGGGCGACACCTACCACCTCATCCGCGCCGGCCTTGCCGGAGACGACCGCCGAGACATCCCCGCCACCGTCCGCGACCACCCACGCGTCTTCGCCACCCTCACGGCGCCCTCGTTCGGGCCGGTCCACAACCGCCCCGACCACGGCGCATGCCGCTGCGGCACACAACACGCGCCCGATGCCCCGGAGCTGGGCGCCGCCCTCGACCCGGACACCTACGACTACGCGGGCGCCGTGCTGTTCAACAACCACGCCGGACAGCTCTGGCAGCGCTTCACCACGCGCCTCCGCAGGGAACTCGCCGCTCGTTCCGGGCTGTCTCGCCGTGAACTCGCCGAACACCTTCGCGTCTCGTACGGCAAGGTCGCCGAGTTCCAGAAGCGCGGTGCCCTGCACTTCCATGCCGTCGTACGCCTCGACGGGCCGGAGGGGCCCGGCACGCCACCGCCCGCCTGGGCCACGGTCGACCTCCTGACCGACGCTGTACGTGCCGCCGCAGCGCACACGTACACGTCCGTCTCGGTCCCGGCTGCCGGTGACGAGCCCGCCCGTACCTTCCGCTGGGGCCGACAGCTCGACGTCCGCCCGGTCAAGGCATTCGGCGACGGCTCCGACATCACCGAACAGGCCGTCGCCTCGTACGTGGCCAAGTACGCCACCAAGGCCGCCGAGAACACCGGCACCCTGGACCGCCGCATCGGCGAACTCGCCGAACTCGACCGCCACCAGGTCCCCGACCACACCCGCCGACTCATCACCGCATGCCGTGACCTCGACCCCCTGTACCCAGACCGACGCCTCTGGGCCTGGGCCCACATGCTCGGGTTCCGCGGACACTTCTCGTCCAAGTCGCGCACCTACTCCACCACCCTCGGCGCCCTCCGTCAGGAGCGCGCCGACTACCGGGCCGCGCAAGAGCGAGACGTCCTCGGCCTCGACGACCGTGAGCCGGACACGGTCCTCGTCCTGGCCGACTGGCAGTACGCCGGCCACGGCCACACCCCGGGCGAAGCCACCCTCGCCGCGACCATCGCCCGCAGTCTCCGGACCAACCGTGAGACCGCCCGCGACGCCCTCCTGAACGAAGGGAGCACGGAATGACCACGGCCCTCCGGTCACGACGCACCATGCTCACCCTCGCAGAGGTCTGCGAGGAACTGGCCATCTCCCGCTCGACCTTCTACGACTGGCGGGCCAAGCGCCGCGCGCCGCGCTGCATCAAGCTCCCGAACGGCGACCTCAGGATCCGGCGGAGCGACCTCGACCACTGGCTTGACGACCGTGAGGACGCCGCCTGATGGAGACGACGTACGACGTCAAGATCTACAAGATCCTCACCTACAAGGGCGCCAAAAAGACCACGTACACCGTGCGGTGGACGGTGGCGGACAAGCGCTGGCGTGAGCCTTTCAGCACCGTCGCGCTTGCCGAGGGCTTCCGCTCCGAACTCATCCGCGCCACGGGCAAGGGCGAGGCGTTCGTCATCGCCACCGGTCTCCCGGTGTCCCACCGCTCCAAGTCGGCTGCCATGAGCTGGTACAAGTTCGCGGTCGAGTACGTGGACGCCCGTTGGTCCCAACTCGGCGGGAACAGCCGCAAGAACATCGCCAAGACCCTGACCGCGACCACCATCGCGCTGTTGCGGACCAAGCCCGCCCAGTTCGCACCCGCGGCCGTGCGCACCGCTCTGCGTGAGTGGGCGTTCAACACCAACCGGCGGCCGGACGCGCCGCGAGACGTCGTGGACATCCTCAGATGGGTCGAGCGGAACTCGTTGCCCGTCTCGGCCTGGGAGGACCCGGAGAAGGTCGACCAGGTCCTCCGGTCCATCGACACCCGCCTCGACGGCAAGCAAGCAGCGGCCTGGTCGCGGAAGCGCAATCGCCGGATCCTCAACGTCGTCATGAAGTACGCGATCCGACGGCGCGTCCTGCGAGCCAACCCCCTGCCCAAGGGCAAGGAGTCGACGGCCGTCGTGAAGACCACGAACGCCGTGGACAAACGCTCCTTGCTGAATCCGGAGCAGGCCGCAGCGATCCTCGACTGGATCCGGCGCCGGCCACGCGGCGGCAAGCGGCTCCACGCCTTCTTCGCCACGCTGTACTACTGCGGTCCCCGACCCGAGGAAGCCGTGGCCATGCGGGTGGAGGACGTGATCCTGCCCGCGCCCGACGCCGACGACCAGTGGTGCGAGTTGCTGATCCACACGGCGACTCCGGAGGTCGGGAAACAATGGACCGATACGGGGGAGATCCACGAGCAGCGGGACCTGAAGGGCCGTGCTGAGGGCGAGACGCGCACGGTGCCGGGGCACCCGGCCCTGACGCGCATCCTGAGGCAGCACATCGAGGACGAACAACTCCAGCCGGGTGATCTGCTGTTCCAGGGCGAGTCGGGCGGCATCCTCGCCGGTTCCGTCATCCGCCGTGCGTGGCGAGGTGCGCGTAAGGCTGTACTGCCTCCCCACGTCTTCGAGTCGCCCACCGGGCGGCGCGTGTACGACAACCGGAACACGCGCCTGACCAAGTGGCTCAACGACGGCGTCCCGCCCGCACAGGTGGCGGAGTGGGCCGGGAACAGCGTCGCCGTGCTCCTGGCCACCTACGCCCGCTGTGTCGACGGGCAGCTACCCGATCTGAAGAGGCGGCTCGAAGCGGCTGGAGATCTTCCCTAGGAGTCCCCGGGAGCCGTCCCCTGGCTGATCCGTCGGCCCAGAAACTTCGACACGTATTCGACACGGCCACCCGCGAAAACCCGGTGACAGCCGGACAGCCCCGGAGTCAGTCCTTGATCGTCAGAGGCGCTTCCGGGGCTGACGCGCGCTCGGCCGCACCCACTCTGACCAGCAAAAAGCCCTCCCCGAGGGGAGGGCTTCGGAAGGCGCCCCCGGCAGGACTCGAACCTGCGGCCAAGCGCTTAGAAGGCGCCTGCTCTATCCGCTGAGCTACGGGGGCCTGGTGGCGGGACCAAGGATAAAGCTCCCTGCTTGCCGACCCTGTCGCTTCCCCTCCGTGGCTCAATGTGGAGGTTCGGTGAAGCGGTCCCGATAATCGCAGGCAGGTACGAATCGTGCAGCGCTTTTGGCGTCCGAGGCCGCAGGGTGTTGTGCACTCGTTATGCCTGACCCGCACCCGTGTCCCAGTCGTCCCTTCCGCCCTTTCTGTCCTGTCGGCGCGCAGACATGTCTATATGCTTCAGAATTCCCCTAAAATTGGGCATTCTTCGCATGTGGTGACCTTGGACGTACGGCCCCAGCTGCTCGACACCCTCTCCGCTCTGCGCGACCGTGTCGCCGCCGCACGCTTTCCGCTGCCGCTGGCCGGTGCCCCCCGCGCCCGCGCCAACCGGGACGAGCTCCTCGCCCAGCTGGACGACTACCTCGTGCCCAGACTACGGGCGCCCGAGGCGCCGCTGCTGGCCGTCGTCGGCGGGTCGACCGGCGCCGGGAAGTCGACGCTCGTCAACTCCCTCGTCGGGCGCCGGGTGAGCGAGGCGGGCGTGCTCAGGCCGACGACCCGCACCCCGGTCCTGGTCTGCCATCCAGCGGATCACCACTGGTTCAGCGGCGTGCGCGTGCTGCCCGACCTCGCCCGTATCTGGCTGCCCCACCACGATCCCCGTGACGACGACCTCCTGCCGTCCGCCGACCAGCCCGCGCGCGCCCTGCGCATCGAGACCGCCGAGACCCTTCCGCGCGGTCTCGCCCTCCTCGACGCCCCCGACGTCGACTCCCTGGTCGCCGAGAACCGCGTCCTCGCCGCCGAGCTGCTGTGCGCCGCCGACATCTGGGTGATGGTCACCAGCGCCGCCCGCTACGCCGACGCCGTCCCCTGGCACCTGCTGCGCACCGCCAAGGAGTACGACGCCACCCTCGTCACCGTCCTGGACCGGGTGCCCCACCAGGTCGTCTCCGAAGTCTCCCGGCAGTACGCCGCCCTGCTCACCAAGGCCGGCCTCGGCGACGTACCCCGCTTCACCGTGCCCGAGCTGCCCGAGTCCGTGTGGAGCGCGGGCCTGCTGCCCGCCACCGCCGTCGCGCCGCTGCGCGCCTGGCTCGCCCACCACGCCCAGGACCCCGGCGCCCGGCAGTACGTCATGGCCCGTACCGCCCACGGCCTGCTCGACTCGCTGCGCACCCGGATGCCCGAGCTGGCCGGCGCCGCCGCCGCCCAGTACGCGGCCGCGCTCCGGCTCACCTCCGCAGTGGAAGGCGCGTACGACGGCGAGCACGCCCGGCTCCGGGCCCGCCTCCAGTCGGGTGCCGTGCTCGCCGGGGACGCCCTCAAACGCTGGCGCGCCTTCCCCCTGGACTGCACCGCGGGCGAACTCCTCGACGCCCTGGTGGAGAGCCTGGCCGCGCTGCTGCTGTGCGCCGTCACCGCCGCCGACGAGCGGGTGGCCGAGGCCTGGCAGCGCGAGCCCGCCGCGCAGGCCCCGGGGCTCGCCGGGCGCGATCCCTCCCCGGAGAGCGCCGAGCACCGTATCGGCCTCGCGGTACGGCGCTGGCGGCGCGAGCTGGAGGAGTACGCCGAGGAGGAGGCGGGGGAACTGGAGCGCGCCGTCGCGCCCGACCCCGAGGCCGTGGCCGCCCTCGCCGCCACCGCCCTGCTGGGCGGGCGCCGGGCCCGCAACGCGGGCGAGCGGCTGGCCGACCGGGTCGGCGCCCATGGCGCGCTGCGCCTGCGCGACCGGGCCGAGCGGCTGCTCACCGAGCACGTGGACCGCGTCGTGCACCGCGAACGCGAACGCCGTCTCGCCCCGCTCGACGCCCTCGACATCCACCCCGAGCCCCAGGCCGAACTCATCGCCGCCCTGTCCGTACTGCAGAAGGAGAGGTGACCGGTGACCGCCGTCACTGACCAGGAGCACATCGAGCACATGGAGCACGTCGAGCACACCGGTTCCAGCAGTCACAGCGGAGCCGGGGATGGACTCGTGCGGCAGGACACCGGGCACGCGCGGGCGCGGGTCATCGACCTCGGGAAACAGGCCGAGGGGGACGGCTCGGCCGGCACTCGCCCGGCAACGGAGCAGGGAGCGGACGACGGGAGCGGTGGGGGAGGGGAGGAGGTCGAGAAGAGGGAGGACCCGGGGAGCGGGAAGAACGGCGAGCAGGGAGAGAAGGCGGAAAAACAGAAGGAGAAGGTGGAGGGGTCGCAGGCGGGCGTGGAGGGGGGTGGTGGAGGTTCCGGTGACGCCGCCGGTGGTTCCGTGGCATCCGGCGGCTCCGATGCCGGGGAGGCCGGGGGTGCCGGGGACAAGGGGCAGGCGGCGGATGCGCGGCGCGCGTCCGGATCCGGCTCACGCTCCGGCTCGCGCGCCGGTTCCGGCTCCCCCTCGGGGGCCGGTTCCAGTCCCCGTTCCCCCTCCGGGTCAGGGTCCGGAGCCGAGTCCGCGCCGGTCACTTCCGCGACGTCCGCCACCCCCGCCCCGTCCTCCGCCCCGTCCGGCTCGGAACCGTCCGCCCCCGCCGACTCCACCGGAGCGTGGGACGACGGTCTGATCGCCCGCCGCGTCACCGATGCCGCCGCCCTCGCCGCCGGACGCGCCACCGCCCTGGAACCGGCGCCGAGCCGTGGTCCGGGCGGTGCCGTACCCCCGGTCCCGCTGGCCTACGAGGGCCCCCTGCGCTCCCGGCTGGACGCGCTGCGCGAACTCGTCGGACTCTCCCGGGCCCGGCTGGACGGCCAGACCCTCGCCGAGGCGGGCCGGGTCCTGGACGAGGCGGCGGCGCGCCGCAAGCTGTCCGGCCGGCACACGGTCGTCGCCATCGCGGGGGCCACCGGCAGCGGCAAGTCACAGCTGTTCAACACCCTCGCCGGGGTCGCCATTTCGGAGACCGGGGTGCGACGCCCGACCACCGCCTCGCCGATCGCGTGCAGCTGGAGCGACGGCGCCGCGGGCCTCATCGACCGGCTCGGCATCCCGGGCCGGTTGCGCCGCCGTCCGCTGCACACCCCGGACGGCGAGAAGCAGCTGCGCGGACTGGTCCTGATCGACCTGCCCGACCACGACTCCGCCGCCGTACAGCACCGCGAGCAGGTCGAACGGATCCTGAAGCTGGTCGACGCGGTGATCTGGGTGGTGGACCCGGAGAAGTACGCCGACGCCGTGCTGCACGAGCGCTATCTGCGGCCGATGGCCGGGCACGCCGAGGTCATGTTCATCGTGCTCAACCAGGTGGACCGGCTGCCCGGGGAGGCGGCCGACATGGTCCTGGACGACCTACGGCGGCTGCTGGACGAGGACGGGGTGGCGCTCGGCGAGCACGGCGAACCCGGCGCCACGGTGCTCGCGCTGTCCGCGCTCACCGGCGAGGGCGTCGGGGACCTGCGCGAGGCGCTGGGCGAGTTCGTGACCGAGCGGGGCGCGGCGGCCCGCCGGGTCGCCGCCGATGTGGACGCCGCCGCGGCCGAGCTGCGGCCGGTCTACGCCGCCGGGCGCCGGATCGGCCTCAGCGAGGAGGCGCGCGAGGAGTTCGCCGCGCGGCTCGCGGACGCGGTGGGCGCCACCGCGGCGGGCGACGCCGCCGAGCGGGCCTGGCTGCGCAACGCCAACCGGGCCTGCGGCACACCCTGGCTGCGGCTGTGGCGCTGGTACCAGCGGCGCGGCACGGTCCCGACCGGCCGTCACCAGGTGCGCGTCCAGACGGAGGAGGAGGCGACGGCGCGGCAGCGGGTGGAGCAGGCGGTGCGCACGGTGGCCGACCGGGCGTCGGCGGGGCTGCCGGTGCCGTGGGCGCAGGCGGTGCGCGAGGCCGCCGTGCGCGGTGCACAGGGGTTGCCGGAGGCGCTGGACGAACTGGCGGAACGCGCCGGGGAGCCGTCCGGGCGGCCGCCGCGGCCGGGCTGGTGGCCGGCCGCGGTGCTGGTGCAGGCGGCGATGACGCTGGTGCAGATCGCCGGCGGGCTGTGGCTGGTCGGGCAGATCGCCGGGGTGATGGCGCCCAACCTCGGCGTTCCAGTGCTGTTGATGGCGTGCGGGATCATCGGCGGGCCGCTGGTGGAGTGGGGGTGCCGGATGGCGGCACGGGGGCCCGCGCGGCGCCATGGACACGAGGCCGAACGGCGCTTGCGGGAGGCGGCCGCGAGCTGCGGCCGGGCGCGGGTGCTGGATCCGGTGGCCGCGGAGTTGCTGCGGTACCGGGAGGTGCGGGAGCAGTACGGCAAGGTCGTGCGGGCGGACGCCGCGGTGAGCTGAACCCGGTTTCCCCAACGGGCCGGCACTCGTGTGGGTGACGGGGTTTTCCACAGGTGCGGGGCCGTCCACAGCGCTCGGCGGGCTCGGCCCGACGGAGGCAGTCTGAGGTCGTGGCAGACGCCGCCGTACGGGACGGGCCCGTACGTGTCGCCCCGCCCGGCCGGACCGCATCGGCGGACCGCACCGGGCGGGCGGAGGGGAGCGAGAAGTGAACGAGACCATGGTGTGCGTGGTGGGCAACGTGGCGACCGCGCCGGTGTACCGGGAGCTGGCGGCGGGCCCGTCGCTCCGGTTCCGGCTCGCGGCCACCGCGCGCTACTGGGACCGCGAGAAGAGCGCCTGGACGGACGGGCACACCAACTTCTTCACGGTGTGGGCCAACCGTCAGCTCGCCGCCAACGCGATGGCGTCGGTGGAGGTGGGCCAGCCGCTCGTGGTGCAGGGCCGGCTGAAGGTGCGCACGGACGGGCGCGAGGGGCAGCAGCAGTGGGCGTCGGCGGACATCGACGCCACGGCGATCGGACACGACCTCTCCCGGGGCACGGCGGTCTTCCGCCGCGCGGCGAAACCGGAGCAGCCGACCGCGCAGCCCCGTCCGGAACCCGACTGGGAGACACCAGGACCTGCGGCGACGGGTGACGGCACCCTCGCCCAACAGGGTTCAGAACCAGCCACGGTGACGTGATGTCAGCGATCGGATCAAGTGGATTTGTCGATAAGCCCTGCTCAAGGGCGGTCCGGCGATAACGATTCCGGATCGGATCCGCCGTCGGATCATCCGACCGGCGGGGGAGGCGTCGCCCGGTTCATAGGATGCCGGGCGTGCCCCTCGGGGCCGCCGATTCTGCTGGTGGGGCCTTCCCCGACGTCCGACGGGTCCTGCTCGAAGGGGAATTCTGTGCTTGCTGCGCTGTCTGGGTTCTGCCGGTCCACCGCCGTGGCCCGCCTGGCCGCCACCGCCACGGTGTCCGGGCTCGTGGCGGCCGGGATGCTGTCCGGCGCCGGTACCGCCGCGGCCGATGTGGCACCGCAGACGGAGGGCGGGGCGACGGCCACCATCGACGGCCTGAAGACCTTCGGCGAGGCCGTGGTCCACGACGCGGGCGGCGACCAGCGGGTGTCCGCGGGACTCTTCGAGATGTCCGTGGACGGCGGCGGCACCCTGCAGACGTACTGCGTCGACCTGCACAACCCGGTCCAGCGCGACGCCCACTACCAGGAGACCTCCTGGAGCGGTACGTCGCTCGGCGCCAACCGGGACGCCGGCAAGATCCGCTGGATCCTGCGGAACTCCTACCCGCAGGTCAACGACCTCGCCGCGCTCGCCAGGCGGGCCGGGACGCACGGCCTCACCGAGCAGGACGCGGCGGTCGGCACGCAGGTGGCGATCTGGCGGTACTCGGACCACGCCAAGGTCGACGCCGTGGACCCGCGGGCCGAGAAGCTCGCCGACTATCTGGAGCGCAGCGCGCGGGACAGCGCCGAGCCGCCCGCCTCGCTGTCGCTGGACCCGGCCGCGGTCTCCGGCCGGCCCGGCGCTCTGGTGGGCCCGGTGACCGTGCACACCAACGCGAGTGCCGTCACGGTGATACCGCCCGCGGGCGTGGCCGGCGGCGGCGCCCGGATCACCGACCAGGACGGCAAGCCGCTGACGGTCGCGAAGAACGGCAGCCGGATCTACTTCCACATCCCGCAGGACGCGGCGGACGGCTCCGCCCAGCTGACCGTGCAGGCGTCGACGACCGTCCCGGTGGGCCGCGCGTTCACCTCCGACAGCCGCAGCCAGACCCAGATCCTGGCCGGCTCCAGCGAGTCCGCGGTCTCCGCGACGGCGACGGCCGGCTGGGCGGCGCGGGGCGCGATACCGGCGATCTCCGCGCGCAAGAACTGCGCCAAGGGCACGGTGGACATCCTGGCCGTCAACAAGGGCGACCAGCCCTTCACCTTCCGCCTGATGGACACCGAGCACACCGTCCCGGCCGGCGCCACCCGCACCATCGGGGTCCCCCTCCAGGAGGACCAGGGCTACGACTTCACGATCACCGGCCCCGACGGCTTCGGCCGGCGCTTCACGGGCGTCCTGGACTGCGCGATCCAGGGCACGATCGTCTCGAAGACCACCACCCAGACCATGGGCGAGCCCACCCCGATCACCACCCCCGCCCCCGACGACACCGACCTCGCCGCGACCGGCGGCTCCGCCCTGACCCCCCTGATCGCCGGCGTCGCCATCGGCCTGGTCGTCATCGGCGGCGCCGTCCTGGTCATCCTCCGCAAACGCGAACAGCCGAACGAGTGAGCGGCTGACCCGGCCCCGGGTTCCCTCCGCGAGAACCGCGAACAGCAGGCGATCCCGAAGCCGCCGTTGCCCGCTCCGCGCAGCGCCCGGAGCAGGTCTGGTCGTGGTCCGGTGATCACATGCGCCGGAAACGGACTACAGGCCGACGTGTGGCGATCGAATAGCGATGGACCGCGCGCACAGCGAGCTTCCAGAATGCACGGTGGCGCGGGCCCACTGGGGGACCGCTTGTGCCCCGGGAAGGATCCCGACGTCCATGTCCGTCTTTCGCTTGCTCAGGCATGCATCCAGACGTCCCGGTTCAAAGCCGGTCGTCGCCCTCACCGTCGTGGCCGCGGCCCTGGCTGCCGGGTCGCTGACGACCACGGCGTCGGCCCACGCGGCGTCTGGCACCTCGGCTCAACCACCCCGTACTGCATCGCACAGCACTCGCTCCCCGGCCGCGGCCCAGCTGACCTGCGCGATCGACGACACCAGCGGCTGCCTGAACAACACCGCCACCAGTACCTTCACCACCACGACCAGCCCTGCCGACGCCGACGGCTCCGGTAACAGCTTCGACGCCGCCGACCTGACGAGGACAGCGGGCTGGCGGAGCGGCAAAACCGTGACCATCGACGGCGCCACCATCACGCTGCCGAAGTTCGGCACCGGCTCCTACGACAACATGCTGGCCTCCGGGCAGACCGTCACCCTGCCGGGCAGCGGCGTGGTCAACACCGGCGACGCCGTGGTCATCCTCGCGTTCGCCACCGGCGCCGCGGTCACGGACGCCACCGGCACCCTCACCTACGCCAGGAACAACTGCCTGGACCCCAACGGCGACCCCACCGACCAGGACTATCGCCTGGACACCGTGCCGGACTGGCTCTCCGGCCCGTCCTCCGCAGCCTCGATCACCCTTGTCCACGAGAACCACAGCGACGACACCCAGACCAGCCCGAGTTCCGGCCCGAAGGTCTACGCCATCAGCGTCCCGCTGGCCTGCCCCGGCTCGGTCATCAGCAGCATCTCCCTGCCCCAGCTCACCGACGGCGTCCAGGCGGGCCGACCCGCCCTGCACATCCTCGGGCTAGGCATACGGCCGACGACCGTCACCGGCAGCGGATCCAGCGCTCGGCACTGGGTCGGCACCTGGTCCTCGGTCCAGGACACCGACAAAGTGCAGTCGTCCGACGGCAGCACAGCGGCCGTCGACAGTCAGACCCTGCGCATCCCGGCCCACGTCAGCATCGGCACCGACAGCGGAAACGGAGTACGCGTACACCTGTCCAACGCGATGGGTGCCACCCCGGTGACCTTCGACGCGGCTTCCGTCGCCCTGCAGGACACCACCGCAGCCGACGCCACCGCAGCCGCGGCACCGGCAACGCTGACCTTCGACGGTTCCCCCTCCGTCACCATTCCGGCAGGCGGCGACGCCACCAGCGACCCAGTCACCCTGACCGTCGAACAGCAGGCAACCGTACTGGTCAGTTTGCAGGTGCGCGGCATGGCGCCCGCCATACCCGGCCACTCTGCGGCCCGGACCCCCGTCTGGGTCAGCGACCACGCGGACCGCACAAGGGACACGGCCGCCGCCCACTACACGCAGACCACGTACACCGGTCTGCCGTACCTCTCCGGCATCGACGTCACCACCTCCATCTCACACCCCACCGGCTCGCTGGTCCTCTACGGAGACCAGAGCGTCAACGGGGGGACCGCAAGCGACGACGGCCGGCATCACCTCAGCGATGCGATCACCAACGCACTGGCCGACGATCCCCGCGGGGACACCTCCGTGCACTACGGCGTGCTCAACGCGGGCACCGCAACCAACAGCCTGCTGCCGCAGAGCACCAGCAGCACCAATCCGGTCAACGCGCTCAACCCCCTGGACCGCGACGTGTTGGCCCAAGGCAACGTGCGAACCGTCCTCGTCTCCACCGGCGCCACCGACCTGCTGAACTGCACCGGCAACGCCGACACCTGCGCCACCGACGTGGAGAACGCACTGGCCTCCCTCGACACCCGGCTGAGTTCGTACTCCACCGACGACGGCCAGCTCTACATCGATCAGCAGCCGATCACCCAGAACTCCAACATCACCGTCTATCTCGCCACCATCCCGCCGTTCACCGCCGCCCGCCCCGGCACAGCGGCCCAGGAGGCCGCTCGCGAGCAGGTCAACACCTACCTGCTCGACAACTACCCCGGTCGGCTCATCGACTTCGCCGCAGCGGTCTCCACCGACGCCGACGCCACATCCTCGACCGTCAAGGCCGCCGACCTCTCGGACGGCAACCCGTCCGACGCGTACTACGCCGACCTCGCCGGCCGATACGTCAGCGACACCGACTCCGGCGCCCTCGTCTACCCGCCCGACTAACCACACCAGCGGGCCCAGGCCCCGCCGCTCCCACCAGATGCGGCGGCGCCTGGTCCGTCGGCCGGCCTGCCTGCCGGACCGACGCCAGGGTGCCGGCTCCGACGGGCATCGCGGACCACCAGGTGAAGATCCGGTTGCCTGCGTGATCGTTCCCGGGCCGTCTCTAGGCCGTCTCTGGGCCGTCCGGGGATGCCCAAGAGCACTCGACGGCGACCGACAGCGACGGACGCCTCACCGCCGCCACCAGTGAATGCCCAGGTCACAGCGCCTCCACCCAACGGGTTTCCGCGCAGGGGTGGCGATACGGCAAGATGGGGTGTATCTGCCCACTGCCAGATTTCAAGCTGCCGGACGGTTTCTCTTGGCTGAGTTCATTTACACCATGCGCAAGGCGCGCAAAGCGCACGGCGACAAGGTGATCCTCGACGACGTCACCCTGAACTTCCTGCCGGGTGCCAAGATCGGCGTCGTCGGTCCGAACGGTGCCGGTAAGTCGACCGTGCTGAAGATCATGGCTGGGCTGGAGCAGCCGTCCAACGGCGACGCGTTCCTGTCGCCCGGCTACACCGTCGGCATCCTGCTGCAGGAGCCCCCGCTGAACGAGGAGAAGACCGTCCTGGAGAACGTCCAGGAGGGTGTCTCGGAGATCAAGGGCAAGCTCGACCGGTTCAACGAGATCGCCGAGCTGATGGCGACCGACTACTCCGACGCGCTGCTGGAGGAGATGGGCAAGCTCCAGGAGGAGCTGGACCACGCCGAGGCGTGGGACCTGGACGCCCAGCTGGAGCAGGCCATGGACGCGCTCGGGTGCCCCCCGGGCGACTGGCCGGTCACCAACCTCTCCGGTGGTGAGAAGCGCCGCGTCGCGCTGTGCAAGCTGCTCCTCGAGCAGCCCGACCTGCTGCTCCTCGACGAGCCCACCAACCACCTCGACGCCGAGTCGGTGAACTGGCTGGAGCAGCACCTGGCCAAGTACCCGGGCACTGTCGTCGCCGTCACCCACGACCGGTACTTCCTGGACAACGTGGCCGGCTGGATCTGCGAGGTCGACCGCGGCCGGCTGCACGGCTACGAGGGCAACTATTCCAAGTACCTGGAGACCAAGGCCGCCCGCCTCAAGGTCGAGGGCCAGAAGGACGCCAAGCGCCAGAAGCGCCTCAAGGAGGAGCTGGACTGGGTGCGGTCGAACGCCAAGGGGCGCCAGGCCAAGTCCAAGGCCCGTCTCGCCCGCTACGAGGAGATGGCCGCCGAGGCCGACAAGATGCGGAAGCTGGACTTCGAGGAGATCCAGATCCCGCCGGGCCCGCGTCTGGGCAACGTCGTGGTCGAGGTCAGCGACCTGCACAAGTCCTTCGGCGAGAAGGTCCTCGTCGACGGGCTGTCGTTCACGCTGCCGCGCAACGGCATCGTCGGCGTCATCGGCCCGAACGGCGCCGGCAAGACCACGCTCTTCAAGATGATCCAGGGCCTGGAGACGCCGGACTCGGGTCAGATCAAGGTCGGCGAGACCGTCAAGGTCTCCTACGTCGACCAGGGTCGCGCCAACATCGACCCGAAGAAGACGCTGTGGGAGGTCGTGTCCGACGGGCTCGACTACATCAACGTCGGCCAGGTCGAGATGCCCAGCCGCGCCTACGTGTCCGCCTTCGGGTTCAAGGGTCCGGACCAGCAGAAGCCGGCCGGTGTGCTCTCCGGCGGTGAGCGCAACCGCCTCAACCTCGCGCTCACCCTCAAGCAGGGTGGCAACCTGCTGCTCCTCGACGAGCCCACCAACGACCTCGACGTCGAGACCCTCTCCAGCCTGGAGAACGCGCTGCTGGAGTTCCCCGGCTGCGCCGTGGTCGTCTCCCACGACCGCTGGTTCCTGGACCGCGTCGCCACCCACATCCTCGCCTACGAGGGCGACTCCAAGTGGTTCTGGTTCGAGGGCAACTTCGAGTCGTACGAGAAGAACAAGGTCGAGCGGCTCGGCCCGGACGCGGCCCGTCCGCACCGGGCGACGTACAAGAAGCTGACCCGGGGCTGATCGGTCTTGCGCCACGTCTACGCGTGCCCGATGCGCTGGTCCGACATGGACGCCTACGGCCATGTCAACAACGCGGTCTTCGTCCGCTACCTGGAAGAGGCCCGGATCAACTTCCTGTTCCGCCCGGACAAGGAGTTCCAGCAGGGCTCCGTGGTGGCGCGCCATGAGATCGACTACAAGCGCCAGCTCGTCCACCGGCACCACCCGGTGGACATCGAGCTGTGGGTCGCCGAGATCCGCGCCGCGTCCTTCACCATCGCCTACGAGGTGAAGGACGAGGACGTGGTGTACGTGCGGGCCTCGACCGTCGTCGTGCCGTTCGACTTCGAGGCCCAGCGGCCGCGCCGGATCACCCCCGCGGAGCGCGAGTTCCTCCAGCAGTACACGGAGCCGGCCGAGACCGAAGAGGGCGAGGCCGTCGCCGCATGACGGAGCTGCACCTCGTGGACGAGACGGAGGCGGCGGACCTCGCCGCCTTCCTCTCCCGGCTGCTGCACTACGACCGCGGTGCCGCGGTGCGCCTCCAGGCGGCGGGCACCGCGCTCGCCGTCTTCGGCCGGCCGCCGTCCTTCGAGGTGCTCGCGGTGCGCGCGGTGCGGCTGGCCAAGCCGTACGAGGACGGGCTCGACGCCACCCTCGACGTGACCGTCTCCGCCGGTGAGCTGCTGGAGTCGGTGGACGAGCGGGCGGCCACCGCCGTCGTGCCGGGCGCGGTCACCGGGCCGCCGTGGGCCGGAGTGCTGCCGCCGCGCGGTGGCTGGCGGGCCGAGCCCGGGCTGCCGGCGCCGGACGCGCTGCGGGCGACCGTGGCCGCGGCGGTCGGCGAGTTCCGGTCGCGCACCGAGGAGTTGGCGCCCGAGCGGCGTACCCGGACGGAGCTGGACCGGATCGGCCGGGACATCTGGTCCCGGGAGATAGGGCACACCCGGCTGCCCGTGCGGGCCGTGCACGCGGCCCAGTCGCTGGGCTTCCTGCGACCGGGCACGGAGGCGGCCGACACCGGGCTGCTGTCCTCGGGGGCGTGGCTGCGGCTGCGCACCCCGTACGGGTCGGTCGCGGTGCGGCGGGCGGGGGCGCTCGGCTCGCTCGCGGTCAGCGTCAACGCCACCGGCTGAGGCACCGGCACCGGGGCCGGCGAGCAGTCTCGCCCGAAGGTTCTTTCACGGCCGTCGTCCCGCGGTCCCTTCCACGGCTGCCCGCTGTCGTCCGGCCGTACGGCGATGTGGTCGGGCTCCGGTTCCAGGGCGACCCGGTCGCACATGTCCAGGGCGCGCACGTAGTCGGCGGGCAGATGACGGATCGGCGGCGGCTCCCGGTCGGCGGCGTTCGCCGAGGTGGCGGTCGGCCGGCCGGTCAGCGACGGGGTATGGCGATCCAGCCGGCCAGATGGCTGAGCTGCCCCGGACCGCAGGACGGTTCCCCAGCCAGGCGAGAGTCAGGTACGGCACCCGGGCAGGGTCGGGTACGTCACCTCGTGAGGTGCTCGAGGAACCAGTCGCGGGAGGCTTGCGAGCTGCGGGTGAAGCCGTCACCGGTGTATGCGGCGAAGTGTCCACCGGGGAGGAAGACGATCTTCTTTGGTTCGGCTGCCGTTCCGTACGCCGATGCCGCCAGGTTTCCTCCGGTCAGGCCGTCCTCCCGGCCGACGATCATCAGCAGGGGTGTCGGTGTGATGTCGGGGAGGTACCGTGCGGGCTCGTAGCCGTAGAAGTTGTCGATGCTGCGCAGGGTCACTTCGTTCGGCCAGGTCGGATCGAGTTCTTCGCGTGCGTGGGTGAAAAAAGCGTGGGAGTCGGGCGTGGGCAGGCCCACCAGCTGTCCCGGGTCGGTTCCCACGACGGGCACGGTGGCCGGTGGCTCCCCCTTCGCGCGCGCACGCCGGTCGGCGGCGAAAAGTTCGGGTCCGACCACCCTGTTGTGCACCCGGGCGAGGTTGGCGTACGTGGCGCGGCCGCTGACGAACGGCGCCTGTCCGCTGACGGCTTTCACCCGCCGGTCGATCGCCGCGACGACGAAGGCGTGTCCGGCGGAGAAACTGGTGCCCCATACCCCGATCCGGTCCGGGTCGACGTCCGGGTGGTTCTGCGCGTAGGTGATGGCGTGCTGGTAGTCCCGGATCTGCTCCCATGGGTCGATCTCGTGCCGGGGCTTGCCGGGGGCGGCCTCGGACTCGCCCCAGCCGCGGTTGTCGTGGACGAGCACGGCGAGGCCGGCCGCCGCGAACACCTCGGCGAACCGATCGAGGTGCATGCGCTTGGTGGACGACCAGCCGTGAGCCATCACGACGCACGGGGCAGGTGACGCAGCGGGCTGCGGCTCGTAGAACCAGCCCCGCAGGAGCGCACCCTCGGCGTCGAACTCGATGTTGTGCCGCACCATATCGACCTTTCAGCTTTGAGACTCGCCGACACAGTCCACGGTGATCGCGCGACCCGGAGACGTCCAATACCGAATCCGGGACCTGTGATGCCCGAAAGGCATGGTCACGGGCGACAGGGAGGTCTCCGTGTCCGAGCAGCCCGGTGGTGACCGCAGCCGCACGGCTGATGCCGAAACGGCATGACAGCGACGGGAACAGGTCTTGGACCCCGGTGCCCGGCCGGGCGCAAGCTGACCCACAACGCACAGGTTGTGGACGAAAGGATGAATGTCATGAAGGTCTTCGTCACCGGCGGCTCCGGTTATATCGGCAAGGCGGTCATCGGCGAGCTGCGGGAAAGCGGTCACACCGTTCGGGCTCTGGCCCGCAGCGAGCAGGCCGCACGAACGGTCCAGGCCCTCGGCGCGGAACCGGTGCGCGGCAGCCTGTCGGATGTGGACGTGCTCAACGAAGCCGCCGCGAACGCCGAGGCGGTCGTTCACCTCGCGCAGGCCGAGACGGGCGAGGAGGACCTCGCCGCGGCGGGCGCGATGCAGGACGGCATCGGTGCAGGCACGTATGTGCACACCGGTGGCACCTGGGTCTACGGGAACACGGACGGAGTCGTCGACGAGGACGCCCCCTGGAACCCGCCCGCCGTGGTCGCCTGGCGCCGTCCCGTCGAGGACGCCGTCCTTGCACGAGCCGCTCACGGCAGCCGTCCCGTCATCATCAGGGCCGGACTGCTGTACGGCGGCGACAACCGCCTCATCGATGCCTTCGTCACCCGGCCCGGCAAGGAAGCGGGCGCCATGCCGTACATCGGCGACGGCACACAGCACTGGGCTCTCGTCCACGTCGACGACCTCGCCAGGCTGTACGCCGCCGCCCTGCGCGCACCGGCCGGGTCCGTCTACGTCGGCGTCGGCGGCGTGAACCCAACGGCCAAGGAGGTCGCCGAGGCCCTCAGCCACGGCGCGGGATTCGACGGCAGGACCACCTCCCTCACCATCGACCAGGCGCGTCAGCAGATGGGCCCCCTCGCGGACGCCTTCGCGCTGGACCAGCAGCTCACGCCGGCGCGCGCCCGTGCCGACCTCGGGTGGGTCCCGACCCACACCGACCCGTTGTCCGACCTCGCACACGGCTAGAATGTCCGTTGTTTCCTGGTGGTGGGCGCGTGAGAGTGCAGGGACACATGGCGCCGGAACGCGGGATCGACGTGGACATCGATCTGCGAAAGCTGCGCTACTTCGTAGCGGTCGCCGAGGAGCTTCACTTCGGCCGCGCGGCCGAACGGTTGTTCGTCGCCCAGCCGGCCCTGTCCCGGCAGGTGCGCGCGCTGGAAGAGGACCTGGGTGTTCAGCTGTTCCGCCGCGACCGGCGGGGCACCGTTCTCACCCCCGCCGGTGCTCAGCTTCTCGACGATGCCGTGTCGCTGCTGGCCGCGTCGGCGGCGATGGTGCGCAGGGTCACCGCCGCCGCCGTGGAGAAGCCCGTGTTCACCATAGGCTTCATGCCGGGTATCACCGTCACTCCGGCCGTGCGCATGCTCAAGGCGCGGCATTCCGCGTTGAGCGTCCGGCTGCTGCGGACCGGTTGGAGCGACCAGGTCGAGGTGCTGCGGGACGGACGGGCGGACGTCAGCATCATCCGTCTGCCCGTCGACCAGAGCGGTCTGCACGTACAACCGCTGTTCACCGAGGCTCGCCTGGCCGTCCTCCCCATCGACCATCCGCTCGCCGGAAGGTCCACCGTCACGGTCCTCGACCTGGCGGACGACCACCTCTTGCAGGATCCGGACGCGGTGCCCGAGTGGCGTGACGTGGCACGTGAACTGCGCACCGGTGAACGCGACGACGTCCCTGCCCTGCACAGCGTGGAAGAGAAGCTCGAACTGGTCGCCGCCGGGGCGGGCATCTGCGTCCTCCCGCTCTCCACCGCCGCCTTCTACACGCGTCCCGATGTCGTCGCCGTACCCGTCGACGGCATCGGCCCCAGCCAGGTGTGCCTCGCCTGGGTCGCCACGCGCCGCTCCCGGCTTATCCAGGACTTCGCCGACGTGTCCCCTTCCCTGGCGCCGACCGTGTGACATGAGTGTGTCCCCCCGGAAGGGGGAGACAGGGGCCTGCCCGGACCGGGTGCGGACGGCGAAACGCGCAGCGGAGCGGCAGCCGGAGATCATAGGTCGCGCGGACGCGACGGGACAGTGCGCCGGCCTGTCCTCCGTGCCAGCCGACACGCCCCCTCCCGCACCCGCGGAACACGCCCTGCCCGGCATACTCCACAGCGGGGGCCCGCTGCCCGCCGCCGGGGCTGCGTCCGGGCCGGTTCCCATCTGCCGCCGACCCCGGAGCACCATGCTCGGTCTTGAACTCGTCGTACTGCTGGGCCTGGCGACGCTGCTCGGCGACGTGCTCTCGAAGCACGTGCGCATCACACCGCCCGTCGTGTTGCTCGTCGCCGGTGTGCTGCTCGGTTTCATCCCCGCGCTGCGCGAGGTGCATCTGCGCCCGGACGTCGTACTGCTGCTGTTTCTTCCCTGCTGCTCTACTGGGAGAGCCTGAACACCTCGCTGAATCAGGTGCGGATCCACCTGCGGGGCATCGTTCTGCTGAGCACCGTCCTGGTCATCGTCACGGCCGCGTCGGTCGCTGCCACCGCCCACGCGCTGGGCCTGCCATGGGGACCCGCCTGGGTGCTGGGCGCCGCCGTGGCCCCGACCGACGCGACGGCCCTCGGCATCGTCGGGCGGTTGCTTCCGCGGAGCCAGGTCACCGTGCTGCGCGCCGAAAGCCTGGTCAACGACGGCACCGCGCTGGTCGTGTACGGCGTGGCCGTCGGCATCGCGACCGGCCGGGAACACCTCGTCGCTTCACACGTGGGTTGGCTGTTCGTACGGGCTTACGCCGGCGGCGCGCTGGTCGGTGCGGCCATCGCCTGGATGGCCGTCTGGGCGCGGCGGCGGATCCGGGAGGACCCGCTGCAAGGCCAGTCCCTGATGCTGCTGGTCCCTTTCACCACCTACCTGATCGCCGAGGAGATCGGCGCCTCCGGGGTCGTCGCCGTGGTCGTCTGCGGACTGATCATGAGCCAGGTGGTGCCGCGCGTGGTGCGCGCGGACATGCGCCTGCAGGCGAACGCGTTCTGGACCGTGGCCACCCACCTGCTCAACGGTTCCCTGTTCGTACTGGTCGGACTCGAACTCCACTCCTCAGGCAAGAGGTTGTCTGCCGGCGACCTGTCGTGGACGGTGTTCACCGCCCTCGCCGTGACCGCCGTCGTGATCGGCGTGCGTCTGTGCCACCTGTACGCCAGCGCCTATCTCATCCGCTTGCTCGACCGCCGTCCGAAACAGCGGATGCTGCGCTTCAGCAACCGGTCCCGACTGGTCAGCGGCCTGTGCGGCTTCCGCGGCGCCGTCTCCCTCGCGGCGGTGCTCGCCGTGCCCCTCCACAACGCCTCTGGGGCGCCTTTCCCGGACCGGGACGTGATCGTGTTCGTGACCGGCGGAGTGATCGTGCTGACTCTGCTGCAGGGACTCGTGCTGCCGGCCGCGGTGCGCTGGGCCCGGCTGCCCCGCGACACCACGCCCGAACAGGAGCGTCACCTCGCGGAGACCATCGCCACGCAGGAGGCCCTCGAAGCCCTTCCCCGGCTCGCCGCCGCGCTCGGCGTCGGCGACGACGTGGCCGAGCGGCTGCGCGCGGAGTACGAGAACCACCTCACCTTCCTCCGCGCACGCGTCGACGGCGACGAGGCACATCCTGCCCTGCGCAAGGAGCGGGAGTACCGGGCCCTGCGACTGGCCCTCGTCGCGAGCAGGCGCGCGACGCTCGTACGGCTCCGGGACGAACGCCGGATCGACGACACCGTGCTGCGCGAGTTGGTGACCCGGCTGGACAACGAGGAAGTCGGACTCGCCCCCCATCGGCCGCCCGACTGAACGGACCGGGACGGCGGCCCCTGGTCGCCGCCGCCGAAGCAGGCACGGCACTTCATCGCGCGGCCTTGCGGTACGCAGCGGACCGCGTCAGGTGCGCCGGACACGTCGGACGGTCCCAGGTGCCGGGGGCATCCGCTCCGGCACACCGTCGGCTGCTCGTCAGCGCTGCGTCGCTCCGCTGGGTGACACACTCCGTTCCGATCGTGCCCAGCCGGCCAGGAGGGCGAGGCGTTCGGCAGTGGGCGAGTCCGGCTCGGCGGTGGATATCCCCAGGGTCTGTTCAGGGTCGTCGACGGGAGTGAACGCCTCATAGCCGAGAACGAGGTCGCCGACGACGGGGTGGCGCAGGTGCTTGGTTCCGTGGGTGCGCTGAAAGACGTCGTGCCTGGCCCACCAGCGTCGGAAGTCCTCGTCGTGCGACGAGAGTTCCGCGACCAGCTCGGCGAGGGCGGGGTCGTGCGGATGACGTCCGGCGTACAGGCGCAGGGAGGCGACGATGCCCCGGGCAGCGTTTTCCCAGTCGACGTAGAGTGAGCGGAAGCCCTCGTCGAGGAATGCCAGGCGTGCCATGTTGCGGCCGCGGGGCGGCAACGCCTCGAAATCCGTGTAGAGGGCGCGGGCGAGGTGGTTGCCGGCAAGGATGTCCATGCGTCGGCCCAGCACCAGGGCCGGGACATCGGTGATGCTGTCGAGGAGCAGACGCAGTCCCGGGCGGACGCGTTGCGGTGGCAGAGCGCCTGTGCGGGTACGGGTCGGCTTGGCGACGCGGAACAGATGGGCGCGCTCCAGGTCGTTCAGGCGCAGCGCGCGTGCGATCGACTCCAGCACGGTGGCCGAGACGTTCACATGCCGGCCTCGTTCGAGGCGTACGTAGTAGTCGACGCTGACGCCCGCGAGCTGGGCGACCTCCTCGCGGCGCAGACCCGGCACCCGCCGCGGGCCGGGAGGTGAAGGGAGCCCGGCCGCATCGGGTGTGATCTTGGCGCGGCGGGACCGCAGGAAGTCGCGCAGCTCCGTGTTCGGCTCCTGGACCATGTCCCCACGTTAGTCCGCCGCCCCGGCCGGCGGGGGCGCGAGAGGGGGTCTGCCGGACCCCCGGTGCGGGTGGGCCTGGCGGCGCGGTGCAGGGGGTGTTTGGCTGATCGGCGCATCGTCAGGCACAAGAGGGGCACATCATGAAACGGCGAATTCTCGGCGGCACCGGGCTGTCCGTCAGCGAGTACGCGCTCGGCGCGATGATGTTCGGCGCCATGGGCAACACCGATCACGACGAGTCGGTCCGAATGATCCACACCGCACTCGACGCCGGTGTCAACCTCATCGACACCGCCGACGTGTACTCCGGCGGTGAATCGGAGGTGATCGTCGGGAAGGCGATCAAGGGCCGTCGGGACGATGTCGTGCTGGCCACCAAGTTCGGGCTGCCGATGGGCGACCACCCGGACCGGCGCGGTGGCTCGGCACGCTGGATCCATCGCGCCGTGGAGGACAGCCTCCGCCGCCTGGACACCGATCACATCGATCTGTACCAGATGCACAGACCCGACCCGGACACCGACATCGACGAGACCCTCGCCGCCCTGTCCGACCTGATCCGGGCGGGGAAGGTCCGCGCCATCGGCGGCTCCTTCTTCTCCCCCGAAGAGATCGTGGAAGCACAGTGGGTGGCCGAGCGGCGCGGACACCGCAGGTTCCGCACCGAGCAGCCGCCGTACTCGATCCTCACCCGGGGCGTCGAGAACCGGGTGCTGCCCACCGCCCAGCGCTACGGGATGGGTGTGCTCACGTTCGGCCCGCTCAATTCCGGCTGGCTCTCCGGCCGCGCCGATCCCACGGCAGGCCACCGCAACGCCGGGCTCGGCGCGCAGATGTTCGACCTGTCCCGGTCCGGCGTACGCGCCAAGGCGGAGGCCGTCCGGAAGCTCACCGCACTGGCCGCCGAGGCCGGCCTGCCTCTGCCCCACCTGGCCACCGCCTTTGTCCGCGCGCACCCGGCCGTCACCGCCGTGCTGATCGGACCCCGCCGTCCCGAACACCTCGCCGATCTCCTCGCCGGCGCCGACGTCGTGCTCGGTGACGACATCCTCGACCGCATCGACGACATCGTGCCGCCCGGTGCCGACCTCCACCAGGGGGACTTCTACATCAGCCCCACCCCTGCCATCACGGACAAACGCCTGCGGCGTCGCTGAGAGTGCGGGCCGGTCAGCCCGGGGTGTTGACCATCGAGGCGGCCGCGTACGTCAGGTAGTTCCACAGGGTCCGCTCGTGCTCCTCGGAGAGGCCCAGTTCGTCCACCGCCACCCGCATGTGCCGCAGCCAGGCGTCGTGCGCCGCCCGGTCCACCGCGAACGGGGCGTGCCGCATCCGCAGCCGGGGGTGGCCCCGGCGCTCGCCGTAGGTGGTCGGGCCGCCCCAGTACTGCATGAGGAACAGGGCGAGCCGCTCCTCGGCGGGGCCCAGGTCCTCCTCCGGGTACATCGCCCGCAGCTCCGGGTCCTCGGCGACCCCCTGGTAGAAACGGTGGACGAGCCGGCGGAAGGTGTCCTCCCCGCCGACCTGCTCGTAGAAGGTCTGCTCCTGAAGCGTGCCGCGCCGAATCTCATTCACCCGTCCATGGTCTCAGACGCGGCGGACGAGGACCCGGGGCTCGGGAGCACCGGCCGGGGAGCACCGGACCTAGGGTGGTCGTATGGCAGGTGCCGACGAGATCGAGGGGCTCGCCGTCGCCGCGCGGGCCGCGCTGGTGCGGGAGATCGAGGCCGACGGGGCCTTCGCGCCGGACCCGCGGTGGCGGGAGGCGTTCGCCGCGGTGCCCCGGCATCTGTTCGTGCCGTACTACTACGTGGCCGGGCCGCGCGGCTACGAACGCCGCTGGGGCGAGAGTCCCGACCCGGAGGACCGGGAGCGCTGGGTGCGCGGCGCCTACGCGGACGTACCGCTGGCCACCCGGCTGCGCGACGGCGAGCTGCTGTCCTCCAGCAGCCAGCCCTCCCTGATGGCCCGGATGCTGGTGGCACTGGGGGTGGCGGACGGGGACCGGGTGCTCGAGGTGGGCGCGGGCACCGGGTACAACGCGGCCCTGCTCGCCCACCGGCTCGGCGACGACAACCTCGTCACCACCGTCGACCTGGAGCCGGAGATCACCGAGTCGGCGCGCCGGCACCTGGCCGCCGCCGGCTACCACCCGGCGGTCGTCACCGGGGACGGGGCGCGCGGGGTGCCCGAACGCGCCCCCTTCGACCGGATCATCGCCACCTGCGCGCTGCCCACGGTGCCGCGCGCCTGGCTCGCCCAGTGCCGCCCCGGCGCGCGGATCGTGGTCCCGCTGGCCACCGGGCTGCTCGCGCTGACCGCGCGGGACGCGCGGCACGCGGAGGGACGCTTCCTGCCCACGGCCGCCTACTTCGTGCCGTTGCGCGGGCAGGGCCGGCCCGAGCCGGAGGGCGTCTCGCTCGCGGGGCTGCCGGGCCGGGCCCGGGAACAGGACGCGTTCCACTTCCTGCTGGCGCTGACCCGCGGCGCCCTCGCCCCGCAGGACGCCTGGGCGCTGTGGGAGCGCGCGGGCGAACCGGGGCGCGAGCGGTACGGCGTCACGGTCGCCGGCGAGCAGGGCCGGGCCTGGCTGGACGACCCGGAGGGGCCGTACGCCTGGCCCCTCCCGTGACCGCCCGCCGTGGGCTCAGCCCCGGCGGACGGTGATCGTCGTCCAGGCGCCGACGTGCACCCGGTCGCCGTCCCGCAGCGGGACCGGCACGAACGGCTGGATCGGCTCCTCCGACATGTTGACCGTGGTGCCGTTGGTCGAGTTCTGGTCGACCACCGCCCAGCTGCCGTCCGGCTGCTGCACCAGCATCGCGTGCTGGTGCGAGACGCCCGGATCCTCCGGCGGCACCGCGAGGTCGATGTCCGGGGTGTCGCCGGTGGAGTGCCGGCGGCGGCCGATCGTCACCTGGTCACCGGTGAGGGTGCGCTGCTGCTCGGGGGAGTACGCGGGCAGGTTCAGGCCCGTGGCCTCGGGGCCCGAGCGCTGCATCATCGCCATGAAGTACTCGCGGTCCGGGCCGATGGTCGCCGTCCAGGTGCCCTGGCCCGGCGCGTCGGGGAACGCGGGAGGGGCGGGGGCCTTCTGGAAGCCGGGGCCGGCGGGCGTCTGGGCGCTGCCCGGCTGCGGGTAGCCGTAGCCGCCGCCCTGGCCCGGCGCGGAGGGGCCGGTGGAGGAGGGCGGGGAGATCACCCAGTCGTCCTCGCCGCCGCCGAACGAGGGGCCGGAGCCGGGCCCGCCGGCCGGGGGCCGGCCGGTCTCCTGCGGGAAGGCGGGCGGCGCGGGCGGTCCGGACGGCGAGAACGCCTGCGGGGCACCACCGGGACCGCCGGGACCCCCCTGGCCGCCGGGACCGGCGGGCGGGGTCGGGCCGGGCGGCGGCGGGACGGGACGGGCGGGGTCGGTGCCGAAGGGGGTGGGGACGGCCGGACCGCCCGGTCCCCGGCCGGGACCGTTGCCGAAGCCGCCGGGACCCTGACCCGGGCCGCGGTCGCCGCCGAAACTCGGCGGGTTCTGGGTGCCGCCGGGCTGGGGGTAGCCGTAGCCGCCGCCCTGGCCCTGGTTGCCGGGTCCCTGGCCGGGTACGGAGGGGCCACCGGCCGGGCCGCCCGCGCCCGGACGGTTGAAGGCGGGCGGGGCCTGGGTGTCGCCGGGCTGCGGGTAACCGTAACCACCGCCCTGGCCCTGGTTCTGGCCCTGGTTCTGGCCCGGGCGGTCGAAGGTAGGCGGGTTCTGGGTGCCGCCGGGCTGGGGGTAGCCGTAGCCGCCGCCCTGGTTGCCGGGACCCTGACCGGGGACCGAGGGACCACCGGCCGGGCCGCCGCGGTCGCCGCCGAAGGGGATGGGCCTGGACGGGCCGCCCTGGCCGCCCCCGAACGGGGACGGGCGGCCCTCGTTGCCGAAGGCGGGCGGGGTGGGCGGGCCGGGGTTGGCCGGCGGGGTGCCGCGGTCGAACGGGGTCGGCCCCGACGGCTCGCTGGTGAACGGCGGGATCGGCTCGGCCGGCCGGTTCACCTGCGAGGGCCGCGAGCCCTGGTAGTCGAACCCGTCACCGCTGCCGTACGTCGAACCCGGCGGCTGGAAGCGGGGCGTCGAGGGGGTGGTGGGGCGCGGCGCCGCCGGGGTGTACGAGGTGGCCGTGTTGGTCAGGAAGTTCCACCGGCACTCCTCGCAGAACGGCGCGCCGCCCTCGCGGGGGGTACGGCACTGCGGGCACAGCTCCGGCTCGCCACCGGACGCGGCGGGCGGCCGGGCACCGGCCGAACCGCCCTGCGGGGGCGGGAAGCCGTAGCCGCCGGGCGGCGGGGGCGGGGGCGGAGGTACGGCACCGGCCATGCGGTGACCGCAGACCTCGCACCAGTCGTCGGAACCCGACTGGTGTCCGTTCGGGCAGGTCGGCATGTCGGGGCTTCCCCTTCGTCTCAGGGCTGGGCTGGCTCGACTGGCGTCGCTTCCAGGGTCACTTCTTTACACGAACAGTTTTTGTGGACCGGGTCTCCAGAGTCATCTCGTCCGCCTCCGCGACCCTTGTCTTCAACCGCACAGTACCTGTCGCGGCGTCGACCACGTCCACCACCTTCGCAAGCAGTTTCGCAGTATCCGCGTTCCCGGAGGCGCTCGCCAGCTGAACGGCCCGTCCGAGTTTGGCCGTTGCTCCATCGAAATCTCCCACTTTGCGAAGATCGAGCCCCTGCTTGATGACTTGTGCCAGTTCGGCCTGCCCGGTGTAGTGGGCGACTTGGGGGCTGATCGCGGTGGAGGCCGTCATGTCGTCGGTCCACACGGCCCGTACGAGACCCTGCGCGCCGAGGTTCTGTGCCGTCCCGTCCTGGCCGGGCACCACCAGCGAGACGCGGGCGGCCAGCATCTCGCGGCCGAGGCCGGCCGGCGGGACCTCCACACACAGGTGGTAGTCGCGGGACTCGTCGCCCCAGGAACCGGTGGGGTAGTCCCCGGCGCGCGGCCCGGCCTCGGTGCGTCTGCCGGTCAAGTCCTCGACGGCGGGCGCGACTTGTTTGACGAAGCGGATGGCCGTGCCGACCGGCGTCCACACCCGCAGGGCGACGTCGGCGACCTCCTTGCCCATCGCCGTCTCCATCATCCGCGTGAAGTCCGCGGCCAGGCCCGCCGGATCGGCGACGATGTCGGCGGTGCCGAGGAGCGCCGAGGCGATGGCTGTGACTTCTTTCACTTCCCAGTCGGTGCCCACGCCCCGCGCGTCACAGGTGAACCGTCCTGCGCAGGCGTCCAGGGCGGCCCGCAGATCGTCCGGCGACTCGTGCTCGTTGCGGCCGTCGGTGAGCAGGACGCCGTGCCGCAGGGTGACGTCCGCCGAGGCCAGCAGCCGGTCGGCGAGCCGCAGCCAGGTGCCGATGGCCGTACCGCCGCCCGCGCTCAGCCGGCGCAGCGCCCGCTTGGCCTCCTCCCGGGCGGCCGGACCGGCGACGGCGAGCCGGCCACCGCCCGGGTAGACCTCGGTGGCCACATGGGTGCCGCCGATCACCGCGAAGCGCGTGCCGTCGCGCAGGGTGTCGACGGCGGCGGCCGTGGCGTCCCTGGCGTGGCGCATCTTGGTGGGCGGATAGTCCATGGAGCCCGAGCAGTCGACCATCACCGCCACCGCGGCGGACGGCCGCCGCCCGGCAGCGGCGGCGCCCGGGCCCTTGCCGATCGTGCCCCCTCCGGTCGCCGTCACCGTGACGATGGCGTTGACCTCGCGGCCGCCCTCGGGCAGGTACTCGTTCTGGTACACGTCCACCGAGAACCGCGGCACGTCAGGTTTCGCGAAGTTGGCCATACGGACTCGAATCCCCCTCGACCGCCCCGCTCACGCCGGGCGATGGCTGTGTACGGGCCGGTCCCCTCCGGCCCGTGGCCTCAGGCCGATCCTGCCCCCCGCGGTGGTGCCGGGAACGGCAGGACCGCCACTGTTACGTTGTCGTGGCCCCCGCCGTCCAGGGCGTGGCCGACCAGGACGCGGGCGCTGTGCAGCGGGCGGACGGCGGCGTCCGCCGGGAGCGTCTCGGCCATCTCCCCGGCCGTCTCGGCGTAGTTCCACAGCCCGTCGGTGCACACCACCACGACACCGGGCCGGTCCGGTTTGAACGAGGCGGTGTGCGGGTCCAGTTCGTAGGCGTCCGCGCCGAGCCAGCCGGTGATGGCGTGGGCCCGCTCGTCGGCGTACGCCTCGGCCTCGCTCATCAGCCCGGCGGCGACCATCTGCGCGGCCCAGGAGTCGTCCTCGGTCAGCCGGGCGGGCGGGGCGCCGCGGTCGTCCGGCACCCAGTAGGCGCGGCTGTCGCCGACCCAGCCGACCACCAGCAGCCCGGCGGCGACCACGGCGGAGACGATGGTGCAGGCCGGGGCGTTCTGGTGCGGGTCGTGCTCGCGGGCCGTGTCCGGTTCCCCGGCGAGCGCGTTGACGGCCTGCGCGGCGGCGACGATCGCCTCGTGCATGGCCGCCTGCGGGTGGGTGCCGCGCGGCAGCGCGGCGAGCAGGGTGTCACCGGCCGCCCGGGCGGCGGCGGCCGACGCCTCGTCGGGGCGGGTGGCCGAGGAGACGCCGTCGCAGACGACGGCGAGGGCCGCCGGGGTGCCGTCGGGCAGCGCGGTGTGGCCGACGGTGAAGGCGTCCTCGTTGCGGTGGTGGCGCAGCCCGCGGTCGCTGACGGCGGCCACCGGGCCCGACTCCCGCTCCACGTGGTCGCGTTCGCGGGGCTGGGCGTGCCCGCAGTGCTCGCAGTAGCCGTCGCTGTCCACGCGGCCGGCCCGGCAGGCGACACAGGTCGAGGCGGGCTGCGGGTGCTCCTGCGGCGGACCGGCCTGGGCCGGTCGCGCGTTCGGTGCCTGGGGGTCCGGTGCCTGCAAGGGGTACTCCTCCGGTTCCGCCGGCCGGTCCAGGCGGACGCCTGAGGTGGCCGGTCCGGCGGGCGCGGGTGGCGCGGCCGGTTCCATGGGGTGCAGCGGGTGGCCGCCCGAGTCGGTGCCGGGCAGATCGGTCGGCAGATGCGTCGCGGGCGGGGTGGCGCCGGCGCCGGGCGGCTCGGGGGCGGGCCACCGGACACCCTCCCCGGTGGCGGGGGGCGCGGGCTCCGGGAAGCCGGTCACGGCCGGCGTCGGATGGTCCTGCGGCGGGGCGGGCACCACCGAAAGGTCGTGTCCGCACGCACCACAGAAGAGGTCACCCGGCTCGACGGGCTCCGCGCAGCTCGGGCACGTGGCCGGTGCGGCCTGCTGGGGCTTCTGCGACATCAACTACACCCACGTCCGGGGGCGGTAACGGTTGGCCCGTTCCACCAGTTCGATCCTCTCCTCGCCGCCGGGCGCCAGCCGGGCCAGCGTGCGGTAGGCGCGCTCCAGGCCGAAGCGCAGCCCCCGCTCGTCCAGTCCGCTGCCCAGCAGCACCCGCCCGCCGGCGGCCGGCCGGGCGGTGTCCGTGCCCCCGGAGAGTATCCAGTCCAGGGCACTGCCGAGCACTTCCGCCGACAGCGACTCGCGCCGCGCCGGGTCCAGACCGTACGCCTGGAGGGCCTCGACCTGTCCGGCGGCGGCGGTCAGGTCGTCCAGGAACGGTACGTCACCCGCGCCCGCCGCGCGCTGTCTCAGTCGCGCCCGCACCGCGGCGACCCGGGCGGCCGTGTAGTGGATGGAGGACTCCGGCACCGACTCCAGGGTGCGCACCGCGCCCTGCCGGTCCCCGGTCGCCAGCCGTACCCGGGCGAGCCCGAACGCGGCGCTCACATAGCTGAGGTCGGTGGCCCACACCAGGTGGTAGTACTCGGCCGCGTTGTCCGACTGGCCCAGCACCTCGGCGCACAGGGCGAGCGCCAGCTTGGGCGCGGCCTCGCCGGGGAAGGCGTCGTAGACCGCGTCGAAGGCGAGGGCGGCGCCCTCGAAGTCGCCGGTGACCAGGGCGGCCACCCCCCGGTACCAGACCACCCGCCAGTCCTCGGGCCGCTCCTGGTCCAGCGCGGCCAGGACGGCCTGCGCGCCGCGGTGGTCGCCGGCCTCCAGCCGGGCCCGCACCTGCCGCAGCCGTGTCTCCACGGTCTGCGCGGGCGCCGCCGCCAGCGCCCCGATCAGCTCACCGGGCGCCGAGGTCACCAGACCCGCGAGGAAGCCCGCGTTGGGGTCGCCGGGATCGACCAGCGGCACCGGCAGCGCGAGCGCGGCGGCGGGGACGTCGACCGGCCGCACCAGGGAGGAGACGGGCGGCACGGGCGCCGCCGGCGGGCGCCGCCTGCCCCGCCCGCCGGTCGCCCGCGCCCCCAGCCGCGACACGTCCCCGGCGAGCCGGGGGAACAACTCCGTGTCGGTGACCCGTACTTCGGGGCCGAACAGGGTCGACAGGGCGGGCCGGGCGTGTCCCGACCGGAGGGCCACGACCTCGCGCAGCACCCCCGTCAGCTGCTCGGCCATCTCCTGGGCGGAGCCGAAGCGGCGGGCCGGGTCCGGGTCGGTGGCGCGCACCAGCAGCCGGTAGAAGGACTCGTAGCGGCGGAAGACCTCGATGGTGTCGGGGTCGGGCAGCGAGTCGGCGTAGACGGTGGTGTAGCCCTGGAAGTCGAAGGTGAGCACGGCCAGGGTGCGGCCCACGGTGTACAGGTCGCTGGCGACCGAGGGACCGGCCTCGGCGACCTCGGGCGCCTGGTAGCCGACCGTGCCGTAGATCGCGGACTCGTCGTCGTCCACGCGGCGCACCGCGCCCATGTCGATCAGCTTGAGCTGGTCCTCGGTCTGGATGGCGTTGTCGACCTTGAAGTCGCAGTACAGCAGGTTGCGGCTGTGCAGGTGGCCGAGGGCCTCCAGCGCCTCGATGCCGTACGCGCACGCCTGCTCCACCGGCAGCGGATCGCGCCTGCCCTCCGGTGTGCGGCGGGCGTTGGCGATCTCCTTGAGGGACTTGCCGCCCAGGTACTCCATGACGATGTAGCCGTCGAGGGAGCCGGTGCGCTGGTCCAGGTGCTCCACGAAGTTGTAGATCCGCACGATGTTGGCGTGCTCGATCTCCGCGAGGAAGCGCCGCTCGGAGATGGCGGCGGCCATCGCGTCCTGGTCCCCGGTGTCCAGCAGGCCCTTGAGCACCACCCACCGGTCGGAGACGGCCCGGTCCACCGCGAGGTAGATCCAGCCCAGACCGCCGTGCGCGAGACAGCCGGCGACCTCGTACTGGCCGTGCACGACGTCCCCGGCCTTCAGCTTGGGCACGAAGGAGTACGGGTGCCCGCACTTGGTGCAGAACCCCTCGGTGCGGCCCGGCCGTTCGCCCCGCGCCCGGCCGACCGGCGCCCCGCAGTCCGAGCGCGAGCAGAACCGTTTGCGTTCGGGGACCTCGGGGTTCTCCAGGACCATGGTGTGCGGGTCGGGCCGCGGCACCTGCGGCACGTCCACCAGGCCCGCGCCCAGCCGGCCCCGCCCCGAGGAGGAGCCGGCGGCGGAGCCGGAGCTGCGCACCGACACCGAGCGGCTGGTGGAGCGGCCCGACGGGGAGCGCGACAGCCGCCCGGAGACCGAACGGCGCGACCGGGCGGACTGCGAGGAGGTGCGCGCGCTGGGCGCGCTGCCGGAGCCGTGGCCGCCGGCCGCGCCCCGGGTCACTCCGGTGGGCGGCGAGCCGACCGGCCCCGCCCCCGAGTCCGGCCCCCCGCCGGACACCACGGGCGCCAGGCCGCACAGGCCGCAGTACAGCTCGCCGCCGCCGACGTCCTCGTACACCCCCGCGCAGCCCGGCCGCTGGCAGGCCCGACCGGCCCCGCTCACGGCCGGTCCTCCCCGCGGTCCTCCGGCGCCCCGTCCAGCAGTTCGGCCGCCGCCCGCTGGTAGCGCAGCACCGCCTGCCCGGCCACCCGCAGATCGCAGGGCGCGCTCCACAGCATCCGCCGGGCGGCGTCGTACCGCTCCACCAGGAAGGGGTCCTCGGCGAGGCCGTGCCGGGCCACCTTGGCCTTGTAGGCGTCGAGCCGGCCGCGCAGCTCGGCGCGGACCGCGAGCGGCGCGGTCACCGCGGTCAACTGCTCCCGGGCGCGCAGCAGTTCCTCCTCCGCCTTGCGTTCCAGGGACTCCAGCAGCGGGGACAGCCGGTGCCACTGGCCCTGCCTGCGGTACTCGGCCGCGGTCGCCAGCTGCTCCTGGAGCACGGTCGGCGGACCGCTGACCACCGGCACCTCGGTCGCGGCGATCTTCGCCAGCACCTCGCCGCGCGCGGTGCGGGCCTCGGCGAGGGTGCGGTCGGCGCGCGAGAGCACGTCCCGCAGCCGGATCAGCCGGGCCTCCGCGTCCTGGCGCACGGTCAGCACCGCGTCGATCTCCCGCCGCACGTCCTCCAGGGCACGGGCCTCGCGGTCGTAGACCGTGGTGTCGGGACGGCCGCCGCCGGGCGCCGAACTGCCCTCGGCGGGCACCCAGAAGGCCAGCGGGTCGGAGACCACGTCGGCGCGCAGCCGGGTCAGGGTGCGGGTGATCCGCTCCAGGTCGTCCCCGGCCGGGTGCTCGCCGGGGCGCACCCCGACGGAGTGCGCGAGCTGCCGGGTGCGCTGGAGTTCGGCGGCGAGCAGGTCGATCCGCGCGGGCAGCGCCGACCAGACCGCGTCGGCGGCGACGACCAGGTCCAGGCTGGTGGCGTACAGCTCGTTCATCCGGTCCACCAGCTCGGCCAGCGAGAAGTTCTCGCTGAGCCTGCCGTCGCCCGGCCCCGCGACCGCGACGCAGGTGCCGCGCAGCAGTTCGGTCAGCTCGGCCAGGTCCTCGCGGCTGGACCAGCGGCGCCGGGAACGGATCTCACGGGCGCCGCGCAGCGCGTCGGTGTAGGCGTCGAAGTACGTCCACAGCAGGGTGATCCGCGCCTCGGCGGCCTGCCAGCGCTCCTTGGTGACGCCGGTCAGTTCGGCGCCCTCCAGGAGTCTGCGGCCCGCGTGGTCCTGGAGGGCGAGCAGGGAGGTCTCGATGGCCTCGTGCTCCTGGCCGAGCCGGGCCAGCGCACGGTCCACCTCGTCCCGGTCCATCACCGGCCCGGCGGGGTCCGTGACGCCCATCGATCACCTCTCGCTTGCTGTGTGTTCCGGTCGGCTGCGGTTCAACTGGTGCGCAGGTACTGCGGCGCGGGCGGCCTGGAGGCCGAGGAGTCCCTTCCCAGTGTCGCCGACAGCCATGTGTCGTACGACGCCTGCCAGCCGCTCGCGCGGTAGGCGACCAGTACCCGGTTGACCCGGCGTACCAGATCGGTGGCGTCCTTCTTCATCGCCACTCCGTAGTACTCGGTCGTGAACGGCGCGCCCTTGAGTTCCACGGTCGGGTCCTGGGCGGCCTGGCTCGCGGCGAGGGCGCCGTCGGTGACCACCGCGTCCACCTCGCCGAGCTGGAGCCGCACCAGGCAGTCCAGCTGGTTGGGCACCGTGGTGGAGATGTCCGTGGAGGCGGGCAGCGTCCCGGACTTCTTGTCGGCGGCCAGCTTCGCGTACGCCGTCGAACCGGCCGCCGTGCACACCTTCTTGCCCGCGAGCGTGCCGTTGTAGCCGGTGACGGGCGACGACTTGGGGGCGAGGACCTGCTGCCCGGTCTTGAAGTACGGTGCCGAGAACGCGACCTGGCCGAGCCGGTCGCAGGTGATGGTCATGGTGCGCACCACCATGTCCACCCGGCCGTCCTGGATCGCCGGGATGCGCTGGTTGGTCGGTATCGCCTTGAACTGCACCGCGTCCGGGTCGCCGAGGATGTCCCGGGCGATGCGGTGCACCAGGTCGATGTCGAAGCCCTCCAGCCGGGCGCCCTCGGTGTTCGGGTTGCGGTAGCCCCAGCGGTAGCTGTTCTGGTCGACGCCGACGATCAGTTTGCGCTTGGCGCCCTGGCGGGCCTTGATGGCGTCGACGGCGGGGCCGTCCGCGCCGGACGGGGCGAGCGTCTGGTTCTGCGCCTCGGCGTCCTCGCAGGCGCCGGCGCGGACCTGGCTGCCCTCGGCGAGCTGCCGCCCGGCCCGGTCCGGCGCGTGGCGGTGGTGCGCGGCCAGGGCGCGCGGCAGCAGCAGGACGAATGCCAGCGCCAGCGCGCACAGGACCGCCATCGTGCCGACGCCGCCCCAGCCGCGCAGCCGGCTCGCGCCCATCGTCTCGCCCCTTCTCACCGGTACTCCGAAAGCCTGCGGCCGATCCCGCCGAGCGCGCCCGCCGCGCCCAGCAGGGTGAGCACGG
Organism: Streptomyces sp. SCPE 10; assembly: GCF_051980735.1. Lineage (NCBI taxonomy): Bacteria > Bacillati > Actinomycetota > Actinomycetes > Kitasatosporales > Streptomycetaceae > Streptomyces > Streptomyces sp. SCPE 10. The sequence continues at coordinate 2,833,832 of NZ_CP197069.1, read as the reverse complement.
CCGCGCCGGCGGGCAGCCCGGTCATGGCGTCCCGCCCGGCGGTGGCGGCCCGCCGGAACTCGCCCTGTGCGTGGCCGATCGCGCGGGCCAGGTCGCCGTCGACACCGTCGAAGCACTCCCCGGTGGTGCCCTTGGCGCCGATCACCTCGTCCAGCGCCTGCTGGTAGTCGCCGTTCTCGTCGTCGGTGCGGGCCGCGGTGTGCCGCCGGCTCCACAGCCGCGCGCTGTCCTGGGCCGCCTCGACGGGAGCGGTGCCCCCGGAGTCGTCGGCGAGCCGCGCCGCCCGGCTCAGTCCCGTGCCGAGCGCCGCCATGTCCTTGTCGAAGTCGTGGTAGTAGGCGTCGTACTGCTCGCCGTCGACCGTGACGGTCTCGGCGCCGCGCGCCACCAGGCTCAGGTTCTCGTTGCCCCGCGCCTTCAGGGAGGCGATGCGGGCGTCGTGCAGGACGGTCAGGGAGCGGATGCCGTGGTCGTAGGAGCCGTCGAGACCGGCCCGGGCGAAGGTGTGCCCGACGGTCAGCCACAGCAGCGCGGCCAGCGTGGCGGAACCGGCGGCCACCAGGCCGCGGTTGAGGACGCGGTGGGTGCGCAGGAAGTCGCGGCGCTGGGCCCAGCCGAGCGCGGCGAGCGCGGCCACGCCGAGCGCGATGGCCGCCCACGGGTACGGCGTCGCGTCCGCGTAGTCGGCGTCCAGGCGGGCGTTCTCCCGGGTGTACAGGTCCTCCGCGGCCGGCAGCATGTCCTGTTGCATCTTCTCGTTGGCGTAGCGCAGATAGGCGCCGCCGACCGGATAGCCCTGCCGGTTGTAGGTGCGGGCCCGCTCGATCAGGCCCTTGTACTCGGGCAGCAGCCGGTTCAGCCGGGCGATGGTGGCCTCGGAGGCGGAGCCGGGCTCGGCGTTGGCGGCTGCGGTCACCAGGCCGGCGGCGGCGGTGCTGATGTCCTTCTCGTACCGGTCGCGGGTGGCGGCCGGTTCCGCGCCGCCCGCCAGGAAGCCGCTGGAGGCGGCCGTGTTGGCGTCGGCCAGCGAGCGGTAGATGTCGGCGGCGCCGGAGCTGAGGGGCTGGCTGCGGTGCAGTACGTCGTCGGCGGCGGACGCGCGCTGGTCGCACTGCCAGGCGGTGACCGCGCCGAACGCCACGACCAGCAGGGCGAGGACGGCACCGATGATCCGCAGCCGGCCCGGCTCGGTGGTCGCGGCGGCCCGCAGCCGGTCGGTGCCCTCGGCGAACGCGGAACGCCGCGCGGGCGGGGCGGGCGGCGGGAGCGGGGGGCCGGGCTGGACGGGGATGCCGGGGGCGGCGGGACCCGCGACGGGCGCTGCCGCGCTCTGCGGCGGGTGTGTCACTCGACCTCCCCCAGGGGCATCCGTACGACAGCCAAGTATCGCCGTACGGAGGGACGTTCCGCACCGGCCTTCACTGGATCTCGCGGGGATCCCAGTGTGCGCTGTTCATATATACGTGCCAAGCAGGTGTGCGGTTCCTCGGACCGGCGGCCCGAGGAACCTCTTACCGAAGGGGGGTCCGGCGGGGGACGGTCAGGAAGCGCCGCCGCAGCCGGAGAAGGTGTCGCTGGTGCGGGCCAGGTAGATGCTGGCACCGCCCTGGTCGTCGCTGAGCAGCGGGACGGTCAGGGTGTCGTCGGCGGTCCAGGGGTAGCCGTTCACGTCGAAGGTCCAGGTGCCGGTGACCTTCGTCGCCAGCTCCGACAGCGCGACCCAGCCGTACTGCGCCGGCGGCACGCTGATGGTGAGGCTGTTGCCCAGTTCGTCGGTCAGGCTCTGGGTGACCTTGCCGCTGATCTGCGTGCTGATCTTCGCGGTGACCGGGGACGCGCCGCCGGTGCCGAGGTCGGAACCGAGGGTGAAGCCCAGCTCGGACCCCCAGCCGGTGGTGCGCTTCATGGAGAACGTCCACGGCACCGCCGCCGTGGTGCCGTTGTACCAGACGGGCGAGACGCACTGCTGCGGCAGCGGCGCGGCCGGGGCCTGGACGCGGGTGCGCCAGGAGCAGCTGGAGGTGTCCTTCACACAGCGGGCCGCCGCGCGGTCGACGGCCGCCGCGACGGCGGCCTGCTGGGCGCCCGCGGGCAGCCGCCACTGCTGGGCCTGGCTGCCGTTGCAGCCGTAGGTGTCGGTCCAGGCATCGTTGTACTGCGCGTTGTACCAGACGTCCAGGCACTTGTCGTCCTGGACACTGCGGACCATGAAGGCGCCGGAGCCGCCGGCCACGGGCTGGAAGTACCAGCGCTCGCCGCCGCGGCCGTCGCAGGGCTGCTGGGTGAGCGGCAGCCCGGCGGTGGCGCACTTGCCGGTGTCGTCGTTGACGAGGGTGAAGGAGCCGTCCGTGCCGAGGTTGGCGCTCCACTTCTGGTGGTAGCCGGGGGCGCTGTTGGTGACGAGGAAGACGCCGTCGCCGGTGTTGCCGTTCTGCACGTCCAGGCCGCGGCCGTTGCTCACCGAGGTCAGCGTCAGGCCCGTCAGCTGGGCCGGGTCGGGGGCGGCGGTGGCGGCGCTCGCGGGGGCCGCCGTCCCGGCGGTGACCCCCGCGAGCACCGCGAGCGCGCCGAGCCCGACGGCGGCCGCGCGCCGGGCCCGGCGCCATCGGGATATGGGCTGGTGTTCCACGGGCTGTCCTTTCGCCGGTTGCAAGACGCGGGGAACCCAGGGCCCCCCGTTCGGATCGTGCCGGGCTCGCGGGCCCTGGCACCGCGCCTCGCGGCGTTGTCGTCGGTTGCCATGGCTCCGCCATGGCGCCCTCCTCCGCCTTGCGACGCACGGCACCGGACCCCGCTCCCTGATCCGGCCCGATCCGAACGAAGGACCCTAGCCCGCGCCCTCCGGGACAGGGCGCAATCCCGGCAATCACCCGGATAAACCCGCTCTTTCCCGTCAACGGCCCTTTCCGGACACCTCCCAGTGCGTCCGCGCCCGCGCCAGCGCCTCAGGATTGGCGGAAAGCCGGTCCAGGCCCAGCAGGGCCGCGCCGAGCACCGGGCGCGCGGTGACGACCCGGAGCCGCGCCTTGGGCGCGCGGGCCGCCAGCAGGGCCCGGATGCCGTCGTCCAGCCGCCGGTGTCCGGCGGTGAGCACGCTGCCGCCGAGCAGCACCGGGACCGGCTCGTCCAGCAGGTCCAGGCGGGTCAGCGCGACCGTGGCCATGACCGTCACCTCCTCGGCGAGCCGGTCCACGAGCGCGCCGGCCACCGGATCCCCGTCGGCCGCCGTGGCGAACAGCACCGGCGCCAGCTCGCCCCGGCGCTCGTACGCGATGTGCTCCAGGTGCAGCGCCTCGATCAGCGCGTCCATGGAGGACAGGCCGAAGTGGGCGGGCAGCGTGCGGGCGAGCGCCGTGGCCTCGCCCCGCCCGTCCGCCGCGCGCGCCGCGTGCCACAGCGCCTCCTCGGCGAGGCCCCAGCCGCCGCCCCAGTCACCGGAGATCCGGCCGATGGCCGGGAACCGCGCGGTACGGCCGTCGGGCCGCATCCCCACGCAGTTGATGCCCGCCCCGCAGACCACCGCCACGCCCAGGGGCTCGGCGACGCCCGCCCGCAGGATCGCGAAGGTGTCGTTGCGGACCTCCACCGAGCCACCCCAGCCGCGCTCGGCCAGCGCGGTCGCCAACCGCTCCTCCTCCACGGGCAGATCGGCGTTGGCGAGACAGGCGGAGACATGCGCGACCCGGTCGAGCCCCGCCTCGGCGAGCACCCGGCGCACCGGTTCGGCGAGCGCGTCGAAGGCCGCCGGCACGCCCACCGCGGGCGGCCGGAAGCCGCCGCCGCGGGCCGTGGCCAGCACCCGGCCCGCGGTGTCCACCACGGCCACGTCGGTCTTGCTGTTGCCCGCGTCGATGGCGAGCACGCTCGCGGTGTCGGTCGAGGTCAGGCCCACGCGAGGTGCTCCCTGTTGTGTGCGATCAGTCTGTCGGTGAGCGTGTCGGCGTACCCGTACTGGCCGATCAGCGGATGGGCGAGCAGGGCGCGGAAGACCCGGTCCCGGCCGCCGCGCAGCGCCGCCTCCAGGGCCAGCTCCTCGTACGCCGTCACGTTCGCGATCAGGCCCGCGTAGAGCGGGTCGGTCTCGGGGACCGGCAGCGGCACGGGCCCGGTGGGGCCGACCGCCGCCTGCACCTCGATCACCGCGTCGTCGGCCAGGAAGGGCAGCGTGCCCTTGTTGAGCGTGTTCACCACCTGGTACGCGCTGCCCTTGCCGCCGAGCAGGGCCGCGGCCAGGTCGACGGCGGCCTCCGAGTAGTAGGCGCCGCCCCGCCGGGCGAGCAGCGCCGGCTTCTCGTCCAGGGCCGGGTCGCCGTACATCTGGAGCAACTCCCGCTCCATGCGGGCCACTTCCTCGGCACGGGAGGGCTTGCCGCGCAGGTCGCGGACGACCTCGTCGTGGGCGTAGTAGTAGCGCAGGTAGTACGAGGGGACCACGCCCAGGCGGTCCAGGAGGGCGCGGGGCAGGCGCAGGTCGTCGGCGATGGCGTCGCCGTGCTCGGCCAGCAGCTTCGGCAGCACGTTCGCGCCCTCGGGGCCGCCGAGCCGCACGCTGGTCTCCCAGGTGAGGTGGTTCAGCCCGACGTGGCCGAGATGGACGTCGGCCGGCTCCACCCCGAGGTGGGCGGCGAACTTCCGCTGGAGGCCGATCGCCACGTTGCACAGGCCGACCGCCCGGTGCCCGGCGTGCAGCAGGGCGCGGGTGACGATGCCGACCGGGTTGGTGAAGTCGATGATCCAGGCGCGCGGGTTGGCCCGGCGTACCCGCTCGGCGATGTCCAGCACCACCGGTACGGTGCGCAGCGCCTTGGCGAGGCCGCCCGCGCCGGTGGTCTCCTGGCCGACGCAGCCGCATTCCAGCGGCCAGGTCTCGTCCTGCTGCCGGGCCGCCTGCCCGCCGACGCGCAGCTGGAGCAGGACGGCGTCGGCGCCGTCGATGCCCGCCTCCAGGTCGGACGTGGTCGTGATCCGGCCCCCGTGCCCCTGTTTGGCGAAGATCCGGCGGGCCAGTGCGCCCACCGGTTCCAGGCGTTCGGCGGCCGGGTCCACCAGCACCAGTTCCTCGACCGGCAGGGTGTCCCTGAGCCGGGCGAAGCCGTCGACGAGTTCGGGGGTGTAGGTCGAGCCGCCGCCGACCACGGTGAGTTTCATGCAGAGATCAACCCTTCACTCCGGTGAGCGTGACGCCTTCGACGAATGCCTTCTGGGCGAAGAAGAACACGAGGATCACGGGGGCCATGACCAGCACGGTCGCGGCCATGGTGAGGTTCCAGTCGGTGTGGTGCGCGCCCTTGAAGGACTCCAGGCCGTAACTGAGCGTCCAGGCACCGGGGTTCTCGGAGGCGTAGATCTGGGGGCCGAAGTAGTCGTTCCAGGCGTAGAAGAACTGGAAGAGGGCCACGGCGGCGATGCCGGGCTTCGCCATCGGCAGGACGACCCGGATGAGGGTGCGCAGTTCGCCGCAGCCGTCCACCTTGGCGGCGTCGACGTACTCGTTCGGGATGGTCGTCAGGAACTGGCGCAGCAGGAAGATGGAGAACGCGTCGCCGAACGCCATCGGGACGATCAGCGGCCACAGCGTCCCGGACAGGTCCAGCTGTTTCGCCCAGAAGAGGTACATCGGGATCACGACGACCTGCGGGGGCAGCATCATCATCGAGATCACCAGCATCAGGGCCAGACCCCGGCCCCGGAAGCGGAACTTGGCGAGCGCGTAGGCGACCGGGATCGAGGACACCACGGTGAGCACGGTGCCGAGACCGGCGTAGACCAGGGTGTTCTTCCACCAGGTGAGAAAGCCCGGGGTGTCCAGGACCTTGCGGTAGTTGCCCCACTCCCAGGTGTGCGGGACCAGGTCCCGGCTCAGCGCCTGGCTGTCGCTCATCAGCGAGGTCAGCAGCAGGAAGACGAAGGGCAGCACGAAGAAGAGGGCGGCGGCGACGCCGAGGGAGTGCACGGCGATCCACCTGAGCAGGGCGCGGCGGCGCGCGGTGCGGTCGCCGGGTGCCGCGCCCGCCTTGGGCCGTACCGACTGGTCGAGTACGTGGGTCATCGTCAGTCACCTGCCTGGATCAGACCGCCCCGGCGCCGCATCAGGAGTGCGGTGAACGCCATCGACAGGGCGAAGAGGACAAGGGCGACGACACACGCGGAGCCGTAGTCGAAGCGCTGGAAACCGAGGTTGTAGACGAGCTGGGGCAGGGTGAGCGTGGACTTGTCCGGGTAGCCGGGCTCGAACTGGGTGCCGGCGCCCTGGATCACCCCGGAGGCGACCTTCCCCGCGATCAGCGGCTGCGTGTAGTACTGCATGGTCTGGATGACCCCGGTGACCACGGCGAACATCACGATGGGGGAGATGTTCGGCAGGGTGACGTACCGGAAGCGCTGCCACGCGGAGGCGCCGTCCAGCTCGGCCGCCTCGTACTGCTCGGCCGGCACGTCGAGCAGCGCGGCCATGAAGATCACCATGAGGTCGCCGATGCCCCACAGCGCCAGCAGGGTCAGCGCCGGCTTGGACCACGTGGGGTCGCCGAACCAGCCCGGGGCCGGTACCCCGATCTTCCCCAGGATCGAATTGACCGGTCCGGTACCGGGGTTGAGGAGGAAGGCGAAGGCCATGGTGGCCGCGACCGGCGGGGCGAGGTAGGGCAGGTAGAACAGGGTGCGGAAGATCCCGGCCCCCGTCTTGATCTTCGTGATCAGCAGCCCGATGCCCAGCCCGAACAGCACGCGCAGACTCACCATCACCACGACCAGCCACAGGGTGTTGCGCAGGGCGGGCCAGAACAGCGGGTAGTGGGTGAAGACGTAGACCCAGTTCTTCCCGCCGCTCCAGACCGGCGGCCGGAAGCCGTCGTAGTGCATGAAGGAGAAGTAGAGCGTCGAGACCAGCGGGTACGCGAAGAACAGCGCGAAACCGATCAGCCAGGGCGACAGGAAGCCGAGCGTGCGCAGCGCCGCGCGGCGGCGCTTGGCGGCGAGGGTGACCGCGGTCATCGGCTACTCCGCCTGCGCGATGTCGGTGTCGATCTGCGCGGCCGCCTTCTTCAGCCCGGCGCGCAGATCCCGGACCCTGCCGCTCTCGTAGTCGTACCCCAGCTGCTGGATGGTCACCAGGTACTGGCCGCCGTTGACGGACGGCGGGGTGGTGGTGGAGTGCGGGTTCGCGGCGATGTCCAGGAAGGTCTTGAAGCGCGGTTCGTACGTCAGCTTCGGCGACTTGAGGGCGGCGAGGGTGGAGGGCACGTTGTGGATGTCGTTGGCGAAGCCGACCACGGCGTCCGTGTCCGTGGTGATGTACTTGACGAACTCCCAGGCCGCGTTCTGCCGGTGGCTGGTGGCGGCGATGCCCGTGACGGTGCCGGTGATGTACCCCTTGCCGTACTGGTCCTCCTGGCCGTCCGGTACGGGCAGCGGGGCGACGCCGATCTCGAAGTCCGGCTTGGCCGCCTCGGCCATGCCGAGCCGCCACTCGCCGTCCAGCTGCATGGCCACCTGGCCGGTGTGGAAGGGGTGCTTGGGACCCCACTCGTCGCCGAGGGTGGACCGGAACCGCTCCAGCTTTCGGAATCCGCCGAGTTCGTCCACGAGCCGCTTCTGCAACGCGAACCCCTCCCGGAAGGCGGGGTCGGCGGCCACCCGCGACTTCCCCTTCGAGTCGAAGTACGTCGGGGAGAACTGCGCGAGATAGTGCTCGCTGGTGGTCTCCCAGCCGTGGTAGTCCGGCATGAAACCGAGCTGCTTGTACGAGTCCCCGGCCGGAATCGTCAGCTTCTCGGCGTCGGTCTCGAACTCGCTCCAGGTCCTGGGCGGCCGGGCTATGCCGGCCTTCCGGAACGCCGTCTTGTTGTAGTACAGCCCGTACGCGTCGCCGAGCAGCGGCACGGTGCACCGGTTCCCGTCGAATCGGGTGTACTCGTTCATCGCCTTGGGGAAGGTCGTGGCCGGGTCGATGCCGTCCTTCTTCAGGAAGGGGTCCAGATCGACGAGCGCGCCCGAGGAACAGAACTTGCCCACGTTGTTGGTGGTGAACGAGGAGACCACGTCGGGGGCCTGGTCGCCGCCGGCGCGCAGCGCCTGGTTGATCTTGTCGTCGGTCATGTTGCCGACGACGCGCACATGGATGTTGGGGTGCGCCTTCTCGAAGCCGGCGACCAGGGACCCGACGGCCCGCACCTCGTTCGGCGCGCTCCAGGCGTGCCAGAAGGTGATCGTCGTGTCCTTGGTGGGGTCGTCCGTGGCGCCCGCGCCGGACTGCCCGGTGCACGCGGCGCCGAGCAGCACGACGGAGACGGTCAGGGCGAGCGCGGCTGCTTTGCCGGCGCTGCGCGTCGCTGGGGGCATGGCGAGGTCTCCCGGGGGGCGGTAGGGAAGGGGGAGGACGCGGTGCTCTAGCGCGAGGTGTCGAACACCTCGTCGCGGGTGGCGGCGAGCGCGGCCTCCAACGCACCGCGCAGCACCGGGTGTTCACGGATGTCACCGAGGACGAGCCGGGGGCGGGCCGCGGCCAGCTCCGCCAGCTCGGCCTGGACGAGGGCGCGCAGCACCTCGCCGCCGGCGGTCAGGGCGGAGCCGCTGAGCACCACCAGCTCGGGGTCGAGGACGGAGACCAGTGAGGCGAGACCGGTGGCCAGCCGGGTCGCGTAGGCCTCCAGCAACGCCCGGTGCGGCCCGCCCGCGTGATCGGCGGCGCGCGCCAGCAGCTCCGCGGCGACCTCGGTGTACGGCCCCGACGGCACGTCCGGGACACCGAGCGCACGGGCCAGCTTCGGCACCTCCTGGGCGCCGGCCAGCTCCTGGTAACCGCCGCTGTTGGCCCGGGTCACCTGGCGCACCAGGGGCGCGCCCGGCACCGGCAGGAAACCGACCTCGCCGGCGCCGCCGGTCCAGCCGCGGTGCAGCCGGCCGCCGAGGACCAGGGCGGCGCCCAGGCCCTCCTCGTTCCACAGCAGCACGAAGTCCCCGTGGCCGCGGGCGGCGCCGAGCCGCTGTTCGGCGAGGGCGACGAGGTTGACGTCGTTCTCGTACTCGACCGGCATCGGCAGCGCGGCGGCCAGTTCGTCGAGCAGCGTGGGGGAGTGCCAGCCGGGCAGGTGCGAGGCGTACCGCAGCCGCCCGGTGTTCGGGTCGAACGCGCCAGGTGTCCCGATGACCAGCCGGTGCACCTCGGCGCGTGCGAGGCCGGCCGCCTTCACGGCGCCGTCGAGGGCGTCGGTGACCTGCCGTACGACGGGCTGCGCGGGGCGCCGGCCGGGGGTGGGCAGCTCGTACTCGCCGACCGTGCGGCCGGTGATGTCGGCGACGGCGGCGCGGATGCGGTCCGGGGCGACGTCGAGCCCGGCGGCGTGGGCGGCGCGCGGGTTCACCGCGTACAGCTGGGCGCTGGGCCCCGGCCGGCCGGCACTGGTGCCGGTCACCCGCACCAGCCCGGCCGCCTCCAGCCGGGCCAGCAGCTGGGAGGCGGTGGGCTTGGACAGTCCCGTGAGGTTCCCGATCCGGGTCCGGGACAGCGGCCCGTGCTCCAGCAGCAGATCGAGTGCGGCCCGGTCGTTCATGGCGCGCAGCACGCGCGGGGTGCCCGGCGTACCGGCGGTTCCTGCCATGGGGGTCGACACCTGCCTCACTGTTAGGAAAGTTTCCTATTTCGGCCGAACGTAAGCCCGGCGCGGAGGAGGCGTCAATACGCGGGAGCCGTGAGGCAACAGAGTCGTTACCTCGGGGGCGTGCCGGGTGTGTCAGCCGGCGACGAGGAAGGGGCTGGTGTCGAGGGCCGGGTACGGCGCGGGCAGCGGGAGGGGGTCGCCGAGGTCGACTTTGGTGTCTCTCGAACGAGCGTGCTGAACCGTTCCCCTACTTCCGCGGCGGAGCCGTCCGCTGGGTGGTGATCGGGGTGGCCGCCGCGGACTGCGGCGAGTCGGTGTTGGAGAAGGCGGAGGGGGCGGCCACCGCGGCGGTGGGGTCCGGGGCGTCCTCGACGTCCTCGACGGCCGTCGCGCCGCCGACGATCCGGATGCTCGCCGCGTCGAAGGCGCGCTTGACCCGCCAGCGCAGCTCGCGTTCGACCGTGACCGACTTGCCCGGCATGGTCTTGGCCGACAGCCGCACCACCATGGAGTCGATGAGGACCGAGTCCAGGCCGAGGACCTCGATCGGGCCCCACAGCAGCTCGTTCCAGGGCTCTTCCTTGCTCATCTTCTCGGCGACCTCGTCCAGCGTCGCCTTGACCCGGTCCAGGTCCTCGCCCGCCCGCACGGTCACGTCGACGCCGGCCGTCGCCCAGCCCTGGGAGAGGTTGCCGATCCGCTTGACCTCGCCGTTGCGGACGTACCAGATCTCGCCGTCGGAGCCGCGCAGCTTGGTGACGCGCAGCCCCACCTCGATCACCTCGCCGGTGGCCACGCCCGCGTCGATCACGTCACCGACGCCGTACTGGTCCTCCAGGATCATGAACACGCCGGAGAGGAAGTCCGTGACGAGGTTGCGCGCGCCGAAACCGATCGCCACACCGGCCACACCGGCCGACGCCAGCAGCGGCGCCAGGTTGATCTTGAAGGTGGACAGCACCATCAGCGCCGCCGTGCCCAGGATCAGGAAGCTCGCCACCGAGCGCAGCACGGACCCGATCGCCGCGGAACGCTGCCGCCGCCGCTCGGCGTTGACCAGCAGACCGCCCAGCGCGGTGCCGTCCACGGCCTGCGCGGTGCGCGCCATCCGCTCGATCAGCTTGGTGATCGCCCGCCGCACCAGCGCGCGCAGCGCCACCGCCACCACGATGATCAGCAGGATCTGCAGACCCATCGCGAGCCAGGTCGACCAGTTCTCCTCGACCCAGCTCGCCGCGTTCGTCGCGCTGTCCTGGGCGTCCTGGAGCGTCGGCACGGCCGGCGCCGTACCGGACGGCGACGGGGACGGTGACGCACCGGCGGCCGTCAGGACCACGGGCAAGGACGACACGGCAGGTACCTCCAGGTGCTGCGTGTCCGCACCGGCGGGGCGGTCAAGGGCTGCGAGATCACGAAAGGACCACCGGTCGGACAGGACCACCACACTAACGGGGCATTGTGTGTGCCCCTGGCGGATCCGCCAAGGAGGGGCGCAGGAGAGACACGGCTCACCCTGGCTTGAACAGGCGGTGAAACGGGGGATGAATCACCTGTGGTCGAAAACACTCCCAGCCCGTTACCGGGACATGGTGGCGCCGCCACCAGGCATGAGGGGAGACTGGCTGCAGATCGTCCCGGCGCGAGCCACGCGCCGCCGACGCCCAAGGAGGCACCCGTGCCGCATGTCCTGGTCCTCAACGCGTCGTACGAGCCGCTCGGCGTCGTACCGCTCCGCCGCGCGCTCGTCCTCGTCCTGGAGAACAAGGCCGTCTCCCTCGAGGAATCCGGCGCCTATATGCACAGCGCAACCGTCACAGTCCCCGCACCCAGCGTGGTCCGGCTCAAGCGATTCGTCCGGGTTCCCTATCGGGGGCCCGTACCTCTGACCCGTCGTGCGCTCTTCGCGCGGGACGGGGGCCGGTGCATGTACTGCGGTGGCGTCGCAACCAGCGTCGACCACGTCATCCCGCGCAGTCGCGGGGGCAAGCACGTCTGGGACAACGTGGTGGCCTCCTGCCGCCGCTGCAACCACGTGAAGGCCGACCGCCACCTCGTCGAACTCGGCTGGCGCCTGCGCCACAAACCGGCTCCGCCCACCGGTCTGGCCTGGCGCATCATCGGCACCGGCCACCGGGACCCCCGCTGGCTGCCCTATCTCCAGCCGTACGGCGCGGACGACGCCATGGCCCGGATCGACGGCATCTCAGCCTGACGATCCGGGCCTTCGCGCATTCCGACGGCCGTACGGCCCCGGGAGCCCCCCGCGCCCCCGGGACCGCACGGCCGTGCCCGCGCACCGGTCACGCGCGCGTCAGGCCTACCGCGGCGCCGCCGGCTCAGGGCGCACTCCGCCGGGAGCCCGGTCGCCGGATCGGCGCCCGGATCCGTCCTCACCGCCGTCAGCTCCGGCATCCGCGCCTCGGGCGCGGCCTGCCGGGCGCGCAGACGGGCGGCCGGACCGCCACCGGCCGGGATGGGCGTGTACGGAGTGAATAGTGAGTGCGACCGCGTTCACGGGGTAGGGCTGCGATAACCCCCGAAGGCCCGGCCCGCCCGATCCGCGGTCCGGGCCCCAGGTCGCCGTACAGGACAAGGAGGCCCCCGTGGCCGCACCGGCCCGAACCCCGATCCCGGCCCAGTGGAAACACGGCCGGGGTACAGGTGAGCGAAAACCGTTGGTGGAGACGTCCGCCGAGACCATCGAGTCGATGGAGTCGAGCGAGACCGGCGAGATCAGGCTGTACGCGTTCAACGCGGAGGCCGCCGCCACCACCGCGCCGCTGACCAGCGAACCACCGCTGCCCGACGCCGAGCCCCTGACCAGCGAACCGCCACTCGCCGACACCGGCTCCCTGACCAGCGAGCCGGACCCGTACGCGGCGGGGGCGTAGATGACCGGGGCGCCCGCGGACGCGGAACTGTCCCGGCTCGCCGAGCTGCACGGGGTCACCGTCTCCTACCGCCCCGCCCCCGACCGCACGGTCACCGTCCCCACCTCCGCCGTGGTCGCCGCCCTGGCCGCCCTCGGCGTCGACGCGGGCAGCCCGGACGCGGTCCGCGCCGCGCTCGCCGGCCGGGAGCGCGAGCTGCGGGAGCGGCTGCTGCCGCCGACCGTCGTGCACTGGGCGGGCGACCCGCGCGGGCCCGCCGCCCTCGCCGACCTGCCCCCCGGCACCCGGCTGCGGGTGGAGACGGAGGAGGGCACGGAGGGGACCGGCTGGGAGTCGTACGGCGACGCCGGGGCGCGAGAGGACGCCGCCCCCTCGTCCGCCGCCGCCCTCGTCGCCGGACTGCCCCTGGGCGTCCACCGGCTGACCGCCCTCGCCCCCGACGGCCGCACCGCCCGCGCCCACCTCGTCGTCGCCCCCGACCGGCTGCCGGCCCCGCCCGGCCGCTCCCACGGGCTGCTCGTCCAGCTGTACTCGCTGCTGTCGCGGCGCTCCTGGGGGATGGGCGACCTCGGCGACCTCGCGGAGCTGGCGGGCTGGGCCGGGCGGACCGCCGGAGCCGGGTTCGTGCAGGTCAACCCGTTGCACTCGGCCGTGCCCGGCGCGCCCACCGACCCCTCGCCCTACCGGCCGTCCTCCCGGCGCTTCCCCGACCCCGTGCACCTGCGGATCGAGGACGTGCCCGAGTACGCGTACGTCACGGACCGCACCCGGCTCGACGCGCTGCTGGAGCGGGCCGCAAAGCTGCGCACCGCCGTCCTCGACAAGGGCGCCCTCATCGACCGGGACGCGGTGTGGGAGGTGAAGCGGCAGGCGCTGGAAGAAGTGCTCGCCGTGCCCCTGGGCCCCGGCCGGCAGGCCGCCTACGACGCCTTCCGCGCCGCCCACGGACAGGCCCTCGACGACCACGCCGCCTACCACGCCCTCGCCGAGGTCCACGGCCCCGACTGGCGCGCCTGGCCGGACGGACTGCGCGACCCGCGTTCCGCGGCGACCGCCCGCGCCCGCGCCGCCCTCGCCGACCGCGTCGCCTTCCACACCCGGCTGGCCTGGCTCACCGACGGACAGCTGCGGGCCGCGCAGCGCGTCGCCCGGGAAGCCGGGATGGCCGTCGGGATCGTGCACGACCTCGCCGTGGGCGTGCATCCGGCCGGCGCCGACGCCTGGGCGCAGCAGGACGTCTTCGCCGCCGGCATGTCGGTCGGCGCCCCACCGGACGCCTTCAACGCCCGGGGTCAGGACTGGGGCCTGCCGCCCTGGCGCCCCGACCGCCTCGCCGCCACCGGATACGCCCCCTACCGCGCCCTGCTGCGCGCCCTGTTCCGCTACGCGGGCGCCCTGCGCATCGACCACGTCATGGGCCTGTTCCGGCTCTGGTGGGTGCCCGAGGGCAGCCCGCCCACCGAGGGCACCTACGTCCACTACGACGCCGAGGCCATGCTCGCCGTCCTCGCCCTGGAGGCCGGGCGTGCCGGGGCCGTCGTCATCGGCGAGGACCTCGGCACCGTCGAGCCCGGCGTCCGCGAGACACTGCAACGGCGCGGGGTGCTCGGCACCTCCGTGCTCTGGTTCGAACGCGACTGGACCGGCGACGGCCGCCCGCTGCCTCCCGAGCACTGGCGCGCCGACTGCCTCGCCACCGCCACCACCCACGACCTGCCGCCCACCGCCGCCCGGCTCACCGGCGACCACGTCGACCTGCGCGACCGGCTCGGCCTGCTCACCCGCCCCGCCGGCGAGGAACGCGCCGAGGCCGCCGCGGACGCCGCCGAATGGCTCGCCCTGCTGGGCAGCCTCGGCCTGCTGGACAGCACGGCGGCCGGGCCACCCGGCACCGACGAGGAGGCGGAGATCCGCGCCGTCCACCGCTTCCTGCTGCGCACCCCGGCCCGGCTGGTCGGCCTCTGGCTCCCGGACGGGGTGGGCGACCGCCGCCCGCAGAACCTGCCGGGCACCAGCGCGGAGTACCCCAACTGGCGGCTGCCGATCGCGGACCGCACGGGCCGGCCGGTGCCGCTGGAGGAACTGACGGCCGCGCCGCGGCTGCGCGCGCTGCTGGAGGTGTTCGGGCAGCTCAGGGGCGGGGGAGCGGCTGCTACGGGACCCCGGGCGCGCGGCCTTCCGGGTGATTCGCTAACTTGAGATCGTGGACAAGAAGAACGCCCTGCGCGCCGGCGCCCTGGCCGCCGGTACGACGCTGATGATGCTGCTCATGTCGTCCCCCGCGCTCGCGCTGACCCGCGACGACGGCGACGACCCCGGCCCGGGCCTGAGCGTCATCCAGACGCTGGGCCTGTACGTGCTGATCCCGCTCGCCCTGTTCGGGGTCATCGCCGGTCTGGTGATGGTGCTGGACAAGTCCCGCGCGAAGGGGAAGACCACCTCGTCCAACATCACCGTCAAGTCCGACGCGCAGGCCAACAAGGCCTGACCGTCCGGTTCTCTTCTCCGGGGGCGCCTGTCCTCCCGCCGGTACGCGCGCAAGCGGTACCGCGGGGAAGGTCGGCGCCCTCGGCGTTTTGCACCTCTAGACTCTCCGGCATGGCGTTCATGAGCACTCCGCACTGCTGCTTCCTCTGATCGGAGGGCGGCGAGGGCGTTGCCGGACGGCATCGCCCTCCTCGGCGTGCCCGTCGGCCTGGACCCCGGGCACCTTCCCCTTCCTTTCGGACCGTGCCAGGAGTGCCTGCTCATGCCCCCGTCGTATCCCCCTGCCCTCATACCGTTCCTCCCCCTGCTGCGCTGCCCCGCGTGCGGCGCGCCCCGCCTGGATCCCGACCGCGGCGCCCTGCGCTGTCCGGCCGGGCACGCCTTCGACATCGCCCGCCACGGCTACGTCGGCCTCCTCACCGGGGCCCGCGCCACCAGCGGCGACGACGCACCCATGGTCCGCGCCCGGGAGCGCTTCCTGGCCGCCGGCGGGTACGAGCCGATCCGCGGCGCGGTCGCCCGGCTGGCCGCCGCCCGGCCGGCCGGGCCGGGCAGGGTCCTGGACGCCGGCTGCGGCACCGGGTACTACCTCGCCGGAGTCCTCGACCGGCTGCCCGGCGCCCACGGACTGGGCCTCGACTCCTCGGCGCGCGCCCTGCGTTCGGCCGCCCGGGCGCACGACCGGGCCGCCGCGGTGAGCTGGGACCTCTTCCGCCCCCTCCCGCTCGCCGACCGGGCGGCGGACGTGGTGCTGGACGTGTTCGCCCCGCGCAACCCGGAGGAGTTCCACCGGGTGCTGCGCCCGGGCGGCCGGCTGGTCGTCGTACGGCCCACCGCGCGGCATCTGGCCGAGCTGCGCCGCCGGCTGCCCAGGGCGGTCGCGGTCGACCCGGACAAGGAGCGGCGGCTGCACCGGGCGCTGGACCCCTACTTCGAGGCCGCCCGCACCGAACGGGTCGAGTACCGGCTGTCCCTCGACACGGAGCGGGCCGCCGACCTGGTCGGGATGACGCCGAGCGCCCGCCACCTGGACGCGGCCGGTGCCGGGCCCGGGGCCGGACCCGTCACCGTCTCCGTCCTCGCGACCGTCTACCGGCGCCGCCCGGCACCGGTCAGCCCCGCCGCACCTCGTACAGGAAGCACCCGTACTCCACCGCCCTGACGTGCACCAACTCCACCTCCGGGTCCTCGAAGGCGGCCGTGAGGGCGGCGTGGAAGCCGGCCGCGACCAACCGGCCGCCGAGGATGCGGCCCTCGGCGGAGTAACGGCGCAGGACGCGGTGGGAGTTGTCGAGGGGGAGGGCCTGGCCCGCCCAGCCGGGGCACTCCTCGGCGTGGACGAAGACCGGGCCCTGCTCGTCGTAGGCGCCGGGACGGGCGCCGGTCGCGGCCGCCCAGCGGCGCAACGGCGCGTACGAGACCAGGGCGATGCGCTCGCCCGGCGCGCTGCGGCGCAGACAGCAGCGCAGCGGGGCGCCGCCCTCCTCGTCGGTGAACGGGGCGGCGGGACGGCCCGCGTCGTCCACCGTCCGCAGGGCGCGCAGGGTGTCGGCGGGTACGGGGCACACGGTGTAGGTCGTCATGAGTCCACCCTCCGCCGACGGCGCCCGCGTCACCGGCGGGATGCGGACATCGCGTTCCCGCCAGGTGGCATGGAAGGATGGCGCAACCCACACATAACGAGGAGATGACCGCGTGCCTGGCACAAACCTGACTCGCGAAGAGGCGCAGCAGCGGGCCGAGCTGCTCACCGTTGACTCGTACGAGATCGATCTCGACCTCTCCGGCGCGCAGGAGGGCGGTACCTACCGGTCCGTGACCACGGTGCGCTTCGACGTCGCCCGCGGCGGGACGGAGTCGTTCATCGACCTGGTGGCCCCGGCCGTCCACGAGGTCGTGCTCAACGGCGACCGGCTGGAGCCCGCCGAGGTCTTCGCGGACTCGCGGATCGCGCTGCCCGGCCTGCTGGAGGGCCGCAACGTCCTGCGGGTCGTCGCCGACTGCGCCTACACCAACACCGGCGAGGGCCTGCACCGCTTCGTCGACCCGGTGGACGAGCAGGCGTACCTGTACACCCAGTTCGAGGTGCCGGACGCCCGCCGGGTCTTCGCCTCCTTCGAGCAGCCGGACCTCAAGGCCACCTTCCAGTTCACCGTGAAGGCGCCCGCGGGCTGGACGGTGATCTCGAACTCGCCGACCCCCGAGCCGCAGGACGACGTCTGGACGTTCGCGCCGACCCCGCGCATCTCGACGTACATCACCGCGCTGATCGCCGGCCCGTACCACGCCGTGCACAGCGTCTACGAGAAGGACGGGCAGCGGGTGCCGCTCGGCATCTACTGCCGTCCCTCGCTCGCCGAGTTCCTGGACGCGGACGCCATCTTCGAGGTCACCCGGCAGGGCTTCGACTGGTTCCAGGAGAAGTTCGACCTCGCGTACCCGTTCGAGAAGTACGACCAGCTCTTCGTGCCCGAGTTCAACGCGGGCGCCATGGAGAACGCGGGCGCGGTCACCATCCGCGACCAGTACGTCTTCCGGTCCAAGGTGACCGACGCGGCGTACGAGGTGCGCGCGGAGACGATCCTGCACGAGCTGGCCCACATGTGGTTCGGCGACCTGGTCACCATGGAGTGGTGGAACGACCTGTGGCTGAACGAGTCGTTCGCCACCTTCACCTCCATCGCCTGCCAGGCGGCGGCGCCCGGCTCGCGCTGGCCGCACTCGTGGACCACGTTCGCCAACTCCATGAAGACCTGGGCGTACCGGCAGGACCAGCTGCCCTCCACGCACCCGATCATGGCGGACATCCGCGACCTGGACGATGTCCTCGTCAACTTCGACGGCATCACCTACGCCAAGGGCGCCTCCGTCCTCAAGCAGCTGGTGGCGTACGTCGGCGAGGACGAGTTCTTCAAGGGCGTGCAGGCGTACTTCAAGCGGCACGCGTTCGGCAACACGCGCCTGTCCGACCTGCTGGGCGCCCTGGAGGAGACCTCCGGCCGCGATCTGAAGACCTGGTCGAAGAAGTGGCTGGAGACGGCCGGCATCAACATCCTGCGGCCGGAGATCGCCACCGACGCCGAGGGTGTCGTCACCTCCTTCGCCGTCCGCCAGGAGGCCCCCGCGCTGCCCGCGGGCGCCAAGGGCGAGCCGGTGCTGCGCCCGCACCGCATCGCCATCGGCCTGTACGACCTCGACGCCGACGGCAAGCTGGTGCGCACCGACCGCGTGGAGCTGGACGTCGACGGCGAGCTGACCGCCGTACCGCAGCTGACCGGCAAGCGCCGCCCTGCCGTGATCCTGCTCAACGACGACGACCTGTCGTACGCCAAGGTCCGCCTGGACGAGCAGTCCCTCGCGGTCGTCACCGAGCACCTCGGCGACTTCACCGAGTCCCTGCCGCGCGCCCTGTGCTGGGCCTCCGCCTGGGACATGACGCGGGACGCCGAGCTGGCCACCCGCGACTACCTCTCGCTGGTGCTGTCCGGCATCGGCAAGGAGTCCGACATCGGCGTGGTGCAGTCGCTGCACCGCCAGGTGAAGCTGGCCATCGACCTGTACGCCGACCCGGCCGCCCGCGAGCCCCTGCTCACCCGCTGGACCGACGCCACCCTCGCGCACCTGCGCGCGGCCGAGGCGGGCAGCGACCACCAGCTGGCCTGGGCGCGGGCGTTCGCGGCGACCGCGCGCACCCCGGAGCAGCTGGACCTGCTGGAGGCCCTGCTGGACGGCTCGCAGAGCATCGAGGGCCTGGCCGTGGACACCGAGCTGCGCTGGGCGTTCGTGGAGCGGCTGGCCGCGGTGGGCCGGTTCGACGAGGCGGAGATCGCCGCCGAGTACGAGCGGGACAAGACCGCCGCCGGTGAGCGGCACGCGGCCACCGCGCGCGCGGCCCGGCCGACCGAGGAGGCGAAGGCGGAGGCATGGTCCTCGGTGGTCGACTCCGACAAGCTGCCCAACGCGGTGCAGGAGGCCGTGATCGGCGGCTTCGTCCAGACCGACCAGCGTGAGCTGCTGGCGCCGTACGCCGAGCGGTACTTCGAGATTGTCAAGGACGCCTGGGACTCCCGTTCGCACGAGATCGCCCAGCAGATCGCCATCGGGCTCTACCCGTCGCTCCAGGTCTCCCAGGAGACCCTGGACCGGACGGACGCCTGGCTGACGGCGGCCGAGCCGAGCGCGGCCCTGCGCCGCCTGGTCTCCGAGTCCCGCGCGGGCATCGAGCGCGCCCTGAAGGCACAGGCCGCGGACGCGGCCAAGTAGCACGCGGTACCCGAAGGGGCGCCCGGCGGATCGCCGGGCGCCCCTTCTGTGTGTCCGGCGGGAAGGCGCCGGGGGACGGAAAAGGGCGGCCACGCGTCCGTGGCCGCCCCGGCGGGTCAGGCGGAGAGTTCCGCCGCCACCAGCTCCGCCAGCTGCACGGCGTTCAGCGCCGCGCCCTTGCGGAGGTTGTCGTTGGAGACGAAGAGGGCGAGGCCGTTGTCCACCGTCTCGTCGGCCCGGATGCGGCCGACGTACGAGGGGTCCTGGCCGGCCGCCTGGAGCGGGGTCGGGATGTCGGAGAGGGCGACGCCCGGGGCCTTGGCCAGCAGCTCGGTGGCGCGCTCGGGGGAGAGCGGGCGGGCGAAGCGGGCGTTGATCTGGAGGGAGTGGCCGGTGAAGACCGGTACGCGCACACAGGTGCCGGAGACCTTGAGACCGGGGATCTCCAGGATCTTGCGGGACTCGTTGCGCAGCTTCTGCTCCTCGTCGGTCTCGTTCAGACCGTCGTCCACGATCGAACCGGCCAGCGGGAGCACGTTGAAGGCGATGGTGCGCCGGTAGACGTTCGGCTCGGGGAAGTCGACCGCCTGGCCGTCGTGGGTCAGCTTGTCGGCCTCCGCGGCCACCTTCTGGACCTGGCCGTGCAGCTCGGCCACGCCCGCCAGACCCGAGCCGGACACCGCCTGGTAGGTGGCGACGACCAGGGCCTGCAGGCCCGCCTCCTCGTGCAGCGGCTTGAGGACCGGCATCGCGGCCATCGTGGTGCAGTTCGGGTTGGCGATGATGCCCTTGGGGCGGTCGGCGATCGCGTGCGGGTTCACCTCGGCGACGACCAGCGGCACCTCCGGGTCGCGGCGCCAGGCCGAGGAGTTGTCGATCACGACGGCGCCCTGCGAGGCGACCTTTTCGGCCAGCGCCTTGGAGGTCGCGCCGCCCGCCGAGAAGAGCACGATGTCGAGGCCGGAGTAGTCGGCGGCCGACGCGTCCTCCACCGTCACGCCGTCCAGCACCGTGCCGGCCGAGCGGGCCGAGGCGAACAGCCGCAGCTGCGTGACCGGGAAGTTGCGCTCCACGAGGATCCTGCGCATGACCGTGCCGACCTGACCGGTGGCTCCGACGATTCCGACCCTCACGACGACTCCCTCTGTCCGACTCTGCCTGGCCCCGGGGCTGACCGGGGCGTTTCCATGATGCGGCCGACCCCGGCCCACCTGTCCAATTCTTTGCGACATGTGCCCGAGGAGTGGACATGTCCGCGAGGGGGCCTCACCGGGTGTCCGCGCCGCACGCCGTGCTGCCGGGCCCCTGCCCGGCCGGGACACGCTCATACGGACGTGTGACGCACGCCTCTGCCCGCCGGCGCCCGGTCCCGGTGCCGGGCGTCCCCCTGCCCCGGCAGGCGCGTCGCCCTGCCCCGGGAGATGAACGGGGAATGACCGCGTCCGGACCGCCCGCGATCCACTTCGTGACCACGCGCGGTACCCGGTGATCCACGTACCGTGATCGGCGCCCCGCGTTGCCGCCTCGTTCACGTCGGGGCCACCCCCGCTGCCGACGATCCCCTTGAGCGGGGCGCACGCGTACGCGGCGGCCCGCGACCGACGCGTTCGCACCCGGGGAGACCGCGCATGCCGCGCACACGCTCTGTCGCCGCCTTCGCCGCGGGGGTCAGCCGCCGCACCGTCCTCGCCGCCGCAGCGGCGGTCTCGCTCTCCGCGGGCGTCGGCTACGCCCTGCGCCCCACCGCCAGCGAGGCCGCCACCACCGCCCCCGCCCCCGCCCCGCGGACGCCCGCCGCCGGGACGCGGGGGGCCGCCCCGCTCGCCCCCTTCACCAAGGGCACCACCCTCGACTCCGTCGCCACCCCGCGAGGCGCCTCCGGTTACCGGCGCCTCGGCGACGGGCCCGGCTGGCCGCGCGTGGTGCGCACCGAGCTGGCCGCCGCGAAGTCCGGGCGGGAGGGGCGCCGCACGACGCTCGCCGCGTTCGTGCAGTTCACCGATCTCCACGTGCAGGACGTGCAGCACCCGCTGCGCCTGGAGTACATGCGCGTCACCGACACCCACTCCTGGCGCCCGCACGAGGCGCTCACCGTGCCCGGCGCGGTCTCGCTGGTGGAGCGGGTGAACGCGCTGCGCGGCGGCCCGGTCACCGGCGCCCCGCTGGGCTTCGTCATGACCACCGGCGACAACACCGACAACAACGCCCACTGCGAACTGGACTGGTTCATGCGGGTGATGAGCGGCGGCCGGATCACCCCCAACACCGGGGACCCGCGGCACTACGAGGGCGTGCAGAACAGCGGCCTGAAGATGTTCTGGCAGCCCGACTCCGAGGTCCGCGACGGCGACAAGGCGCTCGGCTTCCCGCATCTGGACGGCTTCCTCGCCGCCGCCGTCCGCGAGGTGCGCAGCCCCGGCCTGGACGTGCCCTGGTACTCCACCGTCGGCAACCACGACGCCCTCCCGCTCGGCTGCTACGGCTCCCACGGCGACCCCTACCTCGCCGAGGCCGCGATCGGCGGCCGGAAGCTGTACGACGTCGCCCTCGCCGACGCCAGGAAGCTCCAGGCCGCCATCAAGAACGGCACGGACCCCGCGGCCGTCGGCTACCGCGACTTCCTCAAGGCCCACGCGAGCGGCATGCGGGCGGTCACGGCGGACGAGAAGCGCGCCCCCTACACCCGGTCCGACTACCTCAAGGCCCATCTGGACCCCGCCTACCAGGGCCACGGCCCGGCCGGGCACGGCTACTCCGCGGCGAACCTCGACGCGGGCACCCAGTACTACGCCTTCCGGATCTCGGACGACGTCATCGGCATCAGCCTCGACACCACCGACCCCGGCGGCCACTACCAGGGCTCGATCGGCACCGCCCAGCTGAAGTGGCTGGACCGGACGCTGCGGGAGAACAGGGACTCCCACGCCGTCGTCTTCAGCCACCACACCAGCGCGTCCATGGACAACACCCGCCCCGACCCGGACCGCCCCGGCGAGCGGCGGCACGGCGGCGCCGAGGTGGTCACGCTGCTGTCCCGGCACGCCAACGTGCTGGCCTGGGTGAACGGGCACATCCACCGCAACGTCGTCACTCCGCACCGCACCGGCAACGGCCGCTCGTTCTGGGAGATCTCCACCGCCTCGCACGTCGACCACCCCCACCTCGCCCGGATCATCGAGCTGACCGACAACAGGGACGGCACGATCTCCCTGTTCACCACCCTGATCGAGTCCGCGGCCCCGCACCGCACCGATTTCGCCGACCTCTCGCAGACCGGACTCGCCGCGCTCTACCGGGAGTTGGCGTTCAACGCCCCCGGGGCGAGCCCGCACCTCGCGGGCGGCGCGGCCGACCGCAACACCGAACTCGTACTGGAAAAGGGCTGAATCGGGGCCGTCCGGAGCACTGCCGGGCAACCTCCGGGCGTCCGGCACCGGTATCTTCCCCCGACAGCGCACATCACCAGTGGGGGGAAGACATGCCGGCACGCACGGCCCTGGTGGGCGCCACCGCCCTGCTCCTGACGACGGCCCTCACCACCCCGGCCATCGCCGGTCACGCCCACCACACCTCCCGCCCCGCCCGGACGCGCTCCGCCGACGCGCACTCCGCCACCCGCAGGGCCGTCGAGGCCGCCGTCGCGGCCGGTGTCCCCGGAGTGACGGTCACCGTGCGCGACCCCCACGGGACCTGGTCCGCGACCGCCGGCACCGGCGACCTGCGCACCGGCGAACCGCGCTCGCCGCGGGACCGGTACCGCATCGGCAGCATGACCAAGACCTTCGTCGCCACGGTGCTGCTCCAGCTGGAGGCGGAGGGCCGGCTGTCCCTGGACGACACCGTGGACAAGTGGCTGCCGGGACTCGTACGGGGGCACGGCAACGACGGCCGCCGCATCACCCTGCGCAGGCTCCTCGACCACACCAGCGGCCTGCCCAACTACACGCAGGACGAGGAGTTCCGCGCCGCGCACCTCACCGAGGACGGCTTCCGGCGGCACCGCTACGACACCCTCACCCCGAACGAGCTGGTGGCCATCGCGCTGCGGCACGCGCCGGACTTCGCGCCGGGCACCTCCTGGCACTACTCCAACACCAACTACGTCGTCGCCGGGATGATCATCGAGAAGGTGACGGGACACTCGTACGCCACCGAGATCACCCGCCGCGTCATCGAGCCGCTGGGCCTGCGGGCCACGTCCCTGCCCGGCACCGAGGTCACCCTGCCGCGCCCCGGCGGCCGGGCCTACTCGACGTTCGGCGACCCGGCGGGACCGGTGTACGACGTCACCGACCTCGACCCCTCCCTCGCCGGTTCCTCGGGCGAGGTGATCTCCGACTCGGCCGACCTGGACCGCTTCTACGGCGCCCTGCTGGGCGGGCGGCTGCTTCCCGCCCGCCAGCTGGCGGAGATGCGGACCACGGTCGCGATCGACGGCGCCCCGGACGTCCGCTACGGCCTCGGGCTCATGGACCGCAGGCTGAGCTGCGGCGTGCACGTCTGGACCCACACCGGCGACATCCTCGGCTCCACCTCGGTCGCGGCGGCCACCGCCGACGGCCGCCATGTGCTGGCGCTGAACTTCAACAGCGACTGGGCCGGGGACCCGGACGCGGTGGTCGAGGCCGAGTTCTGCGGCGACTAGGGCCTCTCGTTTGGATCGTGCCGGGCTCGCGGGCCCTGGCACCGCGCCTCGCGGCGTTGTCGTCGGTTGCCATGGCTCCGCCATGTCGCCCTCCTCCGCCTTGCGACGCACGGCACCAGACCCCGCTCCCTGATCCGGCCTGATCCAAACGAAAGACCCTAGGGACCGGCTCCGGGCCCGGTCGGGCGAGCCCGCGGGTCATGCGGTCGTATCACGTGGATATATACTTTCCATATGCACGTGTCTTCCGGTGATGTCGACGCCCGTCACGGCGAACCCGGACAAGACGGCCTTCTCCCCCAGGACCGCCTCCTCGGTGAACCCGCCGACGACGGCGCCCCCTGCGCCGAACGCCGTATCCAGAGCGCGGCCCAGGGCCTGCTGCGCGACCTCGCCAGGCTCACCCTGGCGCTGTTCCGGGCCGGCGAGTACGGCCTGACCCGTACCGAGGCGTCCCTGCTCGCCGCCCTGGAGACCACGCCCCGGCGCGTCACCGAACTCGCGGCGCGCACCGGACTGGTGCAGCCCCGGGTCACGGTGCTGCTGCAGAAGCTGGAGGACCAGGGGCTGGTCGAGCGCCGCCGCTCCACGGCCGACCGCCGCGTGGTGGAGACGACCCTCACCCCCGGCGGACGCCGCCTGCTCGAACAGGCCCGGCAACGGATGGCCGCCGCCCTGCTGGACGCGCTGCACAGCCCCACCGTCGAAGAATGCGAGCGCACGGTGTACGCCGCGCGGCAGGCCGTCGCCACGCTCGCCCAAGCCATGGAACCGGAGACCACTTGACCCGCCCAGGAACCGCCCGGCAGGAAGCCGATCCCGCCTCGGCCGTCACACCGACCGAGACCGTGCCCATCGGCGTGGCCCCCAGACGGGTGGCCGGTCCGTACCGGTGGTGGGACCGCGTGCTGGTCTCGGACCCCGGACTGGGTCAGCTCCAGGCGGGCTGGCGGACGCTGGTGACGATGGTCACCTCGCTCGCGGTCGGCTACGGCCTGTCGCACGCCCTCACCGTTCCCCCGATGATCGGCATGATGGTCGGCGGGATGATGGGCCTGATGAACGGCTTCGCGGTGACCGGCAACAGCTGGGACAAGATAGCGAAGTCCAGTCTCTGGATGCCGTTCCCCTACACCCTGGTGCTCTGGGTGGCCGCGAGCCTGAGCGGCCACCGCACGCTGGAGCTCGGCCTCAACGTCGTCGCGCTCGCCCTGACCTTCCTGCTCGCCCGGTTCGGTCAGCTGGCGCTGCTTACCGGCATGATGATGTTCAACGGGCTGATGGTGGGCACCATCGCGGGCATCCCCACCGCCATGGTGGGCAAGGCGTTCGTGATCGCCCTGGTCTCCGCCGCGGCGGTGCTGGCCGCCCGGCTCCTGCTGTGCTACCCGATGCCCCGGGAGGACCTGCTCCGCACCCAGCGGGCCTTCGTCGTGGAGGCCCGCCGACTGGTCGACATCACCGTCGACGCGCTCGACCCCGACGCCTCCCCGAAGCGGGTGGTGCGCCGGACGAACCGCTCGCTGCGCCGCCTGAACCTGGTCACCCTCACCATCGACGCCCGCCTCGCCCAGCCCGAGGCCGCCACCGACCCCGTGGTGGCGGAGCTGCTGCACCGGCATCTGTTCGACGCGGAGCTGGCCCTGCGCGGCATCAGCCAGGCGGTCCAGGTGCTCAACACGCAGTCGCCGCCCGAAGAGCTGCGCCAGTGCCTGGCGGTGGGCCTGCTGTTGGCCCGCGACACCCCGCCCGCCGAGGCCGGCGGGCTGCTGCCCGCCGTGCGGACGATCCGGGAGCAGGCCGACGCGATCCTGCACAACCCGCAGGCCGCCGCCCACGACGCCGAGTCCGCGGCCCTCGTCCGCCGGGTCGCCGAACTCCTGGAGTCCCTGGCCGACTCCCTGTCCGGCTGGCTGGCCCTGGGCCTGCGCACGCCCGGCACCCCCGCCGCGGTGCCCTTCGAACCGGCCGTGGCACTGGAGAACGAGCGCATCCCCGGCTCGGCCGCGCCGATGCGGCGCGTGCTCACCGCGCGCACGCAGAGCGGTTGGCAGCGGGTCGTGCCCTTCGTGCGGGCCCCGCTGCACGCGGGAGTGGCCGCCGCGATCGCCTGTCCCATCGCCGACGCCATCGACCCGCGGCGCTTCTACTGGGGCCTGGTCGGTGTGATGATCACGCTGTTCGGCACCAACACCACCCACGAACGGCTGCGCAAGTTCGCCCATCGCATGATCGGCACCGCCGCCGGCGCGATCATCGGCGTGCTCCTGCTCCACTGGATCGGCCGCGACCACGTCTACTGGACGCTCACCGTCATCGTCCTCGGTCTCGCCTTCGGCTCCTGGGGCATGCAGCGGGCCTACGCCCTGTGGACCACCGGCCTGGTCGTCGCCCTGGTGCAGCTCTACGGGCTGACCACGCCGGACAGCCGGATGGACCACCTGCTCGGCGAACGCCTCCTGGACAACGGCATCGGCATCCTGGCGGCGGCCGCCTGCGCCGCGCTGATCTTCCCCCTGTCCACCCGGTCGATCGCCCGGGAGGCGGAACACGGCTACGTCGTGGCGGTGCAGAACCTGCTCACCCAGGTCTCGGCCCGCTGGGCGGAGCCGGACAGCCCGGTGCGGCTGCGGGGCGCGGCACGCGCCGTCGACGTCGCGCTGTTCCAGGTCGCGGAGGTCTCCCGGCCGCTGGTGCGCATGCCGATCGGGGTGCGCGGACGCGGGCCGCTCAACCGAATGGCGCTGCTGACCACGGCCACCGGGCACGCCCGGGCGCTGGCGTCCGCCGCGGACATCGACATCGACCTCTCCCCGCGGCTGTCCGAGCGGCTCCAGCTCGTCACCCACACCTTCACCGACTCGCTGCGCGCCCTCGACCACCACCTGGTCAACGGCACCGCCCAGGGCACCTGGCGCCCCGTCGGCCCCATGGTCCGGGAGTTGCGGGCGCTGGTGCGCCCGGCCTCGCCCGGCCCGCGCGCCCAGCGGTTGCAGACCGCCCTGCGCGAACTGGAGGCACTGGACACGGCACTCGCCGCGTTCGCCGAGAAGAGCGGGCTGCCCGTGGCCCCCGGCACCGGCCGGGACGCCGGGCGGCCGTGCCCGGCACAGCGGCCCGCGCCCGCCCCGGCGGCGGACGCTTTGGCGGCCGGCCGGGGCGGCACGCGCCTCGTGCGGACGCCGTCCGCCCAGGTCGCCGTCGCGGTGGGCCCCGGCGCGGCCGGTCCCGCCACCGGTACGGCACGGACGGAGGGCGCGGCCGAGGCGCACCTGGCTGGCTCGGTGTCCTGCGCCGCCCACCCCGACGGCTGCCCCGGCGTCCGGATCACCGTCATCAACTCCCGCGGCCAGCGGGTCGCCCAGACCCACGCCGACGCCGGCCGCTACCGGCTCGGCCTGCGGCCGGGCTCGCACACCCTGGTCGTGGCGGCGGCCGACCACCCCCCGCGCGCCCAGTCCGTGACCATCCACGCGGCGCAGGCGGACGTGCGGCTGGACATCCGGCTGTAGCCGGGCGGCGCTCCCCGGCCTTCGGCACCCGAGGGCCGGGGAGCGCGCGGCCGTGGAGCAGGCCGCGCTACCGGGGCAGGGCGACGACGTAGGCGGCCGGCTCCCGGTCGCCGGCCGCCATCAGCGCCGTACGGACCACCGCGGCCTGCTGGGCCGTCGACTCCCTGAGCTTCGCCGGGGTCAGATGGACGACCGTGATCCCGAGCCGCTCCAGCCGCTCCCGCCGGTCCGCGTACCGCGACCAGACGGCGTCCTCGCCGTCCCCGTGCCGCATGTCCAGCTCGACCGCGACCGCCTCGTTCGGCCAGTAGGCGTCCACGGCGCCGAGCGGGGGGCCGCCGGGCAGTCGCAGGTCCACATTCCACAGCGGGTCCGGCAGGCCGTACTCCCGGACCATCCGGTACAGCCGGCCCTCCGCGATCGACCGGCCCTCCGCGACCAGCGCGTCCACCGCGCCCGCCACATGCGGCCGCCCGAGCAGCTTCGCCCGCGTCAACTCCTCGACGACGGCGGCCGGTTCGCAGTGCCCGCCGCGCACCGCCTCGGTCAGCAGCCGCCGTACCGGCTCCGCCTCCCGCAGCCCGGCCACCGCGTCCGCGAGCGCCCTCGCCACCGGCGCCACCGGCAGCCCGGTCACCGTGCGCGGGGCGGGCACGTCAGCGCCGCGCACGATCCGGACGTAGCCGGTGGAGCGCAGCCTGCGCTGCCGGGGCACCAGGACGTCGATGTGCTCCAGGGAGGTCAGCGGCGGCGCGGCGCGAAAGCCGTACAGGGTGAGCGCCGCCAGGCCCGTGAGCATCGCGCCCGGGTACGGCGGGCGGTGCGCGTGCCTGGCCGTCGGCTGCACCGGGACGCCCGGCGCGGGCTCGCGGGCCGCGTACAGCAGGGCGCCGCGCAGCCGCTCCTCGCTTGTCGGCGGTCCCGGGTGCAACAGGTGGACGTGCGGCAGCAGTTGACGCCACGGGCCGCCGGGGCGGGTCCGTGCGGACAGTTCGGCCGCGGTCACCCCGTGGGCGCGCAGCTGGGCCGTGGTCAGCACGCGGTGGTGGGTGTCGTGGAGATGGCCGAGGGGGCGGGGGGAGAGGGGGGTGTTGTGCGTCATGCCCTCGGGATGCCCACCCCTGGTCCCTCCTTTAACCGCTGTTACACGGTCGTCGAGGAATACGGACAAGACGGAACTAAAGGTCAGGTGTTCGGATGTCGATCGGGCACCGGAAACCCCTGGTCCGCGGGGTGCGGACCAGGGGTTACGGCCGTCGGGGCACGCATCCGGTAACGGTCACCGACCGCCGAGGCTCAGGCCAACGCTCATCGGGTGGCGGCCTCCGCGTCGCACTCCTGTCCGCGCAGCGCCCGCGCCAGGTCGTCCCGCGCCTCCAGCACCAGCCGCCGCAGCGCGGGCGCCGCGTCCTGGTGCGCCTGGAGCCACGCGTCCGTCGCCGCGAGCGTCTCGGGCCGGTCCTGGAAGGCCGGGAACAGCCCGCTGACCACGTCCATGCCGATCTGGATGGAACGCTCCCGCCACACCCGCTCGATGGCCGCGAAGTACTTCTGCGCGTACGGCGCGGTCAGCTCCCGCTGGGAGGGCTGGTCGAAGCCCGCGATCGTCGCCTCCACCAGCGCGTTGGACAGCGTGTCGGACTCCACGACCTGCTCCCACGCCCGCGCCTTGACCTCCGCCGAGGGGCGGGCCGCCAGGCAGCGCACCTGGTGGCGCTTGCCGGACGCGGTGTCGTCGCGGGCCAGTTCGGCGGCGAGCAGCCGCTCGTCGGCCACGCCGTGCGCGGCCAGCGGCTCCAGGAACGCCCAGCGCAGCTCCTGGTCCACGTCCAGGCCCTCGATCGCCGTGGTGCCGTCCAGCAGCTCCTTCAGCAGCGCCAGGTCCGGCTCGGCCGACGCCGTCGAGGCGAAGAACCGCGCCCAGGCCAGCTGGTGCTCGCTGCCCGGCCCGGCCGCCCGCAGCTCCCGCAGCGCGCCCTCGGCGAGCAGCGCGCCGCCGGTGTCCCGCCAGGCGGGGGCCGCGTAGCGCTCCAGCGCCGAGCGCGCCCACGCGTGCAGCATCTGGAGCACGCCGATGTCCGACTCGCGGCCCGCGAAGCGCAGCACCAGACCGATGAAGTCCCGGGCCGGCAGCAGCGCGTCCCGGGTCATGTTCCACAGCGCCGACCAGCACAGGGCCCGCGCCAGCGGGTCGGTCAGGTCGCCCAGGTGCTCCTGGAGGGTGGCCAGCGAACCGGCGTCGAAGCGGGTCTTGCAGTAGGTCAGGTCGTCGTCGTTGACCAGCACCAGGTCCGGGGCCTCGGCGCCGGCGAGCTCGGCCACCACCGTGCGCGGGCCGTCCACGTCCGTCTCCACCCGCGCGTACCGCTCCAGCGCGCCGCCCTCGGTGAGCCGGTACAGGCCCACCGCGATCCGGTGCGGCCGCAGTTCGGGATGGGCCTCGGGGGCCTCCTGCACCACCGCCAGCTCGGCGACGCGGGAGTCCGCCAGGAGCACCTGCGGGGTCAGCGCGTTCACCCCGGCCGTCTCCAGCCAGGACCGCGACCACGCCGTCATGTCCCGGCCGCTGGTCTCGCCCAGCACCGACAGCAGGTCGCCCAGGCGCGTGTTGCCGTACGCGTGCCGCTTGAAGTAGCGGCGGGCGCCCTCCAGGAACGCGTCCTGCCCGACGTACGCCACCAGCTGCTTGAGCACGGAGGCGCCCTTGGCGTAGGTGATGCCGTCGAAGTTCAGCTTGGCGTCCTGGAGGTCGCGGATGTCCGCCGTGATCGGGTGCGTGGACGGCAGCTGGTCCGCGCGGTACGCCCACGCCTTGCGGCGGTTGGCGAAGGTGATCCAGGCGTCCTTGAAGCGGGTCGCGCCGACGTTGCCGAACGTGCCCATGAAGTCCGCGAAGGACTCCTTCAGCCACAGGTCGTCCCACCAGGCCATGGTGACCAGGTCGCCGAACCACATGTGCGCCATCTCGTGCAGGATCACATTGGCGCGGGCCTCGTACGACGCCTGCGTCACCTTCCCGCGGAAGACGTACTCCTCGCGGAAGGTCACCAGGCCCGGGTTCTCCATCGCGCCCAGGTTGTACTCCGGCACGAACGCCTGGTCGTACTTGCCGAAGGGGTACGGGTAGTCGAAGTGCTCGTGGAAGAAGTCCAGGCCCTGCTTGGTGATCAGGAAGACGTCGTCCGCGTCGAAGTGCGGGGCGAGCCCCTTGCGGCACATCGCGCCCAGCGGGATCTCCAGCGTGGTGCCGTCCGCGAACGTACGGGAGTAGGTGTCCGTCACGTAGTGGTACGGGCCCGCCACCACGCAGGTGATGTACGTCGAGATCGGCTTGGTCTCCGCGAACCTCCACACGCCGTCGGACAGTTCACCGGCGCCGTTGCTCCACACGGTCCACCCCTCGGGCGCCCGCACCTCGAAGCGGAACGGCGCCTTGAGGTCGGGCTGCTCGAAGCCCGCGAACACACGGCGGGAGTCGGCCGGCTCGTACTGCGTGTAGAGGTAGACCTCGCCGTCCTCCGGGTCCACGAAGCGGTGCAGGCCCTCACCGGTGCGCGAGTAGGCGCACTGGGCGTCGACCACCAGTTCGTTCTCCGCGGCCAGGTTTTCCAGCGCGATCCGGGTGCCGTCGAAGACCTCGCTCGGGTCCAGGTCCTTGCCGTTGAGGGACACGGCGGTCACGCTCGGTGCGATCAGGTCGGCGAAGCTGGAGGCGCCCGGCTCGTTGCAGCGGAAGCGGAGGGTGGTCACCGAGCGGAAGGTGCGCGGCTCGCCGTTCCCGTCGCCGACCGCGGACCTGAGGTCGAGGGACACGTCGTATCCGTCGACGGACAGCAGGGCGGCCCGCTCCCGGGCCTCGTCGCGGGAAAGATTCTCACCGGGCACGGCGGCACTCCCTTGTGATCACGTGATGCGGGGCTGAACAGCACCGATCCTGCCATGCGCTCCTGACGGGGCTGAGCGGGGAATGCCGTTCGCGGGGACGTCGTTGCCGTTGAGGACGACCATTTCGCTGAGGAGAACCATGTCCGAGACCGTGTCCCCGTCCGGCAAGACCCCCGTCGACTTCTGGTTCGACCCGCTGTGCCCCTGGGCCTGGATGACCTCCCGCTGGGTGCTGGAGGTGGAGAAGCTCCGGGACATCGAGGTCCGCTGGCACGTCATGAGCCTCGCCGTCCTCAACGAGGACAAGCTGGACGAGCTGCCCGAGGAGTACCGGGAGATGCTCAGCACCAGGGCCTGGCAGTCCGTGCGGGTGGTCACCGCCGCCTGGCAGAAGCACGGCCAGGAGGTCGTGGGCCCGCTGTACACCGCGCTCGGCACCCGCATCCACAACAAGGGCGAGGGCGCCACCCTGGAGGCCATCGCCGGGGCGCTCGCCGACGTGGGCCTGCCCGCCGAGCTGATCGACTACGCCGAGCAGGAGGACTTCGAGTTCGACGCCGAGCTGCGCGCCTCCCACAAGGAGGGCATCGACAAGGTCGGCCAGGAGGTCGGCACCCCCGTGATCGCGGTTCCCGGGGACGACGGGCAGCAGATCGCCTTCTTCGGGCCGGTCGTCACCCCCGCCCCCAAGGGCGAGCAGGCCGCCCGCCTGTGGGACGGCACCCTCGCGGTCGCCTCGGTCCCGGGCTTCTACGAGATCAAGCGCACGAGGACGCAGGGCCCCGACTTCAGCAACCTGTAGGCCCGGGGCAGGACACCGGACCGGGTTCCGGCACCCGGGGGGTCACCCGTGCCGGGCCCGGCTCCGGGCCGCCGCGGCAGACGCAGGTGTTCCTCCTGACGTCCGGTGCGGCGGTCGGCCCGGTCCGGGTCCGGGTGGACGATGCGGGCGGGCTCGGTCCGGGCGGTGACGTCCAGGGCGGCCGGACAGGTGCCGACGGTCAGTAGCCCGTCGCCGGGCGCGGTGCCCCCGCGCCGAGCGCGCGGGCGGGCGGCGGGCAGGCCGCCCCCGGGCCCGCCCGGCGGCGTCGGCCCGGTGACCGGTGCGAGCGGCCGCCGCCGGTCGGCCCGAGCGGCTTCGGGCTCCCGCGCCTCACGTCAGACAGTGGGCGAGCGGCTCCCCCCGCACCCACCGCCCCACCTCCGCCGCCGCCAGCCGGGCCGCCTTCTCCGCGACCGCCCGGCTCGCGCCGCCGAGGTGCGGGGTCAGCAGCACCCGCCCGCCGACCGTGCGCAGCCGCGAGTCCGCCGGCAACGGCTCCTCGGCGTACGTGTCCAGCGCCGCCGCGGCGAGCCGGCCGTCCTCCAGCGCGTCGCACAGCGCGGCCTCGTCCAGCAGGCCCCCGCGGGCCGCGTTGACCACGACCGCGCCCGGCGGCAGCAGCGCCAGCTCGCGGGCGCCGATCAGCCCCCGGGTCTCCTCGGTGAGCCGGGCGTGCAGGCTGATCACCCGGGAGCGGCGCAGCAGTTCGTCCAGCGAGGACATCCGCAGCCCGTGCACCTCGCCGCGCGCGTACGGGTCGTGCACCATCACCCGCGCGCCGAACGCGCACAGCGCCCGCGCCACCCGGCTGCCGACCGCGCCGTGCCCGATCAGCCCGACCGGCAGGTCCTCCAGCTCCAGTCCGCTCTGCTCGTACGTGCAGTACGTCGGGCCCGCCCAACTCCCCTGCTCCGCCAGCAGGTCGTGGGCCTGCGGGATGCGGCGAAGGGCGGCGATCAGCAGGCCGACGGTGAACTCGGCGGTGGCGGCGGCGGTGCGGCCGGGCGCGAAGCAGACCCGGACGTCGTGCCGCCGGGCCGCCTCCAGGTCGACGTTCACCGGGTCGCCCCGGCAGACCGCGACCAGCCGCAGCTCCGGTCGGGCGGCCAGCACCCGCTCGGTGACCGGCGCCCTCTGGGTGACGAGGACGTCCGCGCCGGCCAGGGCCGCGATCAGCTCGTCCTCCGTGCCGCTGGCCTCGCGCACCCCGGCGACCGGACCGAACGGTTCCAGCGGCCAGCCGAGCATCAGTTCCCGCACATCGCAGTGGGCCTGCCGGGCGAGGGCCGCCGTGATCAGCGAGGGCAGCACAAAGCGGTCGCCGGCGGCCAGCACCCGCACACTGGAGGTCATCACAGGGCGTCTTTCGTCTCGACGTCAAGGACAGTGGGTCTTTCGTCGGTGCGGTGGGGGCGCTGGTCCGACACGGTGAGTCGTTTCGGCTGTACAGGGTGTAGCGACCCGCAGGGGGGCGTCAATCCCTGCGCGTGGGAAAGGCCGGGGACGTTCGCGGCGGGCGGCGGGAAATGCGCCATGCGCGGAGGGACGCACGCCCGCGCGCGGCCGGCGGGGCGGCGGTGACGGCGGGACCGGCCCGGGGAAGGAAGGGGGGAGGAAGACGGAAGGGAACACCGACGGCATGACGACCACCACCCTCCTCCTGGCCCGCCACGGCGAGACCCCCTGGCACGCGGAGAACCGGTACGCCGGAGCGAGCGACATCGGGCTCACCGCGCTGGGCCGGGCGCAGGCCGAGGCGTTGGGGAGGTGGGTGGGGGAGCGGCCCGTGGACGCCGTGTGGTGCTCCCCGCTGAACCGGGCCGTGGCCACCGCCGAGCCCGCCTGCCGGGTGCTCGGGATCGAGGCGCGGCGCGAGGACGACCTCAGGGAGTGCGGCTTCGGCGTGGTGGAGGGCCGTACCCTCGCGGAGTTCGCGGCGGAGCACCCGGCCGCCGCCGAGGCCTACCGCCGGGACCCCGTCGCCCATGCGTTCCCCGGCGCCGAGGACCCGCGCGCCGCCGCCGCGCGGGGCGCCGCCGCGCTGCGCCGGATCGCCGGGGCGCACCGGGGCGGCCGGGTCCTGGTCGTCGCGCACAACACCCTGCTGCGGCTGGTGCTCTGCGCCCTGCTGGGGATCCCGCTGTCCGAATACCGCCGGGTTCTGCCGCGGCTGCTGAACGCGGCCGTCACCGAGATCCGCGTCGACGGCGACCGCACGGCTCTGCTGTCGCTCAACGTGCCCTGCGCGTGACGGGGCGGCACACGGCAGAAGGCCCTCCGTGAGTCACGTCCTCACGGAGGGCCTCCCTTCAACCGCCCGCCGCCGTGAAGGGTGAGAAGACGATCACGAGGCGGGACGCTTCAGGGGCGCGCTCACGGCGCGAGCAGCAGCGCGTTCGCGCGGGAGGTGGCGGCCGCGTAGCGCCGGGCCACGTCCTGCCAGTCGACCACCCGCCACATGGCCTCGATGAAGTCGACCTTCTGGTTCTTGTACTGGAGGTAGAAGGCGTGCTCCCAGGCGTCGAAGACCAGGATCGGGGTCGAGCCCTGGCCGACGTTGCCCTGGTGGTCGTAGACCTGCTCCACGATCAGCCGCCCGCTCAGCGGCTCGTACGCGAGCACGCCCCAGCCGGAGCCCTGGGTGGTGGCCGCAGCCTTGGACAACTGGCTCTTGAACGCGGCGAAGGAGCCGAAGGACTCCTTGATGGCGTCGGCGAGTTCGCCCACGCCGTCCGCCGCCAGCGGCTCGCCGCCACCGTCCTTCGGGCCGGTCATGTTCTGCCAGTAGATGCTGTGCAGGATGTGCCCGGACAGATGGAAGGCCAGATTCTTCTCCAGCCCGTTGACCGAGCCCCACGACTCCTTGTCCCGCGCCTCCGCCAGCTGTTCCAGCGTGTCGTTGGCGCCCTTCACATAGGCCGCGTGGTGCTTGTCATGGTGCAGCTCGATGATCTCGGGGCTGATCACGGGGGCCAGCGCCGAGTAGTCGTACGGCAGGTCGGGCAGCGTGTAGACGGGCATGGGTGATCCCCTCCGGAACCTTATTGCAAGTCTCTTGCAACTACACGCTAGCAACAACAGTGGCGGGGCAACAGAAAGGCCCCCACGTGTCGTACGTGGGGGCCGGTCCGCGCGGCGCGGGATCAGCGCCTGGCGCGCGCCCGCTGCCAGGCGTATCCCACCGCCGCGAGCACCACCGTCATCGCGCCCGACGAGTACAGCTGGACCCGGGTGTCCGGCTGCCGCGCCATCAGCACGAAGACCGCGGCCATCCCGGCCAGCGCCACCCAGGTGAGGTACGGGAACGCCCACATCCGCACCACCAGCCTCTGAGGCGCCTCCCGCTCGATCCGGCGGCGCAGCAGCAGCTGGGAGACCGCGATGAAGATCCAGACGACCAGGATCACCGCGCCGATCATGTTCAGCAGCCACGGGAAGACGTCGTCGGGCCGCCAGTAGCTCAGCAGCACGCAGAAGAAGCCCACGACACAGGAGGTGAGCACGCCGATCCGGGGCACCCCGCCGGACAGCTTCGCCAGCGCCTTCGGGCCCTGGCCGCGCTCGACCAGGGAGAACGCGATGCGCGAGGAGCCGTAGATGTTGGCGTTCATCGCGGACAGCAGCGCCACGAACACCACCACGTCCATCAGCCGGGCCGCGCCCGGGATGCCGAGGTGGTCCAGGGTCGCGACGTAGGGGCCGCGCGCCACCACCTCCGGGGAGTTCCAGGGCACCAGGGTGACGACGACGGCCATGGAGCCGATGTAGAACACGGCGATGCGCCACATCGCGGTGCGCACCGCGCGCGCCACGCCCCGCACCGGGTCCTCCGACTCCGCCGCCGCGATGGTGACCGTCTCCAGGCCGCCGTAGGCGAAGACCGAGGCGAGCAGGCCGATGACCAGGCCCTGGCCGCCGTGCGGCAGGAAGTGGGTCAGATGCGAGGTGCCGGGCGCGTCGGTGCCCGGCAGCACGCCCGTGATGGCGAGCACGCCCAGCACCAGGAACAGCGAGATCGCGCCGACCTTGAGCGCGGCGAACCAGAACTCGAACTCGCCGAAGTTCTTCACGGCGGCCAGGTTCGTGCCGAGGAAGACCAGCATGAACAGCGCGACCCAGATCCACTGCGGGCTGCCCGGCACCCAGCCCTGGACGATCTTGGCCGCGCCGATGCCCTCCAGGCCCACGGCGGTGCACAGCAGCACCCAGAAGGACCAGCCGGCCGCGAACCCGGCCCAGGGGCCGATCGCCCGCTCGGCGTGGGCCGAGAAGGAGCCGGACGACGGGTAGGCGGCCGACATCTCGCCGAGCATCCGCATCACCAGCATCACCAGCAGCCCGGACAGGGCGTAGGCGATCACGATGGACGGACCGGCCGCGGCGATGCCCGCGCCCGACCCGACGAACAGGCCCGCGCCGATCACGCCGCCGAGGGCGATCATCGACAGGTGGCGCTGCTTGAGGCCGTGGGCGAGCGAGGCACCCTCCGTCTGCGGTGGTGTCTCGGTGCGGGTGCTGCTGGGCATGGGCGCGGCTCTCCCGTGCGGTGGGGGGTAAAAACTCCCCAAGTCTGGGCGGCCCGTCCGCATGTGCGGAGGAGCCGCCCAGTATCCGGACACCCGGCGCGCGGAGAGTGAGATTCCGGTTACGCCGCCACGGGGGTCCCCGCGGGCGTGTAGTGGGAGGCGTCGCCCTCGATGGAGTAGCTCTCCTTGCCCTCGATGCCGACCGGGACGTCACCGGCGACGGTCACCCGGTGCAGCCGGCGCGGCCGCCCGTCGTAGTTGTCGATGGCGTAGTGCTGGGTGATCCGGTTGTCGAACAGCACCAGCTCGCGCTCCGCCCAGCGGTGGCGCAGGACGTTCTCCGGGCGGGTGACGTAGGACTGGAGCAGGTCGAGCACCTTGCGCGACTCGCCCGTCGACAGGCCCACGATCCGCTGCGCGAACCCGCCGATGAACAGCCCGCGTTCCCCGGTCAGCGGGTGCACACGCACCACCGGGTGGGCGGTGCGGTACCGGATCGAGGTGAACCGGGCGCGGCGTTCGGCCAGTTCCGCGTCGATCTCCTCGTGCGGTACGGCGTAGTCGTAGTCGTTGGTGTGCTCGGCCCACAGGGTGTCCGCGAAGCGGCGCAGCGGCTCGGGCAGGTCCCGGTAGGCGGCCGCCGCGTTCGCGATCAGGGTCTCGCCGCCGTACGGCGGGACGGTGATCGAGCGCAGGGTGCTGGCCTGCGGCGGGTTGAGGACGAAGGTGACGTCCGTGTGCCAGTGGTTGGCGATGCCCCGCTCGCTGTCCACGGGGAGCACGTTCGGGGCGCCCTCGACGGCCTCGACGGTCGGATGGGCGGTGGTCAGTTCGCCGAAGTGCCGGGCGAAGGCCTGCTGGCCCGCGTCGTCCAGGCCGTCGGCGGCGAAGACCAGCGCCTTGTGGACGTTCAGGGCCTCGCGGATGCCGGCCACCTCCGTCTCGGTGAGCGGCCGGGTGAGGTCGACGCCGAAGACGCGGGCGCCGATGCGCGCGGTGACCTTGGTGATCTCCAGGGACATGGGGGTTCCTTTCGGGAGGGGGTGCGGAAGACGGTGGGGTCAGCCGTGGGCAGGGGTGAGGTACTGGTTGGCGGGGCGGGGCAGGCCGTAGCGCTCGCGCAGGGTCCGGCGCGGGCCGTACTCCTCGCGGAACAGCCCCCGGGCGCGCAGGACAGGGACGACGTGGTCCACGAAGGCGTCCAGGCCCGAGGGCAGCACGGGCGGCATGACGTTGAAGCCGTCGGCCGCCCCCTGGGTGAACCAGGTCTCGATCCGGTCCGCGATCTGCTCGGGCGTCCCGGCGAAGGTCTGGTGCCCGCGCCCGCCGCCGAGCCGGCCGATCAGCCGGTGCACGGTCAGCTGCTCGCGCCGGGCCAGCGACACCACCAGGGTGTAGCGGCTCTTGGCGCCCTCCACGGCGGACTCGGGCGGCAGGTCCTCGGGCAGCCGCCGGTCCAGCTCCAGCGAGTCGGGTGCGAGCTGGAGCAGCCGTTCCAGGCGCTTGAGCCCGTGCTCGGGCACGATGTGGTCCTCCAGGACCCGCTCGGCCGCCCGCGCCTCGGCCTCCGTCGACCCGACGACCGGCACGATCCCGGGCAGCACCGGTTCGGTCAGCCGGTGCTTCAACTCCCGCCGGGCCAGCACCCGGCCGCGCAGATCCAGCAGCGCCACCGTGGTGTACGGCACCGCCACGTGCACCCCGCCCACCACGAACCGCGCGTCGTCCAGCTCCACCGGCACATGCGGCCGACCCACCCCGCGCGAGCGGCGCGGGGCGGCCGACTCCCGGATCAGCCCGAGCGCCGCGAGCCGGGCGCAGTGCTCGGTCACCGACGCGGGCGACAGCCCGGTCAGCCGGGCCACGGTGCTGCGCGCCACCGGTCCGTGCTCCAGCACGGACCGCAGCACGACGCTGGCACTGGTGCGCCGCCGGTCGCGTCGACGGCACGCGGAACGGGGGAGACAAGGGCGGGGGCGGCAGTGCGGGGCATGGGGAACCGTCCTCGGGGACCGGAGCCGACACATCGGGAACCGGGAGGGACGGGGCGGACCGAGCGGGCCCGCCCTATCCCGGACGGCGACAGGTGGCCGCGCCCTGACGCCGCAGGTCGACATAGCGACGCGACGTGAAGTACCGGGCCTGGGCAACCATGTGCCCGAAGCTAGCAAACGGCCTCCGCGCCGCCCAGGGGCCGTCGTCCGGGCCGGCGCGGACCTTTGGGGGAACCCTACAGACGCGCCACGGGCGGGTCGGGTCTCCCGGACCATGCCACCTCAGTGACCGTAATCACGCCGTGCCCGGTGTAAGGCGCGCTCTTTGTGCGGAGCCCACCAAGTCGGCGATCACCCCTTTGTCGGGCGCTGACGGTGATCGGATTCGGGGCGCCGGTATAGCGTCGCGGTGTTCCCACCTGTCCCCTTCATCCCGCGGAGTCCCCATGAGCACCGCCACCGTCTCCACCCGCCCGGGCGCCGTCCTCGCCGATCTGCTGCCCGCGTCCCGCGTCCGCGACGCCGCCCTCGTGCTCGGCGGCGCCGCGCTCACCGGCCTCGCTGCCCAGCTGTCGGTGCCCGTGCC
This sequence comes from Streptomyces sp. SCPE 10, assembly GCF_051980735.1. Taxonomy (NCBI): domain Bacteria; kingdom Bacillati; phylum Actinomycetota; class Actinomycetes; order Kitasatosporales; family Streptomycetaceae; genus Streptomyces; species Streptomyces sp. SCPE 10. The sequence goes on along the minus strand of NZ_CP197069.1, from coordinate 2,794,621 downwards.
CGGCTCCCCGGTGCCGGTGACCGGCCAGACCTTCGCCGCGCTGCTGGTCGGCACCGCGCTCGGCGCCCGCCGCGGCTTCCTCTCCCTCGCCCTGTACGCGCTGGCGGGCGTGGTCGGTGTGCCGTGGTTCGCGGGCGGCGACTCGGGCGCCGGCTCCGTCTCCTTCGGCTACGTCCTCGGCATGCTGCTGGCCTCCGCCGTCGTGGGCGCCCTGGCCCGTCGCGGTGCCGACCGCTCCCCGCTGCGCATGGCGGGCACGATGGTCCTCGGCTCGGCCGTCATCTACGCGATCGGCGTCCCGTACCTGGCCCTGGCCGCCCACTACTCCCTCGCCCAGGCGGCGGCGGTCGGCCTCGTCCCGTTCCTGATCGGCGACGCCCTCAAGGCCGCGCTCGCGATGGGTCTGCTGCCCACCGCGTGGAAGCTCGCCGGCAAGCGCTGACCCGCCGGCACCGCACAACGGCCGCGGGGCCCGACGGACTTCGTCGGGCCCCGCGGCCGTTGGCGCGTCGGAAAGGGTCAGCCGATGGAGACCTTGTCGGCCGAGGCGTCCGCGGCGGTGGCCGGCCGGTCGCCCGTGACCTTCTGCTTGATCAGGGAGATGACGACCACGACCGCCGCGACCAGCAGCGACAGCAGGACCGTCTCCCGGCCGTCGTGTTCGGTGTCGAACAGCATGTAGACCAGGACCGCCACGATCACCGCGGCCGCCGCCCAGGTCAGGTACGGGTACAGCCACATCCGCACGATGAGCTTCTCCGGCGCCTCGCGCTGGATGATGCGGCGCATCCGCAGCTGCGAGAAGCAGATGACCAGCCACACGAACAGGGCGACCGCACCGCTGGAGTTGACCAGGAAGAGGAAGACGGTGTCGGGGAACTCGTAGTTGAAGAAGACCGCGACGAAGCCGAAGACGACCGACGCCAGGATCGCCGCCATCGGCACACCGCGCGCGTTGGTGCGGGCGAACGCCTTGGGGGCGTCACCGCGCTGGCCGAGCGAGAAGGCCATCCGGGAGGCCGTGTACAGGCCGGAGTTGAGACAGGACAGCACCGCCGTCAGCACGATGACGTTCATGATCTGGCCGGCGTGCGCGATGCCGAGGGAGTTCAGCGCGGCGACGTACGAACCGTCCTTCTCCAGCGACGGGGAGTTCCACGGCAGCAGCGCGACCACGACGAGGATCGAACCCAGGTAGAAGACGCCGATCCGCCAGATGATGCTGTTGGTGGCCTTGGTGACCGCCCGCTGCGGGTCCTCCGACTCACCGGCCGCCAGGGTGGCGATCTCGCTGCCCATGAAGGAGAAGACGACCAGCAGGACACCCGTGAGGATCGCGCCCGGACCGTGCGGCAGGAATCCGCCGTGGTTGGTGAGGTTGGCGAAGGACGCCTGGTCCGTGTGGGCCCCCGGCAGCACACCGAAGATCGCGAGCAGGCCGACGACGATGAACGCGGCGATCGCCACGACCTTGATGCCGGCGAACCAGAACTCGAACTCGCCGTAGGAACCGACGGAGAACAGGTTCGACGCGGTCAGCACCAGCATCACGATGAGGGCCCAGCCCCACTGCGGCACCGCCGGGACCCAGCCCGACAGGATCTTGGCACCCGCGGTCCCCTCCACGGCGAGCACGACGACCCAGAAGAACCAGTAGAGCCAGCCGATGGAGAAACCGGCCCAGCGGCCGAGCGCGCGGTCGGCGTGCTCGGAGAAGGAGCCTGAGGTCGGGTTGGCGGCGGACATCTCGCCCAGCATCCGCATCACGAGGACGACGAGGGTGCCGACGAGGGCGTAGGACAGCAGGATGCCGGGGCCCGCCGCGGCGATGCCGGAGCTGGAGCCGACGAAGAGGCCGGCGCCGATCACACCGCCGATCGCGATCATCGTCAGATGGCGGTTCTTGAGGCCTGCTTGAAGTCCGGAACCAGGAGGGGTCATGGACGGATTCCTTTGCGCCTGTTGAGCGGGGTTCTCGTACGGGAACGGGGGTGCCGCTGTGGGGTCCGGTACGGGATTCGTACGAGCGGTGTACGAGTCGGTCCAGTGAATCCGAGGCGAACGAATTCGGGAACCTCTGAATCCGGATTGTTACTTGAGGTTCCCTTGAGGTTCTATGGTCCCGCTCACATTCGAGCTGCGGAATTCGTAGCGGCGCCGCATTCCCCTCCTTCGCCGTCCGGGCGCCGCCGCCCCGGGGCTGCTGCCCCGTATCCGTCGTGTCACACTCGTGGCATGCGCGTGTACCTCGGCTCGGACCATGCCGGCTACGAACTCAAGAACCACCTCGTCGAGTGGCTCAAGGAGGCGGGCCACGAGCCCGTCGACTGCGGGCCGCACATCTACGACGCCCAGGACGACTACCCGCCCTTCTGCCTGCGGGCGGCCGAGCGTACGGCCGCGGACGCCGACGCCCTCGGCATCGTGATCGGCGGCTCCGGCAACGGTGAGCAGATCGCCGCGAACAAGGTGAAGGGTGTGCGCGCGGCGCTGGCCTGGAGCGAGGAGACGGCGTCCCTCGGGCGGCAGCACAACAACGCCAACGTGGTGGCCGTGGGTGCGCGCATGCACACCACGGAGGAGGCCACGAAGTTCGTCGAGGTGTTCCTCGCCACCCCGTTCTCGGGTGACGAGCGCCACCTCCGCCGCATCGACATGCTCTCCGACTACGAGACCACGGGCGACCTCCCCCCGATCCCGGCGCACCACCCCCAGTCGTAGGCCCCGCCCGGACCGGCATCCGGCCCGCTTTCCCCGCCCGCCCTCCGGCCCCGCTCGACGGGCCGGAGGGCGGGCGTCGTCGGCGCCCCGGCCCCTGGGCCGACCGGGACGGCCGTCGACCGGGCGCCCCCGCGCCCCGGCCCCGGCGTTCCGCCCTCGGGAGTCCACGACGGCGGTTCCGTACGCTGGGTGAGTGGACCGCGGGGCCCCGCCCCCGGCGACGAAGAGGAAAGGACGGCCCCGCCTTGCCCGAAGGGCACACCATCCACCGGCTGGCCCGGGACTACGCCGAGCGGTTCCTGCACACGGCCCCCCGCGTCACCAGCCCCCAGGGCAAGTTCTCCGACGCCGCCGCCCTCCTGGACCGCGCCGAGCTGACCGCCACCGAGGCGCACGGCAAGCACCTGTTCCTCCGGTTCCGCGACACCGACTGGGTCCACATCCACCTCGGCCTCTTCGGCAAGGTCGGCTTCGGCGACGCCCCCGCGCCCCCGCCCACCGATACCGTCCGCCTGCGCCTCGCCACCGACACGGCGTACGTCGACCTCCGCGGGCCTACCACCTGCGCCCTGATCACCGACGCGGAGAAGCGGGCCGTCCACGACCGCCTCGGCCCCGACCCGCTCCGCGAGGACGCCGACCCCGAGGTCGCGTACCGGAAGATCTCCCGCAGCCGCACGACCGTCGCCGCCCTGCTGATGGACCAGAGGACCGTGGCCGGCGTCGGCAACGTCTACCGCGCCGAGGTCCTGTTCCGGCACGGCATCGACCCCTACCGCGCGGGCCGCGACATCACCCGCGCCGAGTGGGCCGCGATCTGGTCCGACCTCGTCGCGCTGATGCGCCAGGGCGTGCGCGACAACCGGATCGACACCGTACGGCCCGAGCACACCCCCGAGGCCATGGGCCGCCCGCCCCGCGTCGACGACCACGGCGGCGAGGTGTACGTCTACCGCCGCGCCACCCAGCCCTGCCACGTCTGCGGCGACGAGATCCGCACCGCCGGCCTCGCCGCCCGCAACCTCTTCTGGTGCCCCACCTGCCAGAAACGCTGACCCGGACGAAAGACCCTAGAAGCCGTGCGGCAGCCACGGCGCGACGGCGGACCCGAACCCCACCGACGCCTGCGCCAGCGCCCCGCGGCGCAGCTCCCGCACCCGCCCGGCCGCCGCCAGCGCGGCCGGCGACACCCCGCCCAGGTACGCGGCCCCCAACTCCCGTACCGACAGGGCGAGGTCCGCGGGCTCCCTCGTCCGCTCGCAGGACGCCCCCTCGACGTCCCCGGTCAACCGCCAACGGTCCGCGTTCCAGGGGCAGAAGGCGTCCTCCACCTCCAGTACGACGTCCACCGGCGCCTGGTACGTCCGCGCGGCCAGCGCCGCACCGACGTCGACCAGCCGTACGAAGCACTCGTCCCGCACCCGGAGCCGGCACCGGCGGATGTCGGAGACCAAGTGCTGCCAGCCGTCGTCCACCGGCCGCGCGTCCGCCGCCACAGTCGTCATCAGGTCGATGCCGCACAGGAAGCGCCACAGCGCCCCCTCCGTCGCGGGATCGAGCGCGGCGAGGTCCGTCAGCCGCACCGTGCCGTCGGCGCCGCCCTCGTTCCATCCGGCCTGGGTGCGGAACCGCGCGTACCCGGTGACCTGCCCGTCCCGCTCCGCGACCACGCACTGGAGCGCCGACGCCCCGCCGCGCGCGATCTCGGTGTCCAGCAGCCCGGCCCGCTCCCAGCCGGGCCGGCGGACCAGCATCCCGGGCCGGCGCGGCACCAGCGCCGCGTACACCGCCTCGCACGCGTCGAGGACGTCCGCGGGCGCCGCGTACCGCAGCCGCACCTCGTCGCTGCCCGCCGGCGGATCGAGGGTGACCCGGCCGGTGTCGATCCGCGCGGACAGCCGGTAGGTCGCGGCGCCGTAGCCGAAGCGGCCGTAGATCGCCGGCTCGGACGCGGTCAGCACCGCCAGCGGTTCGCCCAGCTCCCGGGCGTCGTCCAGCTGCCGGCGCATCATCGACGTCAGCACCCCGCGCCGCCGGTGCGTGGCCGCCACGCTCACCATGGTGACGCCCGCCGCCGGGACCGCCGCCCCGCCCGGCACGGTCATCCGGAAGGCGAACGACCCCGCCGTACCGACGATCCGGTCCCCGTCCCGGGCGGCCAGTCCCCGGTCCAGATCCAGCAGGGACCGGTGCAGTTCACGGTCCTCGAACTGCGCGGGCAGCCCGCCGAACGCGCGGTGCAGGCAGCCGTACCACTCGTCCTAGTCGGCCTCGCGCAGCACCCTCAACTCGGTTCCCCGGTCGGTCTCCATGCGCCATGCCTAGCAAGACGTCACGGGGCGAGCCAGCGAATTTCGCCGGGACGGGGACGCGCGGGCGCCGGGTGGCGTTCACTGAGGGACGAACCTGTGAGACGCAGCCCGCACGGGGGACAAGTGGGACCTCCCGTGCCAAGCGGCCGGTGCGATGGATAGGGTCCCGAACTAATGGCAGCAGGACGAGAGACGCGCGCGAAGGCCGAGACGCTCACGGCCCGGTGGAAGATGCAGTGGCACCGGGCCCGCGTCAGCCTGCGCAAAAGCGCCGTCGACTACTTCCGCGGCGACGGCTCCGACTGGATCGCCTTCGCCGGGCTGCTGCTCACCGTCCCCGTCCTCGCCGCCCTCACCCTGTTCGACTCCGTGTGGTGCTCCCCGGCCACGCTGGTGCTGCCGATCGTCGCGGGCGGGCTGCTGCTGCGCCCGGCGAGCCTGCTCGGTCTGTACGCGGCGGCGGCCACCGCGCTGATCGTGGAGTCGGTGCGGCTCGGCCCGTACACCGAGGGACCCTCCCGGGTCACCCCGGGCGTGGTCCTGGTGGTGGCCGCCTGCGGTTTCTTCGGCCTGCTCACCGCCCAGTTCCGCAGCCGCGTCGGCGTGCCCTGGCGGCGCGGCGGCACCATGCTGTTCGACCTGCGCGAACGCATCCGGGTGCAGAGCAAGCTGCCCAAGCTGCCGCAGGGCTGGCACCACGAGATGGCGCTGCGCCCGGCCGGCGGCCAGTCCTTCTCCGGCGACTTCGTGGTGGCCGCCCGCACCAACGGCGGCCGCACCCTGGAGGTCGTCCTCACCGACGTCTCCGGCAAGGGCATGGACGCCGGCTCGCGCGCCCTGCTGCTGTCCGGCGCCTTCGGCGGGCTGCTGGGCTCCCTGCCCCCGCACGCCTTCCTCCCCGCCGCCAACGGCTATCTGCTGCGCCAGGACTGGGAGGAGGGCTTCGCCACCTCCATCCACCTCGTCCTGGACCTCGACTCCGGGGACTACGAGCTGTACTCCGCGGGCCACCCGCCGGGGCTCCAGCTCAGCGCGGGCACCGGCCGCTGGGAGGAGAAGTCGGCCGAGGGACCGCTGCTGGGGGTCTACGACGGCGCCCAGTTCGACTCCGTGAAGGGCTCGCTGCGCCCCGGCGACGTGCTGATGCTGTTCACCGACGGCCTGGTGGAGACCGCCGACCGGGACATCGTCGAGGGCATCGACCGGCTCACCGGCGAGGCCGACCGCTATGTCCCCGGCGGCTTCCACGGCGCCGCCTGGCACCTCATCGAGGCCGTCGCCAAGGACGTCAACGACGACCGCGCCCTGCTCCTGATCTGCCGCGAGGCCTCGGCCCACGCCCGCTGACACACTGGGCGCATGACCGAGACACCGCCCGCGGCACCCGGACTCCTCACCCTCGCCGAGGTCGAGGCCACGGCCCGGACCGCGCACGAGGGACAGACCGACAAGGCGGGACGGCCCTACGCCGAGCATCTCGCCGCCGTGGCGGACGGCGTGCGCGCCCGCGGGGGCGACGCGGAGCAGATCGCGGCGGCCTGGCTGCACGACGCCGTGGAGGACGCCGCGCTGAGCCGCGCCTGGCTGGCCGGGGCCGCCCTCACCCCGCGCACCAAGGCCATCGTGGACGCCGTCACCAAGCGGCCGGGGGAGGAGCCGGCGGCGTACGCCCGGCGCATCCTCGACACCCCGGGCGCCCTGCTGGTGAAGGAGGCGGACCTGGCGCACAACGCCGACGCCAAGCGGCTGGCCGTACTGGACGAACCGACCCGGAAACGACTGACCGAGAAGTACGCGCACCTGCGCGCGCTCCTCGGTCTGCCTCAGAGCTGAACCGGCCCCGCATCGGGACGAAGGGCGGCAAAACCGGTCAGGAGGCGGCCTTTTCGGGCGCCTGCCGGCCGCGCTCCCGGGCCAGCCGGGCGGCGTCCTGCCTGAACGCCCACTCCATCTTCGGCTCCATCGCGAACCGGAAGACCCGCCGCACCGGCGCGGTGCACAGCAGGGTGACGGCGACGCCCGCGATCAGAGTCACCAGGATCTCGCCGAGCGGCCGGTGCAGCCAGGCGTGGTCGAACCAGCCCCGGTAGTCGGCGAACTTCACCAGGAAGCCGTGCAGCAGATAACCGCAGATGGTGCCCGCGCCCAGCGTCGTGAACCAGGTCTTGCGGCCCGGCACCCAGGCGAAGAAGCAGGCCGTCAGCAGCAGCGAGCAGGCCATCATCGCGAGCGTCATCACCGGCCCGCACCACCAGGGCGCGCCCAGCTCCTGCGCCGAGTCGCGGTGGTAGAACCACGCGGTGTTCATGCGCGGCACCGCCCACCAGCCGACCAGCAGCGCTGCGGCGAACACCGGCACCGCGGCGATCCGCACCGAGCGGCGGCGCACCAGCTGGAAGTGCTCCGGCTTCATGTTCAGGCCGAGTACGAAGTACGGCAGGAACTGGAGCACCCGCTGGAGGTCGAGGTCGTCGCCGATGCTCGGGGTGAGGGAGGCCAGCATGGCGATGACGAGGGCCACCGGCAGCGGATGGCGCACCAGCTTCCAGATCGGCGTGGTCAGCCGCCAGACGAACAGGGCGCACAGGAACCAGGTCAGGAACCAGGGGTCGAGCAGGCTGATCTGCTCGTGAGAGCCCGTGACGAGGTTGTTGAACAGGGGGTACGCCGTCTCGAAGACGACGTAGGGCACCAGGACTCCGGTGATCAGCCGCTTGAGCCGGTCCGGGCGCATGTCGAAATTGCGCGAGAAGAAGCCGGAAATGATGATGAACGCTGGCATGTGGAAGCTGTACACGACCGTGTACAGGCCTTCCAGGATGCGGCTGTCGCCCTTCAGCGGCTCCCACGAGTGACCCATCGCGACCAGCACGATCGCCAGGTACTTGGCGTTGTCGAAGAACGCGTCGCGCTGCTTGCCGCCGGGTCTCGCCGTCTGCCGCGGCCGTTCCTGCGTACTCACCGGGGTACGCGGACCGGGCACTCCCTGTGCCGGCGGCTGGGCCGGGGGGAGCGGCTGCGGGGTCTGGCCGGGGGAGGAGGCGGCGTCGAACATCTCAGGCACCCTAGCGTCGTGTGCGGGATTCCGTAAAACCCCGTGCAGTCATTTCCGGTTATTCCCTGTGACTGCCCGCGAATTCAACGGACTTGCGGTCCGTGGCCGCGTGACGGTGCCTACAGAAAAGCCTGCCGTTCACCCATGATGTCGGGATTCATCCCTACCTAGTGGGGCATACGGCGTCTCTGTGCGATCAATTTGAATTACCTGCGCACAAGTTGTGTGGAGCCGGAAACGAAGTCGCGTAATTCCTGCCGGAGTCGCGGTCGAGTGCCCGTCGAATTCCTGTGCGGGGCGTCGCCCGGCCCGGGGCGGCGTGTCCGACATCATGTCAGGAGCCGCATGGACCAGGCCCGTTGGTGGCACGATGGTTCTGGCGGGGGTGCGGGCCGTGCCCCCGGGCCGGGAGAGGGACCGACCGAGGGTGTGATCAGTTGTGGCCATTTCACTGTCTGTGGTGCTGCTGTTGGCGGTCATCCTGGTGGTGCTCATCAGGGGGAAGAACCTCAAGCCCGGACCGGCCATCGTGGCCATGCTCTTCGGCTTCTTCCTGGCCTCCAGCGGCATGGCGCCGTCCATCAACCGGTTCCTGAACTCGATAGCGGACTCGATCTCCGCGATCAAGTTCTGACCGGCCGCGGTCCCACCGGCCGGCGCCCCGGCACCGGCCGCTGCTAGTGGTACAGGTGCCGCCGCTCGGCCGGCTGCCGGCTGATGAGGACCAGCCGGTCGAAGTCGACGGCCACCCCGCGCAGCAGCAGGTCGACCAGCGCGCGCGCCGACGACGCGTCGACCGGCGCCTCGCCGAACAGCACCCGCCGGTACACCACCGAGGCGAGCAGGTCGACGAACAGCTCGGGGTCCACGTCCGGCAGCAGGTCCCCGCGCTCGACGGCCCGCCGCACCGCGACCGCGGCGGCCGCCCGGCCCGGCTGCAGAAGGCTGTGCAGCAGGTGCTCGTGCAGCTCGGGGTCGTCGGCGCAGTCGGCGATCAGCGGTGCGAGCACCCCGGCGGGCAGCCGCTCGTGCAGCACCTCGGCGAGGAGCCGCACGCTCTGGTGCAGGTCGCAGCGGGTGCAGCCGTTGTCCGGGGCGGGCGGCACGACGAGGACCGAGGCGAGCGCGTCGATCACCAGCCGCTGCCGCCGGGGCCAGCGGCGGCGGATGGCGGCCTTGCTGGTGCCCGCGAGCGCCGCCACCCTCTCCAGTGCGAGACCGCCGTAGCCGTCCTCGCCCAGCAGCCGCACGGTGGCCGCCAGCACCGCGGCGTCGATCGCCGGATCCCGGGGCCGGCCGCCGGGCGCCGGGCTCACGCGGCGGCGTCCTGGGGGTACCAGCGCAGCTCCACGGTGTTGCCGTCGGGGTCGCGCACGTAGACGGACTCGGCCGAACCCCGGGCGCCCCAGCGCGGCACGGGCCCCTCGACGACGTCGAAGGTGCCGGAGGCGACGACCTCCTGCCAGTCCAGCGGATCCACCACCAGGCAGATGTGGTCCACGTTGGACTCGCCGCGGGGCCGCTCGACCAGGTCGATGACCGTGGTCCCGCTGACCCGTACCGAGGGGAACGGCACCGTCCCGGCCCGCCACTCCTCGACCCGCTCGCCCGCGAGCCCCAGCGGCCCGGTGTAGAACCCCAGCGCCCGCTCGACGTCCGCGACGTTGAGCACCAGGTGATCGAAGTCCTTGACCCGCATGATCTCTCCCCCTTGAGCCGGTCGAGCTTGTACCGGTCGAGCCGTACCGCTCGCGTCCGAGTTATGTTCCGTACCGGTACGGAACATAACAGTGCCGGGACCGCGCATCAAGAGGCGGCCCGGAACCGGCCGAAGGTCCGGATCGCGAGTGTGTCCGTGTCCGTTCGGGCCGATGAGGTGTCAGTGCCGGCGGTGCCTCTGGTCGTCGGGGTGGAGGTGGAGCGCGACGAGGGCCGCGTCGTCGTTGAGGCGTCCGTGGGTGTACGCGAGCAGGTCGTGGCGGATGTGGTGGAGCAGCGACTCGGGGCCGGCCTTGTGCCACTGGGCGACCCGTGTCTCCAGGGGGTAGAAGCGGCCGTGGGCGTCGCGGGCCTCGATGACGCCGTCGGTGTACAGCAGGAGGGTGTCGCCCGGCTGGAAGGCGGTCACGTCGATCGCGTAGGCGTCCGGTCCCGCTTCCGCGACCCCCAGGGGCGGGGAGGGGCGGAGGGCGGGGACGGTGAGGGGGCCGTCCGGGCTGAGCAGCAGGGGAGGGGGATGCCCGCAGCTGATCATCCGGATGACGAGGTCGTCGTCGGGCAGCTCCAGGAGCAGGGCCGTCGCGAACCGCTCGCCGGCCTCCGTGGCCGGCTCGAACTCGGCCAGGTAGCGGGTCACGCTCTGCCCCAGGGTGGAGGCCAGGTCGGGCAGCGTGGCGTTGCGGTGGGCGGCCTCGCGGAAGGCCCCCAGCAGGAGGGCGGATTCGCCGATGGCGGACAGTCCCTTGCCCCGGACGTCCCCGATCATGAGGCGTACGCCACCGGGGACGCGGGCGGCCGCGTACAGGTCGCCGCCGATCTGTGCCTCGTCCTCGGCGGCCATGTACAGGCAGGCGATCCGCAGCGGACCGATGCGTTCCGGCAGCGGCCACAGCAGGCCGTGCTGCGCGGCCTCCGCGACCGACCGCACCTGGGCGAGTTGGCGCCGGCGACGCTCGCGCCGCACGCAGAAGAGCGCGCTGAGGGCGGTCAGCACACCCAGGGCGAGGATTTGGGCCAGTACGTTGCGCGAGGACAGCATCCCGAACTGCCAGCCGATGGCCGCCTGCGCCGCCATGGAGAGGACGCCGATCAGACCGGTGGTCCAGGGCCCGGCGAAGGAAGCGGTGAGGGCCGGGGCGATCACGAGCAGCGGACCGAGGTGGATGTCCCCCGGAACCAGCAGGTCGACCACCGTGATCACCGCGATGAGGACGACCGGCACCAGCAGCAGGGCGCGACTCGACCGCCATGGCTGCCGCGCTCCGACCCAGCCGTGCTCGGCGTTCACATCTCTCACACTGCCATCGGTGCGGACGTCCGACGAGCAGAAGCCGGCGCGTCCGTGCGGGGACTCAGGAGGCGGTGGCGTCGGCCACGGTCCCCCGGATCTCCAGCACGGTGTCCGCGCCGGTGATCGCGAACAGCCGCCGAAGCTGTTCCGGCGGCCCGGCCACCCGCAGGGTGCCCGTCTGGTGGGTGAGGATCAGGAGATTGAGGAAGGACGAGTCCCCGAAGGCGACGCCGGAGGCGTCCAGGACCACCTTCGGGTGCTCCTTGACGGCGGCGCCCAGCGCGTCCGCGAGGGGCGGGACCGAGTCCAGGTCGAAGGAGCCGTGAGCGGCCACGACCCAGGCGCCGTCCCGCTCGTACTGTTCCAGCGTGGTCACCGGTCCGAGCGCACCGGCGCGGCCCGACCACCGCTTTCCACCGGCGCTGCTCATGAGCTGTGACATGACGGCCTCATCCCCAGGACACCTTCCGGGCTCCGTCTGTGGCGATCCAGCCCGGAGCACGTCAACAGTTACCGGAAAAGTATGTCATGTATCTGGGTTCGGCAATGGCGGCCCCCTAAAATGCGGGTCATGGTTGGAGTGCCCGAACCTCACAGCGGATGGACGTTCATCACCAGCCACGCACGCGTACTCGCAGCCATCGCCGACAACACGAACGTCCGGATCCGCGACATCGCCGCCCGCTGCCGCCTCACGGAGCGCGCCGTCCAGCGCATCATCTCCGACCTCGAAGAGGGCGGTTACCTCTCGCACACCCGTGACGGGCGCACGAACACCTATCGCATCGAGCCGGACAAGGTGCTGCGCCATCCGGCGGAGGCGGGGCTGCCCGTGGCCTCCCTGCTCTCTCTGCTCGTGCAGGACGAGACCGACCGGGCCAAGGCGCCGGAGCCGGTCATGGCGCGTACCCCCTCGGCCCGCCACTGACCCCGGCGACCCGCCACTGACCCCGGCTTCCTCCCAGGCCGCCGGACCCGCCGCGAACGGCCGCGGCCGGCACCGAACGGGACGGGGACCGCGGCGGCGGCGACGGGGGTGCCCGGCCCGCCGATCGGCACTGGACGACCCGGGAACGACCGAAGGCCCAGGGGGTGGTAACTACCACCTGACCTGGGCCTTCGTCGTTCAGAGCGGGCGACGGGAATCGAACCCGCGTAGCTAGTTTGGAAGACTAGGGCTCTACCATTGAGCTACGCCCGCAGCGCTGCGCCGCAGCTCGGTGACCGCGGCACGAAGGCATCGTAGCGGGTCGCCCGTCCATTGGGCCAACACGTTCGGATCACACGCACCACGCGCCCCGCCTCGAAGAATGCGGCCGACGCGGGCCGTCCGGCCATGTACCCTACGTCTCGCACCAGACGGGGTGTGGCGCAGCTTGGTAGCGCGTCCGCTTTGGGAGCGGAAGGCCGTGGGTTCAAATCCCGCCACCCCGACCACCAGCCGACCAGCGGCCCGCGCGTCGTGATGGTCGCCTTTTGGGGCGCCGACCGCCTGCGGTTACTATGCAAGCTGCGCGCCCGTGTGACCCCGGCCCCCACGGCCTACGTACTCCTCCGGGCGGCGAATCCGCCGGACCTGTCTGGCTCGGCAGAACCCAAGCAGTCAGCCACAAGGAGACCGAACCGTGAAGAGCGCCGTGGAGACCCTGAACCCGACCCGGGTTCGGCTCACTGTCGAGGTGCCCTTCGAGGAGCTCAAGGACAGCCTCGACGCGGCGTACAAGAAGATCAACCAGCAGGTCACGGTGAAGGGCTTCCGCAAGGGCAAGATCCCGGCCCGCGTCATCGACCAGCGGTTCGGCCGCGGTGCGGTCCTGGAGGAGGCGGTCAACGACGCGCTCCCGAAGTTCTACACCGAAGCGGTCAACGAGGCCGAGCTGAACCCGCTGGGCCAGCCCGACGTCGACATCACCGAGCTGAAGGACGGCGAGACGCTGAACTTCACCGCCGAGGTGGACGTGCGCCCGGCCCTGGAGATCCCGGACTACTCCGGTATCGAGGTCGAGGTCGACGCCGTCGAGGTCACCGACGAGGACGTCGAGAAGTCGGTCGAGCAGCTGCGCGAACGCTTCGCGTCCACCTCCCCGGTGGAGCGCGCCGCCGAGGACGGCGACGTCGTCACCATCGACCTGGAGGCCAAGGTCGACGGCGAGGTGCTGGAGGACGGCATCGCCAACGGCGTCTCCTACACCATCGGCTCCGGCGAGCTGCTCGACGGCATCGACGACGCCGTCAAGGGCCTGTCCGCCGGCGAGGAGGCGACCTTCACCTCCGAGCTGAAGGGCGGCTCCGCCGCGGGCAAGGAGGCCGAGGTCACCGTCAAGGTCACCGAGGTCGCCAAGCGCGAACTGCCCGAGCTGGACGACGAGTTCGCGCAGCTCGCCTCCGAGTTCGACACCCTGGACGAGCTCAAGGCCGACAGCCGCAAGCGCCTCGCCAACATGAAGCAGTTCGACCAGGCCACCCAGGCGCAGGAGCGCGTCCTGGAGAAGCTCCTCGAGCTGGTCGAGGTCCCGGTCCCCGAGAAGCTGCTCGAGGACGAGATCAACACCCGCAAGCACAACCTGGAGCACCACCAGCTCGCGCAGATGGGTCTGACCCTCGACAAGTACCTGGAGATCCAGGGCAAGTCCGCCGAGGAGTTCGAGACCGAGACCCGCGAGGCAGCGGTCAAGGGCATCAAGACCCAGTTCGTCCTGGACGAGCTGGTGAAGAAGGAGAACCTGAACGTCAACCAGGAGGAGCTCACCGAGCACCTCATGCGGCGTGCGGCCTCCTCCGGCATGTCCCCCGACCAGTTCGCCCAGGCCGTCGTCGAGGGCGGCCAGGTGCCGCTCCTGGTCGGCGAGGTCGCCCGCGGCAAGGCCCTGGCCGTCGTGGTCGAGGCCGCCTCGGTGAAGGACACCAACGGCGAGACGGTCGACCTCAGCGACGAGGACGAGGAGACCGAGGCCGCGGCCGAGGAGACCACCACGGAGACCACCGAGGGCTGAACCGCCCCGCGGCGCCTGTGAAGGACGTCGGGACGGGCCCCGGGGACGTGTTCCCCGGGGCCCGTTCGTCTACCCGGGCAACACCGCGCCGCGCCCCGCGCACGGCCGCGCCGTGCCCCGCCCGCGCGGCCGGGTACCCGCATCCGGGGACGCGCCGCGGCCCGATGGCGCTACGCCCCCGGCGAACACTCCCATCTCCGGGATTCCCCGAACGGGCCCGAGCGTTAGGGTCCATGAGTACGGGGGCAGGGGAGTCTCCTGAAACCCCAAGCCCCCGGCAGGACGACGTGAGACGGCCCGGCGCCGTCGTGAGACGAGCAGGTGGATACGTGACGAATCTGATGCCCTCCGCCGCCGGCGAGCCCTCCATCGGTGGCGGCCTCGGCGACCAGGTCTACAACCGGCTGCTCGGCGAGCGGATCATCTTCCTCGGCCAGCAGGTCGACGATGACATCGCCAACAAGATCACCGCGCAGATGCTGCTCCTTGCCGCCGAACCGGACAAGGACATCTACCTCTACATCAACAGCCCCGGCGGCTCGGTGACGGCCGGCATGGCGATCTACGACACCATGCAGTACATCCCGAACGACGTGGTCACCATCGCGATGGGCATGGCGGCCTCCATGGGCCAGTTCCTGCTCACCGGTGGTGCCGCCGGCAAGCGCTTCGCCCTGCCGCACGCGGACATCATGATGCACCAGGGCTCCGCGGGCCTCGGCGGCTCGGTCACGGACATCAAGATCCAGGCCGAGTACCTGCTGCGCACCAAGCGCCGCATGGCGGAGCTGACCGCGCTGCACTCCGGCCAGACCTTCGAGACGATCACCCGGGACGCCGACCGCGACCGCTGGTTCACCCCGGAAGAGGCCAAGGAGTACGGTCTCATCGACGAGATCATCTCGAGCGCCTCGGGCGTTCCGGGAGGCGGCGGCACCGGTGCCTGACCGGCCCGGTCGCGCCACGCACCGCCATCACCCACGCCCCCAGAACGCCACCAGGACGGTGAACATCCCATGAGCAACTTCCCCGGCACCGCCAGCGGCATGTACGAAGGGCCCCGGCCCGACGCCCGCTACGTCATCCCGCGCTTCGTCGAGCGCACCTCCCAGGGCATCCGCGAGTACGACCCGTACGCGAAGCTCTTCGAGGAGCGCGTGATCTTCCTGGGCGTCCAGATCGACGACGCCTCCGCCAACGACGTCATGGCGCAGCTGCTGTGCCTGGAGTCGATGGACCCCGACCGGGACATCTCGATCTACATCAACAGCCCCGGTGGCGACATGACCGCCCTGACGGCGATCTACGACACGATGCAGTTCGTGAAGCCCGACATCCAGACGGTCTGCATGGGCCAGGCGGCCTCCGCCGCGGCCATCCTGCTCGCGGCCGGCACCCCGGGCAAGCGCATGGCGCTGCCCAACTCCCGGGTGCTGATCCACCAGCCGGCCGGCTCCACCGGCCGCGGCCAGCTCTCCGACCTGGAGATCATCGCCAACGAGTTCACCCGGATGCGTGAGCAGCTGGAGAACATGCTGGCCAAGCACTCGAACCAGCCGATCGAGAAGATCCGCGAGGACATCGAGCGCGACAAGATCCTCACGGCCGAGGAGGCGCTGGAGTACGGCCTCGTCGACCAGATCATCTCCACCCGCAAGCTGAACAACAGCTCGGTCCGCTGACGCGGAGCGGCACGCTCTCAGCCCCCCTTGGCAGGGCTCACGGCAAAGTGAACCCTGCCAAGGGGGGCCCGAACATCGGGCCCGGCAAGGTACCGTCGGACATAAGGCAGCACCAGGAGCCGCTGGATCTCAGTGTCCAGGTGGCTCCCAGGCGAAGGGGAAGCACACCGTGGCACGCATCGGTGACGGCGGCGATCTGCTCAAGTGCTCGTTCTGCGGCAAGAGCCAGAAGCAGGTCAAGAAGCTCATCGCAGGGCCCGGTGTGTACATCTGCGACGAGTGCATCGATCTCTGCAACGAGATCATCGAGGAGGAGCTCGCGGAGACCAGCGAGGTGCGCTGGGAGGAGCTGCCCAAGCCCCGCGAGATCTACGAGTTCCTCGAGGGCTACGTGGTCGGCCAGGAGGCCGCCAAGAAGGCCCTGTCGGTCGCGGTGTACAACCACTACAAGCGGGTCCAGGCGGGCGAGAACGGCGGCGCGAGCGGCCGGGACGACGCCATCGAGCTGGCGAAGTCCAACATCCTCCTGCTGGGCCCCACGGGCTCCGGCAAGACCCTCCTCGCGCAGACCCTGGCGCGCATGCTGAACGTCCCGTTCGCCATCGCCGACGCCACGGCGCTGACCGAGGCGGGCTACGTCGGCGAGGACGTCGAGAACATCCTTCTGAAGCTGATCCAGGCCGCCGACTACGACGTCAAGAAGGCCGAGACCGGGATCATCTACATCGACGAGATCGACAAGGTGGCCCGCAAGAGCGAGAACCCGTCGATCACCCGTGACGTCTCCGGCGAGGGCGTCCAGCAGGCCCTGCTGAAGATCCTGGAGGGCACCACGGCCTCGGTGCCGCCGCAGGGCGGCCGCAAGCACCCGCACCAGGAGTTCATCCAGATCGACACGACGAACGTGCTGTTCATCGTGGGCGGTGCCTTCGCCGGTCTGGAGAAGATCATCGAGGCCCGGGCGGGCGCCAAGGGCATCGGCTTCGGCGCGACGATCCTGTCCAAGCGCGAGCTGGAGGCCAAGGACGTCTTCGAGGACGTCATGCCGGAGGACCTGGTCAAGTTCGGCATGATCCCCGAGTTCATCGGCCGGCTGCCGGTGATCACCTCGGTGCACAACCTCGACCGCGAGGCGCTGCTGAAGATCCTGGTGGAGCCGCGCAACGCCCTCGTCAAGCAGTACCAGCGCCTGTTCGAACTCGACGGCGTGGAGCTGGACTTCGAACGCGAGGCCCTGGAGGCCATCGCCGACCAGGCCATCCTGCGCCAGACCGGCGCCCGCGGCCTGCGCGCCATCATGGAGGAAGTCCTCCAGGGCGTCATGTACGAGGTCCCCTCCCGCAAGGACGTCGCCCGCGTCGTCATCACCGCCGATGTCGTCCTCTCGAACGTCAACCCCACCCTGATCCCGCGCGACGCGCGCGGGCGTGGCTCGGGGGAGCAGAAGACGGCGTAACGACCCCGTACGTGCGAAAGGGGCCCCGGTCGGACGACCGGGGCCCCTTTCACATGCCTGGGGGCCGCCGTGTCAGGCCTTCACGCGCACGTCGTTGCGCAGCTTCGCCGCCAGCTCCGCCGTGTCGTCCAGGGAGCCGCTCTCGCCCGAGGCGAGGGAGGCGATGCTGAACGACGTCACCAGGGCGACGGTGCTGTGGTCGCCCCAGATGCACATCGGCATCTTGATGGTCTTCGGCATGCCGGCGTCCGCGGACGAGGAGCCGGTGCTGTCGATCTGCGCCACCTGGCACTTCATGATGCCGTGGGAGAGGCCGGCCGGGTGGACGGCCTGCGGGCTGCCGATCAGCTTGCCCTTGGTGTCCGAGCCGCTCTGGTCCTTCTGCGACTCCGACTTGGCCTTGGCGAACATGGCGTCCACCACCGCCTCCGGGTCGTCGATCGAGCCGTAGACGCCGCTGAAGGAGAGGCCCTTCTTGGTCAGGCCGGTGCCGTTCTCGTAGCCGCTGCTCACCTCGGTGGGGTTCTTGACCCCCCACTTCTCGAAGTCCGACTTGTCGGAGTCGCTGAGGCCGTCCGAGGAGTCGTCGGAGCCGGACTGCTTGGTGTACGACCCGTTGATCACCGAGGCGGGCGTGATCAGCTTGTGCGGGCCGTCGTCCGCGATGCTCGTGCCGCCGCCGCCGCCGGCGAGTGCGAAGTACGCGCCCACCGCGACCGCCGCCACCACGGCCACCGCGCCGATGATCAGGCCCGTCTTCTTCTTGCCGCCGGCCGGCTGCGGGGCCTGGGGCATGCCGTAGGGCTGCTGACCGTAGGGCTGCTGGCCGTAGGGGTTCGGCTGCTGGCCGTACGGGTTCTGCTGCGGGGGCACGCCGGGCTGCTGCGGGTAGCCGTACCCCGGCTGCTGCGGCGGGGCCTGCGGGGGGTAGCCGTAGCCGGGCTGCGGCGGGGCCTGCGGGGGCTGTCCGTACGGGCCGGGCTGCGGCGGCTGTCCGTACGGACCCGGCTGCCCCGGCTGTCCGTACGGGCCGGGCTGCCCCGGCTGGCCGTACGGACCCGGCTGCTGGGGTGGCTGGCCGTACGGGCCCGGCTGGTTGCTGCTCATTTCTGGGATCCCCCTAGGACGCTTATGTGTCCCTGACATCCTGGACCAGCGCCCGAGGGCGCAGGTCACCGGGGGCCGCACCGTTACAGAACAAACGCGTTTCGGGACCGGCCCGTGACCCCTCTAAACTGACCCCCGTGACCGAGAACGCTCAGCAGCAGCCACCCGCGCCCGACACCGAACTGCCGACCCAGTACGCGCCGGCCGATGTAGAGGGGCCGCTGTACGAGCGCTGGGTGGAGCGGGGCTACTTCGAGGCGGACGCGAAGAGTGACAAGCCGCCGTACACCGTCGTCATCCCGCCGCCCAACGTCACCGGCTCGCTCCACCTGGGCCACGCCTTCGAGCACACCCTCATCGACGCCCTGACCCGCCGCAAGCGCATGCAGGGCTACGAGACCCTGTGGCAGCCCGGCATGGACCACGCGGGCATCGCCACCCAGAACGTGGTCGAGCGCGAGCTGGGCAAGGAGGGCAAGTCCCGCCACGACCTGGGCCGCGAGGCCTTCGTCGAGCGCGTCTGGAAGTGGAAGGGCGAGTCCGGCGGCCAGATCTCCGGCCAGATGCGCCGCCTCGGCGACGGCGTCGCCTGGTCCCGTGAGCGCTTCACCATGGACGAGGGCCTCTCCCAGGCCGTCCAGACCATCTTCAAGCGCCTGTACGACGACGAGCTGATCTACCGCGCCGAGCGCATCATCAACTGGTGCCCGCGCTGTCTGACGGCCATCTCCGACATCGAGGTCGAGTACCAGGACGACGACGGCGAGCTCGTCTCCATGAAGTACGGCGACGGGGACGACACCATCGTCGTCGCCACCACCCGCGCCGAGACGATGCTCGGCGACACCGCCGTCGCCGTCCACCCCGAGGACGAGCGCTACCGGCACCTGGTCGGCAAGCTCATCAAGCTGCCGCTGACCGACCGCTCCATCCCGGTCGTCGCCGACGCCCACGTCGACCCGGAGTTCGGCACCGGCGCCGTCAAGGTGACCCCGGCGCACGACCCGAACGACTTCGAGATCGGCCAGCGCCACGACCTGCCGTCCATCACCGTGATGGACGAGCACGCCGTCATCACCGTGCACGGCCCCTTCCAGGGCATGGACCGCCTGGAGGCCCGCTCCGCCATCGTCGCCGCGCTGCGCGCCGAGGGCCGGATCGTCGCCGAGAAGCGGCCCTACGTCCACTCCGTCGGCCACTGCTCGCGCTGCAAGACCACCATCGAGCCGCGGCTGTCCATGCAGTGGTGGGTCAAGGTCGGCCCGCTCGCCAAGGCCGCGGGCGACGCGGTCCGCGACGGCAAGGTCAAGATCCATCCGCAGGAGATGGAGAAGCGGTACTTCGACTGGGTCGACAACCTCCACGACTGGTGCATCTCGCGGCAGCTGTGGTGGGGCCACCGGATCCCGGTGTGGTACGGCCCCGACGGCGAAGTCGTCTGCGTCGGCCCCGGCGAGGAGCCGCCCACCGGCGAGGGCTGGCACCAGGACACCGACGTCCTCGACACCTGGTTCTCCTCCGGCCTGTGGCCCTTCTCCACCCTGGGCTGGCCCGAGCGGACCGAGTCGCTCGCGAAGTTCTACCCGAACTCCGTCCTGGTCACCGGCTACGACATCCTCTTCTTCTGGGTCGCCCGGATGATGATGTTCGGCCTGTACGCGATGGACGGCACCCCGCCGTTCCACACCATCGCCCTGCACGGCATGGTCCGCGACCAGTTCGGCAAGAAGATGTCGAAGTCCTTCGGCAACGCGGTCAACCCGCTGGACTGGATGGACAAGTACGGCAGCGACGCCCTGCGCTTCACCCTGGCCCGCGGCGCCAACCCGGGCGTGGACGTGCCGATCGGCGAGGACTGGGTCCAGGGCTCGCGCAACTTCGCCAACAAGATCTGGAACGCGACCCGCTTCGCGCTGATGAACGGCGCGACGGTCCAGGGCCCGCTGCCCGAGCCGTCGGCCATGTCGGCGACGGACCGCTGGATCCTGTCCCGCCTCAACTCGGTGGTCGCCGAAGTCGACGCCTACTACGAGGACTTCCAGTTCGCGAAGCTCTCCGACACCCTCTTCCACTTCGCGTGGGACGAGGTCTTCGACTGGTACGTCGAGCTGTCCAAGACCGTCTTCCAGGCGGGCGGCGAGCCGGCCGAGGTCTCCAAGCGGGTCCTGGGCGAGGTCCTGGACGTCACCCTGAAGCTGCTGCACCCGGTGGTCCCGTTCGTCACGGAGACCCTGTGGACGACGCTGACGGGCGGCGAGTCCGTCGTCATCGCCGAGTGGCCGGCCGACAGCGGATTCCGGGACGCGGCCGCCGAGCAGGAGATCTCCGCGCTCCAGTCGGTCATCACCGAGGTCCGCCGCTTCCGCGCCGACCAGGGCCTCCAGCCGGGTCAGCGGGTTCCGGCCCGGTTGACCCTGGACGGCACGGCGCTCGCCCCGCACGAGGCGGCCATCCGCCAGCTGCTGCGCCTCCAGCCCGAGGGCGACTCCTTCACGGCGACGGCCACCCTGCCGATCGCCGGGGCGCAGGTCGCGCTGGACCTCTCCGGCACCATCGACGTCGCCGCCGAGCGCAAGCGCCTGGCCAAGGACCTCGCCGCCGCCGAGAAGGAGAAGGCCCAGGCCACGGCCAAGCTCGGCAACGAGGCCTTCCTCGCCAAGGCCCCGGAGAACGTGGTGGACAAGATCCGCACCCGCCTCGCCAAGGCCGACGAGGACATCGCCCGCATCCAGGCCCAGCTGGAGAAGCTGCCGCAGGCGTAGCCGTCGCCACGACGCCGAAGGCCCCGGTCCCGAGAGGGCACCGGGGCCTTCGCCCATCCCTGTCCGTGCGGCTCCGTAGACTGGGACCCGTGAGCGACCTCCCGCACGACGACAACGGCCGGCCCGACCCCCTCGACTCCTTCGAAGAGATCATCGAGGCCGAGACCACCCGCGATCCCGACCTCGCCGTGATCGAGGCCGGCAGCCGCACCCTCCGGACGCAAGGGGGAGCGCCGACGGCCGACGTACCCGCCCGCCCCGAGGACCCCGAGGTCGACAAGGCGCTGCGCGAGGTCGAGGCAGAGCTGGCCACCCGCTGGGGCGAGACCAAGCTGGAGCCCTCGGTCGGCAGGATCGCCGCGCTGATGGACGTGCTGGGCGAGCCGCAGCGCTCGTACCCCTCGATCCACATCACGGGCACCAACGGCAAGACCTCCACCGCCCGCATGATCGAGGCCCTCCTCGGCGCCTTCGAACTGCGCACCGGCCGCTACACCAGCCCGCACGTCCAGTCGATCACCGAGCGGATCAGCTTGGACGGCGCCCCGATGACCGCCGAGCGGTTCGTCGAGACCTACCAGGACATCAAGCCGTACATCGAGATGGTGGACGCCGCCCAGGAGTACCGGCTGTCCTTCTTCGAGGTGCTCACCGGCATGGCGTACGCCGCCTTCGCGGACGCCCCGGTCGACGTCGCCGTCGTCGAGGTCGGCATGGGCGGCTCCTGGGACGCGACGAACGTGATCGACGCGGATGTCGCCGTCGTCACCCCGATCGCCCTGGACCACACCGACCGCCTCGGCGAGACCCCCGCGGAGATCGCCGGCGAGAAGGCCGGGATCATCAAGCAGGACGCGACCGTCATCCTGGCCCAGCAGCCGGTGGACGCCGCCCAGGTGCTGCTGAAGAAGGCCGTGGAGGTCAACGCCACGGTGGCCCGCGAGGGCCTGGAGTACGGCGTCGTCGCCCGCCAGGTGGCCGTCGGCGGACAGCTGCTCACCCTGCGCGGCCTCGGCGGCGAGTACCACGAGGTGTACCTCCCGCTGCACGGCGCCCACCAGGCGCACAACGCGGCCGTGGCCCTCGCCGCGGTCGAGGCCTTCTTCGGGGTCGGCGCCCAGCGCGCCGAGCCGCTGGACATCGACACCGTCCGCAAGGCGTTCGCCGCCGTCTCCTCCCCGGGCCGGATGGAGGTCGTACGGCGTTCCCCCACCGTCGTCCTGGACGCGGCGCACAACCCGGCCGGTGCCGAGGTCACCGCCGAGGCGGTGCGCGAGGCGTTCGACTT
Source organism: Streptomyces sp. SCPE 10 (assembly GCF_051980735.1). Classification (NCBI taxonomy): domain Bacteria; kingdom Bacillati; phylum Actinomycetota; class Actinomycetes; order Kitasatosporales; family Streptomycetaceae; genus Streptomyces; species Streptomyces sp. SCPE 10. Next base: position 2,772,235 of record NZ_CP197069.1, on the reverse strand, counting down.
CAGCCGGCTGATCGGCGTGGTCGGCGCGAGCGGCGACAAGGACGTACGGGGGCTGCTGGAGGCCTTCGAGCCGATCTTCGCCGAGATCGTCGTCACCCAGAACTCCAGCCACCGCGCCATGGACGCGGACGAACTGGCCGCCATCGCCGTCGAGGTCTTCGGCGACGAGCGGGTCCAGGTCGAGCCGCGGCTGCCCGACGCCCTGGAGGCCGCGATCACGCTGGCCGAGGAGGAGGGCGAGTTCGCGGGCGGCGGGGTGCTGGTCACCGGTTCCGTCATCACGGTCGGCGAGGCCCGGCTGCTGCTGGGCAAGGGCTGAGGAGTCCGACGTGCGTACGCTGTGTTCATCCACTCTGATCGGCGAGTTCTTCATCATCGGCTTCGCCGGGCTGGTCGCCATGAAGGACCCGAGCCTGTCGGTGTCGACCGTCTGGCTGGTCAGCGGCATCGCCATGGTGCTGTGCGTGCTGCTGTGCGGCGTGGTGACCCGGCCCGGCGGGGTCGCCCTCGGCTGGGCCCTGCAGATCGCCCTGATCGCCGCCGGCGTCTTCGTGCCGACCATGTACTTCATGGGTGTGCTGTTCGCGGCCCTGTGGTGGGCCTCGGTGCACTTCGGCCGGAAGATCGACGAGGCCAAGGCCCGGTTCGCCGCGCAGCGCGACTCCTCCACGCCTGACGCTGTGTGACAGGGGCGCGGACACGCCCTGTAACCTCGTCCCACCGCACACACGTTTCACGCGTAAGGAGTCCCCTCGTGAGCCAGCGCACCCTCGTCCTCCTCAAGCCCGACGCCGTCCGTCGCGGCCTGACCGGCGAGATCATCAGCCGTATCGAGCGCAAGGCCGGCTGGCAGATCACCGCGCTGGAGCTGCGCACCCTGGACGAGGAGACCCTGGAGCAGCACTACGGCGAGCACAAGGGCAAGCCCTTCTACGAGCCGCTGGTCGCGTTCATGGCCTCCGGTCCGGTCGTCGCCATGATCGTCGAGGGTGAGCGGGTCATCGAGGGCGTGCGCGCGCTCGCCGGCCCGACCGACCCGATCGCCGCCGCGCCGGGCTCCATCCGGGGCGACTTCGGTGTGATCGTCCGCGAGAACCTGATCCACGCCTCCGACTCCGAGGAGTCCGCCGAGCGCGAGGTGAAGATTTTCTTCCCCGGCCGCGCCTGATACCGGCGATCGAGGGAACGAGCGCCCCCGAACGCCCGTCTCCACAAGCGAGGCGGCCCGCCATCTGGTGACAATGACGGAGACCCTCGCGCAGTGTTCGTGCAGGCGCGTTTACGATAGAAGCCTTCACGTCACAGCACCCGCCTCGCCTGCCTGACATGCCCTCAAAAGCTCGGGAAGGCCAGATGAATCCGGATGGGGAACTCAATGTCGTTCATCGGCCGTGACATGGCTGTCGACCTCGGGACCGCCAACACGCTGGTGTACGTCAGGGGTCGCGGAATCGTACTGAACGAGCCGTCCGTCGTCGCGATCAACACCAACACCGGTGGCATCCTGGCGGTCGGCGCCGAAGCGAAGAAGATGATCGGCCGGACGCCGGGGAACATCGTGGCGGTCCGGCCGCTGAAGGACGGCGTGATCGCCGACTTCGAGATCACCGAGCGGATGCTCCGCTACTTCATCCTGAAGATCCACAAGCGGCGGTACCTGGCGCGTCCGCGGGTCGTCGTCTGTGTGCCCTCGGGCATCACGGGCGTCGAGCGCCGCGCGGTGATCGAGGCCTCCACCCAGGCGGGCGCCCGCCAGGTGCACATCATCGAGGAGCCCATGGCCGCGGCCATCGGCTCCGGCCTGCCGGTCCACGAGGCCACGGGCAACATGGTGGTGGACATCGGCGGCGGCACCACGGAGGTCGCGGTCATCTCCCTCGGCGGCATCGTCACCGCCCAGTCCATCCGCGTCGCGGGTGACGAGCTGGACAACGCGATCATCCAGTACATCAAGAAGGAGTACAGCCTCCTGCTGGGTGAGCGCACCGCCGAGCAGATCAAGATCACCATCGGTTCGGCGTACGAACTCGAAGAGGACGAGCACACCGAAGTCCGCGGCCGGGACCTGGTGTCCGGGCTGCCCAAGACCGTCGTCATCTCGGCCGCCGAGGTCCGCAAGGCGATCGAGGAGCCGGTCAACGCGATCGTGGACGCGGTCAAGACGACCCTCGACAAGTGCCCGCCGGAGCTGTCCGGCGACATCATGGACCGGGGCATCGTGCTGACCGGTGGCGGCGCCCTGCTGCGCGGTCTGGACGAGCGGCTGCGCCGGGAGACCGGAATGCCGATCCATATCGCCGAGGACCCGCTGGACAGCGTCGCGCTCGGATCCGGAAAGTGCGTCGAGGAGTTCGAGGCGCTCCAGCAGGTTCTGGACGCCCAGCCGCGTCGATGACGCAGCACTTCGATTCCGCCGTACGAGACGTTCTCCTCTCGTGCGGCGGATCGTTGATATAGAGGCATAAGCTCCCCCCCCAACGGGCCTCTTGGATTTGCGCCTTGCCATGGGCGTCTTTTCCAAGGGCCCGACGAATTCCTACTTGAGGAAGGGCACGGCCGCCGCACGTGAGGGACACCAAAGAGAGCCGGCTGCTCCTGGTCCTGCTGATCGCCATCGCGTTCGCGTTGATCACCGTGGATATCCGAGGGGGCCGGAACTCCCCGGTCGACGGCGCCCGGCAGGCCGCGGCCGCCGTCTTCGGCCCGGTGGAGGACGGACTTTCCTCGGCGGTCGACCCGGTCGGCAACGCCATTTCCGCGGTCCGCGACTCGGGCAACCGGCACAGCAGACTCGCCGAGCTGGAGAAGGAGAACGCGGCGCTCAAGGCGAAGCTCGGCAGCGACGACCGGACCCGCAGCCGGCTCGGCCAGCTCGACCGGATGCTGAAGCTCGCCGGCGAGGGCCAGTACGGCATCAAGGGCGCCCAGGTCATCGCCATAGGGTCGGCGCAGGGCTTCTCCTGGACCATCACCATCGACGTCGGCGCGAACGACGGCATCAAGCGGGACATGACCGTCCTCAACGGCGACGGCCTGGTCGGCCGGGTCACCACGGTCGGCCCCGACACCTCCACCGTGCTGCTCGCCAACGACCCGGACTTCACCGTCGGCACCCGTTTGGAGGGCAGCGACGAACTCGGCTTCGCCTCCGGGCAGGGCGACCGTCCGCTGCGCGTGGAACTCCTCAACGGCAAGGCGGAGGTGAAGAAGGGCGACCGGCTGGTCACCTTCGGCTCGGAGTCCGACAAGCCGTTCGTGCCGGGCGTCCCGGTCGGCGTGGTCTCCCGCGTCGACCCCTCCGGCGGCGGTCTGACCCGCACCCTGTACGTCACGCCGTACGTCGGCTTCACCAAGCTGGACGTCGTCGGCGTGGTCGTCCAGGGCCCGAAGAAGGACCCGCGCGACGAGGTGCTGCCCGCCAAGCCCAAGCCGGTGCCGACGCCGACGGTGACCGTCACCGTCACCCCGTCGGCGGACGCGAACGGGAACGGGAACGGGAACGGGAACGGGAACGGCGGCAACTCCGGTTCCGAGGACAGGTCGCGGAACGACTCGTCGCAGAACTCTTCACAGAACGACTCATCGCAGAACGACCAGCAGCCGTAGGAGCTGAATCCCCATGCGTGTCAACCGGATCCTGCTCTCCGTACCGCTGGTCGTGGTCGCGCTGGTGATCCAGGTGAGCGTCCTCGCCCGCCTCCATCTGCCGGGCGCCGTCCCCGACCTGCTGCTCCTCACCGTCCTGGGCCTCGCCATGGTGTACGGCCATGTCGGCGGCGCCCTCGTCGGGTTCGCCGCCGGCCTGCTGGCCGACGTCGCCCCGCCCGCCGACCACGCGGCCGGCCGCTACGCCCTGGTGCTCTGTGTGACCGGCTACTTCGCCGGGCTGATCAAGCCGGAGAGCGGCAAACTGAGGTCGGCGACCGGCCCGATGGCCGTGGTGGTCGCCGCCGCGATCGGCTCCACCCTGCTGTACGCCGGAGTGGGCGCCCTGGTCGGCGACACCGCCGCCCGCCATGTGGGCCTGCCCGGACTGCTGGTCTCGGCCGCCCTGTACGACCTGCTGCTCGCCCCGTTCGTGGTCCCCGGGGTGATGTGGCTGGCCCGCCGCTGCGACAACGACCCGCTGGCCGAGACCGGCGCCACCGGCAAGGCGGCCGACATCTCCTCGGGCTGGCTGTCCTCCGGCACCGGCCTGCACATCGGCAGCCAGCGCGGCGCCCTCGGCGTCCTGAAGGCCAAGGCCCGCACCCGCTCCGCGAAGGTCGGCCGCATCAAGGGGGTCAAGCGCCTGTGAGGCAGCCTCAGGCCCCCGGCGGACCGGGGCGATTCACTCGAACGGGTCGGCTTTCCCGGAACGCGGGTTCACAGACTGATCGTTCATCATTCGTACGAGCGCGGGCCGTTCGCACACACGCGCCGCGCATCCAGACGTCCGCGCACTGAGAGGGGGAGACAGCCGCAGTGACCAACATCCCCGAGACCGGTCGGACCCCACGGGTCCAGATCCGGCTCGTCGTGATCCAGATCCTCGTCCTCTCCCTCCTCGGCACGCTCGGCGGCCGGCTGTGGTACCTCCAGATCCGGGAGGGCGCCCAGTACCAGAAGGAGGCCTCCGGCAACCACGTCCAGCAGGTCGTCCAGCCCGCCGTGCGCGGCGAGATCCTGGACGCCCGCGGCGTCCCCCTCGCGGACAACGAGACCCGTCTGGTGGTCTCCGCCTCCCGCACCGACCTGCTCAAGCAGAAGGACGACGGCAAGGCGGTCCTGACCAAGCTGGCCGGAGTCCTCGGCATGAACCCCGAGGACGTCATGCAGAAGGTCCGCCTCTGCGACGCCAAGACCCCCCAGCCGTGCTGGAACGGCTCGCCCTACCAGCCGATCCCGATCACCGACAAGGCCACGCCCCGGCAGGCCCTCCAGATCCGCGAGCGCTCCGAGGACTTCCCCGGCATCTCCGCCGAGCCCGAGGCCGTGCGCCGCTACCCGGGCCCCGGCAAGTCCAACACCGCCCAGGTCCTCGGCTACCTCTCGCCGGTCACCGACGACGAGATCCAGAAGGCCAAGAACACCAGCTCGCCCTATCTGCGCTCGGACATGGTCGGCCGCTCCGGCCTGGAGCGGCAGTACGACAAGGAACTGCGCGGCAAGGCCGGCGTGACCCGCTACGAGGTGGACAACCTCGGCCGGGTCATCGGCAAGGCCGAGTCGGACGCGGCCCAGCCCGGTTCCAACCTGGTGACCAGCATCGACTCCCGCGTCCAGCGCGTCGCGGAGTACGAACTGGACAAGGCGATGAAGGCCGCCCGCCAGCAGTACGACTCCATCACCGGCGAGAACTACAAGGCCGACTCCGGTGCCGTCGTGGTGATGGAGGCCAAGACCGGCCGCATCGTCGCCATGGCCTCGGCCCCCACCTACGACCCGAACGTCTGGGTGGGCGGCATCTCCGCCAAGGACTACAAGGCCCTCACCGGCAAGAACTCCGACTACCCGCTGCTCAACCGCGCCATACAGGGTCAGGCGGCGCCCGGCTCGACCTTCAAGGTGGTCTCCACGGCCGCCGCCGTCCAGGCGGGCTACGCGTGGAACGGCGGCTACCCGTGCACCAGCGACTACCGGGTGGGCAACCAGGTCTTCAAGAACTTCGAGGGCGAGAACTTCGGCGACATCTCGCTGGGCCGCGCCCTGGAGGTCTCCTGCGACACCGTCTTCTACGGGCTCGCCGACCGGGAGTGGAAGAAGGACGGCGGCATCAACCCCAAGAAGGGGCAGCCGAAGGACTACTTCTTCAAGACCGCCCACCAGTTCGGCCTCGGCAAGCCGACCGGCGTCGACCTGCCCAACGAGCTGGGCGGCCGCGTCCCCGACCGCCAGTGGAAGCAGGACTACTGGGAGGCCAACAAGGACTCCTGGTGCAAGACCGGCAAGAAGGACGGCAGTTACGTCGAGAAGATCGCCTACGAGAACTGCCTCGAAGGCAACAAGATGCGCGAGGGTGACGAGATCAACTACTCCATCGGCCAGGGCGACACCCTCGTCACGCCGATCCAGGAGGCCATGATCTACGGCGCCGTCGCCAACGGCGGCACCGAGTACGTCCCGACCATCGGCAAGGCGATCATCAGCCCCGACGGCAAGACCGTGCAGGAGATCAAGCCCAAGGTGCAGCGCAAGCTGCCGGTCACCCAGGCCACCCTCAAGGGCATGGACGACGCCTTCGCGGGCGTCATCACCCGCGGTACGGCGGCCTGGAAGTTCAGCGGCTGGCCCCAGGACAAGATCCCGCTGCACGGCAAGACCGGTACCGCGGAGGTCTACGGCAAGCAGACCACCTCCTGGATGGCCACCTACTCCAAGGACTACACGGTGATCATGACGATCGCCCAGGCCGGTACCGGTTCCGGCGCCTCCGGTGAGGCCGTGCGCAACATCTACAGCGCGCTCTACGGCGTCCAGGGCGACGGCTCCATCGACAACAAGAGGGCGCTGCTGCCCCAGCCGCAGGCGAGCCTGCCCAAGGTCCGCACGGACGGCACCATCGTCGCGCCGCCGGTCCCAAAGGACCCGGCGAAGGACACCGAGGCCGCCCAGAAGAACAACCCGAGCAACGGCGGTGACCAGCAGCCCACCACCGCCCCGACCGACAACGCCAACCGCAACACCCGAAGGCGGCCACGCCGGAAGCGGGGGAGCCGGAGGATGCCCTCATGACCGGCGTGAACAGCTTCTCCGTCTCCGGATACGGACCCGAACGCGCCGGCTGGACGCGGATCTTCGCCCGCGACTCCGTCACCCGCCGCCTCGACTGGCCCATGATGCTGGCCGCCCTCGCGCTGTCCCTGCTGGGCTCGCTGCTGGTGTTCTCGGCGACCCGCAACCGCACCGAGATCAACCAGGGAGACCCGTACTTCTTCCTGGAACGCCACCTGATGAACCTGGGCATCGGGGTCGCCCTGATGATCGCCACCCTCTGGCTGGGCCACCGCGCCCTGCGCAACGCGGTACCGATCCTCTACGGCGCCTCCGTCATGCTCGCCCTGGTGGTGCTCACCCCGCTCGGCGCCACCATCAACGGCCAGCGCAACTGGATCGTGATCGGCGGCTTCTCCGTCCAGCCCGCCGAATTCCTCAAGATCGCGATCATCCTCGGCATGGCGATGCTGCTGTCCGCGCGGGTCGACGCGGGCGACAAGCCGTACCCCGACCACCGCACGGTGGCGCAGGCCCTCGGGCTCGCGGCCGTGCCGTGCATGATCCTGCTGCTGATGCCGGACCTCGGCTCGGTGCTGGCGATGGTGGCCATCATCCTGGGCGTGCTGCTCGCCTCGGGCGCCTCCAACCGCTGGATCTTCGGCCTGCTCGCCACCGGTGTGATCGGCTGCATCGCCATCTGGCAGCTGCACATCCTGGACCAATACCAGATCAACCGCTTCGCGGCCTTCGCCAACCCCGACCTCGACCCGGCCGGCGTCGGCTACAACACCAACCAGGCCCGCATCGCCATCGGCTCCGGCGGGCTGACCGGCGCCGGCCTCTTCCACGGCTCGCAGACCACCGGCCAGTTCGTGCCCGAGCAGCAGACCGACTTCGTGTTCACGGTCGCGGGCGAGGAACTGGGCTTCGTCGGCGCCGGGTTCATCATCTTCCTGATCGGCGTCATCCTGTGGCGGGCCTGCCGGATCGCCCGGGACTCGACGGAGCTGTACGGGACGATCGTCGCCGCGGGCATCGTGGCCTGGTTCGCCTTCCAGGCGTTCGAGAACATCGGCATGACCCTCGGCATCATGCCGGTCACCGGTCTGCCGCTGCCGTTCGTCTCCTACGGAGGCTCCTCGATGTTCGCGGTCTGGGTGGCGGTCGGGCTACTCCAGTCGATCAAGGTGCAGCGGCCCATGTCGGCGTGAGAAAGCTGCCACCGGGGGCGGGCGCCCACTAGATTCGGTTCATGGCGGAGACGAAACGCGAGATCGAGCGCAAGTACGAAGCCGATGACAGCGGGCTGCCCGACCTGACCGGCGTCGGCCCGGTGGCGGCCGTCCTCGACCGGGGCCTGACGGAGCTGGACGCCACCTACTACGACACCCCCGACCAGCGCCTCGCCGCCGCCTCGATCACCCTGCGCCGCCGTACCGGAGGCGCGGACGCCGGCTGGCACCTCAAACTCCCGGTCGCCCCGGACATCCGCGACGAGATCCGGGCCCCGCTGGCCGACACCCTCCCCGCCGAACTCGCCGCCCTGGTCCGCTCCCGCGTCCGCGGCGCCGAACTCGTCCCCCTGGTCCGGCTGCGCACCGCCCGCACCATCCGCCACCTGGTGGACGCGGACGGCGCCCTGCTGGCCGAGGCGAGCATCGACGCCGTGACCGCCGAGCGGCTCACCGGCGCGGGCGGCACCGCCGAGTGGACCGAGATCGAGCTGGAACTGGCCGACGGCGGAGACCCGGCACTCCTCGACCGGGTGGAGAAACGGCTGGTCAAGGCGGGAGTGCGGCCCTCCGCCGCGCCGTCCAAGCTCGCCCGCGCACTGGCCCGGACCGGAGCCCGTCGAGGGCCCGCCGCGCCCGCCGAGCCGGTCACCGCGGGCGACCACGTCCTCGCCTACCTCCGCGCCCAGCGGGACGCGCTGGTCGCGCTCGACCCCGCCGTCCGCCTGGACACCCCCGACGCCGTGCACCGGATGCGCGTCGCCACCCGCCGCGCCCGCGGCACCCTGCGCACCTTCCGCAGCGTCCTCGACCGCGCCGCCACCGACCCGGTCGCCGCCGAACTGAAATGGCTCGCCGGCGAGCTGGGCGTCGACCGCGACCAGGAGGTGCTGGCCGACCGCCTCACCACCGCCCTGGACGCCCTCCCGCCCGCCCTGGCCCTCGGCCCGGTCCACGACCGCCTCACGGCCTGGGCACGGGCCCGGCGGGCCGGCGCCCACGGCCATCTCACCGGCGTCCTCGACTCCCCCCGCCACCTCGCCCTGCTGAACTCCCTCGACGCCCTCCTCGCCGACCCGCCGCTGCGCGCGGCCGCCACGCGCAAACCCCGGAAGGTGCTCGGCAAGGCGGTGCGCAAGGACCTGGCGCGGCTCACCACACGCGTCGAGCGGGCCCTGCGCCTGCCCCCGGGCGAGGAACGCGACCTCGCCCTGCACGAGGCCCGCAAGAAGGCCAAACGCGCCCGCTACGCCGCCGAGGCCGCCACCCCCGCCCTCGGCACCCCGGCCGCCGAGCTGACCGCCGCCATGAAGACCCTCACCACCCTGCTCGGCGACCACCAGGACAGCGTGATGGCCCGCAAGGCCCTGCGCGAGCTGGCCGCGGTGGCCCACGCGGCGGGAGAGAGCGCGTTCCCGTACGGGGTGCTGTACGGCCGGGAGGAGGCCCGGGCGGCGGCCGCGGAGGCCGAGCTGCCCGACCGCTGGCGGGCGGCCGGCGCCCGCTTCCCCCGCTGACCGTTCGGAGGAGCCCTTCGGCCGGGTTACGCTGGATGGTCACCCCTGTCAGCTCATGAAGGTTCGCGAGATGCCTGTCGAGTCGGTTTTCCCGCAGCTCGAAGCTCTGCTCCCGCACGTGCAGAAGCCCATCCAGTACGTGGGTGGAGAACTCAACTCCACCGTCAAGGACTGGGACGAGTGCGACGTCCGCTGGGCGCTCATGTACCCGGACGCGTACGAGGTCGGCCTGCCCAACCAGGGGGTCATGATCCTCTACGAGGTTCTCAACGAGCAGGAGGGCGTGCTCGCCGAGCGCACCTACAGCGTCTGGCCGGACCTGGAGGCGCTGATGCGCGAGCATCGCGTCCCGCAGTTCACGGTCGACAGCCACCGGCCGGTGAAGGCCTTCGACGTGTTCGGGCTGAGCTTCTCCACGGAGCTGGGCTACACCAACATGCTCGCCGCGCTGGACCTGGCCGGCATTCCGCTGGAGTCCAAGGACCGCACCGACGAGGACCCGATCGTCCTGGCCGGCGGCCACGCCGCGTTCAACCCGGAGCCGATCGCCGACTTCATCGACGCGGCGGTCATCGGCGACGGCGAGCAGGCCGTCCTCGACATGACCCGGATCATCCGCGAGTGGAAGGCCGAGGGCCGCCCCGGCGGCCGCGAGGAGGTCCTCTTCCGGCTGGCGAAGACCGGCGGGGTCTACGTCCCGGCGTTCTACGACGTCGAGTACCTGCCCGACGGCCGTATCGCCCGCGTCGTCCCGAACAAGTCGGGCGTGCCGTGGCGGGTGTCCAAGCACACCGTCATGGACCTGGACGAGTGGCCGTACCCGAAGCAGCCGCTGGTCCCGCTGGCCGAGACGGTCCACGAGCGGATGTCGGTGGAGATCTTCCGCGGCTGCACCCGCGGCTGCCGCTTCTGCCAGGCGGGCATGATCACCCGCCCGGTGCGCGAACGCTCCATCACCGGCATCGGCGACATGGTCGACAAGGGTCTGAAGGCCACCGGCTTCGAGGAGGTCGGCCTGCTCTCGCTGTCCTCCGCGGACCACTCGGAGATCGGCGACATCGCCAAGGGCCTGGCGGACCGCTACACGGACGACAAGATCGGCCTGTCGCTGCCGTCCACCCGCGTGGACGCCTTCAACGTCGACCTGGCCAACGAGCTGACCCGCAACGGCCGCCGCTCCGGCCTGACCTTCGCCCCCGAGGGCGGCTCCGAGCGCATGCGCAAGGTCATCAACAAGATGGTCTCGGAGGACGACCTCATCCGCACCGTGGCGACGGCCTACGGCAACGGCTGGCGCCAGGTGAAGCTGTACTTCATGTGCGGCCTGCCCACGGAGACCGACGAGGACGTCCTGCAGATCGCCGACATGGCGACGCACGTCATCCAGAAGGGCCGCGAGGTCTCGGGCTCCAACGACATCCGCTGCACGGTCTCCATCGGCGGCTTCGTGCCCAAGCCGCACACGCCCTTCCAGTGGGCCCCGCAGCTGTCGGCGGAGGAGACGGACGCACGCCTGGAGAAGCTGCGCGACAAGATCCGCGGCGACAAGAAGTACGGCCGCTCCATCGGCTTCCGCTACCACGACGGCAAGCCGGGCATCGTCGAGGGCCTGCTGTCCCGCGGCGACCGCCGGGTGGGCGACGTCATCCGCGCCGTCTACGAGGACGGCGGCCGCTTCGACGGCTGGCGCGAGCACTTCTCCTACGACCGCTGGATGGCCTGCGCCGACAAGGCCCTCGCCGACCACGGCGTGGACGTCGACTGGTACACCACCCGCGAGCGCACCTACGAGGAGGTCCTGCCCTGGGACCACCTCGACTCCGGCCTGGACAAGGACTGGCTCTGGGAGGACTGGCAGGACGCCCTCGACGAGACCGAGGTCGAGGACTGCCGCTGGACTCCCTGCTTCGATTGTGGCGTCTGCCCGCAGATGGACACCCACATCCAGATCGGCCCGACGGGCAAGAAGTTGCTGCCCTTGACGGTCAAGAACGCGGGCCCGGCGCCGGCTTCGAGCGGGCACGCGCACTGACGACCGGTGTGGGCGGGGCCCGTCGGCCCCGCCCTTCGCGGGTCGGTCCAGGTGGGGCGGGCCGGGATGTGGCGGCCTCAGTCGTCCGTCGGAGGGCCGGGGCGGCGCAGGGTGCGGCGGGCGTCGCGCCAGCGGGAGCGGGCGTGGTCGACCATGGCGTTCCACTGGCGGCGCACCTCGTCGTCGGGGGTGCGTTCGCCGTGGCCGATGCGGGTGAGTTCGTCGCGGATCTCGCGGCCCGCCGCGGCGGAGCCGACGATGCACAGCATCACCGCGAACAGCGCGGAGATCATCGCGAAGACGGCGCCGACGACGCCGTAGCGCTGGGCGGAGGTGTTGAACAGGAGGGGGAGGTAGAGGGACGCGCCCACCGAGTAGGCCGCGATGGCCACGGCGCCGGTGACGCCGAACGGGACCAGGTCGCGCCAGGCGACGCGGTGCGCGGACAGCAGGACGCCGCTCCAGACCAGGAAGACGGCGGTCACCGGCAGTTCGGCGGTCGCGCCGATCAGGTGCGCGCGGCTTTCCCCCGGCAGGGCCTGGACCAGGGCGCTGACGACCATGTAGCAGGCGCCTAGCAGGAGCCAGGCCAGGCCGCCCCGGGTGTTGCGGACGCTGAGGGAGCGCAGTTCCCAGGTCTGCTCGAAGAGGCGTTGCAGGGCGCGGGTGAAGCTCAGCGCGGAGACCGCGAGGAAGAGCACGCCGACGACGCTCACGTCCGGTTGTCCCTGCCCGGGCGCGAAGAGGGAGTTCACCGCCGCGGCGCCCTCGCCGGTCAGGCCGTAGCGCGTGATCAGCTGCTGGGCGACGTCGTGCGAGCCGATGCTCGTCAGCAGGGTCGCGCCCAGGATCGCCAGCGGGACCAGCGCGGTCAGGGCGCTGGAGGCGAGCGCCATGGAGCGGTCGAAGCCCGCGATCCGCTGGAACCGGGCCAGCACCCGCAGTACGAACGCAGGACGCAGCCAGAAGGTGAGGGTCCTGCGCAGACGACGGCCGCCGTGCTCCGCGATCGTGCCCTCCGGGGATCGGTCGGAAGGGGGCGAATTGCTTGAAAGGGGCTGGTTGTGAAGGGTATCCGGCCGTCCCGTGCCGCCCCTGGTCGACACGGCGGGAACCTCCGGGCGCGACGGCACGTACTCTTGGTAGGAGTACGACCGCTCTCACGAAGGACTAGGACACTGGGCAAGCGACAGCCCGAAGGCCCGCCGCCCGCACCCGCGGTGCAGCGCATCCGACTGCGCTACACCAAGCGCGGCCGCCTGAGGTTCACCAGCCACCGAGACTTCCAGCGCGCCTTCGAGCGTGCGCTGCGCCGTGCCGAGGTGCCCATGGCCTACTCGGCCGGGTTCACGCCGCACCCGAAGGTGTCGTATGCCAATGCCGCACCCACCGGCACGGGCAGTGAGGCGGAGTACCTGGAAATCGCGCTCACCGCGCCGCGCGACCCCGAGAAACTGCGCGTCCTCCTCGACGAGTCGCTGCCCGCCGGGCTCGACGTCGTCGACGCGGTGGAGGCGCACACCTCGGGCCTCGCCGACCGGCTGACGGCCTCCGTCTGGGAGCTCACGCTGGCCGGAGTCGATCCGGCCGACGCCGAGCGCGCGGTCGAGGCCTTCAACGGGGCCGAGACCGTCGAGGTGCAGCGCATGACCAAGAACGGTGTGCGCACCTTCGACGCCCGCCCGGCCGTGGTGAGCCTCCAGGCGCACGGCGCACCGGCTGATGGGCCGATCGACCAGCCCTGTGCGATACTGCGGCTGGTTGTTCGGCACGTGACGCCTGCCGTACGACCCGACGACGTCCTGTCCGGTCTCCGCGCCGTGGCCGACCTGGCGCCGCCGGTCCCCGCAGCGGTGACCAGGCTGGCGCAGGGGCTGTTCGATGAAGAGACCGGCACGGTGACCGACCCGCTCGCGCCCGACCGCGAGGCAGCCACGGCCCTGACGGCCGCACCCGCTGCCGCCGCGACGGCGGCGATGCCGGAAGGTCCCGCGTAGGACGGACGTCGTAGCGCCGCCCTCGTACTCGGGAGCCACCTGGGTCGGGCAGCGCACCGACCAGAAGACTTTCGCCAGGCCGTACCGACAAGGCGTACGGAACCGGCGAGACAGGACACAGAGTGCTCCCGTGCGGCGCCCGCGCCCCGGACGGCGGCCATCGCGCATCGCGCGGGCCGCGGACGTCAACGGCGGACGGCCACTGAGGCCGATGCCGGACCGGGTGCGGCGCCCGGGAGCCTGACGGGAGAAACGCCCGCATGCTCGAACCGACCGAACCCAACGAGGGTTCCGAACTGAACACTCCGAGCGACACCCTGCCGCCGCGCAGGCGTCGCCGTGCCGCCTCCCGCCCGGCGGGTCCGCCCGTCGCGGCGGAGGCGCCCGCCGAGGTCACCGTCCCGGCCATACCGGCCGCCGAGACGGACGAACCGGCCGAGGCCGAGGAGACCGCAGCCGAGGCAGCCGCCCCGGCCGAGGAGGCACCGGCCGCGCGTCCGCGTCGCCGCGCCACCCGCCGGGCGTCCGCGCCCGCCGGGGCTCCCGCTTCCGCCGAGGAGGCACCGGCCGCGGAGACCGTCGCACCGGCCGCGTCCGCGGCCGTCGCCGAGGGCGGCGAGGTCGTCGTCGGTGAGGAGGCCGCACCGCGCCGCACCCGCCGCCGGGCCACGCGCAGCGTCGCCACGCCCACCGCCGCGGCCGGGGAAGCGGACACCGCGACCCCTGCCGAGACCCCCGCCGAGGCCGAGGCGCCCGCCGCGCGTCCGCGTCGCCGGGCCACGCGCCGTACCGCCGCGGCCGCCGAGGCGCCCACCGTGACCGAGGCCGCCGAGACCGCGCCGGCCGTCGCCGAGGAACCCGCCCGGCAGACGGAGGAGGCCGAGGCGCCCGCGCGTCCGCGGCGCCGCGCCACCCGCCGGGCGTCCGCGCCCGCCGGGGCGCCCGCCGAGACCGAGGCCGCCGAGACCGTCGTGCCGGCCGCCGCCGAGGCGGCCCGGGAGACGGCGCAGGAGCCGGAGACGGCCGAGGAGGCACCGGCCGCGCGTCCGCGCCGCCGGGCCACCCGCCGGGCGTCCACGCCCGCCGGAGCGCCCGCCGAGGCCACCGAGGCCACCGAGACGGTGGTCCGGGTCGCGGTCGAGGACACGCCCGTCGAGGCCGCCCAGCAGCAGAGCGGCCAGGAGCCGGCCGTCGAGGAGACGGAGGAGGCGGTCCCCGCCCCCCGTACCCGTCGTCGCGCCGCCCGCCGCGCCTCCGCCCCCGCCGGGGCGCCGAAGGCCGCCGAGGGCGCCGAGGGCGCCGTGACGGAGGCCCCCGCCGCGGCGGAGGCTCCCGTCGTCGCCGAGGCGTCCGTCGAGGACGAGTCCGCCGAGGACGCCGCGCCGCGCCGCACCCGTCGCCGCGCCACCCGCCGGGTCTCCGCGCCCGAGAGCACCCCCGCTGCCGAGGCCGCGCAGACCCCGGAGGTTCCCGTCACCACGCACACCACCGAGCCCGCCCCGGCCGCCGAGGCTGTACCGGCCGCCGCCGAGGCGACGCAGGGTGCCGAGAGTGCCGCGCCGCGCCGTGCCCGGCGCCGGGCCGTGCGCCCCGCGTCCGGCTTCGCCGCGCCCGCCCGGGAGGGCGCCGAGAACGAGGCGGACGGCCCGCGCCGGCCCGCCCGTCCCGCCGTCGCCGTCTTCCAGCCGCCGGTGTTCGCCGAGCCGCGCTTCCAGACCCCCGAGCGCGCCGCGGCCGAGGCCGCCGCGGAGGCCGCCGGGGCGGAGGAGCCCGAGGAGGCGCAGGCCGAGCAGGTCGAGGAGCGCCCCGAGGAGCGCGCGGAGGCCGGTTCGCGCCGTCGCCGTCGCCGCCGTGCCGAGCGTCCTGAGGAGACCCCGGTCGCCGAGGCCGCGGAGGCCGCCGAGGACGAGGACGCCGAGGAGGCGGAGGGCGCCGAGGACGAGGACACCGAGGACGCCGAGGGCTTCGAGGAGTCCTCCTCGCGCCGCCGTCGCCGCCGGGGCGGCCGTCGTCGCCGCCGCGGGGACGCCGCCGAGGGCGAGGGTGCCGACGGCGAGGGCGAGGAACTGGCCGCCGAGCAGGCCGCGCAGGACGCCGAGGACACCGCCGAGCAGGAGGAAGAGGACGCCGAGGACGCGCGTGGCGAGGAGTCCGGCGGTTCCAGCGCCGGCAGCCGTCGTCGCCGTCGCCGGCGCCGCCGTGCCGGTGACTCCGGCCTCGACGCCGAGCCGTCCGCCGACGACCCGGAGCGCACGGTCGTCAAGGTCCGCGAGCCGCGCAAGCAGAGCGAGCCGTCCGACGAGGTGCAGTCCATCAAGGGCTCGACCCGGCTGGAGGCGAAGAAGCAGCGCCGCCGGGAGGGCCGTGAGCAGGGCCGCCGCCGCGTCCCCATCATCACCGAGGCCGAGTTCCTGGCCCGCCGCGAGGCCGTCGAGCGGGTGATGGTCGTGCGCCAGCACGGCGAGCGCACCCAGATCGGCGTCCTCGAGGACAACGTGCTCGTGGAGCACTACGTCAACAAGGAGCAGTCCACCTCGTACGTAGGCAACGTCTACCTCGGCAAGGTGCAGAACGTGCTGCCGTCGATGGAGGCCGCCTTCATCGACATCGGCAAGGGCCGCAACGCGGTGCTGTACGCCGGTGAGGTCAACTTCGAGGCGCTGGGCATGGCGGGCGGTCCGCGGCGCATCGAGTCCGCCCTCAAGTCCGGGCAGTCCGTGCTCGTCCAGGTCACCAAGGACCCGATCGGGCACAAGGGCGCGCGGCTGACCAGCCAGGTCTCCCTGCCGGGCCGCTACCTCGTGTACGTGCCCGAGGGCTCCATGACCGGCATCAGCCGCAAGCTGCCCGACACCGAGCGGGCCCGGCTGAAGAGCATCCTCAAGAAGATCGTCCCCGAGGACGCGGGCGTCATCGTGCGCACCGCCGCCGAGGGCGCGAGCGAGGACGAGCTGCGCCGGGACGTCGAGCGGCTCCAGGCGCAGTGGGAGGAGATCCAGAAGAAGGCCAAGAGCGGCAACGCGCCGACGCTGCTGTACGGCGAGCCGGACATGACCGTCCGGGTCGTGCGCGACATCTTCAACGAGGACTTCTCCAAGGTCATCGTCAGCGGTGACGAGGCCTGGTCGACGATCCACGGGTACGTCTCGCACGTCGCGCCGGACCTGGCGGGCCGGCTGTCCAAGTGGACCTCCGAGGTCGACGTCTTCGCCACCTACCGGATCGACGAGCAGCTCGCCAAGGCGCTGGACCGGAAGGTCTGGCTGCCCAGCGGCGGCTCGCTGGTGATCGACCGGACCGAGGCGATGGTCGTCATCGACGTCAACACCGGCAAGTTCACCGGCCAGGGCGGCAACCTGGAGGAGACGGTCACCAGGAACAACCTGGAGGCGGCCGAGGAGATCGTGCGCCAGCTGCGGCTGCGCGACCTCGGCGGCATCATCGTGATCGACTTCATCGACATGGTGCTGGAGTCCAACCGTGACCTGGTGCTGCGCCGCCTGCTGGAGTGCCTGGGTCGCGACCGTACGAAGCACCAGGTGGCCGAGGTGACCTCGCTGGGCCTGGTGCAGATGACCCGCAAGCGGGTCGGCCAGGGCCTGCTGGAGTCCTTCTCCGAGACCTGTGTCCACTGCAACGGGCGCGGTGTCATCGTCCACCTGGAGCAGCCCGGTTCCGCTGGTGGCGGCGGCAAGCGCAAGAAGCGCGGCAAGGGTGGCGAGGCGACCGAGCAGACGCCCGAGCCGCATGTGCACGAGACCGCCGCGGTCGTCGTGGAGAGCGGCGAGGCCGTCGAGCCGGAGATCGAGACGGCCGCCGAGGTGGCCGCCGAGGCCGCCGAGCCGGTCGCCCTGCCGGCGCCCGACTTCGCGCCGGACGAGGAGCTGTACAGCAGCGTCGCCGAGGCGGAGGCGGCGGCCGGCCGTGGCCGTACCCGCCGCCGGGCGAGCCGCCGCGCATCGGCCCCGGCGGGCGCGCCGAAGGCCGAGAAGGCTCCCGCGAAGGCCGCCAGGGCCGCCGAGCCCGAGCGGGCCGTGGCGCCCACCGCCCAGGACGTCACCGCCGAGGAGGCGGCGGCGCGCCCGGTGCGGCCCGAGCCCGCCGAGCAGGCCCTGGCCGAGCCGGTGGCCGCCGAGGACCAGGTGGTGCCGGCGCCGCAGGCCGAGGCCGCCCCGGCCGCCGACGAGGCCGCGCCGAAGGGGCGCACGCGCCGTCGGGCGACCCGGAAGGTGTCCGCGCCGGCCGGTTCCCCCGCGGGTGCCGAGGCCGCCGCTGCCGTGGTGACCGTCGCCGAGACCGCCCCCGCGGCCCCGGAGCCCGCGGCCTTGGCCGAGGAGGCGCCGGCGCCTGCCGAGAGCGCCGCTCCGGCCCGTCCGCGCCGCCGTGCCGTGCGGCAGGCCGCCGCGCCGACCGCGCCCGAGGAGGCGGCCGTCGTGGTCGTCCCGTCGGCCGTACCGGAGACGGCCGGGGCGCCCGCCGACGCCACCGTCGAGGCCCCCGCCGAGGAGGCCCCGGCACCGGCCAAGAAGACCGCCCGCAAGACGGCCAAGAAGGCCACGGCGAAGAAGGCGGCCACCAAGAAGACGGCGGCCACCAAGAAGACCGCCGCCAAGAAGACGACGGCCAAGAAGGCGGCCAAGACCGCCAAGACGGCCGCCGCGAAGAAGACGGCGGCGAAGAAGACCACCAAGGTCTCCGCCACCGACGAGGGCTGACGCCCGGGGTGTGCGGCCGGTCCACGTGACCGGCCGCACACCCGAGGGGCCCGGTTTGATTTTGCCGGTCGTGGCCCCGTACTCTTGACCGTCGGCGTGTCACTGAGCACGCCACATCCCCGTAAACCTCTTCCTCCCGGACGCACGGCCGACCGGGAGAGGTCGCCCGTGCTGTTACCGGGCGGCTGGCCTGCGGGGGTGCCGTTTCTTCGAGCGAAAGAGAGATCCGCGTGTACGCCATCGTGCGCAGCGGTGGTCGCCAGCACAAGGTTGCTGTCGGCGACATCGTTGAGGTTGACAAGATTTCCACTGCCAAGGTGGGCGACACGGTCGAGCTCTCGACCCTGCTCGTCGTCGACGGCGACTCCGTGACCAGCGACCCGTGGGTGCTGGCCGGCATCAAGGTCCAGGCCGAGGTCGTGGACCACCACAAGGGCCAGAAGATCGACATTCTGCGCTACAAGAACAAGACCGGTTACCGTCGTCGGCAGGGCCACCGCCAGCAGTACACGGCGATCAAGGTCACGTCGATCCCCGCGGCTGCGAAGTAAGGGACTGAGGAGACATGGCACACAAGAAGGGCGCATCGTCCACCCGGAACGGTCGCGACTCCAACGCCCAGCGGCTCGGCGTGAAGCGCTTCGGCGGTCAGGTCGTCAACGCTGGTGAGATCCTGGTCCGCCAGCGCGGCACCCACTTCCACCCCGGCGCCGGCGTCGGCCGTGGCGGCGACGACACGCTGTTCGCCCTGCAGGCCGGTGCGGTGGAGTTCGGTACCCACCGTGGCCGCAAGGTCGTGAACATCGTTCCGGTCGCCTGAATCAGCTGATTCGGCACCGAACGCACGCGAGGCGGACCTCACTTCCCGGTCGGGAAGGCGGGTCCGCCTTTGCGCGTTAGTACCTAGACACACCCGTACTTTTCTGGAGGCACCGAACCATGACCACCTTCGTGGACCGCGTCGAACTGCACGTCGCCGCGGGTAACGGAGGCCACGGCTGTGCCTCCGTCCACCGTGAGAAGTTCAAGCCGCTGGGCGGCCCGGACGGCGGCAACGGCGGCCGTGGCGGTGACGTCGTCCTCATGGTGGACCAGTCGGTCACCACGCTGCTCGACTACCACCACTCCCCGCACCGCAAGGCCACCAACGGCAAGCCCGGCGAGGGCGGCAACCGCTCCGGCAAGGACGGCGAGGACCTGATCCTGCCGGTGCCGGACGGCACCGTCGTGCTGGACAAGGCGGGCAACGTGCTCGCCGACCTGGTCGGGCACGGGACGTCGTACGTCGCCGCGCAGGGCGGCCGGGGCGGCCTCGGCAACGCGGCGCTGGCCTCGGCCCGCCGCAAGGCGCCCGGCTTCGCGCTGCTCGGCGTGCCCGGCGACGTCCAGGACGTGGTCCTGGAGCTGAAGACCGTCGCCGACGTGGCGCTGGTCGGCTACCCGAGCGCCGGCAAGTCCTCGCTGATCTCGGTGCTGAGCGCGGCCAAGCCGAAGATCGCGGACTACCCGTTCACCACGCTGGTGCCCAACCTCGGTGTGGTCACCGCCGGTTCGACCGTCTACACCATCGCCGACGTGCCGGGTCTGATCCCGGGCGCCAGCCAGGGCAAGGGCCTCGGCCTCGAGTTCCTGCGGCACGTGGAGCGGTGCAGCGTGCTGGTGCACGTCCTGGACACCGCCACCCTGGAGTCCGACCGCGACCCGGTCTCCGACCTCGACATCATCGAGGAGGAGCTGCGGCAGTACGGCGGTCTGGACAACCGGCCCCGGATCGTCGTCCTGAACAAGGTGGACGTGCCCGACGGCAAGGACCTCGCCGAGATGGTCCGTCCCGACCTGGAGGCCCGCGGCTACCGCGTCTTCGAGGTGTCGGCGGTCGCCCACATCGGGCTGCGCGAGCTGACCTTCGCCCTGGGCGACCTGGTCGGCAAGGCGCGCGCGGCCAGGCCCAAGGAGGAGGCGACCCGGATCGTCATCCGGCCCAAGGCCGTGGACGACGCCGGTTTCACCGTCACCCGCGAGGAGGTCGGCGGCGAGCCGCTGTTCCGGGTGCGCGGCGAGAAGCCCGAACGCTGGGTGCGCCAGACCGACTTCAACAACGACGAGGCCGTCGGCTACCTCGCGGACCGGCTCAACCGCCTCGGTGTGGAAGAGCGGTTGATGAAGGCGGGCGCCCGGAGCGGCGACGGCGTGGCCATCGGGCCCGAGGAGAACGCGGTCGTCTTCGACTGGGAGCCCTCGGTCATGGCGGGCGCCGAGATGCTCGGCCGCCGCGGCGAGGACCACCGCTTCGACGCGCCCCGGCCCGCGGCCCAGCGCCGCCGGGACAAGGACGCGGAGCGGGACGAGGCGCTGCGCGAGTACGGCGACTTCGACCCCTTCGAGTGAGAGTGCGGTGACGCACGAGTGCCGGGCGCCTCTTGGGGCGCCCGGCACTCGTGTCCGGGGCGATACCGAATTGCCGCGGATTCTTGATGAAACGGATCTGTGCGGTGACATCTGTGCAGTTACTCACAGCAAATTCACGGGAGTTCACACCGGGGGCACTGGAATCACCGGGTGTGCAAGGTAAATGACAGGTTGCGATCCCCTATGCACGGGATGGCGCTCACCTTGCACTGCGCTTACCTAAAGTGGGACCATTTCACGGTTCCCTGTCGCCCCAAGGTAGGTCACCTGTGTCACAGCACATAGCCAAGCCCCGTACCACCGCAGTGATCCTGGCCGGGGGTACCGGTCAGCGGGTGGGTCTGTCGATCCCCAAGCAGCTGCTGAAGATCGCCGGCAAGGCAGTCATCGAGCACACGCTGACCACCTTCGAGAAGGCGGATTCGATCGACGACGTCATCGTGCTGATGGCGCCGGGATATGTGCCGGACATCGAGAAGATCGTGGCGAAGGCCGGATTCACGAAGGTGAAGAAGGTCATCGAGGGCGGCTCCACGCGGAACGAGACCACCGAGCGCGCCATCGCGGCCCTCGGCGAGGGCCTGCCTGAGGGCGAGGACCTCAACGTCCTTTTCCACGACGCCGTGCGCCCCTTGCTCTCGCAGCGCGTCATCGACGACTGCGTGGCGGCGCTGGAGCGCTACCAGGCGGTGGACGTCGCCATCCCGTCCGCGGACACCATCATCGTCACGCGCACCCACGGCGAGGACGGCGAGTTCATCACCGAGATCCCGGACCGCTCCCGGCTGCGCCGCGGCCAGACCCCGCAGGCCTTCAAGCTGTCCACCATCCGGCGCGCCTACGAGGTCGCCTCCGGTGACCCCAACTTCCAGGCCACGGACGACTGTTCGGTGGTCCTCAAGTACCTGCCGGACGTGCCGATCCACGTGGTGGCGGGCGACGAGTACAACATGAAGGTGACGCAGCCGGTCGACGTCTTCATCGCCGACAAGCTGTTCCAGCTCGCCTCCACCGCCGCGCCCGAGCAGAAGGGCGAGGACGTCTACCGCGAGCTGCTCACCGGCAAGACGGTGGTCATCTTCGGCGGCTCGTACGGCATCGGCAAGGACATCGCCGAGCTCGCGGAGTCCTACGGCGCACGGGTCTACGCGCTGGGCCGCTCCACCACCGGCACCCACGTGGAGAACCCGGAGGAGGTCGACGACGCGCTGTCCAAGGCGTACGCGGAGACCGGCCGGATCGACTACGTGGTCAACACCGCGGGCGTGCTGCGCATCGGCAGGCTCGCCGAGACCGACAACGCCACCATCGAGGAGGCGCTGAAGGTCAACTACCTGGCGCCGGTGCAGATCGCGCGCTCCTCCTACAAGTACCTGGCGGAGACCCAGGGCCAGCTGCTGCTGTACACCTCCAGCAGCTACACCCGGGGCCGCGCCGAGTACAGCCTCTACTCCTCCACCAAGGCCGCCATGGTGAACCTCACCCAGGCGCTGTCCGACGAGTGGGCGGGCGACGGCATCCGCGTCAACTGCGTCAACCCGGAGCGCACGGCCACCCCGATGCGCACCAAGGCCTTCGGTCAGGAGCCGGCCGGCAGCCTGCTGTCCTCCGAGGCGGTGGCCCGCACCTCCCTGGACGTGCTGCTGTCGGAGCTGACCGGTCACGTCATCGACGTCCGCCAGCAGGACCCGACCGCCGGTGCCGCCACGGCCTCCGGTTTCGAGCAGGCCCTGGCCTCCGTGTTGGACCGTCAGGACGGCGTGTAATAATTCGACAATAGCTTTTTAGGAATTCAGGCCTCTGCGATCGCTTATTCACCGGGCGTTCACAGGGGCCTGAATCCGTACACCGCGAATACCCCTACACCCTGTGCATCACCGGCATTTGCGGCATTACCGACAAAACCGGCACTCCCCCTCCCAGAGCAGGTTTCTCCGTGATATCCACCGCTATTCGCGTCGCCCGGGTGGGCAGCGCGGCCGAGCTGGCCGCGGCGGCACTCATGATCCTGGGCTACCCGGCGCTCATGCTGGCCGCGCTCGTCCCGAGCATCCCCGCCTTCGCGGCCGCGGCCCTCGTGACGTACCTGGCGGACCACTATCTGCACCGCAAGGGCAGTTATCTGATCAACCGCCTCAGCAAGGTCCGCGCCGGTCTGTCGATCCGCTTCCTGATCCGGCAGCTGCTGCTGATCCTCCTGCTGGCCCGGCTGTCCCACGCGGACGACCTGATCTTCTACGGCGCGGTCGCCTGCTTCATCGCCTTCTACGGCCTCCAGGCCCCGCACGGAGCGCTGGTCACCCTCATCCGCAACCGCCGCAAGATGCCGGTCGCGACCCGCAACGTGGACCTGAAGTCCCGCATCCGCATCCCGGACGCCCCCTCGCAGTTCCTGCTGCACCGCAGCGCGGAGAAGATGCTCCACCTCGACCTGTTCGCGGTCGTCGGCATCCTCGTCTCCGCCCACCTGGACGCCTCCGCCGCGGGCTTCGCCGGCATGTGCCTGACCATCGGCCTGGGCGTGCTCTACGTCCTGGTGCTCACGCCGTACGTGCGCGGCCGCAAGGTCCCGCCGAAGGCCGAGGTCGTCCTCGCCGCCGTCGACGACTGGCTGGCCGGCTACAAGCCCGAGACGGTGCTGTACTTCTCCGGCTCCAAGGACTCCGCCTACCAGGTCAACATGTGGCTGGAGACGATGGAGCAGCTGGAGTCCCGGCCGCTGATCCTGCTGCGCGAGCGGGTCATCCTGAACAACCTGGCGCCCACCACGGTCCCCGTCATCTGCGTGCCCGGAGGGGTGCACCTGATGAACATGGACCTGTCGACCGTGCGCGTGGCGCTGTACGCGGCCAACGTCGGCAAGAACATCCACCTGCTGCGCGTGCCCACCATGAAGCACGTCTTCATCGGCCACGGCGACAGCGACAAGCTCGCCAGCGTCAACCCGTTCAGCAAGGTCTACGACGAGGTGTGGACCGCGGGCCGGGCGGGCCGCGACCGCTACGCCATCGCCGACGTCGGGGTCCGCGACGACGACATCGTGGAGGTGGGCCGCCCGCAGCTCGCGCCCATCCAGGGCTGGCAGGGCGTGCCCGAGGGCCGCATCCCGACCGTCCTGTACGCGCCCACCTGGGAGGGCTGGGACGGCAACCCGGGCAACACCTCGATCGTGCTGGCCGGCGAGAACATCGTGAAGAAGCTGGTCGCGGCCGACCCGCCGGTGCGCGTCCTGTACAAGCCGCACCCCTTCACCGGCACCGTCTCCAAGCGGGCCGGCGCCGCCCACCAGCGGATCACCGCCCTGGTGGAGAAGGCCGCCGCCCAGCGGGCCGGCGATCCCCGGTTCACCGCCGACGCCAAGGCGATGGCGCAGGCCAAGGCCGAGCTGGCCCGCATCGAGGCCCGGCTCGCCGAGCTGGCCGGCCCGGTCGGCGAGCGCGGCGACGAGGCCGAGGCCACCCGTGACGGCGTCGTGGACGTGGCCAGGCACCGGGAGGTCGCCCGGCTGCGCGCCGAGTGGAACGACGCCTACTGGCGCTCCTTCCCGTCGTACGAGCACCGGGTGATCACCGGGGCCGAGCCGCGCCTGTACGACTGCTTCAACGTCTCCGACGCGATGGTCTCCGACATCTCCTCGGTGGTCTCCGACTTCATCGCGAGCGGCAAGCCGTACGCGGTCACCGACTCCGGCGAGCTGGGCGCCGAGGAGTTCAAGCGGCAGAACACCGCGGTGCGCGCCGCGACCATCCTGACCAACAGCGCGGCCGAGCTGGGCGAGCTGCTGGCCGCCGTGCGCGATCCGGCCGGCGACCCGCTGGCCGCGGACCGGGTGGAGCTCAAGCGCTATCTGCTGGGCCCGGACGAGCCCGCGTCGATCCAGCAGTTCAACAACGCCGTGACCGATCTCGCCGTCAAGGCGGAGGCCCGCAACGTCGGCCAGCAGGCGCGGCTGAGCGGCGAGGACGGCGGCCTGGCCGGGGCGGTGCCCGGACCGCGCACCGCGACCGCCGGCGACCCCGACGGCGTGAACGCCGGCTGACGCCCGTAGCCGAGCAGGGCCGGCCCCGGGAGACGCTCCCGGGGCCGGCCCTTTTCCGCGCTCTTGCCGCGGTTTTCCCCGGTTCTCGCCCGCCGTTCAGGTTTCCTGCGCCGTCTCTTACCCGGACCGCCGGTCGCGCGCGCACGGGTCTTACCGGCCCTGCGTACTCTCGGGCCGTGCCACCCCCAGGCGGCCCGTCCGCAGGGGGCGGTGTGACATGTACCACTCATGGCCGTGCGGAGGGCAACCGCTTCCCCTTCTTGCCCGTCTAACAAGGTGCCATTGCGGCGAAACACGGGGGAATGTTCCTTTTGCAAGGGGGAAGTGTGACCGTCGGGACGCAGCCTGATGTGACAGTGATCATCGGGGCGTACGAAGCGATGCCGTATCTGGTCGAGTGCCTGGCCTCCGTCGAGGCGCAGACCATCGACCCGGCGCGCCTGGAGGTCATCGCCGTCGACGACGGTTCCACCGACGGCACCGGGGAGTGCCTGGAGGAGTTCGCCGCCCGCGCGCCCATGCCGGTCACCGTGATCCGCCAGGAGAACTCCGGCGGCCCCAGCGGCCCGCGCAACGTCGGCCTCGGCAAGGCGGCCGGACGCTACGTCTTCTTCCTCGACGCCGACGACCGGCTGGGCCCCGAGGCCCTGGAGCGCATGGTCGCCATGGCCGACGAGAACGGCACCGACGTCGTGCTCGGCCGGGTCGAGGGCATCAACCGCACCCCGCCGAAGTCCATGTGGGGCAAGACGCTGCCGCGGACCGACGTCTTCTCCTCCAACATCAAGTTCACGCTCAGCGCCCAGAAGATGTTCCGCCGCGCGCTGCTGGAGCGGCACGGCATGCGGTTCGACGAATCGCTGTTCACCGGCGAGGACGCGCTGTTCACGCTGGAGGCGTATCTGCGCGCGGACGGCGTCTCCGTGCTCGCCGACTACACCTGCTACTACCTGGTCGGCCGCGACGACGGCAAGCACGTCACCAAGACCGGCAGCTACACCCTGCGCTTCGACTCCGCGCGCGCCCTGATGGCGCTGATCGAGGAGATGGTGCCAGCCGGCGACAAGCGCGACATCCTCATGGTCCGGCCCTTCCTGATCACCCTGCTGCCGCAGTTCGGGCCGAAGTTCCTCAAGGACAGCGAGGAAGTGCGGCGCCACAAGCTGGAGCTGGCCAAGCCGCTCATGGACGCCCACTGGACCCCCGGAGTGGCCCGGCGGCTGCGGGTCCACGAACGGCTGCGGCTGCACCTGGTCGCCCGCCAGCGCCCCGAACTCCTGCTGGACGTCCTGGAGTTCATGAAGGCGAAGAAGGAGCCCGAGGCGCGGCTGGAGAAGCGCGGCACCCAGGTCTACCTGGCGTACCCGCACTTCCGGTCGAAGGCGGCCGGCATCCCCGACGACATCTACCTCGCCGAGCCCCGGGAGGCCCGCGCCGTCCCGGGCTACCGCGCGGCCGCCGCCAACACCTTCCTGCGCCGCGCGGTGCGCAAGGTCCGCCGCACCCTGCGCGCGCGGCACTTCAAGGCGGCGGCCTGAGGGCCGCCCGCCCCGGGCTCACTGCTGCTGCCGGCCCGACTGAAGCGCGCGCTTGAGGGGCCGGCCCACCGCCCGGCGGGCGCGCCGGTAGACCGACGGGGCGGCCGCCGCGCCCTGCGCCTTCTTCGCCCGCGCCAGCTCCTTGCGCAGCTCGGCGTTGTCCTGGGTCAGTTCGCTGACCTGGGTGTGCAGCCAGGAGAAGCGGCCGCTGAGGGAGGCCGGGTCGGAGTCGTTCCAGGGCCGCACGCCCGGCGGGAACGGCAGCGAGCGCATCCGCTTCTCGAAGGCCGCGCCGCCGTCGCCGTGGGTGAAGGTGTTCCGCAGCCCGTTGCGCTCCATGAACCCCGTGAACCGCGCGAAGCGCTCGCCGTGGTTGCCGACCAGGGCGCCGAAGTCGGCCTGCGCGTACAGCAGCGCCGGGTCGGCCGAGGCCGGGTCCTTCGCGGCCTGGTCCAGGCGCCGGTGCGGGATCTCGAAGTAGCGGCACAGCTCCAGGGTGCGCGAGTCGCCGCACAGCACCGTCGCGGGTGTGCCGGCCAGCAGCGCGGCGATGTTGCCGTGGATGCGGGAGCCGAAGGAGAAGTCGAACCGGCGCAGGTCCTCGATCCAGGTGCGCGGATCCACGTACACCCGCACCTGGTCCGCCCGGTACATCGGGTGCTCCGGGTGCGTCGGCATCGCGGTCAGCCGGGCGTTGGGGTCCGTCAGGTCCCGCCAGTGCAGCTGCCGCGCGTCGCTGAGGTTCTGCCCGACGAAGCGCAGGTTCGGGTAGCGCGACCGCGTCCGGTCGAGGATCTTGTCGAAGCCCTGGCTGCGTATCGCGCCGTGCGAGCCGTTGACCGAGATCCGCGAGTCGGGCGTCAGCTCGGGCACCCGCTTGCGCACGTCGAGGTCGGGGCCGTGCAGGAACAGGGACGGACAGCCGATGACCTCGACGTCGTTGAAGCCCATGTCCTTCAGATACCGCTCGGTGAACTCGCCGCGCACCCCGATGGAGGCGCTGCGCTCCAGGACCGCCGCGCAGAAGTCCCGCACGGCGGGCTCCATGCGCTTGAGCCGCGCCGGGTCGTAGCCCACCCCGGTCTGCGCGCCGACGCCGAGCACCACGACCGGGATGCGCAGCCGGGAGATGAACCGGGTCAGCCGGGTCAGCGCGGCCTCGAAGGAGGGGCGGAAGGCGTTGGCGAGCGGCACCACGAAGGCGTCGTACTCCTCGTTGACCCGCGCCGCCGCGGCCAGGTCGGTCCGTACACCCCCCGAGACCACCTCGGTGCCCGGCACTTCGAGGATCTTGTGCGCCGCCTCCTGGAACACCAGGTTCCCGGAGTTGGTGGCGATCACGTCCCGGTGCAGGGCCTCTTCGACGGACAGGACGTCGTACGGGTTCTTGCCCGAGCGGAGCAGAATGCGCTTTTGCTGGCGAACGCTGGATGACACGGTGATCAACATAAGTTTGCCCGAGATTTAATTTCTATAGGCAACCGGTACAACCTTTTTGCCGTGAGCAAATCGTGAGCAAACGATGACCGAGCGTGGCGGCACCTGGTGTGGAGTGCGGCGACGGTCGCATCGCGTCCAGCCGGCGAAACCGGGGCGCGGCGGATGTGTCCGGTCGCGTACATTGCGCAGCACGCAGGCGAACCCGGGTGAAAGGGACGACGGCAAGGTGGGAAGTGCAAGGCGGGGCGTCGCTCAGGCGCGCAGGGTTGTCGTCAAGGTGGGGTCCTCCTCGCTGACCACCGCCGCGGGCGGACTCGACGCCGACCGGGTCGACGCCCTGGTGGACGTGCTGGCCACCAGCAGGCGCAAGGGCGACAGGGAGATCGTGCTGGTGTCCTCCGGCGCCATCGCCGCCGGGCTCGCGCCGCTCGGGCTGCGCCGCCGTCCCCGTGACCTCGCCCGCCAGCAGGCCGCCGCCAGCGTCGGCCAGGGACTGCTCGTCGCCCGCTACACCGCCTCCTTCGCCCGCTACGGCATCCGCGTCGGCCAGGTCCTGCTCACCAGCGACGACATGAGCCGCCGCGCCCACCACCGCAACGCCTCCCGCACCCTCGACAAGCTGCTCGCCATGGGCGCCCTCCCGGTCGTCAACGAGAACGACACCGTCGCCACCGACGAGATCCGCTTCGGCGACAACGACCGCCTCGCCGCCCTCGTCGCCCACCTCGTCCACGCCGATCTGCTCGTCCTCCTCTCCGACGTCGACGGCGTCTACGACGGCGACCCCGGCAGGCCCGGCACCTCCCGGATAGCGGAGGTGCGCGGCGCCGAGGACCTCGCGGGCGTGGAGATCGGCAGCGCGGGCAAGGCCGGCGTCGGCACCGGCGGCATGGTCACCAAGGTCGAGGCCGCCCGGATCGCGGCCGCCGCCGGCATCCCCGTGGTGCTGACCAGCGCGGTGCACGCGGCGGACGCCCTCGGTGGCGGCGACACCGGCACCTACTTCCACCCCACCGGCAAGCGCTCCGCCGACCGGCTGCTCTGGCTCCAGCACGCCTCCACCCCCCAGGGCGCGCTCATCCTGGACGACGGCGCCGTGGACGCGGTGGTCAGGGGCCGCAAGTCGCTGCTGCCCGCCGGGATCGCCGCCGTCGAGGGCGAGTTCGGCGCCGGCGACCCGGTCGAGCTGCGGGACACCTCGGGCCGCGCGGTCGCCCGCGGCCTCGTCGGCTTCGACGCCAGGGAGATCCCCCCGATGATCGGACGTTCGACCCACGAGCTGGCGCGCGAACTGGGTCCCGCGTACGAACGCGAGGTCGTACACAGGGACGATCTGGTGCTGCTGCGCTCGTAAAACGGGGCGTACCCCGGGCCTCCGGTGGGGGACGTTCCGTAAAACCGCCCCGCGAAGCCTTACGGCCTGCTCAACTTTGTGTCGGAGACATCTTTCCGAGCACTTGGGTGAAGGAGGCCGTCGTGAGACGAGTGCGCCCTGGGGGGACCACCCGAGGTGCCCTGACGAGCGTCGCGGCCGGGGACACCTACGAGGAACCCAGGGACCTGCCCCGGCTGTGGCACGTCACCCTCAGCGTGGCCGGCCCCGGCGTCCCCCTCACGGAGCTGCGCCGGTCCCTCGAACAACTGGCTCACGACCACCCCTTCCTGCTGACCAGCAGATACGCGAGCGACCACGCGGAGATCCGGTACTGGGAAGAGGCCCGCGACCTGCACGACGCGGCAGCCGTCGCGCTGCGCCTGTGGGGCGAGCACCGGCTCAGCGCCGGACTGCCCCCGTGGGAGATCGTCGGCCTGGAGGTCGTCGACCGGGAGACGTACCACCAGCGTGTCGCCGAGGGATACGGGCCGCCGCCCGCGGTGCCCGTGGGGGTCCACCCCTTCTGAGCCCTTACGGGCGATTGCGTCTCGGGGTGTGGAACGTGCGCGGAAGGGCTCCGCACCGCGCACTACCCTTCCCCCATGACCACGCTCTCGCCGTACGACTCGATGTCCCCGGTCACCCAGGCCGCCTACCGGGCCAAGGCCGCCGCCGCCGACCTCGCGCCGCTGCCGCGCGCCGCGAAGGACGACGCCCTGCTCGCCATCGCCGACGCGCTGGAGGTCCGCACCGGCGAGATCGTCGAGGCCAACGCCGAGGACGTGGCCAAGGCGCGGGCGAACGGCACCAGCGAGGCCATCGTGGACCGGCTCACCCTCACCCCCGAGCGGGTCCGCGCCATCGCCTCCGACGTCCGCGACGTCGCCGGGCTGCCCGACCCGGTCGGCGAGGTGGTGCGCGGCTCCACCCTGCCCAACGGCATCGACCTGCGCCAGGTCCGCGTCCCGCTCGGTGTCGTCGGCATCATCTACGAGGCCCGCCCCAACGTCACCGTCGACGCCGCCGCGCTCTGCCTCAAGTCCGGCAACGCCGTGCTGCTGCGCGGCTCCGCCTCCGCCTACGCGTCCAACACCGCCCTGGTCCGGGTGATCCGGGACGCGGTCGGCGGCGCCGGGCTGCCCGCCGACGCCGTGCAGCTGGTGCCGGGGGAGAGCCGCGAGTCCGTGCGCGAGCTGATGCGCGCCCGCGGCCTGGTCGACGTCCTCATCCCGCGCGGCGGCGCCTCCCTGATCCGGACCGTGGTCAACGAGTCCACCGTGCCCGTCATCGAGACCGGCACCGGCAACTGCCACGTCTACGTCGACGCGCGGGCCGACATCGACATGGCGGTCGACATCCTGGTCAACTCCAAGGCGCAGCGGGTCAGCGTGTGCAACGCCGCCGAGACCCTGCTGGTCCACCAGGACATCGCCGCCGAGTTCCTGCCGCGCGCCCTGGACGCGCTGGCCGAGGCCGGCGTCACCGTGCACGCCGACGAGCGGGTCATGGCCTACGCCAAGGACTCCAAGGCCACCGTGGTCGAGGCCACCCCGGAGGACTGGGAGACGGAGTACCTGTCGTACGACATCGCCGCCGCCGTGGTGGACTCCCTCGACAAGGCCGTCGAACACATCCGGCTGTGGAGCTCCGGGCACACCGAGGCGATCGTCACCACCTCGCAGCAGGCCGCCCGCCGGTTCACCCGATTGGTGGACTCGACCACGGTCGCCGTGAACACCTCCACCCGGTTCACCGACGGCGGCCAGTTCGGCTTCGGCGCGGAGATCGGCATCTCCACGCAGAAGCTGCACGCCCGGGGCCCGATGGGGCTGCCGGAGCTGACCAGCACCAAGTACATCGTCACCGGCGACGGGCACGTGCGGCGCTGACTTCCGGGCGTCTCAGCCCGTGGATGAATTTCCATACCGTCTGCCCAAATTGACCCCCCAGGTCTACTCTGGATGCGTGCCGGAGGACGTGGGGGGCACGCCGTTCCCGGACGGCTGGGAGCCCGACGACGACCACGACCGCGGGGTGTCGGACGAAGAGTTCGCCTCCGTGGTCTTCGACGAGGCCTTCGTACGGGCGGCGGTGGTCCGCGAGCCGTCCGCCGTCGAACGCCTCCTCGCCGCGGCGGAGGCCAGAGCCGAGGCCGAGGCCCGCCGGGCCCGGGCCCGCAGCGAGCGGTACGACGACACCTACGCGAGCGCCGACCTCGTCGACGACGCGGACGACGAGCCGGACGACCTGGACGACGTCCACGCCCTCGACCACGGCCCCTTCGACGGCCACGGCAGACAGGCCCGCTGGCACCGCCCGGTGGCCTGGGTCCTCGCCGTGGTGATCGGCGTCGGCATGGTCGCCCTGGCCTTCGCAGCGGTCTACCGGGGCACGTCCTCGGGCACCCGGGACCAACTCCCGCCCGCCACCCCGACGGGCCTGAACCAGGCCACGTCGGCGCCGTCCGCCGCCCCGGCCCGGCCCCAGGTGTCGGCGGTCCCGCACACTCCCTGACCGCCCCGGCCGTGGTGAGCCCCTGTCAGAAGTTGGCGTGGAGCGCGGCGTTTACCCGGCGTCCCCGGAACCCACTCTGAAAGTATGGGCGGGCCTGGAGACCCACCGGAGGGGACACCCGAGGGCGGCCCCGGTGGTGCCGAGGACGAGTACCGATCCGTCGTGTTCGACGAGTCGTTCGTCCGTGCTGCCCGTCTCCAGGAGTACTCCGCCGAGGAGCGGATGGCCGACCACGCGCCCGCCGTGCGCCGCCGCTCGCCGCTCCGCCCGGGGCTCGTCCGCCAGGCCATGATCCTCGTCCTGCTGCTGGCCGTGGCCTTCTGCACCGCCGTCTACATGGGGGTGCGCCACCCCGACGACTCCGCCCGGGCCCCGCGGCCCGCGCAGCCCCTGCGGACGACCGTCATACCGCTGGCCCCGCAGGGCAGGGTGCCCGGCGGGACGGACGCCGAGGCGCTGTACGCGCACAGCCCCGCGGCCGGGTTCGACATCGGCGCCGAGGGCGTCCCGCTGCCGGCCGCGCGCGGTACCGCCCACTTCTCCGACAGCCAGGTCATGGCGGCGCTGACCACGGTCAAGGACTACATCGTGCGCTCCGCGCTCTATCCCGAGGTGCTCAGCGGCCGTACGGCGGCCCCCGCGCGGGCCCTGGTGGACTCCGACCAGCTGGCCCAGTTCGACCAGAGCTTCGACCACCCGGCGGCGGACGGCCGGCACGCCGCCACCGGCTGGGTGGTGCGCCTCGACCCGTCCCGGGCCCGGCTGGCCGACGACCGGGTCCGCGTCCAGGGCGACCTGAGCGCCACCGAGGCCGACCCGGCCGCGCTGGACGTCACCGCCGACCACACCTTCGTCTACGCCCTGCGCCCGGCCGGCGCCGCGAGCGCGCGGGTGTCCCTGTTCACGGTCCGCCGCGCGCTGACCTTCCGGCTCACCCGCGACGACCTGCGCACCCGCCAGGTCCAGCTGGTCACGGCCGATGTCGAGGCCGGGCCCCTGTCCTGCGCCGACGACTCCACGTCCTACCTGCGCCCCCTCCTGGCCGGGCAGACCTCCCACCCGGGCAGCCCCGCCGCCACCGACCCCTACGCGACCGAGACCCCCGCCTCCCTGTGCGGCACCCTCGCGCGGGCCTCCCAGCCAGGGACGTAGACGCGGGGCCCGGGCGGGGGCTTCGGACGCCGTCGGGCCCCTTGTGCTACTGCGCCTCCGTGGCCGGGCCGTTCTTCGGCGGGGGCGGGCTCTTGAAGCCGTCGAAGCCGCGCTTGACCCGGCCGCCCAGGTCGCCCGCGCCGCCCGCGAGGTCGCTGACCAGCTTCATCAGCGGATCCTTGGAGGACTTCACGTCGCTCGCATAGCTCGCCGCGGACTCGCGGAAGGAGTCGCCGAAGGAGGCGTCCTTGTCCTCGTCCCGCCGCGGGTAGTGGCCGTCCATGATCCGCTGGTGGTCCCGCGACTCGGCCCACCGCTTCAGCTCGGCCGCCCGCACGGTGGTGAACGGGTGTGAGCGGGGCAGCACGTTGAGGATCTTCAGCACGGAGTCGCGCAGATCACCCCCGGAGTCGTACTCCTCCGCCTGCTCCAGGAACGCGTCCACGTTCATCTCGTGCAGGTGGTTGCCGCCCGCGATCTTCATCAGGCCGCGCATCGAGGCCCGTACGTCCTGGCCCACCAGCAGCCCGGCCCGGTCGGCGGACAGCTCCGACTTGCGGAACCACTCCCGCAGCGCCGTGACGAGCCCCATGATCGCCAGATTGCCCAGCGGGATCCACGCCACCTTCAGTGCCAGGCTGGTCAGGAAGAGCAGGATCGTGCGGTACACCGAGTGGCCGGACAGCGCGTGGCCCACCTCGTGCCCGACGACCGCCCGCATCTCCTCCTCGTCCAGGAGCTCCACCAGGCCCGTGGTGACCACGATGATCGGCTCGTCGAGGCCGATGCACATCGCGTTCGGCTGCGGGTCCTGCGTGACGTACATCGGCGGGACCTTCGCCAGGTCCAGGATGTAGCAGGCGTCCAGCAGCATGTCGTGCAGATGACCGAACTGCCGCTCGGAGACCCGCACCGAGTCGGACAGGAACAGCAGTCTGAGGCTCCGCTCCGGCAGCAGCCCGCTGAGCGCCTTGAACACCTGGTCGAAGCCGCTGAGCTTGCGCAGCGCCACCAGTGCGGAGCGGTCCGCCGGATGCTCGTACGCACGCGAGGAGATCCCCGGGAAGCGCGTCCGCTGCCTGCCGGGCACCCGCTCGTGCCCGCCCTGCCCATCGCCGTCGTGCATGTCTTCCCCCAACTGCGTCCGAGAGTGCCGTGCCCCCGAGGCGGGACACAGCCTAGGCGGAGATACCGTGGACGGGCAGACAGCCGAAGGAGTCCACGCCATGGAGCACCACCCCGCAGCCGCCCGGCTGACCGAGGCCGCAGCGAACGCCGTCCAGCAGCACGGGGGCGGAGGAGGGAACCTGCTCCGCATCGTGCTGGTCGTGATGATCCTGGGCTGCGTGCTGACCGCCTGGTTCCTGCTGCGCGGCTACAAGCAGAAGGACGACTGACCCCCGCCGGGAGTTCCCTGCCCGGGCCGTGGCGCCCGCCCGGCGGTCCCCAACGGCGGAGTCGGCGTGATCGCCGAAGGACCGCCCGCATACGATGAGCCGACATCTTTATCCCGCCCACACGCGAAGGTCCCGCCGAAGATGATGCTCAACAGCGCAGCCCAGTTGGTCTCCCTTGCAGCCGAAGAGGGCGGCCACCACGACAGCCTGAACCCCGCCGTCACCGGCGGCAGCGCCCTCGTCATCCTGCTCCTGCTGCTGTGGATCACCACCCGCTTCAACCGCGACCGCTGAGCCGAGACCCCGGCCGGGCGTCCCGGACCGGGCCGGTAGGGTCTGCACGCATGGGAGAGCAGGACATGCCTACCGGCCCGGCGCACACGAAGGCCGCCGACGACACGGTGAACGAGCCGCACTACCGGCGGCACCGGCCGGGTCACGGCCCCGTCCGCCCGGGCAAGCGGCGGCTGGGCGTCATGGGCGGCACCTTCGACCCGATCCACCACGGGCACCTCGTGGCGGCCAGCGAGGTCGCCGCGCAGTTCGAGCTGGACGAGGTGGTGTTCGTACCCACCGGCGAGCCCTGGCAGAAGTCGCATCGCCGGGTCTCCCCGGCCGAGGACCGCTATCTGATGACGGTCATCGCCACCGCCGAGAACCCGCAGTTCTCCGTCAGCCGCATCGACATCGACCGCGGCGGCCCCACCTACACCGTGGACACCCTGCGCGACCTGCGCGCCCTCAACCCCGACACCGACCTGTTCTTCATCACCGGTGCCGACGCCCTCGCCCAGCTGCTGACCTGGCGCGACAGCGAGGAGCTGTTCTCGCTCGCGCACTTCATCGGCGTCACCCGGCCCGGCCACCACCTCAGCGACAAGGGCCTGCCGGAGGGCGGCGTCTCCCTCGTCGAGGTCCCCGCGCTCGCCATCTCCTCCACGGACTGCCGGGCGAGAGTCGCCAAGGGGGACCCCATCTGGTACATGGTGCCGGACGGAGTCGTGCGCTACATCGACAAGCGCGAGCTGTACCGCGGCGAGTGAGCCGAGAGGGGCACCACCGGTGAACGACCGATACGACGCGGGTGACGCCGGCCACGGCGCCGGCCCGTACGAGCTCGTCGGCTACGACGAGTACGGCCAGCCCGTGTACCGCCAGGTTCCGGCACAGCAGGCGCCGAACGGGTCCTACGACCCCTACGGCCGGCAGCACCAGCAGCAGGACTACGGCTACGACCCCTATGCCGCGGGCACCCAGCAGCCCGCGCCGCCCTACGGGTCGTACGACACCGGGCAGCAGCCGCCGGCCACCGCCTACCCCGGGTACGACGCCCACCCCGGCTACGACCCCTACGGCACCCAGGCCCCCGGCCACCAGGCGCACCCCGGGTACGACCCCTACGGGCAGGCGGCGAGCAGCGGGCCCCAGCCCCGGGTCGCCGAGCAGACCGCCCACATCCCCCAGCAGGCCGGCCCGGCCGACGACGCCCGGCACGACCCGTACGCCGGGCCGCGGAGCGACGAGCCGGCACACGACCCGTACGCCGAACTGCGCGGCGACGAGCCCGCGCACGACCCCTACGGGGAACCGCGGCCCGAGGACGGCCGCCCCGACCCCTACGCGGAACTCGCCGCCGACGACACCCCCGGCGAACCGGACTACCGCACCGAGCAGTTCGCCTTCGTGGAGGAGCCGGACGGCGACTCCGAGGACGTCATCGACTGGCTGAAGTTCACCGAGAACCGCACCGAGCGACGCGAGGAGGCCCGCCGCCGCGCCCGCGGCCGGCTCGTCGCCCTCGCCGTGGTCCTCGCCCTCGTGGCCGTCGGCGGCGTCGGCTACCTCTGGTACGCCGGGAAGCTGCCCTTCCTGTCCTCCTCCGGCGGCGCGGCCGGCACGGACACGGCGGTCGGCGCCCAGAAACGCGACGTGATCGTCGTCCACCTGCACAACACCGGCAAGCGCGGCACCTCCACGGTGCTGCTGGTCGACAACACCACCACCAAGCAGGGCAGCACCGTGCTGCTGCCCAACTCGCTGGCGCTGACCGACGACGACGGTTCCACCACGACGCTCGCCAAGTCGGTCGACGACGACGGCTCCTCCGGCACCCGCGACCAGCTCAACACCGTCCTCGGCACCGACATCCAGGGCACCTGGCGCCTGGACACCCCCTATCTCCAGAACCTGGTCGACCTGGTCGGCAACATCGACATCGACACCAACACCGACGTGCCCGACCCGGACGCCAAGAAGAAGGGCACCGAGCCGCTCGTCACCAAGGGCGCCGACCAGACCCTCAGCGGCAAGATGGCCGTCGCCTACGCCACCTACCGGGCCCCGGGCGAAACGGACAGTGCCCAGCTGGAGCGGTTCGGACAGGTCCTCCAGGGCGTCCTGCGCAAGATCTCCTCCGACCCGGCCGACGCCACGGTCACCGTGCAGTCCCTCGCGCAGATCCTCGACCCCTCGCTCACCGACAAGGACCTCGGCGCCTTCCTCGCCAAGCTCGCCGACCTGGCCAAGAGCGGCGCCTACAAGACCGCCCTGCTGCCCGTGCAGCCCGACGGCACCCTCAGCGCGCAGACCGGCGACAGCGTGGTCAAGGACATCCTGGGCGGCACCGCCAAGAGCCCCGACGCCGGCTCCGCGGTCCGGGTCTCCGTGCAGAACGCCACCGGCGTCAAGGACGACACCCAGCAGGCCCGCGTGGTGCTCCTCAACGGCGGCTTCACCTTCCTGGAGGGCGGCAGCGGCGGCACCCAGGCCATCTCCAAGGTCGTCTACCAGGACGCCGCCGACAAGCAGAACGCGACCGAGGTCGCCAAGACCCTCGGCCTGCCCGCCGGCGCCGTGGCCAAGGGCACGGTCTCCTCGGGCGCCGACGTCTCGGTCGTCCTGGGCCGGGACTACCGGCCGTCCGGTTCCTGACCCCGGCCGGGGCACCCCCGCAATCGCGTGGGGTGCCCCGGGCGGTCCGTGAGACCCTTGAGGTTCAGTGACCGCCGACGGAAAGCCACGCAGTGACCGCCACCGACCGTTCCCTTGAGCTCATCAACACCGCCGCCCAGGCGGCCGCCGACAAGCTCGCCCACGACGTCATCGCCTACGACGTGAGCGACGTCCTGTCGATCACGGACGCCTTCCTGCTCGCCTCCGCGCCCAACGACCGCCAGGTCAAGGCCATCGTCGACGAGATCGAGGAGCGCCTCCAGAAGGAACTCGGCGCCAAGCCGGTGCGCCGCGAGGGCGACCGCGAGGCCCGCTGGGTGCTGCTCGACTACGTCGACATCGTGGTCCACGTCCAGCACAGCGAGGAGCGGGTCTTCTACGCCCTGGAGCGGCTGTGGAAGGACTGCCCCGAGCTGGAGCTGCCCGCCGACGCGAAGGCCACCCGCGGCAAGGCCGAGGAGCACCGCCGTCTCCAGGCCGCCGAGGCCGACCAGGAGCCGGGCGGGGAGTGGTGATGAGCGCCACGGGTGAGGTGACCGACCGCAAGGACCGGGGCCGCCGCATCATCCTGTGGCGGCACGGCCAGACCTCGTGGAACGTGGAGCGCCGCTTCCAGGGCAGCACGGACGTGCCGCTGACCGAGACCGGCGTCGGCCAGGCCCGGCGGGCCGCCCGGCTGCTCGCCTCGCTGCGGCCCGACGCGATCGTCTCCTCGGACCTGACGCGGGCCGTGGACACGGCCGCCGAGCTGGCCGCGCTCACCGGCCTCGACGTCATCCGCGAGGAGGGCCTGCGCGAGACCTACGCGGGCGTCTGGCAGGGGCTGACGCACGAGGAGATCATCGCCCGGCACGGCGACGAGTACGCCGCCTGGAAGCGCGGCGAGGCGATCCGCCGCGGCGGCGGCGAACTGGAGACCGAGGTCGCCGACCGGGCCGCCCCCGTGGTGCTGCGGCACGCGGAGAAGCTGCCAGTGGACGGCACGCTCGTGGTCGTCAGCCACGGCGGCACCATCCGCACCACCATCGGCCGGCTGCTCGGGCTGGAGGCCCAGAGCTGGGAAAGCCTCGGCGGCCTCACCAACTGCTGCTGGTCGGTGCTGGGGGAGGGCGTGCGCGGCTGGCGGCTGCTGGAGCACAACGCGGGCACCCTGCCGGAGCCCGTGCTCGGCGACGACACCTGAGCCCGTTCCCGGCACTCCGGACCCCGGATTTCACTTTCTGGCAGGTCGCAGGCTAAAGTTCTTCTTGTTCGCCCCGCCGAGCGGGAAGAACACGGCAAGGGGCTATAGCTCAGTTGGTAGAGCGCCTGCATGGCATGCAGGAGGTCAGGAGTTCAATTCTCCTTAGCTCCACAGAGGAAGATCCCGTCCCCGTCAGGGGGCGGGATCTTCTGTTTGTCCCGCCTTCGCGCCCGGCCGCCGTGTCCGGACCGGTACCGCGGCGTCGCTGACCGTGTCCGCCCGCTCGTGGCAGAATCAAACGGCCGGAAGGGGGCGCGGCCCGACGGGAGGGAGTTCGATGCCTGCCAGCATCGTGTGTACGGCCTGCGGCCACGGCCGGAGCTGAGCCATGGGTGCACACAGGCGGAAGTGCGACTGGTGCGGCAGCGGCACGCCCATCGTCCGCGACATGGAGCCGATCAACGCCGACTACCAGTACTGGTGCGAGGAGTGCGCGCGTGCGCTGATCATAAAAGGCGACCCCATCGAGACGTACCGCGAGCTGGAGGGCGAGCCGATCTACGGCCGGCTGCTGGAGGAGCACTGCACGCTCAAGAGGTTCTACTCCTTCGTCACGGCCTGACCCCAAAGTCGGACATAAGCGACTAAAGGTGCAGAGTGGAAACGGATTTGGTGCTGAACCCCCGGGGCCTGTAATGTTTTCTTCGTCGCCGGGGGAACCGGGCGGCGAAACAAAACAAGGGGCTATAGCTCAGTTGGTAGAGCGCCTGCATGGCATGCAGGAGGTCAGGAGTTCAATTCTCCTTAGCTCCACAGAAGTCGAGGGCGGATCATCCGAAAGGATGGTCCGCCCTCGGCGCATTGCCTTCCCACGGGGCGGAACCCGTCGCGGCCGCCTCGGGGCCTGCGGTACCCTAGCGCCATGCGTGCCGTACGCCTTCTGCTTAGCGGGCCGCGCTGATCAGTACCGACCCCGGTGACACCCGAGAGGTCGGCATCGGCGCGGCATCCCCTCCTGCGTGAGGGGATTTTTCGTTTCTTGAAATGGCACAGCCGCTGGCAGGACGATCGATGGAGCTTTGAGGATCATGAGCGAGACGAACCCCGCTGCCGCCGCTACCCCGGCGGAGGCCGCCCCGTACCGCTACACGGCCGCCATGGCAGCCGACATCGAGGCACGCTGGCAGGACTTCTGGGACGCCGACGGCACCTACGCCGCGGACAACCCGACGGGCGACCTGGCGGGCGACGGCGCCGCCAAGCCCAAGAAGTTCATCATGGACATGTTCCCGTACCCCTCCGGTGCGGGCCTGCACGTCGGCCACCCGCTGGGCTACATCGCCACCGACGTCTACGCCCGGTTCCAGCGCATGACCGGCCACAACGTCCTGCACACCCTGGGCTTCGACGCCTTCGGCCTGCCCGCCGAGCAGTACGCCGTGCAGACCGGCACGCACCCGCGCGTGTCCACCGAGGCCAACATGGAGAACATGAAGGCCCAGCTGCGCCGGCTGGGCCTGGGCCACGACAAGCGCCGGTCCTTCGCCACGATCGACCCGGACTACTACAAGTGGACCCAGTGGATCTTCCTGCAGATCTTCGACTCCTGGTACGACGACGAGGCCCGCAAGGCCCGTCCGATCAGCGAGCTGATCGCCCAGTTCGAGACCGGTGAGCGCGCGATCCCGGGCACCACGCGCGGCTGGAACGAGCTGAGCGCCCGCGAGCGCGCCGACGTCCTGGGCGAGTACCGCCTGGCCTACGCCTCCGACGCGCCGGTCAACTGGTGCCCCGGCCTGGGCACCGTGCTGGCCAACGAGGAGGTCACCGCCGACGGCCGCTCCGAGCGCGGCAACTTCCCGGTCTTCAAGGCCAAGCTGCGCCAGTGGAACATGCGCATCACCGCCTACGCCGACCGCCTGCTGGAGGACCTGGAGGAGCTGGACTGGCCCGAGGCCATCAAGCTGCAGCAGCGCAACTGGATCGGCCGCAGCGAGGGCGCCCGCGTCGACTTCCCGATCGACGGCGAGCACATCACCGTCTTCACCACCCGCCCGGACACCCTGTTCGGCGCCACCTACATGGTGCTGGCGCCCGAGCACCCCCTGGTCGACGCGTTCACCCCCGAGGCCTGGCCCGAGGGCACCCACCAGGTGTGGACCGGCGGCCACGCCACGCCCGCCGAGGCCGTCGCCGCCTACCGCGCGCAGGCCGCCTCGAAGTCCGACGTCGAGCGGCAGGCCGAGGCCAAGGACAAGACCGGCGTCTTCACCGGCGCGTTCGCGACCAACCCGGTCAACGGCGAGCGCGTCCCCGTCTTCATCGCCGACTACGTCCTGATGGGCTACGGCACCGGCGCGATCATGGCCGTACCGGCGCACGACACCCGTGACTTCGCCTTCGCGCGCGCCTTCGAGCTGCCCATGCGCTGTGTGGTCGAGCCGACCGACGGCCGCGGCACCGACCCCGCCGAGTGGGACGACGCGTTCGCCTCGTACGACGCGAAGATCGTCAACTCGCGCGGGGAGGGCGTCGACCTGAACGGCCTGGGCGTCACCGAGGCCAAGGCGCGCGTCACCGAGTGGCTGGAGCGCAAGGGCATCGGCCAGGGCACCGTCAACTTCCGCCTGCGCGACTGGCTGTTCAGCCGCCAGCGCTACTGGGGCGAGCCCTTCCCGATCGTCTACGACGAGGACGGCGTCGCGCACGCGCTGCCCGAGTCGATGCTGCCGCTGGAGCTGCCGGAGGTCGAGGACTACAGCCCCCGCACCTTCGACCCGGACGACGCGGACACCCAGCCCGAGACCCCGCTGTCGCGCAACGAGGAATGGGTGCACGTCACCCTGGACCTGGGCGACGGGCCGAAGAAGTACCGCCGCGAGACCAACACCATGCCCAACTGGGCCGGTTCCTGCTGGTACGAGTTCCGCTACCTGGACCCGCACAACGACCGGCGGATGGTCGACCCCGAGATCGAGCAGTACTGGATGGGCCCGCGCGAGGGCATGCCGCACGGCGGTGTCGACCTGTACGTCGGCGGCGCCGAGCACGCCGTGCTGCACCTGCTGTACGCCCGCTTCTGGTCCAAGGTGCTGTACGACCTGGGGCACGTCTCCTCCGCCGAGCCGTTCCACAAGCTGTTCAACCAGGGCATGATCCAGGCCTACGTCTACCGCGACAGCCGGGGCATCGCCGTGCCGGCCGCCGAGGTGGAGGAGCGCGACGGCGCGTACTACTACCAGGGCGAGAAGGTCACCCGCCTGCTGGGCAAGATGGGCAAGTCCCTGAAGAACGCGGTGACCCCGGACGACGTGGCCGCCGAGTACGGCGCCGACACCCTGCGCCTGTACGAGATGGCGATGGGCCCGCTGGACGTCTCCCGTCCCTGGGACACGCGCGCCGTGGTCGGCCAGTTCCGGCTGCTGCAGCGGCTGTGGCGCAACATCGTGGACGAGGAGACCGGCGAGGTCACCGTGGTCGACGCGGCGCCCGACGAGGACACGCTGCGCGCGCTGCACAAGGCGATCGACGGGGTGCGCCAGGACCTGGAGGGCCTGCGCTTCAACACCGCCATCGCCAAGATCACGGAGCTGAACAACCACCTGACCAAGGCCGGCACGGCGGTGCCGAGGTCGGTGGCCGAGCCGCTGGTGCTGATGGTCGCCCCGCTGGCCCCGCACATCGCCGAGGAGCTGTGGCGCCGCCTGGGCCACACCGACTCGGTCGTCCACCGGGACTTCCCGGTCGCCGACCCCGCCTACGTGGTGGACGAGACGGTGACCTGCGTCGTCCAGATCAAGGGCAAGGTCAAGGCCCGCCTGGAGGTGGCGCCCGGCATCTCCGAGGAGGAGCTGGAGAAGGTGGCGCTGGCCGACGAGAAGGTCGTCGCGGCGCTGGACGGCGCGGGCATCCGCAAGGTGATCGTGCGCGCGCCGAAGCTGGTGAACATCGTTCCGGCGTAACGGCTACGCCTCTCGGGGTACTCCCCTACGGGCAGGTTCGGGGTTTTTCTGGAACCCCGGGCCTGCCCGTTGCGTTTACGGTGGAGGAGTGTCGCGTCGCGCGGCGCACCGGTCCGAGGAGGAGCGTCGTGGAAGCAGTGATCATCGTCATCGCCCTCTTCTTCCTGGCCTTCGTCGTCCTCGGCGCGTACGCCACGGTCAAGGTGGTGGGCGCCGCCAAGCGCGGCGTGGACCGCACCATCGGGCAGGCCCGGCGCACCGTCGAGGACCACACGCTGCGCGCCAAGTCCTTCGCACAGGTCGGTCCGGCCGCCGAGCTGGCCCAGCTGCGGCTCACCCTGCGCACCTCGATGCGCGCCACCCAGGAGGCGCTGTACGCGGGCGCCGCCGAGGACGAGTCGCTCAAGGAATCCGTCGGCCTCTTCGAGCGCCTGAGCGTGCACGGCCGCGAGCTGGACGCCGACCTCAAGCGCCTGGAGTCCGAGCCGGACCGGGCCACGCTCGCCGCCCGCCTGCCCGAACTGCGCGCCCGCACCGAGCAGATCGCCAAGTCCGCGGACGCGCTGCGCTGGGCCGCCCGCGACCGGGCCCGCCGCTTCGCCGACGACGACCTCGGCGCGCTCAGCGCCCAGATCGACCTGGAGGCCGACGCCCTGCGCCACTGGACCGCACCTGCCGGGCCCCGGGCCGCCGAGGAGCCGGTCCCGCCCCCGATCACACCGCCCGGCCCGCGCCGGGGCCACCCCTGGCAGAAGAACCCCCGCCCGGAAAGCACCACATGACGCCTGGCGCGGGTGCAGCGCGCCGGGCGCACACCCCGGGGGCCGGGCTGCCGTGCGCGCGCTACGGCAGGTAACCTCCAGCTCATGTCCCGCCATGTCGCCATCGTCACCGATTCAACGGCCTACCTGCCGCCCCGGATGATGGAGCGCCACGGCATCACCGCGGTGCCGCTGACCGTGGTCCTCGGCGACCGGGCGCTCGAAGAGGGCACCGAGATCTCCACCCGCGCCCTCGCCCAGGCGCTGCAGAAGCGGCGCTCCGTCACCACCTCCCGCCCCGCTCCCGAGGTGTTCGCCGCGACCTACCGCGAGGTCGCCGAGTCCGGGGCGAGCGGCATCGTCTCCCTGCACCTGTCCGGCGAACTCTCCGGCACCTACGACGCGGCCGTCCTCGCCGCGCGCGAGGCGCCGGTGCCGGTGCGGGTGGTGGACACCGGGATGGTCGCGATGGCCCTCGGCTTCTGTGCGCTGGCCGCGGCCGAGACCGCGGAGGCGGGCGGCACCGTGGACGAGGCGGTCACGGCCGCCGAGAAGCGGGCCGCGGGCAGCTCCGCCTACTTCTACGTCGACACCCTCGACTACCTGCGCCGCGGCGGCCGCATCGGAGCCGCCCAGGCCCTGCTGGGCTCCGCGCTCGCGGTCAAGCCCCTGCTCCGGCTCGACGGCGGCCGCATCGAACTGCTGGAGAAGGTGCGTACGGCGTCCAGGGCGATCGCCCGCCTGGAGGAGATCACCGCCGAGCGCGCGGGGAGCGCCGAGGTCGACATCGCCGTCCACCACCTGGCCGCGCCCGAGCGCGCCGCCGCCCTCGCCGACCGGCTGCGGGAACGGGTGCCGGGCCTGGCCGAACTGCACGTCAGCGAGGTCGGCGCGGTGATCGGGGCGCACACGGGGCCGGGGCTGCTGGGAGCGGTGATCTCCCCTCGGTGAGACCTCTTCCCCTCGGTGAGACCCGGGTCCGTCGCGGTGATCGACGTCTGCGGCCGGGCCGGATCCGGCGCCGGACCGGACGCCCGATCTGACGCGTGGTCACTCACACGGGTGGCGGAGTTTTCCACAACCGGGCGGATTTCCCCGGGAATTGACCAAGATCATCGCGATGGGGCGGGATGTCCGATCCTCGTCCCATGGCACTTCGATCACGTTCCCGCACCGTAACCCCGACCAGCGGCCCCGGCCGCGGCCCCGCCTCCGACGGCCGCGTGCGTCATCGCACGAGCGAGCACCGACGCCTCCGCCCCCGCGCGCACGCGCCCGCGGACGAACTGCGTCGCCGAGCGGAACTCCTCTTCGGCGAACGCGCCGTGCCGTGGGGGGAGTCGGGGAAGGCACCACCGGAACCGGACCTGCCGGACCAGGGTCTGCCGCCCGCGGCGGAGCCGCCGGAGCCGCCGGAGCCGTACGGCGGGGGGTTCCCGGGCCGGCGCGAGCGGGCGGGGGCGGCGCTGCGGGAGCGGCTGCCGGTGTGGTTGCAGACGCGGTGCGGGGTGGAGCGCCGGGGCACGGTGGCCCTCGCCGTGCTGCTGGTGGCCGCCGCCCTCGTCGCGGTGCAGCACTTCTGGACGGGCCGGCCCCAGACCGTGAGCGCCCCTCAGGTGGTGCGCGCCCAGGCGACGTACGCGAGGGGACCGGGCGGGGACGGGGAGGCGCCGGCCGTGGGCGGGGGAGCCTCCCCGACTCCGGGCGGGGAGATCGTGGTGGACATCGGCGGCAAGGTCCGTGAGCCCGGCGTCCGCCGGCTCCCGGCCGGCTCCCGGGTGGCCGACGCGCTGCGCGCGGCGGGCGGCGTCCGGCCGGGGGTGGACACCGACGGGCTCAACCGCGCCCGCTTCCTGGTCGACGGCGAGCAGGTGCTGGTCGGCGGACCGGGGCCGGCCGGCGGACAAGGGCCCGGCGGCGCGCCCGCCGGGCCCGCCGCCCCGTCCGGCCCGGCCGGACAGATCTCCCTCAACACGGCCACCGAGGACCAGCTCGACACCCTGCCCGGGGTCGG
Organism: Streptomyces sp. SCPE 10; assembly: GCF_051980735.1. Taxonomy (NCBI): domain Bacteria; kingdom Bacillati; phylum Actinomycetota; class Actinomycetes; order Kitasatosporales; family Streptomycetaceae; genus Streptomyces; species Streptomyces sp. SCPE 10. The sequence continues at coordinate 2,727,310 of NZ_CP197069.1, read as the reverse complement.
CCCGGTGCTCGCCCGGCACATCATCGACTACCGCACCCGGCACGGCGGTTTCCGCTCGGTCGACGAACTGCGCCAGGTCAACGGCATCGGCGACCGCCGCTTCACCGACCTGCGGAACCTGGTACGGCCATGAGCGGCGCCCACGGGCAGGGCACCGTACCGGTGGGCGAGCCGGGCCCCGCGGACCTGCGTCTGGTGCCGCCCGCGCTCGCGGCCTGGGCCACGGCGGCGCTGACCCCGGACGCGCCGCCGGCCCGGACCGTTGGCATCGTGCTCGGCTGCCTGGCCTGCGGGGTGCTCCTGCTCGTGGCGGGACGGTCCGGGAGGGCTCCGCGGTGGGCGCGCGGACGGCCCGAGTGGGCGCGGTCCTCGATCGCCGCGGTGCTGCTCTGCGCCGCCGCGGCGGCCGCGTCGGCGGGACTGCACGGAGCGGACGTACGGCGCGGACCGGTGCCCGAGCTGGCCCGCCGCTCCGCCACCGTGACCGTCGAGGCGGAGCTGACCGCCGATCCCCGGCTGAGCAGGCCCCGGGTGCGCGGCGATCACACGGCCCCGGTGGCGGTGCTGGTCCAGGCGCGGGTACTGCGCGTCGAGGAGAGCGACGGCAGGAGCACGCGGACCAGGGCGCCGGTCCTGATGATCGTCGACGCGGGCACCCCGGCACCCGGGGGCGGCTCGCGGGCCCGGGGCGGCCGGGCGGCCTGGCTGCGGCTGCTGCCGTCCACCACGCTGCGGGCGACCGGGCGGCTGGCGCCCGCCCTCGCCGGGGGCGATCGGACGGCGGCCGTGCTCCGGGTGCGCGGCGGGTCCGGGCCACGGGTCGTGGCGGGGCCGAGCGGGGCGCAGCGACTGGCGGGACGGCTCAGGGCGGGGCTGCGGGAGGCGACGGACGGGCTGCCGGGGGACGCGCGGGCGCTGCTGCCGGGGCTCGTCGTCGGCGACACCTCGCGGATCACCCCGGAGCTGGACGACGCCTTCAAGGCGACCGACCTGACCCATCTGCTCGCGGTCTCCGGCAGCAACCTCACCGTGCTGCTCGCCCTGCTCGTCGGTCCGCCCGGCCTGGCCCGGCTCGCCGAACGCCGGGGCCTGGCCCCCCGCCTGGGACTCTCGCTGCGGGCCACCGCCCTGCTCGCGGGGGCGCTCACGCTCGGCTTCGTGATCGTGTGCCGCCCCGACCCCAGCGTGCTGCGGGCCGCCGCCTGCGGAACGGTCGCGCTGCTCGCCCTGGCCACCGGCCGCCGCAGATCCCTCGTCCCGGCGCTGGCCACGGCCGTACTGCTGCTGGTGCTGTACGACCCCGCGCTGGCCCGCAGTTACGGCTTCCTGCTCTCGGTGCTGGCCACCGGGGCGCTGCTGGTGCTCGCGCCCGGCTGGAGCGAGGCGCTGCGGCGGCGCGGGGTGCCCCCGAGGCTCGCCGAGGCGCTGGCGGCGGCCCTCGCGGCGCAGGCGGTGTGCGCACCGGTGGTGGCGGTGCTGTCGGCCCGGGTGAGCCTGGTCGCGGTGCCCTGCAATCTGCTGGCCGAGGCGGCGGTGGCGCCCGCCACGGTGCTGGGCTTCGCCGCGCTCGCGACCGCACCGGTGGGCCTGCCCCTGGCCAAGGCGCTGGCATGGTGCGCGAGTTGGCCGGCCGGGTGGATCGCCGAGGTCGCCCGGACCGGGGCGGCGCTGCCCGGGGCGGGAGTGGACTGGCCGGGCAGCTGGCCGGGGGCGCTGCTGCTCGCGGCGGTCACCGTGGCCGTCGTCCTGGCCGGGCGGCGGCTGGTGCGGCACCCGTGGTGGTGCGGGCTGCTCGGCGCGCTGCTCCTGCTGGCGGTGGTGCGGCCGGCGCCGCTGACCCGGGTGGTGACGGGCTGGCCGCCGCCCGGCTGGCGGTTCGCGATGTGCGACGTGGGGCAGGGCGACGCGACCGTGCTGGCGGCGGGCGCCGGGGCCGGGGTGGTCGTGGACGCCGGTCCCGATCCGGCGCCGGTCGACCGCTGTCTGCGGCGACTGGGCATCACCCGCGTCCCCCTCCTCGTGCTGACGCACTTCCACGCCGACCATGTGGCGGGGCTGACCGGTGTGCTGCGGGGCCGGGAGGTCGCCGCGATCGAGACGACCGGGTTCGAGGAGCCGGGGCAGGAGGCGGAGTTCGTCAGGAAGGAGGCCGCCGCCCGGCACATCCCGGTCACCCGGGCCGTCGCGGGGGAGGAGGGGCGCACCGGCCCGCTGGCCTGGCGCGTCCTGTGGCCGCCGGCGGACACCGCGCCCGCCTTCGACGGCCCGAACGACGCCAGCGTGGCCCTGCTGGTCCGCACCGGCGGGCTGCGGCTGCTGCTCCTCGGCGACCTCGAACCCCCGGACCAGCAGGCCCTGTTGCGCTCCCCGCGGGCGGCGGAGCTGGCCGGTGTGGACGTCCTGAAGGTGGCCCATCACGGATCGGCGTACCAGGACCCGGAGCTGATACGGCTCGCGGCGCCCCGGCTGGCGCTCATCTCCTGTGGCACCGGCAACCCCTACGGGCATCCGGCCCCGTCGACGGTGGCCGCGTTGCGGGCCGGTGGCGCGCTGGTGCTGCGGACGGACCGGGACGGGGCGCTCGCGGTCGGCGGGGGCGAGGGAACCGCCGGCCCGGGCCGGGAGGTGGAGGTGACGCGCGAGGAGTCCTGAACGGCCGACGGGGCTCCGCGGTCCGTCTACCGGTAGAAGACGGCCACGCCCCCGTGGTGGGAGCAGGCGCCCTGGTGGTGGGCGGCGTACGAGTAGGTGCCGTCGTTGCACCGGGCGGTGGCGCCGTTCGCGGCGCCGCCGGAGCCTCCCGAGGAGCCGGAGCCCCCGCTCCCCGACGACCCGCCCGAGGAGCCCCCGCTGCCGCCGGAGCCGCCCGAGCCCGCGGCCGGCGCGTGCCGGGTGACGGTCACCTCGACCTTCACCGTCTTGGTGGCGGTCACCGTGGGCGCGGGCTCGGGCGCCGCCGTCTCCGTGGCCGTCGCGGTGGCGGTGGCGGTGACCGTGGCGGTCGGCCGTACCTTGGCGGCCGTCGGCTGCTCGTCGCCCCCGCCGCCCTGACCGCCGGCGCCGGCTCCGATGCCGAGACAGAAGGCGAGTCCGATCGCGGGCAGTATGTACCGCTTGCGCGCCCATCGCGGGGCCGTTCGCTCGGGCGGGTGCGGCGGCCGTGGCGGCATGACGTACGGGTTGCTCATGTGTCCCCCCAAGTGAGTTCGGAGGTAAGACCGTAGCCCCGCTCGTGATGTTCGTGTGAAGTTTCCGTGAAGTGGTCGCCGGTTCGTGATGGAGCGAGGTGATGGTGCGAATCGGGTGCCGACCGGAGAAAGAGCGCAGTTCCCGCAGTTTCCACAGTTCCGGCGCATGGGCCGGATTGCCGTGATGTGGGCCCGTGTTGCCTCGAAAGCCGCAACAGTGATCGAATGAACCTTCGGCAACAGTAGATGTCGAGGGGTACAGGGGGTGTGTCGTAGATGTTCGGCCGTTGGCTGGGTGATCGGACGAACCGGGTGCAACAGGCGGGTCCCCTGGGGGCGGTTCGGACGCCGCCCGGCGCGGGGGTGCTCGGCTGCCGGGTGGTCGACCCGGTCAACCAGCCGGTCACCGGGGCCGAGTTCACGGTCAGTGCCCCGACGGGCCGCAAGGTGGTGACGGGCGGCACGGACCCGTACGGGTCGTTCCTGACGATGGTGCCGGCCGGGGAGTACCGGCTCGCGGTGTCCGCCGAGGGGTACGCGCCCTACCGGGCCACCGCGCGGGTCGCCGAAGGCACCCTCGCCTCGCTGGGCGACGTCACCCTCCAGCTCGCCCCGCCGCACGAGCCGCCCGCGCCCGGCGACTGGGAGGTGGACCCCGCGCACTCCTCGATCGCCTTCACCGCGCGGCACATCGGACTGGCCCGCGTCCACGGGCGGTTCGAGTCGTTCGCCGGGGCGGTGCGGATCGCCGAGCGGATCGAGCGGTCGGCGATGCACGTGGTGATCGACGCGGCGTCCATCGACACCGGGGTCCGGATGCGCGACGACCATCTGCGCTCGGGGGACTTCCTGGACGTACGGCGGTTTCCGACGCTGGAGTTCTACAGCGACCGCTTCACGCACAAGGGCGGCAACCGCTGGGCGGTCACCGGAGCGCTGTCGCTGCACGGCGTGACCCGCACGGTGACGCTCGACACCGAGTACCTCGGGCTCGGCAGCGGCATCGAGGGCGAGACCCGGGCCGCCTGCCGGGCCACCACCGAACTGCACCGCGACGACTTCACGGTCAGCTGGCAGTCGATGCTGGCCCGGGGGATCGCGGTGGTGGGGCCGAGCATCCGCGTCGACCTGGACGTGCAGATCGTGCCCAAGGGCTGACCTGGCGGTTCGCCCCCGGACGGGTGCCGGACAATGGCGTCGTGAGCGATGTGAGACACGTGCTGGTACTGCCCGACCGGGACGCCGCGCAGGAGGCGGCAGAGGCGCTCGGGGAGCGGTTCGGCCTGGACGAGGAACCCCGGCTGCTCCGCGACGCGCTGGCCGGCGAGGACGACGCCGAGGACGCCCAGTGGCTGGTCGTACTGGCCGACGAGGAGGAGCGGCTGGACCCCCGGGAGCTGGACGCGTTCGCGGCGCAGTGGGACGGCTGGCGCGAGGAACCGTAGGCCCCCGGGGCGCGGTGCGGACCGGGGCCGGGGGCGTTGTCGGTGGGGCGTGGGATGCTTGGTGCGATGGCCAGGAAGACTGCGAACGACGACCCCCTCGCCCCGGTGACCGTTGCCGTGGGCCAGGAGGACCTGCTGCTGGACCGTGCGGTGCGGGAGGTGGTGGCCGCCGCCCGGGCCGCCGACGCCGACACGGACGTACGGGATCTGACCCCGGACCAGTTGCAGCCCGGCACCCTCGCCGAGCTGACCAGCCCCTCGCTGTTCGCCGAGCGCAAGGTCGTGGTCGTGCGGAACGCGCAGGACCTGTCGGCCGACACCGTCAAGGACGTGAAGGCGTACCTCTCCTCGCCCGCCGAGGAGATCACCCTCGTGCTGCTGCACGCGGGCGGCGCCAAGGGCAAGGGCCTGCTGGACGCCGCGCGCAAGGCGGGGGCGCGGGAGGTGGCCTGCCCGAAGATGACCAAGCCGGCGGACCGGCTGGCGTTCGTGCGGGGCGAGTTCCGCACCGCGGGTCGCTCGGCGACCCCCGAGGCGTGCCAGGCGCTGTGCGACGCCATCGGCAGCGATCTGCGCGAGCTGGCGTCCGCGGTGACCCAGCTGGTCGCGGACATCGAGGGCACGATCGACGAGGCCGTCGTCGGGCGCTACTACACCGGCCGGGCCGAGGCCTCCAGCTTCACGGTCGCGGACCGGGCGGTGGAGGGGCGTACCGCGGAGGCGCTGGAGGCGCTGCGCTGGTCGCTGGCGACGGGGGTGGCCCCGGTGATGATCACCAGCGCGTTGGCGCAGGGCGTGCGCGCGATCGGGAAGCTGTCCTCCGCGCGCGGGGGGCGCCCCGCGGACCTCGCGCGGGAGCTGGGGATGCCGCCGTGGAAGATCGACCGGGTGCGCCAGCAGATGCGGGGGTGGACGCCGGACGGCGTCTCGGTCGCGATGCGGGCCGTCGCCGAGGCGGACGCGGGCGTGAAGGGCGGGGGGGACGACCCCGAGTACGCGCTGGAGAAGGCGGTCGTGGTGATCGCGCGGGCCGCCCGGTCGCGCGGGCGCGGGTAGCGGCCCCCCGGCCCCGGAAGCCGAAAGCCGGAAAGCCGAGAACCCCGGCACCCGCCCTGGGGAAGGGAAGGGTGCCGGGGTTCTCGGTGCAAAGCTGTCGAGCCCGTTCCCGCGTGGCGAACGCAGGCCGCGAACAGGCTCTGGGTGCCGGTCGGGAGCGGATGAGAGAGGGCCCGCTCTGGGTCCTTCCGGCGGTCAGATCAAAGGGAGAACTCAGCCCTTGAGGGTCGCGACCTTGGAAGCAAGCGCCGACTTCTTGTTGGCGGCCTGGTTCTTGTGGATGACGCCCTTGGAGACGGCCTTGTCGAGGGCACGCGCGGCGGCGCGCTGCAGCTCGGTGGCCTTCTCGAGGTCACCCGCGGCAGCGGCCTCACGGGCCTTGCGGATCGCGGTCTTCAGGGAGGACTTGACGGCCTTGTTGCGCAGCCGAGCCTTCTCGTTGGTCTTGATCCGCTTGATCTGGGACTTGATGTTCGCCACGAAGGAGCCTTTTCAGGTTCAGGCACGGGGCCGCTCGGGTCCCGTACCGGTGATCCAAAATTTCTCTGACGTGCCTCGGCCGAGAGGGCATGAGGCACAGCCATCTACAGTACCAGTGGCCCTGCGACCGGCCCAAAACGCCTCTCGGTCCCTCCGCGTGGGACCATGGAGACTACGTATCGATCCGACCCGAGGCATAAGGCGCCTCAAGAGACAGGACCCTGCGTGCCCGCGACCCCTAACCATGTGCCCGAGCCGAGCCGTACCGACCCGGCTCTGATCCGCAACTTCTGCATCATCGCGCACATCGACCACGGCAAGTCCACGCTCGCCGACCGGATGCTCCAGCTGACCGGTGTGGTCGAGCAGCGGCAGATGCGTGCTCAGTACCTCGACCGGATGGACATCGAGCGCGAGCGCGGCATCACGATCAAGTCCCAGGCGGTGCGTCTGCCCTGGGCCCCGACCGAGGGCCCCGACCAGGGCACGACCCACATCCTCAACATGATCGACACCCCGGGGCACGTCGACTTCACCTACGAGGTCTCGCGGTCGCTGGCCGCCTGCGAGGGGACCATCCTCCTCGTCGACGCCGCCCAGGGCATCGAGGCGCAGACCCTCGCCAACCTCTACCTGGCGATGGAGAACGACCTCACGATCATCCCGGTGCTCAACAAGATCGACCTGCCGGCCGCCCAGCCGGAGAAGTTCGCCGAGGAGCTGGCGAACCTGGTCGGCTGCGAGCCGGACGACGTGCTCAAGGTCTCCGCGAAGACCGGTCTCGGCGTCGACGCGCTGCTCGACAAGGTCGTCAGGGAGATCCCGGCCCCGGTCGGCGTCGCCGACGCGCCCGCCCGCGCGATGATCTTCGACTCGGTCTACGACTCCTACCGCGGTGTCGTGACGTACGTCCGTGTCATCGACGGCCAGCTCAACAAGCGCGAGCGCATCAGGATGATGTCGACCGGCGCCACCCACGAGCTGCTGGAGATCGGCGTCAACTCGCCCGAGATGCTGCCGGCCGACGGCCTGGGCGTCGGCGAGGTGGGCTATCTGATCACCGGCGTGAAGGACGTCCGCCAGTCCAAGGTCGGTGACACCGTCACCAGCCAGAACAAGGGCGCCACCGAGGCCCTCGGCGGCTACAAGGACCCCAAGCCGATGGTGTTCTCGGGCCTGTACCCGCTGGACGGCTCCGACTACCCGGAGCTGCGCGAGGCACTGGACAAGCTCCAGCTCAACGACGCGGCCCTGGTCTACGAGCCGGAGACCTCCGCCGCCCTCGGCTTCGGCTTCCGCGTCGGCTTCCTCGGCCTGCTGCACCTGGACGTGATCCGGGAGCGCCTGGAGCGCGAGTTCGGCCTCGACCTGATCGCCACCGCCCCCAACGTGGTCTACCGCGTGGTCATGGAGGACGGCAGCGAGCACACGGTCACCAACCCGAGCGAGTTCCCCGAGGGCAAGATCGACGAGGTCTTCGAGCCGGTCGTACGGGCGACGATCCTCGCGCCCACCGAGTTCATCGGCGCGATCATGGAGCTGTGCCAGACCCGGCGCGGCACCCTGCTCGGCATGGACTACCTCTCCGAGGACCGGGTCGAGATCCGCTACACCCTTCCGCTCGCGGAGATCGTCTTCGACTTCTTCGACCAGCTGAAGTCCAAGACCCGCGGCTACGCCTCGCTCGACTACGAGCCCACCGGCGAGCAGGCCAGCAGCCTGGTCAAGGTCGACATCCTGCTGCACGGCGACAAGGTCGACGCCTTCTCGGCGATCACCCACAAGGACCAGGCGTACGCGTACGGCGTACGGCTCGTCGCCAAGCTCAAGGAGCTGATCCCGCGGCAGAGCTTCGAGGTGCCGGTGCAGGCCGCCATCGGCTCCCGGGTCATCGCCCGCGAGACCATCCGCGCCATCCGCAAGGACGTCCTCGCCAAGTGCTACGGCGGTGACATCTCCCGTAAGCGCAAGCTGCTGGAGAAGCAGAAGGAAGGCAAGAAGCGGATGAAGATGGTGGGTTCGGTGGAGGTTCCGCAGGAGGCCTTCATCGCGGTCCTCTCCAGCGATGACAGCGCGGGGTCGGGCAAGGGCAAGAAGTAACCGGGAAGTAACCGGGGGCGGCATCCGGTCACCTGCCCAAAACGGACAGCAGGGGGCCCGTCGTGCGAAAGCGCGGCGGGCCCCCGCGCGTACCCGGCGCCGCCCAGAGGTGCGGACGCGGGGAAAGAGACAGGCCGAAGCCCCTTACGCGGCGGGCACTCGCGCCTTACCCTGATGCCTGCTCGATAGTTACTCGCGAGTTAAACAAGCCCGAACACCACCGTGAGTTGACCCAGCCGCACCGAGTACCAGCCGCGCTGTCGCGGGCCCCGGAGGATGTCGTGAGCGACACACAGACCCTGATCGAGAACCGTCCGCCGTCCGTCGCGGCCCTCTTCCTGGAGCGCGTGGCGGCCACACCGGACGCCGAGGCCTACCGCTACCCGGTGCCCCCCGCGTCCGGCCAGGGCCCCGACGACTGGAAGTCGCTGAGCTGGGCGGGGGCGGCCGAGCGGGTCTACGCCATCGCGGCCGGTCTGATCGAGCTGGGCCTGCGGCCCGAGCAGCGGGTGGCGCTGGCCTCCTCCACCCGGGTGGAGTGGATCCTCGCCGACCTCGGCATCATGTGCGCCGGCGGCGCCACCACCACGATCTACCCGCAGACCAACGCCGACGAGTCCGCGTTCATCCTCTCCGACTCCGAGAGCCGGGTGCTGATCGCGGAGGACGCCGCGCAGGTCGCCAAGGCCGCCGAGAAGCGCGCCGAGCTGCCCGAGCTGACCAAGGTCGTCGTCATCGACCCGGCGGGCGTGGACGGCGACGACTGGGTGATCACCCTGGACGAACTGGAGAAGCGCGGCGCGGCCCATCTGGAGCAGCACCCGGAGCTGATCAAGGAGCGGGTCGGCGCCCTCGCCAAGGACCAGCTCGCCACCCTCATCTACACCTCCGGCACCACCGGCCGCCCCAAGGGCGTGCGCCTGCCGCACGACAACTGGTCCTACATGGCCAGGGCCATCTCCGCGACCGGGCTGCTCGGCCCCGACGACGTGCAGTACCTGTGGCTGCCGCTCGCGCACGTCTTCGGCAAGGTGCTCACCTCCGGGCAGATCGAGATCGGGCACGTCACCGCCGTGGACGGTCGCGTCGACAAGATCATCGAGAACCTCCCGGTGGTGCGGCCGACGTACATGGCCGCGGTGCCGCGCATCTTCGAGAAGGTCTACAACGGCGTCGCCGCCAAGGCCCGCGAGGGCGGCGCGGCCAAGTACAAGATCTTCCAGTGGGCCGCCGAGGTCGCCCGCGAGTACGCCAAGACGGAGCAGGACAACTTCCGGCGCACCGGCAACCGCTCCGTGCCCTTCGGCCTGGCCGCCAAGCACAAGGTCGCCGACACCCTCGTCTTCGCCAAGATCCGCGAGGCCTTCGGCGGCCGGCTGCGCGCCTGTGTCTCCGGCGCCTCCGCGCTCGCCCCGGAGATCGGCTACTTCTTCGCCGGCGCCGGCATCCACATCCTGGAGGGCTACGGCCTCACCGAGTCCTCCGCGGCCTCCTTCGTCAACCCCGGCGAGGCCTACCGCACCGGCACGGTCGGCAAGCCGCTGCCCGGCACCGAGGTGCGCATCGCCGACGACGGCGAGATCCTGCTGCGCGGCCCGGGCATCATGCAGGGCTACCACAAGCTGCCCGACAAGACCGACGAGGTGCTGGAGCCCGACGGCTGGTTCCACACCGGCGACATCGGCGAACTCTCGCCCGACGGCTATCTGCGCATCACCGACCGCAAGAAGGACCTCATCAAGACCTCCGGCGGCAAGTACGTCGCCCCGGCGGAGGTGGAGGGCCAGTTCAAGGCGGTCTGCCCGTACGTCTCCAACATCCTCGTGCACGGCGCCGACCGGAACTACTGCACCGCCCTCATCGCCCTGGACGAGGACGCGATCATGGAGTGGGCGAAGGAGAACGGCCTGGAGGGCAAGCCGTACGCCGAGGTCGTCGCCGCCCCGGTGACGGTCGAGATGGTCGACGGCTACGTCCAGCAGCTCAACGCCGGGCTCCAGCGCTGGCAGACCATCAAGAAGTTCCGGCTGCTGCCGCGGGACCTCGACGTGGAGCACGGCGAGATCACGCCGAGCCTGAAGCTGAAGCGGCCGGTGGTGGAGCGGGAGTACAAGGGGCTCATCGACGAGATGTACGCGGGGACGCGGGAGAAGTAGCGGACGCGGGGAACCGCGGCGGGACGGGGGAGCCGCCGCGGGAGTCGGGAGCCGCTCCGGGACGCGGGAGCCGCCGCGGGGCGGAGGAGGGCGGCGGGGCGCGCGGGGCCGAAAGGAAGGGAGCGCTCGAAAGGCGCCGCCTTTCAGTCCCGTCGTAGCACGCTTCTCGGCCAGGAGTGGGCAGTTCGGTGACTTCACGCTTATGCGTGACACCCTTCTGTCACCCTGGCCGCATGGACATGGCGGCCATACCCACCCAGTGGGAGACCGAGGGCCGGGGCGCCGGGGCGCGCGGCCACGTCACGCTGCCCGGCAGCCCGCTCGCGCCCGGCTCCGCGCGGGCCCTGGTGCGGGCCGCGCTGACCGAGGCGCCAGGAGTCGCGCCCCGGCTGCTGGACGACGCGCTGGCGGTCGTCAGCGAGCTGGTCACCAACTCCGTGGTGCACGCCGGCACCGAGATAGATGTGGACTGGTGCCTGGAGGAGGACGGCGCGTTCGTGGTCGAGGTCGGCGACCGGCACCCGGCCCGGCCGCCGCGTGACGCGACCGCGGGCGAGCCGCCGTACGAGATCCCGGAGTACGGGCGGGGGCTGCGGCTGGTCGGCGCGCTCGCCGAGTCCTGGGGCGTCACCTACCGCACCGGCGCCAAGTCGGTGTGGGCCAGGCTGCCCCCGGGCGGCAACGAGACCCCGGCCGGCGCCGGGGCGCGGGACGCCCTGGAGGTCGCCGAGGACCTGGCCCCGCAGGCACAGCGCGCCGACAGCGACCGGGACTGGCTCGGCCGGGGCGCGCTGTCCTTCCTCGCCGAGGCCTCCGACCTGCTCGCCGGGCAACTGGACGAGAACCTGGTCACGGCCCTCACCGGCCAGCTGATCGTGCCCCGGCTCGCCGACTGGTGCGCGGTGTGGCTGGAGGACGAGGCGTCGGCGCGCGGCGGGTCGTACGACGGCCCCGCCCGGGTCTGGCACGCCAGCGAGAACCGCATCGAGGAACTGCGCGGGGCGCTGGAGAAGGAGCCGCCGCGGACGGGGGACGGGGCGGGGTTCGGCCCCGAGCCGTACCCGTGGCCCGGCCCCTCGCTCGGCCCGCAGGGCGCCGACGGCACGGCGCTGGCGTACCGGCTGGTCGCGGGCGGGCGTCCGCTCGGCACGCTGGTCATCGGGCGGTGCGGGCTCAGGCGCTTCCCGGACGAGATCACCGGGCTGGTCGAGGACCTGGCCCGCCGGGTCGCGCTCGCCATCGGCGCGGCCCGGCAGTACGCCCGCCAGGCCACCATCAGCGCGGTGCTCCAGCGGGGCCTGCTGCCCGGCGCGGTCGCGGAGATCCCCGGGATGAGCAGCGCGCTGGTCTACGAGCCCTGCGACAAGAGCGGGCCCAGCGGCGACTTCTACGACCTGTTCCCGGCGAGCGACGGCCGCTGGTGCTTCGCCATCGGCGACGTGCAGGGCAAGGGCCCGGAGGCGGCGGTCGTCATCGGCCTCGCCCGGCCCTGGCTGCGGCTGCTGGCCCGCGAGGGCTACCGGGTGGCCGACGTGCTCGACCGCCTCAACCAGCTCCTCCTGGACGACGCCACCGAGGCCGCGGACGCCGCGGCCCGCGCGCTGGTGGCCGCCGACGGCCTGGCCGTGGCGCCCGGGGAGGGCCCGCAGACCCGCTTCCTGTCCCTGCTCTACGGCGAGCTGACCCCGTTCGAGGGCGGGGTCCGCTGCACCCTGGCCTCCGCCGGGCACCCGCTCCCGCTGGTCCTCGGCCCCGACGGCGCCGTGCGCACCGCGGCCCGCCCGCAGACCCTGCTCGGCGTGGTCGAGGACGAGACCTACGTCAGCGAGACGCTGGACCTGCTGCCCGGCGACAGCCTGCTGTGCGTCACCGACGGGGTGACCGAGCGACGCTGCGGCTCCCGCCAGTTCGACGACGCCGACGGCCTCGCCGCCGCCCTGGCCTCCTGCGTCGGTCTCACCGCGGAGGAGATCGCGGAAAGGATCCGCCACCTGGTGCACACCTTCGGCGAGGCCCCGCCGGAGGACGACCTGGCACTGCTGGTGCTCCAGGCGGGATGAGACGGCGGCCGGGGGAGCGCGGCGGTGCTGGACAATGGGTCGTATGCCTTCCGCACTCCCCGACGGTGAGCCCGTTCCCGACGACGGCGCGTTGCCCGCACACGCGCTCGCCGGGGCGGTTGACCGTCCGCTCGGTTTCTATCTGCACGTGCCGTACTGCGCGACCCGCTGCGGCTACTGCGACTTCAACACCTACACCGCGACCGAGCTGCGCGGCACCGGCGGGGTGCTCGCCTCCCGCGACAACTACGCGGACACCCTCACCGACGAGATCCGGCTCGCCCGCAAGGTGCTCGGCGACGACCCGCGCCCGGTCCGCACGGTCTTCGTCGGCGGCGGCACGCCCACCCTGCTGGCCGCCGACGACCTCGTACGGATGCTGGCGGCGATCCGCGACGAGTTCGGGCTGGCCCCGGACGCCGAGGTCACCACGGAGGCGAACCCCGAGTCCGTCGACCCGGCCTACCTCGCGACCCTCCGGGAGGGCGGCTTCAACCGGATCTCCTTCGGCATGCAGAGCGCGAAGCAGCACGTGCTGCGGATCCTGGACCGCACCCACACCCCCGGGCGCCCCGAGGCGTGCGTGGGGGAGGCGCGGGCGGCGGGCTTCGACCACGTCAACCTCGACCTGATCTACGGCACCCCGGGCGAGAGCGACGACGACTGGCGGGCCTCCCTGGAGGCGGCGATCGGCGCCGGCCCCGACCACGTCAGCGCGTACGCGCTCATCGTGGAGGAGGGCACCCAGCTCGCCCGCCGGATCCGCCGGGGCGAGATCCCGATGACCGACGACGACGTGCACGCCGACCGCTATCTGATCGCCGAGGAGACCCTCTCCGCCGCGGGCTTCGCCTGGTACGAGGTCTCCAACTGGGCCACCTCCGCGGCCGGCCGCTGTCTGCACAACGAGCTGTACTGGCGCGGCGCGGACTGGTGGGGCGCCGGGCCGGGCGCCCACTCGCACGTGGGCGGCGTCCGCTGGTGGAACGTCAAGCACCCCGGCGCCTACGCCGCCGCCCTGGCCGCGGGCCGCTCCCCGGGCGCCGGCCGCGAGCTGCTGACCGCCGAGGACCGCCGCGTCGAGCGCATCCTGCTGGAACTGCGCCTGCGCGAGGGCGTCCCGCTGGACCTGCTGAAGGAGGCGGGCCGCGCGGCGGCGCGCCGGGCCGTGGCGGACGGACTCCTCCAGGAGGGCCCCTACGCCGGGGGCCGCGCCGTGCTCACCCTGCGCGGCCGGCTGCTCGCGGACGCGGTGGTGCGGGACCTGGTGGACTGAGCCACCCGGCGGCGAAGCGGGTCAGGCCCCGCCGCCCGTGACGAAGTCGATCAGCTCCTCCACCCGCCCCAGCAGCTCCGGCTCCAGGTCCTTGTAGGAGCCGACCCGCTTGAGGATCGCCTGCCACACCGCGCCCGTGTTGTCCGACGGCCAGCCGAGGGCGCGGCACACGCCCGTCTTCCAGTCCTGGCCGCGGGGCACGGCGGGCCAGGCGGCGATGCCCAGGGCGGCGGGTTTCACCGCCTCCCAGATGTCGATGTAGGGATGGCCCACGACCAGGGCGTGCTCGCTGGTCACCGACTCGGCGATGCGCCATTCCTTGCTGCCGGGCACCAGGTGGTCCACCAGGATGCCGAGCCGGGCGTCGGGGCCGGGGGCGAAGTCGGCGACGATCGAGGGCAGGTGGTCCACGCCCTCCAGGTACTCCACGACCACGCCCTCGATGCGCAGGTCGTCGCCCCAGACCTTCTCGACCAGCTCGGCGTCGTGCCGCCCCTCGACGTAGATGCGGCCGGCGCGGGCCACGCGGGCGCGGGCGCCGGGCACCGCGACCGATCCGGACGCCGTGCGGGCCGGGCGGGCCGGGGCGGCGGCGGGACGTACCAGGGTCACCGGGCGGCCCTCCAGCAGGAAGCCGCGGGGTTCCAGCGGGAAGACCCGGTGCTTGCCGAAGCGGTCCTCCAGCGTGACCGTGCCCGCCTCGCAGCGGATCACCGCGCCGCAGAACCCGGTGCCGGGCTCCTCCACGACCAGGCCCGGTTCCGCGGGCACCTCCGGCACCGGCTGGGGCTTCTTCCAGGGCGGGGTCAGGTCGGGGGAGTACTGGCGCATTCGGATGACGATAGGAGAAGAGCGAGGCGGGCGCTCACGACACGCCGAAACGCGCGGCCAGGGCGTCCCGTTGGCGCCGTACGAAGGCCGCGTCCACCACCGCACCGTGACCGGGCACGTACAGCGCGTCCTCGCCGCCCAGCGCCAGCAGCCGGTCCAGCGCGGCCGGCCAGCGCGACGGTACGGCGTCCGGGCCCGCCTGGGGTTCGCCGGACTCCTCGACCAGGTCGCCGCAGAACACCACCTCACGCTCGCCCGGCACCAGGACCACCAGGTCATGGGCGGTGTGGCCGGGGCCGACGTTGGCCAGCAGCACCTGCCGGCCCCCGCCGAGGTCCAGGGTGCGCTCCCCGGAGACCAGGTGCCGCGGCGGGACCAGCGCCAGCGCCGCCTCCTCCGCGTCCGCCGCCGGCAGCCCGTGGTGGACGGCGTCATGGCGCAGCGCGTCCCGCTCGCCGGCGAGCACCGCCTCCGCGCCCACCGCCGCGTACACCGCCGCCCCCGCGAACGCGGCGGCGCCGAAGACATGGTCGAAATGGGCGTGGGTCAGCGCGAGATGGGTCACACGGCCGCCCGCCAGCTCCTCCGCCGCCGACCGCAGCCGCGCCCCCTCGCCCAGGCTCGACCCGGCGTCCACCATCAGCGCCGTGTCCGCGCCCAGGACCAGCCCCGCCGTGCAGTCCCAGCCCGGCAGGCGGCACCGCCCGACCCCCGTGGCCAGCCGCTCCCATCCCCGCTCTTCCCAAGTCACCGTCATAACCGCGACGCTAGCCCCACGAGCGGTCACGGGGGCACCGACCTTGCCCGGTGCGTACCCCACGGCCGTACACTGGGCCGGGGAACGCTGGCACTCGCACGCGAAGAGTGCCAGGCGCCCGAACCGAGGACAGAAGGGGACGACGTGCTGGAGGTGCGCGCGAATGCTGAGTGAACGCAGGCTTCAGGTACTGCGCGCCATCGTCCAGGACTATGTCGGCACCGAGGAGCCGGTCGGGTCGAAGGCCCTGACCGAGCGGCACAACCTCGGCGTCTCCCCGGCGACCGTGCGCAACGACATGGCGGCCCTGGAGGACGAGGGGTTCATCGCCCAGCCGCACACCAGCGCGGGGCGCATCCCCACCGACAAGGGCTACCGGCTGTTCGTCGACAAGCTCGCCGGCGTCAAGCCGATGACCGCGCCCGAGCGGCGCGCGATCCAGAACTTCCTGGACGGCGCCGTCGACCTCGACGACGTGGTGGCGCGCACGGTACGGCTGCTCGCGCAGCTGACCCGGCAGGTCGCCGTCGTGCAGTACCCGTCCCTGACCCGGTCCACCGTGCGGCACGTGGAACTGCTCGCGCTCGCTCCGGCGCGCGTGATGCTCGTGCTGATCACGGACACCGGCCGGGTCGAGCAGCGGATGGTGGACTGCCCGGCGCCGTTCGGCGAGGCGTCCCTGGCGGATCTGCGCGCGCGGCTGAACAGCCGGGTCGCGGGCCGCCGGTTCACGGACGTGCCGACACTGGTCGAGGACCTGCCGGACGCCTTCGAACCCGAGGATCGCGGTACGGTCTCCACGGTGCTCTCCACCCTTCTGGAGACACTGGTCGAGGAGAACGAGGAGCGGCTGATGATCGGCGGCACCGCCAATCTCACCCGTTTCGGACACGACTTCCCCCTCACGATCCGGCCCGTCCTGGAGGCTCTGGAGGAGCAGGTCGTGCTCCTCAAGCTCCTCGGCGAGGCGAAGGATCCGGGCATGACCGTGCGCATCGGGCACGAGATCGCCCACGAAGGACTCAACTCAACCTCCGTGGTGTCGGTGGGCTACGGTTCGGGCGGCGAGGCGGTTGCCAAGCTCGGCGTGGTCGGACCGACCCGCATGGACTACCCGGGAACGATGGGAGCGGTACGCGCAGTGGCACGGTACGTCGGACAGATCCTGGCGGAGTCGTAAGTGGCCACGGACTACTACGCCGTTCTCGGCGTGCGCCGCGACGCGTCGCAGGATGAGATCAAGAAGGCGTTCCGCCGGCTCGCGCGCGAGCTGCACCCGGACGTCAACCCCGATCCGAAGACCCAGGAGCGGTTCAAGGAGATCAACGCCGCTTACGAGGTGCTGTCGGACCCGCAGAAGAAGCAGGTCTACGACCTCGGCGGAGATCCTCTCTCGCAGTCCGGCGGCGCCGGCGCGGGCGGCTTCGGCGCCGGTGGCTTCGGCAACTTCTCCGACATCATGGACGCGTTCTTCGGCACGGCGTCGCAGCGCGGGCCGCGCTCGCGCACCCGGCGCGGCCAGGACGCGATGATCCGGATCGAGGTGGAGCTGGACGAGGCGGCCTTCGGGACCACCAAGGAGATCCAGGTCGACACCGCGGTCGTCTGCAACACCTGCAACGGCGAGGGCGCGGCCCCGGGCACGTCCGCGCAGACGTGTGACATGTGCCGCGGCCGCGGCGAGGTCTCGCAGGTCACCCGGTCCTTCCTGGGCCAGGTCATGACCTCGCGGCCGTGCCCCCAGTGCCAGGGCTTCGGCACCGTGGTGCCGACCCCGTGCCCGGAGTGCGCCGGCGACGGCCGTGTCCGCTCGCGGCGCACGCTGACGGTGAAGATCCCGGCCGGTGTCGACAACGGCACGCGGATCCAGCTCGCGGGCGAGGGCGAGGTCGGCCCCGGCGGCGGCCCGGCCGGCGACCTGTACGTCGAGATCCACGAACTGCCGCACTCCACCTTCCAGCGCCGCGGCGACGATCTGCACTGCACGGTGACGATCCCGATGACCGCGGCGGCCCTCGGCACCAAGGTGCCGCTGGAGACGCTGGACGGCCTGGAGGAGGTCGACATCCGGCCCGGCACCCAGTCCGGCCAGTCGATCCCGCTGCACAACCGGGGCGTCACGCATCTGCGCGGCGGCGGCCGGGGCGACCTGGTCGTCCACGTCGAGGTCCAGACGCCGACCAAGCTGGACCCCGAACAGGAGCGCCTGCTGCGCGAACTCTCCAAGCTGCGCGGCGAGGAACGCCCCCAGGGCCAGTTCCAGCCGGGTCAGCAGGGGCTGTTCTCGCGGTTGAAGGACGCGTTCAACGGGCGCTGACGCCGTTGACCGGAGCCGTGGCCGGGGGGCCGGGGGTTGTCCCCCGGGCGGGCACGGTCAGCCGGGTCGGCAGGGGCTGTTCTCGCGGTTGAAGGACGCGTTCAACGGGCGCTGACCGAGCCGTGGTGGCGGGTGTCCGCGGCGCGCTGACCGGGCGCGGAGTGGAATATGCCGATGCGGACACCCGATTCGGACTTGTTCCAAGGACGTGACACCATGCGGTCATGTCCTCCGCACTGACCGATCTGCTCCTGCACCCGATCGTGCAGGCACCCATGGCGGGCGGCGTCTCCGTGCCGGAGCTCGCCGCCGCGGTGTCCGAGGCCGGTGGGCTCGGGTTCCTGGCCGCCGGGTACAAGACCGCCGACGGCATGTACCAGGAGATCAAGCGGCTGCGGGGACTCACCGACCGCCCCTTCGGCGTCAACGTGTTCATGCCGCAGCCGGAGCACGCGGAGAGCGGCGCCGTGGAGGTCTACGCCCATCAGCTCGCCGGCGAGGCCGCCTGGTACGAGACCGAGCTGGGCGATCCGGACGGCGGCCGTGACGACGGTTACGACGCCAAGCTCGCCGTCCTCCTGGACGACCCGGTACCCGCGGTCTCCTTCCACTTCGGCGTGCCGAGCCCGGAGGCGCTCAAGCGGCTGCGGCGGGCCGGCACCGTCACGCTGGTCACCGCCACCACCGCCGAGGAGGCCCTCGCGGTGGAGCGGGCCGGCGCGGACGCGGTGATCGCCCAGGGTGTGGAGGCCGGCGGCCACCAGGGCACCCACCGGGACGTCGCGGAGAGCGACGGCACCGGCATCGGCCTGCTGTCGCTGGTCGCGCAGATCCGCGAGGCCGTGGGCATCCCGGTCGTCGCCGCGGGCGGCATCATGCGCGGCGCCCAGATCGCCGCCGTCCTCGCGGCCGGCGCGAGCGCGGCCCAGCTGGGCACCGCGTTCCTCGCCACCCCCGAGTCCGGCGCCCCCGCCGTGCACAAGGAGGCGCTGACCAACCCGCTGTTCGCGCGCACCGAGCTGACCCGCGCGTTCTCCGGTCGCCCGGCACGCGGCCTGGTCAACCGCTTCCTGCGCGAGCACGGCCCGTACGCGCCCGCCGCCTACCCCGAGGTCCACCACCTCACCTCCCCGCTGCGCAAGGCCGCCGCCCAGGCCGGGGACGCGCAGGGCATGGCGCTGTGGGCGGGCCAGGGCCACCGGCTGGCCCGGGAGCTGCCCGCCGGACGGCTGGTCGAGGTGCTGGCGGCCGAACTCGCCGAGGCCCGCGCCGCGTTGGCGAAGGACGGTGCCCGGTGACCGCCCCCGTCTTCGTCGTCCCCGGCTTCGACACGGACGGCGGCCGGTACGTCCTGGACGGCCCCGAGGGCCGGCACGCGGTCTCCGTGAAGCGGCTCCAGCCCGGCGAGGAGGTCGTGCTCACCGACGGCGCCGGGCGCTACGCGGTGTGCGAGGTGATCGGCAGCGAGGGCAAGGACCGGCTGGTCGTCCACCTGAGCGGGATCAGCGAGGAGGCCGCGCCGAGCCCCCGGATCACCGTCGTCCAGGCCCTGCCCAAGGGCGACCGGGGAGAGCTGGCCGTCGAGACGATGACCGAGGTCGGCGTCGACGCGATCGTGCCCTGGCAGGCCGCGCGCTGCATCACGCAGTGGAAGGGCGACCGGGGCCTCAAGGCGCTCGGCAAGTGGCGGGCCACCGCCCGCGAGGCCGGCAAGCAGTCCCGGCGGGTGCGCTTCCCCGAGGTCGCGGACGCGGCGACGACCAGGCAGGTGGCCGCGCTGCTCGCCGACGCGGACTTCGCCGGGGTGCTGCACTCCGACTTCGAGCACGCCAGCGAGCCGCTGGCCACCGCCCAACTCCCCGCGCAGGGCGAGATCGTCCTGGTCGTCGGCCCCGAAGGAGGCGTCTCCCGCGACGAGTTGGCGCTGTTCGAGGAGGCGGGCGCGCAGGCGTACGTGCTGGGCCCCAGCGTGCTGCGCACCTCCACCGCCGGCACCGCCGCGGCGGCCCTGCTGCTGGGACGCACCGGCCGCTGGTCCTGAACCTCATCCGGGAGACACCGTGGAACTCGCCCAAGTGCGCCTGCTGGTCACCGACTTCGCCGCCTGCTACCGCTTCTACGCCGACGTCCTCGGCCTCAAGCCGCAGTCCGGCGCGAGCGAGGGGCCGTACGAGAAGTTCAGCCCGCACACCGGGTCGGCGGGCATCGCCCTCCAGGACCGCGCCGTGATGGCCGAGATCCTGCCCGAACTGGCCGGTGCCGCGACGGGCCACCGCTCCCTGGTGGTGCTGCGGGTGGACGACCTCGACACCTACTGCGCGGGCCTCGTCGCCCGGGGCGCTACCCTCCTGCACGGCCCCGCCCCCATGACCGACCGCATGCGCGTGGCCCACCTCAGGGACCCCGAGGACAACCTGGTCGAACTCCAGGAGTGGCTGCTGCTGCGCGGCTGACCCCCGGGCGCTGCCACCGGCCGGGTCCCGGTCCGGAACGCGGGCCGCCGAACGGGTGAGTGATCGGGCGCGGGCTTCCGGCGCGGCCGTCCGCGATGGCAGTCTGCCGGGCATGGGGGCATTCATGTGGATCCGGGCCCGGCGCGGGCTGATCGGCGCCGCCGGGCTCGTGCTCGCGGGCGCGGGCGCCCTGGTGGCCTGCGAGCCCGATCAGCTCGGACCGGCGACCGTCGCCTACACCACCGACGGCACGGCGACCGCGGAACTGACCCGGCAGCACGTGGACGTCGGCTGGCTGACCTGCGACGGCGACCGGGGCGGCGGTGCCGCGGTGGCGGCGTCCGCGCCGGGCGCGAGCGCCGTGGTCGCCGTCGACTGCCAGGGCGAGACCAGGGACCGCCGCAGGATCACCGTCAACGGAGAGGTGACCAGGGCCGTCGACGGCGCCTGTGTGCGCGGCGACCTGCGGGCCAGGGTGGGCGGCAGACAGGTGTTCCACGTCAGCGGACTCGGCGACTGCGGTGCCGCGCCCGGCCCCGCCCACCGGCCCTTGTACACCCCCGCCGTCCCGCGCCCCGCTGTGACGGTCACCGTCACCCGCACCGTCTGGTGCACGGGCGATCCCGCCTGCCCGCCGGCCCAGGGCAAGTGATCGGAAAAGGACCCGCGAACGGCGTCCGCTGCGTATGGTGACGGGGTGACTCAGGGCGCTTCGACAGGAACCTCCGGCTACCTCCGATTCCCGCACCTGCACGGCGACTTGGTGACCTTCGTCGCCGAGGACGACGTCTGGCTGGCGCCCCTCGACGGGGGCCGCGCCTGGCGGGCCAGCGCGGACAACGTGCCCGTGGACCACCCCCGCATCTCGCCCGACGGCACCACCCTCGCCTGGACCTCCACCCGCGACGGCGCCCGCGAGGTGCACATCGCCCCCGTCGAGGGCGGACCCGCCAAACGCCTCACCCACTGGGGCAGTTCGCGGACCCAGGTGCGCGGCTGGACCCCCGGGGGACAGGTCCTCGCCCTGAGCACCGCCGGCCAGCCCAGCCTGCGCCGCACCTGGGCCCGCGCCGTCCCGCTCGACGGCGGACCCGCCGCCACCCTGCCCTACGGCCCGGTCGGCGACGTCGCGTTCGGCCCGCACACCGTGCTGCTGTCGGCCCCCATGGGCCGAGAGGCGGCCTGGTGGAAGCGCTACCGGGGCGGCACCGCGGGCAAGTTGTGGATCGACCGGGAGGGGAGCGGGGAGTTCGTCCGGCTGCACGAGGAACTGGACGGGAACATCGAGCACCCCGGCTGGGTCGGCGACCGCATCGCCTTCCTCAGCGACCACGAGGGCACCGGCGCCGTGTACTCCTCCCGCGCCGACGGCTCCGACCTGCGCCGCCACTCGCCGCTCGGCGGCTTCTACGCCCGCCACGCCACCACCGACGGCACCCGTGTCGTCTACTCCTGCGCCGGCCGGCTCTGGCTGCTGGACGACCTCGACGGCGCCGCCCCGCGCCCCCTGGACATCCGCCTCGGCGGCCCCCGCGTGGACCTCCAGCCCTTCCAGACGGGCACCTCCCGCTGGTTCGGCTCGGCCGCGCCCGACCACACCGCCCGGGGCAGCGCGGTCGCCCTGCGCGGCACCGTCCACTGGGTCACCCACCGCGCCGGGCCGGTGCGCGCGCTCGCCGCCGAACCCGGCGTCCGCGCCCGGCTGCCCCGCACCTTCCGCGCCGACGGCGAGGAATGGGTGGTGTGGGTGACGGACGCGGAGGGCGAGGACGCCCTGGAGTTCGCGCCCGCCACCGGCCTCGCTCTCGGCGCCACCCCGCGCCGGCTGGCCGCCGGACGGCTCGGCCGGGTCCTCTCGCTCGCCATGGCGCCCGACGGCAGCCGCGCCGCCGTCGCCTCCCACGACGGCCGGCTGCTGCTGGTCGAGCGGGAGACCGGCGAGGTCCGCGAGGTCGACCGCAGCGAGGACGGCGACGTGCGCGACCTGGCCTTCTCGCCCGACTCCGCCTGGCTCGCCTGGAGCCACCCCGGCCCGCGCCCACTGAGCCAGCTGCGCCTCGCCCACACCACCGACCTGACCGTCAGCGAGGCCACCCCGCTGCGCTTCCGGGACCACGCGCCCGCCTTCACCCTCGACGGCAGGCACCTCGCCTTCCTCTCCAACCGCTCCTTCGACCCGGTCTACGACGAACACGCCTTCGACCTGGCCTTCGTGGAGGGCACCCGCCCCTACCTGATCACCCTCGCCGCCACCACCCCGTCCCCCTTCGGACCGCAGCGCCACGGCCGCCCCTTCGAGACCTCCGACAAGGAGGAGACCCCGGACAGCGAGGGCGTGCCCACCACCCGGATCGACCTCGACGGGCTCGCCGACCGCATCGTGCCCTTCCCGGTGGAGGCCGCCCGCTACTCCCATCTGCGCGCCGCCAAGGACGGCGTGCTCTGGCTGCGGCACCCGCTGCGTGGCGTCCTCGGCGCCTCCCGCGCCACCCCCGACGACCCCGACCCGCACACCGAGCTGGAGCGCTACGACCTCGTCCAGCAGCGGCTGGAGCACCTGGCCGCGGACGCCGACCGGATCGAGGTCAGCGGCGACGGCAAGCGGGTGCTGCTGTGGACCGACGGCAAGCTGAAGGTCGTCCCCAGCGACCGGCGCGCCTCCGCCGACGAGGACAGCGACTCCAACATCACCGTCGACCTCGGCCGCATCCGGCAGACGATCGACCCCGCCGCGGAATGGCGGCAGATGTACGAGGAGACGGGCCGCATCATGCGGGACAACTTCTGGCGGCCCGACATGGGCGGCGTCGACTGGGACGGCGTCCTCGACCGCTACCGCCCCGTCCTCGACCGCCTCGCCACCCACGACGACCTGGTGGACCTCCTGTGGGAGGTGCACGGCGAACTCGGCACCTCGCACGCCTACGTCATCCCGCGCGGCGGCTACGGCGGCGGCCCCCGCCAGGGCCTCCTCGGCGCCGACGTCTCCCGCCACGAGGACGGAAGCTGGCGCATCGACCGCATCCTGCCCAGCGAGACCTCCGATCCCGAAGCGCGCAGCCCGCTCGCCGCGCCCGGCGTCGCCGTCCGCCCCGGCGACGCGATCCTCGCCGTCGCCGGCCGCCCGGTCGACCCGGTGACCGGACCCGGCCCGCTGCTGACCGGCACGGCCGGGCGTCCCGTGGAACTCACCGTCTCGCCCTCCGGCGGCGGCGACCCGCGCCATGTCGTCGTGGTCCCGCTCGCCGACGAGGAGCCGCTGCGCTACCACGACTGGGTCGCCGGCCGCCGCGCCCACGTCCACGAGCGGTCCGGCGGCCGGCTCGGCTACCTGCACGTGCCCGACATGCAGGCGCCCGGCTGGGCCCAGCTCCACCGCGACCTGCGTGTCGAGGTCGCCCGCGAGGGCCTGATCGTGGACGTGCGCGAGAACCGGGGCGGCCACACCTCCCAGCTCGTCGTGGAGAAGCTGGCCCGCCGGATCGTCGGCTGGGACGTGCCCCGCGGTATGCGCCCCGAGAGCTACCCGAGCGACGCCCCGCGCGGTCCCGTCGTCGCCGTCGCCAACGAGTTCTCCGGCTCCGACGGCGACATCGTCAACGGCGCGATCAAGGCCCTCGGCATCGGTCCGGTCGTCGGCACCCGCACCTGGGGCGGCGTCATCGGCGTCGACAGCCGCTACCGCCTGGTCGACGGCACCCTGATCACCCAGCCCAAGTACGCCACCTGGCTGGAGGGCCAGGGCTGGAACATGGAGAACCACGGCGTCGACCCGGACGTGGAGGTCGTCCAGCGACCCCAGGACTGGGCGCGGGGTGCGGACACCCAGCTGGACGAGGCGATAAGGCTGGCGCTGGAGGCGCTGGCGGCCTCGCCCGCGAAGACACCGCCGGCCCTGCCCGACTGACCGGCCACCCCGTACGCGTCACCCGAACGACTACCATGCCCCCGTAACGATCACCGGCACAGAGGAGCGGCGCATGCCCGGAGAACCGCAAGACGACTGCCTGTTCTGCGAGATCGTCGCGGGTCGCGTCCCGGCGACCGTCGTCCGCGAGACGGACACCACCGTCGCCTTCAGGGACATAAACCCCCAGGCGCCCACCCACGTCCTGGTGATCCCCAAGGCCCACTACGCGAACGCCGCCGAACTGGCCGCGGGCGCCCCGGAGATCGCCGCCGACGTGCTGCGCGAGACCAAGGCCGTGGCCGACGAGGAGAAGCTCGACAGCTACCGCCTCGTCTTCAACACCGGCAGCGGCGCCGGCCAGACCGTCTGGCACGCCCACGCGCACGTCCTCGGCGGCCGTGGCCTGCAGTGGCCGCCCGGATAGTCAGCCGTGTCCGTCCGTGAACTGGTGGTGCTCGGCACCGCCAGCCAGGTCCCGACCCGGCACCGCAACCACAACGGCTATCTGCTGCGCTGGGACGGCGAGGGCATCCTGTTCGACCCCGGCGAGGGCACCCAACGGCAGATGCTGCGCGCCGGGGTCGCCGCCCACGACCTGAACCGCCTGTGCGTCACCCACTTCCACGGCGACCACTCCCTCGGCCTCGCCGGGGTCATCCAGCGGATCAACCTGGACCAGGTGCCGCACGAGGTCACCGCGCACTACCCGGCCTCCGGGCAGCGCTTCTTCGACCGGCTGCGGTACGCCACCGCCTACCGGGAGACCGTCCGCCTCGCCGAGGCCCCGGTGGCCGCCGACGGCACCCTCGCGGTGACGCCGTCGTACACCCTGGAGGCCCGGAAGCTGTCGCACCCGGTGGAGTCCTACGGCTACCGGCTGATCGAGCCCGACGGCCGCCGGATGCTGCCCGAGCGGCTCGCCGCGCACGGGATCAAGGGCCCGGACGTGGGCGTGCTCCAGCGCGAGGGGCGGCTCGGCGACGTGACGCTGGCGGAGGTCAGCGAGGTACGGCGCGGACAGCGGTTCGCGTTCGTCATGGACACCCGGCTCTGCGAGGGCGTGCACGCGCTCGCAGAGGGCTGCGACCTGCTCGTCATCGAGTCCACGTTCCTGGACGAGGACGAGCGACTCGCCGTCGAGCACGGCCATCTGACGGCCGGTCAGGCCGCGGCCGTGGCGCGTGACGCGGGGGTGCGGCACCTCGTGCTGACCCACTTCAGCCAGCGCTACCCGGAGCCGGAGGAGTTCGAGCGGCAGGCGCGCGCCGCAGGCTACACGGGGGAGCTGACCGTGGCGTACGACCTGCAGAGAGTGCCGGTTCCGAAACGACGGTGAAGGGCCCGTACCATGCTCTGATGCCCCTCCCCAAAGCAGAACTGCACCTCCACATCGAAGGCACGCTGGAGCCGGAGCTGGCCTTCGAGCTGGCCGCCCGCAACGGCGTGGAGCTGGCGTACGCCGACACCGACGAGCTGCGCGAGGCCTACCGGTTCCAGGACCTCCAGTCGTTCCTGAACCTGTACTACGAGCTGATGGCCGTGCTGCGCACCGAGCGCGACTTCGAGGACCTGGCCAACGCCTATCTGGCCCGCGCCGCCGCGCAGGGCGTGCGGCACGCGGAGATCTTCTTCGACCCGCAGGCCCACCTCGCCCGGGGCCTGACCATGGGCACGGTGGTGGAGGGGCTGTGGCGGGCGCTCGGCCGCAGCGAGGAGAACCACGGCGTCTCCACCCGGCTGATCCTGTGCTTCCTGCGCGACGAGTCCGCACAGTCCGCGCTGGAGACCCTGGAGGCCGCGCGGCCGTACCTGGACCGGATCACCGGCATCGGGCTGGACTCCGCCGAGGTCGGGCACCCGCCGGCGAAGTTCCGCGAGGTGTACGAGGCCGCCGCCGCGCTCGGCCTGCGCCGGGTGGCGCACGCCGGCGAGGAGGGGCCGCCGCAGTACATCACCGAGGCCCTGGACGTGCTCGGCGTCGAGCGCGTCGACCACGGGCTGCGCTGCATGGAGGACCCGGCCCTGGTGGAGCGGCTGGTGCGGGAGCGCATCCCGCTC
This sequence comes from Streptomyces sp. SCPE 10, assembly GCF_051980735.1. Taxonomy (NCBI): domain Bacteria; kingdom Bacillati; phylum Actinomycetota; class Actinomycetes; order Kitasatosporales; family Streptomycetaceae; genus Streptomyces; species Streptomyces sp. SCPE 10. The sequence continues at coordinate 2,701,223 of NZ_CP197069.1, read as the reverse complement.
ACCCTGTGTCCGCTGTCCAACGTCCGGCTGCGCACCGTGGACACCCTGGCCGACCACCCGCTGCCGGCCATGCTGGACGCCGGGCTGCTGTGCACGGTCAACTCCGACGACCCGGCCTACTTCGGCGGGTACGCCGACGACAACTTCCGGGCCGTGGCGAGGACCCTGGACCTGGGCGAGGACCGGCTGCGCGAGCTGGCCCGCAACTCCTTCCTCGCCTCCTTCCTGGAGGACGACGAGGAGCGCCGCGCCCGCTGTCTCGCCGAGGTGGCGGCCTACGAGTTCTGAGCGGTCCCCGGCATGGGATATGCTTGATCATGTCGAGGTCGCCGGGACAACTCCCGGAGCCCGGCAGTGCGTTGGTGGTCCAAGGAAAGACGCCCCACTTCCTGTGGGGAGATGCAGGTGCAAGGCCTGCCCGGCGCTCCAGACGAGCCCCATCCCGCTGTGTGCGGGGTGGGGCTCTTCACGTGCGCGGACCCGGCCGTATGCCCGTGCGCGGTGGTCGCCGTGGTGCACACTGGCCAGACCCGCACACGTCAGGGAGCGCACCGTGACCTTGTCGCACACCCTCACCGGAGAGGAACCCGAGCACCTCACCCAGGCCGGACGCAGGCAGGCCCAGGTCGACCCGCTCGCCGCGCTGCGCGAGCCCGGCGACCCGCCCTGGGACGTCTACCTCACGGGCACCGTCTTCCTCGACATCATCTTCACCGGCCTGGACTCGGCGCCGGTGCGGGGCACCGAGTCCTGGGCCCGCGGCATGGGCTCCAGCCCCGGCGGCGTCGCCAACATGGCCAGCGCCCTGGCCCGTCTCGGGCTGCGCACCTCCCTCGCCGCGGCCTTCGGGGACGACCACTACGGGGAGTACTGCTGGGACGCGCTCGCCCAGGGCGAGGGCATCGATCTCACCGCGTCGCGCACGGTGCCCGGCTGGCACTCGCCGGTGACGGTCTCCATGGCGTACGAGGGCGAGCGGACCATGGTCTCGCACGGGCACGAGCCGCCGCCGGAGGAGCCGGCCCCCGACTGCCCGCCGCGCGCCCGCGCCGCCGTCGCCTCGCTCACCCCGGGACGGCGGGCGCCGTGGATCGCGCAGGCCGCGCGGGAGGGCACCCGGATCTTCGCCGACGTCGGCTGGGACGAGACCGGCGCGTGGGACCTCGCCGGGCTGCCCGACCTGGAGCACTGCGAGGCGTTCCTGCCCAACGCGGAGGAGGCCAAGCGGTACACGGGCGCCGACTGCCCGCGGCTCGCGGCGCACGCGCTGACCGAGTACGTGCCGGTGGCCGTGGTGACCCTGGGGTCCGAGGGGGCGTACGCGGTGGACCGGCGCACCGGGGAGGCGGCGGAGGTGCCGGCCATCGCGGTGGAGGCGCTGGACCCCACGGGCGCGGGCGACGTGTTCGTCGCCGGGTTCGTGACCGGGTCCCTGGCGGGGTGGCCGCTGGCGGACCGGCTGGCGTTCGCGGGGCTGACGGCGGCGCTGTCGGTGCAGGAGTTCGGGGGGTCGCTGTCGGCGCCGGGGTGGTCGGAGATCGGGGCGTGGTGGCGGCGGGTGCAGTCCGTGGAGGGGCAGGACCGGGCGGCGCTGCGCCGGTACGCGTTCCTCGACCGGCTGGTGCCGGAGCAACTGGACCGGCCCTGGCCGCTGCGGCGGGCGGTGCCCACGATCGGGTTCCGCCGCTCCGGCTGACGGGGCGGGGGCCGGCCGGCCCGGAAGGTACACGTCAGAAAAGCCCTACGGGCTTGTCAGCCGTCCGGCGTACTCTGGAGAAGACGAGGCCGCCCTGCGTCGTGGCGGCCGTGATCAGGAGGAAGCGCAGGCCTTCAGCGCCGGCCCATGACACAGACACCCACAGCTCACACCCCCGCGCAGGAGCAGGCGAGAGCGCAGTTCACCGTCCCCGCCCAGCACCCCATGGTGACCGTGCTGGGTTCCGGTGACTCCCTCCTGCGCGTGATCGAGAGGGCCTTCCCGGCGGCCGACATCCACGTCCGGGGCAATGAGATCAGCGCGGTCGGCGATCCCGTCGACGTCGCCCTGATCTCGCGCGTGTTCGACGAGATGATGCTGGTGCTCCGCACCGGGCAGCCGATGACGGAGGACGCAGTGGAACGCTCGATCGCCATGCTCAAGGCGAGCGACAACGGTACGAGCGACGGACCGGAGACCCCGGCCCAGGTGCTGACGCAGAACATCCTGTCCTCGCGTGGCCGCACCATCCGCCCGAAGACCCTCAACCAGAAGCGCTATGTCGACGCGATCGACAAGCACACCGTCGTCTTCGGCATCGGCCCCGCCGGTACCGGCAAGACGTACCTGGCCATGGCCAAGGCCGTGCAGGCCCTGCAGTCCAAGCAGGTCAACCGGATCATCCTGACCCGTCCGGCGGTCGAGGCCGGCGAGCGGCTCGGCTTCCTGCCCGGCACGCTCTACGAGAAGATCGACCCGTACCTGCGCCCGCTGTACGACGCGCTGCACGACATGCTCGACCCGGACTCCATCCCCAAGCTGATGGCCTCCGGCACGATCGAGGTCGCGCCGCTGGCGTACATGCGCGGCCGCACGCTCAACGACGCCTTCATCATCCTGGACGAGGCCCAGAACACGAGCCCCGAGCAGATGAAGATGTTCCTCACCCGGCTCGGCTTCGACTCGAAGATCGTGATCACGGGTGACGTGACGCAGGTCGACCTGCCGAACGGGCAGAAGTCGGGCCTGCGGCAGGTGCAGGAGATCCTGGAGGGCGTCGAGGACGTCCACTTCTCCCGGCTGTCGTCCCACGATGTCGTCCGGCACAAGCTGGTGGGCCGTATTGTCGACGCGTACGAGAAGTACGACAGCAAGAACGGCACCGAGAACGGCTCACCCAAGGGCGGCCGTGGCAGGACCGGCGCCAAGGGCACCCAGGGGAAGTAGACCGGCACGAGCATGTCGATCGACGTCAACAACGAATCCGGCACCGAGGTCGACGAGCAGGCGATCCTCGACATCGCCCGCTACGCGCTCGCGCGGATGCGCATCCACCCGCTCTCCGAGTTGTCGGTGATCGTCGTGGACGCCGACGCCATGGAGCAGCTGCACATCCAGTGGATGGACCTGCCCGGGCCCACCGATGTCATGTCCTTCCCGATGGACGAGCTGCGTCCGCCGGGCAAGGACGACGACGAGCCGCCGCAGGGGCTGCTCGGCGACATCGTGCTGTGCCCGGAGGTCGCCGCCAGGCAGGGAGCCGAAGCGCCCACCAAGCACTCCATGGACGAGGAACTCCAGCTGCTCACCGTCCACGGGGTGCTGCACCTGCTCGGCTACGACCACGAGGAGCCCGACGAGAAGGCCGAGATGTTCGGGCTCCAGGCCGCCATCGTGGACGGCTGGCGGGCCGAGCACGGCCTGACCGGGCCCTCCCCGGCGCCGACCGTCTCGTAAGCGAGCCGTATGTCCCCGCAGATCGTGATCGGCGCGATCGCGCTGGTCGTCGTCGCCTGGCTCGCCGCCTGCGCGGAGGCGGGCCTCGCCCGGGTCTCCAGCTTCCGGGCCGAGGAGGCCGTGAAGTCCGGGCGGCGCGGCGGCGCCAAGCTGGCGCAGGTCGCCGCCGACCCCACCCGCTATCTCAATGTGGCCCTGCTGGTCCGTGTCGCCTGCGAGATGGCGGCCGCGGCCCTGGTCACCTACGCCTGCCTGGAGGCCTTCGCGGCCACCTGGCAGGCCCTGCTGGTCGCCATCGCCGTGATGGTCCTGGTGTCGTACGTCGCCGTCGGCGTCTCACCGCGCACCATCGGCCGCCAGCACCCGCTGAACACCGCGACCGCCGCCGCGTACGTGCTGGTGCCGCTGGCCCGGGTGATGGGCCCGATCCCGTCGCTGCTGATCCTCATCGGCAACGCGCTGACCCCCGGCAAGGGCTTCCGGCGCGGCCCGTTCGCCTCCGAGGCGGAGCTGCGCGCGCTGGTCGACCTCGCCGAGAAGGAGTCGCTGATCGAGGACGAGGAGCGCCGCATGGTGCACTCCGTCTTCGAGCTGGGCGACACGCTGGTGCGCGAGGTCATGGTGCCGCGCACCGACCTGGTGACCATCGAGCGGTTCAAGACCATCCGGCAGGCCCTCACCCTCGCCCTGCGCTCCGGGTTCTCCCGGATCCCGGTGACCGGCGAGAGCGAGGACGACATCATCGGGATCGTGTACCTGAAGGACCTGGTCCGCAAGACGCACATCAGCCGGGAGGCGGAGAGCGACCTGGTGTCCACCGCCATGCGCCCGGCCGTGTTCGTGCCCGACACCAAGAACGCCGGCGACCTGCTGCGCGAGATGCAGAAGGAGCGCAACCACGTCGCCGTCGTCATCGACGAGTACGGCGGCACCGCGGGCATCGTCACCATCGAGGACATCCTGGAGGAGATCGTCGGCGAGATCACCGACGAGTACGACCGGGAGCTGCCGCCCGTGGTGGACCTGGGCGAGGGCCGCTACCGGGTCACCGCCCGCCTCGACATCACCGACCTCGGCGAGCTGTACGGCCTGGAGGAGTACGACGACGAGGACGTGGAGACCGTCGGCGGACTGCTCGCCAAGGCCCTCGGCCGGGTGCCCATCGCGGGCGCGTCCGCGCAGGTCGAACTCCCCGACGAGCGGCGGCTGAAGCTGACCGCGGAGGCGTCGGCCGGCCGCCGGAACAAGATCGTCACGGTCCTGGTGGAACCCGCCGGGTCCGACGAGGAGGAGAAGCCCGAGTGACCCCTCAGGAGCTGCGCGCCTTCTGCCTGTCCTTCAACGCGGCGGTGGAGGACTTCCCGTTCGACACGCAGACCTCGGTCTTCAAGGTGCTGGGCAAGATGTTCGCCCTGACGAACCTGGGCGCGCGGCCCCTGACGGTCAACCTCAAGTGCGACCCGGAGGACGCGGTACGGCTGCGCGCCGACCACGAGGGCCTGATCGTCCCCGGCTGGCACATGAACAAGCGGCACTGGAACACCGTCACCGCCGACGGGGCCCTGCCGGACCGGCTGCTGCGGGAGCTGGTCGAGGACTCCTACGACCTCGTCGTGGCGGGGCTGCCGAGGGCGCAACGGCTGCGGCTGGACCGGCCGTGACCGGTTGCCCCATGGCCGCGGGGTCCGGGAGCATCCCGTATGGACATTCGATACCCGCGCCCGCTGCGCCCCGGTGACCGCATCGGTGTGACCTCGCCCTCCTCGGGCGTGGCCGGACCCCTCAGGGCGCGCCTCGCCGCCGCGATCGCGGTGGTCGAGGCGCACGGCTACGAGGTGGTCGTCGGCCGGTGCATGGACGGCACCGGCCACGTCAGCGCCCCGGCGGCCGAACGCGCCGCCGAGCTGACGCGGATGCTGACCGACCCCGCGATCCGGGCCGTGGTGCCGCCGTGGGGCGGCGAGACGGCCATCGACCTGATGCCCCACCTGGACTTCGAGGCGATCGGCCGGGCCGAGCCCACCTGGCTCGTCGGCTACTCGGACATGTCGACCGTGCTCGCCCCGCTGACCCTGCTGACCGGAGTGGCGACCGTGCACGGCAACTGCCTCATGGAGACCCCGTACCGGACGCCCGAGGGGCTGCTGTCCTGGCTGGACCTCGTGGCCGCCCCCCAGGGCGGGCCGTTCGCCCAGACCCCGCCCGGCCGCCACCACACCGGCGGCCGGCCCGACTGGGTCGGCGACCCCGGGATGCGCGAGATACCCCTGGAGGGAAAGGGCGGCTGGCGGCGGCTCGACGCCGACGGGGACGTGGACGTCGAGGGGCGGCTGATCGGCGGCTGCGTCGAGACCGTCGCCCCGCTCGCCGGCAGCCGCTACCTCGACCCGGCACCCCTCGCGGACGACGGGCCGCTGCTCGTCTACGTCGAGGCCTGCGAGGACGGCGCGCTCGCCATCGCCCGCCATCTGCACGGCATGCGCCTCGCCGGGTTCTTCGACCGGGCGGCCGCGGTCCTGGTCGGCCGCACCCGCGCCCCCGACGCGCCGACCCTCACCCAGCACGAGGCCGTCCTGGACGCGCTCGGGCCGCTCGGCGTGCCGATCGTCGCCGATGTCGAGTGCGGGCACGTGGCGCCGTACCTCCCGCTGGTGAACGGCGCGCGCGGCCGTGTGGTGCACACGGCCGCGCGGAGCGAGATCGTTCAGGTCCTGGACTGAGCCCGGCGCAGGGCCAGGCCGATCAGCGCCGCGGCGGCGAGGACGATCGCCGCGTCCAGGGCGACCACGGTGTGCACGCCGGACAGCAGGTCGCCGGAGGTGGTGGCCAGAACGCCCAGCAGCGGGATGCCGATCGTGATGCCGACCTGCTGCGTGGAGGTCACCAGGCCGGTGGCCAGGCCCTGCTCCTCGTCCGGGACGCCCGAGGTGACCGTCAGGCCGTAGGAGATGATCGCGCCCAGGTGGCACATGCTGGCCAGGGCGACCGCGGCGGTGGCGAGCCACGCCGACCAGCCGTGGGTGTCCAGCAGGAGCAGGGTCGCGATCAGGGCGCCCTGGCCGGTCAGTGAGCAGACCAGGGTGCGGCGGGCGCCGAGGCGGCCGATGACCTTCGGCGCGAGGGTGCCGGCCACGACGGACAGCAGGCCCTGGACGCCGAAGACCAGACCGGTCTCGAAGGCGGACAGACGCAGGATCTCCTGGAGGTACAGGGTCAGGACGAAGACGATGGTGGACATCATCGAGAAGGTGACCAGACCGCCCAGGTTGCCCCAGGCCACCGTGCGCCGGCGCAGCATCGGCAGCGAGACCAGGGGCGCGGCCGAGCGGGACTCCACGATCGCGAACGCGGTCAGCAGCACCAGACCGGTGATCAGGGCCGCGATGACGTCGGCGCGGCCGAAGCCGTGGTCGGCGGCGGTGGACAGGGCGTAGATCAGGGACAGCAGGCCGGTGGTGACGGTGACCGCGCCGGGCACGTCCAGGCGCGGACGCTCCGGGGCACCCGCGGCGCCCTGCGGGCCGCGCGGCGGCGTCTTCGGCAGCAGGCCCGGCGCGAGCGGCAGCACGATCAGCGCGAACACCGTCAGCAGGGCCATCGTGGAGCGCCAGCCGAAGGTGTCGGTGAGGGTGCCGCCCGCGACCATGCCGATGGTGAAGCCCAGCGACAGCAGGGTGCCGGAGATGCCGAGGGCGCGGTCGCGGGCCGGACCCTCCGGGAAGGTGGTGGTCAGCAGGGACATGCCGGTCGGTACGATCGCCGCCGCGCCGATCCCCTGGAGGGCGCGCCCGGCGAGGAAGGAGGCCGGGTCCCAGGCGAGGGTGGACAGCAGCGAGGCCGCGCCGAACACGCCCAGGCCGGTCAGGAACAGTCCGCGGCGCCCGAACAGGTCGCCGACGCGCCCGAACAGCAGCAGGAAGCCCCCGGAGGGCAGCGCGAACGCGGTGACGGCCCACTGGAGCGCCGACTGGCTCATGCCGAGGTCGCGGCCGAGGTCGGGCAGTGCCACGTTCAGTACGGAGAAGTCCAGCGCGACCATGAACTGGGCCGCGCACAGCACGAACAGGACGAGCTTCTCACGCGTCGACAGCCGGGGGACGCCGGGTGGGGTGGTCGTCGCGGGGGAGGTCTGGGTGGTGGTGTCGATCGCCATGGCAAGAGCTTCGGCCGGACGGAATACCGGTGGGGAGTCGGAACTTATGGTGGTGGTGGCACCACCAGACAGCACCGACGGGGGAGGGGCACCGGATGCCCGCTGCTGAGGCGACGCGAAGTCATCGGCGTGACGAACTGCGCGAGTTCCTGATGAGCCGGCGTGCCCGGGTCAGTCCCGAGGAGGCCGGGCTGCCGGCCGGCGGCGGCCGGCGCCGTACGCCCGGACTGCGCCGGGAGGAGGTCGCGGTGCTCGCCGGGGTGGGCGCCTCCTGGTACCAGTGGCTGGAGCAGGGGCGGGACATCTCCGTCTCCCCGCAGGTCCTGGACGCGGTGGCCCGGGTGCTGCGGCTCAGCGACGCCGAGCGGCGGCACCTGTACCTGCTGGCCGGGCTGAACCCGCCCACGCCCCAAGTGGCGCCCGGGAAGCGGGACATGTGCGACGGGCTGCGGCGGCTGATCGACACCTGGATGCCGTACCCGGCGCACATCATGGACCTCTACTACAACTGCGTGCTGTACAACGACGCGGCCGCGATCGTGCTCGGCATGCGTCCCGGCATCACCCAGAACTGCCTGATCGACTTCTTCACCGACCCGCTGTACCGCGAGCGCAGCCACAGCTGGGAGCGCAACGCGCGCACCGTGGTGGCGCAGTTCCGGGCCGCGTGCGCGGCGCGCCCCGACGACGAGGGGTTCCAGGAGGTGCTCGCCGAAGTGAGCGCCGCCAGCGAGGAGTTCGCGGCGCTGTGGGCCGAGCGGGACATCGAGGACCAGGGGCAGGTGCGCAAGGAGCTGTCGCATCCGCTGGCCGGGCTGCTGGTGGTGGAGTCGACGGTGCTGAAGGTCCCCGTCCGGCCCGATCTGATGATCGTGCTGCACACCCCGCTGGACGAGGCGAACACCGCGGAGAAGCTGGAATGGCTGGCCTCCCCGGAGGGCCGGCGGGGCGCGATGTACCCCGTCGCGGGGTGAGCGCCCCGGGGCTTCGTATGCTCGAGGCATGACGGAGAGCAGCGCGCTTGACCCCGAGGACCGCAAGATCGTGACCCTGGCCCGTTCCGCGCGGGCCCGCAACGCAGTGCCCGAGGGCGCGGCCGTGCGGGACGACACCGGGCGCACCTATGTCGCCGGAACGGTGGACCTGCCCTCGCTGAAGCTCAGCGCGCTGCGCACCGCCGTCGCCATGGCGGTGGCGTCCGGGGCGGCCTCGCTGGAGGCGGCGGCCGTGGTGAGCGACGCCGAGTCGGTGCCGGCCGAGGACCTGGCCGCGGTGGCCGACCTCGGGGGCGCGGGCACGCCGGTACTGCTCGCGGGCGCGGACGGCGCCGTGCGGGCCACCCTCGCCGCGGGCTGAACCAGCGGGAGGGAACCGGCCGGGAGGGCGGCCGGGACCGAACCTTGTGCGTGTCGGTCCGGTGGCGCTGCGTCACCGGAGGTTCGCGGTGCGGCGGGGGCTCCGGGATCAGGGACAATGAACGACATGAGCGTTCGCACCCAGTCATCCGAGCAGCCGGCGGAAACCGTCCACCGCGCCGGCTTCGCCTGCTTCGTGGGCCGCCCCAACGCGGGCAAGTCCACCCTCACGAACGCTCTGGTCGGGCAGAAGGTGGCGATCACCTCGAACCGGCCGCAGACCACCCGGCACACCGTGCGGGGCATCGTGCACCGGCCGGACGCCCAGCTGATCCTCGTCGACACCCCCGGGCTGCACAAGCCGCGCACGCTGCTGGGCGAGCGGCTGAACGACGTGGTGCGCACCACGTGGGCCGAGGTCGACGTGATCGGGTTCTGCCTGCCGGCCGACCAGAAGATCGGGCCCGGCGACCGGTTCATCGCCAAGGAACTGGCCGGGATCAAGAAGACGCCCAAGGTCGCCGTCGTCACCAAGACCGACCTCGTGGACTCCAAGGCCCTCGCCGAGCAGCTGATCGCCATCGACCAGCTGGGCAAGGAGCTGGGCATCGAGTGGGCGGAGATCGTGCCGGTGTCGGCGGTCGGCGACCGGCAGGTGGAGCTGCTGGCCGACCTGCTGGTCCCGATGCTGCCCGAGGGGCCCGCGCTCTACCCCGAGGGCGACCTCACGGACGAGCCGGAGCAGGTGATGGTCGCCGAGCTGATCCGGGAGGCGGCGCTGGAGGGCGTGCGGGACGAACTGCCGCACTCCATCGCGGTGGTCGTCGAGGAGATGCTGCCGCGCGAGGACCGCCCGGCGGACCGGCCCCTGCTGGACATCCACGCGAACGTCTACATCGAGCGCCCCAGCCAGAAGGGCATCATCATCGGGCCGAAGGGGAAGCGGCTCAAGGAGGTCGGGATCAAGTCCCGCAAGCAGATCGAGGCGCTGCTGGGCACGCCGGTCTTCCTCGACCTGCACGTCAAGGTGGCCAAGGACTGGCAGCGGGACCCGAAGCAGCTGCGCAAGCTGGGCTTCTGACGCGCACCGGTTGACCTCAAGCGCGCTTGAGGAAGCAGTCTTCCGGCATGGACACCGAAGAGATGCGGCGACAGCTGCGGGCCCTGACCGACCGTGCCGAGATCACCGATCTGCTGGACCGCTACCTGCGTTCACTGGACGACGGCGTGTTCGACGAGGAGTGGGCGCGCGCGTTCCACACCGAGGACGTCACCGCGGAGATGCCCATCGGCACCGTGCACGGCCGCGCCGCCCTGCTGGCCCGCGTCCGGCGGGGCATGGCGCTGTTCGACCGCACCGTGCACCTGGGCACCAACGCCGTCATCGAGGTCGACGGCGACCGGGCCACGGCCCGTGGCGCCCAGTTGAGCACCCACGTCCTGGCGGACGGCTCGGGCGGCGTCTTCGTCTCCGCCGGCCACGCCGAGAACGAACTGGTCCGGACGGCCGACGGCTGGCGGATCTCCGCGGCGGCACTGCGCGTGGTGTGGACGCGGGGCACCCCTCCGCGGCTTCCGGACGACTTCGGCGCGATCTCGGCGGCCGGCGCAACCAGTGGGGCCGCCGAGGAGTCGTAGGCGACATGACCAACGCCCGCGCACGGCGCGCCCTCGGCGCGGCCACGCTCATGGTGGCCCTGGCGTCCTCGCTGCTTTCCTGTTCCGGCGGACCGGGCACGGCCCCGCACGCGGGGGCGTCGCCCACCCGCGTCGCCCCTGCGGCGGCGCCCGCCACCGCCGCCGACACCGCCACCGAGGAGCCGACCGACCCGAGCACGGTGGCGCCCTCACCGGGCCCGGAGAAGGTCCGTGACGCCTTCGCCGAACTCCAGGCCACCTACAACGACGGCTGCACCACCCCGGGCAACTGCGCGTACTTCCTGAACCGGGTGCTCGACAACCTGGGCGGCCTCGACGCCGCGATGAAGGCCGACCCCCAGGGGCCCGCGCACTTCGAGCAGCCCCTCGCGTGGATCGCGGGACTGCGGCGCGAACTCGGCGGCGACAGCTCCTTCGAGAACCTCAAGAAGCACCAGGACCGGCTCATCGGAGTCCGGGACAGGATCAACGCCTGGATGCAGGGGCACCCGGAGGACTATCGCTGACCGGGGCCGCCGCCCGGGGCAGGGCGTCGGCCGCGTCGAGGACGCCCGGGTCCTGGCCGGCGCCGCCGTCCGGCCGCGTCCCCGCGCGCCACGTCATCCCTGCGCCCGCAGCACGTCCCGGAACCACCGGTACGACGCCTTCGGGGTGCGCTCCAGCGTGTCGTGGTCCACGTGCACCAGCCCGAAGCGGCGCGCGTACCCCTCGGCCCACTCGAAGTTGTCCAGCAGGGACCAGACGAAGTAGCCGCGCACGTCCACGCCCGCCTCCAACGCGGCGTGCAGGGCGCGCAGATGGGCGTCCAGGTAGGCGATGCGCTCCTGGTCGTCCAGGCCCTCGTAGGAGCAGCCGTTCTCGGTGATGACGATCGGCGGCAACCGGTCGCCGTAGCGGTCGCGGAAGCCGCACAGCAGCTCGGTCAGCCCCTCCGGGACCACCGGCCAGCCGAAGTCGGTCAGCGCGCGGCCCCCGATCTCCCGTACCGAGAAGGGGAGTTCCGCCGGAATCGCCAGGCCGCCGAACTCCGACCGCGTGCCCAGCGGGGCGCCCACCCGGGTCGGCGCGTAGTAGTTGACGCCGTACCAGTCGAGCGGCTCCGCGATCACCCGCAGGTCGGCGGCGACGTCCCCGGGCATCAGCTCGCCGAGCCCGTCCGGGTACGCGCCCAGCAGCACCGGCTCCGCGAAGAGGCGGTTGAGCAGCGTGTCGTAGAAGCCCGCCGCCGCCACGTCGTCCGGGTCGGCGGAGGCCGGCCAGGTGGGCCCGTGGGAGTTGGCGATGCCGATGTCGCGCGCGCCCGCCGCGCGCAGCGCCCGCACCGCGAGACCGTGGGCGAGGAGCTGGTGGTGGGCGACCGGGAGGGCGTCGAACAGCAGCCGCCTGCCGGGGGCGTGCGCGCCCAGGGCGTGGCCCAGCAGGGTGTGTTCGGCGGGCTCGTTGAGCGTGATCCACTTGGTGACCCGGTCGCCCAGCCGGTCGGCGACCACCGTCACATGGTCGGCGAAGCGGGCCGCCGTGTCCCGCTCCAGCCAGTCCAGGCCGGCGGGCAGGTCCCAGTGGAAGAGGGTCGGCACCGGGCGGACGCCCGCCGCACACAGCTCGTCCACCAGCCGGTCGTAGAAGTCCAGGCCGCCCGGGGAGGCGACCCGGGGCCAGGAGACCGAGAAACGGTAGGCGTTCACGCCGAGACCCGCGAGCAGGGCCACGTCCTCGGGGTAGCGGTGGTAGTGGTCGCAGGCCACCGCGGCCGTGGAGCCGTCCTTCACCCGGCCGGGCTCGGCGGTGAACACGTCCCACACGGACGGTCCGCGCAGCTCGGCCGCGCCCTCGATCTGATGGGCGGAGGTGGAGACACCCCACAGGAAGCCGGCCGGGAACCGGGGGAGCGGATCGCCCGTGTCAGTCGCCATGGCGGGATCATCCGTACCCCCGGTAACGAAGTCAACGCCCGTGCGGCAGACGGCTCCAGAGCGCTTTGGTGTGGGCCGCTTGGCCCAATCGACTGGCATACGGGGGCGCGGCGTTCCGACACTGTCCCGCATGACTCTCCATCAGCTGACCACCGGGAGGCGCGGGCGCCTGCTGACCGCGCTCGCGGCCTGCCTGTTCGCCGTCCTGGGCACCGCCCCGGGCGCGCTCGCCGATCCCCGTCCGGCCAGGGCGGCCGACTGCGTCTCCACCCCGGCCGAGTACCGGGCGGCATGGGACGCGCGCGAGGTGCGCTGTGTGGCGCCCACCCTGTTCGGCACCACCCACACCCGGGGCGACACCACCCTCTACCCGAGCGGCTTCTGGTACGCGTGGGCGGGCTCGAACACCAATCTGGAGCGGTATCTGCAACTGCGCGCCCGGTACGGCGACCAGCCGCCGAAGACCGGGATCGGTGTGCTGTCCTTCGTCGGCTACCCGGGCCTCGACGACTGGGACACGCCGACCGACCTCGCCGTCTACACCCTGCCCCCCGGGGTCCGGGCGCAGGTGCCGGCCTTCGAGACCTGGTTCCGGCTGCTGGACGAGGAGTTCGGGAACACGGACGCCTATCCGCTCGCCGCGCAGCGGGACCTGGTGCTCGCCTACTCGCGGCTGCGCAGGGGGGAGGACGTGGTCGGCGCCTTCCAGGACGTGACCGGGTGCAGGCGCTCCCAGCTCCTCAAGGGGGCGGCGCCCTCGGCGGCGATCGGCTGCAACCGGTCCTTCCTGGACGCGCTGGCGGCCGCCGGGCCCTCGCCGTACGACGGGGCGTCCTCGCTGGACTGCTTCGCCGGCTTCCAGACCCGCTACACCGGCCCGCGGAACGCCGCCGCGCTGCGGGCCGCGCTGTACCAGTGCCAGGACGCCGGGTTCCTCAACACCGGTGTGGGCCTTGGCTACAACACGTACGCCAACCCGTTCGTGTGCCGGCCCGCCGCGGCGCAGACGGTACGACAGCGGTACACCGGACGGGAGTTCATCCTCCCCAACGCATCCTTCGCCGACCTGCCGAGCCATGTCGACATCCCGCTCGACCTCGGTACTCCGGGTCGGCGGCCCTTCCTCACGAAGGGGTACTGCTAGGCGCGGAGGACCTCCTGCGCAGGCGGTCCGGTTGGGCGGCCGGGTTCCGCCGGGCGGCATGGGTCAGCCCAGTGACGCGGTTGCCGCGCGGAGGTCTTCCAGGGCTGCCAGTGCGTGTGGTGCGAGTCCTTCGGCGTCGTCATGATCTTGTTCGGACCACTGGGCGTAGCCACGCTTGAACGCGAGGACTCCCAGCTCGGCTGCGAGGTGGGCGGTGGGTTCGGGGACGCCGCGGGCGACGAGCGCGGTTGTCATGGCGGCCGCGAGACCGACGCTCTTGAGGGCATCGCGCTCTTGCAGTTCGGTGCTGGCCGCCACGGCTGCCTTGAGGCGGGGACCGAGTTCGCGGTTCGCCGGCCCCATGGCGCTCGACGCGCGCTCGAGTCCGGCTGCCACCGCCTGGAGCGGGCTGGCGTCCGCCGGGGCCTCGGTGATGCCGTCGGCGAGGAGCCTGCTGAGCGTTTCCTGGCCGGCGACCAGCAGTTCGCGCTTGTCGGAGAAGTGCCGGAAGAAGGTGCTCTTGGTGACGCCGGCGCGCTCGGCGATCTGCGTCACCGTGGTGGCGTCGTATCCCTGCTCGGTGAACAGGTCGACGGCCGCGACGACGAGTCGCTGGGCCGCTCCCGGTTGCCATCTAGCCATGAGACCAGCATAGGTGATGGGACACCCGTCCCATCGCCCTGCAGAGGCAGTGACGGGACAATGGTCCCGTCACTTTCCCGCAGAGCAGCCCTGACACCCACCGGTTCCCGGGGGGCCGGCCGTGCTCGGCTCAATGCGTCACCGGCAAAGGGCCGGAACGCCGTGCTTCGAAGGCAGGGCCTACGCGCCCTCCTTGAGCACCCAGGAGATCAACTCCCGCTGCTCGTCGGTCAGTCGGGGGTCGGCCGCGTACACCGTGCGGCCGTCCACGGTGATCTCGTAGCTGAAGCCGTCCGGGACGCCGGCCGGCGGGGTGCCGTGGCCGGACGCGAGCACGCGCGCGGCCAGGCCGTCCCAGTCCGGGGCGTCGGGCCGGGCCGAGGTGTCCACCTCGGCCCGGCGCTCGATGCCGGCGAAACCGCCTGTGCGCCTCACCTGAATCCGCATGGGTCCAGTGTCGCAGTGCGCGGGGCTAGCGTGTGTGCACTCCGACCTGTTCCCAGGCCTTCTCGATGGCCTCCGCCTCGTCCCCGCCGCCGTAGCGGTGGCGCGCCGCCTTCAGGGTGAGCTTGGCGAAGTCCGCGAACTGGGCGTCCGACTTCAGCTCGCCGCCGGTCACCGTGTCGTACCAGATCTGCCCGGCCTTCTCCCAGGCGTGCCCGCCGAGGGCCTTGGCGGCCAGGTAGAAGGCATGGTTCGGGATGCCGGAGTTGATGTGCACGCCGCCGTTGTCGCGGCCGGTGCGCACATAGTGGTCCATGCTGCCGGGCTGCGGGTCCTTGCCGAGGTTCGGGTCGTCGTACGCCGTGCCCGGTGCCTTCATCGAGCGCAGCGCGGTGCCGTGCACGCCCGGGGCGAGCAGCCCGGCGCCGATCAGCCAGTCGGCCTCGGCGGCGGTCTGGCCCAGCGAGTACTGCTTGATCAGCGAGCCGAAGACATCGGAGATCGACTCGTTGAGCGCGCCGGACTGGCCGAAGTACTCCAGGTTCGCGGTGTGCTGGGTGACGCCGTGGGTCAGTTCGTGGCCGATGACGTCGACCGGGATGGTGAAGTCCAGGAAGACCTTGCCGTCGCCGTCGCCGAACACCATCTGCTCGCCGTTCCAGAAGGCGTTGTCGTAGCCCTCGCCGTAGTGCACGGTGGCGTCGAGCGGGAGGCCGTTGCCGTCGATGGACCGGCGGCCGTAGACCTTCAGATACAGGTCGAAGGTGGCGCCGAGGCCGGCGTAGGCGCGGTTGACGGAGGCGTCCTTGCCCGGGTCGGAGCCCTCCTCGCGGACCTTGGTGCCGGGCAGGTCCTGGGTGTGGTGGGTGTCGTAGATGGTGCGGTGCGGACGGTCGGCGGCGGCCCCCTTGGGCGGGGCGACGGCGGTCGCGCCGAGCACCGTGGTCAGCCGGCGCCGGGTGCGCTGGGCGGCGTCGTGCTCCAGGGAGCGGCGGGCGGGTGCCGACAGGTCCGGGTCCTGGGCCTGGGATAGCCGGTCGAGTACGTGCGGCGGGACGATCGTGCAGAAGACGGGCTTGAAGCCCCCGTTCGTCGTCATGTACCGACCATCGCACTGAGTGACGCCGATGTCACTACTCGCAACCATCATTGGTGAAATACCGGGACAGTGGGCGCGACAGGGCGTGACGATGTGGTAGGGCGATGTGATGCCATGCACTTTTTGTCCCCTTTAGTTCCTCGGTCCCGCATACTGGAACGCGTCCCCGGATGCTGGAAGGCATCGGCTAGGCTGCGCTGCATCATGCTTTTCGGGCTGCTTCTCCTTAGCTGCCGCGGCGAGGGTCTGTAGTCGAGGCCGACTCCCTCCCCGCGGAGCTTGGCGTCGCGTCGTCGGCCGTCCAGTCGGACATCTGCCAGACCCATCGAGGAGCCCCGCACCATGGCCAACCGCCAGCAGCCCAGTTCCATGCCGGTCCACAAGTACGGCCGCTACGACCAGGTGGACATCCCGGACCGCACCTGGCCGGACCAGCGGATCACCGTCGCCCCCCGCTGGCTCTCCACCGACCTGCGCGACGGCAACCAGGCCCTGATCGACCCCATGTCGCCCGAGCGCAAGCGCCGGATGTTCGACCAGCTGGTCAAGATGGGCTACAAGGAGATCGAGGTCGGCTTCCCCGCCTCCGGCCAGACCGACTTCGACTTCGTGCGCTCGATCATCGAGGAAGAGGGCGCGATCCCCGAGGACGTGACGATCTCCGTACTGACCCAGGCCCGCGAGGACCTGATCGAGCGGACCGTGGAGTCCCTGAAGGGCGCGCGGCGCGCCACCGTCCACCTGTACAACGCCACCGCCCCGGTCTTCCGCCGGGTCGTCTTCCGCGGCTCCAAGGACGACATCAAGCAGATCGCCGTCGACGGCACCCGCCTGGTGATGGAGTACGCCGAGAAACTGCTGGGCCCCGAGACCGAGTTCGGCTACCAGTACTCGCCGGAGATCTTCACCGACACCGAGCTGGACTTCGCGCTGGAGGTCTGCGAGGCGGTCATGGACGTCTACCAGCCCGGTCCGGGCCGCGAGATCATCCTCAACCTGCCCGCCACGGTGGAGCGTTCGACCCCGTCCACGCACGCGGACCGCTTCGAGTGGATGCACCGCAACCTGTCCCGCCGCGAGTACGTCTGCCTGTCCGTGCACCCGCACAACGACCGCGGCACGGCGGTGGCGGCGGCCGAGCTGGCGCTGATGGCCGGCGCCGACCGCGTCGAGGGCTGCCTGTTCGGCCAGGGCGAGCGCACCGGCAACGTCGACCTGGTCACCCTGGGCATGAACCTGTTCTCCCAGGGCGTCGACCCGCAGATCGACTTCTCCGACATCGACGAGATCCGTCGTACGTGGGAGTACTGCAACCAGATGGAGGTCCACCCGCGCCACCCGTACGTGGGCGACCTGGTCTACACGTCCTTCTCCGGCTCCCACCAGGACGCCATCAAGAAGGGCTTCGACGCCATGGAGGCCGACGCCAGGGCCAAGGGCGTCACGGTGGACGACCTGGAGTGGGCGGTGCCGTACCTGCCCATCGACCCGAAGGACGTCGGCCGTTCCTACGAGGCGGTCATCCGCGTCAACTCGCAGTCCGGCAAGGGCGGTATCTCCTACGTCCTGAAGAACGACCACAAGCTGGACCTGCCGCGCCGGATGCAGATCGAGTTCTCGAAGATCATCCAGGCGAAGACGGACGCCGAGGGCGGCGAGATCACCCCGAAGGAGATCTGGTCGGTCTTCCAGGACGAGTACCTGCCCAACCCGGAGAACCCCTGGGGCCGCATCCAGGTCAGGACGGGCCAGTCGACCACCGACAACGACGGCGTGGACACGCTCACCGTCGATGCCACCGTGGACTGCGAGGACCGCGTGCTGACCGGTTCCGGCAACGGTCCGATCTCGGCCTTCTTCGACGCCCTGCACACCATCGGCGTCGACGTACGCCTGCTGGACTACCAGGAGCACACGATGAGCGAGGGCGCCTCCGCGCAGGCCGCCTCCTACATCGAGTGCGCGATCGACGGCCAGGTCCTGTGGGGCATCGGCATCGACGCGAACACGACGCGTGCCTCACTGAAGGCGGTCGTCTCGGCCGTCAACCGAGCCGCCCGCTGACCCACTCCCACCGGCGGTTTCCCGGCCCCGGTCGCCTCGCACGGCGGCCGGGGCTCGTCGTTTCTCGGCCACGGGGCCGGACAGGTCACGGATTGGTCTCGTACGAGGTACTGACTCCGCCGCGCGATGTGGCTAACATCACGCCAGCGCGGCGATGGTGCCGTGCTCTAGGGAGGTGCGACGTGCTGCCAGTACGGGGACGAGACGGCCGTGACACCAGGGCTCTGCGCGTCCTGGGCACCCGCACCGCATGGACTCCCGTGGGCGACGGCGAGTTCTACTGCCCGGGCTGCGGGGGCGACCGCAACTACCAGCGGCTCACCGGGCGCCGCAGGCTCACCGTGTTCGGGGTGCCCGTGCTGCCGCGCGGCACGACCGGGCCCGTCGTGGAGTGCGCCGACTGCGGCCACCACTACGGCCCCGAGGTCCTCGACCACCCCACCACCCGCCGCTTCTCCGCGATGCTCCGCGACGGCGTGCACACCGTGGCCCTCGCGGTCCTCGCCGCGGGCGGCACCGGTTCCCGGGCGCCCCTGGAGACGGCCTGCGCCGCGGTCCGCGCGGGCGGTGTCGACGACTGCACCGAGGAGCAGCTCGCCGCCCTGGTCGACGCCCTGGCCGCCGACACCGGCCGGGTGCTGGGCGAGCCCTGCGGCGCCAGCCTGACCATAGAGCTGCACGAGGCGCTGGACCCGCTCGCCCCGCACCTGGCCCCGGCCGGGCGCGAGGCCCTGCTCCTCCAGGGCGCCCACATCGCCCTCGCCGACGGCCCCTACACCCCCGCCGAGCGCGACGCCCTCACCACGGTCGGCGCGGCCCTGACCCTCCCGGCCGAGGACGTCACCCGGCTGCTGGCGGCCGCCCGGACACCCTCCTGAGTCCCGGACCACCGGATCATTAGCTCGAAAGGAGTAAGGCGAGCCCGTCCCGGCCGGGCAGCATCACGGCGTGACACTGCCGCGCCGCGCCCTCCTCACCGGCCTTCCGCTCCTCGCCGCCCCCGTGATCCCGGAACCCGCCCGCGCCACGCCCCGTGAGCCGGTCGCGCGCCGCGCCTCCTCGCGGCCCTACGTCTCGGGCCGGGGAGGCTACGCCGCCTACCGCATCCCCGCGCTGGTGAGCACCCGGCGCGGCACGGTCCTCGCCTTCGCCGAGGGCAGGCGCGACGGCTCCGGCGACAGCGGGGACATCGACGTCGTGCTGCGCCGCTCCACCGACGGCGGCCGCACCTGGGGCCCGCTCGCCGTGGTGGCCGCGGGGAACGGGAACACCCGGGGCAACCCGGCGCCCGTCGTGGACCCGCGCACCGGCGACATCGTCCTGGTGACCTGTGGAAACGCGGGGGACGTCACCGAGGCGCAGATCATGCGCGGCGAGGTCACGGCGGCCCGGGGCCGCCGGGTGTACGTGCAGCGCAGCACGGACGACGGCCGCACCTTCACCCCGCCGCGGGACATCACGGACGCGGTGAAGCGGCCCGGCTGGCGCTGGTACGCGACCGGACCGGGCCACGCCGTCGCCCTCACCCGGGGCCCGCACTCCCCCGCGGGGGGTGCCCCCGGCCGCCTCCTGGTCCCGGCCAACCACTCCACCGCGCCGGCCCGGGGCTCGAAGGACACCGGCAGGGAGGCCCGGCACTACGCCGGTCACGCCCTCTACAGCGACGACGGCGGCATCACCTGGCACCTCGGCTACCAGGCCACCGGCCCCGCCGGGACCGTCAACGTGAACGAGACCAGCGCCACCCAACTGCCTGACGGGCGCGTGTACTTCAGCGCCCGCGACCAGAACGGCGGCGCTCCAGGCAACCGCCTCGACAGCTACTCCTCGGACGGCGGCGCCACCCTCGACCGCCCCTATGCCCCCCAGCCCACCCTGAACGACGTGCCCGTGGTCCAGGGCAGCGTGCTCCAGCTCCGGGAGGACGGCGCCCCGCTGCTGTTCTCCGGGCCCTGCGTGCCGACCGAGCGGCGTGCCATGGCGCTGTGGTCCAGCGCCGACGCCGGCCGCACCTTCACCCGCCTGGCCACCCTGTCCGACGGCCCGGCGGCCTACTCCGACCTGGTCCAGCTCGGTCCCGGCACGGTCGGCGTCCTGTACGAGACGGGTCCCTACGACGCCCTGGAGTTCCACCGGGTGACCGGGATCGGCGGTCACCCTCCCGCCGGCCGGTGAGTCCCCGGCGCGGGCCGCAGCGAGGGCAGGGTCAGCTGCCACCAGTCGGTGAGCCGGTCGGTGACGGTGGCCGCGCCCTCCAGCGCCTCGGTGAGCGAGCACAGGCCGAAGAAGGCGCGCACCAGGGCCCGCGCGGTGGGGGCGGGCCGGACGTGCGGGGCCACCTGGCCGGCCAGCCGGGCCTCGGCGAGCAGCCGGGTGGCGGCGGCGGTCCAGAGCGCGAACGGGTCGGGCAGCGGGGCGTCGATGGTGGCGCGCTCGGCCCACAGTCGGGCGCCCGCGCGCGTCACCGGGTCCTCGGCGAGGGCGCGGGCGATGTCGTAGCTGAGGCCGACGAGGCGTTCCACCGGCGGCACCGCCCGGTCCGCGTACGCCGTGGTGAGCTGGGACCAGGTGGCGAACCGGTCCCGGACGACGGCGAGCGCGATGCCCTCCTTGCTGGCGTAGTGGAAGTAGACGGCGCCGCTGGTCCGGCCCGACCGTGCGCTTATGTCGTTGACGCTGGTCCCCGCGTAGCCCTGTTCCGCGAAGAGCTGGGCCGCCGCCTCCAGGAGTGATCTGCGGGTTGCCTTGGCCCGTTTCTGCACCGTTTCCCGCCCGCCCTCGCTCGGCTCTTCTGACTTGCCACGAATGTAATGCGCCCGCGTACGCCCGGAGCAAACAGGAACCACCCTCGGGCGGTAATTACGTATTTCTTTCGAAGACCAACGCGGTCGAGTGGTAAGGGCCGCGCCCCACGGCGGCGTCGCATGTCTCCCGCATATGCGTCAACTGCCATGCGAACAAGTCGATTTGGCGACACGGAAGGTGCGGGCGGCCATGCCGCCATACACCCGAAAGCCGCCGCCGTCGAGTCGCTCTATGGGGTTATTGCCTGATTTGCCACCGTGAAAATAACGTAGTCATCGCTATCTTTCCGCTTCCTGCGGACAGCCGGGAATGTCGCACATCCCTTTCAAGCGAGGTGCATAGGAGGCCACTGTGACCACCACGGCCCAACTGCTCGACTGGTCGCCACGAGCCGTCGTCTTCGACTGCGACGGCACTCTGATGGACAGCGAACGCCATTGGCAGGAAGCCCGGAACCTGGCCTTCCGGGAATTCGGGCTCCAGCCACCACCGGGCTTCGCGGAACAGGCCAAGGGAGTGCACTACGCGGACTGCGGCCGGCTGATGGCCGAGTCGGTGCACAAGCCCGAGCTGACGGACGGCCTGACGGCGGCCCTCCTGGACCACTTCCTGGAGCTGGTCACCGACGACCCGGTGACCATGCCGGGCGCCGCCCACCTGGTCCGGCTGCTGGCCGGCCGGATGCCGCTGGCCGTGGCCAGCAACTGCCCGATGGTGGTGGTGGAGGGCAGCCTGGAGCGGGCCGGGCTGCGCGGGTACTTCCAGCACATCGTCGTCCCGGACTCGGGGGACGCCGAGGTGCGCCCCAAACCCTGGCCGGACGTCTACGCCCTCGCGGCCCGCCTGTGCGGTGTCCCGCCGGAGGAGGCGCTGGCCGTCGAGGACTCCCTGACCGGCGTGGAGTCGGCCCGCACCGCCGGACTGCGGGTGCTCGGGGTCGGCCCCCGCCCGCCCGGCGACGGCGCCGAGCGGGCCGACCTGTGGCTGCCCTCGCTGCACACGCCCGAGCTGCTGACCTGGGCCGAGGCGAACTGAGGCGGGGTCACAACAGCCCGGCGCAGGCGAGGAACTTGGCGACCTTCTCCGTCTCCTCGCCGGACAGCGGCACCTGCGGCTCGGCCGTGACCGGACAGTCGATCACGCCCCGCAGGTGCAGGGCCGCCTTGAAGGCGCCGAGCGCCGAGGAACCGCCGCCCATCCGCGCCGGATCGCCGACCGCCGTCAGCCCGAACAGCGCGCACAGCCGCTCCTGTTCGGCCCGCGCCCCCGCCCAGTCGCCCGCCCGGCACTGCCGGTACATCCGCACGTACCCGTGCGGGTCGACGTTGGCGAGCCCCGGCACCGCCCCGTCCGCGCCCAGTGCCAGCGCGGCGTCGGCGATCAGCTCCGAGCCGGTCAGCACGCCGAAGCCGGGGTGGGCGCGGGCGCCGGTGACCAGCTCCCGGAAGGCCGCCAGGTCCCCGCTGGAGTCCTTGATCCCGGCCAGCACCCCGTCCCCGGCGAGGCCGAGGACCAGCTCGGCCGGGAGCTTGGTGTGCACGGCGACCGGGATGTCGTAGGCGATCACCGGCACCGGGCTCAGGGCCGCGATCCGGCGGTAGTGGTGCACGATCTCCGAGGGGTGGGTGCGGGTGTAGAACGGCGCGGTGACCACCACCGCCTCGGCCCCGGCCGCCGTCACCGCCCGCACGTGGTCGAGGACCCGGGGGGTGGTCATGTCGATGGCCCCGGCCAGCACCGGCAGCTGTCCGCCCAGGTGCCCGGCGACCGTCTCCACCACCCGCCGCCGCTGCGCGTCCGTGAGGAAGGCCGCCTCCGACGTCGAGCCGAGCACGAACAGCCCGTGCACGCCCGCTCCCACCAGATGGTCCACCAGCCGGAGCAGCGAGGGCACGTCCACCTCCCGTTCGGGCGTCAGCGGCGTGCAGACGGGCGGGACGACTCCGGTGAGCGGCGCGGGGAAGGTCATCGACGGCTCCTGCGGGCTGGGTCGGGGATCGAGGGGGCCTCCTCCCAGGATGGTGACAGCGCGAGCGGTGTGCCAGGCGCGACGCGGCCGGGCGCACCGGGCGGGTCCGTCCACCACTCCCTCTCCCGCCCCCTGGCCAACGCGCGTAGAAGCGAGCATCATTGGCAGGCGCCAACGCGCGACCCCGCACCGTTTCGTTCGTCGTTTTGTCATGCACGCGTCATAGATCGCGGTGTCCGT
Organism: Streptomyces sp. SCPE 10; assembly: GCF_051980735.1. Lineage (NCBI taxonomy): Bacteria > Bacillati > Actinomycetota > Actinomycetes > Kitasatosporales > Streptomycetaceae > Streptomyces > Streptomyces sp. SCPE 10. The sequence continues at coordinate 2,678,303 of NZ_CP197069.1, read as the reverse complement.
GATCTCCCCGTCGACGAAGGGACACAGCAATGGCTTGCGGATCCACCAGTCTTTGGGCAGGCGAGACCTCCTGGTTCTGCTGCGGCAGTTCCTGGGGCCCCTGCGGCAGCACCGGAACCGGTGCCTGCGGTACCTGCCAGTCCGGCAAGAACATGGCCGCCTGGCCCAACCTCTCGGCGGCCTGCTGGAGCGTCACCAACCCGGCGGCCTGCGGCGAGAACATGCCCAGACGCGGCTGCGGCTCCGTCGTCAACGTCAAGCACCAGTGCTCCGGCGCCACGGTCTGCGTCACCCTCGCCGACTGCGGCCCCAACACGCAGATGTGGTGCAGCGAGCAGACCTGCTGCAACGGCGCCTGCCGCACCCACCGGGTCATCGACCTGACGCCCGCCGCGTACTCCGCCATCGGCAGCCTCAGCTCCGGGCTGCTTCCCGTCTACATCTACGAGTGAGGAGGAACCCCGTCATGAGCGAACGCCACGGACTCGACCGGCGCCGTCTGCTGACCAGCGCGGCGCTCGGCGGTGCCACCATCGTGGGCGCCTCCGCGCTCGGCGGCCTGGACGCGGACGCCGCCTTCGCCGCGCCCATGCCCTCCCTCGACCCGGCGGTCTCCGCGTCGGTGTTCGTCGACGGCCGCGTCGCCCAGATCAGACGCGGCGTCCTCGACGTCGTCGAGGCGGACGGCACGCACAAGCTGATCCAGCTCACCAACGCCACCAGCATCTGGAAGCTGGAGACCGTCACCGCCGAGGCCATCGAGGCAGGCGACGGCCTGTACGCGCGCGGTGTGGAGATGCCCGACGGCAGCGTGGCCGCCGACGCGGTGTGGGTGAACATCGTCAACCTCTACGTCACCATCCGCGGCATCGAACGCTCCCGGCTGCACCTGAGCCATGGCCGCAACGCCCTGGTCGGCAACATCGTGGAGAAGAGGACCACCGCCTCCTTCCGCGGTGGCGCCCTCACCTCCAACCTCTCCCAGCTGCGGATCGGGCACCACGCCCAGGTGCTGGGCGCCTGGCGGCCCGCCGACGACAGCGTGGACATCGCCCGTATCAGCGTCGGGCACTGAGACAGGGGGACACGGAAGTGAGCGCATCGCTCGCCATGAGTCTCGCCCCGCTGCTGCTCGGCGTCCTGCTCGCCGGCACCGGCGCGGCCAAGGCGTTCGGCCGGCAGGTGGCGGCGCAGGCGGCCGGCACCGTCCTGGTCCGCGTCCTGAACGACGGCCGCCGCGCCACGCTCGTCCTGCGGGCCACCGGCGTGCTCGAACTGGTCGTCGCCGCAGGCCTGTTGGCGGCGCCGGCCACTCCGGCGCCGGGCGTCGCCGCCCTGGTCCTGGGCGTCGGCTTCCTCGGATACCTCGGCTACGCCCGGGTCACCGCCCCGCGGTCGTCCTGCGGGTGCACCGCCCGCGGCAACGGCCCGATCACCTGGCGGGCCTTCGTCCGCGCGGGGCTGGTCGCGGCGGGCGGCGCTGCGGCGGTCGGAGCCCGGACCGCCTGGTGGAGCCAGGTGGTCCGCGATCCGGTGGCGTCGGTGCTCTTCCTCGCCGCCGTCACCGCCGTCCTGGTCGCGGTCTCCAGCGACCTCGACCACCTGTGGCTGGTCCCGCTGCGCCGGACACGGCTGAAGGTCTTCGGGCACCCGCTCGTCCCGGGCCGGGACGACGAGGTGCCGGTGGCCGCCTCCGTCGAACTGCTGGAGCGCTCGCTGGCCTGGGTGGCCGCCGCCCCCGTCGTCCGCTCCGGGCTGATCGACCACTGGGAGTCCGACGGCTGGCGCTTCCTCCAGTACGCGGGCGTCCACGACCCGGAGGGCGCCGCGCGTCCGGTCACCGTGCTGTTCGCGGTGGACCCGCGGCAGACCAGGGACACCACCGACAACCCGGCGATCCGCGTCACCCTGATCGACGACCGGACCGACGAACCGCTGGCGGCCGACCTGCTCGGCGCCCTGCCCACGGGCTGAACCGCGGCGCGCCGTCCGCACGGGCCGCCCGCTTCCGACGCCGGGAGCGGGCGGCCCCCGTGGGTCAGTGGGGCAGACCGATGTACTGGCCCATGGCCGTCGCCGCGTGCGTGAAGAAGGCGGCCGGGTCCGCGGCCACGCCCGCGATGTGGCCGTTGACCTCGAAGCCGACCATGCCGTGCAGCTGGGTCCAGATGACCAGCATGCGGGTGATGACGGGGGTGGGCAGGCCGCTCAGCATGCCCTGGGACAGCGGCTCGATCGTGCGGGCCATGCCCTCGGACAGCTCCGGCATGGGGACGTGGTCCACCGCGAGCGTTCCGGCCGCGAGCGCCTCGCGCACCAGGCCGAGCAGGACGAGTACGGTCCGGGCGCCCGCGACCATCGTCTCCGGCGGGGCGTCGTAGCCGGGCACGGGCCGGCCCCAGATCAGCACGTACTCCTCCGGGTGGGCGAGCGCCCACTCGCGGACGCCCTCGCACGTGGCGACCCAGCGGCCCAGCAGGTCGGCGCCCGCCTTCTCCGCGTCGGCCGCGGCCCGCTCCGCGCTGTCGCCCATGGCGTTGTAGGCGGCCAGGACGAGATCGGTCAGCAGGCTGTCCCGGTCGGGGAAGCGTTCCGCTATCGACGCCGGGTCGAGCCCGGCGTCCCGGGCCAGTCCGCTCGGGTCGAGGTCGACCTGGTGACGAGCCGCCAGGCGACGGCCCGCCTCGGCCTTCAGGAGGTCGTGAGCATCGGAAGTCGTCATGATCCCGACCCTGCCAGAGGTCTTCGGGCGCGTCGATTACGTCCGGGGTAATGCGGCGCGAATGCGCCTAGTTCTGGCCGGTGACGGAACCGACGAACCGCGCCCACGCGACCGGCCCGATCAGCAGCACCGGCCCGGCGGCCAGCTTGCTGTCGCGGACGGGGACGACGCCGGGGACTCCGTCGGCGACCTCGACGCAATCTTCGCTGGCGTCGCCGGTGCTGTAGGTGCTCTTGCGCCAACGTGCTTTGGTCAGCTCGTACTCACGCATCGTCTGTGGTCCTCCGCCGCCGACTCGATCAGGGCCAGGGACGCCTCCGGCGACAGCGCGGCGGCCCTGATGTGATCGTAAGACGCCCAGGTCCGCCTAACCAGCGTCGGATCGTCCAGGAGACTTCCCGAAGCCACGCCTTCTGTATAGATAGTTGGCGGGGCGTCCTCGAAGTTCATCAGCTTCATCATCTTGCCCATGCGGGGGTGCGCACCAGCCGCGAAGGGCAGCACCTGCATCACCACCTTGCGCTCCCGCATCAGGGACGCGATGTACTCCAGCTGGTGTGCCATGATCGCCGGGCCGCCGACTGGGATGCGCAGGGCCGTTTCGTGGAGTACCGCCCAATACTTGGGGCGTGTAGCGTCCTTCAGGAGTCGCGTCCGGTCCATTCGTACCCTGACCAGATCCTCGATGTACTCGTCGGTGGCGAACGGATTGCCCGCCAGGAACACGGCTCGTGCGTACTCGGGGGTCTGGAGGAGTCCCGGGATCACCGTCGGCGCGTACTCGTAGATTTCCGTCGCGAGTCGCTCCAGCTCAACCACGTGCGCGAAGTAAGCCGCGTACGGCTGCTCCTTGATGAGCTTCTTCCACAACCGTTCGAAAAAGCCGTCGGTTTGTAGGATCTCGTCGATCCGCTGTGCCACATCCAGCTGCGGTTTCCTGATCGCCTGCTCGAACTGGCCGATGTAGCCGCCGGAAACGAATACCCGCGCTCCCAGCTCCGCCTGGGTGAGCGCCGCGTTCTCCCGCCGACGTTTCAGTTCCGCTCCGAAGAACTCCCACGCCGCCTGCCGTGAACCGTTGGCCATGGCCAATCCCCTTTGACTGACTCGTACTTGTAGGGCCCGGATGGTCGCCGAGTGTAGAGCCGGAGCGTCACCATGGATGTGCGAAGCGTGAAATCCGAAAGGAAAGGGAAGCGTGGAATGGCCAAGCACTCGGTGATCTGTGTCGAAGAGGCGGAGGACGTGGTGCAGGAATTGCGGGGCGCGCTGGCGAGTGCCGGGATCGTGTTGCCGTCACTCGGACTCGACCCGGTGATGCTCGCCCGGGAGTCGCCCTGCCCGCTGGTGGAACTGGGACGGTGCTCCGTGGACGTCGCGCGCCGGCTCGCCGTCGTGGTCGCGGGGGTGGCGGGGTGAGGCTGCCGCCGGTCGGGAGCCACGCCGTCGACACCGGTTCCGGACGGGTGGGGATCGTGATGGCGTACGAGGGAGCCGGCGTGTGGCTGCGGCCCTACGGCGGCGGACGGGAGTGGGAGGCCGAGGTGGGCGCCGTGCGGGCGGCCAGCCCCGCCGAGCGGATCCGGGCGGAGACGGCGTACGTCAACGCCCGCAGCCGGGGCGAGGTGCCCTGACCCCTCGCCGTACGGGCGCCCGGCGCCGCCGCCACCGGCGGCCGGGCGCCCGCGCCCCATGGGGGAGAATGGCGGCATGAGTCTGTTCCGCGACGACGGCATCGTGCTGCGCACCCAGAAGCTGGGCGAGGCGGACCGGATCATCACCCTGCTCACGCGGGGTCACGGGCGGGTACGGGCCGTGGCGCGGGGCGTGCGGCGCACGAAGTCGAAGTTCGGGGCCCGGCTGGAGCCCTTCTCCCACGTGGACGTGCAGTTCTTCGCGCGGGGCAGCGAGCTGGTCGGACGCGGGCTGCCGCTGTGCACGCAGAGTGAGACCATCGCCCCCTACGGTGGCGGGATCGTCGCCGACTACGCGCGCTACACCGCCGGTACGGCCATGCTGGAGACCGCCGAGCGGTTCACCGACCACGAGGGGGAGCCGGCCGTACAGCAGTACCTGCTGCTGGTCGGCGCGCTGCGGACGCTGGCCCGGGGCGAGCACGCCCCGCACCTCGTGCTCGACGCCTTCCTGCTGCGCTCGCTCGCCGTCAACGGGTACGCGCCGAGCTTCGGCGACTGCGCCAAGTGCGGCATGCCCGGTCCGAACCGGTTCTTCTCGGTCGCCTCCGGCGGCTCCGTGTGTGCCGACTGCCGGGTGCCCGGGAGCGTCGTACCCTCGCCGGGGACCCTGGTCCTGCTGGGCGCGCTGCTTACGGGAGACTGGGAGACGGCCGACGCCGCCGAGGCGCGGTACGTCCGCGAGGGCAGCGGACTCGTCTCCGCGTACCTGCACTGGCACCTGGAGCGCGGACTACGGTCGCTGCGGTACGTGGAAAAGTCCTGAAAGTCGTCGAGAGTCACACGTCGTAAGGGGAGTCGGAGCACATGGTGGTACGCGGGATCCTGGGGCGCCAGCGGCGCGAGTACACGGCACCGGAGCCGCACCCCTCGGGCGCCCGTCCCCCGAAGCTGCCCGGCGAACTGGTCCCCGAGCACGTGGCGATCATCATGGACGGCAACGGGCGGTGGGCCAAGAAGCGGGGCCTGCCGCGCACCGAGGGGCACAAGGTCGGCGCCGAGCAGGTGCTCGACGTGCTCCAGGGAGCGATCGAGATCGGCGTGCGCAACGTCTCGCTGTACGCCTTCTCCACCGAGAACTGGCGGCGCTCGCCCGAAGAGGTCCGCTTCCTGATGAACTTCAACCGCGACTTCATCCGCAAGAGCCGGGACCAGCTCGACTCGCTGGGCGTGCGGGTGCGGTGGGTCGGCCGGATGCCCAAGCTGTGGAAGTCGGTCGCCAAGGAACTCCAGGTCGCGCAGGAGCAGACCCAGGACAACGACCGGATCACGCTGTACTTCTGCATGAACTACGGCGGCCGGGCCGAACTCGCCGACGCGGCACGGGCGTTGGCCGAGGACGTGAAGGCCGGGCGGCTCGACCCGGCCAAGGTGAGCGAGAAGACGATCCAGAAGTACCTGTACTACCCGGACATGCCGGACGTGGATCTGTTCCTGCGGCCCAGCGGTGAGCAGCGGGTGTCCAACTACCTGCTGTGGCAGAGCGCCTATGCCGAGATGGTCTTCCAGGACGTGCTGTGGCCGGACTTCGACCGGCGCGACCTGTGGCGGGCCTGCGTCGAGTTCGCGTCCCGCGACCGGCGCTTCGGCGGGGCCATCCCGAACGAGGAACTGCTGGCGATGGAGGGCAACACCCCCGCGTCGTAGGGGTGCCGCCGGAGGCGCGGCCGGGTCAGTCGCTCCGGTCCGCGCACTCCGCGCACGTACCGAAGATCTCGACCGTGTGGGCCACGTTCACATAGCCGTGTTCGGAGGCGATCGCCTCGGCCCACTTCTCCACCGCCGGGCCCTCCACCTCGACCGCCTTGCCGCAGGTCCGGCAGACGAGGTGGTGGTGGTGCTCGCCGGTGGAGCAGCGGCGGTAGACGGACTCGCCGTCGGACGTGCGCAGGACGTCGACCTCGCCGGCCTCGGCGAGGGACTGGAGGGTGCGGTAGACCGTCGTGAGGCCGACGGAGTCGCCCTTGTGCTTGAGCATGTCGTGGAGCTCCTGCGCGCTGCGGAACTCGTCCACCTCGCCCAGCGCCGCCGCCACTGCTGCCCGCTGCCGGGTCGCGCGGCCCTTCACGGGCGGTCCAGCGGTCGTCACCGTTGCCTCCTCACGTCACACCCTGACCGGGCCATTGTGCCAGCCCGGGCCACCCGGGGTCAGGCGTTGATCTCCTCCCCGGCGCCCCGCGCGGCCGGAATCACGCACTCCGCCGGGTCTCCCGGGGAGCCGCCCGCACGGGCGCGCCGCCGGGCCACGGGCGTGGCGAGCACGGCCAGCGCGACGAACGCGGCGATGGTCAGCAGGACGATCGTCGCGCCGGGCGGCACGTCCTGGTAGAACGACGTGATCGTGCCGCTCACGGTCACCGTCACGCCGATCGCCACCGCGATCGCGAACGTCGCGGCGAAGCTGCGGGTGAGCTGCTGGGCCGCCGCCACCGGGACCACCATCAGCGCGGAGACCAGCAGCAGGCCGACGACGCGCATCGCGACCGTGACCGTGACCGCCGCCGTGACCGCCGTCAGCAGGTTCAGCGCGCGCACCGGCAGGCCCGTCACCCGCGCGAACTCCTCGTCGTGGCTCACCGCGAACAGCTGGCGGCGCAGGCCCACGGTGACCACGACCACGAACGCGGCCAGCAGGCAGATCGCCAGCACGTCCGACCGGGAGACCGTGGACAGGGAGCCGAAGAGGTACGTCGTCAGGTTCGCGTTGGAGCCCGTCGGGGCCATGTTGATGAACATCACGCCGCCCGCCATGCCGCCGTAGAAGAGCATGGCGAGGGCGATGTCGCCGCGGGTCCTGCCGTACCAGCGGATCAGCTCCATCAGGAGGGCGCCCAGCACGGAGACCGCCGTCGCCATCCAGACCGGGGAGGCGGACAGCAGGAAGCCGAGGCCGACGCCGGTCATCGCCACGTGGCCGATGCCGTCGCCCATCAGGGCCTGGCGGCGCTGGACGAGGTAGATGCCGATGGCGGGCGCGGTGACGCCGACCAGGACGGCGGCGAGCAGGGCCCGCTGCATGAAGGCGTAGTTCAGGAAGTCCATCAGCTCAGCAGTCCCGTGCGGATCGGATCGGTGGTCCCGGGGGCGTGCGGGTGCACGTGGTCGTGGCCGGGCAGGGCGTGCTGGCCCACGGCCCGCGGGGGCGGGCCGTCGTGCAGGACGCAGCCGTCCCGCAGCACGACCGCCCGGTCGATCAGGGGTTCCAGGGGGCCCAGTTCGTGCAGCACGAGGAGGACCGTCGTACCCGCCTCCACCTGGGCCTTCAGCGTCCGCGCCAGGATCTCCTGGCTGGCCAGGTCGACGCCCGCCATCGGCTCGTCCATGATCAGCAGCTCGGGCCGGCCGACGAGCGCGCGGGCGATCAGGACGCGCTGGTGCTGGCCGCCGGAGAGGGCGGTCACCGCGTCCTTGGCGCGGTCCGCCATGCCGACCCGCTCCAGGGCGTCCCGCACGGCCTGCCGGTCGCCGGCGCGGAAGAGGCCGAAGCCGGTGCGGGCCAGGCGGCCGGAGGAGACGATCTCGGTGACCGTCGCCGGGACGCCGCCCGCGGCCGTGGTGCGCTGTGGCACATAGCCCACCCGGGCCCAGTCGCGGAAGGCGGGCCGGGGGGTGCCGAAGAGTTCGACGGTGCCGGCGGTGACCGGCACCTGGCCGATGACGGTGCGGACCGCCGTGGACTTGCCGGAGCCGTTGGCGCCGAGCAGGGCGACGACCTCGCCGCGGCGGACGGTGAGGTCGATGCCGCGCAGGACGGGACGGGCGCCGAGATCGGCCCGGACGCCGCGCAGGGATATGACAGGCTCGCTGGTCTCCATGGGATCTCCCGTCACTTGGCGCCCAGCGCCCGCTGGAGCGCCTTGAGGTTGGCGTTCTGGACGGAGAAGTAGTCCGTGCCGCGGGACTTGGCCGTGATGCCCTCGATCGGGTCCAGGACGTCGGTCTTCAGGCCCGCGTCGTGCGCGATGGTCTTCGCGGTCTTGTCGCTGACGAGCGTCTCGTAGAAGACGGTGGAGACGTGGTCGGCCTTCGCCATGTGCTCCAGGTCCCGCACGCGCGCGGCGCTGGGCTCGGAGTCCGGGTCGAGGCCGTTGATCGCCTCCTCGGTGAGGCCGTAGCGCTCGGCGAGGTAGCCGAAGGCGGCGTGCGTGGTGACGAAGACCTTGGACCGGGTGTGCGCGAGGCCGTCGCGGAACCGCCGGTCGAGGTCGGTCAGCTGCTTGACCAGGGCGGCGGTGTTCTTCTCGTAGTCCGCCGCGTGCTGGGGGTCGGCCTTCTCGAAGGCCTTGCCGACGCCCCTCGCGACCTGCGCGTAGCGCACCGGGTCCAGCCAGATGTGCGGGTCCTTGCCCGCCGACTCCTCGCCCGGCCGGTCGTCGTGCGCGGCCGCGTGGCCGCCGACCTCGTTGCCGTGCGCCTCCAGGGTGGTCAGGGAGGCGGCGTCGATCTTCGTCGGCACCGAGGACTGGGCGACCGCGTCGTCCACGGAGGGCTGGAGGTTCTTCAGGTAGAGGACGGCGTCGGAGTCGTCGATCGCGGCGATCTGCTTGGGGCTGATCTCCAGGTCGTGCGGCTCCTGGCCGGGTGTGGTGAGACTGGTGACGTGGACGTGGTCGCCGCCGATCCGCTCGGCGAGGAAGGTCATCGGATAGAAGGACGCGATGACGTCGAGCCTGCCGTCGCCGGTCGCCGCGGAGCTGTTCCCCGAGCAGGCGGTGAGGGTGCCGGCGCCGAGGGCGGTGACGGCGGCGAGGGCGGCGGCGGACAGCAGACGTCGACGTATGTTCATGACAGTCATTTTCAACAAAAATGGAAACCGTTGTCAACAAGCCCCTGTGCGGGGCCCCGGACGGGGGCCGATTTGGCCGTGGGGGAGCCTGCGCCGGTAACCTGAATCATTCGCTGGAAGCATCTCGCTTCAACGCCCGTCGTCGTAATGAAGAGAGCACCGTGGCCGCCGACAAGATCGACACCATCGTCAGCCTGAGCAAGCGCCGTGGCTTCGTTTTCCCGTGCAGTGAGATCTACGGCGGTCAGCGTGCCGCCTGGGACTACGGACCGCTTGGTGTCGAGCTCAAGGAGAACATCAAGCGTCAGTGGTGGCGCTACATGGTGACGTCGCGCGAGGACGTGGTCGGTATCGACTCGTCCGTCATCCTGGCCCCCGAGGTCTGGGTCGCGTCCGGCCACGTCGCCACGTTCACGGACCCGCTGACCGAGTGCACCGCGTGTCACAAGCGGTTCCGTGCCGACCACCTCGAAGAGGCCTACGAGGAGAAGAAGGGCCACGCCCCGGCGAACGGCCTGGCCGACATCAACTGCCCGAACTGCGGCAACAAGGGCCAGTTCACCGAGCCCAAGCAGTTCTCCGGCCTGCTGTCGACGCACCTCGGCCCGACCCAGGACAGCGGCTCCGTCGCCTACCTGCGGCCCGAGACCGCGCAGGGCATCTTCACCAACTTCGCCCAGGTGCAGACCGCCTCGCGCCGCAAGCCGCCGTTCGGCATCGCCCAGATGGGCAAGTCGTTCCGCAACGAGATCACGCCGGGCAACTTCATCTTCCGCACCCGTGAGTTCGAGCAGATGGAGATGGAGTTCTTCGTCAAGCCGGGCGAGGACGAGAAGTGGCAGGAGTACTGGATGGAGCAGCGCTGGGCCTGGTACACCGGGCTCGGTCTCCGCGAGGAGAACATGCGCTGGTACGAGCACCCGAAGGAGAAGCTCTCCCACTACTCCAAGCGCACCGCCGACATCGAGTACCGCTTCCGGTTCGGCGGTTCGGAGTGGGGCGAGCTGGAGGGCGTCGCCAACCGCACCGACTACGACCTCTCCTCGCACGCCAAGGCCTCCGGCCAGGACCTGTCGTACTACGACCAGGAGAACCAGGAGCGCTGGACGCCGTACGTCATCGAGCCGGCGGCCGGTGTCGGCCGGACGATGCTGGCGTTCCTCCTCGACGCGTACGTCGAGGACGAGGCGCCGAACGCCAAGGGCAAGATGGAGAAGCGCACCGTGCTGCGCCTCGACCACCGTCTCGCCCCGGTGAAGGTGGCCGTCCTGCCGCTGTCGCGCAACGCCGAGCTGTCCCCGAAGGCCAAGGGCCTCGCGCAGGCGCTGCGGCAGAACTGGAACATCGAGTTCGACGACGCGGGTGCGATCGGCCGCCGGTACCGCCGGCAGGACGAGATCGGCACGCCGTACTGCGTGACCGTCGACTTCGACACCCTTGAGGACAACGCGGTGACGGTCCGCGAGCGGGACACGATGAAGCAGGAGCGTGTGTCGCTGGACCAGATCGAGGGCTACCTGGCGCAGCGCCTCGTCGGCTGCTGATCCCGGCCCGCTCCGGCCTCGCGCCCGCCCCCCGGCCGACCCGTTCGGCCGGGGGGCGGGCGTTTTCGCGCGCCGCGCCGGGTCCGCGACCGGTCAGGGCGCGCCCGCCGCCCGCGCACCCTCCGTGCTCAACGGCCCTGCAACGCCTTGACGTTGTCGCCGAAGGTCCAGTTCTTGGAGCCGTCCCAGTTGATGGACCAGTCCATCAGCCCCTTGAGGGACGTGCCGTAGTGCTGCCAGGACTGGGAGACCAGGGACGGGGACATGTAGCCGCCGCCCGCGCCGGACTGTGCGGGCAGGCCCGGGACCTGCTTGTCGTAGGGCACCTTGATCGTCGTGCCCTGCACCACCAGGCCCTTGTTCAGGCAGTCGGTCTGGGCGGTGAAGCCCGCCACCGTGCCGGCCCCGTAGGAGTCGCCGGAGCAGCCGTACATGCTGCCGTTGTAGTACTGCATGTTCAGCCACCACAGCCGGCCGTTGTCGGCGTACTTCTTGATGATCGGCAGATAGGCGCCCCAGATCGAACCGTAGGTGATGCTGCCGCCGGTGACGTACGCCGTCTCCGGGGCCATCGTCAGGCCGAAGCCGGCCGGCATCCGGGCGAGGATGCCGTCGATGATGCGGATCAGGTTGGCCTGGGACGGCGACAGCTGGTTGATGTTCCCGCTGCCGGTCAGACCCGTCTCGATGTCGATGTCGATGCCGTCGAAGTTGTACTGCTTCAGGATCGGCACGATCGTCGAGACGAACTTGTCCGCCACCGCGGTGGAGTTGAGGTCGATGCCCGCCGTCGCGCCCCCGATGGACAGCAGCACCGTCTCGCCGGAGGCCTTCGCGGCGCACATCTCCGCGGGCGTGGGCACCTTCACCCCGGAGTCCATGCCGTCCTGCCACAGCGCCGTGCCGTCGGAGAGGATCACCGGGAAGGCCGCGTTGATCACGTTGTAGCCGTGGGCGGGGATGCGGGAATCGGTGATCGGGGTCCAGCCGAAGGGCGGGTGGACGCCGTTGGCGGCGCCGTCCCAGTTCTCCCAATAGCCCTGGAGCACCTTGCCGGCCGGGCGGGACTTCACCGCGCAGGTGTCGGCGGCCGGGGCGGCCGAGGCGGTGCCGGCGGCGGGGAGCTGGGTGAGACAGGCGGTCGCCAGCGCGGCGGCGAGCAGGGACAGGGTGCGACGGAACATGCGGGGCCTCCCGGTGGGGTGCGGTGAGGTGCCGGAGTCGGGTGTCTCGGTGTCTCGGGCGTGGGGTGCGGTGCCGGTGTGGGGTGTCCTGCGCATGACAGTGGTCTGGTCCACCTCGTACGTCAATAGGTCTGGACCAAAGAGTCATGGTGAGTGACAGCTGACAGATATTGAAATCTGTCAGCTGTCATGCCATGCTTGAGGCATGACGACGATGCACACCCGCCCCCTCGGCACCACCGGTCCCCACGTCTCCGCCCTCGGCCTCGGCTGCATGGGCATGTCCGCGCTGTACGGCGACGCCGACCGCGCCGAGTCCATCGCGACCATCCACGCCGCCCTGGAGGCCGGCGTGACCTTGCTGGACACCGGCGACTTCTACGCCATGGGGCACAACGAGATGCTGATCGGCGAGGCCCTGCGCGCCGCCCCCGCCGCGCGCCGCGAACAGGCCCTGATCAGCGTGAAGTTCGGCGCCCTGCGCGACCCGGACGGCGGCTGGAGCGGCTACGACGGCCGGCCCGCCGCCGTGAAGAACTTCGCCGCCTACTCCCTCCAGCGCCTCGGCGTCGACCACATCGACGTCTACCGGATCGCCCGGATCGACCCGGACGTGCCGATCGAGGAGACCGTCGGCGCCATCGCCGAACTGATCGAGAAGGGGTACGTGCGGCACGTCGGCCTCAGCGAGGTCGGCGCCGAGACCATCCGCCGGGCCGCCGCCACCGCGCCCATCTCGGACCTCCAGATCGAGTACTCGCTGATCTCGCGCGGCATCGAGCGGGAGATCCTGCCGACCCTGCGCGAACTGGGCATCGGCGTCACCGCGTACGGCGTCCTGTCCCGCGGCCTGATCTCCGGCCACTTCGACCGCGACCGGCAGCTGGCCGCGAACGACTTCCGCGCCCACTCGCCCCGCTTCCAGGGCGAGAACCTCCAGCACAACCTGAACCTGGTCGACGCGCTGCGCGTGATCGCCGAGCGCAAGGGCGCCACCGTCGCGCAGACCGCCATCGCCTGGGTCCTCTCGCGCGGCACGGACATCGTGCCGCTGATCGGCGCCCGCACCCGCGAGCGGCTGGCCGAGTCGCTGGGCGCGCTGGAGGTGACCCTGGACGCGGCCGACCTGGCGGCGATCGAGGAGGCCGTGCCGGCGGACGCGGCGGCCGGCGACCGCTACCCGAGCGCGCAGATGGCACACCTCGACAGCGAGCGCTGATCCCGCCGCCGGGTACGGTCTAGAACATGGCACCGACCAGCGAGACCCTGACCGCCGAGCGCATCCTCGAAGCGACCGAGGAGGTGCTGCGCCGCCACGGCCCGGCCAAGGCCACCGTGGTGGACGTGGCCCGCGCGCTCGGCGTCAGCCACGGCAGTGTCTACCGGCACTTCCGCACCAAGGCCGCGCTGCGCGAGGCGGTCACCAAGCGCTGGCTGGACCGGACCTCCGAGAAGCTCGCCCGGATCGTCGAGGAGACCGACCGGGACCCCGCGACCCGGCTGCGGGACTGGCTCACCGCCCTGTTCGAGGCCAAGCGGCACAAGGCGGGCGACGATCCGGAGCTGTTCGCCACGTACACGGTGCTGACCGACGAGAACGGCGCGGTCGTCGGCGAGCACATAGCCGAACTGACCGCGCAGCTGACACGCATCATCACGGAAGGAGCCGGGTCGGGCACCTTCGCGGTGCCCGACCCGGCGGTTGCGGCCCGGGCCGTCTTCCAGGCCACCGGTCGTTTCCACGATCCCTGTCATGCCAGGGAGTGGACCCAGCCCGGGGTCGACGAGGAATTCACGGCCCTGGTGGACCTGTTGGTGCGGGGTCTCAGCTGACCCGGACGGTGATCGCCGCGGACTGGACGCGGCCGTCCCGGGTCACCACGCGCACCGTCTCGGTGCCCCGGGTGGTGAACGTCCGGCGGATGGTGAAGGTGCCGTTGCGGTTCACGAGGGCCGTGGTGCGCAGGGTGCTCCAGCGGCCGTCCACCCGGCGCTGCAGGACCAGCGTGGTGCCGGCCCGGACGTCCCGGACGCGACCGGTGAAGGCCACGGCGCGGCCGCGCCGGACGGTCACCTCACGGGTCGAGACGGTGATGGAGCCGCGCGTGACCGTGCGCGTCGGTCGCGGGGTTTCCGTGCGGTTCAGGCGCGGGCGCTCGGTGCGGGTCGGCGTCGGGGCCGTGCCGGTGCGCATCGGGCTCGGGGTCGTGGTGGCCGTGCCCGTGGGGGTCGGGGACGGGGTGGGGGTCGGGGCGGCGAAGGCTGCGGCCGTACCGCCGGTGAGCAGCGCCACAGTGAGGGCGCCGGTGCCCAGCGCGCGGCCGTAGCGGTGGTGGCGGAGTACGGAGGTCATGGTTCTCTCCTGTCGCTCGATCGTCGCTCGATCGGACGTCATCCAGGCTGACCCGACTTCGCTCCGTCGGCCACTCGAAGCGCTGCGTGACCGCCCTTGGTGATCTGTGTACGCGCAGGTCAGGGGCGTATTGCGGGAGTTTCCCGGAGGGCCTTTCCCGGCCCGGGGCGCCCGGGGGCGGCACCGCCCCGGGTTGCGCCATGCGGCGGTGTCCGGGTAGTGACCCGAGGACGACCGGCGGGCGCCCCCGGGGACTTGGCGGGGGCGCCCCGCACGGACGGCTCGCGGACGCCTCGCGGATGCCCTACGGCAGCTCGCCGACCGTCCGCGGCAGCCGCAGTCCCAGCAGCCCCGTCAGCGCGATCCCGCCCACCTGCGCGAGCAGCGTGATCAGCAGGGCGTCGCGCATGCCCAGGTGCGGGACCAGGGCGAGGAACAGCGTGCCCAGCGTGGCCACGCCCAGCGCGAGCGCCGACTGCTGGGTGGTGACCATCACCCCGCCGCCCACCCCGGCCCGGGCCGGCGGCACCTCGGACAGCACGATCCGCATGATGTTGGGGAGTTGGAGCGCCTGACCGGCCCCGGCCACGGCCATCCCCGGCACCAGCGCGACCACGTCGAGGTGCGGCCACTCGTGCCAGACGGTGAGCGCGATCAGCAGCACGCCGACAGCCTGGACGACGGACCCGGCGCTGACCACCCGGGTGCCGAAGCGGCCGATCAGCCGGGGCCCGGCGAGAGAGGTGAACAGGAACACCACGGCCATCGGCGCCAGCGCGAGCCCGGCCGGCACCGGACCGAGCCGGGCGCCCTGCTGGAGCGCCAGCGCGATCACGAACATGAAGCCGCTGAAGCCGACCGCGAACGGCACGATCAGCACCAGCCCGCGCCGCAGCGACACCAGCCCCAGCAGGCTCGGCGGCACCAGCGGGGTCCGCCCCGCCCGGTCCGCTCGCCGCTCCACCAGCCAGAAGGCGGCCACCGCGAACGGGAACGCGGCCAGCGACAGCCAGGTCCACAGGGGCCAGCCCGTTGCCTCGCCCTCGGCGAGCGGGGCGAGCAGCGTCAGCAGCGACAGCCCGAGCAGCACGGTGCCGGGCCCGTCCACGGGCTCGGGGTGCTGCGAGCGGGTCTCGGGCACCACCCGCACGGCGAGGACCAGCCCGAGGGCCACCACCGGCACATTGACCAGGAACACCGCCCGCCAGCCGGTCCCGGCGATGTCGGCGGCGACCAGGACCCCGCCGAGTATCTGCCCGGCCACCATTGCCAGGCCGGCCGTGGCGCCGTACAGGCTCATCGCCCTGGCCCGGCGCGCGCCGCGGGTCGCGGACTGGATGGTGGCGAGGACCTGCGGCAGCATCGCGGCGGCCGCGGCGCCCTGCGCCACCCGCGCGGCCACCAGCGGCCAGGCGCCGGGCGCGAGCCCGCAGGCCAGCGAGGTCAGCCCGAAGGCCGCCATGCCGCCGAGGAACAGCCGGCGGCGGCCGAACAGGTCCCCGAGCCGGCCGCCGAGCACGAGCAGCACGGCGTACGCCACCCCGTACCCCGCGACCACCAGCTCCAGCACGGCCTCGCTCGCGTGGAGGTCCGTGCCCATGGTCGGCAGGGCCACGTTGACGATGAAGAAGTCGACCAGCGGCAGCGCCGCGGCCAGGAGAACGGTGAACAGTCCGAGCCCGCCGAGCGCGGGCGGCGCGGGCGCCCGGCGTACGGCGGCGACGGTGATGGTCTTACTCATGCCACCGAGCCTGCGGCCCGGCCCAGACGGGTACCAGAGTGTTCTCATCCTGGTACCAGAACCACCTGGAAACAGGATGCCCGTACGGGCACCCTGGAACCATGACGAGCACGGTCACCGCCCGGCAGCGGGACACGCGGCAGGACACCGCCATCCCGGGCGCGGAGATCCGGCGGCACGAACTGGCCGCCTTCCTGCGCAGCCGGCGCGAGCGCATCAGTCCCGAGCAGGTCGGGCTGCCGCGCGGCCCCCGCCGGCGGACGCCGGGGCTGCGCCGCGAGGAGGTGGCGCACCTGTCCGCGGTCGGCGTCACCTGGTACACCTGGCTCGAACAGGCCCGTAACATCCAGGTCTCCGTGCAGGTGCTCGACGCCCTCGCGCGCACCCTGCGGCTCGACGCCAGCGAGCGCGCCCACCTGTTCCAGCTGGCCGGTGCCAACGACCCGTCGCCCGCCGCGAGTTGCTCCAGCGTGACCCCGGCGATCCGGGAGATGCTGGAGCGCCTCGAACCGATCCCGGCCGCCGTGCAGAACAGCCGGTACGACATCGTCGCCTACAACCGCACCTACGGCCGCCTCATGGGCGACCTGGACGCGATCCCGCCCGAGGACCGCAACTGCGTGCTGCTCGCCTACACCAACGCCGACTGGCAGGCGGCGATCGTGCACCTGGAGGAGAGCCAGCGGCTGATGGCCGCCCGGCTGCGCGCCTCCCTCGCCGGTCATCTCGGGGAGCCCGCCTGGAAGCTGCTGCTCGCCCGGCTGGAGGAGTCGCCGGTGTTCCGGGAGCACTGGGAGCGCTACGAGGTGGTGCGCCACCGCTCCAGGACCAAGGAGTTCGTCAACCCCTACGTGGGCCATCTGACGCTGGAGCACACCGATCTGTGGCTGGCCCCCGAGGCGGGCTTCCGGATGGTGACGTACACGCCGCGCAACGAGGAGACGCGCCGGCGCCTGGAGCGGCTCCACCAGCTGGCGCAGGGGAGTTGAACGGTCCGCCCGGTACGGGTGGGCTTTCGGTAAAAGGTTCGACATCTACGGTTCAACAGGGTTGTCCTGTGCATGACCCGCCCGATGGGATGCGCACGACCACTTCGGTCGACATCGGATCTCTCAGGGGACTTCATGCACATAGCCCGTACCGGGCGAGGCGTCGCGGCCGCCACCGCGACCGCCGCCGCTCTCGTCGCCGCCGCGCTGGCCACCGCCGCCCCCGCAGGCGTCGCCGCCGCCCCCGCCGCCGTGCCGCACACCTTCGCGGCTCCGGCCGTCGCCGGGCACACCCTGGCCCACGACGTGGACAGCCCGATCTCCATCGCGCAGTGCCAGGCCAAGTGGCACATCAACTGCTACACCCCGTTGCAGTACCGCACCGCGTACCACCTCGACTCGCTGTACCGCAAGGGCGTCACCGGCAAGGGGCGCACGATCGTCATCGTCGACTCGTTCGGCTCCCCGACGATCCAGCACGACCTCGATGTCTACAGCAAGCAGTTCGGCATGCCGAGCACCAAGGTCGACGTGGTCAAGTGGGGCAAGGTGCCCCCCTTCGACCCGAAGAACTCCGACATGACGGGCTGGGCCGGCGAGTCCACCCTGGACGTCGAGATGGCCCACGCGGTGGCGCCGGGCGCGAAGATCGTCCTGGTGGAGACCGGCGTGGCCGAGACCGAGGGCGTCACCGGTCTGCCGGAGATGATGAGCGCCGAGAAGTCCCTGATCGACCACGGTGTCGGCGACGTCATCACGCAGAGCTTCGGCGCGACGGAGAACACCTTCCCGGGCTTCGGCAAGGGCGACTTCTCCAGCATCCGCAACCTGCGGTACGCCTTCGAGGACGCGGCCCGCAAGCACGTGACCGTGCTCGCCTCCTCCGGCGACGGCGGCGCCACCGACAGCACGGCGGACGGCAAGGGCTACTACAAGGAGCGGGTCAACTCCTGGCCCTCCGCCGACCCGCTGGTGACCTCCGTCGGCGGCACCCAGCTGCACCTGGACCAGCAGGGCAAGCGGATCGCGCCGGACAGCGTCTACAACGACTACGGCGCGGGCGGCGGCGGCCAGTCCCACGTGTTCACCCGGCCCGGCTTCCAGAACGGGGTGAAGAAGGTCGTCGGCAGCCGCCGCGGCACCCCGGACGTCTCGATGGCCGCCGCGGTCAACGGCGGTGCCTGGGTGTACTCCAGCTACGACCCGACCGCGGTCGGCTGGGACGTCTACGGCGGCACCAGCGAGGCCAGCCCGCTCTTCTCGGGCGTCGTGGCCCTCGCCGACCAGGTGGCCGGACACCGCGTGGGCGACATCAACGCGGCGCTCTACAGCCTGGCCAAGCACAAGGGCACCGGCATCGTGGACGTCAACGACGGCACGGACAACAGCTACGAGGGTGTCACCGGCTACAAGGCCGTCAACGGCTACGACATGGCCACCGGCGTCGGCACGGTGGACGCGCCGGCCTTCGTCGCGGCGCTGGCCAAGGTCTCCCGCCACTGAGGCCCTGGGACACGAGTGAGCCGGCCCGGGGTCGTGACCCCGGGCCGGCTCCGGCGTGTGCGGGCGGCTAGGGTCTTTCGTTTGGATCAGGCCGGATCAGGGAGCGGTGCCAGGGCCCGCGAGCCCGGCAAGATCCAAACGAGAGGCCCTACCGGCCGGCGGCGACCACCTGCCGGATCTCGGTGTTCTCCAGCCGCTGCGCCGTCCGCTCGGCCGTGCGGTGGGCCCAGCGGCCGCTGGTGAGCAGGCCCAGGACCAGCACGGCGACACCGCAGACGGTCAGGATCCACCAGCCGGGACGGGCGGCGGAGACGAACGCGGTGCGGTAGGACGACGCGCCGATGCCGGAGGCGAGCACGGCGCCGATCACCGCGACGCCGAGGGTCTGGCCGAGCTGCCGGCTGGTGGAGGCGACGGCGGCGGCGACCCCGGCCTGGGTGCGGGGCATGCCGGAGACGGCCGTGTTGGTGATCGGCGCGTTGACGAAGCCGAAACCGACGCCGAACAGCACATAGCCGAAGAACAGGGTGACGTTCGAGGTCTCCGCCTCGAACAGCGCGAACAGGACGGCGCTCACGGTCATCGCGGTACCGGCGATCAGCAGCGGCACCCGGGGGCCGCGCGTGCCGACCAGCCGGCCGGACAGCGGCGCGCACAGGAACGTCGGCACGGCCATGGGCAGCATCCACAGGCCCGCGTGCAGGGCGTCGAGACCGCGCACGTTCTGCAGGTACAGCGTCGACATGAACAGGAAGCCGCCGAGCGCGGAGAACGCGCAGATGGCGATCACGGTCGCGCCGCTGAACGGAGCGGAGCGGAAGAAGCGCAGGTCGATGAGGGGTTCGTCACGCCTGGGCTCGTACCAGAGCAGGGCCGCGAGGGCCAGGGCGGCGATCACGAAGTACGGCGCGACCGAGCCGGTGCCGGACTCCGGCGCCTGGATGATGCCGTACGTCAGCGCGCCGAACAGGGCGATGACCAGCACCTGCCCGACCGGGTCGGGACGGCGGGCCTTGGGCGCGCGGGACTCCGGCACGAAACGCAGGGTGAGCAGCAGGGCCACGAGGCCGATCGGCAGATTGATCCAGAAGATCGCGCGCCAGCTCACGCTCTGCACGAGCAGCCCGCCGACCAGCGGGCCGGCGGCCATGGATATGCCGACCACGGCGCCCCAGGCGCCGATCGCGCGGGCGCGCTCACGGGCGTCGGTGAAGGTGTTGGTGATGATCGACATCGCGACCGGGTTGAGCATCGAGCCGCCCACCGCCTGGATCATGCGGAAGACGACGAGCAGCGACAGGTCGGGCGCGAGCGAACAGAGCACCGAGCCGATGGTGAAGACCGTGAGACCGGCCATGAAGACCCGCTTGCGGCCGATCCGGTCGGCCGTGGAACCCGCCAGCATCAGCAGCGAGGCCAGGACGAGGGTGTAGGCGTCGATGGTCCACTGCAGACCCGAAGTGGTGGCGTGCAGATCGCGCTGCATGGAGGGCAGCGCCACATTCAGCACGGTGTTGTCGAGGCTCACGATCAGCAGGCTCATGCAGCAGATCGCAAGCACGAGCATGCGCCTGCGGTGACTCAACTCTGGCATGGCCGTCATCGTACGCCGATTTCAATAGTGCGTCTAACTAATGACTATTACACGGTGCTGTGCGGATCCGGGACGCGCGAGGGCCCGGCACCCCGGGCGGTGAGGGACAATGGGTTCCTGTCCCACGCCGTTCTCCCGTAGTACAGCCGTTCCGGAGCCGTCTGATGACCCACCCGCTGACCATCGGCCCGCACGCCGTGACGCCGCCCGTGGTGCTCGCCCCCATGGCGGGCATCACCAACGCCCCCTTCCGCACCCTGTGCCGGGAGTTCAGCGGGGGCAAGGGCCTGTTCGTCAGCGAGATGATCACGACCCGGGCGCTGGTCGAGCGCAACGAGAAGACCATGCAGCTGATCCGGTTCGACGCGAGCGAGACGCCGCGTTCGATCCAGCTGTACGGCGTGGACCCGGCGACCGTCGGCAAGGCCGTCCGCATGATCGCGGAGGAGGACCTCGCCGACCACATCGACCTGAACTTCGGCTGCCCGGTGCCCAAGGTGACCCGCAAGGGCGGCGGCTCGGCGCTGCCGTACAAGCGGAACCTGCTGCGCGCGATCCTGCGCGAGGCGGTCTCCGGCGCGGGCGACCTGCCGGTGACGATGAAGATGCGCAAGGGCATCGACGACGACCACATGACCTACCTCGACGCCGGGCGCATCGCCGTCGAGGAGGGCGTGACGGCGATCGCGCTGCACGGCCGTACCGCCGCGCAGCACTACGGCGGCACCGCGGACTGGTCGGCCATCGCCCGCCTGAAGGAGCACGTGCCCGAGATCCCGGTGCTCGGCAACGGCGACATCTGGTCCGCGCAGGACGCGCTGCGGATGGTCCGGGAGACCGGGTGCGACGGGGTGGTCGTGGGCCGGGGCTGCCTGGGGCGGCCGTGGCTGTTCGCGGACCTCGTCGCCGCCTTCGAGGGGCGCACCGACCACCAGCGGCCCACCCTGCGGGAGGTCGCCGACGTGATGGTGCGGCACGCCCGGCTGCTGGGGGAGTGGCTCGGGGACGAGTCCAAGGGCGTGATCGACTTCCGCAAGCACGTCGCCTGGTACCTGAAGGGCTTCGCTGTCGGTTCCGAGATGCGCAAGCGGCTCGCGATCACGTCGTCCCTGGAGGAACTGCGGGCCGGCCTCGACGAACTGGACCTCGCCCAGGAGTGGCCCGCCGGCGCGGACGGCCCGCGCGGCCGGACCTCCGGCAACAACCGGGTGGTGCTGCCGGACGGCTGGCTGAAGGACCCGTACGACTGCGCGGGCGTGAGCGCCGACGCGGAACTGGACACGTCGGGCGGCTGAGCCGTCGCCGCCCGCCCCGTCCGCGCCGCTCCCGCCCCGGCCCGCCGATCCGGCTCAGGCACCCCCCACCGCCGTCAGCAGCGCCAGGGGCGCGGCCGCCGAGCGTGACTCGCGGGTACAGGCGTGCGGGTAGGGGACCGGCTCGGGATGCGTGGAGCGGGAGTAGCCCGCCAGCACCTCGGGGAGGCGGTGGCCGCCGGCCGTGGCCGCGTCGACCAGGGCGTGGGCGACGGCCCGGGCCTCGTCGTGCAGGCCGTAGCGGGCCAGACCGAGGGCGATCAGGGCGTTGTCGTGCGGCCAGACCGAGCCGCGGTGGTACGACAGCGGATGGTAGGCGGGCTGCCCCGCGGCCAGCGTGCGCACCCCCCAGCCGGAGAAGAAGTCGGGTTCCAGCAGACGGTGGCCCACCACCTCGCCGTACTCCTTGTCCAGCAGGCCGGTCCACAGCAGGTGTCCCGCGTCCGAGGCCAGCGCGTCGATCCGGCGGCCCTCGCCGTCCAGGGCCAGCGCCGGGAAGGCACGGTCCGGCAGCCAGAAGTCCCGCTGGAAGCGGTCGCGCAGATCGGCGGCCGACTGCTCCAGCAGCGCCGCGTACGTCCCGTCGGACCACACCGTGCGCGCCACCCACGCGGTGCGGCGCAGCGCGTCGTACGCGTACCCCTGGGCGCCCGCCGCCATCACCGCCCCGCTCGGCCGGGTGCCGTCGGCGCAGCAGATCGCGCCCGGGGAGTCCTTCCAGTTCTGGTTGGCCAGGCCGCCCTCGTCGGCGCGGTAGACGAGGTAGCCGCGGGAGGTGAGGCCGCCGTGGTCCAGCATCCAGGTGACGGCGGCGCGGGCGTGCGGCTCCAGCCGGCGGGCGAGGGCCGGGTCGCCGGTCTGCTCGGTGTAGGCGCCGAGCAGGATCAGGAAGAGCGGCGTCGCGTCGACCGAGCCGTAGTAACGGCCGTACGGCACCTGCCCGAAGTGCGCCAGTTCCCCGTGCCGTACCTCGTGCACGATCTTGCCCGGCTGGGCGGCCCCGGAGCCACCGGCGGCGCCCGCCTGGGTCGCGGCGAGCGCGAGGAGGGTGCCGGCGGCCGGACCGGTGCGGTACGGGAGCGCGAACAGCGAGGTGAGCAGGGCGTCCCGGGCGAGCAGCGTGAGGTACCAGGGGGCGCCGCCGGCTGGCACCCGCAGCTCCTCGCCGTCCGGCCCGGAGGCCGGGATCTGGAGCGCCGCGAGGTCCGTCAGACCCCGGGCGCAGGCCGCCGCGAGCTCCGGCCAGCCGGTCGGGAAGGCCACGCCCTGAACGAACGCGTCCTCCTCGGCGGTGAGCTGGCCGTGCACGGCGGCCGGGTCGCGGGGCACGCGCAGCGCGCGCCGGTCACCGTGCGGGCGCGCCATCACCCGCAGCACCAGCTCGCGCGTGCCGTGCGGGGGCAGCTCCAGCGTCCACACCAGCCGGCGGGCGCCGGTACCGGTCTCCTCCACGGCGTCCGGCGCCGGGTCGGCCGTGATGGTCGTACAGGACCGCCACTCCGCGCGCCGGTAGGCGAACTCGATGCCGTCGTCCAGCACGACCCGGGAGCGCAGCGCGCCCGCCTTGACGTAGGTGCGGTGGTCGGGGCGCAGCTCGAACTGGTCGGCGAAGTCGGCGTCGGCGGTGATGGCCAGCCGGACGACGGTGGGCACCGGGCGGTTGCCGGTCACCCGCACCGTCTCCACGAACGAGCTGTCGCCGACCGCCTGTTCACGGAAGAGGGTGTGCGCCGGGGGCTCCGGCCGGCCGCCGCGCGGGACGAGGACGCAGCGCGCGGTGTCGCCGTCCGCGACCGGCGTGAGCACCTCGGGCACCGCGCCGTCCACGGTGAGCTGCCAGCGGCTGAGATGGCGGGCGTCGCGCACGAACAACCCGTCCGGGGAGCCGCCGCCCCGGACCCCGCTGATGTCGCCCCGATCGCCCACGGCGGCGAACGTCGCGCCGTGCACGAGCAGATGATGCCGGTCGGTCATCGCCGGTCCCTTCCCTCGTCACTTGTGTCGAACGTGCCGGTGCCTGACTTGGACACGCCCCGTTGCGGGCGCTTGAGAAGCTCTTTATGCAGGTCGAGTGCGAGGGCGGCGGTCCAGCCGAAGCCGCTCGCGCCACAGGCCTCGCCCGTGTACGGGTCGACGTACTCCGCGAAGCCGGTCGTCTCGGCCAGCTCCAGCAGCGCCGCCCGCAGCGCGTCGGCCGGCGCCGGCTCGCCGTGCAGCCGCAGGCCCCGCTCCAGCAGCCAGCCGGTGTTGAACCAGGCCGGCCCCCGCCAGTACCGGTGCGGGTCGAACGCCTCCCCGAGCAGGTCGTAACTGGGCACCAGCCGGGTACGGGTGCCGAGCCCGAAGTGCGGGCCGGTCAGGGTGCGCACGAGCGCGGCGGCCACCTCACGGGGCAGGGACGGGAGGACGAGCGGGACGAGACCGGACACGCCGCGTTCCGGGAGCAGGCCGCCACCGCGCAGGTCCCGGCACAGGAACATCCCCGACTCCGGGCTCCACAGCCGGTCCACCAGCGCCGCCGTCAGCCGTTCGGCGCGGGCGTGCCGGGCGGTGGCGGTCGCGCCGAGTTCGGAGGCGATCAGCGCGAGGGCGTGTTCGGAGGCGACGAGCAGGGCGTTGAAGGCCGGGTCCTCGACGGCGAACCCGCCGTGCCCGTCGGCGTACCCGGCGTCCCGGTAGTCGGCGGCCAGCCGCACGTACCGCCCGTAGTCCAGGTCCGTCGGCCGGTCCTCGGGCGCGCCGTGCGCGAGGTCGGCGCGGCGGAAGGAGCGGGCCGGGGCCGGGGCGATCCGGGCGAGCGGGGCGTCCCAGCAGGGGCTGTTGTCCATCCCCTGCTCCCAGGGGTGGACGACGGACACCAGGCCGCCGCCGCCCAGGTCCCGGCGGTGCAGCAGATAGCGGTGCCAGGCGGCCAGCCGCGGGTAGACCCGGGCCAGGAAGCCCCGGGCGGCGGAGAGTCCGGGGTCGGCGCGGTGCACCAGCCAGGCCGCGAGCGCGTGCACCGGTGGCTGCACGATGCCCGACGTCTGTACGGTGCGCGGGGCGCCCGCGGCGCGTCCGGCGGTGACGGAGCGCCAGAAGCCGGGGCCGGGGAAGTAGGCGTCGGACGGGACGGAGGGGTTGAAGACGATGTGCGGCACGCGTCCGTCGGCCCACTGGGCGGCCAGCAGCGTCTCCAGTTCGGTCTGGGCGCGCAGCGGCGACAGGTGCCGCAGCCCGATCGCGATGAACGCCGAGTCCCAGGACCACTGGTGCGGGTACAGACGGCGGGAGGGGACCGTCGAGCTGCCCGTCCAGTTGGCGTCCAGCACCCGCGCGGCACGCGCGCACAGGCGGCACTCGGACTCGTACTGCGCCCCGCGGGCGGTGAGTTGGGCGGTGCGGTCCACTCGGGGCTCCCCGGAGTCGATGACGTCCGGACGGCCGTGCGACCCTCGGGTTCGGTCGTGGCCGTCGACGAGTTACGCCTATTTAACAAGCAAAACTCACTATGTAATGCAGAGTTGGGAAACACAAGGGGGGTGCGCATGACCGGACGACCGGGCAGAACCGGGAACCACACCAGGAGCGGCGGTCAGGCAGGCGCCGGCGATCTGCTCGAACTGGTGCGCAGCGGGCGGGCGGTGACCCGGGGCGCGCTGCAGGAGGCGACCGGACTGTCCCGCGCGACCGTCGGCCAGCGCCTGGACCGGCTGTTCCGGGCCGGCTGGCTGCGCGAGGGCGCCGGCGGCCCGGTCGACTCCCCGCTCGGCGGACGCCCGTCCATCACCCTGGAGTTCGACGGCTCCCACGCCATCGTCCTCGCCGCCGACCTGGACACCCGGCACGCCCGTGCCGCCGTCCTCTCGCTGACCGGCGAACTCCTGGCCGAGCACTCCGGCACCCTGGTGATAGAGGACGGCCCGGAGCCCGTGCTGGCCGAACTCGGGCGCTGGTTCGGCACGTTGCTGGAGAAGGCCGGACGGCGCGCGGGCGAGGTGTGCGGGATCGGGCTCGCGGTGCCGGGCCCGGTGGACAGCGAGACCGGCCGGGTGGTGCAGCCGCCGATGATGCCCGGCTGGGACGGCTACGACGTGACCGGCCGCCTCGCGCGCGCCTTCACCGAACACACCGGGGCGGCACCGGTCCCGGTCCTCGTGGACAACGACGCCAACCTCATGGCCTACGCCGAACAGCGCGCCGGCCACCCCGACTGCGCGGCCTTCGTACTGGTCAAGGTGTCCACGGGGATAGGAGCCGGGGTGGTGGTGAACGGCCGGATCTACCGGGGCGTCGACGGCGGCGCGGGCGACATCGGGCACATCCGGGTGGGCACGGACGCGCTGTGCCGCTGTGGTTCGTACGGCTGTCTGGCCGCCGTGGCGAGCGGCGGCGCGGTGGCCCGCAGGCTCGCGGCCTCCGGGGTGCCGGCCGCCTCCGGTTCGGATGTGCGGGAGCTGCTGGCGGCGGGGCACCCGGAGGCGGCGGCGCTGGCCCGGGAGGCCGGGCGCCGGGTCGGCGACGTGCTGGCGACCGTCGTCACGCTGCTCAATCCGGGCGTGCTGATGATCGCGGGCGATCTGGCCGGAACCCCCTTCCTCACCGGTGTGCGGGAGCTGCTGTACCAGCGGGCACTGCCGCGCTCCACGGCCCACCTGGGCGTGGTCACGTCCCGGCTGGGGGAGCGGGCGGGGCTCATCGGAGCGGGGGCGCTGGTGGTGGAGCACCTGTACGCGCCGGAGCGGGTGGAGGAGCGGCTGCGGGCGCTCGGGGTGTGACGGGGGCGCGGTCCGCAGGGCGGTCCCAAGGGCGGTCCGGATGGTGAAATCCCGGGCACTGTGGCAGCGTGATTCTCACCACCCCTGATAAGGATTGCGCTCATATGAGCAGACAAACAGCGGCTGCACTTCTCAAAGGGTGGCACTGGGTGCCACCCTTTGATCATTCATCGATCGAACTCAATCGTGGATGCAGTCGCTCATTCGAGCAGCAAACCACGCTTCCGGGCGAGTTTGCATTCAAGAAGTGAAGACATAACAGCGGTCGGGCTTGCCAAGCTTTGACTTTCGATCCGCTGGCGGACGAGTGGTTACATGCGCATGACGCGCAAGTGGACGTACCCATGTGCCTTCGATCTGGGTATGTTCCTCGCCGTCAGGGCAGCCACCGTGGCCTCAAGGAGTCGAGTCGCGTGTCGGAAAACAAAGCACCCCACGGAGTGAAGTTCGTTTACGACTTCACCGAGGGAAACAAGGACCTCAAAGACCTCCTCGGTGGCAAGGGCGCGAACCTCGCCGAGATGACCAACCTCGGTCTTCCGGTTCCTCCCGGTTTCACCATCACCACGGAGGCCTGCAAGGTCTACCTGGAGAGCGGCGAGGAGCCGACGGCACTGCGTGACGAGGTGAGTGCGCACCTCGACGCCCTCGAAGCCCGTATGGGCAAGAAGCTCGGCCAGGCGGACGACCCGCTGCTGGTGTCGGTCCGTTCGGGCGCCAAGTTCTCCATGCCCGGCATGATGGACACGGTCCTCAACATCGGTCTGTCGGACAAGTCGGTGCAGGGCCTGGCCAAGCAGGCCGGCGACGAGCGCTTCGCCTGGGACTCCTACCGCCGCCTCATCCAGATGTTCGGCAAGACCGTCCTCGGCGTCGAGGGCGACCTCTTCGAGGAGGCGCTGGAGGCGGCCAAGGCCGCCAAGAAGGTCACGGTCGACACCGACCTGGAGGCCGCGGACCTGAAGAAGCTGGTCACCTCCTTCAAGAAGATCGTCAAGAAGGAGGCCGGCCGGGACTTCCCGCAGGACCCGCGGGAGCAGATGGACCTCGCCATCAAGGCCGTCTTCGAGTCCTGGAACGGCGACCGAGCCAAGCTCTACCGCCGCCAGGAGCGCATCCCGCACGACCTCGGCACCGCCGTCAACGTCTGCTCGATGGTCTTCGGCAACCTCGGCCCCGACTCCGGCACCGGCGTCGCCTTCACCCGCGACCCCGCCTCCGGCCACCAGGGCGTCTACGGCGACTACCTCCAGAACGCCCAGGGCGAGGACGTGGTGGCGGGCATCCGCAACACCGTCGCGCTGGCGGAGCTGGAGCAGATCGACAAGAAGTCGTACGACCAGCTGATGCAGATCATGGAGACGCTGGAGAACCACTACAAGGACCTGTGCGACATCGAGTTCACGATCGAGCGCGGCCGGCTGTGGATGCTCCAGACCCGGGTCGGCAAGCGCACCGCGGGCGCCGCCTTCCGCATCGCCACCCAGCTGGTCGACCAGGGCCTGATCGACGAGACCGAGGCGCTCCAGCGCGTCACCGGCGCCCAGCTGGCACAGCTGATGTTCCCGCGCTTCGACGAGAAGGCGAAGGTCGAGCAGGTCGGCCG
Organism: Streptomyces sp. SCPE 10; assembly: GCF_051980735.1. Taxonomy (NCBI): domain Bacteria; kingdom Bacillati; phylum Actinomycetota; class Actinomycetes; order Kitasatosporales; family Streptomycetaceae; genus Streptomyces; species Streptomyces sp. SCPE 10. The sequence continues at coordinate 2,650,517 of NZ_CP197069.1, read as the reverse complement.
GGGCATCGCGGCGTCGCCGGGCGCGGCCGTCGGCAAGGCGGTCTTCGACTCGTACACCGCCGTCAAGTGGTCCCGCTCGGGCGAGAAGGTCATCCTGGTGCGCCGGGAGACCAACCCCGACGACCTGGACGGCATGATCGCGGCCGAGGGCATCCTCACCTCGCGCGGCGGCAAGACCTCCCACGCGGCCGTCGTCGCCCGCGGCATGGGCAAGACCTGTGTCTGCGGCGCGGAGGACCTGGAGGTCGACACCAAGCGGCGCCGGATGACGGTGCCCGGCGGCCATGTGGTCGAGGAGGGCGACGTCATCTCCATCGACGGCTCCACGGGCAAGGTCTACCTGGGCGAGGTCCCGGTCGTCCCGTCGCCGGTCGTGGAGTACTTCGAGGGCCGGATGCACCCGGGCGCGGACGACGCCGACGAACTGGTCGAGGCCGTGCACCGGATGATGGCCTTCGCCGACCGCAAGCGCCGGCTGCGGGTGCGGGCCAACGCGGACAACGCCGAGGACGCGCTGCGCGCCCGCCGCTTCGGCGCCCAGGGCATCGGCCTGTGCCGCACCGAGCACATGTTCCTCGGTGAGCGGCGCGAGATGGTCGAGAAGCTGATCCTCGCCGACACCGCGGCGGAGCGCGAGTCGGCCCTGTCCGCGCTGCTGCCCCTCCAGAAGAAGGACTTCGTCGAGCTGTTCGAGGCGATGGACGGCCTGCCCGTCACCATCCGCCTCCTCGACCCGCCGCTGCACGAGTTCCTGCCCGACATCACCGAACTCTCGGTGCGGGTGGCCCTGGCCGAGTCCCGCCAGGAGCCGCACGAGAACGACCTGCGCCTGCTCCAGGCCGTGCACCGGCTGCACGAGCAGAACCCGATGCTGGGCCTGCGCGGCGTCCGCCTCGGCCTGGTCATCCCCGGCCTGTTCGCCATGCAGGTCCGCGCGATCGCCGAGGCGGCCGCGGAGCGCAAGGCGGCCAAGGGCGACCCGCGCGCGGAGATCATGATCCCGCTGGTGGGCACGGTCCAGGAGCTGGAGATCGTCCGCGAGGAGGCCGACAAGGTCATCGCGGAGGTGCAGACGGCCACGGGCACGGAGCTGAAGCTGGCGATCGGCACCATGATCGAGCTGCCGCGCGCCGCGCTGACCGCCGGGCAGATCGCGGAGGCGGCGGAGTTCTTCTCCTTCGGCACCAACGACCTCACGCAGACCGTCTGGGGCTTCAGCCGCGACGACGTCGAGGCCTCCTTCTTCACGGCCTACCTGGAGAAGGGCATCTTCGGCGTCTCCCCCTTCGAGACCATCGACAAGGACGGCGTGGGCTCCCTGGTGAAGGCCGCCGCGGAGGCCGGCCGGCGCACCCGGCCCGACCTCAAGCTCGGCGTCTGCGGCGAGCACGGCGGCGACCCGGAGTCGGTCCACTTCTTCCACGAGGCCGGCCTCGACTACGTCTCCTGCTCCCCCTTCCGCATCCCGGTCGCCCGCCTCGAAGCGGGCCGCGCGGCGACGCAGTCCACGGGCAGCGACCACCGCTGATCCCGGCCGGGACACGAACCCCGGGCCCGCCGTCGGTCCCCGACCCTCATCCGATCGGCGGCGGTCCCGGTGCAGGAAAGAGAGGGGCGGCATCCCTGTGCGGGGGGTGCCGCCCCTCGGCGCTACCAGGCCGATTCGGCCGGGTCTCCGAACCGGTCCGTCAGATGACCTGCCTCTCCTCGGTGACCATCACGGCCACCGAGTCCATGTCGATGAAGCGTGCTTCGTCGGGGTTGACCAGCGTCCGGTAGTTCTCGGAGGAGAAGAAGGCGTCGTGGTCCTCCCAGTTCTCGAACCAGATCTCCGTCAGGCCGTCGTAGGCCCGGGGCGGGTACTTCTCGGCGGGGACCGGGTGGGACACGGTGTACCTGCGCACATAGCGCTCCGCCTCCGGGATGGAGGTGAACAGCGGCGCGTGCCGGTCACGGTGGTACTCGACGAAACGCTCGTACGACATTCCCTCGACGCGGTTGATCATGAAGATGAGCTTCAGCATGGGGTTAACCTAAAAGCTCACATCGATGTCAGGGGCAAGTCGATCAGCGACATGTGAGGAGTCGGCATGCGGATCGGTGAACTGTCCGCCCGGACGGGAGCCAGCCGCCGGTCGCTGCGCTACTACGAGGAACAGGGCCTGCTCGTCAGCTCCCGCTCACCCAGCGGACAGCGCCATTACGAGGACGAGCACGTCCAGCGGGTGCGTCTCATACAGGCGTTCCTGGCAGCCGGCATGCCCAGCGGCACCATCGCCGAGATGGCGCCCTGCATGTCCGAGCCGACCGAGGACAGGGCACGGCGGGCACTGGAGATCATGGGCCGCGAACGGGCCCGCCTGTCCGAGGCCATCGACGACCTCGCCGCCGCCAGGGACGCGCTGGACCACCTCATCGAGGACAACCAGGCGTATCTGGCCCGGTCGACGGCCGACGGTCGGTGACCTGGGGACGTTCGGTTCGGCGCGCGGACCGGAGGGAGAGGCGGAGCCGGTCCGACGCGACGGCCGTGACCTGCGGTCGGGTCACACACCGTCCGCCCCGAGTGACACACCGCAGTAACACCCCTTTCGTAATCGCCGCGCATGGTTGATCGTTGGGCCGTGCGTTGAGGACCGACGTCAGGGGGAGAGCATGACGATCAGCCGTAGGACGCTGCTGGGCGCGGGTGCCGGGGCCGGGGTCGCGGTGCTGACCGCCTGCGGGTCCAACACCGGGCGCGGTGGCGGGGGTTCGGGCGGGACGACGCTCGCGCAGTGGTATCACCAGTACGGGGAGCCCGGGACCGAGCAGGCCGTCGAGCGGTATGCCGCGGCCTACAAGAAGGCGCACGTCACGGTGCAGTGGCGGCCGGGGGACTACGACCGGCAGACCGCCGCCGCGCTGCTCACCGACTCCGGGCCCGATGTCTTCGAGGTCAACGGGCCCTCCCTCGACCAGATCCAGGGCCGGCAGGTGGAGGATCTGACCGAGCTGGTGGCGGGGGTCGAGGACGACTTCAACAGCGCCGTGCTCGCGCCCAAGACGTACCGGGGAAGGGTCTACGGGATCCCGCAGACCATCGACATGCAGATGCTCTACTACCGCAAGAGCCTGCTGGCCGACGCCGGCGTACGACCGCCCGAGACCCTCGACGAACTGGTCGACGCCGCGCGCGAACTGACCGGCAGAAAGGTGAAGGGGCTGTTCCTCGGGAACGACGGCGGCGCGGGCGTGCTCGGCGGAACCCCCCTGTACGCGGCGGGACTCCGGCTGGTCACGGAGGACGGCAAGCCCGGCTTCGACGACCCGGCCGCCGCCCGCACCCTCGGCAAGCTGCGCCGGCTGTACGCCGAGAAGTCCCTGCTGCTCGGCGCGCCCGCCGACTGGTCCGACCCGTCCGCCTTCCTCCAGGGGCTGACCGCGATGCAGTGGTCCGGGCTGTGGGCGCTGCCGCAGGTGCAGAAGGAACTGGGCGACGACTTCGGGGTGCTGCCGTTCCCGAAGGACGGCGCCGCCGGCCGGCCCTCCGTGCCCGTCGGGGCGTACGGCGCCGCCGTCAGCGCGCGCGGCAGGCACAAGGAGGCCGCCAAGGAGTACGTGAAGTGGCTGTGGGTCGAACGCACCGACTACCAGGAGGACTTCGCCCTCTCCTACGGGTTCCACATCCCGGCCCGGATCTCCCTCGCCAAGAAGGCCGCCAAACTGAGGACCGGCGCCGCCGCCGACGCCGTACGGTTCACCACCGAGCACGGCGACGCCCAGCCGCTGCTGTGGACCCCCGCGAGCCAGGTCGCCTACCAGGACGCGCTGAGCAGGATCATCAAGGACGGGGCGAACCCGGAGACCGAACTGCGCACCGTCGTACGGAAGGTGTCCGCCGAACTCGACCGCGTCACGCACACGTCGTGAGGCGCCGAAGGACCCTGTGGTTCTGGGTCTTCGTGGGGCCGTTCGCGATCGGGCTCGCGCTGTTCACCTACGTTCCGCTGCTGTGGAGCGTCGGCCTGAGCTTCTTCGACGCGCACAACACCGTGACGCCCACGCACTTCGTCGGCCTGGACAACTACGTGTCGATGCTGGAGGACGACGCGTTCACCGGCAGCCTGCGCACGTTCCTCGTCTTCACCGCCTTCATCGTGCCCGTCACCTTCGCCCTCTCCCTCTCCCTCGCTCTGATGGTCAACCGGGTGCGCCGGGCCCGTGCCTTCTTCCGGTCGGTGTTCTTCCTGCCCGCCGCGTGCAGTTACGTCGTCGCCGCCCTGATCTGGAAGATGTCGATCTTCAACGGGGTGCGGTTCGGGCTTGCCAACACCCTGCTCGGCTGGTTCCACACCGACCCCGTGGCCTGGCTGTCCACCACCGATCCGCCCTGGTACTGGCTGGTCATCGTGACCGTACGGCTGTGGCTGCAGGCCGGGTTCTACATGATCCTGTTCCTCGCCGGGCTCCAGCGGATCGACCCGGTGCTCTACGAGGCCGCCGCCGTGGACGGGGCCCGGCCCGGCTGGACCGTGCTGCGGCACATCACACTGCCCCAGCTGCGGGCCACCTCGGTCGCGGTGGCACTGCTGCTCGTCATCAACGCCTTCCAGGCCTTCGACGAGTTCTACAACCTGCTGTCCGACGCGCGGGGCTACCCGCCATACGCCCGCCCGCCGCTCGTCTACCTCTACTACACCGCCCTCGGGCAGGGGCAGAACCTGGGGCTCGGCAGCGCGGGGGCCGTCATCCTCGCGCTGATCATCGCCGTCGTCACGGTGGGGCAGGCGCGCTGGCTGCGACTGGGGAGGACGGAAGCCGATGGATGACGCCCTGGTACGGGCCGGGCGGGCGCTGCGCGCGGCGCTGCTCGTGGTGCTCGCGCTGCTCTTCCTGATCCCCTTCTACCTGCTGGTCCGCAACGGGCTGTCCAGCGAGCAGGACATCACCTCGCCCTCGTGGACCCTCTTCCCGACGGAGGTGCGGTGGGGCAACGTACGGGAGCTGTTCGACGACCCGTCCGTGCCGTTCGCCCGCTCGCTGCTCAACTCCGCGCTGATCGCCCTCGCCACCACCCTCGGCACCCTCCTGCTGGCCTCGCTCGCCGGGTACGGCCTCGCCCGCATCCCCTACCGGCACGCGAACAAGGTGTTCTACGGCATCCTCGGCACCCTGCTGGTCCCGGCCGCCGTCACCTTCGTGCCGAGCTTCGTGCTGGTGTCCACGCTGGGCTGGATCTCCACGCTGCGCGGCCTGATCGTGCCGACCCTGTTCTCGGCGTTCGCCTGCTTCGTCTTCCGGCAGTACTTCCTCGGGTTCCCGAGGGAACTGGAGGACGCGGCGCAGGTCGACGGGCTCGGATACTGGCGGACGTACTGGCTGGTGGTCGTCCCGAACGCGCGGCCGGTGTTCGCGGCGGTCGGCACCATCGTCTTCCTCGGCGCCTGGAACTCCTTCCTGTGGCCGCTGGTGATCGGGCAGGACCAGAGCGCCTGGACGGTCCAGGTGGCGCTCTCCTCCTTCACCACCGCCCAAGTGGTGCGGCTGCACGAGCTGTTCATCGCGGCGGCGGTGTCGATCCTGCCGCTGCTGCTGGTGTTCCTCTGCTTCCAGCGGTGGATCGTGGCGGGGGTGGAGCGCTCGGGGATCGACTGACGCCGGCCGCTCAGCGGCTGCCGGTCAGATGCGCGAAGACGACCACGTTGCCCTGGTAGCCGGTGGTCTTCGAGTAGCCGCCGCCGCAGGTGATCACGCGCAGCTCGGGGCGGCGGGCGGCGCCGTAGACCTTCCGGTCGGGGAAGGCGCTGGCGGCGTAGACCTCGACGGCGTCCACGGTGAACTCGGCCACGGTGCCGTCTCGGCGGTCGATCTCGATCCGGGCGTCCCGCTTGAGCGCGCCGAGGTCGTAGAAGACGGCGGGCCCCTCCTTGTTGTCCACGTGTCCGGCGACGATCGCGGTGCCGGTCTCGCCGGGCATGGTGCCGGCCTCGTACCAGCCGGCCAGGTTCTTGTCCTGGGCGGGCGGCACGTCCAGGCTGCCCGAGGAAGTGAGGGCGAGGCCCATCAGCGGCGCGTTCACCCGGATCGACGGAATCCGGATGCGCAGCGGCGGGGACGGCGGGAGCGCGGGCGCGGTGAGGCGTTCCCCGCCGGGATCGGGGCGGCCCTCGGCGGCGGTCGGCTGCGGGGGCGCGTGCGTGTCGCCGAGCAGCCAGACCCCCGCGGCCAGGGCCACGACGGTGACCGCGGCTATCGCGGTGTCCCCGACCCTGCGCGCCCGGCGCCCGCGGGGGCGGCGGGCGCCCCGGGCACGGCTCACGGGCAGGCGTGTGCTGCGCATGGCAACCCCTCTCCCGGGGGCGGACCCCCGCAGTGGACCTGGGGCGGTCCCGCCCGGTGCGGCGGGACCCCCTCCCCCTCCGGGCCGCGAGGGGCATCGGACCCGGAGGGGGCGGGACGTGCGGTACCGGCGGACGGACAGCGGAGGGTGTCCGTCAGATCCCGTCGCCTCTCGCCCGGCGATGCAGGAGCCAGGTACCGCCCGCGGCTGCGACGGCCAGTGCCGCCACGCCCGCCGCGGTCTGCACGGGGTCGGGGCCGAGTGCGCCGCCGACCCCCGTCTTCACGCTTCCGCGCGGCTGCACCTGGTCGTGCGCCGCGCTCAGGGCGACCACCAGGTCGCCCGTCACCTGCCGGGTGCCCTCCGCGCACTTGGCGACGATCTCGTACGTCCCCGGCTGCGCGCTCGGCGGCACCTGGAACTGACCGATCGCCTCGCCCTGGTGGGTGGTCGGCGCCAGGGTGAAGACACCGGCGCCCACCGCGCCCGCGTCCCCGGTGGCGCCGCTCTTGTCCCCGCACGCGGCGGTGTTCACGGTGACCTGGCCGCCGGGCATCGCGGTGGCCGGGTACACCTTCAGGCTGCCCGCGGGGGCACCGAAGGGCCGGGCCGCCGGCCGCGGGACGCCGCCGTGGGCGGGCGCGGTGGCGAGCGCCGCGGTGGCCACGGCGAGCGCGGTACCGGTCAGCAGACGGGCGGTGCGACGCATGGTGCTCCCCGAGCTTGTCCGACTGATGTGTCTCGTGCCCTTCCGAGGTAACGGGGTCATGGCCGGATCCGCTTGCCGAGAGATCGCCCGGACTGCGGTGAACGGGTGGCGCCCCGGGTGCCCGTACGGCGTAGCCCCCGGGGAGATCGGGCAGGTCAGGGGCGGTATGCCGGGAAATGGGAGAAGAAAGTACGAAGAACACACGAATGGAGCGACGGCGGCGGTTGAACGGGTGACCACGCTCCATCCCGGCCGTCCGCACCACCAAAAAGGACATACGTCTGATCTGTGTCGCCCGGGTGAACCGGAATGGAACCCGACGGGAGAAAGATCTTGACTCCGGGTGCGGCCACGGTTAAGTTTTTGACGCACCTTCGGGGGAAGGTGCCATAGAACCGGGGGGCTCTTTGATCGGAACGCCGGCCGCGACAGGCCTGATGAGTTCCTGATTCTTCTGCGCACTTTCGCAGCTCTATCGCATTCCTCATTCAAAGTCTTCGGCAGTTCGCCGTGCGGTGCCCGACGCCTCGCACGGACTGCCGAATGGGGTCTTCTGTCATGCCCATGATCAGGTGGCCCCGCCGCGCCCGCTAAGGGCGACACCCCAGCGGAGGGAGGTGGAAAGCATGGAGAATGTCGAGGTCATCGAGCTGGAGGACGACATCGTCGAGTTCGAGTCCGCCGAGGACAACGCCGCGAACGTCGCCAACGTCGCCAACGTTGCGAACGTGGCGAACGTCGCCAATGTGGCGAACGTGGCCAACGTAGCGAACGTTGCCAACGTGGCGAACGTCGCGAACATCTGATGAGGCTGGGTGACGGGGAATTTCCCCGTCACCCCGTCTCCTCCCTGTCAAATTCCTGTGGAAAGGTAAACCCGAACTGTGGCGCGCTCGGTGATTGAAGAAAAGCTGCAAGCGGCCCGCGTATTGGCGAAGGCGCTTGCCGCCGACGACAATGGATCGATTGATTCCATGTATATTGCGGGAAGCCTGACGGCGGGCCTCGGAAATCCCACGAGCGATGCCGACCTCTTCGTTCTCTACGCGGACGAGTCCGCCATGGGCGACGACGTCACGCAGTACAACGTGAACGGACACCGGGTCGACGTCGAGCGCTACACCCTCGCCTTCGTCGAGGACGCGGTGGAGACGGTCACCTCGTTCGAGCTGCGCCGGGACAACCTGACCGAGCTGCACAAACTGCCCGACAAGCTGGACTTCGTCTGCCGCCTGTACACCTCCGAGACCGTGGCGCCCTCGCCCGCCCTCGACGGCTTCAAGCGGCGCATCGACGCGTCGGTCGCCACCATCCGCCAAGTGGCGGTCAATTACTCCGCCATCGCGGTCAACGGTCACCTGGAGGACTTCCTCGGCGCCTCCGTCGACGGCGATTTCGAGACAGCCGCCCTGGTCGGCCAGGAGCTGACCGCCTACGCGGGCAAGGCCGTCGCGGCGGCCTCCGGCGACCTCTACTACAGCAAGAAGTGGGTCTACAAGCAGCTCGACCGCACCCCCGTCGCCGGCTTCCCGAAGGACACCTTCGTCGAGTTCCAGCGCGGCAACTGGACCGACCGCGGCGACCGCGCCGCCGAAGAGCTCGTCTTCTTCGTGCAGACCTGCGTCGCCGCCGCCCAGCTGCTCAGCCGCCAGGGCGTGTCCCTGGACGCCTGGCCGTGGGCCGGACCGGCCGAGCCGGCCGCGGACGGCCTGTGGCGCAACCCCTCGTACAACGTCCTCGGCCAGCGCGAGGGCATCCTGCTGCACTGGGAACTGCGCCGCCAGCTGATGCTGCGCGACCCCGCGGCCTTCGTCTGGGCGCTGTGCGACGGCCGCAGCGCACAGGGCGTCGTCGACGCCGTGCAGGCGCTGGCCGAACACGTCCCCGCGCTCAAGACCATGACCCCCGAGCGCGTCGAGCGGCTGCTGGAGTCGCTGCGCTCACGCGACCTCGTGGGCGGCGCACCGTACTCCGTCCTCGGCACCATCTGATCGGCAGCGGGACCCATGGCAGCGACGACGACCCGGCCGACCGGCACCGAGGATCTGCTGGAGACGGCCCAGTGGGCCCTCGAACGGCTCGGCACCCGCGCGCAGTACGCGCAGGTCTACGCGGAGCGCACCGTCGAGGTGCGCGTGGAGTGCCTGGACGGCGAGGTGCTCGCCACCTGCGTGGAGCCCCGCGAGGGCCTTGCGTGCATGGTCCGCGAGGACGGCCGCTGGCGCCACCGGGCCTTCTCCGTCGCCCAGTTGCCTTCGCTGCCCACCTGGTCGGCGGCCGACCGGTCGGCGCCCGGCGCGGACCTGCCGGCCTGGCCGGACGCCCCGGACCCGCGGTTCACGCCCGTGGCCGCGCGGGACTGGCTGGTCCGGGGCGCCGCCCCGGCCCACTCCCTGCGCACCATGGAGGACCTCACCCTCCGCAGCATCGCCGTCGTGGACACCGACGGCGTGCGGTCGGCCGGCACCACCCGCGTCGTACGGCGCCGCGCCGAGGCCACCGTCACCCGCGACGGCAACCGCTACCGGGGGCTCAGCCGCTGGCTGCAGCGCGGCCCGCTGGCCGGCACCGCCGACCGTGACGCCGTACCGCAGGACGTGGCCCGGATCGCCGTGGAGCACGCGCACGACTCCGCGCGGGCCACCCTCGGCGGGCGCCACCGCACCCCCGTGGTCTTCGGGCCCTCCGCCGCCGTCGGCCTGCTGCACGAGCTGATCGGGCACGCGCTCGAGGGCGACAACTTCACGATGCGCAGCGACTACGTCGCGGGGCTGCGCAAGCCCGGCGCCGTGCCCGCCGCGGTGACCCTGTACGACGACCCCACCCTCGCCGACGGCTACGGCTCGTACGACATCGACGACGAGGGCGTCGCCGGCACCGTCACCACGCTCGTCGCCGACGGCGAACTCGGCACCCCGCTGTCCAGCGTCCGCACGGCCCGGCGCCACGGCCACCCGCCCACCGGCAACGGCCGCCGCCGCGACTACCTCGCCCTGCCGCTGCCCCGTGCCAGCAACACCGTGCTGGCACGCGGCACCGACGACCCGGCCGCCCTGCTGGCGCCCGCCGCCGGGGGCCTGCTGCACGTCGGCTGCCTCGGCGCCGGGATGATCCACCTCGGCTCCGGCGAGTTCCACTTCGCCGCGCTGAACTGCACCTACGTCACCCCCGACGGCCACCGCGTCCCGGTGCGCGACGTCAGCCTGTTCGGCGACGCGCTGGAGACCCTCGCCCGCATCGAGGGCATCGGCACGGACTTCGGCGGCGACAGCGTCACCTGCGGAAAGCAGGGCCAGATGATCGGCATCGGGCTGTTCTCGCCCTCGATGCGGTTCTCCGCACTGGATTGGAGCGCGGCGTGAAGACCCTCGAACACCGCCTCGGCCAGGCGCTCGCCGTGGCCGAGGCGGTCCAGTCGGCCCTGCGGCCGGCGGAGCACGCGGCGACGTTCCTGGAGCGCACCGCCCGGCGCCGGCTGGTGTGCGACGCCACCGGCAAGAGGCAACTCCTCGTCGAGGAACCGCCGTTCAGCGGCTTCGTGCGGCTGGAGCGTGACGGCCGGGAGCTGTACCTCAACGCCGGCCGGCTCACCGCGCCCAGCGCCGCCCGGCTGCTGGCGGCCGGACGCCCGCTCTTCCATCTCGGCAGCCCCGCGGCCGATCGCGACCGGGCGCACGCCCATCCCGCCGACGACGGACCGCGCACCCCGGCGGCAGGTCTCGACATGGCCCGGGCCGCCGAGCGCACCGACGAGCTGACCGCGGCCATCACCACGGGGCTGCTCCCCGGGCAGAGCGTGGCCGCCCTGCACGTCGGCGACGTGCTGCGCGAGTCCGTCTTCCTGGACAGCGCCACGGCCCGCCTCCAGGACCAGTGCTACGGCGTCGAGCTGACCGCCGTCGTCACCGACACGGCCGGCACGCACGCGGTGTCGGCCACCCGCTACGCCACCGCGCTCGACGACATCGACCTGCCCGGGTTCGGCCGCGAACTGGCCCTGCTGCACACCGGGATGGGCACCGGCACGCACACCTTCACGGGCAGCCGCGTCGTGTTCACGCCGTCCGCCGTCGCCCAGGTGCTGCGCGCCCTGGTGAACACGATCCTGCTCAACCCCGTCGCCGACCCCGCGCCGCTGGCCACCACCCTGGTGGACGAGGGCCCGCGCGCGGCGGGCTACGGCGCCGTCGCCTTCGACTGCGAGGGCACCGCGACCGGGGTCACCCGGCTGGTCGGCCGCGACGGCCGGCAGCACGCCCTCGCCACCCGCAAGACCCCCTCCCGGCCGGGCGAGCCGCGGCCGCCGCTGACCGGCCACGCGTGGTGGAACCCGCTGAAGAACTTCCCCCAGACGACGGCCGGCAACGTCCGGCTGACCCCCACCCCGGACACCACCGCCGACTCCCTGCTCGCGGGCGAGCGCTGCGTGGTCGTGGACGCCCGCACCCTGGGCGTCGAGGAGTTCCGCTCGGGCGGTCAGCTCGCGTTCCGGCTCCTGGCCGCCCAGGCGGTGGACGGCGTCCCGGGGCAGGCCTGCACTCCGATGTCCGTCGAGGGGTCCGCCATCGACTTCCTCGCCGCGGTCACGGCCGTCGCCGACACCGTGTCCTACTTCCCCGGCCAGATATCGGCGGGCGGGGCCTACCTGGAGATGGACATCACCGGGATCACCTCGAAGGTAATGGGATCATGACAGTTTCCGGCGGAGGGCTCGAAGCCCGCGGTCTCGTACGCGAGTTCACGACGAAGGACGGCTCGGTACGGCGGGCGGTCGACGACGTGACGCTGGTCGTACGGCCCGGCGAACTCGTCTCCGTGCTCGGCCCCAACGGCGCCGGCAAGACCACCACGGTCAAGATGCTGACCGGGCTGCTCCTGCCGACCGCGGGCCAGGTCCTGATCGACGGGCACGACGTGGTGCGCGACCGCCGCCGCGCCGCCCTGGCCTGCGGTTTCAGCCTCGGCGGTGACACCGGCCTGTACCCGCGGCTGACGGCCGCGCAGAACCTGGAGTTCTTCGGCCTCATGTACGGCCTGCGCGGCTCCCGCCTCGCGCGGCGCACCCGCGAACTCCTGGACGAGGTGGACCTGGGGGACCGCTCCGGCGACCTCGTGGGCTCCTTCTCGCGCGGCATGAAGCAGCGGCTGCACCTGGCCCGCGCGCTGCTGCACGAGCCGTCCGTGCTCATCCTGGACGAGCCCTCCGCGGGCCTCGACCCCCAGTCCGCCGCCACCATGCGCGCCCTCGTCGCGCGGCTCACCGGCGAGGGCCGCAGCATCCTGCTGACCACCCACGACATGCGCGAGGCCGAGGAACTGAGCCGCCGCATCGTGCTGATGAAGGACGGCCGCATCCACGTGGAGTCCACGGCGGGCGAACTGCGGCTGAACGCGGCGAACCGGCTCGGCCACGTCGTCAACGCGGTGTTCTCCGCCGCCGAGGCCCCCGAGGGCGTGAAGGACTGCCCCGGCGTGCTGCGCGTCGAGCGGGACGGCTCCGCCGTCACCCTGCGCGTCACCGACGGCGCCGCCGCCGTGCAGTGGCTGCTGGCCGCCTTCCCCGGGCAGACCACCAGCGTCGCCGTCACCCCGCCCACCCTCGAAGAGGTCTTCCTGGACATGGTGGCCGCGTCATGACCACCGTACGCACCGCACCCGCACCCGCGCGGCGCCCGCGGACCGGTTCCGGGGCGACCTACGCCCGGGCGGTCGTGGACCAGCTGCGGATGCACGCGACCAGCCCCATGGCCATCTTCTCGACGCTCGCGATGCCCTGTGTCTTCGCCTTCGTCGTGCACGCCAACGCCACCCGCGGCTTCTCCCGCCACACCACCAGCGACATGGCCGTCGGCTCGGCGGGCATCGGCATGCTCGACTCGATCATCGTGCTGGTGCTGTTCAGCATGATGGGCGAGAAGCAGTGGAAGACGCTGTACGCCGCCCTCGGCAGCCCCGGCGGCCTGGTCCCCGTGGTCCTCGGCCGGCTGACCGGCACCGCCGTCCAGTCGCTCACCGCGCTGCCCGGCACCCTGCTCGTCCTCGGCCTGCTCTTCGGCGTCGACGGCGGCTTCGACTGGACGCGCTGGCTCGTCGGCGGCGTGCTGCTCTCCTTCGCCACCGCCTCCGTGATCGGCCTGCTCGGCTTTGTGGTCCTGCGCTTCCCGTTCTCGGCCGGCATGACCAACGGACTGACCGGTCTGATCATGGCGCTCAGCGCCCTGATCGTGCCCCAGTCCGCACTGCCCGCGCCCGTGCGGAAGGTCGCCCTGATCGTGCCGCAGTCGCACGTGATGGCCTGGATCCGGGGCGCGGGCGCGGACCAGCTGCTGGCGACGGTGGGCCTCACCGCCGTCTTCTGCGCCCTGGTCGTGATCGCCGTGCAGCGCCTGGAGAAGACCGTCCGCCACGACGCCCTTCCGCTGGAGGCCTGACCATGCGCACCCCCGCCTCCCGCACCGACGCCACACGTGCCGCGCTGCGCGGTTCGGCCCTGTCCTACCGGGCCCTGTTCACCTGGTTCAACCCGCTGGGATATCTCAGCTCGCGCATCGTGCGCCCGATCGGCATGGCCATCGCCTTCACCTCGCTCGCCACGCACTACGGAGCCGGCGCGGCCCGCATGCTGGTCGCCTCCAGCCTGCTCGCGGGCGCGGGCGCGGTCGTCTACGGGATGGCCCTGTCGGTCGGCAACGAGCGCTCCTTCAACACCCTCGGCGTCTGGCTCGCCTCGCCCCAGAACAAGGTCGCCGCCGCCTGCCAGCGGGCCCTGCCGCACATCGTGGACGGCTTCGTCGGCGGCCTGTGCACCTACCTCGTGTGCAGCCTGCTGTACACCACCCTGCCCATCGGCATCCCGCAGTACGCCGCGCTGCTGGCCGTCGGCGTGCTGACGACCGCGGCGTTCGGTCTGACCCTCTCGGCCCTCGCCCTGCTCATCGAGGACCTGTTCGTCGGGCCCAACATGGCCGAACTCGTCCTCATGGTGCTGTCGGGAACCCTGGTGCCCCAGAACCGGCTCCCCGGCTTCCTGGCCCCGCTGAGCGAGGCGATGCCGCTCAGCCATGTGATGCGGGCCGTCGACGGCCTCCTCGCCGGGCGGGCGCACAACGTGTCCCTGGTCGTCGAACTGGCCGTCGGCGCCGCATGGGCCCTCGCCGGTGTGCTCTTCGTGCATCTGGCCGCCCGCCGCGCGACCGCCCGTGTCGCGCTCGGCAACGCCTGAACAGTCCGGAAGAGAAACGCCTGAACAGTCCCGGAAGAGAAAGAAGACAAGTGAACAACAGCCTGCCATCCACCTGGTCCGCGAACGCCTGGATCGACCCGCGCGGCACCTTCTCCGGTCCGGTACGGCACCAGGACGGCCTGATCACCCCCGGCCCGCTGACGGCCGCGCCGCTCGGCGACACCGAGCCGTACCTGGTCCCCTCGCTCCCCGTCGAGGTGCACTGCCACGGCCTGGGCAGCGTCGACTTCTCCAACTTCGCGGAGATCGACCTCTTCGAGGTCGACAAGCACGCCGCATCCGAGGGCCTGCTGTGCATCCCGACCCTGTACCTGCGCCAGGAACGCCTCGACGGGTTCGTGGAGTTCATGCGGGGCTTCGCCGCGCTGAAGGCGGACGGCAAGCTCCCGTTCGTCCCGGCCATCGCCCTGGAGGGCCCGCTCGTCGCCAGCTTCGGCGGCACCCCGGCCAGCTCCGTGTGGGCGCCCTCCAAGGAGGAGTGGGAGAAGCTCGCGAGCTGCGGCCCGCTGGGCCTCGTCTACATCATGCTGTCGCCGGACGCCCTCCAGTCCAGCTCCTACCTGGCCGCCCAGTTCACCCCGGACCACCCGTCCCTGGAGTGGATCGTCACCCGCCTCGTGGAGAACGGCGTCCGCCCGGCACTGGGGCACTTCGCCAAGGAGAACCCGCAGCTCGGCGCCGACTGCGTCGAGGAGGTGCTGGCCGCGGCCGAGGCCGCCGAGTGCCCGCACGACGGCGTCCGCGTCGTCACCGACCACCTCTTCAACGAGATGCCGCTGCTGATCAAGCACGCGTTCCGCACCTCCAAGGCGCGCGCCAACCGGGACGCGCTGCTGGCCCGGTACGACCTGCCGTCCTGGAACCTCGCCGACCTGCACGAGCAGGTCGGGCCGGTGCCGGCCGCCATCATGCGCGGCGCGCACGCCGGCCGCATCGCCGCCTGCCTCAACTTCGACGGCGAACACGTCGACTTCGCCATCGCCAAGCGGGCCATCGAGATCGTCGGACCGCACAACATGATGCTGATGACGGACCGCAGCGACGTCGCCCGCCTGGCCGGCCAGGACCTGCACCAGGAGCCCGGCAGCGACCTGTGGTACCAGGAGCAGGGCGTGGTCGCCGCCGGCACCCAGCCCATCGACCAGCAGATCGCCAACGTCCGCGCCCTCGGCGTGCCCGAGGCCGACATCTGGCACCTGGTCTCCTTCACCGCGTACCGCACCTTCTTCCCGGGGGTGGACCTCGCCGCCGACCGGTTCGCGCGGGGCTGCCACGTGGATGCCGAGCGGCAGCGCCGCGCCCTGATCTGAGCGCGCCCACCCGAAGAGAACGAGGCGAAGATGAGGAGCACAGGAATGGAGACGCAGCGTTCCGCCGAGCGCCCCCACGACATACCGCCCGGCCTGCTGGCCGCCGTCACCCGCTCGCCCGTCAAGGAGCGGCTGTTCGGTACGGACACCTACACCCGGGAGGCCGCCTGGACGTTCGGCGACCACACGGACGAACTGCTGCGCACCGCCCTTTGCGTCCTCAAGCCCGATGCCGCTGTAGGGCGGCGCTACGGCACCGCCCTACAGGCACTGCGCGACAACGGGTTCCGCCCGGTCGACGTGGTGCGCTTCCGGCACGACCGGCTGACCATCCGCGAGACCTGGCGCTTCCAGCTCAACTTCGCCGACCGCGAGCGCATCGCCACCATGGAGCTGTACCTGCGCTCCCTGGACTGCGTGCTGCTCGTGCTGCGCGACGAGCGGTACCGGCCCGGCGCCGTGCCGGCCGCCGTCCGGCTGGCCTCCCTCAAGGGCCCGGCGACCGCCGAACGGCGCAGGCCGGAGCACCTGCGCGAGCGGCTGGGCGCGCTCAACGGGCTGTTCAACTTCATCCACACCACCGACGAACCCCTCGACGTGCTGCGCGACCTCGGGCTGCTGCTCGCACCCGGGCGCCGCGAACGGGTCCGCGACCGGATGGTGTCCGGCCACGACGCCACCGACGAGGTGACCCGCGTCCTCGCGGACATCGAGGACACCGTCGAACCCCACGACCTCGACCCCGAGCGCAGCCGGCGGCGCCTGGAGGAGGCCGGCTCGCCCGCCGGGGCACTCGCCCGGCTGCACGCCCGGGGCGCCACCGTCACCGCCGCCGAACTGCTCCAGGCGGCCCACCACCCGGACGCCGACCCCGGCGAGCTGTGGGACCTGCTGTCGGTGCTGACCGCCACCGTGCGCTTCAACACCCCCGGCATCGAGCGCATCTACCCCAACGTGCTGCTCACCGCCTGGCAGGAGCAGGCATGAGCGGCGGCCACATCTGCGTCTGCTACCAGGTCGGCGAGGACGAGATCGTCGGCTGGATCCGCCGGGGCGTCACGACCGTCGAGGGCCTGGGGGAGCGCTGCGGCGCCGGGCAGGGCTGCGGCGACTGCCACGAGATGCTGGAGGAACTCGTCGAGGACTTCGGCGACCCGGCCGTGAGCGACCTCGAAACGGCGGCGAGCCATGCCCGGCGATGACCTCGGACGGTTCTGGCACGCCACCCTCACCGAGGCCGCCGAGCTGCCCCTCGACGTACGACTGACCGCCGTCCGGACGCCGTTGGCCGGATACGGCGTGTACGACGTCTCCTTCGCCGGGGCGCACGGCCACCGCGTCGCGGCCTGGCTGATCCTGCCCGAGGGCCGCGCGGGCGACGGGCCGGCGCCGTGCACCGTCCAGTTCCTCGGCTACGGCGAAGGCCGCGGCCACGTCCTGGACAGCGTGCTGTGGCCCGCCCTCGGCTATGCCACGCTCGTCGTGGACACCCGCGGCCAGAGCGGCGCGGGCGGTCGCGCGGGCGCCACCCCGGACCCGGTCGGCCTCACCCACCCCCAGGTGCCGGGCTTCGTCACGCGCGGCATCCTCGACCCCGCCACGTACTACTACCGGGACGCGTACGTCGACGCGGTGCGCGCCGTCGCCGTGGCCGCCGGGCACCCGGGCGTCGACGCCGGCCGCGTCGCCACCACCGGCCGCAGCCAGGGCGGCCAACTGGCCCTGGCGGCGGCGGTGCTGAGCCCGCTGGTCGGCGCCGCGCTCGTCGAGTCGCCCTTCCTCGCCGCGCTGCCCGACCCGACCCGGGTCCCCGACCGGCAGCCCTACCGGGAACTGCTGCGCTTCGCCGAGTCCTACCCGGACCTGGTGCCGCGCGCGGCGCGGACGCTCGCCCTCTTCGACGTCGCCGAGCTGGCGGCGTACGGCCGCTGCCCGGCGCTGTTCTCCGTGGCCGGCCGGGACCAGCGCTGCCTGCCGGAGACCGGGTACGCCGCACACGCCCGCTACCCGGCGCCCAAACGGCTGCTGACCTGGCCGCTGGCCGAGCACGCCGCGCCCAACACCCCGCTCCGGCTCGCCGAGGCGGAGTTCCTGGCCGACGTCTTCGCCCAGGCCGCCCCGCCCGCCCCCGCGTTCTGGCAGGAAGGACACGACAGATGAGACGCCTGCATCCGCAGAGCCCGCCCGTCTCCCGGCTGACCGAGGTCCCCGCCGGCCTCCTGGAGACCGTCACCTGGTCGGAACGCAAGGCCGATCTGTACGCGGTCGACCAGTACTTCCGCGAGGCCGTCTGGACCTTCGGGGACATCACCGAACGGATGCTCGGCATCGCGCTGTGCATGCTCAAGTCCGAGGCGACCGCGGGGCGCAGGCTGCGGCCCGCGCTGCGGATCCTGCGGGAGGCCGGCTTCCACCCGGTGGACGCGGTGCGCTTCCGGCACGACCGGATGACGATCCGCGAGGTCTGGCGCTACCAGTTCAACATCGCGAGCCGCGAGCGCATCGAGGCCATGGACGTCATCCTGCCCAGCACCGAGACGGTGGCGCTGGTCCTGCGGGACGAGCAGTGGCGGCCGGGGGCCGTGCCCGCCGCCGTACGGCTCAACGCGCTCAAGGGCCCGGCCGACCCGGCCCAGCGCAAGCCGGAGCACCTGCGCCACCAACTCGGCGTGGTCAGCGGCCTGTTCAACTTCACGCACATCTCGGACGAGCCCGCGGACGTGCTGCGCGAACTCGCCGTCATCTGCGACGAGCCCCGGCGCGAACTGGTCCGCCGCCGCATCCTGGACGACCACGACGCCCGCCCCGACGCCCTGGGCATCTTCCAGGAGCTGGAGGACCGGCACCCCGAGCACGACTTCGACCTGGAGGCCAGCTGGCGCCGGCTCGCCGCGCCCGACGGGCCGCTCGCGGCGGAGGGCGGCAGGCGCCCCGGCCTCAGGGAGATGCTCGACCTGACCCACCGCACCTGCCTGGACGATCCGCACCGCTGGGACCTGCTGACCGTCGTCACCCATCTGCTGACCGCGATGAACGTCGAGGGCGTGACCCCCACCGTGCCCAACGTCACGCGGGACTGGCAGCCGCGGCGACTGGACGGGGTCGCCTCGTGACCGCCGTCCTCACCACCCTCAACCTCGCCGTGGAACGGCGGGGCTCCTGGGCCACCCTCGGCCACAGCGGCATCGACAAGCGGCCGGTGGCCCACCGGGTCATGGCCCGCCACGAGGGACTCGAAGGCGACCTGGTCGCCGACCGGCGGGTGCACGGCGGCCCCGACAAGGCGGTGTACGCCTTCGCCCGCGAGGACGCCGTCTTCTGGGAGCGGGAACTGGGCCGCGAGATCCGCCCGGGCAACTTCGGCGAGAACCTCTCGACCACCGGCCTGGACATCACCGGCGCCGAGGTCGGCGAGCGCTGGGCCATCGGCGAGGCGGTCTTCGAGGTCATCCGGGCCCGCAAGCCCTGTCGCGTCTTCGCGGGCTTCTGGGACGTCCCGGACCTGGTCAAGCGCTTCATCGCCCAGGGCGCCCCGGGCGCCTATCTGCGCGTGCTGAAGGAGGGAACCATCGGGGCGGGCGATGCCATCGAGATCATCGAGCGGCCCGGACACGGGGTGACCATCGGCTACATGCTCAGGGCGCTGACCACCGAGCCGCACCTGATGCCCCGCTTCCTGGACGCCCCCCAGATGCTGCCCAAACACCACGAGAAGGCCCGCAAGTGGCTGGCCACGCACCCTCAGGAGACATCCGCCCGATGACCACCACCGCATCCCAGCCCCTGGTCGACCCGGCCCGCCTGGCCGCCCTCGACTGGTCCGACATGCCCGCCCTGCACCGGCCGATGGAGGACCTCCTCGAAGAGCTGGCGACCCACCCGACCTGGCTCAACGACGCCTTCGACCATGTGCTGGCCACCCCGGAGCTGCTGAACCAGTGCGAGCGGCTCCAGGAGCTCGACCGGGTCGTCCTCGTCAACGACAAGGCCAGCGACGTACGGATCAGGCTGCACGTCTTCACCGGCAGCGACTTCGACCGGCCGCACAACCACCGCTGGAGCTTCGGCTCGCGCATCCTGCACGGCAGCTACCAGCACCACCTCTACGGCGACTACGACGAGCTGGACACCGACACCCGGATCGGCACCCCGGCCCTGGTGCGCGAGGAGGTCGCCGGCTCCGGCTATGTGATCCGGCACACGATGGTGCACACCGTCGCCTCCCCGCCCGACACCACCTCCCTGATCGTCCGCGGCCCCTCCGAGAAGAACCGCTTCCTCGTGATGAACCGCGACAACGGCGAGGCCTGGTGGCAGTACGGCCAGAAGGACGAGAAGCCGGAGGACCAGGCCAAGCGCCGGCTCGGCGCCGAGCGCGTCGAGGAGATCCGGCAGCTGCTGATCAGCCAGGGATGCATCCGTTGACCGCGACCGCCACCCCCCGCACGACCGTCTCGCTCGTCATCTTCGACTGCGACGGCGTACTCGTCGACAGCGAGCCGATCGCGGTGCGCACCCATGTCGCCCTGGGCGCCGAACTGGGCTGGCCGCTGAGCGAGTCCGACGTCATGAACCGCTTCGTCGGCCGCTCGACCACCTCGATCGGCGAGCAGATCGCCGAGCGCCTCGGCGCCGAGACCGCCCGGATCTGGGACGAGCGGTTCCGAGACATGCACGCCAAGGCGGTGGACGAGGACCTGACCGCGGTCGACGGCATCACCGAGGCCCTGGACGGCCTGGCGGCCGCGGGCCTCGGCGCGCGGCACTGGTGCATCGCCTCCAGCGGCAGCCACGAGAAGATGCGGCACACCCTCGGCCGGGTCGGGCTCTACGAACGCTTCGAGGGCCGCGTCTTCAGCGCCCACGAGGTGGCCCGGGGCAAGCCCGCGCCGGACCTCTTCCTGCACGCCGCGCGGCGGATGGGCGTCGACCCGTCCCACTGCGTCGTGGTGGAGGACAGCAGGTTCGGCGTCCAGGCGGCGGCCGCCGCCGGGATGCGCTCCTTCGGGTACGCGGGCGGCCTCACCCCGGCCGAATGGCTCACGGGGACCGCGACGGCCGTCTTCACCGACATGCGCAGGCTGCCGGACCTGGTCGCCGCGCACGGCACGGGGGAGGTGTCCGGTGCCGCTGGAGATTGAGCGCAAGTTCCTGCTCGGCGACGGACCGCTGCCGCCCGCCGTGGCGACCGAGCCCATCGAGCAGGGCTACCTCGCCGTCACCGGCACGGGCACCGAGGTACGGGTGCGCCGCATCGCGGGCCGGTGCGTCCTCGGGGTCAAGCACGGACACGGCGAGCTGTCCCGGGTCGAGGTCGAACTCCCGCTCACCGAGTCGGAGTTCGACGACCTGTGGCCCGCCACGGCGGGGGCCCGGCTGGTGAAGACCCGGCACTCCGTACCCGTGCGCGACACCCTCGCCTTCGTCGACGTGTACGAGCAGGAGCTGTCCGGTCTGCGCACCGTCGAGGTCGAGTTCCCCTCGGAGGAGGCGGCACGGGCCTTCGCCCCGCCGCGGTGGTTCGGCCCGGAGATCACCGGCGACAAGCGGTACCGCAACCGCCGGCTGGCGACGGAGGGCCTGGGCCCGCTCGCGCCCTGACGGTCACCGGACCGCTCCACCGGCCCGGGCCGGGAAGCCGCCGTAAGAGACCGCCGTCTTCCCGCCCGGCTCCCGGGACCAGGGCGCCCGCTCGCCACGCTCAGCCGTCCCCGCGCCGGGCCGGACTCCCGGACGCCGCCAGCGCCTTGGCGATCCCCTGCTCCCGGGGCCCGAGGAACGTCGGGGCCGGCCGGAACACCACGTCCAGCGCCGCCTTGGCCGCCGCGAACACCTCGCGCGTGCCGCCGTAGTACCAGGTCGCGTCGTGCTTCGCGTCGACCCCGACGCCGTACGAGTCCACCCCCGCAGCCTCGCACAGCGCCACCGCCCGGCGGATGTGGAAGCC
This sequence comes from Streptomyces sp. SCPE 10, assembly GCF_051980735.1. Lineage (NCBI taxonomy): Bacteria > Bacillati > Actinomycetota > Actinomycetes > Kitasatosporales > Streptomycetaceae > Streptomyces > Streptomyces sp. SCPE 10. The sequence goes on along the minus strand of NZ_CP197069.1, from coordinate 2,628,986 downwards.
CTGGCTGACCAGCACCGCGCGGTCGACGCCGAAGATCTTCCGGGCCCGCACACAGGAGTCCCAGGTGTCGAACCCGGCGTAGTCGCGCACGACTTTGCCGCCCGGCACCCCGTGCCGGGTGAGGTAGGCGCGCATGGCGTCCGGCTCGTCGTAGTCCTTGCGGCTGTTGTCCCCGGTGACCAGCACGGCCCTGACCCGGCCCGCGTGGTACAGCGCCGCCGCCGCGTCCAGCCGGTGCGCCAGGTACGGCGAGGGCTCACCGTTCCACAGCCCGGCCCCGAACACCACCGCGACCGGCGCCGACGGCACGTCGGCCACCGTGCGCAGCCGGTCCGCCGTGGACGTGAACAGCCAGGTGGCCGGGGCCAGCGCCAGCACACAGGCGGCCATCACGGCCTGCACCAGCCGCCGCTGCCCGGTGCGCGTGCGCGGCAGCCGCGGTCGACGGATCCTCATACAGCCCCCCTTGGTGCGGATTCCGGAGTCCGGCTCCGACCATGGAGGACGCCGCCCGCGCCGATCCGGTTCGCTCCGGTGTGCGATTCCGCTTCGCCGGGGCGGCCGGATTCCCCAACGCGCCGTCCGACTGGGCCACCCGGCACCCCCCATTTGTCACCGGTGGCGCTTACTGTCGAAGCATGGCAGGCAGTGCACCCCCCGATCCCTACGGCCCGGCAGCCCTGGAGCGCTGGGCCCCCGAGCCCGACAAACGCCCGGGCCGCACCGCCTTCCAGCGGGACCGGGCCCGCGTCCTGCACTCCGCCGCGCTGCGCCGCCTGGCCGGCAAGACCCAGGTCGTCACCCCGGGCAGCCACAGCCAGGTCTGGGACGCCAGCCCCCGCACCCGGCTCACCCACTCCCTGGAGTGCGCCCAGGTCGGCCGGGAACTGGGCGCCGCCCTCGGCTGCGACCCCGACCTGGTCGAGGCGGCCTGCCTCTCCCACGACCTGGGCCACCCGCCCTTCGGCCACAACGGCGAACAGGCACTGAACGAGTTCGCGGACGACTGCGGCGGTTTCGAGGGCAACGCCCAGTCCCTGCGGCTGCTCACCCGCATCGAACCCAAGCGGTTCACCGCGGAGGGCTCCGTCGGCCTCAACCTCACCCGCGCCACCCTCGACGCCGCCACCAAGTACCCCTGGCCGCGCGGCGCCCACCCCACCGACCCGGCCTCGGCGAAGTTCGGGGTGTACGAGGACGACCGCCCGGTCTTCGACTGGGTCAGGGCCGAGGCCCCCGGCACCCGCACCTGCTTCGAGGCCCAGGTCATGGACTGGTCCGACGACGTGGCCTACTCGGTGCACGACGTCGAGGACGGCCTGCACGCCGGCCACATCGACCCCAACTGCCTGTACGCCGAACCCGAACGGCGGGCGGTGTTCGAGGTGGCCATCGGCCGCTACGTCCCCGCGGACACCGATCCCGCCGAACTCGCCGAGGCCCTCGACCGCCTCCAGGCCGCCGAGTGGTGGCCGCACGGCTACGACGGCAGCGCGGTCGCCCAGGCCCGGCTCAAGGACGCCACCAGCCAGCTCATCGGCCGCTTCTGCCTGGCCGCCGAGGGCGCCACCCGCGCCGCGTACGGCAGCGGCCGGCTCACCCGCTACGGCGCCGAACTCGTCGTACCCCGCGCGACCCGGACGGAGTGCGCGGTGCTCAAGGCGGTCGCCGACCGGTATGTGATGCAGCGCGCCGAGCAGGAGCGGCTCCGCGCCGACCAGCGGGTCATCGTCGCGGAGCTGGCCGAGGCGCTCACCGCCCGCGCCCCGGACGGCCTGGACCCGCAGTTCCGCGCCCTGTTCGACAAGGCGCCCGACGACCACGCGCGCAAGCGGGTGATCGTCGACCAGATCGCGTCCCTCACCGACGCCTCCGCGCTCTCGCTGCACGCGAGACTGACGGGGCATATGTGAGAGGAACGTGTCACCGGTGGCCTGATCGGGTCACTCCCCCTTCCCGCAGCACGCCCGGTGCGGGACGCTCGCCTGTGGCGGCACCCTTACGAGGAGGCATACAAGTGGTCGACGCGGATCAGACATTCGTGATCGTCGGCGGTGGTCTCGCGGGAGCGAAGGCGGCCGAGACGCTCCGCGCGGAGGGCTTCACCGGCAGGGTGATACTGATCTGCGACGAACGCGACCACCCCTACGAGCGCCCGCCGCTGTCCAAGGGCTTCCTGCTCGGCAAAGAGGAGCGCGACAGCGTCTTCGTGCACGAACCCGCCTGGTACGCGCAGCACGACATCGAGCTGCACCTCGGCCAGAGCGTCGACCGCATCGACCGTACGGCCAAGACCGTGCGCTACGGCGACGACGGCACCCTCGTCCGCTACGACAAGCTGCTCCTGGCGACCGGCGCCGAACCCCGCCGCCTGGACATCCCCGGCACCGACCTGGCCGGCGTGCACCATCTGCGCCGCCTCGCCCACGCCGAGCGGCTCAAGGGCGTGCTGGCCTCCCTCGGCCGGGACAACGGCCACCTGGTGATCGCCGGCGCCGGCTGGATCGGCCTGGAGATCGCGGCGGCGGCCCGCGAGTACGGCGCGGAGGTCACGGTGATCGAACCGGAGCCGACCCCGCTGCACGGCGTGCTCGGCCCCGAGCTGGGCAACGTCTTCGCCCAGCTGCACCGCGAGCACGGGGTCCGCTTCCACTTCGGGCGCACGCTCACCGAGATCGTCGGCCAGGACGGCATGGTCCTCGCCGTGCGCACCGACGATGGCGAGGAGCACCCGGCGCACGACGTCCTCGCGGCGATCGGCGCCACCCCCCGGACCGCGCTCGCCCAGGCCGCGGGCCTGGAGATCGCCGAGCGGGAGCACGGCGGCGGCATCGTGGTGGACGAGCGGCTGCGCACCTCCGACCCCGACATCCACGCGGCCGGGGACGTCGCCGCCTTCCCGCTGGAGCTGTTCGACGACCGGGTCCGGGTCGAGCACTGGGCCAACGCCCTCAACGGCGGACCGGCCGCCGCGCGCTCGATGCTCGGGCAGGACTCGGTGTACGACCGGGTGCCGTACTTCTTCACCGACCAGTACGACCTCGGCATGGAGTACAGCGGATGGGCGCCGCCGGGGACGTACGACCAGGTGGTCATCCGGGGCGACATGGGCCGGCGCGAGTTCATCGCGTTCTGGCTGCGGGAGGGCAGGGTGCTGGCCGGGATGAACGTGAACGTGTGGAACGTCACGGACCCGATCCAGAAGCTCGTCCGCGCCCGGAGCCGGGTCGACACGGACGCGCTCGCCGACCCGCACGTCCCCCTGGACCGCCTCCTGCCCTGAGCCCCGGCCGCCCCGGGACCGTCCGCGCGCCCCGTAGAATTCACCCGTGGCAGGACGGATCAACGACGAGGACGTGAAGGCGGTACGGGACGCGGTCCCGATCGACGCCGTGGTCTCCGAATACCTCCAGCTGCGCAACGCGGGCGGCGGCAACCTCAAGGGGCTGTGCCCGTTCCACGACGAGAAGTCGCCGTCCTTCCAGGTCAGCCCCAGCAAGGGACTCTTCCACTGCTTCGGCTGCCAGGAGGGCGGCGACACCATCACCTTCGTGATGAAGGTGGACCACCTCTCCTTCTCGGAGGCGGTGGAGCGGCTCGCCGCCCAGGCCGGGATCACGCTGCGCTACGAGGAGGGCGGGTACAACCCGGCCCACCAGCGCGGCGAGCGGATCCGGCTGGTCGAGGCGCACAAGATCGCCGCGCAGTGGTACGCCGAGCAGCTGGCCACCAGCCCCGAGGCGGAGACCGGCCGGGTCTTCCTCGCCGAGCGTGGTTTCGACCAGGCCGCGGCGGTGCACTTCGGCGTCGGGTACAGCCCCCAGGGCTGGGACCACCTCACCCGCTATCTGCGCGGCAAGGGCTTCAGCGACAAGGAACTGATCCTCTCCGGCCTGGCCCAGGAGGGCCGGCGCGGACCCATCGACCGCTTCCGGGGCCGGCTGATGTGGCCGATCCGGGACATCGGCGGGGACGTCGTCGGCTTCGGCGCGCGCAAGCTCTACGAGTCGGACAACGGCCCCAAGTACCTGAACACCCCCGAGACCGCGATCTACAAGAAGTCGCAGGTCCTGTACGGCATCGACCTGGCCAAGAAGGAGATCGCGAAGGCCAGCCGGGCGGTGGTGGTCGAGGGCTATACCGACGTCATGGCCTGCCACCTCGCCGGGGTGACCACGGCCATCGCGACCTGCGGCACGGCCTTCGGCAGCGAGCACATCAAGATCCTGCGCCGGCTGCTGATGGACAACGGATCGGCGCGGGTGATCTTCACCTTCGACGGCGACGCGGCCGGGCAGAAGGCCGCCCTGCGCGCGTTCGAGGACGACCAGAAGTTCGCCGCCGAGACGTACATCGCGATCGCGCCGGACGGCATGGACCCGTGCGAGCTGCGCCTGGCCAAGGGCGACGAGGCGGTGGCCGACCTGGTCGAACCCCGCACCCCGCTGTTCGAGTTCGCGCTGCGGCAGATCGTGAGCCGGTACGACCTGGACACCTCCGGGGGGCGGGCCGCCGCGCTGGACGAGGCGGCGCCGATCGTGGCCCGGATCAAGAACAGCGGCGCGCAGCACGAGGTCGCGGTGGAGCTGGCCGGGCTGCTGGGCATCCTGGACACCCAGTTCGTGGTGCGCCGGGTGGCCCAGCTGGCCCGCTGGGCCCGGGACCGGGGCGGCAGGGGCCCCCAGCAGGAGCGCCCGCGCGGCCCGGAGCAGCAGTGGGCGTCGGCCCCGCGCCCGGCGAACTCCGGCCCGGCCCTCACCCTGCGCAACCCGGTGTACGCCGCCGAACGCGAACTGCTCAAACTCGCCCTCCAGCGCCCCGAGTTGGTCTCCCCGGCGTTCGACGCCTACGGGGTGGACGAGTTCACCGCCCCGCCCTACGCCGCCGTACGCCAGGCCATCGCGGAGGCGGGCGGCGCGGAGTACGGCGTGGCCGACCCGCAGGAGTACCTGGTCCGCGTCCGCGAGGCCGCGCCGGACGACACCGTGCGCGCCATGGTCACCGAACTGGCCGTCGAACCGATCCTGCGCCGCACCGTGGACGAGACCTACGCCGGCACGGTGCTGGTCCAGATCCGCCGCCGCGCCGTGGAACGCCGCATCCGCGACATCGAGTACCAGATGACCCGGCTGTCCGCCGGCGGCGACCCGGCCCAACTGGCCGCGGTCCAGAACGAGATGTGGGTCCTCCAGCAGTACGACCAGTCCCTGCGGGCGCGGGGCGCGGAGGCGCTCTGAGCGGCCGCCGAGCGGCGATCGTCAGCAGCGGGTCACGGACCGGACGCAAAAAGTCATCGCACGCCCCTCGTGGGAGCGATGAGTCGTACCCCACACTGTTGGGGGTGCCCGAGTCCGGTGAACATCCTGGAGGTCGCCCTCGTGCAGACCCAGACCCTCACCCCCGCCGACAGCAGCACCGGTGCCCGTGCTGACGAACCGGACGCGGAGCCGGACGTCCTCATGGCCGTTCCCCCGCAGGGCCGTGCCCCCCTGCACCCGGAGAACGGGGGACCCACCGCCGACCTGTTCCGGCAGTACCTGCGCGAGATCGGCCGCATCCCGCTGCTCACCGCCGCCGAGGAGGTCGAACTGGCCCGCCGGGTGGAGGCCGGGCTGTTCGCGGAGGAGAAGCTGGGCAGCACCCCCGACCTGGACAGCGGGCTGGCGCACGACCTGGACCGGCTGGTGGTCATGGGGCGGGTGGCCAAGCGACGGCTGATCGAGGCCAACCTGCGGCTCGTCGTGTCGGTCGCCAAGCGGTACGTGGGGCGCGGGCTGACCATGCTCGACCTCGTCCAGGAGGGCAACCTCGGGCTCATCCGGGCCGTGGAGAAGTTCGACTACGCCCGCGGCTACAAGTTCTCCACCTACGCCACCTGGTGGATCCGCCAGGCCATGTCCCGCGCCCTCGCCGACCAGGCCCGCACCATCCGGGTGCCGGTGCACGTCGTGGAGCTGATCAACCGGGTCGTACGGGTGCAGCGCCGGATGCTCCAGGAGCGGGGGTACGAGCCGACGCCCGAGGAGGTCGCCGCCCACCTCGACCTCCCGCCCGAGCGGGTCGGCGAGGTGCTGCGCCTGGCCCAGGAACCGGTCTCGCTGCACGCCCCGGTCGGCGAGGAGGACGACGTGGCGCTCGGCGACCTCATCGAGGACGGCGACGCCGCGAGCCCCATGGAGTCCGCCTCGTTCCTCCTGCTCAAGCAGCACCTGGAGGCCGTGCTGTCCACGCTGGGCGAGCGCGAGCGCAAGGTCGTACAGCTGCGCTACGGCCTCCTCGACGGCCGCCCCCGCACCCTGGAGGAGATCGGCCGCCTCTTCGGCGTCACCCGCGAACGGATACGCCAGATCGAGTCCAAGACCCTCGCCAAGCTCAGGGACCACGCCTACGCGGACCAGCTGAGGGGCTATCTGGACTGACGGGAAAGGGGGCCGCCTCGCGACGACCCCCTCTTCCAGTCTCCGGATCAGTCGACCTCGGCCACCGCCTGCGCGAACTGCGCCTTGTACAGCCGGGCGTACGCCCCGTCCGCCGCCAACAGTTCGGCGTGCCCGCCCTGTTCGACGATGGAGCCGTTCTCCATCACGAGGATCGTGTCCGCGTCCCGGATCGTGGAGAGCCGGTGGGCGATCACGAACGAGGTGCGTCCGGCGGCCAGTTTGGCCATCGCCTTCTGGATCAGCACCTCGGTGCGGGTGTCCACGGAACTCGTCGCCTCGTCCAGGACCAGGATCACCGGGTCGGACAGGAACGCGCGCGCGATGGTGATGAGCTGCTTCTCACCGGCGCTCACCCCCGTGCCCTCGTCGTCGATCACGGTGTCGTACCCGTCGGGCAGCGTCCGGATGAACCGGTCGGCGTGCGCCGCCCGCGCCGCCTCCTCGATCTCGCCCCGGGTCACCTGGCGGGAGGCGCCGTACGCGATGTTCTCCGCGATGGTGCCGCCGAACAGCCAGGTGTCCTGGAGCACCATGCCGATCCCGGACCGCAGCTCGTCCCGGGTCATCCGGCGCACGTCCACCCCGTCCAGGGTGATCCGCCCGCCGGAGACGTCGTAGAACCGCATGAGCAGGTTGACCAGCGTGGTCTTGCCCGCGCCCGTGGGGCCCACGATGGCCACCGTGTGCCCGGGCTCCACCGTGAGCGAGAGGTCCTCGATCAGCGGCTTGTCCGGGTCGTACCGGAAGGACACGTGCTCCAGCTCCACGCGCCCGCGCAGCTGCGCCGGCCGCTCGCCGGGCACCGGGTCCGCCTCCTGCTCCTCCGCGTCCAGGAGTTCGAAGACCCGCTCGGCCGAGGCCACGCCGGACTGCACCAGGTTCGCCATGGAGGCGACCTGCGTCAGCGGCATCGAGAACTGCCGCGAGTACTGGATGAAGGCCTGCACATCACCGATGGACAGCGCGCCGGACGCGACCCGCAGCCCGCCGACGACCGCCACCAGCACGTAGTTCAGGTTCGACACGAACATCATCAGCGGCTGCATCACACCGCTGTTGAACTGCGCCTTGAACGCGGCCTGGTACAGCGCCTCGTTCTGCTCGGCGAACTGCTTCGCCGACTCCTCCTGCCGCCCGAACACCTTCACCAGCGTGTGCCCGGTGTACATCTCCTCCACGTGGGCGTTGAGCTTGCCCGTCGAACGCCACTGCTGCACGAAGTGCGGCTGCGAGCGCTTGCCGACCCGGGTGGCGACGACGAAGGACAGCGGCACGGTCACCAGCGCGACCAGCGCCAGGATCCAGGAGACGTAGAACATCATCACCAGCACGCCGATGATGGTCAGCACCGAGTTGATCAGCTGGCCCATCGACTGCTGGAGCGTCTGCCCGATGTTGTCGATGTCGTTGGTGGCCCGCGACAGCACCTCGCCGCGCTGGCGCTTGTCGAAGTACGACAGCGGCAGCCGCGACAGCTTCGTCTGCACGGACTCGCGCAGCCGGTACATCGTGCGGTTCACCGTCCGGTTGACCAGCCGGGTGGCGACGGCCATCAGCAGACCGGCGACCAGGAAGGTGCCGAGCGCCAGCAGCAGCACGTCGCCGACCGCGCCGAAGTCGATGCCCTTGCCGGGCGTGAAGTCGGTGCTCTGCAGCATGTCCGCGACGGAGCCCTTGCCCTCGGCCCGCATCCCGGCCAGCACCTGCGCCTTGGTGGCCCCGGCGGGCATCTGCCGGCCGATGATGCCGGCGAACACCAGGTCGGTGGCCTTGCCGAGGATCTTCGGGCCGATCACGCTCAGCGTCACGCTGACTACCACGCACAGCAGCAGCACGCAGACGGTGGCCCGCTCGGGCCGGAACTGGGCGACCAGCCGTTTGCCGGAACCCTTGAAGTCCATCGACCGCTGGTCGGGACTCCCTCCTGCCATCATGCGTCCCATGGGCCCGGCCATCAGGCGGCCTCCGCTTCCGTCAGCTGGGAGAGCACGATCTCCCGGTAGGTCTCGTTGCCCGCCATCAGTTCCTGGTGCCGGCCGGAGCCGACCACCCGGCCCTCGTCCAGGACGATGATCCGGTCCGCGTCCCGGATGGTCGCCACCCGCTGGGCGACGATCACGACGGTCGCCTCCGCGGTCTCCCGGGCCAGCGCGGCGCGCAGGGCCGCGTCGGTGGCGTAGTCGAGCGCGGAGAAGGAGTCGTCGAAGAGGTAGATCTCGGGGCGCTGCACGAGGGTGCGCGCGATGGCGAGCCGCTGGCGCTGGCCGCCCGACACATTGGTGCCGCCCTGGGCGATCGGCGCGTCCAGGCCGCCCTCCAGCCTGGTCACGAACTCCTTGGCCTGCGCCACCTCCAGCGCGTGCCACAGCTCCTCGTCCGTGGCGTCCGGATTGCCGTAGCGCAGGTTGGTGGCGACGGTGCCCGCGAACAGGTACGGCTTCTGCGGGACCAGCCCGACCGTCCGGGCCAGCAGCGCCGGGTCGACCTCGCGGACGTCCACGCCGTTCACCAGGACCTCGCCCTCGGTGGCGTCGAACAGCCGGGGGACCAGCCCGAGCAGGGTGGACTTGCCGCTGCCGGTGGAGCCGATCACGGCCGTGGTCTCGCCGGGCCGGGCCACCAGTTCGACGGAGCGCAGCACCGGCTCCTCGGCACCCGGATAGCGGAAGCCGGCCGCGCGGATCTCCAGGTGCCCGTGCCGGCGCAGCTCGGTGACCGGGGTGAGCGGCGGCAGCACGCTGGAACCGGTCTCCAGCACCTCCTGGATGCGCTCGGCGCACACCTCCGCGCGCGGCACCATCATGAACATGAAGGTGGCCATCATCACGGACATCACGATCTGCATCAGATAGGCGAGGAACGCGGTCAGGTCGCCGATCTGCATCCCGCCGCTGTCGATGCGGTGCGCGCCGAACCACACCACCGCGATGGACGACACGTTGACCACCGTCATGACCATCGGGAACATCAGCGACAGCAGCCGTCCGGTGGCCAGCTGCATCTCGGTCAGCTCGCCGTTGACCCGGCCGAAGCGGGCCTGCTCGTACTCGTCGCGGACGAAGGCGCGGATCACCCGGTTGCCGGTGATCTGTTCGCGCAGCACCCGGTTCACCTTGTCGAGGCGGGTCTGCATGGTGCGGAACAGCGGCCGCAGCCGGCGCACGATCAGCGTCACACAGATCGCCAGCACCGGGACGACCGCGACCAGCACCCCGGACAGCGGCACGTCCAGACCGAGGGCCAGCACGATGCCACCGACGCACATGATGGGCGCCGACACCATCAGCGTGAACGTCATCAGGACCAGCATCTGGACCTGCTGCACGTCGTTGGTCGTACGGGTGATGAGCGAGGGCGCGCCGAAGTGGCCCACCTCGCGGGCGGAGAAGGACTGCACCCGGTCGAAGACGGCACCGCGCACGTCCCGGCCGAGCGCCGAGGCGGTCCGCGCGCCCAGGTACACGGCACCGATGTTGCACACGACCTGTGCCAGCGAGATGCCGATCATCAGGGCGCCGAACGACAGGATGTAGCCCGTGTCGCCCTTCACGACACCGTTGTCGATGATGTGGGCGTTCAGGGTGGGCAGGTACAGGGTGGCGCAGGTCTGCACGAACTGGAGCAGCACCTGCACGGTGATGGGTTTCTTGTAGGGCCTGAGATAGGTCCGTAGAAGTCGTATGAGCACGCTACGTCTCTCGGAGTCGGCGACAGGGGCAGTCGGTTTGCCCTTGGCCCCTATCGTCGGACACTCCACCCGCGTTACCTCAACCGATTAACCCAACAGCGGATTTCCGTACGGCCTTATGGGTGTTGGGTGTTACGGAATGGTTTGCGGCATTTGGTACGGCTCATTGGAACGCGCCGGGATGGGTCTGCTCCCGCACCGCCGTGAACTGCTGCCGGACCGCCTGCCCGACGGCCAGCTCCTCGCCCGGCTCCAGCACCTGCGCCGCCGCGCCCTGCCAGGCCGGCGGGGTGCGCGGATCGAGGGTGCCCTGCGACACGCCCAGCGCCCAGGCCGCCTGCCGGGCCGCGCCGATCGCCGTGTAGTCCGCGGGCTGCGGCACGACGACCTGGGCGCCGAACAGCGAGGGCGCCGCGGCCTGTACGGCGGGCAGTTCGGCGGCCGGGCCCAGCAGGAAGATCCGCCGCACCTCCACGCCCCGGCCGCGCAGCACGTCCAGCGCGTCGGCGAGCCCGCACAGCATGCCCTCGAACGCGGCCCGCGCCAGGTGCTCCGGCTTCATCGACTCGCGCCGCAGCCCGGCGAGGGTGCCCGCGGTGTGCGGCAGGTTCGGTGTGCGCTCGCCCTCCAGATAGGGGAGCAGGACCAGGCCGTGCGCGCCCGGCGTGGACTTCATCGCCAGCTCGGACAGGGTCTCCAGGTCCGGCAGGCCGAGGAGTTCGGCGGTGCCGCGCAGGGCGCGCACGGCGTTCAGCGTGGTGACGACCGGCAGGTGCATGCCGGTGGCGTCGGCGAGCGAGGTGATCATCCCGGACTGGTCGGCGAGCGCCTCGGGGTGCACGGCCATCACCGAGCCCGAGGCGCCGAGCGAGACCACCGCGTCCCCGAGCCCGATCCCGAGCCCGAACGCGGCGGCCATGGTCTCCCCGGTGCCGGCCGAGATCAGCAGCCCCTCCGGAGTGGTGCCGGCCGCCTCGGCCGGGCCGAGCACCTCCGGCAGCATCGCCTGGTGGCCGAGGGCCAGCTCGACCAGGTCGGAGCGGTAGACACCGGTGGCCGCGGACCAGTAACCGGTGCCGGAGGCCCCGCCGCGGTCGGTGGTGCGGCGCACCGGGCGCCCGAGCAGCTGCCACACCAGCCAGTCGTGGGCCTGGAGCAGCACGGCGACGCGCCGGGCGTTCTCCGGCTCGTTCTTGGCCAGCCAGCGCAGCTTGGTGACGGGGTGCGCGGACTGCGGCACACAGCCGACGGCGTGCGCCCACGCCTCCCGGCCGCCGAGCGCGTCCACCAGGTCGGCCGCGGCGACCTGGGCGCGCCGGTCCCCGCCGACCATCGCCGGGCGCACGGTGTTGCCTTGGGCGTCCAGCGGGACCAGCGCGTTCTGCTGCGCGGAGACGCCGATGGCCTGGACCCCCTCCAGCAGTCCGCCGCCCGCGGCTTCACCGAGGGAGAGGAGCCAGGCCTGGGGGTCGACGTCGCTGGGGCGGGTGCCTTCCGGCGGGTCGACGGGATGGGGGGCGTACCCCTGCCTGAGTACGGCACCGGTGTCTGTGTCGCAGACCACGATGCGGGTGAAATCAGGTGAGCTGTCCAAACCGGCGACTATCCCCATGCGGACGATTTTGCCGCATCAGCGCGCCGGCTCCGGCCCCCGGGCGCCACGGGCTCAGGTGGCGCTGGTGCCCCAGTCGTCCCCGGCGGTGCCGCCCGAGGTGCGGTCCTTCAGGGAGCGGACCCGCTGGGCGACCGAGTCGGGGACGCGGTCGCCGACCTTGTCCGAGACCGTGTGGAACGCCTTGCCCGCATAGCTGCGGCCCTGCTGGGCCGCGGTCTCGGCGGTGTTGCGTACGGCAGGGTTCTCGGCGATCCGACGAGCGGACTTCTTCAGCTGCTCGTAGCGCTCGCGTCCGGCCCGTGTGCCGAGTACGTAACCGATGGCCAGTCCGGCGATGAACGTGAGCCGGTAGCGCATGGCTGCCACCCTTCCCGTGCGTAGTATCTGGTGCGACGCAGGTGCCCGAGGGTACCGATTGGCGGAGCACCCCCCTGCTTGCGCTAATGTATGTGTCGCAGCGAGCGACCGCCCCCTGGCGAATACCCGGGGAGGTCCGTTCGATGCAGACGAGGCGATCCTCCGTAGCTCAATTGGCAGAGCAGCCGGCTGTTAACCGGCAGGTTACTGGTTCGAGTCCAGTCGGGGGAGCTTCGGTCCTCCGTAGCTCAATTGGCAGAGCAGCCGGCTGTTAACCGGCAGGTTACTGGTTCGAGTCCAGTCGGGGGAGCACGCTGAACGAGGGCCCCTCAGGGGTCCTTTTTCATGCCCGCGGGAACCGCCGCGGCCCGCGCCGATGTCCTCACGGTCATGAGCAGCGCGGAAGCCGACCATCCGAAGCAGGAGATCGTATGAGCGGCTATGCTGCGGCAGACGGCGCGCACACTTGTACGCGACACGCCGCTATGGGGCGGTAGCTCAGCCGGTTAGAGCAGCGGACTCATAATCCGTCGGCCGTGGGTTCGAGTCCCACCCGCCCCACCAGTCGCAGGTGGCTACAGGACCGTTTCTACCTGCAGAAACGTACGAAGGAGGGCCGCCGCGCCAGCATGGCGGCCCTCCTTCACTCCCTCAGAGCAAGATCCAGAGGACACACAGGGGACACGGGGATTCGTTCAGGGGAACGGGCGGCGGTCAGGCGGTCTTCCGGCGTGATCCACGTCCCCGACGCGCGCTCCCTGGCGAGCCGGACGGCAGCCCCTGGGGCAGCTCCCACCCGTCGGAGTCCGGGCCCGCGGAACGGTCGATCGAACCGGAGGAGCGAGAAGTACCGCTTCTGATCTTCCGCGTAGCGGTCGTTGAGGTTCTCCACCCACACGAGTTCCAGGCCGTTGCTGGTGCAGTGCTCCCTGATCCACTCCAGAGCCGCGTTGGCCGCGTGCTCCTGGCCGTGGCCCTTGGTCCTGATCTCCCCAAGGAGGTCCGTGCCGGGCCGGGTCTGAGCCCCGATCGCCCAAGTGCTGCCGGGCTGCAGGGTGCCGTGGGCGAAGATCGTGGCCACGTCTCCCTGCCACGCGCCGTCAGGGATCACCAGGGGGCTGCGGACCTCGTACGAGACCCCTCGTGGGACGACCGTCATCGTGGACTCCGCCTCGGCGCGCATCATCTCAGGCAGGACGCTGGTGTAGGTGTCCGAGGTGATCTGGCGCGAGGAGTGCCCCAGGCGCTCCTGGACGACCTTGATGTCGTTCTTGGCGAGCAGGGACAGCGTGGCGGACAGGTGGCGAAGATCGTGGAGGCGTACCGGAGGAAGGCCGGACAGCTCGATGAGCCGCTTGAAGCGCCGGGAGACCCAGTCGGGGTGAAGGGGTTCGCGGTTCTCCTGCGTCCAGACGCAGTCGGACTCGACCCAGGCGTTTGCCCACTCCTCGCGCTTCTTCTGCTGTTTCTCCCGCCACCGGGCCAGGTTCTCGCCCGACTCCAGGCTCAGTGAGATGGTGCGTACGCTGTCGGCCTTCGGCGCCTCGCCGTACAGGCAGGCGGTAGGCCACTTCGACGATCTGTGCGGAGATCCGCATCCAGAGGCCATCGATGCTGACCTCCGGCCAGGGCAGCGCGCACATCTCGCCGCGCCGGGGGCCGTTGAAGGTGAACGAGCGCCACAGCTCGCACAGCCAGTCGGCCTTGACGAAGTCGAGGAACTCGCCGGTGAGCTCGGGTGTCCAGACCATGACGGGTCCGGGCTTTTCTTCGGTGCGCTTCCAGTGCTCGACGCGCTCGGGGGGCCACATCAGGGGCTTTGGGCGGGTGGCTGGGGGCAGCTCGACGAGCCTGGCCCAGTTCTTCGCGAAGGCTCCCTCCCGCTTGACGCTCCAGCGGAGAGCAGGCGAGCGAGGCTCTGGCTATGGCTTGGCTTGTACCGGCCCGACATTACAGATAGTGCCTGCCCTTAAGGGCCCCTGCAGGCCGCAGCAGCAGGTGCCCCTGCGGCCTGCCTCAGGGCTCTACAGCCAAGGCCAGTGTCCCCAACTCACTCCTCCAAGTACCAGGGATACACCGGTGGCATCTGCCACAATCGCGGGCGAAATATACACCCCGAAGACGGTGCGGCCTCCGATCAGCAGTTGCACGTTCGCTCGCCGCACGGAGGAGGTCGACGGTGGGGCCTCCGGAACCCATGGGCTGCCTGCGGGGCTCTTCCTGGGTGACTGCTGGGCGGAACCTGTGTCATGGTGTGTACTTACCAGTTGTCCTTTCGCATGAGCACGGCCGCCGTCTCCCTGGCCAGCAAACCTGAAGAAGACGGTGGCACGCGACACTCGGTCCTCCCGAGGCTCGAGAGGATACAAAAGGGCCCCACCAGACCTTAGGCATGGTGGGGCCCTCATTGATGAAATGACCGTAGCGAAGGACCCAGGAGCACGGCAAGTTGACCCAGAACCTGCCCTGGCTTCGTATAACCTGCCGTCTTCACCGCCGAGTTGGTCGCAGCGAGTGCTGACCGGCATACCGCTGCACCTGGGCGTCAGCGACCTTGAAGGTCAGGCGGCTGCTTGCTTCCGACGTCGAAGTACAGCGAGCACAGCGATGGCGGCGAGGGTCATCCAGGCCTTGCCAAGGATCTGGCCGGGGAAGTACTCGAAGGAGCCGAAAGCGAGCTTGAGGAAGAGCAGGCTGTCCGCGAGAAGGCCCACCGCGTTCGAGGCGAGCATCGCGATCAGCAGTCCGCGCTTCCGCAAGGGCTCGTAGACGGCGAAGTCCATGGATTCAGCGACCGCGAAGGCCGCGGCTGAGGCGACGGCGAGTTCTGGGCCGGCGAGGACGAACGACAGGACGGTGCCGACGGCTATGGCTGCGAGGACGGCGCCGCGGCCAGCGGATTCGCGCGCGAGGTCACGAAGGACCAGCGCGAGGCCAACCATGTAGACCCCGGCGGGGGCGGCGTAGCCGAAACCGACGGGAACGGCTCCGAACTGGGTGACGGCCAGGTTGGCCGCGGGGATGGTGGCGACGTAGGCCACGAGGGTCGCGATACCGGCAGGGGCGGGGAAGTTCACGTTCTTCTTTCTGTCTCTGTGCTGTGATCGGTGCGCCGATACCACGCCGCGGACGGACAGCGAGGCGAGCGCCCAGACAGTACAGCCCGAGCCACTGACAATGCTGCCGGACCCACACACCGAGATTCTGGCCGGATCCAGCGCACTGCCAGTGGCATACGTTCGACACTCGAGGCGCAGGGCGTGCGTTTCAGGCAACGGCAGGGGTGGGGTCCGTGCGACCCGTCGCAGGTCATGCGGTCACAGGTGCCCCAGAGGCTGAGTGGCCCACGCAGCCGACCCGATCCGGTGCGACTCCCATGTATAACTTCATTTCAGCCGGATTTTGTGGCGCGTTACACACCGGGTGCGGGCGTCGACTGCCGACCTGTTTGTACCTTTTCCGGCTGTATGTAGACCCGGTCTAAGTCTACTGGTGTCGCACGTTCACGCCGACGCCGAATGTGTGTGCGATTCTCCAGGCTTCTGCATCGACAGTGTTGTCAGTGGGGGCGCTTAAGCTCATCCTCATCGTTAAACCAGCAGGTGGGGGGCGAGCAGAAGGATGTCTTCGGGCTTCGCAGTCGGGCACCTTGTCACGTTCACAGGAGCGCCCGGAATCGGCCGTGTGGGGGCGGTCGATGGTGGCACGCTGCGTGTCGACTTCTTCGAGTCTGTCGCGGAGCCAGAAATTGAGTCGCATCCCGTTCCGGCTGCTGCTTGCAGGCGGGTACGCCTTGAGCGGCAGACTCGGGTGTTCCGACACAACCCGAGCACCGGGGAGTGGCTGGCCGGGCGCGTCGCGAATCGCGTTGGCGGTCAGTACTTTGTGCGGTTCCCCAACGTCGAGTTCGCCTTCCCTGTACCCGAGTCGGAGCTCCGAGTGCGATGGGACAAGCCGGTTCGGGACCCGCTCCACGTCCTGGTGTCTGGGGGTAACGAGTCCGGCTTTCTCTACAACGCTCGCATCCCGATGTTGCGCAACCTCGTGGCCCAGCGTGCCGTCAGCGCCAGCACACCCGCACTCCTCGCCGCAGCCGCTGAGATCTATCCGCACCAGGTCCGCGCCGCGCTGGCCGTGCTCTCCGATCCCGTTCAGCGGTACCTCCTCGCTGACGAAGTCGGGCTCGGCAAGACCATCGAGGCCGGCTACGTGATCCTGCAGACCCTGATCGACAACCCGCAGGCACGTGTAGTCGTCGTCGCGCCCGACTCGCTGCGTCGTCAGTGGCAAGTGGAGTTGAAGTCGAAGTTCTTCACCGACGACTTCCCGATGCGTGTAAGGATCACCTCCCACGAGACGCCTGAGAAGTGGGAGCAGTACCACCAGAGTGATCTTGTCGTGGTGGATGAGGCCCACCAGCTGGTCCAGGACCGCGACGACACGGACCCCACCTACCGCGCGCTGTGCGACCTCGCACACTCTGCGTCCAAACTCCTGCTGCTGTCCGCCACACCTGTCACGTCCAGCCACACCACGCACCTGGGCCTACTACACCTCCTCGACAAGGACGTGTACAAGTGGAGCGAGCGCGAGGCGTTCGAACAGCGATACAACCACCGGGCGGAGTTGGCTACTCACCTCTACAGCCTCAGCGCGGAGTTCCACCTGCTGCTGCCCTCCTCGATCGACATGATCAAGGAGTTGCTCCCCCAAGAAGACACCCGCTTCGACGACCTTGCAGCCCGAGTCCTCGAACTCGTCGACGCTGAGGGCAACCTCTGTGCCGAGACGGACATGGAGGATCTCTCCGCGCGGGTCACGGCACTTCAAGCGCACATCAGCGAGACCTACCGGCTGCACCGCCGTGTCATCAGGCACCGCCGAACAGGCGTATTGCTGGACGACGAGGACTCGGCACTGTTCCCTTACGAAGTGCGAGGCCGAACAGAGCCGTCGCCCCTGGCAGTCGAGTCATACGACCCTGCCGCAGACAGTCTCGTGGAGTGGCAGACGCAAATGTGGGGATATCTCCTCGACGAGGGGCTTGAGGACAACCGTGACGCCTATGCCCTCGTCCTCGCTGTGCTCGCCTCCCGTCTCGGAGGCACGTCCGCAGACTACATCGATGCACTTCGGTGGCGCGTTCATCGGGACGAGGACGCCGCTCTTCGGGCTGGTCTGAGCCCCCGGGAGCGGCACCACCTCAGCGCGCCGTCAGTAGCGCCTCTCGAACTGAAGATCCTCGAAGGTCTCGAACAGCAGATCACCGACGACCGCCATGCCGCCGAGATCAACGAACTCGTCGACGCCCTTCTGCGGGCACTGCGTAGGGGTGGACGCGTCATCATCTTCTGCGGCCCCGGCGCCCTCGCCTCAATGCTTAGCGAGCGACTCAGCGAACGGTTCCGTCAGGTCGACTTCTTTGAGCACACTCGCCGTGTAGGCGCCGAGAAGTCCGAAGCTGCCATCGCCGAGTGGCGACAGCAGACCGCGAAATGTGCCGTGCTGGTCACTGACGATACGGCTGAGGACGGCCTCAACCTTCAAGCCGCCAACACCGTGATCCACTTACGCCTGCCATGGTCGCCCAACCAACTCGAGCAACGTCTCGGCCGAACCGACCGCTACGTCGAGTCACACCAGCAGCGCCGGCCCCCCGAGCAGTTCGTGGCCATGGACGCCGAAGCCCACTCGGGGGCGTGGCTGTCGCTGCTCAGCAACGGCTACCGTATCTTCGCCGACTCGGTGTCCACGCTTCAGGACGCGATCGCGCAGGGCCTCGCCGGGGTCTGGGCTGAGGCGCTGGAGCATGGGCCCGAGGGCCTGACGGGCTCCGCGGACGCGGTCCAGGCCCAACTCGCCGATGCTCGCGCTGAAATCGACCACATGGACATGCTCGAGTCGGTCTTCGAGATGTCTCCTGGCGGGGACCAGTTCGCCGAGCGGCTCGGTGCATTCGAGGCTGACTGGGAGGAGACTCGCGCAGCCATGCTGGGGTACACCGGCCAGGATGGCTCAAGCGGCGTTCAACTCCGTCACAGCGAACCAAGTGCCAATCGTGATGCCTTCGAGATCACGCAGAAGACCCTCATCTCCCCACACCTCTACGATCGCGACCAGCTCACGGACGAGATGGGCCGGGGTACGTTCAACAGGAATGAGGCTCTCAAGGCCGCCGGCACACGGCTGTTCCGCATCGGGAACCCGCTTGTCGACACACTCGCGAACGTCGTCTGGTACGACGACCGCGGCCAGGCCACAGCCTTCTGGCGGGCAGACCGGGACCACAAGGGGGAACCCGAACCTTACTTCGGGTTCGACTATCTCGTCGAAGCCGATACCGAACTGGCGCTAGAACTGGCCCTGCAGATCCCGCACGTACAAAAGCGCGCTGAAGCGGAAGCAGCCCTCAGGCGCCAGGCCGACCAACTGCTCCCGCCCTTCACCTTGAAGGTATGGGTGCCGGCAGGCTCCACCCAGGCCCTCAGCGACGAGAGCACCCGCGAATGGTTGGACGCCCCCTACGGGGCTACGGATCACAACTACAACTCGAAACTGATTCACGAGTTGCTGGATCTCTTCGACGGACGTCCCGGGTACGAAGCCTCTGCGCGAGCTGCCGAGCAGGTCGCCCGGGCCGAACTCGAACGGGTTACCAACCTCGCTGACCGATGCGCCCAGGCACAGGAGAAGGGGCGCGAGCGTCTCGCCGTCGCCAAAGCTCAAGCAGAGGCCCGACACGCAGCAGGTCGTCTTCTTGGCGATCGCGAGAGCTACCTGCTGGACGTAGACGTGACCGAGGCGCTGGTGAAGGGGCTTAGCCACCCCAAGGTCCGGCTCGTGTCCGCCACCTGCGTGCTGAAGACGGGACTCCGGAGGGTCCGTCGTGGCGACTGATAACTGGACGGGTGCCGCCGTCCTGCTGAAGGACTTGTCGACGCTTCCAGAACTCCCGCATGCGCGGGGGACGCTGCGTAGACTCCGCGACGCCTTGATGAGCCAGTCCGTCGGGTGGCGAGACATTGCTTCGCTGACGCGGCAGATCCTCCTTGAAGCTCGGGCCCGTGAGAACACCACCGGCTTGACGGTGTTGCTCGATCCGAGGCTTCCCACCCGGGAGCAGTGGGAGAAGATGCACTGCCAGACCGGGTTGGTCGGTGGCGGCACGCATCTGTGGCTCACCGCGACGCCGTGGCATCCGCCTGTCCGTGATGACGTGGCCCGCAAAGCAGCCGAGGAGGACCTCCGTCAGGTCTACCTCGGGGAGGACTCACCCCACCGGCGGAAGTTGGAGTCGTACCCCGCAGATCCCTTCTTCACGGCCGCGCTGGGTGACGATCACGACCGTTATGTGTCGGTCGGACAGCGACAGGCAGCCAGGGCCGTGGCGCTGGCTGAACCGGGGAGCACCACGATCATCTGCCTCCCCACAGGGCACGGAAAGACCGCGGTGGCCATGGCGCCTGCGCTCCTGGCGAGCGTGAGCAGCGGCGTATCCGTGGTCGTCGTGCCCACCAGTGTCCTGGCAGCAGATCTGGAACGGCGCGCCATCGAAATCATCGAACGGCAAGGCCACCACAGCCCCACGCGCCGGTACGCCTACACCAGTGGGCTGTCGGCCGATGAGCGACAGCAGATGAAGGAGGACATCGCTGCGGGGCGCCAGCGTCTGGTATTCACCTCACCCGAGTCCCTTGTGCGAAGCCTGAAAAAACCGTTGGAGACGGCCGCTGCGGCTGGCCTGTTCAAGTACTTCGTGATCGATGAAGCGCACCTCGTCGAACAGTGGGGCAACAGCTTCCGTACCGAGTTCCAAACGATGTCGAGTCATCGTCGCACGTGGCTCAGCAGAGCCCCCGACGGGCAGAAGCCCGTCACTGTGGCGATGAGTGCGACTCTCACAGCGCAGCAGGTGGAAACGCTTGACACACTCTTCGCCTCCCCGCAGAAGGCGAGAATCGTTTGGGCTGCGCAACTGCGCCACGAGCCGAGTTATTACGTCGATGTATGCCGGAATGAGCAGGAACGCGAGGCTGCAGTCATCGACGCTGTTTCGTTCCTGCCGAAGCCGATGATCGTGTACACCACGAAAGTGGAGCACGCGGAAGAATGGGTCGAACGCCTCCGAGAGCATGGATTCCGCCGAGTAACCCATGTGACGGGCGACTCCAGCGACGCTGAGCGTCGTGAAGCCTTGGAAGGCTGGAGCGGCAATACAGCAGACGGCAAGACCAACACTCGATACGACATCGTGGTGGGTACTGCGGCGTTCGGCCTGGGTGTCGACCTCAACGACGTGAAGACGGTCGTCCACGCCTGCTTGCCTGAAACAGTGGACCGGTACTACCAGGAGGTCGGCCGGACAGGTCGCGACGGCAACCCATCATTCGCCTACCTGGCAAGCACACGTGGTGACGAAGCCATCGCCGACTACATGAGCAATGAGGTGATCATCGGAGCCCCGCGTGCTTGGCAGCGATGGGAAGCCATGTTTCATGATAGGACCCCGATCGAAAACCGCCACCGGGTCAGCCTTGACTCATACCCGCCGGACATGAACGAGGGATTTGACCGGAATCGCTCATGGAACATTCGTATCCTGAATCTGATGGTGAGAGCCGGTCTCGTAGCTGTCCACCCGCCGCAGCCGCCAACCAGAGGCGAGGACGAATCCGACATCCATTGGAAAGCGCGCCTTGAACACTTCCACGCAACGGCCAATGACTACGCGGACGTCGAACTTCTCGGCTCTGACTCACGGAGTAGGGATCACTTCTACACGCGGTTTGACGCGGAACGCCAAAAGCTACTGCAGGATCGGGCAGCGTCACTGCGGGAGCTGAAATCGGCGCTGGTAGGAAATCGGTGCATCGGCGAGGTACTGGGCGCCTACTACCGTATCCCCGATGGGGCAGGCCAACTTCGTACGGGCATTACCTGCCGGGGCTGCCCTCACTGTCGGGCAACAGTAGATCCCATGCCCAGCGGCTTCTACCGACTCGCCGGCGAACCTCGTCCCCTTGTGCCCATGCCGGAACGGCAAGGGCGCCTGCCTCTGCTGCGGTACTTCGGAGACCGACGGTGCCTGAGCACCTGGTGGCAGGACGCCGGCGACCAGGTGCTCGCTGCCCGTCTGGTGGACAGCCTTATCCGCCGGGGAATCGCCGTAGTAGGAGGCCCAGGGCTGGACGCTCGCCTGAGGGCCCAACTGCAGACTACGGCACGGACTCGTACCGTGATCGTTGACGACGACGGTGCCCTTCTCGCGGACTGGCATGGTCCAGTCATCTGGATGACCGACCCCAACGCAGTGTCTCCCGGACCGGAGGTGGCTGCTCGTGTCGCGTGGGATGCACCGACTTACCTCATCCACCCGCGGACCCTGCATCACCCAGAGCGCCGAGGTACGCCACTCATCGACATCCATCCGGCGAACCTGTCGATCCGCCGTGCCTTGGAGGAACTCTGATGACTCTTCTGAACGTGGATGCAGCTCTTCCCTCTCAGACATGGGCGCTAGTGCGCCTCCTCGTCTACTTGGGGAAGAGCATCGCCCTGGACGAGGCCCGGGCCTTGGTGAGCCCTCCTGCTTTGCGTTCTGATGACACCAAGTCGAGGGCGCCCTTTGACAGCGCCGTCAGTTCGCTCGTGGACCTGGGGCTGGTGCACGTAGACGAGGAGCATCAGGAATTGTCTCTTGCGGGCCAAGCCACGGCTCTGACCAACTGCGACGATCTCGATACCTACACCTGCATCCTCCGGCGCGCGATCCTCGCAGCAGACCGCAATCGCGGTCTGGGGGATGACAACGATCCGGCCGGGCCCCGTGACCTGACGCGTGCGCTCGCCTGGTTCCTCATGCACGACCCGATGGAACCACCCGTCGATTGGATCGCCGCGCAGCGCCTAGAGCAGGATGGGAAGGACCACAGGTTGCTCAAGCCGGAAGTGCAGCCCATCTTCGTCAACGCGACCCGATGGACCCGTTTCGGTTATTGGGCCCCCGCCCTTGGTCTCGCTGCAGCCCCGCTCATTCGTGCTGAGGGTAGTGGCCCTCTGGTTCCCGACTGCACCACGGCTGTAAAGCAGACGGCAACCAAATTGTGGCAAGCGGGGCAGCGAATGAACGCCGTGGAGGTATTGCAGGTGCTGCGAGAGCACCTGCCTGTGCTACCCGGCGGTGCGCACTCGCTTGCGTTGGGCATTCCTAGTCCTGGCGAGAATGCGGCAGGCGCCGCGCTCTCGTTCGCGCTGTTGCGCGGCCACGACGAGAAGTGGCTTCGCCTGGAGCACGACGATGATGCCCGGCACATCCTTCTCGTGCACGACCCCGACCGGCCGGCCAGCCCCCGCCCCGTCAGCGACATCACCATCCTGGAGGCCACCCGTGGCTGACTTCCGCGGAATGATCTGTTGGGAACCGGCAGTGGCAGCCTCCACGATCAACACGGAGGCGGTCAGCCCGTCAAGGGCAGTTTTCCTGGCGACCCACGCTCCATTGAGGATTAAGCGCGCACGAATCATGGGCGGGAGAGAACTCGTCCTCGAAGGCGACCCGATCAGCGAACAAGAGGTCTTTGAAGAGTTCCTGGCGCTCCGACCGGACAGCGGCGCCTTGCTCATGCCGATCGTCGGTGACTCAGGCTCGGGCAAGTCGCACCTCGTCCGATGGGTGCGGGAACAGTTTGCTGCGATGGAGGACGGGGCAGACGATCGGGAGATCATCTACCTCGAGAAGTCCAAGACAAGTCTCAAAGCTGTCGTTAGCACTCTCCTCGCGAAGGCAGAGAGCGACGAGTTGACGCAGCTGAAACAGGACATCAACAGGTTCACCGAGGACATCGACGAAGACTCCCTTGCGCGGCGGATCCTCAACGAGTTGAGCGAGGCGCTGGAAGCAACCCCTCCCAGCACGGAGTCGCGCCCTCTAGCCCGCATGCTGGTCGGTCCGGGGAAACTGGCAGCAGTGCTGCTGGACCCCCACGTTCGCGCAGAGTTGCTTGCTCCGGGTAAGTTCGTGCCGGAACTTGCCCGCCAACTCATTCACAATCGTGACAAGGGCCAGGCGGATCGCCCTGAAGGATTCACTGTCAGTGACCTCCCACTCGACATTCACGATATTCGATCAGCGTCAGGGATGGCGCAGAGGCTGCTGGGCACCGTAAGCACCCGAGGCGACCTTCAAGCCATCGCGGTAGACCTACTCAACCGGCATCTCGAAGCCGCCATCAAGAGCGCCGCTAACCTGGGAGCGGGCAGGCTTCTGGATGCCATGAAGCAGGTGCGAGAGGCATACCGCCGGCAGGGCAAAGAGATCATTCTTCTGATCGAAGATTTCGCCCTGATCCAGGGCGTTCAACGGGACCTGCTCGACGCTGTCGTAGAAGCGGCCAACCGTGAGGGAGAGACGACTCTCGCGCCAATCCGCACCCTCATGGCCGTAACCACAGGCTATTTCCAGTCCTTGCCGGAAACAGCCTTGACCCGTCTCCAAGCGGCCACCGGCTACGTGTACCACCTGGATGTTCCCTTCAGCCCAGAGGAGACGGGACGCACAGAGATCGCCGCGTTCGTCGGCCGCTACCTGAACGCGGGCCGTGTTGGCCGTGAAGCCCTGGAGCGCGCCAACGAAGAGACTCCGAACAAGTGCATGACTTGCCCTCTCCAGACAGAGTGCCACGAGGCCTTCGGCGCCACCTCTGATGGCTACGGTCTGTATCCCTTCAACGAGTCGTCTTTGGTCAGGGCTGTTCATGCAACAGCCCCGAAGGACAAGCCTTGGACCTTCAATCCCCGCGCCGTTCTGGGTAGCGTCGTCCGGCCAGTTCTGAAGGAGCACGCCGGCGCCATTCGGCGCGGCGAATTCCCCGATCCTGACTTCCGGCAGCGTTTCAGGCCCACCAGCCTCGACAAGCCGCTCAGCCGGCAGGTACGTACCTTCGTAGAGGAGAACGACCACGATCCTGCATCCGCTGAGCGGCGCAACCTCGTGCTCGAATTTTGGGGGGACGCCCCCGAGCACGCCGGCAGCATCCATCCCACGATTCTGGAAGCCTTCTCCCTTGAGCCGCTGGCTGATGAAGGCCAGCAAGGCCTCTCGCCTGCTTCTACTTCCTTCCCTGAGCAGTCACGTAGCGGCACGCACAGGGTTGAGGCGAAGGAGACGGCAGAACGGAACGAACTTCCGAGGGAACTCCAGCGAATGCTGGAGACGGTGGACGAGTGGCTCACCCGCGAGGGGGGTCTGGACACAGCGACCGCCAATCGGATCCGCAGTGTTGTCTCAAGTGCGGTGGTGCAGAGGTATCTGTGGAACTCTCCGCTGATGCGGGAGCAGGCTCTCACCGAGATCAGGAGGGCAGCCTGGCCGGCCAAGGCAACGGTCGTGTCCATCGAGGGCGCGCGGGAGAACTTGACGGGTGTAGAGAACGCGCCCATCACCTTCTCGCGCTTGCCGAAGGACAGTTGGTTCTTCGACAGCTTGCTGAAGGCCGAGCGGAGCCTGCCGGCGAGGGCCGAAGACATCCGCAGGTTGGCCACGCTGGCAGACAAGCACAGGCCCGACCTCACCGCTCGGCTGCAGCGTCATATGGAAATCACCGACGACCACCTGGTTGCCGGCTTCCGGGCCTCGCTCATCGGCGCAGCCTTGGCGGGCAAGGCGTGGCCGGGAATGCCCAAGCCGCTCCTCATCGCAGCCGCCCTGGACGATGGCCAGGAGTGGCGTCGTGAGGACCACTCCATCCGCGTCACTAGGTGGATGGACGTCCTCTCGATGCACCTCAAGGCGCGCCCGGAACTTGTGAAGCAACTGCGACACGCCGTCGGCATCGCGCAAGGCGTCGGCTCGGTCACCATGGTCGACGCTGCACGCATCCTCCCCCTGCTCGACGAGGCAACGTCTTCCTGGGACTGGGATCCTGAGGGACTTGAGATCGCGAAGTGGGTCCGACCGGCGGTCAACGGCTTTGCAACCTGGCCAGACATGCTCGACGACCAGGTCACGTACCACGAAGAGTTGCTCGACTCGATCCGGAGCCGCCAACCACGCGGGACCACCGGCGTCCAGACCATGGCTGGGATTCGGGATGCGCTCAGTGCCGCGCGAGAGGTCGGCCTGCCGCTGACCGCCGAGCAAGCACGCCAATTCGACGCGCTCATTCAGGCATGCCAGGACGCCGACTGGAAGTCCATCTCCGCGCTCGAGGACGACCTGGCTAAAGCGAGCGACGACAGCCGTGATCCTGCTGCACAGCAGGACGCCCGAGTAGTTGCGGCGGTCAAGGATCGCGGCACCTCACTCAAGACGATTCAGCAGCTACTTCTCGCCAGCGACGCCTGGCTGGACTCGGCTCTCATTAGCGCCGAGTCACGCTCCAGCGGCTCCGCGGGTGACAGTGCAGCAGAGGACGTCGGGCATGTCTGTGCGGAGTGGCAGGCGCTTACAGCCGTCACGGCCGACGAGGATAACGGGGAGGACTGATGACCAACTTGTCTGTGTATGACAAGGCCGTGCAGCTGCAAAACCGGGCCCGTCAGATCGCCGCCGGTGCGGTCGGTGAGAAGGAGGCAGCCCGGGTCCTCAGCCGCACCAAGGAACTGCGCGGTGCGTTGGCCGAACTCAGGAATCAGGTAGAGCTCGGTCGTACGCTTGCGGACTTGGGAGCGGCCGACGAGCCCGACTTGACCGGCGTCGACACGGCGCGCACTGCCTTCGAGCGCAAGGCTCGCAACGGTCTGCCCAGCGACACGGCCTTCAATACGGCCAGGAGGAAGGTCCAGGAGATCACGGTCAGGCTCAAGAGCGAAAACAGCGAGGCTTGGTCTTCCTGGGCCGCCGCACAGATCGCTGATCTGCCGCTCGCCCGCATCCCTATGCTCTCGGCCGGCGAGCGAGAGGCAGCACGGGGGCGGGAGAAGGAACTCCGGCAGGCGGCTGCTACCAAGAGCCTGTCTAAGGCTGACATCACTCTATTCACCGGCACGTACGCCATTCTCGCCGAGTCGCTGCACGACAAGAGTGATCCGCCCAACGAACTGCTGACCCTCCTTGAGCGGCTGGAGAAGCGCCCCAGCCCCACGCTCCGCGACATCACGGACGATGACATCGCGCTGCTACGTCAGTTCGAAATGGACCTTCACATCACCCTGCAGAGGACGGGAGCGTGACCGATCACCTCGACATCCGCTTCGCCAACGAACTCCTGAATCGCCTGGAGGACCGCGAACTACCACTCCTTTCGTGGGGCGTGACGGAGAGCGCCCTGTCTGAGGCTGAGGTCCTGGAGACCATCGACGACGTCTTGAGCAGCCATGCGGCGGCCCCGGCCGGCGTCTCGGCCCAAGCGGTCTTGGAGGAGTTCCTCCTTCGCGCGCTGCTGTTCGAGGTGCCCGTGCCCGTGGCGTCCCCACCGCGATATCGGACGCGCCTGGCGGAATCCGTAAGGCTCACTGCGGGGCTCCGCCAACTGTTCGCACGAGGCGGCTGGGCCGATGAGGAGCAGCCGGGGTGGTGGCAGCACCGGCCGCGTCTCGTCGCCGACTACCGGCTTCATGTGTCCCCGCGGCGCTATCCGCGTCGGAACATTCCCGCCGAAGATGCGCTTCTCCAGCTGGCCCAGCTTCCCTCTTGGGGAGAGGTGCAGGCGCGCGTGGCCGCCGCTCAACTTCAGGGACGTAAGCTGGCGCGCTTCCAGCTGGAGGCAACGCGTACCGTTTTCGCCTCCCTCAGCGCCCAGACAGCCAAGGGGATCATCGTCGGCGCGGGCACAGGTAGCGGTAAGACACTGGCGTTCTATCTGCCGGCATTCGCCGCGATGGCCGACCACGCTCGCCACGGGGCAGCGCGTGTTCACACGCTGGCGCTGTATCCGCGCAAGGAACTCCTTCGTGATCAGCTGCGGGAATCCATCCGCGCAGCGGACAGTGTCGACCAGGCGCTGCACGAGCACGGGCGACGCTCACTACGGGTGGGTGCGCTCTACGGCGACACTCCGTGGAACACGCGTGACCGTAGGCTGGAGGCGGACTCAAGGCTTCCCACCTCCTGGGAACGAACCCGCAAAGGTGTCGTGTGCCCGTATCTGCCCTGCCCCAATCCAGATTGCGGTACAGGGGATCTTGAGTGGACGGATGACGATCGGCGGCAGGGGCGAGAGCGGCTGACCTGCATCAAGTGCGGCTATGCCCTCAAGCAAGGGCGGCTCGCGCTCACCCGCGACTCCATGAGGAAGAACCCGCCCGACCTGCTGTTCACGACCACAGAGATGCTGAACCGCGCCAGCGGCGACTACCACCTGGAGCGGCTGCTCGGCTGGCGCGGGGGGACGTCAACCCCTTCCCTTGTCCTCTTGGACGAGGTGCACACCTACAGCGGCTTCCACGGAGCCCAAGTGGCCCTGTTGCTGCGCCGCTGGCGCGAAGCCGTTCGCCGGCCCATCACCTTCGTGGGTCTCTCTGCGACCCTGCGAGACGCAGACACGTTCTTCGCGCAACTGGTGGGCCTGCACCCAGGCGACGTCGTGCCGATCGAACCAGACGACACCGACATGGAATCCGAAGGTCGCGAATACGCACTTGCACTCCGCGGCGACCCTGTCTCCGGCGCAAGCCTGCTGTCGACCTCGATCCAAACGGCCATGCTCCACGGCCGTCTACTCGACCTCGACCACAACAGATACCTTTACGGCTCCACCGGTTTCCTCTTTACAGATGACCTGGACGTCACCAACCGCTTCTACAACGACCTCCGCGACGCAGAAGGCGGACAAGATCGTGCCGGCCGCAGACACAACCCCAACAAAGTCGTGCTCGCCGGGCTCCGCTCATCCACTCGCGACGAGCACGCAGCCCGCTACCTCGACGGGCAGTCCTGGGACCTTGCCGAGAAGATCGGGCACGATCTTGATCCGACTCTCCGGCTCCATCATCTGCGCGTCGGACGAACGTCCTCCCAGGACGTAGGCGTCGATCACGACGCCAATCTGACCGTCGCCACAGCATCCCTCGAGGTCGGGTTCAACGATCCGCGCGTGGGCCTGGCACTTCAGCACAAGGCGCCACGGGATCCCGCAGCGTTCATTCAACGCCGCGGCCGCGCAGGCCGACAGCGTGGGACACGCCCCATCACCATCGTCACGCTGTCGGACTACGGCCGGGACCGTCTCGCCTACCAGGCGTACGAGACCCTCTTCGCTCCGGAAGTGCCGACACGAAACCTGCCGATCAACAATCGCTTCGTCCTGAAGATTCAAGCCACACAGGCCTTGCTGGACTGGTCGAGTAGCAAGCTTCGTACCAGGAAGCTGTATGACGATCCACGGAAGCTCCTCAAAGCCCCCAACGGCTACGTTGTGCGCGACGAAGACCGGGATGGCCACAACACTTTGGCCTCGCTCTTCGAAGCTTTGCTCTGCAACCCCGAACTGCAGGACGAACTCGCCCGGCACCTGATGAGGGCCCTGAAGATCACCGCAGACGAGGTACAGGCTCTGCTGTGGGAGCAGCCGCGCTCGCTGCTTCTGGCCGTTGTCCCAACTGCCCTACGTCGACTTCGCAGCAACTGGACCTTCCAGCGCACCGACCCTGGCGCCAAGGAAGGGTCAGTGCTGCCTGAGTTCATCACGCGATCCCTCTTTGAACCTTTGAACTTGCCCGAGGTGGCACTCATCCTGCCGTTCCCAGAGAAAGTGAGTCTGGAGCAGCTTCCAATCGCAAGAGCCCTGCGCGAGGCCGTCCCCGGCCGCGTGAGTCGCCGCTTCGGGCACCGCCGGGATGAGCACCGTACGTGGCTGCCGATACCGCCCAGCGGCGTAAACGCGCTTCCTCTGCCGCAAATAGTCCAGCATGCCGACCCCGAGGGGGTATGGCACCCACATGGTTACGATCCACAAGGGATCAAGGTCTTCAGGCCCCACCAACTGAAGCTGGAACAGCCGACATCGGACATCGCGGACCACTCCCAGGGCTTTCCCCTGTGGGGGACTCAGATCGTCGTGCCGGAGGACGCGCCTCCGACCCGCGCGGATGTGCCTCATCCGTCCCCCTGGCATGACCGTATCCGTGCCATCGGCTTTGCGACTCACGCGGCAGGGAATCCAATCGAGATACGGCGTATGACCATCGGCGCCGAATGCAACATTGCCTTCGCGCGCGGCGGCGGCGAAACACGTACAGTCCACTACGAGTTGCACGGAAAGCCAGCCGCGCTTGGCTTCAGGATGGATGTCG
Organism: Streptomyces sp. SCPE 10; assembly: GCF_051980735.1. NCBI lineage: Bacteria > Bacillati > Actinomycetota > Actinomycetes > Kitasatosporales > Streptomycetaceae > Streptomyces > Streptomyces sp. SCPE 10. The sequence continues at coordinate 2,599,657 of NZ_CP197069.1, read as the reverse complement.
ACGCGGCCCGCATCTTGCTGAAGCCCATCAATACGTCGGACCCCCACGTCAAGCAGTATCTGTCATCCCCGCAGTGGCGCTCCCTGGCATTCTCATGTGCCATCAACGAGGACCCCGCACTCGCGGACATTTCCAACAGATTCCAGAGAGAGTGGCTGACGCAGGTCTACCTGACCACATTCGCTCTCGAAGGCATGGACGGAACGCGCACCGCCGAGCAAGTACGGGAGTCGCTCGCCCACGGAATGTGGGCGCGGCAACTGACCCGGATCATTAGCGTGCTGTATCGGGACAACAGCGATCCAGAACAGATCCTCGACAACGCCCGATTGATCACAGGGCTCACGGAATTGGTTCATGACGAGCGAGTGCTTGCTGCAGTCGACCGGGCCGCGGAGCTTCTCGTGGCTCCGGATGTCGCGGACCGCACCGAGGACCTGGCCCAACGCGCCTATCGAGACACCCTGGCAGCAGCGATTCTCGCTGCTGCCCAGCGTGCCTGTCCCGACGCACAGGACGGAGACTTGATAGTCGACGTCCTGCCCGGCACTGACAGCACCGAGCCCACGGTCGTGTGGCTCAGCGAAACGTCGGTTGGCGGTCTGGGCGTCATCGAGAGCCTGGTTCGCTTCTACGGGGATGACCCCCGCCGCTTCTGGGCGCTGGTCACCAGCACCTTGGCGCCCAGCGACTACGAGTATGTAGACGCCACACTGACGCGGTTGCTGCGGCACCTGGCAGAGGAACCGGGCGGAGATGCTGCCACGGCCATCCGGGCACTGCGCGGTGCTGAAGATGCCGAAGCAGCTAAGGAAGCCCTCGACTCGCTCCTCGCTGCCTGGGAGAGGTTGGACGGACGACCTCGTCGCGCCGCGGTGTCGGCTTTGTCCACCCGCCTCCTTCGTCCCGGATCCGGACCCGATACAGACGCGCAGGCCTTGTCCATGGTCAACGCCTGGGTGGATCTAGAAAGACGCCTCGGAGTAGAAGTGGACGCCCGTGTCATCGCTTACGCCGTGGGGGATAGGCGACTGAGCGTCGGTGGTAGCCGTGCCCTGAACGCCGACCAGGCCTTCAGTCTCCTGTGGCCGCGCGGACGACAGGCCCGTACGCAGGACCTTCAGCACTACCAGCCCTACGCGGAAGCTCCCGTACTGGACCGTCTCCTCGTGCGGACGGCCCACGACGACCGCCTTCCCCAGGTGGACGTCACGTCGAGCGACTGGATCCTGGCCTATCAGAAGGCGATGTCCGACAGCGCCAGTGTGGAGCTCATCTGCCCGGCAAGCGAACCGCAGGCCTTGGCCGAGGCGATCGTCCAGGTGCCGGCCCTGCGCATCGACAGGGACGTCCTCGTCCTGTATGGCGAGGTCCGCGGTTATGCCCGGCACCCAGATGAGTTGCGCGTGCGAGTGGAGTTGCGGGAGGCGGCCCAGTGACAGAACTGACCAGAACGCTACGCACAGGCGCCAAGACGGGTTTGAGCGTCGACTCAATGCTGGCCGCAGCATTGATGGCGGAGATGATCAATCCGAGTAGGGAACTGTGGCTCGTCTCTCCCTGGATCACGGATGTGCGAGTGATCGACAACCGGCACGGCAGCTTCGACGCGCTGTTCGGCGATGTACCGCCCAGTAGTTGGCGGCTGTCTGACGCACTTCTGCGGATCGCCGGTGCTGGATCCCACGTCTACATCATCACTCGACCCGATTCTCACAACGAGGCGTTTCTCCGGCGGATCGAGGCTGCGGAACTCGACACGGTGCACGTGCGGCGTGATGCCGATGTCCATGAGAAAACGCTGTGCGGGCAGGAGTGGTTGCTCACCGGATCGATGAACTACACGGTCCGAGGCATGGCGAAGAATGATGAGTCGGTCACCTACAAGGTGGGCGGGCCGGATGCCGGCCAGGCGCGGCTGGACCTGGCCCGGCGGTGGAGGAGTGGCGCATGACGCAGCCCCAGGAGAAGAGGCGGGAAGCTCTCGAGAGGTTCTTGCAGCAGTTCTTCGGCCCGGGAAACGGTGTCTGGCCAGGGATGAGCCCAGACTTCCGCTACAAGGACCGCACCCTGCCGTTCGTGGAGGCTCTGCGGCGTGGCGACGACGCACCTGTCGTCTTGCCCCGCACGTATACCGACCGCGACCGTTTCGTCATGTACGTCATCGCCCGAGATGTGAATGATCGGGCTAAGACGGCCGATTTGATCCGCGCCTTCGCTGGCCCCACCTACATCGCCTATGACGAGCAGGTAGGCATCCAGCCGGTCTGGCTCGACCCTGACGACCCTGTCGAGCAAGCCATTCTCGACTTCTTCAGCCAGCGCCCTACCTTCAGGCTGGAAACAGGGCGGACCTTGGACCACAAGAGGAATCTGGCCAATGCCCTGCAATTGATGCAGTCCACTGAGGCCAGTCGGCCTCCCAGACTGTGGCGGATCGCCAAGCCGGTCGGTCGCCTCCTGGCAGAGTTCGAAGCTGCTCTGTCGGCTGGCGCCGAAGGTGCGTCAGGCGTAGTGCTGGACCACCTCGCGGCCACGGGTGGAGTGACGGCCTTCAACCTTGCGAATCTAAAGATCAAGCGGCTTGATCGACTCGGCCGAAGCGAAGAACTACTCGGCTCCCCTGATCTTCCAGACGTAATCCGGCAGGATCCTCCCGTTCCTGTCAAGGAGGCCATCTTGAACGCCGTGTACGCGGCGCTGGAGGAGCCTCTGGCCGACAACGATCTGCCGACGGCACGACAGAGACTGGAAGAGCGAGGCCGATTCGTCCCTGATCTCCTCGACGTCGACGCTACCTCGTTGAGTGCCCAGGCCATCGCCGTTCTGCTGCTGGCAGCTTCCATCCTTGAGGACGTGCCGGCCCTTCGCCGCCTCATCGAGGCTGTGAAGAGCAAGAACCGTGCCGACGAGTTGCCGCCAGTGGTATGGGAGGACGCCGTACGGCAACTCCGAGCGGCCGACGGTGACCCGCTGCCCCCAGCGGAGAGCGCGCCATCCCCTGGCGCTCGTTCAAGCGACTCGCCTGCAGGACCTTCGTCCGTCGACTCCTGGCCATCTCTGCTTGAGGCAGTGGCTGAAGGCCGCAACGCCGGTGACTTGGCACTCAGGAACCGCGTCTGGGCGTCGTGGCCATCGCCTGCGGCTGACGATGCCGTCCTGGCCGCGTACCTTGACAGCCTGGAGAACCAGGCCGCGGATGCGGCGTGGGGGGCTGCCGGGGCGTTTATCGACGCGGTTGGATACGCGAAGCCGGCAGGGCTTACTGCTCACGCGTTCATTCGCAATGCCGTGACCTTCGACCGGTTCGGTCCAGGGGACCTTGCAGTTCTGCAGGCTCTCACGGAGATCGCGCTCCGTGCCGCGCCCTCGGCTCAGACCTATGTCGACATCCTGGATGAGATCGGCGCCGAGCGTAGCCGCTGGGTCTCGCCAGAGCGGGCTCCGATCGCGCTGGACTTCGTCGACCTGCTGTTCCTGGCGGCATGCCCGGACCTTAATGCCCGCAGCAACCTGGCGTACAACCTGCTGGAACCTCTCTGGCGGCACCAAGGGCGACTCACCGAAGAGGACTTGGCCTTCGCGAAGCGCCTCTCCAGCGAACTCGGCGTCGACTTCACCTGGCAGCCCCCAACTGGAGTGAGCGGTGAGCAGGAGACAACGCTCGCCGACCTGCCATCCATGAACGTGCTGCTCTACTCCCTCGATCAAGCGGTCCTGGGTCGATGCGCTGAGGAAATTGAACGGCTTGCGCCAGCGGTGAAGACGGTCACCGCCCACGACCATGTGGGGAGCTCACAACTCCGCCAAAAGGCGCGCGCTGCCGATGTCATCGTCCTCGCGACGCGTTGCGCAAAGCATGCGGCTACGGGATTCATCACGCAGAATGCTCAAACCAAGTACGTACGTTATGCAGATGGCAGCGGATCAGCGTCGATGCTCCGTGCAGCTGTTGTTGGTCTTCGTGGCGTTGCCGCGGGCCACTGAAGTGACCGATGGCCTCCCCCATCAAGAGTGGGGGAGGCCATCGGTCACTGACTTGCCCTGATGCTGCTACCTGCGAGCGAAGGGCTTCAGGTAATCCTTGAGGAGACGTAGATCAGAGGGCGTGTTCTGCAAGCCGTTCCACTTGCGTTCTTCATCGGCGAACCTCCACGTCCCGGATGTCCAGGCCACATGGGGCTCCAGTTCCGCAAGAGTCTTGCGGACCTTCTTCCAATTAACCTTGTCCACCGGAATTTCAGCAGTGAGCTCGTCCATGACGAAGCCCATCGCTTGGATGCCGACGCCATGCGTAAGCCGGGAGTCCTTCGGGCCGAGCCTCCAGGCATCCGGGAACACGTCCCTTACCAGTCCCCAGTACTCGCACAGATGCTCAAGCATCTTGTCCGGGTCACCCGAGCCGTCCTCGTTGCGGTACTGGTAGAGCGCACCTTCGTAGAGGCTGTACTCAAGCATCTTGAGGACACTGTTGTCCTTGATGTCGCCCAAGGGAGACGTAGGACTCTGAATCCGGCCGAAGAAGGCACTGTGGCCGTCTGTATTGAGGCGGATCATAAGGCGAGCTGGGAGCTGGCGACGAGCGTACGAAGGCGGTAGGTGACCGCTGGTGTCCGGCAGCAGTTCGTTCACCAGACCCTTGGGAAGCGGCTTGGTTGAGTTGACCAGGATGAACTGGGACCGCTGCTCTTCTTGCCCATCGGCGATGAAGCCCACAGCAGCGACGGGGAACTCTGCAAGGTTCGCGTCCCGGATGGCGGCGCTGCGCTGCTGGCCGTCTACGAGCCAGGCTGGTTTCTCATCCTCCGACTGGGTCTCGTCGACAGGGATGACGAGCTCGCCGGGTACGGAGTAGTCAACGTCCTTGGCCGGCCTACCGGGTACGAACTCAACCCGCTTGTCGAAGGCGAGGACCAGGGCGTTGGGGAGCATCGCCCCGTCAGACTCCAAGTAGCGGCGGATCGCCTTGATGTGGCTGAGGACCTCCGGTCGCTGGTAGCCCTGCAGTCGCTGCTCATCATCCCGGCTGATACGCGAGACTGCGGTGAAGTCGTGCAGCTTCTTGCCGTCGACAGCAAAGCAGAAGATCTCTCGACTGCCTTGGCGTACGAGTAGGGCTGGGAGTCGCAACGTGTATCGGTCGGCCACATCATCTCCTAGGCGAACAATTGGTAGATAGCGGATGGGTGCGGGTCGTCATGCGAGCTGTGTGTCTGCACCAGCGGCTGGCCGCCGAAATCGCAGATCCCGCATCTTGGCTTCGAGGACGGTCATGTTGTGGAAGCCTCGTCGCTTGTTGCGTTCAGTACCACGGAAGATCACTATCTCGATGCCTAGGTCTTTGCAGAGGTCACAAGGGCAGTCGTCCCATGGCCGTTCGTCCAAGGTCTTCCTGTAGTGCTTGCTGTACTTCTCCTTCTTCTTCTCGTCGACGATCGTCAGGTAGGCCTCCAATGCTGCCACGGCCTCGTCTAGCTTCACCTGCTTCTTGTCGTAGGCGCGGAGAGCCCGCAGGCACTCTCGCTCTGCCTTGATCGCTGCCGCTTGAGAGACCTGCCCGGCGAGGATCAGCCGTTTCAGGGTTGGGTTCCCGTCGACTTGCGGGACTCTGATCGCTGTGTAAGTTCCCTTGTCAGTGTGGTAGTTGTTGCGCTCGTCCATGAAGGCCTGACGGAACGCGGACGTGCTGTCGAAGCTGGTCACACCGCGGTCCCAGAACTCCTCCATGCTAGCGATCCGCGTGATCCCCAGCAGGTGTAGCTCGGTCCCCTCGTGGCGTACTTCCTTGACCTTGTCAAGGCAGGCGATGATCTCGTGGGACTTGAGCGGAACCATGCCGCCGAGCGCGATGCGCTTGTATCCCATGTCCTGCAGTCGAGCCACGCTGTCTGCGTAGCTCGCGGGACTCCATCCTTGCGCGGCTCCGAGCGGCTGGAGTTTGCTCCTGCGGGCTTCAAGCTCGGCGAGGAATTTTTCAGCAAGATCAAGTGAAATGTGGCGCCGCTTGACCCATGCAGGGTCCACGTCTCGCTCGGAAGCCTCGGGCTTATAGCCGAAGATCACATGGTCGATGCTCACGCCCTCGTCAAACTGACACTTCTCATAGAATTCAATGACTTGCTCAACCGTGTACGGAGGCTCTTCCAGGTCAATGTAGTTGAACGCGCCGCAGTCGCCGAGGCTGGACATTCCCTCAGGGAGACGGAAGAATTCTCGAACCCCATCTCGATAGAGTCGATACCTTTGCCTATCGCTGTATTTTCCAGCGCCCTTCACGGAGCCGTCGACAATTGCTTTGCTGACCAGGATCCCCTCGTATGGGATCGGATGCACGACCTGGTGAGCGTATTTATCGTCGCGCTGCCGGACACGGTGGGTGGGATATTCCTCGTCGATAAAGTCATAGGTCGGACTGACCTGATCTTGACTGTCCGGGAAGTAGAACTTCACGACGCGCTCATCCTCGACTGAAGGTAGATTCGGATCAAAAGGTTGGACAGGGTGCTGATATGGCGGGGAGTGTTCTGGAGTTCATTCCAGGGGATGTTGAGCTCTGGCCAGCGACCCTTGGTCCAATGGCAGTAGGGCTTAACCAACGCCAGTTCCGCCATGGCCCTGTTGTAAGCGTCCTTTGATCCGATGTCCGCCGCGCCAAGAACGCGGTCCATTATCCGATCCATGAGGCGTCCCATTGATCGAATTCCGACACCATGCATGAGTCGGCTCCGAGCGGGCGAGAGTCCCCACGCATCCGGGAAGGTGTCTCTTACGGCTGTCCAGTAGACGACGAGGATATCCCTCATCGCTGCCGTGTCGGTGGTTCCGTTGGAGAGGTTCTTGTATGGAAACAGAACCCCTGAGGGAGAGAGCGACTCTTCAATAGCCGAGATGAGGCTGTTGTCCTTGACGACTGCCTCGGACTTCCTCTCGCCTGCTGTTGACGCCTGCTTGATCAGCCCTCTGAACGGTGAATCACTGTCCTGGTTCAGGGCGTTGACGAGCGCAGAGGGAAGCTTCCGAGCGGATAGCTTGGTGGGGAGTTTGGTATTGACCTCGGGCAGGAGTTCAGACACCAGGTTAGTGGGAAGGGGGGACACGGTGTTGACGCGGAGGAACTGGTCGCGTTGGACTTCGAGGTCTTCAGCAACGAAGCCGGCAATGGCGATTGGGAGCTTCGATCGCTTGGTACGCGCGAGCGCGAGGCTTCGCTGCTGTCCGTCTACAATCAAGGCGGGGCGAGGTGCTTCGTCAGATTCCGGTAGCGGGATCTCGATAGTCCCGATTGTCGCCAACCCGTCGGTGCTGTTGGGCCCTCGGCTGCCTTTGAACCGGACCGAGGAGGGAAGGGCGAGGATGAGGCCGTTCGGGAAGAGGACGTTTTCGCTGTCAAGGTAGTCGAGGATCTGCTTGACGTGCTGCTTCTTCTCGGGCCGCTGATAGCCAAGCAGTTTCCCTGCCTCGTCGCGGGAGATCCGTGCGACGTCGGCAACACGGTCTACCTCTCCGGCCTGCAGGGCGAAGAGGTAGAGGGGAATGTCTGGATTCTGCTCGATACGCAGTGCTCTGCGCCGGATCGGGTTCTCCGTCACGACTGCCCCACGGTCTTGATGTATAGGTTGGCGAAGCGGCTCTGTTCGCAGGCCCGGCCCTCAGCTCGGAGCTGGCGCAAGAGGCGTGTCCGCGAGATCCCCGGCTGGGATGCGGTTTGCTGTCGGACGAATGTGATTACCTCGTCATCGGTCATCGGCTTGCGGTTGTGCTGCTCGGGCCTCGATTCGCTAGCCGCCCACTTCTTCCAGGAGCCGCTGGTAGCTGGCGAGGTGAGTTGACCGTCCTCGCAGTGCTGGAGCCATGACGCGGCCATGCGCACGTTCAGGCTCGTCAGTGTTCCGCCCAGGGCATGTCTGAGTCCTGCATCGGCCGGGACTCTTTGGATGCCGGGGATCTCTTCGACGCCGCCGACGAGGAGTGCCTCACTCGCAACCGCGGCCAGGGCACGCAGTTCTTCTCCCATGGCTTTCGCATAAACCTCGGAGAGCGCCACGAGGACGGGGCCGTTCTTGCCGAGCTCCTGCAGCGTTGCGCGGCCCGTTCCCTCTTGGAGACGGCCCCACCATTGAGCACTGCCTGCCGCGGAGGTAGCCACCGAGTCTGCGTGTCGGGTACTGAAGGTCGCCGCGTACGAGGGAGCTGACGCAGATACCGGCTGAAGACCGAGGCCGGCGGATGCTACCCAGAGGTCGGCGGCGAATCCTGCCTTGGAGGCCGTATCAACCAGACGCCGCGCCTGCGCCCAGTGGTCGCCGCGATAGAGCTCGGCGAGTGCGTGCGTGTGGGAGGCACCCTTAACGCGCTCAGCCCAGAGCGCAGCGCGCTCTTTCACAGACCCGCTCGGGAGCGACCTCGCATGCAGTGCATCCTCTGGCGCCGCAGCCTTGCGGTCTGTGCACGTGACTACCAGCGTTAGTTGCCTCACGCGGCCCTGCTCCCCGACGAGTATAACTGGAAGGTTGTTGCCGTTACTCTACCTGCCAGTTTTCACGCTAGTGTTCAGCTGTACACGTGAGGGCTAACTAGGGAGCAGGCATGGCGGAGCGTCCCGCGATCGTTCTACTGAGTGGCGGGCTGGACTCGACGACTGTTCTGGCGATCGCCAAGGACCAGGGCTACACGCCGTACGCGCTGAGCTTCCGCTACGGCCAGCGGCACAGTGTGGAGCTTGAGGCCGCGAAGCGCGTGGCTGCGGCGCAGGGGGTCGCACGTCATGTGATCGCGGACATCGACCTGCGGGTTTTCGGTGGCTCGGCGCTCACGTCGGACATCGAGGTTCCGAAGCGCGAGTCTCTGGACGCCGCTGACGACAAGGGCATCGACAGCAGCGTGCCCATCACCTACGTTCCGGCACGCAACACGATCTTCCTGTCTTTCGCGCTGGCGTACGCGGAGACGGTCGGGGCGAGCGACATCTTCACGGGCGTGACCGCCGTCGACTACAGCGGCTACCCGGACTGCCGACCCGAATACATGGAGGCCTACGAGCGCATGGCCAACCTGGCCACCCGCGCCGGGGTCGAGGGCACGCAGAAGCTCAAGCTGCACTCCCCGCTCATCTCCATGTCGAAGGCCGACATCGTCCGTGAGGGCCTGCGCCTCGGTGTCGACTACTCCCTGACGTCCTCGTGCTACGACCCGGACGATCAGGGACGAGCCTGTGGGCACTGCGAAACCTGCCTGCTTCGCCTCAAGGGATTCGCGGAAGCCGGCGTCACCGATCCTGTGCAGTACCAGGGCGCGTGAGAATGACCTACCTGGTCAAGGAGATCTTCTACACCCTGCAAGGTGAAGGGAGTCACGCAGGCCGTCCGGCTGTCTTCTGCCGCTTCTCCAGGTGCAACCTGTGGACGGGCTTGGAGAAGGATCGGCACCGTGCGATCTGCCAGTTCTGCGACACAGATTTCGTCGGAACTGACGGAGAGGGTGGCGGCAAGTTTCGGACCCCGGACGACCTCGCTCAGGCGGTCGAAAAGGCGTGGCCGTCGGCATCTAGGGAGCACCGCTTCGTGGTGTGCACGGGCGGAGAACCGCTTCTGCAACTCGATGAAGAAGCGATCGATGCCCTTCATGCACGCGGCTTCGAGGTGGCAGTCGAGACGAACGGCACGCGTGTGCCGCCCAAGGGCATCGACTGGCTCTGCGTGAGCCCCAAGATTGGCTCTGAGCTGGTCGTGACCAGCGGAGACGAACTGAAGTTGGTCTACCCCCAGTTGGGAGGTGACCCACGTCAGTTCGAGCAGTTGGACTTCCGGTACTTCCGCCTCCAGCCCATGGACAACCCTGACGTTGAGGCCAACACCAGGGCGACGGTCGAGTACTGCATGAAGAACCCGCGCTGGACTCTCTCTCTCCAGACGCACAAGTATCTGGGAATTCAGTAATGGAAATCTTTCGCGAGTTCACGTTCGAAGCCGCGCACCGTCTGCCCAACGTTCCTGAGGGACACAAGTGTGCGCGCCTCCACGGCCACTCTTACAAGGTCATCGTCCACGTAGAGGCACCCGTCGACCCTGAGGCGGGTTGGGTCATGGACTTCGGGGACCTCAAGAAGGCGTTCAAGCCCATCGAAGCCCGACTCGATCACTACTACCTCAACGACATCGAGGGTCTGGACAACCCGACCAGCGAGGTCCTCGCCCGCTGGATCTGGGATCGGTTGAAGCCGGCGCTGCCCGACCTCTCTGCACTCACCGTCCGCGAAACGTGCACGTCCGGCTGCACTTATCGGGGCGAGTGACCATGCACGACATCCAGAACGAGACCGATGCCCGAGGTATCGAGATCGACGACGTGGGCATCAGCGGGCTGCGGTACCCGCTGTACTTCGAGGACGGTCACCTCCGCCAGGAGGGCATCGCCGAGATCGAAGTGACCGTGCGGCTCCAACACGACCGCCGCGGAACTCACATGAGCCGCATGGTGGCCTTCGCGCATGAGTACCTGCGCCGGTTCGATCCCCGCAAGCTGCCATACCTCCTGAAGGTCGGGGCGGATCTCCTGGACGCGCCGGCTTTCGCAGTGGCGATCGATCTTCCCTTGAGTACGACAGTGGTGGCACCTGCTAGCGGTCAGGAGTCGCTACAGGTCCACGATGTTCGCTTCGAAGGCCGCTGGGACACCGGTGCCACCTCGGTGGTCACGTCCGTCACCACCGAGGTGACCAGCCTATGTCCGTGCTCGAAAGCTATCTCGGACTACGGTGCGCACAACCAGCGCAGCCAGGTCACTCTGTCCGTGACGGGACACGGGGATACGCCTTACCCCTTCGGTGTGCAGGAGGCTGTCAGGCTTCTGGAGCGGTGCGCGTCCGCGCCGGTCGTTCCCTTGGTGAAGCGCCCCGATGAGCGAGTGCTGACGATGCAGGCGTACGACCACCCCATGTTCGTCGAGGACATGGTTCGGAAAGTCAGCTACGACTGCCGCGAGCGAGGTCTTCGCCACCGTGTGAAGGTCCGCAACCTGGAAAGCATCCATAGCCACGACGCCATCGCTTACGTCACTGGATAATTTTTGTGGCCGGTGCAGGGGCTTAGACCGTGTCCTACATGGCCAGTTGGTCGTTGGTTCGGTTATGGGGAGTGGGCGGTGGGGATGGATCGTTCCGGATGGCTTATGGGAGATCGCCAGGCCGCTGCTGCCGCCGGCGCGGGTGCGTCCGCAGGGCGGTGGGGTCGCGAACATCGATGACGAAGCGGTGTTCGCCGCGATCATCTATGTGCTGGTCAGTGGCTGTGCCTGGCGGGCGTTGCCGCCGTGCTTCGGGGCGTCGAAGTCGACCGTGCACCGTCGGTTTCTCATCTGGTCCCGGGCTGGTGTGTGGGGACGACTGCACCAGAAGGTGCTCCAACTCCTGGACGGTCAAGACCTGATCGATCTATCCCGAGCGGTCCTCGACTCGGCCCATGTCCGCGCTAAAAAAGGGGCGAACTTGCAGGTCCGAGCCCCGTGGACCGGGGTAAGCCCGGTTCCAAGATGCATGTCCTGTCGGATGCGAACGGACTGCCCCTACGCGTCGGACTCTCGGCGGCCAACACCCACGACAGCCTCGCCCTGAAGCCGATGCTGTCCCATTTCCACATGGGACACGAATCCCATGCGAACGATTCCAAGCCTGGGCGGCTTCACGCCGACAAGGCCTACGACGTCCCTCACCTGCGGCGATGGCTATGGGGCAAGCACATCGGCGTCCGCATCGCACGCAAGGGCATCGAGTCCAGCGAGCGGCTGGGCCGCCGCCGCTGGGTCATCGAGCGCACGATGTCCTGGCTGACCGGCTACCGACGTCTCAACCACCGCTACGAGCGTCAGCCAGGCAACTACCTGGCCTTCCTCGGACTCGCCGCCGCCCTCTGCTGCTACAAGCGACTCCTCAAACGGACCATGTAGGACACGGTCTAAGACCGTGTCCTACATGGCCAGTTGGTCGTTGGTTCGGTTATGGGGAGTGGGCGGTGGGGATGGATCGTTCCGGATGGCTTATGGGAGATCGCCAGGCCGCTGCTGCCGCCGGCGCGGGTGCGTCCGCAGGGCGGTGGGGTCGCGAACATCGATGACGAAGCGGTGTTCGCCGCGATCATCTATGTGCTGGTCAGTGGCTGTGCCTGGCGGGCGTTGCCGCCGTGCTTCGGGGCGTCGAAGTCGACCGTGCACCGTCGGTTTCTCATCTGGTCCCGGGCTGGTGTGTGGGGACGACTGCACCAGAAGGTGCTCCAACTCCTGGACGGTCAAGACCTGATCGATCTATCCCGAGCGGTCCTCGACTCGGCCCATGTCCGCGCTAAAAAAGGGGCGAACTTGCAGGTCCGAGCCCCGTGGACCGGGGTAAGCCCGGTTCCAAGATGCATGTCCTGTCGGATGCGAACGGACTGCCCCTACGCGTCGGACTCTCGGCGGCCAACACCCACGACAGCCTCGCCCTGAAGCCGATGCTGTCCCATTTCCACATGGGACACGAATCCCATGCGAACGATTCCAAGCCTGGGCGGCTTCACGCCGACAAGGCCTACGACGTCCCTCACCTGCGGCGATGGCTATGGGGCAAGCACATCGGCGTCCGCATCGCACGCAAGGGCATCGAGTCCAGCGAGCGGCTGGGCCGCCGCCGCTGGGTCATCGAGCGCACGATGTCCTGGCTGACCGGCTACCGACGTCTCAACCACCGCTACGAGCGTCAGCCAGGCAACTACCTGGCCTTCCTCGGACTCGCCGCCGCCCTCTGCTGCTACAAGCGACTCCTCAAACGGACCATGTAGGACACGGTCTTAGACGGTGTCTTGATTGGTGGAAGCTCGTTGTCTGTCGTATGGGGATAGTTGAGCGGTTGGTGCCAGACGCGCTGTGGGAGTTGTTCCAACTGGTGGTGCCCAAAGTATCGGTGCGTCCGCAGGGCGGGGGCCGGCGCCGGTGTGACGACCGTGCGGTGCTGGCCGCGATTGTGTTCGTGGCCACCTCGGGCTGCACCTGGCGGCAACTCCCGCCAGTGTTCGGTGCTTCCTGGCAGACGGTGCACCGGCGCTTTACCGACTGGTCGACGGCCCGGGTGTGGGCCAAGCTGCACCGGGTGCTGCTGGATCGGCTCGGTGCGGAGGGAGAGGTGGACTGGTCGCGCTGCGCGATCGACTCAATCAGTCTCCGGGCGGTCAAAGGGGGCCCTTGACGGGACCGAATCCGACTGATCGTGGGAAGAAAGGTTCGAAGATCCATGTCATCTGCGACCGCACTGGTCTGCCCATTTCGGTCGGCATCTCCGCCGCCAACCTGCACGACAGCCAGGCACTGGTGCCGCTGATGCAGGGTATTCCGCCGATCCGCTCCCGCCGAGGTCCCAGGCGTCGCCGCCCAGCCAAGCTCCACGCCGACAAGGGCTACGACTTCGACTACTTGCGCAACTGGCTGCGACGGCGACAGATCGTGCCGCGCATCGCACGCCGCGGCAAAGAGAACTCCGGCCGCCTCGGTCGGCACCGCTGGGTCATTGAACGCACGCTGTCGTGGCTGGGCGGCTGCCGACGTCTGCACCGCCGCTACGAGCGCAAGGCCGAGCACTTCCTCGCGTTCGTCGGTCTCGCCAGCGCTCTGATTTGCTACCGGCGACTGCTGGAATCAACGATTCTGAGCAGCAACGCTGGCGAACAGAACAGCCGCAGCGCCGAGAACGAGTAGGTGAACGGACCCGGCGATCCACAACCGCAGGCCCATCAAGCCGCCACCAGGTACAACCGCTGCGCAACCACAGAGCCATGCCCCGCGCCGCCCGGCTTGGGCAGTGCGAATCCCGGACGATCCGAAGTCATCACCCGAGAACATCACATGCGCCCCGAGCCAGACGATAAGCATGGCCGACACCGGAAGAAGCACGATCGCGAGCCCAAGATCCAACCACACCGAAGGACGCTGCATGTCCGCCAGCATGCCGCGCCACCCTCAGACGCACCTGAGTATGGGTACTCATCCCGCACGCCAACTGAGACAACCTCTTACTGGAGCGCCCAGCGGCCGTGTCTTGCGACCCGATGCGATTTGCGAAATGAGACACCGGCCATCCAGCGCGGTCTGAGGGTGACACGAGGGTTGTACGACAGTGGTACGACCTGAAGCTTTCCTGTTCCGTTGGTTTCCTTTGCTGCAGTGCGTGTGCCGACCCGGTTGGGGCGGCACACGCACTGCAGCACTGTTTGACCTACCGGCCAATCACTCCTTCTGCGGCAGCGTCACGCCGGAGAGCTGAGTGCCGTGGCTGCGCAGGGTTGAGGAACCACTTGCGCGCGGAGGCCAGCCACCAGATGCCGCAGAAGGCGATGACGACTCCGACCGCGACGGGCGCGTAGTTGAAGGTGTTCGCGGTGACGGGGGAGGTCTGAGGCAGCATGAACAGCACGATGATCACGAGCACCCAGACGACGGCGATCGTGCCGACGACGGGGGACCAGGAGCCGAGGTGCCAAGGGCCGCGCTCGAAGCGGCTCCCCTGGCGGAGCCGGAGGTAGGTCGGGACGACGTAGGCGATGTAGAGGCCGATGGTCGCGATCGATGTGACGGCCGCGTACGCCGTGGTGTTCCACAGGTAGGGCAGGCCGAGGGCGAAGGCGCCGCCGGTGGCGAGCCAGACGGCGTTGGTGGGTGTGCGGGTGGAAGGGTTCAGCTGGTGCCAGACCTTGGAGAAGGGCAGGGCACCGTCGCGGGAGAAGACGTAGATCATGCGCGAGTTAGCGGTGACAGACGCCATGCCGCAGAAGAGCTGGGCGACGATTACGACCAGCAGCAGCCACTTGCCGGCCGCGGCGCCGAGGGCGTCCATGAGGATCTGCGCCGGGGGCCCCCGGTCCCGGAGGCGAGTGCGCCGGTGTAGGACTGGATGGCGTAGGTGAAGCCGAACAGGAGGACGAAGCCGGCGGCGAGGGAGACGAGGATCGAGCGGACGATGCCCTTGGGGCCGGCGGTGGAGGCGTCGATGGTCTCCTCGGTCATGTGGGCGGAGGCGTCGTAGCCGGTGAAGGTGTACTGCGCCATCAGCAGCCCGATCAGCACCACGTAGGTGCTGGAGGAGAAGCCGGTGTTGTTGACGAACTCGCCGAAGACGAAGCCGGTCGACTGGTGGTGGTTGGGCACGAGCACCAGGGCGCCGCAGATGACGACGACGCCGAGGATGTGCCACCAAATGGAGACCTCGTTGAGGAAGGCGACGATGCGGACACCGAAGGTGTTCAGCACGCCGTGCAGGGCGAGGTGATCCCGAACAGCGTGACGGTGTGGCCGGGCGTGGCGGTGAAGCCGAACTGAAGGTCGAGCAAGGCGTTGAGGAAGCTGGCGGCGCCGAAGTCGACGCCCGCGGTCACCGCTATCTGGCCCAGGGCGTTGAACCAGCCGGTGAACCACGCCCAGGCCGCGGCGGTTCTCGCGGGGGCCATGCGGTGTGCCCAGAAGTACAGGCCGGCGCTGGTCGGGTAGGAGGAGCAGACCTCGGCCATTGACAGGCCGACGAACAGCCAGCCCCACATGATCACGGCCGGGCCGCCGGTGTTCATGCCGTAGCCGTAAAGGGTCATGCAGCCGGACAGGATCGAGATGATCGTGAAGCTGACTCCGAAGTTGGCCCGGCCAGACATGGAACGGGCTAGCGTCTGCTGGTAGCCGAGTTGCTTCAGGCGTTCCTCGTCGGACACGCGGGAGACGTCAAGAGGCATAGGAATGCCGCCCTTCGTACGTTGATGGGTGGTCTCGGTGCTCAGTGGTGCCGGCTCCGCGGCGGGCTGTAGGCCCAGGCGCGGTGCCGCAGGAACAGTTGGTCAGCCTGGCCGCAGTAGATCCAGGGGACTTGAGTGGCGTATGGGCCGATCGCGTCGAAGACCTCTGCAGCCTCGCTGTGGCGGTTGGCGAAAGACAGGGCGTGCGCGAGGTAGTTGGCGTCGTCCGCGAAGCAGGCGTGCGGACGAGGCGCGCGCGGTAGTGCCACCAGCGTTCCAACACGTGATCGATCTGCGGGCAGTCGATCCAGGGGTGGATGGTCAGCCCGTACGCCATTTGGTCCATCTCTTGTCGTGAGCGATGGGCCTCGGCGACCACGACCAGCGGCAGGACCGCGATTGGCAGTCCCCGTGGGGCAATGGACGCCTGCTCTTCGGCCCACCACATGGCTTCCCCCGGCTCGCCGTGGTAGCGCGGGAACAGGTAGGTGACGGCCTCATGGTGTGCCTCGCGGTTCCAGGGATCACGCTGCTTGATCTCCGCCCACACCTGCCGCAGGGTCGCCCGGTCTGGAGCGTGCGTCCGCAACAGTGCGAGCATCACCACCAGCGGCGCCACGTCGTGCGGCCACACCTCCAGCGCGGAACGACAGGTGGCCCACGACTCTTCCATCAGCGACCAGCCGGAGTTACGCCCGGCGATCATCGCGCGGAGCGCCTGCACGTTCGCGAGGAGGGCCAGTGCGTGTGGCGAGCGCGGCTCTGCCTTCGCCCAGGTGTCGGCGAACCGCAACCGCGCCCCCGCTTCGGCGAGGACCTGCAGGCGGAATATCCTGCGATCCCAGTCGGCACCGGTTGAGGCCAGCAAGTCCCGCGGGCCCTCCCATCGCCCCATGGAGGCGTCTTCTAGGACCCGTCTCAGCGCGTCATCATCTCTTGCCGGGCGCATGTCAAGAGATGGCTGACCTCCAGTCGTAGGCATCATGTTCGCTCCGGTAGCCACCTCCTGCCTGCTCAGCACGAGGAGGCGAGGTCGTCAGGCGGTCCGGATCTCGGTGCCGAGCGCCGCCGAGATGGCCCGCTGGTGGACGAGTCCTGTGCGCACCAGCCTGGCCTCGGGGGTGAAGCAGTCAACGATGGTCATGTGGTTCGCCGCCGGGCACACTCCGCCGTTGACGATGACGTCGGGCTCCAGGCCGGAGGCGGCCAGGAAGGCGTGGACCTGGTTGATGGTGATGGCCGGGCCCGGGTCGTCCGGGCCGGCGTCTCCGGAAATGTTCGCTGTGGTGGCCGCGAGCGGGACTTTCACCGCCGACGCGAGGTCCCCGAGGATGCCGGGGGCGACCGTGACCAGGGCAGGTGATCCGACGGCCGCATGCTGGGCGGCGTCTTCCGCGTTCTTCCACGGCAGTAGCAGCGCGAGATCGCCGGGCCAGAAGGCTCCCGCGAGTCGCCTGGCCTCTGGGCTGAGGATGAAGCGTTCCTCGCAGGAGGCGGTTGAGGCCGCTACGTAGGCAAGGGGCTTACCGCTCGGGCGCCGCTTGCCCGTGATGATGTCGTCGCACGCCCGCGCGTTGCTCGCGTCGGCGCAGACCATGTACCAGCGCCTGAATTGCCCAGGTCAGCAAGCGAGCAGGTTGCATGCCCACGTCATCTGGAGGGCTACTTTGCTACCCTGTGAATAGGCGGCTGACCTGCGGAAACGTCGCGCGGCTCCACCCTCGGGCGAAGAGGGCGGAGCCCTTCTCGTCGGTAAGGCACTCCGCTGCGTCCAAGTTCAACCGGAGCGCATCTCGCGGTGGCGACCAGGGCCTTAGCGAATGAGGTGGCGCCGCGGCTATCTCATCGCGCGTCGAGGGGCCGGCGAAGGGACCTTCCAGGGACCCGAAAGGCGCCCAGGGGCCAGCAAGGGACCGGAAGGACCCGGAAAGATCAGGAAGGGCACTGGCCTCAGGCGTATGGCAGCACGGCTCTGACCTGCGGATACAGGAAGCCGAGGGCAGTATTAGGAAGATCGCGGAAGATCCTCAAAGGACTCATAATCCGTCGGCCGTGGGTTCGAGTCCCACCCGCCCCACCCGTCGCAGGTGGCTACAGGACCGTTTCTACCTGCAGAAACGCGAGAACGAGGGCCGCCACTCCAGAGTGGCGGCCCTCGTTCATTCGATCAGGCCAAGACCCGCTGGACGCGTGGCGGGCGCGGGGTGGACGCGTGGCGGGCGACATATCAAGCCATGATCGACTCGCGCCGCTTCAGCCGGACGGACGTGGCGAGACCGGCTCTTTCAACAGCGCCGCCCGTTCAGGCGTTCGGCCACGAGCCGCCGGACCGTACGGGCCGGGTGTGGTCGGCACCCCGGCCCGGCCGGGGGGAAGCCCCCCTGCCGTCCGGTGGTTGGCAGGCTGTCCCGAGCGGACGGCCGTCGCAAGACTCGACGGCATGACGATTTCCACACAGGCACCCGTGGCCGCGGGTACCTCCGCCGCCGGCAGCGACTACGCCCGCCTCACCCGGCGCATCACCGATGCGGGGCTGCTGGAGCGGCGCCCCGGCTACTACGCGCTGCGCCTCGGTGTGGTGGTCGGGCTGCTGGCGGCGGGCTGGGGGGCCTTCCTCGCGCTCGGCGACACCTGGTGGCAACTCGCGGTCGCCGCCTTCCTGGCGCTGGCCTTCGGCCAAGTGGCCCTCGTGGCCCACGACCTGGCCCACCGGCAGGTCTTCCGGCGGCGCCGGCCGAGCGAGATCTGGGGCCGGCTCTTCGGCAACCTCGGCATCGGCATGAGCTACGGCTGGTGGATGAACAAGCACACCCGCCACCACGCCAACCCCAACCACGAGGACCTCGACCCCGACGTCGCCCCCGACATCCTGGTGTGGTCCACCGACCAGGCCCGTGCCAGCAGTGGTCCGGCCCGCCTCATCGGCGGCCATCAGGCGTACCTCTTCTTCCCGCTGCTGACCCTGGAGGGATTCAACCTGCACGTCGCGAGCGTGCGGGCGCTGCGTTCGCCGTGGATGAAGAGCCGGTTGCCGGAGAGCCTCCTGCTCTTCCTGCACATGGCGGTCTACCTGTCCGCGCTCTTCGTGGTGCTCCCCCCGGGCAAGGCGGTGGCGTTCCTCGCCGTGCACCAGTGCCTGTTCGGTGTCTACCTCGGCTGCACCTTCGCGCCGAACCACAAGGGCATGCCGACCTTCAGCGGCGACGAACGGCCCGACTTCCTGCGACGCCAGGTGCTCACCTCCCGCAACGTGCGCGGCGGACGGCTCACCGACGTGCTGCTCGGCGGGCTCAACTACCAGATAGAGCATCATCTGTTCCCGAGCATGCCCACCCCCCATCTGCGACGCGCACGGCTGGTGGTGCGCGCGTACTGCGCCGAGATCGGTGTGCCGTACCACGAGACCGGACTGCTCCGGTCCTACCGCGAGGCGCTCGCCCATCTGCACCGGGTGGGGGAACCGATCAGGCGGCGGCGCCGGGCGGCCAGGACCGGCCGGGCCTGAGCGGGCCGCGGCCGGGGGGCACGCGGCCGGCCGTCGTAGGCGGCGCGCCCCCGGCCGGTTGCGCGCGGTGCCGCGGCCGCGGAAAGTGCCGGAAGGAGCCGCGTACTTGGCGGATGCCGGTCACCGAGGCTTGAAGCACACCCGGTGTGGGCACGGACCTCCTACCGGTGTCGGCAGGAGGAGACGTCATGGACCGTCGGATCCGGGTACGCGTCAGCCGGCGGCCCACCGCGCCGCGCGAGCAGGAGATCGACCGCAGGACGCCGTCGGGGCGCGTGCTGCCGTACTGACCGGCGTCACACGGGCGCCCGGGAGACATGGCGGGCCGCCGCCGCGCGCAGGGCCGCCCGCAGGGGTTCCGGCGGGGGCGGGCCGTCGGGAGCCGCGCTGGCGGTGATCGCGTCGGCGATGTGGCGCAGCTTGGTGTTGGTGCGCTGCGAGGTCTCGCGCAGGATCTCCCAGGCCTGGTCGGGGGTGCAGCCGTGGGCGGCCATCAGGACGCCGCGGGCCTGGTCGATCACGGGACGGGAGTCCAGGGCGTGGCGCAGCTGCGCTATCTCCATGCGCAGCACGGCCAGTTGCTCGGCGCGTTCGCGGGCCACCGCGGAGGCCGTGCGCTCGCGGGAGTCCGCGGGCGGGCCCGTGCGCAGCGGGTCGGTGGTGTCCAGACCGATCAGCTCCAGGACCCGGCGCGGCTGGCCCCGCCAGCGGCCCGTGGTGACCCGTACGCCCTGCCGGTCGCCGTACTCGGTCAGCAGGTCCAGCAGGGCGAGCCCGGTGGTGTCCATGAAGGTCACCCCGGCCAGGTCCAGCTCCACCTCGGTGATGCCCGAGGGCAGCCCGGCGAGGGCCTCGGCGAGGGTGTTCGTGGCCCCGTGGACCAGTTCGCCGTGCGCCGTGAGAAGCGCCCGGCGGCCGTCGGTACGGCCGTCGATCGTCAGGGCGTTCAGCAGCAGGCCGTGGGCTCCGAGTCCCGCTGAGGTCATGTCTCCCCTCCCGATCGGCCCTTTGGGCGCCACAACCGTCGCCTGCCCTGCGTGCCGACGGCTACACCCGTGGCCCGTGCCACGTGCCCCGGAGCGCCGGGCGCGATCCGTGCCCTCCGTCCCCCTGGGCCGCGCCGGCTCGCATGGTCGCGGCCGGGGAGGGCAGGCGCGGCCGTGGTCCATGCCCCCGGGAAGCAAGGTGCTCCCGTGCACGGAGCGGCCGAGCCGTTCGCCCATCCCGCGCTGTTCTACGGCGACCCGCACGCCTACCTGGCCGGTACGGTCCCCTTCGTGCGCGCCGGGCCGGCCGCGGGCGAGCCGGTCGCCGTCGCCGTGCCGGGGGAGCGGCTGCGGCTGATCCGGGACGCGCTGGGCGCGGACGGCGCGGGGGTGCGCTTCCTGGACATGCGGGAGGTGGGCCGCAACCCCGGCCGGATCATCCCCGGGGTGCTGCGCGCCTTCGCGGACGCGCGGCCGCCCGGCCGGCGCGTCCGGATCATCGGCGAGCCCGTCTGGGCGGGGCGCGGCCCCGCCGAGTACCCCGCCTGCGTCCAGGACGAGGCGCTGATCAACGCCGCGTTCCGGGGGCGCGAGGTCACCATCCTGTGCCCGTACGACACCGCCGGGCTGGACGCGCGGGCCCTGGCCGACGCCCGGGGCCACCCATCCGGTCGTCATCGAGGACGGCGAGGAGCGGGCCGGCGCGGCCTACGACCCGCAGGGCGTCGTCGCCCGCTGCAACGTGCCCCTGCCGGCCGCCCCGGCCCCCGGCCCCGGGGCGCTCCGCGTCGCCTTCGACGAGGACCGGCTGCCCGACGCGCGGCACCTGGCCACGGACCACGCCAGCGGGCTGGGACTGACCGGCGAGGCGCTGGAGAACCTGGCGCTGGTCACCGCCGAGCTGACCACCAACAGCGTGCTGCACGGGGGGGTTCGGGCACGCTGACCGTGTGGGCCGAGGACGGCCGGGTGCTGTGCGAGGTCCGCGACCGGGGCCGGCTCACCGATCCGTTGGCCGGCCGCCGCCCCGTCGGCCGCGACCGGCGCGGCGGCCGTGGGCTGCTGCTGGTCAACCTGGTGTCGGACCTGGTGCGCGTGCACACCGGTCCCGACGGCACGACCATCCGCTGCCACCTCGGCGGTTGACGCGTCAGCGCATCAGGCCGATCCCGGTCAGCACCACCGCTCCCGCCACCAGCCGCAGCCGGCCGAAGGGTTCGCGGAACACGAGGGTGGCGATGACCGCGGCGACGAGGATGCCGGTCTCGCGCAGGGCGGCGACCGCGGCGACCTGGCCGTGGGCCTGGGCCCGGACGACCAGGCCGTACGCCGTCATGGACAGCACCCCGCCGGCCAACCCGGTGCCGGCGACCGGGCGGAGCTGGGCGAGCAGCCGCCCGCGCCGCCGGGCCAGCGCGATCAGCGGCATGATCGGCCCCTGGAGCAGGAACAGCCAGGCGGTGTAGGCGAGCACGTCAAAGGAGTGCCGTACGCCCACGCTGTCGACCAGGGTGTACGAGGCGATGATCGCGCCCGAGCCGAGTGCCGCGCCCAGGGCCGGCAGCTGGGCGCGGCCGATCCGGCCCGAGGCCAGCGCGAGGGCGGCCAGGCCCCCGGAGACCAGCAGCACGCCCGTCGCCTGGACGGGGCTCAGCGTCCCGCCGAGGAGGGTGACCGAGGCGATGGCCACGAGGAGCGGGGCGACCCCGCGCGCCAGTGGGTACATCTGCCCGAAGTTGCCCAGTTCGTAGGCGCGCAACAGGAACAGCTGCGAGGCGACCTGGAGCGCGGCCGAGGCGGCCAGGAACGGCCAGGCTCCTGCCGGGGGCAGCGGGGTGCAGCAGACCAGGACGGCCGCGCAGCCGGTGCACGCGAGGCTGATCAGGGTGAAGCCGATCAGCTTGTCCGGTATCCGGTGGGCTATCGAGTTCCAGACGGCGTGCAGCACCGCGGCCGTGAGGACGGTGGCGAGCACTCCGGCGGACATGGTGGCCGGCATGGCGAGGCGACTCCTGGCGGGGAGGTGTGGAATTCAATTCCACGCTAGGCTAAGTCCATGGAACAGAATTCCGCCACCGGGGGGACCACGGGAACGGGCTCCCTCCCGGCACGGGTGCGGGCCCGGCTCCCGGAGCTGCGCGAGACCGAGGCCCGGGTGGCGCGGGTGGTCCTCGACCAGGGCGCGGCCCTGGTCCACCTCAGCGTCAGCGACGTCGCCGCGCTGGCCGGCACCGCGTCCTCCACGGTCGTGCGCACCTGCCAGCGGCTCGGCTTCCGGGGCTTCCAGGAGCTGAAGATCGAGGCCGCCCGGCACACCGCGCCGCCGCCACCGCCGCCGGTCGACGAGCCCGCCGCGCACGCCCTCGCCGCCACCCTGCACGCCTCCCGCGACGCCCTGGACGGCGTCGCCGCCACCCTGGACACCGCCGCCCTCGCCGCCGCGGCCGAGGCCCTGCACGGCGCGTCCCGGGTGGTCGTCGTGGCCGCCGGGCTGTCCGGTGCGGTCGCCCTGGACGCCGCCTACCGGCTGCGCGCCCTCGGCTGCACCGTCGACGCGCCGCCCGATCCGCTGACCGCCCAGCTCGCCGCCGCGCAGCTGCCGCCGGACGGGGTGCTGCTCGCCATCAGCCACACCGGGGCCACCCGCACCACGGTCGACGCCGCCCGCCGCGCCCGGCAGGCCGGCGCCACCGTCGTCACCGTCACCAGCTACGCCCGCTCACCGCTGAGCGAGACCAGCGGCCATGTCCTGGTGGCCGGGGGGCAGGACCTCGTCTTCGGGCTGGAGACCTCCGCCAGCCGGATCGCCCATCTCGTCGCGGTGGACGCCCTGACCCACCTCCTGATGGGCCTGCGTCCCGAAACCGCCCGCCGGCACCTCGACCTGTCCGCCGACATCACGGCCGACCACGCCTACTGACGGCCGGCCCCACC
The DNA here is from genome assembly GCF_051980735.1 of Streptomyces sp. SCPE 10. Classification (NCBI taxonomy): domain Bacteria; kingdom Bacillati; phylum Actinomycetota; class Actinomycetes; order Kitasatosporales; family Streptomycetaceae; genus Streptomyces; species Streptomyces sp. SCPE 10. The sequence goes on along the minus strand of NZ_CP197069.1, from coordinate 2,576,495 downwards.
GACTGACGGGCCGGGGACGGTCGTTCAGGCGGCCAGCGGGTCCAGGACCAGCGGCTCGATCCGGCCCTCCAGCATCTCGCCCAGCCCCCGGGCGGCACACAGGTCCGGGCGCTCGGCGATGAACACCGGCATCCGGGTGGCCTCGCGCACCATCTGGTCGAAGCCGGGCAGCAGCGCCGAACCGCCGACCATGATGATCCCGCGGTCGGCGAGATCGGCCACCAGGTCCGGCGGGCACTCGCGCAGCACCTTGCCGATGCCGTCCAGGACGGCCGTCAGCGGGGTCTGGATCGCGTTGCGCACGGCCGCGGTGTCGACCCGCACGCTCCGGGCCAGCCCCGTGGCCACGTCCCGGCCGTTGATCTCGGTCTGGGCCGGGCCCTGCGGGGTGAGACCGTTCTCGGACAAGGCCAGCTGGAGCGGCCGTACCGACTGGCTGGGCAGCACCAACTGGTGCGCGTGCCGCAGGTGTTGCACGATCGCCTGGTCCACCGCCTCCCCGCCCACCGGGATCCGCTCGGCGGTGACGATCGAGCCCAGCGACAGCACCGCGACCTGGGTGGCCGCCGCCCCGCACACCATGATCATGGTGGCCTCGGGCCGCTCAACCGGCAGCCCGCAGCCCACGGCCGCCGCGATCAGCGTGTCCACCAGCTCCACCCGGCGCGCGCCGAGCCCGACCAGCGTCTCCACCGTCGCCCGCTGGGCCAGCGGATCCGCGTCGTGCGGGGTGCAGGCGGCGGCGCGCAGCCGGGCCTTGCGGCGCAGCGCGCGGCGCATCTTGTCGCCGATCAGATGCCGCAGCATGCGCTGGGCCATCTCGATGTCGACCACCGTGCCGCCGGAGATGGGCCGGACGACCCTGATGTAGTGCGGTGTCCGCCCGGTCATCTGCTCCGCGAAGTCGCCCACCGCGATCAGCGAGCCGGAACGGATGTTCACGGCCGCGACCGAGGGCTGGTCCACGACGAGTCCGGCACCCTTCACATACACCCGGGTACGGGCCGCGCCCAGGTCGACGGCGAAGTGGCAGCGGCGCAACTGCTCCAGGCTGACGGTCACGGCGGTTCCTCCCGGCGGGGCTTTCCTTCTCCCTGCATCCTGTGCGGGGGCCGGGCGCGGGCGCCTTCTGAGGGGGGCCGGGCGGGGCGCCGCCGAACGGGGGGCATCGCCCGGCCCACCGGAGTGTCGCCGGGTCAGCCGCCGCGGATCGCCTCCAGCAGCGGTTCGAGCGAGGAGACCACGGCCGCACCGCCGCCCTCCCGCAGCCGCCGCTGCCCGGGGGCCGTGGGGGCGAACCCGACGAAGGGCAGCCCGAGCCGCTGGGCCGCGGTCAGCTCGGCGACCGAGGAACCGAGCAGGACCGCCGCTCCAGCGGGGACGTCGAGGTGCTCCAGGGCCCGGCGCAGCGAGTCCGGGTCCGGGGTCAGCAGCCCGAGGTCCTTGCGGCGCGCGTGCACACCCGCCAGCGGCAGCTTGTGGGGCGCAAGGCCCCGGTGCACCGCCCGCGAACTCACGTCCGACACCACGCTCACCCGCCGCCCGGACCGGTGCAGCGCGCGCACCAGTGCGAGCGAGAGGTGCGTCATCGGCGCGTCGGGCACGGCGGCCAGTTCCAGCTCGTCCAGCCGGTCCCGCAGCAGCGGCCCGACCGGTTCCCGGGCGAACGCGCGCAGCAGGTCCAGCGGATGCGGGAACGCCCCCGTGACCGTCGGCAGCGGCCGCCCCGCGAGCGCGTCCCCGGGGGCGCGGTGATCGGCCACGACGTTCAGCAGGTCCAGTACGGCCGCCCGCGCGCCCTGCACCGTGAACAGCCGGGCGAGCGGCCCGTCGAACGCCACCAGCACACACTCGGCCCGGGTGAGGAGGGCCGCCGGGGGCGGGGCGGCGGCGGGCGCGGGCCCCGGTGCGCCCTCCGGGCCCAGCCGCACACGGCACGACACGGCGAGCCCCGGCACCGGCCAGTCCCGCACCGCCTCGTTGACCGCCCGCTGCGCGGAGGCCGCCCGGCGCGCCGGATGCCGGCGGGTGACCGCCGCCGCCGTCGCGCGCAGATGCTCCAGCAGCAGCGCGGAGACACCGGCGACACCGGCCCGGACGAAGGCCACCGGATCGGTCACCTGCCAGGTCAGCTCGGCGACGGCGGTGAACGCGGCCTTGCCTGCGCTGGGCAGCGACAGGGTGTGCCGGGCCTGCTGCACGGTGAGGTCGACCGAGTAGTACGTCTGCGCGCGCGGCGGCAGGCCGCCGTACGGCTGGATCGGGTCCAACAGGGTGAGGGGTCCGTCGGCGCGGGTGTGCACGACGGCGGTACGGCCCGGTGTGGGGACGCCCAGCTCGCGCAGGTCCCGGGTGATGAACGGGCCGCGCACCAGCTCGCGTTCGCCCTCCTCCCGGGGCTCGGGGCCGAGGCGGCAGTACCAGGCCGCCGGGGGCGCCTGCGGATCGTCGTCGCGGTAGAGCGGTTCGAAGGGGCGGGCGTCCCGGGCGGCGGAGCTGGCGGCGAACTCGTCGTAGAGCGCGGGCGGTACGACGACGTCGACGCCCGTGGGAGCCGCCGGCGGGGAGACCGGCCCGGGCCCGAACGTCACCCGCAGCCGGGCCGGCCGCGCCAGCCCGGCCAGCGCGTGCGGGAGTTCCCGCAACACCGCGACCAGCACGGGCAGCAGATAGGCGTTGGACGCGGTGCGCACCCGGTAGCCGTCCGGGCGGACGTCCATCCGGAACCGGTCGTAGGGCAGGGAACGGGACAGGATCTCGTGCACGGCGGCTTCGAGGGTGATGCGGACCTCGGGCCGCCCGGCGAGGTCGTCGGTGGTGAAGAGGATGCCGGTGTCCGGGTCGGAGCGGACGGCCCCGACCCGCTCCGGAGGCAGCCTCCGCCCCAACGGGTCGTCGGCATGCGGACCCGAGACGATCGCCGCGACCCGCTCCAGGGCGTCCGCGCGGCTCCCGTGCGCGAGCGGCGCGGAGTCCAGGCAGGTCAGGACCGGTCCGTTCGGGGAGAGGACGATGGAACGGTCGTCCAGCTCGCCGCGCGGCCCGTCCTGCGCGTGCAGCGCGAGGACCGCCTGGCGCAGCCTCGGCTCCAGGAGGCGCGTCTCGTCGGGGGACAGTTCGGCGGAGGGGTCGCTGCGCCGCTCGCGCAGTGTCGGCCCCGCCACGAACTCCCGTACCAGATACGGGGTTCCGTCGGCGAAGCCGTGATCGAGGAGGCGTGCGATCCCCGGGTGGTCCACCGCGCCGAGGTCCCGGCACAGCTCGGCGAAGGGCACCACGGGCTCGTCCGGGGAGTACCGGCACACCACGACCGGGGCGTCCCCCTCCCGGGTGTCCTCGGCGACCCAACCCCGGTCGCCCGCACGCGACTTGCGGACCAGCCGGTACCGTCCCGCGAACAGCCCCGCCCCGGCCCCCGGCGCCAGCCGCCGCACGCTCTCCGCGCTGAGCGTGGCGACGACCTCGCGCTCCACGGGCGTCGGCGTGCCCCGCTCGGACGGGATGCGCACCCAGAAGTCACCGCGCGCCACCCCGGCCAGTTCGTCGATGAACTCGCCCATTTTGTCAAGGAGTTGGACCGTGCGGCCGCGCTCGCTGTGCGGCAGTCCGAGCAGCAGCAGTTCGCGTACGCCCTCCCGGAAGGCGTAGGAGCCGGGCGGGGCGCCCGGCAGCGCGGTCAGCAGGCCGCTGAGCACGACCTCGGCCAGATGCTGGGGTCGCGGGTCCTTCTCCACGGCGGCCTGCACCAGCCGCATCACCGGCAGGTCGGGGCGGCCGACGGCGAGGTGCCCGGCCAGCCGGAACGCCTCCGGGGAGGCGGTCGCCCGGAACCGCAGCACCAGTTCCTCGGCGGACAGCCGGCCGATGTCCGTGCGGTCCTGCGCGCTCGCCGGCAGCGGCCCGCCCAGCCAGGCCGCCGCGGCCGGGAACCGGGTGCCGCCCGGCGTCGTGAGCACCCCGGCCCAGTGCGCCAGCCAGCGCGGCTCCGGCTCCAGCACCGGGAGGGGCACGGCACCCTCCGGACGGCCGAACTCGGGCTCCTCGTACGGGGCGAAGGTGAGCGCGGCCGTGGGCGCCACCGGATGCGGGGCCGACAGCAGGCCGGGGGTCGCGGGCAGCGCCGACTCCCGCCACAGATGCTCGGGCAACGGCTGTACGACGGCCAGCGGCATCCGGCGCGCCCAGCGGTGCAGGGTGGCGAACCAGCGGGTGCCGGCCGGGCCCTGCCGCCACTGCGGACCCATGCAGTCGCTGATCAGCAGGGTGACGGTGCGGCCGTCGGCCGGGATCCGCCCCTCGGCGCCGCGCAGGGTGCCGTCCGCGTCGGCGCGGCACAGGGCGACCGTGCGGAAGGCGCCCGACTGCGCCAGGGCGGTGTGCAGTTCACGGATCAGGGGGCGCCACACCGGCATCGTGGGACCGGCGTCGTACACCAGGTTCAGGCTCAGCCAGCGCTCCCGGGCGGGGCGCAGCACGGGCAGCCAGTGGTCGGGGTCGGCGCCGAGCCGGGCGATGCGGTCGGCGGTCGCCCGCTCGTCCAGCTCCCGGCCCACGGGTGCGTCGACCCGGCGCCGCAGGGCGCGCAGCGCCCGCTGGAGGGCGAGCGGGTGGCGCAGCATCGGGGGCGCCGGGGCCAGCAGCGAGGCGCCCGGCGGGCCCTCGGCCGGGGCGGGCCGGTGCGCGGGGAGCCGCACGGGGACCCGGGCGGGCGGCTCGGGGGTGGGGCCCGGCGGGGCCTGCTCGCGCGGCGGCCGTTTCCGGGCGGGCGCGTCCACGGCCGCGGGGGCCGGAGCGGGGTCCGGTGCCTCCCGGGCGGGGGCAGGGGCGGGGCCCTCGCGGGTGTCGTCCTGGTCGGGCCCGGGCCCCATGTGCCGGGCCAGCCAGAGCAGTTCCGCCAGCTCGCGCGGGGTCGGGGGGACGCCGTGGGCCGCCTCGGCCAGTACGGCGGCGAGGCGGGCCAGCGCGTCCGGGGTGTCCCGGGAGCCGGGGCCGTCAGAAGACATCGGACTGTGTGCTCTGCCCCAGGTGCGGCATCAGCTGCTCGGCCAGCCGGTCCAGGGACTCGGCGGTCAGCTCGCCGGCGCCGGCCAGATAGATCGCGTTGAGGAGCTGGTCGGTGGCCAGGTCGCCCGCGCCGGTGCGCTCCAGGAAGCGGGTGATCAGGCTCCGCGCGTACGCGTCGGGCTCGCCCAGATGGGCGCGGACGATGTCGGCGAGATGCCGGTCGTCGGGCTGGCGCAGCCGCAGCGTGACACAGCGGCGCAGGAAGGCCGGCGGGAACTCGCGCTCGCCGTTGCTGGTCAGCACGACGAACGGGAAGGCCCGGCAGCGGACCCGGCCGCGCGCCACCGGGACCCGCTCGTCCGTGCCGTCGGCGGGCACCCGGGCGATGCCGTCCGGGGACAGCTCGGCGGCGCGCACCAGCTCCGGGATCTCGTACTGGCCTTCTTCCAGCACGTTCAGCAGGTCGTTGGGCAGATCGAGGTCGCTCTTGTCGATCTCGTCGATGAGCAGCGCGCGGGGACGGGCGTACGGCAGCAGGGCGGTGCCGAGCGGGCCGAGCCGCAGGTGGTGCTCGATGCCGGTGTCGTCGGCCGCGGGCCCCGCGGCCTCGGGCCGGTCCTGGCGGGCGGCCCGCTGCCGGGCCGCGTACAGGCGGGAGAGGGGGTCGTACTGGTAGAGGCCGTCGTGCAGGGTGCTGCGGCTGGTGATGTTCCAGCGCAGCACCGGGCCGAGCCGCAGCTCCCGGGCCACGGCGTAGACCAGCGAGGACTTGCCGGTGCCGGGCGGCCCGGTGACCAGCAGCGGGCGGCGCAGGTACAGGGCCGCGTTGACCAGCTGCACCGTCTCCTCGGTGGCCCGGTACGTCACGGCGCGGTGCACCCGGTCGGGGGAGACGGCGGACAGGTCGGCGGTCGCGTCGGGCGCGGCGAGCGGCGGGCCGCCGTCGAAGGCGCGCCAGGGCGGCGGCGGGGGCAGCTTCTCGATGCCGTCGTGCGGCTCGTTCGTACCGGTGTAGACGGGCCACAGGGGCATGGCTTCTTCTTCTCCGTGGGTGGTGCGGGCGGTCAGTCGACGGGTGAGTGCAGGCTGGCGGCGGGCTCGGGGAAGCAGCGCGGGTCGTCCCAGAGCAGTTGCAGGTCCCTCGCCCAGTGCCCGTCCGGATCGTCGGCGGCGTCCGCGGTCATCCGCAACGAGAGGATGTGGCGGGGGAGTTCGGCGGGCGGTACACCGGCGACGGCGGCGGTCAGCTGGTCGAGGAAGACGGTGCCGGGGCAGGGGGAGGGGGCCTCGGCGAGGACGGCGGCGTGCGGCCGGCCGGACCCGGCCCGCTGCTGCCCGTGCTCGCTCCAGGCCAGCCGCGGATCCTCGTGCCCGCAGCCCGCGCCCGGCTGTTCCCCGTGGACCGCCGCCGGGCACCCCGTGCGGGACCACACCAGCACCGGGACCGGCACGTTGAGGCCCACCTCGAAGTGCTCCCGGGCCGCCGCGGGCGGGGCCGCGAACCCGGCGAGATGGGCGTCGCCGTCCCACAGCCGTTTGCGCAGGCTCGGCGGCCGTTCCTGGCTGCCGCACTCGACACGGTGCACCTCGACCGGGAGCCCGGCGTCCAGCTTCTGCCACTTCTGGTGCAGCCGGCGCCGCAGCCGCCCGCTGCGGTGCCGGGCGCGGTCGGTGACCACCAGGGGGTAGGCGCAGCCCAGGGGAGTGCTGTCGTCCGCGCCGCACTCCCAGTGCGCCACCGCCTCGTTGAGCCACTCGCGCGGCAGCACGAACGTCACCAGTTCCTCGGCGTCCGGGTCGAGCTGGGCGACGGCCTCGTCGATGCGGCGCTGCACGTACGCCCGCACCCCGGTGCGCGGCAGCCGGCGGGTGCCCACCGGGCGGCGCTGTCCGTCGCGGTACGCCGACACCTCCACGGTCACCTGGTCGGGTCCGGCGCCGCTGTGGTCGATCTCCACCACGACCGGTGCCCAGGCCGGGTCGGCCGCCGTCGTGTGCGGCGCCGCGGGCGGGGCCTGCGGGCCCGGGTCCACCAGCTCCCGCAGCCGCCCGGCGAACCGGTCGACCGCCGCCGGGTCGGGCACCTCCCACTGCACGTACGCGGCGGCCGCGCCGAGCGTGTGGAAGCCGCCCTCGGGCAGCGGCGGCCCGAAGGCGCCCACCGCGTCCACGTACATCCGGTTGGGATCGCACTCCCGGCCGGCCCCCGCGGCCCGCCGCAGCAGCGCGTACAACTCCCGCAGCACATCGGTGTCATGGCCCGGGGTGGGCACCAGCGAACCCAGCTCCGGCCAGTACCGGGCCAGCACGTCCAGCGGCAGCATCCGGCCCTTGAGCACGTTCGGCGCGTCCGAGGCCGCGGTGATCATGCCGACCACCCGGCCGTTGGGCAGGGTCGCAGCGGCCCCGCTGAACCCGGCCTCGATCGGCTGCCCGTGCCCCTGCCAGGACACCAGCTCCAGCCACTCGCCCGCGATCAACTGCCCCGATACGGCCCGGTATTCGGCGAGCGTGCCCTCGTCGTAGCCGGCCGGGAAGCCGTAGGCGACGAGCTTCGGGTACGGCTCGGTGTACGCGCTGTCGGGCGGCGCGAAGCGGGCCGGGACGAGCGGCACGTCCCGCTCCAGTTCGAGCACGGCCAGATCGCCCGGGTCGGTGGGGCCGCCCGCCCAGCCGCCGTGCGCGACGACCGACGCGGACAGCTCGCCCAGCTCCCTGGCGTGCGGGAAGACCACCGTCACCGGGTCCTGCTCGCTCCAGCGCACGACATGGGCGCAGGTGAGCACCCGGCGCGGGGTGACCAGGAAGCCCGCGCCCACCTCATGGCCGCAGTGGATGCGGGCATGCCAGGCGGCACTGTTCATGGGCGGTCGGCGGCCTCCGGGTCGGACACCGCCTGCCCCGGCACGGCGGGCACGCCCCCGGCCGGTGCCGCCGCCCCGGGCGACCAGCTGAGCTTGACGGTCAACTGCCCTTCGGCGGAGCCCTTGGCGATGATCGCACCGGCCTCCGCGGACATCTTCACACCGAACTCGATCTCCACCGAGTCGGGCCGCAGGGCGCCGTCGCGGAAGACCCGCAGCGCGGCCTCCGCCGCCGCCCGTACCCCGTCCAGCGCGTCCTCGAAGGTGCCGGCCGCCCGCAGCACCCCGTCGCCGCGCGAGACCAGCCGGGTGCCGGGCCGGGTGCCGACGCCCTCCACCACGACGCGGGCGCCGTCCTGTGTCGTGAACTCCACCAACCCGTCCATGACGCCGATCCCGCTCCCCCTCGTCGCTGACCTGTGGGCAAACCCCATGGTACGGACCGTGCTTGGGCCGTCCCACTTCTTTGCCGCGTGGCGGGCCGACCGGTGATCGTGGCGGGAACCCGCCAGGGTGACAACCCGCCACCTGCGCGCCCCTGTGCCGTCACACCGGCCGCACCACACTCGTCCCAGCACCCGACGCACGGCAGACAACGGCAGTTTCGACGTGGAAGAGGGCGTGGATGAGCACAGGACCAGTAAGACGCCGGGCCGTTCTGCTGTCGGCGGGGCTCGCGCTCGCCGTACTGCCGGCACCCGGGGCGAGCGCCGCGGCGGCCGGACCCGCGCCGGCGGCCGGACCGGCCCCGGCGCCGACGGCGCACCAAGACCAACGGACCGTCACCCTCGTCACCGGCGACCAGGTGACCGTCACCGACCTCGGGCACGGCAGGCAGACCGTCACCGTGCGACGCCCCCCGGGCGCCGGCGGAGCGGTACGCACCCAGCGCAGCGGCGGCGACCTCACCGTCGTACCGGACGAGGCACTGCCGTACCTGCGCTCCGGAAGGCTGGACCGGCGGCTGTTCGACGTGAGCGCGCTGATCCGGCAGGGGCTCACCGACGCCAAGGCGAAGTCGCTCCCGCTGATCGTGAGTTACGGAAAGAACAGCCGCACCGCCGCCGCGGCCCCGGCCGGCACCACCCGCACCCGGAACCTGCCCAGCGTGCGCGGCGCCGCCGTCGAGGCGGGCCGGGGGCCCGCGTTCTGGCGGTCCTTCACCCGCGGCGACGGCGTCGACAAGGTGTGGCTGGACGGGCGGGTCGAGGCCGACATGGCCGAGAGCAACGCCCAGATCGGCACCCGGGCCGCCTGGGACGCGGGCCTGACCGGCAAGGGCGTCACCGTCGCCGTGCTGGACTCCGGCGCCGACCTCACCCACCCCGACCTCGCCGGCCGGGTGAGCCGGACCAAGAGCTTCGTCGACGGCGAGGACATCGCCGACCGCCTCGGCCACGGCACCCACGTCACCTCCACCGTCGGCGGCAGCGGCGCCGCCTCCGACGGCAAGGAGCAGGGCGTGGCCCCGGACGCGACGCTCGCCGTCGGCAAGGTCCTCGGCGACCAGGGCACGGGCAGCGAGTCCCAGATCATCGCGGGCATGGAGTGGGCCGCGCGGGACGTGCACGCCCGGATCGTCTCCATGAGCCTCGGCTCCACCGAGCCGAGCGACGGCACCGACCCGATGGCCCAGGCGGTCGACAGTCTCTCCCGGGAGACCGGCGCGCTCTTCGTCGTCGCCGCGGGCAACACCGGCGCCCCCTCCTCCATCGGCTCACCCGGCGCCGCCGACGACGCCCTCACCGTCGGCGCGGTCGACTCCGCCGACCAGCCCGCCTACTTCACCAGCGCGGGCCCCCGCCACGGCGACAACGCCCTCAAGCCCGACCTGTCCGCCCCCGGCGTCGACATCCTCGCCGCCCGCTCCGGGCTCACCGACGGCAGCGGCTACTACACGAGCATGAGCGGTACGTCCATGGCGACCCCGCACGTCGCCGGGGTGGCCGCCCTGCTCGCCCAGGAGCACCCCGACTGGACCGGCGCACAGCTGAAGGACGCGCTGATGTCCACGTCCACGCGACTGGACGTCTCCGCCTACACGGCGGGCGCCGGCCGGGTGAGCGTCCCGGATGCCGTCCGGGCCACGCTGACCGCCACCGGCAGCGCCGACCTCGGCTTCTACGGCTGGCCCTACGACGCCGACAAGCCGGTCACCCGGACCCTCACCTACACCAACTCCGCCGACCACGACGTCACACTGGAACTGTCGGCGCAGGGCGCCCCGGCCGGCGTCGTCACCCTGGCCGACACCGAACTCACCGTCCCGGCCCACGGCACCGCCACCACCACCGTCACCGGCGACGGCGCCAAGGCACCGGTCGGCACCACCAGCGGGCAGATCGTGGCCGCCGACGACACCGGCACCGTGCGCGCCCACACCGTGTTCGGGCTGGTCAAGGAAGACGAGCGGTACACGCTCACCGTCCACGTCAAGGACCGCTCCGGCGCGCCCACCGCGGCCGACCTCACCGTGCAGCGGCTGGCCGAGGGCGTGGACCCCGAGTCGGACCACGTCGGCGACTCCGGCACCCTGCGGCTGCGGCTGAAGCCCGGCACGTACGCCCTGACCTCGTTCCTCGACGTGCGCGGCAGCCACGGCCCCGACTCGCTCGGCCTCGGCTTCCTCGCCGCCCCCGAGGTCGACCTCACCCACGACACCGACGTCACCCTGGACGGCGGCACGCTGCGAGAGGTGAAGACCTCGGTGCCCCGGCGCACCGAGACCCACCAGATCCTCATGGAGTACGACCGCGCCGCCGACGGCGCCGACCTGTCCGGCGCGGTCCAGGTGCCCCTCACCTACGACAGCGTCTTCGCCGCCCCCACCCCGAAGGTCACCCGGGGCAGCTTCGAGTACCGCACCGTGTGGCGGCTGGCCAAGCCCCAGCTGGAGGTCAAGGGCATCGGCGAGGCGACCGTCCAGGCGGGCGGCACGCTCACCGACGGCCGCAGCAAGCTGGCGCTGACGGACGCCGGCGACGGCCCGGTCCCCGCGTCCGCGCGCGGCAAGGCGGTGCTGGCGCGGCTCGCCGACGGCGCCGATCCGGCCGCCCTCGCCCAGTCCGCCCAGGACGCGGGCGCCAAGGCCCTGTTCGTCACGGACGACGCGCCCGGCCGGCTGATGGACTGGTGGGGCACCGACGACAACGCCGGCCGACCCCTGGTGATCGCCACCGTGAACCAGGCGGACGCGGCCCGGCTGCGCGCCGCGCGGCACGTCGACATGACCGGCACCCGCAACTCGCCCTACGTGTACGACCTGTCCGACGGCCACCGGGGCGCGATCCCGGACCGCGACCTCACCTACGCGCCCACGGGCCGCGACCTCGCCGCCCTCCAGGTGTCCTTCCACGCCCCCCGGCCGGCGAGCGGCGGCGAGTTCCGCTACTCGATCACCGACGCCTTCCCCGTCGGCATCGGCTTCCAGGAGAGCGTCGACCTGCCCGCCCGGCGCACCGACTACGTCTCCACCGGCCCCGGCCAGCTGTGGCACGAGTCCGTCACCCTGGGCGAGGGCACCCTGGAGGAGCGCAGCGGGCTGGTGCGCTACGACGGCGGCGGCAAGCCCCGGCTGAACTGGTTCGGGCCGGTGTGGCACCCGTACCTCGGCACCGGTCTCGGCTGGGGCCAGCAACGCGCCGGGGACCGGATCCAGTTGAACACCCCCGGCTGGGGCGACTCCGGCCCCGACCACACCGGTTTCGGCGACGTGTGGGGCGACAGCGGCATGAGCCAGACCACCTCGGTGTACCTGGACGGGGTCCTGGCCGACAGCAGCAAGGACTCGACCGCGTACGTGACGGACGCGCCCGCCGACGAGCACACCTACAAGGTCGTCACCGACACCGCCCTCGACCCGGCCCGCTGGACGCTCGCCACCGAGGGCCACACCGCATGGACGTTCCGCTCCGCGCGGACGGCCGACGACCACTGGACCAACCTGCCGCTGATCAACCTCTCCTACGGCCTCGACACGGATCTCGCGGGCACCGTGCCCGCCGGGCGGCGGCTGCCGGTCACCCTGGGCGCGCGGTACGTGGCGGGCGCGGCGGGCACCGGGACGCTCGGCGCGGGCCGGCTGGAGGTGTCGTACGACGAGGGCGCGAGCTGGCGCACCGTGCCCCTGGCCGGGTCCGCCACCGAGTGGCGCGGCACGCTGGACGTGCCGCGCGGCGCGGGCTCCGTCTCGCTGCGGGCGTCGGCGCGCGACGACAAGGGAGGAGCGGTGACCCAGGAGATCATCCGGGCGGTGGCGGTGCACTGACCCCGTCCTCGCCGGCGGGCCCGACGATGCCCCGGACCAGCCCCAGCTCCACCAGGTCCTGCGGGCGCAGGCGGAGCTGGTCGGCGGTCGACTCGACGGCCTCCGGCGGGCGTTTGAGGATGGCCGCCGCCGGCTCCGGGGCGATCACCGAGAAGTAACTGTCCGGCGTGGCCCAGGTGTTGCCGGGAGCGGCCAGGGCCAGGGCCCCGCCGGAGCCGCCCTCGCCGATCACCAGCGTGGTGACCGGCACCCGGGCGGCGGCCACCGCCCCGAACACCTCGGCGATCGCCGCGCCCGCCCCCTGCCGCTCGGCCTCCGCGCCGTTGGCGGCACCGGGCGTGTCCACCAGTGTCAGCACGGGTGTCCCGAGCCGGTCCGCCAGCCGGATCAGCCGGGCCGCCGTCCGGTACCCGGCGGGCCGCGTCGCCGTCCCGGTCTGCGCGGCGAACGCGACCGTACGGCCGTCACGCTCGCCGAAGCCGCACAGCATCCCCTCCGGGTCGGCGCCGCCGCACCGGTCGCCGCTCAGGTGGGCCCGGTGGGTGAAGTAGGCGTCCAGATAGGCGTGCGCCCGGGGCCGTTCGGCAGAGCGGGCGCGCCGGACGGCCGCCCAGCCGCTGTCCGGCAGGCCGGTGGTGCCCAGCGCGGCCGGGACGGGGGCCGGTACGGCCTCGCCCGGCCGGGACAGCAGCCGCAGCCACGTGCCCAGCGCCTGCTTCAGGTCCTCCGGTCGCACCACCGCGTCCGCCGATCCCACCGCCACCTGCGACTCGGCCGTGTAGGCGGCGGGATCGGCGCCGGCCGGGCGGACACGCGAGCCGGCGAAGCCGACCTGAGCGCCGGGCAGGGCGAGGATCACGTCCGCGCCGGCGCCCAGGGTGGCCCAGCCGCCCCCGGTGGTCGGGTCCCGCAGGACCGCTATCTGGGCCTGGCCCGCCGCCCGGGTGAGCGCCGACTGCCGGGCCACCCGCTGGAGCTGGGTCAGCGCGACCATGCCCTCCTGCATCCGGCTGCCCCCGGTCGCGATCAACGGCACGACGGGCAGGTGGTGCTCACGGGCGTACGTGTACGCCGCCGCCAGCCGGTCCCCGGTGCGTTCGCCCAGGGAACCGCCGAGGAAGCCGAACTCGAACGCGATCAGCACGGCCCGGGCGCCGGCCACGGTCGCGGTGCCGCAGACGACCGACTCCTCCTCGCCGGTGCGCTCGGCGGCGCGGGCGCGCGAGGCGTCGTACCCCTGCCAGCGCAGCGGCCCGTCGGGGGCGGACTCCCGGGTGGGGGCCGGGAGTTCGGTGAAGCTGCCGTCGTCCGCGACGAGGGCGAGCACCTCGCGCGCGGAGCGCCGCCGGTCAGGCATCGGCCAGCGCCCGCTTCATGATCTTGCCCATGTCGTTGCGCGGGAGGGCGTCCAGATAGCGCACGACGCGGGGCCGCTTGTGCGGGGCGAGCCGCCGGGCCACGTGCCCGGCCAACTCCTCGGCGCCCGGCGGCGCCTGCGGATCGGCCGGGACGATCCAGGCGACGATCCGCTCCCCGAGATCGGCGTCCGGCTCCCCGGTGACCGCCGCCTCCCGCACCCCTGGGTGTTCCAGCAGTGCGTTCTCGATCTCGCCCGCCCCGATCTTGTAGCCACCGCTCTTGATCAGGTCGGTCGCCTTGCGCCCCACGATCCGCACGTACCCGTCGGGCTCGCGCACCGCCATGTCCCCGGTGCGGAACCAGCCGTCGGCGGTGAACGCGGCGGCCGTGGCGTCGGGCCGGTTCAGGTACTCGGTGAACAGGTTCGGCCCGCGCACCTGGATCTCCCCGACGGTCTCCCCGTCGAGGGCGGTGATCTCCGAGCCGTCCTCCTCCACCAGCCGCAGCCGCACGCCGGGCAGCGGCACCCCGACCGTTCCGGCGCGGGGCTCCCCGTCGGCGCGCACGCTGGTGTTCATCAGCGTTTCGGTCATGCCATAGCGCTCGATCACCCGGCGCCCGGTGGCCGCCGCGATCCGCTCGTGGTCGTGGACCGGCAGCGCGGCCGAGCCCGAGACCAGCAGCCGGGCACCACCGAGCGCCTTCGCCAGTTCCGGATCGCCCGGCAGCGCCTCGGCGATGCGGTGGTACATCGTCGGCACCCCGAACAGCATGGTCGCGCCGTCGGACAGTTCCCGCGCCACGCCCTCGGTGGAGAACCGGCCCAGATGCCGCACCGAGCCGCCGCGCCGCAGCGGCCCGAGGACACCGAGCACCAGCCCGTGCACATGGAACAGCGGCAGCCCGTGCACCAGCACGTCCGCCTCCGTCCACCGCCAGGCCTGCGCCAGCGCGTCCAGCGTCGCCGCGAGGGCCCGCCGGGGCAGTACGGCACCCTTGGGCGGGCCGGTGGTGCCGGAGGTGTAGACGATCAGCGCCGGGTCCTCGTCGGACACGCCGGCGGACGGGACCGGGGCGACGGCGGCCGCGTCCACGTCGACGCGCTCCAGTTCCCCCAGGGCGGCGGGCAGCCGGGCCCCCGGCGCGGCCAGCACCATCCGGGGCGCGCTGTCGGAGACGATGTGCGCCAGCTCCCGCTCGCCCGACTTCGGGTTGAGCGGGACGGCGGCGGCCCCGGCGAGCAGCACCCCGGTCACGGCGACGGCGGTCTCCAGCTCGGGCGTGGCCCACACGGCCACCCGCCCGGCCCCGCCGATCCGCGCCGCCACGGCCCCGGCGGCCCCCGCCAGTGCGCCGTACGTCAACGACCGCTCGCCGAACCGCACCGCGACCCGCGTGGGCGGACCGTCCGTCAGGGCGGGAAAGAGGGAGGACACGCGGCGGACTCCTTCGCTCTCGGGACCATCTGCGTCCTTCCTACACCACCGGCTCCCCGGGGGTGGCCGGTCGTCCGGCCACGGCGGGCGCCCGGACGGGCGCGGTGACGTCGGCGACCACGCAGGTCACGTTGTCGGGGGCGCCCGCCGCGAGGGCCGCGTCCACCAGCGCCCGCACCGTGCCCTCGGCGCCCGCGCCGCCGCCCAGCAGCTCCGCGATCCGCGCGTCGGGCACCGCCTCCGTCAGCCCGTCCGAGCACAGCAGGTACCGGTCGTCCGGCAGCGGCTCGTGGAGGCGCAGGTCCGGCACCGGGTCGGCGTCGCCGGTCAGCGCCTTGAGCAGCAGCAGCGAACGGGGTTCGACGCGGTGGTCCCGGGTGAACCGGTACAGCTCGCCGCCGCGCAGCAGATACGCCCGCGAGTCCCCGATGTGCGCGAGGGCCAGCCGGGACCCGGTCCACAGCAGGGCGGTCAGCGTGGTGCCGGCGTCGTTCGCGCCGCCCGTCAGGTCCCGTACCGCCTCGCCCGCGCGGCGCACCGCGTCCTCCAGGGCGCCCAGCAGCCCGTCGGCGGGCGGCTTTGCCGCCTCGTCCAGGAAGCGCAGCGCCGCCACCGCGGCGCCGCTCGCGGACCGGCCCGCCGGGCCGAACCCGTCGGCGACGGCGAGCAGCCTGCGGCCCGCGTACACGGTGTCCTGGTTGGCCGGGCGCACCAGCCCGCGGTCGGTGTGCGCCGAGTGCCGAAGTTCCAGCATGGTCATGGGTTCCCTTCCCGGTTCGCCGGTCAGCTCCGCGACGAGGAACGCGGCGAGGTCCCGCCGTACGGCCGTCTCCGCCTCGACCCGGGCCCAGTACGCGCCGATCTCCCGCGCGACCCCGGCCGGCGGCAGCGCGCACACGGCGCGTATCCCGGCCAGCGGCATCCCGAGCCGCCGCAGCCAGGCCACGAGCCGGGCCCGGCCCAACTGCCCCGCGGCGTAGTACCGGTAGCCGGTGTCCGGGTCGACCCGGGCGGGCCGCAGCAGCTCCAGCTCGTCGTACAGTCGCAGTGCCTTCGGCGACAGCCGGCTCAGCCTGGCGAACGCCCCGATCGTCAGCAGTTCCATCGCACCCGCGCCTCTCGTCGTCCGCCACCGATGCTGGGGCTTCACCGAAGGTGAAGGTCAAACCCCCTGTCCCGGTTCCGGGCCGCTTGTTAGCCTCGCCGGTGTTCGAACCGCCGTACGACAGGGAGTCCGCCGTGCCCCGCATAGCCCTCGCCACCTACGACCCCGGTGCCGGGCCGAGCAAGGACCGCGATCTGCCGGTGCTGGTGCGGGCCCTGAACGACGCCGGGGCGCGGGCGGACGCCCCCTGCTGGGACGACCCGGACGTGGACTGGGCCGGGTACGACCTGGTCGTCATCCGCTCCCCCTGGGACTACAGCTGGCGCGCCGCGGAGTTCGCGCACTGGCTGGAGCGGGTGGGGCGGGCGACCCGGGTCGCCAACCCGCTCGACGTCGTGCGGTGGAACACCGACAAGCGGTACCTGGGCGACCTGGCCGCGGCCGGGGTGCCGACCGTGCCCACCCGCTACCTCGCCCCGGGCGAGCCCGCCGGCCTGCCGTCCGACCACGAGTACGTGATCAAGCCGACGTCCGGCGCGGGCGCCCGCTTCGCCGCCCGCTACACTCCCGCCGAGCACGACACGGCGCTGCGGCAGCTCGCCCGGATGCACGCCGAGGGCTTCACCGCGATGGTGCAGCCCTACCTCGCGGCCATCGACGTCACCGGGGAGCGGGCGCTCCAGTTCTTCGGCGGCCGGCTGCTGCACGCGAGCCGCAAGGCCGCCGTGCTCACGCCCAAAACGCCGTACGACACCGACAAGGTCGCCCACCCCGACCTCACCCCCTGGCAGCCGACGGAGGCCGAACTCGCCGTCGCCGAAAAGGCGTTGGCGGCGGTGCCCACCCGGTCGCCGCTGCTCTACGCCCGCGTGGACCTCGCCGACGGCCCGGACGGCGCGCCCCGCCTGATGGAACTGGAACTGGTGGAGCCGAACCTCTTCCTCTTCCTGCACCCGGACTCGGTGCCGCACGTGGTGACGGCGATCCTGGCCGAGGCCGAGGCCCCGGCCTAACGCCCGACCGTCTCGCGGCACGCCTCCGCGTACGCCCGTACCAGCGGACGTCCCCCGGCCTCGCGCCGCCAGGCCAGCGCGTACCGGCTGGGTCCCACGCCGCTGACCGGGCGGGTGACGACCCCGCCCAGGCTGATCAGCGGTGCGTTGCCCGCCGCGACCAGGCAGATCCCCAGCCCCGCGACCAGCGCCTCGTACGTCTCCTCCGCCCCGGCGATCTCCGCGCCGATCCGCGCCGGCCGGCCCGCCCGGGCGTCCAGGGCGAGCCAGTGGTCGCGCAGCACCCCCGCGCCGGGCGGCAGGGCGAGGAACGGCTCGTCCAGCAGTTCCGCGAAGTCCAGTTCGGCGCGGGCGGCGAGCGGGTGCGTCTCCGGCAGGGCCACCAGCCGGGCCTCCCGCGCGACGACGACCCAGTCGTACCGCTCCTCGTCCGGCAGCGGCAGCCAGACGAACGCGGCGTCCACGGCCTGGCCCGCGAGCCCCGCCGTCGGGTCCTCCCAGCTCGACTGGCGCAGCCGGACGGTGACATCGGGGTGCGCGGCGGTGAAGCGGGAGCGGATGGCCGGCAGCAGCCCGCCCCGGCCCGGGCTGGTGCTCATGCCCACGGTGAGCGTGGCCCGCTGGGCCGCCTTGGCCGCCTCCACGGCGTCCGCGCCCGCCGCCCACGCGGCCAGCACCGCCCGGGCGTGCGGCAGCAGCGCCTCGCCCGCCGCCGTCAGCGCCACCCCGTGCCGGTCCCGGCGCAGCAGCTCGGCCCCCAACTGCCGCTCCAGCGCCCGGATCTGCTTGCTGAGCGCGGGCTGGGAGACGTACAGCCGTTCGGCCGCGCGGGTGAAGTGCAGTTCCTCGGCGACGGCGACGAAGTACCGCAGATCCCGCGCGTGCACATCGGGGGTCATAGCCATGGGTTATCACCAGGGGTCTTGGACGGGCAACGGATCACGGCGCGAAGCTGGTGCGCGTCGAGGGGCGGCCGCGGGGCCGCCCGCGGGGCCAGGGGAGCTGACATGAACAAGGTATGGCTGGTGACCGGGGCGAGCAGCGGGTTCGGGCGGACCATCACCGAAGCGGCCGTAGCCGCCGGTGACGTGGTGGTCGGCGCGGCCCGCCGCACCGAGGCCCTGGACGACCTGGTCGCCGCGCACCCCGACCAGGTGGAGGCGCTGCGCCTGGACGTGACCGACATCGCCGCGGGACAGGCGGCCGTGGCCGACGTACTGGCCCGGCACGGCCGGATCGACGTGCTGGTCAACAACGCGGGCCGCGCCCATGTCGGGGCCGTCGAGGAGACCGGCGACCAGGAGCTGCGGGACCTGTTCGACCTGCACTTCTTCGGGCCCGCGGCACTGGTGCGGGCGGTGCTGCCCGCCATGCGGGAGCGGCGCTCGGGAGTGATCGTGCAGATGAGCAGCATGGGCGGCCGGCTGTCCTTCGCGGGCTTCGGGGCGTACAGCGCGACCAAGTTCGCGCTGGAGGGCATGTCCGAGGCGCTCGCGGACGAGGTCGCCGAGTACGGCGTCAAGGTGCTGATCGTGGAGCCGGGCGCCTTCCGCACCTCCCTCTTCGACGCCCGCCGCACCGCGGTCAGCGCCGACAGCGGGCTGTACGCCAGGGTCGGCGAGACCCGCGGCAACGTGGCGGAGGGCGACGGTGCCCAGCCCGGCGACCCCGCCAAGGCCGCGGCCCTCGTCCTCGCCGCCCTGGAGGCCGACCGCACACCGCTGCGGCTGCCGCTCGGGGACGACGCGGTGAGCGCGGTGCTGGCCCATCTCGACCAGGTCCGCGCGGACGTGACCGAGTGGGAGAAGCGGACCCGGGCGACGGGCTTCGACGACTGAGCCGGCGGCGTTCAGGTCACGACGGCGGTCCGCTGGAGCAGGCCCCAGGTGAACTCGGCGACCACCTCGCGCGGCACACCGTCCCGGTCCGGCGCGGTGAGGGCGAGGCCCCAGCGGGTCGGGGCGGTGCCCTCCAGCGGGCGGGCCGGCGGGAAGGCGCGGGCGGCCTCGTCCACGGTGCAGGACCAGGGCGTGAGGTCGTCCAGGGTGCGCAGGCTCGGCACGGGAGCGCCGGGCGCGCGGACCAGCCACTCGTTCCACACGGCGCCGCCGGGCCCCACGAGCACCTCGAAACGCAGCTCCGGCCAGAGGGGGAGGGCCCAGCGGCGGGCCTCGCAGTCGACGTCGCCCAGCCTGCGTGGCAGCACCTCCTCCGGCTCGCCGAGGACCGAGCGGTAGCGGGCGGCGGCGGACCGGGACCGCGGCGAACGCACCATCGCCTGCCAGCGCCTGTTGGTCTCCCGCATCTCCGCGGCCGACACCCCGAGCCGCCGTCTGGCCTCGTCCACCAGAACGGGGTTGTGATCGCTCATCCGCCGCAG
The DNA here is from genome assembly GCF_051980735.1 of Streptomyces sp. SCPE 10. Taxonomy (NCBI): domain Bacteria; kingdom Bacillati; phylum Actinomycetota; class Actinomycetes; order Kitasatosporales; family Streptomycetaceae; genus Streptomyces; species Streptomyces sp. SCPE 10. The sequence continues at coordinate 2,557,067 of NZ_CP197069.1, read as the reverse complement.
CAACACCAGTTGGAAATCAAGGTCCACGCCTCCCATGGTGCGCCCTTGGGGACCCGTCACTCGGGCACCCGGACCCCGGACCGCGGCACGGCGTCCGCGAGGACGCGGACCGCCGCCACCTCCCGGCGCCGGCGCAGCGCCCCGGAGATCTCCCCGATCCGACGCAGCAGCGCCGAGGGATCGGCGTCCGCCGCCGGGGCCGCCCCGCCCCGGCCCCGCTCGATCGCGTCCAGCACGCCCACCGCCGCGGCCAGCGCCCGCGCCCGCGCCGGGTCGTGGCCGAGGGACACCGCGGCCGCGTACGCCCGCCGCTCCAGCCCGGCGTCCAGCCGCCGCGCCAGCGGCAGCAGCGCGTCCCGGATGAACGTCTCCCGCCGCGTCAGCCGCAACCCGGCCGGGGCCCGCAGCGCGAAGCGGGGCCCCGGGCCGCCGCCGGCGTCCCGCAGCAGCCGGTACAGCGGCCCCAGCCGGTGATGGGCGAGCCGCAGGCGCAGCCGGTCGTGCAGGGCCTGGCCGGCGTGCGGCAGGATGAACCCGGCGGCCAGCAGGATCGCCGCGAGCGAGGCCACCGGCGGTGCCAGGTTCGTGCTCAGCCAGTCCGGGGAGCGCCCGCACCACCGCGCGACGACGGCGCCGAGCTTCGCCCCGTCGTACAGCAGGCTCAGCGCGTACCCCCCGCCCAGCAGCCGCAGCCCCCACCGCAGCCAGGCGTCCAGCCCCCGGTCCCCGGCCCAGTCCCGGATCAGCCGGAGGCTCAGCGCGCACGCGACGGCGTGCGCCAGCAGATAGAGCAGGATCTCCTCGCACATGAACGGCGTGCGCGCGTAGTACGTGTCCAGGTCCCGCACCCGCTCCACCGGCACGTCGGCGAGCAGGAACAGCACCCACAGCAGGGCGATCACCCCGGAGTACACCGAGACCACCCAGCGCGTCGTCCGCCGCGTGCGCGCCGACCGCTCGGGCAGCCCGTCGCGCCAGGTGACGATGAACAGCAGACACGCCCCCGAGTTCGCGGTGATCAGCGAATAGCACCAGGGAGCCGCGAAGTTGGCGACCCCGGTCAGCCGGTTCAGCCAGGCGATCATCGACGGCATGCAGAACACGAACACCGCGGCGGCGAGCACCAGCACCCCGCCGACCGCGCGCAGCAGCGGGTCCCGCCACAGCTGGACGATCGTGGGCAGTTTGAGCAGCAGCGCGGCGGTCAGCAACACCGTGGGGACCCAGAAGGAGATGTACAGGTGGCCGAGCAGCGCCGACGGATCCAGCGCCAGCGTGCTCACCGCGCGGCTCCGCCCCGTCCGCGGTAGCCGAGGGCACGCTGCGGCGGGGCGGGCGCGGCGCCCCCGGAACCGGCGCCGGGAGCGTCCCCGGTACCCGTGAGCCGGGGCCGGAACAGCGTGGCGAGCCGGTGCCCGAAGTCGTCGGCCTCCGCCTCGTCCGCCTCCCGGGACCCGTTGCGCGCCGCCACCGTCAGCGCCGTCTCCGGCCAGCCCGGCGTCCTCGCGAACGCCCGCGCCGCCGCGTCCCCGGCGAGATGGTGGTGGCGGTGCCCGGCGTGCAGATGCCACAACTCATGGCCCAGGATGACCAGTTGCTGCACGTCCTCGGCCCGTTCCTCCACGATCACCAGGTCGAAGTCCGCGAACTCCACCCACAGACCCGTGACCTCGATCTCGTCCGGGAAGCGTTCGAACCTCAGCTTCAGCGGCCGGCCGCCGCGCAGCGCGCTCATCTCGTCGCACAGCGCCCGGCACAGCCCCCGTACGTCGCCGGGCGGTTCGGGCCGGGCACGGACGGCCGCGGACAGCTCGCCCGCGAGGGCGCGCATGGCCGAGCCGGGCCCCGGGCGCCGCAGCCGTGCGGTCAGCCGGGCCGCCCGCCCCCGCGCGCCCGCGATGCCCATCCGTGCCCCTTCCCGCCGTCGGCGCCCAACCGTCCGAGCGTACGCGCCGGGATATGCCCTCGTCACGCGGTCGCACCCCCGGCCCGCGGCGACCGCCCGCCCCGACGCGCCGTCTCAGCGACCCGGTGACGGCACCACCGACACCTCGGTCCCGCCGAGCGCCCGGCCCAGCAGCGACAGCCGCACCGTCCCCGGTCCCGACAACGTCGTGAACTCCGAGAGCACCGCCAGCGCCAGCGTGTTCTCGCCCCGCGTCCGCAGGATGCCGTTGGGCAGCACGAACGTGTGCTGCGGGCCCACGTTGTTGATGTACTGCCCGAGGTTCCAGCCGTTGAGGAAGATCTGCGTCCGGTACGCGCGGTACGGATCGTCCTCCAGCGTCAGTCCGACGGACGCGTCGACGTCGCCGGGCACCGCCAGCCGGAAGGTCGTCCGGTACCAGGTCACCCCCTGGTACCGCGCCGACACCGGGAAGTCCACCGGCTCCCAGTCCCGGTCCGCGAAGCCCGGCAGGTGCCAGCCCTCCCGCTCGCCGTGCAGCCCGCCGTTGTTCAGCGGGCCGCGCACCGGGTCCGGCGGCCCCTCGCCCCGGATGCGCCAGACGACCTTGGGCGAGGCGCCCGTGAAGACGGCCGCCGTCAGCCCGCGGGCCGCCTTGTGGCCGTCGTCCGCCTTGCCGTCCTGGTCGTGCTGCATCCGCCGCACGAGCACCGACAGCACATGCCGGCCGGGGGAGCGCAGCTCCTCGCGCACCGGGAAGGCGGCCGTGTCCGTCCAGGTGCCCTTGCGGACGGTGTCCCGGTCCGGCACCGGCATCCGGTGCGTGCCCAGCGGTTCGCCGTCCAGCCAGGCCATCAGCAGGCCCTGCGTGCCGGTGCTGTAGCCGAGCGCGACCTCCTCGATGCCGCGGGCGTCGTCGAAGGTGCCCCGGTACCAGACGTCGCCGTAGTGGAAGCCGTAGTCGTCGGCGAAGAGCACCGGCTGCCCCTCGGGGACCGCGGTGGTGCTGAACGACGTCTTCCTGTCGGCGATCCGCCAGCCGGAGTCGTCGTAGCCGGGCCCCGCCTCCGGGTTCTCCCGCCGCATCCGCCAGCCGCCGAGCCGGGGCAGCCGCACCTCGGGCACGCCGGGCAGCGGGCCGGTGGTCATCAGGCTGCCGGACAGGGTCACCCGCACCGGCAGCCTGCGGCCGTTCCACACCAGGGTGTCGATGCCCCGCGGCCCCCACACCTCCATGCTGGTGGTCTCGGCGATGTCACCGCTCAGATGGACCTCGGAGCCGCGCACCTCGGCGTGGCGCAGCAGGGCCGGGCCGTAGACCAGCACGGTGCCGGACGGGGTGTCGTACGGGAACAGGCGCACGGCGGTGGCGTCGTCGGCGAGCAGGAGCAGCAGCGGGCGGTCCCGCTCGCCCTTCTCCACCAGCACCCGGATCAGACCGCCCTGCCCCAGCGGCGCGTTGACGTGCAGCCCGGTGTCGTCCAGGACCCACGCGGCCTCCGGGTCCAGACGCAGCACGTCGGGCTCGTCGGGGCAGTCGACCAGCAGCTCGGCCATCTCGCCCTTGGGCCCGGTGAACACGGCGATGTCCTGCCGGCCCGCGGTCACGCGCATCGACGGCTGGACGCTCGCGTACTTCAGCTTGCGCGGCCCCAGCGACAGGTCGGCGGCCACCAGCTTGGCGTCCCGGGCGGGCACGCTGATCCGCAGGTCGCCCGCGGCGGTCGGCAGGTCGGCGGTGACCGTGTCGTCGCCGTCGTTGCGGGCGACGTACACATGGGCGCCGGTGTCCGGGTTGGTCAGGTGGTAGACCTTCAGGCCGGTGGCCCGCACGTCCGCCGCGCGGTCCAGCTTCGCGAAGTCCGGGACGCGTTGCAGCAGATGGCCGAGCTGGTGCATCGGCGCGATCTTGTCGGTGACCTGGCGGGCCTCGTCGATGGCCGCGCCGTAGTCGTACGACGTGTAGACGACCGGCGCGGGCAGCCAGCCCCACGAGGTCCCGCCGAAGGTCATGTAGACGTTGTGCAGGGTGAGGCCGTTGGCCAGGTTGGTCAGGTAGAAGCGGCGCTCGTAGGCGGCGTCCCGGGTGCGCCGCGACTCCGCGTACCCCAAGCCGTCGAAGAAGACGCCGCCCCACGGGTCGAACCAGCCGCCGCCGAACTCGGGCACGAACCCGGGCGTCGACGGCGAGGCGCTCGCCCCGCCCTTGGCGCCGCCGGGCCCGAACGTCCCCCAGTCCGGCGGGGTCGACTCCGGCGAGGGGTACCCGTCGAAGCCGTACAGCCAGCCCCCGCGCTCCGAGCCGGTGTCGAACGAGCCGGGGGTCCAATAACCGTTGCGGCCCTTGTCGTTGTGGAACAGCGGTACGTCGATACCGTCGGCGCGCACCTTCCGGTACAGGTGGGACATGTAGGCACGGCTGCCGGCCGAACCCACCCGCGCGTCGTACTCGTTCTCGATCTGGTAGAGCAGCACGGTGCCGGTGCCCTGGGTGAACAGGTGCTTGCGGGCGATGCGGTTCACCTGCGTCAGCCACTCGTCGACGTGCGCCAGGTACTCCGGGTCGTCGGACCGGGCCCGGCCCCTGGTCGCGGTCAGCCAGCCGGGGAAACCGCCGCCGTCCACCTCGGCGTTGATGTAGGGGCCCGGCCGCAGGATGACGTACAGCCCGGTCTCGGCGGCCGTGCGCAGGAACAGGTCCAGGTCCCGGACGCCGGTGAAGTCGTACCGGCCGGGCGCGGGCGAGTGGTAGTTCCAGGCCACGTAGATACTGACGGCGTTGTAGCCGTGCGCCCGCATCTTCTGGAGCACGTCCCGCCACAGGGACGGGCTGGGCAGCCGGAAGGGGTGCAGTTCGCCGGACCAGACCACCAGCCGCTTGCCGTCGACCAGCAGGGAGTAGCGGTCGTACCCGATGGTGTGCGGTTCGCCGTCCGCGCTCGGCGGGGCGGGCGCCGGACCGGTCGGCACGGTGCGCGCCGCGAACGCCGAGGACGCCCCCGGGCCGCCGCTGCCGCCCAGGGCGAGACCGAGCGCGGCCGAACCGGCCAGGGCACTGAAGGTACGTCTGCTGAGCGCCAAGGTGGAGCCTCCGGGCGATCTTACGGGCGCGGATGCGGCCATTCTCCACGCGGGGGCGTCCCACAATGGACCCATGAGGATCTCGGCACGGGCGGATTACGCGGTACGGGCGGTACTGGAGTTGGCCGTACGGCAGGGTAACGGCCCGGTGAAAGCAGAGGAAATCGCGTCCGGGCAGCAGATCCCGCACAAGTTCCTGGAGGGCATCCTCGGCGATCTGCGCCGCGCCGGGGTGGTGGACAGCAGGCGCGGCGGGGGCGGCGGTTACCGGCTCGCGCGCCCGGACGCGGCGATCACCGTGGCGGACGTGATCCGCGCGGTGGACGGCCCGATCGTCTCGGTGCGCGGCGAACGCCCGACGGGCCTTTCCTACACGGGTACGGCCGAGCCCCTGCTCCCCCTGTGGATCGCGCTGCGCGCCAACGTCCGCCGCATCCTGGAGGGCGTCACGATCGCGGACCTGGCGGCGGGCGCCCTGCCGGAACCCGTACGGTCCCTGGCGGCGGAACCGGCGGCGTGGGAGAACCCCTGACGGCGACGGGCCGGTGCGAGGCACCGGCCCGTCTGTGGGGTGGAGCGGGTGTCAGCGGCGGCGTCCGGCCAGGCGCCTACGGCTCACGTAGACGACGGCCGTGCCCGCGCCGAGCAGCAGGGCGACGAGGGAGAGGAGCCTTCCCACGTTCGCCATGCCGGTGCTGGCGAGGGGACCGCTGCCGCCGCCCTGGTGGGTGCCGCCCCCCGGAGCGGCGGGCGTACCGGCGGCCGGCGGTGCCGAGGCCGGGGGAGTGGACGCCGGGGGAGCGGACGACGGCGGGGCGGAGGGCGTCGGCGGCACCTTCTTGGGGATGTACACGCCGGCGTCGATGGTGTGGTCGACACCGCCCGGCTTCGCCGGCGCGGTGACCGGCGTCGATCCCTTGCACAGCCGGCCGGAGCGGGGCGGGGTCACATTGGAGTCGTGCGCCCGGTCGGCGCCGGCCCGCGGCAGGGTGAACCGCAGCTTGGTGGCCGGCGGCTGTCCCGGCACGTCGGTGGTGTCCGCGGTGCACACGTCGAACTCCACGGTGTACTTCGCGCCGGGCGTCAGCTGGTAGTCGGCGCCGACGCCGCCGAAGTAGTACTCGCCGTCCGCGTCGGTCCTGGTCGTGGCGACCTGCTTGCCGTCGGCGTCCAGCAGGTTGATCGTGGCGCCCGGAAGCAGCACCTGCCCGGCGTCCTGGATGCCGTTGTGGTCGCCGTCGTACCAGACCACGTTGCCGATCTGGATCGGGGCGTTCGCCGCGGCGTACGCGATGTCGCCGAGGCCGCCGGCCTTGCCGAACCCGTTCTGGTTCAGGCCGATGAACTGATAGGCGTTGGCGTTCGGGTCGTTGCCCGGGCCGGCGCCGGTGGTGATGTCGTAGTAACCGGTCCCGTCGGTGGCGACATGGGCGGTCGGGTCCATCTGCGTGGTGACGACCCACTGCTGCTGCGGGATGTAGGCGACCGAGCCCAGCGAGGTCTCCTGGTGCGGACCGGCCTGGTCCGGCGCGCCGACGTTCGGGAAGAAGTCACCCGGGAAGTACTCGACGACACCGGCGGACTCGGCCCCGTCGACGCGGGCACCGGTCGCGTGGTTCGGGCAGTTCCCGGTGCCTTCCCACGCGTACCCGCCCTCGGGCTTCGCGCAGGCCATGGTGATGTCACCGCCGGCCATGCCGTTCTCCGGGGTGTCGTTGCCGTCCCTCGGGTCCAGCCCGCCCCAGCTGACCACGTCCATGAACCGGTCGCGGAAGCCGAGGATCAGGGAGCCGTCGCGGGCGAAGGCCATGCCGGCCAGCTCCGGCTGCGGGTCGATCATCGTCCCGTTCACCTTGAGGCTGTCCCAGTCCTTCAGGCTGGAGTTCCACGGGTTCCAGAAGTGGGCCTGGGGGAAGGCGGAGTCGCCGGTGAGGACGTTCCCGCGCTCGTAGGTCAGCGGGTGGGTCAGCACGGGGGTGAACCGCTTGCCGTCGTAGGTGGAGACGACGACCTTCAGGTCCTCGCGCTTCTGTGTGCTCTCCGCGCTGCACACGCCGCCGACGTAGAGGGTGTTGTCGTGGGTGGCGAGGCCGAACGGCCGCCAGTCGTCGGACGAGGCGCAGCCCGGGTCGGGGATCGGCACCGTCGCCTTGGGCGCCGAGGCGGTGGTCCCGGTCGCGTCGAAGCTCACCAGCGCGCGGGTGCGCAGGTTCACCGCGTACAGGGTCCGGCCGTCCTCGGACAGGGCGAGACTGCCGATGGACTCCTTGCCCGGCGCGTCGGTGAACCCGGCGTCCTTGATCATGCGGGCGGTGTCGTGCGCGGTGACCGTGGCGCCCGGCACCTTCGCGAACAGCTTCGGGGCGCCGCCGCCGGTGGTCGGCACGGTGTAGATCGCGTCACCGCCGTCCGGCCCGTACGGGGTGTAGCGGCGGGCGAACTCGGACTGGAACAGCCGCTGGTGGTCGCGGTCGTAGGCGAGCCCGAACGTCGTGCCCACCTGCTCCTGCGTGGCGAGCACGTCCGGGCAGGCCGTCTGGTCGGGGCAGGTGCCGCGGGTCTTGGTCCCGAAGGCCACCAGTGCCCGGGTGTCGGTTCCGCCGGCGGCGTTCTGCACCGGCACGAAGTACCGCGTGTCCGGCAGCGCGTAGTCGGCCGGGTCCCAGACGCCGGTGATCACCGAGGCGTCCTTGCCGCCCGAGACGTCCACGAACGTGGTGAAGCTGTCGAAGTGGTTCTGCGCCGTCGAGGCCGGCGCCGCCCGCAGATACCCGCTGTAGGGCGCCGGGACCGTGACGTCCACGCGGTACCGGCCGCCGGACAGCGAGGCCGACGGGGCGACCACGACCTTTCCGGTGGCGTCCGTGACACCCGAGACGTGATGTCCCGCGGCGTCGGTGACCGTGACCTTCATTCCCCGTTGCGGCACGTCCATGGTCGTGTTGATCACGCCGGTGCCGAAGAAGTCCCGCAGTGTCTCGACGGTCAGTGTGCCGTCGGAGGTCGAGGCACCGGCCTGCTCGGCGCCCGTCGCGATCATGCCCGTGGCACCGCCCGTCAGCAACAGACAGGACAGGCCCACCCGCACCAGCCTACGTAATGGCATCGCATTCCTTTGCGTCGTCTACGTCATCGCCCGACTCGGCACAGCTCGACAGCAATCCCCTTGGTAACCATACGAGTTGACGAGCTGTCATATATGTGAAAACGGAAAAGTCGGGGAGGCGGCGGAAGGGCCTGTTAGCATCCCGGCGCGTGCGGACCATGAAGAGCAGGCGAGGTCTTTCGCGGCGCGCGGCGGACGGACGCCGCCGCCGGCCGAAGTTACGTTGGGCGGTGGCCGGGCTCGCCCTCGTGGCCGCCGCGGCGACCGCGTTCGTCCTGGTCGGGAACGGCGGCGATCCGGGCGGCAGGCGCGCGTTGACGCCGGACGAGGCGAACCGGCTGGCGATCACGCGGTTCCGCAACTACCAGGCGGGCGGCCGCGCGGTGACGATCACCGTACCGAGCGCCGCGGGCGGGCTGGTCGTCACCGGGTCCGTCGACTACCGCGCCGAGATCGGGTACGGGGTGGTGCACGGCACCGGGCGCGACGCGTCCGGCGACGGGCTGATCCAGTGGACGGCCGGCACCGTCCTGGTCCACCCCATGGCCGACGCCCCCGCCACGGCACCGCCGTCACCGCCCGCGTCCGGCTGGTACCGCCGCCCGCTCCAGAAGGCCGGGAGCTCCCTGGACAGTGCGCTGGCCATCGCGCTGGGTCTGGGCAGCGACCGGCCGGACAACGCCGAACTGCTGCCGCAGAACGGTGCCGCCCGGCTCGGCCACGACACCGTGCACGGGCATCCGGTGGACGTGATGACCGGCCCGGACGCCCGCGCCCGGGCCGGCACGGCGGACACCGTGCGCTACTGGATCGGCTCGGACGGCACCATGTACCGGGTGCAGGCCGGTGTCGCGTCCGAATCCCGGCCGCTGGTCATCGACTTCGGCACCGGCCGGTACACGCCGGTGCGGCCCGCACCCGGCATCACCCCGACGCGCTAGCCGTATCGCTCACGAGCCCTTCACCCGCGCCCCCGCCGCGAGCAGCGACGGCGGCGGCAGCGGGATGTCCGCGGTGTCCGGCAGCGCCGGGACGGCCGGGACCGTGGTGGCGCCGGTGGTGGTGGCGTCCGGGAACTGCGGCTGCGGGCCGGGCGCGACCACGTCGGTGAATGGGATGCCCCGGGGTGCAGTCGGCTTCGACCAGGTGCCGGACGGCGTGGGCGAGTCGGCGGGCAGCGGACAGGCCGCGGTCGCCGCGAGCCGGGCGGGCACGGTGGTGCGCAGCCTGTTGCCGCTCAGGCAGTTGCCCTTGCCACGGGTGGCGGAGGGGAACGTCCAGCCGACGTCGACGCCGTTGGCGGCGAAGGTGTTGTCCGTGATCCGGTTGTCGTCGGAGGGCAGGTCGGCGGTCGCGGTGATCACGAACCCGGCGTCGGCGTTCCCGGTGATCCGGTTGCGCAGGAACCGGTTGCCGCTGCCGCCGTCCACCCCGACGCCGATGCCCCAGCCCCCGTCGGCCTGTTCGGGGGTCCCCGGCTGCTGGTTGTCCGCGATCAGGTTGCCGGCGACGACCGCGCCGCGCTGCGGCAGCAGCTTCTCCTGGTGGTCGGAGTCGGTGGTCAGGCCGACACGGTTGCCGACGAGCCGGTTGCCCACCACGTACATGTCCCCGCTCGCGTTGGTGCCCTCGTAGCCGACCGCGTTGAGTTCGGCGATGTTGTCCCGCACCACGACCCGGCACGGCTTGCACTGGCCGACGTAGATCCCCGAGTCGGCCCCGCCCGAGGCGTAGGAGTGCTCGATGACACCGTTCTGCGCGGAGAAGGCGTAGATGCCGTACAGCCCGTTGCGGGTCGCGGTCACGTACGAGACCAGGAACGACTTCAGGAAGGAGACGGGCTCGTCGCCGGTGTCGTAGCCGCCGCTGTGCCCCGGCAGCCCGGCGACGGCCGCCGCCGAGCCGGTCACCAGCACCCCGTTCTGCGTGTTGTCGCGCACGGTCAGGTTCTCCACGGCCACCCCGGGCGCCGCGACGACGACACCGTTCGGCTGCCGCAACCGCCCGTCGATGACGACCTTCTCCCGCGACTCGCCGCGCAGGGTGACGCGCGGCGTCCTGATCCTCACCGACTCGTGGTACTCGCCCGGCGCGACCAGCACCAGGTCGCCGGGCCGGGCCAGGGCCACCGCGTCCGAGATCGTCGGGGCGTCGGCGGGCACGTGGATCGTCACCCGCGCGCCGTCCGGCCGCCGGCCCTTGTCCGCGCCGTCGCCCCCGCCGCTGCCGCAGCCGGCCACGAGCGTCAGGGTGCCGAGCACCGCCGCCATCACGCGTAGAGCTAATCGAGGCATGATCCCAGAATGGCACGACCGGCGAATTCCGTGCGGAAATCCGGAAGTTGAGCGTCATGCGCGATTCCGGTATGGCACGCTGCACCCCATGCGCCGAGCCGATCGCCACCCGTCACGCCGCGCGTTCCTCGATGTCACCGGCGCGCTGGCGGCGGCCGGTCTGACCGCCGGGTGCACCGCGGACGCCGCCCGGCCGGGCCGGCCCGGCCCGGCGGCGACCGGCGCGGCACCGGTGCCCGCGACGGGCCGGCACCAGGCGGGCGTCACGCTTCCCCAGCCGGCCCAGCACCATCTGCTGGCCGTGGTCGCCGACCTCGGCGCCGGCGTGGACCCCGGCCCGCTGCTGGCCGAACTCGGCACGGCCATCGACGCGTTGACCTCCGGCAAGGACCCGCGCCTGCTCGGGCTGCCGCCGGGCGACCTCACCGTGACCGTCGGCGTGGGCCCGCGGCTGGTGCGCGCGGTCGGCGCCTCGCTGCCCGGCGCGAGGGACCTCCCGCGGTTCTCCCGCGAGCGGATCGCCCCCCACGCGCGCGGCGGGGACCTGCTGCTCCAGATCTGCGCGAGCGACGCCCCGGTCGTGCCGGTCGCCGCCGCCGCGCTGCTGCACCAGGCCGGTGACCGCGTCCGCGAACGCTGGCGGCAGTCGGGCCACCGCGGCGCGGACGTGCCCGTCGGCGAGGGCCTGGCCGCACCCCGGAACCTGCTCGGTTTCATCGACGGCATCGTGGGCCCGCACACGGCCGCCGAGCAGCGACGCGACCTGTGGCTGGCCGGGCCGCCCGCGGTCGCCGGGGGCACCCTCGCCGTGGTGCGGCGCATGGAGCTGGACCTGCCGCGGTTCGCCGCCCTGCCGGTGGCCCGGCAGGAGGCGGTCTTCGGGCGGCGCCGGGCCGACGGCGTGCCGCTGTCCGGCGGCAGCGCGGCCGCGGGCCCCGAACTCGGCGCCAAGACTTCCGACGGGCGCTATCTCGTCCCCGCGGACGCCCATGTGCGCAGGGCGCACGCCACCGTGGTCGGGGTCGGCCTCATGCTTCGCCGCTCCTACAGCATCGACGAGCCCGCCCCCGGGCTGCTCTTCATCAGCTTCCAGAACGACCTGCGGACCTTCACCGCCACCCTCACCCATATGGACGTCTCCGACGCGCTGCTGCCCTTCACCACGACGACCGCGAGCGCGACGTTCCTGATCCTGCCGGGCTTCGACCGCGGGCACCCGCTCGGTTCCGGCCTGTTCGGCTGATCGCCTGCCGGCCGGTCCGGCCGGCCCCCGCCCGGCCGTTCACCCCGGCGCCCCACAAAGCGAGTTGTCCGATTTGGCGCTTGTTTGGTGGGATCTGGTAGCCCGAAGGTGGAGGTGAGCGCATAAATCGGCAGATGGGGGAACGATGCCATGCTCGGAGACGTCTTCGACACCGAGGACCTGCCGGTGCGGGACCGGGTGGAGGCATGGCGGGAGATCACGGCGAACGCGCTGGTCCCCAACGAGTTCCGGGTCGACCCGGCGTCCGGGTTCCGGGCGTCGCTGCGGGCCGCGAACCTCGGCGGTGCGCAGGTGGCGGCCATGACCTACGGGTCGCACCGGACCCGGCGCACCCCCCGGCTGATCCGCCGGTCCGACCCCGAGATGTACGCAGTGGGGCTCGTCCTGCGGGGCGTGCAGGGCATCCTCCAGGGCCGGTGCCACGCCTGCCTCGACGCGGGCGAGCTGGTCGTGTACTCCACCTCGCACCCGTTCGAGGCCGTGGTGGACGTCCGTGACGGTGTCGCGGCCTCCGTCGTGGTGCAGGTTCCCAGGGCCCTGGTGCCGTTGCCGCCGAGCCGGGTGGACCGGCTGCTGGCCGCGCGGCTGCCGGGCCACGAGGGGGTGGGGCGGCTGCTCGCCGGCTTCCTCGTCCACCTGTCCACGGACACCGGGCCCTGCCGCCCCGCCGACGGCCAGCGGCTCGGCGGTGTCCTCGTGGACCTGCTCACCGCGTGGCTGGCGCACCACGCCGACGCGGTGGACCGGACGCCGGCCGAGACGCGCCGGGGCGTCCAGCTGCTGGAGGTCCAGCACTTCATCCGCCGGCACCTGGGCGACGCCGAGCTGACACCGGCCGCGGTCGCCGCCGCCCACCACATCTCCCTGCGGTCCCTGCACCGCCTCTTCCGCGAGCACGCCGGCGGCATGACGGTCGCCGCGTACATCCGCGCCCAGCGGCTGGCCGCCGCCCGCCGCGATCTCGCCGACCCGCGGCTGGCCTCGCGGCCCGTGCACGCGACGGCGGCCCGGTGGGGCTTCCCCCGGGCCGCCGACTTCACCCGCGCCTTCCGCACCGCGTACGGCACGACGCCGAGCGAGTACCGCGCATCGGCTCAGTAGGCGATCCAGCCCTTGGACGAGGACGTGCGGTTGAACTGGAGGTAGAAGCCCGAGCCGTGCAGGACGTCCTTGGCGACGACCGTCCACACGCCCGCCTTGGCCGACGTCCAGCCGTTGCACGCGCCGGTCTTCTTGAAGCAGACCTTGACGCTCAGGCTGACGTCGGACTTCACGTTGATGTCGTTGCAGTTGCTGGTGGTGTACGCCCACGTGCCGGTGGCGGGCCAGTGCGCGTTGCTGCTGCCGCCGCCCGCCGTGCTGGTGTAGTACTTGGCGCCGCCGTAACAGGTCGCCTTGACCGCCGGGCCGGCCTTCGGCGCGGCGCCGGCCTGGCCGGCCGCGAGCATGGTGCCGCCCGCGACCAGGACGGCGGCGAGGGCGACGGGTGCGATACGGGTACGGGTGCGCATGGAGCTTCCCCCTTGACTGAGCGGTTCGGTCAGAGGAAATGCTGTCGACTGACGCCCGACGGCGCGTTAGCACCGAGTGCCTGCCGCTTAGCACTGCGTGCCCGCGGCGGGGGAGGAGGGGGCGGGCCGGGACGGGCGTACCCGTGTTTTTCGAGAATCCTTTCGATCCCGCACCAAATCTTCACAGTCGTGTCTGGGAACGTGACGCGGGTGGACCTTAGTCTTCCGCGCGTCATGGACTACTGCCTCCCGTGCCGACGGCACCTCAACGGCGCCCTGGTCTGCCCCGGGTGCGGCACGCCGGCCGACCGGCCGGCGGACCCTGCGGCCCCTGTGCGGGCGGAAGGGGGCCGGGAGGAGCCGGACCCGGGGAAGCCGGCGGAGACGGAGTCGGTGCGCGAGGAGCCGCCGGGGGAGTCCATACGGTCCCGGTCCCGCTCGGAACGGCTCGGACGCAGGGCCGCCGCCCACCGTCGCCGCCGTCGCCGCACCCTTCTGATCGCCGCGGGCCTCCTGCTGGCGGCGGGCGGACTCGGGGTCGCCGAACTCGGCACGGACGCACCCCTGGCGTCGTTCACCGGGGGTGGTGGGCACGCGTCCGCCACCGACACCTCGGCAGGCGGCGGCGCGAGCGGCGCCGCGTCACCGGGCGGCGGTACGGCCGTGTCGTCGCCGGGCGGTGCCGCGCCCTCCGCCTCCGGCTCCCCGACAGCGCAGGCATCCGCGTCCGCCTCCGGCTCCGCGTCCCCCTCGGCCGGCGGCTCCGCCACCGCCACGGACGAGCCGCCGTCGTCCCCGGTCGCCGGCGGCAGCGGCGGCGCACCGGCCCCCACGGGCCCCGCCACCCCGCCGGCCACCGCCCCCGCCACCAGCCCGCCGGCCTCCGCGCCGCCACCTCCCGCGCCCTCGCCCACCCACACCTGCGCGCGCTTCCTGTGGTGGTGCGGCTGATCCGGTCCGCTGCCGCGCGCCTCTTCCGTGCCATCGGCCATCCGGGGCATCGGTGACACCGTCGGGCCTTCCGGGCGGTTGAGCCGGGCAGGAACACCGGTCGAGCAGAGGTCGAGTGGAGGAGAGCGGATGACGCGGGACATCACCGTGCGCGGCACGGTCGCCGAGGGCTACGAGGCGGTGCGCGAGGAGTTCACCGCCTTAGTCGCGGGGGAACGCGAGGACTACGAGGGCCAGTTGTGTGCCTATGTGCACGGGCGGCAGGTCGTGGACCTGTGGGCGGGTGAGGGCGCGGCGGGCGACGCGCTGTACGGCGTGTTCTCCGCCGGCAAGGGCGCGGCGCATCTCGTCGCGGCGCTGCTGGCGCAGGACGGCACACTGGAGCTGGACCGCAGAGTCACTTACTACTGGCCGGAGTTCGGGGCCGAGGGCAAGTGCGAACTGACGCTGCGGGACCTGCTGGCGCACCGGGCCGGACTGGTCGGCACCGACGCCGGATTCACCCGCGCCGAGCTGGCCGACGACCGCGCGATCGCCGAACACCTGGCCGACCAGCGGCCGTTCTGGCGCCCGGGCGCCGCCTTCGGCTACCACGCCCTGGTCATCGGCGCGTTGACGGGGGAAGTGGTGCGCCGGGCCACCGGGCGGACCGTCCAGGAGCTCTACGAGGACCGGATTCGCGCCCCCTACGCCCTCGACCTCCACCTGGGCCTGCCCGCCGTGCAGGAGTCCCGCTTCCGCCCGGTCCAGCCGCCGCTGCCCACCCCCGAGCAGCAGGCGGCCGTCGACGCGCTGCGCGCCGGTCCGCACACCCTCTCGGCGATCGCCTTCAACCGGCACGCGGCCGAACCGACCGAACTGGAGCGGCTGCACGACGACCCGCTGATCCGCGTCAAGGGCCCCGCCTCGGTGGGCGCGGTCGGCTCGGCGCGGGGGCTGGCGCGGATGTATGCGGCGATGATCGGCGAGGTGGACGGCAAGGCGCCGCTGCTGAAGCCGGACACGGTCGCGGAGTTCGGCCGTGTCCACTCGGTCGGCTACGACCTGGTGACCCGCACCCACAAAACCTTCGGGCTGGGCTTCCAGGCCACCGCCGACCTCTGGTACCCGTTCCTGGGCGCCGGCGCGCTCGGGCACAGCGGCGCCAACGGCACCCAGGCCTTCGCCGACCCCCGCAGCGGCCTCGCCTACGGCTACACCCGCCGCCGCTTCCTCTTCCCGTACGGCGCGGCCCCGGAGAACGCCCGGCTGGCGCGGGCGGTGCACAGAGCCGCGCTGGCGCTGGGCTGACCGCCGGCTCAGGCCAGCGTGACGGTGATGTTCCCGCGCGTCGCCTTCGAGTACGGACACACCTGGTGGGCCTTCTCCACCAGGGCCCGGGCGGTGGCCGCGTCGGCGTTCGGGATGCGCGCGGAGATCTCCACGATGATCCCGAAGCCCTCCTCGTTCCTGCCGATCCCGACCTTGGCGGTCACGGTCGAACCGGAGACGTCGGCGCCCTCCTGCCGGGCGACGACGGCCAGCGCGCCCTGGAAGCAGGCGCTGTACCCGGCGGCGAACAGCTGCTCCGGGTTGGTCCCGGCGCCGCTGCCGCCCATCTCCACGGGCGGGTTGACGACGATGTCGAGCCTGCCGTCGTCGGTGGCGACCCGGCCGTCCCGGCCGTTCTCGGCGGTGGCGACGGCCGTGTACAGCACATCGGACTGGGTGAGGGGCATGCGGTGTCCTCCTGGTCGGTCCGCCGCCGACTCGCGCCCACGATCGACGGCGGATTTCGGAAAGAAGTTACCGCAAGACGGAAGCCCTGGGGAGATCAGAGCTTGACGATCATCTTCCCGGTGTTGTCCCCGCGCAGCAGTCCGAGGAACGCGTCCAGGGTGTTCTCGATGCCCTCGACCACGGTCTCCCGGTACTTCAGCCGTCCCGACGCCACCCAGGGGCCGACCTCGTCCACGAACTGCGGCTGGAGGTCGCGGTGGTCGTTGACCAGGAAGCCCTCGATCCGGCCGCGCGTCTGGATCAGCCGGGCGAGGTTGCGCGGGCCGGGCGCGGGCTCGGTGTTGTTGTAGACCGAGATCATGCCGCAGATCGCGATCCGGCCGCCCTCGCGCAGCGACCCGATCGCCGCCTCCAGGTGGTCGCCGCCGACGTTGTCGAAGTACACGTCGATGCCGTCCGGCGCCGCCTCGCGCAGCTGCTCGGCCACCGGCCCCTTCTTGTAGTTGAACGCGGCGTCGAAGCCGTACTCCTCCACCAGCAGCCGCACCTTGTCGTCCGAACCGGCCGAGCCGATCACCCGCGCGGCGCCCTTGAGCTTGGCGATCTGCCCGACCTGGCTGCCCACGGCGCCCGCCGCGCCGGAGACGAAGACGGTGTCGCCCTCCTTGAAGGCGGCGGTGCGCAGCAGACCCGCGTAGGCGGTGAGCCCGGTCATGCCGAGCACGCCCAGGTACGACGACAGGGGCGCGGCCTCGGGGTCGACCTTGACGGCGTGCTCGGCGCCCAGGACGGCGTACTCGCGCCAGCCGAAGGGGTGCAGCACGTGGTCGCCGACGGAGATGCCCTCGGCGCGGGACTCGATCACCTCGCCGACCGCGCCGCCCTGCATCGCCTTGCCCAGCTCGAACGGGGCCACGTACGACTTCTGGGCGCTCATCCGGCCGCGCATGTACGGGTCCACGGAGAGGTAGGTGTTCCGTACCAGCACCTGGCCCTCGCGCGGGGCCGGGAGCGGGGACTCGACGAGTGCGAAGTCCTCCGGCTTCGGCCAGCCGACGGGCCGGCTGAGCAGGTGCCATTCGCGGTTGACGTTCGTCGTGGTCATCGCTGGAAACCTTTCGTTTACTTCAGTACCTGAAACAACGGTGCAGCTGAATATTTCATGTTGTCAAGTAAAGGGGTACGCTGGTGGGCATGGCCACACCGCATCACACCCGTCCGGACCAGCTGACCACGGACGTCGTAGAGCTCATCGCCGAGGTCGTCGCGCGCTACCACGCCGACTACGACGAGGCCGCCTCGGCCCACGCGCTCACCGGTGCCCAGGCCAAACTGCTCAGCCTGCTCGCGCTCGGGCCGACGCCCATGCGCAAGCTCGCGCAGAAGATGAAGTGCGAGCCGTCGAACGTGACCGGGATCGTGGACCGCCTGGAGGCCCGCCGGCTGGCCGAGCGCCGCGCCGACCCCGCCGACCGCCGGGTGAAGGTGGCCGCCGCCACGGAGGAGGGGCTGCGGGTGGCCCGGGACCTGCGCGAGGGCCTGCACTTCGCGCGCGAGCCGCTGGCCGGCCTGTCGGAGGACGAGCGGCGCACCCTGCGGGACCTGCTGCGCCGCATGCTCGACGGGTGAACCTGCCGCCGGCGAGCTGTGGGTAGGGTTTCGCCATGCGTGATCTCGGGGTGGGTTTCCGTCTTCTTCTCGACGGCCAGCGGTGGGTGGCCCGGCACGGCCGGCAGTACGGCTTCGCGCTGCTGCCGGGTTTGATCGCGCTGGTCCTCTACGCGATCGCGCTGGTCGCCCTCGCGGTGTGGGGCGGGGACGCGGTGAGCTGGGCGACCCCGTTCGCGGACCACTGGCCGAGCCCCTGGCAGTCGCTGTTCCGCGGATTCCTCACCGCCGTCCTGTTCGCCCTGGGCCTGCTGCTCGCGGTGCTCACCTTCACCGCGGTGACCCTGCTGATAGGCCAGCCGTTCTACGAGAACCTCTCCGAGCGGGTCGACGCCGACGTCTCGCCCGAGGGCACGGCCCCCCGGTCGGACCTCCCCCTCGCCCGCGAGCTGTGGATATCGGCCCGCGACAGCGTCCGGATCCTGGTCCGGGCGCTGGTCTGGGGCGTCCTGCTCTTCGCGCTGGGGCTGCTGCCGTTCGTCGGCCAGACCGTCGTGCCCGTGATCGGCTTCTTCGTCACCGGCTTCTTCCTCACCGAGGAGCTGACCGCGGTCGCCCTCCAGCGCCGGGGCGTCGAACTGCGCGCCCGTCTCGCCCTGTTGCGCTCGCGCCGGATGCTGGTGTGGGGCTACGGGACGCCGCTGGGGCTGGTCTTCCTGGTGCCGTTCGTGGCCGTGTTCCTGATGCCGGGCGCGGTGGCCGGCGCCACGCTCCTCGCCCGGGAACTGCTGGGCGAGGACCGCGAGGAGGAGCCCGGACCGGTCGAGGAGACCGCCTCCTGACGGCCCGCCGGGCTCACTCGGGAGCGGTCCGGAACCGGCGCCGGTACTCGGTCGGTGTGGTGTCCAGCCTGCGCCGGAAGGCCCGGACCAGGGTGTCGAGGGTGCCGAACCCGCAGGCGGCCGCGATGCGTTCGAGCGTGGCGTCGGTGGACTCCAGCTGGTTGCGCGCGTGTTCGACGCGCACCGACTCGATGTAGGCGTGCGGGGTCGTGCCCAGCTCGTTCTTGAAGATCCTGGTGAGCTGCCGGTCGCTGATGTGGGCGTGTGCGGCGAGCTGGGCGACGGTCAGCGGCTCGGCGATGTGGCGCAGCACGTAGTGGCGCAGATCCTCGATGCGCCGCGTCGTGGAGACCTGTTCCAGGGGGACGCTGAACTGGCTCTGCCCGCTGGGCCGTTTCAGGTACATCACCAGTTGCCGGGCGACCCGCAGCGCCACGGCCTCGCCGAGGTCGTCGGCGATCAGCGCGAGGGAGAGATCGAGACAGGCGCTGATGCCCGCGCCGGTCCACACGTTCCCCTGCCGGATGAAGATCGGGTCGGCGTCGACCGCCACCGCCGGGTGGTCGGCGGCCAGTTGCCGCGCGGTCGACCAGTGCGTGGTGGCGCGCTTGCCGTCGAGCAGTCCGGCCGCCGCGAGGATGTGCGCGCCGACGCAGACGGAGGCCACCCGGCGGGTGCGGTCGGCGAGTTCCCGCACCCGCCGCACCAGCGCCGGGTCCACCAGCGGGTGCACGCGATGGTCGCCGTCCACCTCCACCGCCCCCGGCACGATCACCGTGTCGATGCTCCGCGCCGCGAGGTCACCGAAGGTGACGTCGGGCAGTACCCGTACCCCGGCGGCCGTGACCACGGGGTCCATGGTCTCGGCGGCGAGCACCACGTCGTACGCGGCGGCCTCCTCCGTCTCGCGCCGCGCGAGGTGGAAGACCTCCGGCGGCCCGGTGACGTCGAGCAGGTCGACCTGGTCGAACAGGACGATCACGATCAGCTGGTGGGCGGTGCGCACGAACCCCTCCGGACGGCCGGGACGACACCGGTCTGCGCGATGTCGGTTTCTGCATGCTAGACGTCATTGCCGACGCGACGGGACGGGCCATAGCGTCATAGCGCAAGCCGCCGCACGGCGCGCTGCCTCGCCAACTCCCGATCCCTCAGGCGGTATTCCATGCCCAGAACGACGCTGCGTCAGCTCAACGGCTTCGACGAGACCCCCGCGAAGCTGGCCGATTCCACCCTCGTCCTGATCGACTACCAGAACACCTACACCACCGGTGTGATGGAGCTGGACGGCTGGCAGCCGGCCCTCGACGCCGCCGCCCGGCTGCTGGCACGCGCCCGCCGCGAGGGCGCCAAGGTCATCCACGTCGTCAACGACGGCGGCGAGGGCACGCCGTACGACATCCGCGCCGAGATCGGGCGGATCCACCCGAGCGTGGCCGCGGCCGACGGCGAGCCCGTCGTCGTCAAGCAGGCCCCCGACGCCTTCCACGGCACCGAACTGGGCCGGCTGGTGGACGAGGCGGGCCGTGGCGATCTGGTCATCGCCGGCTTCATGACCCACATGTGCGTGGCCTTCACCGCCCAGGGCGCCTTCCTGCGCGGCAACCGGCCCACCGTGGTGGCCGACGCCTGCGCCACCCGCGCACTGCCGGTCAACGGAACGGAACTGGACGCCCAGGGCGTGCACCTCAGCGCCCTCGCCACCATCGCCGACCTGTACGGGGTCGTCGTCCCGTCCCAGGAGGAACTCGGCCGATGAGGTCAACGCGTCGCATCGCCGCGCTCGGCACCGCCGCCCTCCTCACCGC
Source organism: Streptomyces sp. SCPE 10 (assembly GCF_051980735.1). NCBI lineage: Bacteria > Bacillati > Actinomycetota > Actinomycetes > Kitasatosporales > Streptomycetaceae > Streptomyces > Streptomyces sp. SCPE 10. Next base: position 2,536,977 of record NZ_CP197069.1, on the reverse strand, counting down.
CACGCTCGCCGCGTGCGGCTCCGGCTCGCCGGACTCCTCCTCCGGGAAGCCGGCCGCCGCGCCCGCCGCACGGACGAACGCCGCCGCGGACACCACGACGCTGCGCGAGCTCAACGGCTTCGACGAGACCCCGGCCACGCTCTCCGACGCCACGCTCATCCTGGTCGACTACCAGAACACCTACACCGACGGTGTCATGGAACTCGACGGCTGGAAGCCGGCCGTGGCCAACGCCAAGGCCCTGCTGAACCGGGCCCGCGCGGCGGGCACGCCGGTCATCCACATCGTCGACAAGGGCTACGACCTCTCGTCGAAGGCGGGACGGATCATCCCCGACCTCAAGCCCGCGAAGGGCGAGCCGGTCGTCCGCAAGAGCGTTCCGGACGGCTTCCACGGCACCGATCTCGCGCAGCGGGTCGAGCAGGCCGGGCGCAAGAACGTCATCGTCGCCGGCTTCATGACCAACATGTGCGTCCTGTTCACCACGCAGGGCGCCTTCCTGGCCGGCTACCACCCCACCGTCGTCGCCGACGCCTCGGCCACCCGGCCGCTGCCGCTGAAGGGCGACCCCGAGGGCGTCCCCGCACGGCAGGTGCACGAGGCCGCCCTCGCCACGGTCCAGGACCTCTACGGCGTCGTGGTGCCGTCGCAGAAGTCCCTGACCTGAGCCGCCGCGGCGTACGCCGCCGGTGCCCCCGGGCACCCATGGACCGGCCGGCCCGCCGGCGACCGGACACACCGGCAGGCCGGCCCACCCCCACGAACCCCCCCCACGCCCCCCACGCCTTTCCCCCCACCCCACGAAGAACCGATCACCGATCACGGAAAGACGGGGCATGACCACTCGCAGAGGATTTCTGGGGACCGTTTCCGCCGTAGGGGCAGCCACCCTGCTGATGGAGACCCAGGCGGCCACCAACGCCTCGGCCGCGACCACCGCGACCGACGAGAAGGCCGCGCGGGACGCGATACGCGGCGTCAACTCCGGGATGCGCGCCAACTACGCGTCCCTGAAGGCAGAACTGATCAAGCATCTCAGCCCGGTCGTCGTCGTGCAGAACAACGCCGTCGGCGGGCGCTTCACCCTGATCGACAAGGGCGTCCAGGTCGAGACGGTGGACCCGGTGCCCGAGTACTTCGAACTGGCCAAGTCCATCGCCCACGTGCCCCTCGGCATCTACTCGGTGATCGCCGCCTACCTCGGCGGCAAGGTGCCGAACATCCCCAACGCCGACCGCATCGACCCGCACGACCTGGCCATGGTCGCCTTCAAGGCCGCGGGCGACACCGGCTGGATCACCCCGCTGACCAGCTTCCGGGCCACGCTCAACGCGGCCCGCACCAAGCTGCCCACGGCGAACCTCCCCGCCGACCTGGAGACCTCCAGCAACACCATCCTCACCGAGGCCATCCGGTTCATCGACACCGCCCTCGGCGCCAAGTCCTTCGACATGGTGGCCTTCAACCAGTTCGCCGCCACCGTGTACCCGTCCATCCGGGTCAACATGACCTTCGCCTCCACCGCGCAGATCACCGGCATCGAGGCGCTGATGAAACGGTGGCGGGCGCTGATCGGCGAAACCGCGTGGAGCGACCTGTACGTCATGGTGCTGTCGATCTGGACGACCGCCGAACTGAACCAGGCGTCCATCATCATCCGGCGCACCATGAACCAGGCGAAGGTGGACACCCACCTCGTCGACCTGCCGACCGCGGAGACCCCCGCGGACCCGATCGGCGTGGCCCTGGACAACCTCGCCCGCATCGTCCAGGACAACGTGGCGGCCGAGATGGTCTTCAACTCCGCCCTGGACGTCGCCGACGCCCTCAAGGGCAAGGAGGACCTGCTCTCCAAGGAGATCCTCAAGCAGCTCGACGGCACCGCGCCCGCCGCCAGGACCGCCGCCCTCGGCGCGGCGGCGGCCGCCACCTGCCCGGTCACCGGACGGACCGCCACCGTCTGACCGCCCCGGCGTCCCCCGGCCCGCACCGGCCGGGGGACACTCGGCGCGTTCCGCGCGTTCAGCGCGTCGAGAACGCGTACACCGTCTCCGAGCGGTACACCTCGCCGGGCCGCAACACCGTGGAGGGAAAGGCGGGGTGGTGCGGGGAGTCGGGGAAGTGCTGCGTCTCCAGGGCGATTCCGGCCCCCGGGCTGAACGGCTCCGGCAAGTGGTCGCCCGTGTAGAGCTGGAGGCCCGGCTCGGTCGTCGAGACGGTGAGCGTGCGCCCGGAGCCGGGGTCGTGCAGCTCGGCGACCTCCTGCGCCGTCCGCGTGACCCCCTTGTCCAGCACGTAGTTGTGGTCGTAGCCCGAACCCACCTTGCGCGCCGTACGGAAGTCGAGGCGCGAATCCGCCACGTCCCGCAGCTCGCCCGTCGGGATCAGCCCCTCGTCGACCGGGGTGAACCGGGAGGCGTCGAGCCGGAGTTCGTGCCCGCCCGCGGAACCGGACTCGGCACCGGCCAGGTTGAAGTAGCTGTGGTTGGTGAGGCTGAGCACCGTCGGCGCGTCCGTCGTCGCCTCGTACGAGATCCGCAGCGCGCCCGACGCGGACAGGGAGTACGTCACCGCCACCTCCACGGTGCCCGGGAAGCCCTCCTCGCCGTGCGGGCTCACCCGGCTCAGCCGCACCCCGTGCTCGACCGGCGCCGCCGCCCACACCCGCTTGTCGAAGCCCCGCGCACCGCCGTGCAGCAGGTTCGGCCCCTCGTTCGGCTCCAGGGCGTACACCCGGTCGTCCAGCGGGAACCGCGCGCCCGCCAGCCGGTTGGCGTAACGGCCGATCAGCGCGCCCAGATACGGGTCCGGATGCGCGAGGTAACCGTCCAGGGCGGCGAACCCCAGCGCCACCTCGGCCGGCCGGCCCTCCCGGTCCGGCACCCGCACCGACCGCACGACCCCGCCATAGGTCAGGACCTCCACCCGTGTCCCGCCCCGCTCCAGCGTCCAGCGATGGACCTCGGTGCCGTCGGGAAGTGTGCCGAAGAGTTCACTCATGCGGAAAACCCTAGGTCACCGTTGATCCAGGGCCTCTCGTTTGGATCGTGCCGGATCCGGTCCGGTGACGGTCCGGTAGGCGATCGCCGCGAGCCGCGCCTGGCCGTCCCTGCTGGGGTGGAACCAGTCCCAGTGGCTCAGCTGGTCGGTGCCGAACCGGTAGTCGTACACCGCGTTCCCGTCGAAGCGGCAGCGCCGGTCCTGGGCGCAGACCTCCTTGAGCACCTTGTTGTACGCCACCACCCGCTCCTGCACCCGGTCCCGCCGGCGCGCCGCCGACTCGCCCAGGTCGTCCGCGTCACCCAGCATCGAGGGGCAGATGCCGAGCTTCCAGACCTCCTTGCCCAGCGGATTGTCCCGCCCCTGCTCCCACAGCCGCTTCAGGTTCGGCACGCTCGCCACGTACACCTGCGTCGTCGGACGGGTCGCGCGCAGCGCCCGCAGCGCCTCCTCGAAGTCCGCGCGGAACCCGGCCACCGGCGTCATCGCCCGGGTGGAGGAACGGCAGGCGTCGTTGGCGCCCACCATCACCGTCACCAGCTCCGGGTCCCGCGCCGCCGCCTCGCGCATCTGCCGGGTGAGATCCGCCATCCGGGCGCCGGTCATCGCGTAGTTCCAGCTGTGCGTCGCCGCCCCGGTCGCACCGAGCAGCCGTACCGCGAGCGAGTCCACCCTGGCGTCGCTGCCCGTCGCCCACGACACCTCCGGACAGTCCGACAGCACCGTGCACGCGTCGAAGCCCCGGGTGATGGAGTCGCCCACCGCGGCGATCGAGGCCGGCGTGCGGTTCCACACCGGGGCCCGCACGGCCCGCGCCCTGGTGCCCTCGGCCGCGGGCGAGCCCCCGGCGTCACATCCGGCGAGGCCCAGCACGGCGGCCGCCGCGACGGCCAGCGCGGCCCGCGCACGGTGGCTTCGCTTCCGCATTCCCGCAGATCTCCTCGCTCGATGTCGGGTGTCTCCCCCCATCACAACGTGCGAGGGTTCCCGGCGCCCGGCCCGCTGGAACGAACGGACCCCGTACAAGCGTCCCCCTGGGTGAATGGCGGAGGATTCCTGGCGCCTGGACCGACGGTACGTCACACTCCTTGCGCCGCCGCAGGGTAGCCTCGCCATCAGTGCGGCCGTCGCGCCACGGCCGCCGGCCAGCCAGCAAGATGTCCCGCTCTGCCCGGAGGTTCCGGTGACGACACGTGGAGTTCTGTACGTGCACTCCGCGCCGCGCGCGCTGTGCCCGCACGTCGAGTGGGCCGTCGCGGGGGTGCTCGGCACGCGCGTCAACCTGGACTGGATCCGGCAGCCCGCGGCCCCCGGCACCTGGCGCTCCGAGTTCTCCTGGCAGGGCCGGGCCGGCACCGCCTCCCAGCTCGCCTCCGCGCTGCGCGGCTGGCACCTGCTGCGCTTCGAGGTCACCGCCGAGCCCTGCCCGACCGCCGAGGGCGAGCGCTACAGCTGCACCCCCGAGCTGGGCATCTTCCACGCCGTCACCGGCATCCACGGCGACATCCTCATCCCCGAGGACCGGCTGCGCGCCGCCCTCACTCGCGCCCAGCGCGGCGAGAGCGACCTGGCGGCCGAACTGGCCAAGCTCCTGGGCAAGCCCTGGGACGACGAACTGGAACCCTTCAGGTACGCGGGCGAGGGCGCCCCGGTGCGCTGGCTGCACCAGGTGGTGTGAGAGGGCGCGCGACCCGGACGTACGAGAAGGGCCCCCACCGGCCGGTGGGGGCCCTTCTCGCATGTCTCAGAGGGTGCGGAACGCCAGGGCCACGTTGTGCCCGCCGAACCCGAACGAGTCGTTCAGCGCGGCGATCCGGCCCTCGGGCAGCCGGCGCGCCTCGCCCACCACGATGTCCGCGTTCACCTCGGGGTCGAGGTCCGCGACATTGATGGTCGGCGGCGCCGTACGGTTCACCAGCGCCAGGATCGACGCCACGGTCTCGATACCGCCGGCACCGCCGAGCAGATGACCGGTCATCGACTTGGTCGCGGAGATCGCCATGTGCTCGACGTCGTCGCCGAACACCTTCCACAGCGCCTTGATCTCGGCGACGTCACCCTGCGGGGTGGACGTGGCGTGCGCGTTGACGTGCACGATCTCGGCCGGCTTCAGGTCCGTGTTGTCCAGCAGGTTCTGCAGCGCGTGCGCGATGCCGTTGCCGGACGGCTCCGGCTGCGTGATGTGGTGGCTGTCGGCGGAGATGCCCTGGCCGACGGCCTCGACGTAGATCCGGGCGCCGCGGGCCTTCGCGTGCTCCTCGGACTCCAGGATGATCACACCGGCGCCCTCGCCGAGCACGAAGCCGTCACGACCGGAGTCGAACGGCCGGGACGCGCCCGCCGGGTCGTCGTTGTTCTTGGACATCGCCATCATGTTGCCGAACGCGGCGATGGGCAGCGCGTGGATCGCGGCCTCGGTGCCACCGGCCACGACCACGTCCGCACGCCCGGTGCGGATCATCTCGATCGCGTACCCGATGGCCTCGGCGCCCGAGGCGCAGGCCGACACCGGGGTGTGCACACCGGCGCGGGCGCCCAGCTCGATACCGACGTTGGCCGCCGGGGAGTTGGGCATCAGCATCGGCACGGTGTGCGGGGAGACGCGGCGCACACCCTTCTCGCGCAGCACGTCGTACTGGTCCAGAAGCGTGGTCACGCCGCCGATCCCGGAGGCGATCACCGTACCGAGACGGTCGGGGTTCACGGACGCGTCCTCGCCGGCCCGGGCGGTGAAGCCGGCGTCCTGCCAGGCCTCCCGGGCGGCGATCAGCGCGAACTGCGCCGAACGGTCCAGCTTGCGGGCCTGCGGCCGGGGGATGATCTCACCCGGCTCGACGGCGACCCGGGCGGCGATGCGGACCGGGAGGTCCGCCGCCCAGTCCTCCTCCAGCAGACGGACACCGGACGTGCCGGCGACCAGGGCCTCCCAGAACGAGGATGCGTCGCCACCCAGCGGTGTGGTTGCGCCGATACCGGTGACGACCACGGTGCGATTGGTCGGGCTCACGGGAATTCTTTCTCCAACGGATGCGGGAATCTACGGCGCCACCGCCGGGTGGCGGGGCTGTACAGCCTGACGGCCGTGCGGCCTCAGCGAGTGGCTCAGGCCTGGTGCTTGAGGATGTACTCGGTCGCGTCGCCGACGGTCTTGAGGTTCTTGACGTCCTCGTCGGGGATCTTCACGTCGAAGCGCTCCTCGGCGGCGACGACGACCTCGACCATGGACAGCGAGTCGACGTCCAGGTCGTCGGTGAAGGACTTGTCCAGCTGGACGTCCTCAACCGGGATGCCGGCGATCTCGTTCACGATTTCGGCGAGACCTTCGACGATCTCTTCCTGGGTGGCGGCCATGTCAGGCGCTCCTTCTTCGATAATCCAGACGGTTTGTGGCAGTTGTCCCCTTGCCGAACCGCATGATCCGGCACGGAGTGCCTAGGGGAGGGTAACGACCGTGGCGGCGTAGACGAGACCCGCCCCGAATCCGATGACGAGCGCGGTGTCGCCGCTCTTCGCCTCCCCGGTCGCCAGGAGCCGCTCCATGGCGAGCGGGATCGAGGCGGCCGAGGTGTTGCCGGTGGTACGGATGTCGCGGGCGACCGTGACATGCTCCGGCAGCTTGAGAGTCTTCACCATCGAGTCGATGATCCGCACATTGGCCTGGTGCGGGATGAAGACATCCAGGTCGTCCGGCGAAAGCCCGGCGGCGTCCAGCGCCTCCTTGGCGACCTTCGCCATCTCGAACACGGCCCAGCGGAACACCGCCTGGCCCTCCTGCGTGATCGCGGGGAACTTGACGTTGCCCTCGCTGTCCACGGGAAGCTCGGACACGTCGCCGATCCGGAAGCGGTCCCACGGGACGGTCTGCTTGATGGTCTCGGCCTTGTCGCCCTCGGAGCCCCACACGGTCGGGCCGATGGCCGGCTCCTGGGAGGGGCCCACGACGACCGCGCCCGCGCCGTCGCCGAACAGGAAGGCGGTCGCCCGGTCCTCCAGGTCGGTCAGGTCGCTCAGCCGCTCCACGCCGATGACCACGACGTACTCGGCGGAGCCCTCCACCACCATGCCCTTGGCCAGGGTGAGGCCGTAGCCGAAGCCCGCGCAGCCGGCCGAGATGTCGAACGCGGCCGCCTTGTCGGTGCCGAGCTTGTCGGCGATCTCGGTGGCGATGGCCGGGGTCTGGCTGAAGTGCGACACGGTGGAGACGACGACCGCGCCGATCTGCGACGCGTCGATGCCGGCGTCCGCGATCGCCTTGCCGGCCGCCTCGACCGACATCGCGGAGACCGTCTCCTCGGGGCCGGCCCAGTGCCGGGTCTCGATGCCGGAGCGGGAGCGGATCCACTCGTCGGACGAGTCGATCTTCTCCAGGATCACCTCGTTGGGCACGACCCGGGTCGGGCGGTAGCCACCGACGCCGAGAATGCGGGCGTACGGGGCTCCCTTGCTGGGCTTGATCTTCGCCATCTACGGCTCCTTAGGCGTCAGGCGTCGACGTGCTCGGTGATGAGCGCACGGGCCGCGTCGAGGTCGTCAGGGGTCTTCAGGGCCAGCGTCTTGACGCCGGGCAGCGCCCGCTTGGCCAGTCCGGTCAGCGTGCCGCCGGGGCACACCTCGATGAGCGCGGTGACGCCCAGCTCCTTGAAGGTCTCCATGCACAGGTCCCAGCGCACCGGGTTGGCGACCTGACCGACCAGGCGGTCGAGGACCTCGGCGCCGGTCGCGACGGCCTTGCCGTCCTTGTTGGAGACGTAGGCGATGCGCGGGTCGGCGGGCGACAGCTCCGCGGCGGCCGTGGCCAGCGTCTCGACCGCCGGGGCCATGTGCCGGGTGTGGAAGGCGCCGGCGACCTTCAGCGGGACGACCTTGCGGACGCCCTCGGGCTTGTCCTCGTTCAGCGCGGCCAGCTGCTCCAGCGTGCCGGCGGCGACGATCTGGCCCGCGCCGTTGATGTTCGCCGGGGTCAGCCCCAGCTTCTCCAGGTGCGCGATCGAGGTCTCCGGGTCGCCGCCGAGCAGCGCCGACATGCCGGTCTCGGTGATCGCGGCGGCGTCCGCCATGGCCAGGCCACGCGTGCGGACCAGGCCCAGGGCGGCGGCGTCGGACAGCACGCCCGCGAAGGCGGCGGCGGTGATCTCACCGACGCTGTGGCCGGCCACCGCGCCGGGCGTGAACTCGGTGGTGGCACCGAGTGCCGCGCCGGACAGGATCCCGGCGGCGACCAGCAGCGGCTGGGCCACGGCGGTGTCCCGGATGGCGTCGGCGTCGGCCTTGGTGCCGTAGTGCACCAGGTCCAGACCGATGGCGTCCGACCAGGCGGCGACACGGTCCGAGGCACCGGGGAGTTCGAGCCAGGGGGTCAGGAAGCCGGGCGTCTGGGCGCCCTGGCCGGGAGCGACGAGTACGAGCACTCTCACACTCTCTCTTGGGGACGGGCGCGGCCGCCCGTGGGGACAGGGACGAATAACACGAAGGGCTTTTGTTGAGCTCCGACAAAACCCTATGCCTGGGCGTCGCCGTCGACCAGACGCCCCAGGATCAGCGCGATCCGCAACGTGAACGCGGATCGTACATCCGAAGGCGACCAACCGGTGACGTCTGTCACACGTCGGAGCCGGTAGCGCACGGTGTTCGGGTGAACGAAGAGCATCCGCGCCGCGCCCTCCAGGCTGCTCGCCTGCTCCAGGTAGACACTCAAGGTCTCCAGCAGCGCCGACCCGGCCTCTTCGAGCGGTCTGTAGATCTCCTCCACCAACTGCTCACGCGCGCTCGGATCACCCGCGATCGCGCGCTCCGGCAGCAGATCGTCCGCCAGCACCGGCCGCGGCGCGTCCGGCCACGCGGTGCACGCCTTCAGGCCCGCGGCGGCGGCCTGCGCGGACCGGGTGGCGGCCAGCAGGTCCGGCACGACGGGACCGGCCACCACCGGCCCGGCCGCGTACGGCCCGATCAGCGACTTCGCCACGGCCAGCGGGTTGGGGCTGCCGCCGGCGATCACCACCAGCCGGTCCCCGAGGACCCCGGTGAGGACCTGGAGCTTGGCGTGCCGTGCGGCCCGCCGGATCGCCTCCACGGTCAGTTCGCTGTCCCCGTCCGGGGCGGTCCCGAGCAGCACGCACACATGCTCGGGTGAGTTCCAGCCCAGCGCGGCGGCCCGGCTCACGGCACCCTCGTCGGCCTCGCCGCTGAGCACGGCGTTGACCACCAGCGATTCGAGCCGCGCGTCCCAGGCGCCGCGGGCCTCCGCGGCCTGCGCGTACACCTGGGCGGTGGCGAAGGCGATCTCCCGCGCGTACACCAGCAGCGCCTCGCGCAGCACCCGCTCGTCGCCCGGGGCGGCCACCTCGTCGATGGCGCTCTCCATGACCTCGATGGTGGTGCGCACCATCTCCACGGTCTGACGCAGCGTGATGGCCCGGGTCAGCTCGCGCGGCGCGGTCCCGAACACATCGGTGGAGATCGCCTGCGGGGCGTCCGGCCGCCGGAACCACTCGGTGAACGCCGCGATGCCCGCCTGCGCGACCAGCCCGATCCAGGAACGGTTCTCCGGGGGCATGGCCCGGTACCACGGCAGGGTCTCGTCCATCCGCGCGATGGCCTGCGCGGCGAGATTCCCGGAGGACTTCTCCAGCCGTTTCAGGGTCGCGGCGTGCGTATGGACGTTCGATGCTGCGGGATCACTGCTGTGGGATTCGGGTTCGGGCACGGGGACAAGAGTGCCTTATCCGGACGGCACCATGCGCCGCCGGGTCACCGGTGGAGACGGGCGGGGGACACGGGGGCGATCCCGGGGGCGGGTGGGGCCGGTGCTGCCGGGGCGGGGTGCGGGGGAGTCACCCCGGCCCGCGGGCCGGGGGTGATCCGGCGGGCGGCGCGGGGATACGGTGGTGATCGTGATGGACGTACGGCGCGCCGCCGAGCGCTACCCGGGCGGGGACCCGGCGGCCGGGATCGAGACCCGCCACGCCTTCTCCTTCGGCCCGCACTACGACCCGGACAACCTGGCCTTCGGCCCGCTGATCGCCTGCAACGAGGAGCGCCTCGCGCCGGGCGCCGGATTCGGCGAACACCCGCACAGCCACACCGAGATCGTCACCTGGGTGATCGAGGGCGAGCTGACCCACCGCGACTCCGCGGGCCACGAGACGACGGTGCGCCCGGGGGACGTCCAGCACCTGAGCGCCGCGGCCGGCGTACGGCACGTGGAACGCAACGACGGCGAGGGCCCGCTGGCCTTCCTCCAGATGTGGCTGACGCCCCGGGAACCCGGCGGCGACCCGGCGTACACCGTCGTTCCCGGCATCGCCGACGCCACCCCCTACGCCGTTCCGGCCGCCGGCGCGACGCTCCACGTCCGCCGCCCGGCCGAGGGCGCGCGCACCGCCCTGCCCGACGCGCCCTGCCTCTACGTCCATGTCGTGCGCGGTGAGGTGCGGCTGGCCGGCGAGCGGCTGCACCCCGGCGACGCGGCCCGGATCACCGGCGCCCGCGGTCTGACGGCGGTGGCGACGACCCGGGCGGAGCTGCTGGTCTGGGAGATGACCGGCTGAGGCCCGACGCGGCGTCCACGCGGAGGTGAACCGCCTCCCGGGCGGGCGGCGTTGGCGGACGCCGGCGGGCCGGGCGACGGTCAGCGGGCGGTGCGCGTCTCGGCCAGCACCGAGTCCGTGAACACCGGCCAGGCCTCGATCGCCCACGGACCGAAGGCGCGGTCGGTCAGGGCGGCGCAGGCGAGGTTCGCGTCCGGGTCGACCCACAGGAACGTACCGGACTGGCCGAAGTGCCCGAAGGTGCGCGCGGAGGACGAACCGCCCGTCCAGTGCGGGGACTTGGAGTCGCGGATCTCGAAGCCCAGCCCCCAGTCGTTCGGGTTCTGGTGCCCGTACCCCGGCAGCACGCCCTTGGTGCCCGGGAACTGCACCGTCATCGCCTCCGCCACCGTGCGCGGGTCCAGCAGCCGGGGCGCCTGCAACTCCGCCGCGAACCGCAGCAGGTCCTCGACCGTCGACACCCCGTCCTTCGCCGGGGAGCCCGCGAGCGAGGTGGCCGTCATGCCCAGCGGCTCCAGCACCGCCTGCCGCGCGTACTCGGCGAACGGGATGTCCGTCGCCTTGGCGACATGGTCCCCGAGCTGCTCGAACCCGGCGTTGGAGTACAGCCGCCGCTCCCCGGGCGGGGCCGTCACCCGGTGCTCGTCGAAGGCCAGGCCCGAGGTGTGCGCGAGCAGATGGCGGACCGTCGCCCCGGGCGGGCCGGCCGGCTCGTCCAGCTCGATCGCCCCCTCCTCGTACGCCACCAGCGCCGCGTACGCGGCCAGCGGCTTGGTGACCGAGGCGAGGGGGAAGCGGTGGGCGACGGGGCCGTGCGTCCCGAGGACGGTCCCGTCGGCTCGTACGACACCCGCCGCCGCGGCGGGCACGGGCCAGTTCTCGATCGACGCCAGGCTGCTCAACGACATGCGCACGAGCCTATGCGGCTCACAGCGACAGCCGCATCGCCGGGTCGGGCTTGCGGACGAAGCCGAGCGACGCGTACAGGGACTCGGCCTGCGCGGACGCGGTGAGGTCGACCTGCCGCACGCCCTGCGCCCGGAACCACTCCAGCAGCTCTTGGACGCACGCCCGCGCGTACCCGCGCCGCCGCGCACCGGGGTCGGTGGCCACGCTGAACACGTGCCCGACCCGCCCCTGCGGGTTCCCGGCCCGGCCGATGCGGTACTCCACGGTCCCGCAGGCCAGCGCGGCCAGCGCGGCCGGCCGGTCCGGATGGTCCACGACGAAGGCCGCGAAACCGCCGCCCGGGTCGGCCAGCCGGTCCCGCAGCACCGGAAGCGAGTCGGCGTGCCAGTCCGTCGGCCCGCCGCCGTCCGCGGACATCGAGTCGATCATCACCTGCCGCAGTCGCAGGACTTCGCCGGCCTCCTCGGGCAGTGCCCGCCTCACTGGACTCATGAACCCGTACGCTAACGACCGGCACCGCCGCCGGTCCTGCGGTTTTCTTACCGGCTCCGCTTGCTTGGAGTGCACTCCAAGGTCATAGCGTTGAGGCATGACGGTGATGCAGACCACGCCTGCGACGCTCGAGGAATCCCACCCCGCCGACATCTGCTCCGCCCGGCCCGCGCGCCACCCGCGCCCCGACGGCCAGGACCGCTACACGATCAGTGAGGTCGTCGCCTTCACCGGTCTGACCGCGCACACCCTGCGCTGGTACGAGCGGATCGGGCTGATGCCGCACGTCGACCGCTCGCACACGGGACAGCGCCGCTACAGCAACCGTGACCTGGACTGGCTGGACCTGGTGACCAAGCTGCGGCTGACCGGCATGCCGGTGGCCGACATGGTCCGGTACGCGGAACTGGTGCGCGCGGGCAGCAGCACGTACCGGGAGCGGCAGGAACTGCTGGAGCAGACCCGCCGGGACGTCCTCGGGCGGATCGCCGAACTGCGCGACACGCTCGCCGTACTCGACCGCAAGATCAGCTTTTACGCCACAGAGGGGACCACTCGATGACCGACGCCAGGATTCCGACGGCACGCCTGGGAGCGCAGGGGCCGGAGGTCGGCGTGCAGGGCCTCGGCTGCATGGGCATGAGCTTCGGCTACGGCCCCACCGACACCGAGCAGGCCCGCGCGGCCCTCGACCGGGCGCTGGAGCTGGGCGTGACCCTCTACGACACCGCCGACGCGTACGGCGCCGGGGAGAACGAGCGGTTCCTCGCCCCCTTCTTCCGCGCCCACCGCGACGAGGTGGTGATCGCCACCAAGTTCGCCCTGTCCATCCCGAAGGACGACCCGACCAAGCGGATCATCCGCAACGACGCCCCCTACATCCGCGAGGCCGTCGAGGGCAGCCTCCGGCGGCTCGGCGTGGACGTGATCGACCTTTATTACATGCACCGCCGCGATGTGAACGTGCCGATCGAGGAGACCGTCGGCACGATGGCGGAGCTGGTGCGCGAGGGCAAGGTCAAGCACCTGGGCCTCAGCGAGGTCACCGCCGAGGAGCTGCGCGCCGCGCACGCCGTGCACCCGATCGCTGCCGTGCAGTCGGAGTGGTCCCTGTTCAGCCGGGACATCGAGGCGCACGTGGTGCCGGCCGCGCGGGAGCTGGGCGTCGCCCTGGTGCCGTACTCGCCGCTCGGGCGGGGCTTCCTCACCGGTGCCTTCGCCAATGCCGACCAGGACCTGACGGCCGACGACTTCCGCCGTCAGCAGCCCCGCTTCACCGGCGACAACGCGGCGGCCAACGCGGCCCTGCTCCAGCCCCTGCGCGCCATCGCCGAGGCCCACGGCGCCACCCCGGCCCAGATCGCCCTGGCCTGGGTGCAGCAGCGGGCGGCCGTCGACTCGCTGGCGGTCGTCCCGATCCCGGGCACCCGCAAGGCGAGCCGGGTGGCGGAGAACGTGGCCGCCACCCGCATCACCCTGACCGAGGCGGAGCTGTCCCAGCTGGAGCCGATCGCGGGCAAGGTCGCCGGCGAGCGGTACGCGGACATGAGCTTCACCTCGGCGGGCCGGGAGTAGTCACAGTTCCGCGAGCAGCTGCGCCTTCTTGCCGGCGAACTCCTCGTCGGTGACCAGCCCGGCCTGGTGCAGCTCCCCGAGGTGGCGGATCCGTTCGGCGATGTCCGCTGGGTCGCGGCGGCACGGCGGCACCGCCGCCGGCACCGGACGGCGCGAGCGGATCGCCGCCAGCACCGCGGCGGCGAACGGCAGCGACTCGTGCACCGGACCGTAGCCGAGCCCGAACACCACCGCCGCCGGATCCTGGTCGGGCTCGGGCGTCTCGTCCGGTGCCGGACCGGCGGCGCGCAGCCGGAGATAGCCCGCCAGGGCCTCCGGTGAGCGCCACTCCACCCCGCACAGGTCGGCGACCGGATAACTCTGGTCGCCGGCCTTCCACTTGGCCGACGACGCGCCCGTCCACGACCACCGGAACCGCACCGACGTGCCGTCGAAGGCGGCCTTCCCGTCGTACGCCTTGAACTGCAGCGGCGCCTCGGGCGCCGCCACCAGATAGCGGTCCGCCGGCCCCGACTCGGTGAGCCGCGACGTCAACTCCTCGGCGCGGGACGCGGCCTGCGACTCCCGCTCGGCCGGCAGGACCAGCCGGTAGGGATCGGAGCCCTCCTTCAGCTGGCCGTCGGCCGCCTCCATCAGCGGATCGGCACCCGCGCGGGGCAGCAGCCGCAGGACCACGGTGCCGCGCCGGCCCGGAGCGAGCCGCACCTCCTCGACCGCGGACAGCGGGATCCGCCGCTCCCCGAGCGCCTGGAACAACTTCGGTGTTCGAATCCCCCGTTCGTAACGGATGAGCACGGAGTCGGACTCGAACTCCCAGACGGCATGAAAACCCGCCAGTACGTCACCCATGCGGCTCATCGTATGCGGCACGTCCCCCTCCGTCGCCTCCTTCGCGGACCGCACTTCCTGCTGTTTTACGCGCGTTGGGCCGTCTTCGTGCCGGGCAGGTCCGCCCGGCACGCGGCGGTACCGCCGGCGCAGATCACGTCGTCGTAGGCGCCCGTGCCGACGTCGGCGAGGTTGCGCAGGCTGTCCGTGCCCGGCTGGAAGTAGCCGGCGTGACCCTGCGCGTCCTCGGCGGACAGCACCCGGGCGCCGAAGGCGGCGGAGACCGGGTCGGCGCCGTGCCCGAGCCCGCCCAGCTCCAGGTAGGGCACGTCCTGGATCCAGTCGGTGGCGTCCCGCATGGCCCACACCCGGGCGGCGGTGTCCAGGTGGGCGGCCTTGGAGACCCGCATGCCGGGGCTGGCGGCGACCGCTATGTCGGTGACCCGCCGGGGCATCCCGGGCGCGGCCACCCCGCAGAGCACCGAGCCGTAGCTGTGGCAGAACATCGACACCGGGGCGCTGCCGGGCAGGGCCCGCAGCAGCGCGTTCAGCCGCAGGGAGCCCTCCGCCGCGCGCAGCCCGGTGGCCGCGTCCACGCCGAGGCCGTCGGGGGAGGTGTAGTCGGCCCAGGCGATCACCGCCGTACGCACCGCGGGACGCGTCGCGCGCTCCTGCGCGTACAGCGCCTTGGCCATGCCGACCGGGGCGGTGTACGGGCGGTTCGTCTTCTGGAAGGTGAGCAGGTCGGTGTCGACACCGGGGACGACGACCGAGATCCGCTCGGCCCTGGTCAGGTTCCCGAAGACCTCGGAGATGCGGCCGGTGCCCTCCGGGTCGAAGGAGAGGATCTGCCGGCCGGGGGTCAGCAGCGACTCGTAGCGGCGCATACGGCGGCCCGCGTCCTGCTGGCCGGCCGTGCTGAGCCGGCTGTCGTGCATGCGCTCGCGCTCGGTGTCGCGCTCCTGCTCCAGTGCCAGGTGGTTGGCCCGGTAGCGCAGGTCGACCGGCGCGCCGTTCATGTTGCCGACGGCGAGCGGGTAGCGGTGGACGAGGCGGCTGCGGTCGTGGGCGGAGAGGGTGGCGAAGAAGCGGGTGAGCCGCGTGGGGCCGGCCTCCGGATCGGGCAGGCGCAGCCCGTGGAGGCTGCCGTGTCTCCACTTGTCGAGCGAGGCCTGCAGCTCGCTCGACTCCCGGTGGGTGCGCATCGCGGTCCATCCGGTGGTGGCGAGCATCACGAACACCACGGCCAGCGCCAGCATCGCGCGCCAGACGTTGAGTTGCGGGGAGGAGGTGTCGAAGGAAGTCACTGGGAGGACACACTAGGAGAACGAGACGGTCTCGCGGTAACCGGGTGACCGGGATCACGTTTCGGCGGAAGTCGAACACGCCGTGAACGATCTTTCGAACCCGGCGAAGTGGATCTGCCGGACACCGCGTCGGCGCTCGCCCGGGCCCGGTTCGGACGATCTTTCCGGCGTGCCGTCAACGGCCTCAGGCCGAGCGCCAGTTCCCCCTGAGCGCCGAAGTCACCTGATCGAGGTACGAGACGGTGAGCTTCCGGACGGCTTCCAGGCTGCAGTCACGCCCCGAGCACCACTGGCGCTCGGTGACCCTTATCACCCCGCCGAACACCGCCACCGCGAGCCGCGGCCGGGGATCCGTCTCCACGTCCACGCCCTCCCGCTCGGCCAGCAGCCGCGCCATCGTCTCCTCGGCCGCGGTCGAGCGGCGCAGATGGGCGGCGAGCAGCGCGGGCGTCGACTCGATCGTGCGGTACATGCGCAGGTACAGGTCGACCGGCACGGCCGACTCCAGGTTGCCCCGGACCGCGTCCCAGCCCTCCAGGACCGCCTGCCGCAGCGCCTCCATCGGCGGCTCGTGCGGCGGTCGCGCGCGCAGGGCGGCGAGGAAGAGCGCCTGCGCCCGCTCCTGCAGGGCGAAGGCCGCGTCCTCCTTGCCCGCGAAGTAGCGGAAGAAGGTGCGCTGGGAGACGTCGCAGGCCGCGGCTATCTCGTCCACGGTCGTGTGCTCGTACCCCCGGGTGGTGAACAGCTCCAGAGCGGCCCGCAGCAGCGCCTCCCGGGTACGCCGCTTCTTGCGCTCGCGCAGCGTCTCCATGGCCCTCGACGGCCCCTCTCATGACGTTCGGCCAGCTCAGCAGTCTATATGTGCTCCTTGTCAGTTACCGACTTATGAAATTGTTTGTCAATTGTCAGTGGCTGTCACTAGTCTCGAACGCATGACTGGTCAGACCACCATCGACACGACAGGGCCGGGTGACGGAGCCCCGGCGGCCCCGGCGGAGCGGATCCCGGACGCGGGGCTGCGCGGCCACCCCTGGCTCACCCTGATCACCGTTGCCGTAGGGGTCATGATGGTGGCCCTGGACGGCACCATCGTGGCCATCGCCAACCCGGCCATCCGCGACCATCTGCACGCGAGCTTCGCCGACGTGCAGTGGATCACCAACGCCTACTTCCTCGCCCTCGCGGTCACCCTGATCACCGCGGGCAAGCTCGGTGACCGCTTCGGCCACCGGCAGACCTTCCTCATCGGCGTGACCGGCTTCGCCGCCGCCTCCGGGGCGATCGGCCTGTCGCACACCATCGCCACCGTCATCGTCTTCCGGGTCTTCCAGGGCCTGTTCGGCGCGCTGCTGATGCCGGCCGCGCTCGGCCTGCTGCGGGCCACGTTCCCGGCCGAGAAGCTCAACATGGCCATCGGCATCTGGGGCATGGTGATCGGCGCGTCCACCGCGGGCGGCCCGATCCTCGGCGGCGTCCTCGTGCAGCACGTCAACTGGCAGTCGGTGTTCTTCATCAACGTGCCGGTCGGCGCGATCGCGCTGGTCCTCGGTCTGCTGATCCTGCTCGACCACCGGGCCCAGAACGCGCCGCGCTCCTTCGACGTGCTCGGTATCGCGCTGCTGTCCGGTGCGATGTTCTGCCTGGTCTGGGCGCTCATCAAGGCCCCGTCCTGGGGCTGGGGCGACGGCAAGACCTGGGGCTTCATCGCCGCCTCGGTGCTGCTCTTCGCGTTCTTCGCGTTCTGGGAGACCAAGGTCGCCGAGCCGCTCATCCCGCTCGGCCTGTTCCGCTCGGTGCCGCTGTCGGCCGGTGTGGTCCTGATGGTCCTCATGGCCATCGCCTTCATGGGCGGCCTGTTCTTCGTGACGTTCTACCTGCAGAACGTCCACGGCATGTCCCCGGTCGACGCGGGTCTGCACCTGCTGCCGCTCACCGGCATGATGATCGTCGCCTCGCCGCTCGCCGGCGCCGCGATCACCCGGTTCGGCCCGCGGGTGCCGCTGGCCGGCGGCATGGCCGCGACCGCGATCGCCATGTACGGCATGTCCACCCTCAAGGCCGGCACCGGCAGCGGGGTGATGTCCCTCTGGTTCGCCCTCCTCGGCCTCGGCCTCGCGCCGGTCATGGTCGGCGCGACGGAGGTCATCGTCGGCAACGCCCCCATGGAGCTGTCCGGTGTGGCCGGCGGTCTCCAGCAGGCGGCCATGCAGATCGGCGGCAGCCTCGGTACGGCGGTGCTCGGCGCGGTGATGGCCTCCAAGGTCGACAGCTCGCTGGAGGGCAACTGGAAGGCGGCCGGACTGCCGCCGCTGACCCCGGCCCAGCTGGACCAGGCATCCGAGGCGGTGCAGGCCGGTGTGGCACCGGTGCAGAAGGGGATCCCGGCACCGATCGCCGCGAAGATCACCGAGGTGGCCCACCACACCTTCATCTCCGGTATGAGCCTCGCCTGCCTGGTGGCGGCGGGCGTCGCGGTGGTCGCCGTCCTCGTCGCCTTCCTCACCAAGCGGGGCGACAACGCGGAGGCGGGGGCGGGCGTGGGTCATATCTGACCGCGGTCGCCCGGCCGGGTGACTCGGCCGGGGTTCCCTGGCGCGGCGCGCATCGCGCGCCGCAGAGTGGATCACGCCCGGGCGCACGCTGCAGGAGGGGAACAGCGTGCGCCCTGCGGGCCTTTGACCGGGCACGACTCGCCGCCGGGGGCCCACCGGCGGGTGCCGCCGGGGCCGGCCTGTGAGGGCAGCCCCTCCGGGGTGCCCCTTGTCGCGGGGCACCCCGGCGCCGGCGGTCAGGCGTCGCCGCCGGCCGCTCCCGGATGGGCCGCCGTGACGTCCAGGACCTGGTAGCGGTCGAGCGCCTGCTTCAGGGCCGAGCGGTCGATACGGCCCTCCCGCGCCAGCTCCGTGAGCACGGCCACCACGATCGACTGCGCGTCGATGTGGAAGAACCTGCGCGCCGCGCCCCGGGTGTCGGCGAAGCCGAAGCCGTCCGCGCCGAGCGACTGGTACGGCCCCGGCACCCACCGGGCGATCTGGTCCGGCACCGACCGCATCCAGTCGGACACGGCCACGAACGGCCCCTGAGCGCCGCTCAGTTTGCGCGTCACATAGGGGACGGTCTGCTCCTCCTCCGGATGCAGCAGGTTGTGCTGCTCGCAGGCGACGGCCTCCCGCCGCAGCTCGTTCCAGGACGTCGCGGACCACACGGCCGCCCGCACGTTCCAGTCCTCCGCGAGGATCCGCTGCGCCTCCAGCGCCCACGGCACCGCCACCCCGGACGCCATGATCTGCGCCGGGATCTCCCCGCCGGGACCGTCGGAGAGCTTGTGGATGCCCTTGACGATGCCCTCGACGTCCACGTCGGACGGCTCCGCCGGGTGCCGGATGGGCTCGTTGTAGACGGTGAGGTAGAAGAAGACGTCCTCGCCGTGCGGGTGTTCGGGCGAGCTGCCGTACATCCGCCGCAGACCGTCCTGCACGATGTGCGCGATCTCGTACCCGTACGCCGGGTCGTAGGCCACGCACGCCGGGTTCGTCGAGGCCAGCAACTGCGAGTGCCCGTCGGCGTGCTGGAGGCCCTCGCCGGTCAGCGTCGTACGGCCCGCGGTCGCGCCGAGGACGAATCCGCGCGCCAACTGGTCGGCCATCTGCCAGAACTGGTCACCCGTGCGCTGGAAACCGAACATCGAGTAGAAGACGTACACCGGGATCAGCGGCTCGCCGTGCGTGGCGTACGCCGAGCCCGCCGCGATCAGCGAGGCCGTGCAGCCCGCCTCGGAGATGCCGTCGTGCAGCATCTGCCCGGTCGGCGACTCCTTGTAGGCGAGCAGCAGTTCCCGGTCCACCGACTCGTACTGCTGCCCGAGCGGGTTGTAGATCTTCGCGCTCGGGAAGAAGGAGTCCATGCCGAACGTGCGGTACTCGTCCGGCGCGATCAGCACGAACCGCCGACCGATCTCCTTGTCCCGCATGAGGTCCTTGAGCAGCCGCACAAAGGCCATCGTCGTGGCGATGGACTGCTGACCCGTTCCCTTCTTCACGGTCGCGTACGTCTTTTCGTCCGGCAGCGCGAGCGGCTTGGAGCGTACGACGCGGGTGGGGACGTAACCACCGCAGCCCTTGCGGCGGTCGTGCATGTACTGGATCTCCTCCGAGTCCCGGCCCGGGTGGTAGTACGGCGGCAGGCCGGACTCCAGCTCCCGGTCGGAGATCGGCAGGTGCAGCCGGTCCCGGAAGCGCTTGAGGTCGTCGACCGTCAGCTTCTTCATCTGGTGCGTGGCGTTGCGGCCCTCGAAGTTCGGGCCCAGCGTCCAGCCCTTGATCGTCTTGGCCAGGATCACCGTCGGCTGGCCCTTGTGCTCCTTGGCCGCTTTGAACGCCGCGTAGATCTTGCGGTGGTCGTGCCCGCCGCGCCCGAGGTGCAGGATCTGGTCGTCGGTCATGTTCTCGACCATGGCGCGCAGCCGGTGGTCGTCGCCGAAGAAGTGCCGGCGGATGTAGGCGCCCGACTCCGTGGCGTACGTCTGGAACTGCCCGTCCGGGGTCATGTTCATCTTGTTGACCAGGACGCCGTCGCGGTCCTGCGCGAGCAGCGGGTCCCAGCTGCGGTCCCAGATCAGCTTGATCACGTTCCAGCCGGCGCCCCGGAAGACCGACTCCAGCTCCTGGATGATCTTCCCGTTGCCGCGCACCGGCCCGTCCAGGCGCTGGAGGTTGCAGTTGACCACGAAGGTCAGGTTGTCCAGGCCCTCCCGGGCGGCCAGCGTGAGCTGGCCCAGCGACTCGGGCTCGTCCATCTCGCCGTCGCCGAGGAACGCCCACACGTGCGACCTGGAGGTGTCCGCGATCCCGCGCGCCTCCATGTAGCGGTTCATCCGCGCCTGGAAGATCGCGCCCAGCGGGCCGAGGCCCATGGAGACCGTCGGGAACTCCCAGAAGTCCGGCATCGAGCGCGGGTGCGGATAGCTGGACAGGCCGTTCGGGTACTTCGACTTCTCCTGGCGGAAGCCGTCCAGCTGCTCCTCGGTGAGCCGGTCCAGCAGGTAGGCGCGCGCGTAGATGCCGGGGGAGGCGTGGCCCTGGAAGAAGACCTGGTCGCCGCCGTCGCCCTCGTCCTTGCCGCGGAAGAAGTGGTTGAAGCCGACGTCGTAGAGCGAGGCGGAGGAGGCGAAGGTGGCGATGTGGCCGCCCACGCCGATGCCGGGCCGCTGGGCGCGCGAGACCATCACGGCCGCGTTCCAGCGCGTCGCGTTGAGGATCTTGCGCTCGATCTCCTCGTTGCCCGGGAAGAACGGCTCGCTCTTGGTGGGGATGGTGTTGACGTAGTCCGTGCTGCGCATCTCGGGCACGGCCACGCGCTTCTCGCGGGCCCGCTCGATCAGCCGCAGCATGAGGTAGCGCGCCCGCTCCCGGCCGCGCTCGTCCACGACCGCGTCGAGGGAGTCGAGCCACTCCTGGGTTTCTTCGGGATCGAAGTCAGGAACCTGACTCGGAAGGCCGCCAATGATGATCGGGGTGCGATCGGATCCGGAAGCCACGCTGTTCCTTACCTGTCGGAGGGCCGGTTGTCGCTCGTAACTCTGCTCGCTGCTCGTACCGCTACTCGTGCCTACTGTTCGTGCCCGCGCCGTTCCCCATCGTGTACCGGCGGAGCACGCCCGTCATCTCCACCGGCGGCTCCCCGGCGTACCGCCGGAGCACACCGCCGGTCAAAACGCAACGATACGCCCGGGGTGTGACGCGCTTGGCAAAGTTGTTCGATGGTTCCATCCATGGATGATTCCGGGCCGTGCAAACCGGGCACATCGGGGTGATGTGGGTGGAGCGGAATCGAGATACGGTGCCAGGAGTTGCGGCGACACGGCCGGGATCGTCACCGTTTCGGCGGTCGGGACCGCCGGGTACTTGCGCGATCCGCCCCGCCCGTGTGGACTACGGCCAATGCTTCGCGCACGCGCGTGGCTGAGATACTCACCAAGACATGATCAGGAGGCACCCCGTGAGCGCGACCGCGGACCACGCGGAGGAGCGGACGAACCCTGCCGCCAGGCTGGGGTTCCAGCCCGGGCAGGTGGTCCAGGAGATCGGCTACGACGACGACGTCGACCAGGAACTCCGCGAGTCCATCGAGGAAGCCATCGAGGGCGACCTGATGGACGAGGAATACGACGACGTGGCCGACGCCGTTGTGCTGTGGTTCCGTGATGACGACGGCGACCTGACGGATGCGCTGGTGGATGCCACCACGTACATCGAGGAGGGCGGCGCGATTCTGCTCCTCACGCCGAAGACGGGTCGTGACGGGTACGTGGAGCCGAGCGACATCCAGGACGCCGCCACGACGGCCGGGCTGACCGCGGCCAAGAGCGTGAGCGTCGGCAAGGACTGGAGCGGCAACCGGCTGGCCACGCCGAAGGCGGCCAAGTCGAAGCGGTGACCGCCGCCCGGGCGGGCCGGATCCCACCGGCCCGCCCGGAACCCCGGTGATCGCTGCGTAGGGTGGATCCGAGCGTTTGCTGTGCTCTCACCCGAACAGCCCACCGAAGGGAAGCACGACATGGCGATCCAGGTCGGCGACAAGGCGCCCGATTTCGAGCTCAAGGACAACCACGGCCGCACCGTGCGGCTCGCCGACTTCCGCGGCGAGAAGAACGTGGTCCTGCTCTTCTACCCCTTCGCCTTCACCGGCGTGTGCACCGGCGAGCTGTGCGCGCTGCGCGACAACCTGCCGAAGTTCACCGACCGCGACACCCAGCTGCTCGCCGTCTCCAACGACTCCATCCACAGCCTGCGCGTCTTCGCCGAGCAGGAGGGTCTGGAGTACCCGCTGCTCAGCGACTTCTGGCCGCACGGCAACGTCTCGCGCGTCTACGGCGTCTTCGACGAGGACAAGGGCTGCGCGGTGCGGGGCACCTTCGTCATCGACAAGGACGGCGTGGTGCGCTGGACGGTGGTCAACGGTCTGCCGGACGCGCGCGACCTGAACGACTACGTGAAGGCGCTCGACACCCTGTAAATCGGCCGGTCGGCCTACATCCGGGAACCTTCGGGTCCAGGGTCTGCGGGGGGCGGGAACCCGTCACTAGGATCGGTTCGTTGATCCCATATCCGAAGCACGACGGGGCTCCCCGCCCCTCGACACCACATGGAGGACTCGTGGGAGTCAGCCTCAGCAAGGGCGGCAACGTCTCGCTGACCAAGGAGGCCCCGGGCCTGACCGCCGTCATCGTCGGTCTGGGCTGGGACGTGCGGACCACGACCGGCACCGACTTCGACCTCGACGCGAGCGCGCTGCTGCTGAACACCTCCGGCAAGGTCGTCAGCGACCAGCATTTCGTCTTCTTCAACAACCTCAAGAGCCCCGACGGCTCCGTGGAGCACACCGGCGACAACCTCACCGGTGAGGGCGAGGGCGACGACGAGGCCATCAAGGTCGACCTCGCCGCGGTCCCGGCCGACGTGGACAAGATCGTCTTTCCGGTGTCGATCTACGACGCCGAGAACCGCCAGCAGTCCTTCGGCCAGGTCCGCAACGCCTTCATCCGCGTCGTCAACCAGGCCAACCGGCAGGAGATCGCCCGCTACGACCTCAGCGAGGACGCCTCCACCGAGACCGCCATGGTCTTCGGCGAGCTGTACCGCAACGGCGCCGAGTGGAAGTTCCGTGCCATCGGCCAGGGCTACGCCTCCGGCCTGCGCGGCATCGCCCAGGACTTCGGCGTCAACGTCTGACGCCCGCGGTCGCGGCACTCCGTCCGGCGCCGAGCCGTTTACGGCCGGCGCCGGACGCGCAGGACAACAGGGAAGCACCGTCAGGGGAGGACCAGCATCATGGGCGTCACGCTCGCCAAGGGAGGCAACGTCTCCCTCTCCAAGGCCGCACCGAACCTCACCAACGTCATGGTCGGGCTCGGCTGGGACGCGCGGTCCACCACCGGCGCCCCCTTCGACCTGGACGCCAGCGCGCTGCTGTGCGGTGCGGGCAACCGGGTGCTGGGCGACGAGTGGTTCGTGTTCTACAACCAGCTCACGAGCCCCGACGGCTCCGTGGAGCACACCGGCGACAACCTCACCGGTGAGGGCGAGGGCGACGACGAGTCCATCCTGGTGGACCTCGCCAAGGTGCCGCCCCAGTGCGAGAAGATCATCTTCCCCGTCTCCATCCACCTGGCCGACGAGCGCGGGCAGACCTTCGGCCAGGTCTCCAACGCCTTCATCCGCGTGGTCAACCAGTCCGACGGCCAGGAACTCGCCCGCTACGACCTCAGCGAGGACGCCTCCACCGAGACCGCCATGATCTTCGGCGAACTCTACCGCTACCAGGGTGAGTGGAAGTTCCGTGCGGTGGGCCAGGGGTACGCGTCCGGATTGCGCGGCATCGCTCTAGACTTCGGAGTCAACGTTTCGTAAAGCCGTGCTCGGCGCGGGGGAGACCCTCATGGGAGGCGCCCCCACAACACGATGGGGTAACCAGTGCTTCTGAAAACCTTCGGCTGGTCGTTCGCGGTGACCGCGCTCGGCCTGGTCGCCGCCGTCTTCTACGGGGGCTGGGAGGCCTTCGGGGTCGTGGCGATCCTCGCCGTCCTGGAGATCTCGCTGTCCTTCGACAACGCGGTGGTCAACGCCGGGATCCTGAAGAAGATGAACGCCTTCTGGCAGAAGATCTTCCTCACGGTCGGCGTGCTCATCGCCGTTTTCGGCATGCGACTGGTCTTCCCCGTCGTGATCGTCGCCATCACCGCCAAGCTCAACCCGGTCGACGCGGTCCACCTGGCCTTCGCCGACAAGGACCGCTACCAGCAGCTGGTCACCGACGCCCACCCGGCGATCGCGGCCTTCGGCGGCATGTTCCTGCTGATGATCTTCCTGGACTTCATCTTCGAGGACCGGGACATACAGTGGCTGCGCTGGATCGAGCGGCCCCTGGCCAAGCTCGGCAAGGTCGACATGCTGTCGGTCTGCATCGCCCTGATCGTGCTGCTGATCACCTCCTTCACCTTCGCCACCCAGGCCCACCAGCACGGCGGCATCCACGCCGACAAGGCGCAGACGGTCCTGATCTCCGGCATCGCCGGCCTGATCACCTACATGGTCGTCGGCGGTCTCTCCGGCTTCTTCGAGGAACGCCTGGAGGAAGCGGAGGAGCGCGAGCACGAGGAGGAGGAAGAGGCCGCCCGCACCGGCAAGAAGAAGTCGGCCGTCCTGCTGGCCGGCCAGGCCGCGTTCTTCATGTTCCTCTACCTGGAGGTCCTGGACGCGTCCTTCTCCTTCGACGGCGTGATCGGCGCCTTCGCCATCACCAACGACATCGTGATGATGGCCCTCGGCCTCGGCATCGGCGCCATGTACGTCCGCTCGCTCACCGTCTACCTGGTCCGCCAGGGCACCCTGGACGACTACGTCTACCTGGAGCACGGCGCCCACTACGCGATCGGCGCCCTCGCCCTGATCCTGATGGTGACCATCCAGTACGAGATCAACGAGGTGATCACCGGCCTCGTCGGCGTCATCCTGATCGCCCTGTCCTTCTGGTCCTCCGTGCGCCGCAACCGGGCCCTCGCGGCGGCCGGTGCCGGCAGCGGGGAGAAGGCCGAGGTCTCCTCCGGGGTGTGACACCCTGACCGGTGAGGAACGCTTCGTTCGGGGCGGCGGGCACGGCCGGCCGCCCCGACGGCATGCGGACGACGACCTGGGGGCGGCAATGGGCTTCTTCGACGGGCTGCTGGGCGCACGCGCGGTCGACTTCGACTCGGGCGGCGCCGGCAACGCCATCGAACTCACCAAACGGCACCAGACGGTGTCCCTCAGCAAACAGGGCGCGGCCACCGGCCATCTGCGCGTCAACCTCACCTGGCGGATGCGCAGCTCCGACTTCGGCATGCAGCGGCCCAGCCTGCTGCGCCACCCCCTCAAGGCCCTGAAGCCGCCGGAGATCCAGGGCCACGGGCAGAGCATGGTCGACGTCGACCTCGACCTCGGCTGCCTGTACGAGCTGGCCGACGGCACCAAGGGCGTCGTCCAGCCGCTGGGCGACTACCTGGGCGACGTCAACGCGGCCCCGTACATCAAGATCAGCGGCGACGACCGGTTCGGCTCGGGCTCCGGCGAGACGATGTACATCAACCTCGACCACCGCGAGTCCATCAAACGCGTCCTGGTCTTCGTGTACATCTACGACCAGACCCCCGCGTTCGACCGCACGCACGCCATCGTCACCCTGTACCCCAGCAGCGGCCCCCGCCTGGAGATCAGCCTGGACGAGCGCCACCCCCAGGCCCGCTCCTGCGCCGTCCTGCTCATCGAGAACGTCAAGGGCGAGCTGATGGTGCGCCGCGAGGTCAAGTTCGTCTACGGCTTCCAGGCCGAGCTGGACCGCCTGTACGGGTGGGGCCTGCAATGGGGCCGCGGGTACAAGACCAAGGCGTAGCCCCGGGCGTGCCGATCACCGCCCGATGAACTGCGGCCCCTGCGGCGGCAGCCGGAACCCGGGGTCGGGCGCCGACGGCACCGGCTGCGGATACCCGTACGCGGGCGCGGACGTCGGCTGCGGGTAGCCGTAGGCCGGCTGGGGCGGCACCGCCGTCGCCGGCTGCTCCGGAGGCAGCGGCCGGGACACCGTCGCCGGCTCCTCCGGCTCCGACTCGTCCACCGAGATGCCGAAGTCCGTGGCGAGGCCCTTGAGCCCGTTGGAGTAGCCCTCGCCCAGCGCGCGGAACTTCCAGCCCTCACCGCGCCGGTACAGCTCCCCGCAGATCATCGCGGTCTCCGCGCCGGTCTCCGGCTTGATCTCGAACGTCGCCCACGGCTCACCGTCGGCCACCGCCGCGTCGTACACCAGGATGCTCAGGTCCGGCACCCGGTCGAAGGCGACCCCGTCCGCCGAGGCGACCAGCAGGATCCGCCCGATCTCCGGCTCGACGCCCGCGAGGTCTGTCTGGATCGTGTCGGTGAGGCCCTCGGTGATGCGCTTCTTGCCCAGCCGCCACACCGTTCCCGACGGATGCCGGGGCTGGTTGTAGAAGACGAAGTCCTCGTCCGAGCGCACACGGCCGTCGGGGCCCAGCAGCAGCGCCGAGGCGTCCACGTCCGGGACCGACTGCCCCGGTGTCCAGCGCAGCACGGCGCGCACCGTGGTGGCCTCCAGCGGGACGTTCGAGCCCTTCAGCATCGCGTGCGTCATGCCGTCATCCTGCCCTCTCGGCCCTGGCCACGACAATGCGGGGGGTATCGGCCGCCGACACGGCCGGGTCACCGGAAATTAACGTCCACAGGGAACTCCGGACAGGTGTTCCTACGTACTATTACCGGCCACCTTTTACCGAATCCAGGGGTTCGGCACGCGTCTTCGAGGGAGTCCTATGCGTCATTTCGGGCACGTCGCCCCCGAGGTGCGGCAGCGCCTCTTCCACCGGGAGCCCCGCGCCTTCACCGCGGACTCCCCGGCCCGGCTGCTCGCCACCGCCCTCGGCGCCACCCTCTACAGCCCCGCCACCCGGCCCAGCCTGGCCGACGACATCCTCAAACAGGCGGGCAACGGCGTGGTCTCCATGGTGCTGTGCCTGGAGGACTCCATCGACGACGCGGACGTGCCCGCGGGCGAGGAGAACCTGGTCCGGCAGCTCGCCGACCTCGGCTCCCGGCCCGCCGCCGAGCCCCCGCTGCTGTTCATCCGGGTGCGTGCCCCCGAGCAGATCCCCGACCTCGTGCGCCGCCTCGGCGACTCCGTGCGGCTGCTGTCCGGCTTCGTGCTGCCCAAGTTCACCGAGGAGCGCGGCCTGCCCTTCCTGGAGGCCCTGACCGCCGCCGAGACCCACACCGGCCGCCGCCTGTTCGCCATGCCGGTCCTGGAATCCCCGGAGCTGCTGTACCGCGAGTCGCGCGTGGACACCCTGGAGGGCATCTCCCGCGCCGTCGACAAGTACCGCGACCGGGTCCTCGCGCTCCGCCTCGGCGTCACCGACTTCTGCTCCTCCTACGGGCTGCGCCGCGCCCCCGACATGACCGCCTACGACGTCCAGGTCGTCGCCTCCGTGATCGCCGACGTGGTGAACATGCTGGGCCGCGCCGACGGCACCGGATTCATCGTCACCGGCCCGGTGTGGGAGTACTTCCGCCACTCCGAGCGCATGTTCAAGCCCCAGCTGCGGCAGAGCCCCTTCCTGGAGGTGCAGGCCGTCGAACTGCGCGAGAGGCTGCTGGAGCACGCCATGGACGGGCTGCTGCGGGAGATCTCCCTCGACCAGGCCAACGGCCTGCTCGGCAAGACCTGCATCCACCCCTCCCACGTCCTGCCGGTGCACGCGCTGTCCGTGGTAAGCCACGAGGAGTTCAGCGACGCCCAGGACATACTGCGGCCCGAGCGGGGCGGCGGAGGCGTCCTGCGGTCCGCGTACACGAACAAGATGAACGAGGTGAAACCGCACCGCGCCTGGGCCGAACGGACCCTGCTGCGCGCGGAGGCGTTCGGCGTCGCCCACGAGGACGTCGGCTTCGTGGAACTGCTCGCCGCCGGCATACCCGGCTGACCTCTCCAAGGAACGCATGAACAACGCAGTGAACGACGCGGTCTGGTCCGGCAGTTGGGTCGCCGAGCGGCTCGGGGTCGAGCTCCGCGGCGACGCGGGGCTGCCGGCCCTGCTGGGCCTCGCCCTGCGCCGCAACCCCAAGCGGGCCCACCTGCTGGTCTCCAACGTCCTCGGCAAGCACGTCCCGCAGGCGCCCTCGGTGGTGTACGGCCACGGGGTGCGGCTGGGCCGGCGGGTGGCCGAGCGGCTCGGCGGGGAGGCGGCCCGCGCGGTCGTCCTCGGCTACGCGGAGACCGCGACGGGACTCGGGCACGCCGTGGCCGACGGCCTCGGTACGGCGCCCTACCTCCACTCCACCCGGCGGCCGGTCGCCCGGGTCGCCCCCGCGGGCGGGTTCGAGGAGTCCCACTCCCACGCCACGTCCCACCTGCTGCTGCCGGCGGACCCCGCACTGCTGGCGGGCGAGGGGCCGCTGGTGCTGGTGGACGACGAGTTCTCCACCGGGAACACGGTGGTGAACACCATCCGTGACCTGCACGCGCGACACCCGCGCCGCCGGTACGTGGTGGCCGCGCTCGTGGACATGCGGTCGGCCGAGGACACCGCCCGGATGGCGCGGTTCGCCGAGGAGATCGGGGCACGGGTGGACCTGGTCGCCGCGGCCTCGGGCACGGTGCTCCTCCCGGAAGGCGTACTGGAGAAGGGGCGGGAACTGGTGGCCCGCCACGAGTCCGCCGGACCCCGGCCGCACGCGCGGCCGGCCGCCGCCGCGCGCCGCGCCCCCGTGACGGTGGACCTGGGCTGGCCCGCCGGCCTCCCCGACGGAGGCCGGCACGGGTTCACCCCCGCCCACCGCGCCCGTCTCGAAGCCGCCCTGCCCGCCATGGCCGAGCGGATCGCGCAGGCGCTGCCCGCCGGGGCCCGGCGGGTGCTGGTCCTCGGCTTCGAGGAGCTGATGTACGCCCCGCTGCGGCTCGCCCACCAGCTGGAGCGGACCGTGACGGCCCAGGTGCGGTTCTCGACCACCACGCGCTCGCCCGTGCTCGCGGTGGACGACCCGGGGTACGCCATCCGCAGCCGCCTGGTCTTCCCGGCGCACGACGACCCGGCCGACGGGCCCGGCGAGCGGTACGCCTACAACGTCGCGGGCGGCGGCTTCGACGCCGTCGTCGCGGTGGTCGACTCGGCCGGCGACACCCCCGCGCTGCACGCGCCCGACGGACTGCTGGCACACCTCGCGGCGCAGGTGCCGCACGTACTGCTCGCGGTCGTCCCCTCCTACGTCCCCGCGCCCCCGCGCGCTCCCGAAAGGCCGGCCATGCTGCCCGAGCCCCTCCGCGGCCCCGCGTTCTCCTCGTACGCCCCCGAGGAGGTCGGCTGGCTGCTCCAGGACCTCTCGGACGTCGCCCTGGAGGCGCCGACCGAGGAGCGGGAGGAGGCCGTGCAGAGCGGCGGGGCGCACTACGCCGAGTCGCTGCCCGTGGAGTACCAGCCCAGCGCCCGCTACCAGGAGCTGTTCCACGCGGCCCTGGACGCCTCGGCCGCACGGATCGCCCGGGCCGTCGGCGTGGTGACCGAGACCGTCCTCGGCGAGCGGTCGCCGCGCCCGGTGCTGGTGTCGCTGGCCCGCGCCGGGACCCCGGTCGGCGTGCTGATGCGCCGCTGGGCCGCGTTCCGGCACGGCCTCGAACTCCCGCACTACGCCGTGTCGATCGTGCGCGGGCGGGGCATCGACGCCAACGCGCTGCGCTGGCTGGCCGCCCACCACGACCCCCGGGACGTGGTGTTCGTGGACGGCTGGACCGGCAAGGGCGCCATCACCCGCGAACTCGCCGCGGCCGTCGAGGAGTTCGCCCAGAAGACGGGCGTCACCGGCTTCGACCCGCAGATCGCCGTGCTCGCCGACCCGGGCTCCTGCGTGCGCACCTACGGCACCCGCGAGGACTTCCTCATCCCCTCCGCCTGCCTCAACTCCACCGTCTCCGGACTGATCTCCCGCACGGTCCTGCGCGCCGACCTGGTCGGCCCGGACGACTTCCACGGCGCCAAGTTCTACCGCGAACTCGCCGGCGCCGACGTCTCGGTGGCCTTCCTCGACGCCGTCGCCGCCCGCTTCCCGGAGGTCGCCGACACCGTCGACGAGGCGGTCAAGGAGCTGTCGGCCGAGGACCGCACCCCGACCTGGGCGGGCTGGCGGGCCGTGGAGCGGATCAGCGAGGAGTACGGCATCCACGACGTGAACCTCGTCAAGCCCGGTGTTGGCGAGACCACCCGGGTGCTGCTGCGCCGGGTGCCCTGGAAGATCCTCGCGCGCGAGGGCGCCGGCCGCGACCTGGACCACGTCCGGCTGCTCGCAGGGCAGCGCGGGGTACCGGTCGAGGAGGTCGCCGAACTGCCCTACAGCTGCGTCGGGTTGATCCACCCCAGGTACACGCGCGGGGCCACCGGGGCCGACGGCAGGGCGGTGCGCGTCTGATGCCGGTGCTGGTGGCGAGCGATCTCGACCGTACGCTGATCTACTCCTCGGCGGCCCTCGCGCTGACCATGCCGGACGCGCGGGCCCCCCGGCTGCTGTGCGTCGAGGTGCACGAGGGCAAGCCGCTGTCGTACATGACGGAGACGGCGGCGCGGCTGCTGGGCGACCTCGCGGACACGGCCGTGTTCGTGCCGGCCACGACCCGGACCCGCAAGCAGTACCAGCGCGTCAACCTGCCCGGCCCGCAACCCCGTTACGCGATCTGTGCCAACGGCGGCCATCTGCTGGTCGACGGGGTCACCGACCACGACTGGCACGCCCGGGTGCTGGCCCGGCTCGCCGAGGAGTGCGCGCCGCTGGCGGAGGTCCGGGACCATCTGACGCGCACCGCCGACCCGGTGTGGCTGCGCCGGCAGCGGGTCGCCGAGGACCTGTTCGCCTACCTCGTGGTGGAGCGCGAACTGCTGCCCGAGGAGTGGGTGAAGGAGCTGACGGCCTGGGCGGACGGCCGCGGCTGGACGATCTCCCTCCAGGGCCGCAAGCTCTACGCCGTGCCCGGACCGCTCACCAAGAGCGCCGCGCTGCGCGAGGTGGCCCGCCGTACCGGCGCCGGCCTCACCCTCGCGGCGGGCGACTCCCTGCTGGACGCCGACCTCCTGCTCGCCGCCGACCAGGGCTGGCGCCCGGGCCACGGCGAACTGGCGGACACCGGCTGGTCGGCCCCCGGGATCGGCGCGCTGCCGGAGCGGGGAGTCCTCGCGGGCGAACGAATCCTGGGCGAATTCCTGAGGGCGACGCGCGCCGCGACTTCCTAGACGCGCGCCGCGACTTCCCAGGAGAGACCGGCGCGCGGGCCGTCAGCCGCAGCAGCCGCCGCCGCAGCAGCCCCCGCCCTGGGGCGCCGGGGCCGTGGCGCCCGCGGTACCGCCCACCGCGACCGTGGACAGCAGCTTGACGGTGTCCTCGTGCCCGGCGGGGCACACCGCGGGCGCCGCCGACTCGGACATCGGCCGGCTCAGTTCGAACGTGTCGCCGCAGCTGCGGCAGCGGTACTCGTAGCGAGGCATGAGGTCAGGGTAACCGGGGCGCCGAAGGTGGCGTCTCAATGTTTGATGAGTGTTGGGATACACCCGACACTCGTGCGGAGGAATCGAAAACTTCGCTGATAACTTGTGAACGCCGTTGCGAGGACGCTCAGCTCACCGCGCGAGCAAGAGCGAGTGCGGAGGGGAGACGCATAGTGACCGATGCGTCGCAGGGGGAGGGCCGTTCCACGAGGGGCGGCGGCGATGAGCAGCCGCTCGACTCCGACAGGACCCTGCATCTGAGAGTGGAGGGCCTGCGGGCCGACGAGACCATGCAGTTGCGCGTGCCCGCGCCGCCCGAGCCGCCCCCGGCGGGCGGCCGGGCCGAGCGCCGGCGCAGCACCCGGCCCTCGGGGAAGAAACGCGTCGAAGGCGCGGCCGTCCGCGCGCTGGGGCCGCTCGCCCCGTACGCGCGCCGGCTCGCGCCCTACGCGCGCCGCCTCAAGCCGGCCTATCCGCGCCCCGGCCGGAGCGGCTGGCGGCGCTGGGTGCCCTCCTGGCGGCAGTGGCTGGGCGGCGTCCTGGCCTCGTTCGGCCTGCTCGGCGCCTTCCTGGTGACCGCGTACGCGGTCACCGACATACCCACCGACCTGAACACGTACGCGACCCAGCAGGACAACGTCTACTTCTGGTCCGACGGCACCCCGATGGCCCGCACCGGATGGGTGCAGCGCCAGGCGATGCCGCTGAAGGACATACCCCCGGACGTCCGCTGGGCGGTCCTCGCGGCGGAGAACGAGACCTTCTACTCGGACCCCGGCATCTCCGTGAAGGGCATCAGCCGGGCGCTGTTCCGCACCGTGGGCGAGGGGGACACCCAGGGCGGCTCCACCATCACCCAGCAGTACGTCAAGAACGTCTACCTCAACCAGAACCAGACGGTCAGCCGCAAGTTCACCGAGGCGATGATCTCCCTCAAGCTCGACAACAAGATGAGCAAGGACAAGATCCTCGAGGGCTACCTCAACACCAGCTGGTTCGGCCGCGGCACCTACGGCATCCAGCGCGCCGCCCAGGCCTACTACGGCAAGGACGTCAGCGAACTCAACGTCTCCGAGGCCGCGATGCTCGCCGGGCTGCTCAAGGGCGCCGGGCTGTTCGACCCCACCCTGAGCAAGGCCAACCACCAGCGGGCCGAGGAGCGCTGGTCCTGGATCCTCGACCGCATGGTCAAGATCCACAAACTGTCGCCGCAGGAGCGCGCCAAGTACACGACGTTCCCCGAGCCGCTGAAGTCCAACCCGCTGTACAACACCGGCGAGCAGAGCGACTACCTGGTGGAGCTGGCGTCCCAGTACGCCAAGAAGGCCGCCCACCTGACCGACCAGCAGTACGACCTGGGCGGCTACCAGATCTACACCACGTTCGACCGCAAGCGGGAGAACGCGCTCACCGGCGCCGTCACCAAGGCCCGCCAGCAGGCGAAGCAGGACAACCCCGTCGCCGCGAAGAACGGCCACTACGGCGCCGCCTCCGTCGCCACCGACGGCCGGATCCTCGCGGTCTACGGCGGCCCCGACCACCGCACCCAGGGCTACAACGAGTCCAACGCGACCACCGTCCCGGCCGGTTCCGCCTTCCTGCCCTTCGTGTACGCCGCCGGGCTCGAACACGGCGTCCACAAGACGCGCGGCGGGCCCGCCACCCCCGTCACCCCGGACAGCGTCTACGACGGCGACGACGGCGTCCCCGTGACCACCCCCGAGGGCCCCTACTGGGACCGCAGCGGCAAGAAGGTCGCCGCGCACAACGACGGCAACAGGTCCTACGGGAAGATCACCCTGCGCGAGGCCCTCGCCAAATCGGTCAACACCCCGTTCATGCAGCTCGGCATGGACACCGGCCTCGCCCAGGTACGGCAGACCGCCCAGGCCGCCGGACTGCTGTCCTCCAGCATCGGCCCCCAGGTGCCCGCCCTCTCCCTCGGCAGCTCCACCCCCAGCGCCATCCGGATGGCCAGCGGATACGCCACCTTCGCCGCCGACGGCACCCACACGGAGCCCTACTCGGTCAGCCGCATCACCCGCAACGGCGCCCCCGTCGCCCTCGCCACCCCGCGCCCGACCCGAGCGGTCGAGCCCCAGGTGGCCAAGGACGTCGACCAGGCCCTCACCGACTCCTTCCGCGCGGCCCACCCGGACGTGACCGAGCCGGGCCTGTCGGGGAAGGCCGGCACCGCCGACAAGGACACCGCCGCCTGGTACGCCGGCACGGACGACTCCGTGTCGACGGCGGTCGTCGTCTACCGCATCGACCTGGCGAAGTCCCTGGAGCCACTGCCGCTGAAGGGCCTCGCGGGCAGCTCGCCGGACAACGTGCCCTACCGCCTCTGGTCGGCCGCCATGGGTCTGGACTGACCGCCCGGACCCCCGACCCCCCTCGCCCACACGGAGATTGAGCCGCGCATGTCCCGCAAGAAGTCACCGAAAGGCCGGCGTCGCGCCCCCGGCCGCCGCCGCGTCCCCGCCGCCACCCGCCCGCAGGTCATCACCCTCGCCGCCCTCCTCGTCGTGGCCTCCCTGGTGGCCGGCTACCTCGCCCTGAGCCGCCCGGACGACACCACGCCGACCGCCGCCTCCGGCAAGGGCGCGGGCACCGCCGTCCCCAAGCCCTCCGCCACCCCGAAGTGGGACGGCAAGACACACGTCCTCGGCGACGGCTCCACCTCCTACACCGGCCCGCAGAAAGGCACGTTGAAGCCCGTGCCGCTCAAGCCCGGTGAGAAGCCGCCCCAGTTCGTCGTCTTCTCCTGGGACGGCGCCCTGGAGGGCGACGACCACCTCTTCTCGCACTACCGGGAGATGGCCAAGGAGTACAACGCCCACATGACCTTCTTCCTCACCGGCATCTACCTGCTGCCCAAGAGCAAGAAGGACCTCTACCACGGGCCGATGCACCAGCCCGGCGACGCCGCCATCGACTACCCCACCGACGAGCACATCCGCACCACCCTGGAACAGCTCCGCCTCGCCTACGAGCAGGGCAACGACATCGGCACCCACTTCAACGGCCACTTCTGCGAGGCGAAGGGCGGCGGCGACTGGAGTGTCGACCAGTGGAAGAGCGAGATCGACCAGTTCTACTCCTTCGTGGAGAACTGGAAGACCAACACCGGCTACAAGGACATCCCGCCGCTGCCCTTCGACTTCAAGCAGGAGGTCGCCGGCGGCCGCGCGCCCTGCCTGGAGGGCCAGCCCAACCTCCTGAAGGCCATCAAGAGTTACGGCTGGCGCTACGACGCCAGCTCCCCGGGCGACTTCCAGATATGGCCCACCAAGAAGAACGGCGTCTGGGACTTCCCGCTGCAGATGCTCCCGTACGAGAACGGCAAGTTCCAGGGCCTGTCCATGGACTTCAACTTCCTCTACAACCAGTCCGGCGGCGAGACCGACGGCGACCCCGCCAAGTACCCGCAGTGGCTCCAGCAGACCGTCGACTCCTACATGGCCGGCTTCAACCGCGTCTACTACGGCAGCCGCGCCCCGCTGTTCATCGGCAACCACTTCGAGCACTGGAACGGCAGCATCTACATGAAGGCCATCGACCAGATCATCCCGAAGATCTGCACCAAAAAGGGCGTCAAGTGCGTGTCCTTCAAGGAGCTCGCCGACTGGATGGACGTCCAGAAACCGTCCACCCTCGCCGCGCTGCGCACCCTCGACCCCGCCCAGTCCCCGGACTGGTCCACGGTCGTCAAGTGACGTAAACGCAGGCCAGGTTCCGCTTGTGCAACCCCCTTCACATCCGCCGCGCGCGGCATGCGAAGATGCCCCATCCCGGTAGGTCTACCGGAACAGAGGGGAACATCATTGAAGTCGAGAAAACTGAGCCGTAAGCGGCGTCGGGCCACCGTCGTCGGCGCCTCGGCCGCCGCCGTGGTCGCCGGCGTGGCGCTCATACCCAACTGGAGCGCGGGCGCGGCCGTCACCGACGACCCGACCGTGGACGCGTCCACCAAGGCGACCTTCCAGAAGCTCGCCGACGCGGTCTTCACCGACCGCACCCAGGCCCTGGTGGACGGCTCCACCAGCGCCCACACCCACCACACCGCGGGCTTCTCCGGGTCCGTGCGCCTCTCCGGCGGCCAGACCCGCGAGCAGTCCTCCGCCCTCGGCAAGCTGCGCGCCCGCAAGACCCTCCTCGCCAAGCTGGGCGAGAAGTACAGCGCCGGCGACACCAAGGTGACGCTCGACGCCACCGAGGTGCACGGCCGCAGCGCCAAGGTCGCCGTCACCGAAACCACGACGCTGACCTACAAGAAGGGCACCGTCCCGGCCAAGGGCCCGAAGACCACCGGGTTCCAGGCCCACCACGAGCTGACCTTCAAGGCCGGCCGGCACGGCGACTGGCAGCTCACCGGCATCCACGACACCGACGACGGCTACCTCGCCGTCAACCAGGTCGAACCGCCGGCCACCTCGTCGACGCCGACCACGCCGCCCACCGGCGGCACCTCGCCGTCGCCGACCGCGACGCCCACCGGCACCCCGTCGTCGCCCTCCGACGACGGCCCGCCGGACGCGCCCCGCGCGGCCACCAGCTACCCCGCGCCGGCCAACCCCAAGCAGCTCACCGGGGGCGCCTACGACTACAAGGCGATGGTCGCCTACGCGCAGAAGTACTGGAACCACTACAACCCGGACTACCCCGACTACAACGGTGCGGGCGCCGGCGGAGACTGCACCAACTTCGTCAGCCAGGTGCTGAAGGCCGGCGGCTGGAAGCACGTCCCCGGCTACACCGACGACTACACCAAGTGGTTCGGCAACGCCGACATCCAGTCCGACTCCTTCGTCGGCGTCAACGAGTTCTCCTGGTTCGCGCTGTCCTCCAAGCGCGTCACCCCGCTCGCCAACGTCTACCAGGCGGACCTCGGCGACGTGATCCAGATGGACTTCGACCGGGACGGGTCCAAGGACCACTCCATGGTCGTCACCTACCGCGACGGCTCCGGCGTGCCCTACGTGACCTACCACTCCACCAACACCTACAACAGGTCGGTGGCCAGCCTGGTCGCGTCGTACCCGACCGCGTACTTCTACGCCTACCGCACCTGATCGGAACGGCCGCCCGGGGCGCCGGCACGGGCACCCCGGGCGGCCGGACGGGCCGTGGCGCGGGCTACACCGACCCGCGCGGATCGTTCCCCGTGTCCCGCGCGTCCTTCGCGCCGGGCCACGGCATGGTCACCGGCGGCGTCCCGGTCTCGTGTTCCCGCCCCGGGGGCTCACCGCCCTCCGGGTGCCGGGCCCGCCAGTACGGATTGTCGTGCGGCAGCGCGTGACCGACCCGCCCGTACATGCCGAAGGTCATCAGCAGCAGCCCCACCACGAAGCTGAACAGCACGTTCTGGATCCGGAACGCGAGGAAGTTCTGCGGCGTGTCCAGCAGGGCCAGGAACAGGAACCCGTTCAGCAGGAACAGGATGCCCAGCACCATGTTCAGCGTGGACGCGATGTTCCCGCCGATCACCATGCCGACCAGCAGCAGCGCCCCGATGCAGATCGACAGCACGCTCAGGGTGCCGTTGGTGTTCAGCCCGGCGACCGTGGCGCCGCCGATGTCGAAGAAGCCGATGTGGTTGATCAGGCCCAGAACGCCGAAGACGACGAGGAACGCGCCGATCAGCCCCGCGCCGATCCGGTACACCAGGTTCAGCCGGTGATCGGTCGGCAGATGCTGATCGAACTGGATCCGCCGCTTCTGCCTCGTGTGCACTGCGTGTGTGGCCATATCCGCCCCCTTAGGCGCTAGCGGAGGCCATTCATCCCAAAACGGTCCATATCAATATCCGCCCGATCCGGGTCCCCCGGCAACACATCGCCACGCCACCGGCCCCGCTCTCAGTGCGCGATCCCCCCACGCTCCTCGCGGATGCTGGCCACCACCCGCGCGACCGTCTGCCGCACCGCGTCCGCCTCCGTGAGGAAGTGCCAGTAGTCCGGATGCCGACCGCCCTCCAGCGTGCCGATCGCCCGCTCCAGCCGGGCCACCGCCTCGTCCAGCGGCCGCGCATGGCGCGGATCCGGCGTCGTACGGCCCGACATCGCCAGCCGCTGCGCGTCCCGGATCGCGAACCGGGTCTTCTCGATCTCCGCCTGCGGATCCTTCTGCACCGCGTTCAGCCTGGTCAGCCGGTCACCGGCGGCCGAGACGGCGTCATCGGTCGCGTTCAGCAGCGCCCGCACCGTGGACAGCAGCGAGGTGGCGTCCGCCCAGCGCTGGGCGTCCCGCGCCGACTGCGCCTCCCGCAGCTTCCGCTCCGCCTGCCCCACGTTCTCCACCGCCTGCGCCGGCACCTGCTGAAGGTCCTGCCAGCACGCCGCCGAGAACCGCCGCCGCAACTCGCTGAGCACCGGCTCGACCTGCCCCGCACGCGTGGTCAGCGCCTGGGCCCGGGTCCGCAGCGACACCAGCCGGTGATCGATCTCGGCCGCCTGCCGCGGCAACCGCTCGGCCTCGGCCCGGATCGCCCCGGCCTCCCGCTGCACCCGCTCGGCCCGCTCCACCGTCTGCCGCACACCGTGCCGGCCCGCGCCCTCGTTCAGCTTGGTCAGCTCCGGCGCCAGCGCGGCCAGCCGCCCCGCCAGGTCGTCGGCGCGCAGCCCCTGCTCCCGGACGCCGTCCAACGCGTCGCTCGCCGCCAGCAACGCCTGCCGGGCCCGCTCCACGGCCGGTGCCACCCGCGCCAGCTGCGTCTCCGCCGAGCCCAGCAGCGGACCGAGCGAGGCACCGAACCGGTCCAGCTCCTGCTTGACCTGCACGAGTTCGTCCCGCGCCGCCGTCAGCTCACCGCGCGCCCGCGCCGCCGCCCCGGCCTCCAGATCCGCCCGGTCCAGGTCGTGCGCGTCCACCGCCTGGATGTACCGCCGGCTGACCTCGTCGATCCGCGCGCCCAGCGCCTCGAAGTCCGAGACCGCGCGCCGGGCCGCGGGCGTGTCGTCCACCGCCGTGATCGTCTCGACGGAGATCCGCAGGTCCCGCTGCGCGGTGTCCAGCTCGTAGAACGCGGCCGCCGCCGCGTCCTTCGCCGCCTGCGCCTCCGCCCGCTGACTCTCCGCCCGGCCACCGAACCAGCGCCGGGTACCGCCCCCGGCGAACGCCCCCGGCAACGCGAGCGCGACCAGTACCGGCAGACCCATCAGCGCGAGCGTGTCCCGCAGGGCCGCGCCCCCACGCGCGCCCCCGCCCGGCCCCCGTGTGCGCCGGGTCCGCGCGAGGGACGACGGCGGGTACGGCTGTGTCACTGGCGTGCCCGGTCTCGCCGTCACATCCCTCTCCCGTGCTGTGGTCCGCTGGGGGTGCCATTCTCCCACCCGGTACGGACGAAAACACGGGCCGGTCGGTTCGCGGTGCGCACCGTGACCTTCCCGTCGGCGGAGCCCGCGGTCACCCGGCGCGCGCCGGCGGAGTCCCGGGGCACGGACACCTGCACGCCCCCGTCGCGCGACGCCGCCTCGACGCGGTATCCGGCGCGGGGCGGCACGATCGCCGGATTCCCGTCGTCGCTGCCGGTGTCCACGCCGTCCGGTCACGGACCCGTCGAACCACCGCGCCACCGCGACGTCCCGCCCCTGGTTTCCGCCCGTTCGGGTTTGCCGTGCACCGCCCGCGGCAAGGTAGGCTGTCGACTCGACCTGGGCGGCGCCCGGGCGCGGGTGCGTAGCTCAGGGGTAGAGCGCCTGCCTTACAAGCAGGATGTCGGCGGTTCGAAACCGTCCGCGCCCACCGGAGAAGCAGAGCCCCCGGCCGTATGGTCGGGGGCTTTCTGGTTCAGGCCGGTCGGGCGGCCGGCAGCCGGGGGGTGAAGGCGGTGGCCAGGAGGGTCAGGGCCGAGGCGTAGGTCAGCATGACCAGGATGCCCCGGCCGGGGAAGTCGAGGCCGGCGGCGCCGAGGCCCACCAGGGAGTCGGAGGCGACGAAGACGAGGCCGCCCCACAGGGCCCGCGGGCCGAGGACGCGGGCGGTCAGGGCCATGGTGAGCAGGGCCAGGGCGTAGAGGGCGACCGCGCAGCCCAGGGCCGGGCCGAGGGCCGGGGCGAGGGCGGCGACGGCGCCGGCCCAGACGACGAGGTGCGCGGCGCAGACGAGGCGGCGGGGCCGCAGATGGCCGAGGGCGCCGGCCCGGAGGAACGCCGAAATCCAGCAGAGCTGGGCGCCCAGGAAGAACGCGAGGCCGGTGGCGAAGGCCGCGGTGCCGGGCAGCAGCAGGGCCACGTCCCCGGCGGCGGCGAGGACGAGACCCGCCAGGACCGGGGTGTGCCGGGTGCCGGTGCGCCGCCACAGGTGCAGGGCGAGGACGGGGGCCAGCAGGGGTTTCGCGACCCACTCCAGGGCCGGCCGCCCCGCCGCCACGCCGGCGATGTCCGCGGCGGCCAGGGCGGCGAAGAGCAGGAGCAGCGGCACTGCCGCCGGTCCCGCGGACCGCCCGCCCGCCGCCGGCGCTGTCCCGGGGGAACTCCCGTGGTGCGGCGGGGTGTTGACCGCCTCGCTCGATATCCGTCCCTCAGCCATGGCGATCAGGGTGGGACTGCCGGGGGCAGTGGTCAACTGGTTGGACCAGATCGGTTACGACTGCTCCCCGGCCGGCTCCTCGTGGACGTGCTTCAGTTCGCTGCGGGCCCGCACGCGCTGGTCGGCCGCGACCTCGGCCCAGAAGCGGTGGGTGCTGATGAAGACCGCGAGTTCGTGCTCACGGCGGCGGAGCTTCTCCACCTCGGCCTGTTCGTCGGCCGTCCAGCCCGGGGAGGCGGGGCGCTCCACCTTGCGCCAGCCGTTGTCGTCGCTGAAGCCGTCCATCGGCTCGACCGACCAGGGAAGCCGCCTGAGCAGGGCCGACAGCTCGGCCCGGACCTGATGCAGCTCCTCCTGACCGGCGAGGAGGTCACTGGGGAATTCATAGGTCGTAGCCACACGGCAATGCTACGCCTGTTCGATTTACGGTCGCGAGCTCGGCCGTGAGGTTCAGCCGAACGGGCGTTTCAGGCGGTGGTGAGGACCACCAGTTGCCGGGTCGCCCGCGTCATGGCCACATAACGGTCCACCGCGCCCTCGATCCCCTCGCCGAACCGCTCCGGGTCGACCAGGACGACCAGGTCGAACTCCAGCCCCTTCACGAGCCCGGGGGGCAGGGAGCGGACCCGGGGTGTCCGGGGCCGGTAGGCGGGGGCGCCGATCACGCAGGCGGTGCCCTCCGGGTGGCCGGCCTGCCAGGTGTCGAGGATCGCGTCCAGGTCGGATGCGGGGCCGCGGAGCACCGGCAGCCCGTTGCCGCGGATCGAGGTCGGCACGTTGGCGTCCGGGAGCGCGGCCCGGACGACCGGCTCGGCCTCCGCCATGATCTCCCGTGGTGTGCGGTAGTTGACCGTCAGGGCGGTCAGCTGGATCCGGTCGAAGCCGACCCGCTCCAGCCGTTCCCGCCAGGACTCCGTGAACCCGTGCCGGGCCTGCGCGCGGTCCCCGACGATGGTGAAGCTGCGCGACGGGCACCTCGACAGCAGCATCTGCCACTCGGCGTCGGTCAGTTCCTGCGCCTCGTCCACCACGATGTGCGCGAACGGCCCCGCCAGCGCGTCCGGTTCGAGGGCCGGCACGGCCGACTCGTCGACCAGCGCGTCCCGCAGGTCCTGTCCGCGCAGCATGGTCACCGCGCCCTCCCCGTCGTCGTCCGCCGCCAGCACGTTGTCGATCACGTCGGCCATGCGGGCGCGCTGCGCGGCGACGGCCGCCTTGCGCCGCCGTTCGCGCACCGCCGCCCGGGGGTCGCCGAGCCGTTGCCGCGCGGCGTCCAGGAAGGGCAGGTCGGACACCGTCCACGCCCGGGGGTCCGGGCGCCGCAGCCGTCGTACCTCCTCGGGGGTGAGCCAGGGCGCGCACAGCCGCAGGTACGCGGGTACCGTCCACAGGTCTCCGACCAGGTCGGCCGCCTCCAGCAGGGGCCAGGCGCGGTCGAAGGCGGCGCGCAGTTCCCGGTCGCCCTCCAGTGACCGGCGCAGCGTCTGCGCGGGGGCCTCGCCGTCGTGTGCGCCGGTCAGGACGTCGAGCAGTTCCTCCCAGACCTGCTCGCGCGCCTCGTTGTGCGGGGTGCCCGGTTCCGCCGCGTCGAACGCCGTTTCCCAGTCGGCGGCGGTCACGACGAGGTCGCCCCAGTGGGTGGTGACGGTCAGCGGCTCGGTGGGCGGCTCCTCGTAGAAGCGCACGGCCCGTTCGATCGCCCCGACCAGCCGTGCGGACGACTTCAGCCGGGCCGTCTCCGGGTCGGTCTCGGGCTGTGCGGCGGCGCCCTCGGTGACGAGGTCGCGCAGGACGCAGGTGCGCACGCCGTCCTCGCCGAGGCTCGGCAGGACGTCGGAGACGTACGCGAGGTAGGGGCGGTGCGGGCCGACGAACAGCACCCCGCCGCGGCGGTGGCCGAGGCGCGGGTCGGAGTGCAGGAGGTAGGCGGAGCGGTGCAGGGCGACGACCGTCTTGCCGGTGCCGGGGCCGCCGTCCACGACGAGGGCGCCGCGCGAGCCGGCCCGGATGATGGCGTCCTGGTCGGCCTGGATGGTGCCGAGCACGTCGCGCATCCGGGGCGAGCGGTTGCCGCCGAGGCTCGCGATGAAGGCGGACTGGTCGTCCAGCGCGGCGTGCCCGGCGAGGGCGTCCGGGACGAAGACCTCGTCCCAGTAGTCGGCGACGCGGCCCTGCGTCCAGCGGTACCGGCGGCGGCTGGCCAGCCCCATGGGGTTGCCGTGGGTGGCGCCGAAGAACGGCCGCGCGGCGGGGGAGCGCCAGTCGAGCAGCAGTCGGCGGCCGGTGCTGTCGGTGAGTCCGAGCCGGCCGATGTAGACCGGCTCGTCGGGGTGGTCCGCGTCGACCATGCGGCCCAGGCACAGGTCGAGGCCGAAGCGGCGCAGGGTGCGCAGCCGTGCGGTCAGGCGGTGCACCTCGGTGTCGCGGTCCAGTGCCTGGCGGCCCAGGCCGCCGGGGGACCTGCGTTCCTTGTCGAGCTGGTCCTCCACCTCGGCGATCGTCTGCTCCAGGCACTCGGCGATCGCCGTGAAGTGGTGCTCGTCGGCGCTGATGAGGGCGGGGTCGGCTTTGGCGGAGAGGCGGGCGGGGAGGGCGAAGGCGGAGGTGGGCAAGGGGCTCCGATCAGGAGGGCGCGGTGGTCGGGGTGGGGGTGGAGGTCGCCGGTCGGCGGGGTCGTGGGGGCGGGCCCCGCCCCGGGCGGTGGGGCGGGCGTGTTCGGGTGGCGGGGTCTGTCCCGTCGGCGGGCGTGCCCGGTGTGGGGGGTGTGTCCCGTCGGCGGGGCGTGCCCGCCGCGGCGGGAGCGTGCCGGCACGGGGCCTGGCCCCGTCCCGGCGGATTTCCAGGTCAGGCGGGAGATTCTGCGGCATCCGGGGGGCCTTGCCGCAAGGCCCCCCGTGCGCTATACGTTGAGAGTGGCAAGGAGTCCTTTGGGCTTCCTTGCCTTTGCTTTTGTCTC
Organism: Streptomyces sp. SCPE 10; assembly: GCF_051980735.1. NCBI lineage: Bacteria > Bacillati > Actinomycetota > Actinomycetes > Kitasatosporales > Streptomycetaceae > Streptomyces > Streptomyces sp. SCPE 10. The sequence continues at coordinate 2,493,765 of NZ_CP197069.1, read as the reverse complement.
CCGCCTCTCTCGCCCCTCGCGCCCTGCGCGTGACACTGAGGGCATGTGCCGGAGCATCAAGACCCTGCGTCCGCCCGTGCTGCCCGGCGAGGCCACGGAGGAGGACATCCGCGCCGCCGCGTTGCAGTACGTGCGCAAGATCTCGGGCTTCCGCGCGCCCGCCGCCCACAACCGCGAGGTCTTCGACGCCGCCGTGGACGCCGTCGCGCGTGCCACGGCCGAACTGCTGGCCGGGCTGGAGGTGCGGGGGCGGGCCGCCCGCAAGGAACCGTTCACACGGACACCGGCTCGCTCGTAACACGGCGCCCGTAACGTCCGGCACGCGGTGCCACGCGCCCGGGCCAAGGAGGGATCCGGCCATGTTCCGGAACGCCGGCGCGAGGGCGCGCGTGGCCCTACATGCAGTCGGGTCAGGGCGAGGGCCCGCTACCTGGAGTGGGACTTTGGCCAAAACTTGAAGTTGCAAGTACTACTAAAGGTCACCTAACCTAGGCCTCTCGTTCGGTACCGCCGCCCCCACCGGCCCGTCCGTCCCCGACGGGCTCGCTCGCCACCGAAAGGGAGAAACTCCCCATGCTCTCCGCTCGCCTCCATTCCGCGCAGCCCTATGCCCTCGGGCTCTTCCGCGTCGTCGTCGGCCTGCTCTTCACCGCGCACGGCGCCGCCTCGCTCTTCGGCGTCCTCGGCGGCGCCATGGGCACCAACGGCGGCACCATCGCGGCCGGCACCTGGCCGGGCTGGTACGCGGCCGTGATCCAGCTGGTCGCCGGCGCCCTGGTGCTGATCGGCCTCGGCACCAGGGGTGCCGCGCTGATCGCCTCCGGCTCGATGGCCTTCGCGTACTTCGACATCCACCAGCAGCACGCGCTGTGGCCCATCCAGAACGGCGGCGAGCCCGCGGTCATGTTCTGCTGGGCGTTCCTGCTGCTGGTCTTCACCGGCTCCGGCGCCTTCGGCGTCGACCGGCTCCTGGTCCGGCGCACGGCGGACCAGGGCGAGGCCGTCGCGGAGCAGGCCCCGATAGCCGCCTGACCGCCGCACCCGTACGGCACCCCTCCCACCTGGGCACGGGGTGCCGTACGGCCCGCTCGGCGCGGCCCCCGCGCACCTCCCTGTCACACCCCCGGCGTACGCTGTACGGCTGTTATCGGGGGAGTATCAGGAGAAAACGTGTTCGAGAGTGTGGGGTCGCTGGCGGCCGGGCCCTGGATCTATACCGCGGTGGCCGTGTCCGTGCTGCTGGACGTGTTCCTGCCGGTGCTGCCGAGCGGTGTGCTCGTCATCACGGCGGGCACCGCGGCGGCCGCGGGCTCGGGCGCGGCGACCGGCCGGGTCCCGCACGGCGTGCCGGGCATCCCGGCCCTCATACTCTGCGCCGCCACCGCCTCGCTCCTCGGCGACCTGGTGGCCTACCGGCTGGCCTGGCGGGGCGGGGAGCGCCTCGACCGGGCGATAGCCCGCTCCCGGCGGCTGACCACCGCGCAGGAGCGTCTCGGTGACGCGCTGGCCCGGGGCGGCGGCGCGCTGGTCGTGCTCGCCCGCTTCGCCCCCGCGGGGCGCTCGGTTGTCTCCTTCTGCGCCGGCGCCGCCCACCGCCGGGCCCGCGACTTCCTGCCCTGGTCCGCGCTGGCGGGCCTGTCCTGGGCCGCCTACAGCGTGGCCCTCGGCTACTACGGCGCCCGCTGGCTCGGCGCCACCTGGCTGGCGACCGGCGTGTCCCTGGCCGCGCTGTTCGGGGCGGGTGCGGCGGCGGGCTTCCTGATGCGGCGGCGCCCCGCCTCCTGAGGACGCCGAGGACGCCGAGGATGCGACGGCGAGGCGGGGTCCGGCCGGAACGCTCCGGCCGGGCCCCGCCGCTTTTCCGGGTCCCTCAGCAGCTCGCCAGGTAGTTCTGGAGCGCGCTCTTCTCGGCCGAGTCGACCGACAGGTCGTAGTAGTACTTCACCTGGACCCAGGCGCGCACATAGGTGCAGACATAGGCGGAGCGGGACGGGACCCAGGTGGCCGGGTCCTGGTCGCCTTTGGACTGGTTGACGTTGTCGGTGACCGCGAGCAGCTGGGGGCGGGTGACGTCGTTGGCGAACGCCTGCCGCTGGGCCGTCGTCCACTTGCCCGCGCCCGAGTCCCAGGCCTCGGCGAGCGGCACGAGATGGTCGATGTCGACGTCGGAGGCGGCGGTCCAGGTCGCGCCGTCGTACGGCGAGTACCAGCTGCCGCTGGTGGCCTTGCAGGCGGAGTCGGTGACGACGTTGGTGCCGTCCCGCTTGAGGATCCACTCGCGGGTGTCGCAGGTGCCCTCGATGGTGATCCAGGTCGGGAACTTGTCGCGGCTGTAGCCGGTGCGGTTCTCGGTGGCGACGGTCAGCTGGGAGAGGTAGCTGCGGGCGGTGGCGGCGCTCACCGGTGTGGGCAGGGCGGCGGAGGCGGCGGGGGAGTTGAACAGCGCGGCGGTGGCGATCATGCCGGTGAGCCCGGCGAGCAGGCTCAGGCGTCGACGCGCGTAGAACTTGGGCATGGAAGAACTCCCTTGCGGGGGTGGGGTGTTGGGCCACGAGTCAGGGAATGCTCGCGGTGTGGTCTTGCCGGAGGGTGAGCGCCCGGTAAGAAGTTAGTGACGTGATCATGTCAACGCAAGGTTCAATGGTGGACTTTGCCGTCCCGTATCATCGGAGGCGCAGAAGGGGAGTAGCTCTTCGCCGGACCGTCGACATACTGCTCAGCCAGCCTGAGCCGGCGCCCGGAGGCGGCCCTGCGGGTGCCGCCAGCGAGACCTTCGGCAAGCAGTGCATGTCCGCGTCCACCGGCGCGGACGCCGAGTGTGCTGCCGTGCCGAGGTGCCTCGTGTGACGTACCGCACTCTCGGCGGGGTGGCCCCGACCGATTGAGGAACCTTGATCAGCATCACCGTGACGGCGCTCGTCTTCGGCGTCATCTTCCTCGCCGAACTGCCGGACAAGACCGCGCTCGCCGGTCTCGTCCTCGGCACCCGCTACCGGGCGAGCTACGTCTTCGCGGGTGTCGCCGCCGCCTTCCTGGTCCATGTGGTGCTCGCCGTCGCCGCCGGCAGCGTGCTCACCCTGCTGCCCCAGCGCATCGTGCACGCGGTCACCGGACTGCTCTTCCTCGGCGGCGCCGCGATGCTGCTGCTGAGCAAGGGCGAGGAAGAGGAAGAAGTCAAGAAGCTCGCCGACCAGACCTTCTGGAAGGTGGCGGGCACCGGCTTCATGCTCATCCTGGTTGCCGAGTTCGGCGATCTCACCCAGATCATGACCGCCAACCTCGCCGCCCGCTACGACGACCCGATCTCCGTCGGGCTCGGCGCGGTGCTCGGCCTGTGGGCCGTCGCCGGACTCGGCATCGTGGGCGGAAAGGCCCTGATGAAGAAGGTTCCGCTGCGGCTGATCACGCAGATCGCGGCCCTGCTGATGCTGGCCCTCGGCGCCTGGAGCCTGTACGAGGCGGTCGCGGGCTGAGCCGGACGCCGGCGGACGCCCGCCGGGGTGGTGGCGGGAAGGGCCCCGGTTTTGTACCGTGGAGGAACAAAGTGGCTCCCGCCCGTTTTCCCTGACCGGCGGGCGGGGCCGCCTTGTCCCTCCCCCGCGGCCCCTCCGTACGGGGTCTTTCGTCCCTGGAGTCACCGCCGATGACGGCCACCGCAACGCCCACCGTCCTGACCGCCCGCGCCCTGCTGCTGGACATGGACGGCACCCTCGTCAACTCGGACGCCGTCGTGGAGCGCATCTGGCGGCGCTGGGCCGCCCGGCACGGGCTGGACGGCGACGAGGTGCTGAGCGTCGTGCACGGCAGGCAGGGGCACGCCTCCATGGCCGTACTGCTGCCCGACCGGCCGCGGGAGGAGAACCTCGCGGACAACGCGCGCATGCTCGCCGAGGAGACCGCCGACATGGACGGCGTGGTCGAGGTCCCCGGCGCCGCCGCCTTCCTGGCCGCGCTGCGGGACCTGCCGCACGCGCTGGTGACCTCGGCGGACGTCGCCCTGTCCACCGCCCGGATGAACGCGGCCGGGCTGCCGCTGCCCGAGGTCCGGATCACCGCCGAGTCGGTCGGCGCGAGCAAGCCCGACCCCGAGGGCTTCCTCAAGGGCGCCGCCGAGCTGGGCGTCGCGGCGGCCGACTGCGTCGTCTTCGAGGACTCCGGCGCGGGCATCGCGGCGGGGCGCGCGGCCGGCATGACCGTGGTCGGCGTCGGACCCCGCGCGGGCGCGCACGGCCCGGACGTGGTCGTCCCCGACCTCACCCGGGTCCGGGTGGAGGGCCTGCCGGACGGCACGATCCGGCTGCACCTGGGCTGATCCGCCTCAGCGTCCCGACGTCTCCGCCTCCAGGGCGGCCCGGGTCGCCGGCCCGTACACGCCCGCGGGATCGCCCTGCACGCCCCGCGCCAGCTGGTAGGTGCGCACGCCGTTCTCCACCGAGCGGGTGAAGACGCCGTCGAAGGCGCCCTGGTAGAGGTTCAGCTGCCACAGCCGGAACTGGAGGTCCGCGACCCGGGGCCCGACGTCCCCGCGCCGCAGCGCCGGGGCATCGGCCGGGGTGGTGGGCGGGGCGGTCGTCGCCGAAGGGGTGGGAGAGACCGCCCCGGACGGCGCACGGCTCGCGGTCGGCGTCGCGGACGGCGCGGAGGGCGACGGCGAGGACGTGGCGCTCGGCGGCACCGACGGCAGCGGGGAGCGCGCGGCCGACAGGGAGGGCGCGGGGGCGCCGTGGACCGGTGTGTCCGACGGATCCGGCGGGGGCAGGTCCGGGACGCTCTCCCTGATGTCCGGGGCCGCGTCGTCCCGGGACGGCGAGTGGTACGAGAACAGCGCGAAACCCACCGCCGCGACGGCCGCCGCTCCCGTGCCCGCGGCGGCGACCAGCGCCGTACGGCGCAACCGGCGCCGCCCGCCCACCGCTCCCGGCAGCTCGGCCACCGAGGGCTCCGGGGGCGCCGAGGGCTCCCCGCCGTCCGGAGCCACCGGAGCCGTCGGGGACGCGAAGGGCCGCCCGTCCGGCCCGGCCGGTCCGTCCACCGGGCGCGGCGGCAGCGTGGCCACCACGGGCGGCACCGGCCGGGTCGCGTCCGGGTCGTCCGGCCCCACCTCCACGTACGGGCGTATCCGCAGCGGGTCGAAGTCCTCCGCCGCGGCCGCCTCCGCCTCGCGCGTCTCGCGCAGCGCCTCGGCCGCGCGTTCGGCGCAGTCGCAGGACGGGGCGCCCGCCGCGCTCCTCGGCCTGCCGCACTCCGGGCAGGGCGTGCCCCGCTCCCCGGTCGCGTCCCCGCTCACGCTCGTCCCCTCCCCTCGGGACCCCCGGAGGCCCCCCGCCCCGTGAGTCCCGCCTTCCTCCGAAGCTTCAGAGCGTATGCCCATCTCCTCCACATCCCCAGGAGTCGACAGGCCATAAATGGTGACACCGACCAGGATGGAAGAGGCGCACCCCAGCCTCAGGCCCCAGCTCCGGGAGGTCTCCATGGCCCTGGACACGCACGGTGCGGTCAAGGACGTGAGCGGTGACGACCACGTGGCGCGGGGCGTGTTCGTCTCGATCGGCGCCCTGCTGCTCGGGCTGCTGCTCGCCGCACTCGACCAGACCATCGTGTCGACCGCGCTGCCCACCATCGTCAGCGACCTCGGCGGCCTCGAACACCTGTCCTGGGTGGTGACCGCCTATCTGCTGGCCTCCACCGCCGCGACCCCGCTGTGGGGCAAGCTCGGGGACCAGTACGGGCGCAAGAAGCTGTTCCAGACCGCCATCGTGATCTTCCTGGTCGGCTCGGCCCTGTGCGGCATGGCGCAGGACATGCCCCAGCTGATCGGCTTCCGGGCGCTCCAGGGCCTGGGCGGCGGCGGGCTGATGGTGCTGTCGATGGCGATCGTCGGCGACATCGTGCCGCCCCGCGACCGGGGCCGCTACCAGGGCCTGTTCGGCGCCGTGTTCGGGGCGACCAGCGTGCTCGGCCCGCTGCTGGGCGGGCTGTTCACCGAGCACCTGAGCTGGCGCTGGGTGTTCTACGTCAACCTGCCCGTCGGCGTCGTCGCGCTCGCCGTGATCGCCGGCGCGCTGCGCATACCGGTGCGCAGCGCCCGCCACGTCATCGACTACCTGGGCACCTTCCTGATCGCCGCGGTCGCCACCTGCCTCGTCCTCGTCGCCTCGCTCGGCGGCACTACCTGGGCCTGGGCCTCGCCGCAGATCATCGGCCTCGCGGTGCTCGGCGTGCTGCTGGCGCTCGCGTTCGTGGCCGTGGAGCGCCGGGCCGCGGAACCGGTGCTGCCACTCGACCTGTTCCGCATCCGCACCTTCACCCTCGCCGCCGTCATCAGCTTCATCGTCGGCTTCGCCATGTTCGGCGCGATGACCTATCTGCCGACCTTCCTCCAGGTGGTGCACGGCGTCTCCCCGACCGTGTCCGGGGTGTACATGCTGCCGATGGTGGTCGGCCTGCTGCTGTCCTCCACCGTCTCCGGGCAGATCGTCAGCCGCACCGGCCGCTGGAAGGTGTTCCCGGTCGCCGGCACCGCCGTCACCGCCATCGGGCTGCTCCTGCTGCACCGCCTGGACGAGCACAGCGCGACCGCCGAGATGAGCGTCTACTTCTTCGTCTTCGGTCTGGGACTCGGCCTCGTGATGCAGGTCCTGGTGCTCATCGTGCAGAACGCCGTCTCCTACGAGGACCTGGGCGTCGCCACCTCCGGCGCCACCTTCTTCCGCTCCATCGGCGCCTCCTTCGGCGTCGCCATCTTCGGCACGGTCTTCGCGAGCCGCCTCGGCGACAACCTCGCCGCCGCCTTCCGGGGCGTCCAGCTGCCGCCCGGGGTGAACGCCGACGCGCTCGAGTCCGACCCGCGCGGCATCGCCGCCCTGCCGCCCGCGCTGCGCCCCGCCGCGCTGGGCGCCTACGCCTCGTCCATCACCGACGTCTTCCTCTACGCCGCCCCCGTCGCCCTCCTCGGCTTCCTGCTGGCCTGGTTCCTGAAGGAGGACCGGCTGCGCGGCTCGGTCACCGCGCCGGACGTCTCCGAGACCCTCGCGCCCAACCCCGTCGAGCGGTCCTCCTACGACGAGGTCTGCCGCGCCCTGTCCGCGCTGGGCACCCGCGAGGGCCGCCGCGAGGTCTACCGGGACATCACCGAACGGGCCGGGTACGACCTGCTGCCTGCCGCCAGCTGGGTGCTGCTGCGCATCCGCAGGCACGGCTCCGTGGAGCCGGGCGTGCTCGCCGAGCGCAGCCCCGTCCCACTGGAGGCCGTGCTCGCCGCCGCCCGGCAGGTCGAGGAGCGGCGGCTGGCCGAACGCCGGGGCCTGGACCTGTATCTGACCGCGTCCGGCCGCGAGGCCGCCGAGCGGCTCGCCGCCGCCCGCGAGGAGTCGCTGGCCGAACTGCTCGGCGACTGGTGGCAGCCCGGCCGCAGCACCGATCTGACGAAACTGGTCAAGGAGCTGTCCGCCGAACTGTGCGGCGCGGACAGCGAACGCCCGCACACGGCCGGGCGGACCGGGCTCAGCTGACCAGCTCCTTGCGGAACCAGTGCTCCGCGTACGGGTCCTGGTTGTGCGGGCCGGTCTCGGTGTAGCCGAGGCGGGCGTACAGGGCGCGGGCCTCGACCAGATCGTCGCGGGTGTCCAGGACCAGCCGCCGGGCGCCGAGCGCGCGGGCGGCCTCCTCGGCGGCCGCCACCAGCAGCGGGGCGCCGCCCCGGCCACGCAGGCCGGCGTGCACGAACACCCGGGTCAGCTCCGCGGTCTCGGCGTCGAGCAGCCGTACGCCCGCGGTCCCGGCCGCCGTGCCGCCGTACCAGCCCACCAGCAACCGCCCCGTGGGCGGCGCGAGTTCGGCGCCCGTGACGGCCGCGATCTCCCGCTCCAGCTCGGCCGGATCGGTGCGGCGGCCCTCGTACCGCAGATACCAGCGGTCGCTGACCTCGGTGTAGTACGCGCGCCAGAGCGCTGCCGCGACCGGCGAGCCGGGCTCCTGCGGGCTGATCGTCCACGTCGTCATGCGGGTCATTGTGGGGCGCCGTGCCCGGCCGGTCCGAGCGGTTTTCCGGGCCGGGCCGCACCGCCGCCGTTTGTGGGCGGGGTTCCGGGTGACCCGGGAGGAGAGCCGGCCGGCGGGGCCGGACCGACGGAGGAACCAATGTCCACAGGCTTGATCATCTTGCTGGTCGTGATCGTGGCGCTGGTGGTCGTCGCCGCGCTCGTCACCGTGCTGCTCGGCCACCGCGGCGGCGGAAGCGGCCTGAAGCGGCGCTTCGGACCCGAGTACGAGCGGACCGTGGCCGCCCACGGCGGGGACACCAAGGCCGCCGAGCAGGAGCTGAACGAACGCGTCGAACGCCACGGCGACCTGCGCGAACGACCGCTCGACCGGGACGAGCAGGAGCGGTACGCGGCCCGCTGGGCCGGCGTCCAGGAGCACTTCGTGGAGTCCCCGCGGCAGGCGGTGGCCGAGGCCGACCGGCTGCTCGGCGAGGTCGCCGCCGTACGCGGCTACCCGGACGGCGGGCGCTACGACGAGCAGCTGGCCGCGCTGTCCGTGCACCACGCCGAGCACGTCGACGGCTACCGCCGGGTCCACCGGATGGCCCACGCGCAGACGGGCGGCGCCGACACCGAGGAGATGCGCTCCGCCCTCGTCGGGGCCCACGCCCTCTTCGACGACCTGACCCGCGCCGGCAGCGGCGCAACGCCCGGCCGCCACCGGGCCTGACCCAGCAGAAGGGACGAGCACCATGCCGGACAGGATGCGAGGCCCGGGCGACGAGCGGCAGCCCAGCAGCCGCTACGCCCGCCCGCCGGACGACGAGTGGATGCCGGAGGCCGAGAACACCGAGCGGCCGGAGACGGGCGAGCGCCCGACCAGAAGGCCAGGGCCGGCCGAACGGCTGCCCGGGGAGCCGGGCGGCGCACCGCCGCCCCCGCCCGGACCGGCGGCGGACCGGGCACACGGCACGGAAGGGCTGCGCCCCGGCACCGAGGGCCTGGGCACGGCCGAGCGGGACCGCTCCCTGCGCACGGGCGGTGAGTCCGACCTCGGCACGTCCGCGCCGAACGCCCCGATGCCCGACGACGGGCTCGGCGCGCCCGCGCCCGGGGACCTCAGCGCCCGGGAGGCGCGCACCACCGAGGGCACCGCACCGGACGCCTGGCCGAGCGCGCCGGGGACCGCCGAGTCGCCCTCGGGGACGGGCGCCCCGCTGCTGCCGCACGAGGAGAACGAACGCTGGGAGCAGCGGATACGGGAGGTCACGGCCGGTTTCGTGGACCGGCCCCGGGCGGCCGTGGAGGAGGCGGACCGGGCCGTGGAGGAGATCGCCGCCCGGTTCACCGAGGCCGTCACCCGGCGCCGCCGCACCCTGCGCATGTCCTGGGAGGACACCGACGAGCGCGGCTCCGCCGCCGAGACCGACACGGAGCAGCTGCGGCTGGCCCTGCGCGACTACCGCGACCTGGCCGAACGGCTGCTGCACAGCTGACGGCGGGAGCGGGCCGGGCCGGGTCACCGGTCCGGCCCGCTCACCCCTCCGGCTTCCGCACGCCCTCCCTCAGCCGGCGCCACTCGCGTACGACCTCCTCCACGTCGTACGGCTTCCTGCCCAGCGGGGGGCCCGGCGGCGGCTTGAACATCATGTCGCGGATCTTGACGTTGACGTCCTCGATGATCTTCCGGGCGATCCGCTCCGACGGCGCCGCGTACGCCGCCGTCAGCGCGTCCTCCGCCTCCTTGCGCAGCGCCAGCGCGGGCGGCAGCACCGACAGCCCCTCGCGCGCCATCTTCCGCTTGACCCACCACAGTTCGTCGTAGGTGGAGTCGACCTCGGCGGGCAGCGGCTCACCCGCTCCGGACAGCCTCTCGAACTCGCCGCGCGCCTGTGCGTCCCGGATCTGCTTGTCGACCCAGGACTCGAACGGCACGCCGGGTGGCTTGCGCTCGGTCATGGCCTCATTGTGCCGGACGGGGCCCGGCGGGGCGTTCTATCATGCGGCGGCGGCGCACGGCGACCGCCGGGGCGCGCGACGAGGTTCAGGGGGAACGCAGGTGCTCGAACTCACCATGGCCGTCGTCTCGGCGGCCGACGCGGGGGCCACCGCCGGGATGACGATGGCGCAGGCGCCGAGCGAGCCGGGCGCCGTGCTGCGGGTCGGCCGGGACGCGGCCGGGTGCCGGCTGGTCGTGCCCGAGGACTGGCTGTTCGTCTCCCGCGTCCACCTGGAGTTCTCCTGCGGACCCGACGGCACCTGGCGGCTGACCTGGCTGCGCGGCTCGCAGCCCGACCCGGCCGCCGAGGTCCGGCTGACCGCCGGGGGCACCACCCGGCCCCTGGGCTACGGCGCGACCGTGCCGCTGCCGCGCGGCGCGTCCGGCGAGGTCGTCGTGCAGGACCGCGCCGCCCCGCGCAGCGTCAACGTCGGCTTCTTCCACGAGGCGTGAGCGGCCGGGTCAGCCCAGCACCCGGGCGAGGGCGAAGCCGTCGTAGCCCTTGGCGCCGACCGTCTGGATCGCGGTCCCGCTGAGCCTCGGATGGGAGGCGATCAGCTCGATCGCGGTCCGGGTGCCGACCACGTCCGGCTCGGTGCTGTCCGCGTCCGCGACCCGGCCGCCGCGCACCACGTTGTCCAGCACGATCAGGCTGCCCGCGCGGGTGAGCCGCAGCGCCCACTCGACGTAGTGGCCGTTGTTGGCCTTGTCGGCGTCGATGAAGACCAGGTCGAAGGGGGCCGGGTTCTCGTCGGCGAGCTTGGGCAGCGACTCCAGGGCCGGGCCCACCCGCACCTCGGCGATCCGCTCCAGGCCCGCGCGGGCGATGTTGCGGGTGGCCACCTCGGCGTGTCTGGCGCTGTACTCCAGCGACACCAGCCTGCCGTCCTCGGGCAGGGCGCGGGCCAGCCAGATCGTGCTGTAGCCGCCCAGTGTGCCGATCTCCAGCACCGTGCGCGCCCCCTGCACCTGGGCGAGCAGCTGGAGCAGCTTGCCCTGGGCGGCGGTGACCGCGATGGCGGGCAGCCCGGCGGACTCGCTCTCCCGCAGGGCGGCCCGCAGCGCCTCGTCGTCGGGCGAGAGGTTGCTGATGAAGTAGTCGTCGACGTCGTCCCAGAGCTGCTGCCCGCTCATCGCCTGCCGCCTTTCCCGGATGCCTGCTGCCCCTCCGATCATCTCAGCCGAGGGCCGGGGAGGCGGGGAGCGGCCGCGGACACGCGGGGGCGCGGTCAGCGATCGTCGTCACCGGGCGCCGCGTCCGGCAGATAGCTCGCCAGACCGCGCAGGATGATCTCCAGACCGGTGTCGAACCTCTCGTCGGAGGAGCCGGACACCATCAGCCCGGACAGGGCGCGCAGGTTCGGGAAGTCCCCCGCGGGCAGGGAGGCGAAGTAGTCCCGCATCCGGTCGGCCATCTCGTGCCAGTCGGGGCGGGCCAGGGACGCCTCCTCGCCGTCCGCGCGGGCCGCCCGGTCCTGCCACATGCCCTCCTCCAGGACGAACCCGTCGATGTAGGTGGAGATGAGGTCGCCGGCCTCGGCCGCGATGTGGTCGGGCAGCCCGGCGGCGCGGAAGATCGCGAGCAACCCCTCGACATGCGGCAGCAGTTCGGCGGTGAAGGGGACGTGGGCCATGGAGATCCGGGCCATGTCCCGGTGCGACAGCAGGCGCCGGCGCCCGGCGTGCGCGAAGTCCCGCAGCTGCTCCCGCCACCGCTCGGGGTCCGGCTCGGGCAGCTCGAAGCCGTCGAAGAGCCGGGTGTACATCAGCTCCAGCAGGTCGTCCTTGGAGCTGACGTGGGCGTACAGGGCGGAGACGGTCACGCCCAGTTCGGCCGCGACCCGGCGCATCGACAGCCCGTCGAGCCCCTGGTCGTCCAGGACGGTGAAGGCGGCCTCGACGACCCGTTCCCGGGACAGCGGCACGCGCGCGGGGGCGGCCTGGGCGCGAGCGCGGCGCCTGCGGTCCCAGGGGGACGGAGGGGGTGCGGGGGTGCCCGGGGCCGCGTTGCTCATGGTCCCGAGTCTAGGACGCGGGGAGAACGGTGTTCTCCGGTGCGCCGTGGGACCCGCACACACGCCCGCCCGGACGCGATATAGCTTGTCTGTCGCGGATGATTGCGCTATATCTTGATGAACAGCGTTCATATGGTGATCGGCGTTCTGTATGGTGAACACCGTTCTCTTCCCTAGGAGTCTCCCATGTCCGTCACAGGTGTCGCGTCCGACGAGACGCCCACCCATGCGCAGGCGCCCTACCGGTGGCGCTGGGCCGCGCTCTTCGTGATCCTCGCGGCGGAGGTGATGGATCTCCTCGACGCCGTCGTCACGAACATCGCCGGCCCCTCCATGCGGGCCGACCTGGGCGGCGGCGCCTCCACGCTCCAGTGGCTGGCCGCCGCGTACACCCTCTCGATGGCCGTCGGGCTCGTCACCGGAGGCCGGCTCGGCGACATCCACGGACGCCGCCGGATGTTCCTGGTGGGCGCCGCGGGCTTCACCGTCGGCTCCCTGCTGTGCGCGGTGTCCGTGTCGCCGGGGATGCTGATCACCGCGCGCGTCGCCCAGGGGCTGTTCGGCGCCGTGATGCTGCCCCAGGGCCTCGGCATGATCAAGGAGATGTTCCCGCCGAAGGAGTCGCAGAAGGCCTTCGGCATGTTCGGGCCGGTCATGGGGCTGTCCGCGGTGGGCGGGCCGATCCTGGCGGGCTGGCTCGTCGACGCCGACTACTTCGGCACCGGCTGGCGGATGATCTTCCTGATCAACCTGCCGCTGGGCGCCGCCGCCTTCCTCGGCGCCCTGCGCTACCTGCCCCGGGGCCGGTCCGGCAGCCGGCCGGACCTGGACATCCCCGGCATGCTCCTGGTCTCGCTGGCCGCGCTGCTCATCATCTTCCCGCTGGTCCAGGGCCGTGAGTACGGCTGGCCCGTGTGGACCTTCGTGATGATGGCCGCCTCGCTGGCCGTCTTCGCCGCCTTCGCCGCGCACGAGTCGCGCCGCAGCAGGGCCGGCCTCGACCCGCTGGTCGTCCCGAGCCTGTTCCGCAAGCGCGGCTTCAGCGGCGGCATGGCCCTCGGGCTGGTCTTCTTCTCGACCATGCAGGGCTTCATGCTGGTCTTCAACCTCTACACCCAGATCGGCCTCGGCTACTCGCCGCTCAAGGCCGGCCTGGTGATGGTGCCCTGGTCGGGCGGCATGATCGTCGGCTTCGGGATCGCCCAGGGCGTCGCCCGGTTCGGACGCGCCGTGCTCCAGGCGGGCGCGCTGGTGATGGCGCTCGGCGTGTTCGGGGTGTGGCTGACCCTCGACCGGGTCGGCGGCGGCGTCGGCCCCTGGCAGCTGCTGCCCGCCCTGCTCGTCACCGGCATCGGCATGGGCCTGCTCATGGCGCCGTTCTTCGACATCGTGCTCGCGGGTGTCGAGCAGCACGAGACGGGCTCGGCGTCCGGCACCATGACCGCGATGCAGCAGCTCGGCGGCGCCTTCGGCGTGGCCCTGCTCGGCACCGTCTTCTTCGGCCTGCTGGGCGGCGGGATCGCCACCGCCGTCGACCACCACGCGGGCGACCTGCGGCACCGGCTCGCCGCGGTGCGGGTGGCGCCCGCCGCTCAGGACCGGGTCGTGGCCGACCTGCGTGCCTGCGCCTCGGACCGCGCCGTGGCCAAGGACCCGGAGGCGACCCCGGCGTCCTGCGCGCGCCTGGAGAAGGACGCACGGTCCGCCGCCGCCTCGCCCGAGGCCGGCGCCCGGGTCCCGGCCGCCCTGGCGGCCACCACGACCTCGGCCTTCCGCAGCGGGTTCGGCACGGTCATGAAGACGGTGCTGTGGATCGTCGACGGCATGCTCGCGCTCACCTTCCTGCTCGCCTTCCTGCTGCCGCGCCACGCACGGCCGCAGGGGGAGGCGGGCCACTGAGCCCGGCCGCACCGGCACCGGAAGACGGGAACGGCCGGACAGCCCGCGAACGGGGCTGTCCGGCCGTTTCGGTCCCGGCAGGCGGCGCCGGCGGTTACCGCTTCTCGACCGCGGGGGCGGAGCCCGGCAGCGGGCGGCCCGCGGACTCCGACATCCGCCACACCGCGAAGCCGCCCACGACGGCCGCGGCCATCATGTAGTAGGCGGGCATCATCATGTTGCCCGTCGCCCCGATCAGCGCCGTCACCACCAGCGGCGTCGTCCCGCCGAACAGCGACACGGACACGTTGAAGCCGATGGACAGGGACCCGTAGCGCACCCGCGTCGGGAAGAGCGCGGGCAGCGCGGCCGGCATGGCGGCCGTGAAGCAGACCAGCAGCAGGCCCAGCGCGCCCATGCCCAGCGCGACGGCGAGCAGGCTGCCCTGGCGGATCAGGAGCAGGGCCGGGACGGACAGGAAGAGGAAGCCCGCGCACCCGGCGGCGATCACCGGCCGGCGGCCCACCCGGTCGGTCAGCGCACCGGCGAACGGCTGCACGATCATCATCAGCGCCATCACGCCCAGCACCACCAGCAGCCCGTGCGTCTCGTCGTACTTCAGCTCACTGGTCAGATAGCTCGGCATGTACGACAGCAGCATGTAGTCGGTGACGTTGAAGACCAGCACCAGGCCCATGCAGAGCAGCAGCGTCTTCCACTGGCCCGTCACCATCTGCCGCAGCGGCACCTTCGGCCGGGACTTCTCCGCCTTCTCGACCTCCGCCGCGAACGCCGGGGTCTCCTCCAGGCGCATCCGCAGGTACAGGCCGATGATGCCCATCGGGCCCGCGATCAGGAACGGGACGCGCCAGCCCCAGGAGAGCAGGTCGCCGGACGACAGCAGCGCCGTCATCAGCGTGACCAGGCCCGCGCCGCCGATGTAGCCCGCCAGCGTGCCGAACTCCAGCCAGCTGCCGAAGAAGCCGCGCTTCTTGTCGGGGGCGTACTCGGCGATGAAGGTGGAGGCGCCCGCGTACTCGCCGCCGGTGGAGAAGCCCTGCACCAGGCGGGCGGCCAGGAGCAGCAGGGGCGCGCCGACGCCGATCGAGGCGTACGAGGGGATCAGACCGATCGCGAACGTGCCGACCGCCATCATGATCATGGTGAGCGCGAGGACCTTCTGCCGGCCCACACGGTCGCCGAGCGGGCCGAAGACCATGCCGCCGAGCGGGCGGACCAGGAACGCCGCCGCGAAGGCGCCGAACGTCGACAGCAGCTGGGCGGTCGGGTTACCGGACGGGAAGAAGACCTTGCCCAGGGTGACCGCGATGTAGCTGTAGACACCGAAGTCGAACCATTCCATCGCGTTGCCCAGCGCGGCCGCCTTGACGGCGCGCCTGACGAGCGCGGGATCGGTGACGGTGACATCGCGCAAGGCGGCGGTCTCGCGGCCCTTGACGTGCGGGGTGACGGCTGTGACGGTCGCCAAAACGGGGCTCGCCTACCTTTCGACGGGGACAGGGACCCGACCCGGACGGCGGCGGTGACGTGCGACGGGCCGAAAATCGACCATAGGCACGGAATCGGCCGTTACGTCCCGTACGCATATGAGTGCGCAGGGCAGCCAAAGGGCGCCTGTACAGGCACGTCTGCCCGCTCGCGCGCCGGTGTACCGGCCGCCGGCTGTGATGCTTCTCGCGCCCCAAAGGCGCAACCGGAGGCCCCGGGCACTATCGTCATCCGGACAAAAGGACGGGGAACGCCAGGTGATCCGGGGGTTGCCTGCGTCCCTGTTCAGGGGGTCTGCGAGCCTCGTAGAGTTTCGCGGAACGATCCGGCGCGCACCGCGCCGGGGACGGACGGGGCGGGAGGCCGACGAGGCGTGGCGAACGTGGAGCACAGCGGGGGACCGGGGGACGGTCTCGGCACGGCTGACGCGGAGGGACGGCTGCGCGCGGCGCGGTTCGCGCTGTGGGCGGTGGCCGCCGTCCTCGCGGTCCGGCAGGTGGCCACCGTCCTGACCAGCCCGAGCGGCAAACGCCTCACCGACCTGGAGACCTGGGTCGGCCCGAACGGCGTCCTGCACGTCAAGGGCTCCCTCTACGACTCCACGCAGTTCACCGGCACCCCCTTCGCCGGGCTCGTGCTCAAGCCGCTCACCCGCGCCGCCGAGGCCGCCCTCGGCTGGGGCTGGACCTTCGGCAGCCTGCTGCTGGTCGTCGCGCTCGGTCTGATCGCCGCCCGCGCGCTGCCCCAGCCGGTCGGCCGCCGCACCTCCCTGCTGGCCGCGCCGGTCGCGATCAGCCTGCTCATGGTCTCGCTGCCGGTCCGCAACGCCCTGTGGCTCGGCCAGACCAGCATCCTGCCGGTGCTGTTGGTGCTGGCCGGCTGCTTCGCCGTGCGCGGGCAGCGGGCCAGCGGGGTGTGCATCGGCCTGGCGGCGGCCCTCCAGCCCACCGTGCTGCTCTTCATCCCCCTGCTGTGGTTCACCGACCGCCGCCGGGCCGCGCTGACCGGCACCGGCACCTTCGCCGCGCTGACCGCGCTCGCCTGGGCGGCGCTGCCGCACGACTCGGTCACCTACTGGCTGCGCCACCCGGCCGGAGTGGGCCTCGGCGGCAAGGCCGACGCCCTCGGCAACCAGTCCCTGCACGGCGCCCTGCTCCGCCTCGGCCTCACCGGCCCCCTGGAGATCACGCTCTTCCTGCTGCTCGGCGCGGCCGTCGCGGTCCTCGCCCTGCGCCGCGCGGTGCGCTACGCGCACGACGGGCAGCTGCTGCTCGCCGTGGCCGTCACCGGCTGCGCCGCGGTGGCCGTGTCGCCCACCACCTGGCAGCACCAGCTGCTGTGGCTGCTGCTCGCGGTGGTCGGACGGGTCGGGCGCCGGGCCTCCGACCGCAGCGTGTGGCCGGTGGCGGTGGTGCTGGTGACCACCCTGCCGGCGAAGATGATGCTGCCGAACACCCCGGCGCTGTACGCCCTGCGCGACGACCTGGTGCTGGTCGCGGCCCTGGCCGCCGCCGTCGCCGTACCGTTCCTGTCCCGCACCTCGCCGTACTACCAGTCCCCCGTCCCCACCGAGTACGCCCCCGCGGTCCCCGCCCGCTGGAAGCACGTACCGCTGCTGCCGTTCCTGCGCCGGGTCCTCACCCGCCCCAACCTGCTGTTGGAACTGCTGCTGATCCGGGTCGTGTACGCCGCCTACGCGAAGGTCCGGCTGGCCGCGGGTGCCGGCGGGGACGACCGGGGCCGGGACGCCGCCGAACACCACGGGCGGATCGTCGTCGACATCGAGCGGTTCCTGCACATAGACATCGAGCACTGGCTCAACCACACGGTCGCGGGGATCGGCTGGCTGCGCGGCTTCTTCGACTTCTACTACGAGTCGTTCCACTTCGTGCTGCCGCTCGCCGTGCTCGCGGTCCTGTACTGGCGCCGCCCGGTGGACTACCGCTGGGCCCGCACCTCCCTCGGCTTCGCCACCTTCCTCGCCCTGATCGGCTTCTGGCTCTTCCCGCTGGCCCCGCCGCGGCTGATGCCGGGGCTCGGCTTCATCGACACCGTGCACGGCACCCAGGACCTCGCCCACCCCGACTACGGGGCGATGACCGCGCTCACCAACCAGTACGCGGCGATGCCGTCGCTGCACTTCGGCTGGTCCCTGTGGTGCGGCATGGTGATCGTGATCCTGGCGCCCAGGTGGTGGATGAAGGCCCTCGGCCTCCTGCACCCCTTCTTCACCGTCTCGGCCATCCTCGCCACCGCCAACCACTGGGTGCTGGACGCGGTGGGCGGCGCCGTGGTGGTCACCGCCGGCTTCGGGCTGTCGTACCTGGTGCAGGGGCCGCGGGTGCGCACCGTGCTCCAGGCCGCCCACGCCGGGGAGCGGAAGACGGGAGCGGTGGCCGTCGGCAACCTGCCCGGACAGGGCACCTAGAGCCGCTGGAGGATCGTCCCCGTGGCCAGGCCGCCGCCCGCGGACATGGTGACGAGCGCGAACTCCTGGTCCGTGCGCTCCAGTTCGTGCAGGGCGGTGGTGATCAGCCGGGCGCCGGTCGCGCCCACCGGGTGGCCGAGGGCGATCGCGCCGCCGTTGACGTTGACCTTGCCCAGGTCCTGCTCGAAGACCCGGGTCCAGCTGAGCACCACCGAGGCGAAGGCCTCGTTGATCTCCACGAGGTCGATGTCCTTCAGCGACATCCCCGCCTTGCCCAGCACCGCGCGCGTCGCGTCGACCGGGCCGTCCAGATGGAAGTGCGGGTCGGCGCCGACCAGCGCCTGGGCGACGATCCGCGCCCGCGGCCGCAGCCTCAGCGCGCGGGCCATCCGCTTGGACGCCCACATGATCGCGGCCGAGCCGTCGGAGATCTGCGCGGAGCTGCCCGCGGTGTGCACGGCCCTCGGCATCACCGGTCTCAGGTCCGCCAGCGCCTCCATGGACGTGTCGCGCGGCCCCTCGTCCTTCTCGACCAGCCGCCACATGCCCTGCCCCGCGTACTGCTCCTGCTCGGTGGTGGGCACCTGGACGGCGAAGGTCTCCCGCTTGAAGCGTTCCTCGGCCCAGGCGCGGGCGGCCCGTTCCTGCGAGAGGACGCCGAGCGCGTCGACGTCCTGCCGGGTCAGCCCGCGGTGCCGGGCGATGCGCTCCGCCGCCTCGAACTGGTTGGGCAGGTCCACGTTCCACTCGTCGGGGAGCGGCTTGCCGGGGCCGTGCCTGGAGCCGGAGCCGAGCGGGACGCGGGACATGGCCTCGACACCGCAGCTGATGCCGACGTCGATGACGCCCGCCGCGATCATGTTGGCCACCATGTGCGCGGCCTGCTGGGAGGAGCCGCACTGGCAGTCCACGGTCGTCGCGGCGGTCTCGTACGGCAGGCCCACGGCCAGCCAGGCGGTGCGCGCGGGGTTCATGGACTGCTCGCCGGCGTGGGTCACCGTGCCGCCGACGATCTGCTCGACCGCGTCGGCGGGCAGGCCGGTGCGGCCGAGGAGTTCGTGGTAGGTCTCGCCCAGGAGGTGGGCGGGGTGCAGGCCGGCGAGCGCGCCGCCGCGCTTGCCGATCGGGGTGCGGACGGCTTCGACGATCACGGGTTCGGCGGCCATGCGTGCGGGTCCTCTCCGGGAGGGCTCTCCTCAGAACGAGAACGCGTACTGGTGCTGGGGTGCAGTCTGCGGACGCGGTGCCCGCCGCCGCAAGGGTCGTGCAACGGTGGAAGCCGTGATCCGCACGGCGTGCGGCAGCGGGGTCGGGGAGCCGCGGGGGCCACCGGCCGGGCGGGCGCTACTCGCGGCCGGAGGCGGTCACCGCCGGCACCGCCGATCCCACGGCCGCGAGCAGCAGTGGAACGCCCAGGCCGTGGTGCAGTACCAGCCAGGCGCCCAGAAAGGCGCCGGCGAGCATGGCGAGCACCGAGGCGGCGCGGCGCGGGGAGCGGAGCCCGGTGCCGTTGCCGAGGCGGGAGTCGGCGACCAGCCCGGTCAGGGTGCCGGTCAGTACCGTGGTGGTCAGGTCGGCGATCCCGAGCTTGCGGACGGTGGCGTTGCGCAGGCCCATCGCGAGGGCGGTGAGGGCGATGAGCACGTAGGCGGCGCCCGCGTCGTGCGGCCAGGTGAAGGCCACCGCCGCGGACAGTCCCACCAGGGCGGCCTCGGCCGCCAGGCTCAGCCGGGCCCAGCGGCGCCGGGACCCGCTGCGGAACCGGGCCGCGACCCGGCCGCCCACCACGGCGCCGAGCAGGAAGCAGCCCAGCGAGGTCGCGGTGTGCGGTACCGAGAACCCGGGCGCCCCCGCCGCCGCGAAGCCCAGCACCACGACGTTGCCGGTCATGTTGGCCGTGAAGACCCGGCCGAGTCCGAGGTAGCTGACGGCGTCGATCAGGCCGCTCACCACGGTCAGCGCGAGCAGGACGACGACCAGCCGCAGTCCGCGTGCCTCCGGGTCCGGTTCGGCCCCCGCCGGTTCCGCTGTCTTCGGCGTCGTCATCGTTCCTCCGGTTCGCCGGACGGACAGGGCGAGGACAACTCCACCACGGGGGCGGGGGAAAACGGGGGAAAGCCGGGTTGGGTGGGCGGGGACAACCGAACGGCACGGGCGCGGGCATGCGAACGCACCCTCGCCGCGCGGGGGGCGAGGGTGCGGTCGTCCGACCTGGGCGCCGTCGACCGCCAGGGGGCGGGACGGGCCGGCCGGGATGGCGCGCTGGTTCGGTGCCGGAGCGGGGTGAGCGGTCCGGTGGTCGTGGGAGCGGCTCAGTACCAGCCGTTCGCCTGCCAGAAGGACCAGGCCTTGACCGGGCTGCCGTAGCGGGAGTTCATGTAGTTCAGGCCCCACTTGATCTGGGTGGCCGGGTTGGTCTTCCAGTCGGCGCCCGCGGAGGCCATCTTGGAGCCCGGCAGGGCCTGGACCAGGCCGTAGGCGCCGGAGGAGCTGTTGGTGGCGGTCGGGTTCCAGCCGCTCTCCCGCTCGACGATCTTGCTGAACGCGTTGAACTGCGCGGCGTCCGGGATCATCTTGTGCGCGATCGCCTGGGCGGAGGAAGCGGAGGCGGGGGCGGCCTGGGCGGGGGCCGCGGACAGCGCCATGCCGGAGGTGGCGGCGGCCACGGCGGCGACGGTGAGGGCCTTCTTCGGGGAGGCGATGCGACGGATCACGGAAACGGACACGGAGAACCTCTTGCGTCGGGGACAAGGAATCGCCGCGCACGAGCCCCTGGGGGCGGGCCGCGTTCTCGCGACCGGCATGCGTCGGCGCCGCGACCCTGAGGGCCCGTGGCGCCTGGCGACGCCGACCAGATAAGCAGCCCGGACAACCGCCCGCAATCACCGCATTTACTAGTTGCGGCCGGATGGGCGCGCCCTGTCCGCTATGTGGCGCAAGCCGCAAACCGCAGGTCAAAGGGGGTGCGGGTCGTCGTACCTGGGCTGAACGGGGGTACGGCCGTCATTCGTAGGTGAACTGCGTCATGTGGGGTGCTTCACCGACCCGTTCACCGCACGGGTACGGCCCCTCACCCGACGGGGCCGTCGAAGGTGACCGGGGTCTCGAAGGCGGCCCGGCGGGTGGCCCGGCGCAGCGCGCGCAGCACCGCCGGGCCGAGCGCGAAGGTCAGCACCAGCGTGCACAGGGCCCGGCCCAGGTCCCAGCCGAGGGAGGTGGCCAGGCAGTAGGCGACGAAGCGGGCCAGATTGGCGGCGACCGAGTCGCCCGGGTGGAAGGAGATGCCCGACGCGGTGGCGCCCATGAAGGGCCAGCCGGCCAGGTTCATGACGGTGCCGTAGGCGAGGGAGGCGAGGAAGCCGTAGCCGGCCAGGAGCAGCAGTTCGGCCCTGCCGCGCAGCCGTACCGGGCCCGGCAGCAGGCCCGCGCCCATCGCGAACCAGCCCATCGACAGCATCTGGAACGGCAGCCAGGGGCCGACCCCGCCGGTCAGCAGCGCGGACGCGAACATCGTCACCGAGCCCAGCGCGAACCCGAAGCCGGGGCCGAGGACGCGGCCGCTGAGCACCAGCAGGAAGAACATCGGCTCGATCCCGGCCGTGCCCGCGCCGATCGGCCGCAGCGCGGCGCCGGTCGCGGCCAGCACGCCGAGCGTCGCGACCGCCTTGGGCCCGAGGTCCGACTCCGAGATGGTGGCGGCGACCACCGCGACCAGCAGGATCAGCAGGCCCGCGAAGAGCCAGGGGGCGTCCTGGGCGTGCGCGCCGAGCCGGGAGTCGGGCGGGGCGAGGAAGGGCCAGCCGAAGCCGACCGCACCGACCGCGGAGACCAGGACCAGGGCGGCGACGGACCGGGGGCCGAGGCGGACGGCGCGCACCCGGGGGGCCCGGGTCGCGGGGGAGGGGCTCATCCCAGGGCCTCCCGCACCTCGGCCACGGTCAGCCACCGCTGGGGGGCCAGGATCTTCGTCACCTGCGGGGCGAAGGACGGCGACGACACCACGATCTGGGCCGTGGGACCGTCCGCGATCACCTCGCCCTCGGCCAGCAGCACCACCCGGTGCGCGACCTCCGCGGCCAGCTCCACGTCGTGCGTGGCCAGCACGATCGCGTGCCCCTCGGCGGCGAGGCCGCGCAGCGTGGTCACCAGCCGGGCCTTCGCCGCGTAGTCCAGGCCGCGGGTGGGCTCGTCCAGCAGGAGCAGCGGCGGGCGGGCGGCCAGCACGACGGCCAGCGCCAGCGCCAGGCACTGTCCCTCGGAGAGGTCGCGGGGGTGGGTGTCGTCGGCGATGCCCGGCAGCAGCCGGGACAGCAGGGCGCGGCAGGTGCCGGGGTCCGCGCCCGCGTCCTGGTCGGCGGCGGCGCATTCGGCCGCCACCGTGTCGGCGTACAGCAGGTCGCGCGGTTCCTGCGGGACCAGGCCGACGTGCCGGATCAGCTCGCGGGGCGCGGTGCGGTGCGGGGCGGCGCCGCCGACGGTCACCGTGCCGGAGGTGGGTTCGAGCAGGCCGACGAGGGTGTTGAGGAGGGTGGACTTGCCGGCGCCGTTGCGGCCCATGAGGGCGATGGTCTCGCCGGGGGCGACGGTGAGCGAGAGGCGGTCGAGGGCGGTGACGTGGGCGCGGCGGACGGTGAGGGCGTCCGCGGTCGCCAGCGGGGCGGGCCCGGTGGCGGGGGCGGTCTTGGGGCGGCGGCCGAACAGGCGGCCCGTGCCCCGGCCGGCCGGGGCGGGCACCGTGTGCGCGGGCGGGTGGGGTGCCGCCGTGCTCCGCGTCGGTTCGGCCGTGCGGCCGTCCGCGGCCGCGGACAGTCGTTCCCGCAGTTCCCCCGCCCTGCGGCGGGCGTCCCGGACGGTCAGCGGGAGGGGGGACCAGCCGGCCAGCCGGCCCAGGGCGACCACCGGGGGATGGACCGGCGAGACGGACATGACGTCGGCCGGGGTGCCGGTGACGGGGGGCCGGCCGGGAGCGGGGAGGAGGACGACCCGGTCGGCGTAGTGGACGACGCGTTCGAGGCGGTGTTCGGCCATGAGGACCGTGGTGCCCAGGTCGTGCACCAGGCGCTGGAGCACGGCCAGTACCTCCTCCGCGGCGGCCGGGTCCAGCGCGGAGGTCGGCTCGTCCAGGACGAGCACCCGGGGGTGGGGGGTGAGGACGGAGCCGATGGCGACGCGCTGGCGCTGGCCGCCGGAGAGGGTGGCGATGGGGCGGTCCCGCAGGCCGGCCAGGCCCAGCAGGTCGAGGGTCTCCTCCACCCGGCGCCGCATCACGTCGGGGGCGAGGCCCAACGACTCCATGCCGTAGGCGAGTTCGTCCTCCACGGTGTCCGTGACGAAGTGGGCGAGCGGGTCCTGGCCCACCGTGCCGACGACATCGGCGAGTTCGCGTGGTTTGTGGGCGCGGGTGTCGCGGCCGGCGACGGTGACCCGGCCGCGCAGGGTGCCGCCGGTGAAGTGCGGGACCAGGCCGCTGACCGCGCCGAGCACCGTCGACTTGCCGACCCCGGACGGGCCGACGAGGAGCACCAGTTCGCCCTCCGGCACCTCGAAGTCGACGCCGCGCACGGTGGGTTCGGCGGCGCCGTCGTACGTCACGCTGACATCCTCGAAGCGGATCACGAGTGCTCCCTGGGGACGGCGAAGGCGGGCAGCAGGGCGAGGAGGACCGCGGCGGCGGGCCACAGGGGCAGGGACGGCGCGGTCAGCGGGACCACGCCCGGGTGCAGCGCCTCCGGGGCGCGCGCCGAGGCGAGGGTGAGCAGCGCGGCCACGGCGACGCCGGAGCCGGTGACCAGCCAGGCGCGGGCGTCCCAGCGGTCGGGGCGGTAGCGGGTGCGCAGCGAGCGGCGGCCGCCCAGGCGCAGTCCCGCAAGGGCGGCGGCGACCCCGGCGAGCAGCAGCGGGATCCCGTACCCGCCGCCCTCGGCGGTGAGCAGCCCGTAGGTGCCGGCGCAGACGCCGAGCAGCCCGCCGAGGGTGAGCGCGGCGGTGGTGCGGCGGACCCGGGCGGGGACCTCGGCGGCGCGGCCGTAGCCGCGCGCCTCCATCGCGGCGGCGAGGGCGACCGAGCGCTCCAACGCGCCCTCCAGGACCGGGAGTCCGACCTGGAGCAGGCCCCGGACGCCGCGGTCGGGGCGGCCGCGCAGCCGGCGGGCGGCGCGCAGCCGCTGCACGTCGGCGATCAGGTGCGGGGCGAAGGTCAGGGCGACGACGACGGCGACGCCGGTCTCGTACAGGGCGCCGGGGAGGGACTTCAGCAGGCGCGAAGGGCTCGCGAGGGCGTTCGCGGCGCCCACGCAGATCAGCAGGGTGGCCAGTTTCAGCCCGTCGTAGGCCGCGAAGACGAGGGCCTCCGCGGTGACCTCGCCGCCCAGGCGGATGCCCTGCGCCCAGTGCGGCAGGGGGATCTCCGGGAGGGTGAGCAGGGTGTGGGTGCCGGGGATCGGGGAGCCGAGTACCACCGCGAACACGAGGCGGACGAGGAGGACGGCGAGGGCGAGCCGGGCGAACGCGGTGTAGGAGCGGGCCCAGGGGGCCGCGGAGCGGTGCGTGGCCACGACGTACGCCGACGCGGCGATGAGCAGGGCGAGGAGCAGGGGGTTGGTGGTGCGGGTGGCGGCGGTGCCCAGGGAGGTCGCCCAGAGCCACCAGGCGCCGGGGTGCACGGTGGCACCGCCGGGCCGCCGGGAACGCGCAGGCGCCGGGACGGGCGGAACCGCGCGAGCGGCCGTGGACGGGCCGCGTCCGGTCCCCGATGTGCCGGTCCCGGTCCCGGCCGGGCGCCGGCCGGGTGCGGCGGCCGGTGCGGGACGGTCGCCGTCGCCCGGCGTCCGCCCGCGGGGAACCGCGCGACCGGTCCCGGCCCGGCCCTTCGGCGGAGTCATCCGCGTCGCCGTCGCGACTGCCACACCGCCGCGCCCGCGAGCAGCACGACGACACCCGCGCCGATCGGCAGCCCCAGGGACGGGCCGCCGGACGAGGCGGCCGGCTTCTCGGTGGCGGCCGGACCGGCGGAGCCCGCCGAGCCGTCCGTGGAGACCTGCTCGCCGCACCCCTTGCGGGGATACCCGGAGATCGCGCACAGCAGGGCGTTGGTGTCGTACCGCAGCGGCTTGGCCACGGCGGCCAGCGCCTGCGCGGCGGACGCCGACGGCGCGACGCGGGCGCAGGCCGTGCGGCGGGCCGGCGGGGTCTCGCCGGACGGCGCGTCGGCCTCGACGCCGAAGTCGAGGACCAGCGCCACCCGCTTCGTGCCGGCCTTCGCGGGCGTGTGCGCGCAGATGGTGCCGAAGTCCGCCGTGCCGCGCGGCTCGCTCGCGTCCGCGGAGTCCGCGCTCACGGAGAACCGGAAGCCCTCCACCGCGCCGTCGTCGGGGCGGGCGAGCGAGGGGCCCTGGGTGGCGTACGTCCAGTGGTCGCCGGAGCGCTCCCAGAAGGACCAGTAGCGGTAGCCCGCGGCCTGCGCCTGCCCGGCCCCCGCGGCCGACAGCAGCGCCAGGGCGGCCAGCAGCACCGGCACGGCACGGCGGACGGCGGTCACGACTGCTGCTTCTTCCGGGTGCTGAGCAGGAAGCCGATGCCGATGCCCGCGACGAGGCAGATGCCGACGCTCCACCAGACCCCCGCGTGCGAGCCGCCGTCGGCGGCCTTGGTCCGGTTCTCGGTGTGGCCCGCCACCACCGGGGCCGGGCCGAGGGCGGCGAGGGAGGTCACCAGGCTGGTGCCGCCGAAGTCGCCGGGCTGGGCGCCGACCGCGTGCGCGGCGAGGATCAGCTGGGCGTACGCGGCCGGGCCGGTCTGCGTGGCCCAGGGGCCCGCGTGCTTCTCCAGCCAGGCGTACGCCTTCTTGGCCGGCTCGGTCCGCCCGTCCGCGGCGAGCGCCACGACGGTGTCGGCGGTGTTGCCGTAGTCGGGCTGGTTCTCGGCGCCGGGGAGCGTGGAGGTGAGGTGACCGCTCCCGGCGACGGCCGCGGAGAGGTAGGCGCCGCCGTTGTCGGCGACCTGCGCCGGGGTGGGGTGGCCGGTCCCGGCGCAGGCGTCCTGCGCGGGGGGCTTGCCCTCCTCGGCCACGAAACCCTTGCCGAGCGCGCCGAGCACACCGGCCGCGGTGGCGTCCGCGTTGGCGGCCAGCTTGCCCTTCTTGTCGGGCTGGTAGGCGAGCGCGCCGCCGCCGTCCTGGTCGCAGGGGATGGACCAGCCGGCCAGCGCGTCGTAGGGCGACTTGCCGGACTTCTCGACGTGCGCCGGGTCGGCGCCGGTCGCGGCCAGCGCGCCGATGACGACGGAGGTGGAGTTGGCGTCGCTCGGGCTGCCGGGGTTGTAGCCCCAGCCGCCGTCCGTGTTCTGCGCCGACTTCAGCCAGCCGACCGCCTTGGTGACGGCGGCGTCGTGGCCGCCGACGGCGTGCAGTGCCTGTACGGCGGCGGCCGTGCTGTTGGTGTCCACCGTGGTCTTGGCGTCGCAGGCCTTGGCGGGGTCGGCGCGGAACGCGGCGAAGGCGCCGTTCGCGCACTGCTGGCCGGTGAGCCAGTCGACGGCACCGGCGGCCGGCCGGTAGCCGAGCGTGTGCAGGGCGGTCAGGGCCAGGGACTGGCGCCACACGCCGTCGTACGTGGGGTCCGACTTGCCGTAGAGCCCGGAGGGGACCGAGACCTTGGGGGAAGGGGACGGGCCGGCGGCCACGGCGGGTGCGGCGGCTGCCAGCACGCCTATGGCGGCGAGAGCCGCGGCATTGCGGCGGACGTTCATGGTCGGCGACTGCCTCTCCCTGCGGGGAGCCGGGCAGCGCACGGGAGGGCCCCGGGCGGCTCGACTCCGTAAACCTCGACGGTGCTGTGCGCGGCGGCGGCCGGCGCACACGAGCCGGTCAACGTGCCCCCCGGGGCGTTCCGGCTCGCCGCTCCGCGGGGAGACGGCTCACGGTTGCGGGTCAGCGCCGGAATTGCACCGGCTTTCCCCCGTACGGGTGTGATGACGACCCCGCCACTTTACCGGCAGCCCCACGGCCCCCGGGGAGTGGCCGTCGGCACGAGGTCCCGGTGATTAGGGTCACGGCCATGACAACCACCGGAAGACTGCTGGGCTCCGGCCGCTCGGCGGACGTCTACGAGATCGACGCCGACTGGGTGCTGCGCCGCGACCGCGAGGGCTGGGGGGACGCGGCGGCCGAGGGCGCCGTGATGACGTACGTACGGCGGCACGGCTATCCGGCACCCCGCGTCCGCCCCACCGGCTCACGCACCGAGCTGGTCCTGGAGCGGCTGTCCGGCCCCACCCTGCTCGGCGCCCTGACGCAGGGCCGGGCGGAGCCGGCGCGGGCGGGGGCGCTGCTCGCCCGGCTGCTGCGCCGGCTGCACGCCGTGCCGGGCCGGGACCCGCGCGACCCGGACGCGCGGGTGCTGCACCTGGATCTGCACCCCGACAACGTGATGCTCACCCCGGACGGGCCCCGGGTCATCGACTGGTCCAACGCCGAGGACGGGCACCCCGGACTGGACTGGGGCATGTCCGCGGTGATCCTCGCCCAGGTCGCCGTGGCCCCCGGCGCCCTCGCGGCGCCCGCCCGCGCGATGCTGACCGCCCTGCTGGCCGACCCCTCCGGGCTGACGGAGGAGGGGCTGGCGCAGGCGCTGCGGCGGCGCGCGGACAACCCGACGATGAGCGCGGCGGAGACCGGGCTGCTGGGGGAGGCGGGACGGCTGGTACGCGAGACCGGGCAACTGGCCTAGGCTTGCTTTCCGGTTGGCTGAAAAAACCGGAGACCGTCGCGCCCGAGGCGTTCGTTTCGGCCAGTCGGCGGGGTGGGCGGCAGCCCGTTTCTGACGTACGTCCCTTTCGTGACGTACGTGCCCGATCGGTGAAGCTGGCTGAAGCGGCGCGGAGTTGGCATATTGCGGTCAGACGTGACCGCTTGCAGCCTCCGGGGGAATGGTGCGAACAACCAGGAAGATGCGCCGGTTCGCCAACGAGCTGATCGATCCCCTCCGAGTGCCGATCCCCGCCGACCCCGGCGACCTGCTGGACGCGCTGGTCGAGTCCGCCACCCGCTGGCGCGGCCGGCCCATCGTCGTCCACCTCGCGAACTTCCCGCCGCAGACCTCCGCGACCGGCCTGTGGATCGACCGCGGCACCCGCGACGACATCGTCATCGAGGCCGACGCCCCGCCCTGGATGAAGCTGGTGATCCTGGGCCACGAGCTGTGGCACATGGCCGACGACGACCCGGCGCACCGCGCCGCGCACGCCGAGGGCGCCCTCGTGCCGGCCGGCGCCGACGACGCGCCGCCCACCGCCGCCCGCACCCGCTTCCTGGAGGCCGCCGAACAGCGGGCCGACCTGTTCGGCATGCTGATCGGCGACCGGCTGCGGCCCTGGCTGAAAGCATCCCCCGATTCCGTGTACGCGGCGCACACCTCCGGCCACGACGACCTCGCCGGACGCATCGGCGCGGCCCTCAACTACCGCGGGGCCGGCAGGTGAGCGACCTGATCAACTACGTCAGCTGCGGGCTGCTGTGGCTGGGCCTGCTGACCAAGGCGCCCGACCTGGCGCGGCGCTGGCGGGACCCCTTCCTGCTCACCCTCAGCACCGTGCTGGCCCTCTCCTCGCTGTGCTTCCTGTTCGGCGCCCCCGACACGGTCGGCTTCGTCAACGACGTCAGCGGCGTACCCAACCTGGCCGCCCCGCTGACGTACGGCACCATCACCGCCTACGGCGCCGCCTCCCTCGCGCTCGTCATGCGCTGGCGCGGCGGCCCCGGCACCACCCGCGCGATCCGCCGCTGGACCCTCGGCTACACCGCCGTACTCGCGGGCATCGCCGCCCTGTTCGTCCTCGGCGACGCCTCCGTGGAGCGCCGTACGGACTTCGACACGTACTACGCCACCACGCCCTACATCGGCGAGATGATCGTCCTGTACCTCGCCGCGCACCTGACCGCCGCCCTGGTCACCGCCTACCGCTCGCTGTCCTGGGCCCGGCGGCTGCGCGGCCCGCTGCGCGCCGGTCTGGTGACCATGGGGGTGGGCACCGTGGCCGGGTGCGGCTACAGCGCCGCCAAACTCGTGGCCGTGGGCGCCCGGTGGGGCGGACACGACTGGTCCGCGCTCGGCACGACCTTCGCGTCCGCCTGCGCCGGGCTCAGCGCGGCGCTCACCGTCGTCGGCATCGTGATCCCGCTCTTCGCGCCCTTCCTGGCCGAGCGGGTGTGCTGCTGGCGGACGTACGCACGGCTCGGCCCGCTGGAACGGGCGCTCACCGGACTGCTCACCCGCGAGGCCCTGCGCGTGCCGCGCCCCCGGTGGCCCTCCGCCACCCGCTGGCTGACCTGGCGGCAGAGCTCCATCTACAACGGGCTGCACTACCTGGGGCGTTACCTGGACGAGGGGCTGTACCGGCAGACCTACGCCGACCAGCTGCGCGCGGGCGGCGACCCGCACGAGGCCCAGGCCGCCGCGTGGGCCGCCGCCATCGCCGCCGCCACCCGGGCGCCGCAGGAGCGGCGCGCGGAAGCGGCCGTACCGCTCGCCGACCGCCCCGACCTCCCGGCGCTGCTGCGCATCTCCGACGCGCTCGCCGACGGCACGGGCGACCGCGCCCTGGCCGTGGCCTGAAGGGAGCCGTCGCGCCATGAGCCTGATCGTCTACACGGTCGCGAGCCTGTTCACCGCGACCGCCCTGCTGGTCTTCCGCAGGCCGCGGCTCGCCCTGCGGGACCCGCTGACCGCCTCCACCTGCATGTCGATCTTCCTCGGCGGACTGTGCTTCTTCTGCTCGGCCCCCGTCACCCTCGGCGCGGTGAACCACCTCACCCGCATCCCCAACTTCGGCGCCCCGATGACCTACAGCGTCATCTCCGCCTACAGCGCCTCGCTGCTGATCCTGCTGATCAACTGGCGCGGCGGACCGGCCGAGCGGGTACGGCGCCAGGCGATGCGGGTGATCACCGTGTACAGCCTGGTGATCATCGCCGTGATCACCCTGTTCGCGCTGGCCGACGCGCCGGCCGAGCGGCTGCGGGACCTGGACACCTACTACGCCAACACCCCGTACATGCGCGAGATGATCGTGCTGTACCTCCTCGGACACGGCGCCTGCGCGCTGATCACCATCTATGTGTGCCTGCGCTGGTCGCGGGAGGTCACCGGCATCCTCCGGGTCGGGCTGCGGCTGATCATGGCGGGCCTGGCCGTGGACGTCACCGGCTTCGAGGGCGCCAAGCTGACGGCGGTGGCGGCCCGCTGGGCCGGGCACGACCTGGACCGGCTGTCCACCGGCCTCGCCCCGCGCGCCGCCGCCCTGGGCGCGCTGCTGTGCGCGGCCGGCTTCGTGCTGCCCCGGCTGCTGCCCGCGGCCCTCGCCCAGTGGCACAGCGTCTGGGACTACCGGGCGCTCGGCCCCCTGTGGGCGGAGCTGCGCGGCGTGCCGACCGCCCCCAAGCCCGCACCGCCGCGCTGGCTGCTGCCGCGCGGCCGGCTGTACTACCGCGAGCTGCGCATCCTCGACGCGCTGCTCGCTCTCCAGTCCCGCTGCGACGGCCGGGTGCGCGAGACGGCGTACCAGCGGGCCCGGGCCCAGGGCAGCCCGCCCGGCGAGGCGCACTTCATCGCGGCCGCCGCCATGGTCGTGGACGCCGCCCGGCAGGCCCGGCTGCCCCACCCGGCCGAGAGCGCCGGACCGGAGGGCACCGACCGGCTGCACACGGCCCTCTTCTCGGACACCCGGGAACTCGTACGGCTCGCCCGGGCGTTGGCCGGATCACCCGTCGTCGAGGCGGCTCGGCAGGGCGCGGCACGGACCGCGGGCGGCTGAGGCCGCCCGGTGCGGACGTCCGAGCGGAGGGAAGAGGAAGCGTGAACGCACGAAGAGCCGTTGTCATCGGGGCCGGACCGGCCGGTCTGCTGGCCGCCGCGGCGCTGTCGCCGGCCGTGGACGAGGTCGTCGTCCTCGATCGCGACGAGCTGCCCGAGGGGCCCGAGCACCGCACCGGGGTGCCGCAGTCCCGGCACGCCCATCTGCTGATGCCCGGCGGCATGGACGCGATGGAGGAGCTGCTGCCCCGGGCCGGCCTGCGGGCGGAGCTGCTGGCGGCGGGCGCCCGGGAGACGGCGCTGAGCCGCGACATGGTGGCGCTCACCCCGGTGGGCTGGTTCCGGCGCTGGCGGCACCGTTCGCACGTCACGATCACCTCCAGCCGGCCGCTGCTGGAGTGGGTGGTGCGCCGGGCGGTGCTGCGCTGCGGCGAGAACGTGCGGATCCGGCGCGCGCAGGTGACCGGGCTGCGCGGCAGCGCCCGCCGGGTGACCGGGGTGCGGCTGGCCGGCCCGGACGGCGGCCCCACGCAGGACCTGGACGCGGACTGGGTGGTGGAGGCCGGCGGCCGCGGCACCCGGCTGCTGACCTGGCTCGACACCATCGGCGTGCACGGCGTCCGCGAGCGCGGCGTCGACAGCGGCCTGGCCAACGCCACCCGGGTCTACCGCGTCCCGGACGGGGCCCGCGACTGGCCGATGACCCTGATCCAGGCCGACCCCTGGAGCGGGCGGCCCGGCCGCAGCGCCATGATCGTGCCCATCGAGCACGGCAGGTGGATGGTGAGTCTCGGCGGGATGCGCGGCAGCGAGCCCCCGAAGGACCCCGAGGGCTTCGTCGACTACGCGCTGGGCCTCCCGAGCCCCCTGGTGGGCCGGCTGATCCGGGCCGCCGAGCCCCTCGGCCCGGTGCACGTCAGCCGCAGCACCAGCAACTCCCGCCGGTACCTGGAGGACGCGCCCGTGTGGCCGGAGGGCTTCGTGGTGCTCGGGGACGCGGCGGCCACGTTCAACCCGATCTACGGGCAGGGCATGTCGGTCGCGGCGCACGGCGCCCTGGCCCTCGCCCGGGCACTGCGCGAGGACGGCATCGGCACCCCCGGGCTGGCCCGCCGGGTCCAGCGCGCGGTGGGCCGGGCCGCCGACGGCGCCTGGACGATGGCCGTCAGCACCGACGTCCTCTACCCCGGCGTGGAGGGCGGCCGGGCGACCCCCGGGGACCGGATGGCCGCCGCCTACTCGCAGCGGCTGACGCGGGCGGCCACCGGGTCGTACACCGCGGCCGCCGCGCTGTGGGACGTCACCACCCTGCGCACCCCGCCGTCCCGGCTGTTCCGCCCGGACGCCCTGCTGCACAGCCTCGCCGGGCCGCCGCTGCCCGCCCTCGCCGGGCCGCCGCTGACCGCGGCCGAACAGGCCTTCCTGTCCGGCCTCGGCTGAGCCGGGCCGTCCCGCGCGGCCTCAGCGGACCGAGGGGGTGGGGCCGCCGAAGGGCAGGCGCAGCACCCGGGAGGCCAGCAGCCAGCCGTCGCCGGTCCGCCGGAAGGTGTCCTCGTAGTGCCCGACCTGGACCGGTGGCCCGGCGGGCACGAGGCCGCCGGTGCAGCCGTCGACGCGGTGCGTCGAGAAGTACGAGACCGCCGTCGCCGTCTCCGCGGAGACCACCGTGACCAGGATGCTGGACATCAGACGGCGCGAGAGCCGGTCGGCGGGGCGGGCGCCGAAGTACTCCCCGAGCGCCGCCCGCCCCCGCACCCGGCGTCCGTCCCCGGGCGGCGGCCACTCCCAGCTGCCGTCCTCGGTGAACAGCTCGGCCACCGAGGCCGGTTCGCCGAGGTCGAGGCGGTGCACGAAATCCACGATCAGGCGCTCGCAGGCGCGTTCGGCGAGCAGCCGCTGCACAGGGTCCATGGGGCCGCTGTGTACCGGCCCGCGCCCGTCGCGGCCACCGGGAACCACACCGCCGCGTACGTCACCGGATCGCTCCCCGGCGCCGGTTCCGCGCGACCCGCCCGACGAGGTGGCGACACGGCGGCGGCCGGGACCCGTCCGGGGGAGGCCGTCTCGATCCCCCCCGGGGCCCCGCCGTCAGCGGTCCGCCGCGGCCGGGTCCGGCAGGTCGATCAGCCGGCAGACCGTCTCGATGTCGATCCGCACCTGGGCGATGGAGGCCCGCCCGGACAGCCAGGTGATCAGGGCCGAGTGCCAGGTGTGCTCGATGACGCGGACCACGGAGAGCTGCTCGTCGGTGGGGTCTTCCAGGCCCATGGCGTCGAGGATGATCGCCGTCGTCCGGCGGGAGACCTGGTCCACCTCCGGGCTGACGCTGCGGTCCGCGAAGGTCAGGGCGCGGACCATGGCGTCGGCCAGCTGCGGCTCGCGCTGGAGCGCGCGGAAGGCCCGCATCAGCGTCCGGGCCACCCGCTCGGCGGGCGCCTCGCCCGCGGGCGGCCTGCGGCGCAGGGCGCCGTGCATGCGCTCCAGCTGGTCCTGCATGGTGGCCACCAGGAGGTGCACCTTGGACGGGAAGTAGCGGTACAGCGTGCCGAGGGCCACCTGGGAGGACTCGGCCACCTCGCGCATCTGCACCGCGTCGAAGCCGCCCCGGCCGGCCAGCTGCGCGCTCGCCTGCAGGATGCGGCGGCGGCGGGCCTGCTGCCGTGCGGTGAGGGGTGGCGAGGCGGGACGCGACGTACTGGCTTGCGCAGGCATGGGTCCCCGTTCCGTGACAATCGGTGAGGGTGTCGGTAGAGCACGTGATCGGACAGCACGGCAGGACCGCGCGCCGTGGCGCGAATCACCTGATCCACTGCTCACAGCGCCCCTACCTGCCGGTAGATTCGGAGCCTCTTGAACGATCAAGTCTGAAACTTGTTCTAGATTAGCGTCCCGTCGTAGTCTCGCGGGACAGTGCTGGCAGAAGGGGGCACGGAGTGACCGCTGAGGCCCGGGAAGCGGGTGCCCGCGAGGACTCGGCCGCCGACGGCGGGAAACCGCTCGACATCGCGCTCCTCACCTACAAAGGGAACCCGTTCTGCGGCGGGCAGGGCGTCTACGTACGGCACCTCTCGCGCGAACTGGCCCGCCTCGGACACCGCGTCGAGGTCATCGGCTCCCAGCCCTACCCGGTGCTCGACGAGGGATACCCGGCGCTCACCCTGACCGAGCTGCCCAGCCTCGACCTCTACCGCCAGCCCGACCCCTTCCGCACCCCGGGCCGCGACGAGTACCGGGACTGGATCGACGCCCTCGAAGTCGGCACGATGTGGACCGGCGGCTTCCCCGAACCGCTGACCTTCTCGCTGCGCGCCCGCCGTCATCTGCGGGCCCGGCGCGGCGAGTTCGACGTCGTCCACGACAACCAGACCCTCGGCTACGGCCTGCTCGGCGACATCGGCGCGCCCCTGGTCACCACGATCCACCACCCCATCACCGTCGACCGGCAGCTGGAGCTGGACGCGGCCGAGGGCTGGCAGCGCCGGTACTCGGTGCGCCGCTGGTACGCCTTCACCCGGATGCAGAAGCGCGTCGCCCGCCGGCTGCCCTCGGTGCTCACCGTCTCCGGCAGCTCCCGGCAGGAGATCGTGGACCACCTCGGGGTGCGACAGGACCGCGTGCACGTGGTGCACATCGGCGCCGACACCGACCTGTTCGCGCCGAACCCGGCCGTCCCCGAGGTGCCCGGACGCATCGTCACCACCTCCAGCGCCGACGTCCCGCTCAAGGGGCTGGTGTTCCTGGTGGAGGCGCTGGCCAAGGTGCGCACCGAGCATCCGGCCGCCCACCTCGTCGTCGTCGGCAAGCGTCCCACCGAGGGGCCGGTCGCCCAGGCGATCGAGCGGTACGGCCTCGACGGCGCCGTGGAGTTCGTCAAGGGCATCTCCGACGCCGAGCTGGTCGACCTGATCCGGTCCGCCGAGGTCGCCTGCGTGCCCTCGCTGTACGAGGGGTTCTCGCTGCCCGCCGCCGAGGCGATGGCGACCGGCACCCCGCTGGTCGCGACCACCGGCGGCGCGATCCCCGAGGTGGCGGGACGCGACGGCGAGACGTGCCTGGCCGTGCCGCCCGGCGACGCGGGGGCGCTGGCCGCCGCGCTCGGCCGGCTGCTCGGCGACCGCGAGCTGCGGCTGCGGCTCGGCGACGCGGGCCGCGAGCGGGTGCTGGCCAACTTCACGTGGGCGCGCGCGGCCCAGGGCACGGTCGCCCGGTACCGGGAGGCCATCGCCCGCTCCGCGCACCGGGCCCGCGCCGACCGCCCCGCGCGCTCCCCGGGCGCCGCCGGACGCCCCGGGCCCGCGCGGGATCGTTCCGCGCCCGGTGGCGACCGCTCCCCGGCCGGCGCACCCGCCGTGGCCCCCGAGCCCCCCGCGTCCGGTGGCGACGGCTCCGCGCCCCGGACTCCCGGCCGCTCCGCGGCCCCGGCAAACACCGCAGGCGTCTCTTCCGAAAGCAGGGCCACGTGCTGACCGTCGACTTCTCCCGGTTCCCGCTCGCCCCCGGCGACCGTGTCCTGGACCTCGGCTGCGGGGCCGGCCGGCACGCGTTCGAGTGCTACCGGCGCGGCGCCCGGGTCGTGGCCCTGGACCGCAACGCCGAGGAGATCCGCGAGGTCGCCAAGTGGTTCGCGGCGATGGAGCAGGAGGGCGAGGCCCCCGAGGGCGCCACCGCCACCGCCATGGAGGGCGACGCGCTCGCGCTGCCCTTCCCCGACGAGTCCTTCGACGTCGTGATCATCTCCGAGGTGATGGAGCACATCCCCGACGACAAGGGCGTGCTCGCCGAGATGGTGCGCGTGCTCAAGCCGGGCGGCCGGATCGCGATCACCGTGCCCCGCTACGGCCCGGAGAAGGTCTGCTGGGCGCTGTCCGACGCCTACCACGAGGTCGAGGGCGGCCACATCCGCATCTACAAGGCCGACGAACTGGTGGCCAAGGTCCGCGAGGCCGGCCTCAAGCCCTACGGCAGCCACCACGCGCACGCCCTGCACGCCCCCTACTGGTGGCTGAAGTGCGCCTTCGGCGTCGACAACGACAAGGCGCTGCCGGTGCGCGCGTACCACAAGCTCCTGGTCTGGGACATCATGAAGAAGCCGCTGGCCACCCGGCTGGCCGAGCGGACACTCAACCCGGTGATGGGCAAGAGTTTCGTGGTCTACGCGACCAAGCCGCACCTGCCCCGCCTCGCCGAGGAGGCGGCCGCCCGGTGACCACCCCCCGGACAGAACACCTCGTCCTGCCCGGAGTCCTCACCGCCGAGCAGGCCGCCGCGACCGTACGCGGCATCCTGGCCGGTCAGCGGGAGGACGGCGCGATCCCGTGGTTCCGGGGTCACCACCTGGACCCGTGGGACCACACCGAGGCCGCCATGGCCCTGGACGCCGCCGGTGAGCACGAGGCCGCCGAACGCGCCTACCTCTGGCTCGCCCGGCACCAGAACCAGGACGGCTCCTGGTACGCCGCCTACGCCGACGGCGCCCACGACGAGGTCACCGACCGCGCCCGCGAGTCCAACTTCGTGGCCTACATAGCCGTCGGGGTCTGGCACCACTACCTCTCCACCGGCGACGACACGTTCCTGGACCGCATGTGGCCGTGTGTGTACGCGGCCGTGGAGTGGGTGCTCGCCCTCCAGCAGCCCGGCGGGCAGATCGGCTGGCGGCGCGAGGACGACGGCACGCCGTCCGCCGACGCCCTGCTGACCGGCAGCTCCTCCGTGCACCACGCGCTGCGCTGCGCCCTCGCCATCGCCGAGCAGCGCGAAGAGGCGCAGCCCGACTGGGAGTTGGCGGTGGGCGCGCTGCGGCACGCGATCCGCCGGCACCCGGAGCGCTTCCTGGACAAGGACCGCTACTCGATGGACTGGTACTACCCGGTCCTCGGCGGCGCCCTGACCGGAGCGGAGGCCGAGGCGCGGATAGCCCGGGACTGGGACCGGTTCGTCGTGCCCGGTCTCGGCGTGCGCTGTGTCGTGCCCAACCCGTGGGTGACCGGCGGCGAGTCCAGCGAACTGGCGCTCGCGCTGTGGGCGGTGGGCGAGTCCGACCGGGCGCTGGAGATCCTGAAGTCCATCCAGCACCTGCGGGACCCGGAGTCCGGCCTGTACTGGACCGGCTACGTCTTCGAGGACGACGCCGTCTGGCCGCGGGAACTGACCACCTGGACGGCGGGTTCCCTGCTGCTCGCGGTCGCCGCGCTGGGCGGACACGAGGCCACCTGCGCGGTGTTCGGCGGCGACCGCCTCCCGTCCGGCCTGGACCCGGACTGCTGCCGCTGACCGCGGCGGCGGGCCGGGGCCGTGTTCCCCCGAGTGGCGTAACCGCCCGCGCGGAGTGACGCTGGCTGAGGAAGCCCCCCACTCGGAAAGACACGCCGGGAGGACCCCGTGCCTGTACCGATACGGCGCCTCTGCGTGGCGCTGACCCTGTGCTGTGCCCTGGTAGCCGGTGCCACGGCCTGCGGAAACACCAACGCCGGTTCCCATGCCGGTAGCAAGACCGTCACCGCGGCGGCGCTCGACCAGCGCGCGGCCACGCCCAGTCCCACCACGCCCGCCGAGCGGCAGAAGTTCGCCAAGACCCGGTTCGTGGCGAACGCGGGCCTCGCGGCCGGAGCCACCTACCAGTGGATCGTGAAGCCGTGGAAGGCCGGCAAGTTCAAGAAGGGCGCGCACGGCCGCAGGACGGCCCTGGTGAAGGCCGGTGTCGCCGGTCTGTTCACCTACAACCGGCTCAAGGCCGCCGAGCGCAACGCCAAGGGCGACCCCACGCTGTCCAAGGCGCTCGCCCCGCTGAGCAAGAGCATCGAGAACCTGCGCGACCTGCCGGCCAAGCTGCGCGGTGGCGACACCAACGCGGCGAACAGCTTCAACGACGTCATCAACAACGTGAAGGACGCGGGCAAGAGCGCGGGCGCGCCGGTGCAGAACAAGGTGCCGTCCGCGGGCGAGCTCAGGAGCGGTTCCTGAACTCCTGGACGGCACATGCTTCCTGACGGACATTCAGGAAGCAGCCGGGAGACGACGGTACGACAACGGCCCCCCGCCCGGAAGGGCGAGGGGCCGTACGCCCGGGAGCTTCGGGCTCAGCCGCGCTGGATGCCCGAGGTGTCCTGGAGCACGCCGCGGCGGCCGTCCTGGGTCTGCGCGACCAGCGCGGCGCCGCGCTGTTCGACCGCCAAGTACCAGGTGCCCGGCGCCAGTTCGGCGATGGGCGTGGGCGAGCCGTCCTCCGCGAACAGCGGCCGGGTCACCGGCACCGCGAACCAGAACGGCGAGAAGTCCGCCGGTGCGGGCTGCGGCGCGGCGGCCTGCCCGGCGGCCGGCTGCGGCTGCCCGTACGGCTGCCCCTGCTGCTGCGGCTGGGCACCGTACGGCTGCTGCTGGACGCCCGGGTACCCGTAACCCGCGGGCGGCTGCGCGCCGTACGGCTGCGGGGCGACCGGCTTGGGGGCCGGGATCAGCGCGCCCTGCAGGGGCGGGAGCAGGGGGGTGGCGATGGCGGCGGCGGCGAGGACCAGGGCCGCGATGAAGCCGAGCACCAGGCCGGCGCCCGCGTCGATGTGGTCCGGCACGTCCACCAGCGTCCAGAACAGGGTCCACGCGGCGAGAACCGTGAACCCCGTGCCCACCATGCCGAGATCGAGGCCCAGCACCTTGCGCTGCTGCGGCATGCAGCGGTTGAGGACGATCAGCGCGGCACCGATGACGGCCCCCATGTACGTGCCGAGGCCCGTCCCCAGGTTGTCCCACACGCTCTGGCTTTCCGAGAAGCCGGAGGCCGAGTAGGAGTAGAGGTTGAGGAACGACGCGATGAACAGCAACACCGCTGCTCCGATCACCACGCCGTCGCCTCTAGTGAGGGAGCGGATGTTCACTTCAGGTCCTTCGTGAGTCGTCTCGTCGTCGCTAGACACTACCGTCCGCGAGATCCGGCTGTCCGGCTGGTCACGGCCCTGGTCAGGACCCGCGCAGGAAACTCACGATTCCCTCGGAGATCCCCTGCGCGGCCTTCTGTCGCCAGCTGCCGCTGGTCAGCAGTGCCGCGTCCTTGGTATCGCGCATGTTGCCGCACTCGATGAACACCTTGGGAACCGTTGACAGATTGAGACCGCCGAGATCGGTGCGGGTGTCCAGCGCGGTGCCGTGGCCGATGTAGTTGGACGGCGGCTCGCCGGTCGCCCGCAGGAAGCTCCCCGCGACCCGCTTGCCGAGGTCGCGGGAGGGCTCCACGATCGGCCGGGTGTCGGCGGCGCCCGCGTGCACCGCCCCCGGCAGGATCACGTGGAAGCCCCGGTCGCCGGCCGGCGCCCCGTCGGCGTGGATCGAGATCGCCGCGTCCGCGTGCGCCTTGTTGCCGATCGCGGCCCGCTCGGTCACGCACGGCCCCCAGTCCGGGCCCTTGTCGTCATGGGTCAGCCGCACGGTGGCGCCCTGCCGCTCCAGCAGCGCCCGCAGCCGGTGCGCCACGTCGAGGGTGAACGACGCCTCCGCGTAACCGCCGTCGGTGGCGGTCCCGGTGGTGTCGCACTCCTTCAGGTTGCTGCCGATGTCCACCTTGCGGTTGATCTCGGCCGGGTGCCGGAAGTTGTCCGGGTTGTGCCCCGGGTCGATGACGACGACCTTGCCCGCGAGCGGTGCGGCGGCCTTGCCGTCGGCGCCGGACGACGCGGACGCGGACGCGTGGTCGGAGGGGGAGGGCGAGGAGGGGGCGGCGGTGTCGGTGTGGCCGCCACCGCCGCCCGCCGTCTCGTACGCCAGCCAGCCGGCCAGCGCGCCGGCCACCAGCGCGGCGAGCGTCACGACGAGCGGTCCGCGCCGGGGGCGGCGCTGCTGCGGGGGTTCGAGCTCCGGGCCTGTGTATGACACGTCAGCCACCCTAACGGCCGTCCAGGGGGTCCACGACGGCCCTACGGGCGGCCCTGTCGAGCGGTTCCCGGCACCCGTCCGTCCGCATGGTCTGTGAGAGATATGTGAGACGAATCGCTCTGGTGAAGCTCAGTGGCCCGAGGGGGTGAACCGCTTTGGTCGGCCGCCCTTTCGGGCCCGTCGCTCCGTGAGTTCACGCTCGGCCTTTTCGAGGTCTGCACGATCCTCGTCTGTCCCGTGTTCGCGGATCCGGTCCTTCATGTGGTCGAGGAGATCGTTGGCCCGATCCGTGTCGAGCCGTTCGCAGACGCGCCCGTAGGCCTGCCAGAGCGGATCCGGGACCCGGATAGGCCGGGGCGTCGTGTGCCGCCTCGCCCCCTCGCTGGGCTGCTGTGTGCCGTAGACGGTCTGTGGCACCCTGACAGCGGGGTCTACTTCTCGCGATGCCAGGGGCGCTCGCCCGGCTCCGAGCTGCCCTTGCCGGTCTGCTGCCGGCGCGCGGCCGTCGTCACCATGACCCCCAGGAGCACCGCCCCGAACACCCAGAGCAGCACCGGCCAGTCCTTGGCCACGCTCACAAACAGCGGCACTAGTGCCGTCACGAACACTCCGGCGTCCACAGCGCCGTTGCTCCCCTAGCTCATCAGCCCCCCAGCGTTGAGTGCGCACACCGTACTGCCGTACCTGTCGGCATGCACAGCAGTACGGCCCGCCTGCGCACTGTTCCTCCAAGGCCTTCCCGGACTACCGTGCGCGCCACCTGACCCCAGAAAGGGAAGACGCCATGACCCGCAAGCTGTGGAAGGTCGGCACCAACAGCGGTAACAACGGCTGCCCCACCCTGTACACGACGCCGTCCGGCGACTACGTCGTCCAGGGCGACCGCGTCACCGACCCGGACGAACTCGACCAGCTCCACAACCTGACCGACGACGAGGGCGCGGTCGTCGTCCCGCGCGAGTTGCTCGCCAACTTCGGCCCGCGCGAGGCTGCCCACGTGCCTCAGATGATCAGCTTCGAAGAGTTCGACGGTATGTTCACCACCCTGCGCCACTCCGCATGGCGGCTGGAGACGCGCCGCCGTTACGCCTGGGACGAGCAGCAGGACACCTACCGCGAGTTCCTCACCGCCGGCCGTGTCGACTGGGACCTCAAAGACGCGTGGTGCCGCGAGCGGCGCGAGCAGGTAGCCCTCGGGAAGCGGTTCGAACGGGTGCGGATCCTGGACGAGCCGCCCACCGAGGGCCAGCGCTACCTGCTCGACAACGCCCGCCGCAACACGACCGCTGGCGAAGCCATCCGCGTGCTGACCCGCAGCAAGGCCGACGAACTCCAGCTCCCCGGGGAAGACTTCTGGATCTTCGACGCGCGCGTTGTCGCCCTACTGCACTTCAACGACGCTGACGACATGACCGGTGTCGAACTGATCACCAACCCGGTCGAGGTACTCCGCTACGCCCAGGCCCGCGAAGCTGCCTGGCACCACGCCATGCCGTACGACCAGTTCCGCGGGTAACTTCCCCAACGTGACCACGGACTTTCAGCAGGCCCGCGAGGCGCTCGGCCGCCGGCTCCGCGAGCTGCGCGGCCAGTGCACGCAGCGCGAACTGGCCGCCCTGCTGGGCTGGCCGCAGGCCAAGGTGTCCAAGCTGGAGACCGGCCGGCAGACGGCCACCCCCGAGGACGTCACCGCCTGGTCCAACGCCAGCGGCCATCCCTCCACCGCCGAGGAGCTCGTCGCTCGCCTGCAAGGGCTGGAGACCCACACCCGATCGTGGCGCCGCCAGCTGCGTGCCGGGCACCGGCCCGTGCAGGATGTCCTGACCATCGAGTACGAGCGCTCTATCCACCTGCGGGCGTGGGAAGGGGCCATGGTCGTCGGGATGCTCCAGACTCCGGAGTACGCCCGTCACGTCTTCTCCCGCTACGCCGAACTCCACCAGGCGCCCCGGGACATCGAGGACGCCGTCCGCGCCCGTGTCGCCCGCCAGACACTGCTGTACGAGCCCGGCCGGGTGTTCCACATCCTGCTGTGGGAAGCGGCCCTGTACGCCGCTGTGGCGCCCCGCGACGTCCTCGCCGGGCAGATGGACCGGCTCGCCTCCGTCATCGGCCTGGACACCGTGCAACTGGGCATCGTGCCGTTCGGCGCGCACCTCACCATCCCACCAGCCAATGGATTCTGGCTGTACGACGACCGCCTGACCATCGTTGAGGACTGGCACGCCGAGTTGTGGCTGAACGACGCCGAGACCATCGCCCTGTACCGTCGCGTATGGGACACGCTCGCCGCGTCGGCCGTGTACGGCACGCACGCCCGGCGCCTGCTCGCCCGTGCCCGCGCGCAGGCCGCCGACCTCGCCTGAGCATCACAGCGAATCCGCCGTAGCCGCAGGCGAATATTCGCGAATCACACCGGACCCTGATTCTCAGCGCTCCCTAACGTGCTGGTCATGCCTTCACACCCTTCCCTCGACCTGGCCCGTGGGGACAAGCGTGGCTGCTGTCCTGCGCCCCTGATCCAGCCGCAGTGCAGCGCGCGTGGGACGTAGGGCAGTCGGCTGCGATCCCCACCGGTCCGTACTGGCGGGTGGCCGAGGCGCCCCTGCCACGCTCCCTCGAAGCGTTCCGCCGGATGGAGGCCGCCCCCCATGGCCGTCCTCGCGGACACCAGCCGCGCGATGGCCTGGTGGCTGCTTCCTCCCGGCCTCGCCGACGAGCTGGACGATGTCGCCGGCCTCACCGTGCATCCGGCCGGATGGGAGCTGGAGTGCCCGCCCGTCATCCGCTTTCTGGGCGGTAGGTGGTGGGCGGAAGCACCCGACGGCACGGGCCAACTCACCGACCCGACACTCCTCGCCGCGGCCTTCGGGCCCGGCGGCTACCGCCGTGAAGCGAAGACCTCATGAAGAGTGACACCGTGAGCAGCCCACCGAGCGCCGCCGCGCTGCTCGCCCACCTGGAGCTCCCGGCGCCGTCCCAGCTGACGGCCCCGCAAGTACGGGGCGCTCACTGCGTCTGGTGCGACATGCGGCTCGAAGGCGCCACCGCATTGGACCTCGGCCAGCGGCGTGAGGAGATCGGCGGCGTCGTCAGCCGCTGGTTCCCGCGCGGGTGCCGCCGGTGCGCCGAGCGAGAGGTGCCGAAGGCGCTGGTGGAGCACGGCCAGACGTGCGAGCAGTGCGTGGACGACCGCACCCAATGCCCCACGGGCCTCAGCCTGGTCCGCGCGGTAAGGGCGGCCCGCCGATGATGTGCGCCCGCTGCGACAAGCAAATCGAGGTGAGCCGCTCCCGGTCATCATCGAGACCGGCACCAGCGTGAGCGGCACCATCTACATCTGCCCTACGCCATGCCGACCCGCCCGACAGCAGACGTACCCCGAGAAGTAACCCCTGAGCCGCGGCCTCGCCGACCCCCTGGAGGGGAGGCCGCACGGTCCCGCCGCCGACACCCCCGTCCCGCCGCCGACACCCCCGTCCCGACGGCGGGACCGCCCAACCAGCGCACCACCATTAGCTCCGCTGCCGATCCAGCCAGACCACATGGCAGCGGCTACGGCCGCCCATCCGCGCCCCGCAGCTGGGCAGCCCCCACCCCGCCCACGCAGGTAGTTGGTCATGACGGGAGAAAGCCGCCAATATGGCGGATCTCCTACCGGAAAGGTCCACCGATGAAGCGACTGATCCTTCCCGTATGGCGTGCGATCCGGGGCCCGCTCCAGTGGCGCGTCCTCTGGTTCGCTCACGCCAAGTTCATGGTCGGAGTGACCGGAGTCGTGTGCGACGACGCCGGCCGGGTTCTCCTGCTCCGCCACCGCATGTGGCCGCCCGAAAAGCCCTGGGGCCTTCCCACCGGCTACGCCGACAAGGGCGAGGAGTTCCCCAAGACCATCGTGCGGGAGGTGAAGGAGGAGACCGGCCTCGATGTGAAGGTCGGCCGCCTGGTGCACCTCAAAAGCGGCTACAAGCTGCGCATCGAGGTCGCCTACGAAGCGCTCGTCGTCGGTGGCTCCCTCGACCTCGACAACTTCGAGATTCTGGAGGCCCGATGGTTCACGCCCACGGAGCTGCCGGAGGGGATGCAGGACTCCCACCGGCAGCTCATCAACGGCTCGACGGCCTGAACCTGCTCGCTCCCAACGAGGTGCTCGTCGGCGACCGGCCGGCGGTCGCCAACGCGCTCGCCGCGTGGCGCACCGACCCCTCACCGCTGACCCATAGCAGTGAACACACCGCTCACACCTTCCGCAGCCTGGCCGAACGGCTGGATGCATGGGAGGAGGCAGACATCGACACCGCGCCCGTGCACGGCGGACTTCGGCGCGCTCGCATCCGCTACGCCGAGGTCGGCCTCGACCAGCTGCTGCCGCTGGACCGGGTACTCGTCGGCGCGGAGTCGGCGCGGCCCGGCGCCTGGGGAGGCTTCCACCACCCCAACCAGGGATACCGGCACATGCAGATGGCCGCCGTCATCACCATGTACGGGCCGATGCACCGGGCGGCCCCCGCGGACCCTGGTCTGGCCATGCTCGACCTGGTCCGGGCCTACGCGCACGACTCTCTGCACTACGGGTCCGCGCGCCGGTACGTCCTCCTCGACGGACAGGTGGCGCGGACGCAGTACGGCATCAACTGGCGCCGCCCGGACGGCCGCTCGTACTCGGCGGCCGACCCGCACGACGCCCATCACACCCGGAACCTGGGGGTCGTCATGGAAGGAGCCTGCGACCGGGAGGCCAGACGCATCACCCGGTACGTGGCCAGCCGGTACGGAATTACCAGCCCCGAATCTCCGAGCGATCCGGGATGGTGGGCCTACCGGGACGTGACCGGGCAGCTCGGCGCCGCGGAGGTCCCGAGAGACCTGGACACCCAGATCGGTGGAGAGGCCGGCGCCTACGTTGCCTCGCTCTGCCGGTACGAGAAAAGCGTGAACCACCGATACGAACGCTGGCTCGGCGAGTTCGGTGTGGGCGAGCCGGAGGAGCTGCACGACCTGGTCGTGGCTGCGATTGTCAGCGGCGACACGGTCAGGTTGTGCCGGTGGCTCGATGACCGGCACGGTCCGGGGGCGTTTGCTGGCATGTTCCAGGCCGGTGGCTACCTCGGCGCGCCGCCTCAGGTGATGGTGTCTGGCGTCTCGCATCGCCGTAGGTGACGCCCGGCCACGTAAGGCCCCTGTGGCGGGAGAGAACCGCCCAGGGGCCTTACAGGGGTCACCGGCCGCGGGGCGGCGCGAAGGTGGCTTCGATCGAGCCCCTGGTCTTGACCGCCTTGCGTAGTTCGCTGACCAGGAACTCCGTGTACCGGCCGCTGTCGCCCGCCCGGATTTCCAAGATGATCCGCTGAGGCTCCGAACT
This sequence comes from Streptomyces sp. SCPE 10, assembly GCF_051980735.1. NCBI lineage: Bacteria > Bacillati > Actinomycetota > Actinomycetes > Kitasatosporales > Streptomycetaceae > Streptomyces > Streptomyces sp. SCPE 10. Next base: position 2,448,924 of record NZ_CP197069.1, on the reverse strand, counting down.
GGGCGGCGCGACCACCGGAGCGGTGGACGCGCGGCGCGGTGCGTTGAGCATGGACGCCCACGGGGTCTGCACCATCCGCTGCGAGTCCGGGTTCGACCACACCCGCGACTCTAACCGGGGCCTCAGACCCCCGTCCCCGTGCGTCGCAGCACCCGCAGCGAGCCGCTCACCGCCACCTCGGTGAACGCGCCGGAGCCGAGCGCCCGCAGGTACACCCGGTAGGGCGCCTGCCCGGTGAACTCGTCCGCGGGCTCGGGGAACACGTCGTGGATGGCCAGCAGGCCCCCCTCGGCCACGTGCGGCGCCCATCCCTCGTAGTCGGCGCCCGCGTGCTCGTCGGTGTGGCCGCCGTCGATGAACACGAACCCCAGCGGGGTGCCCCACACGCTCGCGACCTGCGGCGACCGCCCCACCAGGGCGATCACGTGGTCCTCCAGGCCCGCCTTGAACAGCGTCCGCCGGAAGGCGGGCAGCGTGTCCATCAGACCGACCTCGGGATCCACGGTCTCGGGGTCGTGGTACTCCCACCCCGGCTGCTGCTCCTCGCTGCCCCGGTGGTGGTCCACGGTCAGCGCGGTCACCCCCGCCGACCGGGCCGCGTCCGCGAGCAGCACGGTGGACCGCCCGCAGTACGTCCCCACCTCCAGCAACGGCAGTCCCAGCGCGCCGGCCTCGACCGCCGCCGCGTACAGGGCCAGCCCCTCGTCCACGGGCATGAACCCCTTGGCCGCCTCGAACGCGGCGAGGATCTCGGGCTTGGGGACGGTGGCCATGGGGACGCCTTCCAGTTCAGGGACACGGCAGCATGCGGGCCCCCATGCTGCCGCACCCGTTCGCGCCGGGGCGCACGGGGGCGCCCCCACCCGGCGCGCTACACGCTCACCGCCTCGCCCGGCAGGGCGAGGTCCACCTCGACGGTCCGCTCCTCGCCGGAGTGCGTGGCGGCGGAGGCCAGCGGCCCGTATCCGGCCGCCCGCGCGGCGAGGACGTACGCCCCCTGCCCGGGTACGGCCAGCTCGTAGGCGCCGTCGTCGGCGGAGACCGCCGATCCCGCCTGCCGGCCGCGCCGGTCGATGAGCGTCACCTTGGCCCGGGCCACGGGGACCCCGGCCGGGTCCAGCACCCGCCCCCGGAAGCCCCGCAGCACGTCCTCGGCCCGCTCCAGCACGGCGTCCTCCTCGCTGCTGGCGCGCAGCTGCACGTGCTGCTGCGGCGCGCGGCCGGTCCTCGGCAGGCACAGCGCCATCACCAGGCCGACCGCCACCGCGCCGGTGGCGATGAGGAAGGACACCCGGAACCCGTGCATCGTGGGGATCGCGAGGCCCCCGACCGTGTGCGCCGTGTTGGCCAACACCATGCCGATGACGGCGCTGGACACGGAGGTGCCGATGGACCGCATCAGCGTGTTGAGGCCGTTGGCCGCGCCGGTCTCCGACGCCGGGACCGCGCCGACGATCAGGGCGGGCAGCGAGGAGTAGGCGAGACCGATGCCCGCGCCGAGGATCACGGAGGTGAGGATCGTCTCCCAGGGCGCCTCCATCAGGCCGAGCCCGCCGCCGTAGCCGACGGCGATGATCAGCAGGCCGATGATGAGGGTGGTCCGGGGCCCGTAGCGGGCGGAGAGGCGGGCGTAGACCGGCGCGGTGAACATCATCGTCAGGCCCAGCGGGGCCACGCACAGACCGGCGACGACCATGGACTGGCCGAGGCCGTACCCGGTGGCCTTCGGCAGCTGGAGCAGCTGGGGCAGGACCAGCGAGACGACGTAGAACGCGACACCGACCATGATCGACGCCAGGTTGGTGAAGAGCACGGCGGGCCGGGCGGTGGTGCGCAGATCGACCAGCGGTGCTCCGGCGCGCAGCTCGTACAGGCCCCACAGGACGAGCACGACGACCGCGGCGAGGAACAGGCCGAGGGTGGTGCCGGAGGCCCAGCCCCAGTCGCTGCCCTTGGTGATGGGCAGCAGGAACAGCACCAGACCGGCGGAGAGGCCGAGCGCGCCGGGCAGGTCGAAGGAGCCCCGCGCGCGCATCGGGGACTCGGGGACGACGAGGAGGGTCAGGGCGATGGCGAGCACGCCGAGGCCGGCGGCGCCGTAGAACAGCGCGTGCCAGTCGGTGTGCTGGGCGACCAGGGCGGCGGCGGGCAGGGCGAGGCCGCCGCCCACGCCTATGGAGGAGCTCATCAGGGCCATGGCGGAGCCGAGCCGTTCGCGCGGCAGCATGTCCCGCATCAGGCCGATGCCGAGGGGGATCGCGCCCATCGCGAAGCCCTGGAGGGTGCGGCCCACGATCATGGTGAGCAGCTGGCTGGTGAAGGCGCTGACCAGGGCGCCGATCACCATCACGGCGAGGCTGGCGATCAGCATGCGCCGCTTGCCGTACAGGTCGCCGAGCCGGCCCATGATCGGGGTGGCGACGGCGCCGGACAGCAGGGTCGAGGTGAGCACCCAGGTGGCGTTGCTGGGTGCGGTGTGCAGCAGTTGCGGCAGGTCTTTGATGACCGGCACGAGCAGGGTCTGCATCACCGCGACCACGATGCCCGCGAAGGCGAGTACCGGGACGACGGCCCCGCTCGCCTTGCCTCGCGGTTCCTCGGTCGTCGTGTGGGTCATTGAGTGCGGCCTCCCGTAGACATAAGTGCCGGGTAAACCTCGTATGCGCACGCAACTATTCCGTTGCTTCGGGCTTCTAATGTTTATTTGACCATCCCATTGGTTTCTGACGCGGCGTCATGAAGGGTCCTGTGGTGGAGCACCTAGTCCGCGACGTAGTCCGCGCGGAGTAGGTCCCGTGGTCCGAAATGCCGATGCAAGGACCGCAAGCGGCCTGAGACCATGACAGCCATGCTGGAGACCGCCGACACCCCGCCCCTCATATCCCGCCGTACGACACCCCCCACCTGGCTGGTGGTGGCGCTGGCCTGCGCCGGACAGTTCCTGGTGGTGCTGGACGTCTCCGTGGTGAACGTCGCCCTGCCGTCGATGCGCGCGGACCTCGGCCTCAGCCCGTCCGGACTGCAATGGGTGGTCAACGCCTACGCGATCGCCTTCGCCGGTTTCATGCTGCTCGGCGGCCGGGCCGGCGACCTCTACGGCCGCAAGCGGATGTTCCTCGTCGGCCTCGGCCTGTTCACCCTCGCCTCGCTGGGCGGCGGCCTCGCCCAGGAGGGCTGGCAGCTGCTGCTCGCCCGCGCCGCGCAGGGCCTCGGCGCGGCGGTCCTCGCACCCTCCACGCTCACCCTGCTGACGGCCGCGGTGCCGGAGGGCCCCGCCCGGGCGCGGGCCATCGCGACCTGGGCCGCGGTGGGAGCGGGCGGCGGCGCCGCGGGCGGACTCGTCGGCGGGGTGCTGGTGGACGCGCTGTCCTGGCGCTGGGTGCTGCTGATCAACGTGCCGGTGGGCGCGGTGGTGCTGGCCGGCTCGGCGCGCTGGCTCACCGAGAGCCGGGCCGGGGACGGACGGCGCCTGGACCTGCCGGGCGCGCTGCTGGTCACGGCGGGCCTCGGCACGCTGGCGTACGGCATCTCGCGCACCCAGGAGACCGGCTGGACGTCCGCGGCCACCCTGGTGCCGCTGGCCGCCGGGGTGCTGCTGATCGCGCTGTTCCTGCTGACCGAGGCGCGCACCGCGGCCCCGCTGATGCCGCTCGGACTGCTGCGGCGGCGCGCGGTCGCGTCGGCCAACGCGGCGATGCTGGTGTCCGGTTCGGCGATGTTCTGCATGTGGTACTTCATGACGCTGTACGCGCAGAACGTCCTCGGCTACTCCCCGCTGGAAGCCGGCGCCGCGCTGGTGCCCAGCTCCCTCGCGGTGGTCCTCGGCTCCAAGCTGGCGCCGCGCCTGATGCGGACGGCGGGCCCGCGCGGCGTGGCGGTGCTGGGCACGCTGGTGGCGGTGGCCGGGTTCGGCTGGCAGTCGACGATGAGCGCGCACGAGGCCTACGTCACCGCGATCATGTGCCCCGGCATCCTGATGATGCTCGGCGGCGGCCTGGCGATGACCCCGCTGGCCGCGCTGGCCACCTCGGGCGCGGCGAGCGGCGAGGCGGGCGTCGTCTCCGGCCTGATCAACACCTCCCGCACCATGGGCGGTTCGCTGGGCCTCGCGGTGATGTCGACGGTCGCCGCGACCGGCACCGGCACCGGCACCGACCCGCAGTCCCTGACCGAGGGCTACGCCCTGGCCTTCCGCGCCTGTGCGGCCGTCCTGCTGGCCGGGGCGCTGCTGATGCTGCTGTGGCTGCCGCGCCGCCTGGGGCACAAGTGACGGCGGCTCACAGCCACCCCTGCTGCCGGGCCTCCCGCACCGCCTCCGCGCGGTTGCGGGTGCCGGTCTTGCCGATGGCGGACGACAGGTAGTTGCGGACCGTCGACTCGGACAGCCGCAGCCGGCCGGCGATGTCCGCGACGGTCGCCCCGTCCACGGACGCGGTCAGCACCTCGCGCTCCCGGGCCGTGAGCGGATTCGGCCCGGCGCTGAGCGCCGCCGCGGCCAGCGCCGGATCCACCACGCTCTCCCCGGCGAGCACCCGCCGGATCGCCGCCGCCAGCTCCTCCACCGGCCCGTCCTTGACCAGGAACCCCGCCGCTCCGGCCTCCATGGCCCGGCGCAGGTACCCCGGCCGCCCGAACGTCGTCAGGATCAGCACCCGGCACCACGGCGCCTTCTCCCGCAGCTCCTCCGCCGCGTCCAGCCCGCTCCCGCCCGGCAGCTCGATGTCGAGCAGCGCCACATCGGGCCGCCGGTCGAGCACCCCGGGGACGATCGCGTCCCCGGCGGCCACCTGGGCGACGACCTCGATGTCCTTCTCCATCCCGAGCAGCAGCGCGAGCGCGCCGCGCATCATCCCCTGGTCCTCGGCAAGCAGAACCCGGATGGGCACCTCGTCCATGCGCCCAGCGTACGGGGGCCCCGGTTCCGGCTCCCCGACGTGCTCACGTCGGGGAGCCCGGTGCGTGCCTCATGACGTGGTCCGGGGTCGTGACGAAGCCGAGGGGTTCGTAGAAGGGGACGACGTCGGGGGCGGCGATGAGCACGGTGGTGCGGATCCCCCGGGCCGTGGCCCGGGCCACCAGGGCGTCGACCATGCGGCGGCCCAGTCCCGCGCCCTGGTGGTCCGGGTGGACGGCGACGTCGACGACGACTCCGTACACGGCCCCGTCGCCGATCAGCCGCGCCATGCCCACGGCGCGGCCCCCGTGCCGGGCGACGACCGCGAAGCCGGTGGCGTCGAGGGCCCGCCGGCAGACCGCCTCGTCGGGGGACGCCCAGCCCACCGCCGTGCGCAGCGCGCGGTACTCCGCCACACTCGGCAGCGCCGCTTCCACCTGGTACATGGCCGCGCATGCTACCCGGTGCCGGTCAGCCCGTGACGGCCGTCGGCCGCAACTCCTCGGCGACGGCCGGGAGTTCCGCGGTCACGGTGAAGCCCCCGCGCGGGGACACGCCCGCCGTCAGGGTGCCGCCGGCCGCGGCGAGGCGTTCGGTCAGCCCCTTCAGGCCGGTTCCGGTGCCGGGCGCGGAGGGCTTGGCGGGGCCGTCGTCCGCGACGGTGAGGCGGACGCGTTCGGCGCCGCCGCTCACCGTGATCTCGCAGCGGCTCGCGGCGCTGTGGCGGACGACGTTGGTGACCGCCTCCCGCACCACCCAGCCCAGCAGCGCCTCGGTCCCCGGGGCGAGCGGCGTGCCGGACCGGCGCACCACCGGTTCCACCCCGGCCGCGGACAACGCCGAGCGCGCCCGGTCCAGTTCCGTCGCCAGACCGCCCTCGCGGTAGCCGGTCACCGCCTCGCGGATCTCGGTCAGCGCCTGCCGGCCCACCGACTCGATGTCCGTGATCTGGCCCAGCGCCGCGGCCAGGTCACGGGGGGCCAGCCGGCGGGCCGCCTCCGACTTCACCACGATCACCGACAGCGTGTGGCCCAGCAGATCGTGCAGGTCGCGGGAGAAACGCAGCCGCTCCTCCGCCACCGCGCGCCGCGCCAGTTCCTCCCGGGCGGCCCGCAACTCCCGTACCGCCTCGGACAGTCCGAGGATCGCCGCGGTCACCATGGCGGAGATGAACGTGGCGTACCCGATGGTCGACGCGTCGTCCCAGCCGCCCCGGACGTAGGCGACCGCCCCCGCGTACACCGCGAGCAGCACCCCCGCACGGCCCAGCAGGGGGCCGCGCAGCGCGGCGCCCGCGGCCAGGCCGAGCAGCGGGAAGAACGACAGCCAGGCACCGCCGTACCCGAGCGCGAGCCCCGTGGTGAGCAGGGCCATCAGCAGCAGGGCCAGCCGGGTGCGCCGCGCCTCGCGGCGGGCGCGGTCGAAGGAACGGAACGTCACATAGATGTAGAGGGAGTTGAAGACGAGCAGGCCGAGGCCGCCGACCAGGGGGTTCGGCGTGCTGCCCTGGAGGAGGTTGGAGAGGGCTCCCAGACCCACCAGCAGCCAGGGCAGCAGGGTGAAGCCCGTCGCCGGCGGGCCCGCGTGCCGGGCGTCCGCCTCCGCGCAGTCCTTCCGGGCCGCCCGGCGCGCGGCCCACGCGGACACGCGCCCCTCCCGCGGCCGTCGCCGCTCCGCCGCTTCCCGCCACCACGCCATCCCTCGCCCCCGATCAGATCGTGCCCGCCGTACGGCGGTAGGACAGCACGGCGTACGCGCCGAACAGCAGCAGCCAGGCCGACAGCACGACGATGGCAGCGGCCCCCGGGGCGTGGCCCCGCGCGACCGCGTCGCCCAGCTCCGCGAACCGGTTGGTGGGGGTGTACGCCGACACCGCGCGCAGCCAGCCGGGGAACAGCGCGACCGGGAACCACAGACCGCCCAGCACCGCGAGCCCCAGGTTGCACACCATGTTGGCCACCCCGGTCGCGGGCCCGGTCAGCCGGTAGCCGTTGCCGAGGCCCAGCAGCGTGAACGGGACCGAGCCCGCCCACAGCAGCAGCGCGATCACCGCCCACTGCCACAGCGCCAGCCGCACCCCGTTGACCAGACCGCCCGCCGCGAGGACGGCCACGATCGCGGGCAGCACCGTCACCACACCGGTCAGCGCGCGCCCGCACACCACCTCGCGCGGGGTCATCGGCGTCACCCGCAGCTGGCGCAGCCAGCCCACCGCGCGGTCCTCGGCGACCGCGCCGCCGGTGTTCAGCGCGGAGCCGACGGCGCCGTACGCCGCCATGCCGACCATCGCGGCGGTGCGCCAGGCCCCGTCGGCGCCGCCGATGTTGGTGAACAGCAGGTACATCATGACCGGCATCCCGATGCCGCCGATGACGAAGCCGAGGTCGCGCAGGGTGCGGCGGATCTCCAGACGGACGTAGGCGAGCATCACGAGGCCTTCGCGGTGGGGGAGTGGTCGAGGGGTGCGGGCGCGCGGCGGCCGGCCGGGCCGTCGTCGCCGGGCGGCGAGGTGAGCGCCAGGAAGGCGTCGTCCAGCGACGCGGGCGCCACCTCCAGCCCCCGTATCGCCCCCAGTTCCGCCAGCGCGACCACCGTCGCGTCGGAGTCGTCGGTGCGCAGCCGGGCCCGGTCGCCGTGCACCTCCAGGGAGCGGACGCCGGGCAGCAGGGCGAGCCCGTCCGGGTCGCGGCCCGCGAGGGACACCGTGACCAGGCTGCCGCCCGCCGCGCGCCGCAGCTCCTCGCCCGTGCCGTCGGCGACGATCCGGCCCCGGTCCATGACCACGATCCGGTCGGCGAAGTCGTCCGCCTCCTCCAGGTAGTGGGTGGAGAAGACGACGGTGTGGCCGCGCCGGGCGTAACCGCGCATCGCCTCCCAGAACACGTGCCGCGCCTCCACGTCCAGCGCCGCCGTCGGCTCGTCCAGCACCAGCAGCGACGGATCGCCGGCCAGCGCCACCGCGAACCGCACCCGCTGCACCTGCCCGCCCGACAGCCGGTCCACCCGGCGCCCGGCCAGCGCGGCGATCCCGGCCAGCTCCAGCGCCCGGCGCACCGGCATCGGCGCCGGATAGCGGGAGGCCACGAAGCCGACCAGCTCGCCCACGGTGACCCGGGGCACCGGCCGGGCGTCCTGGAGCATCGCGCCCACCCGCCCGGCCCGCACCGCCCGCTCCGGCTCGGTGCCGAACAGCTCCACCCGGCCGGCGTCCGGCGGGTACAGCCCCAGCAGCAGGCCGATCGTGGTCGACTTGCCGGCCCCGTTGCGGCCCAGCAGGGCCACGGTCTCGCCGCGCCCGATCCGCAGATCCACCCCGTCCACGGCGCGCACGGACCCGTAGGTACGGACCGCCCCCGTGAAGGACACGGCGGTGTCCTCGTTCTCCGTCATGGCTATGACAGTACGAGCAGGACCCGGCCGCCCGGCAGATGCGCATGTACGGACCCGGGCAGTACAAATGTCACGGCCCGGCGCGACCGACGCACCGTGCGGAAGGCCGCGCAGCGGTCCCGACACCCCTCAGGAGCCCCATGCCCATCGACGCAGCCAAGGCCCTCGCCGCCGAACCCCGCTCCGAACCGATCACCTGGACCGCCAAGGACGTGCAGCTCTACCACCTGGGCATCGGCGCCGGCACCCCCGCCACCGACCCGGGCGAGCTGCGCTACACGCTGGAGTCCCGGCTGCACGTGCTGCCGAGCTTCGCCACCGTGGCGGGCGCCGGCGCGCCCGGGGTGATCGCCGGGCTGTCCATGCCGGGCGTCGACGTCGATCTGGCCAAGGTCCTGCACGGCGGGCAGACCCTGCGCCTGCACCGGCCCATCCCGGTGACCGGCGCCGCCACCGCCACCTCCCGCATCGCCGCCGTGTACGACAAGGGCGAGGCCGCCGTCCTCGTCCTGCGCACCGACGTGGCCGACGAACAGGGGGCGCTGTGGACGAACGACGCCCGGATCTTCGTGCGGGGGGAGGGCGGCTGGGGCGGCGAGCGGGGCCCCTCGGCCCGCACCCGGGAGCCGGCCGGCCCGCCGGACCGGGTGGTCGAGCGACCCGTCCGCCCGGACCAGGCCCTGCTCTACCGCCTGTCCGGCGACGACAACCCGCTGCACGCCGACCCCGAGTTCGCCGAGCGCGCCGGGTTCGACCGGCCCATCCTGCACGGGCTGTGCACCTACGGCATGACCCTCAAGGCCGTGGTCGACACCCTGCTCGACGGCGACGTGGACCGGGTGCGGTCGTACGGCGCCCGGTTCGCCGGCGTGGTCTACCCCGGCGAGATGCTGCGCATCCGCATGTGGCGCGAGGAGGCGGGCCGGGTCCGGGTCGCCGTGGGCGCCGCGGAGCGGGACGACGCGCCCGTGCTCGCCGACACCGTCGTGGAGCACTCCTGACACCCGGCCGATGCCCGTCCTCACGTCGGGCCGACCGAACGGAAAGAGGGGGCACCGGCCGGTGCCCCCTCTTTCCTGTCCGCTGTCCGGCTCAGGCGGCCGCCTCGGCGGTCTCCGCGGCGGGCCTGCGGTGCCGGCCGTGGGGAGCCGTGTCGCTCTCCTTGGCCGCGACCTCACCGCGATGCCGGCCGTGGCCGGCGTTCTCCGCAGAGTCGGCAGACAGCTGCTGTGTCGTGCTGGTGTCGCTCATCGGACGTATTCACCCCGTCAACATCATCTTTCGTACAGCCGGGCGAGTTTAACCGGCCCACCGCAGGGCGAATCCAGGCGTACACGCCAACCGGCACTAGTTCGTTACAAGACGTTCCAGAGGCGCCTGCTGCAACGGCACCGGACGCCGCGAAGCCGGCTCCCCGGGGGCCGCCACCGGCTCCGAAGAGCCCGGTTCCGCCGCCCGCCCGGACACCGCGCCGGGCGTCCGGGCGAGGGCGCCGTCCGGAGCCGGGCCCTCCGGCCCGGGGTCCCCCGCCTGCCCCGCTTCCACCGCTTCCCCCGGCCGCTCGGCCGCCGCGCCCGCCGGCCGTTTCGCCCGCGGCTCGCGCTCGGGCATCCGCAGCTCCGCCACCCCGCACGGCGTCTCCCGGGTGGCGTACGGCAGCCGCAGCACCCCGTCCGCGGTCCACAGCCCGGCCCCGGTCAACCAGCCCTTGGGGGCGGGCAGGTGCCGCACCCGGCGCTCGGCCGGCCGCCACAGCCCCACCCAGGTGCCCACCGGGCCGTCGATGCGCAGCGCCACCGCGCAGCCCTCCGGCTCCAGCACCTGTCCCGGCTGGATCGCGAACGGCACCGCCGTACACTCCGGCAACCGCAGCGACGTGGGAAAGCGCACCGGCAGGGTGGAGCCGAGGACGCCCCAGCCCAATCGTTCCCGCCCCGGCGAGGGGGCGTCCGAGGAGATCAGCAGCAGCCCGCTGTCGAGGTCGGCCAGCAGCAGCCGGTCGTCGCTGTCCGGCGCGATCTGGAGCAGCGGCGAGACCTCGCCCCGCTCCAGGTCCACGACGACCGTCTTGGTGCGGCCCTCCAGCTCCCGGTCCAGCGCCAGCAGCCGCCCGGCGCGGTCCAGCCAGACCCCGCCCGAGCAGCGCCCCGGCACCTCCGCGAGCCGCGCCGGACCGAACGACCCGCCCGCCACCTGCCACACCGTGCTGGAGCGCGCGCCGACCGAGACGGCGTACGCCCGCGCCCCGCCCGGCACCGGGGGCAGCAGGGTGAGCCGGGTGCCGGGCGCCGCGCACTCCATTGCGCCCAGCGGCAGTTCCCCGGTGCCGGGACCGGTCGGGTACAGCAGCGCGAAGAGGTGCCGCCGCGCCGCCCGCCGGTGGATCAGGACCCGGCCGTCGCCCAGCGGCTGCAACTCGGTGCCGGGCTCCTCCGGCTGGTTCCCGGGCAGCGGCACCGCGTACGGCTCCGGGCCGTCCAGCGTCCAGCGCTCCGGGAACCAGGAGTCACCGCTGCGCGCGAGCCGGGCGGCGTACGCCCCGTCCGCCGTGAGCACGCAACCGCGACCCGGCGAGCGGTCGTCCTCGCCGACGGACCGGGATTCGATGGCACAGACCGTCATTCTTCGGTCACCTCCGGCGACGAAGCTAGTTTTCCGCGCACGGCCGTGCGGGGGGCCGCCCGCCGCTTCACACATACGGGTGGCGCAAAAGCGATTCCTCTGAGGAAGCGGCGGCGACTGTGCTGCGCCGGGCCGGGAGCGGCGGATGCGGTTCAGCCCCGCCGAACAGCCAGGTAGCCTTTTCCCGTGCCCCGTCTGTCTGAAGTCATCGCCGCGCTGGAGAACCTGTGGCCCGCCGAGCGGGCCGAGTCCTGGGACGCGGTCGGCACGGTCGTGGGCGACCCCGACCAGGAGGTCACCCGGGTCCTGTTCGCCGTCGACCCCGTGCGGGAGATCGTCGACGAGGCGGTGCGGCTCGGCGCCGACCTGCTCGTCACCCACCACCCGCTCTATCTGCGGGGCACGACCACGGTCGCGGCCTCGCACTTCAAGGGCCGGGTCGTCCACACGCTGATCAAGAACGACATCGCGCTGCACGTCGCCCACACCAACGCCGACAGCGCCGACCCGGGCGTCTCCGACGCCCTCGCGGGCGCGCTCGACCTGCGGGTCGTGCGCCCCCTGGTCCCGGACCCCACCGATCCGAACGGCCGTCGGGGCCTCGGCCGGGTGTGCGCCCTCGACCACCCGCTCACCCTGCGGGAGCTGGCCGCGCGCGCCGCGAAGCGGCTGCCCGCCACCGCGCAGGGCATCCGGGTGGCCGGCGACCCCGAGGCCGTCATCCGCACCGTCGCCGTCAGCGGCGGCTCGGGCGACAGCCTCTTCGACCAGGTCAGGGCGGCCGGGGTGGACGCCTTCCTCACCGCCGACCTGCGCCACCACCCGGCCTCCGAGGCCGTCGCGCACGGTCCGCTCGCGCTGCTCGACGCCGCGCACTGGGCCACCGAGTGGCCCTGGTGCGAACTGGCCGCGAGCCAGCTCGACGAGATCTCCGACCGCCACGGCTGGGACCTCCGCGTCCACGTCTCCAAGACGGTCACCGACCCCTGGACCGCCCACGCGGCGTCCTCCGTCACCACTAGCTAATGGGAGCCCCCAACTGAACGCCGCGCCCGCCGACCAGATCCGACTCCTCGACGTCCAGGCCCTGGACGTCCGCCTGCAGCAGCTCGCGCACAAGCGGAGGTCCCTGCCCGAGCACGCCGAGATCGAGACGCTGACCAAGGACCTCACCCAGCTGCGCGACCTGCTCGTGGCCGCGCAGACCGAGGAGAGCGACACCGCCCGCGAGCAGACCAAGGCCGAGCAGGACGTCGACCAGGTGCGTCAGCGCGCCACCCGCGACCAGCAGCGCCTCGACTCCGGCGCCGTCACCTCGCCCAAGGACCTCGCCAACCTCCAGCACGAGATCGCCTCGCTCGCCAAGCGGCAGGGCGACCTGGAGGACGTGGTCCTGGAGGTCATGGAGCGCCGCGAGTCCGCGCAGGAGCGGGTGAACGAGCTGACCGAGCGGGTCGCCTCCGTCCAGTCGAAGATCGACGACGCGAGCGGGCGCCGGGACGCCGCGTTCGAGGAGATCGACCGCGAGGCCGCGGCGGTGACCAAGGAGCGCGAGGTCGTGGCGGCCTCCGTCCCCGCGGACCTGCTCAAGCTGTACGACAAGCTGCGCGAGCAGCAGGGCGGCATCGGCGCGGCGAAGCTGTACGCGCGCACCTGCCAGGGCTGCCGCCAGGAGCTGGCCATCACCGAGCTGAACGAGGTCCGCGCGGCCGCGCCCGACACGGTGCTGCGCTGCGAGAACTGCCGCCGGATCCTGGTGCGCACGGCCGAGTCGGGCCTGTAGGGGCGCACGGCGTGCGGGAGTTCATCGTCGAGGCGGACGGCGGGTCACGGGGCAACCCGGGGCCCGCGGGCTACGGCGCGGTGGTCCGCGACGCGGCGACGGGCCGGACGCTGCTGGAGACGGCCGAGTACCTCGGCATCGCCACCAACAACGTCGCCGAGTACCGGGGCCTGCTGGCCGGCCTGCGCGCCGCCCACTCCCTGGACCCCACCGCGCGGGTCCACGTGCGGATGGACTCCAAGCTGGTCATCGAGCAGATGTCGGGCCGCTGGAAGATCAAGCACCCGGCGATGAAGCCACTGGCAACGCAGGCCCGCGCGGTGTTCCCGGCGGACCGGGTCACCTACGAGTGGATCCCCCGCGCCGAGAACAAGCACGCCGACCGCCTGGCCAACGAGGCGATGGACGCGGGGGCGCGCGGCGAGCAGTGGTCCGCGACGACATCGACGGCGGAGCTGGAGGTGGCTGACGTGGAGGCACGCGCGGGGGAGCCGGAGGCGGCTGACGTGGGTGCGGGTGCGGGTGCGGGTGCGGGCACGGGCGGGGTCGAGGTGTCGGGGGCGGTGGGTCCGGTGGGTCCGGTGGGTCCGGCCGGGACCGAAGCGCAGGCCCGTACCCCCGGTGCCGCCGCCCGTGGCTGGAGCGCCGCCCCCGACCTCGGCGCCCCCGCCACCCTCGTCCTGCTCCGGCACGGCGAGACCCCCCTCACCCCGCAGAAGCGCTTCTCCGGCAGCGGTGGCACCAACCCGCCCCTCTCGGACATCGGCCGGGAGCAGGCCCACCGGGCGGCCGAGGCGCTGGCCGCGCGCGGCACCATCGAGACCGTCCTCGCCTCCCCCCTCGCCCGCACCCGGCAGACCGCCGAGATCGTCGCCGCCCGGCTGCACCTGGACGTCCACATCGAGGACGGCCTGCGGGAAACGGACTTCGGCGCCTGGGAGGGCCTGACCTTCGGCGAGGTCCGCGACCGCTACCCGGACGACCTGAACACCTGGCTCGCCGACCCGGAAGCGCGCCCCACCGGCGGCGGCGAGAGCTTCGCCGAGACCGCCGCCCGTATCGAGGCCACCCGCGACCGGCTGGTCACCGCGCACGCGGGCCGCACCGTGCTGCTGGTCACCCACGTCACCCCGATCAAGACCTTCGTCCGTCTCGCCCTCGGCGCCCCGCCCCAGTCCCTGTTCCGCATGGAACTGTCGGCGGCCTCCCTGTCCGCGGTGGCGTACTACGCGGACGGCAACGCCAGCGTCCGCCTCTTCAACGACACGTCCCACCTGCGCTGAGCCCGGCCGCGCCGCGCGCCAGCGCCTCGATCCGGGCCCAGTCCCGCTCGGCCACCGCATCCGCCGGCACCATCCAACTCCCGCCCACACAGCCGACGTTGGGCAGCGCCAGATACTCCGGCGCGGTCGCGGGGCCGATCCCGCCGGTCGGGCAGAACCGGGCCTGCGGCAACGGCCCCGCCAGCGACCTCAGATACTCCGTGCCGCCCGCCGCCCGCGCCGGGAAGAACTTCATGTCCCGCACCCCGCGCTCCAGCAGCGCGACCACCTCCGAGGCGGTCGACACCCCGGGCAGGAACGGCACCCCGGATGCCCGCATGGCGTCCAGCAGCGACGGCGTCCACCCCGGACTCACCAGGAACCGCGCCCCGGCGGCGACACAGGCGTCCACCTGCTCCGCCGTGATCACCGTGCCCGCGCCGACCACCGCCTGCGGCACCTCGTCGGCGATCGCCCGGATCGCGTCCAGCGCGCCCGGGGTGCGCAGCGTCACCTCGATCGCGGGCAGCCCCCCGGCCACCAGGGCCCGGGCCAGCGGTACGGCGACGGAGGCGTCCGGCAGCACCACCACGGGCACGACCGGCGAGAGGTCCAGCACGGAGATCATGCCCCTCATCGTGCCGAGCCGCTGCACCACCCGCAATCACCGTTGCGCATAGTGCAACGACCCGTAGGGGACGTCTCCTACTGGACGTCCCCTACCGGACGCCTCCTAGTGGACCTCCTCCACCAGCACGTCCAGCGCCCACGCCTTCCCGGCGCGCTCCGGCGCCTGCGCCTCCACGGCGTACCCCAGCTCCCGCAGCGCTTCCACCAGCTCCGCGGGGTCCGCCGGCGTCACCCCGGACGACAGCAGCGCCCGTACGATCCGCCCCTTCGTCGCCTTGTTGAAGTGGCTGACCACCTTCCGCGTCGGCGCGTGCAGCACCCGTACCGTCGCCGTCCGCTCCGCGACCTCGCCCTTCGGCTTCCAGGCCGCCGCGTACGCCGCCGAGCGCAGGTCCAGCACCAGTCCGTCCCCGGCCGCCTCCGGCAGCACCTCGGCCATCGGCGCCCGCCAGTGCCCGGCCAGCGCCCCGAGCCCGGGCAGCCTGATCCCCATCGAGCAGCGGTAGGAGGGGATCCGGTCGGTCACCCGCACCGCGCCCCACAGCCCGGAGAACACCAGCAGCGAGCGCGCCGCCCGCCGCTTCGCCGCCGCGTCCAGGGAGGCCAGGCCGAGGGCGTCGTACAGGACACCGGTGTAGATCTCCCCGGCGGGACGGGCGCCGGCCGTGCGCAGCGCCGCGTTCTTGGCGACCTCGCCGCGCAGCCCCTCGCTGAGCCCCAGCACCTCGCGCGCCTTCTCCTCGTCGCCCGCGCACAACGCGACCAGCTCCCCGAGCACGGCCTCCCGCGCGGCGGTCAGCCCCGGCAGGGACAGCGACTCCAACCGCAACGGGGCGCCCTTGCCCGAGTCGGCCTTACCTTCCGAGGGCGGCAGCAGGACCAGCAACACGTACTCCTTCTCTTGCGCTCGCGGCCAGCGTACGGGCTCCCCGGCGGGGGCGGCCGGGGGCGGCTGGGCCGGCGGGGCGGCCGGGGACGGGGGTGCCCCGGCTCCGCGCTTTGTACGGACGCGGGCAGCGCCCGTCCGGGGACGCTCCCCGCCCCCGTACGGGGTGCTGCCCGCCTCCCCTCGCCCTAGGCTCGACACATGCCCCCGCGCAAGATCCGCGTGACCGGCGCCCCCGAGGCACCCCTGAGGGCCGCGCTCGCCGCCCTGCGCGCCGGCCTGGGCATCCCCGAGGACTTCCCGCCGGTGGCCAGGGCCGAGGCCGAGCGGGCCGCGAAGGCCCCGCCCCCGCCGTCGTACGACGCCACGGACGTCCCGTTCTTCACCCTCGACCCGCCCGGCTCCCCGGACCTCGACCAGGCCGCCCACCTGTCCCGGCAGGGCACCGGCTACCGGGTGCGGTACGCCATCGCCGACGTCGCCCACTTCGTCGCACCCGGCGGTGCCCTGGACGCGGAGGCGCACCGGCGGGTGAACACCCTGTACCTCCCCGACGAGCGGGTGCCGCTGCACCCCGTCGTGCTCAGCGAGGACGCGGCCAGCCTGCTGCCCGGCCGGATTCGGCCCGCCGTGCTGTGGACGCTCGACCTGGACGAGCTGGGCCGGACGATCGCCGTCGACGTGCGCCGCGCCCTGGTCCGCAGCCGCGCCCGGCTCGACTACGCGGGCGTGCAGCGCGCGATCGACGCGGGCACCGCCGAGGAGCCGGTCGCCCTGCTCGCGGAGATCGGCCGGGCCCGGGAGCGGCAGGAGGCCGAGCGCGGCGGCATCTCCCTGGCCGTGCCCGAGCAGCAGATCACCGAACGGGACCACACCTACGCGCTGTCGTACCGCGCGCCGCTGCCCGCCGAGGGCTGGAACGCCCAGCTCTCGCTGCTCACCGGCATGGCCGCCGCCGATCTGATGCTCGCCCTGGGCACCGGCATCCTGCGCACCCTGCCCGCCGCCCCGGACGGCGCGGTCGCCCGGCTGCGCCGTACCGCGCGGGCCCTCGGCATCGACTGGCCGCACCATGTGCCGTACGCGGCCGTGATCAGCGCCCTCGACCCGCGCGAACCGCACCACGCGGCCTTCCTCCAGGAGTGCACCACCCTGCTGCGCGGCGCCGGCTACACGGTCTTCCGCGACGGCGCCCTGCCCGCGATCACCACGCACGCCGCCGTCGCCGCCCCCTACACCCACTGCACCGCCCCCCTGCGGCGCCTCGCCGACCGCTACGCCCTGGAACTCTGCCTGAGCGCGGTGTCCGACCGGCCCCCGCCCGACTGGGTCCTCGCCGCGCTCGACGCCCTGCCGCACCGGATGGCCGACGGCGCGCAGCGCGCGGGCGCGGTGGAGCACGAGGCCATCGACATCGTGGCGGCGGCCCTCCTGAAGAACCGGGTCGGCGAGGTCTTCGACGCCTGCGTGGTCGACGTGGACGAGCACCGGGAGATCGGCACCGTCCAACTGGCCTGCCCGGCGGTCATCGGCCGTATCCAGGGTCCCGACCTGCCCCTGGGCGAACCCCTGCGGGTCCGCCTGGCCCAGGCCGCCCCCGGCAGGGCGAAGCCCCTGTTCAGGCCCGCGTGAGGGCCTGGACGAGCGCGCCGGGGCCGTCGGCGTACAGCCGCACCACGCGCACTACCGCACCACGCGCACTTCCTTGCGACGGCCGAGCCGTTGACCGCCCGGCCCGCGGGACGCGGTGGCCGCCGGTCCGTGCCCCCACGCGGGGACCGGTACCATGGTCGGCACGGCAGACGAGCCGGGCGGGCGGCCGCGTGGAGTCCCTCAGGGGGCTTCCCGAGGAACGTCCGGGCTCCACAGGGCAGGGTGGTGGCTAACGGCCACCCGGGGTGACCCGCGGGACAGTGCCACAGAAAGCAGACCGCCGGGGACCTCGGTCCTCGGTAAGGGTGAAACGGTGGTGTAAGAGACCACCAGTGCCCAGGGTGACCTGGGCAGCTAGGTAAACCCCACCCGGAGCAAGGTCAAAAGGAAACACCCCGGTGTTTCTGCGCGGACGATCGAGGGCTGCCCGCCCGAGTCCGCGGGTAGACCGCACGAGGCCGGTGGCAACACCGGCCCTAGATGGATGGCCGTCGCCCCGGGCCCCGCGAGGGACCCGGGGAACAGAACCCGGCGTACAGCCCGACTCGTCTGCCGCCTAGGTCACTGACCTGCAAGAACCTCGCTAGAGCCGTCCATCGAACGGGGGCTGGGGAGAATCTGGGGAGAATCGGAAGCCATTGAGAAGGCATCCGACCTGGCCGATCCCGGTCGTCCTCGGCACGGCCCTGACCGTGTGCGGGTTCGCCGGCGCCCAGGCCGTACTGGTGAGCCTCGCGCCGGACCTGGTCGCCGCGGACGACCGCCACACCGCACAGGGCCTGCTCGACTTCATGAACGCCCTGGGTGGCGGGATCGGTCCGGCCGCTGTCGCGGGTCTGTCCGGCATCGTGCCGGGGCCGGTGGCCCTCGCCGTGCTCGCGGCGCTCCCCCTGTCCGGACTCGTCCTCGGTCTGACCCGGCGCCCTGCCGCCGACCGCCGCCCCGAACCCGGTGCCACGCGTGGGAGCCCGCGCCGACGGCCCACCCGCAACTGATCCGACAACGCCTCGACCAGCAAGGAGCCTTGCCATGTCCGCCGAGCCATTCGAGGTCAGCATCACCGAAGCCGAGATCGCGGACCTGCGTGAACGACTGCGACGGACCCGGTGGCCCGAGCGCGAGCCGGTGGACGACTGGTCACAGGGGCTGCCGCTGGCGTACGCACAGGAGCTGTGCCGCAGCTGGGCCGAGGACTACGACTTCGGGTTCGCCGAGCGGCTGAACGTGTTCCCGCAGTACCGCGACACCATCGACGGGCTGGGCATCCACTTCCTGCACGTCCGCTCGCCGGAGCCGGACGCGTTCCCGCTCGTGCTCACGCACGGGTGGCCGGGTTCGGTGCTCGAATTCCTGGAGGTCCTCGGCCCGCTGACCGACCCGCGCGCGCACGGCGGTGACCCGGCGGACGCGTTCCACGTGGTCGCGCCGTCGTTGCCCGGGTACGGCTGGAGTGACAAGCCGTCGACGACCGGGTGGGGCGTCACTCGCACCGCGCGCGCCTGGGACACCTTGATGGTCTCGCTGGGTTACGAACGGTACGGCGCGCAAGGCGGTGACTGGGGTTCGGCGGTGTCCGGGGCGCTGGGCGAGGTGGCACCCGAGCGGGTCGCCGGCGTCCACCTGAACCTGGGCTCCGTGGCGGCGGGCACGTTCGACGACCCGACTCCCGCGGAGCTGGCGAATCTCGAGGCCGAGAAGGAGATGCGGCGCACCGGCCGGGGATACTCGGCGATCCAGGCGACCCGGCCGCAGACGCTCGGCTACGGCCTCACCGACTCCCCGGCCGGTCAGGCGGCCTGGATCGCCGAGAAGTTCTGGGCGTGGACGGACAACGACGGTCATCCCGAGGACGCGTTGTCGCGGCGGACGATCCTCGACGAGATCTCGGTCTACTGGTTCACCGCGTCGGCCACGTCGTCGGCGCGTCTGTACTGGGAGAGCTTCGCCGACTTCCGGGACAAGGTGACCGCGCCGTCCGGGCTGTCGGTCTACCCGCGCGACATCACCCGCCCGTCGAGGCGGGAGGCCGAGCTTCGGTTCACCGACCTGCGCTGGTTCGAGGAGTTGCCGCACGGCGGCCACTTCGCCGCGCTGGAGCAGCCGGAGTCGCTGGTCGAGCAGGTGCGCGGGTTCTTCCGCCTGTTCCGCTGACTGTCCGTGCCCCACAACGCGACTCGTCTGCCGCTACCCGCGGTGTTGCTTCGGAAGAAGCCGGACAGGGGGAGCCTTGCCGGTTTCCGGGAGCTTCGCCCGCTACGCGGACGCCGTCTGGTGCTCCTGTCCGTGGGGGCGCCAGCTGCTCGCGAAGTCGCGCAGCGCGTCCAGCTGTGCCCGCAGTTCGGGGCTGTCGGGTGCGGCTCGGGCAATGGTCAGGGTGCCCAGCACCGCCGCGGTCATGATGTTGGCGGCGGTCGTGGGGTCCGGTACGGCTTCCCCCAGGTCACGGGCGCGCGCGGCCACCGCGGTGAATCCCGCGCGCAGATTCTCGCGGTACTGGTCCGTAGCCTTGGCGACGTGCGCGTCGACAGGCGCCGTCATCGCCGTGGTGGCCATGCAGCCGAACTTGCCCTGTGCGCTGTCGAGGACGGCTTCCAGCCGGGCGACCGTCTCCAGCACGTCCTCGCTGCCTCTCGTGCCGTGTCGGAGGGGTTCGAAAATGGACTCCATGCGCCGCAGATACGCGTCCATGGCCTCGCGGTAGATCTCGATCTTCGTGCCGAAGGTGTTGTACAGGCTTGAGGTCGACAGACCGGTCGCGGAGGCCATCTGCTGCTGGCTCACCCGGTCGAACCCCGTCTTCCAGAACAACGCCATGACCCGGCCGAGCGCCTCGTCGCGGTCGAAGCCCAGGGGGCGACCGGAACGGGGTGCTTCTGATGGTGAGTTCACCGGCTCAGTATCCGCCGACGTCACGGCCGGACCAAGCGGCCCCCTGACCAGGTCCGGCCGCGGGGGTGCCGGAGGTGGTCACCTGATGGTGAGGCGTGCGTGTCGCAGGAGGGCTTCGACCGCACGGTCGACGTCGTCCTCGTCGGTGGCCCAGTCGGAGACGGAGATCCGCATCAGGCGTTCGCCGCGGTAGGTGGTGCCGGTGAAGAAGGCGGTGCCTTCGGCGCGGACGCCGGCCATGATCGCGTCGGCCAGCCGCCCGTTGTCTCCGTCCGGGCTCTGCCAGCGGACGAGCACCTGGTTCGACACGACGTCGTTGACGATCTCCGCGTACCCGCTCGCGCGCAGTGCGTCGGCGAAGCGACGCGCCAGGCTCGTGGTGCGTTCGACCAGTTCGATCACGCCGTCACGGCCGAGGGACCGAAGGGTGGCGTACACCTGGACCCCGCGGGCTCGCCGGGAGAAGTCGGGACCCCAGTCGAGCGGGTCGCGGGCGCCGGTGTCCTGTTCGAGGTAGGCGGCGGTCACGCTCATCGCGGCACGGTGGGCGGCGGCGTTGCGGCAGATGGCGATGCCGCAGTCGTAGGCGACGTTGAGGAGTTTGTGGCCGTCGGTGGACCAGGAGTCCAGGCGGTCGAGTCCGGCGACCTTGTCGGCCATCGAAGGGGCTGCCGCGGCCAGCAGCATGATGGCTCCGTCGACGTGGACCCAGGTCGGGTTGCCGGCCGCGCGGTGGGCGTCCACGAGGTCGGCCACGGCCTCGAAGTCGTCGAAGGAACCCGTGTTGACGTTCCCGCTCTCCACCACGACGACCGTGGGGCCCTCGATCCCGGCCAGCGCCTCTTCGAGCAGATCGGGGCGCATCCGGTCCTCGTCGTCGCAGCCCACGCGGACCAGGGCCTGCTCGCCCAGGCCGAGGAGGCGCAACGCACGCGGCACCGTGGCATGGACTCCGGTCTTGACCACCACCGTCAGGGGTGGCGCTCCGGGCAGGCCGCGCGCCTCGACGTCCCATCCCACCTCTCGCAACAGCTCGTGGCGAGCCGCGGCCAGACATGTGAAGGTCGCCATCTGCCCGCCGGTGACGAATCCCACCGAGCTCTGCGGCGGCAGGCCGACGAGATCGACGAACCAGCGCGCCGCGAGTTCTTCGGCCACGGCCACTCCCGGTGTGGCGGCGAACATCGGGGCGTTCTGGTCCCACGTCGAGACGAGGAGTTCCGCCCCGAGAGCCGCCGGATGCAGACCACCCACGACGAAGCCGAAGTAGCGTCCACCGGCCTGCGCGGTGATGTGGGGGCGCAGGTCGCTCGCCAGCTCGCCGACGACCTGCGCGGCGTCGATGCCGGCCGGGCCCGGCGGGCGGTCGAGCAGGGACAGGATCGCCTCGTGATCCGCCGTCGCCGGGAGTACTGGACGCTCGGGGAGGGATTCCAGGTGCTCCAGGGCCGCGGCCGATGCCGCGTCCACCACCCGTTTCCAGTCTGTCCGTCGCATGGCGTCCATTTCCGTCGATCTTGCTGGGGTGCCGATGGTCCAGCCTGGCGAGTCGATTCTGAGTTGACGGACTCAGAATGTCAACGGCCTGGCTGAGGGCGGTCGCCCGTGGGGCGAGGTCGAGAAGATCGCGGAACGGTTCGCCCCGGTGGGTGTGCGCCGGCCTTGCGGCTCAGGCGGGCTGTTCGAGGATGTTGCCCTTCATCAGCCAGGTCGGCCCTTCGGCGTACTTACTGGCTTCGGCGAAAAATGTCGTGAAGTACGGGCCTTCGGTGTGAGCCCGGAAAGCGGCTTCGTCGGCGTAGGTCTCGTTCAGGTAGAAGAGGTTCGGATCGGCTTCGTCCGCGACGACGGTGAAGTCCTTCGAGCCCGGCTCGTTGGCGAGTGAGTCGCGGCCCGTCTTCAGGGCGATGTCGACGAAGTCGTCCCGGTGATCCGGATGGACGGTGAACGAGGCAAGGAACGTGTACATGAGAGGTCCCCTCGGCGATGTGACCGGGCGGCCGGCGAGGCGCTGCCCACGAACCCGATGGTTCAGTCACTGAACTGACCGTAGCACGCGTCCCCGGCAGGGCACACCTTGAAGGAATACGGCCATCCGGCGCGTGCCGGATGGAATTGCCCTCTCGCTCCACGTCCATGAGTGAGCGCGCCCGGGTGGCGGTCCTCTCCGCCGGGCACCCACTCGCCGCGGGCCGGCCACCGCGGGCGATTCCCGACGGTTCACCGTGGCACGCGGCGCCGGACGCTCGGGCCCGCGCCGCCCCGGCCGGCATGAGACGTTTTCCTCGCCGTGGACGCGGGGCCGACGGGGAATGTCGAATCGCGGATGTCGAATCGCGGACCGGATCAGGTGCTGCTCGCGTCGGCCTGACGTGACGCAGACGTCGCGAGCGGTTCGAGAAGGCGGCGAGGGGTGTTGAGCAGGGCCGACACCGAGTCGGTGGGGGATTTCGACGGATCGAACCCGGGGCCGGGTTCGATCCGGATCTCCGGGACCGGCGCGACCGCGCCGCATTCCTGGCAGCGGCCCTCTCCGTCGAGCAGGCCCCCGTCCCGGTCGTGGCGCAGGGCCCGCTTCACCCCGGCCGGGGAGTAGAACGCGTCACCCCAGGCCATCATGGTGCGCACGACCGGCCACAGCGCGGTGCCCTTGTCGGTCAGCCGGTACTCGACGACCCCGGCCCCGTCGTCGTCCCGCGCGAGCACGCCCTCACGGACCAGAAGCTTCAGCCGGTTGGTCAGAACGGCGCGCGGGATCCCGAGCTGGGTGGCGAAGTCCCCGAACCGGCGGACCCCGTAGAACGCGTCACGGACGATGAGCAGCGTCCACCGCTCCCCGATGACCTCCAGGGCTCGCGCCAGCGAGCAATTGCGCTCCGGATAGGTGCTGGGAAGAGTCATGTCCACACCCTACTCCGGCGGTTTGCTCACTGAACTGCCCGGTGCTAGCTTGGACGTAGTTCATTGACCGAACTGAAGTCCCGGCCGGCTTCGGCCTTCTGCCCGCGCGCAGTTCCGGTTCCCATGCGGTCCGCCCACTGGAGGGGTGCATATGACCGACGACGACAGGTTGTTCCTGATCACGGGAGCGACCGGCAAGACCGGCAGCGGAGCAGTCAGGCTGCTGCTGAAGCGTGGTAACCGCGTCCGGGCGCTGGTGCACCGTGAGGACGAGCGCTCCCGTGCCCTGGCCGAGGCCGGCGCCGAGATCGCCGTGGCGGACCTGCACGACCTGGGCGCCGTGACAGCGGCCGTACAGGGTGTCACCGGCGCCTACTTCTGCCACCCGATCCTCCCCGGGCTGGTCGAGGCGACCGCCTACTTCGCCCAAGCGGCGAGCGAGGCGGGCGTGCACTCCGTTGTCAACATGTCGCAGATCTCCGCCCGCCGCGACGCGGGCAGCGACGCCGCCAGGCAGCACTGGGTGTGCGAGCGGCTGCTGGACAGAACCGATCTGCTCACCGCGCACATCCGACCGACGTTTTTCGCCGAGTGGCTCACGCTGTGGTGGGAGCGGCGGGGCGACGAGGGGTATCTCCGGCTCCCGTTCGGCGACGGCCGCCACGCCCCGGTCGCCGCGGCCGACCAGTCCCGTGTGATCGCCGCCCTGCTGTTGGACCCCGAGCCGCACGACCGCGCCGTCTACACCCTGCACGGCCCGGTCGAGATGAACCACCACGACATCGCCCGGGCCATGTCCGCGACGCTCGGCATCCCCGTGCACTACGAGCCGATCAGCATCGAGGAGTTCGCGGCGGCCATGGAGGAACGCCGGATGCCCGCGCACCGCATCCAGCACTTCCGCAACGTCGCCGTCGACTACCAGCACGGCGTTTTCGCCGGCACGAACGACAACGTCGAGCGGCTCGGCGGCCGCGTACCCCTGTCTGTCGAACAGTTCGTCATCGAGTGCAAGCGCGACTTCGACACCAGCGGCCCCTACTTCGCCCCGGCACCCGGACGGTGAGACACACCATGTCGTCCGTGCTCATCACCGGCGCGTCCAGAGGAATAGGCAAAGCCACCGCGATCGAACTGGCACATCGCGGCCACCGGGTGATCGCCACAGCCCGCCGGCCGGAAACCCTGGCCGGCCTCCCCGTGCACCAGCGGCTGCGCCTCGACGTCACCGACCAGGACAGCGTCGACCAGGCACTCAGAGCTGCCGGAAGGGTCGACGTGCTGGTCAGCAACGCCGGCGCGACCGTGCGAGCACCGCTGGAAAGCGTCCCCCTCGCCGAGGTCGAACGTCTCTACCAGCTCAACACCATCGGCGCGCTGCGCGTTACGCAGGGGGTGCTGCCGGGGATGCGGAAACGCGGGTCCGGCCGCCTCGTCTTCGTTTCCAGCATCCAGGGACGGCTGGTGCTACCGATCATCGGACCGTACGGCGCCAGCAAGTGGGCCCTGGAGGCACTCGCGGAGACTCTGGCCATCGAGACGGGCCACTTCGGCGTCCAGGTGAGCATCGTACAGCCGGGCGCGGTGGCCACGGACGGTGCCGAGCAGGCCGGCGCGTTCTTCGCCCAGGACGATCCCTACGCGCCGCTGCTCCGGCAGCTGGGCGCTCTGCGCGGCGAGGTCATCACCGCCGAGGAGGTGGCCGCCGTGGTGGCCGACACGATCGAGCGACCTGACCCTCCGCTGCGCGTGCCCGCCGGCGCTGCCGCCGAACGGGCCCTGAGAGCACGCAAGGAGGCTCCCGAGGACGAGCCGTTCCTGCCGGCCGGGATCGACTGGTAGTGGTCCGGCCCGGTCCGCGGGTCGGCTCAGCACTAATTTCCGGGTCGGCTCACCGTCGACCGCACACGTTCGAGGAGGCGGCACGGATGACCGGTCCACAGCCGGACGGCGTTCACGACCAGTACGAGCAGCGGATGGCGGACTTATGCCGAAGCGACCCTCAGATCCGTGACGCGATGCCACGGCAGGAAGTCCGCGCGGCTGCCTTCCGGGAGGACCTGTCCCTGGCCGAGACCATGGACATCCTCATGAGCGGCTATGCCGACCGGCCCGCGCTCGGTGAGCGCGCCACCGAGATCTTCACCGATCAGGTGACCGGCAGGACGGAATCGCGGCTGCTTCCCCGCTTCGACACGATCACCTACGGTGAGCTCCGGGCGCGAGTGAGCGCTGTGGCGACCGAGTGGTGGCACGACGCTCACTCGCCCGTGCGCAGGGGCGATGCCGTCGCCACTCTGGGCTTCGTGAGCAGTGACTACGTCACGGCCCAGTTGGCCTGCGTCAGGCTCGGTGCGTTGTCGGTTCCGTTGCAGGCAGCGGCCGGTACCCGTGTTCTGCGGCCTGTTCTCGACGAGACCGGTGCCCGGCTGCTCGCCGTCAGTACGGAGAACCTCGGCACGGCCCTTGATCTCGCCATCGAGAGCCAGTCGGTGCGCAGGCTGATCGTCTTCGACTACCTCGACGACCTCGACCTCCACCGCGACAGTGTCGAAGCCGCGCGAACGCGGCTCTCGGCGACCGATCGTGACATCACGCTCGACGTCCTGCCCGCGGTTCTCGGCCGTGGCTCGCTTCTTCCGCCGGTTCCTGCCGCCACGGTGGATCCCGCCGATCCCGATCCGCTGTCGCTGCTGCTCTACACCTCCGGCAGCACCGGAACCCCCAAAGGCGCGATGTACACCGATGGGTTGGTGAAAAAGCTGTGCTCCGCATTCATGCCGGGCAGGGACCACCCCGTTGTCGGACTCACCTACCTGCCGATGAGTCACGTCACCGGGCAGGGCGTGCTGCTGAGCACCCTGGGCGCCGGCGGGACCGCCTACTTCGCGGCCAAGAGCGACCTGTCGACACTCATGGAGGACTTCTCTCTGGTGCGGCCGAGCGAGCTCGCGGTGGTGCCACGCATCTGCGACATGCTGATCCAGCAGTACCGCGGTGAACTCGACCGGAGGATCACGGAGTCCGGTCATCACACCGGCCTGGAGGACGAGGTGAAGGCGGACCTGCGGGAGAAGATCCTCGGTGGGCGGATCCTGTGGGCCGGCTGCGGGTCCGCTCCTCTCTCAACGGACTTGACCGCCTTCATGGAGTCCATGCTGGGCGTACCGATGCACGACGGCTACGGCGCCACCGAAACAGGCGGCATCGTGCTGATCGACGGCAGGATCTGGCGGGAGCGGGTGTCCGCGTACAAGATCGTCGACGTTCCGGAGCTGGGCTACTTCTCCACCGATTACCCCCAGCCCCGCGGCGAACTCCTCATCAGGGCCGACACCCTTGTGGCCGGGTACTACCGGAGGCCGGACGCCACGGCCGAGGCGTTCGACCAGGAAGGCTTCTACCGCACCGGCGACATCATGGCGGAGCTGGGGCCGGACGAACTGGCCTACGTGGACCGGCGGAAGAACGTGCTCAAGCTCGCGCAGGGCGAATTCGTGGCGGTGTCCCGGCTGGAGGCGCTGTACACATCGGCACCCTCGATCCGGCAGATCTACGTCTACGGCAGCAGCGAGCGCTCCTACCTGCTGGCGGTGATCGTGCCGGCACCGGAGGTGCTGGCGAGCACGGGCGTCGAGGACGCGCGGCTGCGGCGGCGGCTGCGCGAGTCGCTGCAGCAGGTGGCGAACGAGGCGGAGCTGAACTCCTACGAGGTCCCACGCGACTTCCTCATCGAGACCGAGCCGTTCACCACCGACAACGGTCTGCTCACCGGTGTCAAGAAGTTGCAGCGGCCCGCGCTGAAGCGCCACTACGGCGATCGGCTGGAATCCCTGTACGCGGAGATCACCGACCGCGAAGGCGGCGAACGGCGGCAGTTGCGGCGGATCGCCCGTGAGCAGCCCGTGGTCGAGACGGTGACACGGGCCGCGGAGATGCTGTTGGGTATGTCTTCGGCCGGCCTGGGACCCGACGCCCGCTTCACCGACCTCGGCGGCGACTCGTTGTCGGCGGTGTCCTTCTCGAAGCTGTTGAGTGACACCTTCGACGTCGAGGTTCCCGTGCCCGTGCTCATCGGCCCAGCGAGTGACCTCCGGGCGATCTCGCGCCACATCGAGCAGGCTTTGCGCGCGGAGACGAACCGTCCCACGTTCTCCACCGTGCACGGCGCGGGCAGCACCGTCGTTCATGCGGCCGATCTCACCCTCGACAAGTTCATCGACGCACAGGCGCTCGCCGCGGCGAAGAAGCTGCCTCGTCCGACCGGGACCGTTCGCACGGTCCTGCTGACCGGTGCGAACGGCTACCTCGGCCGGTTCCTCTGCCTCGAATGGCTTGAACGTCTCGCCGAGACGGGAGGCAAACTCGTGTGCCTGGTGCGCGGGAGCAGCACCGAGGCGGCCCGGGCGCGGCTGGAAAGGGCATTCGGCGAGGGAGATGCCAAACTCCTGCAACACTTCCGGGAGCTGGCCGCCGATCACCTGGAGGTACTGCCCGGTGACCTCGCGGCGCCCGCGCTGGGCCTCCGGGAGTCCGACTGGCAACTGCTCGCCGACACCGTCGACCTCATCGTGCACCCGGGCGCCATGGTCAACCACGTGCTGCCCTACGACCAGCTCTTCGGCCCCAACGTGGTGGGCACGGCGGAGCTGATCCGGCTGGCGATCACCTCACGGCTCAAGCCGATCAGCTACCTCTCGACCTTCGCCGTGGTCGCGGCCCAGGGTGCGGCAGGCGACGAGGTGTCGGACATCCGCGAGACGATCCCTTCCCGTGCACTCGACGACACCTACGCGAACGGCTACGGCACCAGCAAGTGGGCCGGCGAGGTCCTGCTTCGCGAGGCGCACGACGCGGTGAGCCTGCCCGTGACCACGTTCCGCTCGGACCTGATCCTCGCGCACAGCCGCTACCCCGGGCAGCTGAACGTGCCCGACATGTTCACGCGCCTGCTGCTGAGCCTGATCGTGACGGGCATGGCACCGCGTTCGTTCTACCGCGCCGGGGGGCCTGCCCACTTCGACGGGCTGCCTGTCGACTTCACGGCCGAGGCCATCACAACGCTGGGCCTGGAGACCGAGGGATACCGCACCTACAACGTTCTGAACTCGCATGAAGACGGCGTCTCGCTCGACACCTGCGTCGACTGGCTCATCGCGGCGGGCCGGCGGATCCGTCGCATGGACGACTACACCACCTGGCTCGCTCGCTTCGAAACGGCGATGCGGGCGCTACCGGAGAGGCAGAAGCAGTACTCGCTGTTGCCCCTGCTCCACGCCTACGCGGAGCCGGCCGAACCCCTTCCCGGGGCTTCCGTCCCGGCCGAACGGTTCCGCGCGGCCGTGCGGGCCGCCGGTCTCGGAGCTGACGGAGACATCCCGCACGTGACCGCCGCTCTGATCGAGAAATACGCCTCCGACCTCGCGATGCTGGGACTGATCTGACAAGGGGGACAGTGTGCTCGATTCCGCTTCCTGGCAGGCCGGTCTGCTGGAACTGTTCGGGGGGACCTTCGCCTTCGCGGCGGCAGGGCCCCGAGCCCACGAGGACTGGCGCCGCGATGTCCAGGCGGTCATGACGCTCGGGGTCGAGGATCCGCGTACGTGGAACACCCTGGTTTCCACCCCGCCGACCAGCGGTGCGGCGAGGGCCGAGGAGAAGCCGTTCGCCGATCTCCGCCTCGATGAATTCGACAGGCTCCTGCACCCCGTGGGCAGGGAATCCGCCACGCAACTACTGGTGGCACTGCAAGGGGAGTTCTACCAGTCGGCCAACATCCCGGACTTCGCCATGCGCAAGGACCGGCTCTTCGAATGCGCCGGGGAGATTCTTTCCCGGTTCGGCGACAAGGCTGATCACTATACGAACGCGGTCGAGGCCCGGGACGATCCGAACGCCGATCTGACGAACCCTGACACCGAGTGGAACTGCCTGTCCGAGTTCACCACGGACTGCGGTCTCGTCGTCGTCTCCGACTCCGAAGTCGGGGTCTTCTGGGCCTTTTCCGAGGACTGAGATGCATCATGCGTGCCCGCGGGCCGGTCAGCCGTCTCTCCACCCGCCAAGAACCCCCTGTCCACAAACCGCCGTTGAGCCCGTGCAACGCCTCCGGTAGGGTGCCCTGCGCACGTCAGCCGAAGTCGTTGCGCATTCTGGGAGTACGCCGGTGGAGTCCGTCCCGTCTCTTCCGATGGCGCCGCGGGGCCGGGGGAGGGGAGGCCTCTTCCGTCGTTCCCGGGGAGCGCGGTGAGCTCCGGGACCAGGGCGATGCGCAGGCTCGGTTCACGGTTGTTCGCCGCGCTCGACGTGCCCGACAGCGACGACACCCTCCTGCCCGCCGTCGGCAGGGCCGTCGCGCAGGTACGGGGGAGGCCCGTGCGGCTGCACGCCGTGGCGTTTCCGCCCGAGCTCGCCAGCGGGCTGTGGATCGACCGCGCCGGCCAGGACGTGATCGCGTACGAGCGGAACACCGACCTCGACCACCAGTTGGTCATCATCGGGCACGAGGTCTGGCACATGTTCGAGGGGCACTGCGGCTCCCCGACGGCACACGGCCCGGCCGCCTCCCGCGCGCTCGGCGACGCGCTGCCGGACGCCCTGCGCGAACTGGTCGCGGGCATCTGTGCCGACGGTTCGGCCGGGACTCCCGAGGAACGGATGGACCTCGGCTTCCACATCGCCCTGCGGGCCGACGACCCGGCCGTCGTCCGCCAGGAGGAGGAGGCCGAGTTCTTCGGCTACCGGTTCGCCACCGGAGTGCGCGAGGCGCTGGCCGAGGCGCGGTCGCTCGCCGACCCCGAACGGCTGGAGGGCCGTATCCGGGTGTCGCTGGTCCACCGCATCCGCGGCTCCTGACCCCGGACACGACCGAGCTGCCCGAGGAGCCCCCGCCGCCGTGAGCCACGGACCCGACAACACCGTCTTCTACCTCTGCGGCGCGCTGCTGCTGCTGATCTGTCTGCTGAAGGTGCCCGCGCTGCTGCGCCACCGCCGCGACCTGCTGCTCGGCTCCGTGGTCCTGCTGCTCTTCGACGGCGCGCTGGTCTTCTTCTTCGCCGCGCCGGACTCGATCGCCGAGATCAACCGGGTCACCGGGGTGCCCAACTTCGCCGCGCCGATGGCGTATTCGGCGCTGGCCGTCTTCGGCGGCGCCAGCCTGCTGCTGATCATCAACTGGCGTCCGGCGCCCGCCGAACGGACCCGGCGCGCCTCGCGGGTGTGCGTCCTCGTCTACAGCCTGGTCGTCGTCGCCATCAACGTCCTGTTCTGGGCCGGGCGTGCCCCGGTGGAGCAACTCACCCTGTTCGACGGGTACTACGCGAGCACCCCGTTCATCCGCGAGATGATCCTGACCTACCTCGTGGCCCAGGGCGTGGGCACGATGGCCACCAGTGTCCTGTGCTGGCGCTGGTCCAAGCAGGTCCACGGCTCGCTGCGGGCCGGACTGCGCATCCTGGCGCCCGGCTACCTGCTGCACGTGTGCTACGACGTCGTCAAGCTCGTGGCGATCGGCGGCCGTTGGGCCGGGCACCGGTGGGACTTCCTCATCGACCAGGTGGCCCCGCAGACCGCCGCCCCCTCCGCCGCGTTCGTGGTCTGCGGCTTCGCGGTGCCCCTCGCCGGGCCGCCGCTCGCCCAGGCGGTGCGCTCGCTACGGCAGTTGCGCCGGCTGACGCCCCTGTGGGAGGAACTGCGGGACGTGCCCACGCCCGGCGCGGTCCGCACCTCCCTGCCCTGGTGGTCATCCCCCGCGGTACGGCTCACCCGCCGCAGGACCAGCATCTACGACGCGCTCCTCGCGCTGGCCCCGCACTACGACCCCGCCGTGCGCGAGCGGGCGCTGCGCGCCGCCCTCGATCGCGGCGACGACGCGGACACCGCCGAGGCCACGGCGCAGGCGGCCATGGTCGTCGTGGCCCGCACCCGGCGGTTCCGGGCGGGAGCCGACCCCGGGCGGGCCGCGGCCCCACCGCCCCGGCACCCGCGTGATCTGATCCCCCTGTCCCGGGCCCTGTCCTCGCCCGTCCTGTCCGCCCTCCGTGAGCGCTCCCGCGCCGCCCAGGCAGAAAGCAGCCACCGTGACTGAGCCCCGTCCGCAGCCCACCCGCGCCGTCGTCATCGGAGGCAGTCTCGCCGGCATGCTCGCCGCGGCCGCCGTCAAGGACGCCGTCGACGCCGTCGAGATCATCGAGGCGCACGAGCTGCCCGCCGGGCCCGAGCCCCGCACCGGTGTCCCGCAGGCCGCGCACGTCCATCCCCTGCTGTCCGGCGGCGCGGACGCCATCGAGGCCCTGCTGCCCGGCACCGTCGGGCAACTGGTGGCGGCGGGCGCCAACCGGGTGCCCATGACGACCAACATGGTCTACCTCTCGGCCGAGGGCTGGTACCGGCGCTGGCGCAGGAACACCCAGTACCTGATCGCCGCCGGCCGCGATCTGACCGACCACGTGGTGCGCCGGCAGGTGCTCGCCGACCCCCGGGTCGGGGTGCGCGCGCACTGCCGGGTCGTCGGACTGCTCGGCGGGCGCGGACGGGTCACCGGGGTGCGGCTGCGCGCCGCCGACGGCACCGAGACCGAACTCGCCGCGGACCTCGTCGTCGACGCCTCGGGCCGCTCCTCCCGCACCCCGCGCTGGCTGGCGGAACTCGGCGTCACCGGGCTCGCCGAGGACCGCATCGAGTCCGGACTGGCGTACGCCAGCAGGATCTACCGCGCCCCGGTCGCCACCGACGGCTGGCCGGTGGTCAACGTGCTGGCCGACCCGCGGCGTCCAGGCGGCGCGGGAACCATCGTGCCCATCGAGGGCGACCGCTGGCACGTGAGCTTCTACGGACCACCGGGCGCCCAGCCCACCGCCGACGCCGACGCGTTCGAGGCGTACGCGCGCGGTCTGCGCCACCCCCTGGTCGCCGAACTGCTGGCCCGCGCCGAACCGCTCACCGACGTCACCGTCACCCACACCACGACCAACCGGCGCCACTACTACGAGCGTCTCGGGAACTGGCCCGAGGGGCTGATCGCGCTGGGCGACTCGGTGGCCGCGTTCAACCCGATCTACGGGCAGGGCATGTCGGTGGCGGCCCAAGGCGCCCTCGCGCTGCGGCGGTTGACGGCCGGCGGACTCACGGACGGACTGGCCCGGCGGGCCCAGCGCGCCATCGCCCGGCCCGTCGACGTCGCCTGGTCCCTCGCCGTCGGGCAGGACGTGCACTACCCCACCACCGAGGGCAAGCGGCCGAACCTCGGCGACCGGCTCCTGCACCGCTACGTGAGCCGGCTGTCGTACACCGCGATCGGCAGCTTCCGCGTCGCCACGGCCCTCACCGAGGTGCTCACCCTCCAGGCCCCGCCCGCCGTCCTGGTCCGTCCGGACGTGCTCCTCGCGGCGGCCCTCGGGCCCCGGCGGCCGCTGACGAACGGGCCGACGTTCACACCCGACGAGCGCCGCCGGCTGGAAGGCGCGGGCGTGCCGCTGACCTGACCTGTCGGCGCTACGCCGGCGGCTGCTGCGGCCGGTCCCGCACGCCCGCCAGATGCCGTTCGAACACCTCCGGGGCGTCGGGGGTCAGGGTGCGCAGGGCCATCAGGGCGGTGATGGCCACGTCGCACAGCTCCGCCTGGACGTCGTCCCAGGT
Organism: Streptomyces sp. SCPE 10; assembly: GCF_051980735.1. NCBI lineage: Bacteria > Bacillati > Actinomycetota > Actinomycetes > Kitasatosporales > Streptomycetaceae > Streptomyces > Streptomyces sp. SCPE 10. Next base: position 2,416,378 of record NZ_CP197069.1, on the reverse strand, counting down.
GTGGGAGAAGCCCTTGCGGGGGTTCTGCCCGGTGGCCCCGATCACCGCCTGCGCGACCTCGCCGACCTCCTCGGACAGCTTGAGGATGCGCAGCAGCAGGCCCTCCTGGCCGGAGTGGACCCGGGTGGCCTCCAGGCGGGAGAACAGTTCGTCGACGGTGGGCCAGAGCGGGGCCGGGGCGGGAAGCTGGTCGGTCATGCCCCGCAGGGTGCCACGCCCCGGCGGCACGCCGCCTCCCCCCGCAGCCGATCCGGCCTGATCCGGCGGCCGGGCCCCGCGAACCCGGCCTGATCCGAACGAGAGACCCTAGTCCTCCTTGACGCTCTCCTCCTCGAACAGGGCCTCCTGTTCCCCCGCCGCCTTCGCCCGCACCCGCCTGGTGCGGGCTCCCACCACCAGGGCCGTGCCCGCCGCCGCGGCCGCGAGGGCGGCGGGGACCATCCAGCCGCGGTCGAGGAGGTGGCCGAGGGCGTGGTCGAGGGAGAGCCGGCCCGGGCCGGTGACGGCGAGGCCGGCGGCGGCCAGGCCCAGGGTGGCCGCGTGCTCGTAGCCGCCCTCCTGGGCGAAGAAGCCGTTGGGCGCGTGCACCGCCGCCGCGCCGGCCATCGCGCCCGCGGCCGCCGCGCCCGCCCCCGGCGTGCCCAGGCCCAGGGCGAGCAGCGCGCCGCCGCCCGCCTCCGCGAGGCCCGCGGCCGTCGCGCTGGCCTTGCCGGGGGAGTAGCCGACGGACTCCATGAACTGGCCGGTGCCCTCCAGCCCGTGTCCGCCGAACCAGCCGAACAGTTTCTGCGCGCCGTGCGCCGCCAGTACCCCGCCGGTCCCCAGCCGGAGCAGCAGCAGGCCCAGATCACGCCGGTCGTAACAGGTCACGGTGACTCCCCAACGGAATGTGCGGTACAAGGCCCCTCCCCGTGTTACCACCGTCACGGCGGTCACACCATCGGGCCGTCCCGCCGCCCGCTCCGGTGGCGGCGGCCGGGCGGCGGTGTGAGCCTGGCGCCATGACCATTTCGCCGGCCAAACTCAGCGATCCGGCCGTCCGGGCCTTCGTCAACGCCGTCAACGCCCATGATCGCGACGGCTTCCTGGCCCTGCTCGCGCCGGACGCCACCATGTCCGACGACGGTTCCGACCGCGATCTCGACGACTGGATCGACCGGGAGATCTTCTCGTCCAACGGCCACCTGGACGTCGAGGGCGAGGGCCGGGACGGCCGTTCGCTGGTGGCCCGCTACCGCAACGACGCGTGGGGCGAGATGCGCACCCGGTGGAGCTTCACCGTGGACGAGGAGGGGCGGATCGCGCGGTTCGAGACCGGCCAGGCGTGAGGTCGCTCACGTCACGCAGCTCACGTTATCCGGTCAGATTTTCATAACGTGGCAAATTCCCTGCCGGTCACCCCCCGATGGTGCGGAATCCGCTGCTCGGCGCGGTGTACCGTCCCGGGGTGCGCGAATCCTCCCGGCTCAGTCGGCGTGCCGTCCTCGGGCTGACGGCCGCCGCCCTCCCCCTGTCCGCGGCCGCCCCGGCCTTCGCCGAACCCACCGCCGTCGGCGGCGCCCGGCTGGCCCGGCGCGGGGTCCAGACGAACGGCGCCCCCGCGCTCCCGAAGTCGCTCACGGCCCGCGCATGGCTTCTCGCCGACGGTACGACGGGCGAGGTGCTCGCCTCCTTCAACGCCCACCAGCGCCTCGCGCCCGCGTCCACGCTGAAGATGCTGTTCGCGGACACCGTGCTGAAGAAGTTCGACCGGACCGAGAAGTACACCGTCAAGGACTCCGACATCGCGGACGTCCCGGCCGGCTCCAGCCTCGTCGGCATCAAGGCCGGCATCACCTACACCGTCGAGCAGTTGTGGCAGGGCGTGTTCCTGCGCTCCGGCAACGACGCCGTGCACGTCCTGTCGCACATGAACGGCGGCATCGCGAAGACCGTCGCCGAGATGCAGGCCAAGGCGCGGGACCTCCAGGCCCTCGACACCCATGTGGTCAGCCCCGACGGCTTCGACCACCCGGGCCAGCTGTCCTCGGCGTACGACCTCACGCTGTTCGCCCGGCACGGGTTGCAGGACCCCGACTTCCGGGGCTACTGCGGCACGCGCGTAGCGGACTTCCCGGCGGGCGGCAAGAAGACCTTCCAGATCCAGAACACCGACCGCCTGCTGACCGGCGCGTGGGGGCTGAAGACGTACGACGGCCTGATCGGCGTGAAGAACGGTTACACCAGCCACGCCGGCAACACCTTCACCGGCGCCGCCACCCGCGGCGGGCGCACCCTGCTGGTCACGGTCATGCACCCGGCCACCGGCAGCAACGCCGTCTACGAGCAGACCGCCGCCCTGCTCGACTGGGGCTTCACCCACGGCGGTTCGGTCCAGCCGGTGGGCACCCTGGTCAAGCCGCTCAGCGAGGGCGGCGCGGCAGCCACCCCGGCGCCCGGGCACGCGGGCGGACAGGCGGCGGCCGGGGCGTCGGGCGCACCGGCCAAGGGCCCTTCCACCGGGCGCCTGGTGGAGGGCGCGGCGGGCACCGCGGCGCTGCTGGCCGTCGCGGGCGGCTTCCTGGTACGGCGCCGCCGGCAGGCGCTCGCGGCCCGCGGGGCGGCCGCGGCGGCCGGTACGCCGCGGGTGCCGCACCAGGCGGACGCGGGCCCCGAGGAGCCCCCGGCCCCCACGGAGCCGTCCGGCCGGCACCGGCGCTGAACGGTACGGCGGCCGTTCCATCCCGGGTGTGGTGGAACGGCCGCCGCCTCCCCCCTCGGTGTGGTCCTGGAAGCCACGGCCCCAACTGTGGAGCTTTCGTGGAGAAGAGTGGACCACGGAGCCTCGACCGGCCGCAATACCGCGGACGTTCACATTCCGTCCGGCCGGATCGTCAGCCCCGCCCGATGTACGGCATCCCCGTCGCCAGCACCGTCGCGAACTGCACGTTCGCCTCCAGCGGCAACTCCGCCATGTGCCGTACGGTGCGCGCCACATCGGCCACGTCCATCATCGGCTCGGGCGCCGTCTCCCCGTTCGCCTGGAGCACGCCGGACCGCATCCGCCGCGTCATGTCGGTGGCCGCGTTGCCGATGTCGATCTGCCCGACCGCGATCCGGTACGGACGCCCGTCCAGGGAAAGGGACTTGGTGAGGCCGGTCAGCGCGTGCTTGGTCGCGGTGTAGGCGACCGAGTGGGGGCGGGGCGTGTGCGCCGAGATCGAGCCGTTGTTGATGATCCGGCCGCCGCGCGGATCCTGCTCCTTCATCGTCCGGTACGCCGTCTGCGCGCACAGGAACGCCCCGTTGAGGTTGGTGTCCACCACGTGCCGCCAGGCGTCGTAGGGCAGGTCCTCGACCGGGACCCCGCCCGGCCCGAACGTGCCCGCGTTGTTGAACAGCAGGTCCACCCGGCCGAAGCGGTCCACGGTCGCCGCGAACAGCGCCGCCACCTCCTCGGGCCGGGAGACGTCGGTGGGCACGACGAGCGAGGGCGCCCCGGCCGCGAGCGCCGCCGTCTCCCGGAGCGTCCCGGCGCGCCGGCCCGCCAGCGCCACCGACCAGCCGGTGCGCAGCAGTTCGAGGGCGACGGCCCGGCCGATCCCGGAACCCGCGCCGGTCACCACCGCGATCTTCGATTGCGTATCGGTCATGCCACCGCAGGGTAGGGCCGATGTCCGTCATACGGAATCATCCGTCCGCCATGCGGTTGCGTGGCGCGTCTGCGTCCCCTGTTCGCTCACACGTTCCCCGGTGGACCGTGCGAGCTGGGAACATGGTGGCCGTACGACAGACACGGGAGGGGACTTCATGCCCGAGCACGCGGCGGCACCGATACCGCAGACGCAGGACACCGCAGGACCGCCCGCGACCCCCGCCGCCCGCCGCACCGGTCTCCTCGTGACCTTCGTCCTGGGCGGCCTCACCGCGACGCCCCCGCTCGCCATGGACATGTATCTGCCGTCGCTGCCGGAGGTCACCCGCTCCCTGCACGCGCCCGCGGCGACCGTCCAGCTCACCCTCACCGCCTGCCTGCTGGGCATGGCCCTCGGCCAACTGGTCGTCGGCCCGATGAGCGACCGCTGGGGCCGCCGCCGGCCGCTGCTGGTCGGGCTCGCCGTCAACGTCGTCGCGACCGCGCTGTGCGCCGTCGCCCCCAACGTCGAGACCCTGGTCGCCTTCCGGCTGGCGCAGGGCCTCGCGGGCGCGGCCGGCATCGTCATCGCGCGGGCCGTCGTCCGCGACCTCTACGACGGCGTCGCCATGGCCCGCTTCTTCTCCACCCTGATGCTGATCTCCGGCGTCGCGCCGGTCGTGGCCCCGCTGATCGGCGGTCAGATCCTGCGGGTGACCGACTGGCGCGGGGTGTTCATGGTGCTCACCGTGGTCGGGGCGCTGCTCGGCGCGCTGGTCTGGCTGCGGCTGCCCGAGACCCTGCCGCCGGGCGACCGGCACGGCGGGGGAGCGGGCCACGCGCTGCGCTCGATGCGGGCGCTCCTCGCCGACCTGCCCTTCACCGGCTACATGCTGGCCGGCGGCTTCGCCTTCGCCGCGCTGTTCGCCTACGTGGCGGCCTCGCCGTTCGTGATCCAGGAGATCTACGGCGCCTCCCCGCAGACCTTCAGCCTGCTGTTCGGCCTCAACTCGGTCGGCCTGGTGATCGCCGGTCAGGTCAACGGCAAGGTGCTGGTCGGCCGGGTCAGCCTGGACAAGGTGCTGGCCACCGGGCTCGTCGTGATCGTGCTCGCCGCAACGGCGCTGCTGCTGCTGGCCGGCGGCGTCTTCGGCGAGGCCGGACTCGTCCCCGTGGCGGTCGCGCTGTTCGTCCTGATGTCCGCCATGGGCATCACCCTGCCCAACGCCCAGTCCCTCGCCCTGCTGCGCACCAGACACGCCGCCGGGTCCGCCTCCGCGCTGCTCGGCACCTCCTCCTTCCTCGTCGGCGCGGTCGCCTCACCGCTCGTCGGGATCGCCGGCGAACGCACCGCCGTCCCGATGGCCGTCGTCCAACTGGTGGGCGCGCTGGTCGCGGGGGCCTGCTTCGTGGGAATGTGCCGTCCCTGGAACACGCGGGAGCACTTCCGTGCGGGGTCGGAAGGAGACGAGAACTGAGCGCCCCGAAACTGCGCGCCGGCACACCGGAACGGGCCGGGCTCGACCCCGCCGCGCTCGGCCACCTGGTCGGCGAGGTGCACGCCCTCACCGAGGGGCCGCGCCCCTGGGCGCCCGGCGCGGTCGTCCTGGCCGGACGCGGACCCGTGATCGCCGTGGCGGAGGCCGCGGGCTGGGCCGTACGGTACTCCGCCTGCGACCCCGGGACCGGCGCCGGCGTCGAACTGCCGCCCGCCGACCGGGTCCCGGCCACCGTCGGCACCCCCTTCGACCTGGCCTCGCTGACCAAGCTGTTCACCTCGGTCGCCGCCGTGCAGCAGATCGAGCGCGGCACCCTGGGGATGGACGCCGAGGTCGGCCACTACCTGCCCGAGTTCCGCGGCGCCGCCGAACACGGCATCACCGTGCGGCAGTTGCTCACCCACACCTCCGGCCTGCGGCCCGAACTGCCGCTGTACGACTGCCCGGACCGCGCCGCCCGGCTGGCGATGCTGCGCGCCGAGGCGCCGACGAGCGCGCGGGGCGGCTACCGGTACTCGGACCTGAACATGCTGCTGCTCCAGTTCGTCCTGGAGCGCGTCACCGGACACCCCCTCGACGTCCTCGTGCACCACTGCATCACCCGGCCGCTCGGCATGACCGCCACCCGGTTCGGACCCTGCCCGGGGGCCGCGGCCACCGAGGACCAGTGGCGGCCGTGGGCCAAGGCCGACCGAGGGATGCTGCGGGGCGTCGTCCACGACGAGAACGCCTGGGCGCTCGGCGGGGTGGCCGGGCACGCCGGGCTGTTCTCCACCGCGGGCGACCTCGCCGTCTTCTGTCGCACCCTGCTCGCGGGCGGCTCCTACGGCACCGCGCGCATCCTCGGCCCGGACTTCGTGGACCTGCTGCTGTCCCCGCCCGGGCTGGGCTTCGCCGTGGACCAGCCCTGGTTCATGGGCGAGCTGGCGGGCCCGGACGCGGCGGGGCACACCGGGTTCACCGGCACCTCCCTGGTCGTCGACCGGGCGACGGACACCTTCCTGGTGCTGCTGGCCAACGCGGTGCATCCGCGCAGGCGGCCGGCGGACAGCCTGCCGCGGGCGCGGATGGCGACATGGCTGGCGAGAGCCGTGGTGTGAGCCCCGGCGCGAGCCGTGGTGTGAGCAGGTCGCGGCGGACCGGCGCGCACGGCGGGCGCCATAGAATCACCGGGTGAACGACCCCGTACAACCGGCCGAAGCCCTGCGCAGGAGTCTCGCCGAGCTGCTCGACGGGCTGCCGCCTACCCAGGCCGCGGGCGCCGTCGACCGGCTGATCGCGACCTACCGCGGCGACACCCCGACGCACGCGCCGATCCTCCGCGACCGCGCCGACGTCGCCGCCTACGCCGCCTACCGGATGCCGGCCACCTTCGAGGCGGTGCGCTCGGCCCTCGCGGCGTTCGCGGACGCGGTGCCCGGCTGGGCGCCCGGCAGCCATGTGGACGTCGGTGGCGGCACCGGGGCGGCCACCTGGGCGGTGACCGACATCTGGGCCGGCGAGCGGCCCGTGACGGTGCTCGACTGGGCCGAGCCCGCGCTCGCCCTCGGCCGGGAGCTGGCCGCCGCCAACCCGGCCCTCGCTGGTGCCCGCTGGCAGCGCGCCCGCATCGGAGCGGGGCTCGAACTGGAGCCGGTGGACCTGCTCACCGTGTCGTACGTGCTCAACGAGCTGACCGAGGCCGACCGCGCGGCGCTCGTCGACGCCGCCGCGGACGCCGCGCGGTCCGTCGTGATCGTGGAGGCCGGTACGCCCGCCGGGTACGCACGGGTCATCGAGGCCCGCGACCGGCTGGTCCGGGCCGGGTTCCGGGTCGCCGCGCCCTGCCCGCACAGCGCCGCGTGCCCGATCGTGCCCGGCAGCGACTGGTGCCACTTCGCCGCGCGGGTCGGCCGCTCCTCCCTGCACCGGCGGGTCAAGGGCGGCTCGCTGGCGTACGAGGACGAGAAGTTCTCCTACGTCGCCGCGACCCGGCTGCCGGCCGAGCCCGCCGACGCCCGGGTGGTACGGCGGCCCCAGATCCGCAAGGGCCAGGTGCTGCTGGACCTGTGCGAGCGGGACGAGGCCCTGCGCCGCACCACGGTCACCAAGCGCCACGGCGACCTGTACCGGGCGGCGCGGGACACGGACTGGGGCGCGGCCTGGCCTCCGCGGTGACCCTCCCGGCCGGGCGCCCCGCAGGCGCGGCGGGCGGCGGCGCACTTCCGTCCCGGGGGTGTGCGCCGGCGCGTCCGGGCCGTCACCCGGTGTGAGGTACGTCTCGCCGGAATCCCTCCCGTATCCGCCTGCGGCCCCCCGAAGGGCACGAAGGTGGGACCATGAGGCATGCTGTCCGCACACAGCGAGGCGAGGGGATAGATGAGCGGGACGTTCGGCGGCCGGAGCGGCCGGCAGGGCAAACTCTCCCAGTGGCTGCGTGGACGCCGCCCGAAGGAGGCCGCCGACGACGGCGGCCGTGAGGCCCTGCTGCTCGCCGCCGCCGGCGCGGGACTGCCGCTGGCGCCCGCCGCGCACCCCGCGCCCGGCTACGGGTGCTCCTGCGACCGCGTGGGCTGTCCCACGCCGGCCCGGCACCCGGTGTCGTTCGCCTGGCAGACCCAGTCCACGACGGATCGCGCCCAGGTCGAGCGGTGGGCCCGGCACCAGCCGGAGGCCAATTTCATCACCGCCACCGGTATGGTCCACGACGTCCTGGACGTACCGCTCGAAGCCGGGCGGGAGGCGCTGGAGCGGCTGCTCGCGGAGGGCGTCGAGGTCGGTCCGGTGGCCGAGAGCGACGACGGCCGGATGCTGTTCTTCACCCTCACCCGGGGCACCCCCGAGGACGAGGACGAGTGGTGGCCCTGCGAACTGGACTGCCACCCCGAGACGATGGCCGAGCACCCGGGGCTGCGCTGGCACTGCCGGGGCTCCTACGTCCTCGTCCCCCCGGCCCGCCTCCCCGGCGACGACCAGGGGGTCCGCTGGGTACGCGGCCCCGAGCACCCGCTCCCCGAGCCGCTGACCCTGCTGGAGGCGCTCACCGACGCCTGCGCCCGCCACGCCGGCGACGGCTCCCCGCACCTGGACCCGGCCTGGCCGCTGCGCCACTGAGCCCCTGGGGAGTCGTCACCGCGCTGCCGCGCGTGCCAGCGTGCCCGCTGCCAGGGTGGCCAGCACCTCCCGCAGGGCGGGAGTGAACTCCAGGCGCAGTTCGGCCAGGGAAGGGTCGGCGTCGTAGGCGTCGAGCATGGCGGCGGACGGGCGGGCATGTGTCCATACCGTGCCGGCCATCATGACGAGCTGGGCGCAGAACGCCACCGCGCCGTCGCTCAGTTCGGGGAGCCGGCGGCGCACCAGTGCGGCCATGGCACCGACGTTGCCGATCGCCGTCCGCTTCCAGCGGCCGGCCACTTCGGCGGAGACGTTGCGCTCCAGCACACCCGCCTGGGCGCTGAAGAGGTCGCACAGGACCCGGCGCCCCTCCAGCGATCGGGCGAGGACGTCGGCGAGCCGGTCACCGCGCTCCTCGACGGGAGCGCCCGGGTCGATCTCGGCGGCAAGCAACGCGGGCAGATCGTCCAACCACTGCTTCCACGCACGGTCCAGCAATTCCAGCAGGATGGCCTCGCGCGACTCGAAGTAGCGCAGCACGTTGGACTTGGCCAGCCCGACACGTCGACTCAGCTCGTTGAGACTGACCTCGCCGACCGGCATCTCGTCGAGCATCGCGGCCGTGGTGTCAAGGATCGCCCGTCTCCGCAGCTCACGCTGCTCCTCGCTGCGAGCGCGCTGGAACGTCGACATCCCTCCATGCTACAGACCTTCGGTCTTTTGGTATCAGACCAGCGGTGCCTTGGATTCCCCGAGATCCGTCCCGCACCGCTCGATGAATCCACTCCCGCGAAGGGAAACGGTGTCCTACTCCCCCTTGGCGGCGGTGAGCCCCTGCACTCGTCCCAGCATCGAGATCTTCCCCTTGCCCGCCGGGTCGAGGGCCACCTCGTTGGCTATCGACTCCAAGGTCAGCGACTGGTGGATGTCGCCGGTGGTCAGGGCCTGGACCGCCTTGCTCGGAGCGGGGACCGAGGTGCCCGCGGCGGCCGTCTGCTTCTCGTAGTGGTGGGTGGTGAAGAAGACCAGCGCGCCGCCGTCGGCCGTGCGCAGGGCGAGAGGGGCGTAGTCGCCGCGGGTCAGGGGCTGGTCGATGTACTGGCGGACCAGGCCCGGCTTGCGCGCCATGTTCGTGCGGTAGGCGCGCAGCGTGCTCGTGTTCGGCCCGTCGGCGAAGCCGTCGCCGCCCTTCTTCAGGTAGGAGACGTAGGCGCGGCTCAACTCGGCCGGTGCGGCGGCCAGTCCGGCCGATTCGGCCGGGACCGCCTCCGCCCAGCCGTCCTCGTCCTTCTTGAACTCCGGTACGTCGCGCGGCGCGACGAGCGTCAGGTACGCCACCCGCCAGCGCTCGCCCAGGTCCGCCCGGGTGAACACCAGCAGCCAGCGGTAGTCGCCCCCCTTGTTGCCGCGCGCGTCCGCCACGAACCAGCGGGGCCAGCCGGCCTTCTTGGGGATGGTGATCTTCACGTCCGTCAGCTTCAGCGGGACGTGACTCGCGTTGCCCGACGGGCTGTTGATGTGCCCCGCCTTCAGCCGGGCACCGTCGATGTCGGCGAGCGGGCCGGTGACGTAGGGCGCGTCGAGGGAGCGGTCGTACGCCTTGTCGGCCTTGTTGTAGGCGTCGGTGAAGGCGGCCACCGCCTTCGTCGCCTCGGCCCGGGTGGCACCGGGCAGCACCTCGCGCTCCCCGTGCACCACCACGCACCCGCTCGCCGTGAAGGACATCGCGGCCAGCGTGGCCGCCGTCAGTGCGTCACGGCCGCGCAGGCGAAGCCGTCGAGGACTGCGTTCCCTGGTCATCGGGCTCCTTCACCTTCCCCTTCCCGGAGGCGAACCCTACCGGGGCGAGGAACACCGTGAGCACCGGGACCAGGTACAGCGCCCACACCGTGACCTGGACGACCGTCGGGTCCGGCTGGAAGTTGAACACGCCCTTGAGGAGCGTGCCGTACCAGCTGTCCGGCGCGATGGTGCCGCTGATGTCGAAGGCCAGGTGGTTGAGGCCGGGGATCCAGTCGGCCTCCTGGAGGTCGTGCACGCCGTAGGCCAGTACGCCCGCCGCGACCACGACCAGCATGCCGCCGGTCCAGGTGAAGAACTTCGCCAGGTTGATCCGCAGCGCGCCCCGGTAGAACAGCCAGCCCAGCAGGACGGCCGTGGCGATGCCGAGGGCGACGCCGATCAGCGGGCGCGGGGTGCCGTCGCCGGCCGCGTGCACCGAGGCCCACACGAACAGCGCGGTCTCCAGTCCTTCCCGGCCGACCGCGAGGAACGCCGTGGCCACCAGCGCGCCGGTGCCCATGGCGAGCGCCGCGTCCAGCTTGCCGTGCAGCTCCGACTTCAGGTGCCGGGCGGTGCGCCGCATCCAGAACACCATCCAGGTCACCAGGCCCACGGCGATGATCGACAGGGAACCGCCCAGCGCCTCCTGCGCCTGGAACGTCAGCTCCTGCGAGCCGAATTCGAGCGCGCAGCCGAAGCCCATCGCCAGCGCGATCGCGATGCCGATGCCGGTCCAGACCGGCCGCAGGGCGTCCCGGCGGCCGGTCTTGACCAGGTACGCGATCAGGATGCAGACGACGAGCGACGCCTCCAGCCCCTCCCGCAGGCCGATCAGGTAGTTGGAGAACACGGCTACGCCTCCTTCGAGAACAGCGAACGGCCCCACCAGTCGGCGGCGTCCCGGACCCCGGGCGGGATCGCGAAGACCGCCGAACCCACGTGCTGGATGTACTCGTTCAGCGCGTCGTGCGCCGCCAGCCTGCGCTGCAACGGGATGAACCCCTCGCGCACGTCGCGCTGGTAGGCCAGGAAGAACAGGCCCGCGTCGAGACGGCCGAGGCCGTCGGTGCCGTCGGTGAAGGAGTAGCCGCGGCGCAGGATGGTGATCCCGCCGTTGGCGTCCGGGTGCGCGAGGCGCACGTGCGCGGTGGGCTTCATCGCCTTCAGGAACGGCTCGTCGTGCTCGCCCGCCTTGCCGACCGGCGCGCCCTCGCGTTTGTCCCGCCCGAACACGTCCTCCTGCTCCTGGAGCGAGGTGCGGTCCCAGGTCTCGATGTTCATCCGGATGCGGCGGGCGACCAGGTAGGACCCGCCGGTCATCCAGTCCGGGCCGTCCCCTTCGCCGACCCACACGAACTTCTTCAGCCGGTCGGTCTCGGTGCCCGCGATGTTGCGGGTGCCGTCCTTGAAGCCGAACAGGTTGCGCGGGGTCTGCGCGTCCGGGGTGGTGGAGGAGGTCTTGCCGAAGCCGAGCTGGGACCAGCGCACGGCGACCTTGCCGAAGCCGATCCGGGCCAGGTTGCGGATCGCGTGCACGGCGACCTGCGGGTCGTCCGCGCAGGCCTGGATGCACAGGTCGCCGCCGGTGCGGGCCTTGTCCAGGTTGTCCCCGGGGAAGTGGGGCAGGTCGGCCAGGGCGGCGGGCCGCTGCTCGCGCAGCCCGAACCGGTCGAAGAGGGACGGCCCGAAGCCGATGGTCAGGGTCAGCCGGGACGGGCTGAGGCCCAGCGCCTCGCCGGTGTCGTCCGGCGGGGCCTCGGCGAGCCCGCCGTAGGCGCCCTCGCCCACCGCCTTGCCCGCGGTCATCCGCCGGGCCGCGGCCGTCCAGTCCTTCAGCAGCTGGACGAACTCCGCGCGGTCCTCGGTCTTCACGTCGAACGCGGCGAAGTGCAGCCGGTCCTGGACGGGGGTGGCGATACCGGCCTGGTGGGCGCCGTGGAACTCCACCGCGCCGTCCGTCCCGGCCGCCCGCGCGGTGCCGGAGCCGGCGTTGGTCAGCGCCACCGCTCCCCCGGCGGCCACGGCCCCGAGCGCGATCCCGGCTCCGCCCCAGCCGATCAGCGCCCGGCGCGAGGGCCTGGTCTCCTGAGCCTCGGTCATCGGTCCCGCTCCTGCTTCACGACCGCGGCGGCGAGCTTGGACAGCGGCTCGGCGAGCGCGTTCACCGCGTCCGACAGCTCCTTGCGCTGCTCGCCGGTGACCTTGTCGTAGGAGACGAAGTCGTACGAGGTCTTGTCCGCGCGGTACTTGTCCAGCACGCCGTCGAGCGCGGCGAACTGCTTGTCCAGCTCCTTGACGAGCGCCGGGTCGTTCTGCACGGCGACCGGCTTGAGCAGCTGGTACGCCTTCTGCGCGCCCTCGACGTTGCCCTTGAAGTCGACCAGGTCGGTGTGCGCGTAGCGGTCCTCCTCGCCGGTGACCTTGCCGGTGGCGACCTCGTCCAGCAGCTCCTTGGCGCCGTTGGCCATGGAGGTCGGGGTGATCTCGGCGGTGCCGACCCGCTTCTGCCAGTCCGTCAGGTCGGTCACCAGCTGCCCGGCGAGGGTCTTCTCCTCGGCGCCGATCTTCTTGTCGGCCCACAGGGCCTTCTCCAGCCGGTGCCAGCCGGTCCACTTCTGGCCCTTCTCCAGGCCGTCGGCGCGGGTGTCCGTCTTGGGGTCGATGTCACCGAAGGACTCGGCGACCGGCTCGGTGCGCTCCCAGCCGAGGCGGGAGGGGGCGTAGGCCTTCTTCGCGGCGTCGAGGTCGCCCGCCTTGATGGCGTCGGCGAACTTCCGGGCGAGCGGCACGGTGGCGTCGGCCTGGTCCTGCGCGTACTGCCGGTACTCGGCGACGGCCTTGTCCAGCCGGGGGTCGCGCTTCGCCGCCGCGGAGCCGCCGGTGACGGTGAGCGGCTGCCGGACGCCGTGGCCCTTCATGCCGGGGCGGCAGGCGATCTCGTACGAGCCCGCCTTCACCTCGGCGGTCAGCGTGTACTTGGTGCCCGGGCCGATGTTCTCCTTCTCGGAGACGATCCGGTCGTCCGGGAAGAGGATCTCCACCTCGGTGGCCTTCGAGCCCTTGTTCTCTATCCTCAGCGTGACCTGACCCGCGGGAACCGACTTCGCGGAGGTGTCGCAGGTGGAGTCCGCGGCGGTGACCTGGACCGCCTCGCCGTCCTCGGCCTCGCTCTTGGCGGTGCAGGCCGACAGGGCGGTCAGTGCCGCCGCGGTGGCGGCGGCGACGACGGTCAGACGGACGGCACGCATGCGGACTCCCTGCGATCCAGTTTGGTGAGGCTGCCCTAACTTACCTGAGCCTTACTCTTCTCATACCCTTGGGGACGCGTGATCCGGATCTCACGCAGGGGAGGCGCCAAGCGGAGCGGCGGCGGCCCGTACGCGTTCCCGGCCCCTCGTCGGCGGCGTCCCCGTCTGGGACGCGCTCGCCGCGCGGGCGGTGTTTCAATGCCCGGGTGACTGACTACGACGTACTGCGCGTCTTCTGCGGCCCGACCGGCGGCTACGGCAACGAGCTGGGTGTCGTCCGCGACGGCTCCGCGCTGCCCGAGCGCGCCGACCGGCAGGCGCTCGCCGCCAAACTCGGCTTCAGTGAGACCGTGTTCGTGGACGACCCCGAGCGCGGAGTGATCGACATCTACACGCCCTCCGTGCGGCTGCCGTTCGCCGGGTACCCCTGCGTCGGCACCGCCTGGCTGCTGGACGTCCCCGAACTGGTCGTCCCCGCCGGGGTGGTGGGCGCCCGGCAGGACGGCGAGTTCTGCTGGGTCGAGGCCCGCCCGGAGTGGCCCGAGCCGCGCACCCTGCGCCAGTACGCCACCCCCGCCGAGGTCGACGCGCTCGACGTGCCGCCGCCCGGCGAGTGGGTGTACGCCTGGGCCTGGGAGGACGAGGCCGCGGGCCGGGTGCGCGCCCGCGCCTTCCCCGGCCGGGGCGACGGCATCGAGGAGGACGAGGCGACGGGCGCGGCCGCGCTCCAGCTCACCGCCAGGCTGGGCCGCGCCCTCAACATCACCCAGGGCAAGGGCTCCCAGCTGCTCACCGCACCCCAGCCCGAGGGCTGGGTGGAGGTCGGCGGCCGGGTCTTCCTCGAACGCTGAACGCTGAACGCTGAACGCCGGACGCCGGGAGCCGGGGGTCCGACGCCGGACGCCGATCACCGGGCAACGCCGAGCGTCGATCGCCGGGCCCTGAGTGCCGGGCGCCGGACGCCGGTTCCCGGACCCTGAACGCCGGACGCCGGGCCCCGGACGCCGGGCCCTGAACACCAACCGCCGGGCCCCGAACCCCGGCCCCTGGACGCCGGACGCCGGGCCCCGAACGCCGAGCGCGAGCGCCGTGCGCCCGGCGTCAGGCGCTCAGCCGGAACTCCTCGCCCAGCGCCCCGAACACCGCGGTGTTCAGGGCGAACGCCCGCCCGCACTCCCCGGCCACCCGCTGCTTCTCCAGGTCGTCCATCGCGATCGCGTCCAGCAGCTCCCGGTAACTCCGTTTGAACGCGGCCGGGTTGGCGATCTCCTCGAAGACGTAGAACCGCACCCCGTCGCCCTTCCGGTCGAAGCCCCAGGTCCGCTCCGCGCGGTCCCGGATGACCTGGCCGCCGGAGAGGTCGCCGAGGTAGCGGGTGTAGTGGTGGGCGACGTAACCGCCCGGCCACCGCTCGGCGCACTCGCGTATCCGCTCCGCGTACGCCCGCGTCTCGGGCAGCGGGTCGAGCCCCGCCCGCCACCGCGGCCCGCGCAGATGCGCCAGGTCCCGCTCCAGCGCGGTCAGCCGGTGCAGCTCCGGCCGGATGAAGGGCCCCGCCACCGGATCCGCCGCCAGCCGCCCGGCCGCGCCCTCCAGCGCCGCGTAGACGAACCACAGCTGCTCCGTGTAGCGCGTGTACGCGTCCACCCCCAGCCGGCCGCCGAGCAGGTCGCTCATGAAGGTCGAGGTCTCCGCCGCCGCGTGCTGCTCGTGGGTGGCGGTGCGGATCAGCGTCGAGAACGACTCCATGGGGCACTCCTCGGTTTGCCGACGTGGTGTCGGTAAGTTTACCGACAGTGTGTCGGAAAGACATCAGGGGAGTGCGACGGGCATGCGGAAAGGGCCCGCCCCCGGGTCGGGGGGCGGGCCCTTCTCGCGCCGGTACGACGCCTGCGGCGTCCACGGCGTCTACGGCAGGGTCAGGATGTCCGCGCCGTCGTCGGTCACCACCAGCGTGTGCTCGAACTGCGCGGTCCGCTTGCGGTCCTTGGTCACCACCGTCCAGCCGTCCTCCCACAGGTCGTACTCGTGGGTGCCCAGCGTCAGCATCGGCTCGATGGTGAAGGTCATGCCGGGGCGCATCACGGTGGTGGCGTGCGGGCTGTCGTAGTGCGGGACGATCAGCCCGGAGTGGAACGAGGTGCTGATGCCGTGCCCGGTGAAGTCCCGGACCACGCCGTAGCCGAAGCGCTTGGCGTACGACTCGATGACGCGGCCGATGATGTTGATCTGCCGGCCCGGCTTGACCGCCCTGATCGCGCGGTCGAGGGCCTCGCGGGTGCGCTCGACCAGCAGCCGCGACTCCTCGTCCACGTCCCCGACCAGGTAGGTGGCGTTGTTGTCGCCGTGCACCCCGCCGATGTACGCGGTCACGTCCAGGTTGACGATGTCGCCGTCCCTGAGCACGGTCGAGTCCGGGATGCCGTGGCAGATGACCTCGTTGACCGACGTGCACAGCGACTTCGGGAAGCCGCGGTAGCCCAGCGTGGACGGGTAGGCGCCGTGGTCGCACATGTACTCGTGGGCGACCTTGTCCAGCTGGTCCGTGGTGACGCCGGGCGCGATGATCTTCGCGGCCTCCTCCATCGCCCGCGCGGCGATGCGGCCGGCGATCCGCATCGCCTCGACGGTCTCCGGGGTCTGCACCTCCGGCCCGGTGTACGGCGCCGGCGCGGGCTTGCCGACGTACTCGGGGCGACGGATGTTGCCCGGGACGGAACGGATGGGGGACTGTTCCCCCGGTACGAGCAGCGACTGGCCAGACATGCCGGCGAGTCTATCGAGCGCACATGGGGGAACATGTCGTTGGCGAGAGGAGCTGATCCATGGCCCTGTTCAAGAAGCGCACCGCGGGCAAGCCGGGTGAGTGGTACTACTGCCTGGAGCACAAGAAGGTCGAGGAGGGCCCGGACTGCCCGGGCAAGGACCGCTTCGGGCCGTACGCCTCGCCGCAGGAGGCCCAGCGGGCGATGGAACTCGCCGCCGAGCGCAACCTCCAGTGGGAGAACGACCCCCGCTGGCACGACGCGTCCAGGACGGACGCCGACGAGGACTGATCACGCCTCCCCGGGCACGGGCGCGGCCCGCCGCTCCCGCATCCGCACCGCGTGGACGTTCGTCCGCGCGTCGTACCTCATGAGTCCCGGCAGGCACAGCGCGAGCAGGCCCACCGCGCCCGCGCAGGCCAGCCCGCCGGAGACGACGGAGGCGCGCAGCCCGGTCAGGGCGGCGAGGCCGCCCGCGCGGCCTCGGCCCAGCTGGGGCCCCACCGAGTAGGACAACAGTTCGATCCCGGCGAGCCGGCCGCGCAGCTCGTCGGGGATCGTCTGGTTCCACATGGCGGACCGGAAGATGCCGCTGACCATGTCGAAGGCGCCGCCGACGGCCAGCAGGAGCAGCACCAGCCAGACGTTCCGGGCCAGTCCCGCCCCCGCGACCGCGAGGCCGAAACCGGCCGCCGACAGCACCACCATCAGACCGTGCCGGCGCACCCGCGAGGCCCAGCCGCTGGTCAGGCTCACCAGCAGGGAGCCCGCCGGGATGCTCGCGTACATCAGCCCGAGCGACCAGGCCGCGCCCAGGTCGTCGGCGAGGAACGGCAGCACCGCGAGCGGCATGGCCAGCGACATCGCCGCGAGGTCCACGACGTAGGTGCCCAGCAGCTCCTTGCGGCTCCACGCGTACCGGGCGCCCTCCGCGACGGCCCGCAGCGACGGCTTCGCGGCCTCGTGGGCGGCGGGGGAGGCGGCGATCGGCACGATGTACGCCAGCGAGACCGCGAAGGTCAGCAGGTCGGCGGCGTACGCCCAGCCGAGGCCCGCGTAGGCCACGACCACCCCGGCGAGCGCCGGACCCGCCACCCCGCCGACCGTCCAGCGCAGTGAGTTCAGCGAGGCCGCGGCGGGCATGTCCGCATGGGCGACGATCCGCGGCCACAGCGAGTCCAGGGCCGGGCGCTGCACGGCGCCGAGGGCGGAGGACAGGGCGGCGACCGCGTACAGCGGCCAGATCGCGGGGCCCGGCAGCAGGGCGTTGAGCAGTAGCGCCGCGCTGAGCAGGCCCTGGCCGGCCTCCGTCCACAGGATCAGGCGCCGTTTGTCCAGCGCGTCGGCGAGCGCGCCGCCGTACAGCCCGCACACGATCAGCGGCAGCAGCTCGACGGCGCCGATGGCGCCCACGGCGGCGGTGGACCCGGTGAGGTCCTTCATCTGGACGGGCAGTGCCACGAAGGTGAGGAAGCTGCCGAAATTGCTGATCAGCCCGGACTTCCACAGCCGCCGGAAGTCCGCGGAGGCCTTCCAGGGGGAGAGGTCGGGGAGCAGGGCGGAGGTCACCCGGGCATGCTCGGGCGGCGGCGGTGCGGCGGCAACTCCTTTTCCGCTCCCGGCCGTCCGCGCCCCCGCCTCCCGCCCCGGCCGCCCGCCCGCACCCGGCGACGTAGAGTCGCACCATGACCACTAGCGACAGCGCACAGAAGGCCCCCGCCAAGGACCCCTGGGACCTGCCCGACGTCTCCGGACACGTCGTCGGCGTGCTCGGCGGCACCGGGCCGCAGGGCAAGGGACTCGCCTACCGGCTCGCCAGGGCCGGGCAGAAGGTGATCATCGGCTCCCGGTCCGCCGACCGCGCCCGGTCCGCCGCCGAGGAACTCGGGCACGGCGTCGAGGGCGCCGACAACGCCGAGGCCGCGCGCCGCAGCGACATCGTGATCGTCGCCGTGCCGTGGGAGGGCCACGGCGACACGCTGAAGTCGCTCGCGGGCGAGCTGGCCGGCAAGCTCGTCGTGGACTGCGTCAACCCGCTCGGCTTCGACAAGAAGGGCGCCTACGCGCTCAAGCCCGAGGAGGGCAGCGCCGCCGAGCAGGCCGCCGCGCTGCTCCCCGACTCCCGGGTCACCGCCGCCTTCCACCACCTGTCGGCCGTGCTGCTCCAGGACCCGGAGATCGAGCGGATCGACACCGACGTCATGGTGCTCGGCGAGCAGCGCGCCGACGTGGAGATCGTGCAGGCGCTCGCCGGGCGCATTCCCGGCATGCGGGGCGTCTTCGCGGGCCGGTTGCGAGGCGCCCATCAAGTCGAGTCACTGGTCGCCAACCTGATCTCGGTCAACCGCCGCTACAAGGCGCACGCGGGGCTCCGGCTCACCGACGTGTGACCTTCGTCCGGCGAGCCCGGGCCGACCTTCCTATGGGCCGCGCCCGGCCATGGGGGACACTGTTCGCCGTAGCAGTGTCCCCCGACAGGAGCCACCCGTCATGCCCCGCATCGCCCTCTACACCCTCGTCGTCTGCGTGCTCTCCGTGGCCGCGGCCGTCGTCTCCTTCGTCCAGGGCAGCTGGCTGGGGATCGTGTGGGTGCTGCTCGCGGGCCTGTCGTCCAACATGACGTGGTACTACGTCAAGCGGGCCCGCGCCGCCGCGCAGGACGGGCCGGTCACGGGCTGAACGTGCACACCTCGGGGGTGCCGTTCCAGAACCGGTACAGCCAGTAGCCGCAGTCGGAGAACGCGGTGTCCACGCCCAGCCCGCGCAGGATCGTGTCGATCAGCGAGAAGAACGCGGTGTTCAGCGACGGCACCCACAGCAGCGCGAACACGAACAGCAGCCCGAACGGCGCGAACGGCTCCACCTGCCGCTTCACCCGGTACGACAGCCAGGGCTCCAGCACGCCGTAGCCGTCCAGACCCGGCACCGGCAGGAAGTTCAGCAGCGCCGCCGTCACCTGGAGCAGCGCTAGGAACGCCAGCGCGTACCGGAAGTCGCGCGGCACGCCGTCCAGCGCGTGCAGCCAGAACGGGGCGGTGCACACGGCGGCGAACAGCGCGTTCGTCAGCGGGCCCGCCGCCGAGATCAGACTCAGCCGCGCGCGGCCGCGGACGCGGGACCGCTCGATGAACACCGCGCCGCCCGGCAGCCCGATCCCGCCCATGATCACGAACAGCACCGGCAGGACGACGCTCAGCAGCGCGTGCGTGTACTTCAGCGGGTTCAGCGTCAGATAGCCCTTGGCGCCGACGGTGATGTCGCCGCTGTGCAGGGCGGTGCGCGCGTGCGCGTACTCGTGCAGGCACAGCGAGAGGATCCAGGCGGCGGTCACGAACAGGAACACCGCGACGCCCGGCCGCGCCGCGTAGCCGGTCCAGGTGGCCCAGCCGGCCACCGCCGTCACGGCCAGGATCCCGACGAACACCGGACTGATCCTCCGGTCGCCGGGTCGGATGGTGGCGGTGGTCATGGGCGGCTCCTGCTGCTGCGACGGGCGGACGGGTCCGGGAAGATCCCGGCGGACACGGGGAAAACGTCTCGCCCGCGCCGTCCGGTTCCTGGACAGTGGACGAATGCCACGGAAGAGGGTGTTCTACGAGGACTGGCAGCTGGAGTGCTGCGGCACGCCGTTCGCGGTGGGCGACGAGGTGACCTGGACACTGGTCGCCTGCGCCGGGACGGACCGCCGGTACGGCGCCGAGGCATGGGTGGAGAACCACGGCGGGACCGGCGGGCGGACCGCGGGGCGGGTCCGGGAGATCGAGCTGGTGCACCAGGAGTACACCTGCCGTCCCGCCGCCGTCGAGCCCCCGGGGCCCGGGCGGGGGCTCGTCCTGCGCGCCGCGGGCCGCGGGCCGGAACCGGTGCCCGGCTCCGTGACCCGGGAACCCGTCGACCGCTGCCCGGGGTCCTTCCAGGAGCGCGACCTCGGCACGGCGGACGGCCGAAGCCGCATCCGTCGTACCGTTGGCGTCCTCGTCACCCTCGACCCCGACGGGGCGACCGGCCCCGGCCGGTGACCGCCCCCTGACCGCTTCCCGAGCCTCGGAGACAATGAACCCCGTGCGTTACCGCCTCCTCGGCCCCACCCAGGCGCTCCGCCCCGACGGCACGGCCGTTCCGGTCGGCGGGGCGCGGCTGCGTGCGCTGCTCAGCGTGCTGGCGCTGCGGGCCGGGCGGACCGTGCCGGCGGGTGTGCTGGTGGACGAGGTGTGGGGCGCGGACCCGCCCGCCGACGCCGCCGGGGCGCTCCAGGCGCTGGTGGGCCGGCTGCGCCGGGCGCTCGGCGCGGACGCCGTCGCCTCCGCCGAGGGCGGCTACCGGCTCGCCGCCGCCGCGGAGGACGTCGACCTCACCCGCTTCGACCGGCTCACCGGCGACGGCCTCGCCGCCCTGGCCGAGGGCGACGCTCCCAAGGCGGCCGCCCTCCTGGACGACGCCCTCGCGCTGTGGCACGGCCCGGCCCTCGCCGACCTGCCCGACCACACCGCCGAGGCCGCCCGCTGGGAGACCCGCCGCCTCGACGCCCGGCGCGCCCGGCTCACCGCCGCCCTCGCCCTCGGCCAGGCGGAGACGGCCCTGCCCGAGCTGACCGCCCTGTGCGACGCCCACCCGCTGGACGAGCCGCTCCAGGCACTGCGCCTGCGCGCCCTGCGCGACCTCGGCCGCCCGGCCCAGGCACTCGCCGCCTACGAGGACGTCCGCCGGCTGATCGCCGACCGCCTGGGCTCCGACCCAGGCCCCGAACTGCGCGCCCTGCACGCCCGGTTGCTGGGCCCGGACGACGGCGACGGACGAACCCCCGGCCCACCGCGGACCGGCCGCTCCGGCCGGGCCACGGACGACGACCGGGGCCGCGGGAGCGACCGGGACGGTGCGGACGGCCGGTACGGCGAGAGCGCCCCCGATGGTGAGGGCGACGGCGGCCGGGACGGGCACGGTGGTCCCGGCGAACCGAGTGGCCGGGGCGGCCGGGCCGGCGGGTCCGGGCAGGGGAACATTCCCGCCCGGCTTACCTCCTTCGTCGGCCGGGAGGCCGATCTCGCGGCGATCGGGGCCGACCTCGAAACCGCCCGCCTGGTCACCCTGCTCGGGCCCGGCGGCGCCGGGAAGACCCGGTTGTCCCAGGAGGCCGCCGAGGCGGTACGGGACTTTGTGCGCGACGGGGTCTGGCTGGCCGAACTCGCCCCCGTGGACGACCCGGACGCCGTGCCGCAGGCCGTGCTCACCGCCATCGGCGCCCGTGAGACCGTGCTGCACGGCGCCGGCGCCGAGGGCATGCGCGCCGTGGTCGACGGGCACGACCCGCTGGACCGGCTGGTGGAGCACTGCGCCCGGCGCCGGATGCTGATCGTCCTCGACAACTGCGAGCACGTCGTCGACGCCGCCGCCCGGCTGGCCGAGCGGCTGCTGGCCCGCTGCCCGGGGCTGACCGTCCTCGCCACCAGCCGCGAACCCCTCGGCGTGCCGGGGGAGTTGGTGCGGCCGGTGGAGCCGCTGCCCGAGCCCGTCGCGCTCCGGCTGTTCGCCGAGCGGGGCGCCGCGGCCCGGCCCGGCTTCCGCGTCGAGGACGACCCCGAGGCCTGCGCCGAGATCTGCCGCCGACTGGACGGACTGCCGCTCGCCATCGAACTGGCCGCCGCCCGGCTGCGGATGCTGTCGCCGAGGCAGATCGCGGACCGCCTCGACGACCGGTTCCGGCTGCTCACCTCCGGCAGCCGCACCGTGCTGCCCCGCCAGCAGACCCTGCGGGCCGTCGTGGACTGGTCCTGGGACCTGCTGGACGCCGACGAACGCGACGTCCTCGCCCGGCTGTCCGTCTTCGCGGGCGGCTGCGACCTGGCCGCCGCCGAGGCCGTGTGCGGGCCCGTCGCCCTGGAAGCCGTCGGTTCCCTGGTCGACAAGTCCCTGGTGGTGGCCGCCCCCTCGGCCGACGGCACGATGCGCTACCGGCTGCTGGAGACCGTCGCCGAGTACGCCGCCGAACGGCTCGCCGAGGCCGGCCGGCGCACCGAGGCGGAGCGCGCCCATCTGACGTACTACCGCGAACTGGCCCGCACCACCGACCCGTTGCTGCGCGGCCCGGAGCAGCGCGCCGCCATCGCCCGGATCCAGCTGGAGTACGAGAACCTGCGCACCGCCCTCAGACACGCCGTCGCCGCGCGCGACGAGCAGGAGGCGCTGTGCCTGGTGCTGTCCCTGGTGTGGTTCTGGCAGATGCGCGACCAGCGGATCGAGGCCCGCACCTGGTGCCGCGAGGTCATGACACTCGGCCCGGACCCGTTCACCGAGCCGGTGCGCCGCGCCGAGCCGGTGTGGCAGCGCTGCACCGACACCCCGCCGCCGTACACCGGGGAACTGCTCCACGAGGCGCGGCGCGGTCTCCACCTCGCCCACATGGCCTGCATGGACACCGAGTTGGACGCCTGGCAGAGCCCCGAGGCGCTGGCCAAGCTGCGCAGCGTCGCGCAGGTCTACGAGGCGGGGATGCCGCAGACCTGCCGGGCGCCCGGCATGGTGTGGTTCTTCGCGGTGATGCTCACCGGCGGGGCCGAGCGGATGCGGACGATCGTCGACGCCAATGTACGGACCTGCCGGGAGACCCCCGGCTTCGAGTGGGAACTGGCCGGTGCCCTCCAGTGGCGGGCCAACCTCCTGGCCAATCGTTCCGCCTGGGCGGGTGACGCCACCCGCGACGCGGACGAGGCGCTCGCCCTGTACCGCCGTCTCGGCGACGACTGGGGCACCGCCGAGGCCTTGTCCGCGCGCGGCGAGGCCCGGGAGCGTAAGGGCGCCTACCGGGAGGCCGCCGTCGACTACCGGGCCGCCATCGAACACGCCGAACGGCTCGGCGCCCGTGCCCAGACCGCCGTGCTCAGCGCCCGCCTCGGCAGCGTGCTCATGGAGTCGGGCGAGCTGGAGGAGGGCGAGCGGCTGCTGCGGGAGGTCGTCGCGAGCCAGGAGAACACGCACAGCGAGGCCATGCCCGCCGCCCGGCTCTTCCTCGCCTGCTGGCTCGGCCTGACCGGGCGGACCGCCGAGGCCCGGGAGCAACTCAGGCTGCTGCGCGAGGAGTTCAGGGTCGCCAACTTCGTCGTCTTCGATGCCGTGATCCTCTGCCAGGAGGCCCTGCTGGACGCGCTGGACGGCCGTGAGGAAGAGGCCCTGGGCCGGGTCCGCACGGCGATCCGGCACGCCGGGGACCCGCTCGCCGAGGCCGTCATCCCGCAGCTGCCCTCCATCGCCCTCACCGCCGGCGCCATGGCGCTGGCCCGGGCCGCCCGGGCCGCCCGCGGCGCCCGCGCCGCCGACGCCGCCCGCGCGCTGGCCGCCGCCGACGCCCTGCTGCCGGACGGGCACATCCTGTCCGGCATGGAACAGCGGGCCCGCGCCATGGCCGAGGACCGCATCCGTCAGGCGCTGGACGAGCGGGCCTACCGGTCGGCCTACGCCGAGGGGGGTGGCCTCTCCCTCGCGGAGGCCACCGCCCTGCTCTGAGCCACGGCGGACGTCAGCTCTTCGTACGGAACTTGTGGATCGCGACCGGCGCCATCACCGCGGTGATCGCCACCGCCCAGCCCACGGTCACCCACAGGTCGTGCGCCACCGGGCCGCCCACCATCAGGCCGCGGGCCGCGTCGGCGAGCGTGGACAGCGGGTTGTAGTCGGTGAAGGCCCGGAGCCAGCCCGGCATCGACGCGGTGGGCGCGAAGATCGAGGAGCCGAACTGGAGCGGGAACAGCACCAGGAAGCCCACGCCCTGCACGGACTGCGCGCTCTTCAGGATCACGCCGAGGGTGAGGAACACCCACATGATCGAGGAGGCGAACAGCGCCGACAGGCCCACGGTCGCGAACAGTCCGGGCCAGTTGGTGATGTGGAAGCCGACCAGCACGGCGACGACCATCAGCACGGCGGTCGCGAACAGCATCCGCCCCAGCTCCACCGCGATCTTCGCGAAGAGCACCGAGCCGCGCCCGATCGGCAGCGACCGGAACCGGTCCATCACCCCGCTGTTGAAGTCCTGGCTGAAGCCGGTGCCGACGCCCTGGGACAGGGTCATGCTCATCATCGCCAGCATGCCCGGGATGACGTACTGGACGTACCGCTCCTGGCCGCCGCCGAGCGCCTGCCCGATGGAGCCGCCGAAGACGTACACGAACAGCAGGGTGAAGACGATCGGCATCAGCAGGGCGTCGAACATCGACTCCGGGTCCTGCCGGATCCACAGCAGGTTGCGGCGGATGAGCGCGCCGGTGTGCCGCAGGTGCCCGCGCAGCGGGATGCGGACGTCGGCGGCGGCCGGTGTGGCGTTGGTGGTGACGGCGCTCATACGGCGGCCTCCTGACGGGCGTCGGCGGGCGTGGTGTCCTGCGGGGCACCGGCGCGGTGGCCGGTGAGGGACAGGAACACCTCGTCCAGGCTGGGCAGTTCGGTGGTGATGGAGGAGAGGGTGATGCCGCGCGCGGTGACCGCGCCGACCACGGCCGTCAGCTGCTCGTCGCTGAGGATCGGGACGAGCAGGGTGCCGGACTCGTTGTCCACGGTGGTGGTGGCGAGGCCGGTGATGCCCAGCTCGTCCAGCATCGTGGCGAGCGGGCCCAGCTCCAGCGGGTCCACCGGGCGCACGCGCAGCGTACGGCCGCCGACGCGGGCCTTCAGCTCCTCGATGCCGCCGGTCGCGATCACCTTGCCGCGGTCCACGACGGTCAGCTCCGAGGCGAGCTGTTCGGCCTCCTCCATGTACTGGGTGGTGAGCAGCACGGTGACGCCGTCGCCGACCATGGCCTGCACTTCGTCCCAGACCTCGTTGCGGGTGCGGGGGTCGAGGCCGGTGGTCGGCTCGTCCAGGTACAGCACCGCGGGGCGGCCGATCATGGAGGCGGCGAGGTCGAGGCGGCGGCGCATGCCGCCGGAGTACGTGCTCGCCGGGCGCTTGGCGGCCTCCGTGAGGGAGAACCGCTCCAGCAGCTCGTCGGCGCGGGCGCGGGCGTCCTTGCGGGACAGGTCGAGCAGCCGGCCGATCATGTACAGGTTCTCCCAGCCGGGGAGCTTCTCGTCGACCGAGGCGTACTGCCCGGTGAGGCCTATGACCTTGCGCAGCTGCCGGGGCTGGCGCACGACGTCGTAGCCGGCCACGGTCGCCTGGCCGGCGTCCGGGGTGATCAGGGTGGACAGGATGCGTACGAGGGTGGTCTTGCCGGCGCCGTTCGGGCCCAGCACGCCCATCACGGTGCCCTCGCGCACGTCCAGGTCGACGCCGTCCAGCGCCTTGGTCTCGCCGTAGTGCTTGACCAGCCCCCGCACGCTCACGGCGTTCCGTCCGCCGCCGGGGTTCTCATCGATTCGCGTCATGGGGACGACCATGTCAGCCCCCGCCGACAAACCGCCGACAGCGGGCCGACAGCCCACCGACAGCCCGCCGGTGCCGGTCCCGGCGGGGGCGGCGGACACGGGACAGCCCCGCCGACGGGGGAAGATCGACGGGGCTGCCGGTGGTGCCGTGATGGCTAGGGCCTCTCTAGTGGACGGAGTGCTCCTCCAGCGGGAACGTTCCGCCGACGACGTCCTCCGCGAAGGACTTCGCCGCGGATCCCATGACCTCGCGCAGGTTCGCGTACTTCTTGACGAACTTCGGCACCCGGCCGGACGTGAGCCCCAGCATGTCCGTCCACACCAGGACCTGCGCGTCCGTCTCGGGACCGGCGCCGATGCCGACCGTGGGGATGTGCAGCGTCCGGGTCACCTCGGCCGCCAGCTCGGCCGGCACCAGCTCCAGGACCACCGCGAACGCCCCCGCGTCCTGCACGGCCTTGGCGTCGCGCAGCAGCTGCGCCGCCGCCTCCTCGCCGCGCCCCTGGACGCGGTAGCCCATCGCGTTGACGGACTGGGGGGTCAGGCCGATGTGCGCCATGACCGGGATGCCGGACTCCACCAGCAGCCGGATCTGCTCGTGCGAGCGCTCGCCGCCCTCCAGCTTGACCGCGCCGACCCCGGCCTCCTTCACCAGCCGGGTCGCCGAGCGCAGCGCCTGCACCGGGCCCTCCTGGTAGGAGCCGAAGGGCAGGTCGGCGACGATCAGGGAGCGGCTGGTGCCCCGGACGACGGCCGCCGACAGCATCGTCATCTCGTCGAGGGTGACGGGCACGGTGGTGTCGTACCCGAGGTGACAGTTGCCCGCCGAGTCGCCGACCAGGAGGACCGGGATGCCGGCCTCGTCGAAGACGGACGCGGTCATCGCGTCGTAGGCGGTGAGCATGGGCCACTTCTCGCCCCGCTCCTTGGCGAGGGTGATGTCGCGGACCGTGATGCGGCGGGTGCCCTTCCCCCCGTACAGCGCCTTGCTGCCGTCGGAGGGCTTGTTCTGGGCAGCCGAAAGCTGCGTCATGGCAACGGCTCCTTCAGGTCATCTCGAAGCGCCCTTACGGCGTCTCCGGATCGAGTCCATGGTGGCACCTCGTGCCATTCGGGGCCAGAGCACCCCCTGTGATCGTTGCCGCCACCCGAAGCCACCCTTCCGCTTCGAGCAAAGTCAAGCCCCCGGACGGGTAAGTTTTCGGCAAATTGATTAAGATACGAGACGGTTCCGTATCGGAATCTGCTTAGGCTCGAACACATGACTACTTCCGTCCCTGCCTCCCGGATACCCGAGGCGGTGCACCGCCGCCGCTGGGCCATCCTCGGCGTGCTGATGTTGAGCCTGCTCATCGTGGTGCTCGACAACTCGATCCTGAACGTCGCCATCAAGACCATCTCCACCCCGGCCCCGACCGGCCTGGGTGCCACGCAGAGCCAGATCGAGTGGGCGATCAACGCCTACACCCTCGTCTTCGCGGGCCTGCTGTTCACCGCCGGACTCATCGGCGACCGCCTCGGCCGCAAGAAGGTGCTGCTCGGCGGCATCGCCCTGTTCGGCATCGGCTCCGCGCTCGCCGCCGAGTCCGGTTCCCCGGGCCAGCTGATCGCCTACCGCGCCCTGATGGCCCTCGGTGCCGCCTTCGTCATGCCGGCCACCCTCGCCGTCCTGATGAACGTCTTCGAGCGCGACGAGCAGCCCAAGGCCATCGGCATCTGGGCCGGCGGCGTCGGCCTCGCCATCGCCATCGGCCCGATCACCGGCGGCGCCCTGCTCGACCACTTCTGGTGGGGCTCGGTCTTCTTCATCAACGTGCCGATCGTGATCGTCGCGCTCGGCCTGATGCTCTGGCTGGTCCCCGACTCGCGCGACCCCAACCCGGGCCGCCTCGACCCGATCGGCGTCGTCCTGTCCGTCGTCGGCCTGGTGCTGCTGGTCTACGGCATCATCAAGGGCGGCCAGCTGGCCGACTTCACCGACCCGACCGTGCTCGCCACGATCGCCGCCGGCGTCGTCGTGCTCGCCGCCTTCGTCCTCTTCGAGAAGCGCAGCGACCACCCGTCGCTGGACGTCAGCTACTTCAAGAACAAGGTGTTCTCGGCCGCCATGGCCGCCATCGCGCTGGTCTTCTTCGCGCTGATGGGCGTCACCTTCTTCTCGGTCTTCTACACCCAGAGCGTGCGCGGTTACTCGCCGCTCAAGTCCGGCGTGCTGATGCTGCCGCTGGCCGCCGCGCAGATGATCTTCGCGCCGCGTGCCCGCCTGGTGGTCCAGCGGTTCGGCAACAAGGCCACCACCACCGTCGGCCTGGTGGTGATCGCGGGCACGCTCGCGACCTTCGCCACCTTCGACGCCGACACCCCGATCTGGCTGCTGGAGGTCATCTTCTTCCTGATGGGCGCCGGCATGGCGCACATCATGACGCCGACCTCGGTCGTCATCATGCAGGCGCTGCCGCGCGAGAAGGCCGGTTCCGCCTCCGCGCTGAGCAACACCTTCCGCCAGGTCGGCGGCGCCCTCGGCATCGCCGTCCTCGGCTCGGTGCTGGCCACCGCCTACCGCAACGGCATCGAGGACAAGCTCGGCCCGCTGCCCCCCGCCCTGCGCGACAAGGCCGGCGACTCCATCGAGGCCACCCTCGGCATCGCCCAGAAGCTCGGCCCCCAGGGCAAGCTCCTGGTCGGCCCGGCCGACGACGCGTTCCTGCACGCCATGCACGTCACCGCCCTGTGGGGCACCGGCGTCGCCCTGATCGGCGCCCTGGTCACGGCGCTGTTCCTGCCGGGCAGGCAGAAGCCGGACGAGCAGCAGAACGAGGAAACGGAACTGGTCGCCGCGATGGACTGAGGGCGCCGGCCGCACGGCCGACGAACCGGTGTCCACCGAGGCTCGACGGGGGGAGGAGGCGGCTGCGGGACAATTCCCGCAGCACACCGAGAGGACGGAATGACGTGAGCCTTGCCGACAACCAGCCGGGAGCGGCCGGCCCCGCCCGGGGCCGGCCCCGCAGCGAGGCCGTGGAACAGGCCATCCTGGAAGGCGTGATGCAGCTCCTGGAGGACGGCGTACCGCTCGCCGAACTCTCCATCGAGCGCATCGCCCGCACGGCGGGAGTCGGCAAGGCCACCATCTACCGCCGCTGGAGCGGCAAGGAAGAGCTGTTCGTCGACGTGCTGCGCGCCGCCGAACCGCCCGACCCCGAGCTCCCCGGCACCTCCATGCGCGACGACCTGGTCGTCCTGCTGGAGTCCCTGCGCCGGCGCGGTCTGGTCAGCCGCGCCTCCGCGATCCTGCACAACGTCTACGTGCAGATGAAGTCCAGCCCCCGGATCTGGGCGGCCTACCACGCGAGCGTCGTCGCGCCCCGCCGCGCCCTGATGCTGGAGGTGCTCCGGCGCGGGCAGCGCGACGGCGAGCTGCGCACCGACATCGACCTCGAACTGGCCAACGACATGTTCGTCGGCGCCATGCTGGTGCGCACCACCATGCGTCCCGACGGCGACCTCCCCGAGGACCTGGCGGAGCGGATCGTGGACACGACCCTCGAAGGACTACGGCCCGTCAGCTCCGGTACGACATCGCACTAATGTGCCCGTTCTGTCACAGACGCCCGCCATCGGGCGCCTGACCGGAACTCCCCGCACCGCATGTTCGTCCTCGTCTTGCGTACGGCCGTCATGGGACGGTGGAACGGAGCCGATCATCCCCTAGGGTCGGAACCCAGGGGGGCGAACGGTGTGCACGGCAGGCAGTGAGGCAGACGGTATGGCGCAACAGGCGTACATGACGGAGACGGCTGACGGCGGCTCGGGGCCCGAACGCCCGGGGTCCCGGCTGCGGCGCCTGATGCACCGTCTGCTCGCCCCCTGGCGCGGCGATGCGGGCATCTGGCGCCGGGGCGCCGTCCTCGCCGGTTTCGCCCTGCTCCTCGCGCTGGTGATGCTGCTGCACGCGCACGTGCCCAACACCGTGGGCAACCTCGGCAGCCTCACCGAGACCTTCCTGCCCTGGCTCGGCGTGTTCGTGCCGGTCCTGCTGCTGCTCGGCCTGTGGCGGAAGTCGGCGATCACGCTGATCGCCGTGCTCCTCCCGGCGATCGTCTGGCTCAACCTCTTCGGCGGACTGCTCACCGACAAGTCGAACGGCGGCGGCGACCTGATGGTGGCCACGCACAACGTCAACGCCGACAACCCCGACCCGGTCGGCACCGCCCGTGCGGTGGCCTCCTCGGGGGCCGACGTCCTCGCGCTGGAGGAGGTCCCCGCCGGCGAGGTCTCGGTCTACGCGCGGGCGCTCGCGCCGACGTACAAGTACCACGCGGTCGAGGGCACGGTCGGGCTGTGGAGCAAGTACCCGATGAGCGGCGTGCGGGCCGTGGACATCAAGCTCGGCTGGAAGCGGGCGATGCGCGCCACGGTGGCCACACCCGAGGGACCGGTCGCGGTGTACGTCGCCCACATGCCCTCGGTCCGGGTGAAGCTCAAGGCCGGGTTCACCGCGCGGCAGCGGGACACCAGCGCCGACGCGCTCGGCGAGGCCGTCGCCGACGAGACCCTGCCGCGGGTCATCCTGCTCGGTGACCTCAACGGTACGATGAACGACCGCTCGCTCAACGGCGTCACCTCCCAGCTGCGCTCCACGCAGGGCGCGGCGGGCAGCGGCTTCGGGTTCAGCTGGCCGGCGTCGTTCCCGATGGCCAGGATCGACCAGATCATGGTCAAGGGCGTGGCACCGGAAAGCAGCTGGACGCTGCCGCGCACGGGCAGCGACCACCTTCCGGTGGCGGCCCGTGTGAACCTGGACACGCGCTCGTAACCTGCTGGAATAGCGGGCCTGGGAGACTTTGTTCACCAGCTGAACAATTCAGTTGCTCTCCCCTTCCCTTTTGAAAGGCACAGGCCCCTCCATGCCCCTGGCCCTGCTCGCCCTGGCCGTCGGCGCTTTCGGTATCGGCACCACCGAGTTCGTGATGATGGGACTGCTCCCCGACGTCGCGGACGACCTGCACATCTCCATTCCGTCCGCCGGCCATCTGGTCTCGGCGTACGCGCTGGGCGTCGTCATCGGCGCCCCGCTGCTGGCCGCCGCGACGGCCCGGATGTCCCGGCGCACGGTCCTGATCGCGCTGATGGCGCTGTTCGTCGCGGGCAACGCGCTGTCGGCGTTCGCCCCCGGCAACGGCTCGCTGCTGGCGGCCCGCTTCGTCAGCGGCCTGCCGCACGGGGCGTTCTTCGGGGTGGGCGCCGTCGTCGCGACGACCATGGTCCCGCCGGAGCGCAAGGCTCGCTCGGTGTCGCTGATGTTCCTCGGCCTGACGGTCGCCAACATCGCGGGCGTCCCGGCGGCCACGCTGATGGGCCAGCACCTGGGTTGGCGGGCGACCTTCCTGGGTGTGAGCGCGATCGGCCTGGTGGCGATAGCCTCCCTGGCCTTCCTGATCCCGCGCGACCACACCCACGCGCCCTCGACGGGCCTGCGCGGCGAACTGGCGGCGCTGCGGTCCCTGCCGGTGTGGCTGGCCCTCGGTACGACGGTGGCGGGCTTCGGCGCGCTGTTCGCGGCGTACAGCTATGTGACGCCGATGCTGACCGGGGCGGCGGGGTACGCCGAGACGAGCGTGACCCTGCTGCTGGCGCTGTTCGGCGTGGGCGCGACGGCGGGCAATCTGCTGGGCGGCCGGCTGGCGGACCACTCGCTGCGCGGCACCCTCTTCGGCGGCCTGGTCTCCCTCGCCGCGGTCCTGGCCCTGTTCCCGCTGCTGATGCGGACGGAGTGGAGCGCGGCGCTGGCGGTGACGCTGCTGGGCACGGCGGCGTTCGTGACCGGTTCCCCGCTCCAGCTGATGGTGATGGAGAAGGCCTCGGCCGCCCCCTCGCTGGCCTCCTCCGCCAACCAGGCCGCCTTCAACCTGGCCAACGCGGGCGGCGCCTGGGTGGGCGGGCTCACCCTGGCGGCGGGCTGGGGCGCGACCTCCCCGGCCCTCGCCGGAGCGGCGCTCGCGGTGCTCGGCCTGGGCGTGGCTGCGGCGGCGTACACGGTGGACCGCCGCCGGGCCACTCCGTCGGCGGGACGGGTGGTCACCACGCACGTGCCGGAGGGGTCGACGGCGTTGCACCGCTGACGTCCCGCTCTTCCGGCCGGCCCGCCCGGACCTCGGTCGGGAGGTCCGGGCGGGCCCGCTCCCGGCGGATCAGGCGTAGGTCAGGCTGATCTGGGTGCCGTTGATCGTCCAGTGCTGGCCGCGGTCGAAGCCGTCACAGGGCCGGGTGCGGACCTCCGGGGTGTTCCAGGTGTTCGCGAGGCAGTAGCCGGACGCGTAGGTCAGGCCGATCTGGGTGCCGTTGACGGTCCAGTGCTGGCCGCGGTCGAACTTGTCGCAGGGCCGGGTGCGGACCTCGGGGGTGTTCCAGGTGTTGGCGAGACAGTAGTCGGGCGCGTAGGTGAGCCGGACCATGTCCCCGTCGATCGTCCAGTGCTGGCCGCGGTCGAAGCCGTCGCAGGGCCGGGTGCGGACCTCCGGGGTGTTCCAGGTGTTGGCGAGGCAGTAGTTGCCCGCCGCGGCGCGGGCGCCCGCGCCCGGCTCGGCGGCCGTGGCGCCGGCGGACGGCAGGAACGAAGCCGTCACCGCGAGAATCGCCACAGCGACGGCCTTGCGAAGTCCGAGGGTCATGGGCATCACCTTTCACACCGGCCAGGTCGAGCGGCCCACCCGTGTGGGCCGTGCGGTAGTTTTCCGACCCATCGGACGACAAACCGTGACACGCGCGCGGTCACCTGAACGGCCCAGCGGCGTCAGTCGGCCGTGTGACACCGGGCGCCCGTCCGCCCCCGCCCGGCGCCCGGTCGCCGGCTCTCAGCCGGACTCGTGCGGCACGCCCGGCTGCTCCGTGTCCCCGGCGGTCACGGCCCGCCCGGCGAGGACCCGGACCTGTTCACCGCCGAGATCGCCGCACACCTCGCCCGGGTCGGCCGCGTCCCGGTCCGGGGCCAGCTCGCACCAGACCGTCTTGCCGCCCGGCCCGTGTTCCACCCCCCAGCGGTCCGCCAGCGCGGAGACGAGGACCAGCCCCCGCCCGCACTCCGCGGTCTCCGCGGCCGACCGCACGGTGAGCACGGCGCGCGGGTCCGGGTCCGTCACCTCGACACGGACCCGGCCCGGCTCCCCGGCTCCGGCCACCCGGACCCCGACCGGCGCTCCCTCGCCCACGTGCCGGACGACGTTGGTCAGCAGTTCGGTGACGCACAGGCGGACGTCGTAGTCGTACTCCCGCAGCCGGTGACGCACCTCCGGAACGGCCCCCGGTGTGGCCCGCACGCGCAGTTCGACGGGCCGCGTCACTCGCCCGCCGCCTTCCTGAGCACGGCGGCGAGCGCCCGCGCCGTGGTCGTGTTGCAGTTGCCCAGCGCGACGAGCCCCGTGGTCTCCCCGTACCTGGCCGCGAAGCTCGGCAGGTGGAGGCTGAGCGACGGCAGCGTGATGCCGTGCAGGGCGAGGGCGGCGCGCAGTTCCTCGACGCAGAGGGTGACGTCGTAGGTCGTGGGGGAGTGGTCCGACATGGGGTTGCTCTGCCTTCTGTGCGGTGTGTGACGAACACCTCACAGAGTGTCGCCCGGTTCGCTACCGTGGAAGCGGTTTCGCGTCCACGACGCGAACGGCGGAATCAGCACGGTGAGTTACGGCGGTGAGCGCGTGGTGCGGCGTAAGGACATCGACGGCTCGATGAGCGTCCCGACCTTCTACGGCAAGGAGCTGCGGTGGAAGCGGGAGGCGGCGGGCCTGTCGCTGGAGGCGTTCCTGGAGGGCAGCTTCTACGGCAAGTCCTACCTCAGCGACATCGAGCACGGCCAGCGCCGGATGCCACTCGACCTGGCCCGGCACGCGGACCGGGTGCTGGGGACGGACGGGTTCTTCGAGAGGCATTGCGAGGATGTGCGGAAGGCGAGGCGGGCCGGGCATCCCGCTTATTTCGAGAAGGTCTTGGAGGCGGAGAGGTACGCCCTGGCCATCGAGGAATGGTGCCCGATGATCTTCCCCGGGCTGCTTCAGACTCCGGCCTACGCGCGGGCCATCATCCTCGCGGGTCTACCGCTGTCTGCCGACGCCGAGGTGGAGGAGAAGGTCACGGCCCGAATGGCGCGCGCCGAACTCTTCGAAGCGGACCACCGGATCCCGGAGTACTGGGCGATCCTGCACGAGTCGCTGATCACCGAACCGCTCCTTGCGGCAAAGGACATGGCCGCCCAACTCGACCGCATCGCGGAGCTGGCGGACCGGCGACGGATCACTCCGCAGATCGTTCCGCGGACGCAGAGGGCGTACCCCTTGATGGCCGCCTCCATCATGACTATGACGTTCCCGGATGCCCCACCCTTGGTGTACACCGAGGCGTCCTACAGCGGAGACACCGTTGACGATCCGGCGCTCGTGGAGCGATACCGCAAGGCATACGATCGGCTCAGGGCCGTAGCGCTGTCCCCAGACGCGTCCCTCGCCATGATCAAGGCCGCCGCAGAGGATTACCGAAATGGCAAGCAACCGGATCGACTTGAGTGACGCTCTCTGGTTCAAGAGCAGCTACAGCAATGAAGACGGAGGCAACTGCGTCGAACTTGCCCTCAACGTGTCCAACCTCGTCCCCGTCCGGGACTCCAAGGTGCCCCATGGCCCCGCCCTTCTCCTCTCCGCCACCGCCTGGGCCCCCTTCGTCGCCTCGCTGAAGTCGGACCAGCCTGGCCGCCGCTGAGGACCTCGATCATCCGGCGGTGATCTCGCCGGCGAAGGCGCGGAACCCCGGCCCCGGGATCGCTTGACGCCCGATTGTTGTAGGTACAACATGGGAGAGGTGAGTACCTCGGTCGATGAAATCGTGCAGGACTGCCTGGCGGTGCGTATCCGGTTGATAGGCCGGGCGGTCACCAGTCTCTACGACGGCGCTCTTGAGCATCACGGGGTGACGATCGCCCAGGTCAACCTGCTGGCCGCGCTGGGCAAACTGGGGCCCTGTCCGCCGGGCAGGCTCGGTGAGGTGCTCCAGCTGGAGAGGTCCACGGTCAGCCGGAACCTGCGTCTGCTGCTGCGGCAGGGCTGGATCGAGGCCGCGGCGTCCGACGCGAAGGGCCTGCGCGAGGTCGTCCTGACCGGTGTCGGCCGAGCCAAGATCGAATCCGTGCTGCCGGACTGGCGGCGGGCCCAGGAGCAGGCCGCCCGCCTGCTGGGGGCCGGTGTGCCGACGGTCCGGGAAATCGCGAGCGACATGGGTTATCCGCCCGGCGTGTGACGCCGAGGGCACGGCCGGTCCCCGGCCCACCCCATGTGCCCACGTTGTATATACAACAAGAAGGGAATTGTCATGAGTGTCTCTCTCGTGAACCGGGTCGTACTGATCACGGGCGCGTCCCGGGGAATCGGCCGGGCTGTCGCGCTGGCCTTCGCCCGGGAAGGGGCTCGGCTGGTTCTCGCGGCCCGCTCGGCCGAGGGTCTGGCCGAGGTCGAGGCCGAAGTGCGCGCTCTTGGATCGGAAGCGCTGTCCGTCCCGACCGACGTGACCTCTCCCGAGGCGGTGACAGCCCTGGTGGACGCCGCGGTGGCCCGATTCGGGCGGATCGACGTGCTGGTGAACAATGCCGGGATCGGGAAGGTGGGCGGTGTCGAGTCGGCGGCGTTCGAGGACGACGTCCGTCAGACGATGCGGGCGAGCCTCTTCGGAATGATCAACGTGACGCAGGCCGTGCTGCCGGTGCTCCGGCGGCAGGGTTCCGGCGCGATCGTGAACATGTCGTCCGTGATGGGGCGCAAGGCGTTCGCTCGGTTCGGCTCGTACGCGATCGTGATGCACGGGGTTTCCGCCTTCTCGGACAGCCTCCGCCAGGAGCTGGCCGGCGCCGGGATCGGCGTGTCGGTGATCCATCCGGCGCTCACCGCCACCGACCTGCTGCGGGAGGCGAAGGAAGCGGAGATGCCGCCCCCGTTCCGGCACATGACGCCGCTGTCGGCGGACGACGTGGCCCGAGCCGTGCTGGACGCGGTCCGGCGCGGGAAGCGACGGGTGGTGCTGCCGCGCAGGGCGAACATGCTGCTGCTCGGCGAGGCGTTGTCGCCCCGCGTCGGCGACCTGATCGCGACCGCTCTGACCAAGCGGCGCATCGCCAGCCTGCTCAGGATGGGCGGCGGGAAGACCTATCACGAGACGATCGCGGGACACCGGCCCGATGAAGCGACGCCGGTACGCGACCCGTACGTCATCGAGGGAACTGCCCGCGGCGGCCAGAGGTGAGCAGGCCGGGCCGCGAGCGGCCGCCCGGCAACGGCATCCGGCGCGTCGACAGCCTCTTCGGCGGCCCAACCGACCCGGTTCTCCTTCCGTGCCGTGCCCCGTACGTCATGGTTCCGTAACACCCCCGGGCGGGACACAACCGGACGAAGCGGCCCCTCATCTCAACGACCGGCGGGGCGCGATCCGGCGCCTTCGCGATCCACGGGAGGGGAAAACTCATGATCAGGACGGAGAAGTCCGGGGCGAGGGCGCGGGGCGTCCGGGCGGCCGTGATCGGCGCGCTGGGTCTGGCCGCGGTGACGCTGGCCGCCGTTCCGGCGTTCGCCAAGGGAGACGTGGACATCACGGCACCTCGTACGGCGCACGTCGGCAAGACGTTCACGATCACCGCGCACGGTGACGACGACAGCGCCGGCTACCTGCACCAGCTCTGCCTGGAGGAACGCGCGGGCAAGCAGCC
The DNA here is from genome assembly GCF_051980735.1 of Streptomyces sp. SCPE 10. NCBI lineage: Bacteria > Bacillati > Actinomycetota > Actinomycetes > Kitasatosporales > Streptomycetaceae > Streptomyces > Streptomyces sp. SCPE 10. The sequence goes on along the minus strand of NZ_CP197069.1, from coordinate 2,380,289 downwards.
GTGGCACCAGGAGAACTGCACCACCGCGGCCAAGGCCGGCGCGCGGCTCACCTCGCACGGCTCGGCCGCGCACCGCGGCGACCTGCAATTCCGTGCGGTGCTCTACGGATTGAAGGGCAAGCACGACCGCCACCCCGTGCGGCTGCACGTCTCCGACGTCGCCACGGTCCACGTCCGCTAGCCCGGACGCGCGGCTGGGAAACCGGCCACCGGCAACGGCGAGCCCGCGCCGGTGGCCGTCCCGCGCGGACGGACTGTCACAGGCGGCTGGCACTCTGGACCCGTGCGGATACACGGTTTCGAGAACGCCCCCCTCGTCGACGGGGAGGAGCTGCCGGCGCTGCCCGGATTCTGGGCGGCGTACCTGCTGTGGCTGAGCCAGACGGAGGAGTACGAGCCCGTCCCGGAGTGGTTCGGTGCCGACGGCGCCGACACCGACGCCGCGTGGCTCGCGCTGACCGACGAGGACCGGTGGCCGGTGTTCCGGATCCCGTTCGGCGGCGGCCACACCGCGGTGGTCCTCGGCTGCAACCTCCCCGACGACCCGGGCACGGAGTACCTCGTCACCCACCCCGAATGGGACCGCACCGGCCATCTGGCCTCCGTCGGCGGCCACCAGGCCGGGCCGGGCCTGTCCTGGCGGGAGCTGGTCCACATCGCCCGCACGCCGGACCCCGGCGCCCCGGGAATCCACGCGGAGTACGCGCGCCTGCTCCTGCTGCTGCCCGCCCTCGGCGACCAGGACCTGCCCGCGGAGGCCGCGGACGTCGTCGCCGACGCGCTGGAGCGGGCGGGCATCCCCGTTGAACTGGCCCCGGGCCTCGCCGAAGCACTCCTCGCGGACCACCCGCTGTGGGAGCCCGCCGCGTGGACGCCCACCACGGCCTCCCCCCTCTCGGGCGGCCAGGAGCCCGTCCTCGGCATCCTGCACTGCGACGAACCGATGAGCCCGCGCTTCGGCGTCCGCCTCGCCCAGGGCATCACCCACGCCCAGAGCGACCGCCTGGCCCGCGCCCTCGGCACCTGGCCAACGCCCTGACCCCGACGCGGGCCCGGCCGCCCCGGTGGCCGGATCGGCACCGAACCGGAGGTGCGGCCCGGCCGTACCCGACGCACCGAGGCGTCCGGGCATGCCCCGGAGCGAACGGGGCGCGGCGCCTTCCCGGCCGCCCGGAGGCTACGGCGTTCCCCGCGCCTCCGATGGCGGCAGCCGCTCCCGCCGTCGAGCCGGCCGGCGCTGCCCTCCGTGAAATCGAGCACGGTGGGCGCTGTCGGTATCGGGGTCCCTGCAGGAAGGGGAATCACGTGCACGTCGACTACTACAACAAGTGGGGCGAGATTTCCCACACGGAGCACTACGGATGGTAGAACCCGGCCATGGCTGAAGAGACCGCGGACGACCTGCTCACCCTCGCCGACGCACTGGCGGACGCGGTGCGAGTGCACGCACTCCAGCTGCACGCCGACGCGGACGACTCGGTAGCCGTCATGTCGGCGGTCAACGCGGTGACCGACGCGGTACGGAAATACGCGGACGCCTGCTTCACGGCAACCCGCTGGGGAAATCCGTTCGCCGTCCGCAAGGAGGAAGAAGATCCTTCCCCGGAAAAGAGCCCGAAGGGAAAGAAGAGCACGACAGTCACTGTCGAAGCGAAATACCGCATCGGTGTGCGGGACCTGCGCGCCGCGAGGAATCTCCTCGCCCGTCGTGGGGCGCCAGGGGACCCGTGCCTGTCCGAGGTCTCGGACAGCCCCGTCGATGTGGTGACCGCGCTGTTCCTCGACGACGGCTGGAACCCCTCGACGTACGATCAGTCCGTCATCGAACTGATCGACGAAGAGTGGTCCTGCAAACCGCAGCGGTAACCGCGCACCGGTAGATGGAACCGGGTGCCCTCGTCAGCCGAACCGGCGAACGCGGGCACCCGCGACCGCGATCCTGGAACGCGAAGGGGGCGTGGGGCCCGTCAGGACCCCACGCCCCCTTCCGCCCGGCCCGTCGGGCCCGGCGGCAGCGTCAGTGCCGCTTCTGGGCGCCCTTCGTGAACGACTTGACGTAGCCGTCCGCCGGGGAACCCACGCCCGTCACGTCGTCGTAGCCCTTGGTCGCGGACAGCGAACTGTCCTTGCCGAGGCTGCGGACGGAGTAGAGCAGGCCCTTGCTGTCGTCCACGCTGTTGGCGTAGTCGACGCGGACGACCGCGAGGCCGTGGCCCGTCGGGTTGTCCGTGACGTCGTGGTAGACGCCCTTGTCACCGAACTTGGCGTAGATCGACGGGTTGGCGAAGCCGATCGCCGCGCCGCCGCGCGCCTCCTGGGCCAGGGCCTGGACACCCGCGATGGTCGGCGCGGCCAGCGAGGTGCCGCCGATGCGGTACTCGCTGTACTGCTGCGACCCGTCGGGGAAGGTCTGGGTCTGACCGACCAGGAAGCCGGTGTTCGGGTCGGCGATGGCCGCGATGTCCGGGACGACGCGGTTGCCGGAGGCGTTGTTCGCCTTGGCGAGCGCGTCCGGGACGACGCCCTTCTGGTAGTACGGCTCGGCGACCGTGCTGCTGGTGCCGCCGCCCGCACCGGAGTTGAAGGCGCCGGGGAAGCCCGTCCAGCTCTTGCCGTCGGCCGACAGGGTCGCCTTCTCGGTGCCCCAGCCGGTCTCCCACAGGTACGTGTCGTTCTTGCCGACCGCGAGGGACGTACCGCCGACGGCGGTCACCCAGGCCGAGTTGGCCGGCGTGTCGACCTGCTTCACACCGGTGTTGGCGACCTGGTCGCCGTCGTCACCGGAGGAGAAGTAGAAGCCGATGCCCTGCACCGCGCCCAGCTGGAACACCTGGTCGTAGGCGGCCGCGAGGTCCGGCGTCTGGTTGGCCTCCACGTCGCCCCACGAGTTGGAGACGATGTCGGCCAGGTGGTTGTCGACCACCTTGCTCAGCGAGTCGAGCAGGTCGTCGTCGTAGCAGGACGCCGCACCGACGTAGGTCACGTCGGCGTCGGGCGCGACCGCGTGCACGGCCTCGACGTCGAGGGTCTCCTCGCCGTACCAGCCGGCGGCACCGCACTCGTCCGTCTTGGTGTACGCGTTCGGCAGCACCTGGTGCAGCTGGCTGGTCTTCCACGCCTTGTCGCCGTTGTTCGCCGCGTACTTGCCGGCGTCGTAGGCGATGGTCGGCGAGGCGTAGGCGTCGGTGATGGCGACGCGGACGCCCTTGCCGGTGTACTTGCCGGCACCGTAGGCGGCGCGCAGCTGCTTGCCGGTGTAGCCCTTGACGGCGTACGGCTGCTTCTGGCCGTACGCGCTCGGCAGCGTGCTCGCGATGTTGGAGCCGTAGTACGAGGAGAACGGCCCGGCGTTCTTGAACACGGCGTCCGGCGGCGGCAGCGTGTCGTCGTGGTTCGCCTTGTGCGGGGCGCTGTCCAGACCGGTGACGGTCAGGACGGTGCCCTTCAGGGCGGCCGGGACGGAGGCCGTCTGCGCCGGGGCGCGGTAAGTCTTCGAGCCCTTGGCGAAGTTGTGCAGCTGGGTGCCGAACGCCTTCTCGGCGGCGGCCACGTCACCGGAGACGGCGACGTAGTGCTGGGTGACCTCGGTGACCTTCAGACCGGACGCCGTCAGCCAGGACTTGACGGCGGCCACCTGGGCCTTGGTGGCGCCGAAGCGGGACTGGGCCTGCTTGGCGCTCAGGTACTTGCCGTACTGGGGCGAGCTGGGGTCGGACACGGCCTTCGCGTAGGCGGCGAGGCCCGACGCGTCCTTGCCGGCGAGGTAGACCCGGGCCTTGACCTGGGCGCCGTTCGAGGCGGCGCCCTTGTCCGCCTTGGCGGTGGCCCACAGCGGCTTGGTGCCCTTCAGCACGTCACGAGCGGGGCTGTCCGCGGCGTGGGCCGCGGGTATGCCCAGCGCCAGCGCACCGGCGATCATGGGCAGTGTCGCTGCCATGCTCACGGCGCGCGTCTTGGCGCGGTTGGATCTCATAGAACCCCCTGCGATGCGATACGCATGCACGTAGTAGGTAGGTGCACCGCGGCTCCGTGCACCGGCCCGCGGCGGTGGTGTCGGCCGGCGAATGGATCACACGATGGGGGCAACTCTGGCCGATGAACCGTTCATGCCAGGGGAACGTAATGGTCAAGAGAAACTCAAGTAACCGTCACGCAGGGGGATTTGAGCGGTTTTTCCTTACAGCTGTGTTACGAAGTGACTTGTTCCCTGGTCACGAAAGCGGCCTGGCACCCCGCTCCTTGAGCATCCCGGCCATCACCTGCAGCTCCGACTGCTGCGCGTCGACCATGCCCTGGGCCAGCCTCTTCTCCACGCCCACCGTGCACTTGGCGACACAGCCCTCCGCCATGTGGATGCCGCCCTTGTGATGGTTCGTCATCAGCTGGAGGTAGAAGATCTCCGCCTGCTTCCCGCTGAGCGTCCGGAGCTTGTCCAACTGGGTGTTGGTCGCCATGCCGGGCATCAGCGAACCGTCCTTGGCGGTGACCATGCCGCCCATGCCCATCCAGGTCATCGGCGGATCGGCCGACACCTTCGGCAGCCCCCACAGATCCAGCCAGCCCAGCAGCATCCCGCGCTGGTTGGCCTGCGTCTGCGCGATGTCGTAGGCGAGCCGCCGCACGTCCTCGTTCTTCGTACGGTCCCGGACGATGTACGACATCTCGACGGCCTGCTGGTGGTGCACGGCCATGTCCCGCGCGAACCCGGCGTCCGCCGAGTCCGCGCCCGGCGTCCTCGGCGCCGCCGGGCCGCCACCGGAATCGGCGACCGCGTACGTGATCCCGCCGGCCGCGACGAGCGCCGCCGCCGCGGCACCCGCCGCCCAGCCGATGACGCGCCGGCTCACTTCATCACTCCACCGGTGCAGGAGGCGCCCGGCTCGGGCGTCTGCGGCCCCTGGACGAAGTCCGAGAAGAACTTGTCCACTTCGGGGTCCTTGGCGCTCTTGACGACCACCTGGTGGCCCCACGCGGACAGGATCAGCGGCGCGGACTGGCTCTCGTAGGGGCTCATCAGCGAGTACGGCGTCTGCTTCACCTTCGCCGCCAGCGCCTCGACATCGGCCTTGCTCGCCTTGTCGGTGTACGTCACCCAGACCGCGCCGTGCTCCAGCGAGTGCACCGCGTTCTCGTCCTGCAACTGCCGGGTGTAGACGTCGCCGTTGCAGTCGGCCCACACCGGGTTGTGGTTGCCGCCGACCGGCGGGTGCATGGGGTACGACACCTTGGTCGTCACATGGGTCCGCGCCAGCGTGCCCTTCCAGGTGCGCACGCCGTCCTTGCCGGTGGTGAAGTGCCCGGAGTCCCCGGAGCTCTTGCTGTCGACGTTCTTGCCGTTGTCGCCGGCGGCCGCCGCGGAGTCCTTCTTGCCGCTGTCCGAGCCGGAGTCCACGAGGGCCACACCGCCGACCACGAGCCCGGCGACGACCACCACGGACGCGCCGATGATCAGCGCTCGGTTGCGGCGCTCGCGGGAGCGCTCGGCGCGCCGCATCTCCTCGATGCGCGCCTTGCGCGCCGCGTTGCTGCTGTTGTTGGCGGAACCCATGAGGCGTTGTCCTTCTGGGGGAAAGGGGCGGACGGGGGGTGGGGCCCGCTGATCGTAATGGCGCGATGGAGGGCTGCCGTAGACCGCGTGCGACAATCGGGAATATTTGCACCGCGGATGCATATTATTTACGCTCGCGATATGCGGCTGCTGCGCTCCACCGACCTCGCCCTGCGCATCCTGATGCGCCTCGCCGTCACCACCGATGACACGCCCGCGACCCGCAAGGTCGCCGAGGACATGGGCGTGCCCTACACGCATGCCGCGAAGGTGGTCGCCGAGCTCCAGCACCTGGGTCTGGTCGACGCCCGCCGCGGCCGCGGCGGCGGCCTGGCGCTCACCGGGCGGGGCCGTACCGCGTCGGTCGGCGCGGTGGTCCGCAGCTTCGAGGGCGAGGACGAGGTGGTGGAGTGCGAGGGCCCCACCCCCTGCCCGCTGCGCTCGGACTGCCGGCTGCGCGGCGCCCTGCGCCGGGCCCAGGACGCCTTCTACTCCTCCCTGGACCCGATCACCCTGGACCAGATCGTCGAGGACCCCACGGGCCCGGTCCTGCTGGGCATCGCGACGGGCCCCTCCGGCACCCCCCTTTGACGGGCCCCTCCGGCGCCCCCCTTTCCTGACATCCCGCTGTCGCCCGGCGCGCGGGCGAAGCGAAGGACCGCCCGCCGGTCTCCCCGGTGGACGGCCCTTCGCGGTGCGCTCAGTTGCCCGAGGCGAGCCACAGGTCGGGCCCGAAGACCTCGTAGTGGATGTCGGCCGGGGCCACACCCTTCCCGATCAGCTGGGCGCGCACGGCGCGCATGAAGGGCAGCGGGCCGCACAGGTAGGCGCGGGTGCCGGAGGCCACGGGGATGCCGGACAGGTCGACCAGGCCGGTGCGGGTGCCGGGCTCGGCGTCGCGCTCGTAGAAGAAGTGGGCGGCGCAGTCCGCGAGCTTGCCGGCGTAGGCCCGGTGGTCGTCGCGCAGCGCGTGGTCGGCGGGGGAGCGGTCGCCGTGCACCACGGTGACCGGGGCGTCGTGCCCGTCGGCCGCGAGCGCGGCCAGCATCGCCACCATGGGGGTCACGCCGATGCCGGCGGAGGCGAGCAGCAGGGGCCGCCCGGCGATGTCGTCGAGCACCAGGTCGCCGTACGGCTCCGACAGTTCGAGCACGTCGCCCACGCGGACATCGGCGTGCAGGTGGTGGGAGACCTCGCCGTCGGGGGTCGGGCCGCCGTGCACCCGCTTGACGCTGAACCGCCGCACCGACTCGCCGGGGGCGCCGGTCAGGCTGTACTGGCGTATCTGGCGGGCGCCGTCGGCGAGCTTCACCCCGACGGAGACGTACTGCCCGGCCCGGAACTCCCGCACCGGGGCGCCGTCGGCCGGGCGCACCCGGAAGGTGACCACGTCGGCGGTCTCCTCCTCGCGGCCCACGACCTCCCAGGCGCGCAGCTCCTTGGAGCCGCTCTCCGCGTAGAGGCGCTTCTCGATGGCGATGAGGGCGTTGGCCATCAGCCAGTAGACCTCGGTCCAGGCCTCGGCGACCTCGGCGGTCACGGCGTCCCCCAGGACCTCGGCGATGGCGGCGAAGAGGTGCTCGTGCACGATCGGGTACTGCTCGGGCAGCACGCCCAGGGAAGCGTGCTTGTGGGCGATGCGGCTCAGCATCACGTCCGGACGCTCGTCCGGGTGCTCCACCAGGTGACCGGCGAACGCGGCGATGGAGCCCGCGAGGGCCGACTTCTGGGCGCCGGACGCCTGGTTGCCGCGGTTGAACAGGTCACGCAGCAGCTCCGGGTGCGCCGTGAAGAGGCGCGAGTAGAAGCGATCGGTGATCCGCTCGATGGCCGCGCCCACGGCGGGGAGGGTGGCGCGGACGGTGGCGGCGGACTGCTCGGACAGCATCGCGGGCTCCTTGCGATCTCGGTTATTCGAACGCTATGAAAACTTGCATCAAAGATGCAAATTAAACGGGCGTGTTCTGCCCCACCTCGCGACCGGGCCCGGCCATGACGTATCCCGGCCCCGGCAGGCAAGATGGGCGACAGGGCAGTACACCTGCCGTAGAGGAGGCGTTCAGAACGCGGACGCCGGGGCGATCGAGGTCCGCAACACGCACGAAACGCGGTTGTGGTGGGATGCTCCTGACCAGCAAGGATGGGGAATCGGAAGATGGACAAGCAGCAGGAGTTCGTGCTCCGGACCTTGGAGGAGCGCGACATCCGGTTCGTACGCCTGTGGTTCACGGACGTGCTGGGCTTCCTCAAGTCCGTGGCCGTGGCCCCCGCCGAGCTGGAGCAGGCCTTCGACGAGGGCATCGGCTTCGACGGCTCGGCCATCGAGGGCTTCGCCCGGGTCTACGAGTCCGACATGATCGCCAAGCCGGATCCGTCCACCTTCCAGGTGCTGCCGTGGCGCGCGGAGACGCCCGGCACGGCCCGGATGTTCTGCGACATCCTGATGCCGGACGGCTCTCCCTCCTTCGCCGACCCGCGCTACGTCCTCAAGCGCGCCCTGGCCCGCACCTCCGACCTGGGCTTCACCTTCTACACCCACCCCGAGATCGAGTTCTTCCTGCTGAAGGACCGCCCGCTGGACGGCTCCCGCCCGACCCCGGCCGACAACTCGGGCTACTTCGACCACACGCCGACCAGCGTCGGCATGGACTTCCGCCGGCAGGCGATCACCATGCTGGAGTCGATGGGCATCTCGGTGGAGTTCTCCCACCACGAGGGCGCGCCGGGCCAGCAGGAGATCGACCTGCGCTACGCGGACGCCCTCTCCACCGCCGACAACATCATGACCTTCCGCCTGGTCATGAAGCAGGTCGCCCTGGAGCAGGGGGTCCAGGCCACCTTCATGCCCAAGCCGTTCTCCGAGCACCCGGGCAGCGGCATGCACACCCACCTCTCCCTCTTCGAGGGCGACCGCAACGCGTTCTACGAGTCGGGCGCGGAGTACCAGCTGTCCAAGGTCGGCCGCTCCTTCATCGCCGGCCTGCTCAGGCACGCGGCGGAGGTCTCCGCGGTCACCAACCAGTGGGTCAACTCCTACAAGCGCATCTGGGGCGGCTCCGAGCGCACGGCCGGCGCGGGCGGCGAGGCACCCTCGTACATCTGCTGGGGCCACAACAACCGCAGCGCCCTGGTCCGCGTCCCGATGTACAAGCCCGGCAAGACCGGCTCGGCCCGCGTCGAGGTCCGCTCCCTCGACTCCGGCGCCAACCCCTACCTGGCCTACGCCGTCCTGCTGGCCGCCGGCCTCAAGGGCATCGAGGAGGGCTACGAGCTGCCCCCGGGCGCCGAGGACGACGTCTGGGCCCTGTCCGACGCCGAGCGCCGCGCCATGGGTATCGAACCCCTCCCGCAGAACCTCGGCGAGGCCCTCACCCTCATGGAACGCAGCGACCTGGTGGCCGAGACCCTGGGCGAGCACGTCTTCGACTTCTTCCTGCGCAACAAGAAGTCGGAGTGGGAGGAGTACCGCTCCGAGGTGACGGCGTTCGAACTGCGGAAGAACCTGCCGGTGCTGTAGGGGCGGGGGCTTTTGCCGGATGGATCCCTGGGGCCGCCGGTCGTGGACCGGCGGCCCCGAGGTGTCTCGCCGGGCGGTGCGCGGGACGGCCGCGTTGGTGCTCAGCGGCCCGGTTCGGGCCAGGTGTCGACCAGGGCTCGCAGGTTCGGGAAGCGGGGGCCGGGGACCGGTTCGTCGGTCGGTTCGCCGTTCAGCCAGCGCACCTGCTGGGTGCCGCCGTCCCCGGTGTCGAACAGGCAGCACGCGGCGCCGGCGGCGGCGGTGAGGCCGGTGAACACCTCCCGGACGGCGGCCGACCGCGCGAACATGCGGCTCATCGCCGACGTCGCCGCCCAGAACTCCATCGACGCGTAGTCGGGGTGCAGCGGGGACTCGAACCGGACGGTCAGATAGACGTACCCGATCGCGACCCGCCCGTCCGCCTCGGGCTCGTGGCCGCACCGCCGCGCGTACGCGCCCACCACGTCGTCGACGGCGAACAGGAGGGACGTGTCGAGGTCGAGGGTGCCGCCCGCGGAGCAGTCGACCGGCTCGCTCTCGAACCGGGACGTGAACGGGAGGGCGAGCCGGTCGCCGCCGGGCAGCGTGAGCGCGAGCGGAGGCACGTCGCGGGACGGCGGCGCCAGCGCGGCCAGCGCGGTCAGCGCCCGCGTGACGTTGCGGGGGCGCAGATGGATGTCGTAGCCGTAGGTCAGTCCCATGTCGTCCCCCTCCGCCGGGCCGGAGCGCACCTTCTCATGCCCCTGGGGATCGGCGCCCGGGAATTACCGGCTCCCCGCCCGGCCGCCCCTGCGAGAATCGCGGCACGCCACCGATACCGAAGGAGTGCCGTGAAGGACGCGACGGAGCTGATCAGGGCCCTGACCGGACTGGCCTGGCCGCTCATGGCGGGCCTGGTGCTGTGGCGGCTCTTCCCGCTGATCAAGGAGATAGCCAGGTCCAGAGGCTTCACCATCAAGGTCGGGGAGGCCCAGCTGTCGGTCCAGGAGTACTCGGAGAGCCTGATCCGGACCACGGCCGACATCCAGGGCAGGCTGGCGGCCGTCAGCGCGCCGGCGGCCGCCCGCACCCTGGACTCGGTGCTCTGGGTGGACGACCGCCCCGAGAACAACGCCACCGAGGTGGCGCAGCTGCGCGCGCTCGGCGTCGAGGTCGCCCTGGCCCGGTCGACCGACGAGGGACTGCGGGCCCTCTCCCGCGGCCACCGCTCCTTCGACGCCGTCATCTCGGACCTGAGCCGCACGGAGCGCGGCCGCACCAACCGCACCGCCGGCCTCGACCTGATCCGGGAACTGCGGGCCCAGGGCGACACGATCCCGGTCTTCGTCTACGCGACCTCGCGCGCGCTCGCCCAGCGCGCGGAGATCGACGTGGCGGGCGGGAACGGGGTGGCCGCGTCGTCCACGGAACTGTTCGAACTCCTGCGGGGCGTCGGCGAGTTCCCGGCCCAGCGGAGCTGAACCGGCCCGGCGGAGCCGGGCCGGGACGGTCGGAGCCGGGCCGGGACGGCCGCCTCAGGAGGCCCAGACGCCGCTGATGTCCTTGCCGGAGGCCGCGTTGCCCGCGTGCGTGCTCAGGCCCTGCGTGTCCTCCAGGGTGCGCAGCACGTCGTAGTGGTTGTAGGTGGTGGAGCTGGACGACCCGGCGGCCACCGGCTGGCCGTAGAGCACGGTCGGGATGCGGTTCCCGCTCTTCGAGTCGTCCTCGTCGAAGGTGACCACGAGCAGGCTGTTGTGGGTCTTGGCCCAACTCGCGTAGCCGCCCAGGTTGTTCTTCAGCCAGGTGTCACCGGTGGACACCGAGCAGTCGTGCATGTCGCTGCACAGGTTCGGGGTCACGAACGACAGTTGGGGCAGCGTCGAGTAGTCGGACGGGAACTGGGCGAAGGTCTTCGCGCTCGACGTCGGCACGTTGGAGAACCCGAACCAGGGGCTGTGCTTGCGCGCGTACGAGCCGCTGCTGCACGTGGTCGAACCCTGGCTCGGCAGCGACTCGTTGTAGCTGGCCCAGCTGCGCCCGGCGGCGATCAGCTCCGAGGCCAGGTTGGGGGCGGAGGAGAAGCCGGGGGTGTAGCAGCTGTCGTCCGTGATGCCCTGCGTGGCCCCGGAGAACAGGTCGAAGTAGTTCGGCTGGCTCGGGTGCGTCAGCGCGTACGACTGGGTCAGGTTGGCGCCGCCCGACTTCAGCGAGTTGATGTACGGCGCGCTGGAGGAGCCGATGACCTGGCTGTACGAGTGGTTCTCGAAGACCACGACGACCACGTGGTCGGGGCTGGGCACGGCGCCCGCGGCCTGCGCGGCCGCGCCGCCGGGCCCGGCCCACAGGCCGGCCGCGGCGGCGAGGGCGACGGCGGCCGTCACGACGGTGCGGGCGCGGCGGAACGGGGAACTGCCGGACACATCGACCTCCGAGGGAAGCGGGACTGGCGGTACCGACTAAGCATGCACACGCCAAAATAGCGTTCTCTTGCCATGGCCGACCCCGCGCGTGAAGACCGGATGAACTACTGGGTACCCCCGCCTCCATGGCGAACATCCTCATCGGCACCTGCGGCTGGACCGACCGCGCCCTCCTCGCCTCCGGCTGGTACCCGCCGGGTCACCGCGACACCGAGGGCCGTCTGCGTCACTACGCCACCCGCTTCCCCGTGGTGGAGGCGGACTCCCCGTACTACGCCCTGCCCTCGGCCGGCACCACCGCCCGCTGGGCCGAGCGCACCCCGGACGGCTTCCGCTTCGACGTCAAGGCGCACGCCCTGCTCACCGGCCACCCGACCCGCCCCGCCGCGCTCCCCGCGGACCTGCGGGGCCGGCCCCGCGACGACGCCCTCCTGGCCGAGGTGTGGGCCCGCTACGCCGAGGCGCTGGAACCGCTGCGCCGCGCCGGCCGCCTCGGCACACTGCTCTTCCAGTACCCGCCCTCCCTCACCCCCGCTCCCCGCGCCGAGGCCTTCGTCCGCGCGGCCCGTGAACGGGCCCGCGACTGGCCCTTCGCCGTGGAGTTCCGCAACCCCGCCTGGTGGCACAGCGACCGCACCGCCCCCTTCCTCGCCGACCTGGACGCCACCGCCGTGGCCGTGGACACCGTCCGGGACCTCCCCGGCTCGCTCCCCCCGGACGCGCCCGTCACCACGCCCCGGCTCGGCCTGGTCCGCTTCCACGGCCGCAGCCCGCACTGGGGCACCGGCACCAAGGAGGACCGCTTCCGCCACGCCTATTCCGCGGCGGAACTGGCGGAATGGCTGCCGCGCATCCGCCGCCTGGCCGACCGCACCGACGAAGTCCACCTGCTCTTCAACAACTGCTGCGGGGACGCGGCCGTCCGCGCGGCGGAGACGATGCGCACCCTCCTCGCCGGCGCGCTGCCGGGGCCGCGCGCGGAGATCCGCTCCTTCGAGGCGCCGGGTCCCATCTAGGGTCTTTCGTTTGGATCGGGCCCGCGAGCCCGGCACGATCCAAACGAGAGGCCCTGGCTTTTGTCGACGGCGAGTTCGCCGTTCAGGATCACCATGCGCAGGTCGCGGAGACCGTGGCGGCGGGGTGGCCGTCGCGGCCGGTGATGCCGCAGCCGGTCGCCGGCAGTCGCGGTCCCCGCAGGGTGCCCGCGGCGATCCCGGCCCGGGTGTCCAGGATCGCGTCCGTCGGATCGCCCACCGACTTGATGGTGCTGATCCCGTGCTCCAGGAACAGCCCGAGCCGCCCGGGAAGTTCGTTCTCCTCGAAGGCCCGCAGCGAATCGGGGCCGGTGACGGCGTGCACGTCGTAGAAGTGGATGTGGGTGTCGATCAGCCCCGGCACGACCCAGCCGCCGGCCGCGTCCACCTGCTGTCTGCCCCTGAGCGGCTCGGGCGACACGGCGGCGATCTCCGCGCCGTCGACGGCGACGTCGTACCGGCCGGTGAGCGCCCGGTGGCCGTCGAAGACACGTGCGCGGCTGATCACGAGGTCGTGGGTCACGCGCGCAGCCCGTCCACCGCCGCGTCGACCGCCGCCAGGGCCGCGGTCCTGTCGAGCCCCGCCCTCGACACCAGCGACAGTCCTTGGACCAGGTAGAGCAGCATCTGGGCCTGGGCCTCGGGGCGGGCGCCGTCCGTGACCTCGCCGGCGGCCTGGGCGCGGCGGAGCGCGTCGGCGACGATGTCGGTGAACCGGCGGTACGAGCGGGTGACGACGTCCGTGGCCTCACTGTCCTGGGGGACGAGTTCGGCGGTCGTGTTGCCGACCAGGCAGCCCTGCGGCACGCCCGCGTCGGAGACCAGTTCGTCCAGCCGCACGGGATGGGACAGGATCTCGCGCAGGGCGGGCAGGAGCGGGCTGGTGTCGAGCGCGGCGGTCAGGTGCCGCTCGTACACCTCCCAGTAGAGCCTGACGGCTTCGAGGTAGAAGCGGCGCTTGTCGCCGAACGCGCCGTAGAGGCTGCCGCGCTCGACACCGAGTGCGTCGACCAGGTCCTGGATCGACGTCGCCCCGTATCCCCGGGACCAGAACAGTTCGAGCGCGCGCTCCAGCGTGCGGTCCTTGTCGAACTCGCGGGGGCGTCCGGTTCGTGCCATGAGCGTGATCCTACGACTTCTTGACTGGCCGTTCAAGAAGTCGTAGCTTCCGTTGCGGATACTTCTTGAACGCATGCACAGAAGTCGGCCGCTCCGGCCGGCGTGAAGGGCGAAAGCAATGGAATTCGCAGGCAAGACGGCACTCGTCACCGGGTCCGGCGCGATCGGCGGACTCGGACACGCGACGGCCAGGGTGCTGGCCGCGGGCGGGGCCGACCTGATCCTGACCGGCACCGATCCGCAGCGCGGTGCCCAGGTCGTGGCAGACCTCCGCGCGGCCGGCGGCGAGTCCGCCGCATCGGTGCGTTTCGTCGCCGCCGACGTGTCCGACCCGGCGGGCGTGCGACAGCTGGCCGAGGGCGCCGGAGCCGTCGACATCCTGGTCAACAACGCGAGCGTCATGACGTTCTCCCCGACCACCGGGCAGGACCTTACGAGCTACGAGGCCGCCTTCGCGGTCAATGTGCGCGCTCCGTTCCTGCTCACCGCCCTGCTCGCGGAGAAGATGGCCGCGAGCGGCGGCGGCAGCATCGTCAACGTCAGCTCCACCGCGGCCGGGCTCGGCATGCCGGGCATGGCCGTCTACGGCGCCACCAAGGCGGCCCTCGAATCGCTGACCCGCACCTGGGCGGCGGAATTCGCCGGGTCGAACGTGCGGGTCAACGCCGTCGTCCCGGGCCCGATGCGCACCGCGAAGGTGGTCGAGGCGATGGGCCCGGACATGGGCGGCATGGGCCTGACCACCGCGCTCAAGCGCACCTCCGACCCGGCCGAGGTGGCCCAGGTGATCGCCTTTCTCGCCGGCGACCGGGCCAGCTACATGACCGGCGCGATCGTGGCCGCCGACGGCGGCCGCACCGCGATCTGAGGGGAGACAGGATCATGGATCGTCTCGCGGGAAAACACGCGCTGATCACCGGGGGGACGAGCGGGATCGGGCTGGAAACGGCCCGGGAGTTCCTCGCCGAGGGAGCGACCGTCGCCATCACCGGCCGGTCACGGGAGAGGCTGGACGCGGCAGCCCGGCAACTGGACGGCCCGCTGCTGACCATCGTCAGCGACGCCGGCGACGTACCCGGTCAGGCGGTGCTCGCGGCGCGGCTGCGGGAGGAGTGGCCGAAGCTCGACATCCTCATGAGCAACGCCGCCGACGTCACCCACCTGCCGATCGAGGCATGGACCGAGGAGGCGTTCGACCGGCTCCTCGCGACCAATCTCAAGTCGCCGTTCTTCCTGATCAGGGACCTGCTGCCGCTCTTCTCCGCGCAGTCCTCGGTCATCCTCGTCGGCTCGGTCTCGGCGTACATCGGACACGAGAACGCGACGGTCTACGGCGCGGCCAAGGCGGGCCTGCTCTCCTACACGCGCGGGCTCACCCATGAGCTGAAGGACCGGGGCATCCGCGTCAACGGACTGAGCCCGGGCCCGACGGTCACCAACGTGTTCGCGTCCCTCGGGCCCGAGCGCCGGGCCGCCCTCTACGAGGAACTCCGGCGGACCGTGCCCCTCCACCGCCTCGGAACCGCCACCGAACTGGCGAAGGCGGCGGTCTATCTCGCCTCGGACGAGTCCGCGTACACCGCGGGGACCGTACTGCGCGTCGACGGCGGCATCGGGCAGCTCGCGTACTAGGCCATTCCTGGAAAGGCCCAGGCATCGTCCGGCACAGGAGAGGTGTCCCCCGCAGCGGACGGCGACGCGCTGCCCGAGAGGCTTCGGCCCCTCGGGCGGGGCGTCGCCGGCGGGTCCCCCGGCCTCCGGGCCGGGGGCGATCCGAGCGGGACGGCACCGGCCGTGATCACCGCGTGCGGCACCTCCCCCGGCACGGCCCGGCGCGGGCGACTACGCTCCACCCAGGACCAGTGACCCGAGGGGAGCCCCAGAATGACGCCGGGCCGCAGAAGCAGCACCTTCACGCGCCTGCTCCGACACGGCTTCACCGACGCCACCGCCGCCGAGCGGCTGCTCGACACCCCCGAACTGGCCCCCGTCCGCAACGATCCCTTCCTGCTGGAAGCCCTGGGCGCCACCGCCGACCCCGACCTCGCCCTGCACGGCCTGGTCCGCCTCCTGGAGGCCCAGCCCACCCCCGCCGCCCGCCGCGAACTCCTCGACACCCTGATCGCGGCCAAGCCGCTGCGGGACCGCCTCCTCGGAGTGCTGGGCGCCTCCGCCGCCCTCGCCGACCACCTCGCCCGCCACCCCGGCGACTGGCAGGCCCTGGTCACCTACGAGTCCCAGGACCTCCACCCCGGCGTCGGCGAGTTCGAACGCTGCCTGGCCGGGGCCGCCGATCCGGTCGCCCTGCGCATCGCCTACCGCCGCTGCCTGCTGTCCATCGCCGCACGGGACGTCTGCGGCACCACGGACGTGGCCGAGACCGCCGCCGAACTCGCCGACCTCGCCACCGCCACCCTGCGTGCCGCGCTGGCCATGGCGCGGACCGAGGCGCCGGCCGACGCCGCCGCCTGCCGCCTCGCCGTGATCGGCATGGGCAAGTGCGGCGGCCACGAACTGAACTACGTCTCCGACGTGGACGTGATCTTCGTGGCGGAGGCGACGGAGGGCACCGACGAGACCAAGGCCCTCACCGCCGCCACCCGCCTCGCCTCCCACCTGATGCGCATCTGCTCGGAGACCACCGTCGAGGGCTCCATCTGGCCGGTGGACGCCAACCTCCGCCCCGAGGGCCGCAACGGCCCCCTGGTCCGCACCCTCTCCTCCCACCTCGCCTACTACCAGCGCTGGGCCAAGACCTGGGAGTTCCAGGCCCTGCTCAAGGCCCGCCCGGTGGCCGGCGACCAGGACCTCGGCCAGGCCTACCTGGACACCCTGCACCCCCTGGTCTGGCAGGCGGCCGACCGGGAGAACTTCGTGGCCGACGTGCAGCAGATGCGCCGCCGCGTCGTGGACAACATCCCGCCCACCGAGGTCGAACGAGAACTCAAGCTGGGCCCCGGCGGTCTCAGGGACGTCGAATTCGCCGTACAGCTCCTCCAGCTGGTGCACGGCCGCACCGACACCACGCTGCGCAGCGGCACCACCCTCAAGGCCCTCGCGGCGCTGGCCGCCGGCGGCTACGTCGGCCGGGAGGACGCCGCCCGCCTCGACGAGGCCTACCGCTTCCTGCGCACGATGGAACACCGCATCCAGCTCTACCGCCTGCGCCGCACCCACCTCGTGCCCGAGGCCGAGGAGGACCTGCGCCGCCTCGGCCGCTCCCTCGGCCTGCGCGCCAACCCGGTCACCGAGCTGACCCGGGAGTGGAAGCGGCACACCACGGTCGTCCGGCGCCTGCACGAGAAGCTGTTCTACCGCCCGCTGCTGGACGCGGTCGCCCAACTCGCCCCCGGCGAGACCCGCCTGAGCCCCGAGGCCGCCCGCGAACGCCTGGTCGCCCTCGGCTACGCCGACCCCGCCGCCGCCCTGCGCCACCTGGAGGCGTTGGCCTCCGGAGTGACCCGCAAGGCGGCCATCCAGCGCACCCTGCTGCCCGTCCTCCTCGGCTGGTTCGCCGACTCGGCCGACCCGGACGCGGGCCTGCTCAACTTCCGCAAGGTCTCCGACGCCCTCGGCAAGACCCCCTGGTACCTGCGGCTCCTGCGCGACGAGGGCGCCGCGGCGGAGAACCTGGCCCGTGTGCTGTCCGCGGGCCGCCTCGCCCCCGATCTGCTGATGCGCGCCCCCGAGGCCGTGGCGCTCCTCGGCGACGGCGACGGAGCGGGCCTCTCCCCCCGGGGCCGCGCGGCCCTGGAACAGGAGATCCTCGCCGCCGTGGGCCGCGCCGAGAACGGCGAGCAGGGCGTCACCGCCGCCCGCGGGGTGCGCCGCCGCGAACTGTTCCGCACCGCCGCCGCGGACATCGTCGGCTCGTACGGCACCGAGGCCAGCCCGGTCGAGGCCGACCAGGGCGCCCTCGTGGACCTGGTCGGCGCGGCCGTCTCCGACCTCACCGCCGCCACCCTCGCCGGCACGCTGCGCGCCGTGGTCCGCTCCGGCTGGGGCGACACCCTGCCCACCCGGTTCGCGATCATCGGGATGGGCCGCTTCGGCGGGCACGAACTGGGCTACGGCTCCGACGCGGACGTCCTGTTCGTGCACGAGCCGCAGGAGGGCGTGGACGAGCACGAGGCCGCGGCGGCCGCCCACAAGGTCGTCTCCGAGATGCGCCGACTGCTCCAGCTGCCCAGCGCCGACCCGCCGCTGCTGATCGACGCCGATCTGCGCCCGGAGGGCAAGTCGGGCCCGCTGGTGCGCACCCTGAAGGCGTACGAGGCGTACTACCGCCGCTGGTCCCTGGTCTGGGAGTCCCAGGCGCTGCTGCGCGCCGAGCCGGTGGCCGGCGACCCGGAACTGGGCCGTCGCTTCACCGAGCTGATCGACCCGCTGCGCTACCCGGCGCGGGGCCTGACCGAGGACGCCGTACGGGAGATCCGGCGGCTGAAGGCGCGGATGGAGTCGGAGCGGCTGCCGCGCGGCGCCGATCCGAGGCTGCACACCAAGCTGGGCCCCGGCGGCCTGTCGGACGTGGAGTGGACGGTCCAGCTGCTCCAGATGCGGCACGGCCACGAGATCGAGGGCCTGCGCACGACCCGGACGAGGGCGGCGCTGGCGGCGGCACGGGACGCGGGACTGCTGGGCGAGGAGGAGACGGCGATCCTGGACGAGGCCTGGGTGCTGGCCACTCGGGTCCGCAACGCGGTGATGCTGGTCCGGGGCCGCGCGGGGGACACCTTCCCCACCCAGCCCCGGGAACTGGCCGCGGTGGGCCGCTACCTCGGCTACGGCGAGGGCCACGTCGGCGACATGCTCGACGACTACGGCCGTACGACCCGCAGGGCCCGCGCCGTCATGGAGGAGCTGTTCTACGACGACGTGCACTGAGCCGCGCCGGGGCCGTCAGGGCCGGGCCGGCTCGGGCGCGGGTCCGGGCGCCACCACCCGCGGCAGGGCGTACGGCACGGCGCCGTACCAGGCGCGGGCCACCAGGAACCCGAACGACAGGCACAGCACGCCGCCCACCGCGTCCAGCCAGAAGTGGTTCGCGGTGGAGACGATCACCAGCAGGGTCAGCGCCGGGTACAGCAGCCCCAGCACCCGCACCCACGGCACCGACGCCAGCGCGAAGACCGTCAGCCCGCACCACAGCGACCAGCCGATGTGCATGGACGGCATCGCCGCGTACTGGTTGGACATGTGCTTGAGGTCCCCGGAGGCCATCGAGCCCCAGGTGTGGTGCACCATCACGGTGTCCACGAAGTGCCCGCCGCGCATCAGCCGGGGCGGCGCAAGCGGGAACAGGTAGTAGCCCACCAGCGCGCCGCCCGTGGTCGCGAAGAGCGCCAGCCGGGCGGCCGCGTACCGGCCCGGATGCCACCGGTACAGCCACACCAGCACCGCGATGGTGATGACGAAGTGCAGGGTGGCGTAGTAGTAGTTCATGCCGATGATCAGCCAAGTCACCGAGTTCATGGCGTGGTTGACCGATCGCTCGACGTCGATGCCGAGCGCGCCCTCCGCGGACCAGATCCAGTCCGCGTTGCGCAGCGCCTTGCCCTTCTGCTCCGGGACGGCGTTGCGGATCAGCGAGTACGTCCAGTAACTCACCGCGATCAGAAGGATCTCGAACCACAGCCGGGGTCTGCGCGGCCGTCGCAGCCTGCCCAGCACACCCCGGCTGTCCCTGTCCGTGACGGCCTGCGGACCGGCCTGTTCCTCGCGACCTTCCCACTGCGTCACGGTCGAGTCACTCATGGACATCAAGTCTGCCAGAAAAGACTTCTTCGCCCGATCATCCCAAGGTCGGGTCCGTACCGCACCTTCTACGACGTACGGACGAGTGCGGACGTACGGACGCGCGCGGCGCCCGCCCCGTCAGGAGGCCCGCAGCGCGTGCGGCGCCGAGGCCGTCGAGCCCCGCACCACCAGCTCCGGCATGAACACGAACTCGCTGTGCGGGGCGGGCGTACCGCCGATCTCCTCCAGGAGCGTGCGCACCGCGGCCTGGCCCATCGCCGGGACCGGCTTGCGGACGGTGGTGAGCGGCGGGTCCGTGAAGGCGATCAGCGGGGAGTCGTCGAAGCCGACCACCGAGAAGTCCGTGGGCACTTCCAGGCCCCGCTGGCGGGCGGCCCGTATGGCGCCCAGGGCCATCATGTCGCTGGCGCAGACGACCGCGGTGCAGTTCCGGTCGATCAGCGCCGACGCGGCCGCCTGGCCGCCCTCCAGGGTGTACAGCGAGTGCTGCACCAGCTCCGACTCCACGACCTCCGCGCCGAGCCCCAACTGGTCCTGCACCGCCCGCACGAAGCCCTCGATCTTGCGCTGCACGGGCACGAACCGCTTCGGTCCGAGCGCGAGCCCGATCCGGGTGTGGCCGAGGGAGACCAGGTGGGTCACCGCAAGCGTCATCGCGGCCCGGTCGTCGGGGGAGATGAACGGCGCCTGCACCAACGGCGAGAACCCGTCCACCAGCACGAACGGCACGCCCCGGGCGCGCAGTCGCTCGTAGCGCTGCATGTCCGCGGTGGTGTCCGCGTGCAGCCCGGAGACGTAGATGATGCCCGCGACCCCGCGGTCCACCAGCATCTCCGTGAGTTCGTCCTCGGTGGAGCCGCCGGGGGTCTGGGTGGCGAGCACGGGGGTGTAGCCCTGGCGGGTCAGCGCCTGGCCGATGACCTGCGCCAGGGCCGGGAATATCGGGTTCTCCAGCTCCGGCGTGATCAGGCCTACCAGGCCCTCGCTGCGCTGCCGCAGCCGTACCGGGCGCTCGTAGCCCAGCACGTCCAGGGCGGCGAGCACGGACTGGCGGGTGGTGGCGGCGACGCCCGGTTTCCCGTTGAGGACCCGGCTGACGGTCGCTTCGCTCACCCCCGCCTGCGCAGCGATGTCGGCAAGCCGTGTGGTCACGCCACTGGACTGTACCGGCCGTCTCCCGCCTTGCCCACCGCCCGGGCGCCGGGCGCGCCCGGTCGGACGTCCCGCTACGGGTTGCTGCCTCATCGCGCTCCCTGGAGTTGGTGGTGGCAAGAGCTTGCAGAGTCTTGCACAAGTCGGCCGACGTCGCCTCACCCGCTTCATTCCACGGTTGCCGGCCGGTCGAGGCCGGGTTACGGCGCGATAACCATCGTGTCCCCTTGCACTTTTTTTCTGCAAGGTCTTTCGCGGCGCTTACAACGCTGTTACGTTCCTGGTCGCCCGGCCGCGGCAACGGCGCAGTCGGCAAGTCGCAGGGGCGGGCGGGACCGCCCCCTGTACCACTCGGGCTTTACCCTCAAGGAGAACTCATGCGGCGTGGCATAGCGGCCTCCGCGCTGGTGGCGTCCCTCGCCCTGGCGGCGACGGCGTGCGGCGGCGGGAGCGGCGACGGCAAGTCGGACGGCCCGGTGACCATCACCTGGTGGGACACCTCCAACGCCACCAATGAGGCGCCGACCTACAAGTCCCTGGTGCAGCAGTTCGAGGCTGCCAACAAGGACATCAAGGTCAAGTACGTCAACGTCCCGTTCGACCAGGCGCAGAACAAGTTCGACACGGCCGCGGGCGCCACCGGTGCCCCCGACGTGCTGCGCTCCGAGGTCGGCTGGACCCCCGCCTTCGCCAAGAAGGGCTACTTCCTGCCGCTGGACGGCACCGAGGCCCTCGCCGACCAGTCCAAGTTCGAGCCGAACCTGATCAAGCAGGCCCAGTACCAGGGCAAGACCTACGGCGTGCCGCTGGTCACCGACACCCTGGCCCTGATCTACAACAAGGCCCTGTTCAAGAAGGCCGGCATCACCACGCCGCCCAAGACCTGGGACGAGCTGAAGTCGGACGCCGCCAAGGTGCAGGACAAGACCGGCGCCTACGGCTACTGGGGCTCCACCCAGGGCTACTACGGCCAGCCGTTCCTGTACGGCGAGGGCAGCGACACCGTCGACGCCGCCGCCAAGAAGGTCACCATCGACACCCCGGCCGCCAAGAAGGCGTTCGGCACCTGGCTGAGCCTGTTCTCGGGCAAGGGCCTGCACAAGGCCGACACCACCCCGGACGCCTACGCCCACATCCAGGACGCGTTCGTCAACGGCAAGGTCGCCTCGATCATCCAGGGTCCCTGGGAGGTCACGAACATCTACAAGGGCAGCGCCTTCAAGGACAAGTCCAACCTGGGCATCGCCGTCGTCCCGGCCGGCTCCACCGGCAAGGCGGGCGCCCCGACCGGCGGCCACAACCTCTCGGTCTACGCCGGCTCCGACAAGGCGCACCAGGCCGCGGCCCTGAAGTTCGTCAAGTTCATGACGTCGGCCTCCTCCCAGGAGACGATCGCCCTGAAGAACGCCACCCTGCCCACCCGTTCCGACGCCTACACCGCGAAGGTCACGGCCGACCCGGGGATCGCCGGCTTCCAGGGGGTGCTGTCCGCCGCCCAGCCCCGCCCGGCGCTGCCCGAGTACGGGTCGCTGTGGGCTCCGCTGGACACCGAGCTGCCGAAGATCGCCAGTGGCAAGGAGTCGCTGGACACGGGCCTGAACAACGCCGGTGTCGCCATCGGCA
The DNA here is from genome assembly GCF_051980735.1 of Streptomyces sp. SCPE 10. Taxonomy (NCBI): domain Bacteria; kingdom Bacillati; phylum Actinomycetota; class Actinomycetes; order Kitasatosporales; family Streptomycetaceae; genus Streptomyces; species Streptomyces sp. SCPE 10. The sequence goes on along the minus strand of NZ_CP197069.1, from coordinate 2,358,140 downwards.
AGCTGGTCCCCGACTTCAGCAAGTGAGCCCGGCAGGCCGTCGGTCGCCCCCACCCACGAGGGGGGCGACCGACGGCCGCCGCCCTGCGCCCGGCCCCCCGTTCTTGAACCATTGAAGGTGTCGAACCATGACAGTCGCCATCGACCGCGCGACCGGCAAGCGCCGCGGTGACCGCGCGCCTCGGCCCGGGCTGGGGCAGCGCATCAGAAACGGCTACCAGAAGTACTGGTACGCCTACGCGATGATCGCCCCGGTGGTCGTCGTGCTCGCCGTCCTCGTCGGCTACCCGCTGGTGCGGGGCTTCTACCTCACCCTGACCGACGCCAACAGCCTCAACTCGGCGCGCACCATCGGCGTCAACCACATCGCGGCGACCTACAAGTTCGTCGGGCTGTCCAACTACAAGGAAATCCTGTTCGGCCCGCTGTCCTACGACCGGTTCTGGTCCCACTTCCTGTGGACGATCGTCTGGACGGCCGCCTGTGTGACCCTGCACTACACCATCGGCCTCGGCCTCGCGATGATGCTCAACCAGAAGCTGCGCGGCCGCACCCTGTACCGGGTGCTGCTGGTGCTGCCCTGGGCCGTGCCGACCTTCGTGACCGTGTTCTCCTGGCGGATCATGCTCGCCGACTCCGGCGCGCTCAACCAGGTCCTGCACGCGCTGCACCTGCCGCAGCCGCAGTGGCTGGAGGACACCTTCTGGCAGCGCTTCGCCGCGATCATGGTCAACACCTGGTGCGGTGTGCCGTTCATGATGCTGTCGCTGCTCGGCGGCCTCCAGTCCATCGACTCCTCCCTGTACGAGGCGGCGAAGATGGACGGCGCGAACGCCTGGCAGCGCTTCCGGCACGTGACCCTGCCCGGTCTGCGCGCGGTCAGCTCCACCGTGGTCCTGCTCGGCGTCATCTGGACCTTCAACCAGTTCGCCATCATCTTCCTGCTGTTCGGGCCGACCAGCGCCCCGGACGCGCAGATCCTCGTCACCTGGTCCTACTACCTGGGCTTCGGCCAGCAGCCGCGCGACTTCGCCCAGTCCGCCGCCTACGGCGTGCTGCTGCTGTCCATCGTGACCGTCTTCACCTCCTTCTACTTCCGCTGGCTGAAGCGCAATGACCAGCTCGCCGTCTGACGCCGCAGGAGCCGCCGCCATGAGCACCACCACCCTCGACACGCCGGCCGACGCACCGGCCCCCGCCGCCGAGCCCGCCCCGCGGGGCCGCCGGCCGGGCGAGCGCGGCCCCCTCGGAACCGTCCTGCTGCACGCGGGCCTGGTCGTCGCGAGCCTGATCGCGCTGGCCCCGGTGGCCTGGCTGATCTACCTCTCGCTCGGCCCGGCCAAGGACGACTACCTGCACCCGGGCAAGATCGCCGGGAAGATGAGCTTCTCCAACTACGGCTTCGTGCTGCAGCACACCGAGTTCTTCGACTGGTTCAAGTCCACGATGATCGTGGCCCTCGGCACCACCGTGGTCGGCGTGCTGCTCGCCGCGACCACCGGCTACGCGGTCTCCCGGATGCGGTTCCCCGGCTACAAACAGCTGATGTGGGTCCTGCTGCTCACCCAGGCGTTCCCGATCGCCGTGCTGATCGTGCCGATGTACCAGATCTTCAGCGACCTGGGGCTCATCGACTCCTACTGGGCGCTGATCCTCGTCAACTGCACCACCGCGGTGCCGTACAGCGCCTGGCTGCTCAAGGGCTACTTCGACACGATCCCCTTCGAGATCGACGAGGCCGGCCGGGTGGACGGGCTCACGCCGTTCGGCACCTTCTTCCGGCTGATCCTGCCGCTGGCCCGCCCGGGTCTGGCCGTCGCCGCCTTCTACAACTTCATCACCGCGGTCGCCGAGGTCGCCTTCGCGACCACCTTCATGCTGGACGACTCCAAGTACACCTTCTCCGTCGGCCTGCAGACCTTCGTCAGCCAGCACGACGCCGAGTGGAACTACATGGCCGCCACCGCGGTGCTGATCGCGATACCCGTGGCGGTGTTCTTCTACCTCGTGCAGAAGAACCTGGTCACCGGTCTCACCTCCGGCGGCACCAAGGGCTGACGCCCGAGCACACGAGGCTCCCGCGCGTCCCACCGCGCGGGCAGGCGGCCGCGGTGCCCTTCCGACCCCGCCGGCACCGCGGCCGCCTCGTTCCGTCCCCCCGGTCCGCCGCCACCGCCGCGACCCCACGGGCCCGCCACCGCGGGCGCCCGTGGCACCCGCGCGTCCACGACCCGTTTCCCGTCACCACCAAGGAAGCCATGAGCCAGCAGCACTCTGCAGCCCCGGCCACCGACTCCGCCACCGCCGCCGTCGCCGCGCGCCGCCGCGACTGGTGGCGGGAGGCGGTCATCTACCAGGTCTACCCGCGCAGCTTCGCCGACAGCAACGGCGACGGCATGGGCGACCTGGAGGGTGTGCGCTCCCGCCTGCCGTACCTGCGCGACCTCGGCGTCGACGCGGTGTGGCTGAGCCCCTTCTACGCCTCCCCGCAGGCCGACGCCGGCTACGACGTCGCCGACTACCGCGCGGTCGACCCGATGTTCGGCACCCTGCTGGACGCCGACGCGCTGATCCGCGACGCCCACGGACACGGCCTGCGCATCATCGTGGACCTGGTGCCCAACCACTCCTCCGACCAGCACGAGTGGTTCAAGCGCGCCCTCGCCGAGGGACCCGGCTCCCCGCTGCGGGAGCGCTACCACTTCCGCCCGGGCAAGGGCGAGAGCGGTGAACTGCCGCCCAACGACTGGGAGTCCATCTTCGGCGGCCCGGCCTGGACCCGGGTCACCGAGCCCGACGGCACGCCCGGCGAGTGGTACCTGCACCTCTTCGCCCCCGAGCAGCCCGACTTCAACTGGGAGCACCCGGCCGTCGGCGACGAGTTCCGCTCCATCCTGCGCTTCTGGCTGGACATGGGCGTGGACGGCTTCCGCATCGACGTGGCCCACGGCCTGGTGAAGGCCGAGGGCCTGCCCGACCTGGGCTCCGGCGACCAGGTGAAGCTGCTGGGCAACGATGTCATGCCGTTCTTCGACCAGGACGGCGTGCACGCCATCTACCGGCAGTGGCGGACCATCCTCGACGAGTACGCCAATAAAATGGGGCCCGAAGGGCCTTCGTCAGAAGGGCGGTGGTGGGAGACGGGTGGGCGGATCTTCGTGGCGGAGGCGTGGACGCCGACCGTCGAGCGCACCGCCCACTACGTCCGCCCGGACGAGCTGCACCAGGCGTTCAACTTCCAGTACCTGTCGACCGCCTGGGACGCGGACGAGCTGCGCGCGGTCATCGACGGCACGCTGGAGGCGATGCGCCCGGTCGGCGCCCCGGCCACCTGGGTGCTGTCCAACCACGACGTCACCCGGCACGCCACCCGCTTCGCCAACCCGCCGGGGCTCGGCACCCAGATCCGCACGGCCGGCGACCGCGACCTCGGGCTGCGCCGGGCCCGCGCCGCCACCCTGCTGATGCTGGCGCTGCCCGGCTCGGCCTACCTCTACCAGGGCGAGGAACTGGGCCTGCCGGACGTGGTCGACCTGCCCGACGAGGTGCGCCAGGACCCCGCGTACTTCCGCGGCGCGGGCCAGGACGGCTTCCGCGACGGCTGCCGGGTGCCGATCCCGTGGACCCGCACCGGGCCGTCGTACGGCTTCGGCGACGGCGGCAGCTGGCTCCCGCAGCCGGAGGTCTGGGGCGAGCTGAGCGTGGCCGCGCAGACCGGGCGGCCCGGCTCCACCCTGGAGCTGTACCGCGCCGCGCTCGCCGTGCGCCGGGCGCAGCCGGACCTCGGCGCCGGGGACGCGGTGGAGTGGCTGCGCGCCCCCGAGGGCGTACTCGCCTTCCGCCGGGGCGAGTTCGTGTGCGTCACCAACACCACGGGGGAGTCGGTGACGACCCCGGCGTACGGCCGGGTGCTGCTCGCCAGCGACGAGGTGGCCAGGGCCGGCGACGAGGCGAAGACGCCCGCCGACACCACCGTCTGGTGGACCACGGCGGTCTGACGGCCGTGTGAATTTTCTTGCAACAACTTCTCGGCGGCCCGCTGCCTTTTCCGGCAGCGGGCCTTTAACATCTGCGTCACCGCAAGGTTTCAGCAACCTTGCGCAAGCCCCTTCAGCGACGAAGGAACCCCCACATGGTGCGCAGAATCCTTTCCGGAGCGGTCGCCCTCGCGGCCGCCCTTGTCATGACCCCGACTACCGCCCACGCCTCCCCGCCCGGCACCAAGGACGTCACCGCCGTCCTCTTCGAGTGGAACTACGCCTCGGTGGCCCGCGAGTGCACCAACACCCTGGGCCCCGCAGGCTACGGGTACGTGCAGGTCTCGCCGCCCGAGGAGCACATACAGGGCTCCCAGTGGTGGACCTCGTACCAGCCCGTGTCGTACAAGATCGCGGGCCGGCTCGGCGACCGGACCACCTTCAAGAACATGATCTCGACCTGTCACGCGGCCGGGGTGAAGGTCGTGGTGGACACCGTCATCAACCACATGACCGCGGGCAGCGGCACCGGCACCGGCGGCACGCAGTACACCAAGTACAACTACCCCGGCGTGTACTCGGACTCCGACTTCCACACGTGCCGGACGTCGATCGACAACTACCAGGACCGCTCGAACGTCCAGAACTGCGAACTCGTGGGCCTGGCCGACCTGGACACCGGCGCGGAGCACGTCCGCGCGACCATCGCCGGGTACATGAACGACCTGCTGTCGCTCGGCGCCGACGGCTTCCGGATCGACGCGGCCAAGCACATCGCGGCCGCCGACCTGGCGAACATCAAGAGCCGGCTGACCAACCCCAACGCCTACTGGAAGCAGGAGGTCATCTACGGCGCGGGCGAGGCCGTCCAGCCCACCGAGTACACGGGCAACGGGGACGTCCAGGAGTTCCGCTACGGCTACGACCTCAAGCGCGTCTTCAACAACGAGAAGCTCGCCTACCTGAACAACTTCGGCGAGGGCTGGGGCTATCTGCCCGGCAACGTGGCCGGCGTCTTCGTGGACAACCACGACACCGAGCGCAACGGCGCCACCCTGAACTACAAGGACGGCGCCAACTACACCCTGGCCAACGTCTTCATGCTGGCCTGGCCCTACGGTGCGCCCGACATCAACTCCGGCTACGAGTGGAGCGACGCGGACGCCGGGCCGCCCAACAACGGCCAGGTCAACGCCTGCTGGCAGGACGGCTGGAAGTGCCAGCACGCCTGGCCGGAGATCAAGTCCATGGTCGCCTTCCGCAACGCCACCCGCGGCCAGGCGGTCGCCAACTGGTGGGACGACGGCAACAACCTGATCGCGTTCGGCCGCGGCAGCAAGGGCTATGTGGTGATCAACCACGAGGGCACGACGGCCAGCCGCTCGTTCCAGACCTCGCTGCCCGCCGGCACCTACTGCAACGTGCAGAACAACACCACGGTGACGGTCAACTCCACCGGCTGGTTCACCGCGTCGGTGGCCCCGAACACCGCGCTGGCGATCTACGCCGGCAAGTCCTCCTGCTGAACCGGCACCCGGCCCGCACCGCACCCCCATGGCGGTGCGGGCCGGGTGCTCCTGAAATCCCTTGCCGATGTTTTCACGACTCTTGCTGCAACCCTTTCGCGGGCGGTACGGTCGCGCGGGCGCCCGGCATCGAGGCCGAGCCGCGGCGTGGGGTCGGACCCGAACTGAGCCGTCATCGCTAGGAGTTCCACCTGTGATACCGAGATGGCCGGCGTCCCCCGGGCGCCGCACCACCCGCCGCGCACGAGCCGCGGCCCTCGTCGCCGCCGCCCTCACGGCCGCCCTCGTGCAGCCGCTCACGGCCCACGCCGACCAGGCCGCCGCCCCGCCCCCGCCCCCGTCGGACGCGGCCCTCGCCGCCCAGCCGGCCCGGCACGACGACACCCGTGAGCAGTTCTACTTCGTCATGCCGGACCGCTTCGCCAACGGCGACCGGGCCAACGACAAGGGCGGCCTCACCGGTTCGCGCACGACGACCGGCTACGACCCGACCGACAAGGGCTTCTACCAGGGCGGCGACCTCAAGGGCCTGACCCGGAAGCTGGACTACATCAAGGGCCTCGGCACCACCGCCCTGTGGCTGGCACCGATCTTCAAGAACATCCCGGTGCAGGGCACCGGGGCCAACGCCTCGGCCGGGTACCACGGTTACTGGATCACCGACTTCACCCGGGTCGACCCGCACTTCGGCACCAACCAGGACCTCAAGCGCCTCATCTCGACGGCGCACGCCAAGGGCATGAAGGTCTTCTTCGACGTCATCACCAACCACACCGCCGACGTGGTGACGAACAAGGAGAACTCCGCCGACTACCGCTCCAAGGGCGCCTACCCGTACCTCACCGAGGACGGCAGGCCCTTCGACGACGCCGACTACGCCGACGGCGGCCGGGCGTTCCCCGCCGTCTCCGCCGCCTCCTTCCCGTACACCCCCCGGGTCACCAGCCGGACCAAGGTCCCGGCCTGGCTCAACGACCCGACGATGTACCACAACCGGGGCGACTCGACCTTCGCCGGCGAGTCCGGCACCTACGGCGACTTCTCCGGCCTGGACGACCTGTGGACCGAGCGCCCCGAGGTCGTCCACGGCATGGAGCGGATCTACGAGCGGTGGGTGAAGGACTTCGCCGTCGACGGCTTCCGCATCGACACCGCCAAGAACGTCGACATGCCCTTCTGGACCCAGTGGGCCACCGCGCTCGACTCCTACGCGGCGGCGCACGGCCGGAAGAACTTCTTCCTGTTCGGCGAGACCTACGACACCGACACCTCGGTCACCGCCCCCTACGTCACCCAGGGCCGCCTCGACGCCACCCTCGACTTCCCCTTCCAGGACGCGGCCCGCGGCTACGCCTCCCAGGGCGCGAGCGCGCGGAAGCTGGCGAACGTCCTCGGCGACGACTACAAGTACACGACCGACAAGGCCAACGCGTACGAGCAGGTCACCTTCCTCGGCAACCACGACATGGGCCGCATCGGGTACTTCCTGGGGCAGGACAACCCCGGCGCCTCCGACGCCGAACTGCTGAAGAAGGACCGGCTCGCCAACGAGGTGATGTTCCTCAGCCGCGGCAACCCGGTCGTCTACTACGGCGACGAACAGGGCTTCACCGGCTCCGGCGGCGACAAGGACGCCCGCCAGACCATGTTCGCCTCCCGGGTGCCCGACTATCTCGACGACGACGAGATCGGCACCGACCGCACGGCCGCGAGCGACTCCTACGACACGAGCGCCCCGCTCTACAAAGACATCGCCGCCCTGTCCGCGCTGCGCAAGGCCAACCCGGCCCTGACCGACGGCGTGCAGAGCGAGCGGTACGCGGCCGACGGCCCCGGGATCTACGCCTTCACCCGCACCGACGCCAGGACCGGCCAGGAGTACGTCGTCGCGTTCAACAACGCGGCCGACGCCAGGTCCGCGACCTTCGCCACCGGTTCGGCCCGGATGCCGTACCGGGGTGTCTACGGCGCCGACGGCACCCTGACCTCCGACGCCGACCACAAGGTCACCGTCACCGTCCCGGCCGAGTCCGCGGTCGTCTACAAGGCGTCCGGCCCCCTCGACCAGCCGGCCGTCAAGCCGTCCCTCACCCTGAACCCCCCGGCCGCCGGGGCCACCGGCACCGTGACCGTCGGCGCCGACGTCCGGGGAGGGCAGCTGAACCGGGTGGTCTTCGCCGCCCAGGCCGGCAACGGCCCGTGGCAGGTCCTCGGCTCCGCCGACCACGCGCCCTACCAGGTCACCCAGACCCTGGCCGGCAAGCTCCCGGCCGGGACCGCCCTGCGCTACAAGGCCGTCGTGATCGACAGCGCCGGGCACACCGCGAGCGCCCTGGCGAGCAGCACCACCGGCACCCCGCCCACGCCCGCCCCGCCCACCGCGTCCTCCCGCGGCTACGCGATCGTCCACTACCGGCGCGCCGACGGCGACTACGCCGACTGGAACCTGTACGCGTGGGGCGACATCGCCGACGGCGAGGCCACCACCTGGCCGGCCGGCCACCCCTTCGTCGGCCGCGACGCCTGGGGCGCCTTCGCCTACGTCAAGCTCAAGCCGGGCGCCTCCAGCGTCGGCTTCCTGGTGGTCGACAAGAACGGGAACAAGGACGTCTCCGCCGACCGGACCATCGACGTCACCAGGACGGGTGAGGTCTGGGTCGAGCAGGGCAGGTCCGACACGCTGACCCAGCGGCCCGCGTACCCGGCGCCGGACACCACCAAGGCGGTCCTCCACTACCACCGCGCCGACGGGAACTACGACGGCTGGGGCCTGCACGTCTGGACGGGCGCCGCGACCCCCACCGACTGGTCGGCCCCGCTGAAGCCGGTGAAGACTGATGCCTATGGCGCGGTCTTCGAGGTCCCGCTCGCCGCGGGTGCCACCAGTCTCAGCTACATCATCCACAAGGGCGACGAGAAGGACCTCGCCGCCGACCAGTCCCTGGACCTCGGGGCGGACGGCCACGAGGTGTGGCTGTTGAGCGGCCAGGACGAGCACCTGCTGCCGCAGCCCGCGGGCAGCGCGGCCGCCCTCGACCCGACCACCTCCAAGGCGGTCTGGATCGACCGGGACACGGTCGCCTGGAACGGCGTGGACGGCGCCGCCTCCACCCAGCTCCTGTCCTCCCGCGACGGCTCGATCACCGTCAAGGACGCCACGCTGACCAGCGACGACGAGCGCTGGCTGCGGCTGGAGAAGACCACCCTGACCGACGCCCAGAAGGCGAAGTTCCCGTATCTGAAGGACTACACCGCCTGGTCGGTGGACCCGCGTGACCGCGACCGGGTGCGCACGGCGCTGACCGGTCAGCTGGTCGCCTCGCAGCGCGCCGCGAACGGGGCCGTGCTGGCCGCGACCGGGGTGCAGACCGCGGGCGTGCTGGACGACCTCTACCCGGCCGCCACCAAGGCCCGCCTCGGCCCGGTCTTCCACGACGGCAGGCCCACCCTGTCCGTGTGGGCGCCGACCGCCCAGAGCGTGTCCCTGGAGCTGGACGGCGCCATCAAGGCCATGCACCGGGACGACACCACCGGTGTCTGGTCGGTCACCGGCCCGGCGTCCTGGAAGGGCGGCCGGTACCGGTACGTGGTCAGGGTCTGGGCGCCCAGCGTCGGCCGGATGGTCACCAACAAGGTCACCGACCCCTACTCGGTCGCCCTCACCGCGAACTCCGAGCGCAGCGTCGTCGCCGACCTGGACGACCGGTCCCTCGCCCCGGCCGGCTGGTCCGCGCTGCGCAAGCCCAAGGCCGTGCCGCTGAAGGACGCCCAGATCCAGGAGCTGCACGTCCGGGACTTCTCGGTCGCGGACCAGACCGTCCCCGCGAACGACCGGGGCACCTACCTCGCCTTCACGGACAAGAACAGCGACGGCTCCGAGCACCTGAGGGAACTGGCGAAGTCCGGGACGTCGTACGTGCACCTGTTGCCCGCCTTCGACTTCGCCACCGTGCCGGAGAAGAAGGCCGACCAGCGCGGCCCCGACTGCGACCTCGCCTCCTACCCGGCCGACTCCGACCGGCAGCAGGCGTGCGTGGCGAAGAGCGCCGCGCAGGACGCCTACAACTGGGGCTACGACCCGTACCACTTCACGGTGCCCGAGGGCTCGTACGCCACCGACCCGGACGGCACCGCGCGCACCCGGCAGTTCCGGCAGATGGTGCAGGGGATCAACCAGGACGGCCTGCGGGTCGTGATGGACGTCGTCTACAACCACACCTCGGCCAGTGGCCAGGCGGACACCTCCGTCCTGGACAAGATCGTGCCCGGCTACTACCAGCGCCTCCTCGCCGACGGCTCGGTGGCGGACTCCACCTGCTGCTCCAACACCGCGCCGGAGAACGCGATGATGGGCAAGCTGGTCGTGGACTCGATCGTCACCTGGGCCAAGGAGTACAAGGTCGACGGGTTCCGCTTCGACCTCATGGGCCACCACCCCAAGGCCAACATCCTCGCGGTCCGCAAGGCCCTCGACGCGCTCACCCCCGAGAAGGACGGCGTCGACGGCAAGAAGATCATCCTGTACGGCGAGGGCTGGAACTTCGGCGAGGTGGCCGACGACGCCCGCTTCGTGCAGGCCACGCAGGCCAACATGGCCGGCACCGGCATCGCCACCTTCTCCGACCGGGCGCGTGACGCGGTGCGCGGCGGCAGCCCCTTCGACGCCGACCCCGGCGTCCAGGGCTTCGCCTCCGGCCTGTACACCGACCCCAACGGCTCGGCGGCCAACGGCACCCCGGCCGAGCAGAAGGCCCGGCTGCTGCACTACCAGGACCTGATCAAGATCGGGCTCACCGGCAACCTCGCCAAGTACCGCTTCACGGACACCGACGGCAAGGAGGTCACCGGCGCGGAGGTCGACTACAACGGAGCGCCCGCCGGATACGCGGCCGCGCCGGGCGACGCCCTCGCCTATGTGGACGCGCACGACAACGAGTCCCTGTTCGACGCGCTGACCTACAAGCTCCCCAAGGACACCGCCGCGTCCGACCGGGCCCGGATGCAGGTCCTGGCGATGGCCACGGCCACCCTCTCGCAGGGGCCGTCCCTCTCCCAGGCGGGCACCGACCTGCTGCGCTCGAAGTCGCTGGACCGCAACTCCTTCGACAGCGGGGACTGGTTCAACGCCATCCACTGGAACTGCGCCGACGGCAACGGCTTCGGCCGGGGCCTGCCCATGGCCGCCGACAACCAGGACAAGTGGCCGTACGCCAAGCCGCTGCTGACCTCCGTCGAGGTCGGCTGCCCGCAGATCACCGGCGCCTCGGCCGCCTACCAGGACCTGCTGCGCATCCGTACGACGCAGAAGGAGTTCTCGCTCGACACGGCCGGACAGGTCCAGGACCGGCTGTCCTTCCCGCTGTCCGGCAAGGACGAGACGCCAGGGGTGATCACCATGGAGCTCGGCGATCTGGTCGTCGTCTTCAACGCCACCCCGCAACGCCAGGAGCAGAGGGTCCCCGCGCTGACCGGGGCGCACTACCGGCTGCACCCGGTGCAGGCCGCCGGCGCGGACCCGGTGGTGAAGACCTCCGCCTACGCCGCAGGCAGCGGCACCTTCACGGTGCCGGCCCGCACGGTGGCGGTGTTCACCCGATCCTAGGAAGCCAGGGCGGACAGCCGGCCGACGAGTTCCGCGAAGGGGCCGTCGGCCGGCTCGTCCTCGAGCATGGCGCGCAGCACGTCCGCCATGCCCTCGTCCCGGGCGGCGCTGACGGCGACCAGCGCGGCGAAGTCGTGCACCAGCTGGACCTCCAGTTCCTCGCGCGGGATGCGCCGGCCGTCCAGCCAGATCAGCGCGGTGGACTCGGCCAGCGAGATCCAGGAGCGGATGACCAGCTCCAGGCGCGGCGGCGCGTCGGCGATCCCGAGATGGGCGAGCATCTGGTCGTACGCGGCCTGCCGCACGGAGTCGATCAGCGCGTTGGTGGTCGTGGAGCCCACCGCGGGGCCGCCGCGCATCAGGGCCGAGAAGCCCGGGCCGTGCTCGTCCACGTGCTCGAAGAAGCGGCTCATCACCCGCAGCAGCCGCGTCCCCAGCGGACCCTCGTGAGGCTCGGTGAAGCGGGCCTTCAGCTCCTCCGAGGCACGCTGCAACGCGGCCTCGTACAGGCTCATCTTGCCGGGGAAGTAGTGGTACACCAGCGGCCGGGAGATGCCCGCGGCCGCCGCTATCTCGTCGATGGAGACCTCGTCGGGCGAGCGGCGGCTGAACAGGTCGAGGGCGACACCGATCAGCTGCTGCCGTCGCTCCTCGACGCCCATCCTGCGGCGAACCCCGGTACCCATGCGAACACCTTACCGAGCGGATCCGGCCGCCAACGGTCCGGACCCGAACCGGTGTTCACATCACCGGGTCACAGGTCCAGCACAAGACGTCCACCCCGGGCCCTGGAGACACAGATCAGCATCGAGTCGGCACGCTCCGCGTCGGTGAGCAGCTCGTCCCGGTGCTCCACCGCGCCCTCCAGCACCCGCTGCTGACATGTCCCGCAGAACCCCTGCTCGCAGGAGTAGGCGAGGCCCGGCAGCTCCCGGCGCACGGCGTCCAGCACGCTGGTGCCGGCGGGCACGGCCACCGTCCGCCCCGTGCGCCGCAGTTCGACCTCGAACGCGGCGTCGCCGTCCGCCGGAGCGCGCGGCGCGAACCGCTCCAGGTGCAGCGCGGCGCCCTCGGGCACCCGCTCGGCGACCGCGTCCATCAGCCCCTCGGGGCCGCAGCAGTACACCGCCGTGCCCGCCGTCACATCCGTGAACAGGGCGTCCAGGTCCGGCCGCCCCTCCTCGTCCTCGGCGACGACCGTCAGCCGGTCCCCGGCCAGCTCGCCCAGCTCCGCCAGGAAGGGCATCGAGGCCCGGCTCCGCCCGCAGTACAGCAGCCGCCACTCGGCGTGCTCCGGCAGCGCGCGCAGCATCGCCAGCACCGGGGTGATGCCGATGCCGCCGGCGACGAAGACGTACGACTCCGCCTCGGCCAGCGGGAAGCGGTTGCGCGGCCCGCGCACCTCCAGCTCCATGCCCTCGGCCAGCTGCTCGTGCACCTCCCGGGAGCCGCCCCGGCCGTCCTCGACCAGCCGGGTGGCGACCGTGTACGACGAGGTGTCCCCGGGGTCCCCGCACAGCGAGTACTGCCGCACCAGCCCGGAGGGCAGCACCAGGTCGAGGTGCGCCCCGGGCGTCCAGCGGGGCAAGTCGTCGCCCTCCAGGCGCAGTCGGACGACCCCCTCGGCGATCGTCTCGTGCGCGGTGAGCAGCAGCCGCAGCGCCCGGGAGCGCGGCCGGCCGGAGAGCGGCGGGTCCAGGGCGGGCAACGGCCACAGCGGCGAGACCCGGACCCGGCGGGCGAGGGCCCGGCGGGTGAGCAGGGCGGCGCCCGCGACGAGGGCGACGGTACGCGGCTTCGGCATCACGCGGCCTCCCGCGCGGACGGCTTCGCCCGTTCCGCGGCGAGCGCGGCGGGGGACGCCTCCAGATAGGCCACGGCCTGGGCGGTGGAGAACTCGTGGGAGGGGTGGTAACCGCGGCCGAGATAGCGCGGGATGGACCTCAGCATGGCGCCGGTGGCGGGCAGCACGCCCTGCCGGCCGCGGTCGTGGAAGTCCTTCACGGAGTACCTGGGGGCGGTCAGCGTCGGGTCGTTCTCCATGAAGAAGCGCACCCCGCGCTGCCAGAGGAAGACCAGGGTGGTGAAGGCGGCCGCCCAGGTGCGCGCCCGGCGCCGGTAGCTCCCGTCGAGGTGCTGGAAGAGGTCGAAGGCGACCGAGCGGTGCTCGACCTCCTCCGCGCCGTGCCAGCGCAGCAGGTCCAGCATGGTGGGGTCGGCGCCGCGCCGGTCCAGCTCGACCGCGCCCAGCACCCAGTCGCCGAGGAAGGCGGTGTAGTGCTCGATGGCCGAGATGAGCGCCACCCGCTCCAGCAGCCACCAGCGGCGCGCCCGGCCCGGCGGCAGGGTGCGGTCGCCGAGCAGCTTCTCGAAGAACCAGTCGACCTGCGCGGTGTACGGCGTCGGGTCCAGGCCCTGCTCGCGCAGGTGCGGCAGCACCTCGTCGTGGGACTGGGAGTGCACGGCCTCCTGGCCGATGAACCCGATGACGTCCGCGCGCAGCCGCTCGTCCTCGATCAGCGGCAGCGCCTGCTTGTACACGTGCACGAACCAGCGCTCCCCGGCGGGCAGCAGCAGGTGCAGCACGTTGATGGTGTGCGTGGCGAACGGATCGCCGGGCACCCAGTGCAGCGGCGTGTTCTCCCACGAGAAGGACACGTTGCGGGCCTTGAGCGGCACGCGCTCGGACTCCACCGGCCGGGCCTGCGTATAAGACATGGCGTCAATGTACTGACGGGTACGGTGACTGAGAACCCCTTCCGCGCCGCTTGTTGACGCGGATGTCAGGAACGCCGGTCAGTGCAGCCCGTCGATCTCCCGGCCGCCCGCCAGCGAGCCCTTCAGCTCCGCCCGCGCCCCCCGGGTGGCCTTGGCGATCAGCAGCGAGCCCGGCGCGGACGCGGTGATCCCGCCGCTCGCGTGGATCGCCACGGTGTCCGGGCCGCCCGCGGCCAGCAGGTACCAGTGCCCGCCCCGGGACTTCCACAGCACTCCGGCCAGCACATGCGGATCACGCGGACCGCACGCGGTGACGTCCGTGCCCTTGGCGGTGACCGCCCCGTACCGCGCGCCGGGCGGCCGGAACTGGGCCAGCGCCGCGGTGCCGGCGCCGCGCCAGGTCTCGGCCCGGGTGCACACCCACTGGCCCGCCCCGCTGCCGTCGGGCAGCGGCTGCTCCGCGAAGTCCCAGGCGTTGACGCCGCGCACCCCCGAGGAGCGCTCGGTCGCCAGCGAGCAGGCGAACGGCGCCCACGCCTGGAGCCCCTCCGGCCCGGTGGCCTCGCCCACCGCGCCGGGCCGGCCCGCGGTCAGATGCGCCGGGACCAGCTCGCCGAGGTCGGTGGAGAGCTGGCTGCCCGCGCCGTCGGACAGCTGGAGCACGGTCCACGAGGTGCAGTTGCCGGTGCCCAGGGCGGGGCTGGTCAGCGGGGCGGTGACGCCGTCGGTGACCTTCAGGGCGCTCGGCGCGGAGGTCGGCTTCATCAGGTCCCGGGTGGCCGCCTTCTTCACCCAGGGGGCCAGCAGGTACTGCACATTGCCGTCCGAGCGGCCCAGCACCAGGGCGCTCGCCTCGGCGCCGGTCGCGCCGTCCACCCGGGCGAAGTCCAGGGCCGCGCCCTCGGTGCCGTCCGCCGGTTCGGCGTAGCGGGCGATGCGCAGCCCGTCGTAGAAGACCACCACCCGGGCGGCGTCCACCCGCCCCGCGTACAGCAGCTGGGGCGGGCCCGCCGGGCCGCCGGTCTGGGTGCCGGGGGTGGCCGAGACCCTGACGTTCCCGCCGGGTCGCGCCCAGACGGCCAGCGCGCGGCGCAGCAGGTCCCGGTCGCCGGTGAGCGCGCCGCGGGCCGGCCAGGCCGAGAAGTCGGTACGGGAGGCGGAGCGCCAGGCGGTGGGGGAGACGCGGGCCAGCCGGGCCGGGTCGAGGGCGGCCTCGGCGGCCGGGTTGCCGGCGTAGACGGGCGCGGCGGCGCCGTCCGGGCCCCAGCCGCCGCCCGGCAGCGCCACCAGCGCCCCGCACACCGCGAGGGCGGCCAGGGCGCCCACGGCCGCCCTGGTGTGCTGGCGGCGGCGCATCAGATCGGTGGGCCGGGCCTGGAGGGCGCACGGATCGAACTCGGGGGAGGCGAGCAGGCCCGGCTGCGCGGGCACGCTGTTCGCCGAGGCCAGCGCGCCGCCCGGGTCGGCCACCCCGGCGGCCTTGAGGACCTTGTGGACGGTGGCGTCGGGCAGCTGCTCCAGACCGCGCAGCACATAGGCCGCGCGGGCCGGCCCGGACAGCTTCGACAGCCGCTGCTCCAGGGCGAGTTCGTCCGCGCCGCCGGTGCGCGGGCTCAGCCGCAGGCCCCACACCCGGGGGAGCGGCCGGGGCCGGCCGGTGCGCGGACGGGCCGCCGCCAGGGCCGCGCGCAGGACCCGCTCGCGGAGGTAGGCGTACCCGGGGTCGTCGTCCGGGGCCTCGCCGGACGCGGGGGCCCGGCGCGGCGTCTGGGCCGGGATCAGGGACGCCTGCTTGCGGCCCCGGGGCAGGGCGCGCTGGGCGAGGGCGTGCGCGGTGAGCACCCGGCGCTCGCGGCCGAGGCCCGGCGGCAGCACCAGATAGGCGAGCCGGACCAGCCGTGGGTAGTGCTCCACGAGCGAGGCCTCGGCCTGCTCCAGGCCGGCCGGGCGGCCGGAGGCGGGGGCGTGACGCTGGGCTACATCCTGTGACTGCACGTCCGGGAAAACGAGCGAGCCCTTGGTAGGTCACCGTCAAGCGGCGCGCTCATGCCTCCGGATCGACCAGGGCGCGCGCGTAGTTGGCCATCGACCGCTGGTAGCGCGGAAGATGGGGGGCCAGCGCACCGAGCACGAGCGACAGCCCCTCGCGGTCCCGGCCGAGGCTGGACAGGCACAGCGCCAGGCAGGCCCGCACGGCGTCGTCCAACTCGTCGCTCGACGCGTCCAGTTCGGGCGTGAGCAGCTTGACGCCCTCCTCCGGCTGTCCGGTGTTGCGCAGCGAACTCGCCAGCTGGATCCGGGTCCGCCGCGCCCGGTAGCCGTCCAGGCCGCGCGCCAGTGCCTCCCGGTACAGCGGCACGGCGCGGTCGGAGTGCCCGGTCGAGTCGAAGGCGCAGGCCCGTTCGAAGGGAGCCAGCGGGCTGTCGTCGGGCAGTTCGGCCACGAGTTCGTCGATCAGCGCGCGGAACTCCGCGGCCCGCTCCGGCGGGTACTCGTCCCGCGCGAAGGCGGCCCAGGCGGCGGCCACGCGATCTTCCCAGTCCTGGTTCACCGCGTCACCCTCGCACACGCGTGCCGCCGGGGAAAGTGGATTCCCGTCTCAGTGGTGGCCGCCGTCGAGATACGCCAGCACCGCGAGGACCCGCCGGTTGTCGTCGTCCGACACCTCCAGGCCCAGCTTGCCGAAGATGTTGGAGGTGTGCTTGGCCACCGCCCGCTCGGTGACCACCAGTTGGGCGGCGATGCCCGCGTTCGACCGGCCCTGCGCCATCAGCTCCAGCACTTCCCGCTCGCGCGGGGTGAGCCGGTCGAGCGGCCGGTCGCCGGCCGGGCCGCCGCGGGCCAGCAGCTGCTGGATGACCTGCGGATCCATCGCCGTGCCCCCTGCCGCCACCCGCCGTACGGCGTCCACGAACTGGTCCGCGTCGAAGACCCGGTCCTTGAGCAGATAGCCGATCGCCCCGTCCCCGTCGGCGAGCAGCTCGCGCGCGTACAGCTGCTCCACGTGCTGGGAGAGGACCAGCACCGGCAGTCCCGGCCGCGCCCGCCGGGCGGCCAGCGCGCACTGGAGGCCCTCGTCGGTGTGGGTGGGCGGCAGCCGTACGTCGACCACCGCCACGTCCGGCTGCAACTCGGCGAGCGCGCGGGACAGTTCGGGGCCGGACTCGACGGCCGCCGCGATCTCGAAGTCGTACGCCTGAAGCAGCCGGACCAGTCCGTCGCGCAGCAGGAAGAGGTCTTCGGCTAGGACGACACGCACGGGATCTCCATGGTCACCATCGTGGGGCCGCCCGCGGGACTGCTGACGGCCAGGATGCCGTCGAATGTACCGAGCCGCCGCTCCACCCCGGCGAGCCCGGTGCCCGCGCCGATCGCCGCGCCGCCCCTGCCGTTGTCGGTGACCGTGATCCGCAGCCGGCCCTCGGCGTGGTGCAGGTCCACCCAGATCCGGTCGGCGCCGGAGTGCTTGACCGCGTTGGTGAGCACCTCGCTGACCGCGAAGTAGGCGGCCGACTCCACCGGCGCGTCGGCGCGGCCCGTCTGCTCCACCGTGACCTCGGTGGGCAGCGGCAGCCGCAGCGCCAACGCCCGCACCGCGTCCCCGAGACCGCGTTCGGCGAGGACCGGCGGATGGATGCCGCGCACCAGGTCGCGCAGCTCCTCCAGGGCCTTCGCGGAGTTGTGGCGGGCCTGGGCGAGCAGCGTCCGGGCCTGCGCCGGGTCCTTGTCGAGCAGCATCTCGACGGTGCCGAGGTCCATGCCCATGGCGACCAGCCGGGCCTGCGCCCCGTCGTGCAGGTCCCGTTCGATGCGGCGCAGTTCGGCGGCGGAGGTGTCCACCGCGTCCCGCCGCGTCTCGGTGAGCACCCGTACCCGCTCGGCGAGTTCGCCGTTCTCGTTGCCCAGCATCGCCCGGGTGAGCCGGAAGTGCGTGGCCAGCAGGCGCGGGACGACGCGCCGGGAGACGGCGAGGAGGACGAGGGCGAGCGCGCCCGCGCCGAGGGCACTGGCCTCCCCGGTGACCGGGACGAACGCGTACCAGTAGGTGCCGCCGTGCGCGTACGCCCGCCACAGCCCGGCCGGCAGCATCAGCCCCTCGAGGGGGTAGAGCAGCAGCAGGGCCGGGAGCAGCGCGGTGACGAAGCCGGCCGTGATGTCCACCGGCAGCCAGCGCACGTCCCGCCAGGTCTGGGGGTCGCCCAGCATCGTGAAGGTGCGGGTCCACGGTTTGGTGCCGCGCGGGATCGGCCGGTAGGCCGCCCGGATCTGCACCCCGCACCACTCGGCGGCGAGCCTGCGGCGCGTGTCCGCCAGCGCCCTGAGGCCGGTGAGCACGGCCGGAGTCGTCACGAGCCCGATGCCGAGCGGTATCAGGGCCAGGGACAACAGGGTCAGCACCAGGAAGGCCACGCCGAAGGGCAGCGTGATGAGGGACAGCACCAGCCCCCGGACGGCGGCCAGCAGGACCCGCCGGGCGCGGCCGCTCTTGTCTTCGCTGTTCATGCGGCCAGTCTCGCCGACCCCCGGCCGGGGGTCACTGGCCCGAGGCCCCCTCTGCGGGGGTGGTGCCAGGTACACCCCCGCGCAGGCCGGCCAGTACCTTCGCCGCCACCTCGGGGGCGAGCCGCGGGGTCGCGCGATCGGGCCTCAGGGGCGCCGCACCGCCGACCGCGGTCAGCCACCGCCAGGTGTCCGAGACGGTCTCCGTCACCGGCCGGCACACCAGTCCGGTGGCCAGCGCCCGGCCGACGTCGGCCCGGTGGACGGCGTCGTACGTTTCGCCGCCCGGCGGCACCCACACCGGCAGCTCGGTCCAGGGCTCGATCCCCGCCTCCAGGATGCGTTCCGGCTCGGCCCAGCACAGCTCCGCGTCCGCGCCGGTCGCCGCGACGCACGCGTCGAGCAGTGCGCCCATGGTGGTGTGCCCGGGCGGGCTCACCAGGTTGTACGGGCCGCTCAACCGCTGTTCCAGGGCGCCGAGCAGCCACTCGGCGAGGTCGCGGGCGTCGACGTACTGGATCGGCAGGTCGCGCGGGCCCGGCGCCAGGACGGGTCCGCCGCGGGCGACCTGGTCCAGCCACCAGGGCAGCCGGCCGACGTTCTCGTACGGGCCGAGGATCAGCCCGGCCCGCACCAGCAGCGAGCGATCGGCGCCGAAGGTCTCCAGGACGGCCAGTTCGCCGCCCCGCTTGTCCCGGGCGTACTCCGTCGCCCCGGCGTCCGCCGCGCCCTCGACCACCGGGGCGTCCTCGCCGGCCCCGGCCGGCCAGGGCCAGGCGTACACCGACCGGCTGGAGACGTACGCGTACCGCCCGGCGCGGTCCCGCAGCAGCCGCGCCGCCTCCAGGACCGCGCGGGGCGCCGCCGACCAGGTGTCCACCACGGCGTCCCAGTCGCCCTCGGCGAGCGCGGCGAGGCCGCCCCCGGCGGTGCGATCACCGGTCAACACCTCTGCTCCGGGCGGCGCTTGGTGACGCCCGCGGTGGAAGACGGTCACCTCCCAGCCGCGCCCGAGCGCCGCCTCCACCACGGCACGCCCCACGAACTCCGTTCCGCCCAGCACCAGAAGCCTCATGCCGGGCAGCCTGCCCGGTGCGGGCGCGGACCGCACCAGGGTCCGCCGAGGGCGGAAAGGGGTCAGCCGCCGGTCGGGGGGATGTACTTGTAGCCGACCCGGCGCACGGTCTGGATCGTCCGGCGGTGCTCGGCGCCCAGCTTGCGGCGCAGCCGGGCGATGTGCACGTCCACGGTGCGGCCGTCGCCGACATGGCCGTACCCCCACACCGTGGTGACCAGCTGGTCGCGGGTGTGCACCCGGTGCGGGTGCGCCACCAGGTGCGCGAGCAGTTCGAACTCCAGGTAGGTCAGGTCGAGTTCACGGCCGTCGACGGCGGCGGTGCGGCGCACCGGGTCGATCCGCACCAGCGGCTCGGGGGCCCGGGCCGGGTCCTGTTCGGCGGTGTCCGGCCGGTCGGGCACCGCGACCGGCGCGAACGGCGGCCGCTGGTCCGCCGGGACCAGCACCAGGTAACCGACCATCGGCGGCCGGCCGGGCAGGACGGGCAGGGTGTGCTGCGGGGCCGGCAGCCAGGTGGCGCCCGGCGGCAGGAAGTCCGCGACGTCCACCACCTCGTCCCGGTCGACGGCGCGCAGCCGGTGCCGGGCGGAAGCGGCGGGCGAGGAGGCGGGGGTGACGGAACGGGTGGTCGCCATGAGAGGTCAGCTCTTTCGCGCGAGAGGTTCGTCGGAAGGGGCGACGGCCGCGATTCGTGGTCGGGGCGCGCCGGGGACGTACGTCGTTCCGCGCTGGCCGAAGGCCGGGGTGTACGGCTTCAGAGGGCCCGCGCGGTCATCGCGCGACAACACACCCGGTCGAAGTCGTGGTGCTGGCGGGAGGGCCAGAAGGGCTCGAGGTCATGGCGACCCGTCGCGGTGATCTTCTGGAAGCTGGCCATGCGCCCATTGAAGCAGAGGCGCGCGCCGCGCACGAGGGTTCTCTCACAAGGTGGACGTGACGGTGGCGTGAAGTCGGCGTCGCGAAAGCCGCTGGAGCCGTGGTGGCGGCCCTGATCAGCGGGTTGCGGGCCCGGAAGCGACCGGATCGCTGTCTCATCATGCGGACACCGGGCGCGGGGGAGGGGCGCTCGGGGGCGTGCGGAGGGAGCGTCTGCGGGCTTGGGGGAGGGGCGCCTGCCGGGCATGCGGAAAGGGCGCCCGCCGTGACGGCGGGCGCCCCTTCGTGAACCGGGGTGGATCAGACCTGGCCGGCCTTCTCCAGCGCCGAGCAGCAGGTGTCCACCAGCAGGCGGGTCACCACGTAGGGGTCGACGTTGGCGTTCGGGCGGCGGTCCTCGATGTAGCCCTTGCCCTCCTGCTCGACCTGCCACGGGATGCGGACCGAGGCGCCGCGGTCGGAGACGCCGTAGGAGTACTTGTCCCAGGGGGCGGTCTCGTGCAGACCCGTCAGGCGCTCGTCGATGCCGGCGCCGTAGTTCTTGACGTGGTCCAGCGGCTTGGAACCCTCGCCCAGCGACTCGCAGGCGGTGATGATCGCGTCGTAGCCCTCGCGCATCGCCTTGGTGGAGAAGTTGGTGTGCGCGCCCGCGCCGTTCCAGTCGCCCTTGACCGGCTTGGGGTCGAGGGTGGCGGAGACCTTGAAGTCCTCGGCGGTGCGGTAGAGCAGCCAGCGGGCCACCCACAGCTGGTCGGAGACCTCCAGCGGGGCGAGCGGGCCGACCTGGAACTCCCACTGGCCCGGCATGACCTCGGCGTTGATGCCGGAGATGCCGAGCCCGGCCTTCAGGCAGTTGTCGAGGTGGGCCTCGACGACGTCCCGGCCGAAGATCTCGTCGGCGCCGACACCGCAGTAGTAGCCGCCCTGCGGGGCCGGGAAACCGCCCTGGGGGAAGCCCAGCGGGCGGGTGCCGTCGAAGAAGGTGTACTCCTGCTCGATACCGAAGATCGGCTCCTGCGCGGCGAACCGCTCGGCGACCTCGGCCAGCGCGGCGCGGGTGTTGGAGGCGTGCGGGGTCATGTCCGTGTTCAGGACCTCGCACAGCACCAGGACGTCGTCCCCGCCGCGGATCGGGTCCGGGCAGCTGAAGACCGGCTTGAGCACACGGTCCGAGGCGTGGCCCTCGGCCTGGTTGGTGGACGACCCGTCGAAGCCCCACACCGGCAGCGCGTCGAGACCGGCCGGGGCACCCGTGATGATCTTCGTCTTGGAACGGAGCTTGGCCGTCGGCGTGGTGCCGTCGATCCAGATGTACTCGGCCTTGAAGGTCACGGGGGGCACTTCCTTCGGGTGGTTCGGGCGCACTCGTGGGCGCTGCGGCGCGACGGCGCCGCCTCCATCTGCCGGAAGCCTGTCAACAGGCCGTTTCCCGGCCATTGCCCTTCTGTGAACCCCGTGTTACCTGGGCGTATTGTGTCCCGGATCACGAAGTGGTGGTACCGGTGCGAGACATCAGGGGGGTCGTTCGGTGACCGGTTACGACAGTGATGCCTTCGGGAGCGCGTACGAGGCGGTCCGGGCGAAGTGGCCCGCCGACCGCGAGGCGCTGAGCATACCCACACCCCACGGCACCACCCGCCTCAACGCCTGCGGCCCGCGCGACGCGCCCCCGCTGCTCCTGCTGCCGGGCGGCGGCGGGGCCACCTCTCTCAGCTGGTACGCCCAGGCCGGACCGCTGTCCGCCACCCGCCGGGTCTACGCCGCCGACCTGCCCGGCGCCCCCGGCCTCAGCGTGCCGCCGCCGGGCCGGCACCCCCGCACGGTCGCCGGCCTGACCGGCTGGCTGGACGCGGTCCTGGACGGCCTGGGCCTGGCCTCGGCCGACGTGGGCGGGCACTCGTACGGCGCCTGGATCGCCCTGCACCACGCCCTGCGCGCCCCCGGCCGGGTCCGCCGCCTGCTCCTGCTGGACCCCACCCGGTGCTTCACCGGGTACCGGCCGGGCTATCTGCTGCACGCCCTGCCGATGCTGCTGCGGCCCACGCCGGGCCGGGTCCGCGCCTTCCTGGAGTGGGAGACCGGGGGAACGGCGTCCTTGGACCCCGACTGGCTGCGCCTCCAGGAGGCCGCCGCCGGCTTCCCGGCCGCCAAGCCGGTCACCGGCCCGCTCCCGGCACCGGATGCGCTGCGCGCCCTGGAGGTGCCGGTGCTGGTGCTCGCGGCCGGGCGCGGCAAGGCCCACGACCCGCTCCGTGTGACGGCGGGCGCGAAGGCCCTGCTGCCCCACGTGACGACCGCCGTGCTCCCCGGCACCTCCCACCACGCCCTGCCCCAGTCGGCCCCACCCGACCTGGCGGCCCGGCTCACCGGCTTCCTCGACGCCTCCGACTGACCGGGACGGGGCCCGGCGCGCCGGTGCCCCGCAGGGGGCACGGTCGGTCAGGACGAGGCCCGGCGGCTCGCCGGCTCCCCCGGACGGGACCCGGCCGACCGGGGCGGGTCCCGGGGTGTGGGCGACGGCCTCCGGTACGGCTTCGCCGGCCGGGCCTGCCGGTGAGGCCGCCGGCGCTGGTGGCGGCCGGGTCCTCGATCAGGCCCCGCCCCGGGCGGAGCCGCCCGCTTCGGCCGGGCGGCTCGCCGGATCGGGGGGACCCGGTCGGTCAGGACGCGGTCCGGCCGTGGCCGATGGCCTCCTGGACGGCCTCGTCCGTGCGGGCCACCAGGGTGGTGCCGTCGTCGGCGGTGATGATGGGCCGCTGGATCAGCTTCGGGTGCTCGGCGAGCGCCTTGATCCAGCGGTCCCGGGACCCCTCGTCCCGCGCCCAGTCCTTGAGGCCCAGCTCCTTGGCGTCCGCCTCCTGGGTCCGCGTGATGTCCCAGGGCTCCAGGCCCAGCCGCCCGAGCACCGCCTTGATCTCGTCCTCGCTCGGCACATCCTCCAGATAGCGCCGCACGGTGTACTCGACCCCCTCGGCGTCGAGAGTGCTGATCGCGCTGCGGCACTTCGAACAGGCCGGATTGATCCAGATCTCCATGCCCCCACGGTACGCGGAAAACCCGTCCGCCACCCGCGCCCCGGGGGCCCCGAAAGCCCTTGTGGCCAGGGGCTTTTGTCAGTGGTCGACCGTAGAATGGAAGCAGTGTTCGAGGGTGCCGCTGGGCTCGCCGGCCGGTGCCCTGATCGCGTCAGGAGGATGCCCGTGCCCGCTGCCGCCCTACAGCCGAAGCCCTCGCCGACCCAGTCCACCGCCAAGCGTCCCGTGCTGTTCGACTCGCCGTACGAGCCCCTGGCGAAGCGGCCCCTGCCGGCCGGTCGGCCCCGGGAGTGGTACGTCACGCACAACCGGCGCCTGAAGGCCATGCGCCTGGCCATCGCCCTGCTCGACTCCGGCACCTATCTGCCGGACCAGGCGGGCAACGACACCATCCGCGCCACCGCCGAGACGATCGGCATGCGCCCGCCGTCCGACATCACGTGCCACATGGTGCGGGCGTTCATGCGCTACAACCGCTGATCCACGACGGCGCCGGGCGGCTCGCCGGCCGGGCCGCCCGGCGCCGTCAGCAGCGCGCTCACCAACCGCCGCCGGTCCCGCGCGTGTTCACGGAACCACAGGCCCAGCTTGTGGTCGGCGTCCGGGAGTTCGAGCCGGGTGTAGTCGGCGCGCGTGGACAGCGCCTCGTGCAGTGCCCGGGTCACGGCCGCCGGGATCACCGTGTCGGTGCCGGGCACGGTCAGCACCGCCCGGCCCGCGTACGCCCCGTACACCTGGAGCGCGGGGGAGTCCCGCCAGCTGTCCGGGGTGCGCAGGATCTCGGTGAACCGACCCCGGCCGTCCCCGAAGGGCAGCTCCCAGGCGTCCGCCGCGTAGACGGCGGGCGCGCACAGGGCGAGCCCCGCCACCCGGCCGCCGTAGTGGCGCACCAGGTCGGCGACCGTCTGCCCGCTCATGCTGAAGCCGACCAGAAGCAGCGGATCGGCCGCCGGCGCGTGCGCGTCGATCACCGCCACCGCCTGCTCGAACCGGCGCCGCAGACTCAACCGCGCGAGCGTGCCGCTGCTTTCGCCGTGGCCCGAGAAGTCGAATGCCAGCGCGTGACAGCCGGCGGCGGCGAACTCGGCCGCCAGCGGCAGCAGACGCTCCTTGCTCCCGTTGCCCGCGCCGTGCAGCAGCACCGCCGTGGCCCGCCCGCCGGGCCCGCCACGCACCCCGCTGAGCCGCTCGCCGTCGTACTCCCCGGTGAAGCCCCTGAGTTCGCCCATGGGGGCCATTCACTCACGTGTGCGCTTGCTGTACTTCTCCGGCGGATGAACCCACTGGGTCCCGGTACGGGACGGGCAAGCGAGAGGCTCTCCGGCCCTGAAGTCTCGATGAGCAGGCCGAGTTCGAAGGCGCGTTGCGCGATCAGCCCGGCGCGACTCTTGTCGTGGAACTCCAGGCCCCAGACCAGGCCGCCATTCTGACCGGCTACTTCCGCCCCGAGCAGCCCGACACCTATCTGGTCTGGCAGGAGGCCGCCAGGCCCCGGCACGGCATTCCGATGCTCGGGGTGCAGCTCTTCGAGCGGGCGGCCGAGCGCGCGGTCGCCCAGGGCGCGCGCTACATCGAGGCGACCGTGTCGGCCGACAACAAGGCCATCATCATGGTGCTGAAGAAGTGCGCCAAGCGGTACCAGGCCCCCGTGCACACCGAAGTGCTGTTCCCCGCCTCCCTCTTCCCCGAGGCGCACCACGACGAGGTGCTCTACCGGATCGGCCCCATCGAACCGGTCCCCGGCTGAGCCGGCAGGCGGTTCCGTCGAGGCGGTGTCACCGCGCGCGTGCCCTCACGCTTCCCCGCGGAAGGTGTTGCGGTACGCGCGCGGTGACACGCCCAGCGTCTCCCGGAAGTGCTGACGCATCGCTGTGCCCGTGCCGAAGCCGGCCTCGGCGGCGATCCGGTCCACCGGCTCGTCCGTGCGTTCCAGCAGCCGACGGGCGTACTGCAGGCGCTGCTGGGCGAGCCACTGCATCGGTGGCATCCCCGTCTCCTGCCGGAACTTGCGCGTCAACGTCCGCACGCTCGTGGCCGCCCGGTGCGCCAGGTCCTCCAGGGTGAGGCCCTCACCGAGGTGTTCCAGGGCCCAGGCGCGGGTGGCAGCGGTGGAAGTGTCGCCGGGTTCGGGCACGGGACGGTCGATGTACTGGGCCTGACCGCCTTCGCGGTGCGGGGGGACCACCGTGCCGCGGGCGACGGTGTTGGCGACGTCGGCGCCGTGGTCACTGCGGATCATGTGCAGGCACAGATCGATTCCCGCGGCCACACCCGCGGACGTGAGCACACCCTTGTCATCGGTGTAGAGCACGTCCGGGTCCACATCGATCTCCGGGTAGAGGGCGGCCAGTTCGGGACAGGACTTCCAATGCGTCGTCGCCCGCCGACCCGTGAGCAGGCCCGCTGCCGCCAGCACGAACGACCCGGTGCAGATGGAGGCCAGGCGCGCCGTCGGGGGGATCTCCGCAAGTGCCGCCCGCACAGGCGGGCTCAACCGGCCACGCCGCTGCGGGCGGTAGTCCTCGATCGCGGCGGGCACGATCACCGTGTCCGCGTCGCGCAGCGCTTGCGGTCCCAGCGGCACGTTGACGGTGAAGTCGGCGTCCGTGCGTACCTCACCCGGTTCCACGGCACACGTCACGACCGAGTACAGCGGCCGGCCGGCCGCATCCGTGGCGGTCCCGAACAGACGGTGCACGATCCCCAGCTCCATGGGCAGGAGACCGGAACGCACCAGAACCGCCACCCTGTGCGGTGACTCGTCACCCACCGTCATGTCCAGATTCTTTCACTAGCTGACCAAAGGCCACTGGTTCCGGGTTCCCTCTCGCTGAAGGATGAAGATATGGATGACGCGATCGGCCAGCACACGAAGGATGCCGGGCATCGTGCCTGGTGGGTGGCCGCCGTCGCCGGAGTGGCGATCGTCGTCGCGGGCGCCTTCTCCACCATGCCGGGCATTCTGCAGGACCCCCTGCGCGAGGAATTCCACTGGTCCCGCGGCTCCATCAGCCTGGCGGCCTCGGTCAACATGGTGCTCTACGGCCTCACGGCCCCCTATGCCGCCGCCCTGATGGACCGGTTCGGCATCCGCCGGGTCGTCGTCGCGGCGCTCGCGACCGTCGCCGCCGGAGCGGCCCTCACCACGATGATGAGCGCCGCATGGCAGTTCACGCTCTTCTGGGGTTTCCTCGTCGGCCTCGGGACCGGATCGTTGTCGATGACCCTCGGCACCACCGTCACCAACCGCTGGTTCACCGCCCGCCGCGGCCTTGTGACCGGCGTCCTCTCCTCCGGCAGCGTTCTGGGGCAGATGGTCTTCCTGCCCGCGCTGTCCTGGACCATCGACCACTACGACTGGCGGCCCGCCCTCGTCACCCTCGCCCTCGCCGCCGTCGCGGTCACCCCCCTGGTCCACCTCGTGCTGCGCGACCATCCCGCCGACATCGGACGACGCCCCTACGGCAGCGACACCTTCACCCCCCGGCCCGACCCCGTTCCCGGCGCCGCCCGCCGCACCGTGACCGTGCTGTGCGACGCCGCGCGGACCGTTCCCTTCTGGCTGCTCGCCGCCACGTTCGCCATCTGCGGCGCGTCCACCAACGGCATCATGTGGACCCACTTCGCCCCCGCGGCCCACGACCACGGCATGCCCGTCACCACGGCCTCGACCCTGCTGGCGTTCATCGGCGTCTTCAACGTGGCCGGCACCATCGTCTCCGGCTGGCTCACCGACCGCCGGGACGCCCGCCGGCTGCTCGCCGTCTACTTCCTGCTGCGAGGCCTGCTCATGGTCAGTCTGCCGCTGATCATGACGGCCACCGTCAGCCCGCCCATGCTGATCTTCGTGGTCGCCTTCGGCCTGCTCGACCTGGCGACCGTGCCGCCGGTCATCGCCCTGTGCCGGACCTTCTACGGCGAGGACAGCGCCATCGTCTTCGGCTGGACCAATGCGGCACACCAGATCGGCGCGGCGTCGGCCTCCTTCCTCGGCGGCGTGGCCCGTGACACGTTCGGCAGCTACGACCCGGTCTGGCTCGCCCTGGGCGCCGCCTGCGCGAGCGCCGCCCTGCTGTCCCTCTGCATCCGTGTCCACCGTGCGCCCACGCCCCCGGCCGAGGCCGACGAGACGACGTACGCGTCGTCGACCCCGCGACGGTGACAACGGCCGCCCCGGCACGCCGGTATGGCGGATTCACAGTCCGGGCGCCCCCCACACCGGGAACCACCGGCCCAGATCCTGCTCGATCCGCAGATCGCTCGCGAGCGTGGACTTCACCTGGAGCTCCAGCGCGTTGTCCCGCCGCTCGTCGCTCCCGGCCAGCGGGGCGAACGGGTAGAAGGCGGCTCGCTTGTACAGGTACACCAGGGCGAGCCGGCGCCCCGAGTCGTCGGTGAAGCCGGCCAGCGAGCACAGCAGCTGCGGGCCGAAGCCGTTGATCTCCATGGAGCTGTTCACCGCGTGCAGATCGTTGACGAGCTGCGGCAGCTGGTCGGGGGAGCGCCGGGAGACCAGCCACGAGTAGCCGTAGTCGTCCCGGCACAGCTCCACCGGCGACCCGGCGCGCTCGGCGTCCGCGTCCAGCAGCGCCTGCACCTCCCGGTGGGTCTGCTCGAAGGCCGCGCCCTCCACCGAGGCGAAGCACACCGCCCCGGTCCCGGTCGGGGTGAAGCCCATCGCGGCCTGGAGCGTGACGGCGGCCGAGGGCAGCGCGAACAGCTGGTCGAGATCGGGGGCGACGGGTTTGGTGCGCCCCAGCAGGATGTCCAGCAGCCCCAACGCTCAGCCCGCCTTCCGCCGTACCGTGCCGTTTTCCGGCCTGTCCTGTGCCGTGCTCACGCCCGGTCGGCCTCCCCGGGTACGGCCGCCTCGCCCAGCTCGGCCGAGATCCGGCCCAGCTGCTCCAGCCGCTGCTCCAGCGTGGGGTGGGTGGAGAAGAACCGCTCGATGCCGGGCTCCTTGCCGGTGGCCGGGCTGAAGTAGAAGGCGTTGAACGCCTGGGCCGTGCGCAAGTCCTTGGTCGGGATGCGGGCGATGTCCCCGGTGACCTTGGTCAGCGCCGACGCCAGCACCGAGGGCCGGCCGGTCAGCAGCGCGGCGGCCCGGTCGGCGGCCAGCTCCCGGTACCGGGACAGGGCCCGGATCAGCAGGAAGCTGATCGCGTACACGGCCGCCGAGACACCCATCACGCCGGCGAAGACCAGGGCCGTGTTCTGGTCCCTGCGGCCCCCGCCGAACAGCTGCGAGTAGAAGGCGAAGCGGACGATCAGCCCCGCGATCACGCCCAGGAAGGAGGCGATGGTGATCACGGCGACGTCCTTGTGCGCCACGTGGGACAGCTCGTGCGCGAGCACGCCCTCCAGCTCGGCGGGCTCCAGGCGGCGCAGCAGGCCGGTGGTCACGCAGACCACGGCGTGATCGGGGTTGCGTCCCGTCGCGAACGCGTTCGGCATGTCCATGCTGGATACGGCGACCACCGGTTTGGGCATGTCGGCCATGGCGCACAGCCGGTCCACCACCGCGTGCAGCTCCGGATACTCCTCGCGCTCCACGACCCGCCCGTGCATGGCGAACATCGCGATCCGGTCGGAGAACCAGAACTGGGCCACGAACATCGCGCCCATCACGACGACGACCAGCAGCCAGGACTTCAGCAGCACGAGCAGCGCGGCGATGAAGGCCACGTACAGCAGTCCCAGCAGGAACATCGTGACCGTCATCCGCACGGTCAGTCGCCGGTCGCTCCTAAAGCGGCTCCGCATCTCGCATCACCCCGCAGTCAGGCACTCGTCCCGCTGTCCAGTGTGCACCTGCCGCCTCCCATGAACAGGTCCCGTACGTCCCTGTTGCGGGCAAAGCTTCCCGGTGGGAGCGGTGCCGGGCCCCCCACCGGGAAGCCGGCGCGCTCAGTAGCCGTTGCGTATCCGGGCGTATCCCACCAGGAGGATCACCGCGGCCACGCAGCCCAGCACCACCGCCGTCGACACCCAGGAGGGGCGCTCCGGGCGGACGCTGTCCGGGTCGGCGCGGAACGGGGCCGGGTCCGGGGGGTTCTCCTTCCAGCGGGCGGCGAGCATCCGGGCCCGGGCGGAGGGCTCCTTGTGCTCGGCGGAGTTCGCCCAGCGTTGATCGAACTCCCGCTCCCACTCGTCCTGTTCTGCCATTCCCCGGTCGACCTCTCTCGTTCGGCGTGTGCGGGGAGCATGATCCCCGGAAGTAGGAATCACGGGAAGGCCGAAAGGTTGCACAGCCTCCCCGCCGGGGCCGCCTCGCGTCCGGATGCCGGGTCCTCACCCGGCCGCTAGCATTTTCAGCAGAGCCGCGCCGCAGGGTGCGCCGGACGTGCGCCATCCCCGCCGACCAGGGGAACGTCAGCCCTGCTTCCTGAATCCAGGCGGCACCACCCAGACCGCGTCCCGCCCACGGCGGGGTCGCGGCCGTCTTTCCGCGCCCGAGGCGGCGCGGGAGGAATGGAAGGAGGGCAGTTCGATGAAAGCACAGCGCGCGAGGCGTCTCGCCGCGGTGTCCGCCGTCGGCGTTCTGCTGGCAGGCGGAGCCACCATCGCCACCGCCGGATCCGCGTCGGCGGCCACCCAGACCCACGTGACGACCAACCGGGGCTGCTACGGCCACAACTGCTTCGGCTTCAACCGGGGCTTCAACCGCGGCGGATTCTTCTTCAACAACGGCTTCAACCGCTTCGGCTACGGCAACACGCCGGTCGTGGTGGTCGTGGTGCCCTGACCGGCACCGAACGGTCGCGCGGACAGCCGCACAGACACGGCCGGGGCCGCCTCCCACGGGAGGCGGCCCCGGTGTGCGTGGGGGTCTGCCACCCGTCGAAGAAGCGCTCGCGGTCCAGCTCGGATCACCTCGTTGGCAGGGTTCTCGGCAAACCGGTCCTCTTCGAGAGCAGCCTGGTAGCGGCCCGGGGGCAAAAAGGCCGTGGGCCGGCACTCCCGTGCTGGGAGAACCGGCCCACGGCCCACAGACGGCCCAGGGGAGCGGTTATCCGCTCTGACCTGGGGCGATATCACACGTCGAAGTACAGCTCGAACTCGTGCGGGTGCGGGCGCAGGGCCAGCGGGGCGATCTCCTGGGTGCGCTTGAGGTCGATCCAGGTCTCGATCAGGTCGGACGTGAAGACGTCGCCCTGGAGCAGGAACTCGTGGTCCGCCTCCAGCGCGTCGAGGACGGCGCCGAGGGAGGTCGGGACCTGGGCGACGCTCGCGTGCTCCTCCGGAGCCAGCTCGTAGAGGTCCTTGTCGATCGGCTCGGCCGGCTCGATCTTGTTCTTGATGCCGTCCAGGCCCGCGAGCAGGAGGGCGGAGAAGGCCAGGTACGGGTTGCCGGAGGAGTCGGGCGCGCGGAACTCGACGCGCTTGGCCTTCGGGTTGGAGCCGGTGATCGGGATGCGCATCGCGGCGGAGCGGTTGCGCTGCGAGTACACCAGGTTGATCGGCGCCTCGAAGCCCGGCACCAGGCGGTGGTAGGAGTTCACCGTCGGGTTGGTGAAGGCCAGCAGCGACGGGGCGTGCTTGAGGATGCCGCCGATGTAGTAGCGGGCCGTGTCCGACAGGCCCGCGTACCCGGCCTCGTCGTAGAACAGCGGGTCGCCGTTGCTCCACAGCGACTGGTGGACGTGCATGCCCGAGCCGTTGTCACCGAAGATCGGCTTCGGCATGAAGGTCGCGGTCTTGCCGTTGCGCCAGGCGACGTTCTTCACGATGTACTTGAAGAGCTGGAGGTCGTCGGCGGCGGCGAGCAGCGTGTTGAACCTGTAGTTGATCTCGGCCTGGCCGGCCGTGCCCACCTCGTGGTGCTGGCGCTCCACCTTCAGGCCGGACTTCTCCAGCTCCAGGGAGATCTCGGCGCGCAGGTCCGCGAAATGGTCCACCGGCGCGACCGGGAAGTAGCCGCCCTTGTAGCGGACCTTGTAACCGCGGTTGTTCTCCACCGCACCGGTGTTCCAGGCGCCCGCCTCGGAGTCGATGTGGTAGAAGGACTCGTTGGCGCTGGTCTGGAAGCGCACCGAGTCGAAGACGTAGAACTCGGCCTCGGGGCCGAAGAACGCGGTGTCCGCGATGCCGGTGGAGGCGAGGTAGGCCTCGGCCTTGCGGGCCACGTTGCGCGGGTCACGGGAGTACTGCTCGCCCGTGATCGGGTCGTGGATGAAGAAGTTGATGTTGAGCGTCTTGTCCCGGCGGAACGGGTCGACACGCGAGGTGGACAGGTCGGCACGCAGCGCCATGTCCGACTCGTGGATGGCCTGGAAGCCGCGGATCGACGATCCGTCGAAGGCCAGCTCCTCGTCCGGGTCGAACGCCTCGACGGGCACCGTGAAGTGCTGCATGACGCCCGGCAGGTCGCAGAAGCGGACGTCGACGAACTTGACGTCCTCGTCCGCGATGAACTTCTTGGCCTCGTCGGCGTTCTGGAACATCCAGCTCCTCCTACTCCCGACCGTCCTCGCCGGGGTGGTAGATCGTTCGTGCGGCCAGTGCGGTGGCACACGTTCGTCCTGACCCTAAGGACGGGTGATTTCTCCGGCGTGACCCGATTGTTTCGCAGAAGTTAACCGGCCACGCTTCCCACCGTAGCCCCGGGACACCCGGCGTCCCCGGGTCATATACCCCGGCGTCCGAGGGTCATATACGGACGCAGTACCGTGGTCGGGTGGACAACAGGCAGGCAATCGGATCGTGGCTCTCCGGCCCGCGCGCGGCCATGGAAGAGGCCGGCGCGGACTTCGGGTACCGAGGCGAACAGCTGGGTCTGCCCGAGGACGGGCCGAACTCCCTCGCCCGGCCCGGCAGGCGGCTCGGCGCCATCGCGGTGGACTGGGGCCTCAGCGTCCTGATCGCATACAGCCTGATCACGCACGGCTACAGCCAGGCCACCAGCAACTGGGCACTCGGCGTCTTCTTCGCGATGAGCGTCCTGACCGTCGGCACCATCGGCTTCACTCCGGGCAAGCGCCTGTTCGGCATCCGGGTCGTGGCCCTGGAGACCGGCACCGTCAACCCGCTGCGTTCGCTGCTGCGCACGGTCCTGCTCTGCCTCGCCATCCCCGCCCTGGTCTGGGACCGCGACGGCCGCGGCCTGCACGACCGGCTCGCCGGGACCGTCGAGGTCCGCGCCTGAGCGGCCGTACCCGCGAAGCACGACGAAGGGGGCGCCCGGTGTCACACCGGGCGCCCCCTTCGTCGTAACGCGTTCCGACGCCTAGCGGCCGCGCTGGCCGCCCTTCGGCAGCTTCATGCCCTTGGGCATCGGGCCCTTGGGCACCGGCATGTTGCTCATCAGGTCGCCCAGGGCGCGCAGCCGGTCGTTGGTGGCGGTGACCTGGGGGCCGGTGAGCACGCGCGGGTACTTGAGCATGGTGGTGCGCAGCTTCTTCAGCTCGACCTGGCCCTCACCGTTGCCCACGATGATGTCGTGCACCGGCACGTCGGCGACGATGCGGTTCATCTTCTTCTTCTCGGCGGCCAGCAGGCTCTTCACCCGGTTCGGGTTGCCCTCGGCGACCAGCACGATGCCGGCCTTGCCGACCGCGCGGTGCACGACGTCCTGGCTGCGGTTCATCGCCACCGCAGGGGTGGTGGTCCAGCCCCGGCCGACGTTGTCCAGCACCGCCGCCGCGGCGCCCGGCTGGCCCTCCATCTGACCGAAGGCCGCCCGCTCGGCCCGGCGGCCGAACACGACCGCCGTCGCCAGCAGACCGACCAGCAGACCGAAGATGCCCAGGTACACCGGGTGGCCGATCAAGAAGCCGATCACGAGGAACACCGCGAGCGTGCCGAGCCCGACGGCCGCGAGCACCAGGCCGATCTTGGTGTCGACCTTGCGGGTCATCCGGTACGTGAGGGCGATCTGCTTCAGTCGCCCGGCATTCGCGGCGTCCGCCGCGGTTTCCTTCCTCGCCATGCCACGAAGTCTACGTGGCCCCGGGAGCGCGGACGACGGCAGTGCCCGCGGGGGCGGCCCGGGCGGGCGGGGCGTTACCGGCGGTCCGCGGACCGCTCCAGGAAGGCTTGCGCCTCCACCCGGTCCCTGGCCCGGCGGCGGTCCTCCAGGACGGAGTTCCACGCGTTGCGGCGGGCGGTGCGCTGACCGCCGCTCATCAGCAGCGACTCGACGACGCGCAGGGCGTCGGTGAGGGACGGGAGGGCGGTGGCGCGAACCGGCGGGGCCTGCATGACCGGGATACCCCCTGGGAGCGGGCGGTGTACGAATCGTGATAAGAGCGTCACTGAACGGTGTTACCAGGGCGTGTCCGACCGGTCAAACGCGGATGAAGCCTCGATGGGGCGGCCGCGAACGCCGACGCGGCCCTGACGGGTGCCCTCATCAGCGAGGACGGACAGGACCGCGTCGAGTCGGCCACTACTGGCCGGTAATTACTTGTGCGCGAATTCACACGCCCGGAACCGGGCGCCGCTCACACCGCCTGGCCGGCGACGTAGCTGCCCCGCTTCTCGATCGCCATCCGGTACAGGCGGCCGGCGCGGTACGAGGAGCGCACCAGCGGGCCGGACATCACACCGGAGAAGCCGATCTGCTCGGCCTCCTCCTTCAGCTCCACGAACTCCTGCGGCTTGACCCAGCGCTCCACCGGGTGGTGGCGCACGGAGGGGCGCAGGTACTGGGTGATGGTGATCAGCTCGCAGCCGGCCTCGTGCAGCTGCCGCAGCGCCTCGCTGATCTCCTCGCGGGTCTCGCCCATGCCGAGGATCAGGTTGGACTTGGTGACCAGGCCGAAGTCGCGGGCCTCGGTGATCACCTTCAGGGAGCGCTCGTAGCGGAAGCCGGGGCGGATCCGCTTGAAGATCCGGGGCACGGTCTCCACGTTGTGCGCGAAGACCTCGGGGCGGGACTCGAAGACCTCGGCCAGCTGCTCCGGGACCGCGTTGAAGTCCGGGGCCAGCAGCTCGACCTTGGTGCGGCCGCCCTCGCGGCCGGCCGTCTGCAGGTGGATCTGGCGCACCGTCTCGGCGTACAGCCAGGCGCCGCCGTCCGCCAGGTCGTCGCGGGCGACACCGGTGATGGTGGCGTAGTTGAGGTCCATGGTGACCACGGACTCGCCGACGCGGCGGGGCTCGTCGCGGTCCAGCGCCTCGGGCTTGCCGGTGTCGATCTGGCAGAAGTCGCAGCGCCGGGTGCACTGGTCGCCGCCGATGAGGAAGGTCGCCTCGCGGTCCTCCCAGCACTCGTAGATGTTGGGGCAGCCGGCTTCCTGGCAGACCGTGTGCAGGCCCTCGCTCTTCACGAGGTTCTGCATCTTGGTGTACTCGGGGCCCATTTTCGCCCGGGTCTTGATCCACTCGGGCTTGCGCTCGATGGGGGTCTGGCTGTTGCGGACCTCCAGGCGCAGCAATTTGCGTCCGTCGGGTGCGACTGCGGACACGACCGGCTCCCTCAGCTTTGATTCTTCGGCGTTCCCCAGGGTACGCCCGTGTTCTTCACGCCCTGGCGATGAGGCAACCTCATGACCGCAGGGCACATTCCCTCGGCGGGGTCGGTCAGGCCGACGCCTTCTCGATCGGCCTCGGCCGCAGGTCCGCGTTCTCCAGGACCTCCCGCAGGTGCTTCTCCACCACCGGCACGACCTCCTCCACGGTGACCTCGCGGCCCAGCTCCCCGGCGAGGGAGGCCACGCCCGCGTCGCGGATGCCGCACGGGATGATGCGGTCGAACCACTTCATGTCGGGATTCACGTTGAACGAGAAGCCGTGCATGGTGACGCCCTTGGCGACGCGGATGCCGATCTGGGCGATCTTGCGGTCCTCGCGGCGCTGGCCCGCGTTGGACGGGGCGTACTCGGGGCCGTTCAGCCGGGGGTCGAACTCCTCGTCGGTCAGCCGCGGGTCGAAGTCGAGGGAGAGGCCGCCGAGCGAGGGCCGCTGCTCGACGGGGTCGCCGAGCACCCAGACGCCGCTGCGGCCCTCGACCCGGGTGGTCTCCAGGCCGAACTCGGCGCAGGTGCGGATCAGGGCCTCTTCGAGGCGCCGTACGTGCGCGACCACGTCCACCGGGCGCGGGAGCTGCTGGATGGGGTAGCCCACCAGCTGGCCCGGACCGTGCCAGGTGATCTTGCCGCCGCGGTCCACGTCGATGACCGGGGTGCCGTCCAGCGGGCGCTCGCTGTCCTCGGTGCGCCGCCCGGCCGTGTACACCGGCGGGTGCTCCAGGAGCAGCACGGTGTCCGGGATCTCACCGGCGAACCGGGCCGCGTGCACGCGGCGCTGCTCGTCCCAGGCCTCCTGGTAGTCGACGGCATCCGCGCCGAACCCCATGCGGACGAACCGCAACTCACTCACGGCAAGCGCCTCCCTCGGTGTCAGGCATGTCACGCGCCCACGCCACTGTACGTCCGTCCGTGGCACGTCAGCTCTGCGGGCGGCCCTCACACGAACGGATGAATGAACGCCGAAGCATCCGGGCCGGTGTTCACTCTCCGCTACATTCACGCCGTTCGTACGGCCAAATGGGCTGCTCACAGGCAAACCCGGCACTTCACTGGCCCGGAGGCAGGAGACCGCACCACAGATGACGGACCGACCCGCGCAGCGCACCCCCAACCGTCAGCTCGCCGCGCTCATCGCAGAGGCGGGGTTCTCCAACGCGGGTCTGGCCCGGCGCGTCGACCAGCTCGGCCTCGAACACGGGCTGGACCTGAGATACGACAAGACCTCCGTCACCCGCTGGCTGCGCGGTCAGCAGCCCAGGGGCACCACCCCGGCCCTGATCGCCGAGGTCTTCACCCGCCGGCTCGGCCGTCGGCTCACGGCGCAGGATCTCGGTCTGGACGCGTGTGCGCCGGTGTACGCCGGGCTGGAGTTCGCGGCCAGCCCGGAGGAGGCCGTGGACATCGTCAGCGGGCTGTGGCGCAAGGACTCCGGCAGCCACGCCGAGCTGCGCAAGATCGCGTTCACCCCGGCGGGGCTCGTCGTGCCCAGCCGGGACTGGCTGATCGGCCGGCCCGACGACCGGGTGGCCCGGGAGCCGGCGCCCCGGGTGCCCGCGCAGGGGCGGCCGGCCGGGGTCAGGACACCGGTGCGGGGCCCGGCGGCGCCAGTGGCCCGCACCCGGGCGCGCGGACCGCTGGAGCGCGTCCCCGGCCACCGGGTCGGCGGCGGCGACATCGCGGCGCTGCGCTCGGTGGGCGAGCTGTTCCGCGCCCTGGACGACCGGTTCGGCGGCGGGCACGCCCGGCAGGCGCTGGTGCGGTACCTGGAGCACGAGTGCGAGCCGATGCTGCGCGGCAGCTACGACGAGCAGACCGGGCGGCGGCTGTTCGCGGCCGCCGCCGATCTGACCCGGCTCGCGGGCTGGACGTCGTACGACATCGCCGCGCACGGGCTGGCCCAGCGCTACTTCGTGCAGGCCCTGCGGCTGGCCCAGGCCGCGGGGGACCGGCCCTACGGCTCCTTCGTGCTGGTCACCATGAGCCGGCAGGCCGTCTACCTCGGGCACGGCAGGGAGGCGGTGCAGCTGGCGCGGGTCGCCCAGCAGGGGATCGGCACCGGCGGGCCGCCGGCGGTGCAGTCCCTGCTGCACGCCGCCGAGGCCCGGGCGCACGCGGTGCTCGGGGAGGTGCGGGCGTGCACCGCGGCGCTGGTGCGGGCCGAGCGCGCCCTGGAGGCGGCCCGGCCCGGGGACGAAGTGCCGTACTGGGCGCGGTTCTTCGACGAGGCGCAGCTCGCGGACGAGCTCGGACACTGCCACCGCGACCTCCAGCAGTACCGGGCGGCCGCCCAGCACGCCGAGCGCTCCCTCCAGTTGCGGTCCCCGGCGTACGCCCGCAGCCGGCTGTTCTGCCGGGTCGTGCTCGCCACGGCCCGGCTCGGCCTCGGCGAACTCGACCAGGCCTGCGCGCTGGCGGCCGAGGCCGCGGCCCAGGCGGCCGACATGCGCAGCGCCCGGGCCATCGAGTACATCCGCGACTTCGAACGCCGCCTGGAGCCCCACAAGGACGCCGCTCCGGTCAGGTCCTACCGGGAGAAGGCGGCGGTGCTGGGCTGATGCCGTTGCGCCGCCGGCTCAGGCCGCCTCGGGCAGCGTGGGCGCCGGGTCGGCCCGGTGGATGGAGCCGGCGGCGCCCAGATCGCTCAGCAGGGCCCGCACCGCCCGGTGGGAGGAGTGCAGGGCGCCCTGGACGGTGCTGGTGTCGCGGTGGTCGCCGCAGACGTAGAGGCCGGCCAGGAGCCGTACCGGGCGGCGCAGGTCGTGCGGCGGGCGCATCACCGGTATCGCCTCCGGAGTGTGGTGCACGGCCAGCGTCTCCCAACGGCGCGTGGAGGTGCCGTAGAGCCGCGAGAGGTGGATGCGCACCGCCGTGTCCACGCCCTCCGGCGGGGTGCCGAGCACCGTCGAGGAGATCAGCACCCGCCCGGCCGGCGCCCGGCTCGGGTCCACGTTGCTGAGCACCGAGGTGTGCGCCACCGGCCCGCCCCGGTCCGCGTCCAGCAGCAGCGACGACCCGGTGGCGAAGGCCGCCGCGGGCTCGTCCGTGGTGTGGTGGACCACCGTCACCGGGTGGAACTCCGGCACCCTGAGCCCCGGCAGCAGTTCCGCCGCGGCGCGCGCGTCGGTCGCCAGCAGCACCGCCCGGCAGCGGATCTCCCCGTGCTCGGCGGTGGCCACCGAGGTCGTGGAGACCGAGGTGACCCGCACCCCGGTGTGCACGGTCCCCGGCGGCAGGGCCCGCGCGAGCAGCTCCGGCAGCACCTCCGCGCCGCCCTCGGGCACACACAGCCGCCCGCTCGCGAAGGCGCGCAGCGCGAGGTCGGCGCACCTGCTGGAGGTGGTCAGCCCGGGGTCGCACAGCAGCGCGGCGAGCAGCGGCCGCAGAAAGCCCTCGACGGTGCGGGCCGGCACGCCCCGGGCCGCGAGCGCCTGGGCGGCGGGCAGTTCCGGACGGGCGAGGAGCCGTTCGACCGGTGTCGCGGCGATCCGGCTCAGCGCCGCGCCCAGCCGCGCCTGGTCCATCGCCCCGCCCACCGGCGCCCCGCCCCGGCCGGGCGGCGCCGCGGCACCCCTCGGGGCGCTCGCCAGGGCGCGCACCGCATGGAGTGCGCCCCTTGCGCTCCCTCCGCCCGCCGGCGCGCCCGCCCGGTGCACGCGCCCGTCGCGGTGCAGCAGGACGCCCGGCGCGAAGCGCCGCAGGACCAGGGAGTCCAGCCCCGGCGTCAGCCGGAGTGCGGGATACGACGTGGACAGCAGCTGTCCGATGCGGTCGAGCCGGAAGCCGTCGACCTTCTCCGTCGACATACGGCCGCCCGCGTAAGGGGCGGCCTCCAGGACTGCGGTCGTTACTCCTGCGCTGGTGAGCCGGTGTGCCGCCGAGAGACCGGCGATTCCGGCTCCCACGATGACGACGTCCACCTGGTTCGCGGGCTCAAGCACGAGGCCCCTCCTGCTGTGGTTGCGCGGCCGGTGGAGGCGTCACGCCCCGACCGGCCCCAGGGATACCCGAGTTCGCGTCGAGTATCAGTGCCGTGATCGGTCGTAAGGAGTCGCGCATCGGCAGGGCACGGTCGCATAGAGGTCGCATTCAGTCACATCCGTTCCGCGGGCCGCAGAGCATCCCCCGCGCGCCACGGCAGAGCCCTCGCAGAGTGCCCCCCGCCGCCGGTGCGGAAACCCGGTGGGCCGCCGGGAACCGCCGCCTTAAGGTGATCACCATGCCCGAGCCGCACATACGCCCCGCCGTGCCCGCCGACGACGAGCACCTCGCCCTCCTCGACGGGTCCCTCTGGTCCACCCTGCACGCGGTCACGCCCCGCTTTGAGCCGCCGTACCCGCCGTTCTTCGGCGAGCGCCACCCCGCCGAGGAGTTCCTCGTCGCCGAGGTGGACGGGCGCGTGGCCGGCTACGTCCGCCTCACCCAGACGATCCCGCTCGCCTCCCACACCCACGTGCTCAGCATCCAGGGCTTCGCGGTCGCCGAGCAGGCCCGCGGCCGGGGAGTGGGCCGCGCGCTGATCCGGGCCGCCGTCGCCGAGGCCCGTGCGCGCGGGGCGCGCCGCCTCACCCTGCGCGTGCTCGGCCACAACACCCCGGCCCGGAAGCTCTACGAGTCCGAGGGCTTCGCCGTGGAGGGCGTCCTGCCCGGCGAGTTCCTGCTCGACGGCGCCTACGTCGACGACGTCTGCATGGGCCGCTCCCTGTGACGCCACGGGCGCCGCGTCAGCCCACCAGCGCGCCCGTGTCCACCGGTTCGGTCGCCGTGGCCGCCCGCCGGGCGTCCTGCGCCACCTCGGCCGCCGTCAGCACGTACCCCGTCTCGGCGTCCGAGGTGGAGCGGGCGAAGACCACCCCGAACACCCGCCCGTCCGTGGTCAGCAGCGGGCCGCCGGAGTTGCCCGGCCGGACCGTGGAACGGATCGAGTAGATCTCCCGGGTGACCGCGCCGTCGCTGTAGATGTTCTGCCCGGTCGCCCGCACCAGGTTCCCCACCGTCGCCGCCTGCAGGTTCAGGCCGCCGTCCTGCGGATAGCCCGCCACCACGGCCGAGTCCCCGCGCGAGGCACCGGTGTCGAAGCGCAGCACCGGCGCGCGCAGCCCCGGTACGTACAGCACCGCCACGTCCCGGTCGGGGTCGAAGAGCACCACCCGGGCCGGGTACGCCATCCCGACCCCGCCCACCCGCACGCTCGGGTGCGCGATGCCCGCCACCACGTGCGCGTTGGTCATCACCCGCTCCGAAGCGAAGACGAAGCCGCTGCCCTCCCGGCCCTCGCTGCCCGAGACGCCCTCGATCTTCACCGTGCTCAGCTTGGCGGCGGTCGCCGCGGCGGCCGTCACACTGTCGCCGGTGGGGCGCGGCACCCGGGCCGTCGACTCGTTCTCGAACGGGTTGAAGACCTGCGGGAAACCCGCGTCCGTCAGCGCCGAGGTGGCCCGCGAGAACCAGGCGGGGGTGGTGTCCGGCATCGTCCGCTGCACCGCGCCCAGCAGCGAGGAGTCCCGGATCGCCGTGGTCAGCGCGGGCGAGGGGGCCGCGCTGAGCACGCTCGCCGCCACCCAGGCCACGAGCAGCACGGCGACCGCGTTGGCCGCCGCGCCCCCGATCCCGTCCACCACCCGCAGCGGGCCCCGGTCCAGGCCGCCGCGCAGCCGCAGCGCGAGCCGGCCCGCCAGTTCGTGCCCCACCGCGGCGGGCACCAGCACGGTCAGCACGGCGAGCACCGTCGCCGCCGCCGAGCCCCGGGCCACGTGGCCCGTCACCCAGGGCAGCGCCCACACGCCGACGACCGCGCCGCCGACGAACCCGGCCAGCGACACACAGCCGGCCACCAGGCCGCGCCGGTACCCCGACGCGGCGTACAGCAGGATCACCAGCACCAGCAGCAGGTCGAGCAGGTCCACGGAGCCGCCTTTCTCTCGGGCACCGGCACGCGCCGTCGGGCCCGTCGAACGGTCACAGGTACATGATCGGCCGCCGGAGGCGAACCGGCCACGCGTGCCGGTACCACCGGAAACGTCCCGGACCGGGACGATGGTTCCGCCAGGTGGCACAGCGCACATCGCGGGCGCGGGTGGGCGGCCCGAGAGTGGGGGCCATGCCCCTCGTCCGAAGAGCCCGAACAGCCCGGGTCAGGTGCCCGGGAGACCGGGGAGACCGGAGGGCCCCCCGGCCCCGGAAGGCCCGGGGAACCCGGTCGGTGCCCGCCGCGCGGCGGCCCCGGCTCCCCGGACCGCCGCTGGTGCTGGTGGGCTCCCTGCCCGGCCTGATGGCCCTCCTCGTGGTCGCCCTGTACGCGTGGGGCGGATCCCGGCCCACCCGGATCCCGCCCGACCGGCCCGCCGCCCTCGACCTCGGGCGCACGGCCGCCGTCCACCGCGCCGGCCGGCCGCTCATCGTGCCCCGCTCCGTCTGGGCCGGCGCCACCGCCGGGCACTCCCAGCCGCCGCCGCGCTACGACGACAAGGTGATCGCGGTCTTCGTGCACCACACCGACTCGCCCAACGACTACCGGTGCGCCGACACCCCCGAGATCATCCGCCGCCTGTACGCCGGGCAGACCGGCCAGCGGCGGTGGGACGACATCGGCTACAACTTCCTCGTCGACCGCTGCGGCACCGTCTACGAGGGCCGCGCCGGGGGCACCGACCGGCCCGTCGTCGGCGCCCACGCGCAGGGCTTCAACCACCGCACCGCCGGGATCGCCGCCATCGGCACCTTCACCGCGGGCGTGCCGGTGCCGCGCGCCCTGACCGACGCCATCGCCGCCCTGGCCGCCTGGAAGCTGGGCCTGTCCGACGTCGATCCGCGCGCCCGGGTGCGCCTGGTCTCCAGCAACGGCCTGAGCCGCTTCCGCGCCGGCACCACCGCCGTCCTGCCCGCCGTGTCCGGACACAACGACGGCTTCATGACCAGCTGCCCCGGCGCCGCCCTCACCGCCCGCCTGCCCGAGATCAGACAGACGGCCGCGCGCCTCCAGGGCCGGACCGGGCCTCAGCCCCTGAACCGGTCCCACAGCCGCGGGTAGCGCGCCGCGAGGGCCGACTCGTCCTCGAAGTCGACCGGGGCGCCGGCCGGTTCCGCGGGCGCGGGCGGCAGACCCAGGTCCGCCGCCACGGTGCCGGTGAGTTGCTCGTACGCCTCGTCGGCCGCGTAGCCCAGCTCCTCGCCGTCGCCGTCGACCTCCTCGTCGAAGTCGTCCAGCAGCTCCGCCAGCGCGTCCGGGTCCTGGAGGGCGCCCTCGAACACCTCCCGGCCCTGGCCGATCAGCCAGCACCGGAAGAAGTCGAACGCGTCGTCGCTCGCCCCGTCCAGCAGCACCCAGGCGGCGCCCCACAGGTCCCAGCGGTAGGCGCGGTTGTAGCGGGCCTCGAAGTGACGGGCGAAGTCCAGGACCTGCTCCGGGTCCAGCTGGACCAGCCGGTCCACCAGGAGTTCGGCCTGGTCCTCGGGATCGCCCTCGGCGGCCTCACGGGTGGTGTCGACCAGCGCCCAGAACTCCGTCTCGTCCATCACCGCTCCAGCATCGGGCCTCGGCCCCCCGGACGCACGCGGAGGTAAGGCCGCTCACGCCCCCGCGCCCCCGTACAACTCCGCGAGCCGGGCCGCGTCCCGCGCGAACCGCTCCCGCAGGCTCCGCGGCGCCAGCACCTCCACCTCCGGCCCGAGCGCGGTCAGCTGGGCGTGCGCGATCTCCTCCGACTCCACGGGCAGCGTCACCGTCACCCACCCCGCCTCGTCGGGCTCCCCGGCATCCGCCAGCCCCTCCCGCGCCGACAGCGCCTCGACGGCGTACGGCAGCCTGCGCACACCCTCCGGGGACAGCCGCACCACCGCCTGGGCGCGCAGGATCGACCGTGCGAACCGCTCCGCCTGGGCCGCCCAGTAGCCGGGCAGGTCGAAGTCCTCGTCGCGCCGGAAACGGGTGTCGGCCGGCACGACGGCGGTGAAGCGGTCGACGCGGTACGTACGGAAGGCGTCCGCGTCCGGCACCCGGGCGCACAGGTACCAGGCGCCCGCCTTCAGCACCAGCCCGTACGGCTCCAGCAGCCGCTCCACCTCGCCGTCGCCGCGCCGGTAGCGGGCCGTGACGCACAGGTCGTCCCACACCGCCTCGGCGACCGCCGGCAGCAGCGCGGGGGTCTCGGGCTCGCGGAACCAGCCGGGCGCGTCCAGGTGGAAGCGCTGGGCCGCCGTGCGCGGGGCGTCCCGCAGGGCGGGCACCAGCGCAGCCGACACCTTCAGCCGGGCCGCCGACGCCGCGTCCGCGAGCCCCATGTCCCGCAGCGCGCCCGGCACCCCGCTGAGGAACAGCGCCTCGGCCTCGCTGCGCCCGAGCCCGGTCAGCCGCGTCCGGTACCCGCCGACCAGGCGGTACCCGCCGGCCCGGCCCCGGTCCGCGTACACCGGCACCCCCGCCTCGGACAGCGCCACCGCGTCCCGCGTCACCGTGCGCTCCGACACCTCCAGCTCCCGCGCGAGTTCGCCGGCGGTCATGGACGCCCGCGCCTGGAGAAG
Source organism: Streptomyces sp. SCPE 10 (assembly GCF_051980735.1). NCBI lineage: Bacteria > Bacillati > Actinomycetota > Actinomycetes > Kitasatosporales > Streptomycetaceae > Streptomyces > Streptomyces sp. SCPE 10. Next base: position 2,314,841 of record NZ_CP197069.1, on the reverse strand, counting down.
CAGAACCATCTTGATGAGCCGCGCCGCACGCATGGGGACATCATGCCGGGCGGCACCGACAAGGAAGGGGCACGGCGATTCGCCGTACCCCTTCCCCCGCTTGTGCCGACCGGTGACTACAGGCCGTACTTCTCCCGGGCCTCCTTCACCGCCGTCGCCTTGACCTCGCCGCGCCGGGCGAGCTGGGCGAGGGCGGCGACGACGATGGACTCCGCGTCCACGCCGAAGTGGCGGCGGGCCGCCGGCCGGGTGTCGGAGAGGCCGAAGCCGTCCGCGCCCAGCGAGGACCAGTCCTGCTCCACCCACTGCGCGATCTGGTCCGGGACCTGGCGCATGTAGTCGGAGACCGCGAGGACCGGGCCCTCGGCACCCTGGAGCGCCTGGCGTACGAACGGCACGCGCTCCTCGCCGCGCAGCAGGGCGGCGTCCGCCTCCATCGCGTCACGGCGCAGCTCGGACCAGGAGGTCGCCGACCAGACGTCGGCCGCGACGCCCCACTCCTCGGCGAGGAGCTTCTGCGCCTGGAGCGTCCAGTGGATCGCCGTGCCGGAACCCAGCAGCTGGATGCGCGGGGCGTTGGCCGGGACGGTGACGCCCGCCGACTCCGCCGTGTTGAAGCGGTACAGGCCCTTGACGATGCCCTCGTCGATGCCCGCGACGCCCGGCTTCGCCGGCTGCGGCAGCGGCTCGTTGTAGACGGTCAGGTAGTAGAAGACGTTCTGGTCCTCGCCCGGCTGCGCCTCGCCGTACATCCGGCGCAGACCCTCGCGCACGATCACCGCGATCTCGTAGGCGAACGCGGGGTCGTACGTCAGCGCCGCCGGGTTGGTCGCGGCGATCACCGGCGAGTGGCCGTCGGCGTGCTGGAGGCCCTCGCCCGTCAGCGTGGTACGGCCCGCCGTCGCACCCACCAGGAAGCCGCGGCCGAGCTGGTCGCCGAGCTGCCACATCTGGTCGGCGGTGCGCTGCCAGCCGAACATCGAGTAGAAGATGTAGAACGGGATCATCGCCTCGCCGTGCGTCGCGTACGCGGTGGACGCGGCGATGAAGTCGGCCATCGACCCGGCCTCGGTGATCCCCTCGTTGAGGATCTGGCCGTTCTTGGCCTCCTTGTAGAACATCAGCTGGTCGCGGTCGACCGGCTCGTACGTCTGGCCCTTGGGGGAGTAGATCCCGAGCGACGGGAAGAGCGACTCCATACCGAAGGTGCGTGCCTCGTCGGGGACGATCGGCACCCAGCGCTTGCCCGTCTCCTTGTCGCGCACCAGGTCCTTGACCAGGCGGACGAAGGCCATGGTGGTGGCCACGTTCTGCGAGCCGGAGCCCTTGTCGAAGGACGCGAACGCCTTCTCGGCGGGGGCCGGCAGCGGGGCCAGCGGGTGCGTGCGACGGGCCGGGGCGGGACCGCCCAGGGCCGCGCGGCGCTCCTGGAGGTAGCGCACCTCGGGGGAGTCGGCGCCCGGGTGACCGTAGGGCACCACGCCGTCGACGAAGTCGCTGTCCTTGATCGGCAGTTCGAGCAGGTCGCGCATCGCCTTGAACTCGTCCACCGACAGCTTCTTCATCTGGTGGTTGGCGTTCTTCGACGCGAAGCCCTCGCCCAGGGTGTGGCCCTTGACCGTCTGGGCGAGGATCACGGTCGGCGCGCCCTTGTGCTCGACGGCCGCCTTGTACGCCGCGTAGACCTTGCGGGCCTCGTGACCGCCGCGCGAGAGGTGGAAGCACTCCAGGATCTTGTCGTCCGAGAGCAGCTTCGCCATCTCGACCAGCGCCGGGTCGGCGCCGAAGAAGTCCTGGCGGATGTAGGCGGCGTCGCGGGTCTGGTACGTCTGCACCTGGGCGTCCGGCACCTGGCGCAGCCGGCGGACCAGCGCGCCCGTGGTGTCCAGGGCGAACAGCTCGTCCCAGGCGGTGCCCCACAGCGTCTTGACGACGTTCCAGCCGGCGCCGCGGAACTGGGCCTCCAGCTCCTGCACGATCTTGAAGTTGGCGCGGACCGGGCCGTCCAGGCGCTGCAGGTTGCAGTTGATGACGAAGGTGAGGTTGTCCAGCTCCTCACGGGCGGCGAGCGCGAGGGCCGCCGTCGACTCCGGCTCGTCCATCTCGCCGTCGCCGAGGAACGCCCATACGTGCGAGGACGAGACGTCCTTGATGCCGCGGTTGGTGAGGTAGCGGTTGAAGCGCGCCTGGTAGATCGCGGACAGCGGGCCGAGACCCATGGAGACCGTGGGGAACTCCCACAGCCAGGGCAGCCGGCGCGGGTGCGGGTAGGACGGCAGGCCGTTGCCGCCGGCCTCCTGGCGGAAGTTGTCCAGCTGCGCCTCGGACAGGCGGCCGTCCAGGAAGGCGCGGGCGTAGATGCCGGGGGAGGCGTGGCCCTGGATGTACAGCTGGTCGCCGGAGCCGTCGCCCTCCTTGCCCTTGAAGAAGTGGTTGAAGCCGGTCTCGTAGAGCCAGGCGGCGGAGGCGAAGGTGGCGATGTGGCCGCCGACGCCGTGCTTGCTGCCCCGGGTCACCATGGCGGCCGCGTTCCAGCGGTTCCAGGCGGTGATGCGGGCCTCCAGCTCCGGGTCACCGGGCACGGCCGGCTCGGCGGAGGTGGGGATGGTGTTGACGTAGTCCGTCTCCAGCAGCTTCGGCAGCGCGATGCCGCCCGCCTCGGCGCGCTCCAGCGTGCGGCGCATCAGGTACGCGGCGCGATGCGGGCCCGCCTCCCTGGCCACGGCGTCCAGGGAGGCCTGCCACTCGGCGGTCTCCTCGGGGTCGCGGTCCGGGAGCTGGTCCAGCTCGCTCGGCTGGATGGCGTTGGGGTCGGTCATGTCGCCGCCTTCCTCAGTCGAAGGGGGTTCCCTCACAGGCAAGGGTTCGGGGGTGCCCTAGGTCTTTGGCAGGACAGGGCAGAGGACTTCGGGTGGAAGTCCGTCCGTGACTGTAACTCCCTGATCGATGATCGATCAAAGGGTGGAGAGGGAAAATCTCTCGATTTCAAGAAAGTCGGCACCCGGTGCCTTGGAAGGGGGCACCCGGTGCCGGGTTTGATCAGGGAATTCGCAGGTGAGCGGGGACGTGCCCAGGTACGCCGGAGTAGCCGTCCCGGCTGCCTCCGGGTGCGCCGGGGAGCCTCAGGCGCGCGGGGCGCAGCCCAGGACGTGCGCCTTCACCAGCTCCGCGATCCGCGCATCCCGGCGCTTGAAGGCCTGCACCAGTTCGTCGTGCTCCTCGGCGTACGACTGCTGCACCGTGCCCAGCCAGCGGATCGACAGCGCCGTGAAGACCTCGATGCCGAGCCCCTCCCAGGTGTGCAGCAGCACCGAGTTGTCGGCGGCGCGGACCAGTTCGCGGTGGAAGGCCACGGTGTGCCGGACCTGGGCGGTGCCGTCGGCCGCGCTGTCGGCCTCGTACAGGGCCAGCACATGGGGCTCCAGGGCCGAGCAGTCCTGGGCGAGACGGTCCGCCGCCAGCTCCGCCGCGATCGCCTCCAGACCGGCCCTGACCGGGTAACTCTCCTCCAGGTCGGCCGCGGTCAGATTGCGCACCCGCACACCCTTGTTGGGCGCGGACTCGATCAGCCGCAGCGACTCCAGCTCGCGCAGCGCCTCCCGCACCGGGGTCTGGCTGACCTCCAGCTCGGTGGCGATGCGCCGTTCCACGATCCGCTCGCCCGGCTGCCAGCGCCCGCTGACGATTCCCTCCACGATGTGCTCGCGGATCTGTTCGCGCAGCGAGTGGACTACGGGCGCGGTCATGAGGGCTCCTCCCGGGGACAGACATTTAGACAATACGGCGGCTTCGCTCCGCGGGTAGGGCGCGTGGGGATGCTTTTGCGCAGGTGAGACAAGGCTTACACGGGGTGCGGGGGCGCAAACGGCGCATACGCTCCCAGCCGTGGAAAACGCCGGTGCCCCCGTCCGGAAGTTCCGGACGGGGGCACCGGCGTGTGCGGGGTGACCGGGGATTACAGGCCGAGCTCGACCTCGAACTCGCCGGCCTCCAGGATCGACTTGACGGCCGTCAGGTAACGGGCCGCGTCGGCGCCGTCGACCAGGCGGTGGTCGTAGGAGAGGGTCAGGTACGTCATGTCGCGGACGCCGATGACCGTGCCCTCCTCGGTCTCGATGACCGCCGGACGCTTGACCGTGGCACCGATGCCGAGGATCGCGACCTGGTTCGGGGGCACGATGATCGTGTCGAACAGCGCGCCGCGCGAACCGGTGTTGGAGATGGTGAAGGTCGCGCCGGACAGCTCGTCCGGGGTGATCTTGTTGGCGCGGACCTTGCCCGCCAGCTCCGCCGTGGCCTTGGCGATGCCCGCGATGTTGAGGTCGCCGGCGTGCTTGATGACCGGGGTCATCAGGCCCTTCTCGGAGTCCACCGCGATACCGACGTTCTCGGTGTCGAAGTAGGTGATCGTGCCCTCGGCCTCGTTGATCCGGGCGTTGATGACCGGGTGGGCCTTCAGCGCCTGGGCGGCGGCCTTCACGAAGAACGGCATCGGGGAGAGCTTGACGCCCTCGCGGGCCGCGAACGAGTCCTTCGCCTGGGCGCGCAGCTTCATCAGACGGGTGACGTCGACCTCGACGACCGACGACAGCTGGGCCTGCTCGTGCAGCGCCTTGACCATGTTGTCGCCGATGACCTTGCGGATGCGGGTCATCTTGACGGTCTGGCCACGCAGCGGGGAGACCTCCAGCGCCGGGGCCTTCTTGGCGGCCGGGGCGGCCGCGGCGGCCGGAGCCGGAGCGGCGGCGGGGGCCTTCGCGGCCTCGGCGGCGGCGATGACGTCCTGCTTGCGGATGCGGCCGCCGACGCCGGTGCCCTTGACGGTGGCCAGGTCGACGCCGTTCTCGGCGGCGAGCTTGCGCACCAGCGGGGTCACGTACGCGCCCTCGTCCGTCGCCTGGGTGGCGGTCGGGGAGGTCGGCGCGGTCGCCGGGGTGACCGGGGCCGGGGCGGGAGCCGGGGCCTGGGCCGGAGCGGCGGGCTGCGCCGGGGCGGCGGGGGCCGGGGCCGGAGCCGCGGGGGCGGCCGGAGCCGGGGCGGGAGCGGCCGGGGCGGGAGCGGCCGGGGCCGCCGGGGCGGCGGGAGCCGGAGCCGGGGCCGGAGCCTCGGCGGCCGGGGCCGGGGCCGGGGCGGCCGGAGCCGGAGCGGCGGCCGGGGCGGCACCCGGGGCGCCGATGACGGCGAGCTTGGCGCCGACCTCGGCGGTCTCGTCCTCGCCGACCACGATCTCCAGCAGCACGCCGGAGGTGGGCGCCGGGATCTCGGTGTCGACCTTGTCCGTGGAGACCTCGAGCAGCGGCTCGTCGGCCTCGACGGAGTCGCCCACCGACTTCAGCCAGCGGGTGACGGTGCCCTCGGTGACGGACTCGCCGAGCGCGGGCAGGACCACGTCCGTGCCCTCGGCGCCACCGGCCGGAGCGGCGGGGGCGGCCGGGGCCTCGGGGGCCGGGGCGGGGGCCGGGGCCTCGGCCACCGGAGCGGCGGCCGGGGCCGGAGCCTCGGCGGCCGGGGCCTCGGCGGCGGCCGGGGCCGGGGCGGCGGCGGGGGCACCGGTGCCGTCGTCGATCACGGCCAGCTCGGCGCCGACCTCGACCGTCTCGTCCTCGGCGACCTTGATGGAGGCCAGCACGCCGGAGGCAGGGGAGGGGATCTCGGTGTCGACCTTGTCGGTCGAGACCTCGAGCAGCGGCTCGTCGGCCTCGACGCGCTCGCCCTCGGCCTTCAGCCAGCGGGTGACAGTGCCCTCGGTGACGCTCTCACCGAGCGCCGGAAGGGTTACGGAAACCGCCATGGTTTCGGTTGCTCCTTACGAATTGCGGAAGTCTGTGTCGTCGCGCCCGTTGACCAAAGGTCAGTCGTGGGAGTGCAGCGGCTTTCCGGCCAGGGCCAGGTGGGCCTCGCCGAGCGCCTCGTTCTGCGTCGGGTGGGCGTGGATGAGCTGGGCGACCTCGGCCGGCAGCGCTTCCCAGTTGTAGATCAGCTGGGCCTCGCCGACCTGCTCGCCCATGCGGTCGCCGACCATGTGGACGCCGACCACGGCACCGTCCTTCACCTGGACGAGCTTGATCTCGCCCGAGGTGTTGAGGATCTTGCTCTTGCCGTTGCCCGCCAGGTTGTACTTCAGAGCGACGACCTTGTCCGCGCCGTAGATCTCCTTGGCCTTGGCCTCGGTGATGCCGACGGAGGCGACCTCCGGGTGGCAGTACGTCACCCGCGGGACACCGTCGTAGTCGATCGGAACGACCTTCAGACCGGCCAGGCGCTCCGCCACCAGGATGCCCTCGGCGAAGCCGACGTGCGCGAGCTGGAGGGTCGGGACGAGGTCACCGACGGCGGAGATGGTCGGGACGTTGGTCCGCATGTACTCGTCGACCAGGACGTAGCCCCGGTCCATGGCGACACCCTGCTCCTCGTAGCCGAGGCCCTGGGAGACCGGGCCGCGGCCGACGGCGACGAGGAGGACCTCGGCCTCGAACTCCTTGCCGTCGGCCAGCGTGACCTTGACGCCGTCCTGCGTGTACTCGGCCTTCTGGAAGAAGGTGCCGAGGTTGAACTTGATGCCGCGCTTGCGGAACGCGCGCTCAAGAAGCTTCGAGCTGTTCTCGTCCTCGACCGGGACGAGGTGCTTCAGGCCCTCGATGACGGTGACGTCGGCACCGAAGGACTTCCACACGGAGGCGAACTCGACGCCGATGACACCGCCGCCCAGGATGATCGCGGACTTCGGCACGCGGTCCAGGACGAGGGCGTGGTCGGAGGAGATGATCCGGTCGCCGTCGATCTCCAGGCCCGGCAGCGACTTCGGCACGGAGCCGGTCGCCAGCAGGACGTGGCGGCCCTGGATGCGCTGGCCGTTCACATCGACGGAGGTCGGGGAGGACAGCCGGCCCTCGCCCTCGACGTACGTCACCTTGCGGGACGCGATCAGACCCTGCAGACCCTTGTAGAGGCCGGCGACCACGCCGTCCTTGTACTTGTGGACGGCCGGGACGTCGATGCCCTCGAGGGTGGCCTTGACGCCGAACTGCTCGCTCTCGCGGGCCTGGTCGGCGATCTCGCCCGCGTGCAGCAGGGCCTTGGTGGGGATGCAACCCCGGTGCAGGCAGGTACCGCCGACCTTGTCCTTCTCGATCAGGGCGACGTCCAGGCCCAGCTGCGCCCCGCGCAGGGCCGCGGCGTAACCACCGCTACCACCGCCGAGGATCACTAGGTCGAAAACGGTGCTGGCGTCGTTCGCCACGTCACGTCCTCCATGCATGTGCGCCTTGCGCCGATCTCCGATGACCGGCGGGCGGCTGGTGTCCGGCCGCTTGATGCTTCGGCCCTTCGGTGGGGGCCCTGTCCTGCCGGGCTCCATCTTTGCACTTGTTGGAGGTGTACGAGTCGCCGGGCCGGTGTGTGAGACGTCCCACGTTCCCGGGAAACGGACGGGAACGCGCGGACGGTACGCGCGCGGGAAGCGGACGGAAAAGGGGCGCGGGCGACCGCGCGAGCGGTCTCCCGCGCCCCCTCGCCGGGGCCGCGCACCGTGCGACCGAGCCGGTGGGCGGGCGTCAGCCCAGGTCACCCTCGGCCGTCAGCTCCGCGAGGCGGACCAGCGTGCGCACCGCCGTGCCCGTGCCGCCCTTCGGCGTGTACCCGAAGGGGCCGCCCTCGTTGAACGCCGGGCCGGCGATGTCGAGATGCGCCCAGGCGATGTCCTCGCCCACGAACTCGCGCAGGAAGAGACCGGCGAGCAGACCGCCGCCCCACCGCTCGCCGACGTTGGTCATGTCGGCGACCTGGGACTCCAGGCCCTTGGCCAGGTGCTCCGGCATCGGCATCGGCCAGGCCGGCTCGCCGACCTCCTCGGCGGCCTCGTACACCGTGGTGCGGAACGCGTCGTCGTTGGCCATGACGCCCAGCGTCCGGGTGCCCAGCGCCACCATCATCGCGCCGGTCAGCGTGGCGACGTCCACGATCGCGTCCGGCTCCTCCAGGGAGGCCGCCCACAGCGCGTCCGCGAGCACCAGCCGGCCCTCGGCGTCGGTGTTGAGCACCTCCACCGTCTTGCCGCTGTACATGCGCAGCACGTCACCGGGGCGCACCGCCGAGCCGGACGGCATGTTCTCGGCCAGCGCCAGCCAGCCGGTGACGTTGGTCTCCAGGCCGAGCCGGGCCGCGGCGACGACGGCGGCGAACACGGCGGCGGCGCCGGCCATGTCGCACTTCATCGTCTCGTTGTGACCGGCCGGCTTCAGGGAGATGCCGCCCGAGTCGTAGGTGATGCCCTTGCCGACGAAGGCGAGGTGCCGCTCCGCGTTCGGATGCGTGTACGCCACCTTGACCAGGCGCGGAGCCGACGCGGAGCCGCCGCCGACGCCGAGGATGCCGCCGTAGCCGCCCTTGGTCAGCGCCTTCTCGTCGAGCACCTGCACCTTCAGGCCGTGCTCCTTGGCCGCGGCCTGCACGATCTGGGCGAAGGCCTGCGGGTTGAGGTCGTTCGGCGGGGTGTTGACCAGGTCGCGGGCGCGGTTCAGCTCCTCGGAGACCGCGACGGCGCGGGCGACGGCACCCTTGTGGGCGGCGTCGCGCGGCTTGCCGCCGAGCAGCGTGGCCTCGGCCAGCGGGGCCTTGCCGTTCCTGGCGCGGGCACTCCTGGCCGCGCCGTTCTCCTTGTACGCGTCGAAGGAGTACGCGCCGAGGAGCACGCCCTCGCCGATCGCCTCGATGGCGCCGGGGCCGTCGACGGGCAGCGCGAACGCGGCCTTCTTGCGGCCGGCGAGCGCGCGGGCGGCCGTACCGGCGGCCTTGCGCAGGGTCTCCGCGGCGAAGCCGGGCTCGTCGTCCTCGGCGTCCGGCTCCGCGCCCAGGCCCACCGCCACCAGGAGCGGGGCCTTGAAGCCCGCGGGGGCGGGCAGCTTCGTCAGCTCGCCCTCGGCACCCGAGGCGCCCAGGGTCTCCAGGACGCCGGCCAGCTTGCCGTCGTAGGCCTGGTCCACGGCTTCGGCGCCCGGCGCGACGACGGGTCCCTTGGCGCCCTTGGCGACACCGATCACGATCGCGTCGGCCCGCAGGCCGGGCGCCGCGGCGGTGCTGAGAGTCAGAGCAGTCACGGTGGTGAGTTCTCGCTTCCGATGTGAAGTTGCTGTGGCCGAAATGGTGTGGGTCGACCGGGCCCGAGAGCCGACCCTAGGTCCAGGCCTGGGGACACATGGCATCCGGGGTCTTCACCCTGTCGGCGAACACCCGGCACGAGGTTACGCGTGTGCGCCCGATTGCTCACGCCTGAGGGTGTTTCGGATGTCCCGCCGATGGCGTCGCCGAGCGGTCAGGGCGCGAGGGCCAGCACCACCAGCGCCGTCGTCGCGGCCGTCTCCGCGAGGGCGCCGAACACGTCGCCGGTGAGCCCGCCGAAGCGGCGGACGCAGCGGCGCAGCAGCAGTTCGGCGGCGGCGAGGGCGAGCAGCACGGCGGCTGCGGCGCGCCATCCGCCGTGCGGGCCGAGGGCGGCGCCCCAGCCGGACGCGGCGGCCGTGCACAGCGCCGTGAGCGCCAGCGCGCCCGGCACCGGCACCACCCCGGCGACCGCCGCGCCGAGTCCCTCCGGCCGGGCGGCCGGCACCCCGGTGCGGGCGGCCAGGGTGAGCGCGAGCCGGGCGGCCACCGCGGAGGTCACCGCGGCCGCCGCGCCCCGCGCCCACGAGTAGCCGAACAGCTGCGCGAGCACGGCGACTTGGGCGAGCAGCACCAGGACCAGGGTGAGCACCCCGAACGGGCCGATGTCCGACTGCTTCATGATGCGCAGCGCGTCCGCGGCGGGCTTGCCGCTGCCCAGCCCGTCGGCGGTGTCGGCGAGCCCGTCCAGGTGCAGTCCCCGGGTCAGCGCGGCGGGGACGGCGACCGAGCCGACGGCGGCGAGCAGCGGGCCCGCGCCGAGGAACAGCAGGACCAGTCCGAGGGCCGCCGCGAGGGCGCCGACGACCAGTCCGACGGCGGCGGCGGCGAGCATGCCCCCGCGGGCCGCCCCGCGGTCCCAGCGGTGCACCCGCACGGGGAGCACGGTGAGGGTGCCGAAGGCGAAACGGAGACCGTCGAACGCGGAGGACGTGCGCATCGGCGCAGGTTACCCGGCCGCCGTGGGCCGCCCGGGGCGAGGGCACCGGGGATAAAGTGCGCACATGGGGCACTGGTGGGTGCGGAACATCATCGAACCGGGCAAGCTTCCGCTGCTGCTCGCCCTCGCCGCCTTCGTCCTGACCTTCGCCGTCACCCGGGTGATCACCCGCCTGATCCGGGCGGGCAGGGGCCCGTTCCGCAACGTCAGCGCGGGCGGCCTGCACATCCACCACGCCGTCCCCGGGGTCGTGCTCGTCATCATCGGCGGCTTCGGCGCGTTCGCCGGCGACCGGCACGGCGTGGGCGAGGCGCTCGCCGCCGTGGTGTTCGGAGTCGGCGCGGGGCTGGTCCTGGACGAGTTCGCGCTGATCCTGCACCTGGACGACGTGTACTGGACCGAGGAGGGCCGCAAGAGCGTGGAGGCGGTGGTGCTCACCGCGGCCCTCGTGGCCCTGCTGCTGGCCGGGTTCGCGCCGTTCGGCGTCAACGACCTCACCGCGCAGGAAGTCGCCGACCGGGGCACCGTCATCGCCAACATCTGCGCCAACTTCGTGCTCGCGCTGGTCGCCCTGAGCAAGGGCAAGGCCCGGCTCGCGGTGTTCGGCGCGATCGTCCCGCTGGTCGCGCTGTTCGGCGCGGTCCGCCTGGCCCGCCCGGGCTCCCCGTGGGCCCGCCGGTTCTACGGCCACCGGCCCCGCGCGCGTGCCCGCGCCATCCTGCGCGCCTACCGCCACGACCGCCGGTGGTCCCGTCCCGGCCGCGCCCTGGAGGACTGGATCGGCGGCCGCCCCGACCCGAAGCCGCCCCGGCTGCCCGAGGGGCGCCGCTGAGGGGCGGTGTCCCTTGGCGGCCCGCCGTCGTGCCCCGCCCCCTTCAGGACCCGACCGGTGGCGGGCCGGCGTGGGCGCGGGGCCGGCCGGGCGGGCGCCGCCGCCGGAGGAGGCCGGGGCGGGCGCGGCGGGCCGCCACCGCCAGGCACAGCGAGCCCACGGCCATCAGGGCGGCCAGGTGCTCCTTGCCGGCCAGGTTCTCCTTCAGCAGCACCTCGGCGACCATCGCCACGGTCACCGCGCCCGCCGTGTGATAGGCGCCGTGCCGCCAGGCCACGAACACCGCGAGGCCCACCACGGCGGCCGACGGGCCGGTGTCCACCACCTGCGCGTCCGTCCACGGCAGCCCGAACGGGGCGTGCGCGCCCAGCGCGATGCCGATGCGCGCGTACAGGGTCCCGGCGAGCGTGGCGAGGTAGGCGATGACCAGCGTCCGCCACCAGCCCAGGCACAGCTCGGCGATCCCGAACACCAGCAGGATCTGCGCCAGCGCGCCCCACACCGGCAGGTCGAGGGCGGGCACGAACAGCGACAGCGGGGTGCGCAGCAGCCCCAGCCACAGCGGGTCCTCGGCCCGCACCGCGCCGAGGTCCTGCACCAGCCGGAACCCCCACGGCCGGTTCTGCACGAACTGCAGCAGCGCCGTCAGCGACACCGCCGCGGCGGTCACCGGCATCGCCCGCGGGCGCGGCCCCGGCAGGGGCCCGCGTACGGTGCCGTACAGCGGTCCCCACTCGGCGCGGGCCCAGCGGGCGAACGATCCCATGCGCTCTTCCCTACCCCGGTACGGTCATCGACGGCCGCCCAGCTGCCTGCGGTGCAGCCACTTGGGCAGCCCCGGCGCCTCCAGGAAACCCTCCGCGCGGGCCGAGGCGAGGCCGATGCGCGGCAGGTCCGCGCTCTTCTCGAAGAGCAGGAACCGCGGCTCCCAGATGGGCCGGTACTTGGCGTTGGCGCGGTACAGCGACTCGATCTGCCACCAGCGGGAGAAGAAGCTGAGCAGCGACCGCCACAGCCTGAGCACCGGTCCGGCGCCCAGCCGTGCCCCCCGTTCGAAGACCGAGCGGAACATCGCGAAGTTCAGCGAGACCTGTGTGACCCCGATCTCCGCGGAGCGCCGCAGCAGTTCGATGACCATGAACTCCACCAGCCCGTTCTCGGCGTCCCGGTCGCGGCGCATCAGGTCCAGCGACAGCCCGCTCGGCCCCCAGGGCACGAACGACAGCAGCGCCCGCGGCCGGCCCCGCGCGTCCGTGCACTCCAGCATCACGCAGCGCCCGTCCTCGGGGTCCCCGAGCCGGCCGAGAGCCATGCTGAACCCGCGCTCGGTCGCGCCGTCCCGCCAGTCGTCCGCGCGCTCGACGAGCAGCGCCATCTCGTGCGCCGGGATGTCCTCGTGGCGCCGGACGCGCACCTCGTACCCCGCGCGCTTCACCCGGTTGTAGGCCTGCCGCACGGTGCGCATCGCCCGCCCCTCCAGGGTGAAGTCGGCGACCTCCACGATCGCCTCGTCCCCGAGCTCCAGCGCGTCCAGGCCGTGCCGGGCGTACACGGTGCCCGCCTCCTCGCTCGCCCCCATCACCGCCGGGATCCAGCCGTGTGCCCGCGCCTTCGCGAGCCACGGCACGATCGCCCCGGGCCAGGCCTCCGGATCGCCCAGCGGGTCCCCGGAGGCGAGGCTCACCCCGCCGACGACCCGGTAGGCGACGGCCGCCTTGCCGGTCGGCGACCACACCACGCTCTTCTCCCGGCGCAGCGCGAAGTAGCCCAGCGAGTCCCGCTCGCCGTGCCGCTCCAGCAGCGCCCGCAGCCGTTTCTCGTCGTCCGCGGTGAGCGGGTCCACGGCCCGCCGGGAGCGGAAGGCGGCGTAGAAGACGGCGAGCACCAGGGCCGTACTGAGCACGTTGATCGCGACATTGGCCCAGTTGGGCGGGGCGATGCCGGGGAAGTGGTGCTCGTCGGCGGAGACCGAGACCAGCCGCAGGGCGCCGAAGTGCCAGCGTTCCGGGAAGGTCGAACGGGCCGCGTCGGGCGCCTCGTTGGTGACCGTCACCAGCAGCCCGGCCAACAGGGAGGCGAGTGCCCCGCCGCAGACGGCGACCGTGGCCGCGAGCCGGGGGTTGGCGCGGTCGCCCTTGGCGTAGAACTCCCGCCGACCCACGAGCAGCGCCCCGACGAACGCGGCCGTCAGCACCAGCGAGACCCAGTTCTGCGCGTACCGGTGGATCTCCGGGAACGCCATGGCGAACGCGAACAGCGCGAGGAAGGCACCGCTGAGCACCAGGTTGAGGATCCACGCGGCGCGCTTGCGGCGCCGCATCGTGATCGCCAGGAACGTGGTGAACACCCCGGAGGCGAAGCCGGCGGTCAGCAGGTACGGCGTGAAGAAGTCGTCCTGGTTGTGCCGGCGCACGTCCTGGTAGAGCGAGACCCACACCGCGGTGAGGAAGTTGACGAAGGCGACGGTGCGCAGGTACCAGACGGCGAAGGCGGCGGCCCGCCGGGACGCCCCGCCGCCCCGCCGCTCCTCCTCGACCGAACCCCCCGCCTCCACACGCTGCGACACGGCAATCCGGGCATCTCCCATGGCAAAGGATCTTATGGGGGCTGCCCCGGCGAACCGGACTTATCCGGTGAACCGCTTGTCAAACCGGCCAGTTGGACGGGGGTGGCGCGCCCTACTCCGCGGACCCCTCCGGCCGCTCGCCGGCGTCCGGCTCCTCCTGGCCGTCGGCGTCCTTCCGGCCGCCGGCTTCCTTCTCGCCGTCGGCCGCCTGCTCGTCCTCCGGCTTCTCCGGCTTCTCCGGCAGCTCCGCGGCCAGCGCCGCCGCGGCCTGGACCAGCGGCAGGGCCAGCAGCGCGCCCAGGCCCTCGCCGGTCTTCACGCCCTGCGTCAGCAGCGGCTCCAGCGCCATCCGGTCCAGGGCCTTGGCCTGGCCCGGCTCCCCGCTGTCGTGCGCGGCCAGCCACCAGTCCGGCGCCCGGAAGGCGACCCGCTGCGCGACCAGCGCACACGCGGTGGTCACCACCCCGTCCAGGATCACCGGCAGCTTCCGCACCGCGCACTGGAGCAGGAACCCCGTCATCGCCGCGAGGTCCGCCCCGCCCACGGTCGCCAGCAGCTGCAACTGGTCCCCGAGCACCGGCCGCGCCCGGCGCAGCGCGTCCCGGATCGCCGCGCACTTGCGCATCCACGTCAGGTCGTCGATCGGCTGCCCGCCCCGCCCGGTCACCACGGACGCGTCGGTCCCGCACAACGCCGCGACCAGCACCGCGGCCGCGGTGGTCCCGCCCACGCTGACATCGCCGAGCACCACCAGGTCGGTGCCGGAGTCCGCCTCCTCGTCGGCCACGGCCATGCCCGCCCGCACCGCCGCCTCCGCCTCGTCCAGGGTGAGCGCGTCCTCGATGTCGATACGGCCGCTGCCGCGCCGCACCCGGTGCCGGGTGACCTCCTCGGGGAAGGCGTCCGGGTCGCAGTCCAGGGCCATGTCCACGACCCGTACCGGCACCTGGAGCCGGCGCGCGAGCACCGCGGCGGGGCTCGCGCCCTCCAGTACGTCCCGCACCAGCCGCTCCGCGTCGCCCGCGGGCCGCGCCGAGACGTCCAGCGCGGCGATGCCGTGGTCACCCGCGAAGAGGACCAACCGCGGCCGCTCGACGGTCCGTACCGGTACGGCGTGCTGCGCGGCGGAGAGCCATTCGCCCAGCTCGTCCAGGCGCCCCAGCGCTCCGGGCGGCACGATCCGGCGCTCCCGCCGGGCCTCGGCGTCGCGGCGCACGCCCGCGTCCGGGCGCTCGATCAGATCGGTGAAGTCGTCCAGATCAATCCTGCTCATTCGCCGAACAGTACCGCCCGGGAGCGAACGTCCCGGCGCCACATCGACGCGATGTCATTGCGTCCTGGATCGCCATCCCATACGTTCCGTTTTGCCGCGAAATGTCGCACAGGGAGCCGCCGTCCATGCCGACCTTCCACGAACGTCGTACGGAACAGCTCCGGCACCGGCTCACCGCCCGCGCCCTGTCCTCGCTGCCGGAGCCGGAGAGCTGGCTGGACGTGGACACCGGGGACGGCCGCTTCCCCGAGGCGGCACGGAAGCACTTCCCCTACACGAGCTTCGACGGGCTGGACCCGACGGACGCCCTTGAGCGGGCCCTGGCGGCGGACCGGATCGAGGAGGCGTACCGCGGCCGGCTCACGACGCCGGGACTGGCGCACCTTCTGCGTTCCCGCTACGACGTCGTCACCATCCTGCGCCCGCCGTCCGAGGCCCCGGACGCCGAACTGCGGGCCGCCCTCGCCGTCCTGCGCCCCGGCGGCCACGTCGTCCTGGACCGCGGCTGGGCCCGGATCGCCGCCGGGACCCCCGCGTGCACGGTCCTGCCCCCCACCTGGCTGCTGCCCTTCCTCGGCCGCCTGAGACCCGCGCCTGCCGGGGCCGTCCCCTACCCCCGCAGCACCATCGCCGCTCCGGCGACCACCAGCAGCACCTGCTCGCACTCCGCGCCGAACGCCGCGTTCAACCGGCCCAGTTCGTCGCGGTAGCGGCGGCCCGACGCCGTCGCCGGCACGATCCCCGAGCCGACCTCGTTCGACACCGCGACCACGGTGCGGCGCGTGCGGCGGACCGCCTCGGTGAGCGAGCGCACCCGCTCCCGCAGCGCCTTCTCGCCCCCGCCCGCCCACTCCGCGTCGTCCCACGCCCCGACCTGGTCCATGACATCGGTCAGCCACAGCGACAGACAGTCGATCAGCACCGGCGGCCCGTCCTCGCCGAGCACCGGCTCCAGGTCCGTCGTCTCCGCCGTGCGCCACGACCCCGGCCGCCGCTCCCGGTGCGCGGCCACCCGCGCCGCCCACTCGGTGTCCCCGCCCCGGGTGCCGCCGGTCGCCACGTACAGCACGCCCGGGAAGGACTCCAGCCGCCGCTCGGCCTCCACCGACTTGCCCGAGCGCGCCCCGCCGAGCACCAGCGTCCGCCTGGGCACGTCCGGCACCTCCTCGTACGCCCCGACCACCAGCGTCGTACCGTCCGGCACGGCGCGCGCCCCCGCCGCCGCCAGCCGCCGCCGCAGCTCCGCCCCGGGCGGCACATCGTGGTCCAGATGGACCGCGACGACGTCCGTGGTCGGCCCCGCGGAGCCCACCGCCCGCAGCCGGGCCAGCGCGTCCGGGCGGCCCACCAGGTCCGCGAGCACCAGGTGGTACGACTCCGCCGTCCCCGTCTCCAGGCCCGCCGGCGCCCCGCCGGGTGGCAGGTACAGCAGCCGCTGCCCGTCCGGACCGGTCACCGCGTACCCGGTGCCGCCCGCGTCCATCGCCACCGCCCGCACCCGGTGCCCCGTCAGCAGCGCCAGCTCCCGCCCGTCCGGCACCCGCCCCGGCTGCGGCAGCCCGGCCGGCACCTCCACCGGGGGCCCGTCGTGCGGATGGGAGAGGAGCACCTGGCGCACCCCGGCCAGCGAGTGCCCGGCCCGGGCCGCCGCGAAGGCCGCGCCCGGCGTCAGGTCGAGCAGCAGCGCGCCGTCCACCAGCAGCGCGGTGGCCGCCCGCGCGTCCGGCCCCAGCGCCGTCGCGCAGGCGGCGCAGGGACAGTCGGGGCGGGGCAGTCCGGCGGGGGCGCCGGTACCGAGCAGAGTCACTTCCACGAAACGATTTTCGCCTGTCCGATCGGGTATTGCGCTTCCGTCTACTCTTCCAGCACGCGTCGGAGCACAAGGAGGCCCACATGACGGCATGGACGTGGCGGTTCGAGAAGGCCGACGGGACGGAGGTCCAGCCCGCGGTCGAGCCCGAGGAGTTCGGCACCCAGGGGGACGCCGAGTCCTGGGTGGGGGAGCACTGGAAGGCGCTGCTGGAGGGCGGCGCGGACCAGGTGCGGCTGTTCGAGGACGACACCGAGATCTACGGGCCGATGAGCCTGCACGCCGACGCCGCCTGACCCCCGGTGAGGAGGGGGCGCGCCCCGGAGCCGTACCCGGACGCCGTACCCCTCCTCACTGCTCGCCCAGCGTCACCTGTGCCGTCCGCCGCGTCCCGTCCCGCAGATAGGTCACCGGCGTGCGCCCGCCCGGCCGGCCCGCCGCCAGGGCCTCCTGGAGGGAGGTGATGGTGGTGACGGCCCGGTCGCCGACCCGGGTGATGATGTCGCCGACCCGCAGCCCGGCCCGGTCCGCAGGGCCGCCGCTCTGCACGGTGACCACGGCCACCCCGGCCGGCTGGAGCCGGTCGTCCACCACGGTCCGCCCGGTGATGCCGAGCGCGGCCCGCCCCGAGTCCACCACCCGGCCCTCGCGCACGATCTGCCCGGCGATGGTGCGCGCCATCGACGCCGGGATGGCGAAACCGATGCCGGCCGCCGCGCTGCCGAGACCGGGGTCGGCCGCGGCGAGCGTCGGGATGCCGATGACCTGCCCGTCCAGATTGACCAGGGCGCCGCCGCTGTTGCCCGGATTGATGGCCGCCGACGTCTGCACCATGTTGGCGATGGTGGCGCCGGTGCCCCCGCCGCTGCCGCCCTCGGTCACGGTCCGCCCGGTCGCCGAGACGATCCCCTGGGTCACGCTGGACGACAGCCCGAGCGGCGATCCCATGGCCAGCACGATCTGGCCGACCTCCACCTTCTCGCTGTCGCCGAACACCGCGGGCCGCAGCCCGTCCGGCACCCGGTCCAGCTTGATCACCGCGAGGTCCTGCTGGGGGTAGGAGTACACGAGGGTCGCCGTCAGCGGCTCCTCGCTGCCCGCCGTCGTCACCCGGAAGGACTTCTCGTCGCCGACCACGTGCGCGTTGGTGACGATGTGCCCGCGGTCGTCGTACACGATCCCGGAGCCGAGGTCCCGGCTCGCCTCGATCTGCACGACCGACGGCAGCGCCTGCCGGATGACCCGCTGGTACGCGCTCTGCAGATCGCCCGCCGCCATCGGCACGGCCGCCGGGCTCGACGTCGCCGCGTCGTGCCGCCGCGCGCCCGGAGCCGCCGGGCCCTCGCAGCCGCCGAGCGCCGTGCAGCACACCAGCAGCAGAACCGCGATCACCCGGCGCAGGACAGGAGTACGGGAAGCGTCCATGCCCCGAGTCTGGCCGCGCGGTGATCAGCGGGCCCGCCGTGTTGCCCCGAACGGGCTCAGCCCCGTACCCCGCACAGATGCAGCAGCGCCGCGACCCCCCGGTAGGGGTCGGTGCGGCCGGCCCGCTCCTCGACCGCGAGCAGCGTCTCCAGATCGGCCGGCCGGGCCGCGTCGTCCGCCGCCAGGTCCGTGAACACCCGGACGCCGTACCAGGCGTGCAGCGGGGCGGCGATGCCCGCGAGGGTGGCGGTCAGCTCGGCCAGCCGGTCCGCCCGCACGTTCAGGCCCAGGCGGTTGGTGTAGGCGGTGGTGTCGAAGGCGGCCAGGGCGCCCGCCCAGTCGCCCGCCAGGCCGGGCCGCATGGCGAGCCCGTCGCCGTTGCGCACCAGCAGGGAGAGCAGCCCGCCGGGCGCCAGCATCCGGGCCAGGCCGGCCACCAGCGGGTCGGGCTCCTCGACGTACATCAGCACGCCGTGACAGAGCACCACGTCGAAGCTGCCCGGCAGGAAGTGCACCCCGGTGTCCCGGCCGTCGCCCTGCACCAGCCGGACCCGTTCCCGTATGCCCTGCGGCTCCCGGTCCAGCGCCTCGCGCACGGCGGCGATCATCACCGGGTCCTGTTCGACGCCGGTCACCTGATGGCCGAGCCGGGCCAGCCGCAGGGCCTGCGTGCCCTGGCCGATCCCCACGTCGAGCACCCGCAGCCGCCGCCCGACCGGGAACCGCCCGGCTATCTGCTCGTCGAGCTGCCGCGCCACCAGTTCCTGGCGCACGACATCACGCAGCCCGCCCACCTTGTCCAGCCAGGAGTGGGCCGCGCCCGAGGTGAAAGCGTCTGCGCTCAGGGCCGCTCTCCGCGCTTGACCTGCGGCTTCGGCAGCCGGAGCCGACGCATCTGGAGGGAGCGCATCAGGGCGTACGCCACCGCGCCGCGGGTGTTGCCGTCCGGGAAGCGTTCCTTGAGCCGCTTCTTCAGCCGGAAGCCGCTGACCGCCGCGTCCAGCACGATCAGGACGATCACCACGGCCCACAGCAGCAGCGCGATGTTCTGCAGCGCGGGCACCCGGACGACGCTGAGCACGAGGATCACGATGGCGAGCGGCAGGAAGAACTCGGCCACGTTGAACCGGGAGTCCACCCAGTCACGGGCGAACCTGCGCACGGGACCCTTGTCCCGGGCCGGCAGATAGCGCTCGTCACCGCTGGCCAGCGCCTGACGCTGCCTTTCCAGCGCCTGCCGGCGCTCCTCGCGCGAACGCTTGGCGGCGTCCTTGCGGTTCGTCGGCGTGTGGGCGACGCTGCGGCGCTGGGACTGGGCCTCACTCCGCTTGGGAGTGGGCCTGCCCTTGGGGGCCTGCGGGTCACGGGGCTGCTTGGAGAAGTTCACCGGCTTGTCGGCCTGGGGCTTCTCATCCTTGGCACGGCTACGGAACACAAAGACCAAGGGTAAGGGCTCCGGCGGCATGGACCGCAGCCCGAACGGGAACGATCCCGCAACACCGAGCGTCTGTACGACGCAGAGGGGACGTTCCCGTGGATGCGAGGTGGAGCCGGACGGAGCCCGGTCCGGGCCCGGCTCGGGGGTCGTCTCCTCCCTGCGCGGGAGCGGCACTCTCCGCAGTCGTCCTTGGGGATGAGCGCATCACGCCCCGGACAGTGCGGTAATGGAGGCAGGGCCCGTACTGTGGGTCTTGTCGCAGGATCGGTGAGCTGGAGTCCGTCAGAAGGGGGCGCGCGAAGCCCATGAGCGGTGTCATGAAGCGTATGGGGATGATCTTCCGCGCGAAGGCGAACAAGGCCCTTGACCGGGCCGAGGACCCGCGCGAAACCCTCGATTACTCGTACCAGAAGCAGCTCGAACTGCTCCAGAAGGTGCGCCGCGGCGTCGCGGACGTGGCGACCAGCCGCAAGCGCCTGGAACTCCAGCTCAACCAGTTGCAGCAGCAGTCCGGCAAGCTGGAGGACCAGGGCCGCAAGGCGCTGGCGCTCGGCCGCGAGGACCTGGCCCGCGAGGCGCTGTCCCGGCGCGCCGCGCTCCAGCAGCAGGTGACCGACCTGGAGACGCAGCACGCCACCCTCCAGGGCGAGGAGGAGAAGCTCACCCTGGCGGCCCAGCGCCTGCAGGCCAAGGTGGACGCCTTCCGCACCAAGAAGGAGACCATCAAGGCCACCTACACCGCCGCCCAGGCCCAGACCCGGATCGGCGAGGCCTTCTCCGGCATCTCCGAGGAGATGGGCGACGTCGGCCTCGCGATCCAGCGCGCCGAGGACAAGACCCAGCAGCTCCAGGCCCGCGCCGGCGCCATCGACGAACTGCTCGCCTCCGGTGCCCTGGACGACCCGACCGGCATGGCCAAGGACGACATCGCCGCCGAGCTGGACCGGCTCTCCGGTGGTAGTGATGTAGAGCTGGAGCTTCAGCGCATGAAGGCCGAGCTGGCCGGAGGCACCCAGCAGCAGGCCATCGAGGGCGGCGCCGGACAGGGGCGGTCCGAGGCCCAGCAGCAGCCGCAGGACACCCCGCGCTTCGACAAGCAGTAGGTCTTCCGACCAGCGGCAGGACGGCGCCGGGACGAGCCGAGGAGGCCGACGTGATCGTACGGATCATGGGGGAGGGCCAGGTCAGGCTGGACGACTCCCACTTCGCCGAGCTGAACGAGCTGGACGACGAACTGTTGGTTGAGATGGAGGGCGGTGACGAGGAGGGCTTCCGCCGCACCCTCGCCACCCTCCTCGATGCCGTACGACGGCTCGGGGCGCCGCTCGGCGCCGACGAGCTGGAGCCCTCCGACCTGATCCTCCCGGCGCCGGACGCGTCGCTGGACGAGGTCCGCACGATGCTCGGCGAGAACGGACTGATCCCGGACTGAGCGTCCGGGACGGGGCCGGGAGCGGGCCCGGCCCGAGCGAGGAACCCGGGCCGGGGACGGCCGGGCGACGGCACCGTACCTCCGCGGCACGGCCCCCGCCCGCCGTACTGTTCCTCACGTGACCCCTCTGGAACGCGCCCGCAGCGAGCTGAAGGCACACCCCCTCGCCCTGGACGCGGGCCTGGCGGCGGGCGTCCTCGTGTGCATGGTCGCCGGTTCCTTCGCCCTGCCGCACGGCACCGACGGCGTCACCTGGGGCATCCGCACCCCCGCCCCGCTCAGCCTCCTGCTGATGCTGCTCGCCGCCGCCGCCCTCGTCCCGCGCCGCCGCGCCCCGCGCACGGTCCTCGCGCTCACCTGCACCCTCTCCGTCGTGGAGTGCGTCACCGGCGACCCCCGAGCCCCCGTCGCGATGTCCGCCGTCATCGCCCTGTACACCGTCGCCTCGACCACCGACCGCACCACCACCTTCCGCGTCGGCCTGCTCACCATGACCGTGCTGACCGCCGCCGCGATGTTCTTCGGCCCGCTGCCCTGGTACGCGCAGGAGAACCTGGGCGTGCTCGCCTGGACCGGCATCGGCGCCACCGCGGGCGACGCGGTGCGCAGCCGCCGCGCGGTCGTGCGGGCCATGCGGGAACGCGCCGAGCGCGCGGAGCGCACCCGCGAGGAGGAGGCCCGCCGCCGCGTCGCCGAGGAGCGGCTGCGCATCGCCCGCGACCTGCACGACGTCGTCGCCCACCACATCGCCCTGGTCAACGTGCAGGCCGGTGTCGCCGCACACGTCATGGACAAGCGTCCCGACCAGGCCAAGGAGGCGCTCGCCCACGTCCGCGAGGCCGGCCGCAGCGCGCTCAGCGAACTGCGGGCGACCGTCGGACTGCTGCGCCAGTCCGGCGACCCGGAGGCCCCCACCGAACCCGCCCCCGGACTGAGCCTGCTGGAGGAACTGGCCGACACCTTCCGCAGCGCCGGGCTCCCGGTGGAGGTGGCCCGCGCCGACCAGGGCACCCGGCTGCCGGCGGCCGTGGACCTCGCCGCCTACCGGATCGTCCAGGAGGCCCTGACCAACGTGCGCAAACACGCGGGCGCCGGTGCCAGGGCCGAGGTGAGCGTCGTCCGCGTCGGACCGCACATCGAGGTCACCGTGGTGGACGACGGCTCCGGCGAGAACGCTCCCGAGAACCCCGCCGCCGAGACCGGCGGCGGCCACGGACTGCTCGGCATGCGCGAACGCGTCGGCGCCCTGGGCGGCACCCTCACCACCGGACCCCGCTACGGCGGCGGTTTCCGCGTCCATGCGATCCTGCCCGTCAGCACCACCGACAACCGCGTCGAAGGCGGTACGACGGCACCGGGGGAGCCCGTATGACGATCCGCGTCCTGCTCGCCGACGACCAGGCACTGCTGCGCAGCGCGTTCCGGGTGCTGGTCGACTCCGAGCCCGACATGGAGGTGGTCGGGGAGGCGTCCGACGGCGCGGAGGCGGTCCGGCTCGCCCGGGAGCGGCGCCCCGACGTCGTCCTCATGGACATCCGGATGCCCGGCACCGACGGTCTCGCCGCCACCCGGCTGATCGGCGAGGACCCCGCGCTCGCCCAGGTCCGGGTGGTCATCCTGACCACCTTCGAGGTGGACGACTACGTGGTCCAGTCGCTGCGCGCGGGCGCCTCCGGCTTCCTCGGCAAGGGCAGCGAGCCGGAGGAACTGCTCAACGCCATCCGGGTCGCCGCGGCCGGCGACGCCCTGCTGTCCCCGTCCGCCACGAAGGGCCTGATCGCCCGCTTCCTCGCCCAGGGCGGCCGGGACGACGGCCACGCCCCGGTCGGCCGCGAGCGGCTGGGCGCGCTCACCGGCCGGGAGCGCGAGGTGCTCGTGCAGGTCGCGGGCGGGCACTCCAACGACGAGATCGCCGAGCGCCTCGCGGTCAGCCCGCTGACCGTGAAGACGCACGTCAACCGGGCCATGGCCAAGCTGGGCGCGCGCGACCGGGCGCAGCTCGTGGTGATCGCCTACGAGTCGGGGCTGGTCCGTCCGCGGATGGAGTGATCTCCACCCGCGTGTACTGCGCGCGGAGTAGGGGCCCACCGGGGAAATGGACCTGGGGCCTACGGTCCGGCCCGCCCGGATGGACCAGGGTGGTGACGTGGACGCTCCTGTACGTCCCGTCGTCGCTTCCTTTGTGTCCTTTGTGAACGGAAGCGCCCTGCCGCTCACAGAAGAGAGACCCCGACCCATGTCCTGGCTGTCCAGATTCAGCCTCGCCCAACGGGCCCTCATCGGGCTCGTGTCGATCGTCGCCCTGGTCTTCGGGCTGATCGCGATACCCCAGATCAAGCAGCAGCTGCTGCCCACCATCGACCTGCCCATGGTCTCGGTGATCGCGCCGTACCAGGGCGCCGCCCCCGACGCGGTCGAGAAGCAGGTGGTCGAGCCGATCGAGAACAGCCTCCAGGGCGTCGACGGCGTCACCTCGGTCACCTCCACCGCGGGCGAGGGCAACGCCGTGATCATGGCGTCCTTCGACTACGGCAACGACACCAAGCAGATCGTCGGCGATGTGCAGCAGGCCGTGAACCGGGCCCGCAACCAGCTGCCGTCCGAGGTCGACCCGCAGGTGATCTCCGGTTCCACGGACGACATGCCGACCGTGGTGCTCGCCGCCACCTCCGACAAGGACCAGCAGGCCCTCGCCGACCAGCTCGACAAGACGGTCGTACCGGCCCTGAAGGACATCGACGGCGTCGGCCGCGTCCAGGTCACCGGCGTCCGCGACCTCCAGGTCACCGTCACCCCCGACGAGGGCGAGCTGGCGAAGAACGGCCTGACCACCGCCGCCCTCGCCCAGGCCCTCCAGGCGGGCGGCGTCGGCGTCCCGGCCGGCTCCTTCGACGAGGACGGCGCCAACCGCAGCGTCCAGGTCGGCGCCGGCTTCACCACGCTGGAACAGATCCGGGACCTCAGCCTCACCGGCGAGGGCGCCCGCAAGCCCGTGCGCCTCGGTGACGTGGCCACCGTCAAGGAGCAGCCGGCCCCGGCCGACTCCCTCACCCGCACCGACGGCCGGCCGAGCCTCGCCGTCAACGTGACCATGGACCACGACGGCAGCGCGGTCACCATCTCCGACGCGGTCAAGGACAAGCTGCCCGACCTGCGCGAACAGCTCGGCTCCGGCGCCCGGCTGACCGTCGTCAGCGATCAGGGCCCGGCCGTCTCCAAGTCCATCAAGGGCCTGACCACCGAGGGCGCGCTCGGCCTGCTCTTCGCGGTGCTGGTCATCCTGCTCTTCCTGGGGTCACTGCGTTCGACGCTGGTCACCGCCGTCTCCATCCCGCTGTCCGTGGTGCTCGCGCTGATCGTGCTGTGGGTCGACGGACTCTCCCTGAACATGCTCACGCTGGGCGCGCTGACCATCGCCATCGGCCGGGTCGTGGACGACTCGATCGTGGTCCTGGAGAACATCAAGCGGCACCTCGGCTACGGCGAGGAGCGCCGGGCGGCGATCGTCGACGCGGTGCGCGAGGTGGCCGGCGCGGTCACCTCCTCCACCCTCACCACGGTCGCGGTGTTCCTGCCGATCGGCCTGGTCGGCGGCATGGTGGGCGCCCTGTTCGGCTCCTTCAGCATCACGGTGACGGCGGCCCTGCTGGCCTCGCTGCTGGTCTCCCTGACGGTGGTGCCCGTCCTGTCGTACTGGTTCCTGCGCGCCCCCAAGGGCACCCCCGAGGACGCGGCGGAGGCCCGCCGCCGGGCCGAGGAGAGGGAGGCGGGCAGCCGCCTCCAGCGCGCCTACGTCCCCGTGCTCCGGTTCGCCACCCGCCGCCGCCTCACCAGCGTGCTGATCGCGCTCGTCGTCCTGGTCGTCACCTTCGGCATGTCCGGCCTGCTCAAGACGAACTTCTTCGACCAGGGCGAGCAGGAGGTCCTCACGATCAAGCAGGAGCTGAAGCCCGGCACCAGCCTGGCGGCGACCGACGTGCAGGCGAAGAAGGTCGAGAAGCTGCTCGCCGCCACCGACGGCGTCAAGGACTACCAGGTCACCGTGGGCTCCTCCGGCTTCATGGCGGCCTTCGGCGGCGGCACCGACACCAACCAGGCGTCCTACCAGGTGATGCTGAAGGACTCGACGTCCTCCGACGCGGTGCAGCGGCACCTGGAGGACGGCCTGAAGAAGCTCAAGGGGATCGGCACCACCCAGGTGTCCGCCGGCGGCGGCTTCGGCAGCCAGAACCTCAGCGTCGTGGTGAAGGCCGCCGACCCGGTGGCGCTGCGCACCGCCGCCGAGCAGGTCCGCTCCGCCGTGGCCGGCCTGGACGGCGTCACCGACGTCACCAGCGACCTCGCCACCAGCGTGCCCCGGATCTCGGTGACCGCAGGCGCCAAGGCGGCGGCGGCCGGTTTCGACAACCAGAAGCTGGGCGCCGCGGTGGCGCAGGCGGTGCGCGGTACGACGGCGGCGAAGGCGACGCTGGACGACACCGAGCGCGACGTCGTCATCAGGTCCGCCGAGCCCGCCACCACCCTGGCCCAGCTGCGGAACCTGCGCCTCGGCCCGGTGAAGCTCGGCGACGTCGCCACGGTGAAGCTGGTGGACGGCCCGGTCTCGCTGACCCGCATCGACGGTCAGCGCGCCGCCACGATCACCGCCAAGCCGACCGGTGACAACACGGGCGCGGTCAGCACCAAGCTCCAGTCGAAGATCAAGGCCCTGAAGCTCCCCGCGGGCGCCACGGCCCGGATCGGCGGTGTCACCTCCGACCAGAACGACGCGTTCAAGAACCTCGGCCTGGCCATGCTGGCGGCCATCGCGATCGTCTTCATGCTGCTGGTCGCGACCTTCCGCTCGCTGGCCCAGCCGCTGATCCTGCTGGTCTCCGTCCCGTTCGCGGCCACCGGCGCCATCGGTCTGCTGATCCTCACCGGCACCCCGATGGGCGTCCCCGCGATGATCGGCATGCTGATGCTGATCGGCATCGTGGTCACCAACGCGATCGTCCTGATCGACCTGATCAACCAGTACCGGTCCCAGGGGTACGGCGTCGTCGAAGCCGTGGTCGAGGGCGGCCGGCACCGGCTCCGGCCCATCCTGATGACCGCCCTGGCGACGATCTTCGCCCTGCTGCCGATGGCCCTGGGCGTCACCGGCGAGGGCGGCTTCATCGCCCAGCCGCTGGCGGTCGTGGTGATCGGCGGTCTGATCACGTCCACCCTGCTGACCCTCCTGCTGGTCCCGACGCTCTACGCCATGCTGGAACTCCGCAAGGAGCGCCGGGCCGGGAAGAAGGCGGCCAAGCGGCAGCGGACGGCCGCGCCCGAGCCGGACCCGGCCCAGGTCTGAGCACGGTCCGGCACGGACCCGCGACAGCGCGAACGCCCCGCACCCGGTGAGGAACCGGGTGCGGGGCGTCGTCGTACGGGGAGGCCGGTGGCTACGGAAGCGCCAGCATCCGCTCCAGCGCCAGCTTGGCGAACGCCTCGGTCTCCTTGTCGACCTGGATGTGGTTGACCAGGTTGCCCTCCGCGAGGGACTCCAGGGTCCACACCAGGTGGGGGAGGTCGATGCGGTTCATGGTGGAGCAGAAGCAGACCGTGCGGTCGAGGAAGACGATCTCCTTGCCCTCGGGAGCGAAACGGTTCGCCAGGCGGCGGACCAGGTTCAGCTCCGTGCCGATGGCCCACTTGGAACCGGCCGGGGCGGCCTCCAGGGCCTTGATGATGTACTCCGTCGAGCCGACGTGGTCCGCCGCGGCGACGACCTCGTGCTTGCACTCCGGGTGGACCAGCACGTTCACGCCGGGGATGCGGGCGCGCACGTCGTTGACCGAGTCGAGGCTGAAGCGGCCGTGCACCGAGCAGTGGCCGCGCCACAGGATCATCTTCGCGGCGCGCAGCTCGTCCGCGGTCAGACCGCCGTTCGGCTTGTGCGGGTTGTAGACCACGCAGTCGTCCAGGGACATCCCCATGTCACGGACGGCGGTGTTGCGGCCGAGGTGCTGGTCCGGCAGGAAGAGCACCTTCTCGCCCTGCTCGAACGCCCAGTCCAGCGCGCGCTTGGCGTTGGACGAGGTGCAGATCGTGCCGCCGTGCCTGCCGGTGAAGGCCTTGATGTCGGCGGAGGAGTTCATGTACGAGACGGGGACCACCTGCTCGGCCACCCCGGCCTCGGTCAGCACGTCCCAGCACTCCGCCACCTGCTCCGCCGTCGCCATGTCGGCCATGGAGCAGCCGGCCGCGAGGTCCGGCAGGACGACCTTCTGGGCGTCGGAGGTGAGGATGTCCGCCGACTCGGCCATGAAGTGCACACCGCAGAAGACGATGTACTCGGCCTCCGGGCGCGCGGCCGCGTCCCGGGCGAGCTTGAAGGAGTCGCCCGTGACGTCGGCGAACTGGATCACCTCGTCGCGCTGGTAGTGGTGACCGAGCACGAACACCTTGTCGCCGAGCTTCTCCTTGGCGGCACGGGCGCGCTCCACCAGGGCGGGGTCGGACGGCGAGGGCAGATCGCCGGGACACTCGACACCCCGCTCGCTCTTCGGGTCGGCCTCACGGCCGAGCAGCAGCAGGGCGAGCGGAGTCGGCTGCACGTCGAGCTCCGGGGTCTGGGCGGTGGTCACGGCACGCACCCTTTCTACTTTTCGTCTATCTGACGTTATCTATCATAACCGCTTCACGTCAGTTTGACGATGGCCATCGCGTCCATGTGACGTGAATCCCGGAGGGGGCGCCCCTGAGGTGTCCCGGATCCCTCGCCGGGCCGCTGTCCGCGCGGGCGGGCATGTGCGAGCATGAAGAGTCAGAAGGCAAAATCGCGACCACGTGACGCCCGGCCCGGAATGAATCCTCGGAAGCGCCGGTTGCACTCGTCGGCAAGCAGTCTCCGTACAACCCGGGAGAGATGTAGATGTCCGTATCGGACGAGACCACAACCGTCAGCGACGGCATCATCCTGACCGACGCCGCCGCGGCCAAGGTCAAGGCCCTGCTCGACCAGGAAGGCCGCGACGACCTCGCGCTGCGTGTCGCCGTCCAGCCCGGCGGCTGCTCCGGTCTGCGGTACCAGCTGTTCTTCGACGAGCGCTCGCTCGACGGCGACGTGGAGAAGGACTTCGGCGGGGTCAAGGTCGTCACCGACCGGATGAGCGCCCCGTACCTGGGCGGCGCCACCGTCGACTTCGTGGACACGATCGAGAAGCAGGGCTTCACGATCGACAACCCGAACGCGACCGGCTCCTGCGCCTGCGGCGACTCCTTCAGCTGAGCCGGCCCGACGGCCTGATGCACAAGGCGGCGGTCCCCATGCCGGGGGCCGCCGCCTTCGTCGTCGGCTAGCGCGTCTGTGTCTGCGTCTGTGTCTGCGGCTGCGGCCGCAGCGCGCCCGGCTTCGCGCGGGGGATCGGCCGCCCGTCCGCACCGACCACCGTCCGGCCGTCCAGCGGCGCCTTCAGCCGCACGGTGCGCACCAGCTCCTTGGCGATCATCGGGCACACCTTGCCCTCCTGCCGGTGCTCGGTGACCGTGACCCACACCCGGTCACCACTCTCCCGGGCCGCCGCCGTGTAGTCGGCGCACACTCCGCCGTAGAAGCCGACGGTGAGGGTCCGGCCGTCGGCGGTGTAGCCGTTCACCTTCACCGAGCCGGTGGGCGAGGACGCCAGGTGGCGCGGGTCCACCGCCGGGTACGGCACCGTCCCCGACCCGCGGGTCTCGAACAGCCAGGACGGCACGAGCGTCCGGCGCCCGCCGACCGGGTACGCGGCCAGGCCGAACACCGCCTTCTCCACCGTGACCGCCCCGGCCGTCCCCGCATCCGCGCCGCACGGCTGCTCCAGCCGCGTCGCGAACCGCCCCGGGCTCGCACAGCCGCCGGGGCCCATCCGGTGGTCGCCCTTCGGCGCCGCGTTCATCCGGGCGAGGGTCTTCTCCGCGCTGAGCACGGGGTACGTCGCCCCCTTCACCGGTGTCGCCAGCAGGCCGTGCCCGCCGACCACGTCGCCCTGCCGGTCGATCGTCAGCCCGGTGGTCCAGCCGGTGGTGGGCAGCCCGCCCACCACCGGATCGGCGTTCACCACCCGCTGGAGCCCCATGACCTGGCTCGCGTCGGTCCGCGCGCCGTCCAGGCCGGCCGCCCGCAGCACCGGCGCCGCCGCCTTCTCGGCCACCGCCGCGCCCACCGGCGCCCCCGTGGGCCCCACCGGGCCGGGGTTGCACCGCGGGCCCTTGCGGCAGTCGTCGGTGCCGGGCGCGTACCGGCTGAAGGTCCAGTCGCCCGGCGCGTCCCGGTTCACCCGGAGCGTCGGCCCCGAGCCGTCCTTGCCGCCGACCCGCCAGGACCGCCCCTCGGCCACGGGCGCCCCGGTCACCCCGAGCGCCTTCGCCAGCCGGACCACCCGGTCCTCGCCGACCTGGGCCCCCGGGCCGTACACCGGGGCCGTGGCGGGGCCGTCCGGCAGCCCGCCGCGCGCCACGTAGTGGGCGCCGTAGGGGTCCGGCTGCTCGTCCAGGGCGAGCGGCGGGGGAGGGGTGGCGTCCCGCCCGGACGCCGCCGGGGCGCCGCGGTGGTCCGGGCCGTCGCTCGCCGCCACGTACGCGCCACCGCCGCCGGCCAGCAGCACCGCGGCCGCCACGGACAGGACGACGGCGCGCGAGCCGCGCCGCCCGGTCCGTCCCGCCTCGTCCCGCGCCGCCTGCTCGTGCGCCGCCTCGGGGACCTCCCCGTCCCCGCGGTTCCCGGGCCGCTCCGTGTTCACCGCATCGCTCCTCGCCGTGTCCTGTCCCGCGTCCCCCCGCCGGGGGCACGGCCATGGGACGAAGCGGGGGAGCGCCGGGTTCCCGGACTGGGCCGTACGGGTGAGCGGAACCGGTCAGTCGCCGTAGTCGGACATGCCGTCCAGCAGCCGCGCGGACCGCTCGGGTACCGCGACCCGGTGGATGCGGGACGGGGACACCGGCCGGGCCTCGGCGTGCTCGGGGGCGGGCCAGCGCCGGGCCATCCGGGCGCAGTCGCCGCGCAGCGAGTCGAGGCCGCCCTCCAGGTCGCCGGGGGCGGGCGGTTCGGTGGCGGAAGGGCCCTTGGGGTTCGTCATGACGAAACCGTAGGCATGCCGGTGCCTGCGAAGAAAGATCTACTATCGGGTAGTTTCGCCAGCTTCAGTGGGAGCTCCCGACCGGGTAGCGTGAACTGTCAACCTGCCCTCCCGTCTCAGTCCGCAGGAGATTCCCCGTCGTGCGCATCGCAGTCACCGGCTCCATCGCCACCGACCACCTCATGACCTTCCCGGGTCGGTTCGCCGACCAGCTCGTCGCGGACCAGCTGCACACGGTTTCGCTCTCCTTCCTCGTCGACAACCTCGACGTGCGCCGCGGCGGCGTCGCCGCGAACATCGCCTTCGGCATGGGCCAGCTCGGCACCCGGCCGATCCTGGCCGGCGCGGCCGGCTTCGACTTCGACGAGTACCGGGCCTGGCTCGACCGGCACGGCGTCGACACCGAGTCCGTCCGGATCTCCGACACCCTGCACACCGCCCGCTTCGTGTGCACCACCGACGCCGACCACAACCAGATCGGCTCCTTCTACACCGGCGCCATGAGCGAGGCCCGGCTGATCGAGCTGAAGACGGTCGCCGACCGGGTGGGCGGCCTGGACCTGGTGCTGATCGGCGCGGACGACCCGGAGGCGATGCTGCGCCACACGGAGGAGTGCCGCTCCCGCTCGATCCCGTTCGCGGCCGACTTCTCCCAGCAGATCGCCCGCATGGAGGGCGAGGAGATCCGGATACTGCTGGACGGCGCGACGTACCTGTTCTCCAACGAGTACGAGAAGGGCCTCATCCAGACCAAGACCGGCCTCACCGACGAGGAGATCCTCGCCAGGGTCGGCCACCGCATCACCACGCTCGGCTCGCGGGGCGTGCGCATCGAGCGGGCCGGCGAGGACCCGATCGAGGTCGGCTGCCCGGAGGAGGAGCGCAAGGCCGACCCCACCGGTGTCGGCGACGCCTTCCGCGCGGGCTTCCTGTCGGGCCTGGCCTGGGGCGTCTCGCTGGAGCGTGCCGCGCAGGTGGGCTGCATGCTGGCGACCCTGGTCATCGAGACCGTGGGCACCCAGGAGTACCAGCTGCGGCGCGCGCACTTCATGGAGCGGTTCACCAAGGCGTACGGCGACGAGGCGGCCGAGGAGGTCCGGGCCCACCTGGGCTGACGGCCCCGCCGGCCGAGGCGGCCCGGACCCGGCCGCGCCGGCGCCCCGGGCGCCTCAGCCGAGCCGGCGGACCAGGTACGCCGTACCGCCGTCCGCCGGTTCCTCGCCCAGGTACTCCTGGCCCCGCATCTCGCACCACGCCGGAATGTCCAGGCGGGCCGCCTCGTCGTCCGACAGGACGCGGACGGTGCCGCCCACCGGCACCCCGGGGAACGCCTTGGCCAGTTCGATGACCGGGATGGGACAACGCCTGCCGAGGGCGTCCACGACCGTGACGTCCTCCTCGGCGACCGCCGCGGACGCGGGCGCCCCCAGCTTCTCCCGCACCCCCGCCACCACGCCCGGCAGCACGTCCAGGAACCGCTCCACGTCCTCCCCGGCCGTGCCCGGCGGCAGCGACACGCGCACATTGCCCTCGCTGAGCACCCCCATCGCCTTCAGCACATGGCTGGGCGTCAGCGTGCTGCTGGTGCACGAGGAGCCGGAGGACACCGCGAAGCCCTCCCGGTCCAGCTCGTGCAGCAGGGTCTCCCCGTCGACATAGAGACACGAGAAGGTGACGATGCCCGGCAGCCGCCGCCGCGGATCGCCCACCACCTCCACGTCCGGCACCAGCCGCGGCACCCGGGTCCGGATCCGCTCCGTCAGCTCCCGCAGCCGCAGCGCCTCCTGGGCCGCCTCGGCCCGCACCGCGCGCAGGGACGCCACGGCCGCCACGACGGCCGGGATGTTCTCGAAGCCCGGTGCCCGCCCCGACTCCCTCTCGTCCGCCGGGCCTTGGGGCGCGAACCGGACGCCCTTGCGCACCACGAGCAGCCCGACCCCCGAGGGCCCGCCCCACTTGTGCGCGCTGGCGGCGAGCAGCGACCAGTCGCCCTCGACCGGCCCCCAGCCCAGCGACTGCGCCGCGTCCACCAGCAGCGGCACCCCGGCCGCCCGGCACACCTGCGCCACCTCGGCCACCGGCTGCACGGTGCCGACCTCGTGGTTGGCCGACTGGAGCACGGCCAGCGCGGTGTCCGCGCGCAGCGCGCCTTCGTAACCCGAGGGGGCCACGGCGCCCGTGCGGTCCACCGGCACCTGTGTCACCTCGCCGCCCGCGGCCTCGAACACCTCCGCCGAATGGAGGACGGAGGAGTGTTCGACCGCTGACACGATCAGGTGGCGTCCGACCCGGCGCCGTCCGGCCAACGCCCCCGCGACGCCCGTATGTACGGCACGGGTCCCCGACGGCGTGAACACCAGCTCGTCCGCCCGGCACCCGACCGCCTCGGCCGCCGCCTCCCGCGCCGCGTCCAGCAGCATCCGCGCCTTCCGCCCCTCCCGGTAAAGCCGCGCGGGATCGGCCCACCCGTCGTCCAGGGAGGCCAACAGGGCCTGGCGGGCCACGGGATGGAGGGGTGCGGCCGATGCGGCGTCGAAGTAGGACACAGGTCAACGGTAGAACCCCCGGCGGCGCGGGACACGGGGGGCGGGGCCGTACCGTCCGCGGCCGCCCAGGGCGGCCGCGACCAGGGAAGAGTCACCCCTGATTGCCCCCCAAAACGCCACAACCCGAGCTAATAGGCGCCCGTTCCCACCCCAACCGAGTGACAGGCAACGCGTATGCCCCCCTCCCCGCGAACCCCCGGAGGGCGTCGGCTAGGGTTTGGTCCGCATAAACATCCAAACCCCTGCCCGACGCAGGGCGGCGACCGACCAGCGAGAAGGCCGCAGCCGACCGCGCGGGCGAGACTCTCGGGAAGGCGCTACGTGAGTCCCAACGGCTCCGACCGCTCGCCGCGGCGCCCGATGCGGCGGAAGCTGCTGCAGGCACTGACCGCGGGCCTGGTCCTGGCGACCGCAACCGGTTGCACATACAAGGACTTCCCCCGCCTTGGCATGCCCACCCCGACCACGGAAGAGGCTCCGCGGATCCTCTCCCTGTGGCAGGGCTCCTGGGCTGCCGCGCTCGCCGTCGGCGTGCTGGTGTGGGGCCTGATCCTGTGGAGCGCCATGTTCCACCGGCGCAGCCGCACCAAGGTCGAGGTACCTCCGCAGACCCGGTACAACATGCCGATCGAGGCCCTGTACACGGTGGTCCCGATCATCATCATCTCGGTGCTGTTCTACTTCACGGCCCGGGACGAGACGAAGCTCATGAGCCTCGACAAGAAGCCGGACGTCACGGTCAACGTGGTCGGCTTCCAGTGGAGCTGGGGCTTCAACTACATCGAGAACGTCCCCGGAGTCTCCGGCGACGCCAAGACGGACACCAACCTGTCCGCGATCCCGGACCGGTTCAAGGCCGCCTTCCCGGCGAACGCCGGCGGCGTCTACGACGTCGGCACCCCGGGTACGCGCAACCCGCAGACCGGTAACCCTGGTCCGACGCTCTGGCTCCCCAAGGGCAAGACGGTCCGCTTCGTTCTGACCTCGCGTGACGTCATCCACTCCTTCTGGGTGGTGCCGTTCCTGATGAAGCAGGACGTTATCCCGGGCCACACCAACGCCTTCCAGGTGACCCCCAACAAGGAGGGCACCTTCCTCGGCAAGTGCGCCGAGCTCTGCGGCGTCGACCACTCGCGGATGCTGTTCAACGTGAAGGTCGTCTCCCCGGCGGCGTACGAGCAGCACCTCAAGGACCTCGCCAAGAAGGGGCAGACCGGTTACATTCCCGCCGGCATCGCGCAGACGAGCCACGAGAAGAACCGGGAGACGAACAACCTGTGAGCATCCTCAACGAACCCCAGGGTGCCGCGGCCGCTGAAGGCTCGCACGTGGACGAGCTGCCGGTTCGGCGTAAGCAGCCCGGCAATGCCGTGGTGAAGTGGCTGACGACCACCGACCACAAGACGATCGGGACGATGTACCTCGTCACGTCGTTCGCGTTCTTCCTGATCGGCGGCGTGATGGCGCTGCTCATGCGCGCCGAGCTGGCCCGTCCGGGCCTGCAGATCATGTCGAACGAGCAGTTCAACCAGGCGTTCACGATGCACGGCACGATCATGCTGCTGATGTTCGCGACGCCGCTGTTCGCGGGCTTCGCGAACTGGATCATGCCGCTGCAGATCGGTGCGCCGGACGTCGCGTTCCCGCGGCTGAACATGTTCGCCTACTGGCTGTACCTGTTCGGCTCGCTCATCGCGGTGGGTGGCTTCCTCACCCCCGAGGGCGCGGCCGACTTCGGCTGGTTCGCCTACTCCCCGCTGTCGGACGCGGTCCGCTCGCCGGGCGCCGGCGCCGACATGTGGATCATGGGTCTGGCCATGTCCGGCTTCGGCACCATCCTCGGCTCGGTCAACTTCATCACCACGATCATCTGCATGCGCGCCCCCGGCATGACGATGTTCCGCATGCCGATCTTCGTGTGGAACGTGCTGCTGACCGGTGTGCTCGTGCTGCTGGCCTTCCCGGTGCTGGCCGCCGCGCTGTTCGCCCTGGAGGCGGACCGCAAATTCGGTGCGCATGTGTTCGACGCGGCCAATGGCGGCGCATTGCTGTGGCAGCACCTCTTCTGGTTCTTCGGCCACCCAGAGGTGTACATCATCGCCCTGCCGTTCTTCGGCATCATCTCGGAGATCATTCCGGTCTTCTCCCGTAAGCCGATGTTCGGCTACATGGGCCTGATCGCCGCGACCATCGCGATCGCCGGTCTGTCCGTGACGGTGTGGGCGCACCACATGTACGTCACCGGTGGTGTGCTGCTGCCGTTCTTCTCCTTCATGACCTTCCTGATCGCGGTACCGACCGGTGTGAAGTTCTTCAACTGGATCGGCACCATGTGGAAGGGCTCGCTCTCCTTCGAGACGCCGATGCTCTGGGCGACCGGCTTCCTGATCACCTTCACGTTCGGTGGTCTGACCGGTGTCATCCTGGCCTCGCCGCCCATGGACTTCCACATCTCCGACTCGTACTTCGTGGTGGCCCACTTCCACTACGTGGTCTTCGGTACGGTCGTGTTCGCCATGTTCGCCGGCTTCCACTTCTGGTGGCCGAAGTTCACCGGCAAGATGCTGGACGAGCGCCTCGGCAAGATCACCTTCTGGACGCTGTTCATCGGCTTCCACACCACCTTCCTGGTGCAGCACTGGCTGGGCGCCGAGGGCATGCCGCGTCGTTACGCCGACTACCTGGCGGCCGACGGCTTCACCGCCCTGAACACCGTGTCCACCATCGGCTCGTTCGTCCTCGGCCTCTCCTTCCTGCCGTTCCTTTACAACGTCTGGAAGACCGCCAAGTACGGCAAGAAGATCGAGGTGGACGACCCGTGGGGCTACGGCCGCTCCCTGGAGTGGGCGACCTCCTGCCCGCCGCCGCGGCACAACTTCACCACCCTGCCGCGGATCCGCAGCGAATCCCCGGCGTTCGACCTGCACCACCCCGAGATCGCCGCGCTCGAGCAGCTTGAGCACGCCGGTCACGCGACCGCCGTCGCGGGCAGCAGCAAGGAGGCCGGCAAGTGAAGATCCAGGGCCGGATGTTCATCTGGCTGAGCTTCTTCATCCTGATCATGGCCGTCGTGTACGGCGTGTGGTCGAAGGAGCCGGCCGGTACCACGGCGCTCTTCCTGGCCTTCGGCCTGTCGATCATGATCGGCTTCTACCTGGGCTTCACCGCCCGCCGGGTGGACGCCGGTGCGCAGGACGACAAGGAGGCGGACGTCGCGGACGACGCGGGCGAGCTGGGCTTCTTCAGCCCGCACAGCTGGCAGCCGCTCATGCTGGGCTTCGGCGGTGCGATCGCCTTCCTCAGCATCGCGGTCGGCTGGTGGCTGATCTACTTCTCCGCGCCGTTCATCGTGATCGGTCTGTTCGGCTGGGTGTTCGAGTACTACCACGGTGAGAACCGCACCCAGTAGGCGGCACGAGAAGCACCACCGGGAGCCCGGACCCTCCGTCAGGAGGGTCCGGGCTCCCGGCTTTCCGCGCTCCGGCGCTCCCGGGGTGTTTTCGTGATCCGCACGGCGAGACGGTCGTCTGCCGGTGTGTCGTCCCTCGTATGGGTTACGTGCCGCGCCAGTAATGGGTTCATCTCATAGCGTGATCGTATGAATTACTCTCCGCGGACCCGTACCGTCGTCAGCTGCGCTGTGCTGGTGACCGCCCTGGGCGCGGGCACCAGCGCCTGCGGTTCGGACGGCGACCCCCTGTCGGCCAAGCCGTATGACGCGGCGGGCCTGATCTCCTTCAACGCCCCCACCGACGTGGGCAAGAGGGCCGACCCCGACAAGCCCTTGGAGGTCACCGTCAAGGACGAGGGGCGCATCACCGACGTCACCGCCCAGGACTCCACAGGCCGCTACGTGGCGGGCGAACTCACCGCCGACGGCAGCCGCTGGCACAGCATCTCCCCGCTGGCCGCGAGCGCCCACTACACGGTCACCGTGAGCACCGAGGACGACGACGGGGCACCCGGCCGCAAGGTCCTCGCCTTCGACACCACCAAGCCCGCCGACCAGAAGCGGCTGGGCGTCACCTTCGGGCCCGACGCGGGCGAGTACGGCGTCGGACAGATCATCACCGCCCAACTCAGCCAGGCGGTCGACGACAAGGCCCAGCGGGCCGTCGTGGAGCGCGGCCTGCGGGTGGACTCCGTACCCGCCGTGCCCGGCTCCTGGTACTGGGTGAGCGGCAAGGAACTCCACTACCGCCCCAAGGAGTACTGGCCGGCCCACACGACGATCCAGGTGCACAGCAACCTGGACGGCGTCAAGATCAGCGACCGGCTGCGGGGCGACAAGTCGAAGGCGCTCAAGCTCACCACGGGCGACCGCGTCGAGGCCGTCACGGACGCCGCGGCGCACGAGATGACGGTGTACAAGGACGGCGCCGTGATCAACACCATTCCGGTCACCACCGGCAAGCCGGGCTTCGAGACCCGCAACGGCGTCAAGGTGGTCCTGGAGAAGCAGTACTTCGTACGCATGCGCGGGATCACCGTCGGCATCGCCGAGGGCAGCCGGGACTCGTACGACCTGCCGGTCTACTACGCCACCCGGGTGACCTGGTCCGGCGAGTACGTGCACGCGGCGCCCTGGTCGGTGGGCTCGCAGGGCTACGCCAACGTCAGCCACGGCTGCACCGGCATGAGCACGGCCAACGCCCGCTGGTTCTTCGAGACCGTCCACGAGGGCGACGTGGTGAAGGTCGTCAACTCCAACGGCCAGTCGATGGAACCCTTCGGCAACGGGTTCGGCGACTGGAACGTCGACTGGAAGAAGTGGCGTACGGGCTCCGCCCTCAACGGCCTGCCCAACGGCGGCCAGACCTCGCCGGACACGGTCCGCCTCCAGCCGGCAGCCGTGTGAGCAGCGCCCCCGAGGGGCGCGGGGAACCCTGCGACGGACCGCCTGCCGGCCGCCGCGGGCGGACCCCGCGCCCCGCGCCGCTAGGCGCCCACCAGGCTCCTGCGGCGCAGCAGGGCGGCCAGCGAGGAGGCGAACTCCACCGGGTCCACCGGCAGCGTCACCGCGGCGTCGGCCCGGCTCCACGTGGCCAGCCAGGCGTCCTGGGGGCGGCCGATGAGCAGCAGCACGGGCGGGCAGCGGAACACCTCGTCCTTGATCTGCCGGCACATCCCCATGCCCCCCATGGGCACGGCCTCGCCGTCGAGCACGCACACGTCGATGCCCCCACGGTCCAGCTCCCGCAGCACCGCCGCGGGTGTCGCGCATTCCACGAACTCCACCTGGGGCACGTCCGGGGCGGGCCGGCGCCCTGCGGCCAGCCGTACCTGCTCACGGGTGTTGGAGTCGTCGCTGTAGACCAGCACGGTGGCGGTCGGCTGCATTGTTCCTCCGGGTCGTCGGCGTCGTACAGACTGGACGGACAGGACGGACGGGACCGTTTGGGCGGATGTTACTCCCATGAACACCACGTCAACACCGGTTCGGAGGGCTGCAACACTCCGAACGGCACCCCCCGGAGTGAGGGCGAGATAAGCGACCGACATAATGTCGGTCGTGGCGACAGCAACGACAGTAGAAACCGGGCACGCGCACCCGTCGGTCAACCGGCCGAACCTCACCAGCGTCGGAACCATCATCTGGCTGAGTTCCGAGCTGATGTTCTTCGCGGCCCTCTTCGCGATGTACTTCACCCTCCGGTCGGTGACCGGACCGGCTCACTGGAAGCACATGGCCTCAGCGCTCAATGTGCCTTTCTCCGCGACGAACACCACGATCCTGGTGCTCTCGTCCCTCACCTGCCAGCTCGGCGTCTTCGCTGCCGAGCGCGGCGACGTGAAGAAGCTCCGTGGCTGGTTCATCCTCACCTTCATCATGGGTGCGATCTTCATCGGCGGTCAGATCTACGAGTACACGAGCCTGGTGAAGGAAGAGGGCCTCTCGCTCTCCTCCGACCCGTACGGCTCGGTGTTCTACCTGACCACCGGCTTCCACGGCCTGCACGTGACGGGCGGTCTCATCGCCTTCCTGCTGGTCCTCGGCCGCACCTACATGGCCAAGAGGTTCACCCACGAGCAGGCGACCGCCGCCATCGTCGTGTCCTACTACTGGCACTTCGTCGATGTCGTCTGGATCGGCCTCTTCGCCACGATCTATTTGATCAAGTAGCCGGGACCGCTCCCGCTAAGTCCAGAAGCACCGACGCAGAAGATCCTGACACCGGGGTAATCCGTGAAAAAGCTCTCCGCACGACGACGCCATCCGCTGGCGGCGGTCGTCGTCCTACTCCTCGCGCTGGCGGCCACTGGGGGGCTGTACGCCGCGTTCGCGCCCGCGGGCAAGGCGCAGGCCGATGAAACCTCCCAGTCCCTGACCATCAAGGAGGGTAGGAAGCTCTACGAGGTCGGCTGCGCCAGCTGCCACGGCACCGGTGGGCAGGGCTCCTCCGACGGGCCGAGCCTGGTCGGCGTGGGCTCCGCGGCCGTCGACTTCCAGGTCGGCACCGGCCGTATGCCGGCCGCGACCTCGCAGGGCGCCCAGGTCCCGCGCAAGAAGCCTGTGTACACGCAGACTCAGATCGACCAGCTCGCCGCGTACATCGCGTCGCTGGGTGCCGGTCCGGTCGTGCCGACCAAGCAGCAGTACGGTCCGGCCGGCGCGGACATCGCCAAGGGTGGCGAGCTGTTCCGCACCAACTGCGCGCAGTGCCACAACTTCACCGGCAAGGGCGGTGCCCTGACCAAGGGCAAGTTCGCGCCCACGCTGGAGGGCGTCGACCCGAAGCACATCTACGAGGCCATGCAGACGGGCCCGCAAAACATGCCGTCCTTCCCGGACACGACGCTGTCCTCCAAGAACAAGAAGGACATCATCGCGTACCTGCACGCGGTCGACAGCAGCGAGACGACGAACCCGGGCGGTCTGGAGCTGGGCGGCCTCGGGCCGGTCAGTGAGGGCCTGTTCGCCTGGATCTTCGGTCTCGGCGCGCTGATCGCCGTCGCCGTCTGGGTCGCCGCTCGGACCGCAAAGGCCAAGAAGTCATGAGTAGCCAAGACATTCCCGAAGAGAACCTGCCCGCAGAGCAGGACCACGCGCACGGCGCGGTAGGGGTCGCGGACGAGGAGAACCCGTTCGCCGACCCGGGGCTGCCGCCCCACGAGCACCGGATCCAGGACATCGACGAGCGGGCCGCCAAGCGGTCCGAGCGTGTCGTCGCCCTGCTGTTCACGGTGTCGATGCTGGCCACCGTCGGCTTCATCGTCTCGTACGTGACCATCCCGCACGACAAGAACATCTTCGTCTTCCCGATCGGGCACGTCAGCGCGCTGAACTTCGCGCTGGGCCTGACCCTGGGCGTGGCGCTGTTCTGCATCGGCGCGGGCGCGGTCCACTGGGCCCGCACCCTGATGTCCGACGTCGAGGTCGCCGACGAGCGCCACCCGATCGAGGCCGCTCCCGAGGTCCGGGCCAAGGTGCACGCGGACTTCCGCCAGGGCGCCAAGGAGTCGGCGCTCGGCCGCCGCAAGCTGATCCGCAACACGATGTTCGGCGCGCTGGCCCTGGTGCCGCTCTCCGGTGTCATGCTGCTGCGCGACCTCGGTCCGCTGCCCGGTACGTCCCTGCGCCACACCCTGTGGGCCAAGGGCAAGCGTCTGGTCAACATGAACACCAACCAGCCGCTGCGTCCCGAGGACGTCGCCGTCGGCTCCCTGACCTTCGCCAAGCCGGACGGCCTGGAGGAGACGGACGAGGAGTTCCAGACGGAGCTCGCCAAGTCGGCCCTGATGATCGTCCGGCTCCAGCCGGACAACATCAAGGACAAGCGCGAGCTGAACTGGTCGCACGACGGCATCGTCGCGTTCTCCAAGATCTGCACCCACGTCGGCTGCCCGATCTCGCTGTACGAGCAGCAGACGCACCACGTGCTGTGCCCGTGCCACCAGTCCACCTTCGACCTCTCCGACGGTGCCCGAGTGATCTTCGGCCCCGCCGGCCACGCCCTGCCGCAGCTGCGCATCGGCGTGGACAGTGAGGGTTACCTCCAGGCGCTCGGCGACTTCGAGGAGCCCGTCGGTCCTGCATTCTGGGAGCGCGGATGAGTACTGCATCGAACGACGCACCCCGCTCTCGCGGGACGGCTCCGGCCGGCGAGCGGATCGCCGACTGGGCCGACGGCCGGCTCGGGATCTACTCCCTGGCCAAGGCCAACATGCGCAAGATCTTCCCCGACCACTGGTCGTTCATGTTGGGCGAAGTGTGCATGTACAGCTTCATCATCATCATCCTGACGGGTGTCTATCTGACGCTGTTCTTCCACCCGTCGATGAACGAGGTCGTCTACCACGGCAGCTATGTCCCGCTCCAGGGGCAGATGATGTCGGAGGCCTTCAACTCGACCCTGCACATCTCCTTCGACGTGCGCGGTGGTCTGCTCGTCCGGCAGATCCACCACTGGGCCGCGCTGATCTTCCTCGCCGGCATGTTCGTGCACATGATGCGCGTGTTCTTCACCGGCGCGTTCCGCAAGCCGCGTGAGATCAACTGGCTGTTCGGCTTCCTGCTGTTCGTCCTCGGCATGTTCACCGGCTTCACCGGTTACTCGCTCCCGGACGACCTGCTCTCCGGCACCGGTGTCCGCTTCATGGAGGGCGCGATCCTGTCCGTGCCGATCGTCGGCACGTACATGTCGTACTTCCTCTTCGGCGGGCAGTTCCCCGGCCACGACTTCGTCGCCCGGTTCTACTCGATCCACATCCTGCTGCTGCCGGGCATCATGCTCGGCCTGATGGTGGCGCACCTGATCCTGGTCTTCTACCACAAGCACACGCAGTTCGCGGGTCCGGGCAAGTCGAACAACAACGTGGTCGGCATGCCGCTGCTGCCGGTCTACATGGCCAAGGCCGGAGGCTTCTTCTTCCTGGTCTTCGGTGTCATCGCGGCCATCGCCGCGGTCGCGCAGATCAACCCGATCTGGGCCATGGGCCCCTACCGTCCGGACCAGGTCTCCACCGGCGCCCAGCCCGACTGGTACATGGGCTTCGCCGAGGGTCTGATCCGCTTCATGCCGGGCTGGGAGATCAACTTCTGGGGTCACACGCTCGTCCTGGGCGTGTTCATCCCGCTGGTGCTCTTCCCGCTGGTCCTGGCGGGCATCGCGGTCTACCCGTTCATCGAGTCCTGGGTCACCGGCGACAAGCGCGAGCACCACATCCTGGACCGCCCGCGCAACGCCCCGACCCGTACCGCGTTCGGTGTCGCCTGGGTGACGATCTACATGGTCACCCTGGTCGGCGGTGGCAACGACCTGTGGGCCACCCACTTCCACCTGTCGATCAACGCCGTGACCTGGTTCGTCCGGATCTTCTTCTTCGTCGGCCCGGTCATCGCGTTCCTGGTCACCAAGCGGATCTGCCTCGGTCTCCAGCGCCGCGACCGCGACAAGGTGCTGCACGGTCGCGAGACCGGCATCATCAAGCGGCTGCCGCACGGTGAGTTCATCGAGGTGCACGAGCCGCTCAGCCAGGAGCAGCTGCACACGCTCACCGCGCACGACCAGTACCAGCCGGCCGAGATCGGCCCGACGGTCGACGAGAACGGTGTCGAGCGCAAGGTGAAGGCCTCGGAGCGACTCCGGGTCAAGCTGTCCAACGCCTACTACGGCGAGGACAACCAGATCCCGAAGCCGTCCGTCGAGGAGTACAGGGAGATCACGAGCGGCCACGGCCACCACTGATCCCGCGTCGCCACGCCACCGAAGGGCCCCGTCCGCACCGCGGACGGGGCCCTTCCCCGTGTCCCGGCTCGATAGGGTGGGGTACGAATGACCACCACTGTGCACGAGGAGCGGCTGATGATCGCTGTGACCCCCGCTGGAGGCGACACCGCGGCGGGCCGCTCCTGGCCCGTCCTGCTGAACGGCCTGCTGACCGGCCAGGACCTGTCCGCCGACGACACGGCCTGGGCGATGGACCTGATCATGCGCGGCGAGGCGACCGACGCGCAGATCGCCGGGTTCATGGTCGCGCTGCGCGCCAAGGGCGAGACGGTGGAGGAGATCTCCGGCCTGGTGCGCACCATGTACGAGCACGCCAACGTGATCGAGGTGCCGGGGCCCGCCGTCGACATCGTCGGCACCGGCGGCGACGGCGCCAAGACCGTCAACATCTCCACGATGTCCTCGATCGTGGTCGCGGGCACCGGCGCCAAGGTCGTCAAGCACGGCAACCGCGCCGCCTCCTCCGCCTCCGGCTCCTCCGACGTGCTGGAGAAGCTGGGCGTCAACCTCCAGCTGACCCCGAAGCGGGTGGCCGAGGTCGCCGAGGAGGCCGGTATCACCATCTGCTTCGCGGTGAAGTTCCACCCCTCGCTGCGTCATGTCGCCGCCGCGCGCGGGCAGTTGGGGATCCGCACCACCTTCAATGTGCTCGGCCCGCTGACCAA
Source organism: Streptomyces sp. SCPE 10 (assembly GCF_051980735.1). Lineage (NCBI taxonomy): Bacteria > Bacillati > Actinomycetota > Actinomycetes > Kitasatosporales > Streptomycetaceae > Streptomyces > Streptomyces sp. SCPE 10. The sequence goes on along the minus strand of NZ_CP197069.1, from coordinate 2,271,944 downwards.
CCCGGCCAAGGTGCGCGCGCAGGCGGTGGGCGTCGCCGATCCGCGCATGGCGCCCGTGGTGGCCGGCGTCTTCGCCGAGCGGGGCAACTCCGCGCTGGTCTTCCGGGGCGACGACGGCCTGGACGAGCTGACGGTCACCGACACCTCCCGGGTGTGGGTGGTGCGGGACGGCAAGGTCACCGAGGAGGTCTTCGACCCCCGGGACGTCGGCATCGACATCGTCCCCGTGGACGCCCTGCGCGGCGCGGACGCCTCCTACAACGCGGAGGTCGCCCGCCGGGTGCTCGACGGCGAGCGGGGCGCGGTGCGCGACGCGGTGCTGCTGAACTCGGCGGCGGCCCTGGTGGCCCTGGAGCCGTCCGACGCCCCGCTCACCGAGCAGCTGCGCGCACAGATGGCCCGGGCGGCCGAGTCCATCGACTCGGGCGCGGCCAAGCGGACGCTGGAGCGCTGGGTGGCGGCCAGCAACGCCTGAGACGCGGTTGATCGTCCCGCGATCCGGACACGGGTTGCGGGGCGATCATCCCTTCGCGTAATTTCCCTACCAGGTCATGAGTGACAGTCATGAGGCCCCGGCCGACTGTCCGGCAACCCTCCGTCCGTGGCGGGGTGCCCCGGGTGAGGACCAGGTCGTAGGCAGCGAGGTCTACGGCAAGCGCGGACCCCTCGAACCCAGGGGTCCTGGTCGTACGAGGGAGCCTTCCGTGAGCAAGCGAATGCGCTAGGGCCGCAGAGCCCCGCCTCCGCGTACCCCTTTCACCTTCTTCCCGTACGTCCCTGCGGCGTACGTCCTCACGGGAGTCACCCCATGTCTCACTCCAGCGCTGTCGCCGACCCGTCGATTTGCTCCCCGCTGCCCGTTCTGGGGCGGGATGTCACCGTTCCGCTCGTCACGGGCGGCGAAGTCACTTACGCGGCCCTCGACTACGCGGCCAGCGCCCCCGCCCTCCAGCGCGTCTGGGACGACGTCGCCGCCTACGCGCCCTACTACGGCAGTGTCCACCGGGGCGCCGGCTACCTCTCCCAGCTCTCCACCGACCTGTTCGAGAACGCCCGCCGCACGGTCGCCGGCTTCCTCGGCTGCCGGGCCGACGACCAGGTGGTCTTCACCCGCTCCACCACGGACTCGCTGAACCTGCTGGCCCGGGCGCTCCCGGCCGACTGCCGCGTCTTCGTCTTCGAGACCGAGCACCATGCCTCCCTGCTGCCCTGGCCGGACTCCCGGGTCACCTACCTCGACGCCCCGCGCACCCCGCAGCAGGCGGTGCGGACGCTGGAGCGGGCCCTGGCCGACCGGGACCCGTACGGCCCGGCCCTGGTCTGCGTCACCGGTGCCTCCAACGTCACCGGCGAGCTGTGGCCGGTGCGCGAGCTGGCCGCCGCCGCGCACGCGCACGGCGCCCGGATCGTCCTGGACGCCGCCCAGCTGGCCCCGCACCACCCCGTGGACATCGCCGACCTGGACGTCGACTGGGTCGCCTTCTCCGGGCACAAGCTGTACGCCCCCTTCGGCGCGGGCGTGCTGGCCGGCCGCGCCGACTGGCTGCGGGCCGCCGAGCCGTACCTCGCGGGCGGCGGCGCCAGCCGCAGGGTCACCCGGCGCACCGACGGGGGAGTGGACGTGGAGTGGCACGAGAGTGCCGCCCGGCACGAGGCGGGCTCCCCGAACGTCATCGGCGCCTACGCCGTCGCCTCGGCCTGCAAGGCGCTCACCGAGGCCGGCTGGACGGACCTGGTCGCGCGCGAGCAACGGCTGATCGAGCGGGTCCGCACGGGCCTCGCCGGGATTCCGCAGGTCAGGGTGTTGTCCCTGTTCGGGGACGACGCTCCGCGGGTCGGCGTGATCTCCTTCGTGGTGGAGGGCTGGAACAGCTCCCACTTCGCGGCCGTCCTGTCCGCCGAGTACGGCATCGGCGTCCGCGACGGCCTGTTCTGCGCCCACCCGCTGGTGCGCACCCTGCTCGGCACCGACCCCCAGACCCAGGGCGAGTGCGGTGCCCCCGAGGCCGCCCCCGGCGAGAAGTCCCTCAACGCCATCCGTGTGAGCTTCGGCGCGGGCACCCCCGACGAGCACGTCGAGCGCTTCCTCACGGCGGTGCGGGAGCTGGTGACCGAGGGTGCCAAGTGGACGTACCGCACGGAGGACGGCCGCTGCGTCCCGGCGGTGTGAGGGGTCCGGCGGGACCTGGTGGGGCGGCTTTCAGACGGTCAGGAGTCCAGCCCGATCGCGAAGGCCGCCTCCAGGTCGTGCTGGGAGTACGTACGGAACGCCACATGCGTGTCGGTCCCCTCGACCCCGGGGATCTTGCTGATCCGGCCCGGGATCACCTCGGCCAGGTCGTCGTGCCGCCGCACCCGCACCATGGCGATCAGGTCGTAGGTGCCGGTCACGGAGAACACCTCGCTCACCGACTCCAGCGCGGCGATCTGCTCGGCGATCTCGGGGATCCGGTCCACGCTGGTCTTGATGAGGACGATCGCGGTGATCACGGCTGGTTCTCTCCCTCGGGTGCCGGAGCGGGTGCGGTTTTCACTCTAGCCCGCCCGTCTCCCGCCACCGCCCTCCCGAGGCCGCCCTCGCGACCCCGCCGTCCCCCGTACCGCACCCACGCGTAGCCGAATCCCACGCCGAACCCCACCAGGTGCGCCAGATACGCCACCCCCGGCCCCTGCACCGACCGTCCCGCCGCCACCCACTGCAATGCCACCCAGAACGGCAGTACGACCCACGCCGGGAACCGCAGCGGCAGGAAGAAGAGGAACGGCAGGAGACTGGTGACACGGGCGCGCGGGAACAGGAAGAGAAACGCACCGAGCACCGCCGAGATCGCCCCCGACGCGCCCACCAGCGACTGCTCGGAGGTGGCGTTGGCCGCCGCGTACCCCAGCAGCGCCAGGTAGCCGCAGCCGACGTAGAAGAGGGTGAACTCCACGCGGCCCATCCGCTCCTCGGTCAGCACGCCGAAGACGAGGAGGAAGAGCATGTTGCCCAGCAGATGCACCCAGTTGCCGTGCAGGAACAGGGCGGTGACCGGGGAGAGCGCGTGTGCCGCGGGGGCGGCGAACAGCTCCGCCGGGACCACGCCCCAGTGGCGGAAGTACACCCGCTGCGTGTCGAGCAGCGCATACCCGGTGCCGTATCCGGGGACGATCCCGGACGCCGGGCTCAGTACGAAGATCAGACAGCACAGGGCGATGAGGCCGTACGTCGTCGGCGCGGCCCTGAGCGCCCTGAAGGTCCTGCCGGCCGCCGTGCTCCACTCGCTGATCATGAATACAGAGCATGACGTAACCGGACGCAAGCTGACATACCGCCTCGCCGCCGTGAACGGACGGGCGGCGAGCACCCGCCAGGCCGTAGGGTTACGAGCCACACGCGTCGGCCGCCGGCGCGGTCCGACCCGAGAAGGAAGCGAACAGGCACGATGACGGTTCCCCTGCCGACCGCCACGACGCGATGGCGCTGCACCCTCTGCGGAAACCTCACCCGCTTCGACGTCACCCGCTCGTCCAAGGTCGTGGAGTACGTCCACCTCGACCTGGCCGGCGAGCCGACGGTGGAGGAGCGCCAGGTGGTCAGTGAGACCATCGAGTCGGTGCGCTGCCGCTGGTGCAACGCGGTGGACCAGGTGGAACTCGTGGACAGGCCGGGCACCGGCTCCTGACGGAGCGGGCCCGCCAGGGGACGTCGGCAATCGGTAGTGGGGTGTGACGGATGGTGGAGAGCGCAGGCGGGGGGCCGGGCGACGGCACCGCTGAGGTGCTTGACCGTCCGCTGCCCGACGGGGTGCGCCGTAGGGTCGTGGGGATCGTCTCGGACGGCTTCGGTCAGCTGACGGTGACGGAACTCCCCGCCCAGCTGCGGCAGTACGCCCGGTTCGCCCCGAACCGCCGGGTGAAGTTCGCCGGGAACGCGATGGCGGCGGCGCTGGAGACCGACACGCTGTTCAGACAGCGGATCGGCGAGAAGTTCCGCGAGGCCCAGCCGGAGCTGGCCGGCGCCCTCGACTCGGGCGCGGCGCCACCGGCCGCCGACCCGCTGGACGTGGCGGCCGCCGCCTATGTGCTGCGCCCGGCGGGCTGGGTGAAGCTGGTCACCGCGGCCGGCGAGGAGGCCCAGCGCGCCGACGCCGAGCGGGCCGACGAGGAGAGCCGGGCCGAACTGGAGCGGCTGCGCGTCGAACTGGACCACGCCCGCGAGCACACCCGGTTTGAGACCGAACGGCTGCGCGCGGAGCTGGAGTCGGTGAAGCGGGAGGCGGAGTCGCTGCACCGCAAGCTGCGCTCCGCGCTGAGCGACGTGCGCCGCGGCGAGGCCGCGCTGCGCAAGGCGCAGGCCGAGACGGACATCGTACGCGCCGAGGCGCAGCTCCAGGTGTCGGCCGCGGAGAGCGAGTCCCGGCGGCTCAAGGCGCGCCTCGGCGAGGCGGAGGCGGCCCTGGAGGCCACCCGCAAGGCCGCCCGCGAGGGCCGCAGCGTGGAGGACATGCGGGTCCGGCTGCTCCTGGACACCCTGCTGGACGCCACCCAGGGCCTGCGGCGGGAGCTGGCGCTGCCGCCGGTGTCCGTGCGTCCGGCCGAGACGGTCGACGCGGTGGAGCCGGGCCGGATGACCCCCAAGGACATCGCGGCGCGCGCCCTGTCCGAGCACGACCCCGCGATCCTCGACCAGTTGCTCGCGCTGCCGCAGGCGCATCTGGTGGTCGACGGCTACAACGTCACCAAGACCGGCTATCCGCAGATGCCGCTGGAGAAGCAGCGGCTGCGGCTGCTCGGGCAGTTGTCCGCGCTGGCCGCGCAGACCGGCGCCGAGGTGACGTGCGTCTTCGACGGCGCGGAACTGGCCGCGCCGGTGCTGCTCGCGCCGCCGCGCGGCGTGCGGGTGCTGTTCTCCAAGCCGGGCGTCACCGCGGACGAGCTGATCCGCCAGCTGGTGCGCGCGGAACCGCCGGGCCGTCCGGTCATCGTGGCCTCCACCGACCGCGAGGTGGCCGACGGGGTGGCGCGGGCGGGTGCCCGGCCGGTGGCGTCTGCGGTGCTTCTGAAGCGACTGTCCTGAAAGGCCCGACGGGCGTACGCAATGCCCGGATTGGGGCGCACCGTCACGCGACGTAGGGTCAATCGCGCATCACTGCTTGTGTGTTGTGTGCAAAAAAAACATTGCGTCACGGCATTTTTTGCCGTGAGGATTTGAATGATCACAACTGTGTCACTAGGGTCTGGGCTCGAACCTCCGAACGGGTGAACACTCACAAGAAGGAGTTCGTCCTCCGTGGCGTCCCACCGTCGACCCAAACAGCAGAGCCGCGCACGCGTGACCGTGCTGACCACCGCAGCCGCCGCTGCCGTCGTGCTCAGCGCCAACGCCGCGAACGCCGCACCGAGTCCGAAGCTCAGCAAGGACCAGGTCAAGTCCAAGGTCGACAAGCTGTACGAGGAGGCCGAGCAGGCCACCGAGAAGTACAACGGCGCCAAGGAGAAGCAGCAGAAGCTCCAGAAGGAGATATCCACGATCCAGGACAACGTCGCGCGGGGTCAGGAAGACCTCAACAAGCTGCGCGACGGCCTGGGTTCGCTGGCGACCGCCCAGTACCGCGACGGCGGCATCGACCCCTCGGTCCAGCTCTTCCTCTCCTCCAACCCGGACGACTACCTCGACAAGGCGTCCACTCTCGACCAGCTGAGCGGCCAGCAGGTCGACGCGCTGCGCAAGATCCAGGACAAGCAGCGCGAACTCGCCCAGGAGCGCTCCGAGGCCACCGAGAAGCTCAAGGACCTCTCGGCCACCCGCACCGAACTGGGCAACAAGAAGAAGGAAGTCCAGGCCAAGCTGGCCGAGGCCCAGAAGATCCTCAACAGCCTCACCGCCAAGGAGAAGGCGGACCTGGCCGCGCAGCAGCAGCGCGCCGACCGCTCCTCCAGCCAGCGCGTGAACCTCGGCGACGCCCCGCCCGCCTCCGGCCGGGCCGCGGCCGCCTTCGCCGCCGCCCAGGCCCAGATCGGCAAGCCGTACGTCTACGGCGCCACCGGCCCCTCCTCCTTCGACTGCTCGGGTCTGACCTCCTACGCCTACGCGCAGGCCGGCGTCTCCATCCCGCGCACCTCCGAGGAGCAGGCCACCATCGGCACCCGGATCTACAACCAGAGCGACCTCAAGGTCGGCGACCTGGTGTTCTTCTACGGCGACATCCACCACGTCGGCCTGTACGCGGGCAACGGCCAGGTGCTGCACGCCCCGCACACCGGTGCCGTGGTGCGCTACGAGGCGATGTCCGACATGCCGTTCCAGTTCGGCGTGCGGGTCTGAGACCCGCCGCAAACCTCACGAGGGCGCCCGAACGGGCGAACCCGTGGGACGAGGGTTGACTCCACGCCCCGCCGGTGACCTGCGTCAGCGGCGGGGCGTCACTCTTTGTCGCCGTCGAGGTCTTTGGCCGCGGCCCTTCCGCACGGCTACTGTCTGCCGCGTTTCCCCGGCGCCCGGGCCTCCCCGTCCCTGGCGCCGGGGGACGTCCCTCGTCAGCCAGTGGAAGGGGTTCGGCAACCCGTGGGGTCCCATCGCCGCCTTGCACCGTCCGGCCGCGACCGTGCACCGTCCGGTCACCGCCGGGCACCGTCCGGACTCGCCCTGGGCGCCGCCGCCCTGTGCGCGCTGTCGGCCGCCGCCGCGCTCGGCGCCGTACCCGCGCACGCCGCGCCGCACGCCGACGCCCGCGCCGAGGTGGACCGGCTCTACACGGAGGCCGAGCAGGCGACCCAGGCCTACGACAAGGCCGAGGAGCGCGCGGACGGCCTGCGCCGCGAGGTCCGGTACGCCCAGGACCGGATCGCCCGCCGCCAGCAGGAGGTCAACACCCTGCGGGAGCAACTGGGTTCGCTGGCCGGGGCGCAGTACCGCACGGGCGGCCTCGACCCGGCCGTCGCCCTGCTGTTCTCCGCCGACCCCGACGACTACCTCGACAAGGCCGCCACCCTCGACCGCATCGGCGCCGAGCAGTCCGGCAGGCTGCGGGAGCTGCGCTCCGCGCTGCGCCGACTCGACCAGGAGCACGCCGAGGCGGCCGGGAAACTCGCCGAACTCGATCGCAGCCGCCGGGCGGTGGCCGCGCACAAGCGGACGGTGGAGGCCAAGCTCGCCCGGGCCCGGCAACTGCTGGACTCCCTGTCCGCGGCCGACCGCGCCGCCTACGAACGCTCCTCCCGCTCGGCCGGACCCGACCGCCTCGGGCTGCCGGACCCGACCGGTGCCGCGACCGCCCCCGACGGGCGGGCCGCCGCCGCCCTGGCCGCCGCCCGCTCCGCCCTCGGCCGCCCCTATGTGTGGGGCGCCAACGGGCCCGCCGGCTTCGACTGTTCGGGCCTGATGCAGTGGTCGTACGCGCACGCCGGCATCCATCTGCCCCGCACCTCCCAGGAGCAGCGCTACGCCGGCCGGCGGGTCCCGCTCTCCCAGGCCCGCCCCGGTGACCTCATCGTCTACCGCTCCGACGCCAGCCATGTGGCGATGTACGTCGGCGGCGGCCGGGTCATCCACGCGCCCCACCCGGGGGCGGCGGTGCGCTACGACCCGGTCGGGATGATGCCCATCTCCTCGGTCACCCGGCCCTGACGCCCGCGTGATGCGCCGTACGATCGTCGGATGGCCGGTGACGGGAGGGTGAGAAGGGTCGGGGCGGCGGCCCTGTGCCTGGTGCTGCCGCTGGTCGGCTGTGCAGGGCGGACGGCGGCCGACTCCGCCCGGAGCGAGGTGCAGCGACTGCTGGACATGCGCTCGGCGGCGCTGCTGCGGCACGACGAGGGGGCGTACGACGCGACCGGCGCCCGCGCCGAGTACACCCGGCTGCGCGCCCTGCCGCTGGCCTCCTGGGCGTACCGGGTCACCGGGCTGCGCCGCACCGCCGCGGGCGCCACCGCCGACACCGAGCTGACGTACCGGGTCGCAGGCTACGACCGGGCCCCCGTCGACACCCGGCGCACCGTCACCCTGTCCCGGACGGCCCAGGGCACCTGGTACGTCACCGCCGACCGGCCCGCCGGGGGCGTCGGGCAGCAGCTGTGGGACCAGGGCACGGTGACCGCCGTGCCGGGCGCGCACAGCCTGGTCCTGGGCGCCGGGCAGTCCCCGGCCGACCTGGGGGCCTACGTCCGGATGGCCGACCGGGCGGTCCCGGCGGTCTCGAACGAGTGGGGCACGGACTGGACCCGCAAGGTGGTGGTCGTGGTGCCGAAGTCCCTGGACGGCATGGCGGGCCTGCTCGGCTCACCGGCCGCCGACTACCGGGGCATCGCCGCCGTCACCACCGGCGAGGCGGGCGGCGCGGGCCGCACCCCGGCCGACCGGGTGGTGATCAACCCCGACGCCTACGCCGCCCTGGGCACCCTGGGCAGACAGGTCGTCCTCACCCACGAGACGACCCATGTGGCCACCCGCACCCGCACCACCTCCGCCACCCCCCTGTGGCTCTCCGAGGGGTACGCCGACTGGATCGGCTACCTGGACACCGACCGCACCCCCACCGAGGCCGCCCCGGAACTGGCCCGCGCCGTCCGCGACGGCCGAGTCCCCGCCGCGCTGCCCACCGACAAGGACTTCGGCTTCACCAGCGACCCCACCGAGCTGGCCCAGGCCTACGAGGGCGGCTGGCTGGCCTGCCGCATGATCGCCGACCGCTGGGGCCCCGCCCGCCTCACCGCCTTCTACCGCGCGCTCGGCACCCACTCCACCCACTCCACCCGCACCGCCGCCCTCACCGACGCCCTGCGCACCGTCCTCGGCACCACCCCGCGGGCCTTCACCGCCGCGTGGCGGCAGTACCTGGGCGACCAGCTGCGCTGAGCGACCCGACGGCCTGCCTCGACCATCCGCGCCGAGCACCCCGACGGCCTGCCTCGACCACTCCCGCTCGGCAGCGCTCGTGGCCCGTGCGTCCGTGGCCGAGGTCGGATGAGTCCGGTCAGGGGGACACCGAGGTTCTGGTCGGGTGCAGGGAGTGGAGGGGGGTGGGGGCCGGAGCGGTGGTGGTCCGCCACAGGCGGTGGGCGCAGAGGAGGGCGGCCGTGGCCAGGAGGGCGTTGCGGAGCAGGAGGAGGGCGGTGCCGTACCAGTCGCTCGCCACCACGTGGACGAAGCCGACGGGGAACTCCAGGACGGTGAGGAGGGAGGCCGCGAGGACGAGCAGGGCCGGGGGCGTCATCCGGGAGGCGCGGTGGGTCAGGCAGACGGCGGCCGTGCCGATCAGCCAGACCAGGTACTGGGGGCTGATCACCCGGCTGGTGACGGTGAACAGGAGGACCGCGGTGAACGCCGCGTCCGCCAGGGTGCGCGGGGTGAAGCGGCGGGCCCGCAGGCGCCACAGGAGGAGCCAGCCGAACGCGGCCGCGGACAGGGCCAGCGCCGCCGCGCTCACCTCGGGCACGTACGGGCCGAGGAACTCGATCGAGCCGTAGTTCAGCAGCACCTCGCCCCGCCAGCCGAAGTGCCGGGCCACATGGAAGACCAGGCCGCCCAGCGACTCCACCTCCGTGCCCCGCTCCCGCTGGAAGGTCAGGAACGCGAACGCGCCCGGCATCGCCACCGCGAACACCGCCGCGAGCCCCGCGCCCGTCACCGCCGCCGACACCCACGCCCGCCGCCGCACCGCCCCGGCGAGCAGCAGCACCGGCCACACCTTCAGCAGCGCCCCGAACGCCGCCAGCGCGCCCATCAGCCGCGGGTGCCGCGACCCCGCCACCAGCGCCGCCACCGCCACCGCGGTCACCATCACGTCGTAGCGGGCGTACACCGTGGGGCCGAGCAGCGGGACGCCCGCCACCCACACCCACGCCCCGCGCCGCGACCCGCCCGGCCGCCCCGAGTGCCACAGCAGCAACGCCAGCACCACCAGGTCCGCGAGGAAGGCGAGGACGAAGAAGGCGTGCGCGTACGACAGGAAGGGCAGCAGGGCCGGGGAGAGGATCGCCAGCGCGGCGGCCGGCGGGTACTGCCAGGTGACGTCGTCCATCGGGAACGTCCCGCCGCGCAGCACCTCGTACCAGCCCCGGTAGATCACCGACACGTCCGAGGTGACGTCCGGGCCCGGGAAGACGTACACCCCGAAGACGAAGAGCAGCAGCACCGCACGGGTGACGCCCCAGGTCGCGAGCAGGTACGCCGGCGAGGGCCGGGCGTCCTTGGTCTCCACGTGATCCCCTGCCGTTCGATTCCGTATCGAGTCCCGCCGTCGCGGCACCATGATGTCCCGACCGCCCGCGGCCGTGCCAACGCAGCCGCCCGGATCCGGGCCGTACGGCCGATTCGGTAGGGTCGGCCACGATGCACAAGACCCTGATCGTCACCAACGACTTCCCGCCCCGGCCGGGCGGCATCCAGGCCTTCCTGCACAACATGGCCCTCCGGCTGGACCCCGGGCAGCTGGTCGTCTACGCCTCCACCTGGAAGCGGAGCCGGGAGGGCGCCCTGGCCACCGCCGCGTTCGACGCCGAGCAGCCCTTCACCGTCGTCCGCGACCGCACGACGATGCTGCTGCCCACCCCCGGGGTGACCGGGCGGGCGACCGCGCTGCTGCGCGAGCACGGCTGCACCTCGGTGTGGTTCGGGGCCGCGGCACCGCTCGGGCTGATGGCGCCCGCGCTGCGCCGCGCCGGGGCCGAGCGGCTGGTGGCCACCACGCACGGGCACGAGGCCGGCTGGGCCCAGCTGCCCGCGGCCCGGCAGCTGCTGCGCCGGATCGGGGACGCCACGGACACGATCACCTATCTGGGCGAGTACACCCGCTCCCGCATCGCCACCGCGCTCACCCCCGAGGCGGCCGGCCGGATGGTGCGACTGCCGCCCGGCGTCGACGAGAAGACCTTCCACCCGGACTCCGGCGGGGACGAGGTCCGCGCCCGCCTCGGCCTCACCGACCGCCCGGTCGTCGTCTGCGTCTCCCGGCTGGTGCCGCGCAAGGGCCAGGACACACTGATCAGGGCCCTGCCCCGGATCCTCGCCGCCGAGCCGGACACCGTGCTGCTGATCGTCGGCGGCGGCCCCTACGAGCAGGACCTGCGCCGGCTCGCCCGGGAGACCGGCGTCGCCGCCTCGGTCCGCTTCACCGGTGCCGTCCCCTGGTCCGAGCTGCCCGCCCACTACGGCGCCGGCGACGTCTTCGCCATGCCCTGCCGCACCCGGCGCGGCGGCCTCGACGTCGAGGGCCTCGGCATCGTCTACCTGGAGGCCTCCGCGACCGGCCTGCCGGTCGTCGCCGGCGACTCCGGCGGCGCACCCGACGCCGTGCTCGACGGCGAGACGGGCTGGGTGGTCCGGGGCGGCGCCCCGCAGGAGGCCGCCGACCGCATCACCGCGCTGCTCCAGGACGCCGGGCTGCGGCGGCGGATGGGGGAGCGGGGCCGCCGGTGGGTGGAGGAGAAGTGGCGGTGGGACCTGCTGGCGGAGCGCCTGCGGACCCTGCTCTGACGCGTGTGCCGCGCCTTCCGCGGGTTCCCCGAGTGCCCCGCCGGACGGGTCACTTGGCGTAGATCGCCTCGATGTCGTCCGCGAAGTCCTTCGCGACCACGTTCCGCTTCAGCTTCAGCGACGGCGTCAGATGACCGGAGTCCTCCGTGAACTGCCCCGGCAGGACACGGAACTTGCGCACCGACTCCGCCTTGGACACCGCCGCGTTGCCGTCGTCCACGGCCTCCTGGATCGCGGCGTTCAGCTCGGGGTCGTCCCGCAGCGAGGCCACCGTGGAGCCCGCCGGCTTGCCGTGCTCCGCGGCCCAGCGCCCCAGGAACTCCTCGTCCAGGGTGATGAGGGCGCCCACGAACGGCCGCCCGTCGCCGACCACCATGCACTCCGCGACCAGCGCGTGAGCCCGGATGCGGTCCTCGATCACGGCCGGCGCCACGTTCTTGCCGCCCGCGGTGACGATGATCTCCTTCTTGCGGCCGGTGATCCTGAGGTACCCGTCCTCGTCCAGGGTGCCGATGTCCCCGGTGTGGAACCAGCCGTCGGCCAGCGCCTCGGCCGTCGCGGCCGGGTTGTTCCAGTACTCCTTGAACAGGTGCTCGCCGTGCAGCAGCACCTCGCCGTCGTCCGCTATCCGGACCACCGAGCCCGGCAGCGGCTGCCCCACCGTGCCGATCTTCTGCCGGTCCCACGGGTTGAACGCGGTCGCCGCGCAGGACTCGGTCAGGCCGTAGCCCTCCAGCACCGAGAAGCCGATGCCGCGGAAGAAGTGGCCGAGCCGCTCGCCCAGCGGGGCGCCGCCGGAGATGGCGTACTCGCCCCGGCCGCCGAGGACCGCGCGCAGCTTGGCGTAGACCAGCTTGTCGAAGACCTTGTGCTTGAGCTTCAGCCCGAACGACGGCCCGGACGGCGAGTCCTGGGCCTTGCTGTAGGCGATCGCGGTGGCCGCCGCCTTGTCGAAGACGGCACCCTTGCCGTCCGCCTGCGCCTTGGCGCGCGCCGCGTTGTAGACCTTCTCGAAGACGCGCGGCACACCGAGGATCAACGTCGGCCGGAACGCGGCGAGTTCGTCGGTCAGGTGCTTGATGTCCGGGACGCAGCCCAGCTTGATGGGCGCCATCATCGGCGCGATCTGCACCAGGCGCCCGAAGACGTGCGCCAGCGGCAGGAAGAGCAGCACCGAGCACTCGCCGGTGCGGAACAGCGGGCGCAGCCGCTCGACGATGTTGCCGCACTCGGCGAAGAAGCTGCGGTGGGTGAGGACACAGCCCTTGGGGCGGCCCGTGGTGCCGCTGGTGTAGACGATGGTCGCGGGGTCGTCGGCGCGGGCGAGCGAGGAGCGCTCCTCCACCGTCGCGTCCGACACGTCCTGCCCCAGCCGGCCCAGCTCCTCGACGGCGCCGGCCTCGATCTGCCAGACGTTCTTCAGGGCGGGCAGCGTGTCGCGCACCGTCTCCACGGCCGCCGCGTGCGCGTCCAGCTCCACCACGCACGCCGTCGCGCCCGAGTCGGACAGGATCCACTGCACCTGCTCAGGGGAGCTGGTCTCGTACACCGGCACGGTGACCGCGCCCGCGCTCCAGATCGCGAAGTCGAGGAGCGTCCACTCGTAGCGCGTCCGGGACATCAGGCCCACGCGGTCGCCCGGCTGCACCCCGGCGGCGATGAGACCCTTGGCGGCCGCGTGCACCTCGGCGAGGAACTCCCGGGCCGTCACGTCCCGCCACACCCCGCCGACCTTGCGGGCGATGACGGCGACGTCGGGATGCTGCGCGGCGTTTCTGCGGACGATGTCGGTCAGATTTCCGTCCGCAGGGACCTCGTACAAAGCCGGAAGGCTGAACTCGCGCAAGACTGCTGCTCCTCATAGGGCGCCGGCGCCACGACGTTGTGTGATGCGACGGTGCGGTCCAAGGCTCGGGCTGGTGCTCCGGGTTCGCGGTGGCCGAAACCCTGAGCACGACTGGACTGCCCGGACGTTACCCGTCGGTATGGCGTTCCCGACAGGGGGTTCCGGGGAGATGTTCCTTGTGTCACACAGGTGGGCGTTCCTTCGCGCACAGTAGTCCACGGCCGCTCCGACCGGCGAGTAACCGCAGGCCAAGACCTGCACTGTTCACGTGCACCGCACACGCCTACGCTTGATCGTCATGGCATCCACACCACCTCGAAGCACCCGGACCCGCGTCCACGTGGTCAGTGATGTGCACGGCAACGCCCGGGACCTGGCGCGGGCCGGCGAGGGTGCCGATGCCCTGATCTGCCTCGGTGACCTCGTGCTGTTCCTCGACTACGCCGATCACTCGCGCGGCATCTTCCCCGACCTGTTCGGCGAGGAGAACGCGGACCGCATCGTGGAACTGCGCACCGCCCGGCGCTTCGAGGAGGCCCGCGCGTTCGGGGCCCGGCTGTGGGCCGGCATCGACGGGGACCGGTACGCGGCCATCGAGAAGGCGGTGCGCAAGCAGTACGCCGAACTGTTCGCCGCCTTCCCCACACCGACGTACGCCACCTACGGCAATGTCGACATGCCGCCACTGTGGCGGGAGTACGCCCGGGTCGGCACCACCGTGCTGGACGGGGAGCGGGTGGAGATCGGCGGCCGGACCTTCGGCTTCGTCGGCGGGGGACTGCGCACCCCGATGCGGACGCCGTACGAGATCGACGACGAGGAGTACGCCGCGAAGATCGAGGCGGTCGGGGAGGTCGACGTGCTGTGCACGCACATCCCCCCGGAAGTGCCGGAACTGGTCTACGACACGGTCGCGCGCCGCTTCGAACGGGGGAGCCGGGCGCTGCTGGACGCCATTCGCCGCACCCGGCCCCGCTACGCGCTTTTCGGCCATGTTCACCAGCCGCTGGCACGGCGGATGCGGGTCGGCTCCACCGAGTGCGTGAACGTGGGCCACTTCGCGGCGACGGGCAGGCCCTGGGTTCTGGAGTGGTGACGGGCGGCGACCGGAGACGGGGTGAAGGGGGCAGGTCGGACGCACGGTAGCCTTCACGCTGCACACACGTGCGCAGCGAGCGCACGCAAGAGTCTCTTCGGTCCGCATCTGGAGGAGCCACGGCGATGGCGGAACACACCAGTTCGAGCATCACGATCGAGGCGGCTCCGGCCGACGTCATGGCGGTGATCGCCGACTTCGCGCGCTACCCGGACTGGACCGGCGAGGTCAAGGAGGCGGAGGTCCTCAAGACCGACGAGCGCGGGCGCGCCGAGCAGGTGCGGCTCGTCATGGACGCGGGCGCGATCAAGGACGACCAGACGCTGGCGTACACCTGGAGCGGGGAGAACGAGGTCTCCTGGACGCTGGTGAAGTCCCAGATGCTGCGCTCGCTCGACGGGTCCTACCTGCTGAAGCCGGCGGGCGCGGGCGCCACGGAGGTCACCTACCGGCTCACCGTGGACGTCAAGATCCCGATGCTCGGCATGATCAAGCGCAAGGCCGAGAAGGTCGTCATCGACCGCGCCCTGGCGGGCCTGAAGAAGCGCGTCGAGTCGGCCTGACCTTTCCCGGGGCCGCGCCCGGGACGCGCGCGGCCGCGGAGCGCCCCCGCGCTCCCGGGCCGCCGTACCGAGCCGTCCCCGGCTGCCCCGCGGGGGCTTTCCGTTACGGTTCAGCCTCATGCGTACCATCCTGATCACCGGGCCGGGCGGCAGCGGCCGTACGACCGTCGCCGCCGGGACCGCGCTGCGGGCCGCCCGGGAGGGCAGCCGGACGTTGCTGCTGAGCGCCGACCGCACCGACACCCCGGGCGCGGTGCTGGGCACGGAGACGGGTGCCGCGCCCGTCGAGGTCCGGCCGGGCCTCACCGTCTGGCGCCCGGACGCCGCCGCCGGTTTCCGGCAGGACCTCGCCGACTTCCAGGCCCGCGCCGCGAGCGTCCTCGACCTGCTCGGCGCGTCACGGCTGGACGCCGAGGAGGTCACCCCGCTGCCCGGTGCCGAGGAGCTGACCTTCCTGCGCGCGCTGCGGGACGCCGCGCTGTCCGAGAACCACGACCTCCTCGTCGTCGACCTGCCGGCCCTCCCCGAGGCCCTCGCGCTGCTCGCCCTCCCCGAGGAACTGCGCCGCTACCTGCGCCGCCTGCTGCCGCCCGAGCGCCAGGCCGCCCGCGCGCTGCGCCCCGTCCTCGGCCGGCTGGCCGGCGTGCCCATGCCCGCCGACTGGCTGTACGAGACGGCCGCCCGCTGGGACACCGAACTCGCCGCCCTCGAAGCCGTGCTCAACGACCGGCACACCGCCGTGCGCCTCGTCGCCGAGCCCGGCCCGGCCGGCACCGCCGCGCTGCGCACCGCCCGCCTGGGCCTCGCCCTGCGCGGACTGCGCACCGAGGCACTGATCGCCAACCGCACCCTGCCCGACGCCGCCCCGGACTCCTGGCTCGCCGGACTCCTCGCCCAGCAGCGCGCGGCCGTCGAGGAGTGGCGGGGCGCCTACGACGTCCACCCTGTGCCGCACCTCGGCCGCGACCCGCGCGGCACCGACGACCTCACCGCGCTCGCGGTCCCCGCCGTCGAGCCCGCCACCCCACCCGTCGAGTGGACCGTCGCCGACCGGATCGCCGAGGACGGGGTGCTGGTCTGGCACATCCCGCTGCCCGGCGCCATACGGGAGGAACTCGACCTGATCCGGCGCGGCGACGAACTGGTGATCACCACCGGCCCCTTCCGCCGGATCGTTCCGCTGCCCTCCGCCCTGCGCCGCTGCACCGTCTCCGGGGCCGGGCTGCGCGAGGGCGAGCTGCGGGTGCGCTTCGCCCCCGACCCCGGTCTGTGGCCCGCCGCGGCACGGTGAACCGGGGCCGCCCGTTCGGGTACCGTCGTAGGGGCGAACCGCAGTCAGGAGGCCGCCATGAGCGAAGAGCGCCCCGCAGAACCGCACGAGGAGCCGCGGGTGAGCGACGCCGACGCCTGGGCCACGGCCTGCGCCGAGGACCTGGAGGCCGAGAAGGCTCGCCGGCGCACCACGTACGGCCCGCCGCCCGGCTCCGCCGCCGAGGAGCTGAAGAGGCTCGTGGACACGGTGGCCGACAAGCTGTCCGGCCTCCAGTCCCCCCTCCTCGGCCTCGCCGGACCGGCCGCCCAGCAGATGGTCAGGCAGGCCGTCCAGCAGGCGAAGGCGGCCGTCGAGCCCGTCATAGAGCGCAATCCCGACGTCTTCGACCACCTCGCGGCCGCGGGCGGCGAACTGCTCGCCGCCTACCGCTCCGCCGTCCGCGCCCAGGAGCACCGCTGGACCTCCGGCACGTCCGGCCTCGCGGACGAATGGCGCGCGGACCGGCCGGGCGACGGCGGCGACCGGGGCGAGGGCACCGGGCCCTCGGAGCGCATCGACCTGGACTGAAGCCCTCGTCCGCAAGGGCCTCGGGTACGGTTGGCCGTAGCGGGGCTCGACCGAAACTGAGGGATTCATGGGACTCACCATCGGCGTCGACATCGGCGGCACAAAGATCGCGGCCGGGGTGGTCGACGAGGAAGGCAACATCCTCTCGACCTTCAAGGTGCCGACCCCCACCACGCCCGAGGCCATCGTGGACGCCATCGCCTCCGCGGTGGAGGGCGCGCGTGCCGGGCACGAGATCGTCGGCGTGGGCATCGGTGCGGCCGGTTACGTCGACCGGCAGCGCTCCACCGTCTACTTCGCGCCCAACATCGACTGGCGCAACGAGCCGCTGAAGGAAAAGGTCGAGGCCCGCACCGGCCTCCCCGTCGTGGTCGAGAACGACGCCAACGCCGCCGCCTGGGGCGAGTACCGGTTCGGCGCCGGCAAGGGCCACCGCAACGTCATCTGCATCACGCTGGGCACCGGCCTCGGCGGCGGCATCATCATCGGCAACAAGCTGCGCCGCGGCCACTTCGGCGTGGCCGCCGAGTTCGGCCACATCCGGATGGTGCCGGACGGCCTGCTGTGCGGCTGCGGCTCGCAGGGCTGCTGGGAGCAGTACGCCTCCGGCCGCGCCCTGGTCCGCTACGCCAAGCAGCGCGCCAACGCCACCCCCGAGCGGGCCGAACTGCTGCTCTCGCTCGGCGACGGCACCCCGGACGGCATCGAGGGCAAGCACATCTCCATGGCCGCCCGGCAGGGCGACAAGGTCGCGGTGGACTCCTACCGCGAGCTGGCCCGCTGGGCCGGCGCCGGCCTCGCCGACCTCGCCTCCCTCTTCGACCCCTCCGCCTTCATCGTCGGCGGCGGCCTGTCCGACGAGGGCGACCTGGTGCTCGACCCGATCCGCAAGTCGTACAAGCGGTGGCTGGTCGGCGGGAACTGGCGGCCGGTCGCCGATGTGATCGCCGCGCAGCTGGGCAACAAGGCGGGCATGGTCGGCGCGGCCGACCTGGCCCGTGAGCCCGACCCGGTCATGTAAGGAGCCACCCGGCCCGGCGGCGGGGGCCGTGTCCCGGCACGGCCCCCGCCCTCGGGGCGCCCTCGGTCGCCCGCGCCCGAGGGCGCGGCGTACATTGATCCACATGGCGCCGCTCCCCAACTCCTGCACCGAACCCGACGGTTCGGCCGTCATCCGCGTCCTGAGCTACAACATCCGCTCACTGCGCGACGACACCGACGCCCTCGCGAGGGTGATCACCGCCTGCGCCCCCGACCTGGTCCTGATCCAGGAGGCGCCCCGCTTCTTCCGCTGGCGCAAGAAGCTCACCCGGCTGGCCGCGGCCTCCGGGCTGGTCCTCCTCACCGGGGGCGGCACCGCGGCCGGACCCGCGGTCCTCTGCTCGCTGCGGGCCACCGTGGAGCGCACCGAGGACGTGCTGCTGCCGCTCACCCCCGGTCTGCACCGGCGCGGTCTGGCCACCGCGGTGGTCCGCTTCGGCGGCGCCCGCCTCGGCGTGATCAGCTGCCACCTGAGCCTCGACGGCCGTGAGCGCTACGCCCAGGGCGGGCTGCTCCTGGACCGGCTCGACCAGCTCGGCGTGGAGCACGCCGTCGTGGGCGGCGATCTGAACGAGGGCCCCGAGGGCCGCACCTTCCGGCTGCTCGCCGGCGCCCTCCAGGACTGCCGCGACGTGGCCCCCTGGGGCGGCGAGGAGACCTGGACGCACGGCGGGCCCCACCGCCGTATCGACGCGGTGTTCGCCACCAAGGGCGTCGAGGTGCTCGGCTGCGGGGTCCCGCTGGACCAGCCCGGTGTCACCCGAGCCGACCTGGCCGCCGCCACCGACCACCTCCCGGTCCTGACCGCCCTGCGCATCCCGGCCGCCCAGCGGGCCGAGGCCGGTTCCTGAGCCGGTTCTGACCGCCACGGGCGGACGGCCCCCTGGACGCCGGTCCCTAGACGACGGCCCCGCGCCCCGGGTCGTCGTCCTCGTCGTCGTCCGTCCGCATCCGCGCCACCAGCGTGGCGAAGCCGCCGAGGAAACCGCCGATGCCGGCGGTCGCCAGCCACCAGGTCATGTCCCAGCCGAGCAGCACCGCCAGCAGGAGCAGGACGGGTCCGCCGACCACACCGAGCCACGCGAACTTCGCGGTGGTGTCGGCGGTGGGCAGCGGCGGCGGCTCGGGCGGTACGAAGTGCCCCTCGTCGTCCTCGTCGAAGTCGCCCTCGGACGGCTTCGGCGGCCGGTGGTCGCGGGGGCCGACGCCGGGCGCGAAGGAGACGGAGCCGCCCAGCGGCCGGGCGGGCCGCTGCTCCCCGGAGCCCTCGTTGTGGGGCGGCGCGTCCTTCTTTCCGGGCGCGTCCTGCTCCGCGGGCGCGTCCTTCTCCAGCAGCGCCAGGTCCTCCACCGGTTTGAAGGGCCTGGCCCCCGGCGGGTCCGGCGGTTCCTCGCCGTACCCGGCGACGATGGCCCGCCAGGCGGCGTCCTCGTCGAAGGGCATGCCCTTCCCGTCGGGCTCGCTCCGGCCCTCGTGGTCCTCGCGGCCCTCGGGACCGGTCTCGTGCTCAGCCAACTGCGGCCGTCCCTTCCTCGCCGAGACTCGGTGCGAGCCGGCCGATGAAACCGAGGCTCTCCTCGAAGATCCGGTCCGCGTCCACATCCAACGTCGCGACGTGGTAGCTGTGTTCCAGCACGATCTCGCGGACGTCCGTGGACGAGATCCGGCCGAGCACCCGGGCGGAGTCGACCGGCGGGACCACATGGTCCTGGGCGCTGCGCAGCAGCAGCAACGGCTGGGTGACCCGCGGCAGCTCACCGTCCAGCCGGTGCAGGAACCGGCGCAGCGAATGCGCCGCGTGCAGCGGCACCCGGTCGTAGCCGATCTCCGCCGCGCCCCCCAGGGCGATGTCGCTGGCGATGCCCTTGGTGGTGCGCACCAGGTGCCGGGCGACGGGCAGGGCGTACGCGGACAGACCGTGGATCTTGTTGGCCGGATTGACGACGACCACGCCGTCGATCCGCCCGCCGTGCAGCGCGGCCAGCCGCAGCGCGAGGGCCCCGCCCATCGACAGACCCGCCACGAACACCCGGGAGCAGCGCTCGGCGAGCAGCCGCAGCTCGCGGTCCACCTCCGCGTACCAGTCCTGCCAGCCGGTGAGCTGCATGTCCTCCCAGCGCGTGCCATGGCCGGGCAGCAGGGGCAGCGAGACGGTCAGGCCGTGCGCCGCGTGGTGCTCCGCCCAGGGGCGCAGCGACTGGGGGGAACCGGTGAAGCCGTGACAGAAGAGGACGCCCACCTCCCCGCCTGCGTGGCGGTACGGCTCGGCTCCAGGGAGAACCGGCACCTTCGACGCTCCTGTTCCGGGGAAGGGCCCCGCCGTCGGCCGGCCGGGGCGTGGAGAACTCGCGGATGTGCTTCACCGTACGCGACCGCACGGACACCGACCAGGGCCGTCGGGTCCATCGGGCGCCTCGGGGGTTAAGGTCTGTTCGACGGAAACGGGAGGCACACGGGTGTTGTACGGCACGATGAAGGTCGCCATCGGGGGGCCGTTGAAGCTCGCCTTCAGGCCCTGGGTCGAGGGCCTGGAGAACATTCCGGCCGAGGGCCCCGCCATCCTGGCCAGCAATCACCTGTCCTTCTCGGACTCGTTCTTCCTGCCGACGATGCTGGACCGCAAGGTCACCTTCATCGCGAAGGCCGAGTACTTCACCACGCCCGGAGTGAAGGGGCGGTTGACCGCCGCGTTCTTCAAGGGCGTCGGCCAGCTCCCGGTGGACCGCTCGGGTGCCCGCGGCGCCGGCGAGGCCGCGATCAAGAGCGGTATAGAGGTGCTGGAACGCGGTGAGCTGTTCGGCATCTACCCGGAGGGCACCCGCTCGCCCGACGGCCGGCTCTACCGGGGCAAGCCCGGCGGCCTGGCCCGCGTGGCGCTCGCGACCGGCGCCCCGGTGATCCCGGTGGCCATGATCGACACCGAGAAGATCCAGCCGCCCGGCAAGGTGATGCCGAAGCTGATGCGCCCCGGCATCCGCATCGGCAAGCCTCTCGACTTCAGCCGCTACCAGGGGATGGAACACGACCGCTTCGTCCTGCGCGCGCTGACCGACGAGGTCATGTACGAGATCATGAAGCTCTCCGGCCAGGAGTACGTCGACATGTACGCCACCGCCGCCAAGCGGCAGATCGCGGAGGCGGCCAAGGCGGCCAAGGAAGCGGAGAAGAACGCCAGGGAAGCGGAGAAGGAAGCCGGGAAGGAAGCGGGCGGCAGGTAGCCGCGGGGGCCCGGCGGGGGGCCGGGGGACGGTGGAAAAAAAGGGGGGACATGGCCGGGCGCGAGCGTGTGCTGAGGATGTCGGTGGAGCTGCCGCTGTGGCGGGCGCTCGCCGGGTACCGCGTGCTGACCATGCTGTACGCGGCCGGGCTCTGCGTCACCTCGTACGAGGACTACACCCGCCCCTGGATCGCGGTCGGTTACGACGCCGTGCTGGCCGTGTGGACGCTGGCCACCCTGCCCCGGGTACGCAACGCGGCGAGCTGCACCAGGACGTTCCTCGCCGTCGACCTGGCCATCGCGCTCGCCGGCATCCTGCTCACCGCGTTCGCCGACACCCACCAGCGGACCGCGGGCGGCCCCACGTTGCCGACCATATGGACCGGCGGCGCGGTGCTCGCCTTCGCCGTCAAGGGCGGCTGGCGTTGGGCCGCCGCCGTCTCCGTGGTGGTGGCCGCCGCCAACCTGGCCGAGCGCGGCCAGGTCGCCAAGGACACCCTGCACAGCCTGATCCTCGTCTGCATCGCCTCCGTCGGCATCGGCTACGTCGTGGAGGTGGCCCGCGCCTCCGAGCGCACCCTCGCCCGCGCCCTGGAGATCCAGGCGGCGACCCGGGAGCGGGAGCGGCTGGCCCGGGACATCCACGACAGCGTGCTCCAGGTCCTGGCGATGGTGAAGCGGCGCGGCACCGCCCTCGGCGGCGAGGCGGCCGAGCTGGGCCGGCTGGCCGGGGAGCAGGAGGTGGCCCTGCGCACCCTGGTCTCCGGCGGACTGCCGCCCGTCGCCCGGATCCCCGCGGACGGCGCCGTCCCGGCCCGCGAGGAACCGGCGGAGCGGGGCCCGGTCGATCTGCGCACCCTGCTCGCGCCCTTCGCGCGCGACCGGGTGACCCTGGCCGAGCCCGGCGCCCCGGTGCCCCTGCCGCCGTCCGCGGCACGGGAGTTGGCCGCGGCGGTCGGCGCCGCCCTGGACAATGTGGAGCGGCACGCGGGCGAGGGGGCGCGGGCCTGGATCCTGCTGGAGGACGAGCCGGAGGAGATCGTGGTCACCGTCCGGGACGACGGACCCGGCATCCCCGAGGGCCGGCTCGCCGAGGCCGAGGACGAAGGGCGGCTCGGCGTCGCCCAGTCCATCCGGGGCAGACTGCGCGACCTCGGCGGCAGCGCCGAGCTGATCTCGGTGCCCGGGCAGGGCACCGAGGTCGAACTGAAGGTACCGAAGGGCGCCGTGGCGGCGCGGGGGAAGAAGAAGGCGGAACAGCGATGACACAACAGCGGGACCCGATCAGGGTCATGGTGGTGGACGACCACCCCATGTGGCGCGACGCGGTCGCCCGGGACCTGACCGAGTCCGGCTTCGAGGTGGTCGCCACCGCGGGCGACGGCGAGCAGGCCGTGCGCCGCGCCAAGGCCGCCGGCCCCGACGTCCTGGTCCTCGACCTCAATCTGCCCGCCAAGCCCGGCGTCCAGGTGTGCAAGGAACTGGTCGCCCACAACCCGGCGTTGCGCGTCCTGGTGCTGTCCGCGAGCGGGGAGCACGCCGATGTGCTGGAGGCCGTGAAGTCCGGTGCCACCGGTTACCTGCTGAAGTCCGCCTCCACCGGGGAACTGCTGGACGCGGTCCGCCGGACGGCCGCCGGCGACGCGGTGTTCACCCCGGGCCTGGCCGGGCTGGTGCTCGGCGAGTACCGGCGCCTGGCCGCCGAACCGGCGCCCGCGCCCGACACCGACGCGCCGGGCGCACCCCGGCTGACCGAGCGGGAGACGGAGGTGCTGCGGCTGGTCGCCAAGGGCCTGAGCTACAAGCAGATCGCCGAACGCCTCGTCATCTCCCACCGCACGGTGCAGAACCACGTCCAGAACACCCTCGGCAAGCTCCAACTCCACAACCGGGTCGAACTGGTGAGGTACGCGATCGAACGCGGCCTGGACGCGGGGTAGTCCGGTTCGGGACGCAATGCTCCCGATTCACCCGTCCCGCCTCTCCCGATGTGACGCGCATCACCATTAGCGTGACAAAGCGTCAGGCAATGCGGGCGAAGGGACATTTCCATGCGGGTCGGAGTACTCACCGGAGGCGGCGACTGCCCCGGGCTCAACGCCGTCATCCGGGGCGTCGTACGCAAGGGCGTGCAGGAGTACGGCTACGAGTTCGTGGGCTTCCGGGACGGTTGGCGGGGCCCCCTCGAAGGCCGCAGCGTCCGTCTCGACATCCCCGCCGTGCGCGGCATCCTGCCCCGCGGCGGCACCATCCTCGGCTCCTCGCGGACCAACCCCCTCAAGGAGGAGGACGGCATCCGCCGGATCAAGGACAACCTGGCCAAGCAGGAGGTCGAGGCGCTGATCGCGATCGGCGGCGAGGACACCCTCGGGGTCGCCGCCCGGCTGTCCGGCGAGTACGGCGTGCCCTGCGTCGGCGTGCCCAAGACCATCGACAACGACCTGTCCGCCACCGACTACACCTTCGGCTTCGACACCGCCGTCAACATCGCCACCGAGGCCATCGACCGGCTGCACACCACCGCCGAGTCCCATATGCGGGTCCTGGTCTGCGAGGTGATGGGCCGACACGCCGGCTGGATCGCCCTGCACTCCGGTCTGGCCGGCGGCGCCAACGTCATCCTCATCCCCGAGCAGCGCTTCGACCTCGACCAGGTGTGCGCCTGGATCACCTCCCGCTTCAAGGCGTCGTACGCCCCGATCGTGGTGGTCGCCGAGGGCGCCATGCCGAAGGACGGCGAGATGGTGCTCAAGGACGAGACGCTGGACTCCTTCGGGCACGTCCGGCTGTCCGGGGTCGGCGAGTGGCTGGCCAAGGAGATCGAGAAGCGCACCGGCAAGGAGGCCCGCACCACGGTCCTCGGGCACATCCAGCGCGGCGGCACCCCCAGCGCCTTCGACCGCTGGCTCGCCACCCGCTTCGGGCTGCACGCCGTGGACTGCGTGCACGACGGCGACTTCGGCAAGATGGTCGCCCTGCGCGGCACCGACGTCGTGCGCGTGCCCCTCAGCGAGGCGACCGCCAAGCTGAAGACCGTCGACCCGAAGCTGTACGACGAGGTCGGGGTGTTCTTCGGCTGAGCCGGGGCGAACGCCCCGGGGCCGCGGGCCGGCACACGGCCCGCGGCCCCGGGACCGGCCGCCTCACACGGCGCTCGCGCCGCGCAGCCGGCCCAGCAGCTCCGCGACGATCGCCGCCCCGTCGAGCGTCAGCACCGACTCCGGGTGGAACTGCACACCGGCGTACCCGGGCCCGCGCAGGGCGTGCACCTCGCCGTTCGCCGCCCGGCTCACCTCGATGCCGCGCGCGGCCAGCTGCCGCGCCGTCTCCTCGTCGCAGCGGGCCGTGAAGCTGTTGTAGAAGCCGACCGTCTGCGGGCGTCCGAACAGCTCGATCCGCGTCTGCGCCCCCTGGTACGGCACCTCCTTGCGGACGATCGCCAGGCCCAGCTCCGCCGCGATCAGCTCATGGCCCAGGCACACGCCCAGCACCCCGTGCCGGTGCTCGCGCAGCACCACCGCCGTCAGCTCCCGCAGGAACCGCATCTTCGGGTCGGCCAGGTCGCCGGGGTCGCCGGGACCCGGGCCCAGCACCACCGGGCCCTCGTGCGCGAGCACCGCATCCCGCAGTCCCGGCTCGTCGTACCGCCGCACCGTCACCTCCAGCCCCGCCGAACGCAGCAGATGCGCCAGCATCGCCGTGAAGGTGTCCTCGCCGTCCACCACCAGGGCGTGCCCGGTCACCTCGGCGGCCGGCTGCTGCATCCGCAGCCAGAACGGGGCGAGCGAGGCCCGCCGCCCGTCCAGCGCGGCCCGCACCCGGGGGTCGTCGGCCAGCCGGGGCAGCTCCCGCTCCGCGCGCGGCCGGCCGGGGCGCACCCCGAGGGCCGCCAGCACGCCCGCCGCCTTCGCGTGGGTCTCGGCCACCTCGCCGGCCGGATCGGAACCGCGCACCAGCGTGGCCCCGACCCCCACCCGCAGCCGCCCGGCCGCGTCGACGTCGGCGGTACGGATCAGGATGGGGGAGTCCAGGGTCTGCGCGCCGCCCGCGTCCCGGCCGAGCAGGGCCAGCGCACCGGCGTAGTACCCCCGGCCCCCGGTCTCGTGGCGCTCGATCACCCGGCACGCGTTCTGCACCGGCGACCCGGTGACCGTCGCCGCGAACATGGTCTCGCGCAGCACCTCCCGCGCGTCCAGGGACGACCTCCCGCGCAGCTCGTACTCGGTGTGCGCGAGATGCGCCATCTCCTTCAGCCGGGGCCCGACGACGACCCCGCCCATGTCGCCGACGGTGCACATCATCTTCAGCTCCTCGTCGACGACCATCGACAGCTCCTCGATCTCCTTGCCGTCGGCGAGGAAGTCCAGCAGCCGCTCCGGGGTCGGCCCCTCGGCGGGATAGCGGTAGGTCCCGCTGATCGGGTTCATCACGACCGTCCCGCCGGACATCCGCACATGCACCTCGGGGCTCGCCCCGACCAGCGTCCGGTCCCCGGTGTGCACCACGAACGTCCAGTACGCGCCCCGCTCGCCGGCCAGCAGCCGCCGGAACAGCGCCAGCGCGTCGGCGCGGCCGAAGCCGGGGACCGTGCCCTCGTACGTGCGCCGGATCACGAAGTTCGCGCCCTCGCCCCGGCCGATCTCGTCCGCGAGCACCCGCCCGACGATCCCGGCGTACTCCTCGTCGCCGACGTCGAAGCCGCCGCCCTCGACCCGCACCGCGTGCCCGGGCAGCTGCGCGAGCGCCTCCTCCAGCGGGATCTCGCAGGACTCCTCGGGGGTCAGCACCAGCAGCGGGGTGCCGTCGTCACGGACGTCGAAGCCGCGCTCGCGGATCTGCCGGAACGGCACCAGGGCGAGCCCCTCGTCCGGCAGCTCGGCGAGCCGCTCCCGGCTGGTCACCGGGCCGATCAGCACCTCCACCGGGTGCTCGGCGCGGCCGGGGACACGGCGGCGCAGCAGGGCGAAGGGGCGGGGGTCGGACAACAGGTCCATCAGGTCCACGGGTCGGTCTCCTACTCGGTCGGATGAGGAGAGGAACGACCCGGAAAACGCCGAAGGCCGCCCCTCGGGCGGCCTTCGCGAAGTCTGGGTACGCGCGATCAGCGGGCCGCCGGATGAGCGGTCCACCACCAGTTCTGGTTGGAAAGCGCGAACATGCGGACGACCCTACCGCACCCGGCGGCTGTCCACGCAGCAGTCGTCGCGTCTCACTTTTCGGGCGACTCGTGGAACTCGGGACATGACCCCGTAATGTTTACGAGGTGACCGTGAACGCTGATTCCCATGCCGTCGCCGCCGAGGCGACCTGGCGAGACCTGCCCGCGGCGCAGCAGCCCGAGTACCCCGACGCCGAGGCTCTGCGCGCAGTGATCGCGGACCTCGAGTCGTATCCGCCGCTCGTCTTCGCCGGCGAGTGCGACCAACTGCGCGCCCGGATGGCGGCCGTCGCCAAGGGCGAGGCGTTCCTGCTCCAGGGCGGCGACTGCGCCGAGTCGTTCGACGGCGTGGGCGCCGAGCAGATCCGCGCCAAGCTCAAGACGCTGCTCCAGATGGGCGCCGTCCTCACCTACGCGGCCTCGGTGCCCGTGGTGAAGGTCGGCCGGATCGCCGGGCAGTACTCCAAGCCGCGCTCCAAGCCGACCGAGACCCGCGACGGCGTGACCCTCCCGGTGTACCGGGGCGACTCCGTGAACGGCTTCGACTTCACCGAGGCCAGCCGCATCCCGGACCCCGAGCGGCTCAAGCGGATGTACCACGCCTCGGCGTCCACGCTGAACCTGGTGCGCGCCTTCACCACCGGCGGCTACGCCGACCTGCGCCAGGTGCACGCCTGGAACCAGGACTTCGTGAAGACCTCGCCCTCCGGCCAGCGCTACGAGCAGCTGGCCCGCGAGATCGACAACGCGCTGAACTTCATGCGGGCCTGCGGCACCGACCCGGAGGAGTTCAAGACCGTCGAGTTCTTCTCCTCGCACGAGGCGCTGCTGCTGGACTACGAGTCCGCCCTGACCCGGGTCGACTCCCGCACCGGCAAGCTGTACGACGTCTCCGCGCACATGGTGTGGATCGGCGAGCGCACCCGGCAGCTGGACCACGCGCACATCGAGTTCGCCTCGAAGATCCGCAACCCGATCGGCATCAAGCTCGGCCCGAACACCACGGCCGAGGAGGCGCTGACCTACATCGACCGCCTCGACCCCGAGCGGGAGCCGGGCCGGCTGACCTTCATCGTCCGCATGGGCGCCGACAAGATCCGCGACCGGCTGCCCGAGCTGGTGGAGAAGGTCACGGCGTCCGGCGCGACGGTGGCCTGGGTGACCGACCCGATGCACGGCAACACCTTCGAGGCGGCCTCCGGTCACAAGACCCGCCGCTTCGACGACGTGCTCGACGAGGTCAAGGGCTTCTTCGAGGTGCACAAGGCGCTCGGCACCCACCCGGGCGGCATCCACGTCGAGCTGACCGGCGACGACGTCACCGAGTGCGTGGGCGGCGGCGACGAGATCTTCGTCGACGACCTGCACCAGCGCTACGAGACGGCCTGCGACCCGCGGCTCAACCGCAGCCAGTCGCTGGACCTGGCGTTCCTGGTCGCGGAGATGTACCGGGACCAGTAAGGCGGCTCCCGGAGCTGTGCTGGGGCGCGGATCACATGCGATCCGCGCCCCTCGCTCTTTTGCGGTCGCGAAGCGACGGGTAAGGTTAGGTTTGCCTCACCGGGAACGGGACGGCAAAGATCGACGATCCCGTCGAAAGGTGGGTCCGCGTGTACGTCTGCAGCTGCTTCGGCATCACCGACGCCGAGGTCAGGCAGCATGCGGAGGACGGCGCCTGCACACCGCGTCAGATCGCCTCCGCGTGCAAGGCCGGCACGGACTGCGGCCGCTGTGTACGGCGCATCCAGGCCCTGCTCGGCCGGGGCGCCTGCCCCCGCCGTGAGCTGATCGAACAGCGCGCCCCGGTGTCGCTCGACCGGCTGGACGACGCCGCCTAGGCTCAGTTCGAGAAACCGCCGGTGCCCGGCCCCGAGGGATCCGGCTGGCTCTGCTCGATCACCGTCGACAGGTACAGCGCCTCGCCCAGCTTGTCCACGAGTTCCAGCTGGGTGTCCAGGTAGTCGATGTGGTGCTCCTCGTCGGCCAGGATCGCCTCGAAGATGTTCGCGGATGTGATGTCGTCCTTGTCGCGCATGATCTGCACGCCCCGGCGCAGCCGGTCGATCGCCTCGACCTCGATCTGCCGGTCGGCCCGGAACATCTCGGTCACCGTCTGCCCCACCTCGATGTGGGAGAGCCGCTGGTAGTTCGGCAGCCCGTCGAGCAGCAGGATGCGGTCGGTCAGGATCTCCGCGTGCCGCATCTCGTCGAACGACTCGCGCCGGGTGTACTCGGCGAGCTTCGACCACCCCTTGTGGTCCTGGATCTTGGAGTGCAGGAAGTACTGGTTGATCGCCGTGAGCTCGGCGGTCAGCTGTTCGTTGAGCAGTTCGATGACCTCGGGGTCGCCCTGCATCGCAGCGGCTCCTTCCACACGGGGAGAACGGGGGGAGGTGTGCGCCGCATGATTGCATCGGCGGCGAAGATCGTCCAGTAAGTGCGGACTTAGTAAATGTGCTCGCAAATGATGCTCTTTGCCCGTTTCCGGGAGGGTGGGGCGAGGGCACCGTCCGGGGTCTGTCAGGATGGACACATGGGTCATCCGGTGGAGCGAGAGTCTGGAGCGGCGGCAGGGTCCGAGCTTCCGCCGGGGCAGCGACTCCAGCGCGGCTGGCCCGTCACGCACTACGGGCCCGTCCCCAAGTTCCGGCCCGAGCGCTGGGACTTCCGGGTCTTCGGCGCCACCGCCGACGGCGACAAGCACGGCTGGACCCACGAGGAGTTCACGGCGCTGCCGTACACCACCGTGGTGGCCGACCTGCACTGCGTGACCAAGTTCAGCATGCTCGGCGCGGAGTGGGGCGGCGTGCCGGCCGGCGCCGTCGTGGACCTCGCCCCGCCCGCCCCGGACGTCACCCACGTGATGGTCTGGGCGGAGTACGGCTTCAGCTCCAACCTGCGCCTGACGGACTTCCTCGCCGAGGGCACCCTCTTCGCCACCCACAAGGACGGCGAGCTGCTCACCGCCGAGCACGGCTTCCCGGTCCGCCTGATCGTGCCCCATCTGTACGCCTGGAAGGGCCCCAAGTGGGTGCGGGGCGTGGAGTACATGACCGCCGACCGCCGCGGCTTCTGGGAGGAGCGCGGCTACCACAACATCGGCGACCCCTGGAAGGAACAGCGCTACTCCTACCAGGAGGAACCGGGCGACGGCCCGGAGCTGTGAGGTCCTAGCCGTCCCTGAGGCGCTTGAGCCGGGCCACGTCCGCCGCGTGGCCCTCCTTGCCGCCCGGGGTCTCGATGACCAGCGGGACGCCCGCGGTCGCCGGGTGGTTCATCAGCGCGCGAAAGGGCTCCTCGCCGATGTGGCCGGAGCCGATGTTCTCGTGCCGGTCCTTGTGCGCGCCGACCACGTCCTTGGAGTCGTTGGCGTGGATCAGCTTCAGCCGGCCCTCGCCGACGGTCTCCACCAGCAGGTCCAGCGTCTGGTGCATGCCCGCCGGGCCGGTCAGGTCGTGGCCCGCCGCGAAGATGTGGCAGGTGTCCAGGCAGACGCCCAGCTTGGGGTGGGCGTCCAGCGCCTCGAAGTACGGCCCGAAGTCCCAGGTCCGCGAGCACAGCGAGGCGCCCTGGCCGGCGGTGGACTCCAGCAGCAGGAACGGGTCGTCGTCATGGGTCA
Organism: Streptomyces sp. SCPE 10; assembly: GCF_051980735.1. NCBI lineage: Bacteria > Bacillati > Actinomycetota > Actinomycetes > Kitasatosporales > Streptomycetaceae > Streptomyces > Streptomyces sp. SCPE 10. The sequence goes on along the minus strand of NZ_CP197069.1, from coordinate 2,242,109 downwards.
GCTCGTCCAGCAGCGGCAGCAGATGCGCGCGCACCTGCTTCAGCGCCACCTCCCGGGCCCGCCCGCCGGTCGCGCTGCCGGTGTGCACCACCACGCCCAGCGCGCCGATCTCCCGCCCGCGCCGCAGCGAGTGCCGCAGCGACTCCACGGACCGCTCCACGGTCGCCTCGGTGTGCGAGCCGAAGTTGATCAGGTAGGGGGCGTGCACGTACGCCGGGACGGACTCCTCGGCGCAGGCCGCGCGGAACGCCTCGTCCTGCTTGGGGTTCCCGGGCGGGGTGGCCCAGCCGCGCGGATTGGCCACGAAGACCTGCACGGTCTCCGCCCGCAGCGCGCGGGCGTACGACAGCCCCACGGAGTGCAGGCCGCCGGCCACCGGGACGTGACCGCCGACGGGATTGCGGGGCGGGGAGGACTGAACGGGACTCACCCGTTCAGGGTGTCATGCCCGCGGGTGCCCCCGGACCGCGGTCCCGGGTGAACCCGGTCACCGGATGGTGATGGTGATCGTGGACCCCTTGGGCGCGGTCGCGCCGCCCTCGACCGACTGCTTCTTCACGGTGTCGCCGAACAGCCCGAGCAGCCCGCGGTCCTCGTTCACCTTGAACCCGGCGTCCTCCAGGGCCCGGTGCGCGTCGTCCACGCTGTCGCCGGTGACGTCCGGGACCTCGATCATCTGCGGGCCCTTGGACAGGGTGAGCGTCACCGTGTCGCCCCGGGCCGCCTGCCCGCCGTCGCCGGGGCTCTGCCGGGCGACCTTGCCCTTGTCGTACTCGGAGTTGACCTGGGTGCCCGCGATCCTCACCTTCAGCCCGGCGTCGGTCAGCTCCTGCCGGGCGTCGGCCGGGTCGTCGCCGGTGACGTCCGGTACGTCGACGGGGCTGCCCTTGCTGACGGTCAGCGCGATCGCGGAGCCCGCGTGCCGCGCGGTGCCCGTGCGGGGGGTGGTGGCGATCACGGCGCCCTGGTCGACCTCGTCGCTGAACCGCCGGGTGACCATGCCCGGCTCCAGACCGGCCGCCTTCAGCCGCGCCCGCGCCTTGGCCAGCGGCAGGCCGGCGAGGTCGGGCACCTTCACCGTCTCCGGTCCGAGCGAGACGGTCAGCGTCACCGCGTCGTGGTCGCGGATGCGGGCCCCGGGCTTCGGATCGGTGCCGATCACGGCGCCGCGCGCAACGGTGTCGTCGTAGGCCCGCTCGACCTTGCCGACATGGAGCCCGGCCTGTTCCAGCCGGTCCCTGGCCTGTGCCTCGGTCTTCGTCAGCAGCGGCGGGACCTTGGTGAACTGGCCCGAGTTGATGTACCAGACCCCGGTGCCGGCGCCGAGCACCAGCAGCACGGCGACCGCGACGGTGAGGATCAGCCGCCGGGGCCGGCGCCGCGGCGGTACGGGGGGGCCCTGGAACCGGGCGGTGTGGCCGACGCCGTCGACCGGGTCCCCGTCGACGGGCAGCGGGCGGGGCACGGTCAGCGCGCGGGGGATCACGCTCGTACGGTCGTCCGCGTTGTCGTGCTCCACGGACCTCGCCTGCGGCGGTACGGCGTCCAGCTGCTCCTCGGTCAGCGTGGCGCGGGCCTCGCGGGCCTGGGCGAGCAGCGCGACGGCGTCGCCCGGGCGCACCTCGGGGGTGCGCGCGGTGGCCGCCGCGACCAGCGCGTCCAGCTGCGGCGGCAGCCCCGGCACCAGCGCCGACGGCGGCGGCACGTCCTCGTTGACGTGCCGGTAGAGAACTTGGGCGGGGGTGTCCCCGGAGTGCGGCTTGGCGCCGGTCAGCATCTCGTAGAGGACGACACCGCAGGCGTAGACGTCCACGCGCGGGTCCGCGGTGCCCTGGTCGAGCTGCTCGGGCGCGAGATAGGCCACGGTGCCGAGCACGGAACCGGTCGTACTGGTCACCGTGTCCACCGAGCGCACCAGCCCGAAGTCGGCGACCTTGACCCGGCCGTCGTCGCCTATCAGCACGTTCTCCGGCTTCATGTCGCGGTGCACGAACCCGGCCCGGTGCGCGGCGCCGAGCGCGGCGAGGACCGGCTCCAGGATGTCCAGCGCGGCCCGCGGGCGCAGCGCACCGCGCTCGCGCAGCACGTCCCGCAGGGTGCAGCCGGGGACGTACTCCATCGCCATGTACACAAAGGACCGGTCGGTCCCCTGGTCGAAGACCTGCACCACATTGGGGTGGTCGAGCCGGGCCGCGGACTTGGCCTCCCGGATGAACCGCTCCACGAACGCCCCGTCGGCCGCGAGCGCCGGATGCATCACCTTCAGCGCGAGCACCCGGTCCAGGCGGGTGTCCAGGGCCCGGTACACGGTGGCCATCCCGCCGGCCGCGATCCGCGCGTCCACGCGATAACGACCGTCGAGCACCTGCCCGACGAGAGCGTCCTGAAGGGTCGTATCCACATCGGCGAGTCTACGAGCCCGCACGGCCTCCACCGGCCCGCCGACGGCCCCCGCCCCGGTATTGCAGCGGGGCTGTGACGCTTCCCACCACGGCTCCACCGCTGTGTGACGGGCCGATCACGCCGCCCGCGGGCTCAGAACGCGGGCCGCTCGGGGTCCAGCGCGGCCAGCCCGTCCGCGGGGGAGGACGCCTGGGCCCAGTACCGCCGCGGGATCCGCCCCGCCAGCCGCGCCAGCCGGCCCGCCGACACCGCGTGCCGCATCGCCGCCGCCATCAGCTCCGGCTCCTGCGCGCGCGTCACCGCGGACGCCAGCATCACCCCGGCGCAGCCCAGCTCCATCGCCAGCGCCACGTCCGACGCCGTACCGGCCCCCGCGTCCAGGATCACCGGCACCCCGGCCCGCTCCACGATCAGCTGGAAGTTGTGCGGGTTGCGGATGCCGAGCCCGGACCCGATCGGCGAGCCCAGCGGCATCACCGCGGCGCACCCCACGTCCTCCAGCTTCCGCGCCAGCACCGGGTCGTCGTTGGTGTACGGCAGCACCGTGAAGCCGTCGTCCACCAGTGTCTCCGCCGCGTCCAGCAGCTCCACCGGATCGGGCAGCAGGGTCCGCTCGTCGGCGATGACCTCCAGCTTCACCAGGTCCGTGCCCAGCGCCTCCCGCGCCAGCCGCGCGGTCAGCACCGCCTCGCCGGCGGTGAAGCACCCCGCCGTGTTCGGCAGCACCCGGATGCCGAGCTTCTCCAGCACCGACAGCACCGAGCCGTGCACGGAGGGATCCACCCGCCGCATCGCGACGGTCGTCAGCTCCGTCCCGGAGGCGACCAGCGCCCGCTCCAGCACTTCCAGGCTGGGCGCCCCGCCGGTGCCCATGATCAGCCGCGACCCGACGGCCGTACCGCCGATGACCAGGGAATCGTCCGCCATGGCTCAGCCCCCCTGCACCGCGGTGAGGACCTCGACCCGGTCACCCTCGGCGAGCGCGGTGCTCGCCCACCGGGTGCGCGGGACGACGGTCTCGTTGACGGCGGCCGCCACCCCGGAGGGGGACCGGACCAGCGACCGTACGACGGTGTCGAGGGCGGTGCCGGGGGAGACCTGACGGCGCTCCCCGTTGACGGAGATGGTGAACGGTACGGCGGTCATGCGGGCTGCTCCATGAGGACGGCGCCGAAGCGCTGCGGTGTGAACGGACGGGCCTCCTGCGGCAGCTCGCCGTCGCCCAGCAGCCGCCCCATCACATCTCCGGTGACCGGCGTGAGCAGCACCCCGTTGCGGTGGTGCCCGGTGGCGAGCAGCAGCCCGTCGAGGCCGGACGGGCCGAGCAGCGGCGCGTTGTCCGGGGAGCCGGGACGCAGCCCGGCGCGGGTCTCGGTGAGCGGCAGCTCGGTGATGCCCGGCACCAGCTCGTGGGCGTCGCGCAGCAGCTCGTAGACCCCGCCCGCGGTGACCGTCGTGTCCCAGCCCAGCTCCTCGCTGGTGGCGCCGACGACCAGCTCGCCGTTCTCCCGGGGCACCAGGTACACCTGCCCGCCGCGGACCACGGCCCGCACGGTACGGCTGAGGAAGGGCGCGTACCGCTGCGGCACCGTCAGCCGCAGCACCTGCCCCTTCACCGGCCGCACCGGCGGCAGCACCTCCCGAGGCACCCCCGCGAGCCGCCCGCTGAGGCTGCCGCCCGCGAGCACCACCCGCCCGGCGGTGAGCGCCGTGCCGTCCGCCGTGGTGACCCCGGCGGCCCGGCCGCCCGCCACGTCGAGCCGTTCGGCCCACACCCGGTGGAAAACCACCCCGGCCCGCTCGCACGCGGTCAGCAGGGCCGCGGCGAGCCGGCGCGGGTCGATCTGGTGGTCGCCGTCGACCCGCAGCCCGCCGCGCACCCCGGGCGCCAGCATCGGCTCCAGGCGGCGGCACTCCCGCCCGGACAGCCACTGCGACTCCAGGCCGCAGCGCTGCTGCAGGGCGTGCAGTTCCCGCAGATGGGCGCGGTCGTCGGCGTCCAGCGCGACCGCGAGCGTGCCGCACCGGCGGTAGCCGAGGTCCCGGCCGCTCGCCTCGGTCAGCTCGGCCGCGAACTCCGGGTAGCGGCGCGCCGAGCGCAGGTTCAGGGCGAGCAGGGTCTCCTCGCCGTAGTGCAGTTCGGTGACCGCGGCCAGCATCCCGGCCGCGACCTGGGCGGCCCCGCCCCCGGGCGCGGGGTCCACCACGGCGGTGGCGAGCCCGCGCTGCGCGGCCCGCCAGGCCGTGACCAGGCCGATGATCCCGCCTCCGACGACAAGGACGTCGGATGTGTCGGACGTACGTGACGGCATGGGCGTCCAGCCCCTCCCTTCGCCGGCATGACCCGGATCAGGTTCGTACGGTCGGAGGCCGCCAGCCTCCCTCTCAGCCCGGTGCGTCCGGGCTCCCGCGAGTGCTTGTACGGTGGCCACCCTAGCCCGCACCCCTCCTCACCCGTAAGGGAGCCCTCGCTCATGGCCGTGTCGTTGGACGGACTCCACCTCGCCCCCGTCGCGGACCAGTCCGCGGGTCAGGTGGGCACCCGTACCCGGTTCGCGTACCACGAGGAGGACGGCGCGGTGTGGGCCGAGTACCGGGGCGGCGACATCGTCCGCGGCCATCTGGTCGGCACCCGCGAGGGCGACCGGCTGGACTTCCGGTACGTCCAGCTGAGGACCGACGGGACGACGGCCTCGGGGCACTGCGTCTCCACGGTCGTGGAACTGCCCGACGGCCGGGTGCGCCTGGAGGAGACCTGGGAGTGGGAGTCCGGGCCCGGCTCCGGCACCAGCGTTGTGGAACAGCTCACCGAGGACGCACGCTGACTGACTGATCGTCACGTGTCTATGGTGGGCGGGTGAGCGAGCAGACAGCGCAAGAGGGCACGGCACGGACGCGGCGCGTGGTCGTCGTCGGCGCGGGCATGGCCGGGGTGCAGACCGCGGTCGCCCTGCGGGAACAGGGGTTCGCGGGCGACGTGACCGTCATCGGCGCCGAACCGCACCAGCCGTACGACCGGCCCCCGCTGTCCAAGGCCGTGCTGCTCGGCAAGGCCGAGGACTCCGCCTTCGACCTCGACTTCGACTCGCTCGGCGTGGACCTCAGGCTCGGCTGCGAGGCCCTCGGCGTCCGCCCCGGCGACCGGGAGCTGGACACCGAGGCGGGCCCGGTGCCGTACGACGTCCTGGTCCTCGCCACCGGCGCCGAGCCGGTCACCCTGCCCGGCACCGAGGGCGTGCCCGGCGTCCATCTGCTGCGCACCCTGGACGACGCCGCACGGCTGCGGCCCGTGCTCGCCCGGCAGCACGACATCGTGGTCGTCGGCGCGGGCTGGATCGGTGCCGAGTTCGCCACGGCGGCCCGCGAGGCGGGCTGCGCGGTCACCGTCGTCGAGGCCGCCGACCGGCCACTCGCGGGGGTGCTGCCCGCCGAGGTCGCCGCGCCCATGGCCGGCTGGTACGCCGACAGCGGCGCCGAACTGCGCACCGGCGCCCGCGTGGAGCGCGTGGAGCCCGGCGCGGTGGTGCTCGCCGACGGCACCAGGCTGCCCGCGGACGCCGTCGTCGTCGGCATCGGCGCGCGCCCCGCCACCGGCTGGCTGGCCGGTTCCGGCATCGAACGGGGCGCGTTCGGCGAGGTCGTCACCGACGCCCGGCTGCGCGCCTCCGCGCCCGGGGTGTACGCCGTCGGCGACTGCGCCTCCTTCCCCTCGGCCCGCTACGGCGAGCGGCTGCTCGTCCACCACTGGGACAACGCCCTCCAGGGCCCGCGCACGGTCGCCGCGAACATCCTCGGCGAGACCGAGGCCGTCTACGACCCGGTGCCGTACTTCTGGTCCGAGCAGTTCGGCCGCTTCGTCCAGTACGCCGGCCACCACGCCGCCGCCGACCGTCTGGTCTGGCGCGGCGACCCCGCGAGCCCCGCCTGGACGGTCTGCTGGCTGCGCGGGGACCGCCTGGTCGCCCTGCTGGCGGTGGGCCGCCCGAGGGACCTGGCCCAGGGCCGGCGGCTGATCGAGGCGGGCCGCGCGATGGACCCGCGGGCGCTGGCGGACCCGGGCAGGCCACTGAAGGACGCCACGGCCGGCTGACCGGACGGCGGCGGGGGCAGGGGCCCCGGTCCGGGCGGCGCGGGCGCGACCGGCCACGGCGGACCCGCGGTCGAACCACCACATAAGGCACCACCCCCGGCCGAACGCCTACGCTAGTACCCGTGACCGAGATTGACGCGAAGATCGATGCTCTCGTCCCCGCCTGGCTCACCCTCCCCGACATCGCCGAACAGCTCGGCGTCGAGGTGACGCGCGTGCGGCAGCTGGTCAAGGAGGGCCAGCTGATCGCCGTACGCCGAGGTGAGAACCGCGCGCTGCACGTCCCCGCCGCCTTCATCGACGGGGACAAGGTCGTCAAGGGCCTGTCCGGGACCCTGACGCTCCTGCGGGACGACGGCTTCACGGTCGAAGAGATGATCGAATGGCTCTTCACCCCCGACCCGACCCTGCCCGGCACCCCCGCGCAGGCCCTCAGCGAGAATCGCGGCACGGAGGTGAAGCGCCGCGCCCAGGCGCTGGCCGTCTGAGCCCGACCGCCTGAGCGGGTGGCGTACGGCGCCCCGTGCCCGTACGCCACCCGCCCGTCCAGCAGACACACCGACCACTGGGGGACCACGCATGTCCGACACCGCCCGCGCCGCGCTCGCCGACGCCCGCCTCTATCTGTGCACGGACGCCCGCAAGCGCCAGGGCGACCTGCCCGAGTTCCTGGACGCGGTGCTGGCCGGCGGTGTCGACATCGTGCAGCTGCGCGACAAGGGCATGGAGGCCGCCGAGGAGCTGGCGCACCTGGAGGTCCTCGCCGACGCCTGCGCCCGCCACGGCAAGCTGCTCGCGGTCAACGACCGGGCCGACGTGGCGCACGCCGCCCGCGCCGGGGTGCTGCACCTCGGGCAGGGCGACCTGCCGGTCCCCGCGGCCCGCGCGATCCTCGGCGACGACGTGCTGATCGGCCGCTCCACGCATGCCGAGGAGGAGGCCGCCGCGGCCGCCGTCCAGGAAGGCGTGGACTACTTCTGCACGGGCCCCTGCTGGCCCACCCCGACCAAGCCGGGCCGCCCCGCCCCCGGCCTCGGTCTGGTCCGGTACGCCGCCGCGCTCGGCACCGACCGCCCCTGGTTCGCCATCGGCGGCATCGACCTGGGCAACCTGGACGAGGTGCTGGACGCCGGGGCCCGCCGGGTGGTCGTGGTCCGCGCTCTCACCGAGGCCGAGGACCCGGGCGCCGCGGCGGCCGAGTTCGCCAAGCGGCTGCGGCAGGTCTGAGCGGGCCCCGCGGCCCCGTTTCGGGCGGTCCGTCCCAAGGGATGGACGGCAAATCGACAAATCGGGCAATTTTCCCCGGTTTGGTTGGGGGACCGCCATCGCCTGGCTAACCTGCGGGTATGGCCCTCGGAACCGCATCCACCAGGACTGATCGCGCACGCACCGTGCGCGAGATCCTCGCCGGCGGCAAGAAGACGTACTCGTTCGAGTTCTCGGCGCCGAAGACCCCCAAGGGTGAGCGAAACCTGTGGAGCGCGCTGCGGAGGGTCGAGGCGGTCGCGCCCGACTTCGTCTCCGTGACCTACGGTGCCGGCGGGTCCACCCGCGCGGGCACCGTCAAGGAGACCCAGCAGATCGTCGCCGACACCACGCTCACCCCGGTCGCCCACCTCACCGCGGTCGACCACTCCGTCGCCGAACTGCGCAACATCATCGGCCAGTACGCGGACGCCGGCATCCGCAACATGCTCGCCGTGCGCGGCGACCCGCCCGGCGACCCCATGGGCGAGTGGGTGCCGCACCCCCGGGGCCTGACCTACGCGGCCGAACTCGTGCGCCTCATCAAGGAGTCGGGCGACTTCTGCGTGGGCGTCGCCGCCTTCCCGGAGATGCACCCCCGCTCCTCGGACTGGGACACCGACGTCGCGCACTTCGTGGACAAGTGCCGCGCGGGCGCCGACTACGCCATCACCCAGATGTTCTTCCGGCCGGAGTCCTATCTGCGGCTGCGCGACCGGGTGGCGCAGGCGGGCTGCGACACCCCGGTGATCCCCGAGGTGCTGCCGGTCACCAGTGTGAAGATGCTGGAACGACTGCCGAAACTCAGCAACGCCGACGTCCCCGACGCCCTGAAAGAGCGGATCCTCGCGGCACAGGACGATCCGGCGGCGGTACGCTCCATCGGTATCGACTTCGCCACGGAGTTCTGCGCGCGGCTGCTGTCCGAGGGCGTGCCCGGACTGCACTTCATCACGCTCAACAACTCCACGGCGACCCTGGAGATCTACGAGAACCTGGGCCTGCACCACCCCCCGCAGGCCTAGACCTGCCGCACCGTGATGCGACACACTGCGTAACGGCCACTGGGAGAGGGGCGTACATGGGCTGGACGGTCCTCTACATCGCGTTCGGCGTCGTCGCGCTGTGGTTGCTCGGCGAGGTGCTGCTGCAGTACAAGGCGCGGCTGCGCTGGCGACTGCTGGCCTTCGCCGGGTTCCTCGGCGTGGTGGTCGGCGTCATGATGCCGTCCGTCCTCGTGATCGGAGCGGGCGCGATCGCCTTCACGGTCGGCCAGACCCTGGTCACCCTCTCCTTCCGCCGCGGCTTCGTGGCCGGTTGGGCGGTCCGGCGCCCCGGCGCCGACGCGGCCGCCGCGTCCGGGGGCAGCAAGCGCCGCCGCGGCCGGGCGGCCCGGCCCGGCCCGGTGACGGAGCCCCCCGCCGGACCCGGCGACGAACAGGCCCCGGACCAGGCCGACTTGGGCCAGGACACCGGCGCCCCCGCCCCGGCCGACGACCTCTACGACGACTACGACGACGTCTTCTCTCCCGCGCGCCCCACGGCCGCCGAGACCACCGCCGTCTACGAGCCGCAGCCGCTGCCCGACGACACCGGCAACTACGGCGTGTACGGCGACACCGCCACCCACGCCGCCCCGCAGCAGGGCCAGGAGGCCTACGACTACTCCGCGTACGCACAGCAGGGGTACGGCTACGACGCCGCTCCCCAGCAGGGCTACGCCGACTACTCGGACCCCTACGTCGGCGGCCAGTCCTACGGCGGCGCGGGCTACGACCCCGGCTACGCCCAGCAGCAGTACGGCCAGCAGGGTTACGCCCAGGACCCCTACACCGCCGGATACGGCGAGACCCCGCCCGGCGGGGTGTGGGTGCCGCAGCAGCGCACCGACGAGGGGCACGGCGGCGAACTCCCGCAGGAGCAGCCGTACCCGTACCAGGGGCACGGCCGGCAGCCGGACGCCGGGTACGACGAGCAGTACCGCTACTGACGTCCGGGCCCCGCGCGCCGCGAGGCCGGACTCAGCGCGCGCCCGGATTCACTGCGCGCCCGGATTCACTGCGAACCCCGGAAGTCCGGGCCCTCCACGACCAGTCCCGCCACCAGCGCGCCCGACATCCCCGCGTGCGGCAGTCCGCCGCCCGGGTGGGACCAGCCGCCGACGCCGAACAGGCCCGCCACCGCCGTGCCGTTGGCCGGGTGCAGCACGCCCTGCGGCGCGGCCAGCGCGGGCGGCGGCACCGCGCCGCCCGTGGCACCCGTCTCCCGCGCGGTGTCCAACGGGGTGCGCACCTCCCGCCACAGCGTCCGCTCCCGCAGGTCGGGCACCGCGCGCTCGGCGGCGGTGATCATGCGCTCGGCGAACGCGTCGGCGACACCCGGCGCCCCCCAGTCGTAGCGCGTCGCCGCCGGTACCGTCGCCGTCAGCACCATCGACTCGTGGGCGTCGTCCGGGCGCAGCGCCGGGTCGTCCGGACGGTCGATCCGGACCGTCGGCAGCTTCGGCGGGGTGCCGTGCCGGAACAGGTCCAACTCGCCCTCGGCGTCGGCCGAGTGCACCACCGTGCGGTGCGCGGCGCCGGGCTCGCGGGCGCCGCGCAGCGCCAGGCACACCACCATCCGCCCCGGGAACCGGTCCTCGGGCCGCGGAGCGACGGTCCCGGCCCCGTACGGCGTGCCCGCCACCTGGCCGCCCAGCCGCCAGGGCTCCGCGCCGACCACGAACTCCGCCTCCGCCACCGTCGCTCCCGCGGGACCGGAGGCACCGGACGCGCCCCCGCCCAGCTCGACGCCGGTGACCCGGCCGTCCTCGGTCAGGATCCGGGTGATCTCGGTGCCGAAGACGAACTCCACCCGCCGGGCCAGGCAGCGTTCGTACACCGCGCGCGCCAACTCCCGTATTCCGCCGCGCACGTACCAGGTGCCGAAGGCGTGCTCCATGTACGGCAGCACGGCCGCGCTCGCCGGGGCCGAGGCGGGGTCGACGCCGTGGGCCAGCGCGTACCCGGCGAGCAGCGCGGCCAGCCGGGGATCGCGCAGCTCCCAGGCGCCGATCTCGGCCAGCGTGGCGGCCCGGCGGGTGCGCAGCAGACGCTTGTGCGGGACGGCCGGGTAGGGCTCCTTGTCCGCCAGCACCCGCCAGTTGGACCACAGGGGTTCCTCCAGCAGCGGTCGGCGGGTGCGGTCCCAGGCCTCGCGGGCCCGCACCAGGAAGTCGCCCCAGCGCGCGCCCGCGCCGCCGCCCAGCGCCTCGTCCAGCGCCGCGACGACGCCCGCGCGCGAGGCGTTCGGCAGCGCGACCTCGGTGCCGTCCGCGAACACATGCCGGGCGGAGGGGTCGACCTGGACCAGCTCGACGCACTCCTCCAGCGGTTCCTTGCCGGTCTTGACGAACAGGTCGCGGTAGACGGCGGGCAGCGTCAGCAGCCCCGGGCCGGTGTCGAAGCCGAAGCCGTCCCGCTCCAGCCGGCGCACCGCACCGCCGTAGGTGTCCGTGCGCTCGTACACCACCACCCGGTGGCCCGCGACGGCCAGCCGGGCGGCGGCCGCCATCGCGCCCATACCGGCGCCCATCACCGCGATCCGTGCCATGCCTGCGACTTTAGCGACCGCCACCGACAGGCCGCTCCGCGGGCGACCGTCGGCGACTCGGCGCGGGTCGGGAGCCGTTCGTGTGCCCGCCCGGGTGCCGCCGTTGCGGCGCTCGCGGGCCGGCATGGCCCCGGTACGGCTCAGAAGGGGCGGGGCGCCGGTCCGCGCGCCTGTCGGCGGCCGGCGCGGCGGCGCAGGAAGCGCCGGATGCGGGAGACCAGGAAGTACAGCGCGATCAGTCCGGCGGCCAGCAGCGCGGCCGCGACGACCGCCGCCGCCCAGGGATGGAACAGCGCGAAGGAGACCAGCCCGGCGACGCCCAGGTCCTCACCGATGCTCAGCGCGATGTTGCTGAACGGTTCCGGCGAGGCGTTGACCGCCATCCGCGTCCCCGCCTTGACCGAGTGGCTGGCCAGCGCCGTCGCACCGCCGACCGCCGCGGCCGCCACGTCGGAGAGGGAACCGCTGTGCCCGGCGAGCAGCGCGCCCACCCAGGCGCCCGCGGCCGGCCGGACCACCGTGTGCACCGAGTCCCACACCGTGTCCACGTACGGGATCTTGTCGGCGGCCGCCTCGCACAGGAACAGCACGCCCGCGACGACCAGCACCTCCGGGCGCTGCAACGCCTGGGGCACCTCGTCGCTCACCCCCGTCACGCCGAACAGGCCGAGCAGCAGCACCACCGCGTAGGCGTTGACGCCGCTGGCCCAGCCACTGGTGAAGACGAGGGGGAGCACGGACACGCAGGCGATCGTAGCCAGGCCGCGGCCCACGTGTCCTGGGCCCGCGCACGCAGACGTGAGTATCCGTACCTAGCCCCCCGGATGAGTAGCCGCACGGATGGGCCGGGCCCGGCGCGGACGAGAAAGTGGAGGCACGGCACGGGGGCGCGGCCCGGCACCGCCGGCACGGGGCGGCGGAACGGCGCCCGCCGCCCGGCCGTACCAGGGGGAGAACACGGGGGAGCACGGGGGAACGCCGAAGGCGCCGGTCCGGCAGCGGACCGGCGCCTTCCGCGTCTCGTCGCCGGCTCAGACCCTGCCGCTGACCCGGCCCTGGAGCAGCCGGGACAGGGCCGCGTGCACGTCGTCCAGGGAGCGCTCGGGCTGGAAGGACTTCCAGTCCAGCGCGGCCACCAGCACCATGCCCACCAGCGCCGCCGCCGTCAGCTGGACGTCGATCTCGTCGCTGAACTCGCCGGCCGCCACACCCTCGCGCAGCACCCCCTCGACCACCGCGACGGCCTCCTGGCGCACCACCATCAGCGTGGACTGCCAGGCGCGGTTGGTGCGCCACAACTCGGCCACGTAGAGCTGGGTGAAGGCGGGGTAGCGGTCGATGAACACCAACCCGGCGCGGATCATCGCGTCCAGCGCGTCCACCTTGCCGCCACCCGCCAGCGCGGTCCGTTCCGCGGCCTCCTTCAGGGAGGCGGTGAGCAGGCCGACCCCGTGCCGCAGCAGCTCCTCGAAGAGGACCGACTTGCTCGCGAAGTTGTAGTAGACCGTGCCCTTGGCCACTCCCGCCCGCTCGGCGATCTCGTCCACCGTGGTCGCGGAGAATCCCTGCTCGGCGATGAGCGTGACGGCCGCCTCGTAGAGCTTCTGCCGGGTGGCCTCCCGGCGCGTACTGCCGCCGGACCTGGCGCTGCTGCTTTCCATGGCACCGATTCTCACAGGTCCGAGACCCTGCCGGACCCGCCCGCGGGTCACAGGCTCAGCTCCGGGTGCAGCCGGTCCAGGGTCCACACCTGCCGGCGCCGGGCCGCGAGCGCGGTCAGCGCGAGGGCGCCCGCGGTGAACGCGGCCAGCACCGCGCACGCCTGCCACACCGGGCCGAGCCCGCCGCCCGTGATCAGCCGGCGTAGTGCCGCCACGATGTAACTCATCGGCAGATACGGGTGGATGGCGTTGAAGAAGCCCGGGCTGGTCTGCACCGGATAGGTGCCGCCCGCCGAGGTCAGCTGGAGCATCAGCAGGGCGAGGACCAGGATCCGGCCGGCCGCGCCGAAACGGGCGTTGAGCCACTGCACGATCGCCGCGAAGCACGCGGTGACCAGGAACAGGAAGCCGATCGTGCCGGCCGCCCGCAGCATCCGCAGCCCGATCGCCCAGTGCAGTACGGCCATCAGCGCGCCCACCTGGAGGAACCCGACGGCGACCACCGGCAGCCAGCCCGCGAACGCGATCCGCCAGGCCGGCGAACCGGCCGCCAGGGCACGCCGGTTGAGCGGCGGAATCAGCATGTAGGCCACCATCGCGCCCACCCACAGGGACAGCGGGATGAAGTAAGGGGCGAACCCGGTGCCGTAGTTGGGCGCCCGGTGCAGATCGTGGGAGGCCAGCTGGACCGGGTCGGCCATCACGCCGGTGCGCTCGTCGCGGTCGTGCTTGTCGTAGTCGGGGATCTTCCTGGCGCCGTCGTGCAGTCCGCCGGCGAGCCGGTCGGAACCGTCGGCCAGCTTGTACAGGCCGCCGTCGAGGCTCCGGGCGCCGGTCTCGGCGGTGCCGATGCCCTGGTCGAGGGTGGTCGCACCGGTCTGGGCGGTGCCGATCCCGGTGTGCAGCTTCTTGGCGCCGGTGGCGACCTTCTGCGCGCCGTCGTTCAGTTCGTTGATCTTCTTGACCGCGTCGGCGACGTCCTCGGAGAGGTGGGGCGCGGTCCGCTGGAGGGCGCGGGCCTGCTTGCGGAGGGTGCCCAGGTCGGCCCGCATGGCGGTCAGGTCGCCGTGCTGGTCGGCGATCAGGGTGTTGAGGTCGTCGGCGACACCGGCCACGTCCTCGGCGGCCTGCTCGGCCTTCTTCAGCTGGGGGCAGAAGGGGTCGGGGACGGTGACGGTCTCGCAGCGCGCTCTGTAGAGGTCGGCGAGGACGGTGGCGGACAGCCGGGCGTTCTTCGCGGCCTGGGGCGCGTGCGCCACCAGCACGTCGAGGTTGTCCTGTACGGCCTTGGCCGAGTCGGCGACCAGGCCGGCGGTGTCGCCGATGGTCTTCTCGTTGTCCTTGAGGAACGGACCGGCCTCGGCGTAGACGCCGTTGACCTTGTCGGCGAGCGCCTGGGTGCCGTCGGCGACCTGGCGGGAGCCGCTCTGCAGGTCACCGGCGCCCTTGTTCAGCTTCTTCAGGCCCTTGGCCAGCTTGTCGCTGCCGCTCTTGGCGTCACCGAGCCCGTCGGCGAGGTCCTTGGAGCCCTTTTCCGCCTTCCCCAGGCCGGAGTTGAGCTTGTCGGCCCCCTCGGCGGCCGTGACGGTCTTGTCGTGGATGCCGGAGAAGGAGATGAAGATCTTGTCCAGGAAGCTCCGCGACGCCTTGGTGGACGCGGCGGCGCGCACCTCGTTGAAGACGGTGCGGGAGATCTGCCCGACGATGTAGTTGTTGGCGTCGTTGGTGCGCACCTGGAGGGCGCCGGTCTGCGGGGAGTCGCCGGAACTGGAGGCGACGCGCTCGCTGAAGTCGGCCGGCATGGTCAGCGACAGGTAGTACGTGCCGTTCTCGACGCCCTCGCGGGCCTCGGCGTCGCTGACCTCGTGCCAGTCGAAGCTGCGGCTGTCGCGCAGCCCGGCGACGATGTCGTCGCCCGCGGTGATCCTCCTGCCGTCCGCCGTGGCCCCCTTGTCGTCGTTGACCAGGGCCACCGGGATGCGGTCCAGGCGGCCGTAGGGGTCCCAGAAGGACCACAGGTACAGGGCGCCGTAGAGCAGCGGGAGTACGAGCAGGGCGACGAGGGCGGCGCGGGGCAGCTTCCCGCGTCCGAAGCGCCGCAGTTCGAGGGCGGCCAGCCTAGGCGAGCGCATCGGCGTCCTCCTTGGGGTCCCGCTGCTCTACGGCGCCCTGGGCGCCGCCGTGGTCCGTGCGGACGGTGACGCAGTCCCCGGGGGCGGTGCGGCACACCGCCAGGACCGTCGTCCCGGCGCGCGCGAGGGAGCGCAGCATGTCCCACACCTCGGCGAGTTCGGCGTCCGACAGCTTCATGTCGAGGTCGTCCACGCCCAGCAGCCGGGGTCGGCCGACGAGGGCCAGCGCGACGGACAGGCGCACCTCCTGCACCCGCTCCAGGTCGCGCACGGCCGTCCGCGAGCCCTTGGGCAGCGACTCCAGGTCGAGCCCGGCGGCGGCGAGCGCCGCGTCCACCCGCAGCCGCGCCTGGTGCGAGCGCCCGGCCCGGGGGTGCAGCACCTCGCGCAGCGAGTCCCCGAACCGGCGCTGGAGCAGGGCCCGTTCGCGCAGATGCTCGCCGACGGTCAGGGCCGGCTCCAGGTCCGTCACCCCGGCCACGTTGGCCGGCGCGCTGACGCGGCGCACGGCCGCCATGTGCCGGGGGAGTTTGGAACCGGCGACGGTGGCCACTCCCTCGGTGGGCTTCATCCGTCCGGTGAGCGCGAGCAGCAGACACGTACGGCCGGAGCCGGACGGTCCCTCGATCGCGATCAGCGAGCCGGGCTCCGCGTCCAGGGTGATGCCGCGAAAGGCCCACCCCCGCGGTCCCTTGAGGCCGAGGCCCTCGGCCGTGACGTGCGCGCCGTCCACAAGCCCCCCTGCGTGACGTTCCCATTTTTTGCACTGACTGGTCAGTTCAAATCTATGCCCTCGCTCCGTCCATGGCAAAAGCCCAGGTCGGAACGGATTGTCAGTGGCATACCTCACGATGGGCACATACGGCACCCGTGCCGTCACAGACGACAGGAGGTTCGTCATGGCCCACTCGTCCGCAGCCGCCGCCCGCCGGCGCCGCGCCCTCGGCCCTGCCCCCTCACTGACCGGCCCGGCGAGCGACGTGCACCCCGTCCTGCGCCAGGCCGCGGCCCCGCCCGCCGCCCTCGACCTGCTCGCCCGGGCCCGCGCCGCCCTCGACGAGGCCACCGCCCTGGACGCACCGAACGAGCGCTACGCGACGGCCCACCTCGCCGCCCTGCGCACCGCCGCCGCCGTGCTCGCCGCCCGCGGTCGCGCCGAGACCTCCCCGCGCCGCCGGGCCCGGATCCGCAGCGCCTGGGAGGTGCTCCCCGAGATCGCCCCCGAACTGACCGAGTGGAGCGCCCTGTTCGCCTCCGGCGCCGACCGCCGCGCCCGCGCCGAGGCCGGCATCCGGGACGCCGCGAGCCGACGGGACGCCGACGACCTGATACGCGACGTGGGGATGTTCCTGCGCCTCGTGGAGCGGATGCTCGTCCTCCAGCCGGTCCTGCCCCAGCCCCGCCGGGACCCCGGCGACCGGGACGGCCCGCCGGGCCGCGGTGACCTGCCGGACGCGGGCTGACCACGCGCGGTGCGCCCCGCGTCCGCCGTGCGAGACGGACACGGCCGCGGCCGCCACGATGACCGGGCGGAGCACCGGAGGCAATAGGGTGGAGAGGCCGGAAACCGTCCAGCCCTGCCGAGGAGCCAACTGCCGTGTCGGACCCGATGCGCCCGCCCGTCTCCCCCGACCGCCCGCGTACGGCGTCGCTGCGCACCGACCCCTCCCGGTCCCGTGCCTCGCTGCGCACCGCGGTGGTCTCGGAGGTGCTCCAGGACGCCCTCGACCGGCGGGTCAAGGCCACCGGACGGGACGCGCTGGACGTCCTCGACACCGGCGGCGGCAGCGGCAACTTCGCGGTGCCCCTCGCCAGCCTCGGCCACCGCGTCACCGTGGTCGACCCCAGCCCCAACGCGCTGTTCGCGCTGGAGCGCCGCGCCGCCGAGGCCGGCGTCGCCGACCGCGTCAAGGGCGTCCAGGGCGACGCGCACGGGCTGTTCGACGTCGTGGAGCGCGGCGGCTACGACGCCGTGCTGTGCCACGGCGTCCTGGAGTACGTGGACGACCCGGCCGAGAGCATGCGCAACGCGGTCGCCGCACTGCGCTCCGAAGGCGTCGTCAGCCTGCTGGCCGCGGGACTCGGCGGCGCCGTGCTCGCCCGCGCCCTCGCCGGCCACTTCACCGAGGCCCGGCAGGCCCTGACCGACCCCGACGGCCGCTGGGGCGCCGGCGACCCGATGCCGCGCCGCTTCACCGCAGACCAGCTGACCGCGCTGGCCGAGGAGGCGGGCCTCAGGGTGAGCGCGGTGCACGGCGTGCGCGTCTTCGCCGACCTCGTGCCCGGCGTCCTGGTGGACACCGAGCCCGCCGCCCTGGACGCGCTGCTGAGGCTGGAGGCCGCGGCGGCCGAGCTGCCCGCGTTCCACTCCGTCGCCACCCAGCTGCACGTGCTGGGCGAGACGCCGGGCGCGGCCGAGCTCTGAGCGCGATACCCGGTGCGCGGCCCGACCCGCCGCTGATCAGGGCGTCGACGGCGGATGGAGTACACCACAAGACCCCCGATCGTGGGGTTTGCGCCGTATGATCGAGGTACACCACCCGGCATGACGGGTCGGCCACCGGGGAATGGAAGCATCGGCGAGCCGGGACGGCCAGCACGGAATCCGGTTGGTCAATTGGCGTAGAGGGGCGGGTTTCACGGGGGCGATTCCCTGCCTATCCTGAAGGGACCCCCCGGGTCGCCCCGGCGACCGCACGATGAGGAGGACTCCGTGCCGCTCTCGGAGCACGAGCAGCGCATGCTCGAGCAGATGGAGCGAGCGCTGTACGCCGAAGATCCCAAGTTCGCGTCGGCGCTTGAGGGAAGCGGGCTGCGTACGTACACCCGGCGGCGGGTCTACCAGGCGGTCGCGGGCTTCCTCGTGGGTATCGCGCTCCTCATGGCCGGAATGGTCGCCCAGCTGATCTGGGTCAGCGTCGTCGGTTTCCTCGTCATGCTCGGCTGCGCGGTACTCGCCGTGACGGGCTGGCGCAAGGCGCCGAAACCGGGGGAGCACCCGACGGGCGCCGTACGGCGCCCGGTGCGTGCCAAGCGCTCGATGATGGACCGCATCGAGGAACGCTGGCAGCGACGACGAGACGAACAGCAGGGCCGCTAGGCCCGCCGCTCCACAGAACGAACTCTCCCGAGGGGGGTGACCACCGGTGGTCACCCCCCTCGGGCATGCTCCGCCGCTGCCGGCCAGGAACCCCAAGGACGCGATCTGCCCGGCCTCCGGCCCGGAAACCACCGCCCCCGGCCACGCCCGGAAAGCCCGGAGATGCGCCGCGCCCGGCCCCCGGCCCGGAGACCGCCGTGCCCGGGGTCGTCCGGGGAAGCCGGGGGGCGGTGGCCCGGGGCGGGGCCACCCCGGATCACTGATCGGCCGCTCCCCGTACCACGGGACGCATCCCGGCCGCCTTGGCCCGCAGCGCGGACCAGTGGGCCGACATCGCCCACAGCGCCCGGACCGCGGAACGCGGCAGCAGGCGCGCCCTGAGGCGGGCACCCCGGCCGGCCGCGGCGTGAAGGGCCCCCGTCGCCTGGCGGACGTCCTCGGCCACGCCCCCGGCCGGCCGCGGCCGAGGGGCGTACAGGACCTGTTCCAGCGCATCCGCGACGCGGTGCACCGCCGCCTCGGCCGGCCCGTCGAGGCGGCCCAGGCGGACGATCCGCTCGGCGGCGCCGCGCGGGGTCAGCGAATCGTCCGGCGGGATGCCCAGGTCCCAGGCGCTGTCCGTCAGCTCCTGCCAGGCGGCCAGGGTGTGCGCCGCCGCTCCGTTTGCGCCGCGGGCGTGCCCGCCGAGCCGCACCGCACGCGTCCGGGCCCGCCACAGCAGCGGCGACAACGGGACCGCCAGCACCACCAGCACGGCCAGGGCGACCAGCGCCGACCCCCACGGCCCGGGGCCGCTGCCGCCGCCCGCCGGGACCGCCGCGGCCGACGGGACGTCGCAGTTCTCCGGCCGGCCCGCGCACGCCGCGCCGGCCGACGGGGCCGCCGAGGGTGCCGCGGAGCCGTGCTTGGACGGCAGGGACTGGTCCGGTTGCGAGGTGCCGGGCGTGACCGACTGGGTGTAGGACGGCACCACACCCCGGGACGGGGTCGGCTCGAAGCGGGTCCAGCCCACGCCCTGGAAGTACAGCTCGGGCCAGGCGTGCGCGTCCTTCAGGCTCACCGCCACCGAGCCGTCGGCCTGCGCGGTGCCGGGCGCGAAGCCCACCGCCACCCGGGCCGGGATGCCGAGGGTGCGGGCCATCGCCGCCATCGCGAAGGAGAAGTGGACGCAGAAACCCTCCTTCTTCTTCAGGAAGTTCGCTATGGCGTCCGGACCGCCGCCGGCCTCCACCTGGGTGTCGTACTGGAAGCCCCCGTCGACGGAGAACCAGTCCTGGAGGCGCACCGCCTCCTCGTAGTGGTTGGCGGCGCCCGCCGTGACCTCGCGGGCGGTCCGGGCCACCACCCCGGGCAGCGTGGACGGCACCCGGGTGAACTCGCGCAGCAGCGCCTTCGGCGGCTCGGGCGCGGCCGCCAGCTGCTCCGCCGTCGGCCGCACGTCCAGGCTGGTCACCTGGTACGTCTTGCCGCGCGTGGTCTGGCCGTGGTCGCCGACCAGCGTCATGCCGGCCGGTTCGTACCGCCAGCTGCCGTCGATGCGCACCCCGCTCGGCGGATAGGGCATCGGCAGCCAGTCCTGGGCGTACCAGTCCGCCGCCCTGACGGTGGTCCGCACGGTGTCCCGCCGGACGTCCGGACCCAGCCCGAGCGGCGTCGGGAACGTGTTCGGCACGTCGACCACCTGCCGCTGGGCCGGCTTCCAGGTGGTGCCGTCGAAATCGTCCAGGGAGACGATCCGCAGATACAGGTCGGAGATGTCGGTACTGGTGGTGCGCAGGGACAGCACCGTGCGGTCGTCACTGGTGTTCAGGCTGTCGCGCAGCGAGACCAGCGGGTTGACGGCGGAGATCGTGCCCCCGCGGCCGGAGCCCGCGCCGACCCCGGTGCCGGTCCTGCTCAGCAGGCCGCCCTGCATCGCGGGCAGCACGAGCGGCACCAGCAGCGCCACACCGAGGGCGACCGCGCCGATCCGGCGACCGGCGCGCACCGGGGACACCACGCCGTCCTGGCCGCCCTCGGCGGGGCGGGACCCGCTGCCGAAGACGCGACCCCACTGGGCGAGCCGGTCCCGGCCCTCCGCGAGCAGCAGCATCAGATAGCCGCCCGCCGCCACCAGGAACCACAACCAGTCGGCACTGCCCTGGGAGAGGCCCGCCGCCACCGAGTACAGCGCGAGCAGCGGCAGCCCGGCCGGGGCGGCACTGCGGTAGGTCACCGCCAGCGCGTCCACCAGCAGGCCGATCAACAGCGCCCCGCCGATCAGCATCAGCCGGATGCCGTCGGTGAGCGGAGCCGGTATCGCGTACTGGCCGACGTCCTGGGAGCCCTGCCGCAGCAGCTCGGCGAAGTACCGGAAGGTGTCCGGGCCGGGGACCAGCCCGGCGAGCGCGTGCCCGCGGGCGAAGACCAGGGTGAGCAGCAGCAGGGTGACCACGGCCTGCGCCGCCACGGTCAGCGGCCGGGCGAGCGGCACCCGCCGGGCCGCCGCGCCCACCCCGGTCTGCACGGCCACCAGCGGGATCAGCTCCAGCAGCCAGGACGGCCCGTTCACCAGCGGCAGCAGCGCGCACGAGGCCATCAGCGTGGCCGCGGCGGCGCACAGGGACAACCGCGCCCGCCCGCTCATCCCCGTGCCCTTCCGACGACCCGCGCCCGCACCCCTCCGTGCACGCCCTGCCCTCCCCGCCCACCAGGGCCGACGCCGGCCGCCCGGCCCCGGCCGGGCGTCCGGACCACCGTGCCCGCGCCCTTGCGGCAGGGGATGTCCGAGGCGGCCCGCGCCCCGTCGGCCGCGCACCGGGACGGCCGTACCCGCGCCCTCCGTGCCGTACCGCCCGGGGCCGCCCCCGGCCGCCGCGCTCCTGTCCGCCCGCTCATCCGCGTGCCTCCCCCGTCATGGCCGCCAGGCCCGCGCGTTCCCGGTCCGCCCGGTGCCACAGCTCGTCCAGCGGGGCGCCGCGCGGGACGTCCAGGGCCGTCCAGCCCGCCTCGCGCAGCAGTCTCAGCCGCGCGGTGTGCGGGCCGTCCGGGGGCGGTGCCGCGGCGGGCTCGCGGGTCCAGGTGTCCGGATCGAGGACGAAGGCGACCGCTCCGCCGCCGCGCCGGTTCATCTGGGCGACCGTACCGGCCTGTTCCTCGTCCAGGTCGCCGAGGAAGGCGATCAGCAGGCCCTCGCCGCCGTCGCGCAGCGCGTCACAGGCCCGGGACAGGTCCTCGCCGTCGGAGTGGTCGATCACCGCGAGGGTGTCCAGCATCAGCCCCGCCGCGGCCGCCGACTCCTGGCCGCCGCCCGAGAAGCCGTCGGCGCTCTCGCCGGGCACCACGCTGCCGGTGTCCGTCAGCAGCCGCACGCTGAAACCGCGTTCGAGCAGGTGCACCAGCACCGAGGCGGCGCCGGCGACGGCCCACTCGAAGGCAGAGTCGGGGCCCGCCCCCTCGTAGGCGCCGCCCCGGGTGTCCAGCAGCACGGTGCAGCGGGCCCGGCGGGGCTGCTCCTCGCGGCGCACCATCAGCTCGCCGTAGCGCGCGGTGGACCGCCAGTGCACCCGGCGCAGGTCGTCGCCGTAGCGGTAGCCGCGCGGGATCACGTCGTCCTCGCCCGCGAGCGCGAGCGCACGCTGCCGGCCCTCGCCGTAGCCCCTGGCCTCGCCGCCGAACCGGGCCGGGTCCAGCGGGGTCACCCGCGGGATGACGGTGAGGGTGTGGAACGCCGAGAAGGAACGGGTGAGTTCGCACATTCCGAAGGGATCGGTGAGCCGCAGCTGGAGCGGGCCCAGCGGATAGCGGCCGCGCAGGTCCGAGCGGACCCGGTAGGACACCTCGCGGCGGCCGCCCGGCTCCACCCGGTCCAGCACGAACCGGGGCCGCGGCCCGAGCACGTAGGGCACCCGGTCCTGGAGCATCAGCAGCCCGGTGGGCAGCCGGGAGACGTTGTCCATGCGCAGCAGGACCCGGGCCTCGCCGCCGGCCGGGACGCGCGCGGGGGAGAGCCGCCGGGTCCCGGAGACCCGGTAGCGGGTGCGGTACAGCACGGCCGCGCAGATCAGCGGCAGCACGGCCAGCAGCAGCCCGACCCGCAGCAGATCGCTCTGACCGAGCACGTAGGCGCACACCGCGGCGGCGACACCGGCCGCGAGGAAGGAGCGGCCGCGGGTGGTCAGACCGGCCAGCGCGGTGCGGATCCCGCCCGGCTCCCCCTGCTCGGCCGCCGCCCGCTCCGTCCCCCCGGCGCTCATCACAGGCCCCGCGGGGGCTGCTGGGGATAGGCCGGGACGCCGTCGAGGCCGCCGCGCCGGGCCGGGGCCGTGGGCACCGGGGTGCGCTGGAGGATCTCCTGCACCACCTGCTCCGCGCCGCGGCGGTTGAGCTGGGCCTGGGCGGTGGGCAGCAGCCGGTGCGCGAGGACGGCCACCGCGAGTTCGCGGACGTCGTCGGGCAGCGCGTACTCCCGGCCCGCCAGGGCGGCGGACGCCTTCGCGGCGCGCAGCAGGTGCAGCGTGGCGCGCGGCGAGGCGCCGAGTCTGAGGTCGGGGTGGGCGCGGGTGGCGGCGACCAGCTCCACCGCGTACCGGCGCACCGGCTCGGCGACGTGCACCCCGCGCACCGCCTCGATCAGCTTCACGATCTCGTGCGCGTGCGCCACCGGCTGGAGGTCCTCCAGGGGGCTGATGCCGCCGTGCACGTCCAGCATGCGCAGCTCGGCGTCCACGCTCGGGTAGCCGACGGAGACGCGGGCCATGAAACGGTCGCGCTGGGCCTCGGGCAGCGGGTAGGTGCCCTCCATCTCGACCGGGTTCTGCGTGGCCACCACCATGAACGGGCTGGGCAGTTCGTAGGTCTGCCCGTCGATGGTGACCTGGCGCTCCTCCATGGATTCGAGCAGCGCCGACTGCGTCTTGGGCGAGGCGCGGTTGATCTCGTCGCCGATCACGATCTGGGCGAAGACCGCGCCGGGCTTGAACTCGAAGTCCCGGCGCTGCTGGTCCCAGATGGAGACGCCGGTGATGTCCGAGGGCAGCAGGTCGGGCGTGAACTGGATGCGCCGCACCGAGCAGTCGATGGACCGCGCCAGCGCCTTGGCGAGCATCGTCTTGCCCACGCCCGGCACGTCCTCGATGAGCAGATGCCCCTCGGCGAGCAGCACGGTCAGGGCGAGCCGTACGACCTCGGGCTTGCCCTCGATCACGCCCTCCACCGAACCGCGCACCCGCTCCACCGTGGCGCTCAGCTCACTGAGGTTCGCACGATCGTCATAGGTCGTCACCCGGCCCTCCTCGGCCCGTTCTGCCAGGGCCGGCCCGCACGTCGCGTGGCCGGCCCGCCCGGAACACGGGACACCACGCGGGAATGTTCCGCGTGATGCCTCACCCCGCATTCTTGCCGCCGTTACCGATTCGTGTCACTCGCCTGTGGACAACTGCCCGCACGATGTCGGTCGTACGGGGTTTTCGCCCACGTTTTCGAGCGATGTCGGTACGGAACGCGGCCGGGCCGGCCGGGGCCGCCGTCAGGCCGGGTCGATCTCGCGCAGCAGACCGGTGCGCACGTCGAAGACGAAGCCGCGCACGTCGTCGGTGTGCAGCAGGAACGGCGAGGTGCGCACCCGCCGCATCGACTGCCGCACGTCCTGGTCGACGTCGCGGAAGGCCTCCACCGCCCACGCCGGGCGCTGGCCGACCTCCATCTCCAGGTCGTGCCGGAAGTCCTCGGTGATGGTCTCCATGCCGCAGCCGGTGTGGTGGATGAGGACGACGCTGCGGGTGCCCAGCGCCCGCTGGCTGACGGTCAGCGAGCGGATCACGTCGTCGGTGACCACGCCGCCCGCGTTGCGGATGGTGTGGCAGTCGCCCAGCTGGAGGCCGAGCGCGGCGTGCAGGTCGAGGCGGGCGTCCATGCACGCCACGACCGCGACCTTGAGGACCGGACGGGCGTCCATGCCGGGGTCGGTGAACTCGGCGGCGTAGCGCCGGTTGGAGTCGACCAGCCGGTCCGTCACGGTGCCGTCACCGGTTATGGCGCCTTCGGACCCAGTGGAAGCTGCTGCGGAAGTCGTCATACTCATGACGTTACTGGTCACCCCCGGCGTGCCCCGCTGCGAGAGCGGACAAAGAACGTCATCGCGGCTTGTTGTGAGCTACCCCATAGGGGCGGCAAACGTGGCCCGGACGGGTGAATCCGCTCGAAAGACGGCGCCCGCCGCGAGTCGCTGCGCGACGCGCAGGCCGGTTGATTGACCGCGAGACACCGTGGACTAAAGTGACGCGAAGCGGGAGACGTGGCTCTCCCCGCTGGTGACAACCCCGGAGACCCGGCACCCGCCCGGACCGTCTCCCCGCGTGCGCGGCGCGTACGTACGGCTCGGCCTCCTCCGCTCCCGGTCGGCAGACGCTTCCGGCGCCGGCCGCCTCCCCCTTCACGAGCCGGCGGGGGCCCGCGGTGCGCACGGCGCCTCGCCGGAATGAGAGGCCCCCTTGAGCGAGAGTCGACACGTCCCGGTGATGCTCCAGCGGTGCCTGGACCTGCTGGCACCCGCCCTGGAGCACCCGGGAGCGGTGGTCGTCGACTGCACCCTGGGCCTCGGCGGCCACAGCGAGGCGCTGCTGGCCCGGTTCCCCGAGGCCCGGCTGATCGGCCTCGACCGGGACAAGGAGGCGCTGCGGCTGTCCGGCGAGCGCCTCGCGCCCTTCGGTGAGCGGGCCACCCTGGTGCACGCGGTCTACGACGAGCTGCCCGACGTCCTCGGCCGCCTCGGCGTCCCGCGCGTCCAGGGCGTGCTGTTCGACCTCGGCGTCTCCTCCATGCAGCTGGACGAGGCCGACCGCGGCTTCGCCTACGCCCAGGACGCGCCGCTCGACATGCGCATGGACCAGACGACCGGCATCAGCGCCGCCGAGGTCCTCAACACCTACCCGGCCGGCGAACTGGTGCGCATCCTGCGCGCCTACGGCGAGGAGAAGCAGGCCAAGCGGATCGTCTCGGCGATCGTGCGCGAGCGCGAGAAGGAGCCGTTCGGCAACAGCGCCCGGCTCGTGGAGCTGATCCGCGACGCGCTGCCGCAGGCCGCCAAGCGCACCGGCGGCAACCCGGCCAAGCGCACCTTCCAGGCGCTGCGCATCGAGGTCAACGGCGAGCTGTCCGTCCTGGAACGGGCGATCCCGGCCGCCGTGAAGGCCCTCGCGGTCGGCGGGCGGATCGCCGTGCTGTCGTACCACTCGCTGGAGGACCGACTGGTCAAGCAGGTCTTCGCGGCCGGAGCGGCGAACACCGCGCCGCCCGGACTGCCGGTGGTGCCCGAGCGCTACCAGCCGCGGCTCAAGCTGCTCACCCGTGGTGCCGAACTTCCCACCGAGGAAGAGATCGCCGAGAACCGCCGGGCCGCCCCCGCCAGGCTGCGGGGCGCCGAGCGCATCAGGGAGGACGCCGAGTGAGCCAGACGGGTGCGTTGGTTTCCCGGACCCACTGGGGGAGCGGTGCCTAGGAAACCCGAACTGAGGGGGAGGGCCGCCCGGCTCGCCCGGCTCTTCCCGGCCGGCCGGGCCCGTGCGGCCCGCACCCCGTTCGTGCTCCTCGTCGTGCTGCTCCTCGGCGGCGGCCTCATCGGGCTGCTGGTGCTGAACTCCGCGCTGAGCGAGGGCTCCTTCAAACTGGCCGACCTCCAGAAACGGACCAAGAACCTCACCGACGAGGAACAGGCCCTGCAACGGGACATCGACGCCTACTCGTCCCCCGACGCCCTCCAGCGCCGGGCCCGTGAACTCGGCATGGTCCCCGGCGGCGACCCGGCCTTCCTCGGCCCCGACGGCACGGTCAAGGGCGTCCCCGGCGCCGCCGCCCCCGAGTCGGCCGCCCTCACCGGCCCGCCCGCGCCGGAGTCCCTCGCCCTGACCCCGCCGCCCGGCCTGCCCGCCACCCCGGCCCGGCCGGGGGACCCGGTCCGCGCCCAGGACCCCGCCCCGCGGGACGGCGCCGACCCCCAGCTCGGCACCCCCCGGTCCGCTCCCACTCCGACGACCCCCGGCAGGTGACGGAAGTGTCCGACAGGGAACCGCCGCGGCGCCGCGTGCCCGCGCCCGCGAAGCCGCCGCGGCCGCGCGGCGCCGCGCAGCGGCAGCCCGGGCCCGGCGCCCGACCGGTCCGGCGGCCCGGCGCGGGCCGGGTGCCCGCCCAGCGCCCACTCCGGCTCGGCAGCCCCCGGCCCCGGCTGCGCCTGGTCGGCCTCGCGCTCGGCCTGGTGCTGCTCACCTTCGTGGTGCGGCTGCTCCAGGTGCAGGCCGTGCAGGCCGGCACGTACACCGCCATGGCCGAGCAGAACCGGTATGTCGTCCACACGCTGACCGCCGAGCGCGGCGGCATCACCGACCGCAACGGCGTCTCCCTCGCCGTCAGCGAGGACGCCTACGACATCACGGCCGACCCGACGATGTTCGCGCCCGGACAGCTGAAGATCACCGACGGTCCCGAGCGCGCCGCGGCCCTGCTCGCGCCGATCCTCGGCCAGGACCAGGCCGCCTTGGTGAAGAAGCTGCGGCCCGCCGACAGGAACTCCCGCTACGCCCGCCTCGCCACCCGGCAGACCCCCCAGGTCTGGAAGCAGATCAAGGACCTGAAGTCGGCGCTCGCGCAGAAGCCGGGCACCGTCAACGTGCTGGCCGGCGTCTTCGCGGACCCCAGCAGCCAGCGCGTGTACCCCAACGGCGACCTCGCCGCCGGGATACTGGGCTGGGTCAACGCCGCCGGCCAGGGCGGCGGCGGCATCGAGCGGATGCTGGACAAGCAGCTCTCCGGGAAGAACGGCAAGATCCGCTACGCCCAGTCGGGCGGCCGCGAGGTGCCCACCGCGGGCTCCGCCGAGACCCCCGCGGTGCCGGGCTCCGACGTCGAGCTGACCATCGACCGCGACATCCAGTGGGCGGCCCAGAACGCGATCACCGAGCAGGTGAAGAAGTCCAAGGCCGACCGCGGCTACGTCGTCGTCCAGGACACCCGCACCGGGCAGATCCTGGCCCTGGCCAACTCGCCCGGCTTCGACCCCAACGACCTGTCCAAGGCCGACCCCGACGCCCTCGGCAACGCGGCCCTCCAGGACGCCTACGAACCCGGCTCCACCGCCAAGGTGATGTCCATGGCGGCCGTCCTCCAGGAGAACGCGGCGACCCCGCTCACCCATGTCGTCGTGCCCAACCGGCTGCACCGCGGCGACCGGCTCTTCCAGGACGACGTCGACCACGCCACCTGGAACCTCACGCTCAACGGCGTGCTCGCCAAGTCCAGCAACATCGGCACCATCCTCGCCACCGGCCAGCTCGGCAAGACCCAGCCGGAGGCCAACAAGGTGCTCTACTCCTACCTGCGCAAGTTCGGCATCGGCAGCTACACCGGACTGCACTTCCCCGGCGAGACCCCCGGCATCCTCGCGCCGCCGCAGAAGTGGTCCACCTCGCAGCAGTACACGATCCCTTTCGGCCAGGGCTTCTCCATCAACGCCGTGCAGGCCGCCTCCGTGTACTCGACCATCGCCAACGACGGCGTACGGATCGAGCCGACCCTGATCCGCGGCACCAAGGGGGCCGACGGACGGTTCACACCCGCGCCGAAGCCGAAGGAGACAAGGGTCGTCAGCGCGAAGACCGCGAAGTCGGTCGCCGAGATGCTGGAGTCCGTGGTGGACGACGAACAGGGCACCGGCATCTCGGCCCGCATCCCCGGCTACAACGTGGCCGGCAAGACCGGCACCGCCAACCGCGTGGATCCGGCCACCGGCAGGTACCGCGGCTACACCTCGTCGTTCGCCGGCTTCGCCCCCGCGGACAAGCCCCGCATCACGGTCTACTGCGCCATCCAGAACGCCACCTCGGGAGGCTACTTCGGCGGCCAGATCTGCGGACCGATCTACAAGCAGGTCATGGAGTTCGCCCTGAAGACGCTCCAGGTCCCGCCCACCGGAGCGCCGCCCGCCAACCTGCCCGTCGACTACAAGCCCTGATCGGCACCGAACACCAGGAACCAGCCAGTGACAACGATCACCCCCGGACCCGGGAACCAGAACGGCCCCGAGCCCTCGCTTCGCTCCGAAGGTGGTGCGCCCGGTACGCTCACCGCCGTGCCACACGCTGATCAGTCCCAAACCACCCAGAAGGGCGCTTCCGTGACATATCCGGGACCGCCGCGACCGGTCCACGTCTCCGCCGCACCCCTCGCGGAGCTGGCCGATCAGCTGGGTGCCGCGGCCCCGGACGCCGCCGCCGAGATCACCGGGATCACCCACGACTCGCGCGCCGTCCGCCCCGGCGACCTGTACGCCGCCCTCCCGGGCGCCCGCCTGCACGGCGCCGACTTCGTCACCCAGGCCGCCGGCCTCGGCGCGGCCGCCGTGCTCACCGACCCGACCGGTGCCGAGCGCGCCGCCGCGACCGGGCTGCCGGTCCTGGTGGTGCCCGACCCGCGGGCCAGGATGGGCGAACTGGCGGCCACCATCTACGGCCACCCCGGCCGCGGGCTGCTCCAGATCGGCATCACCGGCACCTCCGGCAAGACCACCACCGCGTACCTGGTCGAGGGCGGCCTGCGGACCGCGAAGTCCACCGGGCTGATCGGCACCGTCGAGATGCGCATCGGCGACGAGCGGATCAAGTCCGAGCGGACCACCCCCGAAGCCACCGACCTCCAGGCCCTGTTCGCCGTCATGCGCGAACGCGGCGTCGAGGCCGTCGCGATGGAGGTCTCCAGCCACGCCCTGGTCCTCGGCCGGGTCGACGGCTGTGTCTTCGACATCGCGGTCTTCACCAACCTCAGCCCGGAACACATGGAGTTCCACTCCGACATGGAGGACTACTTCCGGGCCAAGGCGCAGCTGTTCACGCCGAAACGCAGCAAACTCGGCGTCGTCAACGTGGACGACGAGTGGGGCCGCCGGCTCGCCGCCGAGGCCACCGTCCCCGTCATCACCTACTCCGCCGAGGGCCACCCGGACGCCGACTGGCGCGCCGAGCACGTCGAGGTCGGCCCGCTGGACTCGGCGTTCACCGTCCGCGGACCGCGCGGCGAGCGGGTGCAGGCCAAGTCGCCGCTGGCCGGCCCCTTCAACGTGGCGAACACCCTCGCCGCCATCGTCGCCCTGGCCGCGGCCGGCCTGGACCCGCAGACCGCCGCCGACGGCATCGCCGCCGTCCCGGGCGTCCCCGGCCGCCTGGAGCGCGTGGACGCCGGGCAGCCCTACCTCGCGGTCGTGGACTACGCCCACAAGACCGACGCGGTCGAGTCGGTGCTCAAGGCGCTGCGCAAGGTCACCAAGGGCCGGCTGCACATCGTCCTGGGCTGCGGCGGCGACCGCGACCAGACCAAGCGCGCCCCGATGGGCGCCGCCGCGGCCCGGCTCGCCGACACGGCCGTACTCACCTCCGACAACCCCCGCTCCGAGGACCCGCTCGCGATCCTCGCGACCATGCTCCAGGGCGCGGCCTCCGTGCCCGCGCACGAGCGCGGCGAGGTGCTCCTCTTCGAGGAGCGGGCCGCCGCCATCGCCGCCGCCGTGGGCCGCGCCCAGGCCGGCGACACCGTGCTGGTCGCGGGCAAGGGCCACGAGCAGGGCCAGGACATCGCCGGCGTGGTCCGTCCCTTCGACGACCGCCAGGTGCTTCGCGAAGCTATCCAGAAGACTCAGGGATGAACTTGTGATCGCCCTCTCCCTCGCCGAGATCGCAGCTGTCGTCGGCGGGCAGACGCACGACATACCGGATCCGTCCGTGCAGGTCACCGGACCGGTCGTCCGGGACTCCCGGGAGGTGGTGCCCGGCAGCCTGTTCGCCGCCTTCGTCGGCGAGCGCGTGGACGGCCACGACTTCGCACCGCAGGTCGTCGAGGCGGGCGCGGTCGCCGTACTGGCGTCGCGTCCGGTCGGTGTGCCCGCGATCGTGGTCGAGGACGTGCAGAGCGCCCTCGGTGCCCTCGCCCGGCACGTCGTGGCCCGGCTCGGCGCCACCCTCGTCGCCCTGACCGGCTCGGCGGGCAAGACCAGCACCAAGGACCTCATCGCCCAGGTGCTGAGCACCAAGGCGCCGACGGTGTTCACGCCGGGCTCGTTCAACAACGAGATCGGGCTGCCGCTGACCGCCCTGACCGCGACCGAGGAAACCC
The DNA here is from genome assembly GCF_051980735.1 of Streptomyces sp. SCPE 10. NCBI lineage: Bacteria > Bacillati > Actinomycetota > Actinomycetes > Kitasatosporales > Streptomycetaceae > Streptomyces > Streptomyces sp. SCPE 10. The sequence continues at coordinate 2,211,755 of NZ_CP197069.1, read as the reverse complement.
GTTTCCTGGTCCTGGAGATGGGCGCCCGCGGCATCGGCCACATCCGCTACCTCACCGGCCTCACCCCGCCGAGGATCGGCGTCGTCCTCAACGTCGGCAGCGCGCACATCGGCGAGTTCGGCGGGCGCGAGCAGATCGCGCAGGCCAAGGGCGAGATCATCGAGGGGCTGCCGGAGGACGGCGCCGCGATCCTCAACGCCGACGACCCGCTGGTGCGGGCCATGGCACCACGTACCAAGGCGAAGGTGGTCCTTTTCGGAGAGTCGGCCGAAGCGGACGTACGCGCCGAGAATGTACGACTCACGGACACCGGACAGCCTTCCTTCAGGCTTCACACACCCTCCGGTGCAGCTGATGTGACGATGCGCCTGTACGGTGAGCATCACGTGTCGAACGCGCTCGCCGCGGCCGCCGTCGCCCATGAGCTGGGCATGTCCGCGGAAGAGATCGCCACCGCGCTCTCCGGGGCGGGCTCCCTCTCCCGCTGGCGCATGGAGGTCACCGAGCGCCCGGACGGCGTGACCATCGTCAACGACGCCTACAACGCCAACCCCGAGTCCATGCGGGCCGCCCTTCGGGCGCTCGTGGCCATGGGCAAGGGACGGCGCACGTGGGCCGTGCTCGGCAAGATGGCCGAGCTGGGGGACGAGGCGCTCGCCGAGCACGACGCCGTCGGACGGCTCGCCGTCCGGCTCAACGTCAGCAAGCTCGTCGCCGTCGGGGGGATTGAGGCCTCCTGGCTGCAACTGGGCGCATATAACGAGGGTTCGTGGGGTGAGGAGTCGGTGCACGTGTCCGACGCACAGGCGGCGATCGACCTGTTGCGCAGCGAGTTGCGCCCGGGGGACGTCGTCCTCGTGAAGGCGTCACGGTCGGTCGGGCTCGAAGGCGTCGCCGCGGCGCTGCTCGAGACCGGTGCCGAGGGTGAGGTTGCCACCCGATGATGAACCAGATCCTGTTCTCGGGAGTCATTGGCCTCTTCCTCACCCTGGTCGGCACCCCGTTGCTGATCAAGCTGCTGGCCCGCAAGGGCTACGGCCAGTACATCCGTGACGACGGCCCGCGCGAGCACGCCAGCAAGCGCGGTACGCCGACCATGGGTGGTATCGCCTTCATCCTGGCGACGGTCGCCGCGTACTTCCTGTCCAAGGTGATCACCGGCAAGCCGCCGACGTTCTCCGGTCTGCTGGTGCTCGGCCTGATGGTCGGCATGGGCCTGGTCGGCTTCCTGGACGACTACATCAAGATCGTCAAGCGGCGTTCGCTGGGCCTGCGGGCCAAGGCGAAGATGGCGGGCCAGCTGATCGTCGGCATCGCCTTCGCCGTGCTGGCACTGATGTTCCCCGACGCCCGCGGCAACACGCCGGCCTCCACCAAGCTGTCGTTCATCACGGACTTCGGCTGGTCCATCGGCCCGGTGCTGTTCGTGATCTGGGCGCTGTTCATGATCCTCGCGATGTCGAACGGCGTGAACCTCACCGACGGTCTGGACGGCCTCGCCACCGGCGCCTCCGTCCTCGTCTTCGGCGCCTACACCTTCATCGGCGTCTGGCAGTACCAGGAGTCCTGCGCCAACGCGACGACCCTGACCAACCCGGCCGCCTGCTACGAGGTGCGCGATCCGCTCGACCTCGCCGTGGTCGCGTCCGCGCTGATGGGCGCCTGCCTCGGCTTCCTGTGGTGGAACACCTCGCCGGCGAAGATCTTCATGGGCGACACCGGCTCGCTCGCCCTCGGCGGTGTCCTCACCGGTCTGGCCATCCTCTCCCGCACGGAGCTGCTGGTGGCCATCATGGGCGGCCTGTTCGTCCTCATCACCATGTCGGTCGTCATCCAGGTCGGCTCCTTCCGGCTCACCGGCAGGCGCGTCTTCCGGATGGCACCACTCCAGCACCACTTCGAACTCAAGGGCTGGTCCGAGGTCCTGGTCGTGGTCCGCTTCTGGATCATCCAGGGCATCTGCGTGATCGTCGGACTCGGCCTCTTCTACGCGGGATGGGCAGCGGAAAAGTGACCACCGGCTCGGCGCCCTTCGACTTCCAGGGCAAGCACGTCACCGTCGCGGGACTCGGCGTCTCCGGCGTCCCGGCGGCGAAAGCACTGCACGCGCGCGGCGCGCTCGTCACCGTCGTCAACGACGGCGACGACGACCGCGCCCGCGAGCAGGCCGCCGGCCTGGAGGCGCTCGGCATCACCGTGCGCCTGGGCGACGGGGCGACCCTCCCGGAGGGCACCGAGCTGATCGTCACCGCCCCCGGCTGGAAGCCCGACAAGCCGCTGTTCCTGGCGGCGGCCGAGGCGGGCGTCCCGGTCTGGGGCGACGTGGAGCTGGCCTGGCGGCTGCGCGGGCCCGACGCGGCCCCCTGGCTGGCCGTCACCGGCACCAACGGCAAGACCACCACCGTGCAGATGCTCGCCGCCATCCTGAAGGCGGCGGGCCTGCGCACGGCGGCCGTCGGCAACATCGGCGTCTCCCTGCTGGACGCCGTCCTCGGCGAGGAGGAGTACGACGTCCTCGCCGTGGAGCTGTCCAGCTACCAGCTGCACTGGGCGCCCTCGCTGCGCGCCCACTCCGCCGCCGTCCTCAACCTCGCGCCCGACCACCTCGACTGGCACGGCTCCATGGAGGCCTACGCCGCCGACAAGGGCCGCATCTACGAGGGCAACAAGGTCGCCTGCGTCTACAACGTGGCCGACAAGGCCACCGAGGACCTGGTGCGCGAGGCCGACGTCGAAGAGGGCTGCCGGGCCGTCGGGTTCACCCTGGGCACCCCGGGCCCCTCCCAACTCGGCGTCGTGGAAGGCATCCTGGTCGACCGCGCCTTCGTCGAGAACCGGCAGAAGAACGCGCAGGAGCTGGCCGAGGTCTCCGACGTCCGCCCGCCGGCCCCGCACAACATCGCCAACGCCCTCGCGGCGGCGGCCCTCGCGCGCGCCTTCGGGGTGCCCGCCACGGCCGTACGGGACGGACTGCGCTCCTTCCGGCCGGACGCCCACCGCATCGAGCACGTCGCCGACATCGACGGCGTGGCCTACGTGGACGACTCCAAGGCCACCAACACCCATGCCGCGGCCGCCTCGTTGGCGGCCTACGACTCCATCGTGTGGATCGCGGGCGGGCTGGCCAAGGGCGCGACCTTCGACGAGCTGGTCGCCACCGCGGCCGGGCGGCTGCGCGCGGTCGTGCTGATCGGCGCCGACCGGGCCCTGATCCGCGAGGCCCTCGCGCGACACGCGCCGGAAGTACCCGTCGTCGACCTCGACCGGACCGACACTGGGGCGATGCTCCAGGCGGTGACGGAGGCCCGGCGGCTCGCGGTCGCCGGCGACACGGTGCTCCTCGCTCCGGCCTGCGCCTCCATGGACATGTTCACCAACTACAACCAGCGCGGTGACGCGTTCGCGGCCGCGGTCCGCGAACTCCGCGCCTGACCCCGGCCCGCCCGCCGGGCGGATCCTGGGAGGGACGCGTGGGGCGGCCGACGTTCAGTGGAGGCGCCGATGCCCAGTAGCCGTACCGGAAAGCCCCCCGTGCAGCGGGCGTCCCGGCGTCCCGCCGTGTCCCGGTCCGCGGGCGACAACCCCGTGCAGCGGGCCGTCACCCGCGCGCGGCGGGCCTGGGACCGGCCGCTGACCGCCTATTACCTGATCGCCGGCGGCAGCACGCTGATCACGGTGCTGGGTCTGGTGATGGTCTACTCGGCCTCCCAGGTCACCGCGCTCCAGATGGCGCTGCCGGGCTCCTACTTCTTCCGCAAGCAGCTGCTGGCCGCGGTGATCGGCGGGGTGCTGCTGCTGGCGGCCTCCCGGATGCCGGTGAAGCTGCACCGCGCGCTGGCCTATCCGATCCTCGCCGCCGCCGTCTTCCTGATGGCCCTGGTGCAGGTGCCCGGGATCGGCATGTCGGTCAACGGCAACCAGAACTGGATCTCCCTGGGCGGCTCCTTCCAGATCCAGCCCAGCGAGTTCGGCAAGCTCGCCCTGGTGCTGTGGGGCGCGGACCTGATCGCCCGCAAGCAGGAGCGGAGACTGCTGACCCAGTGGAAGCACATGCTGGTGCCGCTGGTGCCGGTCGCCTTCCTGCTGCTCGGACTGATCATGCTCGGCGGCGACATGGGAACCGCGATCATTCTCACAGCGATCCTGTTCGGACTGCTGTGGCTCGCGGGCGCCCCGACCCGGCTGTTCGCGGGCGTGCTGTCGGTCGCGGCGGTGATCGGGGTGATCCTCATCGAGACCAGCCCCAACCGGATGGCCCGCCTCGCCTGCATCGGCGCCACCACGCCGCGGGCCCAGGGCGCCGACTGCTGGCAGGCCGTGCACGGCATCTACGCGCTCGCCTCCGGCGGACTCTTCGGCTCCGGCCTCGGCGCGAGTGTGGAAAAATGGGGTCAACTCCCGGAAGCGCACACCGACTTCATCTTCGCGGTCACCGGTGAGGAACTGGGTCTGGCGGGGACGCTGTCGGTGCTCGCCCTGTTCGCGGCTCTAGGCTATGCGGGTATCCGCGTGGCCGGACGCACGAAGGACCCCTTCGTGAGGTACGCCGCGGGAGGCGTGACCACCTGGATCGTCGCTCAGGCGGTGATCAACATCGGGGCGGTGCTCGGCCTGCTGCCGATCGCCGGCGTCCCGCTCCCGCTGTTCTCCTACGGAGGGTCCGCCCTGCTGCCGACCATGTTCGCCGTCGGGCTGCTGATCGCCTTCGCGCGTGACGAGCCCGCCGCGCGGACGGCACTTGCGAGGCGGCAACCTCGCTTTGGTAGAAAGCGGGCGGGAGGCTCCGGTGCGGAGCGGGGGCCTCGGAGATGGAACACGATGCGACGGCGTGCCTCGGCGGCGCGTTCGTCCGGAGAGCGGTGAATTTCGGTGCATGTCGTACTCGCCGGTGGAGGGACCGCCGGCCACATCGAGCCCGCGCTCGCCCTCGCGGACGCCCTGCGCAGGCAGGACCCGACCGTGGGGATCACGGCCCTGGGCACGGAGCGCGGCCTGGAGACCCGGCTCGTACCGGAGCGCGGCTACGAGCTGGCGCTGATCCCGGCGGTGCCGCTGCCGCGCAAGCCCACCCCCGAACTGATCACCGTCCCGGGCCGGCTGCGCGGCACCATCAAGGCCGCCGAGCAGATCCTGGAGCGCACCAAGGCGGACGCGGTCGTCGGCTTCGGCGGCTACGTCGCCCTGCCCGGCTACCTGGCCGCCAAGCGGCTCGGCGTGCCGATCGTGATCCACGAGGCCAACGCGCGCCCGGGCCTGGCCAACAAGATCGGCTCCCGGTACGCGGCCCAGGTCGCCGTCTCCACGCCGGACAGCAAGCTGCGGGGCGCCCGGTACATCGGCATCCCGCTGCGCCGCTCCATCGCCACGCTGGACCGCGCCGCCGTCCGCCCCGAGGCCCGGCACCGCTTCGGCCTCGACCCCAACCTGCCCACGCTGCTGGTCTCCGGCGGCTCGCAGGGCGCCCGCCGGCTCAACGAGGTGACGCAGGCGGTCGCTCCGTGGCTCCAGCAGGCCGGCATCCAGATCCTGCACGCGGTCGGCCCGAAGAACGAACTGCCGCGTGTGCAGCAGATGCCGGGGATGCCCCCCTACATCCCGGTAAGTTACCTGGACCGGATGGACCTCGCGTACGCCGCGGCCGACATGATGCTCTGCCGCGCGGGCGCGATGACCGTCGCCGAACTCTCCGCCGTCGGGCTCCCGGCCGCCTACGTCCCGCTGCCCATCGGCAACGGCGAACAGCGGCTGAACGCCCAGCCGGTGGTCAAGGCGGGCGGCGGACTCCTCGTGGACGACGCGGAACTGACGCCGGAGTGGGTACAGCAGAACGTGCTCCCCGTACTCGCGGATCCGCACCGCCTCTACGAGATGTCCCGCTCCGCAAGCGAGTTCGGCCGCCGGGATGCCGACGACCTGCTCGTCGGCATGGTGTACGAGGCCATCGCCTCGCGCCGTTAGGACCGTATGACGAAAGGGCAGTGAGCGTGGCCGGACCGACGACCCGTCAGCGCGGGGAACGCCAGCAGGAGTCGTCCGGCCCGCCGCTCGCCCGCAGGCTCGGACGACTACGCCTTCGTACGATCGTCATCCTGGCCGTGGCCGTGGTGCTCGTAGGAGCCGGTTCCGTATGGGTGTTGTACGGCTCCTCCTGGCTGCGGGTCACCCGGGTTCCGGTCTCCGGCACCCGGGTCCTGACCCCCGCCGAGGTGCGCGCGGCCGCGGCCGTTCCGGTCGGGGCGCCGATGGTCTCGGTGGACACCGGCGGCATCGCGGCCCGGCTGCGCCGTGAACTGCCCAGAATCGACACCGTCGAGGTGACGCGGTCCTGGCCGCACGGCATCGAGCTGAAGGTGGCCGAGCGCACTCCGGTCCTGCTGATCCGCACGGGCCGGGGCTTCGTCGAGGTCGACCGCGAGGGCGTCCGGTTCGCCACGGTCCCCCAGCCGCTCAAGGGAGTTCCGCTGCTGCGGATCTCCGCGTCCGGAACGGGTCCGTCCGCGGCGAGCCTGCGCCGCTTCGGCACCGGCCGGCTGACGCGGGAGGCGGTCCGGATCGCCGGCGATCTGCCGCGCCCCGTGGGAAGTCTCACCCGGACCGTCCTGGTCCGCTCCTACGACGACGTCGAACTGGAGTTGGCGGACGGCCGCACCGTCGCCTGGGGCAGCGCCGAGAACGGCCGTGCCAAGGCACGGAGCCTCACCGCACTCATGAAAGCAGCTTCCGGCGCACGGCACTTCGACGTCAGCGTCCCCACCGCCCCTGCGTCATCGGGGAGTTGACGCGCATCAGTGCAGGCCAGCACCCTGGTTGGGCACCGCTATGCCTGATCACATAGGGTGAAAAGAAAAACGGGAGGTTCGGCGTGTTCGTTGAACGGGCGCCACTTGTCGACTTAGTGTCCTGTTCAGAAGACTCCAGGGAACAGACACACTGGTAACCCTAAACTTCAGGCTTAGGGTTCGGGTCGGCGCTACGGACCGTCCCATTCGGCATCTGTCGTCCCGGCGCGGGGCACCGCCCGGCGGCGACGACGTAATTCGAGGCGAGAGGCCTTCGACGTGGCAGCACCGCAGAACTACCTCGCAGTCATCAAGGTCATCGGTGTCGGCGGCGGTGGTGTCAATGCCATCAACCGGATGATCGAGGTCGGTCTCAAGGGTGTCGAGTTCATCGCCATCAACACCGACGCGCAGGCGCTGTTGATGAGCGACGCCGACGTCAAGCTGGACGTCGGCCGGGAACTCACCCGCGGACTCGGCGCCGGCGCCAACCCGGCCGTCGGCCGCAAGGCCGCCGAGGACCACCGTGAGGAGATCGAGGAGGTCCTCAAGGGGGCCGACATGGTCTTCGTGACGGCCGGTGAAGGCGGCGGCACCGGCACCGGCGGCGCGCCCGTCGTGGCCAACATCGCGCGCTCCCTGGGCGCCCTCACCATCGGCGTGGTCACGCGCCCGTTCACCTTCGAGGGACGGCGCCGCGCGAACCAGGCCGAGGACGGCATCGCGGAACTGCGCGAAGAGGTCGACACCCTCATCGTCATCCCGAACGACCGGCTGCTGTCCATCTCGGACCGCCAGGTCTCGGTCCTGGACGCCTTCAAGTCCGCGGACCAGGTCCTGCTCTCCGGTGTCCAGGGCATCACCGACCTCATCACCACCCCCGGCCTGATCAACCTGGACTTCGCCGATGTGAAGTCGGTCATGTCCGAGGCCGGTTCGGCCCTCATGGGCATCGGCTCGGCCCGCGGCGACGACCGCGCGGTGGCCGCGGCCGAGATGGCGATCTCCTCGCCGCTCCTGGAGGCGTCCATCGACGGCGCCCGGGGCGTGCTGCTGTCCATCTCCGGCGGCTCCGACCTCGGTCTCTTCGAGATCAACGAGGCCGCCCAGCTGGTCAGCGAGGCCGCCCACCCCGAGGCCAACATCATCTTCGGCGCGGTCATCGACGACGCCCTCGGCGACGAGGTCCGGGTCACCGTGATCGCGGCCGGCTTCGACGGCGGCCAGCCGCCGGCCCGCCGGGACAACGCCCTTGGCCAGACCTCCGGTTCGGCCCCGGCCCGCCGCGAGGAGCCGGCCCCCGCACGGCAGCCGGAGAGCCGTCCGTCCTTCGGCTCCCTCGGCAGCGTCAAGCCCAAGGAGGAGCCGGAGCCGGCCCCCGAGCCGGTCGCCGACATCCCGGTCGCCCCGCCGGTGCCGCCGGTGCCGCGCCCCGCCTACTCGGACAGCGCGGCCGAGGAACTGGACGTCCCGGACTTCCTGAAGTGATAGGACAGCGCGAGAGCGTGAGCGGCGCGCACTTCGCCTTCACCGACCGGTGGGGCGGGGTGAGCGCCGCTCCGTATGAGGAGCTGAATCTCGGCGGCGCGGTCGGCGACACGCCCGAGTCCGTACGGGCCAACCGCGAACTCGCCGCCACGTCGCTCGGCCTGGACCCCGCCCGCGTGGTGTGGATGAACCAGGTGCACGGCGCCGAGGTGGCCGTGGTGGACGAGCCCTGGGGGAGCGGGAACCCGGTGCCGGAGGTCGACGCCCTCGTCACCGCCCGGCGCGGGCTCGCCCTCGCCGTCCTCACCGCCGACTGCGTGCCGGTGCTCCTCGCCGACCCCGTCGCCGGGGTCGCCGCCGCGGCGCACGCGGGCCGGCCCGGCATGGTCAAGGGGGTCGTCCCCGCCGCCGTACGGGCCATGATCGAACTCGGCGCCGCGCCCGAGCGGATCGTCGCCCGCACCGGACCGGCCGTCTGCGGCCGGTGCTACGAGGTGCCGGAGGAGATGCGCGCCGAGGTGGCGGCCGTGGAGCCGACGGCGTACGCCGAGACCAGCTGGGGCACCCCGGCGGTCGACGTGAGCGCCGGGGTGCACGCGCAGCTCGACCGGCTCGGGGTGTGCGACCGGGCGCATTCGCCGGTGTGCACGCTGGAGTCGGGCGACCACTTCTCATACCGCCGCGACCGCACCACCGGGCGGCTCGCGGGCTATGTCTGGCTGGACTGATGGGGAATGACGGACCGTAGGACCGAACTCGCCGGGAACCTGGCGACAGTGGAGGAGCGCATCGCCCGCGCCTGCGCGGCGGCGGGGCGCGCCCGCGACGAGGTGACCCTGATCGTGGTCACCAAGACCTACCCGGCGAGCGACGTGCGGATCCTGGCGGAACTCGGGGTGCGCCACGTCGCCGAGAACCGCGACCAGGACGCCGCGCCGAAGGCCGCGGAATGTGCGGATCTGCCGCTGAAATGGCACTTCGTCGGTCAGTTGCAGACCAACAAGGTGCGTTCCGTGGTCGGTTACGCCGATGTCGTGCAGTCGATCGACCGCGACCGGCTCGTCACCACACTCTCCAAGGAGGCGGTGCGCGCCGGGCGCGAAGTGGGCTGCCTGATCCAGGTGGCGCTCGACGCGGGCGCGAGCGGGCGGGGCGAGCGGGGAGGCGTCGCCCCCGAAGGAATCGAAGAGTTGGCCGACCTCGTCGCCCGATCGCCGGGACTGCGGCTCGACGGACTGATGACCGTCGCCCCGCTCACCGGGGAGTACGCGGGGCGCGAACAGGCGGCGTTCGAGCGCCTCATGGATTTGTCGACCGACCTGCGCCGAGCCCATCCGGCTGCAACCATGGTGTCGGCAGGGATGAGTGCGGACCTTGAACAGGCCGTGGCGGCCGGGGCGACACATGTGCGCGTCGGCACTGCGGTACTCGGTGTCCGTCCCCGGCTCGGGTAACGTCGCCAGGAAGTCGGACCACAGCAGAAAATATGGTCAGTGTTCGCGAAACGGACACAACGACCGCGTGGATCGCGGGCACTTGGCAGTCGTCAGCCGATCCACCACAGAGCGGAGGACTCAGAGCATGGCCGGCGCGATGCGCAAGATGGCGGTCTACCTCGGCCTCGTGGAGGACGATGGGTACGACGGCCGCGGATTCGACCCCGATGACGATTTCGAGCCCGAGTTGGACCCGGAGCCCGAGCGGGACCACCGTCGACACGAGGTGTCACACCAGTCGCACGGGGTACATCAACCCCAAAGGGATGAATCGGTGCGAGTGGTGCAGCCTCCGGCGCCGCGCGAACCGGTCTCCCAATCGGCTTCGCTACCCGCGGAATCGGGGCGCCCGGCGCGTATCGCGCCCGTGGCGTCCATCACACAAGAACGTCAGTCCCTGGAGAAGAACGCGCCGGTGATCATGCCCAAGGTCGTGTCGGAACGAGAGCCTTACCGGATCACCACATTGCACCCACGGACCTACAACGAGGCCCGTACCATCGGGGAACACTTCCGTGAAGGCACTCCGGTGATCATGAATCTGACTGAGATGGACGACACAGACGCGAAGCGACTTGTCGACTTTGCGGCCGGATTGGTGTTTGGTCTTCACGGCAGTATCGAGCGGGTGACGCAGAAGGTGTTCCTGTTGTCTCCTGCTAACGTCGATGTCACGGCGGAGGACAAGGCCCGCATCGCAGAGGGCGGGTTCTTCAACCAGAGCTGAGACGCAGACCGGACCGAAGCACGGAAGAGCACGGAACAGGGGAGAGGGAAGCGCAGGCCATGAGCGTGTTCGCGCAGGTGATCTACATCGCGCTGATGGTGTTTCTCGTCATCCTCATCTTCCGGCTGGTCATGGACTACGTCTTCCAGTTCGCCCGCTCATGGCAACCCGGCAAGGCGATGGTGGTCGTACTGGAGGCCACCTACACTGTCACCGATCCACCGCTGAAGCTTCTGCGGCGGTTCATTCCGCCGCTGCGTCTCGGGGGCGTGGCGCTCGACCTGTCCTTCTTCGTACTGATGATCATCGTCTACATTCTCATCGCCATCGTGCAGAACTTCGTGAGATGAGCGTGTGGACGACCCGGTCTTGCCGACTGCCGATGACTACGTTGAGGTGAAGAGATGCCGTTGACCCCCGAGGACGTGCGGAACAAGCAGTTCACGACCGTCCGCCTCCGAGAAGGCTATGACGAGGACGAGGTCGATGCCTTCCTCGACGAGGTCGAAGCCGAACTGACCCGTCTGCTCCGGGAGAACGAGGACCTGCGCGCGAAGCTGGCCGCCGCCACGCGTGCCGCCGCGCAGAATCAGCAGAACGCCCGCAAGCCTCCGGAGCAGCAGGAACAGCAGCAGCAACAGCAGCAGGGCATGCGAGGTCCCGGCGCGCCGGTGCCCGCCGGGATATCGGGCCCGCCGCAGCAGCAGATGGGCGGCCCCATGGGAGGCCCGCCCCAGCTGCCCAGCGGTGCTCCGCAGCTGCCCGCCGGCCCCGGCGGTCAGGGTGGTCCGCAGGGCCCCGGCCCGATGGGCCAGGGTCCTATGGGTCAGGGCCCGATGGGCGGTCAGCCGCCCATGCAGCAGCAGATGGGCGGCCCCATGGGCGGTCCGATGGGCGGCCCCATGGGTGGTCCCATGGGCGGTCCCGGTCAGGGTCCCGGTGGCGACAGCGCCGCGCGTGTCCTCTCGCTGGCCCAGCAGACCGCCGACCAGGCGATCGCCGAGGCCCGCTCCGAGGCCAACAAGATCGTCGGCGAGGCCCGCAGCCGCGCCGAGGGTCTGGAGCGTGACGCCCGCGCCAAGGCCGACGCGCTGGAGCGGGACGCGCAGGAGAAGCACCGTGTCGCGATGGGCTCCCTGGAGTCCGCCCGCGCCACGCTGGAGCGCAAGGTCGAGGACCTGCGCGGCTTCGAACGCGAGTACCGCACGCGCCTGAAGTCGTACCTGGAGTCGCAGCTGCGTCAGCTGGAGACCCAGGCCGACGACTCGCTGGCCCCGCCGCGTACCCCGGCCGCCGCGTCCCTGCCGCCGTCCCCGGCGCCTTCCATGGCCCCGGCCGGCGCGAGCGCCCCGTCCTACGGCGGCAACCAGACGATGGGCGGCTCGCCCGCGCAGTCGTCCGGCCCGTCCTACGGCGGTCAGCAGCAGATGACGCCCGCCATGACCCAGCCGATGGCTCCGGTCCGCCCGCAGGGCCCGTCCCCGATGGGCCAGGCGCCCTCGCCGATGCGCGGTTTCCTGATCGACGAGGACGACAACTGAGCGCCGGCAACGGTGAGTAGTACGCCATAGGCGTCGGCAGCGCTGAGGAAGCGGCCCCGGACATCCGTCCGGGGCCGCTTCCTTTCGGGTGTCCGGTGCGCGAGTTCACGCTCGCCCCCACATGGGGAAGGGCCCGCCCTCCGGTCGGAGGACGGGCCCTTCCTTACGGCCCGGGGGCGCTTACGCCTTCCGCAGCCGGAACGTCAGGCTCAGGCCCTCGTCGGTGAAGGCCTCGCCGTAGCCGTCGTCGCCCTCGCCCTGCCCGAAGTCGGTCGCCAGGACCTCCTCGGCGATGAGTTCGGCGTGCTCGCCGAGCGCCGCGATCACCGCCGGGTCCGTGGACGTCCAGCGCAGGGCGATCCTGTCGGCCACGTCCAGGCCGCTGTTCTTGCGTGCCTCCTGGATGAGCCGGATCGCGTCCCGGGCGAGCCCGGCCTGCCGCAGCTCCTCGGTGATCTCCAGGTCCAGCGCCACGGTCGCACCGGAGTCGGACGCCACCGACCAGCCCTCGCGCGGGGTCTCGGTGATGATCACCTCGTCCGGCGCCAGCGTGATCGTCTCGCCGTCCACCTCCACCGACGCCGTGCCCTGACGCAGCGCCAGCGACAGCGCGGCGGCGTCCGCGGCGGCGATGGCCTTGGCCACCTCCTGCACCCGCTTGCCGAACCGCTTGCCCAGCGCGCGGAAGTTGGCCTTCGCGGTGGTGTCTACCAGGGAGCCGCCCACCTCGGACAGCGACGCCAGCGAGGAGACGTTCAGCTCCTCGGTGATCTGCGCGTGCAGTTCGGGGTGGAGGGTGTCGAAGCCGCTCGCGGCGATCAGCGCGCGGGACAGCGGCTGACGCGTCTTGACGCCGGACTCCGCGCGCGTGGCCCGGCCCAGCTCCACCAGCCGGCGCACCAGGACCATCTGCCGCGACAGCTCCGGGTCGATGGTGTCGAGGTCCGCCTCGGGCCAGGACGCGAGGTGCACCGACTCCGGCGCGCCCGGGGTGACCGGCACGATCAGGTCCTGCCACACCCGCTCGGTGATGAACGGGGTGAGCGGCGCCATCAGCTTGGTGACGGTCTCCAGCACCTCGTGCAGCGTGCGCAGCGCGGCCTTGTCGCCCTGCCAGAAGCGGCGGCGCGAGCGGCGGACGTACCAGTTGGACAGGTCGTCCACGAACGCGGACAGCAGCTTGCCGGCGCGCTGGGTGTCGTACCCCTCCAGGGCCTGCGTCACCTGGTCGGTGAGCGCGTGCAGTTCGGACAGCAGCCAGCGGTCGATCAGCGGGCGCTCGGCCGGGGCCGGGTCGGCCGCGCTCGGCGCCCAGTTCGACGTACGGGCGTACAGCGCCTGGAAGGCGACGGTGTTCCAGTACGTCAGCAGGGTCTTGCGGACGACCTCCTGGATGGTGCCGTGGCCGACCCGGCGGGCCGCCCACGGGGAACCGCCGGCGGCCATGAACCAGCGCACCGCGTCCGCGCCGTGCTGGTCCATCAGCGGGATCGGCTGGAGGATGTTGCCCAGGTGCTTGGACATCTTGCGGCCGTCCTCGGCGAGGATGTGGCCCAGGCAGACGACGTTCTCGTACGACGACTTGTCGAACACCAGGGTGCCGACGGCCATCAGCGTGTAGAACCAGCCGCGGGTCTGGTCGATCGCCTCGGAGATGAACTGCGCCGGGTAGCGGCTCTCGAACAGCTCCTTGTTCTTGTACGGGTAGCCCCACTGCGCGAACGGCATGGAGCCCGAGTCGTACCAGGCGTCGATGACCTCGGGCACGCGCGTGGCCGTCTTGCCGCAGCCCTCCTGCGGGCAGGCGAAGGTGACCGCGTCGATGTACGGGCGGTGCGGGTCGAGCTCCGACTGGTCGGTGCCGGACAGCTCGGACAGCTCCGCGCGGGAGCCGACGCAGGTGAGGTGGTCGTCCTCGCAGCGCCAGATGGGCAGCGGGGTGCCCCAGTAGCGGTTGCGGGACAGCGCCCAGTCGATGTTGTTGTTCAGCCAGTCGCCGAACCGGCCGTGCTTGACCGTGTCGGGGAACCAGTTGGTCTTCTCGTTCTCCTGGATGAGACGGTCCTTGACGGCCGTCGTACGGATGTACCAGGAGGGCTGCGCGTAGTAGAGCAGCGCGGTGTGGCAGCGCCAGCAGTGCGGGTAGCTGTGCTCGTAGGGCAGGTGCCGGAAGAGCAGGCCGCGCTGCTTGAGGTCCTCGGTGAGCTTTTCGTCCGCCTTCTTGAAGAAGACACCGCCGACCAGCGGCACGTCCTCCTCGAAGGTGCCGTCGGGGCGCACCGGGTTGACCACGGGCAGACCGTAGGAGCGGCAGACCTTGAGGTCGTCCTCACCGAAGGCGGGGGACTGGTGGACCAGACCCGTGCCGTCCTCGGTGGTCACGTACTCGGCGTTCACCACGTAGTGCGCGGGCTCGGGGAACTCGACCAGTTCGAAGGGGCGGCGGTAGTTCCAGCGCTCCATCTCGGCACCGGTGAAGGTCTGCCCGGTGGGCTCCCAGCCCTCGCCGAGCGCCTTGGCGAGCAGCGGCTCGGCGACGACGACCTTCTCCTGGCCGTCGGTGGCGACGACGTAGGTGACCTCCGGGTGGGCGGCGACCGCCGTGTTGGAGACCAGGGTCCAGGGGGTCGTCGTCCACACCAGGAGCGCGGCCTCGCCGGCGAGCGGTCCGGAGGTGAGCGGGAAGCGGACGTAGACCGAGGGGTCCACGACCGTCTCGTAGCCCTGCGCCAGCTCGTGGTCGGACAGGCCGGTGCCGCAGCGCGGGCACCAGGGGGCGACGCGGTGGTCCTGGACCAGCAGGCCCTTGCCGAAGATCTCCTTCAGCGACCACCAGACCGACTCCACGTACTCCGGGTCCATGGTCCGGTAGGCGTCGTCCAGGTCGACCCAGTAGCCCATGCGGGTCGTCAGCTCGGCGAAGGCGTCGGTGTGCCGGGTCACGGACTCGCGGCACTTGGCGTTGAACTCGGCGATGCCGTACGCCTCGATGTCCTGCTTGCCGGAGAAGCCCAGCTCCTTCTCGACGGCCAGCTCCACGGGCAGGCCGTGGCAGTCCCAGCCGGCCTTGCGGGCCACGTGGTAGCCGCGCATGGTGCGGAAGCGGGGGAAGACGTCCTTGAAGACGCGCGCCTCGATGTGGTGGGCGCCGGGCATGCCGTTGGCGGTGGGCGGGCCCTCGTAGAACACCCACTCCGGGCGGCCCTCGGACTGCTCCAGGGTCTTGGCGAAGATCTTCTGCTCGCGCCAGAAGTCGAGCACGGCGTGCTCAAGCGCGGGCAGGTCGACCTGTGCGGGCACCTGGCGGTACGTCGGCGCTGTCATCTGCGAGCATCCTCCAACGGACTTGCTGCCTTCCGTCGGAGGGACGAGAGCTTCGTTCACGCCGTGTGCGGCGCGCTCCCGCGGTACCACCCTCCTTGGCCCGCCGCCGCGCCCTGTGCGCCGGTGAGCCCCCTCATTGGGTTCGCGAAACCGGTTCTACTGACCCGGCCCCTCGGGCCGCGGCGTTCTTCCGGTGGCTCCGGGGTGATCTTCACGTCGCGCTCGCCCCCGGGCTTCCACCGTCCCCGGGTCGCTCTGGGCTGCGTACGCCGCTACTCGTCCCCATCCACGCTTCTCGCTCCGCCCAGTGTACGGCGCCGCGCGGACAGCGGCCGACCGCTTTTCGGGGCGGCGGGGGCGGGCGGGCCGGTGAGGGGGCCGGATGCCCCGAATGGCGAGGGTGCGGGCGCGGGCTTGCGGGTACGCCCGGCCCGGCGGATTACCCGGCGGGGAGCTGGGCACAACGGATGCAGGCCCGCGGCGCGGGGGGTGCGGGCGGGCGAATCGGGCGGTGTGCCCCGTTGCCGCGGGACTCAAGTCGATTTATCGTCCCAGCACGATTCGCGCGCAAGATCACCATATGTGAAGGGGCCGCGGCCATGGTGGCGAAGCAGACCGCGAACAAGGCCGTGGCCGGGAAGACGGCGGCGAAGAAGGACACGGCCGAGAAGGCCACGCCGGCGAGGAAGAGCACGGCTGCGAAGACCACGGGGAAGGCCGTCGCGGAGAAGGGAGCCACCGTGAAGCCGTTCCTGGAGCAGTCGGGCGTGGCCGAGGAGGCCGCCGGGCATCCGGTGGCGAAGAAGGCCGCGGCGAAGAAGGCCGCGGCCAAGAAGACGGCAGCCAAGAAGGCCGTGGCGAAGAAGACGGTGGCCAAGAAGGCGGTGGCGAAGAAGACGGCAGCGAAGGAGGCGGTGGCCAAGAAGGCCGTGGCGAAGAAGACGGCAGCCAAGAAGGCGGTGAGTGGGAAAGCGGTGACCAAGAAGGCGGTGGCCGGGAAGGCGACCGCGCAGAAGGGCGCCGAGAGGAGACCGGGGAAGAAGACGGCCGCCGGAAAGAGCGTGGCAAAGGACGTTCCGGCCGAGGACGTCCTCACGAAGGTCTCCCCGGCGAAGGACGACGCCGCGGTCGGCGAGGCCGCCGCGGTGGACAGCATCCCGGTGGACAAGGCCGCCGCCGGGAGAACCGCGAAGGCCGTGGCCCACGAGGCGGCGCCGGACGAGCGGAGCACGGCCGACAAGGCGGGCGCGGCGCGGGCCGCGGAGCAGACGGGAGCCACGACGGTGGTTGCGAAGAAGACCCCTGGCACGGCCACGGCGGAGGACGGCGCCGTACCCAAGGCGCGTGCCGCCGCGGCGGAGCCGGGCGAACTGGCGGTGCGTCCCGGCGAGGACCCCTGGACCGGGGAGGAGGTCGCCGAGGCGCGCGCGGAGCTCCAGTCCGAGATGGAGCGGCTGCGGACGGAGATCAGCTCGTCCGAGGCGTCTCTCGTCGGCCTGATGCGCGACTCCGGGGACGGCGCGGGCGACGACCAGGCCGACACCGGCACCAAGAACATCACCCGCGAGCACGAGCTCGCGCTGGCCGCCAACGCGCGCGAGATGCTGGTGCAGACCGAACGGGCGCTGGAACGGCTGGACGCGGGCACCTACGGACTGTGCGAGAACTGCGGCAAGCCCATCGGCAAGGCCCGGATGCAGGCCTTCCCGCGGGCCACCCTGTGCGTGGAGTGCAAGCAGAAGCAGGAACGCCGCTCCTGAGCGTGTGGCGGCGCAGGGGCGTGCCGTAGTCTCGTCCTCACTCGGGCATCTAGGTTGAGGGACTCACGTGGCAGAGGCGGAGAGCGTCATCGGAACGCCGGACACTTCGGACGACAGCGAGCGGCGGACGCCGGAGCAGACGCGCAGCGGCCGTGGACGACGGATCGCCGTGCTGTTCTCCGTGGCGGCGTTCGCCTACGCGCTCGACCTGATCAGCAAGATGCTGGTGGTGGCCAAGCTGGAGGGCCGGGCGCCGGTCGAGGTCTTCGGGGACCTGCTGGAGCTGCACGCCACCCGCAACCCCGGCGCCGCCTTCGGTTTCGCCCCCGCCTTCACCGTGATCTTCACCGTGATCGCCGCCGCCGTGATCGTGGTGATCATCCGGCTGGCCCGCAAGCTCTACAGCTTCCCCTGGGCGGTCGCGCTCGGCCTGCTGCTCGGCGGTGCGCTCGGCAACCTCACCGACCGGATCTTCCGGGCGCCCGGCCTCTTCAAGGGCGAGGTGGTGGACTTCATCGCGCCCAAGGGCTTCGCGATCTTCAACCTGGCGGACTCGGCGATCGTGTGCGGCGGCATCCTGATCGTGCTGCTGTCCTTCCTCGGCCGGGACCCGGACGGCACCCTCCACACCAACTGACGGCCCGGCCCGGAACGGCGGGCCGGAACCGGTTTTCCACAGGCTCGTGCGGGGGTCGCCCGCCCGTCCGGCATACTCGACGGGTGAGCACGATTCCCGAGATCCGTACCCTGCCCGTGCCCGACGGCCTGGAGGGCGAGCGCGTCGACGCCGCCATCTCCCGCATGTTCGGCTTCTCCCGCACGAAGGCGGCCGAACTGGCCGCGGCCGGCAAGGTGCAGGTCGACGGCGCGGTGGTCGGCAAGTCCGAGCGGGTGCGCGGCGGTGCCTGGCTGGAGGTCGAGATGCCGCAGGCGCCCGCGCCGGTGCAGGTGGTCGCCGAGCCGGTCGAGGGCATGGAGATCGTGCACGACGACGACGACGTGGTGGTGATCGTCAAGCCGGTCGGCGTGGCCGCGCACCCCTCCCCGGGCTGGTCCGGCCCCACCGTCATCGGCGGTCTCGCCGCCGCCGGCTACCGGATCTCCACCTCCGGCGCCGCCGAGCGCCAGGGCATCGTGCACCGCCTCGACGTGGGCACCTCCGGCCTGATGGTGGTCGCCAAGTCGGAGTACGCGTACACCTCGCTCAAGCGCCAGTTCAAGGAGCGCACGGTCGACAAGCGCTACCACACCCTGGTCCAGGGCCACCCGGACCCGACGAGCGGCACCATCGACGCCCCCATCGGCCGCCACCCGAACCACGACTACAAGTGGGCGGTCACCGCCGACGGCAAGCCCTCGGTGACGCACTACGACCTCATCGAGGCGTTCCGTGCCGCCTCCCTGCTCGACGTGAAGCTGGAGACCGGCCGCACCCACCAGATCCGCGTCCACATGGCCGCGCACCGCCACCCGTGCGTCGGCGACCTGACCTACGGCGCCGACCCCACCCTGGCCAAGCGGCTGGGCCTGACCCGCCAGTGGCTGCACGCCGTACGGCTCGGTTTCGAGCACCCGGGGGACGGCCGCTGGGTGGAGTTCGGGTCCGACTACCCCGAGGACCTCCAGCGGGCCCTCGACCAGGTCCGTGAGGAGACGTACGGATGAGCGCGGACCACGGCGCGGAGCAGCACACCCTGCGGATCGCCGAGGACCCCGCCGACCTGGAGGCCTGCTTCGCGGTCCGCAAGGAGGTCTTCGTCCGCGAACAGGGCGTCGACGAAGCCATCGAGTACGACGAGTACGACGCCGTCGCCGTGCATGTGCTGGCCGTCCGCGCGGACGGCGTGCCGCTGGGCACCGGCCGGCTGCTGACCGGTGCGGCGGCCGTCGCCAAGACCGGTGCGGACGCGTCCGTCGGCTCGCTCGGGCGGCTCGCCGTCTCCCGGGAGGCCCGTGGGCTCGGCATCGGCGCCGCCCTGGTGCGGGCCATCGAGGACGCGGCCCGCGCGCGCGGCCTCGCCGCGGTGGACCTGCACGCGCAGACCCAGGCCCTCGGTTTCTACGAGCGGTTGGGCTACGAGGCGTACGGCCCGGAGTTCCCGGACGCGGGCATACCGCACCGCTCGATGCGCCGCGCCCTGTAGCCGTCCCCCGAAGCGGCCGGTGAAAGCGCCGGTGGGCGGGGGTGCGGCGGCCCCCTCGGGGAGAGGTGCCGGGACGGCCGGTGCCCGGGTCGCGTGGCAGGCTTGAAGCCTCTCGTGTGATCGTCGACCCAGGAGCGCCGGCCTTGAATCAGTTGGCTCTGTTGTTTGCCCTGCTGGTCGGGGCCCTGGTGAGCGTTCCGGTGGGGGACCGGCTCAAGCTGCCGGCCCCGGTGCTGATGACGCTGTTCGGCGGGGTCCTGGCGGTCGCCGACTTCGTGCCCAATGTGAACATCCCGCCCGAGCTGATCCTGCCCGGACTGCTGCCGCCGCTGCTGTACGCGGCCGTGCGCCGCACCTCCTGGCGGCAGTTCGCGGCCAACAAGCGCCCGATCCTGACGCTGGCCGTCGCCCTGGTGTTCGTGACCACGGTGTGCGTCGCCTTCGTCGCCAACGCGATCGTGCCCGGCCTGTCGGTCGCCGCCGCCGTGGCGCTCGGCGCGCTGATCGCCCCGCCCGACCCGGTCGCCGCGACCAGCGTCGCCGGGCAACTCGGGCTGCCGCGCCGCCTGGTGTCCATCCTGGAGGGCGAGGGACTGTTCAACGACGTCACGGCGATCGTGCTCTACCACGTGGCGATCGCCGCCGCGGTGAGCGGCACGTTCTCGCCGTGGCACGCCGGACTGGAGCTGGTGCTGTCCGCGGTGGTCGCGGTGGTCGTGGGGCTGCTGCTGGGCTGGGGCGCCAACCGGTTGATGGACCTGCTGGGCGACCCGACCCTGCAGATCGGCATGACCCTGCTGGTGCCGTACGCCTCCTACGTGCTCGCGGAGAAGTTGCAGGGCTCCGGCGTGCTGGCGGTGCTCACCACCGCCCTGTACCTCTCCGAGTACGCCACCGGCGCCGACGACGTGATGACCCGGCTGGCCGGGCACACCTTCTGGGACATCATCGACACCCTCGTCACGGGCGTCGCCTTCGGGCTGATCGGTCTGGAGCTGCACAACGCCATCCGCACGGCCAGCGGCCGCTGGGGCGAGCTGATCGGCTGGGCGGCCGCCGTCGCCGGTGTGGTGATCGTCGTCCGGCTGCTGTGGCTGCTGCCGGCGACCTGGCTGACCAAACGGCTGCACGCCCGCCGCGACCTGGACGAGGAGATCCCGACCAGCTGGCGGGAGACGGTGGTGATGTGGTGGTCCGGGATGCGCGGGGTGGCGTCGGTCGCGCTGGCGCTGGCCATTCCGCTGGAGACCGACGCGGGACGGCCCTTCCCGGACCGGGACGAGATCGTCTTCATCGCCTTCGGGGTGATCGTCGCCACCCTGGTGGTCCAGGGGCTGACCCTGCCGTGGCTGGTCGACCGGCTCGGGGTGCAGGCCGACTCCGAGCGGGAGAAGGAGTACGAGAAGGAGCTGGCGGTGCGCGCGGCGAAGGCGGCCAAGCGCCGGCTGCGGGAGATCGAGCAGGTGGAGGACCTGCCCGAGGAACTGTCCGAGCGGATGCTGCGGCAGGCCTTCGACATCGGCATCCGGATCAGCCCGGACATGGGCGAGGAGGAGCGGCGCGAGGCGCAGCACCAACGGGCCAAGCGGCTGAAGCGGATCCGGCGCATCCAGGGCGAGATGCTCAGCGCGGCCCGGCACGAGGTGCTGGCGGCGCGCAGCGAACCGGGCATGGACCCGGAGATCGTGGACCGCGTCCTGCGCCACCTCGATGTGCGCAGCCTGCGGTAGGGCCGGCTTCCGGGCCCGCGCCCGGGGCCGCTGCCGGGGACGGCGCACCGCGGATCCAGGGCGTCTGTCCACAGCCGGAGCCGCCAGGCGGTCATACGAACATACCGTGATTGTGGATAAACGGAAGCGCGGGCGGCGGCACGCTCCTACGCTCGGATCATGACTCGCAACATCGTGATCAGCGGAGGCGGTACGGGCATCGGGCTGGCGACGGCCCGGGCCTTCGCCGAGGACGGGGACCGGGTGCTGCTCCTCGGGCGGCGCGCCGAGGTACTGGAGAAGGCCGGGGTGCCGGGGGCGCTCACCCACGCGGCGGACCTCACCGAGCCGGCCGACGTGCGGGGCGTCGCCCGCCTCGTCGCCAAGGAGTTCGGCACCGTCGACGTGCTCGTGCACAGCGCGGGCGGCTCCGGGCAGCTGGAGCCCCCGGCCGCCGGCGACGACCCCCTCGACCGGGTGGCCCACGCCTGGACGGTCGCCTTCCAGCTCAACACCCTCACCGCGGCCCTCCTGACCGAGGCCCTGGAGGAGCGGCTGGCCGAACCCGGCGGGCGGGTGCTCTTCCTCAGCTCCATCGCCGCCTACCGGGGCTCGGGCAGTGGCGCCTACGGGGCGTCCAAGGCCGCGCTGCACCCCTACGCCCACGACCTGGCCCGCCGGCTGGGCCACCGGGGCATCACCGTGAACGTGGTGGCGCCCGGCTACATCGAGGACACCGACTTCTTCGGCGACGCCATGGCCGAGGAGCGGCGGGCGCAGCTCATCGCCGAGACCTCCAACGGCCGGGCGGGCCGGCCCGGCGATGTGGCGGCCACCCTGCACTGGCTGGCCTCGCCCGCCGCGGCGCACATCACCTCACAGGTGATCCAGGTGAACGGAGGTGCCGAGCGCGGACACTGAACCGGCCCCGGCTCAGCCCCGGCCGGTGCGCGGGTACTCGTAGGCCTTGCGCAGGGTGCCGCGGTCCGGGGAGGGGACGCGGTAGGGCGGGAGCACCGCGTCCGAGGTGTTGACCCGGGGCAGCGCGTAGGGGTGCTCGGCGGACAGCCAGCTGATCATCTGCTCGCGGACCGCGACCCGCACCGTCCATATGTCGTCGGCGTCCTTCGCGGTCACCAGCGCGCGCACCTGGATGGTGTTCGGCGTCGAGTCGGTCACCACCAGGCCGTAGGCGCGGCCGTCCCAGGCCGGGCACTCGCGCAGGATGTCGCGCAGCTTCTCGCGCATCGCGTCCATCGGGGCGCTGTGGTCGAGGTGCCAGTAGACGATCCCGGTCATCTGCGGGGTGCCCCGCGACCAGTTCTCGAAGGGTTTGGAGGTGAAGTACGACACCGGCATGGTGATCCGGCGCTCGTCCCAGGTCCGTACCGTCAGAAAGGTCAGGGTGATCTCCTCGACCGTGCCCCACTCGCCGTCCACGACGACGGTGTCGCCGAGCCGGACCATGTCGCCGAAGGCGATCTGCAGCCCGGCGAACATGTTCGCCAGCGTCGACTGGGCGGCGACCCCGGCCACGATGCCGAGGACACCGGCCGAGGCCAGCAGGGAGGCACCCGCCGCGCGCATCGCCGGGAAGGTCAGCAGCATCGCGGCCACCGCGACCACCCCGACGATCGCCGAGACCACCCGCATGATCAGCGTCACCTGGGTGCGCACCCGGCGGACCCGCGCGGCGTCGTGGTGGGCGCGCGCGTAGCGGCTGTACGTCGTCTCGACCACGGCCGCCGCGATCCGGATCACCAGCCAGGCCGCCGCCCCGATCAGCACCAGGGTCAGCGTCCGCCCCACGCCGACCTGGTGCTCCTGGAACAGCTTCGCCTGGTCGTAGGAGCCTCTGAGCAGGGCGGCGCAGAGCACCAGCTGGTAGGGCACGCGGGCGCGCCGCAGCCGCCCCCACAGCGGGGTCTCGGGGTGGCCTTCGTCGGCCTTGCGCAGCAGGACGTCCGTGGACCAGCCGATCAGTACGGTCAGGAACACGGACGCGCCGACCACGATCACCGGTCGCAGTACGGTCTCCATGCATTCGAACGTAACCGGCTGCGCGGATCGTGAACCTGTGACTTGAACCGCTGCCGGACCGGGGCGCCCGGCGGCCGGGGCCGCCTCGGGGCCGGGGCGGGCGCTGCCGGCACCCTGGCCGGACGCTGCTGGCACCATGGCCTCATGAACATCATGCTCTTTCACTCGACCTACGGGCTGCGGCCCGCGGTGCGCGACGCCGCGGACCGGCTGCGCACGGCCGGCCACCAGGTGTGGACGCCGGACCTCTTCGCGGGCCGGACGTTCGACACCGTCGAGGAGGGCATGGAGTACAGCGACGGGATCGGCAAGGAGGAGCTGCTGAAGCGGGCCGTGCTGGCGGCGGCGCCGTACTCGGAGCGGGGACTGGTGTACGCCGGGTTCTCGCTGGGCGCCTCGATCGCGCAGACCCTGGCCCTCGGCGACGCCAAGGCGCGCGGGCTGCTGCTTCTGCACGGCACGTCGGACATAGCGGCGAACGCGTACGTGGACGAGCTGCCGGTGCAGCTGCACGTCGCCGAGCCGGACCCGTTCGAGACGGACGACTGGCTCAGCGCCTGGTACCTCCAGATGGGCCGGGCGGGCGCCGACGTGGAGGTCTACCGGTACGCGGGGGCCGGGCACCTGTACACCGACCCCGGGCTGCCGGATTACGACGCGGAGGCCGCCGAGGCCACCTGGCGCGTGGCGCTCGGCTTCCTCGACGGCCTGACGTCCGCGTAGCGGCCCGCGCGGCGCGCTACACCGGGTCGTAGGTCCGCTCGACCCTCTGGGTGCCGCTGCGGGTGCGGTACGAGCGCTGCCAGCCGGCGGTGGCGTTCCGGTCGGTGCGGTCGGACAGGACGTAGTAGTCCATCTGGGCGCGGTCGGCGGTGATGTCGAGCACGCTGAAGCCGTGGCGGTCGGTGTCCACCCAGTGGACGTGCCGGTTGGCGGCCTCGATGAGCGGCGCGGCGACCGCGGTGACCGTGCCCTCGGGCACCTTGACGATGTCGTCGAGGTTGTCGGAGGTCATCGAGGTGATGACGAACTCGGTGGCGGCCGACCTCGACAGCGGGTAGGTGCCCGCGTCCACCGGCACGTCGTTGGCCCAGGACATGTGGATGTCGCCGGTCAGGAAGACGGTGTTGCCGATGTTGTTCGAGGTCAGGTGGTCGAGCAGCTCGCGGCGGTCGTGGGTGTAGCCGTCCCACTGGTCGGTGTTGACGCCGATGCCGCCCTGCGGCAGGTCGAGCAGCTGGGCGAGCGGCCCCAGCAGGTCGGCGGTGAGCGAGCCGACGACGAACGGAGCGATCATCACCGAGTTGCCGACCAGCCGCCATGTGGTGTCGGAGGACTTCAGGCCCGCCTTCAGCCAGTCCAGCTGGGCCCGGCCGGTGATGGTGCGGCCGGCGTCGTCGACCGAACCGCTGGTGCCGGACACCTGCTGGGAGCGGAACGAGCGCAGGTCCAGCAGGGACAGGTCGGCGAGCTTGCCGAAGCGGAGCCGCCGGTAGGTGGTGCCCTCGATCGCCGGGCGCACCGGCATCCACTCGAAGTACGCCTGCTTGGCGGCCGCCTTACGGGCGGTCCAGGTGCCCTCGGCGCCCTCGGTGTGGTTGACCGCGCCGCCCGACCAGGCGTTGTCGGCGAACTCGTGGTCGTCCCAGATGGCGATGACCGGTGCCGTCAGGTGCAGGGTCTGGAGGTCGGGGTCGGTCTTGTACCTGCCGTGCCGGGTGCGGTAGTCGGCGAGCGTGATGATCTCGTTGGCGGGGGCGTGCGGGCGTACGACCTTGCCGCGGGCCGCGTACTCGCCGGACTGGTACTCGTAGATGTAGTCGCCGAGGTGCAGCCAGGCGTCCAGGTCGCCACGGGCGGCGAGGTGGCGGTAGGCGGAGAAGTAGCCGGCCTCCCAGTTGGCGCAGGTGACCACGCCGAAGCGGAGCCCCGAGACGTCTGCGGTCGGGGCCGGGGCGGTGCGGGTGCGGGCCACCGGGGAGGCGGTGCCGCCGCTGGAGAAGCGGAACCAGTAGTCGGTGGCCGGCTCCAGGCCGCGGATGTCGGCCTTCACGGTGTGGTCCGAGGCGGCCGTCGCGGTGGTGGATCCCCTGGCGACGACCTGGGTGAGGGCCCTGTCCCTGGCGACGACCCAGCCGACTTCGGTGTCCGGGCCGACGCCCGAGCCGGGGGTCGCCTCCGGCACGGGGGTCACCCGGGTCCACAGCAGGACGCCGTCGGGCAGCGGGTCGCCGGAGGCGACGCCGTGCAGGAAGGCCGGGGCCTGGTCGGCGGCGCGGGCCGGCAGTGCGGCGGTGAGCGGCCCGGCCAGCACAGCGGTCGCCGCCGCGGCCTTGACGACCGTACGGCGGCTGGGGGAAAGGGTGTTGGGGCCCTGGGAGGCCGGCAGCGATCTGTTTCGACTGGTCACGGCCGAACAGGTTACTGGGCAGTAGAACAAGGGAGCGGGCGAACGTGGAAAGTTCGCCCGCTCTTCACCGCGCGGTCGGTCCCGGTCCGGCCGTCAGCCCTTCATGGCCGCGTCCACCGCCTTGTTGAAGTCGGCCACGGTGGAGATCATGTTGCCGCCGTTGAGCTGCTTGCCGTCCATGACGAAGCCCGGAGTGCCGGTCACCCCGTCCTTGTTGTCGTCGAAGGTCTTCGACATGGCCATCGCCCAGGCGTCGTAGGTGCCCTTCTTGACCGCGTCCTGGAACTTGGCGTTGTTCTTCAGCGCCGGGACGGTGTCGGCGACCTTGATCAGGTAGCTGTCGTCCTTGAACTTGTCGTCGTTCTCGTCCGGGTGCCACTTCGTGGAGTACAGCGCGGTCTTGTAGTCCAGGAACGCCTCGGGGCTGACGTTCAGCGCGGCACCGAGCGCGCTCAGCGCGTTCTTGGAGCCCACGCCGTTGTCGTGCGCGTCGAGGAACGTGGCGCCCACGTACTGGTACTTGAACTTGCCGTCGTCGATGTCCTTGCGCAGGGTCGAGCCGACGGTCTGCTCGAACTGGGCGCACACCGGGCAGCGCGGGTCCTCGTACATCTTGAGCGTCTTCTTGGCGCTCGCCTTGCCGATGACGACCGTCGTGCCCTTCGGGCCCGTGGTGTTGGCGGGCGCGACGACCTTCGCGCTCTTCATCTGCTCCCAGTAGCCGGGCTTGTTGGCCTGGACCACGGCGTAGCCGATGCCGCCGGCCGCGGCCAGCACGACCACGACCGCACCGGCCACGATCGCCTGCCGCCTGGCCTTGTCCCGCTTGGCCTGGCGCTCGCGTTCCTGGCGCAGCCGCTCCCGGGCCGCCGTCTTCGCCGCCTGGCTGTTCCGCTTGCTCATCTCGGTGATCTCCCTGAGGGGACGCGCGCAGCCGTCGTGCGCGCGGGTACGGGTGGAGGGTGCTCGGGGCCGCCGCCGCTCAGTGAGCGGCGAGCGGGGCGGAGCACGGTGGTCCACGCCGTCCCAGGGAGTGCGCGAGGAGCCGGTCGCGGGCGGCCGAGGGGCGCGGGGCCGGGCGCGGCAGCCGGCGGACCGGGGCCGGCCGGACGGCGACCGCGGCCACCGCCAGCAGCAGCGGCCGGAAGGAGACGGCGGCCACCGCGCGCAGCAGCTGCACCAGCGCCCGCTCGCCCCGGCGCAGCCAGGCGGCGGCCAGCAGGCCCACGCTAAGGTGCGCGGCCAGCAGCAGCCAGGCGGTGGCCGGACCGGCGTCGGCGAACAGGGTGCCCGCGTGGCCGCGGCCGACCTGGGCGAGCGGGGTGCCCACGGCGCCGCCCCGGCACAGCAGGTCGAAGCCGAAGGCGTGCAGCGGACCGGCGACCGGGCCGCCCGCCCGGCCGTAACAGGTCTGCTGGCCGGTGGTGAAGACGGTGTCGGCGGCCAGCTCCAGCGGGACCAGCAGGGCCGCGATCCGGCCGAAGCCGCGCTCGCGGCCCGCCAGCGCGTACGCGCCCGCGAAGATCCCGGCGGCGACCGCGGCCACGGTCGCCGCCGGCAGCGGGGCCCGGGACAGCAGCACGTGCGACGCGGTGCCGAGGGTCACGACGAACGCCGTGAACAGCGCCGCGCGCACGGCTCTGAGGTGGGTCCCGGATATGTCCATAGCGAGAGAAGAGTCTGTCACGAAGCGGAGTAAGAGACCCCTAAAGGGGGCCTGTGAGTGCCCGCAGGCTACCGCCTGTGCCCCCGGCCCTACAGCCCCGGGATCCGGCCGTCGCGCAGCAGCTCCACGAAGAGGTGGTGATCCGCGCGGACCCGGGCGCCGTAGGCGAGCGCGAAGTCCGCCAGGAGGGGCGCGAAGCCCTCCTCGTCGGCGGCGATCGCCGCGTCGACGGCCCGCTCGGTGGAGAACGGCACCAGGGACTCGCCCGAGGTGTCGTGCGCCGCCGCGTGCATCGCCGCGGTGGCCCGGCCCAGGTCGGCCACGACCGGTTCGAGCTCCTCCGGGTCGTCCAGGCCGGTCCAGTCCAGGGCGACCGTGTACGGCGAGACCTCGGTGACCAGCCGGCCCGTGCCGTCCAGCTCGGTCCAGCCCAGCCAGGGGTCGGGGTGCGGCTGCAGGGCGCACCGGGAGACCACCGTGCGGTGGCCCTCGTGCTGGAAGTACCCGGCGATGGCCGGATCCGTGACGTGCCGGGCGACGGCCGGGGTGCGGGCCGGTGCGATGCGGATCACGACGTCGTTCTCCAGGGCGTCGCTGTGGCCCTCCAGGAGGATGTCGTAGGACGGCAGCGCCGCGGGGCCGACACCGGTGCCGCGGCGGCCCATGACGTCCTTGACCCGGTAGGACTCCGGGCGGGCCAGGGAGGAGTCCGGCAGGCTCTCCAGATAGCCGTCGAAGGCCGCCAGCACCTTGTAGCGGTCGGCCGCGTCCAGCTCCACCGAGCCGGCGCCCGCCGTGAACCGGCGCTCGAAGTCGCGGACCTCGGTCATCGGCTCCAGCAGCCCGGAGCGGGTGCGCGCGCGGGCCGCCCGCAGCGTGTCGAGCAGCGGACCCCGCGCGGTGTCCAGGGTGAACGGCGGCACCTCGTCGCTCTTGGCGCCCGTGGCCAGCGCGTGGATCCGCTCGCGGTAGGCGCTCGCGTAGGCGGTCACCAGAGCGGCGATCTGCGCGTCGCCGAGCGCCTTGGCGTGGCCGAGGAGCGCGAGCGAGACCGTGAAGCGCTTCAGGTCCCACAGGAACGGGCCGACGTAGGCCTCCTCGAAGCCGTCCGCGCCGAAGACCAGGCGGCCCTCGGCGTCCAGGTGGGCGCCGAAGCGGTCCGTGTGCAGGTCGCCGTGGATCCACACCCGCGAGGTGCGGTCGTCCAGGTACGGGCCGCCCCGCTTCCCGGCGGCCAGGTCGTGGTAGAAGAGGCACGCCGCGCCCCGGTGGAACGCCAGGGCCGAGGCCGCCATCCGCCGGAACGCCGTCCGGGCCGCGGCCGGGTCGGCGGCCAGGAACCTGCCGAAGGCGGTGTCGAGAACGGCGAGGATCTCCTCGCCGCGCTGCTCGGCGCTGAGCTGGGGGACCGACATCGCGGGATGCCTCCTGGTGCGGGAGTGGTGCGTCACTGTGCGCTCGTCGTCACGACGGCGCCTCCGCCGTGTCCAACGGCCGACGCCACGCGGGAGTGCCCGGTTCCCGCACGGGGTCCGCCGGGACGGCCCACGGCGCCCGGCGGCGGGGCATAGACTTCGACGCTGTCCCCCCAGAACCGTCCGTCACTCGTCACCCAGCGTTCCCCGTGGAGGCCATACCGTGTCAAAGCCGCCGTTCACGCACCTGCACGTCCACACCCAGTACTCGCTGCTGGACGGTGCCGCGCGGCTGAAGGACATGTTCAACGCCTGCAACGAGATGGGCATGACGCACATCGCCATGTCCGACCACGGCAACCTGCACGGCGCGTACGACTTCTTCCATTCCGCGAAGAAGGCCGGGATCACCCCGATCATCGGGATCGAGGCGTATGTCGCCCCCGAGTCCCGGCGCAACAAGCGCAAGATCCAGTGGGGCCAGCCGCACCAGAAGCGCGACGACGTCTCCGGTTCCGGCGGTTACACCCACAAGACGATGTGGGCGGTGAACAAGACCGGTCTGCACAACCTCTTCCGGCTCTCCTCCGACGCCTACGCCGAGGGCTGGCTCCAGAAGTGGCCGCGGATGGACAAGGAGACCATCGCGCAGTGGTCCGAGGGGATCGTCGCCTCCACCGGCTGCCCCTCCGGCGAGGTGCAGACCCGGCTGCGTCTCGGCCAGTTCGACGAGGCCCTCAAGGCGGCCAGCGAGTACCAGGACATCTTCGGCAAGGACAAGTACTTCCTGGAGCTGATGGACCACGGCATCGACATCGAGCACCGGGTCCGCGACGGGCTGCTGGAGATCGGCCGGAAGCTCGGCATCCCCCCGCTGGTCACCAACGACTCGCACTACACCTACGCCCACGAGGCGGGCGCCCACGACGCGCTGCTGTGCATCCAGACCGGCAAGAACCTCTCCGACCCCGACCGCTTCAAGTTCGACGGCACCGGCTACTACCTGAAGTCCACGGACGAGATGTACGCCATCGACTCCTCGGACGCCTGGCAGCAGGGCTGCGCCAACACGCTCCTCGTGGCCGAGATGGTGGACACCACCGGCATGTTCGAGAAGCGCGACCTCATGCCCAAGTTCGACATCCCCGAGGGCTACACCGAGGTCACCTGGTTCAAGGAGGAGGTCCGCCGCGGCATGGAGCGCCGCTTCCCGGGCGGCATCCCCGAGGACCGCCAGAAGCAGGCGGACTACGAGATGGACGTCATCATCTCGATGGGCTTCCCCGGCTACTTCCTCGTGGTCGCCGACTTCATCATGTGGGCCAAGAACAACGGCATCGCGGTCGGCCCCGGCCGAGGCTCCGCGGCCGGTTCGATCGTCGCCTACGCCATGGGCATCACCGACCTCGACCCGATCCCGCACGGCCTGATCTTCGAGCGGTTCCTCAACCCCGAGCGCATCTCGATGCCCGACGTCGACATCGACTTCGACGAGCGCAGGCGCGCCGAGGTGATCCGGTACGTCACCGAGAAGTACGGCGCCGACAAGGTCGCGCAGATCGGCACCTACGGCACCATCAAGGCCAAGAACGCGATCAAGGACTCGGCGCGCGTGCTGGGCTACCCGTACGCGATGGGCGACCGCATCACCAAGGCCATGCCCGCCGACGTCCTCGGCAAGGGCATCCCGCTGTCCGGCATCACCGACCCGAGCCACCCCCGCTACTCGGAGGCGGGCGAGGTCCGGGCGATGTACGAGAACGAGCCGGACGTGAAGAAGGTCATCGACACCGCGCGCGGCGTGGAGGGCCTGGTCCGGCAGATGGGTGTGCACGCGGCCGGCGTGATCATGTCCAGCGAGACCATCACCGACCACGTCCCGGTCTGGGTCCGGCACACCGACGGTGTGACCATCACACAGTGGGACTACCCGAGCTGTGAGTCGCTCGGCCTGCTGAAGATGGACTTCCTGGGCCTGCGCAACCTCACGATCATGGACGACGCGGTCAAGATGGTGAAGGCCAACAAGGGCCTCGACATCGACCTGCTGTCGCTGCCGCTGGACGATCCCACGACCTTCGACCTGCTCCAGCGCGGCGACACCCTCGGCGTCTTCCAGTTCGACGGCGGTCCCATGCGCTCGCTGCTGCGGCTGATGAAGCCCGACAACTTCGAGGACATCTCCGCCGTGTCGGCCCTGTACCGGCCGGGCCCGATGGGCATGAACTCCCACACGAACTACGCCCTGCGCAAGAACGGGCAGCAGGAGATCACGCCGATCCACCCCGAGCTGGAGGAGCCGCTCAAGGAGGTCCTGGACGTCACCTACGGCCTGATCGTCTACCAGGAGCAGGTGCAGAAGGCCGCCCAGATCATCGCCGGCTACTCGCTCGGCGAGGCCGACATCCTCCGCCGTGTGATGGGCAAGAAGAAGCCCGAGGAACTGGCGAAGAACTTCACCATCTTCCAGTCCGGCGCCCGCAAGAACGGCTACAGCGACGAGGCCATCCAGGCGCTGTGGGATGTGCTGGTCCCGTTCGCCGGCTACGCGTTCAACAAGGCGCACTCGGCCGCGTACGGCCTGGTGTCGTACTGGACCGCCTACCTCAAGGCCAACCACCCGGCCGAGTACATGGCGGCGCTGCTGACCTCCGTCAAGGACGACAAGGACAAGTCGGCGGTCTACCTCAACGAGTGCCGCCGCATGGGCATCCGGGTGCTCCCGCCGAACGTCAACGAGTCCGAGGCCAACTTCGCCGCCCAGGGCGACGACGTGATCCTCTTCGGCCTCTCCGCGGTGCGCAACGTCGGCACCAACGTGGTCGAGTCGATCATCAAGTGCCGCAAGTCCAAGGGGAAGTACTCCTCCTTCCCCGACTACCTCGACAAGGTCGAGGCGGTGGTCTGCAACAAGCGCACCACCGAATCGCTGATCAAGGCCGGCGCCTTCGACACCATGGGCCACACCCGCAAGGGCCTCATGGCGCAGTACGAGCCGATGATCGACAACGTGGTCGCGGTCAAGCGCAAGGAGGCCGAGGGCCAGTTCGACCTCTTCGGCGGCATGGGCGACGACGCGGGCGACGAACCCGGCTTCGGGCTCGACGTGCAGTTCAGCGACGAGGAGTGGGACAAGACCTACCTCCTCGCCCAGGAGCGGGAGATGCTCGGTCTCTACGTCTCCGACCACCCGCTGTTCGGCCTCGAACACGTGCTGTCCGACAAGGCCGACGCGGGCATCTCCCAGCTCACCGGCGGCGAGCACGCCGACGGCGCGGTGGTCACCATCGGCGGCATCATCTCGGGCCTGCAACGGAAGATGACCAAGCAGGGCAACGCCTGGGCGATCGCCACCGTCGAGGACCTGGCGGGCTCCATCGAGTGCATGTTCTTCCCCGCCACCTACCAGCTGGTCTCGACCCAACTGGTCGAGGACGCCGTGGTGTTCGTCAAGGGCCGCCTCGACAAGCGCGAGGACGTGCCCCGGCTCGTCGCCATGGAGCTGATGGTCCCGGACCTGTCCAACGCGGGCGCCAACGCGCCGGTGGTCCTCACCATCCCGGCCACCCGGGTCACCCCGCCGATGGTCAGCCGGCTCGGCGAGATCCTCAGCCACCACAAGGGCGACAGCGAGGTCCGCATCAAGCTCCAGGGCCCGCGCAAGACCACCGTGCTGCGCCTGGACCGGCACCGGGTCAAGCCCGACCCGGCGCTCTTCGGCGACTTGAAGGTGCTGCTCGGCCCGTCCTGCCTGGCGGGCTGAGCGGACCCCCGTCCGCGCGAGAGGGGCGCACCCGCGGCGGGTGCGCCCCTCTTTCACACAACGGGCGTCAACAGCCCTTTAGTTGTGGCCGAAGCTCTTCTGCTTCCGGCCGCGCCCGGTATCACCGGAGCTGCCCTGGATGTGCGACACCGGGGACTCGTGGGACTCCGCGGTGTGCTGCGTCTGCTCCTGGGCGTGACCGGCCTGCTGCGCCGCGCGGTTCTGCGAGCCACCCTGCTTGCGGTTCTTGTTCTTGGCCATGGTGATCTGCCTCCTGTGGGGGATCTGGGGGCCAGGACCGCGTTCAGATTCACATACGCTGACATCAATCGCATGTCGGACAATTACCCTGTGTGACAAGGTAGGTTGGCGGGGGACAGCCGCAAACGCCACGCCGAAGATCGAGTTCGGGCCGTTAACCCCCGCGTGGTCGGGCAGACTCGAAGGAAGTCCGAAGCAAAACCTCCCGGGAAGAGGGTGAGTCGCGTGGACCGCTGCATCGTCCTGGTGGACGCCGGGTATCTGTTGGGCGCAGCCGCCAGCCTCCTCGCGGGCGAGCCCTCGCGGTCCCGGATCACCGTCGATCACACCGCACTGATCCAGGCGCTGCGCGAACGCGCGGAGTCCGACACCGAACGGCCCCTGCTGCGCATCTACTGGTTCGACGGCGCCCCCGACCGGGTCCCCCAGCCGGAGCACCGCCGGTTGCGCGTGATGCCCCGCGTCACCGTCCGGCTCGGCGCCCTCACCCGCAGCGACGGGCGCTGGGCGCAGAAGGGCGTGGACGCCGCCATGCACGCCGAGCTGACCGAGCTGGCCCGCAACCGGGCCTGCTCCGACGTCGTCCTCGTCACCGGCGACGGCGATCTGCTGCCCGGCATGATGGCCGCCAAGGAACACGGCGTCGCCGTCCACCTGTGGGCCGTCCAGGCCGCGGACGGCGACTACAACCAGTCCGAGGACCTGGTCGCCGAGGCCGACGAGCGCCGCGTCCTGGACCGGGCCTGGATCACCCAGGCCGTCCGGGCCAAGGAACTGACCGGCGTGTGCGCCCCGCCGCCCGTGCCGCGCCCCGAGATCGCCGCGATCCTCTCCGCCCCGCTGCCCGAGTCCGCGCTCGCCACGGCCGGCGAGCGCACCACCGCCCGGGAGCCGCAACAGCCCGCCGCGGCCACCGCGAACGGCACCCAGGAGCGGGTGCCCGCGCCCAAGGGCGTCCCCACCCCCAAGGACCTCGCCGCGCTGCGCGCCCCCGGCACCCCGCCCGCGGCCCAGCCCGCCACCGCGACCCTGCGCTGGTCCTCCGACAAGGGCTGGGTGGACCGGCCCGGCACCGTCTCCGAGCCCGCCGAGGCCGCCGCCATGCCCACCCTGGCCCAGCTCACCACCGCCGAACAGCGGTGGGCCGACCGCGAGGAGGACATCACCACCGTCGGGGGCGACCCCTACGAGGTCGGGCAGGTCTTCGCGCGCCGCTGGATGTCCCGGCTCGGCGACCAGAGCCACCTCCAGCGGCTGTCCCAGATGTACCCGCGCATCCCGCACCGCATCGACGGCGAGCTGCTGCGCTACGCCGCCCGCTTCGGCCTGCTCGCGCACAAGGACGACCAGATCGACGAGCACGACCGTTACGCCATCCGGGCGGGCTTCTGGCGCGAGTTCGACATCCCGGCCGCCGCGGAGCAGGCGGCCACCGGGGAGTGAGCCCGGCGCCCGGCACCGGTTCGCACGGCCCCAAAGACGAGTAAAGGGCCCCGACCCCGTACCCTCTCCCCTTGTGAGTACGCGCGTGGGGCAGGCACTTCGGCAGGACGAGGTCGTCCGTGTGCGCGGGCTCGGCAAGACCTACCCGGCCGTCAAGGGGCGGCGCGGCGCCCCCGGCACGCCCGAGGTGCGGGCCACCGACGGCCTGGACCTCACGGTACGGCGCGGCGAGATCTTCGGGCTGCTCGGGCCCAACGGCGCCGGCAAGTCCACCCTCGTGCGCCAGCTCACCGGGCTGCTGCGCCCGGACACCGGCAGCGTCGAGATCCTCGGCCACGACATCGTGCGCCACCCCGAACGTGCCGCGCGCCTGCTCGCCTACCTGGGCCAGGAGTCCACTGCCCTGGACGAGCTGACCGTCTCCCTCGCCGCCGAGACCACCGGACGGCTGCGCGGCCTGGACGTGACGCGGGCGCGGGCCGAGCGGGACGCCGTGCTGGAGGAGCTGGGGCTCACCCCGATCGCCGGGCGGGCGCTGAAGAAGCTGTCCGGCGGGCAGCGGCGGCTCGCCTGTTTCGCCGCCGCCCTCGTCGGCGAGCGCCCGCTGCTGGTCCTGGACGAGCCGACCACCGGCATGGACCCGGTGGCCCGGCGCGCGGTCTGGGCGGCCGTGGACCGGCGGCGCGCCGAGCACGGCACCACCGTGCTGCTGGTCACCCACAATGTCATCGAGGCCGAGACCGTCCTCGACCGGGTCGCCGTGCTCGACCGGGGCCGGGTCATCGCCTGCGACACCCCCGCCGGCCTCAAGGAACAGGTCGCCGGCGAGGTGCGGGTGGAACTGGTGTGGCGGGAGCGCGCACCGCTGGACGTGCCCGAGGTCGCCGTGCTGCGCGAGCGGGCGGTGGAGTCCGGCCGGCGCTGGACGCTGCGGCTCGCGCCCGAGGAGGCCCGGGCCGCGGTCGCCACGGTGACCGGCGGGGCCGCTTTCGCCGCCCTCGACGACTTCACCCTCGCCACGCCCAGCCTGGAGGACGTCTACCTCGCGCTGGGCGGCGCCGCGCGGCAGGGGCTGGTGAAGGCGTGAGCGCACGGGCCGCCGTATGCACCGGGGTCGGTACGACCACCGCAGGCGCCGCAGGGAAGAGGAGCAGTTCGTCGTGAGTGTCGTACCCGCGCAGGTTCTGCCGGACGGAGCCCGGACCGTGCCGGAGGCGGTGCCGGCCGCGGCGCCGCTCGCCCCGGCCGCGCGGCTGTGGCCGTCCCTGGTGGCCGTGTACCGGGCGCAGCTGTCCCGGGCCCGGGTGTCCAGGATTCCGCTGCTGTTCGTGGCCACCTTCCAGTCCGTCGGCATCACCGTGATGATGCGCGGGGTCGTCGACAACGGGTTCGAGGCACGGTCCGTGGTGGCCGGCTCGGCCGTGCTGGTCGTCGCGTACGTCGCGCTGAACCTGCTGGCCCAGTACTTCGGGCAGCTGCGGGCCGGCGGCGGGCTCGACCACTACGCCACCCTGCCGGTGCCGCCGGCCGCCGTGGTGCTCGGCGCGGCGGCGGCGTACGCCTCCTTCACCGTGCCGGGGACGCTGGTGACCGCCGTCTTCGGCTGTGCGCTGTTCGGGCTGCCGCTGTCCAACCTGTGGGTGCTGCTCGCGGTCGTCCCGCTCGCCGGGGCCGCGCTGTCCGGACTCGGCGCGGCGCTGGGGCTGCTCGCGCCCCGGCCCGAGCTGGCCACGCTGCTCGGGCAGCTGGGCATGTCGGCCGCGCTGCTGCTGGGCGTGCTGCCCGCCGACCGGATGCCGGAGATCATCCGGCTGGCGCGGGACCTGCTGCCCTCCACCTACGGCGTGGAGGCGTACGCCCGCACGTTCGGGGAACACCCGGACTGGGCGGTCGTCCTCGCTGACCTGGGGGTGTGCGCGGGCGTCGGGGTGGTCTCGCTGGCCGTCGCCGCCTGGGCGTACCGCAGGGCCGCCGTCCGATGACGCGACCCACAGGCCGACCTGGCACGATGTCAGGGTGACCGCACCGCTGAATCCGCCACCGCCGCCGCACGACGACTCCGCGCACCAGGTCTGGCAGACGCCGCCCGCCGGGGCGCCGGTCGCGGGCGCTTACCCAGAGGACGGCCCCGGAATGAAGACCGAAGCACGCGAGGCCGCGGTGATCACCCTGGTGGTGACGGTGGCCGGGGCGCTGCTCGGACTGCTGTGGTGGTGGCTGACGCCGCATGTGCCGCTGGTCGGCGAGGTGTCCGGCCGGACCTGGACGGTCTACCTCAAGGACAGCGAGGGCGAGCAGGCGATCGGGGTGGACGGCACGTTCACCCTGCTGGCGCTGGCGTTCGGCGCGGTCAGCGCGCTGGCGGTGTTCCTGTGGCGGCGCCGGGGCGGCGTACCGCTCGTCGTGGGCCTGGCGCTCGGCGGGCTGCTCGGCTCGGTGCTGGCGTGGCGGCTCGGCGTCTGGCTCGGCCCCACCTCCGATGTGATCGCGCATGCGCGGGCCGTCGGCAAGGGGGTCACGTTCCCGGCGCCGCTGCGGCTCGGCGCGAAGGCGGCGCTGCTGTCCTGGCCGTTCGCCGCCGTCCTGGTCCACCTGGGGCTGACGGCGCTGTTCGGCCCCCGCGACCCCGAACCGCACCAGCCGGGCGAGCGGCCGGAGCCCTTCACCCCCGCCCGATAGGCGCCAGCACCGCCCCCGTCAGCTCGGCCAGATCGCCCGGCGCCAGCTCGACCTCCAGGCCCCGCCGCCCCGCCGACACGCACACGGTGGCGTGGTCGCGGGCCGAGGAGTCCAGGACCGTGCGGAGCTTCTTGCGCTGGCCGAGGGGGGAGATGCCGCCCCGGACGTAGCCCGTGGTGCGTTCGGCCAGGGCGGGGTCGGCCATGGTCGCGCGCTTGCCGCCCACCGCCGAGGCCAGCGCCTTGAGGTCGAGGGTGCCGGCCACCGGGACCACGCCGACCACCAGCGTGCCGTCGACGTCGGCCACCAGGGTCTTGAAGACCCGGTCGGGGGAGACGCCCATCGCCTCGGCCGCCTCCTCGCCGTAGGACGGGTGGGAGGGATCGTGCTCGTAGGCGTGGACGGTGAACTCCACGCCCGCCGCGGTCAGCGCCACCGTCGCCGGAGTCCCCCCGGACTGCTGCTGCTTCTTCGACTTCTTCGCCATCGGTGTCTGCGGATCCCTCGGTTCGGCTCAGTTCAGACTGGTCGGCGCCCGCGTCAGCTCGAACGCGGGCAACGACGGCAGGGTACGGATGATGGCGGTCTCCCCGCGCAGCAGTTTCAGCTCGTCCCGCAGCCGGGACGCGGTGTCCGGCGCCTGGAGCAGCCGCTGCTTGGTCGGCGTGTCGTGCACCATCGCGGCGGCCACCAGGTACGACACCACGCTCGGGTCGTCCGGCAGCTCCGCGCTCGTCGCGAGCGAGCGCTCGCGCGCGCCCGCCAGCCGCTTCTGGTACTGCCGGAACGCTCGCAGCACGCCCTCGGCGAGCGCCCCCGCCTCGTCGCCCGGCTCCTCCGCCAGCTCCTCCAGCTCGGCCGTCAGGAAGGGACCCGAGGCGTCCACGGACAGCAGCCGCACCCGGGTCGTGCCGGTCGCCAGCACCTCGAAGCCGCCGCCGGCCCGCTCGCGGATGGTCGCCGCGTCGGCCACGCAGCCCAGGGCGTGGAAGGACTTGAGCGGGTCCGGGCCGAAGCCCGCGGCCGGGCCCCGCTCGGGCTGCGCCGTGGGGTCGGGCATGCCGGGGGCGCTCGGCGCCACCTCGTACCCGTCGCGGATGGCCACGACGGCGAACCGCCGCGGCTCGTCCTCCGGGGTCTTCAGCAGCTCGCGCATCATGGCGCGATAACGCTCCTCGAAGACGTTCAGCGGCAGCACGAGTCCGGGGAAGAGGACCGTGTTCAGCGGGAAGAGGGGCAGACGGACGGTGGTCACGACGCCCCAGCCTAGTGGTCGGCGGCGCGGCCGTGTCCGCGGTGGGCGGGCAGAAGGTCCTCGGGACCCGGCGGCAGGCCTGCCGCAAGGGGCGCCCCGGTCCCGGTCAGCAGGTGCTCGCGCAGCCCCAGGAAGTACCCGAGCGGATCGTCCGAGAACCGGTCCCAGGGGCAGGAGGTGACGTACGGGCCGATCAGCCGCAGCTGGCCGAGGGCGTCCTGCGGGCGGTCCAGGCGCAGCAGGACGTACAGCAGGGTGTTGCGCACGCCGGCGGGCCAGGGATCGGCCGGGGCGAAGCACGCCGACAGGGCGATCGCACGGTCGGCCGCCGCGTCGAGCCGGTCCCGGGCGACGTCGGGGCCGCCGCCGTCGAGCAGGCAGCCCAGGGCGGCCCGCACGGGCAGCGCCTGGACGAGCGAGCCGGCCGGGGCGTCCTGCGCGGCGAGTTCGGCGAAGTCGAAGCACTCGCGGTGCGCGGCGCTGGGCGCGTGCGGCCGGTCGCCGAAGCGGACGCAGCAGTAGGCGGCCAGATAGCGCAGGGCCGCCACATGGCAGCCGTAGTGGTGCGGGGCGCGGCGCAGCGCCGCCGCCCACAGCTCCTCGAAGTAGCGGTGCCCGGCCCGTGAGCCGCGCGCGTGGTCCAGCGCGATCCGCCAGGGCACCGGATCGCGGTCGTCGGCCCGCGCGGCGGCGGTGATCAGCGGGCTCACCTCGCGCAGCAGCTCGGCGCGGGCCGGTGACGACCACACCCGGTCCACCGCCAGCTGGGCCGCGACCAGCAGGCCGTTCGGGTCGTCCCGGTCGGCCGTGCGCCAGTTCTCGAACCACTCGGGGCGCAGCCGGGCGAAGGCGGCCAGTCGCCGGGCGTAGCGGTCGTGGCTCTCCCACTGGGCGGCGGCCCGGGTGGCGGCCAGCAGGTCGGCCGCGGCCCGGTACTCGCCCCGGCCGGCCGCGACCAGCGCGGGCGAGAGCCGGTCGTCGGGCGCGTCGAGCACCGCCCCGTCCCCGTCCGGGATCCGGCCGGCCGGGCGCGCGGGGCGCTGGGACATCCAGGTGCGGCGGAGGAACGAGGGCAACGGAACCATGGTGCGGACCATTGAAAGTCCGCAGGTCGGGGCAGCGCCAGAGGCTTGGGGGAAGTTGTCGAAGGTTGTGCGACCGAGGGTCAAGGAGCAGTAAAGGGTATGTGTTCCATTTTTGTACGACTGGTGGGGGTCTTACGGACACCCGCGGCATTCCGGCGGGGTGGCCCCCGCCGCGCCCCGGCGGGGTGGCTCAGCTGCGCCGCAGCAGCCGGGTCGCGCCCGCCGCCACCGTCGTCGCCAGGACCCAGCCCAGCATGATCATCGCAGCCGACAGCCACTGCCAGCCGCCGCGCAGCTGCCACTCGCCGGCCTGGCCCAGGTCGATCACCGGGAGCAGCAGGTCCAGCGTGAACAGGGCCGGGCTCCAGTAGGGGTGCTGGTCCTGGCTGGTCGGGGGATGGTCGGCGTGCGAGAAGGCGAGGGTGCCCGCCGCCCACAGCACCGCCATCCACACCGCGGCCCGGCCGGGCCGGTAGCCGTAGGCGACCGTCCAGTCCTGGGCGTACCCCCACAGCTTCCCGGCCGGCGGCAGCGTCTCGCGGCGGCGGCGCTGTTTGGCCAGCAGCACCTCGCGCGCGTCCTCGTCCTCGCCGGCCTGCCGCAGCACCGCGGCCAGCCGCTCGTACGGCTCCGGGGCGTACTCGGCGGTGGCCGCCGCCACCCAGTCCAGCCGCCGGGTCAGCGGGAAGGGGCCCTGCGGCACCAGGTTCTCGTAGGTGAAGCCGCCCATGTGCAGCCGCCCGGCGCCCGGCCAGGCGCCCGCGCGGTCCACCAGGTTGACGATCCGCGCCCCCGACAGCACCACCCTGCCGCGCTGCGGACCGTCCCCGAGGAAGCGCAGCTCGGGGGCGTGCACCCGGCGCAGCGACAGCTCCTGGTCGTCGGTGAGGGTGAACCTGGCCCGCTCCAGGTCGACCGCGTCCCCGAACCGTCCGTCGTCCAGGCGTAGCCCGCCCTGGCACTCGAACCGTTGGATCCGGGTGCCGTGGGCCGGTGTGGTGCCGCTGAGCAGCGGATTGCCCACCCCGGCCGGGGTCAGGTACAGGGTCCGCTCCACGCTGAGCTGGGGCGCGTTCAGGGCCAGCCGCGAGTACGGGTTGTACAGCCGCGCGCCGCGCAGGCTCAGCGAGACCCCGATCTGGGCGCCGCGCAGCCGCAGCTCGCCGTGCGACTCCAGCAGCTCCGCCTGGAGGTCCTGGCCGACGCCGAGGCCGTCCGCCGCGATCGACCGCCCGCCCCGGTCCCGGTACACGACCGCCTGGTTGAGCAGCAGGTCGGTGCCGATGTGCGCGTCGGTCAGCCGGACCCCGTTCTGGAACCGGCAGCGGGGCAGATGGAGATCGCCCTCGGTCTGCAACCGGGCCGCCTCCAGGCGCGGCACCGAGCAGTTCACCAGGCGCAGCGTGGTGAACCGGGCCTCCGGCAGCAGCACCTGTTCGTCGAAGCGGCAGTCGCGCAGCTCGACGTACGGCCGCACGGTGCCGCCCGCCAGGTCCAGGGTGCCGGTGACCCGCACCCCGGCGAGCTTCAGCGCGGACACCCGGCCGGCCAGCGCCGGCGGTCCGTCCAGCAGCAGCCAGGCGATGATGCGCGCCCGCACGGACCGCTCGGGCCCCCAGGGATGGCCGCCGTGCGGATCGTCCACGACGCCGTCGCCGCTGCTCAGGTCGTACACACTGCCGTTGCGGAAGGCCTGCCACATGCCCGCCTCGGCCGCGGTCAGGTCGTCCGGCAGGTCCCCGGCGCTCAGGCCGGTCACCTCGGTCACCGCTGTTCCTCTTTCGTCGCCGGCCAGGACCCCTGCGCGGTCCGGGCCTTCTTCGCCGTTCGGGAGGTTTCGTCCAGCCGTTGATGCCCGCTGAGTGACGCCCGGAACACCAGGGGTGAAGGGGATCTTCCGGGTTCCGGCCAGCGTATGTACCACCGATTGGTCCACGTTCTGTATCAGCCACTGATACGCGCGGACGACCACGGACGCCGGTCTGAGAGAATTGGAACCGTGATTTCCCGAATCGATCTGCGCGGCGACGCCCTCCCCGAGGGCCCCGCCCTGCGTGACCTGCTGCCCCGAGCCGACTTCGATGTTCAGGCCGCCCTGGAGAAGGTGCGTCCGATCTGCGAGGACGTGCATCATCGTGGCGACGCGGCGCTGATCGACTTCGCGGAGAAGTTCGACGGAGTACGGCTGGAATCCGTCCGTGTGCCGGCCCAGGCGCTCGCCGACGCGCTGGCCGCCCTCGACCCGGCCGTGCGCGCGGCCCTGGAGGAGTCCATCCG
Source organism: Streptomyces sp. SCPE 10 (assembly GCF_051980735.1). Classification (NCBI taxonomy): domain Bacteria; kingdom Bacillati; phylum Actinomycetota; class Actinomycetes; order Kitasatosporales; family Streptomycetaceae; genus Streptomyces; species Streptomyces sp. SCPE 10. The sequence continues at coordinate 2,170,493 of NZ_CP197069.1, read as the reverse complement.
GCGCGCCCGTCTCGTCCACCGCGAGCAGCGCCGCGACACCCACACCACCCAGGTCGTCCCCGGTGGCTCCGTGACCGAGAAGTGGGTTCCGGTCGAGCGCGTCGGGCTGTACGCGCCCGGCGGCCGTTCGGTCTACCCCTCCTCCGTGATCATGAACGCGGTCCCGGCCCAGGAGGCCGGCGTCGAGTCGATCGCGCTGGCGTCCCCGCCGCAGGCCGAGTTCGGGGGCCTGCCGCACCCGACGATCCTCGCCGCCTGCGCGCTGCTCGGCGTGGACGAGGTGTACGCGGCCGGTGGCGCCACGGCCGTCGCGATGTTCGCGTACGGCACCGAGTCCTGCCCGCCCGCGAACATGGTCACCGGTCCCGGCAACATCTGGGTCGCCGCCGCCAAGCGCTACTTCACCGGCCGGATCGGCATCGACACCGAAGCCGGTCCCACCGAGATCGCGATCCTCGCGGACGAGACCGCCGACCCGGTGCACGTGGCCGCCGACCTGATCAGCCAGGCCGAGCACGACCCGCTCGCGGCGGCCGTGCTCGTCACCGACTCCGAGGACCTGGCCACGGCGGTGGAGAAGGAGCTGGAGCCGCAGGTCGCGGCCACCAGGCACACCGACGACCGGATCCGTCCGGCCCTCGCCGGCAGGCAGTCCGCGATCGTCCTGGTGGACGGCGTCGAGGAGGGCCTGAAGGTGGTCGACGCGTACGGCGCCGAGCACCTGGAGATCCAGACCGCCGACGCCGCCGCCGTGGCCGACCGGGTGCGCAACGCGGGCGCGATCTTCATCGGCCCCTGGGCTCCGGTCTCGCTCGGCGACTACGCGGCCGGTTCCAACCACGTCCTGCCCACCGGCGGCTGCGCCTGCCACTCCTCGGGCCTGTCCGTGCAGTCCTTCCTGCGCGGCATCCACATCGTCGACTACACCAAGGACGCGCTGGCCGAGGTCGCGCACCACGTGGTGACGCTGGCGGAGGCGGAGGACCTGCCGGCGCACGGCGCGGCGATCAAGGCGCGGTTCGCGTGGAAGGTACCGGAGAGCAAGTGAGCGACGTGCGCATCGACGACCTCCCCGTCCGGGACGAACTGCGGGGCAAGTCCCCGTACGGCGCGCCCCAGCTGGACGTGCCGGTACGGCTGAACACCAACGAGAACCCCTACCCGCTGCCCGAGGCGCTGGTGGAGCGGATCGCCGAGCGGGTCCGCGAGGCCGCCCGCGAGCTGAACCGCTACCCCGACCGGGACGCGGTCCAGCTGCGCACCGAGCTGGCCAAGTACCTCCAGCGCACCGGCAGGCACCCGCTCGGCATCGAGAACGTGTGGGCGGCCAACGGCTCCAACGAGGTCATCCAGCAGCTGCTGCAGACCTTCGGCGGGCCCGGCCGCACGGCCATCGGCTTCGAACCGTCGTACTCGATGCACGCGCTGATCGCCCGCGGCACCGGCACCGGCTGGATCTCCGGCCCGCGCAACGAGGACTTCACCATCGACCTCGCCGCCGCCGAGAAGGCCATCGCCGAGCACCGGCCCGACGTCGTCTTCATCACCACCCCCAACAACCCCACCGGCAACGCGGTGCCGCCCGAGACGGTCCTCGCGCTGTACGAGGCGGCACAGGCGGCCAAGCCGTCGATGGTGATCGTGGACGAGGCGTACATCGAGTTCAGCCACGGCGACTCGCTGCTGCCGCTGCTCGCCGGCCGCCCGCACCTGGTGATCTCGCGCACCATGTCCAAGGCGTTCGGCGCGGCCGGCCTGCGCCTCGGCTACCTCGCCGCCGACCCGGCCGTGGTGGACGCCGTCCAGCTGGTCCGGCTGCCCTACCACCTGTCGGCGATCACCCAGGCGACCGCGCTGGCCGCCCTGGAGCACACCGACACCCTGCTCGGCTACGTCGAGCAGCTGAAGTCCGAGCGGGACCGGCTGGTCGCCGAGCTGCGCGCGACCGGCTACGACGTCGTCGAGTCCGACGCCAACTTCGTGCAGTTCGGCCGGTTCGCCGACGCGCACGAGGCCTGGCGGAAGATCCTCGACCGGGGCGTCCTGGTCCGGGACAACGGCGTACCGGGATGGCTGCGCGTCTCCGCGGGCACGCCCGAGGAGAACGACGCGTTCCTCGACGCGGTACGTGAACTGAAGAAGGAGCTTGAGGCATGAGCCGCGTAGGGCGCGTCGAGCGCACCACCAAGGAGACCTCGGTCCTGGTCGAGATAGACCTCGACGGCACCGGGCGGACCGACATCGCCACCGGCGTCGGCTTCTACGACCACATGCTCGACCAGCTCGGCCGGCACGGTCTGTTCGACCTGACCGTGAAGACCGGCGGCGACCTGCACATCGACTCCCACCACACCATCGAGGACACCGCCCTCGCGCTCGGCGCCGCCTTCAAGCAGGCGCTCGGCGACAAGGTGGGCATCTACCGCTTCGGCAACTGCACGGTCCCGCTGGACGAGTCGCTCGCCCAGGTCACCGTCGACCTCTCCGGCCGGCCCTACCTGGTGCACACCGAGCCCGAGCCGATGGCGCCGATGATCGGCGCGTACGACACCACGATGACCCGGCACATCCTGGAGTCCTTCGTGGCCCAGGCGCAGATCGCGCTGCACGTGCACGTACCGTATGGACGCAACGCCCACCACATCGTGGAGTGCCAGTTCAAGGCGCTGGCCCGGGCGCTGCGCTACGCCTCCGAGCGCGATCCGCGCGCGGCCGGCATCCTCCCGTCGACGAAGGGCGCGCTGTAACCCATGACCGGTCTGTCGACCATCCTGATCGTCGTCGGCCTCTTCCTGGTCGGTGGCATCGTCTCCTTCGTCAAGCAGAAGATGCCCACCAGCCTGATCGTGCTGCTCTCCCTGGCGGCCGGGATGTGCCTGGTCGCGGGCGTCATGCGGCTGGAGGTGTGGAATTGAGCGCGGCCGCGAAGAAGGTCGTGGTCTTCGACTACGGCTTCGGCAACGTCCGCTCCGCCGAGCGCGCCCTCGCCCGGGTCGGCGCCGAGGTGGAGATCACCCGCGACTTCGACAAGGCGATGAACGCCGACGGCCTGCTGGTGCCGGGCGTCGGCGCCTTCGCCGCCTGCATGCGGGGCCTGCGCGCCGCCCGCGGTGACTGGATCGTGGACCGCCGGCTGTCCGGCGGACGCCCGGTGATGGGCATCTGCGTCGGCATGCAGATCCTGTTCACGCGCGGCATCGAGCACGGCGTGGAGGCCGAGGGCCTGGAGGAATGGCCCGGCACCGTCGCGCCCCTGGAGGCCGACGTCGTGCCCCACATGGGCTGGAACACCGTCGACGCCCCCGCCGGCTCCCAGCTGTTCGCGGGCCTCGACGCCGACGCCCGCTTCTACTTCGTGCACTCCTACGCCGTCCACGACTGGACGCAGGAGACGAACAACCCGGTGATCGCCGCGCCCAAGGTCACCTGGGCCACGCACGGCCGGCCGTTCGTCGCCGCGGTGGAGAACGGTGCCCTGTGGGCCACCCAGTTCCACCCGGAGAAGTCCGGCGACGCCGGTGCCCAGCTCCTCACCAACTGGATCGGAACCCTGTAGACCATGGCCAAGCTCGAACTCCTCCCCGCCGTCGACGTCCGCGACGGCCAGGCCGTACGCCTCGTCCACGGCGAGTCCGGGACCGAGACCTCCTACGGCTCCCCGCTGGAGGCCGCCCTCGCCTGGCAGCGGTCCGGCGCCGAGTGGCTGCACCTGGTCGACCTGGACGCGGCCTTCGGCACCGGTGACAACCGGGCCCTGATCGCCGAGGTCGCGGGGGCGATGGACATCAAGGTGGAGCTGTCCGGCGGCATCCGCGACGACGACACCCTGGCCGCGGCCCTCGCCACCGGCTGCACCCGCGTCAACCTCGGCACGGCCGCCCTGGAGAGCCCCGAGTGGGTCGCCAAGGTGATCGCCGAGCACGGCGACAAGATCGCCGTCGGCCTGGACGTGCGCGGCACCACCCTGCGCGGCCGCGGCTGGACCCGCGACGGCGGCGACCTCTACGAGACGCTGGAGCGCCTGAACAAGGAGGGCTGCGCCCGCTACGTCGTCACCGACATCGCCAAGGACGGCACCCTCCAGGGCCCCAACCTGGAGCTGCTGAGGAACGTGTGTGCGGCGACGGACCGGCCGGTCGTGGCCTCCGGCGGCGTGTCGTCCCTGGACGACCTGCGCGCCATCGCCGAACTGGTGCCCCTCGGTGTCGAGGGCTCCATCGTCGGGAAGGCCCTGTACGCGAAGGCGTTCACCCTGGAAGAGGCCCTGGAGGCTGTGTCGTCATGAGGTCCGAAGCCGTGCGGCGTGTGCAGAGCGGAAGTTCCTGGGAAGAGAGTTTCGGTTTTGCGCGCGCCGTCGCGGCGGGCGACCGGGTGTCCGTGGGCGGTACCACGCCCTTCAAGGGCACGGTCCTCTACGGTGAGGGCGATCCGTACGAGCAGACCCGGGTCGCCTTCGGCAACGCCCTCGACGCGCTGAAGGAGTTCGGACTCGGCGTCGAGTCCGTGGTCCGCACCCGTATGTACCTGAGCCATGTGCGCGACGTCGACGAGGCGGGGCGGGCCCACAAGGAGCTGTTCGACGCCGTGCGCCCCGCCTCCACCCTGCTGGTGGTCGCGGGCTTCGTGGACCCGCGCATCCTGGTCGAAGTAGAGCTTGAAGCATTCAGAGGAGCCTGAGCAGTCATGACCCTGGCGGTCCGAGTCATCCCCTGCCTGGACGTGGACAACGGCCGGGTCGTCAAGGGTGTGAACTTCCAGAACCTGCGCGACGCGGGCGACCCCGTCGAGATGGCCAAGGTGTACGACGCCGAGGGCGCCGACGAGCTGACGTTCCTGGACATCACCGCGTCCTCGGGCAACCGGGAGACGACGTACGACGTGGTGCGCCGCACCGCCGAGCAGGTCTTCATCCCGCTCACCGTCGGCGGCGGCGTGCGCACCGCCGAGGACGTGGACAAGCTGCTGCGGGCGGGCGCCGACAAGGTGGGCGTGAACACCGCGGCCATCGCCCGTCCCGAGCTGATCCGCGAGATCGCCGAGCGCTTCGGCCGTCAGGTGCTGGTGCTGTCGGTCGACGCCCGGCGTACCGGGTCCGGCTCCTTCGAGGTCACCACGCACGGCGGCCGCCGGGGGACCGGCATCGACGCCGTCGAGTGGGCGCACCGCGCGGCCGAGCTGGGCGCGGGCGAGATCCTGCTGAACTCGATGGACGCGGACGGCACCAAGGACGGCTACGACCTGGAGATGATCGCCGCCGTCCGCAAGCACGTCTCCGTGCCGGTGATCGCGTCCGGCGGCGCGGGCAAGCTGGCCGACTTCCCGCCGGCCGTCGCCGCGGGCGCGGACGCGGTCCTGGCCGCCTCCGTCTTCCACTTCGGCGATCTGCGCATCGGCGAGGTGAAGGAGACGCTGCGCGGGGCGGGGCACCCGGTGCGCTGATCCCGAGCGGTTCCGGGCCCCGGCGGCTGCTGCCACCGGGGCTCTTTCACCGACGGATACGAAAGAAAAGTTGCGCAACATGTATTGCGCAATATTTCTTTCCCGATCTAGGATCCGGGACATGCCAGAGAAGGAAAGAGACCGCCGGATCACCGACCTCGGCACCCTCAAGGCGCTCGCCCACCCCCTGCGGATGCGGCTGTACCGGGCCCTGACGCTGGCCCGGACGGCGACCGCCTCCCAGCTCGCCGACCAGGTCGACGAGGCCGTCTCGCTGGTCAGCTACCACCTGCGCAAGCTGGCCGAGCATGGGCTGATCGAGGAGGCCGCGCGGCAGAGCGGGGACGGCCGGGAACGCTGGTGGCAGCCCGCGTCCGACGGCGTGCGCATCCACGACGAGGACTTCCGCGACGCCCCCGAGAAGGCCGCCGCGCACACCGCCGCGAGCCGGCTGTTCTTCGCCCAGCGGACCGAGATGTACCAGCGCTACCTGGACGAACGCGCGCACTGGGGCGAGGAGTGGAAGGCCGCCGCCCAGTCCTCCGAGGCCGTGCTGCGGCTCACCGCCGCCGAACTCGCCGAGCTGACCCGGGAGATGCTCGCCCTGGTGCAGCGCTACGACGAACTCGGCCGGGCGGCGGAGGCCGCCGGGCGGACCGGGGCCCGCGAGAACGTCGCGGTCCACACCTACGCGTTCCCGTTCCATGGCTGAGCCCCGCCGCGCCCCGGCCGCCCCGCCCAGCCCCTCCGAGGAGCCCGACCCGGCCCCGTCCCCCGCCGCCACCGTGCAGGCCCACCGGGACCCCAACGTGCGGCGCTGGCTGACCGCCTACACCTGCTCCATGCTCGGGGACAGCGTCTACTACCTGGCGTTGTCCTGGGCGGCCGTGCGGGCCGGGACCGCGGCGCAGGCCGGCCTGGTGATGTCGGCGAGCGCGCTGCCCAGGGCCGTGCTGATGCTCGGCGGGGGAGTGATCGCCGACCGGCTCGGGCCCCGCCGGGTCGTCGTCGGCAGCGACGCCATGCGCTGCGCCGCCGTCCTCGCGGTGGCCGCCCTGCTGTACCTCACCAGCCCCGGACTGTGGCCGCTCGCCCTGCTGGCGCTGGTCTTCGGCACCGTGGACGCCGTGTTCGTGCCCGCCGTGGGCGCCCTGCCCGCCCGGGTCACCGGCAAGGACCAGCTGGCCCGGGTGCAGGGCATGCGCGGCCTGGCCATCCGTTTCGCGAGCGTCGTCGGCGCCCCGCTCGGCGGCCTCGGCGTGGCCGCCGGCGGCGCCCCGGCCGCCTTCGCCCTCGCCGGACTGCTGATCGCCGCCTCCGTGCCGCTGCTGCTGTCCGTGCGGATACGGGAGCTGCCGGGCGACGAGGCGGACGGCCCCCGCGGCACCGCCTGGGCCGACCTCGCCGCCGGACTGCGGCACATCCGCCGGCACCCCGTCCTCGCCCCGCTGATGCTCTCCATCGCCCTCGGCGACCTGGGCTTCGTCGGCCCGCTGAACGTCGGCCTCACCCTGCTCGCGGACCACCGCGGCTGGGGTGCCACCGGGATGGGCTGGGTGCTCGCCGGGTTCGGCGTGGGCGCCGGGGCCGCCTCGCTGCTGCTCACCGTCCGGGGGCGGCTGCCGCGCGCCGGACTGCTCTGCGGCGCCACCCTGCTCGCCGGTTCCCTCGCCGTCGGCGCCCTCGCCTTCGCGCCCGTCCTGTGGGCGGCTGTCGGCACCGCCCTGCTCGTCGGCCTGCTGACCGGGCTCAGCGGCGCCTTGTGCGGCGCCGTGCTGCAGACCCAGTCCGAGCCTGCCTACCTCGGCCGGGTCACCGCCGTCGCCAGCCTGATCAGCCTCGGCCTCACCCCGCTGAGCATGCCGGTGGCCGCTGCCGCGATCGGCCTGTGGGGAACCGGTCCGGTCTACCTGGTCAGCGCCTGCGTCTGCGGCCTCGGCGGGGTGGTCGCGCTGGTCGTACCGGCCCTGCGCCGCGCCGAACTCCCGCACTGACCCTCACGCGTCGGGCTGCACCAGCTGCACCAGATTGCCGCACGTGTCGTCGAGCACCGCCGCCAGCACCGGCCCCTGCCGACGCGGCCCGTGCGGGAAGCGGACGCCCAGCGCGGACAGCCGGCGGTGTTCGGCCGGGAGGTCGTCCACGGAGAAGACGATGCAGGGGATGCCCGCCTCGTACAGCGCCCGGCGGTAGGGCTCGGCGACGGGCCCCTGGCCCGGCTCCAGGAGGAGCTGGAGGTCCGGCTGGGCGCCCTCGGGCGCGCCGACCGTCACGAAGAGCGTGCCGTTCCCGAGATCCATGTGCGTACGGGTCTCGAAACCGAGGACATCCGTGTAGAAGGCGTGGGCCCGCGCCACGTCGTCCACGTACACCCCGGCCATCGCGACCTTGATCACCAGGCGGCCTCCCGGTCAGAAGCCCAGCTGCTTGGACGAGTGCAGGGTGTCGATCGCCTCCGCGTCGCCCTCCAGCTCCACCTGAGCCGCCCGGTCCCGGCCGAACGCGAACAGCAGCAGCTCCGACGGCTCCCCGGTGGCCGTGACCACCGGCGCGCCCTTGTGGGCCACCACGGTCTGCCCGTCCGGGCGGCGCAGCACCAGCCCTGTCGGCACCCCGCGGCCCAGCAGCCGGGCCGTCCGCTCCAGGCGGGACCACAGGGCGTCCTGGAACACCGGGTCCAGCTCCCGCCGGCTCCAGTCCGGCTGCGCCCGGCGCACGTCCTCGGTGTGGACGTAGAACTCGACCGTGTTCGCCGCCTCGTCCACCTGCTTGACCTGGAACGGCGAGAACCGCGGCGGACCGGTGCGGATGAGCTGGATCAGCTCCTCGTACGGCTTCGCGGTGTACTCGGCCATCACCTTCTCCAGACGGGACGCGAGCTGCTTGATCAGCGCGCCCCCGGCCGCGTCCGGACGGCGCTCGCGCACGATCACGTGCGCGGCCAGGTCCCGGGTCCGCCACCCCTCGCACAGGGTCGGCGCTTCCGGGCCCACGGTTTCCAAGAGGTCGGCGAACAGGAGCCGTTCACGCTTGGCGAAGGTCGACATGGGGCCAGCCTACGATGAGCCGCCGGTCCGTGCAGTGGACACCCGGCCGGGGCTGTCGGTGGCGCGCGGCACAATGGCACCCATGACGAGTACGCCCGGCACGCCCCGGCCCAGCAGCCTCGACCCGGAGATCGCCGCCCGCCTCAAGCGCAGCGCCGACGGCCTCCTGCCCGCGATCGCCCAGCAGTACGACACCGGGGAGGTGCTCATGCTCGGCTGGATGGACGACGAGGCACTGCATCGGACCCTGACCACCGGCCGTTGCACCTACTGGTCGCGCAGCCGCCAGGAGTACTGGGTCAAGGGCGACACCTCCGGCCACGTCCAGTGGGTGAAGTCGGTCGCGCTCGACTGCGACGCCGACACCGTGCTGGTCCGGGTGGACCAGGAGGGCGCCGCCTGCCACACCGGCGCGCGCACCTGCTTCGACGAGGACGTCCTCCTCACGGACGCCGCCGCGTCCGGCGCGGACCGGTGAGGGCCGCCGCCATGGACCTGGAGACCTTCCGCAAGCTCGCCGCCGACCGCCGCGTCATCCCGGTCACCCGCAAGCTCCTCGCCGACGGCGACACCCCCGTCGCCCTCTACCGCAAGCTGGCCGGCGAGCGTCCCGGCACCTTCCTGCTGGAGTCCGCCGAGAACGGCCGCTCCTGGTCCCGCTACTCCTTCGTCGGCGTCCGCAGCGCGGCCACCCTCACCGCCCGGGACGGCGAGGCCCACTGGCTGGGCACCCCGCCCGTCGGCGTCCCGGTGGCCGGCGACCCGCTCAAGGCCCTGCGCGCCACCCTCCAGACCCTGCACACGCCGCGCGAGGAGGGCCTGCCGCCGTTCACCGGCGGCATGGTCGGCTACCTCGGCTACGACATCGTCCGCCGCTTGGAGAAGATCGGCCCCGGCGAGCGCGACGACCTGCGGCTGCCCGAGCTGACCATGCTTCTGACCAGCGACCTCGCCGTCATGGACCACTGGGAGGGCTCGGTCCTGTTGATCGCCAACGCGATCAACCACAACGACCTCGACACCGGCGTGGACGAGGCGTACCACGACGCGGTGGCTCGGCTCGACGCCATGGAGGCCGACCTCAGCCGCGCGGTGGCCCAGCCCCCGGCCGTGCTGCCGCCCTCCGAACTGCCCGAGTACACCGCGCTGTGGGGCGGCCCCGACTTCCGGCGGGCCGTGGAGGACGTCAAGGAGCGCATCCGCGCGGGCGAGGCCTTCCAGGTCGTGCCCTCCCAGCGCTTCGAGACCCCGTGCACGGCGAGCGCCCTCGACGTCTACCGGGTGCTGCGGGCCACCAACCCCTCGCCGTACATGTACCTGTTCCGGTTCGAGGGCTTCGACGTCGTCGGATCCTCCCCGGAGGCCCTGGTCAAGGTCGAGGACGGGCAGGCGATGGTGCACCCCATCGCGGGCACCCGGCCGCGCGGTGCCACGCCGCAGGAGGACCAGGGGCTCGCCGAGGAACTGCTCGCCGACCCCAAGGAGCGCGCCGAGCACCTGATGCTGGTCGACCTCGGGCGCAACGACCTCGGGCGGGTCTGCGAGCCCGGCTCCGTCGAGGTCGTCGACTTCATGTCGATCGAGCGCTACTCGCACGTGATGCACATCGTCTCGACCGTGACCGGCCGGGTCGCCGGCGGCCGCACCGCCTTCGACGTGCTCACAGCCTGCTTCCCGGCCGGCACCCTCTCCGGCGCCCCCAAGCCCCGGGCGATGCAGATCATCGACGAACTGGAACCGTCCCGGCGCGGTCTGTACGGCGGCTGCGTCGGCTACCTGGACTTCGCGGGCGACTCCGACACGGCCATCGCCATCCGCACCGCCCTGCTGCGCGACGGCACGGCGTACGTCCAGGCCGGAGCCGGCGTGGTCGCCGACTCCGACCCGGTCGCGGAGGACCAGGAGTGCCGCAACAAGGCCGCCGCGGTGCTCAGGGCGGTGCACACGGCCAACCGGCTCTAGGAGCTTTCGTCTGGATCAGGCCGGATCAGGGCAGGGAACGGTGCCAGGGCCCGCGCCCCCGGCAGGATCCGGAAGACAGGCCCTGGCCCTCAGGGGTTTCAGCCGGTGAACGCGGCGGTGCCGTTCGGGACGCCGAGCCCGGACGGACCGTCGTAGCCGGTGCCCGCCGTGCACAGGTACGAGCCGCCGCAGCTGCCGTTGGAGCCGCTGGTCACGTCGTACAGCGCCGAGGTGTGCGCATAGGGGAAGGAGGCCGGGGTGGAACCGGCCGACGGGGCGCCGCCCAGCGCGTAGGTCGCCGCGATCAGCGGGGAGGAGGCGCTGGTGCCGCCGAAGACCATCCAGCCACTGGCCGAGCGGTAGCTGTCGTACACCGCGACGCCGGTGTTCGGGTCGGCGACCGCCGAGACGTCCGCGACCGTGCGCGCGGCACAACCGGTGTCCTTCTGCCAGCTCGGCTTGGCGCTGTACTTGGAGCAGCCGGAGCCCGCCCCGCTCCACACGCTGTCGCTCCAGCCGCGGGAGTTCGAGGCCGTGCTCAGCGAGGTGCCGCCCACCGCGGTCACGTACGGGGAGGCCGCCGGGTACTCGGTGCCGTAGCCGTTGTCGCCGGAGGAGACGGTGATGGCGACGCCCGGGTGGTTGAAGTACGCGGAGTCGTAACTCGCGTCACTGGAGGACTCGGAGCCGCCGTAGCTGTTGGAGACGAACTTCGCGCCCAGCCTCACCGCGGTGTTCACGGCCGTGCCCAGGTTGGTCATGCTGGCCGAACCGGCCTCCACCAGAAGGATCTTGCAGTTGGGGCAGGCCGCGCTGACCATGTCGAGGTCGAGGGAGATCTCCTCGGCCCAGCCCGAGTCGCCGCGGGGGTAGCTGGTGCCGCCGCTCTGGTCCACCTTCTTGAAGCAGCCGTTGGCCGTGGTGCAGGCCGACAAGCCGTACTGGGCGCGGTAGACGGCGAGGTCGGATTCGGCGTTCGGGTCGTCGTAGGCGTCGACGATCGCCACCGTCTGGCCCGAACCGCCGGTGGCGGACGGCAGGTTGTAGGCCGCCTGGAGCGACGCGGGCCCGTAGCCGGCGGGCGCGGCGGCCGCGGTCAGGTCGCTTTCGGCGTGCGCCGACCGGGGGGTGCCCGCGGTGACCTGGAGGGCGTTACAGGCCATCTGGCCCTTCGCCGGGGCGGCGCACGCGTGGGCGACGGTGACACCGTGCGCGGTGGCCGCCTGGCCGACGGGGGCGGCCAGGGCGAGAGCGGCCGTGGCGAGGGTGGCCACGGCGGTGAGGGAAACGGATCTGCGCAACGTACGTCCTTCGCGAGAGGGATGGGCGGGAAGGGCTGTGGGGGGTGCGCGATACCGCCGGTCGCACGGGGTGCGCCCGGTTGGCGCAGACCGTATGGAGGTCAGGGTCATGTCAACAAGATCGATGTGAAACAGAGGACGTTCCTTTGCCGTGTTCTGTAATGTCCATGCCGTATTCATGGTCGAAAGGCGGCTCGATCATGGGTTGACGGACCCGGGTGACGGTTCGGTCGGGGTTCAGGCGATAGTGGAGTACGTGACTGCTGCTCCTGACCCCCGTTCCGAAGCCGCCGCGCCCGCCCGGTCCGGGCGCCGCAGCCTCGCCGTGGCCCTGCTGTTCGGCGCGCTCGGCGCGGCCGTGGCGCTGCTCGCCAGCCGGCAGCGCTGGGCGGAGGGCACCGCGACGGTGGCCGGCGGCACCTTCCCGCTGACCGCCAAGGGCAGCGACGTCACGGGCGTGCCCGCGGCCCTCGCCATAGTGGGCCTCGCCGCGCTCGTCGCCGTCTTCGCCGTGCGCCGGGTGGGCCGTGTCGCCGTCGCCGCGCTGCTCGCGCTGTCCGGGGCCGGCATCGTCGCCGCCGCCCTGGTGTCCGCCTCCGACAGCACCGCGCTGGACGAGAAGGCGGCCCAGGCCAGCGGCGACACCTCCGCCACGGTGGCGGCGCTGAGCCACACCGGCTGGCCGTACGCGGCGGCCGCCGGCGGCCTGCTGATCCTGCTCGCCGGGCTGCTCGCGCTGCGCTTCGGCGGCCGCTGGCCCGCCATGTCCGGCCGCTACGAACGCGGCACGGACCGCCCGCGCCGCAGCGCCCGCCCGGTCGACCCGGAGCGCCCCGAGGAGATCTGGAAGGCCCTGGACCGGGGCGAGGACCCCACCGGCGCCTGACCCTTCGCGGGGTGTGGCGAACCAGACTCCACCCCCGCGTCCGGCGGCGACCGGCGTACGGGACAATGGACGGCGAGCGTCCGGCTCGGACAGTGTGACGGGCGGGCTCGGAGCCGTACGAACGTACGCTCCCCTGAGACACGTACACAGCAACGAGGAGCACAGACATGGCGGGCAGCAGCCACGGCCACGGTCACACCCCGGCCGCCTGGACCGGCGTCATCATTTCCTTCATCGGTTTCCTGGTCGCGGGCGCCCTCATGGTGATGGGCTCGGTCGTCGGCTTCTGGGTCGGCATCGCGCTGATCCTCCTCGGCGCCGTCGTGGGCGGGATCATGCGCGCCATGGGCCTCGGCCAGAACCAGAAGCCCCTCAAGATGGTCGGCGCCGCCGCCCCCCTCACCGCCCGCGAGCCGGTCGCGGCGGAGAGCTGATCCGCCGGACACCGCTTCCGCTTCCCGAGGGGTGGCCCGCGTCCACGACGGACGCCGGCCACCCCTCGCGGCGTACCGGGAACCGGGCACCCGGCGCCTTCTGCGCGCGCGCCACCGCCTCCTCGGCGAGAATGCTCCCGTGACCGCCGCCGATCCCACCGCCCCCACACCGCCGCCGAGCGCGGGCCCGGCCGCCCCGGCCGCCGCCCGCGTACCGGCCCTCCCGCCGCGGTGGGCGGGTGCTCCCGGCCCCGGTGGCGCCCCCGCCGTGCCCCGGTGGCGGCGACTGGCCGCGCCCGCCGGGGTGTTCGCCGCGGTGGCGGGCGCGTTCGCCTACGTCGGGGCCGTCGACCCCGGCCGGCCCGGCCACTACCCGGTCTGCCCGCTCTACCGGTTCACCGGCCTGTACTGCCCCGGCTGCGGCGGGCTGCGCAGCGCGCACGCGTTCGTGCACGGGGACCTACCGGCCGCGCTGCACGACAACGCGCCCGCCGTCGCCGCCTACGCCGTCTTCGCCGTGCTGTGGCTGGTCTGGGCGGCGCGCTCCTGGCGCGGCCGGCCCGCGCCCCGGATCGACCTGCGGCCGGTCCAGGCGTGGTCGATCGCCGCGCTGCTGCTGGTGTTCAGCGTCGTTCGCAACCTGCCGTTCGGGGCCTGGCTGCACCCCTGACCAGCGGCTCGAATGTCCACGACGTGAAACCGGCGACCACCGGATGCGAGGCCTCCGCCCTGCTCCGGATACCATCGAGTGACCGAGGGTTTTCACAACCTGAAGGAATTCCGACCCGCTGAAAGGGGGCCGCTCGCGTGAGTGTGCTCGACGAGATCATCGACGGCGTCCGTGCCGACCTCGCGGAGCGGCAGGCACGCGTCAGCCTCGACGAGCTCAAGGAGCGCGCGGCCAAGGCCCCCGCCGCCAAGGACGGGGTGGCCGCGCTCAAGGGCGACGGCGTCAAGGTCATCTGCGAGGTCAAGCGCTCCAGCCCCTCCAAGGGCGCGCTGGCCGCGATCGCCGACCCGGCCGGGCTCGCCGCGGACTACGAGGCGGGCGGCGCGTCCGTCATCTCCGTCCTCACCGAACAGCGCCGCTTCGGCGGCTCCCTCGCCGACCTGGAGGCCGTCCGCGCCCGCGTGGACATCCCGGTGCTGCGCAAGGACTTCATCGTCACGTCGTACCAGCTCTGGGAGGCCCGGGCCTACGGTGCCGACCTCGCGCTGCTGATCGTGGCCGCCCTGGAGCAGCCGGCCCTGGAGTCGCTGATCGAGCGCGCCGTGTCCATCGGCCTCACCCCGCTGGTCGAGGTGCACGACGAGGACGAGGTCGAGCGTGCCGTGGCCGCGGGCGCCCGGGTCATCGGCGTCAACGCGCGCAACCTCAAGACCCTCCAGGTGGACCGCGGCACCTTCGAGCGGGTCGCCCCGGAGATCCCGGACCACCTGGTCAAGGTCGCCGAGTCCGGCGTGCGCGGCCCGCACGACCTGATCGCCTACGCCAACGCCGGCGCCGACGCGGTCCTGGTCGGCGAGTCCCTGGTCACCGGCCGTGACCCGAAGACCGCCGTCTCCGACCTGGTCGCCGCGGGCGAACACCCCGCGCTCCGGCACGGCCGGGACTGATCACCCGCTAGGCTGACCCCGATGACTTCCACCACCGTGACGACCGTGGACCGGTACGCCCGCCTGGCGCGCGGCTGCCGCCCCAGGGGCTGCCGAGCCCCTGCCCGGCGTGTCCACGGCCGCCGGGTGCGGTACGTCATCGGCGACGAGCCGGGGCAGGTGAACGGACGCCGATGGCAGCGCGCCCCACGGGGGCGCGGGGCAGGATCGGCTCCTGCGGCTCCGCCGCGCGAGCGCGACCGGCCGTACCCGGCCTGAGGTCGTCCCATCGGCTCCGCCCCCACGGCGAACAGTGTCTTTTTCACACACACTCACCGTGAGGTACTGGCATGCCCAGCAACTACTTCTTCCCCGACCCGGAGGGTCAGGTGCCCAGCGCCGAGGGCTACTTCGGCGCGTTCGGCGGCAAGTTCATCCCGGAGGCCCTCGTCGCCGCCGTGGACGAGGTCGCCGTCGAGTACGACAAGGCCAAGGCCGACCCCGAGTTCGCGCGCGAGCTCGACGACCTGCTCGTCCACTACACCGGCCGGCCCAGCGCACTGACCGAGGTGCCCCGGTTCGCCGAACACGCCGGCGGAGCCCGGGTGTTCCTCAAGCGCGAGGACCTGAACCACACCGGCTCCCACAAGATCAACAACGTGCTCGGCCAGGCGCTGCTCACCAAGCGCATGGGCAAGACCCGCGTCATCGCCGAGACCGGCGCCGGCCAGCACGGCGTCGCCACCGCCACCGCCTGTGCCCTGTTCGGCCTCGACTGCACCATCTACATGGGCGAGATCGACACCCGGCGGCAGGCCCTGAACGTGGCCCGGATGCGGATGCTCGGCGCCGAGGTGGTCGCCGTGAAGTCCGGCAGCCGCACCCTCAAGGACGCCATCAACGAGGCGTTCCGCGACTGGGTTGCCAACGTCGACAGCACCCACTACCTGTTCGGCACGGTCGCCGGACCGCACCCCTTCCCGGCCATGGTCCGCGACTTCCACCGGGTGATCGGCGTCGAGGCCCGCCGCCAGCTCCTGGAGCGCGCCGGACGCCTCCCGGACGCGGCCGTCGCCTGCGTCGGCGGCGGCTCCAACGCCATCGGCCTCTTCCACGCCTTCATCCCCGACGCGGACGTCCGCCTGATCGGCTGCGAACCGGCGGGCCACGGCATCGAGACCGGCGAGCACGCGGCGACCCTGACCGCGGGCGAGCCCGGCATCCTGCACGGCTCCCGCTCCTACGTCCTCCAGGACGAGGAGGGCCAGATCACCGAGCCGTACTCGATCTCCGCCGGTCTGGACTACCCCGGCATCGGGCCCGAGCACTCCTACCTCAAGGACTCCGGGCGCGGCGAGTACCGCGCGATCACCGACGACGCGGCCATGCAGGCCCTGCGCCTGCTGTCGCGCACCGAGGGCATCATCCCGGCCATCGAGAGCGCCCACGCCCTCGCCGGCGCCCTCGACGTCGGCAGGGAGCTGGGCCCCGACGGGCTGATCGTCGTCAACCTCTCCGGCCGTGGCGACAAGGACATGGACACCGCGGCCCGTTACTTCGGGCTGTACGACGCCGACGCCGAGGTGGCCGCGGACGCCGCCGACACCGCCGAGATCGAGGGGGACGCCAAGTGAGCGGGAACATCCAGCTGTTGACCGACACCCTCGCCGGCGCCAAGGCCGAGGGCCGGGCCGCGCTGATCGCGTACCTGCCGGCCGGGTTCCCCACCGTGGACGGCGGCATCGAGGCGATCAAGGCCGTCTTCGACGGCGGCGCCGACGTGGTCGAGGTGGGCCTGCCGCACAGCGACCCGGTGCTGGACGGCCCGGTCATCCAGACCGCCGACGACATCGCCCTGCGCGGCGGCGTCAGGATCGCGGATGTCATGCGCACGGTCGGCGAGGCCCACGCGGCCACCGGCAAGCCCGTGCTGGTGATGACGTACTGGAACCCCATCGACCGCTACGGCGTCGAGCGGTTCACCGCCGAGCTTGCCGAGGCGGGCGGCGCGGGCTGCATCCTGCCCGACCTGCCGGTGCAGGAGTCGGCGCTGTGGCGCGAACACGCCGACAAGCACGGCCTGGCCACGGTCTTCGTGGTGGCGCCGAGCAGCAAGGACGCGCGGCTCGCCGAGATCACCGCGGCGGGCAGCGGGTTCGTCTACGCCGCCTCGCTGATGGGCGTCACCGGTACCCGCGAGTCCGTCGGCGCGCAGGCCCAGGAACTGGTGGAGCGCACCCGCGCCACCGGTACCGAGCTGGCCGTCTGCGTCGGTCTCGGCGTCTCCAACGCGCGGCAGGCCGCCGAGGTCGGCGCCTTCGCGGACGGCGTGATCGTGGGCTCGGCCTTCGTCAAGCGGATGCTGGACGCCCCCGACCACGCCTCGGGTATCGAGGCGGTCCGGGAGCTCGCCGGCGACCTGGCGAAGGGCGTGCGCGGCCAGGCGTAACCGCACACGGCCAGGCGTCACCGCACGGGACATCCCGTGACGCTCCCTTCCGGTCACTCGAACGGGTGGACCTCCGGCCGGGGAGGCGCGCTGCGCCTCCCCGGTTCGTTCTGGGGGTGTGAGCGAGAAGAACCGTGACGGAAAGCGCACCGCCCGGGAGCGGCTGGCGGTCGAGCGCGAGAAGCAGAAGGCCGCGGAGAAGCGGCGGCGCACGCTGATCGTGGGCGCGAGCGTCGTCTGCGTCCTGGGCCTCGCGGCGGTGATCGGCGTGGTCGCCGCGAACTCGGGCAAGAACAAGAGCAGCAGCAGCGCGGGGCCGGTCGTGGCGCCCTCCGGCGCACAGGGCAAGGACGGCCTCGCCATCCCGGTCGGCAAGGACGGCGCCAGATCCACGCTCACGGTCTGGGAGGACTTCCGCTGCCCCGCCTGCCAGGCCTTCGAGGCGGCGTACCGGCCCACGCTCCACGAGCTGACCGACGCGGGCAAGCTCAGGATCGAGTACCACCTGGTCCGGCTGATCGACGGCAACCTCGGCGGCACCGGCTCCCTGCGCGCGGCCAACGCCGCCGCCTGCGCCCAGGACGCCGGGAAGTTCCGCGACTACCACGACACGCTGTACGCGAACCAGCCCAAGGAGACCGACGACGCCTTCGCGAGCAACGCCAAGCTGATCACCCTGGCCGGCAAGGTGAGCGGCCTGGACACGCCCGCCTACCGCAGGTGCGTGGACGGCGGTACGCACGACAGCTGGGTGAACCGCTCCCAGAAGGCCTTCCAGAGCGGCGGCTTCACCGGTACGCCCACGGTGCTGCTGGGCGGCAAGAACATCTACCAGGACCAGTCGATGACGCCGGCCAAGCTCAAGCAGATGGTGGAGGCGGCCGACCGCGGGTAAGTGATTCTCACGCCGCCGTTACGCACCCGTGGCCAGGCGGCTTGGTGTCCCGGGGGCCCGGCACGGTAGCGTCGGACCTGCCATGGAACTTGCCTACATTCCCAGCCCGTCGCGCGGGGTGCTGTACCTCGGCCCCATCCCGCTGCGCGGCTACGCCTTCTGCATCATCATCGGCGTCTTCCTCGCCGTCTGGCTCGGCAACAAACGCTGGGTCGCCCGCGGCGGGCAGTCCGGCACGGTCGCCGACATCGCGGTGTGGGCCGTACCGTTCGGTCTGGTCGGTGGCCGGCTGTACCACGTGATCACGGACTACGAGCTGTACTTCAGCCCCGGCCGTGACTGGGTGGACGCCTTCAAGGTGTGGCAGGGCGGCCTGGGCATCTGGGGCGCGATCGCGCTGGGCGCGCTGGGCGCCTGGATCGGGGCGCGGCGCCGGGGCATCCCGATGCCCGCGTACGCCGACGCCGTCGCGCCCGGCATCGCCCTCGCGCAGGCCATGGGCCGCTGGGGCAACTGGTTCAACCAGGAGTTGTACGGCCGGGAGACCCATGTCCCCTGGGCGCTGCACATCACCTCCTCCGAGGGCGGCCGGGTGCCGGGGTACTACCACCCGACGTTCCTCTACGAGTCCCTGTGGTGCATCGGCGTCGCGTTCCTGGTGATGTGGGCCGACCGGCGCTTCAAGCTGGGTCACGGCCGGGCGTTCGCCCTGTACGTCGCCGCGTACTGCGTGGGCCGGGGCTGGATCGAGTACATGCGGGTGGACGACGCCCACCACATCCTCGGCCTGCGCCTCAACGACTGGACCGCCCTGATCGTCTTCCTGCTGGCCGTCACCTACATGATCGTCTCCGCGAAGCGCCGCCCCGGCCGCGAGGAGATCGTGGAGCCCCTCGCGGTCACGGCATCGACGGACGGCACGGACACGGACAAGGAGACGGACGCCGCCTCCGGGAAGCCCGCCTCCGAGAGGGCCGTTCCCGAGAAGGCGGTCTCCGGGAAGTCCGCGCCCGGGAAGTCCGCCCCGGAGAAGTCCGCCGAGCCGGCGGACGAGCCGGGTGCGGCCGCCGGGGAACCCGAGTCGGCGACCAAGCAGAGCTGACGCACGCGGTACGGCATCGAGGGCGCCCGGACTCTTCCGGGCGCCCTCGCTGCGTGTGGGACCGCCTCAGCGCCCTCTGCGGGCGAGGGACAGCGTGCGGCGGGCCTCGGCCACCACGGCCGCGTCGACGAAGCGGCCGTCGGGCAGCGCCAGGGCGCCCTGCTGGGCGGTGGCGGCCTTGAGAACGGTCTCGGCGTGCTCGCGTTCCGCCGGGGTGGGCAGGTAGGCGCGCTCGATCACCGGGAGCTGGCGGGGGTGGATCGCGGCGCGGCCGAGGAAGCCCAGGGCGCGGCCGTGGGCGCAGGAGGCGGCCAGCCCGTCCAGGTCGCGGATGTCGGGGTGGACCGTCTGGGGCGGGGGCGGCAGCCCCGCGGCGCGGGCCGCGACGATCACCCGGGAGCGCGGCCAGTCGAGCCCCGCGTCCGCCCGCACCCCGAGGTCGGCCCGAAGGTCCGTCTCGCCCAGGGAGATGCCCCGCAGGGCCGGGTGCGCACGGGCGATGGCGTACGCGTGCTCGATGGCGAGGGCCGACTCCAGCAGCGCGTGGAGGGGGAGCGGGGTGCTCGCGGCGACCCGGCGCACCTCCGCCGGGGTCGTCACCTTCGGCAGCCGGAGCGCGGACAGCCCCGGCAGCCCGGCCAGTGCCGCGAGGTCGGCGCTCGCCCACGGGGTGTCCAGGGCGTTGACGCGGACGTGCACCGGCACCGGCGGCGGCTCCGTGAGCAGGTCGGCCGCGGCGTGCCGCGCGTACTCCTTGCGGTCGGGGGCCACCGCGTCCTCCAGGTCGATCACCACCACGTCGGCGCCCGCCGACAGCGCCTTGGCGATCACCCGGGGCCGGTCGCCGGGAACGTACAGCCAGGTCAGCGGGGTCACAGCGCACCCTCCTCGCGCAGCGCGGCGATCTCGTCCGGGGTGAGGCCCAGCTCGGTGAGGACCGCGTCGGTGTCCGCGCCGTGCGGGCGGCCGGCCCAGCGGATCGCGCCGGGGGTCTCGGACAGCCGGAACAGCACGTTCTGCAACCGCAGCGGGCCCAGCTCCGGGTCCGGCACGGTGGTCACCGTCTCCAGGGCCCGGTACTGGGGGTCCGCCAGCACGTCCCGGACGTCCTGCACCGGGGCCACCGCGGCCTGTGCCGCCTCGAACGCGGCCAGGACCTCCGCGCGGGTGCGGGCGGCGATCCAGGTGCCGACGGCCTCGTCCAGCACGTCGGCGTGCGCGGCCCGGCCCGTGCCGGTGGCGAACCACGGCCGCTCGGTCAGCTCCGGGCGCCCCACCAGCCGCAGCACCCGTTCCGCCACCGACTGCGCGGAGGTGGAGACGGCGACCCAGGTGCCGTCGGCGGTGCGGTAGGTGTTGCGCGGGGCGTTGTTCGCGGACCGGTTGCCGGTGCGTTCCTGGACGTAGCCGAGCTGGTCGTACCAGGTGGGGTGCGGGCCGAGCACCGACAGGATCGGCTCGATGATCGCCATGTCCACGACCTGCCCGGCGCCGGTGCGCTCGCGCGCGGCCAGCGCGGTCAGCACGCCGTACGCGGTGGTCAGGCCCGCGATCGAGTCGGCGAGCCCGAAGGGCGGCAGCACCGGGGGTGCCTCGGGCTCCCCGGTGAGCGCGGCGAAGCCGCTCATCGCCTCGGCGAGGGTGCCGAAGCCGGGGCGGTGCGCGTACGGACCGAACTGGCCGAACGCGGTGACCCGGGCGAGCACCAGCCGGGGGTTGGCCGCGGACAGCGCGTCCCAGCCCAGGCCCCACCTCTCCAGGGTGCCGGGGCGGAAGTTCTCGATCACCACGTCGGCGGTGGCGGCGAGCCGCAGCAGGGTCGCCCGGCCGCCCGGCCGGGACAGGTCGAGGGTGATGGCGCGCTTGTTGCGGCCGAGCACCTTCCACCACAGGCCCACCCCGTCCTTGGCCGGCCCGTGTCCCCGGGACGGGTCCGGCCGCCGCGGATGCTCCACCTTGATCACCTCGGCGCCGAAGTCGCCGAGCAGTGACGCGGCCATGGGGCCGGCGAAGAGCGTCGCCAGGTCCAGCACCCGCAGCCCGCCCAGCGCCGGGACCGCGGCGGTCGCCGGGTCGCCGGCGGTCGTCGGGTCCCCGGGGGTGATCCGGTCCCCGTGGGGTGTCGGCTCCCCGGGGGCCGTCGGGTCCCCTGGGGTCGTCGGCTCCCCGCTCATGAGGTGAACCGCGCGTCGATCTCCGGGCGGTACGGCATCGAGGCGGACGCCCCCGGCCGCTCGACCGAGAGCGAGGCCGCGGCGGCGGCCCAGGACAGGGCCTCGCGCACGGGCTTCTCCTCGGCGAGGGCCACCGCGAGGGCCCCGGCGAAGGTGTCGCCCGCGCCGGTGGAGTCCACGGCCTCGACCCGCGGCGCCGGCACCACCAGCGGCTCCGCGTCGCGGGTCACGTACAGACAGCCGGTCGCGCCCAGGGTGACCACCGCGCACGGCACCACCTCCAGCAGTGCGGCGGCGGCCGCCCGCGGGTCGGGGTGCCCGGTGAGGGTGATCGCCTCGTACTCGTTGGGCACCAACAGGTCGGCGGCGGCGAGGAGTTCGGGCGGCAGCGGCCGGGCGGGGGACGGCGTGAGGACGGTCCGGACTCCGTGCCGGCGGGCGGCCTCGGCGCCCGCCACCACCGCGGCCAGGGGGATCTCCAGCTGGAGCAGCAGCGCGTCGGCGGAGGCGATCACCCCCTCGTCGCCGGGCGAGAGGTGGTCGACGGTGCCGTTCGCGCCCGGGATGACGACGATCGAGTTGCCGCCCTCGTCGTCCACCACGATGTGCGCGGTGCCGGACGGGCCCTCGACCGTGCGCAGGGAGTCGGTGTCCACACCGGAGTGTTCGAGGGTCTCCCGCAGCCGCGCCCCGAACGCGTCGTTGCCGACCGCGCCGATCATCGACACGGTGGCCCCGGCCCGCGCGGCGGCGATCGCCTGATTGGCGCCCTTGCCGCCGGGGATCGTGCGGAACTCCCGGCCGGTCACGGTCTCCCCGCGCTGCGGGGCCTTGGCGACATAGGTGACGAGGTCCATGTTGGTGCTGCCGAGGACGGCGATGTGGGTCATGGGCGGATCGCCTCCAGGTGCGTGAGGTGGGCCAGGGCGTCGAAGCCGCTGCCGTCGAAGTCGGCGACGCCGGTGGCGAGCCGGTTCTTCAGCGGAACCCGCCAGTGTTCGGGGAGCGCGGTGGGGGAACCCGCGAGGAGCCCGGCGACACTGCCCGCCGTCGCGCCGACCGAGTCGGTGTCCAGACCGCCCGCCACCGCGCGGCACACGGAGCCGGTGAAGTCGCCGTCGGCGTGGCTGAGGGCCGCGACCAGCAGGGCGGTGTTGGGGATGGCGTGCACCCAGTGGTGGGTGGGGGCGTAGCGGGCGTGGAGTTCGTCCACCACGTCGTCGAAGTCCTCGTGCGCGGCCGCGAGGCGCAGCGCGTGCCCGATGGCCTCGGCCAGTCGTGAGCGGGGCGGGACCACCGTCCGGCCCGCCCGCAGACAGGCGTGCACGTCGTGTTCGCCGGTGGCGGCCGCGGCGAGGGTGGCGGCGGTGAACATGGCCGCGTAGACACCGTTGGCGGTGTGCGTCAACACCGCGTCCCGGTACGCCTGTTCGGCGGCGCCGGCCGGATCGCCGGGGTTGGTCCAGCCGTGCACGTCGGCGCGGATCAGGGCACCGATCCACTCCCGGAACGGGTTGCGGTGCCGGGCGGTGTGCGGCGGTTCGACACCGGTGAGCAGGTTGCGGTAGGCGAGGCGTTCCGCGGTGAACGTCCGTCCGGGCGGCAGCTCTTCGAGCCACAGCCGGGCCACGTCGTCGGTGGTGAAGTCCTTGCCGTGGCGCTGGAGCAGCAGCAGGTTGAGCAGGGGGTAGTCGAGGTCGTCGTCCGGGGGCATGCCGTCGATGTTCTCGGCGAGGGAGGTGGCGGCCGAGCGGCGGTTCCAGGGGTGGGCGGCGAGCAGCTCACCGGGGACGCCCCGGGCGGTGAAGTAGCCGCTGAGCGGCCAGTTCCCGGCCGCCCTGGCCAGGGCGCGGATGCCGTCCAGGGGCAGCTTCTCCACCGGTTTGCCCAGCAGGCAGCCGATGGCCCGGCCCAGCCAGGACGCCTCCAGCGCGAGCGGTCCCGGCGACGGGGCGGGCCGCGGGGCGGGCCAGTCGGGGCACGCCGCCCGGATCGCGGACAGCTCGGTCGGTTCGTCGTCGGCCAGCCGGCTGGGCAGATCGGCCAGTTCGTCCAGCAGGTCCTCGGCCAGCAGCCGTAGATAGCGGGAGACGCGGTGCGCGGAGGCGCCCGCGCGCTCCGGGGCGTCCGGACCGCCCGCCGCCCGCCAGCGCTCCTCGATCCGCGACGGCTCCCGGCCGTCGAGTCGGGCCTGGCGCAGCTCGTGGCCGAGCAGGTCCTCGGGCTGGACCCAGGTCAGTCGGAGCACGGCGCACCTCCCAGGGCGGCGAAGGCCCGTTCGTGGGCGCGGCGCCGCTCGACGTCGCGGGCGAAGATCTCGCGGGTGACGCGGGCGAGGGTGCGGGCCGGCCGCCACAGGTCCAGGCGGCTCGCCCGCGCCACGGTCCGCGCCCAGTCCTCGGGCACCGGGGAGCCGAGGGCGCCCGCGAGGGCACCGGCCATCGTGGCGATCGAGTCGCAGTCGCGGCCGTAGTTGACCGAACCGAGCACCGCCTGCCGGTAGTCGCCGCCGGAGACCACCAACATGCCGAGTGCGACGGGCAGTTCCTCGATGGAGTGCAGCCGGGAGGGGCGGCGGGCGGCGAGGGAGGGGGCGCGGTAGTCCGGGCCGACCGTGTCGTAGGGGGCGACCGCCGCGCGCAGCGGCCCGAGCGCCGGCTCGAACTCGTCGTATCCGCTGGCCGTTTCGCAGACCTTCTCGATCGCCGTCCGGGTGCCGTCCTTGGCCGTGGCCAGGCAGGCGGCCACCACCGAGTCCGGGGTCGCGTCCGGCGTGGCGGCGGCGGCGACGGCCGCGGCGAAGACACCGGCCGCCTCCCTGCCGTACGACGACTGGTGGGCACCGGCGACGTCCAGCGCCTCGGCGTACGCGGCGCGCGGGTCGGCCGCGTTGACCAGGCCGACGGGGGCCATGTACATCGCCGCACCGCAGTTGACGATGTTGCCGACGCCCGCCTCCCGGGGGTCCGCGTGCCCGTAGGCGAGCCGGGCCACGAGCCACTTCTCGGCGAGGAACAGCCGGTGCAGCGGCAGTGCCTCCGCCTCCAGTTCGGGGATCCAGCGGGGCTCGGTCATCAGGTCCGGCACCAGGTGCTCGGCCAGCGCGTAGGCGTCGAGGTGGTCGCGGACCCGGTCGTAGACCCGGACCAGCGCGTGGGTCATCAGGGTGTCGTCGGTGACGTGGCCGTCGCCCTTGTGGTACGGCGCCAGGGGGCGGGCGGTGCGCCAGGCGTCGCCGTGCCAGGGGCCGACGATGCCGCGCACCCGGCCGCCGTGCCGTTCGGCGATCTGCTCGGGGGAGTACCCCTCGACGGGTCCGCCGAGGGCGTCACCGACGGCGGCGCCGACGAGGGCGCCGGTGATCCGGTCGTCCAGACCGGGCGAGCGGAGCCCGGCGCGCTCCTCTTCGGGGCCTTTGAGTTGCATGGGCGTCATGCCCGAATCATCCTCCTGGGTGGGCCGGTTGCGCGGCTTCCAGGAGTCCGGCGAGTTCCACCAGGTCGGTGCCGGTGAGCCGGGGCAGGGCGCAGCCGGGCAGGACGCGGCAGGCGTCGCGCCAGGTCTCCGGGATCGCCGCGCCGCCGCCGAGGGCGCCGGTGAGGGCGCCCGTGAGCGCGGGGGCCGAGTCGGCGACCCGGGACAGACAGGCGGCCGCGGGTACGGCCTCGGCGATCCGGCCGCGGGCGGCGGTGGCCAGCGCGAGGGCGACGGGTACGGTCTCGGCGGCGGCGACGCCGTAGCTGTAGACGTGGTCCACGATCTGGTGCTCCAGCACGGGGACGAGGGCGAAGGCGGGCGCGCCGTCCGCGGCGAGGGCGAGCGCGTGCCGTGCGTTGCGGCCGATCTCGGTGTCGGGCGGGAGTTCGGCGAGGGCGGCCGTGACGCAGGCGTCGGGGTCCGCGCCGGCCAGGGCGAGCGCCACGGCGGCCGCCATGGCCCGGGCGCCGTGCACGCCGTCGCCGTCCTGGGTGTAGCGGGCGTCGAACTCGGCGAGGGCGGCGGCGCGTTGGGGGTCGCCGGGGTGGGCCACCGCGAGCGCGCAGGCGCGGACGCAGGCCGCGTCGTCGAAGTAGTGCGGGTTGTCGTGGCCGGTGGCGGGCGGGCGCAGGCCGGTGGCGAGGTTGCCGAGGCCGGCCCGCACCGAGATCCGGGCGCGCAGCGGCAGCACGGCGGACTCGATCTCCGGCGCGCGGTCCGCGGCGGCGGCGACCTCGCAGGCGACGGCGGTCCAGGTGAGGTCGATGGCGGCGCGCATCCGGCGGTCCCGGCCGAGGTCGCCGAGGGCGTCGTCGGTGCCGGCCCGCAGGACCGCCTCCGCGGCGAAGGCCGCCCATTCGGCGTCGTCGGAGGGGCCGAGGCGGAGCGGGCCGGGCGGCTGGTTCAGGGCGATCGGCACCGGGAGGGTGGTGGTCGCGTTCTGCTCCGCGAAGGTGTCCAGCTCCCGGGTGAGACGGCGGGTCCACTCGGGCATGCGGGCGGCGCGGTGCCGGGCGGCGGGCCAGCCGGCGGCGTCGCCCGCGGCGAGGCCGAGCAGCAGTCCCTCGACCCGTCCCGGCCTCACGACCGGCCCTCGCGGTCCGCGCCGACGAGGGGGCTGAACACCCTGGGCCACCGGACCTTCCCCCGCCTGCCACCCGGCTCGGCGGACCGGGGGGCGGACGGAGGCGGGGCCGGGGGCAGCTCGGCGGGCTGCGGGGCGGGGGACAGGGCAGGGGCGGACGGCTCGGCGGGGTGGGCGGCCGGGGGGAGCGAGGGCGCGGATGGGGCGGTGGGTTGCTGGGCTGGAGGGAGCGAGGGCGCAGGTGGGTCGGTTGGTTGCAGGGCTGCGGGGATCGGTGATGCGGGTGGGTCGGTGGGCTGGAGGGCTGGAGGGAGCGGCGGCGCGGACGGTTCGGTGGGCTGGAGGGCCGGGGGGAATGAGGGCGCGGGCGTGCCGGTGGGCTTGGCCGGGGGGAACGGCGGCACGGGTGGGACGGCGGGCTGCTGGGTCGGGGGGAGCGACGGGACGGATGGCTCGGTGGGCCGGAGGGTGGTCGGCAGGGACGGCACGGTCGGTTCGGTCGGTGGCGGTACCAGCAGGTCCGCCACCTCCTCCACCCGCCGCCCCGCCATCGCCGGCAGGCACCGCCCCCGCACCGGGCCGATCGCCTCGGCCCAGTGCGGCGGGATCGCGGCCGTGCCCCGGGTCGCGCCGGCGAGGGCGCCCGCCACCGCCGCCGTGGTGTCGGCGTCGCGGCCCATGTTGACGGCCGTGAGGACCGCCTCGCGGAAGTCGCCGTCGGCCGTGGCGTAGGCGCCGAAGGCGAGGGCGACGGCCTCGGGGGCGAGGTCGGTCCAGGGATAGCCGCCGACGACGACCGCGGAGCGGACGGCGCGCTCGCCGCGGTGGGCGACGGCCACGGCGCGGCGCAGCGAGCGGGCGGTCCAGGAGTCGTCCGGGATCACCGCGAGCGCGGCGGCGATCACCACCGGGACCGGTGCGCCCGCCATGGCCGCGGCCACCCCGGCCGCGACCGCCTGTCCGCCGTGGATGCCCTCGCCCTCGTGGCTGACCGAGCCGTCGATCGCGACCAGGCGGGCCGCCTCCCCGGGGCGCCCGGCCGCGAACACCCCGAAGGGGGCCGCCCGCATCGCCAGGCCGTCGCTCCAGGCGTGCCGGTGCTGGGCGGAGACCGGCGCGGCCAGGCCCCGGCGCAGGTTCTCCAGCGTGCCCCGCTCGCTGAAGCCCGCGCCGCGGAAGGTGCCCTCGGCCCGGTCGGCGATCCACTCGTGCCAGGCCGCCTCCACGTGCGCCGGGGTGAGCGCCGAGCCGTGCCGGGCCAGCAGCAGGCCGGAGAAGAGGGCGTACTCGGTGTCGTCCGTGCCCTGCGGCCGGTCGGTCACGAAGTCCGTGATGCGGCCCCAGCGGGCGCGGATCTCGGAGGGCTTCAGGTTCTCCGCGGGGGCGCCGAGCGCGTCGCCGACGGCCAGGCCGAGCAGGGCGCCCCGGGCCCGGTCGCGGAGCCCGGGGGCCGCTTCGGGCGAGGGGGGCGGGGGTGGGGGAGTGCAGGCGGTCGATGCCATGGGCGGTCTCCTTCGGCGGGGCCCACCTGGGCCCGCGGACCCTTTGCGGATGTGTCCCACCACGGACCGGTGCGCGTGCCTCGGAACGGAGCCTGTCACCCGCTCGGCCACCTGAGCGGTAGGCGGCGCGGATGAGCGCAAAAGCCGTAAAGCCGCAGGTTAGCCGAGCCTTCCCTTGCTGGCGGCGCGCACCGGAACGACGTAGATTGCCTGTAGTCGAAAAGTAGAACTCGTCCAAAGTTAGCTTTGGCTAAGCTCATTCGGGGAACCTCATGGCCATCATCGAAACCGAGGCCGCGCTGCACGAAGCGCACCGCGACAACCACACGCACCGCGATGTGAACGGCGGCTGGCTGCGCCCCGCCGTCTTCGGCGCGATGGACGGCCTGGTCTCCAACCTTGCTCTGATGACCGGTGTGGCCGGCGGCTCCGTCAGCCACCAGACCATCGTCATCACCGGACTCGCGGGGCTCGCCGCGGGCGCCTTCTCCATGGCGGCCGGCGAGTACACCTCCGTCGCCTCCCAGCGCGAGCTGGTCCAGGCGGAGCTGGACGTCGAGCGTCGTGAGCTGCGCCGGCACCCGCAGGACGAGGAGGACGAGCTGGCGGCGCTCTACGTCGCCCGGGGCGTGGCCCCCGACCTGGCCCGCGAGGTGGCCCGGCAGTTGTCCAAGGACCCCGAGCAGGCCCTGGAGATACACGCCCGCGAGGAGCTGGGCATCGACCCCGGCGACCTCCCGTCGCCGCTGGTCGCGGCCGTCTCGTCGTTCGGCTCCTTCGCCCTCGGCGCGCTGCTGCCCGTACTGCCGTACCTGCTCGGTGCCACCGCGCTGTGGCCCGCCCTGCTGCTCGCGCTGATCGGGCTGTTCGGCTGCGGCGCCGTGGTGGCGAAGGTGACCGCGCGCAGCTGGTGGTTCAGCGGACTGCGCCAGCTGGCGCTCGGCGGTGCGGCCGCCGGTGTGACGTACGCCCTGGGCGTGCTGTTCGGAACGGCCGTAGGATGACGGTATCCGCAACCTATGCGATGGGCCGCATAAGTAGCCGTTACCCGCTGGTTTCAGATGTGTGACCACCGGGCATGAGCCGTAAGCGCCGCGGGCAATGACGCCTGCCGCACCCCGCGGAGGGGGTCGACGACGATCCCCCCGCTCTTCGGGCCGAGGGGCACCGGCAGGACCGATGGTCCGACGGTGACCCAGCGGCCCCCGCACACGTTCGCCGCCATGAGCGGCACCCGGCCGCTTCGCGCGGTTGCCTCCGCCGTCCCCGCGCGGCACTCTGACACCCCCGCCACCCACCCCGTGGCGTCCGCATGTTGGAACGGAGCTTCCGCTTTCCGAGATCCGAGCCATCATGTAACCTGCACGAAATTTCGCCACCCGCAGAGGGCCAACGTCGTCCCTCGGCACACGCCACATGCCACATGACGACGACGGGAGAGCCGATGCGTACGCCGCGCCAGCCGTCCCAGCATTCCGAGAACGGCCAGAACTGGTCGTTCATGGATGCTCGCCCTGCTGCGCAGGGTATGTACGACCCCCGCAACGAACACGACGCCTGCGGCGTCGGTTTCGTCGCCACCCTCACCGGCGAGGCCTCCCACACCCTGGTCGAGCAGGCGCTCACCGTGCTCCGCAATCTGGAGCACCGCGGCGCCACCGGTTCCGAGCCGGACTCGGGCGACGGCGCGGGCCTGCTCTCGCAGGTGCCGGACGCCTTCTTCCGCGAGGTGGCCGGATTCGAACTGCCCGCGGCCGGCTCCTACGCCGTCGGCATCGCCTTCCTGCCCGAGGACGGCACCGAGGAGATCGTCTCGGCCATCGAGACGATCGCCGGCGAGGAGGGCCTGACCGTCCTCGGCTGGCGCGAGGTCCCGGTCGCCCCCGAGCTGCTGGGCACCACGGCCCGCGCCACCATGCCGGTGTTCCGGCAGATCTTCGTGGCCGACGGGGAGAGCACGGGCATCGCGCTGGACCGCAAGGCGTTCGTGCTGCGCAAGCGCGCCGAGCGCGAGGCGGGCGTCTACTTCCCGTCGCTGTCCGCGCGCACCATCGTCTACAAGGGCATGCTGACCACCGGCCAGCTGGAGCCCTTCTTCCCGGACCTGTCCGACCGCCGCTTCGCCTCCGCGATCGCGCTGGTGCACTCCCGGTTCTCCACCAACACCTTCCCCTCGTGGCCGCTCGCGCACCCGTACCGGTTCATCGCCCACAACGGTGAGATCAACACCGTCCAGGGCAACCGCAACTGGATGCGCGCCCGCGAGTCCCGTCTCGCGTCCGACCTGTTCGGCCCCGCGGACAAGCTGGAGCGCATCTTCCCGGTGTGCACCCCCGGCGCCTCCGACTCCGCCTCCTTCGACGAGGTCCTGGAACTGCTGCACCTCGGCGGCCGTTCGCTGCCGCACTCCGTGCTGATGATGATCCCGGAGGCCTGGGAGAACCACGCCTCGATGGACCAGGCCCGGCGCGCCTTCTACGGCTACCACGCCACGATGATGGAGCCCTGGGACGGCCCCGCCTGCGTCACCTTCACCGACGGCACCCAGGTCGGCGCCGTGCTCGACCGCAACGGTCTGCGCCCCGGCCGCTACTGGGTCACCGACGACGGCCTCGTGGTGCTCGGCTCCGAGGTCGGCGTCCTCGACATCGACCCGGCCCGGGTCGTCCGCAAGGGCCGCCTCCAGCCCGGCCGGATGTTCCTGGTGGACACCGCCGAGCACCGCATCATCGAGGACGACGAGATCAAGTCGTCCCTCGCCGGCGCGCAGCCCTACGCCGAGTGGCTGGAGGCCGGCGAGATCGAGCTGGGCGACCTGCCCGAGCGCGAGCACATCGTGCACACCCACGCCTCGGTCACCCGCCGCCAGCAGACCTTCGGCTACACCGAGGAGGAGCTGCGCGTCATCCTCGCCCCGATGGCCCGCACCGGCGCCGAGCCGATCGGCTCCATGGGCACCGACTCGCCCATCGCGGCCCTGTCCGAGCGCCCGCGCCTGCTGTTCGACTACTTCACCCAGCTGTTCGCCCAGGTCACCAACCCGCCGCTGGACGCCATCCGCGAGGAGTTGGTCACCTCGCTGCGCAGCGCGCTCGGCCCGCAGGGCAACCTGCTGGAGCCGACCGCCGCCTCCTGCCGGTCCGTCATGCTGCCCTTCCCGGTGATCGACAACGACGAGCTGGCCAAGCTCATCCACATCAACGCCGACGGCGACATGCCCGGCTTCAAGGCCGCGACCCTCTCCGGCCTGTACCGGGTGAGCGGCGGCGGCGAGGCGCTGGCCGCCCGTATCGAGGAGATCTGCGCCGAGGCCGACGCGGCCATCGAGAACGGCGCCCGGCTGATCGTCCTGTCCGACCGGCACTCCGACGCCGAGCACGCGCCGATCCCCTCGCTGCTGCTCACCGCCGCCGTCCACCACCACCTCATCCGCACCAAGCAGCGCACCCACGTGGGCCTGCTGGTCGAGGCCGGTGACGTCCGCGAGGTCCACCACGTCGCCCTGCTGATCGGCTACGGCGCCGCCGCCGTCAACCCCTACCTCGCGATGGAGTCGGTGGAGGACCTGCTGCGCGCGGGCACCTTCCTCGACGGCATCGACACCGAGAAGGCCATCAGGAACCTGATCTACGCCCTCGGCAAGGGCGTGCTGAAGGTCATGTCCAAGATGGGCATCTCCACCGTCGCCTCCTACCGGGGCGCCCAGGTGTTCGAGGCCGTCGGCCTGGACGAGTCCTTCGTGGAGAAGTACTTCAACGGCACCACCACCAAGATCGGCGGCGTCGGCATCGACGTCATCGCCGACGAGGTCGCCGCCCGCCACGCCAAGGCCTACCCGGCCTCCGGCATCGCGCCCGCGCACCGCACCCTGGAGATCGGCGGCGAGTACCAGTGGCGCCGCGAGGGCGAGCCGCACCTGTTCGACCCGGAGACGGTCTTCCGCCTCCAGCACTCCACCCGCACCGGCCGGTTCGACATCTTCAAGAAGTACACCGCCCGGGTGAACGAGCAGTCCGAGCGCCTGATGACGCTGCGCGGCCTGTTCGGCTTCACCTCGGACCGGGCGCCGATCCCGGTCGAGGAGGTCGAGCCGGTCAGCGAGATCGTCAAGCGGTTCTCCACCGGCGCCATGTCGTACGGCTCCATCTCCAAGGAGGCGCACGAGACCCTCGCCATCGCCATGAACCAGCTGGGCGGCAAGTCCAACACCGGCGAGGGCGGCGAGGACCCGGAGCGGCTGTACGACCCCGCGCGCCGCTCGGCGATCAAGCAGGTCGCCTCCGGCCGCTTCGGCGTGACCTCCGAGTACCTGGTCAACGCGGACGACATCCAGATCAAGATGGCCCAGGGCGCCAAGCCCGGCGAGGGCGGCCAGCTGCCCGGCCACAAGGTCTACCCGTGGGTCGCCAGGACCCGGCACTCGACGCCCGGCGTGGGCCTGATCTCCCCGCCGCCGCACCACGACATCTACTCCATCGAGGACCTCGCCCAGCTGATCCACGACCTGAAGAACGCCAACCCCCAGGCGCGGATCCACGTCAAGCTGGTCTCCGAGGTCGGCGTCGGCACCGTCGCGGCGGGTGTCTCCAAGGCGCACGCGGACGTCGTGCTGATCTCCGGTCACGACGGCGGCACCGGTGCCTCCCCGCTGACCTCCCTCAAGCACGCGGGCGGTCCCTGGGAGCTGGGCCTCGCCGAGACCCAGCAGACGCTGCTGCTCAACGGCCTGCGCGACCGGATCGTCGTCCAGACCGACGGCCAGCTCAAGACCGGCCGTGACGTGGTGATCGCCGCGCTGCTCGGCGCCGAGGAGTTCGGTTTCGCGACCGCGCCGCTCGTCGTCTCCGGCTGCGTCATGATGCGCGTCTGCCACCTGGACACCTGTCCGGTGGGCATCGCCACCCAGAACCCGGTGCTGCGCGAGCGCTTCGCCGGCAAGGCCGAGCACATCGTGAACTTCTTCCGGTTCATCGCCGAGGAGGTCCGCGAACTCCTGGCCGAGCTGGGCTTCCGCTCCATCGAGGAGGCCGTCGGCCACGCCGAAGTGCTGGACGTGCGGCGTGCCGTCGACCACTGGAAGGCGCAGGGCCTGGACCTGGCGCCGCTGTTCCACGTGCCCGACCTGCCCGAGGGCGCCGTCCGCCACCAGCAGATCGCCCAGGACCACGGCCTGCAGAAGGCCCTGGACAACGAGCTGATCAAGCTCGCCGCCGACGCCCTGGCCGCCGACGAGGCGACCGAGGCGCAGCCGGTGCGCGCCCAGGTCGCGATCCGCAACATCAACCGCACGGTCGGCACCATGCTCGGCCACGAGGTGACCAAGAAGTTCGGCGGTGCGGGCCTGCCCGACGACACCATCGACATCACCTTCACCGGCTCCGCCGGCCAGTCCTTCGGCGCGTTCCTGCCGCGCGGCATCACGCTGCGCCTGGAGGGCGACGCCAACGACTACGTCGGCAAGGGCCTGTCCGGCGGCCGGATCATCGTCCGCCCGGACCGCGCGGCCGACCACCTCGCCGAGTACTCGACGATCGCGGGCAACACCATCGGCTACGGCGCCACCAAGGGCGAGCTGTTCCTGCGCGGCCGCACCGGTGAACGGTTCTGCGTGCGCAACTCGGGCGCGCTGGTCGTCTCCGAGGGCGTGGGCGACCACGGCTGCGAGTACATGACCGGCGGCCACGCCGTCGTCCTCGGCCCGACCGGCCGCAACTTCGCGGCGGGCATGTCCGGCGGTATCGCCTACGTCATCGACCTGGACCCGCACAACGTCAACGCGGGCAACGCGGACGCCGTCCGGGAACTGGACGAGACGGACAAGCGGTGGCTGCACGACGTGGTGCGCCGCCACGCCGAGGAAACCGGCTCGACCGTCGCCGAGAAGCTGCTCGCCGACTGGGACGCGGCCGCGGCCCGGTTCAGCAAGATCATTCCCAGCACGTACCAGGCAGTGCTCGCCGCCAAGGACGCCGCCGAGCGAGCCGGTCTCTCCGAGACCGAGATCACCGAGAAGATGATGGAGGCGGCGACCAATGGCTGATCCGAAGGGCTTCCTCAACCACGGCCGCGAGGTCGCCAGGACCCGTCCCGTCGCCGAGCGCGTCAAGGACTGGAACGAGGTCTACGTCCCCGGCTCCCTGCTGCCGATCGTCGGCAAGCAGGCCAGCCGCTGCATGGACTGCGGCATCCCGTTCTGCCACAACGGCTGCCCGCTCGGGAACCTGATCCCCGAGTGGAACGACTACGCCTACCGCGACGACTGGGCCGCCGCCTACGAGCGGCTGCACGCCACCAACAACTTCCCGGAGTTCACCGGGCGGCTGTGCCCGGCGCCCTGCGAGTCGGCGTGTGTGCTCGGCATCAACCAGCAGCCGGTCACCATCAAGAACGTCGAGGTCTCCATCATCGACAAGGCGTGGGACAGCGGGTACGTCACCCCGCGCATCCCCGAGCGCCTGTCCGGCAAGACCGTCGCGGTGATCGGCTCGGGCCCCTCCGGTCTGGCCGCCGCCCAGCAGCTGACCCGGGCCGGCCACACGGTCGCCGTCTACGAGCGCGCGGACCGCATCGGCGGCCTGCTGCGGTACGGCATCCCCGAGTTCAAGATGGAGAAGCGGCACATCAACCGCCGCATCGAGCAGATGCGCGCGGAGGGCACCCGCTTCCGCACCGGCGTCGAGGTCGGCCGCGACCTGAGCGCGCGCGACCTCAAGAAGCGCTACGACGCGGTCGTGATCGCCGCCGGCGCCACCACCGCCCGCGACCTCCCCGTCCCCGGCCGGGAACTCAAGGGCATCTACCAGGCCATGGAGTACCTGCCGCTGGCCAACAAGGTCCAGGAGGGCGACTACGTGGTGTCGCCCATCTCGGCCGAGGGCAAGCACGTCGTGGTCATCGGCGGCGGCGACACCGGCGCGGACTGCGTGGGCACCGCCCACCGGCAGGGCGCGGCCTCGGTCACCCAGCTGGAGATCATGCCCCGGCCGAACGAGGAGCGGCACCCCACCGGGCAGCCCTGGCCGACCTTCCCGATCCTCTACAAGGTCACCTCGGCCCACGAGGAGGGCGGCGAGCGGATCTACTCCGCCTCCACCACCCGCTTCGAGGGCGACGAGGACGGCAATGTGCAGTGGCTGCACCTGGCCGAGGTCGAGTTCGTGGACGGCAAGCTGACCCAGAAGCCGGGCACCGAGCGCCGCATCCCGGCCCAGCTGGTCACGCTGGCCATGGGCTTCACGGGCACCGACCGCGAGAACGGCCTGGTGGAGCAGTTCGGCCTGGAGCTGGACGAGCGGGGTAACATCGCCCGCGACGCCGACTTCCAGACCAACGTGCCGGGAGTGTTCGTCGCCGGTGACGCCGGCCGCGGGCAGTCCCTGATCGTCTGGGCGATCGCGGAAGGCCGCTCGGCCGCCCGCGGAGTCGACCGCTACCTGACCGGGGCCAGCGACCTGCCGGCCCCGATCCGCCCGACGGACCGCGCCCTCGCGGTCTGACGGAACACGAGACGTTTCCGCACAAAGGCGTGCGGAACACCTGACGGCGCCTGCCCACTGTCCCCGACCGGACGACCGGGCAGGCGCCGTTGCCACATGCCGGCACGGGCCCGCTCAGGCGGTCAGCGAGGTCCGCCCTCAGCCGGGCGAGGACCAGCAGCGGCGCCCGCACGGCCGCGCACACGCCCGCCTGGACAGGGTGCGCCGCTCGCCGCGGGGCGCGCAGGCGGAAGCAGCCGCTGCCCTTGATCCCTTAGGCTCGGGACCTCCGCAGAGCCCAAGGGGGGCCATGGCCGCGATCAGTCTGCGCAAGCTGGAGGAGACCGCGCCCGCGCTCGTCGACGCCTACCGGTCGGCCGGGGTCAGCCTGCGCAAGCACGGCCTGGACGGGCAGCGCGCCGCCGTCTACCTCGTCCTCGACTACTCCGGCTCGATGCGGCCGTACTACCAGGACGGCAGCGTGCAGGCGCTCGCCGACCGGGTGCTGGGGCTGTCCGCGCAACTGGACGACGACGGCCGGGTGCCGGTGGTGTTCTTCTCCACGGACATCGACGCCGTCACCGACATCCCCCTCGCCGGCCACCGAGGCAGCGTCGAGCGGATCGCCGCCGGGCTCGGCCACATGGGCAGGACCAGCTACCACCTGGCGATGGACGCCGTCATCGACCACTACCTGGACAGCGGCGCGACGGACCCCGCCCTGGTCGTCTTCCAGACCGACGGCGGCCCCGTCGACA
Source organism: Streptomyces sp. SCPE 10 (assembly GCF_051980735.1). Classification (NCBI taxonomy): domain Bacteria; kingdom Bacillati; phylum Actinomycetota; class Actinomycetes; order Kitasatosporales; family Streptomycetaceae; genus Streptomyces; species Streptomyces sp. SCPE 10. The sequence goes on along the minus strand of NZ_CP197069.1, from coordinate 2,134,912 downwards.
AGCTCGCGGCCGAGCGCTACCTCTGCAAAGCCGCCAAGCTCCCCCTGTTCTGGCAGTTCATCGGCTTCGGCGACCCGGACGGCAAGCAGTTCGACTTCCTGCGCCGGCTGGACGAACTGCCGGTGCCGCACCGGCGGATCGTGGACAACGCCGGGTTCTTCCACGCGGGCGCCGACCCCCGGCGCGTCCCGGACGCCGAGCTGTACGACCGTCTCGTCGGCGAGTTCCCGTCCTGGCTGGCGGCCGCGCGCGCCGCGGGCGTCCTCCGCCCCTCCTGAACGCGTCGCCGGCCGGGATCAGGTGTCGCACTCCAGCACGGTGCGGCACAACCCGCACCGGGCCCGGACCCGCCCCCGCACCGGCAGCCTGATCCGCTGGTGGCAGGTCGGGCAGAGGAAGGAGACACGGAGGTCGCCGGAGGGCCCGGGGGCGAAGGAGTAGGGGCTGCCCGGCGGCGACGGCACGGCGTGGCGCCGGTCGTGGGCGTACCGGCGGCGGCCCGCCCAGCCCGCTCCCGTCAGCGGCGGCTGCTGCTCGTCCCGGCGCGCTTGGGCCAGGCCCTTGGTGTACGCGGTGTAGGCCTGCGCGCTGGTGAACCACACCGAGGGGTCCTCCTGGAACAGCAGGGACCGCTTGGCCAGCACGTAGCCGAACTCCTCCGGGGTGAGATAGCCCAGCTTCTGCGAGGAGACGCCGTCCTCCCGGTAGGCGTCCAGCAGCAGCCACCCCGCGCCCAGGTACGTCGTCACCGTGTCCGTGAGGATCTCGTTCTCCGCCGTCGTCGGGAAGGCGAGGTCGAGCCGGTGCAGATAGACGTGCGCCACCTCGTGGGCGAGCGCCGCCCCGATGTCCTCCCGGTGGGTGCGGAAACGGTCGTTCAGCTCCACGAAGTACTCGGGGCCCGCCGTCAGTTCGATGTTCGCCGCGTGGGTCATCTCCCGGAAGCAGACGATCAGCCGCGCGTCCGGCAGCCGGAAGTGCCGCACGATCTCCCGGGCCACCCGCTGCGCCCCCAGATGGAGGTCGTCGGTGTCGCAGAACGCCACGTCGGCGGGGACCACGCTGGTCGTGAACGTCTGCACGGTGGTCGGCGACAGCCGCCGGTACAGCGCGTTGATCGCGGCCCGCACCGTCTCCAGGTGCGGGAACCCGTGCTCCACCGGCCCGCCGTTCGCCACGTCGGCACCCCCAGAATGGCCCCCTGCGGGCCCTTCTCCAGGGTATGCGCCCAAGCGCCCCGCGCCCCCGCTCACACCGGCAGCAACCGCACCGCCCCCGCTTCTCCCCCCTGCGCGCCCTCCAGCTCCAGCACCCACACCTCGTTGGCCCCCTCGCGCAGCACAGGGCCGGGCACGTACAGCGACCGCTGCGGACCCACCGACCAGTAACGTCCCAGGCAGAAGCCGTTGACCCAGGCGAAGCCGCGCGTCAGGCCGGGCAGTTCCAGGCGCGCGTCGCCGGCCGTACCGGACACCGCGGCCGTGCCCCGGTACAGGCCGGGGCCGCCGTCCGCCGGGGGTGGCGCGCCGAACGGCACCGCCGACACGCCGTCCTCGAACGCGTCCAGGTCCAGTCCCCGCGCGCGCACCCCGTGCAGGTACTGCCGCTCGTGCAGCACGCCCCCGGTGATCCCCTTGGCCTCGCCGACCAGCGGTCCGTAGTTCACCCGGCCCAGGGACTCCACCCACAGCTCCACCCGCGCCGGACCCGCGACGGGGTCCTTCAGCCGCGGCCCCTCCTCGGTGAGCACCCCGGCCCGCTCGCCGTCGACGTACACCACGGCCAGGTCGCGCAGCCCCCGCACCGAGAGCGGATACGGCCGGCGCGGTCCGGGCACGTCCACCCGGTAGCGCACCAGGCCCCGGGTGACGCCCAGTTCCTCGAAGGAGGGCGGCCACAGGGAGCACGTCTCGGCGCCGCCCAGCGCCTCCAGGACGGCGTCGAGGGGAGCCCAGCCGGTGAGAAGGACATCGGCCGGGCGGTCCAGGGCGGCGGGCGGCGGCGGGAGTTCGGGCAGCGGGCCCGCCCGGTGCCCGGCCAGCACCTCGCGCAAGCGCCAGAACTTCTCGGTGGGGCGGCCGTACTCGTCCACGGGGGCGTCGTAGTCGTACGACGTCACATCCGGCAGCAGCGCGCCCTTGTGCAGTTCGCCGCCGCGGTTGGCGCCCGCCCAGCCGCCGAAACTGGTGCCGCCGTGCGCCATGTAGAGGTTCACCGAGGCGCCGCAGTCCAGGATCTCGCGCAGCGCCCGCGCGGCCTCGTCCGGGTCGCGTACGGCACGCTCGCCGGACCAGTGGTCGAACCAGCCGCACCAGAACTCCATGCACATCAGCGGCCCTCGGGGACGGTGCCGGCGCAGCGCGGCGAACGCCTCGCGCGCGTGGGAGCCGAAGTTCGCCGTGGCGAGCACCCCGGGCAGCGAGCCGCCGGTCAGCATGTGGTCCTCGGGGCCGTCCGAGGTGCACAGCGCGGCGGTGACGCCCTCCGCGCGCAGCAGCTCGGCCAGTTCGGCGAGGTAACCGGCGTCGGAGCCGTAGCTGCCGTACTCGTTCTCGACCTGCACCAGGATCACCGGGCCGCCGCGGTCGGCCTGCCGGGAGACGACCTCGGGCAGCAGCCGGCGCAGCCAGTCGCGGACCGGGGCGAGGTACCGCTCGTCCCGTGTGCGCACGCGCGCGCCCAGCCCGGCCGTCAGCCACGCGGGCAGCCCGCCGTTCTCCCACTCGGCGCAGATGTAGGGCCCCGGCCGCACGATCGCCCACAGGCCCGCCTCGCGTACCGCGTCCAGGAACCGGCCGACCGCCGCCACGTCCCGGTACCTCCCCGGAGCCGGCTCGTGCAGGTTCCACGGGACGTAGGTCTCCACGCAGTTCAGACCCATCGCCCGCAGCATCGCCAGGCGGTGCCGCCACTGGTCCTCGTGCACCCGGAAGTAGTGCAGCGCACCGGACAGCAGCCGCACCGGCCGCCCGTCCAGCAGGAAGTCGGTCTCGCCCACCGTGAACTCGCTCATGCACGCAGCCTCACCCCTTCCGGTGCCCCGCGCCATGGACGAAGATCGGCACCGCTTGGACAAAAACCGGCCGCCGCCGACGCCGGGAGGAGCGGGGATGTACCAGACCTGGATGCGGTTCTTCAGCCCCGGCCCGGCGCACCACCGCCTCGGCCTGGTCTGCCTCGGGGTGGGGCTCCAGCACGGCGCGCTGCCCACGGTCGGCCCGCGCACCCTCGACCACCACGTGGCCGTCGTGATCGGCTCCGGCGCCGGCTGGTACCGGGGCGCCGACGGCTGCCGTACGACGGTCACCGCGCCCGCGCTGCTCTGGCTCACCCCCGGAGTGCCCCACCACTACGCCCCCGACCCGGACACCGGCTGGGACGAGGGGTTCGTGGACTTCGCCGGGCCCGCCACCGCGACCTACACCGAACTCGGCTACATCGAGCCCGAGCGGCCCGTGGTGCCGCTGTCCGATGCCGCCGGGCCGCGCGCGGTCGTCGCCCGCATCGCCCGCGCCGCCCGCCGCGGCAACCCGCTGCTGGAGGTGGAGACCGGCGCCGCCGTGCACGAACTCCTCGTCGCGCTGCGCCGCGCCCGCGCCGACCTCGCCCCCGACGGCGACCAGGTCCTCCAGGCCCTCGCCCGGGACGCCTGCAGCCCGCTCAGCGTCGCCGACCACGCCGCCCGGCACGGCATGACCACCGCCGAACTGCGCGGCGCGGTCCGCCGGGCGGCCGGCTGCACCCCCAAGGACTATCTGCTCGGCATCCGGCTCGGCCGCGCCAAGGAGCTGCTCGCCGCCACCGAACTGCCCGTCGCCGCCGTCGCCCGCCGGGTCGGGTACGACGATCCCGCGTACTTCTCCCGGCTGTTCACCCGCCGTGTCGGCCTCGCCCCGGTCCGCTTCCGCGCCCAGCAGGGGCGCAGCGTCCCCGGCGGCTGGAGCGACCGGGTCCCCGACCCCGACGATCCCCCCAGGGTCGGCCCCGCCTGACCGAAGCCACCGCACCCCCGGTGACCAGCCGCGACGCCCCCGCTCCCGCCCGGCGGCCCGCCGCGCGATCCACTCCTCGGACACCATGTGAAACCGCCCCGCCGACCCCATACAGTGGGCGCCCATGACCACCAGCAACACGGGTACCGGTGCCGTGGACCCCGAGGTCCGTCAGGAACTGGAGCGGCTGCGCGACAGCATCGACAACATCGACGCGGCCGTCGTCCACATGCTCGCGGAGCGCTTCAAGGCCACGCAGCAGGTCGGCCGGCTCAAGGCGGTGCACCAGCTGCCGCCCGCCGACCCGGCCCGCGAGGCCCGGCAGATCGAACGGCTGCGCAGGCTCGCCGAGAGCGCCAAGCTCGACCCCGCGTTCGCCGAGAAGTTCCTGAACTTCATCATCGCCGAGGTGATCAGACACCACGAGCGCATCGCCGAGGACACCAACGGCAACTGAAACCGGTACAACGGTGAGCAAAACCGCGGTCCGGGCAATAGCCGTGTAACGCTCCCCCTCTGTGCGCTGTGGGTCCCATCAGGCAGCATGGCCTGCATGTCCGTACTCACGCGTGATGAAGCGCAGCTCCGAGCACAGTTCCTCGACGTCCACCGCTACACGGTCGAACTGGACCTCACCACCGGGGACGAGACCTTCGGCTCCCGCACGGTGATCCGGTTCACCGCACGGACCGCCGGGGACACGTTCGTCGAGGTGAAGCCCGCCGAGCTGCGCTCCGTCACGCTCGACGGACATCCCCTGGACCCGCGGTCGCTGCACGCGGACCGGCTGCCGCTGGAGAACCTCACCGCGGGCGAGCACGAACTGCGCGTCGACGCGGTCATGCGCTACTCGCGCACCGGTGAGGGCATGCACCGCTTCACCGACCCGAGCGACGGCGAGACGTACCTGTACACGCAGTTGTTCATGGACGACGTCCAGCGCATCTTCGCCGCCTTCGACCAGCCCGACCTGAAGGCCGTCTTCGAGATGCGGGTCAGGGCGCCCGAGGGCTGGAGCGTGCTCGCCAACGGCATCACCGAGCAGCGCGCCGACGGCGTCTGGGAGGCCGCGCCCACCCCGCCGATCTCCACCTACCTGGTCGCCGTCGCGGCCGGCCCTTGGCACTCGGTGCGCACCGAGCACCGCGGGCTGCCCTTCGGCATCCACTGCCGCCGCTCCCTCGCACCCCACCTGGACGCCGATGCCGAGGAGATCTTCGAGATCACCCGCGCCTGCTACGACCGCTACCACGAGAAGTTCGAGGAGCCGTACCCCTTCGACTCCTACGACCAGGCGTTCGTCCCCGAGTTCAACGCGGGCGCGATGGAGAACCCGGGCCTGGTCACCTTCCGCGACGAGTTCGTCTACCGCTCCGCCGTCACCGACACCGAGCGCCAGACCCGCGCCATGGTCATCGCGCACGAGATGGCCCACATGTGGTTCGGCGACCTGGTCACCCTCAAGTGGTGGGACGACATCTGGCTGAACGAGTCCTTCGCCGAGTACATGGGCTACCAGACCACGGCCGAGGCCACCCGCTTCACCGACCCCTGGACCGAGTTCGGCGTCACCCGCAAGGCCTGGGGCTACGAGGCCGACCAGCGTCCCACCACCCACCCGGTCGCCCCCGAGAACGTGGACGACACCGCCTCCGCCCTGCTCAACTTCGACGGCATCTCCTACGCCAAGGGCGCCTCCGCGCTGCGCCAGCTGGCCGCCTGGCTCGGCGAGAAGGCCTTCCTCGCCGGCATCAACACCCACTTCGCCCGGCACAAGTTCGGCAACGCCACCCTCGCCGACTTCATCGACTCCCTGGCCTCCGCCACCGAACGCGACGTACGCGCCTGGGCCGACAGCTGGCTGCGCACCACCGGCGTCGACACCCTGACCCCCGAGGTGCGGGCCGAGAACGGCCACGTGCACATCGACATCCGGCACCAGGGCAGCCCCGGTGTCTTCTCGGGGCCCGACCCGTCCCAGGACCGGGGCGAACTCCGGCACCTCTCCACCCTCACCCAGCCGGGAAGCAGCCGCCCGCACCGCATCACCGTCGGCATCTACGACCGCGACCTCCACGACGAGGGCAGGCTGACCCTGCGCAGGCGCGTCGAGGCGGACGTCCCCGCCACAGGTGTCGCCGGCCTGAGCATCCAGGGCCCGCGCCCCGCGCTGCTCCTGCCCAACGACGGCGACCTCACCTACGCCAAGATCCGCTTCGACGCCGAGTCCTTCGAGACGGTCCGCACCAGCCTGTCCGGGCTGCCCGACCCGCTCAGCCGGGCGATCGTGTGGAACTCCCTGCGGGACGCGGTGCGCGACGGCGAACTGGCGCCCATCGCCTACCTGGAGACCGCCCGCGTCCACCTGCCGCGCGAGACCGACCTGGCCGTCGCGCAGGGCGTGCTCGCCTTCGCCACCGGCCAGATCGCCGACCGGTACCTGCCGGCCGAACAGCGCCCGGCCGCCCTGGCCACCCTCACCGCCCTCTGCCGCGACCTGCTGCGGCGCACCGAGGACGGCGACCACCCCGGCCTGCGGCTGATCGCCGTGCGCCATCTGATCAACGTGGCCGCGCACCCGGACACCATCGCCGCCTGGCTCGCCGACGGCACGGTGCCCGGCGGCCCGGAGCTGGACCCCGAGCTGCGCTGGCGCATCCTCGCCCGGCTCGCCGTGCTCGGCGCCACCGACGAGGCCGCCATCGCCGCCGAACTGGCCCGCGACCCCAGCGCCACCGGCCAGGAGGGCGCCGCCCGCTGCCGTGCCGCGCTGCCCGACGCGGAGGCCAAGCGCGCCGCCTGGGCCGCGATGTTCACCGGCGACGAGCTGTCCAACTACCTGTTCACGGCCACCGCGCAGGGCTTCTGGCAGCCCGAACAGGCCGAGCTGGTGCGCGAGTACGTGCCGCGCTTCTACGAGGACGCGGTCCCGCTCGCCGCCCGCCGCGGCCCCGCCATCGCGGCCGCCGCCGGCCGCTACTGCTTCCCGGCCCACTTCGTCGACGCCGGGCACCTGCGGCTGGGCGAGGCCTGCCTGGACGGCACCGACCTCACCCCGGCCCTGCGCCGGGGCATCGCCGACCAGCTGGACGACCTGGCCCGCGCCCTGCGGGTGCGCGAGGGCAAGAAGGAGCAGTAGGCCGCAGGGCGTAGGGCGCGGCTCGTCCTCGCCGACGATGCGGCGCCCCTTCCCCCTCCCTAGGCTCGGTGCACCGTAACGATCGACCGAGCCCTGGAGGCCACATCGTGATCGCAGTGACCGGCGCGACCGGAAACGTCGGCCGTGCCCTGGTGGACCGGCTCCTCGCCGCGGGGGAGCCGGTACGGGCGCTCACCCGCGACCCGGAGCAGGCCGCCCTGCCCGAGCGGGCCGAGGTGGTGCGGTTGCGCACGGAGGAGCCCGCCGCCCTGTTCGACGGGGTGACGAAGCTCTTCCTCTACGCCCAGGCCGTCACCCCGCAGCTGCTGGCGGCGGCCCGCGCGCACGGCGTCCGGCACGCCGTCCTGCTGTCCAGCGGCATCATCGCGGACGGCGCCGACGAGACCCACCCGATCCACGTCCTGCACGCCACCGCCGAGCGGCACATCCGCGAGAGCGGGCTGGAGTGGACCTTCCTGCGGCCCAACGCGTTCGCCACCAACGCCCTCCAGTGGGCGCCGCAGATCCGCGCCGGCGACACCGTGCGGGGCGTCTACGCGGGCGCGCGGACCGCGCCGATCCACGAGGACGACATCGCGGCCGTCGCCGAACGCGTCCTGCTGGACGACGGCCACGAGGGCGCCGTGCACCGCATGACCGGCCCGGCGGCGACGACCAACGCCGGCCAGGTCGAGGCGATCGGCGCCGCCGTCGGCCGTGACCTGACCTTCGTGGAGGTCGACCCGGAGCACGCGGGCCCCGAGCTGTTCCCGCACGTGCCCCCGCAGATGCTCGGGCGGCTGCTCGCGACCTTCCGGGAGTCCGTGGGCGTGTCCCCGGAGATCACCTCCACCGTCGAGCGGATCACCGGAACCCCGGCCCGCCCCTTCAGCCGGTGGGCCGAGGACCACGCGAAGGACTTCGGCGCGTAGCCGCGTCCCGCCGCAGCACCGCCCGCCGAACGCCCCCCTCCCGCGGCCCCGTCCGCCGGTTCGCGCCGGTCGGGCGGGGCTCCGGGTCCAGGGCGAACCCGAGCCGTTCCAGGAAGCGTTCGCCGGGCCGCCAGCCGGGCGGCACCGTCGCCGTCACCTCGGCGGCGTCCCCGGCCCGGGACAGCAGGGCCTCGGCCAGGGCGCGGCCGAGGCCCCGCCTGCGCGCCCAGGGAGCCAGCAGGAAGAGGCCGACGGCGACGGCGCCCGGCCGCGGATGGTCGCGCACCGCGTCCACCACGCCCGCGACCACCCCGTCCCGCTCCAGGACCAGCAGCACCTTGTCGTCCGGGTGCGCGCCCTCGGGCAGGGCGTAGAACAGGCTCTGCACGTCGCCCGGGGCCGACGGCAGGCCCGTGGCCGCCGTGAACCAGTCCTCGCACTCCTCGAACAACCGCAGCAGCGGCGCCTCGTCCGCGGGGCCCAGCTCACGCACCAGCACCCGCTCGCCGGGCACGTCGATCATCCACGTGTCCACCATCCGGCCGACGGTAGCGACGCGCGCCCCCACCCGCATCCCCGTTCCGACAAGTTTTCCCCGTACGGCAGTACCCACTTCCGGTTTTGCTCGTTGGGCATTCGGGACACACGACCCTCTTCCCGTACCACCCGGAGTCCACGCGGCGCCCCCCGGCGGCCCCGCGAGCGGAGGCCAGCCCATGCCGATCGAGCCCCTCGCCTCGGGTCCCCACGGCCCCGACGCCCTCCGGCCGCTCCTCGACACCGTGTTGGAGGCGCTCGCGCAGGGCCGGCGGGCCCGCGGCGGCCCGCTGCCCGCGGGCGGGCCGCGGGCCGTCGCCCGGCGGGTCGCCGACGCGCTCGGGGAGGCACTGCCCGAGGAGGGCGACCCGGACGGCCTGCGCGTACTGGTGGCGGCCCTCGCCGAGGGGGCCGCCGACCCCGCCGATCCGCTGTGCGCCGGCCATCTGCACTGCCCGCCGCTCGCCGTGGCCACCGCCGCCGACCTCGCCGTCAGCGCCCTCAACCCCTCCCTGGACTCCTGGGACCAGGCCCCCGCCGCCGCCACCCTGGAAGCCGTCGTCGCCGGAGCCCTCGCGCGAACGGTCGGCCTGGCCGACGCGCTGGTCACCACCGGCGGCACCGAGTCCAACCAACTCGCCCTGCTGCTCGCCCGCGAGGCGTACGGCGGCAGCGTCCGCCTCGTCTGCGCCGCGTCCGCCCACCACTCGCTGGCCCGCGGCGCCTGGCTGCTCGGCCTGCCCGACCCGGTCGTCGTCCCGGCGCCCGGCGGCACCCTCGACCCGGCCGCCCTCGACGCCGCCCTCACCGACCTCTCCGGCCCCCTGCTGGTCGCGGCCACCGCCGGCACCACCGACGCCGGGCTGATCGACCCGCTGCCCGAGATCGCCGCCCTGTGCGCCGCCCACGGCGCCCGGCTGCACATCGACGCCGCCTACGGGGGCGGACTGCTCTTCAGCGACCGGCACCGGGCCCGGCTCGCCGGGCTCGACGCCGCCCACACCGTCACCCTCGACCTGCACAAACTCGGCTGGCAGCCGGTCGCCGCGGGCCTGCTCGCCGTCGCCGACCCGGGCGAACTCGCCGTGCTCCACCACCGCGCCGGCTACCTGAACGCCGACGACGACACCGAGGCCGGCTTCCCCGACCTGCTCGGCCGCTCCCTGCGCACCACCCGCCGCCCCGACATCCTCAAGGCCGCCGTCACCCTCAGAACCCTCGGCCGCCGCGGACTCGGCGCCCTGGTCGACCAGGTCTGCGACCGGGCACACGAGTTCGCCGCGCTGGTGCGGGCCCACCCCGGCTTCGAGCTGTACGACACCCCTGCCATCAGCACGGTCCTGTTCCGCCCCGTCGACGCCGACGACGCCACCGTGGCCGCCGCCCGCCGGAACCTGCTGCACGAGGGCCGGGCCGTGCTCGGCCGCGCCCGGCTCGACGGCCGCCTCTGGCTCAAGGCCACCCTCCTCAACCCCCACACCCGCCCCGACGACCTGGCCCACCTGTTGAAACTCGTCGAAGGAAGCACCCCCGGATGACCCCCACCACCGCTCCCCGGACCACTCTCGCCCCGCGCCGCGACCCCGACGCCCCCCGCGACCTGGTCGGCATCGGCATCGGCCCCTGCAACCTCTCCCTCGCCGCCCTCGCCCAGCCCCTGCCCGAACTCGACGCCGTCTTCTACGAACAGCGGCCCGGCTTCAGCTGGCACCCCGGCCTGCTCATCGAGGGCTCCACCATCCAGGTGCCCTTCCTCGCCGACCTGGTCACCCTCGCCGACCCCACCAGCCGCTGGAGCTTCCTCAACTACCTCAGAACCCGTGAGCGGCTGTTCCCCTTCTACTTCTCGGAGCACTTCCACATCCAGCGCGCCGAATACGACGCCTACTGCCGCTGGGTCGCCGAGCACCTGCCCGGACTGCGCTTCGGCCACCAGGTGGACGCGGTGCGCTGGAACGCCGGACGGGGCCTGTTCGAGGTCGACTTCACCCAGCTGGACGCCGACGGCGAGGCCGACGCCCTCGGCCGCGCCTACACCCGCAACGTCGTCCTCGGCGTCGGCACCGTCCCCTATGTGCCCGCGCCCCTCAAGCCCATGGTCGACGCCCCCGGCCTGCCCGTCGTGCACGCCGCCGACTACCTCGACCACCGCGACGCCGTGCTCGCCGCGGGCCACATCACCGTCGTCGGCTCCGGGCAGTCCGGCGCCGAGATCTTCCTCGACCTGCTGCGCCACCGCCCGGTCGGCGAGGAGCGGCTGCACTGGATCGGCCGCAGCGCCGCGTTCGCGCCGATGGAGTACTCCAAGCTCGGCCTGGAACACTTCACCCCCGACTACACGCGCTACTTCCACGCCCTCGCCGAACCGGTGCGCGACCGGCTCGTCACCGACCAGTGGCAGCTGCACAAGGCCGTCGACGCCGGCACCCTCGCCGCCATCCACGACGAGCTGTACCGGCGCACCCTGAGCGGCGGCTGGCCCGACGCCGTGCTCACCCCCGGGGTGCGGGTACGCACCGCGGGCCGGATCGCCAACAGCAAGATCGAACTCCATCTGGAGCACCTCCAGGAGGGCAGCCGCTCCCGGCTCGCCACCGACGCCGTCGTCCTCGCCACCGGCTACCGCCAGCGCCCCGTCGACCGTCTGCTCGCCGCCCTCGACCCGTACGTCCGCCGCGACGACAGCGAGCGCCCGCTCATCGACGCGGACTTCCGCCTCGCCCTGGACCCCGCGGTGACCGGCTCCGTCTACGTCCAGAACGCCGAGCTGCACACGCACGGCGTCGGCGCCCCCGACCTCGGCCTGGCCGCCTGGCGGGGCGCCACCATTCTCAACTCGCTGACCGGAAAGGAACCCTATCCGCTGCCGTCCCGTACGGCTTTCACCACCTTCGGGCTGCGGGAATCGCATTCCGCCGTCCCGCAGGCCCGGCATGCGCCCCAACTCACCCCGCTGGCCGAGGAGGGATAAGACATCGGCCCGCCGGTTTCGAGCCACCCGGAAATTGCTCATCGGAGCGGCCGTCCGCACAATTCAACACTTGTCAATGAGGCTTCACCTAAAGGTTGTTGAGTGGTCATGCGGTCCGGAATCCCTACCGGCGGGTAAGTCATAGGCTCGAACCATGCGCCGAGCAAAGATCGTTTGTACATTGGGGCCCGCCACCGACTCGTACGCCCAGATCAAGGCACTGGTCGAGGCCGGAATGGACGTCGCCCGCTTCAACCTCAGCCACGGCACTCGCGCCGAACACGAGGAGCGTTACCAGCGCGTGCGCAAGGCTGCCGACGAAACCGGCCGCAGCGTCGGAATCCTCGCCGACCTTCAAGGTCCGAAGATCCGCCTCGGCCGTTTCGAGGAGGGCCCGGTACTGCTTGAACGCGGTGACGTCTTCACCATCACCGTCGAGGACGGCGTGGCCGGCGACCGCCACCGGTGCGGCACCACCTACGCCGGCCTCGCCGGCGACGTCGCCCCCGGCGAGCGCGTTTTGGTGGACGACGGCCGGGTCTGCCTGGAGGTCACCGCCGTCGACGGCCCCCGGGTGCACACCCGGGTCGTCGAGGGTGGCATGGTCTCCGACCACAAGGGCCTGAACCTGCCCGGCGTCGCCGTCTCGGTGCCCGCCCTCTCCGAGAAGGACGAGGAGGACCTGCGCTGGGCGCTGCACACCGGCTTCGACATCGTCGCCCTCTCCTTCGTGCGCAGCGGCGACGACGCCCGCGTGGTGCGGCGCATCATGGCCGAGGAGGGCCGCCGCCTCCCGGTGATCGCCAAGATCGAGAAGCCGCAGGCGGTGGCGAACCTGGACGACATCGTGGCCGCGTTCGACGGGCTGATGGTCGCGCGCGGCGACCTCGGCGTGGAGATGCCGCTGGAGCAGGTGCCGATCGTCCAGAAGCGCGCCATCAAGCTCGCCCGGCGCAACGCCAAGCCGGTCATCGTCGCCACCCAGATGCTCGACTCCATGGTGGACAACTCCCGCCCGACCCGTGCCGAGGCCTCCGACGTGGCCAACGCGGTCCTCGACGGCACCGACGCGGTGATGCTGTCCGGCGAGACCAGCGTCGGCAAGTACCCGGTCGAGACCGTCCGCACCATGGCGAAGATCGTCACGGCGGCGGAGGAGGACATGCTGGCCAAGGGGCTGCCGCCGCTGACCGAGCGGAACAAGCCCCGCACCCAGGGCGGCGCGGTCGCCCGGGCCGCCGCCGAGATGGGCGACTTCCTCGGCGCCAAGTTCCTCGTCGCCTTCACCCAGTCCGGGGACACCGCCCGCCGGCTGTCCCGCTACCGGTCGCCGATCCCGCTGCTCGCCTTCACCCCCGAGCCGGCCACCCGCTCCCAGCTCAGCCTCACCTGGGGCGCCGAGACCTTCCTCGGCCCGCACGTCGACTCCACCGACGCCATGGTCGACCAGGTGGACGAACTGCTGCTGAAGTACGGCCGCTGCGCGAAGGGCGACGTCGTGGTGATCACGGCCGGCTCCCCGCCCGGGGTCTCCGGCTCCACCAACCTGGTCCGGGTCCACCACATCGGCGAGGACGACAGCCCGGACGAATGAGCCGGGCCCGGAACGCGAAAAGGGCCCCTTTTCGAAGGGGCCCGCAGAAATCGGTGATCACCGAACCGGTGACCTTGGAATACAAGGAAAAGTGCCCCGGGTCGGACTCGAACCGACACTGTACGGGTTTTGAATCCGTTGCCTGCTGCCAATTGGGCTACCGGGGCTCGCAGAATCCAAGGTTTCCCCCGACCCTCCGCGCGTCCACCATACCGTAGCTAGGTAGGCTCTTGTCAGCAGTACCCCTGCCCTGAACGAGGAGCCCCCGTGACCGCCGAGTCGCCCCAGCCCGTAGACGCGCCCGACGACGACAAGTCGCACGTGCCTCCGCTGACGACCCGTGTCGTCATCGCCGAGGACGAGGCCCTGATCCGTCTCGACCTCAAGGAGATGCTGGAGGAGGAGGGCTACAGCGTCGTCGGCGAGGCCGGCGACGGCGAGCAGGCCGTCGAGCTGGCCCGCGAGCACCGCCCCGACCTGGTCATCCTCGATGTGAAGATGCCCAAGCTGGACGGCATCTCCGCGGCCGAGAAGATCGCCGAGGAGTCGATCGCGCCGGTCCTGATGCTCACCGCCTTCTCCCAGCGCGACCTGGTCGAGCGGGCCCGGGACGCCGGTGCGATGGCCTACCTGGTCAAGCCCTTCAGCAAGAGCGACGTGGTGCCGGCGATCGAGATGGCCGTCTCCCGCTTCACCGAGCTGAAGCAGCTGGAGCAGGAGGTCGCCGACCTCACCCAGCGCCTGGAGACCCGCAAGCTGGTCGACCGCGCCAAGTCGGTCCTGCAGACCGAGTACGGCCTGACCGAGCCGGCCGCCTTCCGCTGGATCCAGAAGACCTCCATGGACCGCCGCATGTCGATGCAGCAGGTCGCCGAGGCCGTGATCGCGGACAACGAGGAGAAGAAGGCCGCGAAGAAGGACTGAGCCGCCCTCGCGTACGACGATGCCCGCGCCCCCCTTGCCGGGGGCGCGGGCATCGTCGTGGAGCTGCGGTGTCAGTCCTCGCCGAGGTAGGCCTTGCGGACCGACTCGTCGTGCAGCAGGTCCTGCCCGCTGCCCGACAGCACGATCGAGCCGACCTCCATCACATGGCCCTGGTCGGCGAGCGAGAGCGCGGCCTGCGCGTTCTGCTCGACCAGCAGGATCGTGGTGCCCTGGGACTTCAGCTCGGCGATCGTCGCCATGATCTTCTGCATCATGATCGGCGACAGACCCATGGACGGCTCGTCCAGCATCAGCAGCTTGGGACGGGACATCAGCGCCCGGCCCATCGCCAGCATCTGCTGCTCACCGCCCGACAGGGTGCCCGCGGCCTGCTTGCGCCGCTCGCCCAGGATCGGGAAGAGGTCGTAGGCCCGCTGGATGTCCTGCTCGATGCCGTCCTTGTCCTTGCGCAGGAACGCCCCGAGCTGGAGGTTCTCGGCGATGCTCAGCCGCGGGAAGATGTGCCGGCCCTCGGGGGAGTGGGCGAGCCCGAGGGCGACGATCTTGTGCGCCGGGACGCCGGCGAGCGGCTTGCCGTCGAAGAGGATCTGCCCGCCGACCGGCTTGAGCAGACCGGACAGGGTGCGCAGGGTGGTCGTCTTGCCGGCGCCGTTGGTGCCGATGAGGGTCACGACCTGGCCGGCCTCGACGCTGAACGAGATGCCCTTGACGGCCTCGATCTTGCCGTAGGCGACCCTGAGGTCCTCGACCTGGAGCAGTGCGGTCACCGGGCCTCCCCCTCCGTGCTGTCGGCGGTCTCGGCCGCCTCGACCTCCGCGGCCTCCGCCGCGCCCGGCTCGCCCTCGAAGGGCTCGCCCAGATAGGCGGCGACGACCCGCTCGTCGGCCTGGACGACGTCGGAGGTGCCCTCGACCAGCTTCTCGCCCTGCACGAGCACGGCGACGCGGTCGCACAGGTTGAAGATGAACCGCATGTCGTGCTCGATGACGAGGACGGCGATGCCCTTGTCCCGGATGGCGAAGACCAGTTCCTCGGTGGTCCGGGTCTCCTGCGGGTTCATGCCGGCCGTCGGCTCGTCCAGGAGCAGCAGCCCCGGCTCGCTGGCCAGGGCCCGCGCGATCTCCAGCTTGCGCTGCTCGCCGTAGGGCAGATTGCGCGCCAGGTGGTCGCGCTTGCCGGCGAGGCCGACGAACTCCAGGAGTTCCATCGCCCGCTCCTCGGACTCCCGTTCGGCCTTGCGGAAGCCGGGGCCGCGCAGCAGCGCCGACCACAGGCCCTCCTTGGTCCGCGTGTGGCGGCCCACGAGGACGTTCTCCAGCACGGTCATGTTGGCGAAGAGCCGGATGTTCTGGAAGGTGCGGGCGATGCCCGCCTGCGTCACCAGGTGCGGCTTGGGCGGCAGCACCTTGCCCTGGTAGGCGACCGTGCCCTCGGTGGGGACGTACAGGCCGGTGAGGCAGTTGAAGAAGGTGGTCTTGCCGGCGCCGTTCGGCCCGATCAGGCCGACGATCTCGCCGCTGTTGACCGTGAAGTCCACGGACCTGACGGCGGTCAGGCCGCCGAACCGCATGGTGACGTCACGGGCTTCGAGTACAGGTGTCGTCATGGTTCCTTACGCCCCTGCCTTGGTGACGGTCGCCCCGTCGGACAGCGTCGTCTGTGCCGGTACGTCGAGCTGGCCGGTCTCGTGGAACTCCAGTTTCTGGCGGCGGTTGGCGATGATGCCCTCCGGCCGGAACCGCATGAGCAGGATCAACGCCACGCCGAACGCGAGGAGTTCGTAGTTCTGCAGGAACTGGAGCTTCTCCGGGACCAGGTACAGGACGCTCGCGCCGAGCAGCGGGCCGCTGACGGTGCCCATGCCGCCGAGGACGACGGCGGCCAGCAGGAAGGCCGAGTTGGGCGGGGCGGCGCCGGCGAACTGGTACGGCTGCGGGTTGACGCTGTAGTTCACGTGCGCCATCACGGTGCCGGCCAGGCCCGCGAGGGAGGCGCCGAGCGCGAACGCGATCAGCTTGACCCGGAAGCCGTTGATGCCCATGGCGGTCGCCGCGGTCTCGTCCTCGCGGATGGCGATCCAGGAGCGGCCGATGCGGGAGTCGGCGGCGCGGGTGAAGACGAGCACCACGATGGCCGTCACGATCAGCATCAGGAACAGGTAGTTGGCGAACCGGCCCAGGGTGAATCCGGCGATCTGGTGCTGGTCGCCGAGGTGGAACCCGAAGATGCTCAGGTCCGGGATCTGCGTGATGCCGTTGGGGCCGCGGGTGATGTCCGGTCCGGAGTCGCCGTCCAGGTTGTTGACGGCGATACGGAAGATCTCACCGAAGCCGAGGGTGACGATGGCCAGGTAGTCGCCGCGCAGCCGCAGGGTCGGGGCGCCGATGAGCACACCGAAGACCAGTGAGGCGGCCATGCCGGTGAGGGCCGCGGCCCAGAACGGGAAGTGCACCCCGGAGAAGCGGGAGTACTCCGAGCCGGAGACCAGGGCGGCCGCGTAGGCGCCGACGCCGAGGAAGGCGACGTAGCCGAGGTCGAGCAGACCGGTCAGGCCGACCACGATGTTCAGGCCCAGGGCGACCGTGGCGAAGATCAGGATGTTGACGCCGATGTTGGCGTTGTGGTCGTCGCTCTGGGTGAAGGGGAAGATCACGGCGGCGACGAAGGCGAGCGTGGCCGCGAAGCCCTTGTGCCGCGCGGAGAGGGCGGAGTAGCGGTCGACGAGCCCGGCGTGGAGGAGACCCCAGGAGGCGAAGACGAGCACGAGCAGGAAGCCGATGAAGGTCTCGCTGTCGTCGTCGTTGATGCCGATGCCGTAGGTGAAGACCACCAGCGCGAGGGCGGTGCCGACGGTGATCACGGCGCGTTCGACGAGCCCGGAGCGCGTGCCCGCGCGCGGCTGGTCGGGCTTGGTGAAGTAGCCGCGCACACCGGTGCCGGGGGCCGGGTGGGGCAGGGCGAGGGCGCCGACGACGGGCAGGGCCGAGGCGGCCATGGCCACCCAGGCGCCGGGGTCGAGGTTGACCAGGCCGCCGAGGTCGACCGCGATGGCGATGCCGGTGAACCAGCAGACGGTGAACGCGGACAGGGCGACCAGGAAGACGGGGCTGGTGGCGCCCGCGGGGTTCAGCCGGTCGAGCCCCTTCACCCGCCACAGGCTCAGCCCGTACAGCAGGGTGAGGGCGCCGGCGACCAGGGCGAGGATCTGGAGTCCGGCCGGGTAGCCGTAGATCGTCAGGTTGCCGGGGAAGTCGGGGGTCCAGGTCCAGCTCATGAACGCGCTGGCGATGGTGCCGACGGCGCCGATCGGGACGAGCAGCCGGGCGGCGGCCGGCGGGAGGGGTATCGGGCCGCGGTCGGCCCGGCCCGGGGTGATGGTGTCGGTCATGGTGCTCACGCCCTGTCCGCGACGCGTTCGCCGAGCAGGCCCTGTGGCCTGAAGAGGAGTACGAGGATGAGGAGGACGAAGGCCCACACCGCGGCCCAGCCCTGGCCGCCGAGCTGCTGCATGCCGGGGATGTTCGCGATGTAGGCGGTGGCCATGGCCTCGGCGAGGCCGAGGACGAGACCGCCGAGCATGGCGCCGTAGATGTTGCCGATGCCGCCGAGGACGGCCGCGGTGAACGCCTTCAGACCGGCGATGAAGCCCATGTCGTAGGAGACCGAGCCGTACTTGAGGCCGTACGCGGTGCCCGCGACCGCCGCGAACAGGCCGCCGATGGCGAAGGCGACGACGATGATGCGGTTGGTGTCGATGCCCATCAGCTGGGCGGTGTCCGGGTCCTGCGCGGTGGCCTGCATGGCGCGTCCGGTGCGCGACAGCCGCACGAAGAAGGCCAGGACCGCCATGCACACGGGGGCGGCGACGATCAGGAAGACGTCGCCGCTCTGGATGGTGATCGAGCCCAGGTGGTAGGGCCCGAACGGGAGCTGGGGGAAGACCCGGGCGGTCTTGGCGTTCGGGTAGAGGTTGAAGACGAGCTGCTGGAGCGCGAGCGAGAGGCCGATGGCCGTGATCAGTGGTGCGAGGCGTGGCGCCCCGCGCAGTGGCCGGTAGGCGAAGCGTTCGGCGCCGACGGCGATGAGGACGGCGACCAGGGCGCCGCCGACGAGCATCGCCGGCAGGGCTATCCACATGGATATGCCGTCCGGGAGGGCGAGATAGACCGTGAGGGCGCCGAAGCCTCCCGTCATGAAGATCTCGCCGTGAGCGAAGTTGATGAGCTGGACGATGCCGTACACCATCGTGTACCCGATGGCGATCAGGCCGTACATCGAGCCGAGGAACAGCCCGTTGGCCAGCTGCTGCGGCAGGGTGTTCACCGCATGGCCTCCATGTGGTGGGGAGAGTCAAGGTGGCGGTAGAGGGCGGGCCGCGCGGTGACGGTGGTCGGTGCCGCGCGGCCCTGGTGCTGCGGTGTGCTTTGGGACTACTTCGGGTTGGCCGTACCGCTCTTGACGGACTTCCACGCTCCGCCGACGACCTGATAGACGGTCAGCTGCTTGTTCGTGGTGTCGCCGAACTCGTCGAACGAGATCTTGCCGGAGATGCCGTCGAAGCTGTTGTGCTGGACGGCGTCGACGACCTTGGCGCGGGCGTCGTCCGGGATCTTGCCGTCCTTCACGACCTGGCCGACGGCCTTGATGATCGCGGTGGTGGCGTCGTAGGAGTACGAGCCGTACGTGCCGTAGTCGCCCGGGTACTTCTTGGCCTTGTAGGTGGCCACGAAGTCCTTGGCGGCGGGCAGGGTGTCGACGGGGACGCCGATGGAGGTCACCAGGTCGCCCTCGGCGGCCTTGCCGGCGGTCTTGATGTAGGTCGGGGTGAACATGCCGTCACCGCCGAACAGCGGGATCTTGGCGCCGGCGTCCTTGAGCTGCTTGGTCAGCACCTGGGACTCGTCGTACTGGCCGCCGTAGTAGAGCAGGTCCGCGCCGGAGTTCTTGATCTTGGTGACGAGCGTGGAGAAGTCGCGGTCGCCCACGCTGACGTGGTCGGTGCCGATGACCTGGCCGCCCTGCTTGACGAACTGCTCCTTGAAGATCTTGGAGAGGCCCGCGCCGTAGGTCTGCTTGTCGTCGACGACGAACGCCTTCTTCTTGTGCAGGCCGTTGTAGGCGTAGTCCGCGGCGAACGCGCCCTGGAGGGCGTCGGTGGTCGCGGTGCGGAAGTAGGTCTTGAACGGACGGACCTTCTTGGTCTGCCAGTTCTTGCCCTGGGTCAGCTCCGGGGCGGTGTTGGACGGGGAGATCTGCACCAGGTTGGCGGTGTCGAGCACCTGCTGCATCTGTGTGGCCACACCGGAGTTGAGCGGGCCGACCACGCCGAGGACGTCCTTCTCGGCGACCAGCTGGGTGGCGTTCTGCTGGCCGGTGGCGGGGATCGCCTTGTCGTCCAGCGCCTTGACCTTGAAGGTCACGCCCGGGACCGTCTTGTTCTTGTTCGCGTCGTCCACCGCGATCTGGGCGCCGTACTGGATGCCGAGGCCCGTCGCGGAGTTCTGGCCGGTCAGCGGCGCGTCCACGCCGATGGTGACCGTCACGTTGCCGCTGTCGCCGCCCTTGCTGTCGTTGTTGCGGGAGCCGCAGGCGGTGAGAGTCAGAGCTCCGGTCGTCAGCACGGAGGTAAGAATCACCAGAGAACGCTGTCGCACAATCGATCCTTTCCGCGGGCATGAGCGGTCCCTTCGAGGGACGGCGAAGTGCCGCGTCGGTACCGAACTCCCGTTGGAGCGGTGACTGGCCGTGACTCTAAGCCCGCTATGGAGACATGAGCATCGCCGTGCGCATGCTTGTGACTTTCTTGTTATGACGGGATGGACGGATGAGTTCCGGCGGGGATGGTCTCGGCCGTTTTGGCGGAGTTTCCCCGAGGTCCACATTTTGAGAATGCGCACTTCCGGTTGGCCGTCGGCCCGCAGGCCCGGCACCTCGGGGTCGTGGGGGCCTGGCGCGGCCCGGAAAGATCACTCAGGGGTCCGTCCGGGCGGCGGAAGTACGGATGCTTATTGCATCCGTGTTACGGAGTGTTACAGGCGAAAAGAAAGGTGCGCCATACAGGAATTCCAGGCGGCCGGACACCGACATATCCGCACTGATCCGATGTGCCCATCCGGCTCGGACGGTGGAATTCCGTTTTCCCGTCGCGCGGGAAGAAAAGGCGGGCAAAAAACGAGAAAGGCCCGGTCAGCCCCCTGCCGGGGCGCGACCGGGCCTTCGCGCGTCAGGCCGTCAGACGGAGGCGGGCGCCGGTGCGCCGTTCTGCGGCCGGGCGTCCCGCAGCATGCAGGTCAGCCGGGCGCTGCACACCCGCCGGTCCTGCTCGTCGCTGATGACGATCTCGTACGTCGCCGTCGACCGGCCCCGGTGGACGGGCGTGGCCACACCGGTCACCAGGCCCGAGCGGACGCCGCGGTGGTGGGTGCAGTTGAGGTCCACGCCGACCGCGACCTTGGCGCTGCCGCCGTGCAGCATGGCGCCGACCGAGCCCAGGGTCTCCGCGAGCACCGCCGAGGCGCCGCCGTGCAGCAGGCCGTACGGCTGGGTGTTGCCCTCCACCGGCATGGTCCCGACGACCTTGTCCGCGGAGGCCTCCACGATCTGCACGCCCATCCGCGTGCCGAGGTCCCCGGCCGAGAACAGGGCGGGCAGGTCCACGCCGAGCGCCGCGTACTCGTCTATGACCTCCTGCGGGAATCTCACCTGCTGCTGCTCGCCCATGGGCCGGCTCCGTTCGTCGTACACCTGTCTCTGGCTGAGCGAACGCTCAGTCGGTCGCCGATTGTTCCAGACGGCCTTCGACGTGCTCCTCCAGGCGTACGATCACCGACTTGCTGGCCGGGGTGTTGCTGGTGTCCGCGGTCGCGTCCAGCGGCACCAGCACGTTCGTCTCCGGGTAGTACGCCGCCGCGCAGCCCCGGGCCGTCGGGTAGAGCACCACCCGGAACCCGGGCGCCCGCCGCTCCACACCGTCCCGCCACTCGCCGACCAGGTCCACGTACGCGCCCTCGGCGAACCCGAGCGCACGCGCGTCCTCCGGGTGCACCAGCACCACCCGGCGGCCGCCCTTGATGCCCCGGTAGCGGTCGTCCAGGCCGTAGATCGTGGTGTTGTACTGGTCGTGCGAGCGCAGCGTCTGCAACAGCAGCCGCCCGGCGGGCAGTTCGGGGAACTCCACCGGCGCCGCGGTGAAGTTCGCCTTGCCGGTGGCGGTCGGGAAGCGGCGCTCGTCGCGCGGCGCGTGCGGCAGCGCGAAGCCGCCGGGGCGGGCCACCCGCGCGTTGAAGTCGGCGAAGCCGGGGATCACCCGCCCGATCCGGTCGCGGATCGCCGCGTAGTCCTGCTCGAACTCCTCCCACGGCACCACGCTCCGCTCCCCGAGCACCGCGCGCGCCATCCGGCACACGATCGCCGGCTCGGACAGCAGATGGGCGCTCGCGGGCGCCAGCCGGCCACGCGAGGCGTGCACCATGCCCATCGAGTCCTCGACCGTCACGAACTGCTCGCCGCTCGCCTGCACATCGCGCTCGGTGCGGCCCAGGGTGGGCAGGATCAGCGCCCGCGCGCCGGTGACCGTGTGCGAACGGTTCAGCTTGGTCGACACGTGCACGGTCAGCCGGGCCCGCCGCATCGCCGCCTCGGTCACCTCGGTGTCCGGGGAGGCGGAGACGAAGTTGCCGCCCATGGCGAAGAACACCTTCGCCTCGCCGTCGCGCAGCGCGCGGATCGCCCGGACGACGTCGTACCCGTGCTCCCGGGGCGGCGCGAAGCCGAACTCCTTCTCCAGGGCGTCCAGGAAGCCGGGGGCGGGGCGCTCGAAGATGCCCATGGTGCGGTCGCCCTGCACGTTCGAATGGCCGCGCACCGGGCACACGCCCGCCCCCGGCCGGCCGATGTTGCCGCGCAGCAGCAGGAAGTTGACCACCTCGCGGATGGTGGGCACGGAGTGCTTGTGCTGGGTGAGGCCCATGGCCCAGCAGACGATGGTCCGCCGCGAGGCGAGCACCATCTCCAGCGCCTGCTCGATCTCCGCGCGGCTCAGGCCGGTCGCGGTCAGCGTCTTCTCCCAGTCGGCCGACCGGGCGGCCCGCGCGAACTCCTCGAAGCCGTGGGTGTGTTCGCGGACGAACTCCTCGTCGACCGCGCCCTCGGTCTCCAGGATCAGCTTGTTGAGGAGCCGGAAGAGCGCCTGGTCGCCGCCGATGCGGATCTGGAGGAACAGATCGGTGAGCGCGGCGCCCTTGACCAGGCCCTGCGGGGTCTGCGGGTTCTTGAACCGCTCCAGACCCGCCTCGGGCAGCGGGTTGACGCTGACGATCTTCGCGCCGTTCGCCTTGGCCTTCTCCAGCGCGGACAGCATGCGCGGGTGGTTGGTGCCCGGGTTCTGGCCCGCCACGATGATCAGGTCGGCCTTGTACAGGTCCTCCAGCAGGACGCTGCCCTTGCCGATGCCGATGGTCTCCGACAGCGCCGAGCCCGAGGACTCGTGGCACATGTTCGAGCAGTCCGGCAGGTTGTTCGTGCCCAGCTCGCGCGCGAAGAGCTGGTACAGGAACGCCGCCTCGTTGCTGGTGCGGCCCGAGGTGTAGAAGACCGCCTCGTCCGGGGAGCCGAGCGCGGCGATCTCCTCGGCGATGATGCCGAAGGCCCGCTCCCAGGTGACCGGCTCGTAGTGCGCCGCCCCCTCGGGCAGGTACATGGGGTGGGTGAGCCGCCCCTGCTGGCCCAGCCAGTACCCGCTGCGGGTCGCCAGGTCGGCCACGGGGTGCGCGGCGAAGAACTCCGGGGTGACCCGGCGCTTGGTGGCCTCCTCGGCCACCGCCTTCGCGCCGTTCTCGCAGAACTCCGCGGTGTGCCGGTGGTCCGGCTCCGGCCAGGCGCAGCCCGGGCAGTCGAAGCCGTTTTTCTGGTTCACCCGCAGCAGCGTCAGCGCGGTGCGCCGCACACCCATCTGCTGCTGGGCGATGCGCAGGGTGTGTTTGATGGCCGGCAGCCCCGCCGCCGCGTGCTCCGGCTCCGCGACCTGCGGCGCGTCCTGCACCGGATCGCCCTTGGGCGGCTTCGTCGCCATCGCAACGCTCCCCTTCGACTGCGTGTGCCGTGTACGCAGGGATCCTCCCACGAGGGGGTGACGGCGGGTACGGCTGCCTCGGCCCTTTCCCACCCGGCCGTCGCGCCGCGCCGTGGCGCCGGTCACCGCGCGGGGCCCGCCCGGCGAAGGCGGACGGTCCGGACTGTCGGTGGGGCGTGGCAGGATCGGTGGCGTGGCAGAGAAAGCATCGAAGAAGACCGACCAGACCCCCGGCGGTACCCGTCCCCGGCTGATGCTCATGGACGGGCACTCGCTGGCCTACCGCGCGTTCTTCGCGCTGCCCGCGGAGAACTTCACGACCGCGACGGGCCAGCCGACGAACGCGATCTACGGCTTCGCGTCGATGCTGGCCAACACCCTGCGTGACGAGGCGCCCACCCACTTCGCGGTGGCCTTCGACGTCTCCCGCAAGACCTGGCGCTCCGAGCGCTTCACCGAGTACAAGGCGAACCGCTCCAAGAGCCCCGACGAGTTCAAGGGCCAGGTCGAACTGATCGGCGAGCTCCTGGACGCGATGAACGCCCCGCGCTTCGCCGTGGAGGGCTTCGAGGCGGACGACGTCATCGCCACCCTCGCCACCCAGGCCGAGGCCGAGGGCTTCGAGGTGCTGATCGTCACCGGCGACCGCGACTCCTTCCAGCTGGTCAGCGAGCACACCACCGTGCTGTACCCGACCAAGGGCGTCTCGGAGCTGACCCGGTTCACCCCGGAGAAGGTCCAGGAGAAGTACGGCCTGACGCCCGCCCAGTACCCGGACTTCGCCGCCCTGCGCGGCGACCCGTCCGACAACCTCCCCGGCATCCCCGGCGTCGGCGAGAAGACCGCCGCCAAGTGGATCAACCAGTTCGGCTCCTTCGCCGAGCTGGTCGAGCGCGTCGACGAGGTCAAGGGCAAGGCGGGCCAGAACCTCCGCGACCATCTGGAGTCGGTCAAGCTCAACCGCGTCCTGACCGAGCTGGAGCGCCAGGTGGAGCTGCCCAAGGCGGTCACCGACCTGGAGCGGCTGCCGTACGACCGCAAGAGCGTCGCGATGGTCCTGGACACCCTGGAGATCCGCAACCCGTCGCTGCGCGAGCGCCTGTTCGCCGTGGACCCCGGCGCCGCCGAGTCCGAGACCACGCCGGTCACCGCCGAGGGCGTGGAGATCGACGGCACCGTGCTGCGCACCGGCGAGCTGGCCGACTGGCTCGCCGAGCACGGCACGCGGCCCCTGGGCGTCGCCACCGTCGACACCTGGGCGCTGGGCACCGGCTCCGTCGCCGAGGTCGCCCTGGCGGCGGCCGGGGGAGCGGCCGCCTGGTTCGATCCCGCCGAGCTGGACGAGGCCGACGAGAACGCCTTCGCGGCCTGGCTGGCGGACGCGGAGCGCCCCAAGGTGTTCCACGACGCCAAGGGCGCCATGCGGGTCTTCGCCGAGCACGGCTGGCGCGTCGAGGGCGTGCGCATGGACACCGCGCTCGCCGCCTACCTGGTCAAGCCGGGCCGCCGCTCCTTCGACCTGGACGCGCTGTCGCTGGAGTACCTGCACCGCGAGCTGGCGCCGGCCGCCGCGGCCGACGGCCAGCTGGCCTTCGGCACCGACGAGGCCGCCGAGGCCGAGGCCCTGATGATCCAGGCCCGCGCCGTCCTGGACCTGGGCGAGGCCTTCGAAAGCCGCCTGGACGAGGTCGGCGCCGCCGACCTGCTGCGCGACATGGAGCTGCCCACCTCCGCGCTGCTCGCCCGCATGGAGCGGCACGGCATCGCCGCCGACCGCGCCCACCTGGAAGCCATGGAGCAGATGTTCGCGGGCGCGGTGCAGCAGGCCGTGAAGGAGGCGCACGCGGCCGCGGGCCACGAGTTCAACCTGGGCTCGCCCAAGCAGCTCCAAGAGGTCCTCTTCGGCGAGCTGGCCCTGCCCAAGACGAAGAAGACCAAGACCGGCTTCACCACGGACGCCGACGCGCTGGCCTGGCTCGCCACCCAGACCGACAACGAGCTGCCGGTGATCATGCTGCGCCACCGCGAGCAGGCCAAGCTCCGCGTCACCGTCGAGGGCCTGATCAAGACCATCGCGGGCGACGGCCGTATCCACACCACCTTCAACCAGACGGTGGCCGCGACCGGCCGGCTGTCCTCCACGGACCCGAACCTCCAGAACATCCCGGTGCGCACCGACGAGGGCCGGGCCATCCGGCGCGGCTTCGTCGTCGGCGAGGGCTTCGAGTCCCTGATGACCGCCGACTACAGCCAGATCGAGCTGCGGGTGATGGCCCACCTCTCCGAGGACGAGGGCCTGATCAGGGCGTTCACCTCCGGTGAGGACCTGCACACCACCGCCGCCTCCCAGGTCTTCGGCGTCCCGCAGTCCGCCGTGGACGCGGAGATGCGCCGCAAGATCAAGGCGATGTCGTACGGCCTGGCCTACGGCCTGTCCGCCTTCGGCCTCTCCCAGCAGCTGAACATCGAGGCGGCCGAGGCCCGCGCCCTGATGGACGCCTACTTCGAGCGGTTCGGCGGCGTCCGGGACTATCTGCGCCGCGCGGTGGACGAGGCCCGGGCCACGGGCTACACGGCGACCCTCTTCGGCCGCCGCCGCTATCTGCCCGACCTCAACAGCGACAACCGCCAGCGCCGCGAGGCCGCCGAGCGCATGGCCCTCAACGCGCCGATCCAGGGCACGGCCGCCGACATCGTCAAGATCGCCATGCTCAAGGTGGACGACGCGCTGCGGGCCGCGCAGCTGAAGTCCCGGATGCTGCTCCAGGTCCACGACGAAATCGTCCTGGAGATCGCCCCCGGCGAGCGCACCGCCGTCGAGGAGATCGTCCGGCACGAGATGGCCCACGCCGTGGACCTGCGCGCCCCCCTCGACGTCTCGGTCGGCGTGGGCCCCGACTGGGAGTCGGCGGCGCACTAGCCCACCGCGCCCCGGCGCCCCCGGCGCCTTGCGCCGCGGGCCGCAAGCGCGGACCGCGCCCGGTCAGGGGTGCCGTACTCCGGGGGAGTGCGGCGCCCCTCACCGGTGCCGGGGAACGCGGAGGCGCCCGGGCGCCGCAACCCGGGATCCCCCATTTCGCGCCCGCGCCACAAAGACGGCCCAACCCCCGGCGGGACCGTCACTCACGTGGCCCCCGCAAAGACGCCCCCCGGCCCCCGCAGCCGCAACACTGCGGGCATGGGTATACGCATGCTTCACCGCCGGACGCCCGAGGCAGTCACCCGGGTCTGGGCGGACACCGCCTCGGCGCAGGCACTGACCGCCTCGCCGGTCCCGGCCCTCGCGGCCGACGCAAGCACCGCCCGCATCCCGGCCGACCCGGCCAGGACCGTCCGCAGGGCCGCCGAGCACGTCCGGCGCGGACTCACCGACCGGACCAGGGCGGTCCGGGCCGGCCACGCCCCCGACTGGCGCCAGTGGGCCGATCTGGCCCGCGGCTACCTCGCCCTCGCGCTCACCCTGATCCCCCGCACCCGCCCCCGGCCCACCCTCACGGTCTTCGTCGCGTCCCTCGCCGAACGGCCGGCCCCCCGCCGCTGCGATCCCCGTGATCCCGGCCCGAGCGCCGCCGTCTGAACGACCGGCCCCTCCCGCGTCGTTCGCGCGCCGTTGTCACCGCCCTGGCGGACCGCCGGGCACGCCAGGGCAACGACAGTTGGCCAACCGGTGAAAATCGGGCATGAACGGGTGCCCGTACAAAGCAAGTTGTCGTAGGGTCGCCTGCGGCGCCGTGCCTGGCGCACGGTCGCACAGCCATCACCACGTGGAAGGCGGCACAGGGGCAACCGGAACACCGGGTCAACCGTCACACCAGGGCGAGACACACAGACGGAAACGGGCGCACGACGTCCACGGGAGGGGTTCACTCTATGGCGGCGCATTTCGGCAGGCGGCTCCGCAAGGGAGCGGCGACCACGGCCGTGGCCGCGGCAGCGGTCGCGGCACTCTCCGCTTCCCAGGCTCCGGGAGTGACCGGCGACGACCACGGCAGACAGACCGCGGCCGGCGCCTCCGCCCCCGTACCCGACGACGCCGTCGGCGGCGACGCCACGGGGAACTCGCCCTACTACACGGACCTGCCGCCCCTGAACAGCCCCAAGCCCAGCCCCTCGCCGACCACCGGCACCCCGGTCGTGCAGGGTGAGGCCGAGGCCGGCATACCGGCCACGGTGCTCGACGCGTACAAGCGGGCCGAGGCCGAACTGCGCACCGCCAAGCCCGGCTGCAACCTGCCCTGGCAACTCCTCGCCGCCATCGGCAAGGTGGAGTCCGGCCAGGCCCGCGGCGGCCAGGTCGGCGCCGACGGCACCACGCTGACCCCGATCCTCGGCCCGGTGCTCGACGGCAACGGCTTCGCGCTCATCAAGGACACCGACCACGGCGCGTACGACGGCAACAGCCGGTACGACCAGGCCGTCGGGCCCATGCAGTTCATCCCGTCCACCTGGGCCTGGGCCGGCCGCGACGGCAACGGCGACGGCAAGAAGGACCCCAACAACATCTACGACGCCGCCCTCGCCGCCGGCCACTACCTGTGCCGCGGCGACCGGGACCTGTCCCGCGACGCCGACCTGCACGCCGCGATCCTCGGCTACAACAACTCGCAGGACTACCTGAACACCGTTCTGTCGTGGATGGAGTACTACCGCAAGGGCACCTACACCGTGCCCGACGGCACCGGCGGCCTGCCCGCCCACCGCAGCGACGACGGCACCCCGCACAGCCCGTCCCCGAAGCCCTCCGACCCGCACCCGCCGGGGCAGCAGGACCCGAAGGGCCCCACCGCACCGGCGAGTCCGTCGCCCACGGACCCGGGCGACGGCAAGGACGGCGGCCCGAGCCCCAAGCCGCCCACGACGCCCGGCACACCGCCGGCCACGCCGCCCACCGCCACCGACACCGTGGACCACCTCCAGGACACGGGCACCACCCGGCTCACCGCGATGGCCGGGCACGCCTTCACCGGGGCGATCGGCGCCCGCGCCGAGACCAAGGCCGGCGCGCCGGTGGCGAAGGTCCGCATCCGGTTCACCATCACCGGGGACACCGACACCACCTTCACCGGCGGCGAGAACGTGGCCACGGTCGCCACCGACGCCAAGGGCGTGGCCAAGGCCCCGGCGCTGCAAGCGGGCGAGAAGACCGGCGACTTCAAGGTCACCGCCACCGTCGTGGGCCGCTCGCTCAAGGGCGTCGACTACCAGGCGACCGTCACCGAGCGCGCCGCCGACACCCTCACCGCCACCGGCGACACACCGCTCACCTGCACCCCGGGCGGCGAGTTCGCGGACCCGATCCAGGTGAAGGCGACCTACAAGGGCGCCGTCGCGGACAAGGTCGCGGCCACCGCCACCCTGGTCACCTCCGCGACCGACCCCACCGAGAACACCAAGGGTCCCTACTTCAAGGACGCCGACGGCAAGGCCGTCCGCACCCTCACCGGCCTGAAGACCGACGACAAGGGCCTGTTGACGCTGCCGAAGCTGTACGCCGACGACACCACCGGCACCTTCCTGCTGCGCATCACCACCCCCGGCGGCGGCACCCTCACCGTCCAGCTGAAGGTCGCCGCGGACGACACCGCCACGACGAGCCCGTCCCCGTCCCCGAGCCCGTCCGCCTCCTCCTGACGGACCGGGCCCTTCTGGACCGGCACGGCGCCCTCCCCGCTTCCGGCGGGGAGGGCGCCGCCGTTCGTGCGCCCGCCGCTGGTCTCGTCCCGCCCGCCCGCTGTCACGGCACCGGGACCTGACGGTCCGTCAGGAGCCGTTCGCGCGGGAGGCCCCGCATGCGCGCCCCGACCGGTCCCCTCCTCGCGCTCGCCCCCCCGCGCTCGGCGCCCCGGCGCGCCGTCCGGCCCACGCCCCCGGGGCTCCCGGCCTCACCCCGCTCCCGTTCGCGCCGTCCCTCCACCTGGAGGCCCGCGCCCGCCGCCCCGCGAGGCCGGCGCCCACGGGGGCGACCGACCCCGGCCCGGTCAGCGCCCGAGCCGCGCGTTGGTGTGCCGGGTGGGCTCGGCACCCGCCGGATCCTGCGGCCACGGGTGCTTCGGATAGCGACCGCGCAGCTCCGCCCGTACGCCCTGGTAGCCGTCCCGCCAGAACGACGCCAGATCGGCCGTCACCGCGGCCGGCCGGCCCGCGGGGGAGAGCAGGTGCACCAGCAGCGGGACGCCCGCCACCGACGGCGTCCGCGCCAGCCCGAACATCTCCTGGAGCTTCACCGCGAGCACCGGCCGCTCCGGATCCCGGTAGTCGATCCGGATCCTGGACCCGCTCGGCACGGTGATCCGCTCGGGCGCCAGCTCGTCCAGCCGGGCCGCCTCCCCGCTCGCCCAGGGCAGCAGCCGCGTCAGCGCCTGCCCGGCGTCGATCCGCGCCAGGTCCGCCCGGCGCCGGGCCCGGCCCAGCTCCGGCTCCAGCCACTCGGCCCAGCGCGCCCGCAGCGCCTCGTCCGACACGTCCGGCCACGGCTCCCCGAGGCGGGCACGCAGGAACGCCAGCCGCTGCCGCAGCACCTGCGCGTCCGGCGTCCAGAGCAACAGGCCGAGCCCCTCCTGGCGCAGCCCGTCGAGCAGCGCCGCCCGCACCAGCTCCGGCGGCGCGTCCCGCAACGGCCGCACGGCCGACTCCACCGCCCCCAGCCGCTCCACCCGCCGCGCCACGACGTCCCCCTCGGCCCAGCGCACCTCGTCCCGCTCCGCCGGCACCGCCCCGGCCGCGGCCCGCGCCACCTCCTCCGGCACGGCGGCCCCCAGCCGCACCCGGGCATGCCCCTTGCCGCCCGGCCGGTCGGCGACGGCCACCACGATCCACGGCGCACCCCGCAACGCCGAACCCTCCGCCACCTCGGCCCGCGTCCCGGACACCATGAGGTACGAGCCGCCGTCCCACTTCGCGATCCGCTCGGGGAAGGCGAGCGCGGCGACCAGCCCGGCGAGCCGCTCGTCACCGGTGCCCGGCCCGGCGCCGAGGGCACCCTCCGGCCGGCCGGCGGACGGCCCGGGGGACTGGGCCGACACGGCCCGCAGCCGCCGCACCTCCGCGGCCCAGCGCGCCGCGTAGGCGTCACCCCCGCGCCGCGCGCGCCGCAACGCGGCGGCGAGATCGTCGCCGTACTCCCGCGGCACCTCCTCCGACAGCAGCGCGACCACCTCGGCCCCCGCGCCCGAGGTGTCGAGCAGGGCCCGCCCCAGCCGGGGATGGACGCCGAGGCGGGACAGCCGCACCCCCCGGTCGACGGCCCGGCCCGCGGGGTCCACCGCACCCACCGCCGTCAGCGCGGAGCGCGCCGCCGCCATCGCGCCGGGCGGCGGCGGATCCAGCAGCGCGAGCCCCGAGGCGTCCGGATCGCCCCAGCAGGCCGCCTGGAGGGCGAACGCGGTCAGATCGGCCACCTTGATCTCCGGCGCCGGAAACGCCGGCAGACGGCCGTCCTCGGCCTCCGCCCAGCACCGGTACACCGTGCCCGGCGCCTCACGCCCGGCACGGCCCGCCCGCTGCCGTCCGGCCGCCCGCGAGGCCCGTACCGTCGTCAGACCGCCGATCCCGCGCGCATGGTCCACCCGCGGCTCCCGGGCCAGCCCCGAGTCCACCACCACCCGCACCCCGGGCACCGTCAGCGAGGACTCCGCGACCGACGTCGCCAGCACCACCCGGCGCCGCGCGCCCGGCGCCAGCACCGCCTCCTGCACGGCCGCCGGCGCCCGCCCGTGCACCTGGAGGACGTCCACCGCGCCCAGCTCCCCCAGCCGGCCTGCCACCTGCGCGATCTCGCCGACCCCCGGCAGGAAACACAGCACGTCGCCGTCCCGCTCGGCCAGCGCCCGCCGTACCACCGACGCCACGTGCGTCAGCAGCGCGGGATCCACCCGCATCCCGTGCGGCGGCCGTACCGGGCGGGCCGGCGGCGCCCACACCACCTCCACGGGATGGCTCACGCCCGTCGCCTCGACCACCGGCGCCCCGCCCAGCAGCCGCGCCCAGCCCTCGGCGTCCGTGGTCGCCGACGCCGCCACCAGCCGCAGCTCCGGCCGCAGGGTCTGCCGCACGTCCCACAGGAAGGCCGCCGCCGTGTCGGCGTCCAGATGCCGCTCATGGCACTCGTCGAGCACCACGACGTCGGCCCCGGCCAGTTCCTGGTCGCGCTGGAGCCGCTGCACCAGCACGCCGGTGGTCACGACCTCCACCCGGGTGCGGCGGCCCACGGCCCGCTCGCCGCGCACCGTGAAGCCCACGCTCTCGCCGGGCCGCTCGCCCAGCAGCCACGCCATCCGCCGGGCCGCCGCGCGCGCCGCGATCCGCCGCGGCTCGGCCACCACGACCCGCCGCGCGGGACCGTCCCCGACCAGCCCGGCCAGCACCAGCGGCACCAGCGTCGTCTTGCCGGTGCCGGGCGGCGCCACCAGGACGGCGGTGCCGCCGTCCGCGAGCGCGTCGGTCAGGGCGGGCAGGGCGGAGCGCACGGGCAGCGCGTCCAGGGCGTCGTCACGGATCACGCCCCCCAGTGTCGTACGGCGGCCGACGGGTCCCGCACGCCCGGTGGACGGCCCGGTCCGGTCAGTCCCGCTCGCACACGAAGATGGCCGTGCCCGGGATCAGGCCGCCCCGCAGCGGGGACCAGCCGCCCCACTCGGAGCTGTTCCAGGCCGGCCACTCCGGCTCGACCAGGTCCACCAGGCGCAGCCCCGAGGCCACGATGTCCCGCACCCGGTCGCCGAGCGTCCTGTGGTGCTCCACGTAGACCGCCCGGCCCTCCTCGTCCTGCTCCACGTAGGGCGTGCGGTCGAAGTAGGAGGCGGACACCGACAGGCCCTCGGGGCCCGGCTCGTCCGGGAACGCCCAGCGGATCGGGTGGGTCACCGAGAAGACGAACCGCCCGCCCGGCCGCAGCACCCGCCGCACCTCGCGCAGCACCAGGCGCGGATCCGCGACGAACGGCAGCGCGCCGTACGCCGAGCACGCCAGGTCGAAGGAGCCGTCCGCGAAGGGCAGCGCGCCTGCGTCCGCGCACACCAGCGGGAACGATCCGCCGATGCGCAGCGCGTGCTGGAGCTGGCGGTGCGAGAGGTCCAGGGCGACCGGGCGGGCCCCCTGGGCGGCCAGCCAGCGCGCGCACTGGGCCGCGCCGGCGCCGATCTCCAGGACGTCCTTGCCCTTCAGGTCCTCCGGCGGGCCGAGCAGCTCGGCCTCCACCTCGTCCAGTCCCTCCGGGCCCCACACGAACCGGTCGTCGCCGAGGAACGTGCCGTGTTCGACCTGGTACTCGTCCGCGTTGCGGTCCCACCAGCCCCGGTTGGCCCGGCTGCTCTCCGCGATCCCGGCGTCACGGCGGGTGGCTTCGGGCTCGAACCCCTCGGGCTCGGGCCGTTCCGGCTCTTGGATGATCGGCTCCCTCGTCGTAATCTTCCGTCCGACCCGCCGGACGGCGGTATGCCGGAGAAGGGGTCGCACGGCCCTGTCACGCGGTCCTTCGGGACATTCTTGCGCCGGGTATGCGGCCGTCTGTCCCGGGTGTCCGCCTTCGCGCATTGACCCTGTCCGGCTGCCCCCGTATGCTACAAGTTGCGCTGCGGGCCTGCGCACCTCAGACGTAGCAGGCTGCGCTCGCATCTGTATGTATGTCCCCTCGGTTGTCGAGGCGCCACCGGGCACCCGGTGTCCATTTGGGTGGCGCTTCCTTGGCTGTCCGGCTTCTGCAGAGCGAAACGGGCTCCCGGCGTAAGCAGTACCTACGACTTCAATGTCCGTACCGGAGCCCTTTCCCACATGACGAGCAGCACCGAGACCACCGCCACCACCCCGCAGGTAGCGGTCAACGACATCGGTAACGAGGAAGCCTTCCTCGCAGCGATCGACGAGACGATCAAGTACTTCAACGACGGCGACATCGTCGACGGCGTCATCGTGAAGGTCGACCGGGACGAGGTCCTGCTCGACATCGGTTACAAGACCGAAGGTGTCATCCCGAGCCGCGAGCTCTCGATCAAGCACGACGTCGACCCGAACGAGGTCGTCGCCGTCGGCGACGAGATCGAGGCCCTGGTCCTCCAGAAGGAGGACAAGGAAGGCCGCCTGATCCTCTCGAAGAAGCGCGCCCAGTACGAGCGTGCCTGGGGCACCATCGAGAAGATCAAGGAAGAGGACGGCATCGTCACCGGTACCGTCATCGAGGTCGTCAAGGGTGGTCTCATCCTCGACATCGGCCTCCGTGGCTTCCTCCCGGCCTCCCTGGTCGAGATGCGCCGCGTCCGCGACCTCCAGCCGTACGTCGGCAAGGAGCTCGAGGCGAAGATCATCGAGCTGGACAAGAACCGCAACAACGTGGTCCTGTCCCGCCGTGCCTGGCTGGAGCAGACCCAGTCCGAGGTCCGCCAGACGTTCCTCACGACCCTCCAGAAGGGTCAGGTCCGCTCCGGTGTGGTCTCCTCGATCGTCAACTTCGGTGCCTTCGTGGACCTGGGTGGCGTCGACGGTCTGGTCCACGTCTCCGAGCTGTCCTGGAAGCACATCGACCACCCCTCCGAGGTCGTCGAGGTCGGCCAGGAGGTCACCGTCGAGGTCCTCGACGTGGACATGGACCGCGAGCGCGTCTCCCTGTCGCTGAAGGCGACCCAGGAAGACCCGTGGCAGCAGTTCGCCCGCACCCACCAGATCGGCCAGGTCGTGCCCGGCAAGGTCACGAAGCTGGTTCCGTTCGGTGCGTTCGTCCGCGTGGACGAGGGCATCGAGGGTCTGGTCCACATCTCCGAGCTGGCCGAGCGCCACGTGGAGATCCCGGAGCAGGTCGTCCAGGTCAACGACGAGATCTTCGTCAAGGTCATCGACATCGACCTGGAGCGTCGTCGCATCAGCCTCTCGCTGAAGCAGGCCAACGAGTCCTTCGGCGCCGACCCGTCGGCCGTCGAGTTCGACCCGACCCTGTACGGCATGGCCGCGTCCTACGACGACCAGGGCAACTACATCTACCCCGAGGGCTTCGACCCCGAGACCAACGACTGGCTCGAGGGCTACGAGAAGCAGCGCGAGGAGTGGGAGCGCCAGTACGCCGAGGCGCAGTCCCGCTTCGAGCAGCACCAGCAGCAGGTCATCAAGTCCCGCGAGGCCGACGCCGCTGCCGCGGCCGAGGGCGGCGAGGCTGCGGCTCCGGCCGCGACCGGCGGCTCGTACTCCTCCGAGGGCGCGGACCAGTCCGGTGCGCTGGCCTCGGACGAGGCGCTGGCGGCGCTGCGCGAGAAGCTCGCGGGCGGCCAGAGCTGAACGCAGGCCGCTGAGGCTTAGCAGTTAGCTGCTGAGGGGCCCCACCTTTCGAGGTGGGGCCCCTCAGGGTTTTCCGGGACGGTCCGGCCGTGGGGGCGGTGCCGGACCGACGGGTTCGCCGCGTGGTTCTCCGCGCCTCCCTCAGCCGGTCACCGGGATGTTGGTCAGGCCCTCTCCGTCCGTCACCGTGTTCGAGCCGTAGACCGTCGTCTCGCAGCCGGCGCCGTAGTTGGTGACGTCGATGGCCAGCCGGGTGGCCCCCGTGGCACCCGTCAAGGTCGACTTGTTGCCCTTGAAGACCGTGCCGCAGCCCCAGCCGGGCTGCTGGGTGTGGGTCTGGTAGCCGTCGTTGCTGGTGCGGGTGCCGGTGTTGTCCTGGACCAGGACGTCGTCGCCCTTCACGTCGACCCAGGAGTCGTCGTAGTTGGCGCCGGTCAGGCCGCTGCCGTCGAAGGTGTTCCCGATGATCCGGGTGCCGGTCGTGCCCTCCTTGACGTCGACGTTCTCGCCGCCCACGTCCGGGCCGATGGTGTTGTCCAGGATCTGCACCCGGTCGCTCTTGTCGGACAGGGTGCCGGCGGTGCCGACGTACACGCCCTCGCCCTTGCCGTCGCCGTCCCTCCCGGTGTCGTAGATCCGCGAGTTCCTGATCACGCCGTCCGCGCTGGAGTTGCGGAAGTGCACCCCCTCCATCGCCAGTCCGTGCACCGTGACGCCGTCCACGGTCACGCCCGTGGAGGCGTCGATCACGATGCCCTTCTGGCCGCCGGTCACCGTGAGCCCGCCGACCGTCCAGTAGGAGGCGCCGTTCAGATGGAGGCCGTAGCCGCCGCCTGCGGTGAGCACGGCCTTGGCGGAGCCGGTGAGGGTGATGCGGGCGGACGCGGTGGCCGGAGTGGTCGCGTTGAAGTTCCCGCTGTAGACGCCGTCGGCGAGATGGATGGTGTCGCCGGGCCGCGCGTTCGCGAGGGCCGTCTTCAGCTGGGCCGCGGTCGACACCTCGACGGTGGAGGCGGCGACGGCCGGATTCGGTGCGGCGAGGAGCAGACCGCCGGTGACGGCGGCCGCGCCGAGCAGGACGGTGAGCGGCGTGCGTGGACGCATGGGGGTGCTGCCTTCCTGGCGTACGGGCGCTTGGTCTCATACTTCGGGGCGGCGCGAATCTCATACATGAACCACGGCCGTCATCGTGAACGACGGTTTCCGTGAAGGTACGGACCAGGTGACGGGGCGTCAAGGTGCCCGGAGAGAGACCGCCGATCCACGGCGTGTCGCGGGAATGGTCCCGTCCCGGGGCACGTTGTAGGAGTGGAACAGGAGGAGGAGCGGTCACAGTGCTTGATCCGCAGGGTTTGTACGCATGGGAGCCGAAGGGCCTCGCCGTGGTCGACATGGCGCTCGCCCAGGAATCGGCCGGCCTTGTCATGCTCTACCACTTCGACGGATACATCGACGCGGGCGAGACCGGTGACCAGATCGTCGACCGGCTGCTCGACTCACTGCCCCACCAGGTCGTGGCGCGCTTCGACCACGACCGCCTCGTGGACTACCGGGCCCGACGGCCCCTGCTCACCTTCAAACGCGATCGCTGGACCGACTACGAGACCCCGGCCATAGAGGTCCACATCGTCCAGGACGCCACCGGCGCTCCCTTCCTGCTGCTGTCCGGGCCCGAGCCGGACGTGGAGTGGGAGCGCTTCTCGACGGCCGTACGGCAGATCGCCGACCGGCTCGGCGTCCGCCTGGCGGTGAACTTCAGCGGCCTGCCCATGGGCGTGCCGCACACCCGCCCCGTGGGCCTGACCCCGCACGGCAACCGCGCGGACCTCGTCCCCGGCCACCGCAGCCCCTTCGAGGAGGCCCAGGTGCCCGGCAGCGTGGAGCAGCTGGTGGAGTACCGCCTCATGCAGGCGGGGCACGACGTGCTGGGAGTCGCCGCGCACGTGCCGCACTACGTCGCCCGCTCCCCGTACCCGGACGCCGCCCTGACCGTCCTGGAGGCGATCACCGCGGCCACCGGACTGGTCCTGCCCGGCATCGCGCACTCGCTGCGCACCGAGGCCCGCCGCACCCAGACCGAGATCGACCGGCAGATCCAGGAGGGCGACGAGGAACTGACCTCGCTCGTCCAGGGCCTCGAGCACCAGTACGACGCGGCGGCCGGCGCCGAGACCCGGGGCAACATGCTCGCCGAGCCGGTGGAGATCCCCTCCGCGGACGAGATCGGGCGCGAGTTCGAGCGGTTCCTGGCGGAGCGGGAGGGCGAGGCCTGACCACCGGCCGGCCCTGCCGCCGCCCGTGGCAGGGCCTAAGCTTCCGCTCATGCTGAAAGTTGGCCTGACCGGCGGCATCGGTGCCGGCAAGAGCGAGGTGTCGCGGCTGCTCGTGGAGCACGGCGCCGTGCTGATCGACGCGGACCGCATCGCCCGCGAGGTCGTCGCGCCCGGCACGCCCGGCCTCCGGGCCGTGGTCGACGCCTTCGGTACGGACGTCCTCGCCCCGGACGGCAGCCTGGACCGCCCCCGGCTCGGCTCCATCGTCTTCGCCGACCCGGACCGGCTCGCCGTTCTCAACTCGATCGTGCACCCCCTGGTCGGCGCCCGCTCCCGTGAGCTGGAGGAGGCCGCGGCCCCGGACGCCGTGGTGATCCACGATGTGCCCCTGCTGACCGAGAACGGCCTCTCGCCGCTCTACGACCTGGTGATCGTCGTGGACGCCCGCCCTGAGACCCAGCTCGACCGGCTGACCCGGCTGCGGGGGATGACCGAGGAGGACGCCCGCGCCCGGATGGCCGCGCAGGCCACCCGCGAGCAGCGGCGCGCGATCGCCGACATCGTGATCGACAACGACGTGCCGTTGGACGCGCTGCGCAAGCGCGTCGACGAGGTCTGGGACGACCTGGTGCGCCGCGCCCGTGGCACCTTCGCCGCGGACGGGGCCACGGAATAGCGGTCCGTGCGGGGGCGTTGAACTCCCGGAACAAGGGAAGGACTGTGCCGTGCCCGAGACCAGCGGTTCCCCCGGACCCACTCCGGAGACCCATGTCATCGACTTCCGCGCCGCCGAGCAACTGCTCAACGCGCGGGACCCCCGGGGTGCGGTGAAGCTGCTCGACGGGGTCATCGCCGCGCACCCCGAGAACACCGCGGCCCGCCTGCTGCGCGCGCGTGCCTTCTTCGCCGCCGCGCAACTGCGGCCCGCGGAGCTGGAGTTCACCATCGTGCTGGAACGGGAGCCGGACAACGCGTTCGCGCACTTCGCGCTCGCCCGCACCTATGAACGCCAGGGCCGCCCCGACCAGGCCAAACGCCACTTCCGGCTGGCGGCGGCGCTCGATCCCAACCCGGAGTACCTGAAGGCGGCGCGCTTCGACGGCTGACGGGCCGGCGCTCCCGTCAGAGGTGCCCGTCCCCATGCCGGCGCGGGTGCCGGTGGCGCGTCGGCGGCCGGGGGTACGGATCCCCGCCGCGCGGCGGCTGGTACGGCGGCACATCGCGGCCCGGCTGGTAGTGCGGGCCCTGCCGGATGTGCCGGACGATCACCGCCATGTCGACGACGATCACCAGCAGCAGCACCCCGCAGGCCGCCGCCCAGCCGGGGAGCCCGACCAGCGCGAACAGCGCCGTGCCGAAGACCGCCCAGACCAGTCCCCACGCACTCAGCCACAGCCGCGCCCGCAGTGCACTGCGCGCGGTCGCCGGTTCACTGCCCGTACGCATGGGAACTCACGACTCCTCCCTGCAACGTACTCTTCGGCGACGACGGGCACCAACGGTGTCCGCCGGACGCGGACCGAGGGCGCCGCGGAGTTCCCGCCCAGCGGCACATAGCTCGAACGAGTGAACTACGGTCGAACGGGAACGGGCGGGCGCGAGCGGGCCGTTGTCCGGGCATGACGGTCGACATGCGTGAGGGATACAAGGGCACGGGGAGAGGCGCGATCACCCCGGACGGCTGCGCGGTGGAGGTCTACTCACGGCTGCCCGCGGGGCCGGAGCCGGACATCATCGCCGCGGCGGTACCGGCCGGGGCACACATCCTGGAACTGGGCAGCGGGGTGGGCCGGATGACCCATCCGCTGCTGGAACGGGGGTTCACGGTCACCGCGGTGGACGAGTCCGCGCAGATGCTGGCCCGCGTCCACGGGGCGCGCACGATATGCCGCCCCATCGAGGAACTGGACCTGGGGGCCGAGAAGTTCGACGTGGTGCTGCTCGCGTCGTTCCTGGTCCACGCAGGCGACGAGGCGGTGCGCCGCGGCCTGCTGCGCACCTGCGCCCGCCATGTGGCCGAGGGGGGCAGTGTCCTCATCCAGCGAGAGGGCGAGGACTACCACACCGATGTGCCCAGAGAGCGGGTCGACCCCAGCGGCTTCACGGTCCGGATCGCCTCGGTGCGGCCCGTGGGGGACGGGGTCGACTCCGTCCACGTCGAGTACACGTTCCCGGACGGCACCTGGACCCAGACCTTCCTCGCCCGCCCCCTGTCCAGGGAACAGTTCGAAGCGGCGCTCGCGGAGGCGGGCCTGGAGGTGGACGAGTATCTGACCCCGGACGGGACCTGGGTACGAGCCGTGCCGGTGGCGTAGGCGGGCGGTGACGGCGGCCGGCCCGGAGGAGGGCGGTCCGCCGGGGCACCGGTCGGCGTCGCGGCGGCGCCTCCCGTCACCGTCCCTTGGGCCGCCCGCCGGGACCGGCGAAGCCACCGCCGGGACCGGCGAAGCCACCGCCGGGGCCGGCGGCGGGGCCCGGGGCGGCGAGGCCCCGCAGGCGCTCCATCTCCCGGCGGTCCCGCTTGGTGGGGCGGCCGGCGCCCCGGTCGCGCAGGCCGACGGGGGCGACGGCTTCACGGGGCGGGGGCGGAGGGGAGTTGTCGATGTAGCACTGCACGGCCACGGGCGCGCCGACCCGCTTGCGGATGAGGCGCTTGACGATCACCACCCGCTCCCGGCCCTCGTGCCGCAGCCGCACCTCGTCGCCCACCCGGACGGAGTACGCCGGCTTCACCCGCTCACCGTTCACGTGCACATGGCCACCACGGCAGGCGGCGGCGCCCAGGGAACGCGTCTTGATCAGCCGTACGGCCCAGATCCAGCTGTCGATCCGGACCGTCTCGCCGCTGCCCGGCCCCGCGGCCTCGGCGGCGGCCACCGCGGCAGCCACCTTGGGGTCGAGCGGCCGGCCGGCGGAGGCACCGGAGTCCTCCGCGGGCCGGGCGGGGACCGACCCGGCGGGCTCGCCGGTGCCAGGGTTCACGTTCTCGTCCGTGTCCTCGGAAGCCATGTTCCGACCCTAACGCCCCGGGCCGGACGACCCGGACCGGTTTTCCCGGGTGCGGCCCTGGCCCCGGCGGGAGCCGCGGCAAGAAGAGACAAGGAGAAGTGGGAGAGGAGCTTGGACGGAGATCGCGGACATGGGGCGCGGTGTCCTGGGCATACGGTGGCCGTATGGACGACAGCGGTGCCCTCGCCCGGCTGGACCGGCGCCTCACGGGCTGCCGGGCCTGCCCCCGGCTGGTGGAGTGGCGCGAGGAGGTCGCGCGGACCAAACGGGCCGCCTTCGCCGACTGGACGTACTGGGGCAGGCCGGTGCCCGGCTTCGGCCCCGCGGACGCCCGGCTGCTGATCATCGGCCTGGCCCCGGCGGCGCACGGCGGCAACCGCACCGGGCGCATGTTCACCGGCGACCGCTCCGGGGACGTGCTCTACCAGGCGCTGTACGACGTGGGCCTCGCCAACCGCCCCACCGCGGTCAGCGCCGACGACGGACTGGAACTGTACGGAGTCCGGATCACCGCGCCCGTGCACTGCGCGCCGCCCGCCAACAAGCCGACCCCCGGCGAGCGCGACACCTGCCGGTCCTGGCTGGTCCAAGAACTGCATCTGCTGCGCCCCACGGTGCGGGCCGCGCTGGTCCTCGGCGCCTTCGGCTGGCAGGCGGCGCTGCCCGCGTTCGCCGAGGCGGGCTGGACCGTCCCCCGGCCCCGCCCGGCCTTCGCCCACGGCACCCGGGTCGCGCTCGACGGCCTGGACCTCTTCGGCTGCTTCCACGTCAGCCAGCGCAACACCTTCACCGGCCGGCTCACCCCGGAGATGCTGCGCGAGGTCCTGCGCACGGCCGGGAAGGCGGCGGGACTGCCGGTGTCCTGAGGCCGGGAGCCCCGGCCCGGCCGAGGTGCCTGCCCGGCGCGGGCGAACCCCGGAGGGGGGCGGACCGCCTCTTCGCAGGGCACCCTCAGGGCTGCCACACGTACCGTACGTCCGGCTCCCGCTCCTCGTTGCCATGGCCGTCCGTGGTCTCGACGGCGACGAAGCCGTGGCGCTCGTAGAAGCGCCGGGCGGGTCCGTTGACCTGGAAGGTCCACAAGGTCAGCCGGTCCGGGCAGCGCTCCTTGGCCACCGTCACGAACCGGTCGCCGAGCCCCCGTCCCCGCCACCGCGGGTCCAGGTACAGCTGGGACAGCAGTTCTCCGTCGAGCACCATCACCCCGACGATCCGCCCCCCGTCCGCCTCCGCCACCCAGGTCTCGCGCAGCGGCACGACGACGTCCCGGAAGTAGTCGCGCACGTCGTCGTCGGTGCGCGGCCGTACGACCGTGGGCAGCGCGGCGGCGAACGACCGCAGCCAGACATCGGCGGCGGCCCGGGCGTCCGCCGCCACGGCCCGCCGCAGCACGATCCCGGTCACCGCTGTTCCGCCGCGTCCGCCTGGCCGTCGGGCACCACCGCGGTCGCCGTGATCTCCACCAGCTGTCCGGTGTACCCGAGGCAGGCGACACCGAGCAGGGTGGACGAGTGCGGGCCCTTGCTCAGCCCGGACTCCTCCACGACCCGCCAGACCGCCGACAGCGTCGCCGGCTCATCGCCCACGACGTACACCTCCGTCCGGAGAACATGCGCCAAGTCGCTGCCCACGGCGCGCAGTTGTGCGTGCAGGTTGGCGATCACCCGCTCGGCCTGGCGCACGGGATCGCCGGGTCCGACGATCTCGCCCCGCTCGTCGAGCGGCACGGTCCCGGCGAGGAACGCCAGTCGCGTGCCGGCCTCCACCACGGAGGCGTGGGAGTAGGTGGGCGGCGGGAAGAGGGTGGGAACGGTGACGCGCTGGATCACGGATCTGCTCCTACGACGGTCAGCGGACAACCTCCCGATCATCGGCCCTCGTCGAGCACGCGCGCATCCGAATTTCCCGGCGCGGCCGTGGACGGGGGTAATCCGCGCGCGGACCAGGCCCGCCATGGCGCAGGCTGGCCCCATGCCTCGTCTCTCCGACTCCGACTTCCTCTCCGCCACCGCCGACCGGCTCGCCGCCCTGCCCACCGTCCGCGCCGTGGCCCTCGGCGGCTCCCGGGCCCAGGGCACCCACCGCCCGGACAGCGACTGGGACCTGGCCGTCTACTACCGGGGCCCCTTCGACCCGGCCGACCTGCGCGCCGTCGGCTGGCCGGGCGAGGTCTGCGGGGTCGGCGACTGGGGCGGCGGCGTCTTCAACGGCGGGGCCTGGCTGACCATCGACGGACGCCGGGTCGATGTGCACTACCGCGACCTGGACGTGGTCGAGCACGAACTGGCCGAGGCGGAGCAGGGACGGTTCCGGGTGGAGCCGCTGCTGTTCCACCTCGCCGGCATCCCCACCTATCTGACCGTGGCGGAGCTCGCCGTCAACCAGGTGCTGCGCGGCGAACTGCCCCGCCCCGCCGGCTACCCGGACAAGCTGCGCCGCAGCGCCGCCGACCGCTGGCACGGCAGCGCGCTCGCCACCCTGGGCTACGCCAAGGCGAACCACGCGCCCCAGGGGCGCCTCACCGAGACCGCGGGCGCCGTCGCCGTGGCCGCGACCCAGGCGGCCCACGCCGTCCTCGCCGCCCGCGGGGAGTGGGTGACCAACGAGAAACGGCTGCTGGAACGGGCCGGACTGCGGGAGTTCGACGGCCTGCTGGGCGAGTTGGACCCCGCGCCCGACGCGCTGGTCACGGCCGTCGCCAGGGCGGAGGAGATCGTCGCGGCGGCACTGCCCCCGGCGCCGTGACCGCGGCCGGGTGGGAAAGCCCCGCGCACGGCGATGAGTTCCGGGCCCGGCGCCGGTCAGCACTCCCGACCGACCGTCGGACAGGAGGGCCCATGTCGCTTCCGGAGATCGTCTCGCGCGAGCAATGGCGCATCGCGCGCGAGGAGTTACGGCACAGGGAGGAAGCGGTGAGACGGGCGCGCCGGGCGCTCGGCGCCGAGCGGCGCCGGCTGCCCATGGTCGAGGTCGACCCCGAGTACCTCTTCGAGGGCGGCGACGGCAAGGCGACGCTGCTCGACCTCTTCGAGGGACGCTCCCAGCTCGTCGTCCACCACTTCATGTTCGCCCCCGAGTGGGAGACCGGCTGCCCCTGCTGCGCCGCCTTTCTCGACCAGGTCGGCCACCTCGCGCATCTGCGGGCCCGGAACACCTCGTTCGCCGCCGTCTCCCGGGCCCCGTTCACCCGCATCCTGCCGTTCAAGGCGCGCATGGGCTGGGCGGTGCCCTGGTACTCCTCGGCGCCCGGCGACTTCAACACCGACTTCGAGGCGACCGTGTACGACGGCGGCGAGCAGGTCGAGCGGCCGGGCCTGAGCTGCTTCCTGCGCGAGCACGACCGGGTGTTCCACACCTACTCGGTCCACGACGCGGACCTGGCCGAACTGGGCGGCACCACCGCCCTCCTCGACCTGACCGCCCTCGGCCGGGACCCCACCGGAAGCGAGGGACTGCGCCTCCACGACGAGTACGACTTCTGACCCGGAAGGTACGGTTTCCTTTCACTGTGTGACCGGATTGTCGCGATCCGCACCGAATCCGTGCCGGACGTGTCTCAGTCCGGTCACCGGCCGAGGCGTTCACCTCCCGCCGGGCGTTCTCTCCTTGCAGAACGACCCAGTGCCCCACAAGCACGACAGGCTCTTCCGGAGGTGCGCGATGGTGAACGGACGAACGGTGCTCGGACGCTTCCCGGCCGGCGGCCCGCGCGGATCGTGGCCCGCCGAGGAGTTCGCGCACGCGCGACGCCTGGAGGGCCGGCCCGCCGAGGTCGTCATGGACCTGGCGACGGACACCTTCCTGGTGATCGTGCGGGGCGTTCCTCGTGATCGTGCGGGGAGCGAAGCGGCCGCTAGGCGGTGATCGTGCGCGACCAGTCCGGAGCCGTCCCCGTCGCCCGGCACAGCGCCAGATAGAGCGGGATCGGCGGGGTGTACGGCACCGTGCCCTGCGGCCGGTGGATCAGCGGCGCGGCACCCCCGACCAGCGCGCCCGGCGCGTACTCGGCGGGCGCCGGCCAGGGCAGCGCGTAGTCGGAGTCCGACGGCACGATCCACCACCAGCGGGCCCCGTCGGCGTACACGCACCCCAGCCGCGGCAGCCGGGCCACGACCAGCGGCCCGAGGCGGTCGGGCACCCCCACGGCGTCACAGCCCAGCGGTACGGTCATGCCGTCCGGCACCTGGAGCCGGTGACCCGGATCCGCGCCCGGACGCCGGCGTTGCAGCCGCACCAAGGTGTTCATCCCCATCGCCCGTTCC
Source organism: Streptomyces sp. SCPE 10 (assembly GCF_051980735.1). Lineage (NCBI taxonomy): Bacteria > Bacillati > Actinomycetota > Actinomycetes > Kitasatosporales > Streptomycetaceae > Streptomyces > Streptomyces sp. SCPE 10. Next base: position 2,090,929 of record NZ_CP197069.1, on the reverse strand, counting down.
GCACCGGTGGCCTCGGGGCCGGGAACCGGGTGCCTGCCGGAGCCCCGCCCCGCCCCGCCGTGCCGTCCCGGACCCGCCGCGGCGGTCACGGCCGCTCCCGGTCGCGGTGCTGCTCCGGCGCCCGGAGCGGAGGCTGTTCCACGCCCCGGTGCCGGTGCGGCTCGGCGACGCCGTACGGACGGCGGTCCGGGGTGCCGTGCCGGCGGTGGTGCGGTTCGGGCGTCCGGTGCGCCGGGTGCGGCTGTTCCGGCACCCGGTACACGGCCTGCTCGGCGCCCGCACCGGAGGCGAGGTCATGGGCCTCGGCCGGCTCGTCCTCACCGGAGTCGCCGGGCCGGCCCGGCTTGGGACGCGCGCCCCAGCCGAGATCCTCGCGCGGCGCGGCGGGCTCGGCGGCCGGCTCCTCCCGGCGGGCCAGCTCCGCCCAGACCAGCAGCCCGGAGCCGTGCTCCTGCGCACCCCAGGCCCGGCACAGCGCGTCGACGAGGAGCAACCCCCTCCCGTGCTCCTCGTCGGGCCGCTGTGAGGCCGGGTGGGGCTCGCCGGAAGCACAGCCCTCGTCGCGCACGGCGATGCGCACCATGTCGCCGTGGTCGTGCAACTCGCACACCACCCGTTCGCTCGCGGTGTGCACGATCGCGTTGGTGACCAGCTCGGAGACGACCAGAGCCGCGCTGTCACAGGTGTCCGCGCACACCGACCAGCCGGTCAGCCGGGCGTGCGCCAGGCGTCTCGCCCGGGCGACGGAACCCGGATGCGCGACCAGCTCGAAACGGAACCGGCGCTCGGCGGCGCCGCCCCGCGGGGCAGCCACTGCGGCGCCGAGACCGGGGCGGTCGGCGGCGGCGTCTGTTCCTAAAGGCGCGGACGGAATCACGCCTGCCACTATCGCCCCGCCGCGGACACTTGGCAAGAGTCACTCTGAAAATTGCAGAGTGCGCTGTGACTCGGTCAGGCGCCATGGCACACTGCTCGCAACAGCACGTCCAGCGGCGCCAATTGGGTCCAGCGGAGGTCCGACCCGGTCTTCGCATGAGCCTTCGAGCGGCGCCGCAGGGCTGTCAGGGTTCCTTTGAGCGAAGGCTTTCGGTGGAGGTGGGAGCGTGAGCGAGCCGCGGTCCGCGCCGACGGTGGGACAGGTTGTCCTCGGACGGCGCCTGCTGGACCTGCGGGAACGCGCGGGACTCAAGCGCGAGGACGCCGCCCGGGTACTGCGCGTCGCCCCCGCCACCGTCCGCCGCATGGAGATGGCCGAGGTCGCCTTCAAGATCCCGTACCTCCAGCTGCTGCTGAAGGCCTACGGGGTCCCCGAGGACGAGGCCGAGGCCTTCGTCCAGCTGGCCGAGGAGGCCAACCGCCCCGGCTGGTGGCAGCGGTTCCACGACATCCTGCCCGGCTGGTTCTCCATGTACGTCAGCCTGGAGGGCGCGGCGAGCCTCATCCGCTCCTACGAACCCCACTTCGTCCCCGGACTCCTCCAGACCGAGGACTACGCCCGCGGAGTACTCAAGTCCGGCGCCATCGGCCAGACCAGCCCGGACGACATCGAGCGCCATGTCGCGCTGCGCATGCAGCGCCAGCAACTGCTCACCCGCTCCGACGCCCCCCGGTTCTGGGCCGTGATGGACGAGACCGCCCTGCGCCGCCCGGTCGGCGGCCCCGAGGTGATGCGCGCCCAGGTCGACAGGCTCCTGGAAGCGGCGAGCCTGCCGAACGTGACGCTCCAGGTCGCCCCGTTCGAGAACGGGCCCCACCCGGGGACCTACGGGCCCTTCGTGCTGTTCCGATTCGCCATGTCAGAACTGCCGGACATGGTCTACAGCGAGTACCTGACCGGCGCCGTCTATCTCGACGCGCGCGCCGAGGTGGCGACCCACCTCGAGGTCATGGACCGCATGGCGGCGCAGGCCGCCACGGCACAACGCACGAAAGAGATCCTCCGGGATCTCCGCAAGGAGCTCTGAATGGAACGCATCAAGCCGCGCGCACGCGTCTACAACGGCATGCCCGCACGGGAGTTGGGCAGCGAGGGCTGGCACAAGCCCTGGAGCGGCGGCAACGGAGGAAACTGCCTGGAGGCGATGAAACTGGCCGACGGCCGGATCGCCGTGCGCCAGTCCACCGACCCGGACGGGCCGGCGCTCATCTACACCATGGACGAGATGACCGCCTTCATAGAAGGCGCCAAGGCGGGGGAGGCCGACTTCCTGCTCACCTGACACGTGTCGCCTGTGTTGATTACTTGCTCGACTTCACGCATTGACAACAGACTTGACAAACCATCACATCAGACGTTTACGGAGTGCCGCATGACAGGGCAGGACCCGACGGCCGTCGAGATCGACACCAGCAAGCCGCATCCCGCGCGGATGTACGACTGGTACCTCGGCGGCAAGGACAACTACCCGGTCGACGAGGAGATGGGCCGCCAGATGCTGGCGCTCGAACCCCGCGTGCCGGTGATGGCCCGGGTCAACCGCGCCTTCATGCACCGCGCCACCAGGTGGCTGGCCCAGCAGGGGGTGCGGCAGTTCCTCGACATCGGCACCGGCATACCGACCGAACCCAACCTGCACCAGGTCGCCCAGCAGATCGCGCCCGACAGCCGGGTCGTCTACTGCGACAACGACCCGATCGTGCTGGCCCACGCGGCCGCCCTGCTGCGCAGCACCCCGCAGGGCGCCACCGAGTACCTCCAGGCCGATGTGCGCGACCCGGACGCGATCATCGCCGGTGCCCGGGAGGTCCTGGACCTGGGGCAGCCGGTCGCCCTGTCGCTGATCGCCCTGCTGCACTTCGTGCCGGACGCGGACGGCGCCCATGAGCTGGTCGCCCGGCTGCTGTCCGAACTGCCGTCCGGCAGCTACCTGGTGATGACCCACGCCACGGCCGACTTCACCCCGAAGGACGCCGAGACCGCCACCGGCAAGCTCAAGGGCGCCGGCATCACCCTCGCCCTGCGCACCCGGGAGGAGTTCACCCGCTTCTTCGACGGCCTCGACCTCGTCGACCCGGGCGTCGAGATCGTCCACAAGTGGCACCCCGAGCTGGGTGAACCCGTCCCGGGCCAGGACGACGGGGTGATCCCGGGGTACGGCGCGGTGGCCCGGAAGGCGTAGCGGCGCCCACAGGGGCGGCGATGTGCGCCCGCACACCGCCGCCCCTGTCCCGCCGTCCATCGGCTCGCTCCCCGGGGCTCAGACCCGCATCGGCTTGTCCCCCGGGGAGATCGGTGCGGGCAGCTGCGAGGTGCCGGTCAGATAGCGGTCGACGGCCGCCGCCACGGCCCGGCCCTCCGCGATGGCCCAGACGATGAGGGACTGCCCGCGCGCCGCGTCCCCGGCGGCGAACACGCCGGGCACGTTGGTCGCGAACCCGTCGTCGCGGGCGATCGTGCCCCGCTCGTCCAGCGCCAGACCCAACTGGTCGATCAGCCCGTCCTCCCGGTCCGGCCCGGAGAAACCGAGTGCGAGCAGCACCAGGTCGGCCGGGATCGTCCGCTCGCTGCCGGGCAACGGCCGCCGCCGTTCGTCGACCTCCACCAGCTCCAGCGCCCGCACGTGCCCGTCGCCGTCCCCGGTGAACCGGAGCGTCGACGCCGCGAACATCCGCGCGTCCGCGTCCGCCGCCGGCGCCGTCCGCAGCTGCCCCGCCTCCTCGTGCGCCGGCGACAGCCGGTAGATCTTCGGATACGTCGGCCACGGCTCCGCGTACTCGTCACGCTCCGCGCCCGGCTGCGCGTAGATGTCCAGCTGGGTCACCGACGCCGCACCCTCCCGCACCGCCGTCCCCAGGCAGTCCGCCCCGGTGTCCCCGCCGCCGACGATCACGACATGCCGCCCGGCCGCCGACAACGGCGAGACCGCGAGGTCCCCCTCGCACACCCGGTTGGCCAGCGGCAGATAGCGCATCGCCTGGTGCACCCCCGCCAACTCCCGGCCCGGCACCGGTAGTTCCCGCCACGCCGTGGCGCCCGTCGCGAGGACGACGGCGTCGTACCGCGCCCGCAGCTCCGCCGCCCCCAGGTCCCGTCCCACCGCCGTCGAGGTGCGGAACCGCGTGCCCTCCGCCCGCATCTGCCCGATCCGCCGCTCCAGATGCCGTTTCTCCATCTTGAACGCCGGGATGCCGTACCGCATCAGCCCGCCGATCCGGTCGTCCTTCTCGTACACCGCGACCGTGTGCCCGGCCCGCGTCAGCTGCTGCGCCGCGGCGAGCCCGGTGGGGCCGGAGCCGATCACCGCGACCGTCTTCCCCGACAGCCGCTCCGGCGGCCGCGGCGCCACGAACCCCTCCTCCCAGGCCCGGTCGGCGATCGCGCACTCGACGTTCTTGATGGTGACCGCCGGCTGGTTGATCGCCAGCACACACCCCGCCTCACAGGGCGCCGGACACAACCGCCCCGTGAACTCGGGGAAGTTGTTGGTGGCGTGCAACCGGTCGCTCGCCGCCCGCCAGTCACCCCGGGCCACCAGGCCGTTCCACTCGGGGATGAGATTGCCCAGCGGACACGCGTCGTGGCAGAACGGCACCCCGCAGTCCATGCACCGGTCCGCCTGCTTGCCGATGATGGGCAGCAGCGCTCCGGGGACGTACACCTCGTTCCAGTCCCGCACCCGCTCCTCGACGGGCCGCCGCGCCCACTCCTGACGCGGCGTGGTCATGAACCCCCTGGGATTGGCCATGATCATCATCCTCGCGTACGGGCACCGGGGCGCCGGATGTACGACGGGCCATATGCCACAAGGCAGCACATACCGCCACTCTTCCGGCCACGATACGTCCGTGCCGACACCCGTGCAGTACGGGCGCCGACGCAGGTCGCACCGCACCTGACCAGGCGGGGTGCGACCGGCCCTCAGTGCGGGAGCGGCGTTCGCGCGCCCGGGGGCCGACCGTGGCCGCAGCCCTGGTCCTCGCCCTCCCCGGCTCCCCGCCACGCCCGCAGCACGGCCTCCACGGCCGGGACGATCCGGCGCCGGGCCTCCTGGCGTGGCACCCCCTCCATCAGCAGCCGGTCGTACGGCGTGTCCACATGCCGCACCCCGGCCACGACCGCCGAGACCACCGCGGTCCCGGACAGCGCCCGCCCGGCCGCGCTGCGCCCCACCCGACCACTGCCCCGTAGGGAGGCGTGCGCCGCGATGGCCCGGGCCCGCTCCGCCGGGCAGCCGGGAAACAGACGGAGGATCTCGGCCGCGAACGCCGCCGTGAACCGCTCGTCCGCCACCCCCCGGCGCCGCGCGTCCCGCGCCCGCCGCCGACGCCGGGCCTCCGCGTCCGCCAGGCAGCGCTCCTCCGCACGGGTCAGCGCCGCCTCCTCCACGAGCACGCCCTGCCGCTCGTAACGGCTCTTGCGCCGGTTGAACCGCACCACCACGACCGACAGCGCGCTCTCCTCCCGCGACCTGCGGGTCAGCGCCGTGTCACCGCGCGGCAGGAACACCAGATGCCCGAGATCCGCGCAGTCCAGGCAGCGCGGCGCACCGTCCTCCAGCACCAGCAGCGACAGCGGACCTTGCCGGCAGGCGGCACAACGCTTGTGCCGCAGCGGCTGGACGGCGACAAGTCGGCCCGGTGAGTGCGGAGTTACGGGCTGTCCCATACGCCTTTCCTTCCCCGTCCGGCAGGGCTGCGCACCGCCGCTTCACCGCACCCGGCATCATGGGGCCCGTGCGACTCGAAGCGATCACCTGGGAACGGCTCGCCGAGCGGCTCGCCGACCGGCTGGCCGGGCTGGAGACGGCCGACGGCGGAGCCTGGGCGCGCGTCGGTTTCGACGGGGCCCCGGCCGCCCGCCCGGGGGGCCTGGCCGAGCTGGTCGGGGAGGCGCTGCGGGTGCGCGGCCGGCCGTCGCTGGTGGTCGGCACCGAGGGCTTTCTGCGCCCCGCCTCACTGCGACTGGAACACGGGCGGCGCGACGCGGAGTCGTACTACGGCGGCTGGTTCGACACCGGCGCCCTGTGGCGCGAGGTGTTCGGCCCGCTCGACCCCGGCGGCAGCGGGCGCGTCCTGCCCGACCTGTGGGACCCGGCCACCGACCGCGCCACCCGCAGCCCCTATGTCCAACTCCCGCCCGGCGGCGTCCTGTTGCTGCACGGCCCCCTTCTGCTGCGGCACTGGTTCCCCTTCGACCTGACCGTCCACCTCCTCCTCTCCCCGGGCGCCCTGCGCCGTCGTACGCCGGAATCCGATCACTGGACGCTCCCCGCCTTCGAGCGCTACGACGCGGAGACCGACCCGGCCGGCACGGCGGACGTGGTGGTGCGCGCCGACGACCCGCGCCACCCCGCCTGGAGCGGCTGACCCGCACGGGCCGCGCGGAGCGGCGGTGCCGCCTCGGCGGGCTCGGCGGTCAGAGCCAGCCGTTGCGTCTGAAGCCCCGGTACAGCGCCAGGCACGCCAGCGCCATCGCCCCCATGGCCAGCGGATACCCGAACCGCCAGTGCAGCTCCGGCATGTGGTCGAAGTTCATGCCGTACACACCGCACACCATCGTCGGAACGGCGATCACGGCCGCCCACGCCGTGATCTTCCGCATGTCCTCGTTCTGCGCGACCGTCACCTGTGCGAGATGCGCTTGAAGGATGGAGTTGAGCAGCTCGTCGAAGGCGGCTATCTGCTCCGTGGCCCGGATCAGATGGTCGAGCACGTCCCGGAAGTAGGCCTGTATCTCGGGGGCGACGACCCGTATGGGCCGGCTGGCCAGGTCCTCCACGGGACGGGCCAGCGGCATCACCGCCCGCTTCAGCTCCAGCAACTCGCGCTTCATCTGGTAGATGCGCCCGGGATCGAGCCGCGCGCCCTCCTCCGAGAACACGTCGCTCTCGACCTGGTCGATGTCGGCCTGCACCGCGTCCGTCACGCCGAGGTAGTCGTCCACCACATGGTCGGCGATGGCGTGGAGCACCGCCGCGGGTCCCTTCGAGAGCTGGTGCGGGTGGGATTCCAGCTCCTCGCGCAGCGGGCCCAGCGAGCCGTGCCTGCCGTGCCGCACCGTGATGACGAAGTCCTCGCCGACGAAGACCATGATCTCACCGGTGTTCACCACCTCGCTGGTCGCCGTCAGCCGTTCGTGCTCGACGTAGCAGACCGTCTTGAACACCGCGAACAGCGTGTTGCCGTAGTGCTCCAGCTTCGGCCGCTGATGGGCCTCGACCGCGTCCTCCACCGCCAGCGGATGCAGGTCGAACAACTCGGCGACGCCCGCGAACTCGCGGTCCGTCGGTTCGTGCAGCCCCAGCCAGACGAAGCCCTCGCCGGTCTTGCGGACCATCCGCACCGATTCCAGCAGATCGGTGCACTGCGGCACGCGCACGCCGTCCTGGTACGTCACGCAGTTGACCACCGAGGAGCCCAGGGGTGAGCGGGCCGGATGACTCAGGTCCACCCGTGGCCGCCGCCGGGCCAGCCGCGCGACCTTGCGCAGGCCGTCCACCGGGCTCAGCCCCGTGACCTTCCGCAGATTCCCTGCCATGGACATCTGGATCTCCTCGGGTGGATCTCCTCGTGCGACGCTTTCGCGCTGTGATCGAGAGTGTGCCAGGCCAGGGCAAAACGCGGGTAAGCCTGTGGGAACACGGCATTCCGCTTGGTTCCCGCCTGTGGACGACACGCGGGTCGGTACCCGTGCGCGAGCAGGAGCCGACCGGCCGGAGAGGCCGTTCACCTGGGATGATCGCCGCATGACACCATCCGACGGGTACCTCCTGGACAACCGGCAGCGCGAGGCGGGGGAGCGCTTCGACGCCTTCGCCACCCTCTTCGACCCCACGACGTTCCGGCACATCGAGGCGCTCGGCATCGAGCCCGGCTGGCGCTGCTGGGAGGTCGGGGCCGGCGGCACCTCGGTGGTGTCCTGGCTCGCGGAGAAGGTGGGCCCGGCCGGCCGGGTCGTCGCCACCGACATCGACACCTCGCGGCTCGCCCCCGCGGGCCGGCCGCCGGTGGAGATCCGCGTCCACGACGTGGGCGCGCAGGAGCCGCCGGGGGAGGGCTTCGACCTGGTCCACGCCCGGCTGGTGCTCGTGCACGTTCCCGACCGGGACCGGGCGCTGCGGTCCATGATCCAGGCGCTGAGGCCCGGCGGATGGCTGCTGATCGAGGACGCCGACCCCGCCCTCCAGCCGCTGACCTGCCCCGACGAGTCCGGCCCGGAGCAGCGGCTCGCCAACCGGCTGCGCCAGGGCTTCAGGGGGCTGCTCGCCGAACGCGGCGCCGACCTCGCCTACGGGCGCAGGCTGCCGCGACTGCTCCGGGAGGCCGGGCTCCACGAGGTCGAGGCCGACGGCTTCTTCCCCATGACCTCGCCCGCCTGCACAGCGCTGGAGGCCGCGACGGTCCGCCAGATCCGCGACCGGCTCATCGACGCGGGCCTGGCCACCGCCGAGGAGATCGAACAGCACCTGGCCAACGTCGAGGCCGGCGGCATGGACCTGACCACCGCACCGATGATCTCGGCGTGGGGGCGCAAGGCGTGACACCGGGCCCGGCCGCGCTCGGGCGGCGATGCGTGACGCCGGCCCGCGTCCATGTCGTGATGCGCGACACCGGCCCGTACCGCAAGGCGGGACACCCGCGCCCCGGTCCGGCCGCACCGCTTCCCACGTGGCGCGTCTCCGGTTCAGCCGCCCCCTCCCGGCCGGGGCGGTGGCCGGTCGGCGGTGCTTCGGATGCGGTGGTCAGTCCGCGGGCTCCGGATGCGGTGGCCTGTCGGCGGACCCCGGTGGCGGCGGTTCGTCGGCCGGCTCCGGACGCGGCGGTCGGGCGCCGACCAGGCCCACCGCCTCCGCGCCCGCCCGGCACCCCCGTGCCGCCGCTTCCCCCGGGCCCCGGCCCGCCAGGAGGGCGGCGAGGAAGGCACCGGTGAAGGCGTCGCCGGCGCCCGTGGTGTCCCGAGGGGTCGCCGGCACGGCGGGGACCCGGACGGGCGCGCCGCCCGCCCTGGCCACCAGCGCCCCCTCCGCCCCCGCCTTGGTCACCACCAGCGGGACGACCTCGCTCAACTTGGCCGTCGCGTCCGCCGGTTCCGGCAGTCCCGTCAGCAGGCACGCCTCGTCCCGACTGGGCAGCAGGGCGTCCAGCCCCCGCGCGAACGCGAGGAAGCCCTCCACCCCCAGCCGCGCCAGGAAGCCCGCCGAAGCCGGGTCCATGCTGACCGGGACGCCCCGCGCGCGGGCCGCCGCCAGCGCGGTCCGCGCGAGCGCCCGGCTCGACTCGGTGAACAGCAGATAGCCCGACAGATGCAGCCGGCCCACCCCGTCGAGCAACGCGTCCGACCAGTCGGCGGGCTCCAGGCGCAGTGAGGCCCCGCTGTCCGTGAGGAACGTACGCTCGGCCGCCGCCCCCGCGTCGACCAGGCAGACCACCGTCCCCGTCGCCGCCTGCGGATCGGTCACCAGCAGGGGACGGACCCCGGCAGCGCGCAGCTCCCGTTCGTGCCACACCGCCGCGTCCGCGCCCACCCGGCCCAGCAGCCGTACGTCCGGGCAGCCCGAACGCGCCGCCCAGCAGGCCACGTTGGCGCCCGCGCCGCCCGGCAGCGTGCGGATCACCGCCGCGGTGTCGGTGCCGGCCGCGAGCGGGCCCCGGTGCCGGGCCACCACATCCGTGACCACGTCCCCGACGACCAGCAACGCCCCCGCGCGCCCCGTGTTCACCCCCGCGCCCACGCGGTGGCGATCCGCGCCCCCAGCCGCACATTGCCGCGCACCGCCGCCAGGTTGGCGCTCAGCGACGCGCCGTCCGTGTGCCTGACCAGGTAGTCCAGCAGGAACGGTGTCACCGCCTGACCCGTGACACCGCGTTCCGCGCAGGCCGTGAGCGCCTCGTCGAGCACCCGCGCGTGCAGCTCTGGGTCGAGCTGGTCCGCCTCCGGCACCGGATTGGCCACGATCAACGCCGACCGCGCCGCGCCCAGCGCGTCCTGCGCCCGCATCACCGCGGCGACCTCTTCCGGACTGCGCAGCGTCCAGTCCACCGGATGCCCCGAGTCGGACAGATAGAAGCCGGGGAACCGGTCGGTGCGGTACCCGGCGACGGCCACACCCAGCGTCTCCAGCCGTTGCAGGGTCGCGGGCACGTCCAGGATCGACTTCACGCCCGCGCACACCACGGTGATCCCGGTCCGTGCCAGCAGCCCCAGGTCGGCCGACTCGTCCTGGGTCACCGTCCACTCCCGGTGCACCCCGCCCAGCCCGCCCGTGGCGAAGACCCTGATGCCCGCCAGCGCGGCCAGCCGCGCGGTCGCCGACACCGTGGTCGCCCCACTGGCCCGCGCCGCCACGGCGAGCGGCAGGTCGCGGTGGCCCAGCTTGCGGATGCCGTCCTCGTTGGCGACCCGCTCCAGCTGCGCCTTGTCCAGGCCGATCAGCGGGCGCCCGTCGAGCACGGCGACCGTCGCCGGCACCGCGCCCTCGCCGCGCACCGCCTCCTCCAGCTCCCGGGCCACCCGCAGATTGCGCGGGCGGGGCAGACCATGGGCGATGATCGTGGACTCCAGGGCCACCACCGGCCGCCCCGAACCGAGCGCTTCCCGGACCTCTTCCGACACCACCAGCACCATGTGCCCGCCTCCTGTCCGTCGGCCCCTGCCCGTCCCCCCTCATCCCTGGCGGGCACCGGCCACGGCTAAACGCCGGACGGCCCGGCCGGCCCGCGCGGTGGCCGAAGACGGCCGAACCAGGCGGCGACCCCGGCCGGATCCGCGCCTCGACCGGTCAGAACAGCGGCTCGGGGAGCACCCCTTCGAGCGCGAGCAGCTTCCGCTTGGTCTCCAGACCGCCCCCGAACCCCCCGATCCCGCCGTCGCTTTCGACCACCCGGTGACACGGCACGACCACCGGCAGCGGATTGGCGCCCATCGCCGCGCCGACCGCCTGCGCCCCGCCGGGCTGCCCGACGCGCCCGGCGAGATCGCCGTACCCCACCACACTGCCGTACGGCACACCGCAGGCCAGCTCCCGCAGCACCTGCCGGTTGAACCCGGAGATCAGCGACCAGTCCAGCGGCAACTCGAAGTCCTGCCGCTCACCCGCGAAGTACGCCCGCAGCTGACGTATCGCCTCCGCCAGCGGCGGCGCGTCCGGATCCGCGACGGGCGCACCGCCGAACCGGGCCGCCAGCCGCTCCAGCGCCCGCTCGCACACGGCGTCGGTGGCGTGGAAGACGACGTTGACCAGCCCGTTCGCGGTCGCCGCCAGCATCAGTGGGCCGATGTCCGTCTCCACGACGGTCCACACGACCCGCTGCCCGTCCTGCCCATGGCTGTCCATGCGCCCACGGTACGACCCACCACTGACAACGCCCGCCACCACGGACAACGCCGGCCCGGCCGGCTCCTCCGCCCGACCGGCTCACCGCCCGCGCAGCGCCGCCCGGACCACGTCGGCCTTGCTGCTGATGATCCCGTCGACGCCGTACCCCGCCACCTTCAGCGCGGTCGCCTTGTCGTCCACCGTCCACGCGTACACCCCGAGCGGCCGGCCGTGCGCCCCGCGGACGCCGTGCACCGCCGAGACATAGGACTTCGACAGCGATCCGTAGGACGGATTGATCAGATCGGCGAAGCGCGCGTACTGCTTGAGCTGCGACACCGGGGGCGCGCCGAGGTAGGCCGTGGTCAGCGCGGGCTTCAGCTCGTGGACGGTGCGCACGCTGTCGGCGCTGAAGCTCTGCACGACCAGCCGCCTGAGGTGCGGGCGGTCCAGCCAGCCGTCGTTGCCGAGGGTCTTCAGGATCTGCCGCTCGATGCCGGGGTACAGCTCGGGGTTCTTGATCTCCAGGAGCAGGTTCTGGTGGTTGTGCTCGACCCGGCGCATGTACTGGTCCAGCGTCGGCACGCGCGTGCCCTTGTAGGCGGGCGAGAACCAGCTGCCCGCGTCCAGGCGGGCGATCTCGGCGGCGGTGAAGTCCTTCACCTTCCAGGGCGCCCGGCCGGGGAAGACCTTCTTCACGTCCGTGGTGCGCTGCAGGCTGTCGTCGTGGACGACGACCAGCTCGCCGTCCTTGGTGCGCTGGACGTCGTTCTCCACCCAGGTGGAGCCCACCCGGGCCGCCTTGTCGATCGAGGGCAGCGTGTTCTCGGGGGCGTAGGCGGGGGCACCCCGGTGACCGATCACCAGGGGCGTGCGCACCTCGCCCGCCCGGGCGTCGGAGGTGGGGTTCACCAGGGCCATCACCGCCAGGACGGCGACGGCCGAAGCGGCGACCACGCGCGCGTGCATGCGTACTCCTCACGTCGAGCGAAAACCGACAGCACCAGACTGACAGCACCGTGGCCATGGCACGCGGACGCACGAAGGCCACACATCACATGAAGACGTCTCCGCGTGCTCACCGGTGCCTCACAACTGGGGCAAGGGCGTGTTTCTTTGTCGGAAAGTCGTTCGACCATTCCGGTGCGGGTCATACTCTCTGCGACACCCCGGCCGCCCGAGCGGTCCCGGGACGGCGCGCGTTTCCGGGAATTCCGGGACAGACGAGGGCGAAGGGCAGCCGCGGATGCAGGGCACGGTCGACGGTTTCGGCTACGGGGCCGTCACCCCGTTGGTGGCCTTTCTGATGGCCTGCCTCGGCGGCGCCCTGGGGCTGCGCTGCATCACCCGGTCCCTGCTGCTCCCGCACTCCCGGCGGCCCGTCTGGCTGGCCCTGGGCGCCGCCGCGCTCGGCTGCGGCATCTGGAGCATGCACTTCATCGCCATGATGGGTTTCAGCATCGAGCGGACACCGGTCCACTACGACCAGCCGATCACCTACGCGAGCCTCGGGCTCGCCGTCGTCATGGTCGGCGTCGGCGTCTTCATCGTCGGCTACCGGGGTGCCACCGGGGGGCCGCTGTTCACCGGCGGCACCGTCACCGGTCTGGGCGTCGCCTCGATGCACTACCTCGGCATGGCCGGAATGCGCTTCCACGGGCAGTTCGTGTACAGCATCCCCATGGTCGTCGCCTCCGTCGTCATAGGGGTCGCCGCCGCGGTGGCCGCCCTGTGGGCCGCCGGCCGCGCCCGCGGGCTGCTGCCGACCCTCGGCGCCAGCCTCCTGATGGGGGCCGCCGTCAGCGGCATGCACTACACGGCGATGGCCGCGCTCAGCGTCCACCTCGACGGCACCGCCGAGACCACCGCCGACGCCCGGACCACCGCCGCGCTCGTGCCCATGCTGATCGGCCCGCTCGTCATGCTGGTCCTCGTGGGCGTCGTCGTGATCCTCGACCCGATGCTCGTGGTGCGCCGCCCCGCCCCGGTGCCCGTCGAGCGCCGGCCGGGCGTCCCGGCCGCCGCCCGGATCCCGCGCACCGCCCCCCACCAGGGACATCACCCGGTCCGCCGCCCCGTGCGGCAGGGCGCCCGCACCCCGCAGAACCGCTGACCGCGACCGGTTGTCAGTGCGGGGTCGTACGGTTGATGGCATGCGGCCCGTTTCCCACATCGAACGCACGGTGGCGCCCATCGAGGTCGTCAGCCCCTACCAGCCCAGCGGCGACCAGCCGACGGCCATCGCCGACCTGGCCAAGCGCATCAAGGCCGGTGAGAAGGACGTCGTCCTGCTGGGCGCGACCGGCACCGGCAAGTCCGCGACCACCGCGTGGATGATCGAGAAGCTCCAGCGCCCCACCCTGGTGATGGCGCCGAACAAGACGCTGGCCGCCCAGCTGGCCAACGAGTTCCGCGAGCTCCTGCCGAACAACGCGGTCGAATACTTCGTCTCGTACTACGACTACTACCAGCCCGAGGCGTACGTCCCGCAGTCGGACACCTACATCGAGAAGGACTCCTCGATCAACGAGGAGGTCGAGCGGCTGCGCCACTCGGCGACGAACTCGCTGCTCACCCGCCGTGACGTCGTCGTGGTGGCCTCGGTGTCCTGCATCTACGGCCTCGGCACCCCCCAGGAGTACGTGGACCGGATGGTCCCCCTCCGCGTCGGCGACGAGATCGACCGGGACGAGCTGCTGCGCCGCTTCGTCGACATCCAGTACACGCGCAACGACATGGCCTTCACCCGCGGCACCTTCCGCGTGCGCGGCGACACCATCGAGATCTTCCCGGTCTACGAGGAGCTGGCCGTCCGCATCGAGATGTTCGGCGACGAGATCGAGGCGCTGTCCACGCTGCACCCGCTCACCGGCGAGATCATCAGCGACGACCAGCAGCTGTACGTCTTCCCCGCCTCCCACTACATCGCCGGCCCCGAACGCATGGAGCGGGCCATCAACGGCATCGAGAAGGAGCTGGGCGAGCGGCTGGCCGAGCTGGAGAAGCAGGGCAAGCTGCTGGAGGCCCAGCGGCTGCGCATGCGCACCACCTACGACATCGAGATGCTCCGCCAGATCGGCACCTGCTCCGGCGTGGAGAACTACTCGATGCACTTCGACGGCCGCTCGCCCGGCTCCCCGCCCAACACCCTGCTCGACTACTTCCCGGACGACTTCCTGCTCGTCATCGACGAGTCGCACGTCACCGTTCCGCAGATCGGCGCGATGTACGAGGGCGACGCCTCCCGCAAGCGCACCCTGGTGGAGCACGGCTTCCGCCTGCCCTCCGCCCTGGACAACCGGCCCCTGAAGTGGGAGGAGTTCCAGGAGCGGATCGGGCAGACCGTCTACCTGTCGGCCACCCCGGGCGCCTACGAGCTGTCGCGCTCCGACGGCGTGGTCGAGCAGATCATCCGCCCGACCGGCCTGGTCGACCCGGAGGTCGTGGTCAAGCCCACCGAGGGCCAGATCGACGACCTGGTGCACGAGATCCGCAAGCGCACCGAGAAGGACGAGCGCGTCCTGGTCACCACACTCACCAAGAAGATGGCCGAGGACCTCACCGACTACTTCCTGGAGCTCGGCATCCAGGTGCGCTACCTGCACAGCGACGTCGACACCCTGCGTCGGGTCGAGCTGCTGCGCGAACTGCGCTCCGGCGACTACGACGTCCTGGTCGGCATCAACCTGCTGCGCGAGGGCCTCGACCTGCCCGAGGTGTCCCTGGTGGCCATCCTCGACGCGGACAAGGAGGGCTTCCTGCGCTCCGGCACCTCGCTGATCCAGACCATCGGCCGCGCGGCGCGCAACGTCTCCGGCCAGGTCCATATGTACGCCGACAAGATCACCCCGGCGATGGAGAAGGCCATCGAGGAGACCAACCGCCGGCGGGAGAAGCAGATCGCCTACAACAAGGCCAAGGGCATCGACCCGCAGCCGCTGCGCAAGAAGATCAACGACATCGTCGCGCAGATCGCCCGCGAGGAGGTCGACACCGAGCAGCTCCTCGGCAGCGGCTACCGCAAGTCGAAGGACGGCAAGGGCGCCAAGACCCCCGTCCCGACGGCGGACAAGCCCGGCAAGGGCGCCAAGGGCAAGGCGGCGAAGGGCAAGGCCGCGGCCACGGTGCCCACCGACCGTCCGGCGGCCGAACTGGCCGAGCAGATCGAGGAGATGACCGAGCGGATGCGCGCCGCCGCCGCGGAGCTCCAGTTCGAGATCGCGGCCCGGCTGCGCGACGAGGTCTCCGAGATGAAGAAGGAGCTGCGGCAGATGCGGGAGGCGGGCCTCGCCTGACCCGGGCACACCGCCGGACCCCGGCGTACGCGCGCAGTGTTGCAACACCGACACAAAGCGCGGGCCGGGGTTCGGCGCCCTCGGCGCCCCTGCGTAGGGTTTTGGTCAGCCGCGCGGTACGGCGGCCAACAGGGGACCTTCGAGAGGGGATTCAGCCGTGTCCGTCAACTTGAGCAAGGGTCAGGCCATCAGCCTGGAGAAGAACGACGGGGGCTCCCTCACCGCGGTCCGCATGGGCCTGGGCTGGCAGGCGGCGAAGCGGCGGGGCCTGTTCGGCTCGCGCACCAAGGAGATCGACCTGGACGCCTCCGCGGTGCTGTTCGCCGAGAAGAAGCCGGTCGACGTCGTGTTCTTCCGGCACCTGGTGAGCGACGACGGCTCGGTGCGCCACACCGGCGACAACCTGGTGGGCGGCGCCGGCCAGGGCGGCGACGACGAGGCGATCCTCGTGGACCTGGAGCGCGTCCCGGTCCACATCGACCAGATCGTCTTCACCGTGAACTCCTTCACCGGTCAGACCTTCCAGGAGGTGCAGAACGCTTTCTGCCGTCTGGTGGACGAGACCAACGGCCAGGAACTCGCCCGCTACACGCTCGCGGGCGGAGGCGAGTACACCGCCCAGATCATGGCCAAGGTGCACCGGGTCGGCTCGGGCTGGACGATGACCGCCCTCGGCACCTCCGCCAACGGGCGCACCTTCCAGGACCTGATGCCGGCGATCCTGCCGCACCTGTGACCCCGGGCCCCCGGGGCGGGGCACGGACGACGGCACGACACGGGGGCGACGGGGATGACGGCCGAGCTGGTGCGGGGGCAGAACCACCCGCCGGCCCACCTCCGGCTGGAGCTCCGGATCTCGGCCGGGACGCCGGTCGTGGCCGGGGTCACCCCGGGTGACGAGAACGGCACGGTACGCGGCTCCCCGTGGGGCGTCCACCCGGGCGTGCCCGCACTGCCCGGCATCGAGGTCTCCCGGCGGGCCGCGCGGACGCCGTCGACCACGGCCTCGTGCCGGACCCGCCGTGGCGCTCGCTGACACGGCTCACCCCGGTCCCCGACGACCACGTCGTCGATCCCTGGGTGGGCCATGCCTGGACCTGTGAGCCCGCGCCGGTCCCGGTCGCAGACGGGTTCTGGACCGCGTGCTCGGCGGGGTGGCCACCACTCGGTTCAAGGGAAAGTAAAGCTAACGTGATCAGCGGTTTTGGTTTTTCCTTTGCCATTCTCTTTACCGTTGCTTGGTGATTGGGGTACTGTCTTCCGTACGGAGGGGAGTACTCCCTGACTGCGGCGCACCCGTCAGTACGGACCGTTTCCGGTCCCGGGGCGTCGGCCCCGCGCGGGCGGAAGAGACCTCCGGCAGTGACAACGCATATGTGCTTGCCATCTCGACATGCCGGAGGTTGCCGTGGAAGTCTCAACGACCCTGTGGGTCCTGACCGTCCTGGGTCTGGCCGCACTGATCGGAATCGACTTCCTCGTCGGGCGAAAGCCCCATGAGGTGTCGATCAGAGAAGCCGGTGTCTGGACCGTCGTCTGGATCGCCCTGGCCGCACTCTTCGGTGTCGGTCTCCTCCTCTTCGGCGGCGGGCGCCCGGCCGGCGAGTTCTTCGCCGGCTACATCACCGAAAAGTCGCTCAGCGTCGACAACCTCTTCGTCTTCGTCCTGATCATGACGAAGTTCGCGGTACCCACCCTGTACCAGCGGCGCGTCCTGCTCGTCGGCGTCCTCATAGCCCTGGTGCTGCGCACCGTGTTCATCGCCGCCGGAGCCGCCATCGTCGCCAGCTTCTCCTGGGTGTTCTTCCTCTTCGGCGCCTTCCTGGTATGGACCGCCTGGAAGCTCGTCCAGGAGGCCCGCGCCGACCACACGGAGGACGAGTTCGAGGAGAACAAGCTGCTGAAGGCCGCGGAGCGCAGGTTCGGCGTGGCCGACCGCTACCACGGCACCAAGCTGTGGGTCCGGCAGAACGGCAAGCGGATCATGACCCCGATGCTGGTCGTGATGCTCGCCATCGGCACCACGGACGTGCTGTTCGCCCTGGACTCGATCCCCGCGATCTTCGGCCTGACCCAGGACCCGTACATCGTCTTCACCGCCAACGCCTTCGCGCTGATGGGCCTGCGCCAGCTGTACTTCCTCCTCGGCGGCCTGCTGAAGAAGCTGGTCCACCTCTCGTACGGCCTGTCGGTCATCCTCGGTTTCATCGGCGTGAAGCTGGTGCTCCACGCGCTGCACGAGTCGGGCGTCCCGGCTCCCCAGATCAGCATCCCGGTGTCCCTCGGGGTGATCTGCGGCGTCCTGGCCGTCACCACGTTCACCAGCCTCATGGCCTCCCGGAAGCAGGCCGCCGCGGCGGCCTGCGCGGACGCCGAGGGCGAGCGGAAGCACGCCGTGGACGCCTGACCGCGGCGCCGCGCACAAGATCCGGAACGAACACGCGGGGGCCGGCCGAAGCGACGCCGGGCCCCGCAGGGAAAGGTACGGAAGCATCCAGAAGGAACGGAATGCGAATCATGTAGCCGTCTGCGACGATCGCGGCATGATCAGTTGGCTGAGATCACTCGCCCGGCGATGGACCATCCCCGTGCCGGTGATCGCGATCGTCCTGCTGGTCCTGACCTGGCACCGGGCCATGCCCGCCCCGGTCATCGCCCTGGTGACGGTCGTACTCGCCGGGTCCGTTCTCGCGGCGGTGCACCACGCGGAGGTGGTCGCCCACCGGATCGGCGAACCCTTCGGTTCCCTGGTGCTGGCCATCGCCGTCACCGTCATCGAGGTGGCCCTCATCGTCACGCTGATGGTCGACGGCGGCGACAAGAGTTCCACCCTGGCCAGGGATACCGTGTTCGCCGCGGTGATGATCACCTGCAACGGCATCGTCGGCATCTGCCTGCTCGTCGGCTCGCTGCGGCACGGCACGGCGGTCTTCAATCCCGAGGGCACCGGCGCCGCCCTGGCGACGGTGGCGACCCTGGCCACGCTGAGCCTGGTGCTGCCCACCTTCACCACCAGCAAGCCCGGCCCCCAGTTCTCCTCGCTGCAACTGACGTTCGCCGCGCTGTCCTCGCTGATCCTCTACGCCCTGTTCGTGACCACCCAGACGGTGCGCCACCGGGACTACTTCCTGCCCATCACCCGGGAGGGCGAGGTCATCAGCACCGAGGAGCACGCGAGCCCCCCGTCCAAGCGCACCGCGCTGATCAGCCTCGGCCTGCTCGGCCTGGCCCTGATCGGCGTCGTCGGCCTGGCCAAGGGCGTGTCGCCCACGATCGAGGCGGGGGTGGCGGCGGTGGGCCTGCGCCAGGCCGTCGTCGGCGTGGTCATCGCCCTGCTCGTGCTGCTCCCCGAGACGATCGCCGCACTGCGCGCCGCGCGCCGGGACCGGGTACAGACCAGCATGAACCTCGCACTCGGCTCGTCGATGGCCAGCATCGGCCTGACCATACCGGCCGTGGCGCTCGCCTCGCTGTGGCTGCCGGGACCGCTCATCCTCGGCCTCGAACCCGTCCACATGCTGCTGCTCGCACTGACGGTGGTGGTCGCCTCCCTCACCGTGGTACCGGGCCGGGCCACCCCCTTGCAGGGCGGCGTCCACCTCGTGCTCTTCGCGGCCTATCTGGAACTGGCGATCAACCCTTAGGGCGAGGCTCCTGCCGGGCGGGGACGCCGTCGGCGGCGACGGCGAGCAGATCCGCCGCGCTGGTCGACAGCAAACCGGCGAAGTCGGCCTGCTCGTCGGCCATCCACCGTTCGGTGGTCAGGCGGAGCACCGCCATGCCGACTTCGGTGGCCAGCCGCGCCGTCTGCCGGTCGCAGCCGCGGTGCAGCAGGGCGGCGGTGAGGGCGTCAGCCAGGGACGCCAGCTTGATCAGTTCCCGTTCCTGCAACGGCGGATTGGCCGCGATGACCGCCGACCGCTCCCGCAGGAACTCACGGGGACGGAACACCTCCGGCGCGGTGGCGAACGCGGTCAGCAGCGTCGCCAGCGCACCGGCCCGCGCGGGAACGGCGTCGATCGCGGAGACGAGCCGCTGCTCCAGTTCCTCGCTGCCGCCGAACAGCACCTCACGCTTGTCGGCGAACCACCGGTAGAACGACCGCTCGGTGAGGTTCGCGCGCTGCGCGATCTGCGCGATCGTCGTGCGGTCGTAGCCCTGCTCCGTGAACAGATCGAGCGCCGCTCGTTCCAGCCGGCCGCGAGCGTTGCCTTCCCATCGTGCCATCCCGCGAGTATAGCGACAGCAGGTGCTGTCATCACTCTGCTAGCGTGAGTGATGACAGCACCTGCTGTCACAGTCATCAAGGAGGCTCTATGCGCACCCTTCGCTTCCACGAGTACGGGGCACCGCTCGACGTCCTGCGGCTCGAAGACGCCGAACCACCCGACCCGGGGCCGGGCCAGATCCGCGTCGCCGTCCAGACCTGCGGGCTGACCCCGGCGGACTGGGCGCTGTGCGGCGGACTCTTCGCCGGTGAGCTGCCGCGCGGTATCGGGCTCGAGGTGTCCGGCACGGTCGACGCGGTCGGTGACGGGGTGACCGGGGTCGGGCTCGGGGACCCGGTGTTCGGCCCGGCGCCCTACACGGGAGCGACCGCCGGCGCGTCCGAGCAAGCCCTCCTCGACCTCTGGTTCCCGCGTCCGCCGGGACTCGACCCGGTCGACGCCGCCGCGCTGCCGATGGCGGTCGAGACGGCCTACCGAGGTCTGGACGAAATCGGCGTCCGTGACGGCACCACCGTGCTCGTGCACGGCGCCGGCTCCACCGTCGGGTACGCCGCGGTGCAGATCGCGCTCCGGCGCGGGGCACGGGTCGTCGCCACCGCGGGCGAGACGTACGCCGACGCCCTGCGTGCCATGGGCGCCGACGTCACCGGCTACGGCGACGGCATGGCCGAGCGTGTGACGGCACTCGTGGGCGGACCGGTCGATCTCGCCCTCGACGCGGCACCGGTCGGCAACGCGCTGCCGGAGCTCGTGCGCACCGTCAAGGCGCCGGAACACGTGCTGACCCTCAGCGACTTCGCCGCGGCCGAGCAACTGGGCGTGCGCGTCAGCTTCGGCACCGGCACCACCCAGCGCTACGACGTGCTCGGCGCACACGCGGAACTGGCGTCCGAGGGCCGCTTCTCGGTTCCGGTGGCCCGTACGTTCCCGCTGGAGGACTGGCGTGCCGCGGTGGAGCTGAGCCAGTCGGGGCACGCGCGGGGCAAGCTCGTCCTGCGGATCGGCTAGAGCCGTGTGACCGCTTGTCCGTTCGTTTCCAAGCCGCCCCGGCCGCGGGGTCTGCACGGCCCCGCGGCCGGTATCGGCACCGCGGTCCCGGCCCGGCCGCCCGACGACGCCGCAGCCGCGTCGGCTCAGCCCGTGGTGACGGGCTCCACCGCGGGCACTTGCGAGGGCCGGGTCTCTGGAAGCAGCGCGAAGCACCCCATGCTGAACAGCGCCATGACGGTCAGATACACGCCCACACCCCACGGAACGCGCCCGCTGCCCTGGGCCAGCGCGGTGGCCACGACCGGGGTGAGCGCGCCGCCGATGATCCCGCCGAGGTTGTAGCCCACCGAGGCGCCCGTGCAGCGCACCCGCGCCTCGAACAGCTCCGGCAGATAGGCGGAGATCACCGCGAACACGGTGACGAAGGCGAGCAGCGCGCCCAGGATGCCGAAGAACATCAGCAGCGGCTCGCCGGTCGCCAGCAGCGCCACCATGGGCAGCATCCACAGCGCGCAGAGCGCACACCCGGTCAGGCACATCGGCCGGCGCCCGCAGCGGTCGCCGAGGAGCGCCGCCGCCGGGACGAGGGGGGCCTGCACGACGACCGCGGCCATGACGCAGGTCAGCATGACCGTGCGGCTCATGCCGAGCCGTTCCGTGGCGTACGACAGCGACCAGGTCGTCACCGTGTAGAACACCGCGTACCCGGCGGCCATCGCCCCCGCCGCCAGCAGCACCAGCCGCCCGTGGCGCCGTACGACCTCCACCAGCGGCATGCGCACCGGGGCGTCGATCTCCAGGAACCGGGGGCTCTCGGCCAGCGACGCGCGCAGCCACAGCCCCGCCAGCGCGGGCACGGCGGCCACCCAGAACGGCACCCGCCAGCCCCACTGCGCGAACTGCGCGTCCGACAGCCCGGCGGACAGCGCCACCATGACGCCGTTGGCGAGCAGAAAGCCGATCGCGGGGCCGGCCTGCGGGAAACTCGACCACAGGGTGCGCCGCTCGGCCGGCGCGTGCTCCACGGTCAGCAGCACGGCCCCCCACTCGCCGCCGAGCCCCAGCCCCTGCACGAACCGCAGCAGGAGCAGCAGCACGGGCGCGGCCACGCCGATCGAGGCGTACGAGGGCACACAGCCCACCGCGATCGTGGAGCCCCCGGTGAGCAGCAGCGAGGCGACGAGCACCGGCCGCCGGCCGCGCCGGTCGCCCAGGTGCCCGAACAGCACCGAGCCCAGCGGTCTGGCCACGAAGCCCACACCGAAGGTCGCGAACGCCGCGAGCGTCCCGGCGAGCGGCGAGAAGGACGGGAAGAACAGCCGCCCCAGGACCAGCGCCGCCGCGGTCCCGTAGGCGAAGAAGTCGTAGAACTCGACCGCGGCCCCGGCGAGGGAGGCGGCGGCGAGGCGGGGCAGGGAGGCCGAGGCGACCGGACGTACGTCGTGCATGGTGCGTCAACTACCCACCGTGATCAGGGGTTACGGGGGCGTGTGGGGGTGCCGGGGTGACCGCAGCGCGCGCCCGGGGCGAGAGGGCACAGGGCGGGGGTGCGCGCCGGGGCCGTGATAGACCGGGGGCGAGCGGCGGTCGCAGTCGTACCGCCTCGGAACGACCGGAGGAACCGTGCCCCGCACCCTGGCCAACGCCCCGATCATGATCCTCAACGGGCCCAATCTGAACCTGCTCGGCCAGCGCCAGCCCGAGATCTACGGCAGGGAGACCCTCGCGGACGTCGAGGCGCTGTGCGTCAAGGCGGCCGCCGCGCACGGCGGTTCGATCGACTTCAGGCAGTCCAACCACGAGGGCGAACTGGTCGACTGGATCCACGAGGCACGCCTGGACCACTGCGGGATCGTCATCAACCCCGGCGCCTACTCCCACACCTCGGTCGCGATCCTGGACGCGCTCAACACCTGCGACGGGATGCCCGTCATCGAGGTGCACATCTCCAACATCCACCAGCGCGAGACGTTCCGGCACCACTCCTACGTCTCCCTGCGCGCCGACGGCGTGATCGCCGGGTGCGGCGTGCAGGGCTACGCGTTCGGCGTCGAGCGCGTCGCGACGCTGCTGGCCGCCGCGTAGCCCGCGTGCCGCCTACAGGCGGCCCGCCTCGACGACCCGCCGCAGAAAGCGCCGGGTGCGCTCCTCGCGCGGCTCCCCGAACACCTGCTCGGCGGTGCCGCGCTCCAGCACCACCCCGCCGTCCAGAAAGCAGACCTGGTCCGCGACATCGCGCGCGAAGCCCATCTCATGGGTGGCCAGCACCATGGTCATGCCCTCGTCCTTCAGGCCCCGGACCACCTCCAGCACCTCGCCCACCAGTTCGGGGTCGAGGGCGGCCGTGATCTCGTCCAGCAGCAACAGGCGGGGCCGCACGGCGAGCGCCCTGACGATCGCCACCCGCTGCTGCTGGCCACCGCTGAGCCGGTCCGGGTAGGCGTCCGCCTTGCCGGCGAGCCCCAGACGCTCCAGCAGCTCCCTGGCCCGCTCCTCGGCCGCCGCACGGGAGACGCCGTGCACCCGGCGCGGGGCGAGCGTGATGTTGTCCAGCACGCTCATGTGCGGGAAGAGGTTGTACGCCTGGAAGACCACGCCGATCCGGCGCCGGACCGCGTCCTGGTCGGCCCGGGGATCGGTGATCTCCTCGCCGTCCAGCCAGATCGCGCCGTCGTCGATCTCCTCCAGGAGGTTGGCGCACCGCAGCAGCGTGGACTTGCCGGACCCGGAGGCGCCGATCAACGCGGTCACGGTGTGCGGGGCCACCTCCAGGTCGACGTCCCGCAGCACCACCGAACCGCCGAACGTCTTGCGGACCGACTCCATGCGCAGCACAGGCGCGTCGCTCACAGGGCTCCTCCCTGGTCCCGCCGCCGGTCCAGCCGGGCGGTCACCCAGTCCGTGAAGCGCGTCATCGGAATGGTCAGCGCCACGAACACCAGTCCCGCCACGATGTACGGCGTGTAGTTCAGACTGCGGCCCACGATGATGTCGGCCGCCCGTACGGCGTCCACCGCACCGCCGATCGACACCAGGCCGGTGTCCTTCTGCAACGACACCAGGTCGTTGAGCAGCGGCGGCACCTGCCGGCGCACCGCCTGGGGCAGCACGACGTACCGCAATGCCTGGCGGTTGGTCAGGCCCAGCGAGCGTGCCGCCGCGCGCTGTGAGGGGTGGACCGACTCGATGCCGGCCCGGAACACCTCGGCGACGTACGCGGAGTACGTCAGCGTCAGGGCCGTGCCCCCGAGCAGTACCGGATCGACCGTCACCCCCTGGAGCCGCAGCGCGGGCACGCCCAGGACCACGATCATCAGGTTGATGATCAGCGGCAGTCCGCGGAAGAAGTCGGTGTACGCCGCGGCGAGCACCCGCAGCGGGAAGAACACCGGGAGGCGCAGGGTCCGCGCGATCGCGATCAGCATGCCGAGGACCAGCACGGCGACGCCGCAGACCACCAGCAGCCGGATGTTCAGCCACAGCCCTTCGAGCACCTTGGGCAGCGCCTCGCGCGCGTAACCGGCGCTGAAGAACGTCTCCTTGGTGCGCGGCCAGCCCGGCGCGTGGACCACGACCAGGTAGAGCACGGCGGCCGTGACGAGGGTCGACAGCGCGGCCACGGCCGTCGCGCGGCGAGCCCGCGCCCGCTTGTGGCGCTCGCGCTCCAGGCGCCGCTCGGAGGGCACGTAGCCGTCGCCGGGCACGGCCGCCGCACCGTCCGCTCCCTCCGGGACCGACTCGCCCTTGGTGACGGTCACTTGAGCACCGGGGCGCCGACGGCGTCGGACAGCCACCGCTGGTCGAGCCGCGCCAGCGTGCCGTCCTTGCGCAGCGCGTCGACGGCACGGCTCACACAGGGGGTCAGCGCGCTGCCCTTGTCGAGCACCAGCCCGAACTGCTCGGGAGCGCTGCCCCGGTTCTCGAACTGGCCGACGATCTTCGCGTTCGTCACCTCGGCCGACGTGATGTAGAACGCGGTCGGCAGGTCGGTGACGACGGCGTCGACCTGGCCGTTACGCAGTGCCGACTTGGCCTGGTCGTTCTTGGCGTAGACGGCGGGCTGCCGGTCGGGCTTCACCACGTCGGTGATGTAGTCGAGGCTCGTGCTGCCCACCTGGGCGCCCAGGCGCAGGCCGCGCAGGTCCGCGATGCCGGTCGCCTTGGCGGCCTTGCCGCCCTTGAGCGCGATGACGGCCTGGCGCACGTCGTAGTAACCGGAGGAGAAGTCGACGGCCTTCTTGCGCTCGGCGCTGATGGAGACCTGGTTGATGTCGAAGTCGAAGGTCTTCACGCCGGGCGCGAACGCCTTGTTGAAGGGCACCCGCTGCCAGACCACCGCGTCCTTGCCGTACCCGAGTCGCTTCGCCACGGCGTAGGCGACCGCCGACTCGAAGCCCTTGCCGCTCGCGGGGTCGTCGTTCTGGAACCAGGGCTCGTAGGCGGGTTGGTCCGTCGCGATCGTCAGCTTCCCGGGCGTCTTGGTGGCCGCCTTGCCCGTGGCGCACCCGGCGCCGGCCGAACCGGTCGGGCCGGCCGAGGACGTGGCCTCGGGCTGCGGGGCACAGCCGACGGCGGTGGCGAGCAGGGCGAGGGTGACGGCCGCTGCCGCGCGGCGCACTGTGCGAGGAGCGAGATGCATGGCGGGAGAGTGGCAGCCAACTCGGCGATTGTCGAGGTCACGACCACGTGTGTCCGCATAGTGGGAGCGGGTGTTGCCGCCGTGTGAACGGGGACCGGGGACCACGGGGTCCGCGGACACCCGGGCCCGGGCCGCCGGCCGAGGGCGGGATGGGAAGACCGGCGGCCCTTCCGCTCAGGAGCCGTCATCCTGTGCGGCTGCTACCAGTTGACCGCGCGGGGCCGCCCCGGGGGAGCGCGCGCGTGCGCCGGGCGCGCGCGAAACGTTCACACGGGGCGCGCGCAATGGCATTCACGCCGAGCGTGTGTGCCGGTCGTACGCCGGGCGCGTGGTAAGCCCCGGTGTCGGCGCGCTCCTTCGGCATGCCATGGCGAGGGGCGGCCGCCCAGGCAAGCGCCGACGTGGAGGCCCCGCCGGCGACACCCGATCAGTCACCATGGGCGACCGGCTCGGGGGCGGCGTCGAGCGCGTCGAGGACCGCGTCGCCGTTCGCCCTCGCCCACTCGGTCAGCGTGTGGATCGGATCGATCAGCGTCGCACCCAGCGGGGTCAGCTCGTACTCGACACGGCGCGGCGCCTCGGCGCGGGCGTGACGGCGGACGAGCCCGTGCGCCTCCAGCCGTCGAAGCGTCTGGGTGAGCACCTTGCGGGAGATGCCACCGATCAGCCCGATCAGCTCGCCATGGCGCACCGGGCCCTCACTGAGGCCGTAGAGCACGACCACCGTCCACTTGTCGGCGATCAGATCGACCGCCAGGCGCGCCGGGCAGTCGGCGAGGAAGGAATCACCGGGACGGAAACCGCTCATGCGCCCAAGGTACCCGCGCCGCGGTTACCTGCTGGTTCCCATCGGATTCCTAGCGTGGGTCCTCTCCCCTCCGCCAAAACCAGGAGAGTCATGCGAGTCGTCACCCAGTACACACTCGGCGGTCCCGAAGTCCTCACCATCGTGGACGCGCCCGAACCCCGCCCCCTCCCGGGCGAGGTCCTCGTCCGCGTCAGGGCGATCGGGCTGAACCCCCTGGAAGCGCGCCTGCGCGCCGGCGAGTTCCCGCTGCTCGGCCGGCCGCCGTTCGTTCTCGGCTGGGACATCAGCGGCGTGGTCGAGGAGGCACCGGGGACGTGGCGGTTCAGGCCAGGCGACGAGGTGTTCGGGATGCCGCTGTTCCCGCGGGCGGCGCGGGCGTACGCCGAGGTCGTGTCGGCGCCGGCCTTGCACCTGACGCGCAAGCCGGCGTCGCTCTCGCACGTCGAGGCGTCGGCGCTGCCGGTCGTCGGGCTGACGGCGTGGCAGGGCCTCGTGGACCTCGGCGGCGTGACCGAGGGCGACCGCGTCCTGGTCCACGGCGGTGGCGGCGGGGTCGGCCACGTGGCGGTCCAGATCGCCAAGGCGCTCGGCGCGTACGTGATCGCGACCGCCGGCGGGCGGAAGCGCGAGTTCGTCGAGGAGTTGGGCGCCGACGAGGTGATCGACCACACGGCGGTCAACTTCACCGAGGCGGTCCGCGACGTCGACGTCGTGCTCGACACGATCGGCGGCGACACGGCCGAACGGTCGCTCGACGTGCTCCGCCCGGGCGGTCACCTGGTGACGGCGGTCGCCGAGGAGGACCTCGCGCTCGCCGCCAGGTACGAGGCGGCCGGCATGCGCTTCAGCGGCATCGCGGTCGACCCCGATCCGGTCGCCCTGCGGGGTCTCGTCGGTCTCGTCGAACAGGGCAGGCTCCGGGTCCATGTGCAGCGGACCTTCCCGTTCGAGCGCGTCGCCGACGCACACCGGCTGCTCGACGCCGGTCACCTTCAGGGCAAGCTCGTCCTCACCGTCTGATCCCGTCCGCGGGGCCTCGCGCGAGCGGGGCCCCACCAGGGCGTCCGGTCCGCCTACGCGGCACCCTCGCGGGTCCGGCCGCCCCGGAGTTCCCGGCGCCACGCGCGCGGGCGCCCCGCCGGCCTTCTCCCCGCGTGGACGTCACCGTCCTCACCTGGGCCTGTGCCGTCCGCTCTCCCGGTTCCCGCCGTGCTGGTGCGGTGGGTGCGTTCGATGGTCTGGCCCCAGTAGGTTCCGGAGACCATGAGCACGGCGCCGAGAACGGCCCAGGGCGTGAGCCGTTCGCCGCCGACGCCGATCCCGACGGCGGCGGCCCAGATCGGCTCGGTGCCCAGCAGCAGGCTGGCCCGGCTGGCCGAGGTGCCCTGCACGGCCCAGGTCTGGGCGAGGAAGGCGAACACGCTGCAGAACAGGGCGAGATAGATCAGCTGGGCCCAGGTGGTGGCACCGCTGTGGACCAGGTCGGGCAGCCGGGTGGCGGCGGGCGGCAGGAACAGCGCCGAACCGACGACGGTCTGGATGGTCGTCAGGTGCAGCGGGTCCATGGGACGGCCCGCGGTGAGCCGTCCGACGAGAGCGACGTGCCCGGCCCGGACGACCGCGGCGGCGAGCACCAGCACGTCTCCGAGCCGCGGGGCGTGCAGCCCGGTACCGGAGGCGAGCAGGCCGACGGCCACCGCGCAGAGTCCGGCGGCGAGGAAGAACGTCCACGGCAGCCGGCGGTTTCCGGTGCGGTCCAGCAGGGGGGTCAGCACGATGGTCAGGCTGATGATCAGCCCGGCGTTCGCGGCACTGGTGTGCGCCACCCCGTAGGTCTCCAGCACGAGCACGGCCGCCTGGGTCACTCCCAGCAGCGAGCCCGCGCGGACCTCCGCGCGGGTCCAGTGGTGCCTTCGGCGGCGGGACGCGACCAGGAGGGCCCCGCACGCGAGCGCGGAGATCGCGTAGCGGGCGAACAGGACCGCCAGGACCGGGAGCGCGACGGTGGCGGTCTTGGCCGCGAGATAGCTGGAGCCCCAGACCAGCGCGACCAGGAGGAGTACCGCGTCCGTGCGGCGGGCGATGTGCATACCCACACGCTGCCCCACCACCACATTGAAGGCCAGAACCAATTTCTAAAACGAAGGTGTAGCAGCTCTACACTGTCGACGTGGACGAACGGCAGCTGCGCATCCTGCGCGAACTGGGCGACCTGGGCAGCGTCAGCGCGGTCGCCGAGGCACTGCACGTGACGCCTTCCGCGATCTCGCAGCAACTGCGGCTGCTGCAGCGTTCGATCCCCGTTCCGCTCACCGAACGCGCCGGACGCCGCGTGGTCCTGACCGACGCCGGACAGGCCCTGGCCGCGGCGGCCGTCAAGGTCGAGACCGCCCTGGCCGAGGCCCGGAACACCGTCACCGACTTCGCCGGGCAACCCGACGGCGAGGTGTCGGTGGCCGCGTTCCACAGCGCGGCGTCCGCGTTCTTCCCGGTCCTGCTGCGCGGCCTCGCCGGCCCCGGTCTGCCCCGCCTGGCGCTCGGCGACGAGGACGTCGCCCAGGACCGCTTCCCGGCCCTCACCCGGCACTACGACCTGGTCATCGCCCACCGCCTCGACCACGGTCCGCCGTGGCCGCGCGGCGTGACGTCCACGACATTGCTGCGCGAGCCCCTCGACGTCGCCCTGCCGGCCGGCCACCCGCTGGCGTCCAAGGCGCCGCTGACGCCGGGGGACGTGGCGGACCAGCCGTGGATCACGGTGCACGACGGCTTCCCGCTGATGTCGACCATCGAAGCCATCGCGAGCGTCGCCAACCGCAGGCCCGAGATCGTCCATCGCATCAACGACTTCGCCGTGGCCGCCGAGGTCGTCGCCGCGGGCGGCGGCCTCGCGCTGATGCCCCGGTGGACCGCCCGGCCGCACCCCGACGTCGTCCTCAGGCCGCTCGGCGGAGTACATGCCCGGCGCCACATCGACGTCCTGCACCGGCCCGAGCGCACCGCCCGACGGGCCGTCCGGACGGTCCTCGCCGAGTTGCACCGCGCCGCCGCACGGATCCAGGCCCGGGACCACTGAGCGACCCGCCACCGGTCCCGGGGCGCGCGCTCGCCCGCCGTGGCCGACCGGCTCGGCGACGAGGGCCCCGCGGCCGAAGCCGGGGGCCCTCGCGAAAGATCCGGTGTCGTCGCCGACCGGTCACCAGCCCCGCGCGCGCCACTCCGCGAGGTGGGGCCGCTCGTCGCCGAGCGTGGTGTCGTTGCCGTGCCCGGGGTAGACCCAGGTCTCGTCCGGCAGCATGTCGAAGATCTTCGTCTCCACGTCGTGGATCAGGCTGGCGAACGCCTCCGGGTCCTTGAACGTGTTGCCGACGCCGCCGGGGAAGAGGCAGTCGCCGGTGAAGACGTGCGGGTGGCCGTGCGGGTCGTCGTAGACCAGGGCGATGGAACCCGGGGTGTGGCCCACCAGGTGGCGCGCGGTGAGTTCCACTCGGCCCACCCGGATCACGTCCCCGTCGTCCACGAGCACATCGGTGGGGACCGGGATGCCGGGCGCGTCCTCGCGGCCGGCGTGGGTGCGCGCGCCGGTCGCGGCGACGACCTCGGCGAGCGCCTGCCAGTGGTCGCCGTGCCGGTGCGTGGTGACGACGGACGCGATGCCGTCGTCACCGATCATGCCCAGGAGCGTGTGCGCCTCGTTCGCGGCGTCGATCAGGAGCTGCTCGTCGGTGGCCCGGCAGCGCAGCAGATAGGCGTTGTTGTCCATCGGGCCGACCGCGATCTTGGTGATCATCAGGTCCTTGAGCTCGTGAACGTCAGCCGGTCCGCCGACCCTGACCTCTCCCGTGTACGTCATGTCGATCAGCCTATAGCGGGGCGGCGCCCGGCGGGTCGTCCGTGTGGTGCGGGACCGGTCCTACAGCGGCGGCAGCTTGGGCAGCTCGCCGCCCTCCGCGGTCAGACCGGAGCCGTCGCGCCGTCCGGCGAGCCAGCCGACCAGCTCCGCCGCCGGGCCCGAGACGGTCACCTCCGGCTTGTCCGCGGCCCTGCCGGTGTCCCAGGCGTGCGTACCGTCCGTGATCCGGGTGGGGGGGACGTCCGGGTTCCCTGAGAACCGCTCGGCGAGGAAGCCGGTCTCCCGCTCCAGGAACTCCGCGGGGGCGTCCGCCAGCTCGTACCCGATCCCGAGGTCCACGTGGTGCAGCTCCACCTCGACCCACCGCCGGAACGGCAGCCGGGCCGCGGCGTCGGTGACTCCGTTGCGCAGCTCCACCGTGCGCGTCCAGTCCGCGGGCGCGTCCCCCGCGGCCCGGAACCGGTCCGCGCTCTCGCGCAGGTCGGCGAGCTGGACGTCCAGGGGACGGGCCGCGCCGTCCTCGATGTCGGCGTCCCGCGCCGCGGCGCTCGCGTACATGGGACGGCCCTCCAGGACGTTCGCGAGCGCGTCCGCGTTGCGGGCGAGGTGGGCGAGGACGTGTCCGCGCGTCCAGCCGGGAAGCCGTGACGGCTCGGCGAGCGAGGCGTTGTCCAGTCGGGCGACCGCGCGCAGCAGCCGATCGGTCGCGTCACGTACACATGCCAGGTCATGAGCGTGATCAATCATGGGCCCGACCCTAGCGGTGCCACACGTTCGGGTGAAGCTCGTCGAGCTCGTCCGCAAATCGAATGCGCGTGCTATATCGTCGAGGGCGGCGTCGGGCATGCTGGAAGGCCGGGGATTGTTATGCAACCGGGCAATCCGACCGGCGTTGTCAGTGGCTCCCCCTAGTCTGGAGAAGACGGGGGCCCGCCCCTGTCACTTCTCCCAAGAAAGGTGCGGACCGGCGTGGCCGACCGTCTCATCGTCCGTGGCGCGCGCGAGCACAACCTGAAGAATGTCTCGCTCGACCTGCCTCGCGACTCGCTCATCGTCTTCACGGGCCTGTCCGGGTCGGGCAAGTCCTCCCTGGCCTTCGACACGATCTTCGCCGAGGGCCAGCGGCGCTACGTGGAATCCCTCTCCTCGTACGCCCGGCAGTTCCTCGGCCAGATGGACAAGCCGGACGTCGACTTCATCGAGGGCCTGTCCCCGGCGGTCTCCATCGACCAGAAGTCGACCTCGCGCAACCCCCGCTCGACCGTCGGCACCATCACCGAGGTCTACGACTACCTCCGGCTGCTCTTCGCGCGCATCGGCAAGCCGCACTGCCCCGAATGCGGCCGGCCGATCTCGCGCCAGTCGCCGCAGGCCATCGTGGACAAGGTCCTGGAGCTGCCGGAGGGCAGCCGCTTCCAGGTGCTGTCGCCGCTGGTGCGCGAGCGCAAGGGCGAGTTCGTGGACCTCTTCGCCGACCTCCAGACGAAGGGCTACTCCCGCGCGCGCGTGGACGGCACGACCGTCCAGCTGTCCGAGCCGCCGACGCTGAAGAAGCAGGAGAAGCACACCATCGAGGTGGTCGTGGACCGCCTCACGGTGAAGGACTCCGCCAAGCGCCGCCTCACCGACTCCGTGGAGACCGCCCTCGGCCTGTCCGGCGGCATGG
This sequence comes from Streptomyces sp. SCPE 10, assembly GCF_051980735.1. Lineage (NCBI taxonomy): Bacteria > Bacillati > Actinomycetota > Actinomycetes > Kitasatosporales > Streptomycetaceae > Streptomyces > Streptomyces sp. SCPE 10. The sequence goes on along the minus strand of NZ_CP197069.1, from coordinate 2,059,194 downwards.
TCGTGCTCGACTTCGTGGACCTCCCCGAGGACGACCCCGAGCGCGAGCGCATGTACTCGGAGCACCTGTACTGCCCGTACGACGACCTGTCCTTCGAGGAGCTGGAGCCGCGCTCCTTCTCCTTCAACTCGCCCTTCGGCGCCTGCCCCGAGTGCACCGGCATCGGCACCCGCATGGAGGTCGACCCGGAGCTGATCGTCCCGGACCCCGACAAGTCCCTGGACGAAGGCGCCATCCACCCCTGGTCGCACGGACACACCAAGGACTACTTCGGCCGTCTGATCGGCGCCCTCGCGGACGCGCTCGGCTTCCGCACGGACATCCCCTTCGCGGGTCTGCCGCAGCGCGCGAGGAAGGCCCTGCTGTACGGCCACAAGACCCAGATCGAGGTGCGCTACCGCAACCGGTACGGCCGCGAGCGCGTGTACACCACGCCGTTCGAGGGCGCGGTGCCCTTCGTCAAGCGCCGGCACAGCGAGGCCGAGAGCGACGCCAGCCGGGAGCGCTTCGAGGGCTATATGCGCGAGGTGCCCTGCCCCTCCTGCGAGGGCACCCGCCTCAAGCCGATCGTGCTCGCCGTGACCATCATGGGGAAGTCGATCGCCGAGGTCTCCGCGATGTCGATCAGCGACTGCGCGGAGTTCCTGGGCGAACTGAAGCTGAACGCGCGGGACAAGAAGATCGCCGAGCGGGTGCTGAAGGAGGTCAACGAGCGGCTGCGCTTCCTGGTCGACGTCGGCCTGGACTACCTCTCGCTCAACCGCGCCGCCGGCACCCTCTCCGGCGGCGAGGCCCAGCGCATCCGCCTCGCCACCCAGATCGGCTCCGGCCTGGTCGGCGTGCTGTACGTGCTGGACGAGCCCTCCATCGGTCTGCACCAGCGCGACAACCACCGGCTGATCGAGACCCTGGTGCGGCTGCGCGACATGGGCAACACGCTCATCGTGGTGGAGCACGACGAGGACACCATCAAGGTCGCCGACTGGGTGGTGGACATCGGCCCCGGCGCCGGTGAGCACGGCGGCAAGGTGGTGCACAGCGGCTCGCTGAAGGAGCTGCTCGCCAACACCGAGTCGGAGACCGGTGCCTACCTCTCCGGCCGCAAGGCGATCCCGCTCCCGGACGTCCGGCGCCCCCGCGACCCCTCCCGCCAGCTCACCGTGCACGGCGCCCGCGAGAACAACCTCCGGGACATCGACGTGTCGTTCCCGCTCGGCGTCTTCACGGCGGTCACGGGCGTGTCGGGATCCGGCAAGTCCACCCTGGTCAACGACATCCTCTACACGCACCTGGCGCGCGAGCTGAACGGCGCCAGGACCGTCCCCGGCCGCCACACCCGCGTCGCGGGCGACGACCTGGTGGACAAGGTGGTGCACGTCGACCAGTCGCCCATCGGCCGCACCCCGCGGTCCAACCCGGCGACCTACACCGGCGTCTTCGACCACATCCGCAGGCTGTTCGCCGAGACCACCGAGGCGAAGGTGCGCGGCTACCAGCCGGGCCGCTTCTCCTTCAACGTCAAGGGCGGCCGCTGCGAGAACTGCGCCGGCGACGGCACCATCAAGATCGAGATGAACTTCCTCCCGGACGTCTACGTCCCGTGCGAGGTCTGCCACGGCGCCCGGTACAACCGGGAGACCCTGGAGGTCCACTACAAGGGCAAGTCCATCGCCGAGGTGCTGAACATGCCGATCGAGGAGGCCATGCACTTCTTCGAGGCGGTCCCGGCGATCTCCCGCCACCTGAAGACGCTGAACGACGTCGGCCTCGGCTACGTCCGCCTCGGCCAGTCCGCCACCACCCTCTCCGGTGGCGAGGCCCAGCGCGTCAAGCTCGCCAGCGAGCTCCAGAAGCGCTCCACCGGACGCACGGTCTACGTCCTGGACGAGCCGACCACCGGTCTGCACTTCGAGGACATCAGCAAGCTGCTGACGGTCCTCGGCGGTCTGGTCGACAAGGGCAACACGGTCATCGTCATCGAGCACAACCTCGACGTGATCAAGACGGCCGACTGGCTGGTGGACATGGGCCCGGAGGGCGGCGCCGGCGGTGGCCTGGTGGTCGCCGAGGGCACGCCCGAGGAGGTCGCCGCGGTCCCGGCCAGCCACACCGGCAAGTTCCTGCGCGAGATCCTCGGCGCCGAGCGCATCAGCGACGCGGCACCCGTCAAGGCGCCGCGCGCCACCCGGAAGACGGCCGCGGCCAAGTCGACGGCGAAGAAGACGGTGACGGTCAAGGCCGACAACACGGCGCCCAAGAAGGCCGCCGCGACCAAGAAGACGGCCGTGAAGAAGGCGACGCCCGCGAAGAAGACGACGCGCGCCCGCAAGGACTGACACCGGACCAGGGAACCTGACAGCGGACCAGGCTCCCGGTCCGCCCAGCCGGGACAAGACCTGACATCGGATCAGAAAAACGGCGCCCCGCGGGAACTCCCCGCGGGGCGCCGCTCGTTCTCCCGACAGCCGCACCGACCGGCGGCCGCTCCTTGACAAGAGCAGAGAGGAACCAGACGGTTCACAGATCACCCAGCTCGGCCGCGTACGGCGGCTCCGCCCCCGCCCGCGAGCAGGTGATCGCCGCCGCGCGCGCCGCGAAGCGCAGCAGCCGGGTCCAGCCCTCCGTCCCGAGGGCGGCCAGCGCCTTGGGCGACAGCGCGTCCTGCGCGGCCAGACCGTGCAGCAGGGCGGCGTTCACCGTGTCCCCGGCCCCGATGGTGTCCACGACGTCGACCTTCTCGCCGGGCACGGAGTACTCCCCGCCCTCGGTGAACACGGTCAGACCGTCGCCGCCCCGGGTCACCACCACGGCCGACGGCCCCTCGGCCAGCCATGCGCGCGGAGTGCCGCCCAGCCATGCCGCGTCCTCCTCGGACACCTTGAGCAGCGTCACCGAGGGCAGCCAGCTCGCGAAGCGCGCCCGGTAGGCGTCCGCGTCCGGGATCAGTCCCGCCCGGATGTTCGGGTCGAGCGCGGTGAAAAGACCCTGCCCGGCCGCCCGTCGCAGCAGCTCCTCATAGGCGCTCGCCCCCGGTTCCAGGACGAGCGAAAGGGTGCCGAAGGACACCGCCCGCGTGCCCGCCGGGAGCGAGGGGGGAGCGGTGAAGAGACGGTCGGCGGTGCCGTCGACGTAGAAGGAGTACGCGGCCGAGCCGCCGTCGTCGATCGTGGCCGCCGCGAGGGTCGTCGGCTCCGGCCCGCGCTGCACGCCGGACACGTCGACGCCCGAGCGCCGCAGCCCGTCGAGCAGCGCCTCGCCGAAGGCGTCGCGGGACGTCCGGGAGCAGAAGGCGGTGGGCGAGCCGAGCCGGCCGAGGGCGACCGCGGTGTTGTAGGGGCCGCCGCCGGGCGTCGGCTTCAGGGCCGCCAGGGCGCCGGGGCCCTGCGGTACCAGGTCGATCAGTGCCTCACCGGCGACGACGATCACGAGGAGGTTCCCTTCTCGGACGGGGACTCGGGCAGCGGCTCGGACAGGGCGGGCCTTGCGGTGCGCGGCGCTGCTTCGGGCCGCTCGGGTCCCTCCGGGCAGCCGCAGGAGCCGCGGTGGACGAACGTGCAGGGCAGGCGCACGGTGCGGGGCGGCCGGTCCGGCTCGGCCAGGCGTTCCAGGAGCAGCCGCACGGCCCGGGCGCCCAGCTCCCTGCTGGGCTGGGCGATGGCGGTGAGCCGGGGCGAGAACAGGTCGGCCCAGGGGAAGTCGTCGAAACAGCACAGGGCGAGGTCACCGGGCACGGACAGGCCGTGCCGGGCGAGGGCGCGCAGGGTCCCGAGCGTCATCGCGTTGTTGGCGGTGACGAGCGCGGTGGGCGGATCGGGCAGGGCGAGCAGAGCGGCCGCCGCCCGCTCGGCACCGGCCGACTCGGAGTTGCCCGACACCAGGAGGCGGTCGTCGAGGGCCAGGCCGGCGGCGGCGAGACCGTCCCGGTAGCCCGCGACGCGCTCACGGGTCGTGCTGAGCCCCGGCAGACCCGCGACCAGGCCGATCCGGCGGTGTCCCAGCCCGGCGAGATGGGTGACGAGCCGGGCCGTCGGACCGGCACTCTCGGCGCAGACCTGGTCGAAGCGCGGGGAGTCCGTGCCGGGAGCCGCGTCCACTCCGTCGATCAGCCGGTCCAGGAACACGGTCGGTACGGCGTGCCGGCGCAGATAGCCGACCAGCTCGCCCGGCTGCGCGGACGGAGCGACGATCATGCCGTCCACCCGTCGCTCGTGGAGGAGCCGGGCGACCTTCTGCTCGTGTGCGGGATCGTCGTGCGGGTCCGCCAGGAGCAGCCCGTACCCGGCCTCCAGGGCGGCGGCCTCGACACCCTGGAGGATCTCGGTGAAGTACGGGTTGCTGATCGCCGACACCGCGAGCCCGATGGAACGGGTGCGGGCGGTCACCAGGGAGCGGGCCAGGGTGTTGGGCGTGTACCCGAGGGCGTCCACGGCGTCCAGGACGGCCTGCCGGGTGCCCGGCAGCACCGGGCGGGTGCCGTTGAGCACGTGGGAGACGGTCGCCACGGAGACCCCGGCGCTGCGCGCCACGTCCGCCATGGTGGCCATCGCGTCCCCCTCCCTGCCCGTCCGCCGGCCTTTCCCGCCCTGCCTCCCCACCAGGCATTCCCCGGCGAGTGCGGCCTTCAGGCCGGGAAGGTACCCCATCGCCCGGCCCCGCGTAAACGCTTGCGCAAGCGTTTACGCGCTCCTGTTCGCCGCGCCGCGCACCTCCCCGGGCCCCGCCTCGCGCACCGCACCCCGCCCCCGGACCGGCCCTTCTGCCCCGGTATCGTCGCCCCGTACACCCCTTGACCAGTGGAGTTCGAGATGCCCACGCGACCGTCCGCGAGCCGTCGTACCGTCCTTCGAGGGGCCGCCGTGGTCCCGGTCGCCGGGCTCGGCCTGGCAGCGTGCTCCGCACCGGGAGGGAACGGCGCCTCCGCGTCCACCCCGACCGCTCCGGTGGATCTCGGCGCCGAGAGCGAGGTCGCCAAGGGCGGCGCCAAGCTCTACCGGGACCACAACGTGGTGGTCAGCAGGGACGACAGCGGGGCGCTCAAGGCGTACAGCACGATCTGCACGCACGCCGGCTGCCCGATCAACAAGCTCCAGGGGACGACCCTGATCTGCCCCTGCCACGGCAGCCAGTTCGACGCCATGACCGGCAAGGTGGTCCAGTCGCCGGCCACCGTGCCCCTGACCGAGCTGTCGGTGAAGACCGAGGACGGCAAGATCGTCGCGGGCCCGGCGGCCTGACCCCGGCTGCGAACGACCGGTCCCGGCGACCGACCGGTCCCGGGTCAACCGGCGGGCGCCGCGCCCCCGTTCACCGCTGCCAGTCCCAGGCGATGCCCACGATGCCCGGCCGGATGCGCGGCTCGACCACATGGACGCAGTGGTGCGGAGCGGTGACGGGCAGTTCCTGCCGCCCGCCGCGCGGGGCCGCCGGGGAGTGCTGGGTGAAGCGGTGGCAGCGCACCGGCAGCGCCGCCGCGTCGAAGCGCACCTGGAGCGCGTACTGACCGCCGGGTGTCTCGAAACCGCGCAGGTACTCGCGGGCCGTCTCGGCCGTGCCGTCCTCGACGGCGTACCGGAAGAGGAAGGTGTCCCCGGCGCGCAGCCGGGTGCCGAAGAGCAGCTCGGCCACCAGCACCCCGGTCTCCTGGTCGAAGCGGACCCGCCCGGTGCGGCAGTTCTCCAGGGCCCGCACCCGCATGTGGCGCGGCGCGCAGCCCGGGTCGCCCTGGTGCACCACGAGAAAGCCGTCGACGCCGTCACGGTGGGCGCGCACGATGTGATGGGCCTCGCGGGCCGCCAGCTCGCGCCGGGCGCCGATCCGGACGCATTCGTGGTGGCCGAGGGTGTGCAGCCCGCCGTCCGCCGGGCGGCCCAGCTCGGCCCGGAGCCGGTCCAGCACGGCCGACGCCTCGACCAGGGAGCGGTACGAGCGGGCGGACCGGCGGCCGGATGCCGGATGCCGGTCGGACTCGGCGAGCAGCCGGATCAGGGACTCGTCCGGCAGCTGGAGGATCTCCTCCAGGGCGCGTACCGCGCGCAGCGACTCCGGGCGCTGCGGGCGGCGGGCGCCCTGCTGCCAGTAACTCAGGCTGGTCACCCCGACCTTGACCCCGTGGCGCGACAGATGGTGCTGCACGCGCTGGAGCGGCAGGCCGCGCGCGGCGATCGCGGCACGCAGCGCCACGTGGAAGGGGCCGCCCCGCAGGGCCGAGTCCAGTTCCCCGTCGGGAAGGTCCGCGTGCTGTGTGGCATGCAGCATGCCGAGGGGCCTTTCTGTGAGGTGTCACGACGGCTGGTCGGACCGTCTGCGCGGTGTGCGGGGCCACCCCCGTGGCGTCCTGGTCGCCCATGGCTGCGCACACCGCGCCCCTTCGCACGTGCCGGCCCCGAGTTCCCCCGCATTGAAGCGTGTTGATCAGCACCCGACAACACCTGGGGACCGGTCGCACCGACGTCTGGCCGGACCCCGCCCCTCGTCGGCCGGTGGGCGCCCACGGGCGGCCCCTTCGGGCCCCGGGGCCGGAACGGACCGGTCCGCGCGCCGCGGCACCGGCGTCGTCCACAGGCCCGACGCGGTGTCGGTGCTCGCCAGTAGGGTGTGAGACATGGCCGATCCCTCCAGCTACCGCCCCAGGCCGGGAGACATCCCGGACACCCCCGGGGTGTACAGGTTCCGTGACGAGCACCGCCGGGTGATCTACGTCGGAAAGGCGAAAAGCCTGCGCCAGCGCCTGGCGAACTACTTCCAGGACCTGGCGAACCTGCACCCCCGCACCCGGACCATGGTGACCACCGCCGCGTCCGTGGAGTGGACGGTGGTGTCCACCGAGGTCGAGGCGCTGCAGCTGGAGTACTCCTGGATCAAGGAGTTCGACCCCCGGTTCAACGTCAAGTACCGCGACGACAAGAGCTACCCGTACCTCGCGGTGACGATGAACGAGGAGTTCCCGCGCGTCCAGGTGATGCGCGGTCACAAGAAGAAGGGCGTGCGGTACTTCGGGCCGTACGGACACGCCTGGGCCATCCGGGACACCGTCGACCTGCTGCTGCGGGTCTTCCCGGTGCGCACCTGCTCGGCGGGCGTGTTCAAGAACGCCGCCCGCACCGGCCGGCCCTGCCTGCTCGGCTACATCGGCAAGTGCTCCGCCCCCTGCGTCGGCCGCATCAGCCCCGAGGACCACTGGGACCTGGCCGACGAGTTCTGCGACTTCATGGCCGGCCGCACCGGCACCTACCTCCGCCGTCTGGAGAAGCAGATGATGGAGGCGGCGGAGGAGATGGAGTACGAACGCGCCGCCCGGCTGCGCGACGACATAGGGGCCCTGAAGAAGGCCATGGAGAAGAGCGCGGTCGTGCTCGCCGACGCGACCGACGCGGACCTCATCGCCGTCGCCGAGGACGAGCTGGAGGCGGCCGTGCAGATCTTCCATGTGCGCGGTGGCCGGGTGCGCGGCCAGCGCGGCTGGGTGACCGACAAGGTCGAGGAGATCACCACCGGCGCCCTGGTCGAGCACGCCCTGCAGCAGCTGTACGGCGAGGAGACCGGGGACGCCGTGCCCAAGGAGGTCCTGGTCCCCGCGCTGCCCGAGCCGGTCGAGCCGGTCCAGGAGTGGCTGACCGGCCGCCGCGGCTCCCATGTGTCGTTGCGCATCCCCCAGCGCGGCGACAAGAAGGCGCTCATGGAGACCGTGCAGCGCAACGCCCAGCAGGCGCTCGCCCTGCACAAGACCAAGCGCGCCTCCGACCTCACCACCCGCTCCCGCGCCCTGGAGGAGATCGCCGACGCCCTCGACCTGGACAGCGCCCCGCTGCGCATCGAGTGCTACGACATCTCGCACCTCCAGGGGGACGACGTGGTCGCCTCCATGGTGGTGTTCGAGGACGGCCTGCAGCGCAAGAGCGAGTACCGCCGCTTCCAGATCAAGGGCTTCGCGGGCCAGGACGACGTCCGCTCCATGCACGAGGTGATCACCCGCCGCTTCAAGCGGTACCTCGCCGAGAAGGAGCGGACGGGGGAGTGGGCCGACGGCGAGGACACCGACGGCGCCACCGCCCCCGCGGGCACGACGACAGCGCCCGTCGGCACGGCACCCGCCGACAGCCTGGCCCCGACCTCCACCGCCGTGTCCCCGCTCACCGGCACCGGTGCGGTCACCGAAGCGGACGCCCGCCCCGAAGCCGGTGCGGTCACCGGTACGGGACCCGCCCCGGCCGCCGCCGCCCCGGCCGCCCCCGAACCCGGCGTCGGCCCGGTCGACGGCGCCCTCAAGGACGAGGACGGCCGTCCGCGGAAGTTCGCCTACCCGCCCCAGCTCGTCGTGGTCGACGGCGGTCAGCCGCAGGTCGCGGCGGCCCAGCGGGCGCTGGACGAACTGGGCATCGACGACATCGCGGTGTGCGGCCTCGCCAAGCGGCTGGAGGAGGTCTGGCTGCCCGGTGAGGACGACCCCGTCGTGCTGCCCCGCACCAGCGAGGGCCTGTACCTGCTCCAGCGCGTCCGGGACGAGGCCCACCGGTTCGCGATCACCTACCAGCGCACCAAGCGCGCCAAGCGCTTCCGCGCCGGCCCGCTGGACGACGTCCCCGGCCTCGGCGAAACCAGGAAACAGGCGCTCATCAAGCATTTCGGCTCGGTGAAGCGGCTGCGGTCCGCCACAATCGAACAGATCCAGGAAGTGCCCGGGATAGGCCGCAAGACGGCCGAGACCATCGCCGCGGCCCTCGCCCAGGCGGCCCCGGCCGCACCCGCCGTGAACACGGCGACCGGAGAGATCATGGAAGACGAGGAACCCGAGACGACGGCGGGTTCCTCGGGGGCGCCCGTGACCACGGGTTCCCCGGACGAACGACGGGGGCAGGAGACATGACCGAGCACGACGCAGACCCCACGCAGCGCCGAGATCAGGCGCGCGGCGGCCCGGCCGACGACGCGGCCCGGCGGAGCACGGGCCGGCCCGACGCCCGGCAGCACACGGGCCGGGACGCGGCCGACGACAACGGAGCACAGGTGAGTACGGGCAGCGAGACCCCCGGGGCACCCGAAGCGGCCATCCCCGAGCTGGTGATCATCTCCGGCATGTCCGGAGCGGGCCGTTCGACGGCCGCGAAGTGTCTGGAGGACCTCGGCTGGTTCGTCGTGGACAACCTCCCGCCCGCCCTCATCCCCACCATGGTGGAGCTGGGCGCCCGCTCCCAGGGCAACGTGGCGCGGATCGCGGTGGTCGTGGACGTCCGCGGCCGCCGCTTCTTCGACAACCTGCGCGAGTCCCTGGCGGACCTGGAGGCCAAGCACGTCACCCGGCGGATCGTCTTCCTGGAGTCCTCCGACGAGGCCCTGGTGCGCCGTTTCGAGTCGGTGCGCCGCCCGCACCCCCTCCAGGGCGACGGCCGCATCGTGGACGGCATCGCCGCCGAGCGGGAACTGCTGCGCGAACTGCGCGGCGACGCCGACCTGGTGATCGACACCTCCAGCCTCAACGTGCACGAGCTGCGCGCCAAGATGGACGCCCAGTTCGCCGGCGAGGAGGAGCCCGAACTGCGGGCCACCGTGATGTCCTTCGGGTTCAAGTACGGCCTGCCGGTCGACGCCGATCTCGTCGCGGACATGCGGTTCCTGCCCAACCCGCACTGGGTCCCGGAGCTGCGCCCGTTCACCGGCCTCAACGAGGAGGTCGCCGCCTACGTCTTCAACCAGCCCGGCGCCAAGGAGTTCCTGGACCGCTACGCCGAGCTGCTTCGGCTGATCGCGGCCGGGTACCGGCGCGAGGGCAAGCGGTACGTGACCATCGCCATCGGCTGCACCGGGGGCAAGCACCGCTCGGTCGCGATGTCGGAGAAGCTCGCCGCGCGCCTCGCGGCCGAGGGGGTCGAGACGGTGGTCGTGCACCGGGACATGGGACGGGAATGACGGAACGTACACCGCGGCTGGGCCGGCTGCGCCGGATGGTGCCGGACGCGCGCTCCGGCCGCACCGCCGGGACCGGGGCCGGCCGCCCCGCCGAGGCCCGCGGGGGCCGGCCCCGTCGCCGGGGCGCCCAACCCAAGGTGGTCGCGCTCGGCGGCGGCAGGGGCCTGTCGGCCTCGCTCGCCGCCCTGCGCCGGATCACCGGCGACCTCACCGCCGTGGTCACCGTGGCCGACGACGGCGGCTCCAGCGGCCGGCTGCGCGACGAACTGGGCGTGCTGCCGCCCGGCGACCTGCGCAAGGCGCTGGCCGCGCTCTGCGGCGACGACGACTGGGGCCAGACATGGGCCCGGGTCATCCAGCACCGCTTCGCCTCCCAGGGCGACCTGCACGACCACGCGGTGGGCAACCTGCTGATCGTCGCCCTGTGGGAGCAGCTCGGGGACCACGTCCAGGCCCTGGACCTGGTGGGCAAGCTGCTCGGCGCGCACGGGCGGGTGCTGCCCATGTCCGCCGTGCCGCTGGAGCTCCAGGCCCTGGTCAAGGGGCACGACCCGGAGCGCCCGGAGGACGTGGACACGGTGCGCGGGCAGGCCACGGTCGCGCTGACCCCCGGCGAGGTGCAGTCCGTGCACCTGGTGCCGAACGACCCGCCGGCCGTCCCCGAGGCCCTGGCGGCGGTCCTGGACGCGGACTGGGTGGTGCTCGGCCCCGGCTCCTGGTTCTCCTCGGTGATCCCGCACCTGCTCGTGCCCGAACTGCTGGACGCCCTGACCGAGACCAAGGCGCGCAAGGTGCTGTCCCTGAACCTCGCCCCGCAGCCCGGAGAAACCGACGGCTTCTCCCCGCAGCGTCATTTGGAGGTTTTGGGGCGACACGCCCCTAAACTCGCCCTGGACGTGGTGCTGGCCGACGAGGCCGCCGTGCCCGACCGCGATTCGCTCACCGAGGCCGCCAAGCGGCTGGGCGCCGCGGTCGAGCTGGCCACGGTGGCCCGGACCGACGGAACACCCCGGCACGACCCGGAGCTGTTGGCCGCCGCGTACGACCGTATTTTTCGGATGCATGGAAGGATCGGCCCATGGCGATGACGGCAGCGGTGAAGGACGAGATCTCCCGGCTCCCCGTCACCCGGACCTGCTGCAGGAAGGCGGAGGTCTCCGCCATTCTGCGGTTCGCCGGCGGCCTGCATCTGGTGAGCGGGCGCATCGTGATCGAGGCGGAGCTGGACACCGCGATGGCGGCGCGCCGCCTCAAGCGGGACATCCTGGAGATCTTCGGGCACAGTTCCGAACTGATCGTGATGGCGCCCGGCGGGCTGCGGCGCGGCTCGCGCTACGTCGTCAGAGTCGTCGCGGGCGGCGACCAGCTCGCCCGGCAGACGGGCCTGGTCGACGGCCGGGGCCGGCCGATCCGCGGGCTGCCCCCGCAGGTGGTCTCGGGGGCCACCTGCGACGCGGAGGCGGCCTGGCGCGGGGCGTTCCTCGCGCACGGCTCGCTGACCGAGCCCGGCCGCTCCTCCTCCCTTGAGGTGACCTGCCCGGGCCCGGAGGCCGCGCTGGCGCTGGTCGGCGCCGCCCGCCGGCTGTCGATCGCCGCCAAGGCCCGCGAGGTGCGTGGGGTGGACCGGGTGGTCGTCCGCGACGGTGACGCGATCGGCGCGCTGCTGACCCGGCTCGGCGCGCACGAGTCGGTGCTGGCCTGGGAGGAGCGCCGGATGCGCCGCGAGGTGCGGGCCACGGCCAACCGGCTCGCCAACTTCGACGACGCCAACCTGCGGCGCTCGGCGCGCGCGGCGGTGGCCGCCGGGGCCCGGGTGCAGCGCGCGCTGGAGATCCTCGGGGACGAGGTGCCCGAGCACCTCGCCGCGGCCGGTCGGCTGCGCATGGAGCACAAGCAGGCCTCGCTGGAGGAGCTGGGCGCGCTCGCCGACCCGCCGCTGACCAAGGACGCGGTCGCGGGCCGCATCCGCCGGCTGCTGGCCATGGCCGACAAGCGGGCCTCCGATCTGGGCATCCCGGGCACCGAGGCCAACCTGTCCGAGGAGCTGGCGGACAACCTGGCCGGCTGACCGCTCCGCGCAGCGCGCCGACACGCCGGTGCCGCATCCCCGTCCGAGGGATCCGGCACCGGCTTTTCGTATGCCCTCGCCCGCCGAACTCCCCGGCTCCATACCACAGGTGAGCGGGGCCCCCATCAAGGGTGCGGAACCGGGGTACTCAACAGGTGAGCCGACCCGCTCACGAACGAGTGACAACGACGTCAGTAAGGGGGGACATCGGATAGCAAATCCGGGTGAATCGACTGCCGGTCCAGGGGGGTCCGTACCCCTACTGACGTGTACGGAAGACCTGCCCACGTATGCGCCGTCTCGATGTCACCGAGGGCCCCTCGGAGAGGTAGGGTCGGTGGTGGTCGGGGACATCCCAAACAGAGCTCGCCGGCTCGCATGGCCGGCGTACCAACGAGGAGATCGGTTCGTGACGATCCGCGTAGGCATCAACGGCTTCGGCCGCATCGGCCGTAACTACTTCCGCGCGCTGCTGGAGCAGGGTGCGGACATCGAGGTTGTGGCTGTCAACGACCTGGGTGACACGGCCACCACGGCCCACCTGCTCAAGTACGACACGATCCTGGGCCGCCTCAAGCAGGAGGTCTCCCACACCGCCGACACGATCACCGTCGACGGCCACACCATCAAGGTGCTCTCCGAGCGCAACCCGGCGGACATCCCCTGGGGCGAGCTGGGCGTCGACATCGTCATCGAGTCGACCGGCATCTTCACCAAGCGCGAGGACGCCGCCAAGCACCTGGCCGGCGGCGCCAAGAAGGTCCTCATCTCGGCTCCGGCCAAGGACGAGGACATCACCATCGTGATGGGCGTCAACCAGGACAAGTACGACCCGGCGAACCACCACGTCATCTCCAACGCGTCGTGCACCACCAACTGTGTGGCCCCGATGGCGAAGGTTCTGGACGAGAACTTCGGCATCGTCAAGGGTCTGATGACCACGGTGCACGCGTACACCAACGACCAGCGCATCCTGGACTTCCCGCACAAGGACCTGCGCCGCGCCCGCGCCGCCGCCGAGAACATCATCCCGACCACCACCGGTGCCGCCAAGGCCACCGCCCTGGTCCTGCCGCAGCTCAAGGGCAAGCTGGACGGCCTCGCCATGCGCGTCCCGGTCCCGACCGGCTCCGTCACCGACCTCGTCGTCGAACTCAGCCGCGAGGTCACCAAGGAAGAGGTCAACGCCGCCTTCCAGAAGGCCTCCGAGGGCGAGCTGAAGGGTCTCCTCGACTACACCGAGGACCCGATCGTCTCCTCGGACATCGTCAACGCCCCGGCGTCCTGCACCTTCGACTCCTCCCTGACCATGGTCCAGGAGGGCAAGAACGTGAAGGTCATCGGCTGGTACGACAACGAGTGGGGCTACTCCAACCGTCTCGTGGACCTCACGGTCTTCGTCGGCAACCAGCTCTGATCGCCGAAGACCACAGCAGCACGACCGTGACATGAGAGCAGGGCTCGGCAGGCGCAGCGCGGCGCCCGCCGGGCCCTGTCTCGCGCACGGACCACGTCCTCATACGATCAGGTGCACCACGAGCCCTCCTCAGGAGTCCACTCAATGAAGACGATCGACGAACTTCTCGCCGACGGCGTAAGCGGCAAGCGGGTCTTCGTCCGCGCCGACCTCAACGTGCCGCTGGCCGACGGGACGATCACCGACGACGGCCGCATCCGCGCCGTGCTGCCCACCGTCAAGGCCCTCGCCGACGCGGGCGCCAAGGTGATCGTCGCCTCGCACCTGGGCCGCCCCAAGGGCGCCCCGGACCCCGCCTTCTCGCTGCTGCCCGCCGCCGAGCGCCTCGGTGAACTGCTCGGCGCCCCGGTCGCCTTCGCCCAGGACACCGTCGGCCCCGCCGCCCACGACGCCGTCGACGGCCTGGAGCCCGGCCAGGTCGCGGTCATCGAGAACCTGCGCTTCAACCCCGGCGAGACGGCCAAGGACGACACCGAGCGCGGCGAGTTCGCCGACCGGCTCGCCGCCCTCGCCGACGTGTACGTGGGCGACGGCTTCGGCGCCGTGCACCGCAAGCACGCCTCCGTGTACGACCTCCCGGCCCGGCTGCCGCACTACGCCGGCCACCTCATCGCCACCGAGGTCGGCGTCCTGAAGAAGCTCACCGAGGACGTCAAGCGCCCCTACGTCGTCGCGCTCGGCGGCGCCAAGGTCTCCGACAAGCTCGCCGTCATCGACCAGCTGCTCGGCAAGGCCGACCGGCTGCTCATCGGCGGCGGCATGGCCTACACCTTCCTCAAGGCCAAGGGCTACGAGGTCGGCATCTCCCTCCTCCAGGAGGACCAGATCCCGGCCGTCACCGAGTACATGCAGCGCGCCGAGAAGCAGGGCGTGGAACTGGTACTGCCCGTCGACGTCCTCGTGGCCCGGGAATTCCCGGACCTCAAGACCAAGGCGCCCAGCCGGTTCACCACCGTCGACGCGGACAAGATCCCCGCCGACCAGGAGGGCCTGGACATCGGCCCCAAGACCCGAGAGCTGTACGCCTCGAAGCTCGCCGACGCCGAGACCGTCTTCTGGAACGGCCCCATGGGCGTCTTCGAGCACCCCGACTACGCCGAGGGCACCAAGGCGGTCGCCCAGGCCCTCGTCGACTCGGACGGGTTCACCGTCGTCGGCGGCGGTGACTCCGCCGCGGCCGTGCGCACGCTCGGCTTCGACGAGAACGCATTCGGCCACATCTCGACCGGTGGCGGCGCCTCCCTCGAATACCTCGAGGGCAAGACGCTCCCCGGCCTCGCCGCACTGGAGGACTGACCCCGTATGACCACCCGCACGCCGCTGATGGCGGGCAACTGGAAGATGAACCTCAACCACCTCGAGGCCATCGCGCACGTCCAGAAGCTCGCCTTCGCCCTGGCCGACAAGGACTACGAGGCCGTCGAGGTCGCCGTCCTGCCGCCCTTCACCGACCTGCGCTCCGTGCAGACCCTGGTCGACGGCGACAAGCTGAAGATCAAGTACGGCGCCCAGGACATCTCGCAGCACGACTCCGGCGCCTACACCGGTGAGATCTCCGGCCCGATGCTGGCCAAGCTGAAGTGCACGTACGTGGTCATCGGCCACTCCGAGCGCCGGCAGTACCACCACGAGACCGACGAGGTGGTCAACGCCAAGGTCAAGGCCGCCTACAAGCACGGCCTGACCCCGATCCTGTGCGTCGGCGAGGAGCTGGACGTCCGCGAGGCCGGCAACCACGTCACCCACACCCTCGCCCAGGTCGAGGGTGGTCTGAAGGACCTCCCGGCCGAGCAGGCCGAGACGATCGTGATCGCCTACGAGCCGGTGTGGGCCATCGGCACCGGCAAGGTCTGCGGCGCCGACGACGCCCAGGAGGTCTGCGCCGCCATCCGCGCCAAGGTCGCCGAGCTGTACTCGCAGGACGTGGCCGACAAGGTCCGCATCCAGTACGGCGGCTCCGTGAAGTCCGGCAATGTCGCCGAGATCATGGCCAAGGCCGACATCGACGGCGCCCTGGTCGGCGGCGCGTCGCTGGACACCGACGAGTTCGTCAAGATCGTGCGTTTTCGCGATCAGTGACGGTGCGGTGACGCCGCTCATGAGTAGGCGGTAGCCGCGATACGTCGTACTCTTGCGGGGGCACGGCCCGTGTGCTGTGCCCCCGTCGTCCATCCGATTCCGAGGAAGTTGGTCCAGCCGTGGTTTTGGGGTTCTCGATCGCCCTGATCGTCTTCAGCCTGCTGCTGATGCTGCTGGTGCTGATGCACAAGGGAAAGGGCGGCGGCCTCTCCGACATGTTCGGTGGCGGCATGCAGTCCTCCGTCGGCGGCTCCTCGGTCGCCGAGCGCAACCTCGACCGGATCACCGTCGTGATCGGCGTGCTGTGGATCGCGTGCATCGTGGTCCTCGGCATCCTGATGAAGACGAACAGCTGATCCCGGGCCGCACGGCCCACACATTCCGTACGTTGAGCCCCATGTTCGGTTACGCGCTCCCATGCGCGGCCTATCATGGGGCTTGCGTCTGGATGTGGGGGGCGGTAACTCCAATCACTGGACGCGCGTTGGGCCTTACGTAGACTGAGGCGCTCGCGGCGAAGCGGAACGCCGACTCGCTTCGCGGCACCATCACGCAGGGAGTTACGACCGTGGCAAGTGGCAACGCGATCCGAGGAAGCCGGGTCGGGGCGGGGCCGATGGGCGAGGCCGAGCGCGGCGAGTCCGCACCGCGGCTGCGCATCTCCTTCTGGTGCTCCAACGGGCACGAGACGCAGCCGAGCTTCGCCAGCGACGCGCAGGTTCCCGACACCTGGGACTGCCCGCGCTGCGGCTTTCCGGCCGGCCAGGACCGGGACAACCCCCCGGACCCGCCGCGCACCGAGCCGTACAAGACCCACCTCGCCTATGTGCGGGAGCGGCGCAGCGACGCGGACGGCGAGGCGATCCTCGCCGAGGCGCTCGCCAAACTGCGCGGCGAGATCTAGGAGTTGACGACCGGCCGGGCCCCTCGGGTGCCTGGCCGGAGCCGTATCCATACGCTCGCGTACGGCCCGTTGTCAGTGGCACCCCCTACGGTTCTCGTGAAGGCGACGACCGCGAGGGGGAGTTGTGGCGACGACGGCGGGGGAGACGCGCGTGCCCGCATGGCGCGGGGGCTTCGGGCGACTGTGGAGCATCGTCATGCCGTCCCGCTCCGGCGGCGCGCCGCGCCGGGCCGCGCCGCGGTCGGCCGCCGCCCGTCGCCGCCGTGACCGCCCGCGGCCGTCCCGGCAACGTCTCCATCGCCCAGCCGCCCCCGGGTCCTCGGCGGCATCGGCCGCACCCGCGCGTTCCTCGTCATCGGCCGTGTGCGCCGCCTGGCCGCCCTGGTGGGCGCCCTCGCCGTCCCCCGGCTCAGGGGCGGGCTCCGGAGTGCCCATGCCACCACCCCGATGCAGCAACGCACCCTCGCCGACGTCCCCGGCCGGGAGGGTGCCGCCTTCCACCTACCGTCCGTCGGCTCGCCGAGGCGGACCCGCGCGCCGGCCGGGCCCTCGTCCCGCCCGAGGACGGCGCGACAGCGGCCCACACCAGGCGGTGATCAATTAGGTTGGAACCCGCTGGGACAGGCACGAAAGAAGGCGGAAGTCGGAAATGAACGCAGACGGCCGTACCAGGCTCAACCAGTCGCCCGAGTGGACCGCTCTCGCCAAGCACCGGGAGGAGCTGGCCGGCACCCATCTGAGGGACCTGTTCGCCGCCGACCCCGAGCGTGGCGCCGGGTACACCCTGCAAGTCGGCGACCTCTCCATCGACTACAGCAAGCACCTGATCACCGGCGAGACCCTGCGGCTGCTGCGCGAGCTGGCCGCGGCGAGGGACGTGGCCGGGCTGCGGGACGCCATGTTCCGCGGCGAGAAGATCAACATCACCGAGGACCGGGCGGTGCTGCACACCGCGCTGCGCGCCCCGCGGGACGCGGTGATCGAGGTCGACGGCGAGAACGTGGTGCCCAAGGTGCACGCGGTGCTCGACAAGATGTCCGACTTCGCCGAGCGGGTCCGCTCCGGCGCCTGGACCGGGCACACCGGCAAGCGCATCCGGAACGTGGTCAACATCGGCATCGGCGGCTCCGACCTCGGCCCCGCCATGGCCTACGAGGCGCTGCGCAGCTACACCGACCGCGAACTGACCGTCCGCTTCGTGTCCAACGTGGACGGCGCCGACCTGCACGAGGCCACCCGCGACCTGGACCCGGCCGAAACGCTGTTCATCATCGCCTCCAAGACCTTCACCACGATCGAGACGATCACCAACGCGACCTCCGCGCGCACCTGGCTGCTGGCCGCGCTGGGCGACGAGGCCGCGGTGGCCAAGCACTTCGTGGCGCTGTCCACCAACGCCGCCAAGGTCGCCGAGTTCGGTATCGACCCGGCCAACATGTTCGAGTTCTGGGACTGGGTCGGCGGTCGCTACTCGTACGACTCCGCGATCGGCCTCTCCCTGATGATCGCCATCGGGCCGGACCGGTTCCGCGAGATGCTGGACGGCTTCCGGCAGATGGACGAGCACTTCCGCACCGCGCCCCCGGAGGCCAACGCCCCGCTGCTGCTCGGCCTGCTGGGCATCTGGTACGGCAACTTCCACGACGCCCAGTCGCACGCGGTGCTGCCGTACAGCCACTACCTGTCCAAGTTCACCGCCTACCTCCAGCAGCTGGACATGGAGTCCAACGGCAAGTACGTGGCGCGGGACGGCAAGCAGGTCGACTGGCAGACCGGGCCGGTGGTGTGGGGCACCCCGGGCACCAACGGGCAGCACGCGTACTACCAGTTGATCCACCAGGGCACCAAGCTGATCCCGGCCGACTTCATCGGCTTCGCCGAGCCGGTCGCCGAGCTGAGCGACGAACTGAAGGCCCAGCACGACCTGTTGATGGCCAATTTCTTCGCCCAGACCCAGGCGCTCGCCTTCGGCAAGACCGCCGAGGAGGTCCGCGCGGAGGGCGTGCCCGAGGAACTGGTGCCCCACAAGACCTTCCCGGGCAACCGGCCCACGACCACCATCCTCGCGAGGGAACTCACCCCCTCCGTGCTCGGCCAGCTGATCGCCCTCTACGAGCACAAGGTGTTCGTGCAGGGCGCGGTGTGGGACATCGACTCCTTCGACCAGTGGGGCGTGGAGCTGGGCAAGGTCCTCGCCAAGCGCGTCGAACCCGCCCTCACCGAGGGCGCCGAGGTCCCCGGCCTCGACGCCTCGACCAAGGCGCTGGTCGCCCGCTACCGGGAGCTGCGCGGCCGCAGCTGAGACCGTGCGCCGAGCGGCCGGAGCCGAGACCGTGCGCCGAGGCCGGCGCGCGGGCGTCCTCCGCGCGTCCTCCGTGTCCCGTACCCCCGGTGATCACGGACGACGCGACTCGGGGGAGTGCGCCGTGGCACGGTGGATCCGCAGGCCGGGAGAACGGCGCGAGCCGAACCGGCTGAACGCCCGTCACGCGGTCCGGGCGTGGAGCGGCGCCACGGCATCCGGCTGACCGGCCGTCCGGCGCCGCACGTCCGCCGGGCACCGGCCGACGCGCCGTGCTCCCAAGGGCGTTGAGCCCGGATACGCGAGACGGCGGGGATGGTGGCCATCCCCGCCGTCTCCTCGTTCTGCCCGTCGCGCGTCAGGGGGACGCCGGCGGATACAGCGACCGGGGCAGCTGGGAGGCCGCCGCCGAGTCCAGCAGCCACAGAGTGCGGCTGCGGCCGCGGGCACCCGCCGCCGGGGCCTGGATCTCGCCCGCGCCGGACAGGGCGATGGCCGCGGCCTCCGCCTTGTCCTCGCCGGCCGCGAGCAGCCAGACCTCGCGGGCCGAGCGGATCGCGGGCAGGGTGAGCGAGATCCGGGTCGGCGGCGGCTTGGGCGCGCCGTGCACGCCCACCACCGTGCGCTCGGTCTCCCGTACGGCCGGCAGCTCCGGGAAGAGCGAGGCCACATGGGTGTCCGGGCCGACGCCCAGCATCAGCACGTCGAAGGTGGGCACCGAGCCGTGGTTCTCCGGCCCGGCCGCCTTCGCCAGCTCCGCCGCGTAGGCCTCGGCCGCCGCCTCGACGTCCGTGCCGTACGGCCCGTCGGAGGCGGGCATGGCGTGCACGCGCTCCGGGTCCAGCGGGACGGAGTCCAGCAGCGCCTCGCGGGCCTGGGTGACATTGCGCTCGGGGTCGCCCTCGGGCAGATAGCGCTCGTCGCCCCACCACAGGTCGAGCCGGGTCCAGTCGATGGCGTCCCGGGCCGGTGCCGCCGCCAGCGCGGCCAGCAGGCCGTTGCCGTTGCGGCCGCCGGTGAGGACCACGGACGCGGTGCCCCGGGAGGCCTGCGCGTCCACGATCTTCGTGATCAGCCGGGCCGCGGCGGCCTGGGCCATCAGTTCCTTGTCGCGGTGGACGACCAGCTGTGGGGTGTTCACTTCGCCGTCGCCTTCCTCGAAGGGGCCTTCTTCGCGGTCCTGGCCGCCGCCTTCTTCGCGGGCGCCTTGGCCGCCTGCTCGACGGGCTCCGGCTCGGCGACCGCCGCCCCCTGCGCGGGGGCCTCGGCCTTCGCCGGCTCCTCGGAGGCCCCGGCGTCCGGGGTTCCCTCACGGGAGGACCCGGAGGACCCGGAGGACTCGGGGGCCTCGCCGGCCGCCTGTCGCGGAACCGTGTCCAGCCGGTCCACCCCGTAGCGCAGCGCCGACGCGTAGGTGTCGTCCGGGTCCAGCCGGCGCAGCTCCTCCGCGATCAGCTCGGCGGTGTCCCGCCGCTTCAGCGCCACCGCACGGGCCGGCTGGCCCTCGATGGACAGCGTGGCGAGGGAGCCGTCCGCCCGGTCCAGGGTGATCGGGCCGCAGGTGGTGTCCATGCGGACGGCCGTCAGGCCCGGCCCCGCGGACGGGGACAGGCGCACCGGCACGTCCAGCCGGTCCGCCAGCCACATCGCCAGCAGCTCGCAGCTCGGGTTGAACTCCTCGCCCTCCACCTCGACCGCCTGCACCTTGCAGGTGACCTGGTCCAGGGCGGCCGCCAGCATCGAGCGCCAGGGCGTGATCCGGGTCCAGGACAGATCGGTGTCGCCGGGGGTGTAGGCCGCGGCGCGGGCGGTCAGCTCGCGCACCGGCTCCTCGGCGGCGTAGGTGTCGGTGACCCGGCGCTGGGCGAGCGCGCCCAGCGGGTCCTTGGCGGGGTCCAGCGGGGCGTTCACCGGCCACCACACGACCACCGGGGCGTCCGGCAGCAGCAGCGGCAGCACGACGGAGTCGGCTTGGCCGACGACCTCGCCGTACAGCCGCAGCACGACCGTCTCGCCGGTGCCCGCGTCCGCGCCCACCCGCACCTCGGCGTCCAGCCGCGAGGAGGTGCGGTCGCGCGGGGTGCGCGAGACCCGCTTGACGACCACCAGCGTGCGCGAGGGGTGCTCGCGCGAGGCGTCGTTGGCGGCCTTCAGCGCGTCGTAGGCGTTCTCCTCGTCGGTGACGATGACGAGGGTGAGGACCATGCCGACGGCGGGGGTGCCGATGGCCCGGCGGCCCTGTACGAGCGCCTTGTTGATCTCGCCGGCGGTGGTGTCGGTCAGGTCTATCTTCATGGCCGGCGCCAGCTCCGTCCGTCTCGTGCGAGCATCTCGTCCGCCTCGGCGGGGCCCCAGGTGCCCGACTTGTACTGCGCGGGCCTGCCGTGCTTGTCCCAGTACTCCTCGATCGGGTCGAGGATCTTCCAGGACAGCTCGACCTCCTCCGTGCGCGGGAAGAGGTTGGCGTCGCCGAGCAGCACGTCCAGGATGAGCCGCTCGTACGCCTCCGGGCTGGACTCCGTGAACGACTCGCCGTAGGCGAAGTCCATGGACACGTCCCGGATCTCCATGGAGGTGCCGGGCACCTTGGAGCCGAAGCGGACCGTGATGCCCTCGTCCGGCTGGACGCGGATCACGATCGCGTTCTGGCCCAGCTCCTCCGTCGCCGTGTGGTCGAAGGGGGAGTGCGGGGCCCGCTGGAAGACGACGGCGATCTCCGTCACCCGGCGGCCCAGCCGCTTGCCGGTGCGCAGGTAGAAGGGGACGCCCGCCCAGCGGCGGTTGTCGATCTCCACCTTGATCGCGGCGAAGGTGTCGGTCTTCGACTTCGGGTCGATGCCGTCCTCTTCGAGGTAGCCGATGACCTTCTCGCCGCCCTGCCAGCCCGCCGCGTACTGACCGCGCACGGTGTCCTTGCCCAGGTCCTTCGGCAGCCGTACGGCGCCGAGCACTTTGGTCTTCTCCGCGGCCAGCGCCTGCGCGTCGAAGGAGGCGGGCTCCTCCATCGCGGTCAGTGCCAGCAGCTGGAGCAGGTGGTTCTGGATGACGTCCCGGGCGGCGCCGATGCCGTCGTAGTAGCCGGCCCGGCCGCCGATGCCGATGTCCTCGGCCATGGTGATCTGCACGTGGTCCACGAAGGACCGGTTCCAGATCGGCTCGAACATGGTGTTGGCGAAGCGCAGCGCCAGGATGTTCTGGACGGTCTCCTTGCCGAGGTAGTGGTCGATCCGGAACACCTGGTCCGGCTCGAACACCTCGTGCACGACCTTGTTCAGCTCCTCGGCCGACTTGAGGTCGTGCCCGAACGGCTTCTCGATGACCGCGCGCCGCCAGGAACCGCCGGACTGGTCGGCCAGACCGTGCTTCTTCAGCTGCTGGATGACCACCGGGAAGGAGCGCGGCGGCACCGACAGGTAGAAGGCGAAGTTGCCGCCCGTGCCCTGGGCCTTGTCCAGCTCCTCGATGGTGGCGCGCAGCCGCTCGAACGCCTCGTCGTCGTCGAAGGTGCCCTGCACGAAGCGCATCCCCTGGATGAGCTGCTGCCAGACCTCCTCGCGGAACGGCGTACGGGAGTGCGCCTTGACGGCGTCGTGGACCTCCTGGGCGAAGTCCTCGTTCGCCCACTCGCGGCGGGCGAAGCCCACCAGCGAGAAGCCCGGCGGCAGCAGACCCCGGTTGGCGAGGTCGTACACCGCGGGCATCAGTTTCTTGCGCGACAGATCGCCCGTGACCCCGAAGATGACCAGACCCGACGGCCCCGCGATGCGCGGGAGCCGTCGGTCGGCCGGGTCACGAAGCGGGTTCGCCCCGGAACCGGAAACGGATGACAACTCAGTCCTCCGAGGGGGCGAGGCGTTCGAGCTCCGCCTGAGTGGACTTCAGCAGGTCGTTCCAGGACGTCTCGAACTTCTCGACGCCCTCGTCCTCCAGCACCTGGACGACCTCGTCGTACGAGATGCCGAGGCGCTCCAGCGCGTCCAGGTCGGCGCGGGCCTGCTCGTAGGTGCCGGTCACCGTGTCGCCACGGATCTCGCCGTGGTCTTCGGTGGCCTCCAGGGTGGCCTCCGGCATGGTGTTGACCGTGTTCGGCGCCACCAGCTCCTCGACGTACATGGTGTCCTTGTACGCCGGGTCCTTCACACCGGTGGAGGCCCACAGCGGACGCTGCTTGTGGGCGCCCGCCTTCTCCAGGGCGTTCCAGCGGTCCGAGGAGAAGACCTCCTCGTACGCCTGGTAGGCGAGGCGGGCGTTGGCGACGCCGGCCTTGCCCCGCAGCGCCTTGGCCTCGTCGGTGCCCAGCTTCTCGATGCGGCGGTCGATCTCGGTGTCCACCCGGGACACGAAGAAGGACGCCACGGAGCGGATCTTCGACAGGTCCAGGCCGCGCTCCTTGGCCTTCTCCAGGCCGGAGAGGTACGCGTCCATGACCAGGCGGTAGCGCTCCAGGGAGAAGATCAGCGTGACGTTGACGCTGATGCCCAGGCCGATGACCTCGGTGATCGCCGGCAGACCCGCCTGGGTGGCCGGGATCTTGATCAGGGTGTTGGGGCGGTCCACCAGCCAGGCCAGCTGCTTGGCCTCGGCGACGGTCGCCTTGGTGTTGTGCGCGAGACGCGGGTCGACCTCGATGGAGACCCGGCCGTCCTGGCCGTCGGTGGCGTCGAAGACCGGGCGCAGGATGTCGGCGGCGTCCCGGACGTCCGCCGTGGTGATCATCCGGATGGCCTCTTCGACGGTGACCTTGCGGGCGGCGAGGTCCGAGACCTGGAGGTCGTAGCCGTCGCCCTGCGAGATCGCCTTCTGGAAGATCGTCGGGTTGGTGGTGACGCCCACGACGTGCTGCTGGTCGATCAGCTCGGCGAGGTTGCCGGACGTGATCCGCTTGCGCGACAGGTCGTCCAGCCAGATCGCGACGCCTTCGTCGGAGAGGCGCTTGAGTGCGTCTGTCATGGAATTACATCTCCTACGTGTCGTATATGAGCGTCAGCGCTGGGCGGCGGCGATGGATTCCCGGGCCTTGGCGGCCACGTTCTCCGCGGTGAATCCGAACTCCTTGAAGAGCACCTTGGCGTCCGCGGACGCGCCGAAGTGCTCCAGGGAGACGATGCGGCCGGCGTCCCCGACGTACTTGTGCCACGTCAGGCCGATACCCGCCTCCACGGCGACCCGGGCCTTCACGGACGGCGGCAGCACGGAGTCCCGGTACCCCTGGTCCTGCTGCTCGAACCACTCGACCGACGGCATGGACACCACGCGGGTCGCGATCCCGTCGGCCTGGAGCTGCTCACGCGCCTCCACGGCCACGTGCACCTCGGAGCCGGTGGCGATCAGGATCACCTCGGGCTCGGTGCTCCGGCCTTCGGGCCCTTCGGCCTCGAACAGGACGTAACCGCCCTTGGCCGCGTCCTCGTTGGGCTCGTAGGTCGGCACGCCCTGGCGGGTGAGGGCGAAGCCGTGCGGCTGGCCCTTGCCGAACTCCTTGGTGTACCGCTTCAGGACCTCGCGCCAGGCGATCGCGGTCTCGTTGGCGTCCGCCGGGCGGACGATGTTCAGGCCCGGGATGGCGCGCAGCGAGGCCAGGTGCTCGACCGGCTGGTGGGTCGGGCCGTCCTCGCCCAGACCGATGGAGTCGTGCGTCCACACGTACGTCACCGGCAGGTGCATCAGGGCCGACAGGCGCACGGCGTTGCGCATGTAGTCGGAGAAGACGAGGAACGTACCGCCGTAGACACGGGTGTTGCCGTGCAGCGTGATGCCGTTCAGCTCCGCGCCCATGGAGTGCTCGCGGATGCCGAAGTGGATCGTGCGGCCGTACGGGTCGGCCTCCGGCAGCGGGTTGCCCTCGGGCAGGAAGGAGCTGGACTTGTCGATCGTGGTGTTGTTGGAGCCGGCGAGGTCGGCGGAGCCGCCCCACAGCTCGGGGATCACCGGGCCGAGCGCCTGGAGGATCTTGCCGGAGGCGGCACGGGTGGCGAGCGACTTGCCGGGCTCGAAGACCGGGATCTTCTCCTCCCAGCCGGTGGGCAGCTCGCCCCGCGCGATGCGGTCGAACTCGGCGGCGCGCTCGGGGTTCTCGTCCCGCCACACCTGGAACGACTTCTCCCACTCGGCCTTCGCGCGGGCGCCGCGCTCCAGGGCCTTGCGGGTGTGGCCGATCACCTCGTCCTCGACGGCGAAGGACCGCTCCGGGTCGAAGCCGAGGACGCGCTTGGTGGCCGCGACCTCGTCCTCGCCCAGCGCCGAGCCGTGCGCGGCCTCGGTGTTCTGGGCGTTCGGGGCCGGCCAGGCGATGATCGAGCGCATCGCGATGAAGGAGGGCCGGTCGGTGACGGCCTTGGCCTTCTGGATCGCGGCGTAGATCGCCGCCGGGTCCAGGTCGCCGTCCGCCTTGGGCTCCACGCGCTGCACGTGCCAGCCGTAGGCCTCGTACCGCTTGACCGTGTCCTCGGAGACGGCGGTCTCGGTGTCGCCCTCGATCGAGATGTGGTTGTCGTCCCACAGCAGGATCAGGTTGCCCAGCTTCTGGTGCCCGGCCAGCGAGGACGCCTCGGCGGAGATGCCCTCCTGGAGGCAGCCGTCACCGGCGATGCAGTAGATGAAGTGGTCGAACGGCGACTCGCCCTGCGGCGCCTCGGGGTCGAACAGGCCGCGCTCGTAGCGGGCGGCCATCGCCATGCCCACCGCGTTGGCCACACCCTGGCCCAGCGGGCCGGTGGTGGTCTCGACACCCCTGGTGTGGCCGTACTCCGGGTGGCCCGGGGTCTTCGAACCCCAGGTGCGGAAGGACTCCAGGTCCTCCAGCTCCAGGCCGAAACCGGCCAGGTAGAGCTGCGTGTAGAGGGTCAGGGACGAGTGGCCGGCGGACAGCACGAAACGGTCGCGCCCCACCCACTCCGGGTCGGCCGGGTCGTGCCGCATCACCTTCTGGAAGAGGGTGTAGGCGGCCGGGGCCAGGCTCATGGCCGTACCGGGATGGCCGTTGCCGACCTTCTGTACGGCGTCGGCGGCCAGGACGCGGGCGGTGTCCACGGCCCGCTGGTCCAGGTCGGTCCACTCAAGGTCTGTGGTGGTCGGCTTGGTGCTCACCCTGGGTCAGGGCTCCTCTCCACATGTCGGTCGCCGGTCTTCGGGGCATGCGCCCACCCGGCCGCCGGCGTGCTTCTGCCCGCCGGCCGCTGACGAGCCTACCCCCGTAAGGACGTGCGTTTTCGCGGGTGATTCCAGACTGCCGGGCATCCGCGGGATCCGCCTCCCGACCGGCCGATACGGCATTCGGCACATGAATAAGGAGGCGCTCATCTGACCGCTCAAAAGAGTGGTGGGGACCCTCTTATGGGGCCTCTGATAAGGCGGTGCCGGAAGGGGACCGCAAAGCGCCGTCCGGGCCCTGCGCCAACACGACCCCACCCCCGCGAATGCCGGGGTATGGGCAACGTCTAAAGTGGCGTGGTACGCGCGAGCCCCAATCAAGACCTCATCCGGGGGAGGCTCGCTGGGATGTCTCTGTCAGGGGTGTGCGTGACGGCCGTCGAATCCCGTCCAGCGGGGGTGCTCGGTGGTACGAGCCCGAGCCCGGTTCACCGGCCGTTCGGGGCCCGTGCCAAGGCGTTCGTGGCACTGACCAAGCCGCGGATCATCGAGCTGCTGCTCATCACCACGGTGCCGGTGATGTTCCTGGCCCAGCAGGGTGTGCCCTCCCTCAAGCTGGTGGTGCTCACCTGCCTGGGCGGGTATCTGTCCGCGGGCGGCGCGAACGCGCTGAACATGTACATCGACCGGGACATCGACGCCCTGATGGACCGCACCTCGCAGCGGCCGCTGGTGACCGGCATGGTCAGCCCGCGCGAGTGCCTGGCCTTCGGCATCGGCCTCGGGGTCGTCTCCACCCTGCTGTTCGGGCTGACGGTCAACTGGCTCAGCGCCTGGCTGTCGCTCGGCGCGCTGCTCTTCTACGTCGTCGTCTACACGATGATCCTGAAGCGGCGCACCGCGCAGAACATCGTGTGGGGCGGCATCGCCGGCTGTCTGCCGGTGCTGATCGGCTGGTCCTCGGTGACGAACTCGATGTCCTGGGCGCCGATCATCCTCTTCCTGGTGATGTTCTTCTGGACGCCGCCGCACTACTGGCCGCTGTCCATGAAGGTCAAGGACGACTACGCGCGCGCGGGCGTGCCGATGCTCCCGGTGATTGCCTCCAACAAGGTCGTCGCCCGGCAGATCGTCATCTACAGCTGGGTGATGGTCGTCGTCTCGCTGCTGCTCACCCCGCTGGGCTACACCGGCTGGTTCTACACGGTGGTCGCCCTCGCCGCCGGCGGCTTCTGGCTGTGGGAGGCGCACGGGCTGCAGAACCGGGCGAAGGCGGAGGTGACCGGCGCCAAGCTCAAGGAGATGCGCCTGTTCCACTGGTCGATCACCTATGTGTCGATCCTCTTCGTCGCCGTCGCGGTGGACCCGTTCCTGCGCTGACGTGACTCTCTTCCCCGACGGGAGGGGCGCGTGGTCAAGGCCACGCACCCCTCCCGTCGCCGTTTCATCTACTCGTCGGTAGCATCCTGGCCATGGCAGACACGCAGCAGGTTGACGCGAAGGCCGAGCGCACGGCGGCCCGGCTCGCCCGGAGGATCGGCGCCTTCTCCAAGGCCCACGGCGGCGCGGAGGGGCAGGTGGCCTACATCGGGGAGCGCGGGGCGCGGATCGTGCTCGTCGGCGCGGACGGCGGCTGGGGCGACGTGGTGGCCCCCACGTACGCCATCGCGGAGCAGGCGGTGGCCAAGGCCGGGATCACCGTGCACGAGTCCTTCGACGGGGAGTTCGCGGCGAAGGTGCGGACCGGGCCGTACGAGTGGAAGCGTATGGCGGGGATCCAGGTCGGGGGCTGACCCCGGCGATCCGCCCGCGCCGGGGGCGGGAGCGACGGGGCCGTCCGCACGGTCCCCCGCGCGTCGTCGGTGCGCCAGGCTGACGGCATGCAGACCGATGCACTGCCCGGACGTTTCCTGGACGCGCTCGCCCTGTTGCGCCCCCGCGCCGTCCGGGCGCACGGCTCGCCGGCCGGAGGTGACCGCCAGGAGGGCCGCGGCGACCTCGATCCGATCGCGGTGCTGCCGGAACGCCCCGGCCCCACGGCCGCGCCGCGCGTCGTGGCGCCGCACCGGCGGCTGCGCGACGCGCCGCCCGCCGCGAAGCCGCACTGCGGCTGTCTCGCCCCGGCCACCCTCGCGGACCCCGGCCGGGCACATCTCACCTGGGCGCACGGGTAGGTGCTGCGCCGCCCGGTCACCTCCGTCACCCGACGCGAGCCGCACACCTCCGGCCGGGTGCTGCACGGGGAGCCGCCCGGCGGCCTGTTGCCGCCGGTGCCGCACCGGGACCTGCGCGCATTCGTCGTGCGCGACCAAAGGCCCGCCTGTGGCGGCAGGACGTCCGGCTGCACCTCGGGTTTGGCCTTCGCCAGGGCCACCGTGACGCTGCGCGAGGGGCGGCTGATCGGCAGACGCCCATCCCTGGCGGAGCTGCCGGGGATGGGCGCGCCGGCCGAGGTGGTCGAGGACGTCACCCGTCGGCGGTACGCGGACCCCGCCCCGGCGGACGGACCTGGCTCGGCCGTCGCGCGGGGCTGACCCGGGCCTGCCTGGGCCCGGCGATCGACGCGCTGGTCACCGCGTACGGGTGCGTCAGGCGTTCGTGGGGACCGTGACCTCGGCCGCGGGGCCGGGCAGGCCCAGTTCCGCCTCCGGGCGTTCGCGCAGCGACAGCAGGACCCGCAGCACGCCGATCCACACCAGGCAGGAGCCGAGCATGTGCAGGCCGACCAGCAGCTCGGGCAGGTGCGTGAAGTACTGGACGTAGCCGATGACGCCCTGGGCCAGCAGGATCAG
Source organism: Streptomyces sp. SCPE 10 (assembly GCF_051980735.1). NCBI lineage: Bacteria > Bacillati > Actinomycetota > Actinomycetes > Kitasatosporales > Streptomycetaceae > Streptomyces > Streptomyces sp. SCPE 10. The sequence continues at coordinate 2,030,580 of NZ_CP197069.1, read as the reverse complement.
GAACAGTTCGCGGGTGCGGACCAGCGGCCCACGCGGGGCGTCGACGGCCTTGAGGATGAACCACAGGGCGAAGGTCAGCGTCACCACGATCCAGGCGAGCACCGCGTGCAGCTTGGCCACGGTCTCCCAGTCGATCGGGATGCGCTTCACGTCGCTGGAGTCGCCCGCGTGCGGCCCGGCGCCGGTGACCACCGTGCCCGCCGCGAGGAGCAGCACGGACGCGAGCACCAGGAACCACACCAGCTGGACCACGGCCTTGCCGACCAGCGGCCGGGGCGCGGCGTCGCCCTCGCGGGTGCGCTGCCACATCACCACCGCGACCGTGGTCAGCGCGGTCGCCAGCAGGAAGTGCGCCGCGACGGTGTACGGGTTCAGGCCGACCAGCACCACGATGCCGCCGAGCACCGCGTTGCCCATCACCAGCCAGAACTGGGCCCAGCCGAGCCGGGTCAGGCTGCGCCGGCGGGGCTTCTCGGAACGGGCGGCGACGATCGCCCAGCCGACCGCGGCGCACAGCACGTAGGTCAGCATGCGATTGCCGAACTCGATGGCGCTGTGGTAGGTCAGCGCCTGCGTCGGCGTCAGCGAGCCGTCGGTGCACTCGGGCCAGGTCGGGCAGCCCAGGCCCGAACCGGTCAGCCGGACGGCGCCGCCGGTGACGACGATCACCACCGACATCACGAGCGCGGCGAGAGCCGCCCGCCGCACGGTCCGGGGCTCCGGCGTCCAGCGGTCGGCGATGAAGGCGAGCGGATTGCGCAGGGCCGCAACGGCATCGGCGCGGGTCAGCTTTGGCACGCCCACCATGGTAGGCGCCCGCTTGTGCACGCTTTCACGAGGGTCCGGTCCCCGCGCCGTGTCGCCGCTCACTCCAGTGGGGGAAGCTCACTCCCAGCGGAAGAACTTCCCGGCCGCGGCGAGCCCCACGACCGCCCACACCGCGAGGATCCCCAGGTCGCCCCAGGGCATGCCGGCGCCGTGCTGGAGCACGTCGCGCAGACCGTCGGAGAGGGCGGAGATGGGCAGCAGCCCGAGGACGTGCTGCCCGGCCGAGCCGAACTTGTCCAGCGGCACGATGACGCCGCCGCCGACGAGCAGCAGCAGGAACACCAGGTTGGCGGCGGCCAGCGTCGCCTCGGCCTTCAGGGTGCCGGCCATCAGCAGGCCGAGCCCGGAGAAGGCGGCGGTGCCGAGGACCAGCAACAGGAGTACGGCGGCCGGGTCGCCGTGCGGGGACCAGCCGAGGGCGAGGGCGATCACCGTCAGCAGGATCACCTGGAGCACCTCGGTGACCAGCACCGACGCCGTCTTCGCGGTCATCAGGGCCCAGCGGGGCAGCGGCGAGGCGGCGAGCCGCTTGAGCACGCCGTAGCGGCGCTCGAAGCCGGTGGCGATGGCCTGCCCGGTGAACGCGGTCGACATCACGGCGAGGGCGAGGATGCCCGGCGCGAGGAAGTCGACGGCCTTGCCCTTGCCGGTGTCCACGATGTCCACGGAGCTGAAGAGCACCAGCAGCAGGGTCGGGATGACCACCGTCAGCAGCAGCTGCTCGCCGTTGCGCAGCAGCATCTTCGTCTCCAGGACGGCCTGCGCCGCGATCATGCGGGGCAGGGGCGCGGCCCCCGGCTTGGGCGCGTACGTACCCGACGCGGTGGTCATGAGCGCAGCTCCTTGCCGGTCAGCTCCAGAAAGACGTCTTCCAGGGTGTGCCGTTCGACCGAGATGCGGTCCGGCATCACGCCGTGCTGGGCGCACCAGGAGGTCACGGTGGCCAGCAGTTGCGGGTCGACCTTGCCGACGACGCGGTAGGCGCCCGGGGTCAGCTCGGCGGCCGTGCAGCCGTCCGGGAGCGCCTTGAGCAGGGAGCCGACGTCGAGGCCGGGGCGGCCGGTGAAGCGCAGGGTGTTCTCCGCGCCGCCCTTGCACAGCTCCTCGGGGGAGCCCTGGGCGATGACCTTGCCGCCGTCGATGATCGCGACGTCGTCGGCGAGCTGCTCGGCCTCGTCCATGTGGTGCGTGGTGAGGATCACCGAGACGCCGTCGGCGCGCAGGTCCCTCACCAGGTCCCAGGTGGCCCGGCGGGCCTGCGGGTCGAGACCCGCGGTCGGCTCGTCCAGGAACACCAGCTCCGGGCGGCCGACGACGGCCATGGCGAGCGCGAGGCGCTGCTGCTGGCCACCGGACAGCCGCCGGTAGGAGGTGCGGCCGCAGCTGCCGAGCCCGAGCCGCTCGATCAGGGCGTTCACGTCCAGGGGGTGGGCGTGCAGCTTGGCGACATGGCGCAGCATCTCGTCCGCGCGGGCGCCGGAGTAGACGCCGCCGGACTGGAGCATCACACCGATCCTGGGCCGCAGCTCGGCCGACTGGCGCACCGGGTCGAGGCCCAGGACGCGCACCGTGCCGGAATCCGGCTTCCGGTACCCCTCACAGGTCTCGACCGTCGTCGTCTTGCCGGCGCCGTTGGGTCCGAGGACGGCGGTCACGCCCGCCTGGGCCACCAGGTCGAGGCCGTTCACCGCGGTCTTCGTGCCGTACCGCTTCACCAGGGCCGCGACCTGGACGACGGGCTCACTTCGCATGGGTCCAGAGTCTAGGGAGACCGCTCGCCGATCAGTCGCGGGGGTGCGGGAACTCCCTCGCACGGGGCCGCCGCGCCTCCAGCCACCCCTGGGCGTAGGCCACGGCGTCCGCCACCGGGAACAGCCGGGTGTCCGCAGCGCCCACCTTCCCGCGCACGACGGGACGCTCCCGTTCGAAGTCGCGTCCCAGCTCCGCGAAGCGCTCGGAGGTGATCGACACCTCCGTCACCGTCTCCCAGCCGCCGCCGGGCGCGGGCCGGCCGAGCCGTACGAGCGGTGCGGGCACGCGGTACTCGGCCAGGTGGAAGGCGGTGCAGGCGTCGTACCCGGCGCCGAGCAGGAGGACCCGGGCGCCCAGCCGCTCCAGGCGGGCCAGGGGGCTGCGCTCGCCGAGCCGGCAGTCGCGGGCGTGGCCCTCGGTGATCTCCCGCGCGCGGGCGCCGACGGCCGCGAAGGAGGTCTGCGGGTGGGCGCTGCGCCGGGCGCCCGGCCAGGTCCGCACGGTCTCCGGGACCACCCCGACGCCGCGGCTGGGGGTGATGTCGGGGTCGTACGGGGGCATCGTGGCCCGGATCCGGTCCCACCACTGCTCGGGCACCGGCGGGTTTCCCCACAGGGCCGGGTCGGAGAGGTCGGAGGACTGGGCCGGGACGACCAGGGTGCCGGCCGGACCGAGGGCGTCGAGAAGTCCCTGGACGACCGCCACGGCCCCGCCGTTCACCCAGCCGAGTGAACTCAGAGACGTGTGTACGAGCAAGGTCTCGCCGCTTTCGACACCGAGCAGCCGCAGCCGGGCGGCGATGTCGTCCCGGGTGACAAGAGGCCCGGTGGGAGGGGGTGTTGCCATGGTCGGGGAGTCTTCCGGACGGGCCCGCGGAGCGCCACCGCTTTCCGCTCCGAGCGGGCCCCGGATGATCGATCAGAGATCATTTCCGCAGGTCAGGTTAGGTATGCCTAAGTGATGCAGGGCACCGGGCGGTGATCCGGACGGCGCTTGTCAGGCCCCGAGGAATTACGCAACAATGGCGTTGTGAAAAACGTCGGCGAGGCTCGGGAGGCCCTCACGGGGACCCCCCAGGAGGAGTTCGCGACCGGGGAGCGCTCCACGCGCAACCGGGTCGCGCGGTCCATCCTGGACCACGGCCCGTCGACCGTCGCCGAACTCGCCGGCCGGCTGGGACTCACCCAGGCGGCCGTCCGCCGTCACCTGGACGCGCTGGTCGCGGACGACGTGGTGGAGGCGCGCGAACAGCGCGTGTACGGCACGCGCACGCGCGGCCGCCCCGCCAAGGTCTTCGCGCTCACCGACTGCGGCCGCGACGCCTTCGACCAGTCGTACGACAAGCTGGCCGTGGACGCGCTGCGCTGGATCGCGGAGCACGAGGGCGGGCCCGGCGCGGTCTCCGCCTTCGCCCGCGCGCGGATCGCCGCACAGGCGCGCGCGTACCGCGAGGCGATCGAGCGGGTGACCCCGGACAAACGCGCGGAAGCGCTGGCCAAGGCCCTGAGCGCGGACGGGTACGCTGCTACGGCGCGCAGCGCACCGGTCGGCGAGCAGCTGTGCCAGCACCACTGCCCGGTCGCCCATGTCGCGGAGCAGTACCCGCAGCTGTGCGAGGCGGAGACCGAGATCTTCGCCGAGCTGCTGGGTACCCACGTCCAGCGACTGGCGACCATCGCGCACGGCGACGGCGTCTGCACGACGTTCATTCCCAAGATTTCCACTGACGCACCTGCAAGCACGGCCGGGAGGAACCCCGCATGACTCTCCCCACGGAGACTGCCCACCCTGAGCTGGAGGGCCTGGGCAAGTACGAATACGGCTGGGCCGACTCCGACGTGGCCGGTGCCTCCGCCCGGCGCGGCCTGAACGAGGACGTCGTCCGCGACATCTCCGGCAAGAAGTCGGAGCCGGAGTGGATGACCAAGCTGCGCCTGAAGGGCCTCAAGCTCTTCGAGAAGAAGCCCATGCCGAACTGGGGCTCGGATCTGTCGGGCATCGACTTCGACAACATCAAGTACTTCGTGCGCTCCACGGAGAAGCAGGCGGAGTCCTGGGAGGACCTGCCCGAGGACATCAAGAACACCTACGACAAGCTGGGCATCCCCGAGGCCGAGAAGCAGCGCCTGGTCGCCGGCGTCGCCGCCCAGTACGAGTCGGAGGTCGTCTACCACCAGATCCGCGAGGACCTGGAGGAGCAGGGCGTCATCTTCCTGGACACCGACACCGCCCTGAAGGAGCACCCGGAGCTCTTCAAGGAGTACTTCGGCACGGTCATCCCGGCCGGCGACAACAAGTTCGCCGCGCTGAACACGGCCGTGTGGTCCGGCGGCTCCTTCATCTACGTGCCGAAGGGCGTGCACGTGGAGATCCCGCTCCAGGCCTACTTCCGTATCAACACGGAGAACATGGGCCAGTTCGAGCGGACCCTGATCATCGTCGACGAGGGCGCCTACGTGCACTACGTCGAGGGCTGCACCGCGCCGATCTACAAGTCGGACTCGCTGCACAGCGCCGTGGTCGAGATCATCGTCAAGAAGAACGCCCGCTGCCGCTACACGACCATCCAGAACTGGTCGAACAACGTCTACAACCTGGTCACCAAGCGCGCCGTGGCGTACGAGGGCGCGACCATGGAGTGGATCGACGGCAACATCGGCTCCAAGGTGACGATGAAGTACCCGGCCGTCTACCTGATGGGCGAGCACGCCAAGGGCGAGACCCTGTCCATCGCCTTCGCGGGCGAGGGCCAGCACCAGGACGCCGGCTCCAAGATGGTCCACATGGCGCCGAACACGTCGTCCAACATCGTGTCGAAGTCCGTGGCGCGCGGCGGCGGCCGTACGTCGTACCGCGGTCTGGTCGAGATCGGCGAGGGCGCCCACGGCTCCAAGTCGAACGTGCTGTGCGACGCGCTGCTCGTCGACACCATCTCCCGCTCCGACACGTACCCCTACGTCGACGTCCGCGAGGACGATGTGTCCATGGGCCACGAGGCGACCGTCTCCAAGGTCTCCGAGGACCAGCTCTTCTACCTGATGAGCCGCGGTCTGACCGAGTTCGAGGCGATGGCGATGATCGTGCGCGGCTTCGTCGAGCCGATCGCCAAGGAACTGCCCATGGAGTACGCGCTCGAACTCAACCGGCTGATCGAGCTGCAGATGGAAGGCGCGGTCGGCTGATCGCCGCCCCCTGACCATCAAGCCACTCACGTAAGAAAGCGAGCAGACCGACAGCCATGGCTGAGGCTCAGAACATCCCGGTGGGCTCCACCACCGCCGGCCAGATCGCGGTGGCCGCGGAGTCGACCGTCGCCACGCGCATGAGCGTGCCCCCGTCCTTCGACGTCGCGGACTTCCCCGTCCCGCACGGCCGCGAGGAGGAATGGCGGTTCACCCCGCTGGAGCGCCTGCGCGGGCTGCACGACGGCACCGCCGTCGCCTCCGGTGACGGCGTGAAGGTCGACGTCCGGGCGCCCGAGGGCGTCGTCGTCGAGCACGTCGGGCGGGACGACGCGCGGCTGCGCAAGGCGGGCGTCCCCGTGGACCGGGTCGCCGCGCAGGCGTACTCCGCCTTCGAGCAGGCCTCGGTCCTGACCGTCCCCAAGGAGACCGTCCTCACCGAGCCGATCCGCATCGCCGTGCACGGCCAGGGCGGCACCGCCTTCGGCCACCAGGTGATCGAGCTGGGCGCCTTCGCCGAGGCCGTGGTCGTCATCGACCACACCGGCGACGCGGTGCTCGCCGCCAACGTCGACTACCTGCTCGGCGACGGCGCCAAGCTCACCGTCGTCTCCGTCCAGGACTGGGACGACAAGGCCGTCCACATCGGCCAGCACAACGCGCTGGTCGGCCGGGACGCCTCCTTCAAGTCGGTCGTCGTGACCTTCGGCGGCGACGTCGTCCGCCTGCACCCGCGCGTCACCTACGCGGGCCCCGGCGGCGAGGCCGAGCTGTACGGCCTGTACTTCACCGACGCGGGCCAGCACCAGGAGCACCGCCTCCTGGTCACCCACAACGCCCCGCACTGCAAGTCGAACGTCGTCTACAAGGGCGCGCTCCAGGGCGACGACGCGCACGCGGTCTGGATCGGCGACGTGCTCATCGAGGCCAAGGCCGAGGGCACCGACACCTACGAGATGAACCGCAACCTGGTCCTCACCGACGGCGCCCGCGTCGACTCGGTGCCGAACCTGGAGATCGAGACCGGCGAGATCGTCGGCGCCGGCCACGCCTCCGCCACCGGGCGGTTCGACGACGAGCAGCTGTTCTACCTGATGGCCCGCGGCATCCCGGAGCAGGACGCCCGCCGTCTGGTGGTGCGCGGCTTCTTCGCCGAACTGGTCCAGCAGATCGGTGTCGCCGACATCGAGGAGCGACTGCTCGCCAAGATCGAGCAGGAGCTGGAGGCCTCGGTCGCATGAGCTTCCAACGCGCCTGTGGGCTGAGCGAGCTGTCGGAGGGCACCCCCAAGCGGGTCGAACTCGACGGCACGCCGGTCTCGGTCGTCCGGACCGAGGGCGAGGTGTTCGCGATCTACGACATCTGCTCCCACGCGAACGTCTCGCTCTCCGAGGGCGAGGTGGAGGACTGCCAGATCGAGTGCTGGCTGCACGGCTCCGCCTTCGACCTCCGCACCGGCAAGCCGTCCGGGCTGCCCGCGACGCGCCCCGTCCCCGTATACCCCGTAAAGATCGAAGGGGACGACGTTCTCGTCTCCCTCACCCAGGAGTCCTGAGGCATCCATGGCAACGCTTGAAATCCGAGACCTGCACGTCACCGTCGAGGCCGACAACGCCACGAAGGAGATCCTCAAGGGCGTCGACCTCACCGTGAAGCAGGGCGAGACGCACGCCATCATGGGCCCCAACGGCTCCGGCAAGTCCACCCTCGCCTACTCGCTCGCGGGTCACCCGAAGTACACGATCACCGAGGGCACCGTGCTGCTCGACGGCGAGGACGTCCTGGCGATGTCCGTCGACGAGCGCGCCCGCGCCGGCCTGTTCCTGGCGATGCAGTACCCGGTCGAGGTTCCCGGCGTCTCGGTCTCCAACTTCCTGCGCACCTCCGCCACCGCCGTCCGCGGCGAGGCCCCCAAGCTGCGCACCTGGGTGAAGGAGGTCAAGGAGGCCATGGAGCGTCTCCACATGGACCCCGCCTTCGCCGAGCGCAACGTCAACGAGGGCTTCTCCGGCGGTGAGAAGAAGCGCCACGAGATCCTCCAGCTCGAACTGCTCAAGCCCAAGATGGCGATCCTGGACGAGACCGACTCAGGTCTCGACGTCGACGCCCTGCGCATCGTCTCCGAGGGCGTCAACCGCGTCCGCGAGACCGGTGAGGTCGGCACCCTGCTGATCACGCACTACACGCGCATCCTGCGCTACATCAAGCCCGACTACGTCCATGTCTTCGCCGCGGGGCGCATCGTCGAGTCCGGCGGCCCCGAGCTCGCGGACAAGCTGGAGAACGAGGGCTACGAGGCATACGTGAAGGGTGGCGCATCCGCGTGACACAGCTGTCGGGCCTCCTCGACACCGAGGCGATCCGCAAGGACTTCCCCGTTCTGGACCGCGTCGTCCACGACGGCCGGAAGCTCGTGTACCTGGACAACGCGGCGACCAGCCAGAAGCCGCGCCAGGTGCTGGACGCCCTCAACGAGTACTACGAGCGTTACAACGCCAACGTCCACCGGGGCGTGCACGTCCTCGCCGAGGAGGCCACGGCACTCTACGAGGGCGCGCGCGACAAGGTGGCCGAGTTCATCAACGCGCCGAGCCGCGACGAGGTGATCTTCACCAAGAACGCCTCCGAGTCGCTCAACCTCGTGGCCAACATGCTGGGCTGGGCCGACGAGCCCTACCGGGTCGACCACGAGACCGAGATCGTCATCACGGAGATGGAGCACCACTCCAACATCGTGCCGTGGCAGCTGCTCGCGCAGCGCACCGGCGCGAAGCTGAAGTGGTTCGGCCTCACCGACGACGGCCGCCTCGACCTGTCCAACATCGACGAGATCATCACCGAGAAGACGAAGATCGTCTCCTTCGTACTGGTCTCCAACATCCTGGGCACGGTCAACCCGGTCGAGGCGATAGTGCGCCGCGCCCAGGAGGTCGGCGCGCTGGTCTGCGTCGACGCCTCCCAGGCCGCGCCGCACATGCCGCTGGACGTGCAGGCCCTCCAGGCCGACTTCGTGGCCTTCACCGGCCACAAGATGTGCGGCCCGACCGGCATCGGCGTGCTGTGGGGCCGCCAGGAGCTGCTGGAGGACCTGCCCCCGTTCCTGGGCGGCGGCGAGATGATCGAGACCGTCTCGATGCACTCCTCGACGTACGCCCCGGCACCGCACAAGTTCGAGGCGGGCACGCCCCCGATCGCGCAGGCGGTCGGCCTGGGCGCGGCGATCGACTACCTCCAGGCCATCGGCATGGAGAAGATCCTCGCCCATGAGCACGCGCTGACCCAGTACGCGGTGGAGCGCCTGGCCCAGGTCCCGGACCTGAGGATCATCGGCCCGACCACGGCCGAGGACCGGGGCGCCGCGATCTCCTTCACGCTGGGCGACATCCACCCGCACGACGTGGGCCAGGTCCTGGACGAGCAGGGCATCGCGGTCCGCGTCGGCCACCACTGCGCCCGTCCCGTCTGCCTGCGGTACGGAATTCCCGCGACCACGCGAGCGTCGTTCTATCTGTACTCCACGCCGGCCGAGATCGATGCTCTGGTCGACGGCCTGGAGCACGTACGGAACTTCTTCGGCTGAGAGGCGTGTGCTGAGACCGTGAAGCTGGATTCGATGTACCAGGAAGTCATCCTGGACCACTACAAGAACCCCCACGGGCGTGGTCTTCGGGATGGCGACGCCGAGGTGCACCATGTGAACCCGACGTGCGGCGACGAGATCACCCTCCGCGTGAAGTACGACGGCACCAAGATCGCGGATGTCTCGTACGAGGGCCAGGGCTGCTCCATCAGCCAGGCCTCGGCCTCCGTACTGAACGAACTCCTCGTCGGCAAGGACCTGCCCGACGCGCAGAAGATCCAGGAGACCTTCCTGGAGCTGATGCAGTCCAAGGGCAAGATCGAGCCGGACGACGCGATGGAGGAGGTGCTGGAGGACGCGGTCGCGTTCGCCGGTGTCTCCAAGTACCCCGCGCGGGTCAAGTGCGCCCTCCTGAGCTGGATGGCGTGGAAGGACGCGACGGCCCAGGCGCTGGGTGGCGCCGAAGCCGAAAGGAAGACCGCATGAGCGACACCGTCGAGATGAAGCCGGCCTCCGAGGAGGAACTCCGCGAGGCCCTGATGGACGTGGTCGACCCCGAGCTGGGCATCGACGTCGTCAACCTCGGCCTGATCTACGGCATCCACGTGGACGACTCCAACGTGGCGACCGTGGACATGACCCTGACCTCGGCGGCCTGCCCGCTGACCGACGTCATCGAGGACCAGGCCAAGTCCGCCACGGACGGCATCGTCAACGAACTCCGGATCAACTGGGTCTGGATGCCGCCGTGGGGCCCGGACAAGATCACCGACGAGGGCCGCGAGCAGCTGCGCGCCCTGGGCTTCAACGTCTGACAGCGTCTCGGTGAAAGGGGCCACGGCATGCCGTGGCCCCTTTTCCGTGCGCTCGTTGTGTACGCCCGTACATTGGATGTGTACGCTCGTACACATGGGTTATCTGACGCTCGCCGGGGCCATAGCCGCCGAGGTGTGCGCGACGACGGCGATGAAGTACAGCCACGGTTTCAGCAGGCCGGGGCCCTCGCTGGTGACGGCGCTGGGGTATCTGGTCTCCTTCGTGCTGCTCGCGCAGACCCTGAAGTCCGTGCAGATCGGCACGGCGTACGCGATCTGGTCCGGGGTGGGCACCGCGGCCATCGCCGTGCTCGGGCTGCTGCTGTTCGGAGAGGGGCTGGGCGTGGCCAAGATCGCCGGGATCGTGCTGATCATCGGGGGAGTGGTGGTGCTGAACCTCGGCGGGGCGAGCCATTGATGGCCCGGCGCCACGACCCCGGCCGGCGGCAACGGATCATCGACGCGGCGATCCGGGTGGCCGCCCGGGACGGACTCGCCGGGCTGAGCCACCGCACGGTCGCCGCCGAGGCGGACGTCCCGCTCGGCTCCACCACGTACCACTTCGCCACCCTGGACGAGCTGCTGGTGGCCGCCCTGTGCCAGGCCAACGAGGGCTTCGCCAGGGTGCTGGACGACAGCGGCGTCGCGGCCGCCCCCGGCACCGACCTCGCGGCCGGACTCGCCCGCGTCCTCGGGCGGTGGCTGGGCGGCGACCGCCCCGGTGCGGAGCTGGAGTACGAGCTGTACCTCGCCGCCCTGCGCCGCCCGGCCCTGCGCCCCGTCGCCGCCCGGTGGACCGAGGAGACGGTCGCCCGCCTGTCCACCCGGGTCGACCCCATGACGGCGCGCACCCTGGTCGCCCTGATGGACGGCATCTGCCTCCAGGTGCTGCTGACCGGGGGTTCCTACGACGAGGACTACGCGCGCGAGGCGCTGGGCCGGGTGATCGGCGGGGGCGGTGGCCGCCGGACGGAGGGCCCGGGGGGAGACGCGCCCGGCCCATGAGACACGGTTCGCTCCCGCACCCCGCCCCACGTTAGGTTTTCCCCATGACCGACACTGCTTCCCGTACCACCGGCGCCGTCGCCGCCGGTCTTGCCACCATCGCCTCCGACGGCACCGTTCTCGACACCTGGTACCCCGCGCCCGAATTGGTCGCGGAGCCGGGCCCGGCCGGCACCGAGCGGCTGTCCGCCGAGCGCGCGGCGGAGCTGCTGGGCGGCGGCGCGACCGCGGCGACCGGCCCGGACACCCGCCGGGGCGTCGAGGTGGTCGCGGTCCGCACGGTCATCGCCTCGCTGGACGAGAAGCCGCTGGACGCGCACGACGTCTACCTGCGCCTACACCTGCTCTCGCACCGCCTGGTCAAGCCGCACGGCCAGAGCCTGGACGGCATCTTCGGCCACCTCGCCAACGTCGCCTGGACCTCGCTCGGCCCGGTCGCCGTGGACGACGTGGAGAAGGTGCGGCTGAACGCGCGCGCCGAGGGCCTGCACCTCCAGGTCACCTCGATCGACAAGTTCCCGCGCATGACCGACTACGTCGCCCCCAAGGGCGTCCGCATCGCCGACGCCGACCGGGTCCGTCTGGGCGCGCACCTGGCCGAGGGCACCACGGTGATGCACGAGGGCTTCGTCAACTTCAACGCCGGCACGCTCGGCACGTCGATGGTCGAGGGCCGGATCTCCGCCGGTGTCGTCATCGGCGACGGCTCGGACATCGGCGGCGGCGCCTCCACCATGGGCACCCTCTCCGGCGGCGGCAACGTCATCATCTCGATCGGCGAGCGCTGCCTGATCGGCGCCGAGGCGGGCGTGGGCATCGCCCTCGGCGACGAGTGCGTGGTCGAGGCCGGCCTCTACGTCACCGCGGGCACCCGGGTCACCATGCCCGACGGCCAGATCGTCAAGGCCCGCGAGCTCAACGGCGCCTCCAACATCCTCTTCCGCCGCAACTCGGTCACCGGCACGGTCGAGGCCCGCCCGAACAACGCGGTCTGGGGCGGCCTGAACGACATCCTGCACAGCCACAACTGACGCGTCCCGCACGCCCCTTGCGCCCCTCGCCCGTGCGGTGAGGGGCGCTCGTCACGCCGGGGGCAGCCGGGCCGCGAACTCGGCCAGGGCCCCGAAGTCGCCCTCGCGCAGACCGATGCGCGGGTCCACGGGGTGCAGCAGGACCGGGCCGGGGTGGTGGCCGGTGACGAACGCGGTGTCCGCGGGGCCCAGCTCGTCGTCCACCCAGGCGAACGGCCGGCCACCGGCGTACGCCACGATCGCCTCCGTCTTCCAGTGCACCCCGTCGGGGCGGTGGGCGAACAGGCCCGTGCCGAAGTCGACATAGGGCAGTTCGGGCAGGTCGAGGACCGGGGCGATCCAGCGGTTGGCCTCGGCCATCCAGGTCGTCGCCCAGCACAGCTCGTAACCGAGGGCGAGCAGCGCGGGGCCATGGGCCGGATTCAGCCAGACCCGCAGCGGGCGGCGGGAGTCGAGAGGGACCCGGATCGTCGTGTAGCCCTCGGGCCGGCGCTCCGGCCGGGCCGCGTACGGGTTCAGGGGGCCGTCGACGTCCAGGAACAGCAGGGGGCGGGCCACCCGGACACCGTACGGCAGATGGGCGCGCGGGGTCAGGCCCGCGTCAACTTCTCGTGGTGGGCGAGGAGTTCGGCGGTCGTTTCGGGGGAGGCCGGCAGCAGTGGGGCGCGGACCGGGCCCGCGGGGAGGCCGAGGCGGGCGAGGAGGGCCTTGGCGGTGACCGTACCGGGCAGGCCCGCGGCCATCATGGCCTCGATCAGCGGGGTGGCGCGCAGCTGAAGACGCGTGGCCAGGGCGGTGTCGCCCGCGTCGAAGGCGTCGAGGACCGCGGCGATGCTTCGGGGGGCCGCGTTGGCGACGGTGCTGACGCAGCCCGCCGCGCCGACGGCGTAGAGGGCGAGGTTCTGTTCGTCGCAGCCCGCGTAGTAGGCCAAGTCCGTGCGGGCCAGGACCTTCTGGGTGCCGAGGAGGTCGTAGGAGCAGTCCTTGACGCCGACGATCCGGGGGTGCTCGCTGAGGCGGAGGATCGTCTCCGGCTCGATGCGGGTGCCGGTGCGGCCGGGGATGTCGTAGAGCAGCACCGGGAGTCCGCTCGCGTCGGCGACGGTGCGGAAGTGGGCGGCCACCGCCTCCTGGGGCGGCCTGCTGTAGTACGGCGCCACCACCAGGACGGCGTCGGCGCCCGCCTTCTCGGCGGCGAGGGCGAGTTCCGCGGTGTGCCGGGTGTCGGCGGTGCCGATGCCCGCGATCAGCGGGACCCGCGGGCCGACCGCCTCCCGTACGGCCGCGATCAGTTCCGCCTTCTCGGCGTCCGTCGTGGTCGGGGACTCGCCCGTGGTGCCGTTGAGGACCAGGCCGTCGCAGCCCCGGGCCACCAGATGGGCGGCCAGCTCCCCGGCCCCGGCCCGGTCGAGCGCGCCCTCCTCGGTGAACGGGGTGATCATCGCGCAGAGGGTGCGGCCGAACGGGGACCGCCGGTGTGTGATCGTCATGGGGGTAGTGTCGGCGGCATATCGGTGAAGCTCTACTTAATTCTTCTTCAGGTTATCTATAAGTTTGCTTACCGATTGCGAGTGTGGCGCAAGGTCGTGTGTCCAAGTCGGCCCGTCATGGGTCACTATGGCCAAAGGGTCGTCACCGACGTCAGCCATGGGAGGCACCATGAAGCTCGGCAAGGCACTGGCCACCGGAGTCGCCGAGGAGCGGCCGCTGGTCCAGGAGGAAGAGACCCGGCAGCCCGTCGAGGCGGAGCGCACCGCACCCGCCGAGCCGGCCCGCGAAGAGGTCCCGGCCGTCCGATGAGGCTGCGGCTCCCGGCGGAACGCCCCACGGAGCCGCCGACCGGCTACAAGATCGCCCACCCGGTGCTGTCCCAGGACGGCACCCGGGCGGGGTTCACCGGCGTGTCGCTCGGCGGCGCGCTTCCGTACGGGGTTCTCGCCGAGGCGTCCTGCGTCTACGGACGCAGGCACCGCGCACCCGCGCGCCTGTGCGACTGCGGCTTCCACTGCGTCCACGACCGCGCCGCCGCCGAGGCCCTGCGCTGCACCGCCGAGCACCGCACGGCGCTGCTGCTCGACGTCACCGTGCTCGGCGCCTACATCCGCTTCGAGCGCGGTTTCCGTTACGCCCGCCAGCGGGTGCGCACCGCCACCGCGGGCCCCTGCGCCTGCGGCGCCACCGCGGCCCTGCTGGCCGACGCCGGCTGGGGCAGACCCGGCTGGCGCGCGCTGGCCCCCCACTGCGCGGGCTGTGCGCGCGGCCGTACGTCCGTCACCCTCGCGCAGTTCGCCCGGCTGGCCGGGGAGGGGCTGAGGGTGCGGGCGGACGGCGGCGTCCGTGCCGAGGCCGTCACCGGGCCGGAGCCGGCCGCCGAGCTGAGCGTGCCCGAACTGGTCGCGGAGGCCGCGCTGTTGCAGGCCCGGCTCGACTGGTTCCAGTCCCAGCTCGCGCGCCTCGGCGATCGCGGGACCGGGGGCGAGGGCGAGGGCTGACGCCCCCCGGCCCGGGTACCCGGACGTTCCGTACAGACCCGGGTACCCGGACGTTCCGTACAGAGAGGAGGCGGGACACCGTGACCGTGACCTCGCACACGCGACCCGCAATCGAGACCCACCCCCGACGGCTCGACGGACACCCCTCCACGGGTGAACTCGTCAACCGGGCCACCGAACAGCTCTCCCGACTGCTCCGGCAGGAGGTCGCCCTCGCCAAGGCGGAGCTGACCGAGAAGGGCAAGCGCGCCGGACGCGGCGGCGGACTGCTGGGCGCCGCGGGTGCCCTCGCCTACGTGGGACTGATCGTGCTGGCCGGCGCGGCCACCGCCGCCCTGCGGCTGGTGCTGCCCCTGTGGGCGGCGGCGCTGGTCGTCGCGGTCGCGCTGTTCCTGGTGGCCGCCGCGCTGGCCGTCACCGGACGCGCCCAGCTGCGCCGCGCGGGCTCACCGGTGCCCGAGAAGACGATCGGCAGCGTCAAGGCCGATGTCGACGTGATCAAGGAAAGGGCGCATCGATGACCGACAGGACCCCCCACCGCCCGGGCGCCAAGGGCCCCGACGAGCTGCGGCGGCAGATCGAGCAGACCAGGAGCCAACTGGGCGACACGGTCGCGCAGTTGGTGGACCGGGTGGATGTGAAGGGCCGGGCGCGGGCGCGGGCCGCCGACCTGCGGGACAAGGCGGGCGCCATGACCGTGCAGCTGCGCTCCACCGCCGCCCACGCCGGGCACGGCGCCCAGGACCGGGCCGCGAGCGCGGCGCAGGCGGTGCGGGGCCGTGCCGCCCAGGCGGGGCACGCCGTGCAGGGGACCGGACACGCCCTCCAGTCCCGGGTCACCGGACACGGCGGTTCCGGGGCGGACGGGCAGCCCCTGAGCGACCGGGCCGTCGAGGCCGGACGTCATGTGCAGGACAGGGCGCTGGACGCCGGGCACCGGGTCCAGGACAAGGCCGCCCAGGCGGGCGCCCGCGCCCAGGACAAGGCGGCCCGGGCCGGTGCCCGGGTCGCCGCCCCCGCGCGCAAGGCCTCCGAGGGGCTGCGGGAGCTGCCCATGCCGGTGCTGATCGTGGGCGCCGCCGGCGCGCTTGCCCTGATCGCCGGGGTGCTGCGCCGCAGCCGCGCCCGCCGCTGCTGAGGCCACCGGGGACCCGCCCGGGCGCCGTCACACCGCTACGCGAGCCGCAGCGACCGCGTGGGCATGCCCACGCGGTCGCTGCGGCTCGACCACACCGTCGAGGCCCGCGACGGGGGCCGCCGCGCGCGCTGCGTCCGCCCCGAGCCCGCGGACCGGTCCCGAACCCCTCGGATCAGGGGCGGAAGCGCAGCACCTGCGGGTCGTGGTCGCTGATCTGGTCGTGGAACTCCGAGTTGATGTGCACGCTGTCGTACGCGAAGTCGTCGCGGCGGACCGCCGGGCTGATCAGGATCTGGTCCAGCACCTGCGCGTTGCCCTGGTAGTCGTAGGTGTAACGCTCGCTCGCCGGCAGCGACTTGATCGCCGACCACAGCTCGCCGTCGCCCTCCAGGATCTGCGCGGTGCCGGAGAACTCGAAGTCGTTCATGTCGCCGACCGCGAGAACGTTCGCGTTCTTCTGGACCTTCAGGATGTCCTTCACGAACGCGTTGACCTCGACCGCCTGCGCGTGGCGCTGGTTCTCCGAGCTGCGCGTGACCGGCTGGTACTGGCCGGTCAGCGGCTGGTCGCCGCCCTTGGAGACCAGGTGGTTGGCGATCACGAAGACGGTCTTGCCGCGGAAGACGAACTGGCCGACCAGCGGCTTGCGGCTGCTTTGCCAGGCCGCGCTCGCCGGGTCGATCCGGCCCGGGGAGGCGGTCAGTTCGGCCTTGCCGTGCACCTTGGTGACGCCGACCGCGGTGGTGGAGTCGCCGCCCGCGCGGTCCACGAAGGACACCCGCTCGGGGTTGAACAGGAACACCTGGCGGATGTTGCCGCCCGGCTCGCCGCCGTCCTGGTCGTTGACCGGGTCGATGGAGCGCCAGTCGTAGCGGGGGCCGCCCGCCGCCACGATCGCGTCGATCAGCTTGTTCACGGTGACGCTCGCGTCGACCGTGCCGTCGTCCGTGGCGCCGTTGTCGTCCTGGATCTCCTCCAGGGACACGATGTCGGGCGACTGGAGGTTGTGCACGATCGCCGCGGCGTGCTGGTCGAAGGTGTTGTCCGACGGGTCGAGGTTCTCGACGTTGTACGTCGCCACCGCGAGCTGCCCGGCGGACTGCTTCTCGGTGGTCTCGCGCTCAAGCCCGCCGCTCTTCAGCGTGCCGAGCCGCCCGGCGACCAGGGTGTAGCCGCCGTACTGGTTGAAGTCCAGCGGGCCGGTGGTGGTGCCGGTGAGGGTGTCGCCGACGTCGGCCGTCGGGAAGTCGGCGGTGGCGCCCAGCGACTGGATCTGGAGCCGGCCCGTGTTCTGGGAGTCGTAGGAGCCGTAGACCGTGCCGCCGCGGGCGGCGCGGTGCTCGTTCGGCTTCACCGTGACCCACAGCTCGGCGTAGGGGTCGGTGGCGGTGACCACCCGGACGTCCTTGACCTGGACGTTCATGCCCTCCAGGGACTCGTAGTAGTCCAGGGCGTACGTGTCCGGCCGCAGCGGCAGGTTGTTGATCGAACCGCCGTCGGCGCTGTCCCCCTGCGGGGTGTACCGGTCCGGCACCGACTTCGCGTCGATGACGACCGGCGCCGGGACGGCGTTGCCGGTGGAGACCGTGGTGACCGTCGGCTTGCTGATCTCCGTCAGCGACTGGTTGCCGGTGGCGGCGCCGCCCGGGACGTACTCGGAGACCGTGCCGGCCACCGTCACCGCGTCGCCGACGGCGACCTTGGGCGTGGAACTGGTGAAGACGAATATGCCCTCGCTGGTCGCCGGGTTGTCGTCCGGCGTCGGGTCCTGGAGCCAGAAGCCCTTGGAGGAGCCGTAGGTGCGCGTGGCCGTGACGATGCCGGGCACGTCCGTCACCTTCTGCCCGGCGTACGGCGACAGCCGGGTGGTGCCCTGGATGTCGTGGATGCGCACCGAGTCGGCGTGCGCGGGGGAGGTGAGGACGACGGCCGACGCGGCGGAACAGACGGCGGCGACGGTGAGCGCGGCGAGGCGCGCGGTGGACCTGCTCGGCAAGGGATCCCTCCGGGGCGTGACTGGGTGCCGGGACGAGGCGGAAGAGGAACGTGTGGGGGCCGTTGCCCTCCGTGACGCGCGTAGAGCCGGGTGAACGGCCGTTCCCCCGATTTCTACGCGCGTCAATCTCCAGCCTGGGCCGGGGAGTTGTCAAGGTTTCGGCCATGTACGGGGGGCGGCCGGGAGATGAACCGGGCGGCATGGGTGGAAATCCGTCTAGGCTGAGGGGCTGAGCCCGTTCACGCTCCGAGGAGATCCAGCCGATGTCAGACAGCTCCCCCCTGCCGCCCGTACGGCTGCACTCCGAAGCGGAGCTGGCGCGCGCCGCGCTGTCCACGCCGTTGCTCTCCCGGGCCGCCCGCCTCGCCCGCTGGGCCGGCCCCGCGACCCGGGTGGACGCGGGCGGCAGCCTGATCGAGGAACAGCTTCCCGCCGCCGCCGAACAGCTGGGTCTCACCGGCGACGACGCGGCCGCCTACGCCGCCGAGGCCTGGCGGGTCGCGCTGGACTCCGGCCTGGTCGAGATCGCCGACGAGGAGGCCGGGACGGTCCGCGCGGGCGAGGCGCTGGGGCTGCTCACCGGCTCCCCGCACGAGGTGCTCACCGTCTGGCTGGCCGCCCTGGAGACCGTGCTCGCCGACGCGAGCGTGCCCGACCTGGACGACCTGATGGACGCGTTGGACGAGGGCGGCGAGATCGATTTCTCGTCACTCGACTGGGATCCCGAGGCCGAGGCCGAGTTCCTCGACGGCGTCCTCGGCAACCTCTATCTGCTGACCGTGAGTGAGGACGGTGCCGGGGACGGTCCCGTGCCGCTGCCCGCCCTCGCCGCGTCGGTGATCGTGCCCGACGACATGGGCGACCCCACCGACGACGTGCTGGAGCAGGTGTCCGACGCGATGATGCGCCTGGACGACCAGTTCCGGACACTGGAGCCGGTCGGCCTGGTCGAGTACGAGCCGGTGGACGAGGCGCTGATGGCCGATGCCGACGAGGAGCCCGCGGCCCCGCTGGACGAGACCGACGTCTCCCGTTACGGCATGGTCCGCCTCACCCCGCTCGGCGCCTACGGGCTGCGGGCCCGGCTGCTGGAGGCCGGCTTCGACGCGCCGGCCGTCGGCGACCTCGCCGACAAGGGCGCGGACGCGCTGCTCGACGGCACCGCCGGCTTCGGTCCGGCCGCCGCCCGCGCCGAGACCGAGCAGTGGCTGGCCCGCCAGGAACCGCTCGCCGCCGCCCGGGAGTTGCTGGCCGCGGCCCGCGGCGCCGACGCCGGGGCGCCGCTGCGGCGGCTGCGCTGCCAGCAGGCGCTGTCCCTGGTCGGCGCGGAGGCCGAGCCCGCGCTGCGGGAGGTGCTGGACGACCCCGAGCTGGGCGGCCTGGCCCGGGTCTGGCTCAGCGAGCGGGGCGCCGGCGAGGTGCCTGCGCCGTCCCAGGAACTGGTCTTCTGGCTGACCATCGACACCGTCGCCGCGCAGCTCGCCGCCGAGGGCAACTCCGAGGAACTCCAGGCCCTGGTGGAGGGACTGGCCGAGCAGCACAGCGGGTTCTTCGCGGCGGCGTGGCGGGTGGAGCACCCGGCGACCGCCGATGTGCTGGAGGCGATGGGCCGGCTGCACCCGGACAAGAAGGTGGCGAAGGAGGCCCGCAAGGCGGCGTTCAAGGCGAGGTCGCAGCAGGCGGGCTGAGCACCCGGGGTGGGCCGGGCTTGGGGCGGCCATGGGGTCGCGCATACGGATTCTTGAACAAGGGACCTCGACGCGGCCTCCTGTTCAACTCCCGTTCAGGCACCGGCGGGAGCGTGTGCGCCGAACGAGGTCCGCCGCCTTCCACGGCCCACCCATCCGTCACAGGAGACACCATGTCGCTCACCCGCAGGGACTTCGCCAGAACCTCCGCGCTCACCGGGGCCGGAATCGCCCTGGCGGGCAGCGTCGGCGCCCTGGCCACCGCGCCGAACGCCCTCGCGTCCACGGAGACCGACACCGCGCACGCGGGCCGCGGCGACGCCCCGGAACACGGCCACGGCCGCCCCGGCGTCGGCTACGGCCCGCTGCTGTCCGACCCCGAGGGCATCCTCGCCCTGCCCGCCGGCTTCTCGTACGAGATCGTCACCTACAGCGGCAGGACCCGCCTGGAGTCCGGGGAGTTCACCCCGTCCAACCACGACGGCACCTCCACCTTCGAAGGCCCCCGCGGCACCACCCTGCTGGTCAACAACCACGAACTGGCGGGCCCGCGCGCCAAGTGGACCTACCCGGTGCCGCTCACCGAGGGACTGGTGTACGACCCGGCCGCGGCCGGTGGCTGCACGGTGGTCGAGGTCCGCCGGGGCCACGTCGCCGAATGGGTCGGCATCGCCGGCACCTCCACCAACTGCGCGGGCGGCAACACCCCGTGGGGCACCTGGCTGACCTGCGAGGAGACCGAGGACAAGGCCGGCCAGAACGGCATGACCAAGGACCACGGCTACGTCTTCGAGGTGGACCCGGCCGACCGCCGGGCCAACCGCGACCCCAAGCCCGTCAAGGCGCTGGGCCGGTACGCCCACGAGGCGGTCGTGGTCGACCCCAAGCGCGGCCACCTCTACCTCACCGAGGACGCCTCCAACCCCAACGGACTGCTCTACCGCTGGACCCCGCCGGCCGGCTTCCGGCACGGCCACGGCCGGCTGCGCACCCTCGCCGACGACGCGGGCGCCCTCCAGGCGTTCAAGTGCTTCGACTCCGGCGGCCGGTTCGTGGACGACCTCTCCCGCGCCACGAGGACCGGCACGGTGTACGGCGTCGACTGGGTCGACGTGCCCGACCGCGACGCCCGCAAGGTGTCCACGCGCAAGCAGTTCGGCGACGGCCAGGTCACCCGCGCCCGCAAGCTGGAGGGCATGTGGTGGGGGGACGGCGGCGTCTACGTCGTCTCCTCCTACGCCCGCGCGGAGAGCCCGGTCCAGCACGACGGCCAGGTCTGGTTCTACGACCCCCGGCGCCGGACCCTCACCCTCAAGGTGCTGATCGGCGTGAACCAGGACCCGGCCCGCGACGGCGCGTTCGACGGCCCGGACAACATCACCGTCTCGCCGTACGGCGGTCTCGTGATCGCCGAGGACGGCGAGGGTGTCCAGCACCTGTTCGGCGCCACCGACAGCGGCCGCACGTACCCGATCGCCCGCAACGAGCTGAACATCGGCACCGAACAGGAGCCGGAGTACAGCGAGTTCACCGGTGTCACGTTCTCGCCCGACGGGCGGACCCTCTTCGCCAACATCCAGACCCCGGGCATCATGGTCGCCATCACCGGGCCCTGGAAGCGCCAGCCCAGGTAGCCGGGCACGGACCGTCGGGCGCGGCGCACCGGCACACCTTCCGGGGCCGCACCCGGGGGCGCGGGGAGCCGCCCCGGCCGGCTCCCCGCGCCGCCCCGGTGACCCCCGTCAAAGGGCCTTCGCCGCGGGTTCCACCATGTTCCGGACCGTCCGCGCCTTCACGAAGTCGCCCATCGCCGTCATGTCCCATTCGCCGGAGAACTGGCGGATCAGCTTGGCCATCATGACGCCGGTCTGGGGTTCGGCGTGGGTGAGGTCGAAGCGGACGAGTTCCTCCTCCGTGGCGGCGTCGACCAGGCGGCAGTACGCCTTGGCGACGTCCGTGAACTTCTGGCCGGAGAACGAGTTGACGGTGAAGACGAGCGCGGTGACCTCCTGCGGGATGCGGCCGAGGTCGACGACGATCACCTCGTCGTCGCCCGCGCCCTCGCCCGTGAGGTTGTCGCCGGAGTGCTTGACCGCGCCCTTCAGGATCGTCAGCTTGCCGAAGTAGCAGCTGTCGACGTGGTTGCGCTCGGGGCCGTACGCGATGACCGAGGCGTCCAGGTCGATGTCGCCGCCCCGGAACGCCGGCTCCCAGCCGAGCCCCATCCGCACCTGGGACAGCAGCGGGCGACCGCCCTTGACCAGGGACACCGTCTGGTTCTTCTGGAGGCTCACCCGGCCCTTGTCCAGGTTGATCTTCCCGGCGCCGGGCGCGGGGGCGGGCGGCGCGGCCGGCGCCGGGGGAGCGGCGGGGACCGGCGGCGCCACCGGCTGCGGGGGCGCCACCGGCTGTGGCGGGGCCGCCGTCGCCGGTTCCTCCACCGTCACACCGAAGTCCGTGGCGATGCCCGCCAGGCCGTCGGCGTACCCCTGGCCGACCGCGCGGGCCTTCCACTGGCCGCCCCGGCGGTAGATCTCCACGACGACCAGCGCGGTCTCGGCGCCCAGCTGCGGCGGCGTGAAGGTGGCCAGCGGGGCGCCGCCGTCCGCGTCGCGGATGGTGGCCGTCGGCTCGATGCCCTGGAAGGTCTGGCCGGCCGCGTCGGGGCTGGCGGTGACCACGATCTTCTCGATCTCCGGCGGCACGGCGGTGGTGTCCACCGTGATCGCGTCGGGGGCGGCACCGCCGCCGGACCGGTAGGTCACGCCCGGTCCGGACGGCTGGTTGTAGAAGATGAAGTCGCCGTCCGAGCGCACCTTGCCGTCGCCCGTGAGCAGCAGGCCGGAGACGTCCAGCCGCACGGGGGCGGCCACGTCCACCGTGACGCGCGCGGCGGCCAGCGGGATGTTCGAGCCGGGGGTCATAGCTGTCATGTGGGGGGTAACGAACGAATCCGGTTTACCGTTCCCTTACCACGCGCATCGACCGCGTCGGCCGCATCGGCGGATCACCGCTGGGGCATGACCACGATCTTGCGTCCCACGCCCGCCGCGAACTGGTCCAGCGCCTGCGGGTAGCGGTCCAGCGGGAGGCGGTCGCTGATGAAGACCTCCGGGTCGAGGACGCCGTTCGCGAACAGCTCCGCCGCCCGCTCGTAGCTGTGCAGCACCGCCATCGAACCGGTGATGGTGATCTCCTGGTTGTAGATGCGGTACGGGTCGATCGTCACCCGGGTCGCGTAGTCCGCCACCCCGAACTGGAGGAACGTACCCGCCTTCGCCACGCGGTCCAGTCCGTCCTGGATGGCCGCCGCGTTGCCCGTCGCGTCCACCACCACGTCCCAGCCCTGCGGCCGGTCCAGTTCGTCCGCGCCGGCCGCCGCGGCCGAGACGCCGAGCAGCCGGGCGGTCTCCAGCCGGGCCGGGTTGAGGTCCACCATGTCCACGCTCGCCGCGCCCGTGCGCTTGGCCAGCTCCAGCATCATCAGGCCCATGGTGCCGGAGCCGTAGATCAGGACGTGCGCGCCGAGCCGGGACCGCAGGACGTCGTAGCCGCGCACCGCGCAGGACAGCGGCTCCACCAGGGCCGCGTCCTCGGTGCGGACGTGTTCGGGGAGCTTGACGCAGTTGGCGACGGGCGCGACGGCGTACTGCGCCGCGCCGCCCGCCGTCGTCACCCCGATCGCGGCCCAGCGCTCGCACAGGTTGTTGTGGCCGGTGCGGCAGTAGCGGCACTCGTGGCAGTACAGGGACGGGTCCACCGCCACCCGGTCGCCGGTCGCGACCTCGGTGACCTGGGTGCCGGTCGCGACCACCGTGCCGGCGAACTCGTGACCCGGCACGATCGGCAGCTTGGGCGCGAACTCGCCCTGGAGGATGTGCAGGTCGGTGCCGCACAGCCCGCACGCGGCGACCTCGACGACGACCTCGCGGGGTCCCGGCGTCGGGTCGGGGACCTCGGTGACGACGGCACGGCCCACGGACTCGATGACGGCGGCCTTCATTTGACGGCTCCCAACGACAGGCCCTGGACCAGCTTGTCCTGGGCGGCGAACCCCGCGGCGAGCACCGGCAGGGAGATGACGAGCGACGCGGCGCACACCTTGGCCAGGAACAGCCCCTGGCTGGTGATGAAGCCGGTCAGGAAGACGGGCGCGGTCTCGGCGACCACACCGGTGAGCACCCGGGCGAACAGCAGCTCGTTCCAGCTGAAGATGAAGCAGATCAGTGCCGTCGCCGCCATGCCGGGCAGGGCGATGGGGGCGACCACCCGGGCCAGGATCGTGGGCAGCCGGGCCCCGTCCACCCGGGCCGCCTCGATGACGGCGACCGGCACCTCGGCGAGGAAGGACTGCATCATCCACACCGCGATCGGCAGGTTCATCGCGGTGTAGAGGATGACCAGCAGCCAGATGTTGTCGAGCATCCCCGCGTTCTTCGCGAAGAGGTAGATCGGCAGCAGGCCCGCCACGGCCGGCAGCATCTTGGTGGACAGGAAGAAGAACAGCACGTCCGTCCACTTGCGCACCGGGCGGATCGACAGCGCGTAGGCCGCCGGGAGGGCCAGCAGCAGCACGCACAGCGTCGACACGACGGAGGCCACCGCGGAGTTGGCCAGCGCCGGCCAGGGGCTCGCGCCGCCGCCGGTGCCGAAGAACTCGCGGTAGCCGTCCAGGGTGAGGGAGGCGGCGAAGGACGGCGGGTTGGTCGCCGCGTCCTGTTCCGAGTGGAAGGACGTCAGCGCCATCCAGGCGATGGGCAGGAAGAAGACGATGCCGGCCAGCCAGGCGACGAGACCGAGACCGTGACGGCGTACCGCGGTCATGAGCGGCCCACCTCCTCGCGGAACAGGGACGACACCACGCGCAGGGCGAAGGTCGCGATGACGATCGAGCCGATGACGACCAGGACGCCCGCGGCCGAGGCGAGGCCGTTCTCATGGGCCTGGTAGAAGCTCTGGTAGACGGTGTACGGCAGGTTCGCCGTGCCGAGGCCGCCGGACGTGATGGTGAACACCGCGTCGAAGTTCTGCACGATGTAGATCGAGCCGAGCAGGGCGCCGAGTTCGAGGTAGCGGCGCAGGTGGGGCAGTGTGAGGTGGCGGAAGATCTGCCAGTCGCTCGCGCCGTCGACCCGGGCCGCCTCGATCTGCTGCTGGTCCCGGCTCTGCAGCCCGGCCAGCAGGATCAGCATCATGAACGGCGTCCACTGCCACACCAGGGAGGCCTCCACCGCGAGCAGCGGGGTGCGGGAGATCCAGTCCGGCTGGGGGCCGCCGACATAGTGCAGCAGGCCGTTGAACAGGCCGTACTCGGGGTTGTACAGCACGTGCTTCCAGAGCAGCGCCGCGGCCACCGGGACCACCAGGAAGGGCGCGATCAGCAGGGTGCGCACGACGCCCCGGCCGTAGAAGCGCCGGTCGAGCAGCAGCGCGAGGAGCAGCCCCAGCACCAGGCTGGCCAGCACCACCGCCACGGTCAGCAGCACCGTCGTCCACACCGAGTGGCGCAGGTCCGTGTCGGTGAGCACCTGGCGGTAGTTGTCGAGGCCGGTGAAGCGGCGGGCCTTGGGGTAGAGGGCGTTCCAGTCGAAGAAGGAGATCACCAGCGTGGCCACGAACGGCAGCTGGGTGACCACGATCATGAAGACGAGGGCGGGCAGCAGCGGGGCCCGGGTGGCCCAGGCGCGCAGCCGGGCGGGGGGCCGTTTCAGCGTTCTCGGGGCGGTGGCCGCGAGCGGGGCCGTGGTGGTGGCGGTCATCGTCCCTCGTACTCCTTGGAGATCTTCTCGGCGAGCTGCTGGGACTTCTTCAGGGCCGTGGCGACGGACTGGCGTCCGGCTATGGCCGCGCTGATCTCCTGGGAGACCTTGGTGCCGAGATCGGTGAACTCGGGAATGTCGACGAACTGGATGCCGGGCGCGGGCCGCGGCTGCACCCCGGGATCGTTCGGCCGGCTGCTCTCGATGGCCTGCCTGGTCATCTCCTGGAAGGCCGCAGCCGACTTGCGGTAGTCGGCGTTCTCGTACGTCGACGCCCGCTTGCCCGCGGGCACGTTCGGCCAGCCGCTGGTCTCGCCGACCAGCCGCTCGTACTCCCTGCCGGACGCCCAGGAGACGAACTTCCACGCCTTGTCGGGGTTGCGGGAGGACTGCTGGATGCCCCAGGCCCAGGTGTAGAGCCAGCCGGAGGACTCGGTCTTCTCGACCGGGGCGGGCGCGTAGCCGAGCTTGCCCTTGACCGGGGAGCCCTTGGCCTCCAGGGAGCCGGCCGCGGAGGTGGCGTCGTACCACATGGCGACCTTGCCCTGCGTCAGGTCGTTCAGGCACTCGGCGAACCCGGACTGCGCGGCACCCGACTCGCCGTGGGTGCGCACCAGGTCGACATAGAACTTCGTCGCCTTCTCGAACTCGGGGGAGTCCAGGTGCGCCTTCCACTTCGTGTCGAACCAGGTGCCGCCGAAGGTGTTCACCACCGTGGTCAGCGGCGCCATCAGCTCGCCCCAGCCGGGCAGCCCGCGCAGGCAGATGCCGCGCATGCCGGGCCGGGCGCCGTCCACCTTGGCGGCGAGGTCGGCCACCTGCTGCCAGGTGGGGTGGGCGGGCATGGTCAGGCCCTTCGCCGCGAACACGTCCTTGCGGTACATGAGGAAGGACGACTCGCCGTAGAACGGCTGGCCGTAGAGCTTGCCGTCGTCGCCGGTGAGGGACTGGCGCATCGGGGCGAGCACGTCCTGCTCGTCGTACGACGGGTCCTTGGCGACGTACGCGTTCATCGGCCGCAGCCAGCCGTTGCGGGCGTAGATCGGGATCTCGTAGTTGGACAGGGTGGCGACGTCGTACTGGCCGGCCTGGTTGGCGAAGTCCTGGCTGATCTTGTCGCGGACGTCGTTCTCCGGCAGCACGGTGAAGTTCACCTTGATGCCGGTCTCCTTGGTGAAGTGCGTCGCCGTCAGCTTCTGCAACTCCACCATCTGCGGATTGTTGACCATCAGCACGTTGATCGAATCGCCGCCGGATCCGGTCCCGCCCGCCCCGACCCAGCAGCCGGACAGCAGGGGGGTGAGCAGCGTCCCTGCGGCGGCCAGGACGAGCGTGGCTCGCGGCCTCCGTCGGCTCGGGGTGCGCATGGATCACTCCTGGGATGTATGGGGAGGTAAGGGGCATTCCGCGGACAGGGAATGCCCTTGTGGGGTGGGGGCTGGACCTTCAGACCCGGATGACCTGCGGGCCCAGCAGGGCGTAACGGTGGGCCTCGGCCGCCGGGAGGAGGGTGCTCGTCACGATCGCCTCCAGCGAGCCGACCTCCGCGAACCGGCAGAAACTCACCGCGCCGAACTTGGTGTGCACCCCCGCGAACACGGTGCGCCGCGCCGCCCGTATCGCCTGCGCCTTGACCTCGCCGACCGCGGGATCGGGCGTGGTCAGGCCGTGTTCGCGGGAGATGCCGTTGGCCCCGATGTAGGCGAGGTCGAGGACGAACCCGGACAGCATCCGCGTCGTCCAGTGGTCGACGGTGGCCAGCGTGCCGGACCGCACCCGGCCGCCGAGCAGCAGCACCTGGATGTGGTCCGCCCCGGCGAGCGCGCCCGCGACCGGCAGGGACGCGGTGACCACGGTCAGCGGCCGGTCCCCGGGCAGTGCCTCGGCGATGAGCTGGGGGGTGAAGCCCTCGTCGACGAAGACCGTCTCGGCGTCGCCGAGCAACTCGGCCGCCGCGGCGGCGATCCGGCGCTTCTCGGGCACCTGGCTGGTGGACCGGAAGGCCAGCGTGGTCTCGAAGCCGGCGCTCTCCACCGGGTAGGCCCCGCCATGGGTGCGGCGGACCAGCCCGTGGTCCTCCAGGGAGCGCAGATCGCGCCGGATGGTCTCCTTGGCCACGCCCAACTCGGCGGCGAGCGCGGTGACGTCGACCGAGCCGGTGGCGCGCGCCGCCCGCACGATCTCGTGCCGGCGTTCCTCCGCCGTCCTGGTCATCCGGTCACTCACCTCCCCGAAAGCTGCCCGTTCGGGCCCATGGGGGAAGTTGTACCTCCGGTCCGCCGCCCTGACCAGGCCTGTTGCCTGCCCGATGCTGCCCGGTTGGGCCCGTTTGCCGAGCGGTGTGCCCGCCGCGGACCTGCACGGGCGTGAAGGCAGGTGTGGAAACGGGCGTCTCCAGCGCCCGAATCCGGTCCGGGGCGGGCCCGTTCACCGCCCGCACGGGCACCGGCCCCCTCCGGGGCTCGGTACGGCCGGATCGGCGGGTCGGTGACGAAGGGTCCGTCCAGGCGGTTTCGGGCCGGGTCCGTGAGGTCCGGTTCGCCCTGTTCGGCTCCTCGGCTCAACGGCCCTGCGCGGGGCCGTGGTTCCCCTTCCTTGACCGGCTCTGACCGGGCCCCTTAGCGTGAGGCCGTTCACACATATGGACATCGGTCAGCAGAATGTACGTACGTCGGTCCGGCTCCGGCTCCGGCACCGATCCGATGGGAGCGCCCGTGACGTCCTCGCCCCTGGCCGCCCGGCTCGGCCCCAGCGGCCCCGGCCCGGACGCCCGCCGTGCCCGTACGGGCACGGGCGACGGCCACCGCGACCGCCTCCGCGACCACGAGGAGCACACGTGAAGGCCTCCGCGTTCGTCTACCCCTGGGACGTCAACGGGGACCCCGACGCCCCGGCGCGCATCGCCTCCCTCGGCGTCGAACAGGTGACCCTCGCCGCCGCCTACCACTCCACCCGCGCCCTGACCCCGCGCCACCCCCGGCACCGGATCGTCACCGCCGAGCACGCGGCCGTCCTCTACCCGCCGGGCGCGCGCTGGGCCGGCCGCGCCCTGCGCCCGTACCCCGCGGGCCGCTGGGCTCCCGGCGACGCCTACGGCGAGGCGGCGCGGGCGCTGGCCGACGCCGGTCTCGCGGTGCACAGCTGGGTGGTGCTCGCGCACAACTCCCGGCTGGGCGCGGAGCACCCGGACACCTCGGTCGTCAACGCCTACGGCGACCCCTACCCCTGGGCGCCCTGCATCGCCGGGCCCGCCACCCGCGCCTACCTCACCGACCTGGCCGCCGAGGCCGCGGTACGCCCCGGGGCGCAGGGCACCGAGCTGGAGTCCCTCGGCTGGTACGGGCTGCGGCACCTGCACGCCCACGACAAGATCTCCGGCGTCGCCCTGGGGGAGGCCGGGGAGTACCTGATGTCCCTGTGCTTCTGCCCGCACTGCCGCACGGGCTACGGCGAACAGGGGCTGGACCCCGAGGAACTGGCCGCCGCCGTCCGGGTCGCGCTGGAGCCGCTGTGGCGGGGTGCGGTGGCCGACCGGGGCCTGCCGACCCTCGCGGAACTGCTCGGCGCCTCGACGGCCGCCGCCACGCTGGCCTGGCGGGAGCGGACCGCCCGCACCCTCCAGGAGGAGGCCGTGGCCGCCGTGCGCGCCGCCGCGCCCGAGGGCTTCCAGGTGCTGCTGCACGCCGACCCCTTCTCCCACCGCTGCGGCGCCAACGCGGGGGTCGATCCGGCGCACGTCCTCTCCGTGGCCGACGGCGTCGTCGTCCCCTGCGCCGGCGGTACGGATCTGCTGGCGCCGTTCGCCGCGCACGCCCGCGAGCGGACCGTGCTGGCCGCCAACTTCACCGTGGTCACCGGGATGGGCGGCAGCCCCGCCACCCTCGCGGCGGACGCGGCCCGGGCCCGCGCGGCCGGCGCGACCGAACTGCGGCTGTATCACGCCGGGTTGGCGTCGGACGCGGATCTCGCGGCGGTGCGCGAGGCGCTGGCGGCGCGCTGAACGAGCGGGACGGCGGTGAGGAGCAGCGCGATGCCGTAACAGGGCAACAGCAGTGCGGGGCGGGCGAGTTCGACCAGTGCGGCGCCGACCGCGAGGCCTATGACGTTCGGCGTGAACATCAGCGTGTTCGCGGTGGCCGTGACCCGGCCGAGCAGCGGGCCGGGGGTCTCCCGCTGGACGGCGGTGAGCGCGGCGATCAGCACGCACGGCAGGCCCAGACCGGCCGCCAGGGAGGCCGCGAGGGCCGCCGCGTCCCACGGTAGGGCCCGCACCAGCACCGCGAGCCCGGTCAGCGCGATCCCCGCCGCTGCGAACCCCCGGTCGCCGAGCCCGCGCAGCGCGGGGCCGGTGACCAGCCCGACCGCCACCGAACCCGCGCCCTGGACGGCGTAGAGCACGCCCGTGTAGGCGGGGGAGTGGCCGAGGCGGTCGACCACGGCGTACAGCGTCGGCGCGCACAGGGAGCCGACCAGCATCGTCGTACCGCCGGCCAGGACCAGGGCGCGCAGTCCGGCATGGCCCCACAGATAGCGCACACCCTCGGCGGTGCGGCCGCGCCGGGCGCCGCCGTCCGTGGGTGCCGGCCCGCTCTCCCGCACGCGCAGCAGGGCGCACAGTACGGCGGTGACGACGAAGGTGCCCGCGTCCAGACAGGCGACGGCCGGACCGCCGAAGGCCGCGTACAGGCCCGCCCCGGTGAGCGGGGCGACGAGCTTCATGCCCTCCGTGACGGTCGTCCGCAGCCCGTTGAAGTCGCCGAGCAGGCCGGCCGGGACCACGTCGGTGACCAGGGCCGCCTCCGCCGCGTCGGTGAGCACGCCGGCGGTGCCGTACAGGACCAGCACCGCGAAGAGCAGCCACACCCGGCCGGGGGAGTCGACGGCGAAGAGGGTGAGGAGCAGGGCCGCCATGATCAGGTTCACGGTGATGATCAGCGGTTTGCGGCGCACGCGGTCGGCGAGGGTGCCCAGCACCGGGCCGGCCGGCGTGGGCGCCCACAGCGCGAGCATGCACAGCCCCGCCAGCCCGTCGGACCCGGTGAGCTCCTTCACCCAGACACCGGAGGCCAGCCACAGCGCGGAGGTGCCGAACGCGTTCACCACCAGGCCCGTCAGGTACCGGCCCGCATTGCCGTCGCGCAGCACGCGGAGCACGGTCGAAGAGGTCGTCATGCCGAACCATCGTGGATCTGAGGAGGGGCCGCGCGGATCGGGCAGATGCCCTATTCGCCGATGAGTTCCGGGGCGCCGATCGGTCATCCCCATAGGTACGACCGCGTACCGCGTCCCTCCGAAGGAGTAGGCCATGACCACGACCCCGATCGACCTGGGTCCGCAGACCCGCCTGGTGGCCCGGCTGGCGGCGGCGGTCACCGACGAGCAGCTGACGGCCCCGACCCCCTGCCCGCGGTACGCGGTGCGGGAGCTGCTGGGCCACCTGCACGGGCTGTCCGTCGCCTTCCGCGACGCCGCCCGCAAGGACTTGGGCCCCACCACCGACACCAGCCCGGACGCCGCCCTCCCGGAGCTGGCCCCCGGCTGGCGCGCCGAGCTGCCCCGGGCGCTGGACGAACTGGCCGACGCCTGGCGTGATCCGGCCGCCTGGACCGGTACGACCCGTGCGGGCGGGGTGGACCTGCCGGGCGAGGTCGCGGGTGCGGTGGTCGCCGACGAACTGGTGATCCACGGCTGGGACCTCGCCCGCGCCACCGGCCGCCCCTACACCCCGGACCCGGCCGCCCTTAAGTCCGCCCACTCCTTCCTCCTCGCCGCGGCGGCGGACCCCATCCGTGGCGGCGGCATCTTCGCCCCGGCCGTCCCGACCCCCGCCACAGCCCCCCTCCTGGACAGGGCCCTCGGCCTCAGCGGCCGGGAGAGGGAGTGGAGCCCGGTGGGGTGAGGGCGGGGGCGGGGAGGCGACGCCGGCCGGGCGGCAGCCCGGCCGGCGCCCGCGGCGCTGGTGCCGCCGCCGGCGGTCCTCGTCGTGGCCGCGGTCACGCCCGTGCCGTGAAGACGGCGGGGAAGACCCCGGGATGCCCCGACGGCCGTACCGGAACCCGGAGTTCCGTCACAGCGGGCCGGTGTGGCTGGAAAAAGACGTCCGTATCGATCGGGTAACAGGCCTCGCCGAACCGGTTGTTATGTGCGTAGACAATCCGTGACCTGGTACATCACTCCATCCACCAGATCCGGAGAATCCATGCGGAAGTCCCTCAGAGCGGCTGCCGTCGGTGCCGCCTGCGTCGTCGCCGGTGCCGCGCTGTACGGCGCGGGCGCGGCCACCGCCGGCCAGTCCACCGCCAACTCCACGCACGAGCCCTACAACATCGGGCTCCTGACGAAGGACATCGACACCTACTACGGCACCACCGCCGACGCCAACGGCGTCTACCAGGCGTCCCCGGACAGCCCGTACGCCAAGGACCTCGCGCGCATCGACGCGGACGCCAGGAAGTACATCGACCAGGCCGCCCACACCGCGCGCAAGCACCACCAGAAGCCGGCCGTCATGTTCGACATCGACGACACCGTGCTGCTGAGCCTCGACTACGAGAAGCGCAACAACTACGGCTACAACTCGGCCACCTGGAACGACTACGTCAACCGGGCCGACCGCCCCGCCGTCTTCGGCAGCCCCGAGCTGATCCGCTACGCCCGGTCCAAGGGCGTCGAGGTCTTCTACAACTCCGGTCTCACCGAGGCCCAGCGCGGTGCCGCGGTCGCCAACCTGAAGAAGGTCGGCGCCGATGTGAACCTGGACGCCGGGCACATGTTCCTCAAGAACTCGGCCAACCCGCCGGCCTACCTGAAGGACTGCGCCACGCCGGGCACCTGGACCTGCACCACCGTCCAGTACAAGGCCGGCACCCGCAAGCACATCGAGGACGACCTCGGCTACACCTTCATCGCCGACTTCGGCGACCAGTACTCGGACCTGGACGGCGGCTACACGGGCCGCACGTACAAGCTGCCGAACCCGACGTACTTCGTCGGCTGAGGCCACCCGGCCGTCTCCGGAGCCTGCCGCCAGGACCCCGGAACCCCCGGAACCTCCCGGCGGCCACCGCCCCCGCCCGCGCGCACGGCGCCGCGGCGGGGGCGCGGCCGTCCTCAGCCCTTCAGCGCCGCCGCCATCATCGCCCTGGCCACCGGCGCCGCCAGCCCGTTGCCGCTGACCTCCGAGCGCGCCGCGTCCGACTGCTCGACCATCACCGCGACGGCCACCTCCTTGCCGGTGCTGTCGGACTTGCCGAACGCGGTGAACCAGGCGTACGGGGTCTTGCTGTTGTTCTCGCCGTGCTGCGCGGTACCCGTCTTGCCGCCGACGGTCACCCCGTCGATCAGCGCGTTGGTGCCGGTGCCGTCCTTCACCACGGTCTCCATGGCCGACTGGAGCTGGGCGGCGGTCCGGGCGCTGACGATCCGCTTGGTGCCGGTGTGGCCGTCGTAGTCCTGCACCACGTCACCGCCGCTGTCGACGGTCCGGGACACCATGTGCGGGGAGACCAGCTCACCGCCGTTGGCGAGCGCCGCGGACACCATGGCCATCTGCAGCGGGGTCGCGGTGACGTCGTACTGGCCGATGCCCGTCAGACCGGTCGAGGACGCGTCCATGCCGGTGGGGTAGACACTGGTGTACGCGCGCACCGGCACGTCCTGGTGGTCGTCGTTGAAGCCGAACTTCTCGGCCATGGCCCGCACCTTGTCCTGCCCGAGGTCGACGGCCATCTTGGCGAACACGTTGTTGCAGGAGTACTGGAGGGCGACCCGGATGGAGGCGTTCGCGCAGGGCGCCGCGGGGTTCTCGTTGTCCATGTCGCGCACGGTGCCCGGCAGCCGGTACGGATTGGGGCTGTCGGTGTGCTGGTCCACGTCCTTGTACAGCCCGCTCTCCAGCGCGGCCGAGGCCACCACCAGCTTGAACGTGGAGCCCGGCGGCAGCGGCTGGCGCAGCGCGCGGTTGGTCAGCGGCTTGTCCGGGTCCGCGTTGAGCCGCTGCCAGGACGGCCCGGCCGTGTTGGCGTCGGTGAGGGCCGAGGGATCGTACGACGGCGTGGAGACCACCGCGAGGATGCGGCCGGTCCTGGGGTCGATCGCGACGGCGCCGCCCTTCTTGCCGCCGAGGGCGCGGTAACCCGCCTTCTGCACGGCCGGGTCGATGGTGGTGACCACGTCCCCGGGGTCGGCCCGCTCGCCGGTCAGGGTGTCCATCACCGTCTTGAGCCGGGGATCGGTGCCGTTGAGCAGGTCCGTGTAGATGCCCTCCAGCTGCGTGGGCGCGTAGGCCTGTGACGCGTAGCCGGTCACCGCCGCGTACAGCGCGCCATCCGTGTAGGTCCGCTTGTACGCGAGGTCGCCTCCCTTCGTCCTGGCGGAGCCGGTGATCGCGTTCCCGGCCACGATGATGTTCCCCAGCGGCCGCGAGTACGTCTCGATCGCGTTGCGCCGGTTCGAAGTGTCGTCCGCGAGGGCCTTGCCGTCGTAGAACTGCACCCAGGTCGCCCGCACCAGCAGGGCGAGCACGAGCAGCAGCGCGAAGACGGACACCCGCCTGATCGTCTTGTTCATCCCGACCGAGAGACGAGCCGTACGGGCGGAACGTTCCCCTCCGGTCGATTTCTCATCGTCCGCTCATCTTGCGGTCAGGTGTCCGTCTCGTCCCGCGCACCGGCGGCCAGGACGAGCACCACCTCGTCGATCTCCCGGCCCCGGCCGTTGGCGAAGCCCCGGGCGCGGGCGGTCTCACGGAAGCCGCACTTGGCGAGGACCCGCAGCGAGGCGGCGTTGTCCGCCGCCGCCCGCGCGTACAGCGGCCGCTCCGGGACCTCGGCGAGCAGCGCCCGCAGCGCGGCCGTCGCCACGCCCCGACCCCAGTACCCGCGGTCGATCCAGTACGTCACCTCGCGCTCGCCGGGCTCGCCGTAGACCGCCGCGCTGCCGGCCACCCGTCCGTCGGCCAGCACGGTGCGCAGCACGTCGCCGGAGGCCCGCACGCGCTTGAGGCGCGCCTCGAAGGCGTCCCGGTCGGTCGGGTCCTGCGGGCCGAACGCGGCCATCCGGAGCGACTCCGGGTCCGTCATCTGCCGGAAGAACACCGGCAGATCCTCGTCCTCCACCATCCGCAGCGCGATCTCCATGGGGCCCGAGACTACGACGGCCGGGCCGCGTGCGGCGCTCGCCGCGCTCACAGCCTCCGCGTCGCCAGCGCCAGCCGTTCGCGCGCGTCGGACAGCGCGTCCTTGATCGTCCGCTCATGGGCGGGCGTCAGCCGGGCCACCGGGACCGAGCAGCTGACGGCGTCGCGCGCCGGGGTGCGGTACGGGATGGCCACGCCGAAGCAGCGCAGCCCCACCGTGTTCTCCTCGCGGTCGACCGCGAAGCCCCGCTCGCGCACCTGGCGCAGCTCCTCGATCAGCTCCTCCCGGTCGGTGAGGGTGTGCTCGGTGAGCGCCGGCAGGGTCTCGGGCAGCATCTTGCGCACCTCCTCGTCGTCGTACGTGGCGAGGATCGCCTTGCCCAGGGAGGTGGAGTGGGCCGGGAGCCGGCGCCCGACCCGGGTGAAGGGGCGCAGATAGTGCTGGGACTGGCGGGTGGCCAGGTAGACGACGTCGGTGCCGTCGAGGCGGGCCAGGTGGATGGTCTCCGTGGTGTCCTCGGAGAGCCGGTCCAGGGCCGGGCGGGCGGCGGCCACCACCTCGTCGCCGTCGATGTACGAGGTGCCCACCAGCAGCGCCCGCACCCCGATGCCGTACCGCGTGCCCGTCGCGTCCGTCTCCACCCAGCCCAGCTCGACCAGGGTGCGCAGCAGCATGTACAGGCTGGACTTGGGGTAGCCGACGGCCTCCTGGACGGCCGCGAGGGAGTGCGTTCCGGGGTGGTCGGCGAAGTACTCCAGCAGTTCGACCGTCCGTACCGCGGACTTGACCTGCGCCCCGCCCCCCGCGTCGCCTGCCGTCATCGCCCTTGACCCCTTCGATTCGACGAGGACCTGAGATATACAGTCTCCGAGCAGCATGTTCAGCATCAGAAACGCCGTTCAGCATAGCGAACGGCGTGCTCGGGCTGACCCGGTCAAGTGCGGCCTTTTGGGAGGGACCCGCGGTGGCAGCAGCACCAGTCTGGAGTGTCGACCCGCGTACCGGGAAGCGGCGGGAACAGGTCGCGGTCGAGGCCACGGCCCAGGAGGTGGACGCGGTCGTCCGGGCGGCGCACGCAGCGCGCGGCGCCCTCGCCCGGCGCGCCGTCCGCTCCGCCTTCCTGCGCTCGGCCGCCGCGGGCCTGGAGGCGGCCCGGGAGGGCCTGGTGGAGACCGCCGACGCCGAGACCGCGCTGGGCCCGGTCCGGCTGAACGGCGAACTCGCCCGTACGGCCTACCAGTTGCGGGCCTTCGCGGACATCGTCGAGGAGGGCGCCTTCCTGGACGTCGTCATCGACCACCCGGACCCCGCCGCCACCCCGCCCGTCCCGGACCTGCGCCGCTGGAAGGTGCCGCTCGGCGTCGTGGCCGTCTACGGCGCGTCCAACTTCCCCTTCGCCTTCTCCGTCGCGGGCGGCGACACCGCGAGCGCGCTCGCCGCGGGCTGCCCGGTCGTCGTCAAGGCCCACCCGGACCACCCGGCCCTGTCCGAACTGGTCGCCAAGGTGCTGCGCCGGGCCGCCGCCGAACACGGCATCCCCGAGGGCGTCCTCGGCCTGGTGCACGGCTTCGACGCGGGCGTCGAACTGATCGGGCACCCGCTGGTCGCCGCCGCGGGCTTCACCGGCTCGCCGCGCGGCGGGCGCGCCCTGTACGACGCCGCCGCCGCGCGCCCGGTGCCGATCCCCTTCCACGGCGAACTGGGCTCGCTCAACCCGGTCCTGATCACCGAGGCCGCGGCGGCCGAGCGCGCCGAGGAACTGGGTACCGGCCTGGCCGCCTCGGCCACCCTCGGCGTCGGCCAGTTCTGTGTGAAGCCCGGCCTGGCCCTGGTGCCCTCCGGGGCGGCGGGCGACGGCGTGCTCAAGCACCTGACCGACGCGGTGAGCGCCACCGAGGCCGGGGTGCCGCTCGATGCCCGCATCCGGGACGCCTTCGTCGCCGGGGTCCGCGAGCGCGCCGCCCTGCCCGACGTGGCGTCCCCGGTGACCCCGGGCGCCTGCGGCGAGCACCTGGTCAGCGCGGGCTTCCTGACGGTGCCGGCGAGCAGGCTGACCGCGGCGGGGCCGCACGACCTGCTCCTGGAGGAGTGCTTCGGCCCGGTCACGGTGGTCGCCCGCTACACCGACGAGGCACAGGCCACGGCCGTCCTGTCCCGGCTGCCCGGCACCCTCTCGGCCACGGTCCACCTCTCCGCCGAGGAGGCCGGCGGAGCGGGCACGGCCGGTGAACTCCTCGCCCTGCTCACCACCCTGGCCGGCCGCGTGGTCGTCGACGCCTGGCCGACCGGCGTCGCCGTGGCCCCCGCCCAGCACCACGGCGGCCCCTACCCGGCCAGCACCTCCACGTCGACGTCGGTGGGCGGTACGGCGATCGAGCGCTGGCTGCGCCCGGTCGCCTACCAGAACACCCCGCCGGCCCTGCTGCCGCCCGAGCTGCGGGACGACAACCCGCTCGGCGTCCCCCGGCGGTTCAAGGGAGTCCTGGAGCGGTAGGAACCGCGGGGGCCCGGGCGGACGTCCCCTGCCGCATGACCACCGTACGAGACGACCGGGGCAGCCTGCGGATCCGCGCCGCGCTGCCCGCCGAGGCCGACGCCATCGCCGAGCTGCACCTGCGGGCACGCTCGACCTACTACCCGGACGGGGTGCCGCAGGCGGACTTCGACTGGGTGGAGGCGTGGCGCGGATCCATCGAGCGCCCGGACGGGCGGGTGCTGTGCGCCCTGCGGGACGGGCGGCTCGTCGGGATCGCCTCCTTCCGCACCCCGGACGGGGCGGGCGCGGACACCGTCAAGCTGTTCCAGTTCCATGTCGACCCCGCCCGCTGGCGGGCCGGCATCGGCACCGCCCTGCACGCGGCCTGCGTCGGGGAATGGCGGGCCGGAAGGCGGCGCACCGCCGTGCTCGACGTCCACGTGGACAACCTGCGGGCCCAGGGCTTCTACGCCCGGCAGGGCTGGGTGCCGGACCCGGAGAACCCGCCGGCCGAGGGCGACCACCACCTCTTCCTGCGGTACGCCGTGCCGCCGTCGGAATGACCAGCGGCATGTGAACGTTCACGTACCGGGCGGAGAGCGGCTCCGCACCCGTACGACCTGGAGAGAACGGAAGACATGCGCGTCGAGATCTGGAGCGACATCGCCTGCCCCTGGTGCTACGTGGGCAAGGCCCGCTTCGAGAAGGCGCTCGCCGCCTTCCCGCACCGCGACGAGGTCGAGGTGGTGCACCGCTCCTTCGAGCTGGACCCGGGCCGTGCCAAGGGCGACGTGGAATCCGTGCTCACCATGCTGACCAGGAAGTACGGCATGAGCGAGGCGCAGGCCGAGGCAGGCGAGGACAACCTGGGCGCCCAGGCCGCCGCGGAGGGCCTGGACTACCGCACCCGGGGCCGCGACCACGGCAACACCTTCGACATGCACCGCCTGCTGCACCTCGCCAAGGAGCACGGCAGGCAGGACGAGCTGATCCAGATCCTGTACCGGGCCAACTTCGCCGAGGAACGGTCGGTCTTCGCCGAGGGCGACGAGCGGCTGGTGGAGCTGGCTGTGGAGGCCGGGCTGGACGCCGACCGGACGCGCGCGGTGCTCGCCGACCCGGAGGCCTACGCCGACGCGGTCCGCGCCGACGAGCGCGAGGCCGCCCGGCTCGGGGCGACCGGTGTGCCCTTCTTCGTCCTCGACCGCACCTACGGCGTCTCCGGCGCCCAGCCCGCCGAGGTGTTCACCCAGGCGCTCACCCAGGCCTGGGGCGAGCAGACCCCGCTGAAGCCGGTCGACCAGCAGGACGCCGAGGCGTGCGGCCCGGACGGGTGCGCGGTTCCGCGGCAGGGCTGAAACCGCAGGCCGCGGCGGTCGTATAAGCGGACCTTGGCGGCTACCCAGGACAGGGCGCAATGGACGGGGCCCGCGCGGGCCCGCACAGTGGGCTCATGGAGACCTTCGAGAGCCTCGTCCGCGCCGAGTTCCGCCCGAAGAACACCTATCTGAACACCGCGACCAGCGGCCTGCTCCCGGCCCGCACCGTCACCGCCCTGCGGGAGGCGGCGGAGCTGCGGGCCGAGGGGCGGCCGCTGGACCCGCTGTTCGAGAACGTCGAGCACGCCCGGGCCGCCTTCGCCCGCCTCGCCGGGGTCCCGGTCACCCGGGTGGCGGCCGGTCCGTCCGTCGCCGCCCAGACCGGTCTGATCGCGGCCGCGCTGCCCGCGGGCGCCGAAGTCCTCACCGCCGAGGACGAGTTCACCTCGGTGGTGAACCCCTTCCATGTGCGCGGCGACCTCAAGGTGCGCGCGGTGCCGCTGGAGCGGCTCGCGGAGTCCGTGCGGCCCGGCACCGCGCTGGTCGCGGTGAGCGCCGCCCAGTCCGCCGACGGCCGGATCGCCGACCTGCCCGCGCTGCGCGAGGCGGCCCGCACCCATGGCGCGCGCACCTACGTCGACTTCTCCCAGGCCGCCGGCTGGCTGCCCGTGGACGCGGACGACCACGACTACACGGTGGCGACCACCTTCAAGTGGCTGCTCGGCCCGCACGGGGCGGCCTTCCTCGTGGTCCCGGAGGACTTCGGCGAGCTGACCCCGCTGCTCGCGGGCTGGGTCGCGGCCGAGCAGCCGTGGGACAGCTGCTACGGACCGGTCGCCGAACTCGCCCACTCCGCCCGCCGGTTCGACGTCAGCCCCGGCCTGTTCACCTACACCGGGGTGTACAGCTCGCTCACCCTGTTCGAGGAGCTGGGCGTGGCCGCCGTGCACGCGCACGACCTGGCCCTCGCCGACCGCTTCCGGCGCGGGCTCGCCGGGCTCGGACA
Organism: Streptomyces sp. SCPE 10; assembly: GCF_051980735.1. Classification (NCBI taxonomy): domain Bacteria; kingdom Bacillati; phylum Actinomycetota; class Actinomycetes; order Kitasatosporales; family Streptomycetaceae; genus Streptomyces; species Streptomyces sp. SCPE 10. The sequence continues at coordinate 1,991,376 of NZ_CP197069.1, read as the reverse complement.
CGAGCCGCTGCCCGCCCCCGGCTCGGCGATCGTCTCCGTGCCCGGACTCGGCGGCAGGCAGCCGGAGCTGAGCCGGGCCGGCATCGAGGTCTCCAACCGGGCGGGCAACCTGCGCGCGTCCTTCCACCTGTACAACACGGCGGCGGACGTGGACCGGCTGCTCGACGTGCTGGCCGGCTGAGACATGGCCGGGCCGGGGCCGCCCGTCCCACACGCGGCGGCCCCGGCCCGGTGATCGAAGGCGCCTACCGCACCGGGGTGAAGTCGCGCGCGCCGATGAACTCGGGCCGGCGCACCGGCGCCGCGAACGGCTCCACCGCCGCGTTCTCCACGCTGTTGAACACGATGAAGACGTTGCTGCGCGGGTACGGCGTGATGTTGTCGCCGGAGCCGTGCATGCAGTTGCAGTCGAACCAGGTCGCCGAGCCCGGCTTGCCGGTGAACAGCCGGATGCCGTACTCGCCCGCCAGCTTGGTCAGCGCCTCGTCGGACGGGGTGCCCGCGTCCTGCATCTGGAGCGACTTCTTGTAGTTGTCCTTGGGCGTCTCACCGGCACAGCCCAGGAACGTCCGGTGCGAGCCCGGCATGATCATCAGGCCGCCGTTGGTGTCGTAGTTCTCGGTCAGCGCGATCGAGACGGACACCGTGCGCATGTTCGGCAGCCCGTCCTCGGCGTGCCAGGTCTCGAAGTCCGAGTGCCAGTAGAAGCCGCTCGCCCCGAAGCCCGGCTTCACATTGATCCGGGACTGGTGGACGTACACGTCGGAGCCGAGGATCTGCCGGGCCCGGCCGACCACCCGCTCGTCGCGCACCAGGTTCGCGAATACCTCGCTGATCCGGTGCACCTCGAAGACCGAGCGGATCTCCTGGGACTTCGGCTCCACGATGGAGCGCTCGTCGAAGCGGATCGCCGGGTCGGCGACCAGCCGGTCCAGCTCGCGGCGGTAGACCTCGACCTCGTCCGGGCCGATCAGCTGGTCGACGGCGAGGAAGCCGTCACGCTCGTACGCCTGGAGGTCGGCCGCCGCGATCGGTCCCGGCGTGTCGGGGGAGCCCCAGACGACCGGGTCCTGGCGCGGCACGGTCACCTCGGCGCTGCCACGGGTCGGGTAGAGGTCCTTCACAGTGGCGGTGGTCATGGGTCCTCACACCTCCTCGGGCTCGGTGAGCAGCGGGTACACCCCGTTCTCGTCGTGGTCCTCCCGCCCGGTCACCGGCGGGTTGAACACGCAGATGCAGTGGAAGTCCTCCTTGACGCGCAGCGTGTGCCGCTCGTGCCCGTCCAGGAGGTACATGGTGCCGGGCGTGATGGTGTACGTCTTCCCGGTCTCGCGGTCGGTCAGCTCGGCCTCGCCCTTGGTGCAGACGACGGCCTCGATGTGGTTGGCGTACCACATCTGCGTCTCGGTGCCCGCGTACAGGATGGTCTCGTGCACGGAGAAGCCGACCCGCTCCTTGGCCAGGACGATGCGCTTGCTCTCCCAGGTGCCCGACTTGGACTTGATGTGCCGGTCGGTGCCTTCGATGTCCTTGAACGATCGGACGATCACGGTGGTGCTTCCTCCTGGTAGGCGTTGCGGTTCAGGCGGTTTCCCGGACGGCGCGGGCGAGGACGCTGAGCCCCTCGTCCAGTTCGTCCGGGGTGATGGTCAGGGCCGGCAGCAGCTTGACGACCTCGCTCTCCGGCCCTGAGGTCTCGATGAGCAGGCCGAGTTCGAAGGCCCGCCGGGCGACGCGCGCGGCACGGTCCTTGGCGTGGAACTCCAGGCCCCACACCAGCCCGCGCCCGCGGTACTCCTTCACATCGGCGAGGTTCTCCTCGGTGATGGAGATCAGCGCCTGCTCGACCTGCTCGCCGCGGGTGCGGGTCTGCTTCTCCATGGCCGAGCCGTCGGTCCAGTAGGTCTCCAGGGCGGCGGTGGCGGTGACGAAGGCGGGGTTGTTGCCGCGGAAGGTGCCGTTGTGTTCGCCCGGTTCCCAGACGTCCAGTTCGGGCCGGAACAGGCACAGTGACATCGGCAGGCCGTAGCCGCTGATCGATTTGGAGACCGTGACGATGTCCGGGGTGATGCCGGACTCCTCGAAGGAGAAGAAGGCGCCGGTGCGGCCGCAGCCCATCTGGATGTCGTCGACGATGAGCAGCATGTCCTGCCGCTCGCACAGCTCCTTGAGGGCGCGCAGCCACTCGGGCCGGGCGACGTTGATGCCGCCCTCGCCCTGCACGGTCTCGACGATCACCGCGGCGGGCTTGTTCAGGCCGGAGCCCTGGTCCTCCAGGAGCCGTTCGAACCACAGGAAGTCCGGGACGGTGCCGTCGAAGTAGTTGTCGAACGGCATCGGGGTGCCGTGGACCAGCGGGATGCCGGCGCCGGCCCGCTTGAAGGCGTTGCCGGTCACGGCGAGCGAGCCGAGCGACATGCCGTGGAAGGCGTTGGTGAAGGAGACGATCGCCTCGCGGCCCTTGACCTTGCGGGCCAGCTTCAGTGCCGACTCGACGGCGTTGGTGCCGGTCGGGCCCGGGAACATGACCTTGTAGGGCAGATCGCGCGGGCGCAGCACCAGGTCCTGGAAGGTCTGGAGGAACGAGCGCTTGGCCGTGGTCGACATGTCCAGGCCGTGGGTGATCCCGTCCCGGGACAGGTAGTCGATCAGCGCCCGTTTGAGCACGGGGTTGTTGTGGCCGTAGTTGAGTGATCCGGCGCCGGCGAAGAAGTCGAGGTACGCGTGGCCGTCCTCGTCGTAGAGCCGGCTGCCCTGCGCGCGGTCGAACACGGTGGGCCAGCCGCGGCAGTAGCTGCGCACCTCGGACTCGAGGGTCTCGAAGACGCTGAGGTCGGGCTGGGTGATGGTCACGGTGATTCGCTCCTCAGTGGGCGGGGGTCTCGGTCAACGGGCCGATCCGGTAGAGCACTTCGGGGTCGTGCGGGCCGTCCGGGAACAGCTCGGCCGGGAACAGCACCTCGCGGGCGAGGGGTGCTCCGTGCCGCTCGGCGAACGAGGTGAAGAGCCGTTCGGAGGCGGTGTTGCCGGGGGTGATGGTGGTCTCGACGTCGGTGATGCCGCGCTCGGCGATGAGGCGCGCGGTCAGCCCGTCCAGCAGCGCGGCGGCGATGCCGTGGCCGCGGTGGGCGGAGTCCACGGCGACCTGCCAGACGAGCAGGGTGCGGGGGCGGTCGGGGCGTATGTAGCCGGTGACGAAACCGACGGGTGTGCCGTCCGCACCGCGCGCCACCGCCGAGGTGCCGGCGAAGTCCCGGCACCACAGCAGATAGCTGTAGGACGAGTTGAGATCGAGGGTTTTCGAGTCCTTGGCGAGACGCCAGAGCGCGGCTCCGTCCGCCGTCGCCGGTCGGTCGATGAGCAGGTCTGCGGGTGCGGCAGTCATGCGGCACGAATTTAGCGATGCGAATTAAGAAATGCACGACCGCGACTGTGGTGTCGCCAGGGCGGGCGTGCAAAATGCCCGAGTTATCCCACGTCAAAGTGGGACAAAGTTACTTCATTGTGGAGTGTGTCACACCCCGGAAACCGTCGGAAACGTTCCGGAAAACTGCCCCGTTTAGCTTCACGGAAAGCGGGCAGAAGAAGATGGGAAGCTGCCGTCCGGTAAATTGGCGAGAATTGTGAAAATAAATTGAATTCAGGCTTCGGTGGTTTCGTCGATTTGTTTGCGAGGGATATTCGCGTGCCCCTGGGACACGACGACGGCCCGCGCCGTGCGGCGCGGGCCGTCGTCTGCGCGGACCGGTGGCTACCGCCAGGCCCGCTCCGCGGCCCGGCGCGCGTCGTCCGTGTGCACGGCGGCGCCCTGCTCGGCGAGGGCCGCGCCCAGGGCGGCCAGGCAGGCGTCCACCGCCTCCGGGGTGGCGTCGGGGCCGTAGTGGTTGACCCGGATCATCTCCTTGGCCAGGGCGCCACCGCCCGCGGCCAGCGGCAGCGCGGGGTCGGCGGCCAGGGCGTGCGCCACCAGCTCGGAGGCGGCCAGGGAGGACGGCACGCGCAGGGTCGTCGCCACCGGGGCCGCGTCCGCCGCCTCGTGGACGTACGGCTCCAGACCGCCGCCGAGGGCCAGCGCGCCCGCCCGGGTGGCGCGCGCCGCGCCGCGGTGGCGGGCCATCACCGTCTCCAGGCCGTCCGCCTCGATCCGCTCCAGGCACGCGTCCAGCGCCAGCATCTCCAGCTGCGCCGGGGCGTGCGGCAGCGCCGTGCGGCCGGCGTCCAGCCAGCGCTCCTTCCAGTCCAGCAGGGAGAGGTAGGAGCGGCGCGGCGCGTTCGGGTTCGCCGCCATCCGGGCCCAGGCCCGCTCGCTCACCGAGATCGCCGACACGCCCGCCGGCCCGCCCATCGCCTTCTGCGCGCCGATCACGCACAGGTCCACGCCCCAGGCGTCCGGCAGCACCGGCTCGGCCCCGACGGAGGCGACCGCGTCCAGGTAGAAGAGGGCGCCCTGCCGCCGCACCGCCTCGCCGATCTCCGCGACCGGGTTGGTGTTGCCGGTCGCCGCCTCCGCGTGCACCAGGGAGACGAAGTCGATCTCCGGGTGCTCGGCGAACGCGGCGCTGATCTGCTCCGCCCGCACCGCCGTGTGGAAGGGGACCGAGATGTCGTACACCGTGGCACCGGCGTCGCGCAGCCAGTTGCCGAAGGTCTGGCCGTAGGGGCCGGTGATCACGTTCAGCGCCACCGTGCCCGGACCGGCCGCCGCGCGGATGGCGCCCTCCAGCGGCAGCAGCGCCTCGCCCTGTGTGATCAGCACGTCCTGCCGGGTGTCCAGCAGCCAGGCCACCCGGTCCTCGATGGCGGCGAAGCGCTGCGCGGTCAGCGGGGGCAGATCGAGGAAGGGGTGGGTCACGTCGGTGCTCTCTTCGCTCACAGGAGTCCACGGGGGCCGACCGGGAGGTGGCCGAGACGAGCGTAACTCCAGGCCCGAACCGCCCACCGACCAGTTGGTTCTTAGGTCCGGCGGTCTCTTGGCCATGGGTTTGTTTTGAGCACCCCAAACATCTCCTTATAATCGGAACCTCTCATTCCCCCCACAGGAGACTCCCCATGAAAACCCTCCTCGGACGCCGGACCCGCCTTCTGGCCGCCACCACCGCGACCGCCGGCCTCGTCCTCGTCGCAGCGGGCTGCTCCTCCGGTGACTCGGGGGGCGGCAAGACCACGGCCGGCGGCGTCCACCTCGCCCGGGCCGGAAAGCTGACCACCTGCACCCACCTGCCCTACCCGCCGTTCCAGTCGGTGATCGGCGGCAAGGTGCAGGGCTTCGACGTCTCCCTGATCGACCTGGTCGCCAAGGACCTCGGCGTCAAGCAGCAGATCATGGACACGCCGTTCGAGAACTTCAAGACGGGTGCCTTCCTGAACTCCGGCCAGTGCGACCTGGCCGCCGCGGGCATGACGATCACCGCCGAGCGCGCGAAGAACGTCGACTTCTCCGACCCGTACTTCGAGGCCACCCAGGCCGTCCTGGTCGCCAAGAACAGCGGGATCACCTCGCTGGCGGGCGCCAAGGGCAAGAAGGTCGGCGCGCAGGCGCAGACCACCGGCGAGGACTTCGCCAAGAAGAAGGGCCTCGACCCGGTCTCCTTCGCCTCCTCCGACGCGGTCCTCAACGGCCTGCGCACCGGCCAGGTCCAGGCCGTCGTCATCGACTACCCGGTGGTGCAGGGCTGGCTGAAGGACAAGGCCAACGCGGACAAGTTCAAGATCGTCGACAATCTGAAGACCGGCGAGCAGTACGGCTTCACGGTCAAGAAGGGCAACAAGCCCCTGCTGAACGCCATCAACAAGGCGCTCAAGGACGCCAAGGCCGACGGCACCTACAAGAAGATCTACGAGAAGTGGATCGGCCCGTACGACTCCTCCGTCGCCTCCCCGGCCGGTTCCTGACCCCATGGCCGACACGGACACCGCAATCCAGCCCAAGCGCACCGGGCTGACCCGTACCCAGAAGCGCCGGATCTCGCGCGGCGCCCAGTACGCCGTCCTCGTCGCCGCGGTGATCGCCTTCGTGGTCTCCGCGGACTGGGGGCGGCTGCAGAACCAGTTCGCGCAGCCCGCCATCGCCAAGCAGCTGTTCCCCGAGCTGATCACGGTGGCCCTGAAGAACACCGTGCTGTACACGCTGTCCGGGTTCGTCGTCGGCCTGGCCCTCGGCATGGTCATCGCCCTGATGCGGCTGTCCTCCGTGGGGCCCTACCGCTGGCTGGCCGGCATCTACATCGAGATCTTCCGCGGCCTGCCCGCGCTGCTGATCTTCATCTTCGTCGGCGTCGGCGTGCCCCTGGCCTTCCCGGACGTGCAGTACCCGGGCGGGACGTACGGCAAGGTCGCCGTCGCGCTCGGCCTGGTCTCCGCCGCCTACATGGCGGAGACGATCCGCGCGGGCATCCAGGCGGTGCCCAAGGGGCAGATGGAGGCGGCCCGCTCGCTCGGCTTCTCGCCCGCGCGCGCCATGGTCTCCATCGTGCTGCCGCAGGCCTTCCGGATCATCCTGCCGCCGCTGACCAACGAACTCGTGCTGCTCTTCAAGGACTCCTCGCTGGTGCTGTTCCTCGGCGTCACCCTGGAACAGCGCGAACTGTCCAAGTTCGGCAACGACCTGGCCAGCCAGACCGCCAACTCCACGCCCATCCTGGTCGCGGGCCTGTGCTATCTGCTGATCACGATCCCGCTGAGCCTCGTCGTGCGCCGTATGGAAGCCAAGTCCCTGAGGGAGATCAGGTGAGCCGCCCCGAGATCAGCGTCCGGGACCTGCACAAGTCCTTCGGCGACAACCAGGTGCTGCGCGGCATCGACCTGGAGATCGGCCAGGGCGAGGTCGTCTGCGTCATCGGCCCCTCCGGCTCCGGCAAGTCCACGCTGCTGCGCTGTGTGAACCTGCTGGAGGAGCCCACCAAGGGCCGGGTCTTCGTGGGCGGCACCGAGGTGACCGACCTGGACGTCGACATCGACGCGGTGCGCCGCCGCATCGGCATGGTCTTCCAGCAGTTCAACCTGTTCCCGCACCTCAGCGTCACCGAGAACCTCACGCTGCCCCAGCGCCGGGTGCTGAGGCGGGACAAGGCGCAGGCCGCGCGGATCGCCGCGGAGAACCTGGCCCGTGTCGGCCTCGCGGAGAAGGCGGACGCCTACCCCGCGTCCCTCTCCGGCGGCCAGCAGCAGCGCGTGGCCATCGCCCGCGCCCTCGCGATGGGCCCCGAGGTGATGCTCTTCGACGAGCCGACCTCCGCGCTCGACCCGGAGCTGGTCGGCGACGTCCTCGCCGTGATGCGCGGGCTCGCCCGCGAGGGCATGACGATGATGGTCGTCACCCACGAGATGACCTTCGCCCGGGAGGTCGCCGACCGGGTCGTCTTCATGGACGGCGGGGTGATCGTCGAGGACGGCCGCCCCGACCAGGTCATCGGCGCGCCCCGGCACGAGCGCACCCGCCACTTCCTCTCCCGCCTCCTCGACCCGGCGATGGCCGAGGTCGAGGAGGATGTCCCGGACCAGGGGGGAACCGGCGGGGTGTAGCACTCCAGGGTCTTTCGATCGGGTCAGGGGAGCCCGGCCCGACCCGAACGAGAGGCCCTAAGGTGCCGGTATGAGCGATCAGCCGGTGTTGCATGTGAAGGGCAGGGTCCTCGTCGGACCGGAGGACGTACGCGACGAGTTGTGGGTGGTCGGCGGCCGGGTGTCGTTCGACCGCCCGGCCGGGGCCCGGGACGTCCGGACCGTCGCGGGCTGGGCGCTGCCCGGCCTGGTCGACGCCCACTGCCATGTGGGTCTCGGCGCGGAGGGCCCGGTCGACGCGGAGACCGCGGAGAAGCAGGCGCTGACCGACCGGGAGGCGGGCACCCTGCTGCTGCGGGACGCCGGCTCGCCCTCCGACACCCGCTGGATCGACGACCGCGAGGACCTGCCGAAGATCATCCGGGCCGGCCGGCACATCGCCCGCACCCGCCGCTACATCCGCAACTACGCGTGGGAGATCGAGCCGGAGGACCTGGTCGCCTATGTCGCCCAGGAGGCCCGGCGCGGTGACGGCTGGGTCAAGCTGGTCGGCGACTGGATCGACCGCGACCTCGGCGACCTCGCCCCCTGCTGGCCCCGCGAGGCGGCCCGGGCCGCGATCGAGGAGGCGCACCGGCTCGGCGCCCGGGTCACCGCGCACTGCTTCGCCGAGAACTCCCTGCGCGATCTGGTCGAGGCGGGCATCGACTGCATCGAGCACGCCACCGGACTGACCGAGGACCTGATCCCGCTGTTCGCCGAGCGGGGTGTGGCCATCGTCCCCACGCTCGTCAACATCGCCACGTTCCCGCGGCTCGCGGCGGGCGGCGACACCAAGTACCCGCGCTGGTCCGCCCATATGCGACGGCTGCACGAGCGGCGCTACGACACCGTGCGCGGCGCCTACGACGCCGGCATACCGGTGTTCGTCGGCACGGACGCCGGCGGTTCGCTGCCCCACGGCCTGGTCGCGGCGGAGGTCGCCGAGCTGGTGCGGGCGGGCATCCCCCGCCTCGACGCGCTCGCGGCGACCAGCTGGTCGGCCCGGGAGTGGCTGGGCCGGCCCGGTCTGGAGGAGGGGGCGCCGGCCGACCTCGTGGTGTACGACGAGGACCCCCGGGCGGACATCGGTGTGCTGGCGACACCGCGCCGGGTGGTCGTCGACGGGAACGTGTATTCCTGAGGTATCGAAGGAGTGTGCGGAATTTCCCCTTTGGAGTGAAGTGGCCCGGGAGCGCTGACCGTTCACCCACACGGCGTACAAGGTTGACGGGTCCCAAGCTTGTTCCCTCTGGGGGGTCCCACACCGTGAACAGCAACACCTTCCGCACGCCCGGCCGCCGTCTCGCCGCGGCGGCGACCGTCACCGCCCTGGCCGCCGCGCCCGCGCTCCTCGGCGCGGGCGCCGCGCACGCGACCGGCGGCACCGGTCACGCCTCCGCCACCGTGCTGCGCACCGGCCTCGACGTGTCCCTGCTCGACAAGTCGGTCGACGTCCCGCTGGCGGTCTCGCTCAACGAGGTCCGGGCGCCGCACAGCGCCGACCGCACGGCCCTGTCCGCCCGTCTGGACGGAGTGGCAGGCGGCAAGCCCTTCACCGTCCTCGGCGCGGACGTCGCCCAGGCGAAGGCCACGGTGACCGACCGGCGGGCCGAGGGCTCGGTCCGGGTCGTCAACGCGCGGCTGCACGTGCCCGGCCTGCCCGCGCCGGCCCTGATCGAGGTCGGCACGGTCACCGCCCGGGCCACCTGCGAGGTGGGCGGGACGCCGACCGCCGCCGCGGACGTCCTCGGCGCGGTCACCGTGCTCGGCCGGCGCGTCACGCTCACCGCGGGCGGCACGACCGAGGTCAAGGTGCCCGGCGTGGGCGAGGTCCGCCTCGACCTCGCCCAGCGCGCCACCACGACGCGTGCTGCCGCGGCGACCGCCCTGCAACTGAAGGTTTCCGTCAACCCGTTGAAGCTCAACGTCGCCGACGTCGAGGGCACGGTCACGCTCGCCGAGGCCACCTGCGACTCCCCGCCGGCGCCCGCCCCGAGCCACCCGGCCCCGAGCCACCACCCCTCCGGCACCACGTCGCACGCGGCCCCCGTCTCCGACACGAAACCCCAGGGCGGCAGCACCGGGACCGACCTGGCCGAGACCGGGGGGAACCCGGCGACGCCGTACATCGCGGCCGGCGCGGTGGTCTTGCTGGCGGCGGGCGGGGGAGCGGTGCTGGTGGCACGGCGAAGGAAGAACTGAGCGTGCTGCGCGGCCCTTCGGCCCCGGCGACCGGCCGAGGTCCGTAACGGCCTCCGGACCCTTCCGGTGCCCGCGGTGCCGGGAGGGGGCGGGACCGCGGGCGCGCCGTCCCGTCAGGGGAGGGCGGCCGACAGGGCGGTCAGGAAGGCGTCCGTCGTGGGGCGGTCCCGGACGGCCAGGCGTATCCAGTCCTCGCCCAGGCCGGGGAAAGTGTCTCCGCGGCGCACGGCGTAGCCGAGGTCGCGCAGCCGGCGCCGTACGGCCGCCGCCCCCGGCACGCGGACCAGGACGAAGGGGCCCTCGGCCGGGCCGGTCACCGAGACGCCCCGGTCGGCGAGCGCGGTCAGGCCCGCCACCAGGTGGGCGCGGTCCGCCGCGACGCGGTGCGCCGCATGGCCCGCCTCGGCCAGGGCCTGGGGCGTCATGCACGCCTCGGCGGCGGTCAGCGCCGGGGTCGACACCGGCCACAGCGGCTGGGCCCGCTCCAGGGCCGTGACGATCTCCGGGGCGGCCAGGACGTAACCGATGCGCAGCCCGGCCAGCCCCCAGGTCTTGGTCAGGCTGCGCAGCACGATCAGACCGGGCACGTCCGTCCGTCCGGCCAGCGCCTCCCGCTCGCCGGGCACCGCGTCCATGAACGCCTCGTCGACCACCAGGTACCGGCCGGGCCGGGCGAGCCGGCCGATCACCCCGGCCGGGTGGAGCACCGACGTCGGGTTGGTCGGATTGCCGATCACCACCAGGTCGGCGTCCTCGGGCACCGCCGCGGGGTCCAGCCGGAAGCCGTCCCGCGGCCGCAGGAGCACCCGTTCCACCGTGTGCCCGGCATCCCGCAGCGCCGCTTCCGGCTCGGTGAACTGCGGATGCACCACGACCGGCCGGCGCACCCCGAGGGCGCGGGCGAGCAGCACGAACGCCTCCGCCGCGCCCGCCGTCAACAGCACGTGCCCGTCCGGCAGTCCGTGCCGCGCCGCCACCGCGGCCCGCGCGGCCCGCCCGTCCGGGTAGGCCGCGAGGGACGACAGCGACCCGGCGATCCGGGCCCGCAGCCACTGTGGAGGGGTGTCGGACCGCACGTTGACCGCCAGGTCGACCAGTGCCGCGCCGTCGTCCCGGACCTCGGCGTCCCCGTGGTGCCGCAGGTCAGGCCCGCGATCGTCAGTGCGCATGGCTGTGCGTGTGCCCGCCGTGGTGGTGACCGTGTCCGTGCCCGTCGTCGTCCGGGTGGAAGTGCGGCTGCTGCGGCAGCCCCACCTTGTCCTCGAAGCCCGGCAGCGCGATCCGGTACACGCACGAGTCGCAGTTCATCCGCAGATCGCCCGCGACGGCCTCCTCGTACCGTTCGAGCACCAGGTCGAGCAGCTCCGGCTCGGGCCCGATCACGTCGGCCGAGCGCACCTCGACGTCGGGGTGCGCGGCCGCCCACTCCTCGGTCTGCCGCCGCACCCGGTCCGGCAGGATGCCGGTGAACAGGAAGTAGGGCAGCACGACGATCTTCCGCGCTCCCAGCCGCGCGCACCGGTCCAGGCCGCTCGGCACGTCCGGCGCCGCCAGCGACACGAACGCCGTCTCCACGCCCGCGTACCCCCGGCCCTCCCACAGCAGCCGCGCCGCCTTGAACACCTCCGCGTTGGCGTCCGGGTCGGTGGAACCGCGGCCCACCAGCAGCACGGTCACCTCCGCCCGGTCCCGGCCGCCGGTCGCCTCGTCCAGGCGCCGCTCCAGGACCTTCAGCAGCGCCGGGTGCGGGCCCAGCGGACGGCCGTAGGTGTACGAGATCCCCGGGTGCCGCTCCTTCTCCCGGGCCAGCGCGGCCGGGATGTCGCCCTTGGCGTGCCCGGCGGACACCAGCATCAGCGGGACGGCGGCGAACCGGCGCACGCCCCGCTCCACCAGGTCGGCCACGGCGTCGCCCAGCGGCGGCGGGGACAGCTCGATGAAGCCGCCCGCGACGGGCAGGTCCGGACGGCGGCGGCCCAGTTCCTCGACGAAGGCGCGGAACGCCTCGGCTCCGGCGTCGTCACGGGTGCCGTGGCCGGCGATCAGCAGGGCGGGCGGGGTGGTCACAGGGTCTCCTCGGACGGTATCGGGTGGTACAGCAGGGCGTTGAGCGCGGCGGCGGCGACCGCCGAGCCGCCCTTCTCGGACACGTTGCTCACGGCGGGCAGCCCGCTCGCGCGCAGCGCGGCCTTGGACTCGGCCGCACCGACGAAGCCGACGGGCAGGCCGATGACGAGCGCGGGCGAGGCGTCCAGGGTGAGCAGTTCCTCCAGGGCGGTCGGCGCGCAGCCGATCACCCACAGGGCGCCGGGACCCACCTCCTCGTAGGCGAGCCGCACGGCGTGCGCGGAGCGCGTGAGCCCCGGTCCCGACCGGGCGTCCTTCAGCCGGCACACGGTACGGCGCCGGGTGATGCCGGCCGCGACCATCTCCACGTCCACGACGACCGGCGCCCCGGCGTGCAGCGCGGCATGCGCCGGGACCAGGTCCGCCTCCGCCAGGACGAGGTCGTTCGCGTACTCCAGGTCGGCGGCGGAGTGGATGACCCGCTCCACCACCGCCCGGGTCAGCGGCGGGAAGTGCGAGGTGTCCAGGCGGGCCCGCAGCCGCCGGAAGGACTCCTGCTCGATGGGGTGCACGATCCGGTTCACCGGGCCTCCTCCCGCGCCGGGCCGCTCTGCCAGCGGTAGCCGCGCGGGGTCACCATCCGCCCGGCGACCGTGCGGGACGCGGTGTTGCCCACGGTGACGACCGTCATCATGTCGACCGTCGCCGGGTCGAGCCCGGCCAGTGTGGTGACCCGGCTCGACTCGTCCGGCCGGGAGGCGTTGCGCACGACGCCGACGGGCGTCGTCGGCTCCCGGTGCCCGGCGAGGATCGCGAGCGCCTTCGGCAACTGCCAGTCGCGGCCCCGCGAACGCGGGTTGTAGAAGGTGACCACGAGATCCGCCTCGGCCGCCGCCCGCACCCGCCGTTCGATGACCTCCCACGGCGTGTGCAGGTCGGAGAGGCTGATCGAGACATGGTCGTGGCCGAGCGGCGCGCCCAGGATCGCGGCGGCGGCCAGCGCGGCCGTCACCCCGGGCACTCCCACCACGTCGATGTCGTCCGAGGCCTCGGCGAGCGCGGGCGAGGCCATGGCGTACACGCCCGCGTCCCCGCTGCCGATCAGCGCCACCGCGTGCCCCCGCCGGGCCTCCGCGACCGCCGTGCGGGCCCGCTCCTCCTCGGCGCCGAGCCCCGACTCCAGTACCCGGGTGCCGGGCCGCAGCAGATCGCGGACCTGGTCCACGTACTGGTCGAGCCCGACCAGCACCGAGGCCCGCCGCAGCTCGGCCGCCGCGCGCGGGGTCAGCAGGTCGCGGGCACCCGGCCCGAGCCCGACCACCGCGAGCCGCCCGCGGCCCGGACGCCGCGCCACGGCACAGGTCGCCATCGCCGGGGAGGCGTCCGACTTCCGCTTGGGGACCAGGAGTTCACCGCCGCGCAGCAGGGCCGCCGCCTCGGCGACCGACGGGGTGCCGACGGCCGCGAGCGGGGCGTCGGAGGGGTTGGGCACCTCGACCGCCGCCAGTTCCCCCGCGGAGTACGTCACCACGGGCACCCCCAGCCGTTCGGCGGCGCCCAGGATGCCGGGCTCGTCCGCCTTGGCGTCCACGGTGGCGAGTTCGGCGACCGACTTCGCGGACAGCCCCGCCTCCCGGAGCGCGCCCTCGACCAGCGCCAGGACCTCCTCCACCGGCGCCCCCCTGGACGCGCCGACGCCGACCACCAGGGACGGCGGCCGCAACAGCACCTCGCGCTCGCCCGGCCGGACGTCCCGGTCGGTGACGCGGACGGTGTACGACCCCTGCGCCGAGCAGGGCAGCGGGGGCAGCGGCCAGGCCAACTCCTGCTCCAGCACCACCGGTTCACCGTCCAGCAGCGCCCGGGAGACGGCGGCGACCGCGCCCTCGCAGGGCAGGCCGAGGGTGTCCAGACCGGCCAGCCCCGCCGCGTCCGTCGCGGTGGTCACCACCGGCTCGGCGCCCAGCAACCCGCCCACCTCGCGGGCCAGTTCATTGGCGCCGCCACCGTGCCCGCCGAGCAGCGACACCGCGAACCGGCCGCCCTCGTCCACGCAGACCACGCCCGGGTCGGTCGCCTTGTCGCCGAGCAGCGGCGCGAGCAGCCGTACCGTCGCACCCGTGGCCAGGAAGCACACCAGCTGCTCGCACTCGGCGAACGCGGCCCGCACCGCCGGTCCCACGGCACCCTCGTACACCCGCGTACGGTCCGGCCAGGCCGCGGCCAGCCGGTCCCGTGCCGCCGCCCCCGCCGCGGTGGCGGAAATCAGGCCGATCACTGGTCAACTCCTCGATTGGATACGGGGCTTCTGACGCCCCACAGCAGAAACACCGGGTTGGTGGCCGCGAGCCGGGTCACCCCGCCCGGCAGCGGGGCCAGCCGCGAGGACTGGAGCAGCACCCCGTCGCAGCCGAGCCCGGCGGCGGTCAGCGCCTCGCGGGCCGCCGGCACCCGGTCCAGGGCGGCCATGGCCACGACCACGGCCCGCCGCGCGCGCGGCGCGCACGCCCGGATCACGGCGGGCAGTTCACGCCCCCCGCCGCCGATGAACACGGCGTCCGGGTCCGGTGCGAGCCCGTCGAGCGCGTCCGGCGCGGTGCCGTGCACCACGTCCACCTCGACACCGTGGGCGCGGGCGTTCTCCCGGATCCGGGCCACCCCGTCCGCGCTCTTCTCCACGGCGACGACGGCCGCGCCGAGCCGGGCGCACTCCACCGCCACCGATCCGGACCCGGCGCCCACGTCCCACACCAGGTCGCCGAGGCGCGGTCCGAGCCGGGCCAGGGCGAGCGCGCGCACCTCGAACTTGGTGATCATCGAGTCGCGGTGGGCGAACTCCGTCTCCTGAAGCGCCCAGCGGGCCGGACCGGCGGGCACCCCGGCGACGGTGCGCGGGGGACCCGGTGCCGAGGGCTCCGCCAGGCACAGCACCACGCTCACCGACGTACCCCAGTCCCGGACCGCCGCCTGCGCGGGCGTCACCCGCTCCACGCGTTCCCGCTCCGGATCGCCCAGCGCGGTGGCCACCACGAGGGTCCGGTCGCGGCCGGTGAGCGCGGCGCCCAGTTCGGCCGGTCCCGCGCCCGGGCCGGTGAGGACGGCGACCTTCGGACGCGCGCGGCAGACGTTCACGGCGGTGCGCAGATCCCTGCCGTGCGCACTGACTACCACCGCGTCGTCCCAGGGCAGCCCGAGCCGGGCGAACGCCGTGGCCACCGAGGAGACCCCGGGGCGCACCGACAGCCGCTCGGCACCGAAGCGCTCGGCCAGCACCCGCACGATCCCGAAGAACCCCGGGTCCCCGGAGGCCAGCACCAGCACCGGCAGCTCCTTCTCGACGTACGCGGCGATGGTGTCCAGAGCGGGTGCCAGCGGGCCCAGCACGACCCGCTGGGCCCCGACGGGCAGCCGGGCCGCGTCCAGGTGCCGCCGCCCGCCGACGACGAGCGCGGCGCCCGCCGCGACGTCCTCGGGCGGCGGCGTCCCCGTCCCCGTGCCGACGACCGTGATCACCTGCCCGCCCCTCGCTCCCGCAGCTCCCGCCGGGCCGCCGGGTCCGCCTTGCGGAAGCCGTGGAAGTGACCCGGGTGGTAGAGGTGCGAGCGGGTGCCGTGCGCGTCCAGCGCCGGACCCACCAGGAACAGCGTGTGCTTCCAGAGCTTGTGCTCCTTGACCGTCTCCTCCAGCGTGCCGATCGTGCACCGCACGACCAGCTCCTCCGGCCACGTCGCCTGATGGGCGACGATCACCGGGGTCGTCGTCGGATAGCCGCCCTCCAGCAGCTCCCGCACCAGCTGCCCGCTGCGCGCCGCGGACAGGAAGACCGCCATCGTGGTGCCGTGCCGGGCGAACTCGCGCACCTCCTCGCCGGGCGGCATCGGCGTCTTGCCGCCACCGAGCCGGGTGAGGACGACGGACTGCGCGACCTCGGGGATGGTCAGCTCGCGCCCCGCGAGGGCCGCCACCGCCGAGAACGACGAGACGCCGGGGACGATCTCCGTCGCGATGCCCAGCTCCGCGCACCGGTCCAGCTGCTCCTGCGTGCCGCCCCACAGCGCCGGGTCGCCGGAGTGGATCCGCGCCACCTTCAGGCCCTCGGCGTGCGCCCGCCGGTAGACGGCCACGACCTCCTCCAGGGACATCGTCGCCGAGTCCAGGATCTCCGCGTCCGCGCGCGCGTGCTCCAGCACCTCGGCCTGGACCAGGCTGGCCGCCCAGATCACCACGTCCGCCGCCGCGATCGCGCGCGCGGCACGGAACGTCAGCAGGTCGGCGGCGCCGGGTCCGGCACCGACGAAGGTCACCTTGCCGAGGGGTGTCCCGGCGGGCGTGTCTGTGGGGGCGTCGGCCATCGGAAAGGTCCTCTCATACGGAAAGCACACGGCAGTAGCGGGGTGAAATGTCAGGATGCAAGGCGATATGCGAGGTGCTCGATGTGCGCGAAGGCGCCTTCATCGGATAGCAAGTGCCTATGGCGGTCTTCGTCGCGCTCGGCGCGTTCCTGATGACGCTGGCCGGCGGCTGGACGGCACAGCGGGTGACCGACCGTCGGCATCTCGTCCTCGGACTCGCCGGCGGCCTCATGCTGGGCGTGGTCGGCCTGGACCTGCTGCCGGAGGCACTGCGCGCCGCCGACCGCGAGATCTTCGGCGTACCCGCCGCCCTGCTGCTGTTCGTGACCGGCTTCCTGCTGGCCCACCTCGTGGAACGCACCCTCGCCGCACGCCAGGCCGCCCACGGCGGGGACGAGCACGACCATCACCGGGCGCCCGAGGTCGGCCTCACGGCGGCCGGCGCCATGGTGGGCCACAGCGCCATGGACGGCGTGGCGATCGGCGCGGCCTTCCAGGTCGGCGGCGGCATGGGCACCGCCGTCGCGCTCGCCGTGATCGCCCACGACTTCGCCGACGGCTTCAACACCTTCACCATCACCAGCCTGTACGGCAACGCCCGCCGCCGTGCCCTCGGCATGCTGCTCGCCGACGCCTGCGCCCCTTTGGTCGGCGCGCTGTCCACCGTCTTCTTCCACATCCCCGAAGCGGTGCTCGGCGGCTATCTCGGCCTCTTCGGCGGCGTGCTGCTCTACCTCGCCGCCGCCGAGATCCTGCCCGAGGCCCACCACGAGCACCCGGCCCGCTCCACCCTGCTGTGCACGGTCGTCGGCGCGGCCTTCATCTGGCTGGTGGTCGGCATCTCCGGCTGACCGCACCGGCCGTCCCGCGCGCCTCACAGCTTCCCGCCCCGTCCGCCGTCCCGCCGCGGCGGCGCGATCAGCGTCGACAGATACGGCAACGGCGCGCCGTCCAGCTCGGCGGCCGGGCGCACCGACTCCTCCGGCAGCCCCAGCGCCGACCCCCACACCGCGTCCTGGAGCCGCCCGGACCGGGCCAGCGCCCCGGCGACCTCGGCGGCCTGCCGTCCGAACTTGTACGCCACGACCGTCCCCGGCCCGGCCAGCGCCTCCTCCAGCACCGCGGAACCCGCCGTGACCGGCACCAGCGTCAGCGGCTCGGTGCCCTCGGTCAGCACGGCACCGGAGCGTGCCGCCAGGTCCTGCATGGCGGTGATCCCGGGCACGGTCTCCACGACCAGCCCCGGCACCAGCGCCGCGACGGTCTGCGCGAGATACGTGAACGTCGAGTACACGTTCGGATCGCCGATGGTGGCGAACGCGACCGACCCGTGCCGCCCCAGCAGCGCGGCGACCCGCTCGCCCGCCGCGTCCCAGGCGGCCTCCCGGCGCGTCCGGTCGGTGCGCTCGTTCAGCGCGAACACCACGCGGACGACCTTCTCCGCGGCCACGTAGTGCAGCACGGTCGCCTCGGCGCGCCCCGGCTCACCGCCGTCCCGCCCGTCGGCCGCGCCCATCACCGGTACGACGACGACGTCGGCCGCCCGCAGCGCGTTGACCCCCTTCACCGTCACCAGCTCCGGGTCGCCCGGACCGACCCCGACACCGATCAGCCTGCTGCTCATGACGTCCGGCACCTCTCCACGAACCGACGGGCCACACCGGGCTCGGACGCCCAGTGCGTGTGCAGATAACTCGCGTGCACGCCCCGCTGTACAAAACCCTCCACCCGCCGGTCCCGGCCCCGGATGCCCCACGCGGGGGCGGCTCCGGCGCCCGGCTCGACCGCGGTGCGGTGGAACTCGTGCCCCCGCATCCGGGTCCCGGCCGCGGCCAGCGCGCTGTCCCCGACGGCCACGGCGTCCCGGTACCCGAGGGTGAGCCGCCGCGTCATCCGCGCGGTGGCGTCCAGCACCCCGCACATCGGCCGGCCGTCCAACTCCCGGCACAGATAGAGCAGTCCGGCGCACTCGGCGGCGATCGGCGCCCCCGACGCGGCGAGTTCGGCGACGGCCGCGCGCAGCGGCTCGTTGGCGGACAGCTCGGCGGCGTACACCTCGGGGAAACCGCCGCCGACGACCAGCCCGGCCGTGCCGTCGGGCAGTCGCTCCTCCCGCAGCGGATCGAAGGGGACGACCTCGGCGCCGGCGGCGCCGAGCAGTTCGGTGTGCTCGGCGTAGGAGAAGGTGAAGGCCGGGCCGCCGGCCACCGCGATGCGCGGCCCCGGCCCGCCGGCCGGCCGGACCGGGCCGTCGGAGCCGGGCGGCACGGGGCTCCACGGGTCTCCCGGCACCGGAGGGGCGGTGCGGGCCAGCGCCTCCAGCGCCGCCAGATCGCATCCCGCCGTGACCAGTGCCGCCATCGCCGCCACGGAGTCGGTCGCCGCCGCCCGCCGCTCGGCGACCGGCACCAGGCCCAGGTGCCGGGACGGCGTCTGCACCGGACGGGCCCGCCGCAGCACGCCCAGCACCGGCACCCCCGCCGAGTCCAGCGCCTCGCGCAGCAGCTCCTCGTGGCGGTCGGACCCCACCTTGTTCAGGATCACGCCGCCGATCCGCACCCCCGGGTCCCACGACGCGAACCCGTGCACCAGCGCCGCCACCGACCGCGACTGCGCCGAGGCGTCCACCACCAGCACCACCGGCGCCCGCAGCAGCTTGGCGACCTGCGCGGTGGACGCCAGCTCGCCCTCCCCGGCGGCGCCGTCGTACAGCCCCATCACGCCCTCGACCACGGCGAGGTCGCACCCCCGCGCCCCGTGCAGGAACAGCGGGGCGATCAGCTCCGGCCCGCACAGGTACGCGTCCAGGTTCCGTCCCGTGCGCCCGGTCGCGAGCGCGTGGTACCCGGGGTCGATGTAGTCCGGCCCGACCTTGTGCGGGGACACGGCGAGCCCCCGCGCGGCGAACGCGGCCATCAGCCCCGTGGCCACGGTGGTCTTGCCGCTGCCCGAGGAGGGCGCGGCGACGACCAGCCGGGGCACCGGCGAACTCACCACTCGATGCCCTTCTGACCCTTCTGCCCCACATCCATGGGGTGCTTGACCTTCGACATGTCCGTCACCAGGTCGGCGAAGTCCACCAGCGCGGCCGGCGCGTTCCGCCCGGTGACGACGACGTGCTGGGTGCCGGGCCGGGTGCGCAGCACCTCGATCACCTCGTCGGTGTCCACCCACCCCCAGTGCATCGGGTACGCGAACTCGTCCAGCACGTACAACCGGTACGTCTGCGCCGCCAGGTCCCGCTTGACCTGCTCCCAGCCCTCCCGGGCCTTCTCCTCGTTGTCCATCTGCGCGTCCCGCTGGACCCAGGACCAGCCCTCGCCCATCTTGTGCCAGGCGACGGTGCCGCCCTCGCCGGAGGCACCCAGCACACGCAGCGCGTTCTCCTCGCCGACCTTCCACTTCGCCGACTTGACGAACTGGAACACCCCGATGGGCCACCCCTGGTTCCAGGCCCGCAGCGCGAGCCCGAACGCGGCGGTGGACTTCCCCTTGCCGACCCCGGTGTGCACCACCACCAGGGGCCGGTTGCGCCGCTGACGGGTCGTCAGTCCGTCGTCGGGTACGACACTCGGCTGTCCCTGCGGCATTACGCGGCCCTCCTCGACGTCTCCCGCACATCCCGGACCAGCCCGGCGATCGAGTCGGCCCGCAGCTCGTCCAGCGTGACGGCCGTCCCGCCCAGCTCACCCGCGAGCCGCCCGGCGAGCCCGAGCCGCACCGGCCCCGACTCGCAGTCCACGACCACCGACGCCACCGACTCGGCCGCGAACAGCCGCGCCGCCCGCCCGGCGAGCGCCACCGGCTCGGGGCCGCCCGTGGCCCGCCCGTCGGTCACCACCACCAGCAGCGCCCGGCGTGCCGGGTCCCGCAGCCGCTCCACCCGCAGCACCTCGTGCGCCTTCAGCAGCCCGGCCGCCAGCGGCGTACGGCCCCCGGTCGGCAGCGACTCCAGCCGTGCGGCGGCCGCGTCCACCGACGAGGTCGGCGGCAGCGCCACCTCCGCCCCCGCCCCGCGGAACGTCACCAGACCGACCTTGTCCCGCCGCTGGTAGGCGTCGAGCAGCAGCGACAGCACGGCGCCCTTCACGGCGCTCATCCGCTGCCGGGCCGCCATCGACCCGGAGGCGTCGACGACGAACAGCACGAGGTTGCCCTCGCGCCCCTCCCTGACCGCCTGCCGCAGATCGTCGCGGCGGATCACCAGCCCCGGCCCGGACCGCCCCCGCGCCCGCTGGTGCGGGGCGGCGGCGCGTACGGTCGCCGCCAGGTGCAGCTTGGTCAGGGTGCCCCGGGGCCGGCGGGCCCCGGTGGTCCGCCCGTGTTCGGTCCGCGCCCGCGAGCGCCGCCCGGCGGCACCCTCGCCGATCCCGGGCACGCTGAGCGCCTTGGCGCGGAAGGGCTCGGCGGCCCGCACGGGCGACTGCTCCGGCGCCCCGGACGGCTGCGGCTGCCCGCCCTCGCCGGTCTCGGGCCGCGCGGCGGTGTCCCCGCCGCCCTGCGGCCCGTCCTCGGGCTCGGGCCGCCCGCCGCCACCGGGACCGCCGGGGCCGGGATCGTCGTCCCCGTCCCCGTCACCGTCCTGCCCGGCGGACCGCTCCAGCGTCTCGTCCAGCTTGTCCTCGTCCAGGCCCGGCGCGTCGAAGGGGTTGCGGCGCCTGCGGTGCGGCAGCGCCAGCAGCGCGGCCTGCCGCACGTCCTCGGCCAGCACGTCCGTGCGCCCGGCCCACGCGGCCAGCGCGGTCGCCGTGCGCGCCATCACGATGTCGGCGCGCATGCCGTCCACCTCGAAGGCCGCGCAGGTCGCCGCGATCTGCCGCAGCGCGCCGTCGCCCAGCCGCACCTGCGGCAGCAACTCCCTTGCCGTCGCGATCCGTTGGCGTACAGCGGCCTCCTCGGCGGCCCACCGCGCGGCGAACCCGTCCGGATCGTCGTCGTACGCCAGCCGGCGCCTGACGACCTCCACCCGCTGGTCCGGCTCCCGCGAGGCCGTGACCTCCACGGTCAGCCCGAACCGGTCGAGCAGCTGCGGCCGCAGCTCGCCCTCCTCGGGGTTCATCGTCCCGACGAGCAGGAAACGCGCCGCGTGCCGCACGGACACGCCCTCGCGCTCCACGTACGAGGAGCCCATCGCCGCCGCGTCCAGCAGCAGGTCGACCAGGTGGTCGTGGAGCAGGTTGACCTCGTCCACGTACAGGATGCCCCGGTGCGCGTCGGCGAGCAGGCCCGGTTCGAACGCCTTCACGCCCTCCGCGAGCGCCCGCTCGATGTCCAGCGCGCCGACCAGCCGGTCCTCCGAGGCGCCGACCGGCAACTCGACCATCCGGGCGGGCCGTTCGACGCCCGGCCCCCGCTCGTGCGGCCCGTCGGGGCAGGCCGGGTCCGGGGCGGCCGGATCGCAGGAGAACCGGCACCCGGGCACCACGGCCACCTCGGGCAGCAGCGCCGAAAGGGCCCGCACCGCCGTGGACTTGGCGGTGCCCTTCTCACCGCGCACCAGCACACCGCCGACCGCCGGGGAGACGGCGTTCAGCAGCAGCGCCAGCCGCAGATCGTCCTGGCCGACCACGGCCGTGAAAGGAAAGGGGGTGGTCACTGGTCGTCGCCCTCCAAGTCGCCTTCCAGCTCCAGATAGGTGGCACGCAGCCGCTCCAGCGTGTCCGCGTCCGGCTCGGCCCACAGGCCCCGGTCCGCCGCCTCCAGCAGCCGCTCGGTGATGCCGCGCAGCGCCCAGGGGTTGGACTTCTTCATGAAGTCCCGGTTCTCCGGGTCGAAGACGTACTCGGCGCTGAGCTTCTCGTACATCCAGTCGTCCACCACGCCCGCCGTGGCGTCGTAGCCGAACAGGTAGTCCACGGTCGCCGCCATCTCGAAGGCGCCTTTGTAGCCGTGCCGCCGCATCGCCGCCATCCAGCGCGGGTTGACCACCCGCGCCCGGAACACACGATGCGTCTCCTCGCCCAGCGTCCGCGTCCGCACCTGGTCCGGAACGGCCGAATCACCCACGTACGCCTCGGGGTTGGCGCCGGTCAGGTGCCGGACCATGGCGACCATGCCGCCGTGGTACTGGAAGTAGTCGTCGGCGTCGACCAGGTCGTGCTCACGGGTGTCGACGTTCTTCGCCGCCACCGCGATCCGCTTGAACGCCGTCTCCATGTCGCCGCGCGCCGCCCGGCCGTCGAGCCCGCGCCCGTACGCGTAACCGCCCCAGACGGCGTACACCTCGGCGAGGTCGGCGTCGGAGCGCCAGTTGCGGGCGTCGATCAGCGGCAGCAGACCCGCGCCGTACGCGCCCGGCTTGGAACCGAAGATCCGGGCGGTCGCGCGGCGCCGGTCACCGTGTTCGGCGGTGTCCTGCGCCACGTGCGCCCGCACATAGTTGGTCTCCGGCGGCTCCGGCAGCTCGGCCACCGCCCGTACCGCGTCGTCGATCAGCGCCACGACGTGCGGGAACGCGTCCCGGAAGAAGCCGGAGATACGGACCGTGACGTCGATGCGCGGGCGCCCCAGCTCGGCCGGCGGGATCACTTCGAAGCCGGTCACCCGGCGCGAGGCGTCGTCCCAGACCGGGCGGCAGCCCAGCAGCGCCAGGATCTCGGCGATGTCGTCGCCCTGGGTGCGCATCGCGGAGGTGCCCCAGACCGTCAGGCCGACGGACCTCGGGTACTCGCCGGTGTCGGCCAGATACCGCCGCACCAGCGAGTCGGCGAGCGACTGCCCGACCTCCCAGCTCAGCCGGGACGGGATCGCCTTGGGGTCGACCGAGTAGAAGTTGCGGCCCGTGGGCAGCACGTTGACCAGGCCGCGGGTCGGTGATCCCGAGGGGCCCGCCGGGACGTAGCCGCCGTCCAGCGCGCGCAGGATGTGCCCGATCTCGTCCGACGTGCGCGCCAGCCGCGGCACCACCTCGTCGCACGCGAACTCCAGCACCGCCACCGCCTCGGGGAGCGCGGCACCGCCCAGTGCCTCCCGTACGACGTCCCCGACGGCCGCGCGCGCCCAGTCCCGCGCCTCCATGCCCTCCGCGACCCGGCGGCACAGCTGCTCCAGCAGGTCGATCGCGTCGGCCGCCGTCCGCGCCGGGCCCTGCGCCAGGTCGGTCAGCTCCACCGGCACCTTCACCGCGGCACCCGGCTCGGCCAGCAACTCCTTCTCCACCAGCCCGAAGTGGGCGGCGAGACAGGCCCGCAGGCCCGGCAGGGCGTTCGCCCGGCCGCCCCACACCTGGGAGGCGCGCAGCACGGCGAGGACGAGGTTCACCCGCGCGTCGCCGACCGGGCCGCCGCCCAGCACATGCAGGCCGTCGCGGATCTGCACGTCCTTGATCTCGCACAGATAGCCGTCGATGTGCATGACGAACTCGTCGAACTCGGTGTCGTCCGGCTGCTCGTCCACCTGCAGGTCGTGGTGGAGCTCGGCGGCCTTGACCAGGGTCCAGATCTGGGCGCGGACGGCCGGGGCCTTGGCCGGGTCCAGGTCGGAGACGAGCGCGTACTCGTCCAGCAGCTGCTCCAGCTTGGCCAGGTCGCCGTAGGTGTCGGCGCGGGCCATCGGCGGCACCAGGTGGTCCACCACCGTGGCGTGCCCGCGCCGCTTGGCCTGGGTGCCCTCGCCGGGGTCGTTGACGATGAAGGGGTAGACCAGCGGCAGTTCGCCGAGGACCGCGTCCGGCGCGCAGCCGCGCGACAGGCCGAGGCCCTTGCCCGGCAGCCACTCCATCGTGCCGTGCTTGCCCATGTGCACGACCGCGTCCGCGCCGAAGCCGTGCTCCAGCCAGCGGTAGGCCGCCATGTAGTGGTGCGAGGGCGGCATGTCGGGGTCGTGGTAGATCGCGATCGGGTTCTCCCCGAAGCCGCGCGGCGGCTGGATCATGACCACGACGTTCCCGAACCGCAGGGACGCCAGCACGATGTCGTCGCCGTCCACGTACAGGTTGCCCGGCGGCTCGCCCCACGCCTCGGTCATCGCCTCGCGCAGCCCCGGGTCCAGCGTCTCGAACCACGCCCGGTAGTCGGCCAGCGGCACCCGCGCGGGCGCGGCGGCCAGCTGCTCCTCGGTCAGCCACTCCACGTCGTGGCCGCCGGCCTCGATCAGCCGGTGGATCAACTCGTCGCCGCCGGACGGGTATCCGCTGACCGCGTACCCGGCGTCCCGCAGCGCGTCCAGCACCCGCACCGCCGACGCCGGGGTGTCCAGGCCGACCGCGTTGCCCACCCGGGAGTGCTTGGTCGGGTACGCGGTGAAGACGAGCGCGATCCTCTTCTCGGCGTTCGGCTTGTGCCGCAGCCGCGCGTGCCGTACGGCGATCCCGGCCACCCGCGCGGCCCGCTCGGGGTCGGCGACGTAGACCGGGACCTCGTCGGGGCCCTGCTCCTTGAAGGAGAAGGGCACGGTGATCAGCCGGCCGTCGAACTCCGGGATGGCGACCTGCATCGCCGCGTCCATGGGGGACAGCGCCGCGTCCGACTCCTCCCAGGCGGCCCGCGAGGAGGTCAGGCACAGTCCCTGCAGCACCGGGACGTCGAGATCCGCCAGCGCGCCGATGTCCCAGGACTCCTCGTCGCCGCCGGCCGACGCCCCGGAGGCGTGCGTGCCGCCGGCCGCGAGCACGGTCGCCACCAGCGCGTCGGCCCGCCCCAGCAGCTCGTACAGCCCGGCGTCCGCGCCGCGCAGCGAACCGCAGTACACCGGAAGGGCGTTGGCGCCCCGCGCCTCGACGGCCGCGCACAGGGTGTCCACGAAGGCCGTGTTGCCGCTGAGTTCATGGGCCCGGTAGAAGAGCACGCCCACGGTCGGGCGGTCCGGGCGGATCTCGGGGGCGCCGTGGACGCCGTACTCCGGCATCCGGTGCGGCTCCTCGAAGCCCTCGCCGGTCAGCAGCACGGTGTCGGACAGGAACCGGGCAAGCTCCCGCAGGTTCGCGGGGCCGCCCTCGACCAGGTAGCGCAGCGCCTCCGCGACCACGCCCGCGGGCACCGTGGACTCGGCCATCAGCTCCGCGTCCGGGACCGCCTCGCCGCCCAGCAGCACCGCCGGGACACCGGACGCCTTCAGCGCGGCCAGCCCCTCCTCCCAGGCGCGCTTGCCGCCGAGGAGGCGTACGACGGCGAGGTCGGCGCCGTCCAGCAGCCGCGGCAGTTCCCCGGCGACGTCGACCCGGGTGGGGTTGCCGATGCGGTAGTCGGCGCCGGAGGCCCGGGCCGCCAGCAGATCCGTGTCGGCGGTCGACAACAACAACACTGTGCTCATGCGGGCGCTCCCGGTGGAATGAAGGGCAGTCCTTGCGGCGCGCCGGACTCGATGAGCCGCCACAGCGCGTCCGTGTCCGCGTGCTGTTCGATCAGATCGCCGAGCCGGTCCAGCTGCTCCTCGCGCAGCGCGGCGAAGGAGGTGTCCGGCGCCGGGACGAAGCGGCGCCCCGCGGCGGCGGCCACCTCGCGCAGGAAGGCCCGGCGGAAGCGGTCCGACTCCAGCGAGCCGTGCCAGTGGGTGCCCCAGGTCTGGCCCGACCGGCAGCCGTCCAGGAACGGTTCGCCGCCCTCGACGGACGCCACCCCGTGGTGGATCTCGTACCCCTCCACCGGCTCGCCGAGGGCCCGGCCGGCGGGGCGGGCGAGGGTCTTCTCCGGGGCGAAGCGCACCCGCACGGGCAGCAGGCCCAGCCCGGGGACCGCGCCGGCGCGCGACTCGACCTCGTCCTCGATGTGCTCGCCGAGGATCTGGAAGCCGCCGCAGATGCCGAGCACGGGCCGCCGCCGCGCGGCCCGCCGGACCAGCGCGTCCGCGAGCCCCCGGGCGCGCAGCCACTCCAGCGCCCGGACCGTGCCCCGGGTGCCGGGCACGATCACGAGGTCCGCGTCGGCCAGTTCCTCCGGCCGGTCCACGAACCGCACCACGACACCCGGTTCGGCGGCCAGCGCGTCCACGTCGGTGAAGTTGGACATCAGCGGGATCGCGCACACGGCGACGCGCAGCACGTCCTCGCCGACGGGGGGAGCGACGGCCGACTCCCGCACGGCGCCCCGCAGGGAGACCCGCAGCCCGTCCTCCTCGTCGATCCCCAGCCCGTGCCGGAACGGCAGCACGCCGTACGTCCGCCGCCCGGTGAGGTCCCGCAGCATGTCCAGTCCGGGCTCCAGCAGCGAGACGTCGCCCCGGAACTTGTTCACCAGGAACCCGGCGACCAGTTCCTGGTCCTCGGGCGCGAGCAGCGCGAGGGTGCCGAAGAAGGAGGCGAAGACGCCACCGCGGTCGATGTCGCCGACGACCAGCACGGGCAGCCGGGCACCCCGCGCGATCCCCATGTTGACGATGTCGGTGCGCCGCAGGTTGATCTCCGCCGGGCTGCCCGCCCCCTCGCAGACCACCACGTCGTACGTGCGCCGCAGTTCGGCCAGGCTGTCCAGCACCGTGCCCAGCAGCCGCTGCTGCCGCCCGCCGTGGTAGCCGCGTGCGCTCATCTCGCCCACCGGCCTGCCCAGCAGCACCACCTGGCTGCTCTGTTCGCCGCCCGGCTTGAGCAGGACGGGGTTCATCAGCGCGGTCGGCTCGATCCGGCACGCCTGGGCCTGCATGGCCTGGGCCCGGCCGATCTCGGCGCCCTCGCGGGTGACGAAGGAGTTCAGCGACATGTTCTGCGCCTTGAACGGCGCGACCTTCACGCCCTGGCGTGCCAGCCAGCGGCAGATCCCGGCCGTCACGACGCTCTTGCCGGCGTCCGACGTGGTGCCGGCGACGAGCAGACCACCGCTCATTTCCCTTGTCCCTTCAGGCCCTTGACTCCGGTGACCAGGAGGCGCGCGGCGACCGTGGTGCCGAGCGCGAGCAGACCGACGCGGCGGGAGAGCCGTACCGTCCGGTCGATGTCGCCGGCCCGGACCGCCCGTCCGGCGGCGCCGTTGAGGACGGGGCGGTGCTCCACACGGCCGCCGTAGGAGAGGGTGCCGCCGAGCCGGACGCCGAGGGCGCCCGCGAAGGAGGCCTCCACGGGACCGGCGTTCGGGCTCGGGTGCCGGCCGGCGTCCGCGCGCCAGGCGCGCACGGCACCGCGCGGGTCGCCTCCGGCCGCGGCGGCGAGTACGGCGGTCAGCCGGGCCCCCGGCCAGCCGGCCACGTCGTCCAGGCGGGCGGCGGCCCAGCCGAACCGGCGGTGGCGCGGGGACTTGTGACCCACCATCGCGTCCAGGGTGTTGACCGCGCGGAAGCCGAGCAGCCCCGGCACCCCGGCGACCGCGCCCCACACCAGGGCGCCCACGACCGCGTCGGAGGTGTTCTCGGCGACGGACTCGACCACGGCCCGCGCGATGCCGTCGGCGTCCAGCGCCTGCGGGTCCCGGCCGCACAGATGAGGCAGTCGGGCGCGGGCCGCCTCGACGTCCCCGGCGGTCAGCGCGCGGCCGATGGCCCGGGCCTCCCGGGCGAGCGAGGTGCCGCCGACCACGGACCAGGCGGCCGCGGCGGTCAGCGCGACGGAAGCGGCGGGGGAGGGGCGTACGGCGCGTGCGGCCAGTGCCCCGAGCGCGACGGCGCCACCGGCGCACACGGCGGTGTGCAGAGCGCCCCAGCCGCGGTGGTCGTGCCACAATGCGCCCTCCGCCGCGGCGGCCGCACGCCCGAACACGGCGACCGGGTGCCCGCGACGGGGATCGCCGAGGAGCAGGTCGCCGAGAAGCCCGGCGGCGGCGCCGTACGCATACCTGCGATCGGCACCCATCGGCTCAGCCGGCCGTGGGTACCGCGACGGTGGTCCTGGTACTGGTCCTTCGGCTGCCGAGCATGGCGATACAGGTCCTCACTCAGGGTGTCCGCGCCCTGGTACGAAGAAAAACGGGCGGCGAGAGTTCCTGGCTCCCGGGGTGTGCACCCCGGTGACAGTGGCGGGACCGCGCCGGATTCGCACCGGCTTCCTCTTCTGCCGCCTTACATGGCCTGGGAAGTCCACCACGTGCCCGGAACGGCCGTCAACTTGCCGTTGACCTGCGGGAGTGTGCCGATGCCCACATCGCGCCACGGTACGGGCACGCCGAAGGCCCCGGCGCGCGACGGGCGCGCGGGGGCCTTCGGGGTGTGCCGTCGGGTGGGGCCGTGCGGTCAGGACTTGGAGACGATCAGGACGATGCCGTACGCCACCGCCGCCGCGCACGCCGCGAAGCAGACGTAGGCACCGGTGACGGCGAGCGCCGCGGACTCACCCTGGGCGGCGGCCTTCTCGCGCTTGGCCAGGCCGTTGACCCCGAGGGTGAACAGGGCCACCAGGCCCACCGTGAACACGAGGCTGACGCCGAAGACGGAGCCGATGGCCGCCCAGTCGATCTTCATGGGGATGCTTCCTTGGTGAACGGGCGCGGGATCAGACGGTGGCGGCCGGCGGCGCGGCCGGGGCGGTGGCCGCCGGTTCGACGGCCGGGGCCGGGATGGTGGCGGTCAGGCCGTCGGCGACGGTGCCCGCCGGGGGCGGGGTCACCGCGGCGATGGCGGTGGTGACCACGCCGGAGGGCTCCGCGGGCGGCTCGGCGACCACGTTGGTGTGGTCGATGACCTCGCGGCGGGACAGCTTGTAGATCCAGGCGCTCGCGGCGACCAGGAAGACGGCGACCACGGCGGTGCCCCAGTCACCGAGTTCGGTGACGGCCTCGGCGCCCGCGCCGACCAGGGCGGCGGCCGGCAGGGTGAGCACCCAGGCGACGGTCATGCGGGTGGCGGTGGACCAGCGGACCACGCCGCCCTTGCGGCCCAGGCCCGCGCCCATCACGGCGCCGGAGACGACGTGGGTGGTGGAGAGGGAGAAGCCGAGGTGGGAGGAGGCCAGGATGGCCGTGGCGGCGCTGGTCTGGGCGGCGAAGCCCTGGCGGGGCTCCAGATCGGTCAGGCCGGTGCCCATGGTGCGGATGATGCGCCAGCCGCCGATGTAGGTGCCGGCCGCGATGGCCAGGCCCGCGGAGAGGATCACCCAGGTGGGAGGGTTGGAGCCGGGGGCGATGGCGCCGCCCGCGATCAGTGCGAGGGTGATGACGCCCATCGTCTTCTGCGCGTCGTTGGTGCCGTGCGCGAGGGAGACCAGGGCGGCGGAGGCGACCTGGCCGGTGCGGTAGCCCTTGCGGGTGGCCGCGCCCTCGGTCTTGCCGCCGATGCCGTAGGAGGAGCGGGTGGCGACCATCGAGGCGATGCCCGCGACGACCGGCGCCGCGACCGCGGGCAGCAGCACCTTGGTCACCAGCACGCCGCCGTGCACGGCGCCGAATCCGGCGGAGGCGACGGCGGCGCCGATCAGACCGCCCATCAGAGCGTGCGAGGAACTGGAGGGCAGGCCCACCAGCCAGGTCACCAGGTTCCAGAGGATCGCGCCGACCAGGGCGGCGAAGATGACCTCGGGACGGATGCCGCTCTCGTCGACGAGACCCTTGGAGATCGTGTTGGCGACCTCCACGGAGAGGAAGGCGCCCACCAGGTTGAGGGAGGCGGACATGGCCACCGCGAGCTTCGGCTTCATGGCGCCTGTGGAGATGGTGGTGGCCATCGCGTTCGCGGTGTCGTGGAAACCGTTCGTGAAATCAAACGCGAGTGCGGTCACCACCACAATCGCGAGGATCAGCGAGAAGCTTTCCATTTACCCAGGCAATCGTTCGAGGTCGTTGGCTGGATGAACGTAGGCAACCTGGGTGAACGGAAGATGAACTGGGGCGGGCACGGGGATGTCCGTAACGGGGGGTGTGGACCTCCGTTTCCGCCTCCCGTCCCGGGCGCGCCCAGGCGCCCCTTGGGTCACCAGCCCAGCGCGAAGGTCCGCAGCCGGCCGGTGGTGCCGTTGAAGAGATTCTGGTCACCCGGCAGCCGGCCGGCGGTGTCGTACTGCCAGAAGGTCCAGTACCGCCAGCCGCCCGGCAGCCTGCCCGGTCCGGAGGTGCCGTGGCGGGCGACCCACAGGGGGTGGGTGGAGGCGAAGGCGCGGCTGTTGCCGGTGCAGAGCTTCCACCACTGCAAGGTGGTGTAGATCACAGGCCGGCGGCCGGTCTGGCGCCGGATCTCGTCGCTGAAGGACCAGATCCACTTCGTCATCTTCTTCTTGCTCAGCCCGTAGCACTTGTGCCGCGCGCTGTACGGGTTGTACTCGATGTCCAGCGCGGGCGGCAGCGTCCAGCCGTCGGCCCGCCAGTCCCCGCCGTGCGCCACGAAGTACGCGGCCTGCCGGGCGCCGGAGGAGCGGTCCGGCAGCGCGAAGTGGTAGGCGCCCCGGATCAGGCCGGCCGCGCGCGCCCCGTCGTACTGCTGGTCGAAGTAGGGGTTGCGGTAGCCCGTGGCCTCGGTCGCCTTGACGTAGACGAAGCGGGCGCCCTCGTCCTGCGCGGACTGCCAGTCCACGCGCTTCTGGTGGGAGGACACGTCGTGTCCCCGGGGCTGGTGCGCGGCCCGGTCCGGCGGACCGGCCGAGGCGGTCGGGGCGCAGGTGAGGACGAGCGCCGCCGCGGCCGCGGCCAGGACACCGGCGCGGCGACGGAGGAGGGTGCGGGTCATGTGCCGTCTCCCCGGGGTGACGGACGACCAGGTCGTGGCGGACGAGCGGGTCGCCGGGCGGGCAAGGAGGGCTCATTCAAGGGCGGCTGATCATGGAATTGGCGTAGATTGCTGGCGTTTTGCCGTGATGTGCACCCTTTTGGGGTGCGGGATCTCGGACAGAAGTACGCCGAACGGCCGCCCGCCGCGGGGGTGGCTGGCAGGATCACGGCAGGACCGTGGAGCCGCGGGACGGGCGAGGAAGGGCGGGCGGGGTGCGCGCAGAGGTGAGCGGGGAAACGGCGGACCGGTGGGCGGCGTTGGTCGAGACGGCGCGGCGGAGCGTGGCCGACGGACTGGTCGTCGGTACCTCGGGCAACGTCTCCGCGCGCGTCGGGGACGTGGTGCTGGTCACTCCCTCGGGTGTGCCCTACGACCGGCTGGGCCCGGACGACATCACCGGTGTGGACCTCACCGGCCGTCAGGTGCTCGGCACACTGGTGCCGACCAGCGAGCTGCCCATGCACCTCGCCGTCTACCGCGGCACCGGGGCCCGCGCGATCGTGCACACCCACGCCGTGCACGCCACCGCCGTCTCCACGCTGGTGACCGAGCTGCCGCTGGTCCACTACATGGCCGCGGCCCTCGGCGGACCGGTCCGGGTCGCGCCCTACGCCACGTACGGCACCGAGGAACTGGCCGAGAACATGCTCCGCGCCCTGGCCGGCCGCTCCGGCTGCCTGCTGCGCAACCACGGCACCGTCACCTACGGCGCCACCCTGGACCAGGCCTACGACCGCACCGCCCAGCTGGAGTGGATGTGCCGCCTGTGGCTGACGGCCTCCTCCGTGCCGGGTCTGACCCCCTCTTTGCTGACGGAGGCACAACTCGCCGAGGTCGGGGAACGCCTGAAGGGATACGGCCAACGGAGGTGACCGTCCCATGCTCCCCGTCCCCGCTGTCCCCGACCGCCCCGCGGACCGCCCGACACCGGGCACACCCGGTGGGTTCCGCCGCCCGTCCCCGGCCACCGGCACGGCCCGGGCCCGTGTGACCTCGCCCTTCTCGCCCCGGCTCCGCGACACGACCGCGTCGGCGCACGCCCGCCGCCGTCTCGCGGCCCGGCTCGCCTCACTCTGGCGCCGGGGCCCGGTGAGCCGGCCCTCCTCGCCCCCGCGGGGCCGGGGACCTGTGTCCCGGCTCGCCGCGCCCGGCCGCCTCGGCGCCGGGAGGCCCGCGAAGGCCCCCCGACGGCTCCCGAACCGGCTCGCCCGCGCCCTGCGCCAGGCTCTCCCGGGCCCGCTCGCCCCGGCCTTCCCGCGCGGGCCCGCGGCCCGGTTCGCGGTGCCGCGCGGCCGGCGCCTCGGGGCCCCACTCGCCGCGCGCCGCCAGGCCGGGCCCCGCCGCCAGGCGGACCCGTTCCCCGGGGGCCGCCGGAGTCCCGGCGCTCCGGCCGCGCGCCCGTCACCCTCCTCCCCGGCTCCGCTGGCCGGGCTCGGGGGCCGCCGGGACACTGATGGGGTGCGCACCGTCAAAGCGGCCGCCGCCGCAGTCACCGCCGTACTCGCCGCCGGCATGGCGTCCGTGGCCGCCGGGCGGCTCGCCAGCGACGCCGCGCTGAAGACCACCGGCAGCCGCCCGCTGCCCACCGAACCCCGGCTCACCGTGCACGGCACCGCCGCCGGCCAGATCACCCTCACCCGGGACCTGGCCTCCCTGCGCCCCGGCTCCTACGGCCTGGCGGGCGACGGCTCGCACGCGGTCGTCGGCCCGGTCCTCGCGGACACCCGGCCCACCGCCGACACCGTCGTGCGCCGTCTCGACCGCGTCACGCACGGCACCCTCGCCCCCGGCGACCCCGTGTGGCTCACCCCGAACCTCTACGTCGGCAACCCGCGCACCGCCCTCGGCCTCGACCACACCGACGTCGACGTGCCCGGCGAACTCGGCCCCCTGCCCGCCTGGTTCCTGCCCGGCAGCCGGGACGTCTGGGTGATCGCGGTGCACGGCCTGGGCACCACCCGCGAACACGCCATGAACCTCATGGGGTTCCTGAACGGCCGCCATCTGCCGGTCCTCGCCCTCGCCTACCGCGGCGACCTCGGCGCCCCCCGCCCCGCCGACGGCCTGAACCACTTCGGCGAGACCGAGTGGCGGGACCTGGACGCGGCGATCCACCACGCCGTCCGCCACGGCGCCCGCCGCGTCGTCCTGCTCGGCTGGTCCACCGGCGCCACCATGGCCCTGCGCGCCGCCGAGCACTCCGCGATGCGCGACCACATCGCCGGCCTCGTCCTCGACTCCCCGGTGCTCAGCTGGGAGGCCACGCTGCGCGCCCTCGCCCGCGCCCGGCACACCCCGCCCCCGCTGCTGCCGCTCGCGGTGCGCGCCGCACAGGGCCGTGCCGGGCTGCACGCCGACCGGGTCGCCGAGATCACCGACCCCGAGCGGCTCACCGTGCCCACCCTGATCATCCACGGCCCCGGCGACCGCGTGGCCCCCTGGGAGTTCTCCCGGACGCTCGCCGAGCGCCGCCCCGACCGCGTCGCCCTGCACACCGTCCCGGGCGCCCCGCACGCGGCGATGTGGAACCCCGACCCGAAGGAGTACGAGGAGCGTCTGCGGCGCTTCCTCACCCCGCTGATGTGACGGCGCACGCCGGGGCGCGCCGGGCGCGCGCCCCTTGCGGTCCGGCCGTTCCGGTTAGGGCCCTGGGACTGGCCGAAAAACGCCCGCCCGGCCCCCGCGCACCCCGGTGCCTTGGCCATCCCCGTTGCCCGCCGTGACATTCCGTTTGGGTTTTCGGACCGTCAACCGGAAGACTGCCCCTGTGACGTCCCGTATCCCGCGCGACTCCAGGCTCCGACTCGTCCGACCTCGACCCCTGGCCGCCGCCCCCAGAGCTGTGAACCAGCGGCACCCGCGCCGCCCCGCACCCCGGCCGCCCGAGGGCACCCCCGCCCGGGCCGAGCTGGCCAAAATGGCCCGCAGCGGGCTGGCCGGCGCGGTCCGCGTCGCCCGCTGGGCGGACAACGCCCTGGGCCCCGGCCGCGACGGCGCCACCGCCGACGGCAAGGCCACCCTCTCCACCGCGACCGCCGAACGTGCCGCCGCCGACCTCGGGCTCACCCCCGACCAGGTCCGCGCCGACTGGGACACCGCCCGCCTCGCCGGACTGGTCGAGGTGCACGGCGACAGCGCCCGTCCCGGCTGGCGGCTGCGCGCCTGGGACCGCGACGACAGCGCCGTGCTGCGCGGCTGGGTCGCCCTCTTCGACGCCTGGTCGCTCGCCGTGCCCGAACCCGCGGGCCACGAACCGGCCGCCGTCGCCGAGGTCGTCTCGGCCATGCCCCAGGTGCTCTCCTTCCTCCAGCTGTCCGCCGGGCCGGTCCCGGTCGAACAGCTCCTCGACCTGCTCCAGCAGCGGGTCACCGAACTGCGCACCGAACGCTGCGAGGTCACGTACGAGCCCGGCACCGAGCCGCCCGCCGCGCCGGCCGAGGCCACGGACGTCCCGCCCGCCTCCCTCGCCCCGCTCCTCGACTGGGCGCTGGGCGCGCTCGCCTCCGTCGGCGCCCTCACCTACGGCGCGGGCCAGGCCACCCTCACCCCGCTGGGCAGCTGGGCGGTGTGGGTCAAGCTGGAGCAGATCTGCGTGGCCGCGCAGAGCCCCGCGGGCAACATCGAGCAGTCCGCCGAGGACATGCTCCGCGGCTGCGCCCAGCTGCGCCCCAACGCGGCCCGCGCCGAGTACCGCGCCTGGCTGGCCGCCCGCACCGTCGGCAGCGCCGTCACCGAGCTGATCGACGCCGCGCGGGGCGAGGACGCCCTGCTGCGCGGGCTCGCCTTCGAGGCGCTGCGCGTGGTCGGCGCGCCCGCCGAGCCCGAGGTGCGGGCCGTGGTGGACGAGCCGGCGCTGCGGCCGTACGCCCTGCTCTGGCTCGCCGAGCACGACGGCCTCGACCCGGAGGACGCCCACGAGGTCCTCACCCGCGAGGAGGCCACCTGGCTGTGGGTGGACACCGCCGCGGCCGTCGCCGACCACGGCGAGGCGCCGATGCTGGTCCGGCACCTGGAGTCCGCGGTGCAGCCCACCGTGCCCCAGCTGCTCGACGAGGTCCGCGCCGTCGGCCACCCGCGCACCGTGCAGGTCCTGGTCGCCCTCGCCGCCGCCCACCCCGACCCGGCCCTCGCCAAGGCCGTGCGCCGGGCCGCGTTCCAGGTGCACACCGGCGGCTGAGCCCGGCGGGGCGGTTCAGACGCCGATCTCCGGCGCGTACGTCCCGAAGCTCCAGATGTTGCCCTCGACGTCCCGGGCGAGGTAGTCCCGGGAGCCGTAGTCCTGGTCCGTCGGGGGCAGCAGGATCTCCACGCCGTGCGCCACGGCCCGCTGGTGGTGGGCGTCCACGTCGTCCACCACCACGTACACCCCGGCGGGCCCCGCGTGCCGCAGCGCCGCGTCGAACGGCCCGCCGCGGCCCTTGGAGCCGATCATCACCGCGCCGTTGCCCTGCACCAGCTCGGCGTGCAGCACCTTGCCGTCCGCGGCCTCGTACACCGTCAGCTCGGTGAACCCCAGCCCCTCCGTGAGCTGCCGGATCGCCGCCTTCGCGTCCGCGTACAGCAGCGTGGGACAGATGCCAGGCCGTCCGCCGCCCATACCCGCCATACAGATCACTCCTCCCGCAGAGTTCTCCCCGGCCCGCCGGGCGGGGATGCGGAGGCGGGAAAACGGCTTGCACCGCCCCGTTAGACTTCTTCCCATGGCCATTCTCCTCGCGCATTAGACGGCGGGAACGTCCTCAGCCGCCCACCCGCCAATCCCTGTACGCCCAGGAGTCTGTCCGTGATCTCCGCCTCCGGAATCGAGCTGCGCGCCGGCGCCCGTGTCCTCGTCGAGAACGCCACCTTCCGCGTCGCCAAGGGCGACCGCATCGGTCTCGTCGGCCGCAACGGCGCCGGCAAGACCACCCTCACCAAGTGCCTGGCCGGCGAGGGCATCCCGGCCGCCGGCACCATCACCCGCTCCGGCGAGGTCGGCTACCTCCCGCAGGACCCCCGCACCGGCGACCTGGACGTGCTGGCCCGCGACCGCGTCCTGTCCGCCCGCGGCCTCGACGTGCTGATCCGCAAGATGCGCGAGAACGAGCAGCGCATCGCCAACGGCACGGGCGCCACCCGCGAGAAGGCGCTTCGGCAGTACGAGCGCCAGGAGACCGAGTTCCTCACCAAGGGCGGGTACGCCGCCGAGGCCGAGGCCGCCACCATCGCCGCCGCGCTGAACCTGCCCGACCGGGTGCTCGGCCAGCCGCTGCACACCCTCTCCGGCGGTCAGCGCCGCCGTATCGAGCTGGCCCGGATCCTGTTCTCCGACGCGGACACCCTGCTGCTGGACGAGCCGACCAACCACCTCGACGCCGACTCGATCGTGTGGCTGCGGGACTACCTGAAGACCTACCGCGGCGGCTTCATCGTGATCTCCCACGACGTCGACCTGGTCGAGACGGTCGTCAACAAGGTGTTCTACCTGGACGCCAACCGCTCCGTGATCGACATCTACAACATGGGCTGGAAGCTCTACCAGCAGCAGCGCGAGGCCGACGAGAAGCGCCGCAAGCGGGAGCGGGCCAACGCCGAGAAGAAGGCCGCCGCGCTCAACGCCCAGGCCGACAAGATGCGCGCCAAGGCCACCAAGACGGTCGCCGCGCAGAACATGGCCCGCCGCGCCGAGAAGCTGCTCTCCGGGCTCGAAGAGGTCCGGATGTCCGACAAGGTCGCCAAGCTCCGCTTCCCGGAGCCGGCGCCCTGCGGCCGGACCCCGCTGACCGCCGAGGGCCTGTCGAAGTCGTACGGCTCGCTGGAGATCTTCACCGACGTCGACCTGGCCATCGACAAGGGCTCCCGGGTCGTCATCCTCGGTCTCAACGGCGCCGGCAAGACCACCCTGCTGCGGCTGCTCGCGGGCGTGGAGCGGCCGGACACCGGCCAGGTCGTCGCCGGCCACGGCCTCAAGCTCGGCTACTACGCCCAGGAGCACGAGACCCTGGACCCGGAGCGCACGGTCCTGGAGAACATGCGCTCGGCCGCCCCCGACATGGACCTGGTCGAGGTCCGCAAGGTGCTCGGCTCGTTCCTGTTCTCCGGCGACGACGTGGACAAGCCCGCCGGTGTCCTCTCCGGCGGCGAGAAGACGCGTCTGGCGCTCGCGACCCTGGTGGTCTCCTCCGCCAACGTGCTGCTGCTGGACGAGCCGACCAACAACCTCGACCCGGCCAGCCGCGAGGAGATCCTCGGCGCGCTGCGCACCTACAAGGGCGCGGTCGTCCTGGTCACCCACGACGAGGGCGCCGTCGAGGCGCTCCAGCCGGAGCGGATCATCCTGCTGCCCGACGGCATCGAGGACCTGTGGGGCGCCGACTACGCGGACCTCGTCGCCCTGGCGTGACCGAAAGTCTGATCCACTGGGTATGGATCATTCGGCCGAGCCGTGATCCGTCATCTGTGTGAGATCTCCTCATATCAGGGTGTGTCGTACACCGATTTCCCGGCCGATTCCTCGTCCAGCAAGGGGTCGGCCGTGGCGCGTCTCTGACCTGGGACTTCGCGAATCCACCCGTTCGGCCGTGTCGGCACCATCGCTTGGAATACGGCATTCCGCTTGTGGGGATCCACTCCTGTCGTCACAACGATGTCTCACGGACCTTGCCGAATGGGTGGCCATCACGCCCCGGAGGGGTGATCATGAGGAGACCAGAGCGCACTTCCCATGAGGAGGCACGGGTGGCCGAGACTCTGAAGAAGGGCAGCCGGGTGACCGGCGCCGCGCGCGACAAGCTCGCGGCAGACCTGAAGAAGAAGTACGACTCCGGTGCGAGCATCCGGGCGCTGGCCGAGGAGACCGGCCGCTCGTATGGCTTCGTACACCGGATGCTCAGCGAGTCGGGCGTCACGCTGCGTGGGCGTGGCGGAGCGACCCGGGGCAAGAAGGCCGCATCGTCCTGACTCCGGGCGGCCCACCGGCTTCGATGGTGGCCACCCGGTCGGCGATCCGACCGGCCGGGTGGTTACTGTGCAGTCACTTAGCTCCGCTTCGCTGACCGCACCCATCGGAGGCGCCCCATGGCCACGCCCGCCCAGGACCTCGCACCTGTACTCGACAAGGACGGCGTACGGCTCACCGTCGACGACGCGCTCGCCACGGTGACGCTGACCAACCCGGCCAAGCGCAATGCGCAGAGCCCCGCCCTGTGGCGGGCACTCATCGAGGCCGGCCGGCTGCTGCCGGGCTCCGTCCGCGTCGTGATGCTGCGCGGCGAGGGCAAGTCCTTCTCCGCCGGGCTGGACCGGCAGATGTTCACCCCGGAGGGGATCCCGGGCGAGCCGAACTTCATCGATCTCGCGCACCGTGACGACGCCGAGATCGACGCGACCATCGCTCAATACCAGGAGGCGTTCACCTGGTGGCGGCGCAACGACATCGTCTCCGTCGCCGCCGTTCAAGGACATGCCATCGGTGCCGGGTTCCAGCTGGCGCTCGCCTGCGACCTGCGGGTCGTCGCGGACGACGTGCAGTTCGCCATGCGCGAGACCAGCCTCGGCCTCGTCCCCGACCTGACCGGCACGCACCCGCTGGTCGGTCTGGTCGGTTATGCCCGCGCGCTGGAGATCTGCGCCACCGGCCGCTTCGTCGACGCGCGGGAGTCCGTCGCGTCGGGACTGGCGAACCTCGCGGTGCCGGCGGCGGAACTCGACGCCGCGGCGCGGGACCTGGCGGCGGCGCTGCTGGCGGCCCCGCGGGACGCGGTCGTGGAGACCAAGGCGCTGCTCAAGGGCGCGGTGGACCGCACGTACGACGAGCAGCGCGCGGCCGAGCGTGCCGCCCAGGCCCGGCGGCTGCGCGACCTCGCCGGAATCGGCGAGTAAGCCCGCGAGACGTCACACGGTCCCTGCCGGGGCCTGCTCGTCGACCGCCGTCACCAGCACCGCCACCGTCGGCCTGTCCGCCAGCGCGTCCCGGACGGCCGCGCGGACCCGCCGGGCCACGTCGGCGGTCCGGTGGGCCGCGGTGGCGGCCAGGTCCACCCGCACATGGCGGTGCGTCAGGGCGGCCGTGCCGCCCGTGCGGGTCTCGACACGCAGGCCGGTCAGCCGGGCGACGCCCGGCACGGACAGGGCAGCCTCGGCGGCGCGGTCCCCGGCCGGGGCCGTCACCTCGCGGGCGGCCGGCTGTTGCGGGGGCGGCGCCTGCCGCGCCGCTCCGGCCGCATCCAGCAGGTCGGTGACGCGCAGGTCCACCTCCGTCACCGCGAGGCCGAGGCGCTCGTCCGCCGCCGTGGCGAGCGCCCGCCGCAGTCGCGCGGCGGCCGCCGGCAGCGGCTCGGCGAAGGCCGCCGCGAAGTCCGCCGTCACCCGCAGGGCGCCCGGCGGCAGCGCGCTCGGCGGGGCCGGTACGGCGGGCTCGGTCACTGCCGCCGGATGGGCGAGGGCGATCCGCAGCGCGCCCAGCCGCACCCCGGGCACCTCGTCCGCCGCGCGGCGCAGCACCGCCCCGGCCGCGGCCTCCGCGATCCACGCGCCGTCACCCGGTCCGCCCAGCGGCAGCAGCCTGCCGAGTCCCACGTGGTGCCGTACGACCTGGGTCCATCCGTCCGCCGTCATTACTCCAGCGTGCCGCATTCCTGGCGCGAGGTCGCGCAACCTTGCTTACGGTGGTCGGAGGAGGACGACCGGAAGGGACGTACGGCGATGACCGACATGACGACGAGCCCGGAAGGCGGCGGCGAGCCGCAGGTGTCGCCCCGTAAGGCGGTCCGGCGCGGCGGCGGCGACGCCGCGACCCGTGGCCGGACCACCATCGCGGACGGTGTGGTGGAGAAGATCGCCGGGATGGCGGCCCGGGACGTTCTCGGCGTGTACGCGATGGGCGGCGGTTTCTCCCGCACCATCGGCGCGATGCGCGAACGGGTGCCCGGAGGCTCCAAATCGGTGACCCGTGGGGTCAAGGCGGAGGTCGGCGAGGTGCAGACCGCGCTGGACCTGGAGATCGTGGTGGACTACGGCGTCTCCATCAGCGAGGTGGCCGGCGCGGTGCGGGAGAACGTGATCGCCGCCGTGGAGCGCATGACCGGCCTGGAGGTCGTCGAGGTCAACATCGCGGTCGGCGACGTCCATCTGCCCGAGGAGGAAGAGGAAGAGCCGGAGCCCCGGATCCAGTGACCGGGCGCGACCCGGAACCCGAACCCCCTGCGCCTGACGAGCTGAGGAGCGCTGCATGAGCATGGCCGTGGTCGGTCTGATCGCCGGGATGGCGCTGGGCTTCGCCGGGTTCTACGGCGGGTTCGGCGCGTTCCTGCTGGTGGCGGCCTTGGGGGCCGTCGGGTTCGTGGTCGGCCGGTTCGCCGACGGGGATCTGGACCCCGGTGACTTCTTCCGCACCCGCGACGAGCGACGCGACCGGCGGCGGTGACCGGCGTGAGCACCGGGACCGGCACGGCGGAGCAGCCGCAGAGCCGGGTGCCGCCGGCCGAGCGGGGCGCCACCCGGGTGGCCGACCGGGTCGTGGAGAAGATCGCCGCGCAGGCCGCCCGGGAGGCGGTGGGCCCCCCGCCCGCCGACGGCGGCGCGCCGCACGCGACGGTCGCGATCCACCACGGCACGGCACGGGTCCACATCGAGCTGGACCTCGGCTACCCCTGCGACATCGGGGCCCGCTGCGCCGCCGTGCGCCGCCGGGTGACCGAGCGGGTGGGCGCGCTGGCGAACATGACGGTGTCCGAGGTCGCCGTCTGGGTCGAGCGCCTGTACCCGTCGGCGAAGGGAGCGGAGAGGACGCGATGAGCCAGGCAGGCGCCACCACGGCCCTCGACAAGACCACCGACACCCCGGTGTCCGCCGGCGGCAGCGGCCGCTTCTGGTCCCCGCGCCGGGTCCCCGCGGGCATCGTCGCCGTCCTGCTGCTGGCCGGGGCGGGCCTGCTGCTCTACGACGTGGCCGCGGTGCGCGCCCACCGCCCCGCGATGAGCTGGCGCCGCGAACTGGCCCGGCAACTGGCCGAACGGCACCTGGACGACACCTGGGTGCTGGCCGGCGCGGCCCTGGCCGCCGCCCTCGGCCTGTGGCTGATCGCCCTCGCGCTCACCCCGGGCCTGCGCGCCCTGCTGCCGATGCGCCGGCCGCACCCCGACGTGCGGGCGGCACTGCGGCGGGACGCGGCGGCCCAGGTGCTGCGCGACCGGGCCGTGGAAGTGTCCGGCGTGCAGGCCGTGCGGGTACGGATGCGCCGGCGCAAGGCCGACGTCCGCGCCGCCTCGCACTTCCGCGAGCTGGCCGACGTCCGCGCCGACCTGGACACCACCCTCACCGAGGCGATCCGGGGCCTCGGCCTGACCCACCCGCCCCGGCTCGCGCTGCGGGTCAGGCGGGCCGCACCGAAGGGATGACGGCGATGCGCTCCGGCGGAGTCAACCGCGCCCTGCTGGGCCTGATCGGCCTGCTCCTGCTCGTCCTCGGCGGTGCGGTCCTGGCCGTCGGCCTCGGCGCGCCGCCGCCCTCCTGGTGGATCCATGGCGGCCCGCACGACGTCCTGCTCACCCGCGCCGAGCGCACCCACTACCGGGCCGCCCGCTGGTGGTGGCCCGCCGTGATCGCGGCGCTGGCCGTCATCGTCGTGCTGGCCCTGTGGTGGCTGACCAGGCTGCCGCGCCGGCACCGCCTCGGCGAGCTGCGGGTGGACACCGGCGACGGCGGGGCCGCCCTGCTGCGGGCCGGGGCTCTGGAGACCGCCCTGACGGAGGAGAGCGCCGCCGGGGACGGCGTGGTCCACGCCCGGATCCATCTGCACGGCCGCCGCGCCCGGCCGTGGGCCCGGGCCGTGCTCCAGCTGACCCCGGACACCGACCCGTCGACGGCCCTGAGCGAGTTCACGGCCGGGCCGCTGGCCCGCGCCCGCGAGTCGGCGGGGCTGGCCGCCCTCCCCGCCGAGGTCCGCCTGCGGGTGGTCAGGCACCGGGCGGAGAGGGTGAGCTGACGGGGGACCGGCGGCTCAGAAGCCGTGCCGCATCCCCCCGTCCACCGGCACCATGAGCCCCGTCAGGTAGGAGGCCGCCGGGGACAGCAGGAAGGCGGCCACCTTGCCGAACTCCTCCGGGGTGCCGTAGCGGCGCAGCGGGATGCGGGACTCGCTGGCGGCGCGGGTGGCCTCCGGGTCGGCGGACAGGGCGTCCAGTTCGCGGACGCGGTCGGTGTCGATGCGGGCCGGCAGCAGGCCGAGCACGCGGATGCCGCGGGGGCCGAGTTCGTTCGCGAGGGACTTGGCGAAGCCCGCGAGGCCCGGGCGCAGGCCGTTGGAGATGGTCAGCCCGGGGATGGGCTCGTGCACCGAACCGGACAGCACGAAGCCGATGACGCCGCCCTCGTCCAGCTCGGCCGCCGCCGCGCGGGCGAGGCGCACCGCGCCGAGGAAGACGGACTCGAACGCGGCACGCCACTGCTCGTCGGTGTTGTCGGCGACGAAGCCGGGCGGCGGGCCGCCCACGCTCACCAGCACCCCGTGGAAGCCGCCGAAGTGCTCGCGGGCGGTCGCGATCAGCCGGTCGGGGGCCTCCGCGTCCGCGTTGTCGATGGCCACGCCCACCGCGTTCGGGCCCAGTTCGGCGGCGGCGTCGGCGGCCCGCTGCTCGTCGCGGCCGGTGATCACCACCTTCGCGCCGTCCGCGACGAGCTGCCGCGCGGCGGCGTTGCCCAGTCCGCGGGTGGCTCCGGTGACGATGTACACCCGGTCCTTCAGTCCAAGATCCATGCCCCTATCCTGCCCCGTCGGCCCCGGACAGCGGGAGGGCGGGCATGTTCGCGCTGCGGCGACGCGT
This sequence comes from Streptomyces sp. SCPE 10, assembly GCF_051980735.1. Lineage (NCBI taxonomy): Bacteria > Bacillati > Actinomycetota > Actinomycetes > Kitasatosporales > Streptomycetaceae > Streptomyces > Streptomyces sp. SCPE 10. Next base: position 1,948,859 of record NZ_CP197069.1, on the reverse strand, counting down.
GAGCGTCAGACCGCGGCCGGTTCGTTCTCCTTGGGCTGCGGCGCCGCCGCGGCTTCTTCCTGGTCCCTGATCTCCCGCCGGAGCAGGAACCACCAGCCGACCGGCACGGCCGCCGCGAACAGCCACCACTGGATCATGTACGCGTAGTTCAGCGGGGCGTCCTCGGTGCCCGGGTCGGAGATCTGCTCCGGGGAGCCGCCCTTGGACGCGGGCGCGGTCTGCTCGATGTAGCCGCCCAGCACCTGCGCGCCGAGCCGGTGCGCCTCCGCGGTGCTGTCGATCAGCATGACCATCCGGTCGGGCAGCCCCTTGATGTTCTTGATGCCGCTCGCCGCGGTGGTCTCGTCGGCCATCAGCCGCCCGCTGATGGTGGTGCGGCCGGCCGGCGGGGCGGGGATCTTCGGGAAGGCGGTCTGCGTGCCGTCGGCGGGCACCCAGCCGCGGTTGACCAGCAGCACCTTGCCGTCGGTCAGTACGAAGGGGGTGAGGACGTGGTAGCCGACGTCGCCGTCGGCGTTGGTCCGGCGCCGGACCACCTCGGTCTTCCCGGTGTCGAAGGTGCCGGTCGCGGTGACCGTGCGGTACTTCTCCGTACGGGTCACGGCATGCCCGGGGGAGGACAGCTGTTCGACGGGGACCGGCTTGGCGTGCAGCGCGGCGGAGACCAGGTTGTTCCGCGCGGTGCGCTCCTCGTAGCGGTGCTGCTGCCAGAAACCCAGCTTGATCATCGTCGGGATCAGCGCGATCGCGACGATGGTGAGGATGACCCACTGGAGGGACAACAGGAAGCGGTAGCGATGCACCCCACGACGGTACATCCGGGCCGTGGGGTGCATTCGGGCGGGTACCGGGTCAGCCCGGGTGTCGTACGGCCATCAGGTCATACGCGGTCGACGACGCCCGTGCGCCCCTCCGCGCGGGCGCAGTGCGCGCCGCAGAACCAGTGGCCGTCCACCTCCACGCCCTGTCCGATGATCTGCACCCGGCAGTGCTCGCAGATCGGGGCCATGCGGTGGATCGCGCAGGAGAAGCAGTCGAAGACGTGGACCGCGCCCTGGGCATGGACCTCGAAGGTCATTCCGTAGTCATTGCCGCAAACTTCGCATCTCGCCATGCGCCACAGGGTGGGCCGTCGCGGGTGCGGGGGCGAGCCGGTGCCGGGTGAGTCGTACGTCAACCACTCGTCCGGACGATCACCCGTCCGTGAGGCCGGTGCCCTCCGCTGCCGGGTCCGGTGTCACTCGTCCGCGGGTTCGACGTCCCGCAGCAGCTGCCCGAACGCGGCCTCGTCCACGATCGGGGTGCCGAACTGGCGCGCCTTGACCGTCTTGGAGGTGCCCGAGTCCGGGTCGTTGGTCACCAGCAGGCTGGTCAGCCGGGAGATGCTGGATGCCACGTGCAGCCCGCACTCGGTCGCCCGGTCCTCCAGCAGCTCCCGCTCGACCGAGGTGTCACCCGAGAACGCCACCCGCATGCCCTGTTTGAGGCGTTTGCCGTCTTCGTAGCGGCCCGGGTTGGGATAGGGGCATGCGGGCCTTCTGCGGGAGGGGCGCCAACCGCCGGGCCGGTAGCCGCCGTAGCCCCCGGCCGACTGCCGGGGCACCGGCTGGTCCGACCACTCCGTCAGCGGTCGGCACTCCAGCAGCGGCAGCCGTACGCCGCCCGCCGCCGCGGCCAGCAGACTGGGCCGGAACGCCTCCGCCAGCACCCGCGCGTCGTCCAGCGCGTGGTGCGCGCGCTGCTGCACCACGCCGAAGTGTGCCGCGAGGGACTCCAGCTTGTGGTTGGGCAGCGGCAGCCCCAACTCCTTCGAGAGCGCGATGGTGCACAGCCGCTGGCGCACCGGCGCCCGGCGCTCGGCGCGCGCGTACTCGCGCGCGATCATCTGCCAGTCGAAGACCGCGTTGTGCGCGACCAGCACCCGGCCGTCCAGCCGGGCCGCGAACTCCTCGGCGATGTCCGCGAAGACGGGCGCGCCCTCCAGCACGTCGCTCGTCAGTCCGTGTATCCACACGGGACCCGGATCGCGCTCCGGGTTGACCAGCGTGTACCAGTGGTCCTCGACCTCGCCGCGCGCGTCCAGCCGGTAGACGGCGGCGGAGATGATCCGGTCGTGCCGGGCCAGGCCGGTGGTCTCCACGTCAACGACCGCGTATCCCTGGGGATACGCGGCCGGCCACTGGGTGGGGGAGGACACTGCGGTCGCACGGTCTTCGAGCATGGTCACTGAGGATACGGGCCATGACCGACAATCCGGCTCCGGAGGGCCGGCCGGGTACCGCTCCCGGTGCCCGACCGGTCCGTGTACCTGCCGAATGTCCCTTTTCTATGGGGCCTGTTGTCGTTCCCGAGGCGTTGGTTGCGCCGCGGGCGCCCCGGAGGGTGCGATGCTCGCTGCTGTGACGGAACCGACCCATGACGAGAACCACGGCGGCGCGCTCGGCTCGCGGCTGAACTGGCTGCGCGCCGCCGTGCTGGGCGCGAACGACGGCATCGTCTCCACCGCGGGACTGGTCGTCGGCGTGGCCGGGGCGACCCAGAGCCGCTCCGCCCTGCTCACCGCCGGACTGGCCGGACTGCTCGCCGGCTCGATGTCCATGGCGGCCGGCGAGTACGTCTCCGTCTCCACCCAGCGCGACTCCGAGCTGGCCGCGCTGGCCGTGGAGAAACGGGAGCTGCGCGAGCAGCCCGAGGCCGAACTGCGGGAGCTGACCGAGTTGCTCCAGGAGCGCGGCCTGTCCCGCGACGTGGCCCGGGAGGCCGCCGAACAGCTCACCGAACGGGACGCGCTGCGGGCCCACGCCAGGGTGGAGCTGGGCATCGACCCCGACGAGCTGACCAACCCCTGGCACGCGGCCTGGGCGAGCTTCCTGGCCTTCACCGTGGGCGCGCTGCTGCCCCTGCTGGCCATCGTGCTGCCCCCGGCCGGCTGGCGGCTGCCGGTGACCGTGCTCTCCGTGCTGGCCGCGCTGGTGCTGACCGGCTGGACCAGCGCCCGCCTGGGCGCCGCCGCTCCGCGGCGGGCGGTGGTGCGCAACGTGGTGGGCGGCGCGCTGGCGATGGCGGTCACCTACGCGGCGGGCAGCGCCTTGGGCGCGGTCGGCGTCTGACGGCCGGGGCCGCCGGGGTCCCGCCCCGGACCGGTCTCACGCCCAGGCGGCCCGCTGCGTGCCCCACGGCACCGGGGGCCGGGACCAACTGGCCGGCCCGCCGGTGAAGTTCACCGCGGGCAGGGCGTACCGCAGCCGGCCGAGGGGGCTGTCCGTCTCGGCGAGCCAGGGGTCCGGCGTGTCGTACGGCGTGCCGTCCGTCCCCCGGTCCGGCTCGATCCCGTCCGTCAGCCAGAGCGCCGTGCGGGCCAGCGCGAGCCGCACCGAGCGGCCGCCGCCGTCGTACGACCGCTCGGTCAGGGCCCGCAGCACGGCCGCCGCCAGCAGATAGCCGGTGCCGTGGTCCAGGGCCTGCGCGGGCAGCGCGCCGGGCTGCCCGGCCGAGCCCTCGGTCGTGGCGATGCCCGTCGCCACCTGCACCAGGCTGTCGAAGCCGCGCCGCCCGGCCCAGGGCCCGTACGCGCCCCACGCCGACACCTGCGCCACCACCAGGCCGGGCCGCCGCTCCGCCAGGGCCTCGGGGGAGAGGCCGAAGCGGTCGAGCGCGCCGGGGCGGTAGCCGGTGACCACGACGTCCGCCGCGGCCAGCAGTTCCTCGAAGACGTCCCGGTCGACGGCCAGGTCGAGGGTCGCGGACCGCTTGCCGAAGCCCGTGTCGGCGTGCTGGTCGGGGAGTTCGGGCAGCCAGGGCGCGTCCAGGCGCAGCACGTCGGCGCCCAGCAGGCCGAGGGTGCGGGTGGCGACCGGGCCCGCCAGGACCCGGGTCAGGTCAAGCACGCGCACTCCGGCGGCGGGCAGCAGAGGAGCGGCCGCGGGGTCCAGGGGCGGGAGCACCCGCGCGGGAGCCGAATCGAGCCGGACCCGCTCCACCAGGGGCCGGGCGGCGACCTCGGCGGCCTGTTCGGTCGCCCGCCACCGGCCGGGGTCGCGCAACGCCACCGCGAGGCCCCCGGCGCCGTAGACGGCCGCCTCGGTCTCCAGGGCGCGGCGGTCGGCGAGCCGGGCGGCCACGTCCTCGGGCGAGGCGTCCCGCGGGAGGGACAGCGCGTCGAGCAACCGGGCCCGGTGGTGCGGGTAGTTGGCGTGGGTGCGCACCCAGCCGTCGGCCGTGCGCCAGAACCGCGACAGCGGCGCGAAGGAGACCGGTGCCCGCCCGTCCACCCGGACCAGTCGCTCGCTGTGGAACGCGGCCGCCACCGCGCCGTCGTCCACCCGGACGCCGGGCACCTCGGTGCGCCCGGTCCGGTGGGCTCCCAGCTCGGCGGCGGCCAGGGCACAGGCGCCGACGCAGGCGCGGGCCAGCTTCCGTACCGGGAGCCGGGCCGGGAGGGCACCGGGCCGCTCGACCGTGGTCACCCGGGAGACGAGGGCGGGGTCGCCGCCCAGTGCAGTCCACGCGTACGCGATATCCGTCATGACTGCACTATGCATTATTGATTCAATCAACCTATGGCGGGCACCGACGAGATGCGGGCGGGCGGCAGGCCGGGGCGTGCCGCCGCGGAGCGCGGCCCCCGGCCCGCCCACTCGCACCCAGGCGCTACCTGGTCACCGCGTCCAGCGCGTCGGCCATGCCCCGGCCGTAGAAGCCGTTGCGGTTCTTCGGGCCCTCGCAGACCGCGTCGACCTTGCCGTCCCCGTTGATGTCGTACGGGTTCGCGCACGGCGTGGCGTCGGCCTCCGCGTACAGCAGGGCCTTGACCAGCGCGGGCGAGGCGTGCGGATGGGTTGACTTGATCAATGCGGCAACACCGGCCACATGCGGGGTCGCCATCGAGGTGCCGGCCATGTAGCCCCACTTGCCGCCCGGCAGCGTGCCCAGGATGAGACCGCTGGTCGCCGGGGGCGCGGGCGGCTGGTACGCCGTCGAGTCACCGCCGGGCGCGGCGATGTCGACGACGCCGAGACCGTAGTTGGAGTACGACGCCTTCAACCCCTTGGCACCGGTCGCCGCGACGGTCACGACGCCCGGCAGCTCGGTCGGGATGTCGAAGCACCGGCGCTTGTCGACCACACGCGACGACGGGGTGCCGTCGTTCGGCGAGGCGGGGTCGGTGATCGAGCCGGCGGCCAGGTCGTACTTCTCGTTGCCCGCCGCCGCTATGTTGACCGTGCCCCGCTTCTCCGCGTACCGCGAGGCCCGTTCGACGGCGGCCACGAGCGCCTTCTGGTCCGGGTCGGTGACGCAGTTGAAGTACCACGGGTCGGTGTAATAGCTGTTGTTGGTCACGTCCACGTGGTGCTCGGCGGCCCACACGAACCCGCAGACCACGGACTCGGCGTAGAAGTACCCGTCGGGGTTGGCCACCTTGATGCCGGCCACCTTCACGCCCGGCGCCACGCCCGTCATGCCCACGCCGTTCCTCGCCGCCGCGATCTCCCCCGCGACATGGGTGCCGTGCGGGCTCTCCGCGGCGCCGGGCCGCCAGGCGCCGTCGGTGGTGTCCGGCTTGCCGGAGACGCAGTTGACGGAGGCGGCCCGGTCGAAGTTGGGCGCGATGTCGGGGTGGGTGTCGTCCACGCCGGTGTCGATGACCCCGACCGTGACGTCGGGGCTGCCCAGGGTCTTCTCGTGCGCCTTGTCCGCCTTGATGGCCGGCAGGTCCCACTGGAGCGGCTCCAGCGGGTCCTCGCCCCCGGTCGCCGTCGCGCCCGCCGCGGCCAGTTGCGCGCCGCTCAGCGCCCGGGGCGTGCCCAGGTCCATGGTGGAGGAGGCGGCCAGCGGGGCGGTGCGTGTGGCACCGGCCGAGTCCACCCCGGGCACCGCGCGCATCAGCCGGGCGAAGTCCGGGTTCGCGGAGTGCGCGACCAGGACGCCGATCCGGTCGTAACCGGCCACCAGGTTGCCGCCGTTGCGCGTGATCTTCCGGCGCACCGACTCCAGCGTACGGCGGTCCGTGCGGGTGTTGACCACGTACGACAGGGTCGGCCCGTCCGCCGCCTGCGCCTTCGCGGGTGCCGTCGCGACGGGCGCGGCCGTGGCGGCCGAGGGCAGGAAGCCGAGCGAGGCGGTCAGCGACAGCACGACCGGCACCGCGAGCGCGAGTCGGCGTCTGGGGCGCAACTGGGCCATGGATCCTCCACAACATCCGGATACGGAACGACGGAACCCGCCCGGGACACGATCGGCGTTCGGGCAGGTGCATGACGAGTGGCGTGCAGCCGGAACCTAACCCGTTCCCTCAGCGATCAGCAATGAGTTGGCAATGACTCAATCAGATCGGTTGCGGGCAAATTCAGGGGCACTTGGGTCGGCTCGCGCGTGGCGCCGTGGATCTGGACGCAGCGCGCCAGCACCATCGAGCGGCCGGCCTGCACGCCCACCTCATCCGCACCCGCGAGGAGACACCGTGGCCACCGAGACACCGCCCCCCGCGACACCCCGTCCCGCCACCGAGGAGTTCACCGAGGTCCAGCAGAGCGCGGACTTCGGCGAACTGCGCCGCGCACACCGCTCGTTCGCCTTCCCGCTGACCGCCGCCTTCATCGTCTGGTACCTGCTGTACGTGCTGCTGTCCAACTACGCGGGCGGCTTCATGGCCACCAAGGTCGCCGGGAACGTCAACGTCGCCCTGGTCCTCGGCCTCGCCCAGTTCCTCACCACCTTCCTCATCGCCTGGTGGTACGCCCGGCACGCCGCCGCCAAGCTCGACCCGCGCGCGGCCGCCATCAAGTCCCGTATGGAGGGCGCCGAATGAGCCCCGCGACCCATCCCGCGCTGCTGGCCGCCGGCGAGGCGAGCGAGCACCGGACGCTGATCGTCACCCTGTTCGCCGTGTTCGTCGTCGCCACCCTCGTCATCACCGTGTGGGCCGGCCGGCAGACCAGGGACGCCGCCGACTTCTACGCGGGCGGCCGGCAGTTCACCGGATTCCAGAACGGCCTCGCCGTCTCCGGTGACTACATGTCCGCCGCGTCCTTCCTCGGCATCGCCGGCGCCATCGCCCTCTTCGGCTACGACGGCTTCCTCTACTCCATCGGCTTCCTGGTCGCCTGGCTCGTCGCCCTCCTCCTGGTCGCCGAGCCGCTGCGCAACTCCGGCCGCTACACCATGGGCGACGTGCTCGCCTACCGGATGCGCCAGCGCCCGGTCCGCACGGCCGCCGGCGCCTCCACCATCGTCGTGTCGATCTTCTACCTGCTCGCCCAGATGGCCGGCGCGGGCGTGCTCGTCTCCCTGCTGCTCGGCATCACCAGCGACCTGGGCAAGATCGGCATCGTCGCCCTGGTCGGCGTCCTGATGATCTTCTACGTCACCATCGGCGGCATGAAGGGCACCACCTGGGTGCAGATGGTCAAGGCGGTGCTGCTGATGGTCGGCGCCCTGCTGCTGACCTTCCTGGTGCTGCTGAAGTTCCACTTCGACGTCTCCGATCTGCTCGGCCGGGCCGCCGACAGCAGCGGCAAGGGCAGCGCGTTCCTGGAACCCGGCCTGAAGTACGGCGCCACCGGCACCACCAAGCTGGACTTCCTCTCCCTCGGCCTCGCCCTGGTCCTGGGCACCGCGGGACTGCCGCACATCCTGATCCGCTTCTACACCGTGCCCACCGCCAAGGCCGCCCGGAAGTCGGTCATCTGGGCCATCGGCCTGATCGGCGTCTTCTACCTGATGACCCTCGCCCTCGGCTTCGGCGCCGCCGCGCTGATCAAGCCGGACGAGATCATCGCCTCCAACAAGGCGGGCAACACCGCTGCCCCGCTGCTCGCCCTGCACCTCGGCGGGGTCGACTCCACCGCGGGCGCCGTCCTGCTCGCGACCATCTCCGCCGTCGCCTTCGCCACCATCCTCGCCGTCGTCGCCGGCCTCACCCTCGCCTCGTCCTCCTCCTTCGCCCACGACATCTACGCCAACGTCATCAAGAAGGGGCAGGCCACCGAGCGGCAGGAACTGGGCGCGGCCCGCTGGGCGACCGTCGGCATCGGCGCCGTCTCCATCGTCCTCGGCGCCCTCGCCCGCGACCTCAACGTGGCCGGCCTGGTGGCCCTCGCCTTCGCGGTCGCCGCCTCCGCGAACCTGCCGACGATCCTCTACAGCCTGTTCTGGAAGCGGTTCACCACCTCGGGCGCCCTGTGGTCGATCTACGGCGGCCTGGTCACCGCCGTCGGCCTGGTGCTGTTCTCCCCGGTCGTCTCCGGCAGCCCCACCTCGATGTTCCCCGGCGCCGACTTCCACTGGTTCCCGCTGGAGAACCCCGGGATCGTCTCCATCCCCGTCGGATTCCTGCTGGGCGCCCTGGGCACCCTGTTCTCCAAGGAGGCGCCGGACTCCGGCAAGTACGCGGAACTGGAGGTGCGCTCCCTGACCGGCACGGGCGCGCACTGAGACACGTACGACCGGCCGCGTCGCCAGGACTGTACGGTCCTACGACGCGGCCGCGGCCCAACTTGTCGGATCGGGCCGATGTCGATGTCGGCGGCGTCACGTAGGCTCGCACATGACACGGAACAACGCCGACGCCGAGGGAGGGGGCCCAGGTGCTCATCGACACGTACGGCCGCGTGGCCACCGACCTGCGGGTCTCGCTGACCGACCGGTGCAATCTGCGCTGCACCTACTGCATGCCCGAGGAGGGCCTGCAGTGGCTGGCCAAGCCCGACCTGCTCACGGACGACGAGATCGTGCGCCTGATCGACATCGCGGTGCGCACGCTCGGTGTCGAGGAGGTCCGCTTCACGGGCGGTGAGCCGCTGCTGCGCCCCGGACTGGTCGGCATCGTCGAGCGCGTCGCGGCCCTCGACCCGCGGCCCCGGACGTCCCTCACCACCAACGGCATCGGCCTCGGCCGCACCGCCGCCGCGCTGAAGGCGGCCGGCCTGGACCGGGTCAACGTCTCCCTGGACACCCTGCGCCCCGAGGTCTTCAAGACCCTCACCCGCCGCGACCGGCACAAGGACGTCCTCGAAGGACTGCGCGCCGCCCACCAGGCGGGACTCACCCCGGTCAAGGTCAACACCGTACTGATGCCGGGCCTGAACGAGGACGAGGCCCCCGACCTGCTGGCCTGGGCCATCGAGCACGACTACGAACTGCGGTTCATCGAGCAGATGCCGCTGGACGCCCAGCACGGCTGGAAGCGCGAGGGCATGGTCACCGCCGGCGACATCCTCGCCGCCCTGCGCACCCGCTTCCAGCTCACCCCCGAGGGCGCCGACGAACGCGGCTCGGCACCGGCGGAGCGCTGGCTGGTGGACGGCGGACCGCACCGGGTCGGCGTGATCGCCTCGGTCACCCGCCCGTTCTGCGCGGCCTGCGACCGCACCCGGCTGACCGCCGACGGCCAGATACGCACCTGTCTGTTCGCGACCGAGGAGACCGACCTGCGCGGCGCCCTGCGCTCCGGCGCACCCGACGAGGAGATCGCCCGCCTCTGGCGGCTCGCGATGTGGGGCAAGAAGGCCGGCGCGGGTCTGGACGACCCGTCCTTCATCCAGCCGGACCGCCCCATGTCGGCGATCGGCGGCTGACCGGCCGGCCTCGACCGCCGCCGCGCCGCCCCTCGTTCAGCCGCCGCTTTCCCACTCGCTCAGCAGGACGACGTCCTTCAGGAACCCCCGTACACCGAGGAACTGCGACAGATGCTCGCGGTGCTCCTCGCACGCCAGCCAGGTCTTGCGCCGCTCCGGCGTGTGGATCTTCGGGTTGTTCCAGGCCAGCACCCACACGGCGGCGGTACGGCAGCCCTTGGCGGAGCAGATGGGGGTCTCGTCACTCACGGATCTCTCGCGTCTCACGCAACGGAAAACTCAATGAACAGGGGCGCGGAAAGGAACGACGGCGCGAAGAACGGGCGCGGAACGAGGCGACGCCGAGCAGCCACGGGGGGAGCTGCCCGGCGTCGGTCCGTCGCTCCGACGGGGGATGCGGAGCGCACACGCAGTATGTCACGGCGGACCCGTCGCCCGGCACTGGAACCGCATGATTGGTTCTGAGCTTTTTCTGAGCTTCGCGCGCCGTCGCCGACCGCTTCCCCCACGTCCGCACAGGTCACGCGGGGCCGGACCGTTCGCCGCGCACCCCGGCCTTCGGGCCGTTCTGTCCGCCCTCGGCCCGCTCGGTCTTCTCGTCCGCGTCGGGCGACGTCCCGATCATCGGGCGCAGGGGCGCGGTGACGAACGTCGAGGGCAGTCCGGGCGGCCGCTCGCGGCCCGCGTTGGCGACCACCACGGCGATATAGGGCAGGATCGCCCCGGCCACCAACGCCACGACGGCCAGGGGCCGTTCGACGTTCCACAGGGTGGCCGCGAGGATCACCGACACCGTGCGGATCGACATCGAGATGACGTACCTCCGCTGCCGGCCGCGCACATCCTCGGCGAGTCCGGTCCGGGCCCCGGTGATCCGGAACACCTGGCCGCCGTCGCCGTGCTGTCTCCGCATCACTTCCACCATCCGCCCGTGTCGGACTCTCCCGGTCCGCGCCCTCGTCCACGCCCGGCGAAGCAGGGGGCGCCGGGACACGTCCAACGGTACGCCGCGCTCGCGCGGCCGACGAGACCGGGTCACCTTCCTGCCTGCGGCGATGACCCCGCCGAGCACGCGCGGGTTCCGACATGCGACCGGGGACGGACCGGCCGACACTGGCGTAAAGCTCACTTCGACCCCGACGAGGAGGCAGCGATGGGCTGGTTGTGGGCGATCATCGTGGGACTCGTGCTGGGGGTGATCGCCAAAGCGATCATCCCGGGCAAGCAGCACAGCCCTCTCTGGCTGACCACCATCTGCGGCATCCTCGGCGCCGTCGCGGGCAACGCGATCGCCCGCGCCCTCCACGTCGCCGAGACCCGGGGCATCGACTGGAGCCGGCACATCTTCCAGCTCGTGGCCGCGATCATCATCGTGGCCGTGGTCGACTCCTTCTACGCGGCGACCCTGGGCAAGCGAAAGCGCCGCAGGATGGAAAGAGTCTGAAGACCGCCCCCGAGGGCGGCGTCCCGCGAGGACGCGGGGAGCCGCGGACACCGCGGCTCCCCACGCCCCGACGGCACTACTCGCCGGCGACGACCTCCACCGCCGCCAGATTCCGCTTGCCGCGCCGCAGCACCAGCCACCGCCCGTCCAGCAGTTCGTCGGCCGACGGCACCGCGTCCTCGGAGGCGACCTTCACGTTGTTCACGTAGGCACCGCCCTCCTTCACCGTGCGCCGCGCCGCGGACTTGCTGGCGACGAGCCCCACCTCGGCGAAGAGATCGACCACGGGGGCGAGTTCGGTGACCTGGATGTGCGGCACCTCGGACAGCGCCGCGGCCAGCGTCCGGCCGTCCAGCTCCGCCAGCTCGCCCTGCCCGAACAGCGCCTTGGACGCGGCGATCACCGCGGCCGTCTGCTCGGCGCCGTGCACCAGCGTGGTCAGCTCCTCGGCGAGCGCCCGCTGCGCCGCCCGGGCCTGCGGCCGCTCCTCGGTCTGCCGCTCCAGCTCCTCGATCTCCTCACGGGACCGGAAGCTGAAGATGCGCAGGAACTTCGCCACGTCCCGGTCGTCCGCGTTGACCCAGAACTGGTAGAACGCGTACGGCGTGGTCATCTCGGGGTCGAGCCAGATGGTGCCGGACTCGGTCTTGCCGAACTTGGTGCCGTCCGCCTTGGTGATCAGCGGGGTGCCCAGCGCGTGCACCACGGCGTCCGGCTCGACCCGGTGGATCAGGTCGGTGCCCGAGGTCAGGTTGCCCCACTGGTCGCTGCCACCGGTCTGCAGGGTGCAGCCGTAGCGCCGGTACAGCTCCAGAAAGTCCATGCCCTGGAGGATCTGGTAGCTGAACTCGGTGTAGCTGATGCCCGCGTCGGAGTTGAGCCGCCGCGAGACGGCCTCCTTCGCGATCATCTTGTTGACCCGGAAGTGCTTGCCGATGTCCCGCAGGAACTCGATGGCCGACAGGCCCTGGGTCCAGTCCAGGTTGTTGACCATCACGGCGGCGTTCGGGCCCTCGAAGTCCAGCAGCGGCTGGATCTGCCCGCGCAGCCGCTCCACCCACTGGGCGACGGTCTCCGGGGCGTTCAGCGTGCGCTCCGCGGTCGGCTTGGGGTCGCCGATCAGCCCGGTGGCACCCCCGACCAGGCCCAGCGGGCGGTGGCCCGCCTGCTGGATGCGGCGCATCGTCAGGATCTGCACGAGGTTGCCGAGGTGCAGACTGGGCGCGGTCGGGTCGAAGCCGCAATAGAACGTGACGGGACCGTCCGCGAACGCCTTGCGCAGTGCGTCCTCGTCCGTGGAGAGGGCGATGAGCCCACGCCACTTCAGTTCGTCGACGATGTCCGTCACGGTTCTCGTGTCTCCTTGATGCTCTTCGGGCCGGCCGGTACCGGCCGTCTACGAGGTTATACGCCCTGGCTGACAGAACTCATGTTGAATTCGGGGACCCGCAGCGGGGGCATCGCGGCCCTGGTGAACCAGTCGCCCCACTCGCGCGGCAGCGTCTTCTCCGTACGGCCCGCCTCGGTGGCCCGGCGCAGCACGTCCACCGGCGACTCGTTGAACCGGAAATTGTTCACCTGCCCGGTCACCTCGCCGTTCTCCACGAGGTAGACGCCGTCCCGGGTCAGACCGGTGAGCAGCAGCGTCGCCGGGTCGACCTCGCGGATGTACCACAGGCAGGTCAGCAGCAGCCCGCGTTCGGTGGCCGCGACCATCTCGTCCAGTGAGCGGTCGTTGCCGCCGTCCAGGATGAGGTTGCCCGGCGCGGGCGCGACCGGCAGCCCGGTCAGGGCGGCGCTGTGCCGGGTCGTCGTCAGCCGCCGCAGGACGCCCTCGCGGATCCAGTCGGTGGCCGGGGCCGGCAGCCCGTTGTCGAACACCGACCGGTCGCCGCCGGAGGAGTGGGCCACCACGAAGGGCGCGCACTCCAGGCCGGGCTCGTGCGGGTCGCCGCGCAGGGTGAGCGGCAGCTCCGCGAACCGCTCGCCGATCCGGGTGCCGCCGCCGGGCCTGGAGAACACCGTGCGGCCCTCGGCCGCGTCCCGGCCCGACGCCGACCACATCTCGTAGATCAGCAGGTCCGCCACCGCGGTCGGCGGCAGCAGCGTCTCGTAGCGGCCCGCGGGCAGCTCCACGCGCCGCTCGGCCCAGCCCAGCCGCACGGCCAGCTCGGCGTCGAGCGCGGCCGGGTCGACGTCCTTGAAGTCCCGGGTGGACCGCCCGGCCCAGGCCGAGCGGGTGCGGTCGGGCGACTTGGCGTTCAGCTCCAGGGTGCCGGCCGGCTGGTCGTGCCGCAGCCGCAGCCCCGTGGAGGTGCCCAGGTACGTCGAGACCAGCTCGTGGTTGGCGAAGCCGTACAGCTCCCGGCCGCCGGCCCGGGCGCGGGCGAAGGCCTCGCCGAGCGCCGGGGCGAAGTCGGCGAACACGGCGGAGGAGGTCTCGGCGGGCGCGTCCGTGAAGTCGGGTGCCGTGGGCACGCCGGTGATCAGCGGGCGGGCGTCCTCGGCGGGCCCGGCGCCGCGCGCGGCCGCCTCGGCGGCCCGCACCAGCGGCTCCAGCTCCTCGGCGGTCACCGCGGAGCGCGAGACGACACCGGAGGCGGTGCCCTCCTTGCCGTCCACGGTGGCGATCACCGTGAGCGTACGGCCGCGGGTCACACCGTTCGTGGTGAGCGCGTTGCCCGCCCAGCGCAGGTTGGCGGTGGAGTGCTCGTCGGCGATGACGACGCACCCGTCCGCCCGGGACAGCTCAAGGGCCCGCTCGACGGTCTCGTGCGGCTTGTCGGTACGGGGGCTCATCGGCCGGCCTCCTGAGTGGTGTTGAGGATGTTGACGCCCCGGAACAGGGCGGAGGGGCACCCGTGCGACACGGCGGCCACCTGCCCCGGCTGGGCCTTGCCGCAGTTGAAGGCGCCGCCCAGGACGTACGTCCCCGGGCCGCCGACCGCCGCCATCGACCCCCAGAAGTCGGTGGTCGTGGCCTGGTAGGCGACGTCCTTCAGCTGCCCGGTGAGCCGCCCGTTCTCGATCCGGAAGAAGCGCTGACCGGTGAACTGGAAGTTGTACCGCTGCATGTCGATCGACCACGACCGGTCCCCGACCACGTAGATGCCCCGGTCGACGCCTCCGATCAGGTCCTCGGTGGACAGCCCGGCCGGATCGGGCCGCAGCGAGACGTTGGCCATGCGCTGCACCGGCACATGGGCGGGGGAGTCGGCGTACGCGCACCCGTTGGACCGCTCGAACCCGGTCAGCCGGGCGATCCTGCGGTCCAGCTGGTAGCCGACCAGCGTGCCGTCCTTCACCAGGTCCCAGGACTGCGCCTCGACACCCTCGTCGTCGTACCCGATGGTCGCCAGGCCGTGCTCGGCGGTGCGGTCGCCGGTGACGTTCATCAGCTCGGAGCCGTACCGCAGCTTGCCCAGCTGGTCGAAGGTGGCGAAGGAGGTGCCGGCGTAGGCGGCCTCGTAGCCCAGCGCCCGGTCCAGCTCGGTGGCGTGCCCGATGGACTCGTGGATGGTCAGCCACAGGTTGGAGGGGTCGATCACCAGGTCGTACAGACCCGGTTCCACGCTCGGCGCGCGCATCTTCTCGGCCAGCAGCTCCGGGATCCGCGCCAGCTCGTCGTCCCAGTCCCAGCCGGTGCCGGTCAGGTACTCCCAGCCGCGTCCGGCCGGCGGCGCGAGGGTGCGCATCGAGTCGAACTCGCCGCTGGAGCCGTCCACCGACACGGCGGTCAGCTCCGGATGCAGCCGCACCCGCTGCTGGGTCGTCACGGTCCCGGCCGTGTCGGCGTAGAACTTGTTCTCGTGCACGGTGTGCAGGCCGGCGTCCACGTGGTCGACGCCGTCGGCCGCGAGCAGCCGGGCGCTCCACTGCGCCAGCAGCGCCGTCTTCTCCTCGGCCGGCACCGAGAAGGGATCGATCTCGTACGACGACACCCAGGTCCGGTCCGCGTGCACCGGCTCGTCGGCCAGCTCCACCCGCTCCTCGGCCCCGGCGGCCTTGATGACCTGCGCGGACAGCTTGGCCATGGCCACCGCCTGGGAGGCGACCCGGGCCGCCGCGTCCATGGTCAGATCGACCCCGGAGGCGAACCCCCACGTGCCGCCGTGCACGACCCGGACCGCGTACCCGAGGTCGGTGGTGTCCGAGGACCCCGCGAGCCGGGCGTCCCGCAGCCGCAGCGTCGCGTCGCGCACCCGCTCGAACCGGAAGTCCGCGTGCTCGGCCCCGAGCGCCCGCGCGCGGGCGAGCGCGGCGTCGGCGAGGGACCTGAGCGGAAGCGCCGTGAAGGCTTCGTCGATGGAATGGGGCACGGAGGTCTCCCTGCTGTCGTGGCCTGTCGGCTCCGATCATGGCGCGCGGGCGGGGCGACGGACCACACCCTTTCGGGTCGGGACCGGCCCGATCTGTAGGGATCCGACAGTGACGGTCCCGCGCCACTGTCGGTGCCCGATTGCCCACGGGCGCGACCGGACCGATAGGTTTTCGATGAAGCCGCCTGTCATCCAGGTGTTCGGGCGGGTTGTCGGATCTCTGCAGACCGCTATCGAAAGGGTGATCCGTTGAGCCGCTCGGTTCTCGTCACCGGAGGCAACCGGGGCATCGGCCTCGCCATCGCCCGCGCTTTCGCCGACGCCGGCGACAAGGTCGCCATCACGTACCGCTCGGGTGAGCCGCCGGCGGGCTTCCTCGCCGTCAAGTGCGACATCACCGACGCCGAGCAGGTGGAGCAGGCCTACAAGGAGATCGAGGACCAGCACGGTCCCGTCGAGGTGCTGGTCGCCAACGCCGGCATCACCAAGGACCAGCTCCTGATGCGCATGTCCGAGGAGGACTTCACCTCGGTCGTCGACACCAACCTCACCGGCACCTTCCGCGTCGTCAAGCGTGCCAACCGCGGCATGCTGCGCGCCAAGAAGGGCCGCGTGGTCCTGATCTCCTCCGTGGTCGGGCTGCTCGGCTCGGCGGGCCAGGCCAACTACGCCGCCTCCAAGGCCGCCATGGTCGGTTTCGCGCGCTCCCTCGCCCGTGAGCTGGGCTCGCGCAACATCACCTTCAACGTCGTCGCCCCGGGCTTCGTCGACACCGACATGACCAAGGTGCTCAGCGACGAGCAGCGCAAGGGCATCGTCTCCCAGGTGCCGCTCGGCCGGTACGCGCAGCCGGAGGAGATCGCCGCGGCGGTGCGGTTCCTCGCGTCGGACGACGCCTCGTACATCACTGGAGCCGTCATCCCCGTTGACGGCGGACTGGGAATGGGTCACTGATCACCATGAGCGGAATTCTCGAGGGCAAGCGCGTCCTGATCACCGGTGTGCTGATGGAGTCCTCCATCGCCTTCCACGCCGCCAAGCAGGCCCAGGAGCAGGGCGCCGAGATCATCCTGACCGCCTTCCCGCGGCCCACGCTGACCGAGCGCATCGCCAAGAAGCTGCCGAAGCCCACCAAGGTCATCGAGCTGGACGTGACCAACGAGGAGCACCTCGGGCGGCTGGCCGACCTGGTCGGCGAGGAGCTGGGCGGCCTCGACGGCGTCGTGCACTCCATCGGTTTCGCCCCGCAGGACGCGCTCGGCGGCAACTTCCTCAACACGCCGTTCGAGTCGGTGGCCACCGCCATGCACGTCTCGGCGTACTCCCTGAAGTCGTTGACCATGGCCTGCCTGCCGCTGATGCAGAACGGCGGCTCGGTCGTCGGTCTCACCTTCGACGCCCAGTTCGCCTGGCCGCAGTACGACTGGATGGGCCCGGCCAAGGCCGCCCTGGAGGCCACCAACCGCTACATGGCGCGTGACCTGGGCAAGCAGAACATCCGCTGCAACCTGATCTCGGCGGGCCCGATCGGCTCGATGGCCGCCAAGTCCATCCCCGGTTTCAGCGAGCTGGCCTCCGTGTGGGACAGCCGCTCCCCGCTGGAGTGGGACCTGAAGGACCCGGAGCCGGCCGGCAAGGGCATCGTCGCCCTGCTGAGCGACTGGTTCCCGAAGACCACGGGCGAGATCATCCACGTGGACGGCGGTCTGCACGCGATCGGCGCCTGAGCCCCTCCCGCTCGCGCGAAGAGGCCCGCACCCCGGAGGGGGTGCGGGCCTCGCCCGTTTCGTGCCCGTGCTGCGTCGCCATCTCCGCGTCCGGGACAGGCGTCGCCCGTCTCCGCGTCCGTCACCCGTTCGGCTCACCGGCCGGGCGGGCCGGCGTCCGTACGGCGCACCCTGGAAGCGCGTTCCCCCGCGCATCCCTCCGAGCCCGGCCGAGGAGGTCCCCTTGTGCGCCTGTCCCGCAGCCTGGCACCGCTGACCGCGGCCGTCGCCCTGGTGCTGTCCCTGCCGTACGACGCGGCGCCGCACGCCCCCGCGCGCGGCGGCGGGGCCGGCGCGCCGCAGCCGTTCGGGGCCGCCTGCCGTACGGCGGTCACCGGCTCCCATGTGGTGGCGTACTGCCACAACCCCTATGCCGACACCGACCGGGTACGGCTGCACATCGAGTGCGCCCGCTGGTGGGACATCGACACCGACAGCGCCCCGGTGGACGCCGAGCCGGCGCTGACCGTACGGCTGACCGGGCGGTGCTGGAAGGAGGTCGGATCGGCCTGGATCAGCCACCAGAAGGTGCGCTGAGCCGGCCTGTACGGCACTGGAAGGGGTAGCCGGCGGCCTCGCTCGCCGCCGTCTCGGCGTCGCCCGCGCGGATCGCGTCCACCAGGCGGGCGTGGTCCATGTGTGCCTCGGGCGTCAGCTCGGCGCCGACGTCCGCGCGCAGCGCGGCCCGCAGCAGCTCGCCGAGGTCCGCGTACATCGCCGTCATGACCTCGTTGTGGGAGGCGGCGACGACGGCCAGGTGGAAGGTGGCGTCCGCGGTCACGAAGGCCTCCGCCTCACCGCGGCGCCACGCCTCGTCGCGCCGTGCCAGCAGCGCGTCCAACTGTTTGAGGTCCTTCTCGGAGCGCCGGGTGGCGGCCAGCTTGGCCGCGGCGGACTCCAGGGTGGAACGCAGCTCGGCGATGTGCCGCGGGTCGGCGTCGGCGAACCGCAGGTGCATCACACCGGCCAGTTCGCTGGTGGCCACGACATAGGTGCCCGAGCCCTGGCGGATGTCCAGCAGTCCGTTGTGGGCGAGCGCGCGCACGGCCTCGCGGACCGTGTTGCGGGCGACGCCCAGCTGCTCGACGAGTTCCGGCTCGGTCGGGATGCGGGAGCCGACCGGCCACTCGCCGGTGGCGATCTGGTTGCGCAGTTCGGCGATGACCTGCTCGGACAGGGCCGAACGGCGCGGGTGGCTCAGAGGCATGGCACACCTTTGCACGAGAGGCCGGGGCGCGCACGCTCCGGGGGTCGGGGGACGGGACAACCAATCATGGACAGCTGTTCGCGGACAACCCTGGACAACCAATCATCCTATGATTCTATGATGGGCCCCATGGCTAGTGAGGAAACCCGCGCAGCGGACACCCGTACGGCGATGTCACCGATCGAACGCGACACGTCCGCCACGCCGAGCGCACCCGAGACGCCCCCGAAGCCGGGCGCCCCGCGCCCCTGGGTGATCCGCCTGGTCACGGCGGGCATCGTGCTGTCCGCGCTCAACCTGCGCCCGGCCATCACCAGCCTCGGCGCCCTCCTGGAGGAGGTCCGCGACGGGCTCGGCATGAGCGGCAGCGTGGCCGGGCTGCTCACCTCCGTGCCCCCGCTCTGCTTCGCCGTCTTCGGGGTGACCGCGCCCCGCCTGGCCCGCCGCTTCGGCCCGGCCGCCGTGGTCTGCGCCGGCATGGCCGCCATCTGCGCGGGCCTGCTGATCCGGCCCTACGCCGGGAGCACCGCCGGGTTCCTGGCGCTCAGCGCGCTCGCCCTGATGGGCATCGCGGTCAGCAACGTGCTGATGCCGGTCATCGTCAAGCGCTGGTTCCCCGACCGGGTCGGCTCCATGACCGGCCTGTACTCCATGGTCCTCGCCGTCGGCACCTCGGTCCCCGCCGCGGCGACCGTCCCGCTGACCCACGCCATGGGCGGCCGCTGGCAGCTGGGCCTCGCCGTCTGGGCGGCGGTCGCGGCGGTGGCCGTGCTGCCCTGGCTGCCGCTGGTACGGCAGGGCCGGGACGGCGCCGAGCGGGCCGGAGCCGGACAGGGGGCCGTCGCGCACACGGCCGCCGCGCCGGGGGCGGAGCCGGCTCAGGCCCCGCTGCGGATCACCCGCAGCCGCACCGCCTGGGCGCTCGCCGTCTTCTTCGGTCTCCAGGCCACCGCGGCCTACATCACCATGGGCTGGATGGCGCAGATCTTCCGCGACGCGGGCGTGTCGGCCGGCACCGCGGGCCTGCTGCTCGCCGTCACCATGGTGATGGGCGTGCCGCTGGCCTTCGTCATCCCGCGGGTCGCCAGCCGGCTGCCCCACCAGGGCCCGATCGTGCTGGTCCTGGGCGTGTGCGGGCTCGCCGGATACGCCGGCCTGTACCTTGCACCGGCCGGCGGCGCCTGGGCCTGGGCGCTGCTGCTCGGCATCGCCAACTGCGCCTTCCCGCTCGCGCTGACGATGGTCGGCATGCGTGCCCGCAGCAGTGCGGGCGTGGCCCAGCTGTCCGCGTTCGCGCAGAGCACCGGCTATCTGATCTCCATCCCCGGCCCGCTGCTGGTCGGCGTGCTCTACCAGCACAGCGGAGGCTGGGGACTGCCGATCGCCCTCATGGCGGCGCTGATGGTGCCCCAGATGGTGGTGGGCTTCCTCGCCGGCCGCGACCGCACCGTGGAGGAGGAGGCCGGCGCGCGCTGACCCCCGCGCACGGCGGCCGGGGGAGAGGTGCGAGACTGGGCGCATGCAGCCTGTGCTCGACCCGAACCCCCGCAACGGTCAGAAGAAGATGCTGCTCGTCTTCGGCTCCTTCTTCGCGATCTTCGTCCTCATCGCCATCGTCGCGACCATCGCGTCCCCGTGACGCCGATCGCCCCGTGACGCCGATCGCCCCGGGCCCTTCCACCAGGGCGTTTCCGGCGGACGGTGGTGCTGGCCCCCCTGTCCCCTAGGGGGCAGGGGTCAGGGGTAACTGGGTGGAAAACCTGATGGGTTGGCGGCCACGGATTCCGTACCTTCGAGTGGTGACCGCACCGGGCGGTCACCGACCCGCTCGAAGGACCTCGGAGGCGATCATGTCCGCCCGCACCCACTTCCGGACCCACCCGGCGACCACGGGCGGCGCCGACATCCGGCTGCCCTGGTGGGCCCTCGCGCTGCCCGCGCTCGCCTTCGGCCTCCTGTTCCTGCTGATACTCAGCCCGTCCGGCGCGCACGCCGCAGCCTCCGACCCGGCCATACCCCGGCTCGTCGAGCACGCGCAGCAGCTGCTCGGGCACTGACCGAGACCCGCCGTACGCGGCCGGTTCGCGTGTCAACTCCCTGCGCCCTGTGGCCTGTTTCATGCGAAGCTGGGACGCATGAGCGTCGCAGAACCCCGCAGGATCGCCCTTTTCCGGCATGCGAAAGCCGACTGGCCCCAGGTGTCCGACCATGAGCGCCCGCTCGCCGAGCGGGGCCGCAAGGACGCGGCGGTCGCCGGACGCAAGCTGGCCGACTCCGGCCTCACCTTCGACCTGGCCCTGTGCTCCACCGCGACCCGGACCCGCGAGACCTGGAAGCTCGCCGTCCACGAGCTGGCGCACCGGCCGAAGACCGTCTACGAGGAGCGGATCTACGAGGCCTCGCCCGGCGAGCTGATCGCTCTGCTCAACGAGGTCCCGGACGAGGTGGCGACGGTGATCCTGATCGGCCACAACCCGGGAGTGCACGGCCTCGCCGAGATTCTTGCCGGCTCGGCCGACGACGAGGCCCGCGAGCGGATGAACCGGCGGGGCTTCCCCGCCGCCGCCTTCGCCCTGCTGTCCTTCGAGGGTCCCTGGAAGAGCCTGGAGCCGGGGGTGGCGACGCTGACCGGCTACTGGGCACCCTCGGAGTGACCCGGCCGACGGCGTCAGGGGCCCGGCGCGACCGGCCGGACCCTGGCGTACGGCGGCGGGGTGACGGGCTCAGTCCTCGTCGTGGGTGTCGGCCGCCTCGACCTCTTCCCGGGTGATGCCGAGGAGGTAGAGGACCGTGTCGAGGAAGGGAAAGTTCACCGCGGTGTGCGCCGCCTGGCGGACCACGGGCTTGGCGTTGAAGGCGACCCCCAGTCCGGCCGCGTTCAGCATGTCCAGGTCGTTGGCGCCGTCGCCGATCGCCACCGTCTGCGCCAGCGGCACCCCGGCCTCCGCGGCGAACCGGCGCAGCAGCCGCGCCTTGCCCGCGCGGTCCACGATCTCCCCGGTGACCCGGCCGGTCAGCTTGCCGTTCACGATCTCCAGCGTGTTCGCCTGGGCGAAGTCGAGACCCAGCCGCTCCCGCAGATCGTCGGTGACCTGGGTGAAGCCGCCGGAGACCACACCGACCTGGTAGCCGAGCCGCTTCAGGGTGCGGATCAGGGTGCGGGCGCCCGGGGTCAGCCGGATCTCGTTGCGCACCTTCTCCACCACCGAGGCGTCGAGACCCGCCAGCAGCGCGACGCGCGCGTGCAGGGACTGCTCGAAGTCCAGCTCGCCGCGCATCGCCGCCGCGGTCACCTCGGCGACCTTGTCCTCGCAGCCCGCGTGCGCCGCGAACAGCTCGATGACCTCGTCCTGGATCAGGGTGGAGTCCACGTCCATCACCACCAGGCGCTGCGCGCGGCGGTGCAGGCCCGCGGCGACCACCGCGATGTCCACACCCAGGGCCGCGGCGTCCTGCGCCAGCGCGGTGCGCAGCGGCTCGGTCTCCACGCCGGAGACCGCGAACTCCACGGCGGTCACGGGGTACTTGGCGAGCCGGAAGATACGGTCGATGTTGCCGCCGGCCTTGGCGATGCGGGCGGCGATGGCCGCGGTCGACTCGGCGGTGAGCGGATGGCCGAGAACGGTCACCAGGGAGCGCCCGAGGCCGCGCGGGCGGTTGTCGCCGTGGCCCGAGATGATCTCCGCCTGCATCTTCATCGACTCGGCCCAGCTGTGCACGGTGGCCCGCAGATCGCCCTCGATCCCGGCCGGCGGCTGGCTCACCAGCGCGCACAGCACCAGGCGTCCCCGCGTGACGACCTGCTCGATGTCGACCACGTCGACGGAGTACGCGGCAAGGGTGTCGAAGAGCCCGGCCGTGATGCCCGGCCGGTCCTTGCCGAAGATCTTGACGAGGAGAGTGGGGACCTCGGGGGTCTGCGCAGCATCCATGGTCCTCCCACCGTATCCGGCACCCCGTGCCGCCCGCCCGCGAGGTCCGCCTGACGGACACGGAACAATCGGTGGCGCCGGGGTGTCCGGGACGTTGCGGACAGCAGGCGTCGAACCCGCAACTCCCCACCTCCGCCCCCGGCGAGAGACGCGGCGGACGAGGGCGCTCCCGGCAAGCCCGGGTTTTGGTCAGGGGGGCGGGCCTGAAATAGTTCCCCACGATGTTCGACATCCCTAGACTCCCCGCGATGGGGGCAATTCGGGGGACAACTCAGTGGGGCATGGAGTGCCGGAACTCGTACTGGAAACAAACGGACGTACCTGGACGCTCGATCCGTCCAGGCCTTACACCCTGGGCAGGGATCCGCAGGGTGACATCGTCTTCGAAGACGCCAGGGTCTCCTGGCGGCACGCCACGGTCAGCTTCGACGGCCGCGGTTGGGTCATCGAGGACCACGGCAGCACCAACGGCACGTATCTGCGGGGGCAGCGGATCCAGCGGTCCGAGATAGGCCCGGGCGTCTCGCTGCACCTCGGCAACGCGACCGACGGGCCGCGGCTGGATCTCGCCGGTGCCGCGATCGCCGCCGGCCTGCCGCAGCAGCCGCAGGCGCAGCAGGCGCAGCAGGCGCCGTACGCCCAGGACGCGGGCGCCGCGGCCTGGGCCCAGCAGCCCGCCCAGCCGGCTCACCAGGCGCCCGCCGCGCCCGCGCACCAGGCGCCCGCCCAAGCCGTGCCCCACCAGGCACCCGCCGCCCAGGCCCCGGGCCCCGGCTGGCAGCAGGCGCCGCAGGCCGCCCAGCAGGCCGCCGCCTTCCCGCAGCAGCAGGCCGGACCCGGTGCCGCCCACCCGAAGCCGGCGGCCGGGCCGGTGCACGGGGACCGCAGCCCGACCACGTTCCACCAGTTCTCGCTCGGCCGGGTGATGCGCATCGGCCGTGCCCTGGAGAACGAGCTGGTCGTCTCGGACCTCCAGGTCTCCCGGCACCACGCGGAGTTCCACTCGACACCCGACGGCCGCTTCGAGATCCGCGACCTCGGCTCGCACAACGGCACGTACGTCAACGGTCACCCGGTGCCCAAGGGCGGCTCGGTGCAGCTCGGCCCGGCCGACATCGTCGGCGTCGGCCACTCCACCTTCCGGATCGTCGGCGACCGCCTCGAGGAGTTCGTCGACACCGGTGAGGTCTCCTTCTCCGCGCGCCATCTGACTGTGACGGTCGACGGCGGCAAGCAGATCCTGAAGGACGTCTCCTTCGGCGTCCCGGAGAAGTCCCTGGTCGCGGTCATCGGCCCGTCCGGCTCCGGCAAGTCCACGCTGCTCAAGGCGCTCACCGGCTACCGGCCCGCCAACCAGGGCGAGGTGCTGTACGACAACCGGAACCTGTACAAGCAGTTCGCCGAGCTGCGCCAGCGCATCGGCCTGGTCCCGCAGGACGACATCCTGCACAAGGAGCTGAGCGTCCGGAAGGCCCTGAAGTACGCGGCCAAGCTGCGCTTCCCGGCCGACACCACCGCGCAGGAGCGCGACGCGCGCATCGACGAGGTGCTGCGCGAGCTGAAGCTCGACATCCACAAGGACAAGAAGGTCACCTCCCTGTCCGGCGGTCAGCGCAAGCGCGTCTCGGTCGCCCTGGAGCTGCTGACCAAGCCGTCGCTGATCTTCCTGGACGAGCCGACCTCGGGCCTGGACCCGGGCATGGACCGCGATGTCATGCAGTTGCTGCGCGGCCTCGCCGACGACGGCCGCACCGTGCTCGTCGTCACCCACTCGGTGGCCGAGCTGGCGCTGTGCGACAAGCTGCTGGTGATGGCGCCGGGCGGCGCGGTGGCCTACTTCGGCCCGCCGGAGGAGGCGCTGAACTTCTTCGGCTACGACAGCTGGGCCGACGTGTTCTCCGCGTTCGAGAACTACCGCGACTACGACTGGGCGGGCCGCTGGAAGGGCTCGCAGCACTACACGATGTACGCGGCGGACATCGACGCCGTGGCCCCGCAGGCCGCGCACACGCAGCCGCAGGTCGTCAAGCCGCCGAAGCCGCAGGCCTGGGGCTCGCAGCTGCTCACCCTCATCCGGCGCTATGTGTCGGTCATCGTCTCCGACAAGGGCTTCCTGGCGCTGACGGTGATCCTGCCCGCGGTGCTCGGCTCGGTCAGCCTGCTGATCAACCACGATCACGGGCTGCTGGTCAACCCGAAGATCGACCCGCGCACCGGCTTGCACGCCCCCAACGGCACCGCCACCACCGTGCTGCTGATCCTCGCGGTCGGCGCGTGCTTCGCGGGCGCCGCCAACTCCGTGCGTGAGCTGATCAAGGAACGGGTGATCTACGAGCGGGAGCGGGCGACCGGGCTGTCCCGGTCGGCCTACCTGATGTCCAAGGTGGTCGTGCTCGGCACCGTCACCGTGCTCCAGGGCCTGATGGTCGGCCTGATCGGTTTCTCCTCCCGGGAGATCCCGGACCAGGGCGTGATCCTCGGCGGCTCGACCCTGTTCGAGCTGTGCCTGCCCATCATGGCGCTCGGCTTCACCTCGATGATGGTCGGCCTGGTGATCTCCTCGCTGGTGAAGACCGCCGAGAAGACCATGCCGCTGCTGGTGATGTTCGCGATCATCCAGGTCGTCTTCACCGGCTGCCTGTTCACCCTGCACGGCACGCTCGGCGTCAACGAGTTCTCGTACTTGATGCCCTCGCGCTGGGCGGTGGCCGCGGCCGGCGCCACGCTCGACTTCAACGACATCGCCCCGAACAGCGACGACCCGGGCAGCACCGACCCGCTGTGGAACCACACCGCCTCGGCCTGGAGCCTGGGCATGATCGTGCTGATCGCGCTCGGCGTGATCTGCGGCTTCTTCGTCTCCCGCTTCCTGCGCCGCCACGAACCCGAGGTCATGCGCAAGTAGCCCCCGGTACGTCGAGAAGGGCGGCACCCCGCAACGGGGTGCCGCCCTTCGGCGTGCGTCAGAGGTCCGCGCCGACCTCAGTACGCGCTGTTGACGTTGTCCATCGAGCCGTAGCGGTGGGCCGCGTAGTTGCAGGCGGCGGTGATGTTGGCGACCGGGTCGTAGATGTTCCACGAGGTGCCGGGCACGTGGTACGTGTTGAAGGTGGGCTGGATCACCTGGAGCAGGCCCTTGGACGGGATGCCGTTGCGGGCGTTGATGTCCCAGTTGTTGATGGCCATCGGGTTGCCCGAGGACTCCCGCATGATGTTGCGGTGCAGGCCGCTGTAGCTGCCCGGGATGCCCTTGGCGCGCATGATGTCCAGGGACTGGCGGATCCAGCCGTCGAGGTTGTTCGCGTAGGTCTTCGCGGCGACGGTCTGCATCTGCGGGCGCTGCGCGGAACGGTTCGCGGCCTGCTTGGCGGTGCGCTCCTGCGCGGCCTTCTTGGCGGCGGCGTCGGCGGCGGCCTTCTTCGCGGCGGCCTCGGCGCGCTGCTTGGCGACGAGCTGGTCGGCGGCCTTCTTCTGCGCGGCGATCGCGTCGAGCTTGATGTTCTGCGTGCCGGCCCGGTCGGTGATCGGACCCTTGACGCTCGTCAGCGGGGCGTCCTGGGTGGCGACCTTGGCGACCTGGGCGGCGGTGGCGGGAGAACCGGTGGTGACCGTGTCCGCGTTGCCGGGGATGGCCGACAGGGCGATGGCGGCGGTGCCGAGAGCGGCGACACCGGCGACGGCGATCTTGTGCTGCTTGGTCAGGTTCCGACTATGAGCACGACTGAGGATGTTCTTGGGCATAGCTGTGGACCTCTTCGATAGCGCGGAGGTCGCTCCTGCGTCCGCCGGGGGAATCGGTTCCTCCCGCACAAAAGCCGCGGGTTGAACCCACGGCGCTGAGCGACGGAAGCAATTCTTAGCGGGCGCAAAATGCCCTGGCAAAGATGTGACGTACGATCCAAGGTAGTGGATCAGGTAAGGGCAAAACGGGACAGATTGGACCATCTGTCCCGTTCATGCGGGGGTGTTTATCTCCTATGCACTTTCGTACGTGATGTGGGCCCTATGCGCGGGCTCACAGCCGGGGCAGAGAGTTCTCACCGTTAGTTGCCATCGCAACGCACGCTGTGAGTGCCCTCCTCCGGAAGGAGGAGATGGACGTCCCCGAACTCGTGCCACAGGTAGAGCCCGCGCAGCGCCTCCTCGTAGGCCCGGTCCACCGCGGCCCGCCCGGCGATCGCCCGCAGCATCAGCAGATGCGAGGCCTCCGGCTCGTGCAGCCCGGTCAGCAGCCCGTCCACCACCCGCACCCCGCGCTCGGGCGTGACCACCAGATCCGTCCACCCCCCGGCCGCCCGCACCACCCCGTCCGGCCCCGCGGCCGACTCCAGTGCCCGCACGGCCGTCGTCCCCACGGCGATCACCCGGCCACCCCCGGCCGCCACCGCGTTCACCAGCCGCGCCGACGACTCCGGCACCGAGAACCGCTCCGGGTACGGCGGCTCGTGCGCCTCCGCCGACGCCACCCCCGTGTGCAGCGTGACCCGCGCGAACCCCACCCCCCTGCGCACCAGCTCCGCCACCAGCCGCGCGGTGAAGGGCCGCGCCGCGCTCGGCATCTCCGCGCTGCCCGCCCCGTCCGGCGACGGCAGCGCGAACAGCGTCTGGTACGCCGACAACGGCTGGTCCCGCTCCGTGTAGGAGTAACGGATGGGCCGCCCGTGCTCCCGCAGCAGCTCCAGCACCCGGCCGCCCACGGCCCGCGCCCACCACAGCCGCTCCCCGCGCGCGCTCACCGGCTCCTCGACCACCAGCCGCGCCCCACCCGCCAGCACCACCTCGCTCCCCGCACGCGTGCCCGTACGCGCGCGCGTGGTTCCCCTTCCATCCGGCTCCCGCAGCTCCACCGCCCAGCGCCCGTCGTCCCCGCGGGTGGAGAAGTGCACCACCACCCGGCCCGGCCCGATCCGCCCGTCCACCGCCGCGGCCAGCGTCGGCGAGGTGTTCACCACCAGCAGGTCCCCGGCCCGCAGCAGCGACGGCAGCTCCCGGAACGCGTGGTGCGCGACCCGTGTCCCGTGCGACACCAGCAGCCGTACGTCGTCCCGGTCCCGGCCCGGCCCCCGCTGCTCGGCCGGCACCCGCGCCGAGCGCTCCGGCGGCACCCGCACCACCGTGCTCATCGGCCCGCCACCAGCGCCCGCGCCGCGTACCGCCCGCTGGCCGGCCGCTCCGCCAGCAGCCGCAGGAACCCGGGTACGACGGCGGCGGGCGCCACTCCCAGGTCCTCCTCGTCCGGCACCGCCGCCGCGTGCAGCTCGGTCGCCATGTCCCCCGGATCCACCGCCCACACCCGCAGGCCCGGCTCCTCCACCGCCAGCACCGCCGCCAACTGCTCCAGGGCCGCCTTGGAGGCGCCGTAACCGCCCCAGGTCCCGTACGCCTCCACCGCCGCGTCCGAACCCACCGCGATCACCGCGCCCGCCGCCGACGCCCGCAGCAGCGGCAGCGCCTCCTGGACCAGGCCCAGCGCGGCGGTCACATTCACCTCCAGCGCCCGCCGCAGCCCCGTCAGCGGCAGCTCCGCCAGCCGCACCAGCGGCTCGGCGCCGAGCGCGCTCGCGTTGTTCACCAGCACATCGATCCCGCCCAGCTCCCGGGCCGCGGCCACCAGCGCGGCCCGGTGCCCGGCGTCCGTGACGTCCCCGGGCAGCGCCACCACCCGGGTGCCGTGCGTACCGACGGCCGCCGCGGCCTCCCGCAGCGCCGCCGCGCCGCGCGCGTCCAGCACCAGGTCCCAGCCGAGCCCGGCCAGCGCCTCGGCGAGCGCCCGCCCCAGCCCCTTCGAAGCCCCCGTGATGATCCCTACCGGCATGACCAACCATCCCCTTGTCGCCGTCCGCCCGCTCGGGCGGTGGGGATCAACCTAGAAACGCACCCCGCGCCACCGCCTCGGCCGCGAGCCGCAGAGCCGACGGTCCCTTCGGCGTACATCACCGGACCGGGGCTCCGGTCCTGGGCCGTCCGCCCTAGGGCCTGTCTTCCGGATCTTGTCGGGGTCGCGGGGGCTGGCACGCACATCTGCGGCGTTGTCGTCACTCGCCGACGCTCCGCGTCGACTCCCTCCTCCGCCTTGCATCTGCACGCACCAGCCCCCGCTCGGCTCGGCTGGAAGGTTCCGTTGGCCCGGGCCGACCTGATCCGGCAGAAAGGCCCTAGGTCCAGCGGCCGGGCCCCGTGCCGCGGCGGGCCGATCCGCCCGGCCCGCCCCGCCGGTACCGTGAGGACATGAGTCACGGCCCCCGGTCCGGCCTCGCCGCGGTGAGTTCCGCGCTGCTGGCCATGAGCAGACACCTGGAGACACGCGACGTCCTCAAGACGATCGTCGCCTCCGCCCGCGAGCTGCTCGACGCGCAGTACGCCGCCCTCGGCGTCCCCGACGACCACGGCGGCTTCGCCCAGTTCGTGGTGGACGGCGTCAGCGACGCCCAGTGGAAGGCGATCGGCCCGCTGCCCCGCCAGCACGGCATCCTCGCCGCGATGCTGCACGAGGCCCGCCCCCAGCGTCTCGCCGACGTGCGCCGGGACCCCCGCTTCGAGGGCTGGCCGCAGGCCCACCCCGACATGGTCGACTTCCTCGGCCTGCCCATCCGCGCCGACGACGAGGTCATCGGCGCCCTGTTCCTCGCCAACAAGAACTGTCCCAAGCCGGACGGCGGCTGCGGCTTCACCGAGGAGGACGAGGAACTACTCGCCCTGCTCGCCCAGCACGCCGCGATCGCCCTCACCAACGCCCGCCTCTACGAGCGCAGCCGCGAACTCACCATCGCCGAGGAGCGCTCCCGGCTCGCGCACGAACTGCACGACGCGGTCAGCCAGAAGCTCTTCTCGCTGCGCCTGACCGCTCAGGCCGCCGCCGCCCTCGTCGACCGCGACCCCGCGCGCGCCAAGGGCGAACTCCACCAGGTCGCCGCGCTCGCCGCCGAAGCCGCCGACGAACTGCGCGCCGCCGTCGTGGAGTTGCGGCCCGCGGCCCTGGACGAGGACGGACTGATCGCCACCCTGCGCACCCAGATCCAGGTCCTCGACCGCGCCCACAGCGCCCGCGTCACCTTCACCGGCGCCGGCTACCGGGCGCTGCCCGCCGCCCAGGAGGAGGCCGTGCTCCGGGTGGCCCAGGAGGCCCTGCACAACGCGCTGCGCCACGCCCGTGCCGAGCACGTCGACGTCAGCGTGGAGCGGCGCGGCGGCGGCGCCGTGCTGCGCGTGGCCGACGACGGCGACGGCTTCGACCCGGCCGCGGTGGGCCGCGCCGGACGGCACCTCGGGCTGGTCTCGATGCGCGACCGGGCGAGCGGGGTCGGCGGCACGCTGACCGTGGAATCGGCGCCCGGCAAGGGCACCACGATCGAGATGGAGGTTCCCGGTGGCTGAGCCCATCAAGGTGCTGATCGTCGACGACCACCAGGTCGTCCGCCGGGGCCTGCGCACCTTTCTGGAGGTGCAGGATGACATAGTCGTCGTCGGCGAGGCGGCCGACGGCGCCGAGGGGGTCGAGCGCGCCGGGGAACTGAGCCCCGACGTCATCCTCATGGACGTCCGGATGCCGGGCACGGACGGCATCGACGCGCTGCGCCGGCTGCGCGAACTCGCCAACCCCGCACGGGTGTTGATCGTCACCAGCTTCACCGAGCAGCGCACCGTGGTGCCCGCCCTGCGCGCGGGCGCCGCGGGATACGTGTACAAGGACGTCGATCCCGACGCCCTGGCCGGCGCCATCCGCTCCGTGCACGCCGGGCACATCCTGCTCCAGCCCGAGGTCGCGGGCGCGCTGCTGTCCCAGGAGGAGGCGAACTCCGGTCAGGGCAGGGGTGGTTCGCTCACCGAGCGGGAGCGGGAGGTGCTGGGCCTGATCGCGGACGGCCGTTCCAACCGGGAGATCGCCCGTGCGCTGGTGCTGTCGGAGAAGACCGTCAAGACGCATGTCTCCAACATCCTGATGAAGCTCGACCTCGCCGACCGCACCCAGGCCGCGCTGTGGGCCGTACGGCACGGGGTGAGCGGCTGAGCCGACCCCACGGCGCGTCAACCTGGCGCCGCGTAGACACTCCCGTCCGGGCTGAGATTCATACCGTCGTGGGAATGTCACCCGGATGGCGCATCCCCTGGCGAGCTCCGCCGTTCTCCAGTGCGTGCCACGGAGAACCGCCGTGGCGAAGCTCAAGAGGGGTTGGAAAGTGAAGAACCTGAAGAAGGCAGTGGCCGTGACGATGGTGGCGGGTGGCCTCGTGGCCGCCGGTGCCGGCCTGGCCTCCGCCAACAGCCAGGCGGCCGGTGCGGCGCAGGGCTCCCCGGGCGTGGGCTCGGGCAACGCCATTCAGGCCCCGGTGCACGTCCCGGTGAACGCGGTCGGCGACAGCGTCAACGTCATCGGCGTGCTGAACCCGGCCTTCGGCAACCTCGGCCTCAACCACTGAGGAACCACCGCGTCGCCGTCGTCTGAGGCACAGGCCCCCCGGTCCAGCGGGGGGCCTTGTCGCGTCGCCGGACCGCACGAGTCCCGGCGCCCCGCGGCCCCGAATCGGGCCGGTCGGCCCCAACGCACTGCCTCCCCGTTGCCCCGGCGGGCCGGCCGCTCCCACCCGCGGCAGCCACGCCCCGGAACCGACAGCCCCGGACCCGGCCGGTCGTCGTACGCCGGGCTTCGGGCCCCGCGGGTCCGCCAACAGAGGTACCTCGGCTGCTCCCGGGCCCACTCGCTCGTCGTACACCGGGTCCCGGGCCCCCGGCCAGGCCCCCACTACAGGGGCACCCCAGCCGCCCACCAAGCCAGGCCGCCCGTCCGCGCCCCCGGCCGCCGTCCCCTGGGTGGGCACCGGCCCGGTCCCCGGCCGCCGCACGAGCGCCGCCCCCGGGCCCGCCCGCTCGTCCTACGCCGGCCTTGGGCCCCCGCCGGTCCGCCTGCAGAGGAACCTCGGCCACCCCCGAGCCCGGCCGCTCGTCCTGCGCCGTCCCCGGCCGCCGCGAGCCCCCCTTCCCATCACCCCCGATCAAAGCCCCCGCTCACCCCCCCGCCAAAGCCCCGCAGGGTCACCGCACGCCCCGCTCCCGTTCTTCCACGATCGAGTTGTACGCCGCCACCTGCGCCCGGCGGGCCGTGCGTTCCACGGGGCGCAGGGCCTCGGTGCGGGCGGAGATCTCGGCGGCGGTGACCGCGGCGCCGTGGCCGTTGTCCTCGGCCAGGGAGATCAGGAAGGCGACCCGTTGGGCCAGCTCCAGGACGCGCACCGCGCGCGGCGGATAGCCCGGGGCCAGGACCTCGCGGCCGCGCTCCGCCCGGGCCCGGTACGCGTCGATCGCCGCCTGCGCCACCGGGCCCGACGCGGCGACGTCCAGCCGGGCGAGCACCGCCGTCGCGTCCCGCAGCGCCTCCGCCAGCTCGCGTTCCGCCTCGCCGAGGGAGGGCACGTCCGCGGGCGGGGCCTCCCGCACCGGCAGCACCTGCCAGACCACCTCGGCATGGACGTCACCGGCCGGCCCCGCCTCGTACGGCTCGGGCACCAGACCGAGCGCCGCACCGAAACAGACCACCGCCTCCTCCGCCTCCAGCGCCCGCGCGTTGAACTCCGGCGGACCGCTGAGCCCCAGCGGATGCCCCGGCGCCGGCAGCGCCACCCGCAGCCCCGTCGCCCCCAGCGCCCGCAGCCGCCCCAGCGCGAGCGTGAGCCCGACCGGCGCCGGCTCCCCGGGCAGCCCCGCCACCCGGTGCACCGTGTCGTCGCCCACAATGGCGAGCGCTGCGTCATCCGGAGAGACAAGTCCGGCCAGAAGGGCATTTCCCCAGGCGGCGAGGCGCCCTGAACGTGGTTCCGTGAGCATGCCCCCACCCTAAGGACCGGACCGATGGAATGGACCGGTGCACTCGTGGCGTAGATTTCATATGGGCTGCGCCCACCGGCGCGGCGGACCGAGCCACAGGCGTACGCGACAGCCGGAACCGGCCACACTGCAAGGGGAGACAACGCGCTCATGAGCGATGTTCTGGAGCTTCAGGACGTATCCGTGGTCCGTGAGGGCCGGGCTCTGGTGGACCAGGTCTCCTGGTCGGTGAAGGAGGGCGAACGCTGGGTCATCCTCGGTCCCAACGGCGCCGGCAAGACCACCCTCCTGAACGTCGCCTCCAGCTACCTCTACCCCACCAAGGGCTCCGTCACCATCCTCGGCGAGACCCTGGGCAAGCCCGGCACCGACGTCTTCGAGCTGCGCCCCCGCGTCGGCGTGGCCGGCATCGCCCTGGCCGAAAAGCTCCCCAAGCGCCAGACGGTCTTCCAGACGGTCCTCACCGCCGCCTACGGCATGACCGCCGGCTGGCACGAGGAGTACGAGGACGTGGACGAGCAGCGCGCCCGCGCCTTCCTCGACCGCCTCGGCATGAGCGACTACCTCGACCGCCGCTTCGGCACCCTCTCCGAGGGCGAGCGCAAGCGCACCCTCATCGCCCGCGCCCTGATGAGCGACCCCGAGCTGCTGCTCCTGGACGAGCCCGCCGCCGGCCTCGACCTCGGCGGCCGCGAGGACCTCGTGCGCCGCCTGGGCCGGCTCGCCCGCGACCCCATCGCACCCTCGATGATCATGGTCACGCACCACGTCGAGGAGATCGCCCCCGGCTTCACCCACGTCCTGATGATCCGTCAGGGCAAGGTCCTCACCGCCGGCCCGATCGAGCTGGAACTGACCTCCCGCAACCTCTCCCGCTGCTTCGGCCTGCCGCTCGTCGTCGAGCAGGTCGGCGACCGCTGGACCGCGCACGGCCTGCCCCTGTCCTGACCCCGCGCAAACCGGCCCCGCCCCTCAACGCGCCCTGTCCGCGGCCCGAACGGGGCCCTACGATGACCACGTGAACGACATCGACGCATGGGTGTGGTGGCTCGTCGGCGCGGCGGCGCTCGGAATCCCGCTCGTCGTCACCGCCATGCCCGAGTTCGGCATGCTCGCGGTGGGGGCCGTCGCGGCCGCCGTCGCCGCCGGTCTCGGCCTCGGCGCGGTCGTCCAGGTGCTCACGTTCCTCGTCGTCTCCGTCGCCCTCATCGCCGTGGTACGGCCCATCGCGGCCCGGCACGGCCGGCAGAGCCCCCGACTCGCCACCGGCGTGGAGGCGTTGAAGGGCAGACAAGCCGTCGTCCTGGAGCGGGTCGACGGCTCCGGCGGCCGCATCAAGCTCGCCGGGGAGATCTGGTCGGCGCGCGCCCTGGACTCCGGCCGGGCCTACGAGGCGGGCCAGGAGGTGGACGTCGTGGACATCGAAGGAGCCACCGCGATCGTCATCTGAGCGATCCTGCCCACGAGTTGGGCCGGGGTCTGTCAGACTCGACGGGCAAGATCCTTTGAACAGCACGAGCAACAGGCACGAGATCGTCCGAAGGCGCCCAGGCGGAGAGGGGTACGGGGAACACGATGGAACCGGTCATCATCGTCCTGATCATTCTGGTGGTGTTGGTCTTCATCGCCCTGATCAAGACCATCCAGGTCATCCCACAGGCCAGCGCGGCCATCGTCGAACGCTTCGGCCGCTACACACGGACCCTGAACGCGGGCCTGAACATCGTGGTCCCGTTCATCGACACCATCCGCAACCGGATCGACCTGCGTGAACAGGTCGTGCCGTTCCCGCCCCAGCCGGTGATCACCCAGGACAACCTGGTCGTCAACATCGACACCGTCATCTACTACCAGGTGACGGACGCCCGCGCGGCCACCTACGAGGTCGCCAGCTACATCCAGGCGATCGAGCAGCTCACCGTCACCACGCTGCGCAACATCATCGGCGGCATGGACCTGGAACGCACCCTGACCTCCCGCGAGGAGATCAACGCCGCCCTGCGCGGCGTCCTGGACGAGGCCACCGGCAAGTGGGGCATCCGCGTCAACCGCGTCGAGCTGAAGGCCATCGAGCCCCCGACCTCCATCCAGGACTCGATGGAGAAGCAGATGCGCGCCGACCGCGACAAGCGCGCCGCGATCCTCACCGCCGAGGGCACCCGCCAGGCCGCGATCCTCACGGCCGAGGGCGAGAAGCAGTCCCAGATCCTGCGCGCCGAGGGTGAGGCCAAGGCCGCCGCCCTGCGCGCCGAGGGCGAAGCCCAGGCCGTGCGCACCGTCTTCGAGGCCATCCACGCCGGCGACCCCGACCAGAAGCTCCTGTCGTACCAGTACCTCCAGATGCTCCCGAAGATCGCCGAGGGCGACGCCAACAAGCTCTGGATCGTCCCCAGCGAGATCGGCGACGCCCTCAAGGGCCTCTCCGGCGCCATGGGCAACTTCGGCCCCCTCGGCGGCGGGGGCAACGGCGGCAACGGCAACGGCGGCGCCACCCTCCCGGCCCAGAACAACGGCCCGGCGACGGAACGCCGGGAGAAGCCCAGCATCGACTGAGGACCACCACACGAACACCGGCACCCTGCCCGCGCCCCTCACGGACGCGGGCAGGGTGCACGATCACGCGGGAACGGACGACGGCCGGCCAGGCAGAACCCGCGGCCGCCGGGGAACGTCACGAGATGTCACCGTGCCCGGTCAGGCGGCATCCTGGGCCAGCCAGTCGGGCAGCGCCGCGAAGTCCTCGGCGCCCAGCGCCAGCAGCATCGCGTCCGCCGGCGTCGGCTCGAACGGAGCCCTCAGCAACGTCATCCCGGCCTCCTCCGGAGTCCGGTCCGCCTTGCGGTGGTTGTCCTCCGCGCACGCCGCCACCGTGTTCAGCCACGTGTCCTGGCCGCCCCGCGCCCTCGGCACCACATGATCCACCGTCGTCGCCCTGCGCCCGCAGTACACGCACCGGTGCCGGTCCCGCACCAGCACCCCCCGCCGCGACCACGGCGCTTGTCTTCGGAACGGCACCCGTACGTACCGGCACAGCCTGATCACCCGGGGCGCCGGCATGTCCACCTCGGCCCCGCGCATCCGCAGTTCGGGATGGGCCTGCTCGACCACCGCCTTGTCCTGGAGCACCAGGACGACGGCTCGGTTGAGAGTCACCGTAGACAGCGGCTCGAAGCTCGCGTTCAGCACCAACGTGTCACGCATCCAGCCCACCTCCCGTGTGCAACCGCCCACCCCCCGGCGGGCTTGGCTCAACTCTGGACGGGCGCGCCGAGATGGACAACGCAATAAAAATGCCCGTCTCCGATCTCTTCCAAGACCGGAGACGGGCAAACGTTCCGTGAACGCTCGGCTGGTGCGACGTGCCGTGCTCAGCCCTGCGCGGGGTTCTCGTACTCGCCGATGAGCTGCGCCCGCGCGAGCGTGTGGAACCGCAGGTTGAAGCCGACGACGGCCGGCGACGCGTCCGCGTCCGGACCCAGCTTCTCCTGGTCGACCGCGTACACGGTGAAGACGTAGCGGTGCGGGCCGTCCCCGGGCGGCGGCGCGGCACCGCCGAAGTCCTTCGTCCCGTAGTCGTTGCGCGCGTGCACGGCGCCCTCGGGCAGCCCCTCGAACTTGCCGCTCCCCGCGCCCGCGGGCAGCTCCGTCACCGAGACCGGGATGTCGAACAGCACCCAGTGCCAGAACCCGCTGCCGGTCGGCGCGTCCGGGTCGTAGCAGGTCACGGCGAAGCTCTTGGTCTCGGGCGGGAAGCCCTCCCACCGCAGCTGCGGCGAGGTGTTGCCCTCCGCGTGCACCTGAGCGCTCTTCAGCGTCGCGCCCTCCTCGACGTCCGCGCTCGTCACCGTGAACGACGGCACGGGCGGATGGAAGTCATGGGGGAGCGGCCGCCTCTTGAGCTCGGTCACCTCGGTACCTCCTGATCGATGATCTGGAACCAGCAGTTCCCGAGCCTAGGCCCTAAAACCAGTTGCGCCTGCTGCCGACCTCGGACAGCCACTGGTTGAGGTACGCCGCCCAGTCGGTCCCCTGCCAGTCGTGCAGCCCCACCTGGAAGGACCGGTAGGTGTCCGAGCCCTCGCTGAACAGGCCGGGCTTCTTGTCCATCTCCAGCACGACGTCCATGGCGTGCCCGTCGGCGACGAAGCTCAGCTCCACCTGGTTCAGCCCCCGGTACTGCTGCGGCGGGTGGAACTCGATCTCCTGGTAGAACGGCAGCGTCTGCCGGGTGCCCCGGATGTGGCCGCGCTCCATGTCAGCGCTCTTGAAACGGAAGCCCAGCTGGATGAACGCGTCGAGGATCGCCTGCTGCGCCGGCAGCGGGTGCACGTTGATCGGGTCGAGGTCGCCGGAGTCCACGGCGCGGGCGATCGCCAGCTCGGTGGTCACACCGATGTGCATCCCGCGCAGCGCCTGCCCGTCGATCATCGTGACCGGTGTCTCCCAGGGGATCTCCAGCCCGAACGGCACCGCGTGCAGGGCACCGGCCTGGAGCTCGAAGGCACCACCGAGCCGCACCTTGGTGAACTCGATGTCCTGCTTGTACTCCTGGTCGCCGCTCTCGACCTCGACCCGCGCCTGAAGCCCGACGGAGAGACCCTCGATCGCCTGGTTCACGGAGCCGCCCTGGATCCGCACCTCCCCCTGGACCACGCCGCCCGGTACGACGTTGACCTCGGTCAGCACCGTATCGACGGAGGCCCCGCCGGCCCCGAGGCTCGCGAGCAGCTTCTTGAACGCCATTGACTCTCCCTTTACGAACGGACCTCGCCCCTACATACGCGCGCCGCCCCCTGGCCGGTTCCGCCCTGGTCATGACCCGTCGGCACCACTCCCGTGGACTACCCTCGGAGGGCATGATCGCGCCCCCGGACCGTATGCCACTGCCCCGTGCCTTCTTCGACCGCCCGGTCCTCGAGGTCGCACCCGACCTCCTCGGCCGCGTCCTGGTGCGCACGACGCCCGACGGCCCGATCGCGGTACGCCTCACCGAGGTCGAGGCGTACGACGGCCAGAACGATCCCGGCTCCCATGCCTACCGGGGCCGCACCGCCCGCAACGCCGTGATGTTCGGCGAACCGGGCCACGTGTACGTCTACTTCACCTACGGCATGTGGCACTGCATGAACCTCGTCTGCGGACCCGAGGGCACCGCGAGCGCCGTGCTGCTGCGCGCCGGCGAGATCGTCGAGGGCGCGGAACTCGCCCGCAAGCGCCGCCCCTCGGCCCGCAACGACAAGGAACTGGCCAAAGGCCCGGCCCGCCTCGCCACCGCGCTGGAGGTCGACCGCGCCCTGGACGGCACGGACGCCTGCGCCTCCGGCGAGACGCCGATGCGGGTACTGACCGGCACCCCGGTCCCCGCCGCGCAGGTACGGAAGGGGCCGCGCACCGGGGTCGCCGGTGAGGGCGGGAGGGGCGACATCCACCCCTGGCGCTACTGGGTCGCCGACGACCCGACGGTGAGCCCGTACCGGGCCCACGTCCCCAGGCGCAGGCGAAGTTGACTCGCACCCGGAAGATGCGTAATGTATCCCGAGCCGCTGAACCGGGTACGGCGATCGCCTGCAGCCGGAGCGGCAAACCCACTACCTAGCTCCAACCCCTTCACCGGGGTCGTTTTCGACGTGTCCGCACGTGCGAATTCGAAGCCGAGAGACTCGATTATGAGCCTCCCTGCGAATGAGCTAAAGTAGCGAATGTCGAAAGGGCCGCGGCGAAAGCCAAAAGCCCCGAGGCAATCCCGCCGACCGGGAATCGGACGCCGAAAGGATCTGATAGAGTCGGAACCGCCGGAAAGGGAAACGCAGAAGCGGGAACCTGGAAAGCACCGAGGAAATCGGGTCGAGAAAAGATCTGATAGAGTCGGAAACACCGAAGGGAAGCGCCCGGAGGAAAGCCCGAAAGGGTGAGTACAAAGGAAGCGACCGTTCCTTGAGAACTCAACAGCGTGCCAAAAGTCAACGCCAGATATGTTGATACCCCGTCCATCGGATCACCGATGGTCGAGGTTCCTTTGAAAAAACACAGCGAGGACGCTGAGGACCGAGGGGACTATTCCTCCTCTTGGTTCCGCTCCCGTGTGTGTCTCACCGGATTACCGGTAAACATTCACGGAGAGTTTGATCCTGGCTCAGGACGAACGCTGGCGGCGTGCTTAACACATGCAAGTCGAACGATGAAGCCCTTCGGGGTGGATTAGTGGCGAACGGGTGAGTAACACGTGGGCAATCTGCCCTGCACTCTGGGACAAGCCCTGGAAACGGGGTCTAATACCGGATATGACCGTCTTGGGCATCCTTGATGGTGTAAAGCTCCGGCGGTGCAGGATGAGCCCGCGGCCTATCAGCTTGTTGGTGAGGTAATGGCTCACCAAGGCGACGACGGGTAGCCGGCCTGAGAGGGCGACCGGCCACACTGGGACTGAGACACGGCCCAGACTCCTACGGGAGGCAGCAGTGGGGAATATTGCACAATGGGCGAAAGCCTGATGCAGCGACGCCGCGTGAGGGATGACGGCCTTCGGGTTGTAAACCTCTTTCAGCAGGGAAGAAGCGAGAGTGACGGTACCTGCAGAAGAAGCGCCGGCTAACTACGTGCCAGCAGCCGCGGTAATACGTAGGGCGCAAGCGTTGTCCGGAATTATTGGGCGTAAAGAGCTCGTAGGCGGCTTGTCACGTCGGTTGTGAAAGCCCGGGGCTTAACCCCGGGTCTGCAGTCGATACGGGCAGGCTAGAGTTCGGTAGGGGAGATCGGAATTCCTGGTGTAGCGGTGAAATGCGCAGATATCAGGAGGAACACCGGTGGCGAAGGCGGATCTCTGGGCCGATACTGACGCTGAGGAGCGAAAGCGTGGGGAGCGAACAGGATTAGATACCCTGGTAGTCCACGCCGTAAACGGTGGGCACTAGGTGTGGGCAACATTCCACGTTGTCCGTGCCGCAGCTAACGCATTAAGTGCCCCGCCTGGGGAGTACGGCCGCAAGGCTAAAACTCAAAGGAATTGACGGGGGCCCGCACAAGCGGCGGAGCATGTGGCTTAATTCGACGCAACGCGAAGAACCTTACCAAGGCTTGACATACACCGGAAAGCATTAGAGATAGTGCCCCCCTTGTGGTCGGTGTACAGGTGGTGCATGGCTGTCGTCAGCTCGTGTCGTGAGATGTTGGGTTAAGTCCCGCAACGAGCGCAACCCTTGTCCCGTGTTGCCAGCAGGCCCTTGTGGTGCTGGGGACTCACGGGAGACCGCCGGGGTCAACTCGGAGGAAGGTGGGGACGACGTCAAGTCATCATGCCCCTTATGTCTTGGGCTGCACACGTGCTACAATGGCCGGTACAATGAGCTGCGATACCGTGAGGTGGAGCGAATCTCAAAAAGCCGGTCTCAGTTCGGATTGGGGTCTGCAACTCGACCCCATGAAGTCGGAGTCGCTAGTAATCGCAGATCAGCATTGCTGCGGTGAATACGTTCCCGGGCCTTGTACACACCGCCCGTCACGTCACGAAAGTCGGTAACACCCGAAGCCGGTGGCCCAACCCCTTGTGGGAGGGAGCTGTCGAAGGTGGGACTGGCGATTGGGACGAAGTCGTAACAAGGTAGCCGTACCGGAAGGTGCGGCTGGATCACCTCCTTTCTAAGGAGCACTTCTTACCGGGCTTGCCTGGTCAGAGGCCAGTACATCAGCGAATGTCTGATGCTGGTTGCTCATGGGTGGAACGTTGACTACTCGGCACTTTTCGGATGGCTCTTCTTCCTAGTACTGCTTCGGCGTGGAACGGATGAGAGGGCAGCGGAGGGTGTCGGGCACGCTGTTGGGTGTCTGAGGGAATGATCTTCTCCTCAGTCGCCGGCCCCAGTGCACTCACCGGTTTTGCTGGTGGGGTGATGGGTGGCTGGTCGTTGTTTGAGAACTGCACAGTGGACGCGAGCATCTGTGGCCAAGTTTTTAAGGGCGCACGGTGGATGCCTTGGCACCAGGAACCGATGAAGGACGTGGGAGGCCGCGATAGTCCCCGGGGAGTCGTCAACCAGGCTTTGATC
The DNA here is from genome assembly GCF_051980735.1 of Streptomyces sp. SCPE 10. Taxonomy (NCBI): domain Bacteria; kingdom Bacillati; phylum Actinomycetota; class Actinomycetes; order Kitasatosporales; family Streptomycetaceae; genus Streptomyces; species Streptomyces sp. SCPE 10. The sequence continues at coordinate 1,908,755 of NZ_CP197069.1, read as the reverse complement.
CGGGGGTTTCCGAATGGGGAAACCCGGCAGTCGTCATGGGCTGTCACCCGCTGCTGAACACATAGGCAGTGTGGAGGGAACGAGGGGAAGTGAAACATCTCAGTACCCTCAGGAAGAGAAAACAACCGTGATTCCGGGAGTAGTGGCGAGCGAAACCGGATGAGGCCAAACCGTATGCGTGTGAGACCCGGCAGGGGTTGCGTGTGCGGGGTTGTGGGATCTCTCTTCTACGGTCTGCCGGCCGTAGGGCGAGTTAGAAACCGTTGATGTAGGCGAAGGACATGCGAAAGGTCCGGCGTAGAGGGTAAGACCCCCGTAGTCGAAATGTCAGCGGCTTGCTTGAGAGACACCCAAGTAGCACGGGGCCCGAGAAATCCCGTGTGAATCTGGCGGGACCACCCGCTAAGCCTAAATATTCCCTGGTGACCGATAGCGGATAGTACCGTGAGGGAATGGTGAAAAGTACCCCGGGAGGGGAGTGAAATAGTACCTGAAACCGTGTGCCTACAAGCCGTGGGAGCGTCGGAAATACTTCGGTGTTTCTCGTGACTGCGTGCCTTTTGAAGAATGAGCCTGCGAGTTTGCGGTGTGTTGCGAGGTTAACCCGGGTGGGGAAGCCGTAGCGAAAGCGAGTCCGAATAGGGCGTTTTTAGTAGCACGCTCAAGACCCGAAGCGGAGTGATCTAGCCATGGGCAGGTTGAAGCGGAGGTAAGACTTCGTGGAGGACCGAACCCACCAGGGTTGAAAACCTGGGGGATGACCTGTGGTTAGGGGTGAAAGGCCAATCAAACTCCGTGATAGCTGGTTCTCCCCGAAATGCATTTAGGTGCAGCGTCGTGTGTTTCTTGCCGGAGGTAGAGCACTGGATAGGCGATGGGCCCTACCGGGTTACTGACCTTAGCCAAACTCCGAATGCCGGTAAGTGAGAGCGCGGCAGTGAGACTGTGGGGGATAAGCTCCATGGTCGAGAGGGAAACAGCCCAGAGCATCGACTAAGGCCCCTAAGCGTACGCTAAGTGGGAAAGGATGTGGAGTCGCACAGACAACCAGGAGGTTGGCTTAGAAGCAGCCACCCTTGAAAGAGTGCGTAATAGCTCACTGGTCTAGTGATTCCGCGCCGACAATGTAGCGGGGCTCAAGCGTACCGCCGAAGTCGTGTCATTGCAGCATTAGGGCCAACGCCTGCTGTGATGGGTAGGGGAGCGTCGTCTGCCGGGTGAAGCAGCACCGGAAGGTAGTTGTGGACGGTTGACGAGTGAGAATGCAGGCATGAGTAGCGATTCACACGTGAGAAACGTGTGCGCCGATTGACTAAGGGTTCCTGGGTCAAGCTGATCTGCCCAGGGTAAGTCGGGACCTAAGGCGAGGCCGACAGGCGTAGTCGATGGATAACCGGTTGATATTCCGGTACCCGCTGTGAAGCGTCAAACATCGAGCATCGTGATGCTAAGGCCGTGAAGCCGCCCCGGAGCCTTCGGGCAAAGGGGAGTGGTGGAGCCGCTGAACCAAGCGGTTAGTAGGTGAGTGATGGGGTGACGCAGGAAGGTAGTCCATCCCGGGCGGTGGTTGTCCCGGGGTAAGGGTGTAGGCCGCAAGGTAGGCAAATCCGCCTTGCATACGGCTGAGACCTGATGCCGAGCCGATTGTGGTGAAGTGGATGATCCTATGCTGTCGAGAAAAGCCTCTAGCGAGTTTCATGGCGGCCCGTACCCTAAACCGACTCAGGTGGTCAGGTAGAGAATACCGAGGCGTTCGGGTGAACTATGGTTAAGGAACTCGGCAAAATGCCCCCGTAACTTCGGGAGAAGGGGGGCCACACCTGGTGATGATCTTTACGGTCTGAGCTGGGGGTGGCCGCAGAGACCAGCGAGAAGCGACTGTTTACTAAAAACACAGGTCCGTGCGAAGCCGTAAGGCGATGTATACGGACTGACGCCTGCCCGGTGCTGGAACGTTAAGGGGACCGGTTAGCTCCACTTCGGTGGGGCGAAGCTGAGAACTTAAGCGCCAGTAAACGGCGGTGGTAACTATAACCATCCTAAGGTAGCGAAATTCCTTGTCGGGTAAGTTCCGACCTGCACGAATGGCGTAACGACTTCTCGACTGTCTCAACCATAGGCCCGGTGAAATTGCACTACGAGTAAAGATGCTCGTTTCGCGCAGCAGGACGGAAAGACCCCGGGACCTTTACTACAGTTTGATATTGGTGTTCGGTTCGGCTTGTGTAGGATAGCTGGGAGACTGTGAAGCGGCCACGCCAGTGGTTGTGGAGTCGTCGTTGAAATACCAGTCTGGTCGTGCTGGATGTCTAACCTGGGTCCGTGATCCGGATCAGGGACAGTGTCTGATGGGTAGTTTAACTGGGGCGGTTGCCTCCTAAAGGGTAACGGAGGCGCCCAAAGGTTCCCTCAGCCTGGTTGGCAATCAGGTGTTGAGTGTAAGTGCACAAGGGAGCTTGACTGTGAGACCGACGGGTCGAGCAGGGACGAAAGTCGGGACTAGTGATCCGGCGGTGGCTTGTGGAAGCGCCGTCGCTCAACGGATAAAAGGTACCCCGGGGATAACAGGCTGATCTTCCCCAAGAGTCCATATCGACGGGATGGTTTGGCACCTCGATGTCGGCTCGTCGCATCCTGGGGCTGGAGTCGGTCCCAAGGGTTGGGCTGTTCGCCCATTAAAGCGGTACGCGAGCTGGGTTTAGAACGTCGTGAGACAGTTCGGTCCCTATCCGCTGTGCGCGTAGGAGTCTTGAGAAGGGCTGTCCCTAGTACGAGAGGACCGGGACGGACGAACCTCTGGTGTGCCAGTTGTTCTGCCAAGGGCATGGCTGGTTGGCTACGTTCGGGAGGGATAACCGCTGAAAGCATCTAAGCGGGAAGCCTGCTTCGAGATGAGGACTCCCACCCACTTGATGGGGTAAGGCTCCCAGTAGACGACTGGGTTGATAGGCCGGATCTGGAAGCCAGGTAACTGGTGGAGGTGACCGGTACTAATAGGCCGAGGGCTTGTCCTCAGTTGCTCGCGTCCACTGTGTAAGTTCTGAGGCAACGAACGGTTGCCGGCTCAGAGCAGAACGCATAACTACAAAGTGTGCTTGTTCGCTCGAAACCATTAGGGTTTCGGTGGTTATAGCGTGAGGGAAACGCCCGGTTACATTCCGAACCCGGAAGCTAAGCCTCACAGCGCCGATGGTACTGCAGGGGGGACCCTGTGGGAGAGTAGGACGCCGCCGAACAATCTTTGGAGGACCCCTGGTCCCAGCGTTCAGCTGGGACCAGGGGTCCTTTCGTTTTTACAATGCTTGCTGTACCGAAGACAGGAGTCACCATGTCCACCAACTCTCCCGACGACCGACCGGAGCGCGACCAGCGGCGACGGGACAGTGGTGACCGGGGCGACCGCGGCGGCTACCGCGGCGACCGTGGTGACCGCGGTGGCTTCCGTCGCGACGACCGTCGCGATGACAACCGTGGCGGCGGCTACGGCCGGCGCGACGACGACCGCGGTGACCGCGGTGGGTTCCGGCGCGACGACCGCCGTGACGACAACCGCGGTGGCGGCTACGGCCGGCGCGACGACCGGGACCGTGGTCCGCGCCGTGACGACCGGGGCGACCGTGGCTTCCGCCGCGACGACGACCGCGGCGGTTTCCGCCGTGACGACCGTCGCGATGACCGCCGTGACGAGCGTCCGTCGTTCCGCCGCGACGACTCCCGCCCCTCCTACCGCCGTGACGACGACCGCGGCGACCGCGGCGGCTTCCGCCGTGACGACCGCCGCGACGACAACCGCGGTGGCGGCTACGGCCGCCGCGACGACAACCGCGGTGGCGGCTACGGCCGCCGCGACGACAACCGCGGTGGCTTCCGCCGTGACGACGACCGCGGCGACCGCGGCGGGTTCCGGCGCGACGACCGCCGTGAGGACAACCGCGGTGGCGGCTACGGCCGCCGCGACGACCGTCGGGACGACCGCCGCGAGGGCGAGCGTTCCTCGCGTCCGTCGTTCCACCGGGACGACCGGGACCGTGGTCCGCGCCGTGACGACCGGGGCGACCGTGGCTTCCGCCGCGACGACGACCGCGGCGGCTTCCGCCGTGACGACCGCCGCGATGACCGCCGTGACGAGCGTCCGACGTACCGCCGCGACGACTCCCGCCCCTCCTACCGTCGCGACGACGACCGGGGTGACCGCGGCGGTTTCCGCCGTGACGACCGCCGCGATGACCGCCGTGACGAGCGTCCGACGTTCCGCCGCGACGACTCCCGCCCCTCCTACCGTCGCGACGACGACCGCGGTGACCGCGGCGGCTTCCGCCGTGACGACAACCGCGGTGAGCGCGGCGGCTTCCGCGGCCGGGACGACCGAGGCGGCCGTGGACCCCGTCGCGACGACCGCGGCGGCCGCCCGGGTGGCTTCCGTGGACGTGACGGGCGCGACGACCGCCGTGGCGACGACCGCCGTGGCGGTGGCCGCTTCCGCGACGACCGTGACCGCGACCGCGATCGCGAGCCGATCAAGCGGCTGCCGATCCCGGAGGACGTCACCGGCGACGAGATCGACAAGGACGTCAAGCAGGAGCTGCAGAGCCTGCCCAAGACGCTCGCCGAGGACGTCGCCCGCAACCTGGTGATGGTCGCCCGGCTGATCGACGAGGACCCCGAGGGCGCCTACGGCTACTCCAGGGTCGCGCTGCGCCTCGCCTCCCGAGTGGCCGCCGTGCGCGAGGCCGCCGGATTCGCCGCGTACGCGAACCAGAAGTACAGCGAGGCCCTCGCCGAGTTCCGGGCCGCCCGGCGGATGACCGGCACCGTGGAACTGTGGCCGGTGATGGCCGACTGTGAACGAGGGCTCGGCCGCCCGGAGAAGGCACTGGACATGGCCGGCGCCCCGGAGGTGCACAAGCTGGACAAGGCCGGCCAGGTCGAGATGCGGCTGGTCGCGGCCGGTGCCCGGCGTGACATGGGCCAGCTGGACGCGGCCATCGTCACCCTCCAGAGCTCCGAGCTCGCCTCGAACTCCGTCCAGCCGTGGACCGCGCGCCTGCGCTACGCCTACGCCGACGCCCTGCTGGCGGTCGGCCGGCGGGACGAGGCACGGGAGTGGTTCGCGAAGGCCGTCGAGGCCGACCGGGACGGCAGCACCGACGCCTCCGACCGGCTCGCCGAGCTGGACGGCGTGGAGTTCGTGGACGCCCTGGACGAGCACGAGGACGAGCACGAGCACGAGGACAAGGGCGAGCACGAGGACGAGGGCGAGAACGGCACTGGCGGCGAGCCCGCCGACGCCGCCCCGCAGGAGGACGGCGACAAGGACTGACGCGCGTCCGTGAGATGACGGAAGGGGGCGGGTTCCCGGTGGAACCCGCCCCCTTCCGTCATGTCCGGGGGCCCTCAGATCTCCAGGGCCCGCAGCACCAGTCCCGACGCCGGCTTCGGCCCGAACGACGTCGACTTGCGCGGCACCGTCACGCCCTGGCGGGCCAGATCGCGCACGACCTCCTCGCGCACCGGGTGCATCAGCACGGCCGTACCGCCGTCACGCTCCGCCTTCGCGACGGTCGCGGCCGTGTCGTGGATGTAGGCGATATGGGCGGGAGAGTCCTCGGGGATGTGCCAGACGTGCTCCAGCAGGGTCGCGTGCAGCACCGTCGCGTCCATGGAACGCCAGGCGGCCGGGCGGTCGGCCGGCACCGTGCGGGCCAGCAGCTCGGGGTCCGGCCGGTCCAGCAGATGGAAGGCGCCGTCACCGGCCAGCAGGAAGGCGTTGCCCGCGCAGGACGCGTCGGCCAGCGCCGCCAGCGCCTCGGCCAGCGGCACCCCCAGGTGCCGCACCCGGAACAGGCCCTCCACGGCGGCCAGCGCGTCCGCCACCGGCAGACCGTGCAGCAGGCGGTGGATGGCGCGGACGCGCAACGGATAGCGGGCCGTGTCGACCAGCAGGACCAGGCCGTAGTCCCAGGGGCCCGGGGTCCGCTGCTCGGCGCGCAGCCGCAGATAGGTGGCCCAGCGGTGGTGGCCGTCGGCGATCAGCGCCTGGTGGTGGGACAGGTCGTCCTGGACGCGGGCCACGTCGGCGGCGTCGGTGACGGCCCACAGCCGGTGCCGGACACCGTCCTCGGTGGTGGTGGCCAGCAGCGGGGGCTTCTCCACGGTGCGTTCCACGACCTCGGCGGCGGTGCCGTCGCCGCGGTAGCTCAGCAGCAGCGGCTCCAGGTTGGCGCGGGTGGCGCGCAGCAGGGCGGCGCGTTCCGCGACCACGGGAGGCATGACGTCCTCGTGCGGCAGCACCACGCCCTCGGCCGGTTCGGAGACCCGCAGGGCGCCGATGACGCCGCGCTGGAGCGTGCCGTCGCCGTCCTGCTGCTCGTACACGTACAGGGCGGGTTCCGGGTCCGCGGCGAGGACGCCCTCGTCCAGCCAGCGGCGCAGGGTGTCGGCGGCCTGCTCGGTGCGGGCGCTGGGGGTGCCCGCCTCGGGGAGGATCAGCCGGACGATGTTGTACGGGTCCGCCGACTGGAGGTGGTGCACCCCGTCGGGCCGTACGACGACGTCGTACGGAGGGGAGGTGACGGAGGCCAGGCTGCCGACCCGGTCGGGGTCGTAACGAAGGCCGCGGAACGGGGTGAGTTCCAGGCCCCGGCGCGCCATTGCTTCCGAGTGACCTGCAGTGTCCATCCCGGCATCGTACGTGTGCCGGCGGTATGCGGGATGATCGGGGGAAAGGCGAGTGAACGAGGAGAGACACGCATATGAGCCAGGGCGTCGGTACCGGTCCGCGGGGCAGTGAGCGGCCCTTGAACGAGGCGTACGACACGGCGCTGCTCGACCTGGACGGGGTGGTGTACGCGGGCGGGAAGGCGATCGCGCACGCGGTCCCCTCGCTGGAGCGGGCCCGCGCGGGGGGTATGCATCTGGCGTACGTCACCAACAACGCGCTGCGTACGCCGCAGGCGGTCGCGGAGCACCTGACCGAGCTGGGGATACCGGCGGGCGCCGACGACGTCATCACCTCGGCGCAGGCGGTGGCGCGGCTGATCGCCGAGCAGGTGCCGACCGGGTCGCGGGTGCTGGTGATCGGCGGCGAGGGACTGCGGGTGGCACTGCGTGAGCGGGGCCTGGTGCCGGTGGAGTCGGCGGACGACGATCCGGCGGCGGTCGTGCAGGGGTACGGCGGGATGGAGCTGCCCTGGGGGCGGTTCGCGGAGGCCTCGTACGCGGTGCGGCGCGGGGTCCCGTGGTTCGCGTCCAACACCGATCTGACGATCCCCAGCGGGCGCGGGATCGCGCCGGGCAACGGCGCGGCCGTCGAGGTCGTACGGATCGCGACGGGCAAGGAGCCGCAGGTGGCGGGCAAGCCGCTGCCGCCCATGCACCGGGAGACGATCCTGCGGACGGGCGCGCGGCGCCCGCTGGTGGTCGGGGACCGGCTGGACACCGACATCGAGGGCGCGTTCAACGGCGGGGTGGACTCGCTGCTGGTGCTGACCGGGGTCACCGACGGGGCCCGGCTGCTGGCCGCCTCCCCAAAGCACCGTCCGACGTACGTGGACGCGGATCTGCGGGGGCTGCTCACCCGCCAGCCGGAAATCACCCGAGAGGGTGATGGTTTCCGGTGCGGCGGGTGGACGGCGACGGCCGGGGCGGACCGGCTGGAGCTGGTCGGCGACGGCGAGTCCCTGGACGGCCTGCGGGCGCTGTGCGCGGCGGCCTGGACGGCGGCCGGGGAGGGCTCCTGCGAACTGGACGGGGACAAGGCGCTGGCGCGGCTCGGACTCTGAGGCCCCCTCACCTCTGCGGCGGGAGCTTTCCGCACCCGAAGACTCGACCAGAAGCGAGGATAGGCTAACCTAACCTCGTGTTGGTCGACAGTCCTCCGGAACAGCGCGCGGAGACCGCCCCCGCGTCCCCGACCCGCAAGGCGGTGCGGCCCCTTGGGCTGGTGCTCGCCGTCGCGGTCCTGGTGCTCGTCGCCCTGGCGAGCATCGCGATCGGGGCGAAGGCGCTCTCCTTGGACCAGGTCTGGCACGGCCTGTTCCACGACACGGGGACGTACGGCGACGTCGTGGTGGACGAGCGGCTCGCGCGCACCCTCCTCGGGCTGCTGGCCGGCGCCGCGCTCGGTCTGTCGGGCGCGGTGCTCCAGGCGCTCACCCGCAATCCGCTGGCCGACCCCGGTCTGCTCGGCATCAACGCCGGTGCCTCGGCGGCCGTCGTCACCGCCATCACCTTCTTCGGCGTCACCAGCCTCTCCGGCTATGTGTGGTTCGCCTTCCTCGGCGCGGCGGCGGTGGGCGCGCTGGTGTGGTTCCTCGGCGGCAGCCGGGGCGCCACCCCGGTCCGGCTCGCGCTCGCCGGCACGGCGATCAGCGCGGCCCTGTACGGCTACCTCCAAGCCGTGATGATCATGGACGACGCGGCGCTGGGCCGGATGCGTTTCTGGACGGTCGGCTCGCTGGCCTCGGCCACGAACGCGACCATCGCGCAGGTGCTGCCGTTCCTCGCGGCGGGCACCCTGCTCGCGCTCGCCCTGGCCCGGCCGCTGAACGCCATGACGATGGGCGACGACACCGCCCGCTCCCTCGGCGCCCGCCCGCACCGCACCCGGGCCCTGGCCATGCTGGCCGCCACCGTGCTGTGCGGCGCCGCGACCGCCGCCTGCGGCCCCATCGTCTTCGTCGGCCTGATGGTCCCGCACGCGGTGCGCTCCTTCACCGGCCCCGACCTGCGCTGGATCCTGCCCTACGCGGCCGTCCTGTCGCCGGTGCTGCTGCTCGGCGCCGATGTCGTCGGCCGGGTGGTGGCCCGCCCGGCCGAGCTCCAGGTCGGCATCGTCACCGCGGTCATCGGCGGCCCGGTCTTCATCTTTCTGGTACGACGACGGAGGACGGCCCAGCTGTGAGGACACACCCCAGGAGCCGTGCCGTACGCGTCCCCGGCGGCCTCTCGCTGCGCCTGGACCCGCGGGCGCTGGTCGTCGTCGTCCTGCTGCTGGCCGCCGCGCTCGCGGCTGGCGTGGCACTGATCGGCACCGGCGACGCGAAGATCCCGGCGGCCGACGTGCTGCGCACCCTCGCCGGACACGGCACCGCCTACCAGGACTTCATCGTCCGCGAGCTGCGCCTGCCCCGGGTCCTGGTCGGGCTGCTGGTCGGCGCCTCGCTCGGGCTCGGCGGCGCGCTGTTCCAGTCCGTCTCCCGCAATCCGCTGGGCAGCCCGGACGTCCTCGGCCTGTCGCAGGGGGCGACGGCGGGCGCGCTGGTGGTGATCGTGCTGATGTCCGGCAGCGCCGCCGCCGTCACCGCCGGAGCGCTGGCCGGAGGACTGCTGACCGGGCTCGCCATCTACCTGCTGGCCTGGCGGCAGGGCGTGCACGGCTACCGCCTCGTCCTGGTCGGCATCGGCGTCAGCGCCGTGCTCACCGCCGTCAACGGCTATCTGCTCACCAAGGCCGACATGGTGGACGCGGCCCGCGCCGTCGTCTGGATGACCGGCTCCCTCAACGGCCGTGACTGGGACCAGGTCTGGCCGCTGCTCGCGCTGTGCGCCGTCCTCGTCCCGCTGGTCCTCGCCCACGCCCGGGGCCTGCGGATGCTGGAGATGGGCGACGACACCGCCGGCGCCCTCGGCGTGCCCGTGCAGCGTGTGCGGCTGGTGGTGATGACCGGCGCCGTGCTGCTGACCGCGGCCGCCACCGCCGCCGCCGGACCCGTCAGCTTCGTCGCCCTCACCGCGCCCCAGCTCGCCCGCCGGCTGACCCGCTCGCCGGGCCCCAACCTGGTGCCCTCCCTCTGCATGGGCGCCGCCCTGCTGGTCACCGCCGACTGGGCCGCGCAGCGCGCCTTCGGCGCCGACCAGCTGCCCGTCGGAGTGGTCACCGGCGTCCTCGGCGGCGGCTACCTGCTGTGGCTGCTGGTCACCGAGCGCCGGGCGGGCCGGATATGAGCGACCCGCGCACGATCCCTAGGAGCACCATGAACCGCCTGTCCGCCGAGCACGTCACCCTCGCCTACGACCAGCGCGTCATCGCCGAAGAGCTGTCGGTGCAGATCCCCGACCGCTCCTTCACCGTGATCGTCGGCCCCAACGCGTGCGGCAAGTCGACGCTGCTGCGGGCGCTGTCCCGGATGCTCAAGCCGGACCGGGGCCGGGTCCTCCTGGACGGGCAGGCCATCCGGTCGCTGCCCGCCAAGCAGGTCGCCCGCACCCTCGGCCTGCTCCCGCAGTCGGCCGTGGCCCCGGACGGCATCACCGTCGCCGACCTGGTCGGCCGGGGCCGCTACCCGCACCAGGGCCTGCTGCGCCAGTGGTCGGCCGAGGACGAGCGGGTCGTCCAGGAGTCCATGCGGCAGACCGGCGTGGACGGGCTCGCCGACCGGTACGTGGACGAACTCTCCGGCGGGCAGCGGCAGCGGGTGTGGATCGCGATGGCGCTCGCCCAGCAGACCCCGCTGCTGCTCCTGGACGAGCCCACCACCTACCTCGACATCCAGCACCAGATCGACGTCCTCGACCTGTGCGCCGAACTGCACGAGACCCAGGGCCGCACCCTGGTCGCCGTACTGCACGACCTCAACCACGCAGCCCGCTACGCCACCCACCTGATCGCCCTGCGCGGCGGCGAGGTGATCGCCGAGGGCGCGCCCCACGACATCGTCACGGCCGACCTGGTCGAGCGGGTCTTCGGGCTGAAGTGCCAGGTCATCGAGGACCCCGAGACGGGCACCCCGCTGATCGTGCCGGCGGCGCGCAAGGGCCGCGCTCAGCGGGTCACAGCAGCTTCCTGAGCCGGAACAGGTCCAGCAGGCCCGCCTCCAGGCGCACCCGGCCCTGCCCCCAGGCGGCGGCGAAATGCAGCTTGCCGTCCACCAGCGCCAGCAGATCGTCACCGGCCATCGCCAGCCGGATCTGCGCCCGCTCGCGCGGCGGCCCGGGCAGGGTCTCGTCCACCACCAGGCGGCCCCCGGTCATCCGGCCGGCGAAGGTGATGCCGAGGTCGGTGATGTGGCAGCTCACCGAGCGCTCCAGGGCGGCCGCGGCGCCCACGTCGCCCTCGGCGCCCCGCATGTTGTCCGAAAGCTTCTCCAGTGCGGCGCGGCACTCATCGATCGTGGCCATCGCCACCGACGGTACCGCAGCGGTTCGCGGTAGCGTCTGGGCATGAGCGAGTCCGCGTTCGAGGCCGAGGCCGGCGAGAACACCGCCCCGGCCGTACCCCCGAGCGAGCCCGAACCCGAGTACGAGCCCGCGGCCCCGGCCCCCCTGGACCTCCCGCGCACCCCGACCGGCAACGCCGAGGTCGACGCCCGGCTGGCACGGCTGGCCGATGCCGACCACCTGCCCACCGACGGACATGTCGCGGTGTACGAGGATGTACACCAGGGGCTGCGCGACGCGCTCAGCGCGCTCGACGCCCGCCCGGGACCACCGGCGCCCCCACCGTCGCACCAACACAGGAGCTGAACCGAACGTGGCAGGAGTCGCACGCCGTCGTCTGGACGCGGAGCTGGTCCGCCGGAAGCTCGCGCGCTCGCGCGAGCACGCCAGCCAGCTGATCGCCGCGGGACGGGTCACCGTCGGCAAGACCGTCGCGACCAAGCCGGCCACGCAGGTGGAGACCGCCGCCGCGATCGTGGTCCAGGCCGACGACAGCGACCCCGACTACGTCTCCCGGGGCGGCCACAAGCTCGCCGGCGCGCTGGCGGCCTTCGTGCCCCGGGGGCTGGTGGTGGAGGGCCGGCGCGCGCTCGACGCCGGCGCGTCCACCGGCGGGTTCACCGACGTCCTGCTGCGCGCGGGCGCCGCCCATGTGGTCGCCGTGGACGTCGGCTACGGGCAGCTCGCCTGGTCCCTCCGGCAGGATGCCCGGGTCACCGTCAAGGACCGCACCAACGTACGGGAGTTGACGCTCGACGCGATCGACGGGGAACCTGTTGATCTGGTGGTGGGCGACCTGTCCTTCATCCCGCTCGGGCTGGTGCTGCCCGCCCTCAAGCGGTGTGTGAAGCCGGACGCCGACCTGGTGATGATGGTCAAACCGCAGTTCGAGGTGGGCAGGGAACGGCTCGGCAGCGGGGGTGTCGTACGGAGTCCGCAGCTGCGGGCGGAGGCCGTGCGAGGGGTGGCCGAGAAGGCCTGGGAGCTGGGGCTCGGTGCGCGGGGCGTCACCGCGAGTCCACTGCCGGGTCCCTCGGGCAACGTCGAGTACTTCCTGTGGCTGCGGTCCGGCGCCCCCCGCCTGGACCCGGCCGACGTCGATCGCGCAGTGGCGGAGGGGCCGCGTTGACACAGAATCTGGCGCGTACTGTTTTCCTGCTCGCCCACACCGGGCGGCCGGCGGCGATCCGCAGCGCGGAACTCGTCGTCAAGGGCCTGCTGCAACACGGCATCGGTGTGCGCGTGCTGGAGGAGGAGGCGCGTGACCTGCCGCTCCCGGACGAGGTGGAGCTGGTGGGGGAGGCCACCCCGCGGTGCCTCGACGACTGCGAGCTGCTGATCGTGCTCGGCGGGGACGGCACGTTGCTGCGGGGCGCGGAGTTCGCCCGCGCCTCCGGGGTGCCCATGCTCGGCGTCAACCTGGGGCGCGTCGGGTTCCTCGCGGAGGCGGAACGCGACGACCTCGATCGGGTGGTCGACCGGGTGGTCGAGCGGTCGTACGAGGTCGAGGAGCGGATGACCGTCGACGTGGTGGTGCACCGCAATGGGGACGTGGTGCACACCGACTGGGCGCTGAACGAGGCGGCCGTGCAGAAGGCCGGCGCCGAGAAGCTGCTCGAAGTGGTGCTGGAGATCGACGGGCGGCCGGTGACGGGATTCGGCTGCGACGGGGTGGTGCTGTCCACGCCGACCGGGTCCACGGCGTACGCGTTCTCCGCCGGCGGGCCGGTGGTGTGGCCCGAGGTGGAGGCACTGCTGATGGTGCCGATCAGCGCCCACGCGCTGTTCGCCAAGCCGCTGGTGACCTCGCCGGACTCGGTGCTCGCCGTCGAGGTGCTGCCGCACATCCCGCCGGGGGTGCTGTGGTGCGACGGGCGGCGGACCATCGAGCTGCCGCCGGGGGCGCGGGTGGAGGTGCGGCGGGGCGCGGTGCCGGTGCGGCTGGCCCGGCTGCACCACTCGTCGTTCACGGACCGGCTGGTCGCGAAGTTCGCGCTGCCCACCACCGGGTGGCGCGGCGCCCCGCACTAGAACCCTCCGGCGAGGCCCCGCACCGGGGCCGCCCGCCGCAGTCGTGCGCCGCGGCCGCTCACCGGAAAGAGCGGCCTGTGTGCACGCGACGCCCGAGACCTCGTATGGTCTGTTCCGTGTTGGAGGAGATGCGGATACGGTCGCTCGGAGTCATCGACGATGCCGTCGTCGAACTGTCGCCGGGGTTCACCGCGGTCACCGGTGAGACGGGCGCGGGCAAGACCATGGTGGTCACCAGCCTGGGACTGCTGCTCGGTGGCCGGGCCGACCCGGCGCTCGTGCGGATCGGCGCCGGGAAGGCGGTCGTGGAGGGGCGCATCGCCGTGCCCGCGGACGCCGCCGCCGTCGTACGGGCCGAGGAGGCCGGTGCCGAGCTGGACGACGGCGCCCTGCTGATCAGCCGCACCATCTCCGCCGAGGGCCGCTCCCGGGCGCACCTGGGCGGGCGCAGCGTGCCCGTGGGACTGCTCGCCGAGCTGGCCGACGACCTGGTGGCCGTGCACGGGCAGACCGACCAGCAGGGGCTGCTGAAGCTGTCCCGCCAGCGCCAGGCGCTGGACCGGTACGCGGGCGACGCGGTCGCCGTGCCGCTCGCCAAGTACACCGGGGCCTACCGGCGGCTGCGCGCCGTCTCCACCGAACTGGAGGAGATCACCACCCGGGCGCGGGAGCGGGCGCAGGAAGCCGACATGCTCCGCTACGGCCTCGACGAGATCGCCGCCGTGGAGCCGCGCGCCGGGGAGGACGCGGAGCTGGCCGAGGAGGCGGAGCGGCTGGGGCACGCGGAGGCCCTGGCGTCCGCCGCGACGGCCGCGCACGCCGCGCTCGCGGGCAACCCCGAGGACCCCGAGGGCATCGACGCCCAGGCCCTCGTCGCGGGCGCCCACCGGGCCCTGGAGGCCGTGCGCTCCCACGATCCGGCGCTGGCCTCGCTCGCCGAGCGGATCGGGGAGATCGGGATCCTGCTCGGCGATGTGGCCGGCGAGCTGGCCGGGTACGCGGACGACCTGGACGCCGACCCGCTGCGGCTGTCCGCGGTCGAGGAGCGCCGGGCCGCCCTGAACGCGCTGACCCGCAAGTACGGCGAGGACGTGAACGCGGTCCTCGCCTGGGCCGAGCAGAGCGCCGCCCGGCTGACCGAGCTGGACGGCGACGACGAGCGGATCGCGGAGCTGACCGCCGAGCGGGACGCGCTCCGCGCCGAACTGGGAGGTCTCGCCCAGGCGCTGACCGACGCCCGCACCGAGGCCGCCGAGCGGTTCGCCGCCGCGGTGACCGCCGAGCTGGCCTCGCTGGCCATGCCGCACGCGCGGGTCTCCTTCGACATCCGGCAGACCGAGGACCCGGAGGGGGTCGAGGTCGGCGGGCGACCGGTCGCCTACGGCCCCTCGGGCGTGGACGAGGTCGAGCTGCTGCTCGCCCCGCACCCGGGCGCCCCGCCGAGGCCCATCGCCAAGGGCGCGTCCGGTGGTGAGCTGTCCCGGGTGATGCTCGCCGTGGAGGTCGTCTTCGCGGGCACGGACCCGGTGCCGACGTACCTGTTCGACGAGGTCGACGCGGGCGTCGGCGGCAAGGCCGCGGTCGAGATCGGCCGCCGGCTGGCCAAGCTCGCCAAGAGCGCCCAGGTCGTGGTGGTCACCCATCTGCCCCAGGTCGCCGCCTTCGCCGACCGGCAGCTGCTGGTGGAGAAGACCAACGACGGCTCCGTCACCCGCTCCGGCGTCAAGGTCCTGGAGGGCGAGGAGCGCGTCCGGGAACTCTCCCGCATGCTGGCGGGCCAGGAGGACTCGGAGACGGCCCGGGCCCACGCGGAGGAACTCCTGGCGACCGCGCGGGCGGACCGGTAGCGGGAGCCGGCGCAGCGGGAGCGGGACTTAGGGTGACGGGATGACCGGCACCCGAAAGACCCGCTCCTTCCTGCTGTCCGCCGCCCTCACCCGGGCCGGCTACGTGCTGCTGCGCGCCAAGGCGCCCGGCGCTGCGGAGCGCTGGCAGCGGACGAACCACGCCGGGCGGGAGGTCGAGCTGTACGCCGGGCCGGCCACGGCGCTGGGCACGGCGGTCGCCGCCGCCCGGGTGCACCCCGGGGCCGGGCTCGCCGCCTTGGCGGCGGGCTGCTGCGGGGCGTACGACGACGCGGCCGGCGACCACCGGCGCGGCTTCCGGGCCCATCTCGGCGCGCTGCGCGAGGGCGAGGTCACCAGCGGCGCCGTGAAGCTGTTCGGGATATCGGCGGCCGGACTGGTCGCGGGCGCGCTGCTCAAGGAGCGCCCGCTGGACAGGCTGCTCGCCGGGGTCGTCATCGCGGGCGCCGCGCACTTCGTGAACCTGGTCGACGTACGGCCGGGACGGGCGCTCGGCGCGGTGCTCGCGCTCGGGGCGCCCGGGTTGCTGCGCGGCGGGCCCGGCGGGGAGCTGGCCGCCGTCGCCACAGGCGGCGCGGCGGCCGTGCTGCGCGAGGACGCCGGCGAGCGGACGATGCTCGGGGACACAGGGGCGCACGCGCTCGGCGCCGCGCTGGGGGCGGCCGTGGTGGCGGGCAACGGGCGCGTGGGACTGCTCGCGCACGCCGTCGCCGTCGTGACCGCCGCCGTGTACGGGGACCGGATCACCGCCTTGGCGAAGGCACTGTGAGCGCCTGACCTCGGGCGACGCGAGGGAGCAGCGTCAGCGGAGACAAGGCCCTCTTCACCCGTGTGGGTGATGTGCTCCGGCGCATTGCCCCGGCCCGCCGCCCTGTGCGCCCACCCGCAATTCCCCAGCGGGCACCGCCTGCTGGCATGCTGGGTGGGAACACCGCCCGCGCGGGAGGCGCGCGAGGTGCGTTCCTCCGCCCCCGTGCGCCCGCTACTTTCTGTACGTTGCCTCGTGACCGCCCCACGCCGAACCAGGAGCCCGGCCCTGTGAGCCCCCTGAGCAGCAACGCACCGCACGGCCGGCCGCCGCTGCGCACCGTGCAGGTGCTGGGCGGGGGCAACGCCGGCAGCGGCGCGCACGTGCGCTCCCTGGCCGCGGGGCTGGTCGCCCGGGGCGTGCGGGTCACGGTGTGCGCCCCCACCGAGGCCGACCGTACCTACGACTTCACCGGAGCCGGCGCCGGTCACATCCATGTGCCGCGCAGCAGCGACCCCTCCTCGGTGACCGCGCTCCGGGCGGCCTGCGCCGACGCCGACCTGGTGCACGCGCACGGCCTGCACGCCTCCTTCCGGACCGCCCTTGCCCTCGGCGGCCGCCCCACCCCGCTGGTCGTCACCTGGCACAACCGGTCGTACGCCGAGGGCGCGCGGGCCCAGCTGCTGCGGATGCTGGAGCGCCGCGTGGCCCGCTCCGCGACCGTGGTCCTCGGCGCCAGTCCCGATCTCGTCGACCGGGCCCGCCGCACCGGCGCCCGGGACGCCCGGCTCGCCGCCGTCACCCTGCCGGGCCGTCCCCGCCCCGCGGCCGTACCCGACGAGCGGGACCCGCGGCGGCCCAAGGCGCGCGCCGAACTGGGCGCCACCGGACGCCCGTTACTCCTCGCCGTCGGCGCCCTCGACCGGCACCGCGGCCACGAGACCCTGCTGGACGCGGCGCGCGCCTGGCGGAACCTGGACCCCGTGCCACTGGTCGCCGTCGTGGGAGAGGGCCCGCTGCGGCCGGTGCTCCAGCGGCGGATCGAGGCCGAGGAACTGCCGGTGCGGCTCCTCGGCGACCGCGACGACCTGCCCGCCCTGCTCGGCGCCGCCGACCTGGCGCTGCTGACCGGCCGGTGGGAGTCCCGTCCGGTGCTCGCCCAGGAGGCGCTGTACGCGGGCGTCCCGCTGGTCGCCACCCGCGTCGGCGGTGTCCCCGACCTCGTGGGCGACGCGGCCGAACTCGTGCCGTACGGCGATCCGTCGGCGCTGGCCACCGCCGTCGGACGCCTGCTCGCCGACCCGGCGCGCCGGGAACTGCTGCGGGAGCGGGGCGGACGACAGGCCGCGAGCTGGCCCACCGACGAGGAGACGGTGGCCCATGTGCTCAGCGTCTACGACGAGTTGACCCGGCCGCTGATCCTGTGAGCGGTCAGGGCACGTGGCGGCGGGCGCGCAGGGCGAGGCTCAGGGCCAGCACCGTCTGCGGGTCGTCGAGATCGGTGCCCAGCAACTCCCCGATGCGGGCGAGCCGGTTGTAGAGGGTCTGCCGGTTCAGATGGAGTTCGCGGGCCGTCTCCGCCTTGCGGCCCGCGTGCGCGAGATAGGTCTCCAACGTGGGCAGCAGCGGCGGCTTGGAACGGCGGTCGTGGTCGCGCAGCGGACCGATCGCCCGGTCCACGAAGGCCGCGAGGTCCGGATGGTCGCGCAGCCGCCACAGCAGCAGATCGATGTCGAGGCGGCGGGCGTCGTACCAGGGGCGGTCGACGAGGCCCTGCGCCGCCGTCGCCGTCTCCGCCGCGTGCCGCAGTCCCGCCGAGGCCGCCGCCCAGCCGCCCGCCACCCCGACCACCACCACCGGCGGCGGGCTGCCGGCCCGCCGCATCCCGGCGCGCTCCACACCCGCCCGCAGCGCCGCCGCCACCCGGTCCGCGACGGCCGAACGCTCCGACTCCGCGCGCAGCCCGAGCAGCACCAGCACCCGGCCCTCCACCGGCCGCACCCCCAGCAGCACCGGCACGCCCACCGCGGCCAGCTCCTCGGAGACGGCCCGCGCGAGGACCGCCCAGCCGCCCCCGGCGGGGGAGAGGGGGTCGCCGACCCGCATCACCACCGGCAGCAGCGGGCTGCCACCCGGTTTGAAGCCCAGCACCCGGGCCTGGGCCGGCGCGTCCTCCGCCGAGATCCGGCCCTCGGCCAGATCGGTCAGGAAGTCGCCGCGCCCGCGCGCCGCCAGCTCCTCCTCCTGCCGGGCCTGCATCAGCACCACGGCCAGGATGCCCGCGGCCCGCTCCGCGGCCATCCGGTGCACCGGCGCGAGCGGGGAACGCACCGGCAGCAGCACCAGCCGGGCCCGCACCGAACCCGTGGTGCCGGGGCCGCCGCCGGGCACGTCCACCAGCACCGAACCGGCGGGCGGCGGGGCGTTCTTGTGCGGGCCGCGCAACCCCTCCCACACCTGCAACGGGTCCGCGCCCTCGGGCCCCGCCCCGGCCGCGTACAGCAGCCGCCCGTCGGGGGTCTCCAGGAACACCGGGTTGCCCCCGAAGTCCGCCAGGATGCCCAGCACCTGGGGCACCCCGCCGCCGCCCAGCAGCGCCTCGGTACAGCGCCGGTGCACCTCCTCGGCCCGCTGGAGCAGCGCGTAGTGGCCGTTGACGATCTCGGTGTGGATCTCCTCCGTGACCGTCACGAACGGCACCTCGCGGTGCAGCTGCACCAACGGCAGCCCGGCCGCGCGCGCGGTGTCCACCAGCGCCGCCGGCAACCGGCTGAAGCGCGGGCCCAGCTCCACCACCAGGGCGGCGATCCCGCGCTCGGCCAGCGTGCGCACGAACGCCCGCTGCTCGGCCGGGCGGCTGCCGAGCCCGTACCCGGTGGTGAGCAGCAGCTCGCCGCCCTTGAGCAACGAGGCGATGTTGGGCACCTCGCCCGCGTGCACCCAGCGCACGGTGCGGCTGAGCCGGTCCGCGCCCGCGAGGATCTCCGGCAGCCCACTGCGCAGCCCGGGCAGCTCCAGGGCCCGCTGAACGGTGATCCCCGCGCCCTGCGTCTCCGGCCCGCTGTCCGTACCGCTGTCCATGCTGCGGACGCTACCTGCGAAAACGCCCGAAGAGAATCTTCCGGCCAGGGCCTCTCGTTCGGATCGTGCCGGGCTCGCGGGCCCCGGCACCGCGCCTCG
Source organism: Streptomyces sp. SCPE 10 (assembly GCF_051980735.1). Lineage (NCBI taxonomy): Bacteria > Bacillati > Actinomycetota > Actinomycetes > Kitasatosporales > Streptomycetaceae > Streptomyces > Streptomyces sp. SCPE 10. The sequence continues at coordinate 1,889,774 of NZ_CP197069.1, read as the reverse complement.
CGGCGTTGTCGTCGGCGAACGAAAGACCCTAGATCGGCCTGATGTTGCGGTCGAAGCGGAAGACGTTGTCCGGGTCGTACCGCCGTTTCACCTTCTCCAGCCGCAGCGTGTTCCCCGCGCCGAGGCCCGCCCGGACCCGCTCGGGGCCCTCGTCACCGATCAGGGTCGGACAGACGGCCCCGGTGCTCCAGGGCCCTACGGCGGTGCGCACCCGCCGCACCCAGCCGGCGCAGCGCTCGTCGTCGGCCGGGTCCGCCCAGACGGCGAGCGGGTGCACCAGCCAGGGCGCGTCCCGGTACGCCACCGGGTACGCGTGCGCCCCGGCCGCGACCGCCCCGCCCAGCGGGAACAGCGCGAGCCGGGTGCCGGCCCGGGCCGGCATGTCCGCCCCGAGGGCGCAGAAGACGTCGGCCGCCGCGTCCGGCAGCGCGCCGAGGCACTCCGCCGAGCCGTGGCAGCGCAGCCCCGGCGGGACGTCGAGCAGGCGCTGCGCGTCGGCGTACGGCACCTCGCCCACCAGGTGCGCCTCGTGCGGCAGCGCCCGCAACGGCGCGGCGAGGGCGCGCAGTTCCTCCGTACCGCCCGCGCAGGTCAGCAGCGCCGCGCACAGCCGCCTGCCCGCCAGGCGGGACGGCACCAACTCCGGTGGCGGACCGGTGAGATACAGCACCGCTCCGCCCACCGCATCCGGGGCGGTGCCCAGGACCTCCCGGAAGGCGCGCACCACCCGGGGCCCCGACTCAGCCGGACACAGCGTCAACGCCAGGCTGAAACGCGGAAGTTCGTGCAGTTCCAGGGTGAGCGCGGTGGCGACGCCGAAGTTGCCGCCCCCGCCGTGCAGCGCCCAGAACAGCTCCGGGCCGTCGTCGGCGCTCGCGTGCAGCCGCTCCCCGTCGGCGCTCACCAGCTCCACGGCGACGAGGTTGTCCACGGCCGGCCCGAAGACGCGCTCCAGCCAGCCGGAGCCGCCGCCGAGCACGAACCCGCCGACCCCCGCGCCGGAGGCCCGGGATCCCGTCGTCGCGAGGCCGTACGGCCGGGCCGCCCGGTCCAGATCGCCCGTCGTGGTCCCGCCCCCGACCCGGACCGCCTGCGTGGCCGGATCGACCGTGACCTCCCGCATCCGCCGCAGGTCCGCCACGAGCGCGTTGTCGCCGAGCGCGCGGCCGCCGAGGTCGTGACCGCCGCCGCGGACCGCCACCGGCAGGTCCAGGTCGCGTGCGAAACACACCGCGCGGACCACGTCGGCCGTGTGCGCGCACCGCGCGATCACGGCCGGCCGCCGGTCGACCATCCCGTTGAAGACCGCCCGGGCTTCGTCGTAGCCGGGGTCCTCGGGCGCGAGGACGTCACCGAGCAGGTCCTCGCGGAGTGCGGCGAGGACCGTGCGCGCCTTCGAGCGGGGTGCCACGGTTTCCAGCGTGGCACCCCCTGGCGCGTCGGGGCACGGCCGTCAGCCGCCGTACGCCCCCGACGCCGTCAGCCGCAGCGCCGTGTCGATCAGCGGCACGTGACTGAACGCCTGCGGGAAGTTGCCCACCTGGCGCTTCAGGCGGGGGTCCCATTCCTCCGCGAGCAGACCGAGGTCGTTGCGCAGGGCGAGCAGCTTCTCGAACAGCTTGCGGGCCTCGTCCACGCGGCCGATCATCGCCAGGTCGTCGGCCATCCAGAACGAGCACGCCAGGAAGGCGCCCTCGTCGCCGGGGAGGCCGTCGACGCCCTCGTCCTGGCCCTCGGTCGGATAGCGCAGGATGAAGCCGTCGGACGTGGACAGCTCGCGCTGGATCGCCTCGATGGTGCCGATGACGCGCTTGTCGTCCGGGGGCAGGAAGCCCATCTGCGGGATCAGCAGCAGGGAGGCGTCCAGCTCCTTGGAGCCGTAGGACTGGGTGAAGGTGTTGCGCTCCTTGTCGTAGCCCTTCTCGCACACGTCCCGGTGGATGTCGTCGCGCAGTTCGCGCCAGCGCTCCAGCGGGCCGTCCGCGTCCCCGGACTCGATCAGCTTGATGGTGCGGTCCACCGCGACCCAGGCCATCACCTTGGAGTGCACGAAGTGCCGGCGCGGGCCGCGCACCTCCCAGATGCCCTCGTCCGGCTCCTGCCAGTGGTCCTCCAGGTAGCGGATCAGCTTCAGCTGGAGCAGGGACGCGTAGTCGTTGCGGGCCAGGCCCGTCATGTGGGCCAGGTGCAGGGCCTCGGTGACCTCGCCGTACACGTCCAGCTGGAGCTGGTGGGCCGCGCCGTTGCCGACCCGGACCGGGGCCGAGCCCTCGTAGCCGGGCAGCCAGTCCAGCTCGGCCTCGCCCAGCTCGCGCTCGCCCGCGATGCCGTACATGATCTGGAGGTTCTCCGGGTCGCCCGCGACCGCGCGCAGCAGCCACTCGCGCCAGGCGCGCGCCTCCTCGCGGTAGCCGGTGCGCAGCAGCGAGGACAGGGTGATCGCCGCGTCGCGCAGCCAGGTGTAGCGGTAGTCCCAGTTGCGCACGCCGCCGATGTCCTCGGGCAGCGAGGTGGTGGGGGCGGCGACGATGCCGCCGGTGGGCGCGTAGGTCAGCGCCTTCAGCGTGATCAGGGAGCGGATCACCGCCTCGCGGTACGGGCCGTGGTACGTGCACTGCTCCACCCACTCGCGCCAGAAGTGCTCGGTCGCCTCCAGCGACTGCTCCGGCTCCGGCAGGGCGGGCGGCTCCTTGTGCGAGGGCTCCCAGGAGACCGTGAACGCGATCCGGTCGCCGGGGGCGACCGTGAAGTCCGCGTAGGTGGTCAGCGACTTCCCGTAGGTCTCGACATCGGTGTCGAACCACACGGAGTCGGGCCCGGCGACGGCGACCGTGCGGCCCTCGTGCTTGTGCACCCAGGGCACCACCCGGCCGTAGGAGAAGCGCATCCGCAGCGCCGAGCGCATCGGCACCCGGCCGGTGACGCCCTCCACGATCCGGATCAGCTGCGGGGCGCCGTCGCGCGGGGGCATGAAATCGGTCACGCGGACGGTGCCGCGCGGGGTGTCCCACTCCGATTCCAGGATCAGCGAGTCGCCCCGGTAGCCGCGGCGGGCCGCCGTGGGCGGCTCGGAGTCGGCCGCGTGCGCCGGGCCGAGCCGCCAGAAGCCGTGCTCCTCGGTGCCCAGCAGGCCGGCGAAGATGGCATGCGAGTCGAAGCGGGGAAGGCACAGCCAGTCCACCGTGCCGTCCCGGCAGACCAGTGCGGCGGTCTGCATGTCTCCGATGAGTGCGTAGTCTTCGATGCGCCCGGCCACGTGCAACTCCAGTCGAACGGCCACGTCACCCCCGCGCGAGGGGGCTGTCGCTAGTGCGGTCAAGGGGGGTCGTTGTTGTGCGTCGTTGAGCGGTGAAGCAAAGCAGCCCGCCGAGCCCTGAGGCAAAACGACAGTCCTTGCTCAACGAACTGCCGCGCTCTCGTGTTCCGGGTGATTCAGGCGGGGGTGTGCCGTCGTCCGGCCGGGCCCGGCAGTGAATGTCCGAGCAGGATACGACGCACCCGGGTGATCCGCGTGCCGCTCCGGGCAACCTGTGTGCGCCGAACGAGTGAGCCCTTGGTGATGATCGTGTGGGGCCGACGGGACTGTGCTTACCCCTGGGGCGTACGGGGCCGGGGGGTCCTGCGCACCTCCGTTTCCGGTGCCACCGCGTGCGCGTCCGCGTGCGCAAGGTGGCCGAAAGTCGACGTGTCCGTGCACGGAGCGTGGCCGGAAGCCATTGCCTCCGGGCGCTGATACCCTGGTAGCCCGTGGACCGGTGGGCCCGAAACCCCCGAACCGCAGCGACGGCACCCTCGGAGCGATCCGGGGCGGACAGCCGCACCGCACGACAGCCAGCGACCACGGGAGCCCCCTCTTGGCCATGCCGCCGAAATCTACGACGACCAAGCACATCTTCGTCACCGGGGGTGTCGCCTCCTCGCTCGGCAAGGGCCTCACCGCCTCCAGCCTGGGCATGCTGCTCAAGGCCCGTGGCCTGCGCGTCGTGATGCAGAAGCTCGACCCCTACCTGAACGTCGACCCGGGCACGATGAACCCCTTCCAGCACGGTGAGGTGTTCGTCACCAACGACGGCGCCGAGACCGACCTGGACATCGGCCACTACGAGCGCTTCCTCGACCGCGACCTGGACGGCTCGGCCAACGTCACCACCGGCCAGGTCTACTCGACGGTGATCGCCAAGGAGCGCCGCGGCGAGTACCTGGGCGACACCGTGCAGGTCATCCCGCACATCACCAACGAGATCAAGCACCGCATCCGCCGCATGGCGACCGACGCGGTGGACGTCGTCATCACCGAGGTCGGCGGCACCGTCGGCGACATCGAGTCGCTGCCGTTCCTGGAGACCGTCCGCCAGGTCCGCCACGAGGTGGGCCGGGACAACGTCTTCGTGGTGCACATCTCCCTGCTGCCCTACATCGGCCCCTCCGGCGAGCTGAAGACCAAGCCGACCCAGCACTCCGTCGCCGCGCTGCGCAACATCGGCATCCAGCCGGACGCCATCGTGCTGCGCTGCGACCGAGAGGTCCCCACCGCCATCAAGCGCAAGATCTCGCTGATGTGCGACGTGGACGAGGCCGCCGTGGTGGCCTGCCCGGACGCCCGCTCGATCTACGACATCCCGAAGGTCGTGCACACCGAGGGCCTGGACGCCTACGTGGTGCGCAAGCTCGACCTGCCCTTCCGGGACGTGGACTGGACGACCTGGGACGACCTGCTGGACCGGGTCCACAACCCGGAGCACGAGGTCACCCTCGCCCTGGTCGGCAAGTACATCGACCTGCCCGACGCCTACCTCTCGGTCACCGAGGCGATGCGCGCCGGCGGCTTCGCCAACCGCGCCCGCGTGAAGATCAAGTGGGTCACCTCCGACGACTGCAAGACCCCGGCCGGCGCCAAGGCGCAGCTCGCCGACGTCGACGGCATCTGCATCCCGGGCGGCTTCGGCGACCGCGGTGTGCTCGGCAAGGTCGGCGCCATCCGCTACGCCCGCGAGAACAAGATCCCGCTGCTCGGCCTCTGCCTCGGCCTCCAGTGCATCGTGATCGAGGCCGCGCGCAACCTGGCCGACATCCCGGACGCCAACTCCACCGAGTTCGACCCGGCCACCGCCCACCCGGTGATCTCCACCATGGCCGAACAGCTGGACATCGTGGCCGGCGAGGGCGACATGGGCGGCACCATGCGCCTGGGCATGTACCCGGCCAAGCTGGCCGAGGGCTCCCTCGTGCGCGAGGCGTACGACGGCAAGGAGTACGTCGAGGAACGGCACCGTCACCGCTACGAGGTGAACAACGCCTACCGCGCGGAGCTGGAGAAGAAGGCGGGTATCCAGTTCTCCGGCACCTCCCCGGACGGCAAGCTCGTGGAGTACGTCGAGTACCCGCGCGACACGCATCCCTACCTGGTCGCCACCCAGGCGCACCCGGAGCTGCGCTCGCGGCCGACCCGCCCGCACCCGCTCTTCGCCGGTCTGGTGAAGGCCGCGGTCGAGCGGAAGATCGGGAAGTAACGCGGGAGTTGTACGGTGGCCGGGGCGCTGGTGTCCGCAAGGACCGCGTCCCGGCCGCTCGCGCACATGGGGAAGGACAGGGCATGACGACGATCAAGGACACCCGCGAGGAGTGGGAGATCCGGGCGACGGAGACCCCCTTCGTCGGCAACAAGACCTCGGTGCGCACCGACGAGGTGGTCATGCCGGACGGCTCGGTGGTCCGCCGCGACTACCAGGTCCACCCGGGCTCGGTCGCCGTCCTCGCCCTCGACGAGGAGGACCGGGTGCTGCTGATCAACCAGTACCGCCACCCGGTGCGCCACAAGCTGTGGGAGATCCCGGCCGGGCTGCTCGACGTGCCCGGCGAGAACCCGCTGCACGCCGCCCAGCGCGAGCTGTACGAGGAGGCGCACGTCAAGGCCGAGGACTGGCGGGTGCTCACCGACGTGTACACCACCCCCGGCGGCTGCGACGAGGCCGTGCGGATCTTCCTCGCGCGTGATCTGTCCGAGGCCGAGGGGGAGCGCTTCGCGGCGGAGCACGAGGAGACCGACATGCAGCACGCGCGGGTGCCGGTCGACGAGCTGGTGCGCCTCGTGCTCGCCGGTGACGTGCACAACAACTGCCTGGTCGTCGGGGTGCTGTCCCTGGTGGCCGCGCGCGGCGGGGACGGGCTGGACGCCCTGCGCCCGGCGGACGCGCCCTGGCCGGCCCGCCCGTTCTCCTCCTGAACCCACGGAAGCCCATTGGTGTGACCATCGCCTGATCCGATCGGGCGATGTCCCCGTCGTCCCCGCCGTGCTCCGAGCGGAACGTCGCAGAGCGTGAACTAGGCTCTTCAACGCCCGTACCGGAAGATCCGGCGGGCTTGCGCGTGCGGTGTGGGACGGGAGTGTGGCCCGTGACGGATCAGGCGGTGGACACAGGCGGTGCGCGGCTGTCCGCGCCCTCGGCCGACGGGGACCATTTCCTGGGCCGCGCACGGGAGTTGAAGGAGCTGCGCGCCGACATCGAGCGCGCGGGCCTGGACACCATCTCCGGCCGCAAGGCGCCCCGCGCGCGGGTGCTGCTGATCGCCGGGCGCCCCGGTTCCGGCCGCACCACCCTCGCCGCCGAACTGGTCCGCCAGGTCGCGCACCGTTACCCCGACGGGGTGCTGCGCGCCCGGCTCGCCGAGGCCGACGGCACCCCGGTCCCGGTGGAGCGGGCCGCCCGCGAACTGCTGGCCGCGCTGCGGGTACCCGCCCCGGCCGGCGCCGCCGAGGACGATCTGGCACAGGCCCTGCGCACCGCCCTGGCCGGCCGCCGGGCGCTGCTGTTCCTGGACGACGCGGCCGGGGCCGAACAGGTCGACGCGCTGCTCCCGGACGCCCCGGACTGCCTGGTGGTGGCCGTCTCCAAGGGCCCGCTCACCGGCATCGCGGACGTCCGCCCCTGCACCCTGGGCGGCCTCGACACCAAGTCCGCCGTCGAGCTGCTCACCCGCTACACCGGCTCGGTCCGCGTCACCGTCGACCCCCGCTCCGCCGAGAGTCTGGCGGAGGCCTGCCAGGGCCACCCGGCCACACTGGTGCTGGCCGGCGGCTGGCTCGCCGCCCGCCCCAAGGCCGCCGTCTCCGACCTGGCCAAGCGGATGCACACCTTCGGGCAGAACGGCGCGGACGACGCCGACGCCACCCCACTGGCCCGCGTCTTCAGGCTGGTGCACGAGGAGCTGCCCGGCCCTGCCGCCCGGATACTGCGACTGCTCAGCCTGGCCCCGGCCGGCCCGGTCGACGACCACACCGCCTCCGCGCTGGCCGGATGCTCGGTGGAGGCCGCCCGCGCCACCCTGGACGACTTCGTCGCCCTCGGCCTGCTGCGGCCGGTGGACTCGCCGCTCGCCGAGTACGAGGTGCCGGGCTGGCTGCACCCGCTGCTGCGCGCGCTGGCCGAGGCCCAGGAGCGGCCGGGGGAGCTCCAGCTGGCCCGGGCCCGGATGCTGGAGCGCACGGTACGGCTGCTGCACTCCTGCCGGGCCATCACCGAGACCGACACTCCGCAGTCCCGCGAGAAGATCCAGGCGCTGCCCCCGGCGGTGCGCTTCGCCGACCCCCGCGCGGCCGCCGAGTGGCTGCGCGTGCGCAGGCCCGCGCTGCTGGCCTCCGCCCGGCTCGCGGTGGCCGACGGAGAACTGGACACCCTGGCCAGGCGGCTGCTGTCGCAGCTGGTCAGGGCCTTCGCGGCGCATGTCGGCACCCAGGCGGCGGCCGCCGACCTGTACGGCGTGCACAGCCTGGTGCTGGATGTGGCGCAGCGGCGCGGGCTGCCCCGGGAGCGGGCCGCGGCGCTGCTGAACCTGGGCGACCTGGACGCCCAGACCGGCCGTACCCGGGACGCGCTGGCCCGTTACCGGGACGCGCTGGACGCCGGACGGGAGGCGAACGACCCGTACGCGACCGGCCGCGCGATGGAATCCGTAGGCGGCGCCCACCAGGAGCTGGGGGACTACGACCGGGCCGCCGACTGGTTCGGGCGGGCGCTGGCCGACCGGCTGGCCCGCGGCGAGCGCACCGAGGCCGCCCGGCTGTACGGCCGGATCGCCACCGCCCACACCTACGCGGGCCGCTACGGCGAGGCGCTGCGGAACTGGCGGGCGGCCTGCGCGGTCTACCGCAAGAGCGGTGAAGTCGCCTCGTACGCAAGGGCGTTGAGCGAAACGGCCCGGGTGCAGGAGTACGCGGGACGGCCGCAGGAATCGCTGCACACCTGCCAGGAGGCGGTGGAGTGGGCGCGGCGCGCGGACGACGTCCGGCTCCAGGCGGCGTTGCAGCTGCGCCTGGCCGACACCCTGGAGCGCCTCGGCGACCCGACGGCGGCCCGGTTGCACCGGGCCGCGGCCGGGCGTCTGCTGGGTGAGGAGGGCCCGGAGCGGCCGTCCCAGCAGGACACAAGCCCGGAACAAGACCCGAACGCCTGCGAAATCCGCGGTGCATCCTCTGAAGATTGATGCAATGAAAGGCTAGACAGGCGGAACACCTTCATTAAACTGGCTCTGCCGCATGTTCCTGCGGTGTCTCCTGGTATGCCAAGGCATGTCTGGGTACGTCTGTAATGCACCCCCATACCCCTGAGCCAAGGACCGTGATCGACGTGAAGGTCGGCATCCCCCGCGAGGTCAAGAACAACGAGTTCCGGGTGGCCATCACCCCCGCCGGCGTGCACGAGCTGGTGCGCAACGGCCACCAGGTCGTCATCGAGCGGGGCGCCGGCATCGGCTCCTCGATCACGGACGCCGAGTACGTGGCCGCCGGTGGCCGGATCCTGGACACCGCCGACGAGGTGTGGGCCGCCGCCGACCTGCTGCTGAAGGTCAAGGAGCCCATCGCGGAGGAGTACCACCGCCTTCGCAAGGACCAGATCCTCTTCACCTACCTGCACCTGGCCGCCTCCAAGGAGTGCACGGACGCGCTGATCGAGTCCGGCACCACGGCCATCGCCTACGAGACGGTCGAGCTGCCCAACCGCTCGCTGCCGCTGCTCGCCCCGATGTCCGAGGTCGCGGGCCGGCTGGCCCCACAGGTCGGCGCCTACCACCTGATGCGTGCCCACGGCGGCCGCGGGGTGCTGCCCGGCGGTGTCCCGGGTGTGACCCCGGCCAAGGCCGTGGTCATCGGCGGCGGCGTCTCCGGCTGGAACGCCACCCAGGTCGCCGTCGGCATGGGCTTCGACGTGACCCTGCTCGACCGCGACATCAACAAGCTGCGCGAGGCCGACAAGATCTTCGGTACGAAGGTCAAGGCGATCATGTCCAACGCCTTCGAGCTGGAGAAGGCCGTCCTGGACGCCGACCTGGTCATCGGCGCGGTGCTGATCCCGGGCGCCAAGGCCCCGAAGCTCGTCACCAACGAGCTGGTCGCCCGCATGAAGCCCGGAAGTGTCCTTGTCGACATCGCGATCGACCAGGGCGGCTGCTTCGAGGACTCCCGTCCCACCACGCACGCCGAGCCGACCTTCGAGGTCCACAACTCGGTCTTCTACTGCGTCGCCAACATGCCGGGCGGTGTGCCGAACACCTCCACCAACGCCCTCACCAACGCGACGCTGCCGTACATCGTCTCCCTCGCCAACAACGGCTGGGTCGAGGCGCTGCGCCGCGACGCCGCGCTCGCCAAGGGTCTCAACACCCACGACGGCAAGGTGGTTTACAAGGAGGTCGCCGAGGCCCACGGCCTGGAGCACGTCGAGCTGGCCTCGCTGCTCGGCTGACCTTCGCGACCAGCCGAGTCGCCAAGTCGCTCACCGGCAAAAGGCGATTCGTCAACACGTCTCGTCAACCGCCCACGCCCGGCCGGACCTTGCCCGACAAGGTCCGGCCGGATGTGTGTATGGTCACTTTGCGACTCTCGGTCAACTCGCCTCGAACGTAACCGTTCAACCGATTCGCACCCCGGTGAAACCTGCTGTGCGACGGCCGTACGCCCTTGACAGCGACATGTTTCATTGCCGACACATCCTGCCGGGTCCGGCGGATTGTGTTGCTGCGGACCGCCGACACGCCATAGAGTCGCCAACCGTCGGCATGGTGCCACGCTGACCTTGTCTAGAAGTTTCCTGGTCACCAAGGAGGTAAGACGACTTGTGAATGAGTCGACATTTTCTCCCGGGGGTGGTCAACCAGGAATGCCCGCAGGGGGCCAGGGGCCCGCGGGATCCGAGGCTGTCGGCTCCGTAGCTGTGCGCACCTTCGCAGCCCACCAGAGTCCGGGAGCGCCCAGGCCCCGGACAGCACACCAGAGCATGGATGGCCATCACGTGAACGCCATGGCCGGCGACGGAAGTGGCGCGCCCCACAACCACTTCGCCGACTACGACGAACTGCCCGAGGGGCACTTCTACGACCCCGACGCCGAGTACGAGCCCGATCCGGAGTACGCGGCCACGCTCGCGCCCGACGCGGCCCGCCAGCGCCGTGAGCGCATCGGTCCCACCGGACGCCCGCTGCCGTACTTCCCGATCCCGGGCCCGCTGACCGACCACGGCCCCGCGAAGATCATCGCGATGTGCAACCAGAAGGGCGGCGTCGGCAAGACGACGTCGACCATCAACCTGGGTGCCGCGCTCGCGGAGTACGGCCGGCGCGTGCTGCTCGTGGACTTCGACCCGCAGGGCGCGCTGTCGGTGGGTCTCGGCGTCAACCCCATGGAACTCGACCTCACGGTCTACAACCTGCTCATGGAGCGGGGCATGTCGGCGGACGAGGTCCTGCTGAAGACCGCGGTCCCCAACATGGACCTGCTGCCCTCCAACATCGACCTGTCGGCCGCCGAGGTCCAGCTGGTCTCCGAGGTCGCGCGCGAGTCCACGCTCCAGCGGGCGCTCAAGCCGCTGCTGCCCGACTACGACTACATCGTGATCGACTGCCAGCCCTCGCTCGGCCTGCTCACGGTGAACGCGCTGACCGCCGCGCACAAGGTGATCGTGCCGCTGGAGTGCGAGTTCTTCGCGCTGCGCGGTGTCGCGCTGCTGACCGAGACCATCGAGAAGGTCCAGGAACGGCTCAACCCGGAGCTGGAGCTGGACGGCATCCTCGCCACCATGTACGACTCGCGCACGGTGCACAGCCGCGAGGTCCTCGCCCGGGTGGTCGAGGCGTTCGACGACCACGTGTACCACACGGTCATCGGGCGCACGGTCCGCTTCCCGGAGACCACGGTCGCCGGTGAGCCGATCACCACGTACGCCTCCAACTCCGTCGGTGCCGCCGCCTACCGCCAGCTCGCCAGGGAGGTGCTCGCCCGGTGTCACGCCGAGTGAGTCTGCCGGGGGCCGACGAACTCTTCCGTACGACAGGGGGGACGGCGTTGCAGCCGTCGACTCCCCGGCGCGCGGCGGGCGGTGAGGCCCGGGTGCCGGCTCCCGCGCAGGAGAGCGACGACGTGGCCGCCGCCGAGGACGCACCGCAGGCCGTGCCCGTACAGAGCGGCGACGGCGAGGGCGCGGAGCACATGCCGGCGGAGGCGGAGCCCGCCGACGCCGAGTCCCGCGGCCGGCGCCGGCAGTCCGCGCCGGACGGCCCCGCGGCCGCCGCCCAGCCGCGCAAGCGGGGGCGGGCGGCCAGCCGCCGGCCCAGCGGGCGCGAGCGGCACGACGAGAAGATCACCGTGTACGTGTCCGCCGAGGAACTGATGGACCTGGAGCACGCGCGGCTGGTGCTCCGGGGCGAGCACGGACTCGCGGTGGACCGCGGGCGCATCGTGCGCGAGGCGGTGGCCGTGGTGCTGGCCGACCTGGAGTCCCGGGGGGACGCGAGCATCCTCGTGCGACGGCTGCGGGGACGTTAGCGGTAGCCTGCGGGGGCCATGACCTCGTTCGACCTCCCCGACCCCGGTACCGCCGGCCGTCGGCGTGCGCTGGGCCGGGGACCGGGCGCCGCGGCGCTCGACGAGGCCCACGGGACGGTCGTACCGGAAGAAACCCCTGCCGCCGGACCTGATCCCCAGCCCGGACCGGAGCCCGAGCCCGGACCGGAGCCCGCGCCCGAACCCGGACCCGCTTCGGAACCCGCGCCCGACGAGGCGCCCGCATCCGACGAGGCACCCGCATCCGACGCGACACCCGACGACGCGCCCGACGGCGTCTTCAAGGTCCGCCTCTCCAACTTCGAGGGCCCCTTCGACCTGCTGCTCCAGCTGATCTCCAAGCACAAGCTGGACGTCACCGAGGTCGCCCTGTCGAAGGTGACCGACGAGTTCATGGCGCACATCAGGGCGATGGGCCCGGACTGGGACCTGGACCAGACGACGGAGTTCCTGGTCGTCGCCGCCACCCTGCTCGATCTGAAGGCGGCCCGGCTGCTGCCCGCCGCCGAGGTGGAGGACGAGGCCGACCTCGCGCTGCTGGAGGCCCGGGACCTGCTGTTCGCACGGCTGCTCCAGTACCGGGCGTACAAGCGGATCGCCGACATCTTCAACGCGCGCGTCGAGGAGGAGGCCCGGCGTCACCCCCGTACCGTCGGCCTGGAGCCCGAGCACGCCGAGCTGCTGCCCGAGGTCGTGATCAGCATCGGCCCCGAGGGGTTCGCCAGGCTCGCGGTCAAGGCGATGCAGCCCAAGCCCAAGCCGCAGGTCTACGTCGACCACATCCACGCCCCGCTGGTCAGCGTGCAGGAGCAGGCGCGGATCGTGGTCGCGCGGCTGCGGGAACTGGGCGAGGCCGGCTTCCGGACGCTGGTCGAGGACGCCGACGACACCCTGACCGTCGTCGCCCGCTTCCTGGCCCTCCTGGAGCTGTACCGGGAGAAGGCCGTCGCCCTGGAGCAGGAGACGGCCCTCGGCGAGCTGCTGGTGCGCTGGACCGGCGGGGACGGGGAGGCGGCCCCGGTGGTCACCGACGAGTTCGACCGGCCGCCGCAGCCGACCGAGGAGGAGGAGAAGCAGCCGTGAGCGAGACGACCGAGGCGCCCGCGGGGGACGGCGCCGTCGCCGGACTGGAACTCAGGCCCGCCCTGGAGGCCGTCCTCATGGTCGTGGACGAGCCCGCGACCGAGGAGCACCTCGCCAGGATCCTGGAGCGGCCCCGGCGGCAGATCGCCGACGCGCTGCGCGAACTGGCTGACGAGTACACCGTGCAGGGCCGCGGCTTCGAGCTGCGCCACGTCGCGGGCGGCTGGCGCTTCTACACCCGCGCCGCCTACGCGCCCGCCGTGGAACGGCTGGTCCTGGACGGCCAGACCGCCCGGCTCACCCAGGCCGCGCTGGAGACGCTCGCGGTCGTCGCCTACCGCCAGCCGGTCAGCCGCAGCCGGGTCTCCGCCGTACGCGGGGTGAACTGCGACGGTGTGATGCGGACCCTGCTCCAGCGGGGTCTGGTCGAGGAGGCGGGCGCGGAACCCGAAACAGGTGCGATCCTGTACAGGACGACGAACTACTTCCTGGAGCGGATGGGCCTGCGTGGCCTGGACGAGCTTCCGGAGCTCGCGCCCTTCCTCCCGGAGGCGGAGGCGATCGAGGCCGAGACCCAGGAAGGGGTTCCGTCGTTCGACCCGGACGCGCCCGACGCGCCGGGCGTAGAGGACGCAGACGACTAAGACGGAACTTTGATGCGAAGCAGCGGCAGCGGCAAGAGTGGCGGGCGCGGTAACCACCGCGGCGCCGGCAACAACCGGGACGAGCGGCAGGGGCAGGGCCGTCCCCGCAAGCCCCGCCCCGAGGAGCGCCGCTACGACGTGGGCCCCGGCGCGACCCAGGACGGTCCCAAGTCCGGGCGCGGCGGATCCGCGCGCGGCGGCGCCAAGGGCGGCCCGAAGCGGGCCCAGCAGGGCGGTCGTACGGCGCCCTCGCGCTCGCGTGAGTACGAGACGCGGGTCGAGGAGCGCAACCGGGAGCGGTACGCGGGCAAGAAGGACGTCAAGCTGCCCAAGACCTTCCCGGGCGCCGAGCAGGAGGGCGAGCGGCTCCAGAAGGTGCTCGCGCGCGCGGGCTACGGCTCCCGGCGCGCCTGCGAGGAGCTGATCGAGCAGGCCCGCGTCGAGGTCAACGGCGAGATCGTCCTGGAGCAGGGCAAGCGGGTCGACCCGGAGAAGGACGAGGTCAAGGTCGACGGCCTGACCGTGGCGACCCAGTCGTACCAGTTCTTCTCGCTGAACAAGCCGGCCGGCGTCGTCTCCACCATGGAGGACCCGGAGGGCCGCCAGTGCCTCGGCGACTACGTCACCAACCGGGAGACCCGGCTCTTCCACGTCGGCCGGCTGGACACCGAGACCGAGGGCGTCATCCTGCTCACCAACCACGGTGAGCTGGCCCACCGGCTCACCCACCCCAAGTACGGCGTGCGCAAGACCTATCTCGCGCACATCGTCGGCCCGATCCCGCGCGACCTCGGCAAGCGGCTGAAGGACGGCATCCAGCTGGAGGACGGCTACGCCCGCGCCGACCACTTCCGGGTGGTGGAGCAGACCGGCAAGAACTACCTGGTCGAGGTGACCCTGCACGAGGGCCGCAAGCACATCGTGCGCCGCATGCTCGCGGAGGCCGGCTTCCCGGTCGACAAGCTGGTGCGCACCGCCTTCGGCCCGATCACCCTCGGCGACCAGAAGTCGGGCTGGCTGCGCCGGCTGTCGAACACCGAGGTCGGCATGCTGATGAAGGAAGTCGATCTGTAGGCGGCACGCCTTGCGCCGCCCGGCATCCCCCTTTATTGTCACCGTGACGATAAAGGGGGATGATCTTTTATGTCCAAGCGGCCGGCCACCGGAGCGCTCCTCGGCCTCGCCCTCGGGGACGCCCTGGGCTTCCCGACCGAGTTCAACAAGGTGCCCGACATCATCGCCAAGTGCGGGCCCTGGCGCGGGATGGAGTTGCCGCGGCGTGCCTTCGTCTCCGACGACACCCAGATGACGCTCGCCCTCGGGCGCGGCCTGCGGCGGGCGATGGCGCACGGCCCCCTCACGCCCGCGAGCCTGGAACCCCCGCTGCGCGAGGAGTTCGTGGACTGGTACGAGTCGCCGGACAACAACCGCGCGCCGGGCAACACCTGCCTGACCGCCTGCCGGCTGCTGATGGACGGGGGACGCGGCTGGCAGGACGCCAGCCAGGTCGGCTCCAAGGGCTGCGGCGCCAACATGCGCGTCGCCCCGATCGGGCTCGCCCCCGGGCTGAGCGCCGAACAGCGGTCCGGCGCCGCCCAGTTGCAGTCCGCGCTCACCCACGGCCACCCCACCGCGCTGGCCGCCTCCGACCTCACCGCCCACGCGGTCCACCTGCTCGCGCGGGGCACCGAACCGGCCGCGCTGGTCGGGCGGCTGCGTGCCCACGCCGTCGAACAGCGCACCCGCTACGACCACCTCTGGCTCGGCGACCTGTGGACCCGCTCCCAGGATCCGGGCCCCGAACACTTCATCGCGCGCGGCTGGGACGAGTGCCTGGCGATCCTGGACCGGATCGAGGCGGCCGTCGCCACCCACTCGCCGGAGGCCGATCCGTGCGAGGCCACCGGCGAGGGCTGGATCGCCGAGGAGGCCTTCGCCACCGGGCTGCTGTGCTTCCTGCTCTTCCCCGACGAACCCCTCACCGCCCTGCGCCGGGCCGCCTGCACCGCCGGCGACTCCGACTCCATCGCCTGCCTCACCGGCGCCTTCGCGGGCGCCTGGCTCGGCGCGGACGCCTGGCCCGCCGACTGGGCCGAGCGGATCGAGTACCGGGAGGACCTGTTGGCATTGGGCACGCTCTGGGACGCTTAGGCCCATGATCGACAACCTCGACATGGATCTCGCGCCCGTCATCGCCGAGCAGCCCGACCCCCTGCTGTTCGCCACCGTCTCCGGCGCCCACCTGTACGGCTTCCCCTCGCAGGACTCGGACGTGGACCTGCGGGGCGTCCACCTGCTGCCCACCGCCGACCTCGTCGGCCTGCGCGAGCCGGAGGAGACCCGGTCGAAGGCATGGGTGCGCTACGGGGTCGAACTGGACCTGGTCACCCACGACCTGCGCAAGTTCGTACGGCTGATGCTGCGCCGCAACGGCTATGTGCTGGAACAACTGCTCTCGCCGCTCGTCGTGCACACCGGCGAGACGCACCGGGAACTGGCCGCCCTCGCCCCGGCCGTGCTCACCAGCCACCACGCCCACCACTACCGGGGGTTCGCGGTCACCCAGTGGCGGCTGTTCGAGAAGACCGGCGAACTCAAGCCGCTGCTCTACACGTTCCGCGTGCTGCTCACCGGCGTCCACCTCATGCGCACCGGCCGCATACAGGCCCACCTGCCCACCCTGGCGGCCGAGTGGGACGCGCCCGCGTACGTGCCCGAGCTGATCGCCGCGAAGGCGGAGCGGGAGCACGGGGTGTTCTCCGGGCTCGACCAGGAGCGGGTGGCACAGGACGTGGAGCGGTTGCACCAGGCCCTCGACGAGGCCCAGGCCGCGTCGGTGCTGCCGGACACGGCGGGCGGTCACGAGGCGTTGCACGACTTCGTGGTCCGGGTACGGCTGGCCGGCTGAGGACCGGACGGCCGGGGGCGTGGGAAGGGCCGGCGGGTGCGGGCACGGGCACGATTGCGGCCGGCGGGCCGAGGGTGCGGCCGGCGGGCCGAGGGCCGGTGGCCGCGGGTCATGGACGCGGGCGGCGGTTCACCGGCGCGGCGGCGACGCCAGGGCGGAGGCGCGGCGGACGCGGAAGAGGAAGTCCGCCACCCGGGCGTGGTCCGGCTCCGGCGGCAGCGGGGTGTGGCGCAGGGCCGCCTCCGTCTCGGCCCCGAGCCGGGCCATCCGCGCCTCGACCTCGGACCAGGGCACCTCGCCCCGCTTCACGGCCAGCAGCGGCTCGCGCGCCTCGCCCACGTCGATGCGCAGCTCGCCGGTGCGCAGCAGATCCCGGCAGCTGATCAGCAGCCGCAGCAGGTGCATGGCGTGCTTCCAGCGCGGGGCACCCGTCGTCCGTACATCGGCGTCGAGCTTCCTGCGCTGGCCGAGGGCGTAGCGGGTGAAGGTGCCGTACGCCCGGCGGGAGAGGAACGCGCCGCGCAGGGACAGCAGTTCACGGCCGGTGTCGTCCACCCGCTCCACCAGCGGGGAGTGCAGGCACTCCAGGACGTTCGGGTTGCCCCGCAGCGCCAGCTCGCAGAACCGCTCCAGCTCCCAGGAGAACCGCTCCTCGTCCGGCCCCTCCACATGCGTCGGCGGCTTCTCGAACCGCCAGAACAGGGCGGTGGGCGCGAGGAACACGCCCCGCCGGTCGGTGTCGCTGGCCTCCGTGGCCAGGCCGAAGGCCCGGGAACCCATGACACAGGAGTAGACGGTGTGGTCGCGTACCAGGGCCTCGGGCTGCATGCCCGGAGCCTACGCGGCGGTTCAGCCCAGCTGGATCGAGTTTCCCTCGACCTTGATCCGCTTCTCCTCCAGCGGCTTGGTCGCCGGGCCCTCGGCCACCGAACCGTCCGCGATCTTGAACTTGCTGCCGTGGCAGGGGCAGTCGATGGTGCCGTTCTGCACCCGGCTCACCGTGCACCCCATGTGCGTGCAGACGGCCGAGAACGCCTTGAACTCGCCCTTCGACGGCTGCGTCACCACGATCTTCTGCCCGTCGAAGACCTTGCCGCCGCCCTCCGGGATGTCGCCGGTGCTCGCCAGCTTCTTCGCGTCGGCCGCCGGGGAGGTGGAGGCGGCCGGGGACGCCGGGGACGCCGGCCGCGTCGGGGAGGGGCTGTCCGTGCCGTTCCGGGTGTTGTCGGCGGCGGCGCTGGTGCTGCCGCCGTTGTTGCCGCCGCAGCCGGTCGCGAGCGCCGCCGCGCCCGTCGCGATCACCGTGCGCCGCGTCGCGCCCTGGGTCATCTCACCACTCCGTACACATGTCGGGATGCGGATACCGACGCTCCTTGAAAGCGTCGAAACCGGAAGAAACCGGTACGCGTATCGTCTCAGCGATCGGGCGCCCGGCGCTCGGCTGACGCGGGCTGACTACGCTGGACGGGCGAGCACGACAACACCTGTCAGCGAGGAGCGACACCGTGGCGGTACGAGCGGTCCGGGGGGCCGTCCAGCTGGAGCGGGACGAGGCCGGTCACATGGACGAGCGGGTCGGCGCCCTGCTCACCGCCGTCCTGGAGCGGAACGCACTGGCCCCGGACGACCTGATCAGCGTCTGGTTCACCGCCACCCCCGATCTGCGCAGCGACTTCCCGGCCGCCGCCGCCCGCAAGCTGGGCATCGTCGACGTGCCCCTGATCTGCGCCCAGGAGCTGGACGTCGAGGGCGCCATGCCCCGGGTCGTCCGGATCCTCGCCCATGTCGAGACGGACCGGCCCCGCGCCGACATCGCCCACGTCTACCTCGGCGCCGCGGCCGCCCTGCGCAAGGACATTGCCCAGTGAGAACCGCACTCGTCATCGGCACCGGCCTGATCGGCACCTCCGCCGCCCTTGCCCTGACCCAGCGCGGTGTCACCGTGCACCTCGCCGACCACGACGCGGAGCACGCCCGGACCGCCGCCGCGCTCGGCGCCGGCACCGACGCACCCCCCGAGGGCCCCGTCGACCTGGCGATCGTCGCCGCCCCGCCCGCGCACGTGGCCACGGTCCTCGCCGACGCCATGCGCCGCGAACTCGCCCGCGGCTACCTGGACGTGGCCAGCGTCAAGGGCGGTCCCCGCCGGGAGCTGGAGGCGCTCGGCCTGGACCTCACCGCCTACCTCGGCACGCACCCGATGTCCGGCCGGGAGAAGTCCGGCCCGCTGGCCGCCACCGGCGACCTCTTCGAGGGCCGCCCCTGGGTGCTCACCCCCACCCGGGACACCGACACCGAGGTGCTCAACCTCGCCCTGGAACTGGTCTCGCACTGCCGGGCCGTCCCCGTCGTCATGGACGCCGACGCCCACGACCGCGCCGTGGCCCTCGTCTCCCACATGCCCCACCTGGTCTCCAGCATGGTCGCCGCGCGCCTGGAACACGCCGACGAGGCCGCCGTACGGCTGTGCGGACAGGGCATCCGGGACGTGACCCGGATCGCCGCCTCCGACCCCCGGATGTGGATCGACATCCTCTCCGCCAACCCGGGCCCGGTCGCCGACCTGCTCGCCGACGTCGCCGCCGACCTGGACGAGACCGTGGCGGCCCTGCGCGCCCTGCAGTCGACCGACGAGGACAAGCGGCGCGCGGGCAGCGCCGGGGTGGAGCAGCTGCTGCGCCGCGGCAACGCGGGCCAGGTGCGGGTACCCGGCAAGCACGGCAGCGCGCCGCGGGTCTACGAGACCGTCGTCGTGCTCATCGACGACCAGCCCGGCCAGCTGGCGCGGATCTTCGCCGACGCGGGCCGCGCCGGGGTCAACATCGAGGACGTGCGCATCGAGCACGCCACCGGGCAGCAGGCGGGTCTGATGCAGCTCATGGTCGAACCGCACGCGGCCCCGGTGCTCAGCAGCGCGCTGCGCGAGCGGGGCTGGGCGCTGCGGCAGTAGGGCGGCGGAGGCGGGCGGTGATGTGCGTCCGGACGAGTGACCCACACCCAGTAACCTTGTGCGGGGCGCTCTCGCACCCCGCCCCCCGCTCACACCGCACACCCAGGAAGGTGCCCCCGTGGAAAACGGCGCCGCCCCGACCGCCAAGCCCGTGATCGTCGCGATCGACGGTCCCTCCGGCACGGGCAAGTCGAGCACGTCGAAGGCCGTGGCCGCGCAGCTCGGCCTGAGCTACCTGGACACCGGGGCCCAGTACCGGGCGATCACCTGGTGGATGGTGAACAACGGCATCGACCTGACGGACCCCACCGCCGTCGCGGCCGTCGCGGGCAAGGCCGACATCGTCTCCGGCACCGACCCGGCCGCCCCGACCATCACGGTCGACGGGGTGGACGTGGCCGCGGCGATCCGCACCCAGGAGGTCACCTCCAAGGTCAGCGCGGTCAGCGCGGTGCCCGAGGTGCGCGCCCGGATCACCGAGCTCCAGCGCTCGCTGGCGGCCCGTGCCGAGCGGGGCATCGTGGTCGAGGGCCGGGACATCGGTACGACGGTGCTGCCGGACGCCGACCTGAAGATCTTCCTCACCGCCTCCCCGGAGGCCCGCGCCGCCCGCCGCAGCGGCGAGCTGAAGGGCGCGGACCTGCACGCCACCCGCGAGGCGCTGATCAAGCGGGACACCGCCGACTCCAGCCGCAAGACCTCCCCGCTCGCCAAGGCCGACGACGCGGTCGAGGTGGACACCACCGAGCTCACCCTCGCCCAGGTCATCGAGTGCGTCGTCACCCTGGTCGAGGAGAAGCGGACCGGGAAGTGAGCCTGCCCTCCGAAAGAGGCGCCGAGGTCGGGCGGCGCATCGGCGTCGGCCTGATGTACGGCCTGTGGAAGCCGCGGGTGCTCGGCGCCTGGAAGGTGCCCGCCACCGGCCCGGTGATCCTCGCGGTGAACCACTCGCACAACATCGACGGCCCGATGGTGATGGGCGTGGCGCCCCGGCCGACGCACTTCCTGATCAAGAAGGAGGCGTTCGTCGGACCGCTGGGCGACTTCCTGACCGGCATCGGCCAGCTGAAGGTGGACCGCGCCGCCGCCGACCGCACCGCCATCACCGACGCCCTCGGCGTCCTGGCGGCCGGGGGAGTGCTGGGCATCTTCCCGGAGGGCACCCGGGGCGAGGGCGACTTCGCCTCGCTGCGCGCGGGCCTCGCCTACTTCGCGGTCCGCAGTGGCGCGCCGATCGTGCCGGTGGCCGTCATGGGAAGCTCGGACCGGCCGGGCCGGTTGATAAAGGCGCTGCCCCCGCTGCGCTCCCGGGTCGACGTCGTCTTCGGTGACCCGTTCGACGCGGGCGACGGATCGGGACGGCGCACGCGCCGGGCGCTGGACGAGGCGACCGAGCGCATCCAGCAGCAGCTCACCGGCCACCTGGAAAACGCCAGGCGCCTGACCGGGCGCCGGGCCACACTTGAGTAGTGGATCAGCCCACCCGGGACCAGCCCGAGAGGGCCTGTTCCACCGATCACCACGATGAACGACGAGGTACGGACTTCATGAACGACGACATCCAGCCCGACGGCTCGGCCGCGCACGAGTACGAGCACGGGGCTCTCGGCGACGCCGAGTACGCGGAGTTCATGGAGCTCGCCGCGGAAGAGGGCTTCGACATCGAGGACGTCGAGGGCGCCATCGAGGCGGCGGGCCACGGCCCGCTGCCCGTGCTCGCCGTCGTCGGCCGCCCCAATGTCGGCAAGTCGACCCTGGTCAACCGGATCATCGGCCGCCGCGAGGCGGTCGTCGAGGACAAGCCGGGTGTGACCCGCGACCGCGTCACGTACGAGGCCGAGTGGGCGGGCCGCCGCTTCAAGGTGGTCGACACCGGCGGCTGGGAGCAGGACGTCCTCGGCATCGACGCCTCGGTGGCGGCCCAGGCCGAGTACGCGATCGAGGCCGCCGACGCGGTGGTCTTCGTGGTCGACGCCAAGGTCGGCGCGACCGATACCGACGAGGCCGTCGTCCGGCTGCTGCGCAAGGCCGGCAAGCCGGTGGTGCTGTGCGCCAACAAGGTCGACGGCCCGAGCGGCGAGGCCGACGCCGCCTATCTGTGGAACCTGGGCCTCGGCGAGCCCCACCCCGTCTCCGCGCTGCACGGCCGCGGCACCGGCGACATGCTGGACGCCGTCCTGGAGGCGCTGCCCGAGGCGCCCGAGCAGACCTTCGGCACCGCGCTCGGCGGCCCCCGCCGCATCGCGCTCATCGGCCGCCCGAACGTCGGCAAGTCCTCCCTGCTGAACAAGGTGGCCGGCGAGGAGCGCGTCGTCGTCAACGAGCTGGCGGGCACCACCCGTGACCCGGTGGACGAGATCATCGAGCTCGGCGGCGTCACCTGGAAGTTCGTGGACACCGCCGGTATCCGCAAGCGGGTCCACCTCCAGCAGGGCGCCGACTACTACGCCTCGCTGCGCACCGCCGCCGCCGTGGAGAAGGCCGAGGTCGCGGTCGTCCTGATCGACGCCTCCGAGAACATCTCCGTGCAGGACCAGCGGATCGTCACCATGGCGGTCGAGGCGGGCCGCGCGCTGGTCATCGCCTACAACAAGTGGGACACCCTGGACGAGGAGCGCCGCTACTACCTGGAGCGGGAGATCGAGACCGAGCTGGGCCAGGTCGCCTGGGCGCCCCGGGTGAACGTGTCCGCGCGCACCGGCCGCCACATGGAGAAGCTGGTTCCGGCCATCGAGACCGCGCTCGCCGGCTGGGAGACCCGCGTCCCCACCGGCCGGCTCAACGCCTTCCTCGGTGAGCTGGTCGCGGCCCACCCGCACCCGGTCCGGGGCGGCAAGCAGCCGCGCATCCTCTTCGGCACCCAGGCCGGCACCAAGCCGCCGCGCTTCGTGCTCTTCGCCTCGGGCTTCATCGAGGCGGGCTACCGGCGCTTCATCGAGCGCCGGCTGCGCGAGGAGTTCGGCTTCGAGGGCACCCCGATCCACATCTCGGTGCGGGTGCGCGAGAAGCGCGGCACGAAGAAGAAGTAGCACCGGCGGTACGACGTGAAGGGCGGCCCCCGCTTTCGGGGGCCGCCCTTCATCGTGGGTCCGGCACGCTCACGCGCCCCGGCGCGGTCCCGGCGGCAGCGCGGCGGGCACATGGTGCATCCCGGTGTCCTGCTCGGGCCGTCCGATGGTGCCGACCCGCTGCCACTGCGACTGCTGGCGGGCGTTGTAGGCACCCGCGCTGTAGGCGCTGTAGGAGCTGCTGAACGAGCCCGCCCGATGGCCGCCGTACGACCATCCCGTCCGGTCCGGCAGACCGAAGGGGACGAACCTCAGCCCCTCCTCCCCGCTGCGGTCGCCCGGCAGCGTGCGAAAGGCCTTGACCCACTCCGCGGAGAGCATGTCGAAGATCGGCGTGGCCGAGGCACCACCCGCCCCTTCCTGTCCCGTCCGGGCGGGCGGGACGGAGGAGAACGAGGACCGGCGGGGCGAAGTGTCGTATGCGTGCACGTATGTCCAAACGACGGCGCCCCCGAAGAGATGCGGTTTCGTGACCTGCCTTCGGGGGTGCGGTGGGTCAGGTGCCCGCGAGCGGCAGCGCCGCCGCCACCAGCTTGCCCTGCGCCGCGGCCCGGTCGAGGGAGTCCCGCAGCAGGTCCTCGCGGGGCTGGCGGCCGATCGAGCCCACCGGGGCGGCGAACATCAGCACCTGCTGGTGCTTGTTGGCCGAGGCCCGCCAGCCGTCGGTGACCTGGAGCGGCTGGTGCGCCTGCCACCAGGCCACCGGCTGGCCGCCGTGCGGGCCCGGCTGGAGGACCGCGTGCAGCTGACCGACCGCCAGCAGCACCGACCAGCCGTGCAGCACCGGCGGTACGGCGGCGATCTCGGTCACCGGCATGAACCCCTGCTCGATCAGCAGCGGCAGGAAGTCGTCCCCGGCCCCGGTGGTGCCCGGGCGCACGATGGGGGAGGTCGGCTCGACCACCAGTGCGGGATGCAACTCGCCCTCGATCAGGATGAGTCCGCTGGTCACGCCGAGCACCGCCTGCTCGGGCGCGGACCGCCGCGGCCCGTCGTCGGCGGCCTGCGCGCCGATGGAGCGGACGGCGCCCTGCAACTGCTCCTCGGTGACCTGGACGACCTGCGAGGGCAGGCAGCTGGCGTGGGCGAAGGCGAGGACCGCGGTCTCCTCGCCGACGAACAGAACGGTGCTGGTGCGCTCCTGCTCGGAGTCGCCCGGGGTGCGGCAGGACGTGCAGTCGTAACTGCCCGGGGCGTTCTCTCCGGCGAGCAGCCGGTCGGCTTCTTCGTCGCCGATCTCGGCGCGTACGGCGTCGCTGACGTCGAGCATGCGCGGCACGGGTGGCTCCCTTGGGATGCGTGCTGGACCGGTCGGGTGGCCCCCGGCCGATGAGCCCCAGGGTTCCGGGCTCATGAAGAAGACAACGGGCGTCCTGTGGTGGGAGTCACGCATGGCGGGGCACCGGTTCGAACCAACTGCCGCGCACGGTCACCCACGGTGCGGAATGCGCCACTCACGGTCAACTCGGCGCTCGGTCAAGCGACTTGGAGGGGTGAAGTGGGTCACAGCAGGCTGCCGGGCATGGTCGAAAAATCTGGAAATCAGTGTATGTAGTGGGTGGCCGAAAATCGCCGATACCCCCGGTAACGGTCAACTGGCCTGGAAGGACGGCCATTTGGTTGAAGTCCGGCGCCGACCCTCCCTACATTCCTCCGCCGTGTGCAACGAGCACCGCTCGGGTACGTCCGCCACCCGGCACCGGCAGCGCAGCATCGCCGGCACCGCGGGCGCGGACGGGGCGGGCGCGCGTCACCGCGGTCCTGCGCGGCGAGGCGCGTGCCGTCTGGGGGAGCCCGGGTCGCTGGAAAGGGAATTACATGTCCGAGTGTGCCGATACCACCCGCACCACCGCCCGTGACGACAGCACGCGCCGGGGCCGCACGACGGCCGTACTCGCCGGCGCCGCGCTGCTGGCCCCGCTGGGGCTGCTGACCGCGACCGGCAACGCAGCCGCCGCGGACAACGGGGTGTGGGACCGCATCGCCCAGTGCGAGAGCGGCGGCAACTGGCACATCAACACCGGCAACGGCTACTACGGCGGGCTCCAGTTCTCCGCCCACACCTGGCGCGCGTACGGCGGCTCCGCGTACGCCTCCACGGCCGACCGGGCCTCCCGGAGCGCGCAGATCGCCGTCGCGACGCGGGTCCAGCAGGCCCAGGGCTGGGGCGCCTGGCCGGTCTGCTCGGGGCGCGCGGGAGCGATGGGCTCCGCCCCCTCGCAGGTGAGCGTCGACAAGGGCCCGACGAAGAAGTCGGCCCCGGCCGGGACGCGGAAGCCGGCCCCCGCCGCCACGCCGAAGACCTCGCGGCACGCGTCCCCGTCCCGGGGCACGGGCGGCTACACGGTGCGCGCGGGCGACACGCTGTCCAGGATCGCCGCGCGGCACGGCACGACATGGCGGCACCTCTACGTCGCGAACAGGTCCGTGATCGGCACCGACCCCGACGTGATCGTGCCCGGACAGCACCTGACCCTCTGAGCCGGCGGTGCCGGGACCGGCCCGGTGACCCGCCCTCGGCCCGACGGCCCTCCGGCTCCCGCCGGAGGGCCGTGCCGCGTATCGCCCCCGCGTCATGTGCGGAATCCGTGAAAATCCCCATGCGGTGTCAGCTCCGGTGGTCCGGCGCGGGTTTCCCCGGAATCGCGCCCCCGGACCTCTCCCGGTCTTCGCCGCGGAAGTTTCCGGCGGGTAATTCGAAGCGCCGCGGCGGCACAAGGGAATTCAGTTCGAATGCCCCGGCGAGCGGTATGGAAACCCCCGAACGTGTGAGGGAGTTCGGCCGGAAGAGCCCCCGGAAGCTGTGACGGAAGCGTGACCCGGACCGGCGGCCGCTCCTCTCCGGACGTGCTCGGCTTCCGTCACCGCGCGTTGCGGCCTAGCGTGGCCGCATGGCACCGATTCCCCCTCCGCCAGCGGAGCCCCAGGACAGTCCGGACGGGTACGTCGGCCTCGACGCGGCGAGCGCCGAGCGGCTGGCCCGGCAGCGCGGCTGGTCGACCGTGCGGTCGCTGCCGCCGGACGCGATCATCACCATGGAGTACCGGGTGGGCCGGCTCAACTTCGAGGTGCGCGACGGCCGGGTGGCCCGCGCCTGGAAGGGCTGACGCCCGCGCCCCCGCACGGCAAAGGCCCCGCCCCGATGAGGGGGCGGGGCCTTCGCCGTGGCGCGGGGCGGTGTGCGTACCGGTCCCGCCGCCGTCCCGGCCGTCAGCCGCCTGTCAGGGGACGGGCCGCCGGCTGGGAGGTGCCGCGGGGTGCCCGGTCGCCGCCCGGCGGGCGGCGGCTGCCCGCCGGGGTGACCGGGCTGCGCTCGGAGCGGGCCGTGTGCGGTCCGGGTGCCAGGTGCGCCAGGCCCCGGGAGGCGCGGGTGGAGGAGACCGGCTCGCGGGCCGGCGCGGACTGCTCGGCCTCCGCGCCGCGCGGCGTCTTGAGCAGCACCGGCGCCAGCGGGGCGGCCGGCTCGGGAACGGGCCGGCTGCGCCGTACGCGCCAGCGGTCGCGCAGGTCGAACAGCCGGGTCTCGGTCTTGGCGATCAGCGGCTCGAACCAGGGCAGGGCAAGCAGGATCAGCAGGCCGGCGGCCCAGCCGAGGAGCACATCGCTGAGCCAGTGCGTACCGAGGTAGACGGTGGTCAGGCCGACGCCCAGCGAGGTGATCGCGGACAGCGCGGACAGCCAGCGCCGAGCACGCGGGGTGGAGGCCAGATAGGCCAGGATGCCCCAGGTCACCACCGCGTTGGCGGTGTGTCCGCTGGGAAATATATCGCCGCCCAGACCCATCTCGTTCGAGCCGATCACGGTCGCGTAGTGCGGACCGAGCCGCCCCATGCCGTACTTGGCGGCGCCGACCGTGGCGTTCAGCAGCAGCAGCGAGGTGGCCAGGGTGAGCAGCGGGCGCAGGGTGTGCTGGCGCCAGGAGCGCCAGCCGAGCCAGGCCGCGACCATCACCGCGGTGGGACCGCGCTGGCCGAGCACCACGTAGTAGTCGAGGAAGGCGTGGATCTGCGGCCACTGCTGGTACGGCCGGAAGAACATGACCTGCCAGTCGAGCCGGACGAGCCAGGAGGTGGTCACCACGGCCCACACGATCGCCAGGTAGAAGGCGAGGGTCGCGGAGAACAGCACGACCCGGTGCCGGCTCATCACCGGCACGTCGATATGGGCCGGCCGTTCCGGCTCCCGGTCCAGCCTGGCGAACACCCGGTCCAGACGCCGGGTGAGGTTCCGTTCGGTACGCACCCAATCGACGTTACAGCGAGTGAGCTGTGCTCCCGGTCGTAACAGCGGCTTTGTGATGACGATGTGATGTGGGAAACCTCTCAAGGGCGGTCGAATTCCGCCGGATTCCGCAATCCTGTGAGGCCGCGCTCTGTAATTCCTTTGATCGTGCCGGGTGTTGTTTATATGGCGCTTATAAATGCGTTAACCCGGTCCTGGGTCGCAATTCCCCGGAGCTTCACAGGCCGGACCCGCCGATCACGGGGGGCCGGAGCCGTTCAGCCAGAACGCCCCGTAGACCGCGGAGACGATCGCCAGCGCCGCCGTGACCAGGGCGGATCGGGAGGTGCGCAGCCGGGCGAGGGCCTCGGCGAGCGGGAGCAGCACCGGGAAGGCGGGCAGCAGCAGCCGGGGCTTGGAGCCGAAGTAGCTCGACGCGCACAGCGCCAGCGCCAGCACGATCCCCGTGTACACCAGCAGTTCGACCGGCTGGCCCCGGCGCACCCCGCTGACGTACAGCCAGAGCAGCAGCGCGACACCGGCGATCAGTCCGGCGCCCGCGAGCGCGGACGGGAATGACGTGAACTTGTCGGCCACGAAACGCGCGAAGGCGTATCCGCCGTCGAAGCCGTTGCGCCATCCGGCCTGGACGTCCAGGTAGCCGAACGGGCCCCCGCCGGTGCGACGGCCGACCCAGAGCACGTAGCCGGCCGCGCCGAGCGGGGCGATCAACACACCGAGGAGGCGCCGGAGGGTGAAGGGCAAAGGGACGCGTGTTGACGCTCCCGCCGTACCGGAAGGGGCGTGCGCAGTTCGCCGCACGCCGTCCGTGCGCGCCGCGCTTCGCTCCCGCACGAAGGAGATCGCGGCCGCGGTCCACACCGCGGCGACCACCGCGCCGCCCACCGGCCGGGTCAGCCCCGCCAGCGCCGCGAGCAGCCCCGCGCTCACCCACCGCCCGGTCAGCAGCGCGTACAGCGCCCAGGCCGCCAGCGCCGTGAACAGCGACTCGCTGTACGCCATCGACTGGACCACCGCGACCGGCAGCACCGCCCACAGCAGCACGGCGCAGACGCCCACCCGTCGCCCGTACACGTGCTCGGCGACCGCGTAGATCCCCGCCGCCGCGGCGAGCGAGGCCACCAGGGACACCACGAGACCGGCGTGCGCGTACGACAGCGGGGTGACCGCGTGCAGCCCCCGCTCCAGCCATGGCAGCAGCGGGAAGAACGCCAGATCGGAGTGGACGTCGCCGTTGGGCAGCCGCACCTGGTAGCCGTAGCCGAGTTCGGCGACTCGCGTGTACCAGAGGGAGTCCCAGCGCGCGGTCAGCAGGGTGAGGGCGCTCTTGCCGCGCGCGGCGCTCCACACCGCCAGCACCACCAGGCCCAGCACGCGGACCGCCGCGTAGCCCACGAGGGCCGGAACCGCCCGGCGCGGCAGCGGTGCGGGTGGGGGCGGGGCGGTGGGTGCGGCCACGCGCGTCTCGAGATCGGTCACGGGCTCGATTATCGACCGGACGGGGGAACGGACCGGCCGCCGGGGCGCGGTCAAGCCGGTACGGCGTGGTGTACGCCACAGAGATAGCCTCCCGGGGGTGAGAGGTCCGCCACGTGGGGGCGCGGCGGACTCGCGTAGGCTGACGAGCCATCCCCGTGGACAGCGCGGGCCGGGGACACCACTCCTTCCCGGCCGTACGACAGGCGGTCCCCGTCGCCCCGCTCCACGCGAGGGAACATCTGGGAGGTACGTACATGTCCGGGACGCCCACGGCTGCCCTACGGCAGCGCCGTAGGACGGCCGGGCCCGGTGCCAACCGCTGGGTCGTCCTCGTCGTCCTCTGCGCCAGCCTGCTGCTGGTCGCCCTCGACGCGACCGTGCTGCACGTGGCGGTCCCCGCGGTCACCGAGGACCTGCGGCCCGGCGCCACGGAACTGCTGTGGATCGTCGACGTCTACCCGCTGGTCTGCGCCTCGCTGCTGATCCTCTTCGGCACCCTCGGCGACCGCGTGGGGCGCAGACGCGTCCTGCTGCTCGGCTACGGCCTGTTCGGCGTGGCCTCCGCCGTCGCCGCGTCAGCGCACACGGCCGAGGTGCTGATCCTCGCCCGCGCCCTGCTCGGCGTCGGCGGCGCCATGATCATGCCCGCGACCCTGTCGATCCTCCGCCAGGTCTTCCCCGACCGGCGCGAGCGCGCCCTCGCCATCGGCGTGTGGAGCGCGGTGGCCGCCGTCGGCGCGGCGGTCGGCCCGCTGCTCGGCGGCTTTCTGCTGGAGCACTTCTGGTGGGGCTCGGTCTTCCTGATCAACATCCCGCTGATGCTGATCAGCCTCCCGGTCGGGCGGATCCTGCTGCCCGAGTCCCGGGGCGCGGCGGACGGCCCCTGGGACGTGATCGGCGCGCTGATGGCGGCGGCCGGCCTGTTCGGCGTCGTCTTCGGCGTCAAGCAGCTCGGCGGCGGCCATGCCCCGGCGAGCCCCCTGACCCTGCTGCCGCTGCCGGTCGGCGCGGTGCTGCTCGTCCTCTTCGTACGGCGCCAGCGGCGGCTGCCGCACCCACTGGTCGACCTGCGCCTGTTCCGCAGGCCCGCCTTCAGCACCGCGGTCGGCTGCATCGTGCTGGCGATGCTCGCGCTGGTTGGCCTGGAGCTGATCGCCGCGCAGTACCTGCAACTGGTGCTCGGCCTGTCCCCGCTCGCCACCGGCCTGCGGCTGCTGCCGCTGACCGTGGCGGCGATGGCCGCGGGCCTGCTGGGCGCGCGGGTGCTGCGCCGGTTCGGGCCGCGCCGGATGGTGTGCACCGGCTTCTGCGTCACGGCGATCGCGGTGCTGACCCTGACCGCGATGGGCCGCGCCGACAACCCGGCGCTGCTGCTGTCCGGCTTCGTGCTGCTCGGCCTCGGCCTGGAGACCACGCTGTTCGGCGCCTACGAGTCGATGCTCAGCGAGGCCCCGGCGGACCGGGCCGGCGGCGCGGCGGCGATCGGCGAGACCTCCTACCAGCTGGGCGCCGGTCTCGGCATCGCGCTCCTCGGCAGCGTGATGAACGCGGCGTACACCCCCCGGCTGCGTGCGGTGCCCGGCGTCTCCGCCGCGGACGCGACCGCCGCCGGGCACTCGCTGGGGGAGGCCTACGACGTGGCGCACCGGCTCGGCGGCGCGGCCGGGGCCGCGCTGCGCCGTGCGGCCCGGGACTCCTTCGTGCACGGGCTGCACGTGACCCTGCTGGTGAGCGCGGGGCTGTTGCTGCTGGGCGCGGTGATGGCGCTGCGGCTGCCGCGGGTCATGCAGTGCGGTACGGAACCGGAGCCGGTGCCGGACGAGGCCGGCCGGGAACTGCCCGCCCCGCGTGCCGCGCAGCAGCCGCGGGTCTCCGCCTGACCCCTCTGGACGTACGGGACACTGCGCCGTAACGTCGGCTGCGCCACCATAACTAGCGCTGCTAGTTTTCAGGTGGCGCCGTGTGCCGCAGTGTGCCTGACTGTCCCGGAGGGTGTTCCATGTCCGCGTCCGCGAAGCTGCCCCCGTTCGACGCCGCCGATCCGCTCGGGATCGACGACCTGCTGGACCCGGAGGACCTGGCGATCCGGGACACCGTCCGCGGCTGGGCGGCCGACCGCGTGCTGCCGTACGTCGCCGACTGGTACGAGAAGGGCGAGCTGCCGCGGATCCGGGAACTCGCCCGGGAGCTCGGCGCCCTCGGCGCCCTCGGCATGTCCCTGACCGGGTACGGCTGCGCGGGTGCCACGGCCGTGCAGTACGGCCTCGCCTGCCTGGAGCTGGAGGCGGCCGACTCGGGCATCCGCTCGCTGGTCTCCGTGCAGGGCTCCCTCGCCATGTACGCGATCCACCGCTTCGGCAGCGAGGAGCAGAAGCGTGAATGGCTGCCGCGGATGGCGGCCGGCGAGGTGATCGGCTGCTTCGGCCTGACCGAGCCTGACCACGGTTCCGACCCCGCCTCCATGCGCACCCACGCCAAGCGCGACGGCGCCGACTGGGTGCTCAACGGCCGCAAGATGTGGATCACCAACGGCTCGGTCGCCGGGGTGGCCGTCGTCTGGGCGGCGACCGAGGAGGGCATCCGCGGCTTCGTCGTACCGACCGGTACGCCCGGCTTCTCGGCGCCCGAGATCAAGCACAAGTGGTCCCTGCGCGCCTCCGTCACCAGTGAACTCGTCCTGGACGACGTACGGTTGCCCGGCTCCGCCGTGCTGCCGGAGGTGGTCGGGCTGCGCGGCCCGCTGAGCTGTCTGTCGCACGCCCGCTACGGCATCGTCTGGGGCGCGATGGGCGCCGCGCGCAGCAGCTTCGAGGCGGCCGTGGAGTACGCGAAGACCCGCGAGCAGTTCGGGCGGCCCATCGGCGGCTTCCAGCTCACCCAGGCCAAGCTCGCCGACATGGCGGTCGAACTGCACAAGGGGATTCTGCTCGCCCACCATCTGGGGCGGCGGATGGATGCCGGGCGGCTGCGCCCGGAACAGGTCAGCTTCGGCAAGCTGAACAACGTCCGCGAGGCCATCGAGATCTGCCGTACGGCGCGCACGATCCTCGGTGCCAACGGGATCTCGCTCGAATACCCGGTGATGCGGCACGCGACCAACCTCGAATCGGTGCTCACCTACGAGGGCACCGTCGAGATGCACCAGCTGGTGCTGGGCAAGGCGCTCACCGGGATCGACGCGTTCCGGTGAGCCCCCGGGCGGGGCGGGGCCGGTGAGCGGCCCCGCCTCAGCTCTGGTTGAAGAAGCCGTCGGAGCGGTGCGCGGACGCGTCACCGCTGATGATCTCCGTGTCGGCCGGGGTCAGCAGGAACACCCGGTTGGAGACCCGGTCGATGGAGCCGCGCAGGCCGAAGATCAGCCCCGCCGCGAAGTCCACGACCCGCTTGGCGTCGCCGGGCTCCATGCCGGTCAGGTTGACGATGACCGGGACCCCCTCCCGGAACAGCTCGCCGATGGCACGGGCGTCCCGGAAGCTGTCCGGGGTGACCGTGGCGATCCGGCGCCCCTTGTCCTGGGCCGTGTCCGTGGCCACCTGCACCCGAGGGTCGGTCACCCAGGCGTCCCTGGACGCGGTGCCCTCGGAGTAGTCGTCGTCGTAGTAGCGCTCGTCATCGTTGTCGTCGACGAGGCCGAGCCACGCACTCGCCTTGCGTACCGATCCCATGGACGCCTCCTCTCACAGCGGTCTCTCGTGCTTCCGCACCTTCCCCTATGGTCATCCATGATGCTGACAGCGCGCCAAGTGGATAGTCGCCGCGCGGGGGGTTTGTGACGGTACTGGTGCACAGCCGATCCGTCGAGACACCTTGTCCCCCAAGGGTTGTGACACGTACGGCTGCTGACTGTGAGTGAAATATGATGGTCGGCGGCGGATGGGTGACACGCGGTGCGTCCGGGTGAGACAGACGCCAGGTCAACACTCGGGGGGATCGCGGTGTTCGGAATAGTCAGACCCTGCGCGCACCGGCTCGGGGAGCGCTTCACGAACGAGTGGATGGCGCACCTGTGCGGACTCTGTCTCGCGCTGCGCGGCGACCACGGTCAGCTGGCGCGGATCGTCACCAACTACGACGGCCTGCTGATATCGGTGTTGACGGAGGCTCAGCTCGGCCCTGCCGAGGGCGGCCGGCGCACCGCCGGACCCTGCGCCCTGCGCGGGATGCGGACGGCGTCCGTCGCCCAGGGCGAGGGCGCGCGGCTCGCCGCCGCCGTCTCCCTGGTGCTGGCCGCGGCGAAGGTCCGCGACCATGTCGCCGACCGGGACGGACTGCTGGCCCGCAGGCCGGTGGCCGCCGCCGCCCGCAAGGTCGCCGCGAGCTGGGGGCGGGCCGGGGCGCACAGCGGGGCGGCGGTCGGCTTCGACACCGGCGTCCTGGTGGCCGCCGTCGACCGGCAACTCGGCATCGAGACCCTGGCCGGGCCCGGCACCCCGATCCTGACCGTCACCGAGCCCACCGAGACGGCCACCGCCGCCGCCTTCGCCCACACCGCGCACCTGGCCGGCCGGCCCGGCAACGCGGCGCCGCTCGCGGAGGCCGGGCGGCTGTTCGGGAGGCTCGCCCACCTGCTGGACGCGGTGGAGGACCAGGCGGCCGACGCCCGCACCGGCGCCTGGAACCCGCTCACCGCGACCGGCACCTCCCGCGAGGAGGCCCGGCGGCTCGCCGACGACGCCGTGCACGGCATCCGACTCGCCCTGCGCGACGCCGAGTTCGGTGACGGGAGACTGGCCCACCTGCTGCTGGTGCACGAGCTGCCGCGGTCGGTGGACCGGGCGTTCGGCACGACGTCCTGCGGCCACGCCGCACCCGAGGCCGCCTTCGGGCCGCCCACGGGCCCGTACGCGCCGGGGGACCCGGGCACCCAGGGGAACCCGTACGGCAACCCCTACGGAAACCCCCAGGGCCGGCCCCCGGGCGACCCGTACGGCGGGCCGCCGAAGGGCCCGGACAAGCGGGGCTTCTGGCTCGGCTGCGCCGCTGCCCTCGGGCTGTGCTGCACCTGCAAGGCGTGCTGCGCCGACGAGTTCGAGGGCCCCTGGTCGGGCAAGCGGCGCGAGGGCTGCCGCTCCGTCTGCTCGGACATGGACTGCGGCGACTGCAAGGACTGCTGCGACGTCTGCGAGTGCTGCGGCAACTGCTGCAGCTGCTGCGACGGCGACTGCGGGTGCGACTGCTGACCGGCGCTCAGTTCTTGATCTCGGGCGGGGAGATCCGCGACCGGTCGATCGCCGAGCCGGTCGTGCCCCACTTCTTGAGGATCCTGTCGTAGGTGCCGTCGGCGATCAGCCGGTTCACCGCCGCCTGGAAGGCCGGCGCCAGCTTGGTGCCCTTCTTGAAGGCGAAACCGACGTCCAGGCGGTGGAACTCGTTGAGGAACTTCAGGCCCGGCTGCTGGGCGACGGCGTAGCGCAGGCCGTTGATCGTGGACATCACGATGTCGCTGCGGCCCTGCTGCACCGAGGACCAGATCGCGCTCGGCTCGGCGTACGTCTGCACCTGGTACGGCTTCTTGCCCGCGTCGGTGCACAGGTGCCTGTTCTCCTCCAGGGTCGCCTCGAACGTCGTCCCCGCGCCGGTCGCCACGTTCAGCCCGCACAGCTGCCGCAGATCGGTGATCTTCGACAGCTTGCTGTCCTTGCGGGTGGCGAAGCCCTGGCCGTCGTTGACGTAGGTGACGAAGTCGATGGTCCTGCGGCGCTCGTCGGTGACCCCGAAGTTGCTCGCGCCGACGTCGTACTTGCCGCTGTCCAGGGCGGGCAGGATCGCCTCGAAACTCGCCTGGTCCACCGTCAGGTCGATGCCGAGGACCTTGGCGACGGCCTTGGTGAAGTCGACGTCCTGGCCGGTCAGCGTCTTGCCGTCGGACAGATAGGTGGTGCCGGGCGGGGTGCCGCCGACGCTGATCGCGACGGTGAGGCGAGTGGTGCCCGCGGGCAGCAGCCGCGCCGCCGCCGGGTCCTTCTTCTCGGCCGACACCACGTCGGTGGTCGGCACCGCGTCCGACTTGGCCGCCACCCCGGAGGCGTCCGCCCCGCCGGTGCCGGCGGAGCCGGCACCGCAGGCGGTGAGGAACAGGGCGGCCGAGGTGATGGCGGCAAAGGGCATGACATATCGATAAATCGGCGTACGCATCGACTGCGGTCTCCTGAAGGCGGAAAAGGGCGTGCGAGAGCGCGAGGGGAGGGGAGGAACGCGTGTGAAGGCGAGGTACCGCGTGGAGGAAAGCGGGAGGAGAAACGGAGAGCGCGAAGGACGCCCGCCGGACGCGGGCGCACGCAGGGGGTCAGCTCAACAGGAGGAGGACCACACGCGACCGAAGTCGATGTGGGAGCGGGTGACCAGCCACTGCTGTGGATGCATGGGCCAAGTGGAACAGGCATCCGGTTCCGCGTCAACCGGCTTGAGACGTAGCGCTCACAGTATGGACACCCTTGACAGCGCGGGCGACCGCTTGCGTACTCTCGGTGCACGGCCCTGCTGAGGGGCTCGGCCGTATCCGCGCCGCCCGGCGGCGCGCCCCGTGTGAAGGCACCACCCGTTCCGACGTTCGACCATCGCGTCACGGAGCCTTCGCATGTCATCCGACACCCTCGCCCAAGCCCCCGCCGCCCCGGAGATACCCGGGCCCGCGGGCGTCCCCCGGATCGTGCCCCAGCGCCGCTACGGCCAGTGGACCGCCGCCGCCGTCGTCCTCGTCCTGCTCGCCCTCGCCGTCACCTCCGTCGTCCGCAACCGGGCTTTCCAGTGGGACGTCGTCGCCGCGTACTTCACCACCGGTTCGGTGCTGCGCGGGCTGTGGCTCACGCTGTGGCTGACCGCCGTGGTGATGGTCCTCGGCTTCGCCCTCGGCACCCTGCTCGCCGCCTTCCGGCTGTCCGCCAACCCCGTGCTGCGCGCCGTCGGCTGGGGATACGTCTGGCTGTTCAGGTCCATCCCGGTGCTGGTGCAGCTGCTGCTGTGGTTCAACATCGGGGCGCTGTACCCGCAGGTGCTCGGCGTGAAGACGGTCAACCTGCTCAGCCCGGTCGCGGTCGCCATCATCGGGCTCACCCTGCACGAGGCCGCCTACGCCGCCGAGGTCGTCCGCGGCGGCATCCTCTCCGTCGGCCGGGACCAGATCGAGGCCGCCCAGGCACTCGGCCTGAGCCGGTGGCGCCGCGGGTGGCGGATCGTGCTGCCCCAGGCGATGCGGTCCATCGTGCCGCCCGCCGGCAACATGCTGATCGGCACCCTCAAGGGCACCTCGATCGTCAGTGTCATCGCCGTCAACGACCTTCTGTTCTCTGCCCAGTTGATCTACCACCGCACCTATCAGGTGATCCCGCTGCTGATGGTCGCCACCCTTTGGTACGCGGTCGTCACCACCCTGCTCGGCATCGGCCAGCACTACGTCGAGAAGCACTACGCCCGCGGCACGGAGCAGGCCCGATGAGGCCCCAGCTGGTGATCGTGGGCGCCGGTCCGCGGGGGACCGGCCTCCTCGAACGCATCGCCGCCAACGCCCCCGAGCTGTACGCCGGTTCGGGCCTCGACATCCATCTGGTGGACCCGCACCCGCCGGGCGGCGGGCGCATCTGGCGGCAGGAGCAGTCGCCGCTGCTGTGGATGAACTCGCACGCCGAGGACGTCACCATGTTCACCGACGACACGGTGCGCATGGACGGCCCGGTGCGCGAGGGCCCCACCCTGCACGAGTGGGCCGCACTGGACGGCCGCACCTTCGCCGACCGCCGGATCCAGGGCCGCTATCTGCGCTGGGTGTACGAGCGGGCCCGGGCCGCACTGCCCCCGGACATCACCGTCCACCACCACCCCACCCGCGCCCTGCGCGTCGGCGGTCCCCGCGACGGGCGCCAGCAGGTCTGGCTGGCGGGCCGGTCCCGCCCGCTCCCGGCCGATCTGGTGATCCTCGCCCTCGGCCACCTCGACGCCGAACTCGACCCGGAACAGGCCCGGTTGGCCGCACACGCCCGCACCCACGGCCTGACGCACCTGCCGCCCGACTTCACCGCCGACACCGACCTGTCCGCGCTGAGGCCCGGCGAACCGGTGCTCGTCCGGGGCTTCGGGCTGGCCTTCGTCGACCTCATGGTGCTGCTCACCGAGGGCCGCGGCGGCCGGTACGACGGCGACACCTACCTCCCCTCGGGACGCGAGCCGGTGCTGTACGTCGGCTCGCGGCGCGGCGTGCCGTACCACTCGAAGATCGGCTACGACTGGACCGGCGACCGGCCCCCGCTGCCCCGCTTCCTCGGTCCCGCCGAGACCGACGCCCTGCTGGCCCGGCCGGACGGCTTCGACTTCCGGCGCGATGTGTGGCCGCTGGTGGAGAAGGAGCTGGGCTTCGCCCACTACCACCGGCTGTTCACCGCCCACCCGGAGCGCACGGCCACCGCCTGGGCCGACTTCGAGGAGGGGTACACGGCCGCCGGCGACCCCGCCGAGCTGGCCGCGCTCGTCGCCGCCGCCGTGCCCGACCCGGCCGACCGGCTCGACCTCGCCGCGCTCGACCACCCGCTGGCCGGGGTGCGGTACGCCTCGCCGGAGGACTTCCAGGACGGCCTGCGCGCCTATGTCGAAGCGGACCTGAAGCGCCGTCACGACCCGGCGCACAGCGCGGACCTGGGCGTCTTCCTCGGGCTGCTGTCCGTCTACGGGCAACTGGTGCGGCTCGGGGACATCGGACCCTGGTGGCACGGGTTCTTCAGCTATCTGGCGTCCGGCCCGCCCGGTCCCCGGCTGCGGCAGATGCTCGCACTCTCCCGGGCCGGCCTGCTGCGCTTCCTCGGCGCCGACATGACCGTCACCGCCGAGGACGGGGCGTTCCGGGCGGCCAGCCCCACCGTGCCGGGACACTCCGTCACGGCCCGCGCCCTGGTCGAGGCCAGGCTGCCCGCGCCCACCGTGGGCCGCGCCCGCGACCCCCTGCTGCGCGCCCTGCACGCCGACGGCGCCGCCGAGACCCCCGAGGGCCTGCTCCGGGTGGACCCGCGCGACGGCCGTCTCCTCGACGGCGCCGGGCGCCCGCACCCCCGGCGCTTCGCGCTCGGCCCCTACACCGACGCCCGCACCCCCGGCGCCTTCACCCGGCCGCGCACCGGCGGACCCGCCTTCCGGCAGAACGACGCCACCGCCCGGACCGCCCTGTCCTTCCTGCGGGCCCGGACCGGCCGCGCCGCCGCCTGAACGCCCGCCACAGACAAAGGAATTGACCCATGACCGTCATGGTCGACATCAGGTCGGTGCACAAGAGCTTCGGCTCGCTCGACGTCCTCAAGGGCATCGACCTCCAGGTCCGCACCGGCGAGGTGACCG
Organism: Streptomyces sp. SCPE 10; assembly: GCF_051980735.1. Classification (NCBI taxonomy): domain Bacteria; kingdom Bacillati; phylum Actinomycetota; class Actinomycetes; order Kitasatosporales; family Streptomycetaceae; genus Streptomyces; species Streptomyces sp. SCPE 10. The sequence continues at coordinate 1,852,249 of NZ_CP197069.1, read as the reverse complement.
TCGTGCTCGGGCCCTCCGGCTCCGGCAAGTCCACGCTGCTGCGCACCATCAACCACCTGGAGAAGGCGGACCGGGGCGAGATCACGGTGGACGGCGCGCCGGTCGGTTACCGGCGCACCGGCGACCGGCTGTACGAGCTGCCCGAGCGCGAGGTACTGCGCCGGCGCACCAAGATCGGCTTCGTCTTCCAGAACTTCCGGCTCTTCCCCCATCTCACCGTCCTGGACAACGTGGTCGAGGCACCGGTGTCCGCGCTGAAGCGGCCCCGCGCACAGGCGGAGGCGCAGGCGCACCGGCTGCTCGCCCGGGTGGGGCTGGCGGACAAGGCCGACGCGTACCCCGCGCAGTTGTCCGGCGGGCAGCAGCAGCGCGTCGCCATCGCACGGGCGCTGGCGCTGGAGCCCCGGCTGCTGCTCTTCGACGAGCCGACCTCGGCGCTCGATCCCGAGCTGGTCGGCGAGGTGCTGGACGTCATCCGCGATCTCGCCGCCCAGGGCACCACGATGATCGTCGTCACCCATGAGATCGCGTTCGCGCGGGAGGTCGCCGACACGGTGGTGTTCATGGCCGACGGCCGGATCGTCGAACAGGGGCCGCCCGAGGCGGTGCTGGCCGCACCGCGCGAGGAGCGCACGCGGGCGTTCCTGGCGAAGGTGCTGTGAGAACGGCACCGGCCGGGCGGACGAGCGGGCGGTACCGGCGGGGCATGCTGCATCTCGCCGCCGCCGTCGAGCCGCCCGAGGGTCCCGGCGCCGGGCCGTACGCGGAGCTGGCACGGCTCGCCGAGCACGGCCGGCTGGACTTCGTGACCCTGGGCGACCCGGCCGGGCGGCCCGGGCCCGAGGCGCTGGACCTGCTGGGCCGGGTGGTGCCGGCGACCCGGCGGATCGGACTGGTGCCCGCCCTCGCCGAACCCTGGCCGGTGCCGGCCGCCCTGGCCGGGGCGGACTGGATCGGCCGGGGCCGGGCCGGCTGGCGGATCACGGTGCCGCAGGCCGGGGCCCGGCCGCCCGTCCGCCGGGTCGCCGGGCCGGTGTCCCGGCCGCCGCACGGTCACCCCGTCCGCGTGGTCGACGCGGACACGAAGCAGGGCCGGACGGCCGCCGCCCGCTACGCGGACGTGGCCCTGGTACCCGCCGCGACCCCGGCGCAGGCCGCCGCCGTCTGCGATGAACTGCGGTCGACGGCGACCGCGTCGGGGCGCGATCCGGCGGCCCTGCGGGTCCTGGTGAGCCTGCGGGTGGACCTCGGCGGCGGGGAGCAGGCCGCCGAACCCGGGCATGGCGGGGGCGGTCCCCGGCCCAGCCCGATGGGCCCGCTGTACCGGGGCGGGCCGGTCGACCTCGCGGATCTGGTCGCCGCCTGGCACACCGAGGGGGCCGCCGACGGCTTCCACCTGGTCCCCGTCGAGCCCCGCCGTGATCTGGAACGCCTGGTCAACGGCACGGTGGCGCTGCTCCAGCATCGCGGCCTGTTCCGCACCTTCTATCCGGGCGGCACCCTGCGCGAGCACCTGGGTCTGGCCCGGGGAGAGAACACCACCCACCGAACCGGCGGACAAAAGGAAGAGATGGTATGACCACCGACGCGGCCGACGAGTGGAAGCAGTGGCGCCGGAAGCGGGAGGAGTCGGTCACGGCCCCCTACGGGCCGCTCGCGCTGACCGCCACCCACTGGCTGGAAGACCATCCGGAGGGGCGACTTCCGGACATTCCAGGGAGCTGGGTGGCGGACGGTCAGGGTGTTGTGCTGACGGCCACCGAGGCCGACGGGCTGCGGGTGGACCGCCGGCCCTTCCACGGGGAGATCCGGCTGGTCGCCGACGGTGACCCGGAGGCCGCCGCGCGGGTCTCGCACGGTGAGAGGCGACTGGCGGTGCTGGTCCGCGAGGGGGTCTGGGGAGTGCGGGTCCTCGACCCCGGCGCCGACGCGCGCCGGGCCTTCCGGGGCATCGAGGCCACCGCGTACGACCCCGGCTGGGCGGTGCCGGGCGGCTTTACGGCGTACGACGCGCAGCGCACCGTACGGGTCGGCAACGCGGACGGCCGTGCCCGCGGCTTCGCCCTCGCCGGGGAACTCTCCTTCACCCTGGGCGGCGTCGGGCGGACGCTGAAGGTGGCACGCCGGGGCGAGGGGCCGCTGTGGGCCGTCTTCGCCGACGCCACCAGCGGAGACAGCAGCTTCCGGTTCCGCTTCCTGTACGTGGACGCGCCGGACGGCGAGGGCCGTACGACCGTCGACTTCAACCGCGCCCAACTCCCGCCCTGCGCCTTCACCGAGCACTCGCTGTGCCCCTTCCCGCCGCCCGGCAACACGCTGGACGTGGCCGTTCGGGCGGGGGAGCGGAGGCTGCTCTGACACCGGGATGCCAGGGCACGGCGACCTTTGGGCAAAGGAGGTCTAAAGTCCGACGGCCGAAAGGCACCCTTGTGCCTACCGGGCGTTCGGCCGAATACTCCCCTTCAGCGGTTGTCAGGGACATGTACATCGTCATCCGATGGCACCCCTGGCTGCGCCTCACCGGGCCCCGACCCCACGCGGGCCCCCTACTTCCCTTGGAGGGAACGAGAAGTGAGGATCAAGCGCACCACTCCCCGCGGCGGCACGGCGAGACGGACCCGGCTGGTCGCCGTGGCCGCGGGCTTCCTGGCCGCGGCCGCGTTCGCCGCCCCCACCGCGAACGCGAGCGAGGTCCACCCGTTCAGCGCCGCGCAGCTCACCCAGGCGAGCGACTCGGTGATGAAGGCGGACGTCCCCGGCACCGCCTGGGCCGTCGACCCCGCGACCAACCGTGTCGTCGTCACCGTCGACAGCACGGTCTCCCAGGCCGAGATCGCCAAGATCAAGAAGCAGGCCGGCACCGACGCGGGCGCGCTCGCCATCAAGCACACGCCCGGTACGTTCAAGCCGCTGATCAGCGGCGGCGACGCCATCTACGGCGGCCAGTACCGCTGTTCGCTCGGCTTCAACGTGCACAGCGGCAGCACGTACTACTTCCTGACCGCCGGGCACTGCGGCCAGGTGGCCTCCACCTGGTACAGCAACTCCGGGCACACCACCACGCTGGGCACCAACGTGGGCTACAGCTTCCCGGGCAACGACTTCGCCCTGGTCAAGTACACCAACTCCTCGATCGCGCACCCGAGCGCGGTCGGCAGCCAGACCATCTCCAGCGCGGCCACCCCGAGTGTGGGCCAGACCGTCTACCGGCGCGGCTCCACCACCGGTACGCACAGCGGCAAGGTCACCGCGCTCAACGCCACCGTCAACTACGGCAGCGACGGCATCGTCTCCGGCCTGATCCAGACCACGGTCTGCGCCGAGGGCGGCGACAGCGGCGGCCCGCTGTACAACGGCTCCACGGCCTACGGTCTGACCTCCGGCGGCAGCGGTGACTGCACCTCCGGCGGCACGACCTTCTTCCAGCCGGTCACCGAGGCCCTGAACTACTACGGCGTCACGCTTCCCTGACGCCCCGGCCCCGGCCGCGATGGTGACGAGCCCCCGCACACATTCCTGTGTGCGGGGGCTTCTTCGTGTCCGGGCCGTGAAGGAAGGGGAAAGGAACAAGCCATGTGTTCCCGTCACGTTGGGGTGAGAGTTACTCGCTCGTAGTATTTGCGGCACGAAATTCCCTGGGTGGTGACGGGCGGTCATGCGGGAACGGGTGTGCGCAAGCCGTTGCCGTGCGCGTCCGGAAGTCGGTCTTGTGTGTCCCCTGTGGGGTTCGGAAGAGTGGGCGCCCGTCAACCAGCCTTCAGGTCGTCGGGTCCCCACAACCCGGACGGCCATCCCCCCACAGGAGGACGTGAGTTGAAGCACCGACGCATACCCGGGCGACGGCTCGTCATGACCGGCGCGGGCATCGCCGCGCTGGCCTTGGCAGGGGTCACCTTGCAGAATGCGAACGCCAGCGAGCCCGCGAAGTCCGTGGCGCAGCCCCGGCCGCTGTCCGCTCCGGCGGCCGCGAACCTGGCCGCCACACTGAGTTCGCACCTCGGCGGCGGCGCCGCGGGCAGCTACTACGACGCCAAGGCCAGGAGCCTCGTCGTGAACGTGCTCGACGAGACCGCCGCGAAGACCGTCGAGGCCTCGGGCGCCAAGGCCAGAATCGTCGCCCACTCGCTCGCCGAACTCGACGGCGCCCGCGCGACGCTGAAGAAGGACGCGACCATCCCGGGCACGTCCTGGGCCACCGACCCGGTGTCGAACAAGGTGGTCGTCACGGCCGACAGGTCGGTCACCGGCGCGCGCTGGGCCAAGCTGAGCAAGGTGGTCGAGGGGCTCGGCGGCAAGGTCGAACTGAAGCGCTCCCGGGCGGAGTTCAAGCCCTTCATCGCCGGCGGTGACGCCATCAACGGCTCCGGCGGCCGCTGCTCGCTCGGCTTCAACGTGGTCAAGGGCGGCCAGCCGTACTTCCTGACCGCCGGGCACTGCACCGCGTCCATCTCCACCTGGTCGGACGCCGACGGCAACGAGATCGGGCAGAACGCGGAGTCCCACTTCCCGGGCACCGACTACGGTCTGGTCAAGTACACCTCGGACGCCGGCCACCCGAGCGAGGTCGACCTGTACAACGGCTCGACCCAGAAGATCACCGGGGCGGCCGAGGCCACGGTGGGCATGAAGGTCACGCGCAGCGGGTCCACGACCCATGTGCACGACGGCACAGTCACCGGCCTGAACGCCACCGTGAACTACCAGGAGGGCACGGTCGGCGGGCTGATCCAGACCGACGTCTGCGCCGAGCCCGGCGACAGCGGCGGCTCCCTGTTCTCCGGCAGTGACGCGATCGGCCTGACCTCCGGCGGCAGCGGCGACTGCACCTCCGGCGGTGAGACCTTCTTCCAGCCGGTCACCGCGGCCCTGACGGCCACGGGCACCGAGATCGGCTGACCGCCGCCCGGTTCCCCTCCCGACGCCCCGCCCCGGTCTCCCCGGGGCGGGGCGTCGTCGTCTTCGCCCCCGCTCCGGGGCAGCCGCTTTCCGGCCACCGCCTCACTCCCCGCAATCGATCGCCTACTTGTTCGAATGTAGTCGCTGACCGGCGGTGATGGGGTTACAGTATTCGAACGAGCGTACGATGGACGGATCGGATGGAATGGCCGAAAAGGGGTGGGTGTGAGGGAGGTGCGGCATGGCGGGCTTCGCTCATCTGCATGTCGCGTCCGGTTACTCCGCCCGCTATGGCGCCGCGCACCCGGAGCAGCTGGTGCGCAGGGCGGCCGAGCGGGGGGTGGAGGCGCTCGCGCTCACCGACCGGGACACGGTCACCGGCGTTGTTCGATTCGTACGGGCGTGTGCGAAGGAAGGGGTGCGGCCGGTCCTCGGCGTCGATCTCGCGGTCGAGGGGATCGCCCCGCCGCCGCCCGCCCTGCGCCGGCGCACCCCGGCGCGCGGTGGTGCCCATGTGGTCGAGCCGCCGCTGCGGGTCGTGCTGCTCGCCCGGGACCGGGAGGGATGGGCGCGGCTGTGCCGCATCACCTCGGCCGCCCACGCCGACGCGCTCGGCGGCACGGCCCCCGTGGTGCCGTGGGCCGCGCTGCGGGAGCACGGCGGCCCCGGCCTGACCGTTCTGCTCGGCCCGCTCTCGGAGCCGGTGCGGGCGCTGGCGGTGGGCCGGGAGGACGTCGCGGTGCGGCTGCTGGCGCCCTGGCGGGAGGTCTTCGGGCGCGGGGTCCGGCTGGAAGTCGTCGCGCAGAAACGTTCCGGCATCGGTCCGGGGTCCCTGCGGCTCGCCGCCCGCACCCTCGCGCTCGCCGACCGCACCGGCACCACCGCCGTCCTCTCCAACGCCGTCCGCTACGCCGACCCCGGCCAGCACCGCCTCGCCGACGTCCTGGACGCCGCCCGGCTGCTGCGGCCCATCGACCGGCGCCGCCTGGACAGCGGGCAGCGCTGGCTCAAGGGCGAGCGGGAGATGACGGTCCTCGCCCGCATGGTCGCCGAGTGCGCCGGAGCCGACGAGCGACGGGCCCGCCGGCTGCTCGCGGACACCGCCGCAACGGCCGCCGAGTGCACCCTCGACCCCGGCCCCGACCTTGGCCTGGGCACCCCGCACTTCCCGGAGCCCGCCCTCTTCGGCGCCGACCCCGGAGCCGACGGCGCCGCCCGGCTGCTGCGCCGGCGCAGCGAGGAGGGCCTGGCCCGGCGGGGCCTCGACCGGGACCCGGCGGCGCTCGCCCGCCTCGACGAGGAACTCGCCGTGATCTCCCGGCTGCGCTACGACTCGTACTTCCTCGCCGTCGGCCAGGTCGTCGCCGACATCCGGGCCAAGGGCATCCGGGTCGCGGCCCGCGGCTCGGGCGCCGGTTCACTGGTCTGCCACGCGCTGGGCATCGCCACCGCCAACCCGCTCGACCACCACCTGCTGTTCGAACGCTTCCTCAGCGTGCGCCGGGCCTCGCTGCCCGACATCGACATCGATGTGGAGTCCGCGCGCCGCCTGGAGTGTTACGACGCGATCTTCGAACGGTTCGGCAAGGAGCGGGTGGCGGTCACCGCCATGCCCGAGACCTACCGCGCCCGCCGGGCCCTGCGGGACACCGGTCTCGCCCTCGGCATCGCGCCCGCGGAGGTGGACCGGATCGCCAAGAGCTTCCCGCACCTGCGCGCCGCCGACATCACCGGCGCCCTCGCCGAGCTGCCCGAACTGCGCGCACTGGCGGCCGAGGCGCCCCGGTTCGGGCCGCTGTGGGAACTGGCCGAGGGACTCGACTCGCTGGTCCACGGCATGGCCATGCACCCCTGCGGCGTGGTCATCAGCGACGCCACCCTGCTGGACCGGCTGCCGGTGCAGCCCACCCCGCAGGGCGACTACCCCATGGCCATGGCCGCGAAGGAGGAGATCGAGGCGCTCGGCAACATCAAGCTCGACGTCCTGGGTGTGCGGATGCAGTCCGCGATGGCCCATGCCGTCGCCGAGATCGAACGGACCACCGGCGAACGCATCGACCTGGACGATCCCGCACAGGTGCCGCTCGACGACGTCTTCGCGTTCAAGCTGATCCAGGAGAGCCAGACCCTCGGCCTGTTCCAGTTGGAGTCGCCCGGCCAGCAGGACCTGCTGTCCCGGTTGCAGCCGCGCAACCAGCAGGACGTCATCGCCGACATCAGCCTCTTCCGCCCCGGCCCGGTCGCGGGCGGCATGCCCGAGCGGTACATCGCCGCCCGCCACGGCGGCGCGCCCGCGTACGCCCACCCGGACCTGGAGCCGGTGCTCGCCGACACCTACGGCGTGACCATCTGGCACGAGCAGATCATCGAGACGCTGCGGGTGCTGACCGGGTGCGACCGGGCCTTCGCGGAGATCACCCGGCGGGCGCTCGGCGAGAAGGAACGGCTGCCCGAGATCAGGGAGTGGTTCGGGCAGCGGGCCCGCGCGCGCGGCTACGACGCGGCCGTGCGGGACGAGGTGTGGAAGACGATCGAGGCCTTCGGGGCGTACGGCTTCTGCCGGGCGCACGCCGTCGCCTTCGCCGTACCGGCCCTGCAGAGCGCCTGGCTCAAGGCGCACCACCCGGCGTTCCTGCTGGCCGGACTGCTCGAACACGACCCCGGGATGTGGCCCAAGCGGGTCCTGGTCTCCGACGCGCGCCGGCGCGGGGTGCCGGTGCTGCCCGTCGACGTCAACCGTTCCCGGGCGCGGCACACCGTGGAGAAGACCGACGGGGGGCGGTGGGGCGTACGGCTCGCGCTGTCCGCCGTGCACGGGATCGGCGAGCAGGAGTGCGCGCGGATCGAGGAGGGACAGCCGTACGGTTCGCTGTCGGACTTCTGGCAGCGGGCCCGGCCCAGCCGGCCGGTCGCCGAGCGCCTCGCGGAGATCGGCGCGCTGGGCTGTCTGCACGACGGCCGGCTCACCCGCCGTGATCTGCTGCTCCAGATCGCCGAGCTGCACCGGGCCGCCCGCGGCCGGTCCGCGGGCGCCGGCCAGCTCCCCCTGATCGCGGGCGCGGTCGGCGGGGCGGAGCCGAGCGGGCTGCCGGAGATGACCGGGCGCGAGGCGCTCGGCGCCGAGCTGAACAGCCTCGGCATCGACGTCTCCCGGCACCTGATGGAGCACCACCACCGGTTGCTGCGGGAGATCGGCGCGACCGACGCGGCGCACCTGGCCGGGCTGCGGGCCGGGCAGCAGGTGCTCGTGGCGGGGGTGCGGGCCTCGACCCAGACCCCGCCGATCGCCAGCGGCAGGCGGATCATCTTCGTCACTCTGGAGGACGGCTCCGGCCTGGTCGACCTGGCGTTCTTCGAGGACTCCCACCCGGCCTGCGCCTACACCGTCTTCCACAGCGGGCTGCTGCTGGTGCGGGGCACGGTCCAGGTGCGCGGCAGTCGCCGTACCGTCGTCGGCACCATGGCCTGGGACCTCGACCGGATCGCCGCCGCCCGCCGGGACCACGGCCCCGAGGCCGCGCTCGCCCTCCTCGGCGAGCGCCGCCCGCACCCGACGCCCGCCCAGCCGCGGCGCACCCTGGCCAACGGCACCACCGGCGCCCGGCTGCATCCGTACGCCGATCTGCTGCCCGCCGGCAGCCGGTCGGCCGACCTGAAGAAGTTCGGTTACACCAGTCCGGGGAGCGCGGGATGAGCATCCGTCAGCGGCACATCGCCCATCTTCATCTGCACGCCGCACTGAACGAGGAGCAGTACGAAGACGTAATCGAACTGATGTCTGGTATCACGCCTCATGTGCAGGCCGTACCGCCCGACGCCGTCCAGCTGGACCTGACCTCGGCGCTGCGGTACTTCGACCTGTCGCCCTACGACCTGGTCCAGACGACGATGATGCGGCTGAAGGCCCTCTACGGCATCGACAGCAGCGCCGGGCTCGCGGGCAACCGGATGCTGGCGGCCATGGCGGCCGACGCGTCGGCGCCGGGGGAGACCACCTGGGTGCCCGCCGACCGGGCCGCCGAGTGGCTCCACCCGCGCCCGGTCACCGCGCTGCCCGGGATCGGCCGCACCACCGCGGCGACCCTCGGCCGGTACGGCCTGCACCACATCGGCCAGATCGCCGACCTGCCCCCGGCGACCCTGCAACGCCTCCTCGGCACCGGCCAGGCCCGGCTGCTGGCCGAGCGGGCCCGCGGCCACGACCCGCGCCCCGTCACGCCCCGGGAACCGGCGGCGCACCTGACCGCCGACCTCGTGCTGGAGCGGGACTGCCTCGACCCCGCGGAGCAGCACCGGTCCGTCCTCGGGCTCGCCGACCGGATCGGCCAACTCCTGCGCGGCGAACGGCAGGTGACCGGCCGGCTCACCCTCACCGTGCGCTACGCCGACCGCAGTTCCAGCACCCGTACGCGCACCCTGCCGGAACCCACCGACCACTCGCCGGCCCTCGCCGCGGCGGCCCTGGGGCTGCTGGCCTCCCTGGGCCTGCAACGGGCCAGGGTCCGCGCGTTCACCCTGCGCGCCGACGGTCTGCGCCCGGCCGCCGAGGCCTGCCGCCAGCTCTCCTTCGACCCCACCGACCAGCGCGCCCGCGCCGCCGAGGCCGCCGCGGACCGGGCCCGCCACCGCTTCGGCCCCGACGCGGTGCGCCCGGCCGCCGTCACCCCGGGCCCGGCGCTCCGCCTGGCCCGCGGCGCGCGCCCGCGGACGGTCGGCCGGCCGACGGCGGTGTGAACCACCCCGCCCGGCGGCCCGGTCGGCCCAGTCGACCCACGGCGGCGCGATCCAGCCGCCGTCGGCCGGCCGGGCGGTGAGGCCGGCCGGGTTCTCCACGGTGAGGGTGGACCCGGCGCGCACGCTCCCGGTGTCTCCCGCGCGCACCGGTGTGCGCCGGGGCCCGGGTGCCGGCCGGTATCTGCCCGCGCCAGGCGCACCGTTGCCCGCTTCCGGTGCGCGGGCGGCGGAAGCCGCCGCCGAGGCGGCCGGGTCCTGGGGCGGGCTGCCGGGCGAGGGGGAGATGCGGGGCGCTGCGGGAGGAGTCGGCGCGGATCGCGCCCCGGAGGCGGTGCGGCCCGTCTGGTGACGGGAGGTCAGGCGGCCGGAGCCGTGGGAAGTTTTACCCGCGCGTAACTTCACAGTCCGGCTACCCGCTCGTAACTTGACGAATGAACAGCATCCTCGTGATCCGGATCACCGGGACAGGCCACCGCCGTACCCCTTGACCCGCAAGGAGATCACCCGATGCTGCCCTGGAAGCGCGTGCTCGGACCCCTCGCCGCCCTGCTCCTGTCCGCCGCCGCCGTCACCCTCCCCGCCACGGCCGCGCACGCCGACACCGCCGTCCACACCGGCTGGAACGACTACTCCTGCAAGCCCTCCGCCGCCCACCCCCGCCCCGTCGTCCTGGTGCACGGCACCCTCGGCAACTCGGTCGACAACTGGCTCGGGCTCGCCCCTTACCTGGAGGCCCGCGGATACTGCGTCTTCTCCCTCGACTACGGCCAGCTGCCCGGCGTCCCCGTCTTCCACGGGCTCGGCCCCATCGACCAGTCGGCCGCCCAGCTGTCGGCCTTCGTGGACCAGGTGCGCTCCGCGACCGGTGCCGCCAAGGTCGACCTCGTCGGGCACTCGCAGGGCGGCATGATGCCCCGCTACTACCTCAAGTTCCTCGGCGGCGCGGCCAAGGTCGGCTCGCTCGTCGGCATCGCCCCCGACAACCACGGCGCCACCCTCAGCGGCCTCACCAACCTGCTGCCCTACTTCCCCGGCGCCGAGGACCTGGTCAAGGCCACCACCCCCGGCCTCGCCGACCAGATACCCGGCTCCGCCTTCCTCACCAAGCTCAACGCGGGCGGCGACACCGTGCCCGGCGTGCACTACACGGTCATCGCCACCCAGTACGACGAGGTGGCCACGCCCTGGCGCAGCCAGTACCTCAGCGGCTCCGACGTCCGCAACGTGCTGCTCCAGGACCTGTGCCCGCTCGACCTCTCCGAGCACCTGGCGATCGCCCTGACCGACCGGATCACGTTCCACGAGGTCGCGAACGCCCTCGACCCGGCCCACGCGAGCCCCACCACCTGCGCCTCCGCCATCGACTGACGCGGGCGCTCACCGGGTCAGCCGTCGGGCCACCAGGTGCGTGCGATGTCCTTGCGCACCTCGGGCCGACCCGCGGGGCGCTCCTCCGCCTCCTCGCGGATCCGGCGGCTGTCCGTCCTCTTCAGGGGCTTGGGCACGGTCGTACGGCGCATCGGTGCCTCCTTCGGCGACCGCCGGGTTCCGTGGTGCCACGGGGACGGTCGCTGCTGGTGAGCGTTCCCCATCGATCCGGCGCTGTCAGTGGCGTGTGTCACTCTCCGGCCATGACCGATGAGCACGAGCACACAGTGACGACTGCCCCGCCCGTGGACTGGGATGCGCAGGCCGCCCGATTCGACGCCGAACCCGACCACGGCCTGCGCGACCCCGAGGTACGGGCCGCCTGGGCGGCCAGACTCCGGTCCTGGCTGCCCGGGCACCCCGCCGACGTGCTCGACCTCGGCTGCGGCACCGGCAGCCTGTCGCTCCTCGCGGCCGGGCAGGGACACCGGGTGACGGCCGTCGACCTCTCCCCGGCGATGGTCGAACGGGCCCGCGCCAAGCTCGCCGGCCGCCCCGCGGAGGTGCTGTGCGGACCGGCCGAGGCCCCGCCGGTGGGGCGGCTCCGGTTCGACGTCGTCCTCGTACGGCATGTGCTGTGGACGCTGCCCGACCCGGCCCGGGCACTGCGCCACTGGCGGGAGCTGCTGCGCCCGCACGGCCGGTTCGTGCTGGTCGAGGGCGTCTGGGGCACCCTGCACCCCGTCGGCATACCGGCCGGCCGGCTCACCGCGCTGCTCGCGCCGCTGGCGGCCGACGTACGCGTGGAGCGGCTGTCCGGCGACCCGGTGCTGTGGGGCAAGGAGGTGACCGACGAGCGGTACGCGGTGGTGGCGGCCGTATGAGGCGCGAGGAGGAGTCTCAGGCCAGCAGTTCCGCGAAGCCGCCCTCGCGGGCCAGGCGCTCCAGGTCGTCGAGGGCGGCCACGGCCGCCCGCGCCGCCCCCGGGTCCGCCTCGGCCAGCCCGCTCGCCGCGAACTCGTCCTCGTCCAGCCGCCGTACGTCCCCGCCGTCCGCCGAGCGCCACAGATCCAGGTCCAGGTCCTCCACCGTCAGCTCCGCGCCGGTGCGCACCGCGGGCCGGGTGATGTCGCAGTACCAGCCCTTGACGGAGCCGCCCGCGGCGCGCACCTCCTTCACCGCGTACCACCGGTCGCGCCAGTAGTACTCGGTGAACACATCGCCCGGCTCGAAGCGGACGAAGCCGAAGTCGCGGACGCCGGAGCCCGCCCAGGGCGCCCGGACCACGATCCGGGTCCCGTCGTCGCCGAGCAGCCCGGCCGGGTAACGGATCTTCGTGCGGCCTCCCTTGACCAGGGCGATCGTCAAGTCGGCGGTGGTTTCAGGAGAGTTCGCGGACATAGTGGACCTCCGTGGCGCGGATCCGGTAGCCGAGCCACTCGTTGATGGCGATCATGGGGCCGTTGCCGGCGTCGTTGCCCGTGAATGCCTCGGTGACGCCGGCGGCGCGGGCGCGGTGCAGGGTGTGCAGCTTGGCGAGCTTGGCCAGGCCCCGGCCGCGGTGGGCGCGGGCGGTGCCGGTCATCGCGCTGGAGCAGCGGCCGTCGCCGTCGGTGTAGGCCATGCTGAACGCGACCGGACGGCCGTCGACGCACGCCGCCATGGTCAGCTCGCGGTCCAGCAGGGGATGGCGCCAGGTCCGGGCGAGCCAGTCCGCGTAGCCCCGGGACTCGTAGGCGATCTCGCCCGGCTCGTCCAGCATCGTCTCCGTGTCCAGTTCGAACAGCGGGCGCGGATCGTCCGCGAACTCCGCGGCCGTGCGCAGCTCGACGCCCGGCGGGGTGGGCGGGAGCGGCGGGAGCGCGGTGCCCGCCAGGTCCAGGCGCAGGAAGTGCGCGGACCGGCCGGCGCGGTAGCCGTGCCGCTCGGCGAAGGCGCGGTTGCCCGGCTCGTCGAGGACCCAGCTGTACACCTTGGTCGCGCCGATCGAGGCAAGGTGCTCCTCGGCCGTGCGCAGCAGCAGCCCGCCCGCGCCGCAGCCCGCGCGGTCCGGGCGGACGTAGACGTTCAGCAGGCCCTGGCCCGGCTCGTCGCTGTCGTACGCCAGCAGCACCTGGGCCGTGCCGATCACCTCGCCGTCCTCCTCCGCGATCAGCGGGCGGTAGCGGGCGTCGGGATGGGTGTGCAGCGCGTTGTGCCGGACCGAGTCCGAGGTGAAGAGGATGTACGGCAGGGCGAGTCGGCGCACCCGGGCGAAACCCTCGGTGTCGCCGGGAGCTTCGGGACGCAGGTCACGCACGATCACTGTCATGGGCAGGGACCGTACGGGCAGACGTGCGGGGATGCCTCTCATTTTTCCGCGGGTGCGGGAGAATCGGGGCCGTGAGCCTGAAGATCCGCATCGATGACAGCGCGCCCCCGTACGAGCAGGTGCGGGCGCAGATTTCCGAGCAGGCGCGGTCGGGGGTGCTGCCGGTGGGGTACCGGCTGCCGACCGTGCGGGGACTGGCCGAGTCCCTGGGGCTCGCGGTGAACACGGTGGCCAAGGCGTACCGGGCGCTGGAGGGCGACGGGGTGATCGAGACCCGGGGGCGCCGCGGCACGTACGTGGCCGCCGCCGGGTCGGCCGCGCAGCGCGAGGCGTCCTTGGCCGCGCAGGCCTACGCCGACCGGGCCCACCGGCTGGGGCTCGGGAAGGACGAGGCGCTGGCGGCGGTACGGGACGCGCTGCGGGCGGCGTACGAGGGCTGAAAAGGCCGGGACACCCGGCGCTCACGCGGCGACGCGCGGCCGCGGCGCCCCGGCCGCCCCACGCCGAAGGACCGGCGCCGACCCTGGTCGTCCTCCCCGCCGTCCCGGCGCGAGTCCCGTGCCATCGACCACATGCCCATGGCCGGCACCCCGAGGACGGCGACCAAGAGCGTCGAGGCGAGCAGCAGCTGGACGCGCTCGGTGATGTTCCGCGCCTTCACGTGGACGGCCCCGAAGTCGAGTTCGAAGCCGCCGCCCGGGGTGGCGGACGCGCCGTCGGCGCTTCAGCCATGGGGGGCAGCAGACAGGATCGCGGACAGCGCGTCAGATTCCCGGATACCGGGACCATCGGACGGCCGGGAAACCGAGCCCGCGCTACCGGTGTGCCGCCGGCTCCGGTGTCCGTGTCGTCGACAGGCCCGCCTTCCTCGCCGCCCGTGCGAAGGCCACCGCGTCCGCCACCGCCGCGCCGCCGGGGTCGTTGTTGAAGTAGGCGTACACGTCCTCGCCGTCGGGCCAGTTCGTGGCGATGCGGTCGACCCAGGTCTCCAGGGAGCGCCGGCCGTAGCGGGGCCAGGGACGGGCGCGGCCCTGGTGGAAGCGGACGTAGCCCCAGTCGGCGGTGCGCCACAGCGGGGTGACCGGGCGGGCCAGGACGTCGGCCCAGCACAGGGCCGCGCCCCGGGCGGCCAGCACCTCGCGCACCCGCGGTGTCCACCAGGAGTCGTGGCGGGGCTCCACCGCGACCCTCGTACCGGCCGGGAAGCGGGCCAGACAGGCGTCCAGCAGGTCCGCGTCGGCCCGCAGGGTCGGCGGGAGCTGGAGCAGGACCGGGCCGAGGCGGTCACCGAGGCCCGCCGCGTGGGTCATCAGCCGGTGCACCGGCTCCTCGGGGTCCTTGAGCCGCTTGATGTGGGTGAGGAACCGGCTGGCCTTGACCGCGACCACGAAGTCCGGCGGCACCCGCACCCGCCAGGCGGCGAAGGTGTCGTACGACGGCAGCCGGTAGAACGCGTTGTTGATCTCCACCGTCGCGAAGAGACGGGTGTACTCCTCCAGCCACAGCCGCGCCGGGACCCCGGCCGGATAGACGAGGCCCCGCCAGTCCTTGTACTGCCACCCCGAGGTGCCGACGAACAAGGTCACGCCTTCATGAAAGCACTACAGGTACAGACCCGCGTCCGCGCCGGTGCGGGCGCCCGGCACCGAGGTCGGTGCGGTGCCCCGGCGCAGCGCGTACAGCTCCGCCAGGGTGGCGCCCTCCCGGCCGACGCCCTCCTCGGTGCCGAGCCAGTTCACCGCCTCGTCGCGGGTGAGCGGGCCGACCTCGATACGGGCCAGACAGCGGCCCGGCCGGACCACGGCGGGGTGCAGCCGCTCCAGGTCCTCGTTGGTGGTGACGCCCACCAGGACGTTGCGGCCCTGGCCGAGCAGGCCGTCGGTGAGGTTCAGCAGCCGGGACAGCGCCTGGCCCGCGGTGTGCCGGGCCTCGCCGCGGATCAGTTCGTCGCAGTCCTCCAGGAGCAGTAGCCGCCAGCGGCCCTTGCCCGTGCCGTCCTCCTCGCCGATCGCGATGTCCATCAGATAGCCGACGTCGGAGAAGAGCCGCTCGGGGTCGAGCACGCAGTCGACCTGGCACCAGTCGCGCCAGGAGCGGGCCAGGGTGCGCAGGGCTGAGGTCTTGCCGGTGCCGGGCGGGCCGTGCAGCAGCAGCAGGCGGCCCGCGATGTCCTCGGGGGTGGTCTTCATCAGCCGGTCCATCGCCTCGGCCACCGGCGCGGTGTAGTTGGGCCGGATCTCGGACCACGTGCCCGCGGAGATCTGCCGGGTGGTGCGGTGCGGGCCGCGGCGCGGGGAGACGTACCAGAACCCCATGGTCACGTTCTCCGGCTGGGGTTCGGGCTCGTCCGCCGCGCCGTCCGTGGCCAGGTCGAGGATGCGCTGGGCCAGTTCGGGGCTGGTCGCGGTCACGGTGACGTCGGCGCCCCGGTTCCAGCGGGAGACCAGCAGCGTCCATCCGTCGCCCTCGGCGAGGGTGGCGCTGCGGTCGTCGTCCCGGGCGACCCGCAGCACCTGGGCGCCCTCGGGCAGCAGGGTCGCGCCGGAGCGCACGCGGTCGATGTTCGCCGCGTGCGAGTACGGCTGCTCGCCCGTCGCGAAACGGCCGAGGAACAGCGCGTCGACGACGTCGGACGGCGAGTCGGAATCGTCGACGTGGAGCCGGATCGGCAGAGCGTCGTGCGGGTTGGCAGGCATGCCGCCATGATCCGCCACCGATGCCCTCCGCGCACGGCATTTCCACCGCTTGTCCCGGGTGTTCCGCGGATGTGTCGGTCCCCGGAAACCCCTTCCGTCGGGGACGGCTGACGCCTTGTCACCACACTTGGCATGTACGCGCAATAGATGGGCGGTAAACCTTTGGCGTCGGTCTTATGGAGAGTCAAAAATTCTTGGCATGAACACTTCCAGTCAACGCGCGTAGTTGCTACTCAAGTTGTCGCAGAGTTCCTGCTACTCGGGAGGTTCCATGAGACGTTCCAGACTCGCCGGTCTCGTCGCCCCGCTGCTCCTCGCCCTCGGCCTCGGCTTCACGCAGGCGGCGTCGGCACAGGCGGCCAGCAACAGCGGTGGCTATGTGGCGCTGGGTGACTCCTACGCCTCCGGCGTCGGCGCCGGCAGCTACATCAGCTCCAGCGGCGACTGCGACCGCAGCACCAACGCCGCCGCGTACCTGTGGAACGCCGCGCACAAGCCCGCCTCGTTCGCCTTCAACGCCTGCTCGGGCGCGACGACCGACGACGTGCTGGCCAACCAGCTCGGTTCCCTCAACTCGTC
This sequence comes from Streptomyces sp. SCPE 10, assembly GCF_051980735.1. Classification (NCBI taxonomy): domain Bacteria; kingdom Bacillati; phylum Actinomycetota; class Actinomycetes; order Kitasatosporales; family Streptomycetaceae; genus Streptomyces; species Streptomyces sp. SCPE 10. The sequence goes on along the minus strand of NZ_CP197069.1, from coordinate 1,835,665 downwards.
CACCTCGCTGGTGTCCATCAGCATCGGCGGCAACGACGCCGGCTTCGCGGACGTCATGCAGACCTGCGTACTCAGCTCCGACAGCACCTGTCTGTCGCGGATCTCCACCGCGACCTCGTACATCACCAACACGCTGCCCGGGAAGCTGGACAACGTCTACAACGCCATCCACTCCAAGGCGCCCAACGCCCGGGTGGTCGTGGTCGGTTACCCGCGCTTCTACCTGCTCGGCCAGACGTGCCTCGGCCTGTCCGACACCAAGCGGTCGGCCATCAACAACGCCGCCGACACCCTGGACGGCACCATCCAGTCCCGCGTCCAGGCCCACGGCTTCGTCTTCGGTGACGTCCGCTCCGCCTTCGCCAGCCACGAGATCTGCTCCGGCGACTCCTGGCTGCACAGCCTCAACGTCCTCGACGTCACCGAGTCCTACCACCCCACCGCCGCCGGCCAGTCGGGCGGCTACCTGCCGGCGCTCACCAACGCGGCCGGCTGACCCGAACGGGTGAGCCCCGCACGGGGCTGCACCGGGCCCGCCCTTCAGAGTGAACCAGCGGACGGACCCACGGCATCGATGTGAACTCCCGGTACTTCCCAGGCTCGTCCGCCGCGGCACGGCGAAGCGGCGGACGGGCCCGTGTGCGGTGGCGGGGCCCCGGCCGGGCGGGACCCCGCCACCGTGCCGTCGGGTGCGTGAGATGGCCCACGTTCCGGACCGCCGGCCGGCACCTGCCGCGGCCGGTCCGCCGCCGGGTCCATGGAGTGACCGCTTCCGTATCGCCGGGGGTCGATCGGCGCCCCGGGACTCCCGGCCGGGGCGGCGCGCCCCCGGCCGGCGCGGGGCGGGCGCCCGGGTGGGGCGTCACGCGCCGTGACCGTCGGGCCCGACGGCCGACCGGGCGCGAGCCGTCGGCCAGCCGGTTGTCCAACTCGCCCTGAAACCGGTCGCATTCGGAGAGTAGTCACCGAGGGTTGATCAACCCCCTTACGGGGAAGGTGAATCCCGTGGGCGAGATACACGTGTGCCCCAGTGGGGAGATAGGGTTACTCTGCCCGGGCCGGGTGGACTCGTACGGGTGGGGAGTGACATGGAACAGATAACAGTGCGCAGCAGGGCCAGGGTCCCTGCGATCACGTGCGGGAGCAGCGCGACCAGTTCGCGCCTCGACCGTCATCTGGCGGTGCTGGGCGGTCCCGCGATACCGCAGCAGAAGACCGTCGAGGCGACCTCGCTGATGCGGGAGCTGACGGCGCGCGACACCAGGCGGGGGCACAGCGACCGGCGCGCGCGGGTCGGCCGGGTCTCGCTCTTCGCGCCGCTGCGCCGGCTGCGCCGTTCGCTGTTCGGCGGTCACCGAAGCGGCCACTGAGGCCGCCGCGAGGCGGTCGCGGAGCGCCCTCGCCCCGCCCGACCGACCCGCGACCGGCCTGACCGGCCCCGCCTCGGTCACTGATCGGCCCCTTTGAGCGCCCACCCGGCGCTCACCGGGCGAACCGGCGGTCCCGGACCCCCGTCCAGGGCCCGCGCTCAGGCCGCCACACCGTCCCTGCGCAACGCTGCGACCCCGTCGTCCGTCATCCCCACGGCACGCGGCAGCGCCCCGGTGTGCCGCCCGAGCGCGGGCACGTCGCCCATCCGAGCCTCCTTCCCGCCCGGCAGCGTGATCCGGAGGCAGCAGCGCCCGCAACGGCCCCACCGGCGAACCCACCTGACGCCACCGCTCACGAGCCGCCCGTTGCGGATGCTCCGCCGCTCGCGCGGATCCCGCAGCCGCGCACAGGCGATGCCCGCCTCCTCCAGCCGCGCGACGGCCTCGTCCCTCCCCGACGCGCCCAGCGCCCGCGCCACCAGGCCGTCCGGCTCCGCCCGGCGCGCGACCCGCGCGGCGTTCCTCGCGAACATCGGATCGGTGCCCGACTCCGTTCGCCGCACGACCTGTTCGGCCGGCCCCCGACAGCTCGCGGAACTCGGGGCCCGGGTCGCCAAGGTGGAGCGGGTGGACGGGGGCGACCTCGCGCGCGGCTACGACACCGCGGAGCGGCCACGGCCTGTCGCACGGGTGACGACGGTGATGCCCGCCCAGGGCAGCGGCTGCTGGTCCATGCGGTGGTGGATGATCTCCCCTGCCCCGCGGGTTTGTCAGTACGTCCCAGCTCACTCGCCGCCGTACCGGCGCACCGCGGCCGGCAGGAACACCGCGACCAGCAGGAGGCTCCAGGCGAGCGACCCGGCGACCGGGTGCGCCACCGGCCAGGCCGCGCCGGGCGGCACGGGCGCGTTGCCGAACAGGTCCCGCAGGGCGGTGGTCACCGCGCTGATCGGGTTCCACTCGGCGAGCGTCCGCAGCCAGCCCGGCAGATGGTCCGTCGGGATGTACGCGTCGGACAGCAGCGGCAGCACGAAGGAGGAGGCACCGAGCTGTCCGGCCGCCTCCTCGCTGCGGCTGAGCAGTCCCAGGAAGATCCCGGCGCAGGTGCAGGCGAACCGGAAGAGCAGCAGCAGCCCCACCGCGCCGGCCGCCGCGAGCGCCGACCCCTCGATCCGCCAGCCCACGGCGAGCCCCACCAGCAGCAGCGGCACCGTCCCGGCGGTCGTCACCACGAGGTCCGCGACCGCCTGCCCGAGCGGTACCGCGGCCCGGCTCACCGGCAGCGACCGGAACCGGTCCGTCACGCCCCGGTGGGTGTCCGCGGCAGCCTGGAACATGCCGGTCATCAAGCCGCCCGCCGCGGTCGCGACCAGCAGCCCCGGCACCAGGAAGGCACGGTACTCGCGGCCGGGCATCGCGATCGCGCTGCCGAAGACATAGCCGAAGAACAGCAGCATGTTGACCGGCATCAGCTGGGTCAGCACGGCGAGCCCCGGGCTGTTGCGCACCCGGCGCAGCTGCCGTCCCGCCATGGCCAGTCCGTCGTACGCCAACGCGCTCACGCGGCACGCTCCCCGGTCTCGGCGGCCGCCGCCCCGGTCAGCCGCAGGAACACATCGTCCAGAGTGGGCGGGCGCAGACGCGCGTCGAGCAGCGGCACGCCCGCCGCGTCGAGTTCGCGCACCAGGCGGGGCAGGGTGAGCGTCGGGTCGGTGGTGAGGACGCCCACGGAGTCCCGCTCGTGGTCGAACACCGGCTCGCGGCCGGTGAGCCGGTCCAGGACGGCGGCCGCCCTGTCCAGGGTGGACCGGTCGGCGACCACGGCCTCGGCGAACGAGCCGATCCGCGCCTTGAGTTCGGCGGGCGAACCGGTGTGCGCGATCCTTCCCCGGTCCATCAGGGCGATGTCGTCGGCGAGCTGGTCGGCCTCCTCCAGGTACTGGGTGGTCAGCAGCACCGTCGTGCCCCGCGCCGCCAGTTCGCGCACCGCCTGCCGGATGCCGGCGCGGCCGGCCGGGTCGAGGCCGGTGGTCGGCTCGTCCAGGAAGAGCACCTCCGGGTGGCCGATCAGACTCGCCGCGAGGTCGAGGCGACGGCGCATGCCACCCGAGTAGGTGGCGGACCTGCGGTCCGCGGCCTCGGCGAGCCCGAAGCGCGCCAGCAGTTCGTCGGCGCGCGTGGCCGGACCGCGCACCCGGTGCAGCCGGGCGAACAGCCGCAGGTTCTCCCGGCCGGTCAGATCGCCGTCGACCGAGGCGTACTGCCCGGTGACCGCGATCCGGCGACGCACCTCGGCGGCCTCGCGGACCAGGTCGTGCCCCGCGATCCGCGCCGACCCGGCGTCCGGCCGCAGCAGCGTGCTCAGCAGGCGCACCGCGGTGGTCTTCCCGGCGCCGTTCGGGCCCAGCAGCCCGCAGACGGTGCCCCGGGCCACCGCCAGATCGAGGCCGCGCAGGGCGGTCACCGCGCCGAAGCGCTTCTCCAGACCTTCACTAAGTACAGCGTACGTAGTTGGCATGCGTCGACCATAGCGCACTCCGTACGGTGTACGTAACTACGATGGTGGCCGAGGTGATGACCGATGGCAGTCCGAGGGGCCGTCCCCGAGGTGATCTGGGCGCGCCCCGAGCGCACCGGGCGGGGGCCGAAGCCGGCGTACACCCGCGACGACATCGCGGCGGCGGCCGTCCGCATCGCCGACGCGCGGGGGGTCGACGCGGTGTCCATGCGGCACGTCGCGGCGGAGCTGGGGTGCGGCACGATGTCGCTGTACAACTACGTCCCCCGCAAGGAGGACCTGTACGAGCTGATGGTCGACGCGGTCGCCGCCGAACACGTCCTGTGGGAGCCGTGCGGCGACTGGCGGGCGGATCTGATGCGGGTGGCGCGTCAGACGCGGGCGCTGATGCACCGGCACCCGTGGCTGCCGCGCCTGATGTCACCGGTCCACGGGTTCAGCCCGCACACCCTGCGGTACCTGGAGCACTGTCTGGCCTGTCTGGAACCCCTCAAGGCCCCCTACGGGACCAAGCTGGAGCTCATCGCCATGGTCAACGGCGTGGTGACGACGTACGTGCGCAACGAGCTGGACACCGCGGAGCGGGTGCGGTCGCTGCCGTGGTCGGAGGAGGAGGAGACCGCGGTGCGGGGGGCCTACCTGGCCCGGCAGGTCGCGTCCGGGGCGTACCCGAGGATGGCGGCGGCGTTCGCGGAGGCCTCGGGGCCGGTGGACATGGAGGCGGTCTTCGAGCGGGCGCTCGGACGGATCCTGGACGCGTACGAGCCGCGTTAGGGGGGCTGCCCGGTGCCCCCGGGAGGTCCGGCCCGAGCCGCTACAGCAGGGCGAACTGCCCTTCCGGGCCCTCCTCGGGCAGATCCAGGACCGAGGCGGGCAGGCGGGCGGCCCGCGGCGGCGGCAGGACGCCCGCCCGGCGCAGGTCCGCCACCGTGATCGCACAAGGCACCGGCCCGGCTCGCCGGGGGCGCGGTTCGGCCAGCAGCGCCAGCACCGTGATCAGCTCCAGCAGCTCCGAGGTCCAGGGCTGGGGCCAGGTCGCCGGGCCGATCGCCGCCAGCGTGCCGGGGGCGGCCGAAGCCGTGCGCGCGGCGAACCACGCCTCCAGGACGCGGCTGCCGTTCAGCTCGTACCCCCAGGCCGCCGCGGGGACGGGGGAGATACGGCCCTCGTCCAGGTGGAGGGTCTCCTCCTCGGGGTCGTAGCGCAGGGTCCGGGGGCGGGGCGGCAGGGGCGCGCGGACGTAGGGGCGGCGGCCGCCGGGCAGCTTGGGGCGCTCGCCGTCGCGGCGCATCAGCCACAGCGTGCGCCGGCCCAGTTCCACACCGGACGACCAGAGCCGCGGATCGTCGGTCAGCGGGACCGTGTGCCCGGGGCGGACGGTGGCCAGGACCCAGGCCAGGAGGTCGAGCGGGGCGACCCGGACGCCCAGGCGGTCCGACAGAAGGTCCAGCAGGCCCGGGGCCAGGTTGGGCTCCGCGCCCCCGGGGCGGCGGTAGAGGGGGTGGACGCGGCCGGTGCGCAGGGTGGGCAGAAGGGAGGCGGCCAGGACAGGGTGCCGCTCGTCGGGCGTCGTCACGGCGAAGACCTGGTGGGCGTCCGCCACGCGCCACAGCTCCGGGCGGGCCGCGTCCAGCAGCCGGTGGTCCGGGATCAGCCACTGCTCGTCGAAGGGGCCCGCGAGGACGCGTACCGGCTCCGCGCAGGGGTCCTCCGCGCGGGCCAGGCGCCGGGTGCCGGCGGACCGGCCGGGCAACTGGGGCACGGCCGAGTGCAGGGTGCGGGCCCTGGTCGGCTCGAACAGCGCCTCACGGTCCGGGAGTTCGGCCTTCAGCAGCGCGTCCCAGCGGGCCTTCAGGGAGGCGGGGTCGGGCGCCGTCGGCCAGGCGCGGCCCGGCCGCAGCGGTGCGACGGACCACGGCATGAGGTCCGCCAGCAGCGGAGCGTCGTCGTCGTACGGCACGCAGGGCATCGTACGGGCCGAGGGCTCCGGCCGGGTCAGGTGGCGTCCAGGGTCACCGTGAAGGAGAAGCGGTCGCCCCGGTAGTGGATCACCGCCACGTCCAGCACCTGGCCGGCGGTGTCGTAGGTGACGCCCGTGTAGTGCAGGATCGGGCTGAGCAGCGGAACCTGGAGGAGGCGGGCGGTCTCCGGGTCGGCGAGCCGGGCCTCCACGGTGTCCGTGATCCGGGAGATGTCCGCCTTGACGAGGTCCCGCAGCACCTTCGTCATCGGCCAGCGCAGCAGATCGTCCGGGTCGATCCGCGCGGCGAGTTCGGGACGTACGTGGTTCACCGCGTGGTTGGTCGGCTCGCCGGTCTTCTCGTCGCTGCGCAGCCGGTGGTACGTGGCCACCTCGGTGAGCCCCGGGAAGCAGTCGACGAGCCCGCCCGGCACCGGCGCCGGACCGTGGCTCAGCAGCTTCGTGGTCATCCCGGACTGCTGGGCCACGATGGCGTCCACCGAGCCCAGCAACCGCACCGGGGCGCCGCGCCGGGCATCGGGTTCGATGAACGTGCCGCGCCGCCGGTGCCGGCTGATCAGCCCCTCGTCCTCCAGCTCCTTCAGCGCCTGCCGCATGGTCAGCACGCTCACCCCGTAGTGCTCCGCCAGCCGTTCCTCGGTGGGCAGGCGCAGCGGGTCGGCGGGCGAGCGGCCCAGTATCGAGGCGCGCAGCGACTGCGACACCTGATACCAGAGCGGGAGCTTGCGGTTCAGGACGATCGAGTCCGGGGCGAAGGAGGTCACGCTGATATCCGTACCGTTCGGGAGCAACGGGCGCAACACGCGTGTCACGCGCGGAAGTTGCGCTCCAGGCCGTGCCACACGTCGTCGTAGCGCCGCTGGAGGTGGTCGGCGCGGGCCGCGTGCGGGGTGAGCGTCACCGGCCAGCGGGTCTCGAACATGAAGGCGAGACCGTCGTCGATCTTCTGCGGCTTCAGCTCGGCCGCGCTGGCCTTGTCGAACGTCTCCCGGTCCGGGCCGTGCGCCGACATCATGTTGTGCAGCGAGCCGCCGCCCGGCACGAAGCCCTCCGCCTTCGCGTCGTAGGCGCCCTCGATCAGGCCCATGTACTCGCTCATCACGTTCCGGTGGAAGTACGGCGGCCGGAAGGTGTCCTCGCCGACCAGCCAGCGCGGCGCGAAGACGACGAAGTCGACGCCGGCCAGGCCGGGAGTGTCCGAGGGGGAGGTCAGGACCGTGAAGATGGAGGGGTCCGGGTGGTCGTAGGAGATGGTGCCGATCACATTGAAGCGGCGCAGGTCGTAGACGTACGGCACATGGTTGCCGTGCCACGCCACCACGTCGAGCGGCGAGTGGTCGTACGTCGCCGTCCAGAGGTTGCCGCAGAACTTGTTCACCACCTCCACCGGGCCCTCGGTCTCCTCGTACGCGGCGACCGGCGCGCGGAAGTCCCGTGCGTTGGCGAGGCCGTTGGCGCCGATCGGGCCGAGGTCGGGCAGCCGGAACGGGGCGCCGTAGTTCTCGCAGACGTACCCGCGCGCGGAGTCGTCCAGCAGTTCCACCCGGAAACGCACCCCGCGCGGGACCAGCGCCACGTGCGCGGGCTCCACGTGCAGCCGCCCGAACTCCGTGTGCAGCAGCAGCCCGCCGTGCTCGGGCACGATCAGCAGCTCACCGTCGGCATCGGAGAAGACGCGCTCCATGGAGGCGTTGGCGTGGTACAGGTGCACGGCCATGCCCGTGCGCTGGGTCGCGTCGCCGTTGCCGCCGAGCGTCCACAGGCCCGCGAGGAAGTCGGTTCCGGCGGCGGGCGCCGGCAGCGGGTTCCAGCGCAGCCGGTTGGGGTCGGGCACGGTCTCGGTGAACGGCGCCGTGCGGAGCGACCCGTTGGCGGTGCGGGTGAACGCCGGGTGCGCGGCCGACGGGCGGATCCGGTACAGCCACGAGCGGCGGTTGTGGGCGCGCGGCTCGGTGAACGCCGATCCGCTGAGCTGCTCCGCGTACAGGCCGAGCGGTGCGCGCTGGGGCGCGTTGCGGCCCTCGGGCAGCGCGCCCGGCACCGCCTCCGAGGCGTGCTCGTTGCCGAACCCGGTCAGGTACGACAGTCCCTCGGCCGTCTTCCGCGCGTCCCCGCTCATGATCGCCCCCACGCTCCTTCGCGCCGCTGAGTGCACCCACTCATTCCTATGCCACACCGTAGGAATACGCGGGGTGCGGCGCAAGAGGGCGGGCCGTCTTCGCGCCCGATCCGTGCCCTCGTCCCTCCGTCGTGGGCGGGGAACCAGACCTGGGACGGATTTCCGGCGCGGTCCCGGTGTTCTACGCTCCGGGCATGTCGTGGACGAAGGGGACCCGGAGACGGCTCGCCGCGCTCGCGGTGGGCCTTGCGTTCGGTGCGGCGGGCTGCGCGGGGGGCGGCACGGCGCACGGGGGCGGGGCGAGCGGGGCGGCGGAGTCGCCCTCGCCGGTGGGCGAGGTGCTGTCCGGCACCGACGGCGCCGGCCGCCATCTGCGCGAGGCCGGCGGCAAGGAGGCCCCCAAGGTCGAGGTGGAGGTCACCCCGGACTCCGCCGACGGCTGGGACGTACGCCTGACCTTCCGCCACTTCCGGGTCTCCGCCCCCGGCGCGCGGCCCGCCGCGGTGACCGGGCGCGGGCTCGCCTGCCTCTTCGTGGACGGCCGGCGCGTCGCCCGGCTGCACACCCCCCGCTACCGCCTGCCCGCTCGGCTCGTCCCGCACGGCACGCACCACGTCACCGCACGGCTGTACGCCGACGACGGCACGGTGTGGGCCGTGCACGGCAAGCCGGTCCAGAGCACCGCCGACATAACGGTGTCGGACACCCGGCCGCCGGCGTCGCCCCGGCCGTCCACCGCCACCGTGGACCCGGTGACCGGCGGCTGAGCGCCCGGGGTCCGCGGCCGAGTGGGCCGGGCGCGCTTCTCCGTACCCTGGGACGAGGTTCACCGGACCCCGGCGGAAAGGCATCATGAAGCCCGTGCCCCACGCGACCTCGCTCCGCCGCGCGCCCGTTCAGCGGCGCAGCGCCGAACGGCTGGCCAGGATCCTCGACGCCTGCGCCGAACTCCTCGACGAAGTGGGCTACGACGGCCTGAGCACCCGCGCCGTCGCGATGCGCGCCGGCGTGCCCATCGGCTCCGTGTACCGGTTCTTCGGCAACAAGCGGCAGATGGCCGACGCCCTGGCCCAGCGAAACCTGGAACTGTTCATCGAGCACGTCACGGGGCGGCTGGAGCGGGCCGCGGCGGGGGACTGGCGCGTGGCGATGGACGTCGTGCTGGACGAGTACCTGGCGATGAAGCGCACCGCGCCCGGCTTCTCCCTGGTCGACTTCGGCAACCAGATCCCGGTCGGCGTCCGCCAGGCCGAGCCCAACAGCCGGGTGGCGGACCGGCTTTCGGAACTGCTGGCCGGTTATCTCGACCGCACCCCCGACGACGAACTGCGCCGGGCCTTCCTGGTCGCCGTGGAGAGCGCGGACAGCCTCGTCCAACTGGCCTTCCGGCTCGACCCGGAGGGCGACGAGGCGATCATCCACGAGACGCGCGAGCTGCTGCGGGCGTATCTCGGGCGGTTGCTCGACTGAGGCGGCGCGCACGGCAGCCCACCGGCACGCCGACCGGCCGACGGGCTCGGCCCCGGCGCCCGTGCCCTCCCGCGGCCGCTCAAAGCCGTGCCCGTGGAGCGCAGTTGCGGCCCGGCCCTCGTCGGCGCGCGGCGGAGCCCCCTCATGCCCGCGCGCGGTGTGGTGAGCGGGCACCGTCCGCGTCACGGTCGTCCGGGCGCCCGCTCGGCGCACGCCGCCACCGCCCCCGGCGGCGCCCCCGGCCGGCTCCCGACGATGGTCTCCGCGCCCTGCCGTCGGCGCGGCGCGCCCCTCGACGCCGTCCCCGTCGGGCCGCCCCCGGTCTCCCGGCGCGGCGCCGACGGAACGCGTTGCGCCGGCAGGGGGATATCTGGCGGCGCGTCGGGCGGCGCTGCCGTCGGCCGCCGAGCGCATTGGGCAGAGTCCAGACGAGATCGATTTGTATGAAAATCGTCTGACTCGGAGGAAACGCGCATGCCCACCCGTACGTTCCCACGCACCGCCGGTACCCGCGCCGGTGCCACCGTCGTCCTGACCGCACTCGCCGCGGCGGGCGCGTCGTGGGTGGCGGCACCGACCGCCATGGCCCAGGGGGAGAACGGCGACATCAGAGTCCACCGGGTCGGCACACCCTTCGGCGTCTCGAAGGACGACCCGACGGTGTGCAGGTTCTACCTCGACGCCGTCAACTTCGATGTGCTCCCCGTCATCGCCTACACCATCACCCCCCAGCCCCCGCTGCCCACGGCCGCCACCGTCACCGGCACCATCCAGCTCGCCGGCGGCGCCGGGCACACCGACCCGCTGGGCCTCGCCGACGGCCAGTACCGGATCACCTGGGCGGTGGCCGGCGCGCTCAAGGAGAAGGTCTTCCGGGTCAACTGCCACGAGAACGGTGCCCCGGGCGCGCCCGGGCAGATCGAGGACCACCCGCAGCAACAGCAGCAGCACAACGACGCCTCCTGGGGGCAGGGCGGCGGCGACCACAGCGGCCCGCAGGGCGGGGTGCACGCCGGTGGCGGCGGTCTCATCGACACCGCGGCCGCGTTCTCCCCGGTCGGCGCCGCCGCCGCGGTCGGCCTGGTCGCGGTGGGTTCCGTCGTGTACTTCCGGCTGAACCGCCGGCGGCCCCATGGCGCGGCGTAGGCGCCGACGCAGGCCCTGGTACCGGACCCGCGCCTACCGCCTCACCAGGACGGTCGTGCTCGCGGCCGTCCTGGTGACGCTGATCGGCCGGTGCGGGGACGACGACGCCCCGGACCGCACCGGCGTCGCGGCCGCGGGGGCACGACCGGCCGGCCCCGACGGGCGGGGCGCGCCGGACACCGCCCGCCCGCTGTCCCGGTCCCGGCCCACCTCCGTGCGCATCCCCTCCCTCGGCATCGACGCCCCGGTCACCGGGGTGCGGCTCGGCCGCGACCGACAGCTGGAGACACCGCCCTTCGACCGGCCGAAGGCCGTCGGCTGGTACGAGGGCGGCGCCACCCCGGGCGAGGCGGGCACCGCGATCGCCGTCGGCCACCGCGACACCCCGACCGGGCCGGCGGTCTTCGCCGCCCTCCCGCAGATCAAGCCCGGCAAGCAGATCGAGGCCCGGCGCGCGGACGGCCGCACCGCGATCTACACCGTCGACCGGGTGCAGGTCTTCGACAGGTCCGGCTTCCCCGACAAGGAGGTGTACGGCCGCTCCCGCCGCCCCGAGCTGCGCGTGCTCACCTGCGGGGGCCTGTACAGCAGGCGCACCGGTTACACGAGCAACGTGGTGGTGTTCGCCCACCTCACCGCGACCCGGTGAGGCCCGCCCCTCCCGGTATGTGTCTGGCGCCGGAAAACTATCGCCGCTAGTTTGGGCGGGGTCCAGTGCGGCGAACGCCGGGAGGAAGCGGTATGAAGGCACACGACGGTCTCTACATCGACGGAGCGTGGCGCCCCGCCGGGCACCCGGACGAGGTGATCGAGGTCGTGAATCCCGCCGACGAGCAGGTCATCGCCCGGGTCCCGGCCGCCGGCGCCGCGGATGTGGACACCGCCGTGCGCGCGGCCCGCGCGGCCCTGCCCGGCTGGGCCGCCACCCCGCCCGCCGAGCGCGCGGCCCGGCTGTCCGCCCTGCGGGACGTCCTGGCGGCCCGCAAGGACGAGATCGCCGAGACGGTCACCGCCGAACTCGGCGCGCCGCTCGCCTTCTCGCAGGCGGTGCACGCGGCCGTCCCCATCGCGGTCGCCGGCTCCTACGCCGAACTGGCCGCGAGCCGCCCCTTCGAGGAGAAGGTCGGCAACTCCACCGTCCTGCACGAGCCCGTCGGCGTGGTCGGCGCGATCACCCCCTGGAACTACCCGCTCCACCAGATCGTCGCCAAGGTCGCCCCGGCGCTCGCCGCGGGCTGCACCGTGGTCCTCAAGCCCGCCGAGGACACCCCGGTCACCGCCCAGCTGTTCGCCGAGGCGGTGCACGAGGCGGGCGTGCCCGCGGGCGTGTTCAACCTGGTCACCGGTCTCGGGCCGGTCGCCGGGCAGGCGCTCGCCGAGCACCCGGACGTGGACCTCGTCTCCTTCACCGGCTCCACCGCGGTGGGCCGCCGGATCGGCGCGCTGGCCGGCGGGGCGGTGAAGCGGGTCGCCCTCGAACTCGGCGGCAAGTCCGCCAATGTGATCCTGCCGAGCGCCGACCTCGCCAGGGCGGTGAACGTCGGCGTCGCCAACGTCATGAACAACTCCGGCCAGACGTGCAGCGCCTGGACCCGGATGCTGGTCCACCGCGACCGGTACGCGCAGGCCGTGGAGCTGGCCGGGGCCGCCGCCGCCAAGTACGGCGACCGCATCGGGCCCGTGGTCAGCGCCAAGCAGCGCGACCGGGTGCGCGGTTACATCGAGAAGGGCGTCGCCGAGGGCGCCCGGCTCATCGTCGGCGGTCCCGAGTCCCCGCGCGAGAAGGGCTACTTCGTCAGCCCGACCGTCTTCGCCGACGTCACACCGGAGATGACGATCGCCCAGGAGGAGATCTTCGGCCCGGTGCTCTGCGTCCTGCCCTACGCCGACGAGGAGGACGCCCTGCGCATCGCCAACGGCACGGTGTACGGTCTGGCCGGTGCCGTCTGGGCGGGCGACGAGGCCGAGGCGGTGGCCTTCGCCCGGCGGATGGAGACCGGGCAGGTCGACATCAACGGCGGCCGGTTCAACCCGCTGGCGCCGTTCGGCGGTTACAAGCAGTCCGGGGTCGGCCGGGAACTCGGCAGCCACGGCCTCGACGAGTACCTCCAGACCAAGTCCTTCCAGTTCTGAGGGAGTTCACCCGCCATGGCCGTACGAGCCGCTGTCCTGCCCGCCGTCGGGGCGCCCCTGGAGATAACCGGCATCGAGCTGCCCGACCCGGGCCCCGGCCAGGTCCGGGTCCGTCTCGCGGCCGCCGGGGTGTGCCACTCCGATCTGTCCCTGGCCGACGGCGTCATGCGCGTGCCGGTCCCGGCGGTCCTCGGGCACGAGGGCGCGGGCACGGTGGTCGCCGTGGGCGAGGGCGTCACCCATGTCTCGCCCGGCGCGCCCGTCGTCCTCAACTGGGCGCCGTCCTGCGGGAAGTGCCACGCCTGCGGGCTCGGCGAGGTCTGGCTGTGCGCCAACGCCCTCAACGGCTCCGCCGAGGTGTACGCCCGCACCGCCGACGGCACCGAACTGCATCCCGGCCTGACCGTGGCCGCGTTCGCCGAGGAGACCGTCGTCCCGGCGGCGGCCGTGCTGCCGCTGCCCGAGGGCGTGCCGCTGACGGACGCCGCGCTCCTCGGCTGCGCCGTGCTCACCGGGTACGGCGCCGTCCACCACAGCGCCCGGGTCCGCCCCGGTGAGACCGTCGCCGTGTTCGGCGCGGGCGGGGTCGGGCTCGCCACCCTGCAGTCGGCGCGGATCGCGGGCGCGGCCCGGATCATCGCCGTCGACGTCACCCCCGAGAAGGAAGCCCTGGCCCGCGCGGCCGGCGCCACCGACTACGTCCTCGCCTCGGCCGCCACCCCGCGCGAGATCCGCGCGCTCACCGGCGACCAGGGCGTGGACGTCGCCATCGAGTGCGCCGGGCGCGCGGTCAGCATCCGCGCGGCCTGGGAGTCCACCCGGCGGGGCGGCCGCACGACGGTTGTCGGCATCGGCGGCAAGGACCAGCAGGTCACCTTCAACGCCCTGGAACTCTTCCACTGGGGCCGCACGCTCTCCGGCTGCGTCTACGGCAACAGCGACCCGGCCCGTGACGTCCCGGTCCTCGCGGACCACGTCCGTACGGGCCGGCTGGACCTGTCGGCCCTGGTCACCGAGCGGATCGGCCTGGCGGACATCCCGGGGGCCTTCGAGAACATGCGGGTGGGCAAGGGCGGCCGGGCGCTGGTCGTGTTCTGACGGACGGGGGCGCGGGCGGTGTACGGGGGTCCGCGGGCGGTCTGCCGGAATCGGCGGGCGGCGTACGGCAGTCAGCGCAGCGCGTCCGGCGGGACGCCGAGCAGCGCGGACAGCTCGCGCTCGCCCGTCCCCGTCACCCGGACCGCCCGCTCGCTCCCGATCCGCTCGCACCATCCCGCGGCCAGCGCGTGCCGGCACAGCGCCGCCCCCGCCACCCCCGCCAGGTGGGGGCGGCGCTCGGTCCAGTCGAGGCACGCCCGGGCCAGCGGGCGGCGCCCGCCGCCGTCCAGCGGGATGCCCGCGGCGGCGAACCACGCCAGCCCCGCCTCCGTCAGCGCGAAACCGGTGTCCTGGCGCAGCAGTCCCCGCTCGGTCAGCGCGTCCGTGAGCGCGATGCCGAGCCGCCCGGCGAGATGGTCGTAACACGTACGGCCGCGCGCCATCGCGGACCCGGCGCTCGCCTCGCGCAGGGTGCGCACGGGCCGCCGCCCCCGCGTCGGGGGCAGCTGCGCCGCGAGGTCCTCCACCAGCGTCGCCACCCGCGCGTCGGCCAGCCGTACGTACCGGTGCCGGCCCTGCCGCTCCTGTGCGAGCAGCCCGCCCGCGACAAGCTTGCCCAGATGCTCGCTCAGCGTGGACGCGGCGACCCCGGCGTGCCGGGCCAGCTCGCCCGCCGTCCAGGCCCGGCCGTCCAGCAGCGCCAGCAGACACGCGGCCCGCGTCTCGTCCGCGATCAGCGCGGCCAGTGCCGCGAGCCCGGCCGCCCGGGGATCCCTGATCCTGCTCATGCCGTCCAGGATGCGCCGGGCACCCTTCGGCCGGCACCGAAGGGTCCGGGTCCGGGCTACGCGTTCTGCCGGAGCAGCTCGTACTGCCGCGCCAGCCCGTCCAGCAGCGCCGTCAGTCCGGTCTCGAACGCCCGCTCGTCGATCTTCTCCTGCTGTTCGGCGAGCAGATGGGCCTGCCCGAGGTGCGGGTAGTCGGCCGGGTCGTACGCGCTGGCGTCGTCCACGAAGCCGCCGGCGAAGGAGCCGAGCGCCGAGCCCATGATGAAGTACCGCATCAGCGCGCCGATGGACGTGGCCTGCGCCGGCGGCCAGCCCGCGTCGACCATCGCGCCGTACGCCGCGTCGGCCACCCGCAGCGCGGCCGGCCGGCGCCCGGGTCCGCGGGCGAGCACCGGGACGATGTTGGGGTGGGCGCGCAGCGCGGCCCGGTAGGAGACGGCCCAGTCGTGCAGCGCGGTCCGCCAGCCGCGGCCGTCCTCGAACATCGACAGGTCGACCAGCGCGCTCACCGAGTCGGCGACCGCCTCCAGGATCTCGTCCTTGGTGCGGAAGTGGTTGTACAGCGACGGCCCGCTCACCCCGAGTTCGGCGGCGAGCCGGCGGGTGGAGACGGCGGCCAGGCCCTCCCGGTCCACGAGTTCCCGGGCCGTCTGGACGATCCGGTCGGTGCTGAGCAGGGGCTTGCGCGGTCGGGCCATGGCGCACATAGTAGGGCTGCGGCTGTAAACTAGCACTGCTAATTTAAATGTTGGGGTGATCGCGTGGTGAACCTGGAGCTGAGCGAGGAGCAGGCCGCCGTACGGCGGCTCGCGCGGGACTTCGTGGCGCGTGAGATCGCCCCGCACGTGGTCGCCTGGGACCGCGCCGAGGAGGTCGACCGGGGCATCGTGAAGAAGCTCGGCGACGTCGGCTTCCTGGGGCTGACCGTCCCCGAGGAGTACGGCGGCTCCGGCGGCGACCACCTCGCGTACTGCCTGGTCACCGAGGAGCTGGGCCGCGGTGACTCGTCCGTGCGCGGCATCGTGTCCGTCTCCCTCGGCCTCGTCGCCAAGACGATCGCCGCCTGGGGGGACGAGGAGCAGAAGCGGCGCTGGCTGCCGGGGCTGACCGCGGGCGAGTACGTCGGCTGCTTCGGCCTCACCGAGCCCGGCACCGGCTCCGACGCGGGCAACCTCACCACCCGGGCCGTGCGCGACGGGGACGAGTACGTCGTCAACGGCACCAAGATGTTCATCACCAACGGGACCTGGGCGGACGTCGTCCTGCTCTTCGCCCGCTCCACCGACGCCCCGGGCCACAAGGGCGTGAGCGCCTTCCTGGTGCCCACCGACACGCCCGGCCTGAGCCGCCGCGCCATCCACGGCAAGCTCGGCCTGCGCGGCCAGGCCACCGCCGAACTCGTCCTGGAGGACGTGCGCGTGCCCGCCTCCGCGATGCTCGGCCCGGAGGGCAAGGGCTTCTCGGTGGCCATGTCCGCGCTCGCCAAGGGGCGCATGTCGGTCGCCGCGGGCTGCGTCGGCATAGCCCAGGCCGCGCTGGACGCGGCCGTCGCCTACGCGGGCGAGCGCGAGCAGTTCGGCGCCCCGATCGCCCGGCACCAGCTGGTGCAGGAGCTGATCAGCGACATCGCCGTGGATGTGGACGCGGCCCGGCTGCTGACCTGGCGGGTCGCCGATCTGATCGACCGCGGCGAGCCGTTCGCCGTGGAGTCCTCCAAGGCCAAGCTGTTCGCCTCCGAGGCCGCCGTCCGCGCCGCCAACAACGCGCTCCAGGTCTTCGGCGGCTACGGCTACATCGACGAGTACCCGGCCGGCAAACTCCTGCGCGACGCCCGGGTGATGACCCTGTACGAGGGCACCAGCCAGATCCAGAAGCTTCTCATCGGCCGTTCCCTGACCGGGATCTCGGCGTTCTGAGTACCGGGACTGAGTAGCCGAGCGGATGTGGCGCGGGCCACGTCCGCCGATGCTTTCGGTCATGAGTGACACACCGGTCAAGCAGCAGAGCACGGCCGCCTTCCACGGTCAGGCCGTCGCGTCCTTCGCGGTCGCCATGGTGGCCACCTCCATCGGCATCTTCCGGCTGAACGCCGACGCCTGGGTGCGGGCCTTCCTGGCCATCGCCGTCCTGTACCTCGTCACCTCCGCCTTCACCCTCGCCAAGGTGATCCGGGACCGCCAGGAGGCCGGGCAGATCGTCAGCCGGGTCGACCAGGCCCGGCTGGACAGGCTGCTCGCGGAGCACGACCCCTTCGCGGAGAAGCTCTGACCCGCCGCGGCCCTGTGGGCTGCTGCGCTAAGCGCTCGCTCACCGTCGGCGGTATGGTGGTGCTCCTGTCACCGAGAGGGGCTAGTGAGCGATGAGTACGGCGGAGGAGACGACCGGCGGCGAGGCCGAGCCGTGGGAAGAGGTCACCCCTGACGCGGCCCGGCGGCTGCTGGTCGCCGCCGTGGAGGCCTTCGCCGAGCGCGGCTACCACGCGACGACGACCCGGGACATCGCGGGCCGCGCCGGCATGAGCCCGGCCGCGCTCTACATCCACTACAAGACCAAGGAAGAGCTGCTCCACCGGATCAGCCGCATCGGCCACGACAAGGCGCTGGACATCCTGCGCACGGCGGCCGGCCGCGAGGGCAGTGCCAGGGCGCGGCTGGCCGACGCGGTCAGCTCCTTCGTCCGCTGGCACGCGGGCCGGCGCACCACCGCCCGGGTGGTGCAGTACGAGCTGGACGCCCTCGGCCCCGAGGCCCGCGCGGAGATCCTGGCGCTGCGCCGGCAGGTCGACGCCGAGGTGCGCGGGATCATCGAGGACGGCGTCGCCGCGGGCGAGTTCGACGTGCTCGACGTCCAGGGCACCACGCTCGCCGTGCTGTCGCTCTGCATCGACGTGGCCCGCTGGTTCAACATCGACGGGCCACGGACGCCCGAGCAGGTCGGCGAGCTCTACGCCGACCTGGTGCTGCGGATGGTCGGGTCGAAGTAGGCCCCGAAGGCTACAGGTAGTACCGGGACACCGACTCCGCGACGCACACCGGCTTGTCCCCGCCCTCGCGCTCCACGGTGAAGGCGACGGTCACCTGGACGCCGCCGGTGACGTCCTCGACCCCGGTGATCGTCGCGGTGGCGCGCAGCCGGGAGCCCACGGGCACGGGGGCGGGGAAGCGGACCTTGTTCGTCCCGTAGTTGACGCCCATCTTCACGCCCTCGACCGACATCAGCTGCGGCCCGAAGAGGGGCAGCAGGGAGAGGGTGAGGTAGCCGTGCGCGATGGTCGCGCCGAACGGCCCCGCGGCGGCCTTCTCCGGGTCCACGTGGATCCACTGGTGGTCCCCGGTGGCCTCGGCGAACAGATCGATCCGCTTCTGGTCCACCTCCACCCAGTCGGTGTACCCCAGCTGCTCGCCCACGGCCGCCTTCAGCTCGGCGGGGGAGGTGAAGATCCTCGGTTCTGCCATGTTCCCGACCTCTCGCTCGCATTCCTAAGCAACTGCTTAGCATGGTCGGGGGGCGGGGGGATGTCAACGGGACCGTTCACTAGGCTGTGCGGGGTGCCCCAGATTCCCGAGAAGATCCATGAGCTGACCGTCGGCCAGTTGTCCGCGCGCAGCGGCGCCGCCGTCTCCGCGCTGCACTTCTACGAGGCCAAGGGCCTGATCAGCAGCCGCCGCACCAGCGGCAACCAACGGCGCTTCAGCCGTGACACCCTGCGCCGGGTGGCGTTCATCCGCGCGGCCCAGCGGGTCGGCATCCCGCTCGCCACCATCCGCTCGGCGCTGGCCGAGCTGCCGGAGGAGCGGACGCCGACGCGGGAGGACTGGGCGCGGCTGTCGCAGGCGTGGCGCTCCGAACTCGACGAGCGCATCACCCAGCTCAACCGCCTCCGCGACCACCTGACCGACTGCATCGGCTGCGGCTGCCTGTCCCTGGACACCTGTGTGCTGTCCAACCCGGACGACGTCTTCGGGGAGCGGCGCGCGGGCTCGCGGCTGATGACGGAGCGCCCGCAGGGGAAGTGACGGCGGACCCGCCCGCGAATTCCGCGCCGCTACCGTCGCGTGCGCAGCGCGTGGGCCACCAACTCCGCGTTGGAAGCGGCCCGTTCGCCGTCCGGCAGGTACAGCGTGTCCTCCAGCCCGATGCGGGTGGCCAGCCCCAGGCGGCCGGCCAGCCGGACGAGCGGCCAGGCGCCGCCCTCCTCGCCGTGCAGGAGGACCGGACGGCCGTGGCGGTCGCCCAGCTCCGTCAGCAGCGAGCGGGCCGAGTTCCGCGCCGTCGCCGGGTCCGGGTCCGTCACCTCGGCCAGCACGCGCAGCACCCTGGGGGCGAGCGGGGAGGCGACGAAGCGGGCCGCGGCACCGGTGCCGGACCGGATGCCCGCCTCGACGGCCACGCCACGCTCCAGCAGCAGTCGCGCGAGGTCCTCGGCGCCCGGCTCGTGCCAGTCGACCGAGGCGAAGTCGGGCAGGAGCGTCCAGGAGCGGACGCGGTCCAGGCGGCGGGCCGGGTCGGGTTCGGCCCAGGCGCCGGTCGTCACGCCGATCGGGACCTGGACGCGGGCGCGCAGCGCCCGGAGGGTCGGGGCGAGGACGCGGGGGGAGAGACTGTCGTGACCGCACGGCGACTTGGGATGGACATGGATCTCCGTGGCCCCGGCCGCGACGGCGTCCGCGGCGGAGCGCGCCATGTCCTCGGGGGACATGGGGACCGCCGTGCCGTCCTCGGGCGTCCGCCTCCCGTTGAGACACACCTGCACCATGACCCGATGGTGCCAGGTCCCACCGACAAGCGTCCCGCCGGCAACCGCCCCACCGGCAAGGGCCCGACGGCCCCCCGCGGCAGCGGAGCGCGGGGGTGCGGCATCCCCTGCGCGACCCCCTGATCGAGTTCCGTACCGTCAGGCGGAGATCAGCAGCCGGCCCCGCCGGGCGTGGTCCACGGCCCGCGCGGAGAGCACCGGGAGCGGCACGAGTATCCCGCAGTCCGTGCAGACCGGGCCGGAGGACGGCTCGTGGTCAAGGCCGTACTTCCACACGAGGCGGTCGGCGCCGCACACCGGGCAGCACGACCCCGGCTCCCGCTCCAGCGCGGCGATCAGCCGGCGCAGCACCTCGGCCAGCGGGGCGGAGGGGTGGACCCGCGGGTCGTCGCACCACGCGACGCCGAAGCCGCCCCAGGTCAGCCGGTGCCAGTCGTCCACGCTGCCCGGCCGGCGCAGCCCGTCGTGCTTCTCCCGGCGGCGCCGCTCGGTGAAGTCGGTCTCGTAGGCGAGCCAGACGGACCGGGCCTCCTCCAGCTCCTCCAGTGCGGCCACGAGCCGCGCCGGATCGGGGGAGCGGTCCTCGGGGCCGAACCCGGCCCGCGCGCACAGGTGGTCCCATGTCGCCCGATGCCCGTAAGGGGCGAACTTCTCCAGGCACTTGCGCAGCGAGTAGCGCCGCAGCGCCAGATCGCAGCCCGGATCGCGTACCTGTCTCGCCAGACTCCGGAAACCGGCCATCGCCCTGCACCTCCGTCACACCTGCACCTGTACTCCGGTCAGTTCGGCGTCGTCGTACGGACGTCGCCTGATAGACGTATCGACAGGCGCTTCGGCTCCATCTCTTCGCGTGGTTCCTTCCGGGGACCTCCCACTGCCCCCGAAAAAGTGACGCATGTTCATCTTCAACTTGGGGGATACCGGCGGTAACGTTCGCGCACCCCACTCGCTAGGAGCCGCCATGCCACGGCGAACCCCACGTATCGCCCTTGACGGAGTGAGAACGTTCCGCCGACTCCCCGGGTTCCTGAAGTCCGCGTCGGTATGCGTACTGATAGCCGGACTTCTCTCCCCGCTCACCCAGACCGCGGCCGGAGCCGCCACCGCGGCCGCGTCCAACGACTACTGCGGCGGCCAGTGTTCGGACATCCTGCCGCCCGGCGAGAACGGCAACGCCACCCTCGGGCAGATCCTGCTCAACCAGGCCTTCGGCACCCAGCCCGCGCACGCCGAGGACCAGCTCGGGCCGTACGCCGACCTGGCCACCGGCTACCGGAAGCTGTCCGACTCGACCATCAACAGCTTCTTCAACGACGCCTCCTTCGGCGTCCCGTCCGACCAGGTCGCCTCGACCGAGAAGCCGAACGGGCGCGGCGACGTGACGATCGTGCGCGACAAGAAGACCGGGGTGCCGCACATCACCGGCACCACCCGCTACGGCACCGAGTTCGGCGCCGGGTACGCGGCGGCCGAGGACCGGCTGTGGCTGATGGACGTCTTCCGGCACGTCGGCCGGGGCCAGCTGACCTCCTTCGCGGGCGGTGCCGCCGCCAACCAGGGCCTGGAGCAGGAGTTCTACCGCAACGCCCCCTACACCGAGGCCGACCTCCAGGCGCAGATCGACCGCGCGGTGGCCGGCAACGGCGCCCGCGGCCAACAGGCCCTCGCCGACGCGAACGCCTACCTGGACGGCATCAACTCCTACATCGACGCCTCCGACAGCGGCCGTTACTTCCCCGGCGAGTACGACCTGACCGGCCACAAGGACGCCGTCACCAACGCCGGCACCATCGACCACTTCAAGATCACCGACCTGGTGGCGCTGGCCTCCGTCATCGGCTCCCTCTTCGGCTCGGGCGGCGGCGGCGAGGTCGACAACGCCCTCTCCCTGATGGCCGCCCAGAACAAGTACGGCGTCGAGGAGGGCACCAAGGTCTGGGAGTCCTTCCGCGAGCGCAACGACCCCGAGGCCGTGCTCACCGTCCACGACGGCCGGAGCTTCCCGTACGGCACCAAGCCCGCCACCGCCAAGGGCGAGGCGCTGCCCGACGCCGGCTCGGTGACCCAGGAGCCGCTGGTGTACGACCGCACCGGCAGCGCGGGCACCTCCGCCGCCCGGACCATGTCCAGGACCGCCGCCAAGGCCACGCTCGGCTCCGCCCACCGGGGCATGTCCAACGCCCTCGTGGTGAGCGGCAAGCACACCGCGAGCGGCCATCCGATCGCCGTCTTCGGCCCGCAGACCGGCTACTTCGCCCCGCAGCTGCTGATGCTCCAGGAGATCCAGGGCCCCGGCATCAGCGCCCGCGGCGCCTCCTTCGCGGGCCTGAGCATGTACGTCGAACTCGGCCGCGGCCAGGACTACTCCTGGAGCGCGACCACATCCGGCCAGGACATCATCGACACCTACGCCGTCGAGCTGTGTCAGGACGACTACCACTACCTGTACCACGGCACCTGCACCGCGATGGACAAGGTCGAGCAGAAGAACTCCTGGTCGCCCACGCTGGCCGACGGCACCGCCGCGGGCTCGTACACCATGCGGGTGTGGCGCACCAAGTACGGACCGGTGGAGTACCGGGCGACGGTCGGCGGCAAGAAGGTCGCCTACACCACCCTGCGCTCCTCCTATCTGCACGAGGTCGACTCCATCATCGGCTTCCAGATGCTGAACGACCCCGGCTACATCAAGGGCCCCCAGGACTTCCAGAGCGCGACCCAGCACATCAACTTCACCTTCAACTGGTTCTACGCCGACTCCCAGCACACCGCCTACTACAACAGCGGTGACAACCCGGTCCGCGCGGACGGCGTCGACCCCGAGTTCCCGGTGTGGGCGCAGCCCGCGTACGAGTGGCGCGGCTGGACCCCGGACACCAACACGGCCGACTACACCCCGCCCTCCGCCCACCCCAACTCGATCGACCAGGACTACTACGTCTCCTGGAACAACAAGCAGGCCAAGGACTACACCACCGCCTCCTGGGGCGACGGCTCCGTGCACCGCGGCAATCTGCTGGACGACCGGGTCAAGAAGCTGGTCGCGGCCGGCGGGGTGACCCGCACCCAGCTGGTGCAGGCCATGGCGTCCGCGGGCGTGAGCGATCTGCGCGCCGAGGACGTGCTGCCCGAACTGCTCCAGGTGATCAACTCCTCGCCGGTGACCGACTCCACCGCCGCCGGCGCGGTGAGCAAGCTCCAGGCGTGGGTGAGCGCGGGCGCCGGGCGCACCGAGACCTCCGCCGGCTCCAAGACCTACGCCGACGCCGACGCGATCCGCATCCTGGACGCCTGGTGGCCGCTGCTGGTCAAGGCGGAGTTCCAGCCCGGTCTCGGCAGTGATCTGTACGACGCGTTCACCGGCAACCTGTCCGTCGACGAGGCGCCGTCCGCCGGGCACGGCCCGACCGGTTCGCACGCCGGCAGCTCCTTCCAGTACGGCTGGTGGAGCTATGTCGACAAGGACATCCGGTCGGTGCTGGGGAAGAACGTGCAGGGTCCGCTCGCCGGGAAGTACTGCGGCGGCGGTGACCTCGGCGCCTGCCGGGACACCCTGATCAGCACCCTGAAGCAGGCCGCCGGGATGACCGCCGCCCAGGTCTACCCGGGCGACAGTCTCTGCTCGGCGGGCGACCAGTGGTGTGCCGACTCGATCGTCCAGCGCACGCTGGGCGGCATCAAGCACGGCAACATCAGCTGGCAGAACCGGCCGACCTACCAGCAGGTCGTGGAGTACACCGCGCACCGGTGACCCCCGGCCGTCCGACCGGTGCCGGCGGCGGGTCAGGTGACCCGGCCCGCCGCCAGCACCACCCGGGCCAGTTCGGGGTGGAGGATGTCGCTGTGCGCCCCGGCCGGTGGTCCGCCGCGGCGGACCACCGAGGCCGCGTCGATGTTCACGCACCCCGACGCGGGCAGCCCGCCCGCGAGGGCACGGGCCAGATCGAGCGCGACCGTGCCGGGCACCGACTGCACCCCGTCGTGGCCCAGCGCGCCCCAGCGGGGGCCCAGTACGGCCGCGATCTCGTTGCCCAGACAGGACCGGTCGTCCCCCGACAGCCGTGCGGCCAGCGGATAGAAGGTGCCGAGGGCCGCGTCGAAGCGGGAGTAGCAGCACACCAACGGGCCGTCGACGCGCAGCTGCTGGTCCTTCAGCGCTCCCGACCGGTGCGGGTCGTCGGGCAGCCGCCGGGCGAAGGCGTAGTGCGAGAAGGCGCCTTCGAGCAGGGTCACGGACTTCACCGTGCGCACCGCCGACGGCAGCCCGCGCAGCGCGAACGACACCAGACGGCCGCCGAAGCTGTGCCCGACCAGATGCACCCGCACCCCGGGCGCCTTCGCCGCCAACCTGCCCAGCAGCGGCCCGAGTCCATGCTCGCCGACGGTCCCGGCGCGCCCCTTCATCGTGTAGTACGCCGCCTGCCGCAGCAGCTCCTTGGCGCCGTCCCACGGGTTCGGCAGGCTGAACCCCTCGGCACCGCCCGGCGCCGCGACCGCGCCCAGCGCGTCCGCGAACTCCGCGCAGGCGGTGGCCGGGTCCTCGGTGAACACGGCCGGCAGCCCCGGCTCGTCGGTGTCCGCGGCGGGCCGCTCCGCGCCGTCGAGCAGCAGCCGCACCAGCCGCCCGAACTCCGCCGGCCCGGCGTCGCCCTCCGGCCGTTCGTCCAGCAGCCGGGCCAACCGGTCGAGGGCGGACGCCCGGCCGGGGAAGACCGCGAGCAGCGCGCGCCGGGTGTCCTTGTCCAGCGCCGGGCCGGGCGCCGCCTCCGCCTCGGTCGCCACCACCGACTTCGGGAAGTCGGGGATCGGCTCGTCGCTGAACCGCATCGACGGCCAGACCACCCCGACGTACCCGAGGCGCGCGTGCGGCGCGAGGCCCGGGAACGGGGCGAAGAAGCGGCGGTAGAGGGCGGTCGCGGCCGAGCGGTCCTCGTTCCAGCCGTGGGCGAAGACGACCAGGTCACGGACGCCGCGCTCCGTGACCTGGGCCAGCAGGCGATCGCGTTCGGACGGGTCCACGTCCCCGTTCGTGTCGAAGGTCAGCTCCCAGTAGGGAGACACGCTCATCCCAGGATCCGCCATGTCAGGCTCCCTCGCCCCGCGGAAACGTCACGTACTGTGATTGTTCCGCGACGCAGCGAAGTTAACCATGGAGCGTGGTTCACCCGTACAGGAGGTATTCCTCCCGCGTCCGCCGGAACGCGGCCAGCTCCCGCTGCCAGGCGCCCACCACCTCGTCGGTGCCGGCGCCCGCGTCGATCATCGTGCGCACCCGGTCCGATCCGGTGAGCTTGTCGATCCAGTCGTCCGGCCGCCAGGCGAACCCCTCCCACACCTTCCGCGCGGTCACCAGCAGCGCGATCCCGGTGCGCACCGGGTCGTAGACGGCCCGGTCGGTCACATGGACCTGCACCCCGCCGACCGTGGTCCCCTGGAACTTGGAGAAGGTGGGCGCGAAGTACGCCTCCCGGAACCGCACTCCGGGCAGTCCCAGTTCGTTCACGGCCGCCGCCCAGCGGCCGTCGACGCCCTCGGCGCCGAGCAGTTCGAACGGCCGGGTGGTGCCCCGCCCCTCGGAGAGGTTGGTGCCCTCGAACATGCAGGTGCCGGAGTACACCAACGCCGTGTCCGGGGTGGGCATGTTGGGGCTCGGCGGCACCCAGGGCAGCCCGGCGGCGTCGTAGAAGTCCGAGCGCCGCCAGCCCGTCATCCGGACCGTCTCCAGGGGGACCGGCGTGGCGAGGAACTCCTTGTTGAACAGCCGGGCCGGCTCCGCGACGGTCATCCCGTGCGCCTGCGCGATCGGCTGCCGGCCCACGAACGTGGCGAACTCCTTGTGCAGCACCGGGCCCCGGGCCTCGCGGCCGGTGACCGGGTTCGGGCGGTCGAGCACCACGAAGCGCTTGCCCGCGAGCGCGGCCGCCTCCATGCAGTCGTACAGCGTCCAGATGTAGGTGTAGAAACGCGCGCCCACGTCCTGGATGTCGAAGACGATCGTGTCCACGCCGGAGGCGGTGAAGACGTCGGCGAGGGCCCGCCCGCTCTTCAGGTACGTGTCGTAGACCGGCAGCCCCGTCTCCGGGTCGTCGTAGCGGCCCTCGGAGCCGCCGGCCTGGGCGGTGCCGCGGAAGCCGTGCTCCGGGCCGAAGACCGCGGTCAGCCGGACACGGGGATCCTCGTGCATGACGTCGACGATGTGCCGGGCGTCCCTGGTGATGCCCGTGGGGTTGGTGACGATGCCCGTCTTCCGGCCGTCGAGGAGCCGGTAGCCGTCGGCCGCGAGCACCTCGAAGCCGGTGCGCGATACCGCGCGGCCGTGCGGGGGTGGCGGGGCCGGTACGGCCGCCAGGGTGGCCGTGGCCAGGAGGTTTCTTCGGGAGAGCGGCAAGGGGTGCCTCCGTCCGTGCGGAAGGTGCGGGCCGTGTGGGGCGGGTGGCGCGGTTGCCCGCCACCCCTTTGAGGTTGGTGCGGCAGCCCTTCCTTCACACATACCGACCGGTTAGTCTGACCGCGCTGAGCCGAGTCGCGTCGTGTCGTAAGGAGACCGATGGTGCATGCCATGCAGGATGCGGGAGTGGTCGTCACCGGGGCGGGCGGGGGCATCGGGGCCGCCCTCGCCAGGCGGTTCGCCGCGGCGGGGGCACGGGTCGTGGTGAACGACCTGGACGTCGCGAAGGCTTCGGCGGTGGCCGGGGAGATCGGTGCCGTCGCCGTGCCCGGGGACGCCTCCGCCGTCGTCGAGCAGGCGCGGGACGCGCTCGGCGGGACCGTCGACGTCTACTGCGCCAACGCCGGGGTCGCCTTCGCCGACGGTGACCTCCACGCGTCGCTGGACGAGAAGTCCTGGGCGCTGACCTGGGACGTCAACGTGATGGCGCACGTCCGCGCGGCCCACGCGCTGCTGCCGCACTGGCTGGAGCGGGGCAGCGGCCGGTTCGTCGCGACGGTCTCCGCGGCCGGGCTGCTCAGCATGGTCGGCGCCCCCTCCTACAGCGTCACCAAGCACGGCGCCTACGCCTTCGCCGAGTGGCTGTCCCTGACGTACCGCCACCGCGGTCTGAAGGTGCACGCGATCTGCCCGGAGGGCGTGCGCACCGACATGCTCGCCGCCAGCGGCAGTGCCGGCGAGGTGGTGCTGGCGCCCACCGCGATCGAGCCGGAGGACGTGGCGGACGCGCTGTTCCAGGGCATCGAGGAGGACCGCTTCCTGATCCTGCCGCACGCGCAGACCGCCGAACGCTACCGGGCGCGCGGTGCGGACCCCGAGCGCTGGCTGGCCGGCATGAACCAGATCCAGCAGAAGGTGGAGGTGGTGTCGTGAGCGAGTCCCGCTACGCGGCCAAGCCCTGGCTGGCCCTGCTCGACGAGGCCCAGCGCGCCCCCGTCGACCCCGCCGACTCGCTGGTGCACGCCCTGCGCGCCGCGGTCGCCGAGGCGCCCGAGCGCACCTTCCTGAGCTACTTCGACGGCCGGCTGAGCTATCGCGAGGTGGACCGGCTCACCGACTCCGTCGCCGCCGGCCTCGCCGCGCGCGGACTGGAGCGCGGCGACCGGGTGGCCGTACTGCTCCAGAACTCCCCGCACTTCGTGCTGGCCCTGCTCGGTGCCTGGAAGGCGGGCGCCGTGGTGGTGCCGGTCAACCCGATGTACAAGTCGGCCGAGGTCACCCATGTGCTGCGGGACGCCGAGGTGGCCGCGCTGGTCTGCTCGCAGCGGGCGTGGGAGTCGTACCTCAGGCAGACGGCCGACGGCTCGCCGGTGCGGATCGTGCTCACCGCGTGCGAGCGGGACTTCCAGACGCAGGACGACGCCCGGGTGCTGTCCTTCGAGCGGCTGCCGCAGGCCCCCGACGCCGAGGACCTGACGGCCCTGGCCCGGCACGGCGAACCGGCGCCCGAGGGCCGGGACCCGGGACCGGACGACATCGCGCTGATCAGCTACACCTCCGGCACCAGCGGCACCCCCAAGGGCGCCACCAACACCCACCGCAACATCATGTACAACGCGGAACGGCAGCGCATCGGGCTCCAACTCCCGCCGGGACCGGTCTACTTCGCGCTCGCGCCGCTGTTCCACATCACCGGCATGGTCTGCGAGCTCGGCGCCTGCCTGAGCAGCGCGGGCACCCTGGTGCTCGCCTACCGGTTCGACCCGGGCGTCGTCCTGGAGGCGTTCGCCGAGCACCGCCCGCACTTCACGGTCGGCCCCTCCACCGCCTACATGGCGCTGGCCGCCCACCCCGACGCGACCCCGGAGCACTTCTCCTCCTTCGCGCACCTCGGCTCCGGCGGCGCCCCGCTGCCGCCCGCGCTGGTCGAACGGTTCCGGGAGCGGTTCGGGGCGTACATCCGCAACGGCTACGGCCTCACCGAGTGCACCGCCCCCTGCGCCTCCGTGCCGACCACCCTGGAGGCACCGGTCGACCCCGTCTCCGGGACCCTCGCGGTCGGGCTGCCCGGCCCGGACACGGTGGTGCGGATCGTGGACGACCGGGGCGCGGAGGTGCCGTTCGGGGAGCAGGGCGAGATCGCGGTGCGCGGACCCCAGGTGATCCCCGGGTACTGGCGGCGTCCGGACGCCACCGCCGAGACCTTCCCGGACGGCGAGCTGCGCACCGGCGACATCGGGTTCATGGACCCGCAGGGCTGGCTCTACGTCGTGGACCGCAAGAAGGACATGATCAACGCGGCCGGGTTCAAGGTGTGGCCGCGCGAGGTCGAGGACGTCCTCTACACCCACCCGGCGGTGCGCGAGGCGGCCGTCGTGGGGGTGCCCGACGGCTACCGCGGGGAGACCGTCAAGGCGTACATCAGCCTCCGTCCGGGGGCCTCGGCGGACCCGGACGAATTCGCGGTGTACTGCAAGGAGAGACTGGCGGCCTACAAGTATCCGCGCCAGGTGGAGATCCTGCCCGAGTTGCCCAAGACGGCGAGTGGGAAGATCCTCCGTCGGGAACTGCGTTCCCGGACCGGCGGCGGACAGCACGAGAACAAGTGACCTCACGGAAGGCAGGTGGCGGCAGTGCCCAGGACGACGGACGGCGACGGAGCCCCTGTTCCGCAGCGGCTCCTGGCCGCCGCCACCCGGCTCTTCGCGGAGCAGGGCTACGACCGCACCTCCGTGCAGGAGATCGTGGAGGCGGCCGGCGTCACCAAGGGGGCGCTGTACCACTACTTCGGCTCCAAGGACGACCTGCTGCACGAGATCTACGCGCGGATGCTGCGTGTCCAGCAGGAGCGGCTCGACCACTTCGCCGGCATGGACGCGCCCGTGGAGACGCGGCTGCGGGGGGCCGCGGCGGACGTCGTGGTGTCGACCATCGAGAACCTGGACGACGCCTCGATCTTCTTCCGCTCCATGCACCAGCTGAGCCCGGAGAAGTACAAGCAGGTACGGGCCGAGCGGCGGCGCTACCACGAACGCTTCCGCGCGCTCATCGAGGAGGGCCAGCAGGCGGGCGTCTTCTCCACCGCGACCCCGGCCGACCTGGTCGTGGACTACCACTTCGGCTCGGTCCACCACCTGTCCACCTGGTACCGCCCCGACGGCCCCCTCACCCCCCAGCAGGTCGCCGACCACCTGGCGGACCTGCTGCTGCGGGCGCTGCGCCCGTGAGATGACGGACCGGGGGCCCGGGCCGCCGGGTCCCTCGGCGTCCCCCCGCGCCCGGCCGGGACGACGGTACGACCGGGCTCCGGCTGCCGTACGCGCACACACGGCAGCCCGGCCCGCTCCCCGAGGGCGCGGGCACGAACGCCACCCCGATGGGGCCCGGTCCGGACGTGCGGCCCTACAGGTACTTCTTCAGCTCCCGCCGGGCCAGCGACCGCTGGTGGACCTCGTCGGGGCCGTCGGCCAGCATCAGGGTGCGGGCGGCGGCGTAGATCTCGGCCAGCGGGAAGTCCTGGCTCACACCGCCCGCGCCGTGCAGCTGGATGGCGCGGTCCAGGATGGCGACCACCGCGCGCGGCGTGGCGATCTTGATGGCCTGGATCTCGGTGTGCGCGCCCCGGTTGCCGACGGTGTCCATCAGCCAGGCCGTCTTCAGCACCAGCAGCCGCAGCTGCTCGACCGTCACCCGGGCGTCGGCGATCCAGTTCTGCACCACGCCCTGCCGGGCCAGCGGCTTGCCGAACGCCGTACGGGAGACCGCCCGGCGGCACATCAGCTCGATCGCCCGCTCGGCCATGCCGATCAGCCGCATGCAGTGGTGGATCCGGCCGGGGCCGAGCCGGGCCTGCGCGATGGCGAAGCCGCCGCCCTCCTCGCCGATCAGGTTGGTCACCGGCACCCGCGCCCGGTCGAAGACCACCTCGGCGTGGCCGCCGTGGAAGTGGTCCTCGTAGCCGAACACCCGCATGGCCCGCCGGACGGTCACGCCGGGCGTGTCGCGCGGGACCAGGACCATGGACTGCTGGCGGCGGATGTCCGCGCCGTCCGGGTCGGTCTTGCCCATCACGATGAAGATCCGGCAGTCCGGGTTCATCGCCCCGGAGATGTACCACTTGCGGCCGGTGATGACGTACTCGTCGCCGTCCCGCTCGATCCGGGTGGTGATGTTGGTGGCGTCCGAGGAGGCCACCTCCGGCTCGGTCATCGCGAACGCCGAGCGGATCTCGCCGGCCAGCAGCGGCTCCAGCCACTGCTTCTTCTGCTGCTCGTTGCCGAACTGCGCCAGCACCTCCATGTTCCCGGTGTCGGGCGCGGCGCAGTTCGTCACGGTGGGCGCCAGCTGCGGGGAGCGGCCGGTGATCTCGGCGAGCGGCGCGTACTGGAGGTTGGTGAGCCCCGCGCCGTACTCGGCGTCGGGCAGGAACAGGTTCCACAGACCCTGCCGCCGGGCCTCCGCCTTGAGCTCCTCGACCACCGGCGGGGTCCGCCAGGGCGAGTCGAGCGCGGCCCGCTGCTCCTCGGCGACCGCCTCGGCCGGGTACACGTGCTCGTCCATGAACGCGAGCAGCCTGGCCCGCAGTTCCTCGGTGCGCGCGTCGAACGCGAAGTCCATGACGGTCAGCCTTCCTGAAGAGTGGTCAGTCCGTGGTCGATGAGGACGGGCACGAGCGCGCCCATGCGGTCGAAACCGCGGCCGACCGTCTGGCCGAGGGTGTAGCGGTAGTGGATGCCCTCGACGATCACGGCGAGCTTGAAGAAGGCGAACGCCTCGTACCAGGAGACGGCCGAGACGTCCCGCCCGGAGCGGGCCGCGTACCGCTCGACGAGTTCCGCGGGGGCCGGGTGTCCCGGCGCCTCGGCGGTGGTGGCCACGGGCGAGTCGGGCACGTCGAGGCTGCGGCTGTACATCACCAGCAGACCGAGGTCGGTCAGCGGATCGCCGAGGGTGGACATCTCCCAGTCGAGGATCGCGGTGATCCGGTCGTCGGCCCCGATCAGCACGTTGTCCAGGCGGTAGTCGCCGTGCACGACGGCGGGCGCGGGGGAGGCGGGCAGCCGGCGGCCCAGGGTGGCGTGCAGCTCGTCGATGCCGGGCAGGTCGCGGTTGCGGGAGGCGTCCAGCTGCTTGCCCCAGCGGCGCAGCTGCCGGTCCAGATAGCCCTCGGGCCGGCCGAAGTCGCCGAGGCCCACCTCGGCGGGGTCCACGGCGTGCAGCTCGACCAGCGTGTCCACCAGGGACAGCACCGCGCTGCGCACGCGTTCCTCGCCCAGCGCGGCCAGCTGCCCGGAGGTGCGGTACGGGGTGCCCTCCACGAACTCCATCACGTAGAACGGCGCGCCCAGCACCTCCTCGTCCTCGCACAGCAGCACCGGGGCGGGGACCGGCACGGAGGTGGGGTGCAGCGCGCTGATCACGCGGTGCTCGCGCTTCATGTCGTGCGCGGTGGCCAGCACATGGCCGAGCGGGGGCCGGCGGACGACCCACCGCGAGGTTCCGTCGGTGAGCGCGTAGGTGAGGTTCGACCGGCCGCCCTCGATCAGCCGTCCGCCGAGGGGGCCCCGCACCAGACCCGGGCGCTCGCGCTCCAGCAGGAGGCGCAGCCGGTCCAGGTCGAGTCCGGGCGGGTGGTCGGCGCTCATAGTCACTCCAACGAACGGTCTGACAGGACGCGACTCATGATGCCGACCGGTCGGTATGTCGTCCAGTGCGTACGGCGAACATGGCGGGAAACGTGACCGGGGCCACGGCGCGCCCGGTGCCCCGCCGGGCCGCGCGGGATCAGCCGCCGGCGGCCCGGAACTCCGCCAGCCGCCGGTACGCCGCCAGCCCGTCCGGCACCCACTCCCACTCGTCGAGCCGCCGTTCGACCTCCTCGTCGGTGAGGAAGCCGTACCACTGCACCTCCTCCTTCTGCGGGTCGACCGGCAGCTCGCAGCGCACCTCGTACACCGCCGACCACCAGGACCGGCCGGCCCCGTCGTCGTAGAGGAACGTGAACAGGTACGTGGGCCGGGGCAGTCCGGACACCCCCAGCTCCTCCTCGGCCTCCCGCAGCGCCGCCTCGTCGTAGGACTCGCCCGCGCCGACCACCCCGCCGACGAACGGGTCGTACAGCGAGGGGAAGACCAGCTTGGTCGCCGTGCGCCGGTGCACGAACAGCCGCCCGGCCGCGTCCCTGGCCTGGATGAAGACGCAGCGGTGGCGCAGCCCCCGGGCGTACACCTCGCCGCGCGGCAACTGCCCGACGACCCGGTCGTGTTCGTCGACGATGTCGAGGATCTCGTCAGCAGGATTCATGACCTCATCCAAACACGGGCGCGGTCAACGGCGGCCGTTCGGCGGCGCCGGAAGGTCACGGCGGCCGGTCACGGCGCCGGAGGTCACTGCGCCGTAGGTCAGGGCGGCCGGTCAGCGGCGCTGGAGGTCGCGGGCCGGCGGTTCCGCCTCCGTCGCGCCGCACGGCATCGCCGGGTGCATCCCGAGCAGGACGATGCCCGCGACCACGGCCGCGAGCCCGGCCGCCTGCCAGGCCAGCGCCCCGGTGTCGGTGCGCAGCCGGTCGCCGAGGAAGCCCACCCCGCACAGGATCCCGGCGAGCGGCTCGGCCGCGGTGAGCGCGGGCAGCGACATCCGCAGCGGCGCCGTCTCGAACGCGCTCTGCACCAGCACCAGTCCGGTGACCCCGCACGCGAACACCCCGTACGGCTGCCAGCTGGTGAACAGTTCCCCGAAGCCGCCGTCGGAGAAGAGGGTGCCGCTCACCCGGGTCAGCGCGTCCTGCACGCCGTAGAGCAGCCCGGCCGCCAGGGCCAGCAGCACCGGGCCCCAGCTGAGCCGGGAGCGTTTGGCGTACGCGGTGAGCGCCAGCGCCACGCCCACCACCAGGCCGATGATCAGCCAGTGCCGCAGCGGATCGGCGATGGCGGTGCCGGCGCGCGGTTCACCCGCCATGATGAACGCGCTGACCCCGCCCGCGAGCAGCAGCAGCCCCGCCCAACCCTGGCGGCCCAGCGGCTGTTTGGTCTGGTGGCGCGAGAGCGCGAGCGCGAACAGCAGGTTGGTGGCCAGCAGCGGTTCCACCAGGGAGATCTCGCCCTTGCCGAGGGCGACCGCGCCCAGCACCATGCCGGCCACCATCAGCCCGAGCCCGCCCAGCCAGCGTGGCACCCGCATCAGGTCCAGCAGCAGCCGGAACGACAGGAAGTCGCTCAGCGGCGCCTGCTGCGCGGCGTTCTGCTGGAGCACGAAGCCGAGGCCCAGACAGCAGGCCGCGCTCACGGCGAGGAGGAGAACCAGAACGGACACGCTGCGTACCTCGATCATCCGGCCGGACCACGGACGCGTAGGGGCCGACTGTAGCGCTCCCGGGACGGCATTGCCCCGGAAGGACCCGTAAACGGGCGGTTGCCCCGCCATGGTCGGCGCCGCGGACGCGGGGCGCCATGGCGTACGCCACAGCCGCACGCCCGGAGTCCGTCCGGAGTGCGGCCGCCCGACGGCGCCCTCCGGTTCGTATACCCCAATTTCCTTGGCACGCGCGGTAGTTGAACGCATCAACAGGCGCGTTCCACTTGACGCAAGCCTTGGCCTGCGGGTTTGCTGTGTGTGATCGGCCGATGGCAGCCCGAGAAACAGGAAGTCCCGCGGTGTCACCACTCCCGCCCCTGCTCGTCGCCCGCCGGGCCCGCACGGACCGGTCGGGACCCACCGCCCCGGCCGCCCACGGCGCCTACGACGACGCCCTCGACGACCCCGAACTACGCGCCGCGCGCGCCGCGTTGGTCCAGGGCCGCAGACAGGCCGCCCGTTCCCTGCTGCTGCGCACCGGCGACGACTGGGACCGCCGCGGCCACCGGCTGACCGTGCTCGCCCGCGAGCCGTACGCCGCCGCCTGGGCCCGGGACTGGCTCCAGGCCGAACCCGCCTCCGCCGACGCCGCCGCCCTGCTCGCCCTCGCCCGGATACGGCGCGCCCTGCGCGGCCGGGAGGACCCCGGCCGGGCCCGCGAGGCCTGCGCGCGGGCCGCCGCGCTCGCCCCCGCCGACCCCACCCCCTGGCTCGGCCTGCTCCGGCTGGCCCGCACCCAGGGCGCCGACACCGAGGTGCTGGCCGCCTTCGCCGAGGTGCGCCGCCGCCACCCCGAGCACCACCACGCCCACCACCTGCTCGTCGCCCGCCTCGCCGAACGTCCCTCGGGCGGCCGGGCCGAGGCCCACGAGGTGTACGACTTCGCCGAGGCGGCCGCCGCCGCGGCCCCCGCGGACTCCCCGCTGGCCGTCCTGCCGGTCGTCGCCCTCGCCGAGCGCCACCGGGTGCTCGCCGCCACCGGTCTCGCCCCGGCCGACCCCACCGCCTCGGCGCACTGGACCGGGCCGCGCGCCCGGCGGATCCTGCGGGCCGGCTTCGACTGGTGGCTGGAGTGGGAGCACGACGAGCACCCCCGCCGGCACATCGACCTCAACCACCTCGCGTTCGCCCTGTCCGCCGCGGGCCGCCCGGCGGAGGCCGCCGTCCTGTTCCGGCGCATCGGCCCGCACGCCACCCGTGTCCCCTGGTGCTACCCGCACCGCGACCCCTGGCTCGCCTTCCGCACCGCCCGGGCCCGCGCCCTGCCGGTGACGGTCTGAGCGCCGCGCCGCGGACACGAGTCCTTACGAAACCCTGACCAGCGTCCGGAAGCCCTGGTCAGGTGCCGCCCCCGGTGTTCGAATGAAGGGGTGAACCCGGAATCCCCCGAGGAACGCGGCGGCACCCCCGTCGGCCGCCGCGTCTTCCTCGGCACCCTCGGCCTGGGCGCCCTCGGCGTGCTCACGGCGCCCGCCCTGCAACGCGGCCTGGAGTCCCTCGCCGGCAAGGACCCCACGGGCCTGAGCGGCCTGCTCCCCAACGGCGGCGGCTTCCGCTACTACTCCGTCGCCGCGTCGGTACCGGCCAAGAACGCCACCGACTACCGCCTCACCATCGGCGGCATGGTCGACCACCCCCGCACCTACACCCTCGCCGACCTGCGCGCCCTGCCGCAGACCCGGCTGGTCAAGGACGTCCAGTGCGTCACCGGCTGGCGGGTGCCCGGCACCCCCTTCGAGGGCGTGCGCCTCTCGGACCTGCTGGACGCCGCGGGTGTCCACCCGACCGCCAGGGCCCTGCGCTTCACCTGCTTCGACGGCACCTACACCGAGAGCCTCACCCTCGCCCAGGCCCGCCGCCCGGACGTCCTGGTCGCCCTGCGCATGCAGGACAAGGACATCGGCCACGACCACGGCGGCCCCGTCCGCCTCTACGTCGCCCCCATGTACTTCTACAAGTCGGCCAAGTGGCTCTCCGGCATCACCGTCACCGACCGGGTGCGGCCCGGCTACTGGGAGAACCTGGGCTACGACGTGGACGCCTGGGTCGGCCGCTCGAACGGACGCACCGATGAACCCACCGGCTGACGCCCCGGCCCGCCCGGCCCGCCCGGCCGCCCGGCTGCGCCGCTTCAGCCGGGCCGAACGCTGGGTGCACCGGACCACGGCCGCGCTGATGGGGGTGTGCGTGCTGACCGCGGCCGTCCTCTACATCCCCCAGCTCGCCGTACTGGTCGGCCGCCGGGAACTGGTGGTCCGGGTGCACGAGTGCGCCGGGCTCGCGCTGCCGGTCCCGGTCCTGGTGGGCCTGGCCTTCCGTGCCTTCCGCGCCGACCTGCGGCTGCTGAACCGGTTCGGCCCGCACGACCGGCTCTGGCTGTGGGCCGCCGCACGCCGCGACCGGCGGCACAGCTCCCGCCCGGCGGGCAAGTTCAACGCCGGGCAGAAGATCTACGCCGCCTGGATCGCCGGTGCCGCCCTGGTGATGCTCGGCACCGGCCTGGCGATGTGGTTCACCCATCTCGCCCCGCTGGTCTGGCGCACCGCCGCGACTTTCGTCCACGACTGGCTGGCCCTCGCCATCGCCGTCGTCCTCGCGGGCCACATCGGCATGGCGCTGGGCGACCCGGAGGCCCGGCGGGGCCTGCGCACGGGGACGGTGAGCAGGGAGTGGGCGAAACGGGAGCACCCCCTGTGGCGTCCGTGAACGACGGGGCCGGCCGCGACCGGTGCGCGTGAACGCGTCCGCCCCCTCGCCGGCCGCGGAGGCCGCCGAGGGGGCGGATCGTCACCGTCGTCTCCCGGGGGAGGCTCTAGACGACCAGTGACAGCAGCAGGATCAGGGCGCCGCCGACCACCGACAGGATCGTCTCCATGATCGACCAGGTCTTGACGGTCTGCCCGACGCTGAGCCCGAAGTACTCCTTCACCAGCCAGAAGCCGGCGTCGTTGACGAAGCTGAAGAAGAGCGAACCGGCGCCGATCGCCAGCACCAGCAGGGCCGTGTGCGAGGTCGACATGTCGGCCGCGAGCGGCGCGACCAGACCGGCCGCCGAGACCGTCGCCACCGTCGCCGAGCCGGTCGCCAGCCGGATCACCACGGCGATCAGCCAGGCCAGCAGCACCGCCGGGATCGACCAGTTCTTCGAGACGTCCAGGATCATCTGGCCGACACCGCAGTCGATCAGCGTCTGCTTGAAGCCGCCGCCCGCACCCACGATCAGCAGGATGCCCGCGATCGGCATCAGGCCCTTCTCCACCGTTGCCTGGAGCCGCTCCTTGCTGAACCCGGCGGGCCGGCCCAGCGTGAAGAAGCCGACGATCACGGCGGCGAGCAGCGCGATCAGCGGGGCGCCGATCACGTCGAAGGCACGCTGGGTGGTGTTGGCCGGGTCGTCGATGATGATGTCCACCAGCGCCTTGACCAGCATCAGCGCCACCGGCAGCAGGATGGTGACCAGCGTGGCGACGAAGCTCGGACGGCGCTTCAGCTCATCGGAGGGGCGCTGCGGCAGCATCCGGTCCGGCGGCGGGACGTCCACCCAGCGGGCCGCGACCTTCGAGAACAGCGGACCACCGATGATCACGGTCGGGATGGCCACCAGGATGCCGAACGCCAGCGTCACGCCCAGGTTGGCGTGCAGCGAGGAGATCGCGACCAGCGGGCCGGGGTGCGGCGGGATCAGGCCGTGCATCACGGACAGACCGGCGAGCGCCGGGATGCCGATGCGCATCAGGGAGTAGTTGCCGCGCTTGGCGACCATCAGCACCACGGGGATCAGCAGCACGATGCCGACCTCGAAGAAGATCGGCAGGCCGATCACGGAGGCGATGAGCACCATCGCCCACGGCATCGCCCGGCCGCCGGCCTTGGCGAGGATCGTGTCCACGACCTGGTCCGCGCCGCCCGAGTCGGTGAGCAGCTTGCCGAGCGTCGCGCCCAGGGCGATCAGCACGCCCGTGCTCGCGACCGTGGAGCCGAGCCCGGTGGTGAAACTGGTGAGCACCTTGTCGAGCGGCGCTCCGGCGGCCGCTCCGAGCGCCAGCGACCCGATGGTCAGCGCCAGGAAGGCATGCAGCTTGAACTTGGTGATGAGCAGGACGATCACCACGATGCCCACCAGGGCGGCTATGCCCAACTGGGCGTGCCCGGAGGAGGTGATCGGCGGAGGGGCGTCCGCTGCCAGCATCTCGACGCTGAGTCTGGTCACGGGAGTTCCTTGCGGTTACGGGGGTTGGGGAGGGTGTTACGCGGATGCGGTGGACAGCCCGGCCAGCGCCTGAACGGCGCGTTCGGTGATCTCCTGGGGGTCTCCGCTGACGTCCACGGCGACACCCGCCTCGTCCGGCCCCAGGGGTTCCAGCGTGGCGAACTGGGAGTCCAGCAGCGCGGTCGGCATGAAGTGCCCCTGACGCTGCCTCATCCGGTCCTCGATCAGCTTCCGGTCGCCCGAGAGGTGCACGAACACCACTCCGGGCGCCACGGCCCGCAGCCGGTCGCGGTACGACCGCTTCAGCGCCGAGCTGCTGACCACCCCGCCGAGCCCGGCCCGGCCGTGCGCCCAGTGGCCGATGGCGTCCAGCCAGGGCCAGCGGTCGGCGTCCTGGAGCGGGATCCCGGCCGACATCTTGTCGATGTTGGCCTTCGGGTGGAAGTCGTCGCCCTCGGCGTACGGCACGCCCAGTCGCGCGGCGAGCAGAGGACCGATCGTGGTCTTGCCCGTCCCCGCGACGCCCATCACGACGACGACCTGGGGGGTTCGCATTACTGCCTCGCTGTCTTCCTCGACATCCGACGCCACGGCGGCGTCGCCACACTGAAACCCATTAGGTACGACGAATTCAAGAGACTGTGACATATAAGTCTGACTTTTTGTTCCCGTGACCTACGCCGTACGCTGAGTGCATGAGCACACCGGGCCGGGGGCTGCACGGCCGCGTACTGGACACCCTCGGCCCCGCGATCACCGCGGGCGAGTACCCGCCGGGCAGTATCCTGCGCACCGATGAACTCGCCCAGCACTTCGAGGTCTCACGCTCCGTGATGCGCGAGGCGGTGCGGGTGCTGGAGTCCATGCACCTCGTCGAGTCCCGCCGCCGGGTGGGCGTCACCGTCCGGCCGCGCTGCGAGTGGAACGTCTACGACCCGCAGGTCATCCGCTGGCGGCTGGCCGGCGCCGACCGCCCCCACCAGCTGCGTTCGCTCACCGTGCTGCGCTCCGCGATCGAACCGGTCGCGGCCGGGCTCACGGCCAGGCTCGCCACCGCCGAACAGTGCGCCGAACTCACCGAGTGCGCGCTCGGCATGGTCGCCCACTCACGCGGCCACCGGCTGCGCGAGTACCTGTTCCACGACGTCGCCTTCCACCGCGTCATCCTCAGCGCCTCGGGCAACGAGATGTTCGCCCGCCTCGGCGACGTGGTCGCGGAGGTGCTCAGCGGCCGCACCCGGCACGAGGTCATGTTCGAGGACCCCGACCCCGCGGCCGTCACCCTGCACGTCCAGGTGGCCGAGGCGGTCCGCGCCCGTGACGCGGTCCGCGCCGAGGAACTCACCCGGCAGATCACCGTGGGCGCCCTCCAGGAACTGGACATCCTGGCGCCCTGACCGGCGTGAAGGGCCCTCGGCCGAGGAAGCCGCAGTCCGAGGGCCTTCAGGCCGAGGAAGCCGCCGTCCAAGGGCCCTCAGTCGAGGAAGTCGCCGTCCACGTACACCCATGCCCCGTCCACCCGCTCGAAGTGGCTGCGCTCGTGCAGCGCGCCGCCCCGGTAGGAGGCGCGGAACGTCACCGTGCCGGTGGTGTGGAACGCGGACCCGCCGTCGGCGTCCAGGATCTCCAGGCCGGTCCACCGCATCCGCGGATCGAGGTCCAGCCGCTCCGGCCGGGTCCTCGGGTGCCAGGTCCGCAGCAGATACTGCGCGTCCCCCTTGACGAACGCGCAGTACCGCGACCGCATCAGCAGCTCGGCGGTCGGCGCGCTCGCGGCCCCCGAGTGGAAGCGGCCGCAACAGGCGTCGTACGGCTGCGGAAGCCCGCAGGGGCAGGTGCGCGTGCTCATGCGCCCCATTGTGCCCAAGGCCGGGGAGGCGTCCGCCGCCGGGCGGGTGCACAGTGGAAGTGCCGGCCCCCATGCGCCCCTGGGACCGGCCGCGAGGAGGCGCGAGGAGGAGGGACGGACGATGACCCGACCCGTGACCAGCCATCATCCTCCGGCCGTCAAGGAATGGCGGCTGAGCCTGTACCTGTCCGAGCACGATCCGGACACCACGGCCCGGATCGTCCTCGACACCGGGGACAACGTCCTGGAGAGCCACGCCGAGGCCCGGCGCAGCCCCGACGACCACGACGTCCCGGAGATCGGCGACGAACTGGCCGCCGGGCGCGCCCTGATCGCCATGGGCCGGCTGCTGGTGCGCGCCGCCAACGGCGACATGCGGGCGCTGGGCGCGGCCGAGGAGGAGAGTCCGGTGCCGCTCTGGCTGCCCCGGGAGTGACGGAGCCCGCCGTGCCGTTCGCCAACCGGCTGGAGGCGGGGCGGCGGCTGGGCCGCCGCCTGGCGCACCTGCGCGGCCAGGACGTCGTGGTGCTCGGGCTGCCGCGCGGGGGAGTGCCGGTCGCGGCCGCCGTCGCCGAGGCCCTGGACGCGCCGCTCGACGTCTGCCTCGTACGCAAACTGGGCGTGCCCTACCAGCCGGAGCTGGCCATGGGCGCGATCGGCGAGGACGGCGTACGCGTGCTCAACCCGGACGTGCTGCGCGGCACCGGGGTGAGCGACGAGGATCTCGCCCGGGTCGAGGAGCGCGAGCGCCGGGTGCTCGCCGAGCGGGCCGGACGCTACCGGGGCGAAGGCCCCTCCGCGTCCGTCGCCGGCCGGACCGCCGTGGTGGTGGACGACGGGGTGGCCACCGGCTCCACCGCCCGTGTCGCCTGCCGTGTCGCCCGGGCCCGCGGCGCCGCCCGCATCGTGCTCGCGGTCCCCGTCGCCCCCCGCGACTTCGCCCGCCGCCTCGGCGGGGACGCCGACGAACTGGTCTGCCTGGAGACACCCTGGGACTTCGCCGCCGTCGGCCAGTTCTACGACGACTTCTCCCAGACCGAGGACGACGAGGTCACCGCGTGCCTGCGCCGCCACCGGCACACCGCGACGGCCGGCCGCGAGGTGACGGTGCCGGCCGGTGCCGTCCGGCTGGCCGGCCGGCTCACCGTGCCCGACGACGCCACCGGTGTCGTGGCCTTCGCGCACGGCAGCGGCAGCAGCCGGCACAGCCCGCGCAACCGGTACGTCGCCGAGGGCCTGCACCGCGCGGGGCTCGGCACCCTGCTGTTCGACCTGCTCACCGACGCCGAGGAGGGGGACCGGGACAACGTGTTCGACATCCCGCTGCTGGCCGGCCGGCTGCTGGCCGCCACCCACTGGCTGCGCGCCGAACCCGCCGTGCGGGGCCTCGCCGTCGGCTACTTCGGCGCCAGCACCGGCGCGGCCGCCGCCCTGTGGGCCGCCGTCGAGGGGCGCCCCGCCGCCGTCGTCTCCCGGGGCGGCCGGCCCGACCTCGCCGGGCCCCGGCTGCCCGAGGTCACCGCGCCCACCCTGCTGATCGTCGGCGGCGCCGACCCGCTGGTCCTCGACCTCAACCGGGACGCGCAGACCCGGCTGCGGTGCGAGAACCGGCTGGCCACCGTCCCCGGCGCCACCCATCTCTTCGAGGAGCCCGGAACGCTGGACCGGGTGACCGAACTGGCCCGCGACTGGTTCGCCGACCACATGGCACCCGCACACGTCCGACCCGCCCGAGGGGCGACCCATGCCCGAGGGAACCGTCACCTTCGCCCTCACCGGTGACGTCATGCTCGGCCGGGGAGTCGACCAGATCCTCCCGCACCCCGGCGACCCGGCCCTGCGCGAGGACTACGTCCACGACGCCCGCGAGTACATCGCCCTCGCCGAGGCCGTCAACGGCCCCGTTCCCCGCCCGGTGGACGCCACCTGGCCCTGGGGCGAGGCACTGCCCGTGCTGGAGCGGGCCGCACCGGACGTGCGCGTGCTCAACCTGGAGACCGCCGTCACCGCGGACGGCGACTTCGCCCCGGGCAAGGCCGTCCACTACCGGATGCACCCCGCCAACCTGCCCTGCCTCACCGCCGCCCGCCCCGACGTCTGCGCCCTCGCCAACAACCACGTCCTCGACTTCGGCCCGAGTGGCCTGACCC
This sequence comes from Streptomyces sp. SCPE 10, assembly GCF_051980735.1. NCBI lineage: Bacteria > Bacillati > Actinomycetota > Actinomycetes > Kitasatosporales > Streptomycetaceae > Streptomyces > Streptomyces sp. SCPE 10. The sequence continues at coordinate 1,794,336 of NZ_CP197069.1, read as the reverse complement.
GGACCCTGACCGCCCTGGCGGCGGCGGGCCTGCGCACGGCCGGCGCGGGCCGTGACACCGACGCGGCCCGCCGCCCGGCGGCCGTCCCGCTGCGCACGGGCGGCCGGGCCCTGGTCTTCTCCTACGGCCTGCCCTCCAGCGGCATCCCCCACCACTGGGCCGCCACCACCGGACGGCCGGGAGTCGCCCTGCTCACCGAGGACGCGCTGCGGGACCTCGCCGACCGGCTGCGCCGGCTGCGCCGCCCCGGCGACCTCGTCGTCGTCTCCGTCCACTGGGGCCCCAACTGGGGCTACGCCGTCTCCCACGCCGAGACACGCCTCGCCCACGAACTCGTCGACGCGGGCGCCGACATCGTTCACGGACACTCCTCCCACCACCCGCGCCCCCTGGAGATCCACCGCGGCCGACTCGTCCTGTACGGCTGCGGGGACTTCGTGGACGACTACGAGGGCATCGGCGGCCAGGAGCGCTACCGCGACGACCTCCGGCTGCTCCACCTGGCCTCGCTCGACGCCGCCACCGGCCGCCTGACCGGCCTGCGGCTCGTGCCGTTCCAGGCCCGCCGGATGCGCCTGGAACCCGCCTCCCGGCAGGACACCGCCTGGCTGCGCACCACCCTCGCCCCCCGCGCCCGGGGCGCCCGCGTCGAGGAGACGGCCGACGGCACCCTCGCCGTACGGGCCCTGTGACGCCGCACCCCACGAGCGGACGCGGCCGAGGGTCGGTTCCCCGCGCGAGCGTGAGGTCAGCGGTCGTCGTAGCTCTTGAGGGTCTTCGCGGCACCGGTGGCCGACTTCAGGTAGTCGTTCTCCGCCTTCAGGCTTTCGTTCGCCGCCGCCGACTCCGCCAACTGCACGAGCAGTCCCGCGGCCATGGAGAGGACGCCTTCCTGCTCTTCCTTGAGTTCCTTGCACTTCCAGGCGAGGGTCCCGACGGCCCCCAGGGTGGCGGCGGCCAGCACGCCGACGCCGGCCACGACCTTGGCCTTGCCGAACCTGCCTCCGGCCGGCCGGGCATCGTCCTTGCCGACGCAGACGTGGCCCGTCCGGTGCGAGTGCTGTTGGGCCTCGCCGAGGCGGTCGCTCCGGTACGAGCACGATCCGCATTGGTAACGGGTCATCAGTCGTTCCTCTCCCCAAGAGAGACGACCCTGCCACACGTCACGTGCACCGCGCGACCACTTGGCCAACTCCCGTACGCCCGCAGCCCGGTGCGGTCACCTGCGAAGACCCCGGCGCTCGCCCTTGCGCAGGAACCGGCGCAGCCGGGTCAGCGGCCAGGTGTTGATCACGTCGTCCGGAGTCAGCCAGCCCCGCTGGGCGGTGCCGATGCCGTACCGCAGCTGGGCCAGGTGCGGCACCGAGTGGGCGTCGGTGTTCACCGCGAACCGCACCCCGTGCGCCCGCGCCCGCAGGATGTCCTCGTCGCACAGGTCGAGCCGGTCCGGCTGCGCGTTGACCTCCAGCGCCGTGCCCGTGCGCGCGCAGACCGCGAACACCTCGTCCCAGTCCGCGTCCACGCCCGGCCGCCGGCCGATCAGCCGGGTGGTGGGATGGCCCAGGACGTTGACGTACGGGTTCTCGCAGGCCCGCACCAGCCGCCGGGTCATCGCCGCCCGGCCCAGGTCGAAGTGCGAGTGCAGCGAGGCCACGCACAGATCGAAACCCGCCAGGAACTCGTCGGGCCAGTCCACCTCGCCCTCCGGCCCGATGTTCAGCTCCGTGCCGTGCAGCAGCCGCATCCGGCGGTGCTTCCCGTCCAGCTCCCGCAGCCGCGCCCGCTGGCCGAGGATCTTCTCGTCGGTCATCCGCTGCATGTACAGGTTCGGCGCGTGGTCGGTCACCGCGTAGTACGCGTACCCGCGCCCCGCGGCCGCCTCCACCATCGCCTCCAGCGACGCCAGCCCGTCGGTCAGATCGGTGTGGGTGTGCAGATCACCGCGGACGTCCCGCTCGGTCACCACCTCGGGCAGCTCCCCGCGCAGGGCCGCCTCGATCTCCCCGCGGTCCTCGCGCAGCGTCGGCTCGATCCACGGCAGTCCCAGCCGCGCGTACACCTCCTCCTCGGTGCGCGAGGCCACCGACTCCTCGCTCTCCGCGTCGAACACGCCGTACTCCGACAGCTTCAGCCCCCGGTGCACCGCGATGGTCCGGGTACGGATGTTGTGCGCCTTGGACCCGGTGAAGTACTGCAACCCCGCGCCCCACGACTCCGGCGGCAGCACCCGCAGATCCACCTGGAGCCCCCGGCCGGTGCGCACCGACGTCTTCTTCGCGCCCCGCGCGATCACCTCGGCGGTGCCCGGCAGTTCGCACAGCGCGTCCATGAACGGCCCCGACTTCCGCGCCGCCACCAGGACGTCCAGGTCCCCGACCGTCTCCCGCATCCGCCGCAACGACCCCGCGTAGGCACACCGCCGGCAGCCGCTCACCGAGGACAGCGCGGCGACGATCTCCTCGGCGGTGTCCAGCGCGAGCGGCAGCGGCACCCGCGCCCCCGCCCGCTGCAACAACTCGATGCCGTGCCGGATGTTGTCCTGCGTCTTCTCCCCGAACCCCTTGAGGTCGGCCAGCGCGTCCGACTCGATCGCGGCGGCCAGCTCGTTCACCGACGAGATGTGCAGGTCCTCGTACAGCCGCAGGGCCTTCTTCGGACCGAGGGTCGGGATGGTGATCAACTCCCGCACCCCGGCCGGGATCCTGGCCCGCCGCTCCTCGACCACGGCCATCTTCCCGGTGCGCAGGTACTCGGCCACCTTGTCGGCGATCGACCGCCCCACGTTCGGGATCTCCCGCAGCCCGTCCTCGTCCAGCTTGGCGACATCGGCCGGATACCCGCCGATGGCCCGCGCCGCCTTCTCGTAGGCGCGCGCCTTGAACGCGTCGCCTCCGGTGATCGCGATGAGGTCCGCGTACTCCCGCAGCAGCGCCTCGACCTCGTCATTGGCCCGGGCCACCCCACCAAGTCTAGGAAGCCACGCGTACCCCGGCATGCGAAAGGCCCCCGCCGAAGCAGGGGCCCTCACTGGTGTCCGAGGGGGGACTTGAACCCCCACGCCCGATAAAGGGCACTAGCACCTCAAGCTAGCGCGTCTGCCATTCCGCCACCCGGACAAGGTGTCTGTCGTGCGCGGGCTTCCCTCGGTGGGGTCTCCCTCGCGGCGACGAAGGAAACATTACCAGGCTTTCGGGGGTGGCCGATCACCCCCGCTTCCGGGCCGGTCCCGCGTGAACGGCGTGTGACGGGCCGGGACCGGTCTTGGGCCCGGGGCGGGGGCGGAGAGAGGATGAAGGGGTCCACCAGCAGGGAAGTCGGGAGGAAGCAGCGTGAGCGAGACGGACACGGCCCAGGGCGTCACCGGCGAGGACGAGGTCGTGGACCTCTGCCGCGAGCTGATCCGGTTCGACACCAGCAACTACGGCGACCACTCCGGGCCCGGCGAGCGCAAGGCCGCCGAGTGGGTCGCCGAGAAGCTCGCCGAGGTCGGCCTGGAGCCCAAGATCTACGAGTCGCACCCGGGGCGCGCCTCCACCGTGGCCCGCATCGCGGGGGAGGACCCGTCCCGGCCCGCCCTGCTGATCCACGGCCACCTGGACGTGGTGCCGGCCAACGCCGACGACTGGACCCACCACCCCTTCTCCGGGGAGATCGCCGACGGGTGCGTGTGGGGGCGCGGGGCGGTCGACATGAAGGACATGGACGCCATGACCCTCGCGGTGGTGCGCGACCGGCTGCGCAGCGGGCGGCGGCCCCCGCGGGACGTCGTGGTCGCCTTCCTCGCCGACGAGGAGGCGGGCGGCACCTACGGCGCCCGGTACCTGGTCGACCACCACCCCGAGCTGTTCGAGGGCGTCACCGAGGCGATCAGCGAGGTCGGCGGCTTCTCCTTCACCGTGAACGAGCAGCGGCGGCTCTATCTGATCCAGACGGCCGAGAAGGGCATGCACTGGATGAAGCTCACCGTGGCCGGCACCGCCGGGCACGGCTCCATGATCCACCGGGACAACGCCATCACCGAGCTGTCCGAGGCCGTCGCCCGGGTCGGCCGGCACAAGTTCCCGGTGCGGGTCACCAAGACCACCCGGGCCTTCCTCGACGAGCTGGGCGACGCGCTCGGCACCGAGCTGGACCCGGAGGACATGGAGGCCACGATCGCCAAGCTCGGCGGCATCGCCAAGCTGATCGGCGCGACCCTGAGCAACACCGCCAACCCCACCCAGCTGAACGCCGGTTACAAGGTCAACGTCATCCCCGGCGAGGCCACCGCGCACATCGACGGCCGCTTCCTGCCCGGCTACGAGGAGGAGTTCCTCGGCGACCTCGACCGGCTGCTCGGCCCGCACGTCCGCCGCGAGGACGTGCACGCCGACAAGGCCGTCGAGACCACCTTCGACGGCGCGCTGGTGGAGGCCATGCAGGCGGCCCTGCTCGCCGAGGACCCCGCCGCCAAGGCCATCCCGTACATGCTCTCCGGCGGCACCGACGCCAAGTCCTTCGACGACCTCGGCATCCGCGGCTTCGGCTTCGCGCCGCTGAAGCTGCCGCCGGAGCTGGACTTCGCGGGCATGTTCCACGGCGTGGACGAGCGGGTGCCGGTGGACGGGCTCCAGTTCGGCGTCCGCGTCCTCGACCGCTTCATCGACGCCTCCTGAGCCGCCCGGACATTCGGGTGCGCGTTCGAGATCGACTGAGAAGGGTGAATGCGACCATAAGCTCGTAGCTCCAATACTCCCTCCTCGTTACAGGTGATGCGATCCCCGCACCTTGGGATCGCCTTGCCAACGAGGAGGAACAATGATCAAGAAGGTCGTCGCCGCTGTGGCTGCCACCGGTGGGCTGGTTCTCGCGGGCGCGGGCCTGGCCGTCGCCGACTCCGGTGCCCAGGGTGCCGCGGTGCACTCTCCGGGCGTCGTCTCCGGCAACGTCATCCAGGTGCCCGTGCACGTCCCGGTGAACGTGTGCGGCAACACGATCGACGTGATCGGGCTCCTGAACCCCACCTTCGGCAACACCTGCGTCAACAGCTGACGCCGGCTCCCCGAGGGGCGATCCACCCCGAGGGGATGTCTTTTGCGAGCCGTCGGCCTCGGAGCGCGCGATGCGCTCCGAGGCCGACCGGCCTTTTCCAGACAGCGAAGGCACAGCGAAGGCAGGGGGGTACGAACCAATGCGACAAAGCACCCGTAAGGGTTTGATGACCATGGCGGCGGCAACCGGGGTGATCGCCGCCGCGACCGGCGTGGCCCACGCGGACGCGGGCGCGTCCGGCGCCGCGGCCGGCTCACCCGGCGTTCTGTCCGGCAACACCGTGCAGGTGCCGGTGCACGCACCGGTGAACGTCTGCGGCAACACCGTCAACGTCGTCGGGCTCCTCAACCCGGCGATGGGCAACGCCTGCGGCAACTCCGGCGGCGGCCAGGGAGGTCAGGGGCACGGCGGCTCCGGAGGCTCAGGGGGCGCGCACGCGGGCGGACACACCACAGGGTCGCCGGGCGTGGGATCGGGCAACACCGTCCAGGTGCCGATCGACGTCCCGGTGAACGTCTGCGGCAACAGCGTCGACGTGGTCGGCGTGGGCAATCCCGCCCTGGGCAACAACTGCGCCAACGGCGGCGGAACCCACGGCGGGGGCCACACCAACCCGCCGGGCCACCCCGGTCACCCGGGTCATCCGGGCCACCCCGGCCACCCCGGTCAGCCGGGCCACCCGAGTCACCCCGGTCACCCGAGTCACCCCGGGCAGCCGAGCCACCCGGGAACGCCGCACCAGCCGGGCACCCCGCAGCACCCGGGCAACCCGGCCACCCCGCCCGCCCAGAACGCGCACACCCCGCAGGGCTCGTCCGCGTCCCTGGCCACGGGTCAGCTCGCGCACACCGGCAGTGAGCTGCCGCTGGGTGTCGCGCTGTCGGCCGGCGCGGGCGCGCTGCTCGCGGGCACGGTGATGTACCGCAAGGCGCGGGCCAGGGCCTAAGTCTTTCGTTTGGATCAGGCCGGATCAGGGCGCGGTGCCAGGGCCCGCGAGCCCGGCAAGATCCAGACGAGAGGCCCTGGCGAAGCGGTCGAGCACGCCGTGGCGGACGGCGGGGACGGAGCGGGCCGGTCACCTACCGGCGGGCCCGCTCCGTTCCCATGTCCCCGCCCGGTTCAGCGTTTCCGTCTCACCACGTGGCCCGCACCTGACGGATGATCCGCCGGCGCAACCGCACCCTGCGGCTGCCGTCGCGCAGCAGGCTCAGTCGGTCCAACTCCCAGTGTCCGTACTCGGCATGGTCCGTCAGCAGACGCGTGGCGTCCTTGCGGGAGACCCCGCGAGGCACGTACACGTCGACAAATTCGTATTCCGGCATCGCATCTATTGTGCGGGCTGGTGCCCGGTACGGATAGCGTCTGCACTATGTCTGATGCTGCGCAGCCCACCGCTGCCGAGGTACGCGCCGCCGCCGAGGCGGTCAAGACCGCGCTCGACCGTCACCTGGCGGCGGTCGAACGCAGGTCCGGAGACGACGACCCGGCCGTCTTCGAGGCGTTCAACCAGCTGGCCGCGGCCGCCGAGGCGTACGACGAACTGCTGTACGACCGCTACGACGAGGTCACCCCCTTCGAGATCCCCGGTGCCGACGAGGCGCTGCCGCCGTACGCCGGCCCCGAGGAGCCCCATGCGATCAGCGTCCTGATCCGCCGCGACTACACCGTGGCGGAGCCCCAGCGGCTGCTGGCCCAGGCCGAGCGGGTCGAGGCCGCGGACTACGAGGACGTCACCGGCGTGGACGAGGACGCGACCGGCACCGTCCCCGGGGCGCTGGGTCTGCTCTTCGGCGAGTTCGAACCGGACGAGATCGCCTCCCGGCACAAGGAGTTCGGTCTGGAGGAGGGCGACTCCACGCTCTGGGTCACCGCCGCCGAGGAGGCGCCGGAGGCCGGGGAGTGGCTGGAGGCCCCGTTCGAGCACATCGACGCGCAGGCGGTGGTGTGCCGGTTCGACGTCAGCGCGGTCTTCGACGACGAGGAGGACGACGCCGACACCGCCGACGAGGACGACGATCTCGAGTTCGTCGACGACGAGGAAGAGGACGAGGACGAGGACGGCGCGGGCACCGGGGCCGGGGGCCGGGCCCGGGGCGCCGGGAGGTGAGCGGGGCGGTGGTGCCGTAGTGGCCCGGCCGCCACGGCACCACCGGACCCCCACCCTCGGTCAGGCGGCCGGCGCCTGGGGACGCAGCAGGGTGCCCAGTCGGGTCGTACGGGGCTTGGCCGGGACCTCCGCGACCGCTCGCGGCAGGGCCTGCTCCACACCGTGCACCACGGACAGGTGCCGCTCGGCCCGCCCGAACGCGGTGTAGACCCACGGCCTGCTCAGCGCCTTCACGGCATCGCCGGGCAGCACCACGACGGCCGCGGGCCAGCGGCCGCCCACCGCCTGGTGCGCGGTCAGCGCCCAGCCGTGCCGCACCTCGCCCTCCACCCGCTCCCGCGGTACGACCACGGGGGCACCGGCGCACGACAGATGCAGTCCCTCCGCGTCGGCCTTCACCACGGTGCCCGGCACGGTCCGGCCAGGGGCGGGGGAGTGGGCGATCCGGTCGCCGGGGTCGAAGCCGCCGAACCGGCCGGGGCCGGGGTTGAGGCGTTCCTTCAGTGCTGCGTTGAGGGCGCGGGTGCCGGCCGCGCCGCCGTGGCCCGGGGTGATCACCACGACCTGGTCCGCCGGGACGCCGAACGCGCGCGGCACCGAGTCCGCGACCAGCTGCACCGTGCGGTGCACGGCCTCGCCCGCGTCCCGCACCGGCACGATCACGACCTCCTTGCCGGGCGCCTCGACCTGGTTCAGCTCGCCGACGCCGATGCCGGAGACCAGCTCGCCGACCGGGCCGGGGTCGGGGAGCCGGGAGGCGAGCTGGGGGCAGACGCGGGCCGCGAGCAGATCGGCGAAGACCCGCCCGGGGCCCGCCGACCACAGCAGCGCCGGATCCCCGCTGAGCACCAGCCGGGCCCCGTCGGGCAACGACTCCACCAGCATCGCGGCGTTCTCCACGTCCAGCTGGGGCGCGTCCAGTACGAGCAGCAGATCCAGCTCCAGCGCCCCGTCTGCGTCCCGCCCGGGGCCTTCGTCCCCGGCCAGCAGCCCCGCGACGGTGCCGACGCCCGCCCGTGCCCCCGCTTCCGGGACCAGCGCCGCGAGCCGGTCCCGTCCGCCGGGCGTGTGGCAGACCGCGAAGGCCCGCAGGCCCGCGTCCCGGGCGGCGCCGAGCAGGGCCGCCGGTTCCGCGCGGGCCGCCTCCCCGCCCGTGTGCAGCACCAGGCCGTGCCCGGCGACTGCGCGGGCCAGTTCGGCCGCGCCGCCCGACAGCGCGGCGACGGCCGCGGCCCAGGAGTGCCCCGCCTCCTGGGACGGCGAGGCGATCAGCCGGGCCAGGCCGTCGGCGAGGCTCTCCTCGGCCAGCGCGTACCGCTCCAGGGCGACGAGGACCCGTACCGGGCGCTCCGCCTCCTCGTCCTCCTCCTGCGGGGCCGCCGGGGCGCCCGGCTCGTCCAGCGGGTCCTGGAAGACCAGGGCGTCGCCTTCGGCGAGGGTGTTCTGCACCGCCGCGTCCGGGTCCGGCACGCCCTGCCGGGCCAGAGCCGCGGTGAGCGCGGGCAGGTCCAGGGCGGTGTGCCCGGCGAGGGCCGCCTGTTCCAGCAGCCAGACCGTCATCGCGCGGCCCCGCCGCTCGTCGGCCGGGCCGCAGCCGGGGCCGAGCAGGGCCCGCGCGAAGCCGTCCGCCTGCTCGGGCCGCACCCCGGGAACGCGCAGCAGCTGCCAGGGGTCCTCCCGCAGGGCCGGTCCGGCGCCCTCGCCGAGCGTGGTGGCCGCCTGCCGCGCGAGGGTCTCGGGGGCGCCGCCCTCGACCAGCGCCCGGCGGACGGCCTCGACCGTCTCCGGCGCGGGCCCGCTGGGGGCGGGCACGGGCCGCGCGTGGCGCACCGGCTCCACGGCGGGGGCCGGAGGGGACGCGGCGGCAGCGGCGGCCATCGCGGGGGCCGCACCGGCCTGCCGGTTCGGCCCGGAGCCGGGCTCGGGCGTCGGTTCGGGCGCCAGTTCGGGCGTGGGCGCGGCGAACACCGTGCCCGCCGGCTTCCGGCCGCCCTCCACGGCCCGGACGGCGGCCAGCAGGTCCGCCGCCTTGCCGCTCAGCTTGGCGCCGCTCTCGATGGGGCCCTGCTTCTCCGCCTTGCGCCGCTCGATCCGCTCCCGCTCGATCCGCTGCGCGGCCAGCTCGGCCTCCGCCTCGGACAACTCGGACGAACCGGCACCTTCGACGGACGCCGCCGCTGCCGCGCCGCCGTCCGCCCGCTGCTCGGGCTCCGGCGCGTCGGTCCCCGGGTCGTCGTCGGTCCCCGGGTCGTCGTCCGTCTCCGGGCCGTCGTCGGTCTCCGCCTCGGCGGTGCCGGGGGCGCCCTCCGCCGCGTCCTTCGGCGCCGGCACCCCCGATGTGTCCGGCGTCCCCGGCCCGGCTTCCTCCGTGGTCTCCGGCTCCGTGCTCACAGCGTGCTCCAGTCGTGATCGGGATAGCGGTGCAGGGGCGCCGACACGTCGTCCAGCGCCCGGCAGATCTCGTCAGGAAGACTAAGCGCCTCCACTGACAACGCTGCCGTGAGCTGCCGCGCGGTGCGTGCGCCGACGATCGGCGCGGTGACTCCCGGCCGGTCCCGGACCCAGGCGAGCGCCACCTGGAGCGGGGTCACCGCGAGGCCGTCGGCGGCCGTGGTCACGGCGTCCACGATGCGGGTCGCCGTGTCGTCCAGATACGGCTCCACGAACGGCGCCAGGTGCTCGGATGCGCCACGGGAGCCGTCCGGCACTCCGTGCCGGTACTTTCCGGTCAGCACGCCCCGGCCGAGCGGGGAGGAGGGCAGCAGGCCCACGCCCAGGTCCAGCGCGGCGGGCAGCACCTCGCGTTCCACGCCCCGCTGGAGCAGCGAGTACTCCATCTGCGTGCTGGCCAGCCGGGTGCGGGTGCCCGGCGCGGCGAGCTGCCAGGTGGCCGCCTTGGCCAGTTGCCAGCCGCAGAAATTGGACACTCCCGCGTACCGCGCGCGGCCGCTGGACACCGCTATGTCGAGCGCCTGGAGCGTCTCCTCCAGCGGGGTGCCCGCGTCGTAGGCGTGGATGTGCCAGAGGTCGACGTGGTCCGTGCCCAGGCGGTCCAGGGAGGCGTCCAGCGCGGCCAGCAGGTGGCCGCGGGAGCCGTCGAAGCGGCGCTCGGGGTCGGGGACGCTGCCCGCCTTGGTGGACAGCACCAGGTCACGGCGCGGGACCAGCCGTTCCATCAGCCGCCCGAGCAGGTACTCCGCCTCTCCGTCGCCGTAGACGTCGGCGGTGTCGACGAGGGTGCCGCCGGCCTCCCAGAACGCCTTCAGCATGTCCGCGGCGTCGTGCTCCTCGGTGTCCCGGCCCCAGGTCAGGGTGCCGAGTCCGATCCGGGACACGCGCAGGCCGGTACGGCCGAGATGCCTCTGCTCCATGCCCGCGAGATTACTGGCCTGAACCGATGCGGTGGGTTGCCTGTGGACAACTCGTACGGGCCCGCACGGAGCGCCGCCCGCGCCCCCGCGCTAAGGTCGGCGCCACAGTGACGTTACTCACGGGTAAGGGGATTCGGCCATGCAGCTCGGCATCAACCTCGGCTACTGGGGCGCGGGAATGGACGGGGACAATCTGGCCGTGGCGCAGGAGGCCGACCGGCTGGGCTACGCCGTGTGCTGGGCCGCCGAGGCCTACGGCTCCGACGCGGCCACCGTGCTCAGCTGGGTCGCCGCCCAGACCGAGCGCATCGACGTGGGCTCCGCCATCTTCCAGATCCCGGCCCGCCAGCCCGCGATGACCGCGATGACGGCGGCCACCCTGGACACCCTCTCCGGCGGCCGGTTCCGGCTCGGCCTCGGCGTCTCCGGGCCGCAGGTCTCCGAGGGCTGGTACGGCGTGAAGTTCGACAAGCCGCTGGCCCGCACCCGCGAGTACGTGGAGATCGTCCGCAGGGCGATGTCCCGGGAGCGGTTGTCGTACGAGGGCGAGCACTGGACGCTGCCGCTGCCCGGCGGCCCGGGCAAGCCGCTCAAGCTGACCGTGCACCCCCAGCGCGAGCACATCCCGCTCTACATCGCCGCGATCGGCCCGAAGAACCTGGAGCAGACCGGTGAGATCGCCGACGGCGCGCTGCTGATCTTCCCCGCCGCCGAGCACCTGGAGGAGACCACCCTCACGCATCTGCGGGCCGGCCGGGAGAAGGCGGGCAAGACCCTCGACGGGTTCGACGTGTGCCCGACCCTGCCGCTCGCCGTCGGCGCCGACAAGGACCTGCCCGCCCTCGCCGACACCTTCCGCCCCTACACCGCGCTGTACGTCGGCGGCATGGGCAGCGCCAAGCAGAACTTCTACAACCGGCTCGCGCGGCGCATGGGGTACGAGAAGGAGGCCGCCGAGATCCAGCAGAAGTACCTCGCCGGGGACAAGCAGGGCGCGGCCGCCGCGATTCCGCAGGACCTCATCGACAAGACCACGCTGCTGGGCTCCGTCGAGCGCATCGCCGACCGGATGAAGGCCTACGCCGACGCCGGGGTCACCACCCTCAGCCTCGCCCCCGCCGGCTTCACGCTGGAGGAGCGGCTCGCCTCGCTGCGCGCCGGCACCGAGGCCCTGGAGCACGCCGGGCTCGCCTGACGCGGAAGTCTTCGCGGCCGTGGTGGGGGCTCGGGGGGTCTTCCCCGCCACGGCCGTCACCCGGAACAACGCGCCGGGCGACGAGCGGTTACGACCCCGCGTGTCCTTCTTTCGGCCGAGCCGGGGAGCACCCCTGTTGCGGCAGCACTCCGTCCGCATTTGAGTCGTTCTGCACCGGATGCGGTAGAGAGGTGACTGCCATGCTGTCGGCCAAGAGTCTCTTCCAGGAGATCCTCGACCACGACGAGTCGTTCCGGCTGTTCTGCTCCATCGCCGCCGGCGGAGAGGCCCAGGGCGGCTGGGAGAACGGCCGGATCGCCGCGCTGGTCCCGCCGACCCTGCGCGCCCTCGCCCCCAAGATCGCCCGGCACGGCGCCGACGAGGACAAACACGGCCGCATCTTCATGGCCCTGCTGCGCAGGCGGGGCCTCACCCCGGTGCCCGTCCCGCCCGAGACCGACTACACGATGCTCCTCGAACGGCGCGGCATCGGCCTCGCGCACGACCGGCTCAGGCGCGACGAGCCGCTGACCGAACGGGACATCGTCGTCTACCTCGCCCACAGCCGGGTCACCGAACAGCGCGCCGCCGAGCAGATGGCCCTGCTCCTCAAGCACTTCGCCGGCCATCCCGAGATCGGCAGGGCGGTGCGGATGATCGCCGCCGACGAGGACAACCACCTCGCCTACACCCACGAGGAACTGCTCCGCCTCGCCGCCGCCGGGCACGGCCCGTTCATCCGGCACACCCTGCGCGCCTGCGCCCTCGCCGAGATCCGCGTGCACCGTGACGTCAGCCTCGCCGTCATGGCCCGCATGGGCCGCGTCCTCGGCTGGCCCCGCACCCGCCGCGCGCTGCTCACGGCCGCCGTCCACGCCGTGTACGCCTACGAACGCCTCGCCGGCCGGCGCCGCATGGTCACCCTCGGCATGCCCGAACGCCTCGACGCCCTCGGCGGCCCCACCGCCTCGGCGCACGAGTACGCGTGACCCGGGCATGCGTGCCCCTCACAGCCACTCGCGCCGCTTGAACAGCCGGTACAGCAGCACCTCCAGCAACGCCATCACCAGGATCACCGCCGGGTACGACCACAGCCAGTGCAGCTCGGGCATGTGGTCGAAGTTCATGCCGTAGATCCCCGCGATCATCGTGGGCACCGCCGCCATCGCCGCCCAGGCGGAGATCTTCCGCATGTCGTCGTTCTGCCGCACGCTCATCTGCGCCAGGTGGGCCGACAGCACGTCGGACACCAGCCGGTCCAGCCCCTCCACCGACTCGTTCACCCGCGCCAGGTGGTCGCTCACGTCCCGGAAGAAGGGCCGCGCCTTGTCGTGCACGAACGGCAAGGCGCCGCCGCCGCCCAGCGGGCCCCCGCCCGCCAGCCGGCTCAGCGGCGGCGCCAGCGGCACGGTGGCCCGCCGGAACTCCAGGATCTGCCGCTTGAAGTCGTAGATCCGCGAGGCCGTGTTGCGGGTGCCCCCGGCCTCCGGCCGGAACACCTCCGCCTCCACCTCCTCCAGATCCGTCTGCAACTCCGTCGCCACCTCCAGATAGCGGTCCACGATGGCGTCGGCGATCGCGTACAGCACCGAGGTGGGGCCCTTGTCCAGCATGTCCGGATCCTCCTCCAGTCGGTGCCGCACCGCCGCCAGGGGCGAACCCTCGCCGTGCCGCACGGTCACCGCGAAGGAGTCGCCCACGAAGACCATCACCTCGCCCGCTGTCACCGTGTCGCTCGCCGATTCGTAGACCACCGGCTTCAGCACCACGAACAGCGAGTCCTCGTACACCTCCAGCTTGGGCCGCTGATGAGCCTTGAGGGCGTCCTCCACCGCCAGCGGGTGCAGCCCGAACTCCCGGGTGACGAGGTCGAACTCCCGCTCGGACGGCTCGTACAGCCCGATCCACACGAATCCGCCCGAGGCCCGCGCCTCGGCGAGCGCGTCGGACAGGTCCTCCGGACCCTCGGTCCGCTGTCCGTGCCGGTAGATGGCACAGTCGACGATCACGGAGCGCATTCTCCCTTCGTGCGGTCACCGGCGCATCGCCTGATGCGCCTACCCTGGTCCGCATGCCCACGCTGATCCTCGTAAGGCACGGACGTTCCACCGCCAACACCTCCGGAGTGCTCGCCGGCTGGACCCCGGGGGTGTCCCTGGACGAGCGGGGCGCCGCACAGGCCGCCGCACTGCCCGGGCGCCTCGCCGCGCTGCCGGTCTCCGAGGTCGTCACCAGCCCGCTCCAGCGCTGCCGGGAGACCATGGCGCCGCTGCTCGCCGCCCGCCCCGAGCTGCGCGTCCACACCGACGACCGGATCGGGGAGTGCCACTACGGCGACTGGTCCGGCCGCAAGCTCGCCGAACTCAAGGACGAGCCGCTGATGGAGGTCGTCCAGGCCCACCCGTCCGCCGCCGCCTTCCCCGGCGGCGAGTCCATGCGGGCCATGCAGACCCGCGCCGCCGAGGCCGTACGCGAGTGGAACGACCGGGTGGAACGCGACCACGGAGCGGACGCGGTCTACCTCATGTGCTCGCACGGTGACATCATCAAAGCCCTGGTCGCCGACGCCCTCGGCCTCCATCTCGACCTCTTCCAGCGGATCTCCGTGGAGCCGTGTTCCATCACCGCGATCCGCTACACCCGGCTGCGCCCCTTCCTGGTCCGCCTCGGCGACACCGGTGACCTCGCCTCCCTCGCCCCCCGCGAGGAGCACCCGGACGGCGACGCACCGGTCGGTGGCGGTGCGGGCGCACCGTGATCGTCGGCCGCAGTAGGGTGAAGCGACCCGCGCCGTCGCTCGTCCGCAGTGGCCCGCACCCCCGAAACTCTCGACTCAATGGAGACAGGACGTGTCCCGTCAGGTGTTCCTCTACGACCCGCCGGACCGCTTCGTGGCCGGCACGGTCGGACTGCCCGGACGCCGTACGTTCTTCCTCCAGGCCACCGCAGGCCCCCGGGTGACCAGCGTGGTCCTGGAGAAGACCCAGGTCGCCGCGCTCGCCGAGCGCATGGACGAACTCCTGGACGAGGTCGTGCGCCGCAGCGGCGGCAGCGCCTCCGTCCCGGCCATGGCCCCCGCCGAGGTCGCCGACACCGCGCCGCTGGAGACCCCCGTCGAGGAGGAGTTCCGCGTCGGCACCATGGCCCTGGCCTGGGACGCCGAGGAACAGCGCATGGTCGTGGAGGCCCAGGCCCTGGTGGAGCTGGACGCCGACACCGAGGAGGACCTCGCGGAGGCCGAGGAGCGGCTGCTCCAGGACGAGGAGAACGGACCCCCGATGCTGCGGGTCCGGCTGACCGGCGCGCAGGCCCGGGCCTTCGCCAAGCGCGCCCTCGACGTCGTCAACGCCGGGCGGCCGCCGTGCCCGCTGTGCAGCCTCCCGCTCGATCCGGAAGGACACGTATGCCCGCGCCAGAACGGATACCGCCGCGGGGCGTGACGGCCGCCGACCCCGGCGCCGCCGACCTGCTCGCCCGTGGCGAGCTGACCGTACGCGGCCGTATCCGCGACGCCTCCAACGCCGCGCTGTTCTGCACGGTCGCGTACGACGGCCGGGAAGCCTCCTGCGTGTACAAGCCGGTGGCCGGGGAGCGCCCCCTGTGGGACTTCCCCGACGGCACCCTCGCGGCCCGCGAGGTGGCCGCCTACGAGGTCTCCGAGGCCACCGGCTGGGGACTGGTCCCGCCGACCGTGCTGCGCGAGGGCCCCTACGGCGAGGGCATGTGCCAGCTGTGGATCGACGTGCACGCCGAGGCGGAACTGCTCGCCCTGGTCGACGGGGAGGAGCCGGAGCCCGGCTGGAAGGCGATCGGGTTCGCGGAGGTCGGCGAGGGCCGCACCGCGCTGCTGGTGCACGCCGACGACGAGCGGCTGCGCCGGCTCGCCGTCCTCGACGCCGTGATCAACAACGCCGACCGCAAGGGCGGCCATCTGCTGCCCACCGCCGACGGCCGGCTCTACGGCATCGACCACGGCGTCACCTTCAACGTCGAGGACAAGCTGCGCACCCTGCTGTGGGGCTGGGCCGGCGAACCCCTCACCGCGGACGCCACCGAGGTGCTCAAGCGGCTGCGCGACGCCCTGGACGGCGACCTCGGCGAACGGCTGACCCCGCTGATCACGGCCGCGGAACTCGACGCCACCCGGGCCCGCGTCGCCGCCCTGCTCACCTCCGGAGTGCACCCGGAGCCCGGCGGGGAGTGGCCGGCGATCCCCTGGCCACCCGTGTGAGCGCACCGTGAGCACACGGGGGCCGAAGATACAAGAGCGCCCGACCGGCCATCCGGCGCGATCCCGGTCGTAACCGCGACCGGCGGCCGGTTAGGCTCATGTACATGCATGCCTGGCCCGCTTCCGAGGTCCCCGCCCTGCCTGGTCAGGGCCGCGACCTGAGGATCCACGACACCGCGACCGGCGGCCTGGTCACCCTCCAGCCCGGTCCCGTCGCCCGTATCTACGTCTGCGGCATCACCCCGTACGACGCGACCCACATGGGTCACGCGGCGACCTACAACGCGTTCGACCTCGTTCAGCGCGTGTGGCTCGACACCAAGCGGCAGGTTCACTACGTCCAGAACGTCACCGACGTCGACGACCCGCTGCTGGAACGCGCGGAGCGCGACGGACTCGACTGGGCCGCCCTCGCCGAGAAGGAGACGGCCCTCTTCCGCGAGGACATGACCGCCCTGCGGATGCTCCCGCCGCAGCACTACATAGGCGCCGTCGAGGCGATACCCGGCATCGTGCCGCTGGTGGAGCGGCTGCGCGACCTCGGCGCGGCCTACGAACTGGACGGCGACGTCTACTTCTCCGTCGAGTCCGACCCGCACTTCGGCTCGGTCTCGCACCTCGACGCGGCCGCGATGCGGCTGCTGTCCGCCGAGCGCGGCGGCGACCCCGACCGCCCGGGCAAGAAGAACCCGCTGGACCCGATGCTGTGGATGGCCGCCCGCGAGGGCGAGCCCAGCTGGGACGGCGCCTCCCTCGGCCCCGGCCGACCCGGCTGGCACATCGAGTGCGTGGCCATCGCCCTCGACCACCTCGGAATGGGCTTCGACGTCCAGGGCGGCGGCTCCGACCTCGCCTTCCCGCACCACGAGATGGGCGCCTCGCACGCCCAGGTGCTCACCGGCGAGTTCCCGATGGCCAAGGCGTACGTGCACGCCGGCATGGTCGCCCTGGACGGCGAGAAGATGTCGAAGTCCAAGGGCAACCTGGTCTTCGTCTCCCGGCTGCGCCGCGACGGCGTCGACCCGGCCGCGATCCGTCTCGCGCTGCTCGCCCACCACTACCGGGCCGACTGGGAGTGGACCGACCAGGTCCTCCAGGACGCCGTGGACCGCCTCGGCCGCTGGCGCGCGGCCGTCTCCCGCCCCGACGGCC
Organism: Streptomyces sp. SCPE 10; assembly: GCF_051980735.1. Taxonomy (NCBI): domain Bacteria; kingdom Bacillati; phylum Actinomycetota; class Actinomycetes; order Kitasatosporales; family Streptomycetaceae; genus Streptomyces; species Streptomyces sp. SCPE 10. Next base: position 1,777,249 of record NZ_CP197069.1, on the reverse strand, counting down.
CCTCGGCCGACGCGCTGGTCGAGGAGATCCGCGAGGCCCTGTCGAACGACCTGGACGCCCCCGCGGCCCTCGCCGCGGTGGACCGCTGGGCGGCCCGGCAGGAGGCGGAGGGCGGCACGGACACGGGCGCCCCGGGCCTGGTCACGCGGGCGGCCGACGCCCTGCTGGGCGTGGCCCTGTAGCCCCGACGCGGCCCGTGCGGGGGCCGCGGGGAACGCCAGGAGGGGCGGTACGCGCACTGCGTACCGCCCCTCTGCTCACTCCTCCGGGTCCTGCTCGTCGTCCTCGTCGGCCGGACCGCCCGGGGTGTCCGGCGGCGACGGCCGGGGCTTGCCCCCCGGCGGGCTCACGTCCCGCCGCCGCAGATACCGCTCGAACTCGCGGGCGATCGCCTCGCCCGACGCCTCCGGCAGCTCCGCGGTGTCCCGTGCCTCCTCCAGCGTCTGGACGTACTCCGCGACCTCGCTGTCCTCCGCGGCCAGCTGGTCCACGCCCACCTGCCAGGCCCGCGCGTCCTCCGGCAGCTCGCCCTGCGGGATACGCAGGTCCAGCAGGTCCTCCAGCCGGTTCAGCAGCGCCAGGGTGGCCTTGGGGTTGGGCGGCTGGGAGACGTAGTGCGGCACCGCCGCCCACAGTGACACCGCCGGCACCCCGGCGTGCGTGCACGCCTCCTGGAGGACGCCGACGATGCCCGTGGGCCCCTCGTACTTGGTCTCCTCCAGGTCCATCCGGCGGGCCAGGTCCGTGTCGGACGTGACCCCGCTGACCGGCACCGGACGCGTGTGCGGGGTGTCACCGAGCAGGGCGCCCAGGATGACCACCAGCTCGACCCCCAGCTCATGGGCGAAGCCCAGCAGTTCGTTGCAGAACGAGCGCCACCGCATGGACGGTTCGATGCCCCGCACCAGGACCAGGTCGCGCGGCTTCTCGCCGCCGACGCGGACCACCGACAGCCGGGTCGTCGGCCAAGTGATCTTGCGCACTCCGCCGTCCATGAACACCGTGGGCCGGTTCACCTGGAAGTCGTAGTAGTCCTCGGCGTCCAGCGCCGCGAACACCTCGCCCTTCCACTCGCGTTCCAGATGTTCGACCGCCGTGGAGGCGGCGTCACCGGCATCGTTCCAGCCCTCGAACGCGGCCACCATGACTGGGTCGATCAGCTCGGGAACCCCCTCCAGCTCGATCACCCAGTGCCTCCTTCCGACGTGCCCTCGCTTGACTCACCAACCTTACGGCGTCCCGCGGGGGCGTCCGCAGCCCCCGTGTACGGGGCCGTGAACGGATCACTGCCCCGCGCCCCGTGCTCGAACACCCTTCGGGCCGCGGACAGGACACGCGCCGTGCGGGCGCGCCGGAAGGGGCGGCCCGCGTCCACGGCGCCGCCCCTTCCCTCGTGCGGTACGGGACTACTTCCCGTCGAGCATGCCCTGCACCTTGGCGCGGACCTCGTCCGTGGCCAGGCCGCGGATCGTCAGCGTGGTGCGGCGGCGCAGCACGTCGTCCGGGGTCTCGGCCCACTCGTGGTCACGGGCCCAGACGACCTGCGCCCAGATCTCCGGCGCGTCCGGGTGGACCCGCTCGGCCAGCTCCGGGTTCTCGTTCGCCAGCCGGGCGATGTCGAAGGCCAGCGAGCCGTAGTGGGTGGCCAGGTGCCTGGCGGTGTCGGCGGCCATCCGCGGGCCGGGCGCCGGGTGGTCCACCAGCAGCCGGTGCGCGACGGCGCGCGGGTTGGCGACGCCGGGCAGCGGGAGCTTCTTCGGCAGCGAGGAGATCGGCTCGAAGTCGTCGCCCAGCGGGTGGCCGGGCAGCGCCTCCAGCTTCTTCATGATCGTGCGGCCGATGTGGCGGAACGTGGTCCACTTGCCGCCCGCCACGGACAGCATGCCGCCCTTGCCCTCGGTCACCACGGTCTCGCGCTTGGCCTTGGCGGTGTCGCCGGGGCCGCCCGGCAGCACCCGCAGGCCGGCGAACGCGTAGGTGATCAGGTCGCGCCGGAGCTGCTGGTCCCGGACGGAGAACGCGGCCTCGTCCAGGATCTGGGCTATGTCCTTCTCGTTGACCGCGACGTCCGCCGGGTCGCCCTCGTACTCCTCGTCGGTGGTGCCGAGCAGCAGCATGTCCTCCCAGGGGAGGGCGAAGGTAATCCGGTACTTGTCGATCGGGGTGGCCAGCGCGGCCTTCCACGGCGAGGTCCGCTTCAGGACCAGGTGCGCGCCCTTGGACAGGCGGATGGACGGCGCCGCGTTCGGGTCCTCCATCTTGCGCAGGTGGTCGACCCAGGGGCCGGTCGCGTTCAGCACCAGCCGGGCGTCGACGCCGAACTCGTCACCGGACAGCCGGTCCTTCAGCTCGGCACCGGTGACCCGGCCGCGGGTGAAGCGCAGGCCGGTGACCTCGGCGTGGTTGAGGACGACCGCGCCCGCCTCGACGGCCGCGCGGACCGTCATCAGCGCCATGCGCGCGTCGTTCATCTGGTCGTCGCCGTACACGGCCACGGCCTTGAGGTTCTCGGTGCGCAGTTCGGGCACGTCCTGCGCCGCCTTGGCGGGGGAGAGCAGGTGGCCGACGCCGTCGCCGAATGCCGACAGCGCGGAGTAGGCGAAGACGCCCGCGCCGAGCTTCGCCGCGCCGTGCGGGCCGCCCTTGTACACGGGGAGGTAGAAGGTGAGCGGGTTCGCCAGGTGGGGGGCCACCTGGCGGGAGACCGCACGGCGTTCGAAGTGGTTCTCCGCCACCAGCTTCACCGCGCCGGTCTGCAGGTAGCGCAGGCCGCCGTGGAGCAGCTTGGAGGAGGCGGAGGAGGTGGCACCGGCGAAGTCGCCGGCATCGACCAGCGCCACCCTGAGCCCGGACTGCGCGGCGTGCCAGGCGGTCGAGATGCCCAGGATGCCGCCGCCGATCACAAGAAGGTCGTACGACGCCTTGGCGAGCTGCTCCCTGGTCTCGGCGCGGCTCGGGTTGGAGCCGGAGGCCGGGCGCGTCCCCAGGGCAGGTACGGACTGCAGGGTGGACTGACTGGTCATGTGGGGTACTTACTCCTCGTCAGAGCGGTGTGAGCCGAAAAGCCCGCTCAGCTCTCGTCCTCGATCCAGCCCATGGTCCGGTCGACGGCCTTGAGCCAGTTCTTGTACTCACGGTCGCGGGTCTCCGCGTCCATCCGGGGGGTCCATTCGGCGGCCCGGCGCCAGTTGGCGCGCAGCTCGTCGGTGCTGGACCAGAAGCCGACGGCGAGGCCGGCGGCGTAGGCGGCGCCGAGGCAGGTGGTCTCGGCGACCATCGGGCGCACCACCGGCGCGTCGAGGACGTCGGAGAGCGTCTGCATCAGCAGGTTGTTGGCGGTCATGCCACCGTCGACCTTGAGGGTGGACAGCTCGACGCCCGAGTCCTTGGTCATGGCGTCGGCGATCTCCCGGGTCTGCCAGGCGGTGGCCTCCAGGACGGCGCGCGCGAGGTGCGCCTTGGTGACGTACCGGGTCAGGCCGGCGATCACACCGCGGGCGTCGGAGCGCCAGTGCGGGGCGAACAGGCCGGAGAAGGCCGGCACGAAGTAGGCGCCGCCGTTGTCCTCGACCGAGAGCGCGAGGGTCTCGATCTCGGCGGCGGTGGAGATCAGGCCCATCTGGTCGCGCATCCACTGCACCAGCGAGCCGGTGACGGCGATCGAGCCCTCCAGGGCGAAGACCGTCGGCTGCTCGCCGATCTTGTAGCCGACGGTGGTCAGCAGACCGGCGTAGGAGTTGATGATCTTGTCGCCGGTGTTCATCACCATGAAGGTGCCGGTGCCGTAGGTCGACTTGGTCTCGCCCTCGGAGAAACAGGTCTGGCCGAACAGGGCCGCCTGCTGGTCGCCGAGCGCGGAGGCGACCGGGATGCCGCCCAGCAGGTCGCCGAGCTTGCCGCCCTTGATCTCGCCGTACACCTCGGCGGAGGAGCGGATCTCGGGCAGGATCTGCGGCGGCACGCCGATGGACTCGCAGATCCGCTGGTCCCACGCCATGGTGTGGAGGTTCATCAGCAGGGTGCGCGAGGCGTTGGTGACGTCGGTGACGTGCCGGCCGCCGTCGACACCACCGGTCAGGTTCCAGATGACCCAGCTGTCCATGGTGCCGAAGAGGATGTCCCCGGCCTCGGCGCGCTCCTTGAGGCCCTCGACGTTGTCGAGCAGCCAGCGGGCCTTGGGGCCGGCGAAGTAGGAGGCCAGCGGCAGGCCGGTCTCGCGGCGGAAGCGGTCCTGGCCGACGTTGCGGGCCAGCTCCCGGCACAGGGCGTCGGTGCGGGTGTCCTGCCAGACGATGGCGTTGTGGACGGGCTCACCGGTGTTCTTGTCCCACAGCACGGTGGTCTCGCGCTGGTTGGTGATGCCGATGGCCTTGATGTCGTCGCGGGTGATGCCGGCCTTGGCGACGGCTCCGGCGACGACCTCCTGGACGTTGGTCCAGATCTCGTTGGCGTTGTGCTCGACCCAGCCCGGCTTGGGGAAGATCTGCTCGTGCTCCTTCTGGTCGACGGAGACGATGCGGCCGTCCCGGTCGAAGACGATGCAGCGCGAGGAGGTGGTGCCCTGGTCGATCGCGGCGATGAAGGGGCCTGCGGTGTGGGCGTCGGTCACTGTGTGCTCCTGAAGGTCCGTGGTGAGGGGCTGAACGTACGGCGCGTGCGCCGGAACCCGGGGGTTCCTAGAAGGCGGCGTTGTAGATGCCGGCCGCGATGGCGGCGCCGATCAGCGGACCGACCACCGGGATCCAGGCGTAGCTCCAGTCGGAGCCGCCCTTGTTGGGCAGCGGGAGCAGGGCGTGCACGATGCGGGGGCCGAGGTCACGGGCCGGGTTGATCGCGTAGCCGGTCGGGCCGCCGAGGGAGAGGCCGACGGCCACCACGACGAACGCGGTGATCAGGCCGCCGAGCGGGCCGAGGCCGTTGCCCTGGTTGTTCAGGCCCTGCGTGAGGACCGCGAGGATCAGCACGAAGGTGCCGATGATCTCCGTCGCGAGGTTCTGGGCGATGTTCCGGATCTCCGGGCCGGTGGAGAAGATGCCGAGCACCGGGCCCGCGCCCTGCTCCTGGGCCTCCACGGCCTTGGCCGAGGTGGCCTGGGCGCCCGGACCGCCGACGATCTCCTTGTCGGTCAGGTGCGCGTGGAACTGGCCGTAGTAGGCGAGCCACACCAGGACCGCGCCGATCATGGCGCCGAGGAGCTGACCGCCGAGGTAGTACGGGACGTTGCTCCAGTCGCTGTTCTTGATGGCCAGGGCGACGGTGACGGCCGGGTTGAGGTGGGCGCCGGAGAGCGGCGTGGAGATGTAAACGGCCGTCATGACGGCGAAGCCCCACCCGAAGGCGATGGCGATCCAACCGGCGTTACGGGCCTTGGAGGCCTTCAGCGTGACGGCGGCGCAGACGCCGCCGCCGAGCAGGATGAGTATGGCGGTACCGATGGTCTCGCCGATGAAGATGTCGGAGCTGGACACCCGCGACTCCTTTGTCCTTCGTCCAGGGGTAAGCCGAACCCCGGAGTCCCACCGGGAGTTCTGGCGCCCTCGGGGGTGAGAGCGATGCCGGCCCTTGGCTTGTCACACTCTAACGCGTATTGCCGGTAGGTGTTCGACAATGCCGACCGATGGACGGGAGTCTTGCTTCGGCGTTACGTATGCGTCAAGAGTTCTGTTATCCAAAACCGGATCGTTATTGATCGCCGCCGGTTATCACTCTTCGCTCGCTGATGTAGTTTTGGCCCCGCTTTGTCCGTTTCAGGGTAGGCCGAGAACCGGAACGCCGCCCGGCGTCCCGGTCCTACCCACAACGAGGCACGAACTCTCAGAACCGTCCGGCGCCCAGATCCCTGGAGACCGCGCGGGCGCAGTCGCGCACCGCGGCGATCAGCTCCGGACGCAGCTCGCCCTCCCGGCACAGCCGCTCCACCGCGCCCGTGATGCCGACCGCGCCCACCGGCATCCGGCGCCGGTCGTGCACGGGCGCGGCGATCGACGCCACGCCCTCCCAGGTCTCCTCCACGTCGGCCGCGTAACCCCGCGCCCGAGTGATGTCGAGGATGTGCTCGAACTCGCCGGCGTCGCACACCGTGCGGTCCGTGAACGCCTTGCGCTCGGTCTCCAGGGCCTCGCTGTGCGCCACCGGGTCGTACGCGGCCAGCACCTTGCCCAGCGCGGTGCAGTGCAGCGGCTGCATGGCGCCGATCTCCAGCACCTGCCGGCTGTCGTCGGGCCGGAAGACGTGGTGCACGATCAGCACGCCCTGCTGGTGCAGCACCCCCAGGTGCACGCTCTCCCCGCTGGAGCGGGCCAGATCGTCCGTCCACACCAGGGCGCGGGCCCGCAGCTCGTGCACGTCCAGATAGGTGGTGCCCAGGCGCAGCAGCTCGGCACCCAGCTGATAGCGGCCCGAGGCGTCGTCCTGCTCGACGAACCCCTCCTGCTGGAGGGTGCGCAGGATGCCGTGCGCGGTGCCCTTGGCGAGGCCGAGCGAGGAGGCGATGTCCGACAGGCCGAGCCGTCGCTCGCCGCCCGCGAGCAGCCGCAGCATCGCGGCCGCGCGTTCGAGCGACTGGATGTTCCGTGCCATCGCCGTCCTGCCTCCGTCCCCTTCGACTGCCGATACATGCCGGTGGGCGAGCGCCGTTTGTCACCGCACTCGCTACCACCGTTCGGCAATGTCGAACACTACCGGTCCATGTCGACCTCCCGCTAATGGTCGGTCGACTCCTGTTACATCCCGTGTGGTCCGCGCGTGGCGCCGGGGCCATTCGCGTCCGTCACGTGGACGCCTGTGCCCATCCAAGCCCACACCCGGTTAGTCTGGCGCCGTGCGGACCCCCCGCCTGCCCTGGGGTCCCGCATAGCCGACAGCCGTCGCACCTTCAGGGAGCCCCTACATGGCCTCGTTGCCAACGTCCCCTATCGCCGACAGCCGGACCCGTGCGTCCGCGCTCCGAGAGGCGCTCGCCACCCGCGTGGTGGTCGCCGACGGAGCCATGGGCACCATGCTCCAGGCCCAGGAACCCACCCTGGACGACTTCCAGCAGCTCGAAGGCTGCAACGAGATCCTCAACCTGACCCGCCCGGACATCGTCCGCTCCGTCCACGAGGCCTACTTCGCCGTGGGCGTCGACTGCGTCGAGACCAACACCTTCGGGGCCAACCACTCCGCCCTTGGCGAGTACGACATCCCCGAACGGGTCCACGAACTGTCCGAGGCCGGCGCCCGCGTCGCCCGCGAGGTCGCCGACGAGTTCACCGCCCGCGACGGCCGCCCCCGCTGGGTGCTGGGCTCCATGGGCCCCGGCACCAAGCTGCCCACCCTCGGCCACGCCCCGTACACCACCCTGCGCGACGCCTACCAGCGCAACGCCGAGGGCCTGGTCACCGGCGGTGCCGACGCGCTGCTCGTGGAGACCACCCAGGACCTGCTCCAGACCAAGGCCGCCGTGCTCGGCGCCCGGCGCGCCCTGGACACCCTGGGCCTGGACCTCCCGGTGATCGTGTCGGTGACCGTCGAGACCACCGGCACCATGCTGCTGGGCTCGGAGATCGGCGCGGCACTGACGGCCCTGGAGCCGCTGGGCATCGATCTGATCGGCCTGAACTGCGCCACCGGCCCCGCGGAGATGAGCGAGCACCTGCGCTACCTCGCCCGCAACGCCCGCATCCCGCTGTCCTGCATGCCCAACGCGGGCCTGCCCGTCCTTGGCAAGGACGGCGCCCACTACCCGCTGACCGCCCCCGAGCTGGCGGACGCGCAGGAGACGTTCGTGCGTGAGTACGGGCTGTCGCTGGTGGGCGGGTGCTGCGGGACGACTCCGGAGCATCTGCGGCAGGTGGTGGAGCGGGTGCGGGACATGGTGCCGTCGGCGCGTGCGCCGCGGCCGGAGCCGGGCGCGGCCTCGCTGTACCAGTCGGTGCCGTTCCGGCAGGACACCTCGTATCTCGCGATCGGTGAGCGCACGAACGCGAACGGGTCGAAGAAGTTCCGTGAGGCGATGCTGGAGGGCCGCTGGGACGACTGTGTGGAGATCGCCCGCGAGCAGATCCGCGAGGGCGCGCACATGCTCGACCTGTGTGTGGACTACGTCGGCCGGGACGGTGTCGCGGACATGGAGGAGCTGGCCGGGCGGCTGGCGACGGCGTCGACGCTGCCGATCGTGCTGGACTCCACCGAGGTGGAGGTGATCCGGGCCGGTCTGGAGAAGCTGGGCGGGCGCGCGGTGATCAACTCGGTGAACTACGAGGACGGGGAGGGGCCCGGGTCGCGGTTCGCGCGGGTGACGGCGCTGGCGCGGGAGCACGGTGCGGCGCTGATCGCGCTGACCATCGACGAGGAGGGCCAGGCCCGCACCCCCGGGAAGAAGGTGGAGATCGCCGAGCGGCTGATCGCGGACCTGACGGGGAACTGGGGGATCCGTGAGGAGGACATCCTCATCGACACCCTCACGTTCACGATCTGCACGGGCCAGGAGGAGTCCCGCGGGGACGGTGTGGCGACGATCGAGGCGATCCGGGAGCTGAAGCGGCGCCATCCCGCGGTGCAGACCACGCTCGGGCTGTCGAACATCTCCTTCGGGCTGAACCCGGCCGCGCGGATCCTGTTGAACTCGGTGTTCCTGGACGAGTGTGTGAAGGCGGGACTGGACTCGGCGATCGTGCACGCCTCGAAGATCCTGCCCATCGCCCGGTTCAGCGAGGAGGAGGTCGCCACCGCGCTGGACCTGATCTACGACCGCCGCGCCGAGGGCTACGACCCGTTGCAGAAGCTCATGCAGCTGTTCGAGGGGGCGACGGCGAAGTCGCTGAAGGCGGGCAAGGCCGAGGAACTGGCCGCGCTGCCCCTGGAGGAACGGCTCAAGCGGCGGATCATCGACGGGGAACGCAACGGTCTGGAAGCCGACCTGGACGCCGCGCTCGCGGAGCGGCCGGCGCTGGACATCGTCAACGAGACGCTGCTGGACGGCATGAAGGTCGTCGGTGAGCTGTTCGGCTCGGGGCAGATGCAGCTGCCGTTCGTGCTGCAGTCCGCCGAGGTGATGAAGGCCGCGGTCGCCTATCTGGAACCGCACATGGAGAAGTCGGACGCCGAGGGCAAGGGCACCATCGTTTTGGCCACGGTGCGCGGTGACGTCCACGACATCGGCAAGAACCTGGTCGACATCATCCTGTCGAACAACGGCTACAACGTGGTCAACCTCGGGATCAAGCAGCCCGTCTCCGCGATCCTGGAGGCCGCCGAGGAACACCGCGCGGACGTGATCGGCATGTCCGGGCTGCTGGTGAAGTCCACCGTGATCATGAAGGAGAACCTGGAGGAGCTCAACCAGCGCGGCCTGGCCGCCCGCTTCCCGGTCATCCTCGGCGGCGCCGCCCTCACCCGCGCCTACGTCGAACAGGACCTCCACGAGATCTACGACGGCGAGGTCCGCTACGCCCGCGACGCCTTCGAGGGCCTGCGCCTGATGGACGCCCTCATCGGCGTCAAACGCGGCGTGCCGGGTGCGAAGCTGCCCGAGCTGCGGCAGCGCCGGGTCCGGGCCACGGCCGCGGCGGAGGTGACCGAGCGGCCCGAGGAAGGACACGTGCGCTCCGACGTCGCCACCGACAACCCCGTGCCCACCCCGCCGTTCTGGGGCACCCGCGTCAGCAAGGGCATCCAGCTCAAGGAATACGCCTCCTGGCTCGACGAAGGCGCCCTCTTCAAGGGCCAATGGGGTCTCAAGCAGGCCCGCACCGGAGACGGGCCCACCTACGAGGAACTCGTCGAGACCGAGGGCCGGCCCCGGCTGCGCGGCCTGCTGGACCGGCTCCAGACGGAGAACCTGCTGGAAGCGGCCGTCGTCCACGGCTACTTCCCCTGCGTCTCCAAGGACGACGACCTGATCATTCTCGACGAACAGGGCAACGAACGCACCCGGTTCACCTTCCCCCGCCAGCGCCGCGGCCGGCGGCTGTGCCTGGCCGACTTCTTCCGCCCCGAGGAGTCCGGCGAGACCGACGTGGTCGGCCTCCAGGTCGTCACCGTCGGCTCCCGCATCGGCGAGGAGACCGCCAAGCTCTTCGAGTCCAACGCCTACCGCGACTACCTCGAACTGCACGGCCTGTCCGTCCAGTTGGCCGAAGCCCTCGCCGAGTACTGGCACGCCCGCGTCCGCGCCGAACTCGGCTTCGGCGGCGAGGACCCGGCCGACATCGAGGACATGTTCGCCCTGAAGTACCGCGGCGCCCGCTTCTCCCTCGGCTACGGCGCCTGCCCCGACCTGGAGGACCGCGCCAAGATCGCCACCCTGCTGGAACCCGAGCGGATCGGGGTCCGGCTGTCCGAGGAGTTCCAGCTCCACCCCGAACAGTCCACGGACGCGATCGTGATCCATCACCCCGAGGCGAAGTACTTCAACGCCCGGTGACATCCCCCGAGGCGCACGACCCGCCCGCCTCCGGACCACGCCGGGGGTGACAAGCGGGGTACCCCCGGGCGCTCCGTGATAAACGAGGCGCTTCGGGCGGCGGAGTCGTAGACTGGTCGGTCCACCGCAGGCCGGTTCCCCGAGTGGGGACCGGCCTGAACGTCCCTCAAGGAGGTGCGCCCGGATGACCAGCACGGTCCCCGCGCTCGGAACCCGTTCGGCCGAAGGGTCCGCCCTGCAAGCGGTCCTCCTCGACATGGACGGCACCCTGGTGGACACCGAGGGCTTCTGGTGGGACGTCGAGGTGGAGGTCTTCGCCGCCCTCGGCCACACCCTGGACGAATCCTGGAAGCACGTCGTGGTCGGCGGCCCCATGACCCGCAGCGCCGGCTTCCTCATCGAGGCCACCGGCGCCGACATCCCCCTCGCCGAACTCAGCCTCCTGCTCAACGAGGGCTTCGAAGCCCGCATCAGCACCGGCCTGCCACTCAAGCCCGGCGCCGCCCGGCTGCTCGCCGAACTGCACCAGCACGGCATCCCCACCGCCCTGGTCTCCGCCTCCCACCGGCGCATCATCGACCGCGTGCTCACCGTCCTCGGCCCGCACCACTTCGCCCTGTCCATCGCGGGCGACGAGGTCACCCGCACCAAACCCTTCCCCGACCCCTACCTGCTCGCCGCCACCGGACTCGGCGCCCACCCCAGCAGATGCGCCGTCGTCGAGGACACCGCCACCGGCGTCGCCGCCGCCGAGGCCGCCGGCTGCCACGTCGTCGCCGTACCCTCCCTCGCCCCCATCAGCCCCGCCGCACGCCGCACCGTCGTCTCCTCCCTCGAACAGGTCGACCTGGCATTTCTGCGCGGCCTGATGACGGAAATGCGCTAGGGTCTTTCGTTTGGATCAGGCCGGATCAGGGAGCGGGGCCTGGTGCGTGCAGATGCAAGGCGGAGGAGCGAGCCGATGCGGAGCATCGGCGACTGACGACAACGCGGCAGATGCGCGTGCCAGGCCCCGCGAGCCCGGCCTGATCCAAACGAGAGGCCCTAGCCGTTCACCCAGCGTGCGAACACCATTGACCAGGGCCGAATAACCGTGGAAGTACACCCGAGGTGGAATTCACCACAGGCCGCCCCGGCCGAATTCCGACACCCCCTCGGATCGCCGCGGATGTGACGTTCGCCACCCTGCCGGGGCTCGACAATGCCGGACGAGTATGCAGAACGACCCCGCCCGACCGGGATCCACGACTCCATGTGTCCCGATTGATGAGAAGCTGCACTAATCCTGCCGCTGTCGGGTTTTCGGTGTGTCCGCACCCGGTTTCACAGCGTGATGGACAGTCAACTCACGCGGCCGTGAACGCCCCAGCCGGTCCGGACTAATCTCATCGCGAGAACATCGCCGAAAACCCCCCGTGCTCCGCCGCGCCACCCATGCATGCCGGAAACACGGACCCGAACAGCTCTGGAGAAACCCCCGCATGAACCGCAAGACTTTGGTGCTGCCGGCGGTGGCCGGCCTGCTCACCCCGGTCCTCGCCGCGTGCGGCGGATCGGGCAGCGGGAGCAAGGGCGGCGACGCCATCGTCGTCGGCACCACGGACCGGTTCACCGTCACCAAGGACGCTCCCGCGCCCCTCGACCCGGCCTACGCCTACGACGTCGGCCCGTGGAACCTCCTGCGCCAGACCGTGCAGACCCTGATGGCCGAGCCCAAGGGCGAGGGCAACCCCGTCCCGGACGCCGCCGAAAGCTGCGGCTTCACCGACAGCGGCAGCGAGCGCTACGCCTGCAAGCTGCGCGACGGCCTCACCTTCGCCAACGGCGACCCGGTCACCGCCCAGGACGTCAAGTACTCCATCGAGCGCGCCCTGCGCCTGAAGGCCGACACGGGTGTCTCCTCCCTGCTCAACACCATCGACACCATCGAGACCCAGGGCGACCGCGAGGTGATCTTCCACCTCAACACGGCCGACGCCACCTTCCCGTACAAGCTGTCCACCCCGGTCGCCGGCATCGTCAACCCCAAGGACTACCCCAAGGACTCGCTGCGCGACGGCTTCCACCTGGACGGCTCCGGCCCCTACACCTTCCAGGCCGACGTCAAGGACAACGCGGTCGTCAGCGTCACCTTCACCAAGAACCCCCACTACAAGGGGGCCGTGACGGTCAACAACGACAAGGTCGTGGTCCGGTCCTTCGCCGACGCCGACGCCATGGGCGCCGCGATCGACAAGGGCGACATCGACGTCATGAGCCGCACCATGTCGCCCGCCCAGGTCCAGAAGCTGGACTCCGGCAACGACCAGAACGTCGACCTGGTCGAGATGCCCGGCCTGGAAACCCGCTACCTGGCCTTCAACACCAACGCGCCGGCCGTGAAGTCCAAGGCCGTGCGCCAGGCGATGGCCCAGATCATCAACCGCGGCGAACTCGTCGCCAAGGTCTACGGCACCCAGGCCGAGCCCCTGTACTCCCTGGTCCCCGCCACCGTCACCGGGCACTCCAACTCGTTCTTCAACAAGTACGGCAACCCCAGCGCCGCCAAGGCCAAGGACCTGCTCACCAAGGCCGGCATCACCACCCCGGTGAAGCTGACCATGCACTACACCACCGACCACTACGGCTCGGCCACCAAGCAGGAGTTCGAGACCCTGCAGAAGCAGCTCAACGACAGCGGCCTGTTCGACGTCACCATCCAGGGCCACCCCTGGTCGACCTTCCGCCCCGCCGAGCGCAAGGGCCAGTACGACGTCTACGGCATGGGTTGGTTCCCCGACTTCCCGGACCCGGACAGCTTCCTCGCGCCGTTCCTCGACAAGGGCAACTTCCTCGGCTCGCCGTACTCCAACAGCACCATCCAGCGCACCCTGATCCCGCAGTCCCGCCGCGAGGCCAACCGCCTCTCGGCCGCCGACAGCCTCATCGAGATCCAGAACATGGTCGCCGACGACGTCCCGTTCCTCCCGCTGTGGCAGGGCAAGCAGTACATCGCCGCACGCGACGACATCACGGGCGTCGCCTACGCCGTCAACTCCTCCTCCACGCTCCAGCTCTGGGAGCTCGGCCGGGGCGTCGACGGCTGACGAACCCTCAAACGGCGCAGGGCGCCCTCCCCCCATCGGGGAAGGGCGCCCTGCGCCGTCGTGAGCGAACCGCCGCGCGTGCGACGGAACCCCGCGCACTACTGCGCGCCGGGACGCACCAGACCACTCTCGTACGCGTACACCGCGGCCTGCACCCGGTCCCGCAGACCCAGCTTGGTCAGCACATGCCCCACATGCGTCTTCACCGTGGTCTCGCTGACGAACAGATCGGCCGCGATCTCCGCGTTGGACAACCCGCGCGCCACCAGCTTCAGCACCTCCACCTCACGATCCGTCAAGGTGTGCAGGGTGTCCGGCACCGGGTCCTCACCAGAGGGCAGATGCGTGGCGTACTTGTCCAGCAGCCGCCGCGTGATGCTCGGCGCCAGCATCGCCTCACCGGCCGCCACCACCCGGATCGCCTGCACCAGCTCGTCCGCCGGCGCGTCCTTCAGCAGAAAACCACTGGCCCCCGCGCGCAACGCCTCCACCACGTACTCGTCCAGATCGAACGTGGTCAGCACCAGCACCTTCGCCGGGCCGTTCCGCTCCGGGCCGGTGATCTGCCGGGTCGCCTCGACACCGTCCATCCGCGGCATACGGATGTCCATCAGCACGACGTCCGGTTGCAGGGCCCGCACCTGATCCAGGGCCTGCAGACCGTCACCGGCCTCGCCGACGACCGCGAGATCCTGCTCGGCCTCCAGGATCATCCGGAAACCCGTACGCAGCAGGGGCTGGTCGTCGACCAGTAGGACGCGGATGGCCACGTGACACTCCTTCGCTAGTCCGCGCCCATTCTGCCCTGCTCCACCCCATCGGATCCGACCACCCTCAGCGGCAGCGGATACGGCGGGGGAGTGCCCCCGAACTCCGGGCAGTGCGCCTGGTGATCGCACCAGCCGCACAGCTTGGTCGGCCGGGGCCGCCAGTCACCGGTCTCGGTGGCCCGCCGGATCGCCTCCCACAGCGCGCGCAGCCGGCGCTCGACCCGCTCCAGATCGGCGGGCACCGGGTCGTACGTCAGCACATCGCCGCTGCCGAGGTACACCAGCTGCAACCGGCGCGGCACCACGCCCTTCAGCCGCCAGATCACCAGGGCGTAGAACTTCATCTGGAACAACGCGTTCTCCGCGTACTCCGGCCGCGGCGCCTTGCCCGTCTTGTAGTCGACGATGCGCACCTCACCGGTCGGCGCCACGTCCACCCGGTCGATGATGCCGCGCAGCCGGAGCCCCGACTCCAGCTCGGCCTCCACGAACAGCTCCCGCTCGGCCGGCTCCAGACGCGTCGGATCCTCCAGCGTGAACCAGCGCTCCACCAGCCGCTCCGCCTCACCCAGCCACTGCGCGAGGCGCTGCCCGTCCGGATCGTCCGCGAACAGCTCCGCCAGCTCCGGGCGGCTCTCGCGCAGCCGGTCCCACTGACCCGGCACCAGCGCCTTCGCCCGCGGGGCGGTCCGCTCACCGGCCGGGGCGTCGAACAACCGCTCCAGCACCGCGTGCACCAGCGTGCCCCGCGTCGCCGCCTCGCTCGGCTTCTCCGGCAGCCGGTCGATCACCCGGAACCGGTACAACAACGGACACTGCATGAAGTCACCGGCCCGCGACGGGGACAGCGAGGCCGGCGCCACGGCCACACGCCCGACGGCGGCGCCGTCCGCACCACCGGGCCCACCGGTGGTCGCTTCCGCCGCGGGCGGTTCCGTCGTCGGCCCGGGAGCGCTCGACGCGGCCCCCGCCTCCTCGAAGCTGGTGTCCATGTCCACAGACCATACGGCCCACCACTGACAGTGACCCAGCCGCGGGCCGTGCCCACGGGGCAAACTCCAGGGGTGCCGGGGCGAAACGTGCCACCACGGCCGCATACCATCGATCTGAGACCCTTCCGTCCCGGCAGGCGCGGAAGACGCTTCGAACGAGGGGACACCGTGGACGTGAGCGGCGCGAGCGGGCAGCCGCGGTCCGGCGACGACAAGCCGACCGAGCACCCCGCAAGTCCAACGCCCCCGCCGACCGCCCCCGAGGCCCCGGCGCCGCCGGACGACGCCCACCCCGCGCGGCCCGCGCCCCCGGGCGCCCCCGACACGGTCCCCGCTCCCGACGCCCGCCCGGAGGACGGCCCCGGCGGCGACGCCTCAGGCCCCGAAGCCCGGCCCGCTCCCGCCCCGGAGGCGTCCCCCGGCCCGGCCGCCGATGCCGGCTCCGCGAGCCCCGCGCCCGCGGGCAGCCCCGAGGCCACCCACCCGGCGGCTGCCCCCGCCGCCGACGCCCGCCCGGAGGACGCCCCCGGCGGTGACGCCTCAGGCCCCGAAACCCGGCCCGCCTCCAGCCCGGACGCTTCCCCCGGCCCGGCCGCCGACGCCCCCGGCGCCGACGCCCGCCCCGCGAACAGCCCCGGCGACGGCACCCCGGCTCCCGAAGCCCGGCCCGCCACCCCCGCCCCGGACACGCCCCCCGCCGCCCCGCGCACCGAGCACGACACGGGCCCCGACCGGGAGAACCCGGCGCCGGACGCCCCCGGCGACCAGCACGGCCGGCCCCGTCCCGCCGCCGACGCCGAACCCGGAGCCGCTCCCGCCCGCGGTGACCAAAACGACCGCCCCCGTCCCGCCGCCGACGGCGGGCCCGGCACCGCCCCGCACCACCGCCCCACCACGCACCCCGACCCCTCCGGCCACCGCACCCTCGCCCACTCCGAGCACCCCACCGGACCCGGCATGGCCAAGGGAGAGCCCCCGCGACGGCCGAAGGAACCCGGCGGCGGCATCCTCATGGGACGCCCCTTCGGCGTGCCCGTGTACGTCGCACCGAGCTGGTTCCTCGTGGCCGCACTGATCACCTGGGTGTTCGGCGGCCAGCTCGACCGCGTCCTGCCCCAGCTCGGCGCCGCCCGCTACCTCGTCTCCCTCTTCTTCGCCGTCGCCTTCTACGCCTCCGTCCTCGTCCACGAACTCGCCCACACCGTCGCCGCGATCCGCTTCAAACTCCCCGTCCGCCGCATCCAGCTCCAGTTCTTCGGCGGCGTCTCCGAGATCGAGAAGGAAGCCGAGACCCCCGGCCGCGAGTTCGTCCTCGCCTTCGTCGGCCCCCTGCTCTCCCTCGTCCTCGCCGGGGTCTTCTACCTCGCGATGAAACCCGTCCAACCCGGCACCGTCCCCGGCATCCTGCTCGCCGGCCTGATGGTCTCCAACCTCATCGTGGCGATCTTCAACCTCCTCCCCGGCCTCCCCCTGGACGGCGGCCGCATGCTCCGCGCCGTCGTCTGGAAGATCACCGGCAAACCCATGAGCGGCACCGTCGCCGCCGCCTGGGTCGGCCGCGCCCTCGCCGTCGCCGTCCTCATCGGACTGCCCCTGCTCAACTCCTCCGGCACTTTCGGCGGCGGCAACCAGGACACCGGCGGCATGGACACCGTCACCGACGCCCTGCTCGCCGCCATCCTCGCCGCCATCATCTGGACCGGCGCCGGCAACAGCCTGCGCATGGCGAGGCTGCGCGAACACCTGCCCGAACTGCGCGCCCGCACCCTCACCCGGCGGGCCGTCCCCGTCGAGACCGACACCCCCCTGTCCGAAGCCCTGCGCCGCGCCAACGCCGCCGGCGCCCGCGCCCTGGTCGTCGTCGACTCCGACGGCCACCCCCTCTCCCTGGTCCGCGAATCCGCCATCGTCGGCGTACCCGAACACCGCCGCCCCTGGGTCGCCGTCAGCACCCTCGCCCAGGACCTCACCGAAGGCATGCGCGTCTCCGCCGAACTGGCCGGCGAGGAACTCCTCGACGCCCTGCGCGCCGCCCCCGCCACCGAATACCTGGTCGTCGAGGAAACCGGCGAGATCTACGGCGTACTGTCCGCCGCGGACGTCGAACGCGCCTTCGTCCGCGCCATGGCCAGGCCCGCCTGACCACCCACACCCCGCCCCCGCCCGCCACACCGGTCAAGCCCCCCGCAGGGACCCGGTAGGCTGGTCACATGTCCGAACCGACCGGTGCCGCCCGCAGGCGCGGGCCCTTCAAGGTCGGGGACCAGGTTCAGCTGACCGACCCCAAGGGCCGCCACTACACGTTCACGCTCGAAGCCGGAAAGAACTTCCACACCCACAAGGGTTCCTTCCCGCACGACGAACTGATCGGCGCTCCCGAGGGCAGCGTTGTCCGCACCACCGGCAACGTCGCCTACCTCGCGCTGCGCCCCCTGCTCCCCGACTACGTCCTGTCCATGCCCCGCGGGGCAGCCGTCGTCTACCCGAAGGACGCGGGACAGATCCTCGCCTTCGCCGACATCTTCCCCGGCGCCCGCGTCGTGGAGGCCGGCGTCGGCTCCGGCTCGCTGAGCAGCTTCCTGCTGCGCGCCATCGGCGACCAGGGCATGCTGCACTCCTACGAGCGCCGCGAAGACTTCGCCGAAATCGCCCAGCAGAACGTGGAGCGCTACTTCGGCGGCCCCCACCCCGCCTGGCAGCTCACCGTCGGCGACCTCCAGGACAACCTGTCCGACACCGACGTCGACCGCGTCATCCTCGACATGCTCGCCCCCTGGGAATGCCTGGAGGCCGTCTCCAAGGCCCTCGTCCCCGGCGGCATCCTGTGCTGCTACGTGGCCACCACCACCCAGCTCGCCCGGACCGTGGAATCCATCCGCGAGATCGGCTGCTTCAACGAGCCGACCGCCTGGGAGACCATGATCCGCAACTGGCACATCGAGGGCCTCGCCGTCCGCCCCGACCACCGGATGATCGGCCACACCGGCTTCCTGCTCACCGCCCGCCGCCTCGCCGACGGCGTCGAGCCCCCCATGCGCCGTCGCCGCCCCGCCAAGGGCGCCTACGGCGAGGACTACGCCGGCCCCAACGCCGACGGAGGCAGCGGCCGCTGACCCGGCCCGCACCGGCACAACACAAGGGCGCCGTCGCCGACTTCCCACCCCCGACCGGGAACTCGGCCACGGCGCCCGTTCGTTGACACGGCACACCCCGGCACCCGGCGGCCCGACCCCCGCGGACGGCCGCCACCGGGAAACCCGACCCCGCCGTTCCCCCACACTGTGACGTGTGGCACCATGCTGGCCACACCCCCCGGCACAGCCCTCACAGGAGACACTCCTCGTGCAGCAATCCGCCGTTCCGGAGCTCGCCCACACCCACACCCGCCCCATCCACTGGCTCGCCACGGCCACCGCCCTCGCCGGCGTCGTGGCCCTCTCCTCGCTCGTCCAGCCCGGCTCCGCCACGGCCGCCCAGCCCACCGCCGCCGGCAGCACCGCCCCGGCCCCCGCCGCGGCCACCCCGCCCGGCACCGCCGGCGTGACCTTCCCGCTCTCCTGCGGAACCGGAACCACAACCGGAACCGAGAAGACCGTCGTCGCCACAAAAGCCACCGGCGACCTCGACGGCGACGGCCGCCCCGAAACCGCCGCCGTCGTCCACTGCGACTCCGCCATGGGCACCCCACCCGACGGCGTCTACGTCCTCACCCGCGCCGCCGACGGCCACACCCCCCGCGTCGTCGCCACCCTCGTCGCCCCCAAGGAACGACTCACCGTCACCGACCTCGCCATCCACGCCGGAACCGTCACCGCCACCCTGCTCGGCTACTCCTCCGACGCCGTACCGAGCTGCTGCCCCGACGTGAAAACCCCGGCCGCATGGCACTGGAACGGCAAAGCCTTCCTACGCACCACCCCGGCCGGGGTCCACAGCGTCTGACGACGCCACGTCCGAAAAACGCGGGTCACTCCGCGTCCGGACCGTACACCTCCACCTTGTCCAAAACCCTGCGCACATGAATGCACTCACCAGGACACTCCCTGGCCGAGTCCACCACATCCGTGAGCAGCGGCAGCGGCACGGGCACCGTCGCCCCCGCCTCCTGGAGCAGCTCGTCGTCCGCGCCCTTCACATAGGCCAGACCGTCGATGTCCAGCTCGAACACCTCCGGCGCGTACTGGGCACAGATCCCGTCGCCGGTACACAGGTCCTGGTCGATCCAGACCTCCAGCGCCTCACCGGCCGGGGCCTCCTGCTGCACGGTCACCTCTCCTGACATCGGTTCGCCGGACACCCCGGCAGGCACCCCGCCCACCAGGACCACCCGGCGGGCAGTCGAACACGCCCGACCCTACCCCCGCCCCCCGAACCCGCCACCCCCGACCACCCACGGGTTTCCACCCCCACCCCCTCGGGTACGAGCGCTCGACCAGGGACGAGACGCCCCATACCCAGGGCGAACACTTCCAGCCAAGCCCGCGGTGACACCGCCAGGCCACACCGTCGCTCTGCGTAAGGACCGCACGAGCGCCCTGCGGCCTGCCCGCACACGGGCCCGCCCCGGCCGGAGCCGACAACTCCGGCCACCCACGAAGGGTTTCGACCACGCCAACCATGGAACAAGCTGCTTCCCCATCACGTTGAGTGGGTATCCCCTCCGTGCGAGGGAGTGTGCGCCGGGTGACCGACGACACACCTTGACAGTCTTTGTGATCTAGGGGTTTCAATCGACACCCACCCAGGTAGGGTCTGGAAGCGTCCAGCTCCCCTTGGAGGAGGTGAGGACCGTGGCAGCCCACGACGACGACATGAACCGCGGCATCCGCCCGGGACGCGGGTCCGAAGACCCGTCCGGGCAGATCGCCTACCTTGAGCAGGAGATCGCCGTCCTGCGACGCAAGCTCGCCGACTCTCCGCGACACACGAGGATTCTCGAAGAGCGGATCGTCGAGCTGCAGACCAACCTGGCCGGCGTGTCCGCCCAGAACGAACGGCTGGCCAACACCCTGCGCGAGGCCCGCGACCAGATCGTGGCCCTCAAGGAGGAAGTCGACCGGCTCGCCCAGCCGCCGGCCGGCTTCGGAGTCTTCCTGCAAGCCAACGAGGACGGCACCGCCGACATCTTCACCGGCGGCCGCAAACTCCGCGTCAACGTCAGCCCCAGCGTCGAGCTCGACGAACTGCGCCGCGGCCAGGAAGTCATGCTCAACGAAGCGCTCAACGTGGTCGACGCCATGGAGTTCGAGCGCGTCGGCGACATCGTCACCCTCAAGGAACTCCTCGAGGACGGCGAACGCGCCCTCGTCATCGGACACACCGACGAGGAACGAGTGGTCCGGCTCGCCGAACCCCTCCTCGACGTCACCATCCGACCCGGCGACGCACTCCTGCTCGAACCCCGCTCCGGATACGTCTACGAAGTCGTCCCCAAGAGCGAGGTCGAGGAACTCGTCCTCGAAGAAGTCCCCGACATCGGCTACGAAGCCATCGGCGGCCTCGGCAACCAGATCGAAGCGATCCGCGACGCCGTCGAACTGCCGTACCTCTACCCCGACCTCTTCAAGGAGCACGAGCTGCGCCCGCCCAAGGGCGTCCTGCTCTACGGCCCCCCCGGCTGCGGAAAGACCCTCATCGCCAAGGCCGTCGCCAACAGCCTGGCCAAGAAGGTCGCCGAAGTCACCGGCCAAGCCGCCGGCAAGAGCTTCTTCCTCAACATCAAGGGCCCCGAGCTCCTCAACAAGTACGTCGGCGAAACCGAACGCCAGATCCGCCTCGTCTTCCAGCGAGCCCGCGAGAAGGCCAGCGACGGCACCCCCGTCATCGTCTTCTTCGACGAGATGGAATCGCTCTTCCGTACCCGCGGCTCCGGCGTCAGCTCCGACGTCGAGAACACCATCGTCCCCCAGCTGCTCGCCGAGATCGACGGAGTCGAAGGCCTGCAGAACGTGGTCGTCATCGGCGCCTCCAACCGCGAGGACATGATCGACCCCGCCATCCTGCGCCCCGGCCGCCTCGACGTGAAGATCAAGATCGAGCGCCCCGACGCCGAAGCCGCCAAGGACATCTTCGGCAAATACCTCACCGAACGCCTTCCGCTCCACACCGACGACCTCGACGAACACAGCGGCGACAAGAACGCCACGGTCCAGGCCATGATCCAGACCGCCGTCGAGCAGATGTACGCGGAATCCGAGGAAAACCGCTTCCTGGAAGTCACCTACGCCAACGGCGACAAGGAAGTCCTCTACTTCAAGGACTTCAACTCCGGCGCCATGATCGAGAACATCGTGGGCCGCGCCAAGAAAATGGCGATCAAGGACTTCCTCGAAAAGAACCAGAAGGGCCTCCGCGTCTCCCACCTCCTCCAGGCCTGCGTGGACGAGTTCAAGGAGAACGAAGACCTGCCCAACACCACCAACCCCGACGACTGGGCCCGCATCTCCGGAAAGAAGGGCGAACGGATCGTCTACATCCGCACCCTCATCACCGGAAAGCAGGGCGCGGACACCGGACGCTCCATCGACACGGTGGCGAACACCGGTCAGTACCTGTAAAAGCGGGGCGGCTGCGGGTGCCCACGACGGGTACCCGCAGCCGACTGCTTTTCTGGCCACGACCGGAGCAGGCAATGACGCAAATGATCTCCCCACCAGCGCAAAGGCGTTCTAGGCTCTTTCCTACCGCCGAGTCGCGCAGTGCGGGCACGGGCACCGCACACGCACCGGAGCGCCAGCGGTACGTGAGCGGCGCCCATCACCGAGGGCGCCGCCGGGCAAGGAGGGCCGCATGACCGTACGGCGAGTAATGGGCATCGAGACGGAGTACGGCATCTCCGTCCCCGGTCACCCCAACGCGAACGCCATGCTCACCTCGTCCCAGATCGTCAACGCCTACGCGGCGGCGATGCACCGGGCCCGCCGGGCCCGCTGGGACTTCGAGGAGGAGAACCCGCTACGCGACGCGCGGGGCTTCGACCTCGCCCGGGAGGCCGCCGACGCCAGCCAGCTCACCGACGAGGACATCGGCCTCGCCAACGTGATCCTCACCAACGGCGCCCGGCTCTACGTCGACCACGCCCACCCCGAATACAGCGCCCCCGAGGTCACCAACCCCCGCGACGCCGTCCTGTGGGACAAGGCCGGCGAACGCATCATGGCCGAGGCCGCCGAACGGGCCGCACAGCTCCCCGGCGCCCAGCCCATCCACCTCTACAAGAACAACACCGACAACAAGGGCGCCTCCTACGGCACCCACGAGAACTACCTCATGCGGCGCGAGACCCCGTTCTCGGACATCGTGCGCCACCTGACGCCGTTCTTCGTCTCCCGCCAGGTCTTCGCCGGCGCCGGCCGCGTCGGCATCGGCCAGGACGGCCACGAACACGGCTTCCAGCTCAGCCAGCGCGCCGACTACTTCGAGGTCGAGGTCGGACTCGAGACCACCCTCAAGCGCCCCATCATCAACACCCGCGACGAACCCCACGCGGACGCCGAGAAGTACCGCCGACTCCACGTGATCATCGGCGACGCCAACCTCTCGGAGATCTCCACCTACCTCAAACTCGGCACCACCTCCCTGGTCCTCGCCATGATCGAGGACGGCTTCATCGCCGTCGACCTGGCCGTCGACCAGCCCGTCCGCACCCTGCACCAGGTTTCCCACGATCCGTCCCTCAAGCGCCTGGTCACCCTCCGCAGCGGCCGCACCCTCACCGCCGTCCAGCTCCAGATGGAGTACTACGAGCTGGCCCGCAAATACGTCGAGGAGCGCCACGGAGCCGACGCCGACGAGCAGACCAAGGACATCCTCAGCCGCTGGGAGGACACCCTCACCCGGCTGGAGAACGACCCCATGAGCCTCGCCGGCGAACTCGACTGGGTCGCCAAGCGCGAGCTGATGGAGGGCTACCGCCGCCGCGACAGCCTCGACTGGGACGCCGCCCGGCTGCACCTGGTCGACCTCCAGTACGCCGACGTACGCCCCGAGAAGGGCCTCTACAACCGCCTGGTGGCCCGCGGCCGGATGAAGCGCCTGCTGGACGAGTCCGAGGTCGAGCGGGCCCGTACGAAGCCGCCGGAGGACACCCGGGCCTACTTCCGCGGCCGCTGCCTGGAGCAGTACGCGGACGACGTCGCCGCGGCCAGCTGGGACTCGGTCATCTTCGACCTCCCCGGCCGCGACTCCCTCCAGCGCGTACCAACCCTGGAACCACTACGCGGAACGCGAAATCACGTCAAGGAGCTACTGGACCGCTGCCGTACCGCGGAAGACCTGGTCAGGGTCCTTTCGGGCGGATGAGCGGCACCAGGGGGGTACTCGGTGCGGCCCTGGGCGGCGGGTGGAAATCTCGCCGCCCGGGAATCATCGAAGTGGCCCCCGCACGTTGGAGAAACTGCGGGGCCGATGTCGGACCCGGCTTGTAGGGTCTGATCATCACCGATCGGCAGGCTAACTGAGCGGGGTGAGGGTTATGGCAACCAAGGACACCGGCGGCGGCCAGCAGAAGGCCACACGTTCCACCGAGGAAGTCGAGGAACAGGCGCAGGACGCCCAGGCCTCCGAGGAACTCAAGGAACGCCACGAGAAGCTGAGCGACGACGTGGACTCCGTCCTGGACGAAATCGATGATGTACTCGAGGAGAACGCAGAGGACTTCGTTCGAAGCTTCGTTCAGAAGGGTGGAGAGTAGATTTTGCCTTCGAAGTGAAGGTCGCCGGGGGGTTGCGGTTGGGAAGCGAAGGAGAGGTGAAGCGTTGCTCGCGGTGCAAGCAGTACAGGCCGCGGGCAGCGTTCGCCCGGAACAAGTCGATGCGTGACGGGCTTCAGGCGTATTGCCGCGAGTGTGCGGCCCGGTATCACCAGGCCCGTCAGCTGGCCAGGGGGAAGAACGTCCGGCCGAGGGTGAGGGCGCCCGAAGGCCACAAGTACTGCCGTACCTGCGGAAAGACCAAGCCCCACGACGAGTGGCCCCGCAACAGCAGCGCCTCGGACGGTCTCGGGACCCTGTGCAAGGCGTGCAAGGCGGTGAAGGGGCGACAGCGCCATCTCAAGCGCAGCTACGGACTCACCGAAGCCGAGCGCGATGCGATGATCGGTTCCCAGCGGGGTCTGTGCGTGATCTGTCTAAAGGCTCCGGCCGCGCATGTGGATCACTGCCACAAGACGGGTAAGGTCCGTGGCGTACTGTGCTTCAACTGCAATTCGGCCATCGGCAAGTTGGGGGACGACCCTGACGCCGTACGCCGGGCCGCCGCCTATCTGGAAGGAAACTCGTGGAAGCCAATACTCGTGGCACCGGGCGTCTACCAGCTGCCTTCCTGACGCCAGGATCTTCCTCTTTCATGGACTTCGTCGCCGAGCACCAGCCGGAGCTGCTGCCGGGCAACCGGCAGTTGCCGCCGACCCAGGGGGTGATCGAGGCCCCGCACGGCACCACCATCGTGGCGGTGACGTTCCCCGGGGGCGTGGTGCTCGCCGGTGACCGCCGGGCGACGATGGGCAATGTGATCGCCCAGCGGGACATCGAGAAGGTGTTCCCGGCGGACGAGTACTCCGCGGTGGGTGCGGCCGGTACCGCCGGTCTCGCCGTGGAGATGGTGAAGCTCTTCCAGCTGGAGCTGGAGCACTTCGAGAAGGTCGAGGGCGCCCAGCTGTCCCTGGAGGGCAAGGCGAACCGGTTGTCGACCATGATCCGTTCCAACCTGGGCATGGCCATGCAGGGCCTGGCCGTGGTGCCGCTCTTCGCGGGGTACGACGTGGACCGGGGGAAGGGCCGCATCTTCTCCTACGACGTCACGGGCGGCCGCTCGGAGGAGCACCACTTCGCGGCGACGGGTTCGGGCTCGGTCTTCGCCCGGGGCGCCATGAAGAAGCTGTTCCGTGACGACCTGACCGAGGAGCAGGCCACGACGCTGGTGGTCCAGGCCCTCTACGACGCGGCCGACGACGACTCGGCGACCGGTGGTCCCGATGTCGCCCGCCGGATCTACCCGATCATCACCGTGATCACCGAGGACGGTTTCCGTCGGCTCAGTGAGGACGAGGCCTCGGAGCTGTCGCGTGCGGTGCTCCAGCGGCGCCTGGAGGAGCCGGACGGTCCCAGGGCCGCCCTGCTGTAGGCGCGGGTCCGGTTGTTATCGAAGGTGATCACAGTGACGCTGACAGAAAGGGACGGATAACCGGTGTCGACGCCGTTCTATGTCTCACCCCAGCAGGCGATGGCGGACCGGGCGGAGTACGCCCGCAAGGGCATCGCGCGTGGCCGCAGTCTGGTGGTCATGCAGTATGCCGACGGCATTGTGTTCGTCGGCGAGAACCCGTCCCGTGCGCTGCACAAGTTCAGCGAGATCTACGACCGGATCGGCTTCGCCGCGGCCGGTAAGTACAACGAGTACGAGAATCTGCGCATCGGTGGTGTCCGTTACGCCGATCTGCGTGGCTACACCTATGACCGGGACGATGTCACGGCGCGGGGTCTGGCGAACGTGTACGCGCAGACGCTGGGCACCATCTTCTCGTCGGCGGCGGAGAAGCCGTACGAGGTGGAGCTGGTGGTGGCCGAGGTGGGGGAGACCCCCGAGGGTGATCAGATCTACCGGTTGCCGCATGACGGGTCGATCGTGGACGAGCACGGTTCGGTCGCGGTGGGTGGTAACGCGGAGCAGATCAGTGGCTTCCTCGACCAGCGGCACCGGGACGGGATGAGCCTGGCGGAGGCGCTGAAGCTGGCGGTGCAGGCGTTGTCCCGGGACACCAACGGCAGTGAGCGGGAGATTCCCGCGGAGCGGCTGGAGGTGGCGGTGCTGGATCGCACGCGTCCGCAGAAGCGGAAGTTCAAGCGGATCGTGGGTGGTCAGCTGGTGCGTCTGCTGGAGGCGGGTGGTGCCGCCGCGGGTGCGGAGGGTGCCGAGGAGTCGGAGGCGGAGTAGTCCGTCGTTCGTCTGGTTTCGTGTGTGCGTGCCCCGGCCGTGGTTGCGGTCGGGGCACGCGGCTGTTCCGGGGTCTTTTCCCGCGGGTCGGGTCGGCGCCGGGCGAGGGTGCCTCAGGGGGTCCGTGGGGGCGCTGTGGAGCCTCGTACGGCGAGGTGGACGGGGATGTCGCCGGCGTCGGGCCGGCGGCCGTCCAGGACGGCCAGGAGGGCGTGCATGCCCTGTTCCCCGAAGCGTTCGGCGTCGAGGCGGACGGTGGTGAGTTCGGGGTCGAGGGCGGTGGCGAGGGCGAGGTCGTCGATGCCGGTGACGGAGATGTCGTCGGGGATGCGCAGGCCGAGGCGGCGGGCGGCCTTGTAGGCGCCGGCGGCGAGTTTGTCGTCGTCGCAGAGGATGGCGGTGGGCCGGGGGCCCGGGGTGGTGAGGGCGGTCTCGGTGGCCGCTCGGGCGCCTTCGATGGAGATGGGGGCCCGGGCCGTGCGCAGTTCGGTGTCCGGTGTGGCGGCGAGGCGGGCGGTGAGTTCGCGGGCGCGGACGTCGAAGGTCCAGGAGGGTACGTCGGCGGCGAGGTGCAGGATGCGGCGGTGGCCGAGGCTCAGCAGGTGGTCGGTGAGCTGGCGGACGCCGTCGGCGATGTCGAGGTTGACGGTGGCGGCGCCGAGGCTGCCTTCGGGGTCGCTGTCGAGCATGACGAGGGGGAGGCGGTCGCCGCGGATGGCGGTGAGGGCGTCGGCGGCCATGGAGGAGGCGAGGACGCCGTCGAGGGCTGCCTGGGCGGAGGCGAAGGGGTCGCGGGCGGGGCCGATGCCTTCGGGGGAGGGGTAGAGGACGACGCCGAAGCCGTGCTGGGCGGCGACGCGGGCGGCGCCGGTGTAGACGCCGGCGAAGAACTCGGTGGTGAGGGCGGGGACGACGAGCAGGACGGTGCGGGTGCGGCCGAGGCGGAGGTTGCGGGCGGCGAGGTTGGGCCGGTAGTCGAGTTCGCGGGCGGCCTGGCGGACGCGTTCGGCGGTGGCTTCGGAGACCCGGCCGCGCCATTTGTCGCCGAGGACGAGGGAGACGGCAGCCTGGGAGACGCCCGCGGCCTGGGCGACGTCGCGGCTGGTCGGGCGCGTGCTGCTGCGTGCCACTGGGGGCCTGCTCCTTCACCTGGACGCGTGAACTGCGCACATGGTACGTATGAGAGGCGAAGTTATACGTAACACTTGAGGGCGTCGAGGCGCCTGGGGCGAGCCACGGGAGGCGCCGCGACTATGGCCACGGGTTATCTGGAGATACTCCGGGCGCGGCACGCGCTGCGGCTGCTCACCGGGACGCTGGTGGGCCGGCTGCCCAATGCGACGGCGGCGCTCGCGTTGGTGCTGTTCGTCCGGGCCGCGGGGGGCACGTACAGCCTGGCGGGCGCGCTGGCGGCCGTCTACGGCGTGGCCAACGCGGTGGGGCAGCCGGTGCTGGGGCGGCTGGTGGATCTGTACGGGCAGCCGCGGGTGCAGTTGCCGGCGGCGGTGCTGGCGGCGGCGGCGATGACGGTGTTCGCGTTCTCGGGTACCGGTTCGCTCGCGTTGGCGTATGGGGCGGTGGGGGTGTCCGGGCTGTGCGCGCCGCCGCTGGAGGGCGGGCTGCGGGCGTTGTGGCCGTCGGTGCTGCGTGGTGAGGAGCAGGTGCACCGGGCGTACGCGATGGACGCGGTGGCCCAGGAGGTGATGTTCACGCTGGGCCCGTTGCTGGTGACGGTGTGCGCGGCGGTGTGGGACGCGCGGGCGGCGCTGCTGGTGCCGAATGTGCTGGGGGTGCTGGGGGCGTTGTCGGTGGTGGTGTCGCCGCCGTCGCGGGCGTGGCGGTCGGCGCCGCGGGAGGCGCACTGGCTGGGGGCGTTGCGTTCGCCGGGTCTGCTGGCGTTGCTGGGGGCGTTCCTGTTCGTGGGGATCGCGCTGGGCTCGATCACGGTGGCGGCGGTGTCGTACGCGGACGGTCATGGCGGGGACGCGGTGTACGGCTGGTTGATGGCGGGGCTGGGGCTTGGTGCGCTGGTGGGTGGTTCGGTGTACGGGGCGCGGCAGTGGTCGGGGGTGCCGGAGCGGCGACTGCGGGTGCTGGTGGCGCTTCTGGCGGTGTGTTATCTGCCGTTGATGCTGGTGCCGGGTGCGGTGGCGATGGTGTTGCTGTCGGTGGTGTCGGGGGTGTTCCTGGCGCCGTGTATCGCGTGTGCGTTCATCCTGGTGGACCGGCATGCGCCGCGGGGGACGGTGACGGAGGCGTTCTCGTGGCTGGTGACGACGTTCACGGTGGGTTCGTCGGTGGGAACGGGGCTGACGGGGCCGGTGGTCCAGGCCGGTGGCACGGTGTGGGGTTTCGCGGTGCCGGGGGTGGCGGGGGCGGTGTCGTTGCTGGTGTTGCTCGGTACGGGGCGGGTCCTCGCAGCTCCTGTGCGGGGCGCGGTGGTTGCGGCTTCATCGGAAAATGATCCAAATCGTGCTGCCGAACCCCGTTTCAGCTCAACGGATCGGGCGTAATGTTCCCTCATGGACCGCCGCATTTTCGGGCTGGAGAACGAGTACGGCGTCACGTGCACGTTCAGGGGACAGCGCCGCCTGTCGCCTGACGAGGTGGCGCGGTACCTCTTCCGCCGTGTCGTGTCATGGGGCCGCAGCAGCAATGTCTTTCTGCGAAACGGCGCCCGGCTCTATCTCGACGTGGGGTCACATCCGGAATACGCGACACCCGAGTGTGACAATGTGATCGAACTGGTCACCCACGACAAGGCCGGTGAGCGCATTCTCGAGGGACTCCTGGTGGACGCGGAACGACGCCTGCACGAGGAGGGAATCGCGGGCGACGTCTACCTCTTCAAGAACAACACCGATTCGGCGGGCAACTCCTACGGCTGCCACGAGAACTATCTGGTGGCGCGGCACGGGGAGTTCTCCCGGCTCGCGGACATTCTGATCCCGTTCCTGGTCACGCGGCAGTTGCTGTGTGGTGCGGGGAAGGTGTTGCAGACGCCGCGGGGTGCCGTCTACTGCGTGAGTCAGCGTGCCGAGCACATCTGGGAGGGTGTGTCGTCGGCGACGACCCGTTCCCGGCCGATCATCAACACGCGGGACGAGCCGCACGCGGACGCGGAGCGTTATCGCAGGCTGCATGTGATCGTGGGCGACTCGAACATGTCGGAGACCACGATGCTGCTGAAGGTCGGCGCCACCGACCTGGTGCTGCGGATGATCGAGGCGGGCACGGTGATGCGGGATCTGACGCTGGAGAACCCGATCCGGGCGATCCGGGAGGTCAGTCACGACATCACCGGGCGGCGCAAGGTGCGGCTGGCCAGTGGCCGGGAGGCGTCGGCGCTGGAGGTGCAGCGCGAGTACTTCGACAAGGCCGTGGACTTCTGTGACCGTCGTGGCATCCGTACCGGGACGGTCGCGCGGGTGCTGGAGCTGTGGGGCCGGGCGCTGGACGCGATCGAGACGGAGGAGCTGGACCGGATCGCCACCGAGATCGACTGGGTGATGAAGTACAAGCTCATCGAGCGGTACCGGGCCAAGCACAACATGACGATGTCGCATCCGCGGGTCGCGCAGATAGACCTCGCGTACCACGACATCCACCGCCGGCGCGGGTTGTACTACCTGCTGGAGAAGAAGGGGCAGGCGGCGCGGGTCTGCAACGACGTGCGGATCTTCGAGGGCAAGTCGGTTCCGCCGCAGACGACTCGGGCGCGGCTGCGCGGTGACTTCATCCGGCGGGCGCAGGAGCAGCGCCGGGACTTCACGGTGGACTGGGTGCATCTGAAGCTCAATGACCAGGCGCAGCGCACGGTGTTGTGCAAGGACCCGTTCCGTTCGGTGGACGACCGGGTGGAGAAGCTGATCGCCGGCATGTAGGCGGGCATCGGGTGAGGTGGTGGCTCCGGTGATGGATGCCGGAACGCCACAGAACGCCACACGGGCGCCGTACCTTTCGGGTGCGGCGCCCTGCTCGGTCGTAGAGTTGCGCGCACGTCATCCGCAAGTCCGACCGATTACGAGGCTCTTCCGTGCGCCGACGTTCACTTCTTCTCGCCGCCGTTCCCGCAGGTCTGGTCACGCTCGCCGGGTGTGGCGGCTCGTC
The DNA here is from genome assembly GCF_051980735.1 of Streptomyces sp. SCPE 10. Lineage (NCBI taxonomy): Bacteria > Bacillati > Actinomycetota > Actinomycetes > Kitasatosporales > Streptomycetaceae > Streptomyces > Streptomyces sp. SCPE 10. The sequence continues at coordinate 1,746,955 of NZ_CP197069.1, read as the reverse complement.
CGGTCACAGTGACGCGGGGGCGTCGTCGTCGCCGTCGGCGCCGAGCGCGCCTCCGCCGCCGAAGATCGTGGACGGGCCGTTGCCGCCGATCACGGCGGGCAAGCGGTTCGGTGAGAAGCCGACCGTGGCGAAGGGTACGGGCGATCCGTCGAAGAACCTGGCGGTGCGGACGGTGATTCCGGGCCGTGGTCGCGCGGTCGCGGAGAACGACTTCGTCCAGGCGAACTATCTGGGGCAGATCTGGGACACCGGCAAGGTGTTCGACAATTCGTACGATCGGCATGCGCCGCTGGTGATGCAGCTGGCGCAGGGGAGTCTGATCGACGGCTGGCGGTACGGGCTGACCGGGAAGAGGACGGGCAGCCGGGTGCAGATCGCGGTGCCGCCGACCTGGGGTTACGGCAAGTCGGGTGATCCGCAGGCGGGGATCAGGGGTACGGACACGCTGGTCTTCGTGGTCGATCTGATCGATTCGTTCAACTCGAAGAGTTCGGCGCGCGGCAGGGTCGTGCCGCAGAACGATCACGCGCTGCCGCGGGTGGGCACCAACACCGACGGGGCGGTGCCCACGGTCGTGGTGCCGCACACGGCCGCGCCGGACAAGCTCGTGTCGGCCTATGTGCTGGAGGGCGACGGCCCGGAGCTGAAGGCGGACCAGACGGTGCTGTGCCAGTTCCAGGGGCTGGTGTGGGACGGCGGCAAGACGTTCCAGCGGACCTATGGCTCGGGCCGGCTCAGCCAGTTCTCGCTGTCGCAGATGCAGCAGACGGTGAAGGGGCTGGCGCAGGGGCTGACCGGCAAGAAGGTGGGCAGCCGGGTGCTCGTCGTGGTGCCGCCGCAGCTGGGCTACGGGGACAACCCGCCGAGTGGGGGCCCGATCGGCAAGGGTGCGACGCTGGTGTTCACGGTGGACATCCTGGCCGCCATGTAGCGGGGTGTCCGTGGCAGGCGGTGGTCCCGTGGGGATGAAAGACTGGCGGGGTTTCGTGACGTACCTACGCAGGAGCTTTTGACGTGAACATCGAGAAGCCCGAGATCGACTTCCCCGAGGGCCAGGCCCCGGCGGACCTTGAGATCAAGGACATCTGGGAGGGCGACGGAGAGGTCGCGAAGGCGGGCCAGACCGTCACCGTGCACTACGTCGGTGTCGCCTTCAGCACCGGCGAGGAGTTCGACGCCAGCTGGAACCGCGGTACCCCGTTCCGCTTCCCGCTGGGCGCCGGCCGGGTCATCGCGGGCTGGGACCGGGGCGTGCAGGGCATGAAGGTCGGCGGCCGCCGCCAGCTGACCATTCCGGCCCACCTCGCCTACGGCGACCAGAGCCCGACCCCGGCGATCAAGCCGGGCGAGACGCTGATCTTCGTGGTGGACCTGCTCGCCGTCTGAGCCACCCCGAGTCATCGGCCGGGTCCGACCGGATCCGACCGTCTGGGGCCCATGCCTGTCCGGGCATGGGCCCTCGGCTTTTGCCACCGCGCCCGGGAGCGGTACGGTCAACGACCGGAAGTACAACAGGGAAGGCGAAGGGCGTCGATGGCCATTGCCAAGGCCGAGCGGCTGATGAACCTCGCGCTGTGTCTGCTCGGTGCACGGCGTCCGCTCAGCAAGCGTGAGCTGCGCGATTCCATCGAGGCATACGTCGAGGCCGCGCGCCCGGACCGGGCCGGGGTGAGCAGCGACGACTCCTTCAACCGGATGTTCGAGCGCGACAAGGACGATCTGCGCGAGCTGGGCCTGGTGATCGAGACCGTCGAGAACATCGACGGCGAGGTCGGCTATCTCGCCCGCCGGGACAGCAACCGGCTGCCGCCCATCACCCTGGACGCCGAGGAAGCCGCCGCCCTGGGGCTGGCCGCCAAGGTGTGGCAGCAGGCCCGGCTCGCCGGTGCCGCCAGCGGTGCCCTGCAGAAGCTGCGGGCCGCCGGGCTACCCGAGGAGGTCGACCCGTACGAGGCGCACGGCGCGCTGGAGCCGCGCATCCCGGTGCACGAGGCCGCGTTCGAGCCACTGATGCTGGCCTGCCGCGACCGCCGGCCGGTGGTGTTCGACTACCGCAAGGCGACCGCCGCCCGCCCCGAGCCCCGGCATGTCGAGCCGTGGGCGCTGGAGTGCTGGCGCGGCCACTGGTACCTGGCCGGTTTCGACCGAGGCCGGGGCGCCGAGCGGGTCTTCAGGCTGTCCCGGATCACCGGCAAAGTGCGCTCGCGCGGTACGGGCTTCACCGCGCCCGTGCCCGATGTGGTCACCGTGCGCGAGACGGTGGCGGGCTGGGCCGGCGAGACCGCCGACCGCTCGGCGCTGATCCGGCTGCGCTCCGGCGCCGGCTACCCGCTGCGGGCGAGGGCCGTCAAGGTGCGGGAGCTGGGCGACGGCTGGGACGAGCTGGAGATCCCCTACGGGCACGGCCTGGACGCCTGGCTGGTGGAGTTCGGCCCGGACGTGGTGGTCGTGGAGCCCGCCGAGCTGCGGGCCGATGTGATGGACCGGCTGCGTGCCGTGGCCAAGGGCTGAGGGGGCAGGACTGTGGCAGGCAAACCGGCCAGGGCCGTGAACGCCATCGACCAGACCCGGCGGATGCTCTCCTTGGTGACGTATCTGCGCGAGCGCCCCGGTGCCCGGATCGCCGATGTGGCCCGGGCCTTCGGGATCACGGAGGACGAGCTGGTCGCCGACCTGGATCTGCTGCCCATGTGCGGCACCAGTTTCCGCGGCGGCGATCTCCTGGACATCGACACCGACGGCGAGCGCATCTGGTGGCACAACCCGGCCGCGCTCGGCGAGGACGCCGCCGAGCCGCTGCGGCTGGCAGCCGACGAGGCCACCGCCCTGCTGGTGGCGGCCCGCGCGGTCGCCACGCTGCCCGGGCTGCGGGAGGGCGACCGGCAGGCCCTGCTGCGCGCCACCGCCAAGGTGGAGACGGCGGCGGGCGAGGCCGCGGGCGCCAGCTCCCGGCTGTCGGTGACCTTCGAGTCCGAGGGCGGTGTCTTCGCGGACGTCGACCGGGCCATCTCCGAGCGCCGCCGGCTGTGGATCCGCTACTACTCGCCGGCCCGTGACGAGGTCACCGAGCGCGAGATCGACCCGATCCGGCTGGTCAGCGTCGGCCACACCTATGTGGAGGCCTGGTGCCGCCGCTCGGAGGCCCGGCGCACCTTCCGGCTCGACCGGGTCGCCGAGATCCGCGTCCTGGACGAGCCCGCGGCCCCGCCCGAGGTGGAGCTGCGGGACCTCTCCGAGGGACTGGTCCAGCCGGCCGCCGAGGACCCCGAGGTGGTGGTCGAGGTCGGCCCGGGCGGCCGCTGGGTCGCCGAGTACTACCCGCACGACAGCGCCGAGGAGCTGCCCGACGGCGGGCTGCGGATCACACTGCGCACCCCCGAGCCGGCCTCCCTGCGCCGGCTCGCGCTGCGGCTGGGCGGCGACGGCCGGATCGTCTCCCCGCCCGAGCTGGCCGACGCCGCCCGCCGCGCGGCCCGCGAGGCGCTGGCGGCGTACGACGGCACGCCGGACGCGGCGGGAGACGTCGTCGAGGGCCGGCGGTGAGGCGCCGGGCGACGGGTCCCGCCCGCCCGTTAGCCGGGGAGCGGCGCGGGTCCCGGGGCGGCCGGGCGATCGGGCGGCGGGCACGGTGAGCGGCGGAGTGACCGGCGGACCGGCCGGCGGCACGACCGGGACGACGACCGGTGGAGAAGGAGTGGTGGCTGTGAGCGAGTCCGCGGTGTCCGATGCGAGCGAGATGACGGTGGCCACCGCCTTCGCGGGGATGCGGAGAGTGAGCCCCGTGGTGTTCCGGGCGGGCTGCCCGGACTGCCGGGGCCGGTTCGAGCTGGCCGCGAGCGCGCTGCGCCTCGCCATCGGGGCGAGCCACCGCACCACCTTCTACTCCTTCACCTGCCCCGAGTGCGGTGCCGCGGTCCGCAAGCCGGCCGGGGAGCGCATCGTCGAACTGCTCACCGGCGGCGGAGTGCGGACGCTGCGGCTCCACTCCACGGTGTAGCCGGCTGCGCTCCGGGCCGCCGGACGGTCTAGGCTCGACCCCATGTTCTGGCCGATGTTCGCGGTAGCCCTGGGATTCCTGGGCCTCGCCGTCCTGGGAGTGCTCGCCGTCCGGGTGTTCGTGGAGGCGCGGCGCCTCGGGCGGCAGGTGTCGGACTCCGCGCGGCGCATCAACCGGGCCGCCGAGGACCTGGAACGGTCGGCGATGAGCGCGGCCCGGGCCGCGGACGCCCTGTGATGTCTTCTTGTGATGCGCTTTGGGTCACTTCGCCCTGTCACCTTCCCGCTTCGGCCAGGTACGCTGCTGGTCGCGGCCCGGAGATCGAGGCGCGGTCCGCAGAGTGGGAGTACGCACGGGGAGTGTCCGACGTTAACCCCCGGGCGATACGATCGCTGCCGGCACGATGGTCGGACAACTGTCCGATCAGTCGGACAAGCCCCATCGCCCCGCCTCAGTGAGAAGGTGAAGACTTATGTTCCGCAACGCACTTGAGCCGTGGCACCTGGTGCTCCTGGTTCTGGTCATCGTCCTCGTGTTCGGTTCCAAGAAGCTTCCGGACATGGCCCGCTCCCTCGGCAAGTCCGCGCGCATCCTGAAGAGCGAGGCCAAGGCGATGAAGGACGACGGCGGCAACAAGCAGTCGGCCACCACCGCCCAGTCGTCCGCCGAGGAGCCGACCCCCGCGCAGCGCACCATCCAGGCCGCGCCCGGCGACGTGACCAGCTCCCGCCCGGTCAACGAGCCGACCGACTCCGCCCAGCGCTGACGCGAGGACCGGGGCCCCGGTCCGCTGCACGAGATGAGGATGTGGGTTGCCCAAGTCCGCCCGCAAGAAGGAGAGGGATCCCGAGGGGCGCATGCCACTCGCGGATCACTTGCGTGAGCTGCGCAACCGGCTCACGAAGGCTGTCCTGGCGATCGTCGTCGTCACGATCGTGTCCGCCTTCTTCTACAAGGACATCATCGACTTGATCACCGCGCCGTTGCTGCGCTCGGTGGGATGTCACCAGTCCTTCGGCGAGCTGGCGAAGGCGAACGACAACACCCACTGCGCGCACATCACGATCGGTGATCTGCTGGGGCCGTTCACGCTGGCACTGAAGGCCTCGCTGACCGCGGGTGTCGTGCTGGCGTCCCCGATCTGGCTCTACCAGCTGTGGGCGTTCGTCGCGCCGGGCCTGCACCGGCACGAGAAGAAGTACGCGTACGCGTTCGTCGGGTTCGGCGTGCCGCTGTTCCTCGGTGGCGGCTTCCTCGCCTACCACGTGCTGCCCATCACGGCGCGGGTGATGATCGACCTCACCCCCAGCGGGGTGGAGAACCTGCTGTCGCTGGACAAGCTGCTCGACCTGGTCACCCGCATGGTGGTGGTCTTCGGCCTCGCCTTCGAGATGCCGTTGCTGCTGGTCATGCTGAACCTGACGGGCATCCTGACGGGGCGGCGGATGCTCGGCTGGTGGCGCGCCATGGTCGTCGGCATCGCCGCCTTCGCGGCGGTGGCCACGCCCGGTGCCGACCCGATGTCGATGCTGGCGCTGGCGGCGCCGATCTGGGCCCTGTTCTTCATCGCGGTCGCCTTCTCGCTGTTCAACGACCGGCGCCGGGCCCGCCGCGCGGACGACGGACTGTCGGACGACGAGGCCTCGGTGCTGGACCTGACGCCCGAGGAGATCGGCGAGGTGGAGTCCGTGAGCGCGAGCGGCGCTCCCGAGCCGCCGGGCTCCGACCGGGTCAACGGTTACGACGACGTGACCTGACCCACACACGGAGGCGAGGCGCACTGCCCCCGTCCCGGGAGACCTCCCGGGACGGGGGCAGTCGTCCGTCCGGGCCCGGTGGCCGGCCGGTGTGCGCGCCGATGCCGATCGGGTGTGCTGATCAGCGCACGTTCCGGATAATGATCGTCCTGTTGTCGGTGGGGCCCGGTACGCTCGAAAGCACGATGACAGAGGACCTCTCACCGGCCGAGCGGTACGCGGCAGCCCGCAGGCGGGCAGCCGAGCAGGCCACCGCGCTCGCGTCCTTCCGCGAGATGTACGACTTCGGCCTCGACCCCTTCCAGATCGAGGCCTGCCAGGCACTCGAAGCCGGCAAGGGCGTACTGGTGGCCGCCCCCACCGGCTCGGGCAAGACGATCGTGGGCGAGTTCGCCGTCCACCTCGCCCTGCTCCAGGGCAAGAAGTGCTTCTACACCACGCCCATCAAGGCGCTGTCGAACCAGAAGTACGCCGATCTGAGCCGCCGCTACGGAGCCGACAAGGTGGGCCTGCTCACCGGCGACAACAGCGTCAACTCCGACGCCCCGGTGGTCGTGATGACCACCGAGGTGCTCCGGAACATGCTGTACGCGGGCTCGCAGACGCTCCTGGGCCTCGGGTACGTGGTCATGGACGAGGTGCACTACCTCTCCGACCGCTTCCGCGGCGCCGTCTGGGAGGAGGTGATCATCCATCTGCCCGCCTCGGTGACCCTGGTGTCCCTGTCGGCGACCGTGTCCAACGCGGAGGAGTTCGGCGACTGGCTGGACACCGTCCGCGGCGACACCGAGGTGATCGTCTCCGAGCACCGGCCCGTGCCGCTGTTCCAGCACGTGCTCGCCGGACGCCGGATATACGACCTGTTCGAGGAGGGCGAGGGCCACAAGAAGGCCGTCAACCCCGATCTGGTGCGCCTCGCCCGGATGGAGGCGACCCGGCCCTCGTACCAGGACCGGCGCCGGGGCCGGGCCATGCGGGAGGCCGACCGGGAGCGTGAGCGTCGGCAGCGCTCGCGGGTGTGGACGCCGGGCCGCCCCGAGGTCATCGAGCGGCTGGACGCCGAGGGCCTGCTGCCCGCGATCACCTTCATCTTCAGCCGCGCCGGCTGCGAGGCCGCCGTCCAGCAGTGCCTGTACGCGGGCCTGCGGCTCAACGACGAGGAGGCGCGGGAACAGGTCCGCGCCCTGGTCGAGGAGCGCACCGCCCACATCGCCCCCGAGGACCTGCACGTCCTCGGCTACTACGAGTGGCTGGAGGGCCTGGAGCGGGGCATCGCCGCCCACCACGCGGGCATGCTGCCGACCTTCAAGGAGGTCGTGGAGGAACTGTTCGTGCGCGGCCTGGTCAAGGCCGTGTTCGCGACCGAGACCCTCGCGCTCGGCATCAACATGCCCGCCCGCTCGGTGGTCCTGGAGAAACTCGTCAAGTGGAACGGCGAGCAGCACGCCGACATCACCCCGGGCGAGTACACCCAGCTGACCGGGCGGGCCGGCCGCCGGGGCATCGACGTCGAGGGCCACGCCGTCGTGCTGTGGCAGCGCGCCATGAGCCCCGAGCACCTGGCCGGGCTCGCGGGCACCCGTACCTACCCGCTGCGTTCCAGCTTCCGGCCGTCGTACAACATGGCGGTCAACCTGGTCGAGCAGTTCGGCCGGCACCGCTCCCGGGAACTGCTGGAGACGTCGTTCGCGCAGTTCCAGGCGGACCGTTCGGTGGTCGGGATCTCCCGGCAGGTGCAGCGCAACGAGGAGGGACTGGCCGGCTACAAGGCCTCCATGACCTGCCACCTCGGCGACTTCGAGGAGTACGCGCGGCTGCGCCGGGAGCTGAAGGACCGGGAGACCGAGCTGGCCCGGCAGGGCGCCCACCAGCGCCGCGCCGAGGCCGCCGTCGCCCTGGAGAAGCTGCGCCCGGGCGACGTCATCCACGTGCCGACGGGCAAGTACGCGGGCCTCGCGCTGGTGCTGGACCCGGGGCTGCCGGCCGGCCGCTCCAACGGGCACCGCGGGTTCGACCACCAGGACGGGCCGCGCCCGCTGGTGCTGACCGCCGAACGGCAGGTCAAGCGGCTGGCGTCGATGGACTTCCCGGTGCCGGTCGAGCCGCTGGACCGGATGCGGATCCCCAAGTCCTTCAACCCGCGCTCGCCGCAGTCGCGCCGGGACCTCGCCTCCGCGCTGCGCACCAAGGCCGGGCACATCCCCCCGGAGCGGGCCCGCAAAAAGCGCTCGCAGGCCGCCGACGACCGGGAGATCGCCCGGCTGCGCACCGCGATCCGCGCCCACCCCTGCCACGGCTGCAACGAGCGGGAGGACCACGCCCGCTGGGCCGAGCGCTACCACCGGCTGCTGCGGGACACCTCGCAGCTGGAGCGCCGGATCGAGGGCCGCACGAACACCATCGCGCGGACCTTCGACCGGATCGTCGCCCTGCTGACCGAGCTGGACTACCTGCGCGGCAGCGAGGTCACCGAGCACGGCCGGCGCCTCGCGCGGCTGTACGGCGAGCTGGACCTGCTGGCCAGCGAGTGCCTGCGCGAGGGCGTCTGGGAGGGGCTGGCGCCCGCCGAACTGGCCGCCTGCGTCTCGGCGCTGGTCTACGAGGCCCGGGTCGGCGACGACGCGCTGGCGCCCAAGCTGCCCTCCGGCAAGGCGAAGGCCGCGCTGGGGGAGATGGTGCGGATCTGGGGCCGGCTGGACGGTCTGGAGGAGGAGTTCCGGATCAACCAGACCGAGGGCGTCGGCCAGCGTGAGCCGGACCTGGGCTTCGCCTGGGCCGCTTACATGTGGGCGTCGGGCAAGGGCCTGGACGAGGTGCTGCGCGAGGCGGAGATGCCGGCGGGCGACTTCGTGCGCTGGTGCAAGCAGGTCATCGATGTGCTGGGGCAGATCTCCGCGGCGGCCCCCGCGGACGGCTCGACCGTGGCCAAGGCCGCGCGGAAGGCCGTCGACCAGCTGCTGCGGGGCGTGGTGGCCTACTCGTCGGTGGGCTGACCGGCACCTCGCCGGACGACACGAAGACCGGCTCATCCCTCGGGGTGGGCCGGTTTTCGTATGCCCGTACGTCATGACCGAACGTGTTCGAACATGTGCTGAACGTACAAATGGGGCCGAGCGTACTCCTGGTACGAGGGTGGTGTCAGGCGGTCGCCGAATATGACACGGGCGTTGAGCCGGTCGGACTAGGCTCGCCCGCGGCGCACCGAGTTGAGGTAATTCGCGCGCCTGTTCCCCTTTACGGAGAAGATCCCGTCTGCGCCATGAATCTTCCCCCCGACATCTCTCCCGACACCCGGCCGATCCGTCCCCGGCCGATCCGTCCCCAGTCGATCCGTCCCCAGCCGAACCGTCCCAGAAGGCATCCATGGTGAGTGTTCAGAAGCCGCCCGGTCGCCGTGAACGTCCGTACGCCCGGGTCCTGTTGCCACCGGCCATAGTGATGGCCGCGGCAGGCGCGGGCGCCGTCGCCCTGGTGCCCGACGAGGCCCGGGCCGCCGTCGGCCTGTGCGCCGCCCTGGCCCTGCTGCTGGTGCTCGTCACGGCGGCCGAGGCCGCCCGGCGCGGCCGCCTGCTGCGCGCGGAACAGGCCGCGCACGCCCGCGACACCGCGCACCTGGAGGAGCGGCTCGCCGACCACGACGTCCTGGTCCACCGCTTCGCCACCGACGTCCTGCCCTGGGCGTTCGCCCGGCTGACCCGCGGCGAGCTGCTCCGCGACGTGCTCACGAACGTCTACGACGCCGACCCCGAGCTGCGCGTCCTGCCCGACGCCTACCGGGAGATGGTGCGCGTCGCGCTGCGCGGCGCCGACCACGAGATCACCATGAGGATCGCCACCGAGCGCTCCTTCGTCAGCATCGCCCGCCGCGTGCAGGCCATCGTGCACCAACAGGCCGTGGAACTGCGGGAGATGGAGGAGGACCACGGCCGTAACCCGGAGGTCTTCGACGACCTGCTGCGCCTGGACCACGGCAGCTCGCTGATCGGCCGGCTCGCCGACACCATCGGCGTCCTCGGCGGCGGCCGCCCCGGCCGCCAGTGGCCGCTGCCGGTCTCCCTCTACAGCACCCTGCGCGGCGCCATGTCCAGGATCCTGGACTACCACCGCATCCACCTGGCGTCCATCTGCAACATCAACATCAAGGGCACCGCCGTCGAGCCGGTCATCCACGCCGCCGCCGAGCTGTTCGACAACGCCACCCGCTACTCGCCGCCCACCACCAAGGTGCACGTCACCGCCGTCGAGGTGCAGACCGGCATCGTCATCGAGATCGAGGACGCCGGGGTCAGCCTCAACGAGGAGTCCCGGATCCGCATCGAGAAGATGATCGAGGACGCCAAGAACGGCGACGACGCGCACAACCTCGGCGACAACCCGCGCCTCGGCCTCGCCGTCGTCGGCCGGCTCTGCAAGCAGTTCGACATGGAGGTCTCGCTGCGCACCTCCGCCTACGGCGGGCTGCGCGCGATCCTCATCGTGCCGCGCGTGATGACCACCACCGAGCCCGGCGTCGGCGTCGCCCACGGCATCGGCGCGACCGGCATCCCGATGCCCGAACTCGGCGCCGTCGAGGGCCCCAGGCGCCGCCCCAAGAAGCGCCGCCCCACCAGCCCCAGGATCCCCGCCGGGATCTCCATGGAGGACGACGTCCCCGAGGTCACCGAGTGGACCGCGGGCGGCCTGCCGCAGCGCCGCAGCCGGGTCAAGGTCCCGCTGAGCCGGCGCTGGGCCGAGGAGGCGGCCATCGAGCAGGCCGAGCGCGAGGGCCGGCCCACCATCTGGTCGCAGACCAGGCAGGAGCCCGAGCCCGAGCCGGAGCCGGACCCCGAGCGCAGGAAGCTGATCGAACGACCGCCGGGCATGTGGATCGACGACTTCTTCGACGGACTGCGCAAGGGCATGCCCGAGGACGCCACCGCGCCCGAGCTGACCGACTTCACGCTCCACCCGACCAAGTACCTGCACCTGATCGATGACGCGGCCGCCCCCACCGAGGCCGACGACGAGGAGACCACCCGGTGATCCAGCAGCGAGGCAACTTCGACTGGATGCTCAAGCAGCTCAACGACGGAGTACCCGGCATCCAGATGATCGTGGTGCTCTCCTCCGACGGCCTGCGCATCGCCCGCTACGGCGGCGAACCCGACGCCGCCGACCGGGTCGCCGCCGCCTGCGCGGGCCTGCAGAGCCTGGCCGGCGCCATCATCCAGGAGATCCCCGGCGCCGGCGACATGAAGGTCGTCGTCGTGGAGATCGAGGGCGGCTACTTCTACCTGATGAACGCCGGCGCCAACGCCTACCTCGCCGTGCTCGCCGACGTCACCTGCGAACCGGGCCGGATGAGCGGCATGATGCGCGACCTCGTCGTCCGGATCGGCGCCCACCTCACCAGTCCGCCCCGGCGGGACGGGCAGACCGTATGACCCCTCCACGACGCACCCGGCGCAGGCCGGGCCCGCCGCCCCCACCCGCCCCGTTACCTCCGCCGCCGGCCGAGACCCCGGACGACCCGCTCCCGCACGGCACCCCCGACGGCCAGCCCCCGCCCAGGAACCCCGAACGGCTCTACGCCGTCACCGGGACCGCGGACGGCGGCCGCGCCGAACTCGACCTGGTGACCCTGATCGTCGCCCGCCGCACCTCCCCGCCCGGCGCGTCCCCCGAGCACACGGCGGTGCTCGACCTGTGCGCGGCCCCGCTGTCGCTGGCCGAGCTGTCGGCCTATCTCTCCCTGCCGTTCAGCGCGATGACGGTACTGATCACGGAGATGATCACGGCCGAACTGGTGCAGGCGCGTGCCCCGGTCGTCCGCCGGGCGGCCCCCGATCGTTCCCTCCTCGAAGCGGTGATGCATGGACTTCAAAAGCTCTGACACGATCCCCGGCCCGCGCACCGAGGACCAGCTGCCGCACACCACCCAGACCGCGGTGAAGATCGTCATCGTGGGCGGTTTCGGCGTCGGCAAGACCACCATGGTCGGTTCCGTCAGCGAGATCAGGCCGCTGACCACCGAGGAGACCATGACGCAGGCCGGCATCGGGGTCGACGACGACTACGGCTCGGAGACCAAGACGGCCACCACCGTCGCCATGGACTTCGGCCGGATCGGCATCACCGACAAACTCGTGCTCTACCTGTTCGGCACCCCCGGCCAGGAGCGCTTCTGGTTCCTGTGGAACGGCCTGTTCGAGGGCGCGCTCGGCGCGGTCGTCCTCGTCGACACCCGGCGCCTGGAGGTCAGCTTCGACGTCATGGGCCGGCTGGAGGAACGCGGCGTGCCCTTCGTCGTCGCCGTCAACTCCTTCCCGGACGCCCCCCGTCACCCCATCGAGGAGCTGCGCGCCGCGCTCGACCTCACCCCCGAGATCCCGATCGTCGAGTGCGATGTGCGCCGCCGGGCCTCCAGCAAGGACGTGCTGCTCACCCTGATGCGCTTCCTGCACTCGCTCGCCCTCTCCGGCGCCCTCGTCCGACCCGCCCCTTTCCCCGTTCCGGAGCGAACACCGTGACGTCTGAACCCCAGTTGCCCCCCGGCACACCCGACACCCTCCCCGGTCCGCCCCCCGGCTGCCCCGCGCACCGCCCCGGCCCCGGCGGGGCGCACCGGCTCTACGGCCCCGGCGCCGAGGACCTGGACGACCTCTACGAGCGGCTGCGCGAGCAGTACGGCCCGGTCGCCCCCGTACTGCTCCACGACGACGTGCCGATGTGGGTGGTGCTCGGGCACGCCGAGAACCTCCAGGTGGTGCGCAGCCCCTCGCAGTACACCCGCGACAGCCGGATCTGGGCGCCGCTGCTGGACGGCCGGGTCAAGCCCGACCACCCGCTGATGCCGCACATCGCCTGGCAGCCCATCTGCTCCCACGTCGAGGGCGACGAGCACCTGCGGCTGCGCCACGCGGTCACCTCCGCCATGGGCACCATCGACCACCGCAGCGTCCGCCGGCACATCGGCGGCCACACCCAGCGCCTGGTCAACGGCTTCTGCGAGCGGGGCCGGGCCGATCTGGTCGCCCAGTTCGCCGAACACCTGCCGATGGCGGTGCTGTGCGACATCCTCGGCATGCCCGAGGAGTACAACGACCGGATGGTGCAGGCCGCGCGGGACGCCCTGAAGGGCACCGAGACCGCCAACCAGAGCCACGCCTACGTCATGGACGCGCTGAACCGGCTCACCAAGCGCCGGCGTGCCCGGCCCGAGGACGACTTCACCAGCCATCTCGTCACCCACGGGGCCGGGCTCGGCGACGACGAGGTCCGCGAACACCTGCGGCTCGTGCTGTTCGCGTCCTACGAGGCCACCGCCAACCTGCTCGCCAACGCGCTGCGCATGGTCCTGACCGAGCCCGGGTTCCGCGCCCGGCTGAGCGGCGGGCAGATGACCGTGCCGGAGGCGATCGAACAGTCGCTGTGGGACGAGCCGCCGTTCAGCACCGTCTTCGGCTACTTCGCCAAGCAGGACACCGAGCTGGGCGGTCAGCGCATCAGCAAGGGCGACGGACTGCTGTTCGCGCCCGCGCCGGGCAACATCGACCCGCGGGTGCGGCCCGACCTGTCCGCGAGCATGCAGGGCAACCGCTCGCACCTCGCCTTCGGCGGCGGCCCGCACGAGTGCCCGGGACAGGACATCGGGCGGGCCATCGCCGACGTCGGCGTCGACGCCCTGCTCACCCGGCTGCCCGACGTCCAACTGGACTGCGCGGAACACGACTTGCGCTGGCGGTCCTCGATCGCCTCCCGGCACCTGGTGGCGCTGCCGGTGCGCTTCGAACCCAAGCCGCAAGCGGACGCCGACCTGCCGCCCAGGGCCTACCGCCCCAGCCTGCCCGCCGACCTCATGCCGCCCGCCCCGCGCCCCGGGCCGAGCGCGGCACTGCCCGCCGCCGTGCCGCCCGCCCGGCCGGTGACACCGGCCCCCGTGCCGCCGCCGAAGGGGCCCTGGCAGCGGCTGCTGCGCTGGTGGCGCGGCGAGTGAGCCGGCCGGTCACGCCCAGCCGGTGCCGGACCAGGCCGCCAGGGTGCGCCCGCTGGTGAAGGCGTGCTCCACGCCGGTGACCGGATCGGTGAACTCCAGCCGGCGCGCGAGCAGTTGCAGCGGGCGCCGGAAGTCGCCGGCCGGCGCCGGGTCGGTCACCACCGGGTAGAGCGGGTCGCCGAGGATGGGCACCCCGAGCGCGTTCAGATGCACCCGCAGCTGGTGGGTCTGGCCGGTGCGCGGCAGCAGGCGGTAGCGGCCGAGCCCGTCCCGCCGCTCCAGCAGCTCCACCCGGGTCTCGGCATTGGGCTCGCCCTCGACCTCCCGGGCGGCCAGTGCCCCGCGCTCCTTCACGATCCGGCTGCGTACCGTCCGGGGCAGCGCGAGCGAGGCGTCGTACGGGGCGACGGCCTCGTACTCCTTGCGCACCCGGCGGTCCCGGAACAGGGTCTGGTACGCGCCGCGTTCCTCGGGCCGCACCGTGAACAGCACCAGCCCGGCGGTGAGCCGGTCCAGCCGGTGCGCGGCCGTCAGCGTCGGAATGCCCAGCTCGCGGCGGAGCCGGGCCAGGGCCGTCTGGGCGACATGGCTGCCGCGCGGGGTGGTGGCCAGGAAGTGCGGTTTGTCGGCGACGACGATGTGCGCGTCCCGGTGCACCACGGTCACCGGGAACGGCACCGGGGTCTCGGCGGGCAGATCGCGGTGGAACCACACGAACATCCCCGGCCGGTACGGCGCGTCCGGCGGCACCGCCCGCCCGTCGGCGCCGACGATCCCCCCGGCGTGGAACATCGCCTCCACCATGCCGGGCGCCGCGCCCGTGAGCCGCTCCACCAGATGCTCCCGCACGGTGGGCCACGCCCCGTCCGCGGGCAGCCGCACCCGCACCGGGTCCACACCGTCGCGCTGGGGGAGCGGGGCGGGCGGGGGCGGCGTACGGCGTCTCACCCGGTCAAGGGTACGAGGCGGGGACGGGGCGAAACCCCTGGGTGACGGGCGTCGCACGACGGCAGTATGGGGCCATGCCCTTTCTCACCCGCCCCGTGCTGTCCGCCGGCGCTCTCGCCCGTGCCCCCCAGCCCGCCATCGCGAGCGGTGACGGCCTCGTCCTGCGCCCCTGGCGGGCCGAGGACGCGCCCGCCGTGTACGCGGCGTTCCAGGATCCGCTGATGCACCGCTTCCACGGCAAGTCCTGCGAGTCCGAGGCGGAGGCCGCCGGCTGGATCACCGAGTGGCAGGAGCTGTGGGAGGGCGAGAGGCAGCCGCAGTGGGCGGTCGCGGCGGCGGACGGCGACACGCTGCTGGGCAGGGTCGCGCTGCGGCAGATCGAACTGGGCGACGGGACGGCCGAGATCGCCTACTGGACGGTGGCGCGGGCCCGTGGCCGTGGCGTGGCC
The DNA here is from genome assembly GCF_051980735.1 of Streptomyces sp. SCPE 10. NCBI lineage: Bacteria > Bacillati > Actinomycetota > Actinomycetes > Kitasatosporales > Streptomycetaceae > Streptomyces > Streptomyces sp. SCPE 10. Next base: position 1,731,829 of record NZ_CP197069.1, on the reverse strand, counting down.
GCGCGGGCGGTCACGGCCCTGACCCGCTGGGCGTTCGAGGAGATCGGTTTCCACCGGCTGGAGCTGATGCACTCCACCGCCAACGAGGCCTCCTGCCGGGTCGCCCGCAAGGCCGGTTACGCCCCCGAGGGCACCCGGCGCAGCGCCTTCCTCCACCCCGACGGCTGGCACGACATGCATCTGCACGCGCGGGTGCGGGGGGACTGACCGCCCGCCGGGGGACCCGGACGCGCCGATCCCGCGAAGCCCGGCGAGGCGGCCGGGCGGGCGCCGGTCCGCCCACGCTCCGCCGCCCGGTCCGGGCGCCGGGGTTGTTACCGTCGTTCCATGGGCTGGACGTGCTCGTGGACGGGTTCCCGCCCCTCGTAGTCTCCGGCAGGGGAGAGCGAAGGAGTGGCCGGTGTCCGGGGAGTCGTTCGGAGTCGTCCTGCGCGGTCAGCGGCAGCGACGCCGTCTGACCATCGAGGAGTTGGCCGAGGCGTCGGGGGTGAGCGTCCGGGCGATCGGTGACATGGAGCGGGGTCGCAGCCGGGTCCCGCAGCGGCGTACCGCGACGGCGCTGGCGGAGGGGCTGGGGCTCGGCGCGGCGGAGCGGGAGGCTCTGCTGGCGGCCGCGCGGGCGGCACGGACGGCGCGTGCGACCCGCCCGGTGGCGGGCCCGGGGACAGCCGTGCCGCCGCGGACGGTGGGGGACTTCACCGGACGCGACGGCGAGCTGGCGCGGCTGCGGGACGCCGCGGCACGGGCGGGCACCGGCGAGGGCACGTCGGTGTCGGTCATCTCGGGCCCGCCGGGGTGCGGGAAGACGACGCTGGCCCTCAAAGCGGCAGCGGACCTGGCACACGAGTTCCCCGGTGGCTGTTTCGTGGTGGACCTGCACGGCGTGGCGGGCCCCATGGACACGAGCGAGGCGCTGCTGAAGCTGCTGAAGGCACTGGGGGTGTCGGACCGCAGGCTGACGCAGGAGGACGCGGCCGGGCGCGCGGGGCTGCTGCGGGCCCTGCTGGCCGAGCGCCGGTGTCTGGTGGTGCTGGACAACGCCCGGGACGAGGGGCAGGTGCGTCCGCTGCTGCCCGCCCGCGGGCGGAGCCTGGTGCTGGTCACCAGCCGGCGGCCGCTGAGCGGTCTGGAGAACGTCGACCGGCTGGCGCTGTCCGAGATGGCGCGGGCCGAGGCGGTGGAGCTGCTGCGGCGGATCCTGGGCGAGCGGCGGGCGGACGCGGAGATCGACGCCGTGGGACAGGTGGCGGAGCTGTGCGGGCAGCTGCCGCTGGCGCTGCGGGTGGCCGGGAACTGGCTGACGGTGCGGTCGGCGTGGAGCGTGGCGCACCTGGTCCGGCGACTGGCCGACGAGGAACGCCGCCTGGGCGCGCTCGCCGCCGGGGACGTGCGGGTGGAGGCGGCGTTCGAGCTGTCGTACCGGCAGCTGACCGGGGAGGCCGCTCGGATGCTGCGGCTGCTGAGCCTGGTCCCGGCGGCGGACATGACCGCGGCCTACGGCGCCGCCCTGACCGCCACCGGCGTCTTCGAGGCCGAGGACGTCATGGAGGAACTGGTCGAGGCCGGGCTGCTCCAGACCGCTTTCACCGGCCGCTACCAACTCCACGATCTGCTGCGGCTGTTCGCCCGTGCGCGGTTGACGGGCCGGGAGGAGCCCGGTGAGCGGGCGGCGGCCGAGGACCGGCTGCGCACCTGGCTGCTGGAGACGGCCGTGGTCGCCGGCCGCTGGTACAAACCCGGGTACGGGGCACCGCCGTCCTCCTGGCGGGGCCTGGTCCCGCTGGAGAGTGCCGAGCAGGCCCGCGCCTGGCTCCAGGACGAGGCCCCGGCCTGGCTCGCCGCGCTGCGCGCCGCCGCCCGCAGGGGCGAGCACCGCCGGGTCGTGGAGACCGTCGGCGCCATGGAGTGGTTCTGCGACCTGTGGCTCTTCTGGGGGCACTGGCCCGAGGTGTTCCGCCTGTCGAGCGAGGCCGCCGCCGCGCTGGACGACCCGTACCTGCGGGCCTTCCACCTCAACTGCCACGCCTGGGCCCTGAACACCTGCGAGCACCGCCACCGCGAGGCGATCGAACGGGCCGGGGAGGCGCTGGACTGCGCCCGCCGCGCCGAGGACGTCACCCAGCAGGCCTCGGCACTGGCGCACGCGGCGAACGCGCACCGCAAGCTCGGCGAGGCCCGGGAGGCCGCCGAGAAGTCCCTGGCCGCCATCCACCTGGCGGAGGGTGGCGGCGATCCCGAGGTCTGGCTGAACGCCGTGGCGAGCCACGCGGTCTCCCTGCGCTCGGCCGGCCGTGCCGAGGAGGCCCTGCACCAGGACCGGCGCGTCATCGCCTTCCTGGACGCGCCGGACTGCCCGGTGAGCGAGTTCATCGCCGACGTCATCCGCGCCAACACGATCTACGCGATCGGTCTCGACTACGCGGCCCTGGGCCGGTGGCGGGAGGCCGCCGACCACTACCGCGACGCCGTGGCCGAGTCCCACCGCATCGGTCTGACCAACGGAGAGGGGTACGCGCTGGTGTCCCTGGGGCAGGCCCTGATCGAGCTGGGGGAGGCGGAGGAGGCCCGCACCCGCCTGCTGGAGGCCCTCGCCCTCGGCGACGAGGCCGACGGCAAGGAACTGCGGACGGCGCGGACGCTCCTGGACGCGCTCCCCGCCGAGTGACCGCGCCGCGCGTGCCGGCGGCCGGTCGCCCGGGCGGTGGCGCGCTCAGGCCGCCGCCGCGCCGCCGTCCTCCTGCTCGGCCTCGATCCGGGCGTTCCACTCCCGCTTGGAGGCCTGCCAGCCGTCCTCGTTGTGGCCGAGCCGCCAGTAGCCGGAGATCGACAGGTCCTGGCGCGGGATCTGCCGCTCCACCCGCAGCATCCGGCGCAGCTCCTTCACGAAGCCGGCCTCGCCGTGCACGAACGCGTGCAGCCGGCCCTCGGGGAACTCCAGTTCCCGTACGGCCTCCAGCAGGGCCGCGCCGACCGGGCGGTCCCCGCGGTGCAGCCAGACGATCTGGGCCGGGGAGTCGATCTTCTGTTCCTCCTCGGGCCCGGACACCTCCACGAAGGCGTGTGCCAGGGTCCCGGCGGGCAGGGTCTCCAGGGCGCGGGCGATCGCGGGCAGTGCGCTCTCGTCACCGGCGAGCAGATGCCAGTCGGCGTCCGTGTCGGGCGCGTAGGCGCCGCCGGGGCCCATGAAGCGCAGGGTGTCACCGGGGCGTGCGCGCAGCGCCCAGGGGCCGGCCAGGCCCTCGTCGCCGTGGATCACGAAGTCCAGGGTCAGCTCGCGGTGTCCCGGGTCCCAGGCGCGCACGGTGTAGGTCCGGGTCACCGGCCACTGCTCGCGCGGGAACTCGGCCCGGATCCGCTCCAGGTCGAAGGGCTCCGGGTAGACCACTCCGGCCGGGCCGAACAGCAGCTTCACGTAGTGGTCGGTGCAGGTGTCCGCCGCGAACCCGGCAAGACCCTCGCCGCCCAGCACCACGCGCTGCATGTGCGGGGTGAGCCGCTCGGTGCGTACCACCCGGGCGGTGTGGACCTTGCGCGGCTTTCGTTCCGGACGCTCTGCCATCACGGCCTCCTGCAAATTGGTTAGGTATACCTAAGCTAACATTTCCTCCTTCGGCCCGGATCTTCCTTCGTTGTTCAACGGCCGCCCTTTGCTGGAATATTGCCGATCCCGCGGGCCCCGGCTCACCCGCCCAGCGTGTCCAGCAGCCGTTGCAGCGAGCCGCCCAGACCCCACCGGGCCGCCAGCTCCGCCAGGCCCGCCGGATCGCGCGGGACGCGCGGCAGCGCGGTGTCCACCTCGGGCAGCGGCACGTCACCGGCCACCCGCACCACCTTCGGCGCCACCGCGACGTACGGCCGGGCCTCGGTGAGCCGACGCCGCTGCGACGGCGTGAGCCGGGCCCTGGGGTCGTCCACCGCGGCCATGATCCCGGCCAGGTCGCCGAACTCGGCCAGCAGCTTGGCGGCCGTCTTCTCGCCGATCCCGGCCACGCCCGGCAGGCCGTCGCTCGGGTCGCCGCGCAGCAGCGCCAGATCCGCGTACCCCCGTCCGTCCACTCCGTACTTCTCGCGCAGCACCGATTCGTCGGTGATCCGGAGGGTGCCCACGCCCTTGACCGGGTACAGCACCCGCACCCCGCGGGCGTCGTCCACCAGCTGGTACAGGTCGCGGTCGCCGGTGACGATGTCGACCGGTCCGGTGGCGCGCTCGGTGAACGTGCCGATCACGTCGTCCGCCTCGTAGTCGGGGACGCCGACCCGGGCGATGCCGACGGCGTCCAGCACGGACTCGATGACGGGCACCTGCGGGGCGAGGGTGTCCGGGACCTCCTCCGCGTCCGGCGCGCCGGTGTGCTCCGCGGCGACCCGGTGCGCCTTGTAGGTGGGGATCAGCTCGACCCGCCACCGCGGCCGCCAGTCGGCGTCCATGCAGGCCACCAGGTGCTCCGGCCGGTGGTCCCTGACAAGCCGGTCGATGAAGTCCAGCAGTCCGCGCACCGCGTTCACCGGGGTGCCGTCCGGTGCCTTCACGGAGTCGGGGACGCCGAAGTAGGCGCGGAAGTAGAGCGAGGCGGTGTCGAGCAGCATCAGTCGTCCGGTCACGCTCGCATCATGCCGCACGCCACCGACAGTCACCTTCGCCCACCTTTCGCCCTGGAACGCGTTGCGTGATGCGCAACGCGGTGAGCCCGGCCACTTGTGAGTTTGCCTCTGTTTGACCTGGGAAGCAGCGCCGCCATGGAGCGAGTGGTTGCTCATTTCAACTGTCGGCTGGTTTTCGACGGTCGGAGGGCCCGCCGCTCCGCTGTCCCTGTTCCCGAGACAAGAGGTACGCGTGCAAGCCAGGCTTGAGGCGGAACACCTGTTCAAGGTGTTCGGCAGACGACCGGACGACGCAGTGGAGCGCCTGCGCAGGGGCGCCGACCGGGAGGAGCTGCGCGCCGACGGCACCACGGCCGCCGTGATCGACGCCTCCTTCCGTGTCGAGGCAGGTGAGATCTTCGTCGTCATGGGGCTGTCGGGCTCCGGCAAGTCCACCTTGCTGCGGATGCTCAACGGTCTGCTGGAGCCGACCGCCGGCAGCGTGCGCTTCGACGGCGAGGAACTGACCGCGCTGAGCGACCGCGGACTGCGCGAGCTGCGCTCCCGGAAGATCAGCATGGTCTTCCAGCACTTCGCGCTGTTCCCGCACCGCAGCGTCCGCGACAACGCCGCCTACGGCCTGGAAGTGCAGGGCGTGCCCCGCGCCGAGCGCGAGCGCCGCGCCGACGAGGCGCTCGCCCTGTGCGGCCTGGCCGGCTGGGAGAAGTCCTGGCCCGACGAGCTGTCCGGCGGCATGCAGCAGCGCGTCGGCCTCGCCCGCGCCCTCGCCACCGACGCCGACCTGCTGCTCATGGACGAGTCGTTCAGCGCCCTGGACCCGCTGATCCGCCGCGACATGCAGGACCAGCTGCTCCAGCTCCAGAAGACCCTGAAGAAGACCATCGTCTTCATCACCCACGACCTCAACGAGGCCATGCGCCTGGGCGACCGCATCGCCGTCATGCGCGACGGCCGCATCGTGCAGACCGGCACCGCCGAGGACATCCTGCTGCGCCCGGCCAACGACTACGTGGCCTCCTTCATCCAGGACGTCGACCGCTCCCGGGTGCTCACCGCGGCGGCCGTGATGGACACCGAGGTGCGCGGCGACGAGGCGGACTGCGACTGCGAGACGGCGACACCCGAGACGCCGTTCACCGAACTGTGCGCGATCAGCGCCCGGGTGAGCCACCCGGTCGCCGTGCTGGACGCCGGCCGCTCCCTCGTCGGGGTCGTGCCCCGGCAGCGCCTGGTGGGCTTCCTCGGCGACGAACGGGGCGAACCGGCCGCCTGCGACGGCCACGGCAAGGACGGGAAGAAGGTGACCGCCCATGCCTAGGCTCCCCCTCGGCGACTGGGTCGACTCCGGTGTGAACTGGCTGGTCGACCACCTCTCCTGGCTCTTCGACGCCGTCAAGGCTGTCATGGAGGGCATGTACGACGGCATCGACGCGGTGCTCGCCGCCCCCGCGCCGCTGCTGATGGCCGGCATCCTCGCCGTCATCGCCTGGTGGCTGCGCGGCCTGAGCGCCGGTGTCCTCGCGTTCGCCGGCTTCGCCCTGGTGGACTCGCTCCAGCTGTGGGACCAGGCGATGTCCACGCTCGCCCTGGTCCTCGTGGCCACCGTGATCGCCCTGGTGATCTCGATCCCGCTGGGCATCTGGGCGGCCCGCTCCAAGGCGGTCGGCGCCGCCGTACGGCCCGTCCTGGACCTGCTCCAGACGATGCCGTCGATGGTCCTGCTGATCCCGGCCATGCTCTTCTTCGGGCTGGGCACCGCGGCCGGCGTCGTCGCCACCCTGATCTTCGCGCTCGCCCCCGGCGTCCGCATGACCGAACTCGGCATCCGCCAGGTCGACGCCGAACTGGTCGAGGCCGCCGAGGCGTTCGGCACCACCCCGCGCAACATCCTGTGGCGCGTCCAGTTGCCGCTCGCCCTGCCGACCATCATGGCCGGCGTCAACCAGGTCATCATGCTGGGCCTGTCCATGGTCGTCATCGCCGGCATGGTCGGCACCGGCGGCCTCGGCGGCGCCGTCAACGAGGCCATCGGCCAGCTCGACATCGGCTACGGCTTCGAGGCGGGCGTCGGCATCGTCGTCCTCGCCATCTACCTGGACCGCATCACCGGCGCCCTCGGCACCCAGCTGTCCCCGCTGGGCCGCCGGGCCGCCGCCAAGGCGCCCCGCCGCGCCTGGTCCTACCGCCCGCACCCGGCCGTCGCGGTCGCCGGTGTCGTCGTCCTCGCGCTCGTCGCCGGCGGACTCGGCGTCTTCGGCTCCGCCGGCGGCAGCTCCGAGGCCTCCGGCACCGACATCGGCAAGGGCAAGGAGGTCAAGATCGGCTACATCCCCTGGGACGAGGGCATCGCCTCCACCTTCCTGTGGAAGGAGATCCTCCAGGAGCGCGGCTTCAAGGTGACCACCACCCAGTACGCGGCCGGCCCCCTCTACACCGGACTCGCCACCGGGCAGATCGACTTCGAGACCGACTCCTGGCTGCCCACCACCCACGCCGAGTACTGGAAGAAGTACGGCAAGCAGCTGGACGACCTCGGCAGCTGGTACGGGCCCACGTCCCTGGAGCTGACCGTCCCCTCCTACGTGAAGGACGTCGACTCCCTCGCGGACCTCAAGGCGCACGCCTCCGAGTTCGGCGGGAAGATCGTCGGCATCGAGCCGAGCGCCGGCGAGATGAGCCTGCTCAAGAGCAAGGTCCTCAAGGAGTACGGGCTCAACGGCACCTACCAGGTGATCGACGGCTCCACCCCGGCCATGCTCGCCGAGCTCAAGCGCGCCTACGCCAAGAAGGAGCCGGTCCTGGTCACCCTGTGGTCCCCGCACTGGGCCTACAGCAGCTACGACCTGAAGAAGCTCAAGGACCCCAAGGGCGCCTGGGGCAAGGGCGACGGGGTCCACACCCTGTCCCGCAAGGGATTCGCCGAGGACAACCCGCAGGTCGAGCGCTGGCTGAAGGACTTCTCCATGACCGAGAAGCAGCTCACCGGCCTGGAGGCGCGGATCCAGCAGGCGGGCAAGGGCAAGGAGCAGGACGCCGTCCGCGCCTGGCTGCGCGAGAACCCCGGCCTGGTCGACAAGTGGGCCCCGGTCACCGGCGACCGCGCCCAGAGCCAGGCGGCCGGGTGACCTGACGGGCCCGGACCGCCACCCGAGGGGCGGACGACACCGTACGACGATGGGGGTACGGAGCCGTCCGCCCCTCGCGGCGCTTCCCGTAGGGGAAAGCTCCCGTTTCCCCTACGGCAAGAATCCGGCCAATCACCCAGCGTGATGGCTCTGGCTGCTGGACATGTTCATCCCCAGGGAGGAAGCATCGGGGGACCCCCGCGAAGCCCCCGACCCTGGCGTGAACCGGGAGGGTAAGGGGTCGTCGGCGAGCAGGGGATGTGACACGCGCATGAAACCGTTTGCCGAACATGCGTAGGGTGCAGTGAAGCCATCGGGAGCCCCGCAGCGGGCACCCGGTACCCGAGGCGGCACGAACCGACGAGCGAGGGAGGGAGCCGGAGCGATGGGCGACCACAAAGAGCAGCAGCCCGTACGGGTGGGCGCGGCGGTCCGGCGGCGGCGCCGTGCGCTGGAGCTGACCCTCGCGGTCGTGGCCGAGCGCACCGGCCTGTCCGTGCCCTTCCTCAGCCAGGTGGAGAACGACCGGGCCCGCCCCAGCCGCACCTCCCTGGAGAAACTGGCCGACGCGCTGCGCACCACGGCCGTCGAACTCCTCGCCGCCGCGGACCCCGCGGCCACCGTGGACGTGGTGCGCGCCGAGCCCGCCGCCGAGGACGACTTCGCGCCCCGCACCCGCTCCCTGGTCCGCGGCCACCACCAGCTGCACGCCTCCGAGTTCCTCGGCGACCACGACGCCGGACGCGAGTTCCAGCACCGCAACGACGAGTTGATGTACATCGTCGAGGGCGCGGTCGAGATCGAGGCCGAGGGCCGCGCCTACCGCCTCGGCCGCGGCGACACGCTGTATCTCACCGGCGGCGTCAGACACCGCTGGCGGGCGACCGTACCGGACACCCGGGTCGTCGTGGTCGCGGTGGCCGAACACATCGAGGCCGTGCAGGACCGGTCCCGGTGAAGCGCGTCGTCTCCCTCGTCCCGTCCCTCACCGAGGCCGTCGCCGAGACGCTGCCCGGCGCGCTCGTCGGGGCCACCGACTGGTGCGGTCACCCGGCGGACCTGGACGTCGTACGGATCGGCGGGACCAAGAACCCCAAGGTCGAGCGGATCGTCGAGCTGGCACCCGACCTGGTCGTGGCCAACGAGGAGGAGAACCGCGTCCCCGACCTCGACGCGCTGCGCGCGGCGGGCCTCGACGTGCTGGTCACCGAGGTGCGCACGGTCCCGGACGCCTTCACGGAGCTGGCCCGGGTCCTGGCCGCCTGCGGTGCTCCGGAGCGCCCCGGCTGGCTGCGCCGGGCCGAGGCGGCGTGGGCCGCGCTGCCCGAGCCCGCGGAGCGCACGACCGCCGTCGTACCGGTGTGGCGCCGGCCCTGGATGGTCGTCGGCCGGGACACCTTCGCGGGCGACGTACTGGCCCGCCTCGGCGTGCACCACCTGTACGCGGGGCACGCCGAGCGCTACCCCCGCATCCCCCTGGACGAGCTGCGGGCCGCCGCCCCGGACGTGGTGGTGCTCCCCGACGAGCCCTACCAGTTCACCGCGGACGACGGCCCGGAGGCCTTTCCCGGTCTGGCCTGCGCCCTGGTCAGCGGGCGGTACCTGACGTGGTACGGGCCGTCCCTGGAGCGGGCGCCGCAGGTACTGGCCGAGGCCCTGCGAGCAGCTCGCCGCTGAGCAGCCCGCGCACCGTGCCGGTGCCCGCCGCCAGCCACGCCGCGACCAGCAGCACGTACAGCGCGACGGACAGCGCCTGGTAGCCGGTCAGACCGGTGTGCCGGGCGAGGGCCGCCGCGCCGGTGACACAGGTGCCCACCGGGAAGGTGCAGGCCCACCAGGTCATCGCGAAGCCCATGCCCTGGCGCCGGGCCCGCACCAGGTGCGCGACGGCCAGCGCCAGCCACATCAGCGCGAAGCCCGTCACGGGCACCCCGTACAGCACCGAGAACACGTCGAGGCCGCGCGCGTACGCGGCCGGTACGACACCGGGCGCGGCGTTCGCGATCGAGCCGACGGCGGTGGTGGACTGCCCGAGCGGGCCGAGGACCAGGAACAGGGTCGGCGTGAGCGCGAGCGGCAGCGGGCCGGCGGTGATCAGCCGGAAGAGGACCAGCGGCAGCGTCACCAGCGTGGCGAACAGGCTCAGCCCGAACATCGCGAGACAGGCCAGCAGCAGGGTGGCCCGGGGCTGGCCGGGCGGCAGGTGCGGGACGAACTGCGGGCCGAGCGCCGCCGACACCATCGGCGCGACCAGCGGCAGCAGCCACACCGGGGAGGCCTCGGAGGGCTCGATGCGGTGCCGCACGGACATCAGGTACGGCACCGCCACGGCCGCCCCCAGGCCGACCGCCGTACCGGCGGTGTACAGCACGGCGTCCAGGGCGACCGCGGTGCCGGTGCCGAGCCAGTCGCGGCCGGCGGTCGGCGCGCCGCCGCCCACCGCGAGCATGGCCATCGACAGACAGCCGTAGAACGGGGCCATGGCCGGGTCGAGGAGATGGGCGCGGGCCTGGTCGCGGTGGTGGATCCAGTGCAGCGTGCGGGCCGCCAGCAGGGTCATCAGCATCAGCAGGGACAGCGCCCAGACGGCCGCGAGGACCGGGCGCAGGCCGGCCGGCAGGGCCACCGGCAGTGCGCTGCCCGCCGTGCCGACGGCGGCGGTGCCCATGACGGAGGCGTACCAGTTGGGACCGAGGTGGCGGACCCGGACGGCGCGGGGCGCGCGGGTGGCGGGAAGGGGCGGGGCTGCGGTGACCATGGCATTTACCGTGCCGCCGGGATTCTCCCCTGACCAGGGAGTTTGCTTCTATGGGGACATAAACTGGTCTTATGAGCAAGGCGGAGGAGCAGGACGGGCGGGGCACCGGGTCGCTGGCGCACCGGGTGCCCGATCTGGCGGCGCTGGAACTGCTGCTGGCGGTGGCGCGGCTGGGCAGTCTCGGCGCGGCGGCCCGGGAGGTCGGCGTCACCCAGCCGGCCGCGAGCAGCCGGATCCGGTCGATGGAGCGGCAACTGGGGGTGGCCCTGGTGGACCGCTCGCCCCGGGGGTCGCGGCTCACGGACGCCGGGGTGCTGGTGACGGACTGGGCGCGGCGGGTGGTGGAGGCGGCGGCCGCGTTCGACGCGGGGGCGCGGGCGCTGCGGGACCGGCGGGACTCGCGGCTGCGGGTGGCGGCGAGCATGACCATCGCCGAGTACCTGCTGCCGGGCTGGCTGCTCGCGCTGCACGCCGAGCGGCCCGACACGGCGGTCTCGCTGCTGGCCGGCAACTCGGCGCGGGTGGCGGAACTGCTGCTCGGCGGGGAGGCGGACCTCGGCTTCGTGGAGGGACTGTCCGTGCCCGCGGGACTGGACGCGGCGGTGATCGGGCACGACCGGCTGATCGTCGTGACGGCACCGGGCCATCCATGGGCCCGTCGGCGGCGGCCGCTGGCGGCCGAGGAACTGGCGGAGACCCCGCTGATCCTGCGCGAGCGGGGCTCGGGCACGCGGCAGGTGCTGGACGCCGCGCTCGGGGGGCTCGCGCGCCCCCTCATCGAGCTGTCCTCGACGACGGCGGTGAAGGCGTCGGCGGTCAGCGGCGCGGGACCTTCGGTGCTGAGCGAACTGGCGGTGCGGGAGGAACTGGCGCTGCGGCGGCTGGTGGCCATCCCGGTGGACGGCGTCTCCCTCTCCCGCGACCTGCGCGCCGTCTGGCCCACGGGCCACCGCCCCGCGGGCCCGGCCAGGGACCTGCTGTCACTGACCCGCGCCTGAGGCCGACGGCAGCACCACCGCCCGGAGCGCGGGGAGTTGACGTTATGTTGGGCGGGAAACGCCCCCGCAGCGAGAGTGAGGCAGCATGGCCCGCACGTTGGGTGATACCGAGTACGCCCAGGGCTTCCGGTTCGAGTGGTTCGAACGGCGGAAGGACAACGGGGCCCTGTGCGGGTGGTTCTTCCCGGACGACCCCGAGGACGGCCCGGACGAGACCCACCGGCTCTGGATCACCGAAATCCCGGCCCCGCCGGGCGAGGAACCCGCCTACTTCGTCCAGCCCGGCCCCGAGGAGAACCCGGGCTGGCCGCTGCCCTCGCTGGACATGGCCGCCGCCTACCTCACCGGGTGGTTCACCGGACGGGACGAGTGGTGAGCGAACACGGGCCCGAGATCATCGGCCGTGAGACCCTCCGGCTCGACGCCCTGTCCGCGCGCGAGGGCGCCCGTATGGGCAAGCTGTGGCGGCGCGACACGGAGACCCGCCGCACAGCCCTTGTCCGGGCCCTGCACGCCGCGCTGACCGGCGACGCGACCCAGTCCTCCGGGGTCGCGATGGAACGCTTTCCGACGACGCTCAAGAACGGCGTCGGGGCCGACGCCTAGGGTCTTTCGTCTGGATCGGGCCGGATCAGGGAGCGGTGCCGGGGCCCGCGAGCCCGGCAAGATCCGAACGAGAGGCCCCGGGGGCGCCGGTCGGCCGGCCGCGGCCCCCGCTCAGCCCGCCGCAGCGACCAGCGCGCTCATCACCCGCACGTCCTCGCCCATCTCCGGATGCCACTGCACGCCCAGGGCCCAGCCCCGGTTCGCCGGTAGTTCGATCGCCTCCACCGTGCCGTCCTCCGCGTGGGCCGAGGGCACGAGGTCCCGGCCGAGGCGGGAGACGCACTGGTGGTGGTAGGTGGGGACGGTCGTCGCGGCCGGGGCGATCTCGGCGTAGCGCGTGCCCGGCACCGGGGTGACCGTGTGGCTGCCGAAGACGCCCACCGCCTCCACATGCCCCTCCAGGTGCTGCACCAGCGTCCCGCCGAGCGCCACGTTCAGGAGCTGCATGCCCCGGCAGATCCCCAGCAGCGGCGTGCCGGAGGCCAGCGCGGCGTCGATCAGGGCGAGTTCCCAGGCGTCCCGGGCGGTGGCCGGCGGGCCCGTACGGGGGTCGCGGGCGGCGCCGTAGCGGGCCGGGTCCACGTCCGGGCCGCCCGCGACGACCAGCCCGTCCAGCCGGGCCACCGCCGCCGCGGCCAGCTCCGGCGAGTCCGGCGGCAGCATGCACGCCAGGCCCCCGGCCCGCTGCACCAGCCGCGGATACCCGGCCGGCAGCAGCGCGGCCTCCAGCTCCCAGACCCCCCACCGAGCCCCGGTCTCCAGATACGTGCTCACGCCGATCAACGGAACAGAAAGGTTCACGGTCGTACCTTTGCAGAAGCGGCTCAGGTCAGGAAACCCCGCAGCAGCGCCGCCGTGCCCGCGCAGTGCTCCCGCATCATCTCCCGCGCCCCGTCCGCGTCCCCGTCCAGCACCGCCTCCACCAGCGCGGTGTGCTGCCGCTGGGAGTGCTCCAGATTGCGCACCAGCAGCGGGATGCAGTCCAGCAGCTCGTTGACCGTGGCCCGCACCGCCGCGTACTGCGCGGTCAGCGAGGGGGACCCGCACAGCTCGGCCAGGGTCAGATGGAGCAGGGTGTCCCGGCGCCGGTAGTCGGCCAGCGGCGCGTCGTGCGTGCCCGCCAGCGCCTCCCGCAGCCGTGCCGCCCGCTCGTCCGTCAGCCCGTGCGCCGCGCACAGCCCGGCCGCACCCACCTCCAGCACCTCGCGGAAGCGCAGCACGTCCTCGACGTCCACCGCGGCGATCCGCCGCCGCAGCTCGTCCTCGCCGCCCGCGTCCGCGCGCGGCAGCACGAACGTTCCGCCGTACCGGCCGCGCCGCGCCTCGACCAGCCCCTGGTCCTGGAGCACCTTGAGCACCTCGCGCAGCGTCACCCGGCTGATCCCGAGGCGCTCCGCCAGCTCCCGCTCGGCCGGCAGCCGCCCGCCGCCCGGCACCAGTCCGAGCCGTACCACCTGGAGGATCTGCTCCAGCGCCTCCTCGAAGCCGTTGCCCGCCCGCACCGGCCGCAGCACCGCGGCGAGCCGGTCGCCCGCCCCCTGCCGCTCCGTCTCCGGCGACATCCGCCCGCGCCCCCTTCCCAAGCAATGGTTCGGGGCAATACCTTATGGCTCCCCGGCCCGGCCGAAGAAGCGCGTAGGCGCCGAAGGAGGCTCTCCGTGGCAGACCGCACCGCCCCGCTCCCCGTCGAGGAGCTGCACGCCCTGGTGGCGAGCGGTGAGATCGACACCGTCGTCCTGGCCTTCCCCGACATGCAAGGGCGCCTGCAGGGCAAGCGGTTCGCCGCCCGCTTCTTCCTCGACGAGGTCCTGGAGCACGGCACCGAGGGCTGCAACTACCTCCTCGCCGTCGACACCGAGATGAACACCGTCGACGGGTACGCCATGTCCTCCTGGGAGCGCGGCTACGGCGACTTCGCCATGCGCCCCGACCTCGCCACCCTGCGCCGCATCCCCTGGCACCCCGGCACCGCCCTGCTCGTCGCCGACCTCGCCTGGCACGACGACACCCCGGTCGCCGCCGCCCCGCGCCAGATCCTGCGCCGCCAGCTCGACCGGCTCGCCGCCCTCGGCTACACCGCACAGGTCGGCACCGAGCTGGAGTTCATCGTCTTCAAGGACAGCTACGAGCAGGCGTGGGACGCCGGTTACCGGGGCCTGACGCCCGCCAACCAGTACAACGTCGACTACTCCATCCTCGGCACCGGCCGCGTCGAACCCCTGCTGCGTCGGCTGCGCAACGACATGGCGGGCGCCGGCCTCACCGTCGAGTCCGCCAAGGGCGAGTGCAACCCCGGCCAGCACGAGATCGCCTTCCGCTACGACGAGGCCCTCACCACCTGCGACCAGCACGCCCTGTACAAGACCGGCGCCAAGGAGATCGCGGCCCAGGAAGGCGTCTCGATCACCTTCATGGCCAAGTACAACGAGCGCGAGGGCAACTCCTGCCACATCCACCTCTCGCTCACCGACGCCGACGGCACCAACGCCCTGGGCGGACCCGAGGGGATGTCCGAGCTGATGCGGCACTTCCTCGCCGGACAGCTCGCCGCGCTGCGCGACTTCTCCCTGCTCTACGCCCCCAACATCAACTCCTACAAACGGTTCCAGCCGGGCTCCTTCGCCCCCACCGCCGTCGCCTGGGGCCACGACAACCGCACCTGCGCCCTGCGCGTGGTCGGCCACGGACGCTCCCTGCGCTTCGAGAACCGCCTCCCCGGCGGCGACGTCAACCCCTATCTCGCCGTCGCCGGACTGGTCGCCGCGGGGCTGTACGGGGTGGAGCACAAGCTCGAACTCCCCGAGCCCTGCACCGGCAACGCCTACGCCGCGGGCTTCGACCACGTCCCGGCCACCCTGCGCGAGGCCGCCGAACGGTGGGAGCGCAGCGCCATCGCCGAGGCCGCCTTCGGCGAGGAGGTCGTGGCCCACTACCGCAACATGGCCCGCGTCGAACTGGAGGCCTTCGACGCCGCGGTCACCGACTGGGAGCTGCGCCGCTCCTTCGAACGCCTGTGAGCCAGCCCGGGAAAGGTCGAGCCGTGTCCGACGCAGACGAGTTGCAGGTCCTCAACCCCGCCACCGAGGAGGTCGTCGCCACCGTTCCCGCCGCGAGCGAGCAGGACGTGGCCGCCGCCGTCGCACGGGCCGTCCGCGCCCAGACCGGCTGGGCCGCGCTCGCCCCCGCCGACCGGGCCCGGCTGCTGCGCCGCTTCGCCGACACCGTCGACGCGCACACCGAGGAACTGGCCCGCCTGGAGGTCCGCGAGGCCGGCCACACCCTCGGCAACGCCCGCTGGGAGGCCGGCAACGCCCGCGACCTGCTGCACTACGCGGCCGGCGGCGCCGAACGCCTGCTCGGCCGGCAGATCCCGGTGCCCGGCGGCTGGGACGTCACCTTCCAGGAGCCCCTGGGCGTGGTCGGTGTGATCGCCCCCTGGAACTTCCCCATGCCGATCGCCGCCTGGGGGTCCTTCCCGGCGCTCGCCGCGGGCAACGCCGTCGTCCTCAAGCCCGCCGAGACCACCCCGCTCACCGCCCTGCGACTGGCCGAACTCGCCCTGGCGGCGGGGCTGCCCGAGCACCTGTTCCAGGTGCTGCCGGGCCACGGGCACATCGCCGGACGCGCCCTGGTGGACCACCCGGACGTGGCCAAGATCGTCTTCACCGGGTCCACCCGCACCGGCCGCGAGGTCATGGAGCGCTGTGCGCGGCTCGTCAAGCCGGTCACCCTGGAACTCGGCGGAAAGAGCCCCAACGTCGTCTTCGCCGACGCCGACCTGAGGACCGCCCTCGACCCGTTCTCCTTCCTGGACAACTCCGGGCAGGACTGCTGCGCCCGCACCCGGATCCTCGTCCAGGAGACGGTGCTCGACGAGGCCCGCGCGTTCCTCGCCGACGCCCTCGCCGCCGTCGTCGTCGGCGACCCGGCCGACGGGAAGACCCAGATGGGCCCGCTGATCTCCGCCGCGCAGCGCGACCGCGTACGGTCGTACGTCCCCGACGGCGCCCCCGCCCTGCGCGGCGGCGCCCCCGACGGACCCGGCTTCTGGTTCCCGCCGACCGTCCTGACGGGGGAGCGGCACGACAGCCCGGCCGCCCGCGAGGAGATCTTCGGACCCGTCGCCGTGCTGCTCCCGTTCACCGACGAACAGGACGCGATCCGCCTCGCCAACGACACCCCCTACGGGCTGTCCGGCTCCGTGTGGACCCGCGACCTCGGCCGCGCTCTGCGCGTCTCGCAGGCCGTGCGCGCGGGCAACCTGTCCGTCAACTCCCATTCCAGCGTCCGCTACTGGACCCCGTTCGGCGGCTACCGGCAGTCCGGTCTCGGCCGCGAACTCGGCCCCGACGCCCTGACCGCCTTCACCGAGACCAAGAACGTCTTCATCAGCACGGAGGGCCCCGCACAGTGACCGACAACAGTGTCTGCCGCCGACTGGTCGGCCGTACCGCCGTCGTGACCGGAGCCGGCAGCGGCATCGGTCTCGCCACCGCCCGCCGGCTCGCCGCCGAGGGCGCCCACGTCGTCTGCGCGGACGTGGACGAACCCCGCGGCAAGGCCGCCGCCGAGGAGGTCGGCGGGCTCTTCGTCAGGACCGACGTCACCGACCCCGAGCAGGTCGAGGCGCTGTTCGCGACCGCCTACGACACCTACGGCAGCGTCGACGTGGCCTTCAACAACGCGGGCATCTCGCCGCCCGACGACGACTCCATCCTGGAGACCGGACTGGAGGCCTGGAAGCGTGTCCAGGAGGTCAACCTCACCTCCGTCTACCTGTGCTGCAAGGCCGCCATCCCGTACATGCGCCGCCAGGGCAAGGGATCCATCATCAACACCGCGTCCTTCGTGGCCCGGATGGGCGCGGCCACCTCCCAGATCTCCTACACCGCCTCCAAGGGCGGCGTCCTCGCCATGTCCCGGGAACTGGGCGTGCAGTTCGCGCGGGAGGGCATCCGGGTCAACGCCCTGTGCCCCGGGCCCGTCAACACCCCGCTGCTGCGGGAGCTGTTCGCCAAGGACCCGGAGCGGGCCGCCCGCCGGCTCGTGCACATCCCGGTGGGCCGGTTCGCCGAGGCGGAGGAGATCGCCGCCGCCGTCGCCTTCCTGGCCAGCGACGACTCCTCCTTCGTCAACGCCACCGACTTCCTGGTGGACGGCGGGATCGCGGGCGCCTACGTCACGCCGCTGTAGGCCGGACGCTCACAGGAACGTGCGCCCCTCGCCCCGGTAGGTCGGCACGGTCGCCGTCACCTCGTCGCCCGTCACCAGGTGCAGCGCCTCGAACCGCTCGCACAGCTCGCCCGCCTTGGCATGCCGGAACCACACCCGGTCGCCGATCAGCAGATCGTCCGCGGGCGAGCCGAGCAGCGGCGTCTGCACCTCGCCGGCCCCCTCCTGCGAGTCGTACCTCAGGCCCTCCGGCAGATACGGCACCGGCAGCCGGTCGCCCCCCGGGGCGCCCGAGGCCGGATAGCCGCCGCCGAGCACGGTGACGGCGCCCACGCCCGGCCGCCGTACCACCGGCAGCGCGAACAGCGCCGCCGGACGGCCGGTGAAGGAACGGTAGTTGTCGAACAGGCGCGGCACGTACAGCCCGGATCCGGCCGCTATCTCGGTGACGGCGGCCTCGGCGGCGGTGTGCTGCACACTGCCGGTGCCACCGCCGTTGACGAACTCCAGACCGGGCGCGACGGCCCGCACCGCCTGCACGGCCGCGGCCCGCCGCTCGGCCAGCTCCCGCCGGGCCGCGCCCTGCATCAGCCGGATCGCCCGCGACCGCAGCGGCCGGCCGGCGACCGCGTCGCCGACCCCCGCTATGTGCCCCTCGTACCCCATCAGCCCGACGAGCCGGAAACCGGGCCGCTCGGCCACCGCCCGTGCCATGGCGGCCAGTTGGGCGGGGGAGTGCAGCGGGGAACGCCGCGCGCCCACCCGCACCCGGCCGCCCAGCAGCTTCAGCGAGGTGTCCAACTCCAGGCATACCCGCACCACTTCGCCGCCGCCGTCACGGGCGGCGTCGATCAGATCGAGCTGCGCGGGGTCGTCCACCATCACCGTGACGGCACCCGCGAGTTTGGGGTCGGCGGTCAGCTCCGCGAAACCGGCACGGTCGGCGGACGGGTAGGCCAGCAGGATGTCGTCGAACCCCGAACGGGCCAGCCACAGCGACTCGGCCAGCGTGAACGACATGATGCCCTGGAATCCGTCCCTGGCCAGGACGCGCTCCAGCAGGGCCCGGCAGCGCACGGACTTGCTGGCGACGCGGACCGGCTTGCCGCCGGAACGGCGGACCAGGTCGGCCGCGTTGGCGTCGAAGGCCTCCAGGTCCACGATCGCGAACGGGGCGTCGAGATGGGCGGTGGCCCGGTCGTACCGGGCCCGGTCGGCGGCACGCGCAGTCATGCCGGAAGCCTGCCAGAAGGGATTACCGCAGGGTAGGGGGACGTTCCGGGCAAGTGCCCCGGCCTCGCGCACTGGTTCCGCCCGCGCCCCCGGCAACCCGTAGAGTGACGCGCACGTACGACGGACCCGCCCGGCCGCGTCCGGCCACCGGGCCCGGTCGTACCGGCATGCCTGCCCGTACGTTCCGGGCACGGCCGAGGCAGCGCGACGGCCCGCGTACGAGGAGACGGCCCGGGCACGAGGAAACGGGGGGCGCATGAGCACGGACGCACGCCGCGCCTCCCTACCGCCGCACCCCGCGTCCCCGCCCGGCCGCACGGGCGACGGCGTCGCGGGCGCCGGACGGTTCGACACCCGGGTCGTCATGCGCGGCGCCGGCGCGGCACCGGGGGAGGACCCCGACGAGGAGCCGTCCGTCTTCCTGCCGCGCGGCGGCCGGCCGGCGGCGCCGGACAGCGGCCCGGTGCCCGAAGCCGCCGGACTCGCCAGCCCCCCGCCGCCCCCGGCCTCGGCCCGCTTCCCCGACGCCCCGCCCCGCGCGGGCCGCGCCGCCCACCCCGACGCCACCGGCCCGGCCGGCCCGGCGGGGCCCGAACGCGCCGGTACGCCAGGCCCGGACCGCACGGCTCAGGGACCCGCCCGGCCGCCCCGGCACCCGGACGCCCCCGGGGAGACCCGCCCCGAGACGACGGCCCCTCTGCGCCCCGTCCCGCAGGCCCCCGCCGCGCAGCGCTCCGACTCCCGGCCGGACGGCGCCGGTTCCGCGCCCGGACACCCGCAAAAACGCCCCGGTCCCGCGCCCGGCCGCCCGGAGCCCGCCGCCCCGCCGGCCTCCGCACCGGCCCACGACGCCGCCGCGCCTCGGCCCGGCAGGCACCCGCACTCCACCCGCCCCGCCACCACCTGGCACCCGCAGTACGCCCGCCGGGACGCCCGGCCCGTCGTGACGTTCGGCGAGCCCGAGGCGTTCCGGGAGCGGGCCCGGGCGCGGACCGCGGTGGCCGCGGTCTGCCTCGTGCTCGGGCTCGGGCTCATCGGCGGTGCCGTGACCGGGAGCTGGCTGGCCCGGGACGGCGGGGACGGGCCGCACGGCTTCGCCGCCGCCGCGTCCGTCTGGCACAGCGTGCCCGTCGACCGGCTGTTCCCGCCCGTCGTACGGGGACCCGGCGCCGGACCCGGCGGAGCCGACCGCACCTGGACGCGGATCGCCGTCGCCCCGGACAGCGGCTGCGCCGACGCCTTCGACCCGCTGCTGCACGAGGTCCTCGCCCCCGTCGGCTGCGGACGCCTGCTGCGGGCCACCTACACCGACGCCACCCAGAGCTACGTCACCACCGTGGGGCTGCTGTTCACCACGGCCGACCCCGCCGCGATGTCCGCGCTCGCCACCCGGTTCCGCACCGAGCACCTGACCGAGCGCGCCGATCTGGTGCCCCGCGCGTACGGCCCGAAGGGCACCCCGGCCGCCGGGTTCGGCGACGCCCAGCGCGCGTCCTGGACCATCTCGGTGCGCACCGACGCCCCCGTCGTCGTGTACGCCGTCTCCGGCTGGGCCGACGGCCGCACCGTGGACACCCCGCAGCCCGCCGCCGACGCCGTACGGTCCGGCGCCACCACCCCGCAGGCCCAGTCCGGCCTCGGCAACGAGGCGAAGGGCCTCGCCGGGCGGATCGAAGGGCAGCTGCGGCAGGCCGACGGCACCTCCGCCACGAAGAGAACCTCATGAAGCGTGCCTCCGGGGCCGCGGTGAGCGTCCTGCTCGCCGGCGCCCTCACCCTGCTGCCGTCCGCCGCCGCCCACGCCGACGGCATCCGCGCCCAGCAGTGGGGCCTGACCGCCCTCCACCTCGACCAGGCCTGGCGGACCACCAAGGGGCGGGGCGTCACCGTCGCCGTCCTGGACACCGGCGTCCAGGCCGACCACCCCGACCTCGTCGGCAACGTGCTGCCCGCCCAGGACATGATCGGCTTCGGCGCCCGGCCCGGCGACCGCACCTGGGGCCGGCACGGCACCGCCATGGCCGGCATCATCGCCGGACACGGCCACGGACCCGGCCGCGCCGACGGCGTCATGGGCGTCGCCCCCGAGGCGAGGATCCTGCCCGTGCGGGTGATCCTGGAGGACAGCGACCCCGCCCGCGCCAAGGCCCGCACCACCCGCGGCGGCGCCCTCGCCGAGGGCATCCGCTGGGCCGCCGACCACGGCGCCGACGTCATCAACCTCTCCCTCGGCGACGACTCCGCCTCCGCCCACCCCGAACCCGGCGAGGACGAGGCCGTGCAGTACGCGCTGCAGAAGGGCGTGGTCGTCGTCGCCTCCGCGGGCAACGGCGGCGACAAGGGCGACCACGTCTCCTACCCGGCCGCCTACCCCGGCGTGATCGCCGCCACCGCCGTCGACCGCTACGGCACCCGCGCCGCCTTCTCCACCCGCCGCTGGTACGCCACGGTCAGCGCGCCCGGCGTCGACGTCGTCATCGCCGACCCCGACCACAAGTACTACGCGGGCTGGGGCACCTCGGCCGCCTCCGCCTACGTCTCCGGCGTGGCCGCCCTGATCAAGTCCGCCCATCCCGGCCTGACCCCGGCCCAGGTCAAGACGCTCCTGGAGGACACCGCCGAGGACCCGCCGGTCGGCGGTCGCGACGACTCCCGCGGCTTCGGCGAGATCGACCCGGTGGCGGCCCTGCGCGCGGCCGACCGGCTCGAACCCGAGGAACTGCGCCCGGCGGCCTACGGGGAGAAGTACTTCGGCCCGGGGCCCGCCGCCCCCGAGGCCACCGGCTCCACCGCCGACTGGGCGGCCCCCCTCGCGGGCAGCGTCGGCGGGGTGCTGCTGGTCGTGGGCGTGATCCTGTGGCGGGGCCGCAGACGGCCCTTCTGACGCGGCACCCGGCCCGCGGCTCCGGCGGGACGTGTGCCCCGATAGGGTCGGTGACCGTGGCGAACAAGAACATCCCCGACCCCGGCTACTCCGACGACGACGGCTCCGCCGACCCCCGGCTCGGTGCCGCGCTCGCCGCGTGGGCCGAGGACCGCACCGCCGTCGGCCCGGTCCTGGAGGCGCTGAAGGGCGCCCGGCTGCTGGTGCCCGTGGTGGCGGTGCTCGGTGAGGTGGAGCAGGACGAGAACGGGCTGCGTCGCGAGAAGACCAGCGACATGGCCGTGCCCACCCTGAAGGCCGGGAACCGGACCGCGCTGCCCGCCTTCACCTCCACGGACTCCCTCGCCCGCTGGGACCCGGCGGCCCGCCCGGTCGCCGTCCCCCTGCACCAGGCGCTCCAGGCGGCCGCGCACGAGAAGGCCGACACGGTCGTGCTGGACCTGGCCGGACCCGTGCCGTTCGAGCTGACCGGGCCCGCGCTGCTCGCCCTCGCCGAGGGCCGCACCAGCACCGACCCGCTCACCGACCCGGCCGTCGTCGAGGCCGTGCGCACGGCGGTGGCGGCGGAGCCCGGGGTGCTGCGCGCCCACCTCGGTCCCGGACAGGCCGACGGTGTCCTCGCGCTCGTCCTCGACGCGTCCGCGCCGCCCGCCGAGACCGCCCGCTCGGTGGCCGGCCGGCTCGCGGCCGACGAGACACTGAGGGCCCGCCTGGTGCGCGGCCTCGACCTGGCACTGCTGCCGGCCGGGACGACGCCTCCGGGCGAGCCCCTGTACGTGAAGGAACGGGAAGGAACGGGTCAGCGGTAGACCGGGCCGGTGTACTTCTCGCCCGGCCCCTGGCCCGGCTCGTCCGGGACGATCGACGCCTCGCGGAAGGCCAGCTGGAGCGACTTCAGCCCGTCGCGCAGCGGGGCCGCGTGGAAGGAGCTGATCTCGGTCGCGCCGCCGTCCAGCAGGCCGGCGAGCGCGGTGATCAGCTTGCGGGCCTCGTCCAGGTCCTTGTACGTGTCGCCCTCCTCGCTCAGCCCGAGCTTCACGGCGGCGGCGCTCATCAGGTTGACGGCGACCGTCACGATCACCTCGACGGCGGGGACCTCGGCGATGTCCCGCGTCATCGCGTCGAAGTCGGGATTCTCAGGAGGGGTCTCACTCATGCCCACACCTTAAGGCGCATGACGGCTTCCCCCTTACGGGATCCGGATTCGTGCTTGTCAAGCGATCCTGCTAACCTGGTAGACGACCGGTCGGACGCCATCAGTGTGTTCGGCCCACAAGTGGAGGCTCCGAACTCCCACCCGACCGCCCTCCGGGACGGCGGGTCATCCGGTCAGGCGGCCGCCATCGTTCCGTACGGACGATGGAGTCGCCCGATTGTGCGCCCCGCGTTCATCGCGTCGGTGCTCCGGTGACAAGGAGCCCCGCCTGTGATCGTCCGGGGCATTTTTTCTGCTTCGGCGCGGTTGGTCTGACGTAACCAGACGTTACGCGGCAGTCCGCCAGGCCGTCGCGTGGTGCTACCGAGGAGGATCCATCAGCGCCGAGCCCCGCATCAACGACCGGATTCGCGTTCCCGAGGTGCGACTTGTCGGTCCCAGTGGCGAGCAGGTCGGCATCGTGCCGCTCGCGAAGGCACTGGAGCTTGCGCAGGAGTACGACCTGGACCTGGTCGAGGTCGCGGCGAACGCCCGTCCGCCCGTGTGCAAGCTCATGGACTACGGGAAGTTCAAGTACGAGTCGGCCATGAAGGCCCGTGAGGCGCGCAAGAACCAGGCGCACACGGTCATCAAGGAGATGAAGCTCCGGCCGAAGATCGACCCGCACGACTATGACACCAAGAAGGGTCACGTCGTCCGGTTCCTCAAGCAGGGCGACAAGGTCAAGATCACGATCATGTTCCGTGGTCGCGAGCAGTCCCGGCCCGAGCTGGGCTACCGACTGCTGCAGCGCCTCGCGGAGGACGTCCAGGACCTCGGCTTCGTGGAGTCGAACCCGAAGCAGGACGGCCGCAACATGATCATGGTCCTCGGTCCGCACAAGAAGAAGACCGAGGCGATGGCCGAGGCCCGCCAGGCGCAGGAGGCCCGCAAGGCCGACGCGAAGGCGAACCCCGGCAAGTCGCAGAACCCTGCCGAGGCTGAGGCGCCGTCCGAGGAGCCTGCCGAGGCGTGATCCCGGGGAGCCCCACGGCTCCCGAGGATGTAACCGAAACAAGAGCGACGCTCCACCGTGCCCGGTTTTCGTGACCGGGCACCGGAGCGCCACCGACGAGGAGAGAACGGCGCTATGCCGAAGAACAAGTCGCACAGCGGTGCCAGCAAGCGCTTCAAGGTCACCGGCTCCGGCAAGGTGCTCCGCGAGCGCGCCGGCAAGCGCCACCTGCTTGAGCACAAGTCGTCCCGCGTGACGCGTCGCCTCACCGGCAACGCCGAGATGGCCCCGGGCGACGCCGCGAAGATCAAGAAGCTTCTCGGCAAGTGACGCCCCGGCGCTCGTCGAGCGCCGCGCGTCTGGACCGGGACCCAATCGTTTCCGGGTCGTGTGAAGACCCCCACGACCCCGCTACAAGGAGTTAACAAGTGGCACGCGTCAAGCGGGCAGTCAACGCCCACAAGAAGCGCCGGGCGATCCTGGAGCAGGCCTCCGGCTACCGCGGTCAGCGTTCGCGCCTGTACCGCAAGGCCAAGGAGCAGGTCACCCACTCGCTGGTCTACAACTACAACGACCGCAAGAAGCGCAAGGGCGACTTCCGTCAGCTGTGGATCCAGCGCATCAACGCCGCTGCCCGCGCCAACGGCATGACCTACAACCGCTTCATCCAGGGTCTGAAGGCCGCGAACGTCGAGGTCGACCGCAAGATCCTGGCCGAGCTGGCGGTCAACGACGCGAACGCGTTCGCCGCGCTCGTCGAGGTCGCGCAGAAGGCGCTGCCGTCGGACGTGAACGCGCCGAAGGCCGCGTGACGCCGCGCTGAGCTTCAGCCGAGAACGCCGGACCCGCAGGCTGTATGGCTTGCGGGTCCTGTCGTTGGGGCCCGCCGCGGATGGTCCGGCCGCGGGCCGTCGTCGTTGCCCGCCCAGTTCCCCGCGTCCCTGACGGGGCGCCGCACTCGGCCGGTACGACAAAGCGAAGAACTCTCCGGAAAGAGAAGAAGAGCATGCCCCCCGTCAGCCCCGAGCTGATCTCCCCCCGCTCCGCCCGTGTCGCCGCCGCGCGGCGGTTGGCCAAGCGGAACTTCCGGGGCAAGGACCGGCTGTTCCTCGCGGAGGGACCGCAGGCCGTACGGGAGGCGGCGGCGCACCGGGAGGGCGGGCAGGCCACCCTGGTCGAGCTGTTCGCCACCGTCGAGGCCGCGGAGCGCTACGCCGACATCGTGGGCGAGGCCCGCGACACGGGGGCACGGGTGCACCTGGCGTCCGAGGACGTCATCGCCGACATCTCCACCACCGTCACCCCGCAGGGGCTCGTCGGCATCTGCCGGTTCCTGGACACCCCCTTCGAGGAGATCCTCGCCGTCCGCCCCAAGCTGGTGGCCGTGCTCGCCCATGTCCGCGACCCCGGCAACGCCGGCACCGTGCTGCGCTGCGCCGACGCCGCGGGCGCCGAGGCCGTCGTCCTCACCGACGCCTCCGTGGACCTGTACAACCCCAAGGCCGTGCGCGCCTCGGTGGGCTCGCTGTTCCATCTGCCGGTCGCCGTCGGCGTGCCCGTGGAGCAGGCCATCGAGCGGCTCAAGGGCGCCGGGGTGCGCATCCTCGCGGCGGACGGCGCGGGCGACCGCGACCTGGACGAGGAACTCGACAAGGGCACCATGGGCGGCCCCACCGCATGGGTGTTCGGCAACGAGGCCTGGGGACTGCCGGAGGAGACCCGCGCCCTCGCCGACGCCGTCGTGCGCGTCCCCATCCACGGCAAGGCCGAGAGCCTGAACCTCGCCACGGCCGCCGCGGTCTGCCTGTACGCCTCGGCCCGCGCGCAGCGCGCCCACGGAGGGTGCCGCCGCGTCACCCGGAGCGAGTAGGGTGGCCAGCTCGGGGCCGTGCGCCGTATGAGAGGTGGGGTACGGGGATGAGTGTGGCCGGCACGAGCACCGGGCCGGAGCGACCGGACGCGCGGGGCGCGCCCGCGTCCGTGTGCGCTGCGGGCGGGCTCGACCCCGACCAGCTCCCCGACGGCCTGGTGGTGGCCGACGAGCGCGGGCGCGTCGTCGGGTTCAACGCGGCCGCGGAGCGCATCACCGCCGTACCCGCCGCCGACGCCCTCGGGCAGCCGCTGGAGAAGGCGCTGCCGTTAGAGGACCTGGAGGGGCGCCGCTGGTGGCAGCTCACCGACCCCTACGGCGGCCTCTCCACCAGGACCCGGCAGCCCGAGCGCAATCTGCTGCTGCCCGGCGGCCGGGAGGTGCTCGTCACCGCCCGCTACGTCCGCGCCGAACCCCTCGGCCCCGTCCAGCGCCTGGTCGTCTGCCTGCGGGACACCGAGGCCCGCCGCCGCACCGAACGCAGTCACGCCGAGCTGATCGCCACCGTCGCCCACGAACTGCGCTCCCCGCTGACCTCCGTCAAGGGCTTCACCGCCACCCTCCTCGCCAAGTGGGAGCGGTTCACCGACGACCAGAAGCGGCTGATGCTGGAGACCGTCGACGCGGACGCCGACCGGGTCACCCGGCTCATCGCCGAACTGCTGGACATCTCCCGGATCGACTCGGGGCGCCTGGAGGTGCGCCGCCAGCCCGTCGACATAGGGGCCGCCGTCTCCCGGCACATCCAGGCGTACGTCGCCGCGGGCCAGCCCGCCGAACGCTTCCTGCTGCGCATCGAGCAGCCGCTGCCCGACCTGTGGGCCGACCCCGACAAGATCGACCAGGTGCTCAGCAACCTGCTGGAAAACGCAGTGCGGCACGGCGCGGGAACCGTCACCATTGACGTCACGCCCACGGCGTCCCCCCGCGAGGGCGAGGACACCGGCACGTCGGTCACGGTGAGCGACGAGGGGCCCGGCATCCCGGAGGAGTCCATGAACCGCGTCTTCACCCGCTTCTGGCGGGGCAGCAAGCGCGGTGGCACCGGGCTCGGGCTGTACATCGTCAAGGGCATCGTCGAGGCCCACGGCGGCACCATCACGGTCGGCCGCGCCCGCGGCGGCGGCGCCGAGTTCCGATTTACGTTGCCCGTGAGCGCCCCCGCGTATCTCGCGTAGCGGGCCCACGGGCTCTTCGGACAGTTCCACCCCGTTAGACTCGGCCTTTGGCACCTTTGTGTCCTTCACGCGGCCCTCGCGAGTCGGTGACGGGGACCATCCGCAGGGGGCACCGCCCAGCGACAGCTGGGGGACAAGGACAATCGGAAGCACGGGAAGAGATGTCGGCACCCAATAAGTCGTACGACCCTGTCGAGGTCGAGGCGTTGAAACCGGAAGAGATCGAGCGCATGCGGGACGAGGCGCTCGCCGCCTTCGCCGCCGCGGACTCCCTCGACGCGCTCCACGAGGCCAAGGTCGCCCACACCGGCCCGGCGTCCCCGCTGTCCCTCGCCAACCGCGAGATCGGCGCCCTGCCCCCGCACGCCAAGGCCGAGGCCGGCAAGCGCGTCGGCATGGCCCGCGGCGCGGTGAACAAGGCCCTCGCCGCGCGCCAGGCCGAGCTGGAGGCCGAGCGCGACGCCCGGGTGCTGGTCGAGGAGGACGTCGACGTCACGCTGCCCTACGACCGCGTCCAGGCCGGTGCCCGCCACCCGCTGACCACGCTGTCGGAGCGCATCGAGGACATCTTCGTGGCCATGGGCTACGAGGTCGCCGAGGGCCCCCAGGTCGAGGCCGAGTGGTTCAACTTCGACGCCCTGAACATCGGCCCCGACCACCCGGCCCGCGGCGAGGCCGACACCTTCTTCGTGGCGGGCCCCGACGGCGGCGCCGAGTCCGGGGTGGTGCTGCGCACCCACACCTCGCCCGTGCAGATCCGCTCGCTGCTCGACCGTGAGCTGCCGGTCTATGTGATCTGCCCCGGCCGCGTCTACCGCACCGACGAGCTGGACGCCACCCACACGCCCGTCTTCCACCAGGTCGAGCTGCTCGCCGTGGACGAGGGCCTGACCATGGCCGACCTCAAGGGCACCCTGGACCACATGGTGCAGTCGCTGTTCGGCGAGGGCATGAAGACCCGGCTGCGGCCGAACTTCTTCCCCTTCACCGAGCCGAGCGCCGAGATGGACATGCTCTGCTACGTCTGCAAGGGCGAGTCCGTCGGCAACCCCGACCGGCCCTGCCGCACCTGCTCCAGCGAGGGCTGGATCGAGCTGGGCGGCTGCGGCATGGTCAACCCGCGGGTGCTCACCGCCTGCGGCGTCGACCCGGAGAAGTACAGCGGCTTCGCCTTCGGGTTCGGCATCGAGCGGATGCTGATGTTCCGCCACAACGTCGAAGACATGCGAGACATGGTCGAGGGTGACATCCGGTTCACCCGGCCCTTCGGGATGGAGATCTGATGCGGGTCCCGCTTTCTTGGCTGCGGGAGTACGTCGACCTGCCGGCCACCGAGACCGGCCGTGACGTCCAGGCCAAGCTCATTTCGGCCGGCCTCGAGGTCGAGACGGTCGAGCAGCTCGGCGCCGACCTCAAGGGCCCCCTGGTCGTCGGCCAGGTGCTGACCATCGAGGAGCTGGAGGGCTTCAAGAAGCCGATCCGCTTCTGCACCGTCGACGTCGGCCAGGCCAACGGCACCGGCGAGCCCCAGGAGATCGTCTGCGGCGCCCGCAACTTCGCGGTCGGCGACAAGGTCGTCGTGGTGCTGCCCGGCGCCACCCTGCCCGGCGGCTTCTCGATCTCCGCGCGCAAGACCTACGGCAAGGTCTCGCACGGCATGATCTGCTCCACCGACGAGCTGGGCATGGGCGACGACGGCACCCACGGCATCATCGTGCTGCCGCCGGAGACCGAGGTCGGCAAGGACGCCATCGAGCTGCTGGAGCTGGTCGACGAGGTTCTGGACATCGCCGTCACCGCCAACCGCGGCGACTGCCTGTCCATCCGCGGCGTCGCCCGCGAGACCGCCATCGCCTACGGCCTGCCGCTGCGCGACCCCGCCCTGATCGACGTGCCCGCGCCCAACGCGTACGGCTACCCGGTCCAGGTCGCCGACCCGTTCGGCTGCGACCGCTTCACCGCGCGCACCGTCACCGGGCTGCGCCCCGAGGCCCGCTCCCCGATCTGGCTCCAGCGCCGGCTCCAGAAGGTCGGCATGCGCCCGATCTCGCTCGCCGTCGACGTCACGAACTACGTGATGATGGAGCTGGGCCAGCCGCTGCACGCCTACGACCGCAGGCTGGTCCAGGGCACCATCGGCGTGCGCCGCGCGCAGGAGGGCGAGAAGCTCGTCACCCTCGACGGCGTCGAGCGCAAGCTGCACGCCGAGGACCTGGTCATCACCGACGAGCGCGGCCCCATCGGCCTCGCGGGCGTGATGGGCGGCGCCAACACGGAGATCGCCGACCACACCGAGGACGTGGAGAACGCGACCACCGACGTGGTGATCGAGGCGGCCCACTTCAACGCCGTCTCCATCGCGCGCACGGCCCGCCGCCACAAGCTGCTGTCCGAGGCCTCCCGCCGCTTCGAGCGGGGCGTCGACCCGCAGGCCGCGGCCGCCGCCGCGCAGCGCACCGTGGACCTGCTGGTGCTGCTCGCGGGTGGCACCGCCGAGGCCGGCGTCACCGAGGTCATCGCGCCCTCCGCGCCGCACACCATCACTGTCCCGGCCGACCACCCGGACAAGGTCGCGGGCGTCGCCTACGGCCGCGAGACCGTCGTGCGCCGCCTCCAGGAGGTCGGCTGCGACGTCTACGGTCAGGACGAGCTGATCGTCACCGTGCCGTCCTGGCGGCCCGACCTGACGGACCCGAACGACCTCGCGGAAGAGGTGATCCGCCTGGAGGGCTACGAGAACCTGCCCTCCACGCTGCCCAGGCCCCCCGCGGGCCGCGGTCTGACCGGCCGCCAGCGGCTGCACCGCCGCATCGGCCGGGCGCTGGCCGGCGCCGGCTACGTCGAGGCGCCGAACTACCCGTTCGTCGGCGAGCAGGTCTTCGACCAGCTCGGTCTGGCCGCCGAGGACCCGGCCCGCCGGGTCGTCAAGCTGGTCAACCCGCTCAGCGACGAGGAGCCCGCGCTGCGCACGACGCTGCTGCCGGGCCTGCTCGGCGCGCTGCGGCGCAACGACGGCCGGGGCTCGCACGACCTGGCCCTGTTCGAGACCGGGCTGGTCTTCCACCCGCGCGAGGAGCGCCGAGCCGCCGTGCACCTGCCGGTGGACCGGCGTCCCACCGACGAGGAGATCGCGGCACTGAACGCCGCGCTGCCCGAGCAGCCCCGGCACGCCGCGGTGGTCCTCGCCGGCGCCCGCGAGCAGGCCGGCTGGTGGGGCAAGGGCCGCCCGGCCGACTGGGCCGACGCGATCGAGGCCGCGCGCACCATCGCCCGTGAGGCCGGTGCCGAACTCGTGGTGCGCAAGGGCCAGTACGGCCCCTGGCACCCGGGCCGCTGCGCCGAGCTGATCGTGGTGGCCGACGGCGCCGAGCGGGTCGTGGGCCACGCGGGCGAGCTGCACCCGCGCGTCCTCAAGGCCCTGGGCCTGCCCGAGCGCACCTGCGCGATGGAGCTGAACCTGGACGCCCTGGAGGAGGCCGGCGACGGCATCCCGATGGCGCCGGGCATCTCCACCTTCCCGGTGGCCACGCAGGACGTCGCCCTGGTGGTCGACAAGCCGGTGTCGGCGGCCGAGGTCGAGGCCGCGCTGCGCGCCGGCGCGGGTGAACTCCTGGAGTCCATCCGCCTGTTCGACGTCTACGAGAACGCCGAGCAGCTGGGCGAGGGCCGCAAGTCGCTCGCCTACGCGCTGCGCTTCCGCGCCCCCGACCGGACGCTGACGGTGGACGAGGCGTCGGCGGCCCGGGACGCGGCGGTCGCCCTGGCGGGCGAGCGCACCGGAGCCGTACTGCGCGGCTGACCCACCCGGTCCCCAGAGCGGCCGGCCGCGGACTCCTCCGTGGCCGGCCGCTCTTCTCATGCCCGGGTTCTGACGGGTGTCCTGACGGGCCGTCACGTCCTGCATAAATCCATCCTCACCTGCGCGTTCTCACTCGTTCGGGTGGTCATCGGAGGTGAGAAGGGCCGTCCGGGCCGGGCCGTCGACAGAATCGGACCGGCCTTTCGGGGTCGGTCCGTCTGCTCTGTCAGGGACTCTCCATGGGGGATCGAGGCATGATCCGCATCAAGGCGCGGGCGCCCACCGCGCGAGGAGCCGTACTTCCCACGATCTGGGGAGCGCTGGCGGTCGGTTACAAGTTCGGCTGCCCGCTCGCCCGGCAGGAGGGGCTCGGCGCCCGCATCGTCACCAGCGTCGTGTTCTTCGCCGTGGGCACCGGCCTGATATTCCATGTCCGCCGCACCCTGCTGCGCGAGCTGCGGCTCGCCCGGCGGGCGGCCCGGGTCGCGCAGAGCGTCGTACTGCGGCCCCCGCCCCCGCGTCTCGACGGGCTGAACGTGGCCGCCGTGCAGATGTCCGCCGACCGGGGCGCGAGTGTCGGCGGCGATCTGTACGAGGCCATCGCCACCGAGCACGGGGTGCGGGTGGTGATGGGCGACGTGCGCGGGCACGGGCTGGCCGCGCTCGGCACCGTCGCCGCCCTCCTCGGCAGCTTCCGCGAGGCCGCCCACGACGAGCCCGCACTGACCGGCGTGCTGCGCAGACTGGAGCGCGCGCTCGCCCGCCACCTGCGGGAACGGGCCCGCGCCGAACACCCCGCGACCGGCGCCCCGGACCCCGACCACCCGGTGGCCGAGGAGTTCGTCACCGTGCTGCTCCTGGAGATCGGCGCCGGCGGCGAGCTGACCGCCCTCAACTGCGGCCACCCCTGGCCCTACCGGCTCAGCGGCACCACCGTCGAGCCCCTGACCCACGCCGAACCGCTGCCCCCGCTGGGCCCCTTCCCGCTCCCCGCGGACCTGGCGCCGCGCCCCTGCGGTGAGCTGGGGCCCGCCGAGTCCCTGGTCCTGTACACCGACGGAGCGGAGGACGCCCGGGACGCCCGGGGCCGGTTCTTCGCCCTGCCGGACGTACTGCGCGCCGCCGTACGCGACCAACCCGCCTCGCCGCAGCGGGTGTTGCGCACCCTCCTCACCGCCCTGCTGCGCCACACCGGCGGCACGCCCACCGACGACGTGGCACTCCTGGTGCTGCGCAACGAGCGCGGGCCCACCGCCATGGTGTGCGGGACCGTACGACCGGTCACCACCACGCACCGCTGACCTCCCCGCCAGACCACCGCTGTTCGAGGGGGAGCCGGTGGTCTGGCGGGCCTCATGCGAGGAATACCGGTCAACCGATGCGGACGCGCGCCGCGACAGCGCGCGCACCCCCCGGGCACGGGCGCTCGGTTCACACCCCGTGTGAACGCGGGGCGACTAGGCTGGCGGCACCAGGCACTCGGGGGTCATCCCATGCAGCCCAACACTCTGCTCGACGCCATCCTGGACGAGGCGGGCATCTCGCACGCCGGTCTCGCCGCCCATGTCAACCAGGCCGGCCGCGCGCGGGGAATCGCGCTCCGCTACGAACACACCGCCGTGGCCCGCTGGTTGAAGGGCCAGCGGCCACGCGGCCAGGTGCCCGACCTGATCTGCGAGGTGCTCGCCGCCCGGCTGCACCGGCCCGTCACCCTGGACGACATCGGCCTCGGCGTGCCCGGCCGGCCCGGCACCGCGGCCACCGGCTCGCTGTCCGGGTTCGTGGAACGGGCCACCGCCCTGTGGCGCTCCGACGAACAGCAGCGCCCCCATGTGCTCGGCGCCCCCGCCGTCACCGGCACCCCCGCCGTGATGCCGGTGTGGGAGTGGGAGAACCCGCCCGAGGACACC
Organism: Streptomyces sp. SCPE 10; assembly: GCF_051980735.1. Taxonomy (NCBI): domain Bacteria; kingdom Bacillati; phylum Actinomycetota; class Actinomycetes; order Kitasatosporales; family Streptomycetaceae; genus Streptomyces; species Streptomyces sp. SCPE 10. The sequence goes on along the minus strand of NZ_CP197069.1, from coordinate 1,699,545 downwards.
GACGTCTCCCGCGGCGGCCGGCACCGGGTCACGGCCGCCGACATCGAGACGCTGCGCGCGGCCCGCACCCACTACGAGCAGATGTACCGCAAGGCCGGGGGCGTCGCGACCCGCACCCGCATCGTCGGCTTCCTCAACGCCGAGGCGGCCCCGCTGCTGCGCGGCGGCTACACCGACGCCACCGGACGCCAGCTGCACCGCGCCACCGGCGGACTGGTCGCCATCGCCGGCATCTGCGCCTACGACTCCGACGCGCACGGACTCGCCCAGCGCTACTTCCACCAGGCGCTGCGGCTGGCCAAGGCCAGCGGGGACCGGGGCCTCGGCGCCTATGTGATAGCGCTGCTGGTCAACCAGTCGCTGTTCATGCGGGAGTACCGCCAGTCGGTGGCCTTCGCGGAGGCCGCGCTGCGCACCGCCGGCCGGCACATCACCCCCGCGCTCGCCTCCGACCTGTACGCGATGCAGGCCAAGGCGTACGCGCACCTGGGGGACGCGGGCAGCGCCCTCGGCTGCATCCGGCGCGCGGAGACCGCCGCCGAACGCATCCGGCGCGGACACGAACCCGACGAGACCGGCTATGTGCAGCCCGGCCTGGTCAACGTCCAGGTGGCCGAGGCGCTCCTGAGCCTCGGGGAACTCGGCGCGGCCCGGGAGCACGCGGCGGCGGCCGTGGACAACCCCGCGCACGACCGGGGAAGAGTGCACCGGCTCGCCATGCTCAGCACCATCGAACTGCGCCAGGGCAACACGGAGGAGGCCGTGGCCACCGCCGTACAAATGGCCGAACAGGCGCGGGGAATGGAGTCCCAGCGGCTGCGCGACCGGCTGCGCGCGGTGCGCGAACACCTGGCACGTTGCGGTTCGCCGGGCACCACGGAAGCCGCCGAACTCATCGACGGGGCGCTGCGCGTGCCGCTGTAGGGCCCCTGTGGGCGCACCGCCTCTGCTGCGATATTGCCACCTAATCGGCGAAAGGTGGCAGAACCGTGCAGTGGACGAAGCAGAACGAACAAACGGTGTATGAAAACCGCTGGTTCAGCGTCAATCTCGCAGATGTCGAGCTGCCGGACGGCCGGCACCTCGACCACTTCCTCATCCGGATGCGTCCGGTGGCCGTGGCCACGGTCGTCAACGAGGCCAACGAGGTGCTGCTGCTGTGGCGGCACCGCTTCATCACCGACAGCTGGGGCTGGGAACTCGCCGCGGGCGTCGTCGAGGACGGCGAGGACGTCAGGGCCGCGGCCGCCCGGGAACTGGAGGAGGAGACCGGCTGGCGGCCGGGGCCCCTGCACCACCTGATGACGGTGGAGCCGTCCAACGGCCTCACCGACGCCCGGCACCACATCTACTGGTCCGACGAGGGCGAGTACACCGGGCATCCCGTGGACGACTTCGAGTCGGACCGCCGGGAGTGGGTCCCGCTCAAACTCGTCCCCGACCTGATCGCCCGCGGGGAGGTCCCGGCCGCCAACATGGCGGCCGCCCTACTGCTGTTGCACCATCTCAGGCTCGCCGAGGGGGGCTAGTGGGCGCGCAGCGCCTGCCAGACGGTCACCACGAGCGCGCCGAGCGCGGTCAGCGCGGCGAGCGAGGGCAGCGGCCAGCGCGCGTGTTCCAGCGAGACCATCCGGGAGTTCAGCTCGTCCAGCTCCTTGGCGGTCTCCTCGGTGCGGTGACCGAGTAACGCGAGCCCGCCCTCGACCCTGGCGTAGGCCACGTCCAGTCGGCGCCGTAACTCTGCGAGTTCTCCATGGACCACGGGATGCTCCGGATCGGTGGTCACGGGTCCACTCCTTTCCGTAGTCGAAGGGGACGTTCCGCGCCCCCTTGCATGTGCATGAAGAGTGAACTCGCCTGGTGGGCGCGAGGGGAGCGTGTGCGCCGGGTGTCTGCGAGCCCGGCGCGCACACGGTGTGTGAAACGCGCGTGCCCGGCACCGCCTCCGGTGCCGGGCACGTCGGCTGTCGCTGTGCGTGATCGGGCCTGGGCTCGTCGGCCCGTCAGGGCGGCGGCGCCTGTTCGCGGGTGGTGGCGAAGCGCTTGCGGTACTCGGTGGGGGTGGTGCCCAGGTGGCGGGCGAAGGCGCGGCGCAGGGTCTCGTCGCTGCCCAGACCGCTGTACCGGGCGGCGGCGGTGATGCTGTGCCCGTCCAGGAGGAGCTGCCGGGCCCGGTCGAGACGCACGCGCTCGACCCAGCGGGCGGGGGTGGTGCGCAGTTCGGTGCGGAACAGCCGGGTCAGATGCCGGGTGCTGACGGCGGCGGACGCGGCCATGGCGGACAGGCTGTGGTCGGCGGTGGGGTCCGCGAGCACGGAGTCGGCCAGCGTGCGCAGCAGGCCGCTGCGCGCGGCGGGCGTGGCCAGCGCGGTGGAGAACTGGGACTGGCCGCCGGGGCGCTGCATGAAGACGACCAGCTCGCGGGCGACGGCGCGGGCGGCGTCGGGACCGTGGTCGTCCTCCACCAGGGCGAGTGCCAGGTCGATGCCCGCGCTGATGCCCGCCGAGGTGAGGTAGCGGCCGTCGTGGATGTGCAGGGCGTCCGGTTCGACGCGCACCCGAGGATGACGGCGGGCGAAGGTGCGGGCGTGGCGCCAGTGGGTGGTGGCCCTGCGCTCGTCGAGCAGCCCGAGCGCGGCCAGGACGAAGGCGCCGGTGCACACGGAGGCGACCCGTGCCGCCCGGGCGGCGAGGGGACCGGCCGCGGCCAGCAGTTCCCCCGGGGGGCCCGGCTCGGCGAGGTGGTCGGACCCGGCGATCAGGAGGGTGTCGAAGGGCCCGGCATCGGCCGCGGCGGTGGTGGCCGCGAGCACCGGCCCGCTGGAGGTGGCGACGTCGCCGCCGTCGGGCGAGACCAGGGTGCAGTCGTAGGCGTGCCCGAGCCGGGAGGCCTGGTGCAGCACCTCCAGGGGACCGCTGACGTCGAGCAGGGTCACACCGTCGAACACGAGGAAGGCGATCCGGTGCGTCATGTCCGAATGTGTGGTTCACGTGGCTGGACAGACATGGCGGCAGCCTACGGCACGCACGAGGGTGGAGGGAGCCCACGGATACCGGTGCCGAGAAGAGGAGACCCCGATGAGCGAGACGATCGCAGGTGTGCGGATTCCGGACAGCGCCCTGGCGCGGGAGGCGACCGAGCTGGTGCGCGAGGCCGCCTCGCCCCTGCTGTTCGACCACTCGCGCCGGGTGTTCCTGTTCGGATCACTGCGCGGCGCCGAGCAGAAACTGGACTTCGACCCCGAGCTGCTCTACGTGGGGGCGATGTTCCACGACCTGGGGCTGACGCGGCGCTTCCGCCGCACCGACCGGCGTTTCGAGATCGACGGCGCCGACGAGGCCCGCCGCTTCCTCCAGGCCCACGGCATCACCGGTGAGCCGGCCGACCGGGTGTGGACCGCCATCGCCCTGCACACCACGGTGGAGATCCCGCTGCACATGGCACCCGAGATCGCCCTGGTCACCCGCGGGGTGGAACTGGACGTCCTGGGCATCGGCTACCACGCGGTCTCCGACGAGCAGCGCGCCGCGGTGGTCGCCGCCCATCCCCGTCCCGACTTCAAGAACCGGATCCTCGCCGCGTTCACCGAGGGCGTCAGGGACCGCCCGGACACCACGTTCGGCAACGTCAAGGCCGACGTCCTCGCCCACTTCCTGCCCGGCTTCCGCCGCGGCGACTTCGTCGAGGTCGTCAAGGGCTCCGACTGGGCCGAATGACCCCCTCCGTGCCGCGCCGGGTGCGGAAGCACTCCTTGATGAGAACACACGACGGAACGACGCCCACCGAGGAGCCCCTGTGCACGCCATCACCGTCCGAGACCGCGAGGCCGGTCTCGCCGGGCTGTCCCTGACGGACCTGCCCCACCCGCACGCGGCCGAGAACGACGTCGTCGTACGGGTGCACGCCTGCGGGTTCACCCCCGGCGAGCTGGACTGGCCGGCCACCTGGACCGACCGCGCCGGCCGCGACCGGACGCCGAGCGTCCCCGGGCACGAGTTGTCCGGGGTCGTCACGGAACTGGGATACGGCACGACGGGCCTGAGCGTCGGGCAGCGGGTGTTCGGCCTGGCCGACTGGGCCCGTGACGGCGCGCTCGCCGAGTACGTCGCGGTGGAGGCCCGCAACCTCGCGCCGCTGCCCGCGGACATCGACCACACCGTGGCCGCCGCGCTGCCGGTCTCCGGGCTGACCGCCTGGCAGGGCCTGTTCGACCACGGGCGCCTGGCCGCCGGTCAGACCGTCCTGATCCACGGTGTCGCGGGCGCGGTCGGCTCGATCGCGGCGCAGCTCGCCCGCGAGGCCGGCGCCCGTGTCGTCGGCACCGGCCGGTCCGCCCACCGGGACAGGGCGCTCGCCCTGGGCGCCGACCGGTTCCTGGACCTGGAGACCGAGCGGCTGGAGGAGGCCGGGGAGGCCGACGTCGTCTTCGACGTGCTCGGCGGCGACGTCCTCGACCGCTCTGCCGCCCTGGTCCGGGCCGGTGGCACGCTCGTCACCATCGCCATGCCGCCCAGGGTCCGGCCCGAGGACGGGCGGGCGGTCTTCTTCGTCGTCGAACCCGACCGGGCCCGGCTCGCCGATCTCGCCGCGCGGGTGCGGGACGGCCGGCTCACGCCGGTCGTCGACGCCGTGCGGCCGCTCGCCGAGGCACCCGCCGCGCTGGCCCCGGCCACCCGTGCCCGGGGCAAGACGATCATCCGCGTCACGGAGGACTGAACAGCCGGTCCTCCCGCTCCTCGTCCCCGGCGGCGGCACGGCCGCACCGCCCCAACCGGCCGGAAAGCACACGGGCCCCGCGCCGGGATCCCGGCGCGGGGCCCGTGGCCGCGCGGTCAGCCGTAGGTGTAGAAACCCGAGCCGGTCTTGCGGCCCAGGCGGCCCGCCTCGACCATGCGCTGGAGCAGCGGGGGAGCGGCGTACAACGGCTCCTTGTACTCGGCGTACATCGAGTTGGCGATGGAGACGATGGTGTCCAGGCCGATCAGGTCGGACAGCTTCAGCGGGCCCATCGGGTGGGCGCAGCCCATCTCCATGCCGTTGTCGATGTCCTCGCGGCTCGCGATGCCCGACTCGAACATCCGGATCGCGGAGAGCAGATAGGGCACCAGCAGCGCGTTCACCACGAACCCGGAGCGGTCCTGGGCGCGGATGGCGTGCTTGCCGAGCACCTTCTCGGCGAACATCTGGGCGCGGCTGAGGGTGCCCTCGGAGGTGGTCAGCGCGGGGATCAGCTCGACCAGCTGCTGCACCGGGGCAGGGTTGAAGAAGTGGATGCCGACCACGTGGTCCGGGCGCGAGGTGGCGACCGCGAGCTTCACCAGCGGGATGGAGGAGGTGTTGGAGGCCAGGATCGCGTCCGGGCGGGTCACCACCTGGTCGAGCACCTGGAAGATCTCCGTCTTCACCGGCTCGCTCTCCACGACCGCCTCGATCACCAGGTCACGGTCGGCGAACTCGCCGAGGTCCGTGGTGAAGCCGAGCCGGGCCTGGGTGGCGTCCCGTTCCTCCTCGGAGATCTTGCCGCGCTCGGCCGCCTTGGAGAGGGAGTTGTACAGCCGGGTACGGCCGATCTCCAGGGCCTCGCCGGTGGTCTCGGCGACCTTCACGTTCAGGCCGGCCCGGGCGCACACCTCGGCGATGCCGGCGCCCATCTGGCCGCAGCCCACGACTCCGACGCGCTCGATATCTCCCGATGGGAAGGTCACATCGTCCCCTTCGCTGGTTCTCCGGCTCTGCTCGCAGACCTCCGGGTTTCGGCGCCTGCTCCGATCGTGCACGTTACCGCGAAGTATCGATGATCGATCGCGTGGGTGCGGGCATTCTTCGCCAGGAGGACGATCCGTGATCATGCGGATCCCGAGCGTAAGGGGATGTGCGGATGGGACCCATGTCACGCCGGGCCTTCACCCTGGCGGCGGTGTCGGCGCTGACGGCGGGCGGGTGCGCGGCGGCGACCACCGGGGCCACACCGGCGGTGCCGACCGCCCGGGGCGTGCGGGGGGCCACCGGCGCGCCCGGCGCCCGTGCCGCCATCGAGATGCGGGGCGTGTGGATGGCGACGGTCGAGAACCGCGACTGGCCCTCCCGTCCGGGCCTCGGCGTCGCCGCCCAGCGCGCCGAGCTGATCGCCCACCTCGACCGGGCGGTGCGCAACCGGCTGAACACGGTGATCCTCCAGGTGCGGCCGACCGCCGACGCCCTGTGGCCCTCGCCGTACGAGCCCTGGTCGCAGTTCCTCACCGGCACCCAGGGCCGCGACCCCGGCTGGGACCCGCTGGGCACCGCCGTGCGCGAGGCCCACGCGCGGGGGCTCCAGCTGCACGCCTGGTTCAACCCGTACCGCATCGCCAACCACACCGACCCGGGCCTGCTCGCCCCCTCGCACCCGGCCCGGACACACCCCGACTGGGCGGTGCCGTACGGCGGGAAGCTGTACTACAACCCCGGCCTGCCCGCCGTCCGCGCCTTCGTCCAGCGGGCGATGCTGGACGCGGTCGCCCGCTACCCCGTCGACGCGGTCCACTTCGACGACTACTTCTACCCCTATCCCGAGGACGGGCAGACCTTCGAGGACGACGACGCCTACGACCGCCACGGCGGCGCTTTCGCGAGCCGGGCGGACTGGCGGCGGAACAACATCGACCGGCTGGTCTCGGAGATGGCGGCCGCGATCAGACGGGTCCGGCCCGGCACCCGCTTCGGGATCAGCCCCTTCGGGGTGTGGCGCAACGCCACCACCGACCCGCGCGGCTCCGCGACGGACGCGGGCGCGCAGACGTACGACGACCTGTACGCGGACACCCGCCGCTGGGTCCGCGAGCACTGGATCGACTACGTCGCGCCCCAGCTCTACTGGGAGATCGGCGCCACCGGGGCGGACTACACGACGCTGCTCGACTGGTGGGCGAGGGAAGTCGACGGCACCGGGACCCGGCTCTACATCGGCGAGGCCCTGTACCGGGCCGGGGCCGCGGGCGCCGACGGGCGGCCGGCGGCCTGGCAGGACCCGGCGGAGCTGTCCCGGCACCTCACGCTCGCCGCCCGGCGACCACAGGTCGGCGGGCACCTGTTCTTCGCCGCCCAGGACATGGCCGACGACCCCATCGGGGCGATGCGCCGCGTGGTCGCGGACCACTACACGCGACCGGCGAGCCCGCCCCGCTGAGCTACCGCTGCGGTTCTTCCTTGTGCTTGACCTGGCAGTCGGGTCCGGGCGACATGATCGCCTCGTGACCGTCCTGGAAACGGACCCGGTAGGGCGGGTTGCCCTCCTGTCCCATCACTTCGACGACTTCGGATTCCTGGTCGTGTTGACCGACCACCCTGCCGTGCTGGACAAGGTGGTCGCCTTTGGACGCACGCATCTCCCGGCCCTCCTCACGATCACGACCGCTGGGTGACGGCGATGCACACGAGCACGGCGACGGCGGTCAGGGGAGCGGCCGCCGTGAAGTGCTCGCCCAGCAGCAGCGCCGACCACACCAGTGTGAGCAGGGGCTGAGCCAACTGCAACTGGCTCGCCCGGGGCACCCCGATGGCCGCCATGCCCCGGTACCAGACCACCAGACCGAGGAACTGGGAGCCCAGCGCCACCCACAGCACCCCGGCGACGCCGTGCGCGGTGAGGTGGACCGGCTCGTACGACAGGGCCAGCGCGGCGGCCGGCAGCGTGAGCGGCAGGCAGAGCACCAGCGCCCAGCCGATCACCTGCCAGCCCGGCATGACCCGGGCCAGCAGCCCGCCCTCGGTGTACCCGGCGGCGCACACCAGCAGGGCGGCGAACAGATAGCCGTCGGCGGCGGTGAGCGCGCCCCCGCTCTGCACCACGGTGAACGCCAGCACCGCGACCGCGCCCGCCACCGCCGCGCACCAGAACCGGCGGGAGGGACGGTGTCCGGTGCGCAGCGCCGAGCAGACGGCCGTGGTCAGCGGCAGCAGCCCCACCACGACGGCCGCGTGCGCGGTGGTGGAGGTGCGCAGGGCGAGCGTGGTCAGCGTCGGGAAGCCGAGCACCACACCGAGCGCCACGACGGCGAGAGCGCCGAGGTGGCGCCGCTCGGGGAGCCGTACCCGCAGGGCCAGCAGGGCGCCGCCCGCCACCAGCGCGGCCAGCACGCTGCGCACGGTCACCAGCGACCAGGGGCCGAAGCCCTCCAGGCCCCAGGCGGTGGCCGGGAAGGTGAGGGAGAAGGAGGCGACGCCGAGGGCGGCGAGCGCGGTGCCGAGCACCCGGCGCTCCGGGGGAGCGGTGACTGCTATCGGCCCGGCATCGATAGCGCTACTCTGTGTCTTCATGCAAGAGCGTAGCAGTGTGGGTGAATTGGCGGAACGGCTGCGAAGGGAGCTGGACCGCTACTCGACAGGTGAGAAGCTGCCGTCGAGCAGGGCGCTGGTCGAGCGGTTCCGGGTGAGCCCGGTGACCGTCTCGCGGGCCCTCGCCCAGCTGGCCGCCGAGGGCCTGGTCGTCACCCGGCCCGGCGCCGGTGCCTTCCGGGCCCGGCCGCGCGCCGAGCGGGAACCGGCCGGGGACACCTCCTGGCAGGAGGTCGCGCTGAGCGCCGACGGCAGCGCCGATCTCGTACCGCGCACCGTGGACGCCTCCGGGGTCACGGTCTCGCTGGCCGCGCCGCCGCCCGGGGTGCTGGAGTTCAACGGCGGCTACCTCCATCCCTCGCTCCAGCCGGAGCGGGCCATGGCGGCGGCGCTCGCCCGCGCGGGCCGGCGCCCCGGCGCCTGGGCCCGGCCGCCGCTGGAGGGGCTGCCGGAGCTGCGGGAGTGGTTCGCGCGCGAGATCGGCGGCGCGGTCGGCGCCGCCGACGTGCTGATCGCGGCGGGCGGCCAGGCCGCGCTGGCCACCGCCCTGCGCGCGCTCGCCCCGCCCGGCGCCCCGGTGCTGGTCGAGTCGCCCACCTACCCGGGCATGCTCGCCCTCGCCCGCGCGGGCGGACTGCGCCCGGTCCCGGTGCCGGTGGACCGCGACGGCGTCCGCCCCGACCTGCTCGCGGACGCCTTCCGGGCCACCGGCGCCCGGGTGTTCGTCTGCCAGCCCCTGTTCCAGAACCCGACCGGCGCGGTCCTGGCCGCCGACCGGCGCCTCGAGGTGCTGCGCATCGCCCGCGCGGCCGGCGCCTTCGTCATCGAGGACGACTTCGTACGGCGCCTCGTGCACGCCGACGCGGGCCCGCTGCCGCGCCCGCTGGCCGCCGACGACCCCGACGGCGTGGTGGTGCACGTCGGCTCGCTGACCAAGGCGACCTCGCCCAGCTTCCGGGTGAGCGCGCTCGCCGCGCACGGACCGGTGCTGGAGCGGCTGCGCGCCATCCAGGTGGTGGACACCTTCTTCGTGCCCCGCCCGCTCCAGGAGGCCGCGCTGGAACTGGTCGGCTCCCCGGCCTGGACCCGCCATCTGCGCACGCTGGCCGAGGAGTTGCGGCTGCGCCGCGAGGCGATGACGCGCGCGCTCGCCCTGCACCTGCCCGAACTCGCCCTGCCGCACGTCCCGTCCGGCGGCTACCACCTCTGGCCGCGGCTGCCGGAAGGCACCGACGACGCGGCCCTGTCCGCCGCCGCCCTGCGCGCGGGCGTGGCCCTCACCCCCGGCCGCCCCTACTTCAGTGCCGAACCCCCCGGCCCGTACGTGCGGCTGAGCTTCGCGGCGGTGGCCGGCACCGGGGAGATCACGGACGGGGTGCGACGGCTGCGGGCGGCCTGGGAAGAGGCGCGATAGCGGGGTGGCCAGGGCGGCCCGCGCCTGCGATCATCGCGCGATGAGCGAGACACCCCGACTCCCCGATGGTTACGAGTTCTCCGGCGACACCGCGCGCGTCGACGTCGGCCTGGTCCACCGCTGGCTGTCGACCGACACCTACTGGGCGATGGACCGCCCCCGCGAGACGCACGAACAGGCCATGGCGTCCTCGCTCAACTTCGGGGTGTACGAGACGGGTTCGGGCGCGCAGGTGGCGTACGCCCGGGTGGTGACCGACCGGGCGCTGTTCGCCTGGCTCGCCGACGTCTACGTCGACCGCTCGGTGCGCGGCAAGGGCGTGGGCACCGCGTTCGTCGCGGGCATCCGCGACCACCTGCGCCCGTACGGCGTGCGCCGCATCCTGCTCGCCACCGAGGACGCGCACGGGGTCTACGAGAAGCTGGGCTTCCGCCCGCTGGACCGCCCCGGGATGTGGATGATCCACACCCCTGGGTGACCGGGCACTTCACCTGGAAAACACCTCCGAATAACGTACCGGAAAGCTTCGGTTTCCCAGGTGGACATGAAATCGATGATTTTCGGCCCGGGGCCGTAGAAAAACGCATCAATGTGCGATGCGGATACAACCGAAGAGAAAGCAGCCTCGTCTAACCCGACGAAATCCAAAGCGAATTCGTGGGGAGCTGCCGAGAAATGGTTCGTCGGAGCGAGCGGGGCGCGGGGCGCCCGGCCGCCGCATCGCTGGCCGCCCTCGTCGCCTGCGTGGCGCTGTGCGCCGGCGACGCGCTGGCCGGCGGCTACCCGTTCGGCCCCCGCACCCGCAGCGTCAACGACCTGGGCAACCAGTACGTACCGCTGCACGCCCACCTCTGGGACCTGCTACATGGCAGGGCCGACGGCGGACTGCTGGTCAACTGGCAGTCCGGGTACGGATCCAGCTTCCTGCCCGACTTCGGCACCTACCTCGCCAGCCCGTTCGCGCCGCTCGTCGCGCTCTTCCCCCGGGACCAGATCGACCTCGCGGTGTACGTGATCACCGTCTTGAAGATCGCCTGCGCGGCCGCCGTCATGGCCTGCCTGCTGCTCGCGCTGCGCCCCGGCCGCTGGTGGGCGGCGGGGCTGCTCGGGGCGTCGTACGCGCTGTGCGGCTGGACGCTGGCGGACGCCGACTACAACCCGATGTGGCTCGACGGGCTGATCGCGCTGCCGCTGCTGTGCCTGGTCGGCGAATGGGCCCTGGCCGGGCGGCGCCGCGTCCTCGGGGTGCTGCTCGTCGCGCTCGTGTGGAGCGCCGACTTCTACACCGCCTACATGGCCACCCTCGGGGCCGCGCTGGTGCTGCTGGCACGGCTGTCGCTCACCGGGCCGACGCGCCGGCAGGCCCTCGCCGCCGCCGGCCGCGCCGTGCTCACCGCCGTCCTCGGCACGGGCCTCGCCGCCCCCCTGGTGGCGGTCGTCTACCTCGGCACCAGGCACGCCTACCCGGGCCGGGTCCGGCCGTTCGACCCGGTGCCGGCCGAGGACCTGGTCGCCCGGCTGCTGCCGGGGACGTACGGCTGGGGCTCCCCGGCGCTCTACGTCGGCACCACCGCCCTGCTGCTCGCCCTCGCCCTGCCCTTCCACCGGGCCGTCCCGGGCCGCGTCCGGGCGGCCTGGACCGTGCTGGTGCTCGCGGTGACCCTCTCCCTGCAATGGGCGCCCACCAGCCTCGCCTGGCACGCCTTCGCCACCCCGCAGGGCAGCTCCTACCGGCAGACCTTCGTGCTGGCCGGGCTGCTCGTCATCGCCGCCTGGCACGCCCTGTCGTACGGCCCGCCCGAACCGGCCGCGCTCGGCGCCGCCACCGCGCTGCTCGCCCTCGGCGCCGTGGCCGCGCGCCGCAGCGACGTGCTCCACGCGCACACCTGGCCCCTCCTGCTGCTCGCCGCCGGCGGGACGCTCACCGGGCTCCTCCTGCTGCGCGGCGCCGGGCGGCACGGCCGGCTCGCCGCCCTCGCCGTCCTCGTCCTCCTCGGCGCGCAGCTGGGCGAGACCGCCGCCACCTCCGCCGTCGCGAGCGGGCTGCGCCTCAAGCACCTGGACGACTACGCCCCCTTCGGCCAGCGGCAGCAGCGGCAGGCGGCGGCGATCGCCGGAGCCGACGACTGGCCCCGCCGCCGCACCGAACCCGGCCGCGAACAGACCGTCGCCAACGACCCGATGCTGGTGGGCGGCCAGGGCGCCGCCTACTACAGCAGCCTGACCTCCGACGTCCTCTCCCGCACCCTCACCGCGCTGGGCGGCGGCTGGACCTCGCGCGGCCGGGGCGTGCAGAGCCTCGACAACGCCGTCACCGACGTGCTCTTCTCCGTCGGCGCCCGGGTGCACAGCCCGCCCGACCCGCACCAGACCCACCGGCCCGCCGACACCGCCCCGCCCACCGTCACCCGGCGGGAGGTGCCGCCCCTGGTCACCGTGCGGCCCGGCCCCGGCACCACACCCTTCGGCGCGTCCCCGTACCGCAACCAGGAACTGCTGCTCGGCAGCCGCGTCTACACCGTGCCCGCCCTCACCGTGCACGACGACGCCGGGGCCCCGCTGCCCGCCCGCCGGGTCGGCTCGGGCACCGCGCGGACCCGGCCGGCGATCACCGCGAGCTGCCCGCCCGGCACCCAGGTGAACCTGTGGGCGCCGCACTTCTCCGGCACCGCCCGGCTCGCCACCAGCACGGACACCGCCGTGTTCCGGTCGGTGAGCGGGCGCAGCCTGGCCGCGATGGAGCCGCTGGGCCGGACCCCGGCCTCCGGGCGGGTGCGGATCGAGCTGGTCCCCGACCGGCCCGGCCGCATCCCGCCGGGCGCCGTCGGCTGCCTGGACACCGCCCGGCTGGGCAGTGCCGCCGCCCGCCTCACGGCCACCGGCGCCACCGCGGTCACCGTCTCGGACGGCACCCTGCACGCCCAACTGCCGCCCGGCAGCAAGGGACTCGCCGTCGTCGCCGCGCCCCGCATCGCCGGCTGGCGGTGCGCCGCGGGCGACGGCCCGGCCCGCCCCGCCCGCCAGTACCACGGTCTGATCGCCGTCCCCCTGGACGCCGGCCAGACCAGCCTGACCTGCACCTTCCACCCGCCCGGCCTGCGGCTGGGCACGACCGTCGGGCTCGTCTCGCTCACGGTCCTGCTCCTGCTCACCGCGGGCGCCGCCGTCCGCCGCCGGCACACCTCGGCGCCCGCCCCGACCACACCACCGGCACCGCGCGAGCGCGCGACGGCCGCGCACTGACCGCGACCCTGGGGGAACCACCATGCTGATATCGATCGTCGCGCCCTGCTACAACGAGGAAGACGTCCTGGACCGCTTCCACGAGGCGGTGCAGCGGGTCGCCGACGAACTCCTGCCGCTCGGCCACGACATGGAGTTCGTGTACGTGGACGACGGCAGCCGCGACCGCACCCTCGCCCTCCTCGAAGGGCTCGCCGCCCGCGACGCGCGCGTGCGCTACGTCTCCTTCAGCCGCAACTTCGGCAAGGAGGCGGCCCTGCTCGCCGGACTGCGGCACGCCTCCGGGGACTCGGTCGTCGTCATGGACGCCGACCTCCAGCACCCGCCGGAGCTGATCGCACGCATGGTGCGGCTGCGCGAACAGGGCCACGACCAGGTCATCGCCCGCCGCACCCGCACCGGCGACCGCTTCACCCGCACCCTGACCGCGCGCCTGTACTACCGCCTCGTCAACCGGCTGATCGACGTCGAACTCCGCGACGGCGTAGGGGACTTCAGGCTGCTGTCGCGCCGGGTGGTGGACGCGGTGCTGGCGCTGACCGAGTACAACCGCTTCTCCAAGGGCCTGTTCGCCTGGGTGGGCTTCCCCAGCACCACCTTCGAGTACGAGAACGCCGCGCGCGAGGCCGGGCGCAGCTCCTGGAACCTGCGCGGACTGCTCAACTACGGCCTGGACGGCGTGCTTTCCTTCAACAACCGGCCGCTGCGCGCCGCCCTCTGGCTCGGCATGGGCCTGCTGCTGTGCGCCGGCCTCTACACGGCGTGGATCGTGGGCGCCGCGCTGGTGCACGGGGTGCAGACGCCCGGCTATGTGACCATCATCACCGCCGTCACCGCCCTCGCCGGGGTGCAGATGGTCATGCTGGGAGTGATCGGGGAGTACACCGGACGCATCTACTACGAGGTGAAGGGCCGCCCGCACTTCCTGGTGAAGGCGACCAACGTGGAACGGACGAAAGACCTCATCCCTTGATAGCTCGGCAGATCGTCACCTTCGCCGTGGTCGGCGTGCTCAACACGGCCGTCTACTACGGTCTTTACCTGCTCTTCCTCACCTGGCTTCCCTATCTCGCCGCGCACGTCCTGGCATTCGCGCTGAGCATGGTCGGCTCCTTTTTCCTCAATGCGCGCTTCACCTACCGCATTCGCCCGACCTGGCGGAAATTCCTGCTGTTCCCGCTGACGAACGCCGCCAATTTCGTCATCACCACGGCGGGCGTGTACGTGATCGTGGACGTCCTGCACGCGGGCAGCCGGTTCGCCCCGCTGCTGGCCTCGGCGGCGGCCATCCCGATCACCTTCGTGGTGTCGCGGTGGATCATGCTGCCGGGCGCGAAGGTCCGAACGGTCGACGGCTGACGGGCCGGCTCGATGCCCCGGGGCGGCGGCCCGGGCCCCGGCCCCGCCGCATGACCATTGCATAAACGTGCATTGCTGCGTATAGTCATGCCATCCAGAGGAGGACGGACATGGCGGTACGTGCGGCGGTTGCCGGGGCGAGCGGGTACGCGGGTGGCGAGGTTCTGCGGCTGCTGCTCGCGCACCCCGAGATCGAGGTCGGGGCGCTGACCGGGAACTCCAACGCGGGGCAGCGGCTCGGCGGACTCCAGCCGCACCTGTGGCCCTTGGCGGACCGGGTGCTCAAGGAGACCACGGCCGAGGCGCTCGCCGGGCACGACGTGGTGTTCCTCGCGCTGCCGCACGGGCAGTCCGCCGCCGTCGCCGAACAGCTCGGCCCGGACGTGCTCGTGATCGACATGGGCGCCGACTTCCGGCTCCGGGACGCGGCCGACTGGGAGAAGTTCTACGGCTCCCCGCACGCCGGCACCTGGCCCTACGGCCTCCCCGAGCTGCCCGGCGCCCGCGCCGCGCTCACCGGCTCCCAGCGCATCGCCGTACCCGGCTGCTACCCCACCGCGGCGACCCTCGCCCTCTACCCCGCCTACGCGGCGCGGCTCGCCGAGCCCGAGGCCGTGATCGTCGCCGCCTCCGGCACCTCCGGCGCGGGCAAGGCGCCCAAGCCGCACCTGCTGGGCAGCGAGGTCATGGGCTCCATGTCGCCGTACGGCGTGGGCGGCGGCCACCGGCACACCCCCGAGATGATCCAGAACCTCAGCGCGGTCGCGGGGGAGCGGATCACCGTCTCCTTCACCCCGACCCTCGCCCCGATGCCCCGCGGCATCCTCGCCACGTGCAGCGCCAAGGCCGCGCCCGGGGCGACCGCGGAGTCGGTGCGCGCCGCCTACGAGAAGGCCTACGCCGACGAGCCCTTCGTGCACCTGCTGCCCCCGGGCCAGTGGCCCTCCACGGGCGCCGTGCACGGTTCCAACGCCGTTCAGGTGCAGGTCGCCCACGACGCGGCGGCGGGCCGCATCATCGCGATCAGCGCCATCGACAACCTGACCAAGGGCACCGCGGGCGGTGCCGTCCAGAGCATGAACCTCGCCCTGGGTCTCGACGAGACCACCGGGCTTTCCACGATCGGAGTCGCACCGTGAGCGTCACGGCAGCCAAGGGATTCCGGGCGGCGGGCATCGCCGCCGGGATCAAGCAGAACGGCAACCCCGACCTGGCCCTCGTGGTCAACGACGGGCCCCGCCGTGCCGCCGCGGCCGTCTTCACCGCCAACCGCGTCAAGGCCGCGCCGGTGCTGTGGTCCGAGCAGGTCATGAAGAGCGGCCAGGTCTCCGCCGTGGTCCTCAACTCCGGCGGCGCCAACGCCTGTACGGGCCCCAAGGGCTTCCAGGACACCCACGCCACCGCCGAGAAGGCGGGCGAGGTCCTGGGCCGCGGCGCCATCGAGGTCGCCGTCTGCTCCACCGGCCTGATCGGCACCCTGCTGCCCATGGACAAGGTGCTCCCGGGCATCGAGACCGCCGCCGCCCAGCTGTCCGAGCACGGCGGCGAGAAGGCCGCCATCGCCATCAAGACCACCGACACCGTGCACAAGACGTCGGTCGTCACCCAGGACGGCTGGACGGTCGGCGGGATGGCCAAGGGCGCGGGCATGCTCGCCCCGGGCCTCGCCACCATGCTGGTCGTGATCACCACCGACGCCGACGTGGACGACGCCACCCTGGACAAGGCCCTGCGCGCCGCCACCAGGGTCACCTTCGACCGCGTCGACTCCGACGGCTGCATGTCCACCAACGACACCGTGCTGCTGCTGTCCTCCGGCGCCTCGGGCACCACCCCCGACTACGACACCTTCGCGGACGCCGTGCGGCAGGTCTGCGCCGACCTCGGCCGCCAGCTCATCGGCGACGCCGAGGGCGCCAGCAAGGACATCAAGGTCGAGGTGGTCAACGCGGCGAGCGAGGCGGACGCCGTCGAGGTGGGCCGCTCCATCGCCCGCAACAACCTCCTCAAGTGCGCCATCCACGGCGAGGACCCCAACTGGGGCCGCGTCCTGTCCGCGATCGGCACCACCGGCGCCGTCTTCGAGCCGGACCGGCTGGGCGTCGCCATCAACGGCGTCTGGGTGTGCAGGAACGGCTCGGTCGGCGAGGACCGCGACCTGGTCGACATGCGCTACCGCGAGGTGCACATCGTCGCCGACCTCGCGGCCGGCACCGAGACCGCGACGATCTGGACCAACGACCTGACCGCCGACTACGTCCACGAGAACAGCGCCTACTCCTCATGACCACGACGCGCAAGCACACGGCACTGCCCAAGGCCAAGATCCTCATCGAGGCGCTGCCCTGGCTGACCCGGCACCACGGCAAGGTCGTCGTCATCAAGTTCGGCGGCAACGCCATGGTGGACCAGGAGCTGAAGGCCGCCTTCGCCCAGGACGTCGTCTTCCTGCGGCACGCCGGGCTCAAGCCGGTCGTGGTGCACGGCGGCGGCCCCCAGATCAGCGCCGCCCTGGACCGGCACGGCATCGTCAGCGAGTTCAAGGCCGGCCTGCGGGTCACCACCGAGGAGGCCATGGACGTCGTACGGATGGTGCTCGCCGGACAGGTGCAGCGCGAGCTGGTCGGCCTGCTCAACCAGCACGGCCCGCTCGCCGTCGGCCTCACCGGCGAGGACGCCCACACCATCACCGCCGTCAAGCATCTCCCGCTGATCGACGGCGAGTCGGTGGACATCGGCCGGGTCGGCGAGATCACCGCGATCGACACCGGCGCCATCGAGGCCCTGCTCGCCGACGGCCGCATCCCGGTCGTCTCCTCCATCGCCCGCAGTCAGGACGACGGTCATGTCTACAACGTCAATGCTGATACGGCGGCTGCGGCACTCGCTGCGGCACTGGACGCCGAAACCCTCATGGTCCTCACCGACGTCGAGGGCCTCTACGAGGACTGGCCGCACTCCGACGAGGTGATCAGCCGCCTCACCGCGAGCCAACTGGAGAAGCTGATCCCGGAGTTGAGCTCCGGCATGGTGCCCAAGATGCAGGGCTGCCTGTACGCCGTCCGCAACGGCGTGCACACCGCCCGCGTCATCGACGGCCGGGTCCAGCACTCCATCCTGCTGGAGATCTTCACCGACGAGGGCATCGGCACCATGGTCGTGCCCGACGAGCCCGAAAAGGACACGCCGTGACGGGCAACCAGGAACTGACCCAGCGCTGGCAGAGCGCGCTCATGAACAACTACGGCACCCCGCGCCTCCCCCTCGTGCGCGGCGCGGGCGCCACCCTGTGGGACGCCGAGGGCCGCGCCTACACCGACTTCGTCGGCGGCATCGCCACCAACGCCCTCGGCCACGCCCACCCGGCGATCGTCGAGGCCGTCACCCGGCAGATCGGCTCCCTCGGCCACGTCTCCAACCTCTTCATGGCCGAGCCGACCGTCGCCCTCGCCGAACGGCTGCTCCAGCTCTTCGGCCGCGACGGCCGGGTCTTCTTCTGCAACTCCGGCGCCGAGGCCAACGAGGCCGCCTTCAAGATCGGCCGGCTCACCGGGCGGACGCACGTCGTCGCCACCGAGGGCGGCTTCCACGGCCGTACGATGGGCGCCCTCGCGCTCACCGGGCAGCCCGGCAAGCAGGACCCGTTCCGCCCGCTGCCCGGCGACGTCACCCACGTCCCCTACGGCGACGCCCAGGCGCTGGCCGCCGCCGTCACCGAGGAGACGGCCCTGGTGATCATCGAGCCGATCCAGGGCGAGAACGGCGTCGTCGTACCGCCGCCCGGCTATCTGAAGGCCGCCCGCGCCATCACCGCCGCCACCGGCGCCCTGCTGGTCCTGGACGAGGTGCAGACCGGCGTCGGCCGCACCGGCACCTGGTTCGCCTACCAGGCCCACGAGGGCGTGCTGCCCGACGTGGTCACCCTCGCCAAGCAGCTCGGCGGCGGCCTGCCGCTCGGCGCCACCGTCGCCTTCGGCCGCGCCGCCGAACTGCTCAAGCCGGGGCAGCACGGCACCACCTTCGGCGGCAACCCGGTCGCCTGCGCCGCCGGGCTCGCCGTCCTCGACACCATCGAGGGCGAGGAACTGCTGGAGAACGTCAAGCGGCAGGGCGAGCGGCTGCGCACCGGGATCGAGGCGCTGGGCCACCCGCTGGTCGACCACGTCCGGGGCGCGGGCCTGCTCCTGGGTATCGTGCTCACCGGGCCGCGCGCGCACGAGGTGCAGCAGGCGGCCCAGGAGGCCGGGTTCCTGGTGAACGCCCCCGCCCCCGACGTCGTGCGGCTCATGCCCCCGCTGAACCTGCGCGACGACGAGGCGGGTGCCTTGCTCCAGGCGCTGCCCGGCATCCTCGACGCAGGCGGGGACGGACGATCCGGAGAATGAGACGACGATGAGCCAGGCGCAGGACCGCGAGCAGACAGGTGCCGGGCCCGCCGTGCCGCAGACGCGCACCGCACGCCACCGCCGGATCGTGGACATCCTCAACCGGGAGCCGGTGCGCTCGCAGAGCCAGCTGGCCAAGCTGCTCTCCGACGACGGGCTCAGCGTCACCCAGGCGACGCTGAGCCGGGACCTCGACGAACTGAACGCGGTCAAGATCCGCAACAACGACGGCGACCTCATCTACGCGGTGCCCAGCGAGGGCGGCTTCCGCACCCCGCGCGCCCCGCTCGGCGAGTCCGCCAAGGAGGAGCGGATGCGGCGCCTGTCCCAGGAGCTGCTGATCTCCGCCGAGGCCTCGGCCAACCTGGTGGTGCTGCGCACCCCGCCCGGGGCCGCCCAGTTCCTCGCCTCGGCCATCGACCAGGCCGAGCTGCACGACATCCTCGGCACCATCGCGGGCGACGACACCCTGCTGCTGATCAGCCGGAACCCCACCGGCGGCCAGGCCCTGGCGGACCACCTGCTCAAGCTCGCCCAGAACGGGCACTGACCGGCATGCGGGGCGCGGCCCCCCCGGCGGAGAATGGGCGTGTGATCCTCCGCGACGGCCGGGCCGGGGGACGGGCAATCCCCCGGCGGCCGTCGGTCGTATCAAAGGGTGTGTCGAGTTTGCGGTTCCCCGTGGGGCGCCTCCCGGACGAAGCTCTGCTGTCCGGGCTGGCCACCGGAGACCAGGAGCTGGCGATCGTCTTCGTGCGGCGTTTCCAGCACCGGGTCTTCGGTGTGGCCATGGCGGTCACCGGGGACCAGCAGCTCGCCGAGGACGTCGCCCAGCAGACGTTCGAACGCGCGTGGCGGCACGCGCAGATCTACGATTCGCGCCGTGGTTCGGTCACCACCTGGCTGACCACCATCGCGCACAACCTCGCCATCGACGCCGTACGCGCCCGGCGCACGGAGCCGGTGGCACCCGAGGACCTCGACGCCCTCCTCGGCACGGTCACCGACACCCCGGAGCGGTGGGCGCTGGCCGACGAGGCCTCCGCCCGGCTGCGGGCCGCGGTGGGCCGGCTGCCCCGGGAGCAGGCGCGGGCCCTGATGATGGCGGGCGTCTACGGGATGACGGCCCAGCAGGTCGCCGACGCGGAACAGATCCCGCTCGGCACCGCCAAGACCCGGATCAGGGCGGCGATGGGCAAACTGCGCACCACACTGTCGGCTCCGGAACGGGGCGACCATGTCCAGTGACGCGAACTGCGAGAAGCTGCGCGAGCTCGGGGCCGAACTGGCGCTGGGCGTGCTGCCCGGGCGGGAGCGCGCCGAGGCCCTCGCCCATGTGGACGAGTGCGCGGACTGCCGGGAGTTCGTCCGTCAGCTGACCCTGGTCGGCGACCGGCTGATCGGCCTGCTGCCCTGCCAGGAGCCGCCCCTCGGCTTCGAGACCCGGGTGGCGCGCAGCCTGGCGCGGCAGGCGACGGCGCAGCGGCACGCGTCCGGGCACGGCGCGGGGGTCGCGTTCGCGGCGCTGCGCGAGCGGGCGCGGCGGACCCGGGTGCGGCTCGGGGCGGCCGCGGCCGCCCTCGCGGTGGTCGCCGGGTTCGCCGGCTGGGGCATCGGCACCGCGGTCGAGCAGGTCACCGCCACGCCCCCGCGCACCATGCAGTCCGAGCCGATACTGGTCGGCGACATGACCTCCGCCGCGGCCCGCGGCCGGCCGGTCGGCGAGGTGTACGCCAGTCCCGGCAACCCCGGCTGGATCTTCATGACCGTCGAACTCGCCGGCCACGGCGGCGCGTACACCGGCCGGGTCTCCTGTGTGCTGGAGCGCTCGAACGGCACCACCGTGCACGTCGGCCACTTCACCGTGCGCGACGGGCACGGATACTGGGGGGCCACGGCGCCCGTCGACCCGGACTCCGTCTCCGGCGCCCGGCTGACCGCGGCCGACGGCACCGTCCTCGCCCACGCCAAGCTGCAGACCGCGCACGTGCTGTCCCGGGAGACCTGAGCCGTCAGGACGCCACCTGGCCGGTGTTCAGCCGGTGCAGCCGGGCGTACGTGCCGTCGCGGGCCAGCAGCTCGGCGTGCGCGCCGTCCTCGACGACCCGGCCCCCGTCCAGCACCACGATCCGGGTGGCGTCCCGGACGGTGAGCAGATTGTGCGAGATGACGACGGTGGTCCGCCCGGCCATCAGCCGGCGCAGCGGTTCCATGATCCGCCGGCCCGAGCCCGCGTCGAGCCCGGTGGTCGGCTCGTCCAGCAGCAGCACGGGCGCGTCCCTGATCATCGCGCGGGCGATGGCCAGCCGCTGGCTCTGGCCGCCGGACAGGGTGCGCCCGCGCTGTCCGACGAGCGTGTCGTACCCGTCCGGGAGCCGCTCGACGAACTCGTGCGCGTCCGCCGCGCGCGCCGCCGCCACGATCTGCGCCTCGGACGCGCCGGGGCGGCCGTAGGCGATGTTCTCCCGCACGGTGCCGTGGAAGACCAGGGTCTCCTGGAGCACCACCGCGACGCTCTCGCGCACGTCGGCCAGGCGCAGCTCCCGCAGATCGGTGCCGTCGAGCCGGACCGCGCCCCGGTCGGGGTCGTAGAAGCGCAGCTGGAGCCGGGCCACGGTGGACTTGCCGGCGCCGCTCGCCCCGACCAGCGCCAGCGTCTCGCCGGGCGCCACCCGGAAGGAGACGTCCGCGAGGGCCCAGGGCGTGCTGCCGGGGTAGCGGAACCAGACGCGGTCGAACTCCACCGAGCCGTGCGCCCGGCCGATCGGGCGGGCGTCCGCCCGCTCGGTGACCTGGGGGCGCTGGTCCAGCAGCTCGATGATCCGCTCGGCCGAGGCGGCGGCCGTGTAGAAGGTGGTGGCGAGCCCGGACAGCCCGCGCACCGGGCCGTACATCTTGCCGATCAGGGCGAGGAAGACCAGCAGACCGCCCAGGGTGAGCCGCCCCTGGGCCAGCTGCCAGGTGCCGAGGCCGAGGACCGCGAGCACCCCAGCCACCTCGATGACCTCGACGATCGGGGCGTAGACCGCCCGGATGCGGGTCGAGGCGAGCACCGCCCGCAGCCGGCCCGAGCCCTCCCGCTCGAAGCGGTGCGCCTCCCAGCCCTGCCGGTTGTACGCCTGCACCAGCGCGACGTTGCCGAGCACCTCCTCGGCGATCGCGCTGAGCGAGCCGCCGCGCCGTCTGGTCTCCCGCGACGCCTCCTTGCTCAGCCGCGCGAAGTGCCGGGCGGCGGACCAGAACAGCGGCACGATGACCAGCGCGAGCAGGGTCAGG
Source organism: Streptomyces sp. SCPE 10 (assembly GCF_051980735.1). Taxonomy (NCBI): domain Bacteria; kingdom Bacillati; phylum Actinomycetota; class Actinomycetes; order Kitasatosporales; family Streptomycetaceae; genus Streptomyces; species Streptomyces sp. SCPE 10. The sequence goes on along the minus strand of NZ_CP197069.1, from coordinate 1,677,554 downwards.
TCCCAGCTCAGATAGAACAACAGGCCCAGGAACACAGCCAGTTGGAGCACGTAGTACAGGGCGTCCGCCACGCCCGACAGCAGGAACGTCTCGACCGCGTCCACGTCGTCGGTGACCCGGGACAGCACGTCGCCGAGCCGACGGCGCTCGAAGAAACCGAGGGACAGCCCCTGGAGATGGCGGAAGACCGCGCAGCGCAAGGAGAGCAGAAAGCGTTCGCCGACCCAGGCGGAGGTCATCCGGTCGGCGAATCCGAGGACGCCCGAGCACACGATCAGCCCCAGGTAGGCCGGGGCGATCCACAGGAAGGGTCCCAGGTCCCGGGGAACCAGCACCTCGTCCACGACGGTCTTGAACAGCCACAGCTCCCCGGCGTCGACGGCCGGACCGGCCAGGCTGAACAGCAGAAGGGGCACGAGCCAGCGGCGACCGCCCCGGGTGTAGGGCCAGAACCGCCGGAACACCTCGCGCGGGGGGACCGCGGGCGCGGCCGCCACGACCGTGTCGGAGGTCTCGCCCACCGACAGCAGACGCCGTAGGACATGCGCCATGGAATGCGTTTCCTCGGAGTACGGACGGACGGACCGGGGCCTCCGTCCCCCGGCCCGTCCGGCCTGTGTGGAGGTGGTCGGTCAGTGGAGATGGTCGGTCAGTAGCGTCCCCAGCGGTCGTCGTACCGGTCGCCGTGGTCGTGACGGTCGAAGTCGTCGTGCCGGTCGTCGCCGTGCCCGCGGTCTCCGCCGTGGTCGCCGCGGTCACCGTGGTCGCCGCGGTCTCCGCCGTGCCCGCCGCCGTGACCACCGTGGTCACGCAGCGGCAGGAGGCTGCTGAAGATTGCCATGGGTTCCTCCCGGAGAATTCGTTTCACAGGGGATACGTCGCAGGACGCGAGAGGGATGGCTTCTCCGGGAAGAAATTTCCTTTTCAACCCAGATACCGGTCCAGGCCCCCGGTGCGCAGCACCTCGTCCTGCGCCGTGAGCAGCAGCGCCTCCACCCCGGGCAGCGACTCCAGCCAGGCGAGGCCCGCGCGCGAACCCCGCGCGAACGCGGCCGTGGCCCAGCAGTCCGCCCAGGTCAGCCGGGGTGCCACCACGGTCGCCGACACCAGGTCGGTGTCCGCGGGCAGGCCCGTGCGCGGGTCCACGATGTGCGCGCCCCGCTCGGCCGTGCCCGACGTGGCGACCGACAGCTCCGTCACCCCCGCCGACGACACCACCGCGGCGAGCGCCCCGGCCCGCAGCGGATCGGCCACGCCCACCCGCCAGGGCCGCCCCGCCTCCGGCTCGCCCAGCAGCTGGACGTCCCCGCCGCCGTTGACGCCGACCCCGCGCACCCCCGGCACCCGGGCCAGCAGCCGCGCGGCCCGCTCGGCCGCCCAGCCCTTGACGATCCCGGTGGGATCCGGCACGCCCCGGTGGCGGGTGCCGAACCACCCCTCGCTCACCCGCTCCGCCTCGGCCGCCAGATCCAGCACCTCGGCCACCTCGGGCGCGCACTCCGCCACGGTCAGCTCGCCCCGCGCCAGCCGCGACACCTCGCTGTCCGCGCGGTACGTGCTGAACACGGCGTCCGCCCGGTGGAGTCCGTCCACCGCCGCGCCGAGCGCCGCCCGCACCGCGCTCGGGTCCCCGCCGCGCACGTCGAAGGAGAAGACGGTCCCCATGACCTCCTCCGCGTGCCGCACCGCGTCACCCATGGGCCTGGTCCAGCGCGGACTGGAGGGACTGCCGGTAGCCGGTGCTGGTGTACGTGGCCCCCGAGACCATGTCGATCCGCGCGCTCTGTGCCGCCAGCGCCTCGCGCCGCAGCTGGGGGAGCGCATAGCTGTCGATCTCCCGGTCGTGCGGGTTGTCCGTGGGGTACTGGACGGCCGTCACGTCGGTGAGCCTGCCGCCCTGCACGGTGACCCGTACCTGGACCGGGCCCCAGCGGGTCTGCACGGTGGGGCCGGTGACGGTCTTCGAGGCCCCTGGGGAGGAGGGGGGCGGGCTGACGTCGCCCTGCGGGGCCGGCGTCGACGCGCCCACGGCGAGCCCCGAACCGGCGTGCGGCTTCAGGGACAGCAGCAGCACCATGGCGGAGACCGTCGTGGCGCTCGCCAGGACGATGCGGCGCAGCGGCCGGTTCTTCCTCAACGCGTGCATGGCGTCCGCCTCACAGCTCGAAGGACTCGTGATGGATGCGGTGGTCCCGCACCCCGGCCGCGCGCAGGGCCTCGTAGACGTCCCGCGCGAACCCGTGCGGCCCGCAGATGTAGACGTTGTGGCCGCGCAGCCCGGGGACGGCCGACCGCAGCGACTCCGCCGTGATGCGCGGCCGCTCACCGTGCGGGCCGTTCAGCGCGTACAGCACCCTGCCACCGCGCCACCGGGCGATCGCCTCCAGCTCGCCGCCCAGCGCCAGATCCTCCGCCGAGCGCGCCCGGTACAGCAGGGTGACCTCGCCGGGCAGCGTCTCGAACAGGGCCCGCAGCGGGGTGACGCCGACCCCGGCCGCGATCAGCAGGGAACGTCCGGACGCGGCCCGGTCGGCGGTGAGCGCGCCGTAGGGGCCCTCCGCCCACACCCGGGTGCCGGGCTTGAGCCGCGCGACGGCCGTGCTGTGGTCGCCGAGCGCCTTCACCGTGATGCGCAGCTGGTCCGGGCGCGGCGGCGCCGACAGGGAGTACGGCGTGGAGGTCCAGGCCATGCCGTCGGCGAGGAACCGCCAGCGGAAGAACTGGCCCGGCCGCGCGCCCAGCTCCTCGAGGTGCCGGCCGCGGATCACGACCGAGTGGACGCCGGGCGCCTCCGGCTGCACCGACTCCACCCGCAGCCGGTGCCGCCGGTTCAGCCGCACCGGGGCGAGGACCCGGAACCAGATCACCAGCGCCGCGACCCCGAGGTAGAGCGCGTACCAGGCGGCGGTGGCCACCGGCTCGCCGTTGAACTGGTCGCCCAGCGACACCTGGTGGAAGAAGGCCAGGAACACGGCCGCGTACGTGAGCAGGTGGACGTGGTACCAGAACTCGTGCCGGACCCGGCGGCGCGCGGCCCGCACGGAGGTGAGACCGACCGCGAACAGGATCACGGTGCCCGCGCCGGCCTTCAGCATGTCCGGGTAGTCCAGCACCACGGTGACCGTCTCGTGCCACAGCGACGCCCGGTCCTGCGCCGCGTACCCGGCGAGGATCAGCACGATGTGCGCCACCAGCAGGCACACCGTGTACCGGCCGGCCATCGCGTGCCAGCGCGCCACCCGGTCCGAGCCCACCCGGTTCTCCAGCAGCGGCACCCGCGCCATCAGGCCGACGAGCACCGCGCAGGCGTACCCGCACAGCAGCCCGGCGATCCGCCCGGCGCCGGTGAGCCAGCCGGCCGCGCCGACCACCGAGGCGGTGTCCGCCCACCACAGCGCGACCACGGCCGCCGCGCCCGCCCACAGCACGGCGAGCAGCGGCCCCGCGGGGGAGCGGCGCCGCGCGGCCCCCGGCAGGGGCGGTGCCGCCCGCCTCGTGTCCACTGCTGTCATCAGGCCGTCCCTTCGTCCGTCGGCCCGCCCACTGTGCGTGTCCAAGCTCTGAGGGGCCTCTGAGAAGGGGGCCCGGGACGCTGTCTTCAGAGCTTTCTCACAGACGTCTCAGAGTTCTCTCAGCAATCCCCTGACCAGGCACTCCGACGGCCCGCCGACTCTTTTCAGAGCAAACTCACAGCCCGCGCGGCGCTTCGCCGCCCCGCGCACGCGCGATGCTGGGAGGCGCGATGAACACGACCCGTTCCGGCCGCCCGGCCCTCACCCGTCCCGACGGCACCCCGCTGCGCGTCCTCGTCGTCGACGACGACCCCGACCTCGCCGAGGTGCTCACCGGCGCCCTGCGCTACGAGGGCTGGGAGGTGCGCGCCGCCGCCGACGGCACCGCCGCCCTCGCCGCCGCGCGCGAGCTGCGGCCCGACGCCGTCGTCCTGGACGTGATGCTGCCCGACATGGACGGCCTCGCGGTGCTGCGCGGGCTGCACGCGTCCCAGCCCGATGTGTGTGTGCTCTTCCTCACCGCGCGCGACGCCGTCGAGGACCGGATCGCCGGGCTCACGGCGGGCGGCGACGACTACGTCACCAAGCCCTTCAGCCTGGAGGAGGTCGTGGCCCGGCTGCGCGGACTGCTGCGTCGCGCCGGGATGGCCCGCCGCCCGGAAGAGGAGGAGGCCGGACTGGTCGTGGGCGACCTGGTGATGGACGAGGACGCCCGTGAGGTGACCCGGTCCGGCGAGCTGATCGAACTCTCGCCGACCGAGTTCGAGCTGCTGCGCTTCCTGATGCGCAACCCCCGCCGCGTGCTCAGCAAGGCGCAGATCCTCGACCGGGTCTGGTCCTACGACTTCGGCGGCCGGGCTCACGTGGTCGAGCTGTACATCTCCTACCTGCGCAAGAAGATCGACGCGGGCCGGGCACCCATGATCCACACGGTGCGCGGGGCGGGCTACGTGATCAAACCGGTGACCGGGTGAAGACCGGTGACCGCACGGGCCTGCTCGCCCGCCTGCCCCGCTTCCGCAGCCTGCGCGCCCGCCTGACCTTCGGCCTCGTGGTCCTGCTGGCGGTGAGCTGCGCCGCCGTCGGCGTGGTCGCCGTGGTCGAGCTGAACGGCTTCCTCACCCAGCGCCTGGACGAACAGCTCGCCCAGGTCGGCACCCGCTTCCCGGAGAGCCTGGAGCACCGCGGCAGGCTGCCCGACGACCACGACGGCGACGAGCAGGCCGACACCCGGCGGATGGCCACCGGCACCTTCGGCGCCCGCCTGCTGCACGGCACCGTCACCAACAAGGGCCTCATCCGCTCCGGCGACCTCTCCGCCGACCTGAACGTCTCCCTGTCCGCGGGGGACGCCGCGCGGCTGGCCCGGACACCGGCCGACGGCCGCCCGCACACCGTCGAACTCTCGGCCCTCGGCCACTACCGGGTCGTCGCCACCTTGGGACGCGACGGCGACGTGCTGATGGCCGGCCTCCCGCTGGAGCCCGTCGAGGCCACCGTCCACCGACTGGAACTGGTCTCCGCGGTGGTCTTCGGCCTCGCCCTGGCCACGGCCGGGGTGGCCGGCGCCCTCTGGGTCCGCTGGTCCCTGCGCCCCCTCGGCCGGGTCGCCGCCACCGCCACCCGGGTCAGCGAGCTCCCGCTGGCCAGCGGCGAGGTCGCCCTGCCGCCACGCGCCCCGGACGCCGACCCGCACAGCGAGGTCGGCCAGGTCGCCGCCGCCCTCAACCGCATGCTCGGCCACGTCGAGGACGCGCTCACCCGGCGGCACGCGAGCCAGGAGCGGCTGCGCCGGTTCGCCGCCGACGCCAGCCACGAGCTGCGCACCCCGGTCGCCTCGGTGCGCGGCCACGCCGAACTGGGCCTGCTGCACCCCGGCCCGGTACCGCCCGAGATCACCCGGGCGCTGGAGCGGATCGCCGCGGAGTCCTCCCGGATGGGCCTGATGGTGGACGACCTGCTGCTGCTCGCCCGCCTCGACGCGGGACGCCCGCTGGAGCGCGGCCCGGTCGACCTGACCCGGCTGGTGCTGGACGCGGTCACCGACGCCCGCGCCGCCGGCCCCGGTCACCGCTGGGCCCTCGACCTCCCCGAGGACCCGGTCACGGTCACCGGAGACGCGCACCGCCTCCACCAGGTCGTCGCCAACCTGCTGGCCAACGCGCGCCTGCACACGCCCGCCGGCACCGAGGTCACGGTCGCCCTGGAGCCCCGCCCCGGCGCCGTCCGCCTCCGCGTCCACGACGACGGCCCCGGCATCCCCGAGGAACTGCGCTCCGCGGTCTTCGAACGCTTCACCCGCGCCGACCACCGCCGGCACGCGGACGCGTCCGCGCCGGGGGCGGGCCTCGGCCTGTCGATCGTGGCGGCCGTGGTGGAGGCGCACGGCGGGACGGTGGAGGCGGACAGCGAACCGGGCGCCACGACCTTCGTCGTCACCCTGCCGGACTGACGTCAGTACCGGCTGATGCCGGTGGCGCCGCCGGAGGTGCCCAGGACGATGTGCGGCGCCCGCCGCGGCACCACCCAGCGCAGGATCCGCCGCATGTCCGCCTCCGGGACGGAGACACAGCCGGCGGTCGCCCCGCGCCCGTTGACGTGCAGGAAGATCCCGGCCCCCCGCCCCCGTACCGGCCGGTGGTAGTTGAACCCCACCACCAGCGCGTACGCGTACTGCCCGGCGTACGCGCTCAGGTGCTCCGCCTCCGAGGCCCGGCAGTCGCGCGGCAGCGGGTCCGTCCAGCGGTTGTACGACGACGACGCGTTGTCCTGGCACCACCAGGAGCTCTCGCGCACGGCCCGGTAGGGGACCCGCGTGCCGCCCGGCGCCGCCTTGGTCCCGAAGCCGAAGGGGAGGTCGTACAACCCGGTCGGCGTCGTGTCCGTGCCCTGTGTCCGCGCCGCCCCCTCGACCAGCCCCTTCGCCCCGAACCGCGCCGGCGCGGACCCGGCCCGCACCCATGTCCCGCCCCGCCGGTCCCACCAGGTGACCGTGCCCGTCGTGGCACCGGTGTCCGGCGCCTGCGCAATGATCAGCTGGGTGCCGCCGCCGGTGTCGGCCAGCCGCTCGGGCAACGGAAGCGGCCCGCGCGACGGGGCGGCGCCGAGCAGACCGAGGACGCAGGCGGAGACGAGGCCGGCGACGGCACCAGAACGCATGCTCAGACGCTAGCCGGGGGCAGCGGCAGCGGCAGTCCGGGAAGGCCGTCCATGCTCGTGGCGATGTACTCCTTCTTGGTGAAGTACTCGTTCAGGGAGGCGTCGTCCTCCCGCGCGAAGCGCCTCTCGTGCAGGTCGCGCTCCTCCTCGTACGCCATGAAGGGGACGGCGTACCCGCAGGTGTCCCGCACCAGCTCGGCGTGGACGACGATGACGGCGCGCAGCCCGTGCGGCCCCGGGTCGATGCCGGGGAAGCGGGCGAGCAGCTCAGGGAAGCGCGGGTCGTCGCGGAACACCGGCTCGCCCCGGCCGTGCACCCGCACGATGTTCGGCGGGCCCTGGAAGGCGCACCACATCAGGGTGATCCGCCCGTTCTCCCGCAGGTGCGCGATGGTCTCGGCGTTGGAGCCGGCGAAGTCCAGGTAGGCCACGGTGCGTTCGTCCAGCACGGCGAACGAGCCCTTGAGGCCCTTGGGGGAGAGGTTGACCCGGCCGTCGCCGGACAGCGGCGCGGTCGCGGTGAAGAAGAGGGGTTGCTCCTCGATGAACGTCCGGAGCCTGCCGTCGATGCGCTCGTAGGTCTTTCCCATGTCCGCGATTATCCCCGCAACTCTTTCGACTGTCTAAGGATTCTGCGGCTCACTCGAAAGAGCGATTGACGAATCATGCAGAGTTCTGCATACTCATGCATGTCAGCAATTGCACGTGAGGAGAATCCCGTGACCGAGCGCGTCGTACTCGCCTACTCAGGCGGTCTGGACACCTCCGTCGCCATCGGCTGGATCGCCGAGGAGACGGGCGCCGAGGTCATCGCCGTTGCGGTCGACGTCGGCCAGGGCGGCGAGGACCTGGACGTCATCCGCAAGCGCGCCCTCGCGTGCGGTGCCGTCGAGGCCGAGGTCGCCGACGCGAAGGACGAGTTCGCCGACGAGTACTGCCTGCCGGCGATCAAGGCCAACGCCCTGTACATGGACCGCTACCCGCTGGTCTCCGCCCTCTCCCGGCCGACGATCGTCAAGCACCTGGTCGCCGCCGCCAAGAAGCACGGCGCCACCACGGTCGCCCACGGCTGCACCGGCAAGGGCAACGACCAGGTCCGCTTCGAGGCCGGCATCGTCGCCCTCGCCCCCGACCTGAAGTGCATCGCCCCGGTCCGCGACTACGCGATGACCCGTGACAAGGCGATCGCCTTCTGCGAGGCCAAGCAGCTCCCGATCGCCACCACCAAGAAGTCCCCGTACTCCATCGACCAGAACGTCTTCGGTCGCGCCGTCGAGACGGGCTTCCTGGAGGACATCTGGAACGCCCCGATCGAGGACATCTACGAGTACACCTCCAACCCCGCCACCCCGCGCGAGGCCGACGAGGTCGTCATCACCTTCAAGGAGGGCGTCCCGGTCGCCCTCGACGGCAAGCCCGTCACCGTCCTCCAGGCCATCCAGCAGCTCAACGAGCGCGCGGGCGCCCAGGGCATCGGCCGGATCGACATGGTCGAGGACCGCCTCGTCGGCATCAAGTCCCGCGAGGTCTACGAGGCCCCCGGCGCGATCGCGCTGATCACCGCCCACCAGGAGCTGGAGAACGTCACCGTCGAGCGCGAACTCGGCCGCTACAAGCGGCAGGTCGAGCAGCGCTGGGGCGAACTGGTCTACGACGGCCAGTGGTTCTCCCCGCTCAAGCGCGCCCTGGACGGCTTCATCAACGAGGCCAACCAGCACGTGTCCGGCGACATCCGCCTGACCCTGCACGGCGGCCGCGCGGTCGTCACCGGCCGGCGCTCGGAGTCGTCCCTGTACGACTTCAACCTCGCCACCTACGACACCGGCGACACCTTCGACCAGGCGGCGGCCAAGGGCTTCATCGACATCTACAGCCTGTCGTCGAAGATCGCCGCGCGGCGTGATCTCGCAGGCGAAGCCTGACGCGGATCCGGCGTGACCCGCACGGGTCCCTCGCACGCATCAGAACTGACAGCCGCCTCCTCACCTGCAAGGGTGGGGAGGCGGTCGCACAGACACACTCCCGAGGAGCACGCAAGTGAGCAGCAACAGCGGTGACGTACGGCTCTGGGGCGGCCGTTTCGCCGACGGTCCCGCCGAGGCCCTGGCGAAGCTGTCCGCGTCCGTCCACTTCGACTGGCGGCTCGCGCCCTACGACATCGCCGGTTCCCGCGCCCACGCGCGCGTGCTGCACAAGGCCGGACTCCTCAGCGCGGACGAGCTGGAGCGCATGATCGCCGGGCTCGACCAGCTGGAGGCGGACGTCGCCGACGGCTCCTTCACCGGCACCATCGCCGACGAGGACGTGCACACCGCCCTGGAGCGGGGCCTGCTGGAGCGCCTCGGCCCCGACCTGGGCGGCAAGCTCCGCGCCGGCCGGTCCCGCAACGACCAGGTGGCCACCCTCTTCCGGATGTACCTCAGGGACCACGCCCGGATCATCGGCGGTCTGATCGCCGACCTCCAGGACGCCCTGATCGGCCTCGCCGAGGCCCACCCCGACGTGGCGATGCCCGGCCGCACGCACCTCCAGCACGCCCAGCCGGTGCTCTTCGCCCACCACGTCCTCGCCCATGTCCAGTCCCTGTCCCGGGACGCGGAGCGGCTGCGCCAGTGGGACGAGCGCACGGCGGTCTCGCCGTACGGCTCGGGCGCCCTGGCCGGCTCCTCCCTCGGCCTGGACCCGGAGGCGGTGGCCGAGGACCTCGGGTTCGAGCACGGCAGCGCGGCCAACTCCATCGACGGCACGGCCTCCCGGGACTTCGTCGCGGAGTTCGCCTTCATCACCGCGATGATCGGCGTGAACCTCTCCCGGATCGCCGAGGAGATCATCATCTGGAACACGAAGGAGTTCTCCTTCGTCACCCTGCACGACGCGTTCTCCACCGGCTCGTCGATCATGCCGCAGAAGAAGAACCCGGACATCGCGGAGCTGGCCCGGGGCAAGTCCGGCCGCCTGATCGGCAACCTGACCGGACTGCTCGCCACCCTCAAGGCCCTGCCCCTCGCCTACAACCGCGACCTCCAGGAGGACAAGGAGCCGGTCTTCGACTCCTGCGACCAGCTGGAGGTGCTGCTGCCCGCCTTCACCGGCATGATGGCCACCCTCACGGTCCACCGCGAGCGCATGGCGGAACTGGCCCCGGCCGGTTTCTCCCTCGCCACCGACATCGCCGAGTGGCTGGTCCGCCAGGGCGTCCCCTTCCGGGTGGCGCACGAGGTCGCGGGAGAGTGCGTCAAGGTCGCGGAGGCCGAGGGCAAGGAGCTGGACGAGCTGACGGACGAGCAGTTCGCCAAGATCTCCAGCCACCTCACCCCCGAGGTCCGCACCGTCCTCGACGTCCCCGGCGCCCTGGCCTCCCGCAACGGCCGCGGCGGCACGGCCCCGAGCGCGGTGGCCGTCCAACTGGCCGAGGTCAAGGCGAACGTGGCCGCCCAGCACGAGTGGGCGCGGGCGAAGACGGTCCGCTAGGGCCTTTCCTCCGGATCAGGTCGGCCCGGGTCGGCGGTGCCTTACGGCCCAGCCCCCGCGACCCCGGCAAGATCCGGAAGACAGGCCCCAGGGCCTCCCGTCTGGATCAGGCGGCGAGGAACTCCAGCGTGTCGATCACGCGGTTCGAGAAGCCCCACTCGTTGTCGTACCACGCGACCACCTTGACGTGGCGGCCGTCGACGCGGGTGAGGGCCGAGTCGAAGATCGACGAGGCGGGGTTGCCGGTGATGTCGGACGACACGAGCGGGTCGTCCGAGTACTCGAGGATGCCGGCGAGCGGTCCCTCGGCCGCGGCGCGGTACGCCGCCAGCACGTCGTCGCGTGTCACCTCGCGCGCGACGGTCGTGTTGAGTTCGACGATCGAGCCCACCGGCACCGGCACGCGGATCGAGTCGCCCGACAGCTTGCCGTCGAGGTTCGGCAGCACCAGGCCGATCGCCTTGGCGGCGCCGGTCGTGGTCGGCACGATGTTCACGCCGGCGGCGCGGGCGCGGCGGGCGTCGCGGTGCGGACCGTCCTGGAGGTTCTGCTCCTGGGTGTAGGCGTGCACCGTCGTCATGAACCCGTGCTCGATACCGGCGAGTTCGTCGAGGACCGCGGCCAGCGGCGCGAGCGCGTTGGTGGTGCAGGAGGCGTTCGAGACGATCGTGTGCGCGGCCGGGTCGTAGGCGTCGGTGTTGACCCCGTACGCGAGGGTGACGTCCGCGCCGTCCGACGGCGCGCTGACCAGCACCCTCTTCGCGCCTGCGGCGAGGTGGGCGCGGGCGGCCGCGGCCGAGGTGAAGCGGCCGGTGGCCTCCAGGACGATGTCGACACCGAGTTCGCCCCAGGGCAGCCGCGCCGGTTCGCGCTCGGCCAGCACCGTGATCCGGCGGCCGTCGACGACGAGGGCGTCCCCCTCGACGGTCACCGGGCGCCCGAGCCGGCCGGCCGTGCTGTCGTAGGCGAGCAGCCGGGCGAGCGTGGCGGGCTCCGTCAGGTCGTTGACGGCGACGATCTCCAGGGCGCTGTCGCGCTCCAGCAGCGCGCGCAGCACATTGCGTCCGATGCGTCCAAAACCGTTGATGGCGATGCGAGTCATGAGCGATGTCCCTTCCGTTCGCCACCAGGCTCGCTCGCGGCCCACGCCGCCGACAGTGGCGCGACCGCCACGGTTCGCAAGGATCCCGCCACGGGCGCCGGCGCTCACTCGCCCCGGGTGAAGGTGCGCCGGTACTCGCTCGGCGTGGTGCCCAGGATGCGCTGGAAGTGCAGCCGCAGATTGGCGCCGGTGCCGAGCCCGACGTCGGCGGCGATCTGCTCGACGCTGCGCTGCGAGCGTTCGAGCAGTTCGCGGGCCAGGTCGACGCGCGCACGCATCACCCACTGCATCGGCGTGTAGCCGGTCTCCTCGACGAAGCGCCGGGAGAACGTGCGCGCCGAGACCCCGGCCTGCCGGGCCAGGACGTCGAGGGTGAGGGGCTGGCCGAGCCGGTGCAGCGCCCACTCGCGGGTGGCGGCGAACCGCTCGCCGAGCGGCTCGGGGACGCTGCGCGGCACGTACTGGGCCTGGCCGCCGCTGCGGTAGGGGGCGGCGACCAGCCGCCGGGCCGCGTGGTTGGACGCGGCCACGCCGAGGTCGCCGCGCAGGATGTGCAGGCACAGGTCGATGCCGGAGGCGGCGCCGGCCGAGGTGAGCAGGCTGCCCTCGTCCACGAACAGCACGTTCTCGTCGACCCGGACGAGCGGGTGCCTGGCCCGCAGCGCCCGCGTGTAGTGCCAGTGCGTCGTGGCCCGCCTGCCGTCGAGCAGGCCCGTGGCGGCGAGCGCGAAGGCACCCGTGGAGATGGCGGCGAGCCGGGCGCCCCGGGCGTGGGCGGCGATCAGCGCGTCCACGACGGCCCGCGGCGGGTCCTCGCGGTCCGGGAACCGGTAGCCGGGCACGAAGACGACATCGGCCCACTCCAGCGCGTCGAGGCCGTGGGCGACGTGGTACGCGAGGCCGTCGCCGCCGGTCACCAGGCCGGGTGCGGCCCCGCACACCCGCACCTCGTACGGCATGCTCGCCCGGGTCGTGAACACCTGCGCGGGGATGCCGACGTCGAGCGGCTTCGCGCCTTCGAGCACGAGGACGGCGACGCGATGCAGACGGGGGGCTGGCACGGGAAGAGGCTACGCCGGGCGTGCCACGGGACGGGTGCCCGCCCCGGCGGGTCCACCGCACGCGCCGGGCTCAAGGCGGAGCCGGTCGCGGGTTACGTTGGTCGAAGCCGAACCGGAGCCGACCCAACGGAGCCCGCGATGCCCTTCGCCCGTCTCGCGACCGCCACCACCGCCACCTGTCACATCGGCCTGGGACTGGCCGCCGTCGGCCGTCCGGGCTACATCAACCTGGGCCGGGACGAGGACCTCGGCGCGGACCGGAGCGTGGCGGCCCTGCGCGCCCGCACCCATGAACTCCTCGACGCCGCCTACGCCCAGGGCGTGCGCTACTTCGACGCGGCCCGCTCCTACGGCCGTTCGGAGGAGTTCCTCGCCGACTGGCTCAACGCCCGCCCCGACGTCCAGGACGTCGTCGTCGGCAGCAAGTGGGGCTACACCTACACCGCCGGCTGGTCCACCGAGGCCGAGCGGCACGAGGTCAAGGACCACGGCCTGGCCACGTACGAGCGCCAGCGCGCCGAGACCGACGCCCTGCTCGGCGACCGGCTCGACCTCTACCAGATCCACTCGGTCACCCCGGACAGCCCCGCCCTCACCGACAAGGAACTCCACGCAAGGCTCGCGGAGGCCGCCGCGGGGGGCCTGACCGTCGGCTTCTCCACCAGCGGCCCCGCCCAGGCCGACGCGATCCGCGCCGCCCTCGCCGTGACGGTCGACGGCGAGCCCCTCTTCCGCACCGTCCAGTCCACGTACAACGTCCTGGAGCACTCCGCGGGCCCCGCCCTCGCCGAGGCCCACGACGCCGGGCTGACCGTGATCGTCAAGGAGGGCATGGCCAACGGCCGGCTCGCCGGTCCGAACGCACCCGAGGCGCTGCGGGCGGTCGCCGCCGAGACGGGACTCGGCTGCGACGCCGTCGCCCTCGCCTGGATCCTGAGCCGGCCCTGGGTGGGCGTGGTCCTCTCCGGCGCCGCGACGGTCACCCAGCTCGCCTCCAATCTGCACGCCCCCGCCGTCGACCTGGACGCGGAGCAGATGACCCGCCTCGCCACGCTCACCGAGGACCCCAGCGCCTACTGGCAGCGGCGCGGGGAACTGCCCTGGCACTGACCCCCGCCCGCGTGTCCGGGCGCACGCGCGTCCCCCGGTGCCGACGCGCCCCGCACGCGCCCGGACCCTGAGCCGCACCCGCGCCGACCAGCGGCGATGAGCCACGCATGCCCAGCATGAGACACGGATGTCTCACTTGGTCTATCCTTGTCTCATGGATCGTGACCATGTGCTGCGCAGCGCCGCCGCCCTGCTGACCCGCAAGTCCACCGCGACCATGGACGAGGTCGCCAAGGCCGCCGGGATCAGCCGGGCCACGCTGCACCGCCACTTCGCCGGGCGCGACGCGCTCGTACGGGCGCTGGAGGCGCTCGGCATCGCGGAGTGCGAGGCGGCACTGGACCGGGCCCGCCCGGAGGAGGGGGCCGCGGCCGACGCCGTGCGCAGACTGGTCCGCGAGATCCAGCCGGCCGCCGGACTGCTCGCCTTCCTGTACGGCGAGAGCCAGCTGTGGGAGGGCGACCGGCAGAACGACGGCTGGCAGCGGCTCGACAGCCGGATCGCCGCCCTGTTCCAGCGCGGGCAGCACGGCGGCGAGTTCCGCCTCGACCTCACGCCCGCCTGGCTCACCGAGGCGCTCTACGGCCTGACCGCCTCCTGCGCCTGGGCCAGCCTGGACGGCCGCGTGGCCGCCCGCGACTTCCCGACCATGGTCGCCGAACTGCTGCTCGGCGGCGCCCTGCGAAGAGAGGAACCATGACCAGCACCCTGCGGCCGGCCGACGTGGCGCGGGCGGAGCGGCGTCCGGGCCGGTGGCTCGCGCTGTGCGTCCTCGTCCTGGCCGTGCTGCTGGTGGCCGTCGACGCCACCGTCCTCGGCCTGGCCACCCCCTACATCAGCGAGGACCTCCACCCCTCCGGCACCCAGCTGCTGTGGATCGGTGACGTCTACTCCTTCGTCATCGCCGGTCTGCTGGTCTCCATGGGCAGCCTCGGCGACCGCATCGGCCGCAAGCGGATCCTGCTCTGCGGCGCCACCGCGTTCGGCGCGATCTCCGTGCTCAACGCCTATGCCACGTCACCCGAGTCGATGATCGTGGCGCGGGCGCTGCTCGGTGTCGCGGGCGCGACCCTGATGCCGGCCACCCTCGCCCTGATCCGCAACCTCTTCCACGACCCGCGCGAGCGCAGCCTCGCCGTCGGCATCTGGGGCGCGACCGCCTCCGCCGGTACGGCCGTCGGCCCGATCGCGGGCGGCTTCCTGCTGGAGCACTTCTGGTGGGGCTCGGTCTTCCTGATCAACCTGCCGGTGATGGCCGTCCTCGTGCTGGTCGGCCTGCGCACCCTGCCCGAGTCCCGCAACCCGCACCCGGGCCCCTGGGACCTGCAGAGTGTCCTGCTGTCCCTCGTCGGCATGATCGGCGTCGTCTACGCCGTCAAGGAGGCCGCCACGCACGGCTTCTCCTGGCCGGCCCTCACCGTCGGTCTGCTGGGCGCGGGCGCCCTCGGCGGCTTCGTCCGCCGTCAGCTGACCATGCCCGTCCCGCTGCTGGACATGCGGCTGTTCCGGCACCGCGGCTTCAGCGGCGCGGTGCTCGCCGACCTGCTGACCGTGCTCGGCATGTCCGGGCTGGTGTTCTTCCTCTCCCAGTACCTGCAACTGGTCCAGGGCAGGCACCCGTTCGAGGCGGGCCTCGCCGAACTGCCCGCCGCCGTGGGCGCGGTGGCGGCCGGACTGGTCGCGGGCAGCGCGGCCCGGCGCTTCTCGGTCCGCTCGGTGGTCTCGGGCGGCCTCGCCGCGGTCGGCCTGGCCCTGGCCGCCCTGACCTGCCTCGGCCAGTCCACCGGCTACCCGGTCCTCGGCGCGGCCCTGCTGGTCGTCGGCATCGGCGCGGGCCTGTCCTTCACGGTCACCGCCGACGTGATCCTCTCCAGCGTCCCCAAGGAACAGGCCGGTGCCGCCTCGGCGGTCTCCGAAACCGCCTACGAACTGGGCGCCGCGCTCGGCATCGCCCTCCTCGGCTCCATCGTGACCGCCGTCTACAGCGGCTTCACCGGGCCGGCCGGCACCCCCTCCGGCGCCCATGAATCGCTGGGCGCGGCGGTCGAGGCCGCGGCCCGCATGCCCGCCGGCGCGGCCGTTTCCCTCCTGGACGCGGCCCGCGACGCCTTCGTGCACGGCCTCCACCTGGCTTCCGGCGCGGGCGCGGCGGTCCTGCTGAGCACGGCGGCGGTGGCGTGGTTCCTGCTGAAGGGGCAGCGACTGGAGAACACGGAGCGGACCGGGCATCCGGAGGACGCGGAGTAGAGAGTCCCGGCCGGGGCGCGGGCCCCGGCCGGCCGCTCAGCGCTTGTACCCCAGCACCGTCATCATCCCGCTCTCCGAGTGGTACTGGTTGTGGCAGTGCAGCATCCACAGCCCCGGGTTGTCCGCGTCGAACTCCACCACCAGCTTGCGGTGCGGCAGCACCAGCGCGGTGTCCTTGCGCGCCCCCACCGCGTCAAGCCCGGTCATCGCGAACGTGTGCCCGTGCAGATGCATCGGGTGCCACATGTCCGTCGCATTGATGAGGGTGAGCCGCACCCGCTCCCCGGCATGGATCTCGTGCCGCTGCCGCACGTCGTACGGCTTGTGGTCGAAGCCCCAGTCGAAGTTGTGCATGTTGCCGGTGACCCTGATGCGCATCTGGCGGTCGGGGTCCCGCTTCGGCAGGGCCACCGACTCGGCCGGCTCCAGCCGCCGCGCCGGCACGCACTCGCCGTCCAGCTCGTCCGGCCTGACATTCGGTGAGGGAAGGTTTTTTCCCTTGTCGGTGCGGAGTACGGCGAGCCCGCTGCCCTTCTTGCCCTCGGCCAGCGCGACCAGCGGGAAGCAGCCGTCCTTGGCGGTCACCAGCACGTCGTACCGCTCGGACATGCCGATGAGCAGCGCGTCGGTCTCCTTGTGCCGCACGGGGTAGCCGTCGGTGTGGGTGACGGTCATGGCGTGGCCGCCGAGGCAGACCCGGAAGGCCGTCTCCGAGCCCGCGTTGACGAAGCGGATCCGGATGCGGTCGCCGGGGCGGCAGCGGAACACCGAGGGATTGTGCGGCAGCCGCCCGTTGGCGAGGTAGTACGGGTAGTCGACGCTGCCGCCGTCGCCGTCGAGCATGCGGCTGTGGGAGTCGTGCAGCACCCGGTTGGGGCCCGTGGACCTGGCGGGCGGCGCCGCCTTCGCCGTGGCCGACCGGCTCGGACCGGGGCTCGGGCTGCCGCTCGCGTGCGGATGCTCGGGGCCCATGCCCATGCCGCCCATCGCGGAGCCGCCCGGCTTGAGCTGTTCGAGCACGCCGTCGGGGGTGGAGCCGTCCACCCCGTCCAGCCAGTCGTCCAGGACGACGATCCACTCCTTGTCGTAGGCGAGCGTCTCCTTGGGGTCGTCCACGACGAGCGGCGCGTACAGGGCGCGGTCGGGCTGCATCCCGACGTGGGAGTGGAGCAGATAGGTGCCCGGGTGCTTCACGGTGAACCGGTAGCGGAAGTCGCGCCCCGAGGGGATGGCCCGCTGCGTCAGGTCCGGTACGCCGTCCATGTCGCAGCGCAGCCGCACCCCGTGCGAGTGCAGGGTGGTGCTGGTGGGCAGCCGGTTGGCGAGCGTCAGATCGAGCACGTCGCCGGCGCTGACCCGGACCAGCGGGCCCGGCACCGTGTCGTTGTAGGCCCAGGTCCGCACGGACCGCCCGCCCAGGTCGAGTTCCGCCTCGGCCGCCGTGAACCGGTGGGTGTGGACACGGCCCGCCCCGCGCTTGCGCTCGGTGGCGAGTACCTCCGGGTCCGACGGGTTGACGTACCCCTTGGGCCCCGCCGGTACGAAGTTCCCCTCCGTGCCCGCCCCGAGGGGGCCGGTGTCCGCCCGGTGGGGACCGGAGCGGGTCTCGGAGCCGGAGCCGCAGGACGCCAGGAAGCTCGCACCGACGGCTGCGATCGGGACACGGAGGAGGGTTCGCCGCGAAGGTGTATCCATGCCTGAATCAGACATGTTTTCCGGGGCGTACGCGCGGGAGCGTAGGCCGAATGCCCCTGTGCCGGGGGAGATTCACACCGGCAGACGGACGAACGCCCGCCGCGTCCGCCCGTCCGGGTGCCTCAGGCGGCCTTCGCCTTGGTGGCGTACATGTCCACGTACTCCTGCCCGGACAGCCGCATGACCTCGGCCATCACGGAGTCGGTCACGGCGCGCAGCACATAGCGGTCGCGGTCCATGCCGTCGTAGCGGGAGAACTCCATCGGCGCGCCGAAGCGCACGGTCACCTTGCCGGGGCGCGGGATGCCGTTGCCGCCCGGCTGGAGCTTGTCGGTGCCGATCATGGCGAACGGCACCACCGGCGCGCCGGTCATCAGGGTCAGACGGGCGATGCCGGTGCGTCCCCGGTAGAGGCGGCCGTCGGGGGAGCGGGTGCCCTCGGGGTAGATGCCGAAGATCTTCCCCTCCTCCAGGATCCGCCGTCCGGTCATCAGCGCGGCCACACCGCCGTTCGCGCCGTCGCGGTCCACCGGGATCATGCCGACGCCGGTGAAGAACCACGCCATCAGCCGGCCCTTGACGCCCTTGCCGGTGACGTACTCGTCCTTGCCGATGAAGAACACCTGACGCTTCGTGACCAGCGGCAGCACGATCGAGTCGATGAAGGTGAGGTGATTTCCGGCCAGAATCACCGGGCCGTCCCCCGGAATGTGCTCCACGCCCTCCACCTGGGGGCGGAACATCAGGCGCATGATCGGTCCGAGCACTGCCTTGATGAGGCGGAAGCGGGACAACGGGTCCTCCGATGCCGAGGGAGCGATATGAGTCTGTGCAGGTGAGGACATTACTCGCGGGTCCGGCGCGAACGCACATCGGGTACCGCCGGTTCACCGAGG
The DNA here is from genome assembly GCF_051980735.1 of Streptomyces sp. SCPE 10. Lineage (NCBI taxonomy): Bacteria > Bacillati > Actinomycetota > Actinomycetes > Kitasatosporales > Streptomycetaceae > Streptomyces > Streptomyces sp. SCPE 10. Next base: position 1,659,301 of record NZ_CP197069.1, on the reverse strand, counting down.
TCTTACGAAGAGTTGACACGGGTTTACCTGCGGTGACGCGCGGCAGACGGCGGGTAACGCCCTTGTGTCGATGTGACGGAGATCGCTCGGCCGGACGTGGTGCGCGACGGACCGTCACCCGGGCCGCCCACGGTCCACTCGTCGTCGTCCCCGTGTTCGACCCGAAGCCGCCCTCCTGTCATGTTCCCGCCCCTACGATCGCTCGGACCGACGAGCGACACGCCGGCAGACGCGATGGACGCAGCGGGCGCAGCAGACGGCAGGAGGCCGCCGATGGGGAACGACCGGACGAACGAGCAGCCGCGGAACGAGGGCACGGGACGGCGGGCGCTGCTCGGCGCCGCGGTGCTGGGCGCGAGCGGGGCGGTCCTCGGACTGCCCGGGGCCGCGCGGGCGGCCGAGGCGCGGGCGGCGAAGCCCGCCGGGCGCGGTCTGAAGGGCCTGCCGGTGCCGACGGTCATCGGGCACCGGGGCGCCAGCGGCTACCGCCCCGAGCACACCTTCGGCTCCTACGAACTCGCCCTCGACTTCGGCGCCGACATCGTGGAGGCCGGTGACCTCTGCCCCACCAGGGACGGCCACCTCGTCTGCCGGCACGAGCCGGAGATCGGCGGCACCACCGATGTCGCGGACCACCCCGAGTTCGCCGGCCGCAAGACCACCAAGGTGCTCGACGGCGTGCCCACCACCGGCTGGTTCACCGAGGACTTCACCCTCGCCGAGCTGAAGACGCTCCGCGCGATCGAGCGCATCCCGGCCAACCGGCCGCACAACACCCTCTACAACGGGCGCTGGGAGATCCCCACCTTCGAGGAGGTCCTCGTCTGGCAGGACGAGCAGACCCGCAAGCGCGGCAAGCAGGTGTGGATCTACCCCGAGACCAAGCACCCCACCTACTTCCGCAAGCTGGGCCTCGGTCTGGAGGAGCGGGTGGCCAAGCTGCTGCGCAAGCACGGCAAGGACGGCCGCAACTCCCCGGTGATCCTCCAGTCGTTCGAGCCCACCAGCATCGAGCGGCTCAACCGGCTGGTCGACAACCCGCTCGTGGTGCTGCTGTCCACGGCCGACAGCCGCCCCTGGGACTTCGTGGAGACGGGCGACCCGCGCACCGTCGCCGACCTGATCACCCCCAAGGGCCTGCGGGAGATCGCCGGTTACGCCCAGGGCATCGGCCCCACCCTCGACCTGGTGATCCCGAGGAAGGCGGACGGCACCCTGGCCGAGCCCTCCAGCCTGGTCGCCGACGCCCACCGCGTCGGGCTGATCCTGCACCCCTACACCATGCGCAACGAGAACCCCTTCCTGCCGGCCGAGTTCCGCAAGGGCGGCGCGGTCGACGGCTACGGCGACGCCTTCGGCGCCTTCAAGGCGTACTTCGAAACCGGCATCGACGGCGTCTTCACCGACAACGCCGACACCGGCATCCTCGCCCGCGCCGACTTCCTGGGCTGACCGGAACACCGGCTCCCCCGCCCACGGCGGGGGAGTTGGCTATCTCACAGGGCGGCCACGCACGAGGGAGGTTGCCTCGCGTCGAGGGCGGGGATAGGAGTGTGGGGGACGACAGGTGATCAGGTGAGCGGGAGGCATGCGCACATGGGCATGAGCGTGACCATCTCGGTGGCGACCGAACAGGACGCGGAGCAGATCTTCCGCCTCCAGTACCTCTGCTATCAGAGCGAAGCGGCGCTCTACGGCAACTACCGCATCGACCCGCTCGTCGAGACCCTCGACGCCGTCCGCGAGGAGATCGCCTCGGACTGCGTCTTCGTCGCCCGGCTCGGCGACGAGGTGGTCGGCGCCGTCCGCGGCAAGGTGACCGAGGACGGCGCCGCCGCCATCGCGCGGCTCTGCGTCCACCCCCGCCTCCAGGGCCACGGCATCGGCGCCCGGCTGCTGCGCGCCGCCGAGTCCGCCCTCGCCGGGGAGCGCGGCGCCACCCTCTTCCGGCTCCGGACCGGTCACCGCAGCGAGGGCAACCTCCGCCTCTACCGCCGGGTCGGCTACGAGGCGGTGGGCCGCGCCAAGGGCACGGACGGAGTGGACGTGATCATCCTGGAGAAGCCCGCGGCCACCTACGCGACCACGGCGTGAGCGGACCTGAGCCGCGCTCCGGCGCGGCTCAGGCGGTGGCCCCGGGCCGCGCCTTGCGCAGCCAGTACATCGCGGACAGCGGAAGCAGCACGGGAATGAAGACGTACCCCATCCCGTAGTCGGACCAGACCGTGGCGTCGGGGAACGCCGAGCCGTCCACCACGGTCCACGTGCCCACCAGCAGCACGCCCGCCAGTTCCACGCCGCAGCACACCAGCGCCGCCCGCCGGGCGACCTCCCCGCCGCGCACGAGCGTGTACGTGATGAACGCGTACACCAGCCCGGCCACCGCGGACAACGAGTACGCCAGCGGCGCCCGTTGGAAGTCCGTCGAGATCTGGTAGACGGAACGCGACAGCGCGCCGACCACCATCACGCCGTAGAACCACACGAGCAGCATCCCCGGCCCGCTGATCAGCCGGGCCGGCTTCTCCTCGACGGTCGTCATCTCAGCTTCCCCAGATGTCATAGAGGCGGACCTGCAGTACGGCGAGCACCACACCGCCCGCCGCGGCCGTCACCGAACCCCAGCGGGTCCGCTCGGCCAGCGACATGAACCCCGCGGCCGGGACGCACGCGAACGCGCCCAGCAGATACGCCACGAAGATCGCGGTGCCCTGCTCCGGCTTCTCGCCCCGCGCCAGCTGCACGATCCCGATCACCAGCTGCACCGCGGCCAGCACCGACACCGCGGCCATGCCGATGAGGTGCCAGTCCTTGGTGGGCTGGTCACGGTAGGCGGCCCAGCCGCACCAGGCGGCGAGCAGCAGCGCGGCGACCCCGGTCACCAGCGTCAGGACAGTGAGCATGCGGTGACCTTATTACGGCGGAAACGGGCGATCGCCGCCGACCCCGCCGTACGCCGTAGGGTCGAGCGCATGACGATCCATGCACACGCCCTCCTGTTCGACAACGACGGCACCCTCGTCTCCTCGTACGACTCCGTCGTGCGCTGCTGGACCAGGTGGGCCGGCGAGTACGGGGTCACCGCCGAGCGGTTCCGGGGCGTGGAGCTGCACGGACGTACCGCCGCGGAGGTCATCGCCGACCTGCTCCCGGCCGACCTGGTGCCCGAGGCCGTCGCGCGGGTCGAGCAGCTGGAGGTGGAGGACGTGGCCGGGGTGCGGCCGCTGCCCGGCACCCTGGAGTTCCTGGACTCCCTGCCCGCCGACCGCTGGGCCGTGGTCACCTCCGCCACCCGCCGGCTGGCCGAGGCCCGGCTCCAGGCCGCGGGCATCACCCCGAAGGCGCTGGTCAGCGCCGAGGACGTCACCCGCGGCAAGCCCGACCCCGAGCCCTATCTGCTGGCCGCGCGGCAGCTCGGCGTGGACCCCGCCCACTGCGTCGTCTTCGAGGACGCCCCCGCCGGGCTCCGCGCGGCCCGCGCGGCCGGCATGGCCACCGTGGCGTTGGCCACAACCCACCGGGCCGGGGAACTCGACGCCGACCTGGTGGTGGACAACCTGGCGGCCTTGTCCGCACTGGTCCGCGACGCCCGGGTGGAGATATCCGTACGCGGCTGAGCCCGCTCCGCGCTGTCCGCCGCTGTCCAGCATCCGGACAGCGGCGGCCGGCCGACCGTCCACGTCTGCTTTACTGGGCCGCATGACCACGACGAACAGCCGCATCCCTGCGACCGAGGCGACCATGACGCCCGGTGCTGTTTGTCCGTGCCTGTGTCGAATGTGCGCCTTCTAGAGGGCCCCCGCACCATCCGAGCCTCGCGCCCCGAAGCGAGAGCCGCGGCCCGTCCCGCGCCCGCACCCGGGCGCGTGTGACCCGAGGCCGCCCGCGCACACGGCGTTCTCCCCGGTCCACCGCCACCCGAGAACCGTGCCGCGTCCCCGACCGAACGCACGCAACGCACCCGTGCCCGGGCACACCCGCGCCCGCGCACTCGACAGTGACGGAAATCCAGTGATCACCACATCGGGCCTGACCAAGGTCTACCGCTCCCGCGGCCGCGAGGTCACCGCCCTCGACGGCGTCGATCTCCACGTCCGCGAAGGCGAGGTCTACGGCGTCATCGGGCAGTCCGGCGCCGGCAAGTCCTCCCTCATCCGCTGCGTTAACCTGCTGGAGCGCCCCACCTCCGGCACCGTGACCGTCGCCGGACAGGACCTCACCGCCCTGGCCGGCCGCGGACCGCGCGCCGGCAAGGAGCTGCGAAAGGCGCGCAGCCGGATCGGCATGGTCTTCCAGCACTTCAACCTGCTGTCCTCGCGGACCGTGCAGGACAACGTCGAGCTGCCGCTGGAGATCCTGGGCAAGTCCGGGAAGGAACGTTCCCGCAAGGCGCTCGAGCTGCTCGACCTGGTGGGCCTCGCCGACAAGGCCAAGGCCTACCCCGCCCAGCTTTCCGGCGGCCAGAAGCAGCGCGTCGGCATCGCCCGCGCCCTGGCCGGCGACCCCAAGGTGCTGCTGTCCGACGAGGCCACCAGCGCCCTCGACCCGGAGACCACCCGCTCCATCCTCCAGCTGCTGCGCGACCTCAACCGGCAGCTCGGCCTGACCGTCCTGCTCATCACCCACGAGATGGACGTGGTCAAGGCCGTCTGCGACTCCGCCGCCCTGATGGAGAAGGGCCGGATCGTGGAGTCCGGCACGGTCAGCGAACTGCTGGCCACCCCCGGCTCCGAACTGGCCGCCGCGCTGTTCCCGGTCAGCGGCGAGCGCACCGGCGCCGACCGCACGGTCCTCGACGTCACCTTCCACGGCGAGGCCGCCACCCAGCCGGTCATCTCCCAGCTGTCGCGCACCTACAACATCGACATCTCGATCCTCGGCGCCGCCATCGACACCGTCGGCGGCCTCCAGATCGGCCGGATGCGCCTCGAACTGCCCGGCCGCTACGAGGACAACGTGGTGCCCATCGGATTCCTGCGCGAACAGGGACTCCAGATCGACGTCGTGGGCCAGGAGGCCGTACTGGTGAAGGAAGGTGCCAAGTGACCTGGTCCGAGATGCAGCCCCTGCTGTCGCAGGCCTGTTCCGAGACGTTCGACATGGTGCTCTGGTCCACCCTGATCGCCATCGTCGCCGGCCTTCCGCTCGGTCTGCTGCTCGTCCTCACGGACCGCGGGGGCCTGCTCCAGAACATCGTCGCCAACAAGGTGATCGGGCAGATAGTGAACGTCGGCCGCTCGCTGCCGTTCATCATCCTGATGGTCGCCCTGATGAGCTTCACCCGCTGGGTCACCGGCACCACGATCGGCACGGCCGCCGCGGTCGTACCGCTCGCCATCGGCGGCATCCCGTTCTTCGCCCGCCTGGTCGAGACGGCCGTCCGCGAGGTCGACCAGGGGCTCGTGGAGGCCGTGCAGTCCATGGGCGGCAACACCTGGACCATCGTCCGCAAGGTGCTCGTCCCCGAGTCCCTGCCCTCCCTGATCGCCAGCACCACCACCACGGTCATCGCCCTCATCGGCTACTCCGCGATGGCCGGCACGGTCGGCGGCGGCGGCCTCGGCGACCTCGCCGTCCGCTACGGCTACCAGCGGTTCGAGACCGAGCTGATGTGGATCACCGTCGCGATCCTCGCCGTCGCCATCTCCGTCATCCAGTTCGCCGGCGACTTCGCCGCTCGCGCCCTGCACAGCCGCGGCGGACGCTCGGGCCCCGCGCCCAAGCTGCGGCTGCTCAAGGCCAAGGAGCCGGACGCGGCCGGGGTCGGCAAGGCCGCGTAAGGCCCGCCCCGCCGCTTCGCACACAGACTCCCCGTCACCCTCACGGGGTCGCACCACCATAAGGAAAGGCACTTTTCGTGCGTAACACCGCCAAGTTCACCACCGCCGTCCTCGCCGCCGGAGCCCTCGCCCTCGGGCTGACCGCCTGCGGCTCCGGCAAGTCCTCCGCCTCCCACGACTACAGCGGCCCGCTGGTCGTCGCCGCCACCCCGGTCCCGCACGCCGAAGTCCTGAACTTCGTCGAGAAGAACCTGGCGAAGAAGGCCGGACTCGACCTCCAGGTCAAGGAGTTCACCGACTACATCACGCCGAACACGGCGACCCAGGACGGCTCGGTGGGTGCCAACTACTTCCAGACCAAGCCGTACCTGGACGACTTCAACAAGAAGCGCGGCACCGACCTCGTGTCCGTCGTCGGCGTGCACCTGGAACCGCTCGGCCTCTACTCCCACAAGGTCAAGAAGGCGGCCGACCTCAAGAACGGCGCGACCATCGCCGTCCCCAACGACGCCGACAACGAGTCCCGCGCCCTGAAGCTGCTCGCCACGAACGGGCTCATCACCCTCAAGTCCGGCGTCTCCCAGGCCACCCCCCAGGACATCGCCGGCAACCCCAGGCACCTCCAGTTCAAGGAGGTCGAGGCGGCCCAGACCCCGCGCTCCCTGGACGACGTGGACGCGGCGGTCGTCAACGGCAACTACGCCATCTCCGCGGGCCTCAAGCCCGCCAAGGACGCCATCATCCTGGAGTCCGCGAAGAACAACCCGTACGTCAACCTCCTCGTCGTGAAGAAGGGCAACGAGAACGACCCGCGGGTCAAGAAGCTCGCCAAGCTCCTCACCTCGCCCGAGGTCAAGAAGTTCATCGAGGACAAGTACCAGGGCTCGGTCGTCCCGTCCTTCTGATCCGGCCGGGCAGCACGCACACCGCCTGACGACCCACGGGGTCCACTCCCTCACCGGGTGTGGACCCCGTCGTGCGGTTCAGTGGTTTCATGCTGCATGCTGGGCAGTTCAGCAGGCCCGTGTGACGGCCCTGATGGTCTTACGAGTTTCCGAAGGTTACGGAGCGGCGCATGACGAGCACCTTCCCCAACGTCTCCATCAGCACGGAGCGGTTGGTGCTGCGCCCCTTCGAGGAGACCGACGCCGAGGCCTTCGCCGAGATGATGAACGACGAACTGGTCACCGCCTGGACCTCGGTGCCCCAGCCCTATACCGCGGCCGACGCCCACGCCTGGATCACCCGGCGCGCCCCGGCCGAACGCGCCGAGGGCCGCGGCATCGTCTTCGCCGTCGACGAGTTCCTCACCCAGCGCCTGGTCGGCACCGTCCGGCTCAGCCACACCGACTGGCGGGTGCGCTCCGCCGAGATGTCGTACATCGTCGCCCCCTGGGCCCGCGGCGAGGGCTACGCCTCGGAGGCCGCCCTCGCCACCGCCCAGTGGTTCTTCCGCGACCAGGACTTCGAGCGCCTGGAACTGCGCACCGCCGCCGACAACACCGCCTCCCAGCAGGTCGCCCAGAAGATCGGCTGCATCAGCGAGGGAGTGCTGCGCGGCGCCTGGATAGCCCGTGCCCGCGACGACCGGGGCGAGTGGCGGGACGTGCGCACCGACCTCATCGTCTGGAGCCTGCTGCCCGAGGACCTCGACGGTGTGGGCGAGCAACTCGCCGACACCGGCGGCTTCACCGCCTTCCCCGACTGGAACTGAACCGCACGCGCCCTTGCGCCACGGTTTCACCGGGTACCCTCACGGAGCCCGCCCATGGGCCCTGTACCCCTGACGACCTGCGAAAACCTGGAGATGGACGACGATGGCCGACCGGGTCACGGTGATCGGCTGGGACGGCTCGCCGCTGACCGAGGCGGCACGTTCCGCCCTCGGCGCCGCCACCCTCGTGGCGGGCGCGGCCCACCACCTGGCACTGCCCGAGATCCCGCCCGCCGCCGAACGCATCCGCCTCGGCAGCGTCGCGCTCGCCGCCCGCCGCATCGCCGCCCACCGCGGCACCGCCGTCGTGCTCGCCGACGGCGACCCCGGCTTCTTCGGCGTGGTACGCACCCTGCGCGCCCCCGAGTTCGGCCTGGAGGTGGAGGTCGTGCCCGCCGTCTCCGCCGTCGCCGCCGCCTTCGCCCGGGCCGGCATGCCCTGGGACGACGCCCAGGTGGTCGTCGCCCACCCGCGCACCCTGCGCCGGGCCGTGAACGTCTGCCGCGCGCACACCAAGGTGGCCGTCCTCACCTCGCCGGGCGCCGGACCCGCCGAACTCGGCCTCCTCCTGGAGGGCGTCCACCGCACCTTCGTCATCTGCGAGGAACTGGGCACCGAACGCGAACAGGTCTCCGTCGTCACCTCCGACAAGGCCGCCGACCACACCTGGCGCGACCCCAACGTGGTCATCGTCATCGGCGGTCCGGTGGGCGCCGCGGAGGGCGGCGGCTGGATCGCCGGACGCGACCCGGGCACCGGCCCGCGCGGCTGGGTCCAGCCCGACGAGGCGTACGGCGACGGCACGCCGCTCGCCGAGGGCGAGACCGAACTGCTGCGCGCCGCCCAACTCGCCCGCCTCGGGCCCCGCGTCGGCGACCTCGTCTGGGACATCGGCTGCGGCTCCGGCGCGTTCGCCACCGAGGCCGCGCGGGCCGGCGCCGCCGTCATCGCCGTCGACCACGACCCGGCCGCCTGCGCCCGCACGGCCGACGCCGCCCGCCGCTACGGCGTCCAGCTCCACGTGGTGCCGGGCAGCGCGCCGCACATCCTGGAGAACCTGCCGGAACCGGACGTCGTCCGGGTCGGCGGCGGGGGAGCGGCCGTGGTCTCCGCGGTCGCCGACCGGCGCCCGCAGCGCATCGTCACCCACGCGGCCACCCGCGACGAAGCCGAACTCGTCGGCCGCGACCTCACCGAGCACGGGTACCGCGTCGAGTGCGCCCTGCTCCAGTCCGTCGAACTCGACACGCGGGCCTGGCGGGAGACCGAGCGGAACGTGGTCTTCCTGCTCACCGGCGCATTGCCGTCGCGCGAAGCGCCTCGCTGAGAGTCGGCGTCCGGGCGGCGGGCGAGCCTCCCCGACCGCAACCCGTGATCGGTTTGTCGTACCGCGCGCGGTAGGCTGGCCGATCGTTGTACCGCACCGGCGCCCCGGAACTTCGTTCCCCAATGTCCGGAACGCACGCCCGTTTTGGGATGGGTGTGGTACGGCGAACCCGTGGACGCGCAACGTGGCGCAGTCCACAGCGGCCCGTCGCGGATCATGCTGTCGCGACGGCGTCACGACCGGGACAATGCCACTGAATGGCTTTGTCGCCTTTTCCGGCGGGTCGTTCGTGCCGCTGGGCACGGACGCTCGTTCTTCACTACGGGGCGGTCGGTGTGCCGTTCCGGGTGAGCTGGTCGTAGGAGCACTAACCGATTGGGCGAGGGGTACGCATGACCGACACCGGCCAGGTCCCGGGCGAGGGACAGCCGGAGAGCGCAGGCATGGTGGAGCAGCCGGGCGTCACCGCGCACGGCGCGTACACCTATCTCTCCGAGGCACCCGCCGAGGACGAAGACCTGCTGCTGCCGGGCGCCCAGGGCGCGTGGGGCAACGAAGTGCCGCCGCCCGCCCCGGAGCCGGTGGTCGAGGCCCTCCACGAGCCGGGCCCGCACGAGGCCGCCGGCCGCGACACCGGTTCCGTGGACCTGGGCGGCGTCCGCCTGCCGTCGGCCCAGGACGCCTCGGCACCCCGCCGCCCGCTGCACCTCGGCCCGCCCATCCCCAACAACTCCGCCGGTCCGGTCCGCTCCCTGGCCGACCGGGGCCCCGAGCACCTCGACGCCCAGCCCCTGCGCGAGATGGGCCCGCAGGGCGCGGCGCCCTGGGGCGCCGGGACCGATCGGATGCCGGGTGCCCAGCCGGCCGGCCAGGCACCGGCCGGGGCGGCTCCCGGCCCGGCGGCGGCCGCTCCGGGCCCGGCCGCCGAGGCGGTCGCCGCCGGGGCGCCGGATGCCGAGGACGCCGCGGTGGCCGCGCCGGGTACGGCCGAGGCCGCGCCGGTCGCCGGTGCCGAAACGGTTGACCCGGCGGGCGTGGTGGCGCAGGACGAGCCCGCCGCCGAGGTGGTGCAGGGCCACGACGGCCCGCAGCCCGCCGACGGCCACGACGGCGTGTACGTGGCACCGGCTCCTCAGGCGGGGGAGGCCCCGCTCGCGGAGGCGACCGCGCAGGGCCGGTCCGTGCCCGCCGAGGCCGCGCAGGAGCCGGAGGTCCAGGCCGCCGAGGCGTCCGCCGCTGCTCCCGTGGACGGCGTCCCCGGCCCGGCCGACGCGCAGACCCTTGGTGCCGTGGCGGCCCAGCCCGTCGCCGAGCCGTCGAACGCGGTGCCCACCGCCGAGGCCGTGCAGCCTGCCGCTGAGCCCGTTGCGGCTGAGGCCGTGCAGCCCGTCGTCGCCGAAGCCGCCGCCCAGCCCGTTGCGGCCGAGGCCGTGCAGCCTGCCGCCGGTGAGCCCGTGGCCCCCGAGCCCGTGCTGCCTGCCGAGCCCGTCGCCGTGGTGGCGGAGGCAGGCCCCCAGGCTCCCGAGGCGGTGGCCGCCCAGCCCGCCGCCGTTCCGGCCGCCGCCGTGCCCGGCGTCGAGGCAGCCCAGCCCGCGGAGGCCGTCGTCGAGCCTGTTGCGGTTCCCGCCGAGGCCGCCCAGCCGACGGAGGCCGTCGCTGAGTCCGCTCCCGCCGAGCCCGTGCAGGTTCCCGCCGAGCCCGTGCAGGTTCCCGCCGAGCCCGTGCAGGTCCCCGTCGAGGCAGGTCCGCCGGTGGAAGCCGTCGCCGAGCCGGTCGCCGCCGAGGCCGTGGCCGCGGAGCCCGGTCAGGCCCCGGTGGAGGCCCCCACGGCCCAGCCGGCCGAGCCCCTCGCCCCCGTGGCCGAGCAGGTCGCCCCGCAGGCCCCCGTCGCCGCGACCCCCGAAGCGGTCGCCGTCGCCGAGGCCGCCCAGCCTGTCGAGCCCGGCGCCGAGGCCGCCCAGCCTGTCGAGGCCGTGGCCGCCGACCCCGTGGCCGTCCAGGCCGTCCAGGCCCCCGAGTTCGTCGCCGAGGCGCCTCGGGAAGCCCAGCCGGCCGAGCAGCCCGCCGCGGCGCCCGCGCCGGACCCGCATCAGATGCAGGGCCCGCAGACGGTCGCCCCCGTGGCCGCGCCCGCCGAGGCCGGCGCGCGGCCCCGGCCGGTACCGCCGCAGCCCCAGCCCACGGCCCAGGACGCCGTCGGCCAGGCCGCGCACGCCGCCGAGCCCGCCCCGGCGGGCGACCCGGCCGTGACCGCCCCCGGCGCCGGGACCCAGCCCGTCGGGACCCAGCCCGTCGAGACCCCGGCACCGGTCGCCGCCGTGGGCCCGCAGACCCCCGTGGCCGCGACGGTCCCGGCCGCCCCCGCGGACCCCCAGCCCGCCGAAGCCGCCGAACCCCAGGCCGCCGCACCCCACGCCGCCGCGCCCGGGGACGTCCCGGCACCCGCCCCGCGGCAGGACGCTGTGCCCGCGGACCCCGTCCCCGCGGACGTCCCCGAGCAGCCCGCTCCCGTCGAGGACGGGACGGCCGGCCTGCCCGGCGACGTGCCGCCGCATCCCGAGCCGCCGCTCGGGCAGTTCGTGCCCGTGGCGGGCCAGGTGCCGAGCGCCCCGCACCTCGCGCCGACCCCGCCGGCCCCCCTCGTCGTGCCCGCCCAGGGCGCCCCGGCGCCGCAGGCCACCGTGCCCGCGCCCCGCGAGGCCGAGGCCGTGCCGCAGGAGGACCCGGAGACCGGCGCCGCCGACCCGGCACCGGCACCCCGGTCCACCGGCTCGGCCGCCCCCGGCTACGACGACGCCGAGCGCGAGGCCGTCCTGAAGGTGATGCGCGAACGCCGCGACATCCGCAACGGCTTCCGCGACGACCCGATCCCGCACGAGGTGCTGCTGCGCGTCCTGGAGGCCGCCCACACGGCGCCCTCCGTGGGCCACTCCCAGCCCTGGGACTTCGTCGTCATCCGGTCCGCCGAGACCCGCCGCACGATGCACGAACTGGCCATGCGCCAGCGCGAGGCGTACGCCAAGTCGCTGCCCAAGGGCCGGGCCAAGCAGTTCAAGGAACTGAAGATCGAGGCCATCCTCGACACCCCGGTGAACATCGTCGTCACCGCCGACCCGACCCGCGGCGGCCGGCACACGCTCGGCCGCCACACCCAGCCCCAGATGGCGCCGTACTCCGCCGCCCTCGCCGTGGAGAACCTCTGGCTCGCCGCCCGCGCCGAGGGCCTCGGCGTCGGCTGGGTCAGCTTCTTCGACGAGCGCGAGATGGTGCGCGCCCTCGGCCTGCCCGAGCACCTGGAGGTCATCGCCTACCTGTGCGTCGGGTACGTCGACGAATTCCCGGACGAGCCGGAGCTGATGCAGGCCGGCTGGTCCAAGCGACGCCCCCTGTCCTGGGTGGTGCACGAAGAGACATACGGCCGCCGCGCCCTCCCCGGAGAGGAACCCCACGACCTGCTTGCCGAGACCGTCGCACAGATCCGCCCGCTCGACGCCAAGGCGCTGGGCGAGGCATGGGAGCGCCAGAAGCGCATGACCAAGCCGGCCGGCGCGCTCGGCATGCTGGAGATCATCTCCGCGCAGTTGTCGGGGCTGTCCCGGCAGTGCCCGCCGCCGATCCCGGAGCCCGCCGCCGTCGCCATCTTCGCGGGCGACCACGGTGTGCACGCCCAGGGCGTCACCCCCTGGCCCCAGGAGGTCACCGGCCAGATGGTGGCCAACTTCCTGGGCGGGGGCGCCGTCTGCAACGCCTTCGCCGCCCAGGTCGGCGCCGAGGTGTGTGTCGTGGACGTCGGCGTCGCCGCCGACCTGCCCGCCACTCCCGGCCTGCTGCCCCGCAAGATCCGCGGCGGCACCTCCGACATGACTACCGGGCCCGCCATGACCCGCGAGGAGGCCAAGGCCGCCATCGAGGTCGGCATCGAGACCGCCCGCGATCTGGTCGCGGCCGGCAACAAGGGGCTGCTCACCGGCGAGATGGGCATCGCCAACACCACCGCGTCCGCCGCGCTGATCTCCGTCTTCACCGGCGCCGACCCGGCCGAGGTCACCGGCCGCGGCACCGGCATCAACGACGAGACGCTGGTCCGCAAGACCGAGGTGGTCCGCCGCGCCCTGGAACTCCACCAGCCCGACCCGGCCGACCCGATCGGCGTCCTCGCGGCCGTCGGCGGCTTCGAGCACGCGGCGATGGTGGGCCTGCTGCTCGGCGGCGCGTCCCTGCGGACGCCGGTCATCCTGGACGGCGTCAGCGCGGGCGCCGCGGCCCTGGTGGCCCGCGCCATCGCCCCGGAGGTCCTCGCGGCCTGCATCGCCGGCCACCGCAGCGCCGAACCCGGCCACGTGGCCGCCCTCAACAAGCTCGGCCTGCGCCCCCTGGTGGACCTCGACCTCCGCCTCGGCGAAGGCACGGGCGCCCTGCTCGCCCTCCCGCTGGTGCAGAGCGCGGCCAGGGCGATGCACGAGGTGGCCACGTTCGACTCGGCCGGCGTCACGGAGAAGTAGCCGACGAGGGGACCCGGCTCCCCGGTCACGGGTGCGGTGCCGGCACCGCACCCGTGACCGCCCGTCCCAATCCCCGGGCACCCGCTCCGTCCCCCGCCGATGCCACCGTAAAATCCGCACGTCAGGGCCAGTACAACGCCCCCGGAGGAGCCCGCCATGGCCGAACATCCCGCCTACCCCGTAGGCCTCCGCCTCTCCGGCCGCCGCGTGGTCGTCCTCGGCGGCGGCCAGGTCGCCCAGCGCCGCCTGCCCGCCCTGATCGCGGCCGGCGCGGACATCGTCCTGGTGTCCCCCGAGGCCACCCCCTCGGTCGAGGCGATGGCGGACGCGGGCGAGATCACCTGGCGGCAGCGGCGGTACCAGGACGGCGACCTCGCCGACGCCTGGTACGCCCTCATCGCCACCGGCGACCACGAGGCCAACACCGCCGCCTCCGCCGAGGCGGAACGCCGGCGCGTGTGGTGCGTCCGCGCCGACGACGCCGACCGGGCCACCGCCTGGACCCCCGCCACCGGCACCAGCGCCGGCGTCACGGTCGCCGTCCTCACCACGGACGCCCGCGGCCGCGACCCCCGGCACACGGCCGCCATCCGGGACGCGGTCGTCGAGGGCCTGCGCGACGGCACCCTCGTCGCCCCCCACCACCGCACCCGCACCCCCGGCGTCGCCCTGGTCGGCGGCGGCCCCGGCGACCCCGACCTGATCACGGTCCGCGGCCGCCGGCTGCTCGCCGAGGCCGACGTCGTCATCGCCGACCGGCTCGGCCCGCGCGATCTGCTCGCCGAACTCCCCCCGCACGTCGAGGTGATCGACGCGGCGAAGATCCCGTACGGCCGCTACATGGCCCAGGAGGCCATCAACAACGCGCTGATCGAACACGCCAAGCAGGGCAAGTCGGTGGTACGGCTCAAGGGCGGCGACCCGTTCGTCTTCGGCCGGGGCATGGAGGAGGTCCAGGCGCTCGCCGAGGCGGGCATCCCCTGCACCGTCGTGCCCGGCATCTCCAGCTCCATCTCCGTGCCGGGCGCGGCCGGCATCCCGGTCACCCACCGGGGCGTCGCCCACGAGTTCACGGTCGTCAGCGGCCATGTCGCTCCCGACGACGAGCGTTCCCTGGTCGACTGGCCCTCGCTCGCCCGGCTCACCGGCACCCTGGTGGTCCTCATGGGCGTCGACAAGATCGGGAAGATCGCCGAGACGCTGATCGCGCACGGCAGGTCGCCGAAGACCCCGGTCGCCCTGGTGCAGGAGGGCACGACCGCCGCGCAGCGCCGCGTCGACGCCACCCTCGCCACGGTCGCCGAGACCGTGCGCGCCGAGGACGTGAAGCCCCCGGCGGTCGTCGTCATCGGCGAGGTCGTCACGGTCGGCCCGCGGCCCGCCCCCTGACCGAAGCCCGCTCGATCGCGTGTAACCTCGGGTAACGCACTCGGGTGACGCACCCCCCGCCCAGCCGTTGGCACCCCACCCAGGACAAGGCAGTAACACCCTGTGGCCGATCTCATCACCGTCGAGGATCCCGACGACCCGCGCCTCTCCGACTACACGGGCCTGACCGACGTCGAGCTGCGCCGCAAGCGCGAGCCCGCCGAGGGCCTGTTCATCGCCGAGGGCGAGAAGGTCATCCGCAGGGCCAAGGAAGCCGGTTACGAGATGCGCTCCATGCTGCTCTCGGCCAAGTGGATCGACGTCATGCGCGACGTCGTCGACGAACTCCCGGCCCCCGTCTACGCGGTGAGCCCCGAACTCGCCGAGCGGGTCACCGGCTACCACGTGCACCGCGGCGCCCTCGCCTCCATGCAGCGCAAGCCGCTGCCGACCGCCGCCGAACTGCTGCGCACCGCCCGCCGCGTGGTGGTCATGGAGTCGGTCAACGACCACACCAACATCGGCGCCATCTTCCGCTCGGCCGCCGCCCTCGGCATGGACGCGGTCCTGCTCTCGCCCGACTGCGCCGACCCGCTGTACCGGCGCAGCGTCAAGGTCTCGATGGGCGCCGTGTTCTCGGTGCCGTACGCCCGTCTCGAACACTGGCCGAAGGGCCTGGAACAGGTCCGCGAGTTCGGTTTCACCCTGCTTGCCCTCACCCCGGACGAGAAGGCCCGCAGCCTGGACGAGGTCGCCCCGCACCGGATGGACAGGGTGGCGCTGATGCTGGGCGCCGAGGGCGACGGACTGTCCACCCGGGCGCTGGTCGCCGCCGACGAATGGGTCCGCATCCCGATGTCCCACGGCGTCGACTCGCTCAACGTGGGCGCGGCGGCCGCGGTCGCCTTCTACGCCGTGGCGACGGGCCGCCCACGGTCCTGAGCCCGCTCGGCCCAGGGCCGGTCACCCGGCGGCGCCGGGTCCCGCCGCCTAGGACCTCCCGTTTGGATCGTGCCGGGGCTCGCGGGCCCCTGATCCGGCCTGATCCAAACGAAAGACCCTAGGCGTGCCCGGACGGCGGCGCCTCGCCGGCCGCCCGCGGCGGCTCGACCCACGCGTGCCGTACCGGATCGCCCAGCGCGCCCCCGAAGGAGCCGCCGAGGCCACGGGCCGGTCCCTGGCAGCCCTGCGCCAGCGCGATGCCCAGCGCCACCAGCAGGGTCACCACCACGAACACGAACAGCCGCTGACGCAGCAGCCGCGGGTTGGCGGGCCGTAGCTTGGTCTTCGTGGTGCGCGGGGCCGGCCGGCGCGCGCCGTTGCGGGTGCCGGGGCGGTTCCCCCCGCCGGAGCGCGGGCCGCCGCGCTGTTCCGGAGCGGGCCGCGCCCCACCGGGGCGCGAGGGTGCGGCCCCGGCGCGCGGGCCACTCCCGCTCCCGCCCCGCGAGGGCACACCGCCCCGGGGCGCGGTACCGCGCGGCGGCGGTGTGCCGGGGGCGGCACGGCGCTGGGCGCGCTGCGGGTCGGGATAGGTGTCGACGAGCCGCCCGGTGGGCCGGTCCGCCTCCGCCGCGCGCGGGGAGGGCGGCCGCACCTCACCCAGCCCCTGCGCCTCGCGGGCCGCGATCTCCTTGAGCCGCAGCGACAGTTGCAGGGTGCTGGGCCGGTCCTCCGGGTCCTTCGCGAGGCAGGCCCGGATCAGCGGGGCGAGCGCGTCCGGCACGCCGTGCAGCTGCGGCTCCTCGTGCACCACCCGGTACAGCATCACCTCGGAACTGCCGTGCCCGAAGGGCGAGTCGCCGGTCGAGGAGTAGGCGAGGGTGGCGCCCAGCGAGAAGACGTCGGTGGCCGGGGTGACCGCGGCGCCGCGCACCTGCTCGGGCGCGAGGAAGCCGGGGGAGCCCACGGCGGTGCCCACATGGGTGAGCGTGGAGGCGCCGGTGGACCAGGCGATGCCGAAGTCGATGATCCGCGGCCCCTTGGGGGACAGCAGGATGTTGGAGGGCTTCAGGTCCCGGTGGACGACCCCCGCCTCGTGCACCGCGACCAGCCCCTCGGACAGGGCGGCGCCGATCGCCGCCGCGTCGGCCGCGCTGAGCGGGCCCTCGTCGGCGACCTTGTCGTGCAGCGACGGGCCGGGCACGTACTGGGTGGCGAACCAGGGCCGCTCGGCCTCCAGGTCGGCGGCCACCAGACGGGCCGTGCAGCCGCCCCGGATACGGCGGGCCGCCGAGACCTCGCGCGCGAAACGCGACCGGAACTCCTGGTCCTCGGCGAGATCGGGCCGGATCACCTTCAGGGCGACCCGCTGCCCCTTCTTGTCGGAGCCGAGGTAGACCACGCCCATCCCGCCCGCGCCGAGCCGTCGGTGAAGCCTGAACGAGCCGACGACGCGCGGGTCCTCGCGCCTCAGGCGCATCATCGCCATGTTCATCCCCGCTGCCCGGTCCCTCTGACGTGGCACAGCTTACGTTTCCCGGGCCGCCCGCGCGCAGAGGCCGCGCCCTCTCGGCCCGACGGATTGTGCGCGCCGCCCGGACCAGGTGAGACTCGTTCAGGAAGCCGCGCACGGCGGGCACTTTGGGTCGTCGGCACCGTCAACCCGATTGCGCCGCAGGGTGGTTGACCCCGCCCCGACCAGGCGTCCCGGCGCCTTGACCCCGCCGCCGGACCCGTCGCGCGCACCCCGCCGCACCCGTCGCCGACGGGTTCCGGAAGCACGCCCGGCACCCGCGCCGACACCGGTCCGAGTGATCGAACTCACTCATTCCGGGCCATCGGACGCGTCCGACATGCCCGACACGGCGGACGACCCCTCAGGGATGACCCCGAGACCCGGGACCGGCTCTCCACCCACGGGAGTACGCCCCGGCCGGGGCCTCATCCTCCCGGAGGCCCGGCAATCGGTACGAGGGCATGACGCCCGCCGCGCCCCCCGCGCCTAGATTTGAGGTCAAGCGGCGGGTGCAGCGCTCGTCCCCCGAGGTCGGACACCCGCCGCTGTTCGGACATGTCGAGACGGTCAGGAGAGGGACCATGGCCCACACGGCACCACGGCGCGCCACGTACGCGACCCGCCGCACGGGCCGTCGCCACCCGCTGGTGGCGACGCTCATGGCCCTTCCCCTGGCGGCCCTGCTCCTGCTGGTCTTCGACGGCTGGGAGACGGTGGCCACACAGGCGTCGTCCGTGGGTGCGATGCTGGGGCGCTGAGCGGCGACCCCAGGCCCGGAAGAGCGGTCCGGGCGGGGACATCCATCCATGAAACCCCGTGGGGACGGGGGTGCGGCGGACGGCACGAATGCCGGCGCAGCTGGGGAGCTGCGCCGGCATCGCCGTTCCCGGGCCCGACGGCCGAGGAGCGCATGGCGGCCGGCCCCGGCCCCCGCCCGGCCCCGCCGCCGTCGTATCGTCACCCCACCCGACCAGCGAGGTTTCGTGAACATCCGGTCCGCGCTCACGGCCCACGTCGGCGCCGACGGCACCCCCGTCACCCTCGCCGACCGCCCCGACGCCACCGTCGTCCGCGTGGCCGGCACCGTCGCCAAGGCTCACGCTCCGGGCACCGACCCCGGCCACCTCGCCCGGCGCCTGGAGACGGCGGCGCGGCTCCCCGGCATCCTGCTGCCCCCGCTCACCCCGGCCCCGGCCCGGCTGCACGACCGCCTCGTCACCCGCTGGCCCTACGGCACCCCCGTGGACCCGGACGATCCCGGCGCCGCCCCCTGGGAGGCCACCGCCACCCTCCTCGCCCGCCTGCACGGCGCCGCCCCGCCCCCGCTCCCGCCGATGCGCGGCCCCGCCAAGGCCGCCCGCGCCGTCGCCCGGCTGCGCGCCGCCCTGCGCACCGGCTCCCACGACGGTGCCCGCCCGGTCCTCGACGCCTGGGACACCCTCCCCGCATGGGCCCGCGACGAGGCCCCGATGCCCGGCCCGCCCGCCCTGTGCCACGGCGACCTCCACCTCGGCCAGCTGGTCCGGCACCCCGCCCCCGACGGCCCGTGGCGGCTGATCGACGTGGACGACCTGGGGCTCGGCGTCCCCGCCTGGGACCTGGCCCGCCCCGCCGCCTGGTACGCCTGCGGGCTTCTGCCGCCCGCCGCCTGGAGCCGCTTCCTGGCCGCCTACCGGGCGGCCCGCGGCCCGGCCGTGCCCGCCACCGGCGACCCCTGGCCCGCCCTGGAGGTCCCGGCCCGTGCCCTCACCGTGCAGACGGCCGCCCTGGCGATCACCAAGGCGCTGGCGGCACACCGCCCGCTGGACGAGGCCGAGCGGGCCCTCGTCGACGCCTGCGCGCGCATGACGGCCGTGCCGCGCACCACTTGACCCGCGGACTTGGCCACCGGGTGCAACCACGGGCCGGGAAACGGAGTCTGTCCTGGGGAAACACCAAGCAGGACCGACCGGCGAGGAGTTGAGCCGACGATGCATTGTCCGAAGTGCCACGCGCCCATGCAGACGTACAACCGCAGCGGCGTCCAGATCGAGCAGTGCAGCGGGTGCCGCGGCGTCTTCCTCGACTACGGCGAGCTGGAGGCCCTGACCCAGCTGGAGGCCCAGTGGTCCAAGCCGATGCCGCCGGCCCCGCCCGCCGCCCAGCCGTACCCGGCCCCGTCCGCGCCCGCCTGGGGCGCCCCCTACGGCGGCCACCACTACGAGCACGGGCACCACGGGCACCACGAACACCACCACCGGAGCTTCACCCACATGCTGTTCTCCAGCTAGGGCGGCATGCGGAAGCCCCCGGTCACGAGGTGACCGGGGGCTTCTTGAGGTGTGGACGATACTGGGATTGAACCAGTGACCTCTTCCGTGTCAGGGAAGCGCTCTCCCGCTGAGCTAATCGTCCGCGGACCGTGATCCGGGGATCACCGTCAGTGCGCGATACTGGGATTGAACCAGTGACCTCTTCCGTGTCAGGGAAGCGCTCTCCCGCTGAGCTAATCGCGCGGGGTCCGGACCCTTCGGATCCGCGGATCTTCGAACGGGTCGGAGATCCAGTGGACGATACTGGGATTGAACCAGTGACCTCTTCCGTGTCAGGGAAGCGCTCTCCCGCTGAGCTAATCGTCCTTGGAGGTGGAGACGGGATTTGAACCCGTGTAGACGGCTTTGCAGGCCGTTGCCTCGCCTCTCGGCCACTCCACCAGGAGTGTAGGGGATCGGGAGGAACCCCTACTTCCTTCGAGCGGACGACGAGGCTCGAACTCGCGACCTCAACCTTGGCAAGGTTGCGCTCTACCAACTGAGCTACGTCCGCTTGTCGTTTCGGTCCGCTTTCGCGTCCCGGCGACGTGTTGAACTCTAGCGGATTCCCGGGCCAGTACAAAAACGCGTTTGCGCAGCGTGCTGCGGTGCACCCGGCGGAGGCGGTGGTCAGGGCCCCCTCCGGGACATCGCCGGGTCACCCGTCGGACACCCGACCTAGACTCGGCCACGTGCTCCACCACCCTTCCGGACTGTCCCCGCTGGCCCGCTTCGGCGACCGCCTCGCCACCGGCCTCCTCGACGTCACCAGCGATCCCGCCGCCCTGGACTCCAGCGGTTTCTGGGCCGTGTGCGCGGACTTCGAGGGCCGTCTGACCTGCGCACGCTTCGCGGACGTGCGCCGGGCGCCGGTGCCCGCCCCGGTGCCCGGCGGCTGGCGGGGTCCCGCGGTGGGGGACTGGGTCTCCTCCCTGGACCGCGCCGCGTACACCGCGGGCGTGCGCGCCGTTCGCGCGTACATAGCGGCCGGCGAGGTGTACCAGGCCAACCTCTGCCGGGTGCTCAGCGCGCCCGTCCCCCCGGACGCCGACGTGGACGCCCTGACCGCCCTGCTGGCCCGCGGCAACCCGGCGCCGTACGCCGGTACCATCCGCCTGCCCGGGCACGGCGTGGAGATCGCCACCGCCTCCCCCGAGCTGTTCCTGCGCCGGGACGGGCGGACCGTGGAGTCCGGCCCCATCAAGGGCACCGGCCGCACCGAGGCGGACCTCCTGGAGAAGGACTACGCAGAGAACGTGATGATCGTGGACCTGGTCCGCAACGACATCGGGCGTGTCTGCGCCACCGGCAGCGTCACCGTCCCCGACCTGTGCGCGGTGGAGAAGCACCCCGGGCTCGTCCACCTCGTCTCCACCGTCCGCGGCGAGCTGCGCCCCGGCGCCGGCTGGCCCGAGCTGTTCGCCGCCGCCTTCCCGCCCGGCTCCGTGACCGGCGCGCCCAAGTCCAGCGCGCTGCGGATCATCGAGGAACTGGAACCGGTCCCGCGCGGCCCCTACTGCGGCGGCATCGGCTGGGTGGACGCCGACCGGGGCACCGGCGAGCTGGCCGTCGGCATCCGCACCTTCTGGCTCGACCGGGCCGAGGGCGTGCTGCGCTTCGGCGCCGGCGCCGGCATCACCTGGGGCTCGGACCCCGAGGGGGAGTGGCGGGAGACCGAGCTGAAGGCGTCCCGGCTGCTCACGGTAGCGTCGGGGGCGTACGAGGAGAGTGGAGAGGCGTGCGCATGAAGATCTGGCTGGACGGCGGGCTGCGGGACATGGAATCCGCCCGGGTCTCCGTCTTCGACCACGGGCTGACGGTCGGCGACGGCATCTTCGAGACCGTGAAGGCGGCCCACGGCCGGACCTTCGCCCTCACCCGGCACCTCGACCGGCTGACCCGCTCGGCCCGGGGCCTCGGCCTGCCCGACCCCGACCACGACGAGATCCGCGAGGCCTGCGCCGCCGTCCTGGCCGCCAACCCGATGCCGCTCGGCCGGCTGCGGATCACCTACACCGGCGGCCACGGCCCGCTCGGCTCCGACCGCGGCGAGCACGGCCCGACCCTGGTGGTCGCCCTCGGCGAGACCAGCCGCCGCCCCGACACCACCGCCGTGATCACCGTTCCCTGGACCCGCAACGAGCGCGGCGCGCTCACCGGCCTGAAGACCACCTCGTACGCCGAGAACGTCGTCGCCCTCGCCCGCGCCCACGAACACGGCGCCTCCGAGGCCCTGTTCGGCAACACCGTGGGCCGGCTCTGCGAGGGCACCGGGTCCAACGTCTTCGTCGTCCTGGACGGCGAGATCCACACCCCGCCCGTCGCCTCCGGCTGCCTGCCCGGCATCACGCGCGCCCTGGCCGTCGAGTGGACCGGCGCCAGGGAGACCGACCTCCCGATGGACGTCCTGGCCCGCGCCGACGAGATCTTCCTGACCTCCACCCTGCGCGACATCCAGGCCGTGCACCGCGTCGACGACCGCGAACTCCCGGGCGCCCCGGGCCCGGTGACCGCCAAGGCGATGCGCGTCTTCGACGAGCGCTCCGGCGACGACCTCGACCCGTGAGCCCCGCGATCCGGTAGCACTGGGCCGACTCGGCCGGCCGCCGCGGGTAGAACACCTGTGATGACCACGACCCTGCGGCCGGCCGAGCCGCTCCAGCAGCACCCCGACGGCACCCGCTCACGCCGCTACCAGGTGTGCGTGAACAGCCGCCCCGTCGGCGAGATCCGCCTCGGCACCTCGCCCTCCCTCGGGGCCTCGACGGCCCGTATCGAGGACCTGACGATCGCCGAGCCCGACCGGCGCCGCGGCCGGGGCACGGTCGCCGCGCTCGCCGCGGAGGAGGTGGCGCGCGGCTGGGGCTGCCGGTGGATCGAGACCGTCGTCCCGGCCCCGGGGGACGTCGCGCTGCGCCTGTTCGCCGCCCTCGGCTACACGCCGCGCAGCCGCCGCATGGAGAAACGCCTGGGCACCCCGCCCGCGCTGCCGCCGGGCAGTCGCGCGCGGCCCATGACCGAGGCCGAGTTCGCGTCCTGGCTGGCCCGCGCGAGCGAGCGCCGCATCCGTATGTGGGCCGAGCGGGGTGTCCCCGAGGAGACCGCCCGCGCCAAGGTCCGCGACGACCACGCCCGGCTGCTGCCGGACGGGCTCGCGACCGAGGGCATGCTCTTCAGCGTCCTGGAGCACGAGGGCACCGGGGCCGGCACCCTGTGGCTCGCCCTGGGGGAGGCCGGGGCGTGCGTGTACGACGTCGAGGCCGACGCCGCCCTGCGCGGCCGGGGGCACGGCCGCACCCTCATGCTCCTCGCGGAACGCCAGGCCCTGGAGCACGGCCACCGCCTGCTCGGCCTCCACGTCTTCGCGGGCGACACCCCGGCCGAGCGGCTGTACGAGTCCCTCGGCTACGAGACGACGAGCCACTCCCTGTCGAAGCCACTGGTGTAGCCGGGCCGTACTCCGGCGTTCCGGGTGCTGCGGGGCTCAGGCGTCCTCTCCGGCGAGGAGCCCGTCCGCGATCTCCTCGATCCGTTCGCGCAGCCCCTCCTGGCTCTTGCCGCCGTCCAGCCGGTGGCCGCCGATGACGTAGGTGGGGGTGCCGGTCACGCCGATCGCCTTGCCCTCGGCCTGGTCGGCGTCCACGATCAGGATGTGCCGTCCGTCGATCAGCGCGGTGTCCAACTCCTCGGCGTCCAGGCCGAGTTCGCGGGCCACCTCGACCAGGAAGGGCTCTCCCTCGCGGTCCAGCTTCTCGACCCGCTCCAGGACGGCCTCCACATATGGCCAGCCCTTGCCCTGTGCCTGCGCCTCCTCGGCGGCCTGGGCGGCCGCGAAGGCGTGCTTGTGCCGCTCCAGCGGGAAGTGCCGCAGCCGCACGTCGAGCCGGTCGCCGTAGCGGCCGCGCAGGGCGCGCACGTCGTCCAGGGCGGCGCGGCAGTCGGGGCACTGGAGTTCGCACCAGACGTCGAGGACGACGGGATCGGTGCGCACGGGGGAGGAGTCGCTCATGCGCCCAGTCTCCCAGGCCGCCCGCCACCGCCCCAATCCGACCATGGGACCGCAGGAGGAGACGACCCGGAGATCTCCCTGATCTCCGGCCGGACCATGGCCGCGCGCGGGCCGGGCGGTGCAGGATGGAAGGGACGAAGCGCCGCACCTCGGTCGTGCCGGGGCGCCCCGCCCGTGCCTGTCGCCCCGACCGAGCCCGCCAGGAGGACCGGATGATTGCCGAGACCGTCTGCTCCGCCGTGTCCGCGGCGGGCCTGGGCATCGCGGTGGTCACCGCGTACCGCAGGCGCTTCCTGTCGGCGGCCCGCATCGCCGCCTACTCGCTGGTGCCGGTCGGCCTGGTGATGACGGGTGTCGTCGGCTGGCTCGCCGACACCGCCTTCAGCCCCACCGCGTGGGCGGGCTTCGGGGTGCTGGGCGCGGCCTGGCTGCTGTTCACCGGCACCCGCGCGGTCGAGCGCCGCCGGACCGGCGCCCCCGGCAAGGAGCGCCGGGCGGCACCCGAGGCCCGCCCCGGGGCCGTGGCGCCCACGTCCTCCGCACCGGCCCTGCGCGGTGACCAGCGCCCGGCCGCCCCCCGCTCGTCCTCCGCCGGGGACGACTTCAGCGACATCGAGGCCATCCTCAAGAAGCACGGCATATGACAGTCACATGACTGGCCGATGCGACACAGTGGGTCCCCGGACGTGCGGAAACGTTCACCAGCCGAAGCGAGCCGGACGAGAGATCACGGTATTCGGCGAACTCCCGCAAGATCGCGAGTGTTGATCGCTGAGGGGCTCCCCGGTGCGCCATCATCGGCCGCGAGATGGTGGATACGACACAGAGCGAGGCCGCGCCGCCGAAGGACGAGCCGCGCGGGTGCCTCTTCGCCCTTTCCCAGCCACCGCTGATGATCTTCCTAGCGGTGATCGGGTGTCTGATCCTCATGGCTGCGCTGCACGACCTGCTGTTGCTGTGAGCCGTACACGTCCGTCCCGGCGCCACCCGCCGGGACCGACGTCGCCCCGCCCCGGAGCCCTCCCGGCAGGCAGGCCGCCACTCTTCGAAACGCGCCACGGCACCCCTGCGGCCCACTCCCACCGCCCGGCCCGACCACACACCTGCGCGTCCCCGCCCCCGTCGGACCGGCCCCTTCCTGCCGGACCGTTTCCTGCCGGACCGTCCCCGGCTCCCGACGGCCCCGGTCGCCGATGCCGGTCGCCTGCCCGTGGACGCCCCGCCACGGGCCCTCGCCCGACACGTCGCGGCTCGCTCGGCCGCGGCCCCCGCTGCCACGCCCGGCGCCGCCCAGCGGCCCCTCCGCGCCCGCGGGAGGTGGCACATGGCCCTTGCCGACGGCCGCCGTCCGGCCGGTGCCCCGGCCGCCACTTCCGCCGTGAATCGCTGACGGGCGGACGTCTCGCGCGGCGCCCCGGCGCCGTCGCGGTTCAGCCCGTCGCTTCCTTCCGGCGGGCCCGGTACGCGGCCACGTGGAGGCGGTTGCCGCAGGTGCGGCTGTCGCAGTAGCGGCGGGAGCGGTTGCGCGAGAGGTCGACGAAGGCGCGCCGGCAGTCCGGGGCCTCGCAGCGCCGCAGCCGCTCCTCCTCCCCGGCGACCACGAAGAAGGCCAGCGCCATCCCGCAGTCGGCGGCGAGGTGGTCGGCCACGGAGGCACCCGGGGCGAAGTAGTGCACATGCCAGTCGTAGCCGTCGTGGTCGGTCAGTCGCGGGGTGGTGCCCGCCGCCGCCACCAGCTCGTTGATCAGCCCGGCGGCCGCCCGCGCGTCCGCCGCCTCGAAGATCGCCGCGAACCGCGCCCGGATCTCCCGCACGCCCGACAGATCGGCCTGCGACAGCACCCCGACATCGCTGATCTCGTGCTTCCGGATGAAGTCCGCGAGGGCCGGCACATCCGGCAGCGCGTCCGCCGCCGTCTCGTCCTCCGGCGCGGTGTTCACCAGATCCACCACGGTGTCGAGCGCGCACCGGGTGTCATGGGTGATCAGCACGTTTCGCTCCCTGGCCTGGGGGTCGGGCGGGCGCCCGCCGATGCTGGCCGATGGTAGCGACAGCGCGCCCGGCGCACCGGCGCTGTCCGGCCCCGACGCCCCCAAAGAACGCCTTGGGGGGCCGACGGGTTCCCGGACCGGGGCAAGCGCCCTGCGACACGCGCGGCGGACCGACGCCGCTTCCGTGAGCGCTCACGGTGACGGCGGCGGTCCGTGCCGTATGCGGTTGTGTGGCCCGAGCCGTCTCCCCGAGTGGACGGCGCCGGGCTGCTCGGAAGGGCCGCGGGCTAGCTTTCCGCCAGGATGTGCGAGAGCTCCTGATCCAGATCGAAGTGCCGGTGCTCCGTGCCGGGCGGCACGGCGGCGTCGGTCCGCTTCAGGAAGGACTCCAGGGCCCGCGCCGGGGCCTCCAGCAGCGCCTCCCCCTCCGGGGAGCTCAGGGCGATGCAGACGACGCCCTGACCATGACTGCGGGACGGCCAGACACGGACGTCGCCGGTACCGGTGGGCCGGTGGAGGCCTTCGGCGAGGAGGTCGCGGGCGAACACCCACTCGACGGTTTCCTCGGCTCCGGTGTGGAAGGTGGCGTGCACGGCGTAGGGGTCGGCCGTGTCGTACCGCAGGCCTGCGGGGACAGGCAGGGAGGACTCGCTCGACACAACGAGGCGCAGGTGCAGCTCGCAGCTGACCGTGGTGTTCATAAGCGCCAGGGCCTTTCGCTCAGTGTGCGCTCGGGGATTCGCACGTCGGCGAAATCGACATGCCACCTACGGTGCCGTTGTAAACCCCTCTGAGGGTTTTGCGTGTGTTTACGACACTCTTCCGGCCGAGAACTCGTACCGGATCTACGTCCATTCCGGTGATGTGAATCACTCGGGTAGGTTTGTCTGTATGAATACGGGGAGTGACGAGTCGGGGCTGGGCTCCCGCGCGCCCGAATTCGTGCGGTCCCGCCGGCTCCTGCACCGCGGCTGGCAGGTGGGCGTCTTCGTCGTCGGCCTCGCCGTCGTGGGCGCCGGGGTGCTCATGCTGGCGCTGCCCGGGCCCGGCTGGGTGGTGATCTTCGCGGGCATGGCGATCTGGGCCACCGAGTTCGTCTGGGCCCAGCTCGTGCTGCGCTGGACCAAACGCAAGGTCACCGAGGCGGCCCAGCGTGCCCTGCAGCCCGAGGTGCGCCGCCGCAACATCACGCTGACCGTGATCGCCGTGGTGATCGCCGGGGTGCTGGGCGCGATCTACCTGTGGCGGTACGGCCCCGTCCTGCCCTGGAGGATCGAGCGCCGGTGAGCCGCGGCCCCCGCTCGTCCGCGCACCGCCGCGGACCATGGTCGGAGGCACCCCCTGACATGGGGTAATGTTCTTCCTGCGCCCGGGCGATTAGCTCAGTGGGAGAGCGCTTCGTTCACACCGAAGAGGTCACTGGTTCGAACCCAGTATCGCCCACCCGGACCGACGGCCCATCCGCGAACAGCGGATGGGCCGTCGGCGTATCGACGGACAACCGGCGGAAAAGCCACGGGTTTTCCGGAAAAACCGCCCGGCTTTCCCGTCCGGCGCGGCGTGTCCGAAGAATTTCCCGGCCTCCGCAACCGCCCATATTCGAACAGAAACTGAGCCGGAATCAGCGCCCCCGCGCGGGTGCGGGCAGACTCCGCACATGGACTGGAACCACTACCGCTTTCACAGCCTGTGGCCCCTGCCCGCGCCGCCGGCCGCCGTCTACGCCGTACTGGAGCGGCCCGAGGACTATCCCCGCTGGTGGCCCCAGGTGCGCTCGGTGACCCGGCTCGACGACTCCACCGGCATCCTCACCATCCGCTCGGCGCTTCCGTACGCCATGACCTTCACCGCCCGCGCGACCCGGCGCGACCCGGCCGCCGGGATCCTGGAGATCACCATGAGCGGCGACATCGAGGGCTGGGCGCGCTGGACCGTCACCGCCGCGGGCCCCGGCACGCTCGCCCGCTACGACCAGGACGTCGACGTGCGCAAGCCCCTGCTGCGGCGGCTCGCCGTGCCCGGCCGCGCCGTCTTCCGCGTCAACCACCGGCTGATGATGCGGGCCGGACACCGCGGACTGCTGCGCCGTCTGCGGGCGGTTTGAAGGAACGGCGTCCGGACCTGTATTGTTCAGTGCGTTCCCGGGCGATTAGCTCAGTGGGAGAGCGCTTCGTTCACACCGAAGAGGTCACTGGTTCGAACCCAGTATCGCCCACCGGGAGAGAGCCGGTCCGCAGCAGCGGACCGGCTCTTCCGCTGTCGGGGCACCTCGGGCGAGTGATCTAGGCCGCCGCGGGCAGCCCCGGCCGTACCGGCCACTCCGTGCTGACCGTCTCCTCCGAGCCGCTGCGGGCGAACCAGGCCTGAAGACCCCGGGCCTGCGCCGCGTGCCAGTCGGCCTGGAGGGCGTGCAGCTCGGCGGGGGAGAGGCGTTCGAGCCGGGTCGCGAAACGGCGGCCCAGCGCCCGGACGACCTCCAGCGCCGCCAGCGCGTCCGCCGCCGCGTCGTGCGCGCCCTCCAGCGTCACGCCGTAGTGCTCGCACAGATCGGTCAGCGTGCGCCGCCCCTTGCGGTAGCGGTCCAGATGCTTGTCCAGCACCCGCGGGTCCAGCACCCGCAGCGGCGCCGACGGGAACCACCGCTCCAGCGAGGACGCCCGGTGCCGGCGCAACTCCCGGTCCAGCAGCGTCAGATCGAACGGCGCGTTCATCACCACCAGCGGGCGGCCCCGCGCCGCGTGCTCCGCCAGCAGCTCGGCTATCTCCAGCATCACCGGCGCCGGCCAGCGGCCGTTGCGCTGGAGGTACTCCTGCGTCAGCCCGTGCACCGCCGTCGCCTCGGCCGGCACCGGCACCCCCGGATCGACCAGCCAGCGCGACACCCGCGGCAGGGTCCCCGGGGCGTCCTGGACGAGGACGGCGGCCGACACGATCCGGTCGGTCTCGACGTCCACGCCCGTTGTCTCCGTGTCGAAGGCGGCCAGCGGCCCCTCGTACCAGTACGTCATCCAGCCCAACTCCTCGTTCACCGGCGGCAGCTGACCTCCCGTCTTCTGCCCATTCGGTGATACCCGGGCCGTTTGCGCCGTACGCCGCGAGGAGACAACAGGAGTACGGGTCTTTGCAGTTCAGCGGCCCGCACCGGGAAAAGTCCTGGCTTGGAAGGCTGTTGGTTCATGGCCACTCTGCAGCCCGAGCGGGGCGGGCTGCTGCCCGAACGCACGCACCCTGTCCGCGGCACGCTCGCCACCACCGCCTGCATGGAGACACTGCAGGTCGGCTATCTGCACGCGGTCGCCGCCGCGGCCGGCTGCTCGCTGTCCCAGCCCTTCCCGGACAACGGCATCGACTGGCACGTCAGCCACAGCGCGCCCGGCCACACCGTGGACGACGAGGTCACCATCAAGGTGCAACTGAAGGCGACGTACCAGATCGCCCCCCACCCGCCGGGCCGCACCTTCTCCTTCACCCTCGACAACGACCACCTGCGCAAGCTCGCCCGCACCCCCGTCTCGGTGCACAAGATCCTCGT
The DNA here is from genome assembly GCF_051980735.1 of Streptomyces sp. SCPE 10. NCBI lineage: Bacteria > Bacillati > Actinomycetota > Actinomycetes > Kitasatosporales > Streptomycetaceae > Streptomyces > Streptomyces sp. SCPE 10. The sequence continues at coordinate 1,630,332 of NZ_CP197069.1, read as the reverse complement.
CGTGATGCTGGTCCCGCGCTCCCAGGACGACTGGCTGCGCGCCGGCCACGACCGGCTCGACCTCAGGCACTGCTGCTACTGGGTCAACCTGGCCGGCCACCCCATCACCGGCCGGCACCGGACCACCGTGCGCATACCGACCACACGCATCTTCGACGACCGGGCGCTGTGCGAGATCATGACCCGTGTCGGGACGGGAGGCAGACCATGAGGAACCGTCCCCCCGAGGAACCGGTGCCGCTGCGACCGCACCCCGACGCCTTCCCCGGCGACGGCCCGCCGCGCCCCGCCGACGTCGACCCCGCCGTGCTCGGCACCCTCCTGCGCCGGCACGGCTGGCAGCGGCGCGGCGGGGCCGCCGGACGCTACGGCCGCTGGACCCCGCCCGGCCCGGGCGCCGCCGCCACCAGCCTCCTGGTCCCCGAGAGCCGCGCCTTCCCCGACAGCGACGACCTGCTCGGCGAGGCCCTGGGCGCCCTCGCCTGCAGCGACACCCCCGCCGCCCGCGAGGTGCTGATCTCGCTGGCCCGGCCCAGCGACGAGATCCGCTGGTGGCGCGACGTACCGAACGGACCGGCCGGCGCCGCGCCCTGGGGCCGTGACGAACAACTGCGCGGCGCCGCACGGCAGATGCTGCTCGCCGCCGCGCTCGCCACCCGCGCCCGGGCCGGGTACCACGGTGCCCGGCACCGCCGCGCCGCCGCGGAACTCCTCCAGGACGTCCTCGTCGGCCCCGCCGCCGAGGGCCGCCCGCTGACCGCCTTCGTGCCGGTGCCCGCGGGCCGTCCCCTCGCCGTCCGCCTCCACCAGGCCCTCCACGCCGCCCGCGAGGCCATCGACTACCGCCGCGCCACCGGCGGCATGGACGTCTTCGACGGCGCCGTCGAGGCCGGCGTCAGCCGCGAGCTGACCGAGGCGCTCACCGCGCTGGTGCGCGGCACCGAGGGGGCCAGGATCGCCGTCGCCTGGGCGCCCGCAGCCGGCGTCCCCGAAGGCTGTGCCCCGGCCGCCGAACCCGTCGAGTTCTCGCCCGGCGATCTGCCCGTGCTGCGCGAGGCCGCCGCCCGCTATCTGCGCGAGGAGGCCTCCGTACCCGTGCGGATCACCGGTGCCGTGGTGCGCATGCGCCGCTCCGGCCCCAGCGGCGAGGGCACCGTACGGCTGCGCGTCCTCGCCGGCGCCGAGGTGACGCATGTGCGGGTCACCCTGGACGAGGAGGACTACCGCATCGCCGGCCACGCCCATCTCGTCGGCGTCCCGGTACGGGTGCACGGCCGGCTGGAGCGGCGCGGCGGCTTCCGCAGACTCACCGGCGTCTCCGGCGTCGTCCCCGTCCAGGTGGACGAGGCCGAACGCGACCGGCTGCTGAAATCCCTCCAGGAGAACCCGGACTTCTTCGAGGAGGCCTGCGGGGAGGCGTGACCGGACGGGGACCGACGGTTACCGTTTCGCGGTCGGCGCCCTCGGGTCGGTACGATCGCCTGTGCGCGCGCTCCTGGTATGGCGCCGCACCCACCTTCAGTCAGGAGAGACCGGTGTCAGACGTCCGTGTGATCATCCAACGCGATTCCGAGCGGGAAGAACGCGTGGTGACGACGGGCACTACGGCCGCCGACCTCTTCGCGGGCGAGCGCTCGATCATCGCCGCGCGCGTGGGCGGCGAGCTGAAGGACCTCGCGTACGCACTCGTCGACGGCGACGAGGTCGAGGGCGTGGAGATCACGTCCGAGGACGGCCTGAACATCCTGCGCCACTCCACCGCGCACGTCATGGCGCAGGCCGTGCAGGAGCTGTTCCCGGAGGCCAAGCTGGGCATCGGCCCGCCGGTCAAGGACGGCTTCTACTACGACTTCGACGTCGAGAAGCCGTTCACGCCCGAGGATCTCAAGGCCATCGAGAAGAAGATGCAGGAGATCCAGAAGCGCGGGCAGAAGTTCGCCCGCCGCGTGGTCACCGACGAGGCCGCCCGCGAGGAACTGGCCGACGAGCCGTACAAGCTGGAGCTGATCGGCCTCAAGGGCTCCGCGTCGCACGACGACGGCGCGGACGTCGAGGTCGGCGCCGGTGAGCTGACGATCTACGACAACCTGGACGCCAAGACCGGCGAGCTGTGCTGGAAGGACCTCTGCCGCGGTCCCCACCTGCCCTCCACCCGGCTCATCCCGGCGTTCAAGCTGATGCGCAACGCGGCCGCCTACTGGCGCGGCAGCGAGAAGAACCCGATGCTCCAGCGCATCTACGGCACCGCCTGGCCGTCCAAGGACGAGCTGAAGGCGTACCTGGAGTTCCTCGCCGAGGCCGAGAAGCGCGACCACCGCAAGCTCGGTGCCGAGCTGGACCTCTTCTCCATCCCCGAGCAGATCGGCTCCGGCCTCGCCGTCTTCCACCCCAAGGGCGGCATCGTCCGCCGGGTCATGGAGGACTACTCGCGCCGCCGCCACGAGGAGGAGGGCTACGAGTTCGTCTACACCCCGCACGCGACGAAGGGGAAGCTCTTCGAGACCTCGGGCCACCTGGACTGGTACGCCGACGGCATGTACCCGCCCATGCAGCTCGACGAGGGCGTGGACTACTACCTCAAGCCCATGAACTGCCCGATGCACAACCTGATCTTCGACGCGCGCGGCCGCTCGTACCGCGAACTGCCGCTGCGTCTGTTCGAGTTCGGGACCGTGTACCGGTACGAGAAGTCGGGCGTCGTACACGGCCTGACCCGCGCCCGCGGCTTCACGCAGGACGACGCGCACATCTACTGCACCCGTGAGCAGATGTCCGAGGAACTGGACAAGACGCTCACCTTCGTCCTGGGCCTGCTGCGGGACTACGGTCTGACCGACTTCTACCTGGAGCTGTCCACCAAGGACCCGGAGAAGTTCGTCGGCTCCGACGAGGTCTGGGAGGAGGCGACCGAGACCCTGCGCCAGGTCGCCGAGAAGCAGGGGCTGCCCCTCGTCCCCGACCCGGGCGGCGCGGCCTTCTACGGCCCGAAGATCTCGGTGCAGGCCAAGGATGCCATCGGCCGTACCTGGCAGATGTCCACCATCCAGCTCGACTTCAACCTGCCCGAGCGGTTCAACCTGGAGTACACCGGCCCCGACGGCTCCAAGCAGCGCCCGGTCATGATCCACCGCGCGCTGTTCGGCTCCATCGAGCGCTTCTTCGCGGTCCTCCTGGAGCACTACGCGGGCGCCTTCCCGGCGTGGCTGGCACCGGTGCAGGCGCTCGGTATCCCGATCGGCGACGCCCACGTCGAGTACCTGGAGAAGTTCGCCGCGGCCGCCCGCAAGCAGGGGCTGCGCGTCGAGGTGGACGCCTCCTCGGACCGCATGCAGAAGAAGATCAGGAACGCGCAGAAGCAGAAGGTGCCGTTCATGGTCATCGCGGGCGACGAGGACATGTCGAACGGCTCGGTGTCCTTCCGCTACCGCGACGGCTCGCAGGAGAACGGCATCCCGGTCGACGAGGCCATCGCCAAGATCGCCAAGGTCGTGGCGGAGCGCGTCCAGGTCTGATCCCCGGCCGGCCAGGGCCCCCGGCGGACTTCGGTCGTCGGGGGCCCTGGCCTGTACCGGGGCCGCACGCCATATGCTGCCTAGCATGACGAGTGAGCCGGAGCAGCAGATCGGGGTCGGGACGCAGGACGCGTTCCAGCGTCTGTGGACGCCCCACCGGATGGCGTACATCCAGGGTGAGAACAAGCCGAGCGGCCCGGGGGCCGACGACGGCTGTCCCTTCTGCTCGATACCGGCGAAGTCCGACGAGGACGGACTGATCGTCCACCGCGGCGAGCACGTCTACGCGGTCCTCAACCTCTACCCGTACAACGGCGGGCATCTGATGACCGTGCCCTACCGGCACGTGGCCGACTACACGGAACTGACCGGCCCGGAGACCGCCGAGCTGGCCGAGCTGACCAAGCAGGCGATGACCGCGCTGCGCACCGCCTCCGGGGCGCACGGCTTCAACATCGGCATGAACCAGGGCGCGGTGGCGGGCGCCGGCATCGCCGCCCACCTGCACCAGCACATCGTGCCCCGCTGGGGCGGCGACACCAACTTCATGCCGGTGGTCGGGCACACCAAGGTGCTCCCGCAGCTGCTGGCCGACACCCGCGCGATGCTGGCGCGGGCCTGGCCGTCGGCGTAGACCGGGCCGCCTGCCGACGCGCCGAGGGCGCCCCCTGCCGCAGGGGGCGCCCTCGCCGTGTCCGGGGGTGCGCGTCACGCGTCGTACAGGTCCGCCTTCTTCGGCGTGGGGTCCTGGATCGCGCCGCTGAGCGCCGACGACCGGCTGCCGAACTTCTCCGTGTCCACGCCGTGCTCCGCGAGAACCTTGATCGCGGCCGAGTGCACCACCCGCAGCACCGGGGTGGCCGCGCGCAGCGCGTCGTCGGCCATGAAACGGTGCCGCCACGGCTGGTCGGCCCACGCGTGCCGCAGACCGAACGGCTCCGGCAGGCCCAGGGAGCCGCCCAGCCAGTTGAGCAGCGGCGGGTACCAGGTCAGCGGCGCGCGCACGGCCAGGCGTACGACCTCGTCGGTGGTCATCAGCGGCAGGTTGACCTTGCGGGTCTCCCACGGCTTGAAGGTCTTGGTGACCTCCTTGGTGGGCGCCTCCGGCTTGCTCCAGAACAGTCCGTTGACCGGGCCGAGCGCATGTCCGGTGACCTCGATGCGCAGCGTCTCGTGCAGCACGGTCACCGTGATCATCATGGTGATCACCAACTGGCCGTCCCAGAGCGTCCACTGCACGCCCAGGTAGTGCCGGTCGCCCTTGCCGAACTGCTGCTTGTTGCAGATCTCCTGTATCGCGTGCGGCTTGACCTGGAAGGCCTCCACATCGGTGCCCTCCGGCCGGGACACCGCCCCGGCCTTCTCGGCGATCGGGGTGACGATCCAGTGCTTGACCGACGGCTTGGGGAAGCCCCCGGTGTTCAGCGGGCCGCGCTCCAGCAGGGTCAGCTGGTCGTGGATCGCGCGGATCACGTCCCAGCTGCGGAAGGGGTGGATCTCGCGCCCGGGGTCGGCGGGCACCAGGTCCTCGGCGAGCTGCCAGGAGCCCCAGCGGGTGCCCATGCCGAGTATGCCCTTGGGGCCGGCGTAGAAGACCGAGTTGGACTGCTGCTCGGCGGTGAGCCGGGCCAGGGACTCGCGCAGGGCGTCGGCCGCGGTCTGGTTCGGGCCGCGCGGCACGGCCTCGGGGACCTTGATGCCGACGCTGCTGCCCGACAGCAGCCCGTCCCAGCGGGCCCGCAGGTCCTTGGCGGTGCGCTCGCAGATCTGCTTGGCCACGTACCAGCCGATCACCGGGAGCACCACGGCCGCCCGCGCATACCACGCCCAGAAGCCGCTGAACGGCGTCCGGATGAGGAACAGCACGGCCAGCACGGCCACGCCGAGCAGCAGCACGGTGGCCAGGGTGCCGGCCCGTTTGTCGTCCCGCTTGGCGACGAACGCCCGCAGCTGGAAGACGAGCAGCCAGGCGATCAGCCCCGGCAGGAAGAGCAGGCCGCACAGCACCGTCACGGCGGTCAGCCGGTTGTCGCGCTCGCGGCGGATGTTGTTGGCCGCCAGGCAGTGCTCCACCACGAACTGGGGCTCGGACCCGAAGGACTGGATGAGCGGCTTACGGCCCGGAGCGAGCATGCGGTCCACGACGGCCCGCGAGAACGCCTCGCCGAGATTCGGCCGGAACAGCCGTATCCTGCCGGGCTTGACGGTGGACTGGTGCCACTCGTTGTCCGCTTCCTTGATCTTGTCGACCTGGTCGTCCCGGTAGGCCGCGGAGGCCAGGGCGGCCGTCGCCGCCTGCTGGCCGTCGCCCGAGACGGGCACCTGGGGCCCGTCCCACTCCGTTCCAAACGACATTCCCGCCCCCATCGCCGCCGGTGTCGCTCTGCGGCCTTCCCGACTTCCCTGCCCCGCACACCTGTTGGGCCCGCGCACCTGCCGAAAACCGGTCGGCCCGCGCACGAGGTGCCCAGGTGACCAGGGTATCCGTCACCACCGACGAGCGAGGGGCGGACGACCGAAGCCGCCCGCCCGGAACGACACGGCTAGCCGTCGTCCCCGCCCTGCTCGCGAATGCGTTCGGCGATCTGCGGGGGCATCGGCTCGTGCCGCGCGTACGCCCGGTCGAAGCGGGCCGTGCCGTGCGAGAGCGAGCGCAGGTCGACGGCGTACCGGCCGATCTCGAATTCGGGGACCTCGGCGCGGATCAGGGTGCGTCCGGAGCCCACCTGCTCGGTGCCGAGCAGCCGGCCGCGCCGGCCCGACAGATCGCTCATCACGGCGCCCACGTAGTCGTCGCCGACCAGCACGCTCACCTCGGCGACCGGTTCCAGCAGATGGATCTTCGCGTCGGCGGCGGCCTCGCGCAGGGCAAGCGCGCCCGCGGTCTGGAAGGCGGCGTCGGAGGAGTCCACCGAGTGCGCCTTGCCGTCGAGCAGCGTGACCCGTACGTCCACGAGCGGATGCCCGGCGACGACGCCCCTGGCGGCCTGGGCCCGCACGCCCTTCTCCACGGACGGGATGAACTGGCGCGGCACCGCGCCGCCGACCACCTTGTCCACGAACTCGATGCCCGAGCCGCCCGGCAGCGGCTCCACCTCGATCTCGCAGATGGCGTACTGACCGTGCCCACCGGACTGCTTGACGTGCCGGCCGCGCCCGGCCGCCCTGGTCGCGAACGTCTCCCGCAGCGAGACCTTGTGCGGGACGACGTCGACCTGGACGCCGTAGCGGCCGCGCAGCCGTTCCAGCGCGACGTCCGCGTGCGCCTCGCCCAGGCACCACAGCACCACCTGGTGGGTGTCCTGGTTCTGCTCCAGGCGCATCGTGGGGTCCTCGGCGACCAGCCGGGACAGGCCCTGCGACAGCTTGTCCTCGTCGGCCTTGCTGTGCGCCCGGATGGCGACCGGGAGCAGCGGGTCGGGCATCTGCCAGGGCTCCATCAGGAGCGGGTCGTCCTTCGCGGAGAGCGTGTCGCCGGTCTCGGCGCGGGTGAGCTTGGCCACGCACACCAGGTCGCCGGCGACCGCGTGGGTGACCGGCCGCTGCTGTTTGCCGAAGGCCATCGACAGGGCGCCGATCTTCTCGTCCACGTCGTGGTCCTCGTGGCCCCGGTCGGTCAGCCCGTGTCCGGAGACGTGCACCGTCTGGTCGGGGCGCAGCGTGCCGGAGAACACCCGGACCAGGGAGATGCGGCCGACGTAGGGGTCGGAGGCGGTCTTGACGACCTCGGCGGCCAGCGGTCCCTCGGTGTCGCAGGGCGCGAGTGCGCGCGGGGTGCCGTCGAGGGCGGTCACGCCGGGCACCGGGTGCTCGAAGGGGGTGGGGAAGCCGCCGGTGATCAGATCCAGCAGTTCCACCGTGCCCAGGCCCTGGCGGGCGCCCTCCGCGGCGGGGGCGGCGGCCAGCACCGGGAAGAAGCTGCCGCGCGCCACTGCCCGCTCCAGGTCCTGGATCAGGGTCTTGACCTCGACCTGCTCGCCGCCGAGGTAGCGGTCCATCAGGGTCTCGTCCTCGCTCTCGGCGATGATCCCCTCGATGAGCCGGTTGCGGGCCTCGTCCAGGTCCGGCAGCTGGTCCGGGCCGGGTTCGGACTCCTTGTGCTCGCCGCTCGAATAGTCGAACAGCTTGCGGGTGAGCAGCCCCACCAGCCCGGTCACCGGGGCGTGCCCGTCGGGGCCCTCGGGGCCGCGCAGCGGCAGGTACAGCGGCAGCACGGCGTCGGGGTCGTCGCCGCCGAAGGACTCCGCGCAGATCCGGGTCATCTCCTCGAAGTCGGCGCGGGCCGCCTCCAGGTGCGTGACCACGATGGCGCGGGGCATGCCGACGGCCGCGCACTCCTCCCACACCATGCGGGTCGAGCCGTCCACACCGTCCGAGGCCGAGACGACGAAGAGGGCCGCGTCCGCGGCGCGCAGACCGGCCCGCAGCTCCCCGACGAAGTCCGCGTAGCCGGGGGTGTCGAGGAGGTTGATCTTGATGCCGTCCCATTCGACCGGCACCAGGGACAGCTGCACCGAGCGCTGCTGCCGGTGCTCTATCTCGTCGTAGTCGGAGACGGTGCCGCCGTCCTCCACGCGGCCCGCCCGGTTCACCGCCCCCGCGGTCAGCGCGAGGGCCTCCACCAGCGTGGTCTTGCCCGATCCGGAGTGGCCGACCAGCACCACATTCCGTACGGACGCGGGTTGGTCGGCCGCCAGAGCCCTGCCGGCGGCCCCGGGGTGTGTCTGAGTCTTGTCGCCCATGATCCTGCCTCCCGTACACGGTGAGGTCATCGGGGCGCGGACACGCGAACCGCGTGCTGTGGCGGCTTCGGCGACGCCCGCGGTTATTCGAGCTTTCCACTCCCGTCACCGCGCGTCCATACGACGGACCCGATCCCGCCGCGGGCGGCCGCGCGCACCGCTCGTGCGCACGGGCTGCGGGTGCCCGCCCGCCGCGCGTACGCGCGCGTGGCTACGATGGGCCAGCCGGCGGCCATCACGGGCCGCGGCGCGACACCGACCGTCGGGAAGGCCATGCTGAACAAGTACGCGCGTGCATTCTTCACGCGTGTCCTCACACCGTTCGCCGCGTTTCTCATCCGGCGGGGGGTGAGCCCCGACACGGTCACGCTGATCGGCACCGCGGGTGTGGTGGCGGGCGCGCTGGTCTTCTACCCCCGGGGCGAGTTCTTCTGGGGCACGGTCGTGATCACCCTGTTCGTCTTCTCCGACCTGGTCGACGGCAACATGGCCCGGCAGCTGGGGCGCTCCAGCCGCTGGGGGGCCTTCCTGGACTCCACCCTGGACCGGGTCGCCGACGGCGCGATCTTCGGCGGCTTCGCGCTCTGGTACGCGGGCCAGGGCGACAACGACGCGCTGTGCGCCGTGGCGATCTTCTGCCTGGCCAGCGGCCAGGTGGTGTCGTACACCAAGGCGCGCGGCGAGTCGATCGGGCTCCCGGTCGCCGTCAACGGTTTGGTCGAGCGGGCCGAGCGCCTGGTGATCTCCCTGGTGGCGGCCGGTTTCGCGGGTCTGCACAAGTTCGGTGTGCCGGGCATCCAGTGGCTGCTGCCGATCGCCCTGTGGATCGTCGCCGCGGGCAGCCTGGTCACCCTGGTCCAGCGCGTCGTCACCGTGCGCCGCGAGTCCGCCGAGGCGGAGGCGGCGGCCCGGCAGGACAGCGGGGCGGCCCAGTGAGCACCGCGGACCGGCTGACGGACGCGCTGTACGGCGCGGGCTGGAGCACGGTCAAGAAGCTCCCGGAGCCGGTCGCGGCCCGCCTCGGGCGGACCATCGCCGACATCGCCTGGAAGCGGCGCGGCAAGGGCGTCCAGCGGCTGGAGGCGAACTACGCGCGGGTGGTGCCCGGCGCCGGTCCCGAGCGGCTGGCCGAGCTGTCCCGCGCGGGCATGCGCTCCTACCTGCGCTACTGGATGGAGTCCTTCCGGCTGCCCGCCTGGAGCGCCGAGCGGATCCGGACGGGCTTCGACCCCAAGGACGTCCACCACCTGACCGAGGGCCTCGACGCCGGCAAGGGCGTGATCCTCGCCCTGCCGCACCTGGCCAACTGGGACCTGGCCGGCGCCTGGGTCACCACGGCGCTGCGCACCCCGTTCACCACGGTCGCCGAGCGCCTCAAGCCCGAGACGCTCTACGACCGCTTCGTCGCCTACCGCGAGGGCCTCGGCATGGAGGTGCTGCCGCACAGCGGCGGCGCCGCCTTCGGCACCCTGGCCCGGCGGCTGCGCGACGGCGGCCTGGTCTGCCTGGTCGCCGACCGCGACCTGTCCGCCTCCGGCGTGGAGGTCGACTTCTTCGGCGAGCAGGCCCGGATGCCCGCGGGTCCCGCGCTGCTCGCCCAGCACACCGGCGCCCTGCTGCTGCCGGTGACCCTCTGGTACGACGACTCGCCCGTCATGCACGGGCGGGTGCACCCGGCGATCGAGGTGCCGGAGTCAGGCACCCGGGCCGAGAAGACGTCCGTCATGACACAGGCCCTGGCCGACGCCTTCGCCACCGGGATCGCCGAGCACCCGGAGGACTGGCACATGCTCCAACGGCTGTGGCTCGCCGACCTCGACCCCGCGAAGGGACCCTCGTGAGAATCGGGATCGTCTGCCCGTACTCCTGGGACGTGCCCGGAGGCGTCCAGTTCCACATCCGCGACCTCGCCGAGTACTTCATCCGCCTCGGCCACGAGGTCTCCGTGCTCGCCCCGGCCGACGACGACACCCCGCTGCCGCCGTACGTCGTCTCCGCCGGGCGCGCGGTCCCGGTGCCGTACAACGGCTCGGTGGCCCGGCTGAACTTCGGCTTCCTGTCGGCCGCGCGGGTGCGGCGCTGGCTGCACGACGGCGCCTTCGACGTGGTCCACATCCACGAGCCGACCTCGCCCTCGCTGGGCCTGCTCACGTGCTGGGCCGCGCAGGGCCCGATCGTGGCCACGTTCCACACCTCCAACCCGCGCTCCCGGGCGATGATCGCCGCCTACTCGATCCTCCAGGCCGCGCTGGAGAAGATCAGCGCGCGGATCGCGGTCAGCGAGTACGCCCGCCGCACCCTGGTCGAGCACCTGGGCGGGGACGCGGTGGTCATCCCCAACGGCGTCGACGTCGACTTCTTCGCCAAGGCCGAGCCCAGACCGCGGTGGCAGGGGGAGACGATCGGCTTCATCGGCCGCATCGACGAGCCCCGCAAGGGCCTGCCCGTCCTGATGAAGGCCCTGCCGAAGATCCTCGCCGCCCGGCCCGGCGCACGGCTGCTGGTCGCGGGCCGGGGCGACGAGGAGGCCGCCGTCCAGGGCCTGCCGCGGGAACTGCGCTCCCACGTGGAGTTCCTCGGCATGATCAGCGACGAGGACAAGGCCCGGCTGCTGCGCAGTGTCGACCTGTACCTCGCGCCCAACACCGGCGGCGAGAGCTTCGGCATCATCCTGGTCGAGGCCATGTCCGCGGGCGCCCCCGTGCTCGCCTCGGACCTCGACGCCTTCGTGCAGGTCCTCGACCAGGGGCGGGCGGGCGAGGTGTTCGCCAACGAGGACGCGGACGCGCTCGCCGACGCGGCCGTCCGGCTGCTGGCCGACCCGGACCGCCGGGCCGCGCTGCGCGCCCGCGGCAGCGCGCACGTCCGCCGCTTCGACTGGTCCACGGTCGGCGCGGACATCCTGTCCGTCTACGAGACGGTCACCGACGGCACGGCCGCGGTCGCCGCCGACGAACGCACGACGGGCCTGCGAGCCCGCTTCGGCCTCGCCCGCGACTGAGCCCGCGTTCCGGCCGCCCGGCGTCCCGGCCGCGGGCACGGCTCCTGGCAGGGCCGTGTCCGTTCGCGGGTGCCGGCACGTCCGGGGGAGGGCGCGACGGCCTCCGGGGCCCGGTGCGGGGACCGATAGCCTTCCGGCGTGACCGCAACCCTCATCTGGATCCTCGTCGCCCTGCTCGCGATCGGCGTCTACCTGAGCTGGACCGCCGGCCGGCTGGACCGGCTGCACGTACGGATGGACGCCGCCCGGGCCGCGCTCGACGCCCAGTTGCTGCGCCGGGCCTCGGTGGCCCAGGAACTGGCCACCTCGGGCGTGCTGGACCCGGCCGCCTCGATCGTGCTGTACGAGGCCGCGCACGCCGCCCGGCAGGCCGAGGAGGAGCAGCGGGAGGTCGCCGAGAGCGAGTTGAGCCAGGCCCTGCGCGCGGTGTTCGCGGAGCCGGCCCAGGTGGAGGCGCTGCGCGAGGCCCCGGGCGGTGAGGAGGCCGCCCGTGAGCTGGCCGAGGCCGTGCGCCGGGTGCCGATGGCCCGCCGCTTCCACAACGACGCGGTGGGCGCCGCCCGCCGGCTGCGCGAGCACCGCAAGGTCCGCTGGTTCCGGCTGGCCGGCCACGCGCCCTTCCCGCTGGCCTTCGAAATGGACGACGAACCCCCCGCGGCCCTGGTGGAACGGGTCGCCTGAGGGCCGTACGCCTGTCATTCACAGCGAAAAGGATCCACCGGCTTTCCATTGGCCCTTGCTGTGGCCTGGTCCCCTCGCGTTTCCTCGGGTCAGCAGAAACCCTCTTCACATCAGCGAGGTCACCCGTGTCCACCACCGAGAACCAGGCTCCCGAGACCGGCACCGCCCGCGTGAAGCGCGGCATGGCCGAGCAGCTCAAGGGGGGCGTCATCATGGACGTCGTCACCCCGGAGCAGGCGAAGATCGCCGAGGACGCGGGCGCCGTCGCCGTCATGGCCCTGGAGCGGGTCCCCGCCGACATCCGCAAGGACGGCGGCGTGGCGCGCATGTCCGACCCGGACATGATCGAGGGCATCATCGACGCCGTCTCGATCCCGGTCATGGCCAAGTCCCGCATCGGCCACTTCGTCGAGGCCCAGGTGCTCCAGTCCCTCGGCGTGGACTACATCGACGAGTCCGAGGTGCTCACCCCGGCGGACGAGGTCAACCACTCCGACAAGTGGGCCTTCACCACCCCGTTCGTGTGCGGCGCCACCAACCTGGGCGAGGCCCTGCGCCGCATCGCCGAGGGCGCCGCGATGATCCGCTCCAAGGGCGAGGCCGGCACCGGCAACGTCGTGGAGGCCGTGCGCCACCTGCGCCAGATCAAGGGCGAGATCGCCAAGCTGCGCGGCTGCGACAACAACGAGCTGTACGCCGCCGCCAAGGAGCTGCGCGCCCCCTACGAGCTGGTCAAGGAGGTCGCCGAGCTGGGCAAGCTCCCCGTGGTGCTGTTCTCCGCCGGCGGCGTGGCCACCCCGGCCGACGCGGCGCTGATGCGCCAGCTCGGCGCCGAGGGCGTGTTCGTCGGCTCCGGCATCTTCAAGTCCGGCGACCCGGCCAAGCGCGCCGCCGCCATCGTCAAGGCGACCACCTTCTACGACGACCCGAAGATCATCGCGGACGCGTCCCGCAACCTCGGCGAGGCCATGGTCGGCATCAACTGCGACACCCTCCCCGAGACCGAGCGCTACGCGAACCGCGGCTGGTGAGCCCGGCCCTCAGGCACTGGTACAGGTACAACACCCCATGAACACTCCTGTCATTGGCGTCCTGGCCCTCCAGGGCGACGTACGGGAGCACCTCATCGCCCTGGCCGCGGCGGACGCCGTGGCCAGGCCGGTGCGGCGCCCCGAGGAACTCGCCGAGGTCGACGGTCTCGTCCTGCCCGGCGGCGAGTCCACCACCATCTCCAAGCTGGCCGTCCTCTTCGGCGTGATGGAGCCGCTGCGCGCCCGGGTGCGCGACGGCATGCCCGTCTACGGCACCTGCGCCGGCATGATCATGCTGGCCGACAAGATCCTCGACCCGCGCTCGGGCCAGGAGACCGTCGGCGGCATCGACATGATCGTGCGCCGCAACGCCTTCGGGCGGCAGAACGAGTCCTTCGAGGCCGCGGTCGACGTGCAGGGCGTCGCGGGCGATCCTGTGGAGGGCGTCTTCATCCGCGCCCCCTGGGTGGAGTCCGTGGGCGCGGACGCCGAGGTGCTCGCCGAGCACGACGGCCACATCGTCGCCGTCCGTCAGGGCAACGCGCTCGCCACGTCGTTCCACCCGGAACTGACCGGTGACCACCGGGTGCACGCCCTGTTCGTGGACATGGTGCGCGCCAACGCCGCCCCGGAGTCCTTGTAGGATCTCTGGCGTTCGTTCATAGATGGGTAACGCGAAGGAGACAGGCAGATGTCCGGCCACTCTAAATGGGCTACGACGAAGCACAAGAAGGCCGTGATCGACGCCAAGCGCGGCAAGCTCTTCGCGAAGCTGATCAAGAACATCGAGGTCGCGGCACGGATGGGCGGCGTCGACCTCGACGGCAACCCGACGCTCTACGACGCCGTCCAGAAGGCCAAGAAGCAGTCGGTCCCGAACAAGAACATCGACTCCGCGATCAAGCGCGGCGGCGGTCTCGAGGCCGGCGGCGCCGACTACGAGACGATCATGTACGAGGGCTACGGCCCCAACGGTGTCGCGGTGCTCATCGAGTGCCTCACCGACAACCGCAACCGCGCCGCCTCCGACGTGCGTGTCGCCATGACCCGCAACGGCGGCTCCATGGCCGACCCCGGCTCGGTGTCGTACCTGTTCAACCGCAAGGGCGTCGTGATCGTCCCCAAGGGCGAGCTGACCGAGGACGACGTGCTCGGTGCCGTCCTGGACGCCGGTGCCGAGGAGGTCAACGACCTCGGCGAGTCCTTCGAGGTGCTCAGCGAGGCCACCGACCTGGTCGCGGTCCGCACCGCCCTCCAGGAGGCCGGCATCGACTACGACTCCGCCGAGGCCAACTTCGTCCCGACCATGCAGGTCGAGCTGGACGAGGAGGGCGCCAAGAAGATCTTCAAGCTGATCGACGCGCTAGAGGACAGCGACGACGTGCAGAACGTCTTCGCCAACTTCGACGTGAGCGACGAGATCATGGAGAAGGTCGACGCGTAACGCGCGCGGCTGTCCGACCGGGCCGACGGGACACCCCGTCGGCCCGTCGCGTTGCCGGGCGTCGGTGCGCGGCGTTGTCAGTGCCACCCGATAGCCTGCACAAACAGGTGATCGAGCGGTCGGAGGGAGGCGCCCCGTGCGGGTGCTGGGGGTGGACCCGGGACTGACCCGGTGCGGTGTCGGCGTGGTCGAGGGGGTCGCGGGCCGCCCGCTGACCATGGTCGGCGTCGGCGTCGTGCGCACTCCGGCGGACGCCGAGCTGAGCCACCGGCTGCTCGCCGTCGAGCAGGGCATCGAGCAGTGGCTGGACGAACACCGGCCCGAGTTCGTCGCCGTGGAGCGCGTCTTCAGCCAGCACAACGTGCGCACCGTGATGGGCACCGCCCAGGCCAGCGCCGTCGCCATGCTGTGCGCCGCCCGCCGCGGCATCCCCGTCGCGCTGCACACCCCCAGCGAGGTCAAGGCCGCCGTCACCGGTTCGGGCCGCGCCGACAAGGCGCAGGTCGGCGCCATGGTCACCCGGCTGCTGCGGCTCGCCGCGCCCCCCAAGCCGGCCGACGCCGCCGACGCCCTCGCCCTCGCCATCTGCCACATCTGGCGCGCCCCCGCCCAGAATCGGCTCCAGCAGGCCGTCGCCCTGCACACCGCCCACCCGACGAAAGGCCGTACGGCATGATCGCCTTCCTCAGCGGCACGGTCGCCGCGCTCGCCCCCGACTCCGCGGTGGTGGAGGTCGGCGGCGTCGGCATGGCCGTCCAGTGCACCCCGGACACCCTGGCCGCGCTCCGCGTGGGCCAGCCCGCCAAGCTGCACACCTCCCTGGTGGTGCGCGAGGACTCGCTGACCCTGTACGGCTTCGCCGAGGACGACGCCCGCCAGGTCTTCGAACTGCTCCAGACCGCCAGCGGAGTCGGCCCCCGCCTCGCCCAGGCCATGCTCGCCGTGCACACCCCGGACGCGCTGCGCCGCGCCGTCGCCACCGGCGACGAGAAGGCCCTCACCGCGGTCCCCGGCATCGGCAAGAAGGGCGCCCAGAAGCTGCTCCTGGAACTCAAGGACCGCCTCGGCGCGCCCGTCGGCACCGCCCCGGCCGTCGGCGCCCCCGTCACCCAGGGCTGGCGCGACCAACTGCACGCGGCCCTCATCGGCCTCGGCTACGCCACCCGCGAGGCCGACGAGGCCGTGGCCGCCGTGGCGCCCCAGGCCGAGGCGGCGGGCGGCACCCCGCAGGTCGGCCAGCTGCTGAAGGCCGCCCTGCAGACCCTGAACCGCGCCCGCTGACCCCCACCCCTTTGAGGCACACCACATGAACTGGGACGACACGGCCGACACCCCCGCCGAGCGGCTGGTGGACTCCGCCGCCGACCGCGAGGACCAGGCCGTCGAGGCCGCCCTGCGCCCCAAGGACCTCGGCGAGTTCATCGGCCAGGAGAAGGTCCGCGAACAGCTCGACCTGGTGCTGCGGGCGGCCCGCGCGCGCGGCGCCACCGCCGACCACGTACTGCTCTCCGGCGCCCCCGGCCTCGGCAAGACCACCCTGTCGATGATCATCGCGGCCGAGATGGGCGCCCCCATCCGCATCACCTCCGGCCCCGCCATCCAGCACGCCGGTGACCTCGCCGCGATCCTCTCCTCCCTCCAGGAGGGCGAGGTGCTCTTCCTGGACGAGATCCACCGCATGTCCCGGCCCGCCGAGGAGATGCTGTACATGGCCATGGAGGACTTCCGCGTCGACGTCATCGTCGGCAAGGGACCCGGCGCCACCGCCATCCCGCTGGAACTGCCCCCGTTCACACTGGTCGGCGCCACCACCCGGGCCGGCCTGCTGCCGCCCCCGCTGCGCGACCGCTTCGGCTTCACCGCGCACATGGAGTTCTACGAGCCCCGCGAGCTGGAGCGGGTCGTGCACCGCTCGGCACAGCTGCTGGACGTCGGCATAGAGCCCGACGGCGCCGCCGAGATCGCCGGCCGCTCCCGCGGCACGCCCCGCATCGCCAACCGCCTGCTGCGCCGCGTCCGCGACTACGCGCAGGTCAAGGCGGACGGTGTGATCACCCGTGAGATCGCCGCGGCCGCCCTCGCCGTCTACGAGGTCGACGGACGCGGCCTGGACCGGCTGGACCGCGCCGTCCTCGAGGCCCTGCTGAAACTGTTCGGCGGCGGCCCGGTGGGCCTGTCCACTCTCGCCGTCGCAGTGGGGGAGGAACGTGAGACCGTGGAAGAGGTGGCCGAACCGTTCCTGGTCCGCGAGGGCCTGCTGGCCCGCACCCCGCGCGGCCGGGTGGCCACCCCCGCCGCCTGGGCGCACCTCGGGCTCACCCCACCCCGTTCGGCCACGCCGGGAAACGGACAAGGAGACCTGTTCGGGGCGTGACGCCTCCGGCACCGTGCCTTCGGCGGGCCGGGCATTGGCACGGCCAGGAACCCAGGTGCCATGCTGAGCGTTGTTCCATGTGCGCGGACTCGCTTAGACTCCGCCGATGCCGCCTGTACAGGTGGCGCCGACCACACCCCCATCCCGATAAAAGGCCGCTCTCCGTCGCGGTCGCGCGAAGGAAATCCGTCCCGTGAATCCGTATACCCTCCTCCCGTTCATCGTGCTCATCGCGGCCATGTTCCTGATGACGCGCTCTGCCAAGAAGAAGCAGCAGCAGGCCGCGCAGATGCGCAACGAAATGCAGCCCGGCTCCGGTGTCCGCACGATCGGGGGAATGTACGCGACGGTCAAGGAGATCAACGAGGACACCGTCCTCCTCGACGCCGGCCCCGGTGTCGACCTCCTCTTCGCGAAGAACGCGATCGGCGCCGTCCTCAGCGACGACGAGTACAACCGCATCGTGCACGGCATCGAGCACGACCTGAAGTCCGACGCCGACATCGTCCCGGACGACGCCTCCTCCCTCACCGAGACCGACGAGACCGACGGATCTGCCGCCGCTGCCGCCGCCTCCGACGACAAGATCGACCTCGGTAAGAAGGACGCCGACGAGGGCGCCGCCGACGCGTCCGAGGCCGCCGAGGCCCGGACGGAGAACCAGCCGAAGAAGACCGACGGCGACTCCGACGTGAAGTAGTCACGCCCCGGTGGTGCGCGAGGGTGCATAATCACGCCCCGCGCACCACCGGGCGCGTCTGTTTCCCGTACGGGGAGCCCGACACCATGTCATGGCCGCCGAGCGCCGACCGGACGCCGAGCGGCTCGAGAGGGAGTACGAGAAGGTGGCAGCACCTAAGAAGGGCCGGAGCGCGAGCGCCCAGAGCAAACCAGGGCGCTCGCTGGCCCTCATCCTGATCGCCATTGTGGCGCTCACCGGAGGGATGTTCGCCTCCGGGCACACCACTCCGCGTCTCGGCATCGACCTCGCCGGCGGTACGAGCATCACGCTCAAGGCGAAGGCCGACCAGGGGTCCGCGATCAACAAGGCCAACATGGACACCGCGGTCGACATCATGAACCGCCGTGTCAACGGTCTCGGCGTCTCCGAGGCGGAGGTGCAGACCCAGGGAAACGACAACATCATCGTCAACATCCCGCGGGGCACCAACTCCAAGGAGGCCCAGCAGCAGGTCGGCACCACCGCCAAGCTCTACTTCCGCCCCGTCCTGGCGAGTGAGCCCAGCGGTGCCGCGGCCAGCCCCTCGCCGAGCGGCTCCCCGAGCGGCTCCCCGACCACGGGCTCCTCGCCCAAGCCGGGCTCCAGCCCCTCCGCCAGCGCCTCCACCGGGCAGAAGGCGTCCTCGTCCTCCTCCTCGTCCCCGACGGCCTCCGCGACCACGCAGGGCCGCGCCGTCACCGACGCGCTGAAGGCCGGTTCCAGCCCCTCGCCGAGCGCCACCCCCACCGGCGGCTCCTCGGCCAAGGCCACCCCGTCGCCCTCGGCCTCGGCCGGCGGGGACACCGCCAAGCTCCAGGCCCAGTACGCCGCCCTGGACTGCACCAAGCCGGACGACCGCGCCAAGGCCGGCAACAACGCCAAGCCCGGCTCACCGACCATCGCCTGCGGCAAGGTCGGCAAGAACTACTACAAGTACGTGCTCGGCCCCGCCGCCGTGGACGGCACCGAGGTGAAGAAGGCCCAGGCGGTCTTCGACACCCAGGGCGCCTCCGGCTGGCAGGTCCAGATGACCTTCAACTCCTCGGGCGCCAAGAAGTTCGCCGACATCACCGGCGAGCTGGCCAAGAACCAGGCCCCGCAGAACGAGTTCGGCATCGTCCTCGACGGTGAGGTCGTCTCCAGCCCGTACGTCAGCCAGGCCATCACCGGCGGCCAGGCCGAGATCTCCGGCAGCTTCACGCAGCAGGACGCGCAGAGCCTCGCCAACATGCTGTCCTACGGCGCCCTGCCGCTCTCCTTCCAGGAGCAGTCCGTCACCACCGTGACCGCCGCGCTCGGCGGCCAGCAGCTGCACGCCGGTCTGCTCGCCGGCGCCATCGGCCTCGCGCTGGTCGTGCTCTACCTGGTGATCTACTACCGCGGTCTGTCGCTGGTCGCCATGGCGTCCCTGGTGGTCTCCGCGATCCTCACCTACGTGATCATGTCGCTGCTCGGCCCGACCATCGGCTTCGCGCTGAACCTGCCGGCCGTCTGCGGTGCCATCGTCGCCATCGGCATCACCGCCGACTCGTTCATCGTGTACTTCGAACGCATCCGGGACGAGATCCGCGAGGGCCGCTCGCTGCGCCCCGCCGTCGAGCGGGCCTGGCCGCGCGCCCGGCGCACCGTCCTGGTCTCCGACTTCGTGTCGTTCCTCGCCGCCGCCGTCCTGTTCATCGTGACCGTCGGCAAGGTCCAGGGCTTCGCGTTCACGCTGGGTCTGACCACCCTGCTCGACGTGGTCGTCGTCTTCCTGTTCACCAAGCCGCTGATGACACTGCTCGCCCGCCGCAAGTTCTTCGCGAACGGCCACAAGTGGTCCGGCCTCGACCCGAAGAGCCTCGGCGTCAAGCCGCCGCTGCGCCGCACCCGCCGTACCGCCGGTCCCGCCGCCGGCCCTGTCGACCCGAAGGAGGCGTGAGCGATGTCGAAACTCGGCACCATCGGCGCCAAGCTGCACCGCGGCGAGATCAGCTACGACTTCATCGGCAAGCGCAAGATCTGGTACGGCGTCTCCATCCTGATCACCATCACGGCCATCCTCGGCCTGGCGGTGCGCGGGCTGAACATGAGCATCGACTTCCAGGGCGGCGCGGTCTTCACCACGCCGACCAGCATGAGCACGACGGTGGCCCAGGCGGAGGAGTACGCCAAGGACGCCTCCGGCCACGAGGCCGTCGTGCAGAAGCTCGGCAACGGCAGCCTGCGCATCCAGGTCGCCGGCCTCGACACGGCCAAGTCCGACGAGGTCAAGCAGACCCTGGCCAAGGACCTGAAGATCAACCCCGAGAAGCTCGCCGCCGACCTGGTCGGCCCGAGCTGGGGCCAGCAGATCGCCAACAAGGCCTGGGAGGGCCTGGCGATCTTCATGGTCCTCGTGGTGATCTACCTGGCCATCGCCTTCGAGTGGCGCATGGCCGTCGCTGCCCTGGTCGCGCTGATCCACGACATCACGATCACGACCGGCATCTACGCCCTGGTCGGTTTCGAGGTCTCGCCCGGCACGATCATCGGTCTGCTGACCATCCTCGGTTACTCGCTCTACGACACGGTCGTCGTCTTCGACAGCCTCAAGGAGCAGACCAAGGACATCACCAAGCAGACCCGCTTCACCTACAGCGAGATCGCCAACCGGTCGATCAACGGCACCCTGGTCCGCTCCATCAACACCACGGTCGTCGCCCTGCTGCCGGTCGCCGGTCTGCTCTTCATCGGCGGCGGCTTCCTCGGCGCCGGCGACCTCAACGACATCTCGCTGTCGCTGTTCGTCGGCCTGGCGGCCGGTGCGTACTCCTCGATCTTCATCGCGACCCCGCTGGTCGCCGACCTCAAGGAGCGCGAGCCCGCGCTGCGGACGCTCACCAAGCGGGTCATGGCCAAGCGGGCCCAGGCCGCCGCCGAGGAGGGGGTCGCGGGCACCGCGGACGCCGACCCCGAGGACGCCGCGCCCGCCGTGGTCGGTCCGCGCAACCAGCCCACCCGCGGCCGTGGCCGTGGCCGACAGGCGGGGAAGCGCCGATGACCGACATCCAGGAGCTGCTGCTCAGCCGCATCCGTGACGTGGCCGACTACCCGGAGCCGGGCGTGATGTTCAAGGACATCACCCCGCTCCTGGCGGACCCGGCCGCCTTCACCGCCCTCACCGACGCGCTCGCCGCCATCGCCGAGAGCACCGGCGCCACCAAGGTCGTCGGACTGGAGGCCCGGGGCTTCATCCTCGGCGCCCCCGTCTCGCTGCGCGCGGGCCTGGGCTTCATCCCGGTCCGCAAGGCCGGCAAGCTGCCCGGTGCCACCCTGCGCCAGGCCTACGACCTGGAGTACGGCTCGGCCGAGATCGAGGTGCACGCCGAGGACCTGACCTCCGGCGACCGCGTCCTGATCGTGGACGACGTGCTGGCCACCGGCGGCACCGCCGAGGCGGCGATCCACCTCATCCAGCGCGCCGGGGCCGAGGTCTGCGGCCTCGCCGTCCTGATGGAGCTGGGCTTCCTCGGCGCCCGCGCCCGCCTGGAACCGACCCTCGCCGGAGCGCCCCTTCAGGCCCTCCTCCAGGTCTGACCGGGCCCCGCCCGCCGTACGGCCGCCCCGGCACCCTGCCGGGGCGGCCGTCGCGCGTTCGCCCGGCAGCCCGCGCAAGGCCGCGCGGACACCTCCTGTCCACCTGTCGGAATGGCGCGTGCACCCCAGGCGTTGCAGGGGTACACGGTCCTCCACCGGTCGCCGCAGGCGATGTGCGGGCGCGGGATCGCTACCATGGGGTCTCCGGAGCCTGACCGGGGGACCCGGAACGTGCACGAGGAGCCCTCTTGCCAGACGAGGCCCAGCCACTGACCGCCGCCAAGCCCGAGCCCGCCTCGGCGGCCGCGGCGAAACCCGCGCCGAACGTGTCGACCGCCAAGAACGACACCCGCGGGGCGGTCCAGCACGCCCCGTCCGCCCCCGTCGAGAAGTCCGCCGAGGCCGCGCGCCCCAAACCGGCCCCCGCCGAGCGCCCGGCCCAGCCCCCGGTGGTGCGCCCGCCCTCCGTGCAGCCCGGCCGTACCGGCTCGTCCAACCGCGTCCGCGCCCGCCTGGCCCGCCTCGGCGTCCAGCGCGCCAACCCGTACAACCCGGTCCTGGAGCCCCTGCTGCGGATAGTGCGCAGCAACGATCCCAAGATCGAGAACTCCACCCTCCGCCAGATCGAGCGCGCCTACCAGGTCGCCGAGCGCTGGCACCGCGGCCAGAAGCGCAAGAGCGGCGACCCGTACATCACCCACCCGCTCGCGGTCACCACCATCCTCGCCGAGCTGGGCATGGATCCGGCCACGCTGATGGCGGGACTGCTGCACGACACGGTCGAGGACACCGAGTACGGCCTGGAGGACCTGCGCCGCGACTTCGGCGACGTGGTCGCCCTGCTCGTCGACGGCGTCACCAAGCTGGACAAGGTCAAGTTCGGCGAGGCCGCGCAGGCCGAGACCGTGCGCAAGATGGTCGTCGCCATGGCCAAGGACCCCCGGGTCCTGGTCATCAAGCTCGCCGACCGCCTGCACAACATGCGCACCATGCGCTACCTCAAGCGGGAGAAGCAGGAGAAGAAGGCGCGCGAGACCCTGGAGATCTACGCGCCGCTCGCCCACCGCCTGGGCATGAACACCATCAAGTGGGAGCTGGAGGACCTCGCCTTCGCGATCCTCTACCCCAAGATGTACGACGAGATCGTGCGGCTGGTGGCCGAACGGGCGCCCAAGCGCGACGAGTACCTGGCCATAGTGACCGACGAGGTCCAGTCCGACCTGCGCGCCGCCCGCATCAAGGCGACCGTCACCGGCCGCCCGAAGCACTACTACAGCGTCTACCAGAAGATGATCGTCCGCGGCCGTGACTTCGCGGAGATCTACGACCTGGTGGGCATCCGCGTCCTGGTCGACACCGTCCGCGACTGCTACGCCGCCCTCGGCACGGTGCACGCGCGATGGAACCCGGTCCCCGGCCGGTTCAAGGACTACATCGCGATGCCCAAGTTCAACATGTACCAGTCGCTGCACACCACGGTGATCGGTCCCAACGGCAAGCCCGTCGAACTCCAGATCCGCACCTTCGACATGCACCGCCGGGCCGAGTACGGCATCGCCGCGCACTGGAAGTACAAGCAGGAGGCCGTCGCCGGCGCCTCCAAGGTCCGCACCGACGCGCCCAAGACGTCCGCGAAGGACAAGGACGCCATCAACGACATGGCGTGGCTGCGGCAGTTGCTCGACTGGCAGAAGGAGACCGAGGACCCGGGCGAGTTCCTGGAGTCCCTGCGCTTCGACCTGTCCCGCAACGAGGTCTTCGTCTTCACGCCCAAGGGCGACGTCATAGCGCTCCCGGCCGGCGCCACCCCGGTCGACTTCGCCTACGCCGTGCACACCGAGGTCGGCCACCGCACCATAGGAGCGCGGGTCAACGGCAGGCTCGTACCGCTCGAATCCACCCTGGACAACGGCGACTTGGTGGAGGTCTTCACCTCCAAGGCGGCCGGCGCCGGACCCTCGCGCGACTGGCTCGGCTTCGTCAAGTCGCCGCGCGCCCGCAACAAGATCCGCGGCTGGTTCTCCAAGGAGCGCCGGGACGAGGCGATCGAGCAGGGCAAGGACGCCATCGTGCGGGCCATGCGCAAGCAGAACCTGCCGATCCAGCGCATCCTCAACGGCGACTCCCTGATCACCCTCGCCCACGAGATGCGTTACTCGGACATCTCCGCGCTGTACGCGGCGATAGGCGAGGGCCATGTCTCCGCGCAGAACATCGTGCAGAAGCTGGTGCAGGCCCTCGGCGGCGAGGAGGCGGCCACCGAGGAGATCGACGAGTCGGTCCCGCCGTCCCGCGGCCGCGGCCGCAAGCGCCGCGCCAGTGCCGACCCCGGCGTCGTGGTCAAGGGCGTCGAGGACGTGTGGGTCAAGCTGGCCCGCTGCTGCACGCCCGTGCCCGGCGACCCCGTCATCGGCTTCGTCACCCGCGGCAGCGGCGTCTCCGTGCACCGCAACGACTGCGTCAACGTGGACTCGCTGTCCCGGGAGCCGGAGCGCATCCTCGACGTCGAGTGGGCGCCCACCCAGTCCTCGGTCTTCCTGGTCGCCATCCAGGTCGAGGCCCTGGACCGCTCCCGGCTGCTGTCGGACGTCACCCGCGTCCTGTCCGACCAGCACGTCAACATCCTGTCGGCCGCCGTGCAGACCTCCCGCGACCGGGTGGCCACCTCGCGCTTCACGTTCGAGATGGGCGACCCCAAGCACCTCGGACACGTGCTGAAGGCCGTCCGGGGCGTGGAGGGCGTGTACGACGTCTACCGCGTGACCTCGGGCCGCAGCCGCTCGTAACCACCGCCCCCGGACAGGGAAAGGGCCCCGTACGCGCGTACGGGGCCCTTTCCGGCAACGGGGGGAACCTAGCCGCCGAACTCCTGGAGGCCCTTCAGAGCCTGGTCCAGCAGTGCCTGGCGGCCCTCCAGCTCCTTCTCCAGCTTGTCGGCCTTGGCGTTGTTGCCCTGCGCGCGGGCCTGCTCGATCTGCGCCCGCAGCTTGTCCACGGCGGCCTGGAGCTGACCGGTCAGACCCTCGGCGCG
Source organism: Streptomyces sp. SCPE 10 (assembly GCF_051980735.1). Lineage (NCBI taxonomy): Bacteria > Bacillati > Actinomycetota > Actinomycetes > Kitasatosporales > Streptomycetaceae > Streptomyces > Streptomyces sp. SCPE 10. The sequence continues at coordinate 1,606,237 of NZ_CP197069.1, read as the reverse complement.
CGCCCGCGCCTCCGGGTTGGTCCGGCGCCACTCGGCCTCCTCGGCCTCCTGGAGCGCCCGCTCGACCGCGTGCATCCGGCCCTCGACCTTCGGCCGCGCGTCGCGCGGGACGTGGCCGATGGCCTCCCAGCGCTCGTTGATCGAACGGAAGGCGGCCCGGGCGGCCTTGAGTTCGCCGATCGGCAGGAGCTTCTCGGCCTCCTCGGCCAGCTCCTCCTTCAGCTTGAGGTTCTCCGCCTGCTCCGCGTCCCGCTCGGCGAACACCGAGCTGCGGGCGGCGAAGAAGACGTCCTGGGCGCCGCGGAAGCGGTTCCACAGGTCGTCCTCGTGCTCGCGCTGGGCGCGGCCCGCGGCCTTCCACTCCGCCATCAGCTCGCGGTAACGGGCCGCCGTCGGACCCCAGTCCGTGGAACCGGACAGCGCCTCGGCCTCGGCGACCAGCCGCTCCTTGGTCCGGCGGGCCTCCTCGCGCTGCGCGTCCAACTGCGCGAAGTGCGCCTTGCGCCGCTTGGAGAACGCCGACCGGGCGTGCGAGAAGCGGTGCCACAGCTCGTCGTCGGACTTGCGGTCCAGCCGCGGCAGCCCCTTCCAGGTGTCCACCAGCGCCCGCAGCCGCTCACCCGCGGCCCGCCACTGGTCGGACTGGGCCAGCTGCTCGGCCTCGGCGACCAGGTCCTCCTTGGCCTTGCGGGCCTCGTCGGACTGCTTGGCCCGCTGGGCCTTGCGCTCCTCATGGCGGGCCTCGACCGTCTCCACGAGCTTGTCCAGCCGGCGGCGCAGCGCGTCCAGGTCACCGACCGCGTGGTGCGCGTCCACCTGCTCACGCAGATGACCGATGGCGGCCTGGGCGTCCTTCGCCGACAGGTCGGTGGTGCGCACTCGCTTCTCGAGGAGGCCGATCTCGACAACCAGGCCCTCGTACTTGCGCTCGAAGTAGGCCAGCGCCTCCTCAGGGGAGCCGGCCGCCCAGGATCCGACGACCTGCTCGCCGTCGGCCGTACGCACGTACACGGTCCCCGTCTCGTCGACGCGGCCCCACGGGTCGCTGCTCACAGCGCCTCCTCCACATGATGCCTGCGGGGTGCCTCAGCGCCCCCGGGCATCGACCACAGTTTCGTCACGGCCAACATAGGCGACCAGCGGGTTCCCTGTCCGCATCCAGCGCGACCGAAATTCCGCCGGGGACCCCCGCCGTCCTCAGGACTTGGTGACGGTCGCCTTGTTGATCACCACGGTCGCGTTCGGGGCGCCGTCACCCTGGCCGGTGCTCTCGCCCGCCCCGGCGATCTTGTTCAGCACCTTCATGCCGGCCGCGTCGATCGTGCCGAACGGCGTGTACTGGGGCGGCAGCGGGCTGTCCTTGTACACCAGGAAGAACTGGCTGCCGCCGGTGTGCTTCTGACCGGTGTTGGCCATCGCCACCGTGCCCGCCGGGTACGTGTTCTTCTTCAGGCTGGCGTCCTTCAGGTTCTCGTCCGGCAGCGTGTAGCCGGGACCGCCCATGCCGGTGCCCTGCGGATCGCCGCACTGGAGCACGTAGATGCCCTGTGTGGTCAGCCGGTGGCACTTGGTGTGGTCGAAGTAGCCCTTGCCGGCGAGGAAGTCGAAGGAGTTGACCGTGTGCGGGGCCGCCGACGCCTTCAGCGCGATGGGGATGTCACCGCACGTCGTCGCCAGGTCCAGCGTGTACTTCGCCGAGGTGTCGATCGACATCGCCGGCTCCTTCTTCCAGCTGAGCTTCTTCACCGAGCCGGCCGCCGGCTTCTGGCACGGGTCCGGCGCCTTGCTGGGCGGGGCGGACGCGCTCGGCGTGGTCTTGGCGCTCGCCTCGGTCTTCTTGTCGCCGTCCCCCAGCACATGGGTCGTGTACAGCGCCACCGCGCCGATCACGATCACGCCCAGTACCGACGCGATCGCGGAGTTGCGCACGCGGGCCTTGCGCCGCGCCTCGGTGCGCCGCTGCTGCTGCCGCAAGAACTTCTCCCGGGCGAGCTGACGCCGCCGCTGCTCCTGGCTGACCACCGGGTTCTCTCCTCATGCGTGTCGTGTGTCGAGCGGTACGCGTGCGTCCTCGTGGGCCGACCACTGCGTGTAGCCCCGTACCGTATATGGGTTCGCTGAGGAAACGGCAGCGCCGGTAGGCTCTGAGTGCGGCCGAAGCCGCCCAGTCGCCGACTGTCACCGACACAACGAAGGACGATCGTGCTCATTGCCGGGTTCCCCGCCGGGGCCTGGGGGACGAACTGCTACCTCGTCGCCCCCGCCGCCGGTGAGGAGTGCGTGATCATCGACCCGGGCCACCAGGCCGCCGAAGGAGTCGAGGACGCACTGAAGAAGCATCGGCTCAAGCCCGTCGCCGTCGTCCTCACCCATGGCCACATCGACCATGTGGCCTCGGTCGTCCCGGTGTGCGGCGCCCATGACGTCCCCGCCTGGATCCACCCCTCGGACCGGTACATGATGAGCGACCCCGAGAAGGCGCTCGGCCGCTCCATCGGGATGCCGCTGATGGGGGAGCTGACCGTGGGCGAGCCGGACGACGTCAGGGAGCTGGCCGACGGCGCGAAACTGGAGCTGGCCGGGCTGGAGTTCTCCGTCGCGCACGCGCCGGGCCATACCAAGGGGTCGGTGACCTTCCGGATGCCCGAGAGCGCCGACGTGCCGTCGGTGTTCTTCTCCGGGGATCTGCTGTTCGCCGGCTCCATCGGACGCACCGACCTGCCGGGCGGGTCCATGACGGACATGCTGGAGTCGCTGGGGCGTGTGTGCCTGCCGCTCGACGACTCCACCGTGGTCCTGTCCGGCCACGGCCCCCAGACGACCATCGGCCGCGAGCGCGCCACCAACCCCTATCTGCGGGACGTGGCCGCCGGCCAGGGAGCCTCCCCGGCTCCCCGACGAGGAATGTGACGAGAGAGCTTCCGTGAGCGCGTTCAAGGCCCCCAAGGGCACCTACGACCTGATCCCCCCGGACTCGGCCACGTACCTGGCGGTCCGCGAGGCGATCGCCGCCCCGCTGCGCAACTCCGGCTACGGCTACGTCGAGACCCCCGGTTTCGAGAATGTCGAGCTGTTCGCGCGCGGCGTCGGCGAGTCCACCGACATCGTGACCAAGGAGATGTACGCCTTCGAGACCAAGGGCGGCGACCGGCTCGCCCTGCGCCCCGAGGGCACGGCCTCCGTGCTGCGCGCGGCCCTGGAGGCCAACCTGCACAAGTCGGGCAACCTGCCCGTGAAGCTCTGGTATTCGGGCTCGTACTACCGCTACGAGCGCCCGCAGAAGGGTCGTTACCGCCACTTCTCCCAGGTCGGTGCCGAGGCGATCGGCGCGGAGGACCCGGCGCTCGACGCCGAGCTGATCATCCTGGCCGACCAGGCGTACCGCTCGCTGGGGCTGCGCGACTTCCGCATCCTGCTCAACAGCCTGGGCGACAAGGAGTGCCGGCCGGTGTACCGGGCCGCGCTCCAGGACTTCCTGCGCGGCCTGGACCTGGACGAGGACACGCGCCGGCGTGCCGAGATCAACCCGCTGCGCGTCCTGGACGACAAGCGCGAGTCGGTCCAGGCGCAGCTGACCGGCGCCCCGCTGCTGCGCGACTACCTGTGCGACGCCTGCAAGGCGTACCACGAGGAGGTGCGCGACCTGATCACGGCGGCGGGCGTGGCCTTCGAGGACGACCCGAAGCTGGTGCGCGGACTGGACTACTACACCCGCACCACCTTCGAGTTCGTGCACGACGGCCTCGGCTCGCAGTCCGCGGTGGGCGGTGGCGGCCGGTACGACGGTCTGTCCGAGATGATCGGCGGCCCCGCGCTGCCCTCGGTCGGCTGGGCCCTCGGCGTGGACCGCACGGTCCTCGCGCTGGAGGCGGAGGGCATCCGGCTGGACCTGCCCGCCACCACCTCCGTCTACGCCGTCCCGCTCGGCGAGGAGGCCCGCCGCGTCCTGTTCGCCAAGATCACCGAGCTGCGCAAGGTCGGCATCGCGGCGGACTTCTCGTACGGCGGCAAGGGCCTCAAGGGCGCGATGAAGAACGCGAACCGCTCCGGCGCGCGGTACGCGCTGGTCGCCGGTGAGCGCGACCTCGCCGAGGGTGTCGTCCAGCTCAAGGACATGGAGTCCGGCGAGCAGACCGCGATCGGCGTCAACGAGATCGTGGCCGAGCTGGAGTCCCGGCTCGGCTAGTCGGTGCGGCGGAGAAGGGCGCCGGGGACTCCCCGGCGCCCTTCTCGCCGCTCCGGGCCCGCGCCGGCCGGCCCGCTCGCCGAAGCGCGCCGCCGGTGATCGGAACCGGCCAGATGCGTCAACCCGGCGGGTGCCGATTCGTCCTGTCAGGCGTTTCCGGTACGGGCTCTTCGTGTGCGGTTGCCCGTCGCCGGGCCCGCGCCGAGGGCCGCGGCCCCGCTGCCGCCGGGGGCCGTGGCCCGCGGGACCCGCGCCGCGGTCCGGCCGCCCGTGCCATCGGGTCCGAGCAGGCCGGACGCGCGCCGCGCCGGATATCGGGGGCGGGGCCGCCCACCGCAGTCCCGTCCCCGCACGTCCGGCGCGGACTCGCCCGACCTGTGCCGGGCCGGCCCCGGACCCGCGGCCAGAACCGTACGGTCCGTGATCGCCGGGCGGAGCCGCTTGTCCCCGTCGACCGGTCGGCACACAGCGGGGTGCGGCACAATGGCCGGTGCCCGAAGATGGTCCAACTCTCAAGTGACGGAATCGGCGTGATGAGCAAGACGACAGTCAACGACGTCTCCGCGGTGTCCGGTCCCGACCGCCCCGCCGACGCGCCCCGCACGGTGGGCGGCAGCCGGGCCTTCGCCCTGCTGCTGGTGATCACCGGCGCGGCCGGGCTGCTGGCCGCCTGGGTGATCACGCTCGACAAGTTCAAGATCCTCGAAGCCAAGGTCGCGGGCAAGACGTTCACCCCCGGGTGCAGCGTCAACCCGGTGGTCTCCTGCGGCAGCGTGATGGAGAGCAAGCAGGCCGCCGTCTTCGGCTTCCCGAACCCGATGCTGGGCCTCGTCTGCTACGGCATCGTGATCTGCGTCGGCATGAGCCTGCTGACCCGGGCCCGCTTCCCGCGCTGGTACTGGCTCACGTTCAACTTCGGCACCCTCTTCGGCGTCTGCTTCGTCACCTGGCTCCAGTTCGAGTCCCTGTACCGGATCAACGCCCTGTGCCTGTGGTGCTCCCTGGCCTGGGTCGCCACGATCACCATGTTCTGGTACGTCACCTCGTCCAACGTCCGCAACGGGTTCCTGCCCGCCCCGCGCTGGCTGCGCTCCTTCCTCGGCGAGTTCACCTGGGTGCTGCCGGTCACCCACTGCGGCATCATCGCCATGCTGATCCTCACCCGCTGGGGCAGCCAGCTCTGGGCCTGAGCCCCCGTACCCCGCCCGCCTGCCGTCCGCCCCCGGACCGGGGCCGGGCGGCATTGTCGGTGGCGTGTCTTAGGGTTTCAGGGTGGAACCCGACCTCTTCACCGCCGCAGCAGAAGAACGCCAGGAGAAGGATCCGTCGGCCAGTCCCCTGGCGGTGCGCATGCGCCCGCGCACGCTCGACGAGGTCGTGGGCCAGCAGCACCTGCTCAAGCCCGGCTCGCCCCTGCGCCGCCTGGTCGGCGAGGGCTCCGGCGGCCCCGCCGGAGTCTCCTCGGTGATCCTGTGGGGCCCGCCCGGCACCGGCAAGACCACCCTCGCCTACGTCGTCTCCAAGGCCACCAACAAGCGCTTCGTGGAACTGTCCGCGATCACCGCGGGCGTCAAGGAGGTGCGCGCGGTCATCGACGGCGCCCGCCGCGCCGCCGGCGGCTTCGGCACCGAGACCGTCCTGTTCCTGGACGAGATCCACCGCTTCAGCAAGGCCCAGCAGGACTCCCTGCTGCCCGCGGTCGAGAACCGCTGGGTGACCCTGATCGCGGCCACCACCGAGAACCCCTACTTCTCGGTGATCTCCCCGCTGCTGTCCCGCTCGCTGCTGCTCACCCTCGAACCCCTCACCGACGACGACATCCGCGGCCTGCTGCGCCGCGCCCTCGCCGACGAACGCGGCCTCAAGGACGCGGTCGCCCTCCCCGAGGACACCGAGGAACACCTGCTGCGCATCGCCGGGGGCGACGCCCGCCGCGCCCTGACCGCCCTGGAGGCCGCCGCCGGCGCCGCCCTCGACCAGGGCGAGGACGAGATCTCGCTCGCGACCCTGGAGCAGACCGTCGACCGGGCGGCGGTGAAGTACGACCGCGACGGCGACCAGCACTACGACGTCGCCAGCGCCCTGATCAAGTCCATCCGCGGCTCCGACGTCGACGCCGCCCTGCACTACCTGGCCCGCATGATCGAGGCCGGCGAGGACCCCCGCTTCATCGCCCGCCGGCTGATGATCTCCGCCAGCGAGGACATCGGCCTGGCCGATCCCAACGCGCTGCCCATCGCGGTCGCCGCCGCCCAGGCCGTCGCCATGATCGGCTTCCCCGAGGCGGCCCTGACCCTCAGCCACGCCACCATCGCGCTCGCGCTCGCCCCCAAGTCCAACTCCGCGACCACCGCGATAGGCGCCGCCCTGGAGGACGTGCGCAAGGGCCTGGCGGGAGCGGTGCCGCCGCATCTGCGCGACGGCCACTACAAGGGCGCCGCCAAGCTGGGCCACGCCCAGGGGTACGTGTACCCGCACGACCTGCCCGAGGGCATCGCCCGCCAGCAGTACGCGCCGGACGCCCTGAAGGACCGCGAGTACTACACACCGGGCAGGCACGGCGCCGAGGCGCGGTACGCGGACGCGGTCGAATGGACCCGCAAGCACCTCGGTCGCAGGCGGGGCTGAGCAGCCTGTAGACTGCTGCGAAGCGCCTAGTCCCGTGCCGTCAGAGCGGGACAGCAGGCCGGAGCCCCGTCCCTCGCGGACGGACTCCAGGAGCGTCGCGCACCGTCGATCGGTGTCGCGGGCCGCCCACCACCACCCGGAGCCCGGGACGGTCGGTGGGCCACTCGCGTGCTGCACGTATGTGCCCAGACCAGGGAAGCGGCTGCCCGGCAGGTCCCTCGTGGACCGGCGGGTTTTCCCGGCTGCGGATGCGACCTCCCGAAACCCTGGCAAGCCGAACACTACGAAACGAGATAGAGACAGTGGCGAACCAGTCCCGCCCCAAGGTCAAGAAGTCGCGTGCCCTCGGCATCGCGCTGACCCCGAAGGCCGTCAAGTACTTCGAGGCCCGCCCCTACCCGCCGGGTGAGCACGGCCGCGGCCGCAAGCAGAACTCGGACTACAAGGTCCGTCTGCTGGAGAAGCAGCGCCTGCGCGCTCAGTACGACATCTCCGAGCGCCAGCTGGTGCGCGCCTACGAGCGTGCCTCCAAGGTGCAGGGCAAGACCGGTGAGGCCCTGATCGTGGAGCTGGAGCGCCGCCTCGACGCGCTGGTCCTGCGCTCGGGTCTCGCCCGCACGATCTACCAGGCCCGCCAGATGGTCGTCCACGGCCACATCCAGGTCAACGGCCAGAAGGTCGACAAGCCGTCCTTCCGCGTCCGTCCGGACGACGTCGTGCAGGTCCGCGACCGTTCCAAGGACAAGACGCTGTTCCAGATCGCCCGTGAGGGTGGCTTCGCCGCGGACGGCGAGACCCCGCGCTACCTCCAGGTGAACCTCAAGGCCCTGGCGTTCCGCCTGGACCGCGAGCCGAACCGCAAGGAGATCCCGGTGATCTGCGACGAGCAGCTCGTCGTCGAGTACTACGCCCGCTGATCCCGGCGCGCGCGCAGCACCACACCCGAACCCGCCGTCTCCCCGCCCCTTTGGGCGGGCGAGCCGGCGGGTCTCGCGTTTTCCGGGCCCCTCGCCCGCCTACCGGCCGCCCTCCCGGCGCCTCGCGCCGACCGCGCTCCGCTCCGGCGCGCGGCCCGCGTCCGCCGCCGCACCGCCCCGCCCGCCCGTGCCGCGCGGCGACGGCAGCGCGGCCGACGGCGCCGCGCCGCGGTCGCCGAGGGCCCGGGCCACGGCCGTCGCGCGGTCCAGGCGGGCCCCGCGGCGCACGCACTCCTCGTAACGGCTGTCGCCCAGCGCCCGGCGGGCGGCCTTCTCGCACCGGGCGTGCGGGGCGTTGTAGTGGTCCGAGCCGAAGAGCGGCAGGCCCACCGAGGGCCAGAGCCCGCCGGCCGCGCCCTGGAGCAGCGCGGCCTCGGCGGCGTCGCCCTCCGTCGCCGTCACCAGCGCGAGGAGCTCGATGGCGAGGACCGTGCCGAGCAGGTCGTCGAAGGCATGGGCGTTGCGCAGGCACTCGGCCAGCAGCTCCCGGGCACGCCGCGGGGCGCCGCCCTGGCAGGCCGCGTACGCCAGCACGTACAGGGCGTACGACCGCGCCCAGCGCTCCCCGTGCTCCTCGCAGACCCGGCGCACCTCCTCGCACAGCCGCACCGCGCCCGGCAGATCGCCCTGGAAGGCGCGTGCCATCGCCAGTTCGACCCGGCCCATGAGGACGTTGCTGTTGAGTTCGCCGATCTCGCGGTAGCGGGAGAGCGCCGACCGCAGCAGCGTTTCTGCACGCGGCAGATCGCCCGTGACCAGCGCCAGACAGCCGGTGCGGTGCTCCGCGTACGCCACCGCCGCGGCATCGCCCGCCCGCTCCGCCCGCTCCCGGCAGGCGCTCAGCGCCTCCAGCGCCGCGGCCGCGTCGCCCTGGAGCACCGCCACATAGCCGAGCACCCACAGCGCCTTCAGCCGCGACCGCTCGTAGCCCGACTCCAGCGCCACGCTCCGCTCCAGCCAGCGCCGCCCCTCCGCCAGCCGCCCGCAGCCCACCCAGCAGAACCAGAGCGACCCCGCCAGGCACTGGCCCAGATGCGCCTGCGACGGCTCGGTCAGGCAGAACTCCAGCGCGGCGCGCAGATTGGGCAGCTCCACCGCGACCCGCGCGGCCACCTCACCCTGCCGGGGCGAGAACCACTCCAGCTCGCACCAGGCGGCCAGGCCCAGGTACCAGTCCCGGTGCCGCCGCCGCAGCCGGGCCGCGTCCCCGGCCGCCTCCAGCCAGTCGGCGCCGTAGGCCCGCACGGTGTCCAGCATCCGGTAGCGCGGGCCCGCCGGACCGTCCTCGCGGGCGATCACCGACTGGGCCAGCAGCTCCGACAGCACGTCCAGCACGTCGGCGGCGGCCAGCCCGTCCCCGCTGCACACGTACTCGACCGCCTCCAGGTCGAAGGTCCCCGCGAACACCGAGAGCCGGGCCCACAGCAGCCGCTCGGCGGGCGTGCACAGCTCGTGGCTCCAGCCGATCGCCGTGCGCAGCGCCTGGTGCCGGGGCAGCGCGTCCCGGCCGCCGCCGGTCAGCAGCCGGAACCGGTCGCCGAGGCGCTCCAGCAGCTGCGCGGGGGACAGCGCCCGCAGCCAGCCGGCCGCCAGCTCCAGCGCCAGCGGGATGCCCTCCAGCCGCCGGCACAGCTCCCGCACCTCGGGGCCGTCGGCCACCGTGAGCCCCTGCTCCCGGGCCCGCCGGGTGAACAGCTCCACCGCCTCGTCCGCACCGAGCGGCGCCAGCGGGAACAGCCGCTCGCCCGCCAGCCCCAGCGGACGCCGGCCCACCGCGAGCACCCGCAGCCCGGGCAGGCTGCGCAGCAGCTCCGCCACCAGCTCGGCCGTGGCCCCGGCCAGGTGCTCGAACCCGTCGAGGACCAGCAGCGGCGGCAGCGCGGCCGCGTGCTCCAGCAGCGCCTCGCGGGGCGACCTGGTGGTGTGGTCGGTCAGTCCCAGCGCCTCCGCCACCGCGTACTCCACGAACTGCGCGTCGCGCACCGGCGCCAGCTCCACCCACCCGTGCGCGCCCTCGTGGCCCGCCACGAGGGCGGCGGCCAGCCGGGACTTGCCCACCCCGCCGGTACCGGTCACCGTCACCAGCCGGGCCGAGCACAGCGCCGCGGCCAGGGAGTCCAGCTCCGCAGCCCGTCCGACGAATCCGGTCAGTTCGAGGGGTGGCTCGCCGTCGGCGAAAGGTTCTGGGCAGTGAGGACCTCGCATGGGACACGGAGCGTACTGAACCGTGTTCGTTCCGTACAATCGCTTCCCGTAACTCCACCGTTCCCACCGGTAATCCGGTACGGAGCCGCGGCCCCGGCGCGATAGGCTCGGGACACGACTTTTCCGATGCTCAGGCACGTTTCAGGGAGCGGGTGCGCACAGTGTCCGGTGGCGAGGTGGCCGGGATCCTGGTGGCCGTCTTCTGGGCGATCCTGGTCTCCTTCCTCGCGGTGGCCCTCGCGAGGCTGGCCCAGACGCTCAAGGCGACCACCAAGCTCGTGGCGGACGTGACCGACCAGGCCGTCCCGCTGCTCGCGGACGCCTCCCAGGCGGTGCGCTCCGCGCAGACCCAGATCGACCGGGTCGACGCGATCGCCTCGGACGTCCAGGAGGTCACCTCGAACGCGTCCGCGCTGTCCACCACCGTCGCCTCCACCTTCGGCGGGCCGCTGGTCAAGGTCGCGGCCTTCGGCTACGGCGTCCGCAGGGCGCTCGGCGGCCGCAAGGAGGACGTGCCCGAGAAGTCGCCCCGGCGTACCGTGATCGTGGGCCGCACGGTCCCTGCCGCACGACGCAAGCGCAACCCCCGCGGGAAGAGGGACTGACCGAGCGATGTTCCGTCGTACGTTCTGGTTCACGACCGGCGTCGCCGCCGGCGTCTGGGCCACCACCAAGGTCAACCGCAAGATCCGGCAGCTGACCCCGGAGAGCCTGGCCGCCACCGCGGCCAACAAGGCCCTGGAGACCGGGCAGCGCCTGAAGGACCGCGCGGTCGGCTTCGCCACCGACGTCCGCGACAACATGGCCCAGCGGGAGGCGGAGCTCCAGGAGGCCCTCGGCATCGAGGAGAGCCCCGGACTCCCCGCGCCCCGGCGGTTCGCCGCCATCGAGAACAACCGCAGCAACCCGAAGTACATCGAAGCCCCGATGTACTCGTACAACCGGAATGAGGACCACTGATGGAGTCGGCCGAGATTCGCCGCCGCTGGCTGAGCTTCTTCGAGGAGCGCGGGCACACCGTCGTCCCTTCGGCGTCGCTCATCGCGGACGACCCGACTCTGCTCCTCGTCCCCGCCGGCATGGTGCCCTTCAAGCCCTACTTCCTGGGTGAGGTCAAGCCGCCGTTCGACCGCGCCACCAGCGTGCAGAAGTGCGTGCGCACGCCCGACATCGAAGAGGTCGGCAAGACCACGCGCCACGGCACGTTCTTCCAGATGTGCGGCAACTTCTCCTTCGGCGACTACTTCAAGGAAGGCGCCATCAAGTACGCCTGGGAGCTGCTCACCAGCTCCCTGGACAAGGGCGGTTACGGCCTCGACCCCGAGCGCCTGTGGATCACCGTCTACCAGGACGACGACGAGGCCGAGCAGATCTGGCACGAGGTCGTCGGCGTACCCAAGGAGCGCATCCAGCGCCTGGGCAAGAAGGACAACTTCTGGTCCATGGGCGTCCCCGGCCCCTGCGGCCCCTGCTCCGAGATCAACTACGACCGCGGCCCCGAGTTCGGCGTCGAGGGCGGCCCGGCCGTCAACGACGAGCGGTACGTGGAGATCTGGAACCTCGTCTTCATGCAGTACGAGCGGGGCGAGGGCACCGGCAAGGACGACTTCGAGATCCTCGGCGACCTGCCCAGCAAGAACATCGACACCGGCCTCGGCCTGGAGCGCCTCGCCATGATTCTGCAGGGCGTGCAGAACATGTACGAGATCGACACCTCCATGGCCGTCATCAACAAGGCCACCGAGCTGACCGGCGTCCGCTACGGCGACTCCCACGACTCGGACGTCTCCCTGCGCGTGGTCACCGACCACATGCGCACCTCCGTCATGCTCATCGGCGACGGCGTCACCCCGGGCAACGAGGGCCGCGGCTATGTGCTGCGCCGCATCATGCGCCGCGCCATCCGCAACATGCGGCTGCTGGGCGCCACCGGTCCGGTCGTCAAGGACCTGATCGACACCGTGATCGGCATGATGGGCCAGCAGTACCCGGAGCTGATCACCGATCGCGAGCGCATCGAGAAGGTCGCCGTCGCCGAGGAGAACGCCTTCCTGAAGACGCTGAAGGCCGGCACCAACATCCTGGACACCGCCGTCACCGAGACCAAGCAGTCCGGCGGCACCGTCCTCTCCGGCGAGAAGGCCTTCCTGCTCCACGACACCTGGGGCTTCCCGATCGACCTCACCCTGGAGATGGCCGCCGAGCAGGGGCTGTCCGTGGACGAGGACGGCTTCCGGCGGCTGATGAAGGAGCAGCGCGAGCGCGCCAAGGCCGACGCCCAGGCCAAGAAGACCGGCCACGCCGACCTCGGCGCCTACCGCGAGATCGCCGACAGCGCCGGCGCCACCGACTTCATCGGCTACTCCGACACCGAGGGCGAGTCCACCGTCGTCGGCCTCCTGGTCGACGGCGTCTCCTCGCCGGCCGCCACCGAGGGCGACGAGGTCGAGGTCGTCCTCGACCGCACCCCCTTCTACGCCGAGGGCGGCGGCCAGATCGGCGACACCGGCCGGATCAAGGTCGACTCCGGTGCCGTGATCGAGGTCCGCGACTGCCAGAAGCCGGTGCCGGGCGTCTACGTCCACAAGGGCGTCGTCCAGGTCGGCGAGGTCACCGTCGGCGCCAAGGCCCACGCCTCCATCGACGTGCGCCGCCGCAAGGCCATCGCCCGCGCCCACTCGGCCACCCACCTCACCCACCAGGCCCTGCGCGACGCCCTCGGCCCGACGGCCGCCCAGGCCGGTTCCGAGAACCAGCCCGGCCGCTTCCGCTTCGACTTCGGCTCGCCGTCCGCCGTGCCGACGGCCGTGATGACCGACGTCGAGCAGAAGATCAACGAGGTGCTGGCCCGCGACCTCGACGTGCACGCCGAGGTCATGGGCATCGACGAGGCCAAGAAGCAGGGCGCCATCGCCGAGTTCGGCGAGAAGTACGGCGAGCGGGTCCGTGTGGTGACCATCGGCGACTTCTCCAAGGAGCTGTGCGGCGGCACCCATGTGCACAACACCGCCCAGCTGGGCCTGGTCAAGCTGCTCGGCGAGTCCTCCATCGGCTCGGGTGTGCGCCGTATCGAGGCCCTGGTCGGCGTGGACGCCTACAACTTCCTCGCCCGGGAGCACACGGTCGTCAACCAGCTGACCGAACTGCTCAAGGGCCGCTCCGAGGAGCTGCCGGAGAAGGTCGCCGCCATGCTCGGCAAGCTGAAGGACGCCGAGAAGGAGATCGAGAAGTTCCGCGCCGAGAAGGTGCTCCAGGCCGCCGGCGGGCTCGCCGACTCGGCCAAGGACGTGCGGGGCGTCGCCCTGGTCACCGGTCGGGTGCCGGACGGCACCACGCCGGACGACCTGCGCAAGCTGGTCCTCGACGTGCGCGGCCGCATCCAGGGCGGCCGGGCCGCCGTGGTCGCCCTGTTCACGGTCAACAACGGCAAGCCGCTGACCGTGATCGCCACCAACGAGGCCGCCCGCGAGCGCGGTCTGAAGGCCGGCGACCTGGTGCGCACCGCCGCCAAGACCCTCGGCGGCGGCGGTGGCGGCAAGCCGGACGTCGCCCAGGGCGGCGGCCAGAACCCGGCCGCCGTGGGCGAGGCCGTCGAGGCCGTCGAGCGTCTCGTCGCCGAGACCGCCAAGTGATAGCCCAGTAAGGAAACGGTCGGAAATGCGCAGAGGACGTCGGCTTTCGATCGACGTCGGGGACGCCCGGATCGGGGTCGCCTCGTGCGACCCCGACGGGATCCTCGCCACCCCGGTGGAGACGGTCCCCGGCCGGGACATCCCCGCCGCCCACCGCCGGTTGCGTCAACTGGTGGCGGAGTATGAGCCGATCGAGGTTGTCGTCGGTCTGCCTCGCTCCCTCAAGGGGGGCGAGGGCCCGGCCGCCGTCAAGGTCCGCGCCTTCGCCCAGGAGCTGGCCCAGGGCATCAAGCCGGTGCCGGTGCGCCTGGTGGACGAGCGGATGACGACGGTGACGGCCAGTCAGGGACTGCGGGCGTCGGGCGTGAAGTCCAAGAAGGGCCGCGCCTTCATCGACCAGGCCGCCGCCGTGGTCATCCTCCAGCAGGCCCTGGAATCCGAACGGGTGTCAGGTAAAGCACCCGGTGAGGGCGTCGAAGTGGTCATCTGATCGCGATACGGTAACGTTCCGCGCGATGCGACGGTGTTCGAACAGCCGCCGCACAGCAAGAGGCGGAGCGGAAGCCGGTCCACTGGCCGCGTGACCGTCGGCCTCGCGGCTCTAGGGGATCGATGACTGAGTATGGCCGGGGCCCAGGCTCCGAACCGTGGCATCCGCAGGACCCGTTGTACGGGGACGGCGGATGGGAAGGGCAGCAGGCGTACGCCGGTCATCAGGCTGCCTACGGAGGCCGGTCGCAGCAGCAGTACCCGCAGCAGCCGCAGCACGGCGACTGGCAGCAGATGCCCCAGCCGGGCTACGACGGTCAGCAGTACCCGTACTACGCCGACCAGGGCCAGACCCCGTACGACCCCCAGTACCCCGACCAGCACCCGCAGCCCGGCCAGCACCCCCAGCCCGGCCACCAGGGCGGCTGGGACGCGACCGGCACCCACGGCCAGGTGCCCTACGCCGCCGACCCCGGCGACCCCTACGGGCAGCATCCGGTGGCCTACGGCGCCGAGCAGCCCGACTTCTACGCCGCCGAGGACGCGTACCCGCCGCCGGAGCCGCCCGGCCGCAGACGCCCCGAGGCCGAACCCGGGCCGGACCCCGCCGTGGACGACGAGGAGGAGCACGCCTTCTTCGCGGGCGGCGGCGATGACGACGAGGACGCCGAGCCGCACGAGCGGGCCGGCCGCGCCGAGCGGCGCGCCGGCAAGGGGCGGAAGCCCGTCAAGAGCAAGAAGCGCCGCACCGGCTGCGCCTGCATGGTCGTCGTCCTGGTCTTCGGCGGCGGCCTCGGCGGGGTCGGCTACTACGGCTACAAGTTCTACCAGAACCGTTTCGCTCCGGCCCCGGACTACGCGGGCGACGGCACCGGCGAGACGGTGACCGTGGAGATCCCCAAGGGCGCCGGCGGCTGGGACATCGGACGGCGCCTCAAGGAGGCCGGCGTCGTCAAGAGCGCCGAGGCCTTCGTGCACGCCCAGGGGACCACACCGGGCGGTGACTCGATCCAGGCCGGCGCCTATCTCCTGAAAAAGGAGATGTCCGCCGCCAGTGCCGTGCGGATGATGCTCGACCCGAAGAGCCAGAACAATGTGATGGTGCGGCCGGGCGAGCGGAATGCCGGTGTGTACCAGGACATCGACAAGAAACTCCAATTGGCCGCCGGCACGACCCAGAGGATCGCCGCGAAGGAGTACCGGACCTTCGGCCTGCCGTCCTGGGTCTCCAGCGACAGCAATATCAAGGACCCGCTGGAGGGCTTCCTCTTCCCGGGCAGCTACGCCGCCGCCAAGGGCATGAAACCCGACGCGGTCCTCAAGCAGATGGTGGCCCAGGCCAAGGAGAGGTACGCCGCCTACGGCCTGGACGCCAAGGCGAAGTCGCTGGGCCTGCACAACGCGTTCGAACTGGTCACGGTCGCGAGCCTGGTCCAGGCGGAGGGCAAGACCCACGACGACTTCCGCAAGATGGCGGAAGTGGTCTACAACCGCCTGAAGCCCACCAACACCGAGACGAACCAGCTGCTCCAGTTCGACTCGACGTACAACTACCTCAAGGGCACCAGCAACATCCACATTTCCGAGAAGGACATCAACAGCAACCAGAGCCCGTACAACACGTACACGCACAAGGGCCTGCCGCCCGGTCCCATCGGAAACCCCGGCGAGGACGCGCTCAAGGCGACGCTGAACCCGACTCACGACGGCTGGATCTATTTCGTGGCGACCGACGGTACGACCAATACCGAATTCGCCAAGACCTACGAAGAATTCAAGCAGCTCAAGGACAAGTTCAATGCCACCTCGGGCAACTGACGCCCGCCGGGCCGCCGTGCTCGGACAGCCCATCGCCCACTCGCTCTCCCCGGTGCTGCACCGGGCGGCCTACGCCGAGCTGGGGCTCACCGGCTGGTCGTACGACCGCTTCGAGGTCGACGAGGCCGCGCTGCCGGGCTTTCTCGAGAAGCTCGGACCCGAGTGGGCGGGGCTGTCCCTGACCATGCCGCTGAAGCGGGCGGTCATCCCGCTGCTCGACGAGATCAGCGAGACGGCCGCCTCGGTGGACGCCGTCAACACGGTCGTGTTCACCGAGGACGGCCGCACCCGCGGCGACAACACCGACATCCCGGGGATGGTGGCCGCGCTGCGCGAGCACGGCGTCGAGGAGGTGGACTCCGCCGCGATCCTCGGCGCGGGCGCCACCGCCTCCTCCGCGCTCGCCGCGCTGTCCCGGATCTGCACCGGCGAGGTCGTCGCCTATGTGCGCAGCGAGGCCCGGGCCGCCGAGATGCGCGAGTGGGGCCGCCGCCTCGACGTGGACGTGCGCACGGCGCACTGGTCGGAGGCGGCGCGGGCGCTGCGCGCCCCGCTGGTGATCGCCACCACCCCGGCCGGCACCACCGACGCCCTCGCCGCCGCCGTGCCCGAACGTCCCGCCACCCTCTTCGACGTGCTCTACGAGCCCTGGCCCACCGAGCTGGCGGCCCGCTGGTCCATGTACGGCGGCGCCGTGGTCGGCGGCCTCGACCTGCTGGTCCACCAGGCCGTCCTCCAGGTCGAGCAGATGACCGGCCGCGCCCCGGCCCCGCTGGAGGCCATGCGGCGGGCCGGGGAACGGGCGCTCGCCGCCCGCTGAGCGGGCCGGACCCGTCCGCCTGCTGGACCGGGAGCCGGACAGCCGCCCCGGACGTGGGAGGATCGGGGGTGGCGGACCGGCGTCGCGCATCCGGTCACGCCGTCACCGACGCGAGGACACGCGTACGCAGGGCAGTACCGGGCGCGAACACTGAGGAGCACCGTTGAGCAGGCTGCGTTGGCTGACCGCGGGGGAGTCCCACGGTCCCGCACTTGTCGCGACGCTGGAGGGCCTTCCCGCCGGCGTGCCGATCACCACGGAGATGGTGGCGGACCACTTGGCGCGGCGGCGGCTCGGCTATGGCCGCGGTGCGCGGATGAAGTTCGAGCGGGACGAGGTCACCTTTCTGGGTGGCGTCCGGCACGGGCTGACCCTCGGCTCGCCGGTCGCGATCATGGTGGGCAACACCGAGTGGCCGAAGTGGGAGCAGGTCATGTCGGCCGACCCGGTCGACGCCGAGATCCTCGACGGGCTCGCCCGCAACGCGCCGCTGACCCGGCCGAGGCCCGGTCACGCCGACCTGGCGGGCATGCAGAAGTACGGTTTCGACGAGGCCCGTCCGATCCTGGAGCGCGCCTCGGCCCGGGAGACCGCGGCCCGGGTGGCGCTCGGCGCGGTCGCCCGCTCCTACCTGAAGGAGACGGCCGGCGTCGAGATCGTCTCCCACGTGGTCGAGCTGTGCTCCGTGAAGGCCCCGCAGGGGGTCTACCCGACGCCGGCCGACGTGGCGAAGCTGGACGAGGACCCGCTGCGCTGCCTGGACGCGGACACGTCCAAGGCGATGGTCGCGGAGGTCGACCAGGCCCACAAGGACGGCGACACCCTCGGTGGCGTGGTCGAGGTGCTGGCCTACGGCGTCCCGGTGGGCCTCGGCTCGCACGTGCACTGGGACCGCAAGCTGGACGCGCGTCTGGCCGGTGCCCTGATGGGCATCCAGGCGATCAAGGGCGTGGAGATCGGCGACGGCTTCGAGCTGGCGCGGGTGCCCGGTTCGAAGGCGCACGACGAGATCGTCGCCACCTCCGAGGGCATCCGGCGCGTCTCCGGGCGCGCGGGCGGCACCGAGGGCGGCCTGTCCACCGGTGAGCTGCTGCGGGTGCGGGCGGCGATGAAGCCGATCGCGACGGTGCCGCGCGCCCTGCGGACCGTGGACGTGGCCACCGGCGAGGCCGCCCAGGCCCACCACCAGCGGTCCGACGTCTCCGCGGTGCCGGCCGCGGGCATCGTCGCCGAGGCCATGGTGGCCCTCGTGCTCGCGGACGCGGTCGCGGAGAAGTTCGGCGGCGACTCGGTGGCCGAGACCCGGCGCAACGTCCGCTCGTACCTCGACAACCTCGCGATCCGATGACCGCCCCGCAGGTCGTCCTGGTCGGTCCGATGGGTGTGGGCAAGTCCACCGTCGGCCGGTTGCTCGCCGAGCGGCTGGGCAGCGGTTACCGGGACACCGACGACGACATCGTGGCCGCCGAGGGCCGGACCATCTCCGAGATCTTCGTGGACGAGGGCGAGGAGTCCTTCCGGGCGCTGGAGAAGGCGGCCGTGGCCGCCGCGCTCGCCGGGCACGAGGGCGTCCTCGCGCTCGGCGGCGGTGCGATCCTGGACCCCGGCACGCGCGCGCTGCTGGCCGGGCATCGGGTGGTCTACCTCTCCATGGGCGTGGAGGAGGCGGTGCGGCGCACCGGTCTGAACGTGGCCCGTCCGCTGCTCGCGGTCAACCCGCGCAAGCAGTGGCGGGAGCTGATGGAGGCCCGGCGCCATCTGTACGAGGAGGTCGCCACCGCCGTCGTGGAGACGGACGGGCGCACCCCCGAAGAGGTCGCGCAAGCGGCGCTGGACGCACTGGAGTTGAAGAAGGCATGAGCGAGGCAGTCACCCGGATCGAGGTCGCCGGCACCGCCGGCACCGACCCCTACGAGGTGCTGGTGGGCCGGCAACTCCTGGGCGAACTGGGCGGGTTGATCGGCGACAAGGCCAAGCGGGTCGCGGTGATCCACCCCGAGGCGCTGGCCGAGACCGGCGACGCGCTCCGCGCCGACCTGGCCGAGCAGGGCTACGAGGCCATCGCCATCCAGGTGCCCAACGCCGAGGAGGCCAAGACCGCCGAGGTGTCCGCCTACTGCTGGAAGGCGCTCGGCCAGTCGCAGTTCACCCGCACCGACGTCATCGTCGGCGTGGGCGGCGGCGCGACCACCGACCTCGCCGGTTTCGTGGCCGCGACCTGGCTGCGCGGGGTGCGCTGGATCGCCGTACCGACCACCGTGCTCGCCATGGTGGACGCGGCGGTCGGCGGCAAGACCGGCATCAACACCCCCGAGGGCAAGAACCTGGTGGGCGCCTTCCACCCGCCGGCCGGTGTGCTGTGCGACCTGGCGGCGCTGGACTCCCTCCCGGTCAACGACTACGTCTCCGGACTCGCCGAGATCATCAAGGCCGGCTTCATCGCCGACCCGGTGATCCTCGACCTGATCGAGGCCGACCCCGAGGCCGCCCGCACCCCGGCCGGTCCGCACACGGCCGAGCTGATCGAGCGTTCGATCCGGGTGAAGGCCGAGGTCGTCTCCTCGGACCTGAAGGAGTCCGGCCGCCGGGAGATCCTCAACTACGGTCACACCCTCGGCCACGCCATCGAGAAGAACGAGCGCTACAAGTGGCGGCACGGCGCCGCGGTCGCGGTCGGCATGCACTTCGCCGCCGAACTCGGCCGTCTCGCCGGCCGGTTGGACGACGCGACCGCCGACCGCCACCGCGCGATCCTCGAGTCCGTCGGTCTCCCGCTGCACTACCGCTACGACCAGTGGCCCAAGCTGGTGGAGAACATGAAGGTCGACAAGAAGTCCCGCGGCGACCTGTTGCGCTTCATCGTCCTGGACGGCCTGGCCAAGCCGACCGTCCTGGAGGGACCCGACCCGGCCGTGCTGCTGGCCGCCTACGGAGAAGTGGGCGAGTAGCCCCGCCGCGGCCGGTCCCTCGCACGGCCGGCCCCCCGCGGCCCGCTCCCGGCGGGCCGCGCCGCTTCCCCCGCCCCGTCGGGCACTTCGGACCCACCCCGGCCGTTTCACCGAACGACGGCCGGGGACGGTACCGTTCGGGAAGGAGCGGGGCCTCGCCCCCGCAGCCAACTGCCTGTACGAGACGGAGTGGCAACGGATGCAGCACGCAGTGGGTTCTCCGCTGCCGCCGCCCCACCAGCCGGGGCACCGGCCGCACACCAGCTGGCCGCCGGCCGCACACCATCCCGGCCCGCCCCAGGGACCGTCGTCCCCGCCCCCGCCGCCCCCGGGCTTCCCCGGCCCGTCCGTGCCGCCCCCGCCGGGCCGGCCGCGCCCGCAGGCCCCCTCCGGCCCGTTCCCGCCCCCGGGACAGCCGGGGCCGGCCGCGCCCGCCGGTCCGCCGCCCGCCCCGGCCCGCTCGGGCCCGATACCGCCGGCGCCCCCGCGGCAGGCGCCCGCGCCCCCGGCCCCCTCCGACGTCACCGGCCATGTGCATCTGCCGCCCGGCGGACCGGTCGGCGTGCCCACGGCGGCCCCGACCACCACCGCGGTGCCCGATGCGACGACCACCACCCTGGCCGTGCTGCTGATCGGTCCGGCCGGTGCGGGCAAGACCAGCGTGGCCCGCTACTGGGCGGACCGCCGCCGCGTGCCCACCGCCCACATCAGCCTGGACGACGTCCGCGAATGGGTGCGCTCCGGCTTCGCCGACCCCCAGTCCGGCTGGAACGACCACTCCGAGGCCCAGTACCGGCTGGCCCGCCGCACCTGCGGCTTCGCCGCGCGGAACTTCCTGGCCAACGGCATCTCCTGCATCCTGGACGACGCCGTCTTCCCGGACCGCCCGGTCGTCGGCCTCGGCGGCTGGAAGCGCCATGTGGGCCCGGGCCTGCTCCCGGTCGTCCTGCTGCCCGGCCTGGACGTGGTCCTGGAGCGCAACGCCGAACGCACCGGCAACCGCCGCCTCACCGACGAGGAGGTGGCCCGCATCCACGGCCGCATGGCCGGCTGGTACGGCTCGGGCCTGCCGATCATCGACAACTCACAGCTGGACGTCCCGGGGACGGCACGTGTGCTGGACGAGGTCCTGGCGAGGGCGATAGCCAGCCCCCCGAGCTGGTGAGCACCGGGCCGCCCGCCCCGGCCCGCGGGGCACCGTCCCCACGCCCCACTCGGCCCCCAAAAACGGCACAAACGGCATAAAACTCCTACGCTCATCTCATGTCAGAGGTGTACGCGAACCGCCGATCCCGACTGCGGGACCACTTCAACGCGGCCGGCACCGCGGCAGCGCTCGTCACCCGTCCCGCCAACGTGCGCTACCTCGCGGCCGCCGCCCCGCACGGCGCCGTGCTGCTCCTCGGCAGCCAAGAGGACCTCCTGGTCTGCTCGGGACCGCCCGACGACCGCCCCTTCGAGGGCCGCCCCGACGACACCCTGCGGGTGCACGTGCTGCCCGCCCACGGCGGCGCCGACCCCGCCGTGACCGCCGCGGGCCTCGCCCAGGGCCAGGGCGCGGACTCCCTCGCCGTCGAGGAGCACCATCTGACGGTCGGCAGACACCGGGCCATCGCCGCCGCCGCGCCCGCCCTGCGCCTCGGCGACGTGGGCGGCGCCGTGGAGCAGCTGCGGATCGTCAAGGACGAGGAGGAGATCTCCTGCCTGCGGATCGGCGCCGAGATCGCCGATCAGGCCCTCGGTGAGCTGCTGGAGTCCATCCTGGTGGGCCGCACCGAGCGGCACCTCGCGCTGGAGCTGGAGCGCCGCCTGGTCGACCACGGCGCCGACGGGCCGGCCTTCCCCACCTCCGTGGCCACCGGCCCGCACTCCGGCCGCCGCGGCCACCGGCCCACCGACCGGCGCGTGGAGGAGGGCGATTTCCTCTCCGTGTGCCTGGGCGCGACCTACCGGGGCTACCGCTGCGAGATCGGCCGCACCTTCGTCATCGGCACCTCCCCGGCGGACTGGCAGATCCAGCTGTACGACCTGGTCTTCTCCGCGCAGCGGGCCGGCCGCGAGGCCCTCGCGCCCGGCGCCGCCTACCGTGACGTGGACCGCGCGGCACGCCATGTGCTGGACTCCGCGGGCTATGCGGAGGCCCTGCCACCGCTGACCGGTCACGGTGTCGGACTCGAAATCGACGAGGACCCGCAGTTGGCGCCCGCGGCCATGGGTAAACTGGACGCTTGCGTGCCGGTCACCGTCGAACCGGGGGTCCACCTCCCGGGCCGGGGCGGTGTCCGGATCGATGACACGCTCGTCGTGCGCCCCGAGGCGGACGGCGGACCCGAGCTACTCACCATCACGACCAAGGAGCTGCTCGCGCTGTAGCGCGTGACCCGGGGTCGTACGTCAGTCCAGGAGATTCCGCAACCGTGGCTTCCACGAACGACCTCAAGAACGGCATGGTGCTCAAGCTCGAAGGCGGCCAGCTCTGGTCCGTCGTCGAGTTCCAGCACGTCAAGCCCGGCAAGGGCCCGGCCTTCGTGCGCACCAAGCTCAAGAACGTGCTGTCCGGCAAGGTCGTCGACAAGACCTTCAACGCCGGCGTCAAGGTCGAGACGGCCACTGTCGACAAGCGCGACATGCAGTTCTCGTACATGGACGGCGACTACTTCGTCTTCATGGACATGGAGACCTACGACCAGCTGATGGTCGACCGCAAGGCCGTCGGCGACGCCGCCAACTTCCTGATCGAGGGCTTCACCGCCACCGTGGCGCAGCACGAGGGCGAGGTGCTCTTCGTGGAGCTGCCGGCCGCCGTCGAGCTGACCGTCCAGGAGACCGAGCCGGGCGTCCAGGGCGACCGCTCCACCGGCGGCACCAAGCCCGCCACCCTGGAGACCGGCCACCAGATCCAGGTCCCGCTCTTCATCACCACCGGTGAGAAGATCAAGGTCGACACCCGTACGAGCGACTACCTCGGCCGGGTGAACAGCTAACCGTGGCTGCCCGCAACACGGCCCGCAAGCGCGCCTTCCAGATCCTCTTCGAGGGCGACCAGCGCGGCGCCGACGTCCTGACGGTCCTCGCCGACTGGGTCCGGCTGTCCCGGTCCGACACCCGGCAGCCGCCGGTCAGCGAGTACACGATGCAGCTGGTCGAGGGCTACGCCGAGCACGCGCGGCGCATCGACGAGCTGATCGCCCAGTACGCGGTCGGGTGGACGCTCGACCGGATGCCGGTCGTGGACCGCAACATCCTGCGGCTGGGCGCGTACGAGCTGATCTGGGTCGACGAGACCCCGGACGCCGTCGTCCTGGACGAGATGGTGCAGCTGGCGAAGGAGTTCTCGACCGACGAGTCGCCCTCGTTCGTCAACGGTCTGCTGGGCCGCCTCAAGGAGCTGAAGCCTTCGCTGCGCCGGGCCTAGTCACCGGCTGCGCCCGCTCGGCCGAAGAAGCCACGACAGGGGCGTGGGCGACCGTGAGACGGCGCCATGGGTTCTCCATGGCCTGTCGCGCGGTCGTCCGCGCCCCTGAGCCGTGCCGCGCGCCCAGGGCCGGGAGGCGGCCGGAACCGTCGTGAGAAAACGTCGCCGGGGTGGCCGGAACCATAGAGTTCCGGCCACCCCGGCGACACGTTTCTGCTGGCAGGTCTACGCCGTCACGCCTCTTCGTGCGTGGCGACCGCGCGGCGGGCGTCCGCGTCCAGCACGCCCCAGCTGATCAGCTGCTCGGTGAGGACCGAGGGGGACTGGTCGTAGATGACGGCGAGTGTGCGCAGGTCGTCCTGGCGGATGGAGAGGACCTTGCCGTTGTAGTCGCCGCGCTGGGACTGGATCGTCGCCGCGTAGCGCTGGAGGGGTCCCGCCTTCTCGGCCGGCACCGTGGCCAGCCGCTCCAGGTCGAGGACCAGCTTCGGCGGCGGCTCGGCGGCGCCGCCCGGCGTGGTGCCCGGCAGGAGCTCCTGTACCGGAACGCCATAGAAATCGGCCAGCTCGGCGAGGCGCTGCACGGTCACGGCACGGTCGCCGCGCTCGTACGAGCCCACCACCACGGCCTTCCAGCGACCCTGGGACTTCTCCTCGACACCGTGGAGGGAAAGGCCCTGCTGGGTGCGGATGGCCCGGAGCTTGGCCCCGAGCTGTTTGGCGTATTCGCTGGACATATAGCTCCCCGGACACTGTGTCGACGCGGCCGGCTGTCTTCCCGCCGCGCGTTTGGTAACTCACTGTGAGGTTACGCAGCGTGACACTTGTGCGTCAAGCCGAATGGGCCACCCCGACGCTTCCGTGGTAGTGATGTCCGATTAGGCCAAGCGGGTGACAAGACCTCGGTCGATGACCTGGTACCGTGGTTGGCGCAATTCCGACGTCCTTTAAGGTCCGTCCCGTGAGGCGGAGAAGGAGGTCCGTTTTTTATGGACACGCACGCCCATGAGCATGCGATCGATGCCCGCCCCGTCCTCGAGGGCCCGGACATCGCGCGGGTCATGACCCGTATCGCCCACGAGATCGTGGAGCGCGCCAAGGGCGCCGACGACGTGGTGCTCCTCGGCATTCCCACCCGCGGCGTCTTCCTCGCCCAGCGGCTGGCCGCCAAGCTCGCGCAGATCACCGACCGCACGATCCCGGTCGGCTCCCTCGACATCACCATGTACCGCGACGACCTGCGCATGCACCCGCCGCGTGCGCTGGCCCGCACCGAGATCCCCGGTGACGGCATCGACGGCAAGCTGGTCGTCCTCGTCGACGACGTGCTCTTCTCCGGCCGCACCATCCGCGCCGCCCTCGACGCCCTGAACGACATCGGGCGCCCGCGCGCGGTGCAGCTCGCGGTCCTGGTCGACCGCGGCCACCGGGAGCTGCCGATCCGCGCCGACTACGTCGGCAAGAACCTCCCCACGTCGCTGCGGGAGACGGTCAAGGTCCAGCTCGCCGAGGAGGACGGTCGCGACACCGTGCTGCTCGGTGTGAAGCCGGCCGACCAGTAGCAAGTCAGGCGCACAAGGGTCGCTTCGGCGTACCCGCGGACGCCGCGATTTGCCCCAATCCTCCTGAACTGCCTTACGGAGCCTGACAGATGCAGCGTCATCTCATCTCGGCCGCCGACCTCACCCGCGACGACGCCGTCCTGATCCTCGACACCGCCGAGGAGATGGCCCGGGTCGCCGACCGGCCGATCAAGAAGCTGCCGACCCTGCGCGGCCGCACCGTCGTCAACCTCTTCTTCGAGGACTCCACGCGCACCCGGATCTCCTTCGAGGCCGCCGAGAAGCGCCTGTCCGCGGACGTCATCAACTTCTCCGCCAAGGGGTCGAGCGTGTCCAAGGGCGAGTCCCTGAAGGACACCGCCCAGACCCTGGAGGCGATGGGCGTCGACGCCGTCGTCATCCGGCACGGCGCCTCCGGCGCGCCCTACCGTCTCGCCACCTCCGGCTGGATCGACGCCGCCGTGATCAACGCGGGCGACGGCACCCACCAGCACCCCACCCAGGCCCTGCTGGACGCCTTCACCATGCGCCGCCGCCTGGTCGGCCGGGACACCGGGCTCGGCCAGGACCTGGCCGGCAAGCGCGTCACTCTCGTCGGCGACGTGCTGCACAGCCGGGTCGCCCGCTCCAACGTCGACCTGCTGCACACCCTCGGCGCCGAGGTCACCCTGGTCGCCCCGCCCACCCTGCTGCCGGTCGGCGTCGAGTCCTGGCCCTGCGCCGTCTCCTACGACCTCGACAGCACGCTGCCCAAGTGCGACGCGGTGATGATGCTCCGGGTCCAGCGCGAGCGCATGAACGCCGCGTTCTTCCCCACCGAGCGCGAGTACTCCCGGCGCTACGGCCTCGACGGCGACCGCATGGCCAAGCTGCCCGAGCACGCCATCGTGATGCACCCGGGCCCGATGGTGCGCGGCATGGAGATCACCGCCGAGGTCGCCGACTCCGACCGCTGCACCGCCGTGGAGCAGGTCGCCAACGGCGTGTCCATCCGGATGGCCGTCCTGTACCTGCTGCTCGGCGGCAACGAGCCCGCCGCCGCCAACCGCACTGAGGAGAAGTAAGAACATGAGCAAGACCCTGATCCGCGGTGCGAAGGTGCTCGGCGGCGAGCCGCAGGACGTGCTGATCGACGGCGAGACCATCGCGGAGATCGGCACCGGCCTCGACGCCGAGGGCGCCGAGGTGGTCGAGGCCGGCGGCAAGGTGCTGCTGCCGGGCCTGGTCGACCTGCACACCCATCTGCGCGAGCCCGGCCGCGAGGACTCCGAGACCGTGCTCACCGGCACCCGCGCGGCCGCGAGCGGCGGCTACACCGCCGTGTTCGCCATGGCCAACACCTTCCCCGTCGCCGACACCGCCGGCGTGGTCGAGCAGGTGTGGCGGCTCGGCAAGGAGCACGGCTACTGCGACGTCCAGCCCATCGGCGCCGTCACCGTCGGCCTGGAGGGCAGGAAGCTCGCCGAACTGGGCGCCATGCACGAGTCGGCCGCCGGGGTCACCGTCTTCTCCGACGACGGCAAGTGCGTGGACGACGCGGTGATCATGCGCCGCGCCCTGGAGTACGTGAAGGCGTTCGACGGTGTCGTCGCCCAGCACGCCCAGGAGCCGCGGCTGACCGAGGGCGCCCAGATGAACGAGGGCGTCGTCTCCGCCGAACTGGGCCTCGGCGGCTGGCCGGCCGTCGCCGAGGAGTCGATCATCGCCCGCGACGTCCTGCTCGCCGAGCACGTCGGCTCCCGCGTCCACATCTGCCACCTGTCGACCGCGGGATCGGTCGAGATCGTCCGCTGGGCCAAGTCCCGCGGCATCCAGGTCACCGCCGAGGTCACCCCGCATCACCTGCTGCTCACCGACGAACTGGTGCGCACCTACAACCCCGTCTACAAGGTCAACCCGCCGCTGCGCACCGAGCGCGACGTGCTGGCCCTGCGCGAGGCGCTCGCCGACGGCACGATCGACATCGTCGCCACCGACCACGCCCCGCACCCGCACGAGGACAAGGACTGCGAGTGGGCCGCGGCCGCAATGGGCATGGTCGGCCTGGAGACCGCGCTGTCGGTGGTCCAGGAGACCATGGTCGACACGGGCCTGCTGGACTGGGCCGGCGTCGCCGACCGGATGTCCGCCACGCCCGCGCGGATCGGACGGGCCCTCGGGCACGGCCGTCCCGTCTCGGCCGGTGAGCCTGCCAACCTCACCCTGGTCGACACCGCATACCGTGGCCAGGTGGACCCCGCGGGCTTCGCCTCGCGCAGCCGCAACACCCCCTACCAGGGACGCGAGCTGCCGGGCCGTGTGACGCACACGTGGCTGCGGGGCAAGGCCACGCTCGTCGACGGGAAGCTCACGTGACACCTGTAATCCTCCTGGCCGAGACCCAGAGATCCGCCTCGGTCACCGACTGGCCGGCCCGTATCGGCTGGCTCGTCGGGCTCCTGCTCTTCATCGCGCTCGTCTACTGGCTGATGCGCGAGGGCTGGAAATGGCGCGGCACCCTCCAGAGCGACATCCCGGAGCTGCCCGACGCGCCCGAGGACACCGGCCCGGTGAGACTGAGCATGAGCGGCCGCTACCACGGCTCCACCACCGCCGGGCAGTGGCTGGACCGCATCGTGGCCCACGGCCTGGGCACCCGCAGCCTGGCCCGGCTCACCCTCACCGACGCGGGCCTGGCCGTCGAACGCCCCGGCGCGAACGACTTCTTCATCCCCGCCGCCGCCCTGCGCGAGGCCCGGCTCGACAAGGGCATCGCCGGCAAGGTCCTCACCGAGGGCGGACTGCTGGTGGTGACCTGGGCGCACGGCGACAAACTGATCGACTCCGGCTTCCGCTCCGACCACGCGGCCGAGCACCCCGAATGGGCCGACACCTTGAACCACATGATCAACGACACGGAAGGCGCACGATGACGACCTCCACCAGGGGAGCCGCGAAGACTCCCGCCGTACTCGTCCTGGAGGACGGCCGCACGTTCCGCGGCCGCGCCTACGGGGCCGTGGGGGAGACCTTCGGCGAGGCCGTGTTCTCCACCGGCATGACCGGCTACCAGGAGACCCTGACCGACCCGTCGTACGACCGCCAGATCGTCGTCGCCACCGCCCCGCAGATCGGCAACACCGGCTGGAACGACGAGGACGACGAGTCGGCCCGCATCTGGGTCTCCGGCTACGTGGTCCGAGACCCCGCGCGCGTCCCGTCCAACTGGCGCTCCCGGCGCTCCCTGGACGACGAGCTGGAGCGCCAGGGAGTGGTCGGCATCTCCGGTATCGACACCCGCGCCCTCACCCGCCACCTGCGCGAACGCGGCTCCATGCGGGCCGGCATCTTCTCCGGCGAGTCGATCGCCACCGACGCCGAACTGCTGGCGCGGGTCCAGGCCCAGCCCCAGATGAAGGGCGCGAGCCTCTACGAGGAGGTCGCCACCAAGGAGGCGTACGTCGTCCCCGCGGTCGGCGACAAGAAGTTCACCGTCGCCGCGATCGACCTCGGCATCAAGGGCATGACCCCGCAGCGCATGGCCGAGCGCGGCATCGAGGTGCACGTGCTGCCCGCCACCGCCACCGCCGACGAGGTCTACGCCGTCAACCCGGACGGCGTGTTCTTCTCCAACGGCCCCGGCGACCCCGCCACCGCCGACGGCCCGGTCGCCCTGATGACCGCCGTCCTGGAGCGCCGGACGCCGCTGTTCGGCATCTGCTTCGGCAACCAGATCCTCGGCCGCGCCCTCGGCTTCGGCACCTACAAGCTGAAGTACGGCCACCGGGGCATCAACCAGCCGGTCCAGGACCGCACCACCGGCAAGGTCGAGGTCACCGCGCACAACCACGGCTTCGCCGTCGACGCGCCCCTCGACAAGGTCAGCGAGACCAGGTTCGGCCGCGCCGAGGTCTCGCACGTCTGCCTGAACGACAACGTCGTGGAGGGGCTCCAGCTGCTCGACCAGCCCGCCTTCTCCGTCCAGTACCACCCCGAAGCGGCGGCCGGCCCGCACGACGCCGCCTACCTGTTCGACCGCTTCGTTTCCCTGATGGAGGGCCAGCGTGCCTAAGCGCACCGATATCCAGTCCGTCCTGGTCATCGGCTCCGGCCCGATCGTCATCGGCCAGGCCGCCGAGTTCGACTACTCCGGCACCCAGGCGTGCCGCGTGCTCAAGGCCGAAGGCCTGCGCGTCATCCTCGTCAACTCCAACCCGGCGACGATCATGACCGACCCGGAGATCGCCGACGCCACCTACGTCGAGCCGATCACCCCGGAGTTCGTCGAGAAGATCATCGCCAAGGAGCGTCCCGACGCCCTGCTGCCCACCCTGGGCGGCCAGACGGCCCTGAACACCGCCATCTCGCTGCACGAGAACGGCGTTCTGGCCAAGTACGGCGTCGAGCTGATCGGCGCCAAGCCCGAGGCCATCCACAAGGGCGAGGACCGCGACCTGTTCAAGGGCGTCGTGGAGGAGGTCCGGCGCAAGATCGGGTACGGCGAGTCCGCCCGCTCGGTGATCTGCCACTCCATGGACGACGTCCTCAAGGGCGTCGAGACGCTCGGCGGCTACCCCGTGGTCGTGCGCCCGTCCTTCACCATGGGCGGCGCCGGCTCCGGCTTCGCGCACGACGAGGAGGAGCTGCGCCGCATCGCCGGCCAGGGCCTCACCCTCTCGCCGACCACCGAGGTGCTCCTGGAGGAGTCCATCCTCGGCTGGAAGGAGTACGAGCTGGAGCTGATGCGCGACAAGAACGACAACGTCGTGGTCGTCTGCTCCATCGAGAACTTCGACCCGATGGGCGTGCACACCGGTGACTCGATCACCGTCGCGCCCTCGATGACGCTGACCGACCGTGAGTACCAGATCCTGCGCGACATCGGCATCGCCGTCATCCGCGAGGTCGGCGTCGACACCGGCGGCTGCAACATCCAGTTCGCGGTGAACCCCGAGGACGGCCGCGTGATCGTCATCGAGATGAACCCGCGCGTCTCCCGCTCCTCGGCCCTCGCCTCCAAGGCGACCGGCTTCCCGATCGCGAAGATCGCCGCCAAGCTGGCCGTCGGCTACACCCTGGACGAGATCCCGAACGACATCACGCAGGAGACCCCGGCCTCCTTCGAGCCCACGCTCGACTACGTGGTCGTCAAGGCGCCGCGCTTCGCGTTCGAGAAGTTCCCGCAGGCCGACTCCACGCTGACCACCACCATGAAGTCGGTCGGCGAGGCCATGGCCATCGGCCGCAACTTCCCCGAGGCCTTCCAGAAGGCGCTGCGCTCGCTGGAGAAGAAGGGCAGCCAGTTCACCTTCGCCGGCGACCCCGGCGACAAGGAGACCCTGCTGCGCGAGGCCGTACGGCCCACCGACGGCCGGATCAACACCGTCATGCAGGCCATCCGGGCCGGCGCCACCCCGGAGGAGGTCTTCGCGTACACGAAGATCGACCCCTGGTTCGTGGACCAGCTCTTCCTCATCAAGGAGATCGCGGACGAGCTGGCCGAGGCCGCCGAGCTGACCGGCGACCTGCTCGCCGAGGCCAAGCGGCACGGCTTCTCCGACCAGCAGATCGCCGAGATCCGCGGTCTGCGCGAGGACGTCGTCCGCGAGGTCCGGCACGCCTTCGGCATCCGCCCGGTCTACAAGACGGTCGACACCTGCGCCGCCGAGTTCGCCGCCAGGACGCCGTACTTCTACTCCGCCTACGACATGGAGTCGGAGGTCGCCCCGCGCGAGAAGCCGGCCGTCATCATCCTGGGCTCCGGCCCCAACCGCATCGGCCAGGGCATCGAGTTCGACTACTCCTGCGTCCACGCCTCCTTCGCGCTGTCCGAAGCCGGGTACGAGACCGTGATGGTCAACTGCAACCCGGAGACCGTCTCCACCGACTACGACACCTCCGACCGGCTGTACTTCGAGCCGCTCACCCTGGAGGACGTGCTGGAGATCGTCCACGCCGAGCAGCAGGCCGGCCCGGTGGCGGGCGTGGTCGTCCAGCTCGGCGGCCAGACCCCGCTGGGCCTCGCGCAGGCCCTGAAGGACAACGGCGTGCCGATCGTCGGCACCTCCCCGGAGGCCATCCACGCCGCCGAGGACCGCGGCGCCTTCGGCCGGGTCCTCGCCGAGGCGGGCCTGCCGGCTCCGAAGCACGGCACCGCCACCACCTTCGAGGGCGCCAAGGCCATCGCCGACGAGATCGGCTACCCGGTCCTGGTCCGGCCGTCGTACGTGCTCGGCGGGCGCGGCATGGAGATCGTCTACGACGAGACCCGCCTCGCCGCCTACATCGCCGAGTCCACCGAGATCAGCCCGTCCCGGCCGGTCCTGGTCGACCGCTTCCTCGACGACGCCATCGAGATCGACGTCGACGCGCTCTACGACGGCGAGGAGCTGTACCTCGGCGGCGTCATGGAGCACATCGAGGAGGCCGGCATCCACTCCGGCGACTCGGCGTGCGCGCTGCCCCCGATCACCCTCGGCGGCTTCGACATCAAGCGGCTGCGCGCCTCCACCGAGGCCATCGCCAAGGGCGTCGGCGTGCGCGGCCTGATCAACATCCAGTTCGCGATGGCCGGCGACATCCTCTACGTCCTGGAGGCCAACCCGCGCGCCTCCCGCACGGTCCCCTTCACCTCGAAGGCGACCGCGGTGCCGCTCGCCAAGGCCGCCGCCCGGATCTCGCTGGGCGCGACCATCGCCGAACTGCGCGCCGAGGGGCTGCTGCCGAAGCACGGCGACGGCGGCGAGCTGCCGCTGGACGCGCCGATCTCCGTCAAGGAGGCCGTGATGCCGTGGTCGCGCTTCCGCGACATCCAGGGCCGCGGTGTGGACACCGTCCTCGGCCCGGAGATGCGCTCCACCGGCGAGGTCATGGGCATCGACTCCGTCTTCGGCACGGCGTACGCCAAGTCGCAGGCGGGCGCCTACGGCCCGCTGCCCACCAAGGGCCGCGCGTTCATCTCGGTCGCCAACCGCGACAAGCGCTCGATGATCTTCCCGGCCCGGGAGCTGGTCGCCCACGGCTTCGAGCTGCTGGCCACCTCCGGCACCGCCGAGGTCCTCAAGCGCAACGGCATCAACGCCACCGTGGTGCGCAAGCAGTCCGAGGGCACCGGCCCGAACGGCGAGAAGACCATCGTCCAGCTCATCCACGACGGCGAGGTCGACCTCATCGTCAACACCCCGTACGGCACCGGCGGCCGTCTCGACGGCTACGACATCCGTACGGCCGCCGTCGCCCGCTCCGTGCCGTGCCTGACGACCGTCCAGGCGCTCGCCGCGGCCGTCCAGGGCATCGACGCCCTCAACCACGGCGACGTGGGCGTCCGCTCGCTCCAGGAGCACGCGGAACACCTGACCGCGGCCCGCGACTAGCAGCCCCGAGGGGGACACCGGAAACGGTGTCCCCCTCTTCATGAGGACCCTCGGTCCGCATGAGAACCCAGAGGACTCTCCCAGATGTACAACCTGTTCTTCCGTCTGGTCTTCACACGGATGGACCCCGAGAAGGCCCACCACCTCGCCTTCCGCTGGATCCGGCTCGCCGTGCGCGTCCCGGTGCTGCGCACGTTCGTCGCGGCGGCCCTCGCCCCGCGCCACAAGGAGCTGCGCACCGAGGCCCTCGGGCTGCGGATGCACGGCCCCTTCGGACTCGCGGCCGGCTTCGACAAGAACGCCGTGGCGATCGACGGGATGTCGATGCTGGGCTTCGACCACGTCGAGATCGGCACGGTCACCGGAGAGCCGCAGCCCGGCAACCCCAAAAAGCGCCTGTTCCGGCTCGTCAAGGACCGCGCGCTGATCAACCGCATGGGCTTCAACAACGACGGCTCGCTGGCCGTCGCCGCCCGCCTGGCCACCCGTGAGCCGGTGTTCCGGACGGTCGTCGGCGTCAACATCGGCAAGACCAAGGTCGTCCCGGAGGCGGAGGCCGTCGCCGACTACGTGAAGTCCGCCGAGCGCCTGGCGCCGTACGCCGACTACCTGGTCGTCAACGTGTCCTCGCCGAACACCCCCGGCCTGCGCGACCTCCAGGCCGTCGACCACCTGCGCCCGCTGCTCACCGCGGTGCGCGAGGCCGCCGACCGCACGGTCCCCGGCCGCCGCGTCCCGCTCCTGGTGAAGATCGCCCCGGACCTGGCCGACGAGGACGTCGACGCCGTCGCCGACCTGGCCGTGGAGCTGGGCCTGGACGGCATCATCGCCACCAACACCACCATCGCCCGCGAGGGCCTCGGCCTGACCTCCCCGGCCGCCCTGGTGAAGGAGACCGGCGGGCTGTCCGGCGCGCCGCTCAAGGCCCGCTCCCTGGAGGTCCTGCGCCGCCTGTACGCCCGTGTGGGCGACCGGATCACCCTGGTGGGGGTCGGCGGCATCGAGACCGCCGAGGACGCCTGGCAGCGCATCCTGGCCGGCGCCACGCTGGTCCAGGGCTACAGCGCCTTCATCTACCAGGGCCCCTTCTGGTGCCGCGCGATCCACAAGGGCCTCGCCGCCCGCCTGCGCACCAGCCCGTACGCCACCCTCGCCGACGCGGTCGGCGCCGACGTGAGGAAGTCCGCATGACCGCCCCGGAGCCCTTCGGCACCCGTCTGCGCCGCGCCATGGACGAGCGCGGCCCGCTGTGCGTCGGCATCGACCCGCACGCCTCCCTGCTCGCCGAGTGGGGCCTGGCCGACGACGTGGCCGGCCTGGAGCGGTTCAGCCGCACGGTCGTGGAGGCCATGGCCGACCGGGTGGCCGTGCTGAAGCCGCAGAGCGCGTTCTTCGAGCGGTTCGGCTCGCGGGGGCTGGCCGTCCTGGAGAAGTCGGTCCAGGAGGCGCGCGCGGCCGGCGCCCTGGTCGTGATGGACGCCAAGCGCGGCGACATCGGCTCGACCATGGCCGCCTACGCCGAGGCGTTCCTGCACCCGGACGCCCCGCTGTTCTCCGACGCGCTGACCGTCTCGCCGTACCTGGGCTACGGCTCGCTGGGCCCGGCCGTGGCGCTGGCCCGCGAGAGCGGCGCCGGGCTGTTCGTGCTGGCGCTGACCTCGAACCCGGAGGGCGGCGAGGTGCAGCACGCGCTGCGCGCTGACGGCCGCAGCGTCGCGGCGACCGTGCTGGCCCACCTGGCGGCCGAGAACGCGGGCCAGGAGCCGCTGGGCTCCTTCGGCGCGGTGGTCGGTGCCACGCTCGGCGACCTCTCGGGGTACGACCTGGACATCAACGGCCCGCTGCTCGCGCCGGGCATCGGCGCCCAGGGCGCGACCCCGGCCGACCTTCCGGCGGTCTTCGGGACGGCCGTCGGCAACGTCGTGCCGAACGTCAGCCGGGGTGTGCTGCGTCACGGTCCCGACGTCGGGGCGCTGCGCGCGGCGGCCGGACGCTTCGCGGAGGAGATCCGCACGGCCGTCGCCGGCGGCTGACACCCTCCGACAGGTGCTCGGGTGAGCGGACCAGCGGCGACTTGAGTGTGAAGACATCCTCAAATCGAGGGCAATATGTCTGAAATGTCCGGCCTGACGGAGGCTGACCAGGACTTTTCCGCTGTTCTCGCTGACTCTGGCGGACTTGCCCGCTAGTCTCCGAGCAGTGGGGACACCTCCCACGCCCCTCATGGCAGTGGGGGAGGGCGGGCAAGCGTGTTGCTCGCGGCTCCCCAGGTGTGGGGCGACTAGGTTCCTCACCGGTCCGTATCCGACAGTTCGACATCCGAGGTGACGTAGGCGTGGCTCTTCCGCCCCTTACCCCTGAACAGCGCGCAGCCGCGCTCGAAAAGGCCGCCGCGGCTCGCCGGGAGCGGGCCGAGGTCAAGAATCGACTCAAGCACTCCGGCGCCTCCCTGCACGAGGTCATCAAGCAGGGCCAGGAGAACGACGTCATCGGCAAGATGAAGGTCTCCGCGCTGCTCGAGTCCATGCCGGGCGTGGGCAAGGTCCGCGCCAAGCAGATCATGGAGCGTCTGGGCATCTCCGAGAGCCGCCGTGTGCGGGGTCTCGGTTCCAACCAGATCGCCTCCCTGGAGCGTGAGTTCGGCAGCACCGGCGCCTGAGTCCGGGCCCGCGCCGGACCGGGAGTCCCGGGCACCCCGGGATTGCTGGAATAATCGCTGCATGAGTGAACGTCCGCGGCTGACCGTGCTCTCCGGCCCTTCGGGGGTCGGCAAGAGCACGGTCGTCGCCCATATGCGCAAGGAACACCCCGAGGTCTGGCTCTCGGTGTCGGCGACCACCCGCAAGCCGCGCCCCGGTGAGCAGCACGGAGTCCACTACTTCTTCGTCACCGACGACGAGATGGACAAGCTGATCGCCAACGGCGAGCTGCTGGAGTGGGCCGAGTTCGCCGGCAACCGCTACGGCACGCCCCGCGCGGCCGTGCTGGAGCGCCTGGAGAAGGGCGAGCCCGTACTGCTGGAGATCGACCTCCAGGGCGCCCGCCAGGTCCGTGCGTCCATGGCGGAGGCCCGGCTGGTGTTCCTCGCTCCGCCCTCCTGGGAGGAGCTGGTGCGCAGGCTCACCGGCCGGGGCACCGAGCCGCCCGAGGTCATCGAGCGCCGTCTCGAAGCGGCCAGGACCGAGCTGGCGGCCGAACCGGAGTTCGACGAGACCCTGGTCAACACCTCCGTCGAGGACGTGGCGCGTGAGCTGCTAGCCTTGATGGACGTTGTGTAATCGTGACGCTGATCACGATCTTTGATTCTTACCCATCCATCGGAAGGTAGAGCGTGTCCTCTTCCATCACCGCGCCCGAGGGCATCATCAACCCGCCGATCGACGAGCTTCTTGAGGCCACCGACTCGAAGTACAGCCTCGTGATCTACGCGGCCAAGCGTGCCCGCCAGATCAACGCGTACTACTCGCAGCTCGGCGAGGGTCTCCTTGAGTACGTCGGTCCGCTCGTCGACACCCACGTCCACGAGAAGCCGCTCTCGATCGCCCTGCGCGAGATCAACGCCGGTCTGCTGACCTCCGAGGCCATCGAGGGCCCCGCGCAGTAGTGCGTTCAGACCGCGGATGCTTTGCCCACAGGCCCGGCAGTCACACTGCCGGGCCTGTGGTGTGTCATGGGTGTTGCAGGTTTTCCGGACCGAGGAGACATGGTGGACAAGCCGAGGGTGGTACTGGGCGTCAGCGGTGGCATCGCCGCCTACAAGGCCTGTGAGCTGCTGAGGAGGTTCACTGAGTCGGGCCACGACGTGCGCGTCGTCCCCACCGCCTCCGCGCTGCGCTTCGTCGGCGCCGCCACCTTCTCCGCCCTGTCCGGCAACCCGGTCGCCACCGAGGTCTGGGACGACGTGCACCAGGTGCCGCACGTGCGCATCGGCCAGCACGCCGACCTGGTCGTGGTCGCCCCCGCCACCGCCGACATGCTCGCCAAGGCCGCCCACGGCCTGGCCGACGACCTGCTGACCAACACCCTGCTGACGGCCCGCTGCCCCGTCGTCTTCGCGCCCGCGATGCACACCGAGATGTGGGAGCACCCCGCCACCCAGGAGAACGTGGCCACGCTGCGCCGCCGCGGCGCCGTCGTCATCGAGCCCGCCGTCGGCCGCCTCACCGGTGTCGACACCGGCAAGGGCCGGCTGCCCGACCCGGGGGAGATCTTCGAGGTCTGCCGCCGGGTGCTCGCCCGCGGTGTCCGGGAGCCCGACCTGCGCGGCCGTCATGTGGTGGTCTCCGCGGGCGGCACCCGCGAGCCCCTGGACCCGGTGCGCTTCCTCGGCAACCGCTCCTCCGGCAAGCAGGGCTACGCCCTCGCCCGCACCGCCGCCGCCCGCGGCGCCCGGGTGACCCTGGTCGCGGCCAACACCGGCCTGGCCGACCCGGCGGGCGTGGACGTCGTCCGGGTCGGCACCGCCGTCCAGCTGCGCGAGGCCGTGCTCAAGGCGGCGGCCGACGCGGACGCCGTCGTCATGGCCGCGGCCGTCGCCGACTTCCGTCCCGCGGCCTACGCCACCGGCAAGATCAAGAAAAAGGACGACAAGGAGCCCGACCCCATCGTCCTGGTCCGCAACCCCGACGTCCTCGCCGAGGTCTCCGCCGAACGGGCCAGGGCCGGACAGGTGATCGTGGGCTTCGCCGCCGAGACCGACGACGTCCTCGCCAACGGCCGCGCCAAGCTCGCCCGCAAGGGCTGTGACCTGCTGGTCGTCAACGAGGTGGGGGAGCGCAAGACCTTCGGCTCCGAGGAGAACGAGGCCGTCGTCCTGGGCGCCGACGGCACCGAGACCCCCGTGCCGCACGGGCCGAAGGAGGCCCTCGCCGACACCGTCTGGGACCTGGTCGTGGCCCGTCTGGACTGACCTGGGCGCGGCCGGCCGGGCGAATCCACCGGCGAATTCAGGTCATGCTCAAGTCGGGGACGGTTACCCTGGCCAAGGTCGCCGGGCATTGTGCAGAATGCCCGTGCCGCAGGTCACAGCGCTCCCGAGAGGCGAGACAGTGGCCCACAGGCCGAGCGCGACCGATAAACTGTTCAAGGTCGAAGCCGGGCGCAGCCCCGCGTCGACTGCAAACGATCAGCCAGCAGCCGCTGCAACCACAGGGAGCGTTGTGTCCCGTCGCCTGTTCACCTCGGAGTCCGTGACCGAGGGTCACCCCGACAAGATCGCTGACCAGATCAGCGACACCATTCTCGACGCGCTTCTGCGCGAGGACCCGTCCTCCCGGGTCGCCGTCGAGACGCTCATCACCACCGGCCTGGTGCACGTGGCCGGCGAGGTGACCACCAAGGCCTACGCGGACATCGCGACCCTGGTGCGCGGCAAGATCCTGGAGATCGGCTACGACTCCTCGAAGAAGGGCTTCGACGGCGCCTCCTGCGGCGTGTCGGTGTCCATCGGCGCGCAGTCCCCGGACATCGCGCAGGGCGTCGACACCGCGTACGAGTCCCGGGTCGAGGGTGACGAGGACGAGCTGGACAAGCAGGGCGCGGGCGACCAGGGCCTGATGTTCGGCTACGCCTCCGACGAGACGCCGACCCTGATGCCGCTGCCGGTTTTCCTGGCGCACCGCCTGTCCAAGCGGCTGTCGGACGTGCGCAAGAACGGCACCATCCCCTACCTGCGCCCCGACGGCAAGACGCAGGTCACCATCGAGTACGACGGCGACAAGGCCGTCCGCCTCGACACCGTGGTCGTCTCCTCGCAGCACGCCTCCGACATCGACCTGGAGTCGCTGCTGGCCCCCGACATCCGCGAGTTCGTCGTGGAGCCGGAACTGAAGGCGCTCCTGGAGGACGGCATCAAGCTGGACACCGAGAACTACCGCCTCCTGGTCAACCCCACCGGCCGCTTCGAGATCGGCGGCCCGATGGGCGACGCCGGCCTGACCGGCCGCAAGATCATCATCGACACCTACGGCGGCATGGCCCGCCACGGTGGCGGCGCCTTCTCGGGCAAGGACCCGTCCAAGGTGGACCGCTCGGCCGCCTACGCCATGCGCTGGGTCGCCAAGAACGTCGTGGCGGCCGGCCTGGCCTCCCGCTGCGAGGTCCAGGTCGCCTACGCGATCGGCAAGGCCGAGCCCGTCGGTCTGTTCGTGGAGACCTTCGGCACCAACAAGGTCGAGACCGAGAAGATCGAGAAGGCCATCGACGAGGTCTTCGACCTCCGCCCGGCCGCGATCATCCGGGACCTCGACCTGCTCCGCCCGATCTACGCCCAGACGGCGGCCTACGGCCACTTCGGCCGTGAGCTGCCCGACTTCACCTGGGAGCGCACCGACCGCGTGGACGCCCTGCGCAAGGCCGCGGGCGTCTGATCCCGAACCGTGCCACGAGGCCCGGCTCCCCACGGGGGCCGGGCCTCGGCGCGTTCCGGCTCAGTCCGCGAGCCCCAGCCGGACCCGGCGCCGCGCACGGTCGACCTCCAGCACCGCGACCCGCAGCTCCTGCCCCTCCTCGACGGTCCGGCCGGCGAGGAGATCGGCGTGCACGAGACCTTCCACGAACTCGTTGACGCCGACGAAGACCCCGAAGGGAACGAGTTTGGTGACCGGGCCGGTCAGGACGTCGCCGACGCCCACACCCGGCGTGTTCCAGGGGTCGTCCTGGAGGGCCTTGAGGGACAGCGCGACCTGGCCCCTGCGGGTGTCCGGGGCCAGCACCCGCGCGCGGATCCGCCGGCCCGGCGTCACCACGTCCGCCGGGTCGTCGAACCGGGCCCAGGTCAGCTCCGGGACGTTGATGAAGCCGGTTCCCGGGTGGACGGGATGCGCGGGCTCCCCGTCGATCCGCGCGAAGACGCCGAAGCGGTGCACCGAGGACACCGTCCCGGTGACGACGTCCCCACGCGCCAGGCCCAGCAGGAAGCGGTGCAGCGCCTCGTCCTCGCAGGCGCGCGCGGACAGCAGGACCCGGCCGTCGCGCCCGCCGCGCATCGTCACCTCCGCCCGGATCGACTGTCCCACCGCGACCAGCTCCGCCGGGTGCCCGATCCGGCGCCAGGTCAGCTCGTGGCCGGGAACGCGCCCCGACGGGCGCCCCGGGTCGCCGTCCAGTAGCACGAGCACGTCGTCCCCGTCGAACCCGGCCACGGTGCCGGTCACCACCTCCCCGGGGGCGACGAGACGTTCTCTCAGGCGGTCCAGCGGGTCCGGCGTCGAATGGGTCATGTGGGTCATGGCGGCGAGCCTAGGCCCGACGGCCGCGGCAGGACCCCGGCCGGACGGTGATCGCCCGGGGTCATGTCGGTCGGGTTTGGTAAGAATGCAAGCGTGAGCAGCGAGAACGGGGAGCCCCGGGAGAGCGGGGGCGGCGGGCCCGAGGGGGCGCCGCCGGAGCAGCTCGCGCTCATCCGGGAGAGCGTGCGCAAGGCCAAGGCACCCCGGGCGAAGCCGCGGACCTGGCGGGGCGCCGCGCTCGCCGAGCGGCTGCCGGTGGCGCGGGTGCTGGTCGACAAGGGCGTGCTGCACCTCGACCGGTACTTCGACTACGCGGTCCCCGCCGAACTGGACGAGCAGGCGCAGCCCGGCGTCCGGGTCCGGGTGCGGTTCGGGGCCGGACGGCACCGGGTGCGCGAGGGACGCCGGGAGGGCGGCGGCCTCATCGACGGCTTCCTCGTCGAACGGCGGGCCGAGTCCGACTACTCCGGTCCCCTCGCCGCGCTCGCCCAGGTGGTGTCCCCCGAGCCGGTCCTCGGCGAGGAACTGCTCGGACTCGCCCGCGCCGTCGCCGACCGGTACGCGGGCAGCCTCGCCGACGTGCTCCAGCTGGCCGTACCGCCGCGCAACGCCCGCGCCGAGCAGCGCCCCTCGCCCGACCCCCTGCCGCCCCCGCAGGCCCCCGGCACCGGCTCCTGGGCGCGGTACGAGCACGGGAGCGCCTTCCTCCAGGCCCTGGCCGCCGGCGGCGCCCCCCGCGCGGTGTGGCACGCGCTGCCCGGGCCCCTGTGGAGCGAGGAACTGGCCCGGGCCGTCGCCGCCACGCTCGCCTCGGGCCGCGGCGCCCTCGTCGTCGTACCCGACGGCCGTGCCGCCGCCCGCGTCGACGCCGCGCTGACCGCGCTGCTCGGGCCGGGACGGCACGCCCTGCTCACCGCCGACGCCGGACCCGAGAAGCGGTACGCGCAGTGGCTCGCGGTGCGGCGCGGGTCCGTACGGGCCGTCGTCGGGACCCGGGCGGCCATGTTCGCGCCGGTGCGGGACCTCGGGCTCGTCGCGATCTGGGACGACGGCGACGACAGCCACAGCGAGCCGCACGCCCCGCAGCCGCACGCCCGGGACGTCCTGCTGCTGCGCGCCACCCTCGACAAGTGCGCCTTCCTGCTCGGCGGCTTCTCCACCACGGTGGAGGCGGCCCAGCTGGTCGAGAGCGGCTGGGCGCGGCCCCTGGTCGCCGGGCGGGAGCAGGTACGGCGGTCCGCGCCGCTGGTGCGCACGGTCGGGGACGAGGACCTCGCCCGCGACGAGGCCGCCCGCGCCGCCCGGCTGCCCACCCTGGCCTGGCAGGCCGCCCGGGAGGGGCTGCGGCACGGACCCGTACTGGTCCAGGTGCCCCGCCGCGGGTACGCGCCGCGGATGGCCTGTGCCCAGTGCCGGGCCCCGGCCCGCTGCCGGCACTGCTCGGGCCCGCTCCAGGGCCAGGACGCGGGCGTGCTGCGCTGCGGCTGGTGCGGCCGGGAGGAGGGCGCCTGGCACTGTCCCGAGTGCGGCGGCTTCCGGCTGCGCGCCCAGGTGGTGGGCGCCCGGCGCACCGCCGAGGAGCTGGGCCGGGCCTTCCCCGCCGTGCCGGTGCGCACCTCGGGGCGGGAACACGTGTTGGACACCGTGCCGGGCACGCCCGCGCTGGTGGTGAGCACCCCGGGCGCCGAGCCGGTGGCCGAGGGCGGTTACGCGGCGGCGCTGCTGCTCGACGGCTGGGCCATGCTCGTACGACCCGATCTGCGCGCCGGCGAGGACGCGCTGCGCCGGTGGATCGCGGCGGCGGCGCTGGTCCGGCCGCAGGGCGAGGGCGGCACCGTGGTCGTGGTGGCCGAGCCGACCCTGCGGCCCGTGCAGGCGCTGGTGCGCTGGGACCCGGTCGGGCACGCGCTGCGGGAGCTGGCCGAGCGGGCGGAACTCGGTT
Organism: Streptomyces sp. SCPE 10; assembly: GCF_051980735.1. Taxonomy (NCBI): domain Bacteria; kingdom Bacillati; phylum Actinomycetota; class Actinomycetes; order Kitasatosporales; family Streptomycetaceae; genus Streptomyces; species Streptomyces sp. SCPE 10. Next base: position 1,565,034 of record NZ_CP197069.1, on the reverse strand, counting down.
TCCCGCCGGTGTCCCGGATGGCGGCCGTGTCCGGTCCGCCCGAGGCGGTCGCGGAGTTCCTGGCGGCGGTCGAACTGCCGCCCGACGCCGAGGTGTTGGGGCCCGTGCCGCTGCCGCCCGCGCCGCCCGGCGGTGCGCGCAGGCCCGGCGCGGTGCCTCCCGGCGAACACTGGGAGCGGGCTCTGGTGCGCGTGCCCCCGGGCAGTGGCGCGGCGCTGGCCTCCGCCCTGAAGACCGCGCAGGCGGCGCGGATGGCCCGGGGCAGCGGGGAGACGGCGCGGGCGCGGGTACGGATCGATCCGCCGGACATCGGGTGAGGGACGCGGGCCTCGCGGACCGCTGCCCGCCGTGGGCGCTGCGCCCTCCGGGGCGCCCCTCTGGGGCGGGCGGGCGCCCCTCCGGCCCTCCCGGAGGACCCGTGGGCCTCCTGGGAGGGCGAGGCCGGGCGGGTCAGCCGTTGCGCGGGCCGGGGAAGGCCGTCGGGCGGGCCTCCTCGCGCAGGGTCGGGCTGCCCGCGGTCGGCTGGGTCGGCATGGAACGGGCGGCCGGGACGGTCGGCACCGCGGGCAGGCCGGTGTTCACGTTGAGCGTGCGGGTGCCGGACGGCTCCGGCGTCCGCTCGGTCTCGGTGGCCGGCTGCGCGGCGGCCCGGCGGGCGCCGTAACGGCGGTGCACCGCCTGCTTCGTGACGCCGAGCGCCGAGCCCACCGCGTCCCAGGAGAAGCCGAGCGAGCGGTCGAAGTCCACGGCGGCCGTGACCAGCGTCTCGACGCTGTCCCGCAGTTCCTGGGCGAGACGGACCGTGGGGGCGGGGGCGCGTCCGTAGACGACGAAGCCCGTGGACGGGCCGGTGCGGCGCGGGCGGTAGACGTTGCCAAGCTGGGCGGTGAGCGTGCGCAGCGCGTCCACCTGCCGGCGGACCCGCTCGATGTCCCGCACCAGCAAGTGCAGGCTGGCCCGGGCCTGGGCGTCGTGGGTTGCGTGGTCGGCCATGAACAAGCCTCTCGAACCGGCGTTGAAAGGAATCGGGCGGCGAAGCGGCCCTATGTGGTCAACTCTTTCTTGACCAACGCCTGTGCGCTCCGCTGGTCACGGGGTGGGGGCGTGCGGGCATATGCGTACGCCGTTCGTCCGCCCGCGCGCCGCCCGGCGCTCAGCCGGCCCGACAGCCGGGCGAGTTGCGCGCCCTCGTGCTCCGCGCGGTGCCGGTTCCCGGGCGGTCATAGACTGGTGCGCTGCCCGTACGATCCCCGCCCGAGAGGCCCGATCCCGCCCATGAAGCTCGTCTTCGCCGGCACCCCCGAGGTCGCCGTTCCCGCCCTGGACGCCCTGCTCGCCTCCGGGCGGCACGAGGTGGCCGCCGTCGTCACCAGGCCCGACGCACCCGCGGGGCGGGGCCGCAGGCTGGTCGCGTCGCCCGTGGCCGAGCGGGCGCAGGAGGCCGGCATCGAGGTGCTGAAGCCGGCCAGGCCGCGGGACCCCGAGTTCCTCGCCCGGCTGACGGAGATCGCCCCGGACTGCTGCCCGGTCGTCGCCTACGGCGCGCTGCTGCCCCGCGTCGCCCTGGACATCCCCGCGCACGGCTGGGTCAACCTGCACTTCTCGCTGCTGCCCGCCTGGCGCGGAGCCGCGCCCGTGCAGCACTCGATCATCGCGGGCGACGAGATCACGGGCGCGTCCACCTTCCTCATCGAGGAGGGCCTGGACTCCGGCCCGGTGTACGGCACGGTGACGGAGGAGATCCGGCCCACCGACACCAGCGGCGACCTGCTCACCCGGCTGGCCTTCGCCGGGGCCGGGCTGCTCGCGGCCACCATGGACGGCATCGAGGACGGCACCCTGAAGGCCGTGCCGCAGCCGGCCGAGGGCATCACCCTCGCGCCGAAGATCACCGTCGAGGACGCCCAGGTGGACTGGGCGACGCCGGCGCTGCGCGTGGACCGGGTGGTGCGCGGCTGCACTCCGGCGCCCGGCGCCTGGACCACCTTCCGCGGTGAGCGGCTCAAGCTCATCCAGGTCACCCCGGTGCCCGACCGGACCGACCTCGCGCCCGGACGGCTCGCGGCCGGCAAGAACAGCGTGCACGTGGGCACCGGCTCCCACGCCGTCGAGCTCCTGTGGGTCCAGGCGCAGGGCAAGAAGCCGATGCGCGCGGCCGACTGGGCCCGCGGGGCACGGATCGCGGAGGGCGAGACCCTGGGCGGCTGACCGGGGCGCCACGGCGGCGGGGCACGCGCCCGCCGCCTCCCGCGGCGGCCCCCGGGGCCCGCGACGCGGCCCGGGGCCCGCGGGCCCCCGGCACCCGCGCACCCCCGCTCACCTCCGCCGACGTAGGCTGGGCGGCACACCCCCTTTCACCTCCGGAGCACCTTTTTCGTGAGCGAGCAGTCGCGGCGGGGCCGTAAGCCCGCCAAGCCCTATCGGCGTCCCAAGAAGGACCCCGTCCGCATCCTGGCCTTCGACGCGCTGCGGGCGGTGGACGAGCGGGACGCCTACGCCAATCTCGTGCTGCCGCCGTTGCTGCGCAAGGCGCGCGAGAAGGGCGACTTCGACGCGCGGGACGCCGCGCTCGCCACCGAGCTGGTGTACGGGACACTGCGCCGGCAGGGCACGTACGACGCGGTGATCGCCGCGTGCGTGGACCGGCCGCTGCGCGAGGTGGACCCGCCCGTGCTCGACGTGCTCGGCCTGGGCGCGCACCAGCTGCTGGGGACGCGGATCCCGAGCCACGCCGCCGTCTCCGCCACCGTGGAACTCGCCCGGGTCGTGCTCGGCGACGGGCGGGCCAAGTTCGTCAACGCGGTGCTGCGCAAGGTGGCGCAGGACGATCTCGACGGATGGATCGCGAAGGTCGCGCCGCCGTACGACGAGGATCCCGAGGACCACCTCGCCGTCGTGCACTCGCACCCCCGCTGGGTCGTCTCCGCGCTGTGGGACTCGCTGGGCGGCGGGCGTGCCGGCATCGAGGAACTGCTCGCGGCGGACAACGAGCGGCCGCGGGTGACGCTCGTGGCGCGTCCTGGCCGGGCCACCACCGAGGAACTGCTGCGCGAGGAGGCCGCCGAGCCCGGACGCTGGTCGCCGTACGCCGTGCGGCTGGCCGAGGGCGGCGAGCCGGGCGCGGTCGAGGCGGTGCGCGAGGGGCGCGCCGGGGTGCAGGACGAGGGCAGCCAGCTGGTGGCGCTCGCGCTGGCCAACGCGCCGCTGGAGGGGCCGGACGCCCGGTGGCTCGACGGGTGCGCCGGACCCGGCGGGAAGGCCGCGCTGCTGGGGGCGCTCGCCGCCGAACGTGGTGCCGCGCTGCTCGCCTCGGAGAAGCAGCCGCACCGGGCCGGGCTGGTCGCCAAGGCGCTGGCCGGCAACCCGGGGCCGTACCAGGTGATCGCCGCGGACGGCACCCGGCCGCCGTGGCGGCCGGGCAGCTTCGACCGGGTGCTGGTGGACGTGCCGTGCACCGGGCTGGGCGCGCTGCGGCGGCGGCCCGAGGCCCGCTGGCGCCGGCGTCCCGAGGACCTGGACAATTTCGCTCCCCTCCAGCGGGCGCTGCTGCGCACCGCGCTCGACTCGGTGCGCGTCGGCGGCGTGGTCGGCTATGCCACCTGCTCCCCGCACCTCGCCGAGACCCGGGCGGTCGTCGCCGATGTGCTCAAGCAGTACCCGGACACCGAACTGATCGACGCCCGTCCGCTGCTGCCCGGCGTCCCCGCGCTCGGCGAGGGGCCGGACATCCAGTTGTGGCCGCATCTGCACGGCACCGACGCGATGTACCTGGCGCTGATCCGCAAGACCGCCGGCTGACGGTCGCGGAGCAGCCGCGCGGCACCATTTCACCGCGTGCGCCGGGTTCGTCGCCCTCGGTTATCCACAGGGGCGTCCGGAACATCAGACAAACGGCAGATCAGTGTGATGAACGGTCTCACCTGTGGACCGGCGCGAACATCAGTGCTCCGGACATGGCAGGCTTGGGGCATGGCCGTGCAGATCAACCCCAGCATCCTGTCCGCCGACTTCGCCCGCCTGGCGGAGGAGGCCAAGGCTGTCCAGGGCGCCGACTGGCTCCACGTCGACGTCATGGACAACCACTTCGTCCCCAATCTCACGCTCGGCGTGCCGGTGGTGGAGTCCCTGGCCCGTGCGACGGACACCCCGCTGGACTGCCACCTGATGATCGAGGACCCCGACCGCTGGGCCCCTCAGTACGTGGAGGCGGGCGCCTCGTCCGTCACCTTCCACGTGGAGGCGGCCGCCGCCCCGGTGCGTCTCGCCCGCGAGATCCGCGCCAAGGGCGCGCGCGCCTCCATGGCGCTCAAGCCGGCGACGCCCATCGAGCCGTACGAGGACCTGCTGCCGGAACTCGACATGCTGCTCATCATGACCGTCGAGCCGGGCTTCGGCGGCCAGGCCTTCCTCGACATCATGCTGCCGAAGATCCGTCGCACCCGTGAGCTGATCGGCAAGCACGGCCTCCAGCTCTGGTTGCAGGTCGACGGCGGTGTCTCGGCCACCACGATCGAGCGGTGCGCGGAGGCGGGCGCGGACGTGTTCGTCGCCGGCTCGGCGGTCTACGGGGCGAAGGACCCGGCGGACGCGGTGCGCGCCCTGCGCGCCCAGGCGGAGACGGCCACCGCCGGGGCGTCCTGGGCATGCGACCACTGAGCCACGGCTGCGTGAACGGTTGAGAGAACGCCGCCCATCAGGGCGGATCAGTTGCGCCGAATCTGCAAGGATGAACGGCGAATCCAGAGTGTGAACAGCAGTGAGGAGATCGCCGTGTCGGGTATGTCGGCGGGCCGGTCAGCCATGCGGATGGGACCCGCTGAGCTGGTCCAGGCGGCGGCCATGGCCCGCCGCTTCTACCTCGAGGGCAAGTCCAAGATCCAGATCGCGGAGGAGTTCGGCGTCAGCCGCTTCAAGGTGGCCCGGGTCCTGGAGACCGCTCTCGAACGGGATCTCGTACGCATCGAGATCCGTGTGCCGGCCGAGCTGGACGCCGAGCGCTCCGACGCGCTCCGCGCCCGCTACGGCCTGAGGCACGCCGTCGTGGTCGAGTCCCCGGCGGAGGCCGAGGAGACCCCCGACCCGGAGAACCTCGGCGAGGTCGCGGCCGACCTGCTCGGCGAGCTGGTCAACGAGGGGGACGTGCTGGGGCTGGCCTGGGGTCGGTCCACCATTCACATGGCGGCCGCGCTCGACCGGCTGCCGCCGTGCACGGTGGTGCAGCTGACCGGTGTGTACGACGCCGGCACCTCGGAGCGCGGCTCGGTCGAGGCCGTGCGCCGCGCCGCCCAGGTCTCGGGCGGCGACGCCCACCCGATCTACGCGCCGATGCTGCTGCCGGACGCGGCCACCGCGGCGGCCCTGCGCAACCAGACCGGGATCGCCCGCGCCTTCGAGTACTTCGACAAGGTCACGGTCGCCTGCGTCTCCATCGGTTCCTGGGAGCCGGGCATCTCGACGGTGCACGACATGCTCAGCGACGAGGAGCGGGCCCACTACGCCTCGCTCGGTGTCGCCGCCGAGATGGCCGCGCACCTCTTCGACGCCGAGGGCCGCCGGATCGGGCGGGACCTGGGGGAGCGGTGCATCACCGTCAAGGCCGACCAGCTGCGCCGCATCCCCGAGGTCGTGGCGATCGCCGGCGGTCAGCGCAAGGCGGCGGCGATCGACGCGGTGCTGCGCTCCGGGCTGGTCACCAGCCTGGTCACGGACACCTCGGCCGCGGACTACCTGATGACCGCGGGACCGACGCCGAAGGCCGCGCTCAGCCGGCAGGACCCCGACGGGCAGTGAAGCGGCGGTGAGCGGGGACGGGGGGCGGACGAGACGGCCGCCGGCCGCCCCCGCCTCCGCCGCCTTCCGCGGGGCACGGGTCGTCCGGGGCGGCCCGCCGTGAAAGCATCGTCGGCATGTCGTCGCGGTACGTTCCCCTGAAGTTCCGATGGTCCCGGGCGCCCGGCCGGGCCCCGTCCCGTGTGCTCGCGGGACTGCTGGTCGTCCTCGCCGTGCTGCTCGCCGGATGCGGCGCGGGTACGAGCACGGGCACCGGCGCCGGTGCGGGGACGGGCGGCGGCCCGTCGTCCACCGCCGTGGCCACCCCCGGGTGGGCCAAGGGCATGGCCACCGTGCCCGAGTCCCGGCTGCCCGCCGAGGCCCGGCGGACCCTGGCGTTGATCGACCGGGGCGGGCCCTACCCGTACTCCCGCGACGGGATCGTCTTCGGGAACTACGAGAGACACCTGCCGAAGCACCAGCGCGGCTACTACCACGAGTACACGGTGCCGACGCCCGGCTCGCACGACCGCGGGGCGCGCCGCATCATCACGGGGCAGGGCGGGGAGTTCTACTACACCGGTGACCACTACAACTCGTTCCGGGCGGTGCTGAGATGACCAGGCAACTCGCGGACCGCGCGGTCGTCGCCCTGGACCTCTCCCGGGTCGTGGACAAGGCCGCCCTGATGGACGCGGTGGCGGCGGCCCTCGCCCTGCCCGACTGGTTCGGCCGCAACTGGGACGCGCTCCTGGACAGCCTCTGCGACCCCTCCGTCTGGCCGACCGCGGCGGCCGACCGCGGACTGCTGCTCGTCGTCACGGGCTGGGCACCGTACGCGCACGCCCGTCCCGACGAGTGGCGGCTGGCCCACGAGATCCTCACCGAGGCGAGCGAGGGCCCGGCGCCGGTCACGGTGGCGTTGGCGTTGGGGTGAGGGGATGCGCGGACATCTCGCCTGACGGCCTGTCAACTCTCCGTAGGTACAACCCGCTCGCGTCACACCGCCGTCGCCGCCTCCGCCGCCGTCGCCCGGGCCGTCCGGACCTCCACCGCGTAGGGGCCTACCGCGCACACCAGTCGCAGCCGCGTGACCTCCTCGCCGTCGAGGAGCGCGGCGTGCACCGCGGACAGGACGGGTACCGGGTCGACCACCGTGGGCCGTCGCTCCGCTCCGTGCGGCGTGATGCGCAGGGACAGCAGGGGGCCGGAGTGCGGGCGCAGCAGGCAGTGGGTGGCGGAGACGACGACCGCGGCGCTGCGCCGGCCGCCGGGGTGGTCCGCCAGGATCCGCAGGGTCCATTCGTCCGCCGGTTCCGTCGGCGCGCCGGGGTGGCCGCCCGCACGGCGGTGCAGCAGCCCGGCGCCGCGGGTGAACCGCCGGTGTGCGGTGCCCACTTCGGCGGCCACGTGGTGAGCGGGCGCGGGCGGCACGAGATGGGCGGGATGGCGCAGCACCCGGAGGACGCCGCCGCCGTCGTCCTCGACACGGACGGCGAAGGCGGCGGGCGCGAGCGGCGCGGGGGCCGGGTCGGGCAGCAGCCGGGGCAGGACGGGATGGGCGGGCGGGGCGAGGTCCAGCAGGTCGTACACGGTCTCCCGGAGCCGGTCGAGCGCCTGACCCTGTTCGGCGAACGCCGGTTCCGTGAGGGCGCGGCTGCTGCCCGGGAGGTGGTCGCGCAGAGCCGCCGCCACCAGGCTCGCCGCCTGCGCGCCGGGAAGGTCCGGGGCGAGGCGGGGGACGTGCGCGAGGAGGTCGGCCATCGGGGTGCCGGGCAGCAGTTCCCTCCCGCCGTCGTAGGCGCCGAGCAGTGGACGGTCCAGCGCCGCCGGGTACAGGGCCGCCGAGCCGTGGTCGGTGATCAGCACGTCCGCCGCGATGGCGACCGACGCCCACTCCTCGTGCGTCGCGGGCAGGACCAGCCCGGCCCGGCGGGCGGGTTCCAGGTACTCGGCCAGGTCGAGCGTTCCGCGGCGGGCGCGCTCGTTGGGATGGAGCACCAGGGCCAGCTGGTACTCGTCGTGGGGCAGCGCGGCGGCCAGTTCGGCGGGCAGCCCGGGACGGCGGCCGATCAGGGACTCCGGGCCCCAGGTCGAGAACAGCACGACGAGGGTGCGGGCGCCCGTGCCGAGCGCGGCGCGGTAGCGGTCGCGGTGGTCCTGCGACTCCAGGAACCGTTCCAGGAGCGGATCGCCGACGACCGTCGCCCGGGCCGTCACCGCGGGGCCGGCCGATGCCAGCCGTGCGATCTGCCCGGGGTGGGAGAGCAGACAGCGGGTGGCGAGCGGGGTGCCGTCGGGCAGCAGCAGATGGGCGGGGTCGAGTCCGGAGGCGGAGTCCTCGGTGCCCTCGCCGGGCACCGACTTGTTGAATCCGGCGCCGTGCGGGAGCAGCACGCGCGGGCCGTGCAGGGCCTGGAGATCGCCCTTGGGGCTCGCGGCGAGGATCAGCGCGAAGGTCCGGCCCACCGCCTCGGCCCAGGGCAGGACGCGTCCGCCCGCCCGCTCCAGGCCGCGCAGGGCGTCCGCGGAGAACTCGGAGCCGGGAACCAGGGTGAAACAGCGCTGGACACGGTCGTCGCCCGCGAAGACGGGGAGCGTGTCGAGGAGCCGGTGCAGCGCGTTCTGCGACCGCGCGGCGAACAGCACGGCGCGCTTGTCGTCGCCCATCGGCCCGTCCCCCCGACTCTCCCCCTCGACGCGCCCTCGCCTCGCGTACGGACCGTGGAGCAGGTCCGCCGGGACTCGCCGGGCCGGCTGGGTGATCGTACCGGCCCGGATTCGGTGGATCCTCCGAACGGTCCTGGGGGAGCCTGGAGGTTTTGACCGGGGATGGGTGGGGGGACGGCATGGGAGAATGAAGTACGTGCTCTTTTCCCCTCGGCGCACCCGTCGGGGGGTCGCCTCTGAACGACTGGGATGTGCAGCACGTGCGTTTCCTCAATGACATCCGGCCCACGTACGACCTGACGTACGACGACGTGTTCATGGTGCCGAGCCGCTCCGCGGTGGGCTCGCGGCAGGGTGTGGACCTCAGCTCGCCGGACGGCACGGGAACCACCATCCCGCTCGTCGTCGCCAACATGACCGCCATCGCCGGACGGCGCATGGCCGAGACGGTGGCCCGCCGCGGTGGCCTGGTGGTCATCCCGCAGGACATCCCGATCGACGTGGTCACCGAGGTCGTCTCCTGGGTCAAGAGCCGCCACCTGGTGCTGGACACCCCGATCGTGCTGGCCCCGCACCAGACCGTCGCGGACGCCCTCGCGCTGCTGCCCAAGCGGGCGCACAACGCCGGTGTGGTCGTCGACGAGAACCAGCGCCCCATCGGTGTCGTCACCGACGAGGACCTCACCGGCGTCGACCGCTTCACCCAGCTCGAAGTGGTCATGTCCAAGGACCTGCTCCTGCTGGACGCAGACATCGACCCCCGCGAGGCCTTCACCACCCTCGACACCCACAACCGGCGCTACGCCCCGGCCGTCGACAAGGACGGCAGGCTGGCCGGCATCCTCACCCGCAAGGGCGCCCTGCGCGCCACCCTGTACACCCCGGCCGTGGACGCCGAGGGCAGGCTGCGCATCGCCGCCGCCGTCGGCATCAACGGCGATGTGGCGGGCAAGGCCAAGCAGCTGCTCGACGCGGGCGTGGACACCCTCGTCATCGACACCGCGCACGGCCACCAGGAGTCGATGATCAACGCGATCAAGGTGGTGCGGGCCCTCGACCCGCAGGTGCCCATCGCCGCGGGCAACATCGTCTCCGCCGAGGGCGTCAGGGACCTGATCGAGGCGGGCGCGGACATCGTCAAGGTCGGTGTGGGCCCCGGCGCCATGTGCACCACCCGGATGATGACCGGCGTGGGCCGCCCGCAGTTCTCCGCGGTGCTGGAGTGCGCCGCCGAGGCGCGCAAGTACGGCAAGCACGTGTGGGCCGACGGCGGCGTCCGGCACCCGCGCGACGTGGCCATGGCCCTGGCCGCCGGTGCCTCCAACGTGATGGTGGGCTCCTGGTTCGCCGGTACCTACGAGTCCCCGGGCGACCTGCAGCACGACGCGAACGGCCGCCCCTACAAGGAGTCGTTCGGCATGGCCTCGGCGCGCGCGGTGCGCAACCGCACGTCGGAGGAGTCGTCGTACGACCGCGCCCGCAAGGCGCTGTTCGAGGAGGGCATCTCCACCTCGCGGATGTTCCTCGACCCGGCCCGCCCGGGCGTCGAGGACCTGATCGACTCGATCATCGCGGGCGTCCGCTCCTCCTGCACCTACGCCGGCGCGGGCTCCCTGGAGGAGTTCGCCGAGCGGGCCATCGTCGGCATCCAGAGCGCGGCCGGCTACGCCGAGGGCAAGCCGCTGCACGCCAGCTGGAGCTGACCCCTTTCCGCACCCGGCGGCCCCCGTCGTTCCCCCTGGTGGGAGCGGCGGGGGCCGTCGGCATATCCGCTCTCGCCACTCCTGTCCGGCCCGGCCCGATGTGCGGCGGTTGCGCAACGTTTGGCACCCGGAGCGCAACGTTCCGCCGTGCCGTACGGTGGAACGCAACGATCGTGCGGGTGTACGCAAGGTTGCTGCATTACCTCCGCGAAGGCCCGCCTCGTAGTGTGCTGCGCTGTACCCGGCGTCAGAAGCTGTCTTCGGCGCCACCACGGCATCGGCGGCGGCAAGCGCGTCGACCGCATCGAACGAGGAGCCAGCGCGTGCTCGATCACGGCGCCCCGCCGCAGAACCAGACATCGCCGGCCCCGGCCGTCCCGCGCCTCGGCGCCCGCCTGATGCGCCGCAAGCCCGTGGAACTGCTGGTCGCCGAGGGCGGCAAGGGCGAGGGCGGGTCGCTGCGGCGGTCCCTCGGACTGTGGCAGCTGACCATGATCAGCATCGGTGCCACGCTCGGCACCGGCATCTTCGTGGTGCTCGGCGAGGCGGTCCCCAAGGCCGGGCCGGCCGTCACCCTGTCCTTCGTGATCGCCGGCCTCACCGCGCTGTTCTCGGCCCTGTCCTACGCCGAACTGGCCGGCACCATCCCGGTCTCCGGCTCCTCCTACTCGTACGCATACGCAACGATGGGTGAGCTGATCGCCTGGGTCTGCGGCTGGTGCCTGCTCCTGGAGTACGGCGTCTCGGTCGCCGCCGTGGCCGTCGGCTGGGGCCAGTACCTGAACGAGCTGCTGCACGGCACCATCGGCGTCACCGTCCCGGCGGCGCTGTCCGCGCCGCCCGGCCACGGCGGCGTCTTCAACCTGCCCGCGCTGATCGTCGTCCTGCTCGCCATGGTGTTCCTGCTCGGCGGCGCCAAGGAGTCCGCGCGGGCCAACACCGTCATGGTGTGCGTGAAGATCGCCGCGCTGGTCCTCTTCTGCGCCATCGGCTTCATGGGCTTCAAGGCGCACAACTACACGCCGTTCATGCCGCTCGGGATGTCGGGTGTCAGCATGGCCGGGGCCACGCTGTTCTTCTCCTACATCGGCTTCGACGCCGCCTCCACCGCCGGCGAGGAGGCGAAGAACGCGCAGCGCGACCTGCCCCGCGCGATCATGCTGTCGCTGGTCATCGTGACGGGCCTGTACGTGCTGGTCGCCGCCGTCGCGGTCGGCGCGCGTCCCTGGCGGTCGTTCAACGACTCCGAGGCCGCCCTCGCCCAGATCATGAAGGACGTCACCGGGCAGAGCTTCTGGGCCACCCTGCTGGCCTTCTGCGCCGTCATCGCCATCGCCAGCGTGGTGCTGACCGTGCTCTACGGCCAGACCCGCATCCTGTTCGCCATGTCCCGCGACGGTCTGATGCCCAAGGTCTTCGCCCGGGTCCACCCGAAGAGCGGCGCCCCGCGGGCGAACACCGTCATCGTGTCCCTGTTCTGCGGCATCCTGGCGGCCGCGATCCCGCTGGGGCAGCTGGCCGACGCCACCAGCATCGGCACGCTGTTCGCCTTCGCCCTCGTCAACGTGGCGGTCGTGGTGCTGCGCCGGACCCGGCCGAACATGCGGCGCGGCTTCCGGGTGCCGCTGTCGCCGCTGCTGCCCGCGCTGGGCTTCGTCTTCTGCGTGTGGATGATGGGCAGCCTGTCCGCCGTGACCTGGACGGTGTTCGGTGTCTGGCTGGTGGTCGGGCTCGTGTTCTACTTCGTGTACGGCTTCCGCCGCTCCCGCCTCGCGACCGGTGCGGGCCTCGCGGCGGCGGCAGAGAAGTGAACCCACCGAAGAAGTAAGTGAACCACCCCCTGTGCTGAACGATCTCGACGAACGCATCGTGCACGCCCTCGCCGAGGACGCCCGCCGCTCCTACGCGGACATCGGGCAACTGGTCGGACTGTCCGCGCCCGCGGTCAAACGCCGAGTGGACCGGCTGCGGGCCACCGGAGCCATCACCGGATTCACCGTACGGGTGGATCCGGCGGCGCTCGGCTGGGAGACCGAGGGGTACATCGAGATCCACTGCCGGCGGAACACCTCGCCGGAGACCATCCAGCGGGGGCTGGAGCGGTACCAGGAGGTGGTGGCCGCGTCCACCGTCACCGGGGACGCGGACGCCATCGCCCAGGTCTTCGCGTCGGACATGCGGCACTTCGAGCGGGTGCTGGAGCGGATCGCGGGGGAGCCGTTCGTGGAGCGGACCAAGTCCGTGCTGGTGCTGTCGCCGCTGCTGCGCCGGTTCTCCTCGGGGGCGCCCGGATAGAGCCGGGGCGGGCTGCCGGACGAGACCGGGTCGATGGTGCGCCCCTACACGGTGACCCGGGGCCGCACCCGGCCCTCGGACCGGTATGCCATCGACCTGATGTCCCGGGTCACCGTCCTGGACACGGACGCCGCCGGGTCCGGCGTCGACCACGCGGGCGCCGCCCTGCTGGAACTGGTCCGGCGCGGCCCGCGCCCGGTCGCGGAGCTGGCCGCGGACGCCGACCTGCCCCTGACCGTGGTCAGGGTGCTGCTCGGCGACCTGGCCGAGGCGGGCCTCGTCCGTATCGACCCGCCCCACCGGGTCCCGGCCGGCGGTGCGGCGGCCGACCCCGGGCTGCTGCGGGAGATCGTGGACCGGCTGCGCGAAATCTAGTGTTTGTAACAGCCGTGTAGGGGACCGGTGTCGACCGGAACCCCACCCCGGCCGCGCGTGTCTCACACAGCAGCACGTCGCCCGTACCGCTTAAGGGGAACCATGCGCGTCCAGAAGTTCTCGTTGCTCGCCGTCGCCGTCGCCGCCGGCCTGTCCCTCACCGCCTGCGGCGGCAGCGACAGCGGCTCCTCGGGCGGCAGCGACTCCTCCGCGTCCAGCGCCGCCTCGGGCGCCTCCGACACCCAGGGCTCCGGCACGCAGAGCAGCCCCTCCCAGGGCTCGGGCGGCAACGGCGGCTCCACCGGCACCGGCCGCAACGGCGGCCAGACGAGCGGCGGGCAGACGAGCGGCGGGCACGCCGCCACGGGCGCCGGCCGCGCGTCCGGCGCCGGCTGCACCACCGCCCACCTGGCGTTCAGCACCTCCGGCGCGATGGCCGAGGGCGAACTGATCGTCAACATGAAGAACACCGGCTCGGCCAACTGCACCCTGCACGGCTTCCCGGGCGTCGACCTGAAGGGCAAGGACGGCGCCGTCAGCGCCTCCCGCAGCAAGCTCGCCGCCCCGGTGGTCACCCTGCAGCCGGGCGCGGAGACCCGCTTCACCCTGCACTACCCGCCGAACAACTCCGGCGGCTCCGGCGTGACCTTCACCCAGCTCGTCGTCACGCCGCCGAACGAGACCCACTCCACCGTCCTCCAGGCCGGCGTCAACGTGCCCGTCACCGAGGGCGGCCCCGGCATCACCGTCGACCCGGTCGGCACCGGCAAGTAACCCCGCTCCGCCCGCGCGCCGGGGCGCCCGCCGGCGCCCCGGGCGGCCCACCGGCGGACCGCGGACGGCCGATCCGCACCGGGACCGGCCGCGGGTTCGCCGGAGCGCGCAACGAATCGCCGCCCCACCCTCCTCGCACGCAACGAACCGCGTACCCGCGCGCAACGGCTGCTCCTTGTCCGGCCGAGCGCGCCGACCGTACCGTCTACCTGACCCCGAACCCCCTCCGTGACCGGTGAGGTAGACGCATGCGCACCGCCCTGCTCCAGAGCTCCGGCCGCCCCGGCTCCGTCGCCGGGAACCTCGCGGTCCTGGACGAGGCCGCGGGCCGGGCCGCCGCCTCGGGCGCCGCGCTGCTGACCACCCCGGAGATGTTCCTCACCGGCTACGCGATCGGCGACGCCGTCGGGCGTCTCGCCGAGGGCGCCGACGGCGAGTCCGCCGACGCCGTGGCGGAGATCGCCGCACGGCACGGTGTCGCGATCGCCTACGGCTACCCGGAGCGGGCCGGCGATGCCGTCCACAACTCCGTCCAGCTGATCTCCGCCGACGGCACCCGGCTCGCCAACTACCGCAAGACGCACCTGTTCGGCTGCTTCGAGCGCGAGCACTTCACCCCGGGCGAGCGGCAGCTCGTCCAGGCCGAGCTGAACGGCCTCACCGTCGGCCTGCTGATCTGCTACGACGTCGAGTTCCCGGAGAACGTCCGCGCCCACGCGCTGGCCGGCACCGACCTGCTGCTGGTGCCGACCGCGCAGATGCACCCCTACCAGTTCGTCGCCGAGTCGATGATCCCGGTGCGCGCCTTCGAGAACCAGATGTACGTCGCTTACGTCAACCGGGTCGGTGTGGAAGGGGAGTTCGAGTTCGTCGGGCTGTCCGTCCTCGCCGGGCCCGACGGTGTCGCCCGCACCCGCGCGGGGCGCGCCGAGCAGCTGGTGTGCGCCGACGCCGACCCCGCCTTCCTGGCCGCCTCCCGCGCGGCCAACCCCTATCTGACGGACCGCCGCCCCGGCCTGTACGGGTCCCTCGTCTGACGTCCGCCAACCCCCCTCGGCTTTACCAGAGTTCTTCGTGCAAGGAGTCCGTACCCCATGACGTCCACGGTGCCCAACGCGGTCGAGCACACCGACGCGCAGCAGCCGCCGATCACCATGTTCGGCCCGGACTTCCCCTACGCCTACGACGACTTCCTCGCCCACCCGGCGGGCCTCGGGCAGATCCCCGCGACCGAGCACGGCACCGAGGTCGCGATCATCGGCGGCGGCCTGTCCGGCATCGTCGCCGCCTACGAGCTGATGAAGATGGGCCTGCGGCCCGTCGTCTACGAGGCCGACCAGCTCGGCGGCCGGCTGCGTACGGTGGGCTTCGACGGCTGCGACGCGGACCTGAACTGCGAGCTGGGCGCGATGCGGTTCCCGCCGTCCTCCACGGCCCTGCAGCACTACATCGACCTGGTCGGCCTGACGACCAGGCCGTTCCCCAACCCGCTGGCCGAGGCGACCCCGTCGACCGTCGTGGACCTCAAGGGCGAGACGCACTACGCCAGGACCATCGACGACCTGCCCCAGGTGTACCGGGACGTCGCCGACGCCTGGAACAAGTGCCTGGAGGAGGGCGCCGACTTCTCCGACATGAACCGCGCCATGCGCGAGCGGGACGTGCCGCGCATCCGCGAGATCTGGGCGAAGCTGGTCGAGAAGCTGGACAACCAGACCTTCTACGGCTTCCTCTGCGACTCGGAGGCGTTCGCGTCCTTCCGGCACCGCGAGATCTTCGGCCAGGTCGGCTTCGGCACCGGCGGCTGGGACACCGACTTCCCCAACTCCATCCTGGAGATCCTGCGCGTCGTCTACACCGAGGCCGACGACCACCACCGGGGCATCGTCGGCGGTTCCCAGCAGCTGCCGCTGCGGCTGTGGGAGCGCGAGCCGGAGAAGATCGTCCACTGGCCGTACGGCACCTCGCTGAAGTCCCTGCACCCGGCCGGCGAGCCGCGCCCGGCCGTGACCCGGCTGCACCGCACCGCCGGCAACCGGATCACCGTGACCGACGCGGACGGCGACATCCGCACCTACCGGGCGGCGATCTTCACCGCGCAGTCCTGGATGCTGCTGTCCAAGATCCAGTGCGACGACGCGCTGTTCCCGATCGACCACTGGACGGCGATCGAGCGCACCCACTACATGGAGTCCAGCAAGCTCTTCGTCCCGGTCGACCGGCCGTTCTGGCTGGACAAGGACGAGGAGACGGGCCGGGACGTCATGTCGATGACGCTCACCGACCGCATGACCCGCGGTACCTACCTGCTGGACGACGGCCCGGACAAGCCCGCCGTGATCTGCCTGTCGTACACCTGGTGCGACGACAGCCTGAAGTGGCTGCCGCTGTCCGCGAACGAGCGGATGGAGGTCATGCTGAAGTCGCTCGGCGAGATCTACCCGAACGTCGACATCAGGAAGCACATCATCGGCAACCCGGTGACCGTCTCCTGGGAGAACGAGCCCTACTTCATGGGCGCGTTCAAGGCCAACCTGCCCGGCCACTACCGCTACCAGCGGCGTCTGTTCACCCACTTCATGCAGGACCGGCTGCCCGCGGACAAGCGGGGCCTCTTCCTGGCCGGCGACGACATCTCCTGGACGGCCGGCTGGGCCGAGGGGGCCGTGCAGACCGCGTTGAACGCCGTCTGGGGCGTCATGCACCACCTCGGTGGCGCGACCGACGCGACCAACCCCGGTCCGGGCGACGTCTACGACGAGATCGCCCCGGTCGAACTCCCGGAGGACTGACCGGGCGACCGACCGGGGGACCGGGTTCCCCGGGAGACACGGCCAAGGCGCGGGCGGGCGGCCTCAGACTCCGGCCGCCCGCGCCTTCTCGAAGACCTCGGCGGCGACGTCCGTCAGCTCCGCCGCGTCCCGCGCGGTGCCCTGGAGGTCGATCAGGATCTCGTCCAGGCCGATCGCCGCGTGCTCCACCAGGTCCTGCACGATCTGGTCGACGCTGCCCTGGAACGGCCGCCGGTCGGCGCCCTCGTAGGGCTTCGGCAGGCGCGTGGTGTTCACCCGCAGCACCGTGCGGATCGGCTCCGTACGCCCCCGCTCCTCGGCCAGCTCCCGCAGCCGCCGCCAGTCCGCCGCGACCCGCTCGGCCCCGGCGCTCACCGGCAGCCAGCCGTCGGCCCGGTCCACCAGCCGCCGCCAGGCCCGGCGGTTGCCCGCGGCCAGCAGGATCGGGATCGGCCGCGCGGGTTTGGGCCCCACCTCGGCCGGGGCGATCTTCGTCAGGGGGCCGTCGTGGGCCACCGGGTCCGGGCCCCACACCGCGCGGCACACGTCGATGATCTCGTCCAGCACCGCGCCGCGCTCCTCGAACGGCCGTACGCCCGCGGCCGCGTACTCGTCCAGGGACCAGCCGGTGCCCAGGCCCGCCAGCACCCGCCCGCCGGCCGCCGCGTCCAGCGAGGCCAGCGCCTTGGCCAGCTGGAAGGGCAGGTGCAGCGGCGCGATCAGCACGCTGGTGCCCAGTTCGGCCCGTCGGGTGGCCGCCGCGGCCAGGGTGAGGGTGACCAGCGGCTCGGCCACCGAGCGGTACTCGTCGGGCCAGGGCAGGCCGTCGATGCCGTACAGCCCCTGGGTGGCGGGCTCGGGGAACAGGGCCCGTTCGAAGACCCACAGGCTGTCGTAGCCGATGTCCTCGGCGGCGCGCGCCACGTCGGGGACGTCCTTGCCGATCGAGTACTGCCGCATCTGGGGAAGACCGAGACCGAGCCGGGTCGCCATGGCGTTGCTCCTCCGCGTTCGGGTACGTCGCGGCCAACGTGCCATGCCACGGGGGCTGTTCCGGGGAGGACGCGCCAGGGGCGGTTTCCGGCCACCGCGGCGGGCAACCGGACGGTGACCGGCGGGACCGGGAGGCGCGGGCGCCGGACGGGGGCCGGACGGCCGTGGAGCGGGGTGGCCGAGCGCGGGTCAGCGGGGCCGTGGGGTGCGGTGGCCGAGCGGGGTCAGCAGCATCCGGCCGGCGAGCCCCGCCACCGCGTCCAGCCGGTCGGTGAACTCCCCGGCGACGTCCGGGCGGTGCCGCAGCGCCCACAGCGCGCGGGCGGCCGCCCAGGCGGCCTCCCGGGCCCGTTCCAGGCTCCAGGACCCCACGAGATGGGTGAGCGGGTCGGCGAGCTGGAGCAGATCGGGACCCGGCATCAGCTCTTCGCGCACCCGTTCCTCCAGCACCACCAGGATCTCGCCCACGTGCTCGAACTCGTCCTCCAGATCGGCCGGTTCACAGCCGACGGCCCGGCAGGCGTCCACCACGGCGAGGGGGAGGTCGTGCCCGATGTGTGCGTTGACCCCGGCGAGCGCGAACTGGAGCGGCCGTACGCCGGGATGGCGGCGCAGCTGGAACAGCGGCCGCCAGCAGGCGGGCGGCCTCAGGCCCGCCGCGTCGGCGTCCACCGCGGTCAGGTACCGCTCGGCGAACCGCACGTCCAGCGCGGTGGCCGCCCGGGGATCGGGGAACTCCCCGCCGCGCAGGCGCCGGCCGATCTCCTCGGTGACGGTGAGGTAGACGCGGTTGAAGACGGCGACGCCGTCCCGCGCGGGCAGGACGGCGTCGAGGGCACGCATCCGGGCGACGACCGCGTCGACGGTCGCGCCGGCCCGTGCCGCGGGGAAGGTGACCTGTTCCGGCTGCGTCATGCCCGCAGCCTTCCAGCTCCGTCGCGCGGGCCGGGCCGACCGGCCCGCGCGGTCGCCGGAACGGGGGAACGCGTCCCGCTACGACTCGGTGCGCGGGGTCCCCGGGTCGTAGGTGGAGGTGCCCTCGTCCAGGAGGGGTTCCTGCTTCTTCAGGTGGGCCGGGGCGAAGGCGCGCAGGGCGTGGTAGCCGGTGATGACGACCACGGTGCCGAGGGCGATGCCGCTGAGCGAGAAGTTGCCGGTGAACTTCATGCTGACGTTGCCGACGCCGATGATGATGCCCGCGGCGGCCGGCACCAGGTTCAGCGGGTTGCGCAGGTCCACCTTGGCGTTGAGCCAGATCTGCGCGCCGAGCAGGCCGATCATGCCGTAGAGGATGACGGTGATGCCGCCGAGGACACCGCCCGGGATGGCGGCCACGACGGCGCCGAACTTCGGGCACAGGCCGAAGAGCAGGGCGAAACCGGCGGCGGCCCAGTAGGCGGCGGTGGAGTAGACACGGGTCGCGGCCATCACGCCGATGTTCTCGGAGTACGTGGTGTTCGGCGGGCCGCCGACCGCCGTGGACAGCATGGAGGCGACGCCGTCGGCGGAGATCGCCGTGCCCAGCTTGTCGTCCAGCGGGTCGCCGGTCATCTCGCCGACCGCCTTGACGTGGCCCGCGTTCTCCGCGACCAGCGCGATCACCACCGGCAGCGCGACCAGGATCGCCGACCACTGGAAGGACGGCCCGTGGAAGTGCGGCAGCCCGATCCAGTCCGCCTTGGACACGCCCGAGAGGTCCAGGCGCCAGTGGTCGGTGAGCTTGCCGCTGCCGTCCACGGAGTGGATCTTGCCGAAGACCCGGTCGAAGACCCAGGAGATGCCGTAGCCGAAGATCAGGCCGAGGAAGATCGCGATCCGGGACCAGAAGCCGCGCAGGCACACCACGGCGAGCCCGGTGAACAGCATCACGAGGATCGCCGTCCACTGGTCCTGCGGCCAGTAGGTGGACGCGGTCACCGGTGCCAGGTTGAAGCCGATCAGCATGACGACCGCGCCGGTGACGATCGGCGGCATGGCGGCGTGGATGATCCGCGCCCCGAACCGCTGCACCGCGAGCCCCACCAGGAACAGCACGACGCCGACGGCGAGGGTGGCGCCGGTCACCGTCGCGCTGGAACCGCCCTGCGCGCGGATGACGGCGGCCACTCCGACGAACGACAGGGAGCAGCCGAGGTAGCTGGGCACCCGGCCCCGGGTGGCCAGCAGGAAGATCACCGTGGCGACGCCGGACATCATGATCGCCAGGTTGGGGTCCAGGCCCATCAGCACGGGCGCCACGAAGGAGGCGCCGAACATCGCGACCACGTGCTGGGCGCCGAGGCCGACCGTCCGCGGCCAGGACAGCCGTTCGTCGGGCCGTACCACCGCTCCGGGCGCGGGCGTGCGCCCGTCACCGTGCAGTTTCCAGCGCACGCCGAGGTCCATGGTGGGGTTTCGCTTTCTTGCCGGGGGGAGTGTGTGACCGGGGGTAGCCGCAGGGCTATCCGCACCATTGTCGCTGGTCGCCGACGCGGCCCGCGCACACGGCCACCGCCCGGGCCCCATGGAGGGGCCGCTGAGCGGTCGCTTAGTATGTCGCCCGTGCCAGGGGTGCCACCCCGTTCGCCTCGCTCAGGAGCTCCACCCGTGACCGTCGAAGCCGCCCCCGCCCCCGCCGTCTCCTACGGCCGGCTGGTCCCCGTCACCGTCCATTTCGACGACCTCGACGCGCTCGGACTGCTGCACAACGCCCGCTACCCGCTGCTGGTCGAGCGCGCCTGGACCGAGCTGTGGCACGCGCACGGCATCCGCTTCGACGGCGACTGGGTGGCGGCCGGGGACGCCTGCAACGCGGTGCGCGAGCTGCGCATCGGCTACGAGGCGCCGGTCACACGCCCCGGCCGCTACGCCGTGCACCTGTGGCTGGACCGGCTCGGCACCACCGGGCTGACCTACGGCTTCCGCTTCTGCTCGGCCGACGGCGCCGAGACCTACGCCCGGGGCGCCCGGGTGCTGGTCCGGCTGGACGCGGCGACCCTGCGCCCGGCGCCGTGGAGCGAGGGCTTCAGGAGTGTTGCCCGGGAGCTGCTGCGACCCGCGGACTGACCTCCCGCGCGGGCCCGCGCTCGGCGCTGCGCAGCACGCCCGCGCACAGCGCGAGCCCGCACGCCAGCGCCGTCACCACGCCGAACGAGACCACCAGGCTGGTCGCCTGGGCCACCCCGCCGATCAGGCTGGGCGCGACGAGCCCCGAGGTGTAGGTGATGGTCGCCACACCGGCGATGGCCTGGCTGGGGTTGGGTCCCGCGTGCCCGGCGGCGGCGAAGCACAGCGGTACGACCACCGCGATGCCGAGCCCCATCAGGGCGAAGCCGCCCATCGCCACCGCCGGCTGCCCGGCGACCACCACCAGCAGCCCGCCGAGCACCGCGAGGACGCCGCCGGCGCGGACCGTGCGCACCGCGCCGAACCGGTTCACCACCGCGTCGCCGGCGATCCTGGCCAGGGCCATCGTCAGCATGAACCCGGTGGTCGACGCCGCCGCCAGCGCGGCCGAGCTGTCCAGCCGGTCCCGCAGGAACACCGCCGACCAGTCCAGGCTCGCCCCCTCCGCGAACACCGCGCAGAAGCCGACCATGCCGATCAGCAGCGCGGAGCGGGGCGGCAGCGCGAACCGCGGCGGCGGCTCCTCGTCCTCGGTGGGCTGCAGGTCCAGCACCCAGGAGCAGGCGAGCGCGCCGAGCACCGTGAGGACGGCCGAGGCCAGCAGGAAGTGGGTGCGCGCGTCCGCGCCGAGGTGGGCGGCGAGCGTGCCGGCCGCCGAGCCGGTGAGCGCGCCCGCACTCCACATGCCGTGCAGCCCCGACATGATCGACTTGCCGAGCCGCCGTTCGACCTCGACCCCGAGCGCGTTCATCGCCACGTCCGCCATGCCCGCGCAGGCGCCGTAGGCGAACATCGCCAGGCACAGGGTCGGCAGGTTCGGCGCCAGGGACGGCAGGATCAGCGAGAGCGTCCACAGCGCGAGCAGCCCGCGCAGCGCCGTACGGCTGCCGAAGCGGTGGCTGATCCGGCCCGCCAGCGGCATCGCGCACGAGGCGCCGAGCGCGGTGAAGGCCAGCGCGAAGCCCAGCCGGCCCGCGCTGAGCGAGGCGTGGTCCTGAATCCAGGGCACGCGGGTCGCGAAGGAGCCGGTCACGGCGCCGTGCACGGCGAACACGGCCGCCACGGCGCACCGGGCGCGCCGCACCTCGCCCTTGTCACTCATGTCTGTGCTCCTCCCCGGAAGTCGTCGGGCGTAAATTATCAGGGAGCCTGCCTGATAGATAGTTGTTATCCCGCCGCGCCTCGGCGTCCGGCCCGTGGCACCGATCCGGCACCGATCTGGGAGGATTCCCGCCATGCCCGCATCACCCAGCACCGCGAGGGCCATCAACGACCGGCTGGCCCTGGGGCTCTTGCAGGAGCGAGGCCCGCTGACTGCGGGGCAGCTGAAACAGCTGACGGGGCTGTCCCGGCCGACGGTCGCCGACCTCGTCGAACGGCTCACCGCCGCCGGACTGGTCAGGGTCGTCGGCGAGTCCGGCGCGGCCCGCCGGGGGCCCAACGCCCGGCTCTACGGCATCGTCGCCGACGGCGCCTTCCTGGCCGCGCTCGACGTGCGCACCGACGGGGTCGTGGTGCTGGTCGCCGATCTGGTGGGGCGGGTGCTCGCGGAGGCGTCCGTGCCGGTCGACGGGGGCGCGGGCACCGGGCCCGCCGTGGAGCGGGTGGTGGCCGCGGTGGAGCGGGCGGCCAAGGAGGCGGGGGCGGAGCGGCTGCACACGGTCGGCATCGGCGCGCCGGGCCTCATCGACCCGGCCACCGGCGACCTCCGTGACTCCGCGGGCCTGCCGGCCTGGCACCGCAGCCTGGCCGCCGCCCTCCAGGAACGGCTGCCCGGGGCCCGGATCACGGTGGAGAACGAGACCAACCTCGCCGCGCTGGCCGAGCAGCGCGAGGGCGCCGCCCGCGACCGGGACACCTTCGTCCTGCTGTGGCTCGGGCACGGCACCGGCGCGGCGGTCGTCCTCGACGGCGTCCTGCGCCGCGGCGCCTCCGGGGGCACCGGCGAGATCGGCTTCCTCCCGGTCCCCGGCACGTCCTCGCTCCCGTCCGCCACCGACTGCGGGGGCGGCTTCCACGCCCTGGCGGGCGCCGCGGCCGTCCTGTCCCTGGCGGCCGCCCACGGCCTGCCGACGCCGGCCGTGGTCGACGGCCCGAGCGCGGCGGGGGTGGTGCGCGCGGCGGTGCGGAACGCGTCGGCCACGGGAGCGTCGGCCGCGGGCGGGACCGCCACGGAGGGCCGGCCGGGGAAGGCGCCGACGGGGGAGCGGGCGGGGCGAGGGGCCGCGGAGCCGGGCGGCGGCCCGGTGCCTGTGCCGGGGGCGGGTCCGTCGGCGGCGGAGACCGGGCCCGGTGCGGGGGAGGGCGTGGCCGGTCGGGCCCCCGGTGGCGGGGCGGGGGCCCGGTTCGTGGCGGCGGAGAACGGGCCCGGGTCGCGGGACGTCGTGGGCGGTCGGTCCACCGGCGCCGCGGGGGCGGGATCCGTGGCGGGAGTAGAGCCCCCGGCGCGGGGTTCGTCCGCGGACGAAGGGGTGCCGGTGCGTGCCGGGCGCGATGGCGCCCCCTCGGTGTCGCCGCCGCCGGACCGGCAGCCGGCCGGGGCCGGTGATGCCGGTGCGCGCTTCCTGGCCGCCCTGGCCGACGGCGTCGCCGTCGGTGCCGCTTCCGTCGTCGCGGTGCTGGACCCCGGGTGCGTGGTGCTCGGCGGGGAGGTCGGGCGGGCCGGGGGCGAGGTGCTCGCCGGGCTCGTGGCCGAGCGGCTCGCCCGGCTGTCGCCCCTGCCCACCGAGGTCCGCGCCGGCGGGCTCGGCGGCTCCGCCGTACTGCGCGGCGCGCTGCTGACGGCCCGCGACCGGGCCCAGGACGAACTGTGGAGCGGACGGCAGTCCCGCCCGTGACGGCGCTCCGCTCGGCCGGACCGCGCGCCGGCTACTCCTCGAACGCCCCCTCGCCCACGGCCCGTTCCGGCGTCGGACGCCCCCGGCACCGGTGACGTGGCCGGGGAACCCGGTCCACCCCGACGACGGACGGCCGGGCGTGCCGGCTGAGCGCCCGCACCTCGTGCCCGCCCGCAGCCGCTCGGCGACGTGCCGTCCGGGCGGCGCCGGGTACCGCAGGGGACGGGACGGCGGACGGGAAAGGTGACATGCCCCGCGCCCTGACGGCCCGGCGGCGGGCAAGGGCCGTCGTCACCGCCGCCGGGCCCGCCCGCACCCTAAAAGGACTAGACCATTACGGTCAATGGGAAAGACGTCATCAACCCGAGCCGCCACCAGGGGACTTGAGGGACCGCGCCGTCCCGCGCAAGCCCGGGAGCACGCACTGTGAGCGAGCCCACACGCTCCCCCTGTCGGGGCGGGCGCCGGGCGTGGCACACTGGCCGTGTACCAGAAGCAGCGCACTCCGGGGTCGGTGAAAGTCCGAACCGGCGGTTACAGTCCGCGACCCGGTCGCCTCCAGCGACCGGTTGACCAGGTGAAATTCCTGGACCGACGGTTAAAGTCCGGATGGGAGGCAGTGCGCGGCGGGCGGGCATGCGTCATGTGTGCGCGCCGCCGTCTCGGGTCTCGTCCGCACGCGGGCGGGTCTTTTTCGGCGACGCCCCCGATGTGTGCTCATCCGTAGATTCTGTCGTCATCGACAGGCCCCGGAGTCCGTGCCAAGAGGCAGGAGGACCCGGGAAGTGTTCACCGGAATCGTCGAAGAGCTGGGTGAAGTCACCGCCGTCGAGAATCTCGGCGACGCCTCCCGTTTCCGGCTCCGCGGCCCCGTCGTCACCGACGGCGCCCGGCATGGCGACTCCATCGCCGTGAACGGGGTCTGTCTCACCGTCGTCGACCACGAGGGCGACGAGTTCACCGCCGACGTCATGGCCGAGACGCTGAACCGCTCCAGCCTGGGCGCGCTCACCGTCGGCTCCCGCGTCAACCTCGAACGCCCCACCGCCGTCGGCGCCCGCCTCGGCGGACACATCGTCCAGGGCCATGTCGACGGCACCGGCGAGGTGCTGGAGCGCAAGGTCTCCGAGAACTGGGAGATCGTCAAGATCTCGCTCCCCGCGGACCTCGCCCGCTACGTGGTCGAGAAGGGCTCCATCACCGTCGACGGCATCAGCCTCACCGTCGTGGACGCCGGACCCGACCACTTCACCGTGAGCCTCATCCCCACCACCCTCGCGCTGACCACCCTCGGGGTGAAGCAGCCCGGCGACCCGGTCAACCTCGAGGTGGACGTCATCGCCAAGTACGTCGAGCGGCTGCTCGCGGCCGGACGGGAGGTCGGCCGGTGAACTCGCTCAACTCCGAGGCGTTCACCCTGTTCGGACAGCACATCCTGTGGTCCGACATGATCGGCAACATCCTCGGCCTGATCGGCCTCTTCTTCGGCTGGCGCCGCTCCCTGTGGAGCTGGCCGGTGCAGTTCGTCTCCGGCCTCGTCCTCTTCGCCGCCTTCTACGGCCACCTGACCGGCAGCGCCGGCAAGCAGGCCGTCGTCATGGCGGTCGCCCTCTACGGCTTCTGGCAGTGGAACCGCGGCCGGGGCGGGGCCGGCGACGGCCACATCTCCCCCCGGTTCGCCACCTGGCGCGAGCGGGCCGCCCTCGTCGGCGCCGCCGCCGTCGGCACCGTCGCCGTCGCCCTGCTGTTCACCGCGTTCCCGGAACTGTCCTGGGACCCCTGGCCGGACGCCTACATCTTCGTCGGCACCATCGTCGCGATGTACGCCCAGGCCAAGGGCATGGTCGAGTTCTGGTTCGCCTGGCTGCTCGTCGATCTCGTCGGCGTCCCCCTCAACTTCGCCAACGGCTACGCCTTCTCCGGCTTCGTCTACGTCATCTACGGCGCGCTCGTCCTGTGGGGCATGCGCGACTGGTGGCTGCGCTCGCGCAAGAGCCCGCGGCCCGTTCTGGAAGGAGCACCGGCATGAGCCCGGCCACCCCCCTCTACGACCCCTTCCCGGTGGAGGACTTCGCGCTCGACCCGGTCGAACAGGCCATCGCCGACATCGCCGCCGGCCGGCCCGTGGTCGTCGTGGACGACGAGGACCGGGAGAACGAGGGCGACCTCGTCGTCGCCGCCGAGAAGGTGACCCCCGAGATCGTCGCCTTCATGATGAGCGAGTGCCGGGGGCTGATCTGCGCCCCCATGGAGAGCGCCGAACTCGACCGGCTGCGGCTGCCGCAGATGGTCGAGGACAACACCGAGTCGATGCGGACCGCCTTCACCGTCTCCGTGGACGCCTCCGCCGCGCACGGCGTGACCACCGGCATCTCCGCCGCCGACCGCGCCACCACCCTGCGGCTGCTCGCGGGCGGCACCGCCGAGCCCCTCGACTTCGTCCGCCCCGGCCACGTCTTCCCGCTGCGCGCCCGCTCCGGCGGGG
Organism: Streptomyces sp. SCPE 10; assembly: GCF_051980735.1. Lineage (NCBI taxonomy): Bacteria > Bacillati > Actinomycetota > Actinomycetes > Kitasatosporales > Streptomycetaceae > Streptomyces > Streptomyces sp. SCPE 10. The sequence goes on along the minus strand of NZ_CP197069.1, from coordinate 1,539,236 downwards.
TCCTGGAACGCAACGGCCACACCGAGGCCGCCGTCGACCTCGCCCGGCTCGCCGGGCTGCGCCCGGCCGGCGCCATCGTGGAGATCGCCGGTGAGGACGGCCGGATGCTGCGGCTGCCCGAGCTGATCCCGTTCGCCCGCAAGCACGGCCTGACGATCATCTCCATCGAGGACCTGATCGCCCACCGCCGGGGCGCCGAACCCACGGTCCGCCACGAGGCCGAGACCCGGCTGCCCACCCGGCACGGCACCTTCACGGCCCACGGCTACCGCTCCACCCTCGACGGCGTCGAACACGTCGCCCTCGTCCACGGCGACATCGGCACCGGCGAGGACGTCCTCGTCCGCGTCCACTCCGAATGCCTCACCGGGGACGTCTTCGGCTCCCTGCGCTGCGACTGCGGCCCCCAGCTGGACGCCTCCCTCGCGCGCATCCAGGAGGAGGGCCGGGGCGTGGTCGTCTACCTGCGCGGACACGAGGGCCGCGGCATCGGCCTGCTGTCCAAGCTGCGCGCCTACGAACTCCAGGAGCAGGGCCGCGACACCCTCGACGCCAACCTGGAACTCGGCCTGCCCGCCGACGCCCGCGACTACGGCGCCGGCGCCCGGATCCTCGCCGACCTCGGCGTGCGCAGCGTCCGGCTGATGACCAACAACCCCGACAAGACCGAGGCGCTGGAGCGCCACGGCCTGAAGGTCACCGGCCGCGAGCCGATGCCCGTCCAGGCGGGCGAGCACAACCTGCGCTACCTGCGCACCAAGCGGGACCGCATGGGCCACGACCTGCCCTGGCTGGACGCCCCGGCCGTGCCGGCGCCCGCCCAGGCCCCCGCGGCCACCTGCCCCAACCAGTAACAGGCCGGCGAGCCGGCGAGCAAGAACGCAACGAGGAGAGACGTGAGCGGCAAGGGTGCACCGGAACTGTCCGTACGCAACGTGAGCGACCTCAGGGTCGCCGTCATCGCGGCGCAGTGGCACGAGAAGGTGATGGACGGTCTGGTGAACGGCGCCCTGCGCGCCCTGGGCGACCTGGGGATCGACGAGCCGACCCTGATCCGGGTGCCCGGCAGCTTCGAACTGCCGGTCGCCGCCAAGGTGCTCGCCGGGCGGGGCTACGACGCGGTGGTCGCCCTCGGCGTCGTCATCCGCGGCGGCACCCCGCACTTCGACTACGTGTGCCAGGGCGTCACCGCGGGCCTCACCCAGGTCTCCGTCGAGACCGGCGTCCCCGTCGGCTTCGGCGTGCTCACCTGTGACACCGAGGAGCAGGCCCTGGACCGGGCCGGCATCGAGGGGTCCACCGAGGACAAGGGCCACGAGGCGGTGATCGCGGCGGTGTCCACCGCGGCCACGCTGCGTTCGGTATCCGAACCCTGGCACTGAGGCACCGGCCGGAGCGCGTAGGGTAAGGACCACCATGTCCAAGAAGACGTTCGAGGAGCTCTTCGCCGAGCTCCAGCACAAGGCCGCCCAGGGCGATCCCGCCACCTCCCGCACCGCAGAGCTGGTCGGCAAGGGGGTCCATGCCATCGGCAAGAAGGTCGTCGAGGAGGCCGCCGAGGTCTGGATGGCCGCCGAGTACGAGGGCAAGGAGGCGGCCGCCGAGGAGATCTCGCAGCTGCTGTACCACGTCCAGGTGATGATGGTCGCCCGCGGGATCTCCCTGGACGACGTCTACGCCCACCTCTGACCGACCCGCCGTACCCCGCCGCGAAGCCCCGCGGTGACCCCCCGGAAACCCCTTCACGCAAAGGAAGCCGACCTCATGCTGCGCATCGCCGTCCCCAACAAGGGTTCCCTGTCCGGCCCTGCGGCGGACATGCTGCATGAGGCCGGCTACCGGCAGCGCCGCGAGTCCAAGGAACTGCGGATCGTCGACCCGGGCAACGAGGTCGAGTTCTTCTACCTCCGCCCCCGCGACATCGCGATCTACGTCTCCTCCGGCCGCCTGGACATCGGCATCACCGGCCGTGACCTGCTGGTCGACTCCGGCGCCGACGCCGAGGAGATCCTGCCGCTGGGCTTCGCCCGCTCCACCTTCCGCTTCGCCGGCAAGCCCGGCACCGCGAGCGGCGTCGAGGACCTCAAGGGCCGCACCGTCGCCACCTCCTACGAGGGGATCGTCGCCCGGCACCTCGCCGACAGCGGCGTCGACGCCTCCGTGGTGCACCTCGACGGCGCCGTGGAGACCGCGATCGAGCTGGGCGTCGCCGAGGTCATCGCCGACGTCGTGGAGACCGGCACCAGCCTGCGCAACGCGGGCCTGGAGGTCTTCGGCGAGCCGATCATGAAGTCCGAGGCGATCGTGATCCGCCGTACCGGCGCGGACACCGAGGAACCCAAGGTGCAGCAGTTCCTGCGCCGCCTCCAGGGCGTCCTCGTGGCCCGCACGTACGTGATGATGGACTACGACTGCCGGGTCGAGCAGTTGGAGAAGGCCGTCGCCCTCACCCCCGGCCTGGAGTCCCCGACCGTCTCCCCGCTGCACAACGAGGGCTGGGTCGCGGTCCGCGCCATGGTCCCCACCAAGGACGCGCAGCGGATCATGGACGACCTCTACGCCATCGGCGCCCGCGCCATCCTCACCACGGCCATCCACGCCTGCCGCCTGTGACGAGCACACCGATGTCCGAGCTGCCCACCCTCCCCGTCACCTTCCGGCCGGGCCACACCCGGGCCATCCTGCTCACCGCCGGCGTGGTGATCTTCCTGACCATATCGGGGATCGCCGTGCTGCTGGAGGGGCTCGGCCCGGGGGAACGGCTGAGCTTCGTGGTCACCGGGGCGCTGATCTTCTGGGTGCTGGCCAAGCTGGCCCGGGTGAAGGTCGTCGCCGACGAGGAGGGCGTCACCGTCGTCAACATCGCCGGCAGTCGTCGCCTGGACTGGGCGGAGATCCTTCAGGTGAACCTCCGTCCGGGCGATCCCTGGGTGTTCCTCAACCTCAGCGACGGCACCAGCCTGCCCGCGCTCGGCATCCAGCCGGGCCTCGCCAAGCAGCGCGCGATCGCCGACGCCAGGGCGCTGCGGGCGCTCGCCGAGGCCCGCTCGACCGCCCGCCTGGGGGAAGATCAGGGCTGACTCGGGGTCGCCCACCCTGCCCGCCCGGCCCCCGTCTTGATTAATCTGGTGGGCGGAGGCCGCGCCGAAGCGCCTCCGCCCCTGTGCGCCGCCCGGTGCCGGGGGTTCCTGCTACCCGAGGAGTGAATCCCTCCGGCGATGGACGGATCGTCCTGTAGTACCTGCGCCGCCCCCACCCGACATACCGGGGAGGCGGCGGCATCGTGACCACCCCCCTGCTGCTCCTCGCAGCCGCGTTCCTGCTGATTCTCGCCAACGGATTCTTCGTGGCGGCCGAGTTCGGCCTGGTGACCGTCGAGCGCCCCGAGGCCGAGAAGGCCGCGGCCGACGGCGACAAGCGCGCGCGTACCGTCGTGGAGTCGCTGAAGCACCTGTCCTTCCAGCTCTCCGGCACCCAGCTCGGCATCACCATCACCTCCCTGGTCGTCGGCATGCTCGCCGAACCGGCCCTGGGCCGGCTGCTGCGCGGCCCGTTCGCCGCCCTCGGCCTGCCCGACGGCGCCGCCTCCGGCACCGCCGTGGTCGTCGGCATGCTGCTGGCCTCGGCGATCCAGATGGTGATCGGCGAACTCGTGCCCAAGAACTGGGCGGTGTCCCGGCCGCTCCAGGTCGCCCGCTTCGTCGCGGGCCCCCAGCACCACTTCTCCCGGCTGTTCCGGCCGGTGATCGCCGCGCTCAACACGGTCGCCAACCGGCTGGTCCGCGCCCTCGGCGTCGAACCCGCCGAGGAACTGGCCTCCGCGCGCACCCCGGGCGAACTGGTCTCGCTCGCCCGGCACTCCGCACAGGCCGGCGCCCTGGAACAGGACACCGCCGATCTGTTCGTGCGCACCCTGTCGCTGGGCGAGCTGACCGCACAGCACGTGATGACCCCCCGGGTGAAGGTCAGCGCGCTCCAGGACTCGGCCACCGCCGAGGACGTGGTCAACCTCACCCGGGCCACCGGACTGTCCCGCTTCCCCGTCTACCGGGAGAAGATCGACGAGGTCGTCGGCATGGCCCACCTCAAGGACGCGCTCGCCGTCCCGGCGCACGACCGGCTGCGCACCCCCGTCGGCCGGATCGCCCGTCCGGCGCTGCTGGTCCCCGAGACCCTGCCGGTGCAGCCCCTGCTGGCCCGGCTGCGCAGCGAGCAGCCCATCGCGGTCGTGGTGGACGAGTACGGCGGCACCGCCGGCGTGGTCACCCTGGAGGACATCGTCGAGGAACTGGTCGGCGAGGTCCGCGACGAGCACGACGCGAAGGACGTGCCCGAACTGGCCGCCGCCCCGCCCGAGGACGGCAGGCCCGCCTGGGACGTGGCCGGCAGCTGCCGGGTCGACATCCTCAAACGGATAGGTCTCGATGTGCCCGAGGGGCCCTACGAGACCGTCGCCGGGCTGGTCGCCGACCTGCTCGGCCGGATCCCGGCCCCCGGCGACCGGGCCGAGCTGCCCGGCTGGCGGCTCGCGGTCCGCCAGGTCGGCCACTACCGCGCCGAGCGGGTCCGCCTGGTCAGGACGGCCCCGGCGGCGAACATCGCGGAGGCCGTCCGATGAGCGTGTTCCAGCTGTTCTTCGCCGCGCTGCTCGTGCTCGCCAACGGCTTCTTCGTCGGCGCCGAGTTCGCGCTCGTCTCCGTGCGCCGCAGCCAGATCGAACCGCTCGGCACCGCGCGGGCCCGCCAGGTGCTGTACGGCCTCCAGCGGCTGCCCCAGATGATGGCCGCCGCGCAGTTCGGCATCACCGTCTGCTCGCTGACCCTCGGCGCGGTCGCCGAACCGACCGTGGCGCACCTGCTGGAGCCGCTGTTCGAGGCGGTCCACCTCCCCGACGGCGTGATCCATCCGCTCGGCTATGTCATCGCCCTGGCCGGAGTGGTCTTCTTCCACCTGGTCATCGGCGAGATGGTGCCGAAGAACCTCGCCATGGCGGCGCCCGAGAAGGCGGCGCTGTGGCTCAGTCCGGGCCTGGTCTGGTTCGCCCGCGTGTGCAAGCCGATCACCGTGTCCCTGGGCGCCGTCGCCCAGGCCGTCCTGCGGCTGTTCCGGGTGGAGCCCAAGGACGAGGTCGAGGCCGTCGTCACCAGCGAGCAGCTCAACCGGCTCCTGGAGGACTCCGGTGAGGCGGGCCTCCTCGACCCGGAGGAGCGCGAGCGCCTGGAGGACGCGCTGGAACTGGGCTCCCGCCCGGTGACGGACGTCCTGCTGCCCCGCGAGTCCCTGGTCACGGTGACACCGGCGGTCACCCCCGGCGAGATCGTCCGGCTGACCGCGCGCACCGGCTACTCCCGCTTCCCGGTCGCGGCGACCGAGAAGGGCGCGTTCATGGGGTACGTCCATGTGAAGGACGTCCTCGACCTGGAGGAGTCCGAGCGCGCGGTGCCCCAGAACATCTGGATCCCCATGACCACCCTGCGGGCCGAACTCCCCTTGGACGACGCCCTCACGGTCATGCGCCGCGCCGCCACGCACCTGGCCCAGGTGGCCGACGCGTCCGGCAAGGTCCTCGGTCTGGTGGCTCTGGAGGACGTCCTGGAGATGCTGGTGGGCGAGGTCCGCGACCCGGCCCACCGGGAGATCGCCGACATGAGGCTGACGGAACCGAGGGTGAGCGGGGAGCCGGAACAGGCGCTCGCCACTTGATCGGAGCGGTGCGGGGACCCGCGCGGACGCGCCCGGACCGGGCGGACCGCGCGGGTCCCCGCGGCCGTCGGCACGCGGCCTGCCGTACCTACCCCGCCGACGGATCCTGCGGCCCCCGGCCCGACAGCACCTCCCCGTACGCCTGCATCAGATCGGCCAGCCGCAGGGTCGCGAGGTCCTCCCGCGACAACGCCCCCGGGTACGCCGACAACCGCAGATCCCGGTACGCGCAGCTCTTCTCGTACAGGGTGCGCAGGAACCGTCCGTTCCCCAGCTCGTCGATCCACCCCTGCTCCACCACGTGCCCGGCGATCGACCGCAGTTCCTCCAGCGCCTCCTCGTCCCACAGGTCCCCGTTCTCCCCGGCCAGCACCTTCCCGATCTCGGTGAGTTCCGCCGGCCGGTAGGAGGGGAAGTCGACGCGGGTGGTGAACCGGGACGACAACCCCGGGTTCGCGGCGAGCAGCCGGTCCATCCCCTCGGGGTACCCGGCGAGGATCACCACCAGGTGGTCCCGGTTGTCCTCGGCCCGCTTCAGCAGCACCTGCAGGGCCTCGTCCCCGTACGCGTCGCCCTTGCCGTACCCGGAGTTGGAGAGCGAGTACGCCTCGTCCACGAACAGCACCCCGCCGATCGCGGAGTCGATCAGCTCATTGGCCTTCACGGCGGTCTGCCCGAGGTACTCGCCGACCAGATCGGCCCGCTGCGCCTCCACCAGGTGGTCCCCGCCGAGCAGCCCGAGCGCGTAGAAGACCCGGCCGAGGATGCGCGCCACCGTGGTCTTGCCGGTCCCGGACGGCCCGGAGAACACGAAGTGCCGTTTCGGCGGCTGCACCGGCAGTCCCTGCCCGGCCCGCAGCCGCGCCATGTTCAACTGCGCGGACAGCGCCTTCACCTGGCGCTTGACCGGTTCGAGCCCCACCATCCGCTCCAGCTCGGCGAGCGCCTGTTCGAGCAGGGCGGGATCGGTCGGCCCGGTGGGTATCGGCGAGCCGGGCACCCCGGTCCGGTCGCGGACCGGGGGAGCGGTCACCGACGGCAGCGGCCCGGTCGGCAGCTCCGGCTCGGACAGCCGCAGGTCCCGTCCCTCGGTGCCGAAGAGCGGGTCGAAGCCGTCCGGCCCGTCCACGGTGTCCGTGCCGGTCAGCGTGATCGCGGCGAGGTCGGTCGCGTCGTCGTACCCGTCCCCCTCGGCGATCGCCGCGAGTCGCGCGGAGGTGTCCATGAAGGCGGGGTCCACCCGGTGTACCGCGCGGTACAGGGGGAGCGCGGCGGCGGAGCGGCCGGTGCCCTCGTGCGCCCGCGCCAGCCAGTAGCGCAGCTCCTTGCGCTGCGGCTGCTCGCTGCGGCAGCGCATCAGCGCCGCCGACAGCAGCGGCTCGGCCTGGCCGTACATCTCCAGCCGGACCCGGGCCATGCCGCCGAACAGCCCGGCCTCGATGCCGAGCAGCGCGTCGTCCAGCAGCGGATCGGTGTGCCGTACCAGCTGGTCCCAGTCCTTGACCAGATAGGCGCGGCAGGCGTGCAGGAAGCGGACCTGCGGATCGGTGTCGACCGGGGGCAGCCCGGCGAGCGCCCGGTCCAGCTCGGGCACGTGCCGGCCGTCCAGCCAGTGCGAGGCGTGGGCGAGCAGCAGATCACGCGGGTTCTCCAGCACCGGCTGCACCCACCAGCCCAGCCAGTACCAGGAGTTGAGCGACCTGCGGTGGCGGGCGCGCTGTTCCCCGAAGCGCTCGCGGTGCCGGAACATCCGCAGCAGCGCGGTGGTGGTGTCGACCCGGAGCGCGTGCAGCCCGAGCCAGCCGTCCGCCATGCCCGGGTCCATCCGCACCGCGGCCCGGAACTCCTCCTCCGCCTGCGGATAGGCACCCATCGTGTAGGCGTCGACCCCGCGCAGCCAGGCGAGGTCGGCCGGGGCCTCGGGGCCCTGCGTGCCGAAGTCCATCACGTCCCCCACAGACCGTGCCCCCGTGGTTCACCGCCGGACGGTCGCCCGGCGGCCGCCGCGGCCGAACCGCCGTGCCGCGGACCGGAGTTGCAGGTGCGCGAGGCAGCCGCCGAGATCGCACCAAGGGCATCGTACCCGCGGTGTGTCCGCGGGCCGTAGGGTGCCGCAGGGACCGTTCGGCGAGGTGGGGGTGGACGGGGCGGGGCGGGGCGGTGACCGAGGGTGATGGAATCGGTGCGTGAAGGCCCCGGAAATCGGTTCGCGGGCAGAACGAAGCCCCCGATCACGGGGGAACAACCGGGGGCTTCGCGTCTTGGGGCGGCTCCGAAAGGCCGCACATTGAGAACGTAAGTCCTGTACGGCCCCCGGGTCAAGCGAAGTTGGGGCACTTGGGCAAGTTGGCCGACAGGGATCTTCACAGCTTCACCACACAGCCGACGACCCATCACTGAGGGTCACATCCTGGCCTGACCCCGCCTGCCGCCCGGGCCCCGGCGACACCTCGTACCCCTCGGCCGTCTGCCGCACCAGGAGACCGGCGTGGGGGCGCGAGGGGTCGGCGGCGAAGTGCGCGCGCTCCGCCGCGACCCAGCCGTCCCAGAACTCGCGCTGCTCCGCGCCGTCCCGCCGCCGCCCGCGCGCCCAGGACTCCTCGCGGGGCAGTTCCATCCACAGCAGTTCGGCCAGGTACGGCCGCAGCGCGCGGCGGCCGGCGCCGACGCCCTCCAGCAGGACCACCGGCGCGGGCGGCAGCGGGCGCGGCGGACCGAAGGCGCGCGCACGCCAGTCGTAGGGGGTGTAGGCGGCGGGCTCGCCCCGGGAGAGCGGGCGGATCACCTGGGCCAGCAGCCGGTCGGTCCACTCGAAGAGCTGCTCGTGGCTGGCGATGTCGTCGAGGTGGAGCACCGGGGCATCGCCCAGTGCGGCGGCCAGCCGTCCGGCGAAGGTCGACTTGCCGGAGCCGGCGTGCCCGTCGACGCCGACCAGCCGGACCGGGCCGAGGGACGGGGGCAGCCCGCGCAGCCGGGTGGCGAGGAGCTGAATGGCGATTCCCGAGGTGTGATGCGGTGTGGGGGGCTTTCCGGAAAGAGTCTAGTGGCGGCGCGTGGTGACGGGGCCCGCGAGACCGCCGGACCCCAAGAAAGTTACGGTTTGAACCATCGCTCGGGAGCCCTCACAGTCTTCGATAAACATTCTCGAATCCCCTGACCGATATGTCGAATTCGGCGTTCCGGGGGTCCCCCGTGCTGAGTAAGGTGCCTCCTGCGCAACCGTGAGAAGCGGTCAACGCGGACAGGGCAAGGGGACAAGGCAGGGGACATGGCCGCGGAGTTATTCGAAGGGCAGTATGTATGGCACCCGGCGGCCGACGACCGAGTCCTCGCCGCGGTTTGCGTCGATGTCCGCGCCGGGCGTTATCGGCATGCGTACGAGGCGCTCGCCGAGACCCGTTCCGACTTCGCCCTGCGTGCCCACCGTTCGCTGGTCATCGCCTCCGAGGCGGCCGGCACCGACCTGGTGGAACGCTGGCTGGGCGAGGAACCCTCGCCGGAGGCGGCCCTGATGTGGGCCCGGGTCGCCGTCCAGCGGGCCCTGCGCGCGGCCGACGCCCACGACGACCGCGCCGAGGCGCTGGAGCGCATCGCGCTCACCGCCTGCGACCGGGCCGCCGCCCTGGACCCGAACGATCCCACGCCCTGGGTGGCCAAGCTGGCCATGGCCCGGCTGCACCGGCTGCGCGACCCCGCCCCGCAGGGCCTGCTCACCGCCCCGCCCGGCCCCTGGCGGCTGTTCGCGCACATCCTCTCCCTGGACCCCTGGCACCGCGAGGCCCACCACCGTTTCCTCTCCTTCTTCTTCACCCGCCACGGCGGCTCGGTCAACGCCGCCTGGGACGTGGCCGCCTTCCTCAGCCAGCGGGCGCCCGCCGACTCGGCGCTGCGGCTGCTGCCCCTGGTCGCCCTGGTGGAGAGCTACAACCCGACCCAGCTGCTCGCCGACCGCGTCTGGGAGCAGCCCCAGTGGCGGGCCACCGCGCTCGCGATCTACCACAACTGGTTGCCCGCGGCGACCGGTTACCGCTTCACCCCGGTGCTCGACCTGGCCTACCTCGCACACGCGCTGGTCATGGGCCAGCGCGAGTTCGAGGCCCGGGCGGTCTTCACGGCGATGGGCCCGTACGCCTCGCGCATGCCCTGGAGTGCCTTCGGCGACCCCGCCGAGCAGCTCTCCCGGGCACGCCGCGCCTGCGGTCTGCCCGTGCCGGGTCCCGCCTGACCTTTGCTCGTCCCCGTCCCCCCTCCTCAGAGCGCCCGTCCGCGGCGGTCGAGAGGCATCGAGAGAAAGGCCGATCTGTGTCGGAACGGATGTCGACCCCACGGGCCGCGGCCCGCGCGGGAAAGGACGCGGTCGTGCTCGACGACGACGCGACCCTGCACGCGATGGGTTATCCGCGGAAACTCACACGCCGTTTCAAGGCGTTCGACAATTTCGCGATCTCCTTCACCATCATCAATATCCTTTCGGGTATCTTCTCGTCCTTCGGATTCGGTATGAACGCGGGCGGCCCCCGCATTCTCGTATTCGGCTGGATCGGTGTCTCGCTCATGGTGCTGCTCATCGGCGCGGCCATGGGCGAGGTCGCCTCGGCCTATCCGACGAGCGGCGCCCTCTATTTCTCCGCCGGTAAACTCGCCAAGCGGCACAAGGGCGCCTGGTCCTGGTACACGGGCTGGCTGAACTTCGTGGGGCAGATCGGTGGCACGGCCGCGACCGGCTATGCGGCGGCCACCTTCATCCAGGCCTTCGTGCAGTTGCAGCGACCCTCCTACCAGCCGACCGTCCACCAGACGGTGCTGATCACGGCCGTGATCATCGTGGTGCAGGGGCTCGCCAACACCTTCACGGTCCAGCTCGTCGCCGTCCTCAACCGCATTTCCGTGTGGTGGCTGCTGATCGGACTCGTCGTGATCGTGGGCGCACTCATAGTGATACCGGATCACCATCAGTCGGCGTCCTTCGTGACGCATTTCGAGAACAACACCGGCTTCACGAGCGGACTTTACGGCGGCATGCTGGGCCTGCTGGTCACCAGCTGGACCTTCACCGGGTTCGACGGCAGCTTCCACATGTCCGAGGAAACGGTGCAAGCCACGGTCAACGCGCCCAGGGGGATCACCCGCGCCATCGGCTATTCGGCGATCACCGGCCTGATCCTGATGCTGGCATTGGTCTACAGCATTAAGGACTACGCCAAGGAGGCCGCGACGGGCGCGCCGCCCGTGCAGATCCTCATCGACGGCCTCGGCCTCGGCACCGCCAAGGTCATGCTCCTCATCGTCATCGGCGCCATGCTCTTCTGCGGCCTGGCCAACCTCACCAGCAACACCCGGCAGATCTTCGCCTTCTCCCGGGACGGCGCCATGCCCGGCTCCCGCTGGTGGCACTCGGTCTCGACGCGCACCCGTACGCCCGTCAAGGCCGTCTGGCTCGCGGTGGGCTGCTCGCTCGCTCTCGTGGTGCCCGGCTGGTGGTCGCACACCGCCTTCACCGCGATCGTCAGCGTCAACGTGGTCGGCCTCTTCCTCGCCTACGCCGTGCCGATCTTCCTGCGGCTGCGCCTGGGCGACGCCTTCCAGCCCGGCCCCTGGCACCTGGGCCGCTGGGGCAAGCCGATCGGCTGGCTGGCCGTGGTCTGGATCGCCCTCAGCAGCGTCCTGTTCATGCTGCCCCAGGCCTCCCCGATCACCGCGTCCTCCTTCAACTACGCGCCGATCGCGCTCGCGGTCGTCCTGCTCGTGGCCACCGTCTGGTGGTTCGCGACCGCCCGCCGCCGCTTCCAGGGACCCATCAGCTACGGCCGTCCCGACGAGATCGCGGCCATGGACCTCATCTGAACCACCGCCACGAGGCCCCGGCCCCCGCACCGTTCCCGGTGTCCGGGCCGGGGCCTCGGCGCTTCCATCACCGGTCCAGACCAATAATCATGGCGCGGCATCCGCCCAAGTGCTGGCAGGGGCCCTGCGGCTGTTCCATAGTTGGCGCACGACGTGCACATGATCCAGTCAGCACTCCGGACACCTGGGGGTAGTCGCGCCCATGAGCAGAGCCCAACAGCCGTCCCGCAGAACCGTTCTCGCCGCCGCGGTCGCCGCGGCGGTGGCCGGTGGCACCGCGCCCGCCGCGGCGGCCGGCCGGCCCGACCCGGTCGCCGACGCCGACGACCCCGGCCGGACCGGAATCCGTCCGATCGACTACCACGCCTGGACCACGTACAGCGAGTGGCGCGGCGGCACCTCCCAGGGCACCCGGGCGGTGTCCGGGCGCCGCCCCGGCGTGGTGCTCGCCGCCCCCGCGGGCAGCACCGACTACACCGACCCGCACACCGGCACCACCGCCACGTGGGAGTACGCCACCTGGACCTCCCCCAGCCACCGCCTTGCGGTGCCGGCCACCGAGGTCGTCTCCTCCTGGAACGCGCACACCCCCGAGGGCACCTGGATCCAGGTGGAGCTGTGCGGCACCTACTCGGACGGCTCCGACACCCCCTGGTACGTGATGGGCCGTTGGGCGGCCGGCGACCAGGACATCAAGCGGACCTCGGTGGACGGGCAGAGCGACGGCAAGAGCAGTGTCTGGACCGACACCTTCGCCATCGACGACGCCTCGACCGGTCTGCGCCTGGTCTCCTACCGGCTGCGCCTGACCCTGTACCGCAGGCCGGGCACCCGGCTCACCCCGACCGTCTGGCGGCTCGGCGCGATGGGCTCCGACATCCCCGACCGCTTCACGGTCCCGGCCTCCACGCCCGGCCTCGCCCGGGAACTGGTCGTACCGCGCTACTCGCAGGAGATCCACAAGGGCCAGTACCCGCAGTACGACAACGGCGGCGAGGCCTGGTGCAGCCCCACCTCGTCACAGATGATCATCGAGTACTGGGGCGGCCGGCTCGACCCCGGGCAGTTGTCCTGGGTCGACCCGTCCTACGCCGACCCGCAGGTGGACGCGGCCGCCCGCTACACGTACGACTACCAGTACCAGGGCTGCGGCAACTGGCCGTTCAACGCCGCCTACGCGGCCACCTTCAAGGACCTCCAGGGCGTGATCACCCGGCTCGCCTCGCTCACCGACCTTGAGACCCTGGTCGCGGCCGGCATCCCGGCCATAACGTCCCAGTCGTTCCTCAAGACCGAGCTGACCGGGGCGGGTTACGGCACCTCGGGCCATCTGATGACCGTGATCGGCTTCACCGCGGACGGCGATGTGATCGCCAACGACCCGGCCTCGCCGAGCGACGACGCCGTACGACGGGTCTACAAGCGGCGGGAGTTCGAGAACATCTGGCTCAGGACCAAGCGGTACAACGCCTCCGGCGCCGTGGCGTCCGGCACCGGAGGCGTCTGCTACCTCTACTTCCCGGCCCAGCCGAGCGCCCGCCAGCGCAAGGCCCTGGCCGCGGTGGGCGTGCGCTGACCGTGTGACCAAGCTCATCGCCGCGAACGCCGTCGCGGGTGGCAAGGTGGACAAACGGGTGGGGGGACCGCTCTGTACGTCCGACCTCTGTGAGTACCAGCATGACCGCACACCCGGCCACCGCCACCCGCGCCCGCACCGGCGGCCCCCAGGACCACGGCCCGAAGATCGTCGAGCATCTGATGGGCTGGGTCCTCGTCGCGGTGATCGCGATGCTCGTGACCCGGCTGCACCTGCTCTGAACCCGGGGCGAAGACCCTAGCTGATCGACTTGATCAGCTCACCGTTCGCCGTGTCGCCGCTGAGCTCCCAGAAGAAGGTGCCGCCCAGGCCCTGCTGGTTCTTGTACGCCATCTTCGTGGCGATGGTCGCCGGGGTGTCGTAACTCCACCAGTCGCTGCCGCACTTGGCGTAGGCGGTGCCGCCCACGGTGCCGTTCGCCGGGCACTTGGTCTTGAGCACCTTGTAGTCCTCGATGCCCTGCTCGTACGTCCCCGCCGCCGGCCCGGTCGCCGTGCCGCCGGGCGCCGCCTGGGTGACGCCGGTCCAGCCGCGGCCGTAGAAGCCGATGCCCAGCAGCAGCTTCGAGGCCGGGACGCCGAGGCCCTTCAGCTTGGCGATGGTGGCCGAGGTGTTGTAGTCCGCCTTCGGGATGCCGCTGTAGGAGTTCAGCGGGGAGTGCGGGGCGGTCGGGCCCTTGGCGTCCCAGGCGCCGAAGTAGTCGTACGTCATCGGGTTGTACCAGTCGACGTACTGCGCCGCGCCCGCGTAGTCGGCGGCGTCGATCTTGCCACCGCTGGTGGCGTCCGCGCTGATGGCCGCGGTGACCAGCTTGCCGCCGAACTTGGCGCGCAGCGCCGCCATGACGTCCCGGAACGCCTCCCGCCCGCTGCTGTCACAGGTGTTGCCGCAGGCGTTCGGGTACTCCCAGTCGATGTCGATGCCGTCGAACAGCCCCGCCCACTTGGAGTTCTCCACCAGGTCGTAACAGGACTGGGCGAAGGCGGCCGGGTTCTTCGCGGCCTCCCCGAAGCCGCCGGACCAGGTCCAGCCGCCGAAGGACCACAGGATCTTCAGGTTCGGGTGCTTCTTCTTCAGCTTCAGCAGCTGGTTGAAGTTGCCGCGCAGCGGCTGGTCCCAGGTGTCGGCGGTGCCGTCCACGGACTCGCCCGCGGTGTAGGCCCGGTCGGTGGCCGCGTAGGAGTCGCCCATGGCGCACTTGCCGCCGGTGACGTTGCCGAAGGCGTAGTTGATGTGGGTGAGCTTGGCCGCCGAGCCGGACGTCTCGACGTTCTTGACGAAGTACTTGCGGTCGTAGGTGCCCCATTCGGTGAAGTAGCCGACGACCTTGGAGCCGGCCTTGACCTGGGGGCTGGTGGGGGAGACCGCGGTGGCGGTGCCGGCGCCTGCCAGCAGCCCGGCGGTGAGGGCGGCGGCAGCGGCGGCCGAGAGGAACGTCCGGGAACGGGAACCGTGGGGGATGTGCATCGGGTGTCTCCTCGTGGGGGTGAGGGAACGCGCGCCGATTGGCATGAACGCGGTAAAGCGTTGGTCATGAACAGTAGGAGGACTAGACCAGTGCGGTCAATGGTGCGAACCAATTCCGGCCCCCGGATTCCTTGACGTACCGGCCTTCGCGGACCCGGGGAAACCGGCCTCGCAAGGCCCCGGCTGGAAACTTCGAGTGAGCGGTCGTTAACTGGTGACGGGAGTCCGTTGATCGGGCATACTCAGCGCACACGCCGCTGGTCAGCAGCTCCCGAGACCCGGGAGCCGGCACCCGTGGCCGCACCGGAACGACCAGGCGGAGCCGCCCCCACCCGCGGGCCGTGCCGCCGGTTCCCGACCAGGGAGGAGACCGACGCCATGTCCGACCGCGAACCGCAGCCGGTGGAGCGTCAGCTGCCGACGGACGAGGCGAGGGACCTGCTCGCGCTCGTCCGCGAGATAGCCCGGCGCGAGATCGCGCCGAAGGCCGCCGAGGAGGAGGACGCCGGCCGCTTCCCGCGCGAGGTCTTCACCCTGCTCTCGGAATCGGGCCTGCTCGGCCTGCCCTACGGCGCCGAGTACGGCGGAGGCGACCAGCCCTACGAGGTCTACCTCCAGGTCCTGGAGGAACTGGCCGCCGCCCGCCTCACCGTGGGCCTCGGCCTCAGCGTGCACACCCTCGCCTCCTACGCCCTGGCCACCTACGGCACCAAGCAGCAGCAGGTCGAGCACCTGCCCGCGATACTCGGCGGCGGGCTCCTCGGCGCGTACTGCCTGTCCGAACCCTCCTCCGGCTCGGACGCCGCCTCGTTGCGCACCAAGGCCGTCCGCGAGGGCGACGACTGGGTGATCGACGGCACCAAGGCCTGGATCACCCACGGCGGCGTCGCCGACTTCTACACCGTGATGGCCCGCACCGGCGAGGACGGCCCGCGCGGCATCACCGCCTTCCTGGTGCCCGGTGACGCGCCCGGCCTGAGTGCCGCCGCACCCGAGAAGAAGATGGGCATGAAGGGCTCGCCCACCGCCCAGGTGCACTTCGACGGCGTCCGCGTCGGCGACGAACGGCGCATCGGCGAGGAGGGCCAGGGCTTCACCATCGCCCTGGCCGCGCTCGACTCCGGGCGGCTCGGCATCGCCGCCTGCGCCATCGGCGTCGCCCAGGCGGCGCTGGACGAGGCGGTCGCCTACGCCACCGAGCGCCGGCAGTTCGGCCGGCCCATCGCCGACTTCCAGGGCCTGCGCTTCATGATCGCCGACATGGCCACCCAGATCGAGGCCGGGCGCGCCCTGTACCTCGCGGCGGCCCGGCTGCGCGACGCCGGCAA
Organism: Streptomyces sp. SCPE 10; assembly: GCF_051980735.1. Classification (NCBI taxonomy): domain Bacteria; kingdom Bacillati; phylum Actinomycetota; class Actinomycetes; order Kitasatosporales; family Streptomycetaceae; genus Streptomyces; species Streptomyces sp. SCPE 10. The sequence goes on along the minus strand of NZ_CP197069.1, from coordinate 1,523,297 downwards.
GCCGTTCGCCAAGCAGGCCGCCATGGCCAAGCTGCACTGCACCGACACCGCCATGAAGGTCACCACGGACGCCGTACAGATCCTCGGCGGGTACGGCTACACGGCCGACTTCCCGGTCGAGCGGCTGATGCGCGAGGCCAAGGTGCTCCAGATCGTCGAGGGCACCAACCAGATCCAGCGGATGGTCATCGCCCGCCATGTGGCGGGACCCGAGGCCCGCTGAACCGGCCCCGCGCCCCCGCCGAGCCGCCCGCCCGCACCGTTGCGGGCCACGGCGGCCCGGCGGGGTGCGGTCCCGGCCGGTCCGGGTGCGCGGCGGCTCACCGGGGGCGGGTCCGACGCGGCGGAGGGCGCGGGCGGCACCGCCGGGCGCGGGCGGAAGAAGCGGCGCGGACGCCCGGTGACCGGGTGGGGTGTCACACCCGCGGAACGTGCCGACGGGCACGCGGGGTCACCGCCCGTCTCGGGCGTCGGTCCGGGAAGGTGTCGGTGCGCGGGGCTCAGGCGGCCCGGCGGCGCATCTCCGGGACCCGCATCGGGCGCGAGCCCGGGCCCCCGACGTGCGAGAAGGGCTGCGTCCGCCAGTTCAGCCCCTGGGGCAGCGTCAGCAGCAGGGCGGTGTCCTGCTCCTGCGGGGTGACGGACTCGTCCGCGGGGCGGGCGTCGGCGGCCGAACGGCCCGTGCCCGCACACACCGTGAGCCCGAACGGGTTCCACGGCGAGGCGCACAGCGCGTGCTCCGGCAGGACCTCCTCGTCCGCCAGCAGCGCGATCGGCTGCGCGCAGTCCGGGCAGATCACCCGGAACATCTCCAAGGTGTCGTAGGCGTCCAGCTCCTCGTCGAAGGCGTCGGGTTCGACGCCCTCCGGCTCGGGCTCGACCACCGGCTGCTGCCGCTTGGACGCGGATCGACCAGGGCGTTTGACACTCTGCATGGGATTCTCCCCCTAAGGCTGGGCCGTGAAAGGCGCGGCGGCCTCGACCACAGCAAGCACTTCCCGTCCGGTCTCGGCGGTAATCACGAGAACATCACGGAGCCTGTTCGAACCGTGTGTCCTTCGTCACATGCCACCCGCGGATGCCCGTGGAGGCCCGTCGGCTGTCCGTGGAGATCGGCCGCCCTGTAGGTTTTGGCGCCATGGAGGAGCTGGACCGTCAGATCGTGCAGCTGCTCGTCAAGGACGGGCGGATGAGCTACACAGACCTGGGCAAGGCCACGGGCCTGTCCACGTCGGCCGTGCACCAGCGGGTGCGCCGGCTCGAACAGCGTGGCGTCATCCGCGGCTACGCCGCGGTGGTCGACCCGGAAGCGGTCGGGCTGTCGCTCACCGCGTTCATCTCGGTGAAACCGTTCGACCCCAGCGCCCCCGACGACATCGCGGACCGCCTGGCCGGCGTCCCCGAGATCGAGGCCTGCCACAGCGTCGCCGGCGACGAGAACTACATCCTGAAGGTCCGGGTGGCGACCCCGCACGAACTGGAGGAACTGCTGGCCCGGGTGCGGAGCCTGGCGGGGGTGTCGACGCGTACGACGGTGGTCCTGTCGACACCGTACGAGGCACGCCCGCCGCAGCTCTGAGACCGGCGGCCCTCCCACCGCCACCGCCGCCGCGCCGGACGCGCCCCGAACGGGCCCCAGGTGCGACGGCGCCCGGCGCAGGAGGGAAACTGTCGCTTATGAGTGACCGTACCCTCCTCCTCCGCCGCGGCGAGGTGCACAGCCCCGCCGACCCCTTCGCGACCGCCATGGTCGTGGAGGCGGGCCACGTCGCCTGGGTCGGCTCCGAGGGCGCCGCGGACGCCTTCGCCGACGGCGTGGACGAGGTCGTCGACCTCGACGGCGCCCTGGTCACCCCGGCCTTCACCGACGCCCATGTGCACACCACCGCCACCGGCCTCGCCCTGACCGGCCTGGACCTGAGCGCCGCCCCCTCGCTGGACGCCGCGCTCGCCCTGGTCCGCGAGTTCGCCGCCGCCCGCCCCGCCGACCGTGTGCTGCTCGGCCACGGCTGGGACGCCGCCCGCTGGCCCGGCGGCCGCCCGCCGACCCGCGCGGAGCTGGACGAGGCCACCGGCGGCCGCCCCCTGTACCTCTCCCGCATCGACGTGCACTCGGCCGTCGTCACCACCGCCCTGCTCGACCTGGCCGGCGGCGCACTGCCCCGGGAGGACGCCCCGCTCACCCGGGACGCCCACCACGCCGTGCGCAAGGCCGCCTTCGCCGCCATCACCCCCGCCCAGCGCGCGGAGGCCCAGCGCACCGCCCTGGCGCACGCCGCCTCCCTCGGCATCGGCTCGGTGCACGAGTGCGGCGGCCCGCACATCTCCTCCGAGGACGACTTCACCGGCCTGCTGGACCTCGCCCGCGAGCTGCCCGGCCCCCGTGTCATCGGCTACTGGGCCGAGCAGGACGTGGACAAGGCCCGCGAGCTGGGCGCGATCGGCGCCGCGGGCGACCTCTTCGCCGACGGCGCCCTGGGCTCGCACACCGCCTGCCTGCACGAGCCGTACGCCGACGCCGGGCACAGCGGCACCGCCTACCTGGACGCCGACGCCGTCGCCGCCCATGTGATCGCCTGCACCGAGGCGGGCCTCCAGGCGGGCTTCCACGCCATCGGCGACGCCGCCGTCTCCTCCGTGGTCGAGGGCGTGCGCGCCGCCGCCGAGAAGGTCGGCCTGGCCCGCGTCAGGGCCGCCCGGCACCGCGTCGAGCACGCCGAGATGCTCACCCCCGAGACCGTGGCCGGCTTCGCCGAGCTGGGCCTGATCGCCTCCGTGCAGCCGGCCTTCGACGCGCTCTGGGGCGGCGAGGACGGCATGTACGCCCGCCGGCTCGGCGCGGAGCGGGCCCGCACCCTGAACCCGTACGCGGCCCTGCTGCGCTCCGGCGTCCCGCTGGCGTTCGGCTCCGACAGCCCCGTCACCCCGCTCGACCCGTGGGGCACGGTCCGGGCCGCCGCCTTCCACCACACCCCCGAGCACCGGGTCTCCGTGCGCGCCGCCTTCACCGCGCACACCCGCGGCGGCTGGCGGGCGATCGGCCGGGACGACGCGGGCACCCTGGTCCCGGGCGCGCCCGCCGACTTCGCCGTCTGGCGCACCGGGGAACTGGTCGTGCAGGCCCCCGACGACCGGGTGGCCCGCTGGTCGACCGACCCGCGCTCCGGCACCCCCGGCCTGCCCGACCTCACCCCGGGCGGTGAACTGCCGCGCTGCCTGCGCACCGTGGTGGGCGGCCGGACGGTCTTCGTACGGCCGGGCGAGTGATCTCCGGGAGCGGCGCGGCGGCCCCCGGCCGCCGCCGCTTCCGGGCGCGACCTGCGCATCCTCCGCACCGCTCCCGAACGCCTCGGCGTCCGCGCAGCTCAGCGGGCTGTTGACAGTCCACAGCGACGGGCCGGTAGGTTCGTCCGAGTCCACCACCGGACGCCCGACCGGGGAGCGTTCGCGCAACTCCTCGCCGCGCCGCTGGGTCAGGGACGGCACCCCGCACCGGGGCGCCGCCACTGGCAGCCAGGCTCAGCGCCCGCGCCGGCAGGAAGCGTTCCAACCGGTCGGCCAGGTGTGACCCGGGTGGGGCCCGGGCTCAGTAGACAACGGCTCTCGGTCGATCCGCAGCCAGCGGGTCCCAGGTCGGCCCGAAGGGCGCCGGGCCCCCATCCGCAGCACGACAGAGGGAACCCGTCCGCGTCAGGAAGCATCCCAACAGTCGGAACAGGAAAAGAACGTGGCCGGAACCCGGCGTGAAGATGCCGAAAAGCGCGTTCTTACCCCACTCTTGTGCAATCGACACCACCATAAGTACGAGCTGTCACGTCTTCCCAGACGGCGGCCACTATGGTGGACGCCTGCGTACGACCAGAAGGGGCAGCAGTGAACGACGGCGACGGGACCCTCGAGGCCACGGCCCAGGGGAGGCAGTTCGGTCCGCTCGGCACGGCCTTGGTGATCATTCCGACCTACAACGAGGCGGAGAACATCAAGAAGATCGTCGGCCGGGTGCGGAAGGCCGTTCCCGAGGCGCACGTGCTGATCGCGGACGACAACAGCCCGGACGGCACCGGAAAGCTCGCCGACGAGCTGGCCGCCGAGGACGAGAACGTCCAGGTGATGCACCGCAAGGGCAAGGAGGGCCTGGGCGCCGCGTACCTCGCGGGCTTCCGCTGGGGCCTGGAGCACGGCTACGGCGTCCTGGTCGAGATGGACGCCGACGGCTCCCACCAGCCCGAGGAGCTGCCCCGGCTGCTCACCGCCCTCAAGAGCGCCGACCTGGTGCTCGGCTCCCGCTGGGTGCCCGGCGGCCGGGTGGTCAACTGGCCCAAGTCCCGCGAGTTCATCTCCCGCGGCGGCAGCCTCTACTCGCGCCTGGCCCTGGACCTGCCGCTGCGCGACATCACCGGCGGCTACCGCGCCTTCCGCGCCGAGACCCTCAAGGGCCTGGGCCTGGACGAGGTCGCCTCGCAGGGCTACTGCTTCCAGGTCGACCTCGCCCGCCGCGCGGTCAAGGCCGGCTACCACGTGATCGAGGTGCCGATCACCTTCGTGGAGCGCGAGCTGGGCGACTCCAAGATGAGCAAGGACATCCTGGTCGAGGCGCTGTGGCGGGTCACCGCCTGGGGTGCCGGGGACCGGGTCGCCAAGCTCAAGGGCAAGGACAAGGGCAAGTAGCCTCCCGCAGGTCCGCGGTCCATCCCTTATCCGGCGCTGAGCCGCGTCCAGGCACACTGGGGGTATGACGACAGGCGCTCCGACCTCCCCGTACACCGCCCGGCCCCGGCGCTCCCGGCTACGCAGGTATCTGCCCCTGGCGATCGCCGCGTGGCTGGTGCTGGAGATCTGGCTGCTGACCCTGGTGGCGGACGCGGCGGGCGGGCCGGTCGTGTTCCTGCTGCTGGTCGCGGGTGTCGTGGGCGGCTCGGTGGTGATCAAACGGGCGGGCCGCCGCGCCTTCCGGAACCTCAACGAGGCGCTGCAGCGCGGTGGTTCGCCCCAGCGCGGCGGTGGCAACGGGCTGACCATGCTGGCCGGCCTGCTGCTGATCATCCCGGGGCTGGTCTCCGACGCGGCCGGTCTGCTCCTGCTGCTCCCGCCGGTCCAGAAGGCCGTGAGCCGCTTCACGGAGAACACCCTGGAGAAGCGGCTGCGCGCCGCCGCCCCGGGCAGCCTGGGCGACGTCTTCCAGCAGGCCCGTATGCACCGGCCGGACGGCAAGGTGGTGCCGGGCGAGGTCATCCGCGAGGACGACCACCGAGGGCCGGACGGACAGCGTCCCCCGCTGACCCGGTAGGCGGTGTGCCGCCCCCTGGCAGCCGGGTGCCGCTCCGGCGAGCCGACCGCGACATGGGAGACGCGTGATGCCCGAGGCTGTCCCGGCCCGGGGGGGGAGCGGAGACAGCAGACAGCGGGCGCCGTACGAGAACGTACGGCGCCCGCTGTCGTGTAGATGCGCTTGCGGCGTGCCCGCTATGCCGACTTGCGGCTGTCCCGGGGGTGAACGGCGATGTTCATCGCCCCCGAACGCAGCACGGCCAGACGCTCCTCGAGGACCTCTTCGAGCTCCTCACGGGTGCGCCGCTCCATCAGCATGTCCCAATGGGTGCGCGCGGGCTTGGCCTTCTTCTCCTCCGGGCCGTCGCCGTCCACCAGAAGTGCCTGGGCCCCGCAGACCTTGCACTCCCACTCCGGCGGGATCTCCGCCTCGACCGAGAAGGGCATCTCGAAGCGATGCCCCTTCTCACATGCGTACTCCACGGCCTGGCGCGGGGCCAGGTCGATGCCGCGGTCCGTCTCGTAGCTGGTCACCACGAGGCGCGTACCGCGAAGAGCTCGCTCACTCATGAATCGTGCCTCCCGGGCTTGTCGCCCACAGGACAGGTGTCGCTGTCGTCGTCATCCGGTCAACGTCCGGTCGGCGGTAAAGATTCCCGTTCCGGGTCATGCGTCGCCGTCGTAGCCGCCCCTTGTTCTACCCACAGGCGCCCGGTTTGTCACATCTGCTAGCAGATGTCACCCAGCGTTCCGGCATCTTTGACGCGCAGTAACGGTACGCCTGGCAGGCCAAACGCGTACACTACCGCCCTTTCGTGCCGAGCGCTAAATCCGCGCTAGATCTTCTCCGGCACCGGGTTGCCCGCCGCGGCGATCGCCCGCCGTACCGGGACCCGGGCCAGCAGCATGAAGCCGATGACGAAGAACGCCACCAGGGAGATGATCGCCGAGCGGTAGCTGCCGGTGAGCTGGTAGGTCACACCGAACAGCAGCGGACCCAGCCAGCTCATTCCCCGGTCGCTGAGCTCGTACGCCGAGAAGTACTCGGCCTCCTTGCCCGGCGGCACCAGGTGGGAGAACAGCGACCGGGACAGCGCCTGGCTGCCGCCGAGGACCAGGCCGATCCCGGCGGCCAGTACGAAGAAGAAGACCGGTGCCTTCGCGGGCAGGAAGTAACCGGCGGCCAGCGTGATCGTCCATGCCACCAGCGAGCCGAGGATCGTGCGCTGGGCACCGTACGTCCGTGCCAGCCGGCCCATCGTCAGCGCTCCCGCCACCGCCAGCACCTGGACCAGCAGCACCGCCACGATCAGCGTGGACTGCCCGAGCCCCAGCTCCTGGGAGCCGTAGACCGACGCCTGGGAGATCACCGTCTGGATGCCGTCGTTGTAGACCAGGTACGCCAGCAGGAAGGACAGCGTCAGCGGATGCCGGCGCATGTCCCGCACCGTCGAGGTGAGCTGCCGCAGCCCCGTCGAGGGCGTGCCCGCCGCCCCCGCGCGCCGGTCGCGCAGCCTGCGCAGCGGTACCAGGGTGAAGGCGCCCCACCACAGGCCGGCCGAGGCCAGGCAGATGCGCACCGCCTGGGTCTGGGTCAGCCCGAAGGAGTCGTGCGCCGAGTACAGCACCAGGTTGGCGACGAGGACCGTGGAGCCCGCGCCGTAGCCGAAGGCCCAGCCCCGGGAGGAGACCGCGTCGCGCTCCTCGGGCGCGGCGATCTGCGGCAGATAGGAGTTGTAGAGCATCGCGCCGACGGCCGCCGCCGCGTTGGCCACGACCAGCAGCACCCCGCCCAGCAGGTACCGGTCGCCGTCCAGGAAGAACATCCCCGTGGTGGCCGCCGCCCCGGTGTACGCCGCCGCCGCGAGCAGCGGCTTCTTGCGGCCGGTGCGGTCCGCCGCGCCGCCCACCAGCGGCATCGCCACCACGGCCAGGATCACCGACAGGGACACCGCGTAGGCGAAGAACGACCCCGCCCGCACCGGGACGCCCAGCGGGTGCACATAGCCGTCGGCGTCCGCGGCGTGCTCGGCGACCGACGTCAGATAGGGGCCGATGAAAACGGTCAGGACGCTCGTCGAATAGACCGAGCACGCCCAGTCGTAGAAGTACCACCCTCGTTGCTGGCGCCGGAGGTCGGCGGTCTCGTCCGCCACCCCCGCGCGCACGGTGCCCGTGCCCACCCCTGCCCTCGCTTCCGCGCTCCCCTGCGAAGGCTCGGCCGGCCGCGTCCGGTCGGTCAGACCCAGACGCCGCGCTCCTCCATGACCTTGCGCAACGTGTCGATGTGATCGGTCATGATGCCATCCACCCCCAGGTCCAGCAGCCGGTGCATGGAGTCCGGATCGTTGATCGTCCACACGTGGACCTGGAGGCCGAGCGCATGGGCGGCGCGCAGGAAGCGATGGTCGACCACCGGCACGCCCGACTGGGCCACGGGCACCTGCGCGGCCACGGCGGAGCGGCGCACCACGGCCGGCAGTCCCCAGGAGCGCAGCCGCAGGTTCAGCACCCCGCGGGTGCCGAAGGAGGTCGCCAGACGCGGCCCGGCCAGTCGCTGGGCGCGCATCACCCGCGCCTCCGAGAAGGAACCCACGCAGACCCGGTCCCAGGCGTTCGTCCGCTCGATCAGCTCCAGCAGCGGCCGCAGCGCGGGTTCCGCCTTGACGTCGACGTTCCAGCGGGCCTCGGGGAAGGCGTCCAGCAACTCCTCGAACAAGGGCACCGGTTCACGGCCGCCCACGCGTGCCTGCCGCACCCGCGCCCAGGGCAGGTCGGCGATCCGGCCCGCGCCGTCGGTGACCCGGTCCAGGGTCGCGTCGTGGAAGGCGACGAGCCGGCCGTCCGCCGTGGCGTGCACATCGGTCTCGAGGTACCGGTAGCCCGTCTCCACCGCGCGGCGGAACTGCGCCTCGGTGTTCTCCACCCCGTCGGCGGCCCCGCCGCGGTGCGCGAAGGCGAGGGGACCGGGGTGGTCGAGATAGGGGTGGCGTATCGCGGTGGTCACGGACGCAGTATCGCTCGTTCGGGTGTACGCGCGGCAACGACGGTGCTGCCGCCCGCCGCCGGCGGCAGGGCGAACAGCCGCAGGAACAGCTGGGCCAGCGGGCCGATGGACACGGCGTACAGCACGGTGCCCACGCCGATGGTGCCGCCGAGTACGAACCCGGTGGCCACCACCGTCACCTCGACGGCCGTGCGCATCAGCCGGATCGAGCGTCCGGTGCGCTGGTGCAGCCCCGTCATCAGTCCGTCGCGCGGTCCCGCGCCGAAGCGGGCCGCGATGTACAGACCGGTCGCCGCGCCGTTGAGCACGATGCCGGCGAGCAGGAACAGACCACGCACCACCAGGGAGCGGGGGTCGGGCAGCAGCGCGAGGGTGCCGTCCAGGGCGAGGCCGACGGCGAAGACGTTGGAGACGGTGCCGAGGCCGGGGCGCTGGCGCAGCGGGATCCACAGCAGCAGCACGGCCGCCCCCACGGCGATCGAGATCTCGCCGATGCTCAGCCCGGTCAGCTTGGCGAGCCCCTGGTGCAGCACGTTCCAGGGTTCCAAGCCGAGGCCCGAGGCGACGAGCAGCGCGGAACTCGCCCCGTAGAGCGCGAGCCCCGCGTAGAGCTGGAGCAAGCGACGGCCTATATGCCCGTGAGCGGACACGACGTACCCCCCTGGATGGTGGCGGTGGACTGATGCATGTCACTCTGTGGCTTGGGGGGAAACGCCATCCATGGCCAATTCGGGGAAGGTGGACTGATCTTCATGGCGCAGTGGACCTCGGCAGTGGGTGCCGCGCAGCTCGCCCGGCTGCTCAACTCCCAGCAGGAGCGGCCGGCCGGCCCCGGCACGCGCCGCCCGCCCGCCTACCGGGCGCTGGCCGACGGCATCCGGCTGCTGGTGCTGGAGGGCCGGGTCCCGGTCGCCGCCCGGCTGCCCGCCGAGCGTGAACTGGCCCTCGCCCTCTCCGTCAGCCGCACCACGGTCGCCGCCGCCTACGAGGCGCTGCGCGGTGAGGGCTTCCTGGAGTCCCGGCGCGGCGCGGGCAGCTGGACCGCCGTACCGGCGGGCAACCCGGTGCCCGCGCGCGGCCTGGAGCCGCTGCCCCCGGAGGCCCTGGGCTCGATGATCGACCTGGGCTGCGCCTCGCTGCCCGCGCCCGAGCCCTGGCTCACCCGTGCGGTGCAGGGCGCCCTGGAGGAACTGCCGCCGTACGCGCACACGCACGGCGACTATCCCGCCGGGCTGCCCGCCCTGCGCGCGATGATCGCCGAGCGCTACACCGCGCGCGGCATCCCCACGATGCCGGAGCAGATCATGGTGACGACCGGCGCGATGGGCGCCATCGACGCGATCTGCCATCTCTTCGGGGGGCGCGGCGAGCGCATCGCCGTGGAGTCGCCCTCCTACGCCAACATCCTCCAGCTGATGCGGGAGGCGGGTGCCCGGCTGGTGCCGGTGGCGATGGGGGAGGGGCTGTCGGGCTGGGACATGGACCGCTGGCGGCAGGTGCTGCGGGAGGCCGCCCCCCGGCTCGCCTATGTGGTCGCCGACTTCCACAACCCCACCGGGGCGCTGGCCGACGAGGACCAGCGGCGCCGGCTGGTGGACGCGGCGCGCGCGGCGGGCACGGTGCTGGTCGCCGACGAGACGATGAGCGAGCTGTGGCTGGAGGAGGAACTGGGGGACGGGCGGATGCCGCGCCGGGTGTGCGCGTTCGACCCGGCCGGCTCCACGGTGATCACGGTCGGCTCGGCCAGCAAGGCGTTCTGGGCGGGCATGCGCATCGGCTGGGTGCGGGCGGCGCCGGACATCGTCCGCAGCCTGGTCGCCGCGCGGGCGTACGCCGATCTCGGGACCCCGGTGCTGGAGCAGCTGGCCGTCAACTGGCTCTTCAGCACCGGAGGTTGGGAACAGGCCGTCGCCCTGCGACGGGCGCAGGCCCGGGAGAACCGGGACGCGCTGGTGGCCGCGCTCCGGCGTGAGCTGCCGGACTGGGGATTCTCCGTCCCGCGGGGCGGCCTGACCCTGTGGGTCCGGGCCGGCGGCCTGTCCGGCTCCCGCATCGCCGAGGCGGGCGAACGCACCGGGGTCCGGGTGCCCTCCGGTCCGCGCTTCGGCGTCGACGGCGCGTTCGAGGGCTATGTGCGGCTGCCGTTCACCGTCGGCGGAGCGGTGGCGCAGGAGGCGGCGGTACGGCTCGCGGCGGCGGCACGCGTGGTGGAGACGGGGGGCGGCGGGGGCGCGGAGTCGCCGCGGACGTTCGTGGCGTAGGGGCGCCGGGCCGGGCGGCCGACCGGGTGTGCGGGGGGGCCGGCCGGCCCGCGGCTCACTCCGCCGCCACCGGTTGCTGTGCCGTCGTCGGTTTCGTCAGGTCGATCGGTTCGGGGGCCCGTACGGCTTCCCGGCGGGGCGGGAGGAGGTCCAGGACGGCTCCGCGGTCCGCGTCGCTCGTCGCGTCGTCGTACGGGTCCGGTGTCCGTGGGACCTGGAGCCGGTGGACGGGGCCCTGCCCCAGCCGGGCGTATCCGCGCCCCGGCGGCACCTGGGCCGGTGGCGTCGTCGGGGGCGCGGCGCCGAGGACCGACTCCACCTGCCGCTGCGTCGTCGGCCCGAGGACGACCCGGGCCCGGGTGTGCTGCCGTACCGCGTCGCTCAGCGCGTCGGCGCCGTCGAAGTGCTCGGCGACGACGACGGTCACGTTCGCCGCACGCCCGTGCCGCAGCGGCACCCGGAGCAGGGCCTGCGGGTCCTCGCGCCCGTCCACCTCCGCGAGGTGCGCGAAGACGCTCGGCCGGTCCAGCAGGACCCACAGCGGACGCCGGGTGTCGGCCGGCGGCGGGTCGCCCGCCTGCCGGGCCAGGTTGATCGCGACGAGCCGCCGCTCGGTCTCCTGCGCGGCCCACTCCAGGCTCGCCAGCGCCCCGGGCAGCGCGCACTCCACGGCCAGCACCCCGTCCCGGCCGGTCAGGCACGCGTACTCGCCGGTGCCGCCGCCGTCCACGATCAGCACGTCGCCGCAGCGCAGGGCCTGGAGGGCCAGGGAGCGCAGCAGGGTGGAGGTGCCGCTGCCGGGCTGGCCGACCGCCAGCAGATGCGGCTCGGTGGAGCGGGTGCCGGTGCGCCAGACGACCGGCGGCACGTCGAGCTGTTCCTCCCCGTAGGAGAGGGGCAGGGTGCGCTGCACCTCGTCCGGATCGGTGAAGCCGAGCACCGTCTCGCCCGGCGCGGTGACGAAGCGCTGGGCCACGATGTCGGGCGGCAGCGGGGCGAGCGCGGTGACGGTCAGCTGGTTGCCCTCCTCGTCCCAGCCGAAGCGGTACTCGCGCCCGCGCCCCGCCTTCGCGGTGAGCACCCGTTCGATCCGCGCGCGGGCCTCGCTCTCGCCGTCCGGGAAGTAGGCGGGGTAGCGCAGCACCAGGTGCGCGACGCGTCCGGCGTCGTCGAACTCGTGCGTGGGGACGGCCTTGTGCCACTCGCCGCCGTGCGCGTACAGCGGTGCGGGGTCCTCGGGGACGGAGAAGTAGGGGACCAGGGCCTCGTAGAGCGCCTGGAGCCGTTCGGTCTGGGACTCGTCGGGCCCCTCGGGGGTGCGCGGGGTGCGGTCGCGGCCCTGCCAGCCCGCCGCCGCCATCACCGTGACGACGGCCAGCAGCGGCCCGTAGGGGGCCAGCACCACGACCAGGACCAGGCAGGCCACCAGGAACAGCAGGGGTCCGCGCCGGTCCTTCGGGGTGTCGGCCCATCTGCGCCGGCCGGCCAGGGCCAGCCGGCGCAGTCCGCGCGAGAGGGTGATCAGCGGATGCAGGACGTCGGTGGCGCTGTCGGCCGCCGTCCGGGCCAGCTCCCGGCTCCGGGCGAGCTGCGTCCGGGCGAGTTGCGCGCCGTCTTTGCTCAGAATGCGGGGGAGAGGGCGCCGGGCCACTGCTGTCTCCTGGTGGTGGGGGAGGGGGCTTCGGGTGCGGGGCGTCAGAACTTGATGCCGCCCAGGAGGCCGGCCAGGCTCTCCCCGCCGGCCTTGATGCTGGGTGCGATGGCGGTGCTCGACAGGTAGAAGCCGAAGAGGGCGGAGACACACGCGTGCGAGCCCTTGAGGCCGTCCTTGCGGAAGAAGAGGAACACGATGGTGCCGAGCAGGACGACGCCTGACATGGAGAGGATCATTGGGGGCCTCCTGGTGTCGAGGGGGACAGTCACCATCAGTACTTCCAGGATCACAGCATGTATCTATACGATAAAGGGCGCAACCGGGTGAATATCGTGACTATTCGCCCGACCGGTCGAACCGGGAAGAGGCCGGTTGAGCAGGGCGCTTGCGTCCGGGCCCACCCGTAGTGATCTTTACTTCGGTCACAACGGGTCGTGTGAGGCACGAGCCAGTACCCTTGCGGTTCACCTGAACGGTTGTAATGAGAGGCGGTCCGGCGATGAGTGAAGCCCCCGACCCCGAGGTCGTGGAGCTGGCGACCAAGATCTTCGATCTGGCCCGGCAGGGGCGGACCGAGGCGCTCGTGGCGTACGTCGACGCGGGCGTTCCGGCCAACCTCACCAACGACCGCGGTGACTCCCTGGTCATGCTCGCCGCCTACCACGGCCACGCCGACGCGGTCCGCGCGCTGCTCGCCCGTGGCGCGGAGGCGAACCGGGTCAACGACCGGGGCCAGACCCCGCTCGCGGGCGCGGTCTTCAAGGGCGAGACGGAGGTCGTCAAGGCGCTGCTGGAAGGCGGAGCCGACCCTTCCGCGGGCACCCCCTCGGCGGTCGACACCGCCCGCATGTTCGACCGGGCGGACGTCCTCGAACTCTTCGGCGTCAACTGACGCCGGGCTTCTGACCAGCGGCGACACGGAAAACGGGGGAGGCGGTACAGGGCCGCCGGAAATACGGTCGCGGCAGCACACACCGCGGGTCATCATGACGTCGTGATTCACGGACGCGATGGCTGGGCAGGTGTTGCCGCACCGCGCGGGCCGTGATGCGGTCCGCATGGGCCACCGACGAGAGGCAGAGAGAAATGGTCTACAGCAAGCAAGAGACGGCGGGCGCTCCGACGTTGTGTCACGCGGCCAGGTAATGCGTGTTCCCCGGTTGCGTCGACGCTTGATGTGAGGCTGTTTCCCATGTTCGATCCGGTCATAGCGCCCAGCGGCACACTGCTCGGCCTGCTTCAGCGGGGCCGCGGCGACGGCACGCTGCACGCGCTCACCGCCCCCCGGGCGGAGGCGCTCGCGGCCCTGAACCACTGTGTCCTGCGCGATCCCCGCCACGACTGGCAGGTGGAGAACCGCTCCCTCTACTACGCCCGGCTCTTCCTCGACCTGAACGGCGAACTGGACGCCGTCGAGGCACACCTCTTCGACCCCGAGGACCACCTGGACACCGAGGAGTCCCGCACCGGCCTCGCGCTGGCCGTGCTCGGCCACCTCGCCTCCTACGGCCGCCGGGACGCGCTCGACCTGCTGCGCCGCTACGCCGCCCGGGGCGCCAACTGGGCCTGGGCGCTGGACGAGCTGGCGCTGCGCGACGACGACGCGGGCCTGCGCGCCCTCGCCGCCCCCGTGCTCGCCCGCTTCCCCGCCGACCCCGAGGGCGAGGCCGAGCTGGCCGCCGCCGTGCGCGACGCCTTCGAGCCCCGGCCCTGGCGGCTGTGGGCGGAGGACTCGCGCGACTGGATCGGCGCGCGGGTGCGGGCCGCCCACGAGGCCGGCTGCTTCGACCGCTGGCAGCGGCAGATGCGGCCGACCGGGCCCCGCCCCGGCTGGAGCGTGCGCGCCGTCTTCGAGTGGGCCCAGCAGGGCCTGGAGCGCGGCGCCGCCCTCCATGTGCCCGCTGCCCGCTGTCTGACCGCGGTGGCCGGCCCCGAGGACCGGCCGGAGATCGTCGAGGCGGCCCGCACCGGTACCGACGGCGCCCGCTGCACCGCCCTGCGCTATCTCGCCGACGGCAACGATCCCGAGGTGCTCGGCCTGATCGAGGGCGCGGTCGCCGACGGGTCCGCGGTCGTCGTGGAGGCCGCCGTCGACGCCTTCGAACGGATGCGCGGTGTCGCCGCCGTGGACCGGGCGCGCGGCTGGGTCCAGCGGCCCGACGCGCTCGGCGCCGCCGCCGGGCGCGTGCTCGCCTGCCGGGGCGGCGTCCAGGACGGCCCGCTGGTCCTCGACGCCCTGCGCGAGGCCGTGCGCGGCGAGGGCCCCGACGCGCCCACCCTGTGGACCCTGGTCGACGGCGTCGGACGCCTCGGCATCGCCTGCGCGGCGCCGGTGCTGCGCCACGTCTACCGCGAGACCGCCTCCTCCCACCTGCGGGGCCGGGCCGCCCGCGCGCTCGCCGCCACCGACCCCTCCTTCGCCACCGGCTTCGCCGTCGAATGCCTCTGGGACTGCGAGGAGACCACCCGCGAACTCGCCGCCCGGCACGCCGAGACCGGCGACAACCGGGTCGTGGAGCGCCTGCGCCGCCTCGCCGCCGACCCGGCCGAGGAGGACGAGGTCCAGACGGCGGTGCGCAGCCGCTTCGGGCCCGACCTCTCCGCGAGCTGAGAGACACCCGCCGGGACGGCGCCGGCGCGCCCGGAGAGTCCCCCGCGACCGGCCGGCCGGGCCTGGGACCGCCCGCCGTGTGAACACCGGACGCCCCGTGGGCCAGGCGGTCATGGACGCCGTCTGGCCCGCCCGGGCGCGGAGCACAACGCTCACGGGACGTTCCCCGCGCGGAAAGATCGACGTTGACGCGGCCACGTCCGGCGCGGCGACAACACCCGTATGCGTGTCGTCATCGTGACCGAATCCTTTCCCCCCGATGTGAACGGCGTGGCCCACTGCGCGCTCCAGACCGCCCGGCACCTCGTAGATCGCGGTCACCACCCGCTCGTCGTCGCCCCCGCCCCCGCCCCGGGCAGTGGCCCCGGCACGGACGCCCCGTGTCCCGTCGTCCGCGTCCCCTCGCTCCCGCTCCCCGGCTACCCCCAGGTCCGCGTCGCCCTGCCCAGCCGGCGTCTGGCCGCGGCCCTCGTCACCCACCGCCCCGACGTGGTCCACCTCGCCGGCCCCTTCGTCCTCGGCGTGCGGGGCATGGCCGCCGCCGCCCGGCTCGGCCTGCCCGCCGTCGCCGTCTACCAGACCGACCTCGCCGGTTACGCCCGCACCTACATGGGCGCCGGAGAGGCCGCCGCCTGGCGCCGCATCCGCTCGGTGCACGCCGCCGCCGACCGCACCCTGGCCCCCTCCACCGCCGCCCTGCGCGACCTGGAGGAGCACGGCATACCCCGGGTGCGGCTGTGGCCGCGGGGCGTGGACACCGTACGTTTCCGGCCGGATCGCCGGGACGAGGCGCTGCGCCGTGAACTCGCCCCGAACGGCGAGCTGATCGTCGGCTACGTCGGCCGGCTCGCCCCCGAGAAGCACGTCGAACTCCTCGCCGGCGTCTGCGGACTGGACGGCGTCCGGCTCGTCGTCGTCGGCGACGGACCCAGCCGTGAGCAGCTGGCCGAGGCCCTGCCCGGCGCGGTCTTCCTCGGCCGGCGCACCGGCGACGACCTCGCCCGGATCTTCGCCTCGCTGGACCTGTTCACGCACACCGGGCCCTTGGAGACCTTCTGCCAGACCGTGCAGGAGGCCATGGCCAGCGGCGTCCCGGTGGTCGCGCCGGCCACCGGCGGCCCCCTCGACCTGGTCGACCACGGCCGCACCGGACTGCTCGTGCCGCCCCGCGACGCCGACGCCGTCCGGGGCGCCGTCCGCGCCCTGGCCGCCGACCCCGCGCGCCGCGCCGCGTTCGGCACCGCCGCCCGGGCCCGGGTGGAGGGCCGCACCTGGGCCGCCGTGGGGGACCGGCTGATCGGCCACTACGGCGACGTCCTCGCCGCGCGCCGGACGGCGGTGGCCGCGTGACCGCCCGGCCGCTGCGCATCGTCCGGCTCGCCAACTTCGTCACCCCCGCCTCCGGGGGCCTGCGCACCGCCCTGCGCGAGCTCGGCAAGGGCTTCCGGACGGCGGGCCACGAACCGGTGCTGATCGTGCCCGGCGCCCGGCACACCGACACCGACACCGAACAGGGCCGGGTCGTCACCCTGCCCGGCCCGCTGCTCCCCGGCACCGGCGGCTACCGCGTGCTGACCGACCGGCGGCGGGTGGCCGCCCTCCTGGAGGACCTGGCGCCGGACCGTCTGGAGGTCTCCGACCGGACCACCCTGCGCTGGACCGGCCGCTGGGCCCGCCGGGCGCGAGTGCCCGCCGTGATGGTCTCCCACGAGACCACCGACGGGGTGCTGCGCACCTGGGGCCTGTCCGAGAACCTCTCCCGGCGGGCCGCCGACGCCCTCAACACCCGCACCGCGCACGCCTATGCGCGAGTGGTGTGCACCACCGAGTACGCCGAGCGCGAGTTCGTCCGCACCGGCGCGCGCAACGTCGTACGCGCCCCCCTGGGCGTCGACCTGGTGGAACGCCACCCCGCGCTGCGCGACCCCGGACTGCGTGCCCGGTACGCGCGCGACGGCGAGGCGCTGCTGGTGCTGTGCTCCCGGCTGTCGGTGGAGAAGCGCCCCGGCACCGCCCTGGACGCCCTGGAGACGCTGGTGCGGCGCGGCCGCCCGGCGGTGCTGGTGGTCGCGGGGGACGGGCCGCTGCGGCCCCGGCTGGAGCAGCGCGCCCGGGAACGGGGGCTGCTGGTGACCTTCCTCGGGCACCTCTTCGACCGGTCCGCGCTCGGCGCCCTCCAGGCCACCGCCGACCTCGCCCTCGCGCCGGGGCCCGCCGAGACCTTCGGGCTCGCCGCCCTGGAGGCCATGGCCTGCGGCACGCCCGTGGTGGCCAGCGCCTCCTCCGCGCTGCCCGAGGTCATCGGGTCCGCCGGGGCGAGCGTCGCCGACCGCGGCGAGGCGTTCGCCGACGCCGTCGAACTGCTCCTGGAGCGCCCCGAGTCCGAGCGGCGCGAGACGGCCCGGGCCCGGGCGGAGTGCTTCGGCTGGGACACGGCGGTGCGGGCGTTCCTCGCCGCCCATGACGCGCGGGCGCCGCACCCGGCGGACCCCCGGCACGCGGTGCCGGAGGGCGCGGTATAGGCCGGTCCGGTTCGTCGCCCGCGGGGACCCGCTCACCGAGGGCGTGGGCGACCCCGTCGGCGAGGGCCGGCGGGGCTGGGCCGCACCGCTCACACCCTCGCTCGGCCCGGACACGAGTCGGCCGTACGGAGGCGCGGGCCGACCGGCATGGAGGGCGGGGCCGGCCGGGCGCTCACCACCGTCGCACCGGCACGAACCGCACCGGTGTCCCCGGCACCGCCTGGGCCGCTGCCGCGAGGTCGATCGGCCGGACCACCGCGATCACCGGGTAGCCGCCGGTGGTCGGATGGTCGGCGAGGAAGACCACCGGGCGGCCGTCCGGCGGCACCTGTACGGCGCCCAGCACCATGCCCTCGCTGGGGAGTTCGGCGTCCCGGGCCCGCTCGAGGGCCGGGCCCTCGGTGCGCAGGCCGATGCGGTTGCTCGCCGGGGACACCCGGTAGGCACGCGTGGTCAGATCGCGCACCGCCCGCGCGGTGAACCAGTCCACGCGCGGGCCCGGCGTCACCCGCAGCACCAGCTCGGCGGGCGGGCCCGGCTGCGGCGCCCCGTCCACCCGCGCGGGCGGCCCGGCCGGCCGGCCCAGCGGCAGCACCGTGCCCTCGGCGAGCGGGGCCGGGCCCAGACCGGACAGCAGATCGGTGGCGCGGCTGCCGAGCACCGGCTCCACGGCGATGCCGCCGCGCACGGCGACGTAGCCGCGCACCCCGGCCACCGCCGCGCCCACCTCCAGGAGTTCACCGGCCGGGACCACGACGGGGGCGCCCCAGGGCGCCGGCCGGCCGCCCACCGTCACCGGGCAGGGCGCCCCGCCGACCGCCACGGTCACCGTGGAACGGGCGCGCAGGGCGCAGCCGTCGACCGTCGTCTCCAGCACGGCCGCGTCCGGCGGGTTCCCGGTCAGCCGGTTGACGAGCGCCGCCGCCCCGGGGTCCAGCGCCCCGGAGCGGGGCACCCCGAGGTGCGCGTACCCCGGCCGCCCGAGGTCCTGCACGGTGGTCAGCGCCCCGGGTCGTACGACGACGAGCGCGCGGTCGGTCATGACTCCTCCACCGGTCCGGCGCCCGGCCCGCCGCTCACCGGTCCGCCACCGGGACGAACCGCACGCGTGTGCCGGGGGAGAGCAGTGCGGCGGGCTCGCGGGTGTGGTCCCACAGGAGGGCGTCGGTGGTGCCGATCAGCTGCCAACCGCCGGGCGAGGTGCGCGGGTACACCCCGGTGTACGGACCGGCGAGCGCGACCGCGCCGGCCGGCACCGCCGTGCGCGGGGTGGCCCGGCGCGGGACGTCGTAGCGGGCCGGGAGCCCGGTGAGATAGCCGAAGCCCGGTGCGAACCCGCAGAAGGCGACCGTGAACTCGGTGCCCGCGTGGATGCGGGCCACCTCCCGCTCGGACACCTGCCAGTGCGCGGCGACGACCGCGAGGTCGGGGCCGTCGTAGCGCACCGGGAGTTCCACCGGCGGCAGCGCCCGCTCCGGGGGCGGCGCCCCGGCGGGCGAGGTCAGTTCGGACACCCAGCGCTCCGGGTCGGGCAGCCCGTCGAGCAGGACCGTGCGCGCGGCCGGCACGATCTCCCGGACCGCCGGCATGCCCGCCGCGCGGCGCCGCAGCAGTGCCGCGTGCAGCGACCGCACCTCCTCGGCCGAGTCCACCTCGATCAGCAGCGCGTCCTCCCCGACGGGCAGCGCCCTCACGCGAAGGCCTCCACCCGCACGCCCGCCGCCAGCAGGCGCGTCCGCACCCGCCGGGCCAGTTCCACCGCGCCCGGGGTGTCGCCGTGCACGCACAGCGAGCGGGCGCGCACCTGGATGCGCGCGCCGGAGTGCGAGGTGACCACGCCGGAGCGCGCGAGCCCGACCGAGCGCTCGACGACCGCCTCCGCGTCGCTCACCACCGCGCCGTCCCGGCCGCGCGGCACCAGCGTGCCCTCGTCGGTGTACGCGCGGTCCGCGAACGCCTCCGGCACGGCGGCGAGACCCGCCTTCCGGGCCAGTTCGAGCAGCCGGGAGCCGGGCAGGCCGAGCACCGGCAGCGTGGCGTCCGCGAGCAGCACACCGTCGATCACCGCGCCGGCCTGCTCCTCGTCGTGCACCACCCGGTTGTAGAGCGCGCCGTGCGGCTTGACGTATGCCACCCGGGCCCCGGCCGCCCGGGCGAACACCTCCAACGCACCGATCTGGTAGGCGACTTCGGCCGCCAGTTCGGCGGGCGGCACGTCCATCGCGCGCCGCCCGAACCCGGCGAGGTCCCGGTAGGAGACCTGGGCGCCGATCGTCACCCCGCGTTCGGCGGCCAGTTCGCAGACGCGGCGCATGGTCACCGCGTCCCCGGCGTGGAAGCCGCAGGCCACGTTGGCGCTGGTGACGACGGACAGCAGCTGTTCGTCCTCGGTGAGCCGCCAGCGGCCGAAGCCCTCGCCGAGGTCGGCGTTCAGATCGATCGCGGTCATGGTCGTTCCCGTGTCCTTCGGTTCGTCGGGTCTTCTTCGGCGCGGCCTGGTCAGCCGATGGTCAGTCGATGCCGACCAGCCGGTACTGCTCGTCGCGCGCGTCGGTCAGGAACATCTGACCCGGCGCGTGCGTGATGGCGAACGGCGGCCGGGAGGCCATCACGGCCGCCTGGGGGGTCACCCCGCAGGCCCAGAACACCGGGATCTCGTCCTCCTCGACGGTCACCGGGTCGCCGAAGTCCGGCCGGCCGAGGTCGGCGATGCCGAGGCCGGCCGGGTCCCCGCAGTGCACCGGACCGCCGTGCACGGCCGGCAGCAGGCTGCTCTCCTTGATCGCCGCCCCCAGCCGCCCAGGCGGCACCGGGCGCATGGACACCACCATCGGCCCGCTCAGCCGGCCCGCCGGGCGGCACGGCCGGTCGGTGAGGTACATGGGCACGTTGCGGCCCTCCTCGACATGGCGGATCGGCACGCCCGCGCGGGCCAGCCCCCACTCGAAGGTGAAGCTGCACCCGATCAGGAACGCCACCAGGTCGTCCCGCCAGTAGGCGCGCGCGTCGGTGGGCTCGTCGACCAGTTCGCCGTCCTGCCACACCCGGTAGCGCGGCAGATCGGTGCGCAGGTCCGCGCCCTCGGCGAGCACCGTCGTCGGGGAACCGGCGTCGGTGACGTCCAGCACCGGGCAGGGCTTGGGGTTGCGCTGGCAGAACAGCAGCATGTCGTAGGCCCAGTCGGCGGGCACCGCGATCAGGTTGGCCTGGGTGTGGCCGGCCGCGACCCCGGCCGTGGGGCCGGCGAGGCCCGCGCGGAACCGGGCGCGCGCGGTGCGCGGGCTCCAGTCGGGCGAGCGCTGCTCGGTCGTGATGACGGGACGGTCCTCGGTGCTCTGCACCCCTGTCATGTCAGTTCCTTCCCGCGCGTCTCGGGCAGTCCGAGCAGCGCCAGTGCCGCGAGCCCGTAGCCGACCGCGCCGAAGACCAGCGCGCCGCCCACGCCCCAGCCGTCGGCCAGGAAGCCCACCAGGGTCGGGAAGACCGCGCCCACCGCGCGGCCCGTGTTGTACGTGAAGCCCTGTCCGGTGCCGCGCACCGCCGTCGGGTACAGCTCGCTCAGATAGGAGCCGAAGCCGCTGAAGATCGCCGACATGCAGAATCCGAGCGGGAAACCGAGCACCAGGAGCAGCGTGTCGGCGCCCGGCGGGATGTGCGCGTATGCCGACACGCACACCGCCGACAGCAGCGCGAACAGCCAGATGGTGGCGCGCCGGCCGAGCCGGTCGGTGAGGTGACCGCCCGTCAGGTAGCCGAGGAACGCGCCGGAGATCAGCAGGGCGAGGTAGCCGCCGGTGCCGACCACGGACAGGCCCCGTTCGGACTTGAGGTACGTCGGCACCCAGGTGGCCAGCGTGTAGTAGCCGCCCTGGACGCCGGTGGACAGCAGGCAGGCCAGGAGCGTGGTGCGCAGCAGGCCCGGGGCGCCGTCCCGGCCCGGCCGGAAGATCGCGGTGAACGAGCCGCGCCGCGGGTCCTGTTCGCGGGCCGCCAGCGCCACCGGCGCGTCGTGCACGCTGCGCCGCAGCCACAGCACCAGCAGCGCGGGCAGCGCGCCGGTCCAGAACATCACCCGCCAGGCCAGACCGTCGCCCGCGAGGGAGAAGACCAGCGTGTAGGCGACGGCGGCCAGCGCCCAGCCGACGGCCCAGGAGCTCTGGACCGCGCCGAGCGTACGGCCCCGGTGGCGGGCGGCGGCGTACTCGGCCACCAGGACGGCCCCGACCGCCCATTCGCCGCCGAAGCCGAGGCCCTGGAGCGCCCGGAAGACCAGCAGCGTCTCGTAGTCGGGCGCGAAGCCGCAGGCCACCGTGAACACGGCGTAGGTGAGCACCGTGATCACCAGCGCCCGGACCCGGCCCACCCGGTCGGCGACCACGCCCGCCAGGGCGCCGCCGACGGCCGAGACCACCAGGGTGACGGTGGTGAACAGACCGGTCCGGCCGCTGTCCAGACCGAAGTACGCGGAGAGCGCCACCATGCTCAGCGGCAGCGTGAAGTAGTCGTAGGAATCCAGGGCGTAGCCGCCGAACGCGCCGGCGAACGCGCGCCGCCCGTGCGGGCCGAGGTCGCGGAACCAGCCGAACGCCGCGTCCTGCTCGGCGCGTTGGGCCGGAGGGGCGGTGGCCGGTGGCGGTGGGGTCGTGCTCATGGGCACCTCGCAGATGGGGACGGAGGGTGCGGAAAGCGAGCCGTGCCGAGCACCGTAGAGGATCGTTCAACGATCCTTCAATACCTATGTTGTCTCGTTCCGTCGGCTGCGGTTGAATTCCGGGCATGGCAGAGCAGCTGGCGGGACTGGCCGACGACCGCGCCCTCCTGGGCCGTACGAGCACGGCGGAGAGGGTTTCGGACATCCTCAGGAGCCGTGTCGCGGACGGGTACTTCCCGCCCGGCACCCGGCTGTCCGAGGACAGCATCGGCGGGGCGCTCGGCGTCTCCCGCAACACCCTGCGCGAGGCGTTCCGGCTGCTCACCCACGAACGCCTGCTGGTGCACGAGCTCAACCGGGGCGTGTTCGTGCGGGTGCTGACCGTCGAGGACGTCGAGGACATCTACCGCACCCGCTCCCTCGTGGAGTGCGCCGTGGTGCGCGGCCTCGGCGAGCCGCCGTACCCCCTGCGGGGGATGGCCGACGCGGTCACCGAGGGCGAGACGGCGGCCGCCGAGGATGACTGGAAAACGGTGGGTACGGCCAACATCCACTTCCACCAGGAACTGGTCGCCCTCGCCCGCAGCGAACGCACCGCCGAGCTGATGCGCAGCGTCTTCGCCGAGCTGCGCCTCGCCTTCCACCTGGTGGACGAGCCGCGGCGGCTGCACGAGCCGTACCTGTCCCGGAACCGCCAGATCCTGCGCGCGCTCCAGGCCGGGGACCGGCGCGGGGCGGAAACCCTGCTGGAGACGTACCTGGCCGACTCCCTGGAGCGGGTGGTGGAGGTCTACCGCCTCCGGGTCGGCGAGGAAAGCACCCCTTGAGGGGGCCGGCGGCACCTCGGCGGGCTCCCGTTTCGGTGGATGTCAGACAGAGGACCTAGTCTGTGCACCGTGACTTCCCCCGCACCGACGGAACCCGCTCCGCCCCAGCTCAGCGCCGCCCCACGCCCCGCGCCGGGCCCGGCCGCCGACGAGGGTCTGGCGCGTCGGCTGCGCGCGCTCGCCTGCACCGCGCCGCTGCACGACCTCGACGCGCGCAAGGGCAGCCTCGCCGGCGAGTACTCGGTGTACGGCATGGCCGAGGTGGCGCTCGCCGCCATCGACCTGGTCACGCTCAACATGGACTTCGACACCGGCGCCGACCACGAGCAGATCGTCGCCCGGCTGATCCCGCGCATCGCCGCCCAGGCCCCCCGGCGGCCCGCCGCCGAGCACGAGCGGGTGGCCCGCTGGGTGCTGGAGAACCTGATCAACGTCGGCAGCGTGGACCGCGGCTTCCGCGCCGTCTACGGCACCTTCGCCGCGGACGGCACCTATGTCCGCCGCGACTACGACTTCAAGCTGATCGAGGAGGTCCCCGGCCCCGGTGGCACGGTGTACCTGCGCACCACCGACGAGGCGGTCAACGTCCTGGTCGGCGCCCTCGACACCGACGTCACCAGCGCCCAGATCGCGGCCGAGGTCAAGCTGGAGGTGCTGATCAACCGGGGCAGGCTCGCCGACGCCCAGCTCGCCGCCGAGCAGGCCCGCTACCGCACGGTGCAGTACTCCGAGACCCTGCGCCGCGCCCTGGAGGCCACCCGGCGCAACGTCCGCGCGGTCGACTGGCTCAACGCCGTGCCCGACATGATCGCCGAGGCCCTGGACCACGTGGCCGACCGCTACCGCCACGAGAACGCGATCCTCACCAACATCCGCAAGGCCCGCGACGAGACCGAGGAGCCCGAGCACAAGCGGCGCGCCGCCGAACTGGTCGACATCGTCAAGGACTGCATCCGCCGGCACACCCAGCTCCAGTCGCGCCTGCTGGAGGCGGGCCCGCTGTTCCGCGCCGAGCAGGACCGGCAGGCCTTCGCCACCCCCGCGGCCACCTCCGGGATCGACCTGTACGGCCATCTCGTCGCCCCCGTGCTGCCGCTGCCCGTGGCGGAGGCGACCCGGGTCACGGACGCCTTCTTCGCGCACGGCACCGGCCTGCGC
This sequence comes from Streptomyces sp. SCPE 10, assembly GCF_051980735.1. Classification (NCBI taxonomy): domain Bacteria; kingdom Bacillati; phylum Actinomycetota; class Actinomycetes; order Kitasatosporales; family Streptomycetaceae; genus Streptomyces; species Streptomyces sp. SCPE 10. Next base: position 1,499,338 of record NZ_CP197069.1, on the reverse strand, counting down.
ACCCCGGTGGCGGTGCGCGTAGCCGACCTCGTGGACATACTCCTGACCCCGCCCGTGGAGCGCGAGCACCTGGGCGCGGAGATGCCCGAGCCCGACCTGATCGCGACCCCGGACGACAGCCGGTTCAGCGAGGAGCAACTGGCCGCCGCCATGGAGCTGCTGGACCTGCCCGCCGACGCCCCGCGCCGGCTGTCCGGACTGCTGGCCGAGGCCCGGCGCACCGGGGACCCCGACCTGGCCTACCTGGTCGCCCTGCTGGCGGTCCACGCGGCCAGCCCCGCCGTCGGCACCGCCTACCGGCAGGGCGAGGAGAAGCTGCTGTTCGCCGTGGACGACGGCACCGAACTGGACGACCCCGAGTTCGGCGGCGCCGACCTGATCGTCGGCATGGCGCTGCTGGACGCGGCGGGCATGGCGGCGGACCGGGCAGCATGAGCAAGTCAGAAAGCGACAAGGAGTCAAAGCCGTGAGCGAGCACGTCGAGTGGAGTGACACCGAGGCCCCGGCCCCGCCGGCCACCGCCGCCGTCACCCCCGCCGACGCCGCGGACGCGGCGCGGCTCGTGGCGTACGGGCTCCAGCCCAAGCTCCAGCCCGCCCGCGACCACGACTACACCGAACTGCTGCGCCGCTACCGCGAGGACCCGGCGTTCGCCCGGCTCGCCGACGCCGTCGCCACCGGCCTGGGCCTCGTCGTCCTGGAGGTGTCCCCGCGCGCGGGCATGGCCGTGACCGCCGCCGAGGACTCGGTGTTCGCCGTCCGCATGGGCGACTACGCGCGTCGCACCACCGCCGACTCCGGCGACCGCTTCCTGCACGGACTCGCCCATCTCGCCGTCGCCGCCCTCGCCTTCCCCCGCCCCGAGGACCTGGCCGACGACGGCTACATCGGCCGGGTCACGGTCAACGGCGTCGACGCGTTCGTCCGCCAGGCCTGCCGCCGCATCGAGGAGCGCGCCGAGGAGCAGGGCGAGAACACCGACCCCGCGACCGACGCGCCCGGCCTGGAGGCCGCCTGGCGGATCTGGGCCAGGCGCAGCGCCACCGGCGCCACCAAGGACGCCCGCCGGCCCGCCTCCTCCACCACCGGCATCGTCGCCAAGGCCCTCGCCTTCCTCACCGACTCCGGCTTCCTCCAGCGCACCGGCGACGACAACGGCGGCACCTACCGCACCACCGCCCGCTACCAGCTCCAGGTCCGCGACATGGCCGGCACCGCCGCCATGGCCGAACTGCTGGAACTGGGCGTGGTCCCGGTGACCGACGGCAGCGCCAGCCTGCTGCCCGCCGAGGACACCGACGACCTGGAACTGGTGGCCGACGCGGGCCTGCCGTTCCACTCCTGACGCGCGAAGCGCCCTCGAACGACCGCACCTCCACCAGACTTACGAGAGTCCGCCATGTACGAGCTGTCCCGGGTCCGCCTCTACTCCATCGGACCCGCCGGTGCGCGCTACGCCGACACCGTGCTTGACCTGCGGGGCGTCGGCGAGCCCGTGCCCGATCCGGCGCCCACGCAGGCGGAGTTCTTCGAGGAGGAGCCGTCCGGTCCGCCGCGCCGCCCCGCGCCCGCGGGCGTGCTCTTCCTGGAGAACGGCGGCGGCAAGTCCGTGCTGCTCAAGCTGATCTTCTCGGTGATGCTGCCCGGCCACCGCAACACCCTCGGCGGCGCCAGCTCCGGCGTGCTGCGCAAGTTCCTGCTCGCCGACGACTGCGGCCACGTGGCCCTGGAGTGGCAGCACGTGCTGACCGGCGAGTGCGTCGTGGTCGGCAAGGTCAGCGAGTGGCGCGGCCGACAGGTCTCCAACGACCCGCGCAGGTTCGCCGAGGCCTGGTACTCCTTCCGGCCCGGCCCCGGACTCAGCCTGGACAACCTCCCGGTCGCCGAGTCCACCGCCGTACGGCCGCCCGTCGAGGGCGCCTCGGGCGCCCAGGGCCGCCGCCGCACCATGAAGGGCTTCCGCGACGCCCTGATGGAGGCGGGCAAGGCCTACCCGCACCTGGAGGTGCACTGGGAGGAGATCCACGAGCGCTGGACCGACCACCTCGGCGAACTCGGTCTCGACCCCGAACTCTTCCGCTACCAGCGGGAGATGAACGCCGACGAGGGCGAGGCCGCCGGCCTCTTCGCGGTCAAGAAGGACTCCGACTTCACCGACCTGCTGCTGCGCGCGGTCACCGACACCCGGGACACCGACGGCCTCGCCGACCTCGTCAGCGGCTTCGGCAACAAGCTCGGCCGGCGCGCCGAACTGATCGCCGAACGGGACTTCACGGCCGGCTCCGTCGACCTGCTCGGCCGCATCGTGGAGGCCGCCGACGCCCGCGCCCGCGCCCGCGACATCCACGCCGGCGCCGAGCGCCGCACCCGCACCCTCGCCCGGCGGCTGTCCGCGCGCGCCGTCCAGGAACGGATCCGGGCCACCGACCTCGCCCAGCGGGTCACCGCCGCCGCCTACGCCGTCACCCACTCCGAGGGCGCCCGCGAGCGCAGCTCCCTGATCGCCGCCGAACTCGCCTACCGGCACGCCTCGTTGGCCCTCGCCGCCGCCGAGAAGGCCGCCGCCGCGCAGAAGCGCGAGCTGGCCGACGCGCGCACCCTGCACTCCGCCTGGCAGGCCGCCGAGGTCGTGCTGCGCCACCGCGCCGCCGCCGACCGCGTCGCCCGCGTCTCCGCCGCCATCCAGGAGGCCGAACGGGACGCGGCCCCCGCCCTGGCCGCCCGCGCCAAGGCCGCCGTGGACCTCGTACGCGCCCTGCACGCCGCCGCCGAGAACGCCGAGAACCTGGCCAACGAGGGGGAGGAGCGCTCCGCCGCCCTCCAGGAGGCCGGCGACTCGGCCTACCGCGACTCCACCGCCGCCGCCACCGAGGCCCAGCGGGCCCGCAGCGAGGCCGGGCACCTGCGCCAACGGCTCGCCGAGGTCGAGCAGGAGACCGCCGAGGCGGTCCGGGCCGGCTGGCTGGACGACAGCGCCCCGGACGCCGACCCGGCCCGCGCCGCGCTCGCCGCCGCCGACGCCGAGAAGAGCGCGGTCGCCGCCTGGGACACCGCCCGGGAGGCCGCCCGCAAGGCCGCCGAACAGGCCCGTGAGACCGCCGCCGCGGAATCCCGCGCCGAGCTGACCGCGGCCCGCGCCGCCGACGCCGCGACCGCCGCCGAGCGCGCCCACGAGGCCGAGCGGCGCCTCGCCGACTCCCTGGCCGCCGAGGAACGGCTCGCCGAACTGCTGGGCCTGCCCGGCACGGCGGCCCGCGCGGGCCTGCCCGCCCAGCGCACCGAGGAGGCCGACGCCGGCCCCCGCGCGGACCGGGACGAGACCCCCGGCGGCCCGCTGACCGCCGCCGAACTCGACCGCTACGCCGACGAACTGCGCGAACTGCTGGGCGACGCCGTCAGCACCGCCGAACGCCAGCTCTTCGAACTGCGCACGGCCGCCGCCGACGACGCCCGCATCCTCGGCGCCCTCGGCGACGGCGGACTGCTGCCGCCCGGACCCGATGTGCTGGCCACCGTCGAGTTCCTCGGCGAGCACGGCATCCCCGCGCTGCCCGGCTGGCGCTACCTCGCGCAGGCCGTGGACCCCGCCGACCACGCGCGGGTGCTCGCCGCCCGCCCGGAACTGGTCGACGGCGTGATCATCACCGACCCGGACACCCACGCCCGGGCCCGCGAGGCACTGAGCGACGCCGCCCTGCTGCCCCGCTCCGCCGTGGCCGTCGGCACCGCCGCCGCGCTGCTCGCCCCGACCCCCGCCGAGGGCACCGAGTCCACCGGCGTGTTCCTGGTGCCGCCGAACCCGGCCATGCACGACGAGCACGCCGCCGACGAGGAACGCCAGGCCCTGCGCGCCCGCGCCACCGCGCGCGACGAGGAGATCCGGGCGCTCGCCGCCCGGCTCGGCAAGGACCGCGAACTCGCCGCCCGGCTCGCCTCCTGGCGCACCGGCTGCCCCGCGGGCCGCCTCGCCGAACTGGCCCGCGCCGCCGAGGAGGCCCGCGCCTTCGCCGAGGAGTCCGAGGCCGAGCTGGCCGAGGCCCGCACCGCGCGCGCCGAGGCCGAGGAGGCCGCCGCCGAGGCCGCCCGGCTCCGCGACGAACGGCAGGAGGCCGCCCAGAAGGCCCGGCGTGCCGCCGACGCCCTCGCCGGCCTCGCCTTCCGGCTGCGCGAACGCGCCGGCTGGCAGGCCCGGCTGCGGGAACTCGCCGACGAGGCCGCCGAGTGCGAGGCCCGCGCCCAGACCTGTCTGGAACGCGCCCGCGCCGCCGACGAGGACCGGCGCGCCGCCCAGCGCGCCGCCGACGACGCCCGCCGTACCGCCCGCGCGCTGCGCGCCGAGCGCTCCGAGATCGCCGGCGCCCCCGACGACGTACCGGCCCTGGACGAGGACGCGCCCAAGGCGTCCCTGCCCGCGCTGCGCGAGGCCTACCGGGCCGCCTCCCAGGTGTACGAGAAGGTCGGTGTCGGCGCCGACCTGCGTGCCGAGCAGGCCCGCGCCGAGAGCGACGAGAGTGCCGCCCGCGCCGAACTGGACCGGCTCAGCAACAAGGTCCGCACCCGCGCCGAGCAGCTGCTCGAATCGCCCGACGGCTCCGACGGGCCGTCCCGGCAGGCCGCCGCCGCCCGCGCCGAGGAGCTGGTGCAGCTCCTGGAGACCCGTATGTCCACGGCGAGCGAGCAGCTCGGCCGGCTGCGCGGCGAGGCCGAGCGGCACGCACCCGAGGACGGTGAGGCGCACACCCGGCTGCCCGAGGACCAGGAGCCGCGCGACGCCGAGCACGCCCAGGCGCTGCTGCGCACCGCCACCGGTGAACTCGCCGCCCGCACCGCCGCGTTGGCCGAGGCACGGGACGCCCACGCCGAACTCCTGGCGGCCCACCGCGCCGCCGAGGACGCGGCCGGCGGCTTCGACGAGATCGCCGCGATGCTCCGCGACCTGCTGCGCGAGCAGGCCGGCGACGAGGAACAGGAGGCCCCGGAGCCGTACCCGGGCAGTCTGGAGGAGGCCCGGCAGTCGGCCGCCGAGGCCCGCCGCTCGCTGCGCGGCTGCGCCGCCGACCTGTCCGCCGCCGAGGCCGCCGTGCGCGAGGCGAGCGACGTGCTGGTCCGGCACGCCAACTCCACCCGATACGAGCAGGTCCGCACCCCCGCCCGGCAGCAGATCCGCGAACTGCCCGCCGCCGCGCTGCCCGAGCACGCGCAGAAGTGGGCGGACGCCTTCGCGCCCCGGCTGCGCGTCCTCACCGACGAGCTGGCCCAGCTGGAGCGCAACCGCGACTCGATCGTGGACCGGCTGCGCGGCCTCGTGGAGTCGGCGCTGGCCACCCTGCGCTCCGCCCAGCGCCTGTCCCGGCTGCCCGAGGGCCTCGGCGAGTGGTCGGGGCAGGAGTTCCTGCGCATCCGCTTCGAGGAACCCGACCAGGCCACGCTGACCGAGCGGCTCGGCGAGGTCATCGACGACGCCACCCGCGCGGCCGTCAAGAAGAACTCCGACCTGCGCCGCGACGGCATGTCGCTGCTGCTGCGCGGTGTCGCGGCGGCGCTCCAGCCCAAGGGCGTGGCCGTCGAGATCCTCAAGCCGGACGCCGTGCTGCGCGCCGAGCGGGTTCCCGTCGGCCAGATGGGCGACGTCTTCTCCGGCGGCCAGCTGCTCACCGCGGCCATCGCCCTGTACTGCACCATGGCCGCGCTGCGCTCCAACGACCGGGGCCGCGACAAGCACCGGCACGCGGGCACGCTGTTCCTGGACAACCCGATCGGCCGCGCCAACGCGACCTACCTCCTGGAACTCCAGCGTGCCGTCTCCGACGCCCTCGGCGTCCAGCTCCTGTACACCACGGGCCTGTTCGACACCACGGCGCTCGCCGAGTTCCCCCTGGTCATCCGGCTGCGCAACGACGCGGACCTCAGGGCGGGCCTGAAGTACATCAGTGTGGAGGAGCACCTGCGGCCCGGTCTGCCGCAGCAGCCGCAGGCGGGCGAGGCGGTGCACAGCGAGATCACGGCGACCCGGATGTACAAGAAGCCGGCGTGAACACCGGGCGCCCGGGAGAACGGCCCGGGCGCCCGCTGTTGCGCATCGCAGGAGGGGTTGTGCGAAGGGGAACAGCCCCGGTGGAACGGCGCCCCGGGGCCGGCGAGGGCGCGCACCGGCCCCCGGCGCGCGGGTTCGTCAGAAGCCGTAGCCCATCCGGCGGGACAGCTCGGCGCCCGCCGCCACGGTCCGCTCGGCCACCTCGGTCAGCCGGTCCGGGCCGAGCCGGTACACCGGCCCCGAGACGCTGATCGCCGCGATCACCTCGCCGTCGTGCGAGCGCACCGGCGCGGCCACCGCTGCCAGGCCCAGCTCCAGCTCCTCCAGCGTCACCCCGTAGCCCTGCTCCACCACGGCGCGCAGCTCGGCCCGCAGCGTCGGGGCGCCGGTGACGGTGCGCTCCGTGAACCGGTGCAACGGCCGCGCCAGCAGGCCCTCGCGCAGGGTGGGCGGCAGGTGCGCGAGCAGCACCTTGCCGCTGGAGGTGGCGTGCAGCGGGGTGCGCCGGCCCAGCCAGTTCTGCGCGGTCACCGCGGCGGTGCCGCGGGCCTGCATGATGTTGACGGCCGCGTCGTCGTCCAGCACCGCGATGTTCACCGTCTCGCCCAGTTCGTCGGCGACCTCGCGGCAGACCGGGACGCCCTCCTGGGAGATGTCCAGCCGCACCGCCGCCGCCCCCGCGAGCCGCAGGACGCCGGCCCCCAGGTAGTACTTGCCGCGGTCCTTCGCCTGCGCCACCAGGCCCCGGTTCTCCAGGACGCCGAGCAGCCGGAACGCCGTGGACTTGTGCACGTCCAGCTCCTCCGCGATCTCGGTGACGCCCGCCTCGCCGTGCCGGGCGAGGATCTCCAGGACGCTCACGGCGCGGTCCACCGACTGCACCGCGCCGGCCGCTCCCCGACCGCCCGCCCTCTCCCGGGTCCCCGCGCGCGCCGCGCTCTGGTCGCCGGGGCCGGACTCGTTGCGTGTACGGGGCATGGCTGAGCTGTCACCACCTGCCGGCCCGCTCCGGGCCGCATCTGCGGGAAGCCCTGACGCGACGGTCGTCCCGCCCGGATTCTGTTGCGCATGGCGCTCGTGGATGCGCCATGCGAAACGCCATGCTACCGAAGCGCCCGTACAGCGGGCAGGCCGCGCTCACCGCGTCCGTGCGGGACGGGATCAGGGATGCGACAGCCGCTCCCTGCCGGCCCGCCGCCGTATCCGCTCCTGCTCCCGCAGCGCCGCCCGCTCCTGGCGCCGGCGGGCACGCCGCTCCCGGCGCAGCGCCCGTGCGGTGCTGCTCGGCTCGGAGATCACGCCGTACCGCTGGTTCCACACCTGGCGGGTCACCCACACGTCGACCACGGCCCAGGTGGCCACCACGGTGCTCGCCACGCTGCTGATCACCATGGGGAACGCCAGCCAGGACCCGGCCATGGTGCTCAGGAAGGCCACCATCGCCTGTATCAGCGTCAGCGAGATGACGAGCAGCGCCCGCACCGCCGCCGTACGCACCGGATCGGGCAGCGGATGCCGCCGCGCGGGCTCCTCCACCCACAACGGCCGGTACTCCCGCTGCGCCTCGCGCCGCTCCGCAGTGCCCTTCACGCTGTCACTCCCCACCGCCGGCAGACCGCTCGCCCCGAAGTCCGAAGACCCGACTCCCCACTAGCTGCCCGGCTTGCGCTGATTTACGCCGCACGAGGTACGGGACAGGGCCTTCCCGGCCCATTCCGCCCCCAACTCCCGTAGAGAAGGACGAACAAGACCGACCGAAGATTCCCGGCTGGGAAAAATTCCAGCCAACGCCTTTCCCGCCCCGGCGCCCGGCCCCGGCGCACCCCCGCCGGATCGCGGTGGCAATCTCCCGCAATGCCCGGACAACTCGCCCTCCGCCGCCCCGGGTACGGAAGTTCACCTTCCAGACAGGCCTTCGAGTTGGCTGTACGTCGGTAGTAGGCTCGCGCCGTTTGTTGACGCACATGCGCACCCCCGGCCGGGGGTCGAGCTGGGGGAGGCCATGCGCTTTCGCGGGAAGTCGATCCGCCGGAAGATCGTGGCGCTGCTTCTCGTGCCGCTGCTGTCCCTGACCGTCATCTGGGGCTTCGCCACCGTGGTCACGGGCCGGGACGTGGCCCAGCTCTTCCGGGTCTCCGATGTCATGCAGAACATCGGCTACCCCACCGAGGACACCGTCCGCGTCCTCCAGCAGGAACGCCGGCAGACCCTCGTCTACCTCGCCGACCCGCGCGCCTCCGACTCCCTGTCGGCGCTCCGGCGCACCCGCACCGCCACCGACGGCGCGATCGCGAAGGTCCGCGAGAACGCGAGGAAACGGCACCTGCGCCACGGCCTCGGCACCCAGGGCAGCGAACATCTCACCGCCGTCCTGGACGCCTTCACCGGGCTGGACTCGCTGCGCCACAGCGTCGAGGACGGCACCACCAGCCGCGCCCAGGCGTACGAGCTGTACAACCGGCTGATCGACCCCTGCTACGCGCTGCTCGGCGGCCTCGACGGCATCGACGACGTCGACATGGACAAGCAGGCCCACGCCCTGGTCAACGTCGACCGGGCCCGCGAACTGCTCTCCCGCGAGGACGCCCTGCTCGGCTCCTCCCTCGTCGTCGGCCGGCTCACCCGCGAGGAGACCCGCGAGATCTCCGACCTGGTCGCCCAGCGCACCCTGCTGTACGACATCAGCCTGCCGCTGCTGCCCGCCGCCGAACGCGAGCGCTACGAGCAGTTCTGGACGAACGCCGGCACCGCCCCGCTGCGGTTGGCCGAACAGACCGTCGTCGACAACGGTTCCGGCACCCCCGGCGAGGTCACCGCCCAGAGCTGGGACTCCGCCGCGGGCAGCGTCCTGGACGACCTCGGCAGCCTGGACGACCAGGCGGGCGACCGCTTCCAGGACCGGGTCCACCCCGTCGCCATGCGGGTCATCGCCCAGGCCGCGATCGCGGGCCTGCTCGGCCTGCTCGCCCTGCTGATCTCCCTCTTCCTGTCCGTGCGGATGGGCCGTGGCCTCATCCGGGACCTGCGCCGGCTGCGTCTGGAGGCGCACGAGGCGTCCGGCGTCCGGCTGCCCGGCGTGATGCGCCGCCTGTCGGCGGGCGAACGGATCGACGTGGAGACCGAGGTGCCGCGCCTGGAGTACGACAAGAACGAGATAGGCGAGGTCGGCCAGGCCCTCAACACCCTCCAGCGCGCCGCCGTCGAGGCCGCCGTCAAGCAGTCCGAACTGCGCGCCGGTGTCTCCGAGGTCTTCGTCAACCTCGCCCGCCGCAGCCAGGTGCTGCTGCACAAGCAGCTCACCCTCCTCGACACCATGGAGCGCCGGACCGAGGACACCGACGAACTCGCCGACCTCTTCCGTCTGGACCACCTCACCACCCGTATGCGCCGGCACGCCGAGGGCCTGGTGATCCTCTCCGGTGCCGCGCCCTCCCGGCAGTGGCGCCGCCCCGTGCAGCTGATGGACGTGGTCCGCGCCGCCGTCGCCGAGGTCGAGGACTACGAGCGCGTCGAGGTCCGCCGGCTGCCCAGGGTCGCCGTGACCGGCCCGGCCGTCGCCGACCTCACCCACCTCGTGGCCGAACTCCTGGAGAACGCCACGGTGTTCTCACCCCCGCACACCGCCGTCCAGGTCATCGGCGAGCGGGTCGCCAACGGCTTCACCCTGGAGATCCACGACCGGGGGCTCGGCATGACGGCCGAGGCACTGCTCGAAGCCAACCTCCGCCTCGCCGAGACCCCCGAGTTCGAACTCTCCGACACCGACCGGCTCGGCCTGTTCGTGGTCAGCCGGCTCGCCCAGCGGCAGAACGTCCGCGTCTCCCTGCAGCCCTCGCCGTACGGCGGCACCACCGCCATCGTCTTCATCCCCGACGCGCTGCTCAGCGACGACGTCCCGGACACCAACGGCATCGGCTTCCGCCTCGACCGGGCCGCGAACAACCCCGGGCGCACGACCGGGAGTTCCCGGGCCACGGCGCAACTGCCCGGCGCCCCCACCACGGTGCTCGACGGCCCCGTGGAGCTGGAGTCGCCCGTCGACCTCGACGACCTGGACGACTTCCCCGGCGCCCTGCCCGACGAGGACAGCGAGCGCGGCGGACTGTTCCGTCCCCGCCGCGCCCTGGGCCGGGGCGACGACCCGGCCGAGGACCGGTCGGCCGACCGCCCGGCGGGGGAGGGGGACGGCGAGACCGGGCCGCGCCCGCTGCCGCGGCGCCAGCCGCCCAAGCTGGTCAGCTCGCACGGCAGGCCGGTCGCCGGCCGGCGCCCCCGCCGCCCCGAGCCGGGCCGCCGGGGCCCCACGGATCCGGAGCGGACCGACCCGGACCACAGGGACGAGAACCCGTCCCGGCCCGAGCGCGGCGGGCCCGCGCCGCTGCCCCGCCGCACCACGGCCGCCCGGCGGCGGGCCGAACCCGAAGACCTCCCGGGCGCCGGGGACGCCGCCCCGGCCGGCGGCCCCGCCAAGACTCCCGGCGCCCCGGCCCTGCCCCGGCGGACCGGGACCGCCCCCGGCGGACCGGCCCGCACCGCCCTTCCCGGCGCGACGGACCCGGGCGAGGGGGCACTGCCCCGGCGCGTCCGGCAGGCCAGCCTCGCCCACCAGCTCAGGCAGGACCCCGAACGGCGCTCCGGGCGCGCACAGGCGCCCGCCGACCGCGACGCCGACGAGGTCCGCAGCCGTATGGCCTCGCTCCAGCGCGGCTGGCAGCGCGGCCGCGAGGAGAACGCCACGGGCGACACCGCCCGCGATGGCACAGCACAAGGAACCACTAAGGGGGACGGTCGATGACCGCACCGAAGGCGACCGACCACACGGCGACGGGCAGCAGGGAGCTGAACTGGCTCCTGGACGACCTCGTCGACCGCGTCGCCAGCATCCGCAAGGCCGTCGTCCTCTCCGGCGACGGTCTGCCCACCGGCGTGTCCAAGGACCTGACCAGGGAGGACGGCGAGCATCTGGCCGCCGTGGCATCCGGCTTCCACAGCCTCGCCAAGGGCGTGGGCCGCCACTTCGACGCGGGCGGCGTCCGGCAGACCGTGGTCGAGCTGGACGACGCCTTCCTGTTCGTCACCGCCGCCGGGGACGGCAGCTGCCTCGCGGTCCTGTCCGACGCCGACTCCGACGTCGGACAGGTCGCCTACGAGATGACGCTCCTGGTCAAGCGGGTCGGCGATCATCTGGGCACCGCCCCGCGTACGGACCTGCCCGCGGGCGGGTAGTGGGATGACATGAGCGGAGACGGTCAGGTGACAAGCCACTGGTTCGACGACGAAGCCGGACCGGTCGTCCGTCCGTACGCCATGACGCGCGGCCGTACCACCAGTGCGGCCCAGCACCGCCTCGACCTGATCGCGGTGGTCGTCACGGAGCCCGGCGCCGGGGACGCGGACACGGACCCGACGCTCTCGCCCGAGCACGTGGACATCGTGGAGTTGTGCCGCACCGCCCCGCAGTCGGTCGCCGAGCTCGCCGCGGAACTCGACCTGCCCATCGGCGTGGTCCGGGTCCTCGTCGGCGACCTCGTGCACGCGGAACTCGTCCATGTCACCCGGCCGGTGCCCCCGGCCGAGCTGCCGGACGAGAGTATTCTGCGCGACGTGATCAACGGCCTGCGGGCGCTGTGACCGGCGCGGAAGCGGAGTACTGACGTGACAGGCTGGCAGTTCTGGGTCGACCGAGGCGGCACCTTCACCGACATCGTCGCGCGCCGCCCGGACGGCCGGCTGCTCACCCACAAGGTGCTCTCCGACCAACCCGGCCGCCCGCACGCCGGGTCCGGCCCGGGCGGCGGCCGGACCGCCACCGACGCGGCCGTCGCCGGCATCCGCGCCCTCCTCGGCGACTCCCGGGAGCCGGTGGAGGCCGTCCGGATGGGCACCACGGTCGCCACCAACGCCCTTCTGGAACGCACCGGCGAACCCACCCTCCTGGTCATCACCCGGGGTTTCCGCGATGCCCTGCGCATCGCCTACCAGAACCGGCCGAGCATCTTCGCCCGCCGCATCGACCTGCCCGAACCGCTCTACGTCCGGGTGATCGAGGCCGACGAGCGCATCGCCGCCGACGGCACGGTGCTGCGCGCCCCCGACCTGGACGCGCTCGCCCCGCAACTGCGCGCGGCCCACGACGACGGGATCCGCGCCGTCGCCGTCGTCTGCCTGCACAGCCACCTCCACCCCGCCCACGAACGCGCCATCGGGGAACTCGCCGCCCGCACCGGCTTCCCGCAGATCTCGCTGTCCAGCGAGGTCAGCCCGCTGATGAAGCTCGTCCCCCGCGGCGACACCGCGGTGGCCGACGCCTATCTCTCGCCCGTGCTGCACCGCTACGTCCGCCACGTGGCCGGCGAACTCCATGGGGTGCGGCTGATGTTCATGCAGTCCAACGGCGGGCTCACCGAGGCGGGGCAGTTCCGTGGCAAGGACGCGGTGCTGTCCGGACCGGCCGGCGGCATCGTCGGCATGGCCCGGATGTCGCAGCGGGCGGGCTTCGACCGGGTCATCGGCTTCGACATGGGCGGCACCTCCACCGACGTCTCGCACTTCGCCGGCGCCTACGAACGGGTCTTCGACACCCGCGTCGCGGGCGTCCGGCTGCGCGCCCCCATGCTCGACATCCACACCGTGGCCGCGGGCGGCGGCTCCGTGCTCCACTTCGACGGCTCCCGCTACCGCGTCGGCCCCGACTCGGCCGGCGCCGACCCCGGCCCCGCCTGCTACCGGGCGGGCGGCCCGCTCACCGTCACCGACGCCAACGTGATGCTCGGGCGCATCCAGCCCGCCCACTTCCCGGCCGTGTTCGGGCCGGGCGGCGACCAGCCGCTGGACGTGGCACTCGTCCGCGACCGGTTCACCGCGCTCGCCCACGAGATCCACGAGGCCACCGGCGACCGGCGGACCCCGGAACAGGTCGCGGAGGGTTATCTGCGGATCGCCGTCGCCAACATCGCCAACGCCGTCAAGCGGATCTCCGTCCAGAAGGGCCACGACATCACCCGGTACGCCCTCACCACCTTCGGTGGCGCGGGCGGCCAGCACGCGTGCCGGGTCGCCGAGTCGCTCGGCATCCGCACCGTCCTCGTACCCCCCATGGCCGGGGTCCTCTCCGCGCTCGGCATCGGTCTCGCCGACACCACCGCCATGCGCGAGCAGTCCGTCGAGGCCCCGCTGGAGCCCGCCGCCATGCCCGGTGTCCGCGCGACCGCCGACGACCTGGCGGCGGCCGCCCGCGCCGAACTCGTCGCCGAGGACGTCCCCGAGGACCGCATCCGGGTCACCCACCGCGCCCAGCTCCGCTACGACGGCACCGACACCACCCTCACCGTCGAACTGGCCGAGCCCGACGCCATGCGGCACGCCTTCGAGGAGCGGCATCGCGCCACCTACTCCTTCATCCTCGACCGCCCGATCGTCGTGGAAGCCCTTTCCGTCGAGGCCACCGGCATCACCGCACCCCCCGATCTGTCCGCCCTCGCCCCGTACGAGGGGCGGCCCGCCGCACCCGAGACCGTCCGCCTGCACACCGGCGGCTCCTGGCGCGACGTACCCCTGCACCGCCGCGAGGACCTTCCTCCCGGCACATGCCTCACCGGCCCGGCGGTCGTCACCGAGGCCAGTGCGACGACCGTCGTGGACGACGGCTGGCGGGCCGCGGTGCGCGACGACGGGCATCTGGTCCTGGAACGCACGGCGGTCACGCGGAGTTCCGACGCCGACACGGAAACCGACCCGGTGCTCCTGGAGGTCTTCAACAACCTCTTCATGTCGATCGCCGAACAGATGGGCGCCCGCCTGGAGTCCACCGCCCAGTCCGTCAACATCAAGGAACGCCTGGACTTCTCCTGCGCCCTGTTCGACCCGGACGGCAACCTGGTGGCCAACGCCCCGCACATCCCCGTCCACCTGGGCTCCATGGGCACCAGCGTCAAGGAGGTCATCCGCCGTCGCGGCACCGCGATGCGACCGGGCGACACCTACGCCGTCAACGACCCGTACCACGGCGGCACGCACCTGCCGGACGTCACCGTGATCACCCCGGTCTTCGACACCGACCTCGCGCGGGGCCCGGAACAGCGGCCCCGCATCCTGTTCCACGTCGCCTCGCGCGGCCACCACGCGGAGATCGGCGGCATCGCCCCCGGCTCCATGCCCGCCCACAGCCGCACCATCGAGGAGGAGGGGGTCCTCTTCGACAACTGGCTGCTCGCCGAGGACGGCCGCTTCCGCGAGGAGGAGACCCGCCGCCTGCTCACCGAGGCTCCCCACCCCTCCCGCAACCCCCGCACCAACCTCGCCGACCTGCGCGCGCAGATCGCCGCCAACCAGAAGGGCGTGGACGAGGTCCGCCGCATGATCGACGAGTTCGGCCTCGACGTCGTCCAGGCCTATATGCGGCACGTCCAGGACAACGCCGAGGAGGCCGTCCGCCGCGTCATCGACGCCCTGGACGACGGGGCGTACGCCTACGAGACCGACTCCGGCGCCGTCATCCGCGTCCGGGTGCGCGTCGACCGGGCCGAGCGCCGCGCCACCATCGACTTCACCGGCACCTCGGCGCAGCTCGCCACCAACTTCAACGCCCCGTTCGCCGTCGTCAACGCGGCCGTCCTGTACGTCTTCCGCACCCTGGTCGCCGACGACATCCCGCTCAACGACGGCTGTCTGCGCCCCCTGGACATCATCGTGCCGCCCGGCTCCCTGCTCGCGCCCGAGCCGTCGGCGGCCGTCGTCGCCGGCAACGTGGAGACCTCACAGGCCATCACCGGCGCCCTGTACGCCGCGCTCGGCGTCCAGGCCGAGGGCTCCGGCACGATGAACAACGTCACCTTCGGCAACGAACACCACCAGTACTACGAGACCGTCGCCTCCGGCTCGGGCGCGGGCGACGGCTTCCCCGGCGCCGACGTCGTCCAGACCCACATGACCAACTCCCGGCTCACCGACCCCGAGGTCCTGGAGTGGCGGCTGCCCGTCCGCCTCGAAGAGTTCGCCGTCCGGCACGGCAGCGGCGGCGCCGGGACCTGGCGCGGCGGTGACGGCGCCGTGCGCCGTATCCGGTTCCTGGAGCCCATGACCGTCTCCGCCCTCTCCCAGCACCGCCGCGTGCCCCCGTACGGAATGGCGGGCGGCGCACCCGGGGCGCTCGGCGCCAACCGGGTGGAGCGGGCCGACGGCACGGTCACCGACCTCGGCGGCAGCGGCTCCACGGACGTCGGCCCCGGCGACGTCCTCGTCATCGAAACCCCCGGTGGCGGCGGCTACGGCCGGCCGTCGCCCGATCCCCAGCAAGCAGGAGAAGCGAATGGTCTTCGGCCGTTCTGAGCACGGAAAGCCCCCGGTCGAGCCGGTCACGCTCAAGATCCTCGTGGCCGGCGGCTTCGGCGTCGGCAAGACCACCCTGGTCGGCGCGATCAGCGAGATCAGGCCGCTGCGCACCGAGGAGACGCTGACCGAGGCGGGGCGCCCGGTCGACGACGTCAGCGGGGTGGAGGGCAAGCACACCACGACCGTCGCCATGGACTTCGGCCGGATCACCCTGCGCGAGGGCCTGGTGCTCTACCTCTTCGGCACGCCCGGGCAGGAACGGTTCTGGTTCATGTGGGACGAGCTGTCCGAGGGCGCGCTGGGCGCCGTCGTGCTCGCCGACACCCGCCGCCTGGAGGACTGCTTCGCCGCCGTCGACTACTTCGAACGGCGCTCCATCCCCTTCCTGGTCGCCGTCAACTGCTTCGACGGCGCCGCCCGTTACCCGGCCGACGCGGTCCGCCAGGCGCTCGACCTGGACCCCCAGGTGCCGGTGCTGCTCTGCGACGCCCGCGACCGGGAGTCGGCCAAGGAGGTCATCATCGACCTCGTCGAACACGCCATGCGCCGCCCCTCCGCCCACCAACTGGCCACGTGACGACCGCCTGGCAGGCCAACGGGCGGGCGTGGCCGGGCGGTTGGCGGGTTGCCCTCGGTTGACCGGGACGGGCGGGCCGGCGGCGCGAACAGTTCGCCCTGCGCCGGCTGAGCCCCCGCCGAGCGACCGCGGGTGCCCGGGTGCGCGGCCATGCTCGCCCTTCCGTCCGAACGAAGCTGACGGAATGTCAGAGATATGTCACTGACGACCGGAAAAGGGCAGACCCGACCGCACGGCTTCCGGAAGACGTCCCTCCCGTGATCGGATACAGTCCGCGCGTGTCCGAAAACAAGCAACCAACTGCCAACTCCGCGCCTGGCTCGCACTGTTCGACCTGCGGAGTGCCCTATGGAGAGGGCGTCACCGGCTGGCCGCGCACCTGCCCGTCCTGCGGCACCGTCGCCTACCGCAACCCGCTGCCCGTGGCCATCGCGCTCCAGCCCGTCTACGACACCGAGGGCACCGCCCTGGTCGTCATCACCCGCGCCATCGACCCGGCCCGCGGCGGCACGGCCCTGCCCGGCGGCTACGTCGACGACCGCGAGGACTGGAAACAGGCCGTCGTCCGCGAGCTCAAGGAGGAGACCGGTATCGACGCGGCCGCCCGTGACGTGCGGCTCGTGGACGCCATGAGCTCGCCCGACGGCCATCTGCTGCTGTTCGGCCTGCTCCCCGAACGCCCGGCCGACGTCCTGCCGCCCTCCGCCCCCACCGCCGAGACGGCCGGCCGGCATCTGCTGCGCAGGCCCGAGGAACTGGCCTTCCCCCTGCACAGCGCCGCGGTGCGAGCCTTCTTCGAAGGCCGCTACATCTGACGGCCGCGGCTCGGCCGGGCCGCGCGCCCGCTCGGCCCGGCGAGTCCGCGCCACCCGTTGGGCCCGGCCGGCCGGCGCCGGTATCCGGTCACGCCGAGCCCGGGCGCCCGGCGGGCTCGGCCAGGCCCACCCGGGCCCCCGCACCGCCTCACCGCACTCCCGCACCCGCCCAGCTCACCCGAGCCCCCGTACCCGCACCGGCCAGGACGGGGTGCTCGACCCGTCCTCTCCCTCCCGGGTGACCACCACGCTCCCGCCCTGCCGGCGGGCGACGTACCGTTCGAGCTCCGGTTCCGCCCAGCCGTCGCCCGCGTCCGGTACCACCAGTCCGCCCCCGGTGCGGCCGGGTGCCGGTGCCCACGCCTCCAGTTCCGGGCCCTCGTCGCCGCGCACGGGCAGCACCGCGCCCGCCCGCGCGAACACCGGTATGCGCCCCGGCGGCGCCGCCACGACCACCCGAGCCGGACCCTCGTAGGCCCGCTCCGTCGCCGTGTCGTACCAGCGGCCCCGCGGCAACCGCACCGTACGCCGGTCGGCACCGGGTTCGAGCACGGGCGCGACCAGCAGGCCGTCGCCCAGCAGGAAGGCGTCCTCGCAGTCCCGCAACGCCCGGTCCTCCGGCGCCCCCCACCACACCGGCCGCACGTAGGGCGCGCCGGTCCGGCGGGCCAGATGGGCCAGCGTCACGAAGTACGGCAGCAGCCGCCGACGCTCCCGTAGTGCCGCCCGCGCGTGCTCCAGCACCTCGGGCCCGAACTCCCACGGCTCCCGGCGCCCCGCGCGCGGCCCGGCGTGGGTGCGGAACAGCGGCAGGTACGCGCCGAGCTGGAACCAGCGCAGATACAGCTCCGGCGAGGGACTGCCGTCGAACCCGCCGATGTCGGGACCCGAGTACGGCACCCCGCACAGACCGAGCCCCAGCACCAGCGACAGCGACGCCCGCAGCCCCGGCCAGCCCGTCGCCACCTCACCGGACCAGGTGCCGCCGTAGCGCTGTATCCCCGCCCAGCCGGACCGGGAGAACAGGAACGGCCGCTCCTCGGGCGCCAGTTCGCGCAGCCCCTCGTAGCCCGCCCGTGCCATGCACAGCGCGTACACGTTGTGCGCCTCACGATGGTCCCCGCCGCGCCCCTCCAGGGCGTGCCGGGCCGAACGCGGCAGCGTCGGCTCCCCGAAGGCGTTGAAGGACACCGGCTCGTTCATGTCGTGCCAGAACCCGGCGAACCCCTGCGCCAGCCGCTCCTCGTACAGCCCGCCCCACCACGCGCGCACCCGCGGGTCCGTGAAGTCCGGGTACACCGACTCGCCGGCCCACACCACGCCCCGCACCGGCCGCCCCGACGCGTCCCGCACGAACGCGTCCACCGCCGTCCCGCTGTCGTGCACCGCGTTGCCCGCGACCGCCTTCACCGCCGGGTCGACGACCGACACCAGCCGGATCCCGTCCCGGCGCAGCTCCTCGGCGAGCACCGGAAGCTTCGGGAACCGGTCCCGGTCGACGGTGAACACCTGGTGGTCGTCGTAGTGGTCGACGTGCAGGTGGACGGCGTCCAGCGGCAGATCCCGCTCCTGGTAGCCCGCCACGGTCCGGCGCAGTTCCTGCTCGCTGCCGAACCCCCACCGCGCGTGATGGTGGCCGAGCGCCCAGGACGGCGGCAGCGCGGGCGCCCCCGTCAGCGCGGCCCAGGTGTGCAGCACGCGCGACGGCGCCCCCACCATCACCCAGCAGCGCAGCGGACCGCCGTCCATCCGCAGCTCGCAGTGCCCCGCCCGGTCGTGCCCGGACCCCGCGCCCTCCTCGCCCTCGCGCAGCACCACCGTGCCGTCCCAGGTGGTGTCGTGGAAGACCAGGTGCGTCCCCGCGTCCGCCACCACCAGCTGCACCGGCATCGTCAGGTACAGCGGATCGTCGCCGGGGCCGAACGCGCCGCCCGGATCGGTGTTCCACAGCCGGTACGAGCCGTCCCGCAGCCGCGGGCCCGACGCGCGCCCGCCGAGCCCGAAGAACCGGGCGTCCGCCGCCACCTCCGACCGCTGCAGCCACCGCCCCGGACCCCCGCCGACCGGCTCCCACCAGCGCGGCGGCAGCTCCCGCCGCAGCACCACCCCGCCCGGCGTGCACACGTCCACCGCGCCGTGCCGGGAGACCACGACGGTCACCCGCTCGGCCACCACCCGCCAGCCGCCGTCGGTGTCCGGCTCCAGCACCGCCCGCGGATCCGGCTCGGGACAGCCCCCCGCCAGCGCGTACGACGGCTGCGGTGCCGCCCCGTCCCAGCCCCAGAACACCGCCCCGTTCACCGCCACCGTGATCCGCAGCTCCGAGCGGCTGAACCGGATCACCCCGCCACCGGGGCCCGGCCGCGCCTCCTCCACCCGCCCCGGGACCCGCGCCCGCTCCGCTCCCCGCCGGGGCAGCCCGACGGCGTCGATCCGCCGTCTGCGCCACGCCGCCCGCACCCCCCGCGCCGCCCGCCCCGAACCGATCACACGCACCGAACGCACCAGGTCACGACCGTCCATGCTGCTCACCCTGCCACCGAGCGCCCCGGCCGCGCGTGCCGTTCAATTTCCGTTCACCTGCGCCGGGGTGCCTTTCACCACTCGGATGATATGAAGCACCCCTGGTGCGGAAGTCGATCACATGGCATCGTCCCTGTCAGCCGCGTCACGCGCACACCCCAGCCCGTGCGCGGACCGACGCACACGACGCGCACAGTCCGGGAGCCGCCCCCATGTCGACCGCGAACCCCCAGCCGCTCTGGCAGCCCGATCCCGAGCGGACCGCCGAGGCACGCATCACCACCTTCCAGACCTGGGCCGCGGCCCGGCACGGGGCGCCGGCCGACGGCGGCTACGCCGCCCTGCACCGCTGGTCCGTGGACCACCTGGACAGGTTCTGGAAAGCCGTCACCGACTTCTTCGACGTGCGCTTCTCGACCCCGTACACGCGGGTCCTCGGCGACCGCGCCATGCCCGGCGCCCAGTGGTTCCCCGGCGCCACCCTCAACTACGCCGAACACGCCCTGCGCGCCGCCGCCGAGCGCGCCGACCGGCCCGCCCTGGTGCACGTGGACGAGACCCACGAACCACGGCCCGTCACCTGGGCCGAACTGCGCCGCCAGGTCGGCTCCCTCGCCGCCGAACTGCGCGCCCTCGGCGTGCGCCCCGGCGACCGGATCAGCGGCTACCTCCCCAACATCCCCCAGGCCGTCGTCGCCCTCCTCGCGACCGCCGCCGTCGGCGCCGTCTGGACCTCCTGCGCCCCCGACTTCGGCGCGCGCAGCGTCCTCGACCGCTTCCAGCAGGTCGAACCCGTCGTCCTGTTCACCGTCGACGGCTACCGCTACGGCGGCAAGGAGCACGACCGCCGCGAGACCGTCGCCGAGCTCCGCCGCGAACTGCCCACCCTGCGCGCCGTCGTGCACATCCCGCTGCTCGGCACCGAGGCCCCCGACGGCACCCTCGAATGGTCCGCCCTGACCGCGGGCGACACCGAACCCGTCTTCGAGCAGGTCCCCTTCGACCACCCCCTGTGGGTGCTCTACTCCTCCGGCACGACCGGGCTGCCCAAGGCCATCGTCCAGTCCCAGGGCGGCATCCTGGTCGAACACCTCAAGCAACTGGGCCTGCACTGCGACCTCGGCCCCGAGGACCGCTTCTTCTGGTACACCTCGACCGGCTGGATGATGTGGAACTTCCTCGTCTCCGGCCTGCTCACCGGAACGACGATCATCCTGTACGACGGCAGCCCCGGCTTCCCCGACACGGGCGCCCAGTGGAAGGTCGCCGAACGCACCGGCGCCACCCTCTACGGCACCTCCGCCGCCTACGTCATGGCCTGCCGCAAGGCCGGCGTCCACCCGGCCCGCGACTACGACCTCTCCCGCGTCAAGTGCGTCGCCACCACCGGCTCCCCGCTCCCCCCGGACGGCTTCCGCTGGCTGCACGACGAGGTCCGCGACGACCTCTGGATCGCCTCCGTCAGCGGCGGCACCGACGTCTGCTCCTGCTTCGCGGGCGCCGTGCCGACGCTGCCCGTGTACACCGGCGAACTCCAGGCCCCCGGCCTCGGCACCGACCTCCAGGCCTGGGACCCCAGCGGCCGGCCCGTCGTGGACGAGGTGGGCGAACTCGTCGTCACCCAGCCCATGCCCTCCATGCCGGTCCGCTTCTGGAACGACCCCGACGGCAGCCGCTACCACGACAGCTACTTCGACACCTACCCCGGCGTCTGGCGCCACGGCGACTGGATCACCCTCACCTCCCGCGGCACCGTGATCATCCACGGCCGCTCCGACTCCACCCTCAACCGGCAGGGCGTCCGCATGGGCTCCGCCGACATCTACGAGGTCGTCGAGCGCCTGCCCGAGATCAAGGAATCCCTCGTCATCGGCATCGAACAGCCCGACGGCGGCTACTGGATGCCCCTGTTCGTACACCTCGCCCCGGGCGCCGCCCTGGACGGCGCCCTCGTCGACCGGATCAAGCGGGCCATCCGCGAACACCTCTCGCCCCGGCACATCCCCGACGAGATCATCGAGGTGCCCGGCGTTCCGCACACCCTCACCGGCAAGCGCATCGAGGTCCCCGTCAAGCGCCTCCTCCAGGGCACCCCGCTGGAGAAGGCGGTCAACCCCGGCTCCATCGACGACCTCGCCCTGCTCGCCTTCTACGAGGAACTGGCCCGCAAGCGCGCCTGACCCCGCCGACCCCTCGTATGCGCGGCGCGGTACCGTCCGCGCCGCGCACACGAACACAAAACCGCAGGCAGACGCCGTGCACCTCCCATTGTCAGTGCCGCCGGTTACGGTGAGTGAGCACTGATACGACCGCGCGCAATGGGGGAAACATGGCGCACACCGACCACGACAGCATGCGAAGCGTCCTGCGCCGCGAGATCGCCGGCACCATCGGCCTGCTCGCCGACGAACACGACTTCCGCGCCATGCGGCGCTACCGCAGCTTCACCTTCGACGACCACGCGACCTACCTCCGGCAGGTCGAAGCCGTCCTCCGGAGCCGCGCCGCGGACGGCGGCCACACCACACTCGCCCTGTTCGACCCCGAGGACTACGCCGCCTACTGCGCCGAGACCGGACTGGACCCCGACCTCCCCGCGACCCGCACCCGCTTCACCGCGGAACTCGCCGCCACCGGCCCCACCATCCCCTACGACGGCAGCCCGCTCGCCGCCCTCGTCCCCGCCCTGGTGGACGAAGCCGTCCGCCGGGCCACCTGGGAGTACGCCACCACCCTGCTCACCCGCCTCGGCCCCTGCCCCACCTGTGGCGAGGACATCGGCCGCGCCGCCTTCACCCGCGCCTCCGACCTGCTGGTCCGCATCCTCGACACCGCACCCCCGGGGGACCGGCACCTCGTCTGCACCGTCACCGGACCCCCGGACACCCTCGTCTCGGTCCTCCACGGCGAGCCGGACACCCACGGCGCCACCCGGCTCGACGAGGCCGAGGCCCTGGAGTTCACCAGCGTCCTCGCCCTGGGCCTCGCCACCCGCAGCCCCGGCGGACTGGTCCTGCGCACCAGCGCCCCGGGCACCCCCGACCGCGTCCACGGCTGGCGGCTGCGCGCCGGCGCCCTCGAACCGCTCACCGCGGCCGAGGTGTTCGACGCCTACTGCACCGACGCCGAGACCGGCGACCTCATCGCCCCGGAACCCGGCGTGGACTACTGCGCACCTCCCGACCTCGGCGAGGAGCGCGGAACCGACGACCACCGCCACTGACCCGGCACCGCACACGGCAGGGGCGCCCCACCCGAAGGCGGGACGCCCCTGCACACCCGGCACCCGGCTCACCCGCCGGCACCGGGGCGACCACCCGCCCGGCTACTCCCCGGACAGCACGCCTCGGGCCGCGACGCGCGCCTCCTCGGCACTGTCCGCCGCACGCGCCGCCGCCGCGGCCCGCTCGCACTGCGCCAGCGTGTACTTCGCCAGCGCCGCACGGACATAGGGGATCGATGCCGCGCCCATGGACAGGGAGGTGACACCCAGGCCGGTCAGCACACAGGCCAGCAGCGGATCGGACGCCGCCTCGCCGCACACACCGCAGCTCTTGTTCTCGGCGCGGGCCGCCTCCGCGGACAGCGCCACCAGGTCCAGCAGCGCGGGCTGCCACGGATCCTGCAGCCGCGACACCGCGCCGACCTGCCGGTCCGCCGCGAACGTGTACTGCGCGAGGTCATTGGTCCCCAGCGACAGGAACTCGACCTCCTGGAGGATCGCACGCGCCCGCAGCGCGGCCGACGGGATCTCCACCATGGCCCCGAACTTCGCCCGCAGCCCCGCCTCCCGGCAGGCGTCGGCGAACGCCTTCGCGTCGGCGCGGTCCGCCACCATGGGCGCCATCACCTCGAGGTGGACGGGCAGCCCCTCCGCGGCCTTCGCCAGCGCGGTCAGCTGGGTGCGCAGCACCTCGGGGTGGTCCAGCAGCGTCCGCAGACCCCGCACACCCAGCGCGGGGTTCGGCTCGTCCGCCGGGGTCAGGAACGCCAGGGGCTTGTCCGCGCCCGCGTCGAGCACGCGCACGACGACCCGGCCCTCGGGGAACGCCTCCAGCACCTGCCGGTAGGCCGCGATCTGCTTCTCCTCGGACGGAGCGCGCTCACTGTCGTCCAGGAACAGGAACTCGGTGCGGAACAGACCGACGCCCTCGGCCCCGGCCGCCACGGCCGCCGGTACGTCCGCGGGCCCGCCCACGTTGGCCAGCAGCGGCACCTTGTGGCCGTCCGCCGTCGCACCCGGCCCCGTCGAGGCGGCCAGTGCGGCCTTGCGCTCCGCGGCCTCCGCCGCCAGCCGCTCCCGGCTCTCCTCGCTGGGGTTCACGAAGACGTCTCCGGTGCTGCCGTCCACCGCGACCACCGTGCCCTCGGCCAGCTCGACCGCACCGGGCAGTGCCACCACGGCCGGCACGCCGAGCGCCCGGGCCAGGATCGCGCTGTGGCTGGTCGGCCCGCCCTCCTCGGTCACGAAGCCGAGCACCAGGGAAGGGTCGAGCAGCGCCGTGTCGGCGGGCGCCAGGTCCCGCGCCACCAGGACATAGGGGTGGTCGCTGTCCGGGACGCCCGGCATGGGAACGCCCAGCAGCCGGGCGACGATACGGTTCCGCACGTCATCGAGGTCCGCCACTCGCCCGGCGAGGTATTCGCCCGCCCCGGCCAGCAGTTCCCGGTACGCCGCGAACGCGTCGTACACCGCGCGCTCGGCGGTGCTGCCGACGGCGATCCGCCGGTCCACGTCCGCCATCAGTTCGGGGTCCTGGGCCATCATGGCCTGCGCTTCGAGCACCGCCTGGGCCTCGCCCCCCGCCAGGTTGCCGCGCGCCGTCAGGTCGGCGGCCACCGCGTCCACCGCCTGGCGGGCGCGGCCCTGCTCCCGTCCCGCCTCCTGCGTGGGGATCTGCTTGGCCGGCGGCTCCAGCACCGCCGTGCCCATGTGCCGGACCTCGCCGATCGCCACGCCATGGCTCACACCGACGCCTCGCAGCGTTGTCTCCATCTCACCCGTCTCCGGATAGTGCGGCGGCCCCCCGCCGCGGTGGTCGTCCTGTTCCGCCGTCCTGCTGACGGCGACTGCCGTCAGTTCCAGACGAAGAGGCTGTCGCCGGCCTTCACGTCACCGCTGTCGCGGAGGCCGGACAGGGCGTCGGCCGTGGCCTCCAGCGCGACGACGGGGCAGACCGGGGACTTGCCGGCCTCCTCGACGGCCGCGGGGTTCCAGCGCACGACGGCCTGGCCGCGGGTCACGGTGTCGCCCTTGCTGACGAGCAGCTCGAAGCCTTCGCCGTTGAGCTGCACCGTGTCGATACCGAGGTGGGTGAGCACACCGTGTCCCTGGTCGTCGACCACGACGAAGGCGTGCGGGTGCAGGGAGACGATCACGCCCGCCACGGGAGACACGGCCTCGGAGGGCTCCCGCGCGGGATCGATCGCGGTACCGGGGCCGACCATCGCTCCGGCGAAGACCGGGTCCGGCACTGCGGCCAGCCCGATGGCGCGTCCGGCGAGAGGGGACGTCACGGTGGTCATGGGAGCCTCCCAGAAGTGGAGCCGCTCGCGAGCCTGAGCAGCAGGGTATGTCATGTGAGGTGGCGGTTCCGGATGAAACTACCAGGTAGTGGTCTAGACCACCAACCTACTGGATTTGCACCCTCTTCGAAGCCGCGTGTACAGTCGTACTCCTGCTCGGGACGGAGCGGCGCGAAAGCGCCCTCGCCTGACAGAAATCAAACTCGTCGGATCCTAACTCTGGATCTTCTTCTGCATGCCCGCAGGAGAGTGGTCAGAGAGACGGAAAAACCCTGATAGAGTTTGAAACGCCGAAAGGGAAGCGCCCGGAGGAAAGCCCGAGAGGGTGAGTACAAAGGAAGCGACCGTTCCTTGAGAACTCAACAGCGTGCCAAAAGTCAACGCCAGATATGTTGATACCCCGTCCATCGGATCACCGATGGTCGAGGTTCCTTTGAAAAAACACAGCGAGGACGCTGAGGACGATCGGACTATTCCTCCGGTCGTTCCGCTCCCGTGTGTGCCAACCGGCTGAAATATTTTTTGGCCGAGTAAACATTCACGGAGAGTTTGATCCTGGCTCAGGACGAACGCTGGCGGCGTGCTTAACACATGCAAGTCGAACGATGAAGCCCTTCGGGGTGGATTAGTGGCGAACGGGTGAGTAACACGTGGGCAATCTGCCCTGCACTCTGGGACAAGCCCTGGAAACGGGGTCTAATACCGGATATGACCGTCTTGGGCATCCTTGATGGTGTAAAGCTCCGGCGGTGCAGGATGAGCCCGCGGCCTATCAGCTTGTTGGTGAGGTAATGGCTCACCAAGGCGACGACGGGTAGCCGGCCTGAGAGGGCGACCGGCCACACTGGGACTGAGACACGGCCCAGACTCCTACGGGAGGCAGCAGTGGGGAATATTGCACAATGGGCGAAAGCCTGATGCAGCGACGCCGCGTGAGGGATGACGGCCTTCGGGTTGTAAACCTCTTTCAGCAGGGAAGAAGCGAGAGTGACGGTACCTGCAGAAGAAGCGCCGGCTAACTACGTGCCAGCAGCCGCGGTAATACGTAGGGCGCAAGCGTTGTCCGGAATTATTGGGCGTAAAGAGCTCGTAGGCGGCTTGTCACGTCGGTTGTGAAAGCCCGGGGCTTAACCCCGGGTCTGCAGTCGATACGGGCAGGCTAGAGTTCGGTAGGGGAGATCGGAATTCCTGGTGTAGCGGTGAAATGCGCAGATATCAGGAGGAACACCGGTGGCGAAGGCGGATCTCTGGGCCGATACTGACGCTGAGGAGCGAAAGCGTGGGGAGCGAACAGGATTAGATACCCTGGTAGTCCACGCCGTAAACGGTGGGCACTAGGTGTGGGCAACATTCCACGTTGTCCGTGCCGCAGCTAACGCATTAAGTGCCCCGCCTGGGGAGTACGGCCGCAAGGCTAAAACTCAAAGGAATTGACGGGGGCCCGCACAAGCGGCGGAGCATGTGGCTTAATTCGACGCAACGCGAAGAACCTTACCAAGGCTTGACATACACCGGAAAGCATTAGAGATAGTGCCCCCCTTGTGGTCGGTGTACAGGTGGTGCATGGCTGTCGTCAGCTCGTGTCGTGAGATGTTGGGTTAAGTCCCGCAACGAGCGCAACCCTTGTCCCGTGTTGCCAGCAGGCCCTTGTGGTGCTGGGGACTCACGGGAGACCGCCGGGGTCAACTCGGAGGAAGGTGGGGACGACGTCAAGTCATCATGCCCCTTATGTCTTGGGCTGCACACGTGCTACAATGGCCGGTACAATGAGCTGCGATACCGTGAGGTGGAGCGAATCTCAAAAAGCCGGTCTCAGTTCGGATTGGGGTCTGCAACTCGACCCCATGAAGTCGGAGTCGCTAGTAATCGCAGATCAGCATTGCTGCGGTGAATACGTTCCCGGGCCTTGTACACACCGCCCGTCACGTCACGAAAGTCGGTAACACCCGAAGCCGGTGGCCCAACCCCTTGTGGGAGGGAGCTGTCGAAGGTGGGACTGGCGATTGGGACGAAGTCGTAACAAGGTAGCCGTACCGGAAGGTGCGGCTGGATCACCTCCTTTCTAAGGAGCACTTCTTACCGGGCTTTGCCTGGTCAGAGGCCAGTACATCAGCGAATGTCTGATGCTGGTTGCTCATGGGTGGAACGTTGACTACTCGGCCGGTATCTCGGGTCGGAGGCTGCTAGTACTGCTCTTCGGAGCGTGGAACGCTTGATCTTCGGACGGGTTCTGGTCGGGCACGCTGTTGGGTGTCTGAGGGAATGATCTTCTCCTCAGTCGCTGGCCCCAGTGCACTCACCGGTTTTGCTGGTGGGGTGATGGGTGGCTGGTCGTTGTTTGAGAACTGCACAGTGGACGCGAGCATCTGTGGCCAAGTTTTTAAGGGCGCACGGTGGATGCCTTGGCACCAGGAACCGATGAAGGACGTGGGAGGCCGCGATAGTCCCCGGGGAGTCGTCAACCAGGCTTTGATCCGGGGGTTTCCGAATGGGGAAACCCGGCAGTCGTCATGGGCTGTCACCCGCTGCTGAACACATAGGCAGTGTGGAGGGAACGAGGGGAAGTGAAACATCTCAGTACCCTCAGGAAGAGAAAACAACCGTGATTCCGGGAGTAGTGGCGAGCGAAACCGGATGAGGCCAAACCGTATGCGTGTGAGACCCGGCAGGGGTTGCGTGTGCGGGGTTGTGGGATCTCTCTTGATCAGTCTGCCGGCTGGTCGGCGAGTTAGAAACCGTTGATGTAGGCGAAGGACATGCGAAAGGTCCGGCGTAGAGGGTAAGACCCCCGTAGTCGAAATGTCAGCGGCTTGCTTGAGAGACACCCAAGTAGCACGGGGCCCGAGAAATCCCGTGTGAATCTGGCGGGACCACCCGCTAAGCCTAAATATTCCCTGGTGACCGATAGCGGATAGTACCGTGAGGGAATGGTGAAAAGTACCCCGGGAGGGGAGTGAAATAGTACCTGAAACCGTGTGCCTACAAGCCGTGGGAGCGTCGGAAACACTTCGGTGTTTCTCGTGACTGCGTGCCTTTTGAAGAATGAGCCTGCGAGTTTGCGGTGTGTTGCGAGGTTAACCCGGGTGGGGAAGCCGTAGCGAAAGCGAGTCCGAATAGGGCGATTTTAGTAGCACGCTCAAGACCCGAAGCGGAGTGATCTAGCCATGGGCAGGTTGAAGCGGAGGTAAGACTTCGTGGAGGACCGAACCCACCAGGGTTGAAAACCTGGGGGATGACCTGTGGTTAGGGGTGAAAGGCCAATCAAACTCCGTGATAGCTGGTTCTCCCCGAAATGCATTTAGGTGCAGCGTCGTGTGTTTCTTGCCGGAGGTAGAGCACTGGATAGGCGATGGGCCCTACCGGGTTACTGACCTTAGCCAAACTCCGAATGCCGGTAAGTGAGAGCGCGGCAGTGAGACTGTGGGGGATAAGCTCCATGGTCGAGAGGGAAACAGCCCAGAGCATCGACTAAGGCCCCTAAGCGTACGCTAAGTGGGAAAGGATGTGGAGTCGCACAGACAACCAGGAGGTTGGCTTAGAAGCAGCCACCCTTGAAAGAGTGCGTAATAGCTCACTGGTCTAGTGATTCCGCGCCGACAATGTAGCGGGGCTCAAGCGTACCGCCGAAGTCGTGTCATTGCAGCATATAGCCCTAACGGGTGTTGTGATGGGTAGGGGAGCGTCGTCTGCCGGGTGAAGCAGCACCGGAAGGTAGTTGTGGACGGTTGACGAGTGAGAATGCAGGCATGAGTAGCGATTCACACGTGAGAAACGTGTGCGCCGATTGACTAAGGGTTCCTGGGTCAAGCTGATCTGCCCAGGGTAAGTCGGGACCTAAGGCGAGGCCGACAGGCGTAGTCGATGGATAACCGGTTGATATTCCGGTACCCGCTGTGAAGCGTCAAACATCGAGCATCGTGATGCTAAGGCCGTGAAGCCGCCCTGATCTCTTCGGAGTTGAGGGGAGTGGTGGAGCCGCTGAACCAAGCGGTTAGTAGGTGAGTGATGGGGTGACGCAGGAAGGTAGTCCATCCCGGGCGGTGGTTGTCCCGGGGTAAGGGTGTAGGCCGCAAGGTAGGCAAATCCGCCTTGCATACGGCTGAGACCTGATGCCGAGCCGATTGTGGTGAAGTGGATGATCCTATGCTGTCGAGAAAAGCCTCTAGCGAGTTTCATGGCGGCCCGTACCCTAAACCGACTCAGGTGGTCAGGTAGAGAATACCGAGGCGTTCGGGTGAACTATGGTTAAGGAACTCGGCAAAATGCCCCCGTAACTTCGGGAGAAGGGGGGCCACACCTGGTGATGATCTTTACGGTCTGAGCTGGGGGTGGCCGCAGAGACCAGCGAGAAGCGACTGTTTACTAAAAACACAGGTCCGTGCGAAGCCGTAAGGCGATGTATACGGACTGACGCCTGCCCGGTGCTGGAACGTTAAGGGGACCGGTTAGCTCCACTTCGGTGGGGCGAAGCTGAGAACTTAAGCGCCAGTAAACGGCGGTGGTAACTATAACCATCCTAAGGTAGCGAAATTCCTTGTCGGGTAAGTTCCGACCTGCACGAATGGCGTAACGACTTCTCGACTGTCTCAACCATAGGCCCGGTGAAATTGCACTACGAGTAAAGATGCTCGTTTCGCGCAGCAGGACGGAAAGACCCCGGGACCTTTACTACAGTTTGATATTGGTGTTCGGTTCGGCTTGTGTAGGATAGCTGGGAGACTGTGAAGCGGCCACGCCAGTGGTTGTGGAGTCGTCGTTGAAATACCAGTCTGGTCGTGCTGGATGTCTAACCTGGGTCCGTGATCCGGATCAGGGACAGTGTCTGATGGGTAGTTTAACTGGGGCGGTTGCCTCCTAAAGGGTAACGGAGGCGCCCAAAGGTTCCCTCAGCCTGGTTGGCAATCAGGTGTTGAGTGTAAGTGCACAAGGGAGCTTGACTGTGAGACCGACGGGTCGAGCAGGGACGAAAGTCGGGACTAGTGATCCGGCGGTGGCTTGTGGAAGCGCCGTCGCTCAACGGATAAAAGGTACCCCGGGGATAACAGGCTGATCTTCCCCAAGAGTCCATATCGACGGGATGGTTTGGCACCTCGATGTCGGCTCGTCGCATCCTGGGGCTGGAGTCGGTCCCAAGGGTTGGGCTGTTCGCCCATTAAAGCGGTACGCGAGCTGGGTTTAGAACGTCGTGAGACAGTTCGGTCCCTATCCGCTGTGCGCGTAGGAGTCTTGAGAAGGGCTGTCCCTAGTACGAGAGGACCGGGACGGACGAACCTCTGGTGTGCCAGTTGTTCTGCCAAGGGCATGGCTGGTTGGCTACGTTCGGGAGGGATAACCGCTGAAAGCATCTAAGCGGGAAGCCTGCTTCGAGATGAGGACTCCCACCCACTTGATGGGGTAAGGCTCCCAGTAGACGACTGGGTTGATAGGCCGGATCTGGAAGCCAGGTAACTGGTGGAGGTGACCGGTACTAATAGGCCGAGGGCTTGTCCTCAGTTGCTCGCGTCCACTGTGTTGGTTCTGAAACCACGAACAACCATTGTGCTGGTTGTCAGTTTCATAGTGTTTCGGTGGTTATAGCGTGAGGGAAACGCCCGGTTACATTCCGAACCCGGAAGCTAAGCCTCACAGCGCCGATGGTACTGCAGGGGGGACCCTGTGGGAGAGTAGGACGCCGCCGAACTCCTTTTGAAGCTCCGGCTCTTGGGCACCAGCCCGAGAGCCGGAGCTTTTTTGCGTTGGGGTAAAGTCAGGGAGCATCGTTGGCTCGTTTCCCACAGGAGGCCCCCGGGTGGAGGTCCAGGAGACCCGTGTCCAAACAGACCGGGTCCTCACCATCCCCAACATCCTCAGCATGGCGCGGCTCGTCGGCGTACCCCTGTTCCTGTGGTTGATCCTCAGGCCGGAGTTCGGCGGACCCAAGAGCGACGGATGGGCCCTCCTCGTGCTGGCGCTCAGCGGAGTCAGCGACTACCTGGACGGCAAACTCGCCCGGCGCTGGAACCAGATCAGCAGCCTCGGCCGGCTCCTCGACCCGGCCGCCGACCGGCTCTACGTACTGTCCACGCTGGTCGGCCTCACCTGGCGGGAAATCCTCCCGCTCTGGCTGACCGCGCTGCTGCTCGCGCGGGAGCTGATGCTCCTGGTGATGGTGGGAATCCTCCGCCGGCACGGGTATCCGCCGCCGCAGGTCAACTTCCTCGGGAAGGCCGCCACGTTCAACCTCATGTACGCCTTCCCGCTCCTGCTCCTCAGTGACGGAAGTGGTTGGATCGCGTCACTCGCCGCTGTTTTCGGATGGGCGTTCGCCGGATGGGGTACAACCCTGTATTGGTGGGCAGGAGTGCTCTATGTGGTCCAAGTCCGCCGATTGGTGCGTGCGGACACCGTGGCCGATTGAGCCCGGCGATTGTCCTGACGTAACGCCTCGATGGCCCGCTGTGCAAAAGTGCGGGACAATCTGGACGGGTGAAGTCGGCTAGACCGTCGTCTCTTCAAGGAGGACGCTTCCGACATGAAGGCCGTCGTGATGGCCGGGGGCGAAGGCACACGCCTGCGCCCCATGACCTCGAGCATGCCCAAGCCGCTCCTGCCCGTGGCGAACCGCCCGATCATGGAGCACGTGCTACGGCTGCTCAAAAGGCACGGGCTCACCGAGACCGTGGTCACCGTGCAGTTCCTTGCCTCGCTCGTCAAGAACTACTTCGGTGACGGCGAAGAGCTCGGGATGGAGCTCACCTACGCCAATGAGGAGAAGCCACTCGGTACCGCCGGAAGCGTCAAGAACGCCGAAGAGGCATTGAAGGACGACGCCTTCCTCGTCATCTCCGGCGACGCCCTGACCGACTTCGACCTCACCGAACTGATCAATTTCCACAAGGAGAAGGGCGCGCTCGTCACGGTCTGCCTGACCCGGGTGCCCAACCCCCTCGAATTCGGCATCACCATCGTGGACGAGGAGGGCAAGGTCGAACGCTTCCTGGAGAAGCCGACCTGGGGCCAGGTCTTCTCCGACACCGTCAACACGGGCATCTACGTGATGGAGCCCGAAGTCTTCAACTACGTAGAACCCGATGTTCCGGTCGACTGGTCCGGCGACGTCTTCCCCCAGCTGATGAAGGAAGGCAAGCCGATCTACGGCTACGTCGCCGAGGGCTACTGGGAGGACGTCGGCACTCACGAGAGCTACGTCAAGGCCCAGGCCGACGTGCTCGAAGGCAAGGTCAACGTCGACATCGACGGCTTCGAGATCTCCCCGGGCGTCTGGGTCGCCGAGGGCGCCGAAGTACACCCCGACGCCGTCCTGCGCGGGCCGCTGTACATCGGCGACTACGCGAAGGTCGAGTCCGGCGCCGAGATCCGCGAGCACACCGTGGTCGGCTCGAACGTCGTCGTCAAGAGCGGCGCCTTCCTGCACAAGGCGGTCGTCCACGACAACGTCTACGTCGGCCAGCACAGCAACCTCCGCGGCTGTGTCGTCGGCAAGAACACCGACATCATGCGAGCCGCCCGGATCGAGGACGGCGCCGTCATCGGCGACGAGTGCCTGATCGGCGAAGAATCGATCGTGCAGGGCAACGTCCGCGTCTACCCGTTCAAGACCATCGAGGCCGGCGCCTTCGTCAACACCTCGGTGATCTGGGAGTCCAGGGGCCAGGCACACCTCTTCGGCGCCCGCGGGGTGTCCGGCATCCTGAACGTGGAGATCACGCCCGAGCTGGCCGTACGCCTCGCCGGCGCCTACGCGACCACCCTCAAGAAGGGCTCCACGGTCACCACCGCCCGAGACCACTCCCGAGGCGCCAGGGCGCTCAAGCGGGCGGTCATCTCCGCGCTCCAGGCCAGCGCCATCGACGTACGCGACCTGGAGAACGTGCCGCTGCCGGTGGCCCGGCAGCAGACCGCGCGGGGCAGCGCGGGCGGCATCATGATCCGCACCACGCCCGGTGTCCCGGACTCCGTCGACATCATGTTCTTCGACGGACAGGGCGCCGACCTGTCCCAGGCCGGACAGCGCAAGCTGGACCGCGTGTTCGCGCGCCAGGAATACCGGCGGGCGTTCCCGGGCGAGATCGGCGACCTGTACTTCCCGTCCAGCGTCTTCGACTCGTACACCGGCTCCCTGCTGCGCAACGTCGACACCACCGGCATCGCCGAGTCCGGGCTGAAGGTCGTCGTGGACGCCTCCAACGGCAGCGCGGGCCTGGTGCTGCCCAGCCTGCTGGGCAAGCTCGGCGTGGACTCCCTGACCATCAACCCCGGTCTCGACGAGTCCCGGCCCACCGAGACGGCCGAGATGCGGCGCAGCGGCCTGGTACGGCTCGGTGAGATCGTCGCCTCCTCCGGCGCCGCGTTCGGTGTCCGCTTCGACCCCGTCGGCGAGCGGCTGTCGCTCGTGGACGAGAAGGGCCGGATCATCGAGGACGACCGGGCCCTGCTCGTGATGCTGGACCTGGTGGCCGCGGAACGGCGCAGCGGCCGGGTGGCCCTGCCCGTCACCACCACCCGGATCGCCGAGCAGGTGGCCGCCTACCACGGCACCCAGGTCGAGTGGACGACCACGTCGCCGGACGACCTCACGCGCGTCGGCGGCGCGGAAGGCACCATCTTCGGCGGCGACGGCAAGGGCGGGTTCATCGTCCCCGAGTTCGGCAGCGTCTTCGACGGCACGGCGGCCTTCGTGCGACTGATCGGCCTCGTGGCGCGCACCCAGCTCACCCTGAGCCAGATCGATGCGCGGATCCCGCGGGCGCACGTCCTCAAGCGGGACCTGGCCACGCCGTGGGCCGTCAAGGGCCTGGTGATGCGCCGGGTGGTCGAGGCGGCCGGGGACCGCTCGGTGGACACCACCGACGGGGTGCGGGTCGTGGAGACGGACGGACGCTGGGTGATGGTGCTGCCCGACCCGGCCGAGGCCGTCACCCATCTGTGGGCCGAAGGCCCCGACGACGCCTCCGCGCAGGCCCTCCTGGACGAGTGGTCGGCCGTCGTGGACAGCGCCGGACGGTGACGCCCACAAGGGCCTGACAAGGCTCTGACCTGGCTCTGACGGCGTGCCGCGCGCCGGACGGGGCCGCAAACGGTGCCGCACGCGTGCGTGCCGGACATGTGTCCCCAAGGGGGCCTGTCCGGCACGCCGGTGGGGCCATTCGGAGGTATCGCGCACGACGTGCGACGATGTGCGGCATGCCGCAGCAACCCCCCGTTCGGAGCAGCCCCGCGCGGCCGCGCCGCCCGGACGCCTCCATGTCGTTGATCACCAACGTCATGGACCACAGCCTCGACGACGGGTACGCCGAGGCCGCCGCCCGGAAGAAGTCCCAGGGCGAGGGCGGCCTGCCGAAGACCCTGAGGGCGAAGCTCGGCCTGGCGGGCGGACTGGTGCTCGCGGCCCTGGTCGTGACCGTGGGAGCGGCCCAGGCCCGCGTGGCGGCGCCCGTGGTGGCCAAGGAACGCCAGGAGCTGATCGACCGCGTCGACAAGGAGACCGCGGACGCGGACAGGCTCCAGGGCAGCGTCGACAAACTCCGTGACGACGTCAGCGCGCGCCAGCGGGCGGCGCTGCGGTCGAGCGGGGGCAGCGCCGAGGCGGACCTGGTGGGCATGCTGTCCGGCGCCACCGAGGTGCACGGCCCGGGCGTCAAGCTGGTCGTCAACGACGCCAAGGAGGCCAGCTCCGGTGGCGACGGCTCCAACCCCAGGGAGACGGCGGGGTTCTCCGACACCGGCCGGGTGCGCGACCGCGACCTCCAGCGCGTCGTCAACGGGCTGTGGCAGTCCGGCGCCGAGGCCGTCTCCATCAACGGGCAGCGGCTGACCGCCCTGTCGGCGATCCGGGCCGCCGGAGACGCGATACTGGTCGACAACCGGCCGCTGGTGCCGCCGTACACCGTGCTCGCGGTGGGGGACGGGCCCCGGCTGAGCAGTGACTTCCAGAACGGTGCGGACGGCCTGTACCTGCACGCCCTGGAGCAGAACTACGGCATCCGCGCCACCATCTCCACCCAGCGCGACGTCCGGTTGCCCGCGGCGCCGAGCGTGATCGTACGCA
Organism: Streptomyces sp. SCPE 10; assembly: GCF_051980735.1. NCBI lineage: Bacteria > Bacillati > Actinomycetota > Actinomycetes > Kitasatosporales > Streptomycetaceae > Streptomyces > Streptomyces sp. SCPE 10. The sequence continues at coordinate 1,464,485 of NZ_CP197069.1, read as the reverse complement.
CGGCCAAGCCGGCCACCGGGGACGGCGGCAACACCGAGAACACCGAGAAGACGAAGAAGGGCACATCGTGATCGCCGTACTGGGCCTCGTCGTGGGAGTCGTGGCCGGCCTGTTGGTCCGGCCCGAGGTTCCGGCGGTCGTGGAGCCTTATCTGCCGATCGCCGTGGTCGCGGCGCTGGACGCCGTCTTCGGTGGCCTGCGGGCCATGCTGGACGGCATCTTCGACGACAAGGTCTTCGTGGTGTCGTTCCTGTCCAACGTGGTCGTGGCGGCCCTGATCGTGTTCCTCGGCGACAAGTTGGGCGTGGGTGCGCAGCTGTCCACGGGTGTCGTCGTCGTCCTCGGCATCCGGATCTTCTCCAACGCCGCGGCGATCCGACGGCATGTCTTCCGGGCGTGAGGCGATGAGCGACCAGTACGACCGCGAGGACGAGAACTTCCACGGGCGGAGCGGCGGCAACGAGGAGCCCAACCGCCCCGGCGAGCAGGGCGAGCGGCCGGAGAACCGGCTGCGCAAGGAGTTGCCGGCCGAGGTGCCCGCCCCACCGCCCGGCGCCGGACCGACACCGGGTCCGCGCCCCCAGGAACCGCTGACCGGCCGTCAGCGGCTGCTCAAGGGACTGTGGCCGCCGCGCCTGACCCGGCCCCAACTCATAGTGGCCCTCCTGCTGTTCGGCCTCGGCTTCGGCCTGGCCGTCCAGGTGGCGTCGAACAGCGACACCGACAGCGCGCTGCGCGGCGCACGCCAAGAAGATCTTGTTCGCATCCTGGATGAACTGGATTCGCGTACTCAGCGTCTTGAAGACGAGAGGCAGGGACTCGAGAAGCAGCGCCAGGAGCTCCAGAGCAGCTCCGACCAGGCCGCGGAGGCACGCCGGCAGACCGCCGAGAAGGAGAGGCAACTCGGCATCCTGGCGGGCACCGTGGCGGCTCAGGGTCCCGGCATCACCATGACGATCGAGGACACGAAGGGGACGGTCCAGTCCGACATGCTGCTCGACACCATCCAGGAGCTGCGCGCGGCCGGCGCGGAGGCGATCCAGGTCAACGGCGTACGCGTGGTGGCGAACACCTATTTCGCGGACGCGGGCAAGAGCGTGAGCGTGGACGGGAACAAGATCAACGCCCCTTATCGTTTCAAGGTCATCGGCAAGCCGCAGGACCTCGAACCGGCGCTGAACATCCCGGGGGGCGTGGTGCAGACTCTGGAGAAGGAGCAGGCCACGGTCTCCGTCGCACAGTCGGGCAAGATCGTCGTGGACGCCTTGCGACAGGCGAAGCAGCCTGACTACGCTCGGTCGTCCTCCCGGTGAACCGCTGGTGCATGGGGGCCTTCCGGCAGGGGCATGAGGTTGCGGGGGGTCGGCGCACCGACGAGGTGGCGCGTGGTGGAAACTGTCTGGTGGGCACGGACGTTGTGAGGGTGTCCGGGTCGGCCGGTGTCGGCAATCAGGGTTCGTCCTGCCCCACGGGCGGGTCTGTTTCGGTCAAGGGGAATCGCCCGTGAAGTTGTTTGCGAAGTGGTTCGGCAAGAGCGCGCGAGAGGGCGGCGACAACGCGACCGCTCGCCATCGCGCACAGCCTGACGCACAGGGTCAGCGGCCGCTGTTCCGGGACCAGGTGGCTGGTCCGGGCGGTGACATTTCGGGAGGCCAGGGCGCGCCGTCAGTTGACCCTGCCCAGTCCGGCGGCATAGGTTTCGGGCAACCGTCAACCTCAAGTACGGGTGGAGACTTTGGTCCCGGCCCGTACGCGTCCAACGCCTCGGCAGGACAGCCGCGGCAGGAGGATCCGTCCATGTCGGCCCTGGTGTGTACGAGGTGCGGTAACCGCAACGCGGAGAACGCCCGCTTCTGTTCCAACTGTGGTGCGCCGCTGCGTCCCGGAGCCGTGCCCGAGCGCGCCTCCGAGACGACGTCCACGATCTCGATCTCCGGCCTCGAGGCGTACGACGCGGAGACGACCGGCCAGATTCCGATGCTGTCGCCGGAGGCACAGGCCGCGGTGGAGGCGCTCCCGGCGGGCTCGGCCCTGCTGGTGGTGCGCCGTGGCCCGAACTCGGGCAGCCGCTTCCTGCTGGACGGCGACCTGACCACGGCCGGCCGTCACCCGCAGAGCGACATCTTCCTGGACGACGTGACCGTCTCGCGTCGCCACGTGGAGTTCCGCCGCTCCCCGGACGGCTCGTTCACCGTCGCCGACGTGGGCAGCCTGAACGGCACCTACGTCAACCGCGAGCCGATCGACCAGGTCGCCCTGCAGAGCGGTGACGAGGTGCAGATCGGCAAGTACCGGCTGGTGTTCTACGCGAGCCGGCAGGGCATCTGACCCGCCCCCGGACACGCTCCGGGGGTAACCCAGGGAAGGTCCATGCTTCAAACACCGAGCGGCGGTGCCGGAAGCGGTACCGCCGCCAGGGACAGTGGGCTGATGAGCATCGGCACGGTGCTGAACGTGCTGCGCGAGGAGTTCCCCGAAGTCACCATCTCCAAGATTCGTTTCCTGGAGGCGGAGGGACTCATCGAGCCGCAGCGGACCCCTTCGGGGTACCGCAAGTTCAGCGCCGGAGACGTCGAGCGCCTCGGACACGTCCTGAGAATGCAGCGGGACCACTATCTGCCGCTCAAGGTGATCCGTGAGCACCTGGACGCCATGGAGCGGGGCGAGGCCGTCCCGCTGCCCGTGGTCGGGCGCCAGCGCGGCGGGGAGGACGCCCTGGAGGTGCTGGAGGCGCCCACGGTGGCCCGGGTCGGCCGGGCCGACTTGCTGGCGGCCGCGGACATCGGCGAGGCCGAGCTGGCGGAGTGGGAGTCGTACGGGCTCCTGGTGCCGCTGGCCGACGGATCGTACGACGCGGAGGCCGTCACCGTGGCCACCCTCGTCGCGGAGCTGGGGCGCTTCGGGATCGAGCCCCGCCATCTGCGGGTGATGAAGGCGGCCGCCGACCGGGAGGCCGGGCTGGTCGACCAGGTGGTGGCCCCGCTCAAGCGCCACCGCAATCCGCAGACCAGAGCGCTCGCCGAGGCCCGCACCAAGGAGCTGGCGGCGCTCACCATGAAGCTGCACGCGTCCCTGGTGAAGACCGCCCTCGGGGTGCGTCTGCCCTGATGCGGGGGCGTTCGAGGGGGCCGGATCGGGCTGCTGTGCCCGGCCCGACTACCCAAACGTCCCGGGCACGGCCTAGGGTTGCTGTGTGAACGAGCTCGATGTCGTAGGTGTCCGGGTCGAAATGCCCTCCAACCAACCGATCGTGCTCCTGCGCGAAGTGGGGGGCGACCGCTACCTCCCCATCTGGATCGGGCCGGGGGAGGCGACGGCGATCGCCTTCGCCCAGCAGGGCATGGCCCCGGCCAGGCCGCTGACCCATGACCTGTTCAAGGACGTGCTGGAGGCCCTCGGTCAGGAGCTGACCGAGGTACGCATCACCGACCTGCGGGAAGGTGTCTTCTACGCGGAGCTGGTCTTCGCCAGCGGAGTCGAGGTCAGCGCCCGCCCCTCCGATGCCATAGCGCTGGCCCTGCGCACCGGGACGCCGATCTACGGCAGCGACACGGTGCTGGATGACGCGGGCATCGCCATTCCGGACGAGCAGGAGGACGAGGTGGAGAAGTTCCGCGAGTTCCTCGACCAGATCTCGCCCGAGGACTTCGGAACCAGCAACCAGTGAGGCCTCCCGAGGCCGGGTGACCGGGCGATCCGGCGGCCGGTCCGGGCTCGTCGCCGCCCGCTCCCGGGGCAATTGCCACCGGCGATTGAGAGCGTCCTACGGGTTCCCGCGAGGGCATTCGGCTAGCCTTTCCCCGCGGTGGGACACGGGAAACCACTCCTTGGGTGATTATCACTCGGCGTGCCGAGTGTGGCGATCGTTGACGCACCCCTGGTGACTGCCTACCGTCGAGAAGGCAGGTCAAGGACGGAGGTCGGCGTGAGAACCAGCGGCGACGGTACGGCTGGGGGTGCTCCTGTGCGCGGTTTCGGGGAGAGCGGTCCGTACCCGGTTCACAGCAGCGCGGTGGATCACGCTCCGCAGCGGCCGACGGCGGTGCCGAGCGGCGGAGGGGCGGCGTCCATGACGTCCGAAGAGATCGGCTACCGGGGGCCCACGGCCTGTGCGGCGGCCGGCATCACCTATCGACAGCTCGACTACTGGGCGCGCACCGGCCTGGTCGAGCCGAGCGTGCGGCCCGCGTACGGGTCGGGCACCCAGCGTCTGTACAGCTTCCGGGACGTCGTGGTCCTGAAGATCGTCAAGCGGTTCCTGGACACCGGGGTCTCGCTGCAGAACATCCGCTCGGCCGTGCAGCACCTCAGGGAGCGCGGCTTCCGCGACCTGGAGCGGATGACGCTGATGAGCGACGGCGCCACCGTCTACGAGTGCGGCTCGCCGGACGAGGTCCACGCCCTGCTCCAGGGCGGCCAGGGCATCTTCGGGATCGCGGTCGGCGTGGTGTGGCGGGACGTGGAGAGCGCCCTGTCCCAGCTGCACGGCGAACGCATCGACACCGGCGAGACGCTCGTCGGGCACAACCCAGCGGACGAGCTGGCGCGGCGCCGCAACCGGGCGGTCTGACCGGCCCCTTCGCGGCACATGGGCATTGTCAGTGCCGTGGTGCAGCATCGGAGACGTGAGAAACGCGCCCACGATCCTGCATCTCGACATGGATGCCTTCTACGCCTCGGTGGAGCAGGCGTCCAAGCCGAGCCTGCGCGGGAAGGCGGTCGTGGTGGGCGGGCTCGGGCCGCGCGGGGTGGTCGCCACCGCCTCCTACGAGGCACGGGTCTTCGGGGTGCACTCGGCGATGCCGATGGCGCAGGCGCGCCGGCTGGCACCCAACGCCGCCTATCTGGTGCCGCGTTTCCCCCTCTACCGCGCGGTCAGCGACCAGGTGATGGCGCTGCTGCGGGAGCTGTCGCCGCTGGTGGAACCGCTGAGCCTGGACGAGGCGTTCGTGGACCTGGCGGCCGGGGGAACGGCATGGGACGCGGAGTCGGCGCGGCGAACCGGCCTCAAGCTGCGCGCGGACATCCGCGCGGCCACCGGGCTCGCCGGGTCGGTGGGGCTCGCCGCCTCCAAGATGCTCGCGAAGATCGCGTCCGAGGAGGCCAAGCCGGACGGGCTGGTGCTCATCGAGCCGGGCACCGAGCGGGCGCTGCTGGGACCGATGCCGGTGCGCACCCTGCCGGGGGTGGGGCCGGCCACCGGGGACCATCTGCGGCGGGCCGGGATCACCACGGTGGAGGAACTGGCCGAGGCGGGCGAGGCCGAGCTCGTACGGCTGCTCGGCAAGGCGCACGGACAGGCGCTGTACGCCATGGCCCTGGCCCGGGACGAGCGGCCGGTGGTGGCCGAGCGGGAGGCCAAGTCGGTGTCGGTCGAGGACACGTACGACGTGGACATCCACGACCGGCCGCGGATCGGGTTCGAGGTGCGGCGGCTCGCCGACCGCTGCGTGCGGCGGCTGCGCGAGGCGGGGCTGTCCGGGCGGACGATCGTCCTGAAGGTGCGGCGCTACGACTTCTCGACGCTGACCCGCTCCGAGACGCTGCGGGGTCCCACCGACGATCCGGAGGTCGTCCGGGAGGCCGCCGGGCGGCTGCTGGACTCCGTGGACACCACGGGCGGGGTGCGGCTGCTCGGGGTGGGCGTCACCGGGCTCGCCGACTACACCCAGGAGGACCTGTTCGCCCAGGCGGCCAAGCCCTCGGATGAGGAGTCGCCCGAGGAGCCGGTGACCGAGTCGGCCGCGGCGCCCGAGCCCGCCGCCCCGCACTGGCGGGCCGGCCAGGACGTACGGCACGACGAGTTCGGCCACGGGTGGGTGCAGGGCAGCGGCGTGGGCCGGGTGACGGTGCGGTTCGAGACCCCTCAGTCGGATCCCGGCCGGGTACGGACCTTCCTCGTCACCGACCCCGCGCTGCGGCCGGCCGACCCCCTCCCCCTGGTGCCGGTGCCCGCCGGGCGGGGGCAGCCGAAGTCAGGTCTCCTCTGAGCCCGCCAGTTTGCCGAAGTCGTGGTCCGGGGCCGCCGTCGGCGGGGGCACGTCCAGGCCGTAGTGGTGGTAGAGCTGGAGTTCCTGTTCGGGGGAGAGGTGGCGGCCCACGCCGAAGTCGGGGGCGTCCTTGATCAGGGAACGGTCGAAGGGGACGTGCAGGGTGCCGTCGACGAGTTCGCTGGGTTCCAGGGGGACGAAGGCGTCCCGGGAGAAGAGGCCGGTGCGTATGGCCGCCCACTCGGGCACGCCGGTCGCATCGTCCAGATACACCTCGTCGATCGTGCCGATCTTCGTACCGGTGCGGTCGAACGCCTTGCGGCCGATCAGGTTGCGCGGATCGATGTCGGTCTGCACGGTCCCTCTCCCTCCACGTGGTCGCAACTCATCCGTAAGCACTACGAAAGAGCACTTTCACCGCGGCGGCCACTTGAGGAACCGGCCGTTGACCTCGCTGGTAGGCTGATTGCGGCTGCTGACCCCGTGCGGGAGAGTCCTCCGACCACCTCGGAGGCGCCGAAGGAGCAAATCCTCCCCGGAATCTCTCAGGCCCACGTACCGCACGGACGAGGTCACTCTGGAAAGCAGGGCGGGTGTCGACGGCTCCCGCCCTCACCGACGGTGAAAGCCGGCGCCGCGAGGCGTCCGGTGAAGCTCTCAGGTCGAGATGACAGAGGGGGAGGCCGTCGGGGCACCCGCGCCGTGGTGCCCTTCGAAGGTCGCGTCAGACCAGGAGGCCTCCGCAATGACCGCCCATCGCATTCCGCTCTCCGAGCTCGAAGCGGGCATCCCCTTCGAACAGCGCCACATCGGCCCCGACCAGGAAGCGCGGGCCAAGATGCTCGCGCAGGTCGGCTACGGCTCCCTGGACGAGCTGACCGCCGCCGCGGTCCCGGATGTGATCAAGAACGCCGACGCGCTCGACCTGCCGGGCGCCCGCACCGAGGCCGAGGTGCTCGCCGAGCTGCGCTCGCTCGCCGACCGCAACCAGGTCCTCGGCTCCATGATCGGCCTGGGCTACCACGGCACCTTCACCCCGCCGGTCATCCTGCGCAACGTCATGGAGAACCCCTCCTGGTACACGGCCTACACGCCCTACCAGCCGGAGATCTCCCAGGGCCGCCTGGAGGCCCTGCTGAACTTCCAGACCATGGTCGCCGACCTGACCGGCCTGCCCACCTCGGGCGCCTCCCTGCTGGACGAGGGCACGGCCGCCGCCGAGGCCATGGCGCTGTCCCGGCGCATGGGCAAGAACAAGAAGGGCCTGTTCCTGGTCGACGCGGACGCCCTGCCGCAGACCGTCGCCGTGATCCAGACCCGCGCCGAGCCGACCGGCGTCGAGGTCGTCGTCGCCGACCTCAGCGAGGGCATCCCGGCCGACATCGCCGCCCGGGACATCAACGGCGTGCTGGTCCAGTACCCGGGCGCCTCCGGTGCCGTACGCGACATCAAGCCGCTGATCGAGCAGGCCCACGAGCTGGGCGCCCTGGTCACCGTCGCCGCCGATCTGCTCGCCCTCACCCTGCTGACCTCCCCGGGCGAGCTGGGCGCGGACATCGCCGTCGGCACCACCCAGCGCTTCGGCGTCCCGATGGGCTTCGGCGGGCCGCACGCGGGCTACATGGCGGTGCACGAGAAGTTCGCCCGCAGCCTGCCCGGCCGCCTGGTCGGCGTGTCCGTCGACGCCGACGGCAACAAGGCCTACCGGCTGGCCCTGCAGACCCGCGAGCAGCACATCCGCCGCGAGAAGGCCACCAGCAACATCTGTACCGCGCAGGTGCTGCTCGCCGTCATGGCCGGCATGTACGCCGTCTACCACGGTCCCGAGGGCCTGCGGACGATCGCCCGGCGCACCCACCGGTACGCCGCGATCCTCGCCGAGGGCCTGAAGGCCGGCGGCGTGGAGCTGGTGCACGGCGCGTTCTTCGACACCGTCACCGCCCGGGTGCCCGGCAAGGCCGCCGAGATCGTCGCCGCCGCCCGGGACAACGGCGTCAACCTGCGCCTCGTCGACGCCGACCACGTCTCCATGGCCTGCGACGAGACCACCACGCGGGCGCACCTGGCCGCCGTCTGGTCCGCCTTCGGCGTCGAGGCCGACATCGAGGCGCTGGACGCGAGCGCCGCCGACGCGCTGCCCGAGGCGCTGCTGCGCGGCGTCGACTACCTCACCCACCCGGTCTTCCACCAGCACCGCTCCGAGACCGCCATGCTGCGCTACCTGCGCAAGCTGGCCGACCGTGACTACGCGCTCGACCGCGGCATGATCCCGCTGGGCTCCTGCACCATGAAGCTCAACGCGACCACCGAGATGGAGCCGGTCACCTGGCCGGAGTTCGGCGCGCTGCACCCCTTCGCGCCCGCCGAGCAGGCCGAGGGCTACCTCACGCTCATCCGCGAGCTGGAGGACCGCCTGGCCGAGGTCACCGGCTACGACAAGGTCTCCCTCCAGCCCAACGCCGGCTCCCAGGGCGAGCTGGCCGGTCTGCTGGCGGTCCGCGGCTACCACCGCGCCAATGGCGACGAGGGCCGCACGGTCTGCCTCATCCCGTCCTCCGCGCACGGCACCAACGCCGCCAGCGCCGCGATGGCCGGCATGAAGGTCGTCGTCGTCAAGACCGCCGAGGACGGCGAGATCGACGTCGAGGACCTGCGGGCCAAGATCGAGCAGTACCGCGACGAGCTGGCGGTGCTGATGATCACCTACCCGTCCACGCACGGTGTGTTCGAGGAGCACGTCGCCGACATCTGCGCCCGGGTGCACGAGGCCGGCGGCCAGGTGTACGTCGACGGCGCCAACCTCAACGCGCTGGTGGGCCTCGCCAAGCCGGGCCACTTCGGCGGCGACGTCTCGCACCTCAACCTGCACAAGACGTTCTGCATCCCGCACGGCGGCGGCGGTCCCGGCGTCGGCCCGGTGGCGGTCCGCTCGCACCTGGCGCCGTACCTGCCCAACCACCCGTTGCAGCCGGCGGCGGGCCCGGAGACGGGCGTGGGCCCGGTCTCGGCGGCGCCGTGGGGCTCGGCGGGCATCCTGCCGATCTCCTGGGCGTACGTCCGCCTGATGGGCGGCGAGGGCCTCAAGCGGGCCACCCAGGTGGCCGTGCTGTCCGCCAACTACATCGCCAAGCGGCTGGAGCCGCACTACCCGGTGCTCTACACCGGCCCCGGCGGCCTGGTCGCGCACGAGTGCATCATCGACCTGCGCCCGCTGACCAAGGCCACCGGCGTGAGCGTGGACGACGTGGCCAAGCGCCTGATCGACTACGGCTTCCACGCGCCGACCATGTCGTTCCCGGTGGCCGGCACGCTGATGATCGAGCCCACCGAGTCCGAGGACATCACCGAGCTGGACCGGTTCTGCGACGCGATGATCGCGATTCGCGCGGAGATCGAGAAGGTCGGCTCCGGCGTCTGGCCGGCGGACGACAACCCGCTGCACAACGCGCCGCACACCGCGGGTGCGCTCGGCGGCGAGTGGACGCATGCCTACAGCCGCGAGGAGGCCGTCTTCCCGGCCGGTGTGTCGGTGGCCGACAAGTACTGGCCGCCGGTGCGCCGCATCGACCAGGCCTTCGGCGACCGCAACCTGGTCTGCTCCTGCCCGCCGCTGGACGCGTACGAGGACTGACCGGTCCGCGGCGAACCGCGCGCCCCGAGGGCCCCGTCCGGATGTCCGGGCGGGGCCCTCGCCCTATGCGGTCGCCAGTGCCACTTCGGTCGCCTTGACCAGCGCCACCACGTCGGAGCCCACGAACAGGCCGAGGTCGGCGGCCGCCTCCTTGGTGACGGCCGCGGTCAGCTCGCCGCCGGGGACGGCGATGCGCACGGTGGCCATGACGGCGCCGGTGGTCAGACGGGTGATGGCGCCGGGGAGCTGGTTGCGGATCGACAGGCCCGCCACGCGGTGCGTGGCGAGGGAGACCTCGGTCGACTTCACCAGGGCGCGCACCGGCGTGCCGGGCGCGAGGGCCAGGTCCTCGGCGGCGTCCCGGGTGATCGCCGCGGTCAGGTCCTGCCCGCCGTCCAGACGGACCTCGACGATGGCCATCGCCTCGCCGGGGTGCACCGCCGTGACGGTGCCGGGGAGCTGGTTGCGGATGCTCAGGGTCATGGTCACCCACCGTAGGCGCCCGAGGGATCAGGCCGGGTACGCGTGGGTCTGCGTCGCTTTGACTGTCGCCCAGACCGGTGCACCGGGACGCAGTTCCAGCTCGGCCGCGGCCATCGTGGTGAGGTCGGCGGCGAGGGGGAGTTCACCGGTGAGGTCGGCGCGGATCCGGTCGCCGTGGGTTTCGAGGCCGGCCACCTCGCAGCGCCACAGATTGCGGGCGCTGGCGCCGGTGGGCCGGTCCCGGTAGAGGGTCACGGCGGACGGCGGGAAGGCGACGAAGGCCGGTCCGGACAGCTCCTCGGTGGTGGTGATCTCCGGCCCGGCGTCCAGCCGTACGGTGTGGCCCGCGGCCTCGCCCTGGTAGAGGTTCAGGCCGACGAGCCGGGCGATGTAGTCCGTGCGCGGGCGGCGGGCGATGTCGGCGGGGGCGCCCTCCTGGACGACCCGGCCGTGCTCCACGACCACCAGCCGGTCCGCGAGCACCATGGCGTCCAGCGGGTCGTGCGTGACGAGGACGGCGACCGCCTCGAACTCGGCCAGATGGTGCCGCAGCCGGGCCCTGACCTCCAGCCGGGTGCGGGCGTCGAGGGCGGCCAACGGCTCGTCCAGCAGGAGCAGCCGGGGCCGGGTGGCGAGCGCGCGGGCGAGGGCCACGCGCTGGGCTTGGCCGCCGGAGAGCCGGCGCGGCTTGGCGCCCGCGTGCTCGGCGAGCCCCATGCGCTCCAGCCAGGCCGCGGCCACTGCCCGGGCCTCCGCCTTGCCCAGGCCCTGGCAGCGCGGCCCGAAGGCCACGTTGTCGAGGGCGGACAGGTGCGGGAAGAGCAGGTAGTCCTGGAAGACGACGCCGACCGGGCGGGACTCCGGCGGGACCCGTTCCAGCGGGACGCCGTCGAGCCTCAGACGGCCCTCGGTCAGCGGCACCAGACCGGCCAGCACACGCAGCGCCGTGGTCTTGCCCGCGCCGTTGGGGCCCAGCAGCGCGACCACGTCCCCGGGCGCCGCCGTCAGCGCCATGTCGAGGCGGAAGGACCCGCGGTCCACGACGAGCCGCGCGTCGAGCCCCTGCCGGTCCGTCCGCGGCAGCCGCGGGGCGTCGACGTCGGTCATCGGTTCGCAATCCTTCGCTACCGGGCTCGTGGGCCTCGCCCGCCGTCCTGTCGGCATGGTCACACCCCTGTCAGCCATCGGTCGCGCAGTCCCGCCAGCACCGCGATGGAGACGGCCAGCAGCACCAGGCTCAGCGCGATCGCGGCCTCGGGGTCGTTCTGCAGGGCGAGGTAGACCGAGAGGGGCATGGTCTGGGTACGGCCGGGGAAGTTGCCCGCGAAGGTGATCGTGGCACCGAACTCGCCGAGGGCGCGCGCCCAGGCCAGCACGGCGCCCGCCGCGATGCCGGGCGCGATCAGCGGCAGCGTGACCCGGCGGAACGCGGTGAAGCGGGAGGCGCCCAGGGTGGTCGCGGCCTCCTCGAAGCGGGGGTCCGCGGCGCGCAGGGTGCCCTCGACGCTGATGACGAGGAACGGCATGGCGACGAACGCCTCGGCGAGGACGACGCCCGCGGTGGTGAACGGCAGCGTGATCCCGAACCAGGAGTCCAGCCACTGGCCGACGACGCCGTTGCGGCCCAGGGCGAGCAGCAGGGCCACCCCGCCGACGACCGGCGGCAGCACCAGCGGCAGGGTCACCAGGGCCCGCACGAAGCCGCGTCCGGGGAAGTCGGTGCGGGCCAGCAGCCAGGCCAGCGGCACGCCGAGGACCAGGCTGACGGCGGTCGCCGCGGTGGCGCTGACCAGCGACAACTGGAGCGCCTGCCACACCTCGGCGCTGGTCAGCCGGTCCGGCAGGCTGCGCCAGGGCGCGCGCACCAGGAGCGCGAGCAGCGGCACCAGCAGGAACGCCAGGGCCAGCACGCCGGGGAGCAGCAGGGGCAGCGGCGCGCCGCGGCGGCCCGCGGCGGCGGTGCGCCGGGCGCCCGTGCCCCCGGTGGCGGTACGGCGGCGGCGCGGCCGGTCCGTGCGGGGGCCGGTCGCGGCGCCGGGTCCGGAGGGAGCGGTCATGGCTTGAGGAACCCGGCCGCGCCCAGCACCTTCTGGCCCTCGGCGGAGCGCACGAGGGCGATGAACGCCTTGGCGGCCCCGGCGTTCCCGGAGTTCTTCAGCAGGGCGATCGGATAGTCGTTGACGGCCTTGGCGGACTCGGGGAACTCCACGCCCTCCACCTTGTCACCCGCGGTGTGCACATCGGTCTTGTACACCACCGCCGCGTCGGCCTCCTTCAGTTCCACCTTGTTCAGGGCGCTCTTGACGTCCTGCTCGTAGGAGACCGGGGTGAGCGTGAGGCGGGCGGCGTCCAGGGCCTTCTGCGCGGCGGCGCCGCACGGCACGGTCCTGTCGCACAGGACGACTTTGAGGCCGGGCTTGGTGAGGTCCTTGAGGGAGGCGACCTTGCCGGGGTTGCCGGGCAGGGTGGCGATCTCCAGCTGGTTGCGGACGAAGGTGGCCGGGGCGCCGGCCGCGTCCCCGGCGTTGGTGACGGTCGCCATGGTCTTGGGGCTGGCGGCGGCGAAGACGTCGGCCGGGGCGCCGCTGGTGATGCTGGCGGCGAGGGTGTCGCTGCCGCCGAAGTTGAACCTGACCCGGGTGCCGGGGTGCTGCCGCTCGAACTCCTTGCCCAGGGTGGTGAAGCTCTCCTGGAGCGAGGCGGCGGCGAAGACGGTGACCGTGCCGGACGGCTTCGAGGAGGCCGAGCCGGAGGTGTCCGAGGCGGCACCCGCCGAGTGGGACGAAGCGGAACAGGCGCTCAGGGCCAGCAGGGCGGCGGCTCCCGTGCCGGCCGGCCGCAGCACTCGCCGGGTCCGGCGCACGGAACGGGTCATCACGGATCTACTCCTCGGATCGACGGATCGACGGTCGCGCCCTGACACGGCCGTGGTGTTCCGGTCGTGCCGTGATGATGATACTGCCGCATCTGCCAGGTGTAAGGCCCTTGTTGCTTCGCATGAGCCATGATCCTTCGGGGAGTGGCTTGCATGTGCGTTTGTATGGCACTCCGTGGCGGGTACCGTCCGGCAGGAGGTGGTCGCAGATGACCCTCGCCCGGCTCGCCCTGACCGGTGATCTCGTGAGACCCGCCCGGCTGACCGTGCCGGACCTGCTGTCCTGGCCGCAGCACCGGGTGGCCGTCGGCTTCGAGTGCGCGACCAGCGGCATGCGGCACCACCGGTTCACCGGGCCGCGGCTGTACGACGTCCTGGCCGACGCGGGGCCCGGCTTCGACCCGGGGCGCCGCAAGGACCGGCTGCGCTTCCTGATCGCCGTCACCGGCACCGACGGCCATCACGCGCTGCTGTCCTGGGCCGAGATCGACCCGGACTTCGCCGACGCCCCGGTCCTGCTCGGGGTGAGCATCGACGACACCCCGCTGGACGCCGCGGGCCCCCAGCTGGTGCTGCCCCAGGACCGCTGCGGCGCCCGGCACATCAGCGCGATCACGGCGATCCGGGTGGACGGGGGGTACGCGGGCGCCGGCCCGGCACAGGGCGCCGCCGCTCGGGCACCGGCGCGGTGAGGAACGGCGGGGTCAGGCGCGATCGATGTGCACGTTGGTCGACTTGACCCGGGCCGTGGCCTCCATGCCGACCTCCAGACCGAGTTCCTCGACGGCCTCGCGGGTGAGCAGGGACACCAGCCGGTGCGGGCCCGCCTGGATCTCCACCTGGGCGGCCACGTCACCGAGCTTGATCGCGGTGACGATGCCGGGGAAGGCGTTGCGCACGGAGGTGTAGGAGGGCTCCTCCTCGCCGCCGCCCTTGGCCAGTTCCACGGAGAACGCGGCCAGGTCCCGGCCGTCGATGAGCCGCCTTCCCGCCTCGTCGCGATGGGTGGCCACCCGGCCCGCGTCGGCCCAGCGGCGGGCGGTGTCCGGGCTGACGCCGAGCAGCCGCGCCGCCTGGCCGATGGTGTAGTCCTGCATGGCGATCACGATAGGGCCGGGCTCAGCCCGTGTGCACGCGCGGCCGGCGGGCCCGGTCCGGCTCCGCCTCGCGCAGCACCTCGCGGGTGACCGGGGCGACCTCGCCCTGCCCGAAGAGGAAGAAGCGCAGGAAGTTGGCGAACGGGCTGCCCTCGGTCCACTCGAAGTAGATGTGGGGGGTGCAGCCGGTGATGTCACGCACGTGCAGCAGCAGCGCCGCCAGGGCGTTGGGGATGGAGGCCGACTCCAGGGTCAGCACCCGGTACCGCCCGTGCAGCACCTCGCCGCGCACGGTCAGACTCGCCTCGAACTCCGACGGGTCGGTGACGGTGACCTCGACGAAGACGAAGTCCTCCTGCTCCGGCATGTCGTTGTCGGCGCGGATCTGCTCGATCTTGTCCCGGTACTCGGCCTTGTCGCGATGGCCCGGCTCATTGGCGATGAACCGTATCTTCCGGCTGGCCATGTCTCGGATGAAACGTTCCGCCAGCGGGTCGAGCGTCACGCTGGTCACGCGCAGCTCGAAGGCGCGGGCCAGCCGGGACAGCAGCGAGACCAGGATGATGCCGACGATGAAGCAGGCACCGATCTTCACACCGTCCGGTCGCTCGATCACGTTGACCACCGTGGTGTACAGGAACACCACCGAGATCACCGCGAAGCCGATCGTCCACCGGCGCTGTCGCGCCTTGCGGGCGGCGATGGTCACCGCGATCGCAGCGGAGCTGATCAGCACCAGCACACCGGTGGCGTAGGCGCCGCCCTGTTTGTCGACGTTGGCGTCGAAGATCCAGGTCACCAGGAAGGCGATCAGCGTGAAGACGATGACCATCGGGCGCACCGCCCGTGCCCAGTGCGGGGCCATGCCGTACCGGGGCAGATAGCGCGGCATCAGATTGAGCAGCCCCGCCATGGCGGACGCGCCGGCGAACCACAGGATGGCGATGGTCGAGACGTCGTAGACCGTGCCGAAGGCGCCGCCGAGGTACTGGTGCGCGAGGTAGGCGAGGGCACGGCCGTTGGCCTGGCCGCCCGGCTTGAACTCCTTCTCCGGGATCAGCAGGGTGGTGACGAAGCTACTGGTGATCAGGAACGCGCTCATGATGACGGCGGCGGTGGTCAGCAGCTTCTTGGCGTCCCGGATCCGCCCGGTCGGGTGTTCCTCGGTGTCGCCCGGGTCGCCCTTGACGTGTGGCATGACGGCCACACCGGTCTCGAAGCCGGACAGGCCGAGGGCGAGCTTCGGGAAGACGATCAGCGCCACGCCGATCATCACGAAGACATTGCCGTGTTGCGTGGTCAGGGCGTTGGTCCAGTCGGTGACCACGTGCTCGGCGGTGAGGACGTGCCACAGGCCCACGATCACGACGACCAGGTTGAGCGCGAGGTAGACGCCCACCAGGGCGACCGCGACGCCGATGGCCTCCAGGAAGCCCTTGAGGAACACCGCGCCGAGCAGCGCCACCAGCAGCAGGGTGATCAGCATCTGCCGGCCGTGCAGGGCGTCGGTCAGATGCGGGTTCTCCACCAGGTGGGTGGAGGCGTCGGCGGCGGACAGTGTGATGGTGATCAGGAAGTCCGTGGCCGCGAACCCCAGCAGGGTGAGAACGAACAGTTTGCCCTTCCAGAAGGACAGCAGCCGCTCCAGCATGGCGATGGAGCCCTCGCCGTGCGGACTCTCCTCCGCCACCCGGCGGTAGACCGGCAGGGCGCCGGCCAGGGTGACCAGCACCAGCACGATGGTCGCCAGCGGCGAGATCAGACCGGCCGCCAGGGCCGCGATGCCCGGCTGGTAGCCGAGGGTGGAGAAGTAGTCGACACCGGTCAGGCACATCACCCGCCACCAGCGCTGGCCCTTGTGCGGGGGCTCGGGCTGTGCGTGCGGTCCGGTGTGGCCACCGCTCTTGCCCATGTCGGACAGGCCCTCCAGCATCCAGGCGCGCAGGCGGCCGGTACTGGGAGGGCGCTCGGTCGTGGCCATTCGGTGTGCTCCTGAGGTGGGGCTCAGCTCTTTTCGGCCATCCCACGGACGGCGGCACCAGCGTAAGCGGAGAGTGACGCCATGGCCCCCGGATCCAGGGCCGGGAGGCGTCAATCTTGCGTTAAGAATGGCCCGGTGAAGCCGGAGTCGCATCAAGAAGGAGCGGAGCGGGGGGTGGGACGAGGGGCGCCTCCGGGGGTGGGGAGCGGATACCGAGTGTCATCGCGGGGGAGGGGGAGCGGGCGTCCGGGGACGCCCGTGCGGCGGGCTCATTCCAGACCGGACGCCTTGAACACGGCCAGCGCGGTCTCCCGGTCCACGCGGCGGGCGAGCCGGTGCAGGGCGGTGGTGCCGCAGCGCAGGGTGCCGGAGGCCTCGGCCCGCCGGGCGCCCTCGTCGAGCCGGTACCACAGGGCGGGGTTGCGGATCAGCACCTCGGGGTCGATCTCCATCCGGTTCCCCAGGGCGTCGCGCAGCAGCAGGCGAGGGGTGACGCCGTCCAGCGGGTACACCACCGCGAGCAGGTCGGTGCGGATCCGGCGGGTGCGCAGCAGGCGCCTGCCGGCCAGCCAGCCGTCGCCGGCGGTGATCCGCGCCGGGTAGAGGACGAGGCCCAGCAGCGCGGCCAGCGCGCCCCAGAGCAGACCGCGCCACCAGGTGAGGGAGCCGGCTGCGGCGTCGATGCAGAGCAGCAGCACGAACAGGGCGACGGCACAGCGCACCGCGGTGCGCACCTCACCGGCCCAGCCGCGGTCGTACGCGATCGGTCCGGCGGGCGGGGTGGGGCTCGTCACCCGGGACCGGATGTCGTCGCTGTGCTTCATGACTCAGACGGTAGACAGCCCCGGGCCCGACGGCACGACGCCTTGACGGCGCCCTGACGGACGGACCGGGTTTCTTGACGGGACGTGAAGGGGGCGGTGTGCGGTGGGCGTGTCGCACGGTCCGCGGGTGTCCACCGGGGGAGGTCTTCGGCGACATGGAGGCGAGGACCGGCCACGACCGCGTCCCCGGCAGGCGGGCCCGGCGAGGCGTCTCGCCGCAGGGCCGGCCAGTCCCGTGCCGGGGAGGAGGCGGCGGGCCGGGCATGCGTCGGGGCCGGGCGCACCGGGTGGGTGCGACCGGCCCCTGCCGTCCCTCCGAGCGGTTCAGGCGGCCGTCATCACCTCGCCCGCGCCGAGCGGGCGGTGCGGGGCGATGACGCGGCCGTCGGGCAGCAGCTCACCGGTGTCCTCGAAGAGCAGGACGCCGTTGCACAGCAGACTCCAGCCCTGTTCCGGGTGGTGCGCCACGAGACGGGCGGACTCCCGGTCGGCGGACTCGGCCGGCGGGCACGGTGGCTGGTGCTTGCACATGGGTGGGATCTCTCGCTCTGTGGTGGTCATGGCCGTCCCCCCGTAAGTAGTCGGTCGGAACCCAGTGTTGCCCTCGGGGCGTGGTTCCGCAGGGATTTCGAGGCAGCGCTTCCCACAGGTTGAGGACGCATCACCCGGGCGGGCGGTTCAACCCAACTGCACTGTCAATTCGGGTGGTTCGCCGTGGCCGAAGCGGACTAGTCCGTCGGTGGCATCGGGTGCGGACGCCACCGTACCCCGCCGCCTCGGGGCCGCGGGGTACGGATGGGACGGGTTCAGGCGGCGGGTGAGCCGAGCAGCGGGAGACGGCTGGCGCGCAGGGCCAGGACCGGCAGCAGATCGGCGACCCGGTGCGGCAGATGGGCCGCTATGCCGGGCGGCGCCGGGGCCAGCGGTACCAGCAGATCGGTGTCGGCGGGACGCCCTTCCGTGCCGTCACCGGTGATGTCGCCGTGCAGCCACAAGGCGAGCATGTAGAGGCCGGGTATCGACAACAGCCTCGGCTGATAAGGAAGTTGAAGAGTCTCTGCCTGCTGGAGGGCGAGTTCGGTGGAGGCGACGTAGGGGCCCTCGAAGAAGTGCGAGAAGGCCCAGCCGTCAGGGGTGAGCATGGTCTCGGCCGCGGCCACCGCACGGTCGCCGCAGCGGATCAGAAAGCGCCAGCCGGCCAGCCGGGTGGTGGCCGGGCTCGGTGCGGTGAGTCCCTCCAACACATGGACGGGCAAAGGGAGTTCGGGCTCCGTCGGCCCCTGCGCGGCACGCAGGGAGGGAGTGCGGGCCTCACGGACCGCGGTGGGCGAACCGAGGGCGGTGAGGACGGAGCGCAGGGCGGGCGCGGGGGCAGGAGGAACGTGCAGCGGCATGGTGGGTCGCCTCTCATTCGACAGGCGCGGCGGCGCGAGGGAGGTGGGGCGGACGGCGCTGTCTGCTGACGGAAGGCCGGAGAGGTGGGGGCCGGATCGGTGAAGAACGAGGGTGCGGCTCGCCCTGCCGTCCGTCAACCGGCGCGGCAGGAATGCGGCATGACCAGGACCGAGGGCACCACCCTCCCGCCTTGTGGACGAAGTTTATACGACATGTGTTCAACCGGAGTTTCAGCTATCGGATTCCGGCGGAGCCCGCAAGGCGAAATCAGGCCGTCGATATGCGGAATTCCTCCCGATTTCCGGGCCGGTCACCCGCCGTTGACCTCGGCATACGCTCCGGTAGCGGACGGCCGAATGGCGTCGGCGTTTTCGACCAGGGCGTTCGGGGCACCCGGAGGTGCAGCTGCCGCATGCCCCGTGAATGTGCCGCGGGGAACATTCCGACAGCGTAGCGGGGGCCCGGGCCGGATGTGACGTTATCGATCGCTTTCACTGGGCATTACTCCACCTGACCCGCCAGCCCCGGCGGCCGGAACGCCGGCCCGCCCATTCGAGGAGGGAAACTTCGATGGGGGAGAAGGTCGTGGCAGGGCAGTTCGACCTGTCCGATCGCCAGCGCTACCGCGAAAAGCTCCAGAAGTGTCTGACGGGGCTGGAGCGGCTACTGGCCGAGAAGCGATTCGACCGCCCGAAGAACCTCATGGGCGTGGAGATCGAATTGAATCTCGCCGGTTCCGACGGCATGCCCAAAATGTTGAACGGCCAAGTGCTCGAACGGATCGCGAGCCGTGACTTCCAAACGGAACTCGCGATGTTCAATCTGGAGGTGAACATCGCGCCGCACCGGCTGGGCGGCCGGGTCTTCGACCGGCTCGCCGAGGAGCTGCGCACCTCGCTCGCCTACGCCGACCGCAAGGCCACGGAGGTCGACGCGGGCATCGTGATGATCGGCATCCTGCCCACCCTGGACCGGGACGACCTGGTCTCCTCGAACCTCTCCGAGGTCGACCGCTACACCCTGCTCAACGACCAGATCGTGGCCGCCCGCGGGGAGGACTTCCGGCTCGACATCGAGGGCGTGGAGCATCTGAGCTGCACCTCCAAGTCCATCGTCCCCGAGGCCGCCTGCACCTCCGTGCAACTCCACCTCCAGGTCACCCCGGACCGGTTCGCCGACGTGTGGAACGCGGCGCAGGCGGCGAGCGCCGCGCAGATCGCCGTGGGCGCGAACTCGCCGTTCCTGTTCGGGCACGAGCTGTGGCGCGAGTCCCGGCCCCCGCTCTTCCTCCAGTCCACCGACACCCGGCCGCCCGAACTCCAGGCGCAGGGCGTACGGCCGCGCACCTGGTTCGGCGAGCGGTGGATCTCCTCGGCGTACGACCTGTTCGAGGAGAACCTGCGCTACTTCCCGGCGCTGCTGCCGATCCGCGACGACGAGGAGCCGCTGGAGGTCATCGAGGCCGGAGGCACACCGAAGCTCGCCGAACTGGTCCTGCACAACGGCACGATCTACCGGTGGAACCGGCCGGTGTACGGCGTCGCGGACGGCGTGCCGCACCTGCGGGTGGAGAACCGGGTGCTGCCGGCCGGGCCGACCATCACCGACGTGATCGCCAATGCGGCGTTCTACTACGGCCTGGTGCGCGCCCTCGCCGAGGAGTCCCGGCCGGTGTGGACACGGCTGCCGTTCGCCGCGGCCGAGGCCAACTTCGACGCGGCGTGCCGGTACGGCATCGACGCGCGCTTCGTCTGGCCGCGCCGGGGACGGTACGGCGGCACGGGCGAGGTCGACGCGGTCACCCTGGTGCGCGACGAGTTGCTGCCGCTGGCCGCCGCGGGGCTGGACGCGTGGGGCGTCGAGCCCGCCGACCGCGACCTCTACCTCGGTGTCATCGAGGAACGCTGCCGGCGCCGGGTCAACGGCGCGTCCTGGCAGGCGGCCACCTTCCACCGCGCGCTGGAGCAGGGCATGTCCCGCGACGCCGCCCTCGCCGCGACGACGCGCCGCTACGCCGAGCTGATGCACGTGGGGGAGCCGGTGCACACGTGGCCGGTGGGACTGCCGGAGCCGGTGCCGCTGGGGTGAGCCGGTCAAGGGCGGGGCCGGCGGCCCGGCCGGAGGCCCGGTGACGTGTTCTCCCCGGTGCTTCTGCGATCCTTGCCTGCAAGGTCGCGAGGTCGGGAGGCAGGGGTGCAGGTGGAGGCTGAGCCGGGAGTCGACCGCGGGGTGCCCGAGCGCGGGGCCGGGCGGATCCTGCGGGACGAGACGATTCTCGTGCTCGCGCTGTCGCTCGGCGCGAGCGGGGTCTCCGCACTGATCAGCTTCATCGGCTCGGTCACCAAACCGGGCGGCCTGAAGGACCAGGCCGCCACCCTCAACGCCTCGGCCGCGCCGGGCCGCCCCTGGCTCGACCTCGCCTGGCAGCTGTTCGGCATCGCCACCGCCCTGGTCCCGGTGGCGCTGGTCGCCCACCTCCTGATCCGCGAGGGCAGGAGCCTGCGCACCCTGGGCTTCGACCGCACCCGTCCCGGCCCCGACCTCCTGCGCGGCGCCGCGGTCGCGGCCGTGATCGGCAGCACCGGTATCGCCTTCTACCTGGCCGCCCGGGGCCTCGGCTTCAATCTCACCGTCGTGCCCGAGGCCCTGCCGTCCGTGTGGTGGAAGTACCCGGTGCTGATCCTGTCCGCCGTGCAGAACGCCGTACTCGAAGAGGTCATCGTCGTCGGCTATCTGCTGCGCCGGCTCGGCCAGTTGGGCTGGACCACCGGGGCCGCGCTGGTGGCCAGCGCGGTCCTGCGCGGCTCGTACCACCTCTACCAGGGCATCGGCGGCTTCCTCGGCAACCTGGTCATGGGCGTGGTGTTCGTCTGGCTGTACCGCCGTTGGGGCCGGGTCGGCCCGCTGGTCGTCGCCCACTCCCTGCTCGACATCGGCGCGTTCGTCGGCTACGCCCTGCTCGCGGGCAGGGTGGGCTGGCTGCCGACGGCCTGAGTTTCCGTCCGGTCAGGCGTGCAGATCGCCCTCGACGACGGTGACCGCGCGGCCGGTGAGCAGGGTACGGTCGCCGCGCAGCCCGGTGCGCACCAGTCCGGTGCGGCGGGAGGCCTGGAGGCCGGTGAGGTCGTCCCGGCCGAGGCGGGCGGACCAGTGCGGGGCGAGCGCGGTGTGCGCGCTGCCGGTGACCGGGTCCTCGTCGATGCCGACGTTCGGGAAGAAGCAGCGGGAGACGAAGTCGTAGCCCAGTGACGGGTCTTCGGCCCGCGCGGTGGCGATGATCCCGCGGGTGGAGTAGGTGCCGAGCGCCTTGGGGTCGGGGGCGAGGCCGAGGACCGTCTTCTCGTCCGCCAGCTCCACCAGCAGGTCGCCGACGTTCGGGCCGGTGTCGAACGCGGCGACCGGCTCCGCGCCCAGCGCCTCGGCGACCCCGGGCGGCACCTGGAGGGGGGTGAGCGGAGCGGTGGGGAAGTCGAGGGTGATCGACCCGTCCTCGGCCGGGGTGGCGATCAGCACGCCGCTGCGGGTGGCGAACCGCACCGGCCCCTGGTGGGCCCCGGTGGTGTGCAGGACGTGCGCCGCGGCCAGCGTGGCGTGCCCGCACATCGCGACCTCGGTCACGGGCGTGAACCAGCGCAGCGCCCAGTCCGCCTCGCCGCCCTCGGGGAGCCGGTGGGCGAACGCCGTCTCGGCGTGGTTGACCTCCATGGCGACGTTCTGGAGCCAGTCGTCGGCCGGGAAGACGTCGTCCAGGAGCAGTACGCCCGCGGGGTTGCCCGCGAAGGGCCGGTCGGTGAAGGCGTCCACGATTCGAATGCGCATGGCACGAAAGCTAGCGGCCGTGACGAGCCCCCATCCAAGGCCAATTCGCGGGCCCTGGCCTGCTTTCGGACCGGCGGGCCGGTCAGCGGAGGTAGTCCGTGCGCCCCTCGTCGTCGAGTTCGAAGGGGCCGTCGGGGATGATGCAGAACTCGTTGCCCTCGGGATCCGCCATCACCAGGAACCCGCCGTCGTCGTACTCCTCCAGCCGGCGTCCGCCGAGCGCCTCGACGCGCTGTTGCTCCGCGGCCGGGTCGGGTGAGGTGACGTCGAAGTGCATGCGGTTCTTCACGGACTTGGGCTCGCCGGTCCGCTGGAAGCCCAGGCCCAGGCCGTTCTCGCGCCGCAGCCACACGTAGGGTCCCGTGCGGCCCACGACCGGCCGGCCGAGCAGCTCGGACCAGAACGCGGCGAGCCGCTCGGGGTCGGCGGCATCGACGATGAGGGCATTGATCTGCAGAGGTGAGTCCGTCATGTCCTGATCCTCTCAGTCGCGTGGGACCGCTCGGCCCGCGACAGCTTGTTCCCGTTCCCGAAAGGGTCTTGGCATACGATCGGTTCCGATATATCGTTGAAGCATCGCGAACGAGACGCGATGCAGACGTGAAAGATCGACGATGGGATGGAGTGATCGCGATGCGTACGCATGGACACGGACACGGTGGTCACCGGCACGAGGGCTTCGGCCGGCGCGGCGGCCCGGGGATGGGCGGCTTCGAGGCGCGGCGCGCCGCGTTCGGGCCGTTCGGTCCCGGGGGTCCGGGCGGCCCCGGGGGGCCTGGTGGTCCGGGGTTCGGCGGGCCCGGTTTCGGTGGGCCCGGGTTCGGGCCGGGTTTCGGGCCCTGGGGGCATCGGGGGCGTGGCGGACCGAGGGGGCGGGCGCGGCGCGGTGACGTGCGGGCCTCGATCCTGGCCCTGCTGAAGGAACGGCCCATGCACGGCTACGAGATGATCCAGGAGATCGCCGAGCGCACCGGCGGCGCCTGGAAGCCCAGCCCCGGATCGGTCTACCCCACCCTCCAGATGCTGGAGGACGAGGACCTGATCGTCAGTGAGAGCGAGGGCGGCAAGAAGCTGTTCTCCCTCACCGACAGCGGGCGTACCGCCGCCGAGGAGGGGGCGGACGCGCCGTGGGAGGAGGCCTCGCGCGGGGTCGACTGGGAGGCGCTCGGCGAGGTCCGGCAGGCCGGGGCCGGGTTGATGGAGGCCTTCGGGCAGGTCTGGAAGACCGGCACCAAGGAGCAGCGCGAGAAGGCGCTCACCGTCATCAACGAAGCCCGCAAGAAGCTGTACCTCATCCTCGCCGACGAGGACTGAGGGCTGGGGGCCGAGCACTGGCGACGGGGGCGGACGCCCCGCGGGACGACGGCCGCGGGGCGGTCGTCACCGGCCGGTCCTGTTCGGGTCTCCGGCGAACCGGCGCGCGCCACCGGGGCGGAAGGGGCGAAATCTCCTCCCCAAGGATGAGATTCCGGCCGGTGATGTCCACTCTGTGTGGGACGCCCAGATGGTTCCCGTCGTGGATGACTCGGCCCGTTGTGACTGATGGGGTGGGGTTGTGCACTTCCGTACCGCCCGTCCGACCGCCCCTGAGGGGGCGCACTCCCATCCGGACGCCGCCGGGCTCGGCGCCGAGCTCGCGGCGGTGGTCGCCGGTGCCCGCCGCAGGGCCGTCCGGGACGGCGACCGGCACGTCGACACCGCCCATCTGCTGCACTCCCTCCTCGAACAGGACCCGGAGGCGCGCTCCCTCGTGGGTGGCCCCGCGCAACTCGCCCGGCTCCTCGGCTACCTGGTGCAGCGCAGCATCGGTTACGGCCTGCGCTGGCAGGGCAGCGTCGAGGACTCGGGCGCGCTGCCCGTCGTACCGCGTCCCGCCACCGGCGAGGCCGGGGACTGGTCGCCCGCCGCGGCCGCCGCGCTGGCCCACGCCCGGGAGCGGGCGCGGCGCCGCGGTGAGCGCGGGGCCACCGGGCCCGATCTGCTCGCCGGGCTCGTCGCCGATCCGGCCTCCCGGGCCGTCGAGGTGCTCGAACGCGCCGGTGTCCACGCCCATGAACTGACCGCCCGCATCGAGGCCCGCGCGGGGGAGTTCGTCCAGGACGCGAGCTGCTGAGGACCGTCCGGCCGTCCACCCCATGAGACAGGTGTCAACGGGGGTGACGCTCCTGACGGCGCCTGTCATCATGTGCCCGTGCGTACGACGGAGAGCAGGAAGAACGGTCGGGCGGTCGCCGGCAGAGGGGTGGGCCTCGGCCTCGCGCTCGTCTCCGCGCTGGCCTTCGGCGGGTCCGGGGTGGCCGCCAAACCGCTGATCGAGGCGGGCCTCGACCCACTGCACGTGGTGTGGCTGCGGGTGGCCGGCGCCGCCGTGGTCATGCTGCCGGTCGCCGTACGGCACCGCGCCCTGCCGCGCCGCCGCCCCGCGCTGCTCGCCGGGTTCGGACTGCTCGCCGTCGCCGGTGTCCAGGCCTGCTACTTCGCCGCCCTGTCCCGCATCCCGGTCGGCGTGGCGCTGCTCATCGAGTACCTGGCGCCCGCGCTGGTCCTCGGCTGGGTGCGGTTCGTGCAGCGACGGCCCGTCACCCGCGCCGCCGCCCTCGGCGTGGTCCTCGCGGCGGGCGGCCTCGCCTGTGTGGTGGAGGTCTGGTCGGGGCTGAGCTTCGACGCGCTCGGCCTGCTGCTCGCGCTCGGCGCCGCCTGCTGCCAGGTCGGCTACTTCGTCCTCTCCGACCAGGGCGCCGACGCGGGCGAACGGGCGCCGGACCCGCTCGGCGTGATCGCCTACGGCCTGCTGGTGGGCGCCCTGGTGCTGACGGCCGTCGCCCGGCCCTGGCGGCTGGACTGGTCCGTCCTCGCCGGCTCCGCCCGGATGAACGGCACCGCCGTACCCGCCCTCGCCCTGCTGCTCTGGATCGTGCTCGTCGCCACGGTGCTCGCCTACGTCACCGGTGTGCTGTCGGTACGACGGCTTTCCCCGCAGGTCGCCGGGGTGGTGGCCTGCCTGGAGGCGGTGATAGCGACGGTGCTGGCCTGGGTGCTGCTCGGCGAGCACCTGTCCGCGCCGCAGGTCGTCGGCGGAGCCGTCGTCCTGGTCGGCGCCTTCATAGCCCAGTCCGCCGCGCCCGCCGAGGCGCCCGCGCGACCGGTGGCGGCGGGCGGCCCCGACCGGGAGTTGTCCGGGCACCGCACGTCCGCTTAAGGTGCTGATCATGCCGTCCACGCTCGTTCTTCCGCCCCCCGCCGCCTGAGGCGGGCCTCCGGGACATCCGCCCGGCGCGATGAGCGCCGGGCCGGACGGTGCTGCCCGCAGACGAAGTCCGCGCGCCCCGCTCCAGCGGGTCGCCCCCGAACTTCCGCACCCCTGTGGTGCGTTTCTGCGGAGAAACTCTCTTGTCGAACGAATCGAACGTGTCGAACGCCGCCTCCGGCCTGCCGGTCGGGCGTGGCCTGCTCTATCTGATCGTCACCGGGGCCGCCTGGGGCACCGCGGGCGCCGCCGCCTCCCTGGTCTACCGGACCAGCGCCATGGGCGCCTTCGGCCTCTCCTTCTGGCGCTGCGCGCTGGGGCTCCTGCTGCTGCTCGCCGGCCGGGGCCTGCGCCCGAGGACCCGCCCGGCCGCGGCCGGACCGCTGTCGCACCGGGTGCTGCGGGCCCTCGCCACCGGCCTCGGCCTCGCGGTGTTCCAGACCGCCTACTTCGCGGCCGTGGCGGCCACCGGGCTCGCCGTGGCCACCGTCGTCACCCTCGGCGCCGGCCCCGTGCTCATCGCGCTGGGCGCCCGACTGCTGCTCGGCGAACGGCTCGGCGCGGGCGGTGTCCTGTCGGTCGCCGGAGCCGTGGCCGGGCTCGCCGTGCTGACCTTCGGCGACTCGGCCGCGACGGTCCGCCCGGCGGGCGTGCTGCTCGCGCTGCTGTCGGCCGCGGGCTACGGCGCCATGACCCTGCTGACCCGCTGGTGGGGCCGGGACGGCGGCGCGGACGCCTCCGACACCACGGTGTGGTCGTTCGCGGTGACCACCCTGTGCCTGCTGCCGTTCGCCCTGCACGAGGGGCTGCTCCCGCACACCGCCCACCCGGCCCGGCTGCTGTGGCTGCTGTGCTACATCGCCGCCGTGCCCACGGCGCTCGCGTACGCCCTGTACTTCGCGGGCGCGGCCGTCGTACGGTCCGCCACCGTCTCCGTGATCATGCTCCTGGAGCCGGTGACCGCGGCCGTGCTCGCCGTGCTCCTGCTCGGCGAGCGGCTCAGCCTCGGCACCGTGGCCGGCACCCTGCTGATGCTCACCGCGGTCGCGGGCCTCACCGTGAGCGAGGCGACCCTGCGCAGGGCGGGCCGGGCGACCGGCGCGGACGAGGGGGGCCTGCCCGGCCTCAGCGCCCGGTGAGGTAGTCCGGCACCTCGATCCCGGACGTCAGGTCGGCGTTCGGGACCGGGGCCTCGTAGCCCTTGCGGAGCGGGACGACACCGGCCCAGTGGGGCAGGGCGAGGTCCTCGGGCTCGTCGTTGGCGCCACCGGTGCGGACCTTCGCCGAGACCTCCTGGAGGTCCAGCCGGATCACCGCGGTGGCGGCCAGTTCCCTCTTGTTCGCCGGCCGGGAGTCGGCGGCACGCCCCGGCACCACGTGGTCCACCAGCGCGTCCAGGGCCAGCCGCCGCTCCTCGGGGTCGGTGACCTGGTACGCGGTGCCGTGCACCACCACCGAGCGGTAGTTGATCGAGTGGTGGAAGGCGGAGCGGGCCAGCACCAGGCCGTCGACATGGGTCACGGTCACGCACACCGCGAGGCCCGGGTCGGGGGCGCCGGCCATCCGCAGCGGGCGCGAGCCCGTCGAGCCGTGCAGGTAGAGCCGCTCGCCCACCCGGCCGTAGAGCGTCGGCAGCACCACCGGCGCGCCGTCACGGACGAAGCCCAGGTGGCAGACGTAGCCCTCGTCCAATATCGCGTGCACCAGTTCCTTGTCGTACGCGGCGCGCTCCGCGGAGCGCGTGGGCACGGTGCGGTCGGTCGGGGTGTAGACGGCGGACTGGGTGTCGGCGGTGGTGCCCGGCATGGCGGTCCCTCCAGGGCGAGGCTGCATCCAGCATTGCACTAGTGCATAATTGGTTTTGTGCTAGGAGAGTATCGGATCGAGGGGCGCGGCGCAGCAGAGATCGCGGCCGATGTGGAGCGCGCGGTCGGC
Organism: Streptomyces sp. SCPE 10; assembly: GCF_051980735.1. Lineage (NCBI taxonomy): Bacteria > Bacillati > Actinomycetota > Actinomycetes > Kitasatosporales > Streptomycetaceae > Streptomyces > Streptomyces sp. SCPE 10. The sequence goes on along the minus strand of NZ_CP197069.1, from coordinate 1,437,208 downwards.
GCGGGACAGCTGCGGCCGGGTCAGGCCCTGCCGCCCATGCGGGAGTTGGCGACCCGGCTGGGGGTGAATCCGAACACCGTCGCGGCCGCCTACCGCACCCTGCGCGAGCGCGGGGTGATCGAGACGGCGGGACGGCGCGGCAGCCGGGTGCGGCCCAAGCCCGTCACCACCGGACGCGATCAGCTGCGGGTGGAGGTGCCCCCGGGCGCCCGCGACCTGTCCACTGGCAACCCCGACCCGGCCCTGCTGCCCCGTCTTGCCCCGGCGCTCGCCGCGGCGGCGGAGGCGGAGGACCGGCGGCCCGTCCTCTACGGCGACGACCCCGTCGACCCGGAGCTGGCCCGGATCGCCCGCGCCGAACTCGACGCCGACGGCGTCCCCGAGGCGCCGCTCACCGTCGCCTCCGGCTCCCTGGACGCCATCGAACGCGTCCTCGCCGCCCACCTCAGGCCGGGTGACGCGGTGGCCGTCGAGGATCCCGGCTGGGGCAGCGCCCTCGATCTGATGCCGGCGCTGGGCCTGCGCACGGTCCCGGTGACCGTGGACGACGACGGGCCGTGCCCCGAGGACCTCGCCCGCGCCCTGGCCGCCGGCGCCCGCGCGCTGATCGTCACCACCCGGGCCCAGAACCCGACCGGCGCCGCGGTGACCGCCGAGCGCGCCGCCGCCCTGCGCGCGGTGCTGCGCGAGCACCCGCAGACCCTGCTGATCGAGGACGACCACGGTCACGGCATCGTGGACGTGCCGCTCCACCCCCTCGCGGGCACCACCCGGCACTGGGCCTTCCTGCGCTCGGCCGCCAAGGCCTACGGCCCCGACCTGCGCCTCGCGGTCCTCGTCGGCGACCCCGTCACCGTCGACCGGGTGCGCGGGCGCCAGCGCCTCGGCCCGGGCTGGGTCAGCCTGCTGCTCCAGCGCGCGGTGGCCCACCTGTGGGCCGGGGGCGCGGTGGACCGGGCGGCGGTCGCGGGGTCGTACCGGGCCCGGCGCGAGCCGCTGATCGGCGCACTCGCCCGGCGCGGCGTCGAGGCCCACGGGCGCAGCGGCATGAACGTCTGGATCCCGGTACCCGACGAGACCACCGCGGTGGCCCGCCTCCTCCAGGCGGGCTGGGGCGTCGCCCCCGGCGCCCGCTTCCGCCTCGCCGGCCCCCAGGCCGTCCGGGTCACGGTCTCCCCGCTCACACCGGAGGACATCGAGCCGCTGGCGGACGCGATCGAGGCGGCGGTGCGCCCCTCGCCGGCCCGCGTCTACGGCTGACGGCGGGCCCGCGAGGGGCGCGGGGCCCCGGAGCTACGCGCCCTTCCTCGGCCGCACCTGCGTCAGGGCCGCTCCGGCCAGCACGATCACCGCTCCCACCGGGGTGTTCCAGCGCAGCGACTCACCGAGGATCGCCACCCCGGCCGCCGTGGCGATGACCGGGATGAAGTACGTCACCATCTGCGCGGTGGTGGGTCCGACCTCGGCGACGAGCCCGTACTGGAGGAGCACGGCGAGCCCGGTGCCCAGCGCGCCCAGTGCGGCGATCGCCAGCAGCGGCACCACCGCGAAGTGCCGGGGCATGCCCGTGAACAGGGGTGTCACCACGGCCAGTTGCACGGTCGCCAGCAGCAGCTGCCCGCCGGTCATCGACAGGTGCGAGTTCCCCGTGCCGGCCAGCGTCCGCCGGACGTAGATCCAGCCCACCGGGTAGCTCAGCGAGGCGAGCAGGGCCATCGCCGTGCCGGTGGCGTCGAGGCCGTGGAAGCCCTGCCACGCGCCGAGGACCGTCAGCACCCCGAGGAAGCCGAGGCCGAGCCCGGCCACGCGGACCCGGGTGGGCCGGTCCTCGGAGAGGGCGACCACGGACAGCAGCATGCCCCACAGGGGCGAGGTCGCGTTGCAGATGCCGGCCAGGGTGGAGGGGATGGTCAGCTCGGAGTAGGCGAAGAGGGAGAACGGCAGGGCGTTCAGGAAGAACGCGGCGACCGCCATGTGCGCCCACAGCCGGCCCCCGCGCGGCAGCCGCTCCCGCTTGACCGCCATCGCCGCCACCAGCACCGCCGTGCCGAACACCAGTCGGCCGAGGGTGACCTGGAACGGCGCGTACCCGCTCGTGCCCACCTTGATCAGCAGGAAGCTGAAGCCCCAGATCAGGGAGAGGGCGCCGAAGCGGAGCCGCCAGTCGAGGCGGGGGCGGGCCGGGGCGGGTGTGGCGGTGGGGGACTGTGTCCGGGTTGCGGTGACCGTGCTCATGACGACAACAATGCGGGAGCAAACCTCGTAGCACAATCGAGAAATCACACCGGGTATCTCTTAGGATTGCTTATATGTTGAATCTGGAGCGCCTACGCACCCTCGACGCCCTGGCCCGGCACGGCTCGGTCAGCGCCGCCGCCGACGCGCTGCACGTCACCACGTCCGCGGTCTCCCAGCAGCTCGGCAAGCTGGAACGCGAGGTCGGACAGCAGCTGCTGGCCAAGAACGGCCGGGGCGTCCGGCTCACGGACGCGGGCCGGCTGCTGTCCGAGCACGCGGCGCGCATCCTGTCGCAGGTGGAGCTGGCCGAGTCGGATCTGGAGGCGCAGCGCGGGCAGGTCGTCGGCGAGCTGCGGCTGTCCGCGTTCCCCACCGCCGCCCGGGGGCTGTTCCCCGTGGCGCTGCAGGCGCTGCGCGCCCAGCACCCGGGGCTGCGGGTGCGCTCCAGCGAGCTGGAACCGGAGCAGGGCATCGCCGGTGTGGTGCGCGGCGACCTCGATCTGGCGGTGGTCCTGGACTGGTACAACAAGCCGATGCCGGTGCCCGACGGACTGGTCAAGGCGCCGCTGCTGGACGACCCGGCCGAGGTCGCCATGCCGCTCGGGCACCGGCTCGCCCACCGCGCCGAGGTGGACCTCGCCGAGTTCGCCGACGACGAGTGGATCACGTGGGGGGAGGGCGAGTTCTGTCACGAGTGGCTGATCTTCACCCTGCGCTCCAAGGGCGTCGAACCGATCGTCGGCCACCGCGCCGGCGAGACCCACACCCAACTCCAGCTGGTGGCCTCGGGGTTGGGGGTGTGCATCGCGCCGATGCTGGGCCGCCACCCGGTGCCGGACGGTGTGGTCCTCGTACCGCTGACCCAGCGGGTGCGGCGGCACGTCTACGTCGTCTGGCGCGCGGACGCCGACCGCCGCCCCTCCATCCGCGCGGCGGTGGAGGCCCTGCGCACCGCGGCCGAGAAGCTCGACTGAGCCCCGGCCCGGTGGACGGGCGCGCGTCTTCCCTCCTCGGCGCGCCCTGCCGCGCGACCTCGGCTGCCGGCCCCCGACCGCCACCGGCCTGGCCCCGCCGCCCGCAGGCGCCCCCGGTAATCTGGGGCGATGCTCAAGGAAGTCACCGCGACCCGCTACATCACGCCCCTGCGTGAGGGCGCCGCGAAGGGCCCCTGACCTGCGGCTTTATGCATGCACATTATGTGCGGTGTGGGCGTTGCGGGCGATATCTTTACGCTGAAATGACGCTCGTGACGCTCATTTGACGCTCGTCCTGATGGGGTGTCAGGCGGATTGTCGGGCAGGTCAGACTCTGTCAAGGTGGCGAGCATCGATGGGGCGCTCAGGACAGGCGACGCTGCGCGCAGGCCTACCGAGTCGTGCTGGTCAGATGTCCCGGAAGAGACCAGTCAGCATGTTGACCTGCCATGATGAGGAGTCTTTGGTCGCTGACCTGCACGAATGGTCTTTCAGTTGTTTCATGCTCGTGCCGGTTGATGAAGCCGGAAGTCCCAGAGAAGTCCCAGAGGACTCCCACGGCTGACGGGTACCCTCAGCGTGCGCAGGGACCACACGTCCACCTGCTCGGACAGGGCAGCCGCCACCGTGTCCTACGTGGTGACCCGGACGAGTCGCTCGTAGCAGCACAGGGTGGCGGCGAGTCCGAGAAAGGCCAGGTAGTTGCGGGGATCGCGTTCGTATCGGGGCTGAGCCGGCGGTAGCCGGACAACCACGACATGGTGCGCTCGATGACCCAGCGGCGGCGCCCTAATCGTTCGCTGGACTCGATGCCCTTACGGGCGATGCGCACTCCGATGCGCTTGCCCCATAGCCATCTGCGCAGGTCAGCACGGTCATAGGTCTTGTCCGCATGCAGGCGCTGGGGCTTGAAGTACCGGCCGCGGTAGGGGTCGTGTCTCGTTTGGTGACCCTCCACCATCGGTTTCAGCCCTTCGCTGTCGTGGCTGTTGCCAGCCGAGACGCCGACGAGGAGAGGCAGCCCGTTCGCGTCCGACAGGACGTGCATCTTGGAACCCGGCCTGCCCTGGTCCACGGGGCTCGGACCTGTGTGTTCGCCCCCTTTTTAGCCCGGACGTGGGCGGTGTCGAGCACGACGCGGCTGACGTCGATCAGGTCGGCGTCGTCGAGCCGGTGCAGCACCGCCTCGTGCAGCCGCCCCCAGACGCCGGCTCTCGACCAGATGAGGAGCCGACGATGGGCGGTCGACTTCGAAATGCCGAAGCAGAGCGGTAGTTGGCGCCAGGCGCAGCCGCTGACCAGTACGTAGATGATGGCCGCGAACAGCGTCTCATCAGGAGTGTCCTGCGTTCCGCCGCACTGCGGCCGCACCCTCGACGGCGGGATCAGCGGCCTCGCGATCTCCCACAGCCCGTCCGGAACAATCCGACTCCACGTCCCCCGCCCCATACCGAGGTCAACGACCCCTCACCACGTAGGACACGGTCTAAGGCTGTCCCTGCACGCTGCTCCCTCGATCACCGCCCCAAGGGCGGCCCGTCGCGAAGGAGCCCCGCGAGCAACGCGCACCTGCACCGGGAGATAGCCTGCGGCTCCGCAGTTCCGGTGGGGAGCTGTGTTCGGGTACCGGTCAGGGCTGTGGCACGCCTGTGCTTGGGATGCGCATGCCCGCGGCCGAGGGAAGAGGAGAAGATGGCGCAACGGGCTCCGTCGGCGCGGCGTTCCGCGGGCACCGAGACCGCGGTGGACGTGCTGCTGCGATGGACGTGGATCCGTCGGCGCTCGCCTGCTCAGGACATCGAGGACTTCAGGAACGGTCAGCCGTTGCAGGTCGTCGGATTCACCAAGAGCATCGGAGGGGCGGTGATGACGTCGATCGGCCGAGGAAGGAAGATCGCTCGTCTCAGGAGTGGATTCCTGCGGTGTGCCGTGGGAGAGATGCCGGTCTGGACCGACCGGGCAGGCGGAAAGAAGAGCACTACTCTGAGACCACCTTTTGCGTTGAAACCTGTCGAGGGCAAGGTGCGTGCGGCGCCGAAGTTCGAGCGCTACGACCTGAGTACTGCGGAGGGGACCTACGACCTGGCGGTGCCGAAGAAGGACGCGGATCTCGTGCGATACGTCTTCGGGCAGACAGGGGACTGAGAGCCCTGCTCGGTCGGCTGCCCTGTTCCGACGTCAGGCCGGCACCGGGACAGGGCAGCCGATGATCGAAGGCCAACTCCGCAGCGTGGGTGGCCATTGTCCCGGTCGTACCTACTCGTGTTGATCGCTGCTGCACAAACGGTTCAACCATCCGTATTTCCCCGTCTGCTGCCGCCGGCGCGGGTGCGTCCGCAGGGCGGTGGGGTCGCGAACATCGATGACGAGGCGGTCTTCGCTGCGATCATCTACGTGCTGGTCAGTGGCTGCGCCTGGCGGGCCCTACCGCCGTGCTTTGGGGCCTCGAAGTCGACCGTGCATCGCCGGTTCCTCATCTGGTCCCGGGCTGGCGTGTGGGGGCAGCTGCACCAGAAGGTGCTCCAGCTCCTGGACGGCCAAGACCTGATCGATCTATCACGAGTGGTCTTCGACTCGGCCCATGTCCGCGCTAAAAAGGGGGCGAACTTGCAGGTCCGAGCCCCGTGGACCGGGGTAAGCCCGGCTCCAAGACGCACGTCCTGTCGGATGCGAACGGACTGCCCCTACGCGTCGGACTCTCCGCGGCCGACACCCACTCGCAGCCGCCCTCTGCTGCTACAAGCGACTACTCGAACTGACCATATAGGACACCGTGTTACTCACCACGGGGGCTGTGGCGCTGGGGCTGCTGGGAACAGCTGCCGCACCGTCAGCTGTGGCCGATCAGTCCGATACCGGACAGCTGCGCGTCACCATCGGCGCGGCGCCCCGGGCCCAGGCGAACTTCGACGTCAAGCACCAGATGACCCTGAAGGCGAACTCCGCGAACTGGTCGGAGAAGTTCTACGTCTCCAAGGCGCGCACGACCCGAGCGGGCAGCGGTGTCGCCGTCAACATCACCGCTGCTTCCGCAGGCGGCACCAAGGCCACCGTCCACTTCCCGCAGGGCCACATCCTCAGCAGCAGCGCGGCCGACGGCACCGTCGGCTACACGACCAGCATCGCGCCCGAAGAAGATCAACCCCAAGGCGAAAACCACATACGCCTACACCTTCACCACGCCCGGCTACAGCCCGGGCGCCTGACGAGGTGCCCCGCTTCCGAAAATGCTCGGGAGCGGGGCACCCTCTCCGTTGAAGGAGGATCCCCATGCTGATCCGTGAGACGACGTTCACCGTCGATCTCGGCGAACACGGCTACCTCATCGGCTTCGACGACGACTACGACTTCCCGACCGAGATGCCGTTCGGCTGGCGCTGCGGCCCGGCGACCGACGCCACCGCCGTCGTCCTGCCCACCACCGACACCGGCCCCCTGCAGATGACCGTCCAGATGCACGACAACCCACCCGATACCGAACCCGGGGACGGCTGGGAACCGGCGGAGGAGATGAGCCTGCTCGCCGACACCCCCACGCTCTCTCTCGCCACCATCGGGCAGGGCGACTTCTGGGACGCCTGGCCCGAAGACCAACCGCCCATCGAGGCACCGGCCGCGGCCGGCAGCGGCGGCTGGGTCCGCATGCGCCTGTACTGCCACGCCGACGACCCCGCGCCGGGCACCGGCGACCACGGGGAAAGGCACCTGGCCCAGCTCTGGCCCGCCCCCCAGACACCGCCCGTGCATCCGGACATCAGCGAAGCGGACCGGCAGGCACGAGCCGAGTACGCCGCGGACATGGCCAAGCCCGTAGAGGACTACACCGCCGAATGCCCCGGCGACGAGGCCGGCTGACGTCCGCAACCAGGTCACGGGCCATGCACGCAGAGCGAAGGGGGCCCGTCCTGGCATCCGGCCGCGGCCGGCGCTTTGAGGCGCGACAGGGCGATCAGCGTCATGAGGGCGAGCGCCACCACGAACCACGCATAGTCCCGGGTCGCGGCCGCGAGGCCGCCGCCGTGCACGACGAGGACCCCGGCGATGACGGCGGGCAGGCCCATGCCCAGGTAGCAGACCACGTAGACCGTCGACAGAACACCGGCACGCTCGTGCTCGGCGACCAGGGGCACGACGGTACGCATCCCTCCCTGGAACCCGGCTCCGAATCCGACCCCGGACACGAAGGTACCGGCGAAGAATCCGGCGAACGAGGAGAGTCCGACAGCCGCGAGGGTCACGAGCGATCCCACCACGAGCAGCGTGATGCCGCAAAGCATCAGGGCCCTGGGGGGCGTGCGCCCGAGCGAGACGGCGGTGGCGGACGAGACCACGGTCAGGACGAACAGACCGAGACCGCCGATCACCGCGGAGCCCGAGCCCGAGAGTTCGTGGGCCAGCGCTGGGGCGAGCGAGCCGTAGAAGCCACCGAGCGACCACACCGCGAAGATCACCGGGGCCACCGTGAGCAACGGAGCGCGCAGGTGTCGCGGCACCGCGAGTTCGGGCACGAGGGAGGAGCGCAGCCCGGGTGCCCGGTCCCCGGTGTCCGGCAGCACGGCGACCCCGGCGGCCTGAAGGGCGAAGACACCGATGAATACGAGGTAGATGAGGTGCGTGGGGGCCGGCAGGTACTGGACGACCAGACCCGACACCAGTGCGCCGACGCCGGATCCCAGCCCCGGGGCGATGGTGTTGGCACGGGTGCCGCGCTCGCGGTCGATGTCCAGCATCGCCGCGCCCAGCGCGCCCAGGGCGCTGCCGGTGGCGATGCCTTGCAGCACTCGCCCGGCGATCAGCGCGCCGACGCCGCCGGCCTCGCTGAACACCACCATGGCGATGGCTTGGAGGGCCAGCGCGGTCAGCAGCACCGGCTTGCTGCCGAGGTGGCCGGACGCCCGGCCGAGCACGAGCAGGGCGGCCAGAACGACGACGGCGTACACGCCGAAGACAACGGTGGTGGTGATCGGGGAGAAATGCCACCGGGCCGCGTAGAGGGCGTAGACCGGCGTCGGCGCGCTCGACGCGGCGAGGAACGAGACGATGATCGACGCGAACAGCGCCAGGCCGGCGCCGCCCGTACGCCGGACGGTCAGGGGGACGTCACTCGGTGGAGTCGTGGTCTTCATCACACACCTCACGGCACTGCTCCGGGGCCCGGGGCGGAGCCCCGGAGCGGTGCTCTATCGGGCCGCGCCATCGGGGTAGGCGGCGGTCGCCTGGATCTCGACGAGGAGTTCCGGGCTGGCGAGGCCACTGACGCCGATGATCGTCCAGGCGGGGTGGGGAGCCTTGATGAGGCGCTGCTTGGCCGCGAGGAAGCCGGACATGTTCTCGCGGATGTCGACGTGATAGCTGGTCACGTCCACCAGATCGCCGAGGTCGAGGTTCTCCAGCCGCAGGATCTCCTCAAGGCGCCGGATGGCGAGCTCGGTCTGCTCCTCGACGGTCTCCCCCGGGACGCCGTCGGGGCGGCGGCCGATCTGGCCCGAGATGAACAGGTGGCTGTGCGAACGGACCGCGGGGGCGTGGCCGAAGCGCGCGAAGGCGCTGGTGGTCCCTCCGAAGACCGGCGAGTTGTCGGGGACCTCTACGTGGTGGATGGGCATTGCGGTGTGTCCTTCTCTCTGGTGTCTGCGCTGAATGTGCGACGACTTCGGTGCTGACTGGTGTGCCGACGTGTGGGGCGGCTTCAGAGCCGACTTCTGCGCTGGCCTGTGAGCCGACTTCCGAGTCGTCTTCGTCGACCGGGTGGCGGACCGGGTGGGGCCGGTCAGTTTCCCCACCGGGAGGAGCTGCAGGCGTGCTCCATCCGGGTCCGGCCGTAGGCCTCGCGTTCCCGAAGGAATTCACCGGGTATCGCGTAACGCGGGGCGTTCCTGGGGTTCTTGGCGGCTTGCGCGACGATCGCGTCGGTGAGCGAACGGATCATCTCCAGCCGCGGGTAGGCGGCGTGGACGACGTCGGCCTGCTCATCGCTGAGAACGTCGGCGTAGGTATTGCCCATCGGGCCGCCGAAGTCGATCGCGACGCCTTCGCGTACGAGCACGCACAGCGTCCCGCGGCGCTCCGCGATGCCAGAGGAGGTGTGCAGGGCGATGGCCTGCCAGACCTCGTCGGCGTCTGCCTCGGACCGTCCGTTCGCGCGGAGGAAGGCGGCAGCCCGGTCGGCGCCCTCGACCTCGAACCGCTGGGTGTGCGGACCGTCCGGCGCCACGCCGAGGTCGTGCATCGTGCAGGCCGCGAACAACAGGTCGTCTTCGTAGTCTCTGCCCGCGGTCAGTCCGAGGCGCGCGGCCACGAGCCGGGCGAACAGGTAGGTGCGAATGCTGTGGTTGAACACCGAGGGCGATTCCACCGGCTTGATCAGTTGTACGACAGCGCCGGTGAGCGGTGTGTCGGGCAGCGCGATCAGGTCGGTGACCGTCTCGGGGTCCACCTGGCTGCGAGTCGATCCGGTCATGTCCACCAGGCTGGCACGCACCCCCCTGACCAGGTGAGTGGCAACCTTGACAGCTATCGATAGAATATTGCCATGACGCCCCACCGAGTCGCGATCCTGGCGTTGGACGGTGTCACTCCGCTCGACCTGGCGATCCCGGCACAGATCTTCAACACCCGCCCGGAGACCCCCTACGAGATGACCGTGTGCGGGCTCGGCTCCACGGTGACGACCTCCACCGGCTTCTCCCTCGTGACCGAAGGCGGCATGGACCACGTGCGCGCCGCCGACACCGTGATCGTGCCGGGGTACGAGCCGGGGAGGGCGCCGCTGGTACGGCCGCCGGAGGAGGTACTGGACGCGCTGGTCCAGACGCGCGAGCGGGGCCGACGCGTGGTGTCGATCTGCACCGGCGCCTTCGCGCTGGCCGAGGCCGGCATCCTGGACGGACTGCATGCCACGACACACTGGCTGCACACCGGCGAACTCGAGCGGAACTTCCCGTCCGTCACGGTCGACCGCGACGTGCTCTACGTCGACGAGGGAGACGTACTCACGTCGGCCGGCGTGTGCTGTGGCATCGATCTGTGCCTCCACCTCGTGCGCCGCGACCTGGGGGCGACCGCGGCCAACCGGATCGCCCGCGGCCTGGTGGCCCCGCCGCACCGTGACGGCGGGCAGGCCCAGTACATACCGGCTCCGGTCACCGAAGCCGGGGAGGCCTCCCTCTCCGAAACCCGGAGCTGGGCGCTGCACCACCTCGACGAGCCGCTCACACTCCGGGTCCTCGCCCGGCACAGTGGTGTCTCACCGCGTACCTTCATGCGCCGGTTCGCCACGGAAACAGGTACCACACCCCTCCAGTGGCTGCTGGGCGCCCGCCTCGGCAAGGCACGCGAACTACTGGAGACCACGGACCACTCGGTGGAGCAGGTGGCCCGGGAATGCGGCCTCGGCACAGCGGCGAACCTGCGTCTGCACTTCCGGCGGACCCTTGGCACCACCCCCACCGCCTACCGACGCACTTTCACTCAGTGACACCGCTCGGGCGCCGACCGGGCCGCCCGCCGACGCACCGGTGCCGGAGGGCGCCGCGGATGCGGGCGTGCGGGGCGGTGGTGTGCGGTCGTATGTGCCGGGGGCCCGGCTGGTGTCCGCACGGCAGGTGGCCGGTGTGGCGGAGGTGGTGGGGCATACGGTCGCGGCCCGCGGGACGTGCTGTGTGTACGGGGACACGGGCGTGGGCAAGACGGTCGCCGCCGAGCAGGCGCTGCATCTTCCGCCCGGCCGGGTGCGGTGTGGCGGGCGGTGGCCGGTGTGGCGCCCGGTCTGCCGCAGTTGCGGGCCTCGCTGTGTGAAGCGCTCGGGCTGCCGCCGGGGGCACTGCCGCACCGGGCCAGGCCGGGCCGGGCCGGCGTCGTTCCCCGGTCACCCGGCGAGGGTGAGGTTGTGGAGACGGGCGATGCCGAGCATGGCGTGGTGGACGCCGTCACCTTTGAGGCGGCAGTCGCGCAGGATCTTCCAGGTCTTCATGCGGGCGAAGGCGTGCTCGATGCGGGCGCGGACCTTGCGGTGTGAACGGTTGTGCTCCTCTTTCCAGGCCGGAAGGTCAGCCTGGTCGGGTGTGGGGCGGTGCGGGATGACCAGGCCGGTGCCCCTGTAGCCGCCGTCGGCGATCACCGTGGTGCGGCCCGACGGCGGCCTTGGCGCCGGACAGCTCCCACGCCTTGCAGTCGTTGCGGTTGCCGGGCAGCGGTCGGCCGACGGCGACGACGAGCCCAGTGCCGGCGTCGATGACGACCTGGTGGTTGGTGGAGTACCGGTAGTTCTTGGACTGCTCGGCGATGCTGTGGTCGCGAGTGGGGACCAGGGTGCCGTCCATGATCAGGACAGTATCCGTGCGGAACCGCTTGCGCTGCTGGGGCGCGAGCGCTGGTCCAAGGTGGTCGATGATGCGGTCGGCCGCGGACTTGGACACCCCGAACGGCGGCGCCAGTTGGCGCAGGGTGAGGTTGGTGCGCCAGTAGGGTCTTTAGCAACCGTCCGGCCAGGGGCCGTGCACGCCGGCGCCACACGGCGGTTCCGGCCGGTCTCCGGGGCGTAGGGACCCTACGGCTTCGGGTCCGGTTGGAGGGCGGCGCGGGTGAGGGACGTCGCGGTCGCCACGACGCCGGCGATGGCGTCCTGCGGGTCCAGGCCGTACAGATCGGTGAGGTTGAAGAGTGCCTCGGCGCTGACCACCACGGCGAGGCTCCGCTTGAGTTGCTCCAGCGCGGCGGGGTCCATCCCGGCGGCCGCCGGCGCCAGCGCGTGGTCGATCAGCCCGAAGCGCAGGCCGGGGCGGGCGGACCGGTCGGGCCGGGCGATGGTTCCGGCGATCATGGCGCGGACCACGCCCTGCCGGGCCAGTACATGGCGCAGCAGGAACTCGGTCGCGGCGGCGACGCGTGCCACCGGATCGGTGGAGTGCTCGACCCCGGCGAGCGCCTCGCCCGGCTCGGGGAGCTGGCCGACGATGGCCTCCTGGAGGAGGCTGACGAGATCGGGGAAGTAGCGGTAGGCCGTGGCCTCGGACACCAGGGCCGCCGCCGCGACGTCGGCCATGGTCACCTCGCGCCCCGTACGGCTCAGTTCGGCCGCGGCCTGCACGATCGCCCGGCGCGTCCGCAGCTTCTGGTTCGCGCGGCCGGTCATGCCGGAGGCCGGCGACGTGGACGAGGGCATGGATCCACCTTTCGGTCCGCGACGGGAGGCGTCTTTCCTGCGATCTTCTGCGATGAAGAGTTGCATCATACGATGCGACCGCCCTATTTTCATGCGAGCCAACTCTCACAGAGGAGTCCGACCATGAACAGCGTCGCGATCGTTCCCCCCGACGGCGGCGAGGTGATCGAGTTGGGACCGGCGAGGATGCGGATCCTGGAGGACGGCGGCACCACCGCGCACCGCCTCGGCATCGGGGAGATCACCCTCGCCCCGCACAGCGCCGGCCCGCCCCAGCACCGCCACGCCGAACACGACGAGGGCTTCTACGTGGTCTCCGGCACGGTCCGGTTCACCGTCGGCCACGACGAGTACGAGGCGCCCGCCGGAACGCTGGTGATGGTTCCGCCGGGCGTGCCGCACACCTTCGCCAACCCGGGCGACGAGCCGGTGGTGATGGTCAACACCTTCACGCCCGACCTGTACGTGCAGTACTTCCGGGATCTGCGCGACGCGGCGGCGCGGGACGGGGAGCTGACGGGTGCGGCCACCGTGCGGGTCATGGCCCGGTACGCGACCACACCCGCCACGGAGTACGACTGAGCCGCCGTCCCGCGCACGCGGTGCTCCGGGTTCAGGCCGCGGCCGGAGCGTTCACCACGGTCCGCGCGAAGTCGCCGATGGCGCCGAGGGTGAGCCCCAACTGCTCGATGTGCGGGAAGTGCCCGGCCGCGGGGACGGGGACGAAGTGGCCGTTGGGGAAGGACTTGGCGTACCCGCGGCCGTAGACGGTGGAAGCGATGCCGTCCTGCTCGCCCCAGACGACCAGGACGGGCACGCCGACGCGGTGCAGGCGCCCGCGCAGCTTCGGGTCGTACGAGAACTCCTCACCGCCGTAGACCGCCAGGGTCCGCTGGTTGGCGGCCCCCTGCGCCCGCTGCTCGTCGCTGAAGGAGGAGAAGTCGGGGCGGAACGCCGGGCCGGCGAAGGACAGTTCGGCGATTTCGGTTGGCGCCAGAGTGCGGACGTCGGCGACGGCGTTCTCCTTCCGCACCGCGTGGATGCCGACCGCGTTGAGCAGGGTGAGGCTGCCTATGCGGGCCCTGGTGTCGCGCAGGGCCATCTCGGAGGCGACCCAGCCGCCGAACGAGCTGCCGATCACCATGACTTCGCTCAGGCCGAGGAGGTCGATCAGGTCCAGGTAGGCGACGGCGAGGTCGGCCGCCGAATCGAACCACTCGGGACGGTGGGTGCCCTGGAAGCCCGGATGGGTCGGGACGACGGTGTACGCGTGCTCGGTCAGCGCGCTCGCCAGACCGGCCATCGTCTGGGGGCCCGCGCCGCCGTGCAGCAGCAGGAAGCCCCTTCCTCCGGAGCTGCTTCCGCGCTCCTCGATGGTCACGGTCAGGCCGCCGGGGAGGTCGACGGTACGGGTGGTGGCGGGAACGGGAGAGGTCATGAGGTACGCCCTTCGTGAGAATCAACTCTCATGAATATAGGTAGGTCGCATCGCTCGTGCAAGTGGGTTCTCACGACGAGAGAGAGCACGCGTCCTGCATTCGGCGCCCACGATCCACCGGCGGTGGACGGAGGTTGCGACGCTCCTTCCGCCGCCTCGTGCCGTGGGTGATCGCCGCCAACACCAGGCCCGGCGCTTCTACGAGCACGCCGGTTTCCGGCCGGACGGCAACTCCACGGACTGGCCGGTCAACGGCGCCCTGATGCCGGAACTCCGCTACAGCAGGGACCTGGAATCGACGAATCACACCCCGCTCGTCGCGCCCGAGTCGGCGTAGGACGATGCCGGGCGGCAATCAGCGTCTGCTCCACCAGGGCCCTGCCGGCCCCGGTGTCAAGGCGGTCGGGGGCCGCGTACAGGACGAGGAGTCCACCGTCCTTGGGTGCGCGGTCCTCCCGGCGGGATGCACCGAGCGCAGCCCACGCGCCGAGCGAGGCCGGGCGAGCGCTGCTGCTGAGGACGGCGAGGCGGCCGGGGCGATGATCGCGTGAGCACCGAGCCGAGCGGGGTCGACCTCGCGCGCCGGGCCCTGGTCGCGGCCCGGGAAGCGGCACGTAAGAACGGGGCCGCCCGGAAGGAGAAGCCGAAGCGGCGCACCGGCACGGTCGTACGCCGTGACGGCCGCGAGCCGCTCGGGCTCGGCAGCGCGATCGGCATGATGATGATCGAACGCGGCATGGCCGCCCCGGCCGCCGGCGGCAGCGTCCTCGCAGAGTTCGAAGACATCCTCGCCGCGGCCGCGCCGGAACTCGCCGGGCACGTCCAGGCCGTGGCGTTCGACGCGGGCACCGGCCGCCTGGACGTCGTCCCCGACGCCCCCGCGTACGGCACGAAGCTGCGCTGGAGCGCGCCGAAGCTGGTCGCAGCCGCCAACGAGAAGGTGCGCGTCGCGAACGTCCGCACGCTGCACGTCTTGGCGCCCGCACCCGTGAAGGCCGGCCCCGCCACGGCGGCCGCCGACCCGGTCCCGAAGTCGGCCGTGCCCGCGGTGCCGGTGGAGCGCCGGACTCCGCCGGACGGCTACCGCCGTGCCATCGAGGCGCACCGTCAGGCCGCCCGCCCGTTCCTGGCGGACCCGGCCATCGCGGAGGCGGTGGAGCGGCAGACCGCCGCGATGCGGGAGCTGAGCCGCCGGGCGTTCCCCGTTCGACGTATCCGCGGCTGTGGGCCGTTCGGCCGTCGCACCAGCTGTCAGCTGGCTTGCCGCCGGCAGGTGAGGTAGAGCGGCAGGAAGACGAGCCACAGGCACAGGCAGCCGAGGGCCCAGGTGGCGGGCTTGCTCAACTCGATCGATCCCGCCGAGAAGTACACGGGTGTTCCGCGCCTGGCGTGGGCCGACGCGTCCTGGTAGATCCAGCCCACGCTCCCGAACAGAATCCCAAGGGGAATCAGCGTGGTGACGTACGACCCCATCGTCCCTTCCTGTGTGCGGTGATGATGCGGGCCGCGGCAGCCGCGTCGTCCGGTGTGATCGTGGGGCGGACTCGGCGGCCGCTGTCGAGCACGAGGGCTGTGTCCTTCTTGGGCCGGTGCGGATCGAAGTTCCACCAGTGGACGAAGTCACCCGAGCCCCAGATGCGCCACCGGCGCACTTGATTCGCGCCGGTCAGCGCGAGCGTCTCGGTGCCCTTGATTGAGGCGTACGGGATCGTCTTGCTCCCCCACGGGTAGGAGCGGCGAATAGTGATCCCATGGTCGTCGCATCTGATCGTGCCGTCGTCGTAGCCAGCCGTGGCCATGCTCATCTGCCCTTCCTGACGCTCCCCATGTGTCCCGGGGGGTGTGTCACGGGGTCTCGGGTGGCAGGACGACCAGGCCTGCGACCTTCTCGTCCGCGTCGAACGCGACGCGGGCCTTCATCTCGCCGGCCTCGTAGCGCAGCGGGATGTCGACGACCGTGTGGTCGCCGATCCGGCGGACAAACGGCTCGCCCTCGCCGAAGCCCTCGAACGCGCCGACGAGGCCGGTGACCGCGGCCAGGCCGTCGAGGCGCACCTCGTCGGTAAAGGCCGCGAGTACTTCGGCGTTGAACGACTGGCGGGCTTCGTCCATACGGCCGTCGAGGACGGCGGCGGCGATCTCGGTAGTGCGGGCGGCGGCGTCGGCCATGCGTACGGTCTTGTCCATGGGTTCTCCCGTTCTCGGGTCGGTGGGCTTGCCGAACCGCTGGAATGCGGCCTGGCGG
Source organism: Streptomyces sp. SCPE 10 (assembly GCF_051980735.1). Lineage (NCBI taxonomy): Bacteria > Bacillati > Actinomycetota > Actinomycetes > Kitasatosporales > Streptomycetaceae > Streptomyces > Streptomyces sp. SCPE 10. The sequence continues at coordinate 1,421,150 of NZ_CP197069.1, read as the reverse complement.
GTGACGCCGAGCAGATCCCCGATCTCCTGCCAGGTGTGTCCGGCGTCCCGGGACTGCTGCACGCACAGAAGGATCCGATATCCGGGAAAAGGGAAAGAACTGCCCGCTATGACAAGGGGAAGCGGTACAAGGTCGCCGGCATCCCCGGCATCCGCGACCGTTCCTTCGACACCCTTATGGACGCCAAGGCGTGGCTTCGTCGGGCAGCCACGGACGAGGAACGAGGCGGGTTCGTGGACCCGCGCGACGGATCCATCACGCTGGCCGACTACATCATGATGCACTGGGCGCCGGGCAAAGGAGGTGTTCCGAAGACTCAGGACAACCAGGAGCGGAGAGAGCGCCTTCACATCGTTCCGCACCTGGGCGAACGCCCGCTAAGAAACATCACGGCGGCGGATCTGCGTGCGTACATAGCGAAGTTGGAGGCCACTGTCTCCTCGGTCGACTACCGACGCGGCATCCTGTCCGAGCTGTCCTCCATTGTGGAGGCGGCCGTCGACGACAAGCGGCTTGCCAGGAATCCCATGCACGCGAAGTCCGTGCGGTGGCCCAAGGCGCCGCAGGAGCGACGCGAGGCGTGGCCGTTGGAGAGGGCACTGCGAGTCCGCGACGCGATCAGCCCGCGAAACCGGATAGCCGTCGTCGTCGGCCTGGGCTGCGAACTCCGCCGAGGTGTTCGGGTTGAGCCCGGAGGACATCGACCACGCGCGAGGTGTCCTCCATGTACGCCGCCAGATCCAGGCGATCAAGGGAAGGCTGTACTCCGCCCTGCCGAAGGGAGCCAAGACCCGTACCGTCGACATGCCCCCTCGGTGGCCGAGGAGTTGAAGCGCCACGTCGAAGCGTTCCCGCCAGTGGAGGTGGAGCTTCCGTGGGGGAAGCCGGAGGGGCAGCGGAGGAAGTTCTCCCTGCTGTTCACCACACGACTTGGCAACGCCGTCGCGGTGAACACGTGGAACCCCTACACCTGGAAGCCCGCGTTGGCGGAGGCCGGCATCATCCCGCCTCGCGCCGAGGGAGCGAAACCCTGGCAGTGGGCGGCGGCCCCGAAGGACGGCTTCCACGTGCTGCGGCACACGTATGCCTCGATCATGCTGGAGGCGGGAGAGTCCGTCGTGGCCCTGGCGCGCTGGCTCGGGCACTCCTCCCCGGCGATCACCCTCGGTTACTATGCTCACTTCATGCCCGCGGCCGGAAGCAAGGGGCGAACGGCCATTGACGGACTCCCGGGGAGACAGGGACATCTGCATGCCGGTCAAAACTCCCCAGATTCTCCCCAGGACCGTTGGCGGGCGATTCCTACTGTCGCGCCCCCTTGAAGTTGATCTTGCATTGCAAGGCTGAAGAGACGGATGGCCTGGGAAAATGCTGAAAGAGGTCACCGTGACCCGCTACATCACGCCCCTGCGTGAGGGCGGCTCGCTGCCGGGGCTCGTCGAGGGGGACGACTTCGGTACCTATGTCATGAAGTTCACCGGCGCCGGGCAGGGCCGCAAGACGCTGGTCGCCGAGGTGGTGTGCGGGGAACTCGCCCGGCGCCTCGGCTTCCGGACGCCCCGGCTGGTCACCCTGGAGCTGGACTCCGTGCTGGGGCTCGGCGAGCCCGAGCAGCAGGTGCAGGAGCTGCTGCGGGGCAGCGGCGGCACCAACCTCGGCATGGACTTCCTCTCCGGCGCGCTCGGCTACGATCCGCTCGCCTTCGAGGTGAGCCCCGAGGAGGCCGGGCGGATCGTCTGGTTCGACGCGCTGATCAACAACGTGGACCGCTCCTGGCGCAACCCCAACCTCCTGGTGCACCGCGGCGAGGTATGGCTCATCGACCACGGCGCCACCATGATCTGGCACCACAACTGGCCCTCCGCCGAGGCCTCCGCCGCCCGCGCCTACGACGCCTGCGACCACGCCCTCGCCCGGTTCGCGCCCGACATCGAGGCGGCGGCCGCCGATCTGGCGCCCCGCGTCACCGAGGATCTGCTCGCCGAGGTCACCGCCGAGATCCCGGACGCCTGGCTGGCCGGCGAACCCGGCTTCGACACCCCGGACGACCTGCGCCGGGCCTACGCCCGGCCGCTGCTCGCCCGCGCGGCCGTCATCGCCGGCCGCATCACCGGTCTCGGCGGACAGGAGGAGGGCAAGTGAGCGAGACGCACATCCACATGGCCGGTCATGTGACCGAGCGCCACATCACCCGGGCCGGACAGGGCGGCGACCGGGACGTGTTCGAGTACGCGCTGCTCAAGGTCGTGCCCCGGGTGGAGCGCGGCGAGTGCATCAACGCGGGCGTGGTCGTCTACAGCCGGGCCAAGGGGTACGTCGGCGCCCGCACCCATCTGGACGAGGCGCGGCTGCTGGCCCTGGACCCGGCGGCCGACGCGGCCGGCATCCGGGCGGCGCTCGGCGCGATCGAACGCCACTGCGCGGGCGGCGAGGAGGCCGGTCAGGCGGCCCGGGACGACGCCGGGCGCCGCTTCCGCTGGCTGATCGCGCCCCGCTCCACCGTGGTCCAGCCCGGCCCGGTGCACACCGGACTGACCACCGACCCGGCCGCCGAGACGGAGCGATTGCTGGACCTCCTGGTGAGGTAATGGATCACAACGGCCGGATGCGGCGTTGACACCGGGTGCGAGGGCTTCTAGCGTCGTGTGGGCCGAAGATACTAAGCGGTCGCTCACCGCACCAGCGGCCCTCCCGAGGGGCCGCACGGGTTCTCTCAAGGGCGAGGAGAAACAACAATGTCCACCACCGAACAGCGGGTCGCGGTCGTCACCGGCGCTGCGCGCGGCATCGGCGCCGCCACCGCCGTACGCCTGGCGGCCGAGGGCCGCGCGGTCGCCGTGATCGACCTGGACGAGGCCGCCTGCAAGGACACCGTCGAGAAGATCACCGCGGCCGGCGGCAAGGCCATCGCGGTCGGCGCCGACGTCTCCGACGAGGCCCAGGTCGCCGCGGCCGTCGCCCGGGTCGCCGAGGAACTGGGCGCCCCGACGATCCTGGTCAACAACGCCGGCGTGCTCCGCGACAACCTGCTGTTCAAGATGAGCGCCGCCGACTGGGACACCGTCATGAACGTGCACCTGCGCGGCTCGTTCCTGATGACCCGGGCCGTGCAGAAGCACATGGTGGACGCCGGCTTCGGCCGGGTCGTCAACCTGTCCTCCTCCTCGGCGCTCGGCAACCGCGGCCAGGCCAACTACTCCGCCGCCAAGGCCGGCCTCCAGGGCTTCACCAAGACCCTCGCCATCGAGCTGGGCAAGTTCGGCATCACCGCCAACGCCGTCGCCCCCGGCTTCATCGCCACCGAGATGACCAAGGCCACCGCCGACCGCGTCGGCATGGGCTTCGAGGACTTCAAGAAGGCCGCCGCCACCCAGATCCCGGTGCAGCGCGTCGGCGAGCCGGAGGACATCGCCAACGCCATCGCCTTCTTCACCGGCGAGGCGGCCGGATTCGTCTCCGGCCAGGTGCTGTACGTCGCCGGCGGACCGCTCGACTAGGGGGACCGGCAATGACTTCCGCACAACTCCCGCCCCTGTCCGGCAAGGTCGCGCTCGTCACCGGCGCCAGCCGCGGCATCGGCTTCGGTGTCGCCGAGGCCTTCGTGGCGCGCGGCGACCGGGTCTGCATCACCGGCCGCAACGAGGACGCCCTGAAGGAGGCCGTCGAGAAGCTCGGCTCCGAGCGGGTCATCGGCGTCGCCGGCAAGGCGCACGACCTCGACCACCAGAGCGAGGCCGTCGAGCGCACCATGGAGGCCTTCGGCCGCCTGGACCACCTGGTCAACAACGCGGGCACCAACCCGGTCTTCGGCCCCATCGCGGACCTGGACCTGAACGTCGCCCGCAAGGTCTTCGAGACCAACGTCATCTCCGCGCTCGGCCTGGCCCAGAAGGCCTGGCACGCCTGGCAGAAGGAGAACGGCGGCGCGATCGTCAACATCGCCTCGATCGCGGGCCTCGCGCCCTCGCCGTTCATCGGCGCCTACGGCGTCAGCAAGGCCGCGATGATCAACCTGACCCAGCAGCTGGCGTACGAGTTCGCGCCGAAGGTGCGGGTCAACGCGATCGCCCCGGCCGTGGTCAAGACCAAGTTCGCGCAGGCCCTGTACGAGGGCCGCGAGGAGGAGGCCGCGGCCGGCTACCCGCTGGGGCGGCTCGGCGTGCCGTCCGACATCGGCGGCGCCGCCGCGTTCCTCACCTCCGAGCAGTCCGACTGGGTCACCGGTCAGACGCTCGTGGTGGACGGCGGTCTGTTCCTCAAGGCCGGCGTCTGAGCCTCTTCCCGGGCGCCGGATTCCGAACGGACCGGCGCCCGGGGAACCGCACAGCGGACGCCTGGGAGACTGACAACGAAGTCATCCAGAAGTCGATCAACTCACCCTGTTTCAGGGGAGGTTGAGGGTGCTTACGCTGCGGTAGGGTCTGCCGACCTTGGTAGGGCGGATCGAGGAGCGTGCGCGTGTTCCACCGGAACCGATTCCTGCGGAGAGTCGCGGCGATCGCGTCCGTGACGCTGGCGGCCGGCTGCGGGCTGCTGTCCGAAGGGGGCGCCGGCAGCGGCGGCCCGATCGTGGTGGGCACCACCAGCGCCCCCAGCACGCTGGACCCGGCCGGCGCCTGGGACGGCTCCTGGGAGCTGTACCGGAACATCTACCAGACCCTCCTCGCCTACCCCAGCGGCGCCACCACCCCACAGCCGGACGCCGCGCAGAGCTGCTCCTTCACCGACGCCTCCAGCCGCACCTACCGCTGCACCCTGCGCAAGGGCCTGACGTTCGCCGACGGCGACCCGCTGACCGCGCGGGCCGTGAGGTTCTCCGTCGACCGCATCCGCGCCATCGACGCCCCCGGCGGCCCCGCCGGACTGCTCGGCAGCCTCGACCGGGTGGACACCTTCGGCAACCGCGACATCGTCTTCCACCTCGGCAAGCCCGACGCCACCTTCCCCTTCGTCCTCGCCACGCCGGCGCTGTCGATCGTCGACCCCGACGACTACCCGGGCCGCGCCCTGCGCAAGAACGCGGGCGCGGACGGCTCGGGGCCGTACAAGCTCGGCTCGTACCAGGAGGGGCGGCAGGCCGTCCTCACCCGCAACGACGGCTACCGGGGCTTCGCCAGGCGGCAGAACGACGCGGTGACCATCCGCTACTTCCAGGACTCCGCCGGCATGGTCGCGGCGCTGCGCGCCAAGAAGATCGACGTCACCTACCGGGGGCTCGCCGCCGACGACATCCTCGCCCTCCAGCGGGACAACGACTCCGGCCTCCAGCTGGTCGACGGCGCGGGCACCGACATCAGCTACCTGGTGTTCGACCCGAAGGACCCCTGGGCCGGGCGGCCCGCCGTGCGCAGGGCCGTCGCCCAGCTCGTCGACCGGGGCGCGATCGCGCACAAGGTCTACAAGGACACCGTCGACCCGCTGTACTCGATGGTGCCCAAGGGCCTCACCGGCCACACCACCGCCTTCTTCGACGCCTACGGCGACCCGAGCACCGCCAAGGCCCGCGCGGCCCTCCGGGGCGCGGGCATCCAGCAGAAGGTCCCGCTCACCCTCTGGTACACCTCCGACCGCTACGGGTCCGAGACCGCCCTGATGTTCCAGGAGCTGAAGCGGCAGCTGGACGGCTCCGGGCTGTTCACCGTCACCCTGCGCAGCCGCCCCTGGAAGACCTACGTGGTCGGCTACCAGAAGGGCGAGTACCCGGTGTTCGGCCGCGGCTGGTCCCCGGACTTCCCCGACGCGGACAACTTCATCGCGCCCTTCACCGGCGAGCACAACGCGCTCGGCACGCCCTACCCGGCCAAGGAGATCACCGGGACGCTGCTGCCGCGCTCGCGGGCGCGCGGCGACCGCGCGGAGACGGTCAAGGACATGGCGCAGGCCCAGCGGATCCTGGCGACCGACGCCCGGCTGCTCCCGCTGTGGCAGGGCCGGCAGTACGTGGCGGCCAGCGACGACATCGCCGGCGGCGAACAGGCCCTCGACCCCTCCACGATCATGATGATGTGGACCCTGCACCGGAAGACCAGCTGGTGAGGGCCCCGGCTACGCTGGGGCGGGGCCCCTCGGGGCGTTCGTTGTCAGTGGCCGCCTGTAGGTTCTGAAGCCTGCAAGTGACCGCACATCGTGAGGACGTTGACGTGACCGACACCGCCATGCTGCCCGAGTCCTGGCGCGGGGTTCTGGGTGACGAACTGCAGCAGCCCTACTTCAAGGAGCTGACGGAGTTCGTCGAGGAGGAGCGGGCGAAGGGTCCCGTCTACCCGCCGCGCGAGGAGGTCTTCGCCGCGCTGGACGCCACGCCGTACGACCAGGTCAAGGTCCTCGTCCTCGGCCAGGACCCGTACCACGGCCCGGGCCAGGGCCACGGCCTGTGCTTCTCGGTCCGCCCGGGGGTGAAGACCCCGCCGTCCCTGCGCAACATCTACAAGGAGATGCACGCCGAGCTGGACCTGCCGATCCCGGACAACGGCTATCTGATGCCGTGGGCCCGCCAGGGCGTGCTGCTGCTCAACGCGGTCCTGACGGTGCGGGAGGGCGAGGCCAACTCGCACAAGGGCAAGGGCTGGGAGAAGTTCACCGACGCCGTGATCCGCGCGGTGGACGCCCGCCCCGACCCGGCGGTGTTCGTGCTCTGGGGCAACTACGCGCAGAAGAAGCTGCCGCTGATCGACGAGAGCCGGCACGCGGTGGTCAAGGGCGCGCACCCCTCCCCGCTGTCCGCGAAGAAGTTCTTCGGCTCCCGCCCCTTCACCCAGATCAACGAGGCGATCGCCGCCCAGGGCCACGAGCCCATCGACTGGCGCATCCCCGACCTGGGCTGAGGGCGGCCCGCAGCGTGACGGCGCCGCCTGATGGGGAATGGCGGCGGCGCCGGTTAGCGTCGGGGCACGACAGCGGACGATCGCCGGAGGACGCGGTGGCGGAGCGACGGGAACAGACGGCCCTGGACGAGATGCTGACGCGGATCGGGCAGGTCGTGATGCTGCACCACGGCGGCGACCGCGAGGAGGCCCGCAGCCGCTTCCTCGACCTGTGGGCGGAGATCGGCGAGGACGGCGACCCGCTGCACCGCTGCACCCTGGCCCACTACCTCGCCGACACCCAGGACGACCCCGCGGACGAACTCGCCTGGGACCTGCGGGCCTTGTCGGCGGCGCGGGAACTGCCGGACGGCGACCCCCGGGGGGTGCCGGGCTTCTTCCCGTCCCTGCACCTCAACCTGGCCGCCGACTATGTGAAGCTGGGCCGCCCCGAGGCCGCCCGCACCCATCTCGGTCACGCCCGCACCGCCGCCGGCGCCCTCGCGGACGACGGCTACGGCGAGGGTGTGCGGGCCGCGATCGCCCGCCTGGAGACGAGGCTGCGGCAGAGCGGCCCGACGGACGACGGTCCCTGGGGACCACCACGGCAGCGGCCCAGCTGACCGGGCGGCGCCGGGGCCGGTCAATGGCGGCCGTACGTACGTTCGCAGATTTCCGATTCCGGGCTGTTGCCGCGCCAGCCGCCGTACTCGCGGCCCAGGTCGCAGACGTCCGCGGGCACCTGCCGGGAGCGGGGCGGTGCCTGCGCGCTGCGGTGCGGCTGCGGCCGGGAGCGCGGGGGAGTGTGCGCGGGGGCGGGCGGCGGGGCGGGCGGGCTGCCGTGCGGGGCGGACTCGCGGGCTCCCCCCGGCCTCCCGGACGGGCCGACCATCTCCAGTGCCTCCCGGGCCGGCGCCTGCACCTCCCGCGGGGACGCGCTGCCGTCCGTGCCGGGCGCCGAATGCCGCGAGGGCACGGCGCCCGGGGGCGGTCCCGGAGCCGCCGTGTGCCGTACCGTCACACAGCCGGAGAGGGCCGAGACGGCGACGGTGACCAGAAGCGCTGCGGTGGTCGTCGTTCGATGCACCCCCGCAACGATGCTGGTTCCACGTCGACTTGGCAGCAAGGAGTCGAGCCCGATGCCCCCGCCCGGGTGAACTCCCGCACCGAACGGGCGTCTTTGCGGTGCCGCGGGTGACGCCTCAGTCGCCGGTCGCGCCGTCGATCCGCTCCCGGAGCAGGTCGGCGTGGCCGTTGTGCCGGGCGTACTCCTCGATCATGTGGGTGTAGATCCAGCGGAGGCTGAAGGGCTCCTCGGTGAACCGGCTGCGGCCCCGGGAGAGTTCGTCCAGCCCGAGGCCGGCCGCGGCCCGCCGGGCCGCCTCGATCTCCGCCTGCCAGGTGGTGTGCGCCTCCTGCCAGGTGTCGGCATCGGTGACGTGGAAGTCGCCGTCCTCGTCCGCCTCGGAGCAGTAGACGGGGCCCGGGTCGTCGCCCGCCAGGACCTTGCGGAACCAGGCCCGCTCCACCTCGGCCATGTGCCGCACCAGACCCATCAGGGTCAGCTCGGACGGCGGGACGGAGGCGGTGCGCAGTTGTTCGTCGCTCAGGCCCTCGCACTTGAGGGCCAGCGTCCGGCGGTGGTAGTCCAGCCAGCCCTCCAGCATCTCGCGTTCGGGGGCGTTCAGCGCGGGCTCGCGGCGTTCACTCGTCATGCCCGCATCCTCACCCGGCGGACCCGTCGACCACCATGGGTTTTCGCGGCCGGCGACGGCATCGCCCGGATACGGCCCCCGTATGCTGCCGGGGACGTCAGGACGGGCGAGCACCAGGGGAGAAGCGCGTGAAGGTCGGCTGCATCGGACTCGGGGACATCGCGCAGAAGGCGTATCTGCCGGTGCTGGGCGCCCTGCCCGGGGTCGACCTCCATCTGCACACCCGCACCCCCGCCACCCTCGCCCGCGTCGCCGACGGCCTGCACCTGCCGCCCGGACAGCGGCACGAGGAACTCGGCTCCCTGCTGGCCGCCGGGCTCGACGCGGCCTTCGTGCACGCGCCGACCGCCGTCCACCCCGAGATCGTCACCCGGCTCCTGGAGGCGGGCGTCCCGACCTACGTCGACAAGCCGCTCGCCTACCGGCTCGCCGACTCCGAGCGGCTGGTGGAACTCGCCGAGCGGCGCGGCGTCTCCCTCGGCGTGGGCTTCAACCGGCGTCACGCGCCCGGCTACGCCCACTGCCTGGAGCACCCGCGCGAGCTGATCCTCATGCAGAAGAACCGGGTCGGGCTGCCCGAGGAGCCCCGCTCGATGATCCTGGATGACTTCATCCACGTCGTCGACACCCTGCGCTTCCTGGTGCCGGGACCGGTCGACGAGGCGACGGTCCGCGCCCGCGTCCAGGACGGGCTGCTGCACCACGTGGTGCTCCAGCTCGGCGGCGACGGCTTCACCGCGCTCGGTGTGATGAACCGCCTCAGCGGCTCCACCGAGGAGGTCCTGGAGGTCTCCGGACAGGACAGGAAGCGCCAAGTGATCAACCTCGGCGAGGTGATCGACCACAGGGGCGAGCCGACCCTGCGCCGGCGCGGCGACTGGGTGCCGGTGGCCCGGCAGCGCGGCATCGAACAGGCGGTGCTCGCCTTCCTGGACGCGGTGCGCGCCGGGCGGGTGCTCAGCGCCCGGGACGCGCTGGCGACCCATGAACTGTGCGAGCGGGTGGTACGAGCGGTTCAGGACCGCCCCGACGCGGCCTGAGCGCCCGCAGCCCCTCGCCGGCGCACAGCGCGGCCAGCACCAGCAGCGCCCCGTGCACCGGCCAGTCGCCGTGGCGGACGTACGGCGTGACGCCGTGCGCGAGCGGCACGTCGTACACCTGTGTGGTGCTCGCCCCGGTTCCCAGCCACGGGCCGAGGGCCCGCCCGTCCGGCCCGTACGCGGCGGAGACGCCGGTGAGGGTCGCGTGCACCATCGGGCGGCCGGTCTCGGCGGCGCGCAGCGCGGCCAGCGAGGCATGCTGCCGCGGCGCCCAGCTGTGCTGGAAGGTGGAGGTGGAGGACTGGCCGAGCAGCACGTCCGCGCCGTCGTCGGCCAGGTGCCGGCTCATGTCGGGGAACGCGGTCTCGAAGCAGATCAGCGGTCCGATCCGCAGCCCGTGCCCGACGTTCATCACGACCTGTCCGGTGCCGCGCCTGCGGTCCTCGCCTGCCGCCTTGCCCACCGAGGTGGCCCAGCCGAGCAGGGAACGGGCGGGGACGTACTCGCCGAAGGGGACCAGACGCATCTTGTCGTAGCGGTCGCCGGTCGGGCCGTCCGGGCCGACCAGCACCGAACTCTTGTAGATCCCGGGCCGGTCGGAGCGGCGCGCGTCCACGTTCACCAGTACGTCGGCGCCCGTCTCGCGGGACAGCGCGGCGATCCGCCGGGCCAGGTCGGGCCGGTCGGCGAGGTCGTAGCCGACGCTGGACTCGCCCCACACCACCAGGTTGACGTCCTGTCCGACGAGCCGCCGGGTCAGCCGCTCCTCCCGGTCGAAGCGCCGCGCGGCGCTGTCCGGCCCGGCCACGACGCCCGGCTGTACGACGGCGATCCGCGTACTGCCGTCGATCTGCGGGCGCGGCGCCCACGCCCAGGCGGCGCAGGTCGCGGCGGCGGTGGCGGCCACCGCGGCGACCGCCGGCACGCGGGCCGCGCGTACCGAGACCAGCGCGGCCACCGCCACGTTCACGGCCACCACCAGGAAGCTCAGCAGCCACACGCCGCCCACCGAGGCCAGCCGCAGCGCGGGCTCCACCTGCCACTGGGAGGCGCCGAGGAGGCCCCAGGGGCCGCCGAGCCCCTGCCAGGAGCGGACCAGCTCGGGTATCAGCCAGCCGGACGGCAGCACCAGAAGCGCGACCGCGCACCGGCCGGGGGAGGGCGAGCCGCCCAGGTACCGGCGCACCAGCCAGCCCCAGGGCGCCCAGAGCAGGCCCAGCAGCGCCCCTATCAGGAAGATGAACACGTGCAGGCTGGGCAGCAGCCAGTGATGCACGGCCACCAGGTAGCCGAAGCCGCCGCACCAGCCGTCGTACGCCGCCCGCCGGCCGGTCGGTGCCGAGCGGGCCAGCAGCAGCCACGGGACGAGGGCGACGTAGGCGAACCACCACAGCGACGGCACCGGGAACGCGAGGACGGGCAGGGCGCCCGCGAGCGCGACGACGGCCGAGCGCCGCCAACGGGAGGCCGGCGGGCGAACGATCGTCGTCATACGGAGCCTCCCTTACCCCAGGGCTCCAGTGTGCGCGCCGGAAGCGATCTACGACAGGGGGCCTCCGGTCCGGCCGGGCGTCCTCACGCCGGGGCCGTCCGCCGCCACTTCTCGGTGACCACGACCTCGCCGAGCCGCCAGCCCTCGGGCGTGCGCAGCAGCCCGAAGTCGTAGCGGCCGCCGCACTCCACGTCCGGCGCCCCCGAACCACCACCGGCGAAGCGCATCGGGTTCAGGTAGTCGGCCCGCACCCGGGCCGTGTCCCCGGTGTCGTGCTCCAGGGTCCCGAACCGCACCCGGCGGTTGACGATCAGGTGCTGGCGCACGGCGAACCGCGCCAGCTGCCCGGCGAGCCAGTCGGCGACCTGCCCGGCCTCGCCCTCGATCCCGCCGGCCGACCGGTAGTCGGCCCGCCCACCCCTGGTGAACAGCTCCCGGTACGCCGCCCAGTCGCCGTCGTCCACCGTCACCGCGTACGCGGTGACCAGCTCGTCCACGGCCAGCCGGTCCAGCAGGCCCGATAGTTCCGCACGCTGCGTCATCGGCACAGTGTTGGCCACGGCGCGGGCGGAGCCAAGAGACAGGGCGGGACATTCGGCGGGACGGGTGCGTGTGCGCGCCCGGATCACTCGACCTCGATGCCGAAGTCCCGGACCAGTTCCGCGAGGCCGCCCGGGTAGCCCTTGCCGCCCAGGACGAAGTCCCGGTCGCCGGTCGGCCCGCGCCGGAACGAGCCGAGGACCAGGGCGGTCTCGCCGGGGCGCCCGTCGGAGACCTCCAGCCGGCCCAGCTCGGCCCGCGCGCGGTCGAGCAGGCGGATACGGGCGTCGGCGAAGCCGCGGAGATCGGCGCGCGGGTCGGCCCCGGGGTCGACGGCGGCCACGACGACGAGCCGGTCCGCCTCGGCCGGCAGCGCGTCGAAGCAGACGCGCATCGCGGCCGAACTTCGACGTGGTCACGAGCACGCCCTTGTCGGCGCCGGTGTCCTGCGGGTGAGGTGGGCGGGCGGCGGTGGTCAGGCCGCCTGGATAATCTCCTCGCGGATCGCCTCGGCCCACTCCACGACCAGCAGTTCGTACTCCGCGCGTTCCTGGGCCGACAGGGAGCCGCCCGCACGCAGCCACAGCGCCCGGATCTGCTCGTTCACCTCGGCGGCAGACCGTGCGGAACCAGGGGGCAGGGAATCGGGGGACATGTCGAACAGCCTAGGGGCAGGGGCTGACACTGCGCTACCGCGCGGCTACGCAGAACGTATGCGGTTGGTCACCGTCGACGTCGGTCGTGCCCCGTGGTCGGCCCAGTTCAAGCGGCATATGCCCGACCGGGTTGATGCCGAGGGGTGGCCGGGAGTTGGCCGAAACGGGGACGCGGTGCCCTGGGGAGCGGGTCGAACACCGGTCGACCGGCCCGTTGCGCGGGCCGGTTCAGGGGTGCACCGGGCCCCGGAGCGTCCAGCCCGGGGCCTGCGGATGCGCGGTCAGGTCCTCGTGGTGCACCGGGTCGCCGCAGGCGCGGCAGGTGACCACCGGGACCAGTTCATGGCCGCAGTTGTGCTCCACCACCATGGGCAGACCGGTGTTCTGGCGGAGGTGGCGGTCGCCCCACTCCTTGAGGGTCATCAGGACCGGTTCCAGGTCCAGGCCCGCCGGTGTCGGCCGGTACTCGTAGCGCCGGGGACGCTCGCTGTAGACGTGCTTGGTGAGGATCCCGGCGTCCACGAGCCGGCGCAGCCGGGTGGACAGGACGTCCCGCGGGGCGCCGATGTTGCGCACCAGCTGGTCGAAGCGACCGTTGCCCAGGCACACCTCCCGCAGCACGAGCAGGGAGTACTTCTCGCCGACCAGCGCGAGGGTGTCGGCGATGGAGCAGGGACGCGGGTCCTTGGTGGCGGCCATGCGCACCAGTCTAGGTGAGGGTTTGAATTCCCAACCCATTTCGGTTTGTTTTTCCAACCCACCTCGCTATGGTGAGTTTGGATTTCCTACTCACTGGTAGCCCGCTCAGGAGGCCGCACCATGCGCGACGCAGTGATCGTCGAAGCCGTACGCACCCCGATCGGCAAGGGCAAGTCCAACGGCGCCCTGGCGCACGTCCACCCCGTACAGCTGCTCGCCCACACCCTCGGCGCCCTGGTCGAGCGCTCCGGGATCGACCCGGCCCTGATCGACGACGTGATCGGCGGCACCGTCGACCAGGTCGGCGAACAGGCCATGAACACCACGCGGTACGCGGTGCTCGCCGCCGGCTTCCCCGAGTCGGTCCCGGCCACCACGGTGGACCGCCAGTGCGGCTCCTCCCAGCAGGCCGTGCACTTCGCCGCGCAGGGCGTCATCTCCGGCGCCTACGACATGGTCGTCGCCTGCGGCGTGGAGTCGATGAGCCGGGTGCCGATGTGGTCCAACGTGCCCGCGGGCAAGGACCCGTTCGGACCCGGCGTCGCCGCGCGCTACCCCCAGGGCCTGGTGCCGCAGGGCATCAGCGCCGAACTCATCGCCGCCAAGTGGTCCCTGAGCCGGGAGCGGATGGACGAGTTCGCCGTCTCCTCCCACCACAGGGCGGCCGCGGCCTGGCAGGCGGGGCTGTTCGACGCCGAGACCGCGCCCCTGGAAGGGCTCGCCCGGGACGAGAGCGTCCGCCCCGGCAGCACCCCCGAGATCCTGGCCGGCCTCCGGCCCGCCTATCACGACCCGGCCTTCGCCGAACGGTTCCCGCAGATCGAGTGGAACATCACCGCGGGCAACGCGAGCCCGGTCAACGACGGCGCCTCCGCCGTCCTGATCACCTCCGGCGAGACGGCCGCCCGCCTCGGGCTGCGCCCGCTGGCCCGGCTGCACAGCTTCGCGGTCACCGGCTCCGACCCGCTGCTGATGCTCACCGGAGTCGTCCCGGCCACCGAGAAGGTGCTGCGCCGGGCGGGCCTCACGCTCGGCGACATCGACCTGTTCGAGGTCAACGAGGCCTTCGCCGCCGTCGTCCTCGCCTGGCAGCAGGAGACCGGCGCCGACCTCGACCGGGTCAACGTGCACGGCGGCGCCATCGCCCTCGGCCACCCCCTCGGCGCCAGCGGCACCCGCCTGACCACCACCCTCGTCCACGCGATGCGGCAACGGGGCGCCCGCTACGGCCTCCAGACCATGTGCGAGGCCGGTGGACTCGCCAACGCCATGATCCTGGAGGCCGTCTGACCCCTCATCGGCCGCGCAGCCGGTGCCGCTGCCGCCAGGCCACCACCGTGCCCACCAGCGCGGGCACCGCGATACAGGCCATCGCGATCAGAAACGCGGGGGACGTCGGAGCCGAGGCACGGGCGCCGGCCACCGCGTAGGCGGCGGTGTTCGGCACCGAACCGAGCGCCGTCGCCAGCAGGAACGGCAGCCACCCCATCCGGGAGACGGCCGCGCAGTAGTTCGCCGCCCAGAACGGCACCCCCGGGAACAGCCGCGCCGCCAGCATCGACCGGAACCCGTGCCGGCTCAGCTGCCCGTCCGCCGCCCTCAGCAGGCGCCCGCGCAGCAACGGGCGCAGCGCGTCCTGCCCGAGCAGCCGTCCGAGCCCGAAGGCCACGCCCGCGCCCAGCACCGTGCCCGCCAGCGCGGTCGCGAGACCCAGCTGCGAGCCGAACAGCGCGCCCGCCGCCAGGTTCAGCAGCGGCCGCGGCACGAACGCCACCGTGCACAGCCCGTAACCGACCCCGAACACCAGCGCCGCCGCGATCCCGCCCGCCTGCGGCGGCCAGCCGTGCGTCAGCAGCCGCTGCGGGTCGAAGAGCAGCACGACCGTGCCCGCGCCCGCCAGCAGGGCGAGCAGCAGCGAGAGCCGCGCCCACGGGGAGAGCAGCGCACGGGCGCAGCGCGCGGCGAGACCCGCACGAGGCAGGGGCGGTGCCGGGACGGCGAGTTCTGCGGTGCCCCCGGAGCGGTTGCTGGCGTCGAGCACGTGACCCCCTAGAAGACACCGATGGCCCGCCGCCGATGATAGAGGGCGTCAGGGGCGCCGCCGCCGCAAGCGGAGGCGGTGCGGCTGACCGGGTAGTCGACCGGGACGCGGCGGCTTGTCACCCATTGTGTACACAGAGTGTCTGCTACTTGCTGCGCATGACGCGAAAACGACGCTCATCGCCACTCGGCGGACCCGCACGGACCTCCCGGCTCGCCGCCGCGGCGCTGACCCTGGCCTTCGGGATGGGCGGCTCCCTGGCCCTGGACGCCGGTGCCGTCGCGCGCGCCCACGCGCAGCCCCGCCAAGGCGGAACCACCCTGGTCGACGAGACGTTCACGGGGGCGACGGCACCGGAGTTCACCGGGGTCGGCTCGGCGTGTCTCACCGGCGCGCCGACCGCCGCCCTGCCGGGGCCCGGCGACCATCCGCTGGGCGGCTGCCCGGTGGGCGTCGGCCCGGTGCCGCCCGACGACGCCGCCCCGCACGGGTACCTGCGTCTGACGGACGCCTCCAACGACCAGTCCGGCGCCGCTCTCTACAACCACGCGCTGCCCGCGAGCGAAGGGCTCGACGTCACCTTCGACCAGTGGCAGTACGGCACCACCACGGGCCAGATCGCCCCGGCCGACGGCATCTCCTTCTTCCTGGTCGACGGCGAGACCCAGCTGGCCCGTCCCGGCGCCTTCGGCGGCAGCCTCGGCTATGCGCAGAAGCTGCCCGACGACGACCCGACGGCGGAGTTCCAGCCCGGCGTGGACAACGGCTACCTGGGCGTCGGGCTCGACGTCCTCGGGAACTACTTCGGCGACTGGGAACACCGCGGCAACGGCTGCCCGCCCGGGGAACGCTCGCCCGCGGGAACCGCGTTCCACGTGCCCGCGCCCGGATCCAACATGGTCACCCTGCGCGGTCCCGGCAACGGCATCGAGGGCTACTGCTTCCTCACCGCCACCACCAGCAACTTCTCCACCACCGGGCCCTGGCCCTCGACCCTCCCCGGAAGCCTCCAGGGGCCGACCACCTCGGTGTCGGGCGACCCGGCCCAGGCCGAGGCGGACCTGGAGCCGTCGCGCCGCCGGGTGCACGTGGTGATCACCCCGGCGCCCGACCCGGTGGTCACCGTCTCCCTCGACTTCAACGACGGCACGGGCTTCCACCAGGTGCTCAGCACGCCCGCGCCGACCCCGGTGCCGCCCACCTACAAGTTCGGATTCGCGGGCTCCTCCGGCCTGTTCACGGACGTCCACCTGATCCGCAACGTGGTCGTGCGCACCGAACGGCCGCTGCCCCGGCTGAACCTCGTCAAGCAGGTCAGGCGGCCGCTGCCCGGCGATCTGACGGTCGGTTCGCAGGTGCCGTACGACTTCGTGGTCACCAACGCGGGTGGGACGACCATCGAGAACCTGGCCGTCGACGACCCGAAGATCACCGGCATCTCGTGTCCCGTGACCACCCTCGCGCCCGACCAGACGGTCACCTGCACGGCCACCTACACGGTGACCGCCGCGGACGTCGCCCACGGTTCGATCGACAACACCGCCGTCGCCACGGGCACCTCCGGTGGCGGCACGGTCACCTCGCCGCCCTCCTCGGAGAGCGTGCCGATCGAGCGGGCACCGGGCATCGAGGTCGAGAAACAGGTGGAGACGCCCGGCCCCTACTCCGTCGGGCAGACGGTCACCTACCGCTACACCGTGCGCAACACCGGCGGCGCCGAGCTGACCGACGTGGCGGTGCACGACGACCACGTCACCGGCATCGGCTGCGAGTCGACCACGCTCGCTCCGGCGGAGGAGCCCGGTGACAGCACCACCTGCACCGGCACCTACACGATCACCGCGGCCGACGGCACGGCCGGTTCCGTGACCAACACCGCCACCGCGACCGGTACGGCCGACGGCGAGACCGTCACCTCGCCGGAGACCTACCAGACCATCCCCGTCGGGCAGCCCCACCTCACGCTGCGCAAGCGGGTGGTCTCCAGCGGTCCGTACCAGGTCGGGTCCACGGTCCGGTACGCGTACGACGTCACCAACACCGGCAGCACCACGCTGCGCGACGTGCACGTCGCGGACGACCGGGTCGCCACCGTGACCTGTGACGCCACCACGCTCGCGCCCGGGCAGAGCACCACCTGCCACGGCTCGTACCAGATCACCCGGGCCGACATCGACGTCTGCACGGGCAATGGCTCCGGGTACGGCAAGTCCGGCCACGGCACGGACGACGGCACCGTCGAGTGCCGCGTCACCAACATCGCCCAGGCCGCCGGCACCGACTCGCAGGGCAACACGATCGCCAGTGAACCCGCCTCGGCCACCGTCATGGTCGAGGCCGAGCCGGTCTGCCCGCCCCGGCCGGGCTACGACGAGCCGGACGACAAGGGCTGCGACCGCCGCACCCGGCACGGCGGCCACTGAGCCGCACCCCCACCGGACCGGCGCCGCCCCCGCCAGGGGCGGCGCCGGTCGTTCGTGCGCCCGCACCCGCACGGAAAACCATTCGACGCCGCGCTCCCGGTCGGCGAGGATCGGCCCCATGTTCCGGTACGCCTTCCACCTCACGGCATCCGCGGTCGCGGATGTGCCGAAGGCTGCCGTTCCCACGCTCGCGGCCGCTGTCGACGGCGCCCGAAGCTGACCCTCCCCGGATCGTCCGGCGGACCCCGCAGGGGGAGGGTCGGCCGTCTCCCGGGGTCCCGTCTCCCGCACGACAGCGAAGGCTTCGAGGTACCGCCATGTCCAAAACGGCCTACGTCCGCACCAAGCCGCACCTCAACATCGGCACCATGGGTCATGTCGACCACGGCAAGACCACACTGACCGCCGCCATCACCAAGGTCCTCGCCGGGCGCGGCACCGGCACCTTCGTGCCGTTCGACCGCATCGACCGCGCCCCGGAGGAGGCCGCGCGCGGCATCACCATCAACATCGCGCACGTCGAGTACGAGACCGACACTCGCCACTACGCCCACGTCGACATGCCCGGACACGCCGACTACGTCAAGAACATGGTGACCGGCGCGGCGCAGCTCGACGGGGCGATCCTCGTCGTCTCCGCGCTCGACGGGATCATGCCGCAGACCGCCGAGCACGTGCTGCTGGCCCGGCAGGTGGGCGTCGACCACATCGTCGTCGCCCTCAACAAGGCCGACGGCGCGGGCGACGAGGAACTGGTCGACCTGGTCGAGCTGGAGGTCCGCGACCTGCTCACCGCGCAGGGCTACGCGGGCGACGCGGTACCCGTCGTACGCGTCTCCGGGCTGCGGGCGCTGGAGGGCGACCCGCGCTGGACGGCGTCCATCGAGGCGCTGCTCGACGCGGTGGACACCTATGTGCCGATGCCCGAGCGGTATCTGGACGCGCCGTTCCTGATGCCGGTGGAGAACGTGCTGACCATCACCGGGCGGGGCACGGTCGTCACCGGCGCCGTGGAGCGCGGCACGCTGCGCCTCGGGGACCGGGTGGCGGTGCTCGGTGCCGACGGCGTCGAGACCGTCGTCACCGGCCTGGAGACCTTCGGCAAGCCGATGGAGCAGGCGCAGGCCGGGGACAACGTGGCGGTACTGCTGCGCGGCGTGCCCCGGGACGCGGTGCGCCGCGGGCACGTCGTGGCGGCGCCGGGCAGTGTCACGCCCGAGCGGCGGTTCACGGCGCGGGTGTATGTGCTGGCGGGGCGCGAGGGGGGCCGTACGACCCCGATCACCACCGGGTACCGGCCGCAGTTCTACATCCGCACCGCCGACGTGCCGGGGGAGATCGACCTCGGCGCGCCGGCCGTCGTCCGGCCCGGCCAGACGGCGGAGTTGAGCGTGGAGCTGGGCAGGGAGGTACCGCTGGAGCCGGGCCTGGGGTTCGCCGTCCGGGAGGGCGGCCGGACGGTCGGCGCGGGGACGGTCGTGTCCGTCGGCCCGTAGGGCCCGGGACGCGGTCCCGGTGCCGTCGGGGGCGCGTCACAATGAAGTGGTGACCGAGCAGATACCCGTGTTCCGCACCACCGATCACGGTGCCGCCAAGCTGATGCCCGACGTCGACCGGGAGCGGGCCTGGCTGCTGACGGTGGACGGGGCGCCGCAGTCGTACGTCGACCTGGACGAGCCGACGTACCTGGAGTTCGAGTACGCGCGGCGCCTCGGACACGCGCTGGACACGGTGGCACCGCGGGGCCGGGCGCTGGACGTGCTCCACCTGGGCGGGGGCGCGCTCAGCCTGCCCCGGTACGTCGCGGCGACCCGGCCGGGCTCCCGGCAGGACGTCGTGGAGGCCGACCGGGGGCTGCTGGAGCTGGTCGGCGAGTACCTGCCGTTGCCCGAGGGCTCGGGCGTCGCGGTGCACGCCGCGGACGCCCGGGCCTGGCTGGAGGCGGCGCCGGACGATTCGGCCGACGTGTTGATCGCGGACGTCTTCGGCGGCTCCCGGGTCCCGGCCCACCTCACCACCCTCGCCTACGCCCGCGAGGCCGAGCGGGCCCTCAGGCCGGGCGGGACCTATCTCGCCAATCTCGCGGACGCGGCGCCGTTCGCCTTCCTCCGCTCCCAACTGGCCACGTTCGCCGAGGCGTTCGAGGAGCTGGCGCTGATCGCCGAGCCGGGGGTGCTGCGCGGCCGGCGGTTCGGCAACGCGGTGCTCGTCGCCTCGCACCGGCCGCCGGACGTCGCCGCACTGGCCCGCCGGGTGGCGGCGGACGCCTTCCCGGCGCGGGTCGAACACGGCGCCGCGCTCACGGAGTTCATCGGCTCCGCGCGGCCGGTCGAGGACGCGGACGCGGTGCCGTCGCCCGTGCCGCCGGGCGGGGCCTTCGGCATCGGCTGATCCCGGCGGACCGGGAAGCGGGGCGGCGGCCGGTGGACGGCCGGCGCCGGTCAGTCGGACGTCGGGGTGCCGTGCAGCCGGACCGTGCTGAGGATCTTCAGGACCGTGGCGTCCGGGACCTCGTCCTGCACGCCCTTGGCGCCGTAGAAGTTGAACGACACGTAGTCGTGGGCCGAGTTCTGGAAGCCGAAGGTGAGCGCCTTGCCGTCGCTCGCGCACTTGCCCTTCTGCGGGGTGCCGGCCGAGCGGGCCCAGCCGTAGCTGCCCTTGATGCCGGAGGCGGTCGTGAAGGGTGTGGCCTTCTTGTCGAAGGTGACGCTCTTCTTGTCCGGCTGGGTGTAGCCGCCGTAGACCCACCAGGCCGGGGTGTTGATCGCTATCTGGTCGGTGCTCTTGGCGCCGCTGGCACCCTTGGTGCCCACGACGGCGAGCGGGGTGTCGTCGGTGCGGCCGTCCTTGTTGTCGTCGGAGGTGCACCACTGGGGCTGGTCCTCGGCCGTGCCCGACATCACGATCAGCGGCTTCCCGCTGGTGGACTTGTGGTCCTCGAAGCCGACTTCCAGGTCGGGCGCCTGGGCCTGCCAGTCGGCGGGCACGTCGAAGGCGATGCCCCACTTGGGGTTCACCACGACCTTCCAGCCCGGCACGGTCGGCTTCTCGCTCTCCGTGGCGCGCGGGTTGTCGCCGGAGGACGGGGAGGTCGGGGTGGACGGGGCGGCGCTCGGCGACCGGCTGCCCTTGTCGTCCGCCTTGTCGTTCTTCGAGCCGCCGAGGACCAGGTAGCCGGTCACACAGGCGGCGACCACCACCGCGGCGGCCGCGACGATCGCGATCAGCTTCGTACGGCCGCCGCCGTCGCCGCCGCCCTGCGGGGGGCCCTGGATGGGCACCGTGGGCTGCTGCTGCCCCCACTGCGGCTGCTGCCCGTACGGGCCGCCCTGCGGGTACTGCCCGGCCTGGGGGTACTGCCCGGCCTGGGGGTTCTGCCCCGCCTGGGGGTTCTGCCCGGCCTGCGGGTACTGCTGGTAGCCGGGCTGCTGATACGGATTCGGCTGCTGGTAACCCGGCTGCTGATACGGGTTCTGCTGCGGGTTCTGCGCGCCCCCGGGCGGCTGCTGATCTGGCCACATGGCCGACAACACTAGTGCGGCGGCGGCACGGTTCGGTCACGGGATCTCGTCAGGGCGGTCGCGACGGGGGACCACGGTCCTGGCCAGCAAGTCCTACTCGTGAGTAACATGACCGTCATGAGCGCAGACCAGATGTCGATCGGCGAGATGCTCGCCGCCACCGTGCCGATGGCCCGGACGCTGAACCTCCAGTTCCAGGAGACCACCGCCGAGCGGGCCGTGCTGTCCCTGCCGGACCAGGGGGAGTACCACAATCACGTGGGCGGGCCGCACGCCGGCGCGATGTTCACGCTCGGTGAGTCGGCGAGCGGCGCGATCGTGCTGGCCGCCTTCGGGGACCAGCTCTCGCGCGCGGTGCCGCTCGCGGTGCGCGCCGAGATCGCCTACAAGAAGCTGGCGATGGGCGCCGTCACCGCGACCGCGACCCTGGGCCGACCGGCCGCCGAGGTCGTCGCCGAACTCGACGCCGGACAGCGCCCCGAGTTCCCGGTGACGATCGAGATCCGGCGCGCGGACGGCGCGGTCACCGGCGAGATGACGGTGGTGTGGACGCTGCGTCCCAACGGCTGAGGGCGTTTTCCGCCCCCGCGCAAGGGCCTCCGACGGTGTCGGGGGCCCTTCGGCGTTCCCGAGGCAGGTGCACCCCCTGTGGTGGGAAGGTTCGAAAGTTTCGGCCGCGTGGACGGGGGTGAAGTCGTCAAGGAGTAGGCGGTGCAGGCCCATTGACTCCGTGAGATCACGAGGTCTAGCTTGCAGCTCCGATCGAACAGCGGCCCGAAACTTTCGAGGCCCACTGACTCCCGGGAGCCCGTCGTGAAGCAACTTCGGCGCAGATCCACGCTCGTCGCCACTGGTGTCGCCGCCCTGCTGCTCGTGCCCGCCGCCGTCGCGGTCGCGGGCGGGAACAGCGGACCGGCCGACACCTCCCTGCGGGCGCTGGCGTCGAAGCAGGGGCTGCGGATCGGCACCGCGGTCGACGCGGCTCAGCTGGGCACCAACAAGCCCTACACCGACATCGTCGCCGACCAGTTCTCCACGGTCACCCCCGAGAACGCCATGAAGTGGGAGAGCGTGGAGCCCAGCCAGGGCGTCCACGACTGGAAGCAGGCGGACCAGTTGGTGCGGTTCGCCCAGCAGCACGGCCAGGCGGTCCGCGGTCACACCCTCATGTGGCACAACCAGCTGCCCGGCTGGCTGACCACCGGGGTCGCGGACGGCTCCATCAGCGACGCCGAGCTGCGCGACATCCTCCACCGGCACGTCACCGACGAGGTCACCCACTTCAAGGGCAAGGTCTGGCAGTGGGACGTCGCCAACGAGGTCTTCGCCAACTCCTGGGAGACCCCGCAGCCCGACGGGCTGAACGCCGACGACTTCTGGATCAAGCACCTCGGTTCGGGCATCGTGGCGGATGTGTTCCGCTGGGCGCACAAGGCCGACCCGAAGGCCCTGCTGATGTACAACGACTACAACATCACGGGCGAGGACGGGACCAACGCCAAGTTCCAGGCCGTCTACGACTTCGTCAAGAAGCTGCGGGCGCAGGGCGTTCCGATCGACGGCCTCGGCGAGCAGGCCCACCTCGACACCCAGTACGGCTTCGACGCCCGGCAGTACCAGGCCGATCTCCAGGCGTTCGGCGACCTGGGTCTGAAGGTCGCCATCACCGAGGCCGACGTGCGCACCTTCGTCGACAACGCGACCGACCAGGTGCCCACGGACGCGCTCGCCCAGTACGCCCAGCCCTACGAGTTCTCCGAACTGCTCAAGGGCTGCCAACTGGTGCGCCAGTGCATCTCCTTCACGGTCTGGGGCGTTTACGACGGCGACTCCTGGATCCCGGGCACGTTCAGCGGCGAGGGGTACGGCCTGCTCTACGACGTGAACCTGAAGCCGAAGCCGGCGTACTCCACGCTCCAGCAGGACCTGAAGCTGGCGGCGGGCACCGTACGCCACGCGGGCGACTGAGCCGCGTCCGCGAGCGGAGGGACCCCTCGCCGGGGTCCCTCCGTCACCCGTGCCCCCGCCGGGGCCCAGTGAGCCCGCCTGCACCCAGCGGCATCGCCACCGCACCGCCCCGCGGCGCCGGCGGCCGGACGGGGGCCGCGGTCCCGGCACCGGGGGGCGCGGCGACGGAGGACGTCGGGGACGGTGAGGACACGGGCACGCCGTCCTTCCGCGCGAGGCCGGGAGGGAACCGCCAGGAGCCTTCCCCCGTTGTAGGACACGAGGGCGTCCTGGACCCCAATGGCCGGGGGCGGGGCGGTGCCGCCGGGCGCACGCGCGCCATCGGCTGTTCACCACCGACCGGGTAGCCTTCTTTGGGGAGCGCTTTACATACCGCGCTCCGGGCAAGGTCAGCGACAGGGGAGGACCCGGCGGTGCACGTCCAGGAATGGCTCGACTCGGTGCCGGCTGTCGCCGTCTACGCCGTGGTGGCCCTGGTGATCGGCGTCGAAAGCCTCGGCATCCCGCTGCCGGGCGAGATCGTGCTGGTCTCCGCCGCGCTCATGTCCTCCCAGCACTCCCACATCAACCCGCTGATCCTCGGCGCCTGCGCGACCGCCGGCGCGGTGATCGGCGACTCCATCGGCTACGCCATCGGGCGCAAGGGCGGCCGGCCGCTGCTGGCCTGGCTGGGCAAGAAGTTCCCGAGGCACTTCGGCGAGGGCCATGTGGCCACCGCCGAGCGCTCGTTCCAGAAGTGGGGCATGTGGGCCGTGTTCTTCGGCCGGTTCGTCGCCCTGCTGCGGATCTTCGCCGGCCCCCTCGCCGGCGTCCTGCACATGCCCTACTGGAAGTTCCTGATCGCCAACGTCCTCGGCGGCATCTGCTGGGCCGGCGGCACCACGGCCGCCGTCTACTACGTGGGCGTGGTCGCCGAGGGCTGGCTCAAGAAGTTCTCCTACGTGGGCCTCGCCGCCGCGGTGGTGCTGGGCCTGGCCACCATGCTGATCGTCAAGCGCAGGGCGAAGAAGGCCCAGCAGGAGCACGCGCACAAGGAGCCGGAACCCGTCGGCGCCGGAGACTGACCCCGCCGGGGCCGCCCGCCTACTCGTGCACCTCGCGATGCGCCCGGGCCAGCCCGGCGTACAGCGTGCCGTTGAGGGTCAGCCCCTCCCGCTCCTCGGCGGACAGCTCGCGCCGCACCTTCGCGGGCACCCCCGCCACCAGCGATCCCGCCGGTACGACCATCCCCTGGGGCACCAGCGCCTGCGCGGCCACCAGCGAACCGGCCCCGATCACCGCCCCGTTGAGCACCGTCGCGCCCATCCCGATCAGGCAGTCGTCCTCCACGGTCGCCCCGTGCACCACCGCGTTGTGCCCGATGGACACCCGCTCCCCGATGCGCACCGGGAAGCCGGGGTCGGCGTGCAGCGTGACGTTGTCCTGCACGTTCGCCTGCGCCCCCACGGAGATCCGCTCGACGTCCCCGCGCACCACCGCGCCGTACCAGACGCTCGCCCCCGCGCCCACGGTCACGTCCCCGATCAGCGAGGCGTTCGGCGCCACGAACGCCTCCGCGTCCACCTGCGGTTCCTTGCCGCCGATTGCCACGATCAGTGCCCGCCGCGTCATCACTCGTCTCCTCGTGTCCGTAGGTATCCCGCACGGTACGACAGCGGGTGGGGCAAAGATCACAGCGGTCCGGCCTCCGAGCCGAGGCGACCCGTGAGTAACGTGACCCCGTGCCGAAGCGCAAGAACACGTTCTCATCCTGGCGCCGTGGCGTCGCCCAGCGTGCCGTCCACCGGGCATGGGCCTGGGTCCAGCGCACCGGCTCCGTCACGGCGGAGCACCCGGGGGGCCTTCGCTTCGGCGCCATCGGCGAGGCGACCCGGCTCGCCTTCCCGCTCGGCACGGTCTTCGGCGAGCCCTGGATCCGGCTCGGCTCCCACTGCATCATCGCCGAACAGGTCACCCTGACCGCGGGCCTGATGCCGGACCTGGACCTCGGCCCGGACCCCGTCCTGCGCATCGGCGACGGCGTCGTGCTCGGCCGCGGCAGCCACGTCATCGCCGACACCACGGTGACCATCGGCCGGGACTGCTACTTCGGGCCGTACGTCTACGTCACCTCCACCAACCACTCCTACGACGATCCGCACGAGCCGATCGGCCGGCAGTGGCCCCGCATGGAGCCCGTGGAGATCGGCCCCGGCTGCTGGATCGGCACCGGCGCGGTGATCCTGCCGGGCGCGCGGATCGGCCGGAACGTCGTGGTGGCCGCGGGCGCCGTGGTGCGCGGCACGGTGCCCGACCACGCCGTGGTGGCCGGCGCCCCCGCCAGGGTGGTACGGCGCTGGACGGCCGAGGACGGCTGGCAGCCGCCGCTGCGCACCCCCGCCCCGGTGCCGATCCCGGATGGGACGACGCCGGAGCAGTTGCGGGCGCTGGCCCGGCTGGACGAGTCCGCGGTGGCGCGGCTGGCGGAGCTGGACGGCGAGGGCTGAGGCTCAGCCGGTCGCCAGCAGCACCGTGCCCAGCAGGGCGAGGCCCGCGCCCGCCGCCTGGACCGCGCGCAGCCGTTCGCTGAGGAAGCCGCGGGCGGCCAGCGCGGTCACCACCGGGTAGAGCGAGGCGAGCACGGCGGCCACCGTGATCGGGCCGTGCTGGGCGGCGATCGCGTAGGTGCCGTTGGCCGCGACATCGGCCAGGCCGACGAAGGCCAGCGCGGGCAGCGAGCGGTAGGGGAAGCCGCTCTCCGGTACGGCGGTGCCGCCGCGCCGCAGGGAGGCGGCGAGCGCGCCCCCGCCCACGGCGACATTGGTCAGGCGCTGCACGAACAGTGCGAGGAAGAGGCCGGTGACCGTGGTGGAGGCCTCGGCGATCAGGGCGAACACCGTGCCGAAGCCGAGCGCCGAGACCAGGGTGAGCAGGACGGTGCGCCGCTCCACGGGCGCACCGCGCAGCTGCGGGCCGCCCGCGAGGACGACCCCGAGGACGGCGACCGCGATGCCCGCGAGCTGGAGCAGCCCCGGGCGCTCGCCCAGGAACAGGCCCACGCCGACGGGGACCACGACGCTGAGCGTGGCGAGCGGGGAGACGACGCCCATCGGGCCGAGGGCGAGGGCCTTGTAGAAGGAGAGGAGCGCCACCGGCCCGACCACGCCCGCCGCGAACGCGAACCAGAGCCGGGGCCCGGCCTCGCTCCAGGCGCCCGTGGCCACGACGATCGCGCCGAGCACGGCCGCCGCGATGCCCTGGGAGACGACCACCACCGTCAACGCGGGCGTACGTCGTGTCAGCAGCCCGCCGCCGAAGTCGGCCAGCCCCCACAACAGGCTGGTGATCAGGGCGAAGAGGGCGGTCACGGTGCCTCGCAGTACAGTTCGTCGGACGGAGGGGCGCGCTTCACCGTAGTTCAGTCTCTTGGACTGCGCCATCCAAAAAAGTGAACTATCTCGGATATTGGACGGAACGTGTCTGACCTCGAACTGCTGACCCAGTCACTGGCGCGCAACGTCAGGCACTGGCGTTCGGTGCGCGGCTTCACCCTGGACGTGCTCGCCGCGCGGTCGGGCGTCAGCCGGGGGATGCTCATCCAGATCGAGCAGGCCCGCACCAACCCGAGCATCGGCACCATCGTCAAGATCGGCGACGCGCTCGGCATCAGCGTCACCACCCTGCTCGACTACGCGCGGGGCCCCAAGGTGCGCATCGTCCCCGCCGAGCGGGCGGTACGGCTGTGGCAGTCCGAGTCCGGCAGCCACAACCGGCTCCTCGCGGGCACCGAGGCCCCCGGCCCGCTGGAGTTGTGGGACTGGATGCTGATGCCGGGCGACCAGAGCGTGGCGGAGCCGCACCCGCCGGGCACCGTCGAACTCGTCCATGTCGTCGCCGGCGAACTCACCCTCACCGTCGAGGGCGAGGACCACCCCGTGCCGACCGGCGCCAGCGCCACCTTCGAGGCCAACGTCCCGCACGTCTACGCCAACCGCGGCGACGTGCCCATGAAGATGATGATGGCGGTCTCCGTGCCGCCCGTGCAGTGAGACACCCCCGCGTCCGCCGGCGGAGCCTTGTTAGCGTGCGGGCATGCGCGCACCCATCGGAAACTTCGAGACCGCGACCCCGGTACCGGACTGCCTGGACGAACTGACCGCCCCGGTGGCCGACGCGGTACGGAACTGGCGGGCGGGCATCCCTGCCGACCGCGTCCTCTACGTCGACACCGACCCGCGCTGGGCCGACACCGCCGTCTTCCTGGAGCACTACGGCAGCGACCTGACCGAGCGGTCGGCGAACTGTGTGGTGGTCGCGGGCAAGCGGGGCGGCGAGACCACGCTCGCCGCGTGCCTGGTCCTGTCCACCACCCGGGTCGACGTCAACGGCGTGGTCCGCCGCCAACTGGGCTCCCGCAAGGCTTCGTTCGCCCCGATGGAGACGGCGACCGGCGAGACCGGCATGGAGTACGGCGGCATCACCCCGATCGGACTGCCCGCCGACTGGCCCCTCCTGGTGGACGCGGCCGTCGTCGACCTGCCCTACGTCCTGGTCGGCAGCGGCCGGCGGCGCGGCAAACTGCTGGTGCCGGGCAAGGTGTTCGCCGAGCTGCCCGGGGCGGTCGTGCTGGAGGGACTCGGCGTCTGACCAGGGCCTTTCTTCCGGATCAGGTCGGCTCGGGTCGGCAAGATCCGGAAGACGGGCCCTACGTCGTGAGGTGATGGGCGAGGGCGAGATGCGGGTCCCGCTCGCCCGGCACCGGCGCCGGGTCGGCATGCACCAGGGCGGCGGTCAGCCGTGGCAGGGCGTGCAGCAAGGCGTGTTCGGCCGCGACGGCGATCGCGTGCGCCTGCCGCAGCGTGGCCTCGCCGTCCACCACCACCGCGAGTTCGGCCCGCAGCCGGTGCCCGATCCAGCGCAGCCGCAGCTCGCCCACCGAGCGCACCCCCGGCACCGCCAGCGCCGCCCGCTCGGCCCGGTCCACCAGGGCCGGGTCCACCGCGTCCAGCATCCGCCGCAGCACCTCCCGCGCCGCGTCCCGCAGCACCAGCACGATCGCGGCCGTGATCGCCAACCCGACGACGGGGTCCGCGAGTCGGAGACCGAGGGCGGACCCGGCGGCGCCCAGCAGCACGGCGAGCGAGGTGAAGCCGTCGGTACGCGCGTGCAGCCCGTCGGCGACGAGCGCGGCCGAGCCGATGCGCCGGCCGACCCGGATGCGGTACCGGGCCACCCACTCGTTGCCCGCGAAGCCGACCAGCGCGGCCGCCGCCACCACGGGCAGGTCGGTGACCGGACGGGGGTCGAGCAGCCGTCCGACGGCCGCCCAGGCGGCGAAGGCCGCCGAGGCCGCGATCGTCAGCACGATCACCAGCCCCGCGAGGTCCTCGGCGCGGCCGTAGCCATAGGTGAACCGCCGGTTCGCCGCCCGCCGCCCCAGCACGAAGGCGATGCCGAGCGGTACGGCGGTCAGCGCGTCGGCGGCGTTGTGCACGGTGTCGCCGAGCAGCGCGACCGACCCCGAGACGGCCACCACGGCCGCCTGCGCCAGCGCGGTGGCGCCCAGCACGGCCAGTGACACCCACAGCGCGCGCATCCCCTGCGCCGAGGACTCCAGCGCCGCGTCCAGCTTGTCGGCGGTCTCGTGCGAGTGCGGGGTGAGCAGATGGGCCAGGCGGTGGCGGAGCGAGGGGGTGCCGTGCTGGTGCGGGCCGTGCTCGTGGTGATCGCTCACGAAGGTCCCCTTCCGGGTGGGCGGCGGTGGACGCGGAACGTCCACGGGGACATTATGTGCGTATGAGCGCACGCATGCACCTGTCAACTGCGCACCCTGCGCAGCAGCGCACCCCGGGCGACGAACAGTTCGCGCTCGCCGCCGAACTCCTGGCCCTGCTCGGCGACCGCACCCGCCTCGCCCTGCTGCACACCCTGGCCTCGGGAGAGGCCGACGTCAGCACTCTCACAGAAGCCTGCGCCGCCGCCCGCCCGGCCGTCAGCCAGCACCTGGCCCGGCTCCGCCTCGCCGGCCTGGTCGACACCCGCAAGGAGGGCCGCCGGGTGATCTACTCCCTGCGCCACGGCCATCTGCGCCGCCTGGTGGACGAAGCCCTGAAGACCGCCGACCACCGGCTCGCGGAGACGGAACGCGAGGAGGGGTGAGGGCGTGACGCGGGGGCGCGCGCCGGGCGGGCGGCCCGGAAGACGGCGGTGCCCCGGCGACCGCGGGCGGTCGGCGGGGCACCGGTCGGAGCGGCGGCTCAGTGGGTCGGCGCGTCCGTGACGACGACCTCGTCGATGC
Source organism: Streptomyces sp. SCPE 10 (assembly GCF_051980735.1). NCBI lineage: Bacteria > Bacillati > Actinomycetota > Actinomycetes > Kitasatosporales > Streptomycetaceae > Streptomyces > Streptomyces sp. SCPE 10. The sequence goes on along the minus strand of NZ_CP197069.1, from coordinate 1,391,975 downwards.
TGCGCTCGATCGCCTCCGTCCCGGAAGCGGTGGCCTTCGCCCAGTAGTAGACGACGAGCGAGAACGCCGCGACGACCAGCATGTCCCAGTACAGCGGTATGTTGCCCTGGCTGCCCTCGCCGAAGCCGCCCTGCCAGGAGATCACGCCGATGCCCAGCAGGTACACGGGCAGCCACTGCGCGGCCTTGAAGTCCATCCGGGGCGCGTCCGGCTTGCCCTTGGCGTTGGCCCACCAGGCGTAGGAGCCCAGCAGGACGTAGCCGAGCAGGATGGCGAAGCCCAGCCGCCACAGGGTGTCCCAGCCGCTCCAGTAGATGATCAGGTTGGCGATCACGAAGGACGCCGGCGCGACGACCTTGCCGGCGGGCAGCCGGTAGGGGCGCTCGAAGTGCGGCAGACGGTCGGCGAAGACGCCGTAGGCCAGCGGCGCGCCCGCGTACATCAGCACGCTCGCCGAGGTGATGAAGCCGACCAGCTTCTGCCAGCTCGGGAACGGCAGGAAGCAGAGGATGCCGGTGACGAAGGTGACGATGAGACCGATCCACGGCACACCGCGCTTGTCCGTCCGGGTGAGCCCCTTGGGCGCGTAGCCGTTCTTGGCCAGGCCGTAGGAGACGCGCGAGGTGGCGGTGGTGTAGATCAGGCCGGTGCCGGCGGGGGAGATGATCGCGTCGACGTAGAGCACCCAGCCCAGCCAGCCGAGGCCCACCACGGTGGCGAGGCCCGCCCAGGGGCCGCTGATGCCGGCGTAGGCCAGCTTCGCCCAGCCGTGCGCGAAGGAGACCTGCGGCAGCGCGGCGATGAAGACGATCTGGAGCAGGATGTAGATGCCGGCGCCGATGGCGACCGAGCCGAGGGTGGCACGGGGCAGGTCCCGCTTCGGGTTGCGGCTCTCACCGGCCAGCTGGATCGCCTGCTCGAAGCCGAGCAGCGCGAAGATGATGCCGCTGGAGCTGATCGCGCCCAGCATGCCCTTGGCACCGAAGGGGGCGAAGCCCTGCGAGGTGAAGTTGGAGACGTGGAAGTTGCCCACGGCGATGATGAAGATCGCCGCGAGCGGGATGGCGATCTTCCACCAGGTCGCGGCGCTGTTGGTGTGCGCCAGGGCGCGGACGCCGAAGAAGTTGACGCCGACGAAGACGGCCATGAGGACGATCGCCGTCACCACACCGCTCGCGGTCAGCGTGCCGCCGGCGTCCTGGAGGCCCTGGGCGAACTTCCAGTGACCGGCGTAGCCGATCATGGCCTCGACCTCGATGGGGGCGACGGTGGCGGCCTGCAGCCACGAGAACCAGCCGAAGGACATGCCGGCCAGGCCGCCGAAGGCGTAGTGCGGGTAGCGCGCGGTGCCGCCCGCCACCGGGAACATGCCGCCGAGCTCGGCGTGCACGAGTGCCAGCAGGACGATGGCCACCGTGCCGATCACCCACGAGATGATCGCCGCGGGACCGGCCACGACGACGGCCTTCTCGGCGCCGTACAGCCACCCGGAGCCGATGATGGAGCCCACGGAGGCCCACATCAGGCCGATGAGTCCGACGTCGCGGCGCAGACCCCCGGTGTCACTGACGGCTACCGGTGCAGCCTGGTCGACTTTCGCCATGTCAAGTGGCCTCTCAGATCGTAAACGCAGGTTTAACGAGGAAGAAGGCCACAGGCTAGGAACGCTTTCCCTGTCGGCAAAAGGCCGCTTACCAAAACTTGACTCAGGATCTTGCCTGTCTTGAGGACAGGATTTTCACAGCTCACCCGCCATACGCGAATGTCAATATTCAGCACGGAATTGTGATGAAGAAGTGCTGACACTAGGTCAAGCGGGGAATTTCGATGGCCGGGCAGCGGTCCATCACCATGTCCAGGCCCGCCTCCCGGGTGCGCGCGTACGCGGCCGCGTCGACGACACCGAGCTGGAACCAGACCGCCCGGGCGCCCTTCGCCACGGCCTCGTCGGCCACCGCGCCCGCCAGCGAGCTGTTGACGAAGACGTCCACCACGTCGACGTCGAAGGGGATGTCCGCCAGGCAGGCGTACCCCCGCTCGCCGTGCACGGTCTCCGCCTTCGGGTGCACCGGCACGATCCGCTTGCCGAACCGCTGAAGCACCTGCGCCACGCGATACGCGGGCCGCGCGGAATTGCCGGACAGGCCGACCACCGCCCAGGTATCGCCCAGTTCGGTCAGAATCCTGCGAACTGTCGCCTCATCGCCGTACACGTCCGCCTCCTTCGTGGTGTGGGATGTTCTCCGCTGCCGTCAACCGGCGCCGCGGAACACGGATTCCCCGTTCCCGCCCCGCCACGGTGTCCGGAATCGGCGCGCGGTACCCGCGTACGGCCGCCCGCGCGCCTACGCTCGCCCCGTGCTGCGCATCCTCGACGCCCGAACCGGTGCACCCGTCCCCGCCGCGCCCGCCCGGCGCGGCGGCCTGACCCGCATCGAGGCCCGTGCCCCGGGTACCGGCCTCACCTCGCTGCGGGTACTGCTCACCGCCGACCTCCTCGCCCGCGCCCTGGAACTGAACGGCACCCAGGCCTGGCCCACCCTCGCCACCGCGCTGCCCGGGGAACTCCGCGCCGCCGCCGACGCCCTCGCCGTCCGCCCCTTCGAGGAGGCCCGCGGGCTCGCGCCCGGCGCGGGCGGACCGGGCGCGGTGCTGGTGGCGGGGGAGGGCGAGGGTGCCGCGTGGCCCGGGGACGGGCCGCTGGTCCTCGTCGCGCCGGCCGTGTGGTCGGGGCGCACGCCCGGGGCGGGCGAGGGCGCCCCCGAAGAGACCCCGCTGTCCGCGCTCCTCGCCGACCCCGCCGCCCTCCGCTTGGCCCTGCTCCGCGTCCCGCGCCGGGAGAACGCCCGGCTGGACGAGACCGCGATCGGCGCCGCCGCCGAGCGGCTCGCGGGATGGCGCGGGGCCATGGCCGGGTGGGCCCGCTCCCCCTCGCGGCCCGTGCCGGAGGCGGTGCGGGCGCGGCTCGCGCGGGCCTGGGAGGACGACCTGGACATGTTGGGGTTCCTGGACGTGCTCGGCGACGTGGAGACCGACCCCGAGGTGCCCGACGGCGCCCGGTTCGAGACCTTCGCCTACGCCGACCGGCTGCTCGCCCTCGACCTCGCCCGTGACCTCGGGACCCTCGAGTGAGTTCCGGTCCGCTGCGCCGGCTGGTGGTGCTCCGGCACGCCAAGTCGGCCCGGCCCGAGGGCGTGCCCGACCACCGCAGACCGCTGGCACCGCGCGGCCTGCGGGACGCCCCCGCCGCCGGCCGCGCCCTCGCCGAGGCCGACCTCCTGCCCGACCTCGCCCTGTGCTCCACCGCCGTACGCGCCCGGCAGACCTGGCAGCTGGCCTCCGCCGAATGGGGGACGCCGCCCCCGGTGCGCTACGAGCCCCGGCTGTACGCGGCCGGCGTGCCCGACCTGCTGGCGGTCGTGCGCGAGACACCGCCCGAGGTGGAGACGCTGCTGCTCGTCGGGCACAACCCGGGCCTGGAGGACCTGGTCCGCACGCTCGCCGGGGACGGCCTCGACGACACCCTGGACCGGCTGCGCGCCAAGTTCCCCACCGCCGCGATCGCCGTCCTCGCCTGGCACGCCACCGGCTGGCCGGCCCTCACCCCCGGAGCCGCCCTGCTGACCTGGTTCCGGGTACCCCGGGGCGGGAGCCGTACCTAGGGCCTCTCGTTTGGATCAAGCCGGGCTCGCGGGGCCCGGCACGCGCATCTGCCGCGTTGTCGTCAGTCGCCGACTCCCCCACGCTCGGCTTCACTCGCGCGGGGGCACCCCCATCGCGTCGACTCCCTCCTCCGCCTTGCATCTGCACGCACCGGGCCCCGCTCCCTGATCCGGCCTGATCCAAACGAAAGACCCTAGACGGGAGCCGTCCGCCCTCTGCGCATAGGGTGGCCGGATGCAGGACGAGTACCGCACAGTCGCCCACGCGGGCGTGCACGAGACCGAGATCAACCGTTCCCGCTTCCTGTGCGCCCTCGCCCCGGCCGCCACCGAGCAGGAGGCCCAGGACTTCATCGCGGCCGTCCGCAAGGAGCACGCCGACGCCACCCACAACTGCTGGGCCTACGTCATCGGCGCCGACGCCTCCGTGCAGAAGGCCAGCGACGACGGCGAACCGGGCGGCACCGCCGGCGTCCCCATGCTCCAGATGCTGCTGCGCCGCGAGATGCGGTACGTCGTCGCCGTCGTCACCCGCTACTACGGCGGCGTCAAACTCGGCGCCGGCGGACTCATCCGCGCCTACGGCGGCGCCGTCGGCGAGGCCCTGGACGCGCTCGGCACCCGCACCCGGCGCCGCTTCCGGCTGGCCACCGTCACCGTCGACCACCAGCGCGCGGGCAAGCTCCAGAACGATCTGCGCGCCACCGGCCGCGAGGTCCGCGACGTGCGCTACGAGGAGGCCGTCACCCTCGAGATCGGCCTGCCGGACGCCGACGTGGACGCCTTCCGGGGCTGGCTCGCCGACGCGACCGCGGGCACGGCCGCCTTCGAACTGGGCGGCGAGGCCTACGGAGATGTCTGACCAAGAGTGACAAAAAGGGCATAACGCATGTGTGGTGTGCCGGGCATGACGGGTGGTACGCGAGTAGCCGGCCGGGTTGTCGTACCCGGCCGTTAGTCTCGGTGGTCATGAGACTCCTGCACACGTCCGACTGGCACCTCGGCCGGGCCTTCCACCGGGTGAGCATGCTCGGCGCCCAGGCCGAGTTCATCGGTCACCTCGTCGCCACCGTGCGCGAGCGCGAGGTGGACGCGGTGCTCGTGTCGGGAGACGTGTACGACCGCGCGGTGCCCCCGCTCGCCGCCGTCGAACTCTTCGACGACGCCCTGCACCGCCTCGCCGCACTGGGCGTGCCCACGGTGATGATCTCCGGCAACCACGACTCGGCCCGCCGTCTCGGCGTCGGCGCCGGACTCATCGACCGCGCCGGCATCCACCTGCGCACCGAACCGTCCGCCGTCGCCACCCCCGTGGTGCTCGCCGACGCCCACGGCGACGTCGCGCTCTACGGCCTGCCCTACCTCGAACCCGCCCTGGTGAAGGACGAGTTCGGCGTCGAGAAGGCAGGCCACGAGGCCGTCCTCGCGGCCGCCATGGACCGGGTCCGCGCCGACCTCGCCACCCGCCCGGACCGCACCCGCTGCGTCGTCCTCGCCCACGCCTTCGTCACCGGCGGCGAGGCCAGCGACAGCGAACGCGACATCACCGTCGGCGGCGTCGCCGCCGTACCCGCCGGCGTCTTCGACGGCGCCCACTACGTGGCCCTCGGCCATCTGCACGGCTGCCAGACCCTCACCGAGCGCGTGCGCTACTCCGGCTCCCCGCTCGCCTACTCCTTCTCCGAGGCCGACCACCGCAAGAGCATGTGGCTGGTCGACCTCGCAGCCGACGGCACCGTCCGCGCCGAACGCCTCGACTGCCCGGTACCGCGCCCGCTGGCCCGCGTCCGCGGCACCCTGGAGGAACTGCTCGCCGACCCGGACCTCGCCCGCCACGAGGACTCCTGGATCGAGGCCACCCTCACCGACAGCGTCCGCCCGGCCGACCCGATGGCCCGGCTCACCGAGCGCTTCCCGCACACCCTGAGCCTCGTCTTCGCCCCCGAGCGCGCCCCCGACGACCCCCGCGTCTCCTACGCCCGGCGCCTCGCGGGCCGCAGCGACCAGCAGATCGCCCGGGACTTCGTCGCCCACGTCCGCGGCGCCGGACCGGACGAACGGGAGAGCGCGATACTGCGCGAGACCTTCGACGCCGTCCGCGCCGACGCGGCCGTACGGGAGGTGGCCCGGTGAGGCTGCACCGGCTCGACATCACCGCCTTCGGCCCCTTCGGCACCACCCAGCACGTCGACTTCGACGCGCTGTCCGCCGCCGGCCTCTTCCTGCTGCACGGCCCCACCGGCGCCGGCAAGACCTCCGTCCTGGACGCCGTCTGCTACGCCCTGTACGGCTCCGTCCCCGGCGCCCGCCAGAGCGGCACGGGCCAGGGCATGAACCTGCGCAGCGACCACGCCGAGCCCGGCACCCGCACCGAGGTCCGCCTCGAACTCACCGTCGCCGGGCGCCGGTTGGAGGTCACCCGGCAGCCGCCCTGGGAGCGCCCCAAGCTGCGCGGCAAGGGCACCACCGTCGACAAGGCCCAGACCTGGCTGCGCGAGTACGACGCCACGGCGGGCGCCTGGAAGGACCTCAGCCGCTCCCACCAGGAGATCGGGGCCGAGTTCGAGCAGCTGCTCGGCATGAGCCGGGAGCAGTTCTGCCAGGTCGTGCTGCTGCCGCAGGGCGACTTCGCCCGCTTCCTGCGTGCCGACGCGGAGGCCCGCGGCCGGCTGCTGGGCCGCCTGTTCGACACTCAGCGCTTCGCCGACGTCGAGAAGCGCCTCGCCGAGCGCCGCCGCGCCGCCGAGGCCCGGGTGCGCGAGGGCGACGCCGCCCTCCTCGCCGACGCCCACCGCATGCAGCAGGCCGCCGGCGACGCCATGGAGCTGCCCGAGCTGGCACCCGGCGACCCGGGACTCGCCGAGACGGTGCTCGGTGCCGCCGCCGTCGCCCGCACCACCGCCCGGGAACGCCTCGCCGTCGCCCACAGCCGCCTGGCCGCCGCCGAGTCCGCCCACGCCGACGCCCGTCGCGCCCTGGACGAAGAACGCGAACTCGCGCGGTTGCAGGGCCGGTTCGCCGAGGCGCGGCGGCGCGCCGAGCGGCTCGACGCGCGGGCCGGCGATCATCGCGAGGACCAGGAGCGCATGGCGCGTTCCCGCAAGGCCGAGCAGGTCGCGCCCGCGCTGCATGTGCGGGCGGAGGCCGAGCGGGAGCACCGCGGGGCGGACGCCGCCGAGGCCCGCGCCAGGAGCCTGCTGCCCGGCGCGCTCGCCGACGCCGACGCGAGCGCACTGGCCGCCGCCGCCCGCCGCGCCGCCGAGGAACTGGGCGGCCTGGACGCCGCCCGGCGGGCCGAGCGACGCCTCGCCGAGGTGACCGCCGAACGCGCCGGCCTGGACCGCCAGGAGCGCGCCGACGAGGACGTACTGCGCGAGGCCGACGCCTGGCTGGAGGGCTGGGACGCCGCACGCGCCGACCTCCAGGCACGCATCGACACCGCCCAGGAGGCCGCCACCCGCGCCGAACAGCTCGGCGTCCGCCGCGAACCGATGCGGCGGCGCCTGGCGGCGGCCCGCACCCGCGACGCCCTCACCGAGGACCTCGAGACGGCCCGGCGGCGGGCCCAGGACGCCGGACAGCGAGCCCTGGACGCCCGCGCCCACTGGCTCGACCTCAAGGAACAGCGCCTGACCGGCATCGCCGCCGAACTGGCCGCCCACCTCACCGACGGCGAGCCGTGCGCGGTCTGCGGCGCCACCGAACACCCGGCGCCCGCCCGCAAGGTCGCCGGGCACGTGGACCGCGCCGCCGAGGAACAGGCGCACGCCGCCGCCCAGGAGGCCGACCGCCGGCACACCGAGGCCGAGCGGAGCGTCGCCGCCGTACGCGAGTCCCTGGCCGCCGCCACCGCCGAGGCCGGCGAGACCCCCGCCGGGGAACTCGCCGCCGAGGCCGACGAGTTGGAGCAGGAGTACGCCCGCGCCCGGCAGGCCGCCTCCGGGCTGCACGCCGCCCACGAGGAGCTGCGGAGCGCCGAGCAGGAGCGCGAGCGGCGCCTCGCCGAACGGCAGCAGGCCGCCGTACGGGCCGCCTCCCGGCTCACCCGGCGCGAGGCGCTGGAGCGCGAACAGACCCAGCTGGAAGCGGAGTTGGCCAAGGCCCGCGGGGCCGCGGACAGCGTGGCCGCGCGCGCCGCCCAGCTGGAGCGGCAGGCGGCGCAGTACGCCGAGGCCGCGGAGGCCGTACGCGCCGCCGAGGACAGCGCCCAGCGCCTGAAGACCGCCGACGCCCGGCTGGCCGACGCCGCCTACCGGGCCGGCTTCGCCACCCCCGAGGCCGCGGCCGCCGCCCTGCTCACCGACGACGGGCACCGCGAGCTGCAACACCGCCTGGACGCCTGGCAGTCGGAGGAGGCGGCCGTGCGCGCCGTACTCGCCGAGGCGGACACCGCGGCCGCCGCCCGGCGCCCGCCCGCCGACCCGGCCGGCGCCGAACGGGCGGCCGCCGAGGCCGAGCACCGGCTGCGGGAGGCCGTCTCCGCCCGTGACGCCGCCGACCGCTGCCGCGCCGAACTGGACCGGCTGTCCGCCCGTGCCGCCGAGGCCGTGCGCCGGCTGGGACCGCTGCGCGAGGAGTACGACCGGGTCGCCCGGCTCGCCGCCCTCACCGCGGGCACCGCCGCCGACAACGAGCGCAGGATGCGCCTGGAGTCGTACGTGCTCGCCGCCCGTCTGGAACAGGTCGCCGCCGCCGCGACCGTCCGCCTCCAGCGCATGTCCTCCGGCCGCTACACCCTCGTCCACTCCGACGACCGCAGTGGCCGCGGCCGCAGCGGTCTCGGCCTGCACGTGGTGGACGCCTGGACCGGCCGCGAACGGGACACCGCGACCCTCTCCGGCGGCGAGACCTTCTTCGCCTCCCTGGCCCTCGCCCTCGGCCTCGCCGACGTCGTCACCGACGAGACCGGGGGCGTCCGCCTGGACACCCTCTTCATCGACGAGGGCTTCGGCAGCCTCGACGACCAGACCCTGGACGAGGTCCTCGACGTCCTCGACGGCCTGCGCGAGCGCGACCGCAGCGTGGGCATCGTCAGCCACGTCCCCGACCTGCGCCGCCGCATCCACGCCCAACTGGAGGTCGTGAAGGGCCGAACGGGGTCGACGCTGCGGCAGCGGGGGACCTGATCGAGGTGGAGCACCGCGGCCCGGTCCGTCCGGCGGCAGCGGGGCGCGGGCTCGTGTCAACCGCCCCTGGGGGAAGGCGGGTTCGGCCGCCCGCGAGGGTACGTGTAGGTTCTTCGCCCATGGCTCGGATTGAAGATCATGGAGTGCTGGAGTGGGTGGAGTCGGGCGGTGGGCCCCTGATCGCCGTTCCGGAGGTGGTCCTGCCGTTCTGGGCGGGGGCCGACAGCGAGGAGCTGGACACGGACTACGACCGGGCCTGCGAGGTCGCCGGGTACGCCGGGCTGCTGCCCGTCGGTGACAGCGCGGCGCTCGTGCTCGGTGACGAGCCGGCCGCCACCGCCTATCTGCCCGAGCACGGCACCTTCGTCCGGTGGTCCGCGGCCGAGTCCGAGCGCGAGCTGCTGGCCGGGGTGCCGGCCGCGCTGGAGGGGGCCGTGTGGGAGCAGGAGCTGCGCTGGGACGTGCCCGGGCCCGTGGTGCTGTTCGACTCGGCCTGGCCGGGCGGCGAGGCGGACCGGCAGGAGCACCTGAAGGTGCCGCTCGCCGCCGGGCCGTACACCGTACGCACCGCGTACGCCCAGCCGGGCCCCGAGACCTGGGTCGGGCTGGTCCAGCTCACGCCGCTGACGAGCTGAGACGGGCTCAGGGGCGCAGTCCGTCGAAGTCGATCTCCAGGTGCCGCGGCCCGCGCAGCACCGCGTTCTCCCGGTACGGCGGCGGGTCCTGCGCCAGGCGCGGGTTCTCCAGCCGCCGGGCCAGCTCGGTCAGCGCGATCTGGGTCTCCAGCCGGGCCAGCGGCGCGCCGAAGCAGATGTGGATGCCGCTGCCGAAGCCGAGGTGCTGGACGTCCTCGCGGTCCGGGTCGAACCGGTCGGGGTCCGCGAACCGCTCCGGGTCCCGGTTGCCCGCGGCCAGCATCAGCCAGATCCGCGATCCCTTGGGGATCGTCACCCCGCGCACCTCGATGTCCGTGATGCAGGTGCGCTGGGGCACCAGCTGGACCGGGGGCTCGTAGCGCAGCAGTTCCTCCACCAGGCGTGGCGCGAGGTCCGGTTCGTGGCGCAGCCGCTCCAGCACCGGCGGATGGCGCAGCAGCGTGAGCATGCCGTTGGTGATCAGGTTGACGGTCGTCTCATGGCCGGCGATGAGCAGCAGCACGGCCGTGCTGAGCACCTCCATCATCGTCATCGCGCCGTCCGGACCCCGGCTGTTGACCAGGTCCGACAGCAGGTCGTCGCGCGGCTCCTTGGCCCGTTCCTCGACCAGCCCGGCCAGGTACATGCCGAGCTGCATCCGGGCCTCGCGGGCCGTCCGCTCGAAGTCCCCGTCCCCGCCCTGCCGCATCCCCGGGTCGAGATTCGCCACCAGCGGGTCGACCCAGGCCCGGAAGCGGGGCTCGTCCTCCCGGGGCACCCCGAGCAGCCGGCAGATCACGGTCACCGGGAAGGGATAGGCGAACTGGTCCACCAGGTCGATCCGCCGGGCGTCCCCGAAGCCGTCGATCAGCGCGGTGACGATCTCCCGCAGCTCACCGCGCATGCCGTCGATCCGGCGCGGGCGGTGCGGCGGTCCGAAGCCGCTGTTGGCGATGCGCCGCAGCCGGTCGTGCTCGGGCGGGTCCAGCCGCAGGAACGACGGCGGCAGCCCGCCCGTCTCCTCCGACCCGGCCAGCGGGTCCTCCCCGGCGGCGGCCAGGTTCGCCGCGTCCGAGCTGATCCGCGGGTCGTGCAGCAGCGCCTCGATGTCCCAGTAGGAGCTGATGACGTAGGGGCCGCCCTCCTCCTCGTGCAGCACCGGTGTGCTGCGGAGCTCCCGGTACAGCGGGTACGGGTCGGCGCGGCTGGCGAAGTCGGTGATCCGGCGCACGAGCGAGTCTTGCGTCATGGGGGGTCCTCGGAGCGTGGGGAGGGGCCGGGCGGATGTCGGTGGGGGCGCCGGGCGGAGCCGGTGGGCGGGGCCGGGCGAGCCGTGGCGGGGCGGAGGGCTCAGTGGCGGGCCGGGTGGAAGACGAGCCGGGTGTCGGCGGGCGAGTAGCCGCTGAGGGTCACCATGGCCGCGTGGCTCGGCAGCGACGGGTCCGGGAAGTCGGCCGGCACCGGCCGCCGCTCCTCGGGGCGCCGGTCCAGCGTCGGGTGCTCCACCGGGAACGGCGCGCCCCGCTCGATCTGCCGCTGGTAGAACTCCAGCCACCGCGTGTTGTCGAAGCTCACCGCGGCCACCACCCTGCCCTTGTGGCCGTAGACCCCGACGAACCGGCGCTCGGCCGTCGAGCCCTGCGTGATCATCAGCTCCTCGCCCATCGGGGGCACCCCGACCGACTTGATGTTCACCCCGAACTGCGAGGACCAGAACGCCGGCATCCACAGGTGCGGGCGCCGGTCCGTGCCGTCGCAGATCATGTTGTGCGCGGCCGTCTCCGCCTGTGCCACGGCGTTGCCCCAGTGTTCGAGCGAGAGGAACTGGTACTCGAACAGCGCGTGCGGGGAGCGGGCCACGTCACCCGCCACGAACACGTCGTCGGTGACGATGCCCCGGAAGTCGAAGGCGCGGCACCCCGCGTCACAGGCGATGCCCCGGGGGCCCGCGCCGAGCCCGGACCCGGCCAGCCACTCGGTGTTGCGCTGCGAGCCCAGCGAGACGACCACCACGTCCGCCTCGACCACGCTCTCGTCGGACAGGTGCACCGCCCGTACCCGGCCGGCCGGATCGCCCTCCAGCGCCGTCACCGTCACCCGGGTGCGCAGGTCCACGCCGTGCTCGCGCATCAGCTCCGCGGCGACCGAGCCGATCACCCCGCCGAGGGCGCCCACCAGCGGCGCGCCCGCCCGCTCCGCCACCGTGACCGGGATGCCCCGCTCCCGGCACGCGGAGGCGACCTCGCAGCCGGCGAACCCGCCGCCGATCACGAACACCCGGCGCGGCCCCGCCTTCAGCCGCCCGTACAGCCCGGCCGCGTCGTCCCGGGTGCGCAGCAGGAAGACGCCGTCCAGCCGTGCCTCCGGCTCCTTCGGCCAGGGCCGGGCGCGCACCCCGGTGGCGATCAGCAGCCGGTCGTACGCCACCTCGTCCCCGTCGGCCAGCCGCACCCGTCGGGCCCTCAGGTCCAGGCCGGTGGCCGCCACGCCGAGGCGCCACTTGGCGTCGATCTCCCGGCGCCGGGGCAGCTCGGTGCGGTGCGGGCCGGCCTTGCCGAGCAGCACCGCCTTGGACAGCGGCGGCCGGTCGTAGGGCTCGTACGGCTCGTCGCCGATCAGGGTCAGCTCCCCGGTGAAGCCCTCCGCGCGCAGCGTCTCCGCCGCCCGCAGCCCGGCCAGCGAGGCGCCCACGATCACGATCCGGCCCTCGCGCCGCAGCCGGTCCACTCCGTCAACGGCCATCGGCGGCCTCCGGTCCCCGCCGTGACCCGTCCACCCCGTCGGCGGTGATCGCCTGCACCGGGCAGGCGGCCACCGCCCGGGCCAGCCGCTCACGCTGCTCGGGGTCGGGCCGCGGGTCGTAGACCAGCGACTCCTCGCCGTGCATGGCGAAGACGTCGGGCGCGAGGAATGCGCACTGCGCGTACCCCTGACACTTGTTGAGATCGACGACGAGCCTCATCGACGCTCCGCCCTTCCGGTGGCCAGGGTCCGGTGCACGCGCCACGCGGCCGGCGCGGCGTACCCGGACGGCGGTCGTCCCCCGCTCGCCAGCATGGGAGGGGAACGGGGGGAGCCGCGCGCCGGGCACGCCGATCGAGTGAGCGGAGCCGGGACCGGCTCAGAGTGCGGACAGCTCGTCCACCAGGTCGTCCAGGCCGAGGGAGCCCTGGGAGAGGGCCGCCATGTGCCAGGACTTCAGGTCGAACGCCGCCCCGTGCCGCTGCCGCGCCCGCTCCCGGCCCAGCAGCCAGGCCCGCTCGCCGAGCTTGTAGCCGATGGCCTGGCCGGGGATCGTCAGGTACCGGGTCAGCTCGCTCTCCACGAAGTCCGCGGGGCGGCTGCTGTGCTTGCCGAAGAACTCCTGCGCCAGCTCCGGTGTCCAGCGCTCGCCGGGGTGGAACGGCGAGTCGGCGGGGATCTCCAGCTCCAGGTGCATGCCGATGTCCACGATCACCCGGGCCGCCCGCATCATCTGCGCGTCCAGGTAGCCGAGGCGCTCCTCCGGGTCGGTGAGGTAGCCCAGCTCGTCCATCAGCCGCTCCGCGTACAGCGCCCAGCCCTCGGCGTTGGCGCTGACGATGCCGACCGTCGCCTGGTAGCGGGAGAGGTTCTCGGCCACGTGTGCCCACTGCGCGAGCTGGAGGTGGTGGCCGGGCACGCCCTCGTGGTACCAGGTCGAGACGAGGTCGTAGACCGGGAAGCGGGTCTGCCCCATGGTGGGCAGCCAGGTGCGGCCGGGCCGGGAGAAGTCCTCCGACGGGCCCGTGTAGTAGGGGGCCGCCGCGCCGCCGGGCGGGGCGATGCGCGACTCCACCTTCCGCACCCGCTCGGCGAGTTCGAAGTGCGTGCCGTCCAGGTCCGCGATCGCCCGGTCCATCAGGCCCTGCAACCAGTCGCGGACCTCGTCCACGCCCTCGATGTGCCGGCCGTGCTCGTCCAGGTGGGCCAACGCCACCCATGGCGTCTTTGCGCCGGGCAGGATCTTCTCCGCCTCCCGCTTCATCTCGCCGAGGATGCGGTGGAACTCCGACCAGCCGTACGCGTACGCCTCGTCCAGGTCCAGGTCGGTGCCGTTGAAGTAGCGCGACCAGCGGGCGTACCGTTCCCGGCCGACGACGTTCGGGGCGCCCTCGATGGCCGGCGCGTACACCTCCCGCAGCCAGTCGCGCAGTTCCGCCAGGGCCGCGGTGGCCGAGCGGGCCGCCTCGTCCAGCTCGGTGCGCAGCGCGTCGGGTCCGGCGGCGGCGAACTCCTCGTACCAGCCGCGGCCCTCGCCGTCCGCGTCGATCCACTCGGTGAGCTGGCCGATGAACGTCTCGGTCGGCCGGGGCGCCGCGAACAGCTTGCGGTCCAGGCCCAGTTGGAGGGACTCGCGGTAGCCCGCGAGGGCGCCCGGCACCGCGCGCAGCCGCTCGGCGATGGCCGCCCAGTCCTCCTCGGTGGAGGCCGGCATCACCGTGAAGATGTCGCGCACCGAGTGGCCCGGGGTGTGCATGTTGCCGACGGCGCGCAGGTGTTCGTGTGCCTCGTGCACGGCGAGTTCGGCGGTCAGCCGCTCCCGCAGCAGCCGCCCGCAGCGCCGCTCCACGTCGCTGTCCGCGCCCGGCCGGCGCTCCGCCTCGGCCAGCTTGGCGAGCGTGGTCCGGGCCAGCTCCGCGAGCGCCTCCTGACCGGCGGGGGAGTAGTCGGGCAGCCGGCCCGAACTCTCCGGCACCCCCAGGTAGGTTCCGGTCACGGGGTCGAGGGCGATGAGGTCGTCGACGTAGGCGTCGGCGACCTGGCGGGGCAGCGGGCTGTTGGTCTCAGACATGCCGCCCATCCTCGTACGGCGCATGTCCCCGCGTCATCCGAGTGACGGACGATTCAGCTGTCGGCGTTGCCGGGCGGCAGCAGCGGACCGCACTCCCACTGCTGGAAGATCAACCGGGTCTCCACCCGGGCCACTTCGCGCCGCGCGGTGAACTCGTCCAGCACCAGCCGCTGGAGATCGGCCATGTCCGCGACGGCCACGTGCACCAAGTAGTCGTCCGGGCCGGTGAGATGGAACACCGTGCGGGCCTCCGGCAGGGCGCGCACCCGCTCCACGAACGGCCCCACCAGCTCCCTGCGGTGCGGGCGGACCTGGACCGACAGCAGCGCCTGCAAGCCGCGGCCGATCTTGGCCGGATCCAGTCGCAGCCGGTGGCCGAGGATCACGCCCGAGCGGCGCAGTCGGGTCACCCGGTCCAGACAGGTCGACGGCGCGACACCCACCTGGGCGGCGAGATCGCGGTAGGTGATCCGGGCGTCGTTCTGCAGCAGCCGCAGCAGCTGGAGATCCACCGGGTCCAGTACGACGGAATCGGCCATCGGCCGAACATAACACGGTGTTCCACCGCGCAGAACCGCTCGATGTTCACCCTTCCGGCCATGGACACAGCGAGCACGGGCGCCTACGACGACGTACGCCCCGCACCGAGAGCCCTGGCCACCGAGGCCGTGCACGCCGGCCGCGACGATCTCGCCCGCCAGGGGCGGCACGCCCCGCCGATCGACCTGTCCACCACCTACCCCTCCCACGACAGCCGGGGCGAGGCGGCCCGCATCGACGCCTTCGCCGCCGACGGCGCGGACCTGGTGGGGCCGCCGGTCTACGGCCGGCTCGGCAACCCGACGGTCGCCCGCTTCGAGACCGCGCTGGCCCGGCTGGAGGGCACCGAGTCCGCGGTCGCCTTCGCCAGCGGCATGGCCGCCCTCAGCGCGGTGCTGCTCGCCAGGTCGGCGGCGGGGCTGCGCCATGTCGTCGCCGTACGACCCCTGTACGGCTGCTCCGACCACCTGCTCACCGCCGGGCTGCTCGGCACCGAGGTGACCTGGTCCGACCCGGCCGGCATCACGGACGCGCTGCGCCCGGACACCGGCCTGGTGATGGTCGAGTCCCCGGCCAACCCGACCCTCGCCGAACTCGACCTGCGGGCCGTGGCGCACGCCTGCGGCTCGGTGCCGCTGCTCGCCGACAACACCTTCGCCACCCCCGTGCTGCAACGGCCGGCCGAGCGGGGCGCGCGGCTGGTGCTGCACAGCGCGACGAAGTACCTCGGCGGACACGGCGACGTGCTGGCCGGCGTCGTGGCCTGCGACGAGGAGATGGCGGGCCGGCTGCGGCAGATCCGCTTCGCCACGGGCGGCGTCCTGCACCCGCTCGCCGGCTACCTGCTGCTGCGCGGCCTGTCCACGCTCCCGGTCCGGGTCCGGGCCGCCTCCGCGAACGCCGCGGAACTCGCCCGCCGGCTCTCCCTCGACCCGCGGGTGGCCCGGGTCCGCTATCCCCGCCTCGGCGGCGCCATGATCGCCTTCGAGGTGCACGGCGACCCGCACGAGGTCATCTCCCGGGTCCGCCTGGTCACCCCGGCGGTGAGCCTCGGCAGCGTCGACACCCTCATCCAGCACCCCGCCTCCATCAGCCACCGCATCGTCGCCGCGGACGACCGCCAGGACGCGGGGGTGAGCGACAAACTGCTCCGGCTGTCGGTGGGGCTGGAGGACGTCGAGGACCTCTGGGCCGACCTGGACCGGGCGCTGGGGCAGCGGGTGCGGACGCCGGTGCCGCTGGGCGAGGCGGTGGGCTGACGGCCGGTGCGGCGCCCGGCCGGGGCCGGGCGCCGCGAGCCGGTTCAGTCCCGGTGGACCCGGTCGAACGCGGGCCGGGCGGCGGGCTCCGCGGTCAGCCGCGCCGTGATCACCAGCGTGCCCTCCTCCACCTGGTAGTCCAGCGGCAGGCCGAGGCCCCGCATCGCGGCGACCATGCCGGTGTTGGAGGCCTGCGTCACCGCGTACACGCTGTCGCAGTGGGCCTCGCGGGCCATCCCCACCAGCCGGCGCAGCAGCTCCGCGCCGACGCCCCGGCGCTGCCAGTCGTCCTCGATCAGCAGCGCGACCTCCGTCTCGTCGCCGTCCCAGAGCAGATGCCCGAGGCCGACGACGCGCCCGGAGGGCGTCTGCGCGGCCAGCGTCCGGCCGAAACGCGGGCTGAGCAGGTGGTTGAGGTAGCGGTCCGCGTCGCGGACCGGCCCGTGGTAGCGCAGCGACAGGGTGCGGGCCGAGCACCGCTCGTGCATCGCCTTCGCCGCGGCCAGGTCACCGGTGTCGATCCGCCGTACGGTGATGTCGTTGCCCTCGGGCAGCGTCAGCACGTACTGCCCGTCCGGGATCCGCGGGCCCAGCCGCGCGTCCAGTTCCACCAGTGCCCGGGCCCGCGCGAACTCCGCCGGGGTGAACGGCAGATACGGCCGCTCCACGGTGAGCACCCCGCCCTCCGGCGCCCGCAGCCGGATGACGGTGTCCTCCAGGACGCCCTCGGCCGGCACCTGGTGCGCGCCGTCGACCGCGCGGCCGGGCACCGAGCGGATCGTGCAGCGGCCGAGCAACTGCCGCAGGGCCAGCGGCAGTTCCGCGGCGTCGACGGCGGTGCGCGCGGCCAGGCCCAGCACCCGTGTCGGCGCGTCCACCAGATCGTGGGCGTCGGCCCGCTCGATGTACGTGGAGGTACCCCCGGCCGCCGCCACCGCCCGGGTGAGCTCCGTGGCCGACAGCGTCCCGGGCGCCCGCAGCAGGAACTCGTCCACGGTGCCGTCGGCCAGCGGGTGCGTCTGGAGGCTCAGGATGTCCACCCGGTGCCCGGCCAGCGCCCCGCACAGTTCGGCCAGCGAACCGGGCTCGTCCCTGACCGTCGTGCGCATCCGCCACAGCACGCCGGGCCCGGCCGGCCGCGTCTCGGCGGCCGGCCGGGCGCCGGTATCGCGGACGGGCGGGGCATGCCCGTGGCGCCGTGCCCACCAGGTGTGGAAGCCCGCCGTGGCGGCCAGCGCGAGCGCCGAGATGCCCAGCAAGGCCGGGCCGTCGGGACCGTGCCCGACGAGGTTGGCCACCGCGTCGGCCACGGCGACGGCGGTGAAGACCGCGGCGAGTTCCACGAGGTCCCGCCGCCAGTGGTGGACGGGCCGGCCGTGCCGGGCCCGGGTCACATCAGACATGTCCGGAGTCATAACAGCCACTGTGAAGGAAACGTGTTGCGTGATCACGAACTGTTTGTGACCGTCAGGTAAAGCATGCTCCGCCCGATTTGTTTCACTTTCTACGGTCGCTCTCCGCACCCCCGCGGAGGCCGGTGTGCCCGGCGGAGGGGGAAGGCGGCCCCCGGGCCGACGTTGCCGCGCGCCGGGGGATGACGCCGACGCGCGACATGGCTCGAAGCGTACGGGAACCGTTGGGAGCGGGGGTCGATTACTGGCCGACCAGGCCCGGCCGCAACGTCCGGGTGAACAGCACGGTGCCGTCGTACTCCCGCAGCCGTACCGTCAGTTCGCCGCTCGCGCCGTCGATGTCGACCTCGCCGAAGAACTGGTAGCCCTCGGCCGGCGACACGTTGGAGACGGTGGGCGCCTTGACGAACACCCGGTCCGGGCCGAACGTGCCGTCCAGGTCACTGGCCGGGAACGCGCCGGCGTTGAGCGGTCCGGAGACGAACTCCCAGAACGGTGCGAAGTCCTTGAACGCGGCCCGCGACGGATCGTAGTGCTGCGCCGAGGTGTGGTGCACGTCGGCCGTCAGCCACACCGTGCCGGTGATCCGCCGGTGCTTGATGAACCGCAGCAGTTCGGCGATCTGCAGTTCCCGCCCGAGCGGCGCGCCCGGGTCGCCCTGCGCGACCGCCTCGAAGTTCGGCCTGCCCTCCACCGGGTCCGGCACCACCAGGCCCAGCGGCATGTCGTTCGCGATCACCTTCCACACCGCGCGGGAGGCGGCCAGCTCGCGCTTGAGCCACTCCAACTGCGCGCGGCCGAGGATGCCGACGGGGTCGGTGGTCTGGTCGTCGGGGGAGTTGGCGTTGCGGTAGGTGCGCATGTCCAGCACGAAGACGTCGAGCAGCGGACCGTGGTGGAGGGTGCGGTAGATCCTGCCGTCGGCGCGGGCGCCCGGCGTGGAGACCGGGAAGTACTCGGCGAAGGCCCGGCGGGAGTTGCGCGCCAGGTCGTTCAGGCGGGTGCCGGCCGGGTAGGGGGTGCCGCCGCCGATCACCTCGCCGGGGTACCAGTTGTTGCGGACCTCGTGGTCGTCCCACTGGACGATGCCGGGCACCTGGGCGTTGAACCGGCGCAGCGCGCCGTCCAGCAGGTTGTAGCGGAAGTTGCCCCGGTAGTCGTCCAGGCTGATCGCCACGTGCGACTTCGCCTCGGTGGTGAGGCTGCGGTAGACGCTCCCGTCGGGCAGGGCGGCGGTCGCGGAGATCGGCCCGTCGGCGTAGATGGTGTCACCGCTGCACAGGAAGAAGTCCGGATCGGTCCTGGCCATGGCGTCGAAGATGCGGTAGCCGCCGATCGACTCGTTGATGCCCCAGCCCTGCCCGGCCAGGTCCCCGGACCAGACGAACCGCACCCCCTGGCGCCGCTTGGCGGGCGCGGTGCGGAAGGTGCCGGTCACCGGCTCGCCGGTGCGGCGCGGGTCGTCGGGGTCGGCGAGCAGCACCCGGTAGTGGATCTGCTCGCCGGAGGGCAGGCCGTACAGCCGGGTGGTGCCGGTGAAGTCGCTGTCCGCGCCGAGCAGCGGGCCCAGGAAGCGGCGCGGGTAGCGGAACGACTCGGTCGCCGCGGTCTCCACGACCATCCGGGCCGGCCGGTCCGCCCGCACCCACACCAGGCCCGAGTCGGTGGTGACGTCACCGGTCCGGACGCCCCAGTCGGCCCGGGGCCGTCCGGACCGGGCGAACGCCGGGGCCGCGCCGAGTCCCGTGGGCAGGGCGAGCGCCGCCGACGCGGCGAGGGAGCCGCGCAGAACGCCGCGGCGACCGGGGAGCGGACGATGGGACATGGCTGAGCCTCCAGTGGCGGGATCCGGCCGGTGTACACCGCCACACCTACTGCGGCCGCGAGACGCGCACGCGAACCCCGGATGAACAGCCGTCCGCCCGCATCGAGGACCTCAGTCCCGGCTGCCGTCCAGCAACACCCGTGCCACCAGCGCCGGATCGTCGTTCATCGGACAGTGTCCGCAGCCGGGCAGACGGATCAGCCGGGCGTGCGGGATGGTCTGCTTGGCCCGGATGCCCTGGCGCCGGATCAGGAGGCGGTCCCTGGTGCCCCAGGCCACCGTCACCGGGAGGCCGGGAATGTCGTCGGTGAAGCGGACGGCGGCGCCGGCCCGCAGGGTCGCCTCGAACCCGGTCGCCTCGACCAGCGCCCGGGTCTCCGCGACCACGGCCTCGGGGCGTCGGCGGGCGGGGCGGGCGTAGATGGTGCTGGTCAGCGCGGTGCGGCCGGCGGCGCTGCGGCTCAGCCGGGTCACCAGGGGCAGCGGGAGCCGCTGGGCTATGCCCCGCATCGCGAGCAGCGTCGCGAAGGCGTACCGCCGCTCGGCCTGCGTCCAGAACCCGGCGGGCGAGAGGGCGGTGACGGACCGTACGAGCCTGCCCCGGCCCAGCTCCAGGGCGAGCAGTCCGCCCAGCGAGTTGCCGGCCACGTGCGGGCGGTCCAGGTCCAGCGCCTCGAACAGGGCGGCCAGCACGGTGTTGGTGGTGGACAGGTCGTAGGCCAGGCCGTTCGGCAGGGCGGGGGAGGCGCCGAAGCCCGGCAGGTCGACGGCGATCACCTCGCGCTCGGTGGCGAGGATGTCCACGACCGGGTCCCAGGCCTGCCGGTGATGGCCGATGCCGTGCAGCAGCACCAGTGGCTCGCCGCGCCCCACGCGCGCGTAGGAGACGGTCACGTCCGCGGGGCCGCGCGGGGTCGGGACGGGGAAGGAGACGGTGGCGGACATGGGGTGCTCCTCGGCTGGACTGCTCACGAACGGACGCCGTGCACAGCTTGGCAGCGATTGCTACCGACGGGTAGCCCCCTGAGGCGCACCGATCCACCCGTCAACCGGCGACGCGCACCTCGATGTTGAAGTCCCCGTGCCCCAACGCCCGCGCCAGCTGGAGCCGGAGCGGCACGTACATCTCCAGTGCCCGCGCCGCCGCGATGCCGCCCAGGTCGAGCACCCGCGCGGCCGGCCACCCCAGATCCCCGAGCAGCGCCCGCGCCTGCTCCTTGGCGGCCGCGCTCTGCCCACACAGGAACAGATGGTGCTCGCCCGGCACCCGGCCCGGGTCCGTCATCACCCTGAAGTCGACGGTGTTCAGCGTCTTCACCACGCGCGCCCCGGGGAAGGCCCGCTGGATCCGCTCGCCCAGGCTGTCCGAGTCCACCGGGTCGAGCCGCGGCAGCCCGCCCTCGAACGACAGCGGATTGCAGACGTCGACCAGCACCTTGCCGTTCAGGTGCGCGGCACCCGCCGCCCGCAGCGCGTCCAGCGCCACCTGCCCGCTCACCGCGTTGATCACCAGCTCGGCCGCCTCCGCCGCGTCCGCGAACGTCCCGGCGCGCGCCCGGCTCGCCGACGCGGTGGCCCACTCCCGCGCCACCGGGTTGTCCGCGGTGCGCGAACCGAGCGTCACCTCGTGCCCCAGCTCCACCAGCCGCCCGGCCAGCGTCCGGCCCACCTCGCCCGTGCCCAGCACCCCGTACCGCAATGGCCACCTCCCGTCGCCCGGCCGCCGGCCCCGGCGGCCCGCGCGGTCATTGTGGTCCGGGGCGAGCGCGCGGGGTCTGATTCCGGGTGGACAGGCCACGCGCGTGTCGGATGGGATGAGGACATGACCGCCGACCCCGCGACCGACGTCTTCGAGGCGCACAGGCCCCTGCTCACCGGGGTCGCCTACCGCATGCTCGGCCGTGTCGCGGACGCCGAGGACGTGGTCCAGGACGCCTGGCTGCGCTGGTCCCGCGCCGACCACGCGGAGATCCGCGAACCACGCGCCTACCTGGTGCGGATCACCACCCGGCTGGCCATCGACCGGCTGCGCCTCGCCCGGTCGCGCGCCGAGTCGTACGTCGGGCCGTGGCTGCCGGAACCCTGTCTCACCGAGTACGGCGACACCGCCCCCGACGCCGCCGACCGCGCCGTCCTCGCCGACAGCGTCTCCCTGGCCGTCCTGGTCGTCCTGGAGTCGCTGTCCCCGCTGGAGCGGGCCGTGTTCGTGCTGCGGGAGGCGTTCGGCTTCCCGTACGCGGAGATCGCGGCACTGCTCGACCGCGGCGAACCGGCGGTACGGCAGCTCGCCGGGCGGGCGCGCCGGCACGTGGCGGAGCGCCGCCCGCGCTACGACGTGGACCCGGCCCGGCGGCGCGAGCTGACGGAGCGTTTCCTCGTCGCCGCGTCCGGCGGCGACCTGGACGGGCTGATGTCGGTGCTCGCCCCGGACGTCCGCCTGGTCGCCGACGGTGGCGGCAAGGTCAGGTCGGCCCTGCGGATCCTGCACGGCGCCGACAAGGTGGCCCGCTTCCTGGCCGCCGTCATGCCCGAGG
Source organism: Streptomyces sp. SCPE 10 (assembly GCF_051980735.1). Classification (NCBI taxonomy): domain Bacteria; kingdom Bacillati; phylum Actinomycetota; class Actinomycetes; order Kitasatosporales; family Streptomycetaceae; genus Streptomyces; species Streptomyces sp. SCPE 10. Next base: position 1,370,169 of record NZ_CP197069.1, on the reverse strand, counting down.
CCGTTCCGGACCTGACCGTGCGGGCGCTGGAGGTCAACGGCGGCCCCGCCGCGCTGGTCCTGTCCGGCGGCAAGCCGGACAGCCTGTTCCAGCTCGACGTCGTGGACGGCCGGGTGACGTCCGTGTACATCCAGCGCAACCCCGACAAACTGCGCCATCTGGCCGACCGCTGAGCCGTCCGCACGGCACCGGGCCCCCGTCGCGCGGCGGGGGCTTCGCCGTGATGTCACCACTATCACCTCGTGCGAACGCCTCGTGAACGCTTCGCGGCGCCGTGCCCCGGCGTTCCCGCGGGGATGAAGGATTGGTCTTGACCAAGGGTGTCGGCCGTCCTATGGTCGCAGAGAAGTGCAACAACCTTTAATAAACAAGGGCGCTAAAAACCGCCGGATAACGGCTCTTGTGGAGGACAGGGTGGGGACCACGCAGCTGGATTCGGTGCAGGAACCGAAGTACTGGCATCTCAGGACCGTGCTCAGCGAAGCGCTGGACTCGGAGTTCTCGGTCGGCGAGATCCTGCCCAACGAGCGCGACCTGGCGGCCCGCTTCGGCGTGGCCCGGGCGACGCTCCGGCAGGCCCTCGAACAGCTGGAGCTGGAAGGCCGGTTGCAGCGCCGCCGCGGCGTCGGCACCACCGTCGCGCCGCCGCGCGTGGGCGTGGCCGTCGGCGGCGAGCAGCACGCCTGGCCGGGCGGGTCCAAGGACGCCTGGCAGGCCACCGACTGCGTCCAGCAGGTGCCGCCCGCGGCCGTCGCCGCGGCCCTGGAGACCGGTGCGGACGAGCCCGTGCACACCGTGCGCCGCTCCCGTACCTCGGGCGGCCAGCGGGTCGCCACCGAACTGCTGTACATCCCGGCCGCCTCGGTGCCCGGCCTCACCGCGATCGACGCGCCCTCCGGCCCGGCCCGCGCCCGCACCGTGCTGCGGGAGCTGCACCGCCTGGAGCCGGAGGGCCAGGACCGTGCCGTCGAACTGGGCTCGGCGCGCGCGGACGACGCCCGCGAACTCGACCGGCTGCCCGGCTCCCCGGTGCTCGTCGTCACCACCCGCTTCACCGCCGAGGGCCGCACCGCCGCCCTCTCCGTCGCGACCTACCGCGCCGACACCTGCCGGCTGACGTTCGGCGACGCGGCCGACGTGGAGATACACCACGACCCGGAGCGGCGAGCCTCCTGACCGGCCACCTCCGGCGCTCCCGCCACGGTCCTCGTCGCCGACCAGGGCGCCCGGCGCGTGGCGAGCACCTGCTGGTGCCGGCGGGCGTCACGGCACCGTGGCGGAAACCGGCGGCCCCGCCCACTCGGCCGAACCACCCGCCCCCACAGGCGACTTCACGCCCCCCTGCCGTGGCACCACAAGGGACGCCCCGACCGGTCAGCGGCGCGCCGTGACCGTGCCCTCCACCGCGAACAGCTGCTCCTCCACATGGTCCAGGGCCAGCCGCAGCGCGCCCGTCGGCACGGCCGCCTCGCCCAGCGCGGACAGCGCCACCCGGGGCGGCCGCAGACAGTAGCGGGCCAGCTCACGGCGCAGCGGCTCCAGCACCCCGTCCAGGCCGGCCGCCCAGCCGCCGATCACCACCAGCTCCGGATCGAGGGCCAGCACCAGCGCGGCCACATCGTGCACCAGCCGCTGGACGAACCGCTCCTCGGCCGCCCGCGCCCGCAGATCGCCCTTGCGGGCCAGCGCGAACACCTCGGCCACCGCCTGCTCGTCCAGCGGGTGCAACGGCTCGTCGGTGGTGGACAGCAGCGTCTCCGGGGTGGCCTCCCGGCCCAGCAGGTGCAACGCCCCGATCTCCCCGGCCGCCCCACCGAAGCCCCGGTGCAGCCGCCCCCCGATCAGCGCACCCGCCCCCGGGCTCAGCCCGGCCAGCACGAACACCACGTCGTCGGTGCCGTCCGCCGCGCCCTTCCAGTGCTCGGCGACGGCCGCCGCGTTGGCGTCGTTCTCCACCAGCACCGGGCACTTGAACGAACGGCTCAGCCGCTCACCGAGGTTGAGCCCCGTCCACTGCGGCAGCGCGGTCCCAAGCCGCACCGTGCCGTCGGCCGCCACGATGCCCGGCGTGCCCACGCCCACCGCGCGCAGCGAGTCACGGGGGACCCCGCAGCGCCGCAGCAGCTCGGCGACCGCGCCGCGCAGCCGGTCAAGACGCTCGTCCGCCGAGGCGGTCTCCCCGACCTCCTTGGACTGCCCGCCCAGCACCCGCCCGTCCAGGTCGGACAGGAGCGCGGCGACCCGGTGCGCCCCGACCTCCAGACCCAGCAGATGCCCCGCCTCCGCCCGGAACCGGAACCGGCGGGCCGGGCGCCCCTGCCGGCGCGCTATGCCCTCGTCGGCGGCCCGCTCCACCACGAGCCCCGCCTCCATCAGCCCCTCGACCACACCCTCGACGGTGGGCCGGGACAGCCCGGTGACCCGGGCGACCTCGGTGAGCGTCGCGCAGTCCGCGGCACGCAGCGCGTGCAGCACCACCGCCGAGTTGATCCTCCGCAGCAGCGAGGGATCGCCACCGGTCAGCTGCCCCACCGTCCGTCCTCCCAGCTCGCGGGGGTATTGGCCGGATCGTACTCGTCCGGCCCCATCCCCGGCGAGCGCCGGACGGAGCCGGGAGCAGAACACCGGGACGGCCGGTGCGGCCCAGGGGGCCCGCCAACGCCCTTCTGCCACGTCGGGCCGGCGCGGCACACGTCGGCGGATCATGTTCTCGGGGCATCGAGGGCCCGCGTCCCGCCTGGTGGCCGGCGCCCGGGGCAACTCCCGTCATACTGACGGGCGTTGGAAGCACGGAGTGCGGGCCGGTGCTCCGCGGGACGGCGGGAACCGGGTTCAGGGAGGCCGGCATGGACTTTTCCGCGGAAGCCGCCGAGGCGGCACTACGCGCCCACGAGTGGGCGGTGCACGTGGACGGGCAGACGACGGGCTCGGGCCGCGACGTGGCACGGGCACGGGCTCGGCTGTGGGCACGGGTGGCGCAGGCGTGCACGGCCGTTGCCGCGGCCCCGTCGCCCCGTGCGGCCCAGGCGGCGGGCCGGGCGCTGGACGCGGCGCGGCGGCAGGAACGGGCCGGGGACTTCGCGGATCTGCAGGACCAGGCCTGGACATGGGCCGAGGTGGCCCTGGCCTGCGCCACCACCGGCGCCGAGCAACCGCCACGAGATCGGCCGGCGAGGCCCTAGCTCTGGGCGGCCACCCGCAAGCTCGCGAACTCCTCCGCCATCGTCGCCGTCGTCCAATGGGCGTTCAGGCCGCTTGGGTTGGGCAGGACCCAGACGCGGGTGCCGCCGATGGTCCGTTCCTGGGGGCCCACTCGGGCGGTGCGGTCGGCGAAGGCGGCGCGGTAGGCGGTCACGCCGACCACCGCCAGCCAGCCCGGTTCGAGGCGTCGTACCTTCTCGGTCAGCAGCCGACCGCCCTCGGCGTACTCCGCGGCGGTCAGCTCGTCCGCGCGGGCGGTGGCGCGGGCCACGACGTTGGTGATGCCGAGCCCGTACGACAGCAGCTCCTCCTGCTCGGCCGGTTTCAGCTGCCTCGGGGTGAAGCCGGACAGGTGCAGCACCGGCCAGAACCGGTTGCCGGGGCGGGCGAAGTGGTGGCCGGTGGCCGCCGTCAGCAGGCCGGGGTTGATGCCGCAGAAGAGGACCCGCAGACCGCCCGCGACCACGTCCGGGACGAGACGGTCACGGGCGGCCTCCAGGTCCGCCTTGGTGAAACGCGGGGTCAGAGGATCGCCCCCGGGGTGTAGCCGGCGGCCTCCGGGCGCTGCTTGACGATCTCCTCGATGCGGTCGGCGACCTGGGCGACCTGGTCGGCCGCCGCGCCGGTGAAGGACAGCTTGTCGGCCATCAGCGCCGCCAACTGCTCGCGGTCCAGCGGCAGCCGCTCGTCGGCGGCGAGCTTGTCGAGCAGGTCGTTGCGCTCGGCGCCCTGCTCGCGCATGGCGAGCGCGGTGGCGACGGCGTTCTCCTTGATCGCCTCGTGCGCCACCTCGCGGCCGACCCCGGCGCGCACCGCGCCCATCAGCACCTTGGTGGTGGCGAGGAACGGCAGGTAGCGGTCCAGCTCACGGGCGACGACCGCCGGGAACGCGCCGAACTCGTCGAGGACGGTCAGGAAGGTCTCCAGCAGGCCGTCCAGCGCGAAGAACGCGTCCGGCAGCGCGACCCGGCGCACCACGGAGCAGGAGACGTCGCCCTCGTTCCACTGGTCGCCCGCCAGCTCGCCGGTCATCGAGGCGTAGCCGCGCAGGATCACCATCAGGCCGTTGACGCGCTCGCAGGAGCGGGTGTTCATCTTGTGCGGCATCGCCGAGGAGCCGACCTGGCCGGGCTTGAAGCCCTCGGTGACCAGCTCGTGGCCGGCCATCAGCCGGATCGTCTTGGCCAGCGAGGACGGCGCCGCCGCCAGCTGCACCAGCGCGGTGACCACCTCGTAGTCCAGCGAGCGCGGGTAGACCTGCCCGACCGAGGTGAACGCCTGCGAGAAGCCCAGGTGGGCGGCGATCCGCTGCTCCAGCTCGGCCAGCTTCGCCGCGTCGCCGCCCAACAGGTCCAGCATGTCCTGCGCGGTGCCGACCGGGCCCTTGATGCCGCGCAGCGGGTAGCGGGTGAGCAGCTCCTCGACCCGGCCGTACGCCACGAGCAGCTCGTCGGCGGCGGTCGCGAAGCGCTTGCCGAGGGTGGTGGCCTGCGCGGCCACGTTGTGCGAGCGGCCCGCCATGACCAGCTCGGCGTACTCGCCGGCCAGCTTGCCGAGACGGGCGAGGACGGCCACCGTGCGGTCGCGCATCAGCTCCAGGGAGAGCCGGATCTGGAGCTGCTCGACGTTCTCCGTGAGGTCACGGGAGGTCATGCCCTTGTGCACGTGCTCATGGCCGGCGAGGGCGTTGAACTCCTCGATCCGCGCCTTCACGTCGTGCCGGGTGACCTTCTCGCGCTCCGCGATGGAGGCCAGGTCGACGGTGTCGAGGACACGCTCGTAGTCGGTGATCGCCTCGTCCGGCACCTCGATGCCGAGGTCCTTCTGGGCCCGCAGCACGGCGAGCCAGAGCTGCCGCTCCAGCTTCACCTTCTGCTCGGGCGACCAGAGCGTGGCGAGCTCGGCGGAGGCGTAGCGTCCGGCGAGGACGTTCGGGATGCGGGGCTTGGCGGGCGCTGAAGTCACGTAACCGGATTCTACTGGCGATTCGTGCAGCTCAGCGCCACCGGGGTGTTCGTCGGAAACTACGAGAGCCCGTACGCGGTGCTCCGCCTGGGAGAGGTCCTAGGAGTTGGTCCACCCGGTGGTGCCGGAATAGGAGTCCAGCAGGTCCACCACGAAGAGAAGGGTCGAGCCCGGGGGGATCAGCGGCGAGGGCGACTGGTTGCCGTAGCCGAGACGCGGGGGAACGATGATCTCCCGCCGGCCGCCGACCCGCATCCCCCGCACTCCCCGGTCCCAGCCCTTGATGACCTTGCCGCCGCCGAGGGTGAACTTGAACGGCTGGCCCCGGTCCCAGGAGGCGTCGAACTCCTTCCCGGATGCGAAGGTCACGCCGACGTAGTGGACCCTGACCACCATGCCCGGCTTCACCTCGGGCCCGTCCCCGACGACCAGGTCCCGGACGGTCAGCTCGGCCGGAGCGTCACCCTCCGGAACGTCGACCTCGGGCTTCGTCGGTTCGCTCATCGCAGCCTCATCACCTTCCGCCGGAAGCCGTCGCACGGACCAGCGTATGCGCCGGGCCGGAGGCCGGGGCCCGGGGTCAGAGATCCACCCGCCGCCAGTCCGTCACCGGGCCCGGGTCCGTGTCGTCCACGGGGCTGACCCAGAAGGGTTTGCCCAGCTCGGCGCTGAAGTGGGCGCCTGTCCGGCCGTCCCCGGAGGAGCGGCCGGTCAGGCGGCGGCCTATCCAGGGCAGCAGATGCTGCCGGGCGAAGCGGACGTCCGCCACCCGCCGGGCCGGCCACGTGGGCGGCACCGAGGCCGGCAGCGGTGCGTGCCACTGCGCGTCCCGCGGCTCGTAGCCGAGCGCCTGCCCCACCGCCTCGGCGACGCGGCGGTGACCCTCGGCCGTCAGGTGCAGCCGGTCCACGTCCCACAGCCTCGGGTCGCCCAGCGCCGGGGAGCCGTACAGGTCGACCACGAGGGCGCCGTGCTTCGCGGCCAGCTCGTCCACGCAGGCGAACAGCTCCTCCATGCGCGGCCGGAACCGCTCCAGGACCGGGCCCCGGCGGCCGGGGCTGCGCATCAGCACCAGCTGCCTGCAGGAGGGGGCGAGCCGCTCCACCGCCTCCGTCAGCAGCCCGCGCACCCGGCCCATGTCGCACTTGGGCCGCAGGGTGTCGTTGAGCCCGCCGACCAGGGTGACGACGTCGGCGTTCATCGCCGTCGCCACATCCACCTGCTCCTCGACGATCTGCCCGATCAGCTTCCCGCGCACCGCGAGATTGGCGTAGCGGAATCCCGGGGTGTTGGCCGCCATCCGGGTGGCGAGCAGATCCGCCCAGCCCCGGTAGGAGCCGTCGGGCAGCAGGTCCGACATGCCCTCGGTGAAGGAGTCGCCGACCGCGACCAGGCTGGAGTACGGGGGAGAAACGGTATTCGTCTGCATGGCGACAGCGATGGTAACCCGGCTCCATACCCAGCGGTCGGTCAGGTCCGGGACGCCCGGTTCACACGGGCTGCCCGAACAGCTCCCGCAGCACGTCCTCCATGGTCACCAGGCCCGCCAGCCGCCCGTCGTCGCCCAGCACGGCGGCCACGTGGGTGCGGCTGCCCCGCATCGCGGTGAGCACGTCGTCCAGCGGGGTGCCCGCCTTCACCCGGGCGATGGGCCGCATGTCCCGCAGCCGGAACGGCACGTCCCGCGGCGCGGCGTCCAGTGCGTCCTTGACGTGCAGGTAGCCCACGATCCGGCGGCCGGAGTCGACCACCGGGAACCGGGAGAACCCCGACTCGGCCGACAGCCTCTCCAACTGCTCGGGGGTGACGCCCACCTGCGCGTACACCACCCGCTCCAGCGGCACCACCACGTCCCGCACCGGGCGGCTGCCCAGCTCCAGGGCGTCGTGCAGCCGTTCCTGCGCGCGGTCGTCGATCAGGCCCGCCTCGCTCGCGTCCTTGACGATCTCGGCGAGTTCGGTGTCCGTGAAGGTCGCCGAGACCTCGTCCCTGGCCTCCACCCTGAGCAGCTTCAGCAGCCCGTTGGCGAACGCGTTCACCGTGAAGATCACCGGCCGCAGCGCCCGGGACAGCGCGACCAGCGGCGGCCCGAGCAGCAGTGCCGCGCGCACCGGCTCCGCGAGCGAGATGTTCTTGGGCACCATCTCGCCCAGCAGCATGTGCAGATAGGTCGCCAGGGTCAGCGCGATCACGAAGGACACCACATGGCCCACGCTCGCCGGCACGCCCACCGCGTGGAACACCGGCTCCAGCAGATGCGCGATGGCCGGCTCGGCGACCACGCCCAGCACCAGGGTGCACAGGGTGATGCCGAGCTGGGCGGCGGCCAGCAGCGCGGAGACGTGTTCCAGCCCCCACACCACGCTCTTCGCCCGCCGGTCGCCCTCCTGCGCCAGCGGCTCGACCTGGGAGCGGCGCACCGAGATCAGCGCGAACTCGCCGGCCACGAAGAAGGCGTTGACGACCAGGGTCGCCAGGCCGATCAGCAGTTGTACGGCGATCATCGCGCCCCCTCCGTCGTCTCGTCGCCGCTCTCGTCGTCCAGGGGCGCGTGCAGCAGCAGCCGGGCGGCGCGGCGCCCGGAGGCGTCCACCACGTCCACCCGCCAGCCCGCGATCTCGACGCGGTCACCCGGCTCCGGTATCCGGCCCAGCTCGGTGGCGACCAGACCGGCCAGGGTCTCGTACGGCCCGTCGGGCACCCGCAGTCCCACCCGCCTGAGCTGGTCGGTGCGGGCGGCGCCGTCGGCCGAGTACAGCGCCCGGCCGCTCTCGTCGGCGCCGGCCGGGGCGAGGTCGGGCGTCTCGTGCGGGTCGTGCTCGTCGCGCACCTCGCCGACGACCTCCTCGACGATGTCCTCCAGGGTCGCCACGCCCGCCGTGCCGCCGTACTCGTCGATGACGACGGCCATGGTGCGGCGGCCGGAGAGCCGGTCGAGGAGCCGGTCGACGGTGAGGGACTCGGGTACCAGCAGCGGCTCGCGCATCAGGTGCCAGACACGGCGGTGGCGGCGGTGCTCGGCCGGTACGGCCAGGACGTCCTTGATGTGCACGGTGCCCACCACGGAGTCCAGGCTGCCCCGGTAGACCGGGAACCGGGACAGGCCCGTCGCCCGGGTCGCGTTCGCCACGTCCTCGCAGGTCGCCTGCTCGTCCAGGGCGATGACCTGGACGCGCGGGGTCATCACGTTCTCCGCGGTCAGGTCGGCCAGGTTGAGCGTGCGCACGAACAGCTCGGCGGTGTCCGCCTCCAGGGCGCCCTCCTTGGCGGAGTGCCGGGCGAGGGCGGCCAGCTCCTGCGGGCCGCGCGCGGAGGCCAGCTCCTCGGCGGGCTCGAAACCGAGCCGGCGCACGAAGTGGTTGGCCGTGTTGTTCAGCTGGGCGATGAAGGGCCGGAAGGCGGCGCTGAACCAGCGCTGCGGGGTGCCCACCCGCTTGGCCACGGACAGGGGCGAGGAGATCGCCCAGTTCTTCGGCACCAGCTCGCCGACGACCATCAGGAACACCGTGGACAGCGCGGTGCCGACCACCAGCGCCACCGACTGCGCCGCACCGCCCGACAGCCCCAGCGCCCGGAACGGGCCGGCGAGCAGCTTGGCGATCGACGGTTCGGCGAGCATGCCGACGACCAGGTTGGTGACGGTGATGCCGAGCTGGGCGCCGGAGAGCTGGAAGGTCAGGTTCCGTACGGCCTTCAGGGCGCCCGGGGCGCCGCGCTCGCCGCGCTCGGCGGCCCGCTCCAGCGCGCCGCGCTCGACGGTGGTCAGCGAGAACTCCGCCGCCACGAACGCGCCACAGGCCAGTGACAGCAGGATCGCCACCAGGAGGAGCAGCACTTCGGTCATCGGGTCACCCCCGTCCCATGATCGGACAGGGGTCGGTGGGGCGCGCGGTGTCGCGGGCCGGGAGGCTCGTCCATGGACGGACGCTCACTACCTTTCATAGAGGGTCGAGTGCTCCCTCCAGGGTAAAGGATGGGCAAAGCAATGCCGGTGGCCTGTGGACAACGCCGCGCACGGCTCAGCCGGTGAGCGGCTTCACCCAGCGTCGCCACCGTTCCTCGGGGCCGTACCCGGCCGCCCGCCAGGCATGCTGCGCCCGCTCGTTGCGGACCAGCACCATGGCGTCGGCCCGCCGCCCGCCCAGCCGGACGAAGCGCTCCTCGGCGGCGGCCAGCAGGGCCGTGGCGACGCCCCGGCGCCGCCGATCGGGCCGGACCGCGAGCCGGTACAGATGGCAGCGCCAGCCGTCGAAGCCCGCGATCACCGTCCCGACCAGCTCACCGCCCAGCTCGGCCAGGAGCAGCGCCTGCGGGTCGCGCGCCACCAGGCGCTCCACCCCGGCGCGGTCGTCGCTGATGCTGGTGCCCTCGGCGGCCGTGCGCCAGAAGGTGAGCACGGCGTCGAGGTCATGGGGTTCGGCGGAGCGTATGCGCAACTCGGTCATGCGACCACCATGATCACCACCGGGCCCCGCGCGCCGGGGTTTCCATCATGCGGACCGTGCGCGCAGCCGCTCGATCACCGGCGCGAACGCCTCCATGTGGGGCTCCAGGACGGTCAGGTTCGTGAACCCGTACCGCTCGCGCTGTGCCTCGACCCGCGCCACGACGTCCTCCAGCGGGCCGGCCAGGACGACGGGCAGCGCCAGCGCCGACTCCAGGGTCAGCTCCGGCCGCCGCTCCAGCAGCGGCTTGAGCGCCTGTTCCGGGTCGTCGGTGACCACGGCCTGCTGGAGCAGCAGGCTCAGCTCGGCCGGTTCCGCGCGCCCGGCCGCCAGCTCCCGGTAGCGCCCCACCCGCTCGTCCAGCTCGTCGGCCGTGAGCGGTTCCAGCGACCGCGTGCTCCCCGTCCGGGCCCCGGCGAAGGCGGCGATGTCGGCGTGCTCTGCGGTCAGCTCCAGCATCCGGTCGCCGTTGCCGCCGATCAGCAGCGGCACCCGGGACTGCTCCGGGCGGGGCTGGTGGTCCTCGGCGGCGAGCAGCCGGTCCAGCTCCTCGATGGTGCGCCGCAGATGGTCCACCCGCTCGCCCGGCGAGCCGAACGGCAGCCCGGCCGCCTCGTGCTCCTCGCGCACATAGCCGGTGCCGAGACCGAGTTCGAGGCGCCCGCCGGTGAGCGCGTCCGTGGTCGCCACCTCGCGGGCGAGCAACGCCGGGTTGTAGAAGCCCGCGTTGAGCACCAGCGTGCCGACCCGGACCCGCTCGGTCGCCTGCGCCGCCGCGACCAGCGCGGGGAACGGCGCCACCCAGCCGAGGTGGTCGGGGACGAGGATCACGTCGTACCCCAGCTCCTCGGCGCGACGGCACTTCGCACGCCACTCGGGCCCGGACGCGGGCGTGAGCATGTTGACCCCGAAACGGAACGGGCGCGGCATGAATTCTCCTCCACCGTCGGCGAATTGACCTTCGGCCACATACCATCACGTCCGCCGCCGGGCCGTGGGCCGTACCGTCACTCGTGGGCGATCGCCGCCAGCACGTTCATCCGCGAGGCCCGCAGCGCGGGCAGCAGCGCGGCCACGATCCCCACCACCGCGGAGCCGGCCACCACCGCCACGATCGTCCCCCAGGGGATCGCGAACGCCGTCAACCCGCGCAGCGCCAGCACCTGTTGCATGCACACGCCCCACACCAGCCCCAGCGCCAGCCCGAGCACCGCGCCGAACACCGCGATCACCACCGACTCCAGCCGGATCATCCGCCGCAGCTGCCGCCGCCCCAGCCCGATCGCGCGCAGCAGCCCGATCTCCCGGGTGCGCTCCACCACCGACAGCGCGAGCGTGTTGACCACGCCGAGCACGGCGATGACGATCGCCAGCCCCAGCAGCGCGTACACCAGGTACAGCAGCACGCCGATCTGGTCGTGGACCAGCTTCTTGTAGTCGGTCTGGTTGCGCAGCTGGACCTGCGGGAACGGCGCGAGCGTCCGCTCCAGCCGGGGCCGCAGGTCCTGCGGCCGGGTGCCCGGCGCGGCGTTGACGTAGAGCGCGGAGTCCTGGCCGCCGGGCGCGTACCGCTCCAGTGTGCCGAGGCCGAAGAAGACACCGCCCTGGTTGCCGAAGCCCTCGGTGGAGGCCTGTTCGGTGAGCGCGCCGACCGTCAGCCGCGCCCGGCGCCCGCCCGGGAAGTCCACCGGGAGCACACTGCCCGGCCGCACCCCGTGGTCCCGGGCGAACGTCGCGTCCATGGCGAGGTGCCCGTCGGCGAGCGCCGCCGCCGAGCCGCCGCGCGCGTAGTCGATGTGCACGACGTCGTCGAGCCCGGCGCCGTACGCGGATGCGCCCGTCTCCACCCGTCCGCCGTCGGGCAGCCGCAGCGCGATCCGGGTGAGCCGCTGCGGTACGACCAGCCCGGTGCCCCCGGTGGCGGCCACCCGGTCGGCGATCTGCCGGGTGAACGGCGTGAAGTTGGCGTTCTGGACGGTGAAGTCGGCGCCGAGGGTCTTGTCGATCCGCCGGTCGAACGACGCCGACATGGACGCGCTCGCCACCGACATGCCGCTCACCAGGGCCAGGCCCACCATCAGCGCGGCCGCGGTCGCGCCGGTGCGGCGGGGGTTGCGCAGGGCGTTGCGCTGGCTCATCCGGCCCACCGGCCCGAACAGCGCGGGGAAGGCCCCGCCCAGCACCCGGATCACCGGCCGCACCAGCAGCGGCCCGGCGACCACGGTCGCGACCAGCGTCAGCGCCACGCCCACACCCAGCAGGGCGGCGGCGGGCGCGGTCCGTGTCGCCGCCGCGCACCCGGCCAGCGCCGCCGCGCCCGCCGTCCCGACCAGCGCGCCGACGACCCCCCGGGCCCGCAGCGGCTTGCCCACCGCGGCGACCTCGGCGTCCGCGAGCGCGGCCATGGGGGAGACGGCCGCCGCGCGCCAGGCGGGCAGACAGGCGGCCACGAAGGTCACGCCGAGCCCCACCCCGTAGGCGGCGACGGGCGTGCCCCAGCCGATCACCATCCGCGCGGCGGCCAGGTTCGTCCCGAACACGCCCATCAGCCGGATCAGCCCGAACGCGAGGCCGATCCCGGCCGCCAGCCCGAGCGTGGCGCCGACCAGACCGAGCAGCAGCGCCTCCGTCAGCACCGACCGCCGCACCTGCCGCCGGTCGGCGCCCAGCGCCCGCAGCAGGCCCAGCTCCCGGGTGCGCTGGGCGATCAGCATGGAGAAGGTGTTGACGATCAGGAACACCCCGACGAGCAGCGCCACCCCGGCAAAACCCAGCATGACGTACTTGACGACGTCCAGGAACGTGCCGAGGCTCGCCGCCGCCGACCTGGCCTGCTCCCGCGCGGTCTGCACGTCGTACGCCCCGGCGTCCGCGCCGAGCGCCGCGACGACCCGCTGCCTGAGCCGGTCGGCGGGGACCCCCTTGGCCGCGTCCACCGAGATGCCGGTCGCCCGCGCGGGCGAGCCGAGCAGCTGCCGTCCGGCCACCGCCGGGTCGAGGTAGAGCAGCCCGGCACCCGAGTTGGTCGTGGTGAACGTCGCGATCCCGGCGACCCGCACCCGGAAGGTACCGGGCTGCGCCTGCACCGTCAGGGTGTCGCCGATCCGGACGTGCCCGCGGCCGGCCGTGTCGGCGTCGAGCAGGGCCTCGCCCGGACCGCGCGGAGCGTGCCCGGAGGTCAGCTCCACCGGGCTGTGCCGGGTCGGGTACCAGGCGCCGGCGAGGGTGGGCGCGCCGTTGGTCGGCCCGACGGAACGGTTGTGCCGGTCGACCACCACGACGTTCCGCACCTGCACGTCGGCGCGCGCCGCCGCCACCCCGGGAACCCGCGCCACCCGGTCCCGCAGCGCGGCCGGCAGGGTCTGCACCGCGCCGCTCGCCCGCGCGGACACCAGGTCCCGCTTCGGCTGCACGGACACGTCCGCGGCGGTGGAGGCGAACAGCCGGTCGAACGTGCGGGAGACGGTGTCGGAGAAGATCAGGCTGCCCGCGACGAACGCCACGGACAGGAGCACGGCCAGCGCGGACAGCGCGAGCCGTCCCTTGTGCGCGAGGAAGCTCCTCAGGGTCGCCTTGAGCACCGGCTCAGTCCTCCCGCGCGTCCGGCAGGGCACGCCCTGCGTCGAAGCGTTTCATCCGCTCCAGCACCCGCTCCGCCGTCGGCCGCGCCAGCTCGTCCACGAGCCGCCCGTCGGCGAGGAAGAGCACCAGGTCCGCGTGGGCGGCGGCGTTCGGGTCGTGCGTGACCATGACGACGGTCTGCCCCAGGTCGTCCACCGCGTCGCGCAGAAAGCGCAGCACCTCCAGGCCCGCCCGCGAGTCCAGGTTGCCCGTCGGCTCGTCCGCGAAGATCAGCTCCGGCCGGGAGGCCAGCGCCCGCGCGCACGCGACCCGCTGCTGCTGGCCGCCGGAGAGCTGGGCGGGCCGGTGTGTCAGCCGATCCCGCAGCCCGAGCCGGTCGACGACCTGGTCCAGCCACTCCGGGTCGGGGCCGCGGCCCGCGATGTCCATCGGCAGGGTGATGTTCTCCGCGGCGGTCAGCGTCGGGATCAGGTTGAACGACTGGAACACGAACCCGACCCGGTCCCGGCGCAGCCGGGTCAGCTCCCGCTCCCGCAGCCCGGTGAGCTCGGTGTCGCCCAGCCACACCTGCCCGGCCGACACCGTGTCGAGCCCGGCCAGACAGTGCATGAGCGTGGACTTGCCGGAACCCGAGGGCCCCATCACGGCGGTGAACCGGCCCCGCGCGATGTCCACGTCCACCGAGTCCAGCGCGCGGACGGCGGTCTCGCCGGTGCCGTACGCCTTGGTCAGCGCGCGGGCACGGGCCGCGGTCCCCTCGCCCGGCGTGCGGCCCGGGGCGTGCTGTGCGGCAGGGGTTGTGGACAAGACCGCCTCCCGGTCACCGGTACTACCCGTCCCGGGTGAGCCTAATGTGACCGGGCGCACAGCGGGAATCCGCGACGGGCCGGGCGGCCGGGCGGGCCCGGAGGGACCTGCGGGAACGGTGCGCCGAGCCCCCGGCGAAAGCTCCCGTGCGCCCCCGCCGTGCCCCCGCGCCCGTTTGCCCCTGCTAGCAGCCTGGCGCTAGCGTCGAGGCATGGCAAAGACCCAGTTGAACGTGCGCGTGGACGAGGGCACCGCCCGCGCGGCCCGGGAGCGCGCGCTGGCCCGGGGGATGAGCGTGAACCGCTACATCGAGGAACTGGTCAGACAGGACACCGGCGAGGTCGGCCGGACGTTCGTGGAGGCCGCCGCCGACTTCATGAAGCAGTACGAGTCCGTGTTCGCCGAGGAGTTCACCGAGGCGCGCGGCACCGGTCCGGCCGAAGGACGCAGCTGATCCCTTGAGCGATTCCCCCAACGGGCTGAGCATCGACCTCGCCTGGCTGCTCATGCTCGCCGAACAGAAGACGCCCGGGGACCCGCAGGTCGCCGACTGGGGCGCGCTGATCGCCGCCGTCGCACGGCACCGGGCGGAGATATTCGGTGTGCCGGTGTACGAGACGCCGTACGCCCGGGCCGCCGCCCTCCTCCAGTTGCTCATCCACGTGCCGGCGCTGGAGCGCTCCAACGCGCTGTTCGCCTCCGCGGTCGCCTACGCCTACCTGGTCGCCAGCGGTGCCAAGGTGGTCACCACGCCGGAACAGGTGCGCGACCTGGCCCGGCTGGTGAAGGACGGCGCGGCGAGCGTGGACGAGATCGCCCGGGAGCTGCGCCGCTGGAGCCTGTGATCAGCGCCCGCCCGCCTCGTCCGGACGCCAGGCGGTGCCCAGCACACAGGAGGAGGCCGGCAGCCTCGGCCCCCGCTCGGGCAGCAGCAGGCTCCGGTACGGCCCGAGTTCGAACCCGGCGGCCCGCAGCGCGGCCAGCGGGTCCCGGGACAGGTGGCAGCCGCCGGCGAGCGCGGGCCACACCGTCAGGTCCAGCGCGCGCTGCGTGAGCCGCATCGCCCGGCCGCCGCCCCGCCCGTGCTCGAAGAACCGCACCTGCCCGCCCGGCCGGAGCACCCGCCGCACCTCGCCCAGCGTCCGCGCGACGTCCCGCACGCTGCACAGCACCAGGGACAGCACGACCGCGTCGAACGCCTCGCTCTCGACGGGCAGCGCCTCCGCCGCGCCGGGTACGACGTCCACCGGCACCTGCGCGCGCAGCGCGGACTCCAGCGCCAACCGGCGCAGCAGCGGCTCGGGTTCGATGGCGACGACCTCGCTGACGCTGCCGGGGTAGTGCGCGAAGTTCAGCCCGTTGCCCGCGCCGACCTCCAGTACCCGGCCGCTCAGCCCCGCCAGCAGCCGCCCCCGCTGCCGGGCGAACCCCAGCCGTGTCTCGGCCCCGACACTGGCCCGCGCGTAGTACCGGGCGAACACCGGGTGCGCGCCGGGCTCCCGCCGTCCGCCGACCGCCTTCGACCCCAGCCGCATACCGACCTCCAGGACACCGTGGGCCCGGGGGAAGTGTCCCCCGCCGGAGCGGGCGCCACCCCCGGGCGGACACGCGCGGCGGACACGGGTGTGCGAGGGGCCGGGGGGAGGGGCCTCCGCCGGCCGGAGGGCCGACGGTTCCGAGGGCCGGGGAGGAGTCCTCGTCGGTCTCCTCCCCGGCGCTCCTAGGCCATGCCCTCGGGCTGCTGCCGGGCCCCCTCCCTGGCCCGGAAGGCCGCCGCGTCCCAGGTGCCGTCCAGGCGCGGGGCCAGCCAGGCCGGGGCCTTTGCGCGGAAGTCCGCCGGGGGCAGGACACCCGCTCCCGCGGGGACGGCGCCCAGGAGGGGGGCGCCGGCGACCTCCGGGAGGTCGGCGACGTTGCAGCGGGTGGCCAGATCGGGGTCGGCGGGCCAGCTGCCGATGACGACACCGGCCGGCTCCAGGTCACGGCGGCGCAGCTCGCGCGCCGTCAGTTCCGTGGTGTTCAGCGTGCCGAGCCCCGCCGTGGCCACGATCAGCACCGGCGCCCCCAGCAGCCGCGCCGCGTCCGCCAGCGTGCCGCCCTCCGCGTCGAACCGGACGAGCAGCCCGCCCGCCCCCTCGACCAGTACCAGATCGTGCTCCGTGGCCAGCTTGGCGGCCCGCTCGGCCACCTCCCGCGGGTGCACGGGCGCCATGCCCGCCCGCCGTGCCGCCGTCCCCGGCGCCAACGGCTCCGGATACCGCGCCAGTTCGTCCGCCGTGACGGCGCCCGCGAGCCGCGCCACCTCGTCGGCGTCGCCGCGCTCGTCCGGCCGTACCCCCGTCTGCGCGGCCTTCAGCACGGCCACCGAGCGCCCGGCCGCGACCGCCGCCGCGGCGAGGGCGGCCGTGGTCACGGTCTTGCCGACCTCCGTGCCCGTTCCCGTGATCACCAGTACCGGCATGTCATCCCTCCCGCGCCGCGGCACACACCGCGCGCGCGATCCTCGCCACGTCCTCGTCGGAGGTGACGTACGGCGGCATCGTGTACACCAGGTCCCGGAACGGACGCAGCCACACGCCCTCCCGTACGGCCGCGCGCGTGGCCGCGGCCATGTCGACCTCGTGGTCCAGCTGGACGACCCCGATCGCGCCCAGCACCCGCACGTCCCGCACCCCGGGCACCTCGGCCGCGGGGGCCAGACCGGCGCGCAGGCCCGCCTCGATCCGCTTCACCTCGGCCTGCCAGTCCTGGCCCAGCAGCAGCTCGAGGGAGGCACAGGCCACGGCCGCGGCCAGCGGATTGCCCATGAACGTCGGCCCGTGCGCCAGCACCGGCACCTCGCCGCGCGAGATCCCGTCGGCCACCCGCGCGGTGCACAGCGTGGCCGCCATCGTCAGGTAACCACCGGTCAGGGCCTTGCCCACACACATCACATCCGGCGTGACGGCCGCGTGGTCCGCCGCGAACAGCGCACCCGTGCGCCCGAACCCGGTCGCGATCTCGTCGAACACCAGCAGCACGTCGTGCGCGTCGCACGCCTCGCGCAGCACCCGCAGGTACCCGGGGGAGTGGAAGCGCATCCCCCCGGCGCCCTGCACCACCGGCTCCACGATCACCCCGGCCAGTTCGTCCGCGTGCCGGGCGATCAGCTCGCGCAGCGCCCGCGCGTACGACTCGTCGTACTCCGCCGGGGGCGCGTCCGCGAAGACCTGGCGCGGCAGCACCCCGGACCACAGCTCGTGCATCCCGCCCTCGGGATCGCACACCGACATCGGGTGCCAGGTGTCCCCGTGGTAGCCGCCCCGCCAGGTCAGCATCCGCTGCTTGCCGGGCCGGCCGAGCGAACGCCAGTACTGGAGGCACATCTTCACCGCGACCTCGACCGACACCGAGCCGGAGTCGGCCAGGAAGACGTGCTCCAGACCGTTCGGCGACATGTCGACGAGGAGTTTCGCGAGCCGGACCGCGGGCTCGTGGGTGAGCCCGCCGAACATCACGTGGCTCATCCGCGAAAGCTGCCGGGTCACCGCCTCGTTGAGCACCGGGTGGTTGTAGCCGTGGATGGCCGACCACCACGACGACATGCCGTCCACCAGCTCGCCCGAGCCGTCCGCGAGCCGCAGCCGGACCCCGCTCGCCGACTCCACGACGAGCGGTTCGACACGCCCGGGCATCGGGCCGTACGGATGCCACACGTGCCGGCGGTCCAGCTCCAGCAGCCCGGCGACATCCGGCGGGAACCCGTCAGGCATTGGGCGCGAGGTCCGTTCCGGCGCCCCGGCGGCGGACGGCCACCAGATCGGTCCGGGGCTCGCCCGCGACCGGCTGCGCGTCCGCGGGCGCCGAACCGCAGGCCCCGGCCCCCTCGTGGCAGCCGCCGCCCGCCCGGTGCTCCGGCAGGGTCACCTGGTCGGCGCCCTCCACCTCGAACCCGGCGTCGGCGATCATCTCCAGGTCGGCCTTACCCGCCTGGCCCTCGCTGGTGAGGTAGTCGCCGAGGAAGATCGAGTTGGCCAGGTGCAGCGCCAGCGGCTGCATGGTGCGCAGGTGGACCTCGCGGCCGCCCGCGATGCGCACCTCCACGTCCGGGCAGACGAAGCGGACCATCGCCAGGATCCGCAGGCAGCGCTGGGGGGTGAGGTTCCACTCCTTGGCCAGCGGGGTGCCCTCGAACGGGATCAGGAAGTTCACCGGAACGGAGTCGGGGTCCAGCTCGCGCAGCGAGAAGACGACGTCCACCAGGTCCTCGTCGCTCTCGCCCATGCCGGCGATCAGACCGGAGCAGGGCGACAGTCCGGCCGCGTGCGCCTTCTGCACCGTGTCCACCCGATCGGCGTACGTGTGGGTGGTGGTGATGTCCCCGTAGGTGGACTCCGAGGTGTTCAGGTTGTGGTTGTACGCGTCCGCGCCCGCCTCGCGCAGCCGCTCGGCCTGGCCGTCGGAGAGCAGCCCGAGGCACGCGCACACCTCGACGCCCTCGTTCTCGTCCTTGATGGCCTTGATGGTCTGCGAGACCCGGTCCACGTCCCGGTCGGTCGGGCCGCGCCCGCTGGCCACCAGGCAGACCCGCTTGGCGCCGCCCGCCAGCCCCGCGGCCGCCGCCTTGGAGGCCTCGTCGGGCTTGAGCCAGGTGTACTTGAGGATGCCCGCCTCGGAGCCGAGCCGCTGCGAGCAGTACGAGCAGTCCTCGGGGCACAGGCCGGACTTGAGGTTGACCAGGTAGTTGAGTTTCACGCGTCGGCCGAACCAGTGCCGGCGCACCTTGCCGGCCGCGGCCACCACATCGAGCAGGTCGTCGTCGGAGGTGGCCAGCACGGCGAGCGCTTCCTCGCGGGTCGGCAGCTCGCGCCGAAGCCCCTTGTCCACCAGCGTGTTCAGCAGGTCCATGAGGTCCGATCCTGTCCTACGAGACTGCCCCCGGCCAAGGAGAGTTTGCACAACGAAGACGCTTCACCGTGTGGGTATCGCCACACGGTGGACGGCGGCCCGGACCGCTAGGGTCTGTCCGCTACCTACAAAACGACCGGAGGACCCATGGCGTTCGGCTGGATCGAGGAGCAGGCGCGGGCGCGCCGCGACGCCGGGCTCGTCCGGCGCCTGCGCCCGCGCCCCGCCGAGTCACCGCTGCTCGATCTGGCGAGCAACGACTACCTGGGCCTGGCCCGCCACCCCGAGGTCACCGAGGGCGCGGCCCGGGCCGCCCGTACCTGGGGCGGCGGCGCCACCGGCTCCCGGCTGGTCACCGGCACCACCGCGCTCCACGCCGAACTGGAACGCGAACTGGCCGCCTTCTGCGGCTTCGAGGCCGCCCTGGTCTTCTCCTCCGGCTACGCCGCCAACCTGGCCGCGGTCACCGCGCTCGGCCCGCACGGCTCCCTCGTCGTCTCCGACGCGGGCAACCACGCCTCGCTGATCGACGGCTGCCGCCTCGCCCGGGGCGAGGTCCAGGTCGTCGGGCACGCCGACCCGCGGGCGGTGCGCAAGGCCCTGGCCACGCACGGGGGAGCGGCCATCGTCGTCTCCGACACCGTGTTCTCGGTCGACGGGGATCGGGCGCCGCTGGCCGAGCTGGCCGAGGCGTGCCGGGAGCGCGGCGCGGGACTCGTCGTGGACGACGCCCACGGTCTCGGTGTGCTGGGCGAGGGCGGGCGCGGCTCGGCGCACGCGGCCGCCCTCGCGGGCGCCCCGGACGTGGTGGTCACGGCCACCCTGTCCAAGTCGCTGGGCAGCCAGGGCGGCGTGGTGCTGGGGCCCGCGCGGGTGATCGACCATCTGGTCAACGCGGCCCGGACGTTCATCTTCGACACCGGACTGGCCCCGGCGGCGGCCGGTGCGGCCCTCGCGGCCCTGCGGCTGCTCGCCCGCGAACCCGAACGGGCGGCGCGGGCCCGCGCGGTGGCGGGGGAGCTGTACACAAGGCTGACCACCGCGGGTCTGGAGGCGGTGCGTCCGGACGCCGCGGTGGTCTCCGTGCGGGCTCCGTCCCCGGAGCAGGCGGTGCGCTGGGCGGCCGACTGTCGTACGGCCGGCCTGGCCGTGGGCTGTTTCCGACCTCCCTCCGTGCCCGACGGCGTCTCACGGCTGAGGCTGACCGCGCGTGCGGACCTCTCCGGCGCGGAGATCGCACACGCGGTCGGGGTCATCGGCGAAACGCGACCATGAGTCGGCGGAACACGGCCGTGCCTCGCGGCTGACCGGGCCTCAGCGGAGCGCGGCCACGAAACCGGCCCAGCTGGGGGCGGAGAAGAGCAGCGCGGGACCCGTGGGGTCCTTCGAGTCGCGCACGGCGAGCAGTCCGGACCAGGGTCCGGAGCGCGGCCGGGCCGTCTCCACGCAGTTGTTGGCTCCGGTGCTGTAGCTGCTGCGCAGCCAGCGCACGTCGTACAGGTCGGTACTGGCAGGGACGTTCCGAGGCATTGCTGACAATGGTGCCTCCTTACGCGCCGTCACCTATCCCGGCGATGTAGGCGAGCGAATCGTGGGGGGAAAGAGCGTGTTCCTGGAGGGTCTGGAAGGCCTCCGAGTACGCCCGGAGGTCTTCTTTCCGTTCCAGGTAGAGGCTACTCGTCAATTGGTCTAGAACAACCACATCGAGATCAGAAGTGCTCGGAAATGAGAAAATAACGAAAGGGCCGGTGAGGCCGACATGCGCCCCCGCCCCGAAGGGCAGTACCTGGAGCCGTACTTGGGGCAGCAGCGCGGCCTCCATCAGCCGCTCCAGCTGCCGCGCCATCACCTCGGGGCCGCCCACTTCGCGCCGCAGCACCGCCTCGTCCAGGACCGCGCACAGCTCCAGCGGGGGGTTCGAGCGCAGCACGTCCTGCCGGGCCAGCCGCACCTCCACCAGCGCGTCCAGGCGCTCCTCGTCCAGGTCCTTGACGGCCGCCCGGGTCACCGCGCGGGCGTAGTCGGCCGTCTGCAGCAGGCCGGGCACCACCGTGGTCTCCAGCGTGCGCATCGTGCTGGCCTGCGATTCCAGGCTGATGAAGTCCCGGTAGGTGGGCGGCAGCACCCCGCGGTAGGCGTGCCACCAGCGGTCGCGGTCGCCGTCGTTCTCGGAGCCCGCCAGCATCAGCAGCAGCTCGCGCAGCTGGGCGTCCCGCACGGCGTAGGCGTCCAGCAGCAGGCGCAGATCGGCCGGTTTCACACCACTGGAGCCCGTCTCGATGCGGCTCACCTTCGACTGGTGCCAGCCGACCAGCCGGGCGGCCTCCCCACTGGTGAGCCCCGCCCCCGTGCGCAGTGTGCGCAGTTCGGCACCCAATTTGCGACGGCGCACGGCCGGCCCGTTCTGCATGGGCTCCTCCTTACTCCTTCCGGGCCGCCCGAATACGGTCTCCCGTCGCAGAGTTCACCGCATCGAGCGACAGATATATGCATATCTTGGTGGATCGCCCCCCGTGACCGGCCCGGTGGTGGCAGTCTGGCGAGGAAGCACCAGTCCGGGACCGTACTCGAACCATCCGCTCCATGTCGGACTTCGGTCCCGTGGGAAAGGGACGACGTCGCCATGGCAGACCATCTGGAAGCATCCGTCATTCTGCCGAGCGAACCGGCTTCGGTCGCCGCCGCCCGCTCGTACGTGGTCGGCACGCTGGCGGAGTGGGGCCTGCCGTCGGACACCGAGGCGGCCGACACCGTGCGGCTCATCGTCTCCGAGCTCGCCACCAACGCCGTGCAGCACACCCTCGGGCAGTCCCCCACCTTCACCGTCGACATCGCCCTGGACCGCGACGAACGGCTCCGCATCGGTGTCACGGACAGTCATCCGCGCTTCCCCAAGCGGCTGCCCGCGGCCGTGCAGCAGGACAACGGCCGCGGCATGGTGATCATCCGCTGGCTCACCGCGGAGTGCGGCGGCAGGCTCCGGGTCCGGCCCACCCGGGAGGGCGGCAAGACGGTCTCCATCGAGCTGCCCTGGACCGTCCCCGTCGCGCCGGTGCCCGCGGCGGGCCGGCCGGAACCGCGGCCAAGCTCGTGAAACGTTCATCCGGCGGGCGCGGGGGCCGTCCCGGTCCGCCCGGGGGCTGGAGGCGGTGCCGGAGGAGAACACGGGGAGCGGCCCGGTGGCTGGAGTCGCTCCCGTGTGCGCGCGGGGGTCAGTTGACCCGGCCGTACCAGACGCTCCTGGACCAGATCTTCTCCAGCCGCACCACCGCGCCGGTCTTCGGCGCATGCCAGATCTTGCCGTGCCCGGCGTAGATGCCGACGTGGTAGACGTTCCGGCCGGAATGGAAGAACACCAGGTCACCGGCGCGGCGGCTGGAGGCGGAGATGTGGTGGGTCTTGTTGTACTGCTGGGCGGCGGTCCGCGGCAGCTTCTTGCCGGCCTTCTTGAACGAGTAGAGCGTCAGCCCCGAGCAGTCGAACCGGCGCGGTCCCGTGGCGCCCCACTGGTACGGGGCGCCCTTCTTGGACGCCGCGATCTGCAGCGCCTTCGTCGCCATGGTCGCGGCCGAGGCGTCGGAGGACATCCCCGGCACCGCGATCGAGCCGCCCACGGCGGCCAGGGTGAGAGCCGAGGCCGTACCGGCCCGGGCCATCAGCGACGGGACACGATTGAGCGCAGTCATGCGCAACCCTTCGTCAGCCGCCTGTGAAGGATGACCTGTCGGATTCGGGCTGGCGAAGTAGCCCGGCCGCGTTGCCGCGGCTTCACCCCAAGGGTCGGCCCGGAGCGTATGCCCGTCCGTTCGCACGGACGGCCAGCCGCTACGGCGACCCGCCTTGCCTGGGTCCTCCACTCCTGCCGATCCACTCCTGTCGACCGGTCATCCGGGCGGCGGCAGGACTCGGCGTCCGCCCGGATCGCCCCGCCGCGGTGGCGGGGGCTTGTCGTCAGACAGGGATCTTCACTCACAGCTGTCCGAAAATCCCAACGGAACCGGGGATTTGTGGCGTTACTCACCACTCGCCCGTTCGGGTGGAAGCTGCTCCGTTCGATAGCTCGTCAGTTCCCGTACGTAGCCCCGGACCTGGGAAAAGATGATCGTGCAGCACCGCACGGACAGGGGCGCGGCGCAACTCGGGAGCGCCGGAAACGGACCCGGATATACACCGGTCGGCGGTACATCGTTCGGGCCGTTTCGCGCGGGGGCCCGGCCGGGCGCGCAGACGCGCGGCACCGGCCGGGCCCCACAGCCGTCCGGATCAGTTCGAGACCTGTGGCGGGAGCGCGACGCGCGCGGCCCGGCGCTCGCCGTCCAGCACCCGCAGGGCCCGTGCCAGCGTGCCGCCGTGCAGCTCCCGCTCGCCCCGCCGGTGCATCAGATCCAGCGCGTCGCGCAGCTCCTCCGCCTTGCGCACCAGCGCCTGCGCGGCGCGCAGCCCGCGATAGGTGTCCCCGTCGCGCGCCGGGTTGATCCTGCCCAGCTGGTCGACCACGTCCAGGTAACGGTCCACCAGTTCGCCCTCCGCGCGCGTCAGTGCGGGCAGCGGCGGCAACTCCTCGGGCAGCACGGCCGGCTCACCGCTCGCCGGGGAGGTCGCGGCGGCTCGGGACCACCCCGTCCACCAGGCCGTACGCCAGTGCGCCCGGCGCGTCCAGCATGAGGTCACGCTCCAGGTCCTGATGGACCTGCTCCTCGCCGCGGCCGGTGTGGCGGGCCAGGATCTCCTCCATGAGGGCGCGCATCCGGGACAGCTCCTCCGCCTGGATCACCAGGTCGCTCGGCTGGCCCTGCGCCGGCTGGGGGAGCGCGGGCTGCGAGAGGACCACGCGGGCGCCCGGCAGGGTGAACCGCTTGCCGGGGGTGCCCGCGGCGAGCAGGAGGGCACCGACCGAGGCGGCCTGGCCCAGGCAGTAGGTCTGCACCTCGCAGGTGACGTACTGCATCGTGTCGTAGATCGCCGTCATCGCGTGGAACGAGCCGCCCGGGCAGTTCAGGTAGAGCGTGATGTCCCGCTCCGGGGCCAGGTGTTCGAGGTGCATGAACTGGGTGATCACATCGCTCGCCGCCGCCTCGTCCACGGGCGTCCCGAGGAAGACGACCCGGCTCTCGAACAGCTTCGAGTACGGATCGAGCCTGCGCTCCCCCAAACCGGTGGTGCGTTCGGTGAACTCGGGCAGGACATAACGGGCAGACGGTCGGACCATCTGGGCACACCCCTCCTCGCGGCAGAGCCGGGCTCCCGGCTTCTGTACAGAATGTACATTACGTACGCGTGGGTATGATGGGGGTATGGCCTACGAGATTCCGGTGACCCAAGCCAGGGCTGAGCTCGCCGACCTGATCAACCGGGTGGTGTACGGCGGCGAGCGCGTCGTCGTGACCCGGCACGGCAAGCCGCTGGTCGCGCTGGTCTCGGCCGCCGACCTGGAGCGCCTCGACGCCCTCGACGGCGCGGCGGAGCCGGGCGAGGAACAGGTGACCAGCACGGTGTCCCGCGTCCGCGACGTCCCGTCCGCTCCGCGCGAACAACAGCGCTTCGGCATCGCCGCCGAATACCGGGGCCCTGGCGTGTCCTGAGCGCCTGCCGCGCCGCGCGCGTCGGACGGGCCCGGCCTCCTCGCGCCGTCAGCCGAGGGGCGCCCGGGGGAACCTGCGCTCCTTCTCGCCCCGTTCCTCGGCCTGCCGGCTCTTGACGACCGCCGCGTACTGGTCGACGTACTCCTGCTCGGACAGGGTCAGGATGGCGTACATGATCTCGTCCGTGACGGCCCGCAGTACGGCCTTCTGGTCCTGCATCCCGGCGAAGCGGGAGAAATCCAGGGGCTCGCCGAAGCGGATGGTGACGGGACGGATCCGCGGGATCAGCCTGCCGGGCGGCTGCGCCTCGAAGGTGCCGATCATCGCGCAGGGCACCACCGGGACGCCCGCCGTCAGCGCCATCACGGCGACCCCGACCTTGCCCTTGTACAGCCGGCCGTCGTGCGAGCGCGTGCCCTCCGGGTAGATGCCGAGCAGTTCACCCCTGCGCAGCACTCCGAGGCCCTCGCGGACCGCGGCCTGCCCGGCCTCCTTGCTCGAACGGTCCACCGGGATCTGCCCGGCGCTGCGGAAGAAGAACGCGGTGAGCCGGCCCTTGATCCCCGGTCCGGTGAAGTACTCCGCCTTGGCGAGGAAGGTGATGCGTCTCTTCAGGATCGCCGGCATCAGGAAGTGGTCGGAGAACGAGAGATGGTTCCCGGCGACGATCGCCGGTCCGGTCGCCGGCACGTTCTCCAGGCCCTCGATCCGGGGCCGGAAGACCAGTCTGAGCAGGGGACCCAGCAGCACGTACTTCAGGAGGCAGTAGAACAAGGTGCCGCTCCTCACTCCGGCGGCCCGGCTCGGCCGCGAGGACAGCGTGCTGCCACCGGCCGCGGGCGGCAACCGCACCGGGGAGCTTGGCGCGATCGTTGCCCTGCTACGGCCGGCCGCCGTCGGCGCCGTCCGGTCGTACCCGGACGGCGGGGCGTATGCCCGGCAGGAGCGCCGGGACACGCAGCCGGTAGGCGTCGTAGGCGGCCCCGAACTCGCCCGCCATCAGGGCGTCCTCGACCCGGACCCGGCGCAGCAGCCAGGGGACCGCGACGATCAGGTAGGCGATCCACACGCCGAAGCCGCAGGCCAACATCCCGCCGGTGATCAGGCCGAGCATGCCGGTGTAGATGGGGTGGCGGACCAGCCGGTAGGGGCCGTCCGTGCGCAGCTCGTGGTGGTGCCGGACGGTGGGGACGCTCGCCCACATGGTGCCCAGCACCCAGCGGGCCCAGAGCAGCAGGGCCGTGGAGACGACGACCAGCAGCGCGCCGGGCAGGGCCAGTTCGGGCCGCCAGAAGCGGAGGCCGTCCCAGAACCTCTCCGTGAGCCGTATCAGCCCGGCGAACACCACCACGCCCGCGGTCAGCGCCGTCCGGCGCTGCAGGGCCGACCGCGACGCGCGCAGCCGGCCGCGGAAGCCGGCGTGGCCCCGGATGCCGAAGTAGACGGCACCGAGGAGCCACGCCGTGAGGAAGACGAGGACGCAGACACCGGTGAGGTCGGCGAGTGCCGGACGCATCGCGTTCATGCCGCAAAGGCTGCGCCCCGCACCCCGCCCGTCACCAGCACCCACGGGTCGATGGAGACCTCTCCACCCGCGGATGGACAAACCCTGACCGAACCCCGAGGGGGCCGCCCGGCCGCGGGAACGGAACCCGGCCCCGTCAGCCCAGCACCCGCTCCAGTGTCCCCAGTGCCGAGCCCAGTTCCTCCGCGGTGATCGTCAGGGGCGGTGCCAGCCGGATGGTGGAGCCATGGGTGTCCTTGACCAGGATTCCCTCCCGCATCAGGCGCTCGCTGATCTCCCGCCCGGTGCCGATCGCCGGGTCGATGTCGACGCCCGCCCACAGGCCGCGGGAGCGGAAGCCGAGCACGCCCTTGCCCACCAGTTCGGTCAGCCCGTCCCTCAGGACCACGCCCAGTTCGGCGGCGCGCCGCTGGAACTCGCCGGTCTCCAGCAGTTCGACCACCGCCGTGCCGACCGCCGCCGCGAGCGGGTTGCCGCCGAAGGTCGAGCCGTGCTCGCCAGGGTGCAGCACCTCCATCACCTCGCGCCGGGCCACCACCGCGGACACCGGCACGATGCCGCCGCCGAGCGCCTTGCCGAGCAGCAGCACGTCCGGCACCACGTCCTCGTGCTCGACGGCGAGGGTGCGGCCCGTGCGGCCGAGCCCGGACTGGATCTCGTCCGCCACGAACAGGCAGCCCTTGCGCCGGGTCAGCTCGCGCACGCCCGCGAGATAGCCGTCGTCCGGGACGATCACCCCGGCCTCGCCCTGGACGGGCTCGATCAGCACCGCCGCCGTCGTGTCGTCGACCGCCGCCTCCAGCGCGGCCGGGTCGTTGTAGGGCACGACCTTGAAGCCGGGCGTGAACGGCCCGAAGCCCGCGCGGGCCGTCTCGTCGGTGGAGAAGCTGACGATCGTGGTCGTACGGCCGTGGAAGTTGTCCGCCGCGACCACGATCGTCGCCCGGTCGGCGGGCACGCCCTTGACGTCGTAGGCCCACTTGCGGGCCAGCTTGATGCCGCTTTCCACGGCCTCCGCGCCGGTGTTCATCGGCAGCACCATGTCCTGGCCGGTCAGCGCCGCGAGCCGTTCGGCGAACTCCGCGAGCCGGTCGTTGTGGAACGCCCGGGAGGTGAGCGTGAGCAGGTCGAGCTGGCGGTGGGCGGCCTCGATCAGGGCCGGGTGCCGGTGGCCGAAGTTGAGCGCCGAGTATCCGGCCAGCATGTCCAGGTAGCGGCGGCCCTCGACGTCCTCCACCCAGCTGCCCTCGGCCCGGGCCACGACCACCGGCAGCGGATGGTAGTTGTGGGCCAGGACCGGCTCCTCCGCACGGATCAGGTCGTCGGACGTACGGGTGCGCGCGGGTGCGGTCATCAGCGGATCTCCTGGGTGCAGCACTTGATGCCACCGCCGGCCTTGTGGAACTCCGACAGGTCGACGGGGACGGGGACGTAACCACGGTCGGCGAGGCGCTCGCACAACGCCTCGGCCTGGGGGGCGATGAACACGTGCCGGCCGTCGGACACCGAGTTCAGGCCCCAGGCGAGCGCGTCCTCGCGGGTGGCCGGCACCGCGTCCGGGAACAGGCGCCGCAGCACCTCGCGGCTGCCCGGCGAGAACGCCTCGGGGTAGTAGCAGACATTGGCGTCGTCCAGCACGAACAGCGCCGTGTCCAGATGGTAGAAGTACGGGTCCACCAGTGTCAGGCCGATCACGGGGTGTCCCAGGAACTCCTGGGCCTCGCGGTGCGCCTCGCGGGTGGTGCGGAACCCGGTCCCGGCCAGGATGTACCGGCCGGTCCACACCAGGTCGCCCTCGCCCTCGGACACCGCCTCGGGGCGGTACACGTCGTAGCCCGCCGCCTTGAACCAGGTGTCGTAGTGCACCGACTCGGGGCGCCGCTGCGGCGCGTGGAACAGCGAGCCGAAGACCCGGCCCTCGACCACGCACGCGGCGTTGGCCGAGAACACCATGTCCGGCAGGCCCGGCACCGGCTCCAGGGAGTCGACGGTGTGGCCGTGGGCGCGGTAGGTGCGGATCAGTTCCTGCCACTGGTCCCGCGCGAGGTCCACGTCAACCGGCCGGTCGGGGTTCATCCAGGGGTTGATCGTGTACTGCACCGCGAAGTGCCTGGGTTCACAGACAAGGAAGCGCCGGGGGCGCGATTCACGGCTTTCGGACACAGAGGGTTCCCTCCGGTTTCCGTCTGTCACTGATGGGTGACTCCAAGGTAGGAACGAAGCCGGACGCGCGACAAGCGAAGAAAGCTGCGCGGATGTGCAGCGTTCCTGCGTTGTCACCACCCATCACGCACGGGTTTTGCGCATACTTCTGATCATCGACCGACGGTCGTCCGCGGCCTGTTCCCGGATCGTCCGTGCGCCGTTCGCGTGCCCCTCCTCGGGTCGCCGGCGAGCCCCCGGAGGCCGTCGGCGCGCCGTGGGCGGGTCATTCCGGGGCCGCCTGGGTGGCCCCCGCCTCGGGGCTGTCGGGGAGGAGATGGGAAAGCACCATCACGCTGATCGTCTTCCGGATGAACGGCTCGGTGCGGATCCGCTCCAGCACCTCCTCGAAGTGCTCCACGTCCCGCGCCCGCACGTGCAGCAGCGCGTCGGCGCCACCGGTCACCGTCATGGCCGCCGTGATCTCCGGGTGGTTGCGGACGACCTCCGCGAGGCGCCGGGGCGGAGCCGCGCCCTCGCAGTAGACCTCGACGTACGCCTCCGTGCGCCAGCCGAGCGCCGAGGGCCGCACCGTGGCCGTGAACCCGGTGATCACCCCGGTCTCGCGCAGCCGGTCCACGCGCCGTTTGACCGCCGTCGCGGACAGCCCGATCGCCGCGCCGATCTCGGCGAAGCTGGTCCTGGCGTTCGCCATCAGGGCGGTGGTGATCTTGCGGTCGAGGTCGTCGAAGGACGGCGTCCTGCTGTTCATGCGGGCACTGTAATCAGCCGGAAGGGACGCGCGACGCGACTACGGCTGGGTGACGGCCATGGCGAGGGTCAGCAGCCCCAGCACCACCCAGCCGAACCAGAGCCAGCCGTCGCCGCCGAGCGCGACCGTGTAGGCGGTCACGGCGACCAGCGCGCCGACCGTGAGCGCGCCCATCGTCTTCGTGGAACCGGGCATCGCGGCAACCCCCCTCATGGTCCGTCCCGACCATGGTGCCCCGGCCGCCGCCCGTAGGGGATACCCCCGACCGGGTCCCCTGGTTTTCCCCGGGGCTCGGCCCTGGTGGGAACGGTCTCGGTCCCGGTGGAGTGTGGAGCTCAGCCCTGCCGTGTGCTCAGCGAGGCCAGGTAGGCGTTGTACGCCTCCAGCTCCTTGTCGCCGTCCCGGTCCGCCTGCCGGTCCTTGCGCTTGGCCTGCCGCTGCTCGGAGCCGTACCACTGGAACAGCAGCGCGATCAGCACGAGCACCGAGGGGACCTCGCTGAAGGCCCAGGCGATGCCGCCGGCCGAGCTCTGGTCGGAGAGGGCGTCGATGCCGAGCGAGGCGGGCGGATGCAGGAACGTGTTCACCATCGGGGTCGACGCCATCATCAGCGCGATGCCGAAGAACGCGTGGAACGGCATGCCCGCGAACAGCTCCAGCATCCGCATCAGGTGACCCGGCCGGTGCGGGCCCGGGTCCACGCCGATGATCGGCCAGAAGAAGACGACACCGACCGCGAGGAAGTGCACCATCATCGCGATGTGCCCGGTCTTCGACCCCATCAGGAAGTCGAACAGCGGGGTGAAGTAGAGCACGTACAGGCTCGCGATGAACATCGGGATGGTGAACAGCGGGTGGGTGATGACCCGCATGTACCGGCTGTGCAGCAGCATCAGCAGCAGCTCGCGCGGGCCCGTGCGGCCCCGGCCCGCGGTCGGCAGCGCGCGCAGCGCCAGCGTGACCGGGGCACCGAGCAGGATCAGGATCGGCGACAGCATGCTGATGACCATGTGCTGCACCATGTGCACGCTGAACATGACCATCCCGTAGTCGTTCAGTTTGGTGCACATCACCAGCATGATCGTCAGCACACCGCTGACGAACGAGACCGTCCGGGCCATGGACCACGTGTCGCCGCGCCGGCGCAGCCGTACGACCCCCCATCCGTACAGGGCCAGCCCGAGCAGACAGGTCACCAGGAAGAAAGGTTCGGCCGACCACTGGAGCCCCCGCCCGAGCGTGAACGGTGGCATGTCCATCATCATGCCGTGTCCGCTGTGATCCATGTGACCCATGTGATCCATGCGGCGGCTCCTGATTCGTGGGAGTTGTGCGATTCTGTCCGCCCACAAGAGTAGAGCCGCCCCCGGTCACGCCGATGACCGGGGGCGGGTAGTTCACGGCCGGACCAACGGCCGGTCGCACGGCTATCATGCCGCCGGACTACAGGGCCGTCAGCCGCCGGACTGAAGGACGCACTCCTAAAGGACGCACTCCGCCTCGTCGTAGCGCTCCACCGGAACCGTCTTCAGGGTCTCCACGGCCTCCGCCAGCGACACCGTCACGATCTCGGTGCCGCGCAGGGCCGTCATCATCCCGAACTCGCCCCGGTGCACCGCCTCCACCGCGTGCCAGCCGAAGCGGGTGGCCAGCACCCGGTCGTAGGCGGTGGGGGTGCCGCCGCGCTGCACATGCCCGAGGATGACCGGCCGTGCCTCCTTGCCGAGCCGCTGCTCCAGCTCGACGGAGAGCTGGCGGGCGATGCCGGCGAAGCGCTCGTGGCCGTAGACGTCCTTGCCGCCCTCGTCGAAGTCCATGGTGCCGGCGCGGGGCTTGGCGCCCTCGGCGGCGACCACGATGGCGGAGCGCTTGCCGGCCGCGAACCGGTCGCCGACCTTCCGGGTCAACTCGTCGATGTCGAAGGGTCGTTCCGGTACGACGACGGCGTGGGCGCCGGCCGCCATGCCGGAGTGCAGGGCGATCCAGCCGGTGTGCCGGCCCATGACCTCCACGATCAGCACCCGCTGGTGGGACTCGGCGGTGGTCTTCAGCCGGTCCAGCGCCTCGGTCGCCACGGTCACGGCGGTGTCGAAGCCGAAGGTGACGTCGGTGACAGCGATGTCATTGTCGATCGTCTTCGGTACGCCCACGATGGGCAGCCCGCTGTCCGAAAGCAGCCGGGCCGCCTTGAGGGTGCCCTCGCCGCCGATCGGGATGATCGCGTCGAGGCCCAGCTCCGCCACGTGCCCCTTGGCCCGCTCGACACCGTCGCGCAGGTGTTCCGGGCGGACCCGGGAGGAGCCGAGGATGGTGCCGCCGCGCGCCAGGATGCCGCCCACGGCGTCCAGGTCGAGCTTGACGGAGTCGCACTCCAGCAGGCCCTTCCAGCCGTCCCGGAAACCGATGACCTCGTCGCCGTGGTCGGCGACGGCACGGTGCACGACGGACCGGATGACGGCGTTCAGGCCGGGGCAGTCGCCGCCGGACGTGAGGACACCAATGCGCATAGCCCGAATTACCTTCTCGAACGTGGGCCGGGAGGCCGGACCACGTTGTCCGGCCAATTCCCGGTCACCCTACCGGCGTGAGGGGGTGGCTCCGTAGCGGGCGTCCGCCTGCTGGACGCGCCCGCCCAGATGAGCGGACGAGCCGTCAGTCGGGCCCGGAACAAGCCTGCCGGAAACCGCTGAGAAGACTCTGACGCGCGGCTCGCGGGAGCCGCGCGCCGGTGCCTACGCGGGCTGCTGCGCGGCCGTGATGCGCTCCTCGCGCAGCGCGTCGTACCAGCGGTCGTCGATCGGCGGCAGCGCGTTGACGTCGAGCGCCAGCTTCAGCAGCAGATCGGCGATCAGCGGGTTGCGGGCGAGGACCGGCCCGTGCATGTACGTGCCGAAGACGGTCCCGTTGTAGGCGCCCTCCGTGCCGTCCCCGGTGCCGTTGCCCCGGCCGATCTTGGTGCGGGCGAACGGGCGGGCGGTGGGGCCGAGATGGGTGACGCCCTGGTGGTTCTCGAAGCCGGTCAGCGGGGGCAGCCCAAGCTGCGGGTCGATGTCCGCGAGCACGTCGCCGACGCACCGCTCGCCCTCGCCGCGCACCGAGACCACGTCGAGCAGTCCGAGGCCCGGCTCGCGCTGGCCGAGGTCGTTGATGAACTCGTGGCCGAGGATCTGGTAGCCGGCGCACACCGAGAAGACGATGGCGCCGTTCTGCACCGCCCGCTGCAGGTGCCCGTCGCGGCGCAGCCGCTCGGCCGCGAGCCGCTGCGGACGGTCCTCGCCGCCGCCGATCAGGTAGATGTCGCCGGAGGTCGGGATCGGCTGGTCGCTGCGCACGTCCAGCCGGGCCACGTCCAGGCCGCGCTGCCGGGCCCGGCGTTCCACGACGAGGGCGTTGCCCTGGTCGCCGTAGGTGCTCAGCAGGTCCGGGTAGATCCACACCAGCCGCAGTTGGTTGTCGCTCATGAGGAGATCGCCCTTCGAAGATCAGTTGCCGACGCGGCGGCGCAGGTCCTGGAACGCGGTGTAGTTCGCGATGACCTCGATCCGGCCCGGCGGGCACAGCTGCACGGCCTGGTCGAGGTTCTCGCAGACCTGGAAGTGCTGGTTGGCCACTTCCAGGCGGACGGCGAGGTCCAGCTTGCGGTCACCGAGCACGAAGATCGGGTGGCCGGTCAGCCGGGTGTAGTCGACGTCCCACAGCCAGGAGGTGTCGGTGCCGTCGGCCCCGCGCGCGTTCACGGACAGGATCACCGGGGCGGGCGGCGGGTCGATCAGGGAGAAGGTCTCCAGCCAGCCGGCCGGGTTCTTGGCCAGGAGCAGCCGCAGGTCCCGGTTCTGGAACTGCACGACGTCGTAGCGTCCGGCGACCGCCTGCACCTGGTACATCCGCTCCAGGGCGACCTGCGGCGGCACCCCGAAGACGGCGGCGACGGCCGCGGAGCTGGCGGCGTTGGCCTTGTTGGCGCGGCCCGGCAGCTGGAGGTGGATCGGCCAGGCGGAGCCGTGCGGGTCGAGGACGTGGTCCCCGGACAGCGCCCAGGAGGGCGTGGGCCGGCGGAAGCCGCACTCGCCGCAGAACCAGTCGTCGCCGGGGCGCTGCATCACGCCGCCGCAGGACGGGCAGGACCAGGCGTCGTCCTTCCACATCTGCCCGGCCGCGACCCAGATCACGTTCGGGGAGGAGGAGGCGGCCCACACCACCAGCGGGTCGTCGCAGTTGGCGACGACGACCGCCTTGGAGCCGGCCAGGCCCTCGCGCCAGTTCTCGGCGAGCATCCGGGTCTCGGCGGCGCGGTCGAGCTGGTCGCGGGAGAGGTTGAGCAGGGCGATGCACTTGGGGTCGGTGTCCCGGGCCACTCCGGCCAGGTACTTCTCGTCGACCTCTATGACGCCGAACTTGGCGTCCGAGCCGCCCGCCAGCGCGGAGGTGATACCGGCCGGCATGTTGGCGCCGAGCGCGTTCGAGACGACCGGGCCCGCGGCGCGCAGCGCCTCCGCGATGAGCCGGGTGGTGGTGGTCTTGCCGTTGGTGGCGGACACCAGCACGACGTCCAGGTTCTGGGCCAGCCGCGCCAGGAGGTCGGGGTCGAGCCGCAGCGCGACCTTGCCCCCGATCACCGACCCGCTGCCCCGTCCGGCGGCCCGCGATGCCGCAGCGACCGCCTTGCCCGCGGTCACGGCCAGCTTGGCCCGCGGCGTGAGCGGGTCCGAGTTGCCTGCCATCAGTTCTCGATCCTCCTTGCGTACGCGCCGCGCCTGGGGCCATCCGGCAACGTGGTGTGAACCCTCAGCCTATCGAGATCCATTCCCACACCCGAATCCCGGTCGCACCCATGGCGGCGGGCATGAGCTGAACGAACCGTACCCTTGCCGCCATGCGACACGGTTCCATTGCGGGCGCCCACGGGCGCGTCCGGCCCCTCACCCTGCTCGGCGACGGCGGCTTGCGCGAACGATGCGCGGAGGTCACCGACTTCGGCCCCGCGCTCGCGGCGCTCGTGGAGGACCTGTTCGCCACGATGTACGCGGCGCGGGGAGTGGGCCTGGCCGCGAATCAGATCGGGGTGCCGCTGCGGGTGTTCGTCTACGACTGCCCGGACGACGAGGACGTCCGGCACCTCGGCCATGTGGTGAACCCGCGGCTGGTGACGGCGGACGGGATCGTGCTGCGGGGGCCCGAGGGCTGTCTGTCGCTGCCGGGCCTGGAGGCGGGCACGGAACGGTACGACCACGCGGTGGTCGAGGGTTTCACGGTGACGGGGGAGCCGGTCGCCGTCCACGGCACGGGCTTCTTCGCCCGGTGTCTGCAGCACGAGTGCGACCATCTGGAGGGCCGGGTCTACGCGGACCGTGTGACGGGGTGGCGCAGGCGCCTGCTGGAGCGGCGGATCCGGCGGGCCTCCTGGAGCCGGTGACTCAGAAGCCGGGCCCTCCCACCCGGTCCCCGGCGGCCGCCAGCCGGCCCCACAGCAGGTCGGCGAGGGAGCGCACCAACTCGGCGCGGGAGCAGGGCCGTTCGCCGAGCCACCAGTCGCCGGCGGCGTGCATCATGCCGACGATGCCGTGCCCCCACACCCGGGCGAGCTGCTGGCTGCCGGGGCCGAGGTCCACCCGCTCCTCGATGACCTGGGCCAGGTCCTCGCCCATCCGCCGCAGCAGCGGGGCGCTGTGCTTGCCCACGTCGAAGCCCTGGTCGGTGCCGGTGCTGCCCTCGGCCGGGTGCATCAGGAACCGGTAGACCTGGGGGCGCGCCTCGATGGCGGCGAGGTAGGTGTCCAGCGTGGATTCCACGCGCTCGCGCCGGTCCGCCGGGGCGTCCAGCGCCGCGCGCAGGGAGGACAGCAGCGCGTCGGTGTGCCGCTTGGCGAGGGCGGCGTAGAGCCCGCCCTTGTCGCCGAAGTGCCGGTAGAGGATCGGCTTGGTGATCCCCGCCTCGGCGGCGATCGCGTTCATCGACGCCTGCGGGCCGTCGCGGAGCACCACCCGGTCGGCGGCCTCCAGCAGCTCGCGCCGTCGGCGGTCGGCGGACCGCTGCTGATCGGTCCGCTGCGTGGTGTCCATGTACTCTCCCCACCCGTGCTGAATCGGTGACGCCTGCGCAAACTAACACTGTCCTTGGCCCTGACATCGAACGGGATACCGAGAGGCCGGCGCAGGTTGACTTTTCCTACCCGCCGGTAACAGACTCTGGTTACCGCTAGTAACACCGTACGCCGCTGGAGGGGACATGGCCGAGTTCACCATGGAGCTGAACGACGAACAGAAGGAAGTCCGGGACTGGCTCCATGGCTTCGCCGCCGAGGTGATCCGGCCGGCCGCCGCCGAGTGGGACGAGCGCGAGGAGACCCCCTGGCCGGTCATCCAGGAGGCCGCGAAGGTCGGCATCTACTCCCTCGACTTCTACGCGCAGCAGTACTTCGACCCCACCGGTCTCGGCATCCCGATGGCCATGGAGGAGCTGTTCTGGGGCGACGCGGGCATCGCGCTGTCCATCGTCGGCACCGGTCTGGCCGCGGTCGGCGTCCTCGCCAACGGCACCGAGGAGCAGATCGGCACCTGGATCCCGCAGATGTACGGCGACGCCACCGACGTCAAGGTCGCCGCGTTCTGCTCCTCCGAGCCCGACGCCGGCTCCGACGTGGCCTCCATGCGCACCCGCGCGGTCTACGACGAGGCCAAGGACGAGTGGGTGCTCAACGGC
This sequence comes from Streptomyces sp. SCPE 10, assembly GCF_051980735.1. Classification (NCBI taxonomy): domain Bacteria; kingdom Bacillati; phylum Actinomycetota; class Actinomycetes; order Kitasatosporales; family Streptomycetaceae; genus Streptomyces; species Streptomyces sp. SCPE 10. The sequence goes on along the minus strand of NZ_CP197069.1, from coordinate 1,334,562 downwards.
ACGAAGACCTGGGCGACCAACGGCGGCATAGCCAACGTCCACGTCGTGGTGGCCAGCGTCGACCCGGAGCTGGGTTCCAAGGGCCACGCCTCCTTCATCGTCCCGCCGGGCACGCCGGGCCTCACGCAGGGCCAGAAGTTCAAGAAGCACGGCATCCGCGCCTCGCACACCGCCGAGGTCGTCCTCGACGACGTCCGTGTCCCCGGGTCCTGCCTGCTCGGCGGCAAGGAGAAGCTGGACGAGCGGCTGGCCCGCGCCCGCGAGAAGGCGAAGGCCCAGGGCGGCGAGCGGGTGAAGAACGCGGCGATGGCCACGTTCGAGGCGTCGCGGCCGGCGGTCGGGGCGATGGCCGTGGGCACCGCCCGCGCCGCCTACGAGGTCGCCCTCGACTACGCCAGGACCCGGGAGCAGTTCGGGCGGCCGATCATCGACAACCAGGGCGTCGCCTTCCAGCTCGCCGACATGCGCACGCAGATCGACGCCGCGCGGCTGCTGGTGTGGCGGGCCTCGTGGATGGCGATCAACGGGAAGCCGTTCACCGCGGCCGAGGGATCGATGTCCAAGCTCTTCGCCAGCGAGACCGCGAAGAAGGTGACCGCCCAGGCGATCCAGATCCTCGGCGGTAACGGGTACACCCGCGAGTACCCGGTGGAGCGCATGCACCGGGACGCGGCCATCTACACCATCTTCGAGGGGACCAGCGAGATCCAGCGGCTGGTCATCGCGCGGACGCTGTCCGGGATGTCCATTCGCTGACGCCACCGCCGGACCGGGCGGCCGGCGGCGATCGACGGATCGCGGCCGGCCGCCCGGTTCCCCCGTTCTCCGGAGGTGACCGGGGTCACCTGTGCCGGAGCGGCGTGAGCTGCTCGATGTCGTACTTCAGTCGCAGCGCCTCGATCGCCTCCTGGTCGGGCGGACCGCCGTCCCTCAGGATCTCCAGGAGCTCCTCGAAGTAGCGCTCGTGGTCGGGGGGCGGGCTCGCCTGGAAGAACATCTTGGCGGGGGTGTCCGTCGGATTGGCGAACGCGTGCGGGCAGCCGGGGGGTACGACGATGACCGTGCCCGGCGTCGCCCGGACCACCCTGTTGCCCGAACTCGACTCCCACCTCTTCCAGTTGTCCGGGGTACGGACGCGGGGCTCGAAGGCGAGCACGTCCAGCTCGCCCTCCAGGACGTAGAACAACTCCTCGCTGCGGGTGTGCACATGGGCACCGACGTCGAAGCCCGGCGGGACCTCCACCTCGAAGGTGGAGGCCATCCGCGAGTGCACGCCGGTGACCTTGAACGTGACCCGCTGTGCGGGCGTCTCCACCACCCGGCCGTGGCCCGGCGGCACGAGCAGCCCGTCGACCGATGCCGTTGTCAGCCCTTCGACCGTGGTCATCGCGGCCTCACCACATCACGGGCAGGGCCTCGGGGCCGCGGATCAGCGCGCCCTTCCTGAAGGGCACCTCCTCGGGCGGCACGGCCAGCTTCAGGCCCGGGACCCGGTCCAGCAGGGCGTCGACGATCAGCTCGGACTCCAGCCGGGCGAGTTGACCGCCCGGGCAGTAGTGCGGCCCGAAGCCGAAGGAGACGTGCGGGTTGGGGCTGCGGGTGACGTCGATCGTCTCCGGATCGGGGAAGACCTCCGGGTCGCGGTTGGCGGCCAGGTAGGAGACGTAGACCGCGTCGCCCGCGCGGATCCGCACGCCCCTGATCTCGACGTCCTCCAGGGCGATCCGGGACAGGCCGACCGCGTTGCGGTGCGGGATGTACCGCAGCAGCTCGTCGATGGCGCGGGGACGGATCGCCGGCTCGTAGCGCAGCCGTTCGGCCAGCTCGGGGCGGGTCAGCAGCAGATAGACCATCTGCCCGCTGTTGTTGGTGACCGCCTCGCCGCCGATCTGGAGCAGCACGGCGAGCCCGACGGCCTCCTCCAGGGTGACCTCGCCCCGGCCCACGGCGGCGCCCAGCAGCGAGGCGACGTCCTCGTCCGTGCTGTCCGGGCGCCGCCCGACGAGGTCGCGGAAGTACGCGCTCATCTCGCGCTTGGCCCGCTCGCTGACCTCCTTGCCGTGCGCGGAGGACAGGATCAGCTGGGTCCACTCGTGCATGTCGTGCCGGTCGGCGGCCGGAACGCCCATCAGCTCGCAGATCACCGCGATGGGGAACGGGCTGAGGACCGCCGCCGTCAGGTCGGCGGGCGGGCCGCCGGCCAGGAGCCGGTCGACCATCTCGTCCAGGGTGGCGCGGGCCTTCTCGCGCACCCGCTCCACGCCTTTGGCGGTGAACGCCGCGGTGACCGAACGGCGCAGCCGGGTGTGGTCGGGCGGGTCCAGGAAGCCGACCGCGCCCCGGTCGGGTATGAAGTGCGGGGCCAGCCGGGTGACCGGCTTGTCCATCACCGCCTCACGGCCGAAGCGGGGGTCGTTGGTCACCATCCGCACATCGTCGTAGCGGGTGACCAGCCACGCCCAGCCCTCGCCGTTGGGCAGCTGGATGCGGGTGACCGGGCCCTCGGCCATCAGCTCCCTGAGCACCGGGTCGAAGTCCGTCCCGGCCAGGTCGAGCGCCGGCCAGTACCGGACGGGCGGCACGGCCTCGACGAGTGTCGCCTCCTCGGTCTCGGTCATCGCCGGCCCCTGTCCTCGTCCCCGTCGCTCCAGCGGCCCACCGTCATCTCGGCGGTGATGCCGGGGCCGAAGCCGGCGAGCAGTCCGCGCGCCCCCTTCTCGGCGCCGCCCTCGTCGAACAGCCGGCGCAGCGCGTCCAGGACGACGGCGCTGGCTATGTTGCCGTACTCGGTGAGCGTGGACCGGCTGAACCGGAACGCGTGCGGCTCGACCTCCAGGAACTTGCTGAGGTCGTCGAGGATGCGGGGGCCGCCGGCGTGGATGATGTAGAAGTCCAGGTCGGTGGCGTCCCAGCCGTGGTTGCCCGCCAGGTCCTTGAGCGCCGGGGCGAGCGGTTCCATGGTGGTGGGCACCCGCTTGTCCAGCAGGAAGTGGAAGCCGGTGGCCCGGACGTCGTAGGCGATCCAGTCCTCGGTCTTCGGGATCAGGTAGGAGCCGTTGCGCTCCAGCCGGACGCCCGTGCCGCCGCGTCCGCGCACCACGGCGGCGGCGATGCCGTCGCCGAACAGGCCGTTGGACAGCAGCGAGCCGACGCCGAGGTCGGTGGGCTGGTAGCACAGCGAGCAGAACTCGCAGGCCACGATCAGCGCGTTGGCGTTGGGGTACGCCGTGCAGAAGTCGTGGGCCCGGTTGATCGCGGCGCCGCCTGCCGCGCAGCCCAGCTGGGCGATGGGGAGTTGGCGGGTGGTGCTGTCGAAGTCCATCTCGTTGATCAGCCAGGCCGTGAGCGAGGGCATCATGAAGCCCGTGCACGACACATAGATGATCACGTCGATGTCGGTGGTGAGGAGTTCGGCGTCGTCCAGCGCACGCTGGATCACCGCGGGGACCCGGGCCTTCGCCTCGGCCTCGTAGAGCTTGTTGCGGTCCTCGAAGCCAGGGTGCTTGAGGGTTTCCTCGATGGGCTGCACGATGTGCCGGGTCTTCACGCCGGTGTTCTCGATGAGCCTCAGTGCCAGCGCCAGTTGAGGGTGGTCGGCGTGGCGCGAGCGCGCCAGCTCCAGCGTCTCCTCCATCGTGATCACGTGCTCCGGGACCGACACCGATGGTCTGCACAAAGTCGCCATGAACCGTCCCTGCTTTCCGCGTGTCCGGAGGGCCTTCACCCACCGGTCAGAAGGTGGTTCACCTCAGGAGGTGCTTCACCCACCGTCACCCGGGGGGACGAGTATCTCGCGTTGGGTTACTCCGAATCGGGGACGCCGTGTCGGTCCCGAAGGAGGACTTCCGACGCCGGAAGAGGGAAAAAACGATGCCGACCGTTAGCGCGAAAGCCCTGCTGGGGACGGCCGTCGGGGCGCTCGCCCCGGACCTCGCGGCCGGCCCCCTCGCGCCGCTCGTCGAACGCGGGGCCGCGCCGGCCCGGAGCAGTGGCGGGTGATCCCCGCCCGCCGGGCCGCCTTCCGGCACCCGCCGGACCCCGTCGCGGCCCGCCGGGTCACGGCGGACGCCGCCCGCGGGCACGTCCCCCGCGCCGGCTGCCGGGTCTGTCCGGCGTACGGGGCCCGGCCCGCCCGCAACGCGTCCCCCGCCGACGCGGTCGTGGCGCTCACCGCCAACTTCTCCGCCTGGCCCGGCCCTTGCGTCCGGGCCGCCACCGGCCTGCGCACCCGCTACGGCCTCCCGGACACCGCCCGCGCCTTCTTCGGCCTCTTCGCCGCGCCGTCGCCCGAGCCGGACCGGCAGGCGACGGCGGCGGTCGGGGCGGCCCTCGACGCCGGGACGCCCGACAGGGAGCATGCGTACGGGGCCACCGCAGACGTACGAGGTGCCGTTCCGGGACGGCCCCGGCGCTCGCCGGCGCGGAACCGCCGGGGCGGGTTCCTACGGCGCTCCGCTGCTGTGGGCGATGCACGCCACGTCGATCCGGTCCGCCAGCTTCGCCAGCTCGATCGTCAGCGCGGCGACGGTGTCCTCGTCCAGCCCCCGCTCCCCGGCCTCGACCAACCGCAGCCACCGCCCGCCCACGGTCCGCAACAACTTGCTCACATCGGCCGCGGCCACCTGCAAGGTCCCGCGGTCGTCGACGATCAGAGGCAGAGTCACTTCGCGGTTCACAAAAGGGGATGGTAGTCCCGCAGCCGTCACGCACTCTGCCAAACCGTGGTGATGTTGCAGAACTCCCGGATTCCGTGCCCGGACAGCTCACGGCCGTACCCCGACCGCTTCACCCCGCCGAAGGGGAACGCCGGATGGGAGGCGGTCATCCCGTTGACGTACACCGCCCCGGCCTCCAGGTCCCGCGCGAACCGCTCGACCTCGCTCTCCTCCCGCGTCCAGACGTTCGAACTCAGTCCGAACGGCGAGTCGTTGGCGATGAGCAGTGCCTCGTCCAGGTCGTCCGCCCGGTACAGCGTGGCCACCGGTCCGAAGGCCTCCTCGCGGTGGATGCGCATCTCCCGGGTGATGCCGGCGAGCACGGTCGGCGGGTAGTACCAGCCCGGTCCGTCCGGCCGCTCGCCGCCGCACAGCACCTGCGCCCCGCCGCGCCTGGCGTCGTCGACCAGTTCCTCCAGGTCCTTGCGTCCCTGCTCGCTGGAGAGCGGCCCGACCTCGGTGTCCTCCTCCAGCGGGTCGCCGACCTTGAGCGCCTTCATGCCCGCGACGAACCGCTCGGCGAAGGCGTCGTAGACGTCGGTGTGCACGATGAACCGCTTGGCGGCGATGCACGACTGCCCGTTGTTCTGCACGCGCGCGGTCACCGCGACCTGGGCCGCGCGGTCGATGTCGGCGGAGGGCAGCACGACGAAGGGGTCGCTGCCGCCCAGCTCCAGCACCGTCTTCTTGATCATCTCCCCGGCGGTGGAGGCGACCGCGCGCCCGGCGGGCTCGCTGCCCGTGAGGGTGGCCGCCTTGACCCGCTCGTCGCGCAGGATGTCGTCCACCGCGGCGGAGCCGATCAGCAGTGTCTGGAAACAGCCCTCGGGGAAGCCCGCCCGGTGGAACAGGTCCTCCAGGTAGAGGGCGGTCTGGGGGACGTTGGAGGCGTGCTTGAGCAGACCCACGTTGCCCGCCATCAGCGCGGGCGCGGCGAACCGGACCACCTGCCAGAGCGGGAAGTTCCACGGCATCACCGCGAGCACGGGGCCCAGCGGGCGGTAGCGGACCCGCACCCGGCTCGCCCCGGAGTCCTCGACGTCGGCCGCGGCGGGCTCCTCGTCGGCGAGCAGGGCCTCGGCGTGCTCGGCGTACCAGCGCATGGCCTTGGCGCACTTCGCGGCCTCCGCGCGGGCCTGCTTGACGGGCTTGCCCATCTCCGTGGTCATGACCCTGCCGATTTCCTGCTGGTCCTCGTCCAGCAGGTCGGCGGCCTTGTTCAGCAGCCGGGCGCGCTCGGCGAACGTGGTCGTCCGGTACGTGCGGAACGTGGCCTCGGCGAGCTGGAGCCGGCGTTCCAGCTCCTCCTCGCCCATGGGCTCGTACGTCTTGAGCGTCTCGCCGTTCGCCGGGTTCACCGTCGCGATGGGCATGGCCGACCTCCCTGGGAGCGGGCTGTGCTTAGACCTTCGCGCGCGGCCGGTCCGCGCGCAACGCCAGGTCACTGTTTCAGGCCGAGTGCTCCGCCAGCCGGTCGAGAAACGCGGCCTGCGCCGTGATGATCACCTCACGGGCCCGCTCCAGGCCGAGCCAGGCCACCCGGTCCAGCTCGGGGAACTCCTGGCGCCGGCCCGAGCGCGGGGGCCACTCCATGGTGAAGGTGCCGGGGGCGAAACCGGTCAGGTCGGGGTCGCCCGCCACCGCCCAGGCGGTGACGACCTTGCCGTTCCTCTGCACGACCTCGCCCAGCGGTACCGCCTCCCCGTCGGGCGGCGCGAGGCCCAGCTCCTCCCGGAACTCGCGCCGGGCCGCCTCCCAGGCGGGCTCGTCGTCCTCGTACTCGCCCTTGGGCACGGTCCAGGCGCCGGTCTCCTTCCTCGCCCACAGCGGACCGCCCATATGGCCGAGCAGCACCTCGATCCCGCCGGGCGCGGGCCGGAACACCAGCAGTCCCGCACTGCGCTTCGTCCTTCGCACCGTCACGGTGTGACCTCCGGGTGGGCCGCGAGCAGGGCCTCCACCGTATCGGCGTCCTCGGGCCGCTTGTCCTCGCGGTAGCGCAGCACACGGGCGAAGCGCAGGGTGACGCCGGCCGGGTAGCGGGAGGAGCGCTGGAGGCCGTCGTAGGCGATCTCCACGACGAGTTCGGGGCGGACCCGGACCGTCCAGCCGTCGTCCTCGACCGCCAGTTCCCGCAGCCGCTCGGTCTGCCAGTCGAGCATCGCGTCCGTCATGCCCTTGAAGGTCTTGCCGAGCATCGCGAAGCCGCCGTCGGCGGTGCGGGCGCCGAGATGGAGGTTGGAGAGTTTCCCGGTGCGCCTGCCGTGGCCCCGTTCGGCGGCCAGGACCACCAGGTCGAGGGTGTGTACGGGCTTGACCTTGAGCCAGGCGGCGCCGCGCCGGCCGGCGCTGTACGGCGCGTCCAGCGACTTGATCACCACGCCCTCGTGGCCCCGGGCCAGGGTCTCGGCGAGGAACTGTTCCGCCTCGGGGATGTCCCGCGGCCCCCCGGCCACCGTGCGCCGCACCCGCATCGGCTCGGGCACCAGCCGGGCCAGCTCCGCGTGCCGCTCGGCGAACGGCAGGTCGAGCAGATCGCGGCCGTCGGCGGCGAGCACGTCGAAGAAGACGGGGGAGACCGGGACCTGCCCGGCGGCCCGCGCCACGTCCGTGCGGGAGCCGACCCGGCCCGCCGTCTCCTGGAAGGAGCGGGGCCGCCCGGCCGCGTCGAAGGAGATCACCTCGCCGTCCAGGATGAACCGCTCGCCCCTCAACTCCAGTGCGGCGGCGGTCACTTCGGGCAGCCGGGCGGTGATGTCGTCCAGCGTGCGGGTGTGCACGCGGACCGAGTCGCTGTCCCGGTGCACCTGCACCCGGATGCCGTCCAGCTTCTCCTCCACCGCGCAGGCGCCCAGTTTGCGCACCGCCTCGGCGACGGAGGAGGCGCTGTGCGCCAGCATCGGCAGCACCGGGCGGCCCACGGTGAGCCGGAACCGGTCGAGCGCGGCGGGCCCCTCGCCCAGCAGGGCCCGCGCGACCGTCTGGAGCGAGCCCGACAGCATCACCGCCCGCCGCACGTCGTGCGGGTCCGCGCCGGTCGCCCGCGCGAGGCCCTCCACCGCGACGGCGTCCAGCGCGCCCTGACGGACCTCGCCGGTGAGCAGGCCGCGCAGGAAGCGCTGCTCCGGCTCGGTGGCCGCGCCGAGCAGCGCGCCGACCAGCCGGGCGCGCTCCGCCTGGGAGCCGGGCCCGGACACCTTGCCCAGATCGGTGAGGAGCGCGTCCACCTCGCGGACGGTGAGCGTCGGTTCGGCGGCGGGCGGCACCGGGCGGCCCAGCACCTTCCAGCCGACGCCGAGCCGGCCCTGCGGCAGCCGTCCCGCCAGATAGGGGATGACGACCGGCACGTCCTCCGCGTCCGCCTCGCGGAACAGCTCCGCGAGCAGCCCGGTCTTCCGTGACCGCGCCGCCGTGGCGGCGACCTCCTCCGACACCTGCGCGAGCCGACTCAGCAACATGCCCTCAGAGTGCACCGCGCGGGCGGCCCCGACACCTGCGCGCGGCACCGAGGGGCCGCCAGGGCCTTTCTTCCGGATCAGGGCGGCTCGGGTCGGCTCGGCAAGATCCGGAAGGCAGGCCCTACCCCAGCGCCGCGTCCAGGTCGGCGAACAGCAGCTCCCCGTTGATCGCCGAGCCCGCCCGGTACCCCCGGCTCGCCGCGTTGACCACCTGCTCGGCGAAGCCGCTCGCGTTGCCCGCCGCCCACAGTCCGGGCACGGTCGTCAGGCCCCGCTCGTCGATCACCGGGTAGGCGCCGAAGGGCGTCTCGCGCAGTTCGGCGCCCAGCCGGACGAACAGTTCGTTCTGCGGCACGGGCCGCGGCGCGGTGTACAGCACCTCGCGGTCGTGCACCGTGCCGTCGGCGAGGCGTACGCCGGTGAGCCGGTCGTCGGCGACGACGAGCCCCGCGACCTCGCCGGGCACCACCTCGACCCCGGCGGCGGCCAGCCGCCGCAGGTCCTCGTCCGTCAGCTCCGCCTCCGGCACCAGGTGCAGGAACAGCCGGACGTCCTTCGACCACTGTGTGACGATCAGCGCCTGGTGGACGCTGAGCGCGGACGTCGCCAGCACCCCGGTCGGCAGGTCGCGGGCCTCCCAGCCGTGGCAGTACGGGCAGTGCAGCACGTCCCGGCCGAACCGCTCGGCGAGCCCCGGCAGCGGCGGCAGCTCGTCGCGCAGCCCGGTGGCGACCACCAGCTGCCGGGCCCGTACGGTGTTCCCGCCCGCGAGGACGACGGCGAAGCCGTCCTCGTCACGGCTCGCGTCCACGACCCGGTCGCGGACCAGCTCCACCCCGTACCGGGCGATCTCCCGACGGCCCGCGGCCAGGAAGTCCGCCGGGGACATGCCGTCCCGGGTCAGATAGCCGTGCATGTGGGGGGACGGCGTGTTGCGCGGCTCGCCCGCGTCCACGACCAGCGTCCGGCGCCGGGCCCGGCCCAGCACCAGCGCGGCGGACAGCCCGGCCGCCCCGCCGCCGACGACGATCACCTCGTGGCGCGCGGCCATGTTCTCGGTCATGTGACCACCTCCGCCCCCGACGGTCGCCCGAAGCCTGCAGGATTGACAAATGCCTTTGCCAAAACTGCAATGGGCTCATGGGTACCGAAGACGTTCTGGCGGAGGTGGGTCCCCGGCTGCGGCGGATCCGCAAGGAGCGGGAGGTGACGCTGGCCGCGCTGTCCGAGGCCACCGGCATCTCCGTGAGCACGCTGTCCCGGCTGGAGTCCGGGCTGCGCAGGCCCAGCCTGGAGCTGCTGCTGCCGATCGCCCAGGCCCACCAGGTCCCGCTGGACGAACTGGTCGGCGCGCCGCCGGTCGGCGATCCCCGGGTGCGGACCGAGCCCGTGCGGCGCTACGGCCGCACCTTCTGGCCGCTGACCCGCCAGCCGGGCGGCCTCCAGGCCTTCAAGGTGCTCGAACCCAGGCGCCAGGAGGAGCCGGACCCGCGCACCCACGAGGGGTACGAGTGGCTGTACGTGCTCTCCGGGCGGCTGCGGCTGGTGCTCGGCGAGCACGACGTGGTGCTGTCGGCCGGGGAGGCGGCCGAGTTCGACACCCGGGTGCCGCACTGGTTCGGGTCGACGGGGGAGGGGCCGGTGGAGTTCCTGAGCCTGTTCGGGCCGCAGGGGGAGCGGATGCATGTGCGGGCACGCCCGGCGGCGCCGAAGTGAGCCCTCCCGAGGGGTGTTCCCTCGTGGGCAAGCGACCGCTTAGTATGCGAGCGGAACCCGGTCGGACGATGCGGTCGCGTGGAGGCCCCGTATGCAGGCATGGCAGGTGCACGAGAACGGCGAGCCGGACGAGGTGATGCGTCTCGCCGAGACCGAGCGGCCCACCCCGCGCGAGGGGCAGGTACTGCTGCGGGTGCGGGCGGCGAACGTCAACTTCCCGGACGCGCTGCTGTGCCGGGGGCAGTACCAGGTGCGCCCGCCGCTGCCGTTCACCCCGGGCGTGGAGATCTGCGGCGAGACCGAGGACGGCCGCCGGGTGATCGCCACCCCCGCGCTGCCGCAGGGCGGCTTCGCCGAGTACACCGTCGCGGACGAGGCCGCCGTGCTGCCCGCGCCGAAGGCGCTGGACGACGCGGAGGCCGCCGCCCTGCACATCGGCTACCAGACCGGCTGGTTCGGACTGCACCGGCGGGCACGGCTGGAGGCGGGCGAGACCCTGCTGGTGCATGCCGCGGCCGGCGGTGTGGGCAGCGCCGCCGTGCAGCTCGGCAAGGCGGCCGGCGCCACCGTCATCGGCGTGGTCGGCGGCGCGGAGAAGGCCGCCGTCGCCCGGCAGCTGGGCTGTGACGTGGTGGTGGACCGGCACACCGAGGACGTCGTCGCCGCCGTCAAGGAGGCCACCGGCGGGCGCGGCGCCGATGTGATCTACGACCCGGTCGGCGGCGAGGCCTACGCCCAGTCCGCCAAGCTGGCCGCCTTCGAGGGCCGCATCCTGGTCGTCGGCTTCGCCGGCGGCACCATCCCCACCCCGGCGCTCAACCACGCCCTGGTGAAGAACTACTCGATCGTCGGCCTGCACTGGGGCCTGTACAACACCAAGAACCCCGAGCTGGTCCTGCACTGCCACGAGCAGCTGACCGAACTGGCCGCGCGCGGCGCGATCAAGCCGCTGGTGAGCGAGCGGGTGCCGCTGGCCGGGGCCGCGGCCGCCGTGCAGAAGGTGGCGGCGGGCCGCACCACCGGCCGGGTCGCCGTGGTCCTGGAGGGAGCGTCGTGAGCCGCACCGCCGAACTGGTCGACCGCACGCGGGAGTTCCTCGCCGCGCACCCACCGGAGCACACCGACCGGCTGGACTTCCTGCGCGCCCGCTTCGACGCCGGGCTCGCCTGGGTGCACTTCCCGCAGGGGCTGGGCGGGCTCGGCGCGCCGCGCTCGCTCCAGGCGGCCGTGGACGCCGAGCTGGCGGCGGCGGGCGCCCCGGACAACGACCCGCGGCGGATCGGCATCGGGCTCGGCATGGCCGCGCCGACGATCCTGAAGTACGGCACCGAGGAGCAGAAGAGGCGCTTCCTGCGGCCCCTGTGGACGGGCGAGGAGGTCTGGTGCCAGCTGTTCAGCGAGCCGGGCGCCGGGTCCGACCTGGCCGCGCTCGGCACCCGGGCGGTCCGGGACGGCGACGAATGGGTGGTCGACGGGCAGAAGGTGTGGACCTCCAGCGCCCACCTGGCCCGCTGGGCCATCCTGATCGCCCGCACCGACCCGGACCTGCCCAAGCACCAGGGCATCACCTACTTCGTCTGCGACATGACCGACCCCGGTGTCGAGGTGCGGCCGCTACGGCAGATCACCGGCGAGGCCGAGTTCAACGAGGTCTTCCTCACCGGCGTCCGCATCCCCGACACCCGCCGCCTCGGCGAGGTCGGCGAGGGCTGGCGGGTCGCCCAGACCACGCTGATGAACGAGCGCGTCTCCATCGGCGGCATGCGGCTGCCCCGCGAGGGCGGCATGATCGGCCCGGTCGCCCGGACCTGGCGCGAACGGCCCGAGGCGCGCACCCACGACCTGCACCAGCGGCTGCTGAAGCTCTGGGTGGAGGCCGAGGTCGCCCGGTTCACCGGCGAGCGGCTGCGCCAGCAGCTGGTCGCGGGCCAGCCCGGCCCCGAGGGCTCCGGCATGAAGCTCGCCTTCGCCCGCCTCAACCAGGAGATCAGTGGCCTGGAGGTGGAACTCCGCGGCGAGGAGGGCCTGTTGTACGACGACTGGACCATGCGCCGCCCCGAACTGGTGGACTTCACCGGCCGGGACGCCGGCTACCGCTATCTGCGGGCCAAGGGCAACAGCATCGAGGGCGGGACCAGCGAGATCCTGCTGAACATCGTCGCCGAGCGCGTCCTTGGGCTGCCCGCCGAGCCGCGCACCGACAAGGACGTCGCCTGGAAGGACCTGGCCCGATGACCGACCTGCTGTACTCGGAGGAGGAAGAGGCGCTGCGGGCCGCCGTACGGGATCTGCTCACGGACCACTGCGCCGCGGCCGACGTCATCGCCCGCGTCGAGTCCGGCACCCCGCACGACCTCGACCTGTGGAAGTCCCTCGCCGGGAGCATGGGCCTCGCCGGGCTCCTGATCCCCGAGGAACAGGGCGGACAGGGCGCCTCCCACCGCGAAGCCGCCGTCGTCCTGGAGGAGTTGGGGCGGGCCGTCGCTCCGGTGCCGTACCTCACGAGTGCGGTCGTGGCCACCGAGGCGCTGCTCGCCTGCGGCGACGCGGAACTGCTCGGCCGGCTGGCCACCGGGCGCACCATCGGCGTGCTGGCGGTCGGGCTGCACGTGGCCCCGGGCGCCGAGGTGCGCACCGTCCGGGCCGAAGGCGGCCTGCTGCACGGCGAGTTGACCGGCATCGCGGACGCCGCCGCCGCGGACGTGCTGCTGGTCCCGGCCGACGACGGCGGACTGTACGCCGTGGCCGCCGACGCGGTGACCCGTACCCCGGTGCCCTCCCTCGACCTCACCCGGCCGCTCGCCACCGTCACCCTCGACGGCGCGCCCGGCCGCCGGGTCGGTGACGCCGCACCCGCCGTGCGGCGCGCGCTGCGGGCCGCCGCCGGACTCCTCGCCTCCGAGCAACTGGGTGTGGCCGACTGGGCGTTGACGGAGACGGTGCGCTACCTCAAGGAGCGCAAGCAGTTCAACCGGCCGGTCGGCGGTTTCCAGGCGCTCAAGCACCGGCTCGCCCAGCTCTGGCTGGAGGTGGTCAGTCTGCGGGCCGCCGCCCGCGCCGCCGCCGACGCGCTGGCCACGGGGGAGGACACCGACATCACGGTGGCCGTCGCCCAGGCCTACGCCGCCCCGGTCGCCGTCCACGCCACCGAGGAGGCGCTCCAGCTGCACGGCGGGATCGGCATGACCTGGGAGCACCCCGTGCACCTGTATCTCAAGCGGGCCAAGGCCGGCTCCCTCGCCTACGGCACCGCGGGCGCCCACCGCGAGGCACTGGCCGAACTGGTCGACCTGCGGGCGCCCTGAGCCGCACCGCCGAGACACCACACGTTCGGCGGACACGCCAGCCACCCGACGAACCCCTCCGCTACGCCACACTTGCGACCGAATGCCCCATTTGGGGGTGGCGGAGGAGGTTCCCGATGGCGATTTCCATCTCAGTGGTGCTGCTGCTCCTGATCCTGGCCGTGATCTTCATGCGGAACGGCTCGCTGAAGGTCTCCCATGGCCTGGTCTGCATGCTGCTCGGCTTCTATCTGGCGTGCACGAGCATGGCGCCCACCATCCACAGCGGGCTCGACGCGACGGCCGACCTGGTCAGCAGCCTGCGGCCCTGAGGCCCACGGCCGGGTCAGCCGGTCTCGAAGACGCCGACCCCGTTGGCCACGGGGCGTTCGGCACCGCCGCTCGGATGGTTGCGGACGGTCACCGAGGGCGCGCCCGGGTCCCGGGTGACCATCTCGGAGGAGCCGCCGCCGTCCAGGTTGAACGCGTCGGACGCCCCCAACGACCGCATGGTGGCGGCCTCTTCGGCGATCGTGAGGCCGAGGCGGTAGGCGGTGGCCCCGTCCAGCGCGAGGAGCAGCAGCCGCCGGCCGCCGCCGTCGAACCCCACCACCGTGCGCACCGCCGAGGTGGTGTCGTCGAGCCCGGCGAGCGGCTCGCCGCCGCGCAGCACCGGGAAGCCGCCGACCGCGAAGGCGTAGGCGACCGTGGCGGAGGCCGCGGTCAGGGTGTGCGTGACGGTCACCGCGTCGCCGACGGCCAGTCCGCGCAGCCGCCGGGCGCCCTCCTCGCGGCCCACCAGGACCGTGGTGTCCGCCGGGATCGCGCCGCCGCCCGGGGCGGTGGCGGCGGAGACCACCCGGCCGTCGCGCACGGTCACCTCGTAGGTGTCCGTGGTGCAGCCCGCACCCCGGTCGGTGTCGGTGCCGCACACGGCCCGCGCGCGGGAGGCGGCGCCCCACCGGGCGGTGTAGGCGCCGATCGAGTTCTGCGGCAGCGCGTACTGGTTGAGCCCCCTCAGCGGCAGCGTGCCCGCCGGGGTGCGCACCGAGCCGGTCAGGGTGAGGCGGTCCAGGCGGGCCCGGTGGTCGGTGCCCACGCCGACGACGTCCTCGGTAGTGGTGCCCGGCGGCAGCGCGGGCCCGAACCGCTGGCCGTTCGGCACCGCGGACTTGAGTACCTGGCCGTCCGCGACGGCCGGGCCGACGCTCGCGCCGGTGGCGTCGACGCCCGGGTGCTGCGTCTCGGTGATGTCGAAGAAGTCCCCGTTGACGCCCGCGAGCGCCTTGGCCGCGTCCGCCATCGCGGAGACCGTGGCCCGGGCGGCCACCGCACCGGGGTGCAGCAGGCCGACGCGGACGTGCGGATTGCCGAGGTCGACCGTGAGCAGATGGGCGTGTGCCGTGCCCGCGGCCGCGGGCACGTCGAACTCCCGGTAGGTGACGCCCGGGGCGATGCTCCTCCCCTCCGGAACGGCACCGGCCGGCGCCGCCCCCGCGAGGGCCGCGCCGGCCAGTGCACCGAACGCCGTGACAACCGTGAGAATTGCTCTGCCCGCTGCCCAACGCCCGCGACGTCTGGTCACCGTGCCCCCTGATGTCTCGTCAACCGTCCCTGTGTCCAGGGGCAGTGCACCAGAAGGCCGCGGACGGCGGGAGGACTAGGCGTCGACTACGCGAGAACGGATGAGGAAACGCACCCCCTCGGGTGCCTCCAGGGAGAATCCGCTGCCGCGGCCCGGCACGACGTCCACGATGAGCCGGGTGTGGCGCCAGGCCTCGTACTGGCTGCGGGACATCCAGAAGGTGACCGGCTCGGCCACCCCCGTCACGTCCAGCTCCGCCAGCAGTACGTCCGAGTCGCCGGTGCGGAACTCGCCGTCCGGGTAGCACATGGGGGCGCTGCCGTCGCAGCAGCCGCCGGACTGGTGGAACATCAGCGGTCCGTGCGCGGCGCGCAGCCGGCGCACCAATTCCTCGGCGCGCGGGGTGAGTTCGACGCGCGGGACTTCCTCTACTTCCATGTCACCGTCCTGGAGGCCGGGGCGTCCGTCCCGGACCAGTCTCACGGATGACCGGGGGGCCGTCCAGAGTGCGGCGGGATGCGGACGCCTGTGCGGCAGGGGGCCGCGCATCGGCAGGGCGTAGGCGGCGGCGGAGGCCGGCAGGACCACGGTCGGCTGGAGCACATCGCCGACGGTGTCGAGGAAGTCGGAGCCGAGCGGCGCGTACAGGGTGAGCGAGACGTTCAGGGCGACGGTGCCGCGGACCGGCGCGGGCGGGAACAGCGGCCGGAACCACTTCCGGCCCGCCCCGCGGCGCCACAGCCGGGTGATCACCGCCCCTGCACCGGGCCCGGGTGGTGCTCGGCTCCGGCCGGCCCGGGGCGTCGTACCCGCCGCTGGAGGTCATGGCGGGCGCCCGGCACCGCCGTCCCGTCGACCTCTCCCTGGGTCAGGGATCGCGCCGGTCTTGCCGGTCCTCTTGGTCGTGCCGGTCCTCTCGGTCCTGCCGGTGCCGCCGTTCGCGGTGGGTCCGGCCGGCCTCCAGCAGCAGCGGCAGCAGCGACAGCACGACGACCGCCACGACCAGCAGCAGCAGATAGTCGTTCACCTGGGGCACGGAGGCGCCGAGCGTGAAGCCCGCCAGCACCAGGACCTGCGACCAGAGCACCCCGCCCACGCTCTGCCAGAGGGTGAAGGGCCGCAGCGGCACCTCCAGCGCCCCCGCCACCGGATGCAGCACCGTGCGCAGCAGCGGCACGAACCGGCCGAGCACCAGCGCCTTGCCGTAGCCGTACCGGGCGAGCAACTCCTCGGCGCGGGACGCCGCGCCCTTCACCCGCCGGCTGGAGGTGCGCGCGAGCAGCGCCCGCCCGCCGTGCCGCCCGATCAGATAGCCGACCTGGCCCCCGGCCACCGCGCCGACCGCCGCGCACAGCAGCACCTGCCACAGCGCCAGGCGCGGCGGCTGCTGGGCGGTGCCCGCGCACAGCACACCGGCCGGGAACAGCAGCGTGTCCCCGGGCAGGAAGAAGCCGACGACCAGCAGACCGGACTCCGCGAAGATCACCGCCAGCACCCCGAGCGCGCCGAAGGCCGCCAGCACCGAGGCGCTGTCCATCGGGTTGACGGCGATCACCGGCCGTGCCTCCTGGCTTCCTCGCGGGTCTCCACCCTCACCAGGATCCCGTGCCCGGCGCGCCCGCGCCCACCCCCGGAGGAACCGCTCGGGAAAGAACGGACCGGACATCCGCCGGCCACCCGTCGTACACCTGGCCGTACACCCCGCCGAGGCAGCGTGGCCCCATGACGCACCACCCGTTCTCGCCCGTCCCGTCCGTCGCCGCGCTGATGGACGTCGCGGCCCTGCTCGCCGCGAGCTCCGGAGACCGGTCCTGGAGCGGGTCGCCGCCGGCCGGACGGAGCCCCGTGCGTGCTGATGTGGTCATGGCGGGACGGTGCGGGGATCCCCCTCTAAGGTGAGTGCTGTGGTGGATTGGTTTCACCCGTTCCGTCAGTCCACGGTGGACGCCGTCGAGCCCGGACACCGCGGACCCGCCCGGCAGGAGAGCCGCGTACCGGCGGGTCCGGCCGAGCTGCGCGCGGTGGCGGCCGGGATCGGCACCACCCTGGACGAGGACACCACCTGCGCCGAGCTCGCCCGCGCCGCCGCGGCCCGGCTGGGCGGCGCCGCGGCCGTGCTGAGCTGGGGCCGCGAGGCCGCGGTCGGCTACGCGGCCGTCGGCGGCGACCCGGACCTGCTGCCCGCGGCCCGGCGGGTCGCGGCGGCCGTCCGGCCGGGCACCGACCCGGACGCGGACCGGTGGATCGCGGCCGGGCCCGGCGACGACCGCGCCGCGCTCTGTGTGCCGCTGACGGCGGGCGGCCACTGCTACGGCGTGCTGGTCTGCGCCCGCGGGGACGAGCCGTTCCCGCGGGCACAGACCGAGTTCCTGCGGTTCCTCGCCGAGCGCGCCGCCTCCCACATCCGGCACGCCCGCGAGCACCACGCGGTCAGCGGCATCGTCGGCAAGCTCCAGCGCGCCCTGCTGGCCGAGCCGGGCCGGCCGCACCCCAATCTGGACGTCGCCATCCGCTATCTGCCGGTCGGGAACAGCACGCTGGTCGGCGGAGACTGGTGCGAGACCGTACGACTGCACTTCGGCCGCACCCTGCTGGTCGTCGGCGACGTCATGGGGCACGGCCTGGAGGCCGCCGTCGACATGACCGCCTACCGGTCCGCCCTGCGCTACATCGCCTCCGCCGACCTGCCCCCGCACCGCGTGCTGCGCCAGCTCGACGACATGGCCGCCGAGGAACCCGACCGCAGGCCCGCCACCTGCCTGCTGGCGCAGGTCGACCCCAACCGGGGCATGGTGACCCTGGCCGGCGCCGGGCATCTGCCGCCGTTCGTGATCGACCAGGGCGGGCGGGCCACCCGGCTGCCGGTGCCGGTCGGTCCGCCCCTGGGCACCGGCTTCGGCGGCTACGAGCCGGCCACCTGCCGTCTGGCGCCCGGGCAGACCCTCGTGCTGTTCACGGACGGTCTGGTCGAGCGCCGCGGCGAGGACATCGACCGCTCCCTGGACCGGCTGGCCGGCATCCGCTTCGGGGCCGCCGCCGGACCCGAGGAGATCCTCGACACCGTCGTCACCCGCCTCGACGTCCGCGACGCCGAGGACGACGTCGCCGTCCTGGCCGCCCGGCTGCGCCCGCGCTCCTCCCCGGCCGGGTAGCCCGACCGCACCCCGGGCGGGCCCGGCCGGACGCTCAGCTCCGCCGGAAGAACTCGACCTCCGCGAGGGCGACGTGCCGGCCCGCCGTCAGCCCGGTGACCGAACGCAGCACCAGCCGCACGCCCACCACGTCGTCGATCCCGGTCGTGACGGTCTGCGGTCCCGCCTTGTCGTCGAGGGACACCGACTTGCGGTGCACGGTGCCGTCCGAGGACGTCACCTCCATGTCCATCTCCAGGGCGCGGGCCTCGGTCGCGTACTGCTGGGGCGCGTCCGAGGCGCCGTTGGTGATGATGAGGTCCACCAGCCGGAACGGCTTGCCGAAGGTGTACGTCACCGACGCCCCCGGTCCCGGCGCACCCCAGTAGCGGTTGCTCAGGCCGTCCGTGGTGTTCGAGGCCGGGTGTCCGCTCACCGAGGCGCTCGCCGTGACGTGCACCGGGGTGACCGCCTTGGTGCCGCCCAGCTTGTCCCGGGTGTCCTCGATCAGGGCGCGTCCGGCGGGCAGCAGCAGGAACCCGCCCACGCACAGCGCGGCGACCACCACCAGGATGACCAGCAGCCGCACCCAGCGCCCGGAGCCCGCCCGCACCCGGCGCCGGAACGGCCACACGGTCCGCCACCACGGCAGCGCCTCCACAGCGGCCTGCGGGTCCAGCGGGGTGGCGCAGCGGCGGCAGAACCGGCGCCCCGGCGGGTTCGGCGTCCCGCACGCGGGGCACGGCGGCCCCACCACCTCCTCGCGCGCCGGCACCGGCCGCACGACGGGCCGCGGCGCGACCGCCTTGGCGGGTTGCACCGGGGCGGGCTGCCGCGGATCGGGTTCGGCGGGCTCGGGCGCACGGGGTGCCGGGGGCGCCGGGCGTGCCGCGGGCGCCGGGGGCACGGGCGGGGTCGGTGTGGCAGAGACAGGTGGTGTCGGTGGTGTCGCAGGTGCCTGTGGTGCCGCTGATGCCGGAGGTGCGGCGGGTGCCGCGGGGGTATTCGGGGCGTCGGCCGTGGCGGGAGCCGTACCGGCCGTCCTGGGTGTCGTACCGGCCGCGGAGCGGGCCGTGCCGGGGGCGGGCCCGGCCGGGACGCCCGGCGCGTCGTCGGCACCGGGGGTACGGTCGTCCCCTTCGCGGCGGCCCGTAGGGGGCTCCAACGAGGGCGAGGGCGGGGGCGCGGGGGTGTCGGCGGCCGGGCCCGGCTCCCGGGCGGAGCGGCCGGCCTCCGCCGACCACCCGAGGTAGGCGCCGCAGTTGCCGCAGAAGTCGTCGTCGGGGCCGTTGGACGCCCCGCACGCGGGACAGGCGCGCATGGCGTCACCTCCCTTCGTCGGCGGGCGGACCGGACAGGATCTCCACCCGGCAGGGGACGTGCACGGGACAGTGGGCGCGGACGACCTCCCGGACGCGGTCCGCGTCCACCTCCGGCTCCCGGCCGGGCCACACCCGGACCAGCACCTCGCCGGACGGCGCCGGCGGCAGGGGCGTGCCCGGGGTGCGGGACCACACCGCGCCGCCGTCGCCGGTGACCTCGGCGTGCACCCCGAGCGTCAGCCGCAGCCGCTCCACCAGACCGCGCCGGGTGCCGCGCCAGCGGTGCAGTTCGACCGCCCGCACCACGGCCTCGCGGCGCAGCTCAGCGGGCCATTCGGGGTCGTCGGCGGCGCCCACCCAGGACGCCAGCCAGGCCACGAAGTCCGCCGGGGCGACCCGAGGATCGAGATACGCGGGGAGGTTGTCGAGGGTGGAGAACACCGGGGCGAGGACGGTGTCCAGGCCCGCGGTGAACCGCTGCGCGAAGTCGTCGTCGGCGTAGAGCGCGGGCAGCAGCCCGCCGATGGGGTGCCGGCTCGGCAGGCCGGGTACGGCGGCACGGCTCATGGGCGGGCCTCCGGCTCCAACGGCTGCACGACGACCTGGTGCTGGTAGGAGAAGACCAGCGCGCCCGGACCCACGTCGATGCGGTCCACCGGCGCGCCCCGCCGCCCGGTGATCGGGTCGGCGGCGAACAGCCGGATCTCCTCCACCAGCGCATTGCCGGTGGCGCGTTGCAGCACGCCGAACACCTCCCCGTACTGCACCGGCCGCCCGAACGGCCAGCCGGTGCCGTCCGGGCCGCCGCGCAGCGGGTTGAGGTACCGGAACAGCGCGGCGAGCGCCGCGTCCCGCACCCGGTCGGTGTCGCCGGGCGCGGTCGCGAGCCGGGCCACCACGGTGACGCCCTGGTAGACCGGCGGCTCCACCACCAACCGGGTCCCGATCAGCCGCCGTTCGTCCAGGCTCCCGGTGATCGCGGCCAGCACCTGGTCCGAGGGGATGAGCTGCTCGAAGCGGAGCCGGTCGCCGTCGTCCGCCACCGCGTCCGGCACCACCAGCACCCGCACCGCGCCCGCCCCGTCCCCGGCGGGCAGACAGCGCACCCGGCGCACCGAGGGGGCCGCCTGCCGGGCGATGATCTCGTGGTCCTCCGCGGTGACCGCCCGCTCCTGCATGCGCAGCGCGTCCGGGGCCCGCAGCTTGGCGTTCTCCACCGTCTCGCCGTCCACCCCGCCGCGCGCCGCCTCCCGGTTGACGACCCGCGCGATGTACGGCACCGAACTGCGCAGCACGGAGATCGCGCCGCGGGCCACGTTGCCGGCCGGGCCGCCGCCGGTGCGGTAGCGGGTCACCCGGATGTGGGCGCCCTTCTCCGGCACCGCGCCGCACAGCCGCAGCGTCCCGTCCGGTTCGCGCAGCGCGGGCGGGAAGAGGAACTCGCCGGTGGTGGCGTCCACCCGGACGTGCCGGTCGCCGGGGCCCGAGCGGCCGAAGTGCTCGACGACCTCCCAGCGCTGCCAGCCGTCCGCCGAGGAGACCTCCACCAGTGGGGGCTCGCCGTCCAGCAGCACGGGCGGGCGGCCCAGCCGGAAGCTCTGGCCCGCGACGCCCTCCGAGGTGCCGAGCGGCACATCGGTGACGGTCTCGGCGTGCTCGACCGGGGTGGTGCCGCCGACGGTGAACACCGTCGCCTCCCGCACCGTCGGCGACTCCGAGTAGAACGGCTGGCCCGGCTCCGCCTCGGTGACCCGGCAGCGCAGCCAGCCCGCCCGGGTGCCGCCGATCACGGACGCCGTGTGCCCGGCCGGCACGTACACGATCACCTCGCCGGGCCGGTTCAGACCGCCCGTGGTGTCCGCACCGGTCTCGCACTCCTGCCAGCGGCCCCCGTCCCACGCCTCCCACGCCAGCGGCGGCTGGCGCGGGTCCACGCCGACGCCCTCCACCCGGCTGTCCAGGCGCACCGCCACGATGCACCGGGGCACCGCGGCGGGCAGCCCGAACAACAGCGCGTCGCCCGGCTGCGGGGCCGCCTGGAAGCAGCGCACGTCCCGGCCCTCGGCCAGCTCACCGGTCCGGTCGGTCTGCTCGCCGGCCCGGGGCGCGGTCACCAGTCGCACCAACTCGCTGGGCACGATGCGCAGTTCGCCGGTGGTCGCGAACACCACCGGCTCCTCCGCCTCACCGTCCGCGGTGGTCACCTCGGTGCCCGCGGGCAGCGTCACCGCCTCGGGCTGCGGCGCCGACAGCCAGAAGTCGACCTCGGCGCCGGCCGCCGCGGGCGGGAACAGCCGGATGCCCAACAGGTCCAGGAACGCGGTGTAGTTCTTGTCCGGCACCCGGTTCAGCCGGTACAGCAGCTGGTCCACGAGATAGGCGAACGTCTCGATCAGGGTGACGCCCGGGTCGGACACGTTGTGGTCGGTCCACTCGGGCGCCCGCTGCTGCACATAGCGCTTCGCCTCGTCGACGAGCTGCTGGAAGCGCCGGTCGTCCAGGTTGGGGGAGGGCAGGGCCATCAGTTTGCGACCGCTTCCTCGGCCCCCTCCTCGGAGGGGATCGTGTAGAAGGGAAACACCAGGTTGCGCCGGTCGTTGGTGGAGCGGATGGTGTAGCGCACGTCGATGTAGAGGGTGCCGGCGTCGACCTCGTCGAAGGCGACCACCACCTCGTCCACCGCGATCCGCGGCTCCCAGCGCTCCAGCGCCTCGCGCACCTGCTGGGCGATCCGGCCCGCCGTGGCGCCGTCGCCGGGCGCGAAGACGTAGTCGTGGATGCCGCAGCCGAACTCCGGCCGCATCGGCCGCTCGCCGGGGGCGGTGCCCAGGACCAGCCGGATGGCCTCCTCGATCTCCCGCTCCCGCTCCACCAGCGCGATCCCGCCGGTCGGCCCGACCCGCAGCGGGAACGCCCAGCCCCGCCCGATGAACCGCTCGCTCATCACACCCCTCCGATCTGCACGTTCAGGGCGCCGAGCAGCACCTTCGCGCCGCACGCCGCGGTGTCGCCCGCCCGCGCGGCCGGCAGCCCGCCGATCAGGACCATGCCCGAGGTCAGCGAGGCCGGGCTGGGCAGGAGCACATTGGCCGGGCCGAGCGCCGCGTGCGGCGGCATCGGGCAGGTGTGCAGACTGCCCACGACGGCGGCGGGACGGCCGCCGATCAGCACCCGGGCCACCGTCGCGGCGGCGCCGGGCGGCGGGGTGGCGATCACCCCGCCGTGACTGGTGGAATCGCCGGTACGGGCTGCGCCGGACATGGCGGGCTCCTCCTCGAAGTACGTGCGTACACAAAGTGCGTCGGTCAGTTGATGCGTACGAGGTCCGCCTTCAGCACCCCCAGCAGGCCGCCGTCCAGCGTGAGATCGGTCTGCCCGTTGACGGTCGCCGAACGGCCGTGCACCTTCACCGAGTTGGTGCCGTCGATGTCCACGTCGGCGCCCTTCACGGTGACCTTGCCGGTGCCCGCGTCGAGCGTGATGCCGCGCTCGTCCAGCCGCACCGAGGACAGCGCGCGCCGGCCGCCGGCCGCGTACACGGTCAGCTCGATCCGGTCGTTGCGGTCGTCGAGCAGCACCTCCATGCGCTCGTCCGCCGTCCGCAGCCGCACCCCGGACGGGCCCGGCGCCCGCGCGTCCAGCAGCTCCACCCGGTGCCCCGAACGGGACACCACGGAACGGCGGTTGACCTTGCCGCTGGTGCCGTCGACCAGCGGCACGTCGTGCGGGGACGGGCCGTCCACGCCGTTGTAGAGGCCGCCGATGACGTACGGGCAGTCCAGCAGGCCCTGTTCGAAGCCGACCAGCACCTCGTCGTTGACCTCGGGGCTGACCACGCCCCCGCCGCCCTTGCCGCCCCACTGCACCGTGCGCACCCAGTCGGTCACGTAAGTGTCGTCCAGCCAGGGGAACTTGAGCCGCACCGCGCCCTTCTGCGCGCCGCCCGGCTCCCGTACGTCCGTCACCACGCCGATCGCCAGACCCGGGATGCGCGGTCCGCGGCCGGGCGCGTTGGCGCCGGTCACCAGGCCCGCCAGGGACCGGTCGGGGCTGGCGCTGACCCACACCGTGGTCCGGTAGCCCTCACCGGGGTCCAGGCTGTGCTGCACGGCCGTCGCCGTGTACCGGCCGGAGAACGCGGGCCCGACGTTGCCGAGCGCCACCGGCAGGCCCGCCCGCAGCCGGGGACTGCCCTCCGCCACGACCTCCAGTTCGGCGAACCCGTCGGCCACCTGCGCGGAGATCGCCGCCGCAGCCGCGGTCGTCTCGGCCTGCGTACGGTACGGGGTGTCCGTCACCGTCAGCTTCGCCGACGCCCCGAACGTGCCGGCGAGCGCCGGGGAGAGGCCGGGCAGCACCGTCTTGCTGGCCACCGACGGCTGCCGGGCCACCAGCGGGGTCCTGGTGGTGACGTCCCAGCCGCGCACCTCCACCGAGGACGCGCCGTCCGCGCCCGACAGCGCGGCCCGCAACGCCAGCAGATTGCGCCCGTACTCCAGCACCATGGGGTTCTGCGTGGCCGGGGTCGACGGCGCGGGCGCCCCCGACGCCGGCTCGGGCCGGGTGAACTGGAGCACCCCCTTGGCGTCCACCCGCACCTGCGCGCCGCTCTCGCCCGCCAGGTACTGCAGGAAGTCCCAGTCGGAGACGTTGGCCTGCGACAGCTGCTTGTAGGTGACCGGCGCGGCCTCCACCTTCCCGCAGGCCAGACCCGCGCCCGCGGCCACCTTGCGCACGATGGCCTCGGCCGTCATGTTCCGGTACGCCACCACCTTGCGGCCCCGCTGGAGCCGGTGCGCCTTGGAGTAGCCGCGCACCACCGTGAACGACCCGGTGCCGTCCCGGTCGATCTCCACCGCGGTGACCTCGCCGTCGAACAACGTCTCGCGCGACTGCCCGGAGACCGTCATCACCGACACCCTCAGCGGTGTGCCGAGGGTGATGCCGCTCGCCCCCAGGAACTCGTTGTCGGGATCGCGGTAGGTGAGCACCGCGGTGTCCGGCAGGCCCACGTTCTCGTCCACCACACAGCTGACCAGCTGCGCGGCCCAGACCTGCGGCAGCTCGCCGGGTGCCTCCACGATCGGGTCCGCCGCGAAGGACCGGCCGCCCCGCGCCTCCGGTGTGCTCACCGCTCCTCCTCACCGCCCGCGTCCCCGAGCGCCGGCACCACCAGTTCGGTGCCGGGCGGCAGGTCCATCGGGTCGTCGATCCCGTTCGCCTCCGCGATGACCCGCCAGGCCGTCGCGTTGCCGTACTCCCGCCAGGCCAGCAGCGCGAGGCTGTCCCCGGCCACCACCGTGTGGGTGCTGCGGGCCGTGCGCGATCCCGAGGTGGGGTTCTGCCCGGCCGGGTCGACGCTCGCCTCCTCCACCGACAGCGCGCAGGTCGCCCGCAGCGGCTTGCCGTCGACATCGAACAGCGTGTACGTCACCGACAGGCTGGACAGCACCCCGTCGAACGACGTCGTGCGCGCGGTGCCCCACTCGAACCGCACCCAGGGGCTCGCCGGTTTCTTGCGCGCCAGACTCGCCGGTGTCGGCACACAGCCCTTCATCAGCTTCTCCACCGCCTGCTCGACCGAGTCGTCGTGCGTCGAGGTCGCGTCGAGGAACACCTCCAGGCTCAGCTCCCGCGGCCCGCTGCCCACGAACTCCGGCAGCGCCGACTGCCCGGCCATCCGCGACGGGGTGCGCCGCCACGAGGTGGTCTTGCGCAACTGCAACGTGGACGGATTGAACTGGAGGTTGAGCCGCGCGATGGTTCCGCCGGGCTTCGCACCGACCACCGAAGGGGGTTCCTTCAGGGTCAGCTGGGCCCGGGCACGGCTGGTGCGGACCGCAGGGGACATACCGGGAACTCCTTTCGAGCGGATCGGGACGACGGGGGCGGGATCAGGAGGGCCGCAGCCCCTCGTGGGCGATCTCCAGGGTCTCCACCGCCGCCTGCGAGGACGCCGGATCGAACGACGGGCCCTGCCAGCGCACCGGCACGATGCCGAGGACCTGCCAGCTGATGATCCGGGACAGATCCGGCTTCAGCGCCACGATCTCCCCGTCCTTGGGCTCCACCCGGCGCAGCGTCTGGTCGAGCCAGCGGCCGATCTTGACGGTGTCCGCGGTGACCGGCCGGGTGAGCGTGATGTTCGACCAGGTGACCCGGCCCGGCAGCTGCCAGGTGAAGCCGTTGTTGCCGCCCTCGGCGTAACTCTCCAGCTCCACCTGCGCGCCCATCCCGGAGCAGGTGTGAAAGGCCCCCAGGTCGTTGCCGCCGATCGAGAGCCGGAAGAACACGCTCGTCGCGAAGATGTTGTCCGTCATCCGTGGGCCATCCGTTCCATGTCCTCAGCGCGTCCTTCGGTGTTTCCTCTAGCGGCGTCCGTCGTAGGGCCGCCCGGCGCGTTCCCGGCCGCGCCGCAGATCGGCGCGGAGCAGCCGGGACAGCGGGTCCAGCAGGCGGCGTGCCAGGTCCTCCAGGTCGATCGCGGGCGCTTCGTGCGGCGCCGCCTCCTGCCGGACGTCCGGGCCGGTGGCCGCCGCCGGGAAGGAGGGCGGCGCGGAGACCGACCGCGGCCGGCCGCCACCCGCAGCCTTCGTCGCGTCCCGCTGGACGACCTGCACCGGAACGGCCCCCGGGGGAACGGGCTCCGACTGCGCGGGCCGGCCCGCGCGGACCACCGGCACGGGCGGACCGGGCGCGTGCTGCGGGGCCGGGGCGCCCTGGAGCGGCGGTGCCTGGGCCTCGGCCAGGGGCAGCACGGGCGCGCGCGCCCCCGGGGCGGCCGCGGACGCCGCCCGCTGCACGGGGGCGACCGGGCGGACGACGGGGACCTCGGTCCGGGCCGCCGTGGCGGACGGCCCGGGAGCGGAGGACGCCCGCCGTACCGGGGCATGCGGGGCCGGGGGCGGCGGTTCGCGCCGCCAGGACGCGGCGACCACGGGCGGCTTGGCGGGCGCGTCCTGGTGGGGGCGCGGCAGGCCGTCCGGTACCCGGGTGTTGAGGGCGAGCGGACGGGCGGCGAGCAGGGAGAGGGCGGGGGCGGACGCGGGTTCGGCGGGCCGGGGCCTGGCGAGGGCGCGGGCCACGACGACGGGACCGGCACCGGCTGAAGCGGTGGGGCTCTTCCGTGCGGCGGGGCGCGCGGCGGCCGCGCGGTCCGGGCCGGACGTACGGTCGGGGCCGGACGTGCGGGGCGCGTCACCGTTCGAGGGCGGTGCGAACCGGGGCACCAGCGCAGGGGCCGGGGGCCGCACGGCACCCGCACCGGACGGTGAAACGCCCGTCGGGGCGGGGGAGTCGGTCTCGGGCCGCGCGCCCAGGAGCGGAGCGGCCGCGTGCCGGCCGTCCGGCCGGGCAGGGGCCGGGCCGCGCGGCGAGGCGGTCGGCGGCAGCGCGGGGAGGGGCGCGCCCAGACCGCCACGGGCACGGGCCCCGGAGTGGGCGGCGCTCCTGGCGCGGTGCGGTGGGCCGTCCTTCTCCACGGCGGCCGCCGGACCGGCCGGGCTGCCGCCCCCGGTGAGCGCACCGTCCGCACCGGGGGCCGCCGTCTGACGCTGTACGACGGGAAGTTCCGGCCCGGTGGCCGGCCGGGCGCCGGGCGCGGCCGGGCGGGCCGCGGTCGAGGGCTCCGCGGCCTCGGGAGCCTCTGCCCGGTGCTCGACACCGGGCAGCAACGGCCCGGACACCGGCCGGACTTCGACGGACACCGGCCGGGCTTCGGCCGGGGCGGAGCCGTCCGCCTGGCGCCGGTCTCCCGGCAGTGCCGGGCGGGGTGTCGGCCCGGAGCCGGCTGGGGCGGTGTCGGCCGTCTGGCGCTGTATGACGGGGAGCTGGGGGTCGGCCGCCATCCGGACGCCGGGTGTGGCGGGGCGGGTGGTGGTGGATGCGGGCGCGTCTTCGGCCGGGGCGGAAGCGTCCGCCTGGGCTCCCGGCAGCACCGGCCTGGACGCCGGTCCGGCATCGGCGGGGGCGGTGTCGGCCGTCTGGCGTTGTACGACGGGGAGTTGGGGGCTGGTCGCCGCCCGGGCATCGTGGGGTGCGGGTGCGTCACCGGTCGGGCCGGAAGTGTCCGGTCGGGGTGGTGCTCCCGGCAGCACCGGCCTGGACGCCGGCCCGGCATCGGTCGTGTCGGTGTCGTCCGCCCGGCCCCGTACGGCGGGCGGTCGAGGGCCGGTTGCCGCCCGGGCGTCGGCTGCCGTGGGGCCGGGGGTGTCCGGGCGGCGCTGGACGGCGGGTGCCGTCGTGCCGGTGCCCCGCCCGCTGCCGGGCGCGGCGGGGCGGGGCCCGGAGTCGGCCGCCCCGGCGGGGGTGCCGGAGGCGTCCGTCCGGCGCCGGACGGACGGCGGGACGGCACCGGCACCGTCGGCACCGGAATCTCGCGTCGGACGCGGTACGGCCGTCGGCAGCGGTCCGGCGTCCGGTCGGCCCGTCGCGGCGGGACCCGGAGCCGTCACCTGGCGCTGCACCACCGGGAGCGACGGGCCGTTCCCCGGCCGACCGGCGGCCGCGGCCGGGCCGGGCGCGTCGGAGGCCGACGGGACGGCGGTGGGCGGGAGTTCCGCCAGCGGAGCGCCGAGCGCGGGACCCAGCGGGGACCGGCTTCCCGGACGCACGGGAGCGGCGGCACGCTGTGCCGCGGACTCCGCCCGCGCGGGCGTTTCACCGGGCACCGGTTCCGGCCGCAGCGCGGTGATGCGGCGCACCGGGCGGGCCGCCCGGCGGGCGACGATCGACGAGGGCCCGACCGGCCGGGGGCGCACGACCGGTGCCGCGGCCCCCGGCGCCGTACGGGGCGCGCCCTGGTCCCGTACCGGTCCGTCTTCCCCGGCACGGGGCGCGGCCACGGCGTTCCTGGCGTGCGGTACGACGGCGACGCGCCGGACCACCGGCAGTTCCGGACCGGTCACCGGACCGCTGCCGTCGGCCACCACCCGCTGGACGGGCGCCTGCCCGGCATGCCGGGCCCCGGCCGGTGAGCCGGTGCCGTCACTCCGTACCGGACGCGGCACCCGGGGGCCGGACGGCAGTGCCGCCGACGGCACCCGGGCCTCGGGACCGGCGCCCTCGTCGACCTCGTCGCCCTCGTCAGGGTCTCCCCGCAGCGCCCGCAGCAGCAACGGGCCGCCCTCGGCGGGCACCGACCGCTGCACGGCGGGCCGGGTCACGCCATGGACGAGACCGGCCGGGGCCGAGGGCAGCAGACCGTGGCCGAGGCCCCGGTCGAAGGAGGAGTTCTGCCAGGAGGCGAGGCCCGAGCGGAAGGCGAGGCCGTCGCTGACGCCGAGCGGGGCGCGGGAGACGGTCGGCACGACCGGCGCGACCCGCCGCCAGCCGCCGTCCCAGTCACCCGGCACGGACGCGGCCGGGCTCTGCGTGCCCGTACCCGCGCCCGGGACGGCACCGGCCGCGGCCGGACCCGCCGGAGCGCCGGCCGGGACCGTCCCCGCCGTGCCCCCGCCCACCCGGCGCCGGACCCCCTCCCACCAGCCCATCACTCAACCACCCTCGTTCATGCGGGCGTTGATGCGCGCGATCTCGCCCACCCACTGCCGGCGCTCCGCATGGGTGAGGTCGAGGATGTCCTCGCGCTGCCAGTGGAAGTGGTAGGCGATGTACGCGACTTCCTCCCGGAGCCGGGGAAGCGCGTACGTCACGATTCCCCCAGGCGCCCACCCGAGAGGTCCACCTCGAAGGCGCCCTCGCAGTGCGGGCAGGTCACCGCGGCGCGGGTGTGGCCCTCGCTGTTGACCCGGCGGTAGAAGTCCTGGAGGAAGGCGACATCGGTGGCGTACATGCGCTCCACGACGCCCGCGTGCACGTCGGTGATGGTGCCGAGCCGGGTGATCACCTGGCTCAGCAGCACCACACTGAGGTACGCGGGGTTCTCCTTGACCCGCAGGTCGATCTGCGGGCGCAGCTCGTCGCGGGCCGTGGCCAGCCGCATCGAGCCGCTGCGGTGCAGCGTGCCCGACTCGTCCACGTACCCGCGCGGCAGCTCGAACTCGAACTCGGTGCGCAGCCCGTTGTCGCGCGCGGCCGCGGGGCCGGGCGGTGGCGCCGGGGCCTGCGACTGCTCGGGGGCCGAGACGGGCGCCGTCGCGTCGAGGATCTCCTCCAGGCTGCCCGCCGTCACCGTACGGCGCCTCATTCGACGACGATCTCCTCGAAGACGATGGTGACGGTCTCGGTGGCCGCCGCGGACTCGCCCGCCTTCAGCGAGGGACCCTCCCACCGGGAGGCCCAGCCCTGCATCAGCTGGATGCGGCGGACCGTGTCGCCCTTGGAGTCCTTGATCTCGATGGTCAGGTTCTGCCGGGCGGTGTCGACGGCACCGTTGTTCAGGGTCTCCTTGATCCACTTGGTGAACTCGCTGGACTTGTCGAGTCCCCGGGTGATCGTGATCTCGCCGGCCTGCCGGGCGCCCGGCTGCTTACGGATGATCTGCTTGCCCTCCGAGGTGACCTGCCGTACCTCGACGACCTCCTCCTCGACGGTCAGGCCGCTGATCTCCTGGATGGACTCCACCATGTAGCCGCCGAGCTGCACGCCGAAGACATGGGTGGAAAGAGCATCGCCCTCTGCCATGACTGTTCGTCACCTTTCCTTGACCGACCCGCGGGTCACTGGTCTCACTCGTCGATGAGGCTGGTGCTGTCCGAGAACTGGGCCAGCCGGAAGACCACGAACTCGGCGGGCTTGACCGGTGCGACACCGATCTCGCAGACGACCCGGCCCTGGTCGATGGACTCCTGCGGGTTGTTGTCGCGGTCGCACTTGACGTAGAACGCCTCCTCGGCGGTGCGCCCGAAGAGCGCGCCCCGCCGCCATTCCTCGGTGAGGAACGCGGTGACATTGCGCCGGATGCTCGACCACAGCCGGTCGTCGTTCGGCTCGAAGACCACCCACTGGGTGCCCAGCAGGATGGACTCTTCGAGGTAGTTGAACAGGCGGCGCACGTTCAGGTAGCGCCAGGCCGGGTCGGAGGACAGGGTGCGGGCGCCCCAGATCCGGATGCCCCGGCCGGGGAAGGCCCGCACGCAGTTCACACCGATCGGGTTCAGCAGGTCCTGCTCGCCCTTGCTGAGCCGGAGTTCGAGGTCCACCGCGCCGCGGATCACCTCGTTGGCGGGCGCCTTGTGCACACCGCGCTCGGCGTCGCTGCGCGCCCACACGCCCGCGATGTGACCGCTCGGCGGGACCGTGGTGTTACGGCCGGACGCCGGGTCGAAGACACGCACCCAGGGGTAGTAGAGGGTGGCGTACCGGGAGTCGTAACCGGCCTCGTCGTTGCGCCAGGTGCGCACCTGCTGGGCGGTGAGTCCGGGCGGGGCGTCCAGCACGGCCACCCGGTCGCCCATCTGCTCGCAGTGCGAGATCACCGCGAGCTGCACGGTGCGCACGCCCTCGGCGTCGATGTCCCCGCGCTGGTAGGCGCCCATCAGGTCGGGGACCGCGACCATGGTGATCTCGTCGATGGCCTCCAGGCCGCCGAAGCCGGTGCGGGCACCGGCGTCGCCGACGTACTCGGCGGGGTCGAGCCGGGACACCTCGCCGGACGCGGGGGCCGCGGGCGCGGCCGGGGCGTCCGGCACGGCGACGGTCTGGGCGGTGGGCCGGGTCTGGGCGGCGTCGCGCTGCTCGGTGACCTCGATCAGCTTGGACGCCCGGAGCTGGCCGACCACATAGCCCTTGACGTTCTTGCGGGTGGAGACGTCGTACGTCTCGGCCACCTGGTCGCCGCGGCGGACCAGCAGCCGGAAGCGGTCCTCCGGCGGGTTCTCGCCCTCCGGGTCGGCGACCTCCACCGACACCCCGGTGACACCGGGGCGGGCCGCGACCAGGAAACCGCCGAGCGCGACCGGCTCGGGCGCCTGGCCCTGCCGGGGCACGCCCGCGGCCGGCGCGGAGGAGTCCCGGCCGGAGCCGCCGACGCGCACCACGTAGGCGGCGCCACCGCCGTTGGCGAAGTAGCCGTACACCGCGTGCGGCAGATAGGCGCCCTCGGTGAAGCCGCCGAACAGCTGGGTGTACTGGTCCCAGTTGGTGACGAGCGTCGGTTCGTGGAAGGGTCCGGTCTGGGCGAAGCCGACGAACGCGGCGACGGCGGTGCCGACCCCCTCGATCGGTCGGGCACCGGACTGCACCTCCTCCACGTACACGCCCGGGGTGAGGTACGTCGGCATGCTCGCTCCTTCATGTCCCATCGGTGTCACCTGCGTCGACGTCGAGTCTCCGAGGCGGGTGCGGCACGGCGACAGGGGCGCGCGGACCTCGGCGAGGGCAACCCCACTGCCCCTGCGGGCGCCCGCGCCCGGCCGGGCCTTCCCTTTCGGGCAACGGGGTCCGTGAGGGCGCCCGCCCGCGGGCAGCGGCCGGTTCACAGGTCCGCGAGCACGTCCCGCGTCCACTCCCCGAACTCGCTCTCCAGCACCAGCCGGCCCAGCTTGCGGTACTCCTGGGCCACCGCCGTCATCAACTGCCGCATGGCGAGCGGCCGTCCGGACTCCGCGGCCAGATACGCGGCGGTCACCGCGCACGCCCGGATGGAGCCTCCGGCCAGCTCGAAGCGGTCGGCGCAGAACCGGAGATCGAGGCCGGGCTCGCGCGGCAGGCGCCCGCCAAGACACCGTTCCCACAGGGCGAGCCGCTGCTCCGCGTCGGGCACCGGGAAGTCCGCGATCACATCGAGTCGGCGGGTGAACGCCTCGTCCAGGTTGGCCCGCAGATTGGTGGTCAGCACGGCGATCCCGTCGAAGGACTCCATGCGCTGGAGCAGATACGCCGACTCGATGTTGGCGTGCCGGTCGTGCGCGTCCTTGACCTGCGAGCGCTTGCCGAAGATCGCGTCGGCCTCGTCGAACAGCAGCACCGCGTTGACCGCGGACGCCTCGGTGAAGATCCGCTCCAGGTTCTTCTCGGTCTCCCCGACGTATTTGTCGACCACCGTGGACAGGTCGACCACGTACAGGTCCATGCCGAGGTCGGCCGCGACCACCTCGGCGGACATGGTCTTGCCGGTGCCCGACTCCCCGGCGAACAGGGCGATCACGCCGCGCCCGCGTCCGCCGCCCGGCCGCATCCGCCACTGCCCGAGCACCTGCTCGCGATGGCGGGCGCGCACCGCCAGCTCCCGCAGCCGCCGGTGGGTGGGCGCGGGCAGCACCAGGTCGTCCCAGCCGACGGCCGGCTCCACCCGGCGGGCCAGCCGGGCGAGCCCCGCGCCGTTCTGCGCGCGGACGGCGGCCCGCAGATCGCCGGCCAGGACCGGGCGGCCCGCCAGCGCGGCCGTGCGCACCGCGCCGGCGGCGGCCCGGCGGAGCTGTCCGCCGTCCAGGCGGTGTGCGGCCACCGCCAAGGCGAGCTCCTCCGCCTCGGCCGGCGCGATGCCGTCGGCGCCGGCCCGGGCGAGGGCGTGCCGCCAGCGGGCGGTCATGCGCCCGGGGGAGGGCGGGGCGACGGTGAGGACGACCGGGGTGTCGGCCGCCCAGGCCGGGTCCCAGCCCTCCGTGCCGTAGGTGAACAGCGGCAGGCCGCGCAGCGCGGCGCACATCTCCCTGACGACGCCCGCGCGCCCGGCGGGCTCCGGGGGCAGGGCCTCCAGCGGGCCGAGGAGGACGCCCGCGCCGGACAGCCGGGCCTCCAGCGCCGCCACCCGGGCGAGCGCGGGCACTTCTGCGGAGCGCCGGGCGAGCGCCGCCGCGTCCAGGACCAGCGGGCGCAGTCCGGCCGCGCGCAGGGCCGCCGCCGCGAGGCCGGGCGCGTCGCCGCCGCGGCCCAGCAGATGCACCAGGCCCGGCGCGGAGCGGACCGCCCCGGCCGCCCGGTCCACGTCGGCCGGTTCGGCCGTGGGGTCGGCGGCGGCCGCGCCGAGCAGTCCGGCGAGGCGCGCGTCCGGTTCGGTGCCGCCCAGCAGCTGTGCGGTGACCCGGTCGGGGACCGTCAGCACCCGGGACAGCGGCGGCCGGTCCGGTTCGGTCACCTCCACCAGCCCGCCATCGATCAGCGGCGCCCCGGCGCAGAGCCGGAAGCGGGCCGCCGACGCCGCCGGCAGCCCGCACAGCTCCAGGGCGAGCGCGACCGTCGGCCGACGGCGGGTCAGATCGTCGTTGAGATAGCCGTACAGCCGCTCGAACCGGGGGTCGAGGTCCGGCGCCAGGACCACCAGCAGCAGATCGGCGTCCAGCGGCGACAGCCCGAACCGGGCGGCCAGTCCGCCCAGTGCGGAGGCGGGCGGCAGTGGCGGCGGCTCGTGCCCGGGCAGCCCGAGCCCGCCCTGCCCGGCGAGGATCCGCTCGACCGCCTCGGGGGTCAGGTACTGGCCCCGGTAGGGGTCGTCGGGGTCCGGGTCGACGGCGCGGCGCGCGGCCACCGCGTGCCGCACCCGCTCCTCGACCAGGCGCAGCCGCGCCCACAGGACGTCCGCCTCGGTCTCGACCGCGTGCATCAGGGCTGCCGCCTTCCCCGCCGGCGCCGGGCCGGGACCGGGGGCCGCTCACGCGGTCCGGCGAAGCCCTCCGGGCCGGGGTCGCCGACCTCCGCGTACCGCAGCCGGCGGCCCGGTGCCGGTTCCCCGCCGGGCACCGGCCCGGCGGTGCGCACCACGAGCCCCTCGGTCACCGGCGGTCCGGCCGGGCGTTCCACCCCGGCGAGCGGCGCCCGCACCCGCACCCCGAGCGACGCCTTCAGCTCTCCGCCGAGCGCGGACCACACGTCGGACGCGGACGGCGCGTCGAGCCCGGCCCCGGCGGTGTCCAGGGACACGGTCAGACCGAGGTCCGCGAGTGAACCGGTGAGCAGCGGCGCGGGCAGCACGTCCGTGTGCACCAGGGTGCCCAGCACCTGGGAGAGCAGCCGGTGTTCGTCCTGCGGGCGGCTCGCCCACGCCGTGACGAGATAGGTCAGCTCGAACCAGCGGGCCGGGGAGCGCCGGGCCACCACATGGCCGTCGGCGTCGTGCACCTCCCCGGCGCCGCTGCCGCGCCGGGTGGGGTCCTCCTGGATGTGGTACAGGAAGACGCACACCGTGGGCGCGTTGCGGCGGGCCGCCCACTCGCGGGTCGGCGCGTCGAAGACCACCTCGACCCCGGACGCCTCCAGACCGGACCCGGCGAGCAGTGCGCGCAGCGCCTCGTCGACCTCGTGGATCACCGGCGGGTCACCTCGTCCGGCGGCTGCACACTGCCCGTCACCACCAGGAAGTCCGTCTTCACCGGGGAGAAGCCGGGGCCGCGCGCGGTGATGGTGCGCGGTCCCGTCTGGTCCTTGGCGAGGATCAGCAGCTGGCCGATGAAGGTGCCGTCCGGACCGGGCCTGGTCGGCGCGGCGGCCGCGGTGATCCCCGGCTGCCAGGTGAAGCGCACCGGCACGCCCGGCGGGAAGTCCTTGCCGCGCACCGAGGTGACGAAGCCGGGCTTGCCGATCGGCGGCACGGCGACGATCTTCGGTTGCAGGATCCGCAGCGTCGTGGCGGCCCTGTTGTCCCCGGGGTCGGCGTCGGTGCCGGTGGTGGTCAGCACGCCGGTGACCCGTCCGGTCAGCGCGTGGTCGGGGGCGAGCACCACCCGCACCACGGTGCTGTCGCCCGGCGGCAGGTCCGGCAGCGCGCACAGCCACGAGCGGTCGCAGCCCGGCGGCGGCCCACCGCTCGGGATGCCGGCCGGCAGCCCGATGCGCAGCCGGAGCCCGGTGGCGAGCGCGTTGCGGCCGTTGCGCACGGTGTACGTCACCACGACCCGGCCGCCGACATAGCCCGGGTTCGGCTGGGCGGTCACCGTCACTCCGGGACCGGCCTTCGGCGCGGGCGGGGCGGGCGGCGGGGGCGGCGGTGCCGGTGTGGGCGTCGGGGTCGGGGTCGGCGTCGGCGGGGCCGGCGGGCGTACCGGCACCACGGTCCGCGCCGCGTTGTCGCCGGGCTCCGGGTCGATCACGCTGCCGGCGACCGACCAGCCCAGTGGCTGGTCCCCGGTGGTCTCGCCCCGCACGGTCACGGTGACCGGGACCGTCGTGCCGGGCGGCACCACCCCGAGGTCGCACTGGAGCGACGCCGCGTCGCAACTGCCGCCCGGATAGCTGATCCTGGTGACGGTCACCCCGGTCGGCGGGGCCACGGTGAGCCGGGTGCCGGGGGAGGCGGCCGGGCCGTTGTCGACGACGTCCACCCGCACGTCCGTCGAGCTGCCGACGGGCACCGGGGAGGCCGTGTCCGGCGCGTGCACCGCGAGGTCCACCGACTGCTGGACGCCGGGCTCCTTCTGACGGCCCGGCAGCTGGGCGGTGAGGTTGGTGACCCGGCCGGTCGCCACGGTCAGCACGTAGAGGTGTTCGGGGCAGTTGACGGGCGCGTCGTCCCGGGCGCTGAACACGATCCGGCTGCCGTCCGCCGTCCAGGCCGCGTCCCGCGGCTGGTGCGGTCCGGTGAGCGTGGTGTCGGGCAGTTCCCGGTGGCAGGCGTCGGCGGTGTCCCGGGCCGACTGGGGCAGCAGCACCCGGCAGTCGGAGCCGGTCACCGAGGTCAGCACGAGGCCGTTGCGCTCGTCGACGAGGCCGCCGCCGTTCTTGCGGTTGAAGACGATCGAGCGGCCGTCGGGGGAGAACGCGGGACTGTCGTCGATGACCGAGCAGTCGCCCGGGCAGATCGACGTGCTCAGGTCCTGCTGCCCGGTCAGGTCGTGCTGCCCGCCGGGGGCGTCGACCGGCACGGTCCAGATGTGCTTGTTGCCGCCGTTGCCGCCGATCACCTCGTTGCGGGTGAAGGCGAGCATGGTGCCGTCCGGGGACCAGGTGGGCTGGGCGTCGCCCCCGGTCCGCTCCCCGGCCGGCGGGACGATCTCGTGCACGATCGTGCCCGTGGTGGTGTCGGCGATCAGGATGCGCCCGGGATGGGCGGCGGAGCCGACCCCGCCCGGCGAGGTCCGGGTGAAGGCCAGGTACCTGCCGTCGGGCGAGAACGTCGGATCGGTGTCCCAGTCGTCCGGCCCCCGCCCGGCCAGCCGCATCGCCACCGGGTTGGTGCCGTCGGCGTCCGCCGTCCAGATCTGCTCGATCCGTCCCTGGCCGCCGTTCTCGAACCGGGTCACCACGATGCGCCGCCCGTCCGGCGTGTAGTTCTGCCGCTCGGTCCACGGGTCGTATCCGGGCGCCGGCTGGAACAAGGGGTCCTTCGTCGGATCGGCGTTGGTGTCGGCCGCCGGGTCCTCCTGCAGCACCGGAACCCCGAGATCGCGCGGGTCCGAGCCGTCCATCCGCACGTCCTGCAAGGTCGCCACCCGCTGGTCGGGCGTCGCGTCCACACCCTGCACCGCGGGCGCGGGCTCCGACAGCCGGTCCACCACCGGGTAGCCGCCGTCCGGTGGGCCGACCCAGGTCACCGACGAGACGTCGCGGTTCTCGCTGAGCAGCAGCGTCGGGTCCGGGGTCTGGTCCGGGTTCGCCGTGGACCGCCACACATGGTTCCAGTCGCCCTCGCAGGAGCAGGTGTGGTCGACGCTGAGGAACAGCACGCCGTTCCCGTCGGGCATCCAGGCTGCCCCGTGGGTCCGCCACTGGGCCGCCGTGCCGGCGAGCAGCGGCTGGTCCCCGCCCGGGCCGCCGAGCTGCCGCAGCCGGGGCCCGGTTCGGGAGTCGGCGGTGTACGTGTACGCGAGCAGGTCCCGGTGCGCCGCGTCGTTCACCGGGTTGAACACCGGCTCGGTCGCCTGGCCGCCCAGCGTTCCGGTGAGCGCGGTCGGGTAGCCGCCGGCCAGCGGGCGCACATAGATCTGCGGCCCGGCCGCCGCGACCGGGTTCGCGCTGTAGGCCAGCCGCTGCCCGTCCGCCGACACGGTCGGGCTCTGCTCGTCGTACGGCGTGTCGGTCAGCCGGCTCAGCCCGTCGCCGTCGGTGCCCACCCGCCACAGGTCGCGCTGCTTCTTGCCGTCGGGACCGCCCGGCTCCGCCGAGTCGAACACCACCGAACCGCCGTCCGGGGTCAGCCGCGGGTGCGCCGCGTCCCGGCCCGTGGTCAGCTTGCGCACCGAGCCGTCCGGGGCCCGCAGATAGATCTGGGGCCGCTTCTCGTCGCGGCGGCTCGCGAACACGACCGTGTCCCCGAGCGCCGTCGCCTGGACGTCGTAGTGCGCCGGGCCCTCGCCGAACAGCGGATCGCTCTTCTCGGTGCCGGTGACCCGGCCCAGGCTGCGATGACCGGTGCCCGCGTACGTCACCCGGGCGGGGGCGGTCGGGGCGGCCGCCCGCGCGGCGGGGTCCGCGCCGCTCGGTCCCGAGGCCGCGGTCACCGCGATCAGCGGGACCACCAGCAGCAACGAGGCGCCGAATCTCCCCAGCCGGCGCTGCCCGCCGGGGCCAGCGGTGCCGTTCACGGTCCACCTCGCAGTCTCGGAACACAGGGGTGTGCCCGGCCACTGTGCGCGGCGGGCGCGCGGCGCGGCAGGGCGAAGGGGACCGTCCCGGGGGAAGCACGGCTTGCGCTTTCGGGCAGCGGCCGGGTGCCCGGGCGGTCCTCAGATCAGTCCGTTGCGCAGCGCGTAACCGACCGCGTGGGCCCGGTTGCGCAACTGGAGCCGCGTGGTGACCTCGTGCAGCACGTTCTTGACGGTCCGTTCGGAGTACGAGGTCTTCGCGGCGATCTCCGCGGTGTCCAGCCCCTCCGCCACCAGGCGCAGCATGT
Organism: Streptomyces sp. SCPE 10; assembly: GCF_051980735.1. Taxonomy (NCBI): domain Bacteria; kingdom Bacillati; phylum Actinomycetota; class Actinomycetes; order Kitasatosporales; family Streptomycetaceae; genus Streptomyces; species Streptomyces sp. SCPE 10. The sequence goes on along the minus strand of NZ_CP197069.1, from coordinate 1,296,687 downwards.
CCGCCTCGCGCGCGGTCAGCGTGGACAGGGACAGCCCGCGCGGATCGAGCGCCGAACGCTGGAGGCTGCCGACGTGGGTGAGCAGCTTGCCGAGCAGGTCGCCGGGCAGCACCCCCTCGCCCTTGGCCAGCGCCAGTACCAGGTGCAGCAGCCGGTCCTGGTCGGCCTCGGCCCGCCGTAGCACCGCCCCGACCCCGCACTCGATCACCCGTTGCAGCGCCGCCGACTCGAACGTGCCCACCACCAGTCCGGTACGGGTGCCGGTGTTGCGTTGTAACCGTTGCAGCAGGGACGTCACCTCGTCGTCCACACTGTCGACGACCACGAGCGAGATCTGTGCCCCGTCCGCCTCGCCTTCCGAGACGAGCTCCAATTCGGGCCGCTGGCGCAGCTGTTGGACGATTCCGATGTGCAGGACCAGGTCCTGGGCGTAGACGGCGAGGGTCACCCGGTCCGGGCGGCCGACGGCGGCGGGGGCGGGGGCGGCCCCGCCGGGCATCTGGACGATCATGAGCGGTTCTTCTTTCGCAAGGCCGGACATGGCGGCGTTCCGAAATTCAGGACGCGACCCGGGCGACGGCGGTGGCGCCCAGGACTGGTGGGTTCGAGCACACGTCGACTGTCGGTCGGAGCACAAGGCGGCGCCCCGCGATCAGCCTCCGTGCCGTGGATCGGAGATGACCTTGGCCGCTGCGGGCACGTCGACTGCCCGGATGTTGCCCCCGCATCTCTCGTGGCGCGCCGGGAGCGCTCCTACCGTCGAGGCGTGACGCCTTCTGCAGCCTCTTCCGGTCCCGGCGCCCCCGGTCTCGACATGCCGGCCGTGACGGTGACCCCGGGCGGCACCGCCGCCACCAGCCTGACCGTCCGCAACGACAGCGACATCGTCGAGGCGTACACCCTGGAGGTCGTGGGCGACTGCGCGCCCTGGGCCGTCGTGGAACCCGAGCGCGTCTCGCTCTACCCCGGCACCTCCGAGACGGTGACCGTCCGGCTGGCCCCGCCGCGCTCCCCGGAGGTGCGCGCGGGCGATGTGCCGCTGGCCGTGCGGGTGTTGCCGGCCGAGCACCCCGAGTCGGTCACCGTGCCCGAGACCACGGTGCACGTCGAGGAGTTCCACGAGCTGCGGACCGAGATCCTCCCGCGGCGCCGCCGCGGCTGGCTGCGGGGCCGCTACCGGGTGGCGGTGCGCAACGAGGGCAACACCCCGACGCAGGTCGCCTTCCGGCCCGAACAGGCCGGTGAGGAACTGCGGTTCGGGTTCACCCCGGGCACCCTGGACCTGGCGCCGGGGGAGTCGGCGGAGACCCGGCTGCGGGTGCGCATCGGCAAACCGGTGTGGTTCGGCAAGCCCGCCGTCTGGCCGTTCACCGTGCACGCCACCGACCGCGCGGCCGAACAGGACCCGGAGGCGGGCGCCCGCGCGGGCACGCTCGTACGGCCGCCGCTGGAGGCGGAGTTCGTCCAGATCCCGATCTTCCCGAAGTGGCTGCTGGCGTTGCTCGCGGCGCTGCTCGCGCTGCTGCTGGCGTGGTTCGCGCTGGTGCGGCCCGCGGTGCGCAGCGCGGCCCGGCAGGCCGCCGACGAGGTGGTCCAGCCCCGGCCCACCCCCGGCGGCAAGAACGGCCAGTCGCCCGGCACGGGCGGCGGCTCGGGCACCGGCAGGGAGCAGGGCGGCAGCGGGCCCGGCGTACCCGGGGGCACCGGCCCCGGCGGCACCGCTCCGGGCGGCACCGGCCCCGGCACCGCGGGGGGCGGCGGCGGGCAGAGCTCGACCACCATCGACGTGCAGACGTCCGGCGGGCAGACCAAGACCGGCAGTTACACGGTGCCGGCGGGCAAGACGTTCCGGATCACGGACATCGTGGTCGCCAACTTCCAGGGCGACGAGGGGGTCATGACCATCACCTTCGGCGACCGGAAGATCACCACGATCGCGCTGGAGACCTTCCGCAACCAGGACTACCACTGGGTCACCCCCATCGAGATCCCCGCGAACGCCACCGTCACCGCGAACGTCACCTGTGCCAAGCCGGGCACCCCCGCCACGGGACAGCAGGCGCGGCAGTGCCATGAGGTCCTGAACGTGAGCGGCGCACTCGCCGACATCGCACGATGAAGTGGCTTTTCTGAAAATGGTTCGCCTGGTGTGGCCTGTGTGGGAAGGGGAGACTTTCAGTCCGTCCGAAAACCGATTCCACGGCGGGTTGTGCAGAAAATGTGCAGCTCAGTACCGAGCGCCTGGGAATGCGCGGCCTCCTGTCCGCGGCCGTCGGGCCGCCCGTGGGTGAGGCCCGGGACGGAATGGCCTATTCCCCACCCGTGGTGTGGGTGACCGGTGCACGAGCGGGCGCACGGAGGCGCGCGCGCCCCTCGTGAGCGCCGTGAAGGGCGCCTTCCGGGGCAACGGCCCTGGACAGGCGCCCTTCCACGGACGGAGCGCACCGCTACGGTCTGCGCCTGCGCTCCGATGTCCGGGTCACGGGCTCGACCTCCTCGGCGACGGAGCCCATCCTCTCCTCGTCCAGGACGTGATCGCCGTACAGGTCCTGGAGCCAGTTGGTCTGGTAGACGGTGTCGAGGTAGCGCTCGCCCAGATCCGGTGCGATGGCCACCGCGGTGAGGTTTTCGGCGTCATGCCGGGCCAGCCAGTCCATGGCCCCGCTGACCACCGTCCCGGTGGAGCCGCCGAACAGGAACCCGCGCCGCGCCATGCGATGGCACATGCGGATGGTGTCCGCCTCCTCCACCCGGATCACCTCGTCCACGAAGGACTCGTCCAGCAGCGGCGGGCGCATGCTCATGCCCAGGCCGGGGATCATCCGGCGGCCCGGTTCGCCGCCGAACGCCACCGAGCCCACGCTGTCCACGGCGACGATCCGCACCGGCCGGTGCCACTGGCGGAACCAGCGCGCGCAGCCCATCAGGGTGCCGGTGGTGCCGGCCCCGATGAACAGCACGTCGAGAGCCGGGAACTGGCCCGCGATCTCCGGGGCGGTGGTGCGGTAGTGCGCTCGCCAGTTGCCGGCGTTCGTGTACTGGCTGAGCCACACGTACCGGTCGTCGGAGGCGCACAGCTGGCGGACGTACTCGATGCGCGTCCCCAGGAATCCGCCGTTGGAGTCCTGGTCGGCGATCACGTGCACCTCGCTGCCGAGCGCCTCCATCAGCAGTCTGGTCGACAGGTTGCAACGGGAGTCGGTCACGCAAAGGAACCGGTAGCCCTTGCTGGCGGCGATCATGCTGAGCGCCACGCCGAGGTTCCCGGAGGAGGACTCGACGAGGACGGACTCCGGCGTCAGGAGTCCGTCCCGCTCGGCGCTCTCCACCATCTCGTTCGCGGCCTTCAGCTTGATGGACCCGGCGAAGTTGAAGCCCTCGCACTTCAGATGGAGGGGTCGTCCGCAGATCGACTCCAGGTCGACGAAGAGCTGGCCCTCGTTGAAGGCATAGGGAGCGGTAATGACAGGCACGGCGGACCTCCTGGTGCCGGGCCGAGGACGGGTCCTCAGCCGTACCGGCGCAGGTCGTGGAAGAAGTCGTCGATGAGGCGGAGACTGCCCGCCCGGGATACTTCGTCGTAGACGTACTTGCCGACGGCGAGATCGAGGACACCGAGTCCGAAGGGCGAGAAGATCACCGGCCGGTCGGTCGGCGGCGCGGCCCTACCCAGCAGCACGTCGTACAGCGTGCCGTCGAGGAAGTCGCGGTCGCCCGTGAGCTGTTCGACCAGATGCGGTGAGGTGTCGGCCTTCAGACAGTGGTCGACGTCGTCCACGAAGTTGGCGGCGTCGAGCAGCACTTCGGGTGCCAGGTCCCGCAAGGACACATGCAGGACCAGTGGGTTGTGGTCGAACCACGCGGGATCGGTGACGTGGGGCGTACCGGCGACGGTGGCGAAGACCACGAGATCGCTGGCCCGGACCAGGTCCTCGGCACGGTCGTGCACGGTGACCCGCCCGGCGACGCCGGACTGGCGCAGATAGCCCCGGAACCCCTCGGCGCTGTCGGCGGACAGGTCGTGCACGCCGATCGCGTCGAACTCCCAGCCGGTGCCGGCCAGGAAGGTGTGGATGTACCGGGCGATCAGCCCCGTGCCGAAGAACCCGACCCGCGTGGGACGGGTCCGGCCGCGGCTGAGCCAGTCGGCGGCGAGCGCCGCGGACGCCGCGGTCCGGGTGGCGCTGATGATGGAACTCTCCAGACAGGTGAACGGGTAGCCGGTCCGCGGATCGTTGAGGATCAGCACCGCGGAGGCCCGCGGCAGCCCGGAGCGCACGTTGTCCGGGAAGCTGGAGATCCACTTCAGGCCGTCCACGGCGACCGAGCCGCCGATCGAGGCGGGCAGCGCGATGATCCGCGAGGATGGGCGGTCCGGGAAGCGCAGGAAGTACGACGGGGGGTTCACCGACTCCCCGGCGCCGTGCAGCCGGTAGGTGGCCTCCACCAGCGCCACCAGCTCGTTCTCCCGGCCCTTCAGCGCCTGTTGCACCTGTTGCCCGGAGATCACGGAGAACGTCGGCACCGAGGGCCGGCCGTCGTCGGCCCGTTCGGCGGGCGTCGTCAGCAGATCGGTCATCGCGCGCTCGCCTCCGGGGTCGGGCGGCCGTCGGCGAGCCGCAGCGGCTCGGCCATGCCCACCAGCACCTGCCGCTCGCCGGTGAACGGCTCCCGGCTGTGCGCGGTGCCGATGTTGTCCACGAGCAGCAGATCCCCGGCCTGCCAGGGCTCGCGCCGGGTGTGCGCCTCGTAGGTGGAGTTGAGCAGCTCGACCACCTCCTCGCCGATCGGACTTCCGTCGCCGTAACGGGTGTTGAACGGCAGCCCGTCCGCGCCGTACTCGTCCACCAGGTACTCGCGCACCTCGGGGGCCAGTGTCCACTCGTTGAGGAACGCGATCTGGTTGAACCAGCAGCGCCGGCCCGTGACCGGGTGTCGTACGACGGCGCTGCGGCGCTGCGTGGTGTGCAGCGAGCCGTCCGCCCGCCAGGTGAACTCGATGGCGTTCTCCCGGCAGTAGCGCTCGATCTCGGCCCGGTCCTCGGTGCCGAACGACTCGGCCAGGGACGCCCCGATCTCGTCGTTGTAGCTGCGGGTCAGCAGCCAGCCCTCGCGCTCGAACCGCTCGGTGAGCGAGGTGGGCAGCGCCTCCAGCACCCGCGCGGCGTCGGCCACCGCCGTCGCCCCGCCCTCCTCGGGCGCGGTCGGGCAGGCGAACATCATCAGGCCGGGCACGTCCAGGGTGTAACTCAGCTCGTGGTGCATGCACATCGGCTGGTTGGCCGGCCAGGGAGTGGCGGAGTACAGGCCCCCGCCGAAGTCCTCGCGGGGCGCGAACGCCTCGCGCTCCGGCATGAGTTCACCGGCGAGCCGCCGGAAGACGGCACCGGTGCGGTCCGCGTCGCGCAGTCCGAGACCACGCACGAGCAGCGCCCCGTGCTCGGTGACCATGGCGCGCAGCGCCTCGCGGTGCTCGGCCGCCCAGGCCGGGGCGTCCGGCGGGGAGTCGACGCGCAGCAGCGCGGGTCTGTCCGGCCGCAGCTCCACATCGAGCGGCGCGGCCAGGGAAGAGAACGGCATCTCGGTTTCCTTTCGGTTGCCCGTCTGGAGGGTCCGGCTGGCTCAGGACGTGGCCAGGGGCACGGCGGCCCGCAGCACGGCCCGCGCCGCCTCGGCCGGCCGGGTGCGCGGGAAGTAGTGGCCCCCGTCGGCGAGTTCGTGCAGCTCCACCTGTTCGGCCAGGCGCAGCCAGTCCTGGTGGAGCGCTGCGGATCCGGCGGTGTGCGGGTCGTCGGCCGCGACGACCACGGTGACCGGCGCGGACAGCCTGGGCGGCTCAGGGGCGCCCAGGGCCGCGCGGAAGTAGTGGTGCGCGGCCACGCAGTCGTGCCGGTAGGCGGCGCCGATGTGCTCGGCGTGCGCCTCGTTCAGCTCGGCGAGTTCGGTGTAGCCGCCGTCCGCGGTGAGCCGGGCCGCGATCTCGGCGTCACCGAGTCCGCCGAGTTCCGCGACGGCCGCGGCCCGCTGCTCGGCGGTGCCGAGGAGCTGGGCGCCGATGAACACCCGGGTGACCCGCACGCCCCGGTCCGCGAGGCGCCGGGTGGTCTCGATCGCCGGTGCGGCTCCCGAGGAGTGGCCCCACAGCATCACCCGGGTCAGCCCGCGCGCGACGATCTCCGCGCTGACCTGCTCGGCGACCTGCGCGATCGAGGCGAACGGCTCCTGGTGCGCGGCCACGTCGTGGCCCGGCAGGTCCACCGCGAGGACGGTGAGCCCGCTGTCCGCGAGCGCGCTCGCCAGCGGCCGGAAGTTGACCGCGTTGCCGCCCGCGTAGGGGAAGCACACCAGCGCGCCCTCGCCGCCGTCCCCGTCGGTGAGCGGTTGCAGCAGCTCCCCGTGCCGGCGGGCCGTGCCGTCCAGCAGGGCGGCCAGGTCGGCGAGGACCGGGGTGCGGGTGATGTCCTTGAGGGACACCGCCCGCTCGAGCGCGATGCTGAGCTTGACCGCGGTCAGCGAGGTGCCGCCGGACTCGAAGAAGTGGTCGGTGCGGCCGACCTGTTCGACGGGCACGCCCAGCACCGTCGCCCAGGCCGCCGCGAGCCGCCGCTCGGCCGCGCCGAGCGGCGCCTGCCCGGCCTCCGCCACGACCGGCGCGGTCTGCTGGGCCAGGGCGGTCAGCGCCTTGCGGTCGATCTTGCCGTTGGCGGTCAGCGGCAGGGCGTCCTGCCAGTGGTAGCCCGAGGGGACCATATAGGCGGGGAGCACCGCACCGAGCGCCTCGCGCAGCTCCTCGGGCGGACGGGGCGTACCGGCGCAGAAGGCGATCAGGTGCTTGCTCCCGCCGGCCCGCTCGGTGACCACCACCGCCGCGTCCCGTACCCCGGACACCCGCAGCAGCGCGTTCTCGATCTCCCCGATCTCGATGCGGAAGCCGCGGATCTTCACCTGGTTGTCCCGGCGGCCCAGGAACTCCAGCTTGCCGTCCGGGTGCCAGCGCCCCCAGTCACCGCCCAGGTAGAGCCGTTCACCGGGCCGGTACGGGTCCGTGCGGTACGCCTCCCGGGTCCGCTCCGGGTCGTTGACGTACCCGCGGCCCACACAGACACCGGAGAACGCGATCAGACCCGGCGCGCCCAGCGGCACCAGCCGCAGCCGCTCGTCCACGACGAGGACGCGTACGTTGTTCACCGCGCGTCCCAGCAGCACCCGCTCCGGCACCCGGTCCAGGACCTCGTGGTTGGTGTCGTCCGACGTCTCGGTCAGGCCGTAGGCGTTGAGCAGCCGGATGCCCGGCTGGATCGCGAACCAGCGCTGCACCAGCTCCCGTTTGAGCGCCTCGCCGGTCACCGACACACAGCGCAGGTGCGGGAGTTCGCGCGGGTGCTGCTCCAGGTAGGAGACCACGACCTCCAGATAGGAGGGCACGAGCTGGGCCACCGCGACCCGCCCGTCGGCCAGCGTGTCCACGAAGCGCTCCACGTCCGTGATCACGTCCTGCGCGACCAGCAGGGTGCGGCCGCCGACCAGCAGCGCGGACACCAGCTGCCACAGGGAGATGTCGAAGCACTGGGGCGCGGTCTGCGCCACCACCGAGCCCTCACCGATCCCCAGGTCGTCGATCTTGGCGAAGAGGTGGTTGAGCAGGCCCGCGTGCTCGCACATCGCCCCCTTGGGCTCGCCGGTGGAGCCGGAGGTGAAGTAGATGTACGCCAACTGACCGGCGTCCACCGGCACCCGCGGGTCGTCCTCGGCGTGCGGCTCCCCGTACGCCTCCGTCACCAGCAGCCGCCGCGCGCCCGGGACCGAGGCCAATGCCTCGTCCAGGGTGCCGGTGCTGCCGGACTCGGTGAGCACCAGCCGGCAGCCCGCGCGCGACAGCGTCGCCGCGATGCGGCCCGCCGGGAAGTGCGGCTCGATCGGCAGGTAGGCGCCGCCCGCCTTGAACACCGCGAGCGTCGCCGCCAGCCAGTCGAGGTCGCGCTCCATGACGACGGCGACCACGTCCTCGCGGCCCAGCCCCCGGTCGAGCAGTGCCCGCGCCAGCCGGTTGGCGCGCCGGTTCAGCTCGTCGTACGTCCACTCCCGCTCGCCCTGTACGGCCGCCACGGCCCGGGGGTGCGCCCGGACCCGCTGCTCGAACAGCTCGTGCGCCCGGGCGTCGGGCAGCGGCCGGTGCGGTCCGGCCAGCCCCTCCAGCTGCTCGCGCACCTCGTCGGTGGACAGCAGGCTGCCCGCGTCGTGGTCGGCGTCCGGGTCGGTGGCCAGCAGGCCGAGCGCCGTCAGGTGGTAGCCGCCGATGCGGGCGGCGGCCGCCGCGTCCAGGACGTCGGTGCGGTGGGCCAGGCGCAGCACCAGCCGGCCGCCCCGTTCCGACCAGCGCACGTGCAGCACACCGTCGTCGGCGTGGTTCTCGTCGGCGCCGATCGGCCCGAACACCACCTCGTACGGCGGCTCGGCCAGCCCGAGTTCGCGGCGCAGCTTCTCCACCGGGAACTCCCGGTGCGCGAGCACCTCCGCCTCGGCGTGCTCGGCCGCCGCCGCCAGCTCCCGCCAGGACCCCGGGCGGACGGCCAGTCGGCAGGGCAGCGGCTCGCCCCGCACCCCGGTGGTGTAGCCGGTCACCACCTCCGGCTCGCCGGACAGCGCGGCCAGCACCTTGGCGTGCGCGGCCAGCAGCAGCGCGCTGACCGGTACCCCTTGGCGGCGCACCAGCTCGCGCACCGCCGTCGCCACCTCGTCCGGCACCGGCATCTCCTGCTCGGCCGTCCCGGGGGCCGGGCTCGCCGCCCAGCGCGGCACCGTGGTGGCACCCCCGGCGGTCAAGACCCGCTGCCAGAACTCCCGGTCCGCTTCCACGCGCGTTCCCATCGAAAGGCCTTCCTCAACTCACGGTCGCCGCAGCGGCGTTGACGTCTGACGTGACGGGGACGGGGGCGCCCGGCGGGCCGTCGGCCACCGGCATCTCCACCGCCGGGTTGCCGCCCCACCGCGCGTGCGCGGGGACCTCCTCGCCCTTCATGAGGAAGGAGTCGGCGGCCAGCACCGCGCCCTCGCCCATCGTCACGCCGTAGTGGACGTGGGCGGAGACGCCGAGCGTGCAGCCCGCGCCGAGCCTGATGTAGTCGGACTTGAAGGTGCCGTCCTCCTGCGAGTGGCACTGGACCTTGCTGCCGGCGTTGAGGGTGCAGTGGTCGCCGATGACCGCGAGGGTCCGGTCGGTCACGTAGCAGCCGTCGTCGAACACCATGCGGCCCACGCGCACGCCCATCAGCCGCCACACCAGGCTCTTGAAGGGCGTTCCGTTGAAGATGTTCAGCCACTGCGAGGGAACCTTCCACAGCCGCTCGATCTGCCAGAAGGTCCGGTCGTAGATGGAGCACAACTCGGGCCGCAGGCCCCGGAACTTGGTCAGGCAGCGCTCCAGCACGATGTAGTACACGGTGGAGAAGGCGAGCGTCAGCGCCAGGTATCCCGCTATCACCACGTTCCCGACCGTGCCGTACAGGTCCACCGAGGCCAGTGCGATCAGGGTGAGCCCGAAGACGTGCAGCCAGCGCGCGAACAGCATCCAGGCCATCGAGCGCAGGTTGTAGCGGTTCTTCGACCCGAGCCGGCGGCGCAGTTCGTCGCCCTCGCGCAGATGGTCGAACCGGGCGTCGCGGTCGACGGAGCGCGGGATCTCGAAGCACGGTGAACCGAGCAGCCCCACGCCCTGCCGCACCTCGCCGTCCAGCGGGATCATCACCTTGGTCGCCAGGAGGCAGTTCTCGCCGATCCTGGCGCCGGCCGGATAGGCGATGTTGTTGCCCAGGAAACTGCGCGCGCCGATCGACACCCGCGACAGCTTGAACGAGGTGGCGGAGTACTCCGCGTTCATGATCGACAGTCCGTCGGCCACCATGGTGCCCCTGCCGACCGAGACCAGCAGCGGGGTCTCGTGCTGCACCTCGGTGCCGAAGTTCGAGCCGGTCTGCTCCACGCGGGACAGGTCGTATCCGAGGCCGCGCAGATAGTGCACGATGAACGAGCTGTCGCCGAACAGCCACGCGAAGAACTTGATGTTGGTCATGTGGACCGTCACCCGGTGCAGCGCGTAGTGGAAGCCGTAGAGCGGATAGACCCGGTCGGGCCGGATGAACAGCCCCAGCAGCCGCGGCACGGTGTACAGGGCGACCAGCCCCAGAACCAGGAAGCCGACGAACATGACGAGGGAGACCACCACCGCGTCCGACAGCAGGGCCAGCGGCGTCAGCGAGTCCGTGTCCGGGTCGATCCGCTTGTCGAACAGCGGTACCTCGATGCACAGCATGTAGATGCCGCCGACACCCAACGGCACGTAGACGAACAGGAGTTGGATGAGGGTGCCGAAGCCGAACCAGATCCGCCGCAACGTGCCGCACGGGGCGGGCGCGACCCGCGCGTAGTCGGTCCGCGTCGGCTCCGCCGGAGATCCGTGCCAGCGCTGGCCGGCCGGGACCGACTGGCCCCGGTGCAGTGCCGAGGCGTGCCCGAGCTGCGCCCCGTCACCGATCGAGGTGTCGATGTCCAGGGTGGTCTTCTCCCCGACGAACACGTCCCGGCCGATGGTGACCGGGCCGGTCTGGATGCGTCCCGCGTGGGCCCGGTAGGCGAGCAGGAAGCAGTCCTTGCGGATCACCGTCCCGGCGCCGATGGTCACCAGGTCGGTGCAGACGGGGAGGGTGTGGGAGAGGATCGTGACCCCCTTGCCGATCCGCGCGCCCAGGGCCCGCAGATACAGCACGTACAGCGGGGTGCCGGCGAGGAAGATCATCGGGTTCGCGTGCAGTAGCACCTTGACCAGCCAGAAGCGCATGTACGCGAGGCCCCAGACGGGGAACTCGCCCGCCTTCCAGCGGCCGACCAGCACCCACTTCGCGAGGACGGGGAACGCGCACAGGGCGACGAACCCGGCGCCGCCGAACACCAGTGACCGCAGGTAGGTGTCGGCGATGCCCGAACCGTCGGAGACCCACTCGTAGCCGGTGGCGGTGACCAGTCCGGAGACGAGGGAGTAGCCGAGGAAGACCAGCAACTGGAAGGTCCCGCACAGGAAATGGATCAGCCGGCCGGCCCGCGTGACCGGCTCGGGCGCTACGGCGGGTGCCGCCGGTGCCGGACGGGACGGGGCCGTCGGCGCGGCCGGCGCGCTCGGCGCGGCCGGCGCGGGAGCGGCCGGGGCGAGGGCCTGGGCCAGGCTGCGGATGGTCGGATACCGGTAGATGTCCCGCATGGACGGGGACGGCAGATCCGGCCGTTTGCGGACCCGGGCGCAGAACTGGGCCATGACCAGGGAGTTGGCGCCGAGGTCGGTGAAGAAGTGGCTGTCCAAGGGGACGTGTTCGGCTTCGACGAGCTCGGCCAGCGCATCCGCGAGTCTGCTCTCGGTCTCTGTTCCGTCCGGGCCGGCGCCGCTCACGGTGAGGGCTGGTGCGTCCGGCCCGCTTATATCGATCTCGGAGGACTGCTCCACCATTCGATCTCCTGGAGAACGTTGTGGATCGCTGATGCACATACCTGATCAACAACCGCCAATTCAGTGTGGACAGGGCACCGTAAGCCTGTCATTTCGAACCAATCGCCCGACTCGCCGGGAACGCCCGACAGAACCGTTTTCCTTGGCTGTTCGGGGCCTGGCGGGCCCTGCGGATCACCCGAATGGGCGTTCACTCGTGCGGCAGGGGGATGTCAGTAGCGCAGGGTCGTGCCGACGACCGCCCGTACCTCGCCGTGCAGCGGGTGGTTGCCGTGTGCGGTGCCCTGACCGGTGGCGCGGGGGGCCACGTTCCCGATCAACACCACGGCCACGTCCAGCAGATTGCCGGCGCGGTCGGTGAAGTCGACCTGGACGGCGAAGGACTTGGCGGAGCCCGCGGTGTTGCGGGCGGTGACCCTGGTCGCGGCCCGGCCGCCGCCGCCGAGGGTGACGGCGCCGAGGCGCACCTCGTTCCTGGCGTCCACCCCGCCCCTGGCCGCGGCGATGCCACGCTCGGCCTCGGCCCCGGCCTCGGCGAACGCGTCGCCGGCGTCCCGGGCGGCGCGCGAGGCGGCGGCGGAGGCGACCGGGCCCGTGGGTCCGGCGGAGCCCGGAAGGCCGGGGGCGCATCCGGCCGTCACGACCGTGGCCAGGGCCAGCGCCGCGCCGACCGCACCCCGCCTGCCGTGCCCTGCCATGCGTGACTCCCGTGCGCTCGAAGCGATGCGTTCCCCTCAGTGAAGGGAGGGCGGCCGGGCCTCGCACACCGGGTGCGACACCCGGCCGAAACCGGCACCCGAAAGGGCCCCCGAACGCCGCTGAACAGGCGATCCGCCCGGTACGGGCGCCTTCGCCGGGCGGTCCGGGGCGGTCTGTCGGATAGTGGGGAAGGGACCATGTCCCAGGCAGCAGCCCGTCCCGGCACAGGAGGCCCGGATGCCCTCTTCACGGTCGCTGGCCGCGCTCACCGGCATCGCACTGCTCGGCGTCGCGCTCACCGCCTGCCAGGACCAGGCGTCCGGCCAGATCGTGGCCCGGCGCGACGGACGCATCGTGCAGAACCTCACGAACCCGCCGAGCCATGGATGCCACCGCTTCCCCGAGGGCGTCACCCAGGTCACCAACCAGACCCAGAGCAGCCTCCTGCTGTACCCGACGCCCGACTGCACCGTCCCCGAGGGCGGCCAGAGCGTGTTCCTGGACATCGGGGCGACGGACCAGGTCGCGACGTCGGCCGAGCAGTGGAACAGCTTCTCCTTCGCGCCGGAGTGACCCGAGGGTCTTTTGCTCCGTCACGGTCGAGCGGCTGACACAGCCGCCGCCGGGAGCGCCTCGACCACAAGGCACTCCCGAAAGACAACACCTGATGCATTCCGTGCAGTTCGCCGCGCAGTCGTCGTCGGACGGCATCGTCGAGCGCGACTTCGCCGTGGGCGACATCCCCGGCGTCCTCTGGTCGCCCCAAGCCGGTTCCCGCCGTGCGCCCCTGGTGCTGACGGGGCACGGCGGCGGCACGCACAAGAAGTGGCCCGGCATGGTGGGCCGCGCCCACCGTCTCGTGACCGCCGGCGGATTCCACGTCGCCGTCATCGACGCGCCCGGTCACGGCGAGCGGCCCCGCACCCCCACCGACGAGCGGGATGTCGCGGTCCTCCCGGTCGGGCGCCGAAACCCGTACGCGGAAGGGGCGGACAGGATCCGGCCACCTCGGGTAAAGCTTCACCCCGACGGGCGCAGACGGAGGGAGCACCGGTGGCCGAGACGTTCAAGCGCCGCGCGCCGAGCCAGTGGGGCGAGGGCGCGGTCCTGAAGGAGGAGATCCTGGCGGCCGCCGCGCGGCTGCTGGCCGAGTCGGGCCGGGAGGAGGCGCTGTCGCTGCGCGCGGTCGCCCGGGAGGTCGGGATCTCCGCGCCCAGCGTCTATCTGCACTTCAAGGACCGCTCGGAACTGGTCGCGACCGTCACGCTCCGGGCCTGCGAGAAGCTCGTCGCGGAGCTGCGCGAGACCCGGGTGCGCGCGGCGGACCGCGGACCCCGCGAGGCCCTGCGGACGATGGGCCGGCGGTATTGCACCTTTGCGCTGGAGAACCCCCGGCGCTACCGGCTGATGTTCGGCGTGGAGCGGATCACCGGACCCCGCGAACAGGGCGCCGGGCATCCGGTGACGCTGGTGCTCGGGGCCTGGGAGGAGGCGCTGGCCGCGCTCCCGCCCCCGCCCCGGGGCCGGATGGACGGCAGCCAGGACGCTTTGCTGCTGTGGTCCGCGCTGCACGGCATCGTCACCATCGCCATGGCCCTGCCCTTCGAGGCCGACCCGGACGGCCTCGCGCGCCGCGCCGACGAACTGCTCGCCCGCATCGTGGCCGGATAGCGACGGCGAACCCTTCGGCACCGTTGACGCGTCCACCACGCTCCCTAAAGTTGCCTGAAGCACCTAACACTGTTAGGAGTGTTGGGTGGTCCCTCTGCCGAGGAGGCAGGTATGACCGAGACAGTCGAGCACGCGCCGGCCGCGCTGCCCGAGCACCCCATGCCCCGCGCCGCCGGATGCCCCTTCGACCCTCCCCCCGCCCTGCGGGACCTCCAGGCCCGGCGGCCGGTCTCCCGGGTGCGCATCTGGGACGGCAGCAGCCCCTGGCTGATCACCCGCCACCAGGACGTGCGCGCCCTGCTCGGCGATCCGCGCGTCAGCGCCGACCCCAGGCGCCCCGGCTACCCCCATCGCACCGCCGCGACCAGGGCGCGGGACCAGGTCCGCAGCAGCTTCATCACCCTTGACGACCCCGAGCACGCCCGGCTGCGCCGCATGGTGACGGCCCCCTTCACGATCAAGAAGATGGAGGCCCTGCGGCCGTCCGTGCAGCGCATCGTGGACGACCTGATCGACCGGATGCTCGCCGGCCCCAAACCCGTCGACCTGGTCGAGGCGTTCGCGCTGCCCGTGCCCAGTCTGGTGATCTGCGCCCTGCTCGGTGTGCCCTACGCGGACCACGACTTCTTCCAGCGCAACACCCAGGTCCTGGTGCGCCGTACCTCGACCGAGGACGATATGCGCACCGCGAACGAGGCGCTCACCGCCTACCTGGACGACCTGCTGGCCGCCAAACAGGCCGAGCCCGAGGACGACCTGCTGTCCGTGCTCGCCGTGCAGCGCGTGGCGACCGGCGAACTGACCCGCCGTCAAGCAGCCGACATGGGCGTGCTGTTGCTCGCGGCCGGGCACGAGACCACCGCCAACATGATCGCGCTGGGCACCCTCGCGCTGCTGGAGAACCCGGACCAGCTCGCGCCGCTGCGCGACGGCGCGGACCCCGGGCAGGTCGCCGCGGCCGTCGAGGAACTGCTGCGCTACCTCAACATCACCCACTCCGGGCGGCGCCGCGTCGCGCTGGAGGACATCGAGATCGGCGGCGAACTGATCCGCGCGGGCGACGGCATCATCTTCGCCAACGAGATCGCCAACCGGGACCCGGACGCCTTCCCCGACCCCGACCGGCTCGACCTCGGCCGCGACGCCCGCCGGCACGTCGCCTTCGGCTACGGCGTCCACCAGTGCCTCGGCCAGCCGCTGGCCCGCATCGAGCTCCAGGTCGTCTACAGCACCCTCTACTCCCGCGTCCCCACCCTGGCGCTGGCGACCGGCATCGACCAACTGGAGTTCA
Source organism: Streptomyces sp. SCPE 10 (assembly GCF_051980735.1). Lineage (NCBI taxonomy): Bacteria > Bacillati > Actinomycetota > Actinomycetes > Kitasatosporales > Streptomycetaceae > Streptomyces > Streptomyces sp. SCPE 10. The sequence goes on along the minus strand of NZ_CP197069.1, from coordinate 1,281,532 downwards.
AGCACGACGGGTTCGTCTACGGCGTCTACGAACTCCCCGTCACCTGGTAGCAGTCGCACTCCGAGCGAAACGAGGACAACAGACCATGCGTGTGGAAGTCGATCAGCCCAAGTGCGTCGCGTCCGGGCAGTGCGTCCTGGTGGCTCCCGAGGTCTTCGACCAGGACGACGACGGCATCGTGGTGCTGCTGGACACCGAACCCGGTGCCGAACACGAGGAGGCCGTACGGGAGTCGGCGGCCATCTGCCCGGCCGCCGCGATCCGGCTGGTCCAGGAGTGACGGCCGCGCCCCCGCGCCGCATCGTCGTCGTGGGTGCCTCGGCGGCCGGCCTGTCGGCCGCCGAGGCCCTGCGCCGCCAGGGCTACGACGGCTCGCTGACCCTCGTCGGCCGCGAACCCCACCCGCCCTACGACCGCCCGCCGCTGTCCAAGCAGATCCTGGACGGCAGCTGGGAGCCCGAACGGGTGCGGCTGCGCCGCCCGGACGACCTGGAGGCCCTCGGTCTGGACCTGCGGCTCGGCGTCCCCGCCGCCGCGCTCGCCCCGGCCGCGCGCACGGTCACGCTCGCCGACGGCACGGAACTCGGCTACGACGGCCTGATCATCGCCACCGGGGTCCGGCCGCGCCGGCTGCCCGGGTGCGGCACCCCGGGCGTGCACGTCCTGCGTGACCTGGAGGACGCCCTCGCCCTGCGCGAGCGGCTGGCGGCCGGCGGCCGGCTGGTCGTGCTGGGCGCCGGGTTCCTCGGCGCCGAGGTCGCCTCCGCCGCCCGGTCCCTCGGCGCGGCCGTCACCCTCGTCGAGCCGTCCCCCGTGCCGCTGGCCCACGCCGTCGGGCAGCAGGTCGGCGCGCACCTGGCCCGGCTCCACCGCGAGCACGGCGTGGACCTGCGCACCGGCACCAAGGCCACCGGGATCACCACCGAGGCGGGCCGGGCCACCGGGGTCAGGCTCGACGACGGCACCACGGTCGCGGCCGACGACGTGCTGGTCGCCATCGGCTCGCAACCCAACACCGACTGGCTGCACGGCAGCGGCCTGGCGGTGGGCGACGGCGTGGAGTGCGACCGGTACAGCGCCGCGGCGCCCGGCATCTACGCCGCGGGGGACGTGGCCCGCTGGCACAACCCGCTGTTCGGCACCACGATGCGCGTCGAGCACCGTACGAACGCCGCCGAGCAGGGCATGACCGCCGCCCGCAACCTCCTCGACCCGCAGCGCGCCAGGCCGTTCGCCCCGGTGCCCTACTTCTGGTCCGACCAGTACGGCCTCAGGATCCAGGCCTTCGGACACCTCCGGGGCCACGACGAGGCCCAGGTGGTCGAGGGCGACCCGGCCGACGGCCGCTTCCTGGTCGCTTACCGCAAGGGGGACCGGCTCACCGGAGCACTCGGCGTGGGCATGCCCCCACGCGCCCTGCGCCCATGGCGCGCGGCGATCGCGGCGGCGGCCGACTGGCGGACGGCGCGGGCCGGTTCCCCGGACGGCGCAGCGGAGCCGACACGGGCTTGACAGCAGGCGACTCAAGTTTTATTCAGGCTCTATAGGCAAGGGGGTTCGGGGAACACGGTGGGGGAGCGACGAGTCTAGGAGGTCCGCCATGGCGCGTTCGGTCGGTATCGACCTGGGGACGACCAACTCGGTGGTCTCGGTCCTGGAGGGCGGCGAACCCACCGTCATCACCAACACGGAGGGCGCCAGGACCACGCCGTCCGTCGTGGCGTTCGCCAAGAACGGCGAGGTCCTGGTCGGCGAGGTGGCCAAGCGGCAGGCCGTGACCAACGTGGAGCGCACCGCGCGCTCCGTCAAGCGGTACATGGGCGATCACTCCTGGCGCTTCCCCGACCAGGGTGACATCGACGGCAAGCGCTACACCGCCCAGGAGATCTCCGCCCGGGTGCTTCAGAAGCTGAAGCGGGACGCGGAGGCATACCTCGGCGAGGACGTCACCGACGCGGTGATCACCGTACCGGCCTACTTCGACGACGCGCAGCGGCAGGCGACGAAGGAGGCCGGGGAGATCGCCGGCCTGAACGTCATGCGGATCATCAACGAGCCGACCGCCGCCGCGCTCGCGTACGGGCTGGACAAGGAGAACGACCAGACGGTCCTCGTCTTCGACCTGGGCGGCGGCACCTTCGACGTGTCGCTGCTGGAGATGGGCGACGGCGTCATCGAGGTGAAGGCCACCAATGGCGACACCCACCTGGGCGGCGACGACTGGGACCAGCGGGTGGTCGACCACCTGGTGCAGCAGTTCAAGAACAACTACGGCGTCGACCTCGCCAAGGACAAGATGGCCGTGCAGCGGCTGCGGGAGGCGGCGGAGAAGGCGAAGATCGAGCTGTCCTCCTCCACGGAGACCACGATCAACCTGCCCTACATCACCGCGTCCGCCGAGGGCCCGCTGCACCTGGACGAGAAGCTGACCCGCGCCCAGTTCGAGCAGCTGACGGCGGATCTGCTGGACCGCTGCAAGGGGCCGTTCCACAACGCGATCAAGGACGCCGGGATCCAGGTGTCCGGCATCGACCACGTGGTGCTGGTGGGCGGCTCCACACGGATGCCCGCCGTCTCCGCGCTGGTGCGGGAACTCACCGGCAAGGAACCGCACAAGGGCGTCAACCCGGACGAGGTCGTCGCCATCGGCGCCTCGCTCCAGGCCGGTGTCCTCAAGGGCGAGGTCAAGGACGTCCTGCTGCTCGACGTCACCCCGCTGTCCCTCGGCATCGAGACCAAGGGCGGCATCATGACCAAGCTGATCGAGCGCAACACCACGATCCCCACCCGCCGTTCGGAGATCTTCACCACCGCCGAGGACAACCAGCCGTCGGTGTCCATCCAGGTCTTCCAGGGCGAGCGCGAGATCGCGGCCTACAACAAGAAGCTCGGCATGTTCGAGCTGACCGGTCTGCCGCCCGCCCCGCGCGGCGTCCCGCAGATCGAGGTGGCCTTCGACATCGACGCCAACGGGATCATGCACGTCTCCGCCAAGGACCTCGGCACCGGCAGGGAACAGAAGATGACCGTCACCGGCGGCTCCGCCCTGCCGAAGAACGACATCGACCGGATGGTCCGCGAGGCCGAGCAGCATGCCGAGGAGGACCGGCGGCGTCGTGAGGCCGCCGAGACCCGCAACCAGGCCGAACAGCTCGTCTACTCCACCGAGAAGCTCATCCGGGAGAACCCCGAGCGGATCTCCGCCGAGGCGAGGCAGGAGACCGAGGCGGCGCTGACCGAGCTGAAGGCGAAGCTCAAGGACGAGAACGCGGACACCGCCGCGATCCGCCAGGCCACGGACCGGGTGGCGCAGTCCGCCCAGAAGATCGGCACGGCGCTGTACGAGCAGTCGCGCGCCGAGGGCCAGACGGCGACGGGCACCGCCGGGTCCGGCGACTCGGGCGGCTCCGCCTCCGGTGGCCGCGCCGACGACGAGGTGGTGGACGCCGAGATCGTGGACGACGACAAGCCGGTGGCGGGCTGACGATGGACGAGGGCCGGCTGGACACGGAGCCCGCGCGACTGCGCGATCTGCTCCGGGAGCGCACGGCCGACCTGCAACGGGTGAAGGCCGAGTACGACAACTACCGCAAGCGGGTGCACCGGGACCGGATGGCCGTTCGGCAGATCGCGGCGGCCAACGTCCTGCGCACCCTGCTGCCCGTGCTGGACGCCGTGGACCGCGCCCGCGAGCACGAGCCGCCGACGCCGGGTCTGAAGGACATCACCGAGACCCTGTGCACCCAGCTTGGTGCCCTGGGCCTGGAGGCCTTCGGCGAGGAGGGCGACCCCTTCGACCCGGCCTGCCACGAGGCCCTCGTCCACCATGCCCGCGCGGACGCCACCCGGCTGACCTGCACCAAGATCCTCCGCCCCGGTTACCGCGCCGGCCCCCACCTGCTACGCCCGGCCACGGTGGAGGTCACCGGACCGCCCCCGGTCTGAGCCCGCCCGGCCCGTGCCCGCGCCCTCGCGAAAAAATGACCACGGCCCGCCGGGCACCCGGGGCTATCCTCAACTCCGGTCTCCGGGCGGAGCGTTGACGGCGATCGGCGCCGCGCCGCCGAGTCTCCTCGCCGAGCGGTGACCGCGTCCGCGCTCACTCGCCCGCACTGGAGACACATGCTCGCCCCGTACCGCCGGCTGTTCGCCGCCAAGGGAGCCCTCGGCTTCACCGCGACCGGCTTCCTGGCCCGGCTCGCCCTGTCCATGTCCGGGGTCGGCACCGTGGTGATGATCGCCGCCGTGCGCCACTCCTACGCGCTGGCCGGCGCGGTGGGCGGCGCCGCCCTCGCGGCCACCCTGGTGACGATCCCGCTGCTCGGCAGGCTGGTCGACCGCTACGGACAGGCCCGTACGGCCGTACCGGCGGCCCTGTGGTCCTCGCTCATGTCGGCGGCGCTGGTCGTCTGCGTGGCCACCGGCGCGCCCACCTGGACCCTGTTCGTGACCAACGTGCTGTCCGCCACCGCGCCGAACGTCGGCGGCATGGCACGGGCGCGCTGGGCCGAACTGTACGGCGACGACGACCGCATGCACGCGGCCAACTCGTTCGAGCAGGTCCTGGACGAGCTGTGCTTCGTCCTCGGCCCCGTCGTCGTGGTCGCGCTGGCCACCGGCGTCGCCCCCGAAGCGGGCCGGGTGGCGCCGCTGGTACTGACCCTGGCCGGCACCGTCCTGTTCTGCCTGCAACGCGGCACCGAGCCGCCGGTCCGGCGCGCCGACCCCTCGGCCGGAGGCTCCCCGCTCGCCAACCGGGGCCTCCAGGTGATGATCGTCGTCTTCCTCTTCACCGGTTCGCTCTTCGGCTCCCTCGAAGTGGTCACCATCGCCTTCACCGACTCCCTGGGCCACAAGTCCTCGGCCGGAGTGGTGCTGGCCCTGCAAGCGGTCGGCTCCGCGCTGTCGGGACTGCTCTTCGGGCTGCTCACCCCGCGCGGTTCCGGCCCGGCCCGGTTCCTGCTGGGCGTCGGGGGCATGGCGCTGCTGATGCTCCCGCTGACGCTCGCCACCGGCATGGCCGCGCTGATCCCGCTGATGTTCATCGCCGGCATGGCCACCTCACCGACCATGATCACCGGCATGGGCCTGGTCCAGGAACTGATCCCGCGCGCCCGGATCAACGAGGGCATGACCCTGGCGGTGACCGGCCTCCTCGGCGGCTCCTCCCTCGGCAGCACGCTGGCGGGCTGGGCGGTGGAACGCTTCGGCGCCGCCGCCGGCTACCGGCTGCCCGTCGCCGCCGCCGCCCTGGCCCTCCTGACCGCCGTCACCGGCCTCGGCCGCCTCCGCGCCACCCTCGCCCCACCCACCTCCCTGACCACCGGCAACGCCGAAGCACGGCAAGGGACTTGACCGAGCCCGCGCCCTGTTAGCGTGCGCGCATGGAAGACCTGGGAGCCGTGTCCTGGGTTCCCGAGCGGTGGCCCGGGAGCTTCGTCGTCGATCCCGGCCCCCGCACCCGCCCTCCGGTTGAGGTGTCCGGGCCGCCGGGGGCGGCCGGCCCTCCGGGCGTGGGCCGCCTGCCGGGGGTCAGCTCCGGGCCGGTGCGCCGCGGCCGGTGAGCAGGTCGCCGACCGCGGCGATGCCCGCGGTGACGGCACGCTCGCCCACGTTGCCGAAGCCCAGGACGAGTCGGGGCGGGGCGGGTGTCCGCGAGGCGCGGCAGGCACCCATGCCGTAGAGGCCGACGCGGCGGGCGCGGGCGGCGCCGACGACCGTCTCCTCGTCGGCCCCCTCGGGCAGGTGGGCCACCGCGTGGAAGCCGGCGGCGAGGCCGGTGACGGCCACCCCGGGGGCGTGCTCGGCGACGGCGGCCAGCAGCGCGGCGCGCCGTGCCGCGTAGGCCGTCCGCATCCGCCGCAGATGCCGGTCGAAGCGGCCCGACTCGATCATCCGGGCGAGGGCCAGCTGGTCGAGGACGGGCGAGCCGCGGTCGCTGACGTGTTTGAGCGACACCAGCGTGTCCGTGAGCGCGGGCGGACACAGCAGCCAGCCCATCCGCAGCGCCGGCGCCAGGGACTTGCTGACGGTGCCGATGGAGACGACCCGGTCCGCCGCGAGCCCCTGGAGGGCCCCGACCGGTTCCCGGTCGTAGCGGAACTCGGCGTCGTAGTCGTCCTCGACGACCACACCGTCCCGCGCCGCCGCCCAGGCGATCAGGGCCCGCCGCCGCTCGGGACCCAGCACCACCCCGGTCGGCCACTGGTGCGCCGGAGTCACGACGACCGCACGGGCGCCGGTGGCCGCCAACGCCGCCACGTCGACGCCCTGTTCGTCCACCGGCACCGGGACCGCGTCGAGTCCCGCGGCGGACGCGGCCGCCCGGACGGTGGCGGGGGAGCCGGGGTCCTCGTAGGCGACCAGGCGCACCCCGTGGCGCGCGAGGGCCCGCAGCGTCAGCGACAGGCCCTGGGCGTATCCCGAGCAGACGACGGTGTGCTCCGGGTCGGCCGCCGCCGCGCGTACCCGCCGCGCGTACCCGGCGACCACCTCCCGCAGCACCGCGTCGCCCCGCGGATCGCCGTAGTCCCACCGCGCCACCGGCATCCGCCGGGCCGCCTCCCGCAGCGCCCACATCCAGTCGGACAGCGGAAAGGCACCGAGGTCCGGTACGCCCCAGCGGAAGTCCGCGAGCAGCGACGGCCGTTCGGCGGGCGGCGACGACGGCACGGGCGGCGGGCAGGCACCGGCGGCCACCCGGGTGCCGGAGCCCACCCGCGCCACCAGATAACCCTCGGCGCGCAGTTGGGCGTACGCCTCCTGCACCAGGCCCCTCGACAGCCCGAGCGCGGCGGCGAGTTCACGCGAGGGCGGCAGCCGCTCGCCCACCCGCAGCCGACCGGTGCGGACCGCCTCGCGCACCTGGCGCTCCACCTGGGCCCGCAGCGGCTCACCGCTGTCACGGTCGAGCGCGACGAGCAACTCCGTCGGCGCATTGGACCACTCGGGAGACATGGAATTGGAGCTTACCGGTGAGCTGGTTCGTTCCTAGAGTCCGGCCATGACCTCCACCCAGCCGCGGCGCCCGGCCTCGCCGAAGGGCCGCCCCACGGACCGACCCCCGCTGGTGACCCGCCCGTTGCTGCTCCGCTTCGTGAGCCTGATCGGCGGGTCGGCGAGCTACTACCTCCTGCTGTCGGTCGTCCCCCTCTACGCCACCCGCTCCGGGTCCGGCGGCAACGGCGCCGGGGCGACCACGGGCGCCCTGATGCTGGCCACGGTCGTCGGCGAGTTCGCGGCGCCCTGGTTCATCGCACGCTTCGGCCACCGGGTCACCCTCGGCGCGGGCCTGTCGCTGCTCGGCGCGCCCGCCTTGGCCCTGACCCTGTACTCCGGCATCGGCTGGATCACGGTGGTCTGTCTGCTGCGCGGCGCGGGCTTCGCCCTGACGGTCGTGGCGGGCGGAGCGCTGACCGCCTCCCTGATCCCCGACGCCCGCCGGGGCGAAGGGCTGGCACTGGTCGGCGTCGTGTCGAGCGTGCCCTCGCTGCTGGGACTGCCCCTGGGCGTGTGGCTGGTCTCCCGGGTGGGGTACGGACCGGTGGGCGTGGCCGCCGGCGCCTGCGCCCTGCTGGCGATCCTGTCGGTGCCGGGGCTGCCCGAGCGGGAGGCGGCGGCCGGACCCCGGATCGGCATCCGCGACGGCCTGCGCGACCCCGCCCTGGTCCGGCCCGCCGCCCTGTTCGCGGTCACGGCGCTGGCCGCCGGGATCGTGGTGACCTTCCTGCCGCTCGCCGTGCCCTCCGGATCGGCCGGGGTGGTGGCCGTGGCCCTGTTCGTGCAGCCCGCCGGGGCGACCGCGGCCCGCTGGGTGGCCGGCCGCCAGGGCGACCGCAAGGGACCGTCCCGGCTGGTCGTGCCGGGGCTCGCCGTCTCCGCCGCGGGCATGCTCGTCACGGCGTACACCCACAGCGCCGTCGCGGTCGTCTGCGGTGTCGCCCTCTTCGGCATCGGCTTCGGCGTCACCCAGAACGCCACGCTGACTCTGATGTACAAGCGGGTCCCCCGGTCCGGGTACGGCACCGTGAGCGCCCTGTGGAACATCGCCTACGACGCGGGCATGGGCGTCGGCGCCGTGGGCTTCGGCCTGCTCGCCCAATGGGCCGGGTACTCCTGGGGCTTCGCCTGCACCGGCGCACTGATCGCCCTCACCCTGCTGCCGGCGTGGCGGGACCGTGCCGCCGACCGGAGCACGGCCCTCACCCCCTGAGGTGAATCCGGCGCGTCCCGCGCAGGTGACCGCGCGCGGCGGGAGCCGGGCGGTCGAGCCGGCGAGGCTCCGCGTCGCTCGCGCGGCACACCGACGTCGCCCGGCGCCGTCGGCCGGCCCCGCCGCGCGCCCTCGCCCGACCCCGTACGGCGGAGATGGTGCGGCGCCCGACCATGCCCGATCCTGATCCCTGTAGCGAACGCGACCCCGAGGATGTTCGTACGCTATACCGAACAGAAGTGGAAGGGTAGGGGTGAGATGGTGAGCGTCTCCGAGGGTTCGGTCCGGCGCATGCTGGCGGCCAACCTGAGACGGGCCAGGACCCGGCGGGGGCTGTCGCTCTCCGAGCTGTCCAGGCGGTCGAAGATCGGCAAGGCGACGCTGTCGCAGCTGGAGTCCGGGACGGGCAATCCCACGATCGAGACGGTGTTCAGCCTGTCCCGGGTGCTGGAGGTGCCGATCTCGGACCTGCTGGACGCGCGGCCGGCCGGCGAGCTGACGGTGGTGCGGGCCGCCGAGACGGAGGTGCTCAGCGGCGAGGGCGTCGATCTGCGCCCGCTCCAGCGGATCGAGTCGGGCGACGCCGTGATCGAGATCTTCGACCAGCGGGTGCGGGCCGGGTGCACCCAGGAGTCGCTCGGCCACGTGGGAACCGAGCACACCGTCGTGCAGGCCGGCCGGCTCGGGGTGCGGGTGGAGCGGGAGGAGGTGGAGCTGGGCCCCGGCGACTACGTGCGCTTCGACGCCGCGCGGCCGCACGGCTACACGGCGCTGGACGGCGAGGTCCGCTCGGTCCTGCTGCTCCAGTACCGGGCGGAGCAGCGGCTCCACCTGTCCGACCCGGGACTCGGCGGCACCCACCCGGCGGCGGAGTAGCCCGCCGCGGCGGACTACTGCCCCCCGCGCCACCGTTGACAGACCCCGTGCCCGGTTTTACGTTTTCCGTCGTTCGCTATACCGAACGGAGACGGTTCGATGTACAGAACACGGGCGGTGGTGATGGGCGCCGGGATCGTCGGCTGTGCCTGTGCCCGCGAGCTGGCGCTGGCCGGGTTCGACGTCACCGTCGTCGAACGCGCCGCCGCCGCCTCGGCCACCACGGCGCACGGCGAGGGCAACGTCCTCGTCTCCGACAAGGGGCCGGGCCCCGAGCTGGAACTCGCCCGGCTGTCCCGGACGTTGTGGCCGCGGGTGCTGGCGGCCGTCGCCGAGCGGAACGCGCACGCGGCACGGGCGGTGGAGTGGGAGCCCAAGGGCGGCATCGTCGTGGCGACGACCGACGCCGGCGCCCGCGAGCTGACCCGCTTCGCCGCCGCCCAGCGCACCGCGGGCGTGCACACCGAGGACCTCGACGCCGACGCGCTCGCCACGGCCGAGCCGTACCTCACCCGCGAAGCCGCCGCCGCGGTGCACTACCCCGAGGACGCCCAGGTGCAGCCGGCCGCCGCGGCGGCCGCGCTGCTCACCGAGGCCCTCGCGGCGGGCGCCTCCCTGCGCACGGACTGCGAGGTGTTCGGCGCGGTCACCCGCGGCGGCCGGATCACCGCGGTCCGCACCTCGGCCGGCCCCCTGGAGGCGGACTGCTTCGTCAACGCCGCGGGCCCCTGGGCCGGCGAACTGGCCAGGCGGCTGGGCGTCCCCGTGGACATCCGGCCCCGGCGCGGCGACGTCCTGGTGACCACACCGCTGCCGCCGACGGTCTTCCACAAGGTCTACGACGCGGACTACGTGGGCGCGGTCGGCAGTGGCGCGGCCGACCTGCAGACCTCGGCGGTGGTGGAGTCCACCCGCGCCGGCACCGTGCTCATCGGCTCCTCCCGCCGCCGCGTCGGGTTCGACGACCGGCTGCGTCCCGAGGTCCTCTCGGCCGTCGCCGCCACGGCGCTGCGCCTGTTCCCGGCGCTGGCCGCCGTCCCGGTGATGCGCGCCTACGGCGGCTTCCGCCCCTACGTCCCCGACCACCTGCCGGTCATCGGCGCCGACCCGCGGCTGACCGGCCTGTGGCACGTCGGCGGCCACGAGGGCGCCGGCATCGGCCTGTCGGTGGGCAGCGCACGGCTGCTGCGCCAACTGCTGCTCGGCGAGCCGACGGACATGGACACGACCCCGTTCCGGGTGGACCGCCCGGCCGTGCTCGGCGAGCACACCCGCACCACCAGGGAGGAGACGGCATGAGCCCCAGACGCGTCCGCGCCGAGTGCGACGGCGTCGGACGGCAGGACCGGCCGCTGCGCTTCACCGTGGACGGCGAACCCGTCGACGGCATCGAGGGCCAGACCATCGCGGGCGCCCTGCTCGCCGCCGGCCGCCTGGCCTGGCGGCAGGGCCGCTCCGGCGCCCCGCGGGGCGTCTTCTGCGGCATCGGCGTCTGCTTCGACTGCCTGGTGACCGTGGGGGAGGAGCGCGACGTCCGCGCCTGTCGCCGCCGGGCCCGCGACGGCGACGTGGTCACCACCCAGAGCCGGTGCCCCGACCCCGGCGACGCGAACCGGCGGCACCCCGCCCCACCGGCCGAGGAGGACAGATGAGCACGCGCCATGTGGCCGTGGTCGGCGCGGGACCCGCGGGCCTCGCCGCGGCGGAGGCCGCGCTCGCCGCCGGCGCCCGGGTCACGCTGCTCGACTCGGCCGACCAGCCCGGCGGCCAGTACCACCGCATGCTGCCCGAGCCCTACCGGGCCACCCGCCCCGAACGGCTGCAGCACGGCTGGCGGGCCTTCGACCGGCGGCGCCGCCGGGTGCTCGGCCACCCGCGCTGCGCCTGGTGGCCCGAGACTTCGGTCTGGGCCCTGGAACGCCCGGCCCCGGACGAGCCCGGGGTGCCACGGGTGCACCTGCTGCGCGGTCCGGCCGACGGCGGCGCCCGCGGTCGCCTGGTCCTCGACCCCGACGCGCTGGTGCTCGCCGTGGGCGCCCACGACCGCGTACTGCCCTTCCCCGGCTGGGAGTTGCCCGGCGTGTTCACCGCGGGCGCCGCGCAGGCGCTCGCCAAGGGCGAACGGGTCGTCGTCGGGGACCGGGTGGTGGTCGCCGGCACCGGACCCTTCCTGCTGCCGGTCGCCGCCTCCCTGCTGGAGGCCGGCTCCCGGGTGCTGGAGCTGCTGGAGGCCAACCCGGCGGGCACCGTGGCCCGCGGCTGGGCCCGGCGCCCCTGGCAGCTGGCGGCCCACGGCGGCAAGACCGGCGAACTCGCCGAGTACGCCGCCTTGTTGCTCCGGCACCGGGTGCCCTTCCGGGTCGGCCGCACCGTCGTGGCGGCGCGCGGCGACGGCCGGGTGGAGGAGGTCGTCACCGCACGGCTGCGCCCCGACTGGTCGGTGGTGCCGGGCACCGAACGCACGGTCGCGGTCGACGCGCTCTGCGTCGGCCACGGCTTCAGCCCGCAGCTCGAACTGCCGGTGGCCGCCGGATGCGCGCTGCGCGGCACGCCCGGCGCCGAGTTCGTGGCCGTCGACGACGACCAGCGCACCAGCTGCCCCGGCGTGTACGCGGCCGGTGAGATCACCGGGGTCGCGGGCGCCCCGGCCGCGCGGGCCGAGGGCGCGCTCGCCGGATGGCTGGCGGCCGGCGGCGCTTCGGACGCCCCCGCGCTGCGCCCGCTGCGGCGCGCCCGGGACCAGGGCCGCGCCTTCGCCGCACGGCTCGCCGAGGCACACCCCGTCGGCGCCGCGTGGTTCGGGTGGCTGCGCCCCGACACGGTCGTCTGCCGCTGCGAGGAGACCGACTACGCCTCGCTGTGCCGGGCCGCCGGGAACGCGGCCGGCCGCGGCTCCCACATCGGCAAGCTGGAGACACGGGCCGGCCTCGGCCCCTGCCAGGGCCGGATCTGCGGCCCCACGGTCGCCCAGCTCACCGCCCGGCTGACCGGCCGCCCCGCCGAGGGCGCACCGACGGCCGGCTCCCGGCACCCGGGGACCGGTTCCCGGCATCCGACGTCCGTGACCCAGCACCCGCCGACCGGATCCCGGCACCCGGCGTCCGGCGGCCCGCACCACCGGCCGATCGCCCAGCCCATCCGGCTCGGCGAACTGGCCGCCGCCCCCGAACCCGTCCCCGACCGGTCCACCTCCCGCACCCGACACCCGAAGACGGAGCAGAGTTGATGAGCGACACCGAGAAGCAGCGGCACGCGACCCTCGGCGGCGTCGTGGTGGCCACCGCGCTGCCCTACCGCGAGGACGCCTCCGCCCCCGCCAGCCTGGCCGTCGACTACGACCGGTACGCCGAGCACTGCCGCTGGCTGGTCGCCAACGGCTGCCACGGCGTCGGCCCGAACGGCTCCCTGGGCGAGTACTCCTCGCTGACCGACGAGGAGCGCCGCCGGGTGGCCCGTACGGCGATCGAGGCGGTCGGCGACTCGGGGACCGTGGTCGTCGGGGTGCACGGCGTCGGCTCCCACCAGGCCCGGCAGTGGGCCGAGGCGGCGGCCGAGGACGGCGCCGACGGCGTGCTGTGCCTGCCGCCGACCATGTACCGCGCCAACCGCGGTGAGATCCTCGCCCACTTCGAGGCCGTCGCCTCCGTCGGCCTGCCGGTGATGGTCTACAACAACCCCATCGACACCAAGGTCGACCTGACCCCGGACCTGCTCGCCGAGATCTCCTGGATCGACAACGTCGTCGCCGTGAAGGAGTTCTCCGGTGACGTCCGGCGCGTCCTGGAGATCCGTGAGCAGGCCCCCGGCCTGGAGGTGATCAGCGGCGCCGACGACGTCGTACTGGAGAGCCTGCTGATGGGCGCCACCGGCTGGTTCGCCGGCTTCCCGAACGTCTTCCCCGCGGAGTCGGTCCGCCTGTACGAGCTGGCGGTGGCCGGGAAGGTGGAGGAGGCCCGCGCCCTCTACGAGCCGCTGATCGCGGCCTTCCGCTGGGACTCGCGCACCGAGTTCGTCCAGGCCATCAAGCTCGGCATGGAACAGGTCGGCCGGTTCGGCGGGCCCTGCCGTCCGCCGCGCGGCGCGCTGACCGAGCGGATGCGCGAGCAGGTGAAGGCCGACATGGCCCGCGCCGTCGACGCCCTCGGCAAGCGGGCCGGCTGATGCGGTCCGTCCGTACGATCAGCGCTGTCGATTCGCACACCGAGGGCATGCCCACCCGCGTCGTCACCGGCGGCGTGGGACCGGTCCCGGGCGACACCATGGCCGAGCGGCGCCGCCACGCCGTGCGGCACCTGGACGAGCTGCGCCGCTTCCTGGTCGACGAGCCGCGCGGGCACGCCGCGATGAGCGGCGCCATCCTCCAGCCGCCGACCCGCCCGGACGCCGACTGGGGTGTGCTGTACATCGAGGTCAGCGGCTTCCTGCCGATGTGCGGACACGGCACGATCGGGGTGGCCACCGTCCTGGTGGAGACCGGGATGGTGGCGGTCACGGAACCGGAGACCGTGGTACGCCTGGACACGCCCGCCGGGCTGGTCGAGGCCCGGGTCGCGGTCCGCGACGGCCGCGCCGAGCGGGTCACCCTGCGCAACGTGGAGTCGTTCGCGCTCGAACTGGACGCCACGGTGAAGGTGCCGGGCGTCGGGGACGTGCGCTACGACATGGCCTACGGCGGCAACTTCTACGCCATCGTCGAACTCGACCGGCTGGGGCTGCCGTTCGACCGGGCGCACAAGGAGGAGATCCTCGCCGCCGGTCTCGCCGTCATGCGGGCGGTGAACGAGCGGAACCGGCCGGTGCACCCGGTGGATCCGCACATCTCCGGCTGCAAGCACGTGCAGTTCCTGGCCTCGGACTCCACCGCCCGGCACTCCCGCAACGCCATGGCCATCCACCCGGGCTGGTTCGACCGCTCGCCGTGCGGCACCGGCACCTCGGCCCGGATGGCCCAGCTGAACGCGCGGGGCCAACTGCCCCTGCACACCGAGTTCGTGAACGAGTCGTTCATCGGCACCCGGTTCACCGGCCGGCTGGTGGCCGCCGCGGAGGTAGGCGGAATGCCCGCCGTGGTACCGGAGTTCTCCGGCCGGGCGTGGATCACCGGCACGGCGAACTACCTGCTCGACCCGAGCGATCCCTTCCCGCACGGATTCGTGCTCTAGAGCGTGTCTCTTTGTACGAGGTCGTCCATGGGTTGATCTTCGCGCAGGGGCAAGAGCCATCGGGTGGGCTCACGGCTATCAGTTCGGCTACGGAGCTGGCTCACCTGCGGGCCCGGATGAGGATGGCGGCGAGGTGAAGTGCGGCCTGATAAGCGATGGCGAGCTTGTCTGTCCGCAGGGCCAGGCCGCGCCACTGCTTGAACCGGTTGATGCATCGCTCGACCGCGTTGCGCTGCTTGTATGCCTCGGCGTCGAAGGTCGGCGGACGGCCGCCGGCGCGACCTCGCCGCAGACGGTGACCAACCTGATCGGACGGTTGCGGAATGACGGCACGGATCCCTCGGTGGCGCAGGTGCCCACGGATCGCGCGGGACGAATACGCGCGATCTGCCAGGACGGCCTCTGGGCGGGTCCTCGGTCTACCACGTCCGCTTCTCGGAACGCGGATGCCGGCCATGACGGCCTCGAAGGCCGGTGCGTCGCCCGCCTGGCCTGCGGTGACGTGGAGGGCCAGTGGTCGTGCATGGCTGTCGCTTGCGAGATGAACTTTCGTGCTCAGGCCGCCGCGGGAGCGTCCGAGGCCGTGATCGTCTGGTTCGGCGCGATCGGAAGCCCCTTTTTCCTGGCTCCGGCGGCATGTTGATGGGCCCGGCAGACGGTGGAGTCCACCGACACGGTCCAGCCGATGTCGTCGCTTTCATCGGCCGCTGCCAGGACTGCGGCCAGGATCCGTGCCCAGGTGCCGTCCACGGCCCACCTGATCAACCGTTTGTGAGCGGTCTTGAAGGAGCCGAGCTCCTCCGGCAGGTCGCGCCAGGGCGAGCAGGTGCGGTACTTCCACGCAATGGCCTCCAGCGTGCGGCGGTGGTCGGCCCACCGTCGCCCACGGACCGGATCGGCCGGCATCAACGGCTCGATCCGGCCCCACATCGCGTCAGTGATCACTAACCGGACAGACACATCCGATCAACTGACCAACCCATCAAAAGAGACACGCTCTAGGCTGACGCGGTGACTGATGAACAGGAACAGGTGCAGCCGTCGGGAGTGTGGGCCACGGCGGTGGGGGTGGCCCGGGTGCGGGCGCTGGAGACCGAGCGGGAGAACGCGCTGTTCCGCGACCCACTGGCACAGGCCTTCGCCACCGCCGGCGGCCTATGGCCCTCCTCGCCGCCGCTGCCCGATGACGAGGCCGCGCGCCGCCGCCGGCTGGCCGTGTCGTTCTCCATCGTCATCAGGACGAAGTTCCTCGACGACCTGTTGCAGCAGGCCTCCGCGTCCGGGGTCCGGCAGGTCGTGCTGCTCGGCGCCGGCATGGACAGCCGGGCCTTCCGGATGGACTGGCCCGAGGGCACTCGCCTGTTCGAGGTCGACACCGCCGTGCCACTGGACTTCAAGGCTTCGGTGCTGCGCCAGGAGCAGGCCGTCGCACGCTGCGAGCGGATCACCGTCGCGGTAGATCTGCGTGAGGACTGGCCAGGCGCGCTGGCCGCCGCAGGGCACGACCCGGCGGCGCCGACCGTGTGGATCGCCGAAGGACTGCTGATCTATCTGCCGGAGGACGCGGTGGAGCTGCTGCTGGCCCGGATCAGCGCGCTGTCGGCGGCAGGCAGTCGGATGGGGCTGACGTTGGGCTCGCGCGGCGTGATCGAGCGCTTCGGCGCGGACGCCGTGCCGGGATCGGCGGCGTCCATGTGGGTCTCGGAGATGCCCGACGACCCGGTGGGCTGGCTGGCCGGGCACGGCTGGGAGGCCAGCTGCCACACCCTGCGCGAGCGTGCTGCCACCTACGGCCGCCCGATCAGCACCCCGCCGCAGCGCGAGGAACAGCCCGGCGGACTGATCTCGGCTGTCCGCCGGTAGAGCCCCTCCAGGCGGATCAGGTGGGAGACGTCTTCGGGGTGGGCGGCGGCCCAGGCGAAGGCGACCATGGAGCCGATGTCGTGGCCGGCCACGGCCACGGGGCCGGTGAGGTTCAGGGCGGTGAAAATGCCTCGTATGTCGTCGGCCTGGTTGGTCTGGCGTAGCCGTCCTCGGGCCGATCACTGTCGCCGGTGCCGCGCAGATCGGGTACGACGACGGTGTGGTTCTGGGCGAGGTCGGGCATGACGCGGGCCCAGGCGCGTGAGGTCTGGGGCCCGGGCCTCTCGTTTGGATCAAGCCGGGCTCGCGGGGCCCGGCACGCGCATCTGCCGCGTTGTCGTCAGTCGCCGACTCCCCCACGCTCGGCTTCACTCGCGCGGGGGCACCCCCATCGCGTCGACTCCCTCCTCCGCCTTGCATCTGCACGCACCGGGCCCCGCTCCCTGATCCGGCCTGATCCAAACGAAAGACCCTAGCCGTGGAGCAGGATCAGGACCGGTCCGCTGCCGCCGACAGCGACCGAGAGGCGGGTGCGGTTGGTGTCGATCTGCTGCACGGTAAAGCCGTCGGGAAGCCAGTCGGCAGTGCTCATGACAGGGGCCTTTCGTCGAAGAAATGGTCGAGCAGGTGTGCTGAGTGAAAGGCTGTATCGAGGCGCTTCGGGGTGAAGGGCTGCGCCACCGCAGGTGACGCGTAGCGGTGGCGAAGTCGTGGTTACCCTGCGGGGGTGGCCAGGCGGCGCAGGCGTTCTTCACCGATCATGGCCAGCATGTCGGTGTGCTGGGGCTGCCAGCCCAGGTCCTGCTGTGAGCGGACGGCGCGGATGCGGCCTGAGACGGCCATGATGAGAGCGCCGAATTCGCCCCACACGTCGGCGGCCTCCTGGGGGGTGAGGCTGCGTGCCTCGACGCCGAGGTCGGCGGCGACGCGTTCGGCGATCCAGCGGTTGGGGGTCTCTCCGGCCACGGCGTGGTACAGCCCGCCGGGCCGGCCCTTTTCCTGGGCGAGGGAGAACAGGCGGGTCACGTCGTCGATGTGGACGTGGCTGTAGGTGTTCAGCCCTTCGCCGATGTAGCAGGCCGCCCCTGTCGCGGCGACCGACTGGTAGACCATCGACACGTGGCCGTGATCGCCGGGCCCCCAGATCAGACCGGGCCGGATGACCATCGCGCGCAGGCCGTCCTGGGCGGCGGCCCGGACGGTGACCTCGGCGGCCTTGCGATAGGCGGCCAGGGGTTCGGGCGTGACCGGGTCGTCCTCGGCGAAGACGTCCGGGCTCCAGGCGCCCGCGGTGCGCTGTGCCAGCACCCCATTGCCGGACAGGAAGAGCAGCGTCTTGTCCGTGCCGGTCAGGGCCCGGATGAGGTCCTGGACGGTCGCGGTCTCCTGCTCCGGTCCGGCCTGGGCGGCGTAGATGACCGTGTCGGCGGCCCGGGCCGCCTCGATGACGGTGGGGCGGTGCTCGTCCAGGTCGCCTGCCACGGGGGTGATGCTCTGGGAGGCGAGGGTTGCGGCGGCGCTCTTGGTGCGGGCCAGGCCGGTGACCGTGTGGCCTTCGGAGGACAGGTGCCGGGCGAGGGCGCCGTCGGCCTCGGGCACGCCGGCTATCGGGCCTACCGGGACAAGCGCCACGCCGAGCAGCGGCCGCTGCCCGGGCTGACCGAGGTCCTCCAGCCGGAGTGGGCGGCCCGCCTGCCCGAGCACGGCATCACGGGCCTGCTGCGGGAGCTGGTGGTGACCGTCCACGCCGACACCGGCGACGGCGGCGGGCCGTTCCGCTGGGACCGCGCGGTCCGCGGCGTGCTGACGGGCCTGCTGCGCCTCGACATAAAAACGTCCGACAGGCAGCCCTGGTCGGTGTACGTCGACCTGGATGAGGTCCGCGTCCTGGACGCCACACTCTGGACCCAGTCCTGGACACAGGCCCGCTGCTGGCCCGCGCGGTCCTCGAAACTCGTCGCAGCGGACGCCGCGGCCGGCCTGCCGCTGGCCGACCGCCTGCGGGCGTGGCCGAGGATCGCCCAGGCGGACGCAGGAGTGCACGACTGGGTGCTCGCCGCCCACCTGGCCGCGCCCGCCGTCCGTTGACGCCGGGGCAGAGGGCCCGATCACATGACCATGGCCAGGAACGTCACAAGCAGTGCGTCATCTTGGCCTGCGGCGCAGGCTGTGGGCGAGAAGCGGAACGGCCAAGAGGAACAGAGCGCCTTCGACGGCGAGGCTGGCCAGTCCGAGCGGCTCGGTCCAGTTGCCGACGTCGTCCCTGTAGTGGGGCAGGCCCGGCCCCCGGGAGAGGATGTAGCCCAGTACGGGTCCGGCGGCGACCCCTGCCGCCAGCAGCCATCCCGCCCGGACGCAGCCGGCCAGGAGCAGCGCCGCGGCGACCGCGGCCGCGATCTCGAGGACGTGGTAGGCGATGCCGATGTAGTAGGGGTCCCTGGTGGCGGTGATGCCGCCTTGGTCCACGACATGGACGCCGGCCACCACGAGGCACAGCAGCGCTCCTGCCCACCTGGGCGCCCAACCGGCCCCGGGCGGTTCCACAGTGTGGCCCGACATACGATGGTCCCCTTTTTGTCCACGTCGGCGCGACCGGTCAGGGGCCCTTCTGCCGATGTGGTCCCTGAGGCGGCTCGAGTGATGCGTCCGCATCGGTTCGGAGCGAGGTAACAGCTCTTTCCCGGACGCACCGGGTACGTCGAGGGCAGCGGAACTGCACTCTCGCTCATGTACCCACCTCTACATCTCGAGCCGTCACACTGCTCGTTGAGTTACTGCAGACTGGTGGTGGCCTGGTATCGGGCCGACCGAGACGGACGGCAGCGGTGGAATAGGTCGGGGATGTGAGGTGGAAACAGCCAGACGTCTTCCGAAGCCGTGCCCCGCAGGCCTTGGATGATGCACGACTGTGATGGAGCCGACAGTTGGCGTCAGGCGTCATCCATACAGGCGCGGGTATCCGCGCGCAAGGCGTACGGGGTAGTGGAGGCGGGCGTGCTGGAATCAGCGCCGGTGAGCGAGGACGGCACCACGCCGGGCGAACAGGTCGTCCAGACCACGGTGGCTTTGGACGGGGACGGCACCCTCATCGCCCGGGCTCGCCATCTGGCCGCTGAGTTCCTTACGGGTGTGCAGGCTGACCATGGGCTGCCGGTTTCACAGCGCGCGATGGATCTGACCCAGCTGGTGGTGAGCGAGCTGGTCACCAACGCCCGTAAGTACGCGCCGGGGCCGGTGCTGCTGGAGATGCGGATCACTGGCGACATGGTCGAGGTCGTGGTGTGGGACTCCGACCCCGCGCTGCCCATCGCCCGGGCCGCGGACGCCGGCCGGGTGGGACAGCACGGCTTGGAGATCGTCATGGCCGTCGCCCAGGGCTTCGCAGCGCAGCGCGAGCCGGTCGGCAAACGCGTCACCGCCCGCATCGCCCTGCAGGACGACCCGGGCGGCGCGGTCGCCGGACACCGCCCCATGTGACAGGGCGGCGCGGGCAGGAGCCACGGAACCTGCGCACGGCCGGTAGCCGCATGCCGCCCCGGGCACTTGTCTGCGGCTGTCTTTTGTGAGGGGCCCGACGCCGTGCTCATCGTTGCCTGCCTGCTGCTACCCGTACTGGCGCTGCTGCTGTACGGGACCGACCGCATCGAAGACTGGCTCACCCGCACACCACAGCCATCGCGTCACGCTCGTCCCCGGCATCTGCGGCTGATCCAGGGCGGCAGCCAACAACTCCTCACGCGTCCGCGAACCGGCCGGCGCCGGTCCGATGCCGCCTGACCGACGCCGGCAGGCGACCCTCGTTTCCGCTGCGGTCGCCTCCTTCATCCCATCCCGCGCGAGGCCGCCGGCACCCCGGAGAGCCTTTCGCCCGAGGCCGACCCCGGCCGCCGGCGACCTGCGCCCGCTGCGCGGCCCGGACGCGCCGGAGCTGGACGAGGACGAGTCGGCGGCCGAGTGAAGCAGAGGCGTCAGCCGGTGGGCAGCAGTGTGGCGTCGTACTGCTCGACGGCCCAAGGCGGCGCCACGCAGGGGAGCAGGAACCAGTCGCTAGTGCTGGGTCGGCTCCGGCAGTTCGGAGGTGACGGCGCGGATGGCGTTCCGCAGCCAGCGCTGCGCCGGGTCGCCGTCGAGCCGGGGATGCCAGGCCATGTGGTATCCCAGTGGCCTGATTTCCTGGGGGGCGGGCAGGATGCGGATGCCGGGTTCCGGGCCGTGCTCCGCGAGCAGCCGCGCGGGCAGGGTGAGGACCAGTCGGGTGCCCAGGACCGAATGCAGGGCCAGGGAGTGGTAGGGGACGGTCAGTCCGGCCCGGCGGCGCTCGCCGAGGTCTTCCAGGCGTTGTTCGATCGCGGCCTGGCGTTCGCCGATGGTGCCGACGATGACGTGGGTGGCGTCCAGGTACTCCTCCAGGCCGATCGCCGGACGTTCGGCGAGCGGGTGATCCGCGGAGAGCACGCAGACGAACCGATCGTCGAGGAGATGCTCGGTGTGCAGGGTGGTAAGGGGCGTTGATTTGGCGAAGAACACCAGGTCGACGACCCCCCGGTCGAGGTCCTCGTAAATGGCGTCGTGCCAGGTTCGGAAGTGCAGTGTGGAGCGCGGCGACTCCCGGAACACACGCTGGAAGACCGCGGGCGCGAACACCCGGGTGAAGTCGGTACCCGCGACCCGGAACGCCTCGGCGGCCTCGGCGGGGTCGAACTCCTCCGGGGCGAACAGGCTCTCCAGCCGCGGCAGGACTGCCCGCAGCTGACGCTGGACGCGCTCGGCCCGCGGGGTGAGCCGGTACCCACCCGGCGTGCGCACCAGCAGCTCGTCGCCGAGGGTGCCCCGCAGCCGCTGCAGGGCCCGGCTCATCGCCGGCTGGCTCATTCCGGCGACTTCGGCGGCGCGGGAGACATGCCGCTCCTCCAGCAGTGCGGCCAGCGGAGCCAGCAGATTGAGGTCGACCCGTTCGATATGCACCACCTGAATAATCTATATCTCAATGATGCATTGGACAAATATGTGCGGGCGGCGGAGGGTTGATCCGGTCGCCGGGCGGATCGCCCGCGAACCAGCACAGTGCCAGGCGTCCGTCTGGACGCCGGATCAGGAGCAGTGATGAACGGCGCGGTATCGCAGCACGGATCCAGCCGGCCCAGGGTGGCCGTGGTGACCGGCGGTTCGGGCGGAATCGGGGGCGCGGTCGCGCGCCGGCTGGCCGCGGACGGCACGGCCGTCGTCGTCCACTACGCGGGCAGCGCGGCGAAGGCCGAGGCGGTCGTCAAGTCGGTCACCGCAGCCGGCGGCACGGCGGTGGCCCTGCCCGGCGACGTCGCCGATCCAACTGAGATGACCGGGCTCTTCGACGCCGTGGAGGAACGTTTCGGGAGCGTCGACGTGGTCGTCAACACCGCGGGGATCATGCTGCTGGCCCCGCTCGCCGAGATGGAGCTGGAAGCCTTTGACCGGATGCACCGGGTCAACGTCCGCGGGACCTTCGTGGTCTCCCAGCTCGCGGCCCGCAGGCTGCGCCCCGGCGGCGCACTGATCAACTTCTCCACCTCGGTGACCCGGCTCCAGCAGCCCGGCTACGGCGGCTACGCGGCAACCAAGGGCGCGGTCGAGGCCATGACCCTGATCCTGGCACGCGAGCTGCGCGGCCGGGATGTCACCGTCAACGCGGTGGCCCCCGGGCCGACCGCGACACCGCTCTTCGTCGAGGGCAAGAGCGAGGAGCTGATTGCCCGGATCGCCGCCGCCGCACCCCTGGAGCGGCTCGGCACCCCCGAAGACATCGCCGAGACCGTCTCCTTCCTGGCCGGCCCTGCCGGCCGCTGGATCAACGGCCAGGTGCTGTTCAGCAACGGCGGCATCGCCTGATCCTCTCCACCACGTCCGCCTCTCTTCTCCCTCTTCGTTCCTCCCCTTCACTTCTCCGATGGGAGACCCACCATGTCGACTGTGCTCATCACGGGTGTCGCCACCGGTATTGGCAACCTGACCGCGCGGGCCCTGGCCCGGGCCGGCCACCGCGTCTATGCCTCGATGCGCGCCCCCGGAATCCGCAACTCCGCCCCCGCCGAGGAACTGCACCGTCTGGCCGAGGTCGAGCCGCTCGACGTGCACGTGGTCGAACTCGACGTCGCCTCGCAGGAGTCCGCCGACCGCGCGGTGGCGGCCGTGCTCGAGAATGCGGGGGCGCTCGATGTGGTCATCCACAATGCCGGGCACCTGGTCACCGGCTACGTCGAGGCGTTCACCGCCGAGGAGATCGCCCACCTGGTCGACGTCAACACCCTCGGCGTCCAACGGCTCAACCGCGCCGCGCTGCCGCACCTGCGCGGGCAGGGCGGCGCGGCACCCTCCTCTACGTGGGCAGCACCGTCCCGGTGACCACACCGCCGTTCCTCGGTCCGTACGCGGTCTCAAGGCGGCGATGGACTCGCCGGCCCTGGTGACCTCCTACGAGGTGGCCCCGCACGGCATCGAGACGTTGATCGTCATGCCGGGAGCCTTCACCGAGGGCACCGACCACTTCCCCAAAGCGGGACGGCCCGTGGACGCCACCGGTGTCACCGCCGGCTACCGGGTATTGGACCCGCTGGTAGCCCGCAACGAGCAGGCCACGGTAGGTCTGTTCACCCCGGGCACGCAGGCCGACCCCGTGGTGGTCGCCGAGGAGATCACCAGGATCCTGTCCCTGCCCTTCGGCGAGCGCCCCTTCCGCAGCGTGGTGGGCCTGACCAACTCCCTGGTCGAACAGGCCGACTCCGCAGTGCCGGAGGCGCGCTTGGACGTCGTGCGACGCATGGGCTTCGAGGAGGTCCTGCACGTCGCCCAGGTGTAGGCCACCCCGGGCCCGTTCCGTAACCGAACACATCACCTCGCCTCGCAAGGAAACGACGACATGACCCGCAGTCAGCTGGACTCCGTCTCCAACCTCTTGCTGAACTCGCCGCTGGACCTGGGCGGCGACGTGGCCAAGATGCGCCGCGTCTTCGACGAGATACTCGGCGCCGCGCCGCTGCCCGACGATGTCCGCACCCGGACCATCGACCTGGGCGGGGCACCCGCCGTCGAGGTGCGCACCGGCGCCACCGCTCCGACGGCCGGCACCGTGCTGTACTTCCACGGCGGCGCCTACGCGATCGGCTCCGCCGCCGCCAGCGTCGGCCTGGTCTCCGAGATCGCCCGGCGCACCGCGGCCACCGCCTTCTCCGTCGACTACAGGCTCGCCCCCGAACATCCCTTCCCGGCCGCTGTGGACGACGCGCTGGCCGCCTACCGGGCAGTGCTCGACCGAGGCGTCCCGGCCGGCTCGATCGCGGTGACCGGTGAGTCGGCCGGCGGCGGCCTCGCCCTCGCCCTGCTGCTGGCGATCCGGGACGCGGGGCTGCCGCAGCCTTCGTCCGCGACCGTCCTGTCCCCCTGGACGGACCTCACCCAGTCCGGCGGCACCATGACCACCCGGGCCGACACGGATCCGGCGCTCACCCGCCGGGCCCTTCAGACCCGGGCAGCCGACTACCTCGCCGGGGCGGATCCACGCACCCCGCTGGCCAGCCCCCTGCACGCCGACCTGCGCGGACTGCCACCGCTGTTGATCCAGGCCGGCGGCCGGGAGATCCTGCTCGACGACGCCCTGCGGCTTGCCGCGCGGGCCGCCCACGCCGACGTCCCGGTCACCCTGCGGACCTTCCCCGGAGCGCCGCACGTCTTCCAGGGCTTCGCCCCGCTCGTCGACGAGGCGGCGCAGGCCCTCGACCAGGTCGCCGCCTTCATCAACGGCCATATCCAGCCGGAGGGACGCCCGTGAAAGCCGTACGTTTCCACCGCTATGGAGACATCGACGTGCTCGGTGTCGAGGATGTCGAACCGCGTCCGCTGGGCCCACGCGACGTGCTGGTACAGGTGCGGGCCGCCGGGATCAACCCGGGCGAGGCCAAGATCCGTACCGGGGCCCTGCACGAGCGGTTCCCCGCGACGTTCCCCTCCGGACAGGGCAGCGATCTCGCCGGCACCGTCGCCGCGACCGGGGCCGCAGTGACCGGCTGGGCGCCCGGGGACCCGGTTCTCGGCTGGTCCTGGGAGCGGTCCAGCCACGCCGAGTACGTCGTCGTCCCGTACGACCAGCTCGTCCGCAAGCCCGACGGGCTCCCCTGGACCGCCGCAGGCGCCCTCTACGTCGCCGGCAGTACCGCCTGGGCAGCGGTCACCGCTGTCGATGCGAGGGCCGGCGAGACGGTCGTGGTCAGCGGGGCCACCGGCGGGGTCGGCACCATCGCCGTCCAACTCCTGCGCCTGCGTAGGGCGCACATCGTCGCGATCGCCTCCCCGCGGCACCGGGACTGGCTGGAGTCCCAGGGCGCCACCCTCGTCCACTACGGGAGTGGAGTCACCGAACGCCTCCGCCGGGCGATCGAAGGCGACGGGGCCGGCACGGCGCACGCCTTCCTCGACTTCCACGGCGGCGACTACCCGCGGATCGCGCTCTCCCTGGGAGTGCCGCCCCGCAAGGTCAACACGCTCGACTACGGCCTCGCCGCCGCGCTCGGCGCCCGGGCACAGGGCAGTGCCGAGGGCACCAGCCGGGCGGTGCTGACCGAGTTGGCCGAGCTGACGGCGGCCGGCCGGATCGAGGTCCCGATCAGTCGGACCCACCCGCTGGGAGAGGTCCGGGCGGCCTTCACCCACCTGGAACACGACCACCCTCTGGGCAAGGTCGTCCTCCTCCCGAACGCCGTCCCCGACAGCACCGAGAGCAACGACGCTTGACCTGAAGCTGCTTGACGCCAGCTCAGGTGGGGGGCGGGGGCCCTTGATGAATGCCCGGTACCTTCTCCGCAGCGGCTCCGGCGAGCAACCCTCGGCATCAGGCAGCCCCGCGGCCGAGTCGGGGTCCGAGTATGAGCGGACCAGGAAACCGTTACCGCTGTCAGAAGTTGCGACAGGCCGTGACCCGAGCCGTCAGGTCGTCTTTCCGGCTTCCCACCTGTCGTCAAACGATGGTGAGCTCAAGCGGTCAGCACATCACCGTTGTTGTCTGCGCCGATGCCTTTGCCCCGTCCTCGCGGGCGCTCGCGCCGGGCACGACGCCCCCCACCCCGGCCCGCTGCCGCACCAGACGTACCCCGCACTGGTCGGCGGTCCACTGGACGGCTGCTGCTCGACAACACCGGCTGGTGTCCGCAGGTAATTGATGACGGCACAGCCCTGGTGACCGAGCTGGGGCGGTGGCCGGCGGCCGGTCGCTGTACGACCCGTGTCCCGGCGAGCCGCGCTCGTCGGGCGGCCCGGGTGTGGTGTGGCAGCTCCGGCGCACACCCGGACTCCTCAAGCTGGCCCGAAGGCCGCGGCGGGACCAGCGGCGGAAGTCCGCACGTCCCGGAGCCTCGCCCCGTCCGGATAGCGTTGATTGTCAAGAATATGCCTCTTAAAGGATGATCGGCGGATTCGTCCGGGCGTGTCGATGCCGATTGCCGAAAGCATGTGACATCGCCGGATCTGTTGGCGTATGTGCCCAACAGCGACTTTTCGTCGGGGAGTTCAGGGCGAAAGGAGTCAGCACGGCGAACGAGCCGCACTACGGGGACCGGTTCCACCTGCTGAACCTCTACAACGGTGACGGGGGATACCTCGACGTCAACGGCGGCGCCAGCGCAGGCGGGGCGAAGTACCAGGTGGCCACCGCGGCGGTCGCCAACCGCCGGAGCGACAGCGGTACGTGGGAGATCGTTTCGGTCGGCCGGGGTGCAGCGGCAGTACTCCGGCACCGCCGGGCGGACGGAAAACTGCCAGGTCGGTCCAGTTCACGCGCCCACAACCTGACATCGGCAAGGTCCCCACCCATCATCACGACAACGACGAAGCTGGCCACCCGGCACGGCAAAGACCGTTGCAGTACGAGCCGGGCTGGAGACCACACGAGGAGCCGGCGCCGGTCCCCGGCCCGGTCCCGGTCACGTCAGGTGGTGGCTGGGCCCACGTCGAAGCGCGCCGGGGCGGTGAGCAACTCGCTCAGGTCGGTGCCCGGACCGTACTCCTCGGGGGCGGCGCCCCGGCGGAACAGGCGGGCGCCCGCGGCGACACCCGCCAGCTCCAGCCGGTCGTCTTCGCGGACCAACCAGGTGCCCTCGCGCAGCCCGAGCACCGGGACCGCGTTCTCCTCCAGGAACTGCGTCAGGCGCTCCTCGCGGGTCTCTCCCATGTGCGCGCTCCCGGGGGCCGGGTCGAGGTAGTGGGGGTTGATCTGGAACGGCACCAGGGCCAGCGCCTCGAAGGAGGGCGGCTGGACGATCGGCATGTCGTTGGTGGTGCGCAGGGTGGGGCAGGCCATGTTGGTGCCGGCGCTCGACCCCATGTACGGCGCACCTGCGGCCACCCGGTCACGCAACGCCTCCACCAGGCCCGTGGTGTGCAGGGCGCGCAGCAGGCGGAAGCTGTTGCCGCCGCCGGTGAACACCGCCTGGGCGTCGGCGGCCAGGCGTCGCGGGTCGCCGGTGTGCACGCCGCGCACGGCGATGCCCAGCTCCGCCATGAAGGCGGCGACCTTCTCGGTGTACCCGTCGTGGTCCGCCAGCGCGTATGGCACGAACAGCAGCTCCCGGACGCCGGCCAGGTGTCGGGCGATCGCCTCGCGCGCGTGCTCGAGATAGGCGTGGCCCGGGGCGGTGGAGTTGGAGAGCAGCAGCAGCTTCATGCGGTCTCGGTTCCTTCTGGTCTGGGCCGGTCGGCGGACCGGCGGGTGGGCGGTGGTCCGGCGGTCAGCCGCGCCGGGCGGCCCGGGGTTCACGGGGGCCGACGGGAGAGCGTCCCCGGCGCGGGGCCAGCAGCTCGCCGAGGGTGTCGGCGGTGGCCTGCAGCCGGCGCAGCATGTCCTCGCTCGGGCCGCGCAGGCGCTCGTGCGGTCCGACCAGGCTGACGGTGCCGACGGGCTGCGCGTGCACCGTTACCGGTACCGCCAGACCGGCCGTCGCCGGGTCGTACTCGCCCTCGGAGTAGGCGTAGCCGTCCACCGGCACCCGGCACATCAGCTCTTCCAGGCGTGCCGGATCGGTCACCGTGAACTCGCTGAACCGGGCCATGGGCCGGCCGTAGAGCAGGCCGGCCCGGGCTCCCGGGGTGAGCATCCCGAAGTACGCGCGGGAGGTGGCTCCCGCGTGCCCGGGGTAGAGCTCGTCGGCGAGCCGGTAGGCGCGCAGCGGCCCGAAGGAGCCGTCGGCGGACTCCACGCAGCGCAGGTGGGCGCCGTCGGGGACCGCGAACAGGGCGGTCACCCCGCTGCCGGCGGCCAGTTCGCGCAGGGCGGGGCGGACCAGGCCGGCCATCCCGCCGTGCCGTTCCCAGGCGGTGGCCATGTGCCAGACGGCGGGGCCAAGCCGGTAGCGCCGCGTCACCTCGTCGGACACCAGGAACCCGCGGTGGGCGAGCGAGGCGAGCAGGCGCTGGGTCACGGACTTGTCCCAGCCGAACTCGGCGGCCAGGTCGGTGACCCCCCATTCGTCCCGGTCCTGGGAGAAGGCGAGGAGGACCTGGAGGGCTCGATCGGCGGTCTGAAGCGGTGCACGGTCAGCGGTCACGTGCGCACTCTACCGCTATGCGCCGCACTGTTGCATATAAAGAGAAATGGTTGTGCTCTGTGAGATTGAAGAGGCAACCTGCTCGGACAGCCGGACACGTCGGGTCTCTCGGCGCCCCGCGCCGCCCACGGCCGGAAGGCCGTCCCCGTGTCCCACCGCACCGCCGCGCATCCAAGGAGCCGCCGTGCTCAAGCACGTCCTGGAAGTCATCGAACTGCTCGACCGGCCGCAGGCCAACGGCCGGCTGCTCGCCGACCACCTCTGCTCCGTCCTGGACACCGCCCGCGCCCAGGCGGCGGGCACCGCCGACCTGCCGGACCCGGCCCGGGTCGGGATCAGCGTGGAGCGCGTCGAGGGCGCCGGGGGCGGCACCGACTTCGTGAAGGTCACCGTCCCCGGGCGCGCGGGCAGGCAGGCCGGAGGCTCGGCGCCCACGCTCGGCATCCTCGGACGGCTCGGCGGCGTCGGCGCCCGGCCCGAGCGCGTCGGTCTGGTCTCGGACGCGGACGGCGCCGTCGCCGCCCTCGCCGCGGCCGCCAAGCTGCTCGACATGTACGGCCGCGGGGACGTGCTGGAGGGCGACGTGGTGCTCAGCACTCACGTCTGCCCCGACGCCCCCACCCGTCCGCACGACCCGGTGCCCTTCATGGACTCCCCCGTCTCGGTCCTGGACTGCAACCGCGCCGAGATCGACCCCACCATGGACGCGGTCGTCTCCATCGACACCACCAAGGGCAACCGGCTGCTCAACCACCGCGGCGTCGCACTCTCCCCGACGGTGCGGCAGGGCTGGATCCTGCGCGTCAGCGACGACCTGCTCGGCATCCTGGAGACCGTCACCGGCGAGGCGGCACACGTCTTGCCGATCACCACCCAGGACATCACGCCCTACGGCAACGGCGTCCACCACATCAACTCCATCATGCAGCCCTGTGTGGCCACCGACGCGCCCGTCGTGGGCCTCGCCGTCACAGCCGGCAGCGCCGTCGCCGGCTGCGCCACCGGGGCCAGCCACGAGGGCGACATCGCAGCCGCCGGCCGCTTCGCACTGGAGACCGCCAAGGAGTTCGGCCGCGGCGCCGCCCACTTCCACGACGCGGCGGAGTTCGACCGCCTCGTCGAGCTCTACGGCCCGATGACGCGCCTCCAGGCCACCGGCGACGCTCGGGGCTGACCCGTTCACCGCCGCCCGACCGTCCGGCGACGGGGCCGGCCGGGCGGCGTGCCCGGGCCGGCACCGCGCGCGGTGGCCCACTTCAGGACCGGGACCGGACCACCCAGCCCCCAGCGACCACCAGGCCAGGAGCGAACCCGCCCGACCGCCGACCACCGCGACCACCCCGACCGCCCGGCCCTGGCGCAGCGCCCAGGCATCCCTTCCCGTCCACCGGAGCCCGACATGACCCACTCCCCGGCCGCGCAGGCCGCCGAAGAGGCCGGCGTGCCACGGCATCCCAGAGCCTTCGAGCCGGTCACCCTCGTGGTGACCGTGCTGCTCTCCGTACTGGGCGCGGTCATCGGGCTCGTGCTGATCACGACGCTCGGCATCGCACCCAACACCTCGGTCATCGGCGCGCTCATCGCGATGCTGGTGGGCCGCGTCTCCTTCGCCGCGCTGCGCCGGATGCGCGACCCCAACCGCCAGAACCTGGTGCAGTCCGCCGTCTCGGGGTCGACCTTCGCGGCGGCCAACTCGCTGGTGACGCCCATCGCGGTGCCCTTCCTACTGGGCCGCACCGACCTGGTCTGGCCGATGCTCGGCGGCGCGGTGATCGGCCTCGCCGTGGACAGCTGGGTGCTGTACCGGGTGTTCGACTCCCGGCTGCTGCCTGCCACCGCGGCCTGGCCCGCGGGCATCGCCGCCGCCGAGACCATCCGTGCCGGCGACGAGGGCGGCCGGAAGGCGAAGCTGCTCGGTGTCAGCGCGCTCGTCGGCTTCGTCGGGGGCCTGTTCAAAGTGCCCACCAGCGCGGCCGGCGTCGCCTTCCTCGGCAACATCTGGGCGCTGCTGATGTTCGGCGTCGGCCTGCTGGTCGCCCAGTACGCACCGGTCCTCCTGCACGTCGACCTCTCCGCGCACTACGTTCCGCACGGCGTGATGATCGGCGCCGGGCTCGTCGCCCTCGTGCAGGCCCTGCTGATGATGAGGAACCGCGGGGGACGGAAGACTGCCGAGGCCGTCGAAGGGCCGGCCACCGAGGGGGCCGCCCCGGGCGGCGAGCCGGAGAACGCCCGGCCCGCGCACTTCGCGCCAGAGGTGCGCACCGTCGACGCCGCCCGACTGCGCCGCGGCCTGCTGGAGGGGCTGGTGCTCTTCGTCGCCGGCGCGCTGGTCATCGCCCTCATGGGCGGCGTGCTGTCCGGCATGGGCGGGGCCGGCCTGGTCGGCTGGGTGCTCCTCGCCGGCGTCGCCGCGCTGGTGCACCAGCTGATCGTGGGGCTGGCGGCCATGCACTCCGGCTGGTTCCCGGCCTTCGCGGTCACCCTCATCTTTTTGATCCTGGGACTCGTCCTGGCCATCCCGATGGTGCCGCTGGCCCTGCTCGTCGGCTACGCGGCCTCCACCGGGCCTGCCTTCGCCGACGTCGGTTTCGACTTCAAGGCGGGCTGGCTGCTGCGCCGCGACGGCGTGCCCTGGCACCCGTACGAGGTGGCCGGCCGCCGGCAGCAGTACCTCTCGCAGCTCGTGGGCTTCGCCGTGGCGGTGCTCGTGGTGGCCGTGGCCTGGAAGCCGTTCTTCGCCGACGGGCACGTGCCGCCCGTCGCCCAGGTCTACGTCGACACCATCAAGACCGGCCTCACCGACGGACACGCCCTGGCAGTGATGGGACTGTGGGCCATTCCCGGCGCGCTGGTCCAGCTGCTCGGCGGCTCCTCGCGGCAGATGGGCGTCCTGCTGGCCACCGGACTGCTCGTGGCCACCCCGCAGGCCGGTTGGCTGGTGCTGGCGGCCCTGACGGTACGGGTGCTGTGGCGGCGGCACGCACGCCGAAAGGCGGCGGGCGCGGCGGCGGAGCAGGCCGCCACCGAGGCGGCCGACAACGACCTGGCGCTGGTCGGGGCCGGCCTGGTGGCGGGCAGCTCACTCAGCGACGTGAGCCAGATCGTCAGGACCTTCTGACAACCCGCCCGGCGCGCGCCACCGCGTACCGGGCGGACGCACACCCGAGGCAGATCCCGGTCAGACACCGGGAGGCGAAGGAGGGGCAGAGATGACCACCACGGACCCGGCCACCACACCCCGCACCGCACATCGCGCCGGCGACCCGGCCACCGCGGCGGAAGACCAGGCCCGGCCCGCCGCCCTCGGTCTGGTCACCATCGGCCAGGCCCCCCGCTCCGACCTCACCGAGGACATCCGCCCGCACCTGGGCGGCCTGCGCCCGGTGGAGCACGGCGCACTGGACCTGGACCGCTTCGACGGGCCCGACGCCGACCGGGTGCGCGCCGAGGTCGGCCCGGTCGCCGGCGAGGCGCCGCTGATCTCCCGCCTGCGGGACGGCAGTTCGGTGCGGCTGGGCCACGACGCGCTCGCGCCCCGGATGCGGGAGGCCGTCGCCCGATGTGAGCGCGACGGGGCGGGCGCCACCCTGCTGCTGTGCACCGGCAGCTTCCCGCCCGTGGCCGCGACCCGGCCGGTCCTGTACGCCGAACAACTGGTGCAGCACGGGGTGCGGGCGGTGGCCGGGGGCGACCCGGTCGGCGTGGTGTGCCCGCTGCCCGCCCAGCGGGAGGATGTCGGCCGCCGTTGGGCGCGACTGCTCCCCGGCCAGGTGAGTGTCGAACCCGCCGACCCCTACGCACCCGACGCCCTGGAGAGCGTCGCCGGGGCCGCCCGCGTGCTGGCGGCGCTCGGCAGCCGCTGGCTGGTGCTGGACTGCGTCGGTTACACCGAGGCCATGCGCGCTGCCGCCGCTCGCGCCGCCGGGCCTGCGGTGCCGGTGCTGCTGGCGCGTGCCCTGGCAGTGCGGCTGGCGGCGGAGGCCGCGGCCTCGGGGCGGGGCTGAAGGCAGCGCCCGGCGATCGGCCCGACCCGACCGGTCACTCGGCCGGGTGGCGTGCCCCCGGCGTCGGCTCGCTGGCCGCCGCCGGTGCGGTGCCGAGCACCGCGCCCTTCCCGGAGCCCTCCGCTGCGAGATCGCCGGCGGGTCGGTCGTTCAGCGAGCGCCCGCAGGCCGCGGCGCGGGCCAGGACGGAGAAACCTCTCTCCGCCCCGCAGGCGATGCTGATGCGCATCCCGTCCAGGACAACGCCCATCGTGGCCAGGGCAATGTCCGCTGTGCGGCAGGCCCGGGCGACGGCAGCACGGTCCACGCCGAGAGCAGCGATCCACGCCTGCATCTCCTGCGGCCGCAGCCCCACCCGCGCCCAGGCCCGTGGCCGGGGCCGCAGCTCGGCAGCGGGCAGATTCGGGGCTTGGCGGCCGAGCAGGGTGAAGGCATAGGACTCCAGCGAAGGCCCATCGCCGCGGCGGCGGCCAGAGCGGTCCGCGCGTCGGGGGGCCGCGGCGGCGCGGGCGGTGCGCCGACGCACCTCGGCCACGTCCAGGCTGAGGCTTTCGTGGGCGGCGATGGCTTCAGCGGGTAGGCGGCAGAGCGGAGGTGTACCTATCGGGTCAGGTGGCGCAGTTCGCTGGTGTAGAGCTCGGCCGGGTCGAGTCCCATGCCGGTGAAGTGGCCTGCCAGTTCCAGGGAGAGGATGCCGTGCAGGCGGGTCCAGAAGCGCAGGGCGCGGCGCAGCGCGGCCGGGGGTGCGGGGTGGTCGGCGGCCCACCCGCGGTGCTGG
The DNA here is from genome assembly GCF_051980735.1 of Streptomyces sp. SCPE 10. NCBI lineage: Bacteria > Bacillati > Actinomycetota > Actinomycetes > Kitasatosporales > Streptomycetaceae > Streptomyces > Streptomyces sp. SCPE 10. Next base: position 1,249,070 of record NZ_CP197069.1, on the reverse strand, counting down.
GCGAGGTGGGCCTCCAGGCGGGCGTCGGTGTCGTCCGGGTTCTCCGCGGCTGTGTCGGCCGGCTGGGCGGCGTCGAGGAGGGCGTCCATGATCTCTGAGGCGATCGTGGTGATGTCGTCGGGTGCGTGGTAGCCGGGGACGGGTGTGCCGTAGATGAGGAAGTAGCGCTGGGGGTCGTCCAGGGCCCAGGCGCGCAGGGCGTGTCCCAGACCGGGCAGGTCTGCGCTGGAGTCGGCGGTGGCGCGTAGGGTGTCGGCGAGGCTGCGGTAGGCGTCGCGGATCAGCTCGGTGATCAACTCGTCGCGGCTGGCGAAGTACCGGTAGAGCGCGGGGCCGCTCATGCCCATCTGTTTGGCGATGGCGTTCAGGGACAGCCCCGCCGCCCCGGCGGCGGCGATCTGTTCCCAGGCGTGCTGCTTGATCTCGGCGCGTAGCTGGGTGCGGTAGCGCTCGCGTGGGGTCTCCTTGCCCGCAATGGCCATGTGTTGATCCTTTCCTTGTCGTGTTCGCCGGCTCTCGTGATCCGGGTGAGCGGCTGCTCGCACGCCCTGGGTTAGACCCTATTACGAACGTGCTTGACTGTCACTGTTCGACTGCGTTATACCTTCTAACGAACGCGCCAGCCGCTAACGACGCTGGTGGAGTCGATGGAGGTCGCCATGAACGCCGCAGAAATGATCGAGGTCGTGCTGCCGGGCAAGGTCGAGCCGGAGGAACTGCAGGTGCGGCGGAGAGCCGTCCCGAGTGCCGGGCCGGGACAGGTCGTCGTCCGCATGGAGGCGACTGGTGTCTCCTTCGCGGAGCAGCAGATGCGCCGCGGCCGCTACTACGACCAGCCGCCCTTCCCCTTCGTCCCCGGCTACGACATGGTCGGCACCGTCCTGGCGGCCGGGGACGGGGTCGGCGCAGGCCTCGTCGGTACCCGGGTGGCCGCGCTGCTGAAAGTGGGCGGCTGGGCCAGCCACGTCGTCCTCGACGCCGCCGACGTGGTGCCGGTCCCGGACGGGATCGGCGCGGCGGAGGCGGAGACCGTGGTGATCAACGGCATCACGGCCTGGCAGATGCTGCACCGCAAGGCCCGCGTCCGTGCCGGGCAGACCGTCCTGGTGCACGGCGCCAACGGGGGAGTCGGCTCGGTCCTGGTCCAACTCGCCCAAGCCGCCGGGGCCAACGTGATCGGCACCGCCTCCGCGCGCCACCACGCCGCCCTGCGGGAAGGGGGAGTGATCCCGATCGACTACCGCACCGAGAACATCCCGGCCCGCGTCCGCGACCTCGCCCCGCGCGGCGTGGACGCCGTCTTCGACCACGTCGGCGGCCGTGACATCGTCGACTCCTGGCGCCTGCTCGCGCCCGGCGGCACCCTCGTCTCCTACGGCAGCGCCTCCACCCGCGACGACGAGGGCTCCAAGCGGTGGCCCGTCCTCAAGCTCCTCGGCCGAATATGGCTGTGGAACGCCCTGCCCAACCGCCGCCGCGCCTACTTCTTCAACGTCTGGGCCGGCCGCGCCCTGAACCGCAACCGTTTCCAGGCCAGGCTGCGCGCCGACCTCACCGAGGTCTTCGGAGCGCTCCGGCGCGGTGAGATCACCGCCCAGATCGCGGCCGAACTGCCCCTCATCCAGGCTGCCGAGGCGATGCGGATGGCCGAGTCCGGCACCGTCGCCGGAAAAGTCGTCCTGCACGCCTAACGCACCACTCGGGAGCCGATACACATCCGTCCCCCGGCGATTGCAGCGTTCACGCGCCCGCCGCGCTCTCTGGGCCGCGAAGGTGCCGACTACAGCGTTGCGCAACCCGACGGCTGACCACCCCAGCCCCTTCGCCCCTGACGCCACGCCCACCGAGGGGAAGTCACCGCCAGGTTCACCATTGACGCCACCGCCCCCGTCATCGTTCGGCTGACCGCCGTGGTCGATGCCCCGCTGGAGCGCGTCTGGGCCCTGCACACCGACATCGACGCTTGGGCCGACTGGAACACAGACGTCGACCAGGCACGGCTCGACGGCCCGCTGCTGCCCGGAAACTCCTTCTACTGGAAGACCCACGGCATGGATATCACCTCCACGATCCGCGAGGTCGTCCCCGGCCAGCGCCTGGTGTAGGGCGGACCGGCAGGCGGCATCGACGGCGTCCACGTCTGGACCTTCGAGCAGACCGGCAGCCAGGTCACCGTCCGCACCGAGGAGTCCTGGAGCGGCGCCCCCGTCGACGCCGCACCCCAGCAGCTCGGCCAGGCCCTGGAACAGTCCCTGACCACCTGGTTCGCCGGCATGAAGACCCGCACCGAGCGGACCGACTGACACACACGGCCTCAAACCGCCATCACCCGCCTCCGGTACCCCATAACTACACCCACTCCGCTGCCCGGCCCGGTCCGCTGCCCGGCAGATAACCCCCGCCACAAGTGCTGAAAGGTCCCCGACCATGCGAATCCCTACCCTGACGAAGCTCGCCACCGCCACCGCCGGCGCCGTCCTCCTCGCCACCGGCACCGCTCACGCCCTCAACAACGACGAGCCCACCCCCGCCACCACCATCGCGGCCGGCACCGCCGCTCACACCGACGACGTGCAGATCGACGCCGGCGCCCCGGTCATCACCCGCGACAACATCCTCATCCACGCCCCCTTGCAGACCATCTGGAAGATCCAGACCGACGTCGAGAACTGGCCCACCTGGCAGCCCAACGTCGAGACGGTCGTCAAGGACACCCCCGGACGCCTGCGCCCCGGCTCCGTCTTCCGCTGGAGCACCGAGGGACTGAACATCACCTCCACCGTCAAGCAGGTCGACTACGGCAAGCGCCTGGCCTGGGGCGGCCCCGCCCAGGGCATCACCGCCGTGCACGTCTGGACCTTCACCCCGACCTCCGGCGGCGTCCTCGTCCACACCGGGGAGTCGTGGACCGGCGACCCCGTCAACGCCAACCAGGCCGCGCTGCAGGCCGCCCTCGACAACTCCCTCCACAACTGGATCAACAACCTCAAGCACCAAGCGGAAAGCCAGGTCAGCAAGTAGCCCCTCCCGCGCTTCCGGAGCACAAGCCGCTCCGGAAGCGCACTCGCAAGCCCTCGTCCTCGCGTGCCCAGCCGGAAACAGATTGGACTCATGGCAGCCCGGCCAACGGCGCCGAACGCGGCGAGCGCCGCCGCCGCGCGCTGGTGAACCTGGAACCCCGCTACCGACCGCATCTGCTGCTGCGAGGCTTCTGGTCCGGTCAGTTCGGCGTCAATATCAAGTCCGTCGGAGTGCCGCCCTTCGGTGACGCGATCGCCTTCACCCAAGGGTCCGTCGCGGACCGTCCGATTCGCCGCCGCCGAGCCCTGCCCGTCGACTTCACCAGCCCGCCGCACGAGTGCTCGGTCGCCCCGACCTACTGGGGCACCCTCCCCGAACTGATGGAAGTGATCACGCACGCCCGGCAGGAGAAGAGCAAGGTGCTGGTCGAGCACTTCCCTCTGCAACGCGCCGACGAGGCGTACCAGCTCCTGCACGACGGCAGGATCCAAGGCCGCGCCGTCATCACCCCCCACGCGTGAATGCGGTCGTCGAGGCGAACGGACACCACGAGACGCCCCGGGGGGAACCGACGTCTTACGGAGTGGTGCTGTGCAACGACGCCGCCGACTCGCCGTCACGCGGTAGCCGGCTCGGGCACCCGGCGGCCCATCGCGGCCACCTGCGGCGGCAGGTAGCTGCCCAGGGCCTCGACGTCGTCGCACAGGCGGGCTCGCAGATGCGTGTGAACACAGCCCTCCGGGACGGCCGGCGCGCCCTCGCCGAAGCGCAGGGTGATGCGCGAACGGCCGTGACGGCGGCGTCTCGGGGGCTCCGGCGGCCCGCGACGGAGGTGGCCACACCCGTGCCCGGACCACCGTACGACGAGGGCCCGCCGCCTCTCCCGTGCCGGGCGGTCCGTCTTCCAGTGGCGTCCAGCGCAGTTCAGCGCCGTGACACGGCCCACTATGACGACCGGTCATATATGGCCGCTCGCATGGACTGTTCGCGGCGTCGCCGTTGTCCGAGGCTCGCCACGACGCCGTGCACCACCGCCCGGCGCGGCCTTCACGGCTACCCAGTGACGAGGAGACGCCTCATGAAATCTGCACGTCTGATCGCCGTCGGCGCGGCGCTGACGCTCGCGGTACTCACCGCCGCCCCGGTCCACGCCGATGCGCCGACGGCCGCGAGCATCCTAAAAGCCGGTGCGCAGAAAGGCATCGCCGACGGCTACCCGGGCGTGGTCGGCCAGGTCCGCTCCGGTGACAGCGCGCAGTACGTGTCAGCGGGAACCGGCAACACCGCCACGAAGGCGCCCGCTGATCCGCAGGCGCAGTTCCGGATAGGCAGCAACACCAAGGCGTTCATCGCGACCGTGCTGCTGCAACTGGAGGCCGAGAACAAGCTTTCCCTGGACGACTCCGTCGCCCGGTGGCTACCGGGCGCCGTCGACGCCAACGGCTACGACGGCAGCCGGATCACCTTGAGGGAGCTGCTCAACCACACCTCGGGCCTTCCGGACTTCGTACACGACACGTCGTTCTACAACTCCTACGCCGCCAACCGCGAGCCCGACCGGGCCCGGCCGCCCCAGACCCTCGTGGACCTGGGCCTCGCGCTGCAACGGCCTTCTTCTGAGCCGGGCGAGAAGTGGGCCTACTCCAACACCAACTACGTTCTGGCCGGCATGGTGATCAAGGCGGCCACGGGCAACGACCCGGCGATCGAGATCACCCGGCGGATCATCGAACCGCTCGGCCTGCGGCACACCGTCTTCCCCACCTCCGACCCGACCCTGCAAGGCAACTACCTGCACGGCTATGCGTACGGATGGCTAGGCACGGTGCTCACGGACGTCACGGTCTCCAACGTCCAGGCGATGGGCTCGGCAGGCGCGATGGTGTCGAACCTGGACGACCTCGCCGCCTTCACCAGGGCGCTGCTCGACGGGCAGCTGCTGCCGCCCGCACAGGAGGCCGAGCTGAAGACCACGGTCCCCACCGGGAGCGCCGGCATCAGCTACGGGCTGGGCATCAGCCGGTTCCAGCTGCCGTGCGGCCGGTGGGTGTGGTCCCACAACGGGGCCGTGCTCGGCTACTTCAGCACGTGGTACGCCGACGACGACGGCAGCGAGCAGGTACTGGAAGCCAATACCGAATACCACCTCCAGGCACCGACCCAGGGCCAGACGGACACCGACAAGGGGATGAGGGACGCCTTCTGCGCGCTCTGACCGGCCGAACCGTTCGCCTGGCGCTGCCCGTCCGACAGTCAGACAGATTGGGGTGAGCATTCGGTGCGGACAACGTGGGTTCCCGGGGACGGTGTCAGGGGTGCCACGATGCGGCGAGGACGACGAGCGCGATCGCAATGGCGAGAGGGGTGAGGCATCCGCTGCCGCCGCTCGCGCTCTTGCCGGTGTTCTCGACCTGGCCGCTCGGGACGATTCCGGGATGGTTCCTGGTGTAGTGCGTGAGCTGCTCCCGCCCGCCCTCGGACTCGGTGCCTCAGGATGTCTTGGCTGGTCGCTCAGGGCTGCAGGGCGTCGAGCGGCAGAACGCGATGGAAGACGACCCTGGATTGGGGTCGTTGTAGTCATCGATGATCTCCGCGTCGAAGCCGAGGTGGCGCCAGCTGGTTGCGCGGCGGCCGATACCGCCGCGCCGCTCGCGCAGCTGCGCGCATGGTGGAAGACGAGCGCGATCCTCACCTCCGGGGTCGCCGCCGACATCATCACCTCCCTCCTCGATCCCTCCTCGAGCACGCCCGCGCCGCGGCCGCGGCGATCCGGGCCCGGGTCGCCGCCGTGGCTGACATAGCGCTGTCGGCCGTCGACGTCGCCGCGACCGTGTTCGTGAGGAACGACGGCGGCCGCTTCCACCGCGGGCACGTGCTCGCCGAAGCCCGCCGCCACCTCGCCCTCGTCCTGCGCGGCCGCCCCCGCGACCCCGGCCTGGACGACCAGATCATGGCCGCCGCCATCTCCACCCACTGCCTGGCCATCACCGAGCCGAAGGCCATACGCGGCCTGGAGGCCGGCTACCGCCTCTGCACCGCCCAGTGGCCCCTGTCCGATCTCCCGGGCCGCCGCCGGGCTCCGGCCCCCGCCACGCCGCTGGCGCAGCGCGCCGACTCGCGGGCGGCCCCCCAGCGCGGGGCGGGCTCTTCGAGTAACTCGCCGAAGTGTGCGCGGGAAACCCCGGACAGGGCAGGATGGGAACAGGCCGCACGGGCCCAGGCTTGCCTCACAACTCGCCCAACCTGTGCGGGCCTTCCCACGCCATTGGCCGACCAGTCGAATCCGTCGTCGCGCGCGACCGCGTTAGGGTCCTGGCATGCCAGTCGAGCCAGCTCAGAGCACGGCCCCCGCGTTTCTGCCCAGGGCAGAGTTCGCCTTTCCCGGCCCCCTGCGCGACCGGCTTGTCGCGGCGATCCTCGACGGGTCCAAGACCGCGACCACCGCACTGCTCGCCCAGTACGAGCACGAGGGAGAGCCGCTGCCGTGCGTCGGCCGCCGTTCGGTCGTGGTCGACTCCGACGATCGCCCGGTGGCGGTCATCGAGGTGACGGAGGTACGCGTCGTGTCACTGGACGAAGTGAACCTCACCTACGCACTGGACGAAGGCGAGGGCTACACCACAGTCAGGGACTGGCGGGCTGAACACGAGCAGTTCTGGCACAGCGACGAGATGCGACAAGCACTCGGAGACCCCCGCTTCACCGTGCACGACGCCACCCCGGCGGTCCTGCAACGCTTCCGCGTCACAACCCGCCTGCACTCCTCGGCTTGATCAACCACTATTGCGCTCCAGGTCACAGCGCAGGCCTTGTACTTCCTGCGGGCGCATGCCGGTCAGGCCCTGCCCAGCGAACACGTTCGTTACGATCGGGTTATGACTGCAGCAGGAAGAGAGCCGATCAGCCGCCGGGACCGTCCGGCGAAGCCCGCCCTGTCCCGGCGTTGGATTGTGGACACCGCCGTGCGGATCATGCGGGCGGAGGGCCTGGGGAAGGTCACGATGCGTCGCCTGGCGCAGGAGCTGGACACCGGCCCGGCGTCGCTGTACGTCTACGTCGCCAACACTGCCGAGTTGCACGCGGCCGTCCTGGATTCCCTGCTCGGCGAGGTCGACCTGACCGGGCGGGACGGCGGTCGGGGCTGGCGCGAGCAGCTCCGTGCCGTCATGACGTCATACACCCAGGTGCTGTTCGAGCACCCGCAGCTCGCGCGGGCCGCACTCGTCGCCCGCCCGAGCGGTGAGAATTACCTGCGCCTGGTGGAGCGCATTCTCGATCTCCTCTCGCAAAGCGGCGCCGACCGCGAGCAGGTCGCCTGGGGGGTGGACAAACTGCTCCAGGATGCGACAGCCACGGCTGCCGAGCACTCCACCCGTGAGCACGACCCCGCCTCCGATGACGACTGGAACGCCACCGTGCGTGCCCTGCATGCCGTGGACCCCGCCACGCATCCGGCGATCACCGCGCACATGCCGGCCCTGGTCGGCGGCTCGGTGCCGGACAGGATCCGCTGGAGTTTCGACGTCCTCGTCAACGGCATCACGCATACACCTGTCCCGGGCGCAGGGAACTGAGCCCGGGGCGGGGGCCCGTCTGACGGCGGACGCCGCCAGGAGACAGGGAAGTCCTCTTCGCCGCCCGCCGCTACCCCGCATGGAACTTGTTCGTAGCGAACATGTTCGTTACGGTGGCAGTGCAGTGGCCGAGGCACCCCTTGCCGCCCCACCGTGCACGCCGCCCTAGCAAGGAGCCTTGCGGCGTCGGCGGCGATGGCTCGGCACACCGAGGTATCCCTTACTGCTTCCGGAGGCCCCCATGAGCACCACTCATTTCCCGATAGCGATCATCGGCGCAGGGCTGGGCGGCCTGACTGCCGCCCGCGTCCTGTACGTCAACGGCATTGAGTCGGCGATCTTCGAGCTGGAGGCGTCGGCGGCGGCCCGCACGCAGGGCGGGATGCTCGACATCCACGAAACCAACGGGCAGAAGGCCCTGCACGCCGCCGGCCTCCACGAAGACTTCCTCAAGATCGTCCACGAGGGCGGTCAGGCCATGCGCCTGCTCGGCCCCGACGGCACGGCGCACGTGTCCGAGGAGGACGACGGCACCGGCGGCCGCCCGGAGGTGGACCGCGGCGACCTGCGTGACCTGCTGCTCCGCTCCCTGCCCGATGGCACGATCCACTGGGGCCGCAAGGTCACCGGGGCCCGGGCGCTGGGCGACGGGCGCCACGAGGTGACGTTCACCGACGGCTCGGCCATCACCACCGATCTCCTGATCGGCGCGGACGGCGCCTGGTCCCGGATCCGGCCGCTGGTCTCCAACGCCTGGCCCGCCTACACCGGCATCTCCTTCGTCGAGACCGACCTGTTCGACGCCGACACCCGCCACCCGCGCAGCGCCGCGGTCGTCGGCGACGGGTTCTTCATCGCCCTGGGACACGAGCGCGGTGTCCTCGCCCACCGGGAGACCGACGGCAGCCTCCACGTCTACACCGCGCTCAAAGCCGACGAAGGCTGGCTGGACACGGTCGACTTCACCGACCAGGCCGCCGCCAAGGCCGCGGTCCTCGCCCACTTCGAGGACTGGGACGAGGGCCTGCGCGCCCTGGTCGCCGACGCGGACACGATCACCCCGCGCCGTATCCACGCCCTGCCCGTCGGGCACCACTGGGACCGTATCCCGGGCGTGACACTGCTCGGCGACGCCGCCCACTTGATGTCCCCCTTCGCCGGGGAGGGCGCCAACCTGGCCATGCTCGACGGCGCCGAACTCGCCCTGGCCATCGCCGCCCACCCCGGCGACACCGAAGCCGCCCTGGCCGCGTACGAGGAGGCCCTCTTCCCGCGCAGCGAGGAATCCGCCGCCGAGTCCGCCGCCAACCTGGACACGATGTTCAGCGAGAAGGGCCTGGAGCAGATGGTCACCTTTTTCACCTCCGGCCCGGCAGCCCAGTGAGGGCCGCCCCGACGGCCAGCTCCCTCAGCCACCGGACCCCTCAGCCACCCCCCCCGCATCCAGGAGTACCTCATGACCGCACTCCATCAGCGCACCATTCCGGTACGGCCCGGCCTCGACCTCGAAGTGCGCGAGGCCGGCACCAGCGGCAGCCCGGTCCTCGTCCTGCACGGCGGCCCCGGCCCCTCCAGCATCACGCCCCTGATCGACCACCTCGCACCGGATCACAGGGTGGTCGCGCCCACCCATCCGGGCTGGGAGGGCACCGTACGGCCCGACGACCTGGACTGCGTGCCCGCACTCTCCGCTGCCTACCTGGACCTGCTCGACCACCTCTCGCTGAACGACGTGACGGTGATCGGCACGTCCTTCGGCGGCTGGGTCGCCACCCAGACCGTCCTGGACGACCGCGAGGGCCGGATCTCCAAGCTCGTCCTCATGGACGCCATCGGCCCCGTCATACCCGGCCAGGAGATCACCGTGCCTGCCGGGCCAACGGCTCCGGCGACCGCAGGACCGGCGCCGCAGGGCGGACCGACCGCGCGGTCGATGGCCGCCCTGCGCGCCTACGCCGGGCCGGCCATGGCAGACGCCGGCATGCTGCCCCGCCTTTCCACCGTCACCTGCCCGGTCCTGGTGATCTGGGGCGCGGACGACACAGTCGTCACCCCCGACTTCGGCCGCGCCTACGCCGCGGCGTTCCCCCACGCGCGGTTCGAACTCATCCCCGGCGCAGGACACCTGCCCATCCGCGAGCAGCCCGAGGCGGTCTTCGCCCAACTCGGCTCCCTCCTCACCCCCTGAGCCCCCATGCCTGGATGGATGGACTTGGCATACACCGCGGTCGGCGGTGTCGTCGGCGCCGCGCACTTCGCACCGAAACGGTCCGAGCGTAAGCGGGCTGCTGAGCCGGGGGAAGACCGAGATCACGTGAAGCACGCAGTGTGGACCCAACACGACTGCAAAGATCCACTTTCGCAACAGGCCCCTTAGACCGTGTCCTACATGGTCCGTTTGAGGAGTCGCTTGTAGCAGCAGAGGGCGGCGGCGAGTCCGAGGAAGGCCAGGTAGTTGCCTGGCTGACGCTCGTAGCGGTGGTTGAGACGTCGGTAGCCGGTCAGCCAGGACATCGTGCGCTCGATGACCCAGCGGCGGCGGCCCAGCCGCTCGCTGGACTCGATGCCCTTGCGTGCGATGCGGACGCCGATGTGCTTGCCCCATAGCCATCGCCGCAGGTGAGGGACGTCGTAGGCCTTGTCGGCGTGAAGCCGCCCAGGCTTGGAATCGTTCGCATGGGATTCGTGTCCCATGTGGAAATGGGACAGCATCGGCTTCAGGGCGAGGCTGTCGTGGGTGTTGGCCGCCGAGAGTCCGACGCGTAGGGGCAGTCCGTTCGCATCCGACAGGACATGCATCTTGGAACCGGGCTTACCCCGGTCCACGGGGCTCGGACCTGCAAGTTCGCCCCTTTTTTAGCGCGGACATGGGCCGAGTCGAGGACCGCTCGGGATAGATCGATCAGGTCTTGACCGTCCAGGAGTTGGAGCACCTTCTGGTGCAGTCGTCCCCACACACCAGCCCGGGACCAGATGAGAAACCGACGGTGCACGGTCGACTTCGACGCCCCGAAGCACGGCGGCAACGCCCGCCAGGCACAGCCACTGACCAGCACATAGATGATCGCGGCGAACACCGCTTCGTCATCGATGTTCGCGACCCCACCGCCCTGCGGACGCACCCGCGCCGGCGGCAGCAGCGGCCTGGCGATCTCCCATAAGCCATCCGGAACGATCCATCCCCACCGCCCACTCCCCATAACCGAACCAACGACCAACTGGCCATGTAGGACACGGTCTTAGACCGTGTCCTACATGGTCCGTTTGAGGAGTCGCTTGTAGCAGCAGAGGGCGGCGGCGAGTCCGAGGAAGGCCAGGTAGTTGCCTGGCTGACGCTCGTAGCGGTGGTTGAGACGTCGGTAGCCGGTCAGCCAGGACATCGTGCGCTCGATGACCCAGCGGCGGCGGCCCAGCCGCTCGCTGGACTCGATGCCCTTGCGTGCGATGCGGACGCCGATGTGCTTGCCCCATAGCCATCGCCGCAGGTGAGGGACGTCGTAGGCCTTGTCGGCGTGAAGCCGCCCAGGCTTGGAATCGTTCGCATGGGATTCGTGTCCCATGTGGAAATGGGACAGCATCGGCTTCAGGGCGAGGCTGTCGTGGGTGTTGGCCGCCGAGAGTCCGACGCGTAGGGGCAGTCCGTTCGCATCCGACAGGACATGCATCTTGGAACCGGGCTTACCCCGGTCCACGGGGCTCGGACCTGCAAGTTCGCCCCTTTTTTAGCGCGGACATGGGCCGAGTCGAGGACCGCTCGGGATAGATCGATCAGGTCTTGACCGTCCAGGAGTTGGAGCACCTTCTGGTGCAGTCGTCCCCACACACCAGCCCGGGACCAGATGAGAAACCGACGGTGCACGGTCGACTTCGACGCCCCGAAGCACGGCGGCAACGCCCGCCAGGCACAGCCACTGACCAGCACATAGATGATCGCGGCGAACACCGCTTCGTCATCGATGTTCGCGACCCCACCGCCCTGCGGACGCACCCGCGCCGGCGGCAGCAGCGGCCTGGCGATCTCCCATAAGCCATCCGGAACGATCCATCCCCACCGCCCACTCCCCATAACCGAACCAACGACCAACTGGCCATGTAGGACACGGTCTTAGACCGTGTCCTACGTGGTGAGGCGTCGTTGGCCTGTCCGTGGGGCGGGGTACATGGAGTTGGGGACGGCTTGTGGGAGGTCGACGTCGTCGCGGGTGCCCTGGAAGCGAGTGATCTGCTCCTTCAGGGCCGTTGCGAACGCCGGCGTCTGGAGGAAGCCGGGCGGGACGTTGGAGACGTAGACCCGGCAGACGCGGGTCCGCTCGTGCAGGGCGTACCAGTCCTCCTGGACCTTGCGCATGCCGCCCTGGTGCAGGCGGCGCCACTCCATGTACATCGAGTCGACCGCGCGGGCGGTGGCGATGCGTTCGTCGGCCTGGTCGTCCGCGCCGCATGCCACACACCAGGTCCGGATGTCGGCGTCGGAGGGCAGGGCCGCGCGCGAGCCGCACGGCCGGCGCGGTAGTGCGTTCTTTTCCGTCCGGTGCCCAGTCGCCGGTGCCGGTGAAGTGATGGAACTGCACGAGCATGTCGTCGAGGAGCCAGAAGTCGTTACCGGGCAGCGCGATATCGGAGGCGTGACGGCGGGGCAGCCGGCGCACGTCTTCCCCGGCCTGCAGGTTGAGCGGGGTGACGGCGTGCTCGTAGCGGATGTAGTCGGTGACCGGCTCGGAGACGATCCGCGCCCGGCGCATCACCACGCCGCGGGCCACCGCCTCCTTGACGAGCGGCATCCACTGGGGCCAGAACGAGCGGGCCGGATCGAGGTTCGGGACGCCGGTACGCAGGAAGGTCTCGAAGTCCTCGGCTTCGTCGCCGCGCGTAGACGTCGCGCATCTCCAGATGGACCGCCGTGCGGTGGGTGTCGGCGAGCATCTCAGCGAACGTCGCGGTGTTCGGCTGCTGCGCGTTCAGCAGCATCGCACGCCTCCCTCAAAATCGGCACCATGCGGAAACGGAGCCGGCTCACCCGCTCATGCGCGCATCCCCATCTTGTGGCCGACGACCCACTCGGTGGAGCCGACCAGGGCCTTGAGGAGTTCGTCGGCTTCCTCGCCCTGCAGGACCAGGTCCGCGCTCACCTTTTCCAACCACACCGTCGGCGATCCCTCGCCGCCGGTGTTCGGGTCGATGCCGACGAACCGTAACGTCATGGCACTCTCCCCTGCGACGTGGTTGCGCGTTGTTGCGCAGACCGTCCCGCAGGCCGGGAGCGGCGTCAAGGGCACCTCGCCCTGTCAGGCAAAGCGCCCGACGCCGGGCTCGCGCGGTCGTTGAACAGCCCGAACCTATACGGGGCGGTTTAGCGAGCTACCGCTAGCGGATCGTCTCCCAGAACTCGGTCAGTGCTGCGGCTCCGGCGGCCGGGTCCTCGGTCATCCACCAGTGGCCCAAGCCCTCCAGGACCGCCGACCGTGCCCCCGCACGGGCCGCCGACCGGTGGCGCTGCTCTTCGGTACCGACGACCCCGTCCGCCGTGGCCAGCACGGCCAAGCCCGGGCGCGCCGCAGCACGCTCCAGCTCTGAACCGAGGCCGAGGGCGCCCGGCTCGGCGGCCGAGCGGTACAGAGCGAGCACCGCGCGGCCCATTGCCTCGTCCTGGCCCGCCGCGACGCGAGCCGCGACCTGTCTGCTCATACCCCGCTCCACAAGCGCCCCCGCACGCTCCTCGGCCGTACCACCGAATTGGGCTGCGACGTCGTTCTCGCCGACCCCCGGCGTCTGCCAGCGGCGGGCCAACTCGTGCCACTCGTAGCCGGGGTCGTAGATCCCGAGCACGTCGCTGGCCCAACTGCGCACCAGGGCAGGCCGACTCAGCACCACATTCACGACGTGGGCACCGCCCCAGTCGTGACCAACCAGGTCCACTGGCTCGCCGAACGCCATCAGTTCCTTGACCAACCAGTCCCGATAGTCCGCCTGTGTGGCGCCGAACCCGGCAGGCAGAGGCGCCCCGAAGCCGGGCGGGGACAGGCAGACCATATCGGAGCGGACGGCTGCCAGCTCGGCCAGCAGCGGCTCCCAGACCGCTGCGGTCTCGGGGTTGCCGTGGACGAAGACCGCCGGCATCAGAGCACGACCGGCGTTGTCGGCTGCAACACGGACTCCACCAGCGCCTCGCTGCGGAGGTGAGCGGCCGCCTGGTACTCGGGGTCGCGGATCATGTCGGCGAACGCCTTCCGGTCCGGGTAGCGGACGAGCAAGACCATGTCCCAGGCCTGCCCATCCTCGGCGACCAGCGCCCGTCCGCCGTTGCCCAGGTACTCCACGCTCAGGCCGTACCTCGCATTGATCGACTGGCCGAGCGCCTCGGCGTAGCGCTGGTAGCTCTCGCGGCCGCCGTCCGGGCGGAATCGCAGCAGATTGAGCATCACGACCGGGCCACCGGGGTCGTCGGCGAGGAGTGTGTCGAGTTCGCGGTCGTCTATTTCGATCACTGGGGGAACCTCCTGGAGTCGGAGCCGGCTGCGGAGCCGGGCTACGACGGTCACACTACACATACTTGTTAGCTGACACGCAAGTTATCTTGCTAGACTCCACGCATGACCACCACCCGTCGCACCCAGCAAGACCGCCGTGACCAGGCGGAGGCAGCTCTGCTGACGGCCGCGGCCGAGCTGATCGTCGAGCAGGGCGTGCGCGCGCTGACCCTGGCCCGCATCGGGGAGCGCGCCGGTTACAGCCGCGGAATCGTCACCCATCACTTCGGCGGCAAGCAGGCACTGATCGAGCAGCTTGCACGCGCCACGCAGACTGGGTTCGTGCCGGGCTTGAACGATCTCCCGGCCGGGCTCGACCGCCTGCTGCGGCTGATCGACGGCTACCTCGGCGAACTCGGCCGGACCAGCGCGTTCAACCAGGCCTTTCTGCTGCTGTGGGCCGAGGCCGCCACCCAACCCGAACTGGCCCGAATCTTCCGCGAGCGGGACGAGGCCTTCCGCGCCGACCTGCGCGAGGACATCGAAGCCGGCATCGCGGATGGCACCGTCGACCCCGCCATCGGGCCCGAAGAAGTCGCCGTCGCGATCGTCGGGCAACTCCGCGGGATCGCCCTGCAGCGGCTGCTGGCCCCTGGATGCGTCGACGTCGAGCAACTGCGCCGCAGCATCACCGGCCACTGGCGCCGGGCCCTCAGCCCGGGCATGACCCGACCGCCATCACCGTGACAAGAACGACTTCGTCAGCCCCGGCGGGGACGGCCGCAACAGGCGGCCGGGCGCGGTCGGGCGGCACCGCGATCAGCCGCCCGGTTCACTACATGGTCGCCCGGATCCCCGCGGACGACGTCGACCCGCACCTCTGCACTGCGTCGGCAGGTCGGGCCCGCCCGCGACAGGAGCCGCGCCGCGCAACGAGCTGACGCGGGCTCGGCGGCCTGCGCTGCGCGGCTTCACCGCCGCCGCTTCGGCCGCCGCGCGGTCGGCTTCCTCCGCCTGGCGGCGCGCGACGCGCAAAGCCTCCGAGCGGTCGGCGGCCTCCTTCGCGCACGGCCCGCACAGCCGGTCCCACTCGCCGTGCCACGAGCGCTGCCTGATCTGCTGCCAGCGTTCGTCGGTGACTTCGCCCCGCACCGGGTGCACACCGGTCGCTGCGCCTCGCGGTGCGCGGCCTCGCGCTCCGCCTGGCGCCGGCGGGCCTCCCGGAGCTGAACCTGGTACAGCCGCTCGCCGTCGGGGTTGTCCAGGGCTTCGGGCAGGGTCTGCCACTCATCGCGCCCGAGCCTGCGCCACACCCTGCCCGCGGCACCGGCCGGATCGGCGGTGATCCGCTCCAGCTCGGTGACGACCACAGACACCGCTTGGTGGTAGTCGACCGCCGTGAACCCCGCGCCCCGGGCGGGGTACCGGCGAAGTAGGCGCGGGCGGCCTCTCCAGGCGCCGCATCCGGCTGGCGCGCTGCGACCCCGCCCTGTCCGGCCGCCGGCGTCATCGGATCGTCTCCGGACACCCGTTGCGGGCCCGACCCGGCCGGGAGGAAGAGGTCGAACAGGTAATGGATCATCCTGTCCCGTTCTCCGGGTACCGTCAGGGTATGAGTCATCCGCACCCCGAGCTGAAAACCGCCCCGCCCCTTCCTGAAGGAGGGCTGCGGGTCATCGCCCTGGGCGGCCTGGGTGAGATCGGCCGCAACATGACCGTCTTCGAGCACGCGGGCAAGCTGCTCGTTGTCGACTGCGGCGTGCTGTTCCCCGAGGAGACCCAGCCCGGCGTGGACGTGATCCTGCCGGACTTCACCTCGATCCGGGACCGGCTGGACGACATCGTGGCCGTGGTCCTCACTCACGGCCACGAGGACCACATCGGCGGCGTGCCGTACCTGCTGCGGGAGCGGTCCGACATTCCCGTCGTCGGCTCCAAACTGACACTGGCGTTCCTGGAGGCCAAGCTCAAGGAACACGGCATCCGGCCGCGCACGGTGCGGGTACGGGAGGGCGACCGGCGTGCGTTCGGGCCCTTCGACTGCGAGTTCGTGGCGGTCAACCACTCCATCCCCGACAGCCTCGCGGTCGCGATCCGCACCCGGGCCGGGATGGTGCTGCACACCGGCGACTTCAAGATGGACCAGTTCCCCCTCGACGACCGCATCACCGATCTGCGCGCCTTCGCCCGCCTCGGCGAGGAGGGCGTGGACCTTTTCCTCACCGACTCCACCAACGCCGAAGTACCCGGCTTCACCACCTCCGAGCGAGAGCTGAACCCGGCGATCGAGCAGGTTATGCGCACCGCGCCGCGCCGGGTCATCGTCTCCAGCTTCGCCAGCCACGTACACCGCATCCAGCAGGTCCTCGACGCCGCCCACCAGCACGGCCGCAAGGTCGCCTTCGTCGGCCGGTCGATGGTCCGCAACATGGGCATCGCCCGTGACCTGGGCTATCTGAAGGTCCCCTCCGGTCTGGTCGTGAGCACGAAGGAGCTGGAAAAGCTCCCCGACCACAAGATCACTCTGGTCTGTACCGGCTCCCAGGGGGAACCGATGGCCGCGCTGTCACGGATGGCCAACCGCGACCACATGATCCGCATCGGCAAGGGCGACACCGTCCTGCTCGCAAGCTCCCTCATCCCCGGCAACGAGAACGCCATCTACCGGGTGATCAACGGACTCACCCGGTGGGGCGCCCACGTGGTCCACAAGGGCAACGCCAAGGTGCACGTCTCCGGGCACGCCAGCGCGGGCGAACTCGTGTACTGCTACAACATCGTCAAGCCCCGCAACGTCATGCCCGTGCACGGCGAATGGCGCCACCTGCGGGCCAACGCCGACCTCGCCATCCGTACCGGTGTCGACCCCGACCGGGTCGTCATCGCCGAGGACGGCGTCGTCGTCGACCTGGTCGACGGGCGCGCATCCATCACCGGCAAGGTCCCCGCCGGCAACGTCTACGTGGACGGCATGGAAGTCGGCGGCGCCACCGAAGCGTCCCTCAAGGACCGCCTCACCCTCGCCGCCGAAGGCGTGGTCACAGTGGTGGCCATCGTCGACGCGGACACCGGCGCCCTCGCCGAAGCCCCCGACTTCCTCGCCCGCGGCTTCGTCCACGACGACACCACCTTCGAGCCGGTCATCCCGGTCATCGAGAAGACCCTGGCCACCGCGGCCGAGGAAGGCGTCGGGGACGCGCGCCAACTCGAACAACTCCTCGCCCGCGCCGTGGCGAACTGGGCGTTCCGCACCCACCGCCGCAAGCCCCTCATCATCCCCGTCATCATCGACGCCTGAGCCACACCCGGGCAGGCGTCCGGGATCCCATTCCTGGGCGCACCTATCCCGCCG
The DNA here is from genome assembly GCF_051980735.1 of Streptomyces sp. SCPE 10. Classification (NCBI taxonomy): domain Bacteria; kingdom Bacillati; phylum Actinomycetota; class Actinomycetes; order Kitasatosporales; family Streptomycetaceae; genus Streptomyces; species Streptomyces sp. SCPE 10. The sequence continues at coordinate 1,231,656 of NZ_CP197069.1, read as the reverse complement.
CGCCCCCGGCCGCTTGGACCAGGTCCTGCTCACAGAACTCCTCCGACTGCAAGGAGTGGGGCGGACCGGTCCAGCCGCAGGAGCACACAGCCCGCAGCGCGGCGGCCCGCGGTGCCCGCACGACACCATCGCCCCCGTCACAGATGCTCCACTGCGACACTTCCCGCCCGCCGCCCGCAGAGGTCATCGGGATGAAGACAGGGTCTGGCACACTGCCGTCGGCCAGCAGCACACCTACCGCGCCCTCGTGCGAAGCACCGAACTCCTCCGTCGTCCACGACTCCCGCTCGCCCACACCCATTACGCCCTCCCACATCCCATGCCGAACCCGCCCGGGCGCACCCAGGGCAGGGCACCGACACTGTCGCAGATGCGGCCGCCTTCACCGCCGAATCCACCGAAGAGGTGAGGCGCTGCAGCGGCACGTCCATCTCAACGATTGGCTGCTGCACCGTGTCCCGTCCTGTGCTGGTGGCAGAACGCCGCCGGCGCCGGCAACGCCACCGCCGCCTGCCTGCCTCCTCGACCGGCAGGCCGTCAATGTCGGCGCGCAGCAGCACGACGGGGCTATCGCCGACCGCGAGCCCGGTGAGGACGCCGACCTCCTGGAGCAGATCCTCGTACAGCGCCCGCAGGCCCGGGAGTCTCTCCGCGAGTCCGGCGGTCAGGGCCGTGAGGGCCGTGAGGGCCGGGGTGACGGTCGTGACTGCCCCGTGGCGGGTATCGGGTTCTGAGCAGAGGTGGCGATCCGGGGCCGGGCTACCTGGACGTAGAGCTTGGTTCGCTGGTAGTTGCCGGTGAACCCGTACTCCTGGGCGAGCCGCTCGTGGATCACGGCGGCCTCCATCAAAATCTCCGCCCGCAGCATCGAGTCAACCAGCGCGCGAACTCGTCAATCACCCTGACCTGTGACCGGCCGTTCGGCGACCGGCGCGGATGTGCAGCGGGTCCGTCGGCTGCCAAGTACTTGCTGACCGTCCGCCAGTTCAGGCCCGTCTCCATGGCGACTTCGATCAGGCTCATCGCTCCGGACTCGACCAGCCCACGAAAGCGCCGTAGTTCCAGCCGGCGCTGCGGATCCAGGACCACGGCCACCCCATCTCTGCGACCTCTACCAACAGGCAGCAGAGTGCCGAACCCTGAACCTCAGCCCGTACGCGGCCCTGCACGTTCACGTCTACGCCGAGACGCCTGCCCCCGGCTCCGGTAACACGGCCACGGGTCCGCGGTGTTGTTGCCCCGCAGCTTGTCAGGGGTGTGTAACAAGCCCTTGTGGCTCCTGGGACAGAAGGGTTCCGGTGTGATCAACTGCAGATGCCTCGGGTAACCCCGTAGCACACCAGTGTGTTGTGCGGTCGCGGACACGTGACCGCACCGGGCGCGAGGCGGGTCGCGTGGCAGCTCGTGGCCCCTGCCCAGCGGCCATGTGCCCATTCGGCGCACGTGCCCACAGATGGAATTGGAGCGAAGAATGCGCAAGAACCTCAAGAAGGCTGCAATCGTCGGTGCCGGCGTCCTGGCGTTCTCCGGCATTGCCACCGGCATGGCTCAGGCGTCGGTGTGGCAGGGCGCGGACATCCCGGGCAAGGGCTCCCTCCAGGAGTGCACCAACTGGGGCAACGCCCTGCAGGCCCACGGGACGATCGTGGGCTTCGCCTGCATGGAGGACGAGGGCGGTAACTCCTGGGAGCTGACCCCCTACTACTCCAACTGACCCTCTCTTGGAACGTCCCGGCGGGACAGGCGAGATCCACGACTTCTGAGCGTTCGAGCCCGGTCGGCGAGGATGTCGGCGACGTCGGCCGCAACCGTGTGCCTGAGTATCTTCACTTGACGAGTGAGCGCGTGAGGTGGCGATGCGGTCGAAGCCGCCGCTGGCAGACCGGCATGCCATGCCCGTGGCGTCCGCGACGATCTCCGGGATGTCACCCAGGTCCCATGCCGCGGCGATCCCACCACTCGCGGTGACCATGTACCGGCCGTGCGGCCCACTCATGACCGCGTCGTCCACCGCGTCCCCGAAGGCCCTGAACGACTCTGCCAGGTAAGGCCGTTCGGGTTCCGCGACACTCCCTAGCCGGACGGCGCTGTCCTCGGTCGCACCCGCCGGCAGCGAACCGTCGCGGTTGAAGGCCAGTTGGCTGGACTTCGGGGCGTCGGGGCCCGGCACTTTCGCAGCGCTCACGGGACGCGGCTTCTGTGGCTGCACGCCCGACCAGCCGCCCGCCGCGCTAACCACCAAGGCGGGCCTTCAACCGCTCTGAAGCGGCGCGCACCGGATCGAGCTACGCCTTGGGATAGACGAGGCAGTCGCCGGCGCGCAGATGGACGCTTGTGTTGGCAGCGGCCCGGTGGGTCGGGCTCTCGGCGAGAAGGGTGAGGTCGCCGATGGACAGCCGGTACTCGTAGTGGGCTCCGGTATACGCCCTGTCGACGATGGTCGCCTGCAACACGCTGCCCTGGTCGTCGTCGGCGGCGGTCTCGTCCGCGAAACGGACGCGTTCGGCGCGCAGGCCAACCGTCACACGTTGTCCGTCCTGGAGGTCATCGGTGCGGGGGACGCGCAGGTGCTGCTCAGTACCGGAGAGCGACACCCGTACCGTCTCGGTGTCATCGGCTGTGATGTGCACGGTCCCGTCGAGGAGGTTGCAGCGGCCGATGAACGCCGCGACCTCGGGCGTTGCAGGTGTCTCGTAGATCTCGGCGGGTGTGCCGACCTGCTCCAGCCTTCCGCCCAGGAACACCGCGATGCGGTCACTGAGGGACATGGCCTCGACCTGGTCGTGTGTGACGTACACGGTGGTGATGCCCATTTCCCTCTGAAGGTCCTTGAGCCACGCGCGCGCCTGGTCGCGCATCTTGGCGTCCAGGTTGGAGAGCGGTTCGTCGAGGAGGAGAACGCCGGGGGAGTAGACGATGCCGCGGGCGAGGGCGACGCGTTGCTGCTGGCCGCCCGAGAGCTGATGCGGGTAGCGGTCCCTGAGTTCGAGCAGGCCGACCTTGTCGAGGGCCGCGTCGATGCGGCGGTCGCGTTCGTCCGCTGGCAGCTTGCGCAGCTTGAGGGGAAAGGCCAGGTTGTCCGCGACTGTCATGTGGGGCCACAGGGCGTAGGACTGAAAGACGAGCCCGAGGTTGCGGCCCTCCGGTGGCACAGTGGTGTCGCGGCGCCCGTTGAAGAAGACGTGGTCGCCGACGCGGATGGTGCCGGAGTCGGGGTCTTCCAGGCCCGCGACGCAGGCAAGGGTCGTGGACTTGCCGCAGCCGCTCGGGCCGAGGAGAGTGAAGAACTCCCCGTCGGCGACGGTGAACTCGACGTCCGTGAGCACGGTGGTGCCCGAGAAGGACTTGCTGATGTTCTCGACGGCGAGCTCAGGCATGAGGCACACCCTTCTTTTCCTTGATGAACAGGTTCACAAGACTTGCGGCGACGACGGTGACGGCGATCTGGATGGTGGAGAGTGCGGCGACGGATCCGGTCTCTCCCTGAGTCCACAGCTCGACGGCGGTGGTGCCGATGACCTGGGAGTCCGAGCCCGCGAGGAACATCGCCGGCGCGTATTCGCGGATCATCTGCACCCAGATGAGCAGGAACGATGCGACGAGTGCCGGAGCGATCAGGCGCAGGTGCACGCGAGTGACGGTGCGCCACCAGTCGGCGCCGGCGACGCGGGCGGCGTTGTCGAGTTCCTGTCCCAGCTGGAGTACGGCGGGTGAGATGGAGCCGAAGGAGGAGGGCAGGGCGCGGATACCGAAGGCGATGACGACGGCGACGAGTGTTCCCTGGGTCGCGCTGATCGGGGACGGCGCGAGCGCGATGGCCCAGAACAGGCCGATGCCGATGATCAGTCCGGGGATGGCCTGCGGTGAGAGGGCGAGGACCTCGAGCCATCGGCCGAGGCGGAACCGGGACCGTCGTGCCGTGAGTACGACGAGTGCTCCGAAGAGTGTGACCGCGGCGGCCCCGGTGAGCGCGACGAGGAGGCTGTTAGTGATCGACTGCGCGTATGGTTCGTAAGCGAAGATCAGCCGGAAGTTGTCGAGGGTGAGCGTGGAGAACGGGGAGATCAGCGGCGACAGGAATCGGCTGAACGCCCGCAGTACCAGGGCCGCCATGGGCAGCAGCACACCGAAGCCGAGATAAAGGGTGACGAAGCCGAAGCCCAGCCACCGCCAGGCGCCGATGTCGAGGCTGCCGCGGCGCGTTGCCTTGCCGCGCACGCTCACGTACCTCTGGGCATGCTTGAGCAGACGGATCTGCAGCAGGGACAGGCACACGGTCGCGGCGAGGATCAGCGTGGATGCGGCGCCGAGCAGCCCGTAGTCGGGACGCAGGGCCTCCATGCCGTGGCTGTAGAGGAAGCTGGAGAACATCTCGATGTCATTGGGCTCACCGAGGATCAGTGGGATCGACAGGGTCTCGACCGCGGTGCCGAAGATCAGCAGACTCGCATAGAGAACCGGTGGGCGCAGCATCGGCAGGACCGTCGAGCGCAGCACACGGGCGGGTTTCGCGCCGCAGACGCGGGCTGCGTGTTCGAGGGAGGCGTCCGACGACGCAAGGGCGTTGGCACAGAACAGATAGGCGATGGGGGCCTGTGCGACGGCCTCGACGAACGCCATGCCAGGCAGGCTGTACAGGTCCCAGGGGACGATGCCGAGGGCGTTGCGCAGGGCGGCGCTGACGAACCCGGCGGGCCCGTACAACACGATCCATCCGAAGGCGAGGACCAGCGGTGAAAGGTAGATCGGCCACCGCACGATCTGCGCGAACAGACGGGCTCCGGGGAAACGGGTCCGGGTGAGCAGTACGGCCATGGGGACAGCGATGCCAAGGGCGAACAGTGTAGTGAGCACCGCGAACAGGAGCGTGTTGACGACCGTGTGTCCGAAGCCGGCCTCGGTGAACAGTCGGACGTAGTTGTCCAGGACAAAGGCGCCGCCGCCCTCGTACAGGGGCCGGTCGCGCAATGACTGGTACAGGATGGGGACGACCGGTGCCAGGACGAGCACCGCTGTCAGGAGGAAGACGGCGTAGTGGATGCCGACTTCTCTGCCCGCGCCGCGCCAGCGACGGTAGCGCGGCTGCCGGTGGTGCGCTGGGGGTATGGGCGGGGTGGGCCGTGATGGACTGGGTGCCAGGGCCGATGGCTGCTGAGGCATGGGGGCTCTCCGGGACGTGCTGAGGGGCGAACGAGGGGCGGGCCGGCGACGCGGCCGCTACTTCCTGGCGCTGTTCCAGCGGCGTACGTACGCCGCGTGCGCGTTGTCCGCGACGCCCTTGTACGGGGCGAGGAACACGCGGTTCTTGCCCAGACGGCGGATCAGGCCCTGGTACGGCTCGATGCCGCCGGCGCCCTCGGTGCCGGGGCGATAGGGGCCCAAACCGCCGGAGACCGCGTCCTGTTGCCCCGCTGCGGACAGCACGTAGTCGAGGAACAGCCGGGCGGCGTTGGGGTGGGGCGCGGTCTCGACGATGGAGAGGGCGCGGGGTACTGCCACCGTGCCTTCCTCGTAGAAGGTCCAGCCGAGGAGGCCGCCGCTGCGCTCGGCGATCGGGATGGCGACGGTGCCGCCGACGTGGACGGCGGCGTCGTACTCGCCGGAGATGACCTTCTCGGTCAGTGATCCGGAGGAGTTCTCCGGGCGGCAGAAGGGCAGCAGGCGGCGGAGGTGGGACCAGCCGCCCGGTGCGTCTGTGGTGTAAGTGGAGTTGCTGGAGTAGCCGAAGGGATTCGTCGTGTCGTAGATACCGATCTTGCCCCGGTATCTGGATGGGTGCGCCTCGCACAGGTCAGCCATGCTGCGCAGGCCCTTGGGGTGCTGCGAGGCGGCGAGGGTCTTGCGGTTGTAGAGCACCACGTTCGGGTCGGTGGACAGCACGAAGACGCGCGGGAGGATCTCGGCGAAGTCCGGCAGTCTGCTCAGTTCCACGGACTCGTAGTCGAGGGCAATGCCCCGCTGCGCGTAGTCGGCCCAGTCGGTGGGGGAGATGGAGAGGAGCAGGTCGACAGGGGAGCCGCCGGTCGCCCGCTCGCTGTAGTAGCGCTGGAAGACGGCCGAGCTGCTGAAGTTGGTGGCTCGTACCCGGCTGATCCAGGGGTAGCGACGGGTGAAGCCGTCGAAAAGGGGCTGGAGCGCGGTCTGCGGCGTGTTGCTGTACAGCAGCAGTTCGTCCTCGCGGCGGGATGCGTCCACCAACTGCGCGTAGTCGGCCGGATAGTAGTCCGGCAACGCGGGTGCCTCGGCGTTCTTGTGGTTCTCGGCCGTGCATCCCGTGAGAGATGCGCCGAGCCCGAGCAGGGCCCCGGAGGCGAGAAGTCCCTGGAGCGCTCGTCGGCGGGGCGGGGCAAGACTCCTGCCTGGTGGGAGTGGCTCGGGGTGGGGCTGGCGGGGCGGGTACATCGGTTCACCTCTGAAAGTGACGGCTCTGGCACCACAGCTGAGGGTGGGCGGCAGGAGGGGGCGCAGCGTGGGCGGACGCCTGACTTGGCGTGACGACGCGGCCGGGCTCTCGATCGACCCCCGCACCATGGCGCGCACTTCTCTTGTAAGGCAAGACCTGTGAACGAAAAAACTGAAGGAACTCTCACTAGATGAAAGTAGGTATTGCATAGCGAGTCTGTCGGGTCTTAGATGGGTGCTCCCAGAGATTGAGGAGGTCTCCGTGCCCGATCCTCGGGTCCTAGTGACGACCCAGTACCTGAGCCCGGACGACGAGGTGGACGCGCTCCTGCGCACCGAGGGATGTCAGACCCTGCACAGTCCTTGGTCGGGCCACCGGGAACCCGGTGAGCTTGCAGGTCTGCTCAGTGGTGTGGCCGCCGCGATCGTGGGGGCGGACCCCTTCACGGCCGCGGTCCTGGAAGCGGCCCCGCAGTTGCGCGTGATCTCGCGCACCGGTGTGGGCTACGACGCGATCGATGTGGCCGCGGCCGCCAAACTCGGCATCACGGTCTGCAACACGCCGGGCGTGAACCGCAACAGCGTCGCCGAGACAACGCTCATGCTCATGCTCATGAGTGCCCGCCGGGCCGCGGAAAACCTTGAGGACGTACGCGTCGGCAACTGGCGCCGGCTACCCGGTGTCGAACTGCGGGGGGCGACGCTGGGCCTGATCGGCTGCGGGCGCATCGGACAGGCCGTCGCGGACCTCGCGCTCGCCTTCGGCATGCGGGTCCTCGCCTACGATCCCTTCCCCGACCTGGACTTCGCCCAGCGCGCGGGGGTCGACTTCGCGTCAGCCGACGAGGTGGTCGAGCGCAGTGACTTCCTCAGCCTGCACCTCGCTCTGTCGGACGAGACCCGGCACTGGTTGAACGCGGAGCGCCTGGCGCGGATGAAGCCGACGGCCCATGTCATCAACACGGCTCGCGGCGGGGTCCTCGACCAGGCTGCGCTCGCCGCGGCGCTGGCCGAGGGGAAGCTGGCCGGCGCTGGACTCGATGTCATCGAGGGTGAGCCGCTCGCGGCCGACAGCCCGTTGCGGCAGATCCCCAACTGTGTGGTCACACCGCACATCGGCGGGTCCACCGTCCAGGCCCGCCGGCGCAGCGGAATCGAAGCGGCACACAACGTGCTGCGCGTCCTGAAGGGGGAGGCTCCCCGCAACGTCGTCAATCCGCAGGTACTGCAGCAGGCGGTCCCGTAGTCCGGCCGAGGTGGCCAGATAGTCTCTCGCCAGGTGAGAACAACTCTCCGCGAGGACGGCGATGAGGGGACGGACGGCGTGACCGACGAGAGCACACGGCCCGCAGGTGACAACAAGGGTGGCAGCGCCAATCTCCGAGCCCTGGAGCGAGCCCTGGACGTCCTGGAGACCTTCAACGACTCCAAGGCCCCGTTGCGGCTCACGGACATCGCCAAACGCACGAATCTGCACCTGGCCACGGCGCAACGCATCCTCGCCGTGCTCGAGCGGCGCGGATACGTGAGCCGTGCGGACCGTGACTACCGCATGGGACTAGCGCCCCTGCTGGCCGCCCACACCTACCTGACCACCAGCCAACTGACGCTCATCGCCACCCCGGTGCTGCAAGAACTCATGCTGGCCACCGGGCTCACGGCTTCCCTGTTCGTGCGCATCGATCATGCGCGGGTGGCCGTACAGCGCATCGAGGGGCCCACACCCCTGCGCTACCAGCTGCCCATCGGGCAGCGGCTGCCCTTGCACAAGGGCATCGGCAAGCTGCTCCTGGCCGACCTGGACGACGGGGAGGTCAAGGAACTCGTGTCCGCGTCCCTCGCCGCCACGCCGCCTGCCGAACGGGAGGACATCGCCCTGCCCGCCCTCCTGGCTCAACTGCCCGAACTGCGGGCGCAGGGTTACATCGTCGCCGCCAACGAGCGGGTGGCCGGCACCGCAGCAGTGGCCGCCCCCGTCATCAACAGCGCCGACGGCCGGTACCTGGCAATCGCCTCCGTCACCGGCCTGTCGAAGGACATCGACGACGCACGTGCCGAAGCCCTGGTGGTCGAGGTGCGCCGCGCCGCCGACGCCATCTCCACCCGACTGAGCTGACCCGGGTCGCACGGCGCGGGAGCTCACCAGACTCAAGGAAGCCACTTCAGTGACTGACTCTCCCGACATCCTGCGCCGTCTGGCCGCCCTTCCCGTCGCCAACGTCGGTGACGCCATGGACCGCCTGAACGTGTGCCAGTCCGTCCTGCGGACCATGTGTCCGGGGCTGACCCTGGCCGGCCCCGCCTACACCGTGCGTACCAGGCCCGGTGACAACCTCTACATCCACAAGGCCCTCGCCGAACTCGAACCGGGCCAGATCCTCGTCGTCTCGGGCGGCGGCGACATCGACCGCGCCCTCATCGGGGAACTCATCGCCGGACGCGCGCTCGCCAAGGGCTGCGCCGGCATCGTCATCGACGGCGCGGTCCGCGATGTCGCCGTCCTCCAGGCTCTCGGTGTCCCCGTGTTCGCCCGGGCCGTCACCCCCGCCGGCCCGTACAAAGACGGCCCCGGTGAACTGGGTGTCCCGGTCGCCGTGGCCGATGTCGTGGTACGCCCCGGCGACTACGTGCTCGGTGACGACGACGGAGTGGTGGTCGTGCCACGGGAGCGCGCCGCGACTGTCGTCGCGCGTGCCGAGGACAAGCAGCGCCAAGAAGACGCCAAGCGCACCGAGATCGCAGCGCAGCTCGGACTTGAAGCCTTCCCCACCGGCGCCTGACACGGTCGGCTGCGCCCGCTCTGGGCGCCGCCCCGTGACACGAGACAAAGCCCCCAAGGACGTGGTGCTTTCATGCAGTACTCCAACTCCGGGGCGGCCGGCGGACTCCCATCCGGCGTGCACGCCCCGGTGCGAGAAGACTGGCTCGCGCTCGTCGACGAGCCGCTCGCGCTCCCGGACATCCCTATCATCGACGCCCACCACCATTTGTGGGACCGTCCGAACCACACCTACCTCGCGGAAGAATACCTCCAGGACCTCGCCGCCGTTCCCACGGTCATGGCCACCGTCTACGTCCAGTGTCGGTCGTCGTACCGCACCGACGGGCCGGAGGAGCTCAAGCCGGCGGGAGAGGTGCGCTTCGCCCGGCGAATTGCCGAAGACATCCGTAGAACACACCCCTCGGCCCCCGACGTGTGCCGTGCCGTCGTGGCCGGAGCCGACCTGACACTCGGGCGCCGGCTGGGGGGTGTCCTCGACGTCATGCAGGACGAGGCCAAGGGGCGGCTGCGCGGCATACGCAACCAAACCGCCTGGCACGTCGATCCCCGTGTTTCCAGCTCGCCGTTCCGGCCGTCCGCCGACCGGCTCATCGACCCGGAGTTCCAGGCCGGGGTAAGGACCCTGGCACAGCACGACCTGAGCGTGGACGTGTGGGCGTACCACACTCAGCTCTCGCAGGTCCGTGAACTCGCGCGGACCTGCCCCTACACCACCATCGTCGTCGACCACATGGGCGGTCCTCTCGGTATCGGCCCCTACGCGCACGCCCGCGGTGACGTCCTCACCGAGTGGGACCGGGAGATGACGGAACTGGCCCGGTTCCCCAACGTTCACCTGAAGCTCTCCGGTGCGGGGCTGCGTGTGCTCGGATTCCGCTTCGACGAGCGTTCGGCCCCGCCCAGCTCCGAACGGCTCGCGTCCGCGATGACACCACTGATCGAGACATGTCTTCGGCGGTTCGGTCCCGAACGCTGCATGTTCGCCAGCAACTTCCCCGTGGACAAAGGCATGTTCGGCTACCGCGTGCTGTGGAACGCCTTCGCCCGGACGGTCGCGGATCTGTCACCCGCCGAACAGGCCCGGCTCTTCCACGGAACGGCCGAGTCGGTCTACCGAATAGGCCTTTCGACGAGCACCGCCGCACTTCGCCCTTCCCAGGAGGAGCCCCATGACCAGCATGCGTAAGAACCCCTCCCCGGAAGCCCCCGAGGTGGAGAAGACCACCATCCGGCAGATATCGATCCGGCTGCTCCCCGTCCTCCTGCTCGGGTACCTGGTCGCCTATATCGACAGGTCCAATGTCGGCTTCGCCGCGATCCACATGAACGACGACATCGGACTGAGCTCCTCGCAGTTCGGCTTCGGGGCCTCGGTGTTCTTCCTGGCCTACGTGGCCCTTGAGGTCCCCAGCAACATCGCGCTCAACCGCTACGGGGCCCGCGTCTGGCTCGCGAGAATCATGATCACGTGGGGGCTCGTCGCCATCGGCATGGCCTTCGTCGCCGGCCCTACGTCCTTCACTGTCATGCGCGTGCTGCTCGGCGCGGCCGAGGCCGGCTTCTTCCCCGGCGTCATCCTCTACCTGACCTTCTGGTACCCACCGGCCCACCGGGGCCGGGTCATCGCCCTGTTCAGCATGGCCATTCCGCTGGCGAGCGTGCTGGGCTCACCCCTCTCCGGCTATCTGCTGCGTCTGCAGGGCCTGCTCGGCCTGCACGGATGGCAGTGGCTGTTCATCATCGAGGGCATCCCCGCCGCCGTCCTCGGTGTCGTCGCGCTCTTCGTGCTGCCCTCGCATCCGAACAACGCGCGGTGGCTCTCCGTGGAGCAGCGTGCCTGGCTCGAGAACGAACTGCGGGCGCAGGAGCCGACCTCCGAGGTGCGCCATGTCCCGATGCGAAAAACCCTGCTGAACAAGCGAGTTCTGAGGCTGTCGCTCGTCTACGCGTCCACAGCAGCGATCAGTCAGGCGCTGTCCGTATGGCAGCCCCAGATGGTGAAGGGCTTCGGGCTCTCCGACACACAGGTCGGCTGGCTCAACGCCATCCCCTTCGCCATCGCCACGATCCTGATGCTCCTCTGGGGCAGGGCCTCCGACCGCGGTAGCGGGCGGGTCCGCTTCACGGTGATCCCCATCGCCCTTTCGGCGGTGGCTCTCGCCTTCGTGCCGCTCGCCTACGCGTTGCCCGGCTTCCTGCTCGTCCTGTCCGCCGTGCTCGTGGGGACCTACGCCGCGAAGGGCCCGTTCTGGAGCCTGTCAACACAGTGGCTGAGCCGGCGCGAGGCCGTCGCGGGCGTAGCGATGATCAATTCCCTGGGGTCGCTCGCGGCCTTCGGAGGGAACTGGCTCGTGGGCGGAATCAAGGACCGCACCGGCAGCTTCACCCTGGCGCTGATGCCGCTCATGGCCCTGGCCGCCGTCAGCGTCCTCGCCCTGACCGTCGCCGCGCGCGCCGAGCGCAGGAGTGACATCGGCGCTGCACCCGCCCAGCAGGAACTGGGCGTGTAAACGGTTTGCGCAGGCGGGTCGTGAACGAGACCGCGTTTATATTCGTGACTGCGGCATTCGCCATATACCGAACGGATTTCAGATACTCCGGGGCGCATATGTCAAATTTTACTCGTCTGGAACAGGTTGGGGCTCGCTCAAAGGGTGCGTGTACGTTTCCACACCAGGGCCGTGCCGACGCCGGAGAGTACAAACGCGACAGAGGCGATCACGATCATGCTGGACTGGGTACTGCGGGTGTCTTCGGCCTTCTTGGCCATGACGTCGTAGGAGGCGCCGTGCCCCGGGAGAAGGTCTCCCCGAAAGGTGCAACTGTCTCCCGGGTGCATGAGTTCGTCACCGCAGCGGACGTCATCAGAAGTGTGAGAAGCCGCGTAGATCCCGATCCCAAGGAACACGGCAGAACCGAGAAAGAGGACACCGAGAGCACGAAGAAGGAAGGACATGCGGCGATTACAGCATGTCCTGGACCGCCCTCACACTGACGACGAAGCGTATTCGGCCGCGAGGCACCGACGAGCTCTTTCAGGGTGCGGGCTCCTTCCCACTCCCCATCCGCACGCGGCTGGTCGCGGGCCAGGTCGCCTGGACTTCAGCCGGAAGAGGCATGCCCTGCGTGAGTCTGAGCTGGTCAGCAGGCGTCACCGGGCCTCACCGAATGACGCATCCGATGAAATTTCGCCTCGTTGGCGTCACACGGTGCCCCCATTCCACACCTGCACGAAATGAACGGCGGGAGTAGGCCCGCCCCACCGTGCAGGAGCGCCCCGTGGCTCAGGACAATTCCGAGCAGCCTCTTGGCCCGACCGGTCCCGCCATGGTCGCAAGGGCCATGCCACAAGCTTTCCACCCGCCTTCCCCTGCGGCTATGCGCCGCTCCGGATGGCATCCGCTGCACATGACGACTGAACGCGCCACCGCACCTTCATGCCGATGGACCGCTGTGCGCGGCTCTCCTACGCGAGGCGTGCCGCGTGGGTCGGCATGGTGCCGACGGAGCCGATCCAGCGGCGGTACTACTCGGCAGGGTCCTCGCCCGTGTGCTGGGCCTCCTTACCTTTGCGCGTCACCGTCGGTTTGATCGAAGAAGGAAGCGCGTAGGCACAGGTCAGCGAAGAAATTCGCCTGGAGATCGTCAGGGCCGTCACCCAGGGCTTCGCAGCGCAGCGCGAGCCGGTCGGTAAACGCCTCACCGCCCGCATCGCCCTGCTGGACGACCCGGGCGGCGCGGTCGCCGGACACCACTCCATGTCACGGGGCCGCGCGGGTAGACCACGGAACCTCCGCACGAGCTGCCGGTAGCCGAATGCCGCCCTGGGCACTCGTCCGCGGCTGTCTTCCGTGCGGGGCCCGACGTCGTGGTCGTTGTTGCCTGCCTGCTGCTACCCGTACTGGCGCTGCTGCTGTTTCTCCTCACCACCCACCACGCCGCCACCGCAGCAGGATGCCGGCTGCGTCTGGCCCGCACACACGCCCAACGTTCTGCGCACCCTGCAGATCGTGGGCGCCGGCGGAGTCATCGACTGCCACCCCACCCGCCCCGACGCCCGTGACCACTGACAGCCACCCGACGGCCCGGTATGGGTGCCTCGGTACTGCGGTAGCGGGGCGGAGCGGGCCGCTTCCTGGATCCGCTGGTAGCTGCGAACACTGCGGCACACCGTCGCGGGCGATACGGCGCTGCAGCTCGAACCGAGGCCGATCTGCAGCGCCTCAGCACGTCCGCGAGGCTGTCTTTGCCGGTGCTCATCCTCACCTCCGGCCGGGGTGCCTGTCCGGCCGGAGGCGGAACCGCCGGTTACCGGCGGCGAATTACCGAACCGGCCGCGCGGCTACACAGCCGGCGCGCCGGCACACCCAGGGTGTTGCGGCCCTGGCGGACCGACATCCTGGGCCGCCGCCGCACCGGCGAGAACACCACCTCTTGGTGCGTCCCGACACAGCAGACCAAAGATTCCGATAAAACACCGGGCGAAAACGGCCTCCTAGCGGTCCCCGCCGGACCCGTTGCCTTCGTCGCCGTATCCGCCGTCGTGGTCGCCGCCCGGTCGGCACGTCACGGTGTTGGTGACGGTCAGGTGCCGGTGCGGTCCGGTGAGGACGGTCGTGTGGGGCAGCGGCAGGTGCACGGCGGTGCCGTCGACGCCGGTGACCTCGGAGCCCGTGACGGTGCACTCGGAGTCCGTGACACGGACGTCCTCGGCCACGGTCACCTCGTCGCCGACGGAGTAGCCGGGCCGGGTGACGCCCCAGGGCTGCGGGGTGGCCGGCGCCGAGCCGGGGCCGGTGAGGGTCAAGTCGGCGCCGAGGCCGTGCGGCTGGGAGCCGTCCGGGTAGCGCCGGCCGTCGACGTCCCACACCTTGTCGACGGTGACGTCGGCGGGCTCCTCCTCTTCCGCCGCCCGGTTGTAGACGGTGCAGCTGACGGCGTCCTGGCGGGGGACGTCGACGGTGAAGCCCGGTCCGGAGGCCGTGGCGGTGTTCTCGACGGGGACCTCCGCACCGGTGTCGAGGTCGGTGCAGACCGCGTTCCGGCCCCCTTGGGTGACCAACTCGTAGCCGGGGTGCTGCGTCTCGCCGACGGTCACCGCGGCCTGCTCGTTGGTGCCGAAGCCCGGGGTGAAGGTGACGGTGCCGGTGCCGTCCGCGCCGGTGGTCTCGGAGGCGGGCAGGCCGGTGACGCCCGGGGTGGTGGTGGAGGCGCCGAAGGTCCAGCCGGGCCCGGCCGGTTCGGCGCCGGTCACGTCCTCGCCGGTCGTGCCCGGCGGCACGATCTGCTTGACCACGTTGAGGGTGCCGGTGCAGTTGCCGAGGGCGAGGGCGCGCAGTTCCTGGCCGGCCTGGCCGTAGTCCGTGGTCTGGAAGTAGTCGGCCGTGGTGGTGTTGCCGCCGTCGAACCCGGTGGGCCCGGAGATGGCCCGCAGGTTGAGGCCGGAGACGCCCTCGACCCCCCTGCCGACACCGAGCGCGATCACCCGGGTGTCCTCCGCCTTGACCGAGTTGGCCGAGAAGACGCCGTTCTCGACGTCGATGAAGTGGGTGTTGGCGCCGTCGCCGTGCAGGCTGCCGAAGCGCGTCGGGTTGCCGTCGGTGAGCACCACCGCGGCGTCGTAGTGCTCAGGCGCCCGGGCCACCGCCCACAGCGCGCGGTCCCAGTTCGTGCCGCGCCCCAGCGTCCAGTCCGCGTACCTGCTCTTGAACGCGGCGGCCCCGGCCGACGTCGACACCGACTGGAGCTGCGGGTAGTTCACGCCGACGCTCGTGGACGGCGACTCCTGGTCGAAGGAGAACAGGGACAGCCGTGAGGGCGTGCCGGTCAGCGCGTCGGTGAACGCGTCGGCGGCGGCCTTGAGCGCGGGCAGCTCGCTGCCGACCGACGCGGACAGGTCGAGCACCAGGGCCACGTCCAGGCCGCAGGAGGACGGCAGCGGCGGGTTGTCGCGCGAGGTCTGCCACACCCCGCCCGAGCGGGTCGGCAGGCCGTTGTCGGTGCTGTACATGAACTCCCGGGTGGACCGGTAGGTGGCCCCGCCCTGGAGCGCCGGGGTCCGGAACCGGTACGGCGAGGCCACCGAGTTGGACCCGCTGCCCGGCCCGGTGCGCAGCACGGGGTTCGTGTACCAGCCGGCCGGCGCGCCGGTCTGGCCGACCGTCAGCACCCGGCCGTTGTTGTCGCCGCCCGCACCGGTGTCCGGGACGACGAACGAGCAGTCGCCGTCGGCGTCCGAGGTGCAGCGGGCCCAGTCGGCGTCGATCGGCTGTGTCGCGTCCGGGTCCGCGAAGAGCGCGAGGCGCACCCCGGCGAGCGGCGCGGGCACGTCGGTCGCCGCACGGTCGCCGCCGGTGCGCACGGTGACGACGGTGCTGTCGGGTCCGGGCACCGGCACGGCCCGGTGGGCGACGGCGCCCGGGGCCGCCGCGCCGACGGCGGGGAATGCGGCCAGCATGAGGGCGAACGCCCCCGCCGCGGCCAGGCGGATTCTGTGGTTCATCGGGACCTTTCCTCGGTACCGGTGGCAACCCGTCCGAGCGGACCGGTCATTCGGAACCATAAGTACATTTCGCCCCGAAACCTTGGGTACGCGCCGAGTTTCACGACGACGTCGGCCACGAGCAGTGCGGCATGCCTGCGGCTCGGCTGAATCCGTGTCCCGCCGTCCAATACGGCTGGCTTCTCGATTTGCCTGTGCCTTTTCTCGGCCAGCGCGCGGGGCCCGCAAGTCGAGTGTCTGACAGGCCCCAGCCGAGGTCCGCACTGGTTGTCTCTCCAGCACGTCGCACCCGTTGCGGACTACGGCCTCGTTATCGTCTGCGAACAGGGCGAGCGCATCACGACAAGGTCATTCCGGGCCTGGGCAGGACTGCTCACCAGTCGCGGAGTGCAGACAGGTGGCGACGCGCCCTGGTGCGACCGGGAACAGCCAAGAAGCCGCGGAGCAAAAGTGTCAGTCTCAGCTGAGAGCAGCAGCCCCAGGCGAAGATGCCTGGGGCTGCTCGCGTAAGTGAGGTGACGGCAGGTAGGGGCCGGTGGCGGGGGTGAGGCCCGGCTGGCTTCATCGTGCCGCTGTGGCGCAGCGCGGCTGCGGCCGGTGGCGCGGCCGATGGCGGTCAGCGGCGCAGGAACTCGATCAGGTCCTGGTTGAACTTCTCCTTATCGCCGGGGACCATCGCGATGCCGTGCGAGCCGCCCTCGTAGACCTTCAGCTCGGCGTCGGCGACGATCTCGGCCGACTTGCGGCCGGTGGCGTCGATGGGGACGACTTGGTCGTCGTCGCCGTGGACGACGAGGGTGGGGATGTCGAACTTCTTCAGGTCGTCGGTGAAGTCGGTGTAGGCGAAGGCGTCCACGCAGCGCACGCCGCCCTCGATGGTCTGCGCCATGGCCATGTACCAGAAGGCGTCCTTGTTGCCCTGTGTGACCTTGTTGCCGGAGCGGTTGGCGGAGAAGAAACCCTCCGCGGTGTCCTTCCAGAACTGTGAGCGCTCGTTGAGGATGCCGTTCTTGATTGAGTCGAACACCTCGTCCGGTACGCCTTCCGGGTTGTTGTTGGACTTCGCCATGATCGGCGGGACCGCGGACAGCAGTACCGCCGAGCGCAGACGCCTGGTGCCGTGCCGGCCGATGTAGCGGGCGAGTTCGCCGCCGCCCATGGAGTGGGCGACCAGGGTGACGTCGGTCAGGTCGAGGTGGTTGATCAGGTCGTTGAGGTCATCGGCGAAGGTGTCGAAGTCGTAGCCGCCCCAGACGGGTGTGGAGCGGCCGTGACCGCGCCGGTCGTGGGCGATGCCGCGGTACCCGGCGTCGACGACCGCCTTGAGCTGGTCCTGCCAGGCGTCGCCGTTGAGCGGCCAGCCGTGGATGAACACGACCGGGCGTCCCTGGCCCCAGTCCTTGTAGAAGATCTCGACTCCGTCGCGGGTGGAACATACCGGCATGATCCGGTCCTTTCGGTAGAGGGTGCGGATGCCCCCGGACGTGGGTCGGCCCGGAAGGCGGTGGCATGGGGGTGGGTTCAGGCGAAGGCGTCCGCGACGCGACCGCCGACCGCGGCGTCGATGTTCTTCCAGTACTGGAAAGCCCGCTCGCGAACCGCGGCGGACGCCCCGTTTCGCAGATGGCCGGTGATGTTTCCGACGAGCCGGTCGCGCTGGGCGTCCTCCATGACCTCGCGAATCAGATGCCCGGGCCGGGCTGGGAGAAGTCGTCGCCCGCAGGTAGGTGACCTGGTGCGCCGATTCCGGGGACAACGTCCAGTAGTCCCACTTCATGTCGCTATCGCGCAGGGCTTCGCGAATGTGCCGCTTCTGTGAGCGGATGAAGTCCTGGAACTTGCTCGGGTTACGCATGAAGAAGAGCGGCGTGTTGTTGCCGGCCACGTCGTACCGGAATGCCGGTGTTGGTCGTGGACACCAGGTCGGCCATGACGGACTCCTTCACGGGCACAGGGCACCCCGCGGAAACCGAGGAGGGCGGGAAAAGCAAGCAACGGATGAGCAGGCCAGGGCCATGCCTCGCCGAGCAGCAAGGACACACGACGTACGCGAAGACGCCTGCCGCTCTCCTGCCTCCCCTTCACTATCGGGACTCGCCATCGTGACGGCAAACCGGACATCTCGTGCTTGCTGATCGAGCTCCGGAGGTGGGCGGGACCGTCACCTCACCAGCGGCACCAGGCGGGCGGGGGCCACGTTGACGGGCGGCGGGATAGGCACGTTCACCGGAGCGGGAAGGCTACCGGTTCGCGCCGGTTGCCACTCCGTCGGCAGGGCCCGGCCACCCGAACGGCCCGATCCCGGAGCGATCGGTCGAGCTGCCCGCAACGGTATGCGGAAGGGGGACAGTTCACCCGGAAGGAGAAGTCGATGCGTGCAACCGAGGGACAAGCCCGTCGTAGGAGCCTGTCGTCCGTGGCGGCAGACGCCGTCCTGGTCGGCTACTGCGCCGCACCCGGCGCCGCCACCACCGTCCCCGCGTCGGTCGTCACCGGCGGCGGCACGGCCGGCGGCGACACCTCCAAGGGCGACGTCCCCTGCGGGGTGCCGCCCATCTCGCTCGACCGCACCACGCAGGCCTTCCTCGACCAGCTCGCCCACCAGGGCTACACTCCCGCCACCCGGCGAAAAGACCAGGTCAGACAGCAAAATCCTGCTGGAGTACTAGGGTCTTTCGTTTGGATCAGGCCGGATCAGGGAGCGGGGCCCGGTGCGTGCAGATGCAAGGCGGAGGAGGGAGTCGACGCGATGGGGGTGCCCCCGCGCGAGTGAAGCCGAGCGTGGGGGAGTCGGCGACTGACGACAACGCGGCAGATGCGCGTGCCGGGCCCCGCGAGCCCGGCTTGATCCAAACGAGAGGCCCTAGCCGTTCCCCGCACGGACCCCCACTCCGAACACCCGCGCACGGATCCGCGCTCCGGACACCCGCGCGAGTCGGACCAACTCACCGCGTCGGCCGCCGCATTGGCCGACCGCAGCGGCCGGGCGTTGTGGAACCGGTGGCCCACCGGCGTCGCGGTCACTCCGCCATGCGGCACGGCGACCCCTACCGCGCCGCCACCGCCCCCACCACCTCGGTCGGCACCGCCGCCGCGTCCCGGTCAGCGGGGGCCGTCGTCCAGCGCGAAGCGCAGATAGCGCTCCGCGGAGCGGCGGACGGCCTCCGACCCGCCGCCCGTGACCACACGCCCCCAGAACGCCCCGTAGACGCGCGCGAACTCGAAGGGCTCGACCAGGGCGAGCGCGCGCCGGATGGTGCGCGGCCGCTCCGGGACGAAGTTCGGGATGCTGTACATGAAGCTCACCCACCGGCGGTCCGCCACCACCAGGAAGATGTCGCCGCTGAACAGCGCGCCCTGCCCGTCCGGGTCGTCGGCCCAGTGCAGCACGGTGCCCCCGGCGAAGTGCGTGCCCGCGTTGATCAGCGTCAGTCCGTCCGCGATCCGATGGGTGTCACCGGACCAGTACTCGACCACCCCGTCGGGCCGGGGAACCCACTCACGGTCCGCGGCGTGGACGTAGACCGGGGCGTCGAAGGCGCGGCCCCACTCGGTCATGGTGCCGTAGAAGTGCGGATGGCTGACGGCGACCGCGCTGATCCCGCCCAACCGGTCGATCTCGGCGGCGAGTTCGTCGTCGAGGTAGCCCAGGCAGTCCCACAGCACGTTCCCGCCCGGCGAGCGGATCAGCAGGGCGCGCTGGCCGATCCCCACGGACGGCGTCGTACCGATGCCGACCACCCCGGGCCCCTCCTCCTCCAGCCGGCCGCGGTGGCCCGCGTCGCGCAGTTCGGCGAGGGTGGTCCACTGCTGGCCGTCCCAGCCGACGTACTGGCGTTCGTCCAGGCAGATCGGGCAGTCCTCGCGCGGTTCCGGGTACTGCACCGCGCAGGTGCGGCAGATCGGCAGGTGCCGCCCCCGCACCGGCGAGGGTGGTTTCGACGACGGCATGGGAACCTCCGGTGGTGGATGTCGACGACGGCTCGTCACCCCCGAGCCTAGGAACAGCCGGGCCCCGGACACCTGGGTCCCGGGCCGTGTCCGCGTTCGGTTCCCGGACCCGGGCCGATCGGGGGAGGGGCCGCGCGGCGGCGGATCACCCGATCAGCGCGTCCAGGAGTGCACGGCCGTGCGGCCACTCGCCCAGACCACTGGCGGAGTTCAGGTGCCCGCACGCGCCCGCGAGATGCCGGCGGGCCTCCCACCGGGCCGCGAGGCCGGCGGCGGCCTCCGGGGTGCAGTACGGGTCGTCGCCGCCGGCCACCACCAGGGCCGGGCAGGGCAGCGGCCGAGCCGACACGGTCAGGAAGGTCTTGGCCGCGTGGGGGAACGCGGGCCCGTGCGGGTCGGGCGGCGCGACCAGGAAGGCTCCGGCGACCGGACTCGACGGGTTCCCCTCCAGCCAGGCGGAGGCCGCCCAGCAGCCCAGGCTGTGGGCCACCAGCACCACCCGCTCGTCGTGCCGGACCGCCTCGCGGTACGCCCTGCCGACGGCCTCCACCCAGTCCCCGAGGTCCGGCCCGGACCACGAGGCGGGCGCGATCCGCACCGCCGACGCCCCCCATTGCCGCTCCCACAGGCTCTGCCAGTGCCGCTCGTCCGAGCCGTCGATCCCGGGGATGATCACGTACGCGACCACGATCTGCCACCGTTTCCTCATCGGCCCCCGCGATCCCGGGGGCGCCTGACGCGGATTCTGCGGGAAGCGGCGCGACGACGGTGTGACGAGCACGACACGGGCAGGCCCTCCAAGGCGGGCGGCCCCATCGAGGCCGGCCCCCGACGACAAGGGAATGCCTCCGCACCGCCCCGGCCCCACCGGCTTCACCCGGCTCCGCCGACGCGACGGCGTCGGGCAAGAGGCCCTTCTGTTAGGCTTGCGCGTTTGCAGCGTCGCTGTGCCGGTGTCCCGTTCGGTGCCCCGGTCGGCGGCCGTGTCCCTGCCGCGCCTTCCTCGGTACGGTCCCCTCGGAGGAAGGCCCTCTTCGTGAGCGAATCAGCACGTGCGCATACCCGGCAGCAGGACGACGCGTCGGGCGCCACCACTCCGGCCGTGCCCGGCACAGCGTCCTTCGACCGGCTGGGGCTGCCGGACGGGATCCTGCGGGTGCTCCGCGAGCAGGGCGTGACGGTGCCCTTCCCCATCCAGGCGGCGGCGCTGCCGCACGCGCTCGCCGGCCGCGACGTCCTGGGCCGGGGCCGCACGGGATCGGGCAAGACCCTCGCCTTCGGCCTGGGGATGCTCGCCCGCACGGCCGGGCGGCGCGCCCAGCCGAAAGAACCGCTCGCGCTCGTCCTGGTGCCCACCAGGGAACTGGCACAGCAGGTCGGCGAGGCGCTCACCCCGTACGCCGAGGCACTGCGGCTGCGGCTCGCCACCGTGGTGGGCGGAGTGTCCATCGGACGGCAGGCCGCCGTGCTGCGGGACGGCGCCGAGATCGTCGTCGCCACGCCAGGCCGGCTGCACGACCTCGTCGAGCGCAGGAGCTGCCGACTGGGACGGGTGCGGATCGTGGTCCTGGACGAGGCCGACCAGATGTGCGACATGGGATTCCTGCCGCAGGTCACCGAGATCCTGGACCAGGTGCGTCCCGACGGACAGCGGATGCTGTTCTCCGCCACCCTCGACCACGACGTCGACCAACTGGTGCGGGACTACCTCCGCGACCCCGCCGTCCACTCCGTGGACCCGTCGTCCGGCGCGGTCTCCGCCGTCGACCACCACGTCCTCGTCGTGCACGGCCCGGACCGGTACGCCGTGACCACGGAGATCGCCGCCCGGGACGGCCGCGTCGTGCTGTTCCTGGACACCAAGCACGGCGTCGACCAGCTCACCCGGCATCTGCGGGCCGCCGGTGTGGCCGCCGCCGCGCTGCACAGCGGCAAGTCCCAGCCGCAGCGCACCCGCACCCTGGCCCAGTTCAAGGAGGGGCAGGTCACCGCGCTGGTGGCGACGAACGTCGCCGCCCGCGGCCTGCACGTCGACGACCTCGAACTGGTGGTCAACGTCGACCCGGCGACCGATCCGAAGGACTATCTGCACCGTGCGGGCCGCACGGCCCGGGCCGGCCGCTCCGGCACCGTCGTGACCCTCGTCCTGTCGGGACAGCGCCGCGAGACGAGCCAGGTCCTGGCGGACGCCGGCGTCACCCCCAAGGTCACCAAGGTGCGCTCCGGCGAGGCGGAACTGAGCCGGATCACCGGCGCCAAGGCCCCCTCCGGAAGCCCCCTCGACGGCGGGCCGGCCGCCCCGCGCCCCAAGAACCACAACGCCCCCTTCCGCGGCCTCGGCAGCACCAAGGCCGCACAGGGCGGCTCCGCCGGCAGGCCGTCCCGCAGGACCACCGAGGCCCGCAAACTCGCGGAGGCCCAGCGGGCGGCGAGGGTGCGCCGCGGCGGCTGAGACCGGATTCCCGCTTCGTACGTCCGCGGCGAGCCGCGCCCTCTGAGCCGGGGCGCGCGGCGCTACGGCGAGGTGGGCAGGTTGGGGGAGCGGAGGACGAGCAGGGTGATCTCGCTGGGGGCGAAGACGCGGAACGGCGGGCCCCAGAAGCCGGTGCCGCGGCTGGTGTAGAGGAGGGTGCGGTCTCCGTGCCGGCTGAGGCCGGCGAGGGCGGGCTGGTCGATGCGGACCAGGTGGTGGAAGGGCCAGATCTGGCCGCCGTGGGTGTGGCCGGAGAGCTGGAGGTCGACGCCCGCGGCCGCCGCCCGGTCGACGAACTTCGGCTGGTGCGCCAGGAGCAGCACGGGCAGGTCGGGGTCGGTGCCGTTCAGGGCTTCGGCGAGGTGGGCGCGGTGGCCCGGCAGACCGGAGGACTCGGCGGTGACGTCGTCCACCCCGGCCACCACGAGGGTGTCGCCGCCGCGTTCGAGCAGCAGATGGCGGTTGCGCAGCGGCTCCCAGCCCAGTTCGTCCATCAGGTCGACCCAGCCCTGGGCCTCGCTGTAGTACTCGTGGTTGCCGGTGACGTACACCCGGGCCCGGGTCGCCCGCACGGTGGCGAGCGGTGCGGCCTGGGCGCGGCGGCGTTCGGCCGTGCCGTCCGCGATGTCGCCGGTGTGGCAGACCAGGTCGGCTTCCAGAGCGTTCACCGTCTCGCACACCCGTGCCGACCAGCGGGCGCGATCGAGCGGGCCGTAGTGGGTGTCGGTGACGAGGACGACGCGGGTGCCGTCCAACCCGGCGCCCAGTCGCGGGAGTTGCACATCGAGCCGGCGCACGCGTGGCACGCGGCGGGCCTCGGCGTACCCCCAGCCGAGCAGTACGGCGGATATGCCCAGGACGGCCCAGGTGACGATGCGGGCCCGGTCCTGGCCCTCGCCGACACCGGCCAGGGTCAGGGCGAGCCGCAGGAGGACGCCGAGCAGCACGGACCAGGTGAACAGGACCCAGCTGGTGCCCAGCAGGGTGTCGCCGATGATCGCCGCCCGGTCCTGCTGGCGCCGGCCGTGGCCGCGCGCCATCGCCGGCGGCATGACGACGAGACCGAGGACGAACACGGCGGTGGCGGCCAGGGTGACGGGCAGCGGCCAGTGCTGGCCGGTGTACAGGAGCACCCCGCAGGGCACCGCCCACAGCAGAACGGGGGCGATCATGGGGAGGTAGCGCAGCAGGCGGCGCAGTCGACGCTGCCGCGGCGCTTGCGCTTCGCCCTCCGCGGGCCGGGTGCTGCTGGTGTCGGTCACGCTTCCCCTCCCTGGCCGGGCTGCCGTCTCGCGCACTGTATCCGGTCGCCCGTGGCCGGCTGGACCGGAGTGCGCACGCAACCGCGCCACGACCTCCGGCCCGACCGGCCACGGCAGGCCGGAGAACGCGGACGGGGGAGGCGACGGGGGCATCCGGCACACCGGCTCCGAGCGGCCGACGGCCTGACGACTGTGCCGCCCCGCCCGCCACGTCGCCCACCGACCGCAACGTCGGCTCGCCCGCCGCCCCGCCCCGCCGGCCGCCGCGTCGGCCTGCCCGCCGTCCGGCCCCGACGGCCGTCCCGCATCGAGGTCGCGTCACCCCGCCGACCCCCTCGGTCCGGCCTCCGGAACCCCCGGCTCAGGTCGCCGACGACACGGGCCAGCGCAGCAACCCGAGCAACTGCTCCCGCAGCTCGGCCTCGTCGGCATGCCGCAGTGCGTCGTCGCGGCGGCGGCGGGCCACCGGGTCCTCCAGTTGCTCCATCTCGCTGACCGACCGGGAGGCCGCCACCACCCCGCGGACCCGTTCGCGCCGCTGATCCTCGTAGCGGCGGAACGCGGCGGCCGGGTCGTCCGGGGCAGCGCCGAGGCAGCCGGCCAGCACGACCGCGTCCTCGATCGCCATCGCCGAGCCCTGCCCGAGGCTCGTCAGCATCGGGTGCGCGGCGTCGCCGAGGAGGGTGACCGGGCCCTCGCCCCAGCGCTCCAGGAACGGCCGGTCGTGCGAGGGCACCGCGAGCACCGACTCCATCGGGGTGGCGCGGACGATGTCGCACACCTCGTCGGCCCAGCCCGCGTACGTGTCCAGGATCTCCGCCTTGTCGCCGTCCCAGTGGCGGGACCGCTCGGCGGGCATGTTCTTCGTGCCCCACCAGTAGTAGCGGCCGTGGCCGACGTCGATCAGGCCGAACCTGCGGCCCGCGCCCCAGTAGTGGCCCACGTAGCCCGCCGGCAGGTGCGGCCGCGCGAAGGGGATGACGGCCAGCCAGCAGACGTAGCCGCTGTCCCGAGTCTCCTCGGGGCCGACGAGGCGGCGGCGGACGGCGGAGTGCAGCCCGTCCGCGCCGATCAGGGCGCTGCCCCGCACCGACGCGCCGTTCTCGAAGCGCACGGTGACCCCGTCGGGCCCCGGCTCGTACCCGGCCACCGTGTGGCCCAGGGCCAGCGGGATCCCGGCGGCCTCGGCCAGCAGGGCGTCCTGGAGGTCGGCGCGGGTCACGCACACCGAGGGCACGCCGAGCGCGTCCGTGACCGCCTTCAGCGGTTGCTCCCGGATCAGGGCGCCGGTCTCGTCGAGGATGCGGAACGTCTCGATGTTCCGGCCGCGCTTGGACAGGTGCAGATCGATGCCCAGCGAGGCCAGCGCGGCGACGGCGTTGCTCATCACGGACAGCCCCGAGCCCGCCGCGCGCAGCCGGGAGGCCCGCTCGTAGATGCGGACAGGGACCCCGGCGCGCCGCAGGGCGATGGCGGCGGTCAGTCCGCCGATACCGGCCCCGGCGACGATGACCGGCGGGCGGGGGGACGACGTCTCGTGCGCGTGGGATGTCATGCTCCGACTCCTGCGGGGGAGGGGACGGCCGAGCCGTCGAGGATGCGGCCGATGACGTCGGCCGTGTGCTTCACATGGGGGTCTTCGACGATGGACAGGTGGTCGCCGGGCACATGGACGGTGTGCAGCCGGCCGCGGGTCATCTGCCGCCAGCCGTTCAGCGGGTCCTCGTGCCGGCTGCCGCCCGCGGTGTGCATGGCCAGCAGCACCTCGGGCAGCGGATCGGTGGCCAGTACCAGCGTGATGTCCTGGTCCGGGACCTCGGGCCGGTACTCCAGCGCGGCGTTCCAGTTGGCCTCGTAGACCCGGAACAGCCGGCGGACCACGGCGCCCGAACTGCCCGGCGGCAGCACCCCGGTCCGCGCGGCGAAGTCCGCGATGAAGTCGAACTTCTCGGCGAGCGTGGTCAGTTCGGCCGGGATCGCCTCCAACGGCGACGCGCCGCCGCGGCCGAGCCACAGCAACTCCCAGAAGAACCAGCCGAGGAGGGCGTTCTCGTCGCTGCGGGCCCGGTGCCCCGGGGCCAGGACCGTGGTGTCGAGCAGCACCAGATCGGCGACCTCCTCGCCGGCCCGGGCGAGCTGGAGGGCCATCTCGAAGGCCACGAAGCCGCCGAAGGACCAGCCACCGATCGTGTACGGGCCGTGCGGCTGCACCCGCCGCATCGCGGCGATGTAGTCGGCGGCCAGCTCGGGCACCGAGCGGCGGGGTTCGGCGCCGGGGTCGGCGCCCGCCGCCTGGAGCCCGTACAGCGGCAGCCCCTCGGGCAGATGGCGGGCGAGCTGGACGTAGCACAGGACGTTGCCGCCCATCGGGTGCACCATGAACAGCGGGCGGCGGTCCCCTTCGGGGCGGATCGGCACCAGCGGATCAAAGGTGACCGAGGCGTTCCCGCGCCGCAGCCGCCGCGCGAGCCCGGCGACGGTGGGCGCGGCGATGAACTCGGACAGCGGGACGACGACCCCGTAGCGCTGCTCGATGGTCACCATCAGCCGCATCGCGGTCAGCGAGGTGCCGCCCAGGTCGAAGAGGTCGTCGTCGACGCCGATCGCGTCGGCGGGCAGCTCCAGCAGGTCGGCCAGTGTCTCCGCCAGCACCGCCTCGTGACTGCCGGGGGCCGGCCGGGCCCCGCGCGGCCGGGCCTCCCGCGTGGGGGCGGTGGCGGCCAGCGCCCGGTCGTCGCGTTTCCCGGACGGGGTCAGGGGCAGCGCCGGTATCCAGGTCAGGGACGACGGCACCAGGTACGACGGCAGCACGGTGCGCAGATGGCGGAGCAGTTCCCCGGTGTCCGCCCGGTCCCGGTCGCCGACGAGGAACGCGGCGAGCGTGTTCTCGCCGTCGGCCCGCCGGCGCGGCACGACCGCCACCTCCCGGATGCCGGGCCGGTCCGCGGCGAAGCCGAGCACCGCGGCCTCCACCTCGGCCGGCTCCACCCGGTAGCCGCGGATCTTGACCTGCCCGTCCGCCCTGCCGGTGCACACGATGTCCCCGCCGGGCAGCACGATCGCGAGGTCGCCCGTGCGGTACAGGACGTCGCCCGGAGCGCCGTACGGGTGGGCGACGAACCGTTCGGCGGTCAGGTCGTCGCGGCCCTCGTACCCCTGGGCGAGGCAGACTCCGCCCAGGTACATCTCGCCCTGCACGCCGGGTGGCACCGGCCGCATCCGCGCGTCCAGCACCAGCACCTGCGAGCCGTCCACGGGGCGGCCCACGGGCGGCAGCTCCGGGAACGCGGCCGGGTCGCCGGTCATGCTGTGGCGGGTGACCACGTGCGACTCGGTCGGGCCGTACTGGTTCTCCAGCAGGACCCCGGGCAGCGCGGCGAGGAACCGGCGCAGCGCGCCCGTCACCCGCAGCTGCTCGCCGGAGGAGACCACCACCCGTAGCCGCCGCGGCACCAGGCCGAGCGCGTCGGCCGCCTCGGCCATCTGCTGCAACGCCACGAACGGGAGGAACACCCGCTCGACGGCCGCCTCGTCCAGCAGCCGCAGCAGCGCGGGCATGTCGCGGCGCTGGTCCTCGTCCGCCAGTACCAGCGTGCCGCCGCCGCAGAGGGTGGAGAAGATCTCCTGGAAGGAGACGTCGAAGCTCAGCGGCGCGAAGTGCAGGGTGCGGCCGCCGACGGCCCCGCTGGGCACCCGGTTCTGCCACCCGACGAGGTTCGCCAGCGCCCGGTGCGGCATCGCCACGCCCTTGGGGACCCCGGTCGAGCCGGAGGTGAACAGCACGTACGCGGTGTCCAGCGGATCGGGTCCGGCGAAGTCGCCCGTATCCGGGCCGGGTTCCCCGGCCGCGGTCAGGGACTCCGCGGACAGCAGCGGCGCGCAGTCCGCCACCAGGTGGGCGTGGCGGGCGGTGGCGACGATGCGGCGGGGGCGGGCGGTGGCGGCCATCGCGGCCAGCCGGGACGGCGGATACGCCGGGTCCAGCGGGACGACGGCGGCCCCGGCCAGCAGGACGCCGAGGACCACGGCGACCGTCCGCGGGCCCCGGTCCATGGCGACGCCGATCCGGTCGCCGCGGCACACCCCGTCGGCGCGCAACGTGTGCGCCACGGCCCGCGCGGTACCGGCCAGCCTCGCATAGCTCCAGGTGCCGGTGCCGTGGACCAGGGCGGTGGCCTGCGGGGTGCGGGCGGCCTGCGCGAGGAAGGCGTCCGTGACGCACTCCGGGTTCGCCGGGGCCGGCCGGGGGCGGCCGGGAGCCGGGGCGAGGAAGTCGAACCCGGCCTGCTCCAGCGGGTGTTCGACCATCCGGCGCACCACCGCGACCAGGGTGTCGGCCAGCAGTTCGGCCTGATCCCGGTCGAACACCTGCCCGTCGCAGTCGACGCGCAGGCCGATCCGCCCGTCCACCGGGTCGTGTAGGACGTTGACCAGCAGGGCGAAGTTGGTCTCCTCCCAGGTCCGGAAGTCCAGCAGCCGGATGTCCGGCAGCGTCAGCACCTCGGTGAGCTGCCGGAAGTGGACATAGTTGAACGCCGTCTCCAGCGGACTGCCGGGGTTCTCCTCCTGGATGGCGCTGAGCGGGTAGCGGCGGTGCGGGAAGGACGCGCGCTCCCGGCGCAGCGCCTCCCGCGCCAGGTCGAACCACCCGGCGCCGGAGGCGGGCAGCCGCAGCGGCACGGTGTTCAGGAAGAGACCGAGGGCGTCCTCGCCGCCCTCACCGGTACGGCCGTGTGTGATCAGCCCGGTGAGCACCTCGGGGGCGCCCGTGAACAGGCCCAGGGTCAGGCAGTGCGCCGCCAGCAGCACCGACTTGACCGGCGTCCCGTGCGTGCGGGCGGCGGAGCGCAGCGCGTCGGCGAGGCCGGCCGGCAGGTCCCGGTGGCACACGATCTGCTCCCCGCCGGTCGGCGGGCGGTGGGCGCGTGTCCCGGCGATCCGCGGCGCGTCGGCCCCGCGGACCACGTCCCGCCAGTAGGCGCGGCTTTCCGCGGAGCCCAGGGCGGCCCGCTCGGCGGCCACGTGCGCCGCGGGGGAGGGCAGCGGGCGGCCGGGCACCGGGCCGGTGCCGAGCCCGAGGGCGTGCGCGTAGTCCCGCAGCAGGTCCCGCAGCAGGTTGGCGACGCTGGCGCCGTCCAGCAGCGCGTGGTGGAAGCTCAGCACCAGCTCCACCGTGTCGGGGCGGACGTACGCGCGCAGGAACCAGAGCGGCCCGTGCTCGAAGTCGTAGTCGTGCGTGCGGCGTTCCTCGACGTACCGCAGGATCTCCGGCTCCGCCTCCGCCGCGGGGCGGTCACGCAGGTCCACGCTGTCCACGGTGTGCCGCGCACGCGGGTGTATCACCTGCAACGGCTCGGACACGCGGGCGAGCGCGAACGTGGCGCGCAGCACCGGGTGCCGGGCGGTCAGCCGTGCGGTGGCGGCGCGGAACGCCGCCTCGTTCCACGGCATCCGCAGCACGTAGCGGAAGACGTCCTTGTACACGGCGGAGCCGGGCCGGCGGCGGGAGTGGAAGATCAGGCCGAGCTGGAGCCGGGAGAGCGGGTGGGCGTCCTCGGCGTCGCCGAGCGCCGCCCGGTCGACGCGGGACACCAGCTCGAAGGGGCGCGGCCCGGCCGGCGCGCTGTCGCCGGCCGGGAGGTCGGTGACGGTGACGGCGGCGAGCGCCGCGACGGTCGGTGCGGCCACCAGGTCGCCGAGCCGGAAGCGCAGGCCCTGCCGCTCGGCCCGGGACCGGACGGTGAGCAACCGGATCGAGTCGCCGCCGAGGGCGTAGAAGTCGTCGTGCACGCCGACCCGCGGCACCTCCAGCACCTCCGCCCAGATCCGGGCGAGCGCGGCCTGCACCGGGTCCGCCGGCTCGCCGTCGCCGGCCGGGCCCGCGAGGTCCCGCGGGTCGGGCAGGGCCCGCAGGTCGGTCTTGCCGCTCGGGGTGAGCGGCACCCGGTCGATCCGGCACAGCAGGGCCGGCACCATGAACGCCGGGAGCCGGGCGAGGAGCGCGGCGCGGAGCCGCTCCGGCCCGGGATCGTCGTCGGCCACGTAGTAGGCGGCGAGCCGACCGCCGCCCCCGGAACCGGTGACGGTGACCACCGCGTCCCGCACCCCGGGCAGTTCGCGCAGCGCGGCGGCGACCTCCCCGGTCTCCACCCGGTTGCCCCGGACCTTCACCTGGCCGTCCGAGCGGCCGAGGTACTCCAGGGTGCCGTCGGCGAGCCAGCGGGCGATGTCCCCGGTGCGGTAGATCCGGCCGCCGGGGACGAACGGGTCGGCGGTGAACCGTTCTTCGGTGAGCCGGGGCAGCCCCAGGTAGCCGCGGGCGACCTGGACACCCCCGATGCACAGCTCCCCGGGGACGCCGGCGGGCTGCGGCCGGCCGTGCTCGTCCAGGACGTACAGCGAGGTGTTGTCCACCGGCCGGCCGATGGGCACCCGGCGCACGGTGGCCGCCGGGTCGGCGGGGCAGTCGTACGCCGTCACGTCCACCGCGGCCTCGGTGGGCCCGTACAGGTTCACCAGGCGCGGCAGCCCGGCAGCGCCCGGACGGAAGGCGCGCGCGAAGCGTTCCACGTGTCCGGGCGGCAGGGCCTCGCCGCTGCAGAAGACGTACCGCAGCGAGGACAACCCCTGTGCGCCCAGGTCGAGGAACGGGCCGAGCATGGAGGGCACGAAGTGCAGGACGGTGACGCCGTGGTCGCGCACCGCGCGGGCCACCTCCCGGGGGTCCTTCTCCGCCCCGGGCGGCAGCAGCACCAGCCGGGCGCCCTCGGCGGCCCACCAGAACAGCTCCCACACCGACACATCGAAGGACACCGGGGTCTTCTGGAGCAGCACGTCGCCCGCGCCCACCGGGTACAGCCGCTGCATCCAGGCGAGACGGTTGACCGCGGACCGGTGTTCGATCATCACGCCCTTGGGACGGCCGGTCGACCCGGAGGTGTAGATCACATAGGCGAGGGAGTCCGGGCCGGCGCCGGTGACGGGAGGAGTGTCGTCCTGCCCCGCCTCCAGCTCGGCCACCCGGTACGCGTGCGGTCGCCCGGCCGCCCACGGCTCGTCGGCGCCCGCGTCGTCCAGCAGCACCGCGGCGGCCCGGCTGTCGTCGAGCATGTGCGTGATCCGTCCGGCCGGGTAGTCCGGATCCACCGGCACGTACGCGGCTCCGGCCTTGAGCACGCCGAACAGGGCCGCCATGAGGTCCGGTCCGCGGCGCAGCGCCACCGCCACCCGGTCCCCGTCGCCGACACCGGCCGCGCGCAGGCCCCGGGCGACGCGGTTGGCGCGGCGCTCCAGCTCCCCGTAGGTGAGCGAGCGGCCGGTGGCGGCGTCCATGACCGCGAGGGCCCGCGGCTGCCGGGCGCACCGCCGCTCGAACAGTCCGTGCAGCGTGCCGGGTTCGCGTTCCGGGGCGGCGGGGCCCCGGCCCAGGGCGAGCAGGGCGTCCCGTTCCTCCGCGCTGGTCACCGGCACCGTGGACAGCGGCGCCGCCGGATCGTCCAGGCAGCCCGCGAGCAGCCGCCGCAACTGCCGGGCCACCGAGTCGATCGGCAGGTCCTCGTCGAACACGTCCAGCGCGTACACCAGGTCGATCTCCATGCCGGGGACGTCGTTGAAGTCCCGCACGAAGACGTTGAGCGCGGACTGGTCGTATCCGGGCGTCCGCATGCCGGTCTCGCGCCGCACCCCGCCGACGACGGCGGGCCGCTCGTAGCGCAGATAGGAGAGCGTCACATCGAACAACTGCCGGGAACCGCCCGCGCCGTCCGCCGCCAGACCCGTCAACAGGTCGCCGAGGGCGAGCCGTTCGTGCCGCTGCAACTCCCGGATCGCGGCGCGGGTCTCACGCACCAGGTCGCCGACCGGGCGGGCCCCGGGGCGCAGCAGCGGCAACGGCAGGGTGTTGGCGAGCTGGCCGAGCGGTGCCGCCTGCCAGCCGGCGCGGTTCAGCAGCGGGATGCCGAGGACGACGTCGTCGCTGCCGTGCAGCCGGGTGAGCAGCCCGCCGAGGACGGCCGCGATGTACGCGAAGGGGGAGTATCCGGCGGCCCGGACCTGCTGTACCAGCGCGCCGTCGACCGGCACCGTCACGATGCCCCGGCGCCGCTCGCCGCTCGGCGCCCGGCGTGTGAACAGCGCGGTGCCGGCGTCGGCGAGCGCGGCGCGGTGGTGCTCCAGGTCGTCGGCGAAGTGCTCGCCGGCCCGGTAGCGGGCCTCCTCGGCGAGGAACCCGGCGACCGGTACGGAGTCCGCGGCGGGCGCCGGGGTCCCGGCGCGGCGGCGCCCGTACTCCTCGAAGATCTCCTGGCTCACCCGGTTGCAGGTCCAGCCGTCCGCGACCAGATGGTGCGCCTTCAGCCGCAGCACGACCGTGTCGGGTCCCTCCACCAGCAGGGTGGCCCGGACCGGCGGCCCGTCCCGCAACGGCAGCGCGCGCAGCAGGTCGGCCTCCAGCCACGCGGAGCAGGCCGCGGCCGGGTCGTCCTCGTGCGACAGGTCGAGTTGCCGCACCGTGGGTGCCTCGGCGCCGAGCCACTGCACGGGCGTCCCGTCCTGCTCCTCGAAGCACAGCCGGAGCGTGTCGTGCCGGGCGAGCACCGCGTCGGCGCTCGCCACCAGCAGCCGCCGGTCCACGGGCCCGGTGAGGCGTTCGGTCAGGCAGCAGTTGAACTGCGGGTCGTCCGGGTGGAGTTCGGCCGCGACCCACACGTCCCGCTGGTAGGCGGTCAGCGGGAGCAGCCCGGGGCCGGGCGAGGCACCGGGCCCCGGCGCCGGTGCGGCGGCCGCGGGGGAGGGGGAACCGATTCGGTCTTCCAAGTTCATGATCACACCAAGGGATGTGGAGGCGGGGCCGGGGCGTCCGCCCGCGTCAGGCGGACGGCTGGGGAGTCGGGGAAGTGCGCACGGCGCGCAGCATCCGGACGAAGTGCGGCGCGATCTCGGCGGCATGCTCCTCGGGGAAGAAGTGACCACCTGGGAGCCAGGTATGGCCGAGGTAGTGGGAGGTGCGGTCGGCCCAGTGCGTCATCGCGTCGGGCTCCACCATCAGCGGGTCGGCGTCGCCGCCGTAGGAGACCAGCGGGCAGGTGACGTTCGCGCCGTCGTCGGTGAAGGTCGCCGCCACCCGCAGATCCGCCCGCAGCGCGGGCAGCACCCGGGCCAGCAGCGCCGGATCCCGCTGGATCTCCTCCGGGAACGAGCCGAGGCGCCGGACATGGGCGAGCAGATCGGCCTCCGGCATCTCGCTGTCCGCCAGGGTCGCCCGGAAGAAGCCGCGCGGCGCCCAGCCGGACACCCCGAGCAGCACCGGCGCCGGCCGGCCCTCGGCCACCAGGCGGCCGGCCAGGCGGAACGCCAGGTGTGCCCCGAGGCAGTGCCCGAAGACGGCGTACGGCCGCCCGTCCAACTCACCGGCGATCGCGTCGTGCACGGCGCCGTAGAGGGCGTCCCAGTCCCGCAACGGCGGCTCGGCCAGCCGCGCGTCCCGGCCGGGCGAGGTGAGGGCACGCGGCGCGACGTCGGACGGCAGCAGCGGCAGCCAGTCACGGAACATCGCCGCGCCACCGCCCGCGTGCGGCAGCAGGAACAGCAGGACAGAGGCGTCCCGGTCCGCCTCCAGCGGGTGGAACCAGCGCCCGGGGGCGGACATGTCGGTGGGCAGGGGCATGGAGGTCATGGCGGGAATCTCCCTGACACGGATGACGACGGAGCCGGCCGGCATCCAGCCCCGCCCGGCCTGGTGCCGACGGCCGGCACACCCTTGGAGCCGGCCCGGTCCCGCCGGTGCGTCGTCCCCGGTCCTGGCGCCGACCGGTCCGTCCGCGATGCGCCATCCGCTGAGCTCATTTCATTTCCGAACCGGGGGAGCGGGGATACCGAGGTGCTGTTCCGAGCCGGGCGGCCACTCGCGGGGCGTGCGGGCCTGTTGGGGCCCATGCTGGCAAGCCCCGCTGATCTTCGAATGACACGGGGCTGACACGACCGGGAGCACGGCCGGGGCCTGCCGGCCAGGGGGTGACGCGGTGGACTCGGGCAAGGCGGTACTGCTTTCCGACGCGACGGGTCGGTTCACACCGCGCTACTGCCCGCCCCTCACGCCCCACGGAGCGCCGCAAAACGAAGACCTGCCGCGACGGCCGTCCGGAAAACGAAGGACCGGTTCCGTGGGACGGCGGCGGCCGGCCCGTCTCACACGTGCCCACCGTCCGGTCCGGCCGGCCAGTCCGACCGCCCCGGTGATCCGACACCTTCGGGCCGTCGCCATGACGGTGGGGTGAGCGAAGACGCGCCGGCGCGAGCTCCTCGTGGACCGAACAACCGGCCCGGGCCGCCTGAGCGCCTTCACCCCGCTCGCACCATGGCCCAAGCAGCCCGCCCATCACATCCAGCAGATGCCGGGAAGCCATCCGAGCGGGGACCTTCGTCGGTCGACCGTTTCGCGAAACCTCCCGCCGGCCAACTCGATCACCTGGCCAGGGCCATGAGACAAGCCACTAGCGGCCCAACCGCCGCCGTACCCGTTGTCCATGCCTGTTGTCCGCGAGCGAGTCGAGGATTCGGCGCCCGGTTCCGGGCTCGTACGCCGGGCCTTCCAGACGGAGCAGAGCGCCGCCACGGACAACGGCGTATGCGATCGGGATGTCCGTCTTGGGGAGGGTGACCGGGTGACGGCCGGCCGGAACCTTGAGGCGCTCGGGTAGGCGCAGTTCGACCGTTGTGCCGTCGGAGGCGGGGGACAGCTCGGCATCCAGAGCCAGGGCGGAGACCGTGACCTTTATGGGAGCGGCGGCTTCGCCTGGCCGCGTCGCCACATACGGCAGTGGAAGCGAAGATCTGCCACGTCCGATGTTGGCCGCGGCGTCGCCGGCTGTGTCGGGACCGAACCTGCGCTGGCGCTGGTCCATGTCGAGGGCGAGTTGGCCACTGCCCGTCCAGTACGGGAGCGCGAGGCGGCCGCCGGTCAGCGCCGGGCCCGTGGCCGGGGCGCCCAGGGTGCCGTCGCCGGTGACGCGGACCATCCGGTCGACACCGAGGAGTTGGACGTACGCCCACACGTCGTGTACCCCGCGCTTCAGCGGACGGCCGCCGGCCAGGCGTTGAGGATCGAGGAGC
This sequence comes from Streptomyces sp. SCPE 10, assembly GCF_051980735.1. Taxonomy (NCBI): domain Bacteria; kingdom Bacillati; phylum Actinomycetota; class Actinomycetes; order Kitasatosporales; family Streptomycetaceae; genus Streptomyces; species Streptomyces sp. SCPE 10. The sequence continues at coordinate 1,197,175 of NZ_CP197069.1, read as the reverse complement.
AGCCGTCCGGAGGCGACCAGGTGTGAGCGGCCCTCGCCGAGCGGCTCCAAGCGGACCTCCAGCTCACCCTCGGGGTACCACCAGTCCTCACGGTCACGGTCCTTGATCACCAGTTCCGCGTACGCCAGCCGGTACGGGTCGCGGACCTCCCAGCCGTCCTCCGCGCCGGGCACGCCGGCGAGCAGCTCGGGGTCCAGCCAGCGCTTGCCGTCCCGCTCGACGAGGACCAGCGGTTCGCCGTCCCCGCGCAGCAGGTCGAAGGTGACGTCGGCGACCAGCCGGCCGTCCTCCCAGCGCAATCCACCGACCTTGCTGCGGACCTTCACCTCACGGACGCGCTCGGCGAGCATCGACGCGCCGTCGAAGTCGTCGCGTTCGAGGAGCTCGGCGCGTAGACGGGACACGGCGGGCAGGCCTTCGCGTACGGCCGCCGGGAACTCCGTCAGGGCCAGTTCCCGGGCCGCCTGGAAGCGCTGCCTCTGCTCGGCCGGGTCCTCGCGGAGGATCTCGGGTTCGCGGGTACGTGAGAGGACCTCGACGTGGTAGAGGCGGTGCAGGAGGCGATTCTGCAGAGCGTCGATGTCGTCGGAGGCCTCGGTACCGTCCTTGATCTGGCGGACGATGGTGCGGCAATTGGGCCAGAAGCCGTGCCGGGGGTTGAACCGGTGCTGGGTGTTGTTGCCGCCGTCGTCCCGCTTCATCCAGTAGTAGCAGGGGTAGTCGGCCAGGATCGAGATCCGCTTCGCCTTGAGGTAGGCGGCGCTGACGAAGAGCAGGTCTTCCAGGATCCAGGGGCCTTCGGGGAAGCGCAGGTTGTGCTCCTCGACGAAGGCCCGCCGGAACATCTTGTGCGGCGACATGCTCTGCATGAGCTCGTCGTTCTCGATCGTGCAGGAGTCCACGGTGTGCCGGAACAGCCGTCGGGGCCGGACCATGGTGCTGGACATCTTGCCCAGCACCACGTCGGCGTCGTTCCGCTTGGCGTGCTCGTACAGCCTCTCCAGCGCCTCGGGTCCGAGAGTGTCGTCGTGATCGACGAACTGGATGTACTCGCCTCGGGCGTGACGCATGCCCAGGTTGCGCGGTGCGCCCGGCCAGCCGGAGTTGGGCCGGGAGTGCACCTGGACGTTCGGATGGTTCGCCGCGATCTTCTCCAGGCGGGCCAAGGTGTCGTCCGTCGAACCGTCGTCGACGTAGATGACCTCGTACTCGTCGGCGGGCAGGGACTGCCCCAGCAACGACGGCGCGCACTCGTCGACGTACCTTCCGGTGTTGTATACGGGCACGACGACGCTGACCTTGACTCTCGGCATCCCACAGACCTTACCCGCCTCGCCGGATGGATGTAAATGGATATCCTGAATCCGCCACACTGATCAACTCGCCGATATTCGAGCCGATTTCCGGCGGACCACCGTCCTTGAACCGGTTCCGCATATTCGTTTTCCCCCGCTCTGCGGGCTCGTACGATAAAGGGCGCTACACGCGCGGTCGGACGGTCGATCAACTCATGCGTCCGTCCGGCAGGAAAGACGTCCCACTTGGTGCGGCTGCGGGCGACGCCGGTCAAGGAAAGGAAGCGCACGGCCTTTCGCTCGCGGCGGCGGCTTGGGGCTGCAACCGGGCCGCAGAAAAGGACATCCGGGAGCGGGGGCCAGCCGATTCCGTCGGGCTCGGGTTCGATGCCGGTGTCGGCGGCAGGGAATTCGCGAGATTCGTCGGCCTTCACCGGCATCGATCCTTCGAGTGGAAACGCGCTTGATCCTACGGAGTCGCCCGGCTGGAGACCGGTCGAGGTGAATCCGTTCGCTGATGTGTAGAGCGTGGGTCCGGGCAGATACAGATCGACGGCGTTCTCGTCGCCGTGACCGACGGTCAGGCCGATCGGATCGGTCGCAAGAAGGAGACCACCCCGACCGGCATGTCGGCGGCCGTGCGGATCACGCCGCGACTGAGGCCGCAGTCGCGGGCGAGGGCGGCGATCGAACGGCCCTCCGGACAGGCGGCGCGGCCGGTGTCGACGACGCCTGACGACAGGCGCGGCTCGGTGGACGGCGACCGGCTCAGGCCGAGCGCAGGCAGAAGGGGTGCCCGGCCGGGCTGGCGTAGACGCGGCTACCGGTACGGGTTTCCGCGGTGACCTCGCCGGTGGGACGCAGTCGGACGGCGCCGGCGTCGGTGGCCGTGCGGTCGGCGGTTGCGAGGTCGTCGACGCCGAAGTCGAGATGCATCTGCTGAGAGGTGCCGTCCGGCCAGTCCGGGGCGGTGTGTCCGGGGGCGTACTGGACGACGATCACCGGGAGGCCGGGGGCCTGGACGAAGTGGTGGGTCGGCGTGAGGGTGAGGGAACCGCCGAGCAGCCGGCACCAGAAGGAGCTCTCCTTCCCGGTGTCGGCGGCGTCGATGATCACGGAGGTCAGGGTGATGGGCATGGGGGTGTCCTGTTCGTGCCGGCGGTGGTCGCTCAGACGGTCGGGATGATGCCGCCGTCGACGCGGAACTGGGCCCCGGTGAGCCATTTCGCGCGGCCGGAGGCGAGGAAGACGATCATCTCGGCGACGTCTTCCGGATCTCCAGGGCGGCCCATGGGGACCTTCAGGCGGTCCACGAGCTGCTGCGTGACCTCTTCGGTGGTGATGCCCTGGTTCTCGGCCATGTGCCGCAGGTGGGCGGTGGCGCCGTCGGTGACGACGAATCCGGGCAGGACGCAGACCACGCGCACCCCGTGCTCGCCGACCTCGGTGGCCAGTTCGCGGCTGTAGGTGTTGAGCGCGGCCTTGGCGGCGGCGTAGGACGCGTCCATGCGCTGGGGCAGTTGGCTGGCGATCGAGGAGACGTGCACGACGACGCCGGAGCCCCGCTCGACCATTCCCGGCACCAGGGCCCGGTCCAGGCGCACGGCGCTGAGGAGGTTCATCTCCAGGTCCGCCTGCCAGGATTCGTCCGACCGGCTCAGGGTGGGCGCCGGGGCGCTCGCCGCGCCCGCGTTGTTCACGAGCACGTCCACGCCGCCCACCTCCTCGATGACGCGGCGGCCGAGTTCGGCCACACCCTGCTGTGTGGAGAGGTCCGCCGCGAGGAATCCGGCACCGCTGTCCTCCGCGGGCCGGCTGCGGGAGGCTGTCAGCACGGTCGCGCCCGCGGCGACGAAGCGGCGCGCGGTCACCGCGCCGAGACCCCGGCTGCCGCCGGTGACCAGTACCCGAAGGCCGTCGAGGCTGTTGTCTGTGAGGGGCATGGGGTCTCTCCTCCGTAAGATGAACCCGACTCCGGATACGGTACACGTAAACGGAACCGGACTCACCTTATGGAGGTTCTCTTGTCGGCATCACGCCCGCTGCGCGCCGACGCGCGACGCAACCGCGAGGCACTGCTGTCCGCGGCCCGCCAGGCGTTCCTCGGCGGCGACACCGACGCGCACGTCGAGGACATCGCCCGCAGTGCCGGCGTCGCCGTCGGGACGCTCTACCGCCACTTCGAAACCCGCGAAGCGCTGATCGAGGAGGTCTACCGCAAAGAGGTCGACGACCTGTGCGCCGCGCCCGGCCTCCTGCTGGACCAGCACACCCCGGAGGAGGCACTGCGGCGCTTCCTGCTGCTGCTCGTGGACCACGCGGCGGTGGGCAAGGGAATGTCCAGCGTGCTGGAAAGCATCATGGCGACGGACTCACCGGTCTTCGAGGACGCACGCACCCGGATGGCCGACGCCCTCTCCCTGCTGCTCGAAGCCGGCAGCGCGGCCGGCACCGTCCGCGACGACGTCACAGGCTCCACCCTGTTGCGTGCCCTGGGCGGCATCTGCGGAATGCGCGCCACGGAGGGCTGGTTGGTCGAGGCCCGGCAGATCACCTCCCTCCTCTTCGACGGCCTGCGACACGGCGCCCCGCAGTCCCCCTGAGACAGGGGCCGCGCGCCGTCGACCAGGTCCCGCCCGCCACTTGGAGCCGGGGCGACTGCCGTCCCCCCCGGTCAGGGCAGCGGGGTGCCGCCGGTGGCGTTGAGGATCTCGGCCGTGACGAAGCTCGCCTGGTCCGAGGCCAGGTAGACGTAGGCCGGGGCGAGTTCGGCGGGCTGGGCCGGGCGGCCGAGCGGGCTCTGCTTGCCGAACTCGGCCGTGTCGGGCATCGTCGCCGGGATCAGCGGCGTCCACACGGGGCCGGGTGCCACCGCGTTGACCCGGATGCCGCGCTCGGCGACCATCTGGGCCAGACCCTGCGTGAAGGTGACGATCGCGCCCTTGGTCATGGCGTAGTCGAGCAGGTGCGGGCTCGGCTTGTACGCCTGGACGGAGGTGGTGTTGATGACGCTGCCCCCGGCCGGGATGTGCGGAAGGGCGAACTTGGTGAGCCAGAACATGCCGTAGAGGTTCGTTCGCAGCACCCGGTCGAACTGCTCGGTGCTGATCGCCTCGATACCGTCCGGCTGGGACATCTGGTAGGCGGCGTTGTTCACCAGGACGTCGATGTGCCCGAACTCGTCGACCGCCCGCCCGATCAGCGCGCGGCAGTCGTCCTCGTCCCTGATGTCGCAGGACACGGCGATCGCCTTGCGGCCCGCGTCCTCGATGAGCCGGGCCGTCTCACGCGCGTCGTCCACCTCCTCGGCGAGGTGGGTGAACAGCACGTCGGCGCCCTCGCGGGCGAAGGCCAGGGCCACCGCGCGGCCGATGCCGGAGTCACCGCCCGTGATCACGGTCTTGAAGCCGCGGAGGCGGTCGGCGCCCCGGTAGGAGTCCTCGCCGTGGTCCGGCGGCGGGTCCATCGGGCCGGTCCAGCCGGGGTGCGGCTGGTCCTGGGAGGGGAAGTCCGGGCGGGCGTGCCGGGTGGTCGGGTCGGGCTGCGGGCTCTGTTCGGCGCTCACGTCTGGCCTCCGTGGTCTCGGGCGGGCGGGACAGCCGCCCGGGTTCCCCGATCACCCCCACCGCAAGCCCCCTGCCTGCGAGAACGTTCAGCCGCCGGACCCGGCCGCACCCGCCGTCCGGACGGGGCACCGAGGCTGACCACGAGCCCCGGCCGCTTCTCGTGCGCCTCCGGTTCGCTGCCGAGGATCCCCGTCCTCGTGCCGGGGCGGCCTGCGGCCCAGAGGGGGCGGGCGAGCAAGCGCAGGACGATCATCCCGGCGTGGATGAAGACGCCCGACCGGCCGGCGACGATCGAGCAGGCCCGGATCGAGCGCCGCCGCCAGGCCGAGGTCTCCCCTGTTGCGGCCCTGCGCCTGGCTCGTGCGGAGCACGCCGCGAGAGGCCGGCCGCCACGGTCCCGCGGACGGCGCCGCCGGGCAGGGCCGCGTGAGGGGGGAGCCGTGCGATCCGGCCAGGTCCGATGGCTTTGTGCCATTCACCTGCAACCCGGTCCCGACATCATCGGCACCCGGCTACACAAGGAGGCTGGGGCGGCGTGCTGCCGTCCCACGTGGTGGCCGGTCGTGTGGGGGGAGGTTGGGACGGTTGCCGACCATCAGTGTTGCGAGCGGCGTCACCCAGGCCGGCCGATGAGTCCTCACACGCGTACGGGCCGGGCGGCGCCCGCGGGTGCGCGCTGCGGGGCACCGGTTGGGGGAGCGGGGGAGTGATGACGGCACGTCGACGGCGTCGGCGCTTGAAGAAGCGGACGCGCAGGCAGCTGCAGAGCTGGGGTGCGGTGGCGGCGGTGGCCGCCGCGGTGTGGGTGGCCGGGCATTGGGCGGCGGTGTGGCCCGTCCTGGTGGCCGTGCTCGCCGCGGCCGTGGTGGGCTGGGCCGGTTGGGCGCTGCTGCGGGCACACCGTCTGGCGGTCGGCCAGGATCGCGCGTGGCGAGCCCAGGAGGAGGCCCGGGCGCGGGAGTTGTCGATGGCCGAGGTCGACGCGTTGTCGTGGCAGGAGTTCGAGACCTACGTCGCGGAGCTGTGCCGGCGGGACGGCTGCACAAAGGTCGTCGTCAGCGGCAAGAGCGGCGACCTGGGCGCGGATGTCGTCGGCTACCTCGCCGACGGCCGCAAAATCGTTGTCCAGGTCAAAAAGTACGCGCCGCACCGCAGCGTCTCCTCGCCGGACATGCAGAAGTTCGTCGGCACCGCCCGCCTCGAACACGGCGCGGACGTCGCCTTGTTCGTCACCACCTGCCGCTCGTTCACGAAGGCTGCGCTGGACCTCGCCTTGCGCCAGGACATCGTGGCCCTGCACCGCGACCTGCTGGGCGCCTGGGTCAAAGGGGCTCACCTGGAGACCCTGATCCCGCTGAACGGCAGCGGCGGCGGCACCAGGCGGCGCCCCTCCGTCTGACTGGCCGGCTGCTGCCGGCCATCTCCGCAGCGCGCCCAACGGGCCGGCGTTGCCGTCGCTTCTCGTGAACATCGAACACGGCACCAGAACGGACAGCGCCGAGCTTCCAGGCGTCTCACGTGTCCTGTGCGGATTGCGCATGCCGCTCGTCGTAACGCCGCCGCGCGCGTGCCACCTCGGGCGCGTTCTTCAGGATGGTGGCCAGCAGCGGGCCGAGGGAGTCGACGACCTCTTCGCCGATCGCGGTCAGGCTGTATTCGACGTGCGAGGGAATGGCGCGTACGAGGTTCCGGTCCACCACCCCGTCGCGCTCGAGCTGTTTCAGTGTCTGCGACAGCCTGCGCTCGCTGACGCCACCCACCGCGCGTTTGAGCTCGTTGTAGCGCAGGGCGCCGTCCTGCAGAGCAAGCATGATCAACATCGACCATGTGTCGGCGATCGTCTGGAAGGCCACCCGCACCAGGCTCGCCCGCTCGAACACCTCGCCCGCCGACACCCGGCGTTTCGGGTGCATGCCATCCGTCACGCCCGCACTCCTTCCACGGAGTGCCCCCGCCCTCCCGCAGGCACTCTCATATCGGTGGTACTCTCAATTTGAGAGTGCAGATCCTTTCGGAGGAAAGGCTACGACATGACCACCGCGTTCAACGACTGGATCGTCGGTGACAGCAACACGGTCACCTTCGACGCCCCGGCCGGCGCCGTCTTCGACCTGGTCACCCAGGCCCGTTTCTGGCCCGAATGGCACGTCTCCACCTGCGGCATCGGTGGTGTCACCGAACGTCCTTACCGCGTCGGCGACGCCGTCTACGAAGCCGGCCGCCTCGAGGACGGCACCGAACACCACCTCTACTGGCACGTCGTCGACCAGGAGTACGGCAAGTCGTCGCTGATCGTCGACAACGACGCGGGTGTGGCATTGCAGTACCTGCTCACCGAGGACGGCGAGGGCACCACGACGTTCACCCGTCGCGTCCTCTACCGCCCCGATGCCGCATACACCCCCGAGCAACGCGCCCTCATCGCCGAAGCCAGCGCCGAAAGCGTGCGCGGCCTGCACCGCCACATCGGCTCCCTTCTCGATCGGGAACGGCTGAACGAGGGCCGTTGACGGGCAGTCCGCCCGCGGGCCCGCCCAACCCAGGCCCGCGACCGGCACCTTGGTCCAACGGCTTGCCGCCCCGCCCGGCGCAGGTCGCTTCGCCTTGTCTCCCGGCGCTGTTCACCCTCCGGCGCGACCGGCCCCCGGTGCCGGCCTGCCGCGATCTCTCCCGCGGCGCCCTCGAAGTCCAGCGCGGTCTGCTGCGGCACACCCCCTACCCGGAGGCGCCCACCCACCGACTCGCGGTCGACTGGACGACCTACCGCCACCAGCGCCGGCCGGCCTCGTCCCATCCCCACCCGCGTCACGTCACCGCGGCCCGTCCTGGGCGCTCCGCGAAGCTGCCCAAGTGACCGGCCCTGGACGCCCTCTTGCCGCTGCGGGATGTCCGCCGGTGACGGAGCTGCCTTATGACATCCAGGCGCTTTGGGCGCGGCGTGCTGCTTCGGGGAACAGCTTGGTCGCGCGGGTGAGGATTGCGGCGCGGGCCTCGGGGGTGATGGCCGGGGTGGTGTGCAGGGCGTGGAGGTTGCGCTTGGCCGATGCGGTGTTGGTGCAGGCGACACCCCAGTCGGAGCCGTACACGATGTGGTTGTCGCCGAACACGGTCGCCGCGGCCGCGATCTGCTGGTCGCTCGCGGATGCCGCGGTGTCGACCCAGAGCCGGCTGAGGGCGGTTCGGATGTCCTGGGTGGTCAGGCCGTGCGGATTGGGCACCCAGGCTTCCGCGCCGAGGAGTGAGAGGCGTCCGGCCAGCAGGGGGACGGTGGCGCCGGCGTGGGCGATGACGAAGGTGATGTCGGGGTATCGGTCGAAGACGCCGGCGTAGAGCATGCCGGTGATGGTGCGTCCTGTGTCGAAAGCGACTTCGACCAGTGGTGTGGGCAGACCCGCGGTGGAGGGGGCGTAGGCGTTGGGGTGGACAAAGACCACGGCGTGCTGGCTGTCGAGGCGTTCCCACAGCGGGTCGAGGTGAGGTTCGGCAAGCGAGCGTCCGTTGTAGACGGTGGTCATCGCCCAGCCGTCGGCGCTGTTCATGCGTCGGGTCTCTTCGAGTGCGGCCGGTGCGTCGTCGGTGGGCAGGGCGGCCAGCAGACCGAACCGTGAGGGGTGCTGGGCGACGATCTCGAGTCCGTAGTCGTTGGACGTACGCAGGAGTTGGTGCCCGGTGGGGATGTTGCTGAGCATCTGCAGGGCGGTGCCGGTCTCGTCCATGAAGTCGAGGGTGGCGTCCAGGCTCCACTCGTAGGGTTCGGGCACGAGGAAGTTGTGGGCGTGGCTCGCCTCCAGGATCCTTTGCCGCATCTCGGGGGTGGTCGGCGGCGAGAAGTGGGCGTGTACGTCGATGAGACCAGGTTCGGTGTGCGTCATGCGGTGCTTCCAAGGCCGGCGGTCAGCGTGGGGGAGGTACGGGCGGGGGTGATGCGTTCCAGGTCGGTGGCGAGCGCGATCAGCTGGCGGTCGCGGTGGGGCAGTCCGAGGAGTTCCATGCCGACGGGCAGGCCCCCGCTGGTCGAGCCGGTGGGGACGGTGACGGCGGGGAAGGCGGCCTGCGCGGCCAAGAGCGTGTTGGTGGGCATGGGCCGTGAGTGGGAGGCGTTCGTGTCGAAGGCCCCGTCGTCGATGTCGGCACGGGTGGGGGCCGGGATCCTGACGCTCGGATAGCACAGGGCGCTCAGCTTGTGCTGGGCGAAGAGGCCGGCGATCCGGTGCTGCAGGTGGGCGCGCAGTTCCAGGCCGCGGCCGTAGGCGCCGTCGTGGTGGGGATCTTCGAGGCTCTTGGCGACGGCGCGTAGGAGGGCGTCGGTGGGCCGTGGCTGTCCGGTGGCGACGATGTCGGCGATGTCGGTGAAGGGGGCACCGGAGCGCGCCAGTGAGTGGTTGATGTCGCGGCGGGACTGGCGCAGGTACATGAACGTCTGGTGCAACAGGTCGGACAGGCGCGGAATCCCGACATCGATCAGCGATGCTCCGGCTTCACGCATCGCGGTGACGCCCTCCTCGACCACCCGCGCGACGTCGGGATCGTCACCGGGCGCTGTCGCGCACAGCTGGCGCAGCACACCGATCCTGGCGCCCCTGAGCGCCTCGGGCGGCAGTAGGTCCTGCGCTGTTCGACGGTGTGGGGGCAGGTTGGCCAGGGCGGTGACGGGATCGTCGGGGTCCCAGCCGGTCATCGCGTCGAGGAGGGTGGCGGCGTCGGCGACCGAGCGGGCCAGCGGCCCGGGAGAATCCTGCTCGCGGACCAGCGCGGTGACGCCGTGGCGGCTGACCAGGCCGACGGTGGGCCGGATTCCGACCAGGCCGCAGAAGGAGGCCGGGACGCGGATCGAGCCGCCGGTGTCGGTGCCCACGCCGGCCATCGCCAGGCCGGCCGCTACCGCTGCCCCGGTGCCGCTGCTGGAGCCGCCGGGATCGCGGGAGAGATCGTAGGGGTTGCGGGTGACGCCGGAGCGGGACGAGTGGCCGTGCCAGGACATGGCGAAGTCCGGCAGCGTCGTCTTGGCGAGGATCACCGCGCCCGCCTCCCGCAGCCGGACCACCAGGTGCGCGTCCGCTGCGGGCACATGGGCGGCGAGTGCGGCCGAGCCGCTGGCGGTCGCGATCCCCGCGGTGTCGATGTTGTCCTTGAGCACCACGGGTACGCCGAAGAGCGTGCCACGTGGTGTCGTGTCGGCGTCGAGGCGCGCGGCATCGTCCATCGCGGCGCGGTTGAGGGTGACGACGGAATTGAGCTGGGGGTCCAGGTCCTCGATGCGCTTCAGGTGAGCGGCCACGATCTCGCTCACGGTCACTTCTCCGCTCCGGTAGAGGGCCTGAAGTCCGGCTATGTCCTGCGGCAGCTCAAGCATGATGGAGCGTCCCTTCTCGCAGCGTGCGCGACCACGCCGGGCCATGGCGGTGCGACAGCGTGCGTCGCCTGCGGCTTCGCAGGGAACGGAAGACGCCGCTTCCCGCGTGGCCGGCCCGGTGGTTCAGGCCCACAGCGCCTTGATGACGGCGGCAATGGCACGGCCCTGGCGACGTCCCGCCTGGGCGGCGGCCTGCGCACGGTGGGGGTCGTAGGGGTTGGGGCCGATCGCCTCGACGCTGTCCTCGTCGGGGATGGCCAGGAAAGCGCGCGCGCCCTGGTTGAGACGGTCGACGTCGTCCTGGGCACTGGGGATACCCGCATACCCCTCGTACATGGGGGCGAGGACGACGATGCAGTCGTGCCCGGCCGCGAGCGTGGCGTTGGCGGCGGATACCATGCCCGCGTCGATCCACTCATGGCCGTTGAACGGGACGCTGGGCCAGATGCCGGGGACGGCGCCACTGGCCGCGGTGGCGGTCTCTATGGAGATGCCCGAGTCCGGGCCCAGCAGTTCCAGGCGGCCGGTGTCGGCGTCGGTGACCGTGACGCGCATGTTGGTCGGCCACTTGTCGGTGCGCAGTCGTGCCCGCACCACGCCACGCCGGGTCTCGCCATCGACGCCCGGGGCGAACTCGCGGGCCACCCGGCCGAACCCCGCCCCCACGGCCTCGGGATCGCCCGCACCGGAGCGGAACGCCTCGGCCCAGCCCGCATAGACGTCGGGATCGGTGCGCATGACCGGCTCGTAGTCGCCGGCGTGGGCCTGGTCGGCGTAGAGAGCCTCCCAGTCCGTGCCCGACGTGTAGTTGGTGCCGACGAACGAGCCGGCGGACGTACCGATCACCGTGTCCGCGTCGCGCAGGTCGACGCCCTCGTCGAGCAGTCCGGCCAGCACGCCGATCTCCCATCCCATGCCGGTTACGCCGCCACCCCCCAGGACGAGGGCGCGGGTCGGGTCCGGGAAAGCCATACCAGTCCTCTTTTCGGTAATCACCATTTCCGGTAATGGACGTTATCATAATGCCATGCAGAACTCGCCCCGCGGCCGACCCCGCAGCTCGGACATCGATCGCCTGGCCCTCGAACACGCCTTGGCCCTGCTGGAGGAGCGCGGATACGACGGGCTGCGGATGAAGGACGTGGCCGAGTCGGCCGGGATCGGGCTCGGTGCTCTGTACCGGCGTTGGGCAGGCAAGAAGGAGCTGGTCATGGCGGCTCTGCGGGCGGACATGGCGCAGCACGAGGAGGTCGAGAGCGGCGACCCGCTCGCCGACTTGGATGCCGCTCTGGAACGTATCGCCGACGCCGTCCCGAACGGCCTCGGCCGCCTGATCGCCGCTTGCCTGAGCCAGCCCGACTCCGAGCTCGCACGCGTGGCGAGGGAGGCCAAACTCATGCCGATGGCCGACCGTCTCGCCGCCCGCCTGGAGAAGGTGATCGGGCCGGTGCCGGACGCACGGCAGCGCGCCGAAAGCGGGCTTTCCTACCTCATCTGGAGTGTGGCCATCGCGCGGCAGGACAGCGGCGCGCACTCCTTGCGCGACCAGGTCCTCGGCATCATGGGGGTGCGCTCGCTGTAGGCAGGCGTCGGATGGCGGGCTCCTTCGTCCGGGTGGATCGGCGTCGGCGGATGCGGGACCGGGTCCGCGGTCTCCCGGCGCCGATGGGGCGCGAGAACGGCCGGCGGTTGGCCGAGTGCGCCGGCCCCGAGCTGGTCCCACTGGCGCAGACGCCACCAGGTCACGGCTCGCCGCTGCCGCTACCGACCAAGAGCCGGCTCAGGACGCGAATCTCACCGGAGTACTACTCTTGTGCCGTTTGGCGATACGCTGTGCACCATATCGGGCCAAGCGGGGCCTGTTCCTCGATGCGGGACGGCCGTGCCGAAATGCTACGCTCTGGGCCCTGATCGGCATTGATGAAAGCGCGGATGTGACGGCGATGGAGAAGCCGGCCGGCAGTGTGCGGCCTTTGAGCAGTGCGTTGAGCACCCTTCGGGTCCTGGAGGAGGTCGCCGCTCGCCAGCCCATCGGAGTCTCCGAACTCGCCCGGGTGACGGCTATGCCCAAGAGCTCTGTGCAGCGTTGCCTCGTCACTCTGCAGCAGGCGGGGTGGTTGCGGATAGTCGACCCCGACCGCACTCGGTGGGGCGTGACGATGAAGGCGCTCACCATCGGACTGCGCGGTACCGGCGAGCAGGACCTGCGTGACCTCGCCCGGCCGGTGGTCAAGCGGCTCGCGGCGGAGACGGACGAGACCGTGCACTTCTCGCTGCGGGACGGCGACGACATCGTCGTCATCGCCCGCGAGGACAGCACCCACGCGGTCCGGGTGTTCGTCGAGGTCGGCAGCCGGGTGCCGTTGCGGGCGTCGTCCACGGGCCTGGCGATCCTGGCGGGGCTGGCCCCGGAGGAGGTCGACGAGGTGCTGAGGAACCCGGTCGACAGCTTCCCCGAGCCCATCCCCTCCGCCCGCGAGCTGCGTGCGGAGATCGCCCGCACGGCCGAGCGGGGATACGCGCTCAACGGGTCCGCGTGGTTCCGTCCCCACGTGACCTCCCTCGGCGCGGCGGTGCGCAACGCGGCGGGGCGTCCCTTCGCCGGTCTGACCCTGGCGATCCCGGAGATGCGTTTCGCGGCTGCGGACGAGGCTCGGCTGGCCCGGCTGACGATGGACGCGGCCGAGGAGCTCAGTGAGCTGATCTCCTCGGCCTGAGGCTCAGAAGGCCCGGCGGTACTGCCGGGGCCAGAATGTGGTTCCTCGATCGCGCAGGGCCCAGTAGGGGTCCCGCAACAACGCACGACCCACGAGCACGGCGTCCACGAGCCCGGGCACCGCCTCGGCGAGGTGGGTTGATGTGCAGACCGCCCCGGACGCGGCGACGGGCACCCCGGCCGTCCGGAACAGCGGGCCGTACCGGGCGTTGTGCAACGGCTCGGACAGGCGTCCGGCCTCGGGGACCAGTCCGCCGGAGGACAGGTCCACCATGTCGACGCCGTTCGCCCCCAGCTGCTGGGCGACGAAGATCATGTCTTCGGTGGTGAGCCCGCCCGCGAGCAGGTCCTCGGCAGGCAGTCGTACGACCAGTGGCTTGTCCTGCGGCCATCCGGAGCGCAGAGCGCGCACCATCTCCAGCGGGAACCGCAGTCGGGCCTCAAGATCCCCGCCCCACTCGTCGGTGCGGCGGTTGGCCAGCGGCGACAGGAACTGGTGGAACAGATAGCCGTTGGCGCCGTGCAGTTCCAGCAGCCGGTACCCGGCACGATGGGCGTTCCGCGACGCCCGGTCCAGGTCCTCGAGCACCCTCGTCCCGTCCGCGGACGTCATCTCGCGAGGGACGGCGAGCCCGGCGAAGGGCACCGCCGACGGAGCCAAGGGCTCCCACCCGCCATCCTCCGGCGCGATCGCGCTGCGCGTCCCGGCGTTGTCCCACGGCACGCCGTGCGAGCTCTTCCGGCCGGCGACGCCGAGCTGGAGCGCGGGCACCGATCCGGCCGTCTCGATCACCTGCACGAGCCTGCGGTGGCCGGCGACCTGCTGCTCGCTCCAGAGGCCGAGGTCACGGGCGGTGGTGCGCATGTCCGGCGCGACGGCGGTGCACTCGACCATCACCATGCCGAGGCCACCCGCCGCCCGGGCGCCGTAATGCGCGAGGTGCCAGTCGGTCGGGGTGCCGTCGGTGTCCGCGGAGTACTGGCACATGGGGGAGAGCCACACCCGGTTGGGCAGCGTCACGTCCCGCAGGGGCAACGGCGTCCACACGGTGCGGACCAACTCCTCGGCGTTGATCATGGTCACCTCATCTTGCGTATCGCATTAGTGCACAGCGTATCTAATAGCGGCACATTAGGTCGCAGGGTGTGGGGTGTCAAACGTCGGCGGCGGCATCCGCGTAACGGCGGAACGGTTGACGGGGAACGAAATCGTGCCGCACAGTGGCACCACTGTGCCGCAATGATGAACAGTTGCCAGTGTCCCGGAAGCGAGACCAGCGATGCCACCCACCCGTTACAGCGGATACCAGTCCTTCTCCTACCTGGAGGCCGGAACGGACTACGACGAGTTCGAGCCCTCACCGGACGTCGACCGGCTCCCGGCCTACGACCTCGGCCTGACCGACGAGGAGACGGCACGCACCGAGCGACTGCTCGCCGAGAACGTGGTGGTGTCGCTGCACGACCACCCGGTGAAGCTGCCCCGCCACGCGCGGACCGAGCTGCTGGACTGGAACCGCGGAGCGCGGCTGGCCTACGGCTACGAGGGGCTGAGCCGCTCCGGGCTCGACGCGGTGTTCGACAACCTGGGCTGGGGGGCCTGCGAGTCCCGCAACGGCTGGAAGTGGGACGACGTCATCACCGACCTCGGGATGCGGTTCTGCGACTTCGCCCACCAGGACTTCGTGATCCGCGCCGAGTCCGTCGACGACATCCGCCGCGCCCACGCCGAAGGGCGCCTCGCCGTCGTGGCGGGTCTGGAGGGCGCGGCCCTGATCGAGAACGAGATCGACCGGCTCGACGTCCTCTACGGGCTCGGGGTGCGGCAGATCGGAGTCACGTACAGCGACGCCAACGCTCTCGGCAGCGGCCTGCGGGAGAAGGGCGACGGCGGGCTCACCGGGCTCGGCCGCAAGGCTGTCCGCCGGATGAACCAGCTCGGCATGGCCATCGACGTCTCCCACACCGCGGACCGGACCGCGCTGGAGGTGATCGAGGCGAGCGAGCGCCCGGTCCTCATCACCCACGCCGGGGCACGGGCGGTGTGGGACACCCCGCGGATGAAGCCCGACGAGGTGATCCGCGCCTGCGCCGAGTCCGGCGGCGTCATCGGGATCGAGGCCGCCCCCTACACGACCGTGAGCACCGAGCACCGTGCCCACGGCATCGACTCCGTGATGGACCACTTCCGGTACTGCGTGGACCTGGTCGGGATCGAGCACGTCGCCTTCGGGCCGGACACCTTCTTCGGCAACCACCTCGACATGCACCACGTGATGAGCCAGAAGTGGGGCGTCGAGGACACCATCCGCTCGGGGCCCGAGTTCGAACCGATCGAGGCGGTCGCCGGGCTGGAGAACCCGGGGGAGTGCTTCCGCAACATCACCGGGTGGCTGGTCAAGCACGGCTATCCGGACGACGAGATCGCCGCCGTGATCGGCGGCAACGTCCTGCGGGTACTGGAGAGGATTTGGTGAGCGGGCCCCTGAAGCGCAGCCGGGTCCTGCCCGCCGCGATGATCGGTCACGGCGTCGAGTCCTACGACTTCGTCGTCTACGGCGCCTCGGCGACCATCATCGCGAAGCACTTCTTCCCAGCGGGTGATCCCACGCTCGCGATCCTGTCCTCGCTCGCCGTCTACGGTCTCGCCTTCGTGGTGCGCCCGCTCGGCGCCGCGATCTTCGGCAGCATCGGCGACCGCCTCGGCCGGCGCACGGCGCTGTCGACCGTCGTGCTGATCATGGCCGTCTCCACCGCCGCGATCGCGGTGCTGCCGACGTACGGATCGGTCGGCGCCCTCGCCCCGGTCCTGCTGCTGATCTGCCGGCTGGCGCAGGGCATCTCGATGGGGGCCGAATACACGAGTGCCGCGTCGTACGTCATGGAGCAGGCCCCACCCGGTCGACGCGGGACGTGGCTCAGCGCCGTCGGCAGCGCGACCTACGTCGGCTCGGCGTTGGCCTCCTTCGCACTGCTGGCCCTGCGGCTGATCTCCCGGTCGGCCTACGAGGACTGGAGCTGGCGGCTGGCGTTCCTCGCGGGTGGGCTGATGGCGCTCGTCGGGCTCTACATGCGGCTCAAGCTGGACGAGACACAGACCTTCCAGGAGCTGGAGTCAGCGGGGGAAACGGCGTCGCGGCCGATCCGCGACACCTTCCGCAACTGGCGGGTGTTCCTGCTGTTGTTCACGATGTTCGCCCTGCTCGCGGTCGTGGTGCACAACCTGCTCGGCTACCTCCCCACTTACCTGACGACGACCGGTGGCGTCTCCGCCGACACGGCGCTCGTCTCCGGCGGGGTGGCCCTGCTGGTGTGCGCGGTGCTGTGCCTCCCGGCCGGGATCGCCGCCGACCGGGTCGGGCGCAAACCAGTACTGGTCGTCGGCGTCGCCGTCGCCATCGTCGGCTCGCTGCCCGCCTACCTGATGGCGAGCGGGGACACCCTGGCGAGCACGCTGGCCACCCAGATCATCCTCGTGATCCCCGCGGCACTGGTCACGGTGGGCTCCACCGTGGTCGCGGTGGAACTCGTCACCGCCCGAATCCGGGCCACCAGCACCGCACTGGCCTACAACGTCGCCTACGCGATCTTCGGCGGCACCGCCCCGATCCTCGGCGCGCTGCTGACCAGGTGGTACGGCCGGCTCGCGCCGGGCGGGTACATCACCGCACTCGCGGTCGTCGCGCTCGTCGTCCTGGTGGTGGCGCTCCCGGAGACCCGCACACACGCGCGGGCGCGGGCCGTGGAGGAGGTGCTGCGATGACGGCGGCGAAGGACCGCCTCGCCGCCGAGTCCCTCGGCCAGACCTTCACCGACCACCCGGACAAGGCCGTCGGCTCCACGGACATGGCAGAAGTCTTTGCCCGCACGCGCGCCGTCCACCCGGCACGACACCAGCGAGGAGAGAACAGTTGACCTACGACCCCGCAACCTTCGAGCCCCTGCGTTACCACAGCGCAACCGCGGCCTTCAAGGACGGCACCGACTCCCCGCGCGACTACCTCGAACGGTGCCTGGCCACGATCACCGAACGCGAACCCGTCGTGCGGGCCTGGGTGGTGCTCAACGAGGAAGGAGCACGAAAGCAGGCAGACGCCAGCACCGAGCGCTGGCGCCGAGGCGAGCCACTCTCGCCCGTCGACGGCATGCCGATCGGGATCAAGGACCTGCTGGAGACCCGCGACATGCCCACCCAGATGGGCTCCGCCGCCTTCGCCGGCAACTTCCCCAAGCGCGACAACGCCGCAGTGTGGGCACTACGCCAAGCCGGCGCGGTCATCCTGGGCAAGACGGTGACCACGGAGCTGGGCGGCCCGGAGCCGAGCCCCACGACCAACCCGTTCGACCCCCGGCGCACCCCGGGCGGCTCCTCCTCGGGATCCGGCGCCGCCGTCGGCGCTCGCATGGTCCCGGCGGCGATCGCGACCCAGACCGGCGGCTCGCTGATGCGCCCGGCGAGCTTCAACGGCGTCTGGGGACTCAAACCCTCCCAGGGCGCCATCAACCGCGGCGAGCGCCAGACCGCCAGCATGACCACCCACGGCGTACACGCCGGATCGGCGCAGGACATGTGGCTGGTCGCCGTCGCCATCGCTTCACGCGCGGGCGGTGACCCGGGCAGACCCGCTCTCCACGGCCCCGCCACGCCCCCGCCCGTCCGGGTGCCCGGCACGATCGCACTGATCGAGACCGAGGCCTGGGGGCGGCTGGAACCGGCGAGTCTGCGCGCATTCGAACAGGTCGTCGCCCAGGTCGAGGCCGCAGGCGTGAGGGTGCTGCGCCGCAGCGACGACGCCGTGGTCGAGCGCTTCGAACAGGCCCTGGTCGGGGCGACGGAGATCGGCAGCGGAATCCTCGCCTGGGAACACGCGTGGGCGTTCCGCGACCTCGCGGCGGATCGCCCCGATGACTTCAGCGACCGGGTCAAGCGATTCTTCTTCGACACCGCCACGCGGCTTGGAGCCGAAGGCTACGAGGAGGCCCTCCGCGCGCGTGCCGATCTCACAGCCGCCTACGCGCTGCTGGGCACCCGTGCCGATGCCGTCCTGCTCCCCACCTCTAGCGGGCCGGCACCCATCTGGTCCGGGGACGTGCCCGGCGAACCACCGGTCCGCTGGCCCACCGGGGACCCCGGTTTCAACTTCCCGAGCTCGCTCCTGGGCGCACCCGCGGTGAACGTGCCGCTCATGGCCGTCGACGGCCTGCCCTTCGGCCTGCAGGTCATGGGCCAACCCGGCACGGACGCCCGCACCGTCGCGATCGCCCGCTGGATGGGGGAGGACCTCAAGCCGGTCAGCATGTGAGCGGTGCCGCTGCATCCGAACGGATGCGTACTGCCGGGGGGCCTCGGCTCCTGATCCGCCGCCTCCCAAGCGGCTGTGCCCGCCAAGTCGACGTCGCCTCGCGGCGTGGTGCGGCACATTCGGCGGAGCGCTCAGCGGCGGTTCGCGGCACGGCGCAGCAGCGGGGTGAGGCGGTGTGGCACGAGTTCGCGCATGGCCAGGGCCGTGGTGGTGCGTTCGATGCCGGGAACGGCGAGGATCTGCCCCGCGACGCGGTACAGGTCCTCGGCGTCCGCGGCGACCACCCGTACGAGCAGGTCGGTCTCCCCGCTGAGCCCGAAGACCTCCACGACCTCCGCGATGCCGGCCAGCGCCTGGGACACCTCGGCCAGCTGATGCTGGTTGACCTGCGCGGTGACGAACGCGGTCAGCGGGTGGCCCAGCGCTTTCGGGGTGATCCGGCGTTCGAAGGAGCTCAGCGCGCCGCTCTGCTCCATCCTGGCCACCCGGGCCTGGACGGTGTTGCGGGACAGCCCCAGCTGCTCGGCCAAGGCGACGACGGTGGCCCGCGGATCGGCCGCCAGGGCGAGCAGGATCCGGGCGTCGGTGGCATCGAGGGTCCGTTCACTGTTCATGATGCTCGGTCCGCGCCTCTCATACGCTTCGAGATTTGAGCAGAATGCTCAGTTATAGGGGTACATATTGTGCATTCGGAGATCCATCTGTCTACTGATGGAGCACAACGTCAATTTCTTCAACGCATGGCGCATCGCGGAGGTGGTCCTGTGACAGTCGCGGAAACAAGGCCGGCCAACGGCAATGACCCGGTCCTGGACCGGGGGAAGGAACTCGCTCTGCTGGAGGCGGTCGAACAGCGGGTGCTGTGGCTCTCCACCGTCATCATCGACCATGCCAACCGGGTGCGACCGAACCCCTCGGGGCTGAAGGTCGGTGGCCATCAGGCGTCCAGCGCCTCGATGACCTCGATCATGACGGCCCTGTGGTTCCACGCGCTGACCGCAGACGACCGGGTGTCGGTCAAGCCCCACGCCTCACCGGTGCTGCATGCGATCAACTACCTGCTGGGCGAGCTGGACGCGTCTTACCTGACCACCCTGCGCGCCTTCCGGGGCCTGCAAAGCTATCCCAGCCGGTCCAAGGATCCCGACCCGGTCGACTACTCCACGGGTTCGGTCGGTATCGGCGCCACCGCCCCCGTGTGGGGTGCCCTCGCACGCCGCTACGTGGAGGGCCACTTCGGTGGCGCCGGTACGGGACGCCAGTACTCCCTGCTGGGCGACGCGGAGCTGGACGAGGGCGCGATCTGGGAAGCGATTCAGGACCCGATGGTGCCGGGCCTGGGTGAGGTGGTGTGGGTCGTCGACCTGAACCGGCAGTCCCTGGACCGAGTCGTCCCCGGTATCGCCGCGGACAAGCTGCAGGGCATGTTCGCCGCGGCCGGCTGGCAGGTGATCACCCTCAAGTACGGGCATCTCCTGCAGGAGTTGTTCACCCGGCCGGGCGGCCAGGCCCTGCGCGCCCGTATCGACGCCATGGGCAACCCCGAATACCAGCGCCTGCTGCGCTGTTCCGCCGACGAGCTACGCGAACGCCTGCCCGGCGCCGGCTCCACGGGCGGGCCGATCGCCGCCCTCATCGAGCCGCTGGACGATGCCTCGCTGCTGTCGGCGCTGCGCAACCTGGGCGGCCATGACATCGGGGCGCTGATGGACGCGTTCGACGGCGTCGACGACACCCGCCCGACTGTGATCTTCGCGTACACGGTCAAGGGGTACGGGCTGCCCACCGAGGGCCACCCCCAAAACCACTCCTCGCTGCTGACCGCCGACCAGATGAGGACACTGGCCGACCGTCTGGGAACGGATCTCGACCGCCCCTGGGAGGCCTTCGCCGACGGATCGCCGGAAGCAGTCGTGTGCGCGGCGGCTGCCAGGCGGCTGCACCGCCCCGAACACGCATCGCGGCAGCCCCCCGAGGTCCCCGCCGACCTCGCCCGCCCGGCACCGACCGGCACCGGCAACACCCAGCAGGCCCTCGGACGCGTCCTTCTGGACCTCACCCGGCGGGCACCGGAGGCAGCGGGCCGGATCGTCACCGTCAGCCCGGACGTCAGCTCCTCCACCAACCTCGGCGGCTGGCTCAACAAAGTCGGCGTGTGGTCACCGACCGAACGCACCGACTGGTTCGCCGACGACGCCGAGACCATTCTGCACTGGCGGGAGCGGCCGACCGGTCAGCATGTGGAGCTGGGCATCGCGGAGACCAACCTCGTCGGCCTGCTCGGCGAGCTGGGCGCCACCTGGAGCCGCTGGGGCCAGCCGCTGCTGCCGATCGGCGTCGTCTACGACCCCTTCGTCAACCGGGCTCTGGAGCCGTGGTCGTTCGGCATTTACGCCGGCGGCCAGTCGATCCTGGTCGGCACCCCGTCCGGCGTCACGCTCGCCCCGGAGGGCGGCGCGCACCAGTCGATCACCACCCCCTCGCTGGGCGTCGAGCAGCCCGGCTGCGTCACCTACGAGCCCGCGTTCGCGATCGACACCGAATGGTGCCTGCTGGCCGCGCTCGGCAACCTCGGCCGGCCGGACGGGAATTCGACCTACCTGCGGCTGTCCACCCGGCCCGTCGACCAGTCCGCGGCCGCCGTGCCCAGCGACCCGGCCGCCCGCGAACGCCGCCGCCGGCACGTGACAGCCGGGGCCTACCGGCTGCGGCAGCGCGAGAAGCCCGTGGTGACCCTCGCCGCGATGGGCGCGCTGGTCCCCGAGGCCCTGGCCGCCGCCGACCGGCTCGCCGCCCTCGGCCACGCCGCGGACGTGGTGAGCGTGACCAGCCCGGACCTGCTCTTCCGAGCACTTCAGTCCCGCCGCGGCCTGTCGGAGGACCCCACTTGGATCCTCGACCAGGTCTTCCCCGCCGACCGGGCCACGCCCCTGGTGACCGTCCTGGACGGCCACCCCCACACTCTCGCCTTTCTCGGCACGATCCAGAACACGCCCACCACCACCCTCGGCGTGACCCGGTTCGGACAGTCCGGGTCGATCGAAGACGTCTACCGCTACCACGGCATCGACACCGACAGCATCGTCGCCGCCGCGCTGGACCTCGTCGACTGAAAGAGAGCCTTCACACGCCTCTGAACGAACGTGACGGCGGTGGGGGAAAGGCCACGCCCGCGTCTCCGCACCCGACCCCCTCCCGCCCCCGACCGCGGACGTCGCATCCCAAGGCCACGCACCCGAGCGACCGCCGCCCGACCGTCGTCACAACATCGCCACCCTGTGCCTCACCAGGTCCTGACCGTGGCGCGCACCGCGCCCGCTCGGCCGGCCGATCCATCCCCGTCGGTCACCGGGCGGCCCCCGGTTCCGTCCGGCGGTACGCCCTGTTCTGCCCCAAGAGGTACCGCCGGACGGTCTTCCACATCCCCGCCCTCCCCAACCGGTCGTCCGCTTCCGGCCGCGGGCGGCGGAACCGGAGCGGCCGACAGGTGACCCCGTGCCCGGCGCCGTCGGGGATCTGGCGGGCGCCATGTCGGGCGACGTGACTGAATAGCCGTCAGTTCTCGTCTGCAGCGTCGTCATCGGCGGGGTGCGGGTGGGAGCCCGTGGCATGGCTACGCATCCGCAACCCCGTAGAGCGGCCACCACCCGGACAGGGCGACGGCCACACCCCGCCCGGCACAGCACCGAGACGGCGCGTCACCTCACGACAGGGCAAGCATCGCCTGACGCGACATCAGCGAGGGCTACTGCTCCAGGTAGGCGGCAAGATTCGTCAGGGAAGAGGCGAGCCCCGCGGCGTGGTCCTCAGCGGAGATGCCGTCCGGGACGTCCTCGGCAACGATGTCGACGCGCGCCCCCGCTTCGACCGCGGTGACCTCCCAGGTCATGGTCATCG
Organism: Streptomyces sp. SCPE 10; assembly: GCF_051980735.1. Classification (NCBI taxonomy): domain Bacteria; kingdom Bacillati; phylum Actinomycetota; class Actinomycetes; order Kitasatosporales; family Streptomycetaceae; genus Streptomyces; species Streptomyces sp. SCPE 10. The sequence continues at coordinate 1,175,045 of NZ_CP197069.1, read as the reverse complement.
TGCCGGCGAAGGCAGGATCGTCGGAGACGAAGTCCACCGCCTGCACGACCTGCGCACCGGGGACGATGTCGACGAAGCGAGCCTCGACGATGTCGGAATCCGCGGTCGCCTTGCCCGGTGCTCCCGACACGTCGGAATAGGTCAGCACCAACCGGTACGACCCGCCCGGCCGGGCATCGAATCGCTCGAACCTGCCAGTCATCCCGGCTGGAGGGAGCCATGCCACGAGCGCCTCGCGATCGACGAGTGCGGCCCAGACCCGATCGGGTGGCGCAGCGATCACCCGCGCCGCCCTGTCCGTACGTGGCATGGCGGGACCTTAGCACCTGCGCGTGCCCCTTGAGCCAGGGCTTCGCCGTGTACGGGGAAGCCCTGGCTCAAGGGGCACGCCGCTCGCTCGAAGGTGCCGGCGTCGAACAGGGCAGACGTCACCTGACGTGGCACTAGGTTGCGGTGTGCGGTACCTGGGGCGCCGCCAGGATGCGCCGTGCTCGTTCCAGTACCGGCTTGTCGATCATGTGGCCGTCAACCGTGGTGACGGATTCCCCGGCGGCGAGGACGGCGCGTGCCCACCGCAGTTCCCGCGCCGAAGGCGCGAAACCCTCTGCGACGGACGGCAGTTGGTCGGGATGAATGCAGAGTTTGCCGGTGAAGCCCAGCCGTCGTCCGTGGGCGATGTCGGCGCGCAGTACATCGGGATCGCGTACGGCGGTGGTGACACCATCGATCGGCGGAGCGATCCCCGCTGCGGCCGAGGCGACGACGAGTCGCTGGCGGGCGTAAGCCAGTGCTGTGTGGTCATCATGGGCAACACCGAGCTGTGCGGCCAAGTCGACGTTACCGAAGGCGGCTCGTGCGACGCCGAAAGTGGCGCACACCTCGTGAACGCGCTCCACGCCGAGAGCTGTCTCGACGAGGGCGACGAGGTCACACCGGCCGGCCGCACGGGCGGCAACTTCCGCAAGGACGACGGGGTCTTCGGCTTTGGGCACCATGACCGGGCAGCCGTGTTCGGCAGCCTTCGCGAGGTCCGCTTCCGACCACGGCGTTCCCGGTGCATTGATCCGCACGACGGCCCGATTGCCGAGTGCCAGCCAGGCCGCGGCGTTCTCTCGGGCGCGCTCCTTGTCGTCGGCGGCCACGGCGTCTTCGAGGTCGATGACGACAAGGTCGGCACCGGAGGCGACCGCCTTGTCGAAACGGTCAGGCCGGTCTCCCGGCACGAACAGCAGGGTCCTGGCTGCGGCGATGCGGTCGCGCAGGTCGGTCATCCGAAGCTCACCTCCGCCGTGGCATGCTGCGCCTCCCGGTGGGTGGCGATGGACAGCTGGGCGCCCCCGCCGGCCGGAGTGCCGCAAGCCGAGATGCGCTCGCCGGCGAACACCGGTCGCCGGAGCCGGTAGGAGAGGGACCGCACCTGCCTTCCTGACGCGTGGCGCCGAGGAAGTTCGAGCATGAGCAGGACGAGCAGGGGGCCGTGGACGACGAGGCCGGGGTAGCCCTCGTCGTTCCGGCAGTACGGGGCGTCGTAGTGGATGCGGTGCGCATTCGCGGTCAGGGCACTGAAGCGGAACAGCAGCGCCGGGTCGGGGCGGAGAGGAAGCTGCCAGGGTGAGTCGGTCCGGGGAGGAGCTGACTCGTCGAGCGTGTCGGGGTGTTGAGCCGTGCTCCGTCCCGACCGGTAGACGATGTCCTGTTCTTCGACGAGACGGGTTCGGCCGCCCTGCCGGAACTCACGACGCTCGGTGACGAAGAGCAGTTCCCCTGTGCGTCCGCGCTTGGAGGTCACCGCGCTCAGGCTGCTGAGGCGTTCGGCGGGTTCGCCGAGGCGGAGCGGTTCCGTGACCTCGCAGCGGCCGCCGGCCCACATGCGCTGCCGGTTGGGGATGGGCGGCAGGAAGTGCCCGTTCGCCGGGTGACCGTCGCGGCCGAGCTCGCTGTGTGCCGGCCAGTTCAGGAAGTGCAGCCAGTGCCACAGCGGCGGAATCGGGTCCCCGGCCTCCGCAGCGCTGCCGGGCAGGTCGAAAACGGCCGACAGTGCTGCCACCGGGCCGGCATGCAGGGGATCTTCGTCCCTGACCGGTGCAGGAGCCCACGAATCCAGGTACGAGTCGAGCGGGGCTGTCCCGGACGGGTCGCTGGGAGTGGGGGACATCGTCGACCTCCAGGGGCGGGGGAGCACGGTTCGATTTCATGGAAGCGGCCATGCGGGGATGCCGAAGTGGCGCGGACCGCCTGGCTTGCATCTATCATCAACCGTGATAAGGAGGATTGAGTAATAGAGATCCGTGATGCGGCTATGTCGTGGAGACATGACCGGCAGTGCGCCGCGCCCGGTCACGCGGTCAGGGGCGCCGATGAAACCGTTCGACGTGAGGACCCGCACTCCTCCGGAATTCCGTGAAGCGAGGTCAGCCCGGCGCAGGGCGACAAGTGAGTCGGATGCGGCGCATGGCGGACCCGACCTGATCGCCGCGCAGGGCCAGGACGGAGGAGGTGAGGGGGAGCGTCAGGCGCGTCCGGCGGGACCATCGGTGTCCTGGACGGCGGAGGGCCATCTTCCTTGAGTCACCGCCAAGTCGACCTGCCGGACCAATTCCTGCGCGACAACGTCCACCGCAGGCGGCGTGCGCCCGAACCTCGGTGCACCCAGGACAATTGAGCGCCACACGTCAGGTTCGCTCAACGGCGCGGCACTGATCGTGCCCCGCTTGACTTCCTCGGCGGCGCCCAGGCCGGGCAGCACCGTCCAGCCCTGCCCCGCGAGGACAAGTTGCTTCTGCAGGCGCATGGAGTTCGTCTGCACGACGACCTCCAAGTCGACTCCCGCTCGTACCGCCGCCGCATCGATCAGACTGCGCAGTGCGTGCCCCGAGGTAGGCATCACCAGCGGATTCCTGGCCACTTCCGCGAAGGGCACAGGACGGTCGACGCGCAGGCCGGCGGAAGCCGGAGCGACGGCCCACAGGCGCTCGCGTACCAGGGGGCGGGCGCTGAGCGAGGGAGTGCTGTCCAGGTTGTACAGCAGTGTCAGATCGAGGTCCCCGTCGTCAAGCCATTGCTGGAGATGCCCTGAGTACGCGGTCATCAGCCGTAGCCGAACGCCGGGGTGGTGGCGTGCGATCGCCGACACGAGCGGCTCGGCAAGCAGATCGCTGGTGCTCTCCAGCAAGCCGATCGTGACGATGCCGGCCACCGTGCCAGGGGCCGGCCGTACCTCGGCGCGCGCTCGCTCCAGCTCGCCCAGCGCGCGCCGCGCGCGGTCCACCATGATCGTCCCGGCTCCGGTGGGCCGCATGCCCTGCGCGGTCCGCTCGAACAGCGCAACGCCGAGCTCCTGCTCCAGGGTGCGGATCTGCCGGGTAACAGCGGGCTGCACCAGGTGCAGCAGCTCCGCAGCCCGCGTCACGCTGCCGACCTCGGCCACCGTGACGATCGCCTTGAGCTGCTTGACGTCCACGACTCCCGCCTTTCGGGCCGGTATCCCATGCACGCATGAGGGTATCACCAAATGCTATTTCTCTTGATCACTCATGAGACTTCATGATGGCAGCCCGGATGCAGGCATTGCACCTCCTTGGAGTCACTCATGACCGAGCACCCCGAAGAACTGCCGCTACACGGCGTCACCGTCGTCAGCATCGAGCAGGCAGTGGCCGCTCCGTTCGCCACCCGCCAGCTGGCCGACCTCGGCGCCCGTGTCATCAAGGTGGAGCGGCCGGGCGGTGGCGACTTCGCTCGCCGCTACGACACCACGGTGCACGGTGAGTCCAGCTACTTCGTATGGCTCAACCGATCCAAGGAGTCCGTGACGCTGGACCTCAAATCGGACCCGGGCCGGGCGATCCTGGAGCAGCTGCTCGCGAAGGCGGACGTGTTCGTGCAGAACCTTGCTCCGGGTGCGGCTGCCCGGATGGGCCTGGGCGCGAAGGACCTGGCCGAGCGCTTCCCCTCACTCATCCCGTGCTCGGTCTCCGGTTACGGAACCAGCGGCCCGTGGGCCAACCGCAAGGCCTACGACCTGCTGGTGCAATGCCAGACGGGTCTGGTCTCGCTCACCGGGAACGAACACGGCTCTGCGAGGGTCGGGATATCGATCGCCGACATCGCCGCAGGTATGTACGCCTACTCGGGCATCCTCACCGCCTTGTTCAAGCGAGCGACCACAGGGGTCGCGCGAGCGGTCGAGGTGTCGTTGTTCGAAGCGCTGGCCGAGTGGGTCAGCCAACCCGCCTATTACACCCGCTACGGCGGCACCCAGCCTCCCCGCATCGGCACGCAGCACGCCACCATCGCCCCGTACGGCGCCTACACGGCCGCCGACGGCAAGGACGTGCTGATCACCGTCCAGAACGAGCGCGAATGGGCCGCACTGTGCGAGCGGTTCCTGCGCCGCGCCGAGCTTGTCGGTGACAAGCGCTTCGCCACCACCTCCGACCGTGTGGCGCACCGAGCGGAGCTGAACGCGATCCTGGCCGCCCGCTTCACCGAGCTCAGCAGCAAGGAAGCCATGGAGCTGCTGGACCAGGCAGGCATCGCCAATGCCGGCGTCAACGACATCGAGGACTTCCTGGCCCACCCGGTGCTGGAGGCACGCGGTCGTTGGCGGGACGTCCGGATCCCGGGTGGGGCGGTAGTGCCCGCCCTTGTGCCCCCGGCCGATCTGGACGGCGTCTGCCCGCGCATGGGCGCGGTGCCCGCAGCGGGCGAACACACAGACAGCATCCTGGGCGGGCTGGGATACAGCTCGGCAGCGATAGAGCGGCTGCGTGCCGAGCACGTCATCTGAACCACCGGCCGACCTCAACCCCATGGCTCTGGAAGGAGCGTCACAGCATGAGCATTCTGGACATCCTGTCCGACGACGAACAATTCATGGTCAGGACGGTGAAGGACTTCGTCGACAAGGAGGTGAGGCCCGTCGTCCAGGAGCTTGAGCACGCCAACACCTACCCCGAGGCCCTCATCGAGCAGATGAAGCGCCTTGGTATCTACGGTCTCGCGGTACCCGAGGAGTATGGGGGAACCCCGGTCTCCACACCCTGCTACGTCCTCGTCACCGAGGAGTTGGCCCGCGGCTGGATGAGCCTGGCCGGCGCGATGGGCGGACACACCGTGGTTGCCAAGCTGCTGCTGCACTTTGGCACCGAGGAGCAGAAACGCCGCTGGCTTCCGAGGATGGCCACCGGTGAGATCCGGGCGACCATGGCGCTGACCGAGCCGGGCGGCGGCTCCGATCTGCAGGCCATGCGCACGGTCGCCCGCAAGGACACCGACGGCTACGTCGTCAACGGGGCGAAGACCTGGATCACCAACGCCCGTCGCTCACAGCTGATTGCCCTGCTGTGCAAGACCGACCCCGCGGCGAGCCCGGCACACCAGGGCATCTCCATCCTGCTCGTCGAACATGGTCCGGGGCTGACCGTCTCGCGGGACCTGCCCAAGCTCGGCTACAAGGGCGTGGAGAGCTGCGAGCTGTCCTTCGACGACTTCCGCGCGCCAGCGGAAGCCCTGCTCGGCGGAGTCGAGGGCAAGGGCTTTGCGCAGATGATGAAGGGGCTGGAGACCGGCCGTCTTCAGGTCGCCGCCCGCGCCCTCGGCGTGGGGCGCGCGGCGCTGGAGGACGCCCTCGCCTATGCCCAGGAACGCGAATCGTTCGGCAAGCCGATCTGGAAGCATCAGTCGATCGGCAATTACCTCGCAGACATGGCCACGTCACTGACGGCGGCTCGCCAGCTCACCCTGTACGCGGCCCGGGAGGCCGAGGCCGGCCGGCGCGTCGACATGGAGGCCGGCATGGCGAAGTTGTTCGCCTCCGAGACCGCCATGCAGATCGCCCTCAACGCCATCCGCGTCCACGGCGGTTACGGCTACTCCACCGAATTCGACGTCGAACGCTACTTCCGCGACGCACCGTTGATGATCGTCGGCGAGGGTACCAACGAGATCCAGCGGAACGTCATCGCCGGGCAGCTCGTCAAGCGGGGAGGCCTGGACGCTTGAGGATCGTTGTCACTGTGAAGTACGTGCCCGACGCCACTGGCGACCGGCACTTCGCCGATGACCTGACCGTCGACCGTGACGACGTGGACGGTCTGCTCTCCGAGCTGGACGAGTACGCGGTCGAGCAGGCGCTGCAGATCGCGGAGGACGCGGACGACGCCGAGGTCACCGTGCTGACGGTCGGCCCCGAGGACGCCAAGGACGCGCTCCGCAAGGCTTTGTCGATGGGTGCCGACAAGGCCATCCACGTCGAGGACGACGACCTGCACGGCACCGACGCCATCGGCACCTCCCTGGTGCTGGCCAAGGCCATCGAGAAGGCCGGCTTCGACCTCGTCGTCTCCGGTATGGCCTCCACCGACGGCACCATGGGCGTCGTGCCCGCGCTGGTCGCGGAGCGCCTGGGCGTTCCGCAGGTCACCCTGCTGTCCGAGGTCTCGGTCGAGGGCGGAAGGGTCGTTGGCCGCCGGGACGGCGACGCCGCCTCGGAGCGGCTGGAGGCCGCCCTGCCGGCCGTCGTGTCGGTCACCGACCAGTCGGGCGAGGCGCGCTACCCGTCCTTCAAGGGCATCATGGCGGCCAAGAAGAAGCCGGTGGAGTCCTGGGACTTGTCGGACCTGGAGATCGACGCCGAGGAAGTCGGGCTCAAGGGCGCTTACACCGTCGTGGACGCTGCGACCGAGCGCCCGGCCCGCACCGCCGGCACGATCGTCATGGACGAGAACGAAGGCGGCAGGCGGCTCGCCGCGTTCCTCGCGAGCCGGAAGTTCATCTGAGGCCGGCTTCGCTGACCGCCCCTCAGCCTCGATACGCAGGAGTGCAATCCCATGGCTGAAGTCCTCGTCTACGTCGACCACGTGGACGGTGCCGTCCGCAAGCCCACGCTGGAGCTGCTGACCCTGGCGCGCCGCCTCGGTGAGCCGGTCGCCGTGGCGCTCGGCAACGGTGCCGCCGACACCGCCGCCATCCTCGCCGAGCACGGTGCGGTGAAGGTCCTCACCCACGACGCGTCCGAGTACGCCGAGTACCTGGTCGTGCCCAAGGTGGACGCCCTGCAGGCCGCCGTCGAGGCCGTCTCCCCGGCCGCCGTGTTGGTCCCGTCCTCCGCGGAGGGCAAGGAGATCGCCGCCCGCCTGGCGCTGCGCATCGGGTCCGGCATCATCACCGACGCCGTCGACCTGGAGGCCGGCGACGAGGGCCCGGTGGCCACCCAGTCCGTGTTCGCCGCGTCCTTCACCACCAAGTCCCGTGTCTCCAAAGGCACTCCGGTGATCACGGTCAAGCCCAACAGCGTGACCGTGGAGGCCGCCCCGGCCGTCGATGCGGTCGAGGACCTCGCGGTGACCTTCTCGGCCCGGGCCACCGGCGCCAAGGTGACCGCGCGCACCCCGCGCGAGTCGACCGGTCGTCCGGAATTGACCGAGGCCGCGATCGTGGTCTCCGGTGGCCGCGGTGTCAACGGTGCCGAGAACTTCGCGATCATCGAGGCCCTCGCCGACCAGCTCGGTGCGGCCGTCGGTGCCTCGCGTGCCGCGGTGGACGCCGGCTGGTACCCGCACACCAACCAGGTCGGCCAGACCGGCAAGTCGGTCTCGCCGCAGCTGTACATCGCCAACGGCATCTCCGGCGCGATCCAGCACCGCGCCGGCATGCAGACCTCGAAGACCATCGTGGCCGTCAACAAGGACGCCGAGGCCCCGATCTTCGAGCTGGTCGACTACGGCGTCGTCGGCGACCTCTTCGACGTCGTCCCGCAGCTGACCGAGGAGATCAAGACCCGCAAGGGCTGATCGATCCGCGACATCCCCAGGTGTTCGATCCAGTCAACTCGCCGCGATCACCGCCTCGCTGGGCAGGACGCCAGTCGGAACCCATGGCCACTACATCTGCTCATCTGCCGTTCCCGGTCTCCACCCATAATTCCACCCGTGGGTGCAGGCGCTTACGGGGCCGTGCCAGCAGGCTTGCAGCATGACAACAACCGACTGGATCACCGACATCGCCCTTCTCCTCGTCGTCTTCCGGCAGTTGAGGGAGGGCCGCCTTGACGCCAAGTCGTACGTGATCCCGCTGGCAGTCGTGGCTTTCGTCGCGCACAGCTACCTGAACAGCGTGCCCACGGCCGGCAACGACCTGGTGCTGATCGGCGCGCTCGTCGCCGTCGGCGCGGCCCTCGGGGTCGCGGGCGGCGTCTACACCCGTATACGCAAGGTCGGCGCGCATCTCTTCATCAAGGCCGGCGCGGTCTCCGCGGCCCTGTGGGTGCTGGGCATGGGGGCGCGGATGGGGTTCCAGCTGTGGGTCGACCACGGCGGCGCCGACGACGTGGCCCGTTTCAGCCTGGCCCACCAGATCACCACGGGGGACGCGTGGGTGGCCGCGTTTGTACTGATGGCACTCACCGAGGTGGTCACACGGCTGGGCACCATATTTCTCCGCGGCCGCATGGTCACCCGGGAGCAGCGGCAGCCGGCCGTGGACATCCGGTCCGCAGCGGTCGCCGCGGACCGGACGGTATGACCACACGTCGGGTTCGCGCCGTGACCGCTTCCGACAACCCCCCAGCCCCCCGTCCGGCATCCGAAGGGGAGCCTGGCTAGGTTCGCTTGGTGAACAGGCCCGGCCGGGCCTGTTCGGGGCTTCGGGTCAGCCAGTCGCGATGCAACAGCGGCAGGGTGTACTCCATGTCCTGGACGCCCGTGGCCGGCAGGTGGAGTTCGAAGCGGGTGCCGGGCCGGCCGTCAGGGCGGTCCGACACGATGATGTGGCCGCCGTGGAGGGCGGCTTGCTGGGCGACCAGGGTGAGGCCCAGGCCGGAGCCGGGGCTGTCGGGGCCGCGGTGGTAACGCTGGAAGATCTCCTCGCGGCTTTCGGGAGGGACGCCGCGGCCGTGGTCGTCCACCACGAGCACCGCGGACGCCTCACGCCCACCGAGCGGCGGGCGCAGGGTCACCTCGATGCGGGCGACGCCGTCTTCGGAGCGGCCGTGGGTCCAGGCGTTGGTCAGCAGGTTGTCCACCGCCGATCGCAGACCCTGCTCCCAGCCGTCGACACGCACCCCCGCGGTGGTGCGTACGGACACTTCGGCGGCGGGGTGGGCGCGCCGCAGGTCGCAGACCGACGCCTCCACGAGCTCCCCGAGGTCCAGTGGCGAGAACGCGTCCGCCTCGATCAGGTCGCCCTGTGCAAGCGCCTTCAGCATCACCAGCAGCCCAAGCAGCCGGGTGTGTTCGCGCCCGAGGTCCCCGAGCACCTCCGCCCGGTCCTCGGGGTCGAGGTCGGGGTGGTCGGTGAGGATGTCGAGGTTGGTGCGCATGCTCATCAGCGGGGTGCGCAGCTCGTGGGAGGCGGTCGCGGCGAACGCGCGGGCAGTGGCCAGCGCCTCCCCGGTGCGCGCGACCTGCTCGTCGTAGCGGGCGAGCACGGTCTGCACCGTGTACGCCAGGTCGTCCACCTCGGTGACCCGGGTCGGCGTGTGCTCCAGGCGTACAGTGCTGGTCCGGGGGTCCAGTCCACTGGTACGCCGCTGAAGCCGCCGTAGCGGAAGAACCGCCCGGGCGGCGATGGCCCAGGCGGCTGCACCGGCCAGTGAGGCGGCCACCAGCGCACCGGTCAGTACCCGTTGGCGCACCAGCGCCAGTTCGTCCTCGGCCGTGTCGGGTGACAGCAGCCACAGATTCGGGGTGTTGCCCTCTCGCGCCGCGGCACCGACGGGCAGCGACAGGACGAGCCAGTCCTTGCCGCCGGAGGTCACGGTGACGGGCGTCAGGGCGTTGGGGGGCAGCGTGGGGTTCGGCTCGGGCTGCGGGCCGGCCGAGATCGTGTCCTGCGGCCCCTTCAGCCGGACGCCCACATCCCGGGCGGAGTTGATCAGCCGGCGTCGGCGGGCCTGCTCCAGGAGCGGGTGGTTGGTTCCGGCCACGTCCAGATACGCCTTGGCGTTCTGGGCGACGACCGTCGCGCGGGCGCGTAGTTGGTCGTTCTGGCGCGTGCGCAGATCGCTGCTCACCAGGTGCAGCAGCAGCCAGCCGGAAGCGAGGACCAGCACGGGAACGCTCACGCCGACCGCGAGCGCGATACGGGTGGACAGTTTCACGGCGTGTCCACGATGTGCGGGGTCTGGCGATCCGCGCGCAGGACGAAACCGACCCCGCGCACGGTGTGCACCATCCGGGACCGGCCGCCCGCCTCCAGCTTGCGCCGCAGATAGCTGACGAACGTGTCCACGGCGTCACTGCGGACCTGGAAGTCGTACCCCCAGACCCAGTCCAGCAGTTGCTCGCGGGTGAGCACGATGCCCGCGTTGCGGGCCAGGACCTCCAGCAGCGCGAACTCGCGCCGGGTCAGTTGCAGTGGCCGGCCGTCCAGAACGGCCTGGTGGGCGGCCGGGTCGAGGACGAGGCCGCCGACGCGGAGGGGGGCGGTGGCGGCCGGCGGACGGCGGCGCAGCAGGGCGTGCAGCCGCAGGACCAACTCCTGGAGTGCGAACGGCTTGACCAGGTAGTCGTCCCCGCCCGCCTGCAGACCCGCCACCCGGTCGGCCGTCTCGTCCAGAGCGGAGAGCATCAGCACCGGTACGTCGTCGCCGTCGTCGCGCAGGGCCCGGCACACCTCGATGCCGTCGAGGTCGGGCATGGAGACGTCCAGGACGACGATGTCGGGGCGGCCGGCGCGGGCCTCCGCCAGACCGGTGCGACCGCCGTCCGCGACGGCCACAGTGAATCCGCTCAGCCGCAGCCCCCGGGCAAGCGACCGCCGTATCGCCGCGTCGTCGTCGACCACCAGCACCCGCCCGGTCCTGCCTGCCATGCACACCTCGGTTTCACCGCGTCGAACAAGCTTGCCCGGAGGATACCGATCAAAGCACGGGCAGGCTCTGCCCGAGACCGCAGGAGCGCCTCGTCCGGTACTGCGACGGCGTGCATCCCATGATGCGGCGGAAGCTCCGTGTGAAGTGCTCGGAACCGGAGAATCCGCAGCGCCGTCCTATGCGGGCGATGGTGTCGTCGCCGGTCTCGAGATACTTGCGGGCCAGGTCGATCCGGAGTTCGGTGAGATAGCGGTACGGGGTCAATCCGGTGGTGGCCTTGAAACAGCGTACGAAGTGGAAACGGCTGAAGCAGACCAGGGACGCCAGATCGCCGACCGAGATCGGTTGTTCGAGATTGGCCCGCATATAGGACAGAACCGTCTCGAGCTGCCCTGGGCTCAGCAGGCCGGGTGTCCTGCCCGCACCGGAGGAGTGCGACGCGAGCAGGTGGGCGGCGATGAACTGCGCCGCCGACTGCGCGTACAGGTCGTCAGCGCCGACCTCGCTCGCGGCCGCCACCGCCTTCACCATGGCCGCGAGGAGCGGGTCGAACCGTGTCACCGGGTGCGGATCCCACAGATACGGGATGCGTGACCGCAGGTCCTCCTCGGTGATGAACCGGCGCAGCGTGTCGATCGGGAGGGTGAGGCCGGCGATCGTCACGGGCTCGTCCCCGGTCGGTGCCACGACCAGCGTCCGACTCAGCCCGGGGGGAGTGATGCACACGTCGCCGGGAAGTGGGAACGCCTCTTTCCCTGTCCGCGTGTCGTGACCTTCGCGAATTTCCAGAAGCCCGCTCAATTGGGCATTCAGTTTGATCCCCGAAGACGAGGGCAGATGGAGCGTGTGGACGCCCCTCTTGAACGTTTGCGTCCACACGTGCAGGGAGTTCCATGCTTTGCTCCCCACCCCGCTGGTTACCTCCAACGCCCGGTTTCCTCTCGTCCGGTTCCACGGCTCTCGATGCAGGTGCCGTGTCGAGGGTGCAGGGGAATCAGCGGCTGCCGCAAGGCGACTGGTCCGGATTAATTGGCCTGAGCGCGGAATAATTCGGCGGGCGGCAATCTGATGTTGACCGGAGTGGATTCCTGCTGCCACTCTCCCAGCATGATTCGCACTCGCCAACTGCTGGCGCTTACAGCCGGCTTGGCGGCGATGGTGTTCGCCACTCAGAGCGGAATGAGCGCGGCGACAGCCCACGCCACCGCCCCCACCGTGAAGCCGGCAGCGGCCGAACCGACCATCGTCTTCGTACTCACCGACGTCACGTCGAGTACGACAGCGGCGCGAAGGAGTACTACGACCTGAGCACCGACCCCGACGAGTTGCACAACGTCGCCGGACAGCCGAGCCAGGCTCGCCTGGCGGAGCTGCACGACGCACTGACCGGGCTGAGGAACCGCCACGGCGACGGCTGCTGGAGCGCCGGACACCCGTAGCAGGGCTTCCCCATGAGTGCCCCGGCCGCCCGCCGCGGCCAGGCGTCCGCGCGCGCCCGTTTCCCCGGCGTGTCCCGTCACACACAGCACTGGAGAGAGGAATTTCCGCATGTTCTCGTCCGACGCCCACCCGCCCACCCGCCGCAGAGCGCTCGCCGCGATGGCGGGTGCCCTGGCCGGATCGGCGATCGTCTCCGCCGCCCCGCGCGCCTTCGCCGACTCCCACGGCGCCGTCGGGGCCGCCGAGGCCGCGGGAGGGGGGCTGCCGCTCACGGTCGTCAACAGCAGCGGCAAGTTCGCCAACGGCAAGGTCCACCTGTACGTCGTGGGCAGCCAGGGAGACCGGCAGGTACGGCTCACCCGGCAGGGCACCCTGGCCCCCGTCAAGCTCTCCGACAACCACGCGGACGGCTTCGCCGACTACTCCATCCCGCTGACCGCCCACGGCGCGACGGAGCTGCGACTGCCGCAGATGTCCGGACGCATCTACGTGGCCCTCGGCCAGAAACTGAAGTTCAAGGCCGTCCGGGGCGCCGACGGCAAGATCGGTCTTCAGCAGCCGGCCGGCTGGGTGGAGTCCGACCCCAACTTCTCGGTGCTGCACGACTTCGTGGAGTTCACCCACGGCGCGTCCGGCATGCACTGCAACACCACCATGGTGGACATGTTCAGCGTTCCGATGATGATCGGGCTGAACGGAGCGAAGAACCACAGCACCGGCCAGCTGCCCGCCGGTGGCCGCGTGAAGGTCTTCGACGCGCTGAGGAACCACCCGGACTTCAAGAACCTCGTCATAGCGGACCGGCGCGTCATCGCCCCGAGCCACGGCCTCGACGCCGGCCGGTTCTCCCAGCACTACTTCGACGACTACATCGACGAGGTCTGGCAGACCTACCAGAACAAGGACCTCGTCGTCAGGACGAACGCGGGCACATTCACCGGCCGGGTCAGGAACCAGCAGCTCACCTTCAGCGGCCCCGCGCAGATCTCCTTCGCCAAGCCCTCCACCCGTGACGTGCTCTTCTGCGACGGGGCGCTCGCCGCTCCCAACGACGGGATCACCGGCCCGGTCGCCGCCGCCCTGGGCGCCGCGTTCAACCGCTCGACGTTGCTGAGCCACAGCCGGCAGCCCACCACCCGCGCGGCCACCTTCTACGACACCGCCGTCACCAACCACTACGCCAAGGCCATCCACGCCGCGACCAGCAATGGCAAGGCCTATGGCTTCGCCTTCGACGACGTCGCCGACTGGGCCTCCTACATCGAGGACCCCAGCCCCCGGCAGATGCACCTGACGCTGACCCCGTTCTGAGACACCCGTTCTTGCGTGCAACAAGCGATTACCGAGGGAGTACCAGGTGAAGAGAGTACGTGAGTTGCTTCTCGCGGCCGTGCTGTGTCTCATGCCGGCCGTCGTGTCCGCCGGAGCCGCGCATGCCGCCGTGGCCGGCGATTCCCGCACCGTGCCCGCCGCCGCCACCGTCGCCGCACCCGAGGCGAGTGCGGCCGTCGGCGCCCACACGGTGACGTTCGTCAACCGGTCCGGGAAGAAACTGTGGATCGGCAGCACCGTCAACAAGGGTGAGCCCGACGGAGATTCGAAGAGCCTGAAGGCGCTGCCCGTGCTCAAGCCCGGGCAGTCGGCGACCGTGACCATCCCGGAGGACAAGGCCCCCTACCACTGGCGCGGCAAGTTCTTCGCCCGCCAAGGGTGTTCGGGCACGTCGGGAAGCACGTTCCACTGTGCCATCGGCGACTGCGGAGTATTCGCCCAGCGCTGCGCGACGGGCGAACAGCCGGTCAGCCTCGCCGAGTTCAACTTCGACAAGAAGGACACGGCGGCACCCTGGTACGACGTCAGCTACGTCAACGCCTTCTCACTCCCGATCACCATCGCGCCCAAGGGAGCCGAGAAGGTCACCGAGAACGGCTCGTGCTCGCAGCAGGGCTGCCGGGAGGACCTGCTGCCTTACTGCCCGAAGGCCGACCGGCAGCACAACTCCGCCGGGAAGACCGTGCTGTGCGTGAACCCGAGCCGGGACGCCACCTCCGCCTACAGCGATGCCATCAAGAAGCACTGCCCCAAGGCCTACGCCTGGTCCAAGCAGGACCAGGAGACCGGCAACAAGACGATGCGGCAGTGCGCCAACTGCAAAGGCTTCGTCGTGACGTTCTGGTGATCCCATGGCCCCATGACCTCCTGCTCCACGAGCCGGCCGCCCCGCGAACACTCCCGCGGGGCGGCCGGCTCGTATGCGGTTCAGACGCGTCGGCTCAGGCACGTCGGTTTAGAGGCACGGGTTCAGAACTTCGCGCGTCGCGCTCGAACTCCCCGAGCAAGAAATGCGAGCAACAACTGCCGTTCCCGAAGCAATTTCTGAGCCCTTTCTCCGGGCGGCGGCAGGTAGCTTCTTCGTATCCGGGTTCCGATGGGCAACCCGCCTTTACTCCAAGGAGTTTCCCGTATGCGAAGGCTACGTGCCGTCTACGCCGTGCTCACCGCCGCATTGATAGCGATCTTCGCGGTCAATCTGAGCACCAACACTGCGTCCGCCGCGGAGCAAATCGGTGGATTCGTCGTCAGCAAGGCCCAGTACAACCAGATGTTCCCGCACCACAAGAAGCTCTACACCTACGATGGCCTGGTCAAGGCGATGAAGGCATTCCCGGCCTTCGCCCACACCGGCGACGCCGGGACCAAGAAGCGTGAGGCCGCGGCCTTCCTCGCGAACGTCAGCCACGAGACCAGCGGGCTGATCTACATCAACGAGCAGGACAAGGCCAACTGGCCGACCTACTGCCAGCAGGAGCCCTACGGCTGCCCGGCCGGCCAGTCCGCGTACCACGGCCGCGGCCCGCTCCAGATCAGCTGGAACTACAACTACAAGGCGGCCGGTGACGCGGTCCACATCGACCTGCTGAACCACCCGAACCTCGCGGCGACGAACCCCGTCGTGACCTGGAAGCTCGCGCTCTGGTACTGGATGACCCAGTCCGGCCCCGGCACCATGACGCCCCACCACGCGATGGTCACGGGCGGCGGCTTCGGCGAGACCATCCGCAGCATCAACGGCGCCGTCGAGTGCAACGGCGGCGACCCGGCCAAGATGCAGGACCGGGTCGCCCAGTACCAGAAGTTCACAAAGATGCTCCAGGTCGGCGCGGGCGCGCACCTCAGCTGCTGAGGGAGGCGTCATGCGGAAGGTACGCGTCCTCGCCCTGCCGTTCCTGCTCACGGCGGTGCTCGTGGCCGGCAGCCAGAGCGCCACGCCCACCGCGTTCGCGGCCGACGGCCATTCCGTTGCCGCCACCCCCGCGGCGAAGAAGAAGGGCATCAGCGCCTGGAAGTTCGACGGCGTCACCAAGGCGCTCGCCGACTCGAACTCCGGCTGGTTCTACACCTGGTCGTCGGGCAAGGGAGGAATCGAGCCGCCGCGCGGTGTCGAGTTCGTGCCCATGATCCATGACGCGGGCTCGGTGACGGACAAGGAGCTCGGCCTGGCCAAGAAGCAGGGCAAGAACCTGCTCGGCTTCAACGAGCCCGACAGGTCGGATCAGGCCCACATGACCGTGCAGCAGGCACTCGACCTGTGGCCCCGGCTTCAGTCGACCGGTCTGCGGCTCGGCGCCCCCGCCGTGGCCACCGGCGGCGATGTCGCCGGCGGCTGGCTGGACCAGTTCATGAAGGGCGCCGCCGCCCGCCACTACCAGGTCGACTTCATCCCCCTGCACTGGTACGGCGCGGACTTCGACGCCCAACGCGCGACGGGGCAGTTGCGCAGCTATCTCGAGGCCGTGCACAAGCGCTACAACAAGCCGATCTGGCTCACCGAATACGCCCTGATCGACTTCTCGTCCGGCACCCCGCGCTATCCGTCCAAGGCGCAACAGGCCGCATTCGTGAAGAAGTCGACGGACATGCTCCAGCACCTGGACTACGTCCGGCGCTACGCGTGGTTCACCCTCTCCACCGACCACGGCGACGGCACCGGCCTTTACCACGGTGCGACGGCCAACCGGGTGGGCGTCGCCTATCGCTCGGCGGGCTGAATACAAGACCGATCAGTCGAAATCACGAGAAACAGGGGAAGGAACATGAGCAAGCGGACCCTGCACGCCTCCATCGCGGCCGGCGCGGCCGTACTGACCGCGATGGTCGCCCTGGCTCCGGCGAGTTCCGCCGCGACCGCCTCCGCACAGGCTCAGAGGCCGACGTGCTGGGCGACGCACTACGGCCCGATACCCGCCGGCAGCACCACCGCCAACGGCGACATCTTCGACAACAGCAAGAACACCGCGGCGACTTCGCTCACCCGCAATCCCCAGCTGCCCTTCGGCACGCGGGTGCGGGTCACCAACGTGGCCAACGGCAAGTCCCTGGTCGTGCGCATCAACGACCGCGGCACGTTCAAACACACGAAGGCGGAACCCAAGTGCCTGGACCTGACCGACGGCGCCTTCAGGCGGCTCGGCGGGAGCCTCAATCCCGACGCCGGTCACATCGTCGTCCGGCAGAAGGTGCTGAAGTGACCCCCTGAGAGAGACGGGGTGACCGGCGGCCGGAGCGGCTGACGTCCCCGTGCCACGGAACGAGCGCCCGGGCTGCCCCCGCAGCCCGGGCGCTTCGTGATCCGGGTGCCGCCGGAGCAGAGCGGGGGCGCCGAGGGCGGTGCCGGTATCGCCGAGTCCGGAGGCATAGTGGCCTCAAGGAGAAACAGGGCCCCTTGAGACCCCTGACGTCATGACGGCGTTTGCGGCTTGAGCGTCTGATTGCCGCTGTTGACGTCGTTGTTGCCGACGTACCACTTCCCGTTGATCTTGTTGGCCTTCGCTTTGAACGTGAAGGTCTTCGGGTCCACATTGTGCGAGTGGGACAGCAAGATCGCCCGCAGCGACTGCCCGTCAATCATGACCTTGGCCGCCGGGACGACCGCCTCGTTGCCCTGGGGGGTAGGCACGTTGACCTTCACCCTCGGCCGGCCGGAGGCGTTCCGCGGTGTGAATGCCTTGCTCATGGCCTCCAGGCCGACGGCCATCCGCTGCGTAGTCGCCGCGCTGCACATCTGCGGGGTCGCGGCCGTCGGCGGAGCCGAGCCGTTGCCCGAGACGGAGGAGAGCAGGCAGACCCGCTTCGCGTCCTTCTGGATGACCGCGTCCACCCAGGCGCCGACTGCGGAGGACACCGTGGACTGGTCGTCCGCCTGTGCGCCGGAGCCGCCGTCCGACGACGCGCCGGACTCGTCCGATGCGGGCGTGGAGGGGGAGGGGCCGCTGCTGTCGTGCGAGGCGGAAGAGGGGCGCGAGTGCGAATCGCCTGAGCACGCCGCCAGGAGCGGCGCCGCCGCCAGCAAGGTGGCCGCCGCGGCCCAGCCCATGACCCTCCTGCCGGACTCTGGTCGTGCCATGACTTTCTACTTCCTTACGCGTGGGGAGGTCCTGGTCGGCTTTTTGCGACACGTTCTCCTTCGAGTGGCCGACGCGCAGTCGAGAGCCGAACGGTTACGCAAAACGCCAAGCTTTTCCACGAAGGTGTGGTGCGCCGGGCTCGGCGATCACCACACCTCCCGGAAGGGCAGCCGGCCCTCTTGCGCGAGGGCCGGCAGTTGTACGGGGAAGGTCAGTTGGCGTAGTACGGGGTCAGCTCGTAGGTCTTGCCGCCCTGGTTCTCCATACAGGCAAAGCCCACGATCTTACCGGACTTCTTCAAAGCATTGCCCCAGCGGATGCACTCCTGAAGGTTTCCGTTCCCCTTGATGTCCGCGCCCTGCCGGGGCGCCGCCTGAGCAACGCCGGCAGCGACGCCGGAGAACGCCAAGATGCTGGCGCCGACGACTACGGCCTTCTTCAAGGTCTTGCGCATTGTTCGCTCTCTTTCGTCGGAGGGGCTCCTGCGCCGGAAGGCGCACGGCCCCTGGATGGGGGTCGGATGCAGGCCACCGCACAATTCCGCCGGACGGCCCGGAGCCGCGATGGCGTGGGCCCGGCAAGTGCGACGTACGTGAACGCCTCGCACCCGGTGTGGCCGCGCGTCTCGACCGCGCAAAGCCGGTGCGCACCGGGGATTCCCGGGGCATTTGCATTTGATCACATCGGCAACTGCGCTCCCAAGGCTCGCCAAGCCCCTGTGACACGCCTATGACAAACCATGGAAGAGGAAACCACTCAACACCGATGTCGTCCAACTGATGTCCAGTCATCTCGGCTCTGGAGCGACAAATCTGTGGCATCAAGAGGAATTCGGGTGATGTTGTGCGCAGGCGCGTGCGGTGCGCGGCGGGAACGGCGGACAGCGACCGTTTCCGGGAGCTCCTGATCGAGGAGGTACGACTGATCTCGGAGACGGGACCACCTCCGACCCGGGACGACATCGCTTTCGGCCGGTGGTTCCCGCTGCGGGGTGGGCGGTCGCGTCATCCGTCCCGTACCCGACCGGCCGCCAACATCACAGGGCCACAGAATTTCCACAAAGACACCCCTTAACTTCTCGCGCCACAGGCGACGGATCACCTCCGGCCTGCCTCACGACAACCGCACTGAAAGAGGGGCGCCTTCGCCATGCCGACCGAGACGACACCGGCCTCCACCGCACACGAGGCCCTGGTGCTGCGCCTGCTGCGCGACCACGGTCCGCTGACCCGAGGAGAGTTAGGGGCCCTGAGCGGCCTGTCCCGTACCACGCTCTACGACGCCGTCGGAGCGCTCATGGACAACGGTGCCGTCCTCGCCTCGGTGCCGGAGGCATCCCGGCGCAAGCGGGGCCGGCCGGCGGAGGTGCTGACCCTGAACCCCGGGGCAGGCCGGCTGTTCGGTATCGAGTTCGCGCGCCGGGCGGTGCGGGTGGCCGCGATGGACGGGACGCACGCGATAGTCGGCACGACGGGCGAACCGCACGGTCCCGACCTCCCATGGCAGACCCGCATCGACCTCGCGTGGCGGCTGGCGGACCAGCTGACGGGCGGAACGCTGCGGCCGGGCGCTCTGAACGGCATCGGCATCGGAGTGGTCGGACCGGTCGGACCGTCGGGGCACCGGCCGCAGTGGACTCCTTGGCACGACGCCGTGGCGGCGCGTGTGCGCGAACGCTTCGGCGCACCGGTACTGGTGGACAACAACACCCGGCTGGCCACGCTCGCCGAGACGGTCTGGGGAGCCGCCGCGGGCGAACGGAACGTGCTGTACCTGCGGTTGTCGCACGGGGTCGGCGGCGGCCTGGTGATGGCCGGCACCCTGCACCGCGGCGCCGACGGCCGCTCCGGAATGTTCGGCCACATCAGCGTGGACCCCGACGGCGCGCTCTGCGAGTGCGGCGCGGTCGGATGCCTGGAGACCGTGGCATCGATCGGGGCGGTGCTCGACGCCTGCCGCACCGCGGGATGCGCGGTGGCGGGGATGCCGGAGCTGCTGACCGCGCTGGAGTCCGGTGACGAGATCGCCCATGCGGTGCTGTCGAAGGTGGGCGCGCACGTCGGGAGGGTTTTGGCCGACGTGAGTCACGCCGTCGGACCGGACGTGATCGTCATCGGCGGTGAGTTGGTCGACACGGGTCGGGCCCTGATGGCGCCGATCGAGCGCGTGCTCAACACGCGTGTCGCGTGCGGCTCGTACGGGGTGCCTCGAGTGATCCCGACCGGACTCGGCGCGCCCGGCACCGCTCTCGGGGCCATCGCCCTGCTCCGACGGCACTCGGATCGTGAAGGACCAGGGCTGCGGGATGCGGCCCCGGCGCTCATGCCGTGAACCGGGGGCCAAGGGCTTGCGGATCATCAAGGTGTTGCTTCCCGTCCCGTGGCTCGTTGGCGTCGTATGCGCATCCCCGCAGGGGCGTGTTCGTACGGCCATCCAGAAAAGCCAACCTCCGGACCCGGATGCCAAGTTCCGCTGTACTCAACGGGCAGGCCCGCCAGCACCGGGAGGCCGGCCAGCCGGTGATCAGCGTGGACACCGACGCGATCCCGGACGACCCGCAGTCAGGCGAACGGTTCCGGGCCGAGTGAGTTGCGGGCGCCGGAGTGACCGCCGATCTGTCGACAGCCGTCGACGACCGCGGCTTGCCCGACATCGGCCCGCCCGACGGCGGGGCGTCATCGACACAGAACGCAAAGCCGTTCCTGTCGTCACAGCAACCGGCTGAAGACCGGTCACCGGCCCGGGGCCGGGGGAGTCCTACCGGGCCGAGGCGTCGCTGTTGCGTGCACGGTCAACCGGTGTGCACGCGGTGCCGATGCGCTCCCCGGAGAGCCGCGGAAGGCTGGACGCCCGTCATCCGGACCGGTGAGGAGAAGGCGCGCAGTGCGGATCGTCTGTGTCGACGGTGGACGCGAGTGGGACGCGGAGGTGCACTTCGGACGCCCGGACGCCACCCTCGCCGATCTGGCCACGGCCGTGGGGCTGTCAGGCCACGTGCTCGCCGTGGACGGCCGGGTGATGCCCCCGGAGACGATGGTGAACGAGTCCGGTCTCGTGCACGGGTCGCGGGTTGCCGGCGCCCGTGGCCCTGTGGTCGGCGGACTGCGGAAGCCGGCGGTCATCCTGCGGCTGGTCGGCGGTCTGGAGGCGGGCCGCAGTGTCCCGCTGGCGGTGGGCCGCACGGTCCTCGGGCGTGGAGCGGAAGCGGATGTCCGCGTAGTGGCCACGGGTGTTTCGCGGCTCCACGCCGCATTCGACGTCCTGTCCGACGGCCGGGTCACCGTCACCGACCTCGGCTCGGCGAACGGCACCGACGTCGACGGCACGAGGATCCGCGAGACGGTCCCCGTCCATGCCGACGACCTGGTGTCGCTCGGCGGAGAACTGCTTGTCCGGGTACTGCCCGCGGACCGGCTCGGCCCGGTGCAGCGGATCAACGCCGTCCGCGAGGCCGGGCCCGGTGGGACGCTGCCGTTCAACCGCCCGCCGCGGGGCGGGCGCCCGGGCGGTGCGGCGCCGATCGTGGTCCCCGCGCCGCCGGCTCGTACGCACAAGGCCCCTTTCAGCGTCGCGGCCCTGCTCGGCCCGCTGGCCATGGCCGCCGCGACCGTTCTGCTGACCGGTGACCCGCGCTACGCGGCCATCGCGGCACTGACCCCGCTGATGTTCCTGGCCAACTTCACCGAGGAACGCCTACGCGGCAGGACCGCGCTGCGCCGGGGGAGCCGTGACTACACCGCACGGCTGGCGGAGTTCGAGACGGCGGTGGAACGCGCGCACACCGAAGAGGTACGGTCCCGCCGCGCGGCCCACCCCGATCCGGCCGAGGTGCTCTACCGGGCGACCGCCCCAGGGACCGCGCTGTGGGAGCGGCGTCCGGCCGCGGACGACTTCCTCCAACTCGTGGTCGGAACGGCCGACCTGCCCTGGGACCCGCCGTTGGAGCAGGGCTCCGCCGAGCCGGCACCGGAACCCGCGGCCGTACTCGCGCGCAGGTCCGTACTGCCGCAGGTGCCCGTGGTGGTGGGTGTCTCGGCGGGTGAGGCCGTGGGCTTCGAGGGCAACCGGAAGGCGTGCCTCGCCGTCGCCCGGTCCCTGCTGTGCCAGGCCGTGGTGGGCAGCGGGCCCGCGGACGTCACGGTCGCGGTGTTCACCGACGCCGACCGGCTCGCCGACTGGGACTGGACCAAGTGGCTGCCGCACGGAGCCGACGTACGATCCGGGACGACACGGCTGGTGGCGGTCGGTCCGGAACAGGCCGACACGCTGGCCCAGCACCTGCTCGCCACGGGGCCGCCCGCGCAGGCCGCGGCCGGTCGGCCGACCGCAGGCCCGGTGCTCCTCGTGGTCGTGGACGGCGCCACCCTGCTGGAGGGCCGCCCCAACCGGCTGCGGGACCTGATCGCGGGCACCTCCGTACGCTGCGGGGCGCTGGTGCTGACCACCCGCCTGCCCGCGCTGTGCACCTCCGTGGTCACCGCCTCGCCCGAGGGCACCGGACAGGTCCGTGACGTGGCCCTGGGCACCACCGTGGAGCGGGTGCTGCTCGACGGCGTTCCGTTGGCCGAAGCACGCGACACCGCGCGGGCGCTGGCCCGCTTCGAGGACCCGGAACTGCGGATCGAGGGCGCCGGACTGCCCGACCGGATCTCTCTGCTTCCCCTGCTGGACCTGGAGAGCGTGGACGGCGGCGCGGTGGCCGACCACTGGAGGAAACGGGTGCCCGAGCTCCGGGTCCGGGCGGTGCTGGGCGTCACGGAACGTGACCTGTTCAGCATCGACCTCGATGACGACGGTCCCCACGCGCTCATCGCCGGGACGACCGGTTCCGGCAAGAGCGAACTGCTGCGCACACTCATCGCGAGCATGGCGGTCGACGCCGACCCGGAACACCTCACCCTCGCGCTGATCGACTACAAGGGCGGCGGCGCGCTGGACGAATGCGCCACCCTGCCGCACACCGTCGGGCTGGTCACCGACCTCGACGAGCAGCTCAGCGAACGCGCCCTGCGCTGCCTGGAGGCCGAACTGCACCACCGCGAACGGCTGTTGCGCGAGACGGGCCTGAGCCACGTACGCGACTACCAGCGGCTGCGGGACACCGGGCGGACCGAACTGGAACCGATGCCGCGGCTGGCCGTGGTCATCGACGAGTTCGCCACCCTGGTCAAGGCGCTCCCGGACTTCGTGGACGCCCTCGTCGGCATCGCGCAGCGCGGCCGCAGCCTGGGCGTGCACCTGATCATGGCGACGCAGCGGCCCGCCGGCTCCGTCAACGACGCGATCAAGAACAACGTGAAGCTGCGCATCGCGCTCCGGCTGGAATCCACCGGCGACTCGCAGGACGTCATCGACAATCCGGCCGCCGCCGCGATCGGCAGCCGGCAGTGGGGCCGCGCCTTCTACCGGCTCAGCGCTCGTGAAGTCGTCCCGGTGCAGACCGCGCTGTCCACCGGTGTCACCCCGGAGACAGCCGTCACGGCCCCGGCGACCGCGGCCCCTTTCCTGCTGGCACTGCCCGTCGCCGAGTCGGGTGCGGCGGAATCCGACGGGGCGACCGACCTGCAGCGGCTTGTCGCGGCCGCCGAAGAGGCGGCAGAGCTGGCCGGTATCGCCGAGCCGCGCCGCCCCTGGCCCGACCCCCTGCCCGCTGTCGTACGCGTCGCCGATCTGCCGCCCGTCGCGGAACGCGGTCTGCAGACGGAGGCCCCCGGCCTCCCCACATACGCCCTCGCCGATGACCCCGAGCGGCAGCGGCAGTACCCGGTCGGCTGGGATCCCGCGGCGGGAAACGTCCTATTCTACGGCGGCGGCGGTTCCGGGACGTCCACCGCCCTGGCCGCCCTCGCCCTGGCCGTCGCCGGCGCCGAGCCGCCCGAGCGGTGCCACATCTTCGCCCTCGACATGGGTGCGGGCGACCTGGCGCCGCTGGCCGGCCTGCCGCACACCGGGGCCCACATCGGGCCGACCGAACGCGAGCGGCAGGTCCGCCTCATCCGGTTGCTGCGCCGGGAACTCGACGAGCGCAAGGCGCGCGGCGTCGCGGCGTCCGGCCAGGGGGCATCGGCCCCGGACTGGCTGGTGCTCCTGGACAACCTCGGTGCGCTGCTGTCGGACTTCGACAAGGACATCGCCGGGATGAACCTCATCGACGAACTGGCCCGGGTCTACGCGGACGGGCCGGCCGTCGGCATCCGCTTCGCCGTCACCGCCGACCGGTCCGGCGCGGTGCCGTCCCCATGGGCGGCACTGACCCAGCAGAAACTGCTGATGCGCATGGCCGACCCCGGCGAGTACGGCTACTTCGACGTGCCGCGCGGCGCCGTCCCCACCTACGTCCCCGGGCGCGCGCTGGTGGCCGCGACGCGCCAGGTGATACAGATCGGCCTGCCCGCCGAAGACCTCGGTGCCGCGGTGGCCGCCTGCGCCGCTCGCCGGCCCGGCGCGGTCCGCACGGCCCCACGGATCGGCCTGCTGCCCACCGACGTTCCGCTGAACGCGCTGCCCGCCGCAGCGGTCACCGCCGAGCCGTGGCAGCTGCCCGTCGGCCTGGACGCCGACACCCTCGGCGGTACGGCCCTGCAACTGTACGAGCAGGACCACGCGCTGATCGCCGGGCCGCAGCGCTCCGGCCGGTCCGCCACCCTGTGCACGATCGCCCGCCAGGTGGCCGCCGCGGCGACCCCGCCGCCCGTGGTCGCGTTCGCGCCACGCCGCTCGCCGCTGCGCGAACTGCCCGGGCTGACCGCGCTCGTCACCGAATACGTCAACCTCGAAGCGGCACTCGCCCCGCACACGGGCCCCGCCCTCCTCCTCGTCGACGACGCGGACACGGTCGAGGACGACCTCGGAGTCCTGGACCGCTGGCTGTCCGCCGCCAGGCCCGGACACCACCTCGTCGCCGCCGGCCGCGCCGACGCCCTGCGCCGCACCTACGGCCACTGGACCCAGCACGCCCGCGACAGCCGCTGCGGCATCCTGCTCGCACCCGACCACGACCTCGACGGCGACCTGCTCGGCACCACCCTGCCCCGGCACGACCGCCTGGCACCCCTCCCGGGGCGGGGCTACCTGGTCACGGAGGGCATGGCCGGCGGCGTGCAGGTGGCGCACTGACGGTTGCTGCGCGCAGTGTCTACGGATGTGCGTGCGAGATCAATGACAGCTGGGGTGCGACGCGAGGAAAGTGCAGTTCAAGGCGCGTGTCGCGCAGTGGAGTGCGGGGGAGCGCCGTCGTGGCTGACGGGGATCTGCGGAGTCGAGGACAGCGACCCGTGCGAGGGCGCCGGCCTTCCGCCCCGGGCCGGCGCGACAAGAACGTCACGACCGAACCAGCCAAAGGGAACGAACGGATGGGATCTACGGAGGCCGAAGCGGCCGACTGGCTCGAACGTCAGCTGACCCAGCTCGCCGCCAAGCTGGAGGGGCTGATCCACCTGCGCACCACCAAGCGCCAGGCGTTGCTCGGCGATCCGGGCAGTGACAACTGGTCAGGCAAAAAAAGGCACGGGTTCGAGAGCGACTTCCGCACCCAGCAGAACGCACTGAAGGCTCTGCGGCAGACAGCCTTGTCCCTGCGGGGAACCGTGCACGATGCCCGGGAAAAGGCTCTGAAAGACAACAACTAGCGCGAGGATGCCCTTTCCATGGTGTCAGCTTCCATGGTGTCAGCCATTCCCGAAAACCTCATCAAGTACTCCGCGGCCTGTACCTGGGCCGCCCAGGATTTGCAGAACTGGGTCCGCGGTGTGCTGCGGCCCGCCCTGCAGGCGTACCAGAACGCCGGCCACCCGGGCATCGAGCTGGACGCCGAGGTCGCGGCGATGATCTCCAAGGCGTACTACACCGACCGGGATGTCCACGCCGTCGCCCTGGCGTTCCAGCAGACCCAGCACGCCACGCTGGGCGGCCATGGGGTCGTCAGCGCGAAGGAGTCGGACGTGATGGCGGCCTACAACCTCCTTCAGCAGCAGAACCAGGCGAGGATGAAGGCCGGTGCTGCGCTCGCCGCCAAGCTCATGGCGCTTCAGCCGCCCAGCGACGACAACCGGCTGGGATCGAGTCCCGAGGCGGCCAAGCCGATCCTGCAGGAGCTGGCCAAGCACACCGACGACCCGTACTTCTGCGCCGGGTTCTACAACGCCCTGGATGCCCCGCACTTGGACACCGCACTCGCCGTCGGCGGCATCCCCGCCCTGGTCAGCGCCTACTCCAGCGGTGCTGTCAGCGCGCAGACGACCCGACTGGTGGCTATGCGCCTGGCGGCTCCCGCGGGCCATGGCGGCCCCGGGGCCCCGGGGTTCCCCTGGAGCCACATCAGCAGCGGGCAGAAGGCGCAACTCCTGGACGCCCTGGCCGCCAACCCCTCAGCCTCGTACTTCCTGGCGAAGTCCCTGAACTCCCACGAGATCCGCGAGATCTTCTACGGCGACCGGCAGTACAGCCCCAAGGTGATGACGATTCTGACCATCGGGATGAGAGGGGAGCACTCGCCGCAGGACGCCCGGGACTTGATGCACAAGGTGTCGCTGGGTCTGTTCGGGGAGGGCGCGCCGACCCTGACGAACAGCGAGTGGAAGCACCTGGCGGGCGCGGTGAACAACTTCTACGCGTACGGCGTGCTGCACGGCGTCGAGCCGCCGACCGACTTCACCAGGCGGGGACTGGAGGAATGGCAGCGCATCACGGGAGCGAACACCGGTGAGGATGTCGCGTTGTTCCTGAAGGCGCTCAACACGGCGAATCCGGACAACGAGCTGATCAAGAGCATGGTCCAGGGCGGTTACGTGAACGTGGCGTTCATGCTGATCCCGGCGGAGGGCGCGGCGGCCACGGCGGCGCTGGGAGCCCTGCAGAGCGCCTACTCCGCGGTCGACCCGGGCATGAAGCTGCTCGACAAGGTCTTTCCGGCCGGTGACCATCCCAGCGCGTACGCGGTGAACCGCAAGCTCGCCGCGGGCGCGTTCACCCAGACCCTCGGGCTGCTGGGCGCGCAGGGTCAGGTCCACGACCCCCGGGGGAACGTCGTCCACTTCACCGGCGACGCGGCGCACGACCAGACATACATCACCCGCATGCTCAACCACCCGGACGACTACACCGTCGGCAAGGACAAGGTCACCGTCAACGAATTGCTCGATGCGTTCGGGCGTACGGAAAAGGACGATCCGCTTGCCGCCCTCGGTGACGACCGCTACAAGCCGTCGTACGGCTGAAATGCCGAGCTCGCAGAGAGACGGACACGAGCGCCGAGATCTTGTCCGACTTGCGCCGACCGCCATGAGGCGTGCGCTGTGGATCAATGACGGTCACGGGCCGGGGGCCGACAATTTCTGAAGAGCCGAAGACCTGCTGAAGGAGAAGGAAATGGCGACGGTAAAGTCCACCGACCTGGCGCATCAGGAAGCCGCGAAGATGCTGAGCCTCATCACCAGCCAGCTCCCCGGTCTCATTGGGCAACTCAACAGTCATGGACAGACTTTGAGTGACCCGAACAACTGGGACGGCCCGCTGGCGCAGAGGTTCAGGGGCGAGGTGTGGCCGCAGGCCAAGGGTGACCTGGACAAGATGAGGGCCTCGCTGGAGCACCTGCAGCAGCAGGTGCAGAAGATCCTCACCAACATCTCGCACGCGGGCGGCGCGTAAGAGCCGCCAAGGGCACCCGAAGAGGTCGCGAAAAGGACCGAAGAGGACCAAGGACGCCGCATGCCCGAGACCAACCCCGCCGCCTCTGGTGCCGGTCAGCCGTCCGCGGAGGAAATGTCCGCGGACGACCTGGCGCTGCTCGGCGCCCAACAGCTGCGCCGGACCGACCCGCCGGACATCGGCCCCTACCGGGTCCTCGCCCGACTGGGTGGTGGGGGGATGGGCCGGCTGTACCTCGGCCGGGAGGCGGACGCCGAGGGGGCGTACGGGGCGCACTCCCTCGTCGCGGTGAAGGTGATCCGCTCGGAGTACGCCGAGGACGAGCGGTTCCGCCGTCGCTTCGAGCGTGAGATCGAGGCCGTACGCCGGGTGCACGGGACGTACACCGCCGAGCTGCTCGACTCCGGTTACGACCGCGACGAACTGCTGTGGATGGCCACGGCCTACGTGCCCGGGCTCAGCCTGGGCGAGGCCGTCGAGCGGTACGGGCCGCTGCCCGCGCCGGTCGTGTGGCGGCTGGCGTACGAGATCGGGCAGGCGCTCACCGCGATCGCCGCCGTGGGCATCGTCCACCGCGACCTCAAACCGTCCAACGTCCTGCTGGGGCCGGACGGTGCGCGCATCATCGACTTCGGGGTGGCGCACACCGCCGACGCCAGTTCGCTCACCATGACCGGTCAGCAGCTGGGCACCCCGGCCTTCATGTCTCCGGAACAGGCGGACGGCCGCGAAGTGCGCACGGCCTCGGACGTGTTCTCCCTCGGCTCGGTCCTCGCCGCCGCGGTCACCGGCTCGGCCCCCTTCGGCGAGGGCACTACCGGCGACGTCGTCCACCGGATCATCTACGCGCCGCCGAACGAGCGGGTGATCGCCGAGGCCGCCCGGCACGATCCCGGACTCGCCGAACTGATCGGTCGATGCCTGGTCAAGGACCCGCGGCGGCGGCCGAGCCCGCAGGACGTCGTCGAGGCCGCGCGGGGGCATGTCACCGACGGGCAGTGGCCTGACGCGATCAGCAAGACCGTCGCCGCACGGGCGGCCTGGCGCGGAACCGCCGTGGTGGTGCCGCCCATGGACCAGTTGACGATCCTGCGCCGCACGAAACCCGAGGAGCCGGCGAAGGAGGTGACCGGGCGACGCCGATGGCCGCTGGTGGCGGGTGCGGCGGCAGCGGTCGCGATCACGGGAGCGGCAGTCGCCCTGGGGGCCTCCGGGGGAGACGCCGCCCGCCAGACGGCCGCGCCCACGCCCGCAGGGGCACACGCCTCCACCACCATCACGAACTCGCCGCACACCGAACCGCCCTCGCCACGGCAGCGGCCGCGGCCCAGGGCGGCGGTCACCGCGACGGTCACGGCTCCGGCGCCCCCGGGAAACCAGCCGCCCGGCGGCGTTCCCGTCCCTGCCCGGCCGCCGCAACCGTACGATCCCCCGCCGGCCACGCGGCCCCACGCTCCCGCTCCGACCACGAAGCACGCCCCGCCGCCGGCCACACCCGCCAAGCCCTGGAAGTCCTGCACGTACTACTCCGGTACCGCTCTCACGGTCTACGGCCAGAAGGGCTCCCGCGTGAAGGAAGTCCAGTGCATCCTCAAGGCCCGCGGCTACAACGTCGGCCCCAGCGGGGTGGACGGCATCTTCGGCGACGACACGCTGACCGAGGTCAAGAGGTTCCAGAGCGGGCACCACCTCCAGGTCGACGGCCAGGTGGGAGTCAAGACCTGGGCGGCGCTCCGGTCGTGACCGACGCGCCGCCCGCGCCTGACCGGCCGGTGTCCCGTCACGACCGCAGCCGCTGCCTGCGGTACGCGCCGGGCGTGACCCCGTACACCGACTTGAACGTCCGGTTGAACACGGCCGGGTCGCGGAAGCCCCAGCGCCTGGCGATCTCGCACACGCTGCGCCGCGCCTCGGTCGGGTCGGACAGCTCGGCCCGGCAGTGTTCCAGGCGGCGTTCGCGCAGGTATGCGCCGACCGTGCGTCCGTTCCGCTGGAAGAGGTGGTGCAGATAGCGCAGCGAGATGTGGTTGGCGGCGGCGATGGAGGCGAGCGACAGGTCGAAGTCGTGCAGATGGTGCTCGATGTACGTCTTGATGCCGCGCAACAGCAGGTCGGATGCGGACGCGGTGGGCTGGGCGCAGGTGGGCAGCGGTTCGGCCGGACCCGGTTCGGTCCGGCCGCCCTGAAGCAGTGCGGTCTCGCTTTCGAGGAAGGCCGTCGCGAGGTTGACGGCGGCGGTGCCCAGCCAGGCGGTGTGCCGTTCCTCGGCGGAAGGCACGTTCGTGGCCAGCCCGAGGACGAAGGACGCGAGGAGGGCCGCCGGGCCCGACCCGGTCGACACGGGACGCCCGGCCACGGTGCGCAGCGCTTCGCCGGGCAGCGGTACGGCCTCTTCGGGCAGGTGAAGGACCAGCGCGCGGACCGGGCAGGAGCCGGCGGACGTGCCGGCGTGGAGCCGTAACGGCTCGGCGGCCTCCCACAACACCACGCTGCCGGACTCCAGCCGCACGAGCCGCCGGTCGCGGCCGAGGACCAGGGGCCCGCGGGGCGCGAAGACCAGGTGCCAGGTCAGCGGTCGGCCGTCGGCGTACCGGTCTCCTGTCTCCTCGACGGCCGGCGGGGCGGGCAGGTTGAGCAGCGACAGCTGTACAGGCCCCACGTCGATTCGGTCGCGGGCCGTCGGGTCGGGCACGATCCTCCGTGCCGGAACCTGAAGCCCGCCGGGCAAGGCGGCTGCCGGTGCTTCCGGGCGGTCGGCGGCGGCACGGTACCGTCGCCCGGCGCTCGCGCCCGGCCTTCTCGTGGCAGGCGGCCTACTGCGCCTGCCGGTGGTGGTCGACGTGGTGTCCGCGATCTCCAACTCGTCCGTACCGGGCGAGTTGCCGTGAGCCGTCATGCCGGAATTCCCTCGTAGCGTGCGTGAGTGGCGTGCGCACCCGCGGCGGCCGGACCGGAAGTCCGCGTGGGCAGGGTGCTTCGTGCGGGGCGTTTCGTGTGCCGCCGCAGGGTCCCCCTCCCAGGGCGGCCGGGAATGCCGGCCGGGGCCGTCACGCAGGTGCCTTCCCGAGTCTGGAGCGGGCGGACGGCTGGGGCCAGAGCCGCCCGCCAGTTGCCTCGATTCTGGGACGGAAGGCCCTCTGACCTGCGAAGGCGCCCGATGGACGGGGTGCGGGACGGGACACCTGTGGGATAGTGGACGCTCCGGGGGAAGGGGGCGCCGTCGTGGGACGCTGGCAGCCGCTGCGGGGCGACCTGCCCGCCGAGGTGGCCCGGCTGGTGCGGGAGTTGCGCCAGTACGTGGACCGGTGCGAGATGAACACCATGACCGTCGCCGTTAAGACCGGTTACAGCCGTAGTTCCTGGCTGCGCTACCTCAACGGGCGGAGACTGCCCCCATGGGCGGCGGTCGCCGAGCTGGGACGACTGGCGCAGGCCGACGCCCAGCCCCTGCGGGTGCTGTGGGAGTCGGCGGCCCACGCCTGGACCGGGGAGCGCCCGGCCGAGGACACCGGCCCGGCACCCGCACCACTGCGTCCGGCGGCTGACGCACGGAACCCGGATGTCCCGGACTCCGCGCGTACCGGCCCCACGCCGGCCGCGGATCGGGCCCTCCCGCGCGGCTTCCGGCCGCCACCCGCAGGCGTACTGGCCGCTGTCGCCGCTTGCTCGCTGCTGGCCATCTCGCTGCTGGTCGTCCTGCTGCTCGCCCGGCCATGGGACGGCTGGACCAGCGGGACGGAGGCCGACCGCCCGCCGGCCGGCGCTCCTTCGGGAGCGCCGGCCTGGCCGTGGCCCTTGCACAGCGCGGCTGACGGGACGGCCGCAGGGTGCCGGGCGGCCGGCTGCCGGGGCCTGGATCCCTACCGCGAGAGGTGTGACCGGGACAGTGTCGTCGTCCACCGGCTGCGCGCGTACGGCCGCGTCCTGACGCTTCAGTACAGCCCCGCCTGCCGGGCAAGCTGGGCGGAGGTCGACACCGCGGCTGCGACGGCAGGATTGCGGATCGCCACAACGGGCGGTGACCAGCAGACGGCCACCGGCGGCGGGGCGTACACGGCGATGGTGGCGAGCGGGCCGGGCGCGGCACGTGCCACGGTCGTCGTCCGCGGCCGGCAACTCGGCGTCGCGCAGTACGACAGCTGGATCGACGCCGTCAGCGGCAGCGTGTGAGGGTGACGGCGTCCGTGCGCAGCCGGTGGAACCGCCCGGCGTCATAGACCTCGTAGACGCCGTCCGGTGTCCGGCGCAACGGGAGGCCGTAGCGTTCGCCCTGGTAGACCATCCACTGGCCGACGGGGACGATACGCTCCGCTGCCGCACCCCAGGTGGCCGGACCGACGATCCCGTCCGCGGACAGGTGGTGATTGCTCTGCCAGACGCGGGTGGCCTCGGCCGTCGCCTGGTCGAACGTGCAGGTGACCGAGGAGCGTGCCGAATATCCGTCGGCCCACAGCACGCTCTGCCACAGGCCGATCAGGTCGCTGCGCGGGATGTGGCCGACCGTCAACTGCTGTGCGGCGCCGAGCCCGGCGGCGACGAGCACGCCGTCACGCCGGTCGCGGGGTTGCTGGGTCCGCGGGGCCCCGGACCCCGCGCACACCACCGCCAGAATCAGTACGCACAGCGCGGCGCGCGCCGTCGTCCCTTCGCCCATGGCACCGTCTCACCGTCGTGCGGTCAACTACTCTCTATGCGGGCCTAGTTGTGCAATATCAGCGGTTCCGCGATCGCCCGCGTAGATACAGTAGGGAAGGAAAGCGACGATCCCCAGAGAGCACTGGGCCCGGAGGGCGTACGTGACTGACTGGAAGCCGTTACCCGGCGGCCTCGCCTCGGACGTCCGGCATCTGGTCGCCGAACTGCGCACCTTGAAGGACCGAGCCGGGCTGAGCCTGGCCGTCCTCGGCGGCCGCACTCCGTACAGCAAGTCCTCCTGGGAACGCTATCTCAACGGCAAGGCACTGCCGCCGCAGCACGCGGTGATCTCCCTCGGGAAGCTGGCCGACGCCGATCCCGCCCGGCTCGTGGCGCTGTGGGAACTGGCGAACAGGGCCTGGCACGACCACAAGGCCGATGGCGCGGACGGAGCCCGCGATGCCGACGACGTGCACGACCGGCCGTCCGAGGAATCCACTCCCTCCACGAAGCACGCTCCCGCCACGCGGACCGAGGAGCCACCGTCCGTGAGCCGTCGGTTCGGCCGACGGCAGCTGATCCGGACGGTGGTCGCCCTGGCCGCCGCCGTCGGCCTGTCCGTCTCCCTGTACGCGGCCTTCGGCCGGCATCCGGGCGCGCACACCGACCGGGACGGCACCGCGAGCACGGACGCGGCGAGGAGGCAACTCGACGTGAACTGCTTCGCGGCCGGCTGTACCGGGAAGAACCCCGGGCAGACCGGCTGTGGCGGCGACGCGTGGACCGCCGCCCTGTACAAGGTCGCCGGGGTCTATGTGGAGCTGCGCTACAGCGATGCCTGCAAGGCCGCCTGGTCCCGTATCAGCTGGGGACACCCCGGCGACATCGCCCGGGTCGTCGGAGAGGGGGGCCGGACCTACCAGAACAAGGTCCACTACGACACCGACACGTTCAGCGCTATGGTCGCCGCACCGAGCCCCTCGACGGCCAAGGCGTGTGTCCTGCTCACCTCCGGGGTCCACGCCTGCACCGCCCCGGGCGGCACTCAGCACCTCACCGAGCCCCCGAACCCGCCCACCACCTCCGTGACGGTCGGCCCGGGGTGACGCTCCGGCGGACGTGACCTGCGCACTCGTTTGACGCTCCGGGGTCCCGGGAGACGGCCAGAAGCGTCGAGAGAGGCTGCCTGACCCGTGGTTGAAACCGCGCCTGCACCGGTAGGAGCGGATCTTCGCGGACGAGTAGCCCTTGTCGGACCGGGGTCGGACCGCCTCCAAGTACCACTTGATCACCGATGGATTCGGCACCCCGCTCGCGGCCGGGTCCTCACGGGCGGACCGTGAGGCCGTCCAGGGTGAGGTCGAGCAGGCGCTCCGCTTGCTGTCGGTGTTCAGCACCCGCCGAGGTGAGGGCGATGCCTTCCAGGGCAGCGCCGATGTCGGTGGGCTGGATATCAGTGCGGATCACCCCGGCGGCCGTGCAAGCGTCCATGAGCGAGGTAATGGCGGCCTGGATCATTTCCCGGCTCTGACCATAGGGATTGCCTCCCGTCGCCGCGATGGCCCGCAGGGCGTCGATCATGCCGTACTTGGCGGTGACGTAGTCCAGGAACAGGCGTGTCCACGCGCGCAGGGCCTCTGCCGGCGGCTTCTGCGCAAGGAGGGCGGGGACGGCATCGCACAGGTGGGCCACCTCGTTGCGGTAGACCGCCTCGATCAGGGCCTCCCGGGTGGGGAAGTTGCGGTACAGGGTCGCACTGCCCACGCCTGCCTCCTTGGCGATGCGTTCCAGGTGCGCATCCAGCCCCTCCGCCGTGAAGATGCGCGCAGCGGCCGTAAGGATCTTCTCCCTGTTCCGCCGTGCGTCAGCCCGCAGCGGCCGAAGCGTTCCGTCGGTCATCCGTGCTCAACACCCCTCTTCGAAAGCCTCCGTACTTGCTAACCGGAGGCGCCCCCAGTTACGGTGAAGCTAACCGGGGGCGCCTCCGTTTTTACTGTAGGTCACCGCACTGGCCTGCGCGCACCCCAGGAAAGGAAGCCGATCATGTCGGGCATCCAGGGTAAAGTCATCGCGATCACAGGTGCCAGCAGCGGCATCGGAGAGGCGACCGCGGCCTACCTCGCCGCAAAGGGCGCCCAGCTCGTACTCGGAGCCCGGCGCGAGGACCGGCTGAACGCCGTCGTGGACGGCATCACGGCGAAGGACGGCACCGCCACCGGCGTCGTCGTCGACGTCACGCGCCGCGAAGACCTCCGGCGCCTGACGGACACGGCCCTCAACCAGTACGGTCGACTCGACGTCCTCGTCTCCAACGCAGGCACGATGGCCGTCTCGCCGTTCGACGACCTGCGCCAGGATGACTGGGACGCCATGGTCTCCACCCACATCACCGGCCTGCTCAACGGCATCGGAGCGGCTCTGCCCATCTTCCGCCGGCAGCGCTTCGGACACTTCGTCAACGTCGCCTCCACTGCGGCCTACGTCGTCAAGACCCCCCAGGCGGTCTACGCGGCCACCAAAACGGCGGTGAAGGTGCTGACCGAGGGCCTACGCCAGGAGTCGGGACCCGACCTGCGCGTCACACTCGTCTCACCCGGCTTCACGCATACCGAAGGCGTGGGCAAGGGAGGCAGCCCTGAAGCCGCGGCCGCGCTGATCCAGCAGCGGGACGAGATCGCCATGCCGCCTTCGGCGATTGCCTCCGCCATCGGCTACGCCATCGAACAACCCGACGGCGTCGATGTCAGCGAGATCGTCGTCCGCCCCACCGTGCAAGCCTGATAGCCCCGAGTCGGGCTACTCGAAACCGCCCCTGAGCGGCGGATCAGCCCGGCGTTACCGCACCCTCTGGCACTCCGGACCACTCCTCCAGCGCTTCCGTCAACCCGATCGACGCCTGTGCCCCCGCGTCGACCGCCCAGGCCGTCAAGCCGTCCGGACGGACGAGGACCGCCGCCAGTTCCGGGCGGGACGAGCAGCCGGCCGTCAGGGCGTCGACGCATCCGGCGTACCCCGCGGCGAGGACCCGGAGCTCCGGGGCGTCGGTGAAGTCGGGCAGGAGCGCCCGAGTGCTGGTACCAGCTCCTGGAGGGCGCGCGCCGCGAGCGAGGCGGCCGTTGAACTCTTCGTCGTACTCGGGCGGGCGCGTCCAGGGATTGCGACGTTCCCGTACCCGACGACCGCAGCCCGGGACCGACCCGGACGCCGGGCCCGCCTGTCGAGGACGCCCCGCCAAGCGCCGCCGCGAAGCCGGTCCGGATCGGTACGCCCGCTGCTCGGCCGCCCAGCGGGAACTCCGGTCCCTGATCGAGGCGCTGGAGCGCGCCGGGTGCAAGCGTGCCTGCTCCGAGAAGATCGGATACGCGCCTCAGCCGTGGTCCCGCACCGCCGCGAGGCACTGGTCGTAGAGGTCGGCCAGGTCGAGCCGTCCGTCGTGTCCGGCCCAGAGTTCGGTTGCCGTGTCGATGCAGGCGAAGACCGTCGCGACGATCGCCTTGGCCTGCGTGTCGGGAGCCGGGCGGCCGGGGCCGTTGCCCAGCCGCGCCCGGACGACGGGGACGAGTTCGGCCTGCCAGCGCAGTCGCTTCTCGATGTAGCGGGCATGCAGCGAGGGCGTGTCGAAGATGAGGCGGGACAGTTCCAGCGCACGCTCAGGGGGGTGGTTGGCGGTCAGAATGGCCTCGAAACCGGCGCGCAGGGCATCCCAGGCGGACATCTCGGCCGGTTGCTGCTCGACGGTCCGTTTCAGCAGCTCGCCCAGCGCCTCCTGGTCGCCGCAGACCAGGTCCTCCTTGGTGCCGAAGTAGCGGAACAGGGAACGCTGCGAGATCCCCGCCTCCCGCGCGATCTGCGCGATCGTCGTCTGCTCGTAGCCCTGCTCGGCGAACAGGCGCACCGCCGTATCCAGGATCGCCTGGACGGCGACCTGCCGCGAACGGTCCCACAAGGTCGTCATGGACGTCAGGGTACCCCTCTGGACAGCGACCGCCTACTTGGCATTAACTGCCAGGAAGGCAGCGACTGAAAGAAGGATGATCATGCCGGTCGTCGATTACCACGGACACACCACCCTCATCACCGGGGCCAGCGCGGGCCTCGGCGCAGAGTTCGCCCGCCAGCTCGCCGCCCGCGGCTCCGACCTCGTGCTGGTCGCCCGCCGCAGGGACCGCCTGGAGAAGCTGGCCACCGAGCTGCGCGAACAGCATCGGATCCAGGTGCACGTGGTGGAGATGGACCTGGCCACGGACCACCCCGGGCAGGCGCTGGCCGCGCAGGTGGCCCAGCTCGGCCTGCACGTCACGAGCCTGATCAACAACGCCGGGTTCGCCACCTTCGGCCCCTTCCACCAAGCGGACCCGGACCGGCTACGCCGGGAGATCGCGGTCGACGTGACCGCGGTCGCCGACATCAGCCGTACCTTCATCGGCCAACTGCGTACCGCGGGCCACGGGGTACTGGTCAACGTGGCGAGCATGGCCGCCTACCAGCCCAACCCGCGCATGGCGCTCTACGGCGCGACCAAAGCGTTCGTGCTCAGCCTCACCGAGGCTCTGTGGGAGGAGTCACGCGGTACCGGTCTGCGGGTGCTGGCCCTGTCTCCGGGCGCGACCCGGACCGAGTTCTTCGACGTCGTGGGCACCACCCAGGCCGCCGGAGGGACCAGGCTCGCCTCGCCCGCCGACGTCGTCCGCACCGCGCTGGCCGCCCTGGACCGCAGGAACCCGCCGCCCAGCGTCATCGCAGGCCGCATGAACCGGGTGATGGCCTTCCTCGCCCGACGCCTGGCCACCCGGCGCCAGGTCATCCGGGCCGTCGGCAGGCTCACCGCCAAGGAGGCATGACGATGGGCGGAAAGGCCGTAGTGAATCTCAGAAGGACAGTCGAGAGTATGGACGAGGCTCACCTGCCGCTGTAAGCAAACCCGCTCGTCCTTCACCCCTGACGGCACCCCGGCACCCCTGTCAGAAGGTGGACCCGACACCGGCCGCCTGTCCGGAGCCGTCGGCGGCATCGACGGTATCGGTGGAAGGTGAGGCCGGCGCTACGCTTCAGGGATTGACGACAGCCATCCACATGGGCTCGGTGCGGGTCTGCAGCGTGTGCAGGGCGGTCCGGACGTCGGCGAGCGGGTAGCGGTGGGTGATCAGGTCTTCCGCTTGGAGGAGGCCGCTCTCCATGAGGCGCAGGATCTCGTGGACGTCGGAGCGGGTGCAGGCGCGAGTGCCGATGAGGCGCCAGCAGTTGGTCATCAAGGTGAGGGCGGGGAACGGGCAGGGGGTGGGATTTCCGCCCATGTGGACCATGGTCGCGCCGGTGGCGAGGGCGGCGGTGGCTTGCCAGGTGGTGGGGCCGTCGGGTGTGTAGTCGAGAACGGCGTCGGCGCCCTGGGGCAGCAGACGGCGTAGCCGGGCGGTGAGGCCGGAATTGGTTGTCCAGTCGGTGTCCAGCTCTTCCAGGGCGACGGTGTCGGTGGGGAGGGTGCCGGCGAGCCGGGTCACGGCGTCCAAGCGTGCGCGGGAGCGGGCGACGAGGATCAGCCGAGCTATGCCGAAGTAGGGGGCGAGCTTGATGGTGGCGGTGCCCATGGTGCCCGTGGCGGCGGTGACGACCATGGCGGAGCCGGGGCGCAGTGCGGCGAGTTTCAGTGCGCGCAGGGCGTTGGCGAGGTCGTGGACCTTGGCGCCGAGGTCGAAGGAGACATTGTCCGGCAGCGGGTCGAGCAGCCAATAGGGCACGCGGATGTATTCGGCCAGGCCGCCGTCATGGTAGCGCGCGTACAGGGGCATGGGGGCGGGGCCGAAGGCGGCGTGGCCGATCATGGCCTGCTGAGCGCACAGCATGTCGCGGTCGGTGGTGCAGGCCGCGCAGGTACGGCAGTTGAGCTGGGGATGGACGCGGATCCGCTGTCCTGGTGCCCAGCCGTGGGCCTGTGCCTCTGGACCGGCGGTGGTGATGGTGCCTGCGGCCTCGTGGCCCAGGACGGTGGGCAGGTGACGGAAGGCGCCACGGGACAGGAGGGTCAGCATGCCGGGGGCGAGTCCGGCGGCGGCGACGCGGACCAGGACGTCCTGCGGTCCGGGTTCGGGGATGGGAATGGTGTCCAGATGGATCTGGGCGGAGCTGGCGTGGGCGGTGACGGCCTGCATGGTGGGCACTGAGTCTGTCTCCCGGTTTCTCGATGGTCGGTGTGACGGCGCGGCGTCGAAGCGGTGAAGGGGCTGGCGCGTGGGGCATCGCCGCCGTTCCTCGGATGGGGTGGTCGTAGGTCAGTGCGCGATGAGTTCGCGCACCAGGCGAGAGGTGAGGGGTTCGGCGGTGCGGGCGGCGGGTGCGACGCGGGGAGCCGGGCGATGGGAGAGCAGGGTGAGGTGGCGGGCCGGCTCCTCGGTGATGCTGGTGTGCGCAACCCCCAGAGGGATGCGGACCAAGTCCCCCGGGGCCAGTTCGAGGGCGCCGCGCTGGCTGAGCAGGACGCGCCGCCCGCTGATCTGGTACTGGATCTCGTCGGCGTCCAGGGTTCGGGTGTAGGCCCGCCGGCCGGGCGTGCCGGACAGGCGGGCGACGCCGAGCCGGAAGCCGTCGGCCCGATAGAGCCAGGCGGTCGTGGCGCGGGCGGGGTCCGGGCACAGCACGGTCAGGCGACCGGCCTCATCGTGGACTTGTTCCAGCAAGAGGCGTTCGTCGCTGCGGTGGGCGGCCACGTCGTGGCCGGGGGTGCCCAGGCACTGGGTGGTGACTTCGGTGACGGTGCCGGCCTTCCAGCCGTCGAAGGGCGGGAAGAGGGGACGGGAGACGTGGTGGGCGGTGTGTTCCTCGGTGACGGGCGCGGGGGTGTAGAAGAGCAGATGGCTCTCCTTGCGGCCGTAGTTGTCGTGGGCGACACCGCGGGGGATGCGGGAGAAGTCGCCGGGCTGCAACTCGACCGTGCCCAGCTCCGTCATGAGGGTGCGCTCGCCCGCGATCTGGTAAGAGATCTCGTCCACATCGCAGTTGCGGTGGTAGAACGGCTGCCGGTTGTCCATGGTCTGCCACTCGACGCGTAGTTGGTCGCTCTCGTAGAGACCCCGCGGCGGCGCGAACGGCTGGGACGCATACCGTTGCGGGAAGTGCACCGCTTCCAGCGGGGGCTGGTCGGTCCACAACTTCATCGGCCCGGGGGCGGGCTCGGTGAGCAGCAGTTCCTCGTCGCGCCGGATCGTGCGCAGGGGCTGCTCGTGGCCGAGCAGGCGGAAGGTTTCGGTGACGATGGCCATGACGGACTCCTCGATGTCAGAGGCAGTGAAACGGGGGGGGGCGAGGTCGTTCAGCGGGCCTGGCTGGGGGCGAGAGGGCTACGGTGCGCCGCACGCCGGGCGATGCGGACGCCGGTCGCGGCGACGACGGCCGCGCCGGTCATGACGCAGGCCATCGTCAGGCCCTGGTCGGCGTCCCCGAGGCCGACCAGCGGGGTGACCAGGGTGCCGGTGGCGAACTGGGTGGCACCCAGCAGTGCCGATGCCGAGCCGCTGGCACCGGACTGGCCGGACATGGCCAGCGTGGTGCAGCAGGGCGCCGCGAGGCCGAAGCCGGCGATCTGTACTGCCAGGGGAATCAGAAACACCGGGAGTGGTGCCCCGGCCCAGGACGCTGTCAGCACCCCCGCGCCGGCCAGGACGAGGACGGTGGTCGCCCTGGCGAGAATGCGCTGGGGGGCGGTGCGGCGGGCCAGGCGGCCGGTGGCCGCACCGCCTGCCACCATGCACGCCGCGAGCAGGGCGAAGACGGCGCCGGCGGCGGTGGGTGTGAGGCCGTAGCCGCTCTGGAGGACGAAGGCCGCACCGGCGATGTAGGCGAAGAGCACGGCGAAGAGGGCACCGAGGGTCAGCGCGTATGCCCGGAAGGTGCGGTTGCCCAGCAGTCGGCCGTAGACGCGGAAGACATCGGAGGGGCCGGCGCTGGTCCGCTGTCCGGGCGGCAGGGTCTCCGGCATCGAGCGCACCGACCACAAGGCCAGTACGGCGCCGACGATCGCGAGAGCGACGAACAGGCCGTGCCAGGAGGAGACGCGCAGCAGCCCGCCGCCCAGAATGGGGGCGCAGACCGGGGCGATGCCCATGACCAGGGAGAGTGTCCCGAAGAGCTGGGCGAGTCTGCTGCCGGAGTACAGGTCGCGGGCGATGGCCCGGCCGAGCACTGGTCCGGCCGCACCTGCGAGGCCCTGCAGGAGCCGTAGGGCGGTCAGCACCGCAAGAGAAGGCGCCAGAGCACAGCCCAGGGAGGCCAGTGCGAAGACGAGCAGGCCGGCGAGCAGGGGCCGTCGGCGCCCCAGGACGTCGGATAGCGAGCCCATGAGCAATTGCCCCACGGCCAGCCCGGCGACGTTCGCGGACAGGGTGACGCCCACCGCCGCCGGACTGGTCTCCAGCGAGATCGCGATGACTGGCAGAGCTGGAACGTAAAGATCGATCGCCATCGGAGCCATGGCGCACAGCAGACCGAGCAGCAGGATGGGCGGACCCTGACGGCGGGAGATCACGGGAGAGGGCACCGGAAGAACCACCAAACTTATAAGGTGGCTTATAAGCTAGGGCTTTATAAGTTGACTTACAAGTGGTGGCCATGAACATGCCCGACCCATCCCCTTCCTCCCCTTCCTTCCCTTCCACGCCTTCCGCCGGAGCCGGCGCAGCTGCGTTCAAGCCGCCCACCGGCTACCTCGTCTGGCAGCTCGGGCACGCCTTGGGCGCCCGCCTCGAACGGGCCCTGCGCGACCTGGACCTGACGCTCGCCCAGCACAACGTCCTCCAGCACGCCGTCCAACGCCCCGGCGTCACCAGCGCCGAATCAGCCCGACGCACGGGCGTGACCGCGCAGTCCATGGGCAGCGCGGTCGCCGACCTGACCGAGCGGGGACTCCTCGAACGCCGCCCCCACCCCACCAACCGGCGCATGCTCGGCCTGCACCCCACTCAGGCCGGCGCCCTGCTCGCCGCCCGCGCCCAGGCGGTGGTCGAGGACGTCAACGCCGAGGCGCTCGCCATCCTGACACCCCCGGAACAGGCCACCGCCCATCTGCTTCTGCATCGCCTGGTCACGCACCTCAACCCCGACGCCCTGCGCCCGCCCTCCTGAACGCGCCGTGGCGCACGGGACCGCCCGGGTCGCCGTCAATGAGCCGGCGACGCGAGTCAGTGAGCAGCCTCGCGATCAGGCCGTTGTCGACGTTGGCTTCGGAGCGCTGGAGGACGCGGCCGAGCGAGACCCCGAAGCCGAGAAGGACGGCGAGGGCGCGGATTGAGCGGTCGATGGCCGAACTCACTGCGCCAGTAGCGGAGCACGATCGGGAGGTCCTGCGCGTAGGCGACGAGAGGCAGGGCGGCCAGGGCCTGCGCGGGGCTGGTGCGCATGTGTTCGGCGCTCAAAGTGCGCGCGGAGGCGGGGGCGCCTGTCGCGGGTCAGTGAAGACAGTTGGTGCATCGGGGGGTCGGTCATCGTCCGTGTATCCGGTGGTGAGTTCGGCCAGGACACCGCGAGCGCGCCAACCCGGGCCTTGGCGGTGACCGCGGCGCTGATGTCGGGGCG
This sequence comes from Streptomyces sp. SCPE 10, assembly GCF_051980735.1. Classification (NCBI taxonomy): domain Bacteria; kingdom Bacillati; phylum Actinomycetota; class Actinomycetes; order Kitasatosporales; family Streptomycetaceae; genus Streptomyces; species Streptomyces sp. SCPE 10. The sequence continues at coordinate 1,133,546 of NZ_CP197069.1, read as the reverse complement.
CCAGGGTCTTGCGGGTTCTCGACAGCTTGCCGATGCCGCCCTTGACCGCTGCCTTGATCGCGGCGAGGACGGCGGCCATTGCCGGGTCGGTGTCCTTGTGTCGCTCCATCGCTGCCAGGAATTCCGCGTCCGTGAGGCCCTTGGTGACGCCGAGGTGCAGCGGCCAGAACGCCGACGCTTGACTTGTGTCCCGAGACCGGCCGGGCCCGCCTCTCCTACCGCCGAGCCGAAGAGAGAACATTGACCAGGGCTTCGGTGCCCCGGATCTGGTAACCCTGCACCTTCCCGGAGCCCGGGCCAGGGGCGATGATCGGTGACTTGAGGCCGCTGTCCCACCAGCCCTCGACGGCTCCCTGCTTGCTGACCTTCACGAAGGAACTCGCCGGCCCGCGCAGGCTGGAGCCAGGTCAGCGGCGCACCGGCCCTACGGTCCAGTTACCGAGCCAGCACCAGCACCTGCACCGTAACGGCAAGGGCTTCGACCTTGACGGCAGCTACACCGGCACCAGCGCGCCCATCACCACGGGTGACTACTACCACTTCAGCGGGCCTGCCACGCCGCCGAGCTCGGAGGACCCCTACTCGCACTGCACAATGAGCCCTTTCCAACCTGGCTGCGGCAGGGAGCCGGCAAGGCTGTCCGGCTGCGCGGTTGACGGACCTGCAGGTGACGCAATTTACGGCGTGCTGGGCGACTCTGTGAGCTGCAGGCGTGGTGCTGGCGGCAGCGGCGTAGGCGCTCCCGTCTCTGGCGCGGCGCGGAACGCCTCGATCACGTAGGCGGCGAAGCGGCGGGAGGCCGTGACCCGGGCGGCACGCGGCGTGTCTTGGAGGCCCCGGTGGGCCATGAGCATGAGGACCAGGTCGTCGATGACGAAGCCGGGGCGCAGTTGGCCGGTCCCCTGGGCGCGGCGGGCCAGTTCGCCGACCGTGCGCAGAATCCGCTCCCGGTCGGCGGCGAAGTCCATGGCCTCGGGGAAGGCCGTCGTGAAGGCGTCGGCGAATCCCCGACTGTGCGCGTGGAGTTCGCAGATCCGCTCGATCAGGCTCCGGAATCCGTGCCACGGGTCCGGGTCCGTAAGGGCGTCGCGGACGGCGGCGTGGCAGGCTCGTCGCTGCTCGGCGAAGGTCTCCGCGATCAGTGCCTGTTTGGTCGGGAAGTGCCGGTACAGCGTGGCGGGGCCGACGCCCGCGTGCCGGGCGACCTCGCGCATGGGCGCACTCAGGCCCTCTTCGCCGAACACCGCGCGGGCGGCGTCCAGGATGCGGGCCCGGTTGTCGCGCGCGTGGGAGCGCACGGTCTGAGGCAAATGGTTGGTCATCGTCTCTCACTTTAGCCAAACGGACGGAGGCGTCCGTTACGGTCCGATGGCGGTGCTGGCGCCCCGCCTCGGCACTTCGCCGATGAAGCCCCGGCCGTGGGGGCCGGCTCAACGCCCACGGCCGCAGCAGCTGCGATCCGTCCTTCCACCGACCCGAGGAGCAGAGATGAAAGCCGTCGTGATCAGGACGTTCGGAGACCCCGATGGCTTGGAGGTCGTCGATGTGCCCGTGCCCGTTCCTGCCCCGGGGCAGGTGCGGGTCGCCACGGAGGCGATCGGGGTAGGCGGCGTGGACGCTGTGATCCGCCGGGGAACGCTTGCCGCCTACGGCTTCCGGGAGGGCCATCTCCTCGGCAGCGAGGTCGCGGGAAAGGTCACCGCGGTGGGAGGGGGCGTGGACGCCTCGTGGATCGGGCGGCGGGTGTGGGCGTTCACCGGCCTGTCCGGTGGGTACGCCGAGCAGGCCGTCGTCGCGGTCGAGGACGTCCTTCCGCTGCCCGACGGCCTGACCGGCGCTGACGCGGTGACCCTCGGCGGCTCCGGCGTGGTCGCCCACTTCGCCCTGGACCGGGCTCGTTTCATGTCCGGCGAGGCGGTACTCGTGCGCGGTGCTGCGGGCAGCATCGGGATTACGGCGGTCCAACTCGCAGCCAGGGGCGGTGCGAGCGCGGTGGCTGTCACCACCTCGTCGGTGGAGCGTGGCACCCGCCTGCGGGACCTGGGGGCGACCCATGTCCTTGATCGCTCCGGTACAGGCGGCCCGGACGCACCGGTGGGCTTCGACGTGGTGATCGATGTTGTGGGGGGTCCCCAGCTTCCCCTTTTCCTGGACAAGTTGACCACCAACGGGCGGTACGTGGCTGTCGGTGTGGTCGGTGGGCAGCCGCCGGCGGACTTCGGCATGCGGCTGATGAACGCCTTCCGCAGGTCGTTGTCGTTTGCCACTTTCAGCTCTGACACCGTGCCCGGCCCCGACCGGCAGGCCGTGCGGTCGTCCCACTTCGCCGATGCTGCGCACGGGGACCTGCGTACAGTCGTGCATGCAGTGTTGCCGTTGGACCAGGCGGTGCTGGCCCACCGTGAGATGGACGCGGGGAAGGTGTTCGGCAGGGTTGTGCTGGCGCCCTGAGCCGGGCCGGGACGGCGTTCGCGGCCCGGATAACGAAATGGGGCCCGCTCAGATAGTGGCTGACGCCCGGCGGCGACGATGGTGATCGTCACGCCGGGCAAGTGCGTGGCGTGCCCGGTTACCGCTGTCTCGTCTGGCATCAGGGTGCGCCGCCGTGTCCCGCGCTCCCGACGCCGAGCGGCGAGTAGGCCGGTCAGGTAACGCAGGGTCGCGCTGGACGGATCGATTCCTGATGGATAGACAAGCACGTGAAACTCGAGGCGAACAGGTTGATCTTGGTCGACAACCCGTCTACCAGGAGCTTCATCTCTTCCCCGACACCGTTCCCACGCCAAGTCGCCTGCTGATCAACCAGGTTGGAAACAGCCCAATGACATCAGGCCACTCCGGAAACCCCTGGGCCATCGACATCTCGGCCCCCTCACCGAATCCCGGTGTGGACCCTGCTTCCACGCAACTTCTGCAACGCGCCCGACAAGACTCCCGACCCGGAGTACACCTACTAGATAGACCGTGTGGTCGCCCTCGGCCAGAGGGCGACCACACATGCTGCCCACAAGGAAAGGCCCCACACGATGGCGGCTGGCGCCCTGCTCATCGGCTTCGCCGTATTCTTCCTCTCGCCGCTCGTACCCTGGCTGTTGTTTCCCTTCCAAAGAAAAATAGGTGCTGCCGCAGGGGCACTATGCGCTCTGCTTGCCCTGCCGTGTTGCTTTCTTTGGAGAGGAGAATTTATTGGTTCAGCAGTCCTTGTAGTTTTTTCCTCCATCGTTCGGGTCATCGTTGAGGCGTCCGGAACGTTCGAAGAACCTCGCGCCCGTCGCAAAGTACGGAAGCTGAGCGGGTCCTCTTACACCATGTAGGACACGGTGTAAGTGGGCGGTGTCCACGACGACGCGGGTGGCGTCGATGAGGCTGGCATCTCCGAGCCGGTGCAGCACGGCTTCGTGCAGCCGCCCTCAGACACCGGCTCTCGACCAGATCAGGAACCGACGGTGGGCGGTCGACTTCGATACCCCGAAGCAGGGCGGTAGTTGGCGCCAGGCGCCAGCCGCTGACCAGCACGTAGACGATGGCTGCGAACAGTGTCTCATCAGGTTCGTCCTGCGTTCTGCCGCCCTGTGGCCGCACCTTCGACGGCGGGATCAGCGGCCTCGCGATCTCCAGTTCAAACTCAGTAACCGAAGCCGACGTTGCCCCATTTCCGCTGCACGAATCCCACGCGGACAAGGCGTGCGACGTCCCTCGCCCGAGGCGATGGCTATGGGGCAAATGCATCGGCGTCCGCATGAGCTGTCCCGTAATCCCTGGTGGATCACCGAGCGGCGTCCAGCGCGGTGCACCGCAAGGCGGAGATCCGTCCTCATACTGGGCACGTTCGGGTGATTCCCGTCGTGCAGGGCGAATCGCATCTCATCGGTCGGCTCGGCGACGATGACCGGATCACGAAGATGGTCGAGATCGGTCGGCTGCTCACGCCGGATGACGATCCGGTCGAGGTGGGCTGAACAGCACGTGTGACGAGCCGTCGGGGCACGACCGCCCCGCAGCCCCGCCCACCGGTTCTGCCGAAGCTCGCGGCCCGGTGAGGACGGCACGGCTGACCAGGCGTCTCAGGATTGGATCCGTCCTTCATGGCCATCCGCACCGTGACCCGTGCCGCCACGGTGCCCGGCGCCCCGTCGCCGACCTCGTCGAGCACAGTGATCGTCCCCTCGTCCATAGCGGAACGCAGCTCCGACACGTGCCGGAGATAACCCGCCACGTCAGACTCCTTCTCGTTGAGACGCAGCGTGGCGGTCGGATCGACAAGAGCGCGCACTTCCCGGGCGAGCGTCTCGTCGTCTGCCTGGAAGGTCAGCACCGAGCCTGGTGAGCGGGTGGGCATGAGGTGGAGCCATAACAGAGTCCTCTGGTCTGAGATACGAGTTCCGGACAATGGACATCTCCGAGCAGTCCCGCGGTCGTCACTCCACGCAGCCCTGCTGGGAGCGTACGCATCGGGGTGTGACAGCGATCTCCGGGCCGATTACCGAGACTGCTCAGAGCAGTTCGCGCAGAGCGGCCGCGATGTCCTCGGGACGATTGAAGAGAGCCATGTGTCCGCCGGGCGCCATGCGCGGCTCGGTGCCGAGGCAGGCGGCGAACTCGGTTCCGGAGCGGGCCAGTGAGGTGTCGTCGGTCCCCAGGATGTAGAAGGCGTCGAGACCGGCTGCGGTGACCGGGGGAACGTCCAGGGCGTCGACAAGTCCTGGAAGGGGAAGCGTTGACGACCGTGCTCAGGCGTAGTGCCGGTAGAGCGCCGACGCCACGCACGCCGGCTTCTCCGAGCCCTCCACCTCGATCGTGAAGGTCAGGCGCATCTCGACGCCGTTGCCCTTGACCTCCTCCACGGAGTCCACGGCGCCGCGCAGGCGGATCTTCGCTCCGGCCTTCACCGGGCTGGGGAAACGGACCTTGTCCAGGCCGTAGTTGATGCTCATTGAGACGCCCTCGATGGCGAGCAGGTCGTTGAAGAGGGGGATGACGAGGGAGAGGGTGAGGTAGCCGTGGGCGATCGGGGCGCCGAAGGGGCCGGCCGCCGCGCGCTCGGGATCGACGTGGATCCACTGGTGGTCGCCGGTGGCGTCGGCGAAGGTGTTCACCCGCTCCTGGGTGATCTCCATCCAGTCGGTGCGGCCGAGGTCGGCGCCGGCGAGGGCCTTGATCTCGTCGAGGCCGGTGACGGTACGAAGGGCGGTCATGCGGGGGCTCCAGAAGAGTCGGTGGTTCCGTAGGTTTCCCGGATGCGGGGCTTGAGCAGCTTGCCGGCGCCGCTGCGGGGCAGTGCGTCGGCGAGGACGACGGACTTGGGGATCTTGTAGCGGGCGAGGCGGCCGTCGAGGAAGGCCAGGATCTCTTCGACGCCGGCCTCCGCGTCCGGCGCGAGGACGACGACCGCGCGACCCACCTCGCCCCACTTCTCGTCGGGTATGCCGATCACGGCGCAGTCCGCGACGGCCGGGTGTTCGTACAGGGCCTTCTCCACCTCGGCCGGGTAGATGTTCTCCCCACCCGAGATGATCATGTCCTTGACGCGGTCGACGATGGTGACGTATCCGTCCTCGTCCGCGATGGCCACATCGCCCGTACGGAACCAGCCGTCCGTGAAGGCGGCCGCGGTCGCGTCCGGCAGGCCCCAGTAGCCGGACATGATGGTGGGGCCCTCGACGAGCAGTTCGCCGCGCTCGCCGCGTTCGGCGTCATGCCCGGCGGGATCGGCGATCCGCACGTCGTTGAAGAAGTGCGGCACGCCCGCACTGCCTGCCTTGGCCAGGGCGTTCTCCGCGTCCAGCAGGCACACGCCGGGGGAGGCCTCGGTCATGCCGTAGCCCTGGAGGAAGCGCAGGCCGCGCTGTTCGTACGTACGGATCAGCGCCCTCGGGACCGGTGCACCGCCGCACATCATCGTCCGTACGGACGACAGGTCGGCCTCGGCGAACCGCTCCTCCGCGGCGATCTGCTGGAACATGGTCGGCACGCCGAACATCACCGTCACGCCGTGCTCCTCGACCAGGTCGAGGGTGCGCGAGGGCGAGAACGACTCCTCGAGGATCAGCGTGCCGCCCTTGAGGAACGTCGGCAGGCACGTCATGTTGAGGGCCGCCGTGTGGAACATGGGTGCGGACAGCAGGGTCACCTCGTCGGAGGCGAAGTCGGCATCGACGAGTGTGTTGATGCTGTTCCAGGTGAGGTTGGCGTGGCTGAGCACGGCGCCCTTCGCGCGGCCCGTGGTCCCCGAGGTGTACATGATCATCATGAGGTCGTCGAGGGCGACGCTCTCGTCGACAGGGGAGTTCGGGGCCTGTGCCAGCGCCTTGTCGTATGTGTCGTCGACGGCGACGAGCCGGCCGACTCCGGAGGCGGCCGCGAACGCACCGAACGACGGGGAGTGGACGAGCACGGACGTACCCGAGTCGGTGAGGCAGTGCCTCAACTCGGCTTCGGCGAGGCGGATGTTGAGCGGGACGAAGACGGCGCCCAGCCGGCCCGCCGCGAACAGGGTCTCCAGGAACGCGGGGTGGTTCGGGCCGAGGAAGGCGACGCGGTCGCCGCGGCGGACACCGAGGGAGCGGAGGCGGTGGGCGAGGCGTGTGGTGCGATCGTGCAGCTGGGCGTAGGTGTACCGGGACCCCTGGTGGACGACGGCGAGGCGGTGGGGGGTCTTGCGGGCGCGTCGTGCGGTCCAGGAGCCGATGCCGTGGTTGCGCATGAGGGAGCTCCTTTGCGTCCCTGGGTGCTGCGAGAACGGGCGCGGACGGGTCCTTGGTGAGGCGGGCCGGTCGTAGGCGGTTCGGATCAGTCCTCGGTGAAGTGGATCCGTCCTTCGTGCGTCGGATCAGTCCTTGATGAAGCCGAACAGCCGGGCCGCGTTCTCCTTGAGGATCTTCGGCCTGACCTCGTCCTTGATCGGCAGCGCGGCGAAGTCCTTCAGCCAGCGGTCCGGGGTGAGGAGCGGGTAGTCGGTCCCGAACAGCACCTTGTCCTTGAGCAGGCTGTTGGCGTACTGGACGAGCTGCGGCGGGAAGTACTTCGGCGACCAGCCCGACAGGTCGATGTAGACCTGCGGCTTGTGCGTGGCCACCGACAGCGCCTCGTCCTGCCAGGGGAAGGACGGGTGGGCCATGATGATCGGCATGCCGGGGAAGTCGGCGGCCACGTCGTCGATGTACAGCGGGTTGGAGTACTTCAGGCGGATGCCGCCGCCGCCCGGTGCGCCCGCGCCGATGCCGGTCTGGCCGGTGTGGAAGACGGCGACGGCACCGGCCTCCTCGATCGCCTCGTACAGGACGTACGCGGACCGGTCGTTGGGGTAGAACGCCTGGACACTCGGGTGGAACTTGAAGCCGCGTATCCCGAAGTCCCGTACCAGGCGGACGACTTCACGGGCTCCCGCCCTTCCCTTGGCGGGGTCGATCGAGGCGAACGGGATGATGACGTCCGGGTTCTCGGCGGCGGCCTCGGCGATCTCCTCGTTGGGGACGGCCGGGACGCCGGTCGCGGCCTCCGCGTCGACGGTGAAGACGACGCACGCCATCTTCCGCTCGCGGTAGTACGCGGCGATCTCGGGGAGCGTCGGCTTGCGGTGGCCGTCCTCCACCTTGAAGTACTTGCTGGACGCCTCCTCCAGCTCGGAGGAGAGTGAGCCCCGTCCGCGTGAGGAGACCTCGGCGTGGGTGTGCACGTCGATTGCGGTGATCGCGTCGATGTCGATGCCGGCCATCTGGCGGTCGTCTCCTTACAGCTGCGGGGCGGGGATGCCGTACGTCTCCGGGCGCTGGCCCACCGAGGTCGGCCAGGCAGCGGCGATCGCGTCCGCCGACCAGCCGCCGTCGGTGTACGCGGCCGAGACCTCCTGGGGGTGCGACCACAGCGACAGCTTGTCTCCGCCGATGCCGACGCACTGGCCGGTGACGTCCTTCGCCGCGTCGGAGGCGAGGAAGACGACCAGGCCCGCGCAGTCCTCGGCGGTACCGAAGGCGATGCCCTTGCGCAGGGAGTCGGGGAAGGGCGTGCCGTCGTTCTCGTACGCCTCGATGTAGGGGGCGAACAGCGGCATGGTCTTCGTCATCTCGGTGGCCGCGTTGGGGACGACGGCGTTGGCGGTGATGCCGGCCTTCGCCAACTCCATGGCCCAGGTGCGGACCATCGCGGCGATGCCCGCCTTGGCGGCGGCGTAGTTGGTCTGGCCGAAGTTGCCGCGCTGTCCGGCGGGGGAGCCGGCGACGATGATGCGGCCGCCCTCGCCCTGCTCGCGCATCCGGATCGCGGCGGCGCGGGCGCAGGTGAAGGTGCCGCGCAGGTGCACCCGCTGGACGGTGTCGAAGTCGTCGTCGGACATCTTCCACAGCACGCGGTCGCGCAGCACGCCCGCGTTGGTGACCATGACGTCGAGCCGCCCGAACTCGGCCACGGCCCGGTTCACCAGGGCGTCGGCGGCCTCGCTGGTGCCGACGGCGACGACCTCGGCGACCGCACGCCCTCCGTCCTCGGCGATCTGCTTGGCGGCCGCCTCGGCCGCCTCGGCATCCACGTCGTTGACGAGGACCGAGGCGCCTGCGGCGGCGAGGGCGCGGGCGTAGGCGAGGCCGAGGCCGCGCCCGCTGCCGGTGACGACGGCAACCTTGCCGGAAAGGTCCATGGGTGAATCTCCTTGAGGGCGGAGAGATGAGGGAGCGCAGAGGAAGCGGCGGGGGGCATCGCCCCACGGGGTGTGCCCCGTCCCGTCCGCTCGTTCGATCTGCGCGCAACGCTAGGCATTCTCCTTGCAGCGGTCAATAGAGTGCGTAACATTGGGTGTACGGCGGTGGCGTGAGGCGGGAGGGCGACATGGCAGGCGGCAGAAGCGGTGCGGCGGGCGGAGACGCCGCGCGGGGCGAGGGCGCGGTGTACGAGGCCACGGGGGGCGAACTCCGGACGGGTCCGGGCTCCGAGGTGACCCTGCGCCCCCAGTCCCTCATGCTCACGTTCCTCGGCAACTTCGTGCTGGGCAGCGACGTCTGCGTCTACTCCGGCAGCATCATCGAGGTCTTCGGCCGCACTGGCGTGGGCGAGCACGCCACCCGTTCCACCCTGACCCGCATGGTGGGCCGCGGCCTGCTGCAGCGCCGCCGCGAGGGCCGCCGCATGTACTTCGGCCTCACCGACCGGGCGGCGGCAATCCTCCGCGACGGCGAGCACCGTATCTGGAAGCAGGGCGCCGTCAACGACGACTGGGACGGGACGTGGACGCTGCTCGCCTTCTCCCTGCCCGAGGCCAGCCAGCGGCAGCGCCACGACCTGCGCTCCCAGCTGACCTGGGCGGGCTTCGGCCCGCTCATCGGCGGCCTGTGGATCGCACCGGGCCAGGCGGACGTCACCGCGATCACAGAGGACACCGAACTCGGCCCCCACATCAGGGTGTTCCGCTCCACCGCGGACCCCGCCACCGACATCTCCCGCATGGTGCACGAGACCTGGGACCTCGCGACCCCGTCCGCCGGCTACACCGCCTTCCTCGACCGCTGGTTCGCGTTCGCGGACGGCCGCGATGCCTCGGACGTCGACGAACTCGCCGTCAAACTCCGTCTGCTGACGGAGTGGCTCCAGATCGTCCGCGCCGACCCGCACCTCCCGATCCAGCACCTCCCGGCAGACTGGCCCGCCGCCGCGGCGGAGGACGTCTTCCGCCGCGCCAACGCCCGCGTCGACGCGGCGTCCCGGGCGCTGGCGGAGGAGGTGCTGGAGACGGTGCCGCTGCGAGCGTGACGGATGTCGGCCGGCGCCTTGGCCGGCCCCCGCCTCGACGTACCCGCACCCGGGCCCGTTGCGGCACGGGCCTGCCGGCTGGGGCGATGATCCGCCTGGCGGTGTCCGGTCTGGCAGCCCCGTCCGCGGCGGTCGATCGACGTGACGTATCCCAACGACAGCCTCGGCCCGAGCGACCCGATCGGACCGAACGACGCCCTCGCTCCGGACGACGTCCTCGACTCGAACGACGTCCTCGGCCGGGCCGACATGCATGCGGAGACCTCCAGGTGACCGCAGACTTCGACGCCCCGGACGACCCGATCGCCGCCGCAGACCCCGTCGCCGACGGCCAGTGACTGCGCGGCCGCGCCGGAGCCGGACTCACCGGACCCGAGGGCGGCGTCGGCCACGCCATCGCCCGGGCCCTCGTCCGGCACGGAGCTGCCGTCGCCGTCCTGGACCGCGACGCGGAAGCCGCCAACCGCACCGTGGACGCGATCGTGAAGGACGGCGGCGAGGCCTTCCGCGTCGACGCCGAAGCCACCCGTGACGAGGACTGCCGGCGCGCCGTCACCGTATGCGCGCGGCGCTTCGGCGGACGCCTGGACGTCTCCTGGTCAACAACGTGGCCTCCGGCGAACGCTCCGGCCTCTTCGAGGTCGGCACGGACGACTGGGACCGCCTCATGGACGTCAACCTCAAGAGCGCCTGGCTGATGACCCGGCACGCGGAGCCGAGGATGGGGGAGGGTTCCGCGATCGTCACCATCTCTTCCGTGGGTGCCCGGAGGCCTGATCCCGGCGTGGTCTACAGCGTGGCCAAGGCCGGCCTCGATCACCTCACCAAGGGCACGGCGAGCACACTGGGACCGCGCGGCATCCGCGTCAACTGCGTACAGATCGGGGCGATATGGCCATCGATGGCGGCCCGTAACATCCCAGCGGAGGCCCGCGAGGCCGCCGCCGCGCCATCGTCCTCGGCACGGAGGGGACGCCCTGAGACCCTGCGTACGCGGCCTGTTCCCGGCCGGCGACAAGGCGCGCTGGATCTCCGGACACATCCTCACCGTCGAAGGTGGCGGCATGCGCCGCCCGCCCCGTTGAACGGCCCCTGCCTCGGCCTTCCGTTCAACGGAAGGCGCCCTGTTCACGGGCCCGTGTCCGCAGCACTCTGGAAACCGCCGACCCTCCACCCCGCCCCCTCGGGGCAACCGGCAACCGAAACCCGCGAACCCCCACCCTCACTCCCAAAACCCACTCCGCAGTCCCCGATCCGTCGATGCGGCGGGTCCGCCCGACGCAAGGGAGATGACGATGACGTCATACGCGCGCAACCAGTGGTACGTGGCCGCCTACGGCAGCGAGATCGGGCGGGAACTGTTCACCCGCACCATCTGCGGCGAGTCGATCCTTTTCTGGCGCACCGAGGCGGGGGAGGCCACCGCCATGGCAGACCGGTGCGTCCACCGCCGGTTCCCGCTCTCCGAGAAGCCGAGCCGACTGGACGGCGACACGGTTGTCTGCGGCTACCACGGCTTCACCTACGGCGCCGACGGTGTGTGCGTGAGCGTGCCCGGTCAGAAGCGCGTGCCGCGCACCGCCCGGCTCACCTCCTACCCCGTCAAGGAACGGGACTCCTTCGTGTGGGTGTGGATCGGCGACAAGGACAAGGCCGACGAGGCCCTGATCCCCCGCGCCCCCTGGCTGGACTCGCCCGCCTACACCACCGTCTGTGGCATGGAGCCGCTGGCGGCTCGCTACGGCCTCCTCGTCGACAACCTGCTCGACCTGTCCCACGAGACGTACCTCCACGGCGGCTACATCGGCACCCCCGAGGTCGCCGAGACCCCCATCACCACGGAGGTCGACGACAAGGCGGGCGTCGTACACGTCAGCCGGCACATGGACGACGCGGCCTGCCCGCCGTTCTACGCCAAGTCCACCGGCATCACCGGCCGCATCACGCGCTGGCAGGACATCGAGTACCACGCCCCCTGCCTGTACCTCCTGCACTCGCGCATCGCCCCGGTCGGCGCACCCGGCCCGGACGCGGACGGCGGCGACCCGGACGCCTTCCACGTCGAGGTCGTCTACGCCATCACTCCCGAGACGGAGACCAGCACTCACGACTTCTGGGCCGTGGCCCGCGACTTCGCCTTGGACGACCAGGAGGTCTCCGACTTCCTGCGGGAGAACAACCGCACCGTCGTCCTCCAAGACGTCGTCGCACTCAACAGGCTGGAGCAGGTCATCGCCTCCGAGCCGGCCGGGACGCAGGAGCTCAGCATCAACATCGACACCGGTGGCCTGGCCGCCCGCCGCATCCTCCAGCGGCTCGTCGAGGCCGCCACGACCACACCCACCGCGGCCGTCCGATGAGCCCGCAGCCCACGACGATGCTCGAGGGAGACACGGTCTACCGGATCGTGTGGGTCCCCGGCACGGACCGGCTGCGCGGCTGGTGCTGGTGCGGCGAGCCCCGGGAGTCCGAGGACCCGGTGGAGCTGTGGGAGTGGTTGCTCGCCCATCCCGACGGGCACCCGGGCCCGGGGACCGCCCCCGCCCCGCGCCCCGCCCCCACCGACTCGTCGGCGCCTGACCCGCGTACTCGCGTACTCAAGGACCTCTGATGACCACAAGCACCACCACACCCGAGGCCGAACTCGACCTCGTCGTGGCCCGCCGCACCGACGAGGCCGACGGTGTGGTCTCCCTCGACCTGCACCGGGCCGACCACGCCCCGTTGCCCGCCTGGACGCCCGGCGCGCACATCGACCTGGTGCTCGCCCCGGATCTCGTACGGCAGTACTCGCTGTGCTCCTCGCCGGACGACACCCACGTATGGCGCGTCGCCGTCCTGCGGGAGGACGACGGGCGCGGCGGATCCCTCCAGGTGCACGACAAGTTGGCCGAGGGGAACCCGGTCCGGGTGCGCGGCCCGCGCAACCACTTCCCCCTGGAGCGCGCCGAGCGGTACCTCTTCATCGCCGGCGGCATCGGCATCACCCCCATCATCCCGATGCTGGAGCAGGCGGAACGTCATGGATCCGCATGGGAGTTGGCGTACGGAGGGCGAACACTTTCGTCGATGGCCTTCCGCGGCGCACTCGTCACCCGGTACGGGGAGCGAGTGCGGGTCCGACCCGAGGACGCGTACGGGCTCCTCGATCTCGACGCGCTCCTGGGGACGCCGCGGCCCGGCACACTCGTCTACTGTTGCGGCCCGGAACCACTCCTCAAGGCCGTCGAGGAGCGGTGCGCCGACTGGCCGCCCGGCACCCTCCACGTCGAGCGGTTCGCGCCGAAGGAGCTTCAGGCGCCCGTACGGGACGGGGCGTTCGAGGTCGAGCTGGCGCAGACCGGCATCACGGTGACCGTCCCGCCGGACAAGTCCGTGCTGCAGGCGGTCGAGGAGGCCGGTGTGCAGGTTCTCTTCTCCTGCCAGGAGGGCACGTGCGGCACCTGCGAGACGGCCGTGCTGGAGGGCACGGTCGACCACCGCGACTCCCTCCTCACCCCCGCCGAACAGGAGGCGCACGACACGATGATGATCTGCGTCTCCCGGGCGGCGTGCCCGAGACTCGTCCTGGATCTTTGACGCTCGGTGTCGTACGGGACTCGTCCGGGATCTTCGACGATCGCGTGACGGTCCGGTGCGACGGCCGGGGCGTGCTGTCAGGACGGCCCGCACAGAAGGTTTTGCGTGGCGCCCCACCGCCGACGTAGCCCGGACACTCCGGTGACGGGCAGCCGCTCCCCACCCGACATCTGAGGAGGCCGAGAGAAGGGCGGGAGCCTGCTTGCGAGGGCCCGAGACGCCCGCCCGTGCCTCCGGGGACCGCCACGCTCGTGGCCGCAGGGGCATTCCGTTCATGCCGGACCGCTCGCCATTCGACCAGTATCCCGTCGTTTCGAATACTTGCCAGAGCATTGACGGCCGTCAGCGATTTGCCTAGCTTCTCGGTGACGTGCCCGAGCCCGCTGTGGAGCGGCGAGCACCCGGACAAGGAGGTCCGCATGCAGCGCCGAGCCCCGACCGAGAACTGTTCGGTGACGGCCAGGGCTCTGCAGGTGCTGGAAGCCTTCACTCCGGACCGGTCCGTCCTGCGGCTTGCCGAGATCTCCCGCCACACCGGCCTGCCCCTCACCACCACCCACCGGCTGGTGAAGGAACTGGCCGGCTGGGGCGCGCTCGAACGCGAGCCGGACGGCGGCTACCGCATAGGGCTGCGGCTGTGGGAGATCGCCTCCCTCGCTCCGCGCGGCCTCGGCCTGCGCGAGGCCGCCCTGCCCTACCTCTCCGACCTCGGGCACATCACCCGCGAGAACGTGCAGCTCGCCGTCCGCGAGGAGCTGTCCGTCGTCTACGTGGAGCGCCTCGCCGGCCGTGACGCGGTCCGAGTCCTGACCCGCGTTGGCGGGCGCTTCGACCTCGCGCCCACCGGCGTCGGCCTCGTCCTCCTCGCTCACGCACCCCGGGAGGTCCAGGAACAGGTGCTCTCCCGGCCGCTCGTCCGGCACACGGAGAAGACCCTGTGCACCCCGGACGAGGTCCGCCGCGCCCTCGCCGAAGTGCGCCGCACCGGGGTCGCCGTCAGCGACCGGCAGGTGACGATGGACGCCGTGTCGGTCGCCGCCCCCGTGTATGGTCCGGACCACACCGTCGTCGCGGCCGTCTCGGTCGTCGCCCACGCCGACACCGTGAACCCGCACGCCCTCGCCCCGTTGGTGCAGGTCGCGGCGCGCGGGATCTCACGGTCCCTCGGGGCACGGCTCAGGTCCTCGGTCGCGTGACGGATGGACACGGACCAGGCGGCAGGGCGGATGCGGCCGGATCGCCTCACCGGCACGGTGGGGAGGCCTGGCGGATATGTCCGAGTCGCCTGACCGGCGTACTCCGACGGCCGATGGGCCCCGACAGCAGCGGACCGGCTGAGCAAGGTCTCGATGGCCGGCCACGCGCGTGCTCGGCGCTCCTGCTCCGCCACGAAGCCGCCGTGGACGATCTCGTCGACCAGACCCTCGGCGTCGATCACGGCGTCGGCCAGACGGGAGAGGGCCGCGGCGTCGTCTGGCCACGGGCTGCTCGCCGGGCGGCACCGCTCCAGCAGCGCTGGGGCGTGGTCGACGACGGTCAGGAAACGGCGCCAGGCGTGGTTGAGGAACGACGCCGTCGCGGCGCTGAGGGCGGCGACGCTCATCCGAGCGCCGGATCAGGCGCTGCGTACGCGCTGAACCCAGCGTGGGGAAGTCGATGGCCGAAACCCGGATCTGGCCCGGGTTCGCTGACAGCAGGGTGGCCTTGAAGTCGTGTGCGTGCTTGGAGGCGATGGTATGGGGCGCCAGGTCCTGAGCCACGAGCTCACAGAACCAGTCGAAGCGACCGGCGGCTGGCAGGTCGCGGTTGCGCAGTGTCATCACAGCCGGGCGGGACACGCTGTCGTCGCCTTCATCGCGGATCGTCCTGTCCGCTGGTGGAGAGACCGTTTCGATATGCCCCCGGACTGATCCCGTAGCGCTTCTTGAACGCACGATTGAAGACGGCCGCGTCGTGAAAGCCCCACTGGGCCCCGATCTGCTGGATGCTCCGCTCCGCGAAACGTGGGTCCGCCAGGTCGGCACGGCAGCGCCGCAGCCGCTCCTCCCGGATGCAGGCGCCGACGGTGGTCTCCTCGTAATTCTGGAACAGCAGGTGAAGTTGGCGTATCGACATGTGGTGAGCCGCGGCTATCGCGGGAGGTGTCAGCCTCGTATCCGCAAGGTTGCGGACGATGAACTTCTTCACCGCCCGTACGAGGACGGCCTGCCGCGTCTCGACGGGCACTTCCTTCTGGACCCCGGCCACATCCGCCAGGAAAGCGGTGGCGAGGTCCACGACGGCCGGAGCCAAGCGTGCGCGGTGAGCTTCCGTGAGGGCTGCCGCCTGATCCACCAGCCCTCGCAGGAATCCTGTCAGCAAAGCCGCGGGGCCGCTGTCCGACGGCATCTGCCGCGCGGTGAGTTCCCGCAGCCGCTGCTCTCGGATCGGCACCGCGTGCCGGGGCAGATGCAGCAGAACCGCGCACGACGGGTCGTCGGGCACGCCGGAGAAGGCATCGAACGGACGTGAGGTGTCGTACAGCACGAGGTCGCCGGGGCGGAGTGACGTTCCGTTGTGCCCCTGCTCCAGGGCCATTCCTCCGCCGGTCACGAAGGCCAGCATCCACAGTTCCGGGTCGCTTCGCCGGATGAGGCGCTGGGTGCGTTCCGACCGCAGAGCCGGGAACTCCAGCGCCGAGACCTGGATCTGCCCCAACTGCATGTGCCTCATCGACGCTGGGAAGTCGGTGCTCCGGGCTCTTGTGAGCCGGGTGGGAACCAGGTCCTGAGCTGTGAGTGCGCACCACCAGTCGAATCGATCAGAGACCGGCAGGTCGGTACTGCGTACCTCGATCATGTAAGGAATTCCCCCGAATTGCTGTGCGAGGTCCGGAGCCTCGCTCGCCCACTCCGCCTGACGACGTTCGCTGGATGCACGTGCGAAGGTGCTTGCATCGAGCCTCGCGCAACATGACCAGGGGAGGCAACACACGTTTGTGGGAATCGGCCAGTCGCGAGCCGGACAATGGGTGGCGTGGCGACAGGACGCTTCACGTTTGACCATGTCATGGTCGAATTGTCCCGGTCCACGCGCACCTGATAGGCGGTGATCCGACCATCGGTCGGAGCGGTACCGGGTCTGGTCGGCGATTCCGTGGCCACGTCGTTCACGACACTCAGGGGGTCCGAGCCACGCGTGTGGGGAGCGATCGAGGGTGAGGCCGCAACGCTCGTGACTACGAGCGCCTTCTACAGCACTCGGAAGCACGCCTGAATTGGGCACTCATCACCATGGTGACCCGGCGGCTGACGCGCAAAAGCCCGCGCACGAGTCAGTGGACGCGGAAGACGCCGGCCCTCGGATGATCATGGGTCCTACTCGGTGAAGGAGCGGAAAACTCCTTCCGAGTCCTCGTGCGCGCGCGACGAGAACGCCTCGAAGTCCATGTTGGCCAGTTCAAGGTTGGCATGGATGGAGTGGATACCGCTCGGCACCGTGCGGAATTCCCGTCCGAACTCGACCGTGGCCTCGTAATCCTCGTCGGTGTCAAAGTCCTCCCGGGTCATGGTGGTGACCGCAAGCAGGGCGTGGTGGTCGGCACGCATCGTCGTGCTGTCGGCGACGAACACCACACTGAGCTGGTCCCACAGCTCCTCGTGAGCCGATATCGCCGCCAGGATCGCGTCTGTGTCCGCGCCGTCCAGCTCCGGCGCGTCGACCACGTCATAGGAATCCGCAGGGTCGCCGTCGTAGTGGGAGGACCTCTCCAGCTCCGCCGTCACCTCCCGCCACGCAGCCTCGTCCGTAAAGTCGGTCCTGATGATCACAGCTGAGAACTCGTTGCGCTCCGACAGCCCGGACAGCGCCACCATCATCACCACTCCTCGAAGAATTCTGTCTGTAGTCCTGATCCGGGCCAGAAGGTAGCGCACGGCACTGACATCGCCGTCGGCAGACACAATCGTCCGGGGGCCGGAAAGCTGTGAGGGAAGGTGACTTCAGCGCGCGGCTACGAACGCCTGCCCCAGCGCTCCGAAGCGCATCTGAACTGGGTACTCACCCCTTGGGGCTGTGACCCACTCGACTACGGCCCGGCTGGTGACATCATCAGCCGGGCCGCAGTCGCTGAAGACCCGCGTCCGCAGTGCCGGAGCGCCGTCCGGCTCGCCGACGCCGTCGGCGCGGGATGGCGTCCTGCCGCGTCTGCACCAGGCGGGTCACCGGGTGTACCGGCCGTATCTGCGCGGCTTCGGGGACACCCGGTTCCAGGATGCCGGGCGCCTGCGCAGCGGGCAGATCGGCGCGCTCGGCCAGGACCTGAGCGACTTTGTCGAGGCTCTGTACCTGCGCGACGTGGTGATCGCCGGGCACGACGGGGGGGCTCGCGCCGGATACGTCGTCGGCGCGCTCTTTCCGGTAGGCGAGCCCACCCAGCCCCGAGGCCGGATGGCCTTAGACGTCATCTCATTTGGTGAGTCTGCGGTAGCAGATGAGGGTGCAGGCGATGCTCGTGAAGGCGAGGAAGTGTTCGGCCTTGCGCTCGTAGCGGCGGTGGAGTCGGCGGCAGCCGGCGAGCCAGGCCATCGTGCGCTCGATGGTCCAGCGGTGTCGGCCGAGCCGTTGCGAGGTCTCGACTCCCTTGCGGGCTATGCGGTGCCGGATACCCCGCTGGGATAACCATCGCCGCAGGTGGGAGTAGTCGTAACCCTTGTCCGCGTGCAGTTTGCCGGGCTTACGCCTACGGGGGCCTCGCCGGGACCGGATCGGCGGTATGCCCTTCACGAGCGGGATCAGAGCCTGGCTGTCGTGGACGTTGGCACCGGAGATGCCGACAGACAGGGGCAGACCGGTCCGCTCGGTGATCAGGTGGATCTTCGAGCCGTACTTGCCCCGGTCGACAGGATTCGGACCCGTCAGCTCCCCTTTTTCAGGGCCCGCAAGTTCACCGAGTCGATCGCGCAGCGAGACCAGTCCAGGTCTCCGCGGGCTCCGAGTTCGTCCAGGACCAGGCGGTGCAGCTTGGCCCACACGCGAGCCTTCGTCCATTCGGTGAACCGTCGGTGAGCTGTCGCTCCGGACGGTCCGAACGACGACTTCGGCAGCTGCTGCCACGTGCAGCCCGACGTCGCCACGAACACAATCGCCGCCAGCACCTCACGGTCGCCGTGCCGGCGCCGGCCGCCACCTTGAGGCCGTGATGGTGCCTCCGGCGCGACCCGCTGGAACAGTTCCCACAGCTCGTCCGGCACCAGCCGCTCAATGATCCCCACCACAGCCGACAGCCTACTCAGCCAAATGAGATGAACTCTTAAGACGTCATCTCATTTGGTGAGTCTGCGGTAGCAGATGAGGGTGCAGGCGATGCTCGTGAAGGCGAGGAAGTGTTCGGCCTTGCGCTCGTAGCGGCGGTGGAGTCGGCGGCAGCCGG
The DNA here is from genome assembly GCF_051980735.1 of Streptomyces sp. SCPE 10. Taxonomy (NCBI): domain Bacteria; kingdom Bacillati; phylum Actinomycetota; class Actinomycetes; order Kitasatosporales; family Streptomycetaceae; genus Streptomyces; species Streptomyces sp. SCPE 10. The sequence continues at coordinate 1,114,819 of NZ_CP197069.1, read as the reverse complement.
CGAGCCAGGCCATCGTGCGCTCGATGGTCCAGCGGTGCCGGCCGAGCCGTTGCGACGTCTCGACTCCCTTGCGGGCTATGCGGTGCCGGATACCCCGCTGGGATAACCATCGCCGCAGGTGGGAGTAGTCGTAACCCTTGTCGGCGTGCAGTTTGCCGGGCTTACGCCTACGGGGGCCTCGCCGGGACCGGATCGGCGGTATGCCCTTCACGAGCGGGATCAGAGCCTGGCTGTCGTGGACGTTGGCACCGGAGATGCCGACAGACAGGGGCAGACCGGTCCGCTCGGTGATCAGGTGGATCTTCGAGCCGTACTTGCCCCGGTCGACAGGATTCGGACCCGTCAGCTCCCCTTTTTCAGGGCCCGCAAGTTCACCGAGTCGATCGCGCAGCGAGACCAGTCCAGGTCTCCGCGGGCTCCGAGTTCGTCCAGGACCAGGCGGTGCAGCTTGGCCCACACGCGAGCCTTCGTCCATTCGGTGAACCGTCGGTGAGCTGTCGCTCCGGACGGTCCGAACGACGACTTCGGCAGCTGCTGCCACGTGCAGCCCGACGTCGCCACGAACACAATCGCCGCCAGCACCTCACGGTCGCCGTGCCGGCGCCGGCCGCCACCTTGAGGCCGTGATGGTGCCTCCGGCGCGACCCGCTGGAACAGTTCCCACAGCTCGTCCGGCACCAGCCGCTCAATGATCCCCACCACAGCCGACAGCCTACTCAGCCAAATGAGATGAACTCTAAGCCCTCCATCCCGTGAGCACTACCAGAATCTACGCTGTGACGGCAAAAATCGACACGGTGTAGACTTTCTGGTGGAGGAACGGTCCGGCTCCTCGCAAGACCTCTCTGGAGGAACAATGCACAAGCAGAACTGGCTCATCACCGGCGTCAGCACGGGCCTCGGACGTGCCTTCGCCGAGGCCGCCCTGGCCGCAGGTCACACCGTCGTCGGCACAGTCCGCTCCGAGGAGGACCTGCGGGCCTTCGAAGAACTCAGGCCCGGTAACGCTCACGGTCGCCTGCTGGACGTGACGGACGACGACGCCGTCCACGGTGTGGTCGCGGAGGTGGAGCAGAACGTCGGCCCTTTGGATGTCGTCGTCGCCAACGCCGGCTACGGCCTGGAGGGAACCTTCGAGGAAACCCCGCTGGCCGAGGTGCGGCGGCAGTTCGAGGTCAACGTGTTCGGAGCGGTGGCCACGCTGCAGGCGGCGCTGCCCCACATGCGCCGACGTCGCCGCGGACACCTGATGGCCGTCACCTCCATGGGCGGGCTCATGGCCGTGCCCGGCATGTCCGCCTACTGCGGCAGCAAGTTCGCCCTGGAAGGCATCCTCGAGGCGCTGGGCAAGGAAGTCGCGCAGTTCGGCATCCACGTGACGGCGATCGAGCCCGGCTCCTTCCGCACCGACTGGGCCGGACGGTCCATGACGCGCGCCGCGCGGACCGTCGACGACTACGACGAGTTGTTCACCCCCATCCGCGAAGCCCGGCAGAAGGCCAGCGGCAACCAGTTGGGCAATCCGGCCAAAGCCGGGGACGCCCTCGTGCACATCACTTCGGTCGAGCGTCCGCCGGCCCACCTCGTCCTGGGCTCGGACGCACTGCGACTGGTCACCGATGCCCGCGCGGCCGTGGACGAGGACATCCGCGCATGGGAGGCACTCTCCCGTACCACCGACTTCGCCGACGGCGCGCAGCTCTGATGCCCGGCCACCACCCCGCGCGGAGCCGTCGCGCCGCCGAACGCAAGGGCGACATCCGGGAGCGGGCCATCCTCGACACCTGCGAGGCCCTGCTGGCCCACAAGGGCTACGACGCCATGACCGTCGGCGACATCGCCCAGGGCGCCGGCATCACCCGCGGCGCGCTGTACTTCTACTACGGCTCCAAGCAAGAAGTGGTCACGGCACTCGTGGCCCGGACCGTCGAGCACCTGTGGGAGCGGTCGAAGGCCACCGCGGAGGCCGACGAGCCGCGCCGGGCCATCGCGGCGGCCATGCAGCGCACGGTCGAGCTGTGGAATGAGCACGGCCTGGTCATGCGCACGGCGATCGACCTGTCGTTGACCGTGCCGGAGATCGGCGAGCTGTGGAACCACACGGCTGACCTGTTCATCGCGGCTATCACCGCCGTACTGGAACGCGCCGGCATCCAGGCCGGCACCGCACCGGACCAGGCCCCGGCGATGGCACGGGCCCTGTGCTGGATGATCGAGCGGACCTTCTACCACGCCTCACAGGAATCCCGCGAGAAGCTCCAGGAAGCGTCGGCGACATGCGAACACATCTGGCTGACCAGCGCCGGTCTGACCACCTGAGCTATCTGCCAGGGACGCAGTGAGGCGCTCGACCTCAGTGAGACGCCGAGGCCCCGTCGAGGTTTGGTGGGGCCTCCCCGTCGCTGGCCCAGGGTGCCGACGGCATCAAATGCGGGCATCGTCGAAGTCCGGTTCTCCGCTTTCGAGCACACGGAGCAAGGACGCCGTGACGACGCGCGAGCTTCGCCCCATGCGAAGCACGCGGCACGGAAACCGCCCCCTGCGGATCAGGTCGTACCCCTTCGCTCGCCCAAGCGCCCTTGCGGCGCCCTCCACGCTCCCAGGGAGAGCGATGCGAACGCGGCGAGACAGAAGGCCCGTTTGAGCTGCTTGTTACCGCGCCGTGAAGGGTGCTCGCCGCGGATGGAGGAGCCTGAGTTCCGGGTCACGGGTGCCAGGCCGGCGTAGGCGGCGAGGTGGCCGGCGGTGGCGAAGCCGCTGCCGTCACCGACGTCGATGAGGATGCGGGCTGCGGTCCTGACCCCGATGCCGTGCATCGAGATCAGGACCTGGGAAAGAGGGTGGGCCAGTGGGCCTCCAGAAGCTTTTCGATCTTTGCAGCGAGGAGTTTGCGCTGGTCAAGGACGGACGTGAGGGAACTGGCGAGGCTGGGGACGATCAGCGTGGCCACGTCGGTGCCCGGGACGACGACGGTCTGTTCGTCGAGCGCGGTGAAGATGTCCTCCGCCAGCCGCTCGGCCATCCGCGGGGCCGCCTTCGGTCGTAGCTGGCTGGCTAAAGGGTGTTGCACAAGGCCGTGATCAAGCAACCTGAGGCGGGCTGTTGGTCTGGGCGATCATGCGGCGAGGGCGAGGTTGTGCATGCGGGCCACCGCCTGGACTGCGTGATGGAGGCCGTCGCCGTGCTGCCGGCAGTCGCGGAGGATCTTGTAGTTCTTCATCCGGGAGAAGACGTGCTCGACGCGTGCGCGGACCTTGCGGTGGGCGGCGTTGTCCTCTTCCTCGCCTTTCAGTAGTGCTCGTCCGGGGCGTTTGCGATGCGGGGCGACCAGACCCGTGCTGATATAGGCGCCGTCGCCGAGCACAGTCACGCCGCGGCAGTGCTCGGCCAGAGCCGAGTCCCGCCATGCCCTGGCATTGGCGGTGTTGCCGGGCACTGGCCGGGCTGCTGCCACCACGAGGCGGGTCTCGGCATCCACGATGACCTGCACGTTCGCCGAGAACCGGTAGTTACGGGAGGAGGCGCCCACGCCACGGTCGCGCACCGGGATGAGCGTGCCGTCCACGATCCACATCCGCTCTGGGGCGTCAGAGGGGCGGGAGACGGGCTCCAGGGCGAGCAACGGTCCCAGCCGCTGGATCACACGGCACACCGCGGAGGACGAGACGCCGAACAGCGGGCCCAGCTGCCGCATGGTCAGGTTCGTTCGGTAATACACCGCGACCATCAAGACCCGCTCGCCCAGCGGCAACGACCACGGCCGGCCCCGCAAAGTGCCGTTGCCGCCCCGCTCCCGCACCACCTTCAACAGACCCGAAAACTGCGTCATCCGCAGCCCCGTGAACGTCTCCACCCACACTCGTTCAGCACGTAACACCGCGGCCATACCTAAGAGATGCCCAGCTCACGGCCTTGTGCAACGCCCTTTAGGTGTGCGCCGAGAAGGGCGCCTGCCAGACATCTCCCCTGGTCAGGCGCCCTTCGCCGGCGTCTAGAAGAAGCCCAGCTTCTTCGGCGAGTACGACACCAGAAGGTTCTTCGTCTGCTGGTAGTGCTCCAGCATCATCTTGTGGGTCTCACGGCCGATGCCGGACTGCTTGTACCCGCCGAACGCGGCGTGCGCCGGGTACGCGTGGTAGCAGTTGGTCCACACACGGCCCGCCTGGATCGCGCGGCCCGCGCGGTAGGCGGTGTTGATGTCGCGGGTCCACACGCCGGCGCCGAGGCCGTACAGCGTGTCGTTGGCGATCTTGATGGCGTCGTCGAAGTCGTCGAAGGAGGCCACCGAGACGACCGGGCCGAAGATCTCCTCCTGGAAGATCCGCATCCGGTTGTCGCCCTCGAAGATGGTCGGCTGGACGTAGTAGCCGCCCTTCAGCTCACCGTCGTACTCGATCCGTTCACCACCGGTGAGGACCTTCGCGCCCTCCTGCCGGCCGATGTCCAGATAGGAGAGGATCTTCTCCAGCTGGTCGTTGGAGGCCTGGGCGCCGATCATCGTGTCCGTGTCGAGAGGGTGCCCGTGCTTGATCTGCCGGGTGCGCTCGACCGCGGCCTCCAGGAACTCCGCGTAGTTGCCGCGCTGGACGAGCGCCCGGGACGGGCAGGTGCACACCTCGCCCTGGTTGAGCGCGAACATGGTGAAGCCTTCCAGCGCCTTGTCGCGGAAGTCGTCGTCGTGCGCCCACACGTCGTCGAAGAAGATGTTCGGCGACTTGCCGCCGAGTTCGAGCGTGACCGGCTTGATGTTCTCGGAGGCGTACTGCATGATCAGCCGCCCGGTCGTGGTCTCCCCGGTGAACGCCACCTTCGCCACCCGCGGGCTCGACGCCAGCGGCTTGCCCGCCTCGACGCCGAAGCCGTTGACGATGTTCAGCACGCCAGGCGGCAGCAGATCGGCGATCAGGCTCACCCAGTAGTGGATGGAGGCCGGGGTCTGCTCGGCGGGCTTGAGCACCACCGCGTTGCCCGCGGCAAGCGCCGGCGCCAGCTTCCACGTGGCCATCAGGATCGGGAAGTTCCACGGAATGATCTGCGCGACCACCCCGAGCGGCTCGTGGAAGTGGTACGCCACCGTGTCGTCGTCGATCTCGCCCAGCGATCCCTCCTGCGCCCGGATCGCCCCGGCGAAGTACCGGAAGTGGTCGATCGCCAGCGGGATGTCTGCCGCCAGCGTCTCTCGCACCGGCTTGCCGTTCTCCCAGCTCTCCGCCACCGCCAGGGCTTCGAGGTTGGCCTCCATCCGGTCGGCGATCTTGCGCAGGATGTCGGAGCGCTCCGTCACCGACGTACGGCCCCACCCGGGGGCGGCGGCGTGCGCCGCGTCCAGTGCCCGCTCCACGTCCTCCGCGGTGCCGCGCGCGACCTCGGTGAACGGCAGCCCGTTGACCGGCGACGGGTTCTCGAAGTACTGCCCGCGCACCGGCGGCACGTACTCCCCGCCGATGAAGTGGTCGTAACGCGCCTGGTAGGAGACGATCGCGCCCTCGGTGCCCGGCGCCGCGTAACGAGTCATCCTGAAGTGCCTCCCGGTGCAGCGCTGCCCGCCCTTGGGCAGCTCTCGGCGCGAGGCTAGGCGGGCGGACGTTGCGAGTACGTTGCGCCGCAGCTTCGCGGCCGTGTCCGGACGACGGGCGCCGCCAACTCGGTCTCCAGCGCCGCCAGCCGCTCCCGCACCGAAGCCGACGGACGCAACGCGGCGAGCGCCCGCCACACCTCTATGTCGTCCTCGCCCCACCGTGCGTGCGCCCAGTCCGCCAGCAGGTCGGGATCGCGGTGCGCGATCAGAGCCGCCCGCAGCTCCCGCTCCAGACGCTCCCGCAGCCGTACGATCGCCGGCGCCTGCGAACCGGGCAGCAGCGGTCCGGCGTACATCTCCATCGCCGCGGTCAGCGCTCCCGAGCCCAGCCGCCGCTCCACCACGGTCGCGTCCGCGTCGACCGCCGCAGTCAGCCGGTACGGTCGCGAGGCCAGCAGCTCAGGCCCCAACAGCCGTCGCAGGCGAGCCAGTTCGGCCCGCAGAGTCACCGGCGTCACCGACTCGTCCGCGTACAGCGCGCAGAGCAGCTCGTCACCCGTCAGCCCCTCGGGGTGCCGGGACAGCAGCAGCACGATCTCGCTGTGCCGACGGCTCAGCCTGATCCGCCGACCGTCGAGGGTGAGTTCGGCCTCGTCCCGGCCCAGCGCGCCCAGCGTCGGCGTGTCCGCGGCGGGCCGCACCGGGGCGAGCAGCGCCAACTGGGCCTCCGCGGCCCGTGCCACCGCCTGTACGAAGCCCAGGCTGTGCGGATGCGCCAGCCGGTCCCCGCCGGTGACGTCCACCGCGCCCAGGACCCGCCCGGTGCGCGGATCGTGCACCGGAGCGGCAACACACGTCCAGGTCTGCACCCGCCGTGTGAAGTGCTCCGCCGCGAACACCTGCACCGGCCGGCCCAGGGCGACGGCCGTTCCCGGCGCGTTGGTCCCCACCGCGGTCTCCGACCAGCGCGCCCCGGGCACGAAGTTCATCCCGTCCGCCCGCCGCCGGGCCGCCGGGTGTCCCTCGACCCACAGCAGCCTGCCCTGCGCGTCGCACACCGCGAGCAGCTGCTCGTCGTCCGCGGCGAACGTGCCCATCAGCTCCCGGAACAGCGGCATCACCTGGGCCAGCGGATGCTCCGCCCGGTAGGCACCCAGATCACCGTCGGACAGCTCCACACTCGCGGTGCCGTCCGGTACCACGCCGGCCCGCGCGCTGCGCCGCCACGACTCCGCGACCACCGACCGCACCGGGCGCGGCACCGCCCCGACCGTGGTGAACGTCTCGTGCGCCCGGCGCAGCACCCGGACGCGCTCGGCGGGATCGGCGCCTGGCTCCAGGGCAACCCACGGATCGGTCAACTCGGCCTCCCCGGACGGTGATACTTCGATGATCCGGCCGGGTCCATCGTCACGTGCCGTGTCCGCTCAGACAACCGGTGTGACGTCGGTCGGGGAAACCTGTCAGGCGAAGTTGACCAGTCTGATGTAGCGCACCCAGTCCCAGTTGGGACCGGGATCGGTGTGGTCGGTGCCGGGTACCTCGTAGTGGCCGAGGATGTGGTCCCTGTTCTTGGGGATGCCGTACTTGTCGCAGATCGCCGCCGTCAGCTTCGCCGACTGCTCGTAGAGGGCGTTGGTGAAATAGGAGGGCTGGTCCACCCATCCCTCGTGCTCGATGCCGATGCTGCGGGTGTTGTAGTCCCAGTTGCCGGCGTGCCAGGCGATGTCGCTCTCGTGGACGCACTGCGCGATGTGCCCGTCCGCGGACCGGACCAGATAGTGGGCGGACACCTGCTTCTGCGGGTTCTGGAAGATGGACAGGGTGTTGGCGTACGTCTCCTGGGTGATGTGGATGATGACGCGGTCGATGGTGTAGCTGCCGGGCCGGCTGGAGGCCGTGTAGTTGGAGGTGCTGGCGGGCTGCCACTCGGCGGCCGGGTAGTCGACGGAACCGGTCTGCGCTCCGGCGTTCGGCTCGGGCAGCAGCGCGTACGGAACGGCGGCGAGCGCCGCGCCCTTCAGGAGCCACCGTCTGCTCAGACGCGGTCTTTCCCGGTCCATGTCCATCGTCGATGCCTTTCTGGAAGGGGAGTCGGTGGGGTTGGCGAGGTGACGGAAGTACGGGAGGGCGCCTTCCTTGTGTTCGTGTTCGTGTGTGCGGGGATGTGGGCGGGTGTGACCGGTGTGTGTCGGCGGCCGGGCGGGGCGTCAGCCGCGCAGGGACCGTGCGGTCTCCCGTAGCCGTGCGTGCATACCGCGGTAGGTGTCCCGTGCGGGCAGCCACTCCTTGCGGAGCTTGGCCACGCACGTGTAGTTGGTGTCGCACACGTTCGCCAGCGGAGACTCGACCGTCTGCGTGGCGAACTGGTACGCGTCCAGCTCGCTGAACCCGTAGTCGCGCACCAGCCACTGCACCAGGTCCAGCTGCGATATCCGGAACGCGTCCTCCAGCGGGCGCGCCGATCCGGTCGAGACGATGTGCGTGTCCGACTCCAGCCGGGGCCACGGGGTCGTGACGTCCTTGAGGAGGTCCACGATCACCACGGTGTTCATGGCGCACTCCACCGCCACACCGCAGGTTTCGCCCTCGCCCTGCCGTGCGTGCCCGTCACCGAGGCTGAGCAGCGCGCCCTCCACGTTGACACCGAGGTAGCAGGTGACCCCGGCACGCATCTCGGGGGTGTCCATGTTGCCGCCGTGCGCGTCCGGGACCAGCGCCGAGCGGACCTCCAGGTTGGCTGGGGCCACGCCCACCGTGCCGTGCATGGGCTCCAGCGGCAGTTCCACCTCGAAGTCGCTGTCGCGGGCGCGGAACAGGGCGGTGCGCCGGGTGCGGTCCAGCTGCCAGATCCAGACCCGCTCCGGCAGCGGCGGCTGGAGCGAGGCGGTGGTGTGGGTGGAGGTGAGCGCCCCGAAGAGGGGGACGGTGGTCGAGGCCGCCCAGTCGCGCGCCGGCTCCACCGAAACGAAGTGCACGGCCACCGTGTCGCCGGGCTCGGCGCCCTCGATGTAAAAGGGACCCGTCTGGGGATTGAGGAAGGGGAACTCGCAGACCTCGGAAACGAGGTCCTTCTCCGAGCGGACCCGGCCGGCGAAGCAGTCCTCCGTGAACAGGTCGAGCACCGTACCGGGCGCGATGCGTGCCACGGGTTCCGCACCGCCGAACGTCCAGGCGTACTCGTCCGGTCGCGGGCGCACGGTGAGGATCCGGGGGTCGGTCATCGTGACGTGGGTCCCTTCTGATGGGGTGGTCGTGCGCAGGGGAGAGAGAGGGAACGGGGCGGGGCGTGGGGTGTGGTCGCCCGGCGCCCGATCGGCCCGGTGCGGGCGCCGGTCAGCCGGGCACGGTGCCGTCCTGGCGGGGGATCGCCGGAGCGGGCTCCTCCAGGTGGACCCGCGCGGTCTCGGCTATGCGCTCGGGGTGGCGCCGGAGCAGGACCAGCAGCACCACCACACCGAGCACCAGCCAGACGCCGACCACGGGGCCGGCATAGGACACCGGGGCCCTCAGCTTGGTCACGAAGGTGAACACCGGAAGGCCGGCAGCCGTCAGCAGCGCGGGAACGAAGGCGGCGATGCCCAGTACCGGGAACAGCAGATGCCGCACCGGCTTGAGGGCGCCGCTGCCGGTCCGTATGAAGTGGCCCGCGCAGGCGAGGTTCACCACGATGTAGACGCCGATGACGACCGTCACGATCACGGTGGCGAGGAGCAGGAACGCCGTCTCGGGGCCGTAGCCGAGACCCAGCCCCAGCACGGCGGCGACGGCCACGACGGTTTGCACCGCGATGCCCGCCACGGGGGAGCGGTGCCGGGGATGGAGCGTGGCGAGCAGATGGGGCAGGACACGGACGCGGGCCAGGGCGAAGGCCGTACGGGTCGACACGTTGGCGCACGCGTTGGCGTTGGCGATCGTGGAGTTGACCACCGCGAGGAACAGCAGCACCCAGAACAGGCCGAACGAGGCCCGGGCGACCCCCTCCCAGGAAGCCCTGTCAGAGGCTCCGAATCCGGCGAACCGGTCCGGCCCGAAGTAGACGGTCATCGCATAGGTCGTGAGGACGTAGAACAGGCCGATGCCCAGGGCGGCGCCCAGCACCGCGCGGTGCATCGTCCGCCGGGGCTCGCGCGTCTCCTCGGCGAGCGGCGCCGCCGCCTCGAATCCGGCGAACGCCAGCACGGTGTACACGGACCCCGCGAAGACGCCGCCGACACCGCTGTATCCGTCGGCGGTGTGCGAAGTGCCGAAGACCGAGAGGGTGTTGGCGCTGCCCGCCCTGTCGATCAGCAGCACCGCGAAGACCAGGAAGACAAGGACCTCGAAGGCACCGAGGACGGTGCCGAAACGGGCCGAGGCCCGGACCCCGAAGTACCCTGCGACGGCGATCACGGCGGCGCCCACCAAGGGGTAGGGCCACCACAGATCCGCCGGGTACGAGGGCCACTCGTCATGCAGGGTGCCCGCCACCGTGAAGCCCAGTTGCAGGAGCAGCAGGGGAGGAACCAGCATCTCCACGAAGACGTAGCCCCAGCCGACGAGGAAGCCGACGGCCGGATGCAGTCCACGCGCCGCGTAGGTGGCGACCGAGCCCGCCGCGGGCAGCTCCCGCGCCAGCTCCGCGACGCAGGAGGCGGTGAACAGGCAGGCCGCCAGGGCGATGAGCACCGCCAGTGGCAGGCTGCCGCCCGCGAAGGCGGCGCCGGCCGGGATCGACGCGGCCACCGCGGCGGCCGGCGCCATCGCCGTGATGCTCTGGAACAGGACTTCGCGCAACCCGATGGCGTCTTGCCGCAAAGTCCCGCTGGTCTGCCCGCGCATGTGTCCCCCGGTTTCCGTCCGTCCGCTGCCGCCCGATCTGTGTGAATGCTGCGAAGTCACGAGGGCCGAGCGGGACCTGACAGGCTGGCAGCGGGCACCTCGCGTGATTCACGGTACGGCGCGGCCGGGTCCGGCAGAAGGGTGCGCCACGGTTCCGTGGACAAGCCGAAGCGTGTGGACAACTCGGCCACCCGTTCGGGTGAGTGCCGTGCGCCGACGGGGGCGTGGACGGCACCGGAGACGCTGTCAGAGCGTCCCCGGGGCAGGGGAAAGCGGGTGTCAGGAACGCTGCGCCACGGCGGCCGGATCGTCCAGCACGGCCCGGACGACGGAGTGCGCCGCGCCCATCAGGGGGCCCTCGGGGCCGAGCGGCGACACCGCAAGAGGACAGGCCGGGCCCGCCGAACGACCCGCCAGTTCCGCCTCCAGCGAGGGCAGCAGCCAGGGCGAGAGGCCCGCCAGGGCACCGCCCAGGACCACCGTCTCCGGGTCGAGCAGGTTCACCGCCCCGGTCAGGGCGATGCCGAGCGCCGTGCCGGCGTCCCGCAGGGCCGCGCGCACCCCTTCCTCGCCCTGCTCCGCGCGCTCCGCGAGCAGGCCGACGAGATCCTGGCGCGGTTCGAGTCCCGCCGCGCGCAGCACCGCCTCCTGGCCCGCGTACTGCTCGAGACAGCCACGCCCGCCACACGCACACGGGGGCCCGTCCGGCCGTACCGGCACATGACCCAGCTCGCCTGCGAAACCCCGTGTGCCACGCAGCAGTTGCCCGTCCACCACGACTGCGGCACCGATACCGATCTCCGCCGACACGTGCAGGAACTCGCGGGGGGTGCCGGCGCCGAGCCACAGCTCGGCCAGCGCGCCGAAGTTGGCCTCGTTGTCCACGATGAGCGGCCAGTCGCCGCCCAGCAGGGCGCCGAGGTCCGTGTCGCGCCAGTCGAGATTGGGGGCGCGGACGACCGTCCGTCCGTCACGCGCCACCAGTCCCGGTACGGCGACCGCGAGTCCCGCGGGCCACAGTTCCTCACGCCCGGCCTCGGCGACGACCTGGCGGACCAGTGACATCAGCTCCGCGGTCACGGCCTCGGGTGCCCGGCCGCGGTTGGCACCCCGGTGCACGGCCCGCGCGCGGACCGTGCCGCGCAGATCGACCGCGCACACCGCCAGGTGGTCGACCCCGATCTCCGCGCCGATCCCGGCCGGACCGCGGCCGCTCACCGCCAGCGCCGACCCGGGCCTGCCCACCCGGCCCGGCCGCTCGGGGCCGAGTTCCTCCAGCAGCCCGGTGCGGATCAGCTCGTCCACCAGGGTCGACACGGCGGCCCGCGTCAGACCGATGCGCGAGGCCACCGCGGCCCGCGACAGCGAGCCTTCGGCGCTGACCGCGTGCATCACCCGTGCGAGGTTGCGCCGGCGCATGCCCTGCTGGGTGTCCGGCAGGGCTGGGCCGATCCCCTGCGGGAGGGACTGGTTCAGCGGTGCGGTCATGCCGGCGTCATTCCTCGGTTCATGGGGGCAGGGCTCAGCGGTCCTCCGTCGCCCGTTCCAGCAGCGGAGCCGCGTCGGAGAGTACCCCGCTGATCCGGGCCAGCGTCTCCTCGTCCTGGGGCACGGCCTCCAGGACCGGCCCCGCGGTCGTGTTCCAGCGGCGCGCCACGGCCGCCGGATCCTCGCCGGTCAGCAGCCCGGCTGCCTGGGCGGCCGCGCCCAGGGCGACCAGCTCCCTCGCCTCCGGGATCCGCACGGGCCGCCCCGACAGCCGGCGCACGGTCTGCTGCCAGGCCCGGCCCCGCGCCCCGCCGCCGATCAGCAGCAGCGGGCTGTCACGGTCCGCGTCCTCGTCGAGGACCAGGTCGAGGGCGCCGAGCAGTGCGTGCACGGCGCCGTCGTACGCAGCCTGGAGCAACTGGCCCGGGGTCGTGTCGTGGCGCAGTCCGTGCAGCAGCCCGGAGGCGTTCGGCAGGTTCGGGGTCCGCTCGCCGTCCAGGTACGGCAGGAGCGTGACGGAGCCGCCGGGTGCGACGGCCTCGCGGTCCAGACCGAGCAGGGTCGCGACGCGGTCGACGGCGAGCGTGCAGTTCAGGGTGCAGGCCAGCGGCAGCCAGTCCCCGTGCGCATCGGCGAAACCCGCCACCGTGCCGGTCGGATCGGCCGGGCGGTGCCGGGAGACGGCGTACACCGTGCCGGACGTCCCCAGGCTCAGCACCGGGGTGCCCGGCCGCAGCCCGAGCCCCAGGGCCGCCGCCGCGTTGTCGCCGGTTCCGGCCGCCACCAGAGTGCCTCTGGAGAACGGCAGGTCGTGGCCGTCGCGTACGGTCCCGGCCACCTCGCCCGGCCGCACCACCCGGGGCAGCAGCGCCGGGTCGAGCCCGATGTGCGCCAGGGTCTCCTCGTCGTACCGCTCCGTGCCGGACGCCCACCAGCCGGTGCCGGAGGCGTCACCGCGGTCGGTGACGGCCTGCCCGGTCAGACGCTCGGTGAGGTAGTCGTGGGGGAGCCGTACGGCCTTGGTCGCGCGGACCGCCTCCGGCTCGTGCTCGGCCAGCCAGGCCCACTTCGTCGCCGTGAACGACGCGCCGGGCACACTGCCCGTGCGCTCCGCCCAGGCCTTCGGGCCGCCCAGTTCCGCCACCAGCCGACGGGCCTGCGGCGCCGAGCGGACGTCGTTCCACAGCAGGGCCGGGCGCACCGGATCGCCGTGCTCGTCCAGGGTGACCAGACCGTGCTGCTGGCCGCCGACCGACACCGCGGCGGCCTCGTGCGCCGCTTCACCGCACTGGCGCAACGCCTCGCACAGGGCGTCCCACCACTGGCGCGGATCACTCTCCCGGCCCGCGCCGGAGGAGACGGTGTGCGGGGCCTGGCCGCTCGCCACCACGCGCCCGGTGGACACGTCGACGACCAGGGCCTTCGTGGACTGGGTGGACGTGTCCACACCGACGACGAGCGGACCCTCGGCTGCTGACATGGCGCTCTCCCTACCTCCGCGGCTCGCGGGATGTGCTGTGGCGCGCTCCCCGGGGCACCCCTTGGCTGGGCGCTTGCGGGAGACACCGGTCGAAGTCACCTTGTGGTCGAAGACACGTTGTCTCTTCCCAGGGGTGCGTCCGCATACTAATTTGTAAACGGCGATGACGAAATAGCCGCACGACCAAGGAGCCGCGCCATGAGCTACCAGCCCACCCCCGATGACAGGTTCACCTTCGGCCTGTGGACCGTCGGATGGCAGGGGAGGGACCCGTTCGGCGACGCCACCCGCCGAGCCCTCGACCCCGTCGAGACAGTGCACCGCCTGGCCGAGCTCGGCGCCCACGGTGTGACCTTCCACGACGACGACCTGATCCCCTTCGGGTCCTCCGACACCGAGCGCGAGTCGCACATCAAGCGCTTCCGCGAGGCCCTGGACGCCACCGGCATGAAGGTGCCCATGGCCACCACGAACCTCTTCACCCACCCCGTCTTCAAGGACGGCGGTTTCACCGCCAACGACCGCGACGTGCGCCGGTACGCGCTGCGGAAGACGATCCGCAACATCGACCTTGCCGCCGAACTGGGCGCCGAGGTCTATGTCGCCTGGGGCGGTCGCGAGGGCGCCGAGTCCGGCGCCGCCAAGGACGTGCGCGCGGCCCTGGACCGGATGAAGGAGGCGTTCGACATCCTGGGCGAGTACGTCACCGCCCAGGGGTACAACCTCCGGTTCGCCATCGAGCCCAAGCCGAACGAGCCGCGCGGTGACATCCTGCTGCCCACCGTCGGTCACGCCCTGGCCTTCATCGAGCGCCTGGAGCGGCCCGAGCTGTACGGCGTCAACCCGGAGGTCGGCCACGAGCAGATGGCGGGCCTGAACTTCCCGCACGGCATCGCGCAGGCCCTGTGGGCGGGCAAGCTCTTCCACATCGACCTCAACGGTCAGTCCGGCATCAAGTACGACCAGGACCTGCGGTTCGGCGCCGGCGACCTGCGGGCGGCGTTCTGGCTGGTCGACCTGCTGGAGAGCGCCGGTTACGAGGGCCCGCGGCACTTCGACTTCAAGCCGCCGCGGACCGAGGACCTCGACGGTGTGTGGGCGTCGGCCGCCGGCTGCATGCGCAACTACCTGATCCTCAAGGAGCGCTCGGCCGCCTTCCGCGCCGACCCGGAGGTGCAGGAGGCGCTGCGTGCCGCCCGCCTGGACCAGCTCGCCGAGCCGACCGCGGCCGACGGCCTGCAGGCGCTGCTCGCCGACCGCACCGCGTTCGAGGACTTCGACGTCGAGGCGGCCGCCGCCCGGGGCATGGCGTTCGAGCGGCTCGACCAGATGGCCATGGACCACCTGCTGGGCGCGCGCGGCTGACCCCCACGGGCCGGAGAGTGCGGCGCCCCCACAGGCGCCGCACTCTCCGGCCCTCCCTTCGCATCGGCGCCCTTGACCCAGGTCAGGGCGCCGACTCCGCGCGTGCTGCCCGGGCGGCCGACCCGGATCGGCGGACTCGGCCGGTGGCGCCGAGCGGCCCACTGGTGTGTTGTCCCGGGACGTTGTGACACGCGTTCGTCCGCCACGGCCTGCCTGCTCTGGCCACGCTGGATCGGGCCACCGGGGAGCCGATCCGCCGGGGCGGCACCGGATACGCCTACCTGCACGCCGCCCTGGACGACCGCTCCCGCCTCGCCTACACCGAAGACCTGCCCGACGAGACAGCTGCGACCTGCGCGGCCCTCCTGCGACGAGTAACTGCCTGGTTTGCGAGCGCCGGCCGCGTGCTGATGTGCCAGGACGATCGTGGAGTCCACAGAGACGTCCCAGTCGATCTCACCGGCCGCGTCCGCCTCAGCCTGGATCTGCTGGAGCAGGCGCTCCCAGGTTCCGTCCGCGGACCACAGCCGGTGGCGCTCGTAGAACGTCTTCCACGGGCCGAACCGCTCGGGCAGGTCGCGCCAGTGCACGCCGGTCCGCACTCGATGAAGGATCCCGTCGATCACCTGCCGGTGGTCTCGCCACCGGCCACAACGCCTGTTGCTGACCGGCAGGAACGGCCGCAGGCATCTGTCAGGCCACCCCGCCCCATGCCCGAACCAACGAGCCACATCACCCGTTCGATCCGGTCTTCACCCCAAAGAAGCATCACCTCATCAGTCCTCCGGTCGTTTCAGATACTGCTGCGTATGCCGCGGCATCTGACGGACAGAGAGGACACCATGAGGGTCAAGCGTTTTACTCGCGCCATCGCCGCGACCGTCGCCCTGGCCGCCTTCGGTCTGGTTGCCCCCGCCGCCGCGTCGGCCGATGACGGGGACACCGCCGTGGTCGGCAGTCACTGCACCCCCTGGGAGGGGGTCTACGGCCACGGCGGCACCACGTACACCGATCTCCGCACCTGCGTCGATGTCCTCGACCGCCAGGGCGACTACCACTTCACCATCGAAACCAACAGGACCACCTACCGGTATGGAGGAATCTGGTACTCCGCCAGCGACGTCTACCCGGCCGGCGCGACTGCAACGGTCCGCATCGAGCCGACCCCAGGGCAGGAGGGTCCCTCAGAGGGACGCTTCAAAGCCTGGACGCTGGTGTCCCGCAGCTACCACACCAGCCTGGGCGCCATGAACGAAGCGATCACGTGCGGGACCTACCACCTTGACGTGAATTACGAGCAGACCGGCCCCTACTACGGGCACGACCGCGTGCTCACCGCCGAGCGTTCCTTCGACAACTTCGTCATCCCCTGCTCCTGAAACCGGGCAGCCGCCGACGCATCTGACCTCCGCGCCCGAAAGGGACCTGCGTGCCGGGCGTAGGCGCCCCCGGCTACCCCGGCTCGCCACGAGTGTCCGAGCGCAGGGCCGGCCGACTCGCCGGCCGGGCCCCGGCGACGTGCTGATGGGCACGGGCGATGGTGGACACCGTCGAACGGGCCATCGACAAGCTCAAGCACGCCCGAGCCGTCGCGACCCGCTACGACAAGCGCGGATACATCTACCTCGGCACCGTCACCGCAGCAGCACTCGTCATCTGGCTCCTGCCACCGACCCCACACCGGCATCGACGGCCAACCACCAGCCAGCCGCGTCACCAACCTGTCCGGACAGCACACCTAGGGGCACCTCTCAGGGATGTCTCAGGGGCGCGACCCGGAACCGCGGGGAGCGGCAGGCCGTTCTCACTGCAGAGACGGCAGCGGCCGGGAAGGAGGCGACGTTCATGTCCAAGAACGCGAAGATCGCCGCAGGGGGTGTGGCGGTCGGTCTGATCCTGCTGATATGGCTGCCCTGGTGGGTGGCGTTCCTGATCATCGTGGGCGTCCCGGCGGCCGCCTACCTGGCGCTGGACCCCTCCCAGCGCCGCAGGCTCCGCAGGGTCACACGCAAGGAACTCGGCCGCTGAGCCGGTCCTACAGGAAGCTGCCCGCCGTACCGGCTCACAAGGGCCGTACGGCCAGTTTGTCGAGCGCCTCCAGCAGTCCGGGCAACTCGGGGCCCCGGCCGACCGGCAACACCTCGCCCGGCTCGTCGTCGAGGAGGACGAAGGCGATGTCGTCGGTGCGGGCCACCATCGACCAGCCGGGACCGTCCGCGCGCAGGGTGCGGGCGTCCCCGGAGGCGAACGAGGAGCGCACGCGGCCCAGCGGCGGTGGCGAGTCGACGTAGGCGCGCGCCTCCGCGAGCACCCGCCGTACCCCTTGGTGGCCGCCCTTCGACGAGCCCGTCGCTCCCGCGCCGCTCTCCTCGGCCCGCGCCGAAGGCCCGGTGGTGGGGGCCCGGCCGGCCGGCGCGGCGAACTCGTCGTCGTTGATCTGCTGCCGCCACGCCGCCCACTGCGAGGCGATCTCGTCGGCGCCCAGACGCCGCTGAGCGGGGCCCCACACACTCGTGTCCGGCGGACTCAGCGGAGGGCGGTCGGCCGTCTCGGGCCCAGGATCGTGCGGCGCGGGGACACCGGGGGCCGCTACGGCGACCGCCAGCGGCCAGCCGGGCAGGGCGGTCACGATGGCGTGCTCGTCCGGCGACAGCTCGTACTCCAGGCCGCAGTCCCAGGACGCGATCGCCACGGCGACCAGTGAGACGTCGTCGATGACGACCGTCCAGCGGGCGCCGTCCCCGTCCTGCCCCAGTACGAGGCCGTACCCGTCGGCGCGGGGTGCGAGTCCCAGCGCGGCGCACGCCTCCGGATAGTCGTCGCCCAGCACGCTCGGAAACTGAGCCGGCGTCAGCAGTACCGCCGTCAGCACATACAGCGCATCGTCCGCGGCGGCGACGGTCCCATCGTCCGTCCCGGCCATGCCTGCCTCCCCAGTGGCTCGTCCAACCGCGCGCACCCTAAACCGGACGGAAGGGCCTTGTCACGACTCCTCACACCACCCGGACCTGCAGCTTTCCGCCTGGACGGGGGCGAAACGGCCACGGTCTCCACGGGACTTCCCCAGACCCCGCGCACCCGGGGGAGGCCCCGGGCGCGAAACCCGTCGAACACGCGCCCCGACCGCCCTCCGAAACGGGAAGCTCGACCAAGGCCCATCTCCTCCCGTGCCCCGTAGAGTTGGAGCCCGGCGGCAGAAGGAGGACGACGCGGTGAAACGCTTCGAGAGGCTGGAGCGGATCCGCCGGCTGGACCCGGTGGCGGACGCGCAGGAGATCTACCGGCTCAGCACCGCCTACGAATTCCCCTGGGACTACACCCGTGCCCTGGAACTGGCCCTCTACCGCACCTATGCCGTGCCGAGCATCGGCCGGCTCCTCGCGCAGACGGCCGAGCTGACCGAGCGCACCCAGAAGCGCTACGACGACACCGCCCTCCTCCTCGACACCGTCGTGGAGCACGGCTTCGCCGCCGAGCAGGGGCGGGCCGCGATCCGGCGCATCAACCAGATGCACCGCAGCTACGACATCAGCGACGACGACATGCGGTACGTGCTCAGCACCTTCGTCGTGGTGCCGCGGCGCTGGATCGACACCTACGGCTGGCGCCGGCTGTCGCGCCACGAGATCGTCGCCACGACGGAGTACTACCGGACCCTCGGCCGGCACATGGGCATCCCCGATCTCCCCAAGACGTACGAGGAGTTCGAGACCCTTCTCGACACCTACGAGGAGGCCAACTTCGGCTGGGACGAGGGGGCCCGGCGGGTCTCTGACGCCACCCTCCGCCTGATGTCGTCCTGGTATCCGCGCCCGCTGGCACCCCTGCTGCGCACCGGGGTGCTCGCCCTGCTGGACGAGCCGCTGCTGCGTGCGTTCCGCTATGAGAAGCCCGGTGCGGCCACCGTCGCGCTGGTGCGGCGTGCCGTCAGGGCGCGCGGCCGGGTGGTACGGCTGCTTCCGCCGCGCCGCGCCCCGCACTTCGCGCGTCAGAACTGGGAGATCAAGGGTTACCCGAACGGCTACCGCGTGGCCGATCTCGGTACTCGCCCGGTCCCAGGGCTGCGCGGCTGCCCGGTGCGGCACCTGGACACCTCAGCGGCCGACGTCGGCGAGTGACGCGAGGGTGTCGCGCAGCCAGGCGAGTTCGGCCCGGCTCGTGGCACGCGCGATGGTGAGGATGCCCTGCCGGAAGGGATCGTCCACCTCCTCGGCGCCGATCGGCCGATCACCGTCGTAGAAGAAGCTCGTCGGCTCCTCCAGGAAGGCGAGCCGCCGGCGCAGCACCGCGGCCTGGGCGACCGGGTCCTCCAGATGCCGCAGGAAGGCGAGCAGGACGAACCACTGGTTCTCGTCGGTGATCTCGCGCTGCGCGGGGTCGGCGAGCCGGCGCCGCAGCTCCCGCCGCCCCTCCTCGGTCGGGCGCAGCACATGGCGCGGCGCGGCCACGGCCCCCGGCTCGGTGGCCCGCACCAAAAGGCCCGCCTTCTCCAGCCGCTTGATCGCCGGATACAGGGTGCTCTCCGCGACGGGCCTGACATGGCCGGTGAGCGCCGCGATGTGCCGGCGCAGGACGTATCCGTGCAGCGGGGCCTCGTAGAGGAAGCCCAGGATGGCGAGTTCGAGCATGGCCGCATTCTTCCGTACGGCGACGGTGTACAACGATGCCTGGATACCCCATGGACGCTATACATCGGCCTCGATGTATAGTCCTGGCGGTGATCAGGACGGACGGGGAGGATGCGATGCGGCAGGCCGTGTTCGACGGTGAGGAAAGCCGGATCCGCTGGACGGAGGTACCCGGAGAGGAGCCCGCCCGGGTCTATCTCCACGGACTGGGATCGATGTCCACGGCCTATCACGCGCACATCGCCGCCCGCCCGGAACTCGCCGGCCGGCGCAGCCTCTTCATGGATCTGCCCGGCCATGGCCTCAGCGACAGGCCCCGGCACTTCAGCTACACCCTGGAGGAGCACGCCGATGCGGTCGCGGCGGCGCTGGACACGGCGGGGATCGCCGGCGCCGAGCTGATCGCGCACAGCATGGGCGGTGCCGTCGCGATCGTGCTCGCGCACCGACGGCCGGAACTCGTCTCCCGGCTGGTGCTCACCGAGGCCAACCTGGACGCCTTCCCGCCCCTGACGGCGGGCAGCAGCGCGATCGCCACCTACCAGGAGCAGGAATTCGTCGAGGAGGCGTTCTGGCGTGTGCTGGACGCCGTCGGCCCGGTGTGGGCGGCCACCATGCGGTTGGCGGACCCGCGCGCCCTGCATCGCAGCGCGGTCGGCTTGCGACGCGGCTGCGACCCCATGATGCGCACGATCCTGGAGGACCTGGACATCGACCGGGTCTATCTGCAAGGGGAGAAGAGCGGTGAACTCGCGGACCGTGCGGGGCTGGAAGCCGCCGGGGTGCGGGTGCTGACGGTGCCGGGCGCCGGGCACAACGTCATGTTCGACAACCCCGACGCCTTCGCCGCCGCCGTCGCCGGAACGATCTGACTCGTCAGTCCTCGCGTACGGCGAGGGCGAGGAAGCGGGCGTCCTCGTCGGTGTACGACGTCATGCGCCATCCCGAACCGGCGAGCAGCGGGCGGAGGTTGGGCTCCGCTCGCAGGTCGTCGGGCGTGAGTCGGCGGCCCTGGCGTGCCGCCAGCGCGGACCGGCCGATGGGGTGGAACAGGGCCAGCGTCCCACCGGGCCGCACCACCCGGGCGAGCTCCCGCAGGTTCTCCTCCGGGCGCGGCAGATGCGCGATGAGCCCCGCGGCGAACACCGCGTCCAGGGACCGTGAGCGCAACGGCAGGGCCGTCACATCCGCGAGCAGCAGCAGTCCCGCCCGGTCCCGGCCCGCCCGGGCGGCCTCCGTGAGCATCGCCGGAGTCAGATCGGCGCCGAGCACGATCCCGGTGGGGCCCACGGCGGCCCGCAGCGGGGGCAGCGCGCGCCCCGTTCCACAGCCCGCGTCCAGCACCCGGTCACCCGCCCGCAACCCAAGCTCGGCCACGGCGGCCGCGTACGCGGGTCCGTCGTCGGGGAATCTGCGGTCCCAGTCGGCGGCGCGGGCGGTGAAGAACTCCTGGACGTGCCTGTGATCGTCGCTCATGTCCCGCATGATGCCCCGCTCCGGCGCCGGTGCGCGGCCCGGGTCAGGTATCCGGCGGATCCACCGGGCAGGGCACCGGGGCCGGCGGGGGGTCCGGGCGGTGGCCGGTTGAGGCCGCTCAGGCCGCCAGGTCCCGCACCGCCACCGCCTCGTCGACGGTGACCCGGACCAGCAGCTCGCCCGGCACGCCGTTGCGGGCGCCGAACTCCTCGGCCCGGTCCTCACCCATGTACCGGGCGGCGACCTTCGCGGCCCAACGGCGCAGTTCCGCCGGGTCCTCGGACAGCCGGGCGCGACCGCTCAGCATGACGAAGTGGAACGGCGGCCGGTCGTCGTCCACACACAGGGCGATCCGCCCGTCACGGGCGAGATTGCGCCCTTTTACCGTGTCCCGGCCGGTCAGGAAGACCACTTCGTCCCCGTCCAGCAGAAACCACACCGGGGCCACATGAGGGCTCCCATCGGCGCGAACGGTGGACAGCTTGCCGGTGCGGGTGCCCTCCGAGACGAACGCCCGCCACTCCTCGTCGGTCATCTTCTGTGCCATGCGCCCATCCTGCTTGCCCGGACGCCGCACGTGGGGAAGGCTGGCTGATGGTTCCTCCAGCCAGGGGGAGACGTCACACGGGGAGACGGAAATGGCGCAGAACCAGGGACTCGGCTGGCTCCTGGACGATCTGACGGAGCGTGTGGACGACGTCCGGCACGCACTCGTCCTGTCGAACGACGGACTGGTCACCGGAGCGAGCACGGGCCTACGCCGCGAGGACGCGGAACACCTGGCGGCCGTGGCATCCGGACTGCACAGCCTCGCCAAGGGCTCCGGACGCCACTTCGGCGCCGGCGCGGTACGCCAGACGATGATCGAGTACGACGACGCCGTGCTGTTCGTGACCGCGGCCGGTGCCGGCAGCTGTCTGTGCGTGCTCAGCGGGGCGGCTGCCGACATCGGACAGATCGCCTACGAGATGACCCTGCTCGTCAACCGGGTCGGCGAACATCTCGGCGTCGATGCGAGAAAGCCCGAGCGAGCACCCAGCACAGACCTCTGACCTGCAAGTTCGCAAGGATCCATGGAGTTATCCACAGGCCCGCCACGAGAAAAGCGAATCCGGCTACGGTGTGTGCACGGCGAACGCACAAGGCGTGAGCCACTCACTCCACGGGGGAGTACGACCATGTCGGCGAACACCTTCGACCACACCCGCTCCGACACCTGCACGCCGAGCCGGGCCGCCCGGGAACTGGGACTCCAGCGCGGCGAGTTCGACCTGGCGGTCCAGCTCGGCCATGTGCGGACCCTGCCCGACGCGGGCGGCGGAGGGGGCCGGCTGGTGGAGCGCGCGGAGCTCGACCGGCTTCGGGCGCAGGACGGGTTCCCGGACTCCCTCAGCGATCGGGTACGGACCGTGGGAACGGTGGACGGTGCCGCACTCTTGGACGTCCCGGCCGGCCGCTTCACCCGGCTCGCACGGCTGGGTCTCCTCGTGCCCGTCGCGTTCTACGTCAACCGGTACCGGACCGTGGTCTGGCTGTATCTCGCGCAGGAACTGAAGCAGTTCGCAGCGGACGCCGACAACGCGCACCTGCTCAAGGGACGCACACCCGAGACGCTGCGCAGCCAGCTCGCGGACGGACTGGACCTGCGGGCCCGCAACTGGCGCACGCGCCTTGTCGGCTGTCTGCTTCGACAGACCGACGACCCGTGGGCGCGAGCCGGAGCAGTGGCTGCCTTTCTCGCACCGGTCGAGGTCGCCGACGTCGTGAAGGACCCGTACGAGCGGGCCCGGGTGAACCGCTGGCGGCCCGCGCTGCCCGGACAAGCCCTTCCCGGCGCCTCGTCCGGCCATCTCGCCGAGCGAATCACGACCGCGCAGGACGCGGACGAGATCGCGTGGCTGCGCAGCGAGCTCGCCACCTTCGTCGCGGAGGCACGCGCCCTTTCCCCCGCCACACGACCGGCCCCCCGCCGCGCCCGGCTGTCGAGGCGACCGACGGCCCGTCCCATCCCGCCCATGGCACGCACGATCACGGGCGCGGTGCGCCCGCCGGGCGGAGCGGCCGCGCCGCCGGACTGGGGCGCCGAACTGCGCCGGGCAGCCGCAGGGCACATGTTGCAGTGGCCCCGTACGTCGCCCGCACTGCCCGCCCTGCCCACGACCCTCCGGAACCACGGAACCGGACCTACTCCGCCACGCTCCACTCGGCGCCTGCGCGCGTGGCTGCGGCGCGGAAGTCCCCGGCCCGCCGAGGTGTGAGCCTCGCGGCCGAACCTCGGCGGGCGGCCCGCTACAGGGTCCTGAACAGGCCCTCCTGGACGACCGACACGAGCAGCCGCCCCTCCAGGTCGTAGATCCGTCCGCGGGCCAGGCCGCGGCCGCCGGTGGCGATCGGCGATTCCTGGTCGTACAGGAACCACTCGTCGGTGCGGAACGGCCGGTGGAACCACATGGCGTGGTCCAGCGAGGCCATGTCGAAGCTCCGGCGGCCCCACAGCGGTTCGATGGGGATGCGCACCGCGTCCAGGAGCGTCATGTCACTGGCGTAGGTCAGCGCGCAGGTGTGGACCAGCGGATCGTCGCCCAGCGGGCCCACCGCGCGCATCCACACGGCGCTGCGCGGTTCGGCACCCTCGACCTCCTCGGCGGTCCAGCGCAGCGGGTCTGCGTAACGGATGTCGAAGGGCTGGCGGCGCACCATCCGCTCCAACTGCTCCGGCAGTGAACCCAGATGCTTGCGTATCTCCTCGGCCACCGTCGGCAGCGACTCGGGATGCGGCAGCTCCCGGGCCGGCGGCAGCTGGTGCTCGAACGGTCCTTCCTCAGGCTTGTGAAAGGAGGCGGTCAGATTGAAGATCGTGCGTCCCTGCTGCACGGCGGTGACCCGGCGCGTGGTGAACGAGCGCCCGTCGCGGATCCGCTCCACCTGGTACACGATCGGCACGCCCGGACGGCCCGGGCGCAGGAAGTACGCGTGCAGCGAGTGCACCGGGCGGTCCCCGTCGGTGGTGCGGCCGGCGGCGACCAGGGCCTGGCCCGCCACCTGGCCGCCGAAGACACGCTGCAGCGACTCCTGCGGGCTTCGGCCGCGGAAGATGTTGACCTCGATCTGCTCCAGGTCGAGCAGATCGACCAGTCTTTCGGCCGGGTTCGTCGTCATGGGTGGGATTCTCCTGTGGTCACAGCTGGCCGACATCGGTGACGCGTACGACCGCGCGGCCCTCGGCGTCCGAGGCCGCGAGGTCGACCTCCGCGCTGATGCCCCAGTCGTGGTCTCCGTTGGGGTCGTCGAAGATCTGGCGGACCCGCCAGAGACCGTTCTCCGGCTCCTCCTTGATGACCAGCAGCTTGGGGCCGCGGGCGTCGGGTCCGGTGCCGAGGTCCTCGTACTCGTCCCAGTACTTGTCCATCGCCTCGCCCCACGCGTCCGCGTCCCAGCCGGACTCGGCGTCCATCTCGCCCAGTTCCTCGACCTGGTCCAGCGCGGCCAGCTCCACGCGGCGGAAGAGCGCGTTGCGGACCAGCACCCGGAAGGCGCGCGCGTTGGTGGTGACGGGCTTGACCTCGTCGGCCTTCTCCTGGGCCTGCTCGGCGGTCATCTCCTCGGGGTTCGCCAGCTGCTCCCACTCGTCCAGCAGGCTGGAGTCCACCTGGCGCACCATCTCGCCGAGCCACTCGATCAGGTCCTGCAGGTCCTCGGACTTCAGGTCGTCCGGGATGGTGTGGTCGAGGGTCTTGTAGGCGCTGGCGAGGTAGCGCAGCACGATGCCCTCGGTGCGCGCCAGCTCGTAGAAGGACACCAACTCGGTGAAGGACAGTGCCCGTTCGTACATGTCGCGGACGACCGACTTCGGCGACAGCGGGTGGTCGCCGACCCACGGGTGGCTCTTGCGGTAGGTGTTGTAGGCGTGGAAGAGCAGCTCTTCCAGGGGCTTGGGGTACGTGACGTCCTGGAGGCGCTCCATGCGCTCCTCGTACTCGACGCCGTCGGCCTTCATCGCGGCCACGGCCTCGCCGCGCGCCTTGTTCTGCTGGGCGACGAGGATCTGCCGCGGGTCGTCCAGGGTGGACTCGACCACGGAGACCATGTCGAGGGCGTACGACGGCGACTCGGGGTCGAGGAGTTCGAACGCGGCCAGCGCGAAGGTCGACAGCGGCTGGTTGAGCGCGAAGTCCTGCTGGAGGTCGACCGTGAGCCGGACGATGCGGCCCTCGGCGTCGGGCTTGTCGAGCTTCTCCACGATGCCGCCGTCGAGCAGCGAACGGTAGATCGCGATCGCCCGGCGGATGTGCCTCAGCTGCTGCTTGCGCGGCTCGTGGTTGTCCTCCAAGAGATGACGCATCGCCTCGAACGCGTTGCCCGGACGGGCGATCACCGACAGCAGCATGGTGTGCGTGACGCGGAAACGGGACGTCAGCGGCTCCGGTTCCGACTCGATCAGCTTCTGGAAGGTGTTCTCCGACCAGGCGACAAAGCCCTCCGGCGCCTTCTTGCGCACCACCTTGCGCCGCTTCTTCGGGTCGTCGCCCGCCTTCGCCAGCGCCTTCTCGTTCTCGATGACGTGCTCCGGCGCCTGCGCGACGACAAGGCCGGCCGTGTCGAAGCCCGCCCGGCCGGCGCGGCCCGCGATCTGGTGGAACTCGCGCGCCCGCAGGGTGCGTACACGGCTGCCGTCGTACTTGGTCAGCGCGGTGAACAGCACGGTGCGAATGGGCACGTTGACACCGACACCGAGCGTGTCCGTGCCGCAGATGACCTTCAGCAGACCGGCCTGGGCAAGCTTCTCCACCAGGCGCCGGTACTTGGGCAGCATGCCGGCGTGGTGCACACCGATGCCGTGCCGGACGTAGCGGGAGAGGTTGCGGCCGAACTTCGTGGTGAAGCGGAAGTTGCCGATCAGCTCGGCGATCTGGTCCTTCTCCTCACGCGAGCACATGTTGATGCTCATCAGCGCCTGGGCCCGCTCCACGGCCTGCGCCTGTGTGAAGTGGACGATGTACACCGGAGCCTGCTTGCTCTCCAGCAGTTCGGTGAGCGTCTCGGTGAGCGGGGTCAGCTTGTACTCGTAGGAGAGGGGCACCGGGCGGGTCGCCGAGCGGACCACCGAGGTGGGCCGCCCGGTGCGACGGGTGAGGTCCTTCTCGAAGAAGGACACATCGCCCAAAGTAGCGGACATCAGGATGAACTGCGCCTGGGGGAGCTCCAGCAGCGGGATCTGCCAGGCCCAGCCGCGGTCGCCCTCCGCGTAGAAATGGAACTCGTCCATGACGACCTGGCCCACATCCGCGTCCTTGCCGTCCCGCAGCGCGATCGAGGCCAGCACCTCCGCGGTGCAGCAGATCACCGGGGCGTCGGCGTTCACGGAGGCGTCGCCGGTGAGCATGCCGACGTTCTCGGTGCCGAACAGCTTGCACAGCTCGAAGAACTTCTCCGACACCAGCGCCTTGATCGGTGCCGTGTAGAAGGTGACCTCGTCCCGGGCCAGCGCGGCGAAGTGCGCGCCCGCGGCGATCATGCTCTTGCCGGAGCCCGTGGGGGTGGAGACGATCACGTTCGCCCCGGACACCGCTTCGATCAGCGCCTCTTCCTGGTGGGGATAGAGGGTGAGACCGCGCTCCTGGGCCCACGACTCGAAGGCTTCGTACAGGGCGTCGGGGTCGGCGGTCGGCGGCAGCTGATCGATGAGGGTCACGCTCCCATCTTGCCTGGCCTCCTCCCCGATCGGGGAATCGGCTGTGGTCGGCAAGATCACGACGGCTACGCTGTGTCGCCGACGAAGCGTCACGGCACCAGGTCAACTGGACAGCGGCAAAACAGGAATGGGGCGGGAAGCGGCCATGATGGGACCAGCACACTCACTGTCGGGGGCCGCGGCCTGGCTCGGGATCGGAGCGGCCGCCGCCGCGGCCGATCACCCGATGCCCTGGCCGGTCCTCCTGGTCGGCGCCCTGATATGCGCCGGCGCCGCCCTCGCTCCGGACCTCGACCACAAGGCGGCCACCATCTCGCGGGCCTTCGGGCCGATCTCGCACTGGCTCTGCGAGATCGTCGACAAGCTGTCCTACGCCGTGTACAAGGCGACCAGGAAGAAGGGCGACCCGCGCCGCTCCGGCGGCCATCGCACGCTGACCCACACCTGGGTGTGGGCGGTCCTGATCGGCGCCGGCTGCTCCGCGGTGGCGTACACCGGGGGACGCTGGGGCGTGCTGGCGATCCTGTTCGTGCACATGGTGCTGGCGATCGAGGGTCTGCTGTGGCGGGCCGCCCGGGGCTCCAGCAGCGACGTACTGGTGTGGCTGCTGGCGGCGGCCACCGCGTGGATCCTGGCGGGAATTCTCGACCAGCCCGGAAACGGCTCGGACTGGCTGTTCAGCGAGCCCGGGCAGCAGTACCTGTGGCTGGGGCTGCCGATCGTGCTGGGCGCGCTGGTGCACGACATCGGGGACGCGCTGACGGTGTCGGGCTGCCCGATCCTGTGGCCCATCCCGCTGGGCCGCAAGCGCTGGTACCCGGTGGGGCCGCCGAAGGCGATCCGGTTCCGGGCGGGCAGCTGGGTCGAGCTGAAGGTGCTGATGCCCGTGTTCATGGTGCTCGGCGGAGTGGGCTGCGCTGCGGCGCTCAACGTGATCTGAGCCGGCCCAGCGCGTCAGGTGGCGTCGCCCGCGTCCGTCCCGCCGTAGCGGCGCTCGAAGCGGGCGATGCGGCCCTCGGTGTCGACCGTGCGGGCCTTGCCGGTGTAGAAGGGATGGCTCTCCGAGGAGATCTCCACGTCGATCACCGGGTAGCTCTCGCCGTCGTCCCAGTCGATGGTCTGCTCGCTCTGCGCGGTGGACCTGGTCAGGAACGCGTACCCGGCGGCGCGGTCGCGGAAGACCACGGGGTGGTAGTCGGGGTGCTTGTCCTGCTGCATGGCGGCTCCTCGTACGGGGTGGTCGGGCGGGGCGCGGACGGACCGGCGGGGGCCCGCGGGTCAACCGGAGACGGAATCCTCGTCCACGATGTGCATCGCGGCCTCCTCGGCGGAGGCGGCGGCGCCGTCGATACCGACGTCGCTGGCCACGAGGGCGGCCTCCTCGTCCTCGTGCACCCCCTCGTCGGGGGCCACCAGCCGGCCGGAGCGAAGGTCGCCGACCTCGTTGTCGAGGAGTTCCCCATCCGTGCCCTCGCAGTCACCGATGCCGTCGCCGCCCGGGACGTCGCGGTCGGGTGTCTCCTCGGCGAGCCGCTGGTCGAGGGTCTCGCCCGCATGGCGCTCCGCCGCGGTCACACCGTTGTGCTCCACCGCCCACGGCCGTTCCGGGGGAGACCAGCCGCGGTCGAGGGGGTCGTCGACACCGTCGAAGTCCAGAGTGTCCTCGACGTCGAGCACCCCCGAGTCCTCCCGGATCTCCGAGGGATCGGGCTGGTAGACGTCGTCCCCCCAGCTGTCCGCGCTGTCCACGACTACCTCCAGGTGGTGAGGACGGCCGGATGCCGCCGAAACGGGCGGTGGGCCGTCGGCACGCACGGCATGGATGCCACCCGGCGCCCACCAGGTGGTTTTCGGGTGGAACCCGATGCGGTGCCCTTCTCCAGACTTCCACTGCTGCTGACCACCGCGCAACGGCACGCTTCCCGGGCGGCTGTCTTCGAGTCCGCCCGGGCCGGATGCTCAGCCGTGCCAGGAGCTCCACAGGGCCGCGTACGCGCCGTCCGCCGCGACAAGGTCGTCATGGCTGCCCAGCTCGGTGATGCGGCCGCCTTCCACGACGGCGATGGCGTCGGCGTCGTGGGCGGTGTGCAGGCGGTGGGCGATGGCGACGACCGTGCGCCCGTCGAGGACGCGGGCCAGGGAGCGCTCCAGGTGACGGGCCGCGCGTGGGTCGAGGAGAGAGGTCGCCTCGTCCAGGACCAGCGTGTGCGGATCGGCCAGCACCAGTCGGGCCAGCGCGACCTGCTGGGCCTGCGCCGGAGTCAGCGCGAGCCCGCCGGACCCGACCTCGGTGTCCAGACCCTCGTCCAGCGCCCGGGCCCAGCCGTCGGCGTCCACCGCCCCCAGGGCCGCCCACAGCTCGGCGTCGCCGGCACCGGTGCGGGCCAGCAGGAGGTTGTCGCGCAGGGAGCCGACGAAGACATGGTGCTCCTGGTTGACCAGGGCGACGTGCGAGCGCACGCGTTCGGCCGGCATCCGGGACAGTTCGGCACCACCGAGAGTGATCCGGCCGTCCCGGGGCGCGTAGATCCCGGCGAGCAGCCGGCCCAGGGTGGACTTGCCCGCACCCGAGGGGCCGACCAGGGCGAGCCGGGTGCCCGGCGCGACCCGCAGGGACACCTCGCGCAGTACGTCGACGCCCTCGCGGTAGCCGAAGCGCACCCGCTCGGCGTGCACCTCCCGCCCGTCGGGAGCCACCGAGGCGTCCCCCGCGTCCGGTTCGATCTCCCGGACACCGACCAGGCGGGCGAGCGACACCTGCGCCACCTGCACCTCGTCGTACCAGCGCAGGATCAGGTTCACCGGGTCGACGAGCATCTGCGCGATCAGCGCACCCGTGGTCAGCTGGCCCACCCCGAGCCAGCCGTGCAGCACGAGGACACCGCCGACCATCAGGACCGAGCCGAGGACGAGGACGTGGACGGTGTTGATCACCGGGAAGAGCACGGACCGCAGCCACAGTGTGTAGCGCTCCCATCCGGTCCACGCCTTGATCCGCTGCTCCGACAGGGCGACGCGGCGGGCGCCCAGACGGTGTGCCTCGATGGTGTGTCCCGCGTCCACGGTCTCGGCGAGCGCGGCGGCGACGGCGGCGTACCCGGCGGCCTCCGAGCGGTAGGCGGAGGGTGCCCGCTTGAAGTACCAGCGGCAGCCGACCACCAGCACCGGCGCGGCGATGAGTACCGCCGCCGCGAGCGGCGGTGCCGTCACCACGAGCCCGCCGAGCAGCAGCAGCGCCCAGACGACACCGATCGCCAGTTGGGGCACGGCCTCCCGCATGGCGTTGGCCAGCCGGTCGATGTCGGTGGTGATGCGGGAGAGCAGGTCGCCCGTGCCCGCTCGTTCCAGCACGCCGGGCGGCAGCCCGACCGAGCGGACGAGGAAGTCCTCGCGCAGATCGGCGAGCATCCGTTCACCGAGCATGGCACCTCGCAGCCGCACCTGCCGGACGAACCCCGCCTGCACGGCGAGCGCCAGCACGAACAGCGCGACGGTCGGGCCCAGACGCAGCTCCCGTGCCCCGTCCGACACCCGCTGGACCAGGTCACCGAGCAGGTACGGGCCCACCATGGACGCGATCACGGCCACCGTGTTCACGCCGATCAGCAGCAGGAAGGCCCGGCGGTGCCGGCGGAACAACTCGGCGACATAGGCGCGCACGGTCGAGGCCGCGCCGACGGGCAGGGTGGTGGCGGTGGTCGGGGCCGCCGGGTCGTACCCCGGTGGCGCGACGCCGATCATGCGCTCTCCTCGATCTCTTCCAGTTCCCTGAGGGCGTTCCGCAACACACCCTCGTCGTCCGTCTCCCGGGTCACCACGGCCCGGTACCGGGGCTCGCCGTCGAACAGTTCGCGGTGCGTGCCGCTCGCCACGGCCTCGCCCTCGTGGACCAGCACGACCCGGTCAGCGCGGTCGAGCAGCAGTGGCGAGGAGGTGAACACCACCGTGGTGCGCCCCGAGCGCAGCCGGCGCAGTCCGTCGGCGATCCGGGCCTCGGTGTGCGAATCGACCGCCGAGGTCGGCTCGTCCAGCACCAGCACCTCCGGATCGGTGATCAGCGACCGGGCCAGCGCGAGCCGCTGGCGCTGGCCGCCCGAGAGGGACCGGCCGCGCTCGGTGATATGGGCGTCCATCGGGTCGGCGACGTCCACGGATCCCTCCACCAGCGCGTCCAGGACGTCCTCGCACTGCGCGGCCGCGAGGGCCTCGTCGGCCGAGACGGCGCCGGACGCCGGGACGTCGAACAGTTCCCGCAGGGTGCCGGAGAGCAGCACCGGGTCCTTGTCCTGGACGAGGACGGCGGTCCGGGCGACGTGCAGCGGGAGCCGGTCCAGGGGCGTGCCGCCGAGCAGGACCGAGCGGCCCGGTTCCGTGGGGTGGCCGCCGAGCCGTTCCGCGAGACGCCCGGCCGCGTCCGGATCGCCGCACACCACGGCGGTGAGCCGGTCGGCCGGGGCGACCAGTCCGGTGGCGGGGTCGTGCAGTTCACCCCGGGGCACCTCCGTGAGATTGCCGTCCGCCGCGGTGGCGGTGCCGCCAGGGTCGGCCGTGGCGGGTCGGCGCAGTGACAGCACCCGTGCGGTGCGGGTGGCCGAGGGGCGGGAGAAGGAGTAGGACATGGCGATCTCCTCGAAGTGCTGCAGCGGGTAACTGAGCACCATCACCGCGCTGTAGACGGTGACCAGTTCACCGACGGCGATGCGGCCCTGGCGGGCCAGCTGGACGCCGTACCAGACGACCGCGATCAGCAGCAGGCCCGGCAGCAGCACCTGGACGGCGGAGATCAGCGACCACATCCGGGCGCTGCGCACCGCCGCGTGCCGCACCTCCTGGGAGGCGCGGCGGTAGCGGCCGAGGAACAGTTCCTCGCCGCCGATGCCGCGCAGCACGCGCAGTCCGGCGACGGTGTCCGAGGCGAGTTCGGTGGCCCGGCCCGCCTTCTCGCGCTGCACATCGGCGCGGCGGGTCGCGCGCGGCAGCAGCGGCAGTACCGCGAGTGCCACGACGGGCAGCCCGGCGGCGACGACCACGCCGAGCGAGGGCTGGTAGACGAGGAGGCCGATGCAGACGATGACCACGGTCAGCGCGGCGGCGGTGAAGCGGGACACCGCCTCCACGAACCAGCCGATCTTCTCCACGTCTCCGGTGGACACGGCGACCACTTCTCCGGCCGCGACCCGCCGGGTCAGCGTCGAGCCCAGCTCGGCCGCCTTACGGGCGAGCAACTGCTGGACGCGGGCGGCGGCGGTGATCCAGTTGGTGACGGCGGCCCGGTGCAGAAAGGTGTCGCCCACGGCAACGGCCGTCCCGCACGACAGCATCAGGGCACCGGCCAGCGCCAGCCGCCCGCCGGACCGGTCGACGACCGCCTGCACGGCGAGGCCCACGCAGAACGGCAGCGCGGAGACGGCGACGAAGTGGAGCAGCCCCCAGGCCAACGCCTTCAGCTGGCCGCCCAGCTGATTGCGCCAGAGCCACCACAGAAGTCGGGGACCCGAGCGCGCGTCGGGCACGCCCGGGTCGGGATAGGGAAGGTCTTGAATCTGCATGACGTCCAGACGGCTCGTGACGGCGTGTCAGGGAAGGGCGGCAGCCGGCAGGGGCTGCCCGGGACAAGCCGTGAAAGGTTCGCGTCGTGGAGTCGGGAATTTCAAACGGTTTTCGCGCCAAACGGGCGCCATATCGCCAAGAGCGGGCGCGGGCGCGCGGACCGACCGTGACCAGTGGGATGAGCGGAAGTGTTCGGCCCTCTCCGCCGTGGACGGCCCGCTCCCCGGCCCTGGAGCGGGCCGGGGAGAGCGGTGGAGAGCGGCTGACGATCCTGCGGCGTCACTGGTCCGATGAGCGGTCCTGTGTTTCCGTCGGCGTTTCCGCGGATGTTCCCGCCGACGGGCCCGCGGTCACGGGCGCGCCGACCACGTCCACGTCGCTGGAGCGGACATAGGCGATCCGGTTGTCGAACTGGATCTGGTAGTACGTCTCGTTGCCCCTGACCACCGGCTCGGGCGTGTCGACGAAGGACGACCTCGGGACGAACGAGCTGTCGATGGTGCCCTGAGCGACATACCGCTGACCGGCGCGGAAGTGGTAGGGCAGCGGCGCCTCGGGCTCTTCCTCCACGCCCTCGGGGTAAGCCTCCTCCTCCGGCAGCGCACGGCCGAACACCGGGATCTCGTCCACGCCCTCCTTGGGCGTCACCATCTTGCCGACCGCGCCGACCGCCGTCGGGTCCTTCTTCGGGTTCTCCAGCCAGGCCTTGCGCCCCTGGTACCAGATCGCCGTCCAGTCGCCGCGGCGTTCGGCGACCGCGAAGGTCTGACCGGCCGAGGCACGCGAGCCCAGGTCGTCGACGTCCATCGTGGAGGCTCCGCCGTCGGGGTGGCGGCCCGGGTCCTGGATCAGTGGCGCCTTCTCGTCCGGACGGGTGTACAGGCGGACGGCGCTGGAGCCGTGCTTCGCACACGGCGCCCCGGCGCTGCGGCACCCCGTGAACTTGGGCGTGTGGGTGGCGTAGTCCGGCAGGATCGTCACGATGTCGCTGTCCGGCCCGGCCGTGGGCTTCAGTGGCGCCCCGAGGAGGTCGAAGTAGTGCCGCCAGTCCCAGAAGGGGCCCGGGTCGTCGTGCATGTCGGGGATGGAGTCGCCGGTCGGCGAGGGCACGTTGTCATGGCCGAAGATGTGCTGCCGGTCGAGCGGAATCTCGTACTTCTTGGCGAGGTAGCGCACCAGACGGGCCGAGGAGCGGTACATCTGTTCCGTGAACCACGTGCCCGGCTGCCTGAGGAAACCCTCGTGCTCGATGCCGATGGATCGGGCGTTCACATACTGGTTGCCGGAGTGCCAGGCCTCGTCCTTGGTCTGGACGTGCTGGGTGATGTGGCCGTCGCTGGAACGGATCGAGTAGTGCCAGGACGCCTCGGTCGGGTCCTGCACCGTCTGGAACATGCTCGACAGCCTTGCCTCGGTGTCGTGGATGACGATGTACTGGATCTTCTGGTCCCGCGGCCGGTCGGCGAGGTCGTGGTTGCCGTAGTTGCCCTCGTCGTCGATCTCCTCGTACGGCGCCGCCAGCCAGTCGCAGGAGACCTCGGCCGGGCACTCCGTCCCCTTGGCGTGCCGAGGCTTCTCGGTGCGCACGGTGTGGGCGCGCACGCCGGGGTTCGCGGGCAGGGAGACGTCCTGGCCCTCGGCGGTGGTGCGGTGGG
This sequence comes from Streptomyces sp. SCPE 10, assembly GCF_051980735.1. Taxonomy (NCBI): domain Bacteria; kingdom Bacillati; phylum Actinomycetota; class Actinomycetes; order Kitasatosporales; family Streptomycetaceae; genus Streptomyces; species Streptomyces sp. SCPE 10. Next base: position 1,081,146 of record NZ_CP197069.1, on the reverse strand, counting down.
CGCCCTTGCGGATCACGGCGAAGACGTCGTTGGCGTAGGTGGCCGCCGAGGTGATGTCGGGCGTGCCGGGGAAACGTTCCACCGCCTCCCACCAGTCGGCCGGATTGTCGCTGAGCGGCTTGCCCAGCTGGCGCTGGGTGGCGGCCAGCAGGGCCGCGCCGCCGCGCACATTGGCCTCGGCGTCGGTGCGCAGGCGCCCGGCCGGGGCGCCGGTCAGCTTCGCGGCGCGCTGCAGGTCGGCGGGCTTGACGGAACGACCGGCCAGGACGCCCTCCGGCGCCGCGGCGGGCGCTCCCGCCGCCCCCGCGCTCGGCCGCAGCGCGCCGCCGCCCTGGCCACTCGGGGAGGGCGCCGTGGCCGGGAACTGGCTGGTGTCCACCAGGTGCATCGGCCCGTAGCCGCCCGCGACGCTGGGCGAGCCGGGATGGGCGTCCCAGCGGGTCTGCACGTAGGACACGCCCATGAGCACGCTGCGCGGCACATGGAAATCGTGGGCGGCGTCGGAGAAGGCGTACTGGAGGCGCTGCTCGGGTGCCTCGTCGTCGGTCATCGGGGTGAGCAGCAGCGGCGCCAGCAGGGCGGCCGCTCCGATGGCACATGCCGTCCTGCGGCACACGCGGATGCCGTTGGGGACACGTGGGGCGGTGGGTCTTTTCATGGCACGGGTCTCCAAACATGTTCATCGCGCTCTATGCAGCCAGGACAAAGGAGTTGCCCCTGACAACCACCCCTCGTACGTTTCCGTGCCCGGCGTGTCCCGTCGCGCCAACCGTCACCGGGGTGGACCAGCGGCCCGGCAGAGGCCACCCGGTCGGCGGCAGCGGCTGCGCCCCGACGACCCGTCAGCGCGGTGGCCCGCGAGGGGACGTGACGGCGGGCCATCCGGGTCAGTCCTGGACCGGGTCGATCCGCCAGTCGGGGTGGCCTGGCATGGGCGGGGTGTGCGGCCCGTAGAGCCAGTCGGTCAGAAAGGGCCCCAGGTCCTGTCGGGCGATCCGGGAGGCGAGGTCGATGAAGTCCCGGGTGCCGGCCGCCCGGCCCCGGTAGGTGCTCACCCAGGACCGTTCGATCCGCTCGAAGGTCTCGGTGCCGACCTTCTCCCGCAGGGCGTACAGCACCAGGGCCGAGCCGTCGTAGCGCATCACCTTGAAGAGCGTGTCGGCGGTGGGTTCGGCGGGCGCACCGTCGTCGTGCCGCCACTGGTCGTGCTGCGCGTAGGCGTCGCGCATCGCGTCCTCCAGGGCGATGCCGCCGTGCGAGGCGGAGTACAGCCGTTCGTAGAAGCGGGCGTGACCCTCGCTCAGCCACAGGTCGGACCAGCGCCGGATGGCGACGCTGTCCCCGGTCCAATGGTGTGTCAGCTCGTGCACGAGGTTGCGTTCGGCGTCGACCCGGTCGCCGAGCAGGTCGTCCTTGGGCAGCACGGACAGCGACTGCGTCTCCAGCGCCACCGGCAGCTCGGTGTCCCCGACCAGCACGCCGTAGCGGGGGAACGGGTACGGGCCGAGCCGCTGTTCGAGCCAGGCGATGTGCTCCGGGGTGAGCGAGCGGTACTCCTCGGTGTCGCCGACCAGGCCGTCCGGGACCACGTCGCGGACCGGCAGCCCGCGCGGGCCGCTGCTGCTGACGATGCGGAACTTCCCGATCGCCAGCTGGACCAGCTGCGCGGCGATCGGCTGCTCGGAGTCGTAGGTCCACTGGACGCGTCCGCCGGGCCGCCGGGCGGTGCTGACGAGGCGCCCGTTGGCGACGGCGCTGATGCCCGCGGGCGTGGTGACGCGGAAGGTGATCGGAGCGCGCAGGCTCGGGTGGTCGTCCGCCGGGAAGATCATGCGGGCGCCGTCGGGCTGGGCGCACACCACGGTGCCGTCGGGTGTGGGAACCCAGCCGTAGTCCCGGATCGCGTCGTGGCGGTGGCGTTGCTGGGTGGGGTCGGCGGTGTAGGCGACGTGGACGGTGAACGCGCGGCCGCGGGGGATCGGGCGGGCGGGTGTGACGACGAGTTCGTCGCCGTCGCGCACGGCCCGCGCGGGCGCGCCGTCGACCGTGACCCGGTGCAGGGTGTTGCCCGCGAAGTCGAGGTCGAAGCGGGACAGGGCCTGGGTGGCGGCGGCGCTGATGGTGGCGCCGGCCTCGAAGGGCGTGCCGGGCGCCTGCCAGTCGAAGTCGAGCGTGTAACGCCGGACCGTGTAGCCGCCGTTCCCGGCGCCGGGCATCAGCGGGTCGCCGATGCCCGGCGCGCCGGGGGACGGCGGTGCTCCCGGGCCGCCCGCCGGGCCGGACGCGGCGGCGCGCCCGGGTGCGGGGGCCGGACCGGGCGCGGATGAGCCGCTCCCTTCGCGGGGGAACAGACCGGTGCAGACGGCGGCGCCGGTGAGGGCGAGCGCGCCGACGACGGCGAGGGCCGCGCGGCGGGGGCGACGCCCCGCTTCGGGCCCCTTTGCCGGGCCTCTCGTCGGGTCCCCTTCGGAACATCCGCCGGGCCCCCTTCCCGGGCCCTCGGCGGGCATCCCCTTCGGCTCTCTCGTCGCTGCCAGCTCGGGGTTTTCCCGGGGGTTGCGTTCGGTTCCCTTTCGGTGTCCCTTCCCGGACCCCTCGCGCGGGGTGCCCGGCGGGTTGCCTGTGGGCGTGGTCTCCATGAGCGCACTATGTCAGTTTGTTACGGTTATAGCACTAAATGTTCGTCAGGGTGACGGGGTGCCAGATGCGCCGTCCGGTGCGGTCGCCCGGCGGCGGATCGTTGCGGCCACGCCCCAACTCGCCGTAGAAATCCGCCCATGAGACAACGGATAGTCATGTCCATGCTGGCGAGCGTGGTCCTCCTGGCGGGCGCGCTCCTCGGCGCCGGGGCCGGGACCGCCCGGGCCGCCGATGTCCCCGCCGAGTTCGGCACCGACTGGCACGACCCGGTCACCGCCGCCCCGCCCGTCGCACGGCCGCACGGCACGTCCTGCCAGGTCACCCTCGCGGACGCGCAGTTCCGCGACTTCACCCCCTACCGGGGCGCGTACACCCCGCCCACGGGCTGCGGCGACCGCTGGAGCAAGGTCGTGCTGCGCCTGGACGGCACGGTGAAGGGCCGTCAGTACGACCGGCTCGGCTATCTGCACGTCGGCGGGGTCGAGATCCTGCGCACTTCCACCCCGGAGCCCTCGCCCGACGGCATCGCCTGGCACGTCGAGAAGGACGTCACCCGCTACAGCGACACCTTCCGCGGCCGGCGGGACGTGGAGATGCTGATCGGCAACGTGGTCGACGACACCTACACCGGCGTCATCGACGTCCATGTCACCCTGACCTTCTACGCGGGCCGCCCCGCCGAGCGGACCCCGGACCGCGTGCTCACCCTCGCCGACACACCCGATGGCACGACGCTCACGACCCCGCGCAACAGCGAACGGATCGTCGCCGAGGTGTACGCCACCGGCTCGGGCGGCGGCTGCGAGGAGTTCTGGTACCTGACGGTGGCCGACCCGGCGTCGTACTCCTGCAAGGCCGACCACGGTCCCTACCGCGAGGTCCAGATCAAGGTCGACGGCCGGCCGGCCGGCATCGCCGCGCCGTACCCGAACGTGTGGACCGGCGGCTGGTCGGACCCCTTCCTCTGGTACGTGATCCCGGCGCCGGGCGCCTTCGACGTCCGGCCGATCGAGTACGACCTCACGCCCTTCGCCGGGCTGCTGGACGACGGCCGGCCGCACCGGGTGGAGGTCTCCGTCGTCGGCGTGCCCTCGGGGCAGGCCGGCTGGAGCGCCCCGGTGAACGTGCTGGTCTGGCAGGACGCGCACCGCGACCACCTCACCGGCGGACTCACCGAGGACAAGGCGGGCGACATCGCCAATTCCTCGGTGTACACGCCCGGTTCGGAGAACCGGGTGGACACCCGGGCGGGGCACCGGCTCACCGTCAGCGGATACCTCGACACCTCCCACGGACGGGTGACCACCACCGTCACCCGCACCCTCGCCAACACCTCCGTCCACCGCTGGACCGACGGCGAGAACACCGACGGCCTGGACGCCACCTGGACCGACGACCAGACCGTCGTCACCGCCGGGGCCGGGCCCGCGCGCTCGACGCGCACGCTGCGGACGTACACGATGAACGGCGCCACCACCATCGGCTCCGACAGCCGGTTGCGCACCGAGCTGACCCTCGGCGACCGCGCCTCGGTGAGTGAACGGCGCGACGGCCGGCGCACGGCGTGGTCACGGCTGGACGACACCTACCGCGGCGACGCGTCGTACCTCCTCGACGCCCCGCGCGACCAGCGGCACGCGGTCGGCACCTCCTCGGAGCGCTACCGGTCGTACGGCTCGGCCGGCTGCTACGACCACTCGCTGGCCACCGCCCAGGGAGTGCTGACGCGGGATCGCAGCGGCTGCTAGCCCGCCGCGAACAGGGCTGGGGCGGCGCGGGGCGAGGTCCTGCGCCGCCCGGACCGGCCGGACGGGCCCGCGCAGCCGCGGGTCAGCAGGGCTTCGCCGCGTCCCCGTCGATCAGGGCGTCGAGCAGGACACCGAACACCTGGCGCTCCTTCTCCGTCAGCGGGGCGAGTATCTCCTCGGCCGCCGAGCGGCGCGCGCCGTGCAGTTCGCGCAGGGTCGCGCGCCCCTCGTCGGTCAGCTCGATCCGGGTCACACGCCGGTTGGCCGGATCCGGTGCCCGGCGGACCTTGCCGCTCGCCTCCAGCCCGTCGACCAGCGTCGTCACCGCGCGCGGCACCACCTCCAGGCGCTCGGCGAGGTCCGCCATGCGCGGCGGCGAGCCGTAGTGCGCGAGGGTGCGCAGCAGCCGGGACTGGGCAGGGGTGACGCCCAGGTCGCGTCGTTCCAGATGGCGTTTCTGGATGCGGTGCACCCGGCGGGTGAGCCGTAGCAACTGCTCGGCGAGCAGTCCGTCGGGATCGGGGGTGGTCATGGCGGAACAATATCAGGATGCAATTCATTGTGAGTATAGGTAACAATGAGCTACGATCCGTTCCGTCATCGTCGGCCGTCCCCGGCCGGCGCCCGTTCACCTCCGTAGGAGCCCATGCATCCCGACCGTGAACTCTCCTCCTGGACTCCGCCCGCCGACGCCGGGGAGCGCCCCCGGCAGTGGCGGCGGATCCTGAAGCTGTTCCGCCCCTACCGCGGGCGGCTCGCGATCGTCGGCCTGCTGGTCGGCGCCGCCTCGCTGGTCTCGGTGGCCACGCCGTTCCTGCTCAGGGAGACCCTGGACGTCGCGATCCCGCGGGGCCGTACCGGTCTGCTGAGCCTGCTCGCGCTCGGCATGATCCTCAGCGCGGTGCTCTCCAGCGTCTTCGGCGTGCTGCAGACGCTGATCTCGACCACCGTCGGCCAGCGCGTCATGCACGACCTGCGCACCGCCGTCTACGGCCGGCTGCAACGCATGTCGCTCGCCTTCTTCACCCGCACCCGCACCGGCGAGGTGCAGTCCCGCATCGCCAACGACATCGGCGGCATGCAGGCGACCGTCACCTCCACGGCCACCTCCCTGGTCTCCAACGTCACCAGTGTGGTCGCCACCGTCGTCGCCATGGTCGCCCTCGACTGGCGGCTCACCATCGTCTCGCTGCTCCTGCTGCCGGCCTTCGTCTGGATCAGCCGCCGCGTGGGCAACGAGCGCAAGAAAATCACCACCGAGCGGCAGAAGCAGATGGCCGCGATGGCGGCAACGGTCACCGAGTCCCTCTCGGTCAGCGGCATCCTGCTCGGCCGCACCATGGGCCGCACCGACTCACTGACCGGTTCCTTCGCGGGGGAGTCCGAGCGGCTGGTCGACCTGGAAGTACGGTCCAACATGGCCGGGCGCTGGCGCATGGCCGTCATCACCATCGTCATGGCCGCCATGCCCGCCGTCATCTACTGGACGGCCGGACTGGCCCTCCGGTTCGGCGGCCCCGAAGCCTCGCTCGGCACCATCGTCGCCTTCGTCTCGCTCCAGCAGGGCCTGTTCCGCCCGGCCGTGAGCCTGCTCGCCACCGGTGTCCAGATCCAGACCTCGCTCGCGCTCTTCCAGCGCATCTTCGAGTACCTGGACCTGCCGATCGACATCACCGAGCGCCCGCACCCGGTCCACCTCGACCGGATCAAGGGTGAAGTCCGCTTCGAGGACGTCGAGTTCCGCTACGACGCCAAGGGCGGCCCCGTCCTCGACGGCGTCGACGTCACGGTCCCCGCCGGCGGCAGCCTGGCGGTCGTCGGCCCCACCGGCGCGGGCAAGTCCACGCTGGGCTATCTGGTGCCCCGGCTCTACGACGTCACCGGCGGACGGGTCACCCTGGACGGGGTCGACGTCCGCGACCTCGACTTCGACACCCTGGCCCGCGCGGTCGGCGTCGTCTCCCAGGAGACGTACCTCTTCCACGCGTCCGTCGCCGACAACCTGCGCTTCGCCAAGCCGGACGCCACCGACGAGGAGTTGCACGCGGCCGCCCGCGCGGCGCAGATCCACGACCACATAGCGGCGCTGCCCGACGGCTACGACACCGTCGTCGGCGAGCGCGGCCACCGCTTCTCCGGCGGCGAGAAGCAGCGCCTCGCCATCGCCCGCACCATCCTGCGCGATCCGCCGGTTCTCATACTCGACGAGGCGACCAGTGCCCTGGACACCAGGACCGAGGCCGCGGTGCAGCAGGCCATCGACGCCCTCTCGGCGAACCGCACGACGATCACCATCGCGCACCGGCTGTCCACCGTCCGCGGCGCCGACCAGATCGTGGTGCTGGACTCCGGGCGCGTCGCCGAACGAGGCACGCACGAGGAACTGCTGGAGCGCGACGGGCGGTACGCGGCCCTGGTGCGCCGGGACGCGCAACTGGAGCCGGCGGGCTGAGGCGCGGGGCGAGAACCGACAAGCTGACTATATGTCGTGATTGCGGTGCTCTGCGTATTACCGTTCCCGCATGCAGACGCTCATTCCGCCACGGAGCAGGATCCGACTGACACGCCGGGGCAGGCTCGTCCTCGTCGTGGCCGGCGCCGTCATGGCCGGCACCGCCGTGGCGGTGCCGCTGCTGACGATGGCCGACGGCCGTGCGGGGTCCCGGCCGGCCGCACTGGTTATCCCGGAGGGCTGGCGCGCCAGTCAGGTCTACGACGCGATCGACAAGGCGCTCGAACTGCCGCCCGGCAGCACCCGCAAGTCGCTCGGCAAGGCGGGACTGAAGCTGCCCAAGGACGCGGCGGGCAACCCGGAGGGCTACCTCTTCCCGGCGTCCTATCCGCTGCGCGAGGGAGCGACCCCCGAGTCCCTGCTGCGGTCCATGGTGGACACCGCCCACCAGAAGTTCGACGGGGCACCGGTCGCGGCCGGGGCACAGCGCAACTCGGTCAACGTCTACCAGGCCGTCACCATCGCCAGCATCGTCCAGGCCGAGGGCGTCGAGAAGGAGGACATGGGCAAGGCCGCCCGGGTCATCCTCAACCGGCTGGCGCGCGGCATGCCGCTGCAACTGGACGCCACCCTCACCTACGCCCTCGGCCGCGCCACCCCGCCCACCACCGAGGAGGACACCCGGGTCGAAAGCCCCTACAACACCTACCAGCGCACGGGCCTGCCGCCGACGCCCATCGGCAACCCCGGCGAGGACGCGATGCGCGCCGCGATCAACCCGACGCCCGGGGAATGGCTGTACTTCGTGACGGTCAAGCCCGGGGACACCCGCTTCACCGCCGACTACACGACCCATATGCGCAATGTGGACGAGTACAACTCCCTGCGCCGCAACGGCGGACAGCGGTCCCCGTCCGCCGCACCGTCCGGCGGGGCCGGCTGAACCGGGGGACCCCATGGAGAGCGGGGTCCTTGGCGGTTCGTCACGCGGCGACCGGGCGGCCCTCCGCCAGCAGCCGCTTGATGTCCCGTACCGCCGCGCGGCCGGCCCGGTTGGCGCCGATGGTGCTGGCCGAGGGGCCGTAACCGACGAGGTGGATCCTCGGGTCGGCCACCGCGCGGGTCCCCTCCACCCGGATCCCGCCGCCCGGCTCGCGCAGCCGCAGCGGCGCGAGATGGCCGAGCGCCGCGCGGAACCCGGTCGCCCACAGGATCACATCGGCCTCGACGTGCCTGCCGTCCTGCCACTCGACGCCGTCCGGGGTGATCCGGTCGAACATCGGCAGCCGGTCCAGCACGCCGTCCGCGAGCCCCTTGCGGATCGCGTCGTTGAGCGGCAGGCCGGTGACCGAGACCACGCTCCGCGGCGGCAGACCCTGACGGACCCGCTCCTCCACCAGCGCGACGGCTGCCCGGCCCGCGTCCGCGTCGAACGGGCCCTCGCGGAAGACGGGAGGGCGGCGGGTGACCCAGGTGGTCGCGGCCGCGTAAGGGGCGAGTTCCAGCAGATGCTGGGTGCCCGAGGCGCCGCCGCCCACGACCACCACCCGCTGCCCGGCGAACTCCTCGGGCCCGGCGTACTGCGCGGTGTGCAACTGACGCCCCCGGAAACCCTCCTGGCCCGGGTAGCGCGGCAGGAACGGCTGGTCCCAGGTGCCGGTCGCGTTGATCAGCGCCCGGGTGGACCAGGTGCCCGCGGACGTCTCCACGAGCAGCCGCCCGCCGTCTCCCTCGCGTACCGCCCGAACCGCCACCGGTCGCCGTACCCGCAGGTCGAAGGCGCGCTCGTACCGGTCGAAGTACTCCCCGATCACCTCGGCCGACGGCCGCGCCGGATCGGCGTCGGTCAGCTCCATCCCGGGCAGCGAGTGCATCCCGTGCACCTTGCCGTACGTCAGCGAGGGCCAGCGGAACTGCCAGGCACCGCCCGGGGCGGGGGAGCGGTCGAGCACCACGAAGTCGCGCTCCGGCTCGAAGCCGGAGCGGCGCAAGTGGTAGGCGCTGGACAGCCCGGCCTGACCGGCGCCCGTGACGACCACCTCGACCTCACGCATTTTGTTCACGCTTCTACCAACAGCGTGCCGTGCGCCCCTCTTCCCGACCGCCGGGCGAGGCATGCGTCAGGATGGAGGGCATGTCAGATGCCTTCACCACCCGAATCGTGAACGTCTCCACCGGCTCCCGCGAGCGCGTGGTCGATCTCACCGGGGACTGCGAGGACTTCCTGCGGGAGGCGGCGGGCGACCGCGACGGCCTGCTGAACATCTTCGTCCCGCACGCCACCGCCGGGATCGCCGTCATCGAGACCGGAGCCGGCAGCGACGACGACCTCCTCGCCACCCTGCACACCCTGCTCCCCGCCGACGACCGCTGGCAGCACCGCCACGGCAGCCCCGGCCACGGCCGCGACCACGTCCTCCCCGCCATCGTCCCGCCGCACGCCACCCTGCCGGTGATCGGCGGCCGCCTGGAACTCGGCACGTGGCAGTCGGTGTGCCTGGTGGACACCAACCGTGACAACCCCGAGCGGAAGGTGCGGCTGAGCTTCCTCGGCTGACCAGGACCGTTCAGCCGGGGGGTGTCGCCGATGCTCCGTACCATGCGCGCTCGAACGGAGAGAGGAAATGTGCGGTACGGACCTCAATGCGGTCGAACGTTCTTACGGCGGATGCGGCAAGTGCCTGCTCGGAGTGCGGCGGCTGTCGCGCGTGAAGCCGGCGACGTCTTCGATGCTTGCTCGATCCCCCCGGTGAGTCCGCGACCTATGCCCGGCCGGAACGACTGAACCTTGGGTCCGGCTCGACTTCCTCCTCGTTCGGCTCCCACTCAGGCCGGAAGTCGGGGTGTGCGGCGTAAGCCGCAACAAGGTGGCGGAGCGGGAGCACAGTCGCAGAGAGCGCAATCATGGCGGGACCGTGAACCATGAAGTCGTCGTGTGCTGCGTCCTGCTGCATCCGCTCCACGAAGCGCAGGACACCTCGTTTGGCGGCGACATCGGCGAGAACCCGGGCCTTCAGCCCTGCGGTGTCCTCGGCCGTGCCGGGCTTCACGGCCTGTGCCGCAGCTTCGTCCTCGTCAGTACGAGCCCGGAGGAAGTTCGCCAGGTCTGCAATGTCGTCATTTCTCATGGGTGGTGCCCCCTCGGTGCACAGCTGAAGGGAGCATCATGCCGGACAGGTCTGACAGGGCTGCTGAACAGCGTGACTGTCAGGGCCAGGAGAATGACGACGAACAGCATCCGTATCAGGAGGCTGACGAGCGGCCCCGGTGAGGGCGCCGGGGCCGTGTTGGCTAGCCGAGGCTGCCGGCGAACTGCCCGCTCTGCGCCTCCTGGGCGGTCAGTTGGAGCGTGCCGCGGTGCGAGACTTCCACCTTGTAGAACTTCTCGCCCTTGGGTACGTCCTCGACCTTGACGTCGAACGTGCAGGTGAGTCCCGAATAGTCAGGGTTCTGGATGGCGCCGGTGGCGATGACATCTCCGCCTGCCCCGTACACGGTGACTCCGGTTCCTTCGCGGATGTCGTCGTATCCGCCGGTGCCCATGCAGCCGCCGTTGTCGTCACTGGTGGCACCCTCGGTGAGCTCAAAGGTGCCTTCGAGGGTGAAGGTACCTGGATCACCGGGGCCGTTCTCGGCGGTGACGGCCCAGGCGGCTCCGACGATGGCGGCGCCGATGGCGAGGCCGAGCAGTCCCGCGGTGAGTGGGCGGACGGGTCTCTTCGCCGGCGACGGAAGTGCGGGTACGGCCGGCGGTTCGGCGGGTGGCGGCGGGGTCGTGGGCTGCGGCGGAAGCTGGTCGGTCATCATTCCCCCTCGGGTTTTGGAGTGCGGAAGGCCCGGCCGCACCCGGGGTGTGGCCGGGCCGGCCTGGACGGGATCAGTCCCAGCCGCCGAGGAGGCCGGCGTTGAGCTGGGTCTGGCAAATGTTGTATCCGCCGGAGGCGTGGCCCTTCTTGGTCTTGTCGCCGATGGTGACGGAGCACTGGATGTCGCCGGAGCCCTGGAGCTGGGCGGTGACGCTGTAGTACATGGCGTCCTTGCTCAGCGGCAGGGTCGCGGTGAACTCGCCGTCGGCGAACTTGCCCTTGCGGTTGTCGCTGTCGGAGCCGTAGGTGATGTCGAGCGGGCCGAGGGCGCCGGCGGGAGCGGTGCCCCACACCTTGAATACGACGGTCTTCTTGTCGCTCTTGCTGTCGCCGCTGTTCTTGGTGTCGTCGGTCTTGCCGCCGCCGGCCGGCTTGTCGTCCTTCTTGGTGCCGGTCTTGCTGCTGCCGTCGGCACTGCTGCTGCTCTTGTCGCTGCTGCTGCCGCCCCCGGCCAGGGCGGCGATGATGCCGATGACGACGAATAGGCCGACGATGCCGAGGCATCCGAACCCGATGATCTTGCCCGCGCCGCGCTTCTTCGGCGGCGGAGGCGGCGGCCCCCACGGTTGCTGCGGGTTGGGCTGGTACTGCGGATTCTGCGGCTGGCTCATGGTGTCCCCTGAGGTATCTGTGAGTTGCGTGTGTGACACGTGAAGACACCGTGTGGTTGCTGTGTCAGTGGGAAAGTGACCGGCTCGTGACAACCCGTCGAATCGGCGGCCGTCACCTGCCCAACGGTTCGAGAGCAGCCCCACGATCCCGACGGCAGGCGGCCACCCCCGCCGCCTCGTCGTGCACTTGGCGGACACCGTCCGCAGCCGTCGGTGCGAGCCCGCACGGCGGCCCGATGCCGCTCCTGCTCCAGCTCGCCGTCACCACGATGGTCGTGACGGCGCGGAGATCTGCCGCCGCACGGGCGGCACTCGTACTCGGTGCAGGGGAACTCAGGGTGCTTCGGCGGGCCTGGCCAGTCCGACCGGTTCCGGTCGGCTCATGGAACTCCATGTAGCCGGTGCGAGAGTTCGGGATGTGCCGTACGCCTGGGCGGGCGTCGGCGGTGCTGGTGGTGCACGGTGGCCGGGGGCAGGCCGATCACCGAATGCCTGTGCTTGTGGTCGTGGGAGGTGCCGGTCCGGTTGGTCGGTGCTGTCTCTCGCCGGGTAAGTGCCCGTCTACGCTGAGGGTTGCCCTAACTCGCGATGCGAGAAGCGGGACCGCGGGCAGCGTGGGCACCGGGCTCGCCGGGCCGCCCGATCGCCTACCCTGCCAGCGTGACCGAAACTCAGGAGCCCCGCGCCGTCGTCGCGGTGACGGACGTCGCCGTTCACCGCCGTACCACCGGACAGGAGATCGTCCTCGACGGGATCAACTGGACCGTTCGGCCAGGCGAGCACTGGGCGCTGCTAGGGGCCAACGGGGCCGGCAAGACCACCCTGCTCCGGCTCGTCGGGGCCGTCATGTACCCCACCGCCGGCACGGTCGAAGTCCTCGGTGACCGGCTCGGCCACGTCGACATGCGCGAGCTGCGAGCGCGCGTCGGCCTGGTGTCCGCCGCCCAGAAGGTCCCGCTGGACGCCACCGCCCACACCGTGGTCCTCACCGGGGCGACCGGCACCGTGCAGCCGCTGTGGCGGGAGTACGACACCGCGATCCGCGAACGCGCCCACGACCTGCTCGCCGAGCTCGGGTGCAAGGAGTTCGCCGACCGCCGATTCGCCGACTGCTCGGGCGGTCAGCGCGCCCGGGTCCTCATCTGCCGTGCCCTGATGGCGGATCCGTCACTGCTCCTGCTCGACGAGCCGTTCAACGCCCTCGACCTCCCGTCCCGCGAGGACCTCGTGGACGCACTGCACCGGCTGGCGGCCGACCGGCCCGACCTCGCCACGATCACGGTCACCCACCACCTGGAGGAGCTGCCGCCCAGCACCACCCACGCCTTCCTCCTCAAGGAAGGCCGCGAGCTGGCCTCCGGCCCGGTCGAGGGGGTGCTCACCCCGGACAACATGACGGCTTGCTTCGGGCGCCCCATTCACGTGGCCCGCCACGACGGCCGGTGGTACGCGCGCTCGGGCCGCTGATGCCGTGACTCCGCGCGCCGGGCGCATTGTCAGTGCCCCCGGCCGAGGTCGCGGACGCGCGGCCGGCTTCCGGGGTGTCCGGCACCGTAGGGCAGCTGCATCCCTGCCGCGTCGGCCGCGCAACGCCTGATCATCTGCCGATGCCGCCTGGTCGGGGGTCGGGTGGAGGCCGGGCGGAGGTTGGGCGGAGGGTTCCCTGGCGGGGGGCCCGTTCACTGGGTGTGTGGTGAATCGGGGGTGAGCGCGGTGGACGTCGGTGGTGCGGGCGCGCCGGTCGTGGCGATCGTCGGGGTGGCCGGGACCCTGTTGTCGGCGCTGCTCACCCAGCGTGCCGCGGAGCGCAGCAGACGGCACGAGCAGGAGCGGGCCGAGCGGGCGCGGGCCCGCGACAGCGCCCGCGCGGTGCCACACCTCGCCGAACGGCCGCACGGCGCGGCGCGGTTTGAACCGGCCACCGACAGCGCCCTCCGGCGGGGCGGAGGGCGCTGGGGAAAAGCAGTGGGCGGGGCCGGGAGGGGTCAGCCCTCGGCCGACTCCTGCTCCTGCTTGCGGGCCTTGAGACGCGCGGCCTCCTTGCGGACCTCGGCCTGGGTGGCCCGCTCCTTCTCCAGCCACTCGGGCCGCTCCTGCTTGAGCGCCTCGATCTGCTCCGTGGTGAGCGGCTCGGTCACGCCGCCGCGCGCCAGACCGGCGATGGACACGCCGAGCTTCGTGGCGACCACCGGACGCGGGTGGGGGCCGTTGCGCCGCAGCTCGCTCAGCCACTCCGGCGGCTCGGCCTGGAGCTGGTTCAGCTCGGCACGCGAGACCACGCCCTCCTGGAAGGAGGCGGGGGTGGCGGGGAGGTACACACCCAGCTTCTTCGCCGCGGTCGCGGGCTTCATCGTCTGGGTGCTCTGCTGCGACTTCATGAGACAAGGGTATCGGCCACGGACGCGGGGACCGACCACAGCCGGTGACCACCGGACCCGCGGCCCCGGCCGGTGACTCCGCACTCGCGTCCCCGGCGGCTGACCACCGCACTCGTGGCCCTGGCCGGTGGCCCCGCGCCCGCGGTCTTCGCCGGTGACCACCGCACTCGCGTCCCCGACCGCCGGCCCCCGTGCCTGCCCCCGGGCCGGTGATCACCGGTCCCGCCGCCCCGCCGGTGGCCTACACCCGCGGCCCCGCCCTCCGGCCACCGCACCCCCGCTCCCGGCCGGTGGCCGCCCGTCCTGCCACGGCCGGTAACCTGGCCTGGTGACAGGCTCGGAGGAATCACCGTCGTTCCGGCTCGCGTACGTCCCCGGAGTGACCCCCGCCAAGTGGGTGAAGGTCTGGCACGAACGCCTGCCGGACATCCCGCTCACCCTCGTCCAGGTCCCCGCCGCCGAGGCGCCGGAGCTGCTGCGCGCGGGCGAGGCCGACGCGGGACTTGTGCGGCTGCCCGTTGACCGCGACTTCTTCAGCGCGATCCCCCTCTACACCGAGACCAGCGTGGTCGTCGTCCCGAAGGACCACCTGATCACGGCCGCCGACGAGGTCACCCTCGCCGACCTCGCCGACGAGGTGCTCTTCCACCCCCTCGACGACGTCTTCGACTGGGCCGCCCCGCCCGGCGAGCCCGCGTTCGAACGCCCCGCGACGACCCCGGACGCGATCGAGCTGGTCGCCGCGAACGTCGGTCTCCTGGTCGTCCCGCAGTCCCTGGCCCGCCTCTACCACCGCCGCGACCTCACCTACCGCCCGGTCGTGGACGCGCCCCAGTCCAGCGTTGCCCTGTCCTGGCCGCAGGAGGCCACCACCGATCTGGTGGAGGACTTCATCGGCATCGTCCGGGGGCGCACGGTCAACAGCACGCGCGGGCGTACGACGTCGGCGCGCGCCGGGGACGGGCGCCCCGCGGACGGTCGCGCGGCGACGTCGGCGGGCAGGTCCCAGTCCGGCAAGAAGCCCCGGCGGGCCGAGCAGCAGGGCGGCGGCCGGCAGCAGCCCGCCGCCAAGTCGTCGGGCCGCGGCCGCCAGGCCCGCGCGGGCGGGTCCGGGCCGGCCGCCAAGCGGGGCAAGCCGCGCCGCCGCTCCTGAGGGGTCCCGAGCACCCTTCCGGGCCGGACGTGCTCACGCCGCCTGGTCGGGTTCCTCCGGCCGGACCGCGCTCGGCACCGGGCTCAGCGGTTCGACCTGCCGTTCCCGCAGGTCGGCCACCGCGAGGGCCAGCGCGACGACGATGATGCCGACGGCCGTCAGCAGCCCCAGCTGAAGGGCGGTCGCGGGGCTGCCGTGATTGGCGAGGTGGGCGAAGTACACGGCGCCGACGGCGGCGATCCCGGCGGCGGAGCCGATGCGCTGGGCCGTCACCAGGACCCCGCCCGCCGCCCCCGCGCGCTGCACGGGAACGCTCGCCAGGGTGAGCGTGGTGTTGGGGGAGATGGTCACGCCCGAGCCGAGGCCCGCGATCAGCAAGGGCAGGGCCGCCGCCCAGGCCACGCCCCGCCCCGGCACCAGCTGCACCGCCGCGATCACCGTGAGCAGGCCCAGCGCGACCACGCCGAGACCGGCGATCACCAGCTTGCGCCCGTGGCGCACGACCAGCCGGCCGCTCACGGCGGCGCCGATCGCCGAACCGCAGGCGAACGGCAGGGAGGAGAGGCCGGCCGCGAGCGCGGTGTAGCCGACGCCGTTCTGGAGGAACAGGGTGTAGACGAAGAACAGCGTGGTGAAGCCCGCGAAGTAGACCAGGTTCAGCAGCACGCCGAGCGAGAAGGACCGCTGGGCGAACAGCCGCAGGTCCAGCAGCGGCGCCCGCCCCCACCAGCCCTGCCAGCGCTCCCACGCCCAGAAACCCGCCAGCAGCAGCGCGGCCACCGGCAGCAGCGCCCACTTCAGCCGCCCCGTCCACTGCTGCTCCTGCACCAGGGGCAGCATCAGCGCGAGCACCCCCGCACCGAGGAGCAGCACCCCGGGCAGGTCCATGCCCTCCCGCCGGCCCGGCGCGGGCGGGGTGCGCGGCAGCAGCCGCAGCGCCGCGCAGAAGGCGGCGACCCCGATCGGCAGATTGACGTAGAACACCCAGCGCCAGCCGTCGTCGGTGCCGAAGAGATGGATCAGCAGCCCGCCGGCGGGTGGACCGATGGCCGTGGACAGCCCGACGACGCTGCCCAGCATCCCGAACGCGCGGGCCCGCTCGGTGCCCCGGAACATCTGCTGGATCAGCCCGGTGGTCTGCGGGGCCAGGATGCCCGAGGCCACGCCCTGCGACAGCCGGAAGAACACCAGCCAGCCGGCGTCGGAGGCCAGCCCGCACGCCGCCGAGGCCAGCGTGAACAGGGCCAGCCCGAACAGGAACACCGTCCGCCGCCCGCGCAGGTCACCGAGCCGTCCGGCGGGCACGAGGGCGAGCCCGAAGGTGAGCGCGTACCCCGAGACGACCCAGGACAGATCGGCCGTGTCGGCGCCCAGGCCGCGTTCCATCGAGGGGAGGGCGACGTTCACGATCGAGCTGTCGAGCAGCGTCATGAAGCCCGCCGTCAGACAGACCCAGAGCGCCTGCCAGCGCCGCTTGTCGGCGGCCGGCCCGGCCTTGTCCATGGTCATGGGGGCCACGCTAAGCAGCGACGGGGCGCTGAGCACGCAAGAGAGGAACGCCCGGCGCGTCGGTGTCCATCCGGGTACGAGATCGTATGTACGACTATGTCCTCTGTGCGGCCTTCTGCGGCCGGGCGTACGCCGACCGCGCCCTGAACTCCGACTGGCCGCCGCGCGGCAGCAGGGCCGCGGCGGCGAGGGCACCGAGATCGCTCAGGCGCCCTCGGCATGCCGGGGTCAGCCGCGGGCGGCGCGGCCCACCGACTCCACCAGGGGGCCCAGCCGGTAGGGGACGCGCTCGCGCAGCGCCACCTCGGTGCGGGTGCGCACCACGCCGGGCAGGCTGATCAGCTTCTGGATGACGTCCTCCAGATGGGCGTTGTCCCGGCCCACCACCCGGGCGAGCAGATCGCCGCCGCCCGTGATGGAGAAGGCCTCCACGATCTCCGGTACGGCCGCCAGCGCGTCCCCGACGTCGTCGAGGTGGCCCTGGGTGACCTCGATGTGCACGAAGGCCAGCACCGGGTGGTCCAGGGCGGCGGGGGAGAGGGAGGGGCCGGTGCCCGTGATCACGCCGTCCCGCTCCATCCGGTCCAGGCGGGCCTGGAGCGTGCCGCGGGCGATGCCGAGGATCCGCGCGTACTCGCGCACACTGGTGCGCGGCTGCTCCAGGAGCAGCCGCAGGATGCGGGTGTCGAGTTCGTCCACGGCCATGATGTACGACTGTACCAATGGCCCAGTGCGCCGGGTGCCACGCGCACCGCCCGACCTGGGCCGTTGGTCATCCTCGACGCCGACGAAAACGGCCGGTGATGGTCCATTGGCCCAGCTAATCGGACTTCACTTGAGCCACTGCGGTCGAGGATGCTGTGATGGACACGTCGATGGCGCTGCGGACCCTCCGCGGCGCCTTTTGTGTTCCGGAATTCCTTTGTTCCTCGGGGAGGGCAGCAGTGCTGAAGAAGGTGTTCGTGGCTCCGGACCCGGGCCGGGCGCGTTTGCGCTGGGCGTCGCGGGCCGTCCTCGGCATCGGGGTCGCCGTGGTGGTCTGTCTGCTGGCCGGGCAGTCCCTCGCCGGCGCGATCACCGGCGGTCTCGCCGCGCTGCTGGCCCTGTTCACCGTCGCCGACGCCACCGTGCGCGGCCAGGCGCTCACCACCGCGCTGCTGCCCGTCGTGGGCCTGCCGGTGCTCGCCGGGGCGGCCGCGCTGCACCCGTACCCCCTCGCGCGGGACCTCGCCTTCCTCGCCGTCGTCGGTGCCGGCGTGTACGCCCGCCGCTGGGGACCGCGCGGCCACAGCCTGGGCGTGTTCGCGTTCATGATGTTCTTCGCGGCGCAGTTCCTGCACGCCACCCCCGGCCGGCTGCCGGAGCTGTCCGCCGCCGTGCTGCTGTCCGTGCTCGGCGCGGCCGTGGTCCGCTTCGGGCTGTGGTGCTACGAGCGCGGGCTGCCCCCGGCCCCCGCCGCGCCCGCGCCGCCCGCCGGGACCGGGCTCGCCCGGGTGACCACGCGCCAGGCGGTCCAGGCGACCGCGGGCGCGGGCTTCGCCCTGCTCGTGGGCGAACTGGTGTCCGGGCAGCGCTGGTACTGGGCCGTCGGCGCCACCTGGTGGGTCTTCGTGGCCACCGCCTCGCGCGGCGAGACCCTGGTACGCGGCTTCCGCCGGGTCCTCGGCACACTCCTCGGCATCTGCCTGGGCTTCCTCCTCGCCGTACCCGTGCACGGTGCGCCCGTGCCGACCGCCGTCCTGCTCGCCGTCGCCGTCTTCGGGATCTTCTACTCCGCCCCCGTCTCCTACACCTGGATGATGCTCTGGGTGACCGTCCTCGCCGAGCTGCTCTACGGCCTCCTCGGCGTCCTCACCCCCGGCCTGCTGGCGCTGCGCCTCGGCGAGACCGCGGTGGGGGCGGTCGGCGCGGCGCTCGCGGTGCTGCTCGTGCTGCCGGTCACCACGCACGCCACCACGGACGCCTGGATCCAGCGCGCCCTGCGCTGTGTGCACGCCTGCACGGCCGAGGCCGCGGCCCGGCTCGCCGGCTCCCCGACGGCCGACCCGGCGCCCCGCGTGGCCGAACTGGAGCAGCTGCTCGGCCGCGTCCGGCTGTCGGTGGCCCCGCTGGTGCACCCGCTGAACCCGCTGCCGGCCCGCAAGCGGCGCGCCCGCCAGGTGCTCGCGCTGCTCGACGACTGCGCCCGGGAGATCCGCGGCCTGGTCGCGGTCGCCGCCGACCCCGAAGCCTCCCACGACGCCCGGCTGGCGACGGCCTGCGGCCGCGTGGAAGCGGCGGTGGAGGCGCTGACCGGGGGCGGCGCCACGACGACGGTCGCCCCGGCGGAGCCGCCGGCGTCCCCCGCGCTCGCGCATGTGCACGGCCTGGAGCGGGCCCTGGCCGCCCTCGCGGAGCAGCTGCGGGCGCCGGCGTACGGGGTGTGAGGGCCGCGCGTGTGTCCAGCCGCCCTGCGGGGCGGCGCGGCCGCTCCTGTGGGCGCCTGCGCTCGCGCACGGACATGGACCGGGGCGGGCACCGGCGGCGCCGCCCGACCAGGGTGCGTCTCCGACCGGTCTCGCCAGGAGGCCGGGCGGCGGGGGGATCACGCGGCGTCGGGTGCCCGCGTGCGACCCTCGTCGTCCTGGGCCGTTCTCAGCAGCAGGGCCAGGGCCGCGCCGAGCAGGCTGAGGGCGGCGAGGGCGTAGAAGGCGACGCGGTAGCCGTGCACGACGGCCGCGTCGCCCGGACCGCTGCTGTGGCGGGTGACGGTGGTGGCGACGGTGACCAGTGCGGACAGGCCGAGGGCCGCGCCGAGCTGGCGGCACATGTTGATCAGGCCGGAGGCCACGCCGGCGTCGCGGGGATCGATGCCGCTGGTGGCCGCGACGATGGCGGGCATCATGATCAGGCTGGTCCCGGCGCCGACCACCACGGTGGGCGGCAGAACATGGCCGACGTAGGCGGAGCGCACGGGCAGCCGCCCCAGCCAGGCCAGTCCCGCCGCGGCGACGATGCCACCGACGACCACCAGGCGCCGGGCCGAAAACAGCCGGATCAGCCGCTGGGAGACGAACACGCCGAGGCTGACGACCGCGACCATGGGCAGCAGGGACAGCCCGGTGCGCACCGCGCTCTGCCCCAGGACCTGTTGCAGGTAGAGGGAGAGGAAGAACAGGGGCGCGGTGATCACCGCGCCCAGGCACAGCGTGAGGACGTTGCCCATGCGCACGTTGGCGACGGAGAAGACGCCCGGCGGGATCAGCGGCTCGTCGCTGCGGCGCTCGACGACCACGAACACCGCGAGCAGGACGACGCCGGCCACCAGGGCGCCGACCACCCGCGCCGCTGCCCAGCCCGCCTCGGGAGCGGCCGAGACGCCGTAGACGACCGCCGCGGCCGACAGCGTCACCGCGACCGCGCCGGGCAGGTCGATCCGGGAGCGCCGCCGCCCGGTGGCGGTCGGGGCGAGGCACAGCAGCCCGGCGATCAGCAGGCCGACGCCGATGGGCACGTTCACCAGCATCACCCACCGCCAGCTCACCGAGGCCAGCAACCCCCCGACCACGATGCCCGCGGCCCCGGCACTGGACGCGGCCACGCCCCACCACGTCATGGCCCGGGTGCGCCGGGCGGGGTCCGTATGGCCGGCGGTGATCAGGCTGAGGCTGGACGGTGCCAGCGCCGCCGCCCCCGCGCCCTGCACGATGCGGGCGGCCAGCAGCACCCAGCCGTCCTGGGCCAGCCCGCCCACCAGCGAGGCCGCCGAGAAGACCACCAGACCGGTGTGGAACACACGGCGGCGCCCGAACAGGTCACCGGCCCGCGACGCGAACAGCAGCAGGCCGCCGAAGGCGACCAGGTAGCCGTTGACCACCCACTGCTGCGCGCCGGTCGACAACCCCAGGCCGGACTTCATGGACGGCAGGGCCACGTTCACGATGGAGGAGTCCAGCACCACCATGAACTGCGCCGCACAGGCCACCGCGGCGACGGCCGAGAGCGCGACACCGGGCTTGGCCACCCCGTGCGGGGGACCGGCGGGCGCGGATGTGCCGGTATTGCCGACAGGGTCTGATCGAGTGGGCACGGATCTGCTCCTCGCCGATGGCGGATAGGCTGTCCGGCAAGCGTAAGGCGATAGCGGATAGGCTGTCCACCACTTGGTGGCGTGCCGGCTGGACGACGGGCGGACACGGGACGGTGGAGGAGTTCATGGAGGCAGGCAAGCCGGCGTTTCCGAAGAGGCGTGCGGCCGCTCAGCGCAATCGCGACAAGATCCTCGACGCCGCGCGGGAGGCGTTCGCCGCACCCGCCCCGGAGGTGTCGATGGCCGAGATCGCGCGCCGGGCCCAGGTGGGCATGGCCACCCTCTACCGCAACTTTCCCGGCCGGCGCGAACTGCTGGAGGCGCTCTACGCCGACGAGGTGGACCAGATCTGCGACGCGGCCGCCATCGCACCCGGACAGAGTCCCGACGCGGCACTCATCGCCTGGCTGCGTCTGCTGATCGCCTTCCTCCCGCACAAGCGGTTGATCGTCTCCGAGCTGCTGGAACACACCGACGGCCACGGCGTCGCCGGCCACCGCGCCCGCGCCGTCGAAGCGGGCCGCCCCTTGCTGGCCGCGGCCCAGCGGACCGGGCGGATCCGCGGCGACCTCACACTGGAGCAGATCTTCGACCTGATCGTCGCCATCGCCAAGCTCAGCGAATCCCCCGACTACCTGCGACCCCTGTTCGAGACCGCACTGGCGGGCCTGCGCGCCCCCCAGACCTAGAGTCCCGAAGAACTCCCGCCCCACGCCGCCCTCTTGGTCTAGACCGGCGCCCGGGGGCTGCTACCGTCGGCGCGGGACTGGCTCGACCGAAAGGGGACAGCGGTGGTACAGGGCGGCGACAGGGCGGGTGGACGGCAGGCGTTCATCGGCTCGTTCACGGCGGCAGGCGGACCGGGACTGGTGACGGCCGAGGTCGCGCCGGGAGGCGGCGCCCTCACCCTCGTCTCCGCCGTCAACGACGTACCCGACCCCTCCTACCTGGCCCTCTCCCCGGACGGGGACATGCTCTACGCGGTCAGCGAGACGGCCGAGGGCGCCGTCGCCGCCTTCCGGGTGGACGGCGGCCGGCCGGAGCTCGCCGGGCCGCCCGTGCCGGTGGACGGCAGCGGCCCCACCCACCTCGGCCTGTACGCCGGGCACGTGCTCACCGCCAACTACGGCTGCGGCAGCGTCACCGCCGTGCCCCTGCGGCCCGACGGCACTCTGGCCGCGAAACCGTCCGGCCGGCTCCAGCACACCGGCTCCGGTCCGCACGACCGGCGCCAGCGGGGCCCGCACGCCCATCAGGTGCAGCCCGACCCGAGCGGCCGCTGGGCCGTCAGCGTCGACCTCGGCACCGACTCGGTGCGGGTGTGCACCCTGGAGGCGGGCACCCCCACCCTGCATCGCGAGTGCGCGCTGCGACCCGGCTCCGGGCCCCGCCACCTGGCCTTCCACCCCGACGGCGAACACGCCTACGTCGTCAACGAACTGACCCCCACGGTGACGGTGTGCCGCTGGGACGCCGCGAACGGCTCGCTGAAGCCGCTCAGCGAGGTCCCGCTGCTGCCGGGTGCCCCGGCCGGCGACGCCTACCCCTCCGGGATCGTCGCGTCGCCCGACGGCCGCTTCGTGTGGGCCGCGACGCGCGGCGAGGACGTCCTGTCGGTGCTCGCCGTCGAACCGGACGGTCTCCGCCCGCTCGCCACCGTGCCCTGCGGCGGGCACTGGCCCCGCGCCCTGGCCGAGCACGACGGCTTCCTGTATGTGGCCAACGAGCGCTCCGGCGACGTCAGCTGGTTCACCGTGGACCAGGCGACCGGACTGCCCCGGTACGACGGCTCGGTGCAGGTGGCCGCCGCCTCCTGCGTCGTCTTCCGGTAGACGCCCGGGACAGGCGAAAGGGCCCGTCCCCGAAGGGAGCGGGCCCCGCTCGTCGGGCCGGGCGCGGTCAGCGCACCGGGGTGCCCTGGGGCTGCTGGGGGGCGATGCCCAGGGCCGTCGTGTACTTGGCCAGGGCCAGCTTGCCGATCGCGGGGTACGCGCCCAGCGGCTCGGCCGTGGCGCAGCCCGCCTCCTCGGCGGCGGCCGTGAGCAGCGCCGCGTCGATCTCCGGGCCGACCAGGTACGGCGCGAGCGCCAGCTGCTGCGAACCGGCGGCGCGCAACTGCTCGGCCACGGAGGAGATGGAGCCCTCCTGGTCCAGGGCCGCCGCCATCACCGGCACGGCCAGCCGCGCGGCGAGCAGCATGCCGGTGATCCCGGCCGCCTGCACGGCCTCCTCGCCGCCCACGGAGGCCAGGACGATGCCGTCGGCGGCCGTGGCCACGGTGAACAGCCGGGCGCGGTCGGCGCGGGCCAGACCCGCCTCCGACAGCCGTACGTGCAGCGCCTCGGCGAGCAGCGGGTGCGGGCCGAGGGCATCGGTCAGCTCGGCGGCGACCCGGCTGTCCATCACCGACTGCCGGATCTGCCGCAGCAGCGCGTTGTCCGGGCCGGCCAGCAGCGGGACTACCACGGCGACCGGGCCGTCGGGCTCGCTGACGCCCTCGACCCCGGCGGCGACAGCCTGCTCGTAGCGGGCCGTGCGCTCCTCGGCGGCGCGTGCCAGCACCGAGCGCAGCGCGGGGAACTCGTTGTCGTCACCGTCCAGGTAGCCGATCCGGGCGTCCAGGCCGGGCAGCTCGGAACGGGCGATGCTCACGACCTCCTCGGCGAGGCCGCGGGTGGCGGCGCTGGGCACACCGGGCACCGCGAGGACGAGCGCGGGCGCACCCTCGGGAGCCACCAGCGGTTCCGGCCGGCGGTGCCGTCCGGGCTGGCGGGGTCGCGGCATTCGAACAGGCAGGCCGGACGCGGGTCCAGTGGAGGAGCTCATGGCGCCGCATGTTACTGGCTCACCGGGCCCTCCTGTTCGGGGAGGGGGCAGGTGAGCGGTATCCGTCCGGTTTTGTCTGATCGCGTACGGGTGGCGGTGACGACGTGCAGCATCGTCGGTTCACCCGGCAGCGTGAGCCGCCCGGCCGCCAGCTCGGTCGCGATCCGTACCGCGCCGTGCAGCGGGTCGCCCTCGGGGAGCACCTGCCGGGCATGCGGCAGCCGGCGCGCCAACTCCTCGCGCAGCGGGACCAGCAGGGGGCCGCCCATCTTGGACAGGCCACCCGTGAGCGCCACTTCCGGCCGGCCGTCCGGCGGGCAGACGGCCGCGGCGGAATCGGCCATGTGCCGGGCCGCCGCGCGCAGGATGCCCGCCGCGACCGGGTCGTGCGCGGCACACTCGGCCACCAGGGGCGCGAACGAGGCGAGCACGGCGGGCCGGTCGGTCCGCGGATAGAGCCGGCCCGGCAGTTCGCGCACCGGTCCGAACCGCTTCTCGGCGCACCGCAGCAGCGGGCCGGAGCCGCCGTCGCGGCCGTCGTGGGCGCGCAGCGCTGCCTCCAGGCCGGCCCGGCCGATCCAGGCGCCGCCGCCGCAGTCGCCCAGCAGATGCCCCCAGCCGTCGGCCCGCCGCCAGGCGGTGAGGTCGGTGCCGATGGCGATCAGTCCGGTGCCCCCGGCGAGCACCGCGCCCGGCCGGGTGCCGAGCGCGCCCGCATAGGCGGTGACGGCGTCGGCGGCCAGCGCCACCCGCGTCACTCCCAGCTCGCGGGCGAGGGCGCGCGGCAGTTCGGCGCGCAGCGCGTCGCCCAGGGTGGCGAATCCGGCGGCGCCGATGACGGCCGTACCCAGTTCGGTCACGCCCGCCCGCGCCGCCAGCTCCCGGGCCAGGGGCGCCAGTTGGATCATCAGATGGCCGGGGTCGATGCCCCGCGCGCCGGTGCGGACCGGCTCCCGGGTCTCCCGCTGTGCCGACGGCGCCCGGCCCGGAACGCCGACGGCGACCCGGAGGCCGGAACCGCCGGAGTCCACGGCGAGATACCCGGCGGCCGTCATGGCAGACGCCAGTCCACGGGCTGTCCGCCCTGCTGGATCAGCAGGTCGTTGGCCCGGCTGAAGGGCCGTGAGCCGAAGAACCCGCGGTCGGCCGACATGGGCGAGGGATGCGCGGACTCCACCGCCGGCAGATTCCCCAGCAGCGGGCGCAGATTGCGGGCGTCACGGCCCCACAGGATGGACACCAGCGGCTTGCCGCGGGCCGCCAGCGCCCGGATAGCCTGCTCGGTGACCTCCTCCCAGCCCTTGCCGCGATGGGCGCCCGGGCTGCGCGGCGCGGTGGTCAGCGCCCGGTTCAGCAGCAGGACGCCCTGCTCCGTCCAGGGCGTGAGGTCGCCGTTGGACGGCTGCGGCAGGCCCAGGTCCTGCTGCAGCTCGCGGTAGATGTTGATCAGGCTCGGCGGCAGCGGCCGTACCTCGGGAGCGACCGAGAACGACAGGCCCACCGCGTGCCCGGGGGTGGGGTAGGGGTCCTGACCGACGATCAGGACCCGTACCTCGTCGAAGGGTTGCTGGAAGGCCCGCAGGACGTTGGCCCCGGCCGGGAGGTAGGTGCGTCCCGCGGCGATCTCCGCGCGCAGGAAGTCGCCCATCTGGGCGATCCGTCCGGCCACGGGTTCCAGGGCCTTCGCCCAGCCCGGTTCGACGATTTCATGCAAGGGTCGTGGTGCCACGGGCGTCACCCTACTGCCGTGAACCGGTCGGTGATCAACCGATGACCGGAACACGGCCGGACACCCGGCCCCCGCCCCGTCCGTGGGCGCCGCACGTTCTCCCCCGTTCTGCGACTGTCCGCCGTCCGCTCCCCGCCCGCCGTCAGCCGACCACCGCGGCGCGCACGCACAGCACATCCGGCAGGTGCGCGGCCACCTGCCGCCAGCTGTCGCCGTCGTCGGCCGACGCGAACACCTCGCCGTTGCGATTGCCGAAGTACACGCCCGCCGGGTCGGCGTCGTCGGTGCACAGGGCGTCCCGCAGCACCGTGCCGTAGTGGTCCCCGGTCGGCAGGCCCCGGGTCAGGGGCTCCCAGGAGTCGCCGCCGTCGGCCGTGCGGAAGACCCGGCAGCGGCGGCCGGCGGGGACGCGGTCGCTGTCCGCGTTGATCGGGAAGACGTACGCCGTGCCGCCGCGGCGCGGGTGCGCGGCCGCCGCGAAGCCGAACGTGGACGGCAGGCCCGCGCCGATGTCGGTCCAGTGCGCGCCCGCGTCGTCGCTGCGGTACACCCCCCAGTGGTTCTGGAGGTACAGCCGGTCCGGGTCGGCCGCGTCCCGCGCGACCTTGTGCACACACTGGCCGAACTCGGGGTCCGGGTCCGGCAGGAACACCGCGGACACCCCCGCGTTGGACGGTGTCCAGCTCGCCCCGCCGTCGGTGGTGCGGAACACGCCCGCGGCGGAGACGGCGACCGTCAGCGCGGCCTTGTCGCGCGCGTCCGTGAGCACCGTGTGCAGCCCCTCACCGCCGCCGCCCGGCACCCAGCGGGAGCGGGTGGGGTGCTCCCACAGCGGCCGGACCAGTTCGAAGCTCTCGCCGCGGTCCACCGAGCGGTACAGCGCGGCCGGTTCCGTGCCCGCGTACACCACGTCGGATTCGGCGGCGGCCGGGTGCAGCTGCCAGACGCGCTCCAGGGAGGCACCGGTGTCCTTGGGGAACCTGACGGCCGGCCTCGGTGGCTCGGTCCAGGTGCGGCCCAGGTCGTCGGAGTGGAACACCGACGGCCCCCAGTGGGCGCTGTCGCCGCCCGCGAGCAGTCGCGGGGTGCCGGACCGGGTGTCGATCGCGACCGAACAGACGGCCTGCGCGTTGAAGTACGGGCTTTCGTCGAACTCCCAGGGACCCTGGCCCCGCCGCCGTCCGATGAACAGGCCTTTGCGGGTGCCCACCGCCAGCAGTACCTCGGTCATGCCGATCACCTCCGGGACGCCTTTGTCCCAGTAGTCGTCAGTTGTCCGCCAGTCTGCACCGCACCACTGACAGTCTCCTCTGGAGCGGGCGTCGCCCCAGCTCACAGGGGTGTCGGCGGCCCCGGACGGAGAGGCGCCGGTTCCGTTGCCGCATATGCCTGCGGGGATCGGGTGCCTCGTGCGACCGTCGGAGTGACGGTTTGTCACGGGCGGGCGGTCCGACCGGTAGGCGAGTTCGTGGGGGAGGACGGCGTTGCGCGGTCCGAGGGTGTGGCTGTGGCGCTGGCGGCGCAACCCGCTCCGGCGCCGGGCGGACGTCGTGGAGGGCTGGGTGGTGCTGGGCGTCTGGCTGCTCACCGTGCTGGCCGGGTCGCTCACCGGGGACACGGTGGCCCGCTCGCTGTCGCACGGACTGGCCCACCAGCGCGCGGGCCGGCACCCCGCCGTCGCGCACCTGGTCGCGAAGGCCCCCCGGGTGTCCGCGGCGCACCGGAACCCGTTGCCCGGCGAACGGGTCCGGGCCGAGGTCCGCTGGACGGCGGCCGACGGCTCGGCCCGCACCGGCCGGGTCCGGGTGGTGCCCGGCAGCGCGGCCGGCACCCCGGTCACCGTCTGGACCGATCGCCGCGGCCACCTCGTCGCCGGCCCCGTCACGCCCGGTCAGGCCGCCCTGCGGGCCGCCTTCCTCGGCGGCCTGGCGGGCGCCGCCACCGCGCTCGTCCCCTTCGGCGCCGGCCTGCTCCTCCGCGCCCACCTGGAACGCCGCCGGCTGACCGCCTGGGACACGGAATGGGCCCGGCTGGGCCCGCAGTGGGGGCGCAGGGTGTGACCGGGGGGCGCTTCGGGAGGTGACTCCGCCGCCGGCAGGCGGTACGGGGGCCTTTC
Organism: Streptomyces sp. SCPE 10; assembly: GCF_051980735.1. Classification (NCBI taxonomy): domain Bacteria; kingdom Bacillati; phylum Actinomycetota; class Actinomycetes; order Kitasatosporales; family Streptomycetaceae; genus Streptomyces; species Streptomyces sp. SCPE 10. The sequence goes on along the minus strand of NZ_CP197069.1, from coordinate 1,054,049 downwards.
CGCTTCCACGGGCCACAGGGCTCCGCCCCCCCCCGCACCGCACCCCTGTGCCGCGCGCCGAGTCGCCTGCCGTCTCGGAACGAGGGCGGGACCGGCGGGGATACCGGGCGAGCGCAGGCCGCGGTCCCGCACGCCGCCCCGTCCGCGATACTGCCGACGTACGCCCTGCCGCGCGTCGGGCGGCAGGGCGTACGTCGCGGGGCGGGGCGGCAGGCGGCTGAGCGTGCGGCGGCGCGGTGTCGGCACGGGGCGGCGTGCGGTGCCGAGAGGGGGCAGGCGGTTCAGCGCGCGGCGCGCAGGGGGCGCCGTCGAGCAGCCGCGGGCCCGGGGCCCGTCAGGCGAGGCCGGGTAGTGCCCGGTGCAGGATCGTGTCGAGGTCGGTGCCGGCCGGGAGGGTGCCGAAGGTGTGGCCCCAGTCGCCGCCCAGGCGGGACGCGCAGAAGGCGTCCGCGACCGGGTGCGGGGCGTGGCGGACCAGCAGGGCGGCCTGCAGGGCGAGCGCCGTCCGCTCGACCAGCCGGCGGGCGCCGAACTGATCGGCCCCGGCCAGCTCGGCCTTGAGAGAGGCCACGGCGGCGTCGAGGCGGGCGTCCGCACCGCGCGCGAGCGCGAGCTCGGCGAACAGCGCCTCCGCGCTGCCCGGTTCCCGGCCGAGGGCACGCAGTACGTCCAGCGCGTTGACGTTGCCCGAGCCCTCCCAGATCGACAGCAGCGGGGCCTCCCGGTAGTGCCGGGGCATACCGGAGTCCTCCACGTACCCGTTGCCGCCCAGGCACTCCAGGGCCTCCGCCGTGAAGGCCGGGCCCCGCTTGGTCACCCAGTACTTGCCGACGGCCGTGGCGATCCGCCGGAAGGCGCGCTCGCCGTCGTCCCCGCGCACCGCCCGGTCCGCCGCCCCGGCCAGCCGCAGCGTGAGCGTGGTCGCCGCCTCCGACTCCAGCGCGAGATCGGCCAGCACCTGGCGCATCAGCGGCTGTTCGAGCAGCCGGGCGCCGAACGCGGTGCGGTGCCGGGCGTGGTGACCGGCCTCCACCAGCGTCTTGCGCATCAGCGTCGCCGTGGCCATCACACAGTCCAGGCGGGTGCAGTTGACCATCTCGATGATGGTCTTCACCCCCCGCCCCTCGGGGCCCACCAGCCAGGCCACGGTCCGGTCGAACTCCGGCTCCGAGGAGGCGTTGGACCGGTTGCCCAGCTTGTCCTTGAGGCGCTGGATGCGGAAGGTGTTGCGGCTGCCGTCCGGCAGCACCCGGGGCACCAGGAAGCAGGACAGCCCGCCGGGGGCCTGCGCCAGCACCAGGAAGACGTCGCACATCGGCGCCGACGTGAACCACTTGTGCCCGCGCAGCGTGTACACGCCCGGCTCGCCGGTGGGCGTGGCCGTCGTGGTGTTGGTACGGACGTCCGAGCCGCCCTGCTTCTCGGTCATCCCCATCCCGGCGAGCAGCCCGCGCTTCTCGGTCGGCACCCGCAGCCCGGGCTCGTACTCCCGGCTGGTGAGCAGCGGCTCGTAGACCTCGGCCAGCTCCGGCTGCGCGCGCAGCGTGGGTACGGCGGCGTACGTCATCGACGTCGGGCAGCCGTGCCCCGTGTCCGTGTGGCCCCACACCAGCCCGCCCGCCGTACGGGCCACATGGGCGCCGGGCCGCTCGTCCGCCCAGGCCGATCCGGCCAGGCCCGCCGTCACCGCCGTGCGCAGCAGGTGGTGCCAGCCGGGATGGAACTCCACCTCGTCGACGCGGTGGCCGTAGCGGTCGTGGGTGCGCAGCACCGGCTCGTGGCGGTTGGCCTGTTCGCCCCACTCCTGGGCCTCGGCGCTGCCGGCCCGGGTGCCGAGGCGGCGGACGTCCTCCTCGGCCCACCCGGCGCCCTCCCGGCGCAGCCCCTCCAGGAGGGCGGCGTCGTCGGAGGCGTCGTAGGGGACCAGCGGCGGGGGCTGGTTGGTGACGTCGTGGGTGGCGGACCCTGCGGGCCTCTGTACGTCTGCGGCGACCATACGGCCATGTTGCGCTTTCCCTGCGGCTGTAGCAATAGTGCAACATGGCCGCGCACGTAAGGTACGTGCCCATGCGCGTGAACGAGTCGGCCGGGCCCCGGGCGGCCGGCCTGCGGTCCCTGTCCGCACGGTCGGCCGTGCTGAGCATGCTGCTCGCCGTGCACCCGCCGCAGTTGCCGGTGAAGGACCTCGTGCGGCTGGTCGGGCCCCTCGGCGTCGGCGGCTCCACGCTGCGGGCCGCGCTGAGCCGGATGGTGGCCGCGGGCGATCTGTGGCGCACCGACGCCGTCTACGGGCTCAGCGACCGGCTGCTCGCCCGTCAGCGCCGCCAGGACGACGCGATCCACCCCGGTACCCGCGCGTGGCACGGCGACTGGGAGATGGTGGTGATAACGGCGACCGGGCGCGGTCCCGCCGAACGCGCCGAGCTGCGCGCCCGGCTGACCGCCCTGCGCCTGGCCGAACTGCGCGAGGGCGTCTGGCTGCGCCCGGCCAACCTCGACCGGCCCCTGCCGGACGAACTGCGCCGGGTGGCGGCGACGTACACCGCCCGGCCCGACGAACCGGCGCGGGCCCTGGTCGCCCGCCTGTGGCCGCTGGACGGCTGGGCGGCCACCGCCCGCGCCCTGCTCGCCCACGCGGCCGCGGCACCCGGCCCCGCCGAACGCCTCACCGCCTTCGCCGCGATCGTGCGCCACCTCCTCGGCGACCCCGTCCTCCCGTCCGCCCTCCTGCCCTCCGACTGGCCGGGCCCCGCGCTGCGCACGGCGTACGCCGAGTACCGGCGGGAGGTGGCCGCCGCGGCGGGCTGGCGGGACCGGGGCGAGGCGTGACCGCCCACTGACCGCCGCGGCGGCCGACGGCGGCCCGGACCGCGCCGGGCGGGTGGCGCGGGCGGCGCGCAGGGCGTTTGCTGGGAGTCGGTGGGAGACAGCGGGAGTCAGGAGGATGACCAGGCCGGTCGCGGGCACTCGGTGGGGCGGAGGAGGACGATCTCACCCGAGGAGAGTCATGGCTGAGCGGAACGACTCGTCGGTCCTCACGGCGCCCCTGCGCGGTGCCGCCTCGGTGCTGCGCAAGGTGCCCGGCGCCACGGCGGTGGGCAGGGCCGCGGAGGAAACCCTGGACAAGGTGGGCGCGGTCTCACCACGCGGGCGGCGCATCGCGGTGTACGCCGGCGCGGGAGTGCTCGGCGCCGCGGGCGTGGTGGAGTGGCCGGTGGCCCTGACCGGCGCGGCGGTGGCCTGGCTCACCCAGCCCCGGCCCGGCCAGCGGGAAGCGGCGGAACCGCAGGAGGAGACGGCACAGCGCCCGCACGATCTCGGCACCGCCGCACTGCGGTCCGGTCCCGAGACCCACGAACACGGACCCGAACACGGACACGGGCACCGGCAGGAACACGGACACGGCAAGAAGCACGGGCACGGGCACGCCGGTGACGACCAGGCACCCGGCGCCGCCGAGACCCCCAGGAAGATGACCGGGCCCCTCGGTCCCACCGCACGCCCCGACCGCACCACCCGCTGAGGAGGGCCCCTTGCCCGGTCTGTTCACCGTGCCGCGAGCCACCCTCCGGCTGCTGCCCGCGGCACCGCGGCTGCTCGCCCGCGCCTCCGCGCCCGCCGTGGGGGTCGCCGCCGGAGCGGCCGCGGGGACGGCGCGCGCGGGCGTGCGCGGCATGGACGCCGCCGTGCGGGTCGCCCGCGTCGCCCGCAACACCCTGCCCGGCGGCGGCGACCACTGGCGCTCCGGTACCCGCGCACACCTCGCCCTGCGCCCCCTGCCGCCCGAGCGCGGCGGCGCGGAGCCGCCCCCGGCGCACGAACGCGCGGGCGCTACGGCACCCCCCGAGCCGGGCACGACACCCACCGAGCCGGAAAGCACGGCCGGCCCGACGCCCCCCGCCGGTGAGACCGAGCCCCCCTCGGCCCACGAGCACCCGGCGGACACCACGCCCACGCCCCCCGGGCCCCTCCGGGACACCGAACCCCCGTCCCCCGAGCCCCCTCGGGGAACGGAGCCCCCGACCACCGCACCTCCTCCCGGCACGGAACCCCGACCCGCCGCAGAACGCAGCCGCGCCCGCACCGCCCACCTGGCCCGCCGTGTCGCCGCCGCCCTCGCCGAGCGGCCCGACGTCCTCTTCGCCTACTGGGACGAGGGGCTGGGCCGGCTGGTCGTGAAGGCCACCGAGGCGGAGGTCGGCGACGAGGTCGTCGCACACGCCGCGGAACTCGCCGCCCGCCACGGGCTCGAACTGGCCGCCGCGGACGTGGAGGAGACCACTCATCCGGCCGATCCCGCCGGGGTGCGCACCGCCGTGGCCACCCTGTCGGCCGACGCGCTGGGCATCGCCGTCGCGGTCGCCGGGTACGCGCTGCGGCTGCCGCCCTCGCCCCGGATGGTGACCGCCGTGGTGACGCTGCTGCGGGAGAACCCGCGCTTTCGCGGCTGGCTGCGCACCCGCCTCGGCCCAGCCCGCATGGACCTCGTCCTGGCCGCCGCCAACGCCGCCGTGCACGGCGCGGGACAGACGCCGGCCTCGCTCCTGCTCGACGGCGCCCTGCGCACCTGCCAGGTCGCCGAGACCGTCGCCCGCGCGGCCGCCTTCGACGCCGTGCACGACGACCTGTGCGCCCCCGGCCGCGTCAGCCTCGCGCCCGGCGCCGAACCCCGCCCGCCGCTGCGGGAGTCGCCCGCCCAGGAGTACGCGGCCCACGCCTCCGCGGGCAGCGTGCTGGGCGCCGCCGCGACACTGCTGGTCAAGCACGACGCGGCGGAGGCCGCCGAGGCGGTGCTCGCCGGCTCGCCCAAGGCCGCCCGCTACGGCCCCGCCGCCTTCCACGCCATGCTCAGCGCCGCCCTCTCCCGCGTCGGGGTGCTGGTGCGCGACCCGGACCGGCTGCGCCAGCTGGAGATGGCCGGCACCGTCGTGCTGCACGCAGGCGCGCTGCGCGGCCCGGACGGCGAGGCCGACCCGTGGGCCGAGCCGGTGCTGGACGCGGCCCGCCGCGCCGGACTCAGGGTGGTCCTCGTGGACGACCCCGCCCTGGAGGACTTCACCGGCCTCGCCGACCAGGTCGTGGACGCCCGCCGCCCGCTGGACGACGTGGTCTACGAGGCGCGCCGCGAGGCGGACGCCGTCCTCACGGTGGCCCGTGTGCGCTCGGCCGACGAGAGCGACGTCCTGGCCGCGCTGCGCGGCAGCGATGTCGCCGTCGCCCTCACCGACCGGGACGGCGCCGTGGTGTGGGGCGCCGACATCCTGGCCCTGCACGGACTGCCCGACGTGTGGCGGGTGCTGACCGCGATACCGGCGGCCCGCGCGGTCGGCCGCCGCGCCCAGACCCTGGCCCGCTCCGGCGCCGCGCTGTCCGGACTGCTCGTGGCCGTCGGCGAGGCCAAGGGCGGCCGGGGGCGCCTCGCCATGCTGCCGGGGCTGCGGCACGCGCCCGTCGACGCCGGCGCCGCCACCGCCCTGTTCTCCGGGGCCCGCTCCGCGCTCGGCGTGGCACTGGCCCGCTCCCCGCACCCGAGGCCCCGGGTGCACTGGCACGAACTCGACCCGGACCAGGCCCGGGACCGCCTCGAACACCAACCCGCCGACGACGGCACCCCGTTGGGCGCCCTGGGCGCCCGGGTACGCACCGCGGCCGAGGGGGTCTACCAACACCCGCTGGTGGCCCCGGTCCGCTGGAGCTACCAGCTCGGCAGCGCCGTCCGCGGCGAGCTGCACGATCCGCTCACCCCGGTCCTCGCGGTCGGTTCGGCCGCCTCCGCGATCCTCGGCTCGGTTGTGGACGCCCTGCTCGTCGTCGGCGCCCTCGACCTGAACGCCCTCGTCGGCGGCGTCCAACGACTGCGCGCCGAACGGGCGTTGTCCGGTCTGGTCGCGGACCAGAAGCGCAAGGCCCGGGTGGTGCCGACCGAGGAGGAGGCCCCGGCCGGCGGCACCCGCACCGTGGAGGCGGGCAAGCTCGCGCCCGGCGACGTGATCCAGCTCAAGGGCGACGACGTGGTGCCCGCCGACGCCCGGCTGCTGTGGCAGGACGGCCTGGAGGTGGACGAGTCGGCGCTGACCGGCGAGTCCCTGCCGGTGGAGAAGGACACCGATCCCACCCCGCACGCCCCGGTCGCCGACCGCAGCTGCATGGTGTTCGAGGGCACGACCGTGGTGGCGGGCGAGGCGCGGGCCGTCGTGGTCGACACCGGCGAGCACACCGAGGCCGCCCGCGCCGTCCACCTCGCCGCGCGCACGCCCCCGGCGGCCGGGGTCCAGGCCCGCCTCCAGGAACTCACCCGCAAGGCACTGCCGTTGACGCTGGCGGGCGGCGCCGCCGTGACCGGCCTGGCGCTGCTGCGCGGCACCCCGATCCGCGAGGCGGTCAGCGGGGGAGTGGCGGTCGCCGTGGCCGCGGTCCCCGAGGGGCTGCCCCTGGTGGCCACGGTCGCCCAGCTGGCGGCCGCCCGCCGGCTCAGCCGCGACGGCGTCCTGGTGCGCACCCCGCGCACCCTGGAGGCGCTCGGCCGGATGGACACCATCTGCTTCGACAAGACCGGCACCCTCACCGAGAACCGGCTGCGCCTGGTGCGCGTCTCGGACGCGGAGGGCACCGTGCGCGCCGTCGCCGACACCGGCTCCGCGGACACCGTACGGGCCGCCGCGCGGGCCTGCCCCCGCACCAACGGCGGCTCCGACCGGCCGGTGCACGCCACCGACGAGGCCGTCCTGGACGCCGCCGGACCCGATCCCGCGTGGACCCAGCTCGCGGGCCTGCCCTTCGAGGCCGCCCGCGGTTACGCGGCCGCCGTCGGGCAGAGCGGCGACGGACCGCGCCTCCTCGTGGTCAAGGGCGCCCCGGAGACCGTGCTGCCCGCCTGCGCCGGACTCCCGGCCGGGGCCGCCAACGCGGCCCAGGAACTGGCCGGTTCGGGACTGCGCGTCCTCGCGGTGGCCGAACGGCGCCTCGACCCCGGCGACGACCCGTCCGAGGTACTCGAACAACCCCTCCAGGGGCTGGAGTTCACCGGAGTGCTGGCGCTGTCCGACGTACCCCGCGACACCTCGACGGCCCTGGTGAAGGGGTTGCACGAGGCGGGCGTACGACCCGTCGTGCTCACCGGTGACCACCCGCAGACCGCTCGCGCCATCGCCGCCGAACTGGGCTGGCCGGAGGACACCGTGGTGGTCACCGGCGACGAACTGGCCGCGGCCGACCGGGCGTCGCGGGCCCGGATGCTGCGCGACGCGGGCGTGGTGGCCCGGGTGGCGCCCGAGCAGAAGCTGCAGGTCGTGGAGGCGCTGCGGGACGCGGGCCGGGTGGTCGGCATGGTCGGCGACGGCGCCAACGACGCCGCGGCCATCCGCGCCGCCGACATCGGCGTCGGCATCAGCGCCCGGGGCTCGGCCGCCGCCCGCAACGCCGCCGACATCGTGCTCACCGACGACGACCTGACGGTGCTGATCGACGCCATCGGCGAGGGCCGCGCCCTGTGGCACAGCGTCGCCGACGCCATCGCCATCCTCATCGGCGGCAACGCGGGCGAGGTGGGCTTCGGCCTCATCGGCACGCTGCTGTCCGGCCGGGCGCCGCTGTCCACCCGGCAGATGCTCATGGTCAACCTGTTCACCGACCTGTTCCCGTCGATGGCGGTGGCCGTCACGGAGAAGGAGGGCGAGGCGGACCTCGCCCATGTCGAGGAGGCGGCCGGGGTACTGGGCGACCCGCTGCTGCGGCAGATCCGGCACAGGGCCACGACCACCTGCCTGGGCGCGCTCACGGCCTGGCTGATCGGCCGCTTCACCCCGGGCACCGCCCGCCGCTCCAGCACCATGGCGCTGTGCGGGGTGGTCGGCACCCAGCTGGTGCAGACCCTCCTCGACCGGCGCGACAGCCGGCTGGTGCAGCTCACCTCGCTGGGCTCCGCCGCGGCCCTCGTCGCCGTCGTCCAGACCCCCGTCCTCAGCCGCGCCTTCGGCTGCACCCCGCTCGGCCCCGTCGCCTGGGGCGGCGTGATCGCCGCCATCGGCCTGGCCCTGGCGGGACAGCGGGCGCTGCCCCGGCTGGAGGAGACGGTGGTGCGGCTGCTGCCGACCTGAGACGTCCGTCGCCGGGCCGCGGGGGTCACGAGGACCGGGCCACCGCCAGCAGCGTCTCCCAGTCGGCCAGCTTCACCACGCCCCGGCCAAGCCGCGCGCCCAGCTCGGCCTCCGCCCGCTCGATCGCCAGCCAGCCGTCCCAGAGCACCGGCTCGATCCCGGCCGCCCGCAGCGCCGGGACCGGGTCGGCCGGCACGTCGGCGCCCGCCAGCGCGGGCGCGTCCCGGAGCAGGGAGGCCACCGTCTCCTTGGCGCACGGCCGGTTGGTGCCGATCACCCCCGAGGGGCCCCGCTTGATCCAGCCGGCGACGTACTCCCCGGGCGACGGGGCACCGTCGCGCACCACCCGCCCGGCCGTGTGCGGCACCGTGCCGCTCGGCTCGTCGAACGGCAGCCCCTCCAGCAGCACCCCGCGATACCCCACCGAGCGCAGCACCAGCTGCGCCGGCACCTCCTCGTACCGTCCGGTGCCGGTCACTCCGCCCCGGCCGTCCGGTGCGGTGCGCTCGAAGCGGACCGCACCCACCCGGCCGCCGTCCGCCAGCAGTTCCACGGGACGCAGGAAGAACCGCAGCCGCACGTGCCGCCCGGCGCCGGACGACGGCCGTTCCGCCCAGCCGCGCAGTACGTCCAGATTGCGCCGCTGCACCGCGGGCAGCGCCTCGGGGTCGACCGGGTCGAGCGCCAAGTCGTCCTTCTCCACGACGACTTCGGTGCCGGGCAGGGTGCCGAGCTCGCGCAGCTCCTTGGTGGTGAATCGGGCCTGCGCCGGGCCGCGCCGCGCCACCATGCGCACCTCGGCGACCCCGCTCGCCGCCAGCGCGTCCAGCGCCGCCTGCGGCATGTCCGTCGGCCGCAGCTCCGCCGCCTCGCGCACCAGCATCCGGGTGACGTCCACCGCCACGTTGCCCGCGCCGACGACCACCGCCGAGCGCACACCGCGCAGGTAGTCGGCGCCTGCCGCGTCCGGGTGCGCGCTGTACCAGGCCACGAACTCGGTCGCCGACCAGCTGCCCGGCAGTTCCTCGCCGGGGATGCCGAGACGGCGGTCGGTGGCGGCGCCCACGCAGTACACCACCGCGTGGTACAGCCCGCGGAGCACCTTCACCGGCAGCCCGCCGGGGCCGCCCACCCGGACCCCGCCGAGGAAGCGCACCCGCTCGTGCTCCAGGACCGTACGCAGGCTCGCCTGGAGGGACTTGATCTTCTCGTGATCCGGGGCGACGCCGTACCGGACCAGGCCGTACGGGCACGGCAGCCGGTCCAGCACGTCCACGTACACCTCGTCGTCCTGCTGGACGAGGTGCTGGGCGGTGTAGCACCCGCTCGGTCCGGATCCGACGACGGCGACTCGCAGCACGGCGGTGCTCCTGACGCGAAAGGAGAGTGCGCGGACGGTTCCAGCATGGCACCCGGCAAGCCCCCGGCGGCAGGGCCCGCCGGGTGACGCGGACGCGTGTCCCACCGGATGGCGGGCGAGCGCGCGGTTACGTTGCGTGGGTGCTCGAGGCATCCTTTCTTGATCTTTCCGATCGGAACGCGGAGGACGGCGCGGTGTCCGTGTGGCCCGCGTGGGAGGTGCGGGAGCACGCCGGCGCCCTGTCCTGGCTGCATGTACGGCTGGACTTCCCGGACGGCGCCCACGTGGAGGCGCTGGCCGTGGTGAGCGGCACCGGGCGCGTCTGCGTGGAGGAGGTCCGGGCCCGCCCCGCCCTCTCCCTGGACGATCTCGCGCTGCTCGCGGACTGGATCGAGGAACCGCTGCTGGAGGCGTTCCGGGCGGGGGACCGGACCGGAGACGACCGGACCGCGGACGACGGCCCGCCGCCCGGCGTCCCGCGCCGTGGAGCCCGCCGTGCCCGCCGCGCCTGGCCCCGCGGCACCGAGGGCCGGTTGCTCCTCGCCCGCGAGTACCGCGCGGCCCAGGAGGCCGGCGCCGACCCGGTGCTCGCCCTGATGCAGGCGACCGGCCACAGCCGCCGCCGCACCCTCGGCCTGATCGCCCGGGCCAGGGACGCCGGCCTGCTGACGCCGAGGCACGTCCGGCGGTAGGGGGCGCCGGGAACGCGACCGGCGCGCGGGACGGCAGGGGACGCCCGTACCGGGCAGGTCCGATCAGGAGGCCCCCGGCGCGCGCTCCCCCGTGGCGAAGAAGCGTGACAGGTCGCGTTCCGGGGTTTCGGCGCCCGCCGTGCGCTCCGGTGGTACACCCAGCTCCCAGTCCAGCCCGTACCGCTGGAACAGTTCGGCGCGCAGGGCCGGGACGGGCATCGGTACGCCCGGGACCAGGGCCGCGTAGACCGCGCCCATCAGCAGGGCCCGCAGCATCGGGTAGTCGGCCGCCACGTCCTCGGAGCCGTACCGGGACACGGTGTCGCCGAGCAGTTCCGACAGCCGCCGCTGCTCCGGGCACTCCACGAAGCCCTCGGCCTGGAGCAGCCCCGCCATGTGCTGGCGCATCAGCACCGGCCGGTCGCGGGCGAGTCCGAGGATCGCGTCGATGGCGCGGGCCAGCCGTTCCCGGCCGTCCTCGGTGCGCGGCTGCCGCTCCAGCGCCTCCTCCAGCGTGCGGTGCATCAGCCGGTGCACGGCGGACTGCACCAGCTGGCGCTTGCCGGGGAAGTAGTACGACACCAGCCCGCGGGCCGAACCGGCCCGGTCCGCGATGGCGCCCAGGGTGGTGGCCTCGAAGCCGCGCTCGTCCACCAGCTCCACGGCCGCCTGGAGCAACCGCTCGCGGGAACGCCTTCGCAATTCTTCATTGACCGAGGCGCTGCGCGGGGACATGCTGGACTCCTGCGTTGACTGGCTGCCAGCCAACTATACTCAACGCACCGGACCCCGAGGGTCCGGCTACGGGCCGCCGGCCGCCCGGGGTGACGCGGGGGATCACCTCGGGCGGCCGGTGCCCGTCGGCTCGCGCGCGGGCGCGGATCAGACCAGGTCGAGGACCGGGAGCAGCGCGTCCGGGCGGAGCGCGACGGGCAGGTGGTCCACGAAGCGCACCCGGCAGCCGAGCGCCGCGGCGCCGCCGTCCGCCTCCCTGCTGTCGCCGACCATCAGCGCCGTGCCCGGGTCGGCGCCCAGCGCCCGGCAGGCGACCGCGAACAGCCGCGGGTCCGGCTTCTGCACCCCGTGCTCGTACGACAGCACATAGGCGTCCACGTACGCGTCCAGGCCGTGCGCGCGGAAGACCGGCCGGAGGTCCCAGCCGATGTTGCTGACCACGGCCACGCCGACGCCGCGCTCGCGCAGCGCGCTCAGTACCCGGTGGGCGTCCGGGTAGGGGGACCAGGCGGCGGGGGACATGTGCCGCTCGTACAGTGCGTCGTACAGCCCGGGCGCGGGCAGCGGCACCTGCCGGGACAGGCCCGTGAACGCGGCCCGGTGCAGCCGCGCGCTCTCGTCCCGGCGCGCCCACACCCCGGCCAGCTCCGGCGGCACCCGCTCCGGTGGCGCGCCGCCCGGCAGCGCCCCGGCGGCCTCCAACGCCGCGGCCGCCGCCCGCAGTTCGGCGTCGGGCAGGTCCGTCCCGGTCTCGTCCAGCGCCGCGCGCAGCCAGGACTCGGTGGTCTCGACGCGGAACAGCGTCCCGGAGAAGTCGAACAGCACGGCGTTCACGGCATTCATGGGCCGGACCCTACAAGGGAGTCGGCGGATCTCAGCCCAGCGCCCGCAGCCCCGGCACCAGGGTCAGCAGCACCGGGAGCGCCGGCACCAGCGCGGCCGTCGCGGTCAGGCGCAGCCGGTGCAGGGCCGGGAGGCGGTCGGGCGGGGTCAGCAGTCGGTGCACCCGCTGCGGGACATGGGCCTCGGGAGTGGGGTACGGCCCGAACACACCGCGTTCCTCGTTGAGTTCGACCAGGGCCAGCGCCGTCGTCAGCCGGCCGAAGCGCCGGGAGGCCATGTCGTCGGCGGCCAGCTCCACCAGCCGGTGCATCTCGTCCCGGAACGCCGCGAACACCGGTACCTGGGGGAACCCGTCCGCGAGCGCGGACGAGCAGTGCAGCAGCCAGTCGTGCCGGGCCCGCGCGTGCCCCTTCTCGTGCGCCAGCAGGGCGTCCAGCTGCCGCCCCTTCAGGCGCCGCAACGCGGCCGTGGTGACGACCAGCCGGGGCGCCGTCCCGGGCAGCCACCAGGCGTCCGGGCGCTCGCCCTCCAGCACCACCAACCGGCCGCCCTTCGGCTCCTCGCCCGGCAACAGCGGGGCGCGCACCAGGAGTTCGGCCCGCCGCGCGCGCCGCTGCGCCCGGGACCGTACGACCTCCCGCACCAGCATGGCCGCGCTCCACAGGCCCGCGCCGGCCAGCAGCACGGCGGTGGCCGCCGCCCAGGGGCTCGCCGTGCCGAGGGCGTAGGCGTCCACGACCGCGTGCGGGGCCCGCGCGAACACCTGCCCGCGCACCGGCCGCCAGGCCGCCGCGGCGCTCAGGGTCATCGACAGCGCACAGCACAGCAGTACGGCCGCCACCACGCACTGCCACGCCCAGAGGGCGACGACCGGTTCACGGTCCGGCCAGTCGGCGCGGGCGAGCAGACGCGGGGCCACGACGGCGGTCAGGACGCCGAGCAGCAGCAGGGCCACGGGGACCATCATGGGCAGCACCCTAAGAGCGCGGGGCCGCCCGGCGGTACGGTCCTTCACGCCGAAGTGACGCAGTCAACGCGCCACCCGCGCACGTCACATCGCCAGCAGCATCGCGATCATGCCGATTCCCATCGACAACTGGCAGGCGCGCGCCAGTTCCGGGCGGTCGCCCCAGCGCGCGGGTGCGGCACCGCCCGCGGTGCCGGCGGCAGGCACCAGACGGGCGCCGGTGAGCAGCACATAGCCCGTGAAGTAGAGCAGCAGGGCGCCGGTCACCAGGGGCACCCCGGCGCCACCGGACATGCCGGCCATCTCCATTCCGCCCATGCCGTCCATGTGGTGCACGGCCGGCGGGGCCGCGGCCATCGCCACCGCCATGTAGGCCATCGCCGTCGCGCCCACCAGATGGTGCAGGTGGTGCCGGTCGCGGCGGACCGCCCACAGCGCGCGCAGCGCCGCGAGACCGAAGACGGCCGCGTACACCGGCCAGGCCCACCGCGGCGGTGTGAACACCGCCGCCGGCACGGCCATCGCCGCCATGCCGAAACCCATCAGCGCCTCGGCGCCCGCGGAGCGCCGCTGCTCCTCGACGGCGCTGCGCAGCCGCAGCAGGCAGTAGGCGCCGGTCGCCGCGCACAGCGCGACCAGCAGCCAGGCAGCCGAAACCGGTGCGTGCACGCCCACCTCCACGGCTCGACGTTCGGTCGAGGATGCGATGCCCGGGCCGGGCCGGGCGCATACGAGCGCAAGGGTGTACACGGGGAGCGCTGACCGGGGCACGGTCGGTGAGCGCGCGGGCGCCGGGCCGGAGCCGGACGGGAACGGCCCTGGGCGCGGCATATGTTTCACAGATAAAACACATGCTAAATTTGATGCATGAGCAGCGCGACCCCCTTCCGTCTTCCCTTCGCCGGGGTGCTCCGCCTCGGCCGGCCCTCGGACATCTGGTTCAAGCCCGCGCTGAGCGTGGTCGCCTCGGTCGCCCCGCCCAACCTGATCCTGCTGGCGCTCGGGCGACTCGACCTCGCGATGTACACGATGGCCGGATCGCTGTGCGCCCTCTACGCCCACAACCGCCCCTACGCGGCCCGCGCCCGGGTCCTGGTCTGGGTGGTGCTCGGCATGGTCGCCGGCGTCGCGACGGCCCTGGTCACCGCGTCCCTCACCTCCGACGCCGTCATCCTCGTGACCGTCGGCGCGCTGCTGGCGGCCGTCCAGAAGACCCTGTGCGACGCCACCCGGGTCGGTCCGCCGGCCAACGTGGTCCTCACCTTCATCAGCTCCGCCTCCCTGTTCGCCCCGCAGACCCTCGGCCAGGTGCCGGGGCACGTCGGACTGGCCCTCGCCACCGGCGCCTGGTCCTGGCTGGTCGGCATGGCGCCCGGACTTCTGCGCCCGCACGGCCCCGAGCGCCGCGCCACCGCCCAGGCCCTGAACGCCACCGCCGCCTACGCCGACACCCACGGCACCGGCGACGGCCACACCCGGGCGCGGGCCGCGAGCGCCGCCGCCATCCACGCCGCCTGGCAGTCGCTGCTGTCCGCGGGCGCCCGCCAGGACCCCACCCGGCGCGCCCTGGAACGGCTCCTCGTGCGCGCCGAGGTGGCCCTCGCCGCCCCCGCCGACGCCGACCCCGCACGGCTGCGCGCCTGGGCCGGCGAGCTGCGCGGCGGCCGGCGCACCCTCCGCCTCGACATCCCGGGCGAGGACGCCGGGGAACTCCTCGGCGTGGACACCGAGCGGGCCCGGCCGCGCCCCTCGCTGCGCCACCGCCTCGCGCCGCTCGCCCCCATCGCCGCGCGTACCGCGATCGGCTGCGCCCTCGCCGGCTACGCCTCCCTCGCCCTCGGCGTGGGCCGCCCCTACTGGGCCCTGGTCACCGCGGCCTCCCTCTACCAGGTCAACGTCACCCTCACCTGGCACCGGGGCGTCCAGCGCGTCGTCGGCAACCTCGTCGGCGTCCTCGCCTTCGCCGTGCTCGCCCCGCTCGCCCACCTCAACGCCATGGCGCTCGTCCTGTGCTGCGTCGCCCTCAACTTCGGCGCGGAGGCGCTGATCGGCCGCAACTACTGGCTGGGCAGCGTCTGCGTCACCCCCATGGCGCTGCTCATCACCGAATTCGCCCGCTTCCAGGACCCGGCCACGCTGGCCACCGACCGGATCGTGGACACCCTCATCGGCGCGCTGGTCGGCTTCGTCGCGGCGATCGCCGTCACCAACCGGCGCGCGGGCGACCGCCTGGAACACGCGCTGACCGCGGCGGAACGCGCCCGCGAGAACGCCGCCCGGCTGCTCGCCGAACCGCACCCGGCGCCCCGCGCCCTGGACGACGCCCGCCGCGCCCTCGCCGCCGCCCTCGTCGATCTGCGCGCCACCGCGGACGCCGCGTCCGGCGAGTGGTGGCAGCGCGCCCTGCCCGAGGACCGGGTCGTGCTCGCCGAACAGGCCGGACACCGTACGCTCGCGGCGACGGTTCGACGCCAGGGGCTCGCACCGCGGCAGCAGGACTCGGGCACGACGACGGAGGACATACGGCCATGACGGCGACGAACGGCACACCACCGCGGCACGAGGCGTCCACGGCCGACACGGTCGCCGCCGTCGTACGGCAGTGGCGATCCGTCCACCCCGACCTGGACACCGGGCCGATGGAGGTCATCGGGCGGATCAACCGGTGCGCCGCGCTGCTCCAGCAGTCCGAGGACGCGCCGCTGCGCCGGGCCGGGCTCAACCGTGCCGAGTTCGACCTGCTGGGGGCGCTGCGGCGCACCGGCCACGAGCTGACCCCGGGGGAGCTGGCCCGGGAGACGTTCTCCTCCGGGGCCGCCGTCACCAAGCGGATCAAGCAGCTGACCGAGCGGGGTCTGGTCGAGCGGCGCGTCGACACCCGCGACCGCCGTGTCGCCCACGTCCGCCTCACCGACGCGGGCCGCGACCTGGTCGACGGCATCCTCCCCGAACAGCTCGCCTACGAGACCGCGGTCCTCTCGGTCCTCGCGCCGACGGGCCGCGACGACCTCGCCGCGCTGCTGGGCGAGTTGCTGACGCGCCTGGAGGGCCGGATGGGCGCGCTGCGCGCCGGGGGCTGAACAGAGCCCCCGCGCACCGCCCTCAGATGCCCGCCCGGTGCCGCAGCGGATGGTCCGCCGGCACCTCCACCAGGACGATCCGGGTGCCGTCCGGATCGGCGAGCCACATCTCGACGAGCCCCCACGGCTCCCGCACCGGCGGACGCGTGATCTCGACACCCTTCGCCCGCAGTTCCTCGTGCGCCGCCCCGACGTCCTCGACCTGCAACCAGAGCGCCACCTGCGGTGAGGGCGGCGCCGTCCCGCGGCCGGACACCTCCAGGAAGCCGCCGCCGAGGAAGTACACCGTGCCGCGGTCCGGGCCCGTGCCGAACTCGCGGTAGACGGGCAGCCCGAGCAGCTCGCCGTAGAAGACGCGGGAGCGCTCGGGGTCGGTGGGTCGCAGGAGTGTCCGGCTGCTGAGCACATGCACCATGCACGCGGAGCCTAGTGGCACAGTTACCCTCGTCCCTGGCTCAGCCACGCCCGAGATGGGAGAACCGCCCTCATGCACAGCGCCGCCGCCCCCGGCCTGACCTTCCGAGACGCCACCGACGCCGATGTGGACGCGCTGGTCGCGCTGATCGAGTCGGCGTACCGCGGGGACGACAGCCGGGCCGGGTGGACCACGGAGGCGGACATCCTGGAGGGGCAGCGCACCGACCCGGAGGGCGTCGTCGAGGTGATCGAGTCGCCCGGCAGCCGGCTGCTCACCGTCGAGCGGGACGGCCGGATCGTGGCCTGCTGCCAGCTCGAACACCGCGGCGAGTACGCCTACTTCGGCATGTTCGCGGTCAGCCCCACCCAGCAGGGCGCCGGGCTCGGCAAGACCGTCATCGCCGAGGCCGAGCGGCAGGCCCGCGAGACCTGGGGCGTCAGCGAGATGCGCATGACCGTGATCTCCGTGCGCGAGGATCTGATCGCCTGGTACGAGCGCCGCGGGTACCGCCGTACGGGACAGATGTCCCCGTTCCCGTACGGCGACGAGCGCTTCGGCATCCCGCAGCGCGACGACCTCCAGTTCGAGCTGCTGGTCAAGAAGCTCGGCTGAGTCCCGCTCCGGCCCTACGCGGTGAACCGGCCCGTGCGCTTGATCTCCGGGAAGTCGGTGGTCGCCCCGTCCAGTTCGAGCGCGCGGACCAGCCGCAGCTGCTCCTGTGTGTTGACCACCCAGCCGATGATCCTCAGCCCGGCCGCGCGCGCGTGCTCGACGGTCTCCAGGGTGAGCCGGCGGATGTTCAGACAGACCGTCGGCGCGCCCACGGCGACGGCGCGCTCCACCACCTCCGGGCCGTAACGCCCAGCGATGAGCGCCGTGCGCACGCCGGGCACCAGCCGTGCGATCTCGGCGACCGCCTCGTCGTGGAACGAGGACACCTCCACCCGCCCGACCAGGTCCCGCTCCAGCATCACCTTGGCCAGCGCCCGCGCCGCCGCCACATCCTTGATCTCGGCCTGCAACGGCGTCGCCACCGCGTCCAGGACCTCCTCGAACACCGGCACGCGCTCCCCGCGCCCCGCGTCCAGCGCGCGCAGCTCGGCGAGGGTCTTCTCGGCGATCGGCCCCGAGCCGTCGGTCGTGCGGTCCACCTCGGCGTCGTGCATGACGACCAGGGCGCCGTCCTTGCTCAGATGCAGATCGAGTTCGATCAGGTCGAGGCCGGCCCGCTGCGCGGCGGCGAAGGAACGGAGGGTGTTCTCGGGCTCCACACCCATGACCCCGCGGTGACCGATGGTAAGGAAGTTCAAGGTTCGACTCGCTTCCGTCGACGGCGGCTCGGCTCGCGCGCGGCGACGGGCGGACGCCGTCGTCCGCGCGGGCAGGCTCGCAGCCTAACGGCCACGACCCGCGATGAACCCGCATGTGCGCGGGCGATCGGGGGCGCGCCCCCGGTGGCGACTGGCCGGTACCCGTCCACGACGTCACACGCGCGTGGGCGAGTCCCCGCGTCCTTGACCGGCCGGATCGTGCCCCTGACAGCCGGCCCGGCTCCGCGCTCGAAGTGAGCGCCGTCACGGTTTACGGCAGGAAAAATGTCGGCGACAGGGTCACTGGACAGAAAAATTTCCTGCGCCTCCTCTTGATGGGGGAATCGGGGTATGCATACGGTGTCCGTACGCGAGGTTCTCCCGTGGAGGATGGAAAATGACGGAAATTCTTGTGCAGTCGGGTGCGGAGGGTCGCATTCCTTCGCAGACCAGGGTGGTTGAGCACCCCGCATGGCCCGTGCTCAAGGATGCCGTGGAAGAGATCCGGCCATGGCAGTCGAAGGACGGCTCGATCGACTTCGCCGCCGAGGGTGCGCCCACCAGGGCGGACGCCGAGGCCGCCGTCCGCCGGGTGGCCGACGCGGTCGAGCGGCTGTCGCCGCTGGTGCCGCATGACGCCGCCTACCACGAGGCCCTCGTCAAGGACCTGCACCGCTGGGCCGAGGACGGCTTCCAGGCGCCGGACTTCCTGGACTCGCTGCTGGCCTTCAACCCCGCCGCGAGCCGTGCCGACGGCCTCCAGCACCTGGTCGTCTTCCCGATGTACACGCAGAACGGCAACCCGGACCGCAACTTCGAGGCGCTGGTGCTGCGCATGGTCTGGCCCGACTGGCTGGCCGAGCTGGAGCGCACCCGCTACGACAACCCGCTGTACTGCGGCATCGCCTTCGAGGACTTCACCTCGGGCTACGACACCAACTCCGCCGTCCTCTTCCCGGAGACCATCGCCGTCCGTGAGGCGCCGGAACGATTCTCCTGGGGTGGCATCTTCTGCGACCGCGAGGCCGCGCGCTTCCGCCGGGTCACCGAGGCCGCCGTCGACATCCTGGGTCTGGAGCTGCCCGAGGACATCGCCGCGATGGTGCACGACCAGAAGCGCTGCGAAGAGGCCTTCGTGCTCTGGGACATGGTGCACGACCGCACCCACAGCCATGGCGACCTGCCGTTCGACCCGTTCATGATCAAGCAGCGCCAGCCGTTCTGGATGTACGGCCTGGAGGAGCTGCGCTGCGACCTCACCGCCTTCAAGGAGGCCGTCAAGCTCCAGGCGGACGGCCTCCCGCAGGCCCGCGACGTGCAGTACGCGGTGCTCTTCGACCGCATGTTCCGCTTCCCCGTCACCGGCGACCGCGTGCGCAACTACGACGGCGTCGGCGGCCAGCTGCTCTTCGCGTACCTGCACAAGCACGACGTCGTGCGCTGGACCGACAACAAGCTCTCCATCGACTGGGAGCGCGCCCCGCAGGTCACCAACCAGCTGTGCGCCGAGATCGAGAAGCTGTACCGGGACGGCATCGACCGACCCAAGCTCGTGCACTGGTTCGCCGGCTACGAGCTGGTCTCCACCTACCTCGCCCCGCACCCCGGTTCGAAGTGGGCCAAGGGCCCCGAAGCGCTGGACCTCTCGCTGCCGCCGCGCAAGCTGGTGGACGACGTGCTTCCGGACGAGTTTCCGCTGAGCATGTTCTTTGAGGCCCTGTCCAAGAAGCTGAAGAACGTGATCGCCTCCACCAAGGGCATCACCGCGGACAGCGCCGAGCGGATCGCCGCGTGAGCGACGGCGTAGCACCACACGACACGGCTGCAGAGGGGAAGATCATGGGGAACGGGTCGAACGGGGCGCTCAGTGGTGCGGTGATCGCGGTGGCCGGCGCGGGCGGACCCGCCGGCCGGGCGGCGCTGCTGCGCCTGGCCGAGGCCGGGGCGACCGTCGTCGGAGCGGACAACGACCCGCAGCGGCTGTCGGAGGCCGTGGACGCGGCGCGCTACGCCTCCGGGGGCGCCTCGGTCACGGGCGACACGGTCGATCTGCTCGACCTTCAGTCCACCCGCGACTGGGCCGACCACATCGAGAAGGACTTCGGCCGCGTCGACGGCCTGGTCCACCTGGTCGGCGGCTGGCGCGGCAGCGAGACCTTCACCAAGACCAGCCTGGACGACTGGGACTTCCTGGAGCTGCTGCTGGTGCGCACCGTGCAGCACACCTCGCTGGCCTTCCACGAGGCGCTGCAGCGCAGCGACCGCGGCCGCTACGTGCTGATCAGCGCGGCCGGCGCGTCCAAGCCCACCGCGGGCAACGCCGCCTACTCGGCCGCCAAGGCCGCCGCCGAGGCGTGGACGCTGGCCATGGCCGACTACTTCCGCAAGGCGGGCAAGGCCGAGGGCGCCGAGGGTCCGACGTCGGCGGCTACGATCCTGGTGGTCAAGGCGCTGGTGCACGACGCGATGCGCGCCGAACGCCCCAACGCGAAGTTCGCGGGCTTCACGGACGTCAAGGACCTGGCCGAGGCCATCGAGGGCGTCTGGAGCAAGTCCGCCGCCGAAGTGAACGGAAACCGTCTGTGGCTGACCGAGAAGCCGTGAACCCTCCCAGGACCGACGCGCGTCGCCACCACGACCCGGAGGTCCGCGGTTTCGCCAGTGACAACTACGCCGGAGCGCACCCCGAGGTGCTGGCCGCCCTGGCCCTGGCCAACGGCGGCCACCAGGTGGCGTACGGCGAGGACCAGTACACCGAGAACCTCCAGCGGATCATCCGCAGCCACTTCGGTGCCACCGCGGAGGCCTTCCCGGTCTTCAACGGCACCGGCGCGAACGTGGTCGCGCTCCAGGCGGTCACCGACCGCTGGGGCGCGGTGATCTGCGCCGAGAGCGCGCACATCAACGTGGACGAGGGCGGGGCGCCCGAGCGGATGGGCGGCCTCAAGCTGCTCACCGTGCCCACGCCGGACGGCAAGCTCACGCCCGAGCTGATCGACCGGCAGGCCTGGGGCTGGGAGGACGAGCACCGCGCGATGCCGCAGGTCGTCTCGATCACCCAGTCCACGGAGCTGGGCACGCTCTACACGCCCGGCGAGATCCGCGCGATCTGCGAGCACGCCCACGCCCACGGGATGCGGGTGCACCTCGACGGCTCCCGGATAGCCAACGCGGCCGCCTCCCTGGACATGCCGATGCGCACGTTCACCGACGCGGCCGGCGTCGACATCCTCTCGCTGGGCGGGACGAAGAACGGCGCCGTGTTCGGCGAGGCGGTCGTGGTCCTCAACCAGGACGCCGTGCGGCAGATGAAGCACCTGCGCAAGCTGTCCATGCAGCTCGCCTCCAAGATGCGCTTCGTCTCGGTGCAGCTGGAGGCCCTGCTGGCCAAGGACCTGTGGCTGCGCAACGCCCGGCGCGCCAACGAGATGGCCCAGCGGCTCGCCGAGGGCGTGCGCGCGGTGCACGGGGTGGAGATCCTCTACCCGGTGCAGGCCAACGGCGTCTTCGCCCGGCTCCCGCACGACGTCAGCGAGCGGCTGCAGAAGCGGTTCCGCTTCTACTTCTGGGACGAGGCGGCCGGCACCGTGCGCTGGATGTGCTCCTTCGACACCACGGAGGAGGACGTCGACACCTTCGTGGCGGCCGTCAAGGAGGAGATGGCGCGCTAGTCCGCGAGAATGCATAGATATGCGATCACCTGAAAAGTCATTGACTGTCGGGTGATCGCATTCCTATGCTCTGCGGGCATGCAGCTGATCCAGGAAACCGCCGACCTCTCCGCATATCTGGCCGCCGACGAGGCCATCGACCACCAGCACCCGATGGTGCGGGAGACGGCCGCCCGGCTGGCCGCCGATGCCGCCGACTCGTATGCCTATGCGCACCTCGCCTATGAGTTCGTGCGTGACGCCGTCCCGCACTCCGCGGACACCGGCGATCCGCGCGTCACCTGGCGCGCCTCCGACGTGCTGGCCCGGCGCACCGGCATCTGCCACGCCAAGGCGCACGCGCTCGCGGCCCTGCTGCGGGCCGAGGACATCCCCACCGCCCTGTGCTACCAGCGCCTGCTCGACGACGACGGCGACGGCCACGTCGTCCACGGCCTGGTCGCCGTCCGCTTCCACGGAGCGTGGCACCGCCAGGACCCGCGTGGCGGCAAACCCGGCGTGGACGCCCGTTTCTCCCTCGGCGCGGAGCGGCTGGCCTGGATCCCCGACGCGGCTCGCGGCGAACTGGACCACCCGGTCCTGTACGCCGCACCCCATCCGGCCGTCCTCGACGCCCTGCGCACCGCCCCCGACCGCGAAGCCCTCGGCAGGGCGCTGCCGAGCACCCTGTAACTCCCCGGCACGACCGAGGGAGAAACCTTCCCGCGCCGAACCGCCGTCGGCGGCACGGCCGTTGGCCGACGGCCCGGCGGCGGCGACCCGCGCCCTCGCCCCCCGGGACGACACGTCCGCTGCCCCGCCGTCCGCGCACAGCTGCCGACCGGCGCACGCTGCGGGGCGGCGGCCGGACGCTCGGCGAAGGCCCGCGGCACCGCCCGCCGTTCCGCGTCGCCGATCGACTTGGCCGCCCTGACCGCGAAGTCGCCGACCCCGCCCGCGGGTTCCCGCACCGCCCCCGGCGGCAGCGCGCCGTCGCGGCCGGGGTGTCAGTGGACCTCGGCGGCCCGCGGCGCGTCCGTCGTGGGTGCCGTGCCACCGAGGTGCGCGGGGAGCCACCAGGAGTCCTCGGCGCTCTTCGGACGGCCCGGATAGGCGCGCTGGGCGGCGTCCAGCAACTCCTGGACGCGCTCGCGCAGCCGGCGGGTGATCGCCCCGGCGTACTGGTCGCGAGGTGCCTCCACGGCCTCGCCCACCCGGATGGTGACGGGCAGGTGGCTGCGCCGGAAGTTGCGTGCCTGGCCCTTGGTCCACAGCCGCTGCGTGCCCCACACCGCCATCGGGATCAGCGGCACCCCGGCCTCCTGGGCGAGCCGGGCCGCGCCCGACTTGAAGCTCTTCAGGGTGAAGGACGGGGAGATGGTGGCCTCCGGGAACACCCCGATGACCTCCCCGGAGCGCAGCGAGTCCAGCGCGTGCGCGTAGGCGGCCTCGCCCTGTCCGCGGTCCACCGGGATGTGCTTCATGCCGCGCATCAGCGGCCCGGAGATCCTGTGCCGGAAGACGGACTCCTTCGCCATGAACCGCACCAGGCGCTTCTGCGGCAGGGCGGCCAGACCGCTGAAGATGAAGTCCAGATAGCTGATGTGATTGCTCACCAGCACGGCGCCGCCGGAGCGCGGGATGTTCGAGGACCCCTGGCAGTCGATCTTCAGGTCCCAGACCTTGAACAGTGTCTTGGCGAATCCGATGACGGGACGGTAGACCAGTTCTGCCATGGGTGGAACGAACCCTTTCTGCTCTGCTCGGGAAAGGGGGGCTCCCGGCGGGAAAGCTACGCAGCCGTAGGTTTACGGCGTCTCGCAGATCGTGCCCCAAGAACGTGCGGGTAGCCAGTTCTGGTGCCCCGCCACGGCGAGATCCTCGTCACGTCGGCCGACGGCCCGCTCCGGAGGGACGGCCGGCAGCCGGGAATCCCCGCGGCCCGCCGATCGTTGACACCGGATGGCGCCGGTGCCGGCCGGCGTCCGTCGGATGCCGCACGGGCGGCGGAGCGGGAGGGCAAGGGTGAGCGGGCGCGACGACGCCGGGCGGCTGAGCGCCGCCGAACTCGGCACGGGTCTCGGCGAACGGGCCACGCTCGTCCAGTTCTCCACCGCCTTCTGCGCGCCCTGCCGGGCCACCCGGCGCGTCCTCGGCGAGGTCGCGGCCATGGTGCCCGGCGTCGCCCACGTGGAGATCGACGCCGAGGCCCGGTTGGAACTCGTACGCGCCCTGGGCATCGTGAAGACCCCCACCGTGCTGGTCCTCGACGCACGAGGGGCGGTGGTGCGCCGCGCCGCGGGCCTGCCCCGCAAGGCCGATGTCATCGCGGCGCTGGGGGAGGCGGTTTGACGGGATTTCGGCACCAGGTGAGAGGCGTCCCAGTTCCCGGGCCGCACTTGACTGCGCCCACCACCTATCGTCAGCCTGACCGCATGCCGATCGAACTCCTTCTCCACGGGCGGCCCCACGTCGACCTGGCGCGTACCGCGAGCGCCTGCTGTCCGGGCCACTGAGCAGCCACGGACCCGCTCGTTCCCCCGAACAGAAGGACAACTCCATGACGGCCCTGCCCGGACTCGGCACCCACCAGCTCGCCTCTCCCGATCTGCTGCGCTCCACCTTCCGCCGGCACGCCGCCGGTGTCGCGGTGATCACCGCGCGCGGCGCCGCCGGACCGGTCGGCTTCACCGCCACCTCCCTCACCTCGGTCTCCGCCGAGCCGCCGATGATCTCCTTCGGGGTGGGCACCGGCGCCTCCAGCTGGCCCGCGATAGCCGAGGCGGACCACGTCGGCGTCCACATACTCGGCGAGCACCAGCACGAGCTGGCCGCCACCTTCGCCCGCAGCGGCGCCGACCGGTTCGGCGCGGCCACCGCCTGGCGGGAGGGCCCCGAGGGGGTGCCGGTGCTGGACGACGTGCTCGCCTGGCTGGTGTGCCGGATCGTCACCCGGGTCCCGGCGGGCGACCACCGGATCGTGCTCGCCGAGGTCGTCCTCGGCGATCCGACGGGCGCCGGGCGCCCCCTTCTCTACCACCAGGGCCGCTTCGCGGCGCTACGCGACTGATGCGGCATTGATCACGCCCTCTTCCCCTGCGCAGCCGTCGAGTTCCGGTTACGCTGCGTTGCGAACGTCACAGTTCAAAGCGCTTGCTTAGCGGGGACGAACTGGGTGTACTGACGAGTAATATCTCGGTCGGAGCGCGTTGTGGCCCCGACCGGGATCGGCCGCTTCGGGCGCCTATGCTGCCTGCAAGAGGCAGCCAGGAAATCACGATGCAGTAGGAGAGCCGGCGTGAGCTTGAGGATCGTTGTCACTGTGAAGTACGTGCCCGACGCCACTGGCGACCGGCACTTCGCCGATGACCTGACCGTCGACCGTGACGACGTGGACGGTCTGCTCTCCGAGCTGGACGAGTACGCGGTCGAGCAGGCGCTGCAGATCGCGGAGGACGCGGACGACGCCGAGGTCACGGTGCTGACGGTCGGCCCCGAGGACGCCAAGGACGCGCTCCGCAAGGCGCTGTCGATGGGTGCCGACAAGGCCATCCACGTCGAGGACGACGACCTGCACGGCACCGACGCCATCGGCACCTCGCTGGTGCTGGCCAAGGCCATCGAGAAGGCCGGCTTCGACCTGGTCGTCTCCGGCATGGCCTCCACCGACGGCACCATGGGCGTCGTGCCCGCGCTGGTCGCCGAGCGCCTGGGCGTTCCGCAGGTCACCCTGCTGTCGGAGGTCTCGGTCGAGGACGGCACCGTCAAGGGCCGCCGCGACGGCGACGCCGCCTCCGAGCAGCTGGAGGCGCAGCTGCCGGCCCTGGTCTCCGTGACCGACCAGTCCGGCGAGGCGCGCTACCCGTCATTCAAGGGCATCATGGCGGCCAAGAAGAAGCCGGTGGAGTCCTGGGACCTGTCCGACCTCGACATCGAGGCGGAAGAGGTCGGCCTGGACGGCGCGTTCACCAAGGTCGAGGCCGTGACCGAGCGTCCGGCCCGCACGGCCGGCACCATCGTCAAGGACGAGGGCGAGGGCGGCAAGCAGCTCGCTGAGTTCCTCGCGAGCCAGAAGTTCATCTAAGGGCTCGCCCCCGCTGACCGCCCCCTCAACTTCGTTACGCAGGAGTGCAATCCCATGGCTGAAGTCCTCGTCTACGTCGACCACGTGGACGGTGCCGTCCGCAAGCCCACCCTGGAGCTGCTGACCCTGGCGCGCCGCGTCGGCCAGCCGGTCGCCGTCGCTCTGGGCAACGGTGCCGCCGACACCGCCGCCATCCTCGCCGAGCACGGCGCGGTGAAGGTCCTCACCCACGACGCGTCCGAGTACGCCGAGTACCTGGTCGTGCCCAAGGTGGACGCCCTGCAGGCCGCCGTCGAGGCCGTCTCCCCGGCCGCCGTGCTGGTGCCGTCCTCCGCGGAGGGCAAGGAGATCGCCGCCCGCCTGGCGCTGCGCATCGGGTCCGGCATCATCACCGACGCCGTCGACCTGGAGGCCGGCGACGAGGGCCCGGTGGCCACCCAGTCGGTGTTCGCCGCGTCCTTCACCACCAAGTCCCGTGTCGTCAAGGGCACCCCGGTCATCACGGTCAAGCCGAACTCGGCCGCCGTGGAGGCCGCCCCGGCCGCGGGCGCCGTCGAGGCCCTGTCCGTGACCTTCTCCGACAAGGCCACCGGCACCAAGGTCACCGGGCGCACCCCGCGCGAGTCCACGGGCCGCCCGGAGCTGACCGAGGCCGCGATCGTGGTCTCCGGTGGCCGCGGTGTCAACGGTGCCGAGAACTTCGCGATCATCGAGGCCCTCGCCGACTCCCTGGGCGCGGCCGTCGGTGCCTCGCGTGCCGCGGTGGACGCCGGCTGGTACCCGCACACCAACCAGGTCGGCCAGACCGGCAAGTCGGTCTCGCCGCAGCTGTACATCGCCAACGGCATCTCCGGCGCCATCCAGCACCGCGCCGGCATGCAGACCTCGAAGACCATCGTGGCCGTCAACAAGGACGCCGAGGCCCCGATCTTCGAGCTGGTCGACTACGGCGTCGTCGGCGACCTGTTCGACGTCGTCCCGCAGCTGACCGACGAGATCAAGACCCGCAAGGGCTGATCCCCGCAAGGGCGTACGAGGCCCCCGTGACCCGCGCGGTCACGGGGGCCTCGGTGCATCCTGGAGACGCCACGGGGGTGTTGACCAGCGGGAACCACGCCGGATAACTTCATTCTACGGATTGTTGATTCCGTAAAGCGGAAATTGGAGGGTGTGGGATGGGTCAGCAGGAGAAGGTGGCGACAAGCCTCACCGGCGCCGTCGGCGAGGAGATCAGCGCCTTGCTCGCACCGGTCGACGCGGAGCTGGCGCGCCGCTACCCCGGGGACCCCGGCACCCGGCAGCCGGTCCACACCGTCTATGTACCCGGCGACGTCTTCGCCGCCGACACCGTCCGCTCCTGGGGCGACCGGGCGCTGGCCGCGCTGGACGAACACGCCCCGGACGCCGCCTCGTTCGCCTCCGTCCTCGGCCTCGCCGACGATCTCGCCGAGCCGGTCTACTCCCGCGTCCGCGCCAAGCTGGAGCGCGAACCGATCGAGGACCTGCGGGTCGACTTCGAGGACGGCTACGGCCCCCGCCCCGACGCCGAGGAGGACGCGGACGCGGCCCGGGCCGCCCGGCTGATCGCCGAGGCCGCCGCCGACGGCACGGCGGCGCCGTACACGGGCATCCGCATGAAGTGCATGGAGGCCGCGGTGCGCGCACGGGGCATCCGCACGCTCGACGTCTTCCTCACCGGCCTGATGGCGGCGGGCGGTCTGCCCGACGGCCTGGTGCTCACCCTGCCGAAGGTCACCTATCCCGAACAGGTGAGCGCCTTTGTACGGATCCTGGAGACCTTCGAGAAGACGCACGGCCTCGGCGCCGGACGGCTCGGCTTCGAGATCCAGATCGAGACCAGCCAGGCCATCCTCGCCTCCGACGGCACCGCCACCGTCGCCCGGATGATCCAGGCCGCCGAGGGCCGCGCCACCGGACTGCACTACGGCACCTTCGACTACAGCGCCTGCCTGGGCGTCTCCGCCGCCTACCAGGCCAGCGACCACCCGGCCGCCGACCACGCCAAGGCGGTCATGCAGGTCGCCGCCGCGGGCACCGGTGTACGCGTCTCGGACGGCTCCACCAACGTCCTCCCGGTGGGCCCCACCGACCGGGTGCACGACGCCTGGCGGCTGCACTACGGCCTCACCCGCCGCGCCCTCGCCCGCGCCTACTACCAGGGCTGGGACATGCACCCCGGCCACATCCCGACCCGCTACGCGGCCGTCTTCGCCTTCTACCGCGAGGGCTTCGAGCAGGCCGCGGACCGCCTCGCCCGCTACGCGAGCCGCACCGGCGGCGACGTCATGGACGAGCCCGCCACCGCCAAGGCCCTCGGCGGCTATCTGCTGCGCGGCCTGGACTGCGGTGCCCTCGACCCCGCCGAGGTCGAGGAGCGCACCGGGCTGGCCCGCGCCGCCCTCGAGGGCTTCGCGGCGCCCCGGCGCGGCGATCTGACCGCCTCCACGCGGTAGCGGAAGCGGGCCGGTCGCAGATGCGCAGTAGTGGAAGCGGGCCGGTCACAGATGGCGTTCCAGCCCGGACGCCGTCACCCAGTCCCGTTCGGCGAACAGCCGGGTGCCCCGCGCGCACAGCCCGGCATCCCGGCGCGCCCGCGCGCTGAACTCCTCCGGGGTGGCTCCGAACAGCTCCCGCAACTCGGCGCAGGCTCCGAGGAGTTCGGCGAGCAGCGGGCGCTGCCCCGGATGGGCGCGGGGCGCTCCGGTGCCGTCGCGCAGCACCCCGCGCCGGTTGACGTAGGCGTGCACGCCCGGCAGCGCGACCCCGTCGGCCAGTTCGACCCGCACGTCCGGCGCGGGCAGCCAGGCCCGCCGGAAGTTGCCGCCCGGCAGCGGCACCCCCTCGCCGGCGTCGATCACGTCCAGCTGCCGCCGGTCCAGCCAGAGGACGAACAGCCCCACCGCCTCGCCGGGCGACTCGACCGGCGAGGCCGAGACGTAGCCCATGCGGCTGACGTGCGCGGAGACCCCCACGCGGAGGCCGGTCACGGTGGCCAGCACCATCGGCACGGGGGCGGAGCCCAGCCCGAACTCGGCCAGTTTGTGCCGCAGTTGGCCAGGGCAGGCGTTGGAGCCGACCGCGAGCAGCGGCGACCGGTCCGCGTACACCAGCCGCTGTGGCGGCAGCCACCGGTCGCCGTGCAGCACCCCGGAGGCGGCGGGCCACGCGCCCGGGTACGTCAGCGGGTCCTCGCGCGGCACCCCGGCGAGTCCCAGCTCCTCCAGCGTGGCCATGGGCGCCTCAGCGGGCCGGGGGCAGCTCGCCCGAGCCGCGCTCGACCAGCCGGGTGGGCAGCTCGATCCGCTCCGGCGCGACGAACCCGCCGTCCAGCTGCCGGAAGAGCCGCTCGGCCGCCGTACGGCCGAGGGCCGCCGCGTCCTGCGCGACGACCGTGACGCCGGGCCGCAGCAGGTCGGCCAGCTCGAAGTCGTCGAACCCGACCAGCGCCACCTGCCGGGACTGCTCGGCGAGGACCCGGACCACGGTGACCGTCACCCGGTTGTTGCCCGTGAAGATCGCGGTGACCGGATCGGGCCCGGACAGCATCTCCAGCGCCGCCGTGCGCACCCGCTCCGGGACCGTCACCCCGAGCGACATCCAGCGGTCCTCGACCGGTATCCCGGCGTCCTCCATGGCCGCCCGGTACCCACGCAGCCGCTCCGCCGCGGTGTGGATGCGGGGCATGTCGCCGATGAACCCGATCCGGCGGTGGCCGTGCGCGATCAAGTGCGCCACGCCGTCGCGGGCCCCGCCGAAGTTGTCCGACAGCACCACGTCGGCGTCGATCCGCCCGGCCGGACGGTCCACGAACACCGTGGCCACGCCCGCCCGGATCTCCGGCTCCAGATAACGGTGGTCGCCGCCGGCCGGGATCACCACCAGACCGTCCACCCGCCGCGCGCACAGCGCCAGCGCCAACTCCCGCTCGCGCTCCGGGTCCTCGGCGCTGGAACCGTTGATCAGCAGCGCGCCGTGCGAGCGGGCGACCTCCTCCACCGCACGGCTCAGCGGGCCGTAGAAGGGGTCCGCCAGATCCTCCAGGACGAGTCCTATGCTCGCCGTGCGGCCCTTGCGCAGCACCCGCGCGCTGTCGTTGCGGCGGAAGCCCAGGGCGTCGATGGCCTCCTGCACGCGGCGCTCGGTGTCCGGGGTGACCCCGGGCTCGCCGTTGACCACCCGCGACACCGTCTTCAGCCCCACTCCGGCGCGCGCCGCCACGTCCTTCATCGTCGGGCGGTTGCCGTACCGGTTCCCGGGGAAGCGTTCTGCGCGGCGGGTCGTCTCGGGCACGATGCGCTGTCCTGTCCTGTCGTCCGTGTTCCCCATGGGGGTGATGCGACGGCCCATGGGCTGATATGAGGATGTGGCGTCGAGCATAGAGCCTGGACAACGTTGTCAGGTGCGCGAGAGACTGTGCACCGCTTTTCGCGGGCCCGCACCCCCACCCCCTCCGCCACGGCCGGCCCGCCCGACCTCAGCTCTTTCGATCGTTCAACGGGGAGATCCGACTCTGATGCGCACCGACCTCGTGGCAGCCCTGGACATCGGCGGCACCAAGATCGCCGGCGGACTGGTGGACGGCCGCGGACTGATCCTGGAGCGGGCGCAGCGCGCCACGCCCGCCCGGCAAGACGGCGAGACGGTGATGCGGGCCGTCGAGGAGGTGCTCGCCGACCTCGCCGCGTCGTCCGCGTGGGGGAACGTCCGCTCGGTCGGCATCGGCAGCGCGGGCCCGGTGGACGCCGCCGCGGGCACCGTCAGCCCCGTGAACGTGCCGGGCTGGCGGGGCTTCCCGCTGGTCGAGCGGGTACGCACGGCCACCGGCGGGCTGCCGGTCGAGCTGATCGGCGACGGGGTGGCGATCACCGCGGCCGAGCACTGGCAGGGCGCCGCCCGCGGCCACGACAACGCGCTGTGCATGGTGGTCTCCACGGGCGTGGGCGGCGGCCTGGTGCTCGACGGGCGGCTGCACCCGGGGCCGACCGGCAACGCCGGCCACATCGGCCACATCAGCGTCGACCTCGACGGCGATCCCTGCCCGTGCGGCTCGCGCGGCTGCGTGGAGCGCATCGCCAGCGGGCCCAACATCGCCCGCCGTGCCCTGGACCAGGGCTGGCTCCCGGGCCCGGACGGCGACGCCTCGGCCGCCGCGGTGGCCGCCGCCGCCCGGTCGGGCGACCCGGTCGCCACGGCCTCCTTCGAGCGGGCCGCGCGGGCCCTGGCCGCCGGCATCGCCGCCACCGCGACGCTGGTCGAGATCGACATCGCGGTGATCGGCGGCGGCGTCGGCAACGCGGGCGACGTCCTCTTCACGCCCCTGCGCAAGGCGCTCACCGACTACGCCACCCTGTCCTTCGTACGGCAACTGACGGTCGTACCCGCGCAGATGGGCACCGACGCGGGCCTGGTCGGCGCCGCGGCGGCCGCGCTGCTGCGGGGTCCGGGGGCGGCGCGGCTCTAGCTGTTCACCGGCGGCGGGGGCGGGGGCGGCGGGGCGGCGGCTCGGCCGGCGCCGGTCGAGCCGCGCGGCAGCACGCGGTCCTCTTGCTGCGGTCGGCTCGCCCGCTTCCGGGGCTCGTCGGCTTCGGTCGGTTCACCGTCGCCGTCGCAGACCCGGCCCCACCCGGCCAGGCGGGCGGGGCGGGCAGGGGGAGTGCGGGCCCGTCGGCGGGGAGCCGGCCGAGGAGGCGGTGGCCCTCGCCGGTGACCGCCGGGCACGCGGCCGACACCGTCCCCCCAGGGCCCAGGAGACGTACCGGTCCGGCCGCCGGCCGGTGTGCGACGAGTGTCCGGTCGCGCCCGCTCCGGTGGTTCACCGGAACTCGTGCACGACCTCGATCGGCCCCACGATGTGCCGGTTGAACTCCGCCAACTCGTCGGCGGGCACCCACAGTTCGAGGATGGTCTCGCCGCCGGCCCGGCGTACCGGGTAGCGGCGGAGGAACTCGGCGTCGACATCGAAGCGCGT
Source organism: Streptomyces sp. SCPE 10 (assembly GCF_051980735.1). NCBI lineage: Bacteria > Bacillati > Actinomycetota > Actinomycetes > Kitasatosporales > Streptomycetaceae > Streptomyces > Streptomyces sp. SCPE 10. The sequence continues at coordinate 1,022,825 of NZ_CP197069.1, read as the reverse complement.
CACGAATCCCGCGCCGTCGTGCCGCACGTTCCAGTCCCGGGCGATCCGGATCGCGTAGTCCTCGTTGAGCACCGGGTAGAAGATCGGCTGTTCCGGCAGCCGGGGCGGCCACGCCCGCCACTCCAGCTCGCGCACCAGCTCCAGTTCCTTGGGGCCGGTGGGGCGCCAGAGGGTGGTGGGGCGGGCGCGGGTCATGGTCTCCCTCTTCCGGTGGGCCGGCCCGGGCTCGGGCGCGCGGGTCGGGACCCCGGACGGTACCGGCGCACCCGGCACCGCGGCCAGGGGATTTCGGTGTTCCGGCGGTATCCGCGTGACCCCCGGGCGGTTCGCGCAGTTGATCGGCGTATGAAGAAGCGCAGCATCCTCGCCCTCGCCTCCCTCGCCACCGGTTTCGTCGTGGCCGCCGTCACCCCGTCCCACGCGGCGGACCGGGGCCCGCTCGACGACCTCAACGTCTCCGGCACCCTGCACTCGGCCGGCGACCTGGTCAGCCACGAGAGTTTCGCGCCCGCCGACGCCCCGGCCGCCGACCAGGAGTAGCGGGGCCGCCGTACCCCTTCGAGAGCGCGTGCCGGCGTCCTGTCACGGGGCCCCGGCACGCGCTTTACCGTGCCCTCACCGGGACGGGGTTTCCGTGGCAGGGTGGAACGGGCAAGCCTCAGGGGGCCAACAGAAGAGGGGGAGTCCGTGACCGTCGTCTGGATCAACGGCGCGTTCGGTGCGGGAAAGACCACGACCGCACGGGAACTGATCGAACTGATCCCGCACAGCACGCTCTTCGACCCCGAGGTCATCGGCGGGTCGCTCACGCACCTGCTGCCGCCCAAACACCTCGCCGAGGTCGGCGACTACCAGGACCTGCCGATCTGGCGCCGGCTCGTGGTCGACACGGCGGCCGCGATGCTCGCCGAGCTGGGCGGCACCCTCGTGGTGCCGATGACCCTGCTGCGCCAGGAGTACCGCGACGAGATCTTCGGCGGCCTCGCCGCCCGCCGCATCCCCGTACGGCACTTGCTCCTCGCCCCGGCCGAAACGATCCTGCGTGAACGGATAGCCGGGCGGGAGGTACCGCCCGACCCGCCCGACGGCGAGATACGGGTCCGCCAGTGGTCCTACGACCACATCGAGCCGTACCACGCCGCCCTCGCCTCCTGGCTCACCGCCGACGCCCATCTCGTCGACACCAGCGCGCTGACCCCCTACGAGACCGCCGTACGGATCGCGGCCGCCCTCGGCGGCGGGGACCTCGCCCCCTGTGACATCGTGCAGACCCCCGAGCCCACCGCGGAGACCCTCGCCGCCGGGGTGCTGCTCTTCGACGAGCGGGACCGGGTGCTGCTCGTGGACCCCACCTACAAGCCCGGCTGGGAGTTCCCCGGCGGTGTGGTGGAACGGGGCGAGGCCCCGGCCCGCGCGGGCATGCGGGAGGTCGCCGAGGAGACCGGGATACGGATGGGGGAGGTGCCCCGGCTGCTCGTGGTGGACTGGGAACGGCCCGTGCCGCCCGGCTACGGCGGGCTCCGGCTGCTGTTCGACGGCGGCCGGCTGACCTCCGACGAGGCCTCCGGGGTGCTGCTGCCGGGCCCGGAGCTACGGGCCTGGCGCTTCGCCACCGAACAGGAGGCCGCGAACATGCTGCCGCCGGTGCGCTACGAGCGCCTGCGCTGGGCCCTGCGCGCCCGCGAGCGCGGCACCGTGCTGTACCTGGAGGCAGGGGTGCCGGTCGGCTGACGTCAGGGGGCGGCCGTCGCACCGCGCAGCGCCGCGGCGGCGCCCCTCGGCACCGGGTCGCCATGGCCGAAGCAGGCCACCTCGGCACCCAGCTCCGCCAAGTGCCGTACGGAATCGAGGAGCCGGGACCCGTCGAGGTTGAACACGCCCGGAACCACCGGGGGGTTCACCGAGTCCGCGGTCACCGTGCCGCCGGCGGACAGGACGCCCTCAGGGGGCAGTGAGGCCGCGGTGTCGCCGGTGAACAGAACGCCCTCGGCGGGCAGGAAGAGCGCGATGCTGCCGTCCGTGTGCCCGGGGACGTGCACCACCCGGGCGCCGCCGCCGAAGTCGAGCACCTCGCCGTCCGTCACGTCCAGGACCGAGGGCGGCGGCAGCGGTGTGCCCTTCGGCAGGCGCCCGAGGACCTCGGCCCGGATCGGCCGCTCCCACTCCTCCAGGCGCGGGGGCGGCCCGGGGAGTTCGCCCCGCACGAACGGCGCGTCGAGCCGGTGGGCCAGCACCTGCGCGCCGCTCAGCTCGGCGAACTCGCCCGCGCCGCCCGCGTGGTCCTCGTGGAAGTGGGTCAGCACGATGCGCCGTACGTCCTCGGGCGCGTGCCCCAGTGCCCTGACCGCCTCGGCGATCAATGGCCCCGAGCCGATCGGGCCCGCGTCGACGAGCGTCAACTCCTCGCCGTCACGCCAGAGATAGGCCTGGCCGACCGGGAAGCGCAGCAGATGCAACCGGGGAAGAAGCTCGATCACGTCCATGCCCCGACCGTAGGCGGGGACAGGTGCGGGAGCGAGCCCACTCCGCCGTCGGCGGAAGGCGTCCGCCCAGGGCGGAAGCCACGCGGCGGGACTTGTCGGCGGTTCCGCCTTCCGGTCGGCCTGCCGACTGGCCGGTCCTCAGCCGGCCGCGTCCGCCCCGAAGGCCGGGTTGCCCGTCACCAGGCGGGCGTGGGCGAGCAGGCGCGCCTCGATCCGGGCCGCCGTCGTGGTGCGCACCAGCAGATCCATGGCATAGCCGTCCTCGAGCGCGACGAAGGACCGGCCCACCTCCCAGGCGTCCGCGGCGAGCTGGAACTCGCCGCGGTCCCGGCCGTGTTCGAGGACCTGCCGGTACAGGTCGGTCTGCTGCTCGAAGAAGAGCCGGTGCGCCTGGGCGGCCGCGTCGTTGCGCAGCGCGAGCGGGAAGAGTTCGAACAGCAGCCGGGTGCTCTCCTCGCCCTCTCCCGGCCAGGGCACCCCGCTGCGGATGCAGGCCCGTAGCTGCTCCACCGGCCCCTCGGCCGCCGCGATCGCCTCCCTGCGGGTGCCGAAATAGGTCGCGGCGCCGTGCTCGAACACCGCCGAGAAGAGTTCTTGCAGGTCGGGGTAGTAGTAGAGCACCGAGGCCGGGGTGATTCCCGCCTCGGCGGCCACGTCCCTCAGCTTGACCGTCGTCGCTCCGACACGGACGACGGCCCGCCCGGCGGCGTCGATCAGCTGGGCGCGCCGTTCCACCTGGTTCCTCGGTCGGGGCATGGTCCACATGCTCGCACACGCGGTTTTCCCCGCCTCCGACCCATTGACCCCCTCCAGATTCGTTAACTAAATTTCGTTTAACTAATCCGACCCACACAGCTTGGTGCTCCATGTCGCGTCCCCTCCCCCTCGTCCTCGCCCAGGCCGCCCAGCGCCCCGCCGACGATCTGGACGGCTTCGCCGCCGACGTCGCCCGGCGCGTCCGGGGCCTGCTCGCGCAGCCCCTGGTCGTCTATCCCGAGCTGCACCTCGGCGGCGGGCCGGGCGGCTCCGACCTGCCCCCCGCGGAACTGCCGGAGGCCACCGCCGAACCGCTCGACGGCCCCCGTGACACCGCCCTCGCCCGGATCGCCGCCGACCTCGGCGTGTGGCTGGCCCCGGGCAGCTTCTTCGAACGCGGCGCCGACGGCCGTATCCACAACACCGCCGCGGTGTACTCGCCGGGCGGCGAGCGCGTCGCCTCCTACCGGAAGATCTTCCCCTGGCGGCCGTACGAGACCGCGGTCCCCGGCGGCGAGTTCGTCGTCTTCGACATGCCCGGCACCGGCCGCGTCGGCCTGTCGATCTGCTACGACGCCTGGTTCCCGGAGACCAGCCGCCACCTGGCCTGGATGGGCGCCGAGCTGGTGCTCAACTTCGTGCAGACCGGCACCAGCGACCGGGCCCAGGAGATCGTCCTCGCCCGGGCCAACTCCATCGTCAACCAGGTGTTCACCGCCAGCGTCAACTGCGCCGCCCCGGTGGGCGCCGGGCGCAGCCTGCTGGTCGACCCCTCCGGCCAGGTACGCTCGCAGGCCCCGGCCGACGGCGACACCACCCTGACCGACGTGATCGACCTGGACGAGGTGACCAACATCCGGCGGTTCGGCACCGCCGCCCTGAACCGCCCCTGGGAGCAGTTCCGGCCGGACGACCGGCCCCTGGACCTGCCCCTCTACCAAGGGCGCATCGACCCCGCCACCTGGCGCGGCCGCACCCGTACCGGCTCCGGCCCCGTCCCCGCGGAGAGCACACCATGACCGATCAGCCCACCCGGATGAGAGGCGACCTCGGCCTCCTGTCCATCGTCCTGTTCGGCCTCGCCTACATGGCCCCGGCGGTCGTCACCTCCACCTTCGGCGTCATCGCGGTCACCAGCCGGGGCACCGCCCCCACCGCCTACCTGGTGGCCACCGGCGCCATGCTGCTGACCGGTCTGAGCTACGCCAAGATGGCCCGGATCATCCCGTCCTCGGGTTCCGTGTACACCTACGCGCGGCGCATGCTCGACTCCCGCGTCGGCTTCCTGGCCGGCTGGGCGATGCTCCTGGACTACCTCTTCCTGCCGATGGTCGCCTTCCTGGTACAGGCGATCTATCTGCACGCGCAGTACCCGTCGGTGCCGGAGTGGCTCTGGCTGGTGATCAACATCGTGCTCGCCACGGCGGTCAACGTCATCGGCCTCAAGGTGGCCGACAAGGTCAACAAGACCCTGCTGATCGCCGTCACCGGCTGTCTGCTCGTCCTCCTGGTGCTCTGCGTCCGCTACGGCCTCGGACACGGCGGCGGCGCGGCGGCCGGACACGCCCTCTGGAACAGCGCCGCCAGTGTCTCCGCGGTCACCGCGGCGGCGGCCGTGGCCGCCTACGCCTTCCTCGGCTTCGACGCCGTCAGCACGCTCAGCGAGGAGGCGAAGGACCCGCGGCGCACCATCCCGCGCGGCATCGTCCTCACCGTACTGGCGGGCGGCGTGATCTTCGTGACGCTCTCCTTCGTGATGCAGTGGGCCCATCCCGGGGGCGCCTTCGCGGACGAGTCCTCGGCCGGGTACGCGGTCTCCACGCTCGTCGGCGGCAAGAACTTCGCGGACGTCGCGAACATCGTCTCCATGCTCGGCGGGTTCGCCTCGTGCGTGGCCATCCAGGCCAGCACCAGCCGGCTGATGTTCGTCATGGGACGCGACAACGTCCTTCCCCGTCCCGTCTTCGGCCGCCTGCACGCCAAGCTGCTCACGCCGGTGCCGAACGTGCTGATCGTGGGCGCGGTCGCCCTGCTGGCGACGAGGCTGACGCTGGCCGACGCCACCTCCTTCATCAACTTCGGCGCCTTCCTCGGCTTCACCCTGGTCAACGTGTGCGTCATCGCCCACGCCGTACGCCAGTGGCGCTCCGCGAGCCGTCCCCCGCTGTTCGGTTTCCTGGTCCTGCCGCTGGCCGGGGCCGCCGTGGACGTCTATCTGATCACCCAGCTGGGGCCCACCGCGACCCGGCTGGGACTGGCCTGGCTCGTCCTCGGCGCCGTCTACCTGGCCGTCCTCACCAAGGGCTTCCGCCGCCCCGCGCCCGAACTCAGGCTCGGCGACAAGGAGCCGACAGCGGCCACCGCCCCCTAGCGCGCGCCGGACGCGCGCCGGAAGCCGGACGGTCTGCGGGCAAGGCCCACAAGGTCCCCTGCCCGCCCGCCGGAGCATGTTCTCCACGCGCTGCTGACCCGCCGCCACCTCGGCGGCGTCCCGGCCCTGTGCCCGGCGCCGTGCGCCGTACGGCCGAGCGGCGGCGCCGATACGGTCAGGCCGTAAGAGCCACAGGACTGCGGCCACCGGGCGGGGAGCTGTGCGCCCCCGCCGGCCCGGTGTTCCGCGGTCGGTTCAGCTCGAGTAGTTGCGCAGGAACAGGGCCTCGGCCACCGACAGCCGCTCCAGTTCCTCGGGCGAGACGCTCTCGTTCACCGCGTGGATCTGGGCCTCCGGCTCGCTCAGGCCGATCAGCAGGATCTCCGCCTGCGGGTAGAGCCCGGCGAGGGTGTTGCACAGCGGGATGGAGCCGCCCTGGCCCGCGTACTGCATGGTCTCGCCCGGGTAGGCGACGGCCATCGCCTCGGCCATCGCCCGGTAGGCCGGGCTGGTCGGGTCGGCGCGGAACGGCTGGCCCTGGCCGATCTGCTCCACCGTGACGCGGGCGCCCCACGGGGTGTGCGCCTCGATGTGCGCCGTCAGCAGCTTCGTCGCCTCCGTCGCGTCCACGCCCGGCGGCACCCGCAGGCTGATCAGCGCGCGGGCGGCGGCCTGCACCGAGGGGGTGGCGCCGACGACCGGCGGGCAGTCGATGCCCATGACGGTAACGGCAGGGCGGGCCCACAGCCGGTCGGCGACCGAACCGGAGCCGGTGAGCTCCACGCCCTCCAGTACCTTGGCGTCCGCGCGGAACTGCTCCTCGGTGTACTCCAGGCCGTTCCAGGTGGCCGACGCGTCGAGACCGTCGACGGTGGTGGAACCGTCCTCCGCGCGCAGCGAGTCCAGCACCCGGATCAGCGCGGCCAGCGCGTCCGGGGCGGCACCGCCGAACTGCCCCGAGTGCAGGTTGCCCGCGAGGGTGTCGACGCTCACCCGCACCAGGGTCATGCCGCGCAGGATCGTGGTGACCGTCGGCAGGCCCACCCGGAAGTTGCCCGCGTCACCGATCACGATGGTGTCGGCCGTCAGCAGGTCCGGGTGCTGCTCGGCGTAGCGCTCCAGGCCGCCGGTGCCCTGCTCCTCCGAGCCCTCCACGATCACCTTGACGTTCACCGGGACGCCGCCGTTCGCCTTGAGCGCGCGCAGCGCGAGCAGGTGCATGATCACACCGCCCTTGCAGTCCGCGGCCCCCCGGCCGTACCAACGGCCGTCGCGCTCGGTCAGCTCGAACGGCGGAGTGTCCCAGCCCGTCTCGTCCAGCGGCGGCTGGACGTCGTAGTGCGCATAGAGAAGAACCGTTTTGGCGCCCTCGGGGCCCGGCAGGTAGCCGTACACCGACTGGGTGCCGTCGGGGGTGTCGAGCAGGGCGACGTCGACGAAGCCCTCGGCACGCAACGCGTCGGCGACCCAGCTCGCGGCGGCCTCGCTCTCGCTCTTCGGGAACTGCTCGAAGTCCGCCACGGACCGGAAGGCGACCAGCTCGGTCAGCTCCGCCTTGGCCCGGGGCAGCAGAGAGGCGACGGTCTCGGCGACCGGATTCGACGACATGGGCACGCTCCTCGTAGGTGCGACGGTGTCCTGCTGAGTGCTCCGATCCTCCCACAGCGGCGCTCGCGGCCGACGGCCGTAGGATGCGGGATACATCGGGTTACCCCCCGCTCGCGGGATGTCGTGGGCGTGGGGGAGCGGCAGCGGCTTGATCGGAGCAGTAGACCATCGTGAGCGGCGAGAACTCTTCGGCGGACGACGTGCAGCATGTGTGGGACGTCGTCGTGGTGGGCGCGGGACCCGCGGGGGCCTCGGCCGCCTACGCGGCGGCGGTCGCGGGGCGGCGCGTCCTGTTGCTGGAGAAAGCCGAGTTGCCCCGTTACAAAACCTGCGGCGGCGGCATCATCGGCCCCTCGCGGGACGCCCTGCCGCCCGGCTTCGAGCTGCCGCTGCGGGACCGGGTGCACGCGGTCACCTTCTCCCACAACGGGCGCTTCACCCGCACCCGCCGCTCCAAGCAGATGCTGTTCGGGCTGATCAACCGGCCCGAGTTCGACCAGCAACTGGTCGAGCACGCCCAGAAGGCGGGCGCCGAACTGCGCACCGGCGTCACGGTGCAGCGCGTCGAGCAGCACGGCTCGGCGGTGCCCGACCGGCGTACGGTCGCCGTCGTGCTCCAGGGCGGGGAGACCGTGCTGGCCCACGCGGTCGTCGGCGCGGACGGCAGCGCCAGCCGGATAGGCGCCCACGTGGGCGTGAAGCTGGACCAGGTGGACCTCGGCCTGGAGGCGGAGATCCCGGTCCCCGAGCCGGTCGCCGAGGACTGGAAGGGCCGGGTGCTCATCGACTGGGGCCCCATGCCCGGCAGTTACGGCTGGGTGTTCCCCAAGGGCGACACCCTGACGGTCGGGGTGATCTCCGCCCGCGGCCAGGGCGCGGCGACCAAGCGCTACCTGGAGGACTTCATCGCCCGGCTGGGCCTGGCCGGCTTCGAACCGGCCGTCTCCTCGGGGCACTTGACCCGCTGCCGGGCCGACGACTCGCCGCTCTCCCGCGGCCGGGTCCTGGTCTGCGGTGACGCGGCCGGTCTGCTCGAACCGTGGACCCGCGAGGGCATCTCCTTCGCGCTGCGCTCGGGCCGGCTGGCCGGCGAGTGGGCGGTGCGCATCGCCGAGGCGCACGACGCGGTCGACACCCGCCGCCAGGCCCTGAACTACGCCTTCGCCGTCAAGGCCGGGCTCGGCGTCGAGATGAGCGTCGGCAAGCGCCTGCTGGCGGCGTTCGAGCGGCGGCCCGGCCTCTTCCACGCGGCCCTCACCGGCTTCCGCCCGGCGTGGAACGCGTTCCGGAACATCACCCGGGGCGCCACCACCCTCGGCGAGCTGGTCCGTTCCCACCCGCTCGCCCAGCGGGCCCTGACCGCGCTGGACCCGGGCCCGGCCCGGTCGGCGCGGGCCGCGGAGCCGGCCAAGGGCGAGGAGGAGTCCGTCACTTCGTGACGGTGATGCGGAAGACGGGGTGGTCGGGGGCGCAGGCGACGAGCTCCTCGTCCGACGACTTGGCGGTCACCCCGTCGAAGTACTGGTCGACCTCCCAGCCCCACTTCTCCAGGTAGGTCCGCAGGACCGGGAGCTTCTCGGCGTCGGGAAGCTCCACCGCGGTGAACGTGCGCACCTTGCGGCCGACACGCAGTTCACCGCCGCCCGCGGCGCGCATGTTGCGCACCCACTGCGAGTGGCCGCGCGCCGAGACCAGGTACTGCCCGCCGTCACAGGTGTGCGGGTTGACCGGGATGCGCTGCATCCTGCCGCTCTTGCGACCCCGCACGGACATCTCGGCGGTGCCCGCGAGGCTGAGCCCGTGCCGGGCGAGCCAGCCGATCACGCCGTTCAGGCGCACGTTCATCGGGCTGCCCTTGAGGTAGTACGGCGAAGACGAAGACGACATGGTGACCCCCACGGCCGGATTCCGGAGCAGTGCTCTTGCTTCGCCATCAGTCTGGGGCAGATCAGTGCTCCATTGCAAGAGCGGTGCTCTGCTTTTGGTTCGGTGCTCCTTTTTGTGTGCACCGATCTCGGTCGTGGCAGACTACGGAGCATGACCACTGCGCAGGGCGCCCGTGCACGGGCCAGGAACGAGGTAACCGCGGCCATCAAGGAGGAGGCTCGCAGGCAACTGGCGGCCGAGGGCGCCGCCAAGCTCTCCCTGCGGGCCGTCGCCCGCGAGCTGGGCATGGTGTCCAGCGCGCTCTACCGGTACTTCCCCAGCCGCGACGACCTGCTGACCGCCCTGATCATCGACGCGTACGACGCCCTCGGCGCCGCCGCGGAGAAGGCGCGCGACACCGCCGCGGACGCCGCTCCCACGGCCCGCTTCACGGCCGTCTGCGAGGCGGTGCGGCGCTGGGCGCTCGACCACCCGCACGAGTACGCGCTGATCTACGGCTCGCCCGTGCCCGGTTACGCCGCCCCCGAGACCACCATCCCGTCCGCCGCCCGCACCGGTCTGGTGCTCATCGGCATCGTCCGCGACGCCCACCAGGGCCCCGGCCTCGCCGACATCCGGCTGCCCGACGCGCTGCGTCCCGAGGCCGAGCGCATGGCCGCCGACCTCGCCCCCGATCTGCCCCCCGAGGCGGCCGCCGCCCTCATCGCCGCCTGGGCCCAGGTGTTCGGCCTGGTGAGCTTCGAACTGTTCGGCCAGTTCCACAAGGTGGTCGAGGACCGGGAGCGGTTCTTCCGGCACGCGGCGACGGAGCTGGCGCGGGGAGTGGGGCTGCGCTAGATGTATTGACCCGCAGCGTTGTTCACGCGGCTGATGGGTGGCTTGCCTCCGAGTGCGGTGTGGCAGCGGTGGTGGTTGTAGGTGTGCACACCGAGGCCATCGGCCGGCCGGAGGGCGCGGAGGACCGCGTCACCGACACCGTCGTCCGGCGCGTCACCGGCCGGCCCCGGGCTCCTTCCGGGCCCTCCCGGAGCGGGAGGCGCCGGGGACCGGCTGACGGGCCGGCGCACCGGGCGGGCCGGGGTCACGGGTTTTTACCCAACCATGGTGCTGCTACGGTGCGTTGATGGCGCCGAAGACGGACGAGCAGGCCCTTGTGGAACGGTGGCGGGACATTCGCGCCCTGCACGCCAGGACCCAGTGCGAACTGGACCGGACGCTACAGGCCCACGGCCTGTGCGCCAGCGACTTCGAGGTCCTCGACCTGCTGGCCCAGAGCGGGGGAGTGGCTCGCCGGGCCCACCGCATCCAGAAGATCTCCGAGCGCGTGCACCTCACCCAGAGCGCGCTGTCCCGGCTCATCGGCCGCCTGGAGAAAGAGGGGTTGGTGGAGCGGGCCATGTGCGCGGAGGACCGGCGGGGCGTGCGGGTGGCCCTCACCGCGAAGGGCCGCGCGCTGCACGCGGAGATACGGCCGGTGCAGCGCGCGGTGCTGGCCCGGATGCTGGCCGAGACCGACTGACGAGACGTCAGATACCGGACGTCTCCCGCCACCGGGCGGCGAGCGAACGGTCCCCGGTGACCCGCGGCACCGGTTCGCGGTTCCACAGCGCCAGGTACAACCGGTCGGCGGGGCCGCAGAGTTCGGCGTCCGCGTCGCCGGCCGTCCCCCGGGTCGCCACCGGCGCGGCGTGCGCGGTGAGCCGTACGGTCCACACCGCGTCCCGTGTTCCGTCGGCCGCGTCCGTCGCGCGGACCCGCAGCACCTTCGGCTCCGGCGTCCGCACCCGGCTCCGGGACCGGGCGTGGAAGCCGAGCAGCAACTCGTCGATGCCGTCCGCCGCGAAGCCCGCGTCGACCGGGGAGGGCGCCCCGCCCCGGGCCGCCTCGGCGTCGTACCGGTGCACGGTCGTCTCGTGCGCCTGCCGCCTCGTCCAGAACGCCAGGGGCGAGAGGCCCGGCAGCGGCAGGAAGGTCCAGCACTCCAGGTCGGCGGGGGCGGCGGCCAGGGTGTCCATCAAATGCCGGTGGCTGTCGGCGTACCAGGCGACCAGCTCGGCCCCGTCGAGGTCCGGCGCCTCGCTCATGGGCCGGGGCTCGCGCCGTCCCTCGGCGACGAAGGCCGCGGCCCACCGGTGGACGGCGCCCGTGTGCCGCAGCAGATCGCGCACCTGCCAGTCGGGGCAGGTCGGCACCTTGGCGTCGGTACCGGCCCGCGCGGCGGCCGCGGCGAGCGACCGGCCCTCGCGGTCGAGGGTTTCGAGGAAGTCGGCAGTCTCCATGGGGCGAGTGTGCCCGAGCGTGCCTCGCCGGGACCACGGTCTCAGTAGTCGCCGTTCATCGCGGCGCGCACCTCGGCGAGGGTGGCGTCGGCCACGGCGTTGGCCCGCTCGTTGCCCTCGCGCAGGATGCGGCGGATCTGGGCGCGGTCCCGGGCGTACTCGGCCCGGCGCGCGCGGATCGGCGCCAGGTACTCGTTGACCGCCTCCGTCACGGTCTTCTTCAGCGCCGCCGCGCCCGCGGAACCGATGTCGCCTGCCACCTCCTCGGGCGTCCGGCCCTGGCACAGCGCCGCGAGCAGCAGCAGCGAGGCGACCTCGGGGCGGCCCGCCGGGTCGTAGGTGATGTGCCGCTCGGAATCGGTCTTGGCGCCCTTGAGCAGCCGCGCGGTCTCGTCGGCGCCGGCGGCCAGGGTGATGGCGTTGCCCCGGCTCTTGCTCATCTTGGTGCCGTCCGTGCCGAGCAGCAGCGGGGCGCTCGACAGCAGGGCCTCGGGCCGGGGGAAGACCGAACCGCCTTGGCCGTAGCGGTCGTTGAAGCGGCGGGCGATGGTGCGGGTGATCTCCAGGTGGGGGAGCTGGTCCTGGCCGACGGGGACCAGGTTGGCCTTGCAGAAGAGGATGTCGGCGGCCTGGTGCACGGGATAGGTGAACATCAGCCCGCTGACGGCGGACTGGCGGGAGTGCGCGATCTCGTCCTTGACGGTGGGGTTGCGGTTGAGCTCGGCGACGGAGACGAGGCTGAGGAAGGGCAGCATCAGCTGGTTGAGCGCGGGGACGGCGCTGTGCGTGAAGATCGTGCTGCGCTCCGGGTCCACGCCGATGGCGAGGTGGTCGAGGACCAGTTCCTCGACGTGTCCCTTGAGGTCGTCCGCGACGTCCCGGTCGGTCAGCACCTGGTAGTCCGCGACGATCACGAACAGTTCCACGCCGAGGTTCTGCAACCGGACCCGGTTGTGCAGGGTGCCGAAGTAGTGGCCGAGGTGGAGTCTGCCGGTGGGCCGGTCGCCGGTCAGCACCCGGAACCGCCCCGGGGCCTCGACGATCAGCTTCTCCAGCTCCGCGCTGCGGATCCGCGCGGCGGACGCCCCGAGCGCGGCGGACGCCCCGAGCGCGGCGGACGCCCCGAGCGCGTCGGACGCCCCGAGCGCGTCGGACGCCCCGAGCGCGGCGGACGCCCCGAGCGCGTCGGACGCCTCGGGTGCCCCGGCGGGCCCGGGCACCGCGGCGGTCCCGGTGCGCGCGGCCGGTGCGGTCTGCGGGTGGGTGTTCATGCGGTCTCCTGGTGGTGGGTCGGCAGGGCCGTCGCGGACGGCCGGACCCCTGGCTCCCAGGGACACGGAAAAGGGCCGTCCATGACGAACGGCCCCGGTTCATGCCTGTGTGGCGGCCGCTCCTAGGAGGAGCGCCACCAGGACAGACACGACGAAAGATGCATGCGCGCAGTGTACCGGGGCTCGGCCGCGCCCTGCCAGGCGCGGTCCTCCCCGACGGCTCAGCCGTTCATCACGCGGCGCGTCGCGACCCCGATCGCGGCGGCCACGGCGGCCAGCGCGGCCACGCTGGTCAGCGCGGTGGGCAGGGAGAACCAGTCGGCCATGAAGCCGATCGTGGGCGGCCCCAGCAGCATGCCGCCGTACCCCAGGGTGGAGGCGACGGCGACCCCGGAGGGCCCGGCCAGGGCGCCCGCCCGCTCCACGGCGACCGGAAAGAGATTGGCGAGCCCCAGCCCGGTGACGGCGAAGCCGGCCAGCGCCGCCCAGACCGACGGCGCGAGCGAGCCGAGCAGCATGCCCGCGGTCGCCACGGAGCCCCCGGCGATCACCGTGCGGGCCCGGCCGAGGCGCGCCAGCAGCGCCGACCCGGTGAGCCGGCCGACGGTCATGGCCAGCGCGAAGCAGGCGTACCCGGCCGCCGCCGTGCCCGCGGACGCGGTCAGGTCCTGCTTGAGGTGGAGGGCGCCCCAGTCGGCCATGGCGCCCTCGCCGTACGCGGTGCACAGGGCGACCAGCCCGAAGACGACGACGAGCCCTCGCCGGCCGCCGCGCGGTGCCCGACCCTCCCCGGCCTCCGGCGGCCTCGCGCGGTCCGCCGCGGGAGGTTCGTGCCGCAGCAGGGCGCGTCCGGCGACGGCGGTGACCAGCAGTCCGACCACGGTGATCCCGAGCAGGTGCCGGGTGGGGGAGAGGTGTGCGGCGACCAGTCCGCCGAGCCCCGCGCCGACCATGCCGCCGAGGCTGAACGCGGCGTGGAAACTGGGCATGATGGGCCGGCGCACGGCGGCGACGAGATCGACGGCCGCGCTGTTGAACGCGACGTTCACGCCCCCGTAGGCCGCGCCGAAGAGCAGCAGGACGGCGCCGAGCGCGGCCACGGAACGGGTCAGCGGCGGCAGCGCGACGCTCAGCGCCAGGACGGTCATGCAGACCACGGTCACCGGATGGCTGCCGTAGCGCCGGCACAGGCGGCCGGTCACGGTCATGGTGAGCACGGCCCCCGCGGACACTCCGAGCAGGGCGAGCCCGAGGGCTCCGGCGGAGGCGTGGGTCTGGTGCTTGATGTCCGGGATGCGCACCACCCAGCCCGAGAAGATGAACCCGTCCAAGGCGAAGAACGCGGTGATCGCGACCCGCAGCCCGACGAGTTCCCGGCCCGGCACGGCACTGTGCGTTCGGGTTTTGTTTATTAGCGGCACAAAATCAGCGTAGGGTGGGCCGGGGAGCGGGGCAAGGGGGTAGGGCCGCCGACGGCCGGGATGGTCAGGACCCGCTCCTCGGTGTGCGGTGGACCCGGGTCGTACCCTCACGTGTCATGAGCGCAGCCGCGGACACGTCCGCAGTCACGAACCTGATCGCACGGTACGCGGAGTTGGTCGACGCCGGTGACTTCGCGGGGGTCGGGGCGTTGTTCGCCGACGCCGTGTTCATCGGGAGCGGTGGTCCGGTACGGGGGAGCGAGGGCGTCGAGAGGATGCTCCGGGACACCGTGATCCTGTACGAGGACGGCACGCCGCGTACCCACCACGCCACGACCAATGTCGCCGTGGAGGTGGACGCGGCGGCGGGCACCGCCGCCGCGCGCTCCTACGTCACCGTATTCCAGGCCCTGCCCGGTCTGCCGTTGCAGCCCATCGCCGCCGGCCGCTACGCCGACCGCTTCCAACTCCGGGACGGGCGATGGCGGTTCGTGGAGCGGCGGGTGCGCATCCATCTGGTGGGGGAGGTGAGCGGGCACCTGCGCGGTTAGGTCCAGCGTGCCGTGCGTCCCGGCCGCCGAACGGGCCGAACGCGCCCGCGTCCGCGGCGAGAAGCGCGTCCGCCGGGGTGCGCCCCCCTCGCCGCGGTCCGGCCCGGCGAACCTCCCGGGACAGCACACACCTACGGCTCGCCGGACCGGCCTGCCCGGGTGACCGGTCCGGTCCCGGCTCACAGGCGCCGGGCGATGTTCCAGGTCCGTACGCGCTCCTCCCGCTCGAAGAGGTCGGTGTGGGTGAGCATGACCTCGGTGGCCCCGGCGTCGAAATAGCGTTGCAACCCGGCGGCGACGACCTCCTCGTCACCGGCGATCAGCAGGTCCGCCGCGTGCGACAGGCCCTCGGCGGTGATCACCTTCCGGTAGGACGGGATGCTGTCGTAGAAACCGAGGGCGGCCGACACCCGGTCGCGGGCCGTCGCGGCATCGTCGGTGACCACCGCGGGCACCCCGGCCACGATCTGCGGGGCCGGCCGCCCGGCCGCGGCGGCGGCCTCGGTGACGGCCGGCACGATCCGTTCGGCGAGCGTGCGCGGCCCGGCGAGGAACGGAATCGTCCCGTCGGCCAACTCCCCGGCAGCCGCCAGGGCCCGCGGCCCCATCGCCGCCACCAGGACCGGGACCGCCGGGGAAGCCCCGGCCACAGCGGTCGAGCCGACCGGACGGGACACCAGCGTCTCCCCTTCGAAGACGGTGTCGTCGCCGTCCAGCAGCGGGCGCAGCGCGGTGAGGTACTCGCGCAGGTGCCGGATCTGCGGCGGGTACGCCAGGCCGAACTGCGGCTCGAGTACGCTGCGTGCCCCGAGCCCGACGCCGAGCCGGAACCGCCCCGCGGTGGCTGCCTGCGCCGTCTTCGCCGCCGCCGCGAGCAGCAGGGGATGGCGGGGGTACATCGGCACGACCGACGTGCCGACGTGCACCCGGGGCTCCGCCCGCCCCACCAGCGCGGCGAGTTGGGGCGCGTCGTAGTCCGACGCCTGCCCGAACCACACGGTGTGCAGGCCCGCGTCGGCGACCTCGTGCGCGAGGTCCACAGCCCGGTCCACGAGGTTGGTCGTTCCGGTTGCCTGCGCGAACGTGCCTCCCAGAAACACTCCGGCCCGCTGTCCGGCAGCGTCCATCACGAACTCCTCCGTCCGATTCCCGTCCGCGAGGCGCGTCCTCCGCCCGGGAGGCGGCCCTGCCCCGCGGCACCAGAGTCATTGCAGGTGCTCAAATCACCGTACACGTTGATTGCAGAGCCTGTAATCACTACTCTGCAGTGCCATGGGACGATGGCCGGGCGGTACGCAGGAACGGCTCCAGGAAGCCGCGATCGAGTTGTTCACCGAGCGCGGCTACGAACGTACGACGGTCGCCGAGATCGCGACGCGGGCCGGGCTGACCGAGCGCACCTTCTACAACCACTTCGCCGACAAACGCGAGGTGCTCTTCCCCGGTCAGGACGTGTTCGTCGCCGGGATCCGCGAAGCGGTGACCGCCGCGCCCCCCGAGCAGTCCCCGCTCGACGCGGTCCTCGCGGCCTTCACCGCCGGCAGTGACTGGTTCGACCGGCACCGGGAGGCGGCGCTGCGCCGCAGGCAGTTCCTCGACGCACATGCCGATCTGCGGGAACGCGAACGGGCGAAGGCGGCAGCCCTGGGCGAGGCGATCGCCGACGCCCTGCACGCGCGGGGTCTGCCCGATCCGGCGGCCACGCTGACCGCCGCCGTCTGTGTCGCCGCACACCAACTCGCCGCAGCCCGGTGGCTGGCCGACCCGGAGCAGGGCACGTTCGGGCACCACCTGCGCGCGGGTTTCGAGGACCTGCGCCGCACCGCACGCACCTGGTAGTGCCAACCGGCCGCGGATCGGCACGCCCCTGGTCGGCGGCGGTGTGCGCGGTGGCCGGCTGCGGCGCCACGGCAGGCCGTGGGCGGCCTGTGCTCCCAGGACGGGTCAGCAGGGCGAGGCCATCGGCGTCGAGGATCCCGGCGGCGCGCTGAACAGGGCGCGGTGCCGGTCACGGTCGGCGAGGCTGAGCGTGTCGCAGGCGACGGTCACCTCCCCCACGGCCGGATGGCGGAAGGCCTTCGTGAGCGTCGGTGCGGCCTCCCCGTCCTGCCGTTCCCAGAGCCGGGCGAAGTCCCGGCCGGCCGCGGCCAGTTCGCCGACGAGGCCGGTCACCGCGGGATCGGCGGGATAGCGGGCGAGAGCGGCGCGGAGCTGCGCCACGACGCCCGGCCGGAACTCGGCGGCGTCGGAGACCCCGTGGAGCACGCAAAGACCCTAGAGCTGCGAAGCCCCGCCGTCGACGGGGAACTCGGCGCCTGTCGAGAAGGTCGCGCCGAACGCCAGGTACGCCACCGCCGCGGCCACCTCCTCGGACGAACCCAGCCGCCCCATCGGGTTGTTGCTCCGGTAGGTGTCCTTCATCGTCTCGGCGACGTCGGCTGGCAGGGAGCGGTCCAGGATGCCCGTGTCGATCGGGCCGGGGCTCACGGCGTTGACCCGCACCCCGCGCGGCAGCAGCTCGCGGGCCAGGGTGCGCGTTATCGACCGCAGGGCCGCCTTGCTCGCCGAGTAGACGCTGAGCCCGTCGAGGCCCAGCACGTTCACCACCGAGGTGGTGAGGACCACGCCGCCACCCTCGCGCAACAGCGGCGCCAACGCCCGCACCGTGAAGTACGCGCCCTTGACGTTGATGTCGAAGACCGTGTCGTACATCTCCTCCGTCGTCGCGTCGAGCGGCGCGGACGCGGTGACGCCCGCGTTGACGAACAGCGCGTCCACCGAGCCGAACCGCTCCCCGACCGTGCCGGCCAGCGCCTCGACGTCCTTCAGGGACGCGGCGTCGCTGCGGACGGCGACCGCCCTGCCCCCCAACCGCTCCAGTGCGGCGTCCAGCGTGGACTGTGTGCGGCCGGTGATCAGAACGTGTGCCCCGCCGTCCGCGAACAGCCGGGCCGCGGCCAGGCCGATACCGCTGCCGCCGCCGGTGATCACGATCTTCTTGTCGTCGTAAGTGGTCATGCCCCAAGCCAAATGTCCGGCCGCACACCCTGTCCAAGACCTGTTCCGCATGCCGTCATGCCCCGGGTGCATGACGACGTGCGACGTACGCTGAGCGCATGGACCTCGATCTGCGGCTCGTGCGGTACTTCACGGTCGTGGCGGAGTACGGCAACTTCGGCCGGGCCGCCACCGGTCTGCACCTGGCGCAGCCGTCGCTGAGCCGTCAGATCCAGCGCCTGGAGACCCGGCTCGGGGTCCGGCTCTTCGACCGCTCGCCCCAGGGCACCAGCCTCACCGACGCGGGGCAGGCGTTCCTTCCCCGGGCCCGTAAGCTGCTGCGTGACGCCGAGGAAGCCGCTCGCACGGCCAGAGCCGCCGGCCGGCCCCGCACCGTCACCGTCGGCTGCGCCGAGGGACTGGTCGTCACCGCCTGTGTGCAGGAACTGCGCCGCCGGCACCCCGACGTCCACGTCCGCACCCGGCACCTCGACTGGCGGGACACGCGCGCCCTCGCCGAGGGGCGCGTCGACGCCCTCATCGGCTACCGGCCCCTGCCCTTCCCCGCGGACGGCCTGCGGGTGACCGGACTCCACCGGGAACCACGGGTGCTCGCCGCGTCGGTGGCCCACCGGCTGGCGCACGAGAAGACCGTCAGCCTGCGCGCCCTGGCGGGCGAGGGACTGGTGGCCTGCGCCAGCACCCCGGTGGTCTGGAGCACGCCCAAGCCGGTCGGCGACCGTCCGGCACCGCCCCCGCCCGCGATGGACGACAGCTTCGAGGACAAGCTGGAACTCATCGCCACCGGACACTGCGTCGCGCTCTTCCCCGCCGGCGATCGACGCGCCGCGGTGCGCGAGGACATCGCCCTGGTGCCCGTCACCGACATCGACCCCTGCGAGATCGTGCTCGTCACCCGCGCCGACGACGCCGACCCGCTGCTCGGGTCGCTGGAGGACGCCGCACGGACGTCGCTCGGCCCGGCCGCCCGGCGTGAGAGCGGTGAACGGCCCGTCACCTGACCTCGAAGTGGGTGCCGGCGGCGGGGATTTCGGCGGGCGACGGTCAAGTTCCGGATGATCTGGCCAGTTTGTGCTCGTACGTGTGTATGGGTGGATGAATCCGGCGCGGACACAGGTCGGTTAATGCTTGTTCACGCGCTGGTTGCAACGGGGTGAGCGCGTCATGATGGGCCCATGACGTTGGCCTCGCGCGCGCTCGCGCAATTGGCGACCTGGCCGGACCTGAGACAGGCCGTGCCGAGCTGCGGTCAGGGACAGGCGGTGAGCTCCGCCAAGGGTGAGATCGTCCACTTCCACTCCGAGCGCGATGTCGATCTGCGGCTGACCGACCGGGCGATCCGCCGGTTCGCGAAGGACCTCAGGCACACGGGTGCGATCAGGATCGTGCCCGGCTCGCAGTGGGTGACCCTGCGCCTCGACGCCGCGAGCGACGTGGATCTGCTGCTGACCCTGGTCAGCGTGGCGCTCCAGGCGCAGCAGACCCCGTCCGACCCGGCCGAACGGCCACTGGTCGGGTGCAACGACCAGCGAGGCGCCGGGTTCGTGAAGGCGGATCTCGGGGTGTTCTGAGGCCGGCCGGGCGCGGCGCGGTGTCAGACGGTGACGACCCGGATCCCGGCCTCCTCGAAACGGCGGACCGACTCCGGGTCCGCCGCCGCGTCCGTCACCAGCGTGTCCACCAGGTGCGCGGGGCAGATCCGGGCGAACGCCCGCTGGCCCAGCTTGCTGGAGTCCGCGGCGACCACCACGCGTTCGGCGCGCTCGCACAGCAGCCGGTTGATCGCCGCCTCGGCCTCGTCGTGCGCCGCCGCGCCGTGCGTCACGTCGAAGGCGACCACCCCGAGCACCGCCACGTCCAGCCTGATCTGCCCGAGCACCCCGTCCGCGAGCGGCCCGATCAGCTCGTACGACTGCGGCCGGGCCACCCCTCCGGTGACCACGATCTTGAACTGGGGCCGTACGGCCAGCTCGTTGGCGATGTTGAGCGCGTTGGTGACCACGGTCAGCGCCGGGGAACCGGAGGTCAGATCGCCGCGCACGGCCAGGGCGCGGGCCACCTCCGTGGTGGTCGTGCCGCCGGTCAGCCCCACCGCCTCGCCCGGTGCGACCAGTTCGGCCACCGCCCGGGCGATGCGCTGCTTCTCGGAGGCGCGGCGGGCCGTCTTGTAGCGCAGCGGCAGCTCGTAGGAGACCCCGTGCACCACCGCGCCGCCCCGGGTGCGGACCAGCATCTGCTGCTCGGCCAGCTGGTCGAAGTCCCGGCGGATCGTCGCCGCCGACACCGCCAGCTCCGCCGCCGCCTCCTCGACGTCCAGCCGGCCGCGCTCCACGAGCAGCTCCAGCAGCGCCTTCCAGCGGGCGTCCCGGGACATCCGCGGCCTCCGTCCTCCGGTCCTTCTCCGAGCCGTGACCCTAGCGCACCCCCCTGATGCGCCCCCGACCCCCCGGAAATGCTTGATTGTGCTTGAAAGGTCGCTATACCTTGCAGGAACAATCAGTCAGGTCAGGGGAGGGTGCGCAGATGACCCATGTCGAGGACGAGCTGACCAGCCAGCCCGCGTGCTGGACACGAGCGGCCGAGGAGGCGGGGCGGCACCGGGACGCGCTGCCGGCGCCGGGCGAACGGGTCGCCGTCGTGGGCTGCGGGACCTCGTACTTCATGGCGCAGTCGGTGGCCGCACTGCGCGAGGGCGCGGGACAGGGCGAGACCGACGCGTTCGCCGCCTCCGAGTTCCCGCACGGACGGTCGTACGACCGGGTGGTCGCCCTGACCCGCTCCGGCACCACCACCGAGGTGCTCGATCTGCTCGGCCGGCTGAAGGGGACGGGGGCCCGGACCACGGCCGTCACCGCCGACCCCGCGACACCCGTGACGACCGCCGCCGACGATCTCGTCGTCCTGGACTTCGCGGACGAGCGCTCCGTCGTGCAGACCCGGTTCGCCACCACCGCCCTCACCCTCCTGCGCGCCCATCTCGGCCTGCACTCGGACTCCGTCGTCGCCGACGCCCGCACCGCGCTCACCACCGACCTTCCCCGGGGACTGGTCGAATGCACCCAGTTCACCTTCCTGGGCCGCGGCTGGACGGTCGGGCTCGCCAACGAGGCCGGGCTGAAGATGCGCGAGGCCTCCCTCTCCTGGACCGAGGCCTACCCGGCGATGGAGTACCGGCACGGCCCGATCAGCATCACCACGGCGGGCACGGCCGCGTGGATGTTCGGCGAGGCACCCGACGGGCTCGCCGAACAGGTCCGCGCAACGGGCGGGTTGTGGGTCGGGGGCGTCCTCGACCCGCTCGCCGAACTCGTCCGCGCCCAGCGGCTCGCGGTCGCCGTCGCCGCCGCGCGGGGACTCGACCCCGACCGGCCCCGCCATCTCACCCGCTCGGTGATCCTGACCCCGGACGCCGCCGAGACCGTCTGACCCGTTCCCGCCGTACCGCGCCCCGGAAGGACACCCGAAGTGCCCCTCGCGTCCACCGGTGAACTGGTGACCCGTGCCGCCGAAGCCCGCAGCGCCGTCGCCGCGTTCAACGTCATCACACTGGAACACATCGAAGCCGTCATCGCCGGTGCCGAGGCGGCCGGCGCCCCCGTCGTCCTCCAGGTCAGCGAGAACGCGGTCAAGTTCCGGTACGGGCGGCTGCTGCCGCTGGCCCGTGCCGCCGGCGCCGCCGCCGAACGCGCCGCGGTCCCCGTGGCGTTGCACCTGGACCATGTGCAGAGCGACGACCTGCTGCGGCAGGCACCGGACGCCGGGTTCAGCTCGGTGATGTACGACGCGGCCCGGCTGCCCTACGCCGACAACCTCGCCGCGACCCGGGCCGCCGCGGACTGGGCGCACTCCCAAGGGCTGTACATCGAGGCCGAGTTGGGGGAGGTCGGCGGCAAGGACGGGCGGCCGCCGCTGGACGCCCATGCGCCCGGTGCCCGTACCGATCCCGCCCAGGCGCGGGACTTCGTCGCCGGGACCGGGGTCGACGCCCTCGCCGTCGCCGTCGGCAGCAGCCACGCCATGACGACCCGCACCGCCGCCCTCGACCACGCCCTGCTCAAACAGCTGTCCGCCGCGCTGTCCGTGCCGCTGGTGCTGCACGGGTCCTCCGGGGTGCCGGACGACGGCCTGGTGGCGGCGGTCGCGGGCGGCATCGCCAAGGTCAACGTGGGTACGGCGCTCAACATCGCCATGACCGGGGCGATCCGGGAGTTCCTCGCCGCGCATCCGGAGGCGGTCGACTCGCGCAAGTACCTCAGCGTGGGACGGGAGGCGATGGCCGAGGAGGTGCGGCGGATCATCGGGGTGCTCGCCGCGGACCGGGGCTGACACGACTCCTCGCCCTTGCGGGGCGGCTCGGCGGGTGCCGGGGCGGCGGCGACCCGCGCGGGTCGACGTGGCAGGCCCTGGTCGGGACGGCGCCCACCCCACCGAACCCCCGTTCCGTGCCAACGACCCTCCAGGCCGGTCCGGTCAGCCCCGCTTCACCGCCCTCAGCAGCACGAACTTCGGGTCGCTGGCGACGAGTTCGCAGTTCCCGAAGATCCGCTTCAGTGTCACGTGATAGCCCAGGTGGCGGTTGCCGATCACCCACAACTCGCCCCCGGCCCGCAGCACCCGCCGTGCTCCGGAGAACATGCGGCGGGCCGTCGCGTCGGTGGTCGCCTGGTGGGAGTGGAACGGGGGGTTGTTCAGCACGAGGTCCACGCTGTCGGGGGCCACCCCGGTGAGTCCGTCGCCGACGCGGAACTCGGCGTGTCCGGGCACCCCGTTGGCCTTGTAGGTGGCCTCCGCCGAGGCCACCGCCTGGAACGACTCGTCCACGAAGAGCACTTCGGCGGCCGGGTCGGCGAGCGCCACCGCCGTACCGACCACACCGTTGCCGCAGCCCAGGTCCACCACGCGGGCCGGGCCCGGGCCGGGCAGGTGCCGCAGGAGGAAGCGGGTGCCGATGTCCAGCCGTTCGGCGCAGAAGACGCCCGCGTGGTTGACGACCGGGCGCCCCGAGATCGCGCCGACGTCGTCCGGGAGGTCGTAGACGTGCGGCCACGGGTTGGCGGGCCGGCGCAGCGCCGGGTCGGGCGTGCAGAGGATCAGCCGGGCCTTCTGGCGGGCCAGCGAGGTCCGGGTGGGGCCGAGGATCCGCTCGAAGAGCCGGAGCGTGGAGGTGTGGATCTCCTTCACCATGCCGGTGCCGATCACCACCGTGCCCGCGTGCACGGCCGGCGCCAGCCGCAGCAACTGGTCCTCCAGCAGCGCGAGGCTCTTCGGCACCCGCACCAGCAGCACATCCACCCGCTCGGGCGGCCGGTCCCGGGTGGTCAGCAGCGGCACGGCGCCGGGTTCGACACCCGCCCGCGCCAGATTGGCACGGGTCGCCTCCTGGCCCAGGAACGAGTCGGTGATCTGGCTCGGCCGGTGCGCCGCCAGCGCCGTGGCCAGCGCGCCCCAGCGGTCCCCGAGCACCACCACCCGCCCGGTGAGCGGCACCCGCTCCTCGGCCAGGTGCCGCAGCAGATAGGCGTCGGAGGCGTCCCAGGCACGCAGCCGGTCGCGGGGATCCTCGGGGAAGCGGGACAGCTCGACCTCGCCCCACGGTGTCGTCATACGGTCGCTCATCGCGCTCCAGGCTAGCGGAACCGCAGCTCAGGCCCCCTTGGGGCGGGAGGGCCCCGGGGCGGCCCGGTGGGGCAGGATGGGGAGGTGGACGCGGAACTGTTCCCCCGTTTGCGCGCGGACCTCGCGCCCGGCGCCGTGCACCTGCCGGACTGGCTGCCCGCCGAGCGGCAGCGCGAGCTGCTGGCCGCCTGCCGGGACTGGGCGCGGCCCCCGGCCGGACTGCGCACCGTGCGCACCCCGGGCGGCGGCACCATGACCGCCCGCCAGGTCTGTCTCGGCCTGCACTGGGGCGTCGTACGCGCCTGCCCCGAGTGCCGGCGGGCCGTACGGGACAACCCCGAGTGCCCCGGACCGCACTCGTACCCGTACGCCTACACCCGCACGGCCCTCGACGGCGACGGCGCCCCCGTCAAGCCCTTCCCCGACCGGCTCGGCCGGCTGGCCCGGCGCGCGGTGGCCGAGACGCTCGGCCCGGACGCCGTGCCCCGCGACCCGTACGACATCGCCCTGATCAACTTCTACGACGGCGCCGCGCACATGGGCATGCACCGCGACAGCGACGAACGGGCGGACGCGCCCGTGGTCTCGCTGAGCCTCGGCGACGCCTGTGTCTTCCGCTTCGGCAACACCGCGACCCGGACCCGGCCCTACACCGACGTCGAGCTGCGCAGTGGCGACCTGTTCGTCTTCGGCGGGCCCGCCCGCACCGCCTACCACGGGGTGCCCCGCGTGCACCCGGGCACGGCGCCGCCCTGGCTGGGGCTGGCCGGGCGGCTGAACATCACGCTGCGGGTGAGCGGGCTGTGACGGCGGCGCGGGCCACCGGGGATGCGGATCATGGGAGACTCGCCCTCATGAGCGGCAAGGCGGAACCCCGGGCGGCGGGGGAGAGGACCACCAGGGCGCGGCTGGACCGGGGGCGGGGCGCGCTCGGTCCCGCGCTGGAACTGGTGCACACCGGGCGGGCACCGACCCGGGCCGTGCTCACCGCGGAACTCGGCGTCACCCGGGCCACGGCCGGTGCGGTCGCCGCCGAGCTGGAGGCCCTCGGCCTGATCCGGGTGGACGTCCGGCCGGCCGCGGCGGCCGGCTCCCAGGGCCGCCCCTCGCACCGGCTGGACGTCGCCGAGGACGGCCCGGTGGTGCTGGCCGCGCAGGTGCACGCCGACGGCTTCCGGGCCGCGCTGGTCGGCCTCGGCGGGCGGATCGTGGCCACCGCGCCCGGCCGCCAGACCGTGGACGCCGACCCGGCGAAGGTGCTCGGCGCGGTCGTCGAGGCGGGCGCCGAACTGCTGCGCGGCACCGGCCGCCGCTGTGTCGGCGCCGGACTCGCCGTGCCGTCCGCCGTCGCCGAACCCGACGGGCTCGCCCTCAACCCCCTGCACCTGGCCTGGGCCGTGGGCGCCCCGGTCCGCCGCATCTTCGCCGAGTGCGTGCGCGCGGCGGGCATCACCGTGCCCGCCTTCGCCGCCAACGACGTCAACCTCGCGGCGCTCGCCGAACACCGGCACGGCGCCGGCCGGGGCGCCCGCGACCTGCTGTGCGTGGCCACCGGGCATCGGGGCGTCGGCGGCGCCCTGGTCCTCGACGGCCGTCTGCACACCGGCAGTTCGGGGCTCGCCCTGGAGGTCGGGCACCTCACCGTCAACCCGGAGGGCCGCCCCTGCCACTGCGGCGGCCGGGGCTGTCTGGACGTCGAGGCGGACCCGCTGGCGCTGCTCGTGGAGGCGGGCCGCGCACCGGGCCCCGAGGTGTCCCTGCTCCAGCAGGCCAACGACCTGCTGCTCAACCAGTACGACGACCCCGCCGTGCGCAGGGCCGCCGAGGCCCTGATCGACCGGCTCGGGCTCGGGCTCGCCGGTCTCGTCAACATCCTGAACCCCGACCGCATCATCCTCGGCGGGCTGCACCGCACCCTGCTGGACGCCGACCCGGGCCGGCTGCGCGCGGTCGTCGCCGACCGCAGCCTGTGGGGGCAGAGCGGCGGCGTGCCGATCCTGCCCTGCACCCTCGACCACAACAGCCTGGTCGGCGCGGCCGAGCTGGCCTGGCAGCCGGTGCTGGACGACCCGTTGGGCGCGCTGCGCTGAACTCCCTGGCGGCGCGGCCTACTTCCAGTCGACCGCGAACGCCCGCGACGGGTGCTCGGTGAGGATCCGGTCCACCAGGTCCTGCCCCAACTCCTCCGCCAGCCGCGGCCGTACCCGCCGCAGCAGGTACGGCATGCCGGGCCCGCCGTCGACCGAGCGGGCCCCGGCGGTCACCGTGTCGCCGCCGAGCAGCAGCCGGTCGCCGTACCCGGCCTCGGCGAGGGACCGTACGACGGCCGGCATCCGCCAGTCGGTCGGGTGATGGGCGCGGGACGGCCCGTCGAAGGCGAGCCAGCAGCCGGACGCGGCGGCCTGCCGGTGCACCACCGGATCGGGAAAGCGGTTCAGATGGCCGAGGACCACCCGCTCCCCGGGAACCCCCAACTCGCCGCAGAGCAGGTCCAGTACGTCGAGCGCACCGGTGCCCAGCTCCAGATGGACGGCGATGGGCGCGCCGGTGGCGCGGTGTGCCTCGGCCGCCGCCGTCATCGTCCAGCGGGCGTGCTCGTCGAGGCCGTGGAAACCGCCCGCCACCTTGATCAGCCCGGCGCGCACCCCGGTGGTGCCGATGCCCTCGGTCAGTTCGGCGACGAACACCTCCGCCAGCCGGCCCCGCAGTCGTGCCACCCGCTCCGGTGCGGTGTGCGGTGCCTGGTGCAGCCCGGTCGCGCAGACCAGGTGCACCCCCGTCGCCCGGGACAGGCCGGGGAGATCCGCCGCCCGCCGCCCCATGCCGTGCGGCGTCCACTGCACGACGGCCGCGCCGCCCGCCGCCCGGAAGGCCTCCAGCTCCGCCCGCGCGGCGTCGGCGTCGTCCAGCTCCTGGCCGGGCAACTGCCTGCTGCGCAGGAAGAGATGGTCGTGTGCGTCGCAGACGCCCAGCCGCTCGGGAGCGATGTCGCCGAGGACCGTGCGGACCCGGCTCACCACTGCCGGCCGCGGGGGAGCAGGTCGCGCCCGGGGGCGGACGGATGCGGCGCGCGGAAGAGACCGCCCTCGGGCTCGGGGGCTGCGTGCTCCCGGGGGGAGAAGTGGACCAGCTCCCAGCGGTGCGGCTCGACGGCCGTCACGGCGAGCACGGCGCCGGTGTCGTGGTCCGCGGGGAGCGTCATCTCGTACCGCATCGCGTGCATCGAGTCGCCCTCCCTCAGACGGTGCGCGGTGCGAGCAGGGCGAGGAGGCCGTCGACGGCCGTGTCGAAGGCGGCCGGGGAACCGGCGGCGCGGGCGAGGACGTAGCCGCCCTGCACGGTCGCGAGGACGGTCGCGCCGATCCGCCCGCCGTCCAGCTCCGGCGCGAACTGCCCCTGCGCCTTGCCCTCTTCGACGATCCCCGCGATCCGTTCCCGGATCCAGGTGAGCGTCTCGTCCACCGGGGCGCGCAACTCGTCGCTCGCCATCACGTCCGGGTCCATGGTCAGCCGGCCGATCGGGCAGCCGCGCAGCACCGCACGCTCACGCCGCAGATACGCCACGATGCGCTCGTAGGGCGTGCCCGGCCCCCCGAGGGCGTCCTCGGCCGCGGCCCGCAGCTCCTCGGCGGTCCGCCGGATCGCCGTCAGGGCGAGGTCCGGCTTGCCCTTGAAGTGGTGGTACATGCTGCCCTGGCCGGCACCCGCGCGTTCCAGGATCGCCTTGGGACTGGTGCCCACGTACCCGCGCTCCCACAGCAGCTCGCGGGTGGACTCGATCAGTCGTTCGGAGGTGCTCATGGGAGCAGTGTACATACTGGTAGATACAGTGGTCGGCGTGGTCCACGGGCCCGGCGGGCGGGTGTGCCGCCCGCCCGCCGGGCGCCCGGAGGCCGGTCAGCGGGGCCCGCCGCCACCGGCCGCGGTGCTCGTGGCCGAGGCCGCCGCCGGGACCGGTGCCCGGGGCGCGGTGGCGGTCCCCGCCGAGGCGGCGACCGTCGTGGCGACGGACCCGGCGGTAGCGACGGCTCCCGCCGTGATGCTCGCCCGCACCGTGGCGACGGTCTCGACCGGCACCGGCGCCGGCTGGTGCTCCTGCGCGGGGCAGGGCGCGGGGGCCGGCCGGCCGGGGGTCGCCGGCAGCGTGAACCAGACGACCTTCCCGTTGTCGCCGTCCGGCCGCGCGCCCCAGCTCTCGCTCACCGCGGCCACCATCGCCAGGCCCCGCCCGCAGGTCGCGAGCGGTGTGGCGTCGGCCGGGTCGGCGTCGTCGGCCGGTACCGGCAGGCGCGGGTCGTGGTCGCGCACCGACACCGTGAGACGGTCCGGCTCGAACTCCAGCTCGACGGTGCACGACTTGTCGGGTCTTGCGTGCCGGTGGACGTTGCTGAGCAGCTCCGTCACGCCGAGCGCGGCCCGGTCTATCAACGGGTCGAGACGCCAGTAGCGCAATTGCGCAGATACGATTCTGCGGACCTGTCCGATCCGCGACGGCAGGGCTTGGAGCTCCACCGTGCAGTGCCTGCTTGGGTAACTGATCACGGCTGCGACTCCCCGATGTGAGGTCCGGAAGGGAACCGGCAAAACACGGAGAACAACGGATCCAGCAGGCCCCCCCGGGAAAGCGGCCGCCTGCTGTCGAGGCCGGCGGGCTGGTTCGCAGCGTTATCGCCGGTAAACCCAGAGTGACGTGAGACCAGCGTGGCGCAGGGGGCATCCACGCGCAACTCGCTGCATCCGTACGGACAGGGCGGGCACCACGCGGGCGTCGCGGCGGCACCGGGCACGCCCCGTCCCGGCCGGGACGGGCGGCACCGGTGCGGAGTGCGCCGGTCCCCGCCCGGGCGCCGACGACCGGCCGCGGCGCGCTCAGTCGCCGCGTCCCGCCGCCCGGCGGACCGCCTCGATGAACCTGCGGGCCGCCGGCGGCCCCGGCTCGCCGGGAGCCGGGTCCTGCTCACCCAGGGTCAGCAGATAGCGTTCGCCGTTCAGGTCGGCCAGTGCCTTGTCGTTCGGGGCGAACCACGGCTTGGAGGCGCGCACCGCCTGCACCGGCGCGCTGTCGATCTCGCTGCCGTAGCTGTTGAGCAGCTCCACCCTGCCGTCGCTTATCCGGACCTGTCCGGCCCGGGTGAGCGAACGCATACGTTTGCCGATCCGCACGCCCATGGCAGTGAACTCCGGCTCCGCCATCCCTCGCCGCCCCCTTGTGCGCGTGTTCCCGTGTTCCGGTGTGCGCCCCCGTTCGCGTGCGGGACCATCGTCCCGCACGCGAGCAGTCTGCCGCGCCGCGGCACGGAGCACCAGTGCGCGCGGGGGGCGCGCGGAACAGCGTCCCGGAGCACGCGCAGACCGCGCCGGCCCCCTTGTACGCCTGTGCCCCAGGGTCGCTTTGAGCCCTCCAAAGATGCGTTTATGCAGGTGGGAAGCGGTGTGAAAGATGCCTATGCTCAAGGTGCCGGCCGCCGGAGGCGCCGTCGGCGCAGAGCGTAAGGAGCCCCGCCGTGAGCACCACCCCACAGATCCGGACCGGCGCCACCCTCGACGTCGACCGCAGCGACCCCGCCTACCGCGGCTGGCTGAAAGAGGCCGTGCGCAAGGTGCAGGCCGACGCCAACCGCTCGGCGGACACGCACCTGCTGCGTTTCCCGCTGCCCGAGCGCTGGGGCATCGACCTCTATCTCAAGGACGAGTCGACGCACCCCACCGGCAGCCTCAAGCACCGTCTCGCCCGTTCCCTGTTCCTCTACGGCCTGTGCAATGGCTGGATCCGCCCCGGGCGCCCGGTGATCGAGGCCTCCAGCGGCTCCACCGCCGTCTCCGAGGCGTACTTCGCCAAGCTGATCGGGGTGCCCTTCATCGCGGTCATGCCCCGCACGACCAGTGCCGAGAAGTGCCGTCTGATCGAGTTCCACGGCGGGCGGTGCCACTTCGTGGACGACTCCCGGAAGATGTACGAGGAGTCGGCCCGCCTCGCGGTGGAGACCGGCGGCCACTACATGGACCAGTTCACCTACGCCGAGCGGGCCACCGACTGGCGCGGCAACAACAACATCGCCGAATCCATCTTCCGCCAGCTGGAGTTGGAGCGTTTCCCGGAGCCGGCCTGGATCGTGGCCACGGCGGGCACCGGCGGCACCTCGGCGACGCTCGCGCGCTATGTGCACTACATGCAGTACGACACCCGCATCTGCGTCGCCGACCCGGACAACTCCTGTTTCTTCGAGGGCTGGACCACCGGCGACCCGGACGTCACCTGCGACTGCGGCTCGCGGATCGAGGGCATCGGCCGGCCGCGCATGGAACCGAGCTTCGTGCCCGGCGCGATCGACCGGATGATGAAGGTCCCGGACGCGGCCAGCGTCGCCGCCGTACGCGCCCTGGAGCGGGTGATCGGCCGCAAGGCGGGCGGCTCCACCGGGACCGGGCTGTGGAGCGCGCTGAAGATCGTCTCCGAGATGGTGGCCGAGGGCCGCACCGGCAGCGTCGTCACCCTGCTGTGCGACCCGGGCGACCGGTACCTCGACAAGTACTACTCGGACGCCTGGCTCGCCCAGCAGGGCCTGGACATCGCGCCGTACGCGGCGGCGATCGACTCCCTGCTGGCCACGGGCGTGTGGCCGGACTGAGCGGTGCGCGCCCGGAAGGACCCGGGGCGTGCGGCTACGATCGGACGGTGATCCAGAGCGCAGAGCTGGCCGGTGTCTTCGACGAACTGGCCGACAGCTACGACCACGGGCACCACGAGGAGATCGCCCGGGCCCTGATCGGCCAGGTGGCGCCGGGCGCGGACGACACGGTCGCCGACGTGGCGTGCGGAGCCGGCGCCGTCGCCCTCCAGCTGGCCCGCGAACGGCCCGCCTCGGCGAAGCCCGTCCTGGCCGTCGACCTCTCCCCGGGCATGGTCGCGGTCGGCCGGGCCCGCGCCGCCGCCACCGCGAACGCCCGGATCGACTGGCGGGTGGGCGACGCCGTACCGCTGCCGGTCCCCGATCACTCGCTCGACGTCGTGTTCTGCGCCTCCTCGCTGCACTTCCTGGGCGCCCGGGCCCTGGCCGACTGGCGGCGCGCGCTGCGGCCGGGCGGCCGGGTGGGGTTCTCGCTGCCCCTGGCCACGCACTTCCGTCCCTCACCGCGCTTCGCCGAACTCCTCGCCGGGGACGTGCCGTTGCCCGCCGGCGCGCCGGAGGCGAGCGAGTGGACCGAGGCCCGCGGATTCACCGGGGCCACCTCCCGGGTACTGGCCCTGGGCACGCGGCGGGTGGTGCTGGTCTCGGCGAGCCGCCCCGACGGCGGATGACCCCTCGGCCGGACCCGGGACCGTCCCGCGTGCCGGTGCGCCGGCCGGCCGCGGGCCGCCCGGCCGGTGCGGGCGGACACCGGGCGCGGCGTCAGCCGTCCGCGCGGGTCCGGGGCGGCCGTGCGGGCGGCCGGATGCCGGGCGGGGGTTCCAGGTAGCTCGCGCGGTCGGGGTCCCAGGCACGCCGCAGCGGGTCCCGCACCGCCCGGACGCACAGCCCCGCCGGGGTGACCACCGCGAAGTACAGGGCGGCCAGGCCCAGTCGGAGCAGCCGTTCAGTCCCTCGGGATCGTGGCACGCCAGTCGCCCTCCTCCCGCCACGCGGGCTGGTCGCGCTTGTCCAGGAGACGGTCGCCGAGGACGAGGAGATCGATCCGGGTGCGCATGAAGCAGGCGTACGCCTCCGCAGGGTCGCGCACGATCGGCTCCCCGCGCACATTGAAGGACGTGTTCACCAGCACCGGGCAGCCCGTGCGCTCCCGGAAGGCGGTGAGCAGCGCGTGGAAACGCGGGTTGTGCCCGGCCGTCACCGTCTGCACCCGGGCCGAGCCGTCGACATGGGTGACCGCCGGGACCGTCGAGCGCGGCACGCGCAGCAGGTCCAGGCCCCGCACGCCGTCGGCCTCGGCCCCGCACTCCCGTCGCCGGGCCGCGGCCACCTGCGCCGTCAGCAGCATGTAGGGGCTCTCTCCCGGCAGATCGAACCAGTCCTTGGCGTCCTCGGCCGGCACGGCGGGGGCGAACGGGCGGAAGGACTCGCGGAACTTGGTCTTGAGGTTGAGGGTGGACTGCATGGCCGGGTCGCGCGGGTCGGCGAGGATCGACCGGTTGCCCAGCGCCCGCGGGCCGAACTCCATCCGCCCCTGGAACCAGCCCACCACCCGGCCCCGCGCCAGCTCCGCCGCCACCCGCTCGACCAGTTCCCGCTCCTGCAGCCGTACGGCGGGGTAGCCGCCGCGCTCCAGGAACTCCTCGATCTCGCGGTCGTGGAAGCCGGGGCCGAGCAGTGCGCCCGCCATCGCGTCCGCGCCCTTGCGCACGTGGGCGCGGGGCGCGCCCCGGCGGTGCGATTCGGCCAGGGCCGCGCCGAGCGCCCCGCCCGCGTCGCCGGCCGCCGGCTGGACCCAGAGTTCGTCGCACACGCCCTCGGCGAGCAGCCGGCCGTTGGCCACGCAGTTGAGCGCGACTCCGCCGGCCAGGCACAGCCGCCGTTCCCCGGTGCGGCGCAGGGCGGTGCGGGCCAGCCGCAGCAGCACCTCCTCGGTGACCTGCTGCACGGACGCCGCCAGGTCGAACTCCCGCTCCGTGAGGGGCCCTTCCGGTGTCCGGCGCGGCCCGTCGAACAGCTCCTCGAAGGCTCGGCCGACCATGGTCAGCCCGTACTGGAAGGTGAAGTACCGCAGGTCAAGGCGGAACGAGCCGTCCTCCTTCACATCGATCAGCCGCTGCCGGATCAGGGGTGCGTAACGGGGGGTGCCGTAGGGGGCGAGGCCCATCAGCTTGTACTCGCCCGAGTCGACCTTGAAGCCGCAGAAGTAGGTGAACGCGGAGTACAGCATGCCGAGCGAGTGCGGGAAGCGCAGCTCCGCGATTGGGACGAGCCGGGTGTCCCGGCCGTGCCACAGGGTCGTCGTCGCCCACTCGCCCACCCCGTCGACGCAGAGCACCGCGGCCGAGGGGTAGGGGCTCGGGTAGAAGGCCGACGCGGCGTGCGAGGCGTGGTGCCGGTAGGCCACCAGTGGGGGGAGCGGCCGCCCGGGCGCCAGTTCGCGCAGGCGGGCCCGCACGTCGTCCAGCGCCCTCCGCTTCCAGCCGGCCCACTGCGGGAACGACCGCCGGAACACGGGGTAGCCGTGCGGGGCGGTCGCCAGCCAGGTGGCCAGGACCCGGCGGAACTTCAGCGCCGGATCCTCGTAGAACGCGACGGCCGCCAGCTCGTCCAGGCGCAGTCCGCCCAGGTCCAGGCAGGAGCGGACGGCGTGGGCGGGGAAGCCGGGGTCGTGCCGGCGCCGGGTGAACCGCTCCTCCTGGGCCGCCGCCACCGGGACACCGTCCGCCACCAGGGCCGCCGCGCTGTCGTGGTAGTAGGCGGACACGCCCAGGACCGGGCCGCCGCCCATGCCGGTGCCCATGTCAGAACAGGGGGTAGACGGAGGCGTCGTCCTCGGGCTGCGGGCGCAGCCGGGACGGCGGCGGTGGCGCGGGCGGGTCCGCGGGCCGCTCCGGCGGGGCGGCGGGAGCGGACGGCCGGGGCCGGCCGCGGTGGCGCAGCCAGGCGGACAGGCGGCGGGCCGCCGAGGCGGGCGCCGTCCCGCCGTCCTCGCTCATCGCATCGCGCATCGAGGGGCTCCTCATGCCAGGTCGAGGTGGTGGGCGAGCTGCCGGGCCACCAGGTCGTAGCCGAGATCGGTGCCGTGCACACGGTCGATGAACAGCCAGTCCTCGGGGGCGGCGGCCTCGCCGAGCGCCACGTTCATGTCCAGGAAGGGCACACCGAGCCGGGCGCACCCCGAGGACAGCCGTTCGGCGTAGGCGCGGCCCACCTCCATGGTGGAGATGTCGTTGTGGAACCGGCGGAAGTTGGAGACCTCGTCCAGCTCGTCGAAGAGCAGCTTCTCCCGGGGCAGCGGTTCCTCGCGGACCCAGGGGGCGAGCGGCTGGAGCACGAAGGTCAGCCGGGCTCCGAGGCCGTCCGCGAGCGTCTTCCAGCCCGCGAGATGACGTAGCGTCAGTTCGGTGCTGTGCGCGACGCGTTGCTCGGGCGGCGGGACGACCTCGGGGGCGGGGCCGCAGTCGAAGAAGGCGCCGTGCCGGCCCTGCTTCTCCTCGGGCAGCCTGCTCAGCACCAGGTTGTTGACGCCGGACAGCAGCACGATGTCCTCGATGGGCGGCAGTTCGTGCTGGAAGAGGGTGAACAGCAGCAGTTCCTGGGCCGAGTTGTGGCTCTGGCCCGACAGGTTGAGCCAGGGCAGGCGGGGCGCGTGGGCGTTCCACAGGCGGGCGGTGATCGTGGCCGCGTCCCCGGTGGCGCCCACGCCGAAGACCGCGGAGCTGCCCGCGAGGACCCGCGCCGGGCCGTCCGGGCGGTCGTTGCCGACCGTGGCCCGCTGCCCGTCGGGGCCCGGGGTGACCCGGAAGCCGTGCCGGTCGGTGGTGTAGACGGGCGTCTTCTCGTTGCCGTACTGGAAGTAGCCCAGATACGGCTGGTCCTCCAGGACGAAGGTGTAGTGCTCCATGTGCGGGGCGAACTCGGCGCGGGGTGAGGTCATCGCGAAGGGGCTCCCTGGCGTGGGTGGGGTGGGCGGGTGCTCAGCGGGCCGGGGCCGGGGGCGGCGGCTCGGGCAGGGAACCGGGGCGGTCCTCGCGGATCAGGTCGGCGTTGATGGCCATGGCGGCCAGTCCGCCGCTGGCCGCGGCCATGGCGGCCTGCTGCATGTTCCGGCCGAGGTCCCCGGCGACGTACAGGCGGGGCAGGCTGGTGCGGCCCCGGTCGTCGGTCTGCACGGACTCCAGGTCCGGGGCCGTCAGCCAGGGGCGCAGCGGGGCCACCCGGGGCTCGATGTCCAGGTGCAGGAACATCGCCCCGTAGGAGGCGGTCCGGCCGTCGGCGAAGACGACCTCCAGGCCCTCCGGGTGCGGCCGCAGTTCGCGGACGCCTTCGGTGAGGACGGGCACCTTCGCGGCGGTGAGCCGGTCCTGTTCGTCCTCCGGCAGCGCGCGCCCGTCGGCGAGGTAGGTGATGTCGTCGGACCACACGGTCAGGGTCGAGGCCAGGCACTCGCTGGGCACCCCGCCGCCGTAGACGGCGAAGCGGCGCTCGCGCACCTCCCAGGCGTGGCAGTACGGGCACTCGAAGACGGCCTTGCCCCACAGCGGGGCGAGTCCCTGGAGCGGGGGCAGCACCGAGCGGACCCCGGCGGCGTACAGCAGGGTGCGGGCGCGGACGGTGCCGGACTCCTTGGCGGTGACCACCACGTGGTCGCCGCCGGACTCGGCGGACACCACCTCGTCGTCGCGGAACGTGACGTCGTAGGAGGCGAGTTGGGCGCGGGCGCGGGCCCGGAAGTCGGCGATGGCCGCGCCGTCGTTGGTGAGGACGTTGTGCATGACGCCCGCGGCCATGTTGCGGGCGTCGCCGGAGTCGACGAGCAGGACCCGGCGGCGTGACCGGCCCAGGTAGAGCGCGCCGTTCAGGCCGGCCGGCCCGCCGCCGACGATCACCGTGTCATAGAGCTGCGTGTCCAAAGGTCATCCCTTGTCGTCAGGTTCGCTGGACGGAAGTGGTGCGGCGGGCGCCGCGGGCGCGGGGGGTTCGTCGTGCAGACGGGCGAGCAGCAGCAGGGCGCCGAGGACCAGGACGCCGCCGCACACCACGAACACCGCGGGCACGCTGAGCGCGGCGGCGAGCAGGCCGCCCAGGGTCGCGCCGACGGGCATGCTGCCCCACGAGCACAGCCGGGACACGCTCATCACCCGGCCCTGGAGGTCCTCCGGGGTGAGCCGCTGGCGCAGGGACATCACGGGGATGTTCCAGCCCATCATGAAGACGCCGTTGACGGCGAGGGCGAGCGCGGTCAGTTCGGGCCGGCGGACCAGGCCGAGGATCACGTAGGCGGCCCCGGAGCCGGCCAGGGACCAGCGGGCCAGCCGTACGGTGGGCAGCCGGTCGGCGACGCGGGGGGCCAGCCAGCTGCCGGCGACGGCGCCGACCGACCCCGCGGCGAGCAGCAGTCCGTAACCGGTCTCGCCCAGCCGCAGGGTGCGCTCGCTCAGCAGCACCAGCATCGAGAAGGTCGCCGAGAACACCAGGCCGTACAGGGCGCTCGCGGCGAGCGTGCGGCGCAGGGTGCGGTGCCCGAGGACGAAGCGCAGGCCCTGGCGGATGTCGCGCAGCACCCCGGCGCGCGCGCCGGGCGGTGCCGGTGCCGGCCGGGTGCCGGCGAGCGGGGCGAGGCCCAGGAGCAGCAGCGCGGCCAGGGCGTACAGGGTGCCGCCGGTGGCGAGGGCGGCCGCGGCGGTCAGCCCGGCGAGCAGGCCCGCCACGGGCGGTCCGACCATCTCGTTGAGCAGGATCTGGGCCGCCGACAGCCATCCGTTGGCGCGTTCCAGATGCCGTGCCTCGACCAGGCGGGGCAGCATCGCGGGCGCCGCGGTGTCGGCGAGGGTCTCGGCGACACCGAGGAGGAACGCCAGCGCGTAGAGCAGCGGCAGCGGTCGGTCGGTGGCGAGCACCAGGGCCGCGCCGAGCAGGGCCGCGCCGCGGACCACGTTGCTGACGAGCACGATGCGCCGCCGGTCCACGCGGTCGGCGAGGACCCCGGCCGGCAGGGCGAACAGCAGCCAGGGCAGCATGTTGACCGTGGTCAGTCCGGCCACCGCCGCGGGGTCGGGGTGACGGGCGACGACCAGCAGCGGCAGCAGCGTACGGGTGATGCCGTCGCCCGCGTTGGAGGCGGCCGTGGACGCCCACAGCCAGCGGAACGGACGGCCCAGGTCCGCGCTCGCGCGGTGCGGGGCGAGGGGGCGGGTGGCGCTAGCCAACAACCCTCCCCTCGGCCCAGCTGCGCAGGCCCAGGAGACGCTCGCCGAGCGCGGTCAGCGTCGCGGGTCCGTACAGATCGGCCTCGGCCTTGCGGATTCCGCCCTCGGGCGGATGCGGCGGGACGCGGTCGCGCCAGAACCGCACCCGGGCCTCCCGCAGGTCGGCGTGGTCCTCCCAGGCGGGCGCCATGGTCAGGTACTGGGCCATGCGCACCCGGTCGGCGGAGACGTTGGGGTGCACGCCGTGCGGCAGCAGGCTGTTGAAGATGATGAGGTCGCCGGGCGCGACCTCCGGGGTGGTGATCGTGTACCCGGTGATGTCCGGGGTGTACGGGTCGCGGTCGGCGGGCTGGCCGCTCACCCACTTCTCCCACTGAGCGAAGATCTCCGGCACGCACTGGAAGCCGCCGATCTCCTCGTCGCCGTGGGTCAGCGAGAGCACCGCCTGGCAGCTCACGGGCAGCGGGTCGGTGGAGGTGTCCACGTCCCAGTGGATGAACCCGTCGAAGGCGCGCGGGCCCCGGTTGGGGGGATTGACGTTGGCGAAGTCGATGGTGACCCACAGGTCGGCGCGGTCCCAGATGTCGGCGAAGGCCTCGTACACCCGTGGGGTCTGCCGCGCGTCCCACTGCGCCTGGTGGTTGTACATCTCGACCAGTCCGCTGTGGCCCGGCAGGCGGTCGTTGCCGGTGTGCGGGGAGGTCCAGGTGGCGGGGTCGTCGGGCCGCATGTCGAGGAAGGAGCACAGCCCCTCCGTGAGGGCGGCGACGGTGTCCGGCGCCACCGCCTGACGGACGATCACATAGCCCTGGTCGGTCCAGTGTTCCCAGTCGGCGGGGGACAGGACGCGCAGGGGCCGGGTCTTTCGGATGTCTCGGAGTTGGGTGGCTGCCACGGACACTCTCCAGGGTGCGGTGCGGGGGCGGGGGTCACTCGGCGATCAGTCGGCGTTCGGGCAGCGCAACGGCGTCCAGCTCGGTCTCGGTGAGCAACTCCAGTGCCTCGTCGACGTGGTTGAGGATGGGGCGGCCGCCGCCGTTGGCGCTGGTGTTGATGAGCACGGGCAACCCGGTCCGGGCGGCGACCGCGTGGCACAGCCGGTGCAGCAGGGGCTGGGTGTCCGGCCGTACGGTCTGGAGGCGGGCCGTGCCGTCGATGTGCCGTGCCTCGGCGAGGAGTTCGGCCCGGTCGGGCCGTACCCGCACGGCGAACAGCATGGTCTCCGCGTGGTCCAGCGGACCGGTGAAGTACTGGTCGGCGACCTCCTCCGGGCAGATCGGGGCGACCGGCCGGAACCACTCCCGCTGCTTGATGGTCTCGGAGACGTACCGGCGGGCGCCGGGCCAGTGGGCGGAGACCAGCAGGGAGCGGTGGCCGAGGGCCCGCGGGCCGGTCTCCAGACCGCCCTCCAGCCAGGCCACGCAGCGCCGTTCGGCCAGCAGCCCGGCGACGGCCTCGACGAACTCCTCGTCGTCGGCCGCGCCGCGCACGGACAGTCCGAGGCCGCGCACGCGGGCCACGAGGTCGTCGGACGGGGGAGCGGGGTCGAGCGGGTCCAGACCGCCGAGGGACGGACCGGCGTAGGCCAGTGACGTCCAGCCCGAGCGGCCGATCAGGGCGGGCCGGTCGGCGGGGTCGGCCACGGCGAGCGCCGCGCCGAGGGCGATCCCCGAGTCGTCGCAGCAGGTGGGCACGGACACCCGGGTGAACTGGCCGCACTCGGCGAGCCGGCTGTTGGCGGTGATGTTGAGCGCGCAGCCGCCCGCGTAGCAGAGCGTGGCGTAGCTCGGGAAGCGCCGGCTGAGGCCGGTGACCAGCCGGGTGAGGTCCTGTTCGACGGCGGCCTGGAGGGTGGCCGCCAGGTCCCGGCAGACCCGGTCGTCCGGCGAGGTGCCGATCAGGGTGGTGGCGCCGTCGGCGGTGCGGATCTCGTCGGGGAAGACCGAGCCGAAGGAGTGCACGACGTCGTCGTCGCTGGAGTCGGCCAGGCCCGCGTCCAGATAGCCGCCGCTGTCCGGGTCGTACTCCCACCAGGAGTCGGCGTAGCGCAGCGCGGTGCCGGTCAGCAGGTCCTCGTCCAGCGGCTCGTACAGGTCCGGGGAGGCACGCCGGGTGGACTGCGGCAGCAGCATGGCGCGCAGTACGGGCAGCAGGGCGGCGTCGGTCTCGCCGGTGGCGGTCAGCCCGAGCAGTTTGCCGGTGTCGAACTGGCTGCCGTGGATCCGCCGGGCGAGCGCCTCGTAGACCAGGCCGAAGCGGGGGCCGGTGCGGTTGGTGAAGGACAGCACGGGCGTGAGCTGGTCGCCGTCGCCGAGGCAGACCATGCCGCACTCGGCGTAGTTGCCCGTGCCGTCCAGGGCCAGCACCAGCGCCTTGCGGGCGCCAGAGGTGTAGTAGGCGAGGGCGGCGTGGGCGTAGTGGTGGCGCACCGCGGTCAACGTGATGTCGCCGAAGCCCTTGGCCAGGGGCCAGTCGAGGGGTTTGAGCACGCGGGTCACGGCGTCCGCGAGGCCGGTGCCCCCGGTGGCCGTCCAGCGGGCGTCCTCGCCGACGAGTTCGACCAGCGCCGGGGGCAGCACCTGGCAGCGGGGGGTGTACCAGTCGGCCACCGCGATGCGGGTGACCGGGCTCGCCGCCCGTGCGCGCAGTTCGGCCAGCCATTCGGCGGCGGCCCGCGGGAAGTCGCCGTTGCCGCCGCACACATGGCGCAGGCCCAGGCGGCGCTCGGCCTCGATGACGCGGTAGCCGCCCGCGTCGGTGAGCGCGGCGCCCGCGTCGTGGCCGAAGTGCATGCCGATCGTTGCCATGGAACCAGTCACCCTTCCTGGGCCCGGACCTGGGTCGCGGGGCCGGATCGTGGATCGGCGGCCCGCCGCGCGTGCGGGCGGGCCGTTGCGGGGAGGGCCGGGGCCCGGGTCAGGACAGGGTGGCGAGGCTCTGGGTGTGGTGGCGCTCCAGGAGGCCCTGGACCACCTCGCGCATATAGGCGCAGTAGCCGGGCGACATCACCTGGATCGAGCCGTTCTCCTCCTCCAGCGCTCCGGCGGAGCCGCCCGAGCAGGTGCCCTGCAGTTCGCAGCCCTGGCAGCCGGGGCCGTTGGTGTAGGCGCGCATGCCGTAGTCCTGGTAGGCGGGTGAGGTGAAGATGCCGCGCCAGTCGTCGATGGTGCCCAGCTTGCGGGCGGTGGCCTTGCAGGCGAAGACGCTGCCGTTCGGCTCGATGGACAGCTGGCGGCCCACCGCGGGGCAGGTCTTGTAGTCGGCCTGCTCGGCCCACTTGGCGTCGTCGATGATCATCTGGAAGGTCTGGTACCAGTAGCCGCTGAGCTGGACGCCGCGCTCGCGCCCGTAGTCGACGGCGGCCAGCAGCCGCTGCGCCACGTCGTGCGGGCTGTGCTGCTGGAAGAACTCCTTGGCCTGGAAGGAGACGATGACGTCCAGGCTGTCCAGACCGGCCTCGGCGACGAAGTCGATGAGCGGGGTGCCCCACTTGTCCCAGGTGTACTGGGAGAGCACGGAGGTGATGCTCACGGGGACGCCGGCGGCCTTCATGTCGAGGATCGCCTTGCGGACCACCGGCCAGGGGGTGCGCTGCTGCTGGCCGCCGCGGAACTCGCCGGTCTCCGGGACCAGGTAGTCGATGGAGACGGTGGTGTCCACGCGGTGTTCGGCGAGGGCGGCGAGCAGTTCGTCGTCGATCCGGGAGCCGTTGCTGGTCAGGTCGTAGGAGAGCGAGACCCCGTCGTAGCGGTCGCCGAAGGTGCGCAGGACGTGCAGGATGGTGCCCCGGGCCAGGGTGGGCTCGCCGCCGAAGAACGACACCGTCAGATGGCCGCCGCCGTTGGCCTTGCGCAGCGCGATGGCCTCCTTGACGGTCTTCTCGGCCACCTCCCGCGACATGTGCATCGAGGGGTTGCGGCCCTCGTCGGAGCCGTGGTTCCAGTCGCCCCGGGCGAGCGTCGGGCCCGAGTCCTGGTGGGCCGCGGGGCCGCCGTCCTCGCGCGAGCGGCGCAGCTCGACCAGGACCGGCCCGGGTTTGACCGACTCGCCCGAGGTGTTGCGCTCCTCCACGCCGCCGTCGAAGTTGTAGGCGAAACAGCCCTGACAGGAGAAGTTGCAGGCGTTGGTGAGCACGAGCTGGATGGAGGAGTGGAACACACCGCTGCCGAGGGCGCCGCGCCGGCTCTCCAGCAGGGAGTCGATCTCCCTGGCCTCGTCGTGCCCCGCCTCCACCAGGAAGCGGGCCGCCACGAGGTCGCGCAGGGAGTCCTCGTCGACGCGCTCCCGCAGCCGGTCCCAGCTGACGCCCCCGGCGGCCTCTTTGAGGAGTTCCACGATGTCCCGGTCGATCAAGCGCGCATTTCCGAAGAGTGAATGAAAGGCCATGGTTCGCTCGTCGTCCCCGTAGGAATCGAGCCGGCCGCCGAAAGACGTGAAATCCTGGTCGCCTGCGGTGCGAAGAGTGCGGACGTAGCGCGAGGACTGGTACATCGAATTCTGCATGGCTGAGCCTTCTCCCTGCGTCTCACGACTTCCGAGGGGTCGTGCGGTGTGCGGCACGGAGCCGTTGGGGGGGCGAACCGGCCCGGTCCGGGGCCCGGTTCGCGCAAGACCGGGGCCCGGCCCGTGGACCGGGCCCCGGAAGACGTCAGCCGTCAGGCCGACGCACACTCTTTCCGCTGCTCAGCAGGGGCAGAGACGGGCTCGGCCTCCTTGCGGACGGGAGTGATGGTCGGGGCGTTGCCCTTGTCCGGCGAGACGAACGCGCAGGGGCGGGACGACGCGGTGATCGCGGGGCGGACGACCTTCTTGACTTCGGCCATGCGGCCTCCTCGGTAGGTGCGACACAACGCGTTCCAATGAAGCAGAAGAGGAGACCGCCAATAAGTCGTCATTCGGCCATGGTTGGGAAATAGCGTCTGTTGTGCAGGCGCTCGGAAGTATTGATCTTCCGGTCTGTTGAATTTGGTTCCGGTGCGCGCCCCGCGCACACCAATGCGCCCACCCGTGTCAGCCGAATACATCGGATATCGCGTCGGTGGTGGTTTGGTTCCCGGACCGGACGGCGCACGGCCGCCGCGGCCGGCTCAGGCCAGCCGCCGGTCCAGGGCCGCGATCGCCCGCCGGACGGCGCCGCCCACGCCCGGTGCGGCCAGCCGGCAGCCCAGCCGGAAGGCGGCCGTGCCGTCGAGCGCGTAGGTCACCCGGACCCGGGTCCCCGCACCGGCCGGGGTCAGCCGCCACTCCTCCACCCAGGCGCGGGCGCCCGGCGTGTTCGTGACGTCGACACGGTAGGCGTACACCCCGGGCCCCTCGGCCACCAGAACCGTCTCCCGGAAACGGAGGCCGCCGCGCAGCCGCACCTCGCGCCCGCCCTCCGTCGGCCGGGCGGCGGTCACGGCCGGGAACCACTGCGGCAGACCGGTCACGTCCTCGGCGAGGCCCCGGTACACCGACTCCGGTGCGGCGGCCATGTCCCGGCCGAACACCAGCCGTACCGGTGCCCGGTCGACGAAGTCCGGTCCGACCGGACGCAGACGCTGGGGCATGACGAAGCCTCCTCGGTCGCAACACCCGTGCGGGGAACGGGAACCGCTCGTCTTCGGCGCGCGTGTGCCGTGCGGGGGAGGGTAGTTGACGTCGGGTCAGTTGTCGTCGGTGTCGTCGGGATTCTCGGCGTCGTCGGCTTCGTCCTCCGGGCCCTCGTCGGCCACGCCCGCGTCCTCGGTGTCCTGCTCCCCGGCCACGATCAGCCGACGCAGACGCTCCGAGACCTCGGCGCGCGCCTCCTGCGGCAGGCCCGAGTCGGTCACCAGGGTGTCCACCTGCCCCAGTGTGGCGAACGAACTGAGGCCCACCGTGCCCCACTTGGTGTGGTCGGCGACGACCACCACCCGCCGCGCCGAGTGCACCAGACGGCGGTTGGTCTCGGCCTCCGCCAGGTTCGGCGTGGACAGCCCCGCCTCGACCGATATGCCGTGCACCCCGAGGAAGAGCAGATCGAAGTGGAGGGCGGCGATCGCCTGGTCGGCCACCGGCCCCACCAGCGAGTCCGAGGGGGTGCGCACCCCGCCGGTCAGCACCACCGTGGCCCCGCCCTGCCGCTGCCCCGACAGCCGCTGCGCCGCATGGAAGACGTCCGCGACCCGCACCGAGTTCGTCACCACGGTCAGCTCGGGCACCTCCAGCAGGTGCTGCGCGAGCGCGTAGGTCGTCGTACCGCCCGACAGGGCGATCGCGGTGCCGGGGCTGACCAGCCGGG
Source organism: Streptomyces sp. SCPE 10 (assembly GCF_051980735.1). Lineage (NCBI taxonomy): Bacteria > Bacillati > Actinomycetota > Actinomycetes > Kitasatosporales > Streptomycetaceae > Streptomyces > Streptomyces sp. SCPE 10. The sequence continues at coordinate 980,461 of NZ_CP197069.1, read as the reverse complement.
CGGCGGCCCGCGCGATGTCCTCCTTGGCCGACAGCTCCAGACCCGACTTCGCCTCGAAGCCCGGCTCGTGGGTGCTCGCCTCGACCACCGGGACCGCGCCGCCGTGCACCTTCTCCAGCACGCCCTGCCGGGCCAGCGCGTCCAGGTCACGGCGTACGGTCATGTCCGACACGCCGAGCCTGCGGGTCAGCTCGTTGACCCGGGCACCACCGCGGCGCCGGACCTCGTCCAGGATCAGGGCGCGGCGCTGCTCCGCGAGCAGGTGGTGATTCTCGCTCACGTACGCTCCGGTCCTTTCGCCGCCAGCCGTTCGTCACACCCGGCGCACCCGTCCTCGACCAGTGCTTTCGTCGGTCCGAGGGATGCGCGGGCGTCCCATCTTTTCACGGGTGGGCGGCAGGTGCGCCACCGCCTGCCCGCCGCTCGCGGCGCGGCCGCTCGCACACGCCGTCGCACGGATCGGGGAGATTCGGTGACGAGGGGTGCGCGGCGCACCGTGACAGGACATCCTGGTCGGCGCGCGGACACAGGCGTTCACGGCATCGCGAGGGAACAGTGGAACGTGCTCACGAACGGCCCGTCGGCCGGGAACCGGTCACGGACGGACCCGGTCGCACGGCCGAGTCGGTGGCCGGACTGGAACTGCTGGTGCACGGGGTCGGCGGCACCACGCCGGAGAAGATGCTCGGCGACGCGCGCACCGTCCGGATCACCGGCGACGACACGGCCGCCGTCTTCCGGCGCGCCGAGGACGTGGCACCCGCCACCGGCCCGGACGGCGGGACACCGGCCCGCTCCCGCGGCGAACCGGTGCAGGAGGCGTACGTCTGGTGCAACCTCACCTCCGGTGACTCCGGGCGCGCGCTGTGGCTGCTGTTGCTGCCGTTCATGGTGGTCAACCTCGCCCACTGGATGCGGCCCGCCGCCCCGGACCGGCCGCGCACCGTGCGGCTCTACGGCCTCCTGGTGCGGCTGATCGCGTTCACCCTCACCCTGCTGCTGGTCGCCGCCGCCTGCGAGGTGGCCCTCGACCTCGCCGCCTGGCAGTGCGCCGGCGCCTCCGCCTGTGCCAGCCGCCACTTCTGGCTGGCCTTCCTCACCCCCGACACGGCCGAGGGGACGGGGGTGCGGCGGTGGGCCGAGCTGCTCGGCGCCTCGGGCGGCTGGTGGGCCCAGCCGGGACGGCGCCTCGCGCTCGCGGCGCTGGTGCCGGGCGCTCTGGTCGCCCTGCTCTGGTACCTCGCGCACCGCACCTGGAACGCGTACGAGTCCCACCGCCCCCTGGTCCAGGTCCCCGAATCGGCACCCGAACCGGGCGGCAGCGCCCTGGCCCGGCCCGGTTTCTGGTACGGGCGCCGGCTGGTCGCCCGGCTGCGCGCCGCGCACACCGCGGCCGGCCTGCTGACGGTCGCCGCCGCCCTCGTGACACCGGCGGCCCGCTTCGACCACCGGCCCGGCGGACCCGCGGCGCTGGACGCCCTGAGCTGGCTGCTGACCGCGCTGCTCCTCGCGGGGGCCCTCGCGGCGGTGGCGGTGGTGTGCCGCCGCGGCCGTGACGAGGACCAGCTCGACCAGCGGCTCGACCGGCACCTGGTACGCCTGCTGCCCCTCGCCACCCTGGTCCTGCTGGCGCTCGCCGTCCTCTACACCGGCTGGTCCCGCCCCGGGTGGCGGTCGGCGGGACGGTTACCGGGCGACCCGGTGTTCGGCGCCCTGATGCTGGCGCAGGGGATGCTGGTGGTGGCCCTGGGGGTGGTGGCGCGCGGGCTGTACCGCCGGACGGCCGACGGCCGCCGCCACCTCGCCCCGCAAGACCGGCGCCGCCCCGACGCCGCACGCACCTGCATGCGCGGCCTGGGCGGTCCCGCGACCGCGCTGCTCGCCTGCGCGCTGGGCGGGGTGATGTCCGGCGGGGTCGCCCAGCGGGTGGCCGACTGGCTGGACGGCGACGGGGGCTCGCTCGCGGGGCCACCGGTCCTGCTGACCTGGCAGGCGTCGGTGATCCCCCCGGTCATCGTGGTGCTGCTGGCGCTCGCCGGACGGCTCCTCGCCGGCGCCGGGCGCACGGCCCGGGCCGAGCGGGCCCGGGTGAACCGGGAGTACGCCGGGGAGCCCGAGGACCCGGCGCGCACCCGGGCCATCGCCCACACCCGGGCCATGGCGGCCCTCACCGATCGCGCACCCCTCGTCCTCGGGGTGCTTTCCGTCACCACCCTGGTACTGGGCGGCGCCGCGCTGGCCGGCGCCCTGCTCACCGGGAAGACCCCGGACGGCGCGGCCCGCGGCACAGCCGACGCCGTGCGGATCGCCGCCGCCGTCTGCCAGGGGCTGGGCTCCTGGCTGGTCGGGCTCGGCTTCCTGCTGTTCGTCACCTGGGGCCGGCGCGCCTACAAGGACGCCGGGGCCCGGCGCACCGTCGGCATCCTGTGGGACGTCGGCACCTTCTGGCCGCGCGCCGCGCACCCCTTCGCCCCGCCGTGCTACGCCGAGCGCGCGGTGCCCGATCTGACGTGGCGGATGGCGACCTGGACCCGGGCCACCGGGGGCCGGCTGGTGCTGTCCGGTCACTCGCAGGGCACCGTGCTCGCCGCCGCGGCGGCCTGGCAACTGTCCCCGGCCACCCGTGGACGGATCGCGCTGCTGACGTACGGTTCGCCGCTGGAACGCCTGTACGGCCGCTGGTTCCCGGCCCACTTCGGGCCCGCGGCGCTCGCCGGCCTGCACCGCGACATCGCCTGCTGGAGCAATCTGTACCGCCGTACGGACCCCATCGGCGGGCCGGTACGGATCGCGGACGACGGCCGCCCGCCCGTGGACCACGAACCGCTGCGCGACCCCCTCGCCTACGGCCGCACGCCCGAGCACCCGCTGCCGGGCCCGATCCTCGGCCACTCCGACTACCAGGCCGACCCGGTCTTCGCGCGCGTCCGGGCCGACCTGCTGGCCCGGCTGTCCGCGGACCTGCCCGCCCCCCGCCCGGAACCGGGGGCACGGTCCGACGGCAATGGCCGTCAGGGCAGTTCCGGCAGGTCCTCGGGATAGAGCAGGGTCAGGTCGTCCGTGCTGGGGTCCGGCAACTGGGCCACCCGGCCCGCGTGGCGCTCGACCATCGCCTCGAAGGTCTGCCGGGCGGTGCGGCCGTTGCCGAAGGCGGGGCCCTTCGGCAGGTCCGCGAAGTACTTCAGCAGGGCCTCGGCCGTGTCGGGGCCCAGGCGGTACTCGTGTTCGTCGGCCTGCTGCTCCACGATCCGCAGTAGTTCCTCCGGGCCGTAGTCGCCGAAGGTGATGGTGCGGGAGAAACGGGAGGCCACACCGGGGTTGACGGACAGGAAGCGCTCCATCTCCGCCGTGTAGCCCGCGACGATCACCACCACCGCGTCCCGCTGGTCCTCCATCAGCTTCACCAGCGTGTCGATGGCCTCCTTGCCGAAGTCGCGCCCGGCGTCCTGCGGCGACAGCGCGTACGCCTCGTCGATGAACAGCACCCCGCCACGCGCCCGTTCGAAGGCCTCCTGGGTGCGGATCGCGGTCGAGCCGATGTGCTCGCCGACCAGGTCCACCCGGGACACCTCGACCAGGTGGCCGTTCTCCAGCACGCCGAGGGAGGCGAGGATCTCGCCGTAGAGCCGGGCGACGGTCGTCTTGCCGGTGCCGGGGGAGCCCGTGAAGACCAGGTGCCGCTTGACGGAGGCCGCCTTGAGGCCCGCCCGCTGCCGGCGCCGGCCCACCTCGATCATGTCGGTCAGTGCCCGCACCTCGCGCTTGACGCTCTCCAGGCCCACCAGCGCGTCGAGTTCGCCGAGCACGTCCTTGGACGTCCGCGAGGGTCGCTCCGGCTCCGGCACGGGGGCGGGTGCCTGCGGCTCCGTGCCGCGCTGCCCGGGGACCGAACCGAGCAGCCCGGCCGAGGACGGCACCGTCTGCACGGCGGTCTCCCGCGCCGCGGGGGGCCGCAGGCCGCCGCTCTCGTCGCTGGTGCAGTCCTCCACGACCGGACCCGACCCGGATCCGGCGTCCGGGCCGCCGTCCGCGAACTCGTAGCCGCCGCGCGCGCACCGCTCGGTGCGGCACCGGCGCAGGGTGGTGCGGCAGCCGTCGATCACATGGAAGCCGTAGCCGCCGCTGCCGCTGACCCGGCAGTTCAGGAAGCTGCCCCGGCCGCCCGCGGAGACGTAGAAACCGGCCTCGGCGGGGGAGTCGACGGTGCAGCGCTCGATGGTCGGATCGGCGCCCTTGGTGACGATCACACCGGTCTGGGTGCCGTCCACGGTGCAGTTGTTCAGGGTGCCGCCGCTGCCGTGGTCCCGGAACCAGGCGCCGGTCGCCGCCTCGCGGATCCGGCAGTCGTCCAGCTGCGCGGTCGCCCCGTCGCTCACCGACACCGCCGTGTTGCGCACCTGCGACAGATCGCTGTCCACCACGTCCGCGCGCGAGCCGCGGTCCAGCACGAACAGCGCGTCCGGCACGTCGTGCACCCGGCAGGAGTCGAGCACCGCGGTGGCGCCGTCGCTCACCCACACCGCCGGGTAGTCGCCGGTGCTGTCGAAGATCTCGCACTGGTTGGCGTCCACCCGGGTGCCCGGGTCCCACACCGACAGCCCGTTGCGGCCGAACCGGCGGACCGTGGTCCGGGTCAGCGTGAGCACCGAGCGCGAGCGCAGGTCGACCGCGTTCTCCGGGATGTCGTGGATGCGGCAGTCGGCCAGGGTGAGCACCGCGTCCGTGTCCAGCGTGACGCCGTCGGCGGTGGTGCGGTGCACATCGCAGTCGGTCAGGTGCGCGGTGGCCCGCTGGGTGACCTGCACCCCGGAGCCGCGCACCTCGTAGATCTCGCAACCGACCGCCTCCAGTGCGGAGTTCTCGCCGGTCACGGTGCAGCCGGTGCCCGAGGCGTGGTGCACCCGGCAGCGGTCCAGGCGCGGATGGCCGCCGCCGCGGACCGCGACGCCGGCCTGTCCGGCGGCGACGACCTCGCACTCCTCGAACACCCCGCTGCCGCCGTCGAGTACGGCGATGCCGATGCCGGCCGGGTTGTCCACGGTGCAGCGGCGCACGGTCGGCCGGGCCGCGCCGCGCACCTCGATCCCGGTGGCGGAGCGGGTGACGATCCGCATGTCCGTCAGCTCGGGTGTGCCCTCCTCGACCAGCAGCGCGGGCGCGGCCGAGTCCTGGCCCTCCACATGCAGGTCGTGCACCACCGCCGAGGCCCGCACGGTCAGCGGCACCCCGTCCACCGGCGCGATCCGCACCGAGCCGGGCGAGCCCTCGGGCCCGCGCAGGGTCACCGCGCGCTGCACGACGAGGTTCTCCCGGTAGGTGCCGGGGGCGATGGTGAGGACGTCGCCGTCGGCGGCGGCCTCCAGGGCGGCGGCGAGCGAAGCGTACTCACCCGTGCGGCGCCGCCACCGCGACGTACCGGTGTGCGTCACCTGGACCGTGCCCTGTGCCATGGCGTTGCTGTGCCCCCACCTCGTCGTACTGATGGCCGACGCCCCGTGGGGGCGGCGGTGTTGGGACCGCGAGCGCGCTCGGCCCGGAGGCCTGCCCGTTCGTGCTCCCGCGTCGCTGCGCGCCCCTGCGGTGTGCCCGCCCGCGGGTTGTCGCCGAAAGCGCTTCGGCCGGTCCACCGTAGCGTGTGCGCTCGGGGTGGTTGACCACAGCCGGCGGCCGGTCAGCTGCCGGTGCCCGCCTTGCCCCAGTCCGGGCCCACCCGGTCCCAGTCCTGGTCCCAGCGTGCGTAGCGGCGGCGGACCAGGTGCCAGACGGCGATGTGCCGGATGGTCTCGACCAGGGCCGCGGTCAGCAGTGCCGCGCCGAATCCGGCCAGGACGGCGTGTGTCGTCGCCGTGGCCGAGTCCAGCGGTCGGGTCGTTATTCGGCCGTGCCGGTCCGTCCAGAGTCCGAAGTGGTCCCCCGGGTGCGGGGACTTGAGCTCCGCGAGGGCCGCGCCATGGTGCGGTGTGCCGTCCGGCGCGGTCCAGTCGGCGACGACGCGGGTCCGGGGCTCGCGCGCGCCGGAGCTTTCCGGGTCGGTCTCCAGCGGGGAGTCGCGCACCTCGCGCACCACGGTGGCGGTGACGAGACGGCGGGCGTGGTGCTGCTGCCGCGCGGCCTGTTGCAGCGAGCCGTCGGCGGCGGCGCCGACCAGGGCGCCGGTCACCGGCGCCACCACGGCGATCAGCACCAGTGCCACGAGCGCCACCCAGGCCTCGGCCAGATCGGTCGCGCGGCACAGCGGATTGCGTCTCCAGCGCCACAGACCGGTGACTGCCCGCATCGTCCCCACCCCCATGTCCGCCGCGGCCGGTCGGGGCCGCGGCGTCTCATGCCTTTCTCATGTCACCTCAACGACGAGGAAGGGCCGCAGGGTTCCCGGATCGGCGAACCGGTTTCGGGTACCTCGCCGCACCGGACGGTCCCCGCGGATCGCCGGCCGCCGGCTACCGGTCCGTCCGCCGTTCGAGCACGCGCACCGGGTCGCCGGTGCGTATGGTGCCGCCGGAGACGGGCACGAGGTACTGGCCGAAGACCAGGCTGCCGCCGAACTTGCGGTGGCGGGCCAGCGTCCGCAGCGGCTCCCGGCCGCGCTCGGTGGTGTCCTGGTCGGTGGTGGTCACCACACAGCGGCCGCAGGTCCGCGCGACGCGGAAGACCACCTCGCCGACCGAGACGCGCGCCCAGTCGTCCTCGGCCCAGGCCTCGGTCCCGGCCACCACGACGCCGGGCCGGAAGCGGTTCATCGGCAGCGGCCCCTCATGGGCGTGACTCCCCTCGGCTATCAGGGAGTTGAGGGCGTCCAGGGAGGCCGTCGTGGTGACGAGCAGCGGGTAGCCGTCGGCGAACGCGACCGTCTCGCCCGGCAGCGCGTAGTCCGGGTCGACCGGGCGGCGGGTGGCCGGGTCGTCCAGGTGGACCAGGCGTACGTCCTGGTCGAGGTAGGCGCTGTTCCAGGCGTGCGCCTCGGGGGCGGCCGGCACCGCCTCGACCTTCGTCCCGAATATGCTCACCGGCACGGTGGCCACCGGCTCCGGCACCTCGACCGTCAGCGGCTCCCGCCCGGGCGCGGACAGACGCACACCGCCGCCGGCCAGTGGCTCGGCGGCGGCGAGTGCGAGGCGCGGCTGCTCCCGCTGGGTGACGACCTTCCCCTCGGCGTCGACCAGTGTCCAGCGCCGGTCTCCGGCCAGGCCCCAGGGCTCCACCACGGCGGACGCGGACGCGAGGCCCCGGAAAGCCTTGACCGGGTAGAGGTGGATCGACTGCACTTCGGCGATATCCATGTCGCCATCGTGCCAGGTGTCACCGACAGCGGGTGGTGCCTGTCAGTAACCGCGCTGCTGCGGGTGGTTGTACGGGTCCTGGTAGGGAGGCTGCACCGGCCGTGGCGCGGCCGGACGCATCGCCTCGTACCCGGTGCCCGGCGCCATCGGACGCTGCTGCGGGGCCTGCGGGCCGGGATAGCCGCGCGGGGCGCTCGCCTGCTGCGGGATGTACGCCGTGGGCGCCTGCTGCATGGGCATGTGAGCCTGCTGCTGCGGGTAGCCGTAGACCGGCGCCTGGGGCTGCGGGGAGGGCGCCGCCGGGAGGGCGGGCAGGGCCGACGGCAGAGCGGGCAGGCTGCCGCCGGTGTCGTAGGCGGCGGGGACCCGGATCGGGGCGATCTGCGGGGTTCCCCGCTCGGCCACCAGCGAGTCGTAGATGGGAGTGTCCCGGAAGGAGGCGGAGTAATAGCCGCCACCATAAGTGGAGCGGGGGGAGGTCATGGCACATAAGTTAAGCCCACGATGTGCTGGTTGGGGAGACCGATAAGAGGGTTGTTTTCCGTGTCGGCGGTGACCGGCGATCCTCATTTCGGAAGAACCAGCCGAAAAGGTGTAGTGATCAACGTATGGATCGTGTAAGAGCCGGATGTTTCAGCGGGGTTACCGGCGGTTGACCGGCGATCTTCCACTGTCTTTCCCCGCCCCGCGCCGAGGAGTTGAGCATGGCCGGGAACAGGCTGGGCAGGAAGGGATGATCCGGACGTCCGCGGACAGCGCGGGCCGCAGCCGAGGGGGTCCCCATGTCCATGCTGAAGGGATCGAACACACCGGTTCCGGCCACCGCGCTGCGCGTCGAACTGGGCCGGCGTCACGGACCCGGCGTACCCGGTGCCCGCGCCTCGGCGCTGCTGCTCGCCGCGGGAAAGGTGCGCTCCGCCGCCGACTTCGTCCAGCGCGACCGGCCCGCGCACCCCTCCGGCGCGGTGCGCCACGAGGGGGAGCGGACGCGGGGCCCGCTCGTCGTGGACACCCTGTCCGTCGACCTCCCGCGCGTCGAGGGCGCGATCGACCGGATCGTCTTCGCCGTGTCGGCCGACGGCGGCGCCTTCGGACAGGTCCCGGACCTGTACATCGAGGTGAGCGACCCCGCGACCGGCCGGGTCGCCGCCCGCTTCGACGACGTGGGCGCGAGCGTGGAGACCGCCCTGCTGCTCGGGGAGTTCTACCGCCGCCAGGGCGGCTGGAAGTTCCGCGCCGTCGGCCAGGGGTACGACAACGGACTCGACGGCCTGGCCGCGGCCTTCGGCGTCACCGCAGAGGAGCCCCCCACGGGCCGCCCCGCGCCCCCGGCCCGCCCCTCCAGGGTCACCCTCACCAAATCCGCGCCCTCCGTCTCGCTCGCCAAGCAGGGCGGCACCTCCGGCGTGATGCGGGTGAACCTCAACTGGCAGGCGCGGCAAGGCTTTCCGGGATGGGGAGCGCGCCGGGGCGGCGGGCCGGGCGGCCTCGATCTCGACCTGTGCGCCCTGTACGAACTCGCGGACGGCCGCAAGGGGGTCGTACAGGCGCTCGGCAACGCCTTCGGATCGTTGCACCGGCCGCCGTACATCCACCTCGACGGCGACGACCGCACCGGAGCCGTCGAGAGCGGCGAGAACCTCACCCTCAACCTCGACCACCGGCGCGAACTCCGGCGTGTCCTGGTCTTCGTCACCATCTACGAGGGCGCGACCTCCTTCGCCGGACTGCACGCCACCGTCACCCTCCGGCCGCAGCACGGCGCCCCCGTCGACTTCGCCCTGGACGAGTGCACCGTCCCGTCCACGGTGTGCGCCCTCGCCCTGCTCACCAACGACGGCGGCGACCTCGTCGTGCGGCGCGAGGCCCGCTACCTCGTGCCCGAGCGCGGGGTGAGCCCGCAGCGGACCGTGGACCGCGCCTACGGCTGGGGCATGAACTGGACGCCCGGCCGCAAGTGAGACCGGTTCAGCCCTCGTCCGGCACGGCACCGGGCCGGGTGTACGTACGGCCCTTCCAGGCGGCCCCGCGCCCCCGGTAGTGCTGCACCGCCGAGTCCACCGTCATCAGCAGGTACAGGAACGCGGTGTACGGCAGCAGCGGGGCGAGCCACAGGGGCTGCCGGTAGTAGCGCAGCATCGGCGCGTACGTGCCCGCCATCACCGCCCACGCCAGCGCGCCGGCGAGTGCCGTCGTCGCGCTGCCGGCCACCGCGCCCCAGACGACGGCCACCGGCGGCACCAGGTACACCAGCGCCAGACCGGCCACCGTGCCCAGCAACACCAGTGGGTTGTGCCGCAGTTGGGCATAGGCGCTGCGCGAGACCATCCGCCACAGGTCGTGCAGCCGCGGATAGGGCCGCACGCTGTCCACCCGGTCGGCGAGCCCCAGCCAGACCCGCCCGCCCGCACCCTTCACCGCGCGGGCGAGGGAGACGTCGTCGATGACCGCGTGCCGGATGGCGTCCGGGATCCGGGCCCGCTCCGCCATGGCGGTCCGCAGCAGCACACAGCCGCCCGCCGCGGCCGCCGTGCGCGAACCCGTACGGCCGATCCACCGGAAGGGATACAGCTGCGCGAAGAAGTACACGAACGCCGGCACCACCAGCCGCTCCCACCGGCTTTCCACCCGCAGCCGCGCCATCTGCGACACCACGTCGAAGCCGCCGGTGCCGGCCGCCGCCACCAGCTCGCGCAGGCTGTCCGGGGCGTGCGCGATGTCCGCGTCGGTCAGCAGCAGGTACTCGGGCTCGCGCGCCCGCGCCAGCGCGATGCCGTGCCGCACCGCCCACAGCTTGCCCGTCCAGCCCGCGGGGGGCTCGCCCGGCGACGTCACCGTGAGCGGCAGCCCGCCGTGCCGCCCGGACAGCTCGCGGGCCAGCTCCCCGGTGCCGTCCGTGCTGCCGTCGTCCACCAGGAAGACCTCCGCCCGCCCCGGATAGTCCTGCGCCAGCAGCGACGGCAGGCTCGCGGGCAGTACGCCGGCCTCGTCCCGGGCCGGTACGACCACGCAGACGGAGGGCCATGACGCGGGCTCCCGGCGCGACGGCAGCCTCACGTCCGTGCGCCAGAAGAAGCCCTGGCCCAGCAGCAGCCAGCACCAGGCGGCCAGCGAGACGACGGTGATCCACAGGAAGGCACTCACGGCCGCAGTCTGCCCCACCCGAGCCGTTCACATGAGCGGATCGTCTATCGTGGCCGGGTGAAGATCGCGCTCATGGACTCCGGAATCGGCTTGCTCGCGGCCACCGCCGCGGTACGGCGCCTGCGGCCCGACGCGGATCTCGTTCTCTCCCTGGACCCCGACGGCATGCCCTGGGGACCGCGCACCCCCGAGGACCTCACCCGGCGCGCGCTGGACGTCGCCGAGGCCGCCGCGGCCCGCCGTCCCGACGCGCTGATCGTCGGCTGCAACACGGCCAGCGTGCACGCCCTGCCCGCGCTGCGCGCCCGGCTGGAGCCCGGCATCCCGGTGATCGGCACCGTGCCGGCGATCAAGCCGGCCGCGGCCGGCGGCGGGCCCTTCGCGATCTGGGCGACCCCCGCCACCACCGGCAGCGCCTACCAGCGCGGACTCATCGAGGACTTCGCCGCCGGGGTGCCGGTGACCGAGGTGCCGTGCTGGGGACTCGCCGAAGCCGTCGAACACGCCGACGAGGCGGCGATCGAGGCGGCCGTGACCGCGGCGGCCGCGCTGACCCCCGACGACGTCACGACCGTCGTCCTGGGCTGCACCCACTACGAACTGGTGGCCGAACGCATTCGCGCCGCCGTCCAGCGCCCCGGCGCCGCCCCGCTGGTCCTGCACGGCTCCGCCGGCGCGGTGGCCGCCCAGGCGCTGCGCCGCCTCGGCGAACAGCCCGCCACCGGCGCCCCCGCCGACGGCGGCCTGACGGTGCTGCTCAGCGGCCGCGAGGGCGAGCTGCCGGCGGCCGCGCTGCACTACGCCGAGGGCCGGCTGCTGCCGGCGGTGGGACGGTACGCCGACCGCGGGTGAGCCGGCGCCCGGCCGCGAGGCGGACCGCCGCACGGCGCAGTCACCCTCCGGGACCCGGTACCCACGCGGCGAAACCTGAGTAACCTCATAACCATGAGGGACCAGCCCCACGCCGAGGACACCCCCACCCCCGACATCTGGACCGGACGCGCCACCAACCGTGTGCAGTGGCTGCTCGCACTGGTCGGAGCGGCCTGCCTGGCCCTGGGGATCAAGCTGGCCGTGGACTCCGCCTGGACGTCCTCCGTCCCGGCGCTCGCGATGTCCGTGGTGGGCTGCATCGCCGCCGGTCTGCTCGTCCTCTTCGGCACGCTCGCCTTCGTCCACGTGGACCTCAGGCTGGACCGCGAGTGCGTCGAGGTGCGCTGCGGCCACATCGGGCTGCCGCGCCGGCGCATCCCCCTCTCCCATGTCGCGGGCGCCGACTTCACCGCCGTGGTGACCCCGCGCCAGTGGGGCGGCTGGGGCTACCGGTGGCGTCCCGAGAAGGGCACCGCGGTCGTCGTGCGCCGGGGCGAGGGCATCGTGCTGAACCTGTGGGACGGGCACACCTTCACCATCACCGTGGACAACGCGGAGTCCGCCGTGCGGATCATCAGGGCCCGACTGCGCTCGATCACGCCGGGCACCGCGGCCTGACCACCCGGTGCGGGCGTCCGGCCCCCGGACCGCGGCTGTCAACGCCGAGGTCAGCCGCCGTACACTCACCCGGGTGACCGTCACCGCTGCTTCCGTGGACCAGCCGGACCGGCTCCGGCCGTCCTCCGCGCCCGGCGCCCTGCGACGCCGGCTGCCGGGTCTGGTCCCGGCCGTCGTCTCCGCGCTCTGCGGAGTGCTCCTCTACGCGAGCTTCCCGCCGCGTCCCCTGTGGTGGCTGGCCCTGCCCGCGTTCGCCGGGTTCGGATGGGTGCTGCGCGGCCGTGGCTGGAAGGCGGCCCTCGGCCTCGGCTACCTGTTCGGCCTCGGCTTTCTACTGCCCCTGCTGGTGTGGACCGGCGTGGAGGTCGGCCCCGGCCCCTGGCTGGCCCTGGTCGCCGTGGAGGCGGTCTTCGTCGCGCTGGTCGGCGTGGGCGTCGCCGCCGTCGCCGAGCTGCCCGCCTGGCCGGTGTGGGCGGCGGCGGTGTGGATCGCGGGCGAGGCCGTACGGGCGCGCGTGCCCTTCCGGGGCTTCCCCTGGGGCAAGGTCGCGTTCGGGCAGGCGGACGGCGTCTTCCTGCCGCTGGCCGCGGTCGGCGGCACGCCCGTGCTGGGCTTCGCGGTCGTCCTGTGCGGGTTCGGGCTCTGCGAGGTGGTCCGCCTCCTCGCGCACCGGCGCCGGTCCCGGACCGTGCGGCGGGCCACGGCCGCGGCGGCGCTGCTGAGCGTGGCCGTACCGGTGGCGGGCGCGGTCGCCGCGCGCACCCTGGTGAGCGACAAGGCCGAGGACGGCACCCGCACGGTCGCCGTGATCCAGGGGAACGTGCCGCGCTCCGGGCTGGAGTTCAGCGCCCAGCGCCGGGCGGTGCTCGACCACCACGTGCGCGAGACCCTCAAGCTCGCCGCCGACGTCAGGGCGGGCAAGGTCCCCAGGCCCGATTTCGTGCTGTGGCCGGAGAACTCCTCCGACATCGACCCCTACGCCAACCCGGACGCCGCCGCCGTCATCGACGAGGCGGTCGACGCCATCGGGGTGCCCATCTCCGTCGGCGCCGTCGTCGAGAAGAACGGCAGGCTGCTCAACGAGCAGATCCTCTGGGACCCCGCCAAGGGCCCGACGCGGACGTACGACAAGCGCCAGATCCAGCCGTTCGGCGAGTACCTGCCGCTGCGCGGGCTCGTCGGGTCCGTCAACAAGGACTGGACCGGCATGGTCCGCCAGGACTTCAGCCGGGGCTCGAAGCCCGGCGTGTTCGACATGGACGGCGCCAAGGTCGGCCTCGCCACCTGCTACGAGGCCGCCTTCGACTGGGCCGTGCGGGACACCGTGACGCACGGCGCCGAGATGATCTCCGTGCCCAGCAACAACGCGACCTTCGACCGCAGCGAGATGACCTACCAGCAGCTCGCCATGTCCCGCATCCGCGCCGTCGAGCACAGCCGCACCGTGACCGTGCCGGTGACCAGCGGGGTCAGCGCGGTCATCATGCCGGACGGGAAGATCACCCAGAAGACCGGCATGTTCGTGCCCGCCTACCTGGAGCAGAAGGTGCCGCTGCGCACCTCCACCACGCCCGCCACCGAGCTGGGCATCCTGCCGGAGATGGCGCTGGTGGTGGTCGCCGTGGGCGGGCTCGGCCTGGCCGCCGGCAACCGGCTGCGGGCGCGGCGCGCGGGCGGGGCGGCCGGTTAGGGTCGCTCCCATGGCTACTCCCGATTTCATCCGCACGCTGCGGGCCACGGCCGGCCGGCAGCTGCTCTGGCTGCCCGGGGTCACCGCGATCGTCTTCGACGACGAGGGCAGGGTGCTGCTCGGCCGGCGCTCCGACACCCGCAGATGGTCGGTGATCGGCGGCATCCCGGAGCCGGGTGAGCAGCCCGCGGACTGCGCCGTGCGCGAGGTCCACGAGGAGACGGCGGTGCACTGCGTGCCCGAACGCGTCGTCCTGGTGCAGGCGCTGCAGCCGGTCACCTACGACAACGGCGACGTCTGCCAGTACATGGACATCACCTTCCGCTGCAAGGCGGTGGGCGGCGAGGCCCGGGTCAACGACGACGAGTCGCTGGAGGTCGGCTGGTTCGCGGTGGACGCGCTGCCCGACCTGCACGACTTCGCGTTGTTCCGGATCAAGCAGGCCCTGACGGAGGAGCCCACCTGGTTCGCTCCGGCGACGCCCGGCTGAGTCGGCGCCGCCCGGCCCGCCGCTTCGCCTAGGGTCGGCTCATGACCACCAGCACCCAGCCCCCCGCCCTTGATCTCGTCGGCCGAACGGCCCTGGTCACCGGTGCCGCGAGCGGTATCGGCCGCGCCTGCGCGCTGCGCCTGGCCGCCGCGGGCGCCCAGGTCAGAGCCGTCGACCGGGACGAGGAGGGGCTGGCCCGGCTGGCCGAGGAGGCCGGGGGCGCCGCGGACCTCGCGGGCGACGTGCTCCCGCACGTCCTCGACCTGACCGACCTCGACGCCGCCGAGGCGGTCGCCGCCGGCACCGATGTGCTGGTCAACAACGCGGGACTGCAACTGGTGCGGCCCATCGAGGAGTTCCCGCCGGACGTCTTCCACACGGTGCTGACCGTGATGCTGGAGGCACCCTTCCGGCTCGTCCGCGGCGCCCTGCCGCACATGTACGCGCGGGGCTGGGGCCGGATCGTCAACGTCTCCTCGGTGCACGGCCTGCGCGCCTCGGCGTTCAAGTCCGCCTATGTGGCCGCCAAGCACGGTCTGGAGGGGCTGTCCAAGACGGCCGCGCTGGAGGGCGCCGCGCACGGCGTCACCTCCAACTGCGTGAACCCGGCCTACGTCCGCACGCCGCTGGTGGAGAAGCAGATCGCCGACCAGGCGCGGGCGCACGGCATCCCGCCGGAGCGTGTGCTGTCCGAGGTGCTGCTGAAGGACAGCGCGGTGCGCCGGCTGATCGAACCCGAGGAGGTCGCCGAGGCGGTGGCCTACCTGTGCGGCCCGCGGGCGTCCTTCGTCACCGGCACGTCCCTGGTCCTGGACGGCGGCTGGACGGCCCACTGACCGGGGGCGGCCCGCCGGCCGGGGCGGACGCGGTCACGCACCCCCGAGTTCCCGGCCGGTGACCACCTCGGACTCGATCCGGACGAGCACGTCG
The DNA here is from genome assembly GCF_051980735.1 of Streptomyces sp. SCPE 10. Classification (NCBI taxonomy): domain Bacteria; kingdom Bacillati; phylum Actinomycetota; class Actinomycetes; order Kitasatosporales; family Streptomycetaceae; genus Streptomyces; species Streptomyces sp. SCPE 10. Next base: position 965,436 of record NZ_CP197069.1, on the reverse strand, counting down.
TCGCGCACCGGCATCCAGGAGTCCGGTCCGCCGGCGGGGCACGGCGCGCGGGCGTCCGCGTCGGCCAGCAGACGGGCGCGGCCGGTGACGACCACGCTCCAGCCGGAGCGGGTCGCGGCGTCGAACTCGTCCGCCTCGAAGGCGACCACGGCGCCGTCGATGGCGCGCACCAGCTCCGAGCCGGCCGAGGTGCGCAGCAGCACCGAGGAATCCGCGTCGAGGCAGAAGTTGACCGGGAGGACCGCGGGAAGCGCCTGCTTGGTGTACACGACCCGGCCGACCGGCACCCTGGCCAGCAGGCGCAGGCACATCTGCCGGTCGAGTGCGCGAAAGCCGTCGTTCTGGAGCACCGGTCCATCGTCCCCACGGGGACCGGGTACGGCATAGGGCCGGTCGGCCCTGGTCCGCCCGCTCACACCTTCAGGGTGAACCAGGTGGTCTTCCCCTCGTCCGTCGGGCGCACGCCCCAGCTGTCGGCGAGGGTGCGGACCAGGAACAGGCCCCGGCCGGACTCGTCGTCCCCGGTGGCGTGCCGGGGCCGGGGGAGCTGCGGGCTGCGGTCGCCGACCTCCACGGTCAGCTCCGTGGCGGTACGGCACAGCCGCAGGCCCACCGGGCCCTCGGCGTGCCGCACCGCGTTGGTGAGGATCTCCGACAGCAGCAGGAGCGCGTCGTCGGCCGGTTCGGCGCACTCCCAGGAGACCAGCGTCCGGCGCAGAAAGGCACGGCCCTCCGGGACGGCGGCGGCGGTCGCCGGCAGCTCCGTGGTGACGGCGGCCAGCGGCGCCGCCGGGAGCTGGGCGAACAGCAGGGTCACGTCGTCGTCGTGACCGTCGGCGTCCGGCAGCAGCTGGGCCAGCACATGGTCGGCGGCCGCCTCCAGGTTGGTGGAGCGCGGGAAGAAGGCGTCCAGCACGGCGGTGAGTTCACCGACCCGGGCCTCGATGTCGCTGCCCGGCGTCTCGATCAGCCCGTCCGTGTACAGCACGAGCGTGGCGCCGGGGGCGATGTGCGAGCACGACTGCTCGTACAGCACCCCGCCGACCCCGAGCGGGGCGTTGACCGGCGCGGGCAGCGCGCGCACGCCCTCCCAGGGGCCGACGACGAGGGTCGGCAGGTGCCCGGCCGAACAGACCGTGACGGTGCCGTCGTCCGGCGCGACGACCAGGTAGCAGCAGGTGACCAGCTGGTCCGGCACGTCCAGGTCGGCGACCACCGAGTCCAGGGACTGCATCAGCTGGCGCGGCTGCATGCCCGTCTTGGCCAGCGCGTGCGCCGCCGAGCGTAACTGGCCCATCACGGCGGCGGCTTCGAGGCCGCGGCCCATCACATCGCCGATGAGGACACCGACCCGCCCGGCGCCCAGCGGTATCAGGTCGAACCAGTCGCCGCCGACACCGGCGCCCTGGGTGGCCGGCCGGTAGCGGCTCGCGGTGTCCAGGCCCGGCAGCGCGGGCGGCGTGCCCATCAGGCTGCGCTGCAGGGTCAGGGCGATGTGCCGCTGCTGCTCCAGCAGGGCCGTCAGCTCCGCCTCCACCTGCTTGCGGTCGCTGATGTCGCGGACGATGGCGCACGCCCCGACGACCGTGCCGCCGGCGTCCCGGGTCGGCCACAGCGTGACGTCGACGTCCAGCAGCGAGCCGTCCTTGGTGACCCGCAGCGTCTCGAAGTGCTCGACCTTCTCGCCCTTGCGCAGCCGTTCGAGCAACGCCCAGATGTCGTCCTGGAGTTCGGCGGGCGCGAGCATGGAGACATGGCGGCCCACGGCCTCCTCGGCGCAGTAGCCGTACAGCCGGGCGGCCGCGGCGTTCCAGTACGTGATCTCCCCGTCCAGGGTCTTGGCGAGGATGGCGTCCTGGGAGGACTCCACCAGGGCGGCGAGTTCGTTGATCCGGGCCTCGGCCGCCTTGCGGTCGCTGACGTCGCGCACGGCGGCGGAGACCAGCAGGCCGTCCGCCGTCTCCAGCGGGCTCAGGCTGATCTCCACGGGGAACTCGCTGCCGTCCTTGCGCAGTCCGTGCAGTTCGAGGCCCGCGCCCATGGGCCGCACCTGCCGGTTGGCGGCGTAGCCGGCGCGGTGCCGGGTGTGGTGCTCGCGGAAGCGGTGCGGTACCAGCAACTCCACCGGGCGGCCCAGCAGTTCCTCGCGGCGGTAGCCGAACAGGGCCTCGGTCTGGGCGTTGACCAGCCGGATCGTCCCGGTGTCGTCCACGATCACCATGGCGTCGGGTGCCGCCTCCAGCAGCCCGCGGAACCGCTCCTCGGCCGTCGACGGGCCGCCCCGCGGCGGCCGGGCGCCGCAGCCGCACGGCCGGGGGGCCGCCGCGGGGCCCGCCGCACAGGCCCGCTCGTCCACGCAAGCATTCATGTCCATCCCGCCAAGTCGCTCGTGCCGCTGTGGACATCCCAGCGCAATCGGCCCACCACCGTCGTGCGTTGTCGCGTCCTGGCCGGAACACGCGGTGGCGGCGGACGAACCCGTGCAGGACCGGTCGCCGGTCGAGCACAAGCGGTCGCGACCGTCATGGTGCCCGCCTCGGGGCCGGCCGGCCCCGCACCGGGACCCTCGGGCCCCTGCCCGCCGCGCGGCGCCGGAGCGAGGCTTCAGGGGTCCCGCGGGGGATGCCCGAGAACGGGGCTTCCGGTCCTTCCGGTCCTCACGGGCCGATCGTTCGGTGCAGCGCCCTCAGCCTCCCGCGTGCGCCGCCCCCGGCCCCAGGGCCGCCCGACCCGGTGACCGGGGCCGGTGGTCCCGACCACCCTCAAAGGCCCCCGCGCGCAACGGCGTTGGCGGCGCGCGGGCTGCCCGTGTGAGCCCTGTACGCGCCCCCGTCCGTGCGAGCAGACTGCGGGACCTGGAAGGAAGGCAGGTGGGTCACCGTGCTGTTGCGTCTGCCCGAGTCCGTGTCCGAAGCGCGGGAGTGTCTGGCCGAGGGGGCCGTCCCGGTGGGCGGCGCGACCCTGGCGTGGGCCGCCTGGCAGCGCGACGGATTCCCCGAACTCGCCATGTCCCTGCGGCGGTTGCCGGAGGCCAACGTCATCGGGCCCGAGACGCTCGGCGCCGCCGTGCTGCTCGGGGAGATCGACGGCCGGGTGCCCGACGTGCTGCGCCTCGCGGCCGTCGGCGTGGGCACCGGAGCCGTCCGCCGCACCGCCACGGTCGGCGGCAACCTCGTCGGCAGCGCCCTGCGCTGTCTGCTGCCCGCGGCGCTGGTCCTGGACGCCCGGGCCACGGTGCTGGAACCGGACGGCCGCCACGAGACGGACCTGGCCGAAGTGGTGGCCAAGCGCCCGCTGTTGCTCGCCCTGCGCTGGCGCACGCCGCTCGCCTGCGCGTACCGCAAGCTCCCCGCCGCGGCGGGCGGCCCGCCGCCCCTGGTCGTGGCCTGCGCCCTGCACCCCGGCGACGGCGCCGCGGCGCGCGTCCGGGTCGCCGTACGGGACGGCTACGACGTGCTCGACACCGAGGTCGCCGCGGGCGGCGGCCCGGAGGAGACCCTCCGCTTGCTGCGCGCCACCGCGCTCGACGGCCTGCCCGCCGCCGCGTGGGCCGTCGTCCGGCCCCAGGTGCTCGGCCTGCTCACGGGCCGCTGAGGCTCCTCGGCGGGATCCACCGAAAGGCTCAGTACTCCAGCGGCAGCACGGACGCGATGAGCAGGGCGACGTCGTCGTGGCCCGCCGGGTGCCGCAACTCGTGCAGCAGTCGGTCGCAGGTGTCCTCCACGGAGCGGTACGGCGGCGCCAGCAGCCGCAGCAGCTCCCCGAGCCGGGTGTCGATCGGGTCGTTGCGGGTCTCCACCAACCCGTCGGTGTAGAGCACCAGTTGGTCGCCGGGGCGCAGGTCGTGCGTGGTGGACTCGAAGGGCACCCCGCCGACGCCCAGCGGGGTGCCGGTGGGCAGGTCCAGCAGGCGCGGCGGCCCGCCGGAGGGGATCAGGACGGGCGGCAGATGACCGGCGGAGGCCACCTCCAGGCGGTACCGGCGGGGATCGTGCACCGCGTACACGCATGTGGCGATGTAGGGGTCCAGGCCGAGGGTGATCCGGTCGAGGTGGGTGAGGATCCGCGCCGGATCGAGATCGAGGTCGGCCAGTGTGGAGGTGGCGGTGCGCAGCCGGCCCATGGTGGTCGCGGCCGGGATGCCGCTGCCCATGACGTCGCCCACCGCGAGCGCGGTGCGGTCGCCCTCCAGCGGGATGACGTCGTACCAGTCGCCGCCGACCTCGCTCAGCGCCTGCGCGGGCCGGTACCGTGCGGCCACCTCCAGGCCCGGGTGGCAGGGCGAAAGCCGCGGCAGCAGGCTGCGTTGCAGGGCCTCGGCGGTGCGGCGGGTGTGGTGGTGCAGTACGGCGTTGTCGATGCTCAGCGCGGCGCGCGAGGCGAGTTCGCAGGCCAGGGCGAGGTCGTTCTCGTCGAAGGGCGCGGGGTTGCGGGCGCGGGCCAGGCTCATGACGCCGATGCACTGGCCGCGGGCGATCAGCGGGACGGTGATGTCGGTGTGCACCCCGGCCTGGGCGAGCAGCCGGGCGGCGTCGGGATCGGCGGCGACCCGGCTCACCTCGCGGCTCTCCAGGTGGGTGATCAGCAGCGGACGGCCGTTGCGGATGCACTGGGCCGCCGGATGGTCCGCGTGGTAGACGGTGAGCCTGCCGGGCGGCACGAACGCCCCGACGGCGTCCGTCGAGTAGGCGGTCTTCACCGCGAGCGCGCGGAACAGGGGCGGCCCCTCGTCCGGGTCCGTGCGGGCGGTGCGCAGCATGCTGTCCAGCAGGTCCACCGCGACCATGTCGGCCAGCTCGGGCACCAGGACGTCGGCCAGCTCGCGCGCCGTCCGCTCCACCTCCAGGGTGGTGCCGATGCGGGCCGAGCCGGTGGCCATCAGCCGCAGCCGCCGCTGGGCCCGTTCGACCTCCCGGGCGGCCCGGTACCGGTCGGTGTCGTCCACCGCCACCGTGGCGAGGCCCAGGGTGTGCCCCTGGTGGTCCTCCAGCCGGTACAGCGATATCGTCCACGCGTGGTCGTTGTCCGGGTCGGCGGCGGTGCGGCCCACCACCTGCCGGTTCACCACCGGCACACCGGTCTCCAGCACCTCGCGCATGGAGGCCTCGACCGCCCGGAACGCGGCTCCGGACAGCACCTCGTCGAAGCGCTTGCCCACATGGTCGGCCTCGGGGACGCCGTGCATGGCCGCCAGGGCCGGGTTGACGACGACGTAGCGCAGCGCCAGGTCGAGGACGGACAGCCCGATCGGGGCCTGCGTGAACAGGCGGGCGGACAGGGCCGTGTCGCGCTCCACCCGGCGCAGGGTGCACCGGTCGGTGGCCAGCCCGAGCGCGTAGTGGTCGCCGAGGTGGTCCGTGAGCCGCATGTTGCGGAACTCGACCGTTCTGGTGCTGCCGTCCTTGTGCCGGATGGGGAACGCCCCCGCCCAGCCCCGGCCGGTCTCCATCACCTCGCCGAACAGGTGCAGCGCCGCCTTGCGGTGCTCGGGGCGCAGCAGCAGCGGCGCCGCGTACTGCCCGACCGCCTCCGCGCGGGCGTAGCCGAACAGTTCCTCGGCCTGCGGACTCCACATGTCGATCCGGCCGTCCGCTTCCAGCAGCACCGCGGCGACGCCCAGCAGATCCATCAGCCCGGTCGGCTCCGACGCACCCTCCGGGCCGGGTTTCTGCCCGTCGGGCCGCCGCGTCCCTCCGCTCATCGCGCTCCCTCCTTCCGCCTGCTCCCTCTTTCCGTCGGCCCTCTCCCGGACCGGAGCCTCACCTACGTCTACCCGTGCGGGAGATCCGCAGCGGCCTGGACGGCGTCAGCGCGCCGGGGCCCCGCCGCCCGGCCCGGGGGCGGGGCCGGCGCGGGCGATCCGGGACAGATCGGCCATGAGGGAGTCCAGCCAGGACACGGTCGCGTAGTACAGCCCGGGCGCGCCGGGCGGCTCGGCGCCGGCCCCGGCGAGGGACCGGCCGAGCCGTGGCAGCGGCGCCTCGGGGGTGTCGCCGCCCGGGTCGAGGGCCGCCGAGATCAGCAGCATCCGCCCCGCGACGTGGTCCCCCAGCCGGCTGACGGTGCCGGCTGCGGGCGGGCCGAGCCCGGTGTGCGGCGGCTCCAGCAGCCGCTGCGAGCCCCACAGGGTGTGGTGCCCGGCCATCAGCGCCGCCTGCCAGTCCACGGCGGCCGGCGCCACCGTGCGGCCCCGGCCGCCGAACGGTGCCGGCTCGCTCTGGAACTGCACGTACGCGGACTCCGCCAGGATCACGGCGTGCCGCAGCGAACGGTGGCCGGGCGCCCCCGGCACCGCGGGCACGGGTTCCCGCCGGGCCACCGCGGCCCCGGTCGCCACGACGATCTCGGCGGCCTTGCGCAGCAGCTCCGCCGAGGCGAACCGCAGCTCGTCCTGGGCGCCGCGGGGCCAGGCCAGCAGCCCGAACACCGCGCCGATCGCGCTGCCCACCACCACGTCCAGCAGCCGTACCTCCGCCAGCTGCCAGGTCGGCGGCGCCAGCTGGGCGAAGACCAGGGCCACGAGCACCGTGAACAGGCCCTGGGCCCAGCCGACCCCCTTGACCGGTCCCACGGTGAAGGCGAACAGCATCCACAGGGGCAGGACGACGGCGTAGACGGTGGTGTGCGTGGTCGCCAGGGCCAGCGTGCCGCCGGCCACCAGGGCTCCGGCCAGGGTGCCGACGAGCGCCGACCGGATGGCGCTCCAGGTCTCCTCCACGGTGGTCCGGGTGAGGGTGAGTGTCGCCAGCAGCGCCCAGAAGCCGTGCGGCAGCGTGTCCACACCGGCCACCAGGCGCGCCGCCGTCAGCGCCAGGGCGATCCGCACCGCGTTCTGGAAGAACACCGAACGCCGCTCGGCGTGCCCGCGCACCCGGTGCCACCACAGGGCCGGGGCGCGGGGGCCGGCGTACCAGAAGCGCTCGGGCGGCCCCACGATCGCGGCCCGCCGGCCGTGCGCCGCCAGATCGGCCGCCGCCCCCATCGCCAGCGCGGCATCGGCCACCTCCAGCACCGCCGCGTGCCGCCGCAACACGTCCGGCGCCGCCGCGGAGGCCACCATGCCCCGGGCGACCAGCACGGCCCGCACCGCGGCCAGCTCCTTGTACTCGCCCACGGGCGAGGTCCCCACCCGCAGACACCCGGCGGTCCCGTCCGCGAGCCGGGCGACGGCGGTGAGCACGGCGGCGGCGATGTCGGGCGGGCCGGTGTCCTCGACCGCGGCGGGTGGGGCGGTGGTGGCGTGTGCGGGGGTGTCGGGTGTGGTTCCGGGACGGGTGGTGTGCTCGGTCGGGCTGTCGCCGGTGGTGGCCGGGTGCCGGGTGCCGGCGTCCGGCGGGTGCGGCGGCCGGGGGCGCTTCTCGGGGGGTGCGGCGGGTGCGGGTGATCGTTCCGTGTGGTCCGCCGGGGCGTCGGGCGGGCCGGTCGGTCGTTCGGTGGTGCCGGACGCGGCCGGCGGGTCGGTGGCGTCGTACGTGCCGGGCGTGGTCCGTGGTCGGGCAGGGCCGTTCGGGGCGGGCCGTGGGGGCTTCCCGGGCGCCGTCGGCCCTGAGGTGCCGGTCTGTGTGGGGGCGTCCGGTGGCGTGCACAGGCGGGGGAGTCTGCTGAGCAGGGTGCGCGCGGCCAGGCCCGTGTGGGCCAGCGCGCGGGGGCGGACCCCGGGGCCCGCCGGCCGGTCGGCCTCCGGCACGGACAGGGAGCGCAGCCGGTGCCCGGCCTCGCGGACCGTGCGGACGTCGGCGCGGGTCAGGGCGTACGGGGGCGTCGTGAGCAGTCTCGCGCAGCGCGCGGCGACCGACGCGGCGTGGGCGGCCCGCTCCCGGTACGGCGGCGGGTCCGGCTCCGGGAAGAGCAGCGCCTCGGTGACGACGAGCAGCGCCATGCCGGTGGTCGTGCCGAGCAGCCGCTCGCCGAGCGCGCCCGGGTGGTACGGCGGGAACGACGGCAGGATGTAGAGGAGTTGCAGTCCCGGGGCCGCCCCGGCCGGTCGCGGGCCGCCCACCGCGGAGAACGCCAGCGCGAACCCGATCACCAGCATCCCCGCCGCGGCGCTCCAGGTCCGCACCGACAGCCATGTCCCGGCGGTCACCAGCACCCAGCCCACCGGGATCAGCCGCAGCACCACCCCGGCCCGCTGCCGCCCGGTGCCCGGGATCCTGGACAGGCCGCCCAGCGCCACGGCGGCGAACAGGGCGTAGACCGCCGCGGCGGGGCGGTCGAGGCCGTAGCGGAAGAGATAGAACCCGGCCGCGGCGACAAGCGTCACCTGGAGCGCCCGGCGTCCCGGGGCGGCGTACGGCGCCGGGAGCCGGCCGGCTGGAACACCAGACACTCCTCCAGGCTCACGCATCACCGCCCGCCCGGCATCCGCGCGGCTGCCGGACGGGCGGTGAGCGGTCGGTCAGGACAGGGCGAGGTCGTCGGCGTAGACGCTGCCCTGGCCGTACCAGCCGTGGACGTACACGGTGACGGTCCCGCTGCTGCCGGTGGTGAAGGAGACCTTCAGCTGGTTCCAGCTCGATCCGCTGGACCAGGTGCTGGCGGTGGCGCCGCCGCTGACGCCGAGGTAGGCGTAGGGGCCCTGGACCCAGCCGGTGAGCGTGTAGGTGTGGTTGGGGGAGAGGGTGACGGTCTGGTCGCACTCTCCGGTGCTGCCGGAGTCCGGGGTGACCTGGAGGGCGTGCGCGCCGGAGTGGACCGGGCTGGAGACCAGGGTGCTGCCGCCGGTGCAGGTCCAGGGGCCGAGGCCGCCGTTCTCGAAGCCGGCGTTGGTCAGCGACCCCCCGTCGTTGCCGCCCCCGCCGCCGCTGCCGGTGACGGTGAGCGTGTACGTGGCGCTGTGCCTGCCGGCGGTGCCCGTGCCGGTGACGGTGATCGGGTAGGTGCCCGCGGCCACGGACGAGCCGACCTTCGCCGTCAGGGTCGAGGTGCCGCCGGAGGTCACCGAGGCGGGGCTGAAGGAGACCGTGACGCCGGAGGGCGCGCCGGACGCGGCGAGGGCGACGGATTCCGGGCTGCCGGAGGTGGTGGCCGTGGTGACGGTCGCGGTCCCGGTGCCGCCCTGGGCGACGGAGGCGGAGCCGGGGGCGAGGGACAGGGAGAAGTCGCTGGTCGTACCGCCGCCCCCGCCGCCGCCCGTGCTGCCCTCGTACGGCACGAAGGCGTCCGTGAACGCGAGGCTGCTCTGGCCGATCTCGCTGCACGTGGGCAGCGAGTTGGCGCTGCCGCCGCACGGCTGGTCGCGGTTGACGGACCAGAAGGACAGGCGCCCCACGCCGTTCTGCGCGGCGAAGTTCTCCACCGTCTGGGCGTCGGCCAGGGTGAACGTGGAGCCGTCGTCGTTCTTGCCGATCATCGGGGTGATGCCGAGGTTGGCGTAGCCGTAACCGGAGTCGACGGACTGCATCTGCGCCAGCGTGGACCGGGCGGCGTCGAGTGCGCCCTGGCCCATCTCGGTGCCCGTGCCGGCGTAGTAGTCCATGGCCATGATGTTGACCACGTCGATCCGGACGCCCGCGTTCTTGGCGGCCTTCAGGATGTTGACGCCGTCGTTGGTCAGCCCGCTGGTCAGCACCGGCAGGGTGACCGAGAACCGGAGGTCCGGGTTGGTCGCCTTGAGGTCCTTCATGGCCTGCATCTGGCGGGCCGCGGCCGCGGTGTCGGCGACGGCGGCGCCCTCCACGTCGAAGTCCAGCTGGGTGACGCCGTAGTCGTCGATGAGCGCCTGGTATCCGGCGTCGATGCTGCTCTGGGTGGTGCAGGTCCAGGCCAGGGGCAGTCCGCTGGCGCCGCCGGAGGAGATGATCACGGACGCGCCCTCGGCCTTGGCCCTGGCGATCTCGGGGTCGGTGTAGGAGTCGTTGCCGATGGGGAGGGTGTCGCCCCAGACCTGGTTGCAGCCCTCGCCGAGGACGAAGGCGGCGGTGTAGGCCTTGAGGTGGTGGCCGGTGACGGCGGTGTCGAGCAGCCCTTCCTGACCGTTCGACATGTCGACGTAGGGGGCGACGGAGTAGACGCTGCTCGCCGCGGCGCCGGTGGCCGCGTCGCTCGCGGGGGCGGCGGCGACGGCCGCGCCGGTGGCCGCGAGCGCGAGCGCGCAGGCGGAGGCCGCCAATCTTGCCAAGTGCATGACAGTGCCCCTTCCGGGGATGTCCCCAGGGCGTGGGGTGGTGGGGTGGTGATGCCGTGCACGGCCGGGATGTTGGTACATACCAAACAGCGCGCACCCCACCCCGTCAAGAGGACTAGACCAACTCCTTACCTGTGAACTCGGCGCCGGAAGACCCGAGTTGCCACCCCTTACGGCACCGCGTTCCGCCGTCGCGAAATCCGCGCCCGGAGAACTGTTATCCGGGGCGCCTCGAACGGTCTCCCAGATGTCGGGAACAATCGTTCGGCGTCAAGGACGGGAAACATCTGATGAGCACACGGCACACGGACGCGAGGGAGACGGCGGCCCTGGTGACCGCGGCCCGCGAGGGGGACGCGGCGGCCCAGGACGCCCTGGTCGGCGCCTACCTCCCGCTGGTCTACAACATCGTGGGGCGGGCGCTGAACGGCTCGGTGGACGTCGACGACGTGGTGCAGGAGACCATGCTGCGCGCCCTCGACGGCCTGGACGGACTGCGCACGCCCGAGCGCTTCCGCTCCTGGCTGGTCGCGATCGCGATGAACCAGGTGCGCACCCACTGGCAGGACCGGCGGTCCGCCCCCGCCGGCGTCGAGGAGGCCGAAGAACTGGCCGATCCCGGTGCCGACTTCGTGGATCTGACGGTGGTGCAGCTGCAACTCTCCGGCCAGCGCCAGGAGACCGCCCACGCCACCCGCTGGCTGGAGCCGGACGACCGGGGGCTGCTGTCCCTGTGGTGGCTGGAATGCGCCGGTGAACTGACCCGCGCCGAGGTCGCCGCCGCCCTCGAACTGACGCCCCAGCACACCGCCGTCCGGGTCCAGCGGATGAAGGCCCAGCTGGAGGCGGCCCGGGTGGTGGTACGGGCGCTGGACGCACGGCCGCGCTGCGAGGAGCTGCGGGTGGTGCTCGCCGCCTGGGACGGCAAACCCTCCGCGCTGTGGCGCAAACGCATCGCCCGGCACGCCCGCGGCTGCCCGCGCTGCTCCGGCCTGTGGAGCGGACTGATGCCCGCCGAGGGCCTGCTCGCCGGTCTCGCGCTGGTCGCCGCCTCGCCCGCGCTGCTCGTCGCCCTGCGCTCCGCCCCGGAAGGGCTGGCCCCCGTCGGCGCCGCGACCCCGCTCGGCGGCCCGGCGGGCAGCGGCGTTGCGGCCGGACCCGGTGGCACGACCGGACGCACCGGCACCGGCCGCCGCGCTGCCCGTGACCGCACGGGTGGCCGTGGCGCCTCCCGCCGCCGCAGGCGGCTGCGGCGCCGGGCCGTCGGCGGCGCCGTCGTCGCCGCCTGTCTCGCGGGCGGCGGCCTGTGGTACTTCGGCACGGGCTCCGGCTCCGGCGGCGGGGAGCCGGTCGCGGACCGCGGCGCGCACGCCTCCCCGGCGGACCTCTCCACGCCCAGCACCGTGCCCGCCTCGCCCTCGCCCTCCCCGTCCGCCTCGAAATCCGAGAAGCCGAAGAAACCCGGGAAGACGGCCAGCGCGACGCCCACGAGGAAGAGCACCCCGACGCCGCACCGCTCCACCCCGCCGCCCGCGCGCACCACGGCGCCGCGGCCCCCGGCGCCCAGCGGCACCGTCGGACAGGTGGTCGCGCTGGTCAACCAGGAACGGGCCAAGGCCGGTTGCTCCCCGCTCACCGAGGACCCGCGGCTGGACCGGGCGGCCCAGGCGCACTCCGACGACATGGCGGCCCGGCACTTCTTCGACCACGTCAACCCCGACGGCGCCGATCCCGGGCAGCGCATCACCGCCGCCGGATACCGGTGGTCCGCGTACGGCGAGAACATAGCCATGGGCCAGCAGACCCCGGCCTCCGTGATGAACTCCTGGATGAACAGCTCCGGCCACCGCGCCAACATCCTCGACTGCTCCTTCAAGAACATCGGCGTCGGGGTGCACAACGGCACGGGCGGACCCTGGTGGACCCAGGACTTCGGCACGAAGATGTGACCCCGGCCGTCCGCCGTCCCCGGTCGAGAGGACCGTCCAGGGCCGCCGCCCCGTTCGCGCGCGGCGGTATTACGCTGGATGACCGTGTCACCGCCACGTCAGCAGGGGTGCGGGGCCAGAGATTCAGGGAGCGACCGATGACAGCGGGAACCGAACGAGCCGTACTGGCGGGCGGTTGTTTCTGGGGCATGCAGGACTTGATCCGCAAGCAGCCGGGCGTGGTCTCCACCCGCGTCGGCTACAGCGGCGGCGACACCCCGAACGCCACCTACCGGAACCACGGCGACCACGCCGAGGCGATCGAGATCCTCTACGACCCCTCGGTCACCAGCTACCGCGACATCCTGGAATTCTTCTTCCAGATCCACGACCCGACCACCCGCGACCGCCAGGGCAACGACATCGGCCGCAGCTACCGTTCCGCCATCTTCTACGACGGCGAGGAGCAGCACCGCACCGCCGTGGACACCATCGCGGACGTCGAGGCGAGCGGACTGTGGCCGGGGAAGGTGGTCACGGAGGTCGAGCCGCTGGGCGACTTCTGGGAGGCCGAGCCGGAGCACCAGGACTACCTGGAGCGCTACCCCAACGGCTACACCTGCCACTTCCCGCGGCCGAACTGGAAGCTGCCGCGCCGCGCGGCGTCCACGACGGACTGAGCGGCCGCCCCGGCGGCCTCGTGTGGCGCGTCGTCGCCCAGGGGAGATCCTGGGAGAGGAACGGAAGTGAGCTGTCCGTGACCTGACGACGATGGTGGTGACCACCATGGGCGTGCCGGACGAGACCGGGGCGGACCCGCGCGGGCCCGCCGATCCCTGTGGGGATCCGTTCCTGCGGGCACGGTTCGCGATCCCCACCCTCCCGGCGACCTACCTGCGCCGCGGCCGGCTGCTCGGCCATCTGGACGAGGCCCCGGGCAGACCACTGACCGTGGTCGGCGGGGCCGCGGGCGCCGGCAAGACACTGCTGGTCGCCGACTGGGCCGCCGCGCACCCGGGACGCGTCGCCTGGCTCACCGCGCAGATGGCGGGCAAGGGCCGCGGCACGTTCTGGGCCTACCTCCTCCAGGCCCTGCGCCTGGCCGGGGTGACCCTGTCCGACGAGGTCGGCCTGCCCGCCGAGGCGGGACGCGTGGACGACGCGCTGCTCACCCGGCTCGCCGCGGAGCTCAGCGCCCGCGAGGCCCCGGTGACCGCCGTCATCGACGAGTACGACCGGGTCACCGACCCGGAGATCGCCGACCAACTGGAGTTCGTGCTGCGGCACGCGGGCCCGGGCGTGCGCCTGGTCCTCGTCACCCGCACCGAGCCGCTGCTGCCGCTGCACCGCTACCGGGCGGCCGGCGCGGTCACCGAGATCCGCAACGACGAGCTGGCGTTCACCCCCGGGGAGGCCGCCGACCTGCTGGCACTGCACGGCCTGCGGCTGCCCGCGGACGAGGTGACCGCCCTGGTGACCCGCACCCGGGGCTGGGCCGCCGGGCTGCGGCTGTGCGCGCTCGCCGCCCAGGGGACGCAGGACCCGCGGACGTACCTGAAGGAGTTCGAGGCCGACCGCACCACCATCGGTGACTTCCTGCTCGCCGAGGTGCTCAAGCGGCAGCGGGCCGAGACCCAGGACCTGCTGCTGCGGATCAGCGTCCTCGACCGCTTCTGCCCGGCCCTCGCCGACACCCTCACCGGGCGCGCGGACGCCGAGCTCATCCTCACCGGCCTGCACCGCGAGAACGCCTTCGTGGAAGACCTCGGGCACTCCTGGTTCCGGCTCCATCCGCTGTTCCGGGACATCCTGCGGGCCCATCTGCGGGCCCGCCACCCCGGTCTGGAGACCGAGCTGCACCGCCGGGCCGCGGGCTGGCTCCGGCACGCGGGCCCGCTCGGCGAGACGCTGGAGCACGCCGCCGCCGCGGGCGACTGGGAAGCCGCCGCCGACGCCCTCGTCGGCGACCTCGCCCTCGGTGAACTCCTCACCGGCCCGCGCGCCGAGTCCCTGGCCGAACTCTTCTCCGCCATGGGCCCCGAGCCGAGGACCCCGGCCACCGACCTCGTCCGCGCCGCCCTCGCCCTCTCCCGCGGCGACCTGGACCGCGGCCTGCCCCCACTGGAACGGGCCGCGCGGGCGCTGACCGCCGAACGGACCGGCGAGCCGGCCGCCCGGCTCGGCTGCACCCTCCTGCACACCCTGGCCGCCCGGCTGACGGGCTCCCCGGCCCGGGCCGAGAGCGCCGCCCGCCAGGCGGCGGAACTGCGCCGGGAGCTCCCGGCCCAGCTGCTCGACCAGCACCCCGAACCGACCGCCCTGCTGCGCACCCACCTCGGCGCGACCCGCCTGTGGGCCGGCCGGTACGCCGAGGCACGCGCCGCGCTGACCGCGGTGGCGGACACCGGCCGTACCGCACCGACGGCCCAGGCGCTCGCCCTCCTCGCCCTCCTCGACCATCTGGAGGGCCGCCCCGGGCGTGCCGAGCGCAGGGCGCTGGCCGCGCTGTCCGGGGCCGACCGTCCGGGCCCGGCCGTGCCGCCCGGCGCCGGACTCGCCACGCTGGTCCTGGCCGCCGTCGCCGCCGACCGCGACGAACCGGACCGCGCGGAGGCGTTCCTCGCCGCCCCGGCCGACGTCCGGGGCGACCCGGTGACGGAGGCCGAGCGCGCCATCGTCACCGGACGGGTCCGGCTGGCCCGGGGCGACACCGAGGGCGCGCTCGAAGCGGCCGACCGGATGGCCCGCACCGAGGAGACGTCCCCGTGGGCCGAGGCGCACACCGCGCTGGTGGCCGCCGGGGCCCACCTCGCCGAGGGACGGCCGGAGCTGGCGGTCAAGCTGCTGACGGAACCGCCCGGCGAGGAGCCCCTGTGCCTGGTGGGCGCGGCCCGGGCCGAACTGGCGGCCGGCCATCCCGCGAACGCCGCCGAACTGCTCGACCGGATCCCGCCGCACCACGGCCTCGGCCCCCTGGTCACCGTGCCGGCGGCCCTGGCCAGGGCGCAGTGGTACGGCGTCGAGGGCGACCTCGCCGCACGGCGCGGGCTCGTGGCCCAGGCGCTGCGCGAGGCCCGGCGCGAGCGACTGCGGCGCCCCTTTCGCGAGGCGGGACCGTGGCTGCCGCCGCTGCTCGCCACCATGCCGCTGCGGGCGCTCGCCGAGGGCTGGCTGCTGCCCGGCGCCGCGCACCCGGACGGCACCGGCCGTGTGGCCGAGCCGCCGCCGGTGGTGGAGGAGCTGAGCGGGCGCGAACGCGATGTGCTGGTGCGGCTGGCCGAGATGATGTCCACCGAGGAGATCGCCGCCGACCTCTACGTCTCCGTCAACACGGTCAAGACCCACCTCAAGAGCGCGTACCGGAAGCTGTCCGTGAACCGCCGGCACGACGCCGTGCGCCGCGCCCGCGAGCTGGGCCTGCTGTGAGCCCGTCCGCGGCGGGCGCCGACATCACCTGCGGCGGGTGAGGCCGGGCGGCGCGACCGGGGCGCAGGATCGCGGAAAGGGGGCCGGCACGCCCGTCCGCGGCACGCGGGGAAGGCACCTCATGCGGTACGAGATTCGCGTCGACGGAGAGCTGACGGAGACGCTGGCCAAGGCGTTCCCCGAGCTGGACCACGTCGTGGTGTCCGGTCACACCATCCTGTTCGGCCGGATCCTGGACGAGGCGCACCTGTACGGGCTGCTGGCCCGCTGCCAGTCGCTGGGCCTGCGGATCCTGGAGCTGCGTCAGGCACCCCAGTGAGCCGCGACCGCTACGGCTCCCGCCCCCGCCGCCGCAGCCCCGCCTCGACCGCCGCCGCGAGCAGCCGTACGGCCAGGCCCACCAGCAGCAGCCCGCCCGCCATCTGGCACATCACCGCGACCCGGCTCGCCTCCGAGCGCGCGGTGATGTCGCCGAACCCCACGGTGGTGAACGTGGTCAGCGTGAAGTACAGGGCGTCCGTCCTGGTCAGCGGCTCGGTGAAGGAGCCCGGTGTGTCGTGCTCCAGCACGTGGTAGACGCTGGCGAAGACGATCAGATAGAGGGCCACGGTGGTGGCCAGCGCCTCCGCCGCCCTGAGCCGGGGGTGCGGGGAACGCATGATCGTCCAGGCCTCCCAGCCGAAGACCACCACAACGGCGACGAGACCGCACACCAGCAGCACGACCGTCCCCGCGGTGCTGCGCGTGTCCAGCGGCACCAGGTAGTACGCGACGACGAGGGCGACCACGATGCCCACCGCCCGCGCGCAGGACGCGGCCGCGGCCCGCCGGTACGGGCCCCCGTACGGCCGGGAGTTCCCGGGGGCTGGATCGGTCATCGGTGCCCCTTCCCGCGCTGCCGGGCCGCTTCCGCCCTTCTGCCGCTTCGGCGCTCCGGTCGCGGACGGGACCGCCCGCGACCGCTACCACCTCAACCCCCCGGCCACCGGCACGGATCACCCGCCAGGGGTGATCCGTGCCGGGGCCGACCGGGGCGACGCTGACGGTGCGGTCCCCGCACAAGGCCCCGCCGGCCGGTCCGGAAGCGGCCTCGACCCCGTGAGGAGGAGCCATGACCACGTCACGCGGTACGAGTCCGCAGGGCCCCGACCGCCCGTCCCCCGGACCGGAACAGGATCCCGGCGGGGCCGCCACCACGACGCCTTCCACCCCGGCCTCCACGACGCCCTCCACCCCGGCCTCCACGACGCCCCCCGCCCCGGCCACCGCGACGGCCCCCGCCGGGGCCGCCCCCGACCCGGCGCGGGCGCTGGGCCGGCTCGGCGGCTCCTGGCTCTGGATCCTCGGATCCGCGCTCGCCTCCCTGGTGCCGGGCATCCTGATCCTGGTCTGGCCGCAGGAGACCCTGCACGTCCTCGCGGTGATCCTCGGCCTGTACCTGCTGGCGACCGGCGCGTTCCGCTTCGTGGCCGCCTTCGGCCGGACGGAGAGCGGCGAACGGCTGACCGGCCTCCTGGTCGCGCTGCTGTTCGTGCCGGCCGGAGTGCTGTGTCTGCGCAACCCCCTCCAGACCATCACGGCCCTGTCGCTGATCGTCGGGGTGGTCTGGCTGGTCTCCGGCATCCTCGTGCTCTACGCCGCCGTCGTCGCCGAGGACCTGCCGCACCGGGGCTTCGTGACCGGCGTCGCGGTGATCGCCATACTCGCCGGCGTCGTGGTGCTCGCCCTGCCGGCGCCCTCGGCCCGGGTGCTGACCCGGCTGCTGGGACTGTGGCTGATCCTGCTCGGCGTGTCCGAGGCCGTCGTGGCCCTCGCCTGGCGCGCCGCGCTGCGCCGGGCGGCCGCCCGCGGCCAAGCCGTCTGACCGCGTTCACCCGCCCAGGGTGAGGCGTGCCGATCTCCCGGAGCGCAGCCTGGACGCACGACCGACCACCGGGCGCGGCCCGGGACGGAGGAGGCGACATGAGTGCGCAGACCTACCTCGCCTATGACTACCCGGCGCTGAGCGTCTTCTGGTCCATGCTGGTGTTCTTCCTGTGGATCATGTGGTTCGTGCTGCTCTTCCGGGTGGTCATGGACATCTTCCGCGACGACGCGCTGGGCGGCGGGGGCAAGGCGGCGTGGCTGCTCTGCGTCGTGCTGCTGCCGTTCCTCGGCGTCTTCGTCTACCTGATCGCCCGCGGCAAGGGCATGGGCCGCCGCGAGGTCGAACAGGCCCGCGCCCAGCAGCGGGCCTTCGACGAGTACGTCCGCCAGACCGCCCGGGGCGGCGGCTCCCGCGCCGACGAACTCGCCCGGCTTTCCGAGATGAAGGCGCGCGGTGACATCACCGAGGACGAGTTCCGCCGGGCCAAGGAGATGGTGCTCGCCGACCACGCCCCGTCCGCACCCGAGAAGAACGAGGTGGCACGATGACCGCACCGCGCACCACGCACGAACACGAGCCGACCACCAGGGAACTGTGGGCGACCGGGCTGACCGCCTTCGCCGCGGTGATGCTCCTGCTCACCGGGATACTCGACATCTTCCGCGGCATCATGGGGATCGCCCGCGACGACGTCTTCCTCACCACCCGCAGCTACGTCTTCC
Organism: Streptomyces sp. SCPE 10; assembly: GCF_051980735.1. Classification (NCBI taxonomy): domain Bacteria; kingdom Bacillati; phylum Actinomycetota; class Actinomycetes; order Kitasatosporales; family Streptomycetaceae; genus Streptomyces; species Streptomyces sp. SCPE 10. The sequence goes on along the minus strand of NZ_CP197069.1, from coordinate 947,367 downwards.
AGTTCAGCCTCACCGGCTGGGGCTGGGTCCATCTGGTCCTGGGCGCCGTCGCCGTCGTCATCGGCCTGGGGCTGATGCGGGTGTCCGCCTGGGCGCGGGCCGGCGGCGTGGTCATCGCCGCGCTGATCATCATCGCCAACTTCCTGTCGCTGCCGTACTACCCGGTCTGGTCGATCGTGATGATCGCGCTGGCCGGATTCACCATCTGGGCGCTGTGCGTGGTCCGCAAGGACGGCCGGACCATCTTCGACTGACCCTCCCCGGCGGCGCGTACACTCGCCGCCGTGGGGGAGCAACGGGTCATGGAGTGGGACGGCGTCACCCTGCGGTCGTCGCTCAAGCCCCGATTCGCGCAGGCACGCGACCGGCTCGCCGACGCCGCCCGGGACGGGGACTGGGCGGCCGTGGACGACGTCCTGACCGAGCGGCCGGAGTGGGTCAACTGCCCGCGCCTGGAAGGCCGTAGCGGCTACACCCCGCTGCACCAGGCCGCCTGGCACGGAGCCGGCACCGCGACCGTCGAGGGGCTGCTCGCCCACGGCGCGCTGCGGACCCTGCGCACGGGCGACGGGGAACGCGCCACGGACATCGCCGCCCGCCGCGGCCACCACCGGCTCGCCCAACTGCTGCGCCCGGTCGTCAGACATCCCGTACCGCCCGCCGAGATCCCCTTGCTTCAGGAGCACTTGCACCGGCTGATCCGCCACCGGGCGGCCCTGGAGGGCGGCGCGGACCTGGCCACCCGGCACGCGCTGCGGCTGCCCGAGGTGGAGGCGCTCACCGAACTCGCCCACCCCGTCTGCTGGTTCCCCGTCCCGGGCATGTACGGCGGATTCCGGATCACGCTGGACGGCCGCGAACTGATCGTGGACAGCTGGATCCGGATCATCGGCGGCTCGGAACGCACGGACCGGGTCACACCGGCCGGCGTGCGCCTCCAGGAGGGCGAGCCACTGCTCTGAGGGCCTCCGAGGGTCCGGAACATCCGGGGCGGCGAGCCCGGAGGCCAAGGCGGCGCCAGGACGGCCCGGAGATCAGGCGGGGGGCGTGTCGCCCGGGGCGGACGGCAGGGCCAGATGGGCCAGGTCGTCCGGGGGCGGCGAGGTCACCGGCCACAGTGGGGCCGCCTGGCCGTCGGCGAGGGCGGCGGGGGCGTCGGTGAGGTTCATGCGCTCGCGCAGCCGCCCGTAGAAGTCCATCGGCCCCAGCCGGACCGCCTTCAGACGGCGGGGTGCCGCGTACACGCCGATCCAGTCCCCGGGGCTCAGCACCCCTCGCAACTGGCCGTCGATGCTGACCGCGGCCTGGCCCGAGCGTTCCAGCACCCGCAGGGCCACCGGCTCGTCCGGGGCGGCCACCACCGACCGGTTGAACACCATGTGCGGTGCCACCGGCGTGAAGACCAGGGCCTCCGTGCGGGGCGACACCACCGGGCCCCCGGCGGCGAAGCTGTACGCCGTGGATCCGGTCGGCGTCGCCACCAGCAGTGCGTCCGCGGAGTAGCAGGCCAGCAGCCGCCCGGCCAGATACACCGCCACCGACACCTGCCGGTCGCGGGCCAGCTTCTCCAGCACGATGTCGTTGAGCGCGGTGACGTTCAGCGCGACCCCCCAGTCACCGCCCGCCTCGCACTCCGCGCGTACCCGGGGCGGCGGCAGCATCGGCCCCCGGCCGTACCGCGTCAGCGCCTCCATCTGCGCGGGCACCTCCAGGCGGCAGGAGGCCCGCATGGTGAGCATCATCCGGTTCTCGACGGTGATCCGCCCCGCGCGCACCGCGTCCAGCGCGGAGCGCACCGCGGGAGCCGGCACCTCGGTCAGAAAGCCGACCCGCCCGAGGTCCACACCCAGCAGCAGCGCGTCGTTCTCCGCCGCGAGCCGCGCCCCGCGCAGGAAGGTGCCGTCACCGCCGAGCGTGACGACGAGGTCCGGATCGCCCGCCGCGTCCATCTCCTCCCGCGCGCTGTGCCGGGCGCCCTCCTGCCACACATCGATGTCCGCGCAGGCCACCGAATGCTCCGCGCACCACTCGCGCACCGTCCGCGCCGCGGCGCGCGCCTCCGCGCGCCCGCCGTGCACGACCAGGCCGACCCGGTCCAGCGTCATACCCGCACCACCCGCCTCCAGCCCGGTCCTGCCGAGCGCCATCCTCGCCGTTGCACCCACCGGCCCCGCGCAACGCCACGCCGCCGTACCCGCCCCCGTACTCCGCCCCGGCCGACGGGGCGCGCGGGACCGCGGCGGTCCCGCGCGCCGGGCCGTGAGGCGCGCTCACTCGTCCCGGAAGACGGCCTTGCTGACCTCCGCCGGGTTCTCGAACGTCCGCTTCCCGAGATGCGAGATGCGGTCCGTGACCTCCTTGGGCGCGTGATTGTGCTCCGCGGCCTGCCGCAACTGCTCGGAATCGGCCGGGTACTCCACGCCGGACAGGGCTTTCTGCAGATCAGGGGGGCTGATACCCGCCATGGCTCCTCCAGGCGGCGAGGGTGTCACTGCTTCTTTCGGTCCGGCGCCGCATGCTGTGCCGGACCGCCCAGGTACCCGTCCCGGGCCCGGGGGATTCACCCGTTCCGCCCGCTCTTCGCACATGCTCCGGATGGGTACCCGGAGGCACGACGGAGAGGTACGCACGGAGTCGGGGAGGTCACGATGAGCGAGTACACGACCCCGTCCCAGGCCGAAGGCGAGCGGGAACCGGACGACATAGGCGAGCAGCAGCCGACCCGCACCACACCCTCGCAGGCCGAGGGCGCGGCCGACGAGACACCCGTCGAGGTACCCGAGGAGAAGCCCGGCGGAGACGGCGTCTGACGGTGACCGGCCACGTGCCGGAGCGGGATCGGCGGGCGCGCCGACCCGCCCCGGCACCGGTGCCGCCTGCGTTGCGGCCCTCGACGTGCCGACCTAGCGTGAGCTGGACACGTTCAGGACAGGCAGGCCGTGATGACGCATTCGCACGACCCCCTCCGCATCACCCACGACAGAGCCGCCGCCCGCCCGATCCAGCTGGAGACGCACGGGCTCGACGTGATCGGGGACGCGGACCGCAGGGGCACCCCGCGCATGCTGTTCTGGCCCTGGTTCGGCGCGAACGTCTCCGTCCTCGGGCTCGGTTACGGCGCCTTCGCGTTCGGCTTCGGCATCTCCTTCTGGCAGGCGCTCCTCGCCGGCACGGTCGGCATCGTCGTCTCCTTCCTGCTGTGCGGCTTCGTCTCGGTCGCCGGCAAACGCGGCTCGGCGCCCACCATGGTGCTCAGCCGCGCCGCCTACGGGGTGCGCGGCAACCGGCTGCCCTCGGTGGTCTCCTGGATGCTCACGGTCGGCTGGGAGACCGCCCTCATCTCGCTCGCCACCCTGGCCACCGCTACCGTCTTCACCAGCCTCGGCTGGGGCGGCGGCGCGGAGACCAAGGCGGTCGCCCTGATGGTGGTGGCCGCGCTGACCGTCGTCGCCGGTGTCATGGGCTTCGACCTGATCATGCGGTTGCAGACCGCCATCACCGTGATCGCCGGCGTGCTGACCCTCGTCTACGTCGGCCTCGTCGCCCACCACGTCGACTGGGACGCCGTCAAGGCGGTGCCGGGCGGCTCGGCGCAGCAGATGATGGGCGCGCTGGTGTTCATGATGGCCGGCTTCGGCCTCGGCTGGATCAACGCCGCCGCCGACTACTCCCGCTATCTGCCCCGTGACTCCTCCAGCCTGGGCGTGATCGGCTGGACCGCTTTCGGCGGCTCGCTGGCCCCCGTGCTGCTGCTGGTGTTCGGCGCGCTGCTGGCCGGCTCCTCGCCACGGCTGAGCCGCGCCATCGCCGACGACCCGATCGGCGCGCTGACCACCATCCTGCCCACCTGGTTCCTGGTGCCGTTCGCCGTGGTGGCCGTGCTCAGCCTGGTCGGCGGCGCGGTCCTCGACATCTACTCCTCGGGTCTCGCGCTGCTCTCCGCCGGGCTGCGCGTGCCCCGCTATCTGGCCGCGCTGTGGGACGGCTGCCTGATGATCGCCGGCTCCGTCTACATCGTGTTCTTCGCCGGCGGCTTCCTCGGCCAGTTCATGGGCTTCCTGACCACGCTCGGCGTGCCCATCGCCGCCTGGTCCGGCGTGATGCTCGGGGACCTCGCGCTGCGCCGCCGGAACTACGACGACGGCGACCTCTACCGCCCGCACGGCCGCTACGGCGACATCCCCCTGGTGCCGCCGCTGCTCACCCTCGCCGCCACGGCCGTCGGCTGGGGCCTGGTCACCAACACCGCCGCGCACTGGCTGGGCTGGCAGGGCTATCTGCTCCGGCCGCTCGGCCTCGGCGGCCGTGCCGGCGCCTGGGCGTACGCCAACCTGGGCGTCGTGGTCGCCCTCGCGCTCTCCTTCCTCGGCACCCTGCTGCTCGGCCGGCGCCGGGTGCGTGCCCAGGAGGCCCTGGCGCCGAGTCCCGCGCCCGGCGAGGAGTTCCTCAACGCGTGAGCCGCCGACGATTCCCACGCATGCCCGGGGCGCGCACCGGGTACGCGAGGCGGGAGCCCGCCCGGGCAACTCCGCCCGGGTGGCCCGTACGACCACCGCTATCTGGGGATCTGCCATGGAGACACCCGCACACGAGGCCCAGCCGACGCCGGCCCAGCAGGCGCTGGACGCCCTGGCCGCCGATGCCGAGGACCAGAGGGCCCTGGACACCCTCGCCCACAGCGACGTGCTCGTCCCCGTGCCGGACGACGCGATCGACGGGGAGGGCGCCGACGCCACCACGGTGGCCCTGCCCGTCCTGGAACAGCCCGGAGGTGATCAGGTCGTCCCGGTGTTCACCACGGAGGGCGAGATGGCCGAACTGCTGCCCTTCGTCTCGCGCTACCGCCTCATCCCGCTGGGCGCGCTGGCCTCCCAGTGGCCGGACGAGGACCTCTCGCTGGCGATAGACGGCAGTTCCTCGCACGCCCTGACCCTCACCTCACAGGGAGTGCGCACCCTGCTGGCCCGCTGAGCGGGCCCCGCACGGCGCGCGAGCGGACCCGATCCGCGGCCGCGCCGCGTGGGGCGTGACCGGCGGCGACGCACCCGTGGCCGTCGGAGAAGCGGATCACCTCTCGCCGTGGGCGACAAAATGAGCCCATGGAATACATCGCCGGCACGGTAGGTGCCCTGCTGCTCGCCGTCGTGCTGAGCAGCGTCCTGCGCACCCTCGTGGTTCCCCGCGGCCTCTACTCCAGCCTGGTGTTCCGGCTGTGGTGGCTGCTGCGCAGGCTCCTGCGGCTGTCGGCGCTGCGCGGTGGCTACGAGGCCATCGACCGGGCCCAGACCTGGCTGGCCCCCCTGATGCTGATGGGCATGCTCGCCAGCTGGCTGGTCGGCGCCTTCTTCGGGTTCGGTCTGCTGCTGCTCGCGGTGTCCTCGCTGCCCTGGGACGTCGCGTTCCGGGAGGCCGGTTCCAGCCTGTTCACGCTCGGCTTCGCCAGCGGCGCCCGGCTGAAGCTGTCGCTGCTGGACTTCGTCGCCGCGGCCACCGGGCCCGTCCTGATCGCGCTCCAGATCGCCTACCTGCCCACCCTCTACGCGGCCTACAACCGCCGCGAAGTGGAGGTCACCCTGCTCCAGGCCCGGGCGGGGGAGCCCTCCTGGGGCCCGGAGATCCTGGCCCGGCAGTGGCTGGTCGACACCGAGACGGCGCTGCCCGAGCTGTACCGGGCGTGGGAGCGGCTGGCCTCGGACATGGGCGAGAGTCACTCGACCTATCCCGTGCTGCTGACCTTCCGCTCCCCGCGCCCGCACCGCAGCTGGCTGGTGGCGCTGGTCGCCGTGATGGACGCGGCCGCGCTCCAGCTCGCCCTGGACCCGAAGACCGCGCCACCGGAGGCCCGTCTGGTGCTGCGTGCCGGCTTCAGCGCCCTGCGCGACATCGCACGCGCGGTGCGCATCTCCTTCGACGCCGACCCCTCTCCCGAGGCGCCCGTCCGGCTCACCTACGCCGAGTTCGACGCGGCCGTGGAGATGCTGGACGCGGCCGGTTTCCGCGCCGAACGCACCCCGCGGGAGGCATGGCCCCACTTCCGCGGCTGGCGGGTCAACTACGAGGCCGTCGCCTACGAGCTGTGCCGCCGCTGCGACGCGGTACCGGCCCTGTGGACGGGTCCCCGTGACTTCCCGACGGCCTCGCTGCCGCCCAGACGCCCCGTGGACCGACGTCCGGGATGACCCCTACGGGGCCCGCACGCCTTCCACGGCCCGCACAGCCCCTGTGGTCCGCGCAACCCCTGTGGCCCGCGTCATGCCTGGGGCCCGCGTCATGCCTGGAGCCCGCACGACGACGCCTACGTCTCCGACGGCGCCTGGTTCCCCCGCTCCGACAGCATCCGCGTCAGCACGGCCCGTTGCAGCGGCAGCACCTCGGCGTACAGGGCGCGGCCCTTGGGGGTGAGGGCGACCCACACGCCGCGGCGGTCCTCCGTGCACACCGAGCGTTCCACCAGGCCGTCCTTCTCCAGACGGCCGATCAGCCGGGACAGCGCGCTCTGGCTGAGATGCACCCGGCCGACCAGGTTCTGCACCCGGCAGTGATCACCCTGGTGGGGCGACTCGGCGGCCAGGATGTCCAGCACCTCGAAGTCGCTGGCCCCCAGCCCGTAGGGGGCCAGTGCCCGGTCTATCTCGCACATCGTGCGCGCGTGCACGGCGAGGATGTCCCGCCACCGTTCCTCCAGCCGGGCGTCGGCCGTCTTCACTGCCATACCGGCACCGTAGCACCGGTCCAGCCAGTCGTTGAGTGTGCAACTACTTTTCGGTGGCCGGGTCCTGGAGGAGCCCGACCATGTTGCCGTCGGCGTCCTTCACCGAGGCCACGAGCCTGCCGTTGCCCACGTCCCGCACGTCCTGGACGATCTCCGCGCCCGCCGCCAGCAGGCCCGCGAGCCGCTCCCGCAGATCGCTCACGTGCCAGAAGGGCACCGGCCCGGTCAGCCCCTGCGCGTGCCCGTTCGGGTCGAGCCCGACGTCCTGCCCGGCGGCCTTGAAACCGATGTAGTAGGGCTCGTCCGCGTACGGCTCGACACCCAGCAACGCACTGAACAGGGCCTTGGCCCGCGCCGCGTCCTTGACGGGGTAGACGATCGTCCGCACGCCGGCGGTCAGGGAGTCGGTGGTCATGGGATCCACTCCTTGGGGAGGCTTCCGGAGTCTTCCGGACACGAGGCCCGACGGTCTGTCCGTCGGCGCTCCCACGCTAGGCCGGGGGAGCACGCCACGGCTTCTCCGATCCTGACCGGTTACCGCCTCACTCGCCGGGCGGCAGCACCGACTCCGCGCCGCACGCGCCCCAGCCCGGTCCGGACCACGCCCGGAGGCACCACATGTCCCGCGTCTTCGCCAAACTCGGCCTGCGCGACCGCGCCCAGGCGGTGGTCCTCGCCTGCGAGTCGGGTCCGGTCAGACCCGGAACGCGCTGAGCGCGGGCCGCTCCGAGGACCGACCGGGGAACGGTGGATGAACGGTTCGGCACGCGTGGATGAACGATTCCGCGCGGCCTGCGCAAGGCCCGCCCGCACGGTCCCAGCCTGGCCGGAACCCGCCCGTCGCGGCGGTACGCTGGTGCCGGCCGTGATCACCCACGGGGTCGGCCGAGCAGGAGACGTAGAGCAATGACAACCCCCGAAGCCGACACCCTTCACGTCCGGTCCGCGGCGCGCAGGCGCTCGCGGTGGCGCGCCCAGGCACCCGTCGTCGCGGTGGTCGCGGCCGGCGGCGCCCTCGGTGCGTGCGCCCGCTACGGGCTCGCCCTGGCCCTGCCCACCCCGCCGGGCGGCTTTCCCTGGGCGACCTTCTGGACCAACCTCATCGGCTGCGGCGTGATGGGCGTGTTCATGGTGTTCATCACCGAGGTGTGGGCCGCCCACCGCCTCGTCCGCCCGTTCTTCGGCACCGGCGTCCTCGGCGGCTTCACCACCTTCTCCACCTACACCGTCGACATCCGCAGGCTGGTCGACGTCGGCCGCCCCGGGGCCGGGCTCGTCTACCTCGTGGCGACGCCCTGCGCGGCCCTCGCGGCGGTGTGGCTCGCCTCGACCGTCGCCCGCAAGATGCTCATCGGAAGGCAGCAGCCATGACCTCACTCACCGGCCGCGCGCTCCGGCTGACCGTCTACATCGGCGAGGACGACACCTGGCACCACAAGCCCCTCTACAGCGAGATCGTGCACCGCGCGCACGCCGCCGGGCTCGCCGGGGCCAGCGTCTTCCGGGGCATCGAGGGCTTCGGCGCCTCCTCCCGCATCCACACCTCCCGCCTGCTCTCGCTCAGCGAGGACCTGCCGGTCGCGGTGGTCGTGGTGGACACCGAGGAGCGGGTCCGGGCCTTCCTGCCGGAGCTGGACGAGCTGGTCCGCGAGGGCCTGGTCACGCTGGACGAGTGCGAGGTCGTACGGTACGTCGGCCGCGCGGCGGATCAGGGCCCCGCGGCTCCGCATGGCGGGGGATCGCCGTGAACTGGCTGCTGGTCGTCCTCGGAGCGATGGTCGGCGCCCCCCTGCGCTACCTCACGGACCGCGCCGTACAGGCCCGGCACGACTCCGTCTTCCCCTGGGGCACCTACGTGGTGAACGTCGTCGGCAGCCTGGTCCTCGGGCTGGTCACCGGCCTCGCCGCCACCGGGGCCGCCGGGCCCCATGTGCAGCTCCTGCTCGGCACCGGCCTGTGCGGGGCGCTGACGACGTACTCGACCTTCTCCTACGAGACCCTGCGCCTGACCGAGGCCGGTTCCGGCCTCTACGCTTCGGTCAACGTCGTCGCGAGCGTGGCGGCCGGCCTCGCGGCGGCTTGCGCCGGGGTCTTCCTCGCCCGCGCTCTGTAGGCCCGGGCGCCACCCGCAGCACCGGACGCACCAAGCAACGCACCATCCACCGTCTACAGCACTGTCGACCTACTCTCCTCAGAACTGGATCCCATGACCGCCATCTCTGTCGGCCAGGCCGTCATCCTCGGTGTCGTCGAGGGGGTGACCGAGTTCCTCCCGGTGTCCTCCACCGGTCACCTCAAGATCGCCGAGGGACTTATGAGCATCCCCGTCGACGACAAGTCCGTCGTCGGGTTCTCCGCAGTCATCCAGGTCGGCGCCATCGCCGCCGTGCTCGTGTACTTCTTCAAGGACATCAAGCGGATCGTCTCCGCCTGGTTCCGCGGTCTGACCAACCGCGAGGAGCGCTACCACCACGACTACAAGTTCGCCTGGTGGGTGATCGCCGCCACCGTCCCGATCGTGCTGGTGGGCCTCGCCGCCAAGCCGCTGATCGACGGGCCGCTGGCCTCGCTGTGGGTGGTCGCCGGTTCGCTGATCGTCGGCTCCGGGGTGATGTGGTGCGCGGACCAGATGGGCCGCCACAAGCGCGGTGAGGACGACACGTCCTTCAAGGACGCGATGTGGGTGGGCTGCTCGCAGATCCTCGCCCTGCTCTTCCCCGGCTTCTCCCGCTCCGGCGCCACCATGTCCACCGCCCTCGTACTGGACCTGGACCGCGTCGCCGCCACCCGGCTCTCCTTCTTCCTCGGCATCCCCGCGCTCACCGGCGCCGGCATCTACGAGCTGAAGGACGCCCTCGGCGCGGGCGTCGGCGCCGCTCCGCTGGCCGTCGGCACCCTCGTCTCCTTCGTCGTCGCCTACGCGTCCATCGCCTGGCTGCTGAAATTCGTCGCCAAGCACTCCTTCAACGCCTTCGTGATCTACCGCATCGTCATCGGCGTGGCCCTGCTGGGCCTGCTCGGCACCGGTGTGCTCAACGCCTGAGCCGGTCCCCACCGCCCACCCACGGGGCGCGGACGCCCGCAGCCGGGCGCCGCGCCCCGTGCGCGTTCCCGGCCCGCCTTGACAGAGCGGCCGGGCAGGCCGGAGTATCGGCCTCGTGAACCTGTCAGACAGCCAGACAGGTGGTCGGGGTCCGCGGCGTGTGAGCGCCATGGAAGCGGTCCTCGGCCACCTCCGCGGCGCCATCGAACGCGGCGACTACGCCATCGGCGACAAGCTGCCCTCCGAGGCCGAGCTGGGACGCACCCTGGAGGTCTCCCGGCCGGTGCTGCGCGAGGCGCTGCGCGCGCTCCAGGTGATGGGCCTCACCGTCTCGCGCACCGGCAAGGGCACCTTCGTCGTCGCCAACGCGGTGGAGGACCCCACCTTCGGCGACTACGCGGCCAGCGATCTGCTGGAGGTGCGCCGGCACATCGAGATCCCGGTGGCCGGCTACGCGGCCCTGCGCCGCGCCCCGGACCACCTGGACCGGCTGGCCCACCTGCTGGACCGGATGGAACGGGAGACGGACACCACCGCCTGGGTCGCGATGGACACCCTCTTCCACCTCACCGTGGCCGAGGCCGCCCAGAACCCGGTCTTCCGCCGGGTCATCGAGGAGATCCGCGACGCCCTGGCGCGCCAGTCGGCCTTCCTCAACGAACTCGGCGGCCGCCGCGAGCAGTCCAACCGCGAACACCGCGCGATCGTCGAGGCCCTGGCCGACGGCTGCGAACCGGACGCGGTCGCGGCCATGAGCCACCACCTGGACCGTGTCGAGCGCACCCTCACCGAGATCGTCCGCACCCGGCCACCGGCCGCGGCCGTGAGCGGCGCGGTGGAGCCGTGAACGAGCGGTACTCCCGGCCGCCGTACACCGACGGCTGAATACCGAAGACCGGGTACGACTGACTGCCGGCTTCCGTCTGCCGGATGCGGTTCGCCGGATTCCGTAGATCGGGTCCTGTGTGCGGGCTTTTGTATACCGGCTTTTGTATACCGACCTCCGTATCCCGATTTCTGTACCCCGATTTCCGTAGGCCGATTTCCGTATGCCGACGACGGCGCCAGGAGCACCACCGTGCCCCGCCCGCCGACGGCCGGCATCGCGCCGACCGCGGCCGGTACCACCCCCGCACAGCGCACCTCCCCACCGGCGCCGCCGCGTGACCCGCGACCCGGCCGCCCCGACCCCCCCGATACAGGCAGTGATGTTCAGCACCTCCCTCGCCGACGCGCCCGTCGTCCGCGCGCCCCGCCACGCCCCCGTCGCCCAGCTCGTCCGCGGCGGCGTCATCGAGGGCGTCCACCACGGCTCCGTCGTCGTCCTCGGCGCCGACGGCACCGTCAAGCACCGGCTCGGCGACGCCGAGGCCGCGTTCTACCCCCGCTCGGCGGTCAAGCCCCTCCAGGCCGTCGCCATGCTGCGGGCCGGACTGCCGCTGGACGGCGAGCTGCTTTCCCTGGCCGCCGCCAGCCACTCCGGCGAGGAGCGCCACCTCGCCGGCACCCGGCGCATCCTCGAACTGGCCGGACTCGCCGAGGACGACCTGCGCAACGTTCCCGACCTGCCCTTCGACCCCACCGTCCGCGACAGCTGGGTCCGCGCGGGCCGGGCGCCCTCCCGGCTCGCCCAGAACTGCTCCGGCAAGCACGCGGCCATGCTGTGGACCGCGAAGCTCAACGGCTGGTCGCTGCCGGACTACCTGGACCCGGAGCACCCGTTGCAGCGGGCGATCCGCGAGACCGTCGAGGAGCTGACCGGGCAGCGGGTCGCGCGGGTCACCGTGGACGGCTGCGGCGCCCCCCTGTTCGCCATCTCCCTGACCGGCCTCGCCCGCGCCCTGTCCCGCGTCGTCACCGCCGCCCCCGGCACGCCCGAGGCCCGGGTCGCCGACGCGATGCGCGCCCACGCCGAGATGGCCTCCGGCGCCACCCGTGACGTCGCCGCGCTGATGCGGGCCGTGCCGGGGCTGCTCGCCAAGGACGGCTTCGAGGGCGTGCAGGTCGCCGCGCTGCCGGACGGACGGGCGGTGGCCGTGAAGATAGCGGACGGCGCGGACCGGGCGCGGGTGCCGGTCGCCGCGGCAGCGCTGGCGCTGGCCGGGGTGGACTCCGCGCTGCTGACCGGGTTCTCGGGAGCGCCGCTGCTGGGAGGCGGGGTGCCGGTGGGATCCGTGCGCGTCGTGGACGGCCTCGGCGCGGCCTGACCGGACCCGCCACCGAGCGCCGCCCGCGGCCGGCCGCGCCACACGGCGCCGGCCGCCCACCGGCCCCGCGCCCTCGCGCAGGGGCGCTCCCGGCCCCGCTGCCCCGCGCCCCCGCGCAAGGCGCCCTCACCTCCGTACCTCAGAAAGAGGCCCTTCTCCCATGACCGCCACCCGCCGCGAACACGATCTGCTCGGCGACCGGGACGTGCCCGCCGACGCCTACTGGGGTGTGCACACCCTGCGGGCGACCGAGAACTTCCCCATCACCGGGACGCCGATCTCGGCGTACCCGCACCTGATCGACGCCCTGGCCGCCGTCAAGGAGGCCGCCGCCCTCGCGAACGAGGAACTGGGGCTGCTGGAACCGGCGAAGGCCGCGGCGATCGTGGCCGCCTGCCGGGAGATCCGCCAGGGCGCCCTGCACGACCAGTTCGTGGTGGACGTCATCCAGGGCGGCGCCGGCACGTCGACCAACATGAACGCCAACGAGGTCGTCGCGAACCGGGCGCTGGAACTGCTCGGCCACGCCAAGGGCGAGTACATGTATGTACACCCCAACGAGGACGTCAACCTGAGCCAGTCAACCAATGACGTCTACCCGACCGCCGTCAAGATAGCGACGATCTTCGCGGTACGTGGACTGCTCAAGGCGATGGCCGTACTCCAGGACGCGTTCGCCGGCAAGTCCGTGGAGTTCCGTGACGTGCTCAAGATGGGCCGTACACAGTTGCAGGACGCGGTGCCCATGACGCTCGGTCAGGAGTTCTCCGCGTTCGCCGTCATGATCGAGGAGGACCGCAGCCGTCTCGCCGAGGCCGTCGAGCTGATCCACGAGATCAACCTGGGCGCCACCGCCATCGGTACCGGGATCAACGCGCCGTCCGGGTACGCCGAGGCCGCCCGCCGTCACCTGTCCGCGATCACCGGGCTGCCGCTGGTCACCGCCGCCAACCTGGTCGAGGCCACCCAGGACTGCGGGGCCTTCGTCCAGATGTCCGGCGTGCTCAAGCGGATCGCGGTCAAGCTCTCCAAGAGCTGCAACGACCTGCGGCTGCTGTCCTCCGGCCCGCGCGCCGGGCTCGGCGAGATCAACCTGCCGCCGGTGCAGGCCGGTTCGTCGATCATGCCGGGCAAGGTCAACCCGGTCATCCCCGAGGTGGTCAACCAGGTCGCTTTCGAGGTGATCGGCAACGACGTCGCCATCACCATGGCCGCGGAGGCCGGGCAGCTCCAGCTCAACGCCTTCGAGCCGATCATCCTGCACTCCCTGTCGGAGTCCGTCACGCATCTGCGGCGGGCCTGCCTGACGCTGGCCGAGCGCTGCGTGAACGGCATCACCGCGAACACCGAGCGGCTGCGCGCGAGCGTGGAGAACTCCATCGGACTGGTCACCGCGCTCAACCCGCACATCGGCTACACGGCCGCCACCGAGATCGCCAAGGAGGCCCTTGCCACCGGCCGCGGGGTGGCCGAACTGGTCCTGGAGAAGGGCCTGTTGCCGGCCGGGACGCTGGCCGGGCTGCTGCGCCCCGAGATCGTCGCGGGCAGCGGGGCACCGGCCGCCTGACCTGCGGTGACGTCCGGTCTCGGGGCATGGGCGAGTGGGCTCCGGGAGCGGCGGGGAGGCACAATGGTGATCATGACAACGACGTCGTCCCGTACCTTCTTGCCGGTCCTGGAGCGCATAGCCGAGGAGCTGGAGCACACCCCGGGCCGGGGCCGCGCCGCCGACTACATACCGGCGCTCGCCGCCCGCGACCCCCGCAGCTTCGGCATGGCCGTCGCCGAGCTGGACGGCACGGTGTACGGGGTGGGGGAGTGGCGGCAGCCGTTCTCCGCCCAGTCCATCACCAAGGTGTTCACCCTCGCCCTGGACCTGGCCCGCGAGGGCGACGAACTCTGGGAGCACGTCGGCCGGGAGCCCTCCGGCAACCCGTTCAACTCCCTGGTCCAGCTGGAGTACGAGAACGGCATCCCGCGCAACCCCTTCATCAACGCGGGCGCCCTCGTCGTCACCGACCGCCTCCAGACCCGCACCGGCGACGCGGCAGGCGAACTGCTGGCCTTTCTGCGGGCGGAGAGCGGCAACCCGGGACTGGACTTCGACCGGGAGGTCGCCGCCTCCGAGACCGCGCACGGCGACCGCAACGCCGCCCTCGCCCACTTCATGGCGTCCTACGGCAACGTCGACAACGAGGTGCCGGTCCTGCTCGACCAGTACTTCCGGCAGTGCTCCATCGCCGCCTCCTGCGCCGACCTCGCGCTCGCCACCGGCTTCCTCGCCCGGCACGGCATCCGCGCCGACGGCAGCAGGCTGCTCACCAAGAGCCAGGCCAAGCAGGTCAACGCGGTCATGCTGACCTGCGGCACCTATGACGCGGCCGGTGACTTCGCCTACCGGGTCGGGCTGCCCGGCAAGAGCGGGGTCGGCGGCGGGATCATCGCCGTCGTACCGGGCCGGTGCACGCTGTGCGTGTGGAGCCCGGGCCTGGACGAGCGCGGCAACTCGGTGGCGGGCGTGGCCGCCCTCGACCGGTTCACGACGCTGACCGGACTGTCGGTGTTCTGACCAATCCGACTCCGCGCCCCTTGGAGGCCCCGCCCCCAGGACCCGTCGGGCGGCCGGGCAAGTGGCCCCCCCGCCTCCCGGTTCTTACTGGACCGAGGCGCTGTGGGACACCGGCCGGGTGGGCCGTCTGGACTACGTCTCCAACCGGTCGCTCCAGGGCGTGCCGGCCCGGCTCGGCGAGACGGGCCGCCCGCTGTGGGCGACGGCGGTGCTGCCGACCCCGTGCGTCCGGGCGTGGCGGATCCGCCGGGCGGCGCCCGCGACCGGACGGCGGCCTTCGCCCTCTCCGGGGTGGCCGCCTGCCTGGTCAGCCCGATCACCCGGGTGCACCACCTGGTGTGGCCGCTGCCCTCCCGCCGTGCTGCTGCGCGCCGGGCGCCGGTGCCTCGCGGGCGTGCTGTACGCGGTGCTGTGCGGCAGCGTGGTGTGGCTGTGGGCCGACGACGCCCAGGGCCGGACGGCTTCCTCGGGCGCAACCTTCCCACCTGGGTCACCCCGGGGCGGCTGCTCGGCCTGCCGGTCGGTCAGCCGCGCGCGGCCCTGTCCCTGTCCCTGCCCCTGCCCCTGGCCCGCAGCGCCAGCGCCACCGCTCCCGCGCCGAGCCCGGCCAGCCCCACCCCGACGGCCGTGCCGGACCAGCCCGAGTCGTCGCCCGCCGCCGTGTTCACGGCGGCCGCCACCGGTGCCGCGGAGGCGGCCGGCCTGGATTTCGGCCGCAGCCCGTCCAGCGAACCGACCGGGTCCACCAGCCCGTTCGCGGCGAAACCCCAGTCGAGCAGCGCGCGGGCCTCCTCGTACACCGCGAAGCCGCCGCCGCTCTGCGGGTTCATCACCGTCACCACGAGGGTGTGTCCGCCCCGGCGGGCGGCGGCCACGAGGGTGTTGCCCGCGTTGCTGGTGTAGCCGTTCTTGATGCCGATCAGGCCCGGGTAGGGCGCGACGCCGTCCGCGCCGGTCAGCAGCCGGTTGGTGTTCTCGATGGCGTACGGCGAACCGTCACCCGGGAACTCCGCCTGGGCGGTGGAGCAGTACGTGGCGAAGTCGGGGTTGCGCAGGCCCTCCCGGCCGAAGACGGCGAGGTCGTAGGCGGAGGAGACCTGGCCGGGGGTGTCGTAGCCGTCCGGCGACAGCACATGGGTGTCCAGCGCGCCCATGGCGCGGGCGTTGGCCTGCATCCGGTGGGCGGTGGTCTCCCAGCCCCCGTCCAGGGAGGCGAGGACGTGCACGGCGTCGTTGCCGGAGCTGAGGAAGACCCCGCGCCACAGGTCCGCCACCCGGTAGCTGTGTCCCTCCTCGACCCCGACCAGGCTGCTGCCCTCGGCCACGTCGGCCAGTTCCCGGTAGCTCACCGTGTGCTGCATTCCGCTGGGCAGTTTCGGCAGCGCGGTGAGGGCGAACAGGGTCTTCAGGGTGCTGGCGGGCGGCAGCGGGCGGTGCGCCTCGCTCGCCGCCAGCACCTGGCCGCTGCCGGCGTCGGCGACCAGCCAGGACAGCGCCGACAGGTCCGGCACCTCGGGGGCTCCCCGGCGCGGGCGGACCTGGACGCCGGAGCGGTAGAGCAGGGACGGGGCGGGGACGGCGGCCCGGGGGGCGGGGGGCGCGGGCTCCCCGCCGCGGGGCCAGGCGGCGCTGTGGGGCCGGCCGGCGAGCGGCGCGGCGGCGGCCGTGGCGGGAGTGAACGCCAGCACGCCCGCCACGCACAGGGAGCAGGCCGGCGCGACCGCCCGGTATCTGAAGCTGGTGATCATATGATCAACGTACGAACGGGAGGGGCGTGCGCGCGCCGGCCGCGCCGTCCGGCCCAGCGGAGCAACCCGGATGACGCACCCGCGGGGCGCGGTCAGCCGGTGGGCAGGGTTGGCCGCACCTGCCGCAGGAAGGCCGCGTTGTCCGGGGTGGCGCGCAGTCGCGCCAGCAGGGTCTCCAGGGCCGCCGGCCCGCCCTCGCGGGAGCGCAGGGCCCGGCGCAGTCCGTGTGTGGCGCTCAACTCGGCGGGAGTGAGCAGCAGTTCCTCCCGGCGGGTGCCGGAGCCGTCGAGGTCCACGGCGGGGAAGACCCGCCGGCCGGCCAGTTCCCGGTCCAGCCGCAGCTCCATGTTGCCCGTGCTCTTCAGCTCCTCGAAGAAGTAGCCGTCGGCACGCGAGCCGGTGTCCACCAGGGCGGTGGCCAGGATGGTGAGCGAGCCGCCCTCCTCGGCCTCGCGGGCGGCGCCGAAGAACCGCTTGGGGCCGATCAGCGCGCCCGCGTCGACACCGCCGCTGAGGGTGCGGCCGCCGGCGCCGGAGGCGTTGTTGTGCGCCCGGCACAGCCGGGTCAGCGAGTCCAGCAGGACGACGACGTCCTCGCCCGCCTCGACCAGCCGCTTGGCCCGCTCGACGACGAGTTCGGCGAGGGCGATGTGCTCCTTGGCCGTGCGGTCGAAGGTGGAGGCGTACACCTCGCCGTGCACCGTGCGGCGCATCTCGGTGACCTCCTCGGGGCGCTCGTCCAGCAGCAGCACCATCAGCCGGCACTCGGGGTGGTTGCCGGCCACCGCGGCGGCCAGCTGCCTCAGCAGCACCGTCTTGCCGCTCTTGGGCGGGGCCACGAGGAGTCCGCGCTGGCCCTTGCCGACCGGCGTGAACAGATCGGCGATCCGGCCGGCGAGCCCGGCGTCCGGGTGCTCCAGCCGCAGGCGCCGGCGCGGGTGCAGCGGGGTGAGATCGCGGAAGTGCCGGCGCGAGGCGTTCCTCGTGGCCGCGCGCCCCTCGACCCGGGCGATGTCGCTCAGCGCGCGCCGGTCGCCGAGGACGCCCTCGACGAGGTCGCCCTTGCGCAGCCCGTACCGGCGGACCAGCGTGGCCGGCACCTGCGGGTCGGCGGGGGAGGGGAGGAGGGCGGCGGACCTCAGGTGCCCCTTCCCCTGTGCGTCGATGTCGAGCACGCCGGAGACGAGCCGGACGGTCGGGGCGTGGAGGTCCGCCGGGGGGTGTTCGAGTGTGGTGGTCATGGAGTGGGTCCTTTCGCGGACGAAGCGGGGAAGAGCGCGGGGGAGGGGGGAGCGGCCGCGAGCGGAGGCGGTTGCGACGGCCTTCGGCGGCGGAGACGACACCTCGGACAGCGCACGGAACACGCGCGTCGGAAGGTGGTGCTCGAAAGAAGCCCGGGCCGTTCGGAAGGAATCGGCCGAGGGGCTGGGAGAGAAGACGGCGACATCGGTGCCGATACGAGGGGCACGCACATGCGCTGTTTGCATTGTACCCATGCCGCCGCTCAGGTCAAGAGAGTCTCGCGGACGTCATCGCGGATTCGCCCGGTGTGGGCGCGGCCCCCGTGGTCCGGGGGCGGCGGGTTGCGGCAGGCTGAGGGGCATGTTCGGACCCGAAGGCCCCACGCTGCGCGAACTCGCCGTCCAGGCGCTGTCCTCCGTCGAGCACGGCTACGACCTGCTCGCCCCGAAGTTCGACCGCACCCCCTTCCGCACCCCCGACAGCGTGCTCGACGCCACGGCGAAGGCCCTCGTCCCGCTGGGCCCGTTCGCCGACGGCCTCGACCTGTGCTGCGGCACCGGCGCGGGCACGGCGGCGCTGACCGGAGTGTGCCGACGCACCGTCACCGGCGTGGACTTCAGCGCCGGGATGCTCGACGTCGCCCGGCGCGCGGCCGCCGACCGGGCGGCCGAGGGGCCCCGGGTCGCCTGGGTGCGCGGCGACGCCCGCGCCCTGCCGTTCACCGCCGCCTTCGATCTCGTCGTCAGCTTCGGGGCGTTCGGCCACTTCCTCCCCGGTGAGCTGCCCGGACTGTTCGCGCAGGTCCACTCGGTGCTGCGGCCCGGCGGCAGCTTCGCCTTCCCGGTGCTCGCCCCGCCCCGCCCGACCCGCCCCGCGTTCTGGACGCTGCTCGGCTTCGACGCGGTCATGCGGGTGCGCAACGCCCTGTGGCGGCCGCCGTTCGTCATGTACTACCGGGCCTTCCGGCTCGGCCGGGTGACGACCGAGCTGACCCGTGCCGGATTCTCCGTCGAGCTGCGCGCCCTGCCCGAGTTCGGGTGGCGCCCGGACGGCGCCCCACGGGCGCGGCTGGTGGTGGCCCGCAGGGGCGGCGGGGCGACGCAGGAGGGTCACAGGGCGCGGTAGACCGCCTCGACCAGCGCCCGCTTGCGGGGGTCGTCGGCGATGCGCGACCCCATGCGGTTCATGACGTAGCCCACCGACACCCCCGCCTCCGGGTCCGCGAGCCCGAAGGAGCCGCCGAACCCGTCGTGCCCGAAGGCCCGCGGATTGGGCCCGTAGGCGCCCTGGGGACCGCTGAGCCACAGGCCGAGACCGATCTCGGACTCGCTGCCGAGCCCCGCCCCCAGCACCAGATCGACGCAGCGGCCCTGTCCCTCGCGGGCCCGCTCCACCGCCTCCGGCGTGAGCAGCCGCCGCCCGCCGAAGAGACCGCGGCCGGCGAAGACGCCGTACAGTTGCGCGACCGCCCGCGCGGTGCCGTGCCCGTTCGCCGCCGGGACCTCCGCCGCCCGCCATTCGGGCGTGTTCGCCTGCGCGGCCCCGAGCGGGGGGTTGGCCATCGCGGCGATCAGCAGCGGGGTCACCTCCCGCAGGGACGCCCCCTGTTCACCGATCGCCCCGGCCGGCGCGTGCACCAGCTCGGCCGCCCGCCCGTGGTCCCGCGCCGGCAGGCCCACGCTGAAGTCGATGCCGAGCGGCCCGGTCACCTCCCGCTCCAGGAAGGCCCCCGGCTTCAGCCCGGAGACCCGCCGGACGACCTCGCCGACCAGGAAGCCGTACGTCACCGCGTGGTACCCGGACCGGGTGCCCGGCTCCCACCAGGGCTCCGTGGCCGCGAGCCGCGCGGTGGTCAACCCCCAGTCGTACAGGTCCTCCAGCGAGTGCGGCTCGCGCAGTCCGCACACTCCCGAGCGGTGCGACAGCAGATGCCGGACGAGCACCTTCTCCTTGCCGGCCGCCGCGAACTCGGGCCAGTAGCGGGCCACCGGCGCGTCCAGGTCGAGCAGCCCGCGGTCGGCGAGCAGATGCGCGCAGAGCGCCACCGGGCCCTTGGTGGTCGACCACACGTTCACCAGCGTGTCCCGTTCCCAGGGCCGGGTGCGGGCCGGGTCCGCCCAGCCGCCCCACAGGTCCACCACCGTCCTCCCGGCCACGGTGACCGCCACCGCCGCGCCCAGTTCGCCCCGTTCGCGGAAGTTCTCCTCGAACGCCTCCCGCACGGCCGTGAACCGCGGATCGCAGTGGCCGTCCACCCGTGTCGCCTCCGCTGCCGGCGGGGTCTGCTGGGCGTCGTGCGTGGCTGACATGGGCCCTCCGTGGTCGTGGGAACCGCCCGGGCCCCGCGGCGTCCGGGCCGGGCTTCTCAGAACCTAGCGACCGGGCGGGCCCGGAGGAAGAGGCCGTGCCCGGCACGCGGCCGTCACAGGCGGGAGCGCAGCCAGCGCAACTTCGCCGCCTCCTGGTAAGGGCCGCCGCCCTCGTGGTCGTTGAACTCGTACACCTCGATCGCCTTGTCCTCGTGCGCCCAGGCGTTGAACGCCGCGAACACGGTCGACGGCGGACAGGTCTCGTCCTCCAGGGCCGTCGAGAACAGGGCCGGCATCCGGCCGCGGGCCGCGAAGTGCACGCCGTCGAAGTAGGACAGGGTGCGCAGCACCTCGGCCGTGCGGCCCCGGTGCGTCTTGAGGAACAGACCCACCTCCCGGTACGGGTGACGGTCCGTCAGGGTCACCGCGCGCGGGAAGTCGCACAGGAACGGCACGTCCGGCGCCACCGCGACCAGGTCCGGGACCAGGGCGCCGACGGCGAGGGTGATGCCGCCGCCCTGGCTCTCGCCGAGCGCCACCGTGCGCGCCGCGTCGGTCAGCGGATGCGCGCGGGCCGCCTCCACGGCCCGTACGGCGTCCGTGAACACCCGCCGGTAGTAGTGGTTCTCGGGCGCGTCGATGCCCCGGGTCAGAAAGCCGGGGTGGGCGGGACCGGAGCCCACCGGGTCGGCGGTGCCGCCCCCGCCGCCCCAGTTGCTGCCCTGCCCCCGGGTGTCCATCACGAAGTGCGCCCGGCCCGTCGACGCCCACAGCAGATCCTGGTGCGGCAGCCCGCGTCCGCCGCCGTACCCGATGAACTCCACGATGAGCGGCAGGGGTTCGTCGGCGCCGGCGGGCAGCCGCAGCCAGCCCTTGACGGGGTGCCCGCCGAACCCGGCGAACGTCACGTCGTACACCTCCACGGTGGTGAGCCCCGCGTCCACCGGCTCGAAGCGGACGTCCAGTTCGTGTGCGCGCGCCTCCTTCAGGGTGTGCTCCCAGAAGGCGTCGAAGTCCTCGGGTTCGGTGGACCGGCCGCGGTAGGCGCGGAGTTCCGGCAGCGGGAGGTCGAACAGGGCCATGGCAACCGCCTTGATCAGGGCAGACAGTGAGGAGCTCACCGTACGAGGGCGGTCACCCGGCGGGCCAGTGGTGGGGGCGCGGTCCGCTCACGTTCTCGGCTGGGTCCACCTCGGGCCCGTCCGGGCCCACTCCCGTTCCCACTCGGCGAGCCGGTGGCGCAGCGCGATCCGCCGGGACACCGCGTGGCCGAGGAACACCACGCCGCCGACGCAGGCCGCCACGCCCACCCCGACGGCCACCGCGTGCTGGAGGACCGCCGTACCGGCCGGCGGCGCGCCGACGCCGTGACCCCGGGAGTCCACCCACACCTCGACCGGGTCACCCGGCCGGGTCCCGGCCGGCACCCGCGTCCAGGTGGTCCGGACGCCCTTGCCGGGCTCGGTCCAGCGGACCTCGGCGCGGTAGGGGTGCCCGTGGCCGGTGGGCACGGAGGGCGGCGACGCGGCCGGATCGCCGGTCACGGTGGCCCGCACCTGATGGCGCGCGGCACGTTGCGCCGCCGCGTCCGCCGCGCCCCGGTCGTGCGCGTACAGGCCCGCGGCCGCCCCGGCCAGCGGTGCCACCACGCACAGCAGCACGGCGACCGCCAGCACCGTCCACGCCTCCACGACATCGCAGCGGCGCCGCAGCGTGTTGCGCCGCCAGCGCCAGCCGCGTACCCGGGTCCGCATGTCCGCCTCCTCACCGAAGCCGACCGCTCACGCCCCGCGCCGCACGCGCCGAGGCGTCCACACCCGTCTCGTACCCCGTACGACGCACCCGGCCCACCCGTGGAACCGCGAGTTCAGGCCCACTTGGGACAGGGTTCGAGCCAAGTACCCCGCGTGGACGCCGTGAACGGGCGCCGGGGATCAGCCGAAGCGCTCGATGCGGATGCGGTCCACCGGCTGGCCGGCCCGCACCAGCAGCCGGGAGGCGTGCTCGGCGAACCCGTTGGAGCCGCACACGTACGCCTCCCACCCGCCGGGCGGCCGCTCGGCCATCAGCGGCGCCAGGTGCGCGGCCGTCACCCGGCCCACCGGCACCCCCGCGGGGGCGCTGCGGGTGAACACCGGCGTCGTCTCCGCGCCCAGCTCCCGCGCGTAGATCAGCTCCTCGGGGCTGCGCGCGGACACCAGCATCCGCAGCGGCACGTCGAGGCCGCGCGCCCGGTGGTGGCGGATCATCGACATCAGCGGTACGACCCCGGAACCCGCGCCGAGCAGCAGCGCGGGCCGGTCCCCCGGCCAGGCGAAGAAGCCGCTGAGCGGACCGCGCACCTCGAACGTGTCACCGGGCCGGGCCACGGTGTGGAACCAGCCGGAGACCTCGCCGTCCGGCACCCGGTCCAGGGTCAGCTCGATGTGCCCGGAATCGTCCGGCGCGGAGGCGATCGAGTAGTGGCGCTGCGCCGTGTAGCCGTCCGGGGCGGTCAGCCGCAGCATCAGGTGCTGGCCGGGCAGGTGCCCCGCCCAGCGCGGCACCGCAAGCCGGAACGTGGCCGCGTACGGCGTCTCCCGGCGGACCTGGGTCAGCGTGGCCGTCTGCCACACCGTCTCGGCCTGCTCGCTCACCGCGATCCGGCCGGGCACCGCGAACCGCGACGCGCCGCCGGGCATCGTCGTCGTCTCAGTCACCGGAGTACCGCTGCTCCTCCCAGGGGTTGCCGCGCGGATGGTAGCCGTTGCCCTCCCAGAAGCCCGGCTCGTCGTGGTCGAGGAGTGTGATGCCCGCGATCCACTTGGCGCTCTTCCAGAAGTAGAGGTGCGGCACCACCAGACGCGCCGGGCCGCCGTGCTCGGCCGGCAGCGGCTTGCCGTCGTACTCCCACACGATCCAGGCCCGGCCGCCGGTCAGATCGGCGAGCGGCAGGTTCGCGGTGTAGCCGGTGTGGGAGCGGGCGAGCGCGTGGGTGGCGCGGGCGTCGGGCCGTGCCACGTCGAGGAAGGCGTCCAGGGACACCCCGCCGAAGCGCACACCGAACTTCGACCACCCGGTCACACAGTGGATGTCGCCCTCGTACGCCGACGCGGGAAGCGCGTGCGCCGCCTCCCAGTCCCAGGTGTACGGCCGCCCGACCAGTCCGTCGATGCGGAAGGTCCAGTCGGCGGGTGCGAGGTCCGGGGTGACCTCGGCGGACAGGACGGGCCAGTCGTCGCGCGCGTCGTACTGTCCGGGCGGCAGTCCCGGGTTGTGCTCGCGCGCGCGGCCCGTGAAGCCTCGCGTGACGTTCATGCTTCAACCGTACGCTGTCGGGGCGGGTGCCCCGTCCCAGGTCACGGGCGCGGTGCTCGCGTGCGGGCCCGATCGTTGCGGCCGTATGAACTCTGACCGGAGGCGGGAATACCGGTGCGGGCCCGCTCCTTGGCGACCAGTGCCGGGCGTGGTGCGCCGGTGCCAGGGCGAGCGAAGCGAGGGATGAGGATGAGCGAGGCGTACGGTTCCAGCACGGGGAACGAGGTGGCCGCGTGAGCCGGACCGGTGCCCCGCACCCACTCGACAATCCCGCCCTCGCCTCCCTCACCGGCCCGCACGCCCGCTTCGCCGAGCGGCGCGGCCGGGTGCTGCGCTACCCGCTCGACGTCTCCCCGTGGCTGGCGCTGCCCGACGAGCCGGACGCCCGGGACTGGGCGGACCTCGCGGCGCTGGCCGGGCCCGGCGCCGAGGTCCCGCTGTCCGGTTACTGCGGCGACGTGCCCGAGGACTGGGAGATCACCTTCCACGTGGGCGGGGTGCAGCTCGTGGACGACGGGGTGGCCGCCGCGCCCGACCCGGAGGCGGTCCGCCTCGGCCCGGCCGACGTGCCCGAGATGCTGGACCTGGTGGCACGCACCCAGCCCGGGCCGTTCCTGCCGCGCACCGTGGAGCTCGGCACCTACCTGGGCATCCGCCGCGAGGGCGCGCTGGTCGCCATGGCGGGGGAGCGGCTGCACCCGCCTGGCTGGACCGAGATCAGCGCGGTCTGCACCGACGCCGCCGTCCGCGGCCAGGGCCTGGCCACCCGGCTGATCCACGCGGTCGCGCACGGCATCCGGGAACGCGGCGAGACCCCGTTCCTGCACACCAGCGCCAAGAACACCAACGCCATCCGGCTCTACGAGTCCCTCGGCTTCCGGCTGCGCCGGCACACCGCGTTCCTGTCGGCGCGGGTTCCCGAGCGGCTGGGGGAGGAGCGGGCGGCGGTGCCGGTGGGGTGAGCCGGGGCTCGGCGGGTGCCGTGGGGCCGAGCCGGTGCTTGTGACCGGGCCGGGTCTCAGCGGTCCGTGGTGTCGTCCGGTGCCGCGTTGTAGCGCTCCAGATAGGCCGCGAACCGCACCAGGTCCTCCTCCGGGAAGCCCTCCAGCCGCTCCCGGACGGCGGCCCGTCGGCGGAGGGTGACCTGGCCGAGGATCTCCTGTCCGGCCTCCGTCAGCTGGAGCACCTGGACCCGGTGGTCCTCCGGGTCCAGCCGGCGCTCGATCAGCCCGGCCCGCTCCAGCGCGGCCACCTGGCGGCTCACCGTGGACTTGTCCAGGGCGTAGTGCGCCGCGAGGTCGGTGGCCCGGCAGCCGCCGCTCTCCTCCAGATGCCCCAGCAGGGTGTAGGAGACCAGGGACAGCTCGGGGTGCATCCGCCCGGCCGAGGCGCGGGCCCGGCGGGCGAAGACCGTCATCTCGCGCTGGATCGTCTCCACAGCGGCCTCTGCCCTGCTCACGGGCCTCTCCCTCCTCCGGACTTCCCGTTGCAGAGTACAACTCGGGTCCGCGGGCCGAGTCCGGCGGTGGGGCCCTGGGGTATGGTGACCGTCCGGTCGCGGAGGTCCGCGGCCCCGAGAGCGAGGAGGTGAGACCCATATCCGCTGTGTCAGCCGGGGTGCTCTCTCCTCGTGACGGCGCGGTACGCCGGAGTCGGTGACCGCGGGGAGCGCCCTGTGGTTCCGCGCTCCCGAAAGGCATCCATGCCCTCCCGCCCCTCACTCTCCCCTGCCGCCGTCGTCTCCGCGTTGCGCGCCGCCGGGTGCGTCTTCGCCGAGGACGAGGCCGAGTTGCTCCTCGCCACCGCCCGCGACCCCGCCGAACTGGCCTCGATGGTGGACCGCCGCGCGGCCGGGCTGCCGCTCGAACACGTCCTGGGCTGGGCCGAGTTCCACGGACTGCGCGTCGCCGTGACGCCCGGGGTGTTCGTGCCCCGCCGCCGTACCGAGTTCCTGGTGGACCGGGCGCTGGCCGAGGCACCGGACGCGGCCGTCGTCGTGGACCTGTGCTGCGGCTCGGGCGCGCTCGGCGCCGCGCTCGCCGCCGCGCTGGACGGGGCGGAGGTGCACGCCGCCGACATCGACCCGGCCGCGGTGCGCTGCGCCCGGCGCAATCTCGCCCCCTACGGCGGCCGGGCCCACCAGGGCGACCTGTACGCCGCCCTGCCCACCGCGCTGCGCGGCCGGGTCGACCTGCTGACGGCCAACGTCCCCTACGTCCCCACCCCCGACATATCCCTCCTCCCCGCCGAGGCCCGCGACCACGAGCCCGCGGCCGCCCTCGACGGCGGCCCCGACGGCCTCGACGTCCTGCGCCGCGTCGCGGACGAGGCCGCCACCTGGCTGGCCCCCGGCGGCCGCCTCCTCTCGGAGACGAGCGAACGCCAGTCCCCGGCCGCGCTGGCCGCCTTCACCGAGGCGGGCCTGACCGCCCGGGTGGCGGTGTCACGGGAGTGGTCGGCGCATGTGGTGATCGGGGTGCGTCAGTAGGGCCTCTCGTCCGTGTCCCGCCGGGACATGCGCCGCGGCGGATCGGCCCGGGGTCGGGAACGCCGGTCGTGACCACGCGGGACGCGGCCCGCAGCGGAGCGCGGGGAACCGGCGGCCCGCCCTACTCGGGCGGCCGGTCCGGTTCCCGGGACCGTGCGATGAGGAGCGCGACGTCGTCGTGGTTGTCCGGGCGGTGCAGGGTGTTCAGGAGGGTGTCGCAGGTCTCGTCCAGGGGGCGGGCCGGGTCGGTCAGGAGGGAGAGCATCAGGTCGAGGCGTTCGTCGAGGGCGTCATGGCGGGTCTCGACCAGGCCGTCGGTGTAGAGGACCAGTTCGTCGCCGGGGGCGAAGTCGACGGTGACCGTGGAGAATGCGACCCCGCCGACGCCCAGCGGCACCCCGGTGGGCACGTCCAGGAGTTCCGGCGGCCGGCCGGGGCGGACGCGGACCGGCGGCAGATGGCCCGCGTTGGCGATGCGGCACTGACGCAGCCACGGGTCGTGGACGACGTACACACAGGTCGCGATGGAGTGGTCCAGCGCCGAGGTGGTCCGGTCCAGATGGCCGAGCAGCACCGCCGGGTCCAGGCCGAGCGCGGCCAGGGTGGCCGTCGCCGTGCGCAGCCGGCCCATGGTGGCGGCCGCGTCGATGCCGCTGCCCATGACGTCGCCGACCACCAGCGCGGTCCGGCCGCCCTCCAGCGGGATCACGTCGAACCAGTCGCCGCCCACCTCGCTGGTGACCCCCGCCGGCTGGTAGCGCGAGGCCACCTCAAGACCGGTCGTCACCGGAGGATCGCTCGGCAGCAGGCTGCGCTGGAGGGTGAGCGCGGCGTTGTGGGCGTTCTGGTACCAGCGGGCGTTGTCGATCTGCACCGCGGCCCGGGACGCCAGCTCCCGCGCGAGCAGCACGTCGTCCCGGTCGAACGGCCGCGGATTGCGGGTGCGTTTGAGATCGAGCGCCCCCAGCACCTCGCCGCGCGCGATCAGCGGCACCGCCAGATACGAGTGCAGGCCCGCCCGCGCCAGCAGCGCCGCCGCCCGCGGTGAGCGCGCGATGCGCGGCAGGTCCTCGTCCTTCACCCGGGGCACCAGCACCGGCTCGGCGGTGCGCACGCACTCGGTGACCAGCCGGTCGGGGGCGTACCGCGCGATCTCGCCCGGCCGGTCGGCGGCCCGTACGGCGTCCGAGTCGTCCTCCGGGCGCAGCGCGAGGGCCCGGATCACCGCGGGATCCGCGGGGCCGAGGGTGCTGGGCCGGCCTTCCACCACGGCGTCCAGCAGGTCGACCGCCGCCACATCGGCCAGTTCCGGCACCGCGACGTCGGCCAACTCCCGGGCGGTGCGCTCCAGTTCGAGCGTCGTACCGATCCGCGCCGAGGCGTCCGCGATCAGTGTGAGCCGGCGCCGTGCCGCCTCCGCCGTCACGGAGGCGCGGTGCTGCTCGGTGATGTCCACCATCGAGCAGGCCACGCCGAGCACATGCCCCATCGCGTCGTCCAGCCGGTACAGCGACACCGCCCAGGTGTGGTCCGCCTCCGGGTCGGCGGGCGTGCGGCCCACCACCACGTGGTCGATCAGCGGGGTGCCCGTCGCCAGCACCCGGTGGGCGGCGTCCGCCACCGGGCCGGTGTCCAGCCCGGGCAGGACGTCGCGGAGCGCGCGGCCCGTGTGCTCGGCGGCCGGCAGCCCGCTGATCCGCTCCAGGGCCGGGTTCACGGAGACGAACCGCAGCTCCGTGTCGAGCACCGCGAGCCCCATCGGGGACTGCTTCACCATCCGCTCGGACAGCGCCACGTCCTGTTCGAGCCGCTGTACGGTCGAGCGGTCGGCGGCGAGCCCGAGGGCGTACACCTCCCCGCGGTCGTCGAGCAGCCGCATGTTGCGGAACTCGACCAGCCGGGTGCTGCCGTCCTTGTGCCGGATCGGGAAGCCGCCGGCCCAGCTCTGCCCGGTGGTCATCACATCGGCGAAGAGCCGGGCGACCAGTTGCAGGTGCCGTTCGTCCACCATCAGCCGGGCGGCGTACCGGCCGAGGGCCTCCCGCGCGGTGTAGCCGAACAGCTCCTCCGCCTGCGGGCTCCACAGCACGATCCGGCCGTCGGCGTCCAGCACCACCGAGGCCACGCCGAGCATGTCGAGCAGGCCGCCCGGCGGCACCGGTCCGCGCGCGGGCTCGCCGCTCTCGGTCGCCGGAGCCCCGGCTGCACTCATGCCACGCACCGCCTTCGCCCGTCCGCACGGCGTGCCGTCCCCCGTGCCGGTTCCCCGTGTCGTGCCGCGCTCACATCCGACTCTCCGCAGCCTTCCGCGTCAACCTCCACCATCCCTCAACCCGGCGGCGGGCGTCCGCCGGAGGGAGCCGGGGCACTCCCGGCCACGATGGTCGACTTGGTCTGTACATGGCTATCGCGCGCACGCCAGACTGTGCGCCGTCCGAGTGCGCCCCACCGCCCTTCCAGGAGCCCGCCATGCCCGTGCCCGCCCGGTTACGCCGCCCCGGAGTACTCGCCGGACTCGTCACCCTCGCCGCCGCCCTGTCCCTCGCCGTGCCCGCACCCGCCTCGGCGGCCGGCACCTGGACCGAGACCGGCTCCGACCGCGCCGACCCGCTGACCGAGAGCCAGGGGCTGGCCTCGGTCGAGGTCCCGGCGAACAGTCCCAACCGCTACACCGGCATCGGCACCATCCCGCTCGGTGACTCCGCGCGCGGCTGGAACCACGTCGGCGACCCCGACGCGTCGTACGAGGGCTACTACATCGAGCCCTACCAGCGGGACTCCGGCAACTCGAAGATGTTCCGCGTGCAGTCGCCGGGCGGCGCCTGGTCGGAATACGTGCACACGCTGAGCCCCGGCGAGGCCATGAACAACTCGTGGGTGGCGATCTCGCCGGACGGCCAGTGGATGCTGTCCGGCGAATGGGGCACGATGGACCGGCTGCTGGTCTTCCCGACGCCGGGCGAGAACCCCTCCACCTCGCCCTCGGCGAACCTCCCGCAGGCGGCCACGGTCCATCTGGACCACGCCGTCAGAGACGTCCAGGGCTGTGACTTCTCCGGTCCGACGACCCTGCTGTGCTCCTCCGACGACCCCGACGGCAGCCTGTTCGGCATGACCAAGCCGCTGCTCCGGATCGACCTGTCGGCGCCGCCGAGCGGCTCCGCGGACGTGGCCGGGCACGTCACCGCGCTGCGCCAGCTGCCGCTGCGCAGCGCGTGCCAGGGCTCCTTCGAGGCGGAGGGCATCGACTACGACCGGCGCACGGGCACCCTGCGGGTGATCGTGGTCTCGCCGGGCGTCTGTGTGCTCACCGACAGCAAGACGTACAAGTTCTCCCTCGGCTGAGAGCGCGGGTGGCGGGCGGGGGGACGCGGTGTTTTGCTGAGCGGGGGATGGACGTGGTGCGAACGGGGTACCCCGTGCCACCGCAGCGCGGCCACGAAAGGAGCGATCAATGGAGAACAAGGACCGGTCGCATCCGGAATCCGTCATGGTGGAGATCAGCGGATGCTCCAAGGAGGACGCACGTCTCGTCTTCGAGGCGCTGAACTCCTGCTTCGCGTCCGACCGGGGCGAGGACGAGGTGCCCCGGCAACTCCACGAGACCCGCCCCATGGTGTGGCTCGGCACGTACGAGGTCGCGGACACCCCCCGTCAGGGCTGCCCGCCGGTTCACCTCCGCTCGTCCGTCCAGGCGGACGTCCAGGGCGGTTACTGGGCCGTCGACCGCTTCCGCCACACCCTGGACTCGATGTTCACCGTCGAGGAAACCTGCACGGCCTCCGGCGACCAGGAACGCGACCTGCACCTACGCCTGGAAAGCCGCTGACCCGGCGCGCCCGAGCGCCCCTGAACGCCCCGGCCGGTCCCGCACCGGCCGGGGCGTACCGGTTCATCGCACGCTTCACTCCGCAGCGCGCCCGGCACTTCTCCGTATCTACCAGTAGGTTCGGGGAAGTGGTGGTTCGGCCCACACGTTTATGCAACTAGTTGCACAAGCGGGTTCGGTTGCTCTACAACAAGAAGCGACCGCACCCGTGCACGGAGGGCCCGAGATGAGCCGTTACCCCCACTTGCTGACCCCGCTCGACCTGGGGTTCACCACGCTGCCGAACCGGGTGCTCATGGGATCCATGCACGTGGGGCTGGAGGAGGCCGAGCGCGGGTTCGAACGGATGGCGGCGTTCTACGCCGCCCGGGCGCGCGGCGGCGTCGGGCTCATCGTCACGGGCGGCATCGCGCCGAACGAGGAGGGGCGGCCCTACGAGGGCGGGGCCATGCTCACCACCGAGGCGGAGGCCGAGCGGCACCGGGTGGTCACCGACGCCGTGCACCGCGAGGGCGGCCGGATCGCCCTG
Source organism: Streptomyces sp. SCPE 10 (assembly GCF_051980735.1). Classification (NCBI taxonomy): domain Bacteria; kingdom Bacillati; phylum Actinomycetota; class Actinomycetes; order Kitasatosporales; family Streptomycetaceae; genus Streptomyces; species Streptomyces sp. SCPE 10. The sequence continues at coordinate 917,394 of NZ_CP197069.1, read as the reverse complement.
CAGATCCTGCACTTCGGACGGTACGCCTACCACCGGGACCTGGTCGCCCCGAGCCCGCTCCAGGCGCCGATCAGCCCCTACGTGCCCCGCGAACTCTCCGACGCCGACGTCGAGCGGACCATCGACGACTACGCCCGCACCGCCCGCCTCGCACGGCACGCCGGATACGACGGCGTCGAGATCATGGGTTCCGAGGGCTACCTCGTCAACGAGTTCATCGCCGCCCGCACCAACCACCGCACCGACCGCTGGGGCGGCTCGTACGAGAACCGGATGCGGTTCCCGGTCGAGATCGTCCGCCGGGTGCGCGAGGCCGTCGGCGAGGACTTCATCATCGTCTACCGGCTGTCCATGCTGGACCTCGTCCCCGGCGGCTCCTCCCACGCGGAGGTCGTCACCCTCGCCAAGGCCGTCGAGGCGGCCGGCGCCACCATCATCAACACCGGCATCGGCTGGCACGAGGCCCGCATCCCCACCATCGCCACCTCCGTGCCGCGCGGCGCCTACACCTGGGTCACCAAGAAGCTGAGGGGCGAGGTGACCGTCCCGCTGGTCACCACCAACCGCATCAACACCCCCGAACTCGCCGAGGAGTTGCTGGCCGGCGGCTACGCCGACATGGTCTCCATGGCCCGGCCGATGCTCGCCGACCCCGACTTCGTCGCCAAGGCCGCCGCCGGTACCCCCGAGGCCATCAACACCTGCATCGGCTGCAACCAGGCCTGCCTGGACCACACCTTCAGCGGACAGCTCACCTCCTGCCTGGTCAACCCGCGCGCCTGCCACGAGACCGAGCTGGTGCTCGCGCCGACCAGGACCAGGAAGCGCGTCGCCGTCGTCGGCGCCGGACCGGCCGGGCTCGCCTGCGCCGTCAGCGCCGCCGAACGCGGCCACGACGTCACCCTGTTCGACGCCGGCAGCGAGATCGGCGGGCAGCTCAACGTCGCCCGCAAGGTGCCCGGCAAGCAGGAGTTCGAGGAGACCCTGCGCTACTTCCGCCACCAACTCGCCGCCCACGGCGTGGAGGTGCGCCTGAACACCTGGGTGAGCGCCGCGGACGTGGCCGACTACGACGAGGTGGTCGTCGCCACCGGCGTCACCCCGCGCACCCCCGACATCCCGGGCGTCGACCACCCGCGCGTGCTCGGCTACCTCGACGTGCTGCGCGACGGCGCCGACGTAGGCGAGCGCGTGGCCGTCCTGGGCGCTGGCGGGATCGGCTTCGACGTCGCCGAGTACCTCACCGACGGCGGGGACAAGGCGAGCGAGGACCCCGCGACGTACTTCCGCAACTGGGGCGTCGACATGGAGTACACGGCACCCGGCGGCCTCACCGAGCCGCGCCGCCCGGCCCCGCCCCGCCAGGTCCACCTGCTCCAGCGCAAGACCACCAAGGTCGGCGCCGGGCTCGGCAAGACCACCGGCTGGATCCACCGCACCGAACTGCGGCACCGCGGCGTCACCATGGTCCCGGGCGTGCGCTACGACCGCATCGACGACGCCGGTCTGCACATCACCGTCGGCGAGGAGAGCACCGTCCTGGAGGTCGACACCGTGGTGCTGTGCACCGGCCAGGAACCGCGCCGCGACCTGTACGAGGAACTGGTCGCCGCCGGACGCGGCGCACACCTGATCGGCGGTGCGGACGTCGCCGCGGAACTGGACGCCAAGCGGGCCATCAAGCAGGGCACCGAAGTGGCGGCGGCACTCTAGGCGTGCTGTCCGGGCAGGTCGGTGACGCGGCCGGCTGGTGGTTGGCCGTCGATGCCGGTGTGAGGTCGGTCGTCGCGGTGCCCGCCCACCGGCTCGTCACCGGCGTCCGCGCCACCGGCTCGGCCGGGCCCCCGGATCACCCGGCAACCGGCGCGGCCGCCTCGAACGGGTCGATCCGTCGCGCGAAGTCCCCGTGCTCGGCGACCGCCAGCCCCTGGCTGTACGGCACGCCCAGGCGCTCCAGTTGCGCCGCGACCGCCGGTGACGGCCCGGCGAACCGCAGCAGATCGGCATCCGGCACCAGCGCGACCCTCGGGTCGCGCATGTCCTCGGCGGCGCTCTGCCGCAGGGCGTCGAGGCGCTGCTGGACATGGGGCCAGTAGCCGGCCATCTTGGCGCCGCCCAGCACGCGGCAGTCGCCCAGCAGGGCGAGCGTCGCCAGATTGCTGTAGTTGTCGAACACGGTCGCCTGCCGCCCCGGGCATTCCACGAGCACCCCGTCGGGACCCGCCCGCCGCCCCTGCGCCCGGTCGGTGAGCAGACGGCACCACGCGGACAACGGCTCGTCACCCGCGGACGAGGGATCGGCCGCCTGTTCCCGCACGAAGGAGACGAGCAGGGAGAGCGGCAGGTAGGTCACCGTCCGCCCGGTCACCATGCCCGCCGCCCGTTCGACCACCGAGCCGAGCAGCATGTAGGAGACGGCCAGGTCCGCTCCCCACCGGGCGGCCCGGGACGCGTCCAGATCGGTCCGGGCCGCTTCCTCCGGCACGACGTCCATCGGCGGCCGGCTCCCGACGGTCACGTGCTTGCGCTTCTTGTTCCGGGTGAACTGCCGGTGGCAGCGCACCTGCCCGTCCGCTCCGAGGTACCACCAGGCGTACGGCCGCCAGCCGAGGTCGGAGAAGTTGGTGTGGGTGAGGACGACCCGGACATGGTGGGCCGGGTTCGCCTCCCGTCGCTGGACACTCCCCGCGTACCAGCAGACCCGGGTGCGCGGGTCGAAGACATTGGGACTGGCGTGCGGCAGCGACACCAGGACGGACTCGCTCGCCGCCCAGCGGGCCAGCGCGGCGTCGTCGAGCCCCAGCAGGGCCAGCGACTCGTCGACCGCCGCGGCCGGCGCGTCCGCGCGCACCAGATCCCCGCGCCTGCGCCGTACGTAGTCGATGAATGCCGTCTTAGTTCGCACCGACCAGTTCCTCCATCTCCCTGCTCCGTCCCACGCCCCACCAGCTGAACCCGGCCGCGCCCAGCACGAGGGCGAGCGCGAGCCAGGCGGCGGTGAGGCCGAGCGCTTCGACGAGCCAGCCGGCCACGAGCGCGGCACCGCACTTGGCGGCGCCCGCGACGGCGTTGCGCACCACCGTGAACCGACCCACCTGGTCCTCCGGAGGCGCCTGGTTGGTCAGCACCTGCATGACCATCACATGCGTGGTGATGACGGCACTGAGCACGAGGAAGAGCACGACGACGGCGGCCGGCCAGCGGGTGACGGCGATGCCGACGGCCAGCGCGGCGCCACCGAGAAACGCGGTCCGCAAGACGAGGTCCGACGAAAGCCGCCCGCTGGACAAGGCCGTGCCGGCGAGGAAGCCGCCGGCCATACCGGCCACGCTGAGCACCGCGTAGAAGTCCCCGGACCCGGGCGACACCGACTGCGCCAGCGGAACGGCGACGGTGGACATGAAGGGCAGCGCGCCGCTGCTGGGGAACGAGTACACGAGGATCGTGCGCAGGACCCGCGAGCCGGCCGACGGATTCCTCTCCCGCCTCTCCCCGCTCGTCGCCGCGGCCGGCCCGGCGCCCCGCGCCACCGGGGTGTCCTCGGCCTCGTGCGGTGAGGACGCGGCGCGCCGCACCGCCAGGAGGCCGGCCAGGTAGAGCAGGGCCGTGGTGGCGAAGCACCAGCCGACCGCGCCGATCCCCAGCAGTACGCCCGCGGCCCCGCCGCCGACCGCGCCGCCCGCCTGCGCCAACGAGGTGGAGCGCTGACGCAGCCGTACGGCGTCGGACGCCGAGTACCCCTGGCGGATGAACCGCCCCGCGTGCGCCTTGTTCATCGTCTTGACGAAGCTCAGGCTGCACTGCACGGCGGCGAACGCGGCCAGAGCCAGCCCCGGGGGCGAGTGGGCCATCCATACCAGGGTGAGCAGCGAGGACCCGGCGAACAGCACCCAGTTCGTCAGGGACAGCCGGTGGACCGCGTCTCCCGAGTCGGCCCTCTTGCGGACGATCAGCCCCAGCACGACGCCCGGCAGGTACGCCGCCGCGTTCATCGCCCCCGTCACCACCGCGTTGTGGCTCAGCCGGTAGGAGGCCCACATGATGGCGACCGCCTGCAGGATCTCGGCCACGCTGCTGGCGCAGAAGAAGGCGAGCAGCCACCTGCCGCTGCGCGCCGACCGAGCGGTTGCCTCGTGCTTCATCCGGCCGTGCCGATTTCCGCGGTCACCGGTCCGGCGCCTTCCCGGGCCGTGATGGCGGCACGCAGCCGGTCGGCCCCCTCGGGGGTCAGTCCCTCGAAGTAGGCGCGGTACTCGAAGTCGCAGGAGTTCGTCGGATCGGCACCACGGGCCCTGTTCCCCTCGCCGACGAGGACGACGCCGGGCAGCCGGCCGGCCTCGGGCGCGGGCAGCGGCAGACTGCCGTCGGGGTTGGGGCGGGCCCACAGCATCCCGCTGATCTCGGCCGCCGGACGCACCGGTGCGAACCCGAGGCCGTCCATGCCGAGCTGCGCGGCCACGAAAGCGCCCCAGATGTCCGCTCCGGTCGTGACCCGCAGCAGTTCCCCCCAGCCGGCACCGGCCGGACGCAGGCCGACCTCGCCGAAGGTCAGGCGGGCGCCGTCGTACAGGAACTCGACGTGGAAGACACCGTCCCCGGCACCGACCTCCTCGACCACCCGGTGCGAGAGTTCGGTCAGCCGGGGCCGCAGCGGATCGTCGCCGCGCAGGAACGACGTGCCCCAGGTGCCGGCGGTCTGCAGGGCCGGCCGGTCGTACTCGGAGATCACCAGCCAGGAGACCCGGCCGTCGTGGAAGGCGCCGTCGCAGTGGAACTCACGCTCGACCGCCACGGCCTCCTCCACCAGCCACAGGCCGTTCTGGTCCGCGAGCCAGGCGCGGGCCCGCTCGACCGGCATCCGGCGCACGTCGCGGGACGCCGACGAGGCGATCGGCTTCACCACCACCTCGGTGACGTCGGCCCCGTCCTCCGGCCCGTCGGCCAGGAACCGTCCGGACAGCCAGGCACGGGGGGAGGGCACCGCGGAGCCGAGCCTGCCGCGCATCCGCCACTTGTTCGTGACCAGCAGGGTCTGCGCGTAGTCGAGTCCGGGAAGGCCGTACTGGCTGCGCAGGAACCCGGCGGCGAGCATGGTGCTCTCGCTCGTCGCCACCACCGCGGCGAACGGCCGGCGGGCCATCAGCTCGTCGGCGGCGCTCAGCAGGTCCGGGCCCGGCAGCCCGCCGTGCCGCTCCGCCTCGGCGGGGAGACGGACGAACTCGTGGGTGTCCGAGAACCTGTCCATGGCCCGGCGGGCCCATTCCTTGTCGCGCCCGAGCACGAGCACGCGGGTCCTGGAATCCGACACTTAGGCGCTCCGGTTGAAGTCGGCTATCGCACGCAGTTCGTGCATCAGTTCCTTGTGGGTCGCCGCCTTGACGATGGCGTGTCCGCAGCGGCCGTAGATGCCCTGCCGGTCGTTCTCCGGCGCGGGGTAGTCCAGCTCGACCAGCTCGAAGCGGTCGCGGAAGGAGTCCTCCGTCAGCGCCGGGTCCGGGCTGCGGACGAGGTAGATCCAGCCGAACAGGTCGGCGGGCTCGCTGTCCTGGCCGGGTACCTCGGGCGCCCGGCCGAGGGCCACGTCGATCGTGGCACCGTACAGGTCGACCCCGTACGTCATGCGGAGTATCTCGGGCGTCAGGGCACCGGCCGGCCGCGCGCCCACCTCGCCCAGGACCAGCTCCCCGTCGGGCCGTACGAACGCCTCCAGGTGGAAGACGGTGTCGGGGGCGTCCAGCTCGCGCAGCACGTCTGACGCGAACCGGGTGGCGCGGTCGGCCAGTTCGCTCTCGGCCGGGCCGAGCGGTGCGTCGGCGACCGCCTTCCCCCGGGTCCAGCCCATCAGCGGGTCGAGGTAGCTGGACACCGCCGCCCACACGGGGCGGCCTTCCCGCCACACGCCGTCGACGTGGATCTCGCGCCCCTCGACGAACGATTCGGCCACCGTCCGGACGTCGGACACGAACGGATGGCGGCGCAGGTAGTCGTCGAGTTCGGCCTGGCTGTGCACGGCCTCGGTCGCCTGGGAACCGAAACCGTCCGCCGGCTTGACCACGAAGGTCGCGCCCAGACGCTCCGCCAGCGCCGCGTAATCGGGCTCGGAGGGTTTCAGGTACACACACGCGGCGGTGGGAATGGCCGGGGACACGGCGCGCTTCTGGATCCGCTTGTCGCGAAACCTCAGGGTCCGTGCCGGGTCGGTGTCCCCGGGCAGCCCGAACACCGAGCGCAGTACGGTCGCCGCGAACATGGGATGTTCGTGGCCGGTGACGACCGCGCTGATGTCGCCGCCCGGATACTCCGTCACGGCACGCAGGACCTCCTCGCCGTCGGCGAGGTCGGCGACCCTCGTGTAGGACAGGCCGTTCAGCCCGGGCTTGAGCTTGTCGACGACGAAGTGCAGATCCAGGTTCCGTCGCCGAGCCGCCTCGACGAACCCCGCCCGATACCCCAGACAGACAATAGTCACTCTCGTGCACCGATCTCTTTGACGTACAGGTGGTGGGCCGGGGGAAACGGTCCCGCCGGCCGGTACCCCAGGGAGGTGAAGAACGCGATGTTCGCGCCGAGGCTGTCGCGCAGGGCGATGGCCATACGGCGGGTGCCCAGGCCGAGGGCCCGTTCCTCGACGGCGGTGACCAGGCGCGTCCCCATACCGCGCCGGCGCCAGGGGGCGGCGACGGACAGGGCGTCCAGGGTGTGCCCCGCCGGATCCGGCGTGTGGTGCACCACGCCCACGAGTTCATCCTCCGTGTGCGCCATCAGCCAGGAGGAGGCGCAGGCGCGGACGGCGTCGGCGGACCATTTCAGGGCGGTCGGACGGAACCCCGCCGTGAAAGGCCGGTAGACCTCCTGGACGAGGTCCGCCACCGACGTCGCGTCCGCGGCACACGCCTGCCGGATCCGGACGGTGGTCACAGCGGTCGGACCGCGTAGAACGCCTCGCTGACGTAGGGAAGCTCCACTCGTCCGCCGACCTCGTGCAGCGCGCACAGCTTGCGCACCCGGGCGTAGAAGGCCGGGCCGACGGCGGCCACGGCCCGCTGGGCCTGGGTGGAGGAGGAACTCATGGTGACGAATTCGTCGACCGTCAGCGTCTGGTTCCAGTGGGCCGCCCGGCGCTCGACCCGCGTGAAGACCTTGCCCAGTTCGGCGGCGATGTCGAAGCTGCGGTAGGAGCGGCTGTAGCCCGGCGAGAGTTCCTCCAGCAGGTCCTCGTAGTCGGAGGCGAAGCCGCCGGCCGCGTGGTCCCGGTTGTTCTGGATGACCAGGCACACGCCGGCGGGGTCCAGGCACCTCGCGGCCTCCCGCAGGTAGGCGGCCCGGTCCATCCACTGGTAGGACTGGGCGGCGAGCACGAGGTCGAAGGAGGCGGGCGGGCACGAGGCGAGGTACTCCTCGGCCGTCCCTTCGTGCCATTCGACCTGCGGGAACTTCTCACGTCCGACGCGGATCATGTCCGTGGAGATGTCGACCGCGTGCACCGTGGCGTCGGCGGGCAGCCGCGGCAGCAGTCCCTCCAGGGCGATGCCGGTACCGGCTCCGGCGTCGAGGACCCTCAGCCGGCCCGCCGTCGGCAGGTACTCGCCGAGGTGCTGGAACAGTTCGGCGGGGTAGCGGGGCCGGGCCTGATCGTAGTTGTTGGCCAGTCCGTCGAACTTGGCTTCGGAAGTGGACAAGTGGCTTACTCTCCGGAGACTCGGGTCTTCACACGGGACAGGAGTCCGCCCTGGCTGATCATCTCCAGCAGGAGCGGCGGCGGTTTCGGAAAGGTGGAGAGCGTCGCTCCCTCACAACGGATCTCCCCCCGTCCGAGGTCGAGGGATATGGACATCCCCTCGGCCAGGCGGTCGGTGTCGGTCTCGATGGCCGGCAGGGCCAGGTTCCAGCAGTTGCGGAAGAGGATCCGCCCGAAGCGAGGGGCGATCACCAGGCCGATCCCGTTGGCCAGCAGCGTGGAGACGGCCTGCTCCCGGGAGCTGCCGATGCCGAAGACGGAGTCGCTGACGATCGCGTCCCCCGGCTCCAGGGTGTCGACGAACCCGGGGAGATACGCCTCGAACAGGTGCGGTGCGAGCAGCTTCGGGTCGGTGTGCATGTGCTTGTACCTGGCGGGGATGATGTCGTCGGTCGAGACCATACCCGTGACCCGGCGTACCCGGTGGGTCGATGTGTACGTCACGGCAGGTCCTCCACACGGGGAATCGCACCGGACAACGCGGTCGCGGCGGCCACGACGGGCGAGGAAAGATAGATGTCGGCCTCGGGATTGCCCATCCGGCCGCGGAAGTTGCGGTTCATCGTGGACAGCACGTTCTCCCCACGGGCCGGCAGCGGCCCCTGGGTGCCCACGCAGGCACCGCAGCCGGCCGGGGTGACCACGGCTCCCGCGGTCAGCAGGGTGTCGATGTAGCCGGCGCGCATGGCGTCCCGGTACACGGCGTTCGAGCCCGGGGTCACGACGAACTGGACTCCCGGGCGTACCCGGTGGCCCCGCACGACCGCGGCCGCCTCGGCGATGTCCTCCAGCCGGCTGTTGGTGCAACTGCCCACGAAGACGTACGAGATGGGGGTGCCCGCCGCCTCGTCGAGCGGCACGGTCCGGGCCGGGAGGTGCGGGAGCGCCACCGTCGGCTGGAGACCGCTGATGTCGAAGTCGACCCGGGTGAGCCCCGGCGCCGTGCCGGTGGGGATGGCTCCCTGCTCGTCGGGGACGAACACGCACTTCGCGCCGAGTTCGACGCCCAGGCTGGCCAGGCTGGCGGACGCGTCGGCGGAAAGCGCACGCGCCCACGCGCCGGTGAACTCCACCGACCGGTACAGGAACGGCTCCTGGCCCTTGTCCCGCAACAGGCTGAGGAGCACGTCCCGTGGCCGGGTGGCCCTGGCCGGCGTGCCGGTGAACCGCACCTCGACGGTCTCGGGGACCCGCAGCCAGGTCGTCCCCGTCACCATCGCGGCGACGATGTCGGAGGCGCCCATGCCGAGCCCGAGCGCCCCGAAGGCACCGCCCACACAGGTGTGCGAGTCGGAGCCCAGGACCAGGGCGCCCGGGGAGAACCAGCCGACCTCGGCGGCGAGCACGTGGCTGATCCCCTGCCCGCGTGCGCGTACGTCCACGCCGAGGCGTGCCGCGAACCTGTCCGCGTCCTTCATCCGGTCGGCCATGTCGACGTCGGCCACGAGGACCGAGTGGTCGAAGACGAAGCTGACCCGCTCCGGGTCGAAGACCGTCGTGAAGCCGTGCTGCTCGTACAGCCGGGCGACGGTGGGTGCGTTGCCGTCCTGCACATAGACCCGGTCGGGGCGGACGGTGACCAGCCGGCCCGGTGCGACCGGGCCCTCCTCGTCGACCAGGTGGCCGGCGATGATCTGCTCGGCCAGCGGGACGCCCTCTTGGAGTACGCCTGTCATCCCGGCCCTCAGTGCTGCGCGGCGCGGGCCTTGCCGGCCATCTCGCGAAGCCGGTGCGCGGGCACGGTCCCACCGGTGGCGATGGCCTCGGCCCGCACCTCCCGCAGCAGCTCGTCCAGCACGTCCGCCTCCAGGTCGGCCCCGTCCTCGCCGAGGGCGTGGGCGATCACGCCACGTCCGGAGTGCTTGCCCACGAGCAGCTTGCGCTCGCCGCCGACCCGCTCCGGGGGGAAGGGCTCGAACGTCGAGGTGTCCCGGAGCATGCCGGTGGTGTGGATGCCGGACTCGTGCGCGAAGACGTTGGGTCCCACGATCGGCTGCCACGGCGAGGAGGGGAAGCCGCAGGCCTGGGAGACCAGGCGGGACAGCGCGGTGAGCTGGCTGGTGTCGATGCCGAGGTCGACGTCGTACCACTGGAGCAGGCTCATCACCACCTGGGCGAGGTCGGCCATGCCGGCCCGCTCGCCGATGCCGTTGACCGTCACGTGGAAGTACCGCACCCCGGCCTCGATGGCGGCCAGTGTGTTGGCGACCGCCATCCCGAAGTCGTTGTGGCAGTGGGCCTGGAGGTCGATGTCGCAGACGTCCGTGATGGCGCGGACGCGTTCGGCGTACTGGCTGGGCGACAGGATGCCGATCGTGTCGGACAGCCGCAGCCGGTCCGCTCCCGCCTCGGCGACGGCGACGGCGTACTCCTTGAGGAACTCCAGCTCGGTCCGACCTATGTCCTCCGCGCTGATGCTGACGAAGCAGCCCTGGTCCTTGGCCATCTTGACCATGTCCTGCGCGGTGGCCAGCAGCCACGCCCGGTCCCTGCGCACCGAGTTCTTCAGGTGGTTGTCGGAGGTGGGCAGGCCGATGTGCACGGCCCGGAAGCCCAGGTCGATGCTCTTCTGCACGTCCTCGCGCACACCGCGGTTCCAGCCGATGAGGGTGACCTCGTCGCGACGCTCGAGCATTTCCTTGAGCGCCCTGACCTCCTCGCCGCCCATCGTGGGGATGCCGGGTTCGATCCAGCGCACGCCGGCGTCGACGAGCGCGTTGAAGATCTTGACCTTCTTCGCCGCGGACAGGGCGACCCCGGGAGTCTGCTCGCCGTCGCGCAGGGTGGTGTCCTCAAGGATCAGGTCATTGCGCATGATGCTGTTCCCTTTCAGGAGTGGCGATGTACTCGGTCGTGTGACTGGTTCTCCGGGCGCCTCAGGCCCAGTTTTTCCCGCAGTGTCCCGGGCTGGTACCGGGTCTTGAAGACCCCTTTGCGCTGAAGCCTGGGCAGAATGTTCTCGGAGAAGTCGACGAGGCTTTTCGGAAGCAGCGGTGGCATGATGTTGAATCCGTCGGCGGCGCCGTTCTCGAACCACCGGACGATTTCATCGGTGACCGTGTCGTAGCTGCCGATGAGAGTCATGTGGCCACGGGAGGTGGTCATCCTCTCGTACAACTGCCGTATGTTCAGGCCCTCGTCGTAGGCGAGTTTCTCGATGAGCGCGCGACGGCTCGTGTTGGCGTTGCTGGGCGGCAGCTGCGGCAGCGGCCCCTCGATGTCGCACCCGGACAGGTCGAATCCGCCGACGAGATCCGACAGCATGCTCAGGCCGAACTCCGGCCGGATGAGCGACTGCAACTCCTCGACCTTCTCCTGGGCCTCCTTCCCGGTCCTGCCCGCGTACACGGTGAGGCCGGGAAGGATGATGATGCCCGGGTTCAGTCTCGGGTGACGGGACGCGCGCCGGTCGAGGTCCTTCGCGAACGCGACGGCGGAATCCAGGTCCGACTGGGCCGTGAAGACCATCTCGGCGGTCCGGGCGGCCAGTTCGCGGCCCGCTTCCGACGATCCGGCCTGGACGATGACCGGGTGGCCCTGTGGCGGCCGTGAGACGTTGAGTTCCGCTTCCAGCGAGAAGACGCGGCCGTGGTGACGCAGCCTGTGCCGCTTGGCGGGGTCGTAGAACCGGCCGTTCTCCTTGTCGGCGGGAAACGCGTCGTCCTCCCAGGTGTCCCACAGTCCGCGGACGATGTCGACGAACTCGTCCGCCCGCTGGTACCGCTCGGCGTGTGCCGGGTGGGCCGGCATGCCGAAGTTCGCGGCTGCCGCGAGCTTGGACGTGGTCACCAGGTTCCAGGCGGCGCGCCCCCGCGAGATGATGTCGAGGCTGGCGTACTCGCGGGCGACGTTGTACGGCTCCTTGTACGTCGTCGAGGAGGTCGCCACCAGACCTATGTGACGGCTGACCATGGCCAGCGCGCCCATCAGCGTGAGCGGTTCGAAGAAGGTCACCCGTCCGCCGAAGCCGGCTCGGTCGTCGTTGAACACGGCCGGGGCATCGGACAGGAACAACGTGTCGAACAGGTGCTGCTCGGCGAGTCGGGTCACCTCGACGTAGTGGTCGAGGTTGCGCGTGGCCGTCGTGTCGCTTTCGGGGTGCCGCCACGAGGCGGCGTGGTGGCCGGTGCCGTATGACACGTAGGCACCCATGACCATCTGTTCCCTGCGCTGTGCGGGCATCTGGTCGGCTCCGTGGGTCAGTCGCGCGGGGCACGCACGATGGGCCTCTTGTCCTCCGACATCGACAGGAGCTTCGAGGTCTCGATGCACACCTCACCGGCTTCGAGGGCGCGTCCGTGGTCGAGGATGCGGTGGCTGACCTCCTCCATCGCCCTGGTCGCCGCGCGGAGCATCTGGTTGGCGTAGATGATCAGGCTGAAGCCGGCCGCGTGCAGCTCTTCCTCGGTCACGGAGGGGTAGGCCGTGGGGATCGCCACCAGGGGGGTGCCGGGGTGGCGCCTGCGCAGCTCGCGAGCGAGGTCGAGCAGGGGTGCCTCGTCCGAGCTGCGGCTGTGCAGCACCAGACCGTCCGCCCCGGCCGCCACGTAGGCGGCGGCACGGTCCAGGATCTCCTGCCTCGGCAGGCCGGTGATGAGCCCCTCCAGCCGCGCGATGATCATGAAGTCCGTGAAGGACTGCGCGGCCTTCCCGCGCGAGATCTTCTCGCAGAACTCGTCGACCGGGGCCATGGTGTGCAGTCCGTCACCCGGCAGCAGGGAGTTCCGCTTCTCTCCGCACTTGTCCTCGATGACCACGGCCGAGACACCACGCCGTTCCATCGCCTTGACCATGTGCTCGAAGTGGAGTGTCTGTCCTCCGGTGTCCCCGTCCATGACCAGCGGGAGCGTGCTCACGGAGAAGATCTGGTCGATCCAGGACAACCGCAGTTCCATGTCGAGCAGTTCGATGTCCGGAAGCCCACGCAGTGCCGAGTCGGTCAGCGAACTCGACCAGAATCCGTGGAACTCCCTTTTGTCCGGCCCTTTCCCCTGGGCGTGTTCCGCGATGACGGCCGCAAGCGGGCTGTGCACCTCGACGATGCGCACGGGCTTTTCTCGCGCGAGGGACTCCCGGAGCGACGCCAAACGGGTCTCGTTGCCTATGGTGGAAATACCCACACTTCCCCCTGTCGACGAATGCCCTTCATCTGTGGTCGGCAGTGAATGCTGACGGCGATGGAGGCACGGGTCACCGCGCGTGTGAGGAAGCGGAACTCCGCGCGGCGCACGACCCTTGTGCTTTACCTCCATCAGGAAGCGCCGCGCCCGGACCCGGCGAGGCAGATAAAGGAAAGGATCAGTTCCGCCTCTGCGTCAACACTCACCGCAGCCGCCGGCCAGGCGAGTGTAGGTTTTCGGCCATCTCCCGGTAGCCTCCGCGCCACGCGAAGTTTGGTTGCCGGACTTCTGGGCCGCGGCCACCGTCGACCGACAGTCATCGCGCAAACCCAACGGGAGTCGCGTAGATCACGTTTGATCGGCGAGGGGGCGCAGGGATCCCGGCCTGATGCTTGGTCAATGCACCTACGGTTCACTCTGCGTGTTTGCGCCGGTACTTGGCCGGTTGCAGCTCACCGCGGAACCGGTGAGCCGTTCCCGTCCGTCACGGTCCCGACGGCCCGGTCGGTCGGTTCGGTGGAGCCCCGGCGTTCTTGGCGGCGGCTGCCGCGACGGTTGCCAGGTCTTCGCCCGAGAAGCCGGCGCGGCTCAGCACCGCCAGGGATTTGTTCGTCGCCAGCGTGCACAACGCCAGCTCCGCCGCCTCCTGATCACCCGCCCCCGCTGCCAGCAAGGCTTGCTCCAGCCTCGTCCGCAGACCGTCGATCATGGCGCGGACCATCGCCCGGCCCTCCGGGTCGAGGGCCGGCAACTGTGTCGCCGACACCGTGAGCAGGCAGCCGTCGGGGACCGCCGGGTCGGCGATGCGCTTCAGGGAGACCCGCAGGAAGGCGGCCACGACACTGCTCGGGTTCGCGTGCGGGCCGGACAGCGCCTGCTCGTACAGCGGATGGTAGGTCTGCGCGTACCGCAGGAGGCTCTTGCGGAAGAGGGTGCTCTTGTCGCCGAAGGTGCCGTAGAGCGAGCCCCGGCCCAGACCCGTGCCCTCGGTCAGGCGGTCGATCGAGGCCTCCGAATACCCCCAGCGCCAGAAGACGTGCATCGCGCGTCGTAGCGCCTCGTCCACATCGAATTGCTTGCGGCCTGCCATGGTCCATCAGCCTACACATCTTGTACCGATCGTTCAAAGATGGGTAGGGTCACCGGCATGACGAACTTGAGTTCCCTGCGGCTGCCTGACGGGTTCCCCGACCTCTTCACCAGCCGGCTCGTGGAAGCGAACGGGGTGCGGCTGCACGCGGTCACCGGTGGGCACGGCCCGGCGCTGCTGCTGGTCGGCGGGTGGCCCCAGACCTGGTACGCCTGGCGCGAGGTGATGCCCGCGCTCGCCCGTGAGCACACCGTCGTCGCCGTCGACTCGCGCGGTTCCGGGCTCTCCGACAAACCCGACGACGGGTACGACGCCGGCACGCTGGCCGCCGATCTGGTCGCGTTGATGGCCGTGCTCGGGCACGACCGGTTCGACGTCGTCGGCCACGACATCGGCACATGGACCGCATACGCCCTCGCCGCCGATCACCCCGAGCGGGTGGGCCGGCTCGCCATCGTCGAAGCGATGATCCCCGGTCTCACGCCGTCCCCGCCGTTCTTCGGCCCGGCCGAACTCAACCTGAAGCTGTGGCAGTTCGGCTTCAACCGGCTCACCGACCTCAACGAGGAACTGGTCCGGGGGCGGGAGCGGCTCTTCTTCGGCTGGCAGTTCGCCACCAAGGCCGCCACACGGACCGCGATCCCCGCGTACGCCGTGGACGTCTACGTCGACGCGATCACCGCGGACCCCCGGGCGCTGCGGGCGAGTTTCGCGTACTACCGGGCGCTGGACGAGACGATCGCGCAGAACGAGCAGCGCAGCAAGGCCCGGCTGACGCTGCCGGTGCTCGCCGTCGGCGGCGCGCTGTGGAGCGGTGCGAATGCCGCCCAGACGATGCGGCTGGCGGCCGACGACGTCACGGAGGTCGTCCTCGACGACTGCGGTCATTACCCGGCAGAGGAGCAGCCGGCGCGGTTCACCGAGATCCTGGAGGGCTTCCTCGCCGCCCACCGGTAGCAGGCACGCCACGTGGCAGGAGACCTGCCGGGAAGTCGAGCCGAGCGGGGAAGGCCCCGGCCCGGACGCACGCCGGCTGCTCCGCGCGGCAGGCGGCTGCGTGTACGGTGCCGGGACCCTGACGGCCCCAGGCGACTTCGGCATCGCCCGGGACCGGCCGGAGTGACTCGCGGGTCTCGCCCGGCGCAGGCGCGTCGGCCTCAGCGCTGCGGGGCCGGCGGAAGGTCGGCGTGCCGGACGGTGTAGCCGCCTTTGACGACGGGAGCGTACGGGGCCGGAGCCATGCAGGTGCCGACCTCGGCCTCCGAGGGCGCGCCGGTGCCGCCCGGCAGCAGGTTCACCATCTCCCACGAGAACCCCACCCGGTCGCGGTAGTGGCCCTTGTCGTCGCCGCCGTCGTAGACGCTGAACCCGAGTCGTTTGCCCATCCAGGGTGGGCCGCCGGGGCCGACCTTGGTGATGACGGCCGTGAGGGTCGCGGTGCGCGGGCCGGTGACCAGGCAGTCCACGTGCCCTTCGGCGGTGTAGGTCACGTTGCGATCGGCGGAGTAGTGGGACACCTTCACCGTGCCCCGGGCATCGGTGGGCAGGCCGGTGGGAATTCCGGGCAGCGGACTGCTGTAAGGATCGGCGTGCGCGTCGAAGGTGAACGAGCGGACATCGGCGTCCGGGTGCTGACTGCCGGCCCGCTCCGTCATTCCCCGGTCGCCACCCGCGTCGCCCTCGGGTAGCACCGCGGCGGACCTTCGATCGAGCGGAGGCGAGCCGTCGATACGCCGCCTTGCCCACCTGCCGGCCGGGTCGCCGCCGGCCGGCCAGAGCGCTGCCGGGGCATCCCTAGGATGAGCCCATGTCACTCCCGCACGCGATCCTCACCGCCCTGCTGGAAAAGCCGTCGTCGGGCCTGGAGCTGACCCGCCGGTTCGACAAGTCGATCGGCTACTTCTGGTCCGCGACGCACCAGCAGATCTATCGCGAGCTGGGAAAACTGGAGGGCGACGGGCTCATCCGGGCGCTGCCGGCCGAGCAGCCGGCCCGTGGGCAGAAGAAGAGCTACGAGGTGCTGCCCGCGGGCCGCGCCGAACTGGCCCGCTGGACCGCCGCCGCGCAGGACCCCAAGCCGCTGCGGGACACGCTCCTGCTGCGGCTGCGCGCGGCGGCGGTGGTCGGCACGGCGGGCCTGGCGGCGGACCTGCGGCGCCATCTGGAGCTGCACCGGCGGCAGTTGGCCGAGTACGAGGAGATCGAACGCCGCGACTTCCCACCGGAGCGGAACGCCCCCGAGGACCGGCTGCGGCACCTGGTGCTGCGGGCGGGCATCGACCTGGAGACCTTCTGGACGCAGTGGCTGTCCCACGCCCTCGCGGAGTTCCCCGAACCGCCCGCCGACGGCGCGACGGACTGACCGGCTCCAGGACCGGCCCGCCGCCGAACGGCATGGCCGGCACCGGTCGGTGTCGACGGGCTGGGGGGCCCGGGGTCAGGGGCGTGTTGGTTTCGAACGACGGCGCAGGCACCACGCGGCGGTGACGGCGCCCGCGCCCACCAGGGCCGCCCCGATGCCGAGGGTGAGGGGGCCGTAGTCGCGGACGGTGCCGCCCAGGCCGCCGTTGACGCCCCGGGCGGGCGCCGGCTGGACCGGAACCGGGCGGGTGGGCAACGGCCTGGACGTGGTCGAGAGCGTCGGTGCGGACCCGGCGGAGACGATCACCGCCTGGCTGCCCGCCGTACTGCCGCTGGAGCAGACCACCACCACGGTGTAGGTGCCCGGGCTCACCCCGGACCAGGCCGCGGACTGGCTGACGGTGGTGCCCGACAGCGCCACCTGACGGCCCTGGGCGAAGCTGGCCTGACTACTGGTGAGCAGCGCCGCGGTGCCCCAACTGCCGTTGATCCGGGTGCACGCGCTGGTCACCACCGAGACGGAGGAGCCGGTGGTGCTGACGGAGATGCCGGAGACCGCGGCGGCCGGCGCCGCGAGCGCGACCGGGAGCGCGGCGGTGGCCGAGAGGGCGAGAACGGAGCGGAGCGGGGATATGGACTTGCGCATTGGCTGGCCTCCGGCGGCACGGCCGGCGGTACGTCCCATGCGCCGCCCAGGGTCGGGAATCATCCGTGCTGCCTGGTCAGCAGCCAACGCGGCCCGGCGGACCGCCGCACCCGGACGGCATCCGGCCGGGTGACACGGGCCCGCCCGCCGCGCCCCGGGATGCGGTCCTCGCCGGGCTGTGGTCAGCGCCCCGTGGTCACGGTCCGCTCCGGCGACCAGCCACCCCAGGTGCCGTCGGGCAGCCGGGCCCGCAGCCGCACCCGGTGCTCCTCCCCGGCCGTGCGGCCCAGGTAGAAGCTGTAGTGCGCCCGGCCGCGCGGCGGGGTGCCGCCCCACTCCAGCGAGGTGGCCGAGGTGCCGTCGAGCCGGATCGCGTACTCCGTGATCACCCCGTCCGTGCTCGGCGGATCCCAGGACAGGTCCAGGTAGTAGGCGCCGTCGGCGCGGTGGGTCGCGGCGGTGAAGCCGGCCGGCGCGGTGGCCCGGCCGTCGTCGGTGCCCGGGGTGGTGAGGCGCACCGGGGCGCTCGCTGGGGAGAGGTTGTCCGCCGCGTCCCGGGCCCGCACCGTGAACACGTACCGGGTGCCGGGGCGCAGCCCGGTGACGACCGCCGAGGTCAGATTCCCGCCGACGCTGTGGATCCGCGTGCCGCCCTGCTGGATGTCGTACGACACCACGCCCCGGTCGTCGTGGGAGGCGTCCCAGGACAGCCGGACCGCCCGGCTGCCGTCGGCCCGCCCGGTGGGCGCCCCGGGGCGGGTCGGCGCCGAGCGGTCGGCCGCGACCCGGGCGGGCGTCCGGGCCCGCACCGGGCGGCTCGGCGGTCCGAGCCGGCCGGCCTTGTCCCGGGCCCGCACGGTGAAGGCGTACTCGGTGGACGGCCTGAGCCTGACGACGTCCACCATGCGCTCCGAACCGGGTACCTCGGCCGTCCTGGTGCCGCCCCGGTACACCTCGTAGGAGCGGATGCCGGAGTCGTCCGGCACCGCGTTCCACATCACATGCACGGAGGTGGCGCTGCCGGCCTGCGCGGTGACCCCGGTCGGGGCGCCCGGCATCCGGCCCTCGTCGCCCGTGTCGGCCCGGCTCAGGCCGCAGGACGTGAGCAGCAGCAGGGTGCCGCAGACCAGCACGAGCGGAAGGGGAACGCGTCGCACGGCTCTGCCTCCACGGTCGGCTCAACGGCGGCCCGGCAATGGTCCGGACCAATATGGCCCGCTCGGCGCGCCCGCGGCAAGGGGCCGGTGCCGAGCACCCCGCGCGGTTACGTATGCTGAAGGTCCCTGCGGCATGAACTCCCCGAGAGGGCTGGGGAGTTCATGCCGTTGGCGCGGAAACGCTGTCGTCGCCGAACCCGCGCCGGCGCGGGCGGCCGGGGAGCCCGGATCGGAGGCGGTCCGGGCTCCCGGCCCCTGTTGTCCCCGTGGAGCCGCCCGTTCGGCGGTGGGACCATCACATCCTATGCCCCGAATGCCTGATTTGTTCCCTCACGGGTTGTCAGTAGCGTGCTCCATCCGGCCCCTTGGGGGC
The DNA here is from genome assembly GCF_051980735.1 of Streptomyces sp. SCPE 10. Taxonomy (NCBI): domain Bacteria; kingdom Bacillati; phylum Actinomycetota; class Actinomycetes; order Kitasatosporales; family Streptomycetaceae; genus Streptomyces; species Streptomyces sp. SCPE 10. The sequence continues at coordinate 898,909 of NZ_CP197069.1, read as the reverse complement.
GGCCCCTGCGGCCGGGCGTCCGGACCGCGGCTCACAGTGGGCTCGAACATGTCCCCGAGGAGAGGGTTCCTCATCGTGCGTGTGCGTGTCCCGACGCTGACGCTGGCCGCGGTCGGCGCGGCCCTGATCGCCCCCGCCACGCTGCCCGGCCCCGCCGCGGCGCTCCCGCCCGAGGCGCGGGCGACGACCCACGGCAAGGGCGCGACCCCCGGCACAGGTCCGCGCAAAAACGTTGCCCCTCGGGCGAGCGCCCACGCCGGCGCGGCCCGCGAGCACCCGGCCGCCACCCCGGCCCGGAGCGCACCTCCGGCCCCCGCCCGCCACGAGGACGCCCCCGCCGGGGCCCGGGGCGAGGGCGCCGTCACCGCCGAGGACCTGCTGGCCCGGGTCGGCGCGTGCGACCAGATCTCCAAGGGCCTGTACCGCACCGACGAGGACAGCCCCGAGACCGTGCCCGTCTGCGGCACCCGGGACGCCGTCTTCTGGAAGGCCGACCTGGACATCGACTGCGACGGCCGGTCCTCCGTCCACTGCAACGCCCAAACCGACCCGCTGTACTCTCCGGAAACCGCCTTCCACCAGTCCGACGGACGGCCGCTCAGCGCCGAGGAACTGCCCTACATCGTCGTCCCGGCCGCCGGACCCCGCTGGGACCCCGGCGCGCACGGCGTGCGGGGCGGCTCGGTCGCCGCCGTCGTCTACCGGGACCGGGTGCAGTACGCGGTCGTCGGCGACACCGGCCCGGGCGACCTCATCGGCGAGGCCTCCTACGCCACCGCCAAGGGCCTCGGCATCAGTCCGGGCCCCACCGACGGCGGAGCGGCCTCCGGGGTCACCTACATCGTCTTCAAGGACTCGCGGGCGGAGCCCATCGAGGACCACGCGGCGACGGTGGCGACGGGGGAGCGGCTGGCCCGGCAGTTCGTGACCGGCACGGACGGCTGACCGGCCGCACCACCCTCATGGCGTCACACCTTGCGGTAGTCGTACGCCTCCTTCGCCGCCGCCTCCACCCCGTCCAGGTCGGCACCCGCGGCGGCCGTCACCACCGCGGCCACCGCACCCTCCAGGAACGGGGCGTCCACCAGTCGCGTGTTCTCCGGCAGTTCGTCGCCCTCGGCCAGCAGCGCCTTCACGGTGAGCACCGCGCTGCCGAGGTCGGTGAGGACCGCGACCCCGGCACCCCGGTCGGCCGAGGCCGCCGCGGCGGCGATCAGCTCGGCGCTGGTGCCGAGCCCGCCGCCCTCGGTGCCGCCCGCCGGGGCCACCGGCACCGCCTCGGCCCCGCCCGCGAGCCCCTTGGCCAGCGACGCCACCGAGGCGGCGACCTCGGCGCTGTGCGACACCAGCACGATCCCGACCGGCTTCTCCTCGCTCACGTCAGCCCTCCGCGGTCTCGGCCAGCGCCGCGATCAGCAGCGCCGACGACGTCGCCCCCGGATCCTGGTGGCCGATGCTGCGCTCACCCAGGTAGCTCGCCCGGCCCTTGCGCGCCAGCAGCGGAACGGTGTCCTTCGCCCCCTTCTCGGCGGCCTCCCGGGCGGCGCCGAACCCGTTCCCGAGCGCCTCCACGGCCGGCAGCAGGGCGTCGACCATGGTCTTGTCGCCGGGCGCCGCCCCGCCCAGCTTCATCACCCCCTGCACACCCGCCCGCAGCGCCTCGGCCAGCTGGTCCTCGCCGACCTCGGCGGCCTCTCCGAGCGCCTTGCCGGTCCGGCGCAGCAGCGTGCCGTACAGCGGCCCCGAGGCGCCGCCGACCGTCGAGATGAGCTGGCGTCCGGAGAGCATCAGGACGGCGCCCGGCGTGTCCGGCGCCTCGTTCTCCAGCGTCGTCCGCACGGCCGCGAACCCGCGCTGCATGTTGCTGCCGTGATCGGCGTCCCCGATGGCCGAGTCGAGAGCGGTGAGCCGCTCCGCCTCGCGGTCGACGGACGCGGCGGTCGCCGTCATCCAACGGCGGAAGAAGTCGGCGTCGAGCACTGGACCTCCAAACATAGTAAGGGCGTTGAGCGCTGTGTCCGCCGTATCACATCCCCCAGCGCAGCGCCGGGGTGCGCACCGGCGCGTCCCACAACCGCAGCATGTCCTCGTCGACCTGGCACAGGGTCACCGACGCGCCCGCCATGTCCAGGGAGGTGACGTAGTTGCCGACCAGGGTGCGCACCACGGCCACCCCGCGCTCGGCCAGCACCCGCTGCACCTCGGCGTTGAACCCGTACAGTTCCAGCAGCGGGGTGGCGCCCATGCCGTTGACCAGGACGAGCACGGGGTTGTGCGGGGACATGTCCTCCAGGATCGCGTTCACCGCGAAGTCGGCTATCTCCCCGGAGGTCATCATCGGCCGCCGCTCCCGGCCCGGCTCGCCGTGGATGCCGATGCCCAACTCCAGCTCGCCCGCCGGCAGGTCGAAGGTGGGGGAGCCCTTCGCCGGGGTGGTGACGGCGCTGAGCGCCACCCCGAAGCTGCGGGAGTTCTCGTTCACCCGGCGGGCTATCGACTCCACCTGCTCCAGCGGCCGCCCCTCGGCCGCGGCGGCCCCCGCCAGCTTCTCCACGAACAGCGTCGCCCCGGTGCCGCGCCGCCCGGCCGTGAAGAGGCTGTCGGTGACGGCCACATCGTCGTTCACCAGCACCTTGGCCACCTGGACGCCCTCGTCCTCGGCCAGCTCCGCCGCCATGTCGAAGTTGAGCACGTCGCCCGTGTAGTTCTTCACCACGAACAGCACCCCGGCACCGCTGTCCACGGCGGCCGCCGCGCGCACCATCTGGTCGGGCACCGGCGAGGTGAACACCTCACCCGGACAGGCGGCGGACAGCATGCCGGGACCCACGAACCCGCCGTGCAGCGGCTCGTGCCCGGACCCGCCGCCGGAGACCAGCGCGACCTGCCCGGCCACCGGGGCGTCCCGGCGGACGATCACCCGGTTCTCCACGTCCACCGCCAGGTCCGGATGCGCGGCCGCCATCCCGCGCAGCGCGTCCGCGACGACGGTCTCCGGCACGTTGATCAACATCTTCATGCCTGTCTCCCAGAAAGCTCGCAGGTGGTCCCTGACCGGTGTTTTTCCTGTTCAGGCCGGGTGGGGCCAGGTGGGTGGTCGGAGCCTTGCACCTCAGTATCGGCCTTGTGGCCCCGAAGGTCATGTGCGCTGCCGCATTCCGCGGCGCCGCCGCCCTGCCGAACGGGCCCCGGCGGCGCGTGCCGTGGCCGCCGCACCGCCGGGCCCATCAGGCCGCACCGTCGGCCGGTCGGGGCAGCTCGACCACGACGAACGCATGACGCAACGCGGTCGCCGGGTCCAGGCCCGCGGTGCCGTCGCCGGGCGGTGTGTTGCCCTCGGAACGGGCGGTGACCTCGATGTCCGCCAGGCGCGTGACGGCCTCCTCGCCGGCGCCCAGCCGCTCCAGGTGGACCGCGAGGGCCGAACGGAACAGGTCCGCCACGCCGTCCGCGCGCGCCTGCCCGCGTCGCAGCGCCTCGCCGAAGTGGGGGAGCCCGCCCCGCATCCCGTTCGCGTGGCCGACCACCGTGACCCTCGGCGGCGGGAAGCCCGCACGTACGTTCGCCAGGGACGCCCACGCCACCTCGGCGGCCAGCCGGTGCACCGTCTCCCGCTGCACCCCCGTCGGCTCGGACGAGCCGTCCGCGAACTCGACACCGCCGATGGTCAGCCGTTCACTGCGGTACGGCGCCGCCGACGGGGCGGTGTGCGGTACGACGGGGGAGGCGACCTCGGGTTGCGTCTGCGCCTGCGCCTGCGCCTGCGTCTGGGTTTGTGTCTGTGGCTGGTCCTGCGTCCGTGTCCGGGCCTGTGCCGGCGTCCGGCTCTCGGTGGGCGTCTGCTGCCGCCGCGGGGCCCGGGGCGACACCTCGGAGTGGTCCGAGCGGGCGTCGTGCACCGCGACCGTCGTACGGCGGCCCTGCTCCTGGTCGCCGCCCCTCGACGGGCGCTCGGTGGTGACCGTGACCGGGAAGTCGGCCGCGGTCAGCCGCTGCCGGGGAGAACCGTGCTGGTAGTTGATGAGATACCGGTCGAGCCGGTCCCGCAGCTCCCCGTGCACGGCCTGCGCCCGCTGCTGGGCGGCGTCGGGCAGGACACCGCCCAGCGTGGGACGGCGGGTGTTGCCGCGCCCGGTCACCGTGATCCGGGGCAGCGGCAGGCCGTTGTGGTGGTTCCACAACCCGGTACGGGTGGCCAGCTCGGCCACGTAGTTGAGCTTGCGCCCCTCGTCCTTGCCGATCTGCCGGGAGCCCTCACGGAACCCGATGTCGATCTTCGGAAGCCGGTGACCGTGCACGATCACCGCGGTCAGCGGGTTGGCCTCGGCCGAGCGGTCCGAGGTGAGCAGGTCGGCGCTGACCTCGTGCATGGTCTCGCCCGGCCGCTGGGAGAACATCCGGAAGTGCCACAGGTCGCTGCCCTTGGCCAGCTCCGAAGCCTGCTTCATGCGCGCCTCGGCGGCCTTGAGCGCCTTGTCGAACTCCGCCGCGGCGCTCGCGTGCTCGGGGGTGCCCGGAGCCGCCCCGTCGACCTTCTGCCGGGCGTCCGCCGTCCTGGTCAGCGCGTCCACGAGGGACAGATGCCGCTCCAGCCGCTTGATCTGCGCCTCGTCGGCGCCGCCCGACCGCACCCGGTCCAGCTCCGCGGTGACGGCCCGGTGCAGCTTCCGGAACCCGTCCGGGGTGCCGTGGCGCAGGGTCTCCGACACGGCCGTCTTCACGATGCTCGCGACGTGCGCGCGGCGGGCGAAGTTCTCCAGGGTGATCTGGTGCCTGCCGTCCTCGCTGGAGAGGACGACGGCGGCGAAGTGGTAGCCGAAGTGGCTGCCCTCCGGCTCGCCGGGCTTCGCGTAGTTGTGCGCCAGGCTCGGCAGGCCGTTCTCGTCCAGCGCGTTGATCGAGTGCACCAGATAGGCCTCGCCGACCTTCGCCCAGGCGTGCTCGTTGATACCGATCTGTCGCGCGGCGTCGGACAGCGCGTCGCGCCGCGGGTTGACCAGCGGGTCGTAACTGAGCGCACTGCCGTAGGACTTGCCCGGGGTCGGGCCGTCGCTCTCGGCGATGAGCCGGTCGTCCCGCCGCACCTGGTCGACGGCCCACGACGGGCCCAGCGGCCCGGTCGGCCGCTCGCCGTCCGCCACCAGGGAGAGGGACTCGGCGAGGTGGTGGATGCCGGTGACCTCGGTGCGGCCGAGGGCGTTGATCGGAGCCTTGTCCAGGCTCGAACCGTCGGGGCCGCGGAAGACCACGTGCGAGGCGGGGGCGCCGCCCGAGACCATCTGGGCGAAGTCCCGGCAGATCTCCTCCTCCGACTTACCGGAGCGGGTCAGGAACCGCGGTGTGACACGCACCAGTTCACGATGCCCACCCTGGCCGTCGGCAACCCGCAGCGTGAGGTCGCCGGCCTCCAGCCGTACCAGGGAGCCCGCGAGCGCCAGTTGGCGGTTGGACGCCTCGATCGCCTTCGGGGTGGCGAACACTTGCTGACCGTAGCCGCCCTCACGGTGCGCCAGCGACAGGTCCTGTGACACGTGGAGCGGCGGGTGGTTCCCGACCAGAGTCTGCTGGTGCCCCTGGGAGGGCACCCACAAGCGGGGCACGTCGCGGGAGCGGCCGTAGGTGAAGGTGGTGTAGTTCATGCCGGTGGGCTCTTCGAACAGCACCGTGTGGGGATCGGCCCCGATCACCTCGTAGTCGCTGGTCGTCAGCGGGCGGGCCCTCAGCCGGTCGAGCAGGTTCGCCGGTGCCAGGGCCGACTCGTGGCCGCCGGGGTGCGGGCGCAGCTTGCTCGCGTAGTCCGGGCCGGCGGGTTCGTGCTCCGGCGTCGGGGCTTCGTGTTCCGGCGTCGGGGAGCCGAAGTCGAAGTCGAACAGGTCCAACGGGCCGCGCGGGCCGCCCAGATGCAGCGCCCAGCCGCCGCTGCCGCCGGTCAGGTCGAGGAGTTCGTCACCGGTCCGCCAGTCGAGCACCGGGTGCACCCGCGAGTCGGTCGACCACACCGCCGCCCCGGCCCGGTCCGCGACCAGCCGCGCCAGCTCCCGGTCCTGCCCGTTCGAGACCACCAGCACGATGTCCTGGTCCGCGCCGCGCAGCGGGTCACGGGCCACCAGCTCGGCGAACTCGGCCTCGGACACATGGACCGTACGGTCGTTCAGCCGCAGCGCCAGCCCGTCCGGGGTCCGGTCGGCGGCCGCCACGTAGGGGCTGCGCCACGGCGCCGTGTGCTGCGTCTGCTCCCCGTCGGAGCCTGTCGTGGTGTAGCGCGTGAGGTCCGCCGGCACCGTGCGCGAGGCCGTCCAGTCGCGGCCCATGGCGTGCCCCGCGCCGTCGCCCAGCACGGTGTGCTGGTCCAGCGCCTGGTGCGTGGTGGCGAGGATGTGCGCGCCGAGCGCGGCGGCGTCCCGCCTCGCCTCGGGTCCGGCGAGCGCGGTGAGTTCCAGCAGGTCCCGGTAGTCCTGCGCGGTGGGCGTGCCGTCGAGACGGAGCATCCGTTCGGCGAGCACCTCGATGGGGGGCCGATGCTCCGCGTCCGGCGTGATGTGCGCCAGGTCCATCGACTGGAGGGTCAGCAGGGCGTTGTGGACCCGGTCGTACGCGTCCTGGTCGAGGCTGTCGCCGTACAGCTGGTCCAGCCAGTCGTACTCGCGCCGGCGTTCCTCGGTGTACTCGGCCAGGATCTCCGCGTAGTCGACGTCCTCCGAGTTCTCCTGCCCGGACCGCTCGTGGACGCCTTGCGGCATGCGCGGGTCCTGGGTCCGCTCCTCCCGCTCCCCGTCGTGCCGTCCGGGATCGGTCACCGGGTCGACCCAGACGTGCCGCCGGGTCACCGGCGGGGCGGTCGCACGGGCCTCCTGCCAGCGCGGGTCCTGCGGACCGAAGGCGCTGTGCGCCGCGTCGGTGCCGGGACGCACGACCGTCTCGGGTACGTCGCCGACGAGCGCCCCGAGCAGTTGGAGGTGCCGTCCGCGCAGCCCGCCCTGGGCGAGGCCGTCCGGCGCCGGCCGGTGGAAGTCGCCCAGCAGGCTGCCCGCCACCCCCGCCCGGCCCGGGCCCTCGCCGTCGTCCTGCCGGTACTCGTCGCGCAGCCCGAGCTGGTGGCCCAACTCGTGCGCGTACGCGACGGGTTCGGCGTCCGGCCACCAGGTGTGCTGGTCCATCGGACGGTCGTGGCCCGCGAGGTCCACCACCAGGTGGGGCCGGTCGTCCGCCGCCACGCGCTCCACCGTGACGTGCAGTCGGCTGCCGTCGGGGAGCCGGTGGCCGGGGGCGTTGTAGAACTCCTCGGTGCCCTGGACGAGCCGTTCCCAGGCGGTCTCGGGGTTGTGCTCCGAACCGCCCCGGAAGGCGACCCGGACCGTCAGATCGGTGACGGCGGTGTCGCCGGCGCGGAACACGCGCGCGTCGAAGGCGGAGCGCACCACGAAGCGGGGCGCCTGGTCGTGGGGACGGCGCGGAGCGGCGGTGCCGGTGGTGGATCCGGGTGCCTTCGGCGCCCGGGGGGCGACCTCGTCGTCGGCGGCCGTCGTGGTGGTGCGGCGCGGCGGCAGCTGGGCGGCGTCGTAGTGGCTGCGGCCGTCGTAGTGCACGTCGACCGTGCGGCCGGTGTGCCCGGGCCCGGTCGTCTCCATGCTGGTCGTGCCGTCGGGCAGCATCCGGAAGGTGCGCAGCCGGGTGCCGAGGGTGTGCGCCACCAGGGCGGGGAAGACCTCGCCCTCGTCGGTGTTCCAGGCGTCGTTGCCCGGCACCCAGTTCTCCACGGCCCGGACCAGTGCCTGGTGCTCGGCCGGCGTCAGCGGCTGGTGCAGCGAGGTGTCCACGACGGCGTCGACCAGGGCCTCCTTGCTGTCGATGTGGTCGAGGCTCAGCGGCCCACCGTGCGCGGTCAGATGGTCGAACTGGGCGTACGGTGCCAGGGCGTCGTCGTGCAGCACCCAGTGGCCGAGCTTGTTCGTCGTCTCCGGGACCTCGGCCGCGGCGGCCTCGGCGGCGTCCCGCGGGGAGAGGTGGTGCGGTTCGCCCGTCAACTCGCGGGTGCGCGCCTCGATGTAGAGGGCGCGCAGGGCCCGCGGGTGGAGCCAGTCGGGCGACATGACACGGTCGACGCCGTAGCGTCCCAGCCGTGCCCGCAGTTCCTCGGGGCTTTCGGTACGCAACTGCTGCTGGAGCCGGTCCACCTGGACGCGCCGGTACACCTCCGCGACCTCGCGCGGCAGTTCGTGCGGCGGCGTCGACCGCAGGCCGTCCAGCACCATCCGGTGCAGGTTCCCGGCGGCCCGGCCCAGGGGGCTGTGGGGGTCGACGGCCGTCTGCTGCCGGGTGCCGATCTGCTGGAGGACGGCCTCGTGCAGGGCGCGCGCATCCTGCGGGGTGCCGTTGTGCAGGGCGGTGGGCCAGTGCTCGGGCGGGGTGCTCGCGAGCACGGAGTACAGCAGACAGCGGCCGTCGCCGGGGACCCTGAGGCGGGGCGGGGCCGGGGGCGCGGAGGAGGTGACCTCGGACCCGTCGGCCTTCCGGTCCTGCTTCGGCCCCTCGGCCTGGTTCTCCTCGTGCTGCGGCTCCGGCTCGCGCTCCTGCTGTTTCTGCGCGGAGTCCTTGGGGGGCCGCTGCTCGTGCTCGGTCGTGTCCTTGGGGGTCTGCTTCTGCCCGTCGGTCGTGTCCTTGGGGGTCTGCTTCTGCCCGTCGGTCGTGTCCTTGGGGGTCTGCTTCTGCCCGTCGGTCGTGTCCTTGGGGGTCTGCTTCTGTCCCTCGGTCGTGTCCTTGGGGGTCTGCTTCTGCCCGTCGGTCGTGTCCTTGGGGGCCTGCTTCTGTCCCTCGGCCGTGTCCTTCGGGGACTGCTTCTCACCCCCGGCCGTGTCCTTGGGGGTCTGCTTCTCGGTCGCCTTCGGGTCCTTGGGAGTCTCCTTCTCCTCCCCGGAGGTCTTCGGGTCCTGCTGCTTCTCCTCGGTGGGCCGGGGGGACTCGTGCGGTGCGGTGGGCTTCGAGGTCTCCGTCTGCCGCTTGTCCTCCTCCGGCGTCTTCTCCGGCTCGGTGACCGCGTCCTCGGTCTTCTTGGCCGTCCAGTAGTAGACGTGCCCGTCCGTGTGCGCCGTGTTCCCGTAGGTGCCGTTCTCGTCGTACTTCTGCGTGGACAGCCTGACCGGCTGCCGCATCAGCACCTGGGGGCCCTTGAGCGTGGCCTTGCCCGGCTCGGCGGCCGTCTTGCCGTGCGGCATGGCCGGCGGGGGGAGAGTGCGGTTCGGCACACCCGGACCGCGGGTCACCGGGGACCCGCTCTCGAAGGTCTGGTCCCGGTCCAGCTTCATGGCGTTGGTCGGCACCGGGACGACGACGGTCGGGTTCTTGGTGATCACCGGGAACGCGAGGGGCGTCAGGTTCGCGTTGACGGCATTGCTCGCGCTCGTGGCCGACTCGTGCTCGGTGGCGATGGTGATCTCGTCGCTGCCGTCGTCCCGGGTGGAGATCTCCTCCGCCTCCCCGGTCGGCTGGAGGCGGATCTCCAGCCCGGTCCTCCCGTCACTGCCGAGCGGCACCGTGCGATAGCCGCCGGCGGGGTCCTTGAGCTGGTGGAAGACCGTGGGCAGGGTGCTCGGCCCCAGGGTGCGGCGCAGTGAGACCTGCTGCTCCAGCGGCAGGCGCTGCTCCTTCACCAGGGGGTTGGCGTCGTCCAGCCGGGGGTCGGAGACGAAGGAGGCGATCAGCTTCTGCGCCTCCTTGGGCGTCATGGCCCCGGCCCAGTGACCGAGGGTCGACGCGGCCGAGCCCAGACCCGAGGAGATGGCCGAGCCCGCCTTGCCCAGCATGCCGTCGCCCCAGGGCCGGGGCGTGGTGAGCACGGTCTGCGCCTGGTCGTACAGCCCGGTGTGGTTGTCGAAGCCGACCAGGTCGTGGGCCGAGTCCAGGGACGCCTGCCAGCGCTCCCGGTCCTCCTTGGAACCGGTGAGGGGCTGCAACTCGACGGTGTCGCCGCCGTCGTGCGTCGTGGGCTGCGGTGTCTGCTGCTGCGTCTGCTGCTGTGTCTGTTCCTGCGACGACTGCGGCGTCTGCTGCTGGGTGTGCGGCTTCTGCTGGTGTGCGGCGGCCTGTTCGGCGGTCTCCGTCAGCGACTCGGGCACGTAGACGTGGACCCGCCACGACGGCTTCACCGGGCGGGGCTCGGCGAGGTTCACGAAGCGGCCGTACTCGGTGCGCTGGGTCACCGTGACCTCGAAGCGCATCGAGTTGCCGAACTTCACCGTGTCGCCGAACTTCGACGTCTTGTGGTCGACCTTGGTGGTGACGCCGGTCTCGGCGCTCTTGGTCCGGGTGCCCTCGCCGCCCCCGGTCGGCGCCCAGGCCGCGCTGCCGAGTCCGCCCTTGCTCTCCTCCGCCTTGACGGCGGCGGCGTCCTGGCCGGGCTTCGGCTTGACGACCGGGGCGTAGGAGAGACGGAGGTTGCCGTCGGCGCCCAGCGACCAGTTGTGCCCCGCGCTGCCCTTGACGGTCTGCGCGATGCCGACCTTGCGGGTGGTGTCCCCGGTGGAGTGGTCGCCCTCGTCGGTCCACTTCCCCTCGGGGATGCCGCGGACCAGCACCTCGGTGATCACCCGCTGGGTGCGGGACTCGTGCACGTGGTAGTCGAGGATGCCCCGGCCCACCAGGTCCTCGTAGTTGGCCGACAGGTTCTCCGGGGAGAAGGTGTCCGCGAACGGCAGCGCCGCCTCCGGCACGGGGGCGACCTGGTCCAGTTTGCGGATCTGCCGGTCGATCTCGCCGAGGATCTCGTCCGACTTGGGGATCTCGGCGGTGGCGCCGCCCAGCAGCCCCTTGGCGAGCAGCGGTGCCTGCCGGGTCCCCGGCTGGGTCGTCCCGGTCCCGGTCCCCTCGCCGAGCTTGCGCACGTCGTCGTCGGACAGCAGCACCAGCACCCGGTGCTTGCCGGTCTGCGGCTCCCCGAGGAAGACGTTGCCCTTGGCGTCGGTGACCCTGCCCTGCACGATGACGTTCGCGTCGGCCTCGTACACGTGCCAGGTGCCCTTGTACGCGGCCTTGCGCGAGGTCGTCATCTTGTGCTTGACGTTCTCGCCGCTGTTCTGGCCGGCGCCGCCCTTGCCCTTGACGCCGCCGCGCGCCTGGAAGGACGCGTCGGGGCTGTCCTTGGACGGGAAGCGGCCGACGTCGAAGCCGAGTCCCGCCTTGAACGCGACCGTGTTCTTGTCCGCGACCTGGGTGGACACGCTGGTCTTGGTCTCGATCTCCAGCTTGCCCTCGCCGGGCAGCGTCTCGCGGAACTGGAAGTTGCTCAGCCCGGTGCGCGTGGACAGTCCCACGGTGTCCCGGTTGCGGCCCGAACCCACCTGTTCGTCACCGCTGTTGGCCCAGCCGCCGTGCGAGGCGGAGACCAGGGACCGCAGGTGCTCCGCGTCGGTGAGCCCGTCAAGGGCGTCCTTCAGCTCGGGCACCCGGGTGTTCCCCAAGGGGCCCGGCTTCTTCTGGAAGGCGCTGGTCAGGGACTTCTGCGCCTGGTCCCGGAAGTCCTCGGAGCCGCTGACGAACCGGACGGAGTGGCGCTGCGGCAGCGCGTCCAGGGTGGGGATGGTCCGCGGCGGCGGGGTGGTGTCGTCGGTCGTCTTCGGCGGGCGCGCGACCTCGACGGTGAGCGCGCCCTCGGGCCGCACCGGCTTGATCCGCTGCATGTGCGCCGAGGGTGCCTCGGTCGACAGCCGCGTGGTCGGCTGCTTGGGGTCCTCGACGCCGACCATCACCTTGAACGTCACCGGGTGCGCGTAGACGTCGGCGTCCGCCTCCAGGGAGAACTGCCGCTTCACCTCGGTCTCGGTGCCCATGGTGAGCCCGTGCGAGGGGTTGTGGGCGGTGATGTCGAGGCTGCCCATGGTGAAGCCGCGTGTGACGTCCGGGTGGTCCAGCGAACTGCGTACGTTCCCGGCGAGGTTGACGACGTGCTTGGAGCTGCGGGTGACGGACTTGTCGGCACCGGTGGTGCGGGTGCCGACCGTCTTCGTCGTCGACTTGCCGGAGCCCACGTGATCGCCCTTGGCCGGCTCGGCCTTGATCACGATCTCGTGGTTCTTGCCCGAGAGTCCCGGCAGATGGGAGCCCTTCAGGGTGATCCGGTAGGTGCCGTCCAGCAGCTTCGGCGCCGCGCCGCGCAGCCGGGAGGGGGCGAGCTGCCGGCGCAGGTCACGCAGGTTGTCCCAGGCCTCGGGGGTGACGCGCGGGTGGTTCGGGGCCGTGGGGTCCGCGTGGATCGCCTCGGGCGGCGGCAGCACGCCGGGGTGGTTCTGGTGCATTTCGTGCACGATGTGGTCCTCCAGCTCGGTCGAGCCGGGGACGTCGAGGAACGTGGTGCGCGGAGCCGCGACCGGGTCGGTGAGCCGGGTGGGTTCGAGGGGCGGCTGCCGGTCGGTCGTGGTCGGGGCGGTCAGGTCGTGCGGGACCGCCCGCAGCACCTCGCCGTGCTGCGGGTCGATGGTGAGGACGACATCGCCGTTCGGCCGGACCGGCGGCTGCTCGGACGGCGGCGGGGAGTGGTCGCCGATCGCCGTGGTGGTGGTGCCGTGCAGCCCGTCGCGGCCCGGCTGGAAGTGGTGCCGCACCAGCTGGACGCGCAACCGCGCCTGGGTGGCGACCAGGTCGGCCTTGCCGGTCTGCTCGTGGCTGAACTCGCTGCCGACGGCGTTCTTGCCCTTGGTGCCGTGGGCGAGGTTGCTGGAGCCGGTGTAGCCGGCGGTGCCGGTCAGCCAGGTGGACCGGGAGCTGTCCGGTGCCTTCCACACCTCCCCGGTGGCGCCGCCGCTGAGCCCCAGCGACCAGGAACTGTTCTCCGTGCGGTTCTGCCCGTGCTCGCCCGACGACTTCGAGCCCACGGTGGCCTTGTCGTCCACGGTGTGCAGGGCCTGGGAGCCGTCCGGCTCGACCGTCAGCAGCAGATGGGCCTTGCTGCCGTCGCTCAGCGTCAGCGTCTTCGACAGCAGCCCCTTCCCCGAGGCGTGCTCGAACTCGTTGAGGACGTTGGAGGGCTGGAAGAAGTCCTCGATGTCCTGGTGCGCGGTGCCGTCCGGGCGGGCCTCGCGCGGCAGCGCCTCGTACACGGCGTTGCGGGCCGAGTTCAGCCCGGTGATCGACACGGGGTGGCCGGAGGCGGGCCTCTTCGTACTCGTGCCGCTCCCAGTGCCGGTGGCGGTGGCGGTGGCGGTGCCGGATCCGGTGTCGGTGTCGTTCGTCCGGGTGGGGTCCCAGCCCTGCCAGGTGCGCGGCCGGTCCGTGGCCAGGTCCCCCGGGCGGGGCACGTCGGCGCGGACCTGCCCCTTGATGGCGTCGTCCGTGCCCGGGGCGTGCAGCGCGGTGCCCTCGTGGTCCGTGACCTTCACCGTGTAGGTGAACTCGGAGGTGTAGCTGTCGGTCTTGCCGGTGAAGGCGAACTGGTTCGCCGTCTGCGTCGAGGACTTGACCGTGGTCTCGCGGCCGTGGGTGGCGCCGCCCAGCTTCACCGAGGGGGTGACCAGGGCGGACAGCTGGGGGTTGACGGGCCGGATGATGGTCGGTCCCATCTCCAGACCCGCTTCGGAGGAGGTCATCTCCGTCTTGCGCGGGGTGGAGTCGTGCGTCGACTCGACGGGCACGTCGAAGCCCTCGCCGTCGTTGTCCTTGGCCGCGTCGGTCTTCGGGTCCAGCCGCCAGGCGGAGGCGGTCGCCCCCACCTCGACCTCGTACGGCCTGCCGCCCACGTGCACGGTGAACCGCCAGCCGCCGTTGACCATCTGGCCGTGCTGCTTGCGGAAGTTGGCGGGGTCCAGGGCCGCGTCCAGGCGCTGGGTGACGGAGGTGTCCCGGGCGTGGTCGCGCAGCAGGGCCTCGATCCGGGCGCGTACCGCGTCGGGGCCCGGCTCCTCGGTGATCTTCTTCCCGGCGAGGGTGTCCCGGTGCCGCCCGTCCAGCTCCGGGGCGGGCTCCTTGGCCGGGGGCTCGGGGGGCTTCTGCTCCTGCTCGTCCTTGGGGGTGACGGCGGGGTCCTTCCGGTCCTCTTGGCCCTTCCCGTCCTCCTGGCCGTCCTTGTCCTTGCGCTCCTCCTGCTCCTTCTGCCCCTCGTGCTCCTTCGGGTCCTTCTGCTCCTCCTGTTCCTCGTGCTTCTTCGGGTCCTTCTGCTCCTCCTGTTCCTCGTGCTTCTTCGGGTCCTGCTGCTTCTGCTCCTCCTGCTTCTGCTCCTTCTGGTCCTGCTCGTCATCCTGCTTCTGTTGCTGCTGTTCCTTGGGCTCCTGCGGCTCCTGCCGGACCTCCCCGTCGTCCTTCTGCTGGTGCTCGTCCTTCGGCTTGTCCTCCTGCTTCTGCTGAACCTCGTCCTTCTGCTGAACCTCGTCCTTCTGGCCGCCCTTGTCCCTGTCCTGGCCGGCCTGGTTGTCGTCCCCGCCCTGCTTCGGCGGCTCGGACGTCTGCGTGTCCTCGTGCGGGTGCGGAGTCACCGGTTCGGGCTGCCGGGTGGGGTCGGACACCGGGTCCACCCAGGTGTGCGTCCGCGGGACCGGCGGGGCCCCGGCGCGCGACTGCTGCCAGGCCGGGTCCTGCGTCGGGTCGTCGTACTGCTGCCGCGTGCCCTGCTGCCCGGTGGTGGACTCGGGGAGCTTCGGCGGGACCGACTCGCCGGTCAGGTCCTGGGGGTGCGGCGCGGTCAGGTGATCGCCGCCGTGGCCCTGCCGGGCGAGCAGGTCGTCGTGGCCGGCCGTGAGGGCGCCCAGCAGCCGCAGGTGGCGGTCGCGCAGCCCGCCGGGGGTCAGGCCCTCGTGCTCCGGGGCCTGGTGGACGTCGCCCAGCAGACTGCCGAGGACGTGCGGCCGCTGCGGCGCGGTCTCGTCGGCGTACTCGTCGCGCAGCCCCAACTGGTGCGAGATCTCGTGCGCGTACTCGACCGGCTTGGCCCCCGGCGTCCAGTTGCGCTGGTCCATGCCCTGGTCCGGGTCCACCAGGTTGACGGTCAGATGGGGCTTGTCGTCGGCGCCGACGCGTTCGACGGTGACGTGCAGCCGGTCACCGTTGGGCAGCGTGTACTTCGGGTCGTTGAAGTACTGCTTGACGCCCTCCTGCGCCCGGCGCCAGACGTCGTCGGCGTCGTGCGATCCCGAGCCGTCGTCCTTCAGCGCCACGCGCACCGTCAGCTCGGTGTACGGCGTGTCGCCGACGGTGAAGCGCCGCTGGTCGAAGCCGGAGCGCACCACGTAGCGCGGGGTCCGGTCCACCTGCATCCGGGGCGGCCCCGAGGGGCCGCCGGCACCGGCCGCGTGGCGCAGGTCGTCCAGGTCCCTGGTGCTGGGCACCGGGTGGTTGGCCGGGTGGTTCGGGTCCTCGACCGGGGTGTCCTCGTGGGCGACGAGCTGCTGGTCCTCCTGGACCTGCCCGTGGCTCCCGTGACTCTCCGAGGGGGGCTGCGTCGTGGCCTGCTCGTCGGAGTCGGCGCGGGGGACGTGGGTGTCGTCCTGCACCGGAACCCGGAGCGGCTCGCCACCGCCGGACGTCCCGTGCGGCACAGGCACGTCGTGCTGCGGGGGAGTGCTGTCCTCGACGACCGGCGTCTGCTCGTCGGACCCGGTGGTGATGCGGTCGAGGTGGCCGGGGGACTCGCCGATGGCGGTCGGCCGCGCCAGCTCCTGCCGCAGCCCGCCGGTGCGCTCGTCGTACGTCAGGTGCGAGGACAGCTCGTCGCGGGTGTCCTCGATCCGGCGAGCGGTGTCGTCGGGGTCACCGGAGCGCATGCCCAGCAGCTGCTCGGCATGCCGGTTTTGCAACTCCTCCAGCCGGTCGGTCAGTTCACGCACCCGGTCCTGGCGGTCCAGCTCGCGTTGCTGCAGATGGCGTTCGAGCTTGTCGAGGGCTTCCTTGGCCTCCGGTTCGGTGGCCGCGTCCCGGGCGTTGGCACGCAGCTCGGCGGCGCGCGGATCGTTCTCGCCGTCGTGCAGGGCGTCGAGGCGGTCGCGCAGTTCGCGCTCGGAGGGCCGGTCCTCGGCGTCGTCCGACTTGAGCCGGTCCAGGCGCTGTTGGAGCTGCTGGTCCACCCGGTACTCGTGCAGCTCGCGCAGCGCCTGGTCGGCCTCCTCCGGAGAGTCCGCCCGGTCCGCCCGGTCGCGCAGCTCGCGTTCGTGGTCGTCCGCGCCGTCGTTCAGGGCGTCCAGACGCCGGCGCAGATCCTCCTCGCTGCCGGGCTCCGGGCGCCGCTCCGCTGACGGCTCGTCCGACGCGAGCCGGTCGAGACGCTCTTGCAGTTCCTGGTCCCGGCGGTGCTCCTCCAGGTCCCGCAGGGCGAGGTCCGCCTCCTCGGGCGTCCTGGCGTGGTCGAGGCGCTCGTACAGCGCCGCCGTCTCGGGGTCCGGGTCCGTGGAGGTGCGCAACGCGGCGAGCCTGTCGCGCAGTTCGGCGTCCCGACGGGCCTCGTCCAGCTGGGTGCGCAGCCGGTCGGCGGTGGGCCCGTCGGTGGTCAGCGCGAGCCGCTGCCGCAGGTCCTCGACCTCCCCGTGGAAGGGGCGGGGGGCGTCCCGCCCGGTCAGCGCCTCCGTGGGAACGTGGCTCTCCACGTACGCCGAGTACTCGTTCAGCCGGCTGTCCAGCAGCTCGGAGTCGCCCGAGCGGTGGGCCTGTTCGACCGCGTCGACCTTGCTCTGCCACTCCTCCTTGGAACCGGTGAGGTTCGTCAGCCGGTCGAAGCCGCCCTGCGCGTGCTCGTGGAACGCGTCGTAGCGCTGCTGGACGGTGCGCGTCTCGACATGGTCGCGGAAGGCCGTCAGGTGCTCCCCGGCGCGCTCCCAGTCACCGGACGCGACGGCCTCCTGCACGGCCCGGTTGTACGCGGTGCGGTCGGCCTCGGACATCCCCGCCGTACGCGCGGCCCGGTCGAGGTCCGTCAGACGCTGCCGCACCCCGGCGTCCGGCGACACGGGCCGGGACGTCGGCGGCGTCGGCGCGTCGTGCAGCGGCCCCGGCGGGCCCGGGTCGTGCGTGGGCACCACGATGCCGTCCAACTGGTGCAGCTGCTCGGCGACATGGGCCGAGGAGCCGTCCTCCACGGTCTCCGGGTGCGGGGTCGTACCGGGCTGGTGCCGGGGGACCTCCGGGAAGGAGGGCAGGTGCTCGCCGTCGGCGGGGTGCGGGGCGGGAGGCGTCGCGGTCCGGTGCTGCTGGGGGGCCGCGGTGTTCTCGGTGACGGGCGCCTGGGCACGGGGTGCGCGGGGGGCGACCTCGTTCTGCGCGGGCTGGGTGGCGGTGGGGTGGCTGGTGGTGGTCGTCGGGCGTGTCTGGGGGGAGTCCTGGTGCGGGGTGGAGTCCTGGTGCGGACCGGACTCCGTCTCCGGACGCGGGGTGGACGACGACTGCACGCCGTGGACCGGGTTGGGCGTGCCCGTGGACTCGGTGGGCGGACGGCCGCCCGCCGCCACCGGCGTCTGCGACCGGCCCGGCCCCGTGCTCGGCTGCGGAGTGTCGCCGACGGCGTGGTTGCCGACGGGACGGGGGCTCTGCGGGCTCTGGGTGGTGGTGGGCGTGGGCGCCTTGGCCGTGGGCTGCGGCTGGTTGGCGGTGACGGGAGCGGTGGTCTGGGGATGCGACTGGTTCGTCGCGGTGGTCTGCGGTTGCGGCCGGCCGACGGTGGTGGTCGTGGGCTCGGGCTGATCGGTGGTGGTCCGGGTCTCGGGGTGCGGGCCCGTGGTGACCTGGGGTGCGGGGTGGTTGGTCGTGTCCGCGACCTGAGGCGCGGGGTGGTTCGTCGTCTCTGTGGTCTGGGGTGCGGGCTGATGGGTCGTGGTCTGGGGCGCGGGCTGGTTCGCTGTCCCCGTGACCTGCGGCGCGGTGTGGTTGGGCAGGTCCGTGACCTGGTGTTCGCCCGTCGTGACGTCCGAGGCCGTGGGCGTGCCGTGGCCGCCGTTGAGCGTGGTCTCGAAGCCGGGCAGCCCGCCGGAGTGCCCCGTTCGACCGGAGACGGCGGTGTGCGCGGGCGGCGCGGTCTCGGTGGAGACGTGCGGAGTCGTGACGCTCTTCTGGCCGCTGCCGGTGATGTGGTCCTCGGACTCGGTGACCGGGAGGTGAGTGGTGGAGCGCGAGGAGCCGCCGCCCAGGCCGGAGTTCTGCCCGGAGCTGTGCGCGGCAACGGCGCCGCCGGTACCCGTCGTGGCCGTACCGCTGCCGCCCGCCCGACCGTTGTTCGTGCTCCCGGTGCTCCCGGTGCTCCCGGTGCTCCCGGTGCTCCCGGTGCTCCCGGTGTTTCCGGTGCCCGTGTGGCTGGTGATGTCCCGGACCGTGCCGACGGTCCCGATGCCGTCGCCCTTGCCGGACCCGGACCCGGACCCGGAACCGGACCCGGAGCCCTTGCCCAGGTCACCGGTGCTCGGGTTCTCCGTGCTCGGCAGGTCCGGGCCGCCGTCCGAGGGGGGCAGCTTGGGGAGGTGGAGGTCGGGTGTGGAGGGCAGATGGAGGTCCGGGGTGTGGACCTCGGTGTGGTCACCGCCGCCGAACCTGCGCCTGCCCCCGCCGCCGCCCATCGCGCCGATGATCCCCGAGGTCAGCGCGGAGCCCATGTCGTTCTCGCCGCCGAAGATCTCGGACATCACCTCGGTGGTGACGAGGCCGGAGGCGCCGCCGATGAGGCCCTTGCCGATCAGCGTGGAGGCGAACTTCGGCGCCACCGCCGAACCCAGGCCCGAGAAGAGGCCGCCGATTCCGCCGCCGATGGCACCGCCCTCCAGGGCCTGGAGCGTGGCGTCGGTGTCCCACTTGGTGCGGTCGCCCTTGAGGAACTGGATCCCCTGGATCACCGCGTCCATGCCGACCATGAAGCCGACACCCATGGCGATCGAGGTCAGCAGCCGCTTCAGCAGCATCTTCACGATCGCCCGCACACCGGTGACCAGCGCCGGGATCGCCTCGGGCGCCCAGAAGGCCAGCTCGGCGATCTCCACCGCCAGCCAGATCAGCTGCGCGATGATCATGTACTTGGCGTACTCGACCTGCAACCCCGTGTTTCGGCCCAGGTCGCCCAACTGCCCGGCCGCCTCGGCCATGTCGGGGATGTTGGACTTCAGCTGCTGGGTGAAGTTGGCGAACTCGTCGGCCACCTCGCCGCCGATGCTGTTCAGCACACCACTGGTCGCGGGATCGATCTCGCGGCTGATGGCGGTGAGCTGGCGCGCGGCGTCGTCCCACGCCGCGCCCAGGCTGCGCAGCTTGTCCTCGTCGCCCTTCGGCCATTCCTGTCCGACGGCCAGCTTGGCGACCCAACCGAGTTCCGGGGGCAGTTCGATGCTCATGGCTTGGTGTTCTTCACCCGCATCTCGGGCTTGGCCTCGGTCGAGGTGCGCAGGCGCCGGGTGGCCTCGATGTTCTGGTCCTCCATGCGTTCGAGATTGACGGCCATGGTCCGGATTCCGTCGTGCATGCTGTCGACCAACTCGCCCATCTGCCCGGCGCTTTCGATGATCTGCGTCCTGGGCGTGGCGTACTGCGAGTAGAACTGCCTGCCGGTGGCGTCGTCGCCCCAGCACTCGCCCAGCTCGCCGAGCCTGCCCTCCAGGCTCGTGCCGATGTCCCGGAACCGCGCCGCCAGTTGCTGCACATACGGCAGCTGGTTGCGCAGCCCGTCGGTGTCGACGTAGAACTCGCCGTCAGCCATGTGTTCCTCCAGAGATCCCGTGGTGGTGGGGTGCGCCGTCCGGCGTCACCGGGTGTCCCCGCGTCGTACGTCCGGACGCCCCTCGGCGATGTAGTCGCGCACCTCGGGGGGCATGCCCGGCTCCTCGGCCAGCAGCTCCGTGGCGTCGACCCGGCCCTCCAGCAGATCGGTGATCCTGACCCCGGCGGGCAGGCCCTGCGAGCTGACCTCCGCCACCGCCTCCAGCGCGTTGGCGCGGGCCTGGCGGATGGTGGTGAGCAGCGCCTCGGACAGCTCCTTCGGGGCCATGCGGTGGTACGCGCCGGTGGGGAACTCGATCGCGGTGACCTCGCCCTGCGCGTTCACGGTCGCCTTGACGGTCTGCCGGGGCGCGGTCGCCGTGCCGGTCACCTCGTTGATCCGGCGCCGCGCCTCGGTGGCCTCCTGGCGCTGTTTGCGGTACAGCGCCAGCAGGTCCTCTATCTCCTGGTCGTAGGGGCTGCTCACGTGAGTCTCCTTGCGTCGTGCGCGGGTGCGGCGGTGGGCGCGGCACCCGGGTGGGGGCGCCGCGTGCCGGGACGGAGCCGCGCGGGGGGTGGCTGCCGGGTGGCGGACGGCCGCGGCGGCGTCACAGCACCGCCCCGGAGCCGTCGGGCCTCGTCGAGCCCCAGGTGTCGCTGTCCTGGACCAGCAGGTCGGCGATGCCCCGGCTCGGCGGCTCCGCCTCCGCCTCGTCCTCCGGCTCCTCCACCGGCTCCTGCGGGGGGAGTTCGGCGGTCAGCTCCGAGGGGTCGCCGGTGAACGAGCGCAGTGGCACGGCCGGGACGACGGCCTCCCCCGGGGCCGAGGTCGCCGACCGGTTGGGGCGCCACGTGGACAGCCGGGGACCGTCCGCCTCCCGCGCCGCCTCGGCTGCCCCGCCGGACCAGGTGCTCGCGTCCTCCGTCGCGTAGCCGGGCGCCTGGACCTCCTGCTCGTCCTCGGCCGGCACCGACCACAGCAGCGGCACGAACGACGCCCCCGCGCTGTCCCAGGCCGCCGTGTCCTCCGCGTCCGACTCGGCGGCGGGCGCCAACGCCACATGGTCGGCGGGGAGTTCCGCGTCGTAGGAGTCGTCGGAGAGTTCGGCGTCGTAGGTGTCGTCGGCGACGAGATGCCCCGGTGCCGCCGGCTCCTCGCCGCCCCCGTCCTCCGGGGTCTCGGCGGCAGGCCGCTCCTCGTCCCGGCCGCCGCCCGTCGGCAGCACGACCAGCGCAGCCCCGTCGTCCTCGTCCCGATGCCGGTGCCGGCGTTCGCCGGACTGCTCCGCACCCGCGCCGAGCGCCGTCCCGGCCACGGCCGCCGCGGTGGCGCCCGCCGCCACGCCCAGCAGCGACGCGGGCAACGCGCCCTCGCCCAGGCCCTCCTGGGCTCCTACGACCGGACGCTCGCCGTCGGTCTCCGCCTCCGGCGTCCACGGCAGCGTGTCGGGGGCCAGCAGGCCCGAGGAGTCGGACCGCTCCTCCTGCGCCCCCGTGGGAGCGGCACCGGTACCGGGCATCATGCCGGGCACCCCCGGACCGGCCTGACCCGCCACGGCCTCGCCCGCCACGGCGGCGGCCGGCTCCGCGGCCTCCGCGGCCGCGACCTCCGCGGCGGGGGCCAGAGGCGCCGCCGTCGGCTCCGGAGCGATGGGCAACCCGTCCGATCCGATCATCACACCCTCGGGGAGACCGGGCGCCGCCGCCTCCGCGGACCCGGGAGCCACGGGCAGACCGGCGAGACCCTCGCCGCCCGCGGCGGCACCCCCGAGAACCTCCTCGGAGACGTCCGGCTCGCCGCTCCACGCCTCGGCGTCGGGCTCCAGCAGCCCCGAGGAGTCGCTCCGGTCGGCACCCGCCTGGGCGGCCGGGCCGCCCTGGGCCATGCCCGGCATCATCGGCATGCCGCCCGGGCCCAGGGCCGCACCCGCTCCGGCCCCCTCGGCACCCGGCGCCGCCGCCTCCTCGTCCAGCGGCAGGCCGAGGCCCTCGCCGCCCGCCGACGCACCGGCACCGCCGATCTCCTGCTCGACGTCGGGATCGCCGAGCCACGGCTCGGCCTCGCTGTCCAGGAGGCCGCGGGCGTCGCTGGGGTCCGGGGTGCCGTTCTGCTGGGCGCCGGCGCCGCCCATGGCGGCCGGGGACATGGGCATGCCGCCCATGCCGAGGCCGCCGGGGTACGCCTGTGCGTGCTGTTCGTCCAGTGGCAGGCCGAGGCCTTCGCCGCCCGCGTCGGCGCCGTGGCCGCCGACCTCGTCGCCCACGGTGGGGTCGCCCGTCCAGGGTGCGACCTCGTTGTCGAGGAGGCCGCGGGCGTCGCTGGGGTCCGGGGTGCCGTTCTGCTGGGCGCCGGCGCCGCCCATGGCGGCCGGGGACATGGGCATGCCGCCCATGCCGAGGCCGCCGGGGTACGCCTGTGCGTGCTGTTCGTCGAGCGGGAGGCCGAGGCCTTCGCCGCCCGCGTCGGCGCCGTGGCCGCCGATCTCGTCGCGCACCGAGGGGTCGCCCGTCCAGGGCTCGGCCTCGTTGTCGAGGAGGCCGCGGGCGTCGCTGGGATCGAGGGCACCGGCCTGGGGCATGCCACCCGCGCCGCCCAGGCTGGGCATCATCGGCATGCCGCCCGCGCCGATAGCCGCGCGGTCCTGCGTCGTGCCGGAAGAGGGCGACGACTCCAGCGCGTCGTTCAGCGTCGAGGGCGAGTCGAGGCCGTCCGGCAGACCCGTCTCCAGGCTGCCCGGGTACTGCGCCGGGGAGACGTCCGCGAGTCCCTCGCCCGCGTTCAGACCGCCGGGGGCGCCGACGTCGGTGCTGCCCGGGAACTTCAGCGGAGCGCCGCCGCTGTCGTTCCACGTGGACGGGTCCTCGGCCAGGTCGGAGAGGGACGGGATCTTCCCGCTGCCGTTGCTCGTGACGGAGTTCGGGTTGAGGCCGGGGAACGCGGTCGGCGAGAACGTCGGAGCGCCGCCGCCGAGGTCGCTGCCGCCCGGGAACGCGGTCGGCGAGAACGTCGGGGCGCCGCCGCCGAGGTCGCTGCCGCCCGGGAACGCGGTCGGGTTGAGCGCATGGTCCAGGGCGCTCGGGTCGAGGGTGTCGTTGCCGACGAGGTCGCTCGGCAGACCGTCCAGCCCGGGCCCGCTGCCGTCCAGCCCGGGCCCGCTGCCGTCCACGCCGGTGCCGAAGGAGTACGGCGACGGCGAGGCGAGGGCGTCCATCGGGTCCATGACCGGCATCGCGGGCATCTCGGTGCCCGAGACGTCCGGGGCGGCGAACTGCTGCGGGTCCAGCGCGTTGACGTCGGGCAGGTTGCCGGGGTCGGTGAGATCGGGCTCGGTCAGGTCCGGGATGTCGTCCGGCACATCCGGGCTGTCGGTGGGGCTGGTCACCGGGGGAGGGGTGTGCACCGAGTCGATGGTGACCTGGTACTCGCCCGCGAGACTCTTGAGCACCGCCCGCATGTCGTTGGTCATCATCTCGACCAGCTCGGGCTTCTCGTGGATCGGGATCAGACCGTTGCTCATCGGCTTGACGCCCATCTTCACGGCCTGGTTGGCGTACCAGCTGTCGATGTCCGCGATCTTGACCTGCGCGTTGTGCAGGTTGATCGAGTTGTCGGCGAGCTGCTGCGGCACCGAGTTGCCCGCCTCGCCGCCGGAGAGCACGTCCGCGGTCGCCTTCACCTGGTTGGAGAAGGTGTTGATCATGTCGAGGAAGGCGTCCGCGGCGGCCCCCTTCCAGGGGCCGTTCTCCCCGGCCAGCGCGGTCGCCTGGTCGGCGAGGCTCTTGGCGATCCCGGCGAGCACCACCTGCGCGTTGAGGAAGTGACCGGCCGCGTCCATCAGGGACTGGGGATCGGAGACGCCCTTGGCCCGCTCCACGTTGGAGTCGGAGGAGGTGCCGGCGGCCATGCCGTTGATCGCCGCCATGATCTGTTTCCAGTCCCACGAGTTGTAGTCCTGGATGGAGCCCGGATCGCTTCCGGGATCACCGAAGACACCGTCGTCGCTGTCCTTGAACCCGCCGGTGTTGTAGTCCGGGCTGGCCATGTGTGCCCCAGTCTCCTGCTCGCGCCGCTGTCAGGTCCCCGCCGTTCCCCGGCCGCCGGCGTACGGCGCCGGGGAACGGCGGGGACCATCCGTCAACTTGCTCCGCCGCCGGACCCGCCGGCGTCGGTCACCAGGCTGGTGAAGTCGCTGGATGTGCTCTGCATGGCGCTCTGCAGATCCGTCGCCTTCATCTTCCCGGCGTCTTCCAACGTGGTGTAGTGCTGCGCCAACTGCTTGATGCCGTCACGCAGATCACCCAGGCCCTGGGCCAGGTCCTGGAACACCTTGATGTACTGGTCCTTCAGTCCGGAGTCGGCGTTCGGGCCGTTGACCTTCGTCCGGATCTGGTTCGCGTGGTAGAACGCCCCGGGTTCGACCTGCACCTTCTGCAGCTCGGTGGCGGCGTCCCGCGCGGGTTTGATCAACTTGTCGATGTTGTCCGCGAACAGCAGCATCGACGGCGTGTCCACACTGGTGCCGCTGCCCGGCTTGCCCGAGCCGCCCGGCACGTTCGGCGGGTCGAAGCTCTTGGCCGGGGGCGGGGTGCCGTGCCCGGCGTCGATCGTCGTCTGGCCGTCGTAGTGCTCGGGTTTCGGCGGTGGCGGTGTCTTGTGCGGTTTTATCGGCGGTGGGGGAGTGTCGTACACAGGTCACCCCCAGAGTCGAACGCCCTGGCGCTCGCCGCTGACGTAGTACTCGTTGATCTCGCCGAGCATCTGGGTGGCGGAGGCCGCCTTCTGCGTCATGTCCGCGGCGGCCGCGTCCCACTGCGCCTTGACCTGCTGGTAGGTCTGCTGCGCGTCGCTGGTCCACTCGCTCAGGTGCATCTTCGCCGCGTTGTCCAGGTCGGCGAGGGTCTGGTTGATCTTCTGGGTGATGGAGGTCATCTCGCCGACGATGTAGTCGACCTGCTCCATCTGGACGGTGTACGTGGCCATCTGCTGTCCGGCTCCTTGAGTACGGATGCGTGTACGGAGGGGGGTGTCGGTCGGGGACGGGTCAGGAAGGGAAGCCCGGCAGACCGACG
The DNA here is from genome assembly GCF_051980735.1 of Streptomyces sp. SCPE 10. NCBI lineage: Bacteria > Bacillati > Actinomycetota > Actinomycetes > Kitasatosporales > Streptomycetaceae > Streptomyces > Streptomyces sp. SCPE 10. Next base: position 874,201 of record NZ_CP197069.1, on the reverse strand, counting down.
TGGCCGCTGCCGACCTGCTGTGCGACCTGGGTGGCCCGCTGCTGGGTGTCCTCGTGGGTGTTGGCGTAGACGTTGGTGTTCTCCGCCAGCTTCTCCAGCATGGTGCGCAGCGCCTGGTTGACCTTGTCGAAGTCCTCCAGCCAGGACTGCATGGCGGCGGTGTAGATGTTGGCCGCGTCGCCGGTCCAGCTCGCCTTGAGGCCCTCGATCTGCCCGTCCATCTGCGCGTACGAGCCGGTCGTCTCGTCCAGGGCGGTCTGGAAGCTGCCCTGGGCGGCGGTCATTCCCTGTAGTTCGACTGACGTCAGTGCCATCGTCTGGTCCTCTCTCGTCCTGCGGCGCCCGGCCGGAGCCGGTGTCAGCGATGACACACCGGGTTCGGATGCGCATCGGCGCCTGATGGTGGGGGGTCACCCGCCGGCCGCCGGGGCACGGAAGGCCGTGCCGCCGACGGGGCGGACGTCTGTTAGGTCTGCACCAGCGACCTCGGCTGCTGCGGTGGTTCCACCGGGCCCGGACGGCCCTCGGCCGGTGCCGCGCCGTTCGCCGGCGGCGGGGGCGCGGCGGGTACGGCGTTCACGGCCGGTGCCGGTGTCTGTGGTGCGGGCGCGGTCGTCGCCGGAGCATCGGGGGCCTGCGGCCGCGGGAGGTCGGAGGCGGCGACGGTGCGGGTGCGCGCGGACGCGGCGAGCCGTTCCGCCAGCCGGTGCGCCTCCCAGGCGCCCCCGCGCGGCGGCGCGGCCTCGAAGGCGGCGGCCAGCATCTGCACCGCATCGTCGGCCAGTTGGAAGCCGAACGCCCACAACCGGCGGCGCACCAGCTCGATGGCCTGCTCCACGGTGTACGGGTCGAGCCGCAGATACTCGGCGAACTCCCCGGCCACGTCAGCCCGTTCGCCGACCAGCGCGCGCAGCTCGGCGGGCGAGCCGCACAGCGCGAGGACCGAGTCGCACGGCGTGGCGGCCAGCCGGGCCAGCCCGTCGAGCACCGCCGCGCGCTCGGCGGGCGCACGCCGGCCGAGGGCGTCGTCGAGGTGCAGCACGAGCAGACCGCCCTCGGCCTCCTCCAGCGCGGCCGCCAGCCGGTGGGCGGGCTGCTTCGGGAAACGCGCCGGGAGCGCGGACAGCCGTACCTCGTGCACGGCGCCCGAGGTCAGCAGCCCCGCCTCGGTCAGACACCGCCCGTACGCCCGGGCCAGCGCCCGCCGACCGCTGCCCAGCGGCCCCTCCAGCACGATGTTGGCCTGCGCCGACACCGGTGCGCCGGGCTGCCGTCCGGCCCCGGCCAGCGCCTCCACCCGGGTGCGCAGCGCGGTCCGGGCCGCGTCGAGCCCGGTCATCGCCGCGAGCCTGCGCAGCCCGGCGGAGGAGGCGGCCGTGCCGGACGGCGTCGTCGCGGGCGCCGTGCCGGTGGGCGCCGTGCGGGCGGACGTCGGGGGCGGCTCGGGCGCGGTGCCCGTGCCACCGTGCGCCGCGGCCGCGGTGTCGGCCGTGCCACCCGGCACCGTGATGACGTCCGCGCTGGTGAGACGGGACAACTCGGCGTCGTCGCCCGGCGGTTCGGCGGCCAGCCGGGAGGCCTGCCGGCTGATCATCTCCTCGAACACCTGGCGGGCGACACGGCCGTTGCCGAAGGTGGCGCCCTTGGGCACCTCCTGGAAGTACCGGTCCAGCGCCTCCAGCGCGGAGTCCGACAGCTCGTAGTAGTGCTTGCCGCACAACCCCCGCACGATGGTGACCAGTTCCTCGGCGCTGTAGTTGGGGAACTCCACCGTGCGGGCGAAACGGGAGGCCATACCCGGGTTGGAGGCGAGGAACTGCTCCATCTGCGCGGAGTAGCCGGCCACGATCACCACGACCTCGTCGCGGTGGTCCTCCATCAGCTTCATCAGCGTGTCGACGGCCTCCTGCCCGAAGTCGGGGCCGGAGCCGCGCGACTGGGCGGTGAGCGTGTACGCCTCGTCGATGAACAGGACGCCGCCCAGTGCCTTGTTGAAGACCTCCGTGGTCTTGATGGCCGTACCGCCGATGATCTGCGCGACCAGGTCGGCGCGGGCCACCTCCACGATGTGGCCCTGGCTGAGGATGCCCAGCTCCGCGAGGACCGCGCCGTACAGCCGGGCCACCGTCGTCTTGCCGGTGCCGGGCGGCCCCGCGAAGACCAGGTGCCGGCTCATGGGCGGCATCGGCAGGCCCATCTCCTGGCGGCGCTGGGCCATCTTGTTCACGTTGATCAGCCCGGTGACCTCGCGCTTCACGCTCTCCAGGCCGACCAGCGCCTCCAGCTCCGCCAGCGGGCCGGTGCCGAGGTGCGCGGCCCGCCCCGTCCCCGGGCCGTCGTCCGCCGGGGCGGCCCCCTCGCTGCCGCCCGCGCTGTCCAGCGTGCGGCCGGACGGGTCGGTGCCGGTGTCGACGCGCTCCACCGACACCTGGCCCGACTTCAGCTGGCGGACCGGCATGCCGCCGTTGTCGCGGATCTCGCAGTCGTGCACCCGCACCGGCTCGTCGGTGTTGCAGCGCACCCCGTCGCCGCCGTTGTCGAAGACCGCGCAGTTGGTCAACTCGGCCCGCGAGGACGCCTGGACGTTCACGCCGTGCCCGCGCGCGCCGTTGACCCGGCAGCCGACGGCGGTGACGGCGCCGCCCGCGCTGACCCGGATGCCGTCGCCGTCCGCGCCCGTGAACTCGCTGTCCCGGGCGGTCAGTTCGCCCTCCGCGCCGACGACCGTCGAACAGCCGGAGAACGCCGAGCCGGCCACCTCCGCGCGGGCGCCCGAGGCGAGCGCGAGGCCCGTGCCACCGCCGGAGCGCAGCCGCAGCGCCGACAGCGTCGCGAAGGCGCCGTCCGACAACTCCACCCCGGACGTCCCGCCGACGTTCAACTCGGCCTCGCGAACCGTCAACCGGGCCTTGGCTCCGGCGGCCCGCAGCGCGGTGCCGGCACCGCCCTCGGTCGTCAGCCGCTCCAGCACCACCTCGCCGTCGGCCGCGTGGACGGCCGTGGTCGTGGCGCCCTCGACGGTCAGCCCCGCGCACTCGGCCCGCCCGCCGGCCTCCACCAGCAGACCGGTCGGGGTGCCGGTGATCCGGCAGTCCTCCAGCCGGGGCCGCCCGCCCGGCGCGACATGGACGCCCTCGCGCTGCGCACCGGAGACCACACAGGAGCGCAGCACCGGAGCGCTGCCCTCGCCGACCCGCACCGCCTGGCCGCCGGACCCGGTGAACGAGCAGCCGGTGAGGACGACTTCGGCGGCACTGGTCAGATACGCGTCCAGTGCCGCGCTGCCGCTCACCTCCACTCCGGTCAGCGTGGCCCGCGCGTGCTGTTCCACGGCGAGCGCGGGCTTGCCGCTGCCGCTGATCCGGGTGGCCTCCACCACCGCCGTGGCCTGGCCGTTGACGCAGACACCGTTGCCGCGGGCCCGGTCCAGGCGGCAGTCGCGCAGCGTCAGCCGGCCGTGCTCGGCCACCACGACCGCCGACGAGCCGACCTCCTGGATCTGCGAGCGCTCCACGGCGTTGCCGCCGCCGGAGGTGACCACGATGCCCGCGCCCTGGGCGTTGGTGACCTGGCAGTCGCGCAGCGCGACCACGCCGTCCTGCCAGGCCAGCACGGCCGCCCAGGCCTCGCCGGAGATCCGGCAGCCGTCCAGCGCGGCCTGCCCCCGCCGCACGTCCAGCACCGGGGCCTCGCGGTCGGTGCCGGTCAGCTGGAGGCCGGTGAGCTGCACGGCCTCCGCGTCCAGCACCACGGTGCTGCCCGAGGCCGACGCGATCTCCACGGTGCCGCCCGCGCCCTCGGCGGCCAGGGTCAGCGGACGGTTCAGGTACAGCGCCTCGTCGTACCGGCCGGGGGCGACGGTGATGAGCGCGCCGTCGGTGGCGTCCGCCAGGGCGTCCGCGATGGTCCGGTAGGCCCCGGGGCGGTCCGGGGACACCAGTAGCACGGGCCGGGTCACAGTTTCGCTCCCTCGTCAGGCGCACTCGGGGCGCCGCCGTTGCCGCGGGGGCGCTGCCGCGGCGTTCCACCGATGAGGCCCGGGGGCGTCCCGAAGCGTTCCTTCGCCCGGGCGCCGCCCCGCTGGTCCTGTTCCGCCGCGTCATCGGCACGCAGCGCACTCGCCGCCCGGTCGAGGCCGTCCAGGGCGATCTCGTCCAACGGCACTCGCTGGACGTCCACCTTGCCGTCGGAGGCGATCTCCGACGGCGACAACTCCCGTAGCAGCACCGGGCCTTCGCCGTCCGAGGGGCGCAGCACCTTGAAGGTGGTGCCGGGCAGGAACACCACCCGGTCCGGTTCGGCGGGGTCGATCAGATTGGTGCGGCGGGCGGTGATCGACCAGATGAGGAAGTCGGTGCCGCCCGGCGGGCCCGGGTGCGGGGCGCTGTACGCCGTGCAGAACGACCACTCGGACACCAGCCGGCCCTCGCGGAACCACGCGCGCTCGGCCGCCGTGGCGCGGGCCCGCAGCAGGGCCGCGCCCCGGTAGGAGGGAAGCCTGCGCAGCCCGGAGGCCACGCAGCGGGCCAACGGCACGTGCGGGCCGACCGCGGCCGTCCGCACGGCCTCGCTGACCTGCGCGTTGTCGCCGGACAGGAAGAGCCGCACGGCCACCAGGTCGGTGAGCGCGTCACCCTCCCCCCGTGCGCCGCCGCGCAGCCCCGGCGACTCCGACATCACCCGCGAGACCGTGCCCGCGACGGCGTTGTACTGCGTGCTCAACGTCCGCCGCACCCAGTCCCGTTCCTTCGCGATGCCCCGCTCCGGCGGCACGGCGCAGGCGGACGCCTTGGGCACGGGCTGAACCCGGACGCCGGGCGCCGCGGGGGCGCCGGCTTTCGTCGCGGGACCTTCGGGAACGGCGGACGGCGCCGGTCCCTCGGCCCGGCCCCCGTCGGCGGGCCCCGCAGGCTCGGCGGGGGCGGCGGGAGCGGCGGCCGGGGAGTCGGACTCCAGCCGGATCAGCCGCGCGGGCGCCGGTGCGGGACGTACGGCGGGGGCCGGCGCCGGGGTCTGGGCGCGCGGCGCCTCGGCGTCCGGCGCGAGCGGCACGCCCGGGGCGGGCGGCGCCTGGGGGACGCCCTGCGGCCCGGGGACGGCGGGCGTCGGCGACGGGGGGTGCGGTATGCCGGCGGCGGGCGGTGTGGGCCCGTGGGGCGCTGGGCCGCCGGATATCGGCGCGGGTGCTCCAGAGGCTCCGGCGGGTGTGTCGACCGGGGCGTGCCGCGGCCCGGTGCCGGTGACCGTCGGCGGGTGTGCCTGCGGCCCTTCGGAGCTGGACGCGGGCGGAGCCGGAGGCGTGGGCGCCGGGGCGCCGGGTGCCGGCGTGGGTGCGAGGGCGCCGGGAGTCTCCGGCGACCCGGTGGGCACGCCGGCCGGGCCGCGCCGCGTTTCGGGGGCGGGCGGCTGCGGCGGGGCGTCGGTCCGACGCGTTTCCGGTGCGGATGGCGCCGACGGGGTGTCACCCCGCACCGGCTCGGGCGTGGGCGGCTGCGGCGGCACGTCGGTCCGCCGCGTGGCCGGAGTGGTCGGGCGTGTGGGGACGTCCTCGTGCTGAGGGGTGTGCGCCTGCGGCCTCGGGCCGTTCGGCTCTGCCGCGCCCCCCGGCTCCGACACGGCCGGCAGGTTCGGCAGGGGAACCCGCGCGGGCGCGGCGGGACGGGCCGCCTGCGGGGCCGCCGGAACCGGGACCGGCGGGACCGGTCCCGGCGGGACGGGACCGGCAGGGTCCTGAACCGTGGACGCGGGTGCCGGGCCGCCACTCGGCGACGGCGCGGCGGCCGGCGCGTCCGGCAGCCGCTGCGGCGCCACGCTCCCGGCCGCCGCCGAGGCGACCGTCCCGGCGTCCCCGGTCGCGGGCCCGCCGTCGGTCTCGACCCTCGGCAGCACCGCCGACGGCACCTCGGACTCGGTCCTGGCCGCGGGCGGCGCCACCACGGCAGGCGCCGCCGGGGCGGCATCGCCCCGGCCCGCCGCGGCCGGCGGCGCGTCGACGTCCAGGTGTGCCAAGGCGGACGACGAACCCGCTGCCGCGGCCCGTGCCTCCGTCCTGGGCGGCTGCGCCGGGGTCCACGGCGCGGCCCCCGCCGGGCGGACCGGGCCGCGCGGCGCGACCGCGGCCGCTGCCTGCGGGCCGGTCGCGGCGGGCGTCTGCGCCGACCACAGATGGGCGTCGTCCGTGGTGACGGCCACCTGGCCCGGCTCGTCGGCGGGGGCGACCGTGAAGCCCTCGCGGCGCTCCGGGTCGAGCCGCCACAGCATGTCCTCGGCGAGGGAGCGCATGCGTTCCTCCACGCCGGGCGTGCTGCGGTCGTAGAGGATGGCGGCGTAACCGGGCGCCGCCGGTATCCGGCGCACCGCGTCGCCGCCCTCGGGCTCGGCCAGCGGGCGCATCCACAGCCCGCTCTGCACCACTTCGAGCACCGCGTCGGCGGCGTACTCGTACACCCCCGTGGTGATCTCCGGCACCCCGAACAGGGGCCCGCGCAGCCCGAAGAGCGCGGGCGGCGCCGGGACCTCCCCGGTGCGCGGGAAGTACATCAGCTCGCTGACGAACGGGCGGTGGCCCAGCGTGCCGTCCGGCCGTACCGCCGCCACCTCGGGGGAGTCCAGACCGACCCGCGCCTCGACGGGCACGCCCGCGTACAGCACCACCTGCTGGCCGAGCGCGTCGGCGAGTTCCTGCCCCAGCGCCTCGGCGCCCTCCGGCAGCGCGACCGGGCCGAGGTGCAGGAACCGCACCCAGGAACGCGCGGAGGGCAGCACCGTCTCCCACAGCCGGGTCACGTCGGCCAGGGTCACCGGCGGTCCGCCCGGGCTGCCGAGCACCACGGTGAGGATGTCCGGGTGGCTCGGCAGCCGGTCCACCAGCCGCCGGCCGCTCTCGGCGGCGGCGTGGTCGTGCGGGCTGCGCACCCACACCCCGCTGGGCACCGGCTCGGCGACCCCGTGCCCGCTGGTGGGCCAGGGGCGGTCGAAGGTGGAGAACTCCCAGCGCGGCTTGGGGAAGCGCCGCGAGTCCCGTTCCGCCGCCCGGCCCGGCCGGAACCGCAGCCAGCCCGCGCCGTGGTCGCTCGGGATGAACAGGCCGCCGCCAACGGTCGGCAGCACCTCGCCGTCCGGCGCGAGCACCAGCCGGTCCAGCCGGTCGGCGATGCGCTGGGCCACGGCCCGCGCCTCCTGGGGCGTACCGCGGCCGAAGACCAGGCGCAGGCTGTCGCCCCGGCCCGCCAGCAGGCGTGCCACCGCGTCCGCCGAGCCCTCCAGCGCCCCGTGCGGGAGGTCCACCACGGCCACGGTGTGCTGGGGGTCCGGCGCGAGCCCCGCGGCGAACGCGGCGGCGTGCGGGTCGGGTTCGCCCTTGGGGTGCACGAGCAGTGCCCGGCCCTCGGCCCGGCACTGCAACGCGGTCCCGCCCAGCCGGGCGGCGCCCAGTCCTCTGCGCATCCGCTCACCCCACCCGGGCCGAGGAGCCGGTCGGGGACGGTTCGCCGGAGACCGAGGAGACGGGCCCGCGGCCCGAGGCCCGGCCGGCGGCGGAGGCACCGGAGCCGGCGGACGCGGCGGCCGAAGCCCCGCCGTCCTGGCCGGACTTCACGGTCAGCGCGGCCGCCGTACGGTCCAGCACCGGCCCGCGCGGCAGCGCCGCCAGCAGGCTCCCCGGCAGCGCGGTCGGGGTGCCGCCGATGCCGAGGGACGGCGCGGCGGAGCTGCCCAGCGGGTAGAGGACGCCCTGGTCGGTGACGAGGTAGGTGTGCGGGTTCGGCGTCCGCAGCGCCAGCTCGGCCTGGTCCACGGCGTACACGCCGTGCGACGGCGGCACCAGCACCCGCTGGTTCCCGGTCGCCGCCGGGCCGCCCTCCATGACCACGCTCACGCTCAGCCGGGCGCCCCGGGAGGTCTCGCGCAGGCACACCGCCTGCCGGGAGGTGTCGGCGGCCGGGGCGCCGAGGAGGTCCGGCACCCCGCTGTCCAGGGAGTGGCCGGGGGCGACCCGGGCGGACGCGATGTCGGTGACCGAGACCTGGCGCGGCGCCGGAGCGCCCGGCTCGGCCGCGAGCAACGCCGCCTCACTGGCGCTGACCTGGGCGATCCCGTCGCTGGTCATCACATAGCTGTGCTTGGCGCCCGCCGCGCTGGTGGTGAACAACTGGCCCACGGTGACCGGCCGTCCGGCGATCGTCCCGGCCGCGCCGCCCTTCCCGGCGAGCTTCGCCGGGGCGAGCGCCGCCCCGGTCGGCACGGCGGCCAGCCAGGCGGCGGACGCGGCCACGGGCCGGTCGCCGTCGAGCCCGAGCGCGATCAGCGCGGACTGCGCGGGGACCGGGTACTTGACGCCCCCGAACAGCACGAACCGCTTGCCGCCGGCGGCCTTCAGCAGCAGCTGCCGGCCGGCCGGGAACGCGGCGGTCCTGCCGCCCGGCGCGAAGTCGATCACATGGCCGGACGGCAGGTCCGGGCGCAGGCAGTCGGTCCAGGGCTGCGCCAGCAGGTCGGCCCGGGTGGGCAGGGAGTCCGGCGCGCCGTCGATCCCGACCGGCGCGCCGTGCGGTACACCGCTGAGCGCCTTCGCCGCGACGGTGCGCACGGCGCCGCCCTTGCCGGTCAGCAGCAGCGCGGAGGCGTAGTTGCGCACCGGCCGCAGCCGGCCGTCGAGGAAGAGGTAGCGGGTGCCGGTCTCCTTCTCCACGATGATCGAGCCGGGCTCCCGCCAGGCCGCCGTGGTCACCGGCGACAGCTTCCCGTAGACGAGGAACCCCAGGCACAGCAGGACGACGAGTCCCGCGCCGAAGAAGCTGCCCAGCGCGGCCCGTTTGGTCGGGCTGTCGCCCCGGCCGGGGTCGCCGGTGACCAGGGCGGTCGCCAGCCGGCCCATGGCGAACTGGTACGCCTGCATGTGGTCGCGTCGGGTCTGCATGCTCCGGCCCCTCTCAGCTCGTCAGGGAGCGGAAGTAGGCGTACGCGTGCAGGACCTGGAGCAGCAGGGGCAGCAGCGCGATCGCGGTGACGGTCTCCAGCAGGTCGCCGCTGTGCCCCCACACCGGCAGCAGCCGCCCGCCGGGCAGCCGCCACGCCGCCACCAGCAGCCCCACGACCGCGGCGAGCAGGACGGCGACGACGATCACCCGGGCGCCGCCGCCCGCCGGGGCGCACCGCGTGAGCGCCACCGTGACCAGCCCGGCGGCCCCGGCGAGCACGGTGGGCACGCGCTGCGCCGCCCGGTTCAGGCCGCGGGCCCGCAGCAGCACCGCGCCCGCGAACACCAGCGGCAGCACCCAGCCGATCCAGCCGGTCACGCGCGTCATGTACCAGAAGCCGACCGCGTACACGAGGGCGGAGGAGACGCTGAGCGTGTCCAGGTAGGCGCTGGCCGCCTTGACCCGGTGCTCCACCCGCTCCTGCGACTCGGGCTCGATGTCCTCCTGGAGTTCGGCCGCGTTGTGCGGCAGCCGGGGCACCCGCAGCCGGGCCATGCGCAGGGTGAGCCGGGGCCCGAAGTGGCCGAGGACGAACATCGCGACCGCGACGACGGCGACCGCCTGTCCGCCGTGCCAGTGCGCGGCCCGCATCAGACCGGTGCCCACGGCGGCCGCGAGCGCGGTCACCAGCAGGGTGCCGGGGACCACCAGCGGCAGCGCGCGCAGTGCCAGCAGGGCGATGGCCACCACCGCGACACAGCCCGCCGCGGCCAGCACCCCGGGCAGTCCCGGCGCGTAGCCGCCGTGCGGACCCTGACGGAACGTCAGCCCGGCCAGCCCGCCGAACGCGAGCGCGCCCAGCCCGGCCACCAGCACACTGCCCTCGTCGGCGCCCAGCCGCGCGGCGGCCACACACCCGGCCGCCAGCAGTACGGCGATCACCCCGGCGCCGGCCGAGGCCGCGGGACCCGGCCCGAAGCCCAGCAGCGCGTACCCCAGGGCGGGCAGCGTCAGCACCGCCATGACCAGCGCGAGCGTCCGGGTCAGCTTGGGGTGCCAGCCGCCTGGCAACGCTGTCACGACGTGCGCGACACCGTCGGAGACGTCGTCGAAGTGCAGGGCGGGCAGCGGATCGTCGGCGGGCCGCAGATGCAGCTCCTCGCCGTGGCGCAGGCCGGCGGTGGCCGGGGTGGCGTCGGCGTCGAACGGGTCCTCGCCGAGCCGTTGCAGCACCCAGGGCCTGCCCCGGTCGGCCGGGTCCGTCGTCACATGGCGGACCAGTACGGGCAGCAGCGCGGAGACCGGGGTGGTGAGCGGGATCGCGAGATCGGCGCGGCCGGTGGGGCCCACCACCGTGACCCGGCAGACCTCCGAGGCGGGTGCGGTGACCGCGGGCGCGGTGGTCATCGGACTGCTCCTGGGATGGGGACGTGGGGGAGGGGGACGGGCCGGCCGGGCGAGCGGCGGGCTTCGGGCGCGGCGCGGCTCACGGGGTCACCAGTCCGGTCTGTACGAGCCTCACCGAGCGGCGGGTGACGAGCTGGGCGCGGCCCGCGGGGAGGGTGCGCGGCTTGGCCTCGCCGAGGAACTTGCCCTCCTCCTTGGGGTAGGAGAAGAGCAGTCCGGGGTTGCCCAGTTCCCACAGCCGGCGCAGCACCGGGTCCATCATGGCGCGCACCGAGCCGGAGGTGCTGCGGGCGATGACCATGTGCATGCCGATGTGCAGACCCTGGGCGAGCAGCGGCACCAGCGGCGCCATCGGCGGCGGGGTGCCGGGGGTGCCGGAGAACAGGTCGTAGTCGTCGATCAGGACGAACAGCCGCGGCCCCTCCCACCAGTCACGGCGGGCCAGTTGCTCCGGGCTGATGTCCGGGCCCGGCACCCGCTTGCCCACCGACACCGAGGCGCTGTTGGCGAGCTGGGTGAGGGCGTCGCTGTCCACGACGTACCCGACCCGGTACTCCTCGGGCACCGCGTTGAGCAGTCCGCGGCCCGGGTCGGCGACCATGATGCGGGCCTCGTCCGAGGTGTAGCGGGAGGTGATCGCGCGGACCATCAGGCGCAGCGCGTTGGTCTTGCCGGTCTCCCCGTCGCCGAACACCATCAGGTGCGGGTTGGTGGTGAAGTCGTGCCAGACGGGTTCCAGGCGCTGTTCGTCCCAGCCGAGGCAGACCCGCAGATCGCCCTCGGCGTCCGGGAGCTGGGTGACCGGCAGGCGGGTCGGCAGCAGCCGGACGCCCGGCGCGGGGCGGCCCGTCCAGAAGGTGTCGATCTCCGCGACGGCCGACTTGGTGGCGGCGGTCAGGTCGCCGGTCTCGCCGGAGCCGTCCAGCCGGGGCAGCGCGGACAGGAAGTGGTGGCCGCCCGCCGTCAGACCGCGGCCGGGCTGGTGCGGCACGGCCGCGGCGATCCGGGAGCCGACCTCGGACTCCATCGAATCACCGAGGCGCAGCTCGAACTTGGTGCCCAGCAGGTCGCGCAGCCGGGGCCGGAACTCCGACCAGCGCACGGCGGAACCGATCACATGCAGACCGAACGACAGCCCGCGCGCGGCCATCTCGATGACCCGGGGCTCCAGCTCCTCGTAGTCCTGGCGCAGCGTGCCCCAGCCGTCGACCACCAGGAACACGTCGCCGTACGGGTCGTCGATCTCCCCGGCGGCCTTCAGCCGCCGGTACGCCGCCATCGACTCCAGGCCGCGCGAGGTGAACTCCTCCTCGCGCTTCTCCAGGAGCTGCGTCAGCTCGGCCACGGTGCGCAGGACCCGGTCGCGTTCCAGACGGGTGGCGACCGAGCCGACGTGCGGCAGACCGGCCGTGGAGACCAGACCGCCACCGCCGAAGTCCAGGCAGTAAAACTGGACTTCCTCCGGCGTGTGGGTCAGCGCCAGGGACAGCATCAGGGTGCGCAGCAGGGTCGACTTGCCGGTCTGCGGGGCGCCCGCCACGCCGATGTGACCGTCGGCGCCGGACAGGTCGGCGACCAGCAGCTCGCGCAGCTGCTCGAAGGGCCGGTCGACGATGCCCAGCGGCACCCGCAGCGAACCCGGCGAGGGGTGGTCCGCCGCGCTCATGCCGCGCACCGGGTCCGGGACGATGCCCGGCAGCAGCTGGTCCAGGCTGGGGGACTCGGTCAGCGGGGGCAGCCACACCTGCCGGGCGGGCGGCCCGCTCTCCTCCAGGCGCCCGATCAGCACCTCCAGCAGGCTCTCCTCGTTCTGCTCGTCGCCCGCGGACCCGGCGGCCGCCCGGCGCTCGGCGGCGGCGGACGCCTGCAGCGCGGCCGTCTCCGCCGCCAGCTCGGCGGCGCGCTCGGAGCGCAGGGTGCCCTGCTGCTCCAGGCCGAACACGGTGATCTCCTCGGCGGCGGCCAGCCGGGCGCTGTGCTCCGCCTCGCTCACCGGCTCCGGCGCGGGACCGGAGACGTAGGCCGCCTTGAACCGGACCAGGTTGGTGGTGTCCACCTTCAGGTAGCCGTTGCCCGGCGCCGAGGGCAGTTCGTAGGCGTGCGAGACACCGATGACGCTGCGCGACTCCATCGCGGAGAACGTGCGCAGGGCGATCCGGTACGACAGATGTCCCTCGACCTTGTGGATCCGGCTCTCGTCCAACCGCTGGGAGGCCAGCAGCAGATGCACGCCGAGGCTGCGGCCCAGCCGGCCGATGGAGACGAACAGGTCCACGAACTCCGGTTTGCTGGCGAGCAGTTCGGAGAACTCGTCCACGATGATCAGCAGCGAGGGCAGCGGCGTCAGGTTCGCTCCGGCGCCCCGCGCCTTCTCGTAGTCGAACAGCGAGGAGTACCCGGACTCGCGCAGCAGCTCCTGCCGGCGGATCATCTCGCCGTTGATGGAGTCCCGCATGCGGTCCACGAGGTGGATCTCGTCGGCCAGGTTGGTGATGACCGCCGAGGTGTGCGGCAGCCGGTCCATGCCGAGGAAGGTGGCGCCGCCCTTGAAGTCGACCAGCACCAGGTTGAGGATCTCGGAGGAGTGCGTGGCGACCAGGCCCATCACCAGGGTGCGCAGCAGCTCGCTCTTGCCGGAGCCGGTGGCGCCGATGAGCAGTCCGTGCGGGCCCATGCCGCCCTGCGCCGACTCCTTGATGTCCAGTTCGACGACCTCGCCCTCCTCGGTGACGCCGAGCGGCACCAGCAGACGGGCGGACTGGGTGGCCCGGGGGCGCCACTTGGCGGACACGTCGAAGGTGCGCGGGTCGCGGATGCCGAGCAGCGCGGTGAGGTCGAAGTCCGACTCCAGCGGCCGGTCCACCAGGTCGACGCTGCCGCTGGTGCGCATCGGCGCCAGCAGCCGGGCGAGCGTGTCGGCCTCGGTCCGGCTCACCGCGTCGGCCTCGGCGGTCACCGTGTCGTCACCGGCCGGGAAGGCGACATGGGTGCCGCGCGTGGTCAGCCGCAGCACCTTCGGGCCGCCGGTCATCGCGCCGGTCGCGTCCAGCAGGACGACGTTGCGCAGCCCGCCGTTGAGCAGCCGCGAACCCTCGGGCAGCCGTACGCCCTGCGCCAGGACCACCACGAACGGCTCGGCCACGCTGGGGGAGGCGTCCGGGTCGTGGTCGGGACGGTCGCGCACCTCGGTGCCGAGCAGGTCCATCAGCGCGTCGTGGTCCTCGGCGGCGAGCCGGACCTGGCCGGCGTCGTCCTCCTCGTGCGGATGCGCGTTGTGCGGCAGCCACTTGAGCCAGTCCCACTCCTCGCGCGCCGACTCCCCGCCCAGCAGGGCGATCCGCAGTTCGTCGGGGGAGTGGAACACGGCGAGCTGCGCCACCATCGCGCGCAGCAGCGCGAGCGCGGGCTCCGGCTCGCCGGCCAGCTCGACGCTGGTGAAGCGGCGCAGCGCGACCGGGATCGGCAGCCGGGGCACGGTCTGGTGCGCCTTGGTGAAGCGGCGCAGCGAGATGGCGGTCAGCGGCTCCAGGTCCTCCACCGGCTTGGTCTGCGGCGGCAGGAACTCCAGCGCCGCGCGCCGGATGCCCTGTCCGATGCGGACCCGGCCGAAGTCCTCGTGCGCCGGGCGGCGTTCCCACAGCCGGGGGCCCATCGCCAGCGCCCACAGCCGGCCCGGATCGGGGTTGTCCCACAGCAGGGCGGCCCGCTGCTGTTCGGCGGCCTGCCGGGCCTGCCGGCGCTTCTGCGCGAGGTAGCGCAGATAGTCACGCCGCTCGGCCCGCATCCGGCGCCTGCGCTCGGCACCGGCCCGGCCGATCTGGGTCAGCGTCATGCTGACCATGGCGACGCCCATCATCCCGGACATCATGTACGTCGCGGGTCCGGCGCTGCGCATGGAGAACATCAGCACCATGGCGCCGGTGCCCAGCGCCATGGGCAGGTACATCAGCGCCGATCCGAAATCGGCGCTGGCCGGCTCGCCCAGAACCGGTGGCTCCGCCAGCTCTACCTGTCCCTCGGGGAGCTGCGGGCCCTCGGCGCGCGGTGATCGCTTGGCCACCACGGTGCTCAATGGCGCGGACCTTTCTGAGGCGCTCAAGTGGATGTGACTGGTCAACCACTGCTGCGGTGACGCGCATGGTGCGCCGACGTGCGGAAGGCAGTGATCCACTAGTGGCCCGATGATAAGCATGGGAAGTCCGTGGCGGGTGAACGCATCTCAAGCCGAGACGCGCCAACGACCAAATTTTGCTTGTCTTTTGAACGTTCGGGATGGTCATCGTCGACTGAACAAGCGTCAATTCGGCTCAATGTCGGACATGTTGATGGCCGCAGAAATGCGTCCGCCCCACGCGATGTGAAAATGAAGCTCTGGTAACCATCGCGTGAACGCGGCGCACGGATCGAGCGACCTCACTGTGGGTGGCCGAATCCTGACGTCAGGTGCCGCTCCGCTTCGGCCCGGCCGCCCCGGGGAACTCGGGGCCCGGAGATGGCCGAGCGCGGAGGAGGTGCCGTCGCCGTGGACGACTGGGAGATGTGGGACAGGCGCGAGGAGACACGGCTGTCGCCGCGCGAGCGGCTCGCGCTGCTGGAGATCGAGGCGCGTCTGCGCCGGGACCGGGGCTTCGCCCGCCGCATGGGCGAGGAGCCACGGGGACGCCGGGGCGGTGCCCGCCGGGGCCGGACGCACCGGCGGCTGTGGCTGCCGCTGGGAGTGCTGCTGCTGGGTGTGGCGTCGGTGTTCTCGGCGGTCATGGGCATCCGCACCGAGGACCCCGGACTGCTGTGGTGCTTCGCGGTGCTGTGGCCGCTCACCCTCTTCCAGGCCTTCCGCCTGCTGTGCCGGGTGGCCCGCCGCCGGAGCAGGGGCGGGGTGAACTCCTGGCTCTGAGGAACCCGAGATCCAGGGCGCTCCGTCCGGTACCGAGGCGGGTTCGGCGCCTGATCCGCCGCCGCGTCCCGCGCGACGGCGCGTACCCGGCTGTCCGGGCGGCACCTCGCCGGGTTACCCGGGACCCCGGACCGGCCCTCCTGCCGCCCCGGGCGTGACGACGGCGCCCGCCCGCACGTCCGGCCCCGCGCCCCCTGACGCGGCCTCGCCGGTCCCGGGCACCGCGCCCCGCCCGGCGCCGTGCCGCCCCCGGAGCGTCCCGTCGACACCCCGCCTCCGACCCGCGGCGGCCCGGAACTCACGCCTGCGCGCCGCGCCCCTCACCCCACCACGAACGTCCCCGCCGTCCCTCGCCCCCGCTCCGACAGCGCCCACTCCCACCAGTGGTCCAGGGCCGCCGGGGTCAGGGTGCCGGGGTGGAGGAGGGCCGGCCAGGAGAGGGCGCGGGCCTGGGCGGTGAGTTTGGCGCCGCCCGCCACCGGGTCCACGGCGATCACCGGGGTGCCCGTGCGCAGGGACAGGACCAGGCCGTGCAGCCGCGTGGTGACGACCAGGTCGAGGCGGGAGACGAGGGACAGGAACTGCTCGCCCGTGGCACACAGCCGCCAGTCGTCCGTCGCCAGGCGCGTGTCCACCGGCACCCGTGCGCAGTCCTTGCCGGCCAGCCAGTCGGTGATCCGGGCGGTCACCTCCTCGTGCCGCCGGCGCCGGCCGTACTCGCCCTGGCCGTGGGTGAGGATCACTCCCGCCACGGGCGGCGGCGGTCCCGCCGGAGCCCCGGCCGCCAGGTCCGGGCGGGCGGGCGCGTCCGTGCCGTCGCGGGGGACGATCTCGTGGAAGCCGGTGGCCGCCGGGTCGGCGGGGTCGACCACCGACACCCCGACCGCGAGTCGCCGACAACTCCCGAACCGTGCATGCAGGCTCGCCACTTGGGGCCCGTGCACCGGCCCGCACACGAAGAGGAGGGTGTCGTACTCCTCGGGCCGCACCGCGTCCAGGGACAGCGCCCCGGGACGGAAACCGGGGCTCCACGCCGTGTCATGGCGGACGCCCGCCGCGGTGAGGGCCGCCGCCACCTGCCGCTCGGCGAGCACGTCCCCGGCCGTCGCCTCCCCGTGCCGCAGGCTGAACCAGCCCGCTATCAGCGTCCGCCGGGGCCGCCCCAGGGTGCGCAGCAGCGCTGCCACCAGCTCGTCCCGCATGGCTCCCACCTGCACTCTCGGTGACCGGAGTCGCGCGAGTACCCGGCCCACCGGACAATAAGAGTCCAACGTGTGAAACCAACTGGCAGGGGAACTCAGCTGCCAGTGCCGTCCAGACAGCGGCGGCCGAGCAGGGCGGTCCTCCACATCCGCGGGACCCGAGCCCTGTCCTCTCCCCGTACGACGGGCCGGTGCCACCGGTCCGCGGCCACGGCCCCGGCCGTGCGCCCCCGCGGGAACGTCCCCGGTACACGCGCGACATCGACGTCGTCGAGGTACGCGGACGAAGGACGACGAAGGAATGCCCCATGACCGGTGACACACCTTTTTTCTGGCGGCGCGCCCTCGTGACCGGCGGCGCCGGATTCCTCGGCTCGCACCTGTGCGAGCGGCTGCTGGATTCGGGGGTCGAAGTCGACTGCGCCGACAACCTGGCCTGCGGTCGCCGGGAGAACGTGGCCCACCTGGAGGACCGGCCCGGCTTCCGGTACGTGCACTGCGACGTCTCCGAGCCCGGCTGCGCCGAGCGGCTGCCGGGCCCGTACGACCTCGTGCTGCACTTCGCCTGCCCGGCCTCGCCCGCCGACTACCTGCGCATGCCCCTGGAGACCCTGGACGTGGGCAGCCTCGGCACCCGCAACGTCCTCGGCATCGCCGAGCGCGACGGCGCCCGCCTGCTGCTGGCCTCCACCTCCGAGGTGTACGGCGATCCCCAGGTGCACCCCCAGCACGAGGGCTACTGGGGCAACGTCAACCCGGTCGGCCCGCGCAGCGTCTACGACGAGTCCAAACGGTTCGCCGAGGCCCTGGTCACCGCGCACGCCGGCACCCGGGGCACCAACGCCGGGATCGTCCGCCTGTTCAACACCTACGGGCCCCGGATGCGCGCCCACGACGGCCGCGCCGTGCCCACCTTCATCTGCCAGGCCCTGTCCGGGGAACCGGTCACCGTGACCGGCGACGGCAGCCAGACCCGCTCGCTGTGCTACGTGGACGACACCGTCGACGGCGTGCTGCGGGTGGCCATGAGCAGGTCCGTACGGCCGGTGAACATCGGCGGCAGCGACGAGATCACCGTCGCCGACCTGGCCCGCCGCGTCGTCGCCCTCACCGGCTCCCGCTCGCCCATCGCCTTCATCGACCGGCCCGTCGACGACCCCGGCAGGCGCCGGCCCGACACCACCCTCGCGCGTGAACTGCTCGGCTGGTCGCCGCAGATCCCCTGGGAGGAGGGCCTGAAGCAGACCATCGCCTACTTCGCGGCCCGGTCCCCGCAGCCGGTGACGAGCGAACCGCGGCCGGCCCCGCACCCGCAGACCTGAGCGTCCCCCCGCGGCCCTGGAGGCAGCGCATGCACGTCCTCGGAATCAACGCACTCTTCCACGACCCCGCAGCCGCCCTGCTCACCGACGGCAGGGTCGTGGCGGCCGCCGAGGAGGAACGGTTCTCCCGCCGCAAGCACGGCAAGCGGCCCGTCCCCTTCTCCGCCTGGGAACTGCCCGAGCGGTCGGCCCGCTGGTGCCTGGCCGAGGCCGGCCTCACCCCGTCCGACCTGGACGCGGTCGCCTACTCCTACGACCCGTCCCTGGCCCGCCCCGCCGACCGGATGGGCCTCGACGACCCCTGGGACCACCTGCGCCAGGAATACGCGCGCCGGGCACCGGAGTTCCTCGCCGAGGCCCTGCCCGGACTCGACCCGGCCAAGGTCCGGTTCGTCCCGCACCACATCGCGCACGCCGCCTCCGCCGGACCCGTGTCGCCGTACCCGGACTGCGCCGTCCTCGTGCTGGACGGCCGCGGCGAGTGCGGCTCCCACCTCGCCGGCCGCTACACCAACCGCGAACTCACCGTCCTCGGCACCCAGGAACTGCCCGACTCCCTCGGCCTGTTCTACGAGGACCTCACCCAGCACCTCGGATTCCTGCGCAGCAGCGACGAGTTCAAGGTGATGGCCCTCGCCTCCTACGGCACCCCCCGCTTCGCCGACCGCCTGCGCGCGTACGTCCACGCCGACGACCGGGGCGGCTTCCGGGCCCGCCCCGTGCCCTGGTCCGAACTGGTCCCCCCGCGCCCGGCCGGCGGCGCCTGGAGCCAGGACCACGCCGACCTCGCCGCGAGCGCCCAACTCTGCCTGGAGGAGGCCATGCTGAGCCTCGCCCGGTGGCTGCGCGAACGCACCGGCGAGGACGCGCTCACCATGGCCGGCGGTGTCGCCCTCAACTGCGTGGCCAACACCCGGCTGTGGCGCGAGAGCGGCTTCACGCACGTGTGGGTGCAGCCCGCCGCCGGGGACGCCGGCACCGCCCTGGGCGCCGCCGCGCACGTCGCAGGCCAGAAGGACACCGTGGAGCCGATGCCCACCGCCGCCCTCGGCCGCGGCTGGAGCGACGCCGAGCTGCGCGCATGGCTGGAGCGGGCGGCCGTGCCGTACGAGGAGCCCGCCGACATCGCCGAGACGGCCGCCGAGGCACTGGCCGCCGACGGGATCGTGGCCTGGTTCCAGGGCCGCAGCGAGTACGGGCCGCGCGCGCTCGGCCACCGCTCGCTGCTCGCCCACCCCGGCCGGGCGGAGAACCTGGAACGGCTCAACGCGGTCAAGGGCCGCGAGGAGTTCCGGCCGGTCGCCCCCATGGTGCTCGCCGAACGCGCCGCCGAGATCTTCGACGGGCCGCTGCCCAGCCCGCACATGCTGTTCGTGCACGACGTGGCCGCCGACTGGCGCGACCGCGTGCCCGCCGTCGTCCACGTCGACGGCACCGCCCGCATCCAGACCGTCGACCGGGACCAGGAACCCCTGGTCGCGCGGCTGATCGACGGCTTCGAACGCCGCACCGGACTACCCGTCGTGGTCAACACCAGCCTGAACACCGCGGGCCGGCCCATGGTGGACGATCCCCGCGACGCCCTGGAGTGCTTCGGCTCCGCGCCCGTGGACCTGCTGGTGCTCGGCCCGTTCGCGATCCGCCGCAAGGGGGTCTTCCAATGAGCGCCCCCGCCTACACCGTCGTCGTGCCGACCGTCGGCCGCCCCTGCCTCGCCGAGTGCCTGCGCGCCCTCGCGGAGGCCGAGGGACACGTCCCGCACGAGGTGATCGTCGTGGACGACCGGCCCGAGACCGACGGCGAACTGCCGCTGACCGCCTCCGGGTTGCTGCTGGACCGGGTGCGCACCCTGCGCACCGGGGGCAAGGGGCCGGCCGCCGCCCGCAACGCCGGCTGGCGCACCGTCGAGACCCCCTGGACCGTCTTCCTCGACGACGACGTCCAGGTACTGCCCGACTGGTCCCGGCTGCTCGCCCAGGACCTGAGCGAGGCCGGCGAGGGCATCGGCGGCATCCAGGGACAACTGCGGGTACCGCTGCCCACGGACCGCCGGCCCACCGACTGGGAACGCACCACCAAGGGCCTGGAGAACGCCGCCTGGGCGACCGCCGACATGGCCTACCGCACCGAGGCGCTCGACCGCGTCGGCGGCTTCGACGAACGCTTCCCGCGCGCCTTCCGCGAGGACGCCGACCTCGCCCTGCGGGTGCGGCGGGCCGGCTGGGCGCTGGTGCGCGGCCGGCGCGTCACCCGGCACCCGGTCCGCCCGGCCCACTGGTGGGCCTCGCTGCCCGCACAGCGCGGCAACGCCGACGACGCGCTGATGAACCGGCTGCACGGCCCCGACTGGTGGGCCCGCGCCCAGGCGCCCCGCGGCCGGCTGCGCCGCCACGCGCTGGTGACCGGCGCCGCGCTCGCCGGGGCCGGCTGCGCCCTGGCCGGCCGCCGGCGCGCCGCCGCCGTCTGCGCGGCCCTGTGGACCCTGGGCACCGCCGAGTTCGCCCTCGCCCGCATCCTGCCCGGCCCCCGTACCGCCCGCGAGATCGCGGGCATGGTCGGCACCAGCGTCCTCATCCCCCCGCTCGCCGTCCGGCACTGGCTGCGCGGCACGGTCCGGCACCGCCACGTACGGCCCCTGGGAGGCACCGGATGACCACCCTCCCGCCGCCCGGAAGCGGCGCACCACGCGACGCCGCTGCCACGGGTGCTCCGGCCGCCGTCCCGCCCGGCCGTGGCGTGCCGTGCGGCGGCGATCCCGCCGGAACTCCGCCGGCGCGCCACGCGGCGTCGGCCGCACGGGGCGGCGCGACCTCGGCGCGGGCCGAGGGGCGCCGGACGGCTGCCGTCCTGCCTGGTCGTGGACGGCCGTCCGGCGGCGGTCGTGCGGCGGTCCCGCTCACCGTCCTGCCCGGCCGTGACGCGCCCTTCGGCGGCGCTCGCGCAGAAGCCTCGGCCACCGTCCTGCCCGTTCCCGGCGCGCCCTTCGGCGGCGGTCGTGCGCAGGCCCCGGCCTTCGTCCCGCCCCCGCCCCGTCACGGCATGCCGTGCGGCGGCGCTGCCGGCGGAGCCTCGGCCGCCGTCCCGCCCGGTCGCGGCCCCGGTGGCCGGCCCCGGCGCGTGCGGCAGGGCCGTGCCCCGGGAGGTGGCCGATGAGTGCCGTCTCCGCCGTGCTGTTCGACCGTGACGGCACCCTCGTGGTCGACGTGCCCTACAACGGCGACCCCGAACGGGTGCGGACGCTGCCCGGCGCCGCCGAGGCCGTCGCGTTCGTCCGGGCCGCCGGGCTCCCCACCGGGGTGGTCAGCAACCAGTCCGGCATCGGGCGCGGGCTGCTCACCACCGAGGACGTCGCCCGGGTCAACCGGCGCGCCGACGAACTGCTGGGCGGTTTGGACACCTGGCTGTACTGCCCGCACGCGCCGGACACCGGCTGCCCCTGCCGCAAGCCCCGGCCCGGTCTGATCCTCGCCGCCGCCGAACGCCTCGGCGTCCCGGCCGCCGAGTGCCTGGTCGTCGGCGACATCGCCGCCGACATGCTGGCCGCGCGGGCGGCCGGCGCCCGCGGCGTCCTCGTCCCCAACGCGGCCACCGCACCGGACGAGGTGCGGCGCTTCGCCCGGCACAGCGCCCCCGACACGCTCACCGCCGTGCGCGACGCCCTCGGCGCCCGCCCGGGGAGGTGGCCGCGGTGACGGCGCTCGTGGTCCGGCTCGACAGCTTCGGCGACGTCCTGCTCGCGGGGCCCGCCGTACGCGCCGTCGGCGAGCACCACGGCCCCGTGACCATGCTGTGCGGCCCGCGCGGCGCCGACGCCGCCCGGATGCTCCCCGGCGTCGAGGACGTCCTCATCTGGGAGGCCCCCTGGGAGGGTTTCGCACCGCCCCCGGTGGACCCGGCGGACATCGGCGACCTGGTCGCCCGCCTGCGCCGGGGTGCCTACGACACCGCCCTGATCCTCACCTCCTTCCACCAGAGCCCGCTGCCCACCGCGCTGCTGCTGCGCCTCGCCGGGATCGGCCGGATCGGCGCCGACAGCGTCGACCACCCCGGCCGGCTGCTCGACGTCCGCCACCGCAGGCTGCCCGGCCGGCACGAGGCCGAGGCCGCCCTCGACACCGCCGCCGCCATGGGCTGCACCCTCCCGCCCGGCGACGACGGCCGACTGCGCGTCCTGCCGCCCCCCGACACCGGCGGCCTGACCGGCAACGGCCCCTACGTCGTCCTGCACCCCGGCGCCAGCGCGCCCGCCCGCGCCTGGAGCCCGGACCGCTGCGCCGAGGCGGTCGCGCTGCTCGCCGACGCCGGGCACCGCGTGGTCGTCACCGGCGGCCCGCACGAGAAGGCGCTCACCCGGAGGGTGAGCGGCGACGCGGCCGTGGACCTCGGCGGCCGCACCAGCCCCCGCACCCTCGCCGGAGTGCTGCGCATGGCCGACGTGGTGGTCAGCGCCAACACCGGCCCCGCCCACCTCGCCGCGGCCGTCGGCACCCCCGTCGTCTCCCTGTTCGCCCCCGTGGTCCCCGCCGACCGCTGGGCCCCCTACGGCGTCCCCGCCATCCTGCTCGGCGACCAGTCGGCGCCGTGCGCGGACACCCGGGCGCTCGTCTGCCCGGTGCCCGGCCACCCCTGCCTGGACGAGGTCACCGGGCAGGACGTGGTGCGCGCGGTGCACAAGCTCATCCAGGAGCGCTCCTCATGAACATCCTCGTCTGGCACGTGCACGGATCCTGGCTCACCGCCTTCGTGCAGGGCCCGCACACCTATCTGGTCCCGGTCACCGAGGACCGGGGACCAGACGGCCTCGGCCGCGCCGCCACCTGGGACTGGCCGTCCGCCGTCGAAGAGCACACCCCCGCGAGCCTGAGGGACGCCGACATCGACCTGATGGTCCTGCAACGCCCGCACGAAGTCGCCCTGGCCGAACGCTGGACCGGGCGCCGCCCCGGCCGCGACGTGCCCGCCGTCTACGTCGAGCACAACAGCCCCGACGCCTCCCCGGAGCGCCAACTCCACCCGCTGGCCGGGCAGTCGGCGATCCCCGTCGTACACGTCACCCACTTCAACCGGCTGATGTGGGACAACGGGCGGGCCCCCACCGAAGTCGTCGAGCACGGCATCGTGGACCCCGGCCGACTGTGGACCGGCACCGAGCGGCGCGCCGCCGTCGTCGTCAACGAGCCCGTGCGCAGGGGCCGTACGACCGGCACCGACCTGCTGCCCCGGTTCGCCCGCTGCGCCCCCCTGGACGTCTTCGGGATGCGCACCGAAGGACTCGCCGGCCACCTCGGGCTGCCGCCCGAACGCTGCCGCACCCGCGACCTGCCCCAGCACCGGCTCCACCGCGAGATGGCCAAGTGCCGCGTCTATCTGCACCCCGTGCGCTGGACCTCGCTCGGCCTGTCCCTGCTGGAGGCCATGTTCCTCGGGATGCCGGTGGTCGCCCTGGACACCACCGAGGTCCGGGAAGCCGTACCCGAGGGCGCCGGGGTGGTCTCCAACCGCCTCGACGTCCTGGAGGACGCCGTGCGGGCGTTCCTCGCCGACCCCGAGGACGCGCGCCTGACCGGCGACGCGGCGCGGGCCGCGGCCCAGGCCCGCTACGGAGAGCGGCGCTTCCTGGACGACTGGGAGCGCCTGATCAAGGAGGTCACCCGATGAGCCGTACCGCCCACACGGCCGGGCGCGTCGCCATGGTCTCCGAGCACGCCAGCCCGCTGGCCGCGCTCGGCGGACCGGACGCGGGCGGCCAGAACGTCTACGTGGCCCAGGTCGCCCGGCAACTCGCCAGAAAGGGCTACCGGGTCACCGTCTACACCCGGCGGGACTCGACGGGCCTGCCGGACCGGGTGACCCTCATCGACGGTGTCCAGGTGGTGCATGTGCCCGCCGGGCCGCCCGAACCCGTGCCCAAGGACGAACTCCTGCCGCACATGGTGGAGTTCGGAGAGTTCCTGGCCGGGCAGTGGGCGGCGAGCCCGCCCGACGTGGTGCACGCCCACTTCTGGATGTCGGGCCTGGCCGCCCTGTCCGGCGCCCGCGGCCTCGGCGTCCCCGTCGTGCAGACCTACCACGCCCTCGGCACCGTCAAGCGGCGCTACCAGGGCGCCGCCGACACCAGCCCGCCGCAACGCCTGGCCATAGAGGAGGCCATCGGCCACGAGTGCGCCCGGATCATCGCCACGTGCAGCGACGAGGTCGCCGAACTGAAGGCCATGGGGCTGCCCGAGGACCGGCTGAGCGTGGTGCCCTGCGGGGTGGACCCCGTCCAGTTCGCGCCGCTGCCGCTGTCCCGGCCGCCGGGCGCCCGCAAGCGGCTGCTGGCCGTCGGCCGGCTCGTGCCCCGCAAGGGCTTCGACCGCGCCATCCGCGCCCTGGCCGGCGTCCCCGACGCCGAACTCCTCGTCGCCGGCGGCCCCGAGGCCGAACTCCTCGGCGCCGACCCCGAGGCCCGGCGCCTCAAGGCCCTGGCCGGCGAGTACGGCGTCGCCGACCGCGTCACCCTGCTCGGCGGGGTCAGCCGGACCCGGATGCCCCGGCTGATGGCCGGCGCCGACCTCGTCCTGTCCCTGCCCCGATACGAGCCCTTCGGGATCGTCCCGCTGGAGGCCATGGCCTGCGCCACCCCCGTCGTGGCCACCGCGGTCGGCGGTCAGCTCGACACCGTCGTGGACGGCGCCACCGGCGTCCTCGTCCCGGCCGACGACGACCACGACCTCGGCGCGGTCGTCCGCGCCCTGCTCGCCGACCCCGGCCGGCTCGACCGGTACGGCGCGGCCGGCCGCCGCCGCGTGCTGGCCCACTACACCTGGGACCGCGTGGCCGACGGCGTCGCCGGGGCGTACGGCGCCGTGTCCGCCCTCCCCTCGCTCTCCGGAGTCGTCCGATGAAGACCGTCATCGACACCACGCACTGCGACGACCTGATGAAGGCCCTGGAGACGTTCCGCGACCGGGGTCCCCTCATCGGGCGCTGGGGCACCGAACTGGCCCGCCGACTGGGCGCCGGCTCGCGGCTGCTGGTCGCGGGCAACGGCGGCAGCGCGGCCCAGGCCCAGCACCTGACCGCCGAACTGGTCGGCCGCTACCGCGACGACCGGCCGCCGTTCTCCGCCTTCGCCCTGCACGCCGACACCTCCTCCACCACCGCCATCGCCAACGACTACGGCGTGCAGGAGGTGTTCGCCCGGCAGACCGCCGCCCACGGCCGCCCCGGCGACGTGCTGATGCTGCTGTCCACCAGCGGCGCCAGCGCCAACCTGCTGTCCGCCGCCGACCGCGCCCACCGCCTGGGCATGACCGTGTGGGCGCTGACCGGACGGGCCCCCAACCCGCTCCAGCTCGGCGCCGACGAGGCCCTGTGCGTGGACGCGCCGCTCTCCGCCACCGTGCAGGAACTCCATCTGGTCGCCGTGCACATGCTGTGCGAGGCGTTCGACCGGGCCGTCGAGCGCGGCGAGGCCGACCGGGGCGGCGGCGCCCGCGCCGACGGCGACACCCCCGGCCGCCCCCCGGCCCCGGCCCGCACCGCCGCCCGGCCCGTGGACGGCACGCCGGTGACCCGCGGAAAGGAACAGGCATGACGCACCCCGGTACGACCACCCCGGGCACCCCGCTGGTCGTCGTCGGCGACGCCCTCCTCGACCACGACCTGTGCGGGCACGCCGAGCGGCTGGCCCCCGACGCGCCCGTGCCCGTCGTCCACGGCACCCGGCGCAGCTCCCGCCCCGGCGGCGCCGCCCTCGCGGCCTGCCTGGCCGCCGCCGACGGCCGCCCGGTCACCCTCGTCACCGCCCTCGGCGCCGACCCCGCCAGCGACACCCTGCGGCGACTGCTCGCGGGCCGCGTCGAACTGGTGGAGGTGCCCCTCGACGGCAGCCTCAGCAGCAAGACCCGGGTGCTGGCCGGGGACCGCCCCCTGCTGCGCCTGGACGACGGCGAGGGCCGGGCCCGCGAGGCGACCCGCGAGGCGGTCGCCGCGATCACCGCGGCGAGGGGCGTCCTGGTCGCCGACTACGGCCGGGGCACCGCCGACGTCCTGCGCGACGCGCTGTCCCGCACCACCGCCTCCGTGGTCTGGGACCCCCATCTGCGCGGCCGGCCCCCGGTCCCCGGAGCCCGTCTGGTCACGCCCTCCGCCCAGGAGGCGCGGGTGTTCGTCCGCCAACTGGACGACGACGAGGGGCAGTCAGGGGACGGGGCCGGGCTGCGCACCGCCGCCCGGGACGCCCGCGCCCTGGTCCGCGCCTGGCAGGTGCAGGCGGTCGCCGTCACCCTGGGCGAGCGCGGCGCACTGCTGTCGCACGGCGAGACCCCGCTGCTCGTGCCGACCCCGGCCGCCGCCTCCGGCGATCCCTGCGGCGCGGGCGACCGGTTCGCCGCGACCGCCGCCGGACTGCTCGCCGACGGCGCCTTCACCGAGGCCGCCGTCCAGGCCGCCGTCCACGCGGCCACCCGGTACGTCGCCGAGGGCGGCGCCCGCGCGATGGTGACGGCCGAGGACCAGCGCACCCGGCGGCCCGAACAGCCGCTGCCCGACGGGGACACCACCGCGGACGCCCTGCGCACCGCCGCCCGGGTGCGCACCGCGGGCCGCACCGTCGTCGCCGCGGGCGGCTGCTTCGACCTGCTGCACGCCGGCCATGTCGCCCTGCTCCAGGCCGCCCGCCGGGCCGGTGACTGCCTGATCGTCTGCGTCAACTCCGACGACTCGGTGCGCCGCCGCAAGGGCGACGGCCGCCCCCTCGTGCCGGTCGCCGACCGCGTCCGGGTGCTGCGCGCCCTGGAATGCGTGGACGCGGTCGCCGTCTTCGACGAGGACACCCCCGAACGCCTGCTCGCCGAACTGCGCCCGCACATCTGGGCCAAGGGCGGCGACTACGCCCGCACCCCCCTGCCCGAACAGCCCCTCGTGGAGAGCTGGGGCGGCCAGGTCCTCCTCCTGCCCTACCTGGACGGCCGTTCGACCACCGGCCTGGCCCGCCGGGCGGCGTCCTCGCCGGTGCGGTCGGGAGGGCGGCGGTGACGGCGACGTCCGACACGACTCCCGCGGCCGGGGCCCCGTGCGTCCTGGTGCTGCGCGCGCTGGGCCTCGGTGACCTGCTGGCCGGCGTGCCCGCGCTGCGCGGCGTCCGGCGCGGCTTCCCCGGACACCGGATCGTGCTCGCACAGCCCGCCTCGCTCGCCGGACTCGCCCTGGCCACCGGCGCGTTGGACGCCGTGTTCCCGGCCGAGGCGCCCGGCCGGGCGGTCCCGGCGCTCGCGCACTGGCCGGGCCCGCCGCCCGACGTGGCGATCGACCTGCACGGCAACGGCCCCGAAAGCCGCGACGCCCTCGCCGCCCTGCGCCCGCGCCGGCTGCTCGCCCACGCCTGCCCGGACGGCCCCGGCTGGCGGGCCCAGGCACACGAACGGGACCGCTGGTGCGGCTTCCTGGACGACTACGGCATCGCGGCCGACCCGCTCGACCTGCGGCTGCCCGCGCCCGGCACACCCTCCCCGGCGCCGGGCGCGGTCCTCGTCCACCCCGGCGCCGCCTCCGGCTCCCGCCGCTGGCCGGCCGAGCGGTTCGCCGCCGTCGTGCGCTGCCTGCGGGCGGCCGGGTACCGGGTGGTGCTCACCGGCGGCCCGGGGGAGGAGGCCCTGGTGCGGTCCGTCGCCGAGCGCAGCGGCGCGCACGACGAGGACCTGCTGGCCGGCGGCCTGCCCCTCGCCGAACTGTCCGCGCTGGTGGCCGGGGCGGCCCTGGTGCTCAGCGGCGACACCGGCCTTGCCCACCTCGCGTACGCGCACGCCACCCCCACCGTCACCCTCTTCGGCCCGGTCTCCCCGCGTCTGTGGGGACCGCCGCCGAGCCCCCGCCACCTCGCCCTGTGGAAGCCCGGCCCGCCCGGCGACCCGCACGGCCGCACCCCCGACGCCCGGCTGCTGCGCATCGACTCCGGCGAGGTCGCCGCGGCCTGTCTGACACTGCTGCGCCAGGGCCGGACCCGGCCGGCCCCGCGCCCGGAGGTGGCCCGTGCCAACTGAGCCCGCGCCCGGCCGGGCCGGCCGCCGCGCGCCGGCCCCGGCCGACGGCCGCGTCACGGTCGCCGTCATCACCCGCGACCGCGCCGCCAGCCTGCTGCGCACCCTGGACGCGCTGGCCGCGCTGCCCGAACGGCCACCGGTCATCGTGGTCGACAACTCCCGTGACGACGGCACTCGTCGGGCGGTGGCCGGCCACCCCGCCCCCGTACGGCTGCTGCGCGCCACGGCCAACACCGGGGCGCTCGGCCGCAATCTGGCCGTACGGCACGCCCGCACCCCCTATGTGGCGTTCAGCGACGACGACTCCTGGTGGGAGCCGGGCAGCCTCGCCCGCGCCGCCGACCTCCTCGACCGTCACCCCCGGCTCGGCCTGCTCGCCGCCCGCACCCTCGTCGGCGACGAGGCCGCCGAGGACCCCCTCAACGCCGTACTCGCCGCCTCGCCCCTGCCGCCCGAACCGGATCTGCCCGGCCGCCCGGTCCTCGGCTTCCTCGGCTGCGCCAGCGTGGTGCGCCGGGAGGCCTTCCTGTCGGCGGGCGGCTTCCACCCGCTGCTGTTCTTCGGCGGCGAGGAGACCCTGCTCGCCTACGACCTGGCCGCCCGGGACTGGGGCGTGGCCTACGAACCCACGCTGTGCGCACGCCACCACCCCGAGGACCACGGCCGCACCGGACGCTCCTTCCTCGTCCGGCGCAACCACGTCCTCACCACCTGTCTGCGCCGCCCCTGGCCCGTCGCCCTGCGCGCGGGCGCCGCGCTCGCCCGTGCCGCGGCGGCCGACGCCCCCGGCGCCCGCCGGGCCCTGCGGGAGACCCTGACCCGCCTCCCCGCCACCCTGGCCCGCCGGGACCCGCTGCCCCCGCACGTCGAACACGCGGCCCGTCTGCTGGACCGCCAGTGGGCCGAAGGACGCGCACCGGCCGCCGCGGCACCACCGGCCGGCCAGGCCGGCCAGGCCGGCCAGGCCGGCCAGGCCGACCGGCCCGAGCAGGACGGGCGGGACGACCGGGACGACCGGGACGAGGAGAACGCCGCGCCATGACCTGCGCCCGTACGACCGTCGTCGTCATCACCCACAACAGGCGCGCCGAACTGCTGCGCACCCTCGCCGAGTTGCGGCGCCTGCCCGAACGCCCCCGGATCGTCGTCACCGACAACGCCTCGACCGACGGCACCGCCGAGGCCGTCGCCCGCGACTTCCCGGAGGCGACCCTGCTGCGTCCCGGCCGCAATCTCGGGGCCGTCGGCCGCAACCTGGCCGTCCGGCACGTCCGCACGCCCTACGTGGCGTTCTGCGACGACGACTCCTGGTGGGAGCCGGGCAGCCTCGCCCGCGCCGCCGACCTGCTCGACACCCGGCCCCGGCTCGCGGCCGTCACCGCGCGGATCGTCGTGGAGCCGGACGGCACCGAGGACCCGGTGGTGCGCGAACTGCGCGAGTCGCCCCTGTCCGGCCCCGACTGGCTCCCCGGACCGGCCCTCGGCTCCTTCCTCGCCGCCGCCACGGTGATGCGCACCGACGCCTTCCGCGCGGGCGGCGGCTTCCACCCCGGGCTGTGGCTCGGCGGCGAGGAGGAACTGCTCGCCTGCGATCTGCTGCGCCAGGGCTGGTGGTTCGCCTACGCCGAGGAACTCACCGTGCACCACCAGGCCTCCCGGCTGCGCGACAGCACGGCCCGCCGCGTCCTCGGCCTGCGCAACACCCTCTGGTTCACCTGGCTGCGCCGCCCGCTGCTGCCCGCGCTGCGCCGCACCGGGCACCTGATCCGCACGGTGCCCCACGACGCCGCCTCCGCCCGCGCCTTCGCCCACGCCACCGCCGGACTGCCCTGGGTGCTGCGCCAGCGCGACCCGGTACCCCCGGACCTGGAACACCGCCTGGCCACCCTGGAACGCGCCCGCCAGACCTCCCCGGCCCGCCGGTACATCGGCTGACGCCCCGCCGCGCCCACCGCCGCCCGCCCCGGTCCGACACGCCCGGCCCGCAGTCGTTGCGCGGCGGACCGGGGCGCGGGCACAGTGAGGGACCGGTCATGACGCGGCCGGCGGCGCGCACGGACGGCCTCCGGCTGCACGCGACCCGGCATCCGCCCCCGCACACCCCACGGCCCACCGGCCCCCGCCGGATCGGCGCCCGCCCGAGTGCGGTTGAGAGTCCGGCGTCCGCCGTGCAAGGTGGTGGTGGTTCAAGGTCAGATTCATGGCCAGGAAGCGGCCGTACCGGCCCTTACTCGACCTGCCCGGGTGATGCCATGAAAGCTTCCTCCCCGCGGCCGGGCGCACCGGCCCCCCTCGTGATCGAGTCCTCCGTCGTGGAGGGACTGCCCGCCGAGGGAGCCCTGCTGCTGCGCATGTCCGGCACCCTGGACGCGCACGGCGCGCACGCCTGGTCCGAGGAACTGCGCGGCCACCTGGCCCGGGCGGACGGCGCCGGACTGCGGCCGGTCCTCGACATGGCCCACGTACAGCTCGGCGGCGCCGCCGTCCTGCGCACGCTCAGCGAGACGACCCGGGGCCGGGCCGGCCGCCCGGACCTGATCATCGTCCGGGCCCGGCCGGGCGTACGCGAGGCGGTGCACCTGGCCCGCCTGGAGGGCGTCCAGCTGTACGCCACCCTGGACGAGGCCCTGCGCGAACTGGCCCGCGCCGCCTCCCGGGTGGAGGAACTGCCCGCCTGGCGCTCGCAGATGGCGGACCCGCTGCGGCCGTCGTACCAGGACCTGCACCAGGAGGTGCGCGCCCTGCGCGCCCGGGTGCGCACCGCCCCCGTGATCGGCATGGCCCAGGGCATGCTCATGGCCCGCTACCTGCTGCCCGACACCGGCAGCGCCTTCCGGGTGCTGCGCGAGACCTCCCAGCGGTTCAACGTGCCCTTGCGGGTCCTCGCCGCCGCCGTGGTCGTGGCCCGCCCGCCCGACGGCCCGACCTGGTTCCCCGGCCGCCGCCCGCTGCCCCTGCCCCAGCTGCGGATCCTCGCCCGCGCGGGGCGCGACCCCCGCTACCGGGGCCAGATGATCGAGGCCGTGCTGCACGAGGCGCTGGCCATCGTGCGCGCCCCGGCCGGACACGTGCTGTCCGTCGACCCCGCCGTGAACGCGCTCGCGCTGGAGACCCGGTACGGCGGCGCGGACGCCTATCTGGACCACCTCGTGCGCGGCCGGATCGACGGCACGGCCGAGGCGGTCGCCCGCACCCGGGGCCGGCGGGTGAGCATGCCCGACGTGGCCACCGACGCGCTGCTGTCCGAGGACGGGCGGCGCGCCCTGCTCGCCGCGGACGCCCGGGCGCTCCAGTGCGTCCCGGTCCTGTCCTCGGCCGGCTGCTGCACCGGTCTGATCACCGTGCACTGGCCCGACGCCGGTCACCGGCCGGCCTCCCCCCAGGCCGAGGCGCTGGACCTGCTCGCCGCCGACACCGCGGCCTGGCTCGCCTGGTACCACCGCACGGTCCTGCTCGACGCCCTCGAACACCTCCACCAGCGGCTGACCCGCCCCTGAGCGGCATGCGTCACGTGCGCGCCCCTGGGAACCCGGACCGCGCACGAGAGATCACGCACCACCCGGAGGGAGTCCGGCGCATGTCCAATCCGCAGCAGCCCGAACAGCGGCGCAGTGACAAGGGAGGCGCCACCCCGCAGGACAGCGGCGAGCTCAAGGCCCGCCAGGCGCGCGGCGCGGAAACCCGCCCGCACGGCTCGGACAAGGGCGACAAGGGCGGAGGCGAGGGCGGCGGAGTGCCTCCGGCGCAGCGACCCGAGCACCCCTGAGCAGCCCTTTTCCCGGCCCGCCCGTCCACGGACCCCGGCAGCGGCTTCGGTGCGCGTGCCGGGGTCCCGCCCTGTCCGCCCCGGGAGCGGGGCCCGGGCGCTACCCTCCCGGTATGCGGATCTCCGTCTCCTCCGACATGGACGAACCCGTCGCCCGCCGGCTCGTGGCCGAGCTGCGCCGGCGCGGGCACGAGGTGCGGACGCACGGCGCGCTGCGCGAGGGCGCCGACCCGCAGTGGGCGGTCTGCTCGCAGGCGGCGGCGCAGGACGTGGCCGACGGGACGGCCGATCAGGCGGTGGTGTGCTGCTGGACCGGCACCGGCGCGTCCATCGCGGCGAACAAGGTGCCCGGCGTGCGCGCCGCCCTGTGCCCGGACGCCGCCACGGCGGACGGCGCGCGCCGCTGGAACGACGCCAACGTCCTGGCCCTGAGCCTGCGCCTGACCTCGGAACCGCTGCTGACGGAGATCCTGGACGCCTGGTTCACGGCCGAGCCCAGCCAGGAACCGGAGGACCTACGGAACGTGGCCCGCGTCCGCCGTCTGGACGCCGCCCGGCAGGAGATCTGAACGGCGTACGACGGCCCGGCGCGGGCCAGGGTGTCGAGGGCCCCGTGGGTTCAGTGGGCGCCCAGCCCGCCGCCCCCGAAGGATCCGCTGGAACCGCTGCTCCAGCGCGGCCGTTTCTGGTCCTCGCTCGTCTTGGAGTCCACGTTGCCCAGCTCGTAGGGGGTGAGCGGACGACCGCCCTTGGGTGTCTTGGGAACCTCCCGGTAGTCCCGGTTCTCCCGGACCTCGTGCACCGCTCCCTCGGGCGGCAGCTTCGGCTGCTCCTCGGGACGGGGACGGGCCGACTCGCGATACTTCACCCGTGAGGTCATCCAGAAGCCTCCGGCGAGCAGTGCCAGCAGGCCGACGGCCACGACGAAGAACACGAGGCCAATCAGGCCGCTCGGCGCGGCGAGCTGCATCGGTGCGCTGTTCATAGCACTGGGATACCCATCCCATAAGCGTATGAACCGGTTAAATCGGGCATCATTCACGCCCGGTGGTGGTACGTGGCTGTGGTTTGCCGCCCGCCGCCGGGGCTACCCGCACGGCGTGACCCCGCAGACCTCGCAGCAGCAGCTCTACCGGTTCCTCGAGGACCGCTTCACCTGTGCCCAGGCGTGCACGGAGTGCGCCCGGGCCTGCTCGGTGCGGGTGAGCCTCGTCGACCCAGGCGGGCCCGAGAGCCACGAGCGGGTGCGCAGGCTCGGCATCATGTGCGCCGAGGTGTGCGACACCACCTGCCGGCTGCTGTGCGAGGAGAACCACCAGGACGAGGAGGGCCTGCGGGGCCGCGTCGACCGGTGCCGACGGGTCTGCCTCGAATGCGCCGGCGCTTTCGAGGACCACCCCGGCGCGGAATCCGCCGCGGCGGCCTGCCGGGCGTGCGCCGCGGCGTGCTCCGACTTCCTGGAGACGCTGGCCTGATCCCCGGAGATCCGGGTGACACGCTCCACGGCGTGCGCCCTGGGCGCCGCCCACAGGAGCCTGCCGACGAGAACGGCATCCTCACCCCGCAGGACACCTCCGCCGTCCAGGTCCACGGCCGGGGCCCGCCGTGACACCACGTCGTCTCGTGGACGCCGGGGCCGCCCGCCACGGTCAGCCGCCCGGCCCGTGTACCGCGCCGACGGCCGCCGTCGGTGATGGAATCTGCGGAGGGGACGCGGCCACGGGGCGCGCGACCGGTCCTGCGCGCGGGAGGAGAACGATGAGGCAAGAGCCGCCGCCTCCGGCGGCCACCCCCGGGGAGCTGTCGCCGGAGGTGGCCGCCGCCCGGCTGCGGCTGCTCGCCGACGTGAGCCGCGCACTGGCGTCGGGGCTGGACGCGGAGGAGTCGCTGCGGCGCCTCGCCCGGCTCGTCGTGCCGCAGCTCGCCGACGCCTGCGTCGTCGACGTGATCGAGGGCGAAGGCGTGCGCCGGCTCACGGTCACGGACCGTGACGCCGACCGGGCGCTGCGGGTGCTGTCCGGTGGTGTCCTCCCCGGACCGGACGACTCGGCCTGCGCCCTGGCGAAGGTGCTGCGCGGAGCGGGACCCGTACTGGTGACCGACTTCGGCACGACCGACCCGAACGATCCGCTCCGCTCCGCGCAGTGGTCCCTGTACCGCACCCTGGGCGCCCGCAGCGCCCTGATCGTGCCCATGCGGGTACGGCGCCAGGAACTGGGCGCGCTCACCTTCGTCCGCCGTACGCGGACTCCGTTCGACGAGCAGGAGCAGGCACTCGCCGCCGACCTCGGCCACCGCGCGGCCCTCGCACTGGACAACGCCCGCCTGTACGCCATGCAGGAGCACACCGCCGAACAGCTCCAGCTGTCCCTGCTGCCCGACCTGACCGGCCTCGCCCACCTCCGGCTCGCCACCAGCTATCTCGCCGCGCGGGAGCGGGCCGAGGTGGGCGGCGACTGGTACGACGCCTTCCCGCTGCCCGACGGCTCGGCCGTCCTCGCCATCGGGGACGTCGTCGGCCACGATCTGGCGGCCGCCGTCCGCATGGGCCAACTGCGCAACATGCTGCGCGCCCTCGCCTACGACAGGGGCGACGACCCGGCGGGGGTCATGTGCCGCCTGGACCGAGTCATGCAGGGCCTGACCGGCATCGAGCTGGTCACGGCCGTCATCGCCCGCATCGAGACACCGGACGCCGGGCCGTGGCGGCTGACCTGGACCAACGCCGGCCACCTCCCGCCGCTGCTGGCCCGGCCCGACGGCCACACCGTGCTCCTGGAGGAAGGCCACGCCCCCATCCTGGGCGTCGACCCGGAACTGCCCCGCGAGACGGCGAGCGTCGTCCTCCCGGCCGGCTCCACCCTGCTGCTGTACACCGACGGCCTCGTCGAGCGGCCCGGCGAGGACATCGGCCGCGGACTGACCCGGTTGCGTCAGCACGCGGCCGCGCTGGCCGGTGAGCCGCTGCCCGTCTTCCGCGACGAACTCCTGGACCGGATGAGCGACGTCCAGCACGACGACGTGGCGGTGCTGGCGCTGCGCGTCCCGTGAGACGCCCCGCCGGGGAACCGTGCGGGTGGTGAGGACACGGCCTGCCGCCGGGCACGACCGGTGCCGGTGGCCGGGCGACAGGGTTCAACCGGCCACCCTGTCGGCGTCCGACTCGGCGCAGCGGGCGAGAAGTTCGTCGCGCCCGATGGCGTCGGCCCGGGTCGAGGGCACGGTGCACGCGTGGGCGCCCGCGACGGCGCCGTAACGCGCGCAGCGCAGCGGGTCCGCGCCCTCCAGCCAGCCCAGCAGGAACGCGGCGGCGAAGGCGTCGCCCGCGCCGTTGGAGTCCACGACGGGCGCAGGCGGTTCCACCGCGGGCACATGGGTGAGGTCGCCGTCCACCAGCAGGTACGCACCCTCGGCCCCGGCGGTGGCCACCACGATCCTGGCCCGGCCGCGCGCCGCGATCTCTCGCATGGTGCGCTCGTGGTCGGCCAGCGCGGTGGTCGACAGGAAGACCAGGTCCGCGCCGAGCGCGAACGGCTCGTGGTACGGGTTCACGCCGTCCCAGTCGTGCAGGTCCGTCGAGATGGTCGGCCCGGCCTCGCGCAGCACCGGCAGGGCGTGCGCGCACGGGTGGGTGATCACCACATGGGCGTGCCGGCTCGCGGCGGCCAGGGCGCGCAGGGTGTCCTCCGGCAGCCGGTCGGACTCCCGCGCGCGGGTGTCGTCGTACAAGGACAGCCGCCGCCCGTCCGGGCCGACCAGGTTGACGGCGCGCTTGGTGCCCGCGGCCGAGGGCACCGCGGTGAGCGGGATGCCCCGGTCCCGGTGCAGCGCGCGCACCAGGTCGCCCTCGGGATCGGCGCCGAGCAGGTCGATGTGGTGGGTGCGCAGACCCAGGGCGCGCACACCGAGCGCGACGAAGTCCCCGCTCTGTCCGGCGCGGGTCACGATGCCCGGCCGGATCATGTAGCTGTCGGCGTAGGGGAGCGGCAGCTCGGGGACATGGACGACGGTGTCCACGCCCGCACCGCCCAGGACGAGTACGTCGGTCTCGGTGGTCATGTGGTCGGCTCGTTCCTCTCGGGTCGGGTCACCGTCCGCGCGGCTCGGGCCGGTTGGCCGGTCGACCGGGTTGGTGAGTCAAGCAGCCGCCCGCACCGCTGGCAAGAACTTGCTGAAACTTTCGGCAAGTTGCTTCGGTTGCCGGCTCCGGCCGACGGGCGGCCGGCGCACAGCCGTGGAAGGGCACGCGGGCGGGACCGCCTCTGGCCGCCGTGGATCAACGCGTGTTACGAAGGACCATGTCCGCGAACGAGGGAACCCGCGCGTACGACGCCGTCATCGTGGGCGGCGGCCACAACGGCCTGGTCGCCGCCGCCTATCTGGCCCGGGCCGGGCGCTCCGTGCTGGTGCTGGAGCGGCTCGGCCACACCGGCGGGGCCGCCGTCTCCAGCCGGCCGTTCACCGGGATGGACGCCCGTCTGTCGCGCTACTCCTACCTGGTCAGCCTGCTGCCGCCGAAGATCGTCGCCGACCTCGGCCTGGACTTCCGCGTCCGCACCCGCACCATCTCCTCGTACACCCCCGTCGAACGCGCGGGCCGGCCCACCGGACTGCTGGTCGGCGGCGGCGAGGAACGCACCCGGGCGGCCTTCGCCCGGCTGACCGGCGGGGAGCGCGAACACGCCGCCTGGCAGCGTTTCTACGGCATGACCGGTCGCGTCGCCCGGCGCGTCTTCCCGACCCTCACCGAGCCCCTGCCCACCCGGGACGAACTGCGCCGCCGCGTCGACGACGAGACCGCCTGGCGGGCCCTGTTCGAGGAGCCGATCGGGGTCGCGGTGGAGGAGCACTTCGAGGACGACCTGGTCCGGGGCGTGGCGCTCACCGACGCCCTGATCGGCACCTTCGCCGACGCCCACGACCCCTCCCTGGCCCAGAACCGCTGCTTCCTCTACCACGTCATCGGCGGCGGCACCGGCGCCTGGGACGTGCCCGTGGGCGGCATGGGCGCCCTCACCGACGCCCTCGCCAGGGCGGCCCGCGCGGCCGGCGCGGTGCTCGCGACCGGACACGAGGCGGTCCGCATCGACACCGGCGCCGACGGCGTCGAGGTCGCCTACCGCACCACCGACGGCGAGGGCGTCGCGGCCGCCCGGCACGTCCTGGTCGGCGCCTCCCCGCGGGAACTGGCCGCCCTCACCGGCGAGGCGCCCCCCGAGCCCGCCGAGGGCGCCCAGCTCAAGGTCAACATGCTGCTCACCCGGCTGCCCAAGCTCCGCGATCCGGCCGTCGACCCCCGCGAAGCCTTCTCGGGCACCTTCCACATCGCCGAGGGATACGGCCAGTTGGCCGCCGCCCACGCCCAGGCCGCCGCCGGTGAACTCCCCGCCGCCCCGCCCTCCGAGATCTATTGCCACTCCCTGACCGACCCCACCATCCTCGGTCCCGAACTCGCCGCGGCCGGCTACCAGACACTCACCCTGTTCGGACTGCACACCCCGGCCCGGCTCTTCGCCGAGGACAACGACACGGCACGCGAGCGCCTGCTGGCGGCCACCCTCGCCCAGCTCGACGCCCACCTCGCCGAACCCCTCGCCGACTGCCTGGCCACCGACGCCGACGGCCGCCCCTGCATCGAGGCCAAGACCCCGCTCGACCTGGAACGGGACCTGCGGCTGCCCGGCGGCAACATCTTCCACCGCGCGCTGTCCTGGCCCTACGCCCAGGAGCACACGGGCCGTTGGGGCGTGGAGACCGCACACCCGCGCGTCCTGCTGTGCGGCGCGGGCGCCGTGCGCGGGGGCGGAGTGAGCGGCGTACCCGGGCACAACGCGGCGATGGCCGTGCTGGAGCGGCGCGACTGACGCACTGCGCGACCCCGGCCGGCAGGGGCGGACCCGGCAGCTCCGGTCCGCCCACGTCACGCTCCTTGACCCGGCCGCCCGGCGCACCGAGGATCGGCGGTCATGAGGCACGGAAACGGCAGCACGGTCGACGCGATGCTGCGGCGCAGCGCCCGCCGCACCCCCACCCGGGTCGCGGTGGAGTACGGCACGCGGAGCTGGACGTACGGGGAACTGGACGACGCGGTCTCCCGCGCGGCCGCGCTGCTGCTGGCCGAGGGCCTCGCCCCCGGCGATCGGGTCGGCGCCTACGGCCACAACTCCGACGCCTATCTGATCGCCTTCCTCGGCTGCGCCCGCGCGGGACTCGTCCACGTCCCGGTCAACCACCACCTCACCGGCGACGACCTGGCCTACATCGTCGGCCAGTCCGGCAGCGCCCTGGTGCTCGCCGACCCCGGCCTCGCCGGACAACTCCCGCCCGGCGTACGGGTCATGGCGCTGCGCGACAGCGACGACTCGTTCCTGACCCGGCTCGCCGGCACCCCGCCGTACGACGGCCCCGGACCGTCCGCCGAGGACCTGGCGCAGCTGCTCTACACCTCCGGTACGACGGCGCTGCCCAAGGGCGCGATGATGACGCACCGGGCCCTGGTGCACGAGTACCTGAGCGCCATCACCGCCCTCGACCTGCGGCCCGGCGACCGCCCCGCGCACGCGCTGCCGCTGTACCACTCCGCGCAGCTGCACGTCTTCCTGCTGCCCTGCCTCGCGGTCGGCGCGACCAACGTCATCCTGGACGCGCCGGACGGGGACCTGCTGTTCGACCTGATCGAGACCGGCCGCGTGGACAGCCTGTTCGCGCCGCCCACCGTGTGGATCGCCCTGGCCAACCGCCCCGACTTCGCCACCCGGGACCTCGGCGGGCTGCGCAAGGCGTACTACGGCGCCTCCGTCATGCCCGTGCCCGTCCTGGAGCGGCTGCGCGAGCGCCTGCCCGACCTCGCCCTCTACAACTGCTTCGGGCAGAGCGAGATCGGCCCGCTCGCCACGGTCCTCGGCCCCGCCGAACACGAGGGCCGGCTGGACTCCTGCGGCCGGCCCGTGCTGTTCGTGGAGGCGCGGGTGGTCGACGAACTCGGGCAAGAGGTGCCCGACGGCACCACGGGCGAGATCGTCTACCGCTCGCCGCAGTTGTGCGAGGGCTACTGGGGCAAGCCCGAGGAGACCGAAGAGGCCTTCCGCGACGGCTGGTTCCACTCCGGGGACCTCGCCGTCCGGGACGCCGACGGCTGCTTCACCATCGTCGACCGGGTGAAGGACGTCATCAACTCCGGCGGCGTGCTGGTCGCTTCACGCCAGGTCGAGGACGCCCTGTACACCCATGAGGCGGTGGCGGAGGCCGCCGTGATCGGCCTGCCCGACGAACGGTGGATCGAGGCCGTCACGGCGGTCGTCGTCCCGCGCGGGGAGGTGACGGAGGACCAACTCGTCGCGCACGTACGGGAGACGCTGCCGTCCTTCAAGGCGCCCAAGCGGATCCTGTTCGTGACCGAGCTGCCCCGCAACGCCAGCGGGAAGATCCTCAAGCGGGACCTGCGGGACCGCTTCGGGCGGAACTGAGACCCGCCCGCCGGCCCCGCCTCAGCCCTGCCCGGGGTCGCGCGGGCGCAGGTCCACGATGCGGCGGATCTTGCCGACCGACCGCTCCAGCGACTCCGGCTCCACGATCTCCACGTCCACCGAGACACCGATGCCGTTCTTCACCTCGGTCGCGATGGACCGGACGGCGGCCTCCCGCGCCTCCGGGGTGGCGCCCGGGCGGGCCTCGGCGCGCACGGTGAGCGCGTCCATGCGGCCCTCCCGGGTCAGCCGCAGCTGGAAGTGCGGCGCGACCCCGGGGGTGCGCAGCACGATCTCCTCGATCTGCGTGGGGAACAGATTGACCCCGCGCAGGATCACCAGGTCGTCGCTGCGCCCCGAGATCTTCTCCATCCGCCGGAACACCCGGGCCGTACCGGGCAGCAGCCGGGTCAGGTCCCGGGTCCGGTACCGGACGATCGGCATGGCCTCCTTGGTCAGCGAGGTGAACACCAGCTCGCCCCGCTCGCCCTCCGGCAGCACCTCGCCGGTGATCGGGTCGACCACCTCCGGGTAGAAGTGGTCCTCCCAGACGGTCAGCCCGTCCTTGGTCTCCACGCACTCCTGGGCCACCCCCGGGCCGACCACCTCGGACAGCCCGTAGATGTCGACGGCGTCGATCGCGAACCGCTCCTCGATCTCCCGCCGCATCTGCTCGGTCCAGGGCTCCGCCCCGAAGATCCCCACCCGCAGCGCGGTCTCGCGCGGGTCCACGCCCTGGCGCTCGAACTCGTCCAGCAGCGTCAGCATGTAGGAGGGCGTCACCATGATCACGCCCGGTTCCAGGTCCTGGATCAGGCGCACCTGCCGGGCGGTCATGCCGCCGGACGCCGGGACGACCGTACAGCCCAGGCGCTCCGCCCCGTAGTGGGCGCCCAGGCCCCCGGTGAACAGCCCGTACCCGTACGCCACGTGCACCACGTCACCGGGGCGCCCGCCGGCGGCCCGGATGGAGCGGGCCACCATGTCGGCCCACATGGACAGATCGTTGTCGGTGTACCCGACCAGGGTGGGCAGCCCGGTCGTCCCGCTGGAGGCGTGCAGCCGGCGGATCCGCTCCCGGGGCACCGCGAACATCCCGTAGGGGTAGTGCGCCCGCAGGTCCGCCTTGGTGGTGAAAGGGAAGCGGGCGAGATCCGCGAGCGACCGGCAGTCCTCCGGGCGGACCCCCGCCTTGTCGAAGGACTCCCGGTAGAACGGCACGTGCTCGTACGCATGCCGCAGCGAGGCGCGCAGCCGCTCCAGCTGGAGCGTCCGCAACTCCTCGGGGCCGAGCCGTTCGCCCGCGTCGAGCAGATCCCTCGCATCCGCCATCGGCACGTCTCCTTACCAACCGCACATTACGGACGACCGATCATTCGGTCGAACTGTTCGGGGCCAGTAATTCAGGACCAGGGGGTTTTGGACAAGGGGGCTGCGGAGATTTTCCGCGCCGGACACGGGACGCGACGCCGACCGGCCCACCGCGAACGCGTTGCGGCGGACCACCGGCCGGGACACCCCGCCGGCTGTGGTGATCACGAGCGCCCTCGCGGCCGTCCGGTCGGCTGGCGCCGCGCCGCCGGAGCGGCGAAAGTCCTCCCCACGATGGCTGTTGGGCACCGGGAGCGGTCGCTAGGCTGAGCCGCGGACGACGACACCGGGAGGAGCACGGACGTGGCCGACAGCACCACCCAGCAGCAGCCGCTCGTGGGCTGGGACAAGCCGGACCTGGACCTCAGCAAGGCCGAGTGGCAGTCCAGCAGCCGAGGCCTGGGCGATGTCCAGATCGCCTTCGTCGAGGGCTTCATCGCGATGCGCAACAGCGACCGCCCGGAGAGCCCCTCCCTGATCTTCACCCCCGCCGAGTGGGGCGCCTTCGTCTCCGGCGCACGCGAGGGCGAGTTCGACCTCACCTGATCCCCCGCAACGGGGCCGGACCGCGGGGTGCGCGGGCCGGCGCACCCGACCTGCGGTCACACGGCGTGCCTGACACGCGATCCGGAGCGCCCCGCCGGGGCCGCCGCCTGAGAGGGTGGTCCCAGCAACGGGA
Organism: Streptomyces sp. SCPE 10; assembly: GCF_051980735.1. NCBI lineage: Bacteria > Bacillati > Actinomycetota > Actinomycetes > Kitasatosporales > Streptomycetaceae > Streptomyces > Streptomyces sp. SCPE 10. The sequence continues at coordinate 833,151 of NZ_CP197069.1, read as the reverse complement.
AGATCGCATTCCGGAGGTGGGGAAGCATGAGCACCGAGCCGGTCGTCGCCGCCGTCGACGGTTCCGAGGACAGCCTGCGTGCCCTGGAGTGGGCCGCGGACGCCGCCCGGCGCCGCGCGGCACCGCTGCGGGTGGTCCATGTGCGCCAGTACGCCGCCTGGGGCCAGACCGACGTCCTGGTGGCCGGACCGCCCGAGGAGGAGACCGACCCCGTCCTCGACGCGGCGCGCGCGGGGCTCGGCGACCGGGCACCCGAGGCCGTCGAGTACGTCGCCCTGGAGGGCGCCCCCGGCGCGGTGCTGCCCGAACTCGGCGGCGAGGCCCAGCTGCTGGTGCTCGGCTCCCGCGGGCGGGGCGGCTTCGCCAGCCTGCTGCTCGGCTCCAGCAGCCTCGCCGCCGCGCGGGACGCGCGCTGCCCGGTGGTCGTCGTACCCCGGCCCGGCCGGGAGGTGCACGGCGAGGGCCCGGCCGAGCCCGGGCCCCGGGTGGTCGTCGGCCTGAACGTCGACAGCCCCGACGACGCGACACTCGCCTTCGCCTTCACCGAGGCGTCCCTGCGCGGTGCCCGCCTCCAGGTGCTCGCCGCCTACCCGTGGCCCCTCCAGACGTGGTCCGCGCCGGGCCAACTGGTGCCGCCCATGCCCGACCAGGAAACCATCGAGAGCGAGACCCGCAGCCTCGCCGAGGGCTTCCTCGCCCCGCACCGCGAACGCCACCCCGGCGTCCGCGCCGACACCGATGCCGTCCCCGGCGACGCGGCCGGCAACCTCGTCGCCGCCTCCCGCGACGCCGACCTGGTCGTCGTCGGCCGCCACCGCCGCCGGCTGCTGGCCCCGGCCCGGATGATGGGCTCCGTCACCCAGGCCGTCCTGCTCCACGCGGCGAGCCCCGTCGCGGTCCTGCCCCCGGCCCCCGAGGGCGACTGACCGGAACGGGACCGGCCGCGCGGCGGGGCTTGCCGGGGCGTCGCGGCGGCGGGGGCCGCGGTGGCACGTACCCGCCGCAACCGGCCGCCCCTCGCCGCCCGGCCGGTACCGTCGCACCCCACCCCCCTGTGGGCGCCCACAGGTCACCCGCCCCGGTCCGGGCACGTACCATGGCCGCATGTCGTTCCTCCGCCGCCGCAGTGCCACTCCCGCCGGGCCCGACTTCGACGTGCTGGCCATGGACCCGGGCGACTGGCCGGGCAATCTCGGTGCGGGACTGCTGCCCGCGCCCGACGGCACCTGCCAGGGTGTCTTCCTGCGCTACGACCTCTTCGGCGGCCGCGGCCCCGCGATGATCATCGGCAATCTGCCGGAGGGCTCCCCGGCCCGCGAGGTCGCCGAGGGGGAGATCCCCTTCGAGGTGGGCCAGCTGCTGCTGGCGCTGGAGAACGACGAGGAGGTCACCGTCGTCGGCACCGAGGACACCCCCGTCCTCCAGGGCGACAACCTGCTCATCGTGCGCCGCCTCAAGCTCTCCGAGAGCCGGATCTCCTGTGTGCAGTTCGACCGCAGCGACGGCGTGCTCGTGACCATCGCCGCCTGGGACCGGCCCATCACGGACGACCTGTACGCCCTGCTGAAGCCGCTCCCGGCGGAGCTTTTCCAGCAGGGCTGAGGCCCCGCTAGCCGGCGGAGTTCTCCACCGTCACATCGGCCGCGCGCACGAAGCCGACCCGGTGCCCGTACTGGATCTCGTAGTACAGGTCCTTGCCCTGCACGACCTGGTGCGACTCGGGCGTGAAGGTCACCGAGTAGAAGTACTCGCCCGGCATCTCGTCACCGACCACGTACTTCTGCCCCGCCGGGATCGTGTACGGCAGGGACACCACCGACTGGACGGGCACCCCCGCCGGGTACGCGGCCTTCTCCGGGTAGGCGCGGCCGTACACCGGAATGCCGGTCAGCCCGTCCTTCGGGGTGATCACCAGCCCCTTGGCGGGCACCGCCGCCGGATGCTTGGCCGGGTTCTGGAACCAGGCCTTCTGCCCCAGGTACCAGATGGCCGTCCAGTCGCCCCAGTGGTCGGCGACCGCGTACTGCTGGCCGGTGGAGACCCGCGAGGACAGATCGTTGACGTCGGCCGTCGGCGCCTTGCCGAGCCCGATGTCCTTGATCAGCGGCGCGTCGACGTCGTGGTCCGAGTACAGCCGCACCTCGCTGGACGCGTGCGCCGCGCAGGGCTCGCCCGCCGTCTCGCAGCCCGTGTAGACCGGCTGGTTGGCGGCGTAGTCGGGCCGGATCGTCACCAGGCCGCCCCGCTTGCCCGCGGTCTTCTTGAACGGGTGCCCGAGCAGCTGGAAGTAGTGCGCCCAGTCCCAGTACGGCCCCGGGTCGGTGTGCATCCCCGGGACGCTGGACGCCGTCGGCCCCGGCACGTTGTCGTGCCCCAGGATGTGCTGCCGGTCCAGCGGGATGCCGTACCTCGTGGACAGGTACTTCACCAGCCGCGCCGAGGACCGGTACATCGCCTCCGTGAACCAGGCGTCCGGGTCGGTGAGGAACCCCTCGTGCTCGATGCCGATCGAGCGGGCGTTGACGTCCCAGTTGCCCGCGTGCCAGGCCACGTCCTTCGCCTTGACGTGCTGGGCGATCAGTCCGTCGGTGGAACGGATGGTGTAGTTCCAGGACACGTAGGTCGGGTCCTGGATCAGGTTCAGCACCCCGTCCCAGGCGCCCTCGGTGTCATGGATGACGATGTACTTGATCCGCTGCGACGCCGGCCGGTCGCCGAGGTCGTGGTTGCCGTAGTCGTTGTCGCCGAACTGCGCGTACGCCGCCGGGAGCCACTCGCAGGACACCGACTTCGGGCACTCGGCGCCGTCGTCCCCGGCCGTGCGCAGACCGGTCCGCGCCAGCTGCGCGGTGTCCGGGGCGACCGAGGGCTCGGCGGTGAGGGAGACCCGCTGGCCGGCGTCCGTGGTGCGCCGCTCACCGCTGCGCAGCACGTCGTACACGTCGTTCGCGTACGCCGCCGCGGTCGCCGTGTCGTCGGCACCGGAGAAGCGGGCCACCGCGCCGTACCAGTCGGCCGGGTCGGCGCTGAGCGGCTCGCCCAGCTGCCGCTGCGCGGCGGCCAGCAGGGCGGCGCCGCCGGACACGTTGGCCGCCGGGTCGGTGCGCAGCCGCGCGGCCGGGATGCCGGTCAGCTCCGCCGCCCGGGGCAGCGTCTTCAGCCGGGCCGGCAGCGCGGAGTCGGCCGGCACCGTCGCCCGGGGGGCCAGGGCGGGGCGGGCGTCGTCGCCGCGGGCGTCCTCGGTGCCGTCGGCGAAGTGCTCGGTGGTGGCGATCGCGGTCCGGGCGTCGGTGAGGTGCATCGGGCCGTAGCCGCCGGAGACGCTGGGCGCGCCGCCGTGGGAGTCCCAGCGGGACTGGAGGTAGGAGACGGCCAGCAGAACGCTCTGCGGCACGTGGTACTCGGTGGACGCGGCGGCGAACGCGGACTGGAGCCGGTCCGGGGCGGAGTCCGGGGCGCTCTGGGCGGGGGCCGCGCCGAAGAGCGGCAGCAGCAGGGCGGCCGCGGCGAGCGGTACGGCGGCCCTGCGCAGATGTCTGTGGCCGGGGGCGGACGGTGAGTCAGTGGCGGAACCTCGCAATGCGGCCTCCTGTGACGGGTGGGCGTGGCGGGGCGTGCGGCGCCGAGCTGGGTCAGTGGTATCGGCTCGCCGACGATCCGTCAATGATGCCTTCGCCGCCGAGATTTCCCATGTCACGAAGGGTTTCGGCGAGTTTCGCCACGATGGTGGCCGGGCCTGCGGGGCGTCAGTGGAGTAGACCACTAAGGGGCCCTCGGGACGGAACCCGCACAGCGGAGGGTCCGCGGTGCGCCGTCGCTCCCGGCGCACCGCGGACCCTTGTCCCCGTCAGCGGGTGCCGACCGCCGCGCGCACCGCCTTGCGGGCCATCTGACAGTCGTCGTGCAGCCGCCTGAGCAGCAGCCGCTGCTCCTCGCCGGACGGCACGGCACCCGGGCGCGCGGTGCCCGCCGCCACCGGGGCCGGGTCCTGCATCGAACGCTGTACGGCCGTCTCGTACCGGCGGATCTCCCGGGTCAGCAGCAGCATCAGGTTCACCAGGAAGGCGTCCCGGGAGGCGGGGCCCGCCGACTGGGCGATCTGGCTGATCTGCCGCCGGGCCGCCGGGGCCTGACCGAGCACCAGCCACAGCGTGGCCAGGTCGTAGCCCGGCAGGTACCAGCCCGCGTGCTCCCAGTCGACCAGCACCGGGCCGGTCGGGGAGAGCAGCATGTTCGACAGCAGCGCGTCGCCGTGGCAGAACTGGAGCATGCCCTGGCGGCCCACCTCGTGCGCGATGCCGTGCAGCAGCTTCTGCAGGTCGCCGAGGTCCCGGTCGGTGAGCAGGCCCAGCTCGTGGTCCCGCGAGATCCGGGCGGCGTAGTCCAGCGGCATGTCGAACAGGCCGGCCGGGGGCCGCCAGGCGTTCACCCGGCAGATCGCGCCGAGCGCCGTCCGGATGTCCGCACGCGGGGGCGCCTCCATCGGATGCCGCTGGAGCGCCGCCACCCGGCCCGGCATCCGCTCGATGACCAGGGTGCAGTTGTCCGGGTCCGCCGCGATCAGCCGGGGCACCCGGACCGGAGGCCGGTGCCGGACGAACGAGCGGTATACGGCTATTTCGTGCCTGCTGCGCTCCGCCCATGCGGGCGAGTGGTCCAGCAGGCACTTGGCGACGGCCGTGGCGCGTCCCGTCGTACCGACGAAGAGTACGGACCGGCCGCTGCGCCGCAGGACCTGGACCGGCGCGAACTCCGGGCAGATCCGCTGCACCGCGGCGATCGCCGCGCGCAGCGGGGCGCCCTGGGGGCCGGACAAGTCGAGTCTCCCGCTCAGCGGTTGCGTGCCGGGCTGGCCCGGGATCCGCCGCGGCCGGGGCGCACCCAGCACGGGGCCGCCCGGACGCACCGCCGGGTCGAGATACGGCCCGCCGCCCGCCGGGCGGGGGCGCAACGGCCTGGGCGGGGCGGACACGGAGGACGTTGCCGCGTACATGGGAGATACAGATCCCTTCGTTGCCTGCGGTGCCTGCCTGTGGGGTCCTCGCGCCGGCCCGGCCCGGGCTCCCGGGCACACCCTGGGGAATGTCCCCGGGGGGACCGGGTCGGGGTGGCGCTTTCCTACCTGACACCCGATGGCCCCTGGCACACCATCTGGCGCACCCTGGCGAACCCTGGCGAATAGTCGCCCGGCAACCCTCACCCGGCTACTGTCAACTCAGCCGAGAACCTGGGGGCTTGACGTGAGCGGACGACCCAACACCCGCCTTTCGGACCTGTTCGGCCTGACCGGCTGGTCCAAGGGCGAACTCGCGAGGCTGGTCAACAAACAGGCGGCGGCCATGGGCCACCCCCAGTTGGCGACCGACACCTCCCGGGTCCGGCGGTGGATCGACAAGGGAGAGATCCCGCGCGATCCCGTGCCGCGGGTGCTGGCCGCCCTGTTCACCGAGCGTCTCGGCCGTGTCGTGACCATCGAGGACCTCGGTCTGGTGCGCCACGGGCGGGCAGGGAAACGGCAGGGCGACGGGATCGAGGAACATCCCGACGGAGTGCCGTGGGCGCCCGAGCGGACCGCCGCGGTCCTCACCGAATTCACGGGAATGGACCTCATGCTCAACCGACGCGGCTTGGTGGGCGCGGGCGCCGCGCTCGCCGCGGGATCCACACTCAGCAGCGCCATGCACGACTGGCTGCACACCGACCCGGTCCTCAGGGCCGACGCCCCTGCCCTCGACGACCCCCTGCACCCCGACCCCGCCGGATTCGACCGCTACGAGGCCGCCCCCATCGGGTCTCAGGAGATCGAGGAACTGGAGCGTTCCGTCGAGGTGTTCCGCGCCTGGGACGCGGCCCGCGGCGGCGGGCTCCAGCGCAAGGCGGTGGTGGGCCAGCTCAACGAGGTGGGCGGCATGCTCGCCTACCGCCATCCCCCCCACCTCCAGCGGCGCCTGTGGGGCGTCGCCGCCAACCTCGCGGTGCTCGCGGGCTGGATGTCGCACGACGTCGGCCTGGAGCCCACCGCCCAGAAGTACTTCGTCATCGCGGCGCACGCCGCCCGGGAGGGCGGGGACCGGCCGCGCGCCGGCGAGGCGCTGTCCCGCGCGGCCCGTCAGATGGTCCACCTGGGCCGTCCGGACGACGCGCTGGACCTGATGAAGCTCGCCCAGTCCGGCGCGGGCGACCGCCTCCAGCCGCGCACCAAGGCGATGTTCCACACCATCGAGGCCTGGGCGCAGGCGTCCATGGGCAAGGGCCAGGCGATGCGCCGCACCCTCGGCCAGGCGGAGGACATGTTCGTCGCCGACCGGGGCGACGGCGAGCCGCTGGACTGGATGCAGACCTTCAAGGCCGAGGACCTGTACGGCATGCAGGCCCTGGCCTACCGCACCCTGGCGGAGTTCGACCCGGACGCGGCCGTGCACGCCCAGCACTACGCGGACAAGGCCCTGGCGCTGCGCGTCGACGGCCGGGAGCGCTCGAAGATCTTCGACCATCTCTCCATGGCCTCGGCCTGCTTCATCGCCGACGACCCGGAGCAGGCCGACCGCTACGCGCGCCTCGCCCTGATGTCGATGGGGGCGAACTCCTCCCGCCGCACCTGGGACCGGCTGCGCGAGATGTACCGGCTCACCGCCCAGTACGCGGGCTACCCGAAGATCCACGAGCTGCGGGAGGAGATCAGGCTCGCCCTGCCCAAGCCGAGGGCGAAGAGCCGGAACCGCGCCCAGGCGTAGGGGAGTGGCACCGCTTCCGCCCCGCGGAGCGGACCGTACGCGCTGACGCCCTCAGGGCCGGCCCACCCGGCCGGCAAGGTGACGGTTCACGCCGTGACCCGGGCGACGAGCACGCACGCGTCCTCCTCGCGTCCGGCCCCGCCGAACTCCTCGACCAGCGCCCGCACACAGTCCTGCGCCGTGCGCGCCGCGCCGAACCGGGGGGCGAGGCCCAGCAGCCGGTTCTCGGCCGCCGCCCTGTCCTGCCCGGGCACCAGTCCCTCGGTGTGCAGCAGGAGCAGGTCGCCCGGTACGAGGGTCACCTCGGCCTGCTCGTAGACGGCACTCCTGGTGGCGCCGAGCAGTACGCCCCGCGGTGCGCCGAGCGCGCGCCCCGTCCCGTCGCGGTACAGCAGCGGGGCGGGGTGTCCCGCCTGCCCCCAGACCAGGGTCCGGGTGGCGGGCCGGTAGCGGCAGCAGACGGCGCTGCCCAGCGCGGGCTGCACCGTGGCGTCGAGCAACTGGTTGAGCAGTGATAGGAGCCGACCGGGCTGGGTGCCCGTCATCGCCATGCCCCGCACGGCGCCGAGCAGGGTCGCCATGCCCGACGCGACGGCCACCCCGTGCCCGGTGAGGTCGCCGACGCTGAGCAGCGTCTCGCCGTCGGCCAGCTCCAGCGCGTCGTACCAGTCCCCGCCGATCGGGTCGCCGCCGTCCGAGGACAGCCGGTGGGCGGCGAGGTCCAAGGTGGCCGGGCCCCGGTGCGGGGGCCGCAGGGAACCGCGCCAGGGCGGCACCACGGCCTCCTGCAACTCGGCCGCGACCCGCTGTTCGGCCCGCTCCCGGTGCCGGTGCTGCCGCAGCGAGTCCCGGGTCTCGCGCACGGCCCGCTGGCTGCGGCGCAGGGCGCTGACGTCCCGCAGCACGGCCCACATCGAGGCGGTGCCGCCGTCGGGACCGAGCACCGGCTCGCCCATCATGTGCACGGTCCGCACCGAGCCGTCGGGCCGGCGCACCCGGAACTCGCCGTCGATCGGCCTGCCGTCGATCAGACAGCCCGTGACCAGCGCGGTCAGCTTCGCGCGGTCCTCCTCCAGGACCAGCGAGGGCAGTTCGTCCAGGGTGAGGGCGGGCAGTTCGGGGTCGAGGCCGAGGATGCGGTACAGCTCGGCGGACCAGGTCGCCTCGTCCGTCAGCAGGTTCCACTCCGCGCTGCCGACCCGGCTGAGCAGCGAGCCGCGCGGGGCGCGGGCGGCCGGTGCCGGGCTCGGGGCCGGTGCGGGGCCCGTGGGCAGGGGGGCGGGGCCGTCCCGCAGCTGGGCCAAGTGGGCGTCCACGTCGTCCAGTTGGTGGAGCGCGAGGTCGTACAGGGCGCGCTGCCAGCGCTCCTCGGGGTCCGGGCCGTCGGCGCGGGCGTCCCGTCGTACCGCGTCCACCTCGCCCTTGAGCCGCCGCGCCTGCCTGATCAACGCCTCGACCGGGTCGTGCCCGGGCGGCTGGGCGGCTGAGCGGTCCGCGGAGACCGGTGACGGCATGTCGCACTCCGAGAAGAGGGGGGACGGCAAGGACTGCGGGACGGGGACCGCAACGACTGTCGCACAGCGCGCGACGCCCCGTAAGCGATTTGGCAACACACGATACGGTGGTGCTTCCGGCATATGCCAGAGTCTTCCCCCGGTGACTCCTGCACGGTGCCGACGCGCCCGATGAGGCGGTCAATTCGTAGAAAAGATACGAGAGTTGGTGGACGGCCCGGCCCTCCGAAGACGCAGTCAACCGTTTGTTCGACGGCGCGGTGCTCCCCGGTGACCGGGTCCGGCCTGTACCCATCGAACTCTGACCGGATTTGACGCCATGCGGAAGGCCCCGGCGGACTCCTTAAAGGCATGGAGACCACCATCGAACTACCCGCGCTCGCCCGGCTGATCACCGCGGAGGACCGGGAGATCCCCGTCACGGCCACCCTGCGCTACACCGCGCGCGACCCCCTCGCCGTCTTCGTGGACTTCCCGGCGGAGGCCGCTCTGGACGGCGAGGAGGTCAGCTGGACCTTCGCGCGTTCCCTGCTGGACCAGGGGCTGCGCAGCCCGGCCGGGCGCGGTGACGTCCAGATCTGGCCGTACGGCCGCACCCGGACCGTACTGGAGTTCCATTCGCCCTACGGTCTCGCCCTGCTCCAGTTCCCCACCACGACCCTGCGCCGCTTCCTGGTGCGCAGCTACGGGGTGGTGGCGGCCGGGCAGGAGGACATGGCGGCGGTGGTGGAGCGGGGGCTGACGGCCCTGTTCGGCGGGGTGTGAGCGGCTTTCCGTGCTCCCCGCCCGGCGGGCCGGCATCTTTGAACGTTGTTCACCTTCGCCTCACCGCACGGGTATGGACGCTGCCGGCCGGCACGGGCAGCCTGGCCCGCGGTGTGCCGCTGGGGCACTCCCGTGACCGAGGACGGGCGAATGACACCGATCAGCCGAAGGGGATTCGTGGGGCTGGGCGCTTCCGTGGCGGCGGGGATGGCGCTGGGCGCCACCGCACGCCCGGCCGCGGCGGCCGCCACCACGGCGACCGGCACGATCAAGGACGTCAGGCACGTGGTGATCCTCATGCAGGAGAACCGCAGTTTCGACCACTACTTCGGCCGCCTGAAGGGCGTACGCGGCTTCGGCGACCGCAGCGGCATCACCCTCTCCGGCGGCCACTCGGTCTTCGACCAGCCGAACCAGGTGGGCCGCCAGTACCCGTGGAAGCTCAGCTCCACCCCGTCGGCGGCCGGCAAGGACGGCGAGACCCTCGCCCAGTGCAACGGCGACCTGCCGCACTCCTGGTCCTCGCAGCACTCCGCGTGGAACAAGGGCCGCCTGGACAACTGGGTCGCGGGCGTCGGCAACGTCCGCTCGCTCGGCTACCTGGACCGCTCGGACATCCCGTTCCACTACGCGCTCGCCGACAACTACACCATCTGCGACGCCTACTTCTGCTCCACGCTGAGTGCCACCGGCCCCAACCGCACCTACCTGTGGAGCGGCAAGGTCGACTCCTCCAGCAACGACGGCGGCGACGAGTCCGGTCTGACCTGGCAGACCTACGCGGAGTCGCTCCAGGCCGCCGGCGTGAGCTGGAAGGTCTACCAGAACGCCGCCGACAACTACGGCGACAACGCCTGCGCGTACTTCAGCAGGTTCGCGGGCGCGGGACCGGGCGACCCGCTGTACGACCGGGGCATGTCCTCGGTGCCGAAGGCGACCGGCTCCACCCCGGACGACATCGCCGCCGCCATCAAGGCCGACGTGCTGGCGGGCACCCTGCCGCGGGTCTCCTGGGTGGTGGCCAACCAGGCCTTCTCCGAGCACCCCTACGCCCCGCCCGGCGACGGCGCCCACTTCGTCAATCTCGTCTACCAGGCCCTCGCCGCCGACGAGGACGTCTTCGACTCCACCGTGCTGTTCCTCAACTACGACGAGAACGACGGCTACTTCGACCACGTACCCCCGCCGTCCCCGCCCGCCGGCACGGCCGGCGAGTTCCTGGGCGGGGTGCCGTACGGCTTCGGCTTCCGCGTCCCGATGATCGTCATCTCGCCCTGGACGCGCGGCGGCTGGGTCTCCTCGGAGGTCTTCGAGCACACCTCGGTGCTGCGCTTCCTGGAGACCTGGACGGCAGCCCTCGGCACGCCCGCCACCTGCCCCAACATCAGCGACTGGCGGCGCAAGGTGAGCGGCGACCTCACCGGCGTGTTCGACTTCGCCCACCCGGTGAACGGCCCGGTGTCCCTGCCCGCGACCAGCGTCATCGGCATCGGCAACTGCGCCTCGCTGCCCAACCCGGTGCCCACCGACAACGCCCTGCCCGCCCAGGAGCCCGGCACCCGGCCGGCCCGCGCGCTGCCGTACCAGCCGGGCGGGTACCTGGACCGGCTGGAGTTCGGCTCGGGCGGCAAGATCCTCGCCTGGTTCGTGATGACCAACCAGGGCGCGCCCGCCACCCGAGCGGCCCACTTCTCCATCCACCCCAACGCCTACCGCGACACCACGCCCTGGCAGTACACGGTCGACGCGGGCGGCACCGCCTCCGACTACTTCAACATCGGCTCCGGGTACGGCGACGGCAAGTACGACCTGACCATGGTCGGCCCCAACCGCTTCCTGCGCCGCTTTTCCGGAGATGCCACCAAGGCGGGCAAGTCCGCGGAGGTGAGCACCCGTTACGCGGTCGAGCCGGGCACCGGGAAGCTCGCCGTCTACTTCCGGATGGCCAACTCCGGCAGCGCGCCGGTGACGTTCACCATCACCTCGGGCCACTACCGCGGGGACGGCCCCTGGACCTACACCGTCGCCGCCGGAGCCACGGCGGAGGACTTCTTCAACGCCGTCGCGTACACCGAGGGCTGGTACGACTTCACGGTGACCGTCGACTCGGACCCGACCTGGTCGCGCCGGTTCACCGGGCACCTGGAGACCGGCGCCCCCAGCGTCAGCGGCTGACCGCGGCGTACAGGTCCGGGCGCGGCGCGAGTTCGACGGCCACCCGGTCGCCGCTCTCCAGCGCCCGGACCCCCGCCTCCGCGACGACGGAGGCGGCGTAGCCGTCCCAGGCGCCGGGCCCGGTGACCCGGCCGGCCCGGGTGGCGTCGACCCAGTCCTGCACCTCGCGGTCGTAGGCGTCGGCGAAGCGCACGAGATAGTCCCGCGCCACCTCCCGGCGGGCGCTCGCGGCCGCGGTGACCAGCATGGAGTGGTCCTCGCCGATCCGCGCGGCGCCCGCCTCGCACACCGCCTCGCAGCGCACCTGGTAGCCGAAGCCGCAGTTGACGAAGACCTCGACGTCGGCCAGGGCACCCCGCTCGGTCTCGAACAGCACGAACTGCGGATCGATCAGCCCCTCGGGCGCGGCATGGGAGGACGCCGGGCGGCGCACGGTCACCGCGGTCAGTTCCTCGCCGAGCAGCCAGCGGGCCGCGTCGATCTCGTGCGAGACGGAGCTGTCGATCAGCTGGGCGCTGGTGAAGCCGGGCGGCGAGGACACGTTGCGGTGGACACAGTGCAGCATCAGCGGGCGGCCGAGCGTACCCCCGTCCAGCAGCGCCTTCAGCCGCCGGTACTCGGCGTCGTAGCGGCGCATGAACCCGATCTGCGCCAGCCGCCGCCCGAGCCGGGCCTCCGCCTCCACGACCCGCAGCGCGCCGGCCGAGTCCGGCACCATGGGCTTCTCGCACAGCACCGGCAGGTTCCGCGCGAACGCGCCGAGCAGCGCGGCCTCGTGCGCGGGGCCGGGGGAGGCGATCAGCACGGCGTCCACGCCGGGCGCGTCGAGGGCGGCCTCGGGATCGGTGTGCACGGTGACGTCGGCGAGCCCCGCCACCGCCGCCGCGGCCCGCTCCGCGTCGGGGTCGGCGACGGCCGCGACCCGGGCGCCGCTGACCACCCGGTCCAGGCGCCGTATGTGATCGGCCCCCATGTGCCCGGCCCCCAGCACCGCCACACCCAGCGGCTCACCCATGCGCGCGCTCCCTCGCCTCGACGATCACGCGTAGCGTACGTCGAGGGGGGAGCGCGCTCTCAAGCCCCGGCCCGGGAGGTCAGAACCGCAGCACCCCCGCGATCCCGTCCTCCTCGCCCAGCGTGCCGTCGGGCACGAAGCGGACCTCGGCGCCGGTCTCCAGGCACTGCTCCACGATCTCGTCCACGACGTCGTCGCGGGCGTCCAGGTCGCCGGGCTCGGCCGGCACCAGGTGCTCGCCGTCGTCGCGGGCCACCGCGCGGAAGCCCTCCTCCACGGCGAGCAGCCGCACCCGGCCCTCCCGGGCGCTCTGCCACAGCTCGTCCAGGCCGGCCGCGAAGGTGCGGTGGCCGCGTGCGGAGGTCAGCTCCCGGACCACGCTGTCGGTGTCCTTCGCGGCCTCCTCCTCCAGGACCGGGCGGATGGCCTGCCACACGGCGTCCGGACCGGAGTGGGCGAGCCCGCCGTGCGCCACGTGCACGGCGTTCTTGGCGACGCTGCCCACCTCGTCCAGGAAGGAGAGTGCCGCCCGTTCCCCGGTGACGTAGAGCCGGCGCGGCTGCTCGCGCAGCACCGAGGCCATCGCGGTGTCCACCTCGCGCAGGAACTGGCGGGTGCCCTCGTCGCGGAAGGTGCTCGGCAGATCGCCGATGCGTTCCTGCCGCTCGGCGTCGAAGTTCTCCCGGCTGCGGATCAGCGGGAAGCCCCCGGAGTGGTCCTCCACCACCCGGTCCACGCCGCCGCTCCACAGGGTGACCCGGTCGGCCGAGACCGACAGCACCCAGAAGGGCCGCTCGGACACCTGGGCGGCGACCAGGTTGCGGGTGAGGAAGGTGTCCGCGAGCACCACGCGCTCGGGGACGCTGCGGGCCAGCGACCAGACCTGGTGCTCGCCCGGCGCCGCGAAGATCACCAGGCCGTCCTCGGCATGGGTGAGGTCCACCTCGGCGAGCGCCCGGTCGAGCTGGGCGTCGACGTCCGCGCGCCGCTCGCGGGTCACGGACGGATCGGCCTCCAGGCGCTTCCTGGCCTTGGCCACCACATTGCGCAGCCGGACCGGATCCTGGTCGCTCCCGGCGCCCCGGCGATGCGTCGGGGTCAGCACGGACACTGCCGGATAGGGCCGCGGGCGCCGCAGCTCGGCAAGGGTTGCGGGACTCAGTGCGTGCTCCATGACAGCACCATAGGACCGATTCACATGTACGGCATTCGGGGTATTCGGGGCTTCTGGTGCCATCGTCCGCGGCCGTCGGCGGCGAGCGGTGGCCGGTCCGTGGAGGTGCCGGGACGGTTTCTGAATGCGAAGCACTGAGCGAACGCGCGCTTGGGGAAATTTTTGCCTGTGGCCGGTTCCTGTCGGCTGCGGCGCGAGAGTATGGCCGTTCTCGCATTTCGCGGAGGCAAAAAGCGGCCGAAATCATCGGCCGGGAGGTTCCGGCCGTGTTACGGCCACGTTGACCGACGGCGGCCGGTGACGGACGCTCGTTATATAGGTGCTCGATACAACTGGTTCGCCGGCCGGCCCCCCGGCCCCCGCGAAAGCACAGGTGAGCGGGGTACCGGAGGCCGTCCGGAGGCAGGAGGTAGCGCATGTGCGGCATCACCGGGTGGGTTTCCTTCGATCGTGACCTGACCGCCGAGGCCACCACATTGCATGCGATGACCGGGACGATGGCCTGCCGCGGCCCGGACGACCGCGGCGTCTGGGCCGAAGGCCCCGCCGCCCTGGGTCACCGCCGGCTCGCCATCATCGATCTGCCCGGCGGCCGGCAGCCGATGTCCCTCGACACACCCGAGGGCACCGTCGCGCTGGTCTACTCCGGGGAGACCTACAACTTCACCGAGCTGCGCCGGGAACTGACGGACCGCGGCCACCGGTTCACCACCGACTCCGACACCGAGGTGGTGCTGCACGCCTACGTGGAGTGGGGCGACGCGCTCGCCGAACGCCTCAACGGCATGTACGCGTTCGCCATCTGGGACGGCCGCCGCGACAAGCTCGTCATGATCCGCGACCGCATGGGCATCAAGCCGTTCTACTACTACCGGACCGCCGACGGCGTGCTGTTCGGCTCCGAGCCCAAGGTGATCCTCGCCAACCCGCTGGTCCGCCCCCGCGTCACCCTCGACGGCCTGCGCGAACTGCTCGTGATGATCAAGACGCCGGGACACGCCGTCTGGGACGGCATGCGCGAGGTGGAGCCCGGCACGGTCGTCACCGTCGACCGCTCCGGACTGTCCACCCGCGTCTACTGGCGCCTGGAGACCCGCCCGCACGAGGACGACCGGGACACCACCATCGCCACCGTGCGCACCCTCCTCGACGACATCGTGCGCCGCCAGCTGGTCGCCGACGTGCCCCGCTGCACCCTGCTCTCCGGCGGCCTCGACTCGTCCGCGATGACCGCGCTCGCCGCCCGGCAACTGGCCGACCAGGGCGAGAAGGTGCGCAGCTTCGCCGTCGACTTCGTCGGCCAGGCCGAGAACTTCGTCGCCGACGAACTGCGCGGCACCCCGGACACCCCCTTCGTGCACGACGTGGCCCGGCTCGCCGGCACGGACCACCAGGACATCGTGCTCGACGTGCAGGCCCTCGCCGACCCCGCCGTGCGCGAGCAGGTCATCCGCGCCCGCGACCTGCCGGCCGGCTTCGGCGACATGGACGCCTCGTTGCTGCTCCTGTTCCGCGCCATCCGGCAGAAGTCCACGGTGGCCCTGTCCGGCGAGTCCGCCGACGAGGTCTTCGGCGGCTACCTCCAGTTCTTCGACGAGGACGCCCGCCGCGCCGACACCTTCCCCTGGCTGGTGCGCTTCGGCCGGCACTTCGGCGACGACTCCGACATGCTCCGCACCGACGTGGGCAAGTCCCTGGACCTGGAGGGATACATAGCCGACGGCTACCGCACGGCCATCGCCGGCATCGAACGGCTCGCGGGCGAAAGCGACTTCGAGTTCCGCATGCGGCAGATCTGCCACCTGCACCTGACCCGCTTCGTGCGCATACTCCTCGACCGCAAGGACCGGATGAGCATGCGCACCGGCCTGGAGGTACGGGTGCCGTTCTGCGACCACCGCCTGGTCGAGTACGTGTTCAACACCCCGTGGGCCCTGAAGTCCTTCGACGGCCGGGAGAAGAGCCTGCTGCGCGAGGCCAGCAAGGACGTCCTGCCGCAGTCGGTGTACGACCGGGTCAAGAGTCCCTACCCGTCCACCCAGGACCCGCAGTACGCGCGCGCCCTCCAGGACCAGGCCAAGGACCTGCTCGCCCGGCCCTCCCACCGGGTCTTCGACCTGGTGGACCGGGACCGGCTCAAGCGGGCCGCCGAACGCGAGGCCCCGGTCAGCAGCCAGGCCGCCCGGCGCGGCCTGGAACGGACCCTGGACCTCGCGCAGTGGCTGGACATCTACCAGCCGGAGCTCATCCTCGGCTGAGGCCCAGCGCCCGGTCGGCGGCCGCCGGCGAGGGCTGCCACCACGTCGTCACCGGCTCCCAGACCGACACCTGGGGGCCGGTGCCGAGCCGGGCCGGGGTGAAGACGCGGCCCCAGCGGCCCGCCCAGTCGCCGACGGTGACCGACCGCGCCCGGCGGGCCTGTGGATCGGACGTGCGCACGATGGTGCGCACGTCGGCGTGGACGGTCTCGCCCGCCGCCAGCCGCAGCCGCCCCGTGCCGCCGGCCGGCAGCGGCAGCGCCGCCCCGTCCAGGCCGCCGAAGGTCACCAGCGGCACCCGGTCGACGGCGCAGGCGCGCCCGCCGACGTTGGTGGCGCTGACGCGCACCACGGTCGGCCGGCCCGGCACGGTGCTCGCCCGCAGCTTCAGCGCGCCCTGGACGCAGGGCGCGGGTTGCGGGCCCGCGGTGGCCGCGTGGGCCGGCGGCGCGGTCAGCAGCAGGGCCGCCGCGGCGGCCGAGGCGGCGGGTACGGCGATGGCGGCGCGGATGCGCATGATGGTGTCCCTCCGTCGCGGTCACGGCCACCGGGCGGCGGCCGCTTCCGTCATGGGTCGGTGCGTTCGGTCGGTACGGTTCAGCCGGTGCGGCCCGGGATGGCGCTCCACTCCTTCCCGTCCGCCGGGCAGGAGCTGCCGTTCGCGGGCAGGGAGCCGTAGAGCAGGAAGTCGTCGACCCTGCGGTGCACGCACACCGAGGAGCCGTACCCGGTGTGGCCGTCTCCCTTGTTGTCGAGCACCACGGCCGACGGGCCGAGGCGCCGGGCGGTCTCCACCGTCCACGGGTACGGCGTCGCCGGGTCGCCGCGGGTGCCCACGAGCAGCATCCGCGCCGTGTCCACGTCCTTCACCCGGTCGCGGATGAAGGAGGTGCCCTTGGGGCGGCCGTAGCACATCAGCAGCTGGGTGAGCCGGTAGCGGCCGAAGACCGGGGACGCCTCCTCGTAGGCGGCGCCGAGCCGCCTGAGGTCCCCGGCGATCCGTGCGGCCCCGGGCCGGTCCGGGTCGTCCGCGCAGTTGATCGCCATCAGCGCGGCCCGCAGATTGTCGGGCGGCACGTCCTCGGGGGCGACCAGACCGCCGGCGGCCGGCCCCCGGCCGCGGCCCGCGCTCCTCGTCAGGCCCGCGCCGGGCGTGGCGAAGGCCATGATGCCCCGGGGATCGCCGTCCCGCGTCACCGAGGTCAGCGCCCGCTCCAGCGTCGGCCACGAGGTCCTGCTGTACAGGCCCTGCACCAGGGCGGCCACCAGGTCCTGGCCGGAGAACGGGTCGCCGCCCTCCGTGGTGACCGGGCGCCGGTCCAGCGAGCGCACCAGCCGGACCACCTCGTCACCGGCCGCGCGCCGGTCCTGCCCGAACGGGCAGCCGGTGTTCGCCGCACACCAGTCCAGGAAGTCGTCCAGCGCCGCCTGCTGCCCCTGCGCGCCCGCGATCCCCTGCTCCGCGAGCGACTCGGTCAGGGTGTCCACGCCGTCCAGGGCCATCCGGCCCACCTGGTGCGGGAACTGGGCGGCGTAGACCGCGCCCAGCCGCGTCCCGTAGGAGAAGCCCAGGTAATTCAGCTTCTTCTCGCCGAGGGCCTGACGGATGACGTCCAGGTCCCGGGAGGCGTTCACCGTCCCTATGTACGGCAGCACCGCACCGGAACTGCGGGCGCACGCGGCGGCGGCCCGCCGCAACTGCCGCAGCAGCGCCTGGGGGTGCGCGAGGTCCGCGCCGGACCCGGTGACGCCCGCCGCCTGGTCGTCGTCGCCGCAGCTGACGGGGGAGGAGCGGCCGACGCCGCGGGGGTCGAAGGTGACCACGTCGTAGCCGTTGGTCAGGTCCATGAACTGCCTGCCGTCGTACGCCAGTTCGTCGACGCCCGCACCGCCGGGGCCGCCGAAGTTCAGCACCACGGAATGGTGCGAGGCGCCCGTGGCGCGGTAGCGGGCCAGTGCGATGTCGAGCGTGCCGACGTCCGGCCTGGCGTAGTCGAGCGGGACCGTCACCTTCCCGCACTGGAGGTCCTTCGGCATCTCCGGGCCCGCGCACGCGCCCCAGGCCACCTTCTGCCGGTAGAACCGGGTGAGGTCGGGGCCCTTGGGCGCGGCAGGCGCCGCGGTCGCGGGCAGGGCGGAGCCGAGCAGCGCCAGGGCGAGGGCTCCGGTACCCGCACAGCGCCGCACGGCGGACCGCGAGCACAGCTTGGCCAGCATCGATAGCCTCCCGGGGCGCCCGCAGCGGACCGGGACGGCGCCCTTTCGCTCACCATAAGCGGGCCCCGGGCGGCCCGCCTCCGGACGGGCGGAACGCCGTGCGGTGCCGTATGCTCCCGCGCCGGCGGGCTCCCTTTTGTTGATCATTGATCGCTTTACCGGTAGTTCGACGGTCCTGCCACTCGATGGGGTGAAAGACCGTTGAGCCATAACTCGGCCGGTTCGTCTGCGTTTTACGTGGTGCGGGTGAGTACTCGCGAACATGTCTGGAAGGCAGGGAACCAATGAGACGGGCTACCCGAAACGGTGTGATCGCCGCCGTCGCCGCCTCCGGCGCGATGGCCCTGGCGTGGCCGGCGTCCGCCGCGTTCGCGGCCGACGGCGCGAGCGCCGACGGTGTCGCGGCCGGCTCGCCCGGACTGATCTCCGGCAACGGCATCCAGCTGCCGGTGGACGTCCCGGTGAACGTGTGCGGCAACACGGTCGACGTCGTGGGACTGCTCAACCCCACCGCGGGCAACGCGTGCGCGAACAACGCGGGCGGCAGCGGGGGCGGATCCCGCACCTCCGGCGGGGCCACGGCCCACGGCACCGCCGCGCACTCCCCGGGAGTGATCTCCGGCAACGGCGTCCAGCTGCCCGTCGACCTGCCGGTCAACATCAGCGGCAACAGCGTCAACGTGGTGGGACTGCTCAACCCGGCCATGGGCAACACCTCCGTGAACGGCGGTGAGATCCCGCGGCACCCGGTCACCCCCACGCCCGAGCCGCCGGCCCCCGTCCGGCACCACCCGGCCCGGCCGGCCCCGCACACCCCGCGTCCCGCACCGGAGCCGGTCACCGGCACGCTGGCCCACACCGGCGCCGACCTGACCGCCCCCGCGGCGGCCGCCAGCGCGGCGCTCCTGCTCACGGGCGCGATCCTCTACCGCCGCTGCCGTCCGGCCCGCGGCCGCTGACCCCCACCACGTCCCAGGCCTCCACCGGCCACCGGGCCCCCACCGTCCACCTCCCGACCGGACGCCGGCCCGGTGGAGCCTCGCGGCGACAGCCAACTCCTTGAACCCCGGGGGCAGTAGAATGACCGGGTGACGGACGGCGTACGACTGCGGTGGCGAGTGCTGCCACCCCGGACCCGCGTACTCCTCCTCGTCCACGCCGCCGGATTCCTGGAGGGCACCGGCTGGCACGCCGCCGACCTGGCCCGGCGCGGCCCGCACGCCTACTCCTCCTTCCCGCCCGCGATCCAGGTGTTCTTCCTCGCGCTGGTCGTCCTCGATCCGCTGGTCGCCGTCCTGGCGCTGGGTGCCCGCCGGGTGGCTGCGCCGTCGGCCGGCGCGGTGGCGGCGGCGGACGCGTTCGCCAACTGGTTCGGCAACTGGCCCTGGATCAGCGCTGATTGGACGCGGCTGCTGCGGCCCGTGGGCCTGCTCCCGATCACCCTCTTCGCGCTGTTCGTCCTCGCCTCGTCCCGCCCCCTGTGGCGTGCGTTGTCGGCTGATCCCGGCGTGGCGTGGGCCGCGCCGATCCGGGAGGATGCTCCGGGCGGCCCGGCCGAGGGCCGCACCGACCACGGCAGTCAGCCCCGACGGAACGGAGCGCACCGATGACCTCTTCCGCCCCCCAGGACCTCGTCGTCACCCAGGCCGGCCCCGCCGACTGGCCGGTGATCAGCGGGTGGGCGGCCGCGGAGGGCTGGAACCCCGGGCTGTCCGACGGGCCCGCCTTCTTCGCCCAGGACCCCGAGGGCTTCTTCCTCGGCCGGATCGACGGGGAGCCGGTCTCGGCCATCTCCGTCGTCAACTACGGCGCGGACTACGCCTTTCTCGGCTGCTACCTCGTCCGCCCCGACCTGCGCGGCCACGGCCACGGCCTCACCACCTGGAAGACCGCCCTGGCCCACGCCGGGAACCGCACCGTGGGCCTGGACGGGGTCGTCGCCCAGCAGGACAACTACCGCCAGTCCGGCTTCCGGCTCGCCTACCGCACCATCCGGTTCACCGGCACAGCCCCCGAGGCCGCCGTACCCGCAGGCGTCCGCCCGGCCGCCCCCGCCGACCTGCCCGCGATCACCGCCTACGACGCCGCCTGCCACCCCGCCGACCGGCCTCGCTTCCTCGCCCAGTGGCTCACCACCCCCGGCCACCGCGCCTTCGTCCGCCACGACGACGGCCGCCTCACCGGTTACGCCGTCCTGCGCCCCGGCCGCGATGCCCTGCGCGTCGGCCCGCTCCTCGCCGACACCACCGAGGACGCCCGTGCCCTGTTCGGCGCGCTGACCGCCGAGGCCGCGGGCCGGGAACTCGCCGTCGACGTCCCCGAACCCAACGCCGACGGCGTGGCCCTCGCCGAGGCGGCCGGTCTCGCCCCGTCCTTCGAGACGGCCCGCATGTACACCGGCCCGGTCCGCCCCCACGCCCAGGAACGGGTGTTCGGCGTGACCACCCTCGAACTGGGCTGAACCGCAATTCCGTTGCCGCGCCCGCTTCCGCGTGATCGAGTGTTCCGCCATGGAGAGAGACGAGATCCTCGCCCTGTACGACCGCGACCTGCGTGAGCACGCCGCGCCCGACGGTCCCGGCGCCCGCGTCGAGCGCGCCGGGGACGTGGTGCGGCAGATCGCGGACGCGCACGGCTGGAACGGGGTGCTCTGGTCCGCCCTCGACGAGAGGGGCGCGGACGAGGCGATCCGGGAACAGATCGCCCGCTTCACCGCCCTCGGTCACGACTTCGAGTGGAAGCTGCACGGCCACGACCGGCCCCTGGACCTCGGTGCCCGGCTGATCGCGGCCGGGTTCCGGGCCGAGCCCGTCGAGACGCTGATGATCGGCGAGATCGAACGGCTCCATCTGGACGCCCGACTCCCCGACGGGGTACGGCTGATGGAGGCCACCGACGCGGCAGGGGCCGACCTCGCCGTGGCCGTGCACCAGCGGGCCTTCGGCACCGACGGCAGCGGTCTGCGCCGGCGCCTGCTCGACCGGCTGGCGGCCGACCCCGGCACGGTGGTCGCCGTCGTCGCGCTGGCGGGCGAGGAACCCGTTGCCGCCGCCCGGCTGGAACTCGTCCCCGGCACCCCGTTCGCCGGGCTGTGGGGCGGCGGCACCGTCGAGGCGTGGCGGGGACGGGGCCTGTACCGCGCTCTCGTCGCCCACCGCGCCCGCGTCGCCGCCGCCCACGGCCGCCGCTACCTCCAGGTCGACGCCTCGCCCATGAGCCGTCCGATCCTGGAACGCCTCGGCTTCCTCCCGCTCACCACCACGACCCCGTACCTGTACGAACAGCCCGGCCGCTGACGGCGGTCAGCGGCGCGCCCGGTCGAGTGCGCTCACCCCCACCGCCGCAAGGGCGATCTGGATGAGCCACTCGATCCAGTCCGGCCCCTTGGTGTCCGCGACCCCGATCCCCGCGGCGATCGCCGAGCCGACCAGCGCGGCCACGATGCCGACGACGATGGTCCACAGGATCCCGATGTGCTGCCGCCCCGGCACGACGAGCCGGCCCAGCACACCGATGATCAAACCGATGACAATGGCGCTGATGAGACCTGATATCTCCATCTTCACCCCTCCGCACGGGATACCCCTCCCTGGTGAAGATGCCCGCCGGCGGCCCGGACACTCCGGTCCGGTTTATTGCCCGGACTTTCTGTTCACCGGCGCTTCATGCCATGTACCTTTCAAGCCGTCGACGCGTGTAGAACCCTCAAGCCGGTTCTACGCGCGCAGATTTGGCGCCGCTACTCCTCTTCCCCACACCCCACGACGGAGGTTCGCCGGATGCTCGGATCCAGGAGATCCCGACGCAGACTCACCACCGCACTCGCCGGCTTCGGCCTGCTCCTGACCGGAGCCGCCGTACAGGCCGGTGCGAGCACGCCCGCCCGGGCGGCGACCGCGACCACCCATCGCGTGCTGTTCGACAACGCCCACGCCGAGACCGCAGGCAACGCCGACTGGGTCATCTCCACCAGCCAGCCCGACCCGCTCGCCCAGGATCCCTCCCCGTCGGCCGAGACGGACTGGACCGGCGCCCTGTCCTCCTGGGGCGTGGCACTGCAGAAGACCGGCAGCTACAGCCTGAAGACGCTGCCGTCCGGCCAGAGCCTGAGCTACGGCGGCTCGTCCGCGCTGGACCTGTCCCACTTCGACACCCTGGTGCTGCCGGAGCCGAACACGCTGTTCACGACCGCCGAGAAGACGGCGATCATGACCTTCGTGAAGAACGGCGGCGGCCTGTTCATGATCTCCGACCACACCGGCGCCGACCGCAACAACGACGGCGCCGACGCGGTCAAGATCCTCAACGACCTGATGACCAACAACAGCGTCGACTCCTCCGACCCGTTCGGCTTCTCGATCGACGCCCTCGACATCAGCTCCGGCTACCCGGCCGCCATCAACGACAGCACCGACCCGGTGCTGAACGGCTCCTTCGGCAAGGTCACCAAGAGCCTGTTCGCCGACGGGACGACCGCCACCCTCAAGCCCTCCGACAACTCCTCCGTCAAGGGCCTGGTCTACCGCAGCGGTTACTCGGGCAACACCGGGGCGTTCTTCCTGACCAGCACCTTCGGCAGCGGCCGCGTCGCCTTCTGGGGTGACAGCTCGCCGATCGACGACGGCACCGGCAGCTCCGGCAACACCCTGTACGACGGCTGGAACGACTCCGGCGCCACCAACGCGCCCCTCGCCCTCAACGCCACCGCGTGGCTGGCCGGGGACGGCGGCACCAGCGGCGGCGGTGGCGGTGGCGGCACGGGCGGCGGCACCTGCACCGCGGGTCAGCTCCTGGGCAACAGCGGCTTCGAGTCCGGCAACACCGTCTGGAGCGGGTCCAGCGGCGTCATCTCCAACTCGACCAGCGAGCCCGCGCATTCGGGCTCGTACGACGCCTGGCTCGACGGCTACGGCACCGCCACCACCGACACGCTCTCCCAGACGGTGACCATCCCGGCCGGCTGCACCTCGGCCAAGCTGAGCTTCTATCTGCACGTCGACACGGCCGAGACCTCGACCAGCACCGCCTACGACACCCTCAAGGCGCAGGTGCTCAACGGCTCCGGCACGGTCCTCGGCACCCTGGCGACGTACTCGAACCTGGACGCCGCCTCCGGCTACACCCAGCGCAGCTTCGACCTCAGCGGCTACGCCGGGCAGACCGTCACCCTGAAGTTCACCGGCACCGAGGGCTCCAAGTACCAGACCTCGTTCGTCCTGGACGACACCGCGCTCAACGTCGCCTGACCCGGGGAACGCGCAGGGGGTGGGCCCGGCCGGGCCCACCCCCTCGTCATGCCGCGGGCACGGTCCGCTCCGGGGTGTTCCAGCCGGAGACGCGCACCCGGGGCGCCGCGCCGCGCAGGTCGGCCGTGCGGTAGACGGCGGTCAGCGTCACCGACTCGCCCGGCCAGAGTCCGACCTCGTTGTCCGACCAGCGCACCGGCAGCACGGGCGCCCCGCGCCCGTCCACCAGGTGCACGTCCGTCAGCAGCGACGGGGTCGCGCCGTCCGTGGTGTTCCGCAGCGTCACGGTCGTGGTCGACACACCGCCCGCGGACCGGGTACCGGCCGTCACCGCCACCGGGACCCGCGCCATCGAGGCCAGGCCGGTGAGGTCGGCGTAGCCGCTCGTCGGGGTGTACCACCAGGTGGTGCGGTCCCAGTCGAGGACGTCGGGCCGGGTGGACAGCCAGTACACGTTCCGGCTCACCTCCCGGCCGTCCGCGTCGGTGAGCACCAGCCGCAGCAGATACGTCCGGGCCAGGCCGGGCGCCGACCGCGGCAGGGTCAGCGCGGTGGCGTGGGCGCCGTCCCCGGCCACCGACACATCGCCGGCCGTGCCGTCGTAGCGCAGGGTGCCGTCGGGGTCGAAGAGCGTGGCCCGCGCGGTGAGACCGTGGGCGGCCGCGTGCCGGTTGTTCACCACCGCCACCGACCGGTCGTCGTAGGAGTACTGGATGTGCAGCGGCTCGTTGGCCTTCTTCGCGCCGAAGTAGGCGCCGCCCTGGTCGAGGTAACGGTCGGTCAGCTGCCAGTGCAGGGACGTCCAGCCGCTGTTGAACATCCAGTGCACGACCCCGGTCGCGGGCGCCTCGGGGTCGGTCGCGTTGCGTCCGTACGCCTCGAACTGGGCACGCACGTTCTCGTACTGGGCCAGTTGCGCCTTGCGGACGTAGTCGGCGAGGCCGGTGGGGGAGCCGTAGCGGGCGGCGAGGGCGTCGTCGTACAGCGCCAGCGTGCCGAAGGTGGCGGAGGGCGAGCGGTGGTACTGCTTCGCCTTCGGGTCCTTCCAGAGGGTGTCGAGTTCGGCCGGGGTGAGCATCCGGCGCAGGGTGTCCAGGGTGGGGACGCTCGGGCCCGCGCTGGTCTCGGAGTTGAAGCCGGTGGCGCCGCCCTCGCGCTTGGCGTACCAGTAGCCGGGCGGCACCCAGTCGTAGGGTCCGGTCATCTTCATGCCCGAACGGCCGAGCCGCGGTGAGGACTTGTCGGAGGCGGCGGGGATCACCGGGAGGTTCCAGTCGGCGTCGCGCAGGGCGTCCAGGTAGTTCCGCTCGATCCTGGCGTCGGGCGCGAAGTCACTGCCGATCAGGAAGGACAGCACGCTCGGGTGGTCCCGCAGCCGGGCGGCCTCGGCGGCCATCGACGCCTTCGCCACCGGATAGTCGCCCGGGGTCCACCGCTCCCCGTTCTCCGTGCCGTTGACCTGGCCCTCCCACTTGTCGCAGCACTCCCAGCCGGGCAGCGTCAGCACGCCGTACCGGTCCGCCAGCGCGAAGAACTCGTCCGGCTCCAGGTGCCCTTCCAGGCGCAGGGTGTTGAGGCCGAGGTCGACGGCGTACCGCAGCCGGTCCTCGACGTAGCGGGGGTCCCAGCGCAGGAACTCGTCCGGTGACCAGCCGCCGCCCTTGACCAGCAGGGGGCGCCCGTTGATCCGGTACTGGCGGGCTCCGGCGGCGTTCAGCGGCGCCTGGACGTCGCGGATGCCGAAGGTCTCGTGCGCGGTGTCCGACGGCGTGCCGGACACCCGCGCGGTGAGGTCGAGGGAGTACAGCGGCTGCCCGCCCATCCCGGCCGGCCACCACACCCTCGGCGCGGTCAGGCGCAGCCCGGGGACGTCGGCGGGGGAGAAGGCGACGGTCCTCGTCTCGTGCGCGGCGAGCCGTACGGTCGTGCGCAGACGCGTTCCGGCGACCCGGCCGGCGACCTCCGCGGTGACCGGGGAACCCGTGTCGTTGCGCACCTTCGCCCGGACCGTCAGGTCGGCGGTGGCCAGGGACGGCACGGCCAGCCTGGTGATCACGTGCGCGTCGCGCAGCGCCACCGGGCCGCCCCGGCGCACCAGGACGTCCCGGACGATGCCCATGTTCCGGTCCGGCGGCGGCTGGAGCCAGTCGAGCCACCCCATGGTCAGGTCCTTGCTCGGCTGGTTGGGCCGGATCCGGAAGGCGACCGTGTTGCGGCCGGCCCGGACCAGCTCGGTGACGTCCAGCTCGTGCCGGGTGTACGCGCCGGTCACGTCCGCGGCCCGGGCCACCCGGTGGCCGTTGACGTAGACGTCGGCCGCCGAGACGACGCCGCTGAAGTCGAGGAAGGTGCGCCGGGCGGTGTCGCGCAGGAGGAAGTCGGCGCGGTACCACCAGGGCACCTCGAAGTCGGCCTTCGGGATCTTCTCCAGGTTGGTGGAGCGGAACGGGTCGGGGTACTTCCCGGCGGCGAGCAGCGCGGCCAGCACGGTGGAGCGCGGGCCCGCCGGGTACCAGCCCCGCGCCGGGTAGCCGGGGGAGGAGACCGCGGCCGGGGAGTCGGCCGTGCGCGCCGTGGACTGGACGGCGTACCCGGCGAGCGGGGTGGCGGCGCCTGCGGCCGAGGCGACCTCGGTGGTGCGGGCGGGGCCCATCGGTGCCGCGACCGGCCGCAGCGAGGGCCCGGGGGAGCGGGGGTCCACCCAGGCGCCGGTGGCGAGGGAGCCGAGCAGGGCGAGGAGGCCGGTGGCCGCGGCGAGCCTCAGGCCGGGGGCGGGGCGAGGGAACACAGACGGTCTCCAGGCTCGCAAAGTTAGGAAACTTTACTAACCGGGCTTAAGCTAGGCGGCCCCCCGGGCACTGTCAACGACCGTAGCCCCGGCTTCCGCTGAATCTCCGTCACCTTCCTTCTCCCGGCGCGCGGATTCTCGTAAGGTCCCCTACCCGACGCCTCCCCGACGGTTCCAGGAGTCCCCATGTCCGGTAGCCCGCCGCCCCCGGGCGGCTTCGTGCGACGGGTCGGGCTGTTCCAGGCCACGGCCATCAACATGAGCCAGATGTGCGGCATCGGCCCCTTCGTCACCATCCCCCTGATGGTCGCCGCGTTCGGCGGCCCGCAGGCGGTCGTCGGCTTCGTCGCGGGCGCGGTGCTGGCGCTGTGCGACGGGCTGGTCTGGGCCGAGCTGGGCGCCTCCATGCCCGGCTCCGGCGGCAGTTACGTCTATCTGCGCCAGGCCTTCCAGTACCGCACCGGCCGGCTGATGCCGTTCCTGTTCGTGTGGACGGCGATGCTCTTCATCCCGCTGATCATGTCCACCGGCGTGGTCGGCTTCGTCCAGTACCTCGGCTACCTCGCCCCCGGCCTCGGCCGGACGGCCGGCGATCTGATCGGGCTGGGTGTCATCGCCCTGGTGGTGCTCCTGCTGTGGCGCGGCATCGAGCACATCGCCCGGATCACCGCCGTGATGTGGACCGTGATGATTGCCTCGGTGGTCCTGGTGATCGCCGCCGCCGCCTCGGACTTCAGCCCGCACCTCGCCTTCGCCTACCCGGCGCACGCCTTCGACCTGACCGACGGCGCCTTCTGGACCGGGTTCGCCGCGGGCCTGACCATCGGCGTCTACGACTACCTCGGCTACAACACCACCGCCTACATGGGCGCCGAGATCAAGGACCCCGGCCGGGTCCTGCCACGCTCCATCCTGCTCTCGATCGCCGGCATCATGACGATCTACCTGCTGCTCCAGATCGGCACCCTCGGCGTCGTCGACTGGCACCGCATGACGGACCCGCACGACATCGCCGCCACCTCGGTTGCCTCCGCGGTGCTGGAGAAGACCTGGGGCCGGGGGGCCGCCGACACGGTCACCGTGCTCATCCTGATCACCGCGTTCGCCTCGGTGTTCACGGGCCTGCTGGGCGGCTCCCGGGTGCCGTACGACGCGGCGCGCGACCGGGTCTTCTTCCGGCCGTACGAGCGGCTGCACCCCCGCCACCGCTTTCCGACCCTGGGCCTGGCCACCATGGGCGTGATCACCGCCGTCGGCTTCCTGATCGGCCGGCACACCGATCTCGCCACCCTGATCCAGCTGCTCACCACGGTGATGGTGATCGTCCAGGCGCTCGCCCAGATCGTCGCGCTCACGGTGCTGCGCGCCCGGCAGCCGGAGCTGCACCGGCCGTACCGGATGTGGCTCTACCCGGTGCCCGGCCTCGTGGCCTTCGTCGGCTGGTGCGTGATCTACGGCTACGCCGACCGCAACTCCCCGGGCCGCCACCCCATCGAATGGTCCCTGGCCTGGCTCGTCCTCGGCTGCGCGGCCTTCCTGGTGTGGGCCGGGCTGGAGCGGGTGTGGCCGTTCGGGGCGAAGGAGATCGGAGAGGAGTTCCTCGCGAAGGCATCGGCGGAGGCGGAGGCGGAGGCGGTCTGAGACTCGATGTGCTAAGATCCCCGCTCTGCGTGAAAGCCTCCCCGGCACGGACGAAGTCCGCCGGGGAGGCTTTCGTTCATGACCGAAAACCAGATCCGCACCACCAGCGACGACTCGGACGTCCGCGTCCGTCCCGCGACCCCGGAGGACCGGCCCGCCGTCGAGCGGCTGTGGCTGATGTTCCGCCACGACCTGTCCGAGTTCCAGGGCGACCTGCCCGCCGCCGACGGCACCTTCCGCAGCGAGCGCGTCGACGCCGCCTTCTCCGCGCCCGGCTGGGCGCCCTACCTGCTCACCCGTGGTGACCGCGCCGCCGGGCTCGCCTTCGTGCGCGGGCTCGACGGTCCGGTGCGGGTGCTCAACAGCTTCTTCGTGGCGCGCGGGGCGCGACGCGCCGGGGTCGGTCTGCGGGCCGCGCGGGAGGTGCTGCGACGACACCCCGGGCGCTGGGAGATCGCGTTCCAGGAGAACAACCCGGGGGCGGTCGCGTTCTGGCCCCGCCTCGCCGAGGACCTCGCCCCGGGCGCCTGGATCCGCGAGGCCCGGCCGGTGCCGGGCCGCCCGGAGCTGCCGCCGGACCTGTGGATCTCCCTGACCGTGCGGCCCTGACCGGACAGGCGGGAGGGCCGGTCCGCACGGGGCGCGCCGGCCCTCCGTCGTTCTTCCTTCCTTGCGCTTCTTCCCTTGCTCGACGGTCTCTCCTTCCCGTGCTCTCCCGTTGTGCTTCCTTCCCCACTAGGGCTTGGGGGTGCTCTTCGCCGCCGTGGCGGCGCACACGAGTCCGAGGGCGAGCGTCAGCGCTCCGATGACGATGTTGTTGACGATCACGCCGGTGTCCGGGGCGCTGCCCACGATCCAGGGCGCGATGATCATCCAGATGCCCAGCGCGCACATGGCCCAGCTGAGGCCGTACATCCGCTCGGGCGCCCTGGTGAAGCCGAGTGCCAGCAGTCCTATGGCGATGCCCATGATCAGGTTGTGGGTCATTAGCGCCGGCTGGCTGGTGGTGTAGTGCACGATCCAGGGGGACGCCGCGCAGTACAGGCCGAGCAGGAACACCGGCCCGTCCACGAGCGCCACATCATGACCGCCGAGCATACGGGCGTAGCGTTCCCGCATCTCGCCGACATCGGGATGGGTCGACATGTCGCCCCTGTGCGAGACGTTGGCCATGACTCTCGTCTCCTTCGGCTGTGCGGACCGGACCGCTTCCGCCGCGTCGTTCGCAAACGCGGCACTGCCCATTTTGCTCTTATTCATGGCTTATGTGTAGAGCGGGGCTGATTGTCATGTACGGGGGTCGAGGAGCGGCTGCCGCCGTGGGCGCGTCGGCGTTCACCGGGCCGGTGCCCGCAGGGGAAGAGGCGGGGCGATCGACCGGCGGGGCACGGCGGTTCGCCGGGCAAAGAACGAAGGCGGTGCCTGTGGCACACTCCGCCGAATGATCTCCGAAACAGTCACCGCGCAGGCCTCCGGCAGCTTCCGGATGGGCGATCTGACCGTGCACCGCGTCGGCCTCGGGGCCATGCGGCTCACCGGCAGCGCCGCCTTCCACCTGGGCACGCCCAGCGACCGGGAGCGCTCGATCACCGTGCTGCGCCGGGCCGTCGAACTCGGCGTGAACCACATCGACACCGCCGCGTTCTACTTCTCCGCCCGCCGCTCCGCCAACGAACTGATCAACACGGCCCTCGCCCCGTACGCCGACGACCTGGTGATCGCCGTCAAGGTGGGCCCCTTCCGCGACTGGTCCGGCGAGTGGGGCACCTCCGCACGCCCCGACCGGCTGCGCGGCCATGTCGAGGAGAACCTGCGCCAGCTCGGCCGCGACCACCTCGACCTGGTCTATCTGCGCCGGATGAGCCAGGACTCCATCGCCGAGCACTTCGGCGCCCTCGCCGAACTGCGCGAGGAGGGGCTGATCCGGCACCTGGGCATCTCGTGCGTCTCGCCCCGGCACCTGACCGAGGCGCTGGACATAGCCCCCGTCGTCGCCGTGCAGAACCGGTACGGCCTCGGCACCCCCGACCCCGAGGCCGACGAGCTGCTGCGGATGTGCGGCGAGCGCGGCATCGCCTTCGTGCCGTACTACGCCATGGCAGGCAAGGGCGCCGAGGCCGGTGCCGTCGAGCCGGGCCCGGACGACGAGGTGCGGGCCGTGGCCCGCGCGCACGGGGCGAGCCCCGCCCAGGTCCAGCTCGCCTGGACCCTCCAGCAGGGCCCGCACGTCCTCGCCATCCCCGGCACCGGGAACCCCGACCACCTCGTCGAGAACATCGCCGCCGGCGCCCTGCGCCTCACCCCCGGCGAGCTGGGCCGGCTCCGCGCGGCGGCGGCGCCCCAGGCGTAAGCGTTTCCGTCGTACCCCGGCGGCCCCGTCCGTGGCGCCGCCAGGTGGGTACGGCGTCTTGCCGCGTAGCCCGCGCCCGACGGTGCGGGCGGTACCGCAGGCCCGTATGACTACCATCGTGTAGACGGTCCGCACACGACGAGGATGGGGTGAGCACGTATCCATGACCGACGGCAAGGACGAACGCCGGCCGGCCGGTGAACTGGAGGCGAGCGTCTTGGCCGCGCTCTGGGCCGCCGGTGGGCCCCGCACCCCCGGACAGGTCCAGGCCGTCCTGGGCGCGGACCTGGCCCGCACGACGGTGACGACGATCCTCAGCAGGCTGTACGACAAGGGTGTCGTCGAGCGGCAGCGCAACGGGCGCGGTTACGTGTACTTCCCGGTCCAGGAGGTCCAGGACGCCCACGGCCTCACCGCCCGCCGGATGCACAGCGAACTGGACCGTGACAGCGACCGGGAGACGGTGCTCGCCCGCTTCGTCGCCCAGCTCAGCCCGGCCGACGAGCGCATCCTGCGGGACCTGCTGGAATCCGACGGCCGATGACCGCGCTGCTGTTGCTGCCCCTGCTGCTGCCCTGTGTGCTGCCGGCGCTGGCCCGGCGGGCGCTGGCCCGGCTGGCCCCGGCCGTCGCGCTGTGGGCGGTCACCGGCTGCGCGGTCGCGCTCGCGGGCTGCTCGCTCGCCGCGCTGGGCGCCTTCGTGCTGATCGGGCTGCTCAAGCTCCCCCTCTTCGCCGCGTTCGGCGAGCTGACCCACCCGCTGCACACCGCCCCGGCCCTGATCGTCGTACCGGCCGCCGCCACCTCCGTCGGCGCCCTCGCGGTCTGCTCCTGGACCCTCGTGCGGTCGGTGCTGCGGCAGAGCCGCGCCTTCCGGGCGGCCCGCACCGAGGCCGGCAGCGGCCCCGCCGCCGGCGACCTGTGCGTGGTGGACTCGCCCCGCCCCGACGCCTACGCCCTGCCCGGCCGCCCGCACCGCATCGTCGTCACCACCGCCATGCTGCGCAGCCTCGACGGCGCGGAGCGGGAGGCGCTGTTCGCACACGAACGGGCCCACAACGAGGGCGGCCACCACTACTTCCTCGCCGCCGCCGAACTCGCCGCGCACTGCCACCCGGCCCTGCGCCCGGTCCGCGAGACCATCCGGCTCGCCGTGGAGCGGACCGCCGACGAGGCTGCGGCCGCCTCGGTGGGCGACCGGCGGCTGACCGCCCGGGCCATCGCCCGTGCCGCGCTGGCCGGGCACGCGGGCGGCATCCCGCGCCCCGACTTCGCCGCCGCCGCGACCGCCGGACCCGTGCCCCAGCGGGTCCAGGCCCTCCTGGGCACCCCTCGGGCACCCCGCGCCGGGCGCGCCGTCGCCGCCCTGCTCGTCGCCTGCACCGCCCTGTCCGGCGTGACCGCCGCCGCGGGGCTGGCGGACTTCCATCACCGGGTGGAGGTGGCGCAGGGCGAGGCGACGCCCTGACGCACCGAGACCCCGGTCACCGCTCCGGGCAGACCCCGGTCACCGCCCCGGGTAACGCGCGTAGACAAGGGAGTGGCGCCCGCGTCGTTTTACGTATAACCTCACCGGCTAACCACCCCCGTCGGCACCGTCGGCCGCCTTGATCGACCCCGGTACAACCCGCTGAGGAACGCCCTGCCATGACCGCCCCCCGCATCGACACCGACACCATCGCCCGCCTGCCCAAGGCCGTGCTGCACGACCACCTCGACGGCGGCCTGCGGCCCGCCACCGTCGTGGAGCTCGCCGCCGAGGTGGGCCACCGGCTGCCCACCACCGACCCGGACGAGCTGGCCGCCTGGTACGTCGAGGCCGCCAACTCCGGCGACCTGGTGCGCTACATAGCCACCTTCGAGCACACCCTCGCCGTCATGCAGACCCGCGAGGGCCTGCTGCGCACCGCCGAGGAGTACGTGCTCGACCTCGCCGCCGACGGCGTGGTCTACGGCGAGGTGCGCTACGCCCCCGAGCTGAACACCCGCGGCGGGCTGGGCCTCGCCGAGGTGGTGGAGGCCGTGCAGGAGGGCCTGGCCGCCGGCATGGCGAAGGCGGCGGCCGCCGGCACCCCGGTCCGGGTCGGCACACTGCTGTGCGGCATGCGGATGTTCGACCGCGTACGGGAGGCCGCCGACCTCGCCGTCGCCTACCGGGACGCCGGGGTCGTCGGCTTCGACATCGCCGGCGCCGAGGACGGCTTCCCGCCCGCCGACCACCTGGCCGCCTTCGAGCACCTGCGCCGCGAGAGCGTCCCGTTCACCATCCACGCCGGGGAGGCGTACGGGCTGCCCAGCATCCACCAGGCCGTCCAGGTGTGCGGTGCCCAGCGCATCGGGCACGGAGTGCGCCTGACCGAGGACATCGTGGACGGCAAGCTCGGCCGGCTCGCCTCCTGGGTGCGCGACCGCCGGATCGCCCTGGAGATGTGCCCCACCTCCAACCTTCAGACCGGCTGCGCCACCTCGATCGCCGAGCACCCCGTCACGGCGCTGAAGGACCTCGGCTTCCGGGTCACCCTGAACACCGACAACCGGCTGGTGTCGGGGACGACGATGACCCGGGAGATGGGGCTGCTGGTCGAGGAGGCCGGCTGGACGGCCGAGGACCTGCGCACCGTCACGGTGAACGCCGTCAAGAGCGCGTTCATCCCGTTCGACGAGCGCAAGGCCCTCATCGAGGACGTGATCCTGCCCGGTTACGCGCCCGTGCTCTGAATCAGCCCCTTGAGGTAGGCGGCCTGTCCGATGTGCTGGAGATCGTCGGACAGGACGCTCACCAGGCGCACGCCCAGGGTGACCGGCGGGTCCCAGCCCTCGTCCACGACGCGTTCGAGGTCCTTGGCGGCCAGCGAGCGCAGGGCGCCGAGCGTCTGCTCGTGCACGGCGTCGTAGTACCCGGTCAGCAGCTCGGCGCTGTCGACCCGCACCTTGGCGACCTTGGCGGGGGTGTGCCCGTAACCGGTGTCCTGCCGGGGCAGGTCGAGGCCGAACCGTTTCTCCCAGCCCTGTTCGAGCCATACCTGGCCGAGCCCGAAGGCGTCGGCGACATGGTCGTCCTGCACCCGCGTGAGGTGCCAGACCAGCCAGGCGACGCTGTTGGCGCCGGGGGCCGGACGGTGGTTCAGCTCGTCCGGTCCGAGGCCGTCGAGGGTGCCGTGGACTTCTTCCTGGATGCGGCCGTAGCCGTCGATGAGGATGTCCTTCGCATGCATACCGTCCACCATCACAGATCGGCGGCGCTCCCGCGTGCGGAATTCAGGACGCGGGCGCCGGGCCCTCCGCCTCCAGCAGGGCGACCAGCGCGCGGGCGGCGGGGCTGGTGGAGCGCTCGGGCGGCAGCAGGGCCACCGTCTCGTACTCCGCCTCGCCCGTGCCCTTCAGCGGCAGCGCGGTGAGCGTGGGCCGCTTGTGCCGGAAGTGGCGGGGGACGACCGCGATCCCGAGGTTCTCGTCCACCAGGTCCAGCAGGCTGTGCACGTCGTTGACCTCCAGCGCGACCGTGCGCCGTACCCCGGCCGCGGCGAAGGCGGCGTCGGTGGCGCGGCGCGGACCCCAGTCCGGGTGGAAGTCGACGAACACCTCCCCGGCGAGGTCGTCCGGGGCGAGCAGCGCCTCGTTCGCGGCCAGCCGGTGGCTCGGATGGCACAGCACCGTCATCGGTTCACTGGTCAGCGCCACCGAGCGCAACTGGTCGCCGTCGGCCCGGGTGCGGTAGGCGAAGGCCAGATCGAGGCGTCCGGCCGCGACCTCCTCGGCCAGTGCGACCGAGCCCGCCTGGCGCAGCCGGATCTCCACGTCCGGGTGCCGGCCCCGGAAGGCCGCGAGCAGCCGGGCCACGTGCACCCCGGCGATGCACTGCTCGGTACCCAGCGCCAGCGTGCCGCGCAGCACGCCCTGCACCGCGGCCACCGCCTCGTGCGCCGCGCGCACCTGCGCGAGCACCCGCTCGGCCTCCACCAGCAGCGCCCGCCCCGCCTCCGTCAGCGTCACCCGCCGGGTGGTGCGCACGAACAGAGGCGCCCGCAGTTCCCGCTCCAGCGCCCGGATGGACGCGGACAGGCCCGACTGGGACACCATCAGCCGCTCGGCGGCCCGGGTGAAGTGCTGGTCCTCGGCGACCGCGACGAAGTGCTCAAGATGGCGCAGTTCCATGATTGTGCAGCCTAGTCGCTCAATTCCATCCGATTCTCCGGTTGGACCGCTGGCCTCCGTCCGGGGAATCCTGGGGTCCGTAGATCAGTGCCCATCCCCTGGAGTCGCGTTGTACACCGCATCCCCCGACCGTTACGCCGAGATGCCCTACCGGCGCACCGGGCGCAGCGGGCTGAAGCTCCCCGCGCTGTCGCTCGGCCTGTGGCACAACTTCGGCCCCGACCGTCCGGTGGAGACCCAACGGGCCATCCTGCGCCGGGCGTTCGACCTGGGCATCACCCACTTCGACCTGGCCAACAACTACGGCCCGCCGCCCGGCGCCGCCGAGTCCGCGTTCGGTGCCGCCCTCGCCGCCGACCTGGCCCCGTACCGCGACGAACTGGTGATCTCCACCAAGGCCGGCTATCTGATGTGGCCGGGCCCGTACGGGGAGTTCGGCTCGCGCAAGTACCTGCTGGCCTCCCTGGACCAGAGCCTGCGGCGGATGGGCCTGGAGTACGTCGACATCTTCTACTCCCACCGCCCCGACCCGGAGACTCCGCTGGAGGAGACGATGGGCGCCCTGCACACGGCGGTGCAGCAGGGCAAGGCGCTCTACGTCGGCATCTCCAACTACTCCGCCGAGCAGACTCGGGAGGCCGCCCGCATCCTCGCCGGACTCGGCACCCCGCTCCTGATCCACCAGCCGCGCTACTCCCTGCTCGACCGGCGCCCCGAGGACGAGGGCCTGCTCGACGCCCTGGACGAGGTCGGCACCGGCTCCATCGTCTACTCCCCGCTGGAGCAGGGCCTGCTCACCGGCCGCTACCTCGACGGCATCCCGGCGGGCTCCCGCGCCGCGGGCGACAGCCCCTTCCTGAAGCCGGAGGCGGTCACCGAGGACCTGCTCGGACGGCTGCGCGCGCTGGCGGAGATCGCCGCCGCCCGCGGCCAGAGCCTCGCCCAGCTGGCCCTGGCCTGGGTGCTGCGCGGCGGCCGGGTCACCTCCGCCCTGGTCGGTGCGAGCAGCCCCGAGCAGCTGGCGGACAGCGTGGGCGCGCTGCGCAACCTGGACTTCGACGCCGAGGAACTCGAGCGGATCGACGCGATCGTACGTTCGTAAGCCCGTCAGGGCCTCGCCGTGCCCGCCGGACCCCGGCCGGCACGGCGCCCCCACCAGGGCCCGGCTTCCGCCCCGTCCGGGGTGCGCAAGCCGGGCCCCGGTGCTGTCACGCACCCGCCGGCACCCGGTCCAGGAAGCCCAGCACCTGCCGGATACGGCCCTCGGCGTCCAGCGTGACCACGTCGAACCCGGCGACCGGCGCCGAGCCGTCGGCCTCGTTCACCAGCTCCCAGCCGAAGCGCGCGGTGTCGTGGTGGCCGTCCACCGCGCCCAGCGGACGGAAGACGAACCCCGGGAACTGCTCGTGCGCGGCGGTGATCACGGCGGCGATGCCCTCGTGCCCGCGGACGTCGGCGAGCGGGTCGGTGTAGCCGCCGTCCGGGGTCCACGCGGCGGCGACCGCCTTGCTCAGCGCCTCCGGCTCGGTGGCGTTCCAGGCCTCGAAGTAACGGGCGGCAGCGCTCTCGTAGCGGTCGGTGTTCTCGGACATGGTGAATCAGCCTCCGTCGAAGGTCGTCGTTGCTGGTCGGAACCCGGATCGCGGTCTTGCCGACCCGGTGTGAACACCTTGCCGCACCGCCGCCCGGCCCGTCGATTACCTCCGGGGTCATGCCCGGAGGCCCCTCTGTCACCGGGGCATACAACCCAAAACGGGTGGGAGGAATGCCGACAGACTGGCCGGAAAAGCGTGGTGACAGTGTTTCGGCCGTGGCGATACTCGACAACGAGGGGCACTTCACCGCACGGAGCCGCACCGAGAGCGAGGTCCGCCCGGCACACCCGGACGAGGCGACGGGGAGTGATACGTGCACGACGAGTTCCTGTGCCATGTCACGGCGTACGGGATGTGCGACGGCCGGCGCATCGGCGTACCGCTCGGCACCTACCGCGCGCCGACCCTGGCACTGGCCCTGTGGTGGCTGCGCGACCGCGCGTCCTGGATCGCCGAGCGGCTGGACCCGAGCCCGGAGGCGGTCCCCTTCCCGGCCGGCGCGCTGGTACCGGTCGCGGACACCGTGGCCGACGTCCCCGCCCTGCTGCGCGCCTGGTGCGCCGACGACGGCCAGCAGGAGCGCGTGGCCGACGAGCTGGCGGGCGGACGGCTGGTCAGGATCGCCGCCAGTGACGACACCACCGAGTACGAACTGCTCGCCGAGTCCGTCGACGCGCTACGGATGCAGCGCACCGTGCCCGCGCTCGTCGTGCCCATCGGCTGACCGGCCCGGTGCGCGGTGGCGGCGGCGCGGCGGGCGGGCGAGCAGGGCGCCCAGGAAACCGGCGACCAGCCCCCACAGCGCGCCCAGCCCCACCGCCTGCCACAGCACCGGCCTGAGCAGCAGCTCCCCGGACAGACCGCCCCCGAGATCACCGATGCCCAGCAGGGACAGCCCGTAGTGGGCGGAGATCCGGCACAGCGGACAGATCACCAGCACCGTCAGGGCCAGCGCGACCCCCAGCCGTACGGCGGCCGACCACGGCGGGGTGCCGGCCGGCGAGCGCAGCGCCGCCCGGACCGCCGCGGCCAGCAGCAGCGCCCCGGCGGCCACCGGCAGCCACCACATCCGCCCGTCGTACCCGGTCAGCGTGGACAGGTTCAGCTCGGAGACGTCGGGGGTGCGCAGAGCCAGATCCAGGACGTGCGGCACCGGCAGCCCGAACGGGCCGTCCACCCGGCCGTGCCAGGTCGCCCCGAGTCCGACGGTCAGCGCCGGCCACACCAGATTGGGCAGGCCGAGCAGGATCAGCGCGACGGTCGTCCGGGCGTGCCCCCGGGTGCCCGCCGTGACCAGCGCGACGACGAGGCCCACGACGACGGCGGCCAGCAGCAGCTCCACCATCGCGCGGGCCGCGGGCCGCACCCGTGCGCGCCGGTGCGGCAGCCGCCCCGGCAGCGGCACCCGGCCGGCGACCAGCAACGCGATCACCAGCACCCCGGCCAGCCACAGCAGCGCGAACAGCACACTCGACGGCACGTCCGCGGCGAACCCGATCCGCGGCTCCGCCTCGAACAGCTGTGTGAGATCGCTGAGGGTCCCACTGCCCACGTCCACCGCGAACGTCTGCCGGGCCGCGAAGGCGAGCCCGGTCAGCGCGAGCAGCCACGGCACCACGATCCGGGCGGCCCAGCGGGCCAGTTCCCCGGCCGTGGCGACCGTCCGGTGCCGCAGCGGACGCAGGAAGCCCGCACCGATCACCAGGGCACCGGCGAGCGCCACCGACAGGGGGAGTACGGTGATACCGGCCTCGGTCCTGGCCAGGGCACCCGCGTTCCCGGTGAGCCGGACGCTGCCGCCGACCGCCGTGACCACGGTGGCGGCCAGCACCCGTGGGAACGCGCCGTCCGGCAGCGCCGCCGCACCCGCCGCCCACAGCCCGGCCGCGGCCACCAGCACCATCACCGCGAGCCCGGTCAGCACCACGGCCAGGGCCTCGGGCAGGCCGTGCCGGGCGGCGGGCTGCGCGGAGACGGTCACAGGGCTCACGCCTGCCACGCTAGGCAGCGACCGGGAACCCCGCCCGCCGGGAGGTCCGTCCGCGCCGCCGACCGGGGCCGGTACCGTGACGCGTGCCACTGTGCGCGGTGGGCGAACGCCTGGACTGGACCGCACGGCTCGGGGTAGGAGGACAGGTGCGACGTATACGACCGAACGGACGGGGCCCGTGGCCCGCGAGGAAGACAGCATGACCGAGCATCGGGGCGGGGCAGTGATACCGACCGGTTTCGACGTACCCGTCGAGCCGCTGAGACGCACGACGCACTTCACGGGCGAGCCCGGCTGCATCGCCGAGGCACGGGCGTTCGCGGCCCAGTTCCTCGAACAGCTGCGGACCGAGTGGTGCGCACCGGTCGACCGCGGTGTGGAGGGCGAGCTGCTCCTGCTGGTCAGCGAGCTGATCACCAACGCCGATCGGCACAGCGACGGTCCCTACATCCTGGAACTGGAGGGCACGGACACCGCTGTCGTGATCTCCGTCTGCGACAGCAGTACGGCCCTGCCGCACCTGTTCCCGAAGAACCCGCAGCGCGTCGGACGGCACGGCCTGGAGATCGTGCACGCCCTCGCCACCGAGGTCGTCGTCGAGCGGATCCCGGTCGGCAAGCGCGTGATCGCCCGCCTCGAACTGCGGCGCTGACCCTCCGCGAACGTCACAGGAGCCCGGAACCGCCCCAGCGGTCCCGGGCAGTCGTTCTGCTCAGGCGCAGCCGAGTTCGCCCAGCATCCCCTGGCGCAGCCGGGCGATGATCCGCTTGATCAGCCGCGAGACGTGCATCTGGGAGCAGCCGAGCCGTTCCCCTATCTCCGCCTGGGTGGCCTCCTCCACGAACCGCAGATGGATGATCTGCCGGTCCCGCTCGCTCAGCTCCGCCATCAGCGGCGCCAGCGCGTGGAAGTCCTCCACCAGCCGCAGCCCCTCCTCCTCCACACCGATGAAGTCGGCGAGCACCGCCTCGCCGTTCTCGGGGCCGTCGCCGGTCAGCGCCGCGTCCAGGGAGGAGGAGTTGTAGCCGTTGGCGGCCAGCTGGCCCTCGATCACCTCGTCCTCGGACAGGTTCATCAAGGTGGCCAGCTCGGCGACCGTCGGCTCACGGTCGAGCCGGCTGGACAGCTCCTCGCGGGCCTTGGCCAGCTCCACCCGCAGCTCCTGGAGCCGCCGCGGGACGTGCACCGCCCAGGTGGTGTCCCGGAAGAAACGCTTGATCTCGCCGACGATGTACGGCAGCGCGAAGGAGGTGAACTCCACCTCCCGGGACAGGTCGAACCGGTCGATGGCCTTGATCAGGCCGATCATGCCGGTCTGGACGATGTCCTCCATGTCGTCGCCGCGGCCCCGGAACCGGCCGGCCGCGAACCGCACGAGCGACATGTTCATCTCGATGAGGGTGTTGCGCGCGTACTGGTACTCGTGGGTGCCCTCCTCCAGCTCGGTCAGCCGGCGGAAGAACTGGCGGGACAGCGAGCGTGCGTCCAGCGGCGCCACGGAGGAGGGGTCGGCGATGCCGGGCAGCGCCTCCTCACCCGTCCGCTCCTGCCCGGTCTTCTCGATGACCGCTGTGTGCGCCCGCTTCCCGGCGGTGTCCATTACCCCTCCCACGAAGTCACGGTCCGGCGCCGTTCGGCTCGCGCGCCGGTCCTGCGCTGCTGTCCCTCCGCGCGTACCCCGCGGACGGCGTCTCATGCCCGCCTACGGGGTCGCTCACCGGGCGGGTACCCCCCCGTCACACGGCGCATGCGCCCGCGGTCGGGCACTGACGGAAAACCGCCGGTGCGCCCCGGCGCCGCCCGGCGTGGGGCACCGATGAGTTCCGGCCCGCGGGGGAGTCTGTACCGCCGAACCTGTTTCCCCCGCCCCCTTCCCCACTCCGGGAGCCGCTCATGACCACCGACGGTTTCACCACATGCCTCTGGTTCGACGGCCAGGCCGAGGAGGCCGCGCACTACTACGTCTCGATCTTCGAAAACTCCCGCGTCGACCGCGTCACCCGTCACACCGCGGCCGGCCCCGGCGCGGAGGGCTCCGTGCTGGCCGTCGAGTTCACGGCCAACGGCCAGCGGTTCACGGCGCTCAACGGCGGCCCGCAGTTCACCTTCAACGAGTCGATCTCCTTCCAGATCCTCTGCTCCGACCAGCGGGAGATCGACCACTACTGGACCGCCCTCACCGCGGACGGCGGAGAGGGCGGCCCCTGCGGCTGGCTCAAGGACCGCTACGGCGTCTCCTGGCAGGTCGTCTACGACCGCCTGCTCACCCTGATGACCGACCCCGACCCGGAGAAGGCCACGCGCACCGCCCGCGCCATGATGAGCATGGGCCGACTGGACGCGGCCGCGCTGGAACGGGCGCACGCGGGGCGGTGAGCGCTCAGCGCGGTGACCGCGGCCGCGTCGAGCCGCCCGCCCGGTTCGGCGACGGACGCACGGACACCAGACGCCGCACCGGCGGCCCGGTCCACCCGGGAAAGCGGCGGGCGATCAGTCGTCGGACCAGCGGGGCGTCGATGCCGAGTTCGCCGGCGTGCATGCGCTGCGCGTTCACGGTCCCCGTCGGGGCGCCCCGACGCCCCTCGCGTCGAGGGGATTTCACCGGGGGCCGTCACCCGGGCACCAGCACCGCCGCCCCGTCGAAGCGGCCCGCCTTCAGGTCGCGCAGGGCCTCGGGGGCCCGGTCGAGCGGATAGGGGTGGGTGGTCGCGCGGACACCGTAGCGGGCCGCCAGCGCCAGGAACTCCCGGCCGTCCGCACGGGTGTTGGCGGTGACGCTGCGCAGCTCCTTCTCGTAGAACAGGTCGGTCTCGTAGTGCAGCGGCGGCACGTCGGTGAGGTGGATGCCCGCCAGGGCCAGCACCCCGCCCCGGTCCAGGGCGCGCAGCGCGACCGGCACCAGCTCACCGGCCGGGGCGAAGAGGATCGCCGCGTCCAGCGGTTCCGGCGGCGGCTCGGCCAGGTCCCGCGCGGAGGCCGCGCCCAGCTCCAGGGCGAGGGCGCGCGACACCTCGTCCCGGGTGATCACATGCACGGTCGCGCCCTCGGCGAGCGCGACCTGCGCGCACAGATGGGCGCTGCCCCCGAAGCCGTACAGCCCGAGGCGGCCACCGCGCGGCAGCCCGGAGCGGCGCAGCGCGCGGAACCCGATGATCCCGGCGCACAGCAGCGGCGCCGCCGACACGTCGTCCAGCGCCTCGGGCAGCCGGTAGGCGAAAGGAGCCGGGACGGTGGTGTACTCGGCGTAACCGCCGTCCGCGTCCCAGCCGGTGTACCGCGACCGCGGGCACAGGTTCTCGTCACCGCGGGCGCAGTAGGCGCACACCCCGTCGGTGCGGCGCAGCCAGGCCACGCCCACCCGGTCGCCGGGGGCGAAGCCGAAGACCTGCGATCCGATGCCGGCCACGTCGCCGACGACCTCGTGGCCGGGCGTCACCCCCGGCCGGTGCACCGGCAGGTCGCCCTCGGTGACGTGCAGATCGGTCCGGCACACTCCGCACGCGCGCACCCGCACCAGCAGTTCGTCCGGCCCCGGCTCGGGCACCGGCCGCTCCAGCGGCCGCAGCGGCTCGCCCTCCACCGGGCCCTGCTCCACCACCGACCACGCCCGCATCATCGCTGCCGTCATCGCCCGTGCCCTTCCGCGAGGTCCGGTCCCCTCCCCAGTGTCCGGCAGGCCCCCGCTCGGCGCGCGGCCCGGCCGGGCGCTGGCTAGCGTGAGCAGACGGGGGCCGGCACGACACCAGGAGGGCGGCGGGCATGGCCGTACAACCGGAAGGAACCCCCTGCTGGGCCGATGCGATGTTCACCGACCTGGAGGGCGCCAAGAAGTTCTACGGCGACGTCCTCGGCTGGACCTTCGGCGAGTCCACGTCCGAGTACGGCAACTACACCCAGGCCTGTGTGGACGGCAAGGCCGTGGCCGCCGTGGTCCCGCCCATGCCCGGTCAAGAGGGGCAGTCGCAGTGGTGCCTGTACTTCGCCTCGCCGGACGCCGCCGCCACGGCGGAGAAGATCAGGAGGAGCGGGGGCGACGTGCTGATGGAGCCGATGCAGATCGCCGACGTCGGCACCATGTGCCTGGCCCGGGAGCCCGGCGGGGCCGTCTTCGGGGTGTGGCAGGCGGGCACCCACGAGGGCTTCGAGGAGACGGCCGCTCCCGGCGCCTACTGCTGGGCCGAGGTCTTCACCCGCGACCCCGAGCGGACGGACGCCTTCCTCACCGCGGTCTTCCCGTACCGCGCGAGGGACCTGGCCGACGACACGGTGGACTTCCGGGTGTTCGACGTCGGCGAGGAGACCGTGCTCGGCCGGATGCGGATGACCGACGACTTCCCGCCCGAGGTGCCCTCGTACATCAACGTCTACTTCGCCGTCGCCGACTGCGACGCGGCCGTCGCCGCGGCGGGAAAGCTCGGCGGCACCGTCCGCTTCGGGCCGATGGACAGCCCCTTCGGCCGGTTCGCGGCCCTG
This sequence comes from Streptomyces sp. SCPE 10, assembly GCF_051980735.1. Taxonomy (NCBI): domain Bacteria; kingdom Bacillati; phylum Actinomycetota; class Actinomycetes; order Kitasatosporales; family Streptomycetaceae; genus Streptomyces; species Streptomyces sp. SCPE 10. The sequence goes on along the minus strand of NZ_CP197069.1, from coordinate 791,062 downwards.
AGCGATCCGCAGGGCGCCGACTTCTCGGTGATCGACATCGCGGCCGCCGAGGGCGAGCCGCCCCGGATCGAGGACGCCTGACCGGCCCGGACCGGGCACCCGCCCGGCCGTGGGATGATCGTGCGCATGCGTGAACGAGTGGTGGCCGCGTGCGACGGGGCTTCGAAGGGAAACCCCGGACCGGCCGGATGGGCGTGGGTGGTCTCGGACGACGACGAGCGGACGCCCGCTCGCTGGGAGGCGGGCCCGCTCGGCCGGGCCACCAACAACGTCGCCGAACTCACCGCCCTGGAGCGGCTGTTGACCGCGGTCGACCCCGAGGTGCCGCTGGAGGTCCGGATGGACTCCCAGTACGCCATGAAGGCCGTCACCACCTGGCTGCCGGGCTGGAAGCGCAACGGCTGGAAGACGTCCGCCGGCAAGCCGGTCGCCAACCAGGAACTGGTGGTGCGCATCGACGCCCTCCTGGACGGCAGGTCGGTGGAGTTCCGCTACGTCCCGGCCCACCAGGTCGACGGCGACCCGCTCAACGACTTCGCCGACCGCGCCGCCAGCCAGGCCGCCTCGGTGCAGGAGGCGGCGGGCAGCGCACTCGGCTCGCCGGTGCCGCCGCCCTCGCCCGACACCCCCAAGTCCTCCGCCCCGCGCAAGAAGACGGCCCGCCGCTCCGGCGGCGCGTCCTCCTCGCGCACCCTCAAGGCGAAGTTCCCCGGGCGCTGTGTCTGCGGCCGCTCCTACGCGGCCGGCGAGTCCATCGCCAAGAACGCGCAGGGCTGGGGCCACCCGGAGTGCCGCACCGCCGAGGCCTGATCCGGCGGCGGGCGCGGTGGCGGGCGCTCACCCGGCCGCCCGCCACCCCGCTCCCGCCCCGTGCCGAACCGCCCCCGGCCGCCCGCCGCCCCTGCTCCGGCTCCACCGGGCCCCCGCCGCGAGGCCGGGCACCGGGTGACAGACTGTCGGCATGGACGAACGTGAAATCCGCAGGTCGGGTCAGAAGATGTCGGTGGTCGGTCTCGGCACGTGGCAGCTGGGCGCGGACTGGGGCGACGTGGACGAGAAGGACGCCCTGGCCGTCCTGGAGGCGGCGGCCGAATCCGGGGTCACCTTCTTCGACACCGCCGACGTCTACGGCGACGGGCGCAGCGAGCAGACCATCGCCGCCTTCCTGCGCGGCCGCCCCGATCTGCGTGTGCTGGTGGCCACCAAGATGGGCCGCCGCGTCGAACAGCTCCCCGAGAACTACGTCCTCGACAACTTCCGTGCCTGGAACGACCGTTCGCGCCGCAACCTCGGCGTCGACCGGATCGACCTGGTGCAACTGCACTGCCCGCCCACCGAGGTGTTCACCTCCGACGAGGTGTACGACGCCCTGGACACCCTGGTCGAGGAGGAGCGCATCGCCGCGTACGGCGTGAGCGTGGAGACCTGCGCACAGGCGCTGGCCGCGATCGCCCGGCCGCATGTGGCGAGCGTGCAGATCATCCTCAACCCGTTCCGGATGAAGCCGCTGCACGAGGTGCTGCCCGCCGCCCGCGAGGCCGGCGTCGGCATCATCGCCCGGGTGCCGCTCGCCTCCGGGCTGCTGTCCGGCAAGTACACCAAGGACACCGTCTTCGCGGCGAACGACCACCGCACCTTCAACCGGCACGGCGAGGCCTTCGACCAGGGCGAGACCTTCTCCGGCGTCGACTACGAGACCGGTGTCGAGGCCGCCGCCGAGTTCGCGGCCCTGGCCCCCGAGGGGTACACCCCGGCCCAGCTGGCGCTGCGCTGGATCATCGAGCAGGAGGGCGTCACCACGGTGATCCCCGGCGCCCGCAACCCGGAGCAGGCCCGCGCCAACGCGGCCGCCGCCGCGCTGCCGCCGCTGTCGCCGGACACCCTCGCCGCGATCCGGGACCTGTACGACAAGCGGATCCGGGAGCAGGTCGAGCACCGCTGGTGACGGCCCGGAAGCCCGCCGTTTGAAGAAACGGCCGGCCGGTTACCTGCATCGCATGACCGAGGACGGACGTCGCAGAGGACGCAACGAGACGGAGGAGGAGCGGGCCGACCGGATGTGGGGTGAACTCATCCAGGAGGTCCGGGTCGCCCAGACGGGCGTGCAGATCCTGTTCGGCTTCCTGCTGACGGTCGTCTTCTACCCGAAGTACACCCGGCTGCCCGTCGACGACCAGCGCATCTACATCATCACGGTGATCCTCGGCGCGTGCACCACCGGCGCCCTGATCGGACCGGTCTCCCTGCACCGGCTGGTCTCCGGGCGCCGGGTCAAACCCCGGGCGGTGCGGCTCGCCGCCCGGCTGACCTTCGTCGGCCTGGTCCTGCTGCTCGCCACCATGGCCTCGGCCCTGCTGCTCATCCTCCGGGTGGCCATGCACGACAGCTATGTGCCCTGGCTGGTCACCGGGGTCGTCGCCTGGTACCTGGTGTGCTGGTTCGGCCTCCCGCTGTGGGCCCGCCGCCGGCACACCACCCCCGCGGACGAGGCCTGAACGGCCGCCACGGGCGGGATCCTCGGCCGGGTCGATCGCGTCGGCCCGGCCGAGGACCTCGCCCCACAGCGCGGAACACCCCGGCCGCTCAGCCGGTGGCGAGGATGTCCGCCAACAGCTCGTCCACCGGGGCCTGTTCACAGCCGGGCGGCACGACCGCGTGGGTCTCGCGCAGGAACCCGGCGACGGCCGGTGCCCACGCGTAGACCACCGCGCGCTGCCGGCCGCCGTCGGGACGGATGTCGCCGAGGAACTCCATGCGCAGCTCGTGCCCCGGCCCGGTGCCGGCCGGACGCAGCCGTACGTCGCCGATGCCGACCGGCCCGGACAGCCCCGCGGCCAGCATCTCCCGGTCCAGGCGCCAGTGGGCCAGCACCCGGCCGTCGTGGGCGAAGACGGCCGTGACGGCGAACGGGTCGGCGGCGTCGTAGCCGAGATGGACGAACACCGGGCACCGGCCGGTGCCCGGTGTGTGGAGCTGCACCACCAGGGACGTGTGCACGGACGTGTTCACGCGAGGACCTCCGCGACGATCGGCGTGGATCTTCCGGGTACCCCGGTTCCGGCGGAAGTTGTCACGCGTGGTGGGCGGGCGTCAGCCGAACGCCTCGCGCAGCGCGGGCAGCAGGGTCTTCGCCGACCAGTCCAGGAACTCCGGCTGGGTCTCCCCGCCGATCTGCACCAGGGCGATCTCGTCGAACCCCGCCTCGGCGTACGGGCGTACGGCCGCCACGAAGTCCTCCGGGTCGTCGCCGCACGGGATGGAGGAGGACACGTCGTCGGGGGTGACGAACTGCGTCGCGGCCGCGAAGGAGTCCGGGTGCGGCAGTTCGGAGTTCACCTTCCAGCCCAGCCCGAACCAGCGGAACTGGCTGTGCGCGCGCTCGACGGCCGCGTCCCGGTCGGTGCCGTAGCTCACCGGCAGCTGGCCGACCCGGGGTTTGCCCTCGCCGCCGTGCCGGTCGAAGGCCTCCAGCAGGTTCGCCTTCGGCTCGGTCGCGATCACCAGGTCGGCGAGGTGTCCGGCGAGCCGGCAGGACTGCTCCCCGGAGACCGCGACGCCGATCGGCGGCGGCTGGTCCGGCAGGTCCCACAGCCGGGCCGACTCCACGTCGAAGTGCTCCCCGTGGTAGGTGACGTGATCGCCCCGGAACAGCGCCTGGATGATCTCCAGCGCCTCCTCCAGCATCTCGTGCCGCACGTCCACCGGGGGCCAGCCGCCGCCCACCACATGCTCGTTGAGGTTCTCGCCGGAGCCGAGCCCGAGCCGGAACCTGCCCTCGGACAGCAGCTGCATGGTGGCCGCCTTCTGTGCCACCACGGCCGGGTGGTAGCGCCGGGTGGGGCAGGTCACGTAGGTCATCAGCGGAATCCGCGAGGTGGCCTGGGCTGCGGCGCCGAGCACGCTCCACGCGTACGGGGAGTGGCCCTGCGAGCGCAGCCACGGAAAGTAGTGGTCCGAGGTCACCGAGAAGTCGAACCCGGCCTCCTCGGCGCGCACCAGGTGGTCCACCAGCTCCCGGGGACCGGCCTGCTCGGTCATCATCGTGTATCCGATTTGCACCATGCGGACCGAGTCCCCGGGCTTGCCGCCGGAAAACGGCCTCGGGCGGACTGGCGGGAGTTATCGCAGGCCGAAGCGGTCCGCCCAGCCGGTCAGCTCGCCGAGCGCGGTGTTGCCGCCGCAGACCACCAGCCCGAGCCGGGCGCCGGGGCCGACCCGGGAGACGACCTCGCGGGCGGCGGGCAGCAGACAGCCCGCGGCGGGCTCCGCCCACACCTTGGCGTGGTCGGCCAGCTCCAGGCAGCCCCGCACGGCCTCCTGGTCCGGCACCACCAGCACCTCCTCGACCAGCTCGCGGACATGGTCGTAGGTCAGCCGGGAGACGGAGGGCGCGCTGAGCGTGGTGACCACCGAGGACAGCGGCACCGGCACCGGACCGCCCGCCTTCAGCGCGGCGGACATCGCCTCGGCGCCCTCGGTCTCCACGCCCCACACCCGGACGCCGGGGCGGCGGGCCCGGAGCGCGGCCGCGACGCCCGCGATCAGGCCGCCCCCGCCGATGCTGACGACGACGTCGGTCGGCTCGTCGGCCGCGTCCTCGGCCAGTTCGAGACCGACCGTGCCCTGCCCGGCGATCACCGTCGGGTCGTCGAACGGGTGGACGAGGGTCAGCCCCTCGTCCCTGAGCCTGGTCACCAGTTCGAAGGCGCTGTCCATGCCGTCGGTCGGCCGCAGCGTCGCCCCGGCCGCCTCGGCGAGCGCGAGGGAGCGGGCGGGCGCGGTGCGGGGCATCACCACCGTCGCCTTCACATCGAGGGCCGCCGCCATCACCGCGAGCGCGATGCCGTGGTTGCCGCCGCTGACCGCGACCACGCCGGCCGCCCGCTCGGCCTCGCCCAGCGACAGCAGCTTCGCCGCGGCCCCGCGGGCCTTGAACGAGCCGGTGCGCTGGAGGAGTTCGAGCTTGGCGGTGACGGGGACGCCGAGCAGCGCGCTGAGCCCGGGGCTCGCCACGGTCGGCGTCCGCACCACGTGCGGGGCGATCAGCCGGGCGGCGGCTTCGATGTCCGAGATGCCGATCAAGGTGCTTCACCCTTCCGGCGCGGGGGTGGGAACCGCGCCGCACGCACCTTGACGCGTGCGGCGATCCCAGGTCAACGGCGCCCGCCCGTCAGTGCTGTTGCGGCTTGTGCTGGGTCAGCTCGCTCGGCCGCACGACGACGAAGCCCTCGCCGCGCAGCATCAGCTGGACGGCCTCCCCGGAGCCGCCCCGCAGCATCGACCCCATCGACTGCGAGCGGTGCAGCGAGGTCTCCAGACGCTCGGTCCAGCCGACCACCGCGTCGGTGTCGACGTACACCGGCTGCTCGGCCGACACCGGGATGACCAGCGGGTTGCCCTCGCACACCAGGCCGAGCCGGCCGTGTCCGGTGAACACGCTGTTGAACAGGCCGCCCGCGGTGATGCCGGTGCCCTTCACCGTCTTGATCTCGTACGACAACGTCGGGTCGAAGCACAGGACGTTGCGGCCGTTCACGGTGAAGCTGTCGCCGGGCTCCAGCTCCAGGACGAAGCAGTTCTGCGCCTCGTGCGCGAGCCAGACCTCGCCCTGCCCGCGCACCGCCATCAGCGGCAGCCCCTCGCCGGTGACGGCGCGCTTGAGCATGCCGCCGACGCCCTGGCCCTTGCGCTCGAAGCGGAGGCTGCCGCGGTGGGCGACCATCGCGCCCTGGCGGGCGTACATCTCACCGTCCACCGTGTACTTGAGGCACTTGGCGTTCTCGACGGACATGCCCGGTTCGGCGGCGGGGCGCACCACGTGCCGGCTGGAGAAAAGATCACCCTTCATGGGGGAATCCTGACCCGGAAGGGGGCATTCCGCCAAGATCGTGATCCGCCCGCCGGGAGTCAGCCCTTCTTCGGCTTGCCGCAGAACGCCGACTCCAGGGTCCCCGCGAGGGTGTCGAGCACCTTGCCGTTGTTCGAGGTGGTGGCGACGGCGGTCATCCGGCGGCCGCCGTCCTTGGTGGCGAACGCGTACGTGTAGTAGCCCTGCACCGTGCCCGTGTGCCCGTAGACCGAGACCCCGCAGGACAGATCGCGCCGGCGCAGCCCGAGCCCGTACGCGGTCGTGGCGTTCACCCGCGTCGTCTTCTCCATCTCGGCGAGCCGTGCCGGGGACAGCAGCCTGCCGCCCAGCAGCGCGCCGTAGAACGTGTCGAGGTCCCGCGCGCTGGAGATGACGGCGCCCGCGCTCTGCGCCCAGGACACCGTCTGGTCGGTGGCGTCCACCAGGGGGTCGCCCGCCTTGTCGGGGGTGAGGTAGCCGTGGGCGTGGGCGCCCGGGATACGGGTGTCGGGGTGGACGTAGAAGGTGTCGGCGAGCTTCAGCGGCTCGAAGACGCGCTTGCGGTACTCGGTGGCCACGGAGTGCCCGGTGAGCTTCTCGATGAGCATGCCCGCGACGACGAAGTTGGTGTTGGAGTAGGAGTAGGCGGCGCCGGGCGCGTTGGTGCGCGGGTGCTTCAGGGACAGCGCGACCAGTTCGCGGTAGGTGAAGACCTTGTTCCGCACCGCCTCGAAGCCGGGGACGCTGTTCGCGAACATGTCGTTGGTGTAGTCGTACAGTCCGCTGCGGTGGCTCAGCAGATGGCGGACGGTGATCCGGTCGTCCGGCAGCAGCCCGGGCAGATACCGGTTGACGGGCGCGTCCAGCGACAGCTTGTGCTCGTCGACGAGTTGCAGCAGCACGACGGCCGAGAAGGTCTTGGTGACGCTGCCGACGCGGAACCGGTCGCCGGCCGCCATGGCCCGCCGGGTGCCGCGGTCGGCGAACCCGTGCGTGGCCGTGTACGTCGTGCCGTGGTCGTCGATCCGGGCGAGCGCGCCGGGCGCGCCCTGGTCCACCGCCGAGCGCAGCACCCGGGCCAGGCCCGCCGGGTCGGGCTTCGGAAGTCCGGCCGCGGCCGGGGACTTCACCTGAGCGGTCGCGGCCTGCGCCGGGACCGCCAGCAGGGCCAGCGTGACCGCACCGAGCACCGCGCCCCTGCCCACCGTGGCTGACACCATCGGGCATCCACTCCCATCCGTACGTCTGTTGATGCGACGTCAGTCACATTCCGGCCTGGGAACCTAGGGGATCGGGGCGGCATCTCCACAGTCGACACACAGCTGGTCAACCAGCGATCACTCTCTGGCCTTTGTTTGCAAAGGATTGCCATAGAAGATCGCGAAATGGATCATTCCAGCTTTACGTGCACATGACTGATCCGTAAGGGTGACCCTCCGGGGCCCGACCAGCCCCCGTGGCGCGCGATCGCGCCATGTCACAGGGCGGTCGACGATCCCGCCGCCCTTCACAGAAGGAACCCTGATCAGATTGCGTAAACCGCACATACGCTCGGTGGCGGTCGCCGTCGCGGTGACGACGGCTGCCACGGGCCTGGCCGGTACGGCCTTCGCGGGACCCACCACCACGGGGGAGGCGCGCTCCGTCGCGTCCGCCACCAACGCCGACACCGCCGTGGTGAGCGCGGCGCGCACCGCGGCCTTCGCGCACGCCACCGCGACCGGGGTCACGCCGGGCGACGAACTGCGGGCCCAGGACGTCATGCTGGACCCGGAGGGCGCCCGGCACGTCCGCTTCGAGCGCACCCACGACGGCATGCCGGTGCTCGGCGGCGACCTCGTGGTCCACCTCGACCACGCGCTTGGCTACACGGGCGTGACCCGCGCCGCCGACCACACCGTCGAGCCGGCCGCCGCCACGCGGGCCAGGCTCACCGCGGGCCAGGCCGCCGCCAAGGCCGCCAAGGCCGCCCAGGGAGAGGCGGGCACCGCCCGGCTCGTCGTGGACGCCCGGGGCGGCGCCTCCGCGCTCGCCTACCAGGTGACCGTGACCGCCCAGGACGGCACCAACACCGTCGTCGTGGACGCCGTCACCGGCAAGGTACGCAGCAACACCCCCGACAGCGACCAGTTCCTGTCGCCCAAGCTGCTCGCCTCCCTGCGCGAGAAGGGCGTGACGCTCGACCCGGCCGTCGGTGCCGCGCGCAGCGCCGCCCTGGCCGGCTCGGGCACCACCACCGGTGCCAGGACGTCGTACCCGTCGGCCGCGAGCGGCACCGGCAAGACGCTCTTCGTCGGCAGCGTCGGCCTCACCACCACGCAGACCTCGCGCGGCCACTACCAGCTCGCCGACCCCACCCGGTACGGCACCGAGGTGCGCGACGCCAAGGGCAGGAGCCCCGAAAGCTTCGGCGCCGGCGCGAAGTTCACCAGCACCGTCAACGTGTGGGGCAACGGCACGACCGCCAACCGTGCCAGCGCCGCCGCCGACGCCCAGTACGGCATCACCAAGACCCTGGACTTCTACAAGAAGACGTTCGGGCGCAAGGGGATCGCCGGCAACGGCAAGGCCGCCCACGGCATGGTCCACTGGGGCAACAAGGTCGCCAACGCGTTCTGGGACCCCACCTGCGACTGCATGCTGTACGGCGACGGCGACGGGCGGACCTTCAGGAAGCCGCTGGTCGTCCTGGACGTCACCGGTCACGAACTGACCCACGGCGTGGTGGACTCCACCGCGAAGCTGGAGCCGACCTACGTCGACCCCGACGGCAACCAGTACGGCGAGCCGGGCGCGCTCAACGAGTCGCTGGCGGACATCTTCGGCTCCGACGTCGAGTTCTTCGCGGCCAACAAGAGCGACACGCCCGACTACCTGATCGGCGAGAAGCTGGGCATCGGGCAGAAGTTCCTGCGCCGCCTGGACCACCCCTCGCTCGACAAGCTCGAAGGCACGATCGACTACTGGACGCCGGACACGTACGGCACCGAGGTGCACGCCGGTTCCGGCGTCTCGTCGCACGCCTACTACCTCCTCGCGGAGGGCAGCGGCAAGAAGACGATCAACGGTGTCGCGTACGACTCGCCGACGTACGACAAGTCCACGGTGAAGGGCATCGGCCGCACCAAGGCCACCGCCATCTTCTACCGGGCGCTCACCCGTTACATGGTCTCCACGACCGACTTCCACGACGCGCGCGTCGCGACGCTGAAGGCGGCCAAGGACCTGTACGGCGCGAGCAGCACCGAGTACAAGACGGTGGACAAGGCGTGGGCCGCGGTCGACGTCACCGCCGCCAACACGCCGGCCGCCAGGCACTGACGGCCCCTCGCACCACCGGATGCCCCGCCCCGCGCGGGGCATCCGCGGGTCCGCCGCCGAACCGCCGAACGCGCGTGACGACGCCCCGGACGGGCCCGGCTCCGGGGCGCGGGTCACGCGCGGCACCCGCATCGCGGCGCCGCTCCCGGGCACCCGCCCCGGCGGCGAGACCGGGACCGTACGGCGAGAGGGACAGCGGATGGGCACCCCCGGCGAGAGCGCCCACCGAGGTGCGCGGCCGGCGTGGCGGCGCGACCATGACGAGCGTGGGACACGCCGACACGTCCCCCGGGGCCCGGCCGGGACCCGGCGGACCGGGCACCCCGTGACCGGCCGGTGCGGGCGCGGCTGCCGCGTCGCCGCCGCCCTGCTGACGGCCGTCGCCTGCCAGGCCGGCCCGGCCCGCGCGGCACCCCACCCGCCCGGCGCCACCGGGCACCCCTCCGGTGTGGTCACCTGGGCGGCGAGCGCCGAGCGGCTGGGCCCGGGTGCGGCGGGCCGGGACTACCGGATGATCGTGCACACCAGCGTGGGCGGCAGCGCGCCCCGCGTCCGCTTCACCAACGCCTTCGGCGACCGCCCGCTGACCCTCGACCACGTCTACGCCGGACCGCGCCTGCGCGGTGCCACCCTGCGCCCCGGCGACAACCGCCCGCTGACCTTCCGCGGCGCCCGCCGGATCACCCTGCCCGTCGGCGCCATGGCCTGGAGCGACCCGCTGCCCGGCCGGCTGCCGGCCGGCACGGACCTCGCCGTCAGCCTGCACACCCCGCACGCCGCCGGGCCGGCCAGCGGCCACCGGATGGCGCTGCGGACGTCGTACACCGGGCAGGGCGCGCACACCGCCGAGCCGGACGCCGCGCACTGGACGGGCACCACCGGCTCATGGTGGTACCTCGACGCCGTCTCCGTACGGCCGGACCGCCCGGCGACCGGCGCCGTGGCCGTGCTCGGCGACTCCCTCACCGACGGCGAGAGGTCCACCCCGGACACCGACCGCCGCTGGCCCGACCACCTCGCCCGGCGCCTGCGCGCGGCCCGCGCCGCCGTCGAGGGCGTGGCCGACGAAGGCATCTCCGGCAACAAGGTGCTCGCGGACGACGCCGGGCCCAGCGCCCTGCACCGACTGGACCGGGACGTGCTGTCGCTGCCGGGGGTGCGCACCGTCTTCCTCTTCGAGGGCGTCAACGACCTCAAGGCCCGCCCCGGCGCCACCGCGGCCGACCTGATCGCCGGGTACCGGCGGATCGTGCGGCGGGCGCACGCCGCCCACCTGTGCGTGGTCGCCGCGACCATCGGCCCGTTCAAGGGCCGGCCGGAATGGAACCCCGGCATCGAGGCCGTACGCCGGGACGTCAACCGGTTCGTCCGCGAAAGCGGGGAGTTCGACGCCGTCGCCGACTTCGACCGGGTGCTGCGCGACCCCCGCGACCCCGAGCGGCTGCGGCCGGACCTCGACGGCGGCGACCGTCTGCACCCCGGCGACCGGGGCATGCGGGCCCTCGCCGACGGCGTCGACCTGGACCGCCTGGAGTGCGGGCGCTGAGCCGGGCGCCCCGCGCGCGCCGGGGCTCACCCCGACCCGCGCGCCCAGTCCTTCGGCACCCGCCCCGCGGGACCCGGCACCGGCTGGTCGGCGGGATGACCGGCGGGCGGGGCGAGTTCGGGCCCCGAGGTGTACAACTCCTCGGTGGTGTAGTCCCAGAACCACTGCTCGCCCGGCTCGAAGCTGCGGATGACCGGGTGCCCGGTGGCCCGGTGGTGCGCGGTGGCGTGCCGGGCGGGGGAGTCGTCGCAGCAGCCGATGTGCCCGCACTGGGCGCAGCGGCGCAGATGGAACCACCAGCCGCCCGCGGCCTCGCACTCCACGCAGCCGGTGCCGCTCGGCGGGACGTTCGGATCGATGCCCTCGGGGGTGCTCATGCGGATTCCTCCGTGTCGGCCGCGGGATGCCGTGGTGAGCGCCGCCGGACCGTCACCGGATGTCCCGGGGCCCGTCGCCGCGCTGCCATCGCACCGGTACGCGCCCATCGTATGGTCGATCGCCCGCCTTCGCCCTGGTTCGTCCGGGCGGGCGCGGGGCCGGGCGCGGGGAGCGCCGCGCGGTGCCCGATAGTGGGCACCGGCAGCACGCACCCCGGGACGACGAGGAGACCAGGCATGACACGGCCGATCACGGCAGGGACCGACGGCACGGAGGAGAGCCGGGCCGCGCTCGACTGGGCGGCCCGGGAGGCCGTGCGCCGGGACCTGCCCCTGCGGGTGCTGCACGCGTGGCACCACGCCGACAGGCTCGCCGGGGCCGACCGGGAGACCCAGCGGGGCTGGGCGGAGCAGGGCGTGGCCGAGACGGTGCGCGCGCTCGCCGAGCGGCACCCGACGCTCACGGTGAGCGTCGACGTGGTCGAGGAGGGCGCCGTGGCGGCGCTGGGCCGCGCGGCCTCGCGGGACGAGATGCTGGTGCTCGGCTCGCGCGGGCACGGACCGGTCGTCGGCTTCCTGCTCGGCTCCGTCGGGCAGCAGGTCATCGCCGAGGCCACCCGGCCCGTGGTGCTGGTGCGCGCCGGGGACCGCCCGGCATCGGAGGCGGCCGGGCGGGAGGTGGTGGTCGGCCAGCACGGCGACCCGGAGGACAGCGCGGCCACGCTGCGCTTCGCCTTCGAGACGGCGGCGGCCCGCGGCGCCACCGTACGGGCCGTGCGGGCGTGGACCCTGCCGCCGGTCTTCGCCTACAGCCCCGGTTCGCTCAGGCTGCTGGACGAGGCCGGCGGTCTCGAACCGTACGAGAAGCAGGCCCTGGCCGACGCGCTGCGGCCCTGGCGCGAGCGGTTCCCCGGGGTCCCGGTGGCCGAGCAGGTGGAGATGGGCAGCGCCGGGCAGGTGCTGCTGTCACTGGCCGGCCGGGCCCAGCTGATGGTCGTCGGCCGGCGGGCCCGGCGCACCGCCGTGGGGGCCCGCATCGGCTCGGTCGCCCACGGCGTGCTGCACCACGCGGACTGCCCGGTGGCGGTGGTCCCGCACCCGTAGGGCCCGGGACCCGGATCTCAGGCCCGGCCCCGGGACCTGCGGGTGGCCCGGTCCCGGGCCTGTTCGGCGGCGGCGCGCACCGCGCCCCGGTGGACCGGGCCGTGGCCGGGCAGCAGGGTGTCGCCGTCGAGCGCCGCGATCACGTCCAGGGAGTCCAGCACCTGGCCGCCGTCGTGGTGGAAGAAGCCGTGCAGCAGCTGCGGTCCCTTGACCCGCGAGGTGGCGTGCCCGCTGACCAGGGCGTCGCCGGAGATCACGATGCCCGCCTCGGGCAGGTGGTAGACACAGTGGCCGTCGGTGTGGCCGGGGGTGTGCACGGGCACCGGGCGGCCCGGCAGGTCCAGCGGGCCCTCGGCGGGGAACGGCTCGGGCGCGGTGACCGGGTTGTGCTCGATGCCGCCGACCTTGATGACGTGCGCCGCCCAGGGCAGCAGGCCCGGCCGCCAGGCGTTGCGGACCACGTCGCCGATGGTGGCCTGGTGCAGGAAGTCCCGGCGGGCGTGCGGGACTTCGGCCGGGTGGAGGTAGACGGGCGTGCCGTGGGTGGTGCGCAGGTACTCGGCCGAGCCCAGATGGTCGTTGTGCGCGTGGGTGATCAGCACCGCGGCGACCGCCTCGGGTGAACCGCCCACCGCCGCGAGGGATTCCAGGACTCCCGGCCGGTCCCCGGGGTAGCCGGTGTCGATCAGTGTGATGGCGTCCCCGTCCTTGAGGATCACCCAGTTGACGTTGTTGCCGTGCACCAGATAGGTGCCGTCGGCGACTTGGTGTACCTGTGCCCGCATGCTGTCTCCGCCCCCGGGGTCGTTGATCGTCGGAAGGACAGCCAACCAGACCGGGTACCACGCGCCGCAAAGGGGTCGGCCGGAGTCTCAGCGCACGCCGTGCGGCCGGAACTGGATGCTGATCCGCGGTCCCGCCGCCCGAGCCGTCTTCGGCACGCAGTGCTCCCAGGTGCGCTGGCAGGAGCCGCCCATCACGATCAGATCGCCGTGCCCGAGCGGCCGCCGCACCGTCGCGCCGCCCCCGCCGGCGGGGCGCAGCAGCAGATCGCGGGGCTCGCCCACGGAGAGGATCGCCACCATGGTGTCCTCGTGCGAGCCCCGGCCGACCCGGTCGCCGTGCCAGGCCACGCTGTCCCGCCCGTCGCGGTAGAAGCACAGCCCGGCGGTGGTGAACGGCTCGCCCAGCTCCTCGGCGTAGTGCCGGGACAGCGCGGCGCGGGCCTCGTCCAGGACGGGGTGGGGGAGGGGGTCCGCCGCACCGTAGAAGGCCAGCAGGCGGGGCACGGCGACCACGTTGTCGTACATCTTGCGGCGCTCGGCGCGCCAGGGCACCTCCGCCGCGAGTTTCTCGAACAGGGTGTCGGCGCCGCCGAGCCAGCCCGGCAGCACGTCGATCCAGGCGCCGGCGCCCAGCACGGTGCGGCGCAGTCCGTCCAGCGGGCCGAGTCCCAGCTCGTCGGTCTGGTCGAACAGGGAGCCCTGGAGGTGCGTGGCCATGGGGCCAGCATACTCCTTAATCGAAAATACGTTCCATTTTGATCACTCGCCGCCCCGCCACGCCCCGCGCGGCCAGCACTTCCCACCCCCTTTCGATACATGGATGTATTGGATACATTCCTGTATCGAAAGCGAGGTGCCACCATGCAGGAGACCGCCGAGCGCGTCCCCCGGCGCCGGGCGCACACCCGTGCCCGGCTGCTCGACGCCGCGTTCCGGGTGTTCGCCGCCAAGGGCTTCGGGCGGGTCTCCATCGAGGAGGTCTGCGAGGCGGCCGGGTACAGCCGCGGCGCCTTCTACTCCAACTTCGCCACCCTGGACGAGCTGTTCTTCGCCCTCTACCAGGAGCGCGCCGACCTCATCGCCGACCAGGTCGCGGGCGCCCTCGCCGAGGACGGCCCCGGCCTCGACGTACCGGCCGCCGTGGACCGCGTCACCGAGGTGCTGCTGCTCGACGTGGACTGGCTGCTGGTGAAGACCGACTTCCTGGTGCACGCCGCGCGCGACCCGGCCGTCGCCGGGGCCCTCCTCGACCACCGGACCCGGCTGCGCGAGGCCGTCGCCGACCGCCTCTTCCGGGCCCGGGGCCACACCGCGCTGCCCGCCGTGCTCGGCGACGTGGCGGGCGCCGCGCACGCCGTGGTCGCCGCGTACGACGGCGTCACCGTCCAGCTGCTGCTGGACAAGGACGTCGATCGCGCCCGGACCTGGCTCAAGCAACTGCTCACCGCCCTGCTCACCGACGGCGGCACCGCGCCGCCCGCCGCCACCCCCTCATCCACGCACTGAGGAAGGAACCCCACGTCATGGACGCGGACGTCATCGTCGTCGGAGCGGGCCTCGCCGGCCTGGTCGCCGCCCACGAACTCACCAGCCGGGGACGCTCGGTGGCCCTGGTCGACCAGGAGAACGCCGCCAACCTGGGCGGCCAGGCGTACTGGTCCTTCGGCGGGCTCTTCCTCGTCGATTCCCCGGAACAGCGCCGCATCGGCATCAAGGACTCCTTCGAACTGGCGTGGAACGACTGGCGCGGCAGCGCGCAGTTCGACCGGATCGAGGACGAGGACTCCTGGGCGGTCCGATGGGCCCGCGCCTACGTGGAGTTCGCGGCCGGCGAGAAGCGGTCCTGGCTCCGGGGCCACGGCATCGAACTGCTGCCCACCGTCGGCTGGGCCGAGCGCGGCGACCTCAGGGCCGACGGACACGGCAACTCCGTGCCCCGCTTCCACATCGCCTGGGGCACCGGCACCGGAGTGGTCGGCCCCTTCGTCGAACACGCCCGGCAGGCCGCCCGCGACGGGCTGCTGACCTTCCACCACCGCCACCAGGTGGACGAACTGGTCATCGAGGACGGCACGGCCCGCGGCGTACGCGGCACCGTCCTCGCCCCCGACGACGCACCGCGCGGCGTCGCCAGCAACCGCGAGCGCGTCGGCGACTTCGAACTCACCGCCCAGGCCGTCGTCGTCACCACCGGCGGGATCGGCGCCGACCACGACATCGTGCGCCGCCACTGGCCCGCCCGCCTCGGCACGCCCCCCGCCGAGATGGTCACCGGCGTGCCCGCCCACGTCGACGGCCGCATGCTCGACATCAGCGCGGCGGCCGGCGTCCGGCTGGTCAACCGGGACCGGATGTGGCACTACACCGAGGGCCTGCGGAACTGGGATCCGGTCTGGCCCGGACACGGCATCCGCATCCTGCCCGGCCCGTCCTCCATCTGGCTGGACGCCCTCGGCCGCCGGCTGCCCGACCCCTGCCTGCCCGGCTACGACACCCTCAACACCCTCAAGTATCTGCGCACCACCGAGGACATCGCGGGCTACGACCACTCCTGGTTCATCCTCACCCGGAAGATCGTCGAGAAGGAGTTCGCCCTCTCCGGCTCCGAGCAGAACCCCGACATCACCGCCAAGGACCGCAAGGCGGTGCTGCGCGACCGGGTCCTCGGCAAGGGGGCACCCGGCCCGGTGCAGGCCTTCCTCGACAAGGGCGCCGACTTCGTCACCGCCGGCTCCCTGGAGCACCTGGTCGAGAAGATGAACGGCCTCACCGGAAAGCCGCTGCTCGACGCCGCCGGGGTGCGCCGCCAGATCGAGGCCCGCGACCTCCAGATGGCCAACCCGTACAGCAAGGACTCCCAGGTCCAGGGCATCCGCAACGCCCGCCGCTACCTCGGCGACCGCCTCGGCCGGGTCGCCGCTCCGCACCGCCTGCTGGACCCGGCCGCGGGCCCGCTGATCGGCGTACGGCTGCACGTGCTCACCCGCAAGACGCTCGGCGGCATCCAGACCGACCTCGACTCGCGGGCCCTCGGTACCGACGGCAGCCCGATCGAGGGGCTGTACGCGGCGGGCGAGGTGGCCGGCTTCGGCGGCGGCGGGGTGCACGGCTACAACTCCCTGGAGGGCACCTTCCTCGGCGGCTGCCTCTTCTCCGGCCGCGCCGCGGGCCGGCACGCCGCCCGCCAGACGGGCTGAGCCCGGCCGTCCGGCGCCTGGCCGGTTCGCGCGGGGTCAGCCGCCGAGCCGCTCCAGCAGGACCTGCGCGTGGCTGCGCTCCGGTGTCCTCGACGCCGTCAGCAGGGTCACACGGCCCTCGCGGACGGACGTGCGCAGGCCGTCGAGGAGCTCGGCGGCCTCGGGGGCGTCCAGTTCCGCCTCGTAGCGGCGGCGGAACTCCTCGTACGAGCCGCCGCCGTGGAACCAGGTGCGCAGCTCGGGCGACGGGGTGAGCCCCTTGGGCCATTCGTCCACGTGCGCCTCCTCCTTGGCCACCCCGCGCGGCCAGAGCCGGTCGACCAGGACCCGCAGGCCGTCGTCGGCATCGGGTTCCTCGTAGATCCGGCGTACCCGCACGCTCATGGCCAGGACCCTCCTTCACACCAGGGGCCGTTCCCGCGAGCGTACTGCGCCGGGCCGGCACGCGCCGTTCGGCGCCACGTGGCCAGAATGAGACGGAGCCCGGGCCGCCGGGAGGCCCAGGGTCTTTCGTTCGGATCGGGCCCGGCACGATCCGAACGAGAGGCCCTAGTCTGTGGGCCAGCCGAGCACCAGCCCTCGACAAGGAGCGCACGTGACGCCACCCCGCAGACAGCCCGCACGCCGCCGTGGCACGGCATTCGGCCGCCGGGCGGTCCTCGCCACCGTCCCCGTCGCCGTCGCCGCCCTCGTCGGCGCCGCCGCACCGGCCGGGACGGGCACCGCCGGGGCGGCCGGCGCGGGCGACCCGTACTTCCCGCTCAGCGGCAACGGCGGCTACCACGTGCGCCACTACGACCTGACGCTGCGCTACCGAAGCGGCGGCCGGCTGACCGGCACCGCGGTCCTCACCGCCCGCGCCACCCAGCCGCTCACCCGCTTCGACCTCGACCTGAAGGGGCTGACGGTCGACGGCGTCACCGTCGACCGCACCGCGGCCACCGCCGTCGAACGCTCCGGACAGGAACTCGTCGTCACCCCGCGCCACGCCCTGCGCGCGGGCCACGACTTCACGGTCACCGTCAGGTACCACGGCACCCCGAAGCCGGTCACCGACCCGGACGGCTCGGCGGACGGCTGGATCCCCACCGACGACGGCGCGTTCGTCGCCAACGAACCGCAGGGCGCCATGACCTGGTTCCCGGCGAACGCCCACCCCAAGGACAAGTCGTCGTACGACTTCACGATCACCGTGCCCAGGGGCCGCACCGCCGTCGCCAACGGCGTCCTGCTCGGGCAGCGCACCGCCGGGGGCGAGACCACCTTCCGCTGGCGCGAGACCCAGCCGATGGCCGCCTACCTGGCCACCGCCACCATCGGCACCTTCCAGGTCCACCGGTACACCACCCGCGACGGCATCCAGGTCTACGACGCCGTCGACCCCCGCGAGGCCGAGACCGCCGCCCCGGTGCTCGCCAAGCTGCCCTCCGTCCTGGAGTGGGAGAGCAAGCTGTTCGGGCCCTACCCGTTCACGTCCGCCGGGTCCATCGTCGACCACGCGGACGTCGGCTACGCCCTGGAGACCCAGACCCGCCCGCTCTACGACTCCGCGCCCGGCCTCCTCACCCTCGTGCACGAGAGCGCCCACCAGTGGTACGGCGACTCGGTGTCGCTGACCTCCTGGAAGGACATCTGGCTCAACGAGGGCTTCGCCACCTACGCGGAGTGGCTCTACTCGGAACAGCACGGCGGCGCCAGTGCCCAGAAGACCTTCGACGCCCTCTACGCCCGCCCGGCGGACGACGGACTGTGGGCCTACCCGCCCGGCGACCCGGGCAGCGGCGAGAACATCTTCGGCACCCCCGTCTACGACCGCGGCGCCATGGCCCTGCACGAGCTGCGCAAGACGGTCGGCGACCCGGCCTTCTTCCGCATCCTGCGCGCCTGGGCCACCGGGCACCGCGACGGGCACGGCACCACCGCGCAGTTCGTCCGGCTCGCGGAGAAGGAGTCGGGCAAGCGGCTGGATCCCCTCTTCCACACCTGGCTGTTCACGAAGGGCAAGCCGAACAGAGGCTGAATTCTTACCAATTCCACATAACCGTCGGCGAAGCTCGACAGCATGATCAACCGCAGAACCGCCGTCGGCCTCCTCGCCTCCCCGCTGCTGCTCACCGGATGCGGCGGCGGGGCCGGGGGGACCGGGCGCCGCACGCCGCCCACCCGGCCGGCACCCGCGACGGCCACCACCTCCCAGGCCGAACAGGCCCACCAGGGCATACCCGGGCTCGGACCCACCCGCTCGGCGGCGATACCGGAGCAGTGCAGCCAGGTCGTCGTCGCCACCGGGCGCGGCCGCAACTCCCCGCAGTGCACGGTCGTCCTGCACCAGCGCACCGCCGACGGCTGGCAGGCGGGCCCCAGTTGGCCCGCGCACAACGCCCTGCGCGGCTGGAGCGCCCACCACATGCTGAACGACCTGCGCTCCCCGCTCGGCGTCTACACCCTCTCGGACGCCGGGGGGCTGCTGCCCGACCCCGGCAGCAAGCTGCCGTACCACCAGTCCCTCCGGTTCCACTCGCCCGGCACCGGCTTCGAGGGCGAACCCCTGGACGGCTGCTTCGACTACGTCATCGCCATCGACTACAACCGCAAGCCCGGCACCTCCCCGCTGGACTGGACCCGCCCGCTGGGCGAGAACCGCGGCGGGGGCGTCTGGCTGCACGTCGACCACGGCGGCCCCACCCACGGCTGCGTCAGCGTCTCCAAGGGACACATGAAGGAACTGCTGCGCACCCTCGACCCGGCGCGGCACCCGATCGTCGCGATGGGGTACGCCGACTGGCTCGCCGCTTGAGCCGCTTAGGATCCGCACTTGTGTGCGCACATGTGCTGGTCGCCGAGGACGACGAGAAACAGGCCGAACTGATCCGCCGCTCCCTGCTGGCCGAGGGACACACCGCGACGGTGGTGCACGACGGCGCGGCCGCGCTCGACGCGGCCCGCCGCCTGCGGCCCGACCTGCTCGTCCTCGACCTGATGCTGCCGGTCCTCGACGGCTTCGACGTCTGCCGCCGACTGCGGCGGGACGACGGCGAGTCGGCGGTACCCGTGGTGATGCTCACGGCCCGCTCCGGCGAGGACGACCTGCTGCTCGGCCTCGACCTGGGCGCCGACGACTACCTCACCAAGCCGTACAGCCCGCGCGAACTGATGGCCCGCATCCGCACCGTGCTGCGGCGCAGCGGCAGCACGCGCGGCGACGACCCGGCCGTGCGGGCCGCCGGGCTCAGCGTCGACCCCGTGCGGCACGAGGTGCGCTGCGACGGTGCGTTGGTGGAGTGCACCCCGGCCGAGTTCCAGATCCTGCTGGCCATGGCGGCCGAGCCCGAGCGGGTGTTCACCCGGCACCAACTCCTCCAGTGCGCCCGCGGGTTCGACCGGGCCTCCACCGAACGGGCCATCGACGTGCACATCATGAACCTGCGCCGCAAGATCGAGGCCGATCCCCGGCGTCCCGTCCGGCTGCTCACCGTGTTCGGCGTCGGCTACAAGCTCAGCGGGGGCCGGATGTGAGATTCCGGACACGGCGGGGGAGCCGGCCCCCGGCGGCACGGCGCCGGATCCCGCTGCGCAAGCGGCTCCTCGTCCGTCTGCTGTCCGTCTCCGCGCTGATCGCCGTCTGCTCGGTGGCGGCCACCGCCTGGCTCGCGGTGACCACCACCACCAGCGCCCTGAAGGAGGAGCAGGGCCAGGACCTCGCCGTCGACAACAGCATCCTCGCCGAACTCAGCGGATACGCGGCCACGCACCCCGACTGGTCCGGCGTCCACCGCACCGTGCGCGATCTGGCCGACCGCACCGGCCGCCGGATCGCGCTCACCACCCCCGACCGCGCCCTGCTGGCCGACTCCGCGCCCCGCGGCACCCCGCTGCCGCCGCGGCCCGCCGCGGGCGTCGACCCGCTGCGCACCGACACCTACAGCGAGACCGGCGCCCAGCTCAGCGGCATCGACCCGCGCGCGGTCGGCCCGTACCTGCTGCCCGCGGGGGAACGCGCCGAACTGGCCGCGCTCGCCGACCGGGACCAGCGGTGCTACGCCCGCTACGGCATCCGGGTCACCGTGACCCGCACCCCCAGCGGACGCCCCGTGCTCGCCGACACCGACGGCGGCGACCCCGCCGGCCACGGCCTCACCGGCTGCGACGACGGACGGCTGAGCGCTCCCACGCCGACCGAGAGCAGGGCCCTGGACGCGCTGTCCGGCCTCGCCCGCCCCTGCCTGCGGCAGGCGGGCCTGGCGATCGGCGACCGGCCGCTGTTCCCCCGCTACGAGCCCGGCGCCAAGGACCACTTCGGCGGCGGCCCGCTGCTCGCCAAGCTCGCCGCCGCCCAGGGCGGCACCGTGCGGGCGGCCCAGGGCTGTGTGCTCACCGCCCGCCGCACCCAGCTGGAGCCCTATGTCGCCCCGGCCGCCGAGCTGTTCCTCGGCATCGGCGACCGCAACCCCTCCCGTTTCGACATGTCCCCGGCCAACAAGGCCAAGGTGGTCTCCGCCGCCGGGCTGGTCCTCGCGGTCACCGTCGCGGTGACCGCCGCCGTCGCGGTCCGGCTGGTCCGGCCGCTGCGCGCGCTGACCGAGGCCGCGCAGGCGCCGCCCGAGCGGCATGTGCGGGTGCCGGTGACCACCCGGGACGAGACCGGCATCCTCGCGGAGGCGTTCAACGCCCTCACCGAGCGCCGCGAACGCCTGGAGGCCCAGCGCAAGGCCATGGTCAGCGACATCGCGCACGAACTGCGCAGCCCGCTGACCAACATCCGCGGCTGGCTGGAGGTGATGCGCGACGGCGTGGTGGAGCCCGACCCGGGTCTGCTGGACTCGCTGCACGAGGAGGCGGTCGTCCTCCAGCGGATCATCGACGACCTCCAGGACCTCGCCGCCGCCGACGCGGGCACGCTGCGTCTGCGCCGCGAGCCGCTGCCGGTGCCGGAGCTGCTGGCCCAGGTCGCCGCCGCGCACCGGGTGGCCGCGGACGCCGCCCGGGTCACGCTGGTGACCGAGGCCGACCCCGCCGTCTGGCTGGACGCCGACCCGGTGCGGATGCGGCAGGTGCTCGGCAACCTCGTCTCCAACGCGCTGCGGCACACCCCGGCCGACGGCACGGTCACGCTGACCGCCCGCCGCGACGGCGCGGACGCGGTGCTCACCGTCGCCGACACCGGCTCCGGGATCGCCCCCGAGGATCTGCCGCGGGTCTTCGAACGGTTCTGGCGCGCGGAGAAGTCCCGCAGCCGCCGCACCGGGGGCAGCGGGCTCGGGCTGTCCATCGTCCGCCAGCTGGTCGCCGCGCACGGCGGCACCGCGCGGGCGGCGAGCGAGCCCGGTACGGGTTCGGTGTTCACCCTGCGGCTGCCGGCCGGGGAAGCGCCGGGCGAGGAGCCGTGAGCGGGGCCACGTGGAGCGCCCGGTTCCCCACGATTCCCGGGGGTACCCCGGACCTCATGAGCGCATCGGACGATCTGCCCACCGTGTCCACGCTCGCCGAGGCGGCCGAGCTGGTGGCCCGGCACCGCGGCCTGTACGTGCGTTGGTCCAAGGGGCCCGGCGTCGACCTCCGGTCCGCCTCCAGCATCGACGAGCTGACCGGCGTCCCGATGCCCGGGCTGTCCGCCAACTCCCTTGACGTGGAGGGGTGGTGGGGCGACCGCTCGCTCCAGCTGTGGACGGCCCGCCGCCTGTACGACTACGCGCATCTGCCCCACGACAAGGGGCCCGGCGTGCGCCCGTGGGTCCTCACGGGCCGGGAGATCGCCCGGGGCCCCGACAACGAGCCCTTGGTGACCGAGGTCGAGCCGCTGTGCTGGATCGCCGACGAGGTGATCGAGGCGGCCCGCGCGGAGGTGAGCCGGCAGGAGCGGGAGTGGGGCACCCTGCGCCGCGGCGGCGGCTGAACCGGCACCCGGTCAGCCCGAGCGCGGGTGGGAGCGGGCCCGGCGGCGCAGCGCCCGGCGCTCCACCTCGGTGGTACCGCCCCAGACGCCGATGCCCTGGCCGGTGTCCAGCGCCCAGTCGAGGCACTGCTGCCGGACCGGGCAGCGCCCGCACACCTCCTTGGCCCGCTCGGCCTGCACCTGGGCGGGCCCGGTGGTGCCTATGGGGAAGAAGAGATCGGGGTCCTCATGACGGCACGCGGCATGATCGCGCCAGTTCTCCATGGAAGTCTCCTGGATCGGATCGGGAACTGTCCGTGTCCTGTCGAAGGCGTTCCGGATGCGGGTGACCGGTCGTCGCGGAGTGAAACGGCGGCGGCCGCATCGGGCCGTGGATCCTCGCCCGACCGATGTTTTTCGGCCACTTCTGGCTCTCAGCGTCGCAGGGCCTCGGCGGCCGTGGCCGTCACCGCGTCGGCCAGTGCCGCCAGCGCGGGGGAGTCGAGCTTCCACTGCTGCCAGTACAGGGTGACGTCCATCCACTCGCCGGGGGCGAGCAGGGTCAGCCGGCCCTCGTCCAGCAGGGGGTACGCCTGGACCTCGGGCACCATGCCCCAGCCGAGGCCCGCGGCGACCGCGTCGAGGAAGCCCTCCGAGGTGGGCACGTGGTGCCGGAGCGGACCGGCCGAGGCACCGCCCAGCCGGCGGACATAGGCGTCCTGGAAGTCGTCCTTGCGGTCGAAGACCACCACGGGCGCCGTGGTCAGGCCGTCCACCAGGGGCCGGCCGGCGAGCCGGGTGCGGGCGAACTCCGGTTCGGCGACCGGGAGATAGCGCATCCGGCCGAGCGGGCGCGCCGTGCAGCCGGGCACCGGATCGGGCGACGAGGTCACCGCGGCCATCACCAGCCCCTCGCGCAGCAGCACCGCCGTGTGCCCCTCGTCCTCGCGGTGCAGCTCGAAGCAGAGCCCCGGTGCGCGGCTCAGCGCGGGCAGGAACCAGGTCGCCAGCGAGTCCGCGTTCACCGCGACCGACACCCGGGTGGGCTCCCCGGCGCCGCTGAGCCCCAGCTCGCCCCACGCGTCGCGTTCGAGCCGGGCGAGCTGGCGGGCGTAGCGCACCAGCACCGCGCCGGACTCCGTGGGCCGCACCGGCTTGGTCCGTTGCAGCAGCACCCGCCCGGTGCGCTGTTCGAGGGCCTTGACCCGCTGGCTGACCGCCGACGGCGTCACGTGCAGGGCCGCAGCCGCCGCGTCGAAGGTGCCCTCGTCGACCACCGCGAGCAGCGTCCGTACCTGGTCCAGAGGAAGGTCCATCACGAGCGCTAAGGATACGTAAGAATCTTTAGCTGTACTTGAGCCCCTGGCGTCCTTAGTTTCGAGCGCATGAATGACACCACCCTGACCGCCGCGGTCGCCGGGTTCGGCACCGGCATGTCCCTGATCGTCGCCATCGGCGCCCAGAACGCCTTCGTCCTGCGGCAGGGGGTGCGCCGGGACGCCGTCCTCGCCGTGGTCGGGATCTGCGCCCTGTCCGACGCGGTGCTCATATCCCTCGGCGTCGGCGGTGTCGGGGCCCTGGTGGTGGCCTGGCCGGGCGCGGTCCGCGCGGTGGGGATCGTCGGCGGCGTCTTCCTGCTCTGCTACGGGCTGCTCGCCGCGCGCCGGGTGGTGCGCCCGGCCGCCACCGGCCTGACCGCGGCGGGCGAGGCGGCCGGTTCCCGGCGCCGGGCGGTGCTCACCTGTCTGGCGATGACCTGGCTCAATCCCCACGTCTATCTGGACACCGTGTTCCTGCTGGGGTCCCTCGCCGCCGACCGGGGCCCGCTGCGCTGGACCTTCGGGCTCGGCGCCGCGCTCGCCAGCCTGTGCTGGTTCACCGCGCTCGGCTTCGGCGCCCGGCTGCTCGGCCGGTATCTGGCCCGGCCCGGCGCCTGGCGGATCCTGGACGGCCTGGTCGCCGCCACCATGCTGGTGCTGGGCGGCTCCCTGCTCCTCGGGGGCTGAGCGCGGGGCGTCCCGCCGCCCACCGAAGGCCGAGACGGGTCTCCCGGTCGGACGGATGCGATAGTTAGGCTCTCGAACTGAAAAGATGTAACGAGCAACCAGGACATCCGTGAACACGAGCGAGAGCACGACCGAGACCGGCGACGACGCCCCGACGGCCGACAACCCACCCCGCCGGGGCTGGCGGCGCTGGGCGATGGACACCCGCCCGCTGCGCATCCCCGCCTACCGGCGTCTGTGGTCCTCGACCATCGTCACCTCCGTGGGCAGTCAGCTCACCGCGGTCGCCGTACCCAAGCAGATCTACGACATCACCCACTCCTCGGCCTGGGTCGGCTACGCCAGCCTCGCCGGTCTGGTGCCCATGGTGGTGTTCGCGCTGTGGGGCGGGGCGGTCGCCGACACCGTGGACCGCCGCAAGCTGCTGCTGGTGACCAACATCGGCATCGCGGTGACCTCCCTGCTGTTCTGGGCGCAGGCCGCCGGCGGACTGGACTCGGTCGTCGTCCTCATGGTGCTGCTCGCGCTCCAGCAGGCCTTCTTCGGCCTCAACTCCCCGGCCCGCAACGCCTCCATCGCCCGGCTGGTCCCGGCCCGGGAACTGCCCGCGGCCAACGCGCTCAGCTCCACCGTGATGCAGACCGGACTGGTGGCCGGTCCGCTGCTCGCCGGGGTGCTCATCCCGGTGATCGGGCTGCCCGAGCTGTACCTGATCGACGCCCTCGCGCTGTGCGTCACCGTGTGGGCCGTCTTCCGGCTGCCCGCGCTGCCCCCGCTCGGCGACGGCCCCGCCCGCCGTGCCGGGGTGCGCGAGATAGCCGACGGGTTCCGCTACATATCCGGGCACAAGGTGCTGCTGCTGTCCTTCCTCGCCGACATCGTCGCCATGGTGTTCGGCATGCCCCGCGCCCTGTTCCCGCAGCTGGCCGCGCAGACCTACGACGGGTGGGGCGAGGGGCTCGCGCTCGGCGTGCTGTTCGCCGGCATCCCGGTCGGCGCGGTGCTCGGCGGGCTGTTCTCGGGCGTCTTCTCCCGGGCCCGCCGGCACGGCTGGATGGTCATCGGCGCGGTCGTCGGCTGGGGCGTGGCCATCGCCGGGTTCGGGCTCAGCGGCAATCTGTGGGTCGCGCTGGCCTTCCTCGCCGCGGCCGGTGTCGCGGACATGATCTCGATGGTGTTCCGGGGCGCGATCCTGCTGTCCGCCGCGACCGACGAGATGCGCGGCCGGATGCAGGGCGTGTTCACCGTCGTGGTGGCGGGCGGCCCGCGGCTGGCCGACGTGCTGCACGGCACCGCCGGCTCCCTGCTCGGCCCGCGCGCGGCCGTCGCGGGCGGCGGCGCCCTGGTCGTCGTGCTGATGCTGGCCCTGGCCGCGGCCGTTCCGGCGCTGCGCCGCTACCGGATCTGAGGACCGGGGCCTTCCTTCCGGGCCGGGTCCGCTCGGCGAGACCCGGCCCGGAAGGCCCTACAGCGGGCTGCGGCGGCTCACCGCGTACTGCTCCATCAGCTTGCCGCGGGTGATCTCCAGCCGGTGGGCGAGGATCTCGGCCACCGAGCGCACCAGCGACAGCCCGAGCAGCGGGTCCTCCACGCACAGCGCGAGCACCGAGGGCCCGTCGAACTCGTAGGCGCGCACATTGCTGAAGGCCACCGAGCCGAAGTCCCACCGGTACGGCGGGAAGAGCCAGGACCAGCCGAGCAGGTCGCCCGCGCCGAGCGTGCCCACGGTCACCCGCTTCCGCGCGGTGACCTCCTGCTCCAGATGGACCGCGCCCGAACGGATCACCCAGAACCGGTCGGCCGTGCCGCCCGCCTCGAAGATACGGGTGTCCTCCGGGAAGGACACCTCCTTGGCCAGCTCCATCAGACGTTCACGCTGCGCCTGGGGCAGGGCGGTCAGCAGTTTTATCGCTTTGGTCATGGCGCGGGCTCCTCGCCGGCGGCGGTTCGGGTGCTGCGGGGCTCTGTACGGGCCGGGTGCGTTCGTCACACCCATTTCAGCCGCTGGCGCCGCCCAGGGCACCTCGAAGGACGCGGTTTTCTTCCCGGCTGTCGGCGCGCGGGCAGAAAAAAGCCCTGGCTGGACGGGGGAGGCCAGCCAGGGCAGTTCAGGGTGAGGCGGAGGTTCGGTGAGCCGCTCCGCATCACTTATGGATGAACGATAAACCACTCGGGGGCGATTCACACAACCGGACCCTAGGTGAGCCGTCTCACGCCCTCCGCCGTCAGCGGGGGCCCGCCCGGCCGGACGATCTCGTCCAGCACCCGCAGCACCGCCTCGTACGCCCGTGCCCGCGCCGCAGCGTCCCGCGCGCCGTTCGGATCGCCGGCCGTCAGGGCCTGGGCGCGGTCCGCCCAGAGCCGTGCCCCTTCGGCCGCGCGGTCCCTGCCCCGCTGGATGCGCCGCAGCAACTCGTCCGCGTCCACCACGTCGGTCATGGGGCACGGGTACCCCGTCCGGGCGTGGTGATGACACCGGCACCCAGCGTGTTTGAGGGGGCCGTCAAGGGTGAGCCGGACAGGGAGAGAGCGTGTATTCCCGGCAGTGCCCAGGGAGGGAAGGGATGCCAGAGATACACCGGACCGGCCGCTTTGCCCCGACGGACGAACCCGCGCGCCGGCCACCGTGCCGCCCGGCCGACGCCCGCAGAACCGTTCAGCGCGTGGTCACCGAGCGGTGCCGGGCGCGGCATCTGCCGCTTCGACCGCAGGTCATGGACGACGCACTCCTGGTCACTTCCGAACTCGCCACCAACGCCATCGTGCACGGCGGCGGCATCACCGGTTTCGACGTGGACGTGGACTCCGGCGGCGTCCGGGTCTCGGTCAGCGACCGCAGCGACGAACTCCCGGTCGCCACCGCCCCCGCCGACGACCACACCCTCACCCGCCGCCACGGCCGGGGCTGGCCCATCGTCTGCGACCTCGCCCGGGACGTCCGTGTCTGCGAGCTGCCATGCGGAGGCAAGCGGATCACGGCGGTGGTACCGCTGGGCTGAGCGCCCCGGGCACCGCCCCGAGGCCCCGCCCGGCCCCGGGGGCCCCGCTCGCCGCGCCCTGCGGACGCCCCCATGTCCCGTATCCACGTTCGCTTCCGTGAAGCGTGCGCCGACGACCGGCGCTCCGTGCCGCGCATCGTTCCCGCCCCTGGATCACCCCCGTTCCCCCACGCCACACCCCTGCCACCGCACGCCTCTCACCAGCGCCCCGCGATTCCTTCCGGCGCGGGTGTTTGCCCCCGGGGCCGGGGGGCAGACGGAATCTCGTGCTTCGGACCGGAGGCGCGCGCCCGGCGGGAACGTCAGGACCGGGCCCCCTCTCGGTGGGCCCTGGGCGTTCCCGCGGCGAACCCTGACAGCACCGTTCGGGCCAGAACCGGAATCACGTTCCGGCAGCGCCCAGACACCACGTTCAGGAGCGAATCCGCATGCTGACCGATATGTCGACAAGCCGTCCCGGCACGCCCGCCACCACCGCCGCGACCGCACGACGGAGCCACGACGACGCTCCCGACACCGTGGAGCTGTTCACCCGGCTTGCGGCCCTGGACGACGGTCCCGAGCGGGACGCCGTACGCGATGAACTGGTCGCCGCCTGGCTGCCCATGGCGCACCGCATCGCCGGCCGGTTCCGCGACCGCGGCGAGTCCGTGGAGGACCTGCGCCAAGTGGCGGCGCTGGGCCTGGTGAAGGCCGTCGACCGGTACGACCCCTCGCGCGGCGCGTTCGAGAGTTACGCCGTGCCGACCATCACCGGCGAGGTCAAGCGCCACTTCCGCGACCGGATGTGGGCCCTGCGGGTCCCGCGCCGGGTGCAGGAACTGCGCAACCGCGTACGCGTGGCCCGCCGGGAACTCACCCAGAACCCCGGCAGCCCGGAACCCACCGTCGCCGACATCGCCGCCCACACCGGGCTCAGCGAGGAGGACGTCGCCGCCGGCCTGGAGGCGCTGGAGAGCTTCAGCACCCTCTCCCTGGACGCCGAGATGTCCAGCGGCGACGACGGCTACAGTCTCGCCGACACCCTCGGCGCCGCCGACGGCTCGTACGACGTGGTGATCGACCGCGAGGCCGCGAAGGAGGGGCTGCGCCGGCTGCCGGAGCGTGAGCGGGCCATCCTCTACATGCGCTTCTTCGAGGACATGACGCAGAGCCGGATCGCGGACCGGCTCGGCATCTCCCAGATGCACGTCTCCCGGCTGATCAGCCGCAGCTGCGCCCGGGTCCGCGACGAGGCGCTGGGCGGCCGCCGCACGGGCGGCACCGCCTGAAGGGCGCTCGGAGGCGTCACCGCTTGGCGGGCGACGCCTCCGAGCGCAGGCCCAGCGGGCGGGCGAGACCGGACACCGCCTCGTCCATCCGCTGAAGATGGCGCAGCACCCGGTCGGTCACCCGGCCGTAGCGAGGGGTGCGCAGGGTTCCCGGCTCCAGCATCGACGCGATGCTGGGGCCGGTTTCGATCTCGCCGTCCGACCGCGGGTCCGCCACATGCGCGGCGATCGTCTCGATGTTGTGCACGATCCGCGCGCCGGCCCCGCGCAGCCGGGGGTCCGCGGCTATCGCCGGGTGCGTCGGCAGCAGTTCGGCCGTCGCCGCGAGCGAACGCCCGTGGTACGCGCAGGTCTCCAGCAGCGCCACCACATAGCGGGCGGTGTTGCGGCGGGTGCGCATCGGGGTGATCGGGTGCGTCAGCGGCTGGGTGGCCGAGCGCAGGTCCGCCAGCGCCTGGTCCAGCTCGCGCGCCTGCTCCACCAGATCGCCGCCGCTCCCGCCGCTGAGCTGGTCGACGGCGGCCCGGGTCACCTCGGCCAGCCGGTCCAGCACCTCGACGAGCAGTTCGTTGGTACGGCGGTCGGTGTGGA
The DNA here is from genome assembly GCF_051980735.1 of Streptomyces sp. SCPE 10. NCBI lineage: Bacteria > Bacillati > Actinomycetota > Actinomycetes > Kitasatosporales > Streptomycetaceae > Streptomyces > Streptomyces sp. SCPE 10. The sequence goes on along the minus strand of NZ_CP197069.1, from coordinate 762,145 downwards.
TGGGCAGCACCACCGCGGCCGCGATCACCCCGCAGGCCGCGCCCAGCGCCGTCTCCTCGATCCGCAGCACCAGGACGGCCGCGCTGTAGGTGTTCAGCAGCGTGTACAGCAGGCCCAGCGCGGCGGTGACGAAGAACGACATCAGCGTGTACGACAGCGGCGCCGTGTAGAACATGGCGAACACGAACAGCAGCACCAGCGCGAACGCGGTCCAGGTGTGGTGTCCGACCAGCCCGGCGAGCCCGATACCGGCGACCACGCCGAGCACCGTGCCGACCAGCCGCCGGTAGCCCTTGACCAGGATCTCCCCGGTGGATGCGGTGTTGATGAACACGATCCAGCAGGTCAGCACCGCCCAGTACCAGCGCTGGCTGGAGAGCAGTTCGCCGCCGAGGATGGCCAGCGAGGAGCCGACGGCGATCTGCACCGCGGCCCGGGTGGTGGGCCGGCGCAGCCCGCCCGGCTCGGCGGCCTCGGGCTCCGTCTCCTCGCTGACCTCGATCGCGGCGTCCTCCGCGTCCAGCTCCTCGCGGGAGCGGGCGGTGGCGGGGGAGTCGTCGGACTCGTCCTGCGGCCCGTCGAGGGCGATCCGCAGCCCCAGCGCGGCGCGGGCCGTCTCGCCGAGCCCGCGGAAGACGTCCTGCACGGCGGGCGAGGCCTGCGGCAGGTTCTCCTCCTCGCGGTAGCCGAGCAGCCGGTTGCGCACGTGCGCCAGGGCGGTTCCGGCGGCCTCGTGGGCCGGCCGCAGCGCCAGCAGCCGCAGCGCCCTGAGGTCCCGGCGCAGCGCGGCCGTCGCCTCGTCCCGCACCGGCAGTTCGCCACCGGAGGGCAGCGGGGCGCCCGGCAGGTGCAGGGTGAGGGTGTCGGTGCGCTCGGCGCTGCGCGCGGTGAGCAGCAGCAGTCCGAGCCGCTCGGCGGCGATCTCGGCGTCCGCGACGCGGCGTTGCAGCAGCCGGGCCACCGACTTCTCGGAGGTGCCGTCCTCCAGCCGGCCCTGGATCAGCAGCGCCGTCTCGTGCAGCCGCGCGGTGCCGTTGCGCAGCTCCTCCAGGACCTTCTCCACCTCCTCCGGCCCCGCGTCCAGCAGCTCGATCTGGATGTCGATCAGCTGGGCGAGGCGGGCCCGGAAGGCCTGCCGGAGCCGCTCCAGGGTGCCCGCCGGGGTCTGCGGCAGCAGCACGAACCGGACCAGGGCACCGCACACGAACGCGGTCAGCACGACGCCGTAGAGCTTCGGCAGCAGTGCCGGTGTGGCGTGCACGAACAGGGAGAGGAAGTAGGTCTGGAAGCCGATCAGACCGAGCGCGGTGCCGCGGTCGCCGAACCGGCGGCCGTAGACGGCGCAGGCGATGAGCACGACGAAGAACAGGTCACCCGCGATCACGTACCGGCTCAGCAGGGTGCCGAGGGTGACGGAGACGAGGGCCACCGGGAGCCCGAGGGCGAGGGTGACGGCTTGTGGGCCGCGCTGCTTCTCCCGGATCGCGAAGGTGGCCACCATCGCCGCGATGGCCCCGGCGACCAGCAACGGCACCGGGGCGCGCAGGGCGGCGAGCACCGCGAGGGTGAGGGCGATCGAGGCGACCGTGCGCAACCCCGCGGTGAGCCGGAGCAGTCCGGGATCCCATGCCGCGAGCCGGTCCCACATCCGTACCCGCCCCGACCGTCCCACTGCCCTCACGCCGCCGCGCTCTCCCGTGTCCGTGAACCCGTGCCAGAAATCGATCTACGCCCCAGCATCGCACGAGTGACCGGATCGGCTGCTTTCGGCCGGCGTGCGGCCACCAGGTGCGCTCCTTCGATGCGACGTTCCCCGGGCACCGGAGAAGACCGCCGACCGGTGGCGAACTGGTCGGCGGCCCGTGGTGACCTGTGTCGCCTCACTGGCTGCCGACGGCGCCGCCCTCCACCCGGGCCCGCACCTGTTCCGGCGTCAGGTAGGAGTCGGTGAACTCGAAGTCCTTCAGCCGGGCGGGCTTGCGGGCCTGGAAACCGGTGCGGACGAAATCGTCGCCCGCCGCCGCGTTGAGCAGCCAGTTGGTCATTACCCGGGCCTTGGCGACACCCGTGCGCAGCGCCGACCAGTGGTAGCCGCGGGCCACCAGCTGCGCGGGCACCCCGCGCAGCTCGACGCCGAGCGGCTTGGACACCGCGTCCTTGCCACCGAGGTCCACGACCAGGCCGAGGTCCTTGTGGACGTAGGGCTGCAGCGGCTCCCCGCGCAGCGTCGCGATGACGTTCTCGGCGACCCGCTTGCCCTGGCGCGAGGCGTGCTGCGCGGTCGGCGGGCAGATCGCCCCCTCCTGGCCCTTGGCGAGGTCGGGCACCGCGGCCGAGTCGCCGAGCGCGAACACCCCGTCCTGGCCCGGCACGGTCAGCTCGGGGTCCACGAGCAGCCGGCCGCGGACCGTCTCCGCGCCCAGCGTGGCGATCAGCGGACTGGCGACCACGCCGGCGGTCCAGATCAGGGTGTGCGTGGGCACCACCCGTCCGTCGGTGAAGGTGACCTCGTCCGCCCCGGCCTTGTCGAGCGAGACCCCGAGGGAGACGTCGATGCCGCGGCGCCGCAGGATCTCCTGCGCGCTGCGGCCGAGCTTCTCGCCCAGCTCCGGCATCAGCCGGGGCGCGATGTCGATCAGGTGCCACCTGATCAGACTCGGGTCGAGCCGCGGATAGCGCCGTACGGCGGCGTGCGTCAGCCGTTGCAGACACGCCGCGGTCTCGGTGCCGGCGTACCCGCCGCCGACCACCACGAACTGGAGCCGCGCGGCCCGCTCGGCGGGGTCGTCGCTGGCGTCGGCCAGGTCCAGCTGGGAGATGACGTGGTCGCGGACGTAGGCCGCCTCGGCGAGCGTCTTCATGCCGAAGGCGTGCTCGGTCAGCCCCGGGATGTCGAAGGTGCGGGTCACACTGCCGGGGGCGAGCACGATGTAGTCGTACGGCTCGTTGACGATCTTGTCGGTGATGGTCCGGACCACACAGACCTTGGCCTTCAGGTCCACGCCGATCGCGCCGCCCGGCAGGATCCGGGTGCGGTACCGCCTGCTGCGGCGCAGCGAGAGCGCGATCGACTGCGGTGTGAGCACACCGGAGGCGACCTGGGGCAGCAGTGGCAGATAGAGCTGGTAGGAGACGGGCGTCACCAGGGTGACGTCGGCCTCGTCGGGGGCGAGTTTCCGCTCCAGGCGGCGGACGCACTCGACTCCGGCGAAGCCGGCGCCCACCACCAGGATCCTGGGTCGTGTCACGGTGTCCATCCCTTTCTGCGTGCTCCGGGCGGCGGTCCGACTCGTCGCCGTTCGCATGCCCTGGATCGATGCGCACCGACTCCGATCCCACCGCGCCCCGGGCCGTTGTGCCAGCCGGGTGCGGCAGGCAGACGAATGCGGGCCCCCGCACGCGGTGGAGTAACCGGCTGACGCGTGGTTACACGTCGGCCCGCTCACCAGGGCAGGAAGACGTGGATGTCCTTGCCCTCGTCGTGCACCACCACACTGACCTGGGTGCACAGCGTGTGCACCAGATGCCAGCCGATACCGCCGCCGCCCGTGCGCGGATGGAAGGGCCGCGGCTCCGGCCGGGCGGTGCTGCTGTCGCGCATCGTCACGTGCACGCCGTCGAAGGTGCGCCGCATCCGCAGGTCGAACGGTCCGGGCGCGTACTGGATCACGTTGGCGGCGAGTTCGGTCACCACCAGCAGGATGTCGTCCCAGTACTCGTCCTCGCCCGGCGGTGCGGCGCGGGCCAGCGCGCCCAGGAAGTCCTCCGCGGCGAGCCGCGCCTCGGTGACGTTGCGCAGTTCGCCCGCGAAGGAGAACGTGCGCTCGTACGTCTCCTCGGAGGGCGGGGTCTCGTCCCAACGCGGCTCGGTCACGGTCTCGCATTCCCCTGGCCTCGGCCGTACGGAGCCCCTGTGCTGCCCCGTGCGGCCAGGACGGTCGTCGTCGCTGATCTTTCGCTGCGGTGCGGGTTCCCACAGCCGGGCCGGATATCCGTCCGTGTGGCCGTCTGCGGGTTGCGGCTCCGCGGACGGCGCGGGCGGCCCGTGCGGGCCCGGACGGTTTCCGCAGGACACGGTAGACCCTGCGGCCCCCGGTGCGGCACACCGCCTCCGGGCCGCGGCGGGGGTCCGTGCGGTATCGGCCGGTGAGGCGGGCGCGTGCGGGGGACTCGGCAGACATGAGTGACATGAGCCATGTGAACCCCGACCCGGAACCCGAGCGCACCACCGGCCTGGAGCCGGGCGGCTCGGTGCCACCCGGCGAGACCCCGCCCGCCGAGAGCAGCATGCCCCAGGCCGCGACGCGGGAGCCGCACGCGAACCAGCGCGGCTGGGCCAAGGCGCCGCTGGCGCTGATCCTGGCCGTCGTCGTGCTGATCGCCGCGTTCTTCCTGGTCTACGCCCTCGTCCTGATCCGCTGACCAGCACGCCCCGCACCGCGCGTGTCCAGCCACGGGGTGGGCACGCGGGACGGGGCCGGCGGCCCGAGGCGAACCGGCGAGGGCCGTGTCACGGGCGGCGCGGGGCCGGACGGCAGGTACGGTCCTGTCGGCCGACGGGGCTGGTCAGCCCTGGGTGTGGCGGACGCACTCCGTGACGACGTCGCGCAGGCTGCCCGACTGTTCCAGCAGGCGGCGCTGCTCGCGGGCGCCGGTGCCGCGCCGCAGCAGTTCCTCGACGCCCTTCTCGGCGCGGGCGCCGTCGCCGCTGTCGTCGAGGGCGTCCCCGATGTGGTCGAGCAGCGAGCGCAGCACCTGCCCGGCGGGCCGGGGCCGCATGGTGTGGGGGTCCAGCAGATCGCCGTCGAGTCCCGAGCGGGCGGCCTGCCAGGACGCCAGCCGCAGCAGGCTCACACTGTGGTCGGGGGCCGGCCGGTCCGCGCGCCAGTCCCGGGCGGCCGTCTCCACCAGGCCCCGGGCGAGGGTGGCGACCAGCAGGGCGTCCTCCGCGTACAGGCACACGTCCGCGACCCGCAGCTCCACCGTCGGATAGCTGGCCGACAGCCGTGCGTCGAAGTACGCCATCGCCTCGTCCAGGATGACCCCGGTGGCCACCATGTCCGCCACCCGCCGGTGATACCGCTCGGGCGAACCGAACAGCTCGGTGGGCCCGGCGGACGGCCAGCGCGACCACACCCGGCTGCGGTAGCTGCGGTAGTTGGTGTCATGCCCTTGCCAGAAAGGGGAGTTGCCGCTGATCGCGGTGAGCGCCGGCAGCCAGGGCCGCAGCCGGTCCAGGACCGCCACGCCCTCCTCGTCGGACTCCACCGACACATGCACATGGCAGCCGCAGACCAGTTGGTCACGGGTGCCGACGCCGTACCGGTCGGCCAGCCACAGATACCGGTCGTTCACCGTGAGCGAGGGGCTGACCGGCAGCGGCGAGGTGGCGAGCGCGGCGACCGCGGAGCCGATCTGCCCGGCGTGCCGGGCCGCCTCCTTGCGGCAGCGCACGATCTCCTCGCCGAGGTCCGTCATCTCGGCCTGCGGATGGGTGGCGAACTCCAGCATCTGTCCGAACAGTTCCGGCTCGAACACGTCCTGTCCGGGATCGTCGTGCGCGGCCCGCGCCAGCACGGCAGCCGCCAGCGCCTTCGGGTCGCCGCTGTCCGGATCGACCAGGAGGAGTTCCTCCTCCACTCCCACCGTGCGCACTCGGTGCCGCCTTCCTCCCCGTCACCGGGGACAGCCAGGGGTCTTTCTGTACGACCCCGACTGCCCCGGTGACGGCCGCCGACACCTGCGCCCTCAGCGCATGGGCGCCAGGAACACCGTGGCCAGCGGCGGCAGCGTGAGGGCGAGCGAACCATCGGCCGGCTTCAGCGCCCCCGGCGGGCCGACGGCGACCCCGCCGCCCCCGTAGCGGGCGTCGTCCGTGTTCAGCTCCTTCTGCCAGGCCGGGACCTCCGGCGGGACCCACAGCCGGTAGTCGTGGCGGACCACGGGGGAGAAGTTCGACACCGCCAGCAGCGGGGAGCCGTCCGCGGCGAACCGCAGGAACGCGAAGACGTTGTCGTCCGCCGCGTCGCACTGCACCCAGCGGAAGCCTCCCGGGTCGGTGTCCCGCTGCCACAGCGCCGGCCGCGCCCGGTACAGCGCGTTCAGGTCCCGGACCAGCGCCTGCACGCCCCGGTGATCGCCCGCGGAGTGGTAGTCGTCGTCCAGCAGCCACCACTCGGGCCCCTGCGCCTCGGACCACTCGGCGCCCTGCGCGAACTCCTGCCCCATGAAGAGCAGCTGCTTGCCCGGGTGGGCCCACATGAAGCCCAGGTACGCGCGGTGGTTGGCACGCCGCTGCCACCAGTCGCCCGGCATCTTCGACACCAGTGCCTGCTTGCCGTGCACCACCTCGTCGTGGGAGATCGGCAGGACGTAGTTCTCGCTGTACGCGTACACCATCGAGAACGTCATCTCGTGATGGTGGTACTTGCGGTGCACGGGCTCCTTCTGGATGTACTGGAGCGAGTCGTGCATCCAGCCCATGTTCCACTTCAGCCCGAAGCCCAGCCCGCCGCTGTCGGTCGGCCGGGTCACCCCGTCCCAGGCGGTGGACTCCTCGGCGATGGTCACCACGCCCGGGCAGCGCCGGTACACCGTGGCGTTCATCTCCTGGAGGAACGCGACCGCGTCCAGGTCCTCCCGGCCGCCGAACACGTTGGGCTCCCACTGCCCGGAGTCCCGTGAGTAGTCCAGGTAGAGCATGGAGGCGACCGCGTCCACCCGCAGTCCGTCGACATGGAACTCCTCGCACCAGTAGACGGCGTTGGCGACGAGGAAGTTGCGCACCTCGGTGCGGCCGTAGTCGAACTCGTACGTCCCCCAGTCCGGGTGCTCGGCGCGCGAGGCGTTCCCGGGCTCGTACAGCGGATCGCCGTCGAACCGGGCCAGCGCCCAGTCGTCCTTGGGGAAGTGCGCCGGCACCCAGTCCACGATCACGCCGATGCCCGCCCGGTGCAGCGCGTCCACCAGGTACCGGAAGTCGTCCGGGGAGCCGAGCCGGGGCGTGGGGGCGTAGTACGAGGTGACCTGGTAGCCCCAGGAGCCGCTGAACGGATGCCCGGCGACCGGCATCAGCTCCACATGCGTGAAGCCCATCTCCTTGACGTAGGCGGGCAGTTCGTCCGCCAGCTGACGATACGTCAGACCAGGCCGCCAGGACGGCAGATGCACCTCGTACACGGAGAACGGCGCCTCGTGCACCGGGGTGTCGCCGCGGTGCGCCATCCACTCCGCGTCGCCCCACTCGTGGTGCGAGGCCGCCACCACCGACGCCGTGTCCGGCGGCACCTCGGTGCACCGCGCCATCGGGTCCGCCTTGAGGAACCGGTGGCCGTGGCGGGAGGTGATCTCGAACTTGTAGCGGTCGCCCTCGCCGATCCCGGGCAGGAACAGCTCCCACACCCCCGACGCGCCCAGCGAGCGCATCGGATACTGGGTGCCGTCCCAGTAGGTGAAGTCCCCGGCCACCCGCACCCCCTGGGCATTGGGCGCCCACACGGTGAACCGGGTGCCGGCCACGCCCTGGTGGACCATCGGCTCGGCGCCGAGCGCCCGCCACAGCTGCTCGTGCCGGCCCTCGCGGATCAGATGCAGGTCCAGCTCGCCCAGCGTGGGCAGGAAGCGGTACGGGTCGTGAACCTCCCGCTCGTCCTCGTCGTACGTCACCAGCAGCGTGTACGCCGGGATCCGCGGGTAGGGCAGCACGGCCGAGAACAGCCCGCCGCCCTCCGACACGAGCGGGTTGCGCATCCCGTCGACCAGGACGCTCACCGCCCGCGCGTGGGGGCGCAGCGCCCGGAACAGGGTGCCGCCCGGCACCGGATGGGCGCCCAGCAGGGCGTGCGGGTCGTGGTGCGCCCCGCCGAGCAGCCGGTCCCGGTCCGCCGGGTCCAGGACGGCCGTGGCCGCAACCGGACCCGCGGCCTCGGGACGCGAGGTGTCGCGCAGTGCCATGCCGTCAGCCTCCCCACACCGCGAGTCGTTTGATCGCGGCCATCGGTACCGGCAGCCAGTCCGGCCGGTGTCTCGCCTCGTACAGCACCTCGTACACCGCCCTGTCCGTCTCGTGCGCGCGCAGCAGCGCGTGCTTCTTGCGTGGATCCCAGCCCGCGCGGGCCGCGTAGCCCGCGCAGAACGCCTCCCGGCAGCGGCGCGCCCACTCGGGTCGCCAGGGGCGGCGCTGCCGGGCCGCGTAGTCGAAGGAGCGCAGCATCCCGGCCACGTCCCGCACCGGGGACTGCGGGGCCCGCCGCTCGGTCAGCGGCCGGGACGGCTCGCCCTCGAAGTCGATGACGAACCAGTCGCGGCCGGCCCGCAGCACCTGCCCGAGGTGCAGATCGCCGTGGATGCGCTGGGCGGGCGGCCCGGTGTCGCAGGTGGCCAGCGCCCCGAACGCGGCCCGCAGTCCGGGCACGAACGGCTTCAGCCCCGGCACCGCGTGGGCGGCCGCGTCCAGGCGCGCGCACATCTCCTCGGCGGTACGGCCGTTCTCGCCGGGGCCGGCCGGCGGGAACGCCTCGGCCAGCGCCAGGTGCACCTCGGCCATCGCCCGGCCCAGCGCCCGGGCCTCGGCGGCGAAGTCGTCGCCCGCCGCGAGCGCGGCCAGCGCCAGCGTCCAGCCGTCGGCGGCGTCCGGCAGGAACGGCTGGAGCACCCCCAGCGTGGCCGGGCGCGGCGCGGTGGTGGTGAACCAGGCCACCGGCGCGGGTACCCGGGTGCAGCCCTGCGCGGCCAGCGCCGCCGACACCTCCAGGTCCGGGTTGACGCCCGGCTGGATGCGGCGGAACAGCTTCAGGATGTACGCGTCGCCGTACACCAGCGAGGTGTTGGACTGCTCGGCGTCCAGCAGCCGCGGTGGCAGACCCCCGGGCACGGGGGCGGCGGGGTCCGCCTCGAAACGCAGCGGGCCCGCGGTGCCCGGCCGGCGCAGCCGCTCCAGGAGCAGGCTCGCCGAGCGCGGGTCGTACAGCGCGTCGTACACCGCGAGCCCGGCCAGCGGACCCGTCGTGGCGCGCCCGATGAACGCCCGCTCCAGGCGTGGCGCGAGCCGCTCGCGCAGCCCGAGCAGCAACTGGTAGCAGTCGCCGGGCGGGGCGGTGCCGCCGGGTGCGGGCACCGGTGCGTGCGAGGCGTGCACCAGCAGATGCAGGCACCCGGGGAACAGCTCGGTCACGCTCAGCACCGACAGCTCGGTCACGGGCCGGTCCTTGCCCGCGAACCAGCGCTGCCGTGGCAGCCATTGGCGCAGCAGTCCGCCGAGCGAGGCGAGGGGGCCGTCGACGCCGGCCGCGGTTCTCGGCCGGAGGGTGATGGTCTTCGGCATGGTGACGCGTCCTTTCCTCGGCGCCGCGCGCTCAGCGGCGGCGGCCGATGCGGGATGCGACTCGGGTGAGCCGGAACCAGTAGAAGCCGTGGCCCTGCAAGGTGAGCAGATAGGGCAGTTCACCGATGGCGGGGAAGCGCACCCCGCCGATCAGCTCGACCGGGTGCCGGCCGTCGTAGGCCCGCAGGTCCAGTTCGGTGGGCTGGGCGAAGCGGGAGAAGTTGTGCACGCACAGCACCAGGTCGTCCTCGTACTCGCGCAGGAAGGCGAGCACGGCGGGATTGCTCGACTGGAGTTCGGTGTACGTGCCGAGGCCGAAGGCGGGGTTCTGCTTGCGGATCTCGATCATGCGCCGGGTCCAGTGCAGCAGGGAGGACGGCGAGGACATGGCGGCTTCCACGTTGGTGACCTGGTAGCCGTAGACCGGGTCCATGATCGTGGGCAGGGACAGCCGGCCCGGATCGCACGTCGAGAAGCCGGCGTTGCGGTCGGGGGTCCACTGCATGGGGGTGCGTACGGCGTCGCGGTCGCCGAGCCAGATGTTGTCGCCCATGCCGATCTCGTCGCCGTAGTAGAGGATCGGCGAGCCGGGCAGGGACAGCAGCAGGGCGGTGAACAGCTCGATCTGGTTGCGGTCGTTGTCGAGCAGCGGGGCGAGCCGGCGCCGGATGCCGATGTTGGCGCGCATGCGGGGGTCCTTGGCGTACTCGGCCCACATGTAGTCGCGTTCCTCGTCGGTGACCATCTCCAGGGTCAGCTCGTCGTGGTTGCGCAGGAAGATGCCCCACTGGCAGCCCGACGGGATCTCCGGGGTCTTGGCGAGGATTTCCGAGACGGGGTGGCGGGACTCGCGCCGTACGGCCATGAAGATGCGCGGCATCACCGGGAAGTGGAAGGCCATGTGGCACTCGTCGCCGCCGCGCTCGTAGTCGCCGAAGTAGTCGACGACGTCCTCGGGCCACTGGTTGGCCTCCGCCAGCAGCACGGTGTCCGGGTACATCGCGTCGATCTCCCGCCGGACCCGCTTGAGGAAGGCGTGGGTCGCGGGCAGGTTCTCGCAGTTGGTGCCCTCCTCCGCGTAGAGGTAGGGGACCGCGTCCAGCCGGTAGCCGTCGATGCCCAGGTCCAGCCAGAAGCGCAGGGCGGCCAGGATCTCCTCCTGCACCGCCGGGTTCTCGTAGTTCAGGTCGGGCTGGTGGGAGAAGAAGCGGTGGAAGTAGTACTGGCCGCGCACGGGGTCGTACGTCCAGTTGGAGGCCTCGGTGTCGACGAAGATGATCCGCGCGTCCTCGTACCGCTTGTCGTCGTCGGCCCACACGTAGTAGTCCCCGTACGGCCCGTCGGGGTCCTTGCGGGACTCCTGGAACCAGGGGTGCTGGTCGCTGGTGTGGTTCATGACGAAGTCGATGATCACGCGCATGCCGCGCTGGTGGGCGGCGTCCACGAACTCCACGAAGTCGGCGAGGTCGCCGAACTCCGGCAGCACCGCGGTGTAGTCGGCGACATCGTAACCGCCGTCTCTGAGCGGTGACTTGAAGAACGGTGGCAGCCACAGGCAGTCCACGCCGAGCCACTGGAGGTAGTCGAGCTTGGCGGTCAGGCCCTTGAGGTCGCCGACGCCGTCGCCGTTGCTGTCGTGGAAGGAGCGGACCAGCACCTCGTAGAAGACGGCGCGCTTGAACCACTGCGGGTCGCGGTCCCGGGCAGGGGTGTCCTCGAAGGTGTCCGGTACGGGTTCGTTGACGGTCATGACGCTGCGGGCCCTCCGTTCTCGGGCGTCGATCGCCGGACGTGGAGCACGTGCGCGGGCACCCGACCGGGCGTCAGACGCACGTAGTTGGTGCTGCCCCAGTGGTACGTCTCGCCCGTCAGTTCATCGTGTACGGACAGGTCGGCGTGCCAGTCCAGGCCGAGTTGCGGCATGTCCAACGAGACCGTGGCCTCCTGGGCGTGATGCGGGTCGAGATTGACGACCACGAGGACCGTGTCCGTCCCCGTGCTCTTGCTGTAGGCGAGCACGGCGTCGTTGTCGGTCCGATGGAAGCGGAGATTCCGCAGGCGCTGCAGCGCGGGATGGCGGCGCCGGATGTGGTTGAGCTTGGTGATCAGCGGGGCGATGGTGCGGCCCTCGCGTGCGGCGGTGTCCCAGTCGCGTGGTGTGAGCTGGTATTTCTCGGAGTCGAGGTATTCCTCGCTGCCTTCGCGCAGGGGGGTGTTCTCGCACAGTTCGTAGCCGCTGTAGATGCCCCAGCTGGGGGAGAGGGTGGCGGCGAGGACGGCGCGGACCTCGAAGGCGGGGCGGCCGCCGTGCTGGAGGTAGGCGTGGAGGATGTCGGGGGTGTTGGGGAAGAGGTTGGGCCGCATGTAGGCGGCTGCTTCGCCCGTCAACTCGGTGAGATATGCGGTGAGTTCGTCTTTGGTGGTGCGCCAGGTGAAGTAGGTGTAGGACTGCTGGAAGCCGATCTGCGCCAGGGTGTGCATCATGGCGGGGCGGGTGAAGGCCTCGGCCAGGAAGATCACGTCGGGGTCTTGGTCGTTGATCTCGGCGATGACGCGTTCCCAGAAGACCACGGGTTTGGTGTGGGGGTTGTCGACGCGGAAGATCCGTACCCCGTGGTCCATCCAGTGCCGCAGCACCCGCACGGTCTCGGTGACGAGGCCGTCCATGTCCGTGTCGAAGGCGATCGGGTAGATGTCCTGGTACTTCTTGGGCGGGTTCTCGGCGTGGGCGATGGTGCCGTCGGGCCGGTGGTGGAACCACTCGGGGTGTTTGTGCACCCAGGGGTGGTCGGGGGAGCACTGGAGGGCGAAGTCCAGGGCGATCTCCAGGCCCAGTGCGCGGGCCCGGTCGACGAAGTGGTCGAAGTCCTCGATCGTGCCGAGCCGGGGGTGGACGGTGTCGTGTCCGCCTTCGGGGGAGCCGATGGCCCAGGGGACGCCGACGTCGTCGGGGGTGGCGGTGAGGCTGTTGTTGCGGCCCTTGCGGAAGGTGTGGCCGATCGGGTGGATCGGGGGCAGGTAGACGACGTCGAAGCCCATGTCGGCGATCGGCTTCAGCCGCCGTTCGGCGGTGCGGAAGGTGCCGTGGGGGTGTTCGGCGGTGCCCTCGCTGCGGGGGAAGAACTCGTACCAGGAGCCGTAGAGCGCGCGCTCGCGCTCGACCAGCAGCGGCATCGGGTCCGACGCGGTCACCAACTCCCGCAACGGATACCGCGCGAGCACCTCCTGGACCTGTGCGCAGAGCGCGGGCCGGAGGCGGTCGTGGACCGAGCGGGAGTCGTCGCCGAGGGCACGCGCGGCGGCGGCCACCAGGTCCCGCTCGGGGCCTTTGGGGACCCCGGCCGCGGCGCGCTCGTACAGCTCCGCGCCCTCCTCCAGGACCAGCCCCGTGTCGATCCCGGCCGGCATCTTCACCGAGGCGGTGTGCCGCCAGGTCGCCAGCGGATGGCTCCAGGCCTCCACCCGGAAGGTCCAGCGGCCCGTCACGTCCGGGGTGACCTCGGCGCCCCACACATCGCTGCCCGGCGACAGTTCGCGCATCGGGGTCCAAGGACCGCGCCGGCCCCTCGGATCACGCAGGACCACATTGGCGCCGACGGCGTCGTGCCCCTCCCGGAACACGGTGGCGGTGACCTGGAACGTCTCCCCGGTCACCGCCTTCGCCGGGCGCCTGCCGCACTCCACGGCCGGCCGGACGTCGCGTACCGGTACACGGCCGATGGCCGGGGTCCTGCGCATGTATCTCACCTCCGCCGTGCGCGGAGCCGGGCACCGGCCCGGCTCCGCGATCCGAGAGCGGGGCCGGCCCCAGCCGGTCCCCGGGGGAACGCCTTGTACGGTGCCAGCTCAGGAGCTCGGCGCCGTGGAACGCCGCTCCGATGTCGGCGTCCTTCGTGTCGAACGGCGCGCCTTCGGCCGTCCGTCCTGCTCGCGCAGGTAGGTGACCAGACTCGTGCGCAGATAGCGCTCCGCCGCGTCCGCGGCCTCGCGGGCGCAGCGTTTGCCCATCAGCACGCACAGGGTGTACCCCGAGTCCTCGAACGTGGCCCGGACCCTGCGGTCGTACGGCGAGGCGAGCATCACGCGCTCCCACGCCCGGTAACGCCGCAACTGCCGGGCCACTTCGGCCTTGGCGGGTAGCAGCATGGCCCTCTTCACCTTCCACGCTCTCGACTGGGCGCGTTCCCGACGGTCGGGTGGCGACCGCGCGTGGGTGGGCGCGGCACCGTTACGGCGATCGAGGCTTTCACTCATGGTGCACGGGCGGCGACGCAGCGTCTTGTTGGAGCTTCAATCAACTGGGGCGGTGGGCGTTCGTGTTGCACGAATGGCGTAGTGCCCTCACCGTGGAGGTGACTCAGAAGCGATCAACGCTCACGCTGTGTGTCCGGGATCCCTCCCGGACAGGGCGAGGGGAGCGAGAGCCGCGCCGGTGAGGAGCAAGCGACGATGAAGACCGCAGTGCCCTGCTACTACCACCTCGACGTGGAAGTCAGCCCGGAACGGGTGGGACAGGTCAGCCGCATCCTGGCCGCCCACCTCCGCTACTGGGACCTCGACAATCTCGTGGACCCCGTCTGCCGCGGCGCGGAACTGCTGCTGCACGCGATCGACCAGCACGCGACGGACAAGCACACCTCCATCGAGATGTGGTGGAACGGGCAGCACCTCATCACCGCCTTCGGTGACGACGACCCGGACCTGCGCCCGGACCAGGACCTGCGGTCCGCCCTCGCGGACATCGCCGCCATGAGCGACGGCTGGGGCTGCTGTGCCCCCGACACCGGCAGCAAGATCATCTGGTTCTCGCAGCGGGCCCGCGCCGGCGAGCGCGTCCCGCTGGTGCCGCTGCCGCCCGAGCCCTTCCTGAGCACCGGCCTGACCGAGCCGCGCCGGCACCGCGTGGCCGTCCTGGCCGCCCCCGTGCCCGCAGGCGAGACCACCTTGGAGGGCCGCCGGTGAGCCCCCGCACCACCCGGAAGGGGCTGCCCGTGTGGAGCGGGCAGCCCTACCCGTTGGGTGCCGCCTTCGACGGACAGGGCACCAACTTCGCGCTGTTCAGCGAGGTGGCCGAGCGGGTCGACCTGATCCTCGTGGACGACGACGGCCGGGAGACACCCGTACGGCTGCACGAGGTCGACGGCTTCGTCTGGCACGCCTATCTGCCCGGCGTCGGACCCGGCATGCGCTACGGCTACCGGGTGCACGGCCCCTGGCAGCCCGCGCTCGGCCACCGCTGCAACCCGGCGAAGCTGCTGCTCGACCCGTACGCCCGCGCCGTGGACGGCCAGATCGACAACCACGCCTCCCTGTACGAGCGTTCACCGGACGGCCCGGCCCCCGCCGACAGCGCCGGGCACTCCATGCTGGGCGTGGTCACCGACCCGTACTTCGACTGGGGCGACGACCGGCCGCCGCGCACGCCGTACGCGGACTCGGTGATCTACGAGGCCCATGTGCGCGGGCTGACCCGGGTGCACCCCGAGGTCCCCGCCCGGCTGCGCGGCACCTACGCCGGACTCGCCCACCCCGCCGTCATCGAGCACCTGACCTCGCTCGGGGTGACGGCGGTCGAGCTGATGCCGGTGCACCAGTTCGTCCAGGACGGGGTGCTCCAGGACCGCGGACTGTCCAACTACTGGGGCTACAACACCATCGGCTTCTTCGCCCCGCACAACGCGTACGCCGCCTTCGGCAGCCGGGGCCAGCAGGTCAACGAGTTCAAGGCGATGGTGAAGGCGCTGCACGCGGCCGGCCTGGAGGTCATCCTCGACGTGGTCTACAACCACACGGCCGAGGGCAACGAACGCGGTCCCACGCTGTCCTTCCGGGGCATCGACAACGCCTCCTACTACCGTCTGGTGGACGGCGACTGGGCGCACTACTACGACACCACGGGCACCGGCAACAGCCTGCTGATGCGGCACCCCTACGTGCTCCAGCTGATCATGGACTCGCTGCGGTACTGGGTCACCGAGATGCACGTCGACGGCTTCCGCTTCGACCTCGCGGCCACCCTGGCCCGGCAGTTCCACGAGGTGGACCGGCTGTCCGCGTTCTTCGACCTGATCCAGCAGGACCCGGTGATCAGCCGCGTCAAGCTGATCGCCGAACCCTGGGACGTGGGGGAGGGCGGCTACCAGGTGGGCAACTTCCCGCCGCTGTGGTCGGAGTGGAACGGCCGCTACCGGGACGCCGTACGGGACTTCTGGCGCGCCGAGCCCGGCTCGCTGGGCGAGTTCGCCTCCCGGCTGACCGGCTCCTCCGACCTGTACCAGCACAGCAGGCGCCGGCCCCGCGCGAGCGTCAACTTCGTCACCGCGCACGACGGGTTCACGCTGCGGGACCTGGTGTCGTACAACGAGAAGCACAACGAGGCCAACGGCGAGGACAACCGGGACGGGGAGAGCCACAACCGGTCCTGGAACTGCGGGGCGGAGGGCGACACCGACGATCCCGCCGTGCTCGAACTGCGGGGCCGCCAGCAGCGCAACCTCCTCGCCACGCTGCTGCTGTCGCAGGGCATCCCCATGCTGTGCCACGGCGACGAACTCGGGCGCAGCCAGCGGGGCAACAACAACGCCTACTGCCAGGACAACGAGATCTCCTGGATCGACTGGCAGCTCACCGACGAGCAGCGCGGCCTCGTCGACTTCACCCGGCACCTGATCGCGCTGCGCGCCGCGCACCCGGTGCTGCGCCGGCGCCGCTTCTTCCGGGGCGAGACCGCGACGAACGCCGCGCAGCCGCTGCCCGACCTGATGTGGCTGCGGCCCGACGCGCGCGAGATGACCGGGCGGGACTGGCAGCGCGCGGACGCGCACTCCGTCGGCGTCTTCCTCAACGGCGACGCGATCGCCGAACGGGACGCGTACGGACGGAGGCTGACCGACGACTCCTTCCTGCTGCTGCTCAACGGCTACTGGGAGCCGGTCGACTTCCGCCTGCCCGACCACACGTTCGCGGAACGCTGGACGACCCTCGTCGACACGGCCGACCCGGAGGGCGTCCCGGACGAACGGGAGCACAAGGCGGGGACGCGGCTGCGGGTGGAGGCCCGGAGCCTGGTGCTGCTGACCCGTCCGTCGCGCACGAAGGGGGCGTGACGCACCCGGGCCCGCCGAACCGGACCGGCCCGGCAGGTCCGGTCCGGCCGGGCCGGTTCAGTGCGGGCGCCGGGATGTCACCGTGAACTGGGCGCCGTCCGCGTCCCGCAGGATCGCCTCCGTCTCGTCCTCCCTGAGGACGCTCCCGCCGTGTTTCTCGGCGGCCCGCGCACAGCCCGGGACATCGGCGACGGCGAAGTGGATCTGCCAGTGCGGTCGCACGGTGGGGTCCGGGGCGGCTTCCACCGCGCCGGAGTCGATGCGCGCCACGACGTCGCCCTGGCTGAGCAGGACGACCTCGTCGCCGTCGTACTCGACCTCGCAGCACCCCGGCTTCCCGGAGGCCCAGTCGAGGATCTCGCCGTAGAAGATCGCGGAGTCGAAGGCGTCGCGGGTGTGCAGCCGGATGAAGGTGGGGGCCGCGCGCCGCCACGCCTCCCAGTTGGAGACCAGCTCGCCCTGCCAGATCCCGAAGGTCGCCCCGTCCCGGTCGGCGAGCAGCGCGGCCCGCCCCGGCGGGAAGGACAGCGGGCCCACGGCCGCGGTGCCGCCCCGCTCCCGCGCCCGGGCCGCGGCCACGTCGGCGTCCGGCACCGCGAAGTACGGCGTCCACGCCACCGCCATCTGCCACATCGCGGCGACGGCGGCGATCCCGGCCACCGGCACGCCGTCGGCCAGCGCGATCCGGAAGTGCTCGCCGAGCTTGGCCCCGCGCCAGCGCCAGCCGAGCACGGCCGAGTAGAAGTCCTGGGTGGCCTGGAGATCACGGCTGGTCAGGCTCACCCAGCACGGTGCGCCGAAGACGGACTGGGTGGAGACGACGTCCCTTCGGCGCGGCCCGTGCCCCGCGCCGTTCGTGCCGCCGCTGACAGGGGTGTCTTGGTTCATGGCAGTCGCGTCCTGCTTTCGTGGACCGGCCGGACACCGGTCTGGCTCCAGTGTCCAACCGGAAGCGGGTGGAACGCCTGTCGAGTACCCCCGCTGGCATGCGGGCAGGCAGCTGCGCAGGATGGAGAGATGGCAGACAGCGAGCGGGACAGGATCGCCGCGATGCGGGCCGAGATCGAGCAGCTGCGGCAGGCGGTGTCCTCGCACGCCGTCGTCGACCAGGCGATCGGGATGGTGGTGGCCCTCGGCCGGGTCACCCCGGAGCAGGGCTGGGAAGTGCTGCGGGAGGTCTCCCAGCACACCAACATCAAGCTGCGCAACGTCGCCGAGCTGGTCCTGATCTGGGGCCGTCTGGGCGAGATGCCACCCGAGATCGCCGCGGCGCTGGAGAACGCCCTGGACCGGCACGGTCCCACGCGGATACCCGGCGGCGGCCCGGACCCGGCACCCGTGCTCGGCCGCCGGGGCACCGCCCGGGCCCGCCTCAGCGGACCTCCGTGAGCAGTTCCTCGCGCAGCCGGTCGAAGCAGCCGCTGAGCAGCCGGGACACGTGCATCTGCGAGATGCCGAGCTGCTGGGCGATCCGGCTCTGAGTCATCCCGCGGAAGAACCGCAGGTAGAGAATGGTGCGCTCGCGCTCGGGCAGTGCCGCGAGGAACGGCTTGACGGCCGCCCGGTCCACGACCAGGTCGTATCCGGGGTCGGGGCCGCCCAGCGAGTCCCCGAGGGCGTAGCCGTCCGTGCCGGCCACCTCCGCGTCCAGCGACAGCGCGGAGAAGCACTCCAGCGCCTCCATCCCGGTGCGCACCTCGTCCTCGTCCAGCTCGGTGAACGCGGCGATCTCGGCCACGGTCGGCGCCCGGCCCGGGGCGGACTGGGACAGCTCCTTCACGGCGGAGCGGACCCGGTTGCGCAGGTCCTGGACCCGGCGCGGCACGTGCAGGGTCCACATGTGGTCCCGGAAGTGCCGCTTGATCTCACCGGTGATGGTGGGCACCGCATATGCCTCGAAGGCGCGCCCGCGCGCGGGGTCGTAGTGGTCGACGGCCTTGACCAGCCCCAGTGCGGCCACCTGGTAGAGGTCCTCCAGGGACTCCCCGCGGCCCCGGAACCGCACGGCGATCCGTTCGGCCATGGGCAGCCACAGCCGGACCAGTTCGTCCCGCAGCGCTCGACGCTCGGGGCCGTCGGACAGCTTCGCGAGCCGCTCGAAGGACTCGCCCGTGTCGGGCGCGTCGTCGTGCGGGTGGGGGCGGGGCTTGGTGCTGGCAGCGACACGCATGGCGCGCACCTCTCTCGGCCGGTGCTGGCTGGACAGACACCGTGGGAGGCGCGCTTGGTCATGAAAGGGACACTGGGGCGTCCGGCCGCGGCCGGCTCCCACGGAAGTGCCTCCTGTCCGAAGCACATAGGTGCCTTTTCCCGCAGCCGGACATCAACAAACAATTCGCCCTATATCAGGCAAATCGATTTCGTCGGCGCATCGGTTTGTCGTCTGTACGTCGTCTGCTCGTCGTCTTGACCTCCTCTTGGATCCGCCCGGAGGGTAATACCTCTGTAACAGAGGTAATCTTCAGACGTGGAAGACGAAGCGATACAGGGCCCCGGCGGCCACGCACCGCCCGGGACCTTCGAGACCGAGCTGACCGACGCGCTCGTCGGCATCCAGCGGCTGATCCGGCGCCGGCTGCGCGGCGGCCTGACCGGGCCCCGGCTGCGCGGCGCCGAGGTGGAACTGCTGCGGCTGGTGGAGTCCCGGCCGGGGATCGGCGTCTCGGAGGCGGCCAAGGAACTGCACCTGGCGAGCAACTCCGTCTCGACCCTGGTCAACCAGCTGGTACGGGACGCGTACCTGATCCGGGAGACCGACCCGGCGGACCGGCGGGCCGCGCGGCTGCGGCTGACCGAGGCCGCGGAGAAGCGCCTGGAGGACTGGCACCGCCGCCGCGCCGACCTGGTCGGGCGGCAGCTGACCCGGCTGGACGAGGCCGACCGGGACGCCCTGCAGGCGGCCCTGCCCGCCCTGCGCAGGCTGGCCGGTCGGCTGCGCGAGGACATCGAGGAGCCCACGAGCACGCCGGCCGGGGCGACGGCGGCCCCGCGGGCACCCTGGACGGAGGGCACGCCATCATGACGACCGACCCGGCGGACCCGCCCGCCACCCCGGCACCGACCGAGGCCACCCCGGCGGAGCCGGCCGGCGCCCCGGTGGAGGCCGTCAGCTGCACCGGCCTCACCCACACCTTCGGCGACACCAAGGCCGTCGACGGGCTCGACCTCGCCGTCCGCCAGGGCGAGGTGTTCGGGCTGCTCGGGCCGAACGGCGCGGGCAAGACCACCGCCATCCGCTGCATCACCACCCTGCTGCCAGTCCCCGCCGGCATGGTGCGCGTCTTCGGGCACGACGCCGCCAAGGAGCGCATGGGGGTGCGCCGCCTGCTCGGCTACGTCCCCCAGCAGCTGTCCGCCGACAGCGGGCTCACCGGGCGCGAGAACGTCGCCCTGTTCGCCCGCGTGTTCGACGTACCGCGCCGGGAGCGCGCCGCACGCGTCGACCAGGCCCTCGCCGCCGTCGACCTCGCCGACGCCGCCGACCGGCTCGCCGGCACCTACTCCGGCGGCATGGTCCGCCGCCTCGAACTCGCCCAGGCCCTGGTCAGCGCGCCCCGGCTGCTGATCCTCGACGAGCCGACCATCGGCCTCGACCCGATCGCCCGCACCGGCGTGTGGGAGCACATCAACGCGGTGCGCGAGGCGACCGGCATGACCGTCCTCGTCACCACCCACTACATGGACGAGGCCGACCAGTACTGCGACCGGGTCGGGCTGATGCACCGCGGCCGCGTCCGCGCCCTCGGCACCCCGGTCGAACTGCGCCGCGGCCTCGCCGAACGCCAGGGCACCGAGACCCTGCCCACGCTGGAGGACGTCTTCCGGGACATCGCCGGCAGCGGCCTCGACGACAACACCGGAGGAGGTTTCCGCGATGTCCGAAGCACCCGCCGCACCGCGCGCCGCGTCGGCTGACCGCACCGCCGCGAAGGACGCCGCGCTGCTGCTCACGCCCCCGGTGCCGCGCGCCGGCTGGCGGCTGCTGCCCGCCCGGGTCCTCGCCATGTGCGCGGTGGAGCTCCAGAAGCTGCGCCACGACCGCACCGAGCTGTACACCCGCGCGGTCCAGCCCGCCCTGTGGCTGCTGATCTTCGGCCAGACCTTCACCCGGATCCGGGCGATACCCACCGGCGGCATCCCGTACATCGACTACATGGCGCCCGGCATCATCGCCCAGTCCGCCATGTTCATCGCTATCTTCTACGGCATCCAGATCATCTGGGAACGGGACGCGGGCATCCTCAACAAGCTCCTCGTCACCCCGACCCCGCGCTCGGCGCTGATCACCGGCAAGGCGTTCGCGGCCGGCGTGAAGTCGCTGGTGCAGGCGATCGTCGTGATCGTCATCGCCGCCCTGCTCGGCGTCGCCCTGACCTGGAACCCGCTGAGGCTGCTCGGCGTCGCGGTGGCCGTGGTGCTGGCCTCGGTGTTCTTCTCCTGCCTCTCGATGACCATCGCGGGCATCGTGCTCAGCCGCGACCGGCTGATGGGCTTCGGGCAGGCGATCACCATGCCGCTGTTCTTCGGCTCCAACGCCCTGTACCCGGTCTCGGTGATGCCGGGCTGGCTGCAGGCCGTCAGCAAGGTCAACCCGCTGAGCTATCAAGTGGACGCGCTGCGCGGGCTGCTGCTCGGCACGCCCGCGCACCTCGGCGCCGACTTCGGGGTGCTGGTGATCGCCGCGGCGCTCGGCATCACGGCGGCCTCCTCACTGCTCGGCCGGCTGGCTCGGTGAGCTCGCTCCGAACGTGATGTGCGGCACGCGCCGGGACCGCGCCCGAAGCCGCCCCGAGGGATTTCTCCTGGGCAGCGCTTGATCGACGATCAAAGGGGGCGAACCCCCTGGGCCCGGCGCATTCCGCTCGTTTGACAGTGCGCTGAGCCCACAGATAGACACTCCGGGGTCGAGAGGGGCAGTGTGTACGAGCCGAACGTGGTCGGTGACTGGCAGGAGTACGAGGAGCACGCCGGTCTGCGGGTCCGCGTCCACCGCCTGGAGGCGGGCGAACCGCCGCGCGGACGCGACGACGCCGCGGCCGGGCTGACGTACTTCAGTGTCCGGGTGACGGTCGAGAACCGCGGCGTGCGGCACTTCGGGGTCCACCTGGAGGACGGGCAGGTCGACATCCGCGTCGGCCCGGACGGCGAGGGCGCGTTCATCGACTGGCGCAACTCGCAGTTCATCGAGGGCTTCGACGTCTATCCGCTGCGCCGGGCCACCGCCGTGCTCTACGCCGCCGCCCCCGAGGCCGCCCTCACCCAGGTGGACGTGCAGGTGCAGCTCCGGGTGGACGAGGAGTGGACCGACCGCAGGCTGTGGGCCGGCGGCAGCGGACTGGCGGAACCGGCCGCGACGGCCGCCCCCGCGGGCTGCGGGCCGGCCGCCGACCTGGCGCACCAGGTGAGCGCCTTCCTGAAGGAGCAGACGGAACCGGGCGCCGCGTAACCGGCGCCCGTCGCCCGCCGCTCAGTGCGCGATGCCGTCGATGATCTCCCGCGCGCCCTGCCGCAGCAGCGCCACCGCGACCGAGGTGCCGAGCGTCGCCGGGTCGAGCCGGCCCGCCCACTCGTGGGCGTTCAGCCGGGTCTTGCCGTCGGGGGTGAACACACAGGCCCGCAGGGAGAGTTCACCGCTGCGGTCGACCCGCGCGTACCCGGCGATCGGGCTGTTGCAGTGCCCCTGGAGCACATGCAGGAACATCCGCTCGGCCGTCGCCTCCCGGTGGGTGTCCGGGTCGCCGAGCCCGCTGACGGCGTCGATCAGCGCCGTGTCGTCCTCCCGGCACTGAAGGGCGAGGATGCCCGCGCCGATCGGCGGCATCATCGTCTCCGTGGACAGCACCTCGGTGATCACGTCCGCCCGGCCGATCCGCTCCAGACCGGACACCGCGAGCAGCAGCGCGTCGGCCTCGCCCTCGGCCAGCTTCCGCAGCCGGCGGTTGGCGTTGCCGCGGAACGGCACGCACTCCAGATGGGGGTGGGTGGCGGCCAGCTGGGCGATCCGGCGCACCGCGGAGGTGCCGATCCGGGTGCCGGCCGGCAACTCGTCCAGGGTCAGTCCGCCCGGGTGCACCAGCGCGTCGCGGATGTCGTCCCGCTTCAGGAACGCGGCGAACACCGTCCCGGCGGGCAGCGGCCGGTCCGCGGGCACGTCCTTCACGCAGTGCACCGCGAGATCCGCCTCACCGGCCAGCAGGGCCGCGTCCACCTCCTTGGTGAACGCCCCCTTGCCCTCGACCTGGGACAGATCGCCGAGCCACTTGTCCCCGGTGGTCTTCACGGGGACGACCTCGGTGCGCACCCCCGGGTGCAGGGCGGCCAACTCGGCGCGTACCCGCTCCACTTGGGCCAGCGCCATGGGCGAGTCACGGGAGACGATTCGGATCAGTTCGGGAACCGGCATGCGCACACGATAGACCCATGGCCCTCACCCGGCGTCCGCGGGCAGGTCCGCGGCCGACTCCTCGGGGGTGAGGTCGGGGCGCAGCCGCAGCCAGGACGGCTGGCGCAGCATCCCCGAGCGGGTACGGGTGCTGTAGGAGACCTCGCCCACCAGGCGGGGCAGCACCCAGCGGGCCTGGGGGACGCGGGGCACCGGTGCGAACGGGCACCGCTCGCTCGCCGCGTCCCGCAGCAGCTCCGCCAGCGCGGACCGTTCCGCCCCGCTCCAGCCGGTGCCCACCCCGCCGACGTAGCGCAGCCGGCCCGCCGTGTCCCGCTGGCCCACCAGCACGGCGCCCGGCAGCCCGGACAGCCGCCCCTTGCCGGGCAGCCAGCCGCCCACGATCACGTCCTCCGCCCGCATGTTGCGGATCTTGATCCAGGCGCGGGAGCGCACCCCGGGTTCGTACACGGAATCGAGCCGCTTGCACACCAGGCCCTCCAGGCCGTGCTCCCGGGTGGCCGCGAGCGCCTCGGCGCCGTGCCCGGTCAGCGCGCCCGGCGTCGACCAGTGCGGCCCGGCGAGGCCCAGCTCCATCAGCCGGGCCCGGCGCCGCGCGTACGGCTGCCGCAGCAGCGGCTCGACCAGATAGGGGACGTCGAACAGCACCAGGTGCACCGGCACCCGAGCGGCCCGGCGGGCGGCCCGGGCGGGCGCGTGGGCCAGCCCCATCCGGCTCTGCAGGAGCTGGAAGTCGGCCCGGCCGCGCGCGTCCAGGGCCAGCACCTCGCCGTCGAGGATCGCGGGCGTCCCGCCGAGCGCGCCGCCCAGCGGCCGCAGCTCCGGGTACGCCCCGGTGATCTCCTCGCCCGAGCGGGCGCGCAGCACCACACGGCCGTCCCCGGGCAGGTAGACCATCACCCGCTGCCCGTCCTGCTTGGTCTCGTAGGCCCACCGCGCGTCCTGCGTGGCGGGCGGCAGCGAGCCGGGGGTGGCGAGCATGGGCGCGATGAGCGGCAGGGCTACGGCGGTCACGGCAGAAGATGTCGACCGTTCCCGCCCCCCTCACGCGCCTTCGGCCGCCGGTTCCCCTGAACGGGCCGCGCGGGCCGCCGGGCTCAGTCCCGGTCGCCCGGCGGCCCGTCCGCCTCCAGGCCCGTGCACACCACCTCCCCGTCCACCTCCGCGCAGGCCGCCACACCCCGGGGTGAAGTCACCGGCAGCATCGGGCTGTTGACCCCCGCCGTGTCGTCCGCCGGATAGCTCGCGGTGAGGACGTTCTCGCCCGCCCGTACCGACACCTCCCGGGCGTGACGGATGCGCATCCGCACCTCCGACCAGGCGGTGCCGCAGGACGGCGAGTAGCGCAGCCGTACCGCATAGGCCGGGTCGGTGACCTCGCTGCGGGTCTGGGCGTCCCGGGCGCAGAAGGAGGCGTCGGGCAACACTCCCTGGCAGGAGGCGCCGTGGCAGCGCGGCACCGAGGTCAGGGGCCTGGCCGCGGGCGCGGACCCCGGGCGCCCGGACAGGGCCACGGTGGCGGCCACCGCCGTGGCCGCGCCGAACAGCGCGAGCGCGGACACCGGGAGCCACAGCGGCAGCCAGGAGAGCCGCCTGCCGCGGGGCGCCTCGGCGGGCGGGTCCGGGGGAGCGGGTGCGCCGGCCGCCTCCCACAGCGCCAGTATGCTCGCGGGATCGGCGTCGGCCAGTCGGCACAGGGCCTCCACCGCGGGCCTGGGCGGGCGCTTGCCGCCCGAAAGATAGCGGTGCCAGGCGGACTTGCTGTAGGGGGTGCGCGCGGCCAGCGCCGCCAGGCTCAGCCCCGTACGGTCCTTCAGCTCGCGCAGTCTCACCACCAGCGACTCGTCCGGCGCGGTCGATCCTTGGGGGTGCCGCATCGTGCGTTCCTCGACTCCCATTCCTGTATGGGCGTTTCGCCCCTGTTGCCGGAATGGCTTCCCTGCCGTGCGGCGGCTGCAACACCGGACGAGGTATGGGCGAGGTCAAGCACCCCCGTGCCGAAGGCCTGTTCGGGACGCGGTTCCCGGACAGGCCCTCGGCGGTCAGTGGTCGATGCGGCGTTCGGGCATCAGCACCAGGGGATGTACCGGCCGGTGCGCACGTAGTGGGCGGAGACGTAGCCCCGGTGGTTCGGGAGCCGGTACCACAGGCGGTTGCCGTGCACCCGGGAGCCCTCGGACTTGCAGCTCACGGAGATGAGCCGGCGGGCGTCCCGGTGGCCGACGACCCGGTAGCGGGTGCCCGGTCCGGAGCGGACGTTGAGCCGGGCGCGCTGGGTGGCGACCCGGCCGGTGAGGTAGTGGTGCGTGCGGGCGGGGTGCGGGGCGGCGACCGCGGCCACCGGGTGCGCGGCCACCGTGCTCGCCGCGGCGGCACCGGCCGTCACGGGCAGCAGGGCGAGCACCGCGGCCGCGGCCGGCAGGACGCTCTTGAGGGCCCGTCGGATCATGGAAACCTCCGGCTTTCGTTCTCGTGACCACGAGCAGCGATCACGCCGCCCAGCCTTGCCGTGACGAACCGTCACCATGCCGGTCCGGCGTCCCCTGGGACGGCCTGGGACGTCCCGGCACACGGGCGCGAGGCCCTCGGAGCGCCCCGCCTGCCGGGGTGCGCGAGGTCCGGCGGACGTGCCGGGCGGGAGAGGGGCGTGCCGTCCGGCGTACCGGGACGAAAAGGTCGAGCCGGGCAAGATCCGCGTACACTCGGAGGCATGCCCGCGCCCCCGCCGTCCGGCCCGCCCGCGGCCTCCCCGGAGGTCGCCGAGATCGAGCGCGCCCTCACCCGCATCACCTACCTCGGCACGCGCACCCGGCACCACGAACGGATGCGCGCGCTGACCGGCGTCTCGCTGGACCGGGCCGCCGTGGCGCTGCTGCGGCAGATCGCCGACTGCGAACCGCTGCGGCCGGGGGAGGTCGCCCACCGGCTCGGCGTGGAGGCGTCGCACGTGACACGGACGGTGCAGCAGCTCCAGCGGGCCGGATACGTCACCCGGATCCCCGATCCCCAGGACCGGCGTGCCCAGCGCATCCGGCTCACCGACGCCGGCCGGCGGGCCGTCGGCCGGATCCGGGAGGCCGGGGCCCACGAGATGCAGCTCGCCCTCGCCGGCTGGCGGCCCGAGGAGCTGCGGGAGCTGGCCACGCTCTTCCACCGCATGGTCGACGACTTCCTGGCGTACTCCGCGCAGGTCGGCGCGGGGCCGGAGGCCGCCGGGGAGGGCGCGGGCTGAGCGGCCCCGGCGCGGCCGGTCGCGCGAACGGCCGCGCCGGGGCCGTACCGTCCCGTAATATCCGGCGGCAGGCCATCCGAGGAGGAACCGTGCCCCGCTGTGCACACCCGCCCCTGCCGTCCGCCGCCGCACCCGCGAGGGCGCGGTCATGAGCGGGCGGATCGAAGTGGGGGACCGGGTCGAGGACTTCGCCCTGCCCGACGAGACCGGCACCGTCCGCAGGCTCGCCGACCTGCTGGCCGACGGCCCCGTGGTGCTCTTCTTCTACCCCGCCGCCCTCACCCCGGGCTGCACCGCCGAGGCCTGCCACTTCCGCGACCTCGCCGCCGAGTTCGCGGCGCTCGGCGCCAAGCCCGTCGGCGTCAGCGGCGACGAGGTCGGCAAACAGCGGGAGTTCGCCGGGCGCCACACCCTCGGCATGCCGCTGCTGTCCGACACCGACGGCGCCGTCCGCGAACGGTTCGGGGTCCGGCGCGGCTTCACCCTCGCCCCCACCAAGCGCGTCACCTTCGTCATCGCCCCGGACCGCACCGTCGTCGAGATCGTCCGCAGCGAGCTGCGCATGAACACCCACGCCGACAAGGCCCTCGCGGCCCTGCGCGCCCACCGGGGCTGACGGGCCACCCGACCGTCCGCCCTACTGGAAGGCGCAGCCCGGGTTCGGGGCGTCCTCGGAGAACGGCGAGCCGTGCGGCAGCACGTACCACACGTCGAGCACGACCGGCGTGTCACCGAGGTTGCGGCCTATGTGCACATGCCCGGGCCCGGCGGGCTCCTTGACCGGCGAGCCCGTCCGGTACACGCCGTCCGAGGAGCAGGAGGAGTCGAAGTGGCTCAGCGTGCCCTGCCTGACCACGCCGTACAGCGGGCCGTCGTGGTAGTGCCAGCCGGTGCTCTGGCCCGGCGGGATGGTGATCTCGCGCAGGGTGTAGTCGGTGCCGTCGACGGTCCGCTCGGTGATCGTGCGGGCCGTCACCCCGGGACCCGGCGGGGTCGCCCCGGCCGTGCCGCAGGTCAGTACGGTGGCGGCGGTCACGGCGCCGATCAGGGCGCCGCGCAGTGCTGTGCGCATACGGATGCCTCCCGGGAAGCGAGGGATATCGGCGCGAACATAGGCGCAAGGCGATGAGGTTGTGGCCGGAACCGATCAATCCCCTTCAGGATGTACTGCGTTGACACCACTCGTCACCCCTCGCCGCCGTCCGCCGCGACCTGCGCGAGGGTGCGTCCGGTGCGCACCGAGCGGGCCCGCCGGGGGTCGGGGGTGCCGTGCCCCGCGCCCGCCGGCCCCTTGCGCACCAGCAGCCAGGCGTCCTCCCCGTCCCTGCCCCGGAAGCGGGTCAGGGCGTACTCGCCGCGCAGCTTGGCGCCGTGCAGCCGGAACGTGGCGTGTCCGCGCTCCAGCGACTCGGCGAAGTCCACCGGCCGCCCCCGTCGGTCGTGGCTCAACGGCTCGTACGTCCCGCGGTCCCACACGATCACCGTGCCCCCGCCGTACTCGCCCTTCGGGATCACGCCCTCGAAGTCCTCGTACGCCGGCGGATGGTCCTCGGTGGGCACGGCGAGCCGCTTGTCCCCGGGGTCGGCGGACGGCCCCCTCGGCACCGACCAGGACTTCAGGACGTCGCCGACCTGGAGCCGGAAGTCGAAGTGCATCCGGCGCGCGTCGTGGATCTGCACCACGAACCGCGGCCGGCCGCCGCCCTCGGACGCCTGCCCGCCCGAGGGCTCCCGGGTACGCTCGAAGTCTCGCTTGCCGCGGTACGTCCGCAGCCGGTCCTCCGCTGCCACGTGCGGCTCCTTCCGTGTGTCCGCCTCACGGGCCCCGGGTACCCCCTCGCCGGCGGAAGGCTCAGAACTCCTCGTGGGTCTCCGGGTCCCCGCCGAGCCGGCGCGCGGCGTGCCGGGCGATCGCCGCCATCTGGTCCGAGTCCAGCTCGAACCCGAAGACGTCCAGGTTGGCGCGCTGCCGCTCGGGGTCGGCCGACTTGGGGATGGGCAGCGCGCCCAGCTGGAGGTGCCAGCGCAGCAGCACCTGCCCGGGGCTCACGCCGTGCGCCGCGGCGATCCGGGTGACCTCCGGGTCGGTCAGCAGATGGCCGCCCCGGCCCAGCGGGCTCCAGCTCTCGGTGAGGATGCCCTGGTCCGCGTGGAAGGCGCGCAGTGCCTCCTGCGGGAACAGCGGATGCAGCTCGATCTGGTTCACCGAGGGCAGCACCCCGGTCTCCTTCTCCAGGCGCACGATGTGCTCCGGGGTGAAGTTGGAGACGCCGATCGAACGGACCAGGCCCTCCTCCCGCAGCCTGATCATCGCCTTCCAGGAGTCGACGTACCTGCCGACCCGGGGATTGGGCCAGTGGATCAGGTACAGGTCCACGTACTCCAGGCCGAGGCGCCGCCGGGACTCCTCGAAGGAGGCCAGGGTCTCCTCGTAGCCGTGGTCGCGGCCCGGGAGCTTGGTCGTCACCACCACGTCCGCGCGGGGCACCCCGCTGCCGGCCAGGGCCCGGCCGACACCGGTCTCGTTGCGGTAGTTCGCCGCGGTGTCCACCAGCCGGTAGCCCAGGCCGAGGGCGTCGCGTACGGCCCGCTCGGCCGCCGTGTCGTCCAGCGGCCAGGTACCGAGGCCGATGGCGGGGATCACCGTGCCGTCGTTGAGCGTGTGCGCCGGTATGCCGTTCACGTTGGGACCTTCCCTCGACAGTGTCGTACCTCCCAGCCTCACGGATAGGTCCAGTGGTGATCAACCGCACGGGCGTACCGGGCCGGGAGCCGGGCGGCTCGTACGGCACGCACCACGAGGAGGGGCGGGCCCGCCCGGGGAGTCAGCCGGCCGGCCGCCAGCCGAGCGCGGGACCCAGCTTCGTCGCCATGTCGGTGAGGATCTGCACGTAGTCCTCGTGGTCGAAGGTGAACGGCAGCGCGAAGGCGACCTCGTCCACCTCGCGGAACGCGGCGTCCGCGCGCAGCCGTTCGGCCAGTTCCGCGGAGGGGCCGACCAGGTCCGGCGCGAACAGCAGCCGGGCCGGGCCCTGCGGCGCACCGGTGCGGGGCAGCCGCCGGGCCGCGTACTCGGCGTACTTGGCGCGCTGCGCGGGGGTCGCCGAGTCGGTGGGGATCACCACCAGGCCCTGCGAGACCCGGGCCGCCGCCCCGTCGGGGTGGTGCGCCCGGAACTCTCGGACGAGGGACTGCTGGATCCGCGCGAAGTCGTACGGCCCCTGCGGGTCCTCGGCCTTGACGACGTTGCTGGTCAGGAAGTTCATCCCGTGCTCGCCCGCCCAGCGCGCGGAGCGGAGGCCGCCGCCGCCGTACCACAGCCGCCGGGCGAGCCCGGGGGCGTGCGGCTGCACCACGTCGCTGAACACCTCGAAGCCCTCCACCCCGGCGACGTCGCCGGCCGGCTCGCCCCGGACCAGGTCGAGCAGCCGCCGCACCCGCGCGTATCCGAAGTCCTCGGCGCCGCCGGTGTCCGGGTACAGGGCGTCCCGCACCCGGTCGTAGTGCGTCGGCGTGCCCACGCTGACGCCCGGGTTCAGCCGGCCGCCGGACAGCACGTCGACGGTCGCCAGGTCCTCGGCGAGCCGCAGCGGGTTCTCCCAGCCCAGCGGGATCACCGCCGTACCGAGTTCGATACGGCGGGTGCGCTGGGAGGCGGCGGCGAGGACGGCGACCGGGGACGAGATGCCGTACTGGAGATGGCGCTGGCGGACCCAGGCGCTGTCGAAGCCGAGCCGCTCGCCCAGTTCGATGATCTCCAGCGTGGACTCGTGGCCCCGCCCCGGGTCCGCCGGGTCGAACAGGCCGATGGTGAGGAAGCCCAGTCTGCGCAGGGGACGGGGGACGGACGGCACGGGCTCCTCCGGCGGTCGTACATCGGTTCGGTTCCGTTCCGAGTCTGACAGCCGAATGTGACAACCGTGTGATCGGTTTTCCGGCGTCGGCGCCCGATCACTTCAGCGGGATGGTCATCTCGTCCTCGACCGGCGGGTCCGGCTCCCGCGGATGGCAGGAGTCGGACCCGCGCGGGCCGACGCCCGTCCTCGCAGACCGGTTCAGAGCCCGGTTCAGAGCGGCAGCGGGCCGACCCGGGGCCGGGCCCCGGCGAAGAGCAGGGCGCTTCGCCGCTCGCGGAACCTGTCGCCGGCGCGCTCCAGGACCTGGCGGCCGCGCTCGGTGCGCCCGAGCAGCAGCGAGGCGGCGAGGTTCTTGACCAGCACGGGCGGCACCGCCCAGGGCGGCGTCACCGGGATACGGAGCCCTTCGAGACTCTCCCTGCCCAGGAAGCACCTCAGCATGCCGAGCAGCCGCGCCCGCGCGTAGGCCGCCCGCAGCGGGTTCGACCGGGCCTCGGTCAGCCGCCGCTGTCCCTTCAGGATCGCCTCGGTGAGGTCGGCGCCCGCCATGGTCTGCCCGTCCTGCGCCAGCAGCACGTGGTAGTTGAAGACGTTCTGCTCGCGTTCGGTGTCGAACAGCCAGTCCTCGTCCACCCCGAGCAGCAGGCCGACGTACTTCCACAGATGCATCACGGCCCGCGCGTCCGCCGCGCTCACCCACCAGCCGAGCGCGCGGGCGCCGAGCAGCAGGGTGCTGTTGAACAGGCCCAGCGTGCCGGCCCGGTCGGACTGGTTGACGGGCAGCCCCCATTCGTGGACGTCCCAGCGGCCGTTGTGCTCGAACCGGTCGTTGACGAGCGCGTGCATCACCCGCACATGGACCGTGAGCCGGAAGCCCTCCCCGTCGCGCCGCAGCCCGCCCGGCCGGGCGACGGCGTGGCTCCACGTCTCCGTCTCGCCGAGCCGGCGCATGGCCGTCGCGCCCGACAGACCGCCCGTGGCGACAAGCAGTTCGGCGGGTCCGCCGAACCGGTAGCCGCCGATCAGGGACAGCTGCAGCAGCACGTCGTTCGCGGTGCGGCCGAGCCGCCGGAGCACCCCGGCACCCCGCTCGATCAGGTCGAAGTCCACCCATGCGGGCACGGCGTCCACCAGCGCGAAGAACCGCACCAGCTCCGGCGGGGCGTCGGGGACGGCCTGGATCCCCTCCCGCAGCGCCCGATCGAACTGGGCCATGGTGACGCGTTCGGCGCCGGGGCGGCCGTCCCGGCGCATGGCGCGCACCAGCGCCGCCCCCGGCTCGTCGCGGGCGTACATGCGGCGCCCGATCCGGTCGAGCAGCTCCTCGTCCACGTGCCGGACCCCGGCCACCCGGCGCAGGATCCGGCCGATGCGTCGGCCCCGCTCCTCGGCCCGGCGGAAGCGGCGCGGATACGGAGACGCCGCGGTCGCCTCCTGCGCACGGGGTGTCGTCACGTCTCGATGCTGACACGGAGGACGCGGCGCGTTCAATCGGCCCCGGGCCCGGGGACCGGTCCGGTGCCCGCGGGGCACGGCGGTGTCACCGAGCCGCCGGGGCCTCGCGGCCCGTCGCCGAGGCGAAGCCCAGCCCGGTGTGCCGGTTGCCCCACCGGCACCAGCCCGCCTGGGGGCGTCGCGGCGCTCCCGGCCGTCGCGCTCGGTGCCGTTGCCGATCCAGCGCGCCGGACTCCGGTCGGCCAGGTGGTCGCCGCGGACGAGACCGGTGACGAGGCGGAGCGGCGCCGCGGGCAGGGTGCCGGGGTCGAGCGGGGCGAAGCGGACGACGTCGGTCATGCCGGTGATGACGAAGCCCGGTTCGCCGTCGCGGCGGAGCGGTGGCGCGCGGTGTCAGCGGGGCAGTGCGCCGAGCCACTCCACGAGCAACCGGTTGGTCTCGTCGGGGCGTTCCTGCTGGATCCAGTGGCCGCAGCCGTCCAGGACGTGGGAGGACACCAGGCCGGGCAGCGTGACCGGGAACGCCTTGATGGCGCGGCCCAGCCATGACGTGGTGGCGTCCAGGGCGCCGCCGAGGAACAGGGACGGCTGGGTGAGCGGCGCGCCGTCGTAGTCGGCGAGGTCCTCCCAGTCGCGGTCCATGCTGCGGTAGCGGTTGAGCGCGCCGGTCATCCCGGTCCGCTCGAACTCCCCGGCGTAGTAGTCGAGTTCCTCCTCGCCCAGCCACGCGGGCAGCCGGCCGGCGGGGAAGCGGTCGCGCAGCGTGCCGCCCCGGCTCGCGAAGTACGGCGCGGGGGCGTCGGGTCCGGGCATGGTGTCGGCGGAAAAGGCGGCGTAGAAGCCGGCGAGCCAGCCGCGCACATCGGGTTCGATCTCGGCCTCGGCGCGGCCCGGCTCCTGGAAGTAGGAGATGTAGAACTCCTCGTCGCCGCCGCTCATCGAGGCGAAGACCTCGGTGGGGCGGCGCCCGCTGCGCGGGGAGTACGGCACGCTGAGCATGCCCACCGCCGGGAAGACGTCCGGCCGGACCAGGGCGGAGCCCGTGGCGATGGCCGAGCCCCAGTCGTGGCCGACGATCACCGCCGACTCCTCGCCCAGCGCGTGCACCACCGCGACGTTGTCCTCGACCAGGTCGAGCAGCCGGTACGCGTCCGTCGCGGCGGGCTTGGAGGAGCGGCCGTACCCGCGCACATCGATGGCGACCGCCCGGTATCCGGCCGCGGCGAGCGCCGGCAGCTGGTGGCGCCAGGAGTACCAGGACTCCGGGAAGCCGTGCACGAGCAGCACCAGCGGTCCGCTGCCCTGCTCCACGAGATGGATCCGGCCGCCCGGCGAGGGGACCAGCCGGTGTGTGAACCCGGTGGGGTGGTGAGACATGCGCCCTCCTGTGGGCAGGTCGAAATCGGCGTGTTCGTCAGGTGGTCCGGTGCGCCGTCGAGGAGATGGCGCGCGTGGTCGCGGCTCCGATGGCGGGGCGTTGACGGCGGCGTCGTCCGAGCCCGGCCGGGACCTGGCGAAGACCGCGGCGGCGTACCGGCGGCCGTCCGGTAAGGAGACGCCGCCGACCTCGTTGCGTACAGCACTTGACGACCGGGGCGGGCACCACGGGTTCGTCGGCGGCGAGCCCGAACTCCGCGTCCCCGCCCAGGGAACGGACCAGCGGGGAGCCCGTGCACCCCGCGCGCTCGAAGACCGCCCGCACCTTGTCGTCCACCATGCGGTCGATCATGCCAGGGCGGGGCCGGGGTGACGGGTCCGGTCTGGCGCCGCCAACGAGTGTTTCGTGAACGTGAATTGGCGGCCCGGGAAGCACACAGCGACATCATAGGGAAAACCCTCGATTGCCCTCCGACCTGGTGACATGGACGGGTCAAGGCTGTCATTCTCCCTGCGCACGCTGATCCCCCACGGTCGGATCACGCACCACGGTCCCCGCACAGCGCAACCCTCCGGACAGCAGACCCGGCTGCCCGGTCCCTCACCGGCCGCGACCCGGCGGCCTTTGCAGGAGGAGTAAGAGTGAGACCCCACAGACCCCTTTCTCACGGACGTCTGCCCCAAGGGAGTCCCTCCCGCAAGCGGGCCACGGTCGGAGCCGCCCTGCTCTCCACCGCGGCCTTTCTCGCGCTCGGCATGCAGGCCGTCCCGGCCACCGCGACGCCCGCCGCGCACCACCTCAGCCCCCTGCGCACCGGTGCGCTGGAGGCCAAGCTCAGCCCGGCGCAGCACAAGGCCCTGATCCAGAGCGCCCAGGACAAGACGGCCGACACCGCCCGCACCCTCGGCCTCGGCGCCAAGGAGAAGCTGGTCGTCCGGGATGTCGTCAAGGACGCCGACGGCACGCTGCACACGCGCTACGAGCGCACCTACGACGGTCTGCCCGTCCTCGGCGGCGACCTCGTGGTGCACACCCCGCCCGCCTCGCTGGCCGCCGGGACCGTGACCACGACCTGGAACAACAAGAACAAGATCGCGGTGTCCTCCACGACCGCGACCGTCGCCAAGTCGGCCGCCGAGAGCAAGGCGCTGAAGACCGCCAAGGCCCTGGACGCCGCCAAGCCCGCGGCCGACAGCGCCCGCAAGGTGATCTGGGCCGGCAGCGGTACCCCGAAGCTCGCCTGGGAGACCGTGATCGGCGGCTTCCAGGACGACGGCACGCCCAGCAAGCTGCACGTCATCACCGACGCCACCACCGGCAAGGAGCTGTACCGGTACCAGGGCATCGAGACCGGCGTGGGCAACACCCGCTACAGCGGCCAGGTCTCGCTGACCACGACCCAGTCGGGTTCGTCGTACACCCTGACCGACGGTGCGCGCGGCGGCCACAAGACGTACAACCTGAACCACGGTTCCTCCGGCACCGGCACCCTGTTCTCGCAGTCCAACGACACCTGGGGTGACGGCACCAACTCCAACGCCGCCACGGCCGGCGCGGACGCCGCCTACGGCGCCCAGGAGACCTGGGACTTCTACAAGAACACCTTCGGGCGCAGCGGCATCAAGAACGACGGCGTCGGCGCCTACTCCCGCGTCCACTACGGCAACGCGTACGTGAACGCGTTCTGGGACGACAGCTGCTTCTGCATGACGTACGGCGACGGCAGCGGCAACAACGACCCGCTGACCGCGCTGGACGTGGCGGGGCACGAGATGAGCCACGGTGTCACCTCCAACACCGCGGGCCTCAACTACAGCGGCGAGTCCGGCGGCCTGAACGAGGCCACCTCGGACATCTTCGGCACCGGCGTGGAGTTCTACGCCAACAACAGCTCCGACCCCGGTGACTACCTCATCGGCGAGAAGATCGACATCAACGGCGACGGCACCCCGCTGCGCTACATGGACAAGCCGAGCAAGGACGGCGGCTCGGCGGACAGCTGGTACTCGGGCGTCGGCAACCTCGACGTGCACTACTCCTCGGGTCCGGCCAACCACATGTTCTACCTGCTGGCCGAGGGCAGCGGCACCAAGACCATCAACGGTGTCACCTACAACAGCCCGACCTCCGACGGCGTCGCCGTCACCGGCATCGGCCGCGCCGCCGCCCTGCAGATCTGGTACAAGGCGCTGACGACGTACATGACGTCCAGCACCAACTACGCCGGTGCCCGCACCGCCGCCCTCAACGCCGCCTCCGCCCTGTACGGCGCCAACTCGGCGCAGTACGCGGGCGTCGGCAACGCCTTCGCGGGCATCAACGTCGGCAGCCACATCACCCCGCCCAGCAGCGGCGTGACGGTCACCAACCCGGGCAGCCAGTCCTCCACCGTGGGCACCGCGGTCAGCCTCCAGGTCCAGGCGTCCAGCACCAACAGCGGCGCGCTCACCTACAGCGCCTCCGGCCTGCCCACCGGCCTGTCCATCAACAGCTCCACCGGTGTGATCTCCGGTACGCCCACCACGGCCGGGACCTACAGCACCACCGTCACCGTGAAGGACTCCACCGGCGCGACCGGTACCGCGACCTTCACGTGGACCGTCAGCACCGGCGGCGGTGGCGGCGGCTGCACCTCGGCCCAGTTGCTGGCCAACCCGGGCTTCGAGTCCGGCAACACCGGCTGGACCGCGAGCAGCGGCGTGATCACCACCGACAGCGGTGAGGCGGCGCACGGCGGCTCCTACAAGGCGTGGATGGACGGGTACGGCACCTCGCACACCGACACGCTGTCCCAGTCGGTGACCATCCCCGCGGGCTGCAAGGCGACCCTCTCCTTCTACCTGCACATCGACACCGCGGAGAGCGGCAGCACCGCCTACGACAAGCTGACGGTCACCGCCGGTTCGAAGACCCTGGCGACGTACTCGAACGTCAACGCGGCCTCCGGCTACGCCCTGAAGACCTTCGACCTGTCCTCGCTGGCGGGCCAGACGGTCACCCTGAAGTTCAACGGCGTCGAGGACACCTCGCTGCAGACCAGCTTCGTCGTGGACGACACGTCCCTGACCACCGGCTGATCCGCGCCACCGAACACGAGGGTCCCGCTCCCCGGCACCGGCCGGGCAGCGGGACCCTTTCGGCGTGCTCAGCTCATCGGATCCAGCGTGAGGTACGCCTGCTGCGGAGCGCCGTCGTTCACCAGGGACTCCTGGTTGCCGACGTCGTCGAAGGCGAACGCGTAGGCCTTGCCGTCCGCCATCTGACCGTGGACCGCCCGCGCGTACTGGTTGGTCACCGCGTCCTGGTAGAAGTCACCGGGCGTGGTGTCCGGCTGGTTCGGGTCGGTCAGCAGGGTGGAGCGGTTGAAACCGGCGCACAGCGTACGGGAGATGGGCCCGCGGACGTCGTCGTTGGGCGCGTCCAGCAGCTTGTGGCAGCCGAACACGCTGTCCGCGTCCGGTTTCTGGAAGGTGGTGACGACCGCGCCCGAGGAGTCGGTGAAGTTCATGACGCCGCCCGAGACCCGGCCGTAGAACTTCTTGGCGGGCTGGTCGGCGAACGGCGTGACGGTCAGCGTCGACGTCGTGTACTTCTGCCAGACCCGGTTGACGTAGTCGTCCATCACGTTCGCGGGCAGCGCCCCGGTCTCCACGCCGTACAGCGGCGAGAGGGCCCGCAGGACCGTGCCGTCCGACCGCGTCTGGACGAGCCCGGACCAGCCGCCCGACTGGGCGCGCAGGGCGCTGAAGAAGCCCGACCAGCCGCCCGATTTCAGCCGGCCGGTGGTGCTCACGGTGCCGTCGGAGCGCCGCACGCCGACGGAGTACGGTGCCGAGAACATGTCCACCTGGGTGCTGTTGAGCCACAGCCCGGAGTCGTTGAGCGTGTACTCGGACCAGTTGAAGAGGATGTCGCGGTTGGGGTCGGAGGGGTTCTGCACGGCAGGCTGCACCAACCCGCCGGTGGCGAGCCGGAAATCCAGCTTCCGGCCGTAGGAGAAGTAGATCCGCCCCGAGAACTTCGGGATGCGGATGGTCAGCGACTGGCCGGCGGCCGGGCCGGTGATCGCCGCGTCCGGCGCGGGGACGGGCGGATTGCCGCCCGCGGGCCAGGCGTGGAAGGTACCGCTCGCGTCGGCCCAGCCCTGCCGCCCCGAGGACAGCTGGGTGCCGAGGTCGTAGAGGTACACGGGTTCGGCGCGGCCCGAGTTGTTGGTGACGGTCAGCGCGATGGTGTCCGGTACGGCGGCCGCGGCCCGGTCCGGGGCACCGAACGCGAGCGCTCCGCCGAGGAGTGCCGCCGTGGCAACCAGCGCTGCCGCGGGGCGAGTCGGAGTCGATATGTACGGCACTCTCCACCTCCGTGTGGGGTCGGGGTCGTACGGACCTCCGGTTCTTGGTCCGTACCTGCATGAGAGCGCTCTCAGACTGGTGCTGAAGTTGCGTGCATGTCAATGATCGGGCCGCAAACGGTGGTTGGCCGCGGCCCGGCGCCCGCCGGGAGACGGGCGCCACGGGCCGGTGCCGCGCGGTGCGGAAGGCTCAGAAGGCCCGGTCGAGCAGGGCCAGCAGCGCCGCCCAGTGCCGCTCGTCGGCCTGCTGGTCGTAGGCCGGGGTGTCCGCCTGGGTGTAGCCGTGCTGCGCGCCCCGGTACACCTCGGACGTGTAGCGCACACCGGCCGCGTCCAGCGCCGCTTCCAGCTCGCGGATCTGCTCCTCGGGCATGGAGGCGTCCTGGTCGGCGAAGCCGAAGTACAGCTCGGCGGTGATGTCCCCGGCGCCGCGGTGCGGGCTGTCGGGGGCGTCGGTGACCAGCCTGCCGCCGTGGAACCCGGCCGCCGCGGCCACCCGGTCCGGATGGGTGGCGGCCGTGCGCAGGGCGAGCCGGGCGCCCATGCAGTAGCCGGTCAGCGCGACCGGACCGTCGGTGACGAACGGGCTGTCCGCGAGGAAGCCCAGGTACGCGTCCGCGTCGCGCCGGGACTGCTCGGGGGTGAGGGAGCCCATCACCGGACCGATCCGCTGCCAGATGGTCGGGTCGGCCGACGGGTCGATGAACTCCGGCAGCTCGCCGATCGGGGTGCGGCCGTGCCGGTAGAAGACGTTCGGCACCAGCACCGTGTACCCGGCGGCCGCGAGCCGGTCGGCCATCGACCTCAGCTGCGGGCGCAGCCCGTAGGCGTCCTGGTAGAGCAGCACGCCCGGGTGCGGCTCGCCGTCCGCGGGACGGGCGAGGTAGGCGTCGGCGGTGCCGTCCTCGGTGGTGATGTCGACGGATGTTCCCTGTACGTCGGTCATGCTGACGGGCCTCCTGGGGAGTCGGTGGCGGACGGCGGGTGCCCCCGCGCCCCGCGGGCACACGGGGGCGTGCGGCCGCGTGGGGCGCGCCGGGCACGTCTCATGCTGCCACGCAAGATCCACGCGCTCGCGGCCGGTCCGCCGTACCGCCGCGGTCACTCGAACCGCGAGGTGTCCCCGGCGCCCCGCCGGACGATCTCCGCCTCCCCGCCGGAGAAGTCGACCACCGTCGTCGGCTCGGTCCCGCAGTCCCCGGAGTCGACGACCGCGTCCACCACGTGGTCGAGGCGGTCCTTGATCTCCCAGCCCTGCGTCAGCGGCTCCTCCTCGTCGGGCAGCAGCAGCGTGCTGGACAGCAGCGGCTCGCCCAGCTCGGCCAGCAGCGCCTGGGTGACCACGTGGTCCGGGATGCGCACGCCGACGGTCTTCTTCTTCGGGTGCATCAGCTTGCGCGGCACCTCGCGGGTGGCCGGCAGGATGAAGGTGTAGCTGCCGGGCGTGGCCGCCTTCACTGCCCGGAACACATCGTTGTCCACCCGCACGAACTGACCGAGCTGCGCGAAGTCCCGGCACATCAGGGTGAAGTGATGCCGGTCGTCCAGATGACGGATCGCCCGGATCCGGTCCATCCCGTCGCGACTGCCCAGCCGGCAGCCCAGCGCGTAGCAGGAGTCCGTCGGATACGCGATGAGCGCCCCCGAACGCACCGCGTCGGCGATCTGCCCGATGCTGCGGGCCTGCGGGTTCTCGGGGTGCACGTCGAAGTACTTCGCCATCCGTCGAGCTTATGCGGTGGCGGGCGGCGCGGCCGGCAGCCGGGGGCGTGGCCCGCCCGGCGCCGGCGAAGCGGACCGGGACGCCCTGGTGTACACCCCCGATTCCCGGGCACCCGAGGGTGGAGTCGCCCGGAGTCCCCCGTCCGGGCACGGCGCCTCCGCCGGCGGTCCGCCCTCCAGGCCGCCGGCGGAGCCATGTCCGCGGGGGACGGGGCATGAACTCTCGGGTAACGTCCCGCTGCGGACATCGAGGCCGACCGGGACGACAGGGAGAGGGGCACGTGGCTCGCCGAGCGGAGGAGGGGCCGCAGCCGTACGGGACCGACGGCTGGGCGCGGGAACTGCTCGCCCAACTGCGCCCCGCCGGACGCGACCTGCACCGGCTGGTGGCCTGGCTCGCCCGCGCCGCCGGGGCGTCGGTGTGCCTGCGGGACGCGCGCGGCACCCTGCTCGCCGAAGCGGGGGAGCGGCTGTCCCTCGACCCCTCCGTCGTCGCCGATGTGGCCGCCGGCCGGGTCTCCGCCGCGGCGCTGGACGACGGCACCCGCCATGCCCGCCTGGTCGGGATACGGCGCCCCGGACCGGACCCGGCCGCCTCCGCGGTGCTGGCCGTGGCCCGCCGGGACCCCTTCGACCGGCACACCACGGAGATCCTCGGCCACACCGTTGGCGTACTCGAACTGCTGCTGCGCGAACGCGAGTTGGTCCATGCCGACTACCGGCTGCGGCGGGCCACCGCCGATCTGCGGCTCGCCATCCTGCAACTGCTGATGGTGGAGGACACCGTCTCCGCCCGCCGCGTCGCCGCGGGCCTGTGGCCGGGACTGCTGGAGAACGACACCGCGCGCGTCTACGTCATCGAGGGCTCCGCCGCCGAACGCGACCGGATCGCGGACGAGTGCGGCGTGGCCACCAGCGGCGGCGCGCTCGTCGTGCGCTGCCCCGCGATGGACGGACACGTCATCGTGCTCGGCCCGGCCACCGAAGTGGAGGAGCGGCTGCGCTCCCTGGTCGCCGGCCGGCCCGGCACCTACCTCGGCGGCAGCCCCCGCCAGCGCCTCGCCCTGACCGCCACCGCCTACGGACAGGCGGTCACCGCCCTCGCCGTGGCCCGCTTCCGCCCGGAGCGGGCCGCCGTGTACGCCGAACGCACCCGCCCCGCCCGCCTGATGGACCCCGCCGCGCTGCGCGCCTGGTCGGCCGCCGTGCTGCGCCCGCTCGACACCCTGGCCCACCACGTCCGCGCCGAACTCCTCGCCACCACCCGTCTCGGCCTGGAGTTCACCGCGGTGAGCGCGGCCAAGGTGCTCGGCGTCAGCCGCAACACGGTCCGCGCCCGGATGGACCGGGTCGCCGCGCTGATCGGCGCCGACTTCTCCGCCCTCACCGTCCGCGCGGTGGCGCACGTAGCGCTGAACACCGAGGCGGCGCAGGGACCGTACGACCCCGACGGCACGGCCCCGCCCCCGCCGGCGCGCTTCGCCGACCTGCTCGGCTCCGCCGCGCTGCGCTCGTGGGCCGAGGGCCTGCTCGGCCGTCTCGACCACGACGGCCGCGACCTGCGCGGCACCCTGCGCGCCTGGCTGGCCGCCGACGCCAATGCCGGGCCCGCGGCCGACGCGCGGGGCGTGCACGCCCAGACCGTGCGGGAACACGTACGGGCCGCCGAGCCCGTCCTGGAACGCCGGCTGCTGACCGGCGGCACCGATCTCTACGAGGTCGTCCTCGCCCACCTCGTCACCGGTGAACTGCCCGTACCCGTCCTGGGACCGGCGAATGCGGACCAAGCGGACGCGGCTGTGCACAGGTGAGTGCCGGACGCCGCGCGCCGGGCACCGGTGCGCTGGTCCGGACCGCGCATCGCACGTAGGTTCAGTTTCCGCGGGGCACGACCGGAGCGGGGGGCCGGTCGGGGCCCCGCTCCGCGCGCTCTCGGACCCCGTCCGACGGGCTGTTTGTCGGACGGGCGGAAGACCCCGTTCGAGCGATCCCCTCACCCGACCCGGTGAGCCCGCCGCGCCGGGCGTACCGGCGGGGGGCGACGGACGTTGCCCCGGCAGGAACCACTGGAACCGGATCGGCCGGACGGATCGAATGGACCGGGTGGACCCGATGGACCGGATGCCACGGGGGGATCGGATGGACCGCGTCGAAGGAGCCCGGGTGCCGCGGAGCCGGGAGCCCATCTACGCTCGGCTCGTCGCCGAGTGGCGGGCGCAGGGCAGGGCCGTGCCCACCGACCCCGACCTGCCGTGGACCTCCCTGGCCGGCCTCGCCGATCTCGCCGATCTCGCCCTCCGCGCGGGCTCGGCTGCCGAGCCGTCCGGGCGTCCCTGACTCTCCGTCGCTCCGGAGTCCCGTCACCGCCGGGCGTTCCTGATTCTCCGTCGCTGTCGGGTCCCGTCACCGCCGGGCGCCCGTGAGCCTCCGGCGCGCCCCGGCACCGTCACCGCTCGCGCCCGCCCGGCGCCCGGTCGCCGCCGGTCTGCGCGGCGAGGACCGCCAGCGTGCCGTTGGCCTGCCGCAGCGCGTCCTCGAGGGTGCCCGGGGAGTGCAGGGTGCCGGTGCCGTCCGGTGGCACCAGCCACTCCAGGGAGCGGGCGGGCCGGTACGGCGGCGGCACCGCCACCCAGGAGCCCCTGGTCGCATGGCGCAGCCCCGCCCCCACCCAGCCCCCCGAGGGGTCCGGCGGCAGGAAGAAGCCGACCCGGCCCGCC
This sequence comes from Streptomyces sp. SCPE 10, assembly GCF_051980735.1. Taxonomy (NCBI): domain Bacteria; kingdom Bacillati; phylum Actinomycetota; class Actinomycetes; order Kitasatosporales; family Streptomycetaceae; genus Streptomyces; species Streptomyces sp. SCPE 10. The sequence continues at coordinate 720,602 of NZ_CP197069.1, read as the reverse complement.
GTGAAGTCCACCAGGGTCGGGCCCGGCACCGGCAGGGCGGGCTGCCACAGCAGATCCAGGGTGAGCAGCCCGAGCCGCTCGGGGACGCTGAGCACGTCCCAGAAGCGCCCCGCCTCCAGCAGCGCGATCCCCTCGCCGTGGTCCCACTCCCACTTGCACGCCCGTGGATCGGCCGCGGCTGCCGCCAGCCATTCCACGCCCCGCGTCCACATCGTGTTCGTCATGCACTGCTCCGCATGTTCTCGCTCGCCTGCCATGGGCGCAGGAAACGGCCGTGTCCGGGCACTCCGTGCTTTCGCACAGCATCCCGGCATATGCATGCTCGTAGATATTTCTACGTGGCGGAAGGGGTGGCGTGGCGTGGCGTTTGAGTCGGGACGTTCGAACTCCGTGTACCGGTTCGTCAGTTGGACGAGGGGGGAGGCGTCACCCGCGCGAGGGGCGCACCCCGGCGCGGCGCTCGATCCGAGCGGTGCGGCAACCGATCCATGCGTGAATCCGGGAGGGGCCCGGCTGTTCCGGTCGCCCTCTCGCGCCGTTCCGTCGCCGGCTCCCGTGGTCCTGTGGGGCTCATGCCTCGGGGCCGCCGGAATCCGGGGCCAGCACCAGCATGGTCGCGTCGTCACGGACCTCGTAGCGCAGCCGCGCGAGGTCGGCCCACACCGCCTCGGGCAGTTCGGGGGGTGCGATGCCCGCGAGGGCCGCGAGCCGGTCCGGCAACGGATAGAAGCTCCCGGAGCGCGACCGCGCCTCCCAGACGCCGTCGGAGGCCAGCAGCAGCCGGTCGCCCGGCTCCAGCGGCACCGTGACCTCCTTCGGTGGATCGGTCCCGACCAGGCCGAGCCCCAGCGGGGTGCCCGGCATGACGGTGATCTCCCGGGCGTCGCCCTCGCGCAGCAGCACCGGTGCCGGGTGACCGCGGGCCACCACCCGCATCGTGCGCGCGTCGTCCTGGAACTCCATGAGCACGGCGGTCGCGAACATCTCCCCGTCCGGCGATCCCGCCGCGTCCACGTCGAGCCGGCGGTCCATCCGCGCCGCCACCTGTTCCAGGTCCGGCTGGTCCAGCACCGTCTCCCGGAACGCCCCCAGCAGCGACACCACGGTCGCGACCGCCGCGAGCCCGTGCCCGCGGACATCGCCCATCACCGCCCGTACGCCGTACGGCCCTTCGCGCACGTCGAAGAAGTCCCCGCCCACCAGCGTGCCGTTCTCGGCGGCCCGGTAGAAGCCCGTGCAGCCGATGCGCCCGACCCGCGCCGGCAGCGGCGGCATCACGGCCCGCTGCACCGCCTCCCCGATGGCGCGCTCCACTCGCAGCTGGGCGTCGCGGCGCCTGCTCACGAACGCCACCACCACGCTGAGCAGGGCGACGAACGCGATGGTGAGCAGATCGGTGTTGCCGGGCCGGTTCAGATGGGTGCCCGGCACGTTCAGCACCAGGACCACCAGGGCGCCCAGCACGGCGGTGCCGACGGGGCCGTACGACAGCACGGCCAGCGGCGGGATCGCGCCGAGGAGGAAACCGAGATCACCGGCGTGCGGCGTGACGGTCGCGGCGACGGTCACCGCGACCAGCAGCAGCACCGGCAGCAGCCGTATCCACCACGGCGGTGGCGCACCCCGCAACCAGCCGCGATCCTCCTGGCTCCCGCGCGACGACCACCCGCGCACCGATCGCACAAGCCCACGCTACGCCGCCCCCGCGAGCGGGGCCCGCCGATGGACGGCACGGAAAAACCGGTGGACACCGAAGCCGCGACCCGCCTAACGTGTGGCCGCACGCCCGAGACCGACGGAAGGAGTGAGTGTCATGGCCACTGTCATCATGCGCTCCCCCTTTCCCGTCGCCCGGGTGTGCCAGGCCTGACCGGGAGCGCGCCCCGCATCCCGGAGGAATCCGTTCATGACCGATCTGGTCATCCGCACGCTCGACGCGAGTAGTGCACATCTGTTCGACACCATGCCCGATCCGTTGGCCTTCGCCGAGCGGCACCGGCTGATCGGCTTCCGCCCCGAGTGGCAGCGCATCGCCCTGCGCGACGGCTGCACCGTCGCCCGAGCCGCCTGGTGGGCGCGGCCGGAGGACACCGAGCCGCTGCTGATCAACTGGTTCGACGTCGCCGAGGGCGAGGAGGCGGCCGGGGCCGAACTGCTGCGGACCGCGCCCTGGCACCCCGACGAACTCGAACTCGACCTGCCCACCGGCTGGCGCGACGACCCCCGGCTGCGGGCCGCCGCCGAGACCCGCGCCGCCGCCGCCCGCTCGGCCGGCTACGAACCCCTGGTGGAGCGCTTCCTCTACCGCTGGACCCCGCAGTGCGGCCTGCCCGAACGCCCCGGCCGCCTGGTCTTCACCCCCGAGCCGGACGACGCCGTCTTCCACCACCTCCTGCGCCGCATCCACTCCGTCACCCTCGACGCCCACGCCCGCCGGGCCGTCGCCGAGGGCGGGGTGGAGCGGGCCGCCCAGGAGGAGATGGACTTCTTCCACTGGATGCCCTCGCCCCGCTCCTGGTGGCAGATCGCCCGCACCCGCGCCGGCGAACCGGTCGGCATCCACATCCCCGGCCGCAACCCCGCCGGCCCCTGCGTCGGCTTCATCGGCGTCCTCCCCGAGCACCGCGGCCACGGCTACGCCTACGACCTCCTCGCCGAGTGCACCCATCTCCTCGCCGCGCACGACGCCGAGTTCATCGCCGCCGCCACCGACCGGGGCAACTTCCCGATGGCGGCCCACTTCGCGACGGCCGGCTACCCGGTGGTGCGGGAGCGGGTGAACTTCTGGGCCGACCACGCGGGCGGCGCGGGGTGACACGCTGACCGCGCCGTGACCGGCGGCGAAGCGGGGGAGGGGCCATGGGGGACGACGCCGGCGCTCCGGCGGCCCCGCCCCGGCCCCCGGCTTCGCCACCGGACCGCCGCGTGCCCCAACCCACCGTACTTTCCAGCGTGTTGGGGCTTCATGCCTTCCCGCGGGGAATTCCTCCCTTCGGGGTCAGGTGGTGGTCTTTCCCCGTCCCGGTGCCGGTGGCGAGCCGATAGTGGAGCGGCCACCGGGCCCGGGTCCGGCGGCGTTCTGGTGAACCGCGTGACCGGAGGAAGAACCATGCCCACCAGCGAGGCGAACAACCGTGTCGAACTCGTCTTCTCCCTGTTCGACGCCAACGGCAACGGCGTGCTCGACCCGGGGGACTTCGAGCTGATGGGCAGGCGGGTGGTGGAGGCCGTGCCCGAGGCCGACGACAGCGCGAAGAGCAGGATGCTCCAGGCGTTCCAGGGCTACTGGGACACCCTGCGCACCGAGCTGGACGCCGACGGCGACGGGCAGGTCAGCCCCGAGGAGTTCAACGCCATCGTGCTCGACCCCCAGCGGTTCGACGTCACCGTCGACGAGTTCGCCGAGGCGCTCGCCGCCCTGGGCGACCCGGACGGCGACGGCTACGTCGAACGCCCCCACTTCGTCGCCCTGATGACGGCCATCGGATTCCAACGCCCCAACATCGAGGCCCTGTTCGACGCCTTCGAACCGGTCCACGGCGACCGCATCCCCGTGGTCACCTGGGCCGACGGCATCCGCGACTACTACCGTCCCGAGAAGTCCGGCATCCCCGGCGACCACCTCGTCACGGACGTCACCCGGTGACCGGCGCCCAGCACGCCCCCGTCGTCGGGCTGGCCGTGGGCCGGGGCACGGGACCCGAACTCGCCGACGTCTTCGAGCGGGTGCTCGGCGCGCTGACCGCCGGCCATCCGCACGGCGTGACGGTCGAGCGCTCCCCGCGCCTCTACCACTCCTACGTCTCGCTGCGCGCCGAACGGGACATCGCCCGGATACGCGCGCTGACCGCCGACGACGCCGACCACTACGAGCGGTTCTGCCGCACCCGCGCCGAACAGGGCACCACCGCGGTGTTCCGCACCGCGATCAACGCCCAGTCCCTGTACCTCGTCCGCGAGCGGCTGCGCGCCGTCAAGGTGGACCTGCTCGGCACCCGCGAACGCTCCCTGCTGCTGGTGCGGGACCAGGCCCAGGGCTTCTACACCGGAGGGAACCGGCACACGCCCGGCGAGGTCACCCGCACCATGACCTTCAGCCGGGAGGCCACCGAAGCGGTCGTCGCCTACGCCCTGCGCCGGGCCCGGCAGGAGTGGCCGGACGGGCGGATCGGCCGCGTCGTGATGGCCTACAAGTTCCATCTGCTGGACGGCGCGCTCGACGCCTGGGTGAGCGCCCTCGCGGACCGGCTCGGCGTCGAGATCGGGCTGTTCCAGCCGGACACCGTCAACCGCGACCTGATCACCCACGGCCTGCCCGACCGCACCCTGCTGATCGCCGGGAACGAGTGGGCCGACATCATGCACGTCGTACTGCTGGACCGGTTCGACTCCGAGCGGCAGGAGAACCGCTGCACCGAGAACGTCTTCCTCGACCCCGCGCTTTCGGGCCTGACCGAGTACCAGACGGTGCACGGCTCCGCCGACGACCTCGCCGGACGGGACCTCGTCAACCCGGTGGCCACGATCCGCGCGGCGGCGCTCGTCGCGGAGCGGCACGCCGGACGCACCGGCGCGGTGGCGGCCGTGGAGAAGGCCCTGCGGACCCTCGGCGAACAGGGCGTGTGCACCCCCGACCTCGGCGGACGGCACTCCACCAGTGCCGTGACCGACGCCCTGCTCGCCGCCCTCGACGCGCCCGGGACCGGTGGCACACCGGCGGACGCCGCCCTGGTCGGCGGGCTGTGACCGGCGTGACGGGGGAGGGGACGGCCCTGGTCGTCGTGGACGTGCAGAACGACTTCTGCGCGAGCCCGGCGGCCCTGGCCCGCTTCCCCGGCGACCCCGCCGTGCTGGAGGCGGCCGTCGCCGGCACCGTCCGTGCGGTGGCCGAGGCCCGCGCCCGGAACGTGGAGGTGATCTTCGTACGCTTCATCGGCGACCCCGCGCACCAGGGCCCCGCCTGGCGGCGGCGGGACCACGCCCTCGGCAAACGGCCCAAGTGCCTGGAGGGCTCCTGGGGCGCCGAGTTCCACGCGGTTGCCCCGGCCCCGGGCGAGCGCGTCTTCACCAAACGGGCCCGCTTCGACGCCTTCCTCGGCGACGGCTTCGAGGCCCACCTCACCGCCCGGGGCACCGGCCACCTGGTCCTCGCCGGGCTGTACGCCGACGTGTGCGTGGACACCACCGCCCGCACCGCGTTCCAGAAGGGCTTCCACGTCACCGTGCTGACGGACTGCACCACCTCCCTGCACCTGCCGTACGACGCCGCCTTGCGGTTCATGCGCGTGGTGTACGGCGCCCGGACCACCACCGCGGCGGATCCGGCGGCCTGGACCGCGCCCGCGCCCGCGTATCGGAGCGAGGAGGAGCCGTGCCTGCGGCCGTCGGGGTGACCGCCGGGGTGGCCCGGGGAGTGGGGCGCACCGCCCTGCTGGTGGCCGCGGCCCGCGCCATCGAGACCCACCGTCCCGACGCCCTGGCCCGGGACCCGCTCGCCGAGCACTTCGTGCGGGCCGCCCCGGTCTCGGCCGGCTGGCCGGTCCGCCCGGGGCAGGTGCCCGGCGGGGAGGCCGACCCGCTGTGGGGCCGGCTGGGCCGGTACTTCGCCCTGCGCACCCGCGTCCTGGACGACCATCTGCTCCGCTCGGCGCACCTGGGCGTCCGTCAGGTGGTGCTGCTCGGCGCGGGCCTGGACTCCCGGGCGTACCGGCTCGACTGGCCAGCGGGGTGCACGGTGTACGAGGTGGACACCCCCGAGGTGCTGGCGTTCAAGCAGTCGGTGCTCGACCGCGTCCGGGCGACCCCGTCGGCCGACCGCCGCCCGCTCGCGGCCGACCTGCGGCACGAGTGGACCGGGGCACTGCGGGACGCGGGCTTCGACCCCGGCGCGCCCACCGCCTGGCTCGCCGAGGGGCTGCTGCTCTACCTGCCCGCGGCGGCCGAGCGGCGCCTCGTCGCCGCGGTCGACCGGCTCAGCGCCGCGGGCAGCACCCTGGCCTACGAGATCAAGACGATCGCGGAGTCACCGGAGGTGCGGTCCAGCCCCGTCTACGCCCACGCGCGCCGGCGGGTCGGCATAGACCTGCTCGCCCTCTTCGACGGCGAGCCGCGCCCCGACTCGGCGGGCGAACTCGCGGGCCGGGGCTGGACGGTGACCGTCCGCACCCCCTACGAGTTCACCCGCCGCCACGGCCGCGGCCCGCTGCCGGAACCCCATGACGCCCTGGCCGCCAACCGCTGGATCTTCGCGGCCGCCTCCCGCGCCGGCGAGGGCTCCGCCGGCGCACCGGCAGCGGAGAAGTGTCGGACGGACCCTTAATCGCCTGTGCCCGTCAGACGTGCCTCCGCCCTTGTCAGGATCTCGGTGACCCGGAGGCCGAAGGCCGCGTCGCAGGGGTGCGGGCGGCCCGTGGCGGCGGCGGTCAGGAGGGCGTCGGCGGCCCGGGTGAGCGCGGTGGTCGCGTCCTCCGTGCCGGGCGGCAGGGCGGCCACCCCGGCCTCGCCGCGCAGCTCCACCTCCGCCCCGGCCGCCGCGGGCGGGGCCGTCAGGCTCAGGGTGAGGGTGCTGGACGCCCCGGCGGCATGGTCGAGGACCACGTGCACGGTGTCGCCCTGGCCCTGCCCGGCGGCCACCACCCGGGTGACATCGCCGAGGACCGGCAGCAGCAAGGACAGCGCGTGCGGGCCCACGTCCCACAGCGCGCCCTTCTCCCGCCGCCACGGGGAGGCCGCGAACGGGCTGTCGGTGGTGAACACCGCGCCCAGCCACTGGGCCCGCGCGGTGTACCAGCCCGCGACCGCGGCCTGTTCCTCGATCCAGGCCTCCGGCTCCTTCTGGAACCGCGCGGTGAAGAACACCACCGACGCCACCCGGGCGCGCTCCGCGGCCTCCGCCACCGCCCGCGCGTCGGCGACCGTGAGCGCGAGCGGCTTGTCCAGCAGCAGATGCCGCCCCGCCCGCGCCGCGCGCACCGCCAACGGGGCCTGCACGGACGGCGGCAGGGCGACGGCGACCGCGTCCACATCGGCGAGCAGCGCGTCCACCTCGTCGTACGCCGCGACGTCGTACCGCCGCGCGAGCGCGTCGGCCGCCTCCGGCCTGCGGCCCCACACCCCGGCGAACTCCAGGCCGGGGTGCCCGGCGAGGGCGGGGGCGTACGCCGCCCGGGCCCACGGGCCCGTTCCCAGCAGTCCGATGCGCATATGACGTTCCTTTCGGCGGGCCGCGGCCCGCGTGCTCAAGAACCCGAGAACTGTTCGTCGTTCAGGAGCCCGTCGTCCGGGCTCCCGCTGCCCGCGAGCCAGCCGGCGATGGTGGCGGCGATCGGCTGCCCGGTGTCCATCTCCACGAATCCGAACTGGCCGGACTGGTTGCACTCCAGGAACCACCAGACCCCGTCGGTGTCCTCCGCGAAGTCGAATGCTCCATAGGCCAGTTCGGCGCCCCGCAGATACCGCAGCACCCCCTCGGCGACCGGCGGGGGCACCTCCGCCGGGGCCCACGGCGCGACCGACGGGGCGAACCGGACGTCCACGTCGTCCGGATGTGCGTCCGGGGCGACCGGCTTGCGGGCCGCCAGCAGGGTGCCGCCGACGGCGGTCAGCCGGACGTCGGCCCGCTTGGGCACGCGTCGTTGCAGCAGCGTCGGCCCGTAGGCCACCGCCGTGAAGTCCGTGTCCGGCGCGACCCGGCTGGTCGGCACCGCCCGGGGCGGCTCCTGCGGATGCGCCCCGGAGACCGGCTTGACCACCAGGTCCGGATGGCGGCCCGCGAACTCCCGCGCCGCCTCCGGGAACATGGTGATCAGCGTCTCCGGCACCGGCAGCCCGGCGCGTTGCGCGAGGTGCAGCTGCCAGGGCTTGTACCGGGCGCGGCGGGCGGCGTCCGGATGGTTCATCCAGCGTGCGCCGGTACAGCGGAGCATGCCGTACAGCGCCTGTGCGGACTCCTCGGTCAGCCAGGCGGACGGCTGGGTGGCATGGGCCGCCGCGGTCCCGGGCCTGCGCAGCCAGACGGAGCGCAGGCCGTCCATGTCCACCAGGCGCCCGCCGACGGACAGCTGCCCGTGGCGGGCGCCCCGCCCGTACTCGCCCGACAGCGCCACCCCGTTCGTCAGATCGGCGGGATCGAGCCGGACGACGGGCACGCCGGCCTCGCCGAGCCGGAGGACCACCATGTCCGCCGTCACGTCCTCTTCACTGGTCAGGATGAGCACGGTCATCGTCTGCGGGTCCGCGGCTCAGTCGTCGAAGTGCGTCTTGGAACCGGCGGTCGAGGTCGTGGTTCCCAGGGCGCGCAAGGTCGCGTGGTCGGTCGCGGCGATCCGCCCGTCCGGGAGGACGTTCAACTGCAGTCCGGAGTCGTACGCGTACGGAACGGTGACATCCAACTGCACAGCCGGGCGCGCGTAGTTGAGCGTGAACGGTTGCATGGTCTCTCCCTGGTTCGGCTTTCACGTCCTTATACGAATCGAACGGGTGAATGGTTTCCTTACGCTGCGTGACGGCGGCACGGAGGGAGGCGTTCCACCAGTCCGGCGTGCGCCGGTGTTCACGCCGTGAGCGCCCCGCGCGCCACCGCCAGCGCTTGCTCCGCGTATCCGCGTCCGAACAGCACCGCGTGCACCAGGAGCGGGAACAACTGGTGCACCCCGACGCGGGCGCGCCAGCCGTCGGCGAGCGGCGCCGCCTCCTCGTACCCCGCCAGGATCCGGTCCAGATGGGGGCAGCCGAAGAGCTGGAGCATCGCCAGATCGGTCTCCCGGTGCCCGCCGTGCGCGGCCGGGTCGATGAGCCGTACCTCGCCGTCCGCGCCCCACAGCACATTGCCGCTCCACAGGTCGCCGTGCAGCCGGGCGGGCGGCTCCGCGGGCCCCGCCAGCTCCGGCAGCCGGGCGCAGAGCCGCTCGAACACCGCCGCCTCGCCCGGCCGCAGCGTCCCCCGCTCGATCGCGACGCGCACATACGGCAGCACGCGCTGCTCGGCGTACCAGCCGCTCCACTCGGCGCCGGGAACGTTGCGCATGGGGGCGAGCCCGATGTACGCGTCCGCGGGGCCACCGGGCGGTGCCGCCCCGAAACCGGGCGCGCCCGCCGCGTGCAGGGCGGCCAGCGCCTGACCGAAACGGAACGCCGCCTCCGCGTCCGGCCGGCCGGTCGCCACCCGCTCGGTCACCAGCCAGCGCTCGTCGCAGCCGAGCACCGCGGGCAGCCGCACCGCCCCCGCCGCGGCCAGCCAGCGCAGCCCCGCCGCCTCGGCGCGCACCGCCCCGGGGGCGTCGGCGCGCTTGACCACCACCGGTGTCCCGTCGTCCAGCCGCACCTCGGCGGGCGAGGCGGACACCGCACACGTGCCGCTGACCGCGCGCCCGGTGAGCCGGGCCGCGGCCTGTCCAGGATCCTCGTCTCGCGTGACCACGGCTTCAGAGTACGGCTCGCAACACCTGGCCAGGAGAGGGTACTTCGACCGTTGATACGACACTTTTCGGCCGATCGGTGGCGGTCGCCGGCCCGCCCCGGCGGCACGAGTGCGCCGAAGGGTCACACGAGGCGCGGGCCGTACCGTCAGTCGCCGGCCGGCGGCCTACGCGGCGTCAGGCCCACCGGGTTGCCCGGCGGCAGCAGACCCGCCTTCTCCACCGCGTCGGCCAGCGGATCCAGCAGGGCGGCCAGGCGCGCGGTGCGGTCCGGGCCGAGCGCGGCCCACGGGCCCTCGGCCGCCGCGTCGGTCAGCGCCTCGACCTCCGCGCGCGCCGCCGCCCCGGCCGCGGTGAGCGAACCGTCCGCCGCGAGCAGCCCCCGGGCGCGCAGCCGGTCCCCGGCCGCCGCCCAGTCGCTCTGCTCCCACTTGCGCGTCTCCCGCAGGAGGGCCCCGTCCGACTCGCCGGCGGCCGCCTTGAGCAGCATGGCCTCGACCGGTCCGAGCCGCCGGCTCACCAGCGCCGCGACGTGCCCGTCGCCCCGGTGCTCGCGCAGGGTCGTCACCGCCTGCCACAACCGGGCCGTGGGCCGCTCCGGGCGATCCAGCGCCTGGTTGGCGGCGGCCAGCACCCGGCCCGCGGTGTCCGCGGCCGACGCGGCCGCCCAGGCGAGGTCGGCGGCCTCCGCGAACCAGGCGGAGCCGGTGACGTCCGCCCCGAACAGCTCGGTCATCGCCGCGTCCATGGCGTCCGCGCGGGCCGCCAGCACCTTCGCGGGCGCCGCGTACGTCCACGCGTCCGGCAGCGCCCGGGCCACGCGGGCGGGGTGGAAGATGTAGAAACCGCTGGTCACGACGGCGGGGGAGACCTCGCCGAGCGGGGCCGCGCGCAGCGCGAAGTAGCCCATCCAGAACCCGCGCATCCCGAGCGCGTCCGCCGCGCGGCGGGCCTGCGGCGCGAAGTACACGAGATCGTGCACCGGCTCGTAGCGCTGCCACAGGGCCCGCGCCGTCGTGTCCACCACTGCCGCCTCCCACCGCGTGTCGTGCCGTCCGGCACCAGAGTGCGCTATGACGGCTGTCATAACAAGAGGGGTGGCTGATTCCCCGTGGCCGCCGGGACGGGGCCGTACGGGGGGTCGCGGGGCGGGTGCACTGGGGCAGACGGGTGGGCCGGGTGACCCGGCTGGGCGGCCCGGATGGTGGGAGCCGGTGCCCTCACTGACGGTGGTTCATGTCGAGACCGGGTCCACCGAGCTGATGAGGTATCCGCTGCCCGGTCCCGGCGGAAGGACAACACGATGCGTTCTGCCCGTACCCTCCTGGCCACGGCAGCCGCCGCGGCCGCCCTCGCCTTCGCCACGCCCGGCGCCGCGTTCGCGGTCCCGGCGGGGCACGACTCGGGCGGTGGGGACTCCTCCTCGCACAGCAGTGACTCCGGCGGCGACCGCGGCAAGGGTTCCGACCGGGAACAAGACAACGGCAGCGGCGGCGGCGACGAGCGCGGACACGACCGGCCCCGCGGCGGAATGCACACGGGTGGCGGAGCGCTCGCCACCGTGCTGCGCGGCGACAGCTGGGCGTCCGGCACCGGCGAGAGCAAGTTCAACCCCGAGACCTACCGGGAGGACAAGGGCGGCGACGACGAGGGCGGCAGCGGCGGCCGGGGCAAGGGCGGCGGCGACGACGAAGGCGGCAGCAGCGGCCGGAGCAACGGCGGCGGCGACGAGGGCGGCAGCGGCGGCCGGGGCAAGGGCGGCGGCGACGACGAGGGCGGCAGCGGCGGTCGCGGCAAGGGCGGCGGCGACGAGGGCGGCGACGACTGGGGCGGCGGCTCCGGCAGCGGCCGCGACAAGCCGCGCGGCGGCATGCACACCGGCGGTGGGGCGCTCGCCGATCCCGGTGTCACCACGGGTGGCCTGGCGGTGCTCGGCGTGGCCGCGGCGGGCGTGTACGCGCTGCGCCGCAAGAAGGCCGGCCAGCCGGCCTCCTGACCACCCGCCCGCCCCGGAAGAACGCGGACGCCGCCGGCCGAGGGAGTGCCGGCGGCCCGTGCGGGGCGGGACCCGGGTGCCCGGCGCCCGCGCGGGCCGCCCGCCGCGCTTCGACGCCGTGTCCGCCGCGGTCCCCGTGCCCCGGCCCCGCGGGCCGTCCGCCGCCCCGGCGCCCGGCCCCGCTTCGATCCCCGTGCTGCCCTGCCCGAGTTGAGGTGGTGTCCGATGGTGGCAGAACCGTCCTCCTCCCCGTCCGGCGAACCGGGGGCGGACCCGGGAGCCGCCGGCCGCGGTGGGCGGCTGGTGCTGTGGGGGGTGGCGATCCTCTTCCTGGCCGTCAGCGTGTTCGGCGGTCATCACGGAACGCTCCCCGCACCGCGGGCGACCCCGGCCTCGGGCGCCAGCTCCACCGGCCGGTCCGACCCCCGGGTCGGCGCCGCGCTGCCCCGCTCCGCGCCGACCCGCCTGCTCATCCCGAAGATCGGGGTCGACGCCCCGTTCACCCAGCTGTCGCTCGCGGCCACGGGCCAGCTGGAACCGCCGCCCGCGGCCGACACCAATCTCGTCGGGTGGTACGCCAAGGGCGCGGCTCCCGGGGAGAAGGGCACGGCGATCATCGCCGGGCACGTGGACACCAAGATCTCCGCGGCCGTCTTCGTCGATCTCGACCGGCTGACGGCCGGCGACCGGTTCTCCGTGGAGCGCGCCGACGGCCGGACCGCGAACTTCGTGGTGGACAGCGCCGAGACCTTCGCCAAGGACGACTTCCCCAGCGAACGGGTCTACGCCGACGCCGCCCGCCCCGAGGCCCGCCTCATCACCTGCGCCGGCGACTACGACCACACGGTGAAGGACTACACCGACAACCTGGTGGTCTTCGCCCACCTCGTGTGATCAGCCCCGGTCGGCCGCGAAGGGCCCGCCCGCGCCGAACACCCGCGCCGCGAACCGCTCGCCGATCCGGCGGTGCGCGGCGGCGTCCGGGTGCAGGCCGTCGGGCAGCGGCAGCTCGGCGAAGTCGGCCTCGCCGTACAGCTCACGGCCGTCGAGGTGGAACAGCAGGCCGTCCTCGGCCGCCCGCTCGCGCACGATCCGGGCCAGCTCCGCCCGGACGACGGCGAGCGTCAGCTTCCCGGCCGCCGTCTCCGCCGGGTCTCCGGCCGCCCGGAACCCGAGCCGGCCCTCGCCGAGCGCGGCGAGGTCCCAGGCGGTGGGGCCGGGCGTGTCCTCGTGGATCGGGCACAGGATCGGCGAGACGACGAGCAGCGGGGTGTCGGGGTGCCCCTCGCGGATGGTGTCCAGGAAGCCGTGCACCGCCGGGCCGAAGGCGCGCAGCCGCATCAGGTCGGAGTTGACGACGTTGATGCCGAGCTTGACGCTGATCAGGTCGGCCGGGGTGTCGCGCAGCGCGCGGGCGGTGAAGGGGTCGAGCAGCGCACTGCCGCCGAGGCCCAGGTTGATCAGCTCCGCGCCGCCGAGGGCGGCGGCGAGCGCCGGCCAGGTGGTGGTGGGGCTCGCGGCGTCGGAACCGTGGCTGATCGAGCTGCCGTGGTGCAGCCAGACCCTGCGGCCCCGGTCCGGTACCGGCTCCACCGGCGCGTCGGTGCGCAGCGCGACCAGTTCGGTGGTCTCGTTGTGCGGCAGCCAGATCTCCACGTCCTTCGGCGCGTTCGGCAACCCGGTGAAGCGTACGGTGCCGACCGGGCCCGGCGTGTAGTCGGTGCTCCCGGTGGCCAGGTCGATGGTGAGGGTGTCGCCGCCGTCGGCCCGGCCGCTGCCCGCCGGGTGGCCGTCGACCAGCAGGTCGTACACCCCGTCGGGGCGCGGGGGAGCGCCGGTGTAGACCCGCTTGGTGGGCAGCGTGTCCAGCTCGACCGTGGTGGCGCGGGTGCGGAACACCAGTCGTACGCCGGAGGGCTGGGACTCCGCCAGGGCCAGCTGCGGGTCGGCGCACTGGGCGCGGGCCCGGGCCGGCAGCCGGTGCGGCAGCAGCCCCCGCTCGGTGCGTTCCAGGTCGAGGGCGCCGCGTATCAGGTCGGCGGTGAGTGGGGTGGTGTGCATCATCCGGGTCTGCTTTTCCATGGGTTCGGGGGCGCGGCTCAGCGAGCCGGCCAGTTGCGCAGCAGGGAGTCCAGCGCCTCCACGATCCGGGTCCAGGACTCCTGCGAGTCGGGCGCGCTGTGGCTGAAGCCGCCGGCCGCCTCCAGGCTGACGTAGCCGTGGAACACGCTGCCCAGCAGCCGTACCGCGTGGGTCTGGTCGGGTTCGGTCAGGTCGTAGCCGCGCAGGATCGCCCGCATCAGCTGGGCGTGCCGGACCCCCGCGCTGGCGGCGGCCGTCTCGTGGTCCAGCGGATACCGGGCCGCCGTGTAGCGGCCGGGGTGGGCGAGGGCGTAGTCGCGGTAGACGTCGGCGAAGGCGACGAGCGCGTCCTTGCCGGCCCGTCCGGCGAGCGCCTCGGCGGCGCGGTCGGCCAGCTCCGCCAGGGCGAGCAGCGCGATCCGCGTCTTCAGGTCCTGGGAGCTCTTCAGGTGCGAGTACAGGCTCGCCGTCTTGACGTCGAACCGGCGGGCCAGCGCCGACACCGTCACCTGGTCGAAGCCCACCTCGTCGGCCAGCTCCGCGCCGGCGCGGACCAGCCGCTCGGTGGTCAGTCCGGCACGCACCATCAGATTCCTCCCTGTTTCCGAAAGAGATTATGCGGCTTCCTAAAGCCTTTAGGCAAATTCCGGTACCGTCATGGAGAACGCGAACGGCCGCCGACCGGAACTCCGGTCGGCGGCCGCTGGGAGCCGTGGGCCAGGCGTCAGACCGCCGTGGCCGGGTACGTCGGGTACTCCACGCCCGACACGTACTGCACGACCCGGACCACCTGGCACGAGTAGCCGAACTCGTTGTCGTACCACAGGTAGAGGATCGCGTTGTCCCCGTCGACCTTTAGTGCGCCGGCGTCCACGATCGAGGCGTGGCGCGAGCCGATGAAGTCGCTGGAGACCGCGTCCGGCGCCGTGGTGAAGTCGATCTGGCGCTTGAGCGGCGAGGTCAGCGACACCTCGCGCAGGTAGTCGTGGACCTCCTCGCGGGTGGTCTCGCGGGACAGCTGGAGGTTGAGGATCGCGATGGAGACGTCCGGCACCGGGACGCGGATCGAGCTGCCGGAGATCTTCGCCTTGAGGTCGGGCAGCGCCTTCGCCACGGCGGAGGCGGCACCGGTCTCGGTGATCACCATGTTGAGCGGCGCGGAGCGGCCACGGCGCTCGGCCTTGTGGTAATTGTCCAGCAGGTTCTGGTCATTGGTGAACGAGTGCACCGTCTCCACGTGCCCGCGCAGCACGCCGTACTCGTCGTCCATGGCCTTCAGCGGCGGGACGATCGCGTTGGTGGTGCAGGAGGCGCAGGACAGGATCTGCTCGTCCGGCTTGATCGTGTCGTGGTTGACGCCGTGCACGATGTTCGGGACGTCGCCCTTGCCGGGCGCGGTCAGTACGACCTTGTCGATGCCCGGGCGCAGGTGCTTGGACAGGCCCTCGCGGTCGCGCCACTTGCCCGTGTTGTCGATGAGGATGGCGTCCCGGATGCCGTACTGCGTGTAGTCCACGGACGAGGGGTCGTCGGCGTAGATCACCTTGATGGCGTTGCCGTTGGCGACGATCGTGCTGCTGTCCTCGTCCACCGTGATGGTGCCCTGGAACTGGCCGTGGATGGAGTCGCGGCGCAGCAGCGAGGCGCGCTTGACGATGTCCTGGGCGCCGCCGCCGCGCACCACGACGGCCCGCAGGCGCAGCCCGTTGCCGGAGCCGGCCTTCTCGATCAGCAGGCGGGCGACGAGCCGGCCGATGCGACCGAAGCCGTAGAGCACGACATCGCGCGGCTCACGCCGGTCGATCTTGTTGGCGCCGGTGGCCCCGGCGACCGCCTCCGCGGTGAACTCCTCGACGCTCAGGCCGCGTTCGTCGGCCTTGTACGTCGTGGCGAGCATGCCGAGATCGATCTGGGAGGGCCCGAGATCCAGGGTGGTCAGGGCCTTGAGGAAGGGCATGGTCTCGGTGACGGACAGCTCCGCGCCGGCGATCTGCCGGGCGAAGCGGTGCGTCTTGAGGATGCTGACCACCGACTTGTTCACCAGGGAGCGGCTGTGCAGCAGGACGGTGACGTCCCGCTCGCGGTGCAGCTTCCCGATGAGCGGGATCATCGACTCCGCGATCTCCTCGCGGTTCTTCCAGTTGGTGAACGAGTCGTCGTTGACAGTCACAACATCTATCTTTCGAGCTAGGCAGCGCTCATATGGTAATCACACCCTACTGGGGGCCCCGGACGGGCCCGCACGGGGGTGGCCGAAGCGGCGACGACCTGCGGGAGTAAGGGATTTACACCCATTGCTTGCCTAATTCCTGATTCAGGGTGGAAGTGCGTAAGAAACCCGAGTCGTGAATTGCACGTCTTACCCGGCGTGCCCAAGGTCAGCAGAGTGAGCACCTCCTCCGTTCCCCGGCCCGAACCGGCCGCGCCGTCCCACCTCGCCGGCCCCTTCGACCTGCCCCGGATCGCCCGGCGCGGGACCCCGGAGGGGGCGGTGCCGGCCCTCGCCCTGTTCGCGGCCGTCCGGCTCACCGGGATCCTCGCGGTGGTCCTGACCAACGCCCTGCGCGGGCGCCCGCTGCTGAGGACGCTGGCCCACTCCTGGGACTCGCGCTGGTACCTGCACATCGCCGCCGAGGGGTACGGCCACAAGATCTGGCTCACCTCGCAGGGCGCCGTCCAGACCGACTGGGCGTTCTTCCCGCTCTACCCGGCGCTGATCAGGGCGCTCGGCACCGTCCTGCCGCTCACCCCCGGCCAGGCCGCGCTGCTCGTCGCCTGGCTCGCGGCCGGGGTGGCCGCGTACGGCGTCTACGCCGTCGGCCACCTGCTCTACGGCCGGGGCGTCGCCACCGCGCTGGTCGGCCTGTGGGCCGTCATGCCGCACGCCGTCGAACTGACCATCGCCTACACCGAGTCGCTGTTCGCGGCACTCGCCGTCTGGTCGCTGTACTGCGTGCTCAAGGGCCGCTGGCTGTGGGCCGGGGCACTGGCCGCGCTCGCCGGCCTCGCCCGGCCCAGCGGCTTCGCGGTGGCCGGTGCCGTGGTGCTCGCCGCCGGGTACGAGGCGTGGCGCCGGCGCGGCCGGGTGACCTGGCGCCTGTGGGCCGGCGCCGTCCTCGCCCCGCTGGGCTTCCTCGGCTATGTGCTGTGGGTGGGCACCCAGGTCGGCGATCTGTTCGGCGGCTACGTCACGGTGCAGAGCGCCTGGGCCTCCCGCTTCGACTTCGGCGTCGGCTCGGCCCGCTTCGTCAAGGCGCTGCTGCTGCACGGCGGCGGTGTCGTCTACACCGTCGCCCTGCTCGTCGTCGCGGCCGGGGTGCTGCTGTTCGCACTGCTGTGCCTGGACCGCGCCCCGCTGGTGCTGGTGGCCTTCGCCGGGATCCTGATCCTGCTCGTGGTGGCGAGCTCCGGCTCCTTCTCCTCCAAGCCGCGCTTCCTGCTGCCCGCCTTCCCCCTCCTCGTCCCCATGGCCCGCGCCCTCGCCCGGACCTGGCGGGTGCGCCCCGCCCAGGCGGTGCTCGTCTACGGCGCCCTGACCCTGGTGTCCCTGACGTTCGGCGCCTATGTGACGGCGGTGGCGCACTCCCCGCTGTGAACCGGTGACGCCGGTGACCTCGGTGACCTCGGTGACGCCGGTGACGTGGGTGAGGAGTCCGTGAGGAGCCGGCCCGGACGGAACCGCCGTGCGAAGGGCGGGAAACGGGGTAGTCGAGCAGACGCCCGAGGAAAGGACCGTCATGACGACCTACCTGATCAGCGTCCCCGGCACGTTCACCACCGGGATCGGGGCGGACACCCGCACCCGCCTGACCAGGGCACTGCGCCCGGCCGACCCGCACGGCACCAGGATGGGCAGCAGCGAGGACCTGGACGTGCTCAACGTCAACGAGGACAACACCTTCACCCTCCGGCTGTCCGTCGAGGCCGACACCGGCCCGCACGCCGAGGAGGAGGCCCGCCGGCTCGCGGACTCCGCGCTGCGCGGCGCCGGCCTGGACGAGAGCAGCGCACCACTGGGGCCCGCGGTGATCACCGGCATCGACTCGGACGCCGACTGAGGCGGTCCCGGCCGATCCCTCCGGCGCGCGCCGAGTTCGTGTGATTTGAGTAAAATTTAGGCGTTTGGCCGATATCCAAGGAGGGCGTCCGCCGAGGTCACCTCCCGCCGGAAGTGAGTCGATGCCCCGCAAGCGCTCCACCGACGACGGCGACGAGCTGCTGGCCAGGCTCGGTTCGCTCACCGCCCAGGCGCGCGAGCGCGCGGAACTCCAGCGCACCCAGGTCGAACTGGCCATCGCCCTCCAGCGGGGGATGCTGCCCCGGGACCTGCCGAGCGCCCCCGGGCTGCACCTCGCGGTCCGGTACGCGCCCGCCTGCCACGGCCTCAACGTGGGCGGCGACTGGTACGACGCCTTCCCGCTGCCCGACGGGCGGATCGGGCTGTCCATCGGTGACGTGCAGGGGCACAACATCGAGGCCGCCGCCTTCATGGGCCAGGTCCGCGCCGGGCTGCGTGCCCTCGCGTTCGCCACCGGCGAGCCGGGAGAGCTGCTCGCCCGCACCAATGACCTGCTCCTCTCCCTCGGCAGCGAACTCTTCGCCACCTGCACCTTCGTGCGGGTCGATCCCGCCACGGGGGTGCTGGAGAGTGCCCGGGCCGGGCACATCCCCTTCGTGTGGGCCACGGCGGACGGAAAGTCCGGCGTCGTCGACGACGAGGGCGGGCCGCCGCTCGGCATCCAGCGGGGCGTGGAGTACCCGGTGGCCCGGCACCGGCTGACCACGGGCGGGCTGTGCGTGCTGCTCACCGACGGTGTGGTGGAGGGGCCCTCCCTGGCCGTCGAGGACGGCCTCGACCAGGTGGTGCGTCTCGCGGGCATAGCCGCGGTCGCCGGTCTGGAGAGCCAGGCGCTGGCCGCCGCCGTGATCAAGGGCGCCGAAAGCGTGGGGCACGAGGACGACGCCGCCGTACTCGTCGTGGGCCTCGACGGGCCAGGACCGCGGCTGTGACGACGTCCCGGACTTCAGCCGGAGGGGCGGACGCGCCCGCTCTCGCCTCGCCGACCCGCGCCGGCCGGTGTGAGATGGCTGCTGTGGTGGGTATCGCGGAACTGCGCCGGCCGGGCGGCTATGCCGTCCGGGTACTGGCCGTCGCGGCCTGCTACTACGGCGCCGGGCGGCTCGGGCTGCTGCGCGAGCTGTCCGTGGAGAGTGCCGTCGTCACCCCGATCTACCCGCCGACCGGCGTCGCCGTCGCCGCCCTGCTGATCCTCGGCATCGGCTGCTGGCCCGGCATCACACTCGGCGCCCTCGCCATCATCCTGAGCCTCGCGCCGCCCGGACCCGATCTGGTCGGCATCCTCTTCGGCAACACCGCCGCCCCCGTGTGCGCGGCGATCCTGCTGCACCTGGCCCGCTTCCGCATGGACCTCAGCCGCTTCCGCGACGGCCTCGCCCTGGTGTTCCTCGGCGCGCTGGGCGCCATGGCGATCAGCGCGACCGTCGGCGTCGGCATGCTCGTCCTCACCGGAAAACTGGCCGCGCAGGCGTTCTGGCCCGTGTGGCTCGCCTGGTGGGTGGGCGACGCGGTGGGGGTGCTGCTGGTCACCCCGCTGCTGCTGTTGCTGCGCGGGGCGCGCCTGCCCCCGTCCTTCGCGCGGTGGAAGGAGGCGACCGCGCTCGCCGCCATCGCCTGCCTGCTCGTCCCGGTGGCCGTCTACAGCTCGCTCAGCCTGCTGTTCCTCGTGTATCCGCTGATCATCTGGGCAGCCCTGCGCTTCCAGCTCGCGGGCAGCGTGCTGTGCGCGCTGTTCACGTCCGTGCTCGCCGCCCTCGCGGCCACGGAAGCCCGCGGGGCGTTCGAGGGCCTGAGCGCGATCGAGGTCATGGCCAAGCTCCAGGCGTTCAACGGCGCGATGGCGCTCACCGCGCTGCTGATGTCCGCCCTGATCACCGAACAGCGCAACACCCGGCGCTCGGTGGAACTCGCCTGCCAGGAACTGGTGGAGGTGCTCGAAAACCTGACGGCGGGCGACGTCCCCGCGCCCAGGCCGCGCCCCGGCGCCGACGAAGCGGGCGGCGACGGCGGCGACCGGTCACGGCGATGAGGCGGCGGGGACGGTCACCGGTGTCCGGGCCCCTCGCCATGGGTGTCTTGCCGCGGGGCGCCGCGGCCCCTGGCGCTGCGTTCCGCGACATCGCGCGGGGTGGGGGTCGGCGTCGGCGAGTCGCCGGCCTCCTCGGCGGCGTGCCGGCGCTCTTCCTCGTGCCGGCGGTTCACGTCCCGCTGGTCGGGTCGGTCGTGGCGGTGGTCATTGCGTTCGCTCATACGGCGCCGGGTACCCGCACCCCCGGCCGCCGCAACGTCCGCCGCCCGGCGTGTCGAACGGCCCGCCGGGGGCACTGGGAGACGATGGCCGGAGCCCGTCGGCGAGGGCGAGGGCCGGACCGGAGGGAAAGGGCGGCATGGAACAGCGGGTGACACCGCGCGCGGCGGACGCGGGGTGCGCGCGGGCAGCGACGGCCGACGAGGCGGCGGTGACCAGGGAGGCTCAGGGAGTCACGGCCGGAAGGGCCGAGTCTGCCGGGGTGGCGGGAGTGAGCGGCGCGGCCGCGGGGGCCACGACCGAGCGGCCCGGGTCCGCCGAGGCGGCGGGCCTGAGGGGTGAGGCAGCCGAGGCCGCGGGGACCGCGCGCGCGAAGGCCGCGTCGGCCGCGGTGGCGGCTGCGAGCGGCGAGGCGACCGGAGCGAGCCGCGCGCGTGGCGAGGCCGCGAGGACCGCGGCCGGCGACCCCGAGACCGCCGGGGCGACGACGGCGAGAGCGGAGGCGGTCGAAGCGGGGGACCCGAAGGACGAAGATGCGGCTGCCGCTGCGGCGGGCGTCGACGGCGCCGCTGCCGGGGCGACGGCCGCGAAGGCCGAGGCCGCCGAAGCGGAGGACCCGCGCCGTGGGCTCGGTGCCGTGACGGGCGCGCGGGCCGTCGGCGGGGCGCACCGGGCGGGCGGCTCCGGTGACGGCCAGGACGGCGGGGACGTCCGTCGACGGGTGCCCCGTACCGACGTCCTCCTGCGTGACCCCCGGCTGGCCGCCGCCGTGGAGCGGCTCGGGCAGGCCGTGGTGAAGGCCGCCGTGCGCGAGGCGCAGCAGTGGGCCCGGGACGGGCGGGTGCCGCCGGAACGAGTGCCGGAGACCGTGCTCGGCCTGCTGCCCGGCACCGCGAGCGGACTGCGGCCGGTGATCAACGCGACCGGCGTGCTGCTGCACACCAACCTCGGGCGGGCCCCGCTGTCGGACGCCGCCCGGCAGGCGATGACGGAGGCCGCCGGGCCCACCGACGTGGAGCTCGACCTGGCCACCGGGGTACGGGCCCGCCGGGGCCGCTCCGCGCTGGCCGCGCTGCGGGAGAGGGTGCCGGCCGCCGGGGACGTCCATGTCGTCAACAACGGCGCCGCCGCCCTCGTACTGGCCGCCACCGCGCTCGCGGTCGGCAAGGAGATCGTCGTCAGCCGGGGCGAGATGGTGGAGATCGGCGACGGCTTCCGCCTGCCCGACCTGCTCGTCTCCACCGGCGCCCGGCTCCGCGAGGTGGGGACCACCAACCGGACGACCGCCGCCGACTACGCCGACGCCATCGGCCCCGGCACCGGGTTCGTGCTGAAGGTGCACCCCTCCAACTTCCGCATCACCGGCTTCACCCGCGCGGCCGAGGTCGGCGAACTCACCGGCCTCGGCGTCCCCGTGGTCGTGGACATCGGCTCCGGACTGCTCACCCCCCATCCGGCACTGCCCGAGGAACCCGACGCCGCCACCCAGCTGCGGGCGGGCGCCGCCCTCGTCACCGCGAGCGGCGACAAACTGCTCGGCGGCCCCCAGTGCGGACTGCTGCTCGGCGACCGGGACCTCGTGCGCACCCTCGCCCGGCATCCGCTGGCCCGCGCCCTGCGCGTGGACAAGCTGACCCTGGCCGCGCTGGAGGCCACCCTGAGCGGACCGCCCACCCCGACCGCCCGCGCGCTGACCGCCGACCCCGCCGGGCTGCGGGCCCGCGCCGACCGGCTCGCCGCCGAACTCGGCGCCCACGGCATCGACGTACGGGCCGTGGACAGCACCGCCACGGTCGGCGGGGGAGGAGCGCCCGGCGTCGAGCTGCCCAGCGCGGCGCTCTCCCTGCCCGAGCCGTACGCCGCCGCGCTGCGCACCGGGCGGCTCCCGGTCGTCGGACGCCTGGAGGCCGGCCGCTGCCTGCTGGACCTGCGGGCGGTGCCGCCCGCGGACGACGAGCGGCTCGCCCGGGCCGTGCGCTCGGCGGGCACCGAAGGGAGGCAGGCGTGATGCGCGTCCTCGCCACCGCCGGCCATGTCGACCACGGCAAGTCCGCCCTGGTGAGGGCCCTGACCGGGATGGAGCCCGACCGGTACGAGGAGGAGCGCCGCCGGGGCCTCACCCTCGACCTCGGCTTCGTGTGGACACGGCTCGGACCGGACGGCGACCACCTCGCCTTCGTGGACGTGCCCGGGCACGAGCGCTTCGTGCCGACCATGCTCGCCGGCGCCGGACCCGTGCCCGCCGTGCTGTTCGTGGTCGCCGCCGACCAGGGCTGGCAGCCCCAGTCCCAGGAGCACCTGGCCGTCCTCGACGCGCTCGGCGTCCGGCACGCCGTCCTCGCGGTGACCCGCAGCGACCTCGCCGACCCCGAACCGGTGCGCGTGGATGCCATGGCACGCCTGGCCGAGACCTCCCTCGGCAAGGTCGCCTCGGTCGCCGTGAGTTCCGTCACCGGCGCGGGACTCGACGAACTGCGCGCCGAACTCGCCCGGATGACAGCGGAGTTGCCCGACCCCGATCCCGAGGCCGACGTACGGCTGTGGCTGGACCGGGCGTTCACCGTGCGCGGCCACGGCACCGTGGTCACCGGCACGCTCGGCGCGGGCACCCTGCGCGTCGGCGACCGGCTGGTGACCGGCGACGGCTCGGCGGTGCTGCGGGTGCGCGGACTCCAGAGCCTGCACGAGAACCGCGAGTCCGTGAGCGGGGTCGCCCGCGTCGCGGTCAACGTGCACGGCCAGGGGGACGCGGGGCTGCGCCGGGGGCAGGTGCTGCTCACCCCCGAGCGCTGGCTCACCACCGAGGTGATCGACGTCCGGGTGGGCGGCGAGCCGGTGGCCGAACTGCCCCGCCAGGCCACCCTGCACATCGGGACCGCCGCCGTCCCGGTGACCCTGCGCCCCCTCGGGGAGGACACCGCCCGGCTCACCCTCGGCCGGAGCCTGCCCCTGCGCATCGGTGACCGCGCGGTGCTGCGCGAGCCCGGCGGCGGCCGGGTCCCGTGCGGGGTCACCGTCCTCGACGTACGGCCGCCGCGGCTCGCCCGGCGCGGCGCGGGGCGCGCCCGCGCCGCCGAACTGGCCGCCCTGACCGGCCGGCCGGACGGCGCCGCCGAACTGCGCCGCCGCAAACTGATCCGCCGCGCCGACCTGGCCGCGATGGGTGCCCCGGCCCCCGCCGCCCCCGTCATCGGCGACTGGCTGGCCGACGAGACGTACTGGGACGGACTGCGTGCCCGGCTGGCCGCCGAGACCGACCGGCACGCCCACGCCCACCCCCTGGACCCCGGCCTGCCCACCGAGGCCGCCCGCCGACTCCTCGGCCTGCCCGACCGGGCTCTCGTCGACGCGCTGGCCGAGGCGTCCCCCCGGCTCCGCGTCGACAACGGCCGCCTGTACGGCCCCGACACGCCCGGCCTGCCCGCCCCCGTCCGCGCCGCCGTGGACGCCGTACGCCGCGACCTGGCCCGGACGCCGTTCCGCGCGCCCGAGGCCGGGCGGCTCGAAGAACTCGGCCTGCACCGCAGGACGCTGGCCGCCGCTGTCACCGCCGGGGCCCTGCTGCGCATCGCCGACGGGATCGTCCTGCTGCCCGGCGCGGACACCGAGGCCGCCGCCGTCCTGCGCACCCTGCCTCAGCCCTTCACCCTCAGCGAGGCCCGCCGCGCGCTCGACACCACCCGCCGGGTGGCCGTACCGCTGCTGGAGTTCCTGGACACCCGGGGCCTTACGGAACGCGTCGACGACCAGCGCAGACGCTGCCGGACCGGACCTGCGGCCGAGGGCGGCCGACCGACCGCGGCGTTTGGCCCCGACGGCGATCGGTACAGGTAGGAGCGGAGGCGGACGGGAATCGAACCCGCCTGCCCGAGATCCTCGGACACCTCGGTTTTGAAGACCGGGAGGGCCACCAGGCACCCACACGCCTCCACCGCTCGTCAGGCTAGTGCCCCAGGAGACCGGAATGACACCGACCCGCCAAGCGACCGTCCGACTCACGCAGTTCGCCCACGGTGGCGGCTGCGCCTGCAAGATCCCACCCGGTGAGCTGGAGGACGTGGTCAGCGGGCTGACCGTGCCGCGGCTTGCCGGCGGCGACACCCCGCTGCTGGTCGGCCTGTCCACCGGCGACGACGCGGCCGTGGTCACCCTGCCCGGCCGGCCGGACACGGCCATGGTGTGCACGGCCGACTTCTTCACCCCGGTGGTGGACGACCCCTACGACTGGGGGCGCATCGCCGCCGCCAACGCGCTGTCCGACGTGTACGCCATGGGCGGCCGTCCGGTGCTCGCCGTCAACCTGCTGGCCTGGCCGCGCGACCGGCTCCCCTTCGACCTGGCCCGCGAGGTGCTGCGCGGCGGGCTCGACATCGCCACCGAGGCCGGCTGCCACGTCGGAGGCGGACACAGCGTGGACGATCCGGAACCCAAGTACGGCATGGCCGTCACCGGCATCGCCGACCCGGAACGGCTGCTGCGCAACGACACCGGCCGGCCCGGGACCCCGCTGTCCCTGACCAAGCCGCTCGGCCTCGGCGTGCTCAACAACCGGCACAAGGTCACCGGCGAGCGGTTCGAGCAGGCCGTCGCCACCATGACGGCGCTGAACCGGGAGGCGTCCGAGGCCGCGCTGGCCGCCGGGGCCACCTGCGCCACCGATGTCACGGGCTTCGGCTTCCTCGGCCATCTGCACAAGCTCGCCAAGGCCTCCGGAGTGACCGCCGTGGTCGACACCGCCGCCGTGCCGTATCTGGACGGTGCCCGCGAGGCCGTCCGCGACGGCTTCGTCAGCGGCGGCACCCGGCGCAACCTCGAATGGGTCGCCCCGCACACCGAGTTCGGCACCACGGACGCCGACACCCGGCTGCTGCTCGCCGACGCCCAGACCTCCGGCGGACTGCTGGTCGCCGGGGAGGTCCCCGGAGCGCCGGTGGTGGGGGAACTGGTGCCGCGCGGCTCCCACACCGTCGTGCTCCGCTAGTGCCGTGGCAGTGAACGTTTGCCCTGTTGTGACGTGACGCGCCGTCCGGGGTCCTGAGCTGGATGCGGAACAAGAACGCCGCCGACCAGTGCCTCACTGCCCTCGTCCACAGGGTGAACGCCGCCTGACCCGCGCCGCCGGCGTCTGTCTCGGGTCGTCAGGTCCGGGTCGGTGGCGCACTCATCGCTGCCGTCAGGAACGTGATCGCCCATCGCCGGGCCGCCTCGCCCGCTACCGGGGTCGTGCAGCCTGGAGAGGGCTGCTGGTGGACCTCGAGGCGGTCGACGGCCGCCACGGCAAGGATTCCCCGTAGCCGGAACCGCAGCTCCTCCGGGGAAAGGCCGGGCAGTACGCGCGCGAAGGCTGCGAGGTAGCGCTCGCGGACCGTGTCCTCGTCCGGGCCGGTCCAGCTGCGCGCCTCCTCGGCCGGGTCGCTGAGGATCGTCATGATCAGCCGGGACGTCCGGGCGCCGCCCTCGTCGCCGGCCGACATCTCGTCGAACAGCGGCCCCGCGAATGCCTCCACCAGTTCGCTGACCAATGGGTCGGGGGTCCGGGCGAGCAATTTGTCGAGCCCTGCGCACTGGGCCGCGTTGATGGGCTCGATCACGCGGCGGGCGACCGCGGCCATCAGCTCCGCCTTCGACCCGAAGTGGTAGCCGACGGCGGCCAGGTTCGCTCCGGCGAGTTTGGTGATCGCGCGGACCGAGGTGCCGCGGTATCCGTGCTCGGCGAAGAGGTGCTCGGCCGCGTCGAGGAGCTGGGTGCGGGTGTCTGAGGTCGCCACACAAAGGACTCTACATATGTTTGAATAAAACGAACGTATGATTTAATCGAACGTATGAAAGAAGGCTGCCATGAAGCTGCTCGTGTACGGTGCCGGGGTTTGCGGCAGCCTGTTCGCCGCCCGCATGCATGAGGCCGGCCACGACGTCTCGCTCCTCGCCCGGGGTGGGCGCCTGACCGCTCTGCGCCGGCACGGCGTGCAACTCGCCGAGGGAGACAGCCCAGCTGCCAGGCGGGTACCGGTACCGGTGATCGAGCACCCGGGCAGCGAGTACGACCTGATCACCGTCTTCGTCCGCGCCCACCAGGTGGACGCGGTGCTGGAATCGCTCGCCGGCGTCCAAGGTGATGTGCTGTTCCTGCTCAACTGGGCAGCCGGCCCGGAAACGCTGGGCGCGGTGATCGGCCACGAACGGGTGCTGCTCGGCTTCCCCATGACGGGCGGCACGATGGACGGCGACCTGATCCGCTACCGCAAGAGCGGTTTCATCACCCGTCGGGTCGCGATGCCGATCGGCGAACCCGACGGCCGCACCACCCCGCGACTGGAACGGATCGTGGAGACGTTCCGTACTGCCGGGATCAACGCCAAGGCCGAGCTGCGGATGGACGCCTGGCTCAGGACGCACGCCGCATTCGAGGTGCCGCTCGGACAGGCGGTACACGCGGCGGGCGGCCCGGTGGCGCTGGCCGACGACCCGGACGCGGTCTGCGGCACGCTCCACCTCATGCGGCAGAACCTCGCCGCGATGGGGACGCCGCCGGTACCTCGCGCGTTCGCCGCGTTGCGGGCTCTGCCGCGAGGGCTTCTCGTGGCCGTGCTCCGGCGCTTCCTGAAGAGCCCGACGGCCGTGCACAGCGGACTCAACGACCCCTCGCCTGCCATGGCGGCCGAACTCGAGCAGCTGACCGAACAGCTCCGCGCCCGTGCGAGAGCCCGCTAGGTCGTGTCCGTAAAGTCAGGGCAGCCAGAGCAGGAGGCAGGCGATGGTGACCATGGCCTGGTAGTGGCGGGCGCGTTTGTCGTAGCGGGTGGCCAGGGCCTTGTGGTGTTTGAGCTTGTTGAAGCAGCGCTCGACGACGTTGCGGCGCCGGTAGGCGGCCCGGTCGAGTCGGCAGAGGCTCTCGCCGCGGCGGAGGCGGCCGTTGATCTGGTCGATCCGTTCGGGGATCACGGCCTTGATGCCTCGGCGGCGGAGGTAGGAGCGGATCTTCGCGGACGAGTAGCCCTTGTCGGCGGCGACCCGCTCGGGCCGGGTCCTGGGCCGGCCGGGACCGCACCGCTGGACGCGGATGCGGGCCATGACCTGCTCGAACTGGGTGCAGTCGTTGACGTTCCCGGCCGTGACCGTGAAGGCGAGGGGCCGGCCCTGGCCGTCGCAGGCGAGGTGGATCTTCGTGGTCAGCCCGCCGCGGGACCGGCCGATCGCCTCGCCCGGCCAGGGCCCCCTTTTCGGGCCCCGGCCGCGTGCTGGTGGGCCCGCACGGTGGTGGAGTCGACGCACACGATGGTCCAGTCGACCGTGCCGACGGCATCCGAGTGCTGCTGGACGTGGGCCAGGAGCCGGTCCCAGGTTCCGTCGGCCGACCAGCGGCGGAAGCGCTCGTAGACCGTCTTCCACGGCCCGTACCGCTCGGGCAGGTCCCGCCAGGCCGCACCCGTGGACAGCTTCCACAGAATCCCGTTCACCACCTGACGGCGGTCCCGCACCGGCCTGCCCATCCGCGACGGAGCCAGCAACGGCTCGATCACCGCCCACGACTCATCAGTCAGCTCATGACGACGCACCACGAACAGACCAACGAGCCCACCACTTTACGGACACGGCCTAGAGACTCCTGCTCCGCCCGCGGACTACGGCTCCGTGCCCGTGTGCTCGTCGATGCCCGCCCGGGCCCGGTACGCCCGCACCAGCTCCAACGAGGCCGGGCCGCGCGGCCGGCGCCCCGGGCGGATGTCCACCGCGATCGCTTTGGCCTCCTGGATATGGGTGTTGGGGTCCAGGGAGAGGTGCAGCAGCTCGTTCGCCGCGTCGCCGGTGGTGTAGCCGTTGGGGCCCCAGTGGTAGGGCAGCCCCACCTGGTGCAGCCGCCGGCCGTGCACGGTCAGCGGGGCCATCCGGTCGGTCACCAGCACCCGCGCCTCGATCACCCCGCGGGCGCTGACGATCGTCGCCCAGCCGGTGTGCTCCAGGTTCCGCTCGGCGGCCAGCTCCGGGGAGACCTCGCAGAAGAACGCCGGTTGCAGCTCGGCCAGATACGGCTGCCAGCGGGACATGCCGCCCGCCGTGTGGTGCTCGGTGAGCCGGTAGGTCGTCGCCACGTACGGGTAGACCTGCGAGCCGCGCTCGTCACCGCTCGGCTGGTAGCGGTTGTCCGGCACCGCCGGCATCAGCTGCCGCACCGGGTTGCGCTGCTGGTCGTAGAGCAGGTTCGGGAACGGCGAGTCCTGCGGCTCGTAGTGCGTGGGCAGCGGCCCGTCCGTGAGCCCGGACGGCACGTACAGCCACGCCTTGCCGTCGGCCTGCATGATGAACGCGTCCCGGCCGGTCAGCGCCGCGGGCCCGGTCGCCTCCTGGTCCGGCTCGTAGTCCGGCGCCTTGTCCTTCTTGAAGTCGGGCACGTCGTGCCCGGCCCACTCGCCCTTGTCCGCGTCCCACCACACCAGCGCCTTGCGCTCGCTCCACGGCCTGCCCTCGGGGTCGGCGGAGGCGCGGTTGTACAGCACCCGGCGGTTGGCGGGCCACGCCCACGCCCACTCGGCGGCCACCCAGTCCTGCTCCCGGCCGGGCTTGCGGCGGGCGGCCTGGTTGACGCCGTCGGCGCGCACCCCGCAGTAGATCCAGCAGCCGCAGGTGGTCGAGCCGTCCGGCTTCAGCTGCTCGTACGAGGAGAGCGGCTTGCCCTCGGCGTCGTAACCGTTGATCTCCGCGAGCACGGCCTCCGCGTCGGGTTCGGCCAGCGGGCCCTTCGTCGGGTAGTCCCAGGCGAGGTCCAGCACCGGCCGGTCCATCTCGTCGGTCGACCCGGCGAGCTTCTCCCGGATGATCCGCCCCAGATGGAACGTGAACCACAGATCGCTGCGCGACTCGCCGGGCGGCTCGATCGCCTGGTGGTGCCACTGGAGCAGCCGCTGGGTGTTGGTGAAGCTGCCGTCCTTCTCGGTGTGCGCCGCGGCCGGCAGGAAGAACACCTCGGTACGGATGTCCTCCGTGCGCATCTCCCCGGTCTCGATCTCCGGCCCGTCCTGCCACCAGGTCGCCGACTCGATCAGCGAGAAGTCGCGCACCACCAGCCAGTCCAGGTTGGCCATGCCGAGCCGCATCAGCTTGGAGTTGGCGTTGCCCACCGCCGGGTTCTCGCCCAGCAGGAAGTAGCCCTTGCAGACGCCCTCCAGCTGCGCCATCGTCGTCTCGTACGTCGAGTGCGAACCGGTCAGCCGCGGCAGGTAGTCGAAGCAGAAGTCGTTCTGCGCCGTCGCCTTGTCGCCCCAGTACGCCTTGAGCAGGCTCACCAGGTACGAGCGCATGTTGCCCCAGTAGCCCTTGTGCGCCGCCTCCGCCTCGACGAAGGCGTCCAGGTCCTGGTTCTGGTGCGCGTGCGGCATCGGGATGTAGCCGGGCAGCAGGTTGAACAGGGTCGGGATGTCCGTCGACCCCTGGATGGAGGCGTGTCCGCGCAGCGCGAGGATGCCGCCGCCCGGTCGGCCGATGTTGCCCAGCAGCAGTTGCAGGATGCAGGCCGTGCGGATGTACTGCACGCCCACCGTGTGCTGTGTCCAGCCCACCGCGTAGGCGAAGGCCGTCGTCCGGTCCCGGCCGGAGTTCTCCGTGACCAGTTCGCACACCTGCCGGAACAGGTCCTGCGGCACCCCGCACACCTGCTCCACCATCTCCGGGGTGTAGCGGGAGAAGTGCCGCTTGAGCACCTGGAAGACACAGCGCGGATGCGTCAGCGTCTCGTCCCGCTCGGGCTCGCCCTCGCCGATCACCGCGCCGCCGGCGCCGTGCGCCTCGCCGCGCGCCGCCTCGGTCACCGACGCGCCGCCACCGGTGCGCTTGTCGTACTCCTGGTCGCGTTCGCCCGAGGGGGCCTGCACCTCGGTGCCCTCGTACTGCCAGCTGGAGTTGTCGTACGAGCGGTTCTCGCTGTTCAGGCCGGAGAAGACGCCGGACAGGTCCTCGGTGTCACAGAAGTCCTCCCGCAGGATCACCGGCGCGTTGGTGTACGCCAGGATGTAGTCGCGGAAGTACTTGTCGTGCTCCAGCACGTACCGGACGATCCCGCCGAGGAACGCGATGTCCGAGCCCGCGCGCAGCGGCACGTGCAGATCGGCGAGCGCGCTGGTGCGGGTGAACCGCGGGTCGACGTGGATCACCTTCGCGCCCCGCGCCTTGGCCTCCATCACCCACTGGAACCCGACCGGATGGCACTCGGCCATGTTCGAGCCCTCGATGACGATGCAGTCCGAGTTCTGCAGGTCCTGCTGGAAGGTGGTCGCGCCGCCGCGTCCGAACGAGGTTCCCAGACTGGGAACGGTGGAGGAGTGTCAAACGCGCGCCTGGTTCTCGATCTGGATCGCGCCGAGCGCCGTGAACAACTTCTTGATCAGGTAGTTCTCTTCGTTGTCCAGGGTGGCCCCGCCAAGGCTCGCGAAGCCCAGCGTGCGCCGGGTGCGGGTCTGGTCGACCTCCCACTCCCAGCCCGCCCGGCGGGCCGCGATCACCCGGTCGGCGATCATGTCCATCGCGGTGTCGAGGTCGAGGCGCTCCCACTCGGTGCCGTGCGGGCGCCGGTAGAGCACCTCGTGGCGGCGGGCCTCGCCGGTGGTCAGCTGGAGGCTCGCCGAGCCCTTGGGGCACAACCGGCCGCGCGACACGGGGGAGTCGGGGTCGCCCTCGATCTGGGTGACCTTCTCGTCCTGGACGTACACGTTCTGGCCGCAGCCCACCGCGCAGTACGGGCAGACCGACTTGACCACCCGGTCGGCTGAGGCCACCCGGGGCGTGAGCCGCTCGCTGCGGCCGCTCTTGGCGGCGGCGCCCCGGCCCAGCGGGTCCGTCCCGGTGAGCTGGCGGTACACCGGCCACGAGTCGATCCAGGTACGCACGCCCACGGCCACTCCTCCCACTCGTGTCCCGATTCTCCCGCGGCGCCGCCGCTTCGGCATCTCCTGCGGCGCTGAAGTACCCCGGCCCGCCGGGGGCAAACGGCGTGCCGGGCGTACTCCCGCGGAGCGGGCGGACGGGCCCCGGCGGGTGCGCATCCGCGGTGTCGGAGCAGACCGCCCCGCCCGCTGGAAACCGGCCCCCGAGAGGTACGCGCACGCCCTGCCCGCTCGCCGTCCCCGCGTCCGCGGCCCTGCCGATCGCCGTGCACACCTGGGACGTGGACGGCGCGTCCCGCGCGGGACCGCGCACCGCGTGGCGGTGCCGGACGCCGCGGCCGTACCCCGCCACCCACCGGCCGGCCGATGTGACGGCCGCCTCCCTGCCGGAGCCGGCCGACCGTCCGCTCACCTGGCGTCCGCCGGGCGCTCCGCCGTGACCAGCCAGGACGTGCCGGGCAGCCGGACCGTGCCGTCGTCCGCCTCGTGGGCGCGCAGCCGGTCCGTCAGGGCGCGGCGGGCGCGATCCTGTTGCGCCGCGCCGACCTGTGCCATCAGATGGCGGCCGGGGCCCGTGCCGAGCATGAACTCCGCGGCGTCCTCGGCTCCGTGCCCCCAGGTCTCGTACGCCCGCACCCGGCCCGCGGCCACCTCGGTGAAACCGGCCGCGGTGAGGACGGCGCGGACGCGGTCCGGGTCGGCCAGGGAGAACATGCCGGGCAGCCCCGGAGCGCCGAAGCCGCCGAGCGGCAGCACGTCGGCCAGCGAGGCCAGCGCCGCCGCCCCGCCGCTGAGCGAGACGTCGGCCGGGCAGACGAACGCCAGGCGCCCGCCGGGGCGCAGCGCCCGGCCGATGTTGCGGAAGGCCGCCACCGGGTCGGCGAAGAACATCACCCCGTAACGGCTGATCGCCGCGTCGAAGACGCCCGGCTCGAAGGGGTGGACCTGCGCGTCGCCCTGGACGAAGGAGACGTTGGCGACTCCCTCCCGCCGCGCGCGGGCCCGCGCCTCGGCCAGCATCGGGCCGGACAGGTCGAGGCCCAGCGCGCCGCCCCCGGGGGCGCGGAGCGCGGCGAGCCGGGTGGTCTGCCCGGAGCCGCAGCCGAGGTCGAGCACCCGGTGGGTCGAGGCGATCGCGGCGGCGTCGAGCAGCGGTGCGTCGAAGCCTTCGTTCACGGCGTTCCAGCGGTCCTGGTGGCGCGCCCAGTGAGCGCCCTCCGGACCGTTCCACGCCTTTTCCTGCTGGGAGTTGACGATGTGCGGCACGGCGGCCTCCTGTGCGCGACGGAGAATGGGCGCTTGCCCAAACAGTATGGGCACACGCCCATACTGACAATCCCCGTTACCATCCGGGTCGTTGGCGCGAGGACGGAGGGCAGGGCCATGGCACCGCGTGGAGTTGCGACGCCGGACGTGCGCGAGCGGCTGTTCGCGGCCGCCGAGCGTGTCGTGGAACGGGCCGGCCCAGGCGCCCTCACCAGCCGTTCCGTCACCACCGAGGCGGGCTGCGCCAAGGGGCTGCTGCACGCCCACTTCGCCGGGTTCGACGAGTTCGTCGCCGAGCTCTGCCTCGACCGGTTCGCGCGGACGGCGGCGCGGGCGCGGGCGCTGTCGGGACTCGCCGGGCAGGGCACGGTGGCGGGGAACCTCGGCTCCGTCGTCCTCGCCCTGTTCGATTCCGGCGGCCCCGCCCTGTCGGGCCTGGCGATGGCCCGCCCCGCCGCCCTGGCGCGCGTCCGCGCGGCCCTGGAGGGCGGGGCGCCGGGCTTCGCCGCGATCCAGGAGGCCGTGACCGGCTATCTGACGGCCGAGCAGGGGCTCGGCCGGGTGGCGGAGACCGTCGATCCGGGCACCGCGGCCCTCGCGATCGTCGGCACCGCCCACCATCTGCTGATGACCGGCTGGCCCGGCGCCCCCGACCCGCGGCCCGCGATGAGACGCCTGGTGGCCGCGCTGGTGGACGGCGGGTAGCCGCTCAGCCGCCCTTCGCCGCCAGCCTCTCCCGCTGTGGCACCACCGTGTACCGGGGGTCCTCCGCCGACGCCACCCCCGCCTGGAAGACGCCGAAGCGCAGCGCCGCCGAGCCGGTGAGCAGGGCGGTGCCCGCGGCGAGGGCGAGCCGGCGGTCGGGTACGCGGGCGCAGAGCAGGGCGAGGGCCGCACCGCCCGCGGTCAGCGCCTCCGCCGCGCGCAGCAGCGCCCGCGGCCTGCCCTGGTCGAAGGGCTCGGCGGTCAGGCCCATGCGGCGCTTCATCAGTCGGAACGCGCCCAGCTCCAGCGCGGCGCCGAGCACCGCCGTCCGGCGGGCCGGACCGGCCTGCGCGGTCGGGGCGGTGACCAGGCCGAGGCCGGACGCGGCGGTCGCGGCCGAACCCGCGAAGACGAACGGCAGTTCACGGTAGCCCTCGTGCCAGGACGGCACCGCGGTGTCCGCGATCAGCACCGCCGTGTACGTCGCCACACCGGGGCCGAGGACGGCCGCCGCCGCGGTGGCGGCCGAGCCCACCGGCCGCAGACGGTCCGCCAGGTCCGCCGCGGCAGCCCCCAACAGCCGGTAGCGGCCCGCCACTTCGATGGCCGCGGCGGCCATGGTCAGCGGCGCGTACCCCATCAGCAGCCAGGAGCCCACGCTCATCGGCGAGGTCGGTTTGAAGACGCGCAGCATGTTCAGGAAGCGGGCCGGCCGGCCCAGATCGTGCACCAGGGCGGCGAGCGAGAGGGAGATCGCGCCGGCCGCGCCGATCTTCGCCGGAGCCGCGAGCCCCGGCCGCCCGGTGACGTGGGCCCCCGCCGCCAGCAGCGAGGACGCCCCGGCCAGCCCGCCGAGGTACAGGTACCCGGCGATGTCCAGCGCCTTCCACGTCGGCTTGTTCAGCACGGGCTTGCCGTAGTACGACGAGAACGACGCGTCCGGCACCATCGGCTGTTCGCCCCGCCCGCGCCGACGCCGCCTGCGCCCCGCGTACGCGCCGGTCGGCGCCTCCCGGCCGGGCCGTGAGCCCTTCTCGCCGCCCCGGGTGACATCCCTCTCGCTCATCGCACGCTCCTCGCAGAACCGGCGCGGTTCACCGCACGCTCCTCGCGGCACCGACGGACCTCACCGTGACCTCCGTCCAAAACCGCCCGCGAAACCGCCCACCGCGAGCCCCACCAGCGTCACCGCCGCCAGCGCCGCGTGCCGCCACATGTCCGGCAGATCCCGGGTGGTGACCACGGGGTCCGGGGGCAGGCCGTACACCTCGGGCTCGTCCAGCAGCAGGAAGAACGCGCCGTCGCCGCCGACCCCGTCGTCCGGACTCTCCCCGTACAGGCGGGCGTCGGTGACCCCGGCCGCGTGCAGCTGCGCCACCCGGCCCTGTGCCCGCTCCCGCAGTTCGTCCAGCGGCCCGAACTGGATGGAGTCCGTCGGACAGGCCTTGGCGCAGGCGGGTTCCATGCCCGCGCCCAGCCGGTCGTAGCACAGGGTGCACTTCCACACCCGGCCGTCGTCCTTGCGCTGGTCGATGACGCCGTACGGACAGGCCGGCACGCAGTACCCGCAGCCGTTGCAGATGTCCTCCTGGACGACGACCGTGCCGAACTCGGTGCGGAACAGCGCCCCGGTGGGACACACGTCCAGACAGGCCGCGTGCGTGCAGTGCTTGCACACGTCGGAGGCCATCAGCCAGCGCAGCTCGGTGCGGCCGTCGGGGGAGAGGGGGGAGATCCGCCCGGCGGGCGCGCCCTCGGGGGCCTGCCCGGGCGGGGGAGCGGTGGCGCCGGGGCCGGGTGAAGCGGCGTCGGTGCCGAGCCGGGCCGCCGCCTCGAACACATCGGCGTCCTCGTGGACGACCCCGGGCTCCTGCCCGCCGAACGGCTTGCGCTGCTCGATGAAGGCCACGTGCCGCCAGGTGTCGGCGCCCAGGCCCTGCGTGTTGTCGTAGGACATGCCGGTCAGTTCCAGGCCGTCCTCCGGGACCGCGTTCCACTCCTTGCAGGCCACCTCGCAGGCCTTGCAGCCGATGCACACCGAGGTGTCGGTGAAGAACCCCATCCTCGGCGGGGCGTCCGGATAGCCGGCCGCCCCGGCCACGTCCGGCTGCGGGCCGAACCACTGGTTTCCATGGACGTCAGGGCCGTCGCTCATGGAGTGCCTCCTCGCTCACGACTCGCTCACGACTCCTCGCCCGGCGCCGCTCCTCCCACCGCGTGGCCGAAGTGCGTTCCGGGTGCTGCGGCCGGGCCGCGCCCACCGGGTGCGCTTGTGCACCACCACGTACGTCAGGTGCACCCCGACCAGCACCGGCAGCAGCCCCGGCACCAGCAGGACGTGCGCCAGGTACAGCCGGGGGATGACGGCGCGCCCCGGGAACCGGCCGCCGAGGACGAAGTACGACACCAGCGGGCTGAACGGCGCCGACTCGCCCAGCAGGAACGACCAGTGCTCTGGGAACGCCTTGAGCAGGAACTCCTCGCCGGAGGCCGACACGGGAAGCCGCCGGTCGAGCGAGCGCACCAGACGCTCGCCCCGTTCCCGGGGGCCGTTCCTCGGACGCCGCCACTCGTCGCTCGCCTTCCGCCGGTGCTGGGTCGTGCACGTTGCGTGCCCCCTTCGAGCGTGGCACGGGTGCCCTCGCTCCGCGCGCCCGAAACGACGGCGGCACGGCGCTGCGGGGGCCGCCGGGCCGGGGCACGCCACTTGGCGGAGGTCTCGGTGTGCTGCGAGCCGGTCTTCCGGCCGGAGCGCTGGGGCGACGCCCTGGACCGGGCCGCCCGGGCGGCGCTCACCGGCCGGGTGCGCGAGTCCGGTCGTACCCCGCGATGTGCCGGGGACCCGGCGGCGCCGGACCGGGCGGCGGCCGACGGCGGTCGGGAGCGGCCCGGGAGGAAGCCGCTGCCGCGGCCGTGAGGCTCAGGAACCGTCCTCGCGGACGAGCGGCACGATCACGGTGACCCGCTTGCCCTCGGGCAGCATCGTCACCTCCAGGTCGCGCGCGAGCATGGTCACCAGGTGCAGACCGTGGCCTCCGACGCGTGCGGGGTCGGGTGGACGCGTGCGTGGCGGTTCGCGGGAGGTGTCCGTCACCGAGACGCGCAGCGCGCGGGCGCCGGGCAGCAGATCCAGGCCGAGGGCGCAGGGCCCCGGCGCGTGCTTGGCCGCGTTGGTCACCAGTTCACTCACCACGAGCTGCGCGTCCTGTACCGAGCGCGGCGCCGGGACCGGGTGTGCCCTGCCCAGCAGGGCGGTCACGGCGGCACGCGCGTCCGCGCTGCTGCACATGCCGCTCGCCCAGTCGCGGCGGTAGCGCGCGTCCTGTGTCCTCGCCTGCGTCCTCACCGGGATGTCCATACCTCGTCGCCCTTTTCCCTCCGGGATTCGGGGTCCCTTCCGACGTTTGTGAAGAAACGTGCCGTCCTCTTCCGGCTACCCGCTGGCCCGTCGATCAAGGGGACGGCCACCGGGATTCCTCCGGTTGCGCACGAACCCCTGGTGGAGCGGTCCGCGCACACGGCGGCGGGTCCCGGGAATCCGCTTCGGAGGATTCCCGGGACCCGCCGCGAATCGGTCGTACGGACCGGCGCCGTGTCCGACACCCACCGGGTCCTCAGTGTTTGAAGGTGTCCTTGGCCTTCTCCTTGGCCTGCCGGGCGTCCCCGCGCGCGCCTTCCGCGCGGCCCTCGGCCTCCATCCGCTCGTTGCCGACGGCGCGGCCCACAGCCTCCTTGGCCTTGCCCTTGGCCTGCTCCGCCTTGCCCTTCGCCTTCTGGTCGCCAGCCATCGCGGTCTCACATCCCAACGTGTCGTGATGTCCGTTCGCTGTTCGGTTTGCCCCTGCGACGCCCCTCAAACCGATTACCCGCCCTTGGTTGAACAGTCCAGACTGATAAACCTACTGTTACTAATCATGGATGTGGCAGACATGAGCGATGCGGTGGACGGGGGCGGGACGGCCGCCGACCGGGGCCGGGACACGCCCGCGCTCGCCGGAGCCCTCCGGCTGGCCATGGGCCGGATCGTGCGCCGGCTGCGCCAGGCGCACGCGGTGGGCGACATCTCCCTGTCCGAGGTGTCGGTGCTGGCCAGGCTGTCGGGCGGCGGCCCCGACTCGCCGGGCTCGCTCGCCGAGGCGGAACGGGTGCGGCCCCAGGCGATGGCCGGCACCCTCGCCGGGCTCGAACGGCGCGGCTGGGTGAGCCGTACGCCCGACACGGCCGATCGGCGCCGGGTCGTCGTCGCGATCACGGAGGAGGGCAGGACCGTGCTGGAGCAGCGCCGCTCCGAGTCCGTCGGCCGCCTCGCCCACGCCCTGGAGGGGTTCACCCCGCGAGAACGGCAGGCCCTGCACGACGTCCTGCCCCTGCTCGACCGACTGGCGGAGCGACTGTGAACGGCAACGCGCCCGGCGCGGGCACACGCGCCCGCCTCCTCGCCCGCTCGGCCGGCCGACGGGCCACGCCCCCCGGCCCCGGCTACAAGTGGGTCGCCCTGTCCAACACCACGCTCGGCGTGCTGATCGCCACGATGGACGCCTCCATCGTGATCATCTCGCTGCCCGCGATCTTCCGCGGCATCGGGCTGGACCCGCTCGCCGCGGGCAACATCGGCTATCTGCTGTGGATGATCCTCGGCTATCTGCTGGTCTCGGCCGTCCTGGTGGTGGTGCTCGGCCGACTGGGCGACATGTTCGGCCGGGTGCGGATCTACAACCTGGGCTTCCTGGTCTTCGCCGTCGCCTCCATCGCCCTGTCCCTGGACCCGTTCCGGGCCGGCGCGGGCGCGCTGTGGCTCATCCTGTGGCGCATCGTGCAGGCCTTCGGCGGCTCCATGCTCACCGCCAACTCGGCCGCGATCCTCACCGACGCCTTCCCGGCCCGGCAGCGCGGCATGGCCCTCGGCATCAACCAGATCACCGCGCTCGCCGGGCAGTTCCTCGGCCTGCTCGCGGGCGGACTGCTGGCCGCCGTCGACTGGCGGGCCGTGTTCTGGGTGAGCGTCCCGGTCAGCGTCACCGGCACCATCTGGTCGTACCTGAGCCTGCGCGAGACCGCGGCCGGCGGGCGCGGCCGCGTCGACTGGCTCGGCAACCTCACCTTCGCCTCGGGCGCCGGCATCCTGCTCGCGGGCATCACCTACGGCATCCAGCCCTACGGCGGCCACGCCACCGGCTGGACCAACCCCTGGGTCCTCACCGGGCTGATCGGCGGGGTGGTCCTGCTGCTGGTGTTCTGCGTGGTGGAGACCAGGGTCGCGGAGCCGATGTTCCGGCTGTCGCTGTTCCGGGTGCGGGCGTTCGCGGCCGGCAACCTGGCCGCCCTGCTGACCGCGATCGCGCGCGGCGGGCTCCAGTTCATGCTGATCATCTGGTTGCAGGGCATCTGGCTGCCGCTGCACGGCTACGACTTCGAGGACACCCCGCTGTGGGCGGGCATCTTCATGCTGCCGCTCACCGTCGGGTTCCTGCTCGCCGGTCCCGTCTCCGGCTATCTCTCCGACCGGTTCGGCGCACGGATCTTCTCCACCGCCGGGCTGATCGTGGTGGCCGGTTCCTTCTTCGGCCTGCTCGCCCTGCCGGTGGACTTCGACTACGGCCTGTTCGCCGCGCTGCTGCTGCTCAACGGGCTGGGCCAGGGCATGTTCTCCTCGCCCAACACCTCCTCGATCATGGGCAGTGTGCCGGCGAAGTACCGGGGCGTGGCCTCCGGGATGCGCTCCACCTTCCAGAACTCGGGTACGGCCCTGTCCATCGGCGTGTTCTTCTCACTGATGGTCTCCGGCCTCGCCGCCTCCCTGCCGAAGACCCTCGGCAGCGGGCTCCAGGCGCACGGCGTGCCCGCCGCGACCGCCCACCAGGTGGCCTCGCTGCCCCCGGTCAGCACCCTGTTCGCGACCTTCCTCGGCAACAACCCGATCGGTCATCTGCTGGGTTCCGGCGGCACGTTGGACCGGCTGACCGCCGCCCAGCGCGCCACCCTGACCGGCCACCGGTTCTTCCCCGAACTGGTCTCCGGCCCCTTCCACCACGGCCTGACCATCGTCTTCAGCGTGGCCGCCGGCATGGCCCTGGTCTCCGCGGTGGCCTCCGCGCTGCGCGGCGGCCACGAGCGCGCCGACGACCCGGCGCCGACCGGAACCGGGCCGGGTGCGCCGAAGGAGTCCCGGGCGGCCCGCTCCTCGTGAACCGCTCAGCGCTCGTGGCGCCGCCGCAGGACATGGCGGACCACGAGCGCCACGACCAGGACCGCGAGGGCCACGAGGACGTAGATCTCGTAGCGCTTGATCTCGTCGTAGACCTCGGTGATGTGGCTGCCCGTCAGATAGGCGAGGGAGGTCCACAAGCCGACCCACAGAGCCGCGCCGAGGGCGTTGAAGACCAGGAAGCGGCGCCAGCGCATGCCCGAGGTGCCCGCGATGATGCCGTTGACCTGGCGCAGCCCCTCCACGAACCGGGCCACGGTCACGATCTTGCCGCCGTGCCGGTGGAAGAACTCCTCGGCGGTGGCGAACCGCTTCGGGGTGAGGAAGACGTACCGGCCCCAGCGGTGCACGAAGGCCCGGCCCCCGTAGTGGCCGATCAGATAGCCGATGTTGTCGCCGACGACGGCCGCGGCGAAGGCGATCAGGGCCACCTTCACGACGTCCAGTTCGCCCGCGCCCGCGTACACCCCGGCCGCGAGCAGGATCGTCTCACCCGGTGCCGGGACGCCGAAGTCCTCCACGAGGATCACGGCGCCCACGGCCCAGTAGCCGTAGTGGGCGAGCAGGGGCGCCAGATGGGCCAGCGGTCCCGGAAGCGGAGGGGCGGCCATGTCTCCACGGTACGACCCCGGCGCGCCGCTCGGTGTCCGGCCCGCTGCGCTGGGCCACCCCCGGGGCGCTCGCCTCAGTGGCCGGAGTCCTCCTCGGCGGCGGTGTGCGGCTGGCAGCCGGGGCACAGTTCGTGGTCGCCGTCGCGGGTGACGACGGTCCCCCAGCCGAGGCAGCGTTCGCAGTCACGGGCGAGATCCAGATCGGGATGCGGCGGCGGGAACTGGCCGGGGCGGGGTCCGTGCACCATGCGGCGAGCGGCTCCTTGAGGTGAGGATCACTGGACTGTTCGAGTGACCAGAATAAGTCCTATTTATCCCATTTTTCTGTGACGTACGTCACATACTCGTCGCCGATCGGGAGCGATCAGTCGAGAGCGCCCAGCCGGGCCTCGCGCCACAGGTCCACGCCGCCGTCGGTGGCGTACGTGTCGATCTCCGCCAGTTCCTCGTCGGTGAAGTCCAGGTTGTCCAGGGCGGCCACGTTCTGCTCCAGCTGCTCGGTGCGGGAGGCGCCGATGACCAGGGACGTCACCCGCTGGTCGCGCAGCGCCCAGGCGAGCGCCAGCTGGGCCAGCGTCTGCCCGCGCCGGGCCGCGATCTCGTTCAGGGCGCGCAGCCGGCGCAGCATGTCCTCGGTCAGCCAGGAGCGGTCGAACGACGTGCCCCGCGCGGCCCGCGAGTCCTGCGGCACGCCCTCCAGGTACCGGCCGGTCAGCAGGCCCTGGGCGAGCGCCGTGAAGCCGATGACCCCGAAGCCCTCCTCCTGCGCCACGTCCAGCAGGCCCTCGGTCTCGATCCAGCGGTTGAGCATGCTGTACGACGGCTGGTGGATCAGCAGCGGGGTGCCGAGGTCGCGCAGGATCGCCGCGGCCTGCCGGGTGCGCTCGGCGTCGTAGGAGGAGATGCCGACGTAGAGCGCCTTGCCCTGGCGGACGGCCGTGTCCAGGGCGCCCATCGTCTCCTCCAGCGGCGTGCTCGCGTCCAGCCGGTGGGAGTAGAAGATGTCGACGTAGTCCACGCCCATCCGGCGCAGCGACTGGTCCAGCGAGGCCAGCAGGTACTTGCGCGAGCCCCCGCCCTGTCCGTAGGGGCCAGGCCACATGTCCCAGCCCGCCTTGGTGGAGATCACCAGCTCGTCCCGGTAGGGGGCGAGGTCGCCCCGCATCAGCCGGCCGAAGTTCTCCTCCGCCGAGCCGTAGGGCGGGCCGTAGTTGTTCGCCAGGTCGTGATGGGTGATCCCGAGGTCGAAGGCGCGCAGGGCGATCTCGCGCTGCGTCTCGAACGGGCGGTCGTCGCCGAAGTTGTGCCAGTAGCCCAGGGACAGGACCGG
Source organism: Streptomyces sp. SCPE 10 (assembly GCF_051980735.1). Lineage (NCBI taxonomy): Bacteria > Bacillati > Actinomycetota > Actinomycetes > Kitasatosporales > Streptomycetaceae > Streptomyces > Streptomyces sp. SCPE 10. The sequence goes on along the minus strand of NZ_CP197069.1, from coordinate 679,791 downwards.
CAGGTCGAGCCCCGAGCGGCCGGTGCGCCGGTAGCGCATGGTGCCGTCGTAACGAGCGGGGTCCGCGACGTGGGTCATCGGGTGTTCTCCGGGTGGTGGGTAGGGGCGTCCCCACGGTGTCAGGGGACCCGTCCACCCTGCTCCGCGGTGATCCGCAAGTCCAACCGAGCACCCGGATGGGATTGAGCGGTTCCGTTTCTGAATCGGGCACAGGGGCAGGCGGTCACCGGTACGGAGTACGGAAGGAGGCGCTCGTGAGCGAGGCGATGTCCCCGGGCGACCGGCAGGACGGAAACGGAGTGGCGACGGCCCCGCCGGCGGTGGCCCGGCTGCCGCGTCAGGTGCGTGCGGATCTGACCCGCAGGCTGCGCCGCAACCGGCGCGCGTTCCGCCAGGACGACGTGCAGGTCGTGGAGCGCCCGCTGCTGCGGCGCGCCGTCGGCGCCTCGGCGCTCGGCAACTGCATGGAGTGGTTCGACTTCGGCGTCTACAGCTACCTCGCCGCCACCATCGGCAAGGTCTTCTTCCCGGGCGCCTCCCCGGCCGCCCAGGTGGTCTCCTCGTTCGCGACCTTCGCCGCCGCCTTCGTGGTGCGACCCCTCGGCGGACTGTTCTTCGGGCCGCTCGGCGACCGGGTCGGCCGGCAGAAGGTGCTCGCCACCACCATGATCATGATGTCGGTGGGCACCTTCGCCATCGGGGTCATCCCGGGCTACGCCACCATCGGCATCGCCGCCCCGCTGCTGCTCCTGCTGGCGCGGATGGTCCAGGGCTTCTCCACCGGCGGCGAGTACGGCGGCGCCACCACCTTCGTCGCCGAGTACGCGCCCGACCGCAGGCGCGGCTTCCTGTCCAGCTGGCTCGACTTCGGCACCTTCGTCGGCTACGCCCTCGGCTCGGCCCTCGTCACGGTGCTCGGCCTGCTGCTGACCGACGCCCAGATGCTCTCCTGGGGCTGGCGCGTGCCCTTCCTGATCGCCGGGCCGCTCGGTGTGATCGGCCTGTACATGCGGCTCAAGCTGGAGGAGTCCCCGGCCTTCCAGCAGCAGCTGGACGCGCACGAGAAGGCGCTGGCGCAGGAGTCGACGGGCAGCGAGCTGAAGGACATCGTCCGCAACCACTGGCGGCCGCTGCTCATCTGCATGGGCCTGGTGCTGCTGTACAACGTCACCAACTACATGGTCACCGGCTACCTGCCCACCTACCAGACCGAGACACTGCACCGCTCCGCAGGCTTCGCGGACCTCCTGGTGCTCATCGGCATGGTGTGGATCGTCGTCCTGATCACCTTCCTCGGCCGGCTCAGCGACCGGATCGGACGGCGGCCGGTGTACGGCGTCGCCGCGGTCGCGATGATCGTCCTGGCCGTGCCCTCCTTCCTGCTGCTCAAGGCACAGGGCACCTGGCCGCCGGTGCTCGGGGTGCTGATCCTGTCCACGCTGCTGGCCTGCTTCGCCGCGCCGAGCGCCGCCACCCTGCCGGCGCTGTTCCCGACGGCGGTGCGCTACGCGGCCATGGGCATCGGCTTCAACATCGCGGTCGCGGCCTTCGGCGGCACCACCCCGCTGGTCACCGCCGCACTCGTCGAGGCGACCGGGGACAAGCTGATGCCCGCCTATTACCTGATGCTGGCCGGAGTCATCGGACTGCTCACCGTCAGGTTCCTGCCCGAGAGTGCCCAGGTGCCGTTGAAGGGGTCGCGGCCGATGGTCGGCTCGCGCGCCGAGCGGCGCGAACTGATCACCGTCTCCCGGGAGTTGTACGAACGCGCGGGAGAGCGCACACCGCGCGGCTGAACCGGGCGGGGCGCCGGGCTGTTCGATCCTACGAAGTTCACGCGGGCCGGGTTTCCGGCCTCCGCGGCCTCTGATAGGAAACTTTCCTACCAGTGCTCGTGCTGGTCCGAACCGCCACCCCCCACTCCCACTTGGAGCTCCCGTGGTGCACGAAGACCGCGAAACCGCAGCCCTCGCCCGCCTGTCCCGCCGCTCCCTCGTCGCCGCGCTCGGCGCCGTGGCGGCCGGCGCCGTCCTCGGGGCCCAGCGCGCCGGCGCGGCCCCGGCGCCGGCCGCCGCGACCGGCCTCGACGACCCCGCGAAGAAGGAGATCGCGATGAAGCTGGTGTCGAGCGCGGAGAACTCCTCGCTCGACTGGAAGGCCCAGTACAAGTACATCGAGGACATCGGCGACGGCCGCGGCTACACGGCGGGCATCATCGGCTTCTGCTCCGGCACCGGCGACATGCTGGAGGTCGTCCAGCTCTACGCCGACCGCGAGCCCGGCAACGTCCTCGCCCGCTATCTGCCCGCCCTGCGCAAGGTCAACGGCAGCGACTCGCACTCCGGCCTCGACCCGGACTTCCCGGCGGACTGGCGCAAGGCCGCCCAGGACACGGTGTTCCAGCAGTGCCAGAACGACGAGCGCGACCGCGTCTACTTCGACCCCGCGGTGTCCCGGGGCAAGAGCGACGGACTGCGCGCCCTCGGCCAGTTCTGCTACTACGACGCCATCGTCATGCACGGCGACGGCGACGACCCCACCAGCTTCGGCAGCATCCGCGAGCGCGCCCTGCGCAGCGCCCGCACCCCGGCGCAGGGCGGCGACGAGACGGCGTACCTCAACGCCTTCCTCGACGCCCGGGTGTGGGCCATGAAGCAGGAGGAGGCCCACAGCGACACCAGCCGCGTCGACACCGAGCAGCGGGTCTTCCTGCGCAAGGGCAACCTCGACCTGAAGACCCCGCTCGACTGGAAGGTCTACGGAGACAGCTACCACATCGGCTGAGCCCGGCCCGTGGTCTCCCGCCGTGCCGCGCGCTCCGGCCGCGCGGCACGGCGGCCCGAAAGTCGTCGGCCACGCGGCGGCCAAACTCGCATACGAACGCCCTGACGAGGAAAGATGGCGGAAGCGAGCGACCGACACCGACGTGGAGGAACGTACTCATGGCGCACGAGCGAGCCGGCCGGCCTGCCGGCCCCGAGGACCTGGTCGACGTGGCGCGGCTGGTCACGGCGTACTACGCGCTGCACCCGGACCCGGCCGACCCGGCCCAGCGCGTGGCGTTCGGCACCTCGGGGCACCGCGGCTCGTCCCTGGCGAGCGCCTTCAACGAGGACCACATCGCCGCCACCAGCCAGGCCATCTGCGAGTACCGCGCCGGCCGGGGCATCGACGGCCCGCTCTTCCTGGGCGCCGACACCCACGCCCTGTCGGAGCCCGCGAAGGTCACCGCGCTGGAGGTGTTCGCCGCCAACGGGGTGAGCGTGCTGATCGACAGCGCGGACGGCTACACGCCCACCCCCGCCGTCTCGCACGCCATCCTCGGCCACAACCGGGGCCGCACCACGCACCTCGCCGACGGTGTGGTCGTCACCCCCTCGCACAACCCGCCCGCCGACGGCGGCTTCAAGTACAACCCGCCCAGCGGCGGCCCGGCCGCCTCGGACGCCACCTCCTGGATCCAGGACCGTGCCAACGAGATCATCACCGGAGGGCTGAAGGACGTACGACGGCTGCCCTACGCCCGCGCGCTCGCCGCCGACACCACCGGGCGCCACGACTTCCTCGGCACCTACGTCGACGACCTGCCCGCCGTGCTGGACCTCGACGCCGTCCGCGCGGCCGGGGTGCGCATCGGCGCCGACCCGCTCGGCGGCGCCTCCGTCGCCTACTGGGGCCGGATCGCCGAACAGCACCGCCTCGACCTCACGGTGGTCAACCCGCACACCGACCCCACCTGGCGCTTCATGACGCTGGACTGGGACGGGCAGATCCGGATGGACTGCTCCTCGCCCTACGCCATGGCCTCGCTGATCGAGCAGCGCGCGACCTACCGCATCGCCACCGGCAACGACGCCGACGCCGACCGGCACGGCATCGTCACCCCGGACGCGGGCCTGATGAACCCCAACCACTACCTCGCCGTCGCCATCGACTACCTCTACCGGCACCGCGCGCAGTGGCCCGCCGGCACGGGCATCGGCAAGACCCTGGTCTCCTCCACCATGATCGACCGGGTCGCCGCCGACCTCGGGCGCCGCCTGGTCGAGGTCCCCGTCGGCTTCAAGTGGTTCGTGGACGGACTGATCGGCGGCGACCTCGGCTTCGGCGGCGAGGAGTCGGCCGGCGCGTCCTTCCTGCGTCGCGACGGCTCGGTGTGGACCACCGACAAGGACGGCATCATCCTCGCGCTGCTCGCCTCCGAGATCACCGCCGTCACCGACCGGACCCCCTCCGAGCACTACGCGACCCTCACCGAGCGCTTCGGCGAACCCGCCTACGCCCGCATCGACGCGCCCGCGACCCGGGAACAGAAGGCGTTGCTGGGCAGGTTGTCACCGGCCCAGGTCACCGCGGACACCCTCGCGGGCGAGCCGGTCACGGCCGTGCTCACCGAGGCGCCCGGCAACGGCGCCGCCATCGGCGGCATCAAGGTCACCACGGAGAACGCCTGGTTCGCGGCCCGCCCCTCGGGCACCGAGGACGTGTACAAGGTCTATGCCGAGTCGTTCCTCGGGCCGGACCACCTGGCCCGGGTGCAGGAGGAGGCGCAGGCGGTGGTGCGGGGCGCGCTCGGCGGCTGACCGCGGCGCCCCGGCCTGTCGGGGGACGGCCCGCGACCCGTGGTCGAAGGCCGCCCCGGCGCGCTCAGCGGTGCCCGTGGTCTCGCGCCGGCCCGTTCAGGACCGCGCCCGCCATGGCCTGCTCGCCGAGGGCGTTGGGGTGGGCCGGGGCCGCGGGCGCGGCCGGCTGGAGCGGCTCGATCCAGCGCTCCGCGGGCGCCTTGCACATGTCGTGGCCGACCGTGGGCCCGTACGTGTCCACGTACTGCGCCCGGTTGCGGGCCGCCTCCGTGCGCAGCATCAGGTTCAGCCGCTTCTCGGTGTCCCGGAGGTAGGGGAAGTCACCCTGTGCGAAGGGAACTTGCGGGAAGCAGCCCACGCCGTCGTCGGGCAGCAGATCGGGGTAGCCGACGACCAGCACCCGGGCGTGCGGGGCCCGGGCGTGCACGGCCCGCAGCACCTGGGCGATCTTCGGTGCCGTCCGCCGGACGGCGAGGGCCAGTTCGTCCTGCCCCGACGCCTCGTAGGCACGCTCACACGGGTTGCCCGTCGGGTCCTTGAGGCCCAGGCCGGCGCATCTGCTGATGATCGGGCCGAACCCGACGTCGTTGCCGCCGATCTGCACCGTCACCAGGTCCGTGTCCCGGGACAGCGCGTCGAGCTGGGGCGGGTTGCCGCCCTGGGCCTGCCACATCTGCGCGGTCGTCGCCCCGGAGCAACTGGCGTCGGTGAACGTGGTCGCTCCTTCCCGGCCGGCCACCAGCGAGGGGTAGTTCCGGTCGGAGCGTGCACAGGCGGCGTCCACCTGCGTGGGGATGGCGGGACCCGAGGTGTAGGAGTCGCCCAGGGCGACGTAGTCGAGCCGGTGTCCGTGGTGCTGCGCGGGGTGCGCGGCGGCCGGGACGGCAAAGGCGGCGACGAGGGCGCACCCGCCCACCGCCGCCGCCACGGTCGCGGCCCGCCGCCGGACTCTCGCCCCGCCCGCCGGACGACTGTCGTTGCTCATGGTTCCCCCCTGGGACCGGTACGCGGCGCGGACGGCGCCGTACAGCGGCGTCCGCGCGATCGACCGGTTCTGTATACCGTCCGGTAGGTCCCGCCGACCAGGAGCCGGGGGCGACGAGTTCGGGGGAGTGGCGGGGCGCCTTCGGGGTCAGGCGGCGGACCCCGTCCGCACGGGCGCCGGTTCCTGGAGCAGCGAGTCGTCCTCCGGGCGCGCACCGGACAGCCGGTGGCGGGCCGCGATCAGCGCCATGTCGACGTCCCGCGTGCCGGTGGCCACACACAGGGTGTAGGAGATGTCCGCGAGCCTTTGCCGCGCCCCAGGGGTGCTCTCCTCGGCGCCGAGCAGGGTGAGGGCCTCGTACTGGGCGATGAGGTCCTTCAGTACGGCGGGGTGTGCCATCAGCATGGGGTGGGCCTCCGTGGTGTGTCGCCGATGTACGAAATCGCAATCGCGATTACCCCCGTTCACGCCCCGCATGCCACCCCGGTCGCCCCTTTCCCACGGTCCGCTCCGGACGCGCGGTTCCCGTGTCCGTGCCCGCGTCCCGCACGGGCAGGAGGGAGAGTCCATACCGGACAGGAAGACGGAGCGTCACTCGCAAGGGTGCTCTCCGGTGGCCGTGCGCCGGTTGCGCCCTCCTCGCCGGGGTCCTTCCGTGATCATGCCGGTGTGAGTCTGCACATGCGAAGTGCCGTACCGCGCCGGGTCGTTCCGGCCGTGCTCGGCACCCTCAGCGTCCTGTCCCTGTTGTCCGCCCTGCCCGCCGCCGCGCAGCCGGCGCGCCCGGGTGCCCGGCCCGCCGCGCCGCCGCCCCGGCAGGTCACGGCCGCCGAGGCCCGCACCGACGCCTATCTGCGCTCCGTCAAGGACCGGCCCGCGGCCCTGCGCGCCTTCTTCCGGGAGCTGCCCAAGGGCGGCGACCTGCACAACCACCTCTCCGGCGCGGTGAACACCGACTACCTCGTCGAGCTGGCCGCCGAGGACGGCCTGTGCATCGACACCGCGACGATGACCGCGGTCCCCCCGCCCTGCGGGGCCGGCACCCGCCCCGCCGCCGACGCGCGCACCGACCGCGCCTTCCACGAGGCGATCGTGCGCGCCTGGTCCATGCAGGACTTCCCGCCGGACCAGAACGGCCACGACCACTTCTTCGACACCTTCGGCAAGTTCGGCGAGGTGACCTGGCGGCACCGCGGCAAGCTGCTCGCCCAGGTCGCCGACACCGCCGTGCGCAACAACCAGTCGTACCTGGAGACGATGGTCACCCCGGCCTCGGACGGCGCGAAGAAGCTCGCCGACGAGGTGGGCTGGGACGCCGACCTCGGCGCCCTGCACCGCAGGCTGGTCGCGGGCGGCAGGCTGGACAAGCTGGTAGCCGACGCGCGCAAGGAGGCCGACGACGGCGACGCCGAGTTCCGCGCCACCGAGCACTGCGGCACCGCCGGGGCCCGGCCCGCCTGCGGGCTCACCGTCCGCTGGATCTCCCAGGCGTCCCGGGGCAGTTCACCGGTGCGGGTGTTCACCCAGCTCGCCCTCGGCATGCGGCTGGCCGAGGCGGACCCGCGCTTCGTCGCCGTCAATCTCGTCCAGCCCGAGGACTGGGACAGCTCGCTGCAGAACTACAGCCTGCAGATGCGCATGGTCGGCTATCTGCGCACCCGGTACCCGAGGGCCCATGTCACCCTGCACGCCGGCGAGTTGTGGCCCGGTCTGGTCAAGCCGGCGGATCTGAGGTTCCACATCAAGGAGGCCGTCGACGTCGCGCACACCGAGCGCGTCGGGCACGGCGTCGATCTCGTTCACGAGGACGACTGGCAGCGCACCGCCCGCACCATGGCGGCCCGGCGGATCGCCGTCGAGGTGCCCTTCTCCAGCAACGCCCAGATCCTCGGCGTCAAGGGCGCCGAGCACCCCTTCACCACCTACCGCCGCTACGGCGTCCCGGTCGTCCTCGCCACCGACGACCCCGGCGTCTCCCGCATCGACATCAGCCACGAGTACCAGTACGCGGCCGCCACCTACGGCCTGGGCTACCCGGAGCTGAAGGACCTGGCCCGGGCCTCCCTGGAGTACGCCTTCCTGCCCGGCGCCGACCTGTGGCAGGGCAACCCCACGGCCCAGGGCTACCGCCCGGTCGAGGTCTGCCGCGCCGAGCACCCCGGGCTGCCGGTGCACGGCGCGCGCTGCCGGCAGTTCCTCGCGGGCAGCGCGAAGGCGCGTCTGGAGTGGCGCCAGGAGGCCGCGTTCGCGGCGTTCGAGCGGGCGCACGCACGCGGATGAGGTGAGCCGCTCGCTCCCGGGCGCCCCTTTGGGGCCCCCTCCCGGTCTCCGCGCGGGGGCCGGGACGGGGCCCGCGCGGCCGGAAACCGCCGAGTGGCCGGGAAACACGCCGTCGCACAACCGGTTGCCCCGGTTCCGCCCATGGGTACGGGTCGTGTACACGCCATTACGCCGGGTGTGCCACGGCATCCCATCCGGCATCGCGCGCCCCCGGGATCACCGCCCGCACGGTGCGCGGATGCCGCACCCACATGATCACCACAGCGCCATCACATCGCCTTCACCGAATGGCCGCTTTCGGTCGGTCGCCTCCGAGGTTTCCGGGACGGGGCAGACGGCGCACGGAGCGCGCCCCTAGCCTCCCGGGCCATGCGATCACCTCTGCTGAGACGCCTCGGTCTCACCGCCGTCCTCGCCGTCGTCCTCGCCGTCTTCGGCTTCACCTCCGGTGCCGGCGCCGACACGGCCCCCGCCTCCCTCTCCTTCGCCACCGACAGCGCCACCACCACCCCCGGTGGCTCGGTCAAGCTGTCGATGACGCTCACCAACAACAAGACGTACGACGTCCTGTTCGTGTACCAGACCATCGACCCGACCTGGCTGACGACCCAGCGCCCGGACCTGAAGTACAGCTTCACCGGATGCAGCCTGGCCGCCGCCGACGGCAGCGCCACCCCCTGTTCCGGCACCGGCCCGACGAACCTCGGCACCGACTACGGTGCCACCATCCCGCCCGGTCAGAGCCGCACCGTCACCCTGACCCTCCAGGTCGCGGCCGACTCCGGCTGCAACGGCAACATCGGCTTCTACTCGTACTTCTACGCCGAGTTCAGCGACAGCACCAACATCAGCGGCGGCCCCGTGTACACGCCCGAGACGCGCGTGCTCTGCGCCTGACGCGCACCACCACGACGTCGCCCGGCGGATCCAGGCGGTCCGCCGGTGCGCCGTGTCCCGCGACCCTCGCGCGGGACGGGAAAGTGGTCATCCGGGTTGCTCCGTACCGCAGTTGGACACCAGCCATTTTCCGTCAGGTTCTGTGACTCGGCCACAAAAGCTACACACATCCATCACTATGTGACGCGACGGATGCGTCGACGACCGGCTTCTGAGGGGGACGCCGGCGTGGCGCGAGGGGGTGCGTCCGCTCCATGTGAGCCGTGCTCACCCCTGTCCGGGGAGGGGACTTCACCGCATGAAGCGGACCATTCGCACCAGCGCGCTGACGGTGGGCGCGCTCATCGCCGCGCTCGGCCTTCAGACAGGACCGGCCCAGGCCGACACCGGCACCCCACGCATCGATCTCCGAGTCCTGGTGGTGAGCGACGGCGGCCCGGCCACCGACGCCATCGCCGCCGAACTCACCTCCGAGGGAACGCCGTTCACCAAGGTCGACCTCACCAGCAGCGGCCGGCCGACCATCGACGCCGGCTTCCTCGCCGACACCGTGGACGGCCGGGCGCGCGCCAGGTACCAGGCCGTCGTACTGCCCAACGACAACCCGTTCCCGGCCGGCAGCACCGAGATGAGCGCGCTCGCCGCCTACGAGCAGACGTACGGCATCCCCCAGGTCGACGCCTACACCTACGCCCGCCCCCAGGCCGGACTCCAGGTCCCGACCTCCGGCGGCTACTCGGGCGGCATCGACGGGGTCCAGGCCCAGGTGACCGCCGCGGGCCGGGGCGGGCCCTTCGGCTACCTCAAGGGCGCCGTGCCGTTCGAGGACAACTCGCCCACCGTCAACGAGAGTTACGCCTACCTGTCGACGCCAGCGCCCGGCGCCGACTTCACCCCGTACGTGCAGGCCACCATCCCCGGCACCACCACCCAGGGCTCGCTCGTCGGCGAGTACCGGCACGACGGCCGGCGCGAACTGGTCATCACCTTCGTCTACAACCAGTACCAGCAGCAGTTCCGGCTGCTGGCCCGCGGCATCGTGGACTGGATGACCGGCGGGGTGCACCTGGGCACCTCCCGCAACTACTTCGCCGTGCACGTGGACGACGTGTTCGCGGCCGACGACCGCTGGGACAGCCAGCTCAACTGCACGCCCGGCGACGTCGACTGCACCAACAGCTCGGGCACGCCCAGCCCGATCCGGATGACCCCCGCGGACGTCGACTACGCCGCTGCCTGGGAGCAGAGCCGCCACTTCACCCTCGACCTCGCCTACAACGGCTCCGGCAGCGTCGACCAGCGCGAGGACAACAACGGCGTCGACCAGCTCGCCGACAAACTCATCGCGGACCGCAACCAGTTCCGCTGGATCAACCACACCTACACGCACGCCTTCCTCGGCTGCCAGCAGGACACCACCGTGGTCCCCTGGAAGTGCGAGACCAACGCCGCCGGCGCCACCCAGTGGGTCAGCCGCCAGAGCATCGACGACGAGATCGCCCTCAACCGGGTCTGGGGGCAGACCAACGGACTCCCGCTCGACAACAGCGAGTTGGTGACCGGTGAGCACTCCGGGCTGCGGATCCTGCCGCAGCAGCCCCTCGACAACCCCAACCTGGGCCCCGCGCTCACCGACAACAACGTCAAGTGGCTCGCCGCAGACGCCTCCCGTGATCCGGCCCAGCGCCAGATCGGCCCCGCCACCACCGTCGCCCGCTACCCGATGAACGTCTTCTACAACGCGGGCAAGGCCTCCGAGGAGGTCGACGAGTACAACTGGCTCTACACCAGCCGCGCCCAGGGCGGCAGCGGCATCTGCGAGGACAACCCCGCCACCACCACCTGCCTGCCCGCCCCGCTGGACACCGGCACCGGCTACCAGGACTACATCGTGCCGCTGGAGACCCGCATCGACCTCGGCCACGTGCTGTCCAACGACCCCAAGCCGCACTTCATCCACCAGTCCAACCTCACCGAGGACCGCATCGCCTACCCGGTCCTCAACGGGGTGCTCGACGGCTACGCCGCGCTGTTCGCGGACAACACCCCGCTGGTGAACCTGCGGATGAAGGACATCGGCGCCGAACAGCAGCGCCGCGCCGCCTGGCAGAGCGCCCTCGACGCCGGACAGGTCACCGCCTACCGGATCGGCAACACCGTCACCGTCCAGGCACCCGCCGGCGTCGACGCCACCGCCACCGTGCCCACCGGCACCACCCTGGCCGGCACCGCGTTCGGCACCGCCTACGCGGGCGAGCGGTCCGGCTGGACCGCCTCCGCAGGCACCCCGCTCACCTTCACCCTCCCCGCCACCGCGTCCACCGCCGCCTCGCACGCACCCGGCCACACCCGGCCCGCGGCCACCGCCCCGGCCCCGCGCACCAAGCTCCCCAAGGGCGTCGCCAAGCAGGTCCCGCACACCCCGGACAACTGAACGCGCACCGACCCGAGGGCCCGTCCGGCACCACCGGACGGGCCCGGGTTCCGGCCGCCCGGCGGCGGCCGGAACCCGCACGACCACCCCACACCTCTGGCCGTGGAGCCCCATCGATGCACGTTCACCACGGTGCGCGCCGCCCGGGCGCGGCGCACGTCACCCTGCTCACCGAAGGCACCTACCCGCACAGCCACGGCGGCGTCAGCGTCTGGTGCGACCAACTCGTCCAGGGCATGCCCGACCTCGACTTCGACGTCATCGCCGTCACCGGCACCGGACGCGAGGCCGTCGTCTGGGACCTGCCCGCCCAGGTCCACCAGGTGCTCTCCGTGCCCATGTGGGGTGAGGCGCCCGAGGGCCGCCCGCCCCGGGGCCGCGCCCTCGCCCGCCTCGCCACCACCTACGAACGCTTCCTGACCGCGCTCCTCGACCCGTGCGCCGAGGACCAGTTCGCGCCCGCCCTCTACCTGCTGGCGCGAGCCGCCGCCGACGGGACGCTGAGCCCGTTCCTGCGCGGCGACCGGGCCGTCGCCCTGCTCGCCGCCGTGTGGAACCGCCCCGGACTCGCCGTCCGCGAGGCCCGCCCCACCCTGCACGACGCGGTCACCGCCACCGCCCTGCTCGAACACGCCCTGCGCCCGCTCGCCGCGCCCCCGCCCCGGCACGGGGTGGCCCACGCGGTCAGCGGCGGCGTCGCCGTACTGCCCGGCCTCGCCGCCCTCGACCGGCATGGGGTCCCGCTGCTGCTCACCGAACACGGCGTCTATCTGCGCGAGCGCTACCTCGGCTACCGCACCGCCCCCTACCGCTGGCCGGTCAAGGCCGTCGTCCTCGGCTTCTTCCGGCTGCTCGCCGAGGAGAGTTACCGCCGGGCCGCGCTCATCACCCCGGGCAACCGCTACAACCGGCTCTGGGAGGAACAGGGCGGCGCCGACCCGCGGGCCATCCGCACCGTCTACAACGGCGTGGACCCGGCCGCCTTCCCGCCGGCCGGCCCCGAACCCGAGGCGCCCACGCTGAGCTGGGCGGGCCGGGTCGACCCGATCAAGGACCTGGAGACCCTCATACGGGCGTTCTCCCTGGTCAGAGCCAAGATACCCGAGGCCCGGCTCCGGCTGTTCGGCGGCACACCCCGGGGCGGCGAGGCCTACCGGGAACGCTGCACGGCGCTGGCCGCCGAGCTGGGCCACGCGGACGCGGTCACCTTCGAGGGCCGTGTCGAGGACATCAAGGACGCCTACGCGGCCGGGAACGTGGTGATGCTCTCCAGCATCAGCGAGGGCTTCCCGTTCACCCTCATCGAGGCCATGTCCTGCGGGCGGGCCACCGTCTCCACCGATGTGGGCGGGGTGCGGGAGGCAGTCGGCGACACCGGGCTCGTCGTGCCCCCGCGAGATCCGGACCGGATGGCGGCAGCGGCCCTGGAACTGCTCGGCGACGGCGCGCGGCGCAGGGCGATGGGGGAGGCGGCCCGGCTACGGGTCATCGAGCAGTTCACCCTGCGGCAGACCATCGACACCTTCCGCTCCATATACCTCGAACTTCCCGACCACGCCCGGCGGTTCGCCGTACAGGCTGTGCCGGAGGCCGAGCCCCGGGCCGCCGCGGGGAGCCTGGCCGGATGAGCGGACCGATGGCCCTGGAACCGGGCGGCGCCGAACAGGACACCCTGGCGTTGCGGCTCGCCCGCCCCGACGAACGCACCCTGGCCCTGCGGCTGCCCGGCCACGGCACCGACGACGCGGCGGTCAGCCTGCTCGCCGCCGAACTCGCCGACCGCATCGGCCCCGCCGTCCACCCCTACGAGGTCGCCGCCCTGCTGGAGGCCGAAGGCCTGACCGCCGAGACCATCAAGGACCGGTACGGCCACCCGAACCTGTTCTCGCTCGCCACCGCGCTCTACGAGCGGGTGCCCCGCACCTTCCCCGAGCCCGCCCCGGCCGCCGACCCCTGGCGCCCCGACCACGTGCGCTGTCTGCTGCGCGGGCTGCTGTTCGCCCTGCCGGGCCTCGCCTACCCGCTCACCGCGCCCCTGTGGCACCCGGGTGGGCACGCCGCCGCCCTGATCGTCGCGGGCCTGGTCTCCTGGGCCTGGGGCCAGGGCCTCGGCCACCGCGCCCACCTGCGGATGACGGCCGGCCGCCGCGAGGCCGCCCGCACCCTGGCGGTCGGCGCCCCCGTGGGGGCCGCGCTCGCCACCGCCACCGCGGCCCCGCTCACCGGCGGCGGAACCGTCCTGCTCGCCGTGGCGGCCCAGTCCCTCTACCTCGCGGCGGCGGGCGTCCTGCTCGTCCTGGCCCGCGAGAAGGTGCTGCTCGCCGCGCTGACCCCGCTCATCGCGGGCACCGCCTGGCAGTCGGGCTGGCAGCCCGGCACCGTACCGCGCCTCGGCCTGCCCCTGCTGGCGCTGCTCGCGACGCTCGCCGCCACCGCGCACGCCCTGCGCGGGCCGCTCACCCGGCCCGCGGCCGAGGGCGGCAGGCGGCCCCCGCTGCGCCGGTCGCTGCCCTACGGCCTGTTCGGGCTGGCCGCCGGGCTGCTGGTGCTGCTCGAAGGGCGGCGGGAGCCGTACGCGGTGATCGTGCTGACCCTCAGCATGGGACCCGCCGAGTGGCTGCTCTACCGCTACCGCGGCCTGTCCGTCGCCGCGCTGCGCGCCACCGCCACCCCCACCGCGTTCCTGCTGCGCTCCGCCGCCGTACTCGGCCTGTGCCTGCTCGGCTATCTGCTGCCGCTGCTCCCCGCCGCATACCTCACCGGCGCCCCGCCGGCCCCGCTGCTGCTGCTCGCGGCCACCCTGTGGACCGCGCTGCTCCTCCAGGCCTTCGGAACCGCCTGGCCGCCCGCCGCGATCTGTCTGGCCGCCGCGGCCGCGGCCGGCGCGGCCACCGTGCTGCGCCTGCCACCCGGCCCCGCCGCGCTGCCGCTCTGCTGCGCGGCCGCCGTGCTGTCCCTGCTGGCGTGCGCGCTGCGGCTGCTCGGCCGCCCGGCGCGGCACGCCTGAACCCACACTCTCCGCCAACTCGCTGGAAGGACCACCCAGTTGACCTCCCAACCGCTCGCCGCCGTCACCGGGGCCGAGGGCTTCATCGGCTCTCACCTCACCGAGGCGCTCGTCGCCTCCGGGCACCGGGTGCGGGCCATGGCCCAGTACAACTCCTTCTCCTCCTACGGCTGGCTGGAGACCCTCGCACCGGACGTCCTCGACCAGGTGGAGATCGTCCTCGGCGACGTCCGCGACCCCGGCTCGGTGCGCGGTCTGCTCGACGGAGCCGACGTCGCCTACCACCTGGCCGCCCTGATCGCGATCCCGTACTCCTACCAGGCGCCGCACAGCTACGTGGAGACCAACGTCACCGGCACCCTCAACGTCCTCGAAGCGGTCCGCGCCCTCGGCACCCCCCGCCTGGTGCACACCTCCACCAGCGAGACCTACGGCACCGCGCGGACGGTGCCGATCACCGAGGACCACCCCATCAACACCCAGTCCCCGTACGCCGCCTCGAAGGCGGGCGGGGACCGGCTCGCCGACAGCTACCACGCCAGCTTCGGCACCCCCGTCGTCACCCTGCGGCCGTTCAACACCTTCGGCCCGCGCCAGTCGATGCGCGCGGTCATCCCCACCGTCATCGGCCAGGTCGCGGCCGGGGAGCGCACCATCACCCTCGGCGATCTGCGGCCCACCCGCGACTTCCTGTTCGTCAAGGACACCGCGCAGGCCTTCCTCGCCGTCGGCGGCGCCCCCGCCGAGCACGTGGTCGGCCGCACCTTCAACGCCGGCACCGGCGGCGAGATCTCGGTCGGCGACCTCGTCGCCCTGATCGGCAAGGTGATGGACACCCCGCTGGACGTCCGCGCGGACCCCGCGCGCATCCGCCCGGCGGCCTCCGAGGTGATGCGGCTGGTCGCCGACGCCGGGCGGCTCACCGGCGCCACCGGCTGGCGGCCCGCCCACACCCTGGAGCAGGGCCTCGCGCACACCGTGGAGTTCTTCCGCGACCCGGCCAACCTGGCCCGCTACAAGACCGGCATCTACAACATCTGACCCGTCCGGCACGTCACGACGTCTTCCAAGGAGGAACCCATGCACGCAGTGATCCTGGCGGGCGGCAAGGGCGTCCGGCTGCGGCCCTACACCACCGCGCTGCCCAAACCGCTCGTCCCCATCGGCGACCAGCACGCCATCCTGGAGATCGTGCTGCGCCAGCTGTCCTCGGCCGGCTTCACCCGCTGCACCCTCGCCATAGGCCACCTCGGCGAGATCATCCGCGCCTACGTGGGCGACGGCTCCCAGTGGGGCATGACCGTCGACTACGCCACCGAGGAGAGTCCGCTCGGCACCATGGGCCCGCTGCTCAACCTGAGAGAGAGACTGCCCGAGCACTTCCTCGTCATGAACGGCGACATCCTCACCGACCTCGACTACGCCGACGTGCTGCGCCGGCACCGGGACTCCGGCGCGCCGCTCACCATCGCCACCTACGCGCGCAAGGTGCACATCGACTTCGGCGTGCTCACCACCGACGCCAGCAAGGTCGTCGCGTTCACCGAGAAGCCCAGCATGGACTACCGGGTCTCCATGGGCGTCTACGGCCTCTCCCGCGCCACCCTCGACGGCTACACCCCCGGCCTGCCGCTCGGTTTCGACGAACTCGTCCTCGATCTGCTCAAGGCCCAGAACCCGCCGCACGCCTACGAGTTCGGCGGCTACTGGCTGGACATCGGCCGCCCCGACGACTACGACCGGGCCAACGCCGAGTTCACCACCCGCAAGTCCCTGCTGCTCAAGGGAGCCTGAGTCCCGCATGCGCATTCTCGTCCTGGGCGGCACCGGATACCTGGGCCGCCATGTGACGGAGCGGCTGCGCGCCCTGCCGGGCGCGCGGCTGTCCGCGGCCGGCCGCACCGGCGCCGAGTACGCCGTCGACCTGGCCGCCGACCGCCCCGAGCGGCTGGCGAAGACGCTGGCGGCGGCCGCCCCCGACGCCGTGGTCAACTGCGCGGGCGCCACCGGCGGCGACCCCGTCACCCTCGCGGAGGTCAACGCCCGCGGGCCCGCCGTGCTCTGTGCCGCGCTGCGCGAGGCGGCCCCGACGGCCCGCCTGGTCCATCTCGGCTCCGCGGCCGAGTACGGCCCCGGCACCCCCGGGGTCCCGGTGACCGAGTCGGCGCCCGCCCGCCCGGTCACCCCGTACGGTGCCACCAAGCTCGCGGGCACCCTCGCGGTGGCCACGGCAGCCCTGGACGCGGTGGTGCTGCGGATCGGCAACCCGGTGGGCGCCGGGGCGCCGGCGGCGGGCCTGCCGGGCCGGATGGCCGCGCTGCTGCGCTCGGCGGGCCCCGACCCCTCGGCGGTGCTGCGGCTCGGGGACCTCTCGGCCTACCGTGACTTCGTGGACGTCCGCGACGTCGCCCGCGCGGTGGCCCTCGCCGTCACCGCGCCCGGACCCCTGCCGCCCGTGCTCAACATCGGCGGCGGCGGGGCCGTACCGGTGCGCGAACTGGTGCGGGGACTCGCGCGGATGGCCGGTTTCCGCGGCCGCCTGGAGGAGAGTGCGGGCGGCTCGGCGCGCTCCGCCGAGGTGTCCTGGCAGTGCTCGGACGTCTCCGCCGCGGCCCGCGTCCTCGGCTGGCGCCCGGCCCACGGCCTGGACGACTCCCTCGCCGCGCTCTGGGCGGCCACGGCATGAGCCTGCTGGTCCCGCTGTACGTGCATCCGGCCGAGGACCCGGGCGCCTGGCACCGGCTGATCACCGGGGCCGCCCGCACCCACGCGGTCGTGCTGAACCCGGCGAGCGGGCCCGGCACCGCCCCCGATCCCGCCTACACGGCGGCGGCCCGGGCACTGCGCGCGGCGGGCGCCCGGCTGCTCGGCTACGTCGACACCGACTACGGCACCCGGGACCGCGCCGAGATCACCGAGGAGGCGCGGCGGCACCGGGACTGGTACCGGACCGACGGCTGCTTCCTCGACCGGGTCACCGCCACCCCGGCGGGCCTGCCCGCCTGCCGGCGCCTGGTGCGCGAACTGCGCCGGCAGGGCGCGGGCACCGTCGTGTTCAACCCCGGTGTCCATCCGGCGCCGGGGTACGTCCGGCTCGCCGACCTCACGGTCACGTTCGAGGGACACTGGTCAACGTACGTCTCGGCGTTCACCCGGCCTTCCTGGATCGCACGCCAACCGCCCGAACGGCTCTGCCATCTCGTCTACGGCGTCCCGGCGGCCCTGGTCCCGCTCGCGGTGCGCACGGCGGCGGAGCGGGGCGCCGGGGTCTGCGGGCCGGTGACGGGCGAAGGGCCCAATCCCTGGGCCGCGTTGACGCCCGCGCTGACCTGGGCGAACGGTGTGCGAAGCTAAGGCGGTCCATTCGCGCACCAGGGGAGAGCCGCACCGCCATGGCCGTCATCCATCACACGACCCTCCAGCCCTCCAAGCTCGACCTGCTCACCGAGTGGCTGCCCACCCGCCCCTGGTACCGCGGCGGCCCGGACGCCCCGGTGCTGGAGAAGTCCGGCGGCTTCCGGCTGGACGACCCCGCGGGCGAGGTCGGTATCGAGTTCATGATCGTCACCGATACCGCGGGTGCCGAACCCACGGTGTACTTCGTGCCGTTGACCTACCGCGGCGCGCCGCTGGCGGGGGCCGAGCACGCGCTGGTCGGCACGATGGAGCACGGCGTGCTCGGCAAGCGCTGGGCGTACGACGGCCTGTGCGACCCGGTGCTGGTCACCGAACTGCTGCTGCTCGTCGAGGGCAAGGCGCAGGCGATGGCCCAGAGCATCACCGACACCCCGGACCACGAGGTGTCCCGCGCCTACGCGGGTGCCCCGTTCGCGCCGGAGGGCCTCACCCCGGCACCGGCCGACGACACGGACGGCACCCGTCTGCCCGCACCGCACGGCACCGTCCTGCACATCCACCGCGTCCTCACGCCGGCGCCGGCGGACGAGAACCCGCCGCTCCCC
This sequence comes from Streptomyces sp. SCPE 10, assembly GCF_051980735.1. NCBI lineage: Bacteria > Bacillati > Actinomycetota > Actinomycetes > Kitasatosporales > Streptomycetaceae > Streptomyces > Streptomyces sp. SCPE 10. The sequence goes on along the minus strand of NZ_CP197069.1, from coordinate 661,643 downwards.
GCCGAGGACGCCCTCGGCCACGTGGCCACCGGCTGGCCCACCCCGGCCGGTGACCGGCGGCGGGCCGTCCTCCTGACCCTGCGCCAGGCCTGAGCCGCCCGTCCGCCGCCCGCCCGGCGCGGGCGGCGGACGACCGTCCTCCTTTTGCCGTCCCGGCCGTCCTCGGCGCGTCCCACCCCCGGCGTGCGCCCTTCCGTCCGCCCAACCGGCGGAAGTGTATGGCATGTCCGGGTCAAATCTGTCACTCTTTCGGCAGTCGCCGCCCCGGTCCCAGCGGGGCGCGACCGGCTCCCCGGCACAGCACCGGACCACGGCCGCCCCGGCGCACCCCGCCGGCCGGACGGCCATCGAGCAGGCCGGAATCCCGGCCGCCGCAAAGGAGTAGCGTGTGAGACCGACCCCCCACAAGGCCGCGGGCACCGCCGCGCTCACCGCCGCCGCCCTGGCCGCCTTCTTCCTCCCCGCCGTCCCCGCCGCCGCCCGTCCGGCCGCCGCGCCCGCGGACTGCACGGCGGCCCAGGTGGTCACCGACGGCGGCTTCGAGAACGGCGGTTCGGCGTGGACCGCGTCCCCGTCCACCGTGATCACCAGCCGCACCGGGCAGACCGCCCACGGCGGCAGCAGCTACGCCTGGCTGGACGGCACCGGCAGGACTCGTACCGACAGCCTCGCCCAGAGTGTCACCATCCCCGGCGGATGCGGCACCGCGACGCTCAGCTTCTGGCTGCACATCGACACCGCCGAGACGACCTCCGCCACCGCGTACGACAAGCTGACCGCGAAGATCGGCGGCACCACCCTGGGCAGCTGGTCCAACCTGGACAAGAACACCGGCTATGTGCGCAAGTCCTTCGACGTGTCGTCCTTCGCCGGGCAGACGGTGAACCTGTCCTTCACCGGCACCGAGGACTCCAGCCTCCAGACCAGCTTCGTCCTGGACGACATCGCCCTCGACACGTCCGGCGGCACCGCACCCCCGGCCACCGACCCCACCCGCACCCCGGCGGCCCCCTCGTACACCGTGAACCTGAGCAGCGACACCAGCGGCACCGCCTGGACCGGGCACGAGAGCGCGACGTTCACCAACGCCTCCGCCACCGCGCTGAACGAGGTCTACCTGCGGCTGTGGGACAACTACCACGGCACCTGCGACGCGATGCCGATCAAGGTCACCAACGTCACCGGCGGCACCGCCGGCGACCTCTCCGTGGCCTGCACCGCCCTGAAGGTCACCCTGCCCGCCCCGCTCGCCCAGGGCCAGAGCGCCACGATCGGCTTCGACCTCGGCATCACCGTGCCCAGCGGCGCCGACCGCTTCGGCCACGACGGCGCCTACAGCTTCATCGGCAACGCGCTGCCCGTCCTCGCCGTCCGCGACGCGGCGGGCTGGCACCTGGACCCGTACACGGACAACGGTGAGGCCTTCTACTCCCTGGCCGCCGACTTCAAGGTCACCCTCGACCACCCGAGCGGTCTGCTGGTCCCGGCCACCGGTACCTCCACCGACACCCCCGGCACCGGCGGGCGCACCGTCACCACGGCCACCGCCTCCCGGGTCCGCGACTTCGCCTGGGCCGCCGGGCCCTTCACCAAGATCTCCGGCACCTCGCCGTCCGGGGTCGCGGTGAACGTCTACTCCGTCTCCGGCATCAGCTCCACCAGCGCCCGCTCCATGCTCGGCACCGCCGAGTCCGCCGTGGACGCCCACGCCGCCCGCTTCGGCGCCTACCCGTACGGCGAACTGGACGCGGTGCTCGACAACAACTACTGGTTCGGCGGGATGGAGTACCCCGGATTTGTCCTCGACCTGGTCAGCAGCACCGCGCTCACCCATGAGATCGGCCACCAGTGGTGGTACGGCATCGTCGGCGACGACGAGTACAACAGCCCCTGGCTGGACGAGTCGTTCGCCGACTACGCCACCGACCTCGCCCAGGGCAACACCGGCACCAACTGCTGGAACAGCGTCTCCTGGGCGTCCAGCACGGAGAAGATCACCAACTCGATGGCCTACTGGGACGCGCACTCCTCGCGCTACTCCACCGTGGTCTACGGCTACGGCAAATGCGCCCTGCACGATCTCCAGCGCGTCCTCGGCGACACCGCCATGGCCAAGCTGCTGAAGGACTACGCGACGGCGCACTGGTACGGCGTGTCGACCACGGCCGACTTCAAGGCCGCCGCGCAGGCCGCGACCAGTACGGACCTGACGTCCTTCTGGACCCAGCACCGCATCGACGGCTGACGGGCACCGGCCGGTCGCGGGCCCTGCCGTGACCGGCCGGCACCCCTGTGCGGGCCACTCGGATGGCCCAAACGCGGTATCGGGCGGGCGCGTTGGGCGGGGCCCGGAGTGCGGCGCCGCCCGATGCCGGGTCAGATGGAATCCGTGCGAAGCTCGATACTCCTCACCCGCGGCCGTGCACGCCTGACCGTCACCGGCGTGCTGACCGGCCTCCTCCTCACCCTGTCCGTCCCGGCGGCCGTGCCCGACAGCGGCGCCGTGACCCCCGAGCGGGGCAGCGCCTACATGGGCATGGGCGTCCTCGCCCACGACGGCAGCGCCGCCGACGCCACCGACGACTCGCTCTCCGACTCCCGCACCGGCCAGACGGAGGGCGTCGACGTCTCCAGCCACCAGCGCGACGTCGCCTGGTCCACCCTCTACGGCAGTGGGGTGCGCTGGGCGTACACCAAGGCCACGGAAGGCACCTCGTACCGGAACGCCTACTTCACCCAGCAGTACAACGGGCCCTACCAGCTGGGCATGGTGCGCGGCGCCTACCACTTCGCGACCCCGGACAGCACCGGCGGCGCCGCCCAGGCCGACTACTTCGTGGCCCACGGCGGCGGTTGGTCGGGCGACGGCAGAACGCTGCCCGGCGTCCTCGACATCGAGTGGAACCCGTACGGACCGGCCTGCTACGGCAAGTCGAAGAGCCAGATGGTCGGCTGGATCCGGGACTTCCTCAACCGCTACAAGGCGCGCACCGGCCGCGCGGCGGTGATCTACACGGCCACCAGCTGGTGGACCCAGTGCACCGGCAACTACGGCGGCTTCGGCGCGAACCCGCTGTGGGTCGCCCGCTACGCCTCGACGGTGGGCAAGCTGCCGGCCGGCTGGTCCTCCTACACCATGTGGCAGTACACCTCCACCGGCAAGACGGTGGGCGACCACGACCGCTTCAACGGCAACCTCGACCAGCTGCGCGACTTCGCCTCCGGCTGACATCTCAGGCTTGTGGCGCGCCACCGCCCGCGGCCAGGCGCGTGAGCCACTCACGCAGCAGGCGCTGCTCGGCGTCGCTCAGGACGCCGGCGCCGTCCGGGAGGGCGGCGCGCAGCGCGCGGGCCGCCGCGGCGGGACCGGACTCCGCGGCGGGGACCAGCGGCTCGGCGCGCGTGACGGCCGCGATCATGGACTCGCGCAGGATGGTCAGCAGCGCCGGATCGCGGCGGTCCGCGGGGGTGGCGTGCCAGGTGGTGACCGCGCCCTGACCGGTCGCCTGGATGATCTGGGCGGCCAGCTCCTCGTCGACCCGCAGCCACCCCCCGGCCGCCAGCCGGCGCACCCGGCCGTGGAGGATCTCCAGGCCCGCGCGGTGGGCCGCGTCCGATCCCCGGCCCGCGGCCCGGTTCATCACCGCGAACAGCTCGGGGCGGGAGACACCGAACTCCACCACCATGTCCCAGCCGCGGCGCAGCTCCTCCACCGGGTCCTGCGGGGCGGGATCGAGCTGTGCGCGCTTCCGCTCCAGGAACTGCGCGTAGCCGTGCTCGGCGACGGCTTCCAGAAGCCCCTCCTTGTCGCCGAACAGGCGGTAGATCGCCGGCGGCTGCATGCCGGCCGCGGCCGCGACCGCGCGGGTGCTCACCGCGTCGGGGCCGCCGTTCTCCAGGAGCTCGACGGCGGCCTCGACGATGCGGTGCCGGGGACTGTCGGTTGCGTCGCGCATAGCCATGAATCGATGATACCGAAAATCTGGTTCCACTGGAATTTCCAGTGTTACTGTTGCTGAGCTTCCATCGGAAACAGCCACGGAGATATCGATGATCATCGTTACCGGAGCCACCGGAAAGCTCGGCCGCCGCACCGTCGAGCGCCTGCTGGAGCGCATCCCCGCCGACCGGGTCGGCGTCAGCGTCCGCGATCCCCGCAAGGCCCGGGACCTCGCCGACCGCGGCGTCCGGGTGCGCCAGGGCAGCTTCGACGACCCCGCCTCGCTCGCGCACTCCTTCGAGGGCGCCGAGCAGCTGCTCCTCGTCTCCCTCGACCGCACGGGCCGGGAGTGCGTCGACGGCCACCGTGCCGCCATCGACGCCGCCGTGCGCGCCGGCGTCGGCCGCATCCTGTACACCAGCCAGATGGGCGCCGCCCACGACTCCCGCTTTGAGGCGTGCCGGGACCACGCCGAGACCGAGGACCTGCTGCGCGCCACCGGTCTGCCCTGGACCGCGCTGCGCAACGGCTTCTACGCCTCCAGCGCCCTGCAGTTCCTGGAGTCCGCCCGCCACACCGGTGACATCGCCCTGCCCGCCGACGGCCCGGTCGCCTGGACCGGCCACGACGACCTCGCCGAGGCCACCGCGGCGCTCCTCGCCGGGCAGGCCCGCTTCGAGGGGCCCACCCCGCCGCTCACGGGCCCGGCGGCGCTCGACTTCGACACCGTCGCCGAGATCGCGTCCAAGGCCACCGGACGCGCCTTCACCCGCACCGTCGTCCCCGACGACGCCTTCCGGGAGCAGACCCTGGCACACGGCGCCCCGGCCCCGATCGCCGACCTGCTGCTGAGCATCTTCGCCGCGGCGCGCAACGGCGAGTTCACCGCCGTCGACCCGACGCTGGCCGACCTGATCGGGCGAAAGCCCGCCGACTTCGGCACCCAGCTGGAGCGCGCCTGGGCCGAATAGAACCCGGCCGTGTCAACGGCCCGGCGGCCGACCCGACTGCCGGGACCCGTCTCCTCGATCAGCGTCACGCGGCAGTACCGGCTCGAGTTGCCGCCGGCTGCGTTCCGGGTTACTTTCGATACGCAACCGTAGCGTATCGAAAGTGGGGGGGCGGAGTGGCCAGCGCACCGAGTGACCCACGGGCTCACGGCACCGACGGGGCGCCCGCCGTGGGGCGGCCGCGTGACACCAGTCGCGGGTTGGCCATCCTTGAGGCAACGCTGTCCCTGCTCACCGAGGTGGGGTACGAGCAGTTGTCCATGGAGGCGGTCGCGGCGCGCTCCGGGTCGGCGAAGACAACGATCTACCGCCGCTACCGCGACAAGGCCGCGCTGGTGGCCGCGGCGGTCGAGCACCGCGCACAGGCCACGCCTCCCGAGCCCGCCGCGGACGATTTCCGGGAGAACCTGCTCGGGCTCGTCTCCTGGCTGGCCCGGCAGATCGCCGAGCAGGAGATCGGTCTTCTCGGGGCGCTGTTCGCCGGGATGCGCAGCGATGTGCGGCTCGCGGAGGAAATGCGCCGGATCCTGCGCCGCGACGAGGCCGCGATGACCGACGAACCGCTGCGCAAGGCGGTCCGGCACGGAGAACGGCTCACCCCCCGGGCCGCCGGTCTCTTCGCCGAGGTCGCCCCGGCGGTCATCGTGCACCGCATCGTGATCGCGGGCGAGCCGTGCGACGAACCGTTCGTCGCACGGCTCGTCGACGACATCCTTCTGCCGCTCCTGCGCAGCCACTGACCCCAGACCGCCACACGTGTCGAACGCGCGCAGCAGGAACGAAAGGACTCCCTCAACGTGATCGTCATCACCGGTGCGACCGGCGCGCTCAACGGCGCCACCGTCGAACATCTCCTCAAGCGCGTGCCCGCAGAACAGATCGGTGTCAGCGTCCGCGACACCGCCAAGGCGCAGCACTTCGCCGACCGCGGGGTGCGGGTGCGCCAGGGCTCCTACGAGGACCCGGCCGCACTGCGGCACTCCTTCGAGGGCGCCGAGCAGGTCCTGCTCGTCTCCTCCAACGACCCGCACGCCGACGCGGTCGCGCTGCACCGTGTCGGCATCGACGCCGCCGTCGCGGCAGGCGCCCGGCGCATCCTCTACACCAGCCACCAGGGTGCCGGCGCGGACAGTCCCTTCCGTCCGGCCCGCGACCACGCCGCCACCGAGCAGCTCCTGGCCGACTCCGGCGTCGCCTGGACGGCACTGCGCAACGGCTTCTACGCCCACAGCCTGGGCTGGCTGCTGGGCCCCTGGCAGCAGACCGGCACCATCACCGCCCCGGCCGACGGCCCCGTCTCCTGGACCGACCGCGCCGACGCCGCCGAAGCCGCAGCGGTCATCCTCGCCGGAGACCGTGCCTTCGAGGGCCCGGTCACACTCACCGCCCGCCAAGCCCTCACGTTCGACGACGTCACCGCACTGGCCTCCGAGAAGACCGGCCGTGACATCGAGCGCATCACGCTGGACGACGAGGAGTGGATCGCGGCCAAGGTCGCCGCCGGCACCCCGGAGGCAATGGCGCGGATGATGCTCACCACCTTCCGGGCCGCCCGTGAAGGCCGCTTCGCCGGAGTCGACCCGCTGCTCACCGAACTCCTCGGCCACGAACCCCGGACCGTGGCCGACCAGCTTGCAGCGGACATCGACGCCGCCTGAACGGAGGAGCCGACGGCGTGCTCGGCAGGGAATCTCACCGATGACGATCGGCCTGGGCCGGCTCCGGAGACTGCCGGACAGCGCCCGGCGGCCGACCATCCGGCTCAGGGCGTGGCCGAGGCCAGGAGCTGGTCGGCCAGGCGGTTGGCCTGGGTGAGGAGGGCGCCGTAGGTGGCGACCTCGTCGGGGTCGTCGGTGGTGGAGCGGGCCAGGTCGCGGCGCAGGGTGCCGAGCGTGTCGCGCAGGCCGGCCACCTCCGTGCGCAGCTCGTCCTCGCAGTCGTCGCCGAACCTGCTGTGGCTGTAGAGCCGCAGCGCGCGGGCCGTCCGGTACAGGAACCGGGCGTAGCTCAGGGCGAGTTCGGGATGCGGGCGGCGGGCCGCGCGTTCCTCGGTGACGGCCTCCAGGACCGTGCGGGTCACCCCCGCGGTGTGCACGGCCGCGTAGTCGAGCACCGCGAGCGCGTCGTCGTACCCCTTGCCGGGCAGCGGCAGCGCACCGGTGCGGCGGCGGACGTTGGCGCGCAGGCTCTCCCGGCTCCATTCCACCGTGGAGCGGGCCTGGTCGACGAGTTGGTGCAGCCGCAGCGCCCGGTCGTGCCAGGCGCTCGCCTCCTCCGTCTCCCAGCGTCCCCGGGCCAGTCCGTCGGCCACCTCGTGCAGGATGTCGTGGGCCTCCTCGGTCGCGTCCCGCAGCACCGCCCGGGTGTCGCGCAGATACAGCGGCGGGCGGACGAGCGCGTTGACGGCGATGCCGACGCCCGCGCCGAACAGCGCCGCGGCGATCCGGTCGGCCGAGGTGGCGACGGTGACGGCGCCGTTGGTGAGGACGAACAGCGCGCCGGTGGCCGCGTAGATGCCCTGGCTGCCCAGCCGCCGCCAGTGCCCGAGCAGCATCGCGGCCGGCAGTACCACCGCCATCGTCACCGCCGTGCTGTGCACCAGCAGCCCGACCGCCGTGGCCGTGACCGTCCCGGTGGTGATCGCCGCGAGCTGCTGGAGCCCGTGCGCCAGCGACCGGTAGACCGTGGACTCCACCAGGACCACCGCGACCCACGGCGCGACGAACGCGACCGGCGCGTGCAGCCACCACCCCGCGATCATCCAGGCCACCCACGCGGCCAGCGCCGCCTTCAGCGCCTGGACCACCAGATCCCGCTCCCGGCCGGGCTCCGACCAGGCCCGCCGCGCACTGCGCACCGCCGCCGACAGATCCAGCCGCAACACCTGCCCCGCCCGCCGCACGGCATGCCCGACGGCCCGTACGGCGGCTCCACGCCCACATCGCATGGGTTCCGGGTGGCCACTGCGGGCCGGGATATGCGCCCGCCCGGGGCAGAACCCGCTGGTGACCGCCCCGGGGCGCCCGCCTGGACGGGCCGGCGGCCGGTCGCGCCCCTCGCCCCCGACCGCCGGGCGCACGGCCCTACGGCACCCGCGGTCCGGTCGCCGGCCGCGGCGCCGTCCAGTCCGCGTGGCGCAGGACGGCCCGCATGGTCACGCTCGACGGTGCCAGGCGCAGGGCGGTGTTGCGGAGGGCGACGGCCAGCGGGTTGGACAACTGCTGGCCCATGCGGCCGGCCTGGCGGGCGGCGCGGGCCACGGCCTGGGCACGGGGACGGCGCTCGGCGTCGTAGCGGGACAGCGCCGAGGGGAGGGACGGCGCGTCGGCGAGGGCGGCGGTCAGGGAGGCGGCGTCCTCCAGTGCCTGGCACGCGCCCTGGCCGAGGTTGGGTGTCATCGCGTGGGCCGCGTCGCCGAGCAGGACCACCCGGCCGGAGACGAACGACGGCAGGGGAGTGGCGAGTTCGTTGATGTCGTGGTGGAGGACGTCCTCGGGCCGGGTGGCGTCGAGGAGCGCGCCGACCGTGCCGTGCCAGCCGGCGAGGCGGCGGCGCAGCATGCCGAGCGGATCGCTGTGCCGTACGCCGGGCGGCGAGTTGAGCACCGCGTGCCACTCGGCGTGGCCGTCGGTGAAGGCGATGTGCCCGAACTCCGCGCCCCCGCCCCAGGTCAGTTCGAAGTCCGTGGGCAGTCGCAGCGGACGCTCGGTGATCGCCCGCAGCACCGTGGAGCCGCTGTACGCCGGGCCGGGGTGGTCCGGGAAGAGCCGGCCCCGCAGCCGGCTGCCGACCCCGTCCGCCGCGACCACCAGGTCGGCCGCCATGACGCCGTCCGGCAGCGGCACGCCCACGGTGTCCGGGTCGCCCAGGTGGAGCGAGGGCACGGTCGCCCCGATGCGCAGGCACTCGTCCGGCAGGGCGGCGCGCAGCAGCCGGTGCAGGACCGAGCGGCGGATGCCGACGATCGGCGTGCCCAGCGCGCGCTCCAGCGCGGCCCCGTCCATCCGTGCCAGCCACCGGCCCGACGGGGTGCGCGTGCCCCCGGTGTACTGCGGACGCGCCGCCGCGCGGACGGCCGCTCCGACGCCGAGCGCGTCCAGGGCCCGCAACCCGTTGGCGTGCAGCGAGATCCCCGCGCCCGCGTCGTCCAGGACGGCGGCCCGTTCCACGACCCGTACCCGCCAGCCGATCCGGCGCAGCCCGATGGCCGCCGCCAGCCCGCCGATGCCGCCCCCGACGACCACCGCCGTCTCACCCATGCCGGCCCCCTTCACCTCGGTCTTCTACAGATGTAGAAGACCGTACCGCAGGGTTTCTACGGCCGTAGAAGCAGGGGTGTAGAAAGAAGGGGTGCCCACAGACCGACGTACTCTCCTCGCCGACACGGCCATCACGGTGCTCGCCGACACCGGCATCCGGGGGCTGACGCACCGCGCCGTCGACCGGGCCGCGGACCTGCCGCCCGGCACCACCTCCGCCTACTTCCGCACCCGCCAGGCCCTTCTCACCGCGCTGGTGCGACGCCTCGTGGTCCTCGACCAGGCGGAGCTGGAGGAGATGTCGGCGCGGCTGCCGGTCCGGGACGCCGGTGAACTGGCCGCCGGGATCGCCGCGTTGGTGCGGGTGCGGCTCACCGGGGATGGACGCCGCCGCTCGCTCGCGCGCTACGCCTGCGCCGTCGAGAGCGCCCGGTACCCCGAGCTGCGCGAGATCCTGGTGCCGCGCGAGAACCGGGCGCGGCAGGCGGTGTGCGATTTCCTCGCCGCGCACGGGGTGGCGGAGCCGCAGGAGCGGACGCTCACGTTGCTGACCTGCGTCGACGGGCTCGTGTTCGACCGGCTGGTGAACGGCGGCGACGTCCGGGAAGAGGAGATCGCGGGGCTCGTGGCGGCGGCGCTGCGCTGAATCCGGACACGACGGCGGCGCCGCCTCCGTGGGACCAGGAGACGGCGCCGCCGCGCTTCACACGCCCTGGGGCGTCAGACCAGCCATCCGACGAGGTGGACGAGGCCGGCCAGGACGTTGGTGAGGATGTTCATGATGGTGCCGCTCCTTGCGATGTACCTATGCGTTGGGACTGTGCTCAGCTACGGTCTGCAGCCCGTCACTCGCACAACGTAAGTATCACCCGTTCGAAGCAGTCGATCCGCTCGAATGGACGATGGCCACCTGTTCGAGGGAACAAGTGATCTCTTGTTCGATCATGCGGCTTCCGGCCCCCGGAGTAGTCTCGGGTCGCAAGGCCGCACCCGTCGATGACGACAGCGCGAGGAGAGACGTGGAACTGGAACCGCAGGTGTTACCGGATCAGGTCGGCCCCGAGGTACTGGCCCGCGTGCGGGACAGCTTCGACCGGCAAGGGCTGATGCGTCATCTGGGAGCCCGCATCACGCACATCGCTCCTGGTCGTGTGCACATCACGCTGCCCCGGGGGGAGGAGGTCTCCCAGCAGCACGGCTACATCCACGCCGGCGCGACCAGCGCCATCGCCGACAGCGCGGGCGGCTACGCGGCCTTCACCCTCTTCCCGGAGGACTCCACCGTGCTCACGGTGGAGTACAAGATCAATCTCTTGGCCCCCGCCGGGGGCGACCACATCGAGGCGGTGGGCACCGTGCTCAAGTCCGGCCGGACGCTGACGGTGTGCCAGTTGCAGGTCTTCAGCCACGAAGGGGACGAGAAGACCCTCGTCGCCACCGGACAGCAGACACTCATCTGCCTGGAGTCGCGCCCGGACCGTTAGACCCCGGTCGGCCGTCCGCCGTCCCGCCCGGCGGACGGCCGGCCGGGCGGGGCGGCGGGCCCGGCCGGCCCTCGCGATGCTCAGTCGTCGTAGCCGTCGAGGTCGGAGAGGCGGATGCCGGAGACGGTGTACGTGCCCTGACCCGCCGCCACGAGTTTGCCGCTGTCGCTGTAGACGTCGCTGCGCGTGACGTAGATGGTCTTCCCCGCGGTCACCACCTCGCTGGTGGCCAGGATGCCCTCGTGCCGCACCGGGCGGATCAGATTGATGTGGTAGTCGACGGTGAGGACGCTGTAGGTCTCCTCCATCGAGTTGGCCGCCATGAACCCGGCGGTGTCCGCGACCTCGAACAGCATCGCCGCGTGCAGGAAGCCGGCGTTCTGCGTCAGATCGCCGTTGAAGGGGATGGCGACCCTCGCCACTCCCGCCTTCTCGATCTCGATGGTCTTGTCCAGGAACTGGGAGATCCGGCACTTCATGCAGCAGCGGGTGAGCCTCTCGAAGTGAGTCGACGCGGAACCCAAGGCAATCTCCTTCGGCGAACGTGGGCGGTCGTTCGCGGCTAGGGCCTCTCGTTTGGATCGTGCCGGGCTCGCGGGCCCTGGCACCGCTCCCTGATCCGGCCCGATCCAAAACGAAAGATCCTAGTCCCGCGACACGACGAGACTGGCATTGATCCCGCCGAAACCGAAGGCGTTGATCAGACAATGGCGCAGCTCGGTCCGGCGCGCGTCGACCGGGATGTCGACGTCCGCGAACGCGGGATCGGTCTGCTCGTACTTCAGGGTGGGCGACACCGTCTGGTGCCGAAGCGCCATCAGGGCGGCGGCGAGGTTCATCGGGCCGTTCGCGCCGAACGTGTAGCCCGTGTGGCCCTTGATGGAGGTGACGACCGGTTGCCTGCGGGCGCCCGACACCAGCTCGGTCACGGCGGCGAGTTCGGCCGCGTCGCCCCGCACCATGCCGGACGCCTGCGCGTACACACAGTCGACCGCGTCCGTGGCCACCGCCGCGTCGGCCAGGGCGTCGGCCATGACCCGTACGACATGAGGGGTCGAGATGCCCGTGATGTCGTCGCACCCGCTGTTGGTGGCGTAGCCGGTCAGTTCGCCGTACCACCGCGCGCCACGCGCCTCGGCGTGCGCGCGGTCCTCCAGCAGGAAGACGGCCGCCGCCTCGCCGACGACCATCCCGTCCCGGCGGCGGTCGAACGGGCGAGGCGTGCCCGCCGGATCGTCATGGCGGCTCAGGGCCGTCATGGCCTGGAAGCCGGAGTAGGTGATCGGGGTCGTCACGGCCTCGGCGCCGCCGGCCAGCGCCCAGGTGCGGGCACCGGACCGGATCGCGCGCATCGCCTCGCCCACCGCCTGGCTGCCGCTCGCGCAGGCACCGGCGATCGTCATCTGCTCGTCCGTGATCCCGTGCTGCAAAGCGATCGCGCTCGCGGCCATGTTGGGGATGAGTGAGGGGATCAGAAACGGGCTGGTCCTGCGCACCCCTTGGTTCTCCTGTCTGAGGACACCGGCCTCGATGCTGGGCAGTCCGCCCATGGCCACGCCCAGGAAGACGGCTCCCCCCGGCGGCAGATCCGCCCGAGGGGTGCCTGCGTCGTCGTGCGCCCGTACGGCGAGTCCGCTGTCCGCGACGGCCTGGTCCGCGGCGGACAGCGCGTAGCGGACGAACGCGCTCATCCGCTTGAACTCGAACCGGAACGGGCCCGGGGGGAGTTCCACGGCGGAGTCGTCGACCTCGCCGGCGAGACGGCTGCGGAACCGGCTCGGGTCGAAACGGGTCACCGGCGCGATCCCCGAGCGTTTGGCCACGAGGCCGTCCCACAGCTCGCCGGCCGTCGAGCCGAGCGAGCAGACCACTCCCGCGCCGGTGACCACTACGCGTCGGCGCCGCACCGGGGGCCGGGTCAGGCCTGCTGCCCGGACACGGCCTGGGCGCCGCGGATGTAGTCCTCCAGGTCCTGAAGCGTCTCGATCTTCTCCATGACGGATTCGTCGAAGTCCACCGAGAAGCAGTCCTCCAGGTAGAGCAGCAGCTCGACCAGCTTGAGGGAGCTCATCCCCTCGATGGAGTTGCCGATGTGGGACTGCGGGGTCAGATAGGAGACGTCACGTTCCATGAACTCACCGATGTGCTCGGTGATCCGGGCGAAGAGTTCCCGGTCCTGCTTCTCGTCCTGCATCGTGTTCCCCTTCCGAGGTCATGCCCGTCCGCTCAGTGGTGCCGTGGCCCGGTGCGCGTCGATGGTCCCGTCCTCGATCATCCGCCGGCACAGATGGCGCTGGATCTTGCCGCTGGTGGTCCGGGGCAGTCGCGCGCGGGGCACCCAGTGGTAGGTGACGCCGTTGATCCCGAACGTCTCGTCGAGCGCCTGGCTCACCCGGCCGGTGAGGTCCCGCCGGTCACGGCCCTGGGCGAGCCGTTCGTCGAGCAGGAGGTGGAGCTGTTCGGTGTGCAGCGTCGCGTCCCGGACGCCGACCGCGACGACCGCGGGAGTGCGGGGGCTCCGCATCACGGCCTCCACGAACCGCTCCACCTGGTCGGGGACGTAGTTGCGGCCCGCGATGATCACGATGTCCTTGCTGCGGCCGGTGACGTACAGCTCACCGTCGAGCCGGTAGCCGAGGTCGCCGGTGCGCAGATGGCCGTCGGGCCCCCTGAGCCCGTCCCCGGCCGAGGCGGACACGGTGGCCGGGTCCGCCTCGGCGGTCGCGCCGCCGGGCTCGGGGAGGTAGCCGTCGATCACGCTGGGTCCGGCGACCTCGATCTCGCCGATCACGCGGTCGGGCAGCGGCTTCCCGTCCGGGTCGACCACCCGCAACGCATGGCCGGGCACCACGGGGCCCACGCACATCATGCCCGTGGAGCGCGGATCGCCTTCCGCGCGCGGCTCGGCGTATCCCCGTCCCGCGACCGCCTCGGCGTCGACCCGGTCGACGGTGTACGGCCGGGTGACATCGGAGATGGTCACCGCGAGCGTGGCCTCCGCGAGCCCGTACACGGGCCTCAGCGTCGCCTCGGACAGCCCGAACGGGCCGAACGCCGCCTGGAATTCACGCAGGGTGCCCTCGTGCACGGGTTCCGCGCCGCACAGGGCGACCCGCCAGGTCGACAGGTCGAGACCCTCGGGCGGACGCTTGGCCGCGACCCGCGCGCAGATGTGGAACGCGGAGCTGGGCGCGGGCGACAACGTGCCCCGGTAGCGGCCGATCCAGTGCAGCCAGGACATCGGGTTGCGCAGGAAGTTGAGGGGATCGGCGAGCACCATCGGGATACCCGCGTGCAGAGCGTACGAGATCCCGATGAGCCCCATGTCGTGGAAGAGCGGGAGCCAGCTCACCAGCGTGTCGTCGGGCGTCCCCCGGATCGCCTCCGCGATGGCCCGGACGTTGGCGACGATGTTGCCGTGCCGGATCACGGCCAGCTTCGGCGCGCCGGTCGACCCGGAGGTGGCCTGGAGGTGGGCGATCGAGTCCGGTGTCGCTCGCGGCGCGTCCAGCGGTTCCCGGGTGCCGCGCAGGGCGTCCGGTGTGATCACCGGTACCGGCAGCGACGGGGCGACGGCGTCGGCCAGTTCGGGGGTGGTGACCACCCGCGCGGCCCCCGCGTGTGCCACCAGCCGGCCGAGGTGGGCGCAGTAGCGCGTCATACCGCCGGTGGTGGGCTCCGCCGCGACGACCGGCACGACCCCGGCGTGGAGGCAGCCCAGGTAGACCGAGAGGAAGTCGCGCGAGGTGGGCAGGACGAGGATCACCCGGTCGGCCGCGTCGACGCCCTGTGCCGTGAGCCCGGAGACGGTCCGCGCGATCAGGCGGCACACGTCGGCGTAGCTGAGCGCGAAGGTGTCCTGTGACCTTTCGACGACATGGAACGCCGTCCGGTCCGGGGTGCGCGCCGCGCTGTCGAGGAGCGCGTCGACGACGGTCGCCGCCGGGCGACGGCCGGTCATCGGGCGTACGCCTTCACGAACTCGACGTCCGAGCGCCTGGACGACCCCTGGAGCCAGGTGCGGAGGTCGCCGTACCGGGTGTCGAAGTCCGCTTTGAGCAGGTCTTCCTTCAGGGTGCCGGCCGTGGTGTAGTACGGCTTCTCCAGCTCGGCGAGGAAACGGATGTGCTGCTCCATGCCGGCCCGCCCGCGCTCCACGCTGCGCGCGTACGCCTTGAGCCGGGCCCGCCGCTGCGGCCGCCGCTCGATCTCGAACGCCCGCTTGAAGAAGATGTCGTAACTGTCCAGGATGCCTTGCTGGAGCTCGCTGGGGCGCATGTGGCGGGGGAAGATGCCGACGAAGGAGTAGTGCTGGTACGTCGGCACTTCCATGATGATCCGGTGGTCCTCGATGTCCTGGCGCGCTCCGAACAGCAGGTCCTGGAACGGGTATTCGGCCAGGCACACGAAGACGGGGTGCATGATCCGGGCCTCGGCGCACCAGTACGCGGTGGCCTCGATCGCCTGACGGTCCTGTACGTCCAGTCCGAAGATGATCGCGGAGTGGATCGCGATGTCGTGCTCCGCGAAGCGCAGCAGGCGCTCGGTCTGTTCCGAGGCGTCCACGCGCTTGTTGAAGGCCTGGAGGACGCTCGGGTCCTCCGACTCGACTCCGAGGCAGTACTCCTCGAAACCCGATCGCTTGAGATCGAGGACCAGGTCCATGTCGTCGGCGTGGTTGATCCGGCTCATGGCGATGAACTTGTAGTCGCGGTCGCGGAAGGTCTCGGCGATCTCGCGGCAGTAGTCCTTGCGGGTCGTGAAGTTCAGGTCCGTGACGTAGAAGCGGTTGCAGCCGGTCTGCTGGTGGATGGCGTCGAGTTCGCTGCGCACGTCCTGTGCCGTCTTGGTGCGGAAGCGGCGTCCGAGCAGCCGGATGGCGTAGCAGAAGGAGCAGTTGAACGGGCAGCCGCGTGACATCGAGACCGTCGCCCAGTGCAACTTGGGTGCGCGAGCGAGGAGCTTGGGGTTGATGGCGTTGGCGAAGCTGCCGAACCGGGTGACCTTGTTCAGGGTCAGTCTGCCGTCGGCGCCGATGTAGGCCAGGTTGTCCACGTCCGTGACCGCCTGGCCGTCCTCCAGCGCCCTGATCAGCTGGACGCAGGGGATCTCTCCCTCGGCGGTCACCGCGTAGTCCGCGTAGCGCAGCGCCTCGTAGGGCGCGAACGCCGCGTGCGGTCCGCCCATGACCACCACGCAGTCGGACCGCTTGTGGCGCTTGATCAGCTCCAGCGTCTCGATGTTGGACCAGAAGTGCGTGGCGAGCGCCGAGATCAGGATGTAGTCGTACTCGGCAAGGGGGAAGTCCCCGGGCTTCTCGCCCCAGAACATCTGGCACATCTCGACGCGGGCCGCCGGGAACTCGTGCTGGACGAACGAGGCGACGTAGTAGATGCCGTCGTTGTAGGTGGTGGCCAGCGTCGAGGCGTCCGGATAGGACTCGTGGAAGCCCAGTTGGACGCAGAGGATCTTGAGGTCCCTCATGACGCGGGCTCCGCCGGGGTGGTCTGCCTGGTGGCGTGCCGGCGCGCGAACTCCCTGCGGACCTTGTCCTTCATCTCCTGCTTGAGCTTGGCGGCGATGCGCTCGGGGTCGTTGACCCGCCGCTGCGCCCAGGCCAGCAGGTCCCGCGCCTCGCTGCGGTTCATCTTCGGGTGCTTCCACACCAGGTTGTACAGGTCGTGCTTGCTGAGGTCCGGCTCGTCGACCAAGTGCTCCATCTGCCGGTACAGCCGGGTGCGGTGAAACGGGGTCAGCAGTGTCAGCTGACAGGCGAACAGCCCTTCCTGGCTGAGCTGTTCGATGTCGTACTGCATGTCCTCGATGCTGTCCTCGGCGAATCCGACCATGAAGGTGCCCAGCGCCCGGCGCCCGTTGTCGATCAGCTCGCGCACGGTCTGCCGGACGTTGTAGACGTCGTCGCGTTTCTTCACGTCGGCGACGTTCTTGTCCCGGTACGACTCGATACCGACGATGGCGCCGTCCATGTAGCGGTCGGTGAGTTCGGGGATGCGGCCCCGGATGAGGTCGGCGCGGGTCAGACAGATCCACGGCAGCTCGCGCTCGGCCAGGGCGTCGACGACCTGTTCGGCCAGCGAGTTGGTGAGGAAGAAGCTCTCGTCGTAGATGATGACGTGGCCGACCTTCGCGTCCCGGTAGGCGTCGAGGGCCGCGTAGGTGTCCTCCATGAAGATGGCTTCTTCTTTGGGATTGAAGACCGGGGTCGAGCAGAAGGTGCAGCCGATGTTGCAGCCGCGCTTCGAATACAGGTATCCGACGGGAGAAGTGATCCCGCGGAATCCGCTCTCTCCCATCATCGCGGGGTGCCGGACCCGGGGCAGCGGTGTGCCGTAGACGTACTGGTGGATCGGGGCCTCGCCGGCGCCTTTCACCAGCCTGGTGAAGTGCTCGTCTATATCGGGTGTGAGGACACCGTAGTTCCCGCCCCAGATCTCGGGTACCTCTGCCTCGCGTGCGGCCTTGGCCATCTCGATCGCGACCGGTGTGGACCAGGTGTAGAAGCTGATGCCGACCATGTCCCACGGTTCGGAATGCAGGGCGTCGAGGTATTCCTGCCAGGTCGGGTATTCGAGGATCTCGACGTCCGGCACATTGTGCTTGATGAATCGGAGGCCGGTCGGCGGACACGTCACGGAGAGCCGGTCCTCGATGTCCACGGCGCAGGTCCAGGCCATGTAGGTGTCGGTCCGGTCGTACCAGTTCCCGCCCACTCCATTGGGCTCGATCAATGCCTCTTTGGGAGCAGTGGTCAGGAGCACCCTCTTCATTTACCGTCCCCTTCGCCTGGAATTTGTGGTTCCGCGAACAAGCCGTGTTCGACAGCACGTCAAAATCGTGTGCGCATTGCCGGTGAGATGGATGTGAGCTGAAGGTACTCTGAGTTCGCGACCCTAGGATTGGCTGATCTTATGTGTCAACCCATGAGTGATCGCGAAAACGGGTCGGCATCCGATTCAGGCCACCCCTTGAATCGATATCGCCATCGCCGCCGACTGCGTGCCCGCGGTGTTCGGATCAGGCGGGTGGCGTGCGTCGAGACCGCCTCTCGCGGGGGCCCCGGCGAGGGCCTCGGCCACCGGGACGCCTTACGGGACCGGGTGGGGCAGGGGGCGGCGCCGTCGCCGGTGACGGCCGTGGTCGGCGTCTGCCGGGGGCCCTGGGTCTCGTGGACGACATGCGGCCGGAAACCGGCGGCGGCCGGGTGGTGCCGGGCGGGTGATCAGGGCACGCGCGGCCCAAGGTCCCTCAGCCCCGGTGGGCCTCGGTGTCGCCGTTGACGGTGCGCAGCGTCAGCCGGTGCCGGTGGTCCCCGGAGGCGGCGGCCGGAACGTCCACGGTGGAGCGGCCGTTGGTGGTGCTCGCGTCGGTCGCGTACGGCGGGGCGTCCGCCGGGAGGGTCACGCGCACGGAGCCGTTCCGGGTCACGCCGTCCAGCGTGTCGGGCGAGGTCGTGCACAGCAGG
Source organism: Streptomyces sp. SCPE 10 (assembly GCF_051980735.1). Lineage (NCBI taxonomy): Bacteria > Bacillati > Actinomycetota > Actinomycetes > Kitasatosporales > Streptomycetaceae > Streptomyces > Streptomyces sp. SCPE 10. Next base: position 643,467 of record NZ_CP197069.1, on the reverse strand, counting down.
TCGACATCGCCGTCGACCGTCTCGGCCGCCACGCCGCGCGCCGCCAGACCGGTCGCCCGGACCGAGCCGTTGCGGGTCACGAGGCGCTGACGGGCCCCCTTCGTGCCGGAGTCCTGCACGGTGACATCCCCGTTGACGGTGCTCAGGCTCAACGCGCCCCGCACACCGCTGACATCGATCCCGGCGTTGCGGGCCCGCACGGTGAGCGTGACACCGCTGGGCACGCGCACGAGCGGCATCCCGCCGCAGTTGTCCGCGGCCCGGCCGTCGCCCTCGTCGCAGGGCAGGTCGAGGGTGTGCGTGCTGCCGTCGCCGTTCCAGCGGGCGAGGTTCCGGTCGTCCACCGCCACGCTGTCGTCGTCCGTGCCGACCACCCGCACGCCGCCCTGAGTGGTGATGACAAGACGGCTGCCGTCGGCGAGCGCGGCCTTCTCGAACCTCCCGCCGCGTTCGCCGTGCACGGCCCCCGGCAGGGCCCGGTCGCCGCCGTGGTCGCAGGCGGTCAGGACCAGCAGCGGCAGCAGGGCACCCGCGACACAGGCCGCTCGGCCACCACGACGGGACGTGCGCCCGGCGTCCGGGCGGTTGGGGCTGCTCCATGATGACGTCATGGAGATGCGGGTGCCCGCGAGGACGCGGTTGTGTGCACCCCGCTCACGCGCCGGCCGCGGCGGAAGCCCGCACAGCGGTGCCCCGGCAGACTGCGGGGTCGTCAACTCGCCTGTGACAGAACGAAGACGGGGCGAAGAGCCGCCTGTGACTCGGTGCGGGATACAAATACTTCCGACCGCACGCACCGCGCCGCTTCTGGGGGAACACCGTGAAGTACACCCGCATCGCCGCTCTGGCCGCCGTCGGCGTCGCCGCCACCCTCTCGCTCACCGCCTGCGGAGGCAGCGACACCGGCAAGGACTCGTCCGCCCAGGGCTCCTCGGCCTCGTCTTCCTCCTCGTCCACGAACGATGGTCCGGCCACGGACGGTTCGTCCTCCGGCGGCGGTTCGACGCCGGACGGCGGCTCGAAGCCGCAGGGTGGTCCGGGCTCCGGCGCCGCACAGGCCGGCGGCGCCACCGGGTCAGGCTCCGGACAGAGCACCAAGGCCGGTGACACCGGGAGCGGCGCGACGCAGACCGGCGGCAAGGTCACCTTCTGCAAGACGGCGAACCTGGCCATCGACGCCCACAACGCCGCACCCGACACGGTCTCCGGCAGGATCGACGTCACCATGGTCAACCGGGGCTCGACCACCTGCTCGGCGACGGGGTTCGCGGGCGTCGACATCAAGGACGCCGACCACACCTCCAGCCCCATCGAGCGCGGCCCGGCCCAGCCGCGCATCACCATCCTGAAGCCCGGCGACGCCGCGGTCTTCGACATCGCCTACGACATCGACAACAGCGGCAACAGCCTCACGTCCCCCACCGACATCCTGGTGACGCCCCCGAACGAGACGCACACGGTGAGCCTGAAGTGGCCCGCGGGCGCGGGGAAGATCAAGGGCGCCTACACCGACGTCCAGGTCTACCCCACGCACACGACCAAGTAGGGATCCGGCCGCCGGGGACCAGGGGGCCGGCCGCGGCCCGGCGCGGCCGGACGGGGCGGCGCGCGCGTCGGGCCCTACGCGTCGACGGTGATGCCCAGCCGGTCGGCGACGGTGGTCAGGGCCGCGCCCAGGGGGAGGGCGACCCGGCTGACGGCGTGCCGATCGCCCCGCGTCGGGCCCTGGTTGACGATCAGCACCGGCTTGCCGGCCTCGGCCGCCTGCCGGACGAACCGGAGCCCCGACATCACCGTCAGGGAGGAACCGAGCACCAGCAGCGCGTTCGCCTCGCGCACCAGGCGACGGCAGTGCTCGACCCGCTCCGGCGGGACGGACTCCCCGAAGAACACGACATCCGGTTTGAGGATGCCGCCGCAGACCGCGCAGGGCAGCACGCGGAAGTCTCCCACCTGCTCGTCGGAGAGGTCCGCGTCGCCGTCCGGGTTGATCCCGGCGGCCACCGGATCGAAGCCGGCATTGGCCTCCTCCAGCCGCCGCGCGAGCGCGCGGCGCGGGCTGAAGGTGCCGCAGGACAGGCACACCACCCGGTCGAGGCTGCCGTGGAGTTCCACCACGTCCTCACTGCCGGCGGCCTGGTGCAGGCCGTCGACGTTCTGGGTGATCACACCCGCCAGCAGGCCGTGCCGCCCGAACGCGGCCACGGCCCGGTGCCCCGCGTTGGGGCGGGCCCGGCCGAAGGTCCGCCAGCCGAGGTGGCTGCGCGCCCAGTAGCGGCGCCTGGCCCGGGCGTCGGCGGTGAAGTCCTGGTAGGTCATCGGGGTGTGCCGGCTCAGGCTCCCGCCCTCGCCCCGGTAGTCGGGGATGCCCGACTCGGTGGAGATCCCCGCCCCGCTGAGCACCAGCACCCCGCCCGCCCGCAGGGCGTCGACGACCGGCCCCGGGTCCGTGCCGCCCGGCGGCAGCTCCTCGGTGGGTGTCCAGCTCAGCGTGGGTCGCATCCGCATGCGACCAGGTTACGGGGCCGGACTCGTTGCTTAGGGCGGGGCGCCCGGCCGGTGCGGGGGAGCCGGGCACCGCAGACACCCGGCGCCCGGACCGGCCTCCGCCGTGCGGGCCAGGACCGTCCTCCCCGACCAGGCTCCCGTCGCGCCGGGAGGGTGCTCAGGGCGGCACCGCCCGCAGCGCCTTCAGCACCGCCCACACCACCGAGATCAGCGGAACCGCGACGATCGCCCCGACCACCCCGGCGACGATGCTGCCCGCGATCACCGAGAGGGCGACGACCAGCGGATGCAGCCGCACCGCCCAGCTCATCACCACGGGATGCAGCACATGCCCCTCCAGCTGGCCGATCACCACGATCAGCGCCAGCACGGCCAGCGCGACGAGCGGGCCCCGACCGGCCAGCGCGACGACCGTGGCCACCGCGAGCGCCACCGGCGAGCCCACCAGCGGCACGAACGCGGCGAAGAACTCCAGCAGGGCCAGCGGCAGGGCCAGCGGTACCCGCAACAGCAGCAGCGCCACCCCCACCAGCACGGCGTTGGTGGCGGCCACGATGATGATGCCGCGCGTATACCCGGCGAAGGCCCGCCAGGCCGCCCGCCCCGCCCGGTCCCAGCCGCCGCGCGCCCCGGCCGGCACCAGCTGCTCGCGCGCCCAGTTCCACAGCCGCTCCCCGGAGTGGATGAAGAACACCGAGGAGAACAGCGCGAGCGCCGCGCCCGTGGCCAGCTCCACCACCCGGCCGAGGCCGCTGACGGCGCTGCTGAGCAGGCTCGACCGGTGCGCCGAGAGGTAGCTCGTCACCTGGCGTTCGAGCGCGGTCAGCCGGCCGGGGCTGAGCCGGAACGGCGGCCGTCGCAGCCACTCCTCGATGCGGTGCACACCCCCGCCGAACTCACCGGCCAGCCGGGGCCACTCGCCCGCCACCGCGTTGCCCACCAGCGCGAGCAGCGTCAGCAGCACCAGCAGACTGCCGAGCAGCGCGACGGCGACGCACAGCGGGCGCGGCAGGACCCGGTTCAGGAGGTCGGCGAGCGGGCGCAGCACCGAGGTGATGACGAGCGCCAGGAACAGGGCGACCGCGATCAGCTGGAAGCTGCCGAGGACGCTGAAGACGCCGTAGACGACGATGCCGACGAGGATGAGCCGCCAGGCGTAGGCGGCGGCGGTGCGCAGCCAGGGCACGGTGCGCTCGGTCACCGGCACCCGGGCCTCGGGGCGCGGCGACGCCGAAAGACGAACGGAGTACGCGGGGCGGCTGCCGAGCACCGCGCGCCCCGGCCGGTGCCCGCCGCCCTCCGGCCCGGCCGCCCGCCGGCGCGCATCGCCCACCATCGCTCCCGTCCGACGCTCCTGGGAGAACCGTAAGCACAGGGGTGCCCGGGCGGCTCGTCCAACGCGTCCGGGCGCGGGTCACGACCCGTCCACGAACGTCACCGTCTCCGCGAGCGGCGCCCGACCGGTCCGCGGGTACGGCACCGACTGGTCCGCGAACCCGATCGACACACCCGCGAACAGCACCCACTCCGGGCGCGGCGCCGCCACCTCGGCGACCGTGCGCCGGTACACCGACCACGCCATCTGCGGACAGCTGTCCAGCCCCTCGGCGCGCAGCAGCAGCATCACCGTCTGGAGGTACATCCCGAGATCGGCCCACTGGGCGGCGCCCATGTCCCGGTCGATGTACGCCAGCAGCAGGCAAGGGGCGCCGAAACACGCCCAGTTGTCCGCCACGGCCGCCCGGCGGCCCGCGGCGTCCCCGCGTTCGATGCCGAGCGCCCCGAACCGTTGGGCGGCCGCCGCCGAACGCCGCTCGGCGTAGGGCGGCTTCGCCTCCGGCGGATACATCCGGTACTCCCGTTCGTCCCCGGGATCACCGGCCGCGGCGCGCTCGGCTGCGCGCTTCTTCAGCTCGGCCAGCGGGGTGCCGGTGAGCACGCGCAGGTGCCACGGCTGGAGATTGCCGCCCGAGGGGGCGCGAGCGGCGGCCGTGAGGACTCGTTCCAGCACCGCCCGTGGCACCGGCTCGTCCGTGAAGGCGCGCACCGCCCGCCGGCTCGCCACCGCCGCGTATATGTCCATGGCCCGCTCCCGTCCGTTGTTCCCACCGAGATGACGGACACCGGCCAGGAGATGTGACACGGGCCGACTGGTGTGACAGTGGACGTGGGCCACGCGGCCCCGGTGCGGGTGGTGGTCACACGACCTTCACAGTCACCCCGGGTGGGGTGGACCCGCGCCGGGGCACTCGCGGGGTGTCGTCGGCCAGGAGGGGGTACCTCCAGTGATCACCGTCGCGGTTCTGCTTCTCCCCGTGCTCAGCCTGCTGCTGTTCGGTCTCGATCAGGTCGAGGACCGATGGGTGACCCGCCCGTCCAAACCCCGCGCCGAACGCCCGCACAGGCGCCGCCGGGCATGGCGCCGCTGACGGTCACCGACCACGCCGTCCGCGCCGTTCGCGTGGGTTCGGACGGCTATTCGCCCTCGCTCGCCCGCTCCACCGGCAGCAGCTCGCGGATGTCCGCCGGCAGGGCGCCCGCCATCCGCTCGGTCAGCTCCGGGGCGAGCGCCGCGTCCAGCACCTCCAGGACGGCCGCGGCCTCCCGCAGCGCCGTCTCCTCGTCGGTGCCCGCCCGGTCGGCCACGCGTCCCGCGAAGGCGGTCAGCCCGAACCGCTCGCCCGCCGTGCCCTCCGCGGCGGTGGCCGCGGTGGCGTCCGCGGCGAGCCGCATCGCGTCCGCCATGTCGGGCGGCAACTGCGCGGCCACATGCCGGGCCAGCCCGGACGGCAGCCGCTCCGACAGGGTCGTCACCACCGCGTGCGCGGCGCGCTCGGCGGAGCCCCGGTCGGGCAGCTGGGCGAGCGCCTGCACCTTGCCGATCATCTCGTCGTGCCGCATGAGTCCGTCCCCTTCCGCACGAAGCCGGGGCGGTGCCCGGACCCTGGGCACGCCCGCACCGGACGGGTACCCCGGTTGCGCCGGGTGCCGCATGGCCGGTCCGCGCCGACGGGCGGCGGCCCGCGGCGCCCGGTAGCGTCAGGGGACCACCTCGGGGGTAGACGCCAGCGGCAGGACATCGGCGGAACGGCAGGCGAGGTGTGCATGGCGGGAGTGTGGCTGGCGGCACCGTTGTGGGACATACACAACGGCCAGGGACCCAGGCAGCTGGCCGAGCTGGGGCTCGCGCTGGTGCTGTCGACCCTGATCGGCTGGGAGCGCGCGGCCCAGCAGAAGAGCGCGGGCCTGCGCACCCACACGCTGGTGGGCATCGCGAGCGCGCTGATGATGGAGGTCTCCCAGCACGGCTTCTCCGCGGTGCTCGGGCTGGAGCACGTCTCCTTCGACCCCTCGCGCGTCGCGGCCCAGATCGTCTCCGGCATCGGCTTCATCGGCGGTGGGCTGATCTTCGTCCGACGGGACGCGGTACGGGGCCTGACGACCGCCGCCACCGTCTGGCTGACCTGCGCGGTCGGCATGGCCTGCGGGGGCGGGCTGCCGGTCCTCGCGCTGGCGGTGACCGCGCTGCACTTCCTGGTGGTGCGCGGCTACTCGTACTTCTCCGGCCGGCTGGTGCCCGGCACGGCCGCCGCCGTGTTCGAGGCCCGGCTGACGTACCGCACCGGCTCGGCCCTGCTGCCCCGCCTGATCCAGATCTGCACCCGGCTCGGCTTCCGCATCGTTCAGGTCAAAGTCGAACGCCTGCCGGGCCGCACGGACGACGCCGCCCGCGTCCTGCTCGAACTGGAGGGCACCGAGGACCCGGCCCGGCTGACGTCGGAGCTGTTCCAGGACGAGGGCGTGCTCGACGTGGAGCTGACCCCGGCGGCGGACGACGAGTGAGCCTCAAGCATCCTCGGTCTGCTGGGTCCACGTCCAGGCGTACTGGAGCCAGTCCGACACGGCCACTGCGCCGAAGCCGCCGCAGACCAGCCGGGTGAGCCGGGGCGCCGCCGCGTAGGAGCACACCAGCGTGCCCGCGACCCAGGCGGAGACGCAGAACGGGCAGGACAGCAGGTCGCCGACGGCGCGCCGCAGCCCGCCGCCGCGGGGCTCGTCCATCACCTCGTTCGCCTCGCCCTCGCCCGACCGGCGGGTGAACGGCGCCCGTACGAAGCTGGTGACCTTGTCCCGGGTCAGCAGCCGGGACGCCTTGTACGTGGCGGTGCCGAGCAGGACGACGTCCCACGGCGGCATCCGCTCCGGCGGCCGTACGCCCCGGCGCCGGGCGAGCAGCGCGAAACCGCCGGTGCCCGCCGCGAACACGGAGGCGAGCGTCGCGTAACCGGCGAGCGGCACCTCGCCCCGGTCGTCGTAGCGCCCGGTGTCCGTACCCGCGTCCGTACCTGTGTTCTCGTCCGTCGTCATGAGGCCTCCACCAAGGACTTCGCCCGGAGCGGACCGGGTTCCCCCGGGACCCGGGGCGACACGTGCGCGGCGGCCGGCACCGGGCTCCCCGGCGCGGGCCGGATGGCGGAAGACGGCCGGGCGGCGCGGGCGAAACGCCGCGGCGGTCCTTCGTGGCGCGCGGCGCAGCGGCGACCATGCCGCGTCATGGACATCCTGCTCGTGGCCAGCGCGTTCAACAGCCTCTCCCAGCGCTTGTACGCCGAACTGTCCGACCGGGGGCACCGCGTGGACGTGGTCCTGGCGTCGCACGGCGACGACCCGGTGCGGGCCGCCGTACGCGAACACCGCCCGGAACTCGTCATCGCCCCGATGCTCACGACCGCCCTGCCGGAGGACGTGTGGCGGGAGCACACCTGCCTGATCGTCCACCCCGGACCGCCCGGCGACCGCGGCCCCTCCTCGCTGGACTGGGCCATCGCCGAGCAGGCCCCCGAGTGGGGGGTGACCGTGCTCCAGGCCGAGGCCGGGATGGACGCCGGCCCGGTCTGGGCCGCCGAGCCCTTCCGCGTGGCCCCCGTCGGCAAGAGCGACCTGTACCGCAACGAGGTCTCCGACGCCGCCGTCACCGCCGTCCTCGCCGCCGTACGGCGCCACGCCGAGGGCTCGTACAAGCCCCGCCCGCAGAGCGATCCCTCGATCGGCGTCGTCTGGCGCGACCCGCTGCGCCAGGAGCGGCGGCGCATCGACTGGGCGTACGACGACACCGCCACGGTGCTGCGCAAGCTGCGCGGCGCCGACTCCCGGCCCGGCGTCCTCGACGAACTCCTCGGCCGGGAGGTGTTCCTGCACGGCGGCCACCCCGAGGACGAGCTGCGCGGCCGGCCCGGCGAACTGCTGGCCCGCCGCTCCGGAGCCGTGTGCCGGGCCACCCGGGACGGCGCGGTGTGGATCCCCGAACTGCGCCCGCGCAAGAACTCCGGCGACCCCGCGCCCTTCCGCCGCCCGGCCACCGATGTCCTCGCCGCCCTCGACCCGTCCCTCGAACTCCCGGAGGCCGAGGCCCCGTTGGAGCTTCCGGAGCACCGGCGCACCTACGCCGACATCCGCTACCGGCAACGCGGCGACGTCGGACTGCTGAGCTTCTCCTTCCCCGGCGGCGCCATGAGCACCGGCCAGTGCCGGCGCCTGCTCGCCGCCTACGAGCACGCGCTCACCCGCCCCACCCGGGTCCTGGTGCTCGGCGGGGCGCGGGACTTCTTCTCCAACGGCATCCACCTCAACGTCATCGAGGCGGCCCCCGACCCCGCCCTGGAGTCCTGGGCCAACCTCCAGGCCATGGACGACCTGGCCCAGGCGGTGCTGTGCACCACCGACCGGCTGGTGGTGGCCGCGCTCGCCGGCAACGCGGCCGCGGGCGGCGCGATGCTCGCCCTCGCCGCCGACCAGGTGTGGTGCCGCGCGGGCACCGTCCTCAACCCGCACTACCGGCGCATGGGCCTGTACGGCTCGGAGCTGTGGACGTACAGCCTGCCGCGCCGCGTCGGCCCGCGGGAGGCCGAACGCCTCACCGGCCAGGCGCTGCCGGTGAGCGCGGCGGGCGCGCTGCGGACCGGGCTCGTGGACCGCGTCGTACCCGCCGCGCCCGGGGAGTTCGCGGCCGAGGCGGAACGGCTCGCGGCCGGGCTCGCCGCCGTGCCCGACCTGGACCGGCGCATCGCCGACAAGGCCTCCGCCCGCGCCGCCGACGAGGAGCGCCGCCCCCTCGCCGATCACCGGCGGGCCGAACTCGCCCGTATGCACGCCGTGTTCTTCGACCCCGAGGCCCCCTACCACGCCCTGCGCGCGGCCTTCGTCCGCAAGACCCCCACCGGCACCCCCCGCCCGCTCACCCCGCCCCCCGGGGAGTCCAGGTGACCGCCCCCCTCCTGGTCGCCGGGGTGGGCAACATCTTCCTCGCCGACGACGCCTTCGGGCCCGAGGTGATCCGGGCCCTCGACCGGCGCCCGCTGCCGCCCGGGGTCCGGGTGCGCGACTACGGCATCCGCGGCCTGGACCTCGCCTACGACCTGCTCGGCGGCTGCGAGACCGCCCTGCTCGTGGACGCGGCGCGGCGCGGGCACCGGCCCGGCACGCTGTCCCTGATCGAGGCCGAACCCCCCGACGGCACCGTCCCGCCCGAGGCGCACGGCATGGACCCGGCGAAGGTGCTGGCCCTGGCCGCCCACCTGGGCGACGAGCCACTGCCCCGGGTGCTGGTCCTGGCCTGCGAGCCGGAACTGCTGCCGGACGGCGACGAGGACATCCTGCCGGGGCTCAGCCCCTGTGTGCGCGCCGCCCTCGAACCCGCCGTGGCCGCGCTGCACGCGCTGGTCCCGCCGCTGCTGGCCGATCCGGGCGCGCCGGCCGCCGCGTTGCGCCGGTCGATGGAATCCGGCCCGGCGCACGCGGCTGCGCTGCCCGCCCGGGCGGCGGGCACGACCGAAGATCGGTGACACCCGGGCCGCGCGGGACGCGGCCCGGGCCCCCACCCCCCGATTCGAGGAGCAGCGCCCATGTGCCGGTCCGACGTCAGACAGGCCGTCCTGGCGAAGAACGACGACCTTGCCGCGAGCCTGCGCGAGGAACTGACCGGGCAGGGGGTGGCCGTGGTCAACTTGCTGTCCAGCCCGGGCAGTGGCAAGACCGAACTCCTCGGACGGGTGCTCGCCCACGCGGTGCGGCGGGGCGTGCCGGTCGCCGCGCTCACCGCCGACCTGGCGACCGAGAACGACGCCACCCGCCTCGCCCGCTCGGGCGCCCCCGTCCAGCAGCTGCTCACCGACGGGCTGTGCCACCTGGAGGCCCGTCAGGTGCGGGACCGGCTGGCGGGCTGGCTGCCCCGGGACACCTCGGTGCTCTTCGTGGAGAACGTCGGCAACCTGGTCTGCCCCGCCTCCTACGACCTCGGCGAGACCCTGCGGATCGTGCTGATGGCGGTCACCGAGGGCGAGGACAAACCGCTGAAGTACCCGACCGCGTTCGGCTCCGCCCACCTCGTCGTCATCACCAAGACCGACCTCGCCGAGGCGGCCGGCTTCGACGAGGCAGCGTTCCGGGAGAACGTGCGGCGGGTCAATCCGGGGGTGGAGATCGTACGGTCCTGCGCCCGCACCGGCGACGGGGTCGCCGCCCTCCTCGATCGGGCCCTCGCCGTCCGTGACGGCGGCCCCGCGCACCGGCCACCGCTCGCCCCGCATCCGCACGGCCACCACCACACCGAGTCCGCGCCCGTCGCATGACCGCCCCCGCGACCGGGCCGGTCCGCCGCCGGCTCACCGTGCACGGCACCGTGCAGGGGGTGGGCTTCCGGCCGTATGTGCACCGCCTGGCCGGGCAGCTGGGCCTGGCCGGGTTCGTCGGCAACACCGGCGACGGGGTGCTGATCGAGGTCGAGGGCCCGTGGCAGGAGGTGGACCGCTTCTGCGCGGCGCTGGCCCACCGACCCCCACCGCTGGCCACGGTGACCCGCGTCGCCCACGAGGAACTGCCCGCCGCGGGCGAGAGCGGGCCGTTCGCGATCCGCTCCACCGACCGGGCCGCAGGCCGCGCCCAGCTCCCGCCCGACACCGCGACCTGCGCCGACTGCCTGCGCGAACTCGCCGACCCGGACGACCGCAGACACCGGCACCCGTTCGTCACCTGCACCCACTGCGGGCCCCGCTTCACCATCGCCACCGGCATGCCGTACGACCGGGTGGCGACCACCATGGCCGGCTTCCCGATGTGCCCCGACTGCGCCCGGGAGTACGGCGATCCCGCCGACCGGCGCTTCCACGCCCAGCCCGTCGCCTGCCCCCGCTGCGGCCCCCGCCTCACCCTGACCGGCCCCGGCATCCGCCCCCTGCGGGACGCGGACGCCCTCGGGACGGCCCGGGAACTGCTCGCCGCCGGCCGGATCGTCGCCGTCAAGGGACTCGGCGGCTACCACCTGGCCTGCGACGCCACCGACCCCGGGGCCGTCGCCACGCTGCGCGAACGCAAGGAGCGCGGCGGCAAGGCGTTCGCCGTGATGTGCGCCGACCTCGCCACCGTCGAGCGCCTCGCGTTCCTCTCCGCCGCCGAGCGCGCCGCCCTGACCGGCCCGCGCCGCCCCATCGTGCTGCTGCGCCGCCGCACCCCGGCCGACGGGCTCCGGCCGGCCGACGGGGTCTGCCCCGGCAGCCCGCAGATCGGCGTGCTGCTGCCCTACACCCCGGTGCACACCCTGCTGTTCGGGCTGCCCGGAGACCCACCGGGACCCCGGGTGCTGGTGATGACCAGCGGCAACCGCTCCGGCGAACCCATCGTCACCGACGACGACGAGGCCCGGCGCCGGCTCGCCGGACTCGCCGACGCCTGGCTCGCCCACGACCGGCCCATCGCCTCGCCCTGCGACGACTCCCTGCTGCGGGTGCGTCCCGACGGCACCGCACAGGTGCTGCGCCGCTCGCGCGGCTACGTCCCTCGCGCGCTGCGGCTGCCGGTCGCGGTGCGGCCCGCGCTCGCGGTCGGCGGCGACCTGAAGAACGTGCCGTGCCTCGGCGCGGGGGAGCTGGCCTGGTTCGGGCCGCACATCGGCGACATGGGCGAACTCTCCGCCCTGGAGGCGGCCGACCGCGCCGAGCGGCACCTGCGCCGCCTGACCAACGTCACCCCGGAACTGGTCGCCGCGGACCGGCACCCCGGCTACCACTCCACCGGCTGGGCCCGCCGACGTGCCGGCACCCGGCTGCCGCTGCGCCAGGTCCAGCACCACCACGCCCACATCGCCTCCGCCATGGCCGAGCACGGCCTGGACGGCACCACCCCGGTCATCGGCGTCGCCTTCGACGGCACCGGCTACGGCGACGACGGCACGGTGTGGGGCGGCGAGATCCTGCTCGCCGACTACACCGGCCACCGGCGCTTCGCCCACCTCGCCCCGGCCCCGCTGCCCGGCGGTGACGCGGGCGTGGCCAACCCCTGCCGGCTGGCCCTGGCCCGGCTGTGGGCCGCGGGTCTGCCCTGGACGGCGGACCTGCCCAGCGTCACCGCCTGTTCCCCGGACGAACTCGCTCTGCTGAAACGGCAGTTGGAGCGGCAGGTGGCCTGCGTGCCCACGTCCAGCATGGGCCGGTTGTTCGACGCAGTGGCCTCCCTCGCGGGCCTGTGCCACCGCGCCGGGTACGAGGCGCAGGCCGCGCTGGAGCTGGAGGCGGCGGCCACCCGGGCACGGGACGCGGACGCGGTGGCCTACCCGTTCGGGCTCACCGCGGGCCGGGCCCTCGTGTGCGATCCCGCGCCGATGCTGCGCGCGCTGCTCGCCGACCGGCGCCGCGGCACCCCGGCCCCGGTGCTCGCGGCCCGCTTCCACCGGGGCGTGGCCCGGGCGGTCACCGAGATCTGCCGCCGGGCCCGCGGCGCGACCGGCCTGGACACGGTCGCCCTCACCGGTGGGGTGTTCGCCAACGCCCTGCTGGAGGAGAAGTGCTCCGCCCTGCTGCGGGCCGACGGCTTCACGGTCCTGCGGCACGGCGAAGTCCCGCCCAACGACGGCGGGTTGGCGCTCGGCCAGCTGATGGTCGCGGCCACCGCACCCCACCACGAGACGGAGTGAGACATGTGTCTGGCAGTGCCCGGCAAGGTCGTGTCCATCGACCACCAGGCCGACCCCCTCACCGGCATGATCGACTTCGGTGGCGTCCGCAAGGAGGTCTGCCTGGAGTACCTGCCCGATGTGCGGGTCGGCGAGTACGTGATCGTGCACGTCGGCTTCGCGCTCCAGCGCCTGGACGAGGAGTCGGCCCGCGCCTCCCTGGAGCTGTTCGACCAACTCGGGCTGCTGGACGAGGAGTTCGGTGACGCGTGGGAACAGGCCGCGCGCCAGGGGAGCGAGAGTGAGGTCCGGTGAAGTACATCGAGGAGTTCAACGACCCCGAGCGGGCGCGCCGGCTGCTGGACGAGATCCACGCCACGGCCACCCGGCCCTGGGCCCTGATGGAGGTCTGCGGCGGCCAGACCCACTCCATCATCCGGCACGGCATCGACCAACTCCTGCCGGAACGGATCGAGTTGATCCACGGGCCCGGCTGCCCGGTGTGCGTCACCCCGCTGGAGGTCATCGACAAGGCCCTGGAGATCGCCGCCCGCCCCGGGGTGATCTTCTGCTCCTTCGGGGACATGCTGCGGGTCCCCGGCACCGACCGCGACCTGTTCCGCGTCAAGGGCGAGGGCGGCGACGTACGGGTGGTCTACTCGCCGCTCGACGCGCTCGGCCTCGCCCGCGAGAACCCGGACCGCGAGGTCGTCTTCTTCGCCATCGGCTTTGAGACCACCGCCCCGGCCAACGCCATGGCCGTCCACCAGGCCCGCCGCCTCGGGATCGGCAACTTCAGCCTGCTCGTCTCCCACGTCCGGGTCCCCCCGGCCATCGAAGCGATCATGACCGCGCCCAGCTGCCGGGTGCAGGGCTTCCTCGCCGCCGGGCACGTGTGCAGCGTGATGGGCACCGCCGAGTACCCGGAGCTGGCCGAGCGGCACCGCGTGCCCGTCGTCGTCACCGGCTTCGAGCCCCTCGACATCCTCGAAGGGATCCGGCGCGCCGTCCACCAGCTGGAGCGCGGCGAGCACCGGGTGGAGAACGCCTACCCCCGGGCCGTGCGCGACCAGGGCAACCCGGCGGCCCTGCGCATGCTGGAGGAGGTCTTCGAGGTCACCGACCGCAACTGGCGCGGCATCGGCCGCATCCCCGCCAGCGGCTGGCGGCTCGCCGACGCCTTCCGCGCCTACGACGCCGAGCACCGCTTCGACGTCGGCGGCATCCGCACCGAGGAACCCGCGGTGTGCCGGGCCGGCGAGGTCCTCCAAGGCCTGATCAAGCCGACCGAGTGCGAGGCGTTCGGCAAGGCCTGCACCCCGCGCACCCCGCTCGGCGCCACCATGGTCTCCAGCGAGGGCGCCTGCGCCGCCTACCACCTCTACCGCCGTATGAACGCCCCGGCACCGCAGGGATCGCGTGTCCCGCAGGAGGAGATGAACCCCGTTGGCTGACCTCGCCGCCCCCGGCACCGCCCCGCACACCGCCGTCGACCCGGCGAACTGGACCTGCCCCGCCCCCCTGCGCGACCAGCCGGTCGTCGTGATGGGCCACGGCGGCGGCGGTGCCCTCTCCGCCGAGCTGATCGAACAGATCTTCGCCCCGGCCTACGGCAACCCCACCCTCGCCGCCCTCACCGACTCCGCCGTGTTCCGGCTCGGCGGCGCCCGGCTGGCCTTCTCCACCGACTCCTACGTCGTAAGGCCGCTGTTCTTCCCCGGCGGCAGCCTCGGCGACCTCGCCGTCAACGGCACCGTCAACGACCTCGCCATGAGCGGTGCCCGGCCCGCCTTCCTGTCCACCGCCTTCGTGCTGGAGGAGGGCGTGGAACTGGCCGTGGTCGAGCGGATCGCCCGCGCGCTCGGTACCGCCGCCGAGGCCGCGGGCGTCGTCGTGGCCACCGGTGACACCAAGGTCGTCGAGTCCGGCCACGGCGACGGCGTCTACGTCACCACCGCGGGCGTCGGCCTGGTGCCCGACGGCGTCGACATCCGCCCGCAGCGCGCCCGGCCCGGTGACGCCGTCATCGTCAGCGGCCCGATCGGCCTGCACGGCGTGGCGGTGATGAGCGTGCGCGAGGGCCTGGAGTTCGGCGTCGAGATCACCTCCGACACCGCGCCGCTGGCCGGGCTGGTCGCGGCCATGCTGGAGGTCACCAAGGACATCCACGTGCTGCGCGACCCCACGCGGGGCGGCCTCGGCGCCTCCCTGAACGAGATCGCCCGCGCCTCCGGCACCGGGGTGCGGCTGCGCGACCGGGCCGTCCCGGTCCCCGAGGAGGTCGCGAACGCCTGCGGCTTCCTCGGTCTGGACCCGCTGTACGTGGCCAACGAGGGCCGGCTCGTCGCCTTCGTGCCGCCCGAGCACGCCGAGGCGGTGCTCGCCGCGATGCGGGCCCACCCGCAGGGCACCGGCGCGGCGCTGATCGGGGAGTGCGTGGCCGACCACCCCGGGATGGTCGTCGTCGCCACCGGTCTCGGCGGCACCCGGGTCGTCGACCTGCCGCTGGGGGAGCAGCTGCCCCGCATCTGCTGACCGGTCACCGCGCATGAGGACGGCCCCGCCGCGGCGGGGCCGTCCTCATGCCTCCACTCCCGTGATCTCCAGCTCCCGGCCGCTGCGCAGCTCCTGCGAGGGACGGTCGCAGTGCGGGCACCAGAAGAACGGCGGCATGCCGACCGCGAACTCCTCGGCGCAGCCGCCGCACCAGGCCAGCGCGGGCACCGCCTCCACCTCCAGCCGGGCACCGGCGAGCGCCGTGCCGTCACGGGCCACCTCGAAGGCGAAGTGCAACGCGTCCGGCACCACACCGGCCAGCTCGCCGACACGGACGGTCACCGCGGACACCCGGTCCGCGCCGTCCGCGCGGGCGAGCCGTTCGGCCTGCTCCACGATCGCCGTCGCGATCGACAGTTCGTGCACGGGGCGCCCTACGGGTAGCGGCGGTTCGCGCCCGGCCCGCCGGTCATCCGGAAGATCCGCAACTCCCGCATGATGCCCGGCAGTTCCTTGATCACGAGGGCGGTGACGACACCTCCGGCCAGCGCGGCCTGGAGCAGCAGCACCTGCCGTGCGGACATCCTCGCTCGCCCGCGCCTTCTGCTTCGGCAATCGCTCATGACGGTCACTTTCCGTTCTCTCATCCCGGCGAGATGTTCGGCATGCCCTCCACCAGGGCGTCATGCCGCTTCCAGTGGATCCCGGTGGAGCGGCGCGCGTCGGAGCTGCCGTCCCGGTGGTGTCCGGTCTGCTCCTGGTACGGGCCCTTGTTGCCCTGGTGCAGCCCGGGTACGTGACTCGGCGTGTCGGGCTTCGCCTGGGGGCGGCCCACTCGGATGGTGCCCATGTCCGATCTCCTTCCAGGTCCTACGACCGTTCGGTCAGGTCCCCGAAGAACCGTTCTACGGCCGGCCAGACCCGTCCGCCACCGGAGAGGCCCCGCCACTCGCGGCGGATCAGCGCGGTCATCCGGTAGCAGTCGTCGACCGGCACGATCCAGTGCTCGTCCAGGCCCCGCACGGTGTTCACCAGCAGCGCCTCCACGTCGGGGGCCATGGCGGCCAGCTGCGGCACCGTGCCGGCCAGCTGCCGCCAGGCCGCCGCGTCCACCTCCCAGCGCATCGCCCCGGCCGGGCTCGGCCCCTGCGCGGTGACCGAGCCGTCGGAGCGCGGCACGAAGAACACCAGGCCCACCGGCACGCCCAGCGCGGCCGTGTCGACCGGCGGCAGCCGCAGCCGGCGCCGCGGCACCAGCCGGTAGCGGCCCTCGCCCGCCGCGCCGTCCGCGAACAGCACCGAGCAGGGGCCGCACACGCACCGCACCTCGGCGGTCCCGGTGTCGTAGAGGTGCGGGTGCTCCTCGGCCACCCGGGCCGCGCACAGCTCGCAGCTCTCGGCCTCGGCGGCGCGCCCGGCGGCGGAGCGGATGACCCGGGCGAGCGCGCCGTCCGCGCTCACCGCGCCTCCTGCGGCACGGTCCGCCGTCCGACGGTGTTCAGCGGCACGAACGCGGGAGCCGGCGCGCGCTGCTCGCCACCCGGCACGATCTCCACGTCGCCCAGCTCGGGCGCGACGGCCAGCACGGCCGTCCGGACCGCCGCCGCGATGTCCGCGGAGCCGCCCCCGCAGCCACCGCCGCAGCCGCCCCCGGAGCCACCGGGGTCCAGCCGCACCCGCGCCACCTCGCCCTCGACGCCGGCCCACACCAGGTCGCCGCCGCGCTCACGCACCGCGGGCCGCAGCCGCTCCACGGCACGGGCGGCCCGCTCCGCCGGGGGCTGCGGGTGGATGTCGTGCAGCACCATGAGGTGTTCGACCAGTTCGTCACCGGCCAGCCGCCGCCACAGCCGCTCGTCCGCGCCGTCCACGATCCGGGCCAGCGCCTCGCCGTAGACCTCGGTCAGCAGCCGCACCGCCTCCAGGGCCGGGCCGGGCGCGGACTCCAGGCCGGCCAGTGCCTCGTCCAGCCGCGCCAGGCGTGCCTCCACCGCGGGGTCGGTCAGCCGCTCGGCGGCGTCAGGCATGGCTCGCCCCGTACGTCGGCGAGTGCACGGTGGTCAGGGTCTTGCCCTTGCCCATGTACATGTGCACCCCGCACGGCAGACAGGGGTCGAAGCTGCGCACGGTGCGCATGATGTCGACGCCCTTGAAGTCGTCCGGGCCGTTCTCCTCGAAGACCGGCTGGCCCTGCACCGCGTCCTCGTACGGGCCCGGCGTGCCGTAGATGTCCCGGGGGCTGGCGTTCCACGGGGTCGGCGGGTACGGATGGTAGTTGGCGATCTTCTTGTCCCGGATCACCAGGTGGTGCGAGAGGACCCCGCGCACCGCCTCGTGGAAACCGCAGCCGATCGACTCGTCCGGCACCTCGAAGTTCTCGTACACCTTGGTGTCGCCGCTGCGCATCATCCCCATGGCCTCCTCCAGGAACTGGAGCGCCATGGCGGCGGCGTAGGCGATGAAGTACGGCCGGGCGCGGTCGCGTTCGAGGGTGTTGCTCCACTTCGGGATGCGCCACTCCAGGGTGGTCTCCGGCAGCTTCTCGCCCTTGGGCAGGGTGATGCGGATGCCGCCGCCGGTCGCCTTGACGTACGGCGTGTCCACCAGGCCGCTCAGCGCGGTCGACCACAGCCGGGCCAGCGGGCCGCCGCCGGTGTCCAGGGCGAGGTGCTCGCCGGTGTCCGGGTGGTACCAGCGCGGGCTCATCACCCAGCTGTAGTTGCCCTCGAAGTCCCGCTTCTGCGGCACCGGCACCGTGGTCTGGTTCCACGGGTGGCGCATGTCGACGGGGTTGCCCAGCGGGTCGTGGGTGACGAACGGCTCCTCGTTCACCCAGTCCTCGTAGAAGGAGCTGCCCAGCATGATGCGCAGCCCGAGGTTGATGTCGATCAGATTGTTGGTGACCAGTTTGCCGTCGACGACCACGCCGGGCGTGACGTACATCGCCTTGCCCCACTCGTTCATGGTGGCGTAGCGGTAGTCGACCACGTCCGGGTTCTGGAACGCGCCCCAGCAGCCCAGCAGGATACGGCGCTTGCCGACCTCCTCGTAGCCCGGCAGCGCCTCGTAGAAGAAGTCGAAGACGTCGTCGTTCATCGCCACCGCCTTCTTCACGAAGTCGATGACGCGCATCAGCCGGCTGAGGTAGTCGGTGAAGGTGTTGGGCTGCGGCATCGTGCCGACGCCCCCCGGGTACAGCGTGGAGGGATGCACATGGCGCCCCTCCATCAGGCAGAACATCTCCCGGGTGATCCGGCTGACCTTCAGCGCCTCCTTGTAGACCTCGCCCTCGAAGGGGTTGAAGGCCTTCATGATCTCGGCGATGGTGCGGTAGCCGTGCACGTCGCCGCGGGGCGCGTCGGTGCGTTCGGCGCGGGCCAGCACACCGGGGTTGGTGGCCTTGACCATCGCCTCGCAGAAGTCCACGAAGACCAGGTTGTCCTGGAAGATGGTGTGGTCGAAGATGTACTCCGCCGCCTCGCCCAGGTTGGTGATGTGCTCGGCCAGCTTCGGCGGCTTGACCCCGTAGGCCATCTGCTGGGCGTAGTTGGAACAGGTGGTGTGGTTGTCGCCGCAGATGCCGCAGATCCGTGAGGTGATGAACCCGGCGTCGCGCGGGTCCTTGCCCTTCATGAACACCGAGTAGCCGCGGAACAGCGACGAGGTGCTGTGGCACTCGACGACCTCGCGGTTGGCGAAGTCGATCTTCGTGTAGATGCCCAGGTTGCCGATGATCCGGGTGATCGGATCCCAGGACATGTCCACGAGCTGGGCGGGTTTGCGTCCTGCGGCCCGCGATTCGGTGGTGGTCATCTGCGGTACTGTCCCTCGCTGTTCGTATCGGGCGGATCGGGGGCGGGGTGGTGGACGGCGGCCTCAGGCACGCCAGTGCGGGTCGTAACCGCTGGTCAGCTTGCGCTTGTTGTGCCGCCAGCGGGGCTCGTGGTTCACCATGTCGTTGGTCAGCCCGCGCAGCCGGCGGACGACCGCCCCGTACGGCTTGATCACCATCGACGAGAGCGTGCCGCCGGGGGGTTCGTCCATGAACGGCATGAAGGCGTCGGGGAAGCTGGGCATCGTGCAGCCGATGCAGATGCCGCCGACGTTCGGGCAGCCGCCGATGCCGGACATCCAGCCGCGCTTGGGCACGTTGCAGTTGACGACCGGCCCCCAGCAGCCCACCTTCACCTGGCACTTGGGGGAGTTGTAGTCCTTGGCGAAGTCGGCCTGCTCGTAGTACGCGGCCCGGTCGCAGCCCTCGTGCACGGTCTTGCCGAACAGCCACTGCGGGCGCAGCATGTGGTCCAGCGGCGGCGGGGGAGCGGAGCCGGCCGCGTGCTGGAGCACCCACACCAGGGTCTCCATGAAGTTCTCCGGCTGGATGGGGCAGCCGGGCACGTTGACCACCGGCAGCCCCGAGCGGGCCTTGAACTCCCAGCCCAGGTAGTCCGCGAGGCCCATGCAGCCGGTCGGGTTGCCGGCCATGGCGTGGATGCCGCCGAACGTGGCACAGGTGCCCGCGGCCACCACCGCCCAGGCCCTGGGCGCGAGTTGGTCGATCCACCAGTTGAGGGTCTGCGGCTCGCCGGTCTCCGGGTCGTTGCCGAACGACGTCCAGTAGCCGTCGCCCTCGATGATGTTCTGGTTGGGGATCGAGCCCTCGATCACCAGGATGAACGGCTCCAGTTCACCGCGGGCCGCCTTGCGGTAGGGGGCCAGGAAGTCCTCCCCGCCGAGACTGGGGGACAACACCTTGTTGACCAGGTTCACCTTCGGCAGACCCGGGATGAGGCCGAGGACGACGTCCTCGATCGACGGCTGCCCGGCGGCGGTCAGCGACACGGTGTCGCCGTCGCAGCTCATGCCCTCCGAGATCCACAGGATGGTGATCTCGTCGAAGCCCTCGCGGGCGTCGGCGCGGGCCTCGGTGGTACCGCTCTGTGTGGTCATCTCTGCGGCCTCCGTCGCAGTCGGTCGTGGGCCCGGCCGGAGCCGGCCGGGGTGCCCGTGGTTGCGAGGGGTTCGACCTCGTCGGGCCGGAAGTAGTGGAAACGGCCGTACCAGTCGTGCAGTTCGGCCGCGGGGTCGTCGTCCACGGTCACCGCGAGCCGCACGCCGCCGTCCACGTCGTGGAAGACCCCGGCGACCGTGGCGGCCCGCCCGGCCAGGAACATGTCCTGCGCGTCGGCGCCGCGTGGCCGCGGCCGCAGCAGCACCGCACTGCCGGCGCCCACGGGCACCGAGCCGACGAGCACGGTGTCCATCGCGGGCGCCACGTCCTCGTCGCCGCCTTCCCGCCACCACACGGAGCGCGGACCGGCGGGGCGGCCGGATGCGTCCGCCGCGTCCGCCGGGTGCGGGGCGGCGGGGGACAAGCGGGCGGCCGCGAAGGGGTGTTCGGGCGCCGGTGGCTTTGCCGTAACCGACAGGGTCAGCGAGCGGATCGTGCCGTGCAGGCGTTCGAAGACCTCGCGGGGCATGGTGTCGACCCGGTCGAGGATGTGCGCGGCCCGCGGGTCGGTGGCGCGGGCCTCCGCCTTCTCCTCGTCGGTCAGCAGCATCGTGCGCAGGGTCAGGATCTCGTCGATCTCCGCCGCGTCGTGCAGGTCACCCGGGCTCTCCGGCGCCACCTGGGGACGGTCCGGCAGGATGATCGGCGCCGACAGCAGTACCGGACCCGTCTGCCCGCCGCCCTCACCGCCTGCCGGGGAGGTGGCCGCGCCGCCGAGGACCGGGAAGGTGAACGCGTTGCGGCACTCGCGCGCGTGCCCGGCGAGCCCCGCGGGCGGATCGATCAGCGAGGCGAACTCCACGCCCTCGCCGCCGATCAGCGTGTGGGTGGCGATCAGCGCGTCGCGCAGCGCCTCGTTCCGCACCGCCCCGGCGTCGGCGGGCTCGCCCGTGTTCTCGGTGCGCACCAGCAGCCGGTACAGCCCCGGCGCCAGCGGCCGCACGCCCACGGTAGTCTCCGCCCGCACCTGCCGGCGCCGCCGCAGGATCCGCCCCGCGCCCGCGAAGAGCGGCTCCTGCTCGGTCCCGGCGGGGGCGGTGACCGCCACGGCACGGTCGCCGTCCAGCAAGTCGGCCAGCGGCACGGTCAGTTCGGTCTCGCGCGGCACAGCCTCGTCGAAGGAGAGGTGGGCGGCGCCGTCGTCCGTCCGCAGGGACTCCACCGCACGGTGCCCGCCGCTTCCGTCGGCGGCCTCCACCTGCTTGTGCTGCATCTGGAGGTACCGCACCCGCACCCGTACCACCGCGTCCTCGCGCAGCACCCGCAGCAGGCACTCGGTGCGCTGGTACCAGGAGTCCGCGGAGCCCGAGATCCCCGGCGTCACCGGCCCGTCGCGCTCCACCCAGGCCCGGGGCAGGAGCACCCCGAACTGCCAGCGGACGCGGTTCTTGGGGGAGGAACGGCGGTACGGATAGAGCAGGTAGCCCTCGTAGAGCACCGCGTCCGCGACCGCGCCGAGCCGCTCGAAGGCCGTGGCCCGCGCCGCGTCGGTGCCGTCCATGAGCAGGGGTCCGCTCATGCCGACCTGGTCCGGCATCCCGCCTCCTCGTCACTGGTGCGCCCTGGGCCGCTGAGGGCGCGCCCGGGGGGATTCCTTCCACCACGGTCACACCGGTCACGGCTCCTCGCCCCTTCGGCGCACCCGTATTGGGCCGGTCAGGCGATGCGCGGCCGGGAGAACACGGCGGTGCTCCGCCTCCGGCCCGGCGGGCCACCGCCCCTGCCGTCGGCCGCCGTCCACCGCGGGGACACGACAGCGCGGCTCGTCGCGCGACGAGGTCAAGTACCCATAACAGAGCGGTTGTTGAGGGTCCCCTCGGATGAGAAGACCGTTAGAATCGGTGCTCAGGATCGTGGGATTGTCGAACAAAAGGGGAGTGGTCATGTCCGGAAATTTCGCGGGCCCGGGAGGGCCTGGAGACACCGGAAGAGCCGGCGATCCCGAACCGCCCTGGCCGTGGGGCCCGGGCCAGGGACACAGCCTGCCCCCCATGCCGACCACTCCGCCGCCCGCACCCCCGGACGCCTGGCGGGCCGTCGCCGTCGCCCTGCTCAACCTGACCGGCCTCGGCCTCGGCTACGCGCTGCTGCGCCGCCGGCTGCTGACGGCCGCCTGCTGGGTCGCGACCGGCGTCCTGCTGCTCGTCGCCCTGCCCGCCGACGCCGACGGCGTCCCGGGCGCCGTCCTCGCCGGCTACCTCCTGGTCCTGGTCCTGGCGGCCGCCCACGGGGCCCACCTCGGATACCGCACCCACCTCGCTCGGCCGGGTCGCACGCCCCTCGCGGCGCTGCTCGGCCTGGTGCTGCTCGCCGTTCCGGCCGGCGGCACGCTCTGGTACCGCAGCGCCCATGACGAGGCCGTCCAGCAGGCGCTCGTCGACCGCCTGGCGCGCGCCGACCGCCTGGTGGCGGCCGACCGGACCAAGCCGTACAACGGCGCGCGGAGCGACTTCCGCCAGGCCCTGACCGTCTACCGCGACATCGCCGTCCGCCACTCCGGCTCCCGCGCCGCCCACAAGCTCCCGGACAGCCTGCACGCCTACTACACCACGGTCGCCGCCCCCTACGCCGACCAGGAGTACTGCGACGCCATCGCCCCGCTGACCTACCTGCGCACGGTGCCCGACCACCTGCCGAAGTCCACGCTCGGCTCCCTGGCCGACTGGCCCGACGACCGGCTGGCGACCTCGCTCTACGAGTGCGGGACCCAGCAGATCGCCGTGGGCGACACCACCAACTGGGTCTCCCACTTCGGCGACCTGATGAAGACCTTCCCCCGGTCCCCGCAGGCGGCCAAGGTCACCCCCGCCGTCGACGCGGAGGTGCGCAGCGAGGAGAAGGCCATCGCCTCCCAGGCCTGCGTGGCCGTGGAGAAGCTGAACCGGCTGAACACCGGCATCGGCGAGCTGTCCGCCGCCGCGGGCGACGCCGACGGCGGGCTCGCCAGGGCCGCGGCCCGGGCCAAGCGCAGCGGCGACGACGGGGCGTACTCCTGCGGCATCGAGGAGTACCGGAACGGCGACTTCCGTAGCGCGCAGAAGACCATGACCGACTTCGTCGCCGGTCACCCCCACCACAGGAACCGGGAGCGGGCCCGGAAGATCGAGATAGCCGCCGAGGTCGCCCAGACCATCCCGGCGGCCGGCAAGAAGCTGCCCACCACCGCCTCCGGCGGCAGCATCACCGTCACCGTGAAGAACGACAGCCCGGACGACGTCACCGTCCTGTACACCGGACCGGTCACCGGCAGCTTCACCCTCAAGGGCTGCGGGAGCTGCTCGTCGTACTCGATGTACGAGACGGTGCTGTCCACCTTCAAGCCGTGCGGCGGCGGCAAGGACTACCCGCAGCGCACCATCCAACTCCCGCCCGGCACCACCTACTTCGTGCACAAGCCGGACAGCGGCGAGGTGACCACCGCGGGCTCGGACACCGCCAAGCTCCGGCCCGGGTACATCTACACCGAGTGCGCGTACACCACCCGGGGCATCGGCTCGGGGGCCTGACCGGCGGCGCCGCCGGTCAGGCCGAGCGGGGGGTCACTCCGGCCGGCCGCCCCGGCGGCGCACGGCCACCAGCACACCGGCGCCGGCCAGCACGGCCGCGCCCGCGGCGCCCGCCAGCGGCAGCGCCGCACCAGCACCGGTGTTCGCCAGGCTGCCGCCCGTGCTGCCGCCCGTGGTGCCGCCGGACAGACCGCCGGTGCCACCGGTGGACGCGGTGCCGGTGGTGCCGGTGGTACCGGTGGTGCCACCCGTGGTGGACGATCCGGTCGTGGCCGTGCCGCCGGCGCCCTTGCCGGTGCCGCCCGTGGTCGTCGTGGAGCCGGTGCCGCCCGTCGCGTCACCGCCGCCCTCCGAGCCCCCGCCCGTGCCGCCGCCACCGGTGGCGTCGAGCGTGACGAGCGCGGTGTCGTTCTTCTTCACGTGGTCGAACGGCCGGGGCTCCTCGGCGAGTTCGACATAGCCCTTCGCCCCGGGCACCGCCTTGTCGATCCTCACCTTGAAGGCGTAGGTCTCCCCGCCGCCCTCGGTCACCCAGGACTCGTCGGTGCCGCAGGCGTAGGACTCGGCCCCGGTGTTCTTGCAGTGACCGTCGGCCCTGGCCATCGAGGTGCCCTCGGGCAGCGTGACCAGGACGTGGGTGGCGCTCCGGCCCAGGTCCCGCAGCACCCAGGCGGGGCCCGCGTTCTTGTACGCCACCCGCAGCGTGACCGTGTCCCCGACCCGGCCGCGCAGCTTGGCGCCGGTCACCTGGAAGTCGGCCGTGTTGTCGGCGGTCACCGTGACATCCGCGGCGTCCCAGCCGTCGTGCTGCCCGGAACCGGGCTGCGCCGGGGTCTGGTCGGGCCGCTCGGCCAGCTTGATCGCGGGAGCGGTGCCGCGCACCGGGGCCGAGGCGTTGTCGCCCGGGCCGGTGTCGGCGGAGTCGACCGTCACCCGCAGCCGGTCGTACAGGGCCCGGTCGAGCGCCTTCAGGGACAGCGGGCGCTCCGGCGCGTAGACGACGCCGGGGCGCACCGGCTGGTCGAACTCGCAGACCACCTCGGAGCGCCCCGGCTCCTCGTCGGCCGCGGCGATCTCGTAGCGCAGGCAGTTGGCGGGCACCTCGGGCTGGCTCAGGCCACGGGTGACGGAGTACGACAGCCAGACCTTGTCCAGGGCCGCGTCGCCGGTGTTGGTGAACGTGGGCGCGAGCTGGAGGTCGCTGCCCGGCTTCACCTTCTCGAACGGGGCGATCCTGCCCAGCACCAGGCCGGTCGTGGGGTCGTCGGCGGCCGCGGCCGGTGCGGCGCCCAGAGCGATCAGGGCGACGGCACCGAACGCGCCCGCGCTCTGGCGCAGTGCACGGGGGCCGGGGGAGCTGAAGGGCATGGAATCCTCTGACGGGAGCGACGGCGGTGGACGAACTGACATGCGGGGAACGTGAGTTCCCCGCTCTGTGAGACGTCTGTGCCACCCGGACGGTTGTACCGGACATCCGTCGGCTTCCATGCCGTGCCACGCGGGCCGCCGGGAGGGCGACCCGCCGTGCCTCAGCCGGCCGGGTTGTCGGTGCGCAGGCGCACCTGTTCCTCCAGCCGGCGCAGGCTGCCCTCCAGCGCCTCGCTGACCGCGCGTTCGCCCGGGTCGTGGCCTTCGTCGAAGAAGGACAGGTGGACGGTCACCTCGCTGGCGCCGCTGCCGATGCCCGCCACCTGGAGCCAGCCGGCGTACTCGCCCTGCTCGCGGGTGCCCCACTCCAGACGCATCTGGTCGGGCTCGGCCCGCAGCAGGGCCGCGGTGTCCTGGTCGGTGCCGGCCTCGTGCACGGTGACGGCGGGCGGCTCCTCGGGGGCCACGTGCAGGGCGTCCGGGAGCCAGGTGTCCAGCTGGGTGACGTTGGCCGCCTGGTCGAAGACGTGCTCGGGCTGCGCGGGCATCGTGCGGGAACGTTCGTACTCGGCCATGGTGGCATCGCCCCTCCGGTCGGAAGTCGTACCCCCGTCGCGTGCCCCTTCCACGGCGGCCGAAAAGCGTCTTCCGCGTCGCCTTACGAGACGGCCTCGCGGGCGGTGCGCTCCACCAGGGAGACGCCCGCGTCCATGGAGGCGCTGCCGTCGGAGAGGACGGCGACGAGGCAGCGGTGGCCGTCGACGGTGACCGCGCCGACGCTGTTGACGTCCCACAGGCGGGTGGCGCTCCGCTCCAGCCAGCCGTTCTTCAGCTTCGTCCCGGCTCCGGACGCGTCCACCGCCGAGACGCCCCAGGACTGCTCGGGCAGCACCTCGCCCATCAGGGTGCGGATGTACGCCCGGGAGGCGGGGGTGAGCGCGGAGGGGGCGGTGTCGTCGAAGACCGCGCGCAGCAGCCGTATCTGATCGGTCGCGGTCGTGCGGGTCAGGCCCCACCTGCCGCCGGAGCCGCCCGTGGTCGAGGTCAGCCCGAGGCGCTTGTTGGCCGCCGCCAGACCGGGGGCGCGGCCGATCTCCCGCCACAGGGCGTCGGCCGAGGCGTTGTCGCTGCGCCGGATCATCGGCTCGGCGTGGCCGCGCTCCTCGTCGGTGAGGGAGCGGTGGGCGTCCTGGGCCTGGAGCAGCAGCGTGGCGAGGATGTCGACCTTGACGATGCTGGCGGTGTCGTAGGCGCGGTCCGGACCGTGTACCACGGGCGAGTCGCCGCCCGCGTCGAGGTCGAGGACCGCCGCCGTGGCGTGGGGGTCGGGCACCGGGGCGGGCGGCTCGGAAGGCTTGGGCGCCGGGTCGGCCGCCGGGGCGGCCTGCGACGGCGTGGGCTGGGACTGCTCGGTCTCGGACGTGGCCGGGGACGGCTTGGGCTGAGGCGTGGGCCGGGACGGCTTGGGCTGGGACGGCTTGGGTGCCGGAGCCGGGGTGGCGGCGGTCGCCGCCGGAACACCGGCGGCGAGCAGGGCGGTCACCGTGGCGAGGAGGACTCCGGCCGTGCGGCGTGCGGTGCGGGGCGGATGCGAGGACATGGTTCGTGAACGTAGACAAAATCCGACCGGAGCGAAGTGGCTGCCGTCACGCGCAGCCCCGTTTCGCCCGAATTGTGAGAAGAGCCACCGTGTCGGGTGCCGTGTGGCGCACGCGGCGGCGTGGGTGCGCGGCCGGGTCGTGGTCCTCGCATATCGTCGGCGAACCCGACATCCGGAGTGCTCATGGAGAAAACGGATGAACCGGTCGGTGTACGGGAGGGTGTGGCGGCCGTCCCCTTCCCCCCGGCCGTGCGCCGCGTCCGGCCCTGGCCGCTCGTCACGGCCGCGCTGGCGGCGGGCGTCGCGGTGGTGCTGCTGTTCGGCGGCGTCCGGTGGCCGGAGCAGCCCGCCGTTCAGGCCTGGCGCACCGTCTGTCTGGCCATCACCGTCCAGGCGCTCCCCTTCCTGATCCTCGGCACCGTGCTGTCCGGTGCGATCAACGCCTTCGTGCCCCCCGACCTGTTCACCCGGGTGCTGCCCAAGCGGCCCGCGCTCGCCGTGCCGGTCGCGGGCGTGGCCGGCGCGGTGCTGCCGGGCTGCGAGTGCGCCTCCGTGCCCGTCGCCAACAGCCTGATCCGCCGGGGCGTCACCCCCGCCGCCGCGTTCGCCTTCCTGCTCTCCGCGCCCGCCATCAACCCCGTGGTGCTCACCGCCACCGCGGTCGCCTTCCCGGGCGATCCCGCGATGGTCGCCGCCCGGCTGCTCGCCTCCCTCGGCACGGCCGCCGCGATGGGCTGGCTGTGGCTCTGGCGGGGCGACGAGAAGTGGCTGCGCCCCGTCCTGCGCCGCCGGCACACCGGACATGCGCACGGCCATGAGCACGGCCACGGCCGCTGGACCGAGTTCCGGCTCGGCTTCCAGCACGACTTCCTGCACGCCGGCGGCTTCCTCGTGCTGGGCGCCATGGCCGCCGCCACCTTCAACGTCGCCGTACCGCGCGCCGTCCTCGACGCCTTCTCCGGCACGCCCTGGCTGTCGGTGCTCTTCCTGGCCGCCCTCGCCGTGCTGCTCGCGGTCTGCTCGGAGGCCGACGCGTTCGTGGCCGCCTCGCTGACCGGGTTCCCGCCGACCGCCCGGCTCGTGTTCATGGTGGTCGGCCCCATGGTCGACCTGAAGCTGATCGCCCTCCAGGCGGGCACCTTCGGCCGCGCCTTCGCCTGGCGGTTCTGCACGGCGACCATGGTCGTGGCCGTCGCCGCCGGGGCCCTGATCGGAGGCGCCCTGCTGTGAGACGGCCCGTCCAGACCCTGCTGCCCGCCCTGACCGGCGCCGGACTGCTGCACATCACCCTGTTCACCGACACCTACCTGCGCTACGTCAAGGCCGGGCTGCGCCCCCTGCTCCTCGCCTCCGGCGCGGTCCTGCTGCTGCTCGGGCTCGTGGCGGCGCTCTCCCGGGACCCCGGCCAAGGGCACCACGGCCACGACCACCCCGGACCGCCGAGGATCGCCTGGCTGCTCCTGCTCCCGGCGCTGAGCCTGCTGCTGTGGACCCCGCCCGCACTCGGCGCCTACACCGCCGCCCGTTCCGACGCCCAGCCGCTCGCCGCCCGCAAGAAGGGGTTCGCGCCACTGCCCGCGACCTCCCCGCTGCCGCTGACCCTCACGGAGTTCACCAGACGGGTGCAGCAGGACGACAGCGGGGCCATCCGGGGCCGCACCGTCCGGCTGACCGGCTTCGTCACCCCGGCCCCGGCGGGCGACGGCTGGTATCTGACCCGCATCGTCTTCACGTGCTGCGCGGCCGATTCGCAGACCGTGAAGGTCCGCGTCCACGGCACACCGGCACCGCCCGCCGACACCTGGCTCGCCGTCATCGGCACCTGGCACCCCGGCGGCACCCTCGGCACCAGGACCGCGCCGGCCGCGCTCGACGTCCGCCGGACCAGCCGCATCGCCCCGCCGGTCAACGCCTACACCGACGACCTCCCGATCACCCCCGGCTGAGCGGCCTGACGCGAAAGCCGATCGCCCACCGTCCCGGCGGTGTCTAGGGTGGCCGGGTACGGGTGAGGGAGGGATCGTGATCGACCGGGTGGAAGTCAACGGTGCCGAAGCGGACGGCGAGGACCTGAAGGTGCTCGCGCGGGCGACCTACGCGCACTTCTCGTCGATGCAGGCGCGGGGCGGGGCGGTCCGGGGACTGGATCTGCATCTGAAGCGGCTGGCGGACAACACGCGGGAGCTGTTCGGAACGGGCCTGGACGCCGATCGGGTGCGGTCCTTCGTCCGGCACGCGCTGCGCGCCCGCCCGGACGCGGCGTCGGTGCGCGTGACCGTCTTCAGCCGCCGGCAGGACGCCGTGCTGCGCGGCGAGGAGGTGGCGCCGGACGTGGCCGTGACGACCGGCGATCCCCTCCCGGCGCGGACCGCGCCCGTGCGGTTGCGGACCGTGGCGTACGAGCGGGACCTCGCCCACGTCAAGCACGCGGGGACCTTCGGACTCGGTCTCCACCGGCGCCGGGCGGTGCTCGCCGGGTACGACGACGCGCTGTTCGTCGACCGCGACGGCCGGATCGGCGAAGCCTCGGTCTCGAACATCGGCTTCTTCGACGGCGAGCGGGTCGTCTGGCCCCGGGCCGCCGTGCTGCCGGGGATCACGATGCAGCTGCTGGAGCGAGGACTGGCGGCGAAGGGCGTTCCGTCCGAGCGGCGGGAGGTCCATCTGCGGGACCTCGGGACCTGGGCGGCCGGCACCCCGGGCCTCGCGGCCTTCCTCTCGAACTCCATCTCGCCGGCCGTCCCGGTCGCGGGCGTCGACGAGACGGCGCTGGCCGTCGATCCCGCCGTGACCGACCTGCTGGTCGGCTGCTACGAGACCAACCCCTGGCAGCCCGTGTAGGCATGTCGCGCCGCGACACCGACAAGGTCCCAAGGACAGGCGCCTATCCGAACAGGCCGCGCACCCGGATCGTCTCCACCCGCCGCCAGGTGCCGCCGGGCAGCAGCAGCCACTGGTTGCCGGCGCCGTGACCGCGCCAGTGCCCGGCGCCCGGGGTGCCGTGGGCGGTGCGGGGGCGGGCGCCGCGGCGGGCGGGCAGCGGGGCCCCGCAGTCGCGGCCGGCCCGGTTCTTGCCGTTCTTCTTGGTCCGACGTGCCATCCCTGGCTCACCTCCCGGTCCTCTTCTCGCAGGATGCACCCGCGGGGCGCCCGGCGGCAGGGCCGAACGGACGCTCTTTTCTGGCGCCCCGGCGGCGCGTCGCGCAGCGTGGAGGACAGGGGGCACGCAGAGAGGTGGACAGATGGACCAGGACGTTTCCAAGCCCCGGGTCGTGGTGGGGGTCGACGGCTCGCCGTCCTCCTTCGAAGCGGTGCGCTGGGCCGTACGTTACGCCGGTTTCGTCGGTGGCGCCGTGGAGGCCGTCGCGGCCTGGGAAGTGCCGCTGTACGGCTGGTCCGCGCCCGCCGTGGACATGTACATCGACGAGGAGGCCACCCGTGAGCAGATGCGGCAGGAGCTGACGGAGGTGCTCGGCGCCGAGGAGGCCGCCAAGGTGTCCACCCGCATGGCGCACGGCAACCCCGCCGAGGTCCTGCTGCGGGCCGCCGAGGGCGCGGAGGTGCTGGTCGTCGGCAACCGGGGCCGGGGCGGCTTCGCCCGCGTCATGCTGGGTTCGGTCAGCCAGCGGGTGGCGGCCCACGCGGCCTGCCCGGTGGTGATCGTCCGTACCGAGGAGACCTGAGCTGTCGGCCTACGGTGGTCCGGGCGGCTCGCGCAGCACGCTCCAGGCGACCGGCCCGAGCAGGTCGGCCAGCCGCCGGAAGACGTCCAGCAGCAGGTCGTCCAGCGTCAGCACGCCCACCGGCCGCCCGCCGTCCAGAACGGGCAGCCGGCGCACCCCGGTGCGGCGGAAGGCGCGGTAGGCAGCGTGGAGCTCGTCGCCCGCGTCGAGCGTGACCACCCGCGGCGACATCACCGCGTCGACGCGGCTGTCGAGCGGCAGACCCTCGCCCAGCCCGCGCAGCGCCAGATCGCGGTCGGTGACGATCCCGCGCAGCGCGCCGTCCTCGACGACGAGCAGGGAACCGACGGCGGCCTCGGCCATCCGCCGGGTGGCCTCCGCCAGGGAGACGTCCGGGGTGACGGTCACGGGCGGCGCGGACATCAGCCGGCCGACGCTCACCGGGCCTTCGGACGGCGGGACACGGGTCATGAGTGGCCTCCTTCGCACACCGGCAGGGGGCATCGGCACCGGGGACCGCGCCGGGCGCCGCCCCTCGGCCCGCGCCGGACGGGCCGCCGCCGGGCAGGGGCCGCCCGGTTCCGCAGGGGAGCCGGATGCCCCGGCAAGAGGACCGTGTACCCCTCCGTAGCCGGTCCGGCGGTGCGGCGTGGAACCGGACCCGTCGGCCGCGCGCCGCTCGCGCGGCCGAGGAAAGGCAGGTGAGGACGATGCCTCTGCCCCTGGTCGTGGGGGTCGACGGCTCCGAGGACGGTCTGCTGGCGGTGGACTGGGCGGCCGACGAGGCGGTCCGGCTCGGGCTGCCGCTGAGGATCGTGCACGCCTCGCTCTGGGAGCGGTACGAGGGCCGGCTTCCGTCGCCCGGCGGCGAGCGGCCCGCCCCGCGGGTGAGGGCCGAGCACATCGTGGCCTCGGCGGCCGAACGGGCGGGGCGGCGCGCCCCGGACCTCGAGATCCATGCCGCCGTCCTGGCCGAGGACCCGGTGGCCGCGTTGCTCGCGGAGGGCGACAACGCCACCGCGGTGGTCACCGGAAGCCGGGGCCGGGGCGGGCTGAAGAGCCTGCTCCTCGGGTCGGTCGCGCTGGCCGTGGCAGGGCGGGCCAACGGGCCGGTGATCGTGGTCCGCGGCGACACGGCCGGGATCGAGGGCGCGCACGACCGGGTGCTGCTCGGTGTCGGCGAGCCCGGCGCCGCCGCGACGGCCGCCCGCTTCGCGCTGCGCGAGGCCGCCGCCCGCCGGTGCGTCCTCGACGCCGTGCGCGCCTGGCGCCGGCCCGGGGCACCCGCGGCGGTGGGACGCGACGACGAGGACGAGGCCGCCGCGGCGATCGACGAACTGCTCCGCCCGGCGCTGGCCGAGCACCCGGACGCGCGGGTCTCCCGCACCGTCCTGGAGGGACCGCCCGGCAAGGTGCTGCTGCACCGGTCGGCCGCCGCCGACCTGCTGGTCCTCGGGGTGCGCCGGGACCACCGCCGCCACGGGCTCCGGCTGGGCCGCGTCACCCACCTGCTGCTGCACCACGCCCTGTGCCCGGTGGCCGTCGTCCCCCGACTTCCGTGACCGGACGGGGAGCGGGTCAGCGCGCGGAGCGTTCCTTCGGGTCCCGCGGCTCCAGGTGGGAGGCGAGCACGGCGGCCTGGACGCGGCGCTGCACCCCGAGCTTGGCCAGCAGCCGCGAGATGTGGTTCTTGACCGTCTTCTCCGACAGGTACAGCTTCCGGCCGATCTCACGGTTGGTCAGGCCGTCCCCGATCAGTGCCAGGATGTCCCGCTCCCGCGGCGACAGGCTCGCCAGCTCCGGCGGCAGCGACGGCGTCTCCTCGGGGTCGGCCCGCAGCGAACGCATCAGCCGGGCCGTCGTCTCCGGGTCCAGCATCGACTGGCCGGAGGCGACCGTGCGCACCGCGGAGACCAGGTCGGAGCCCTTGATCTGCTTGAGCACATAGCCGGAGGCACCGGCCATGATCGCGTCCAGCAGGGCGTCCTCGTCGTCGAACGAGGTCAGCATCAGACACGCCAGCTCCGGCATCCGGTCGCGCAGCTCGCGGCAGACCGAGATGCCGTCGCCGTCGGGCAGCCGGACGTCGAGCACGGCGACGTGCGGGCGCAGGGCGGGGCCCCGGACCAGTGCGTGCGCGGCGGTGTCGGCGTCGCCGACGACGGAGATGTCCGGTTCGGCGTCGAGCAGGTCGGCCAGGCCGCGCCGGACCACCTCGTGGTCGTCCAGGAGGAACACCCGGATCGGGTCCTGTGCCGTGAAGGTGCGTGTCTCGGTCATCCCGACCTCTCGTTGCGGAAGCGGCCGTGCTGCGGCCTGTCACCCGGCCGATCATCGTCGCAGGTGACCGCGGGCACCAGGGCCGATCGGCCCCATTTCGCACGGATGCGCCGACCTGGACCTGCCCGGCCCTCAAGGGGGCTCGCCCGGCCACTCCCGGGAGCGGCCCAGCCGTCAGGCGTGCGCCGCCCGCTGACCGGCCGCCAGGTCGAAGCGCACGTCCACGACCCCCTCGACCGCGCGCACCAGCCGGGCGGCCACGGGCACCAGAGAGGTGTCCCGGACCCGGCCGAGCACCGTCACCACACCGTCCTCCACCCGCAGCTCCACCGCCGAGTCCGGTGGCGGGAAGAGCGGCGCCACGATCTCGCGCCGTACCTCCTCCTGGATCTCCCGGTCCCCGCGCAGAAAGACCTTCAGCAGGTCGGCGCGGCTCACCACGCCCTCCAGCATGCCGTTCTCGTCCACCACGGGCAGCCGCTTGACCCGCGCCCGGGCCATGGTCCGCGCGGCCTCGGCGAGCGTCGCGTCCGCCCGGACGGTGACCGCGGGGGAGGACATCAGGTCTCCGGCGGTGATCGCCTCGCCCTTCGCCAGGTCGGACGGGGGCCGCAGCCGCCGGTAGTCGTCCGCCGGGTCGTCCCGCAGCTCCTCCTTGGGCAGCAGATCGGCCTCGGAGACCACCCCGACCACCCGCCCCTCGCCCTCGATCACGGGCACGGCGCTGACCTGCCAGTCCTGCATCATCTCCACGAGTTCCTTGAAGGGGGCCCGCCGTCCGACGGCGGCGACGGTGGTCGTCATGACATCGCTGACGGTGTGCGGGGTGCCGTACATGGTGACTCCGTGGCTGCTCGACGGACGTCCCGGCGGGACTCTCTGTCCCCAGCGTGCGCCGGACGCCGCCGGTCGGCACAGGGGCCGCCCGGCCCCGCGGCCGGCCGCTCGCGCGGGCCGGTCGGTCCCGGCCCCGGGACCAGCGGCCCCTGATCGGCTCGCCGTCCGCGCACAACGCTGGAATCGTCGCTCTTGTCCCCGAGCGGCGCGGCCCCGGCAGGCGGAGGACACCGCAGGTGGTGGACACCCCCCGGGGCGACAGGCGAGAGGTGGAGAGACATGACCCGAACCGTCACCGCGGGCCTCGACGGCTCACCCGAGAGCCGGGCCGCCGTCGAATGGGCGGCGCGCGAGGCGGCGCTGTGCGACCTGCCGTTGAAGATCCTGCACGTGCGGGAGCCGGAGACCGGCGCCGACGCGGACGAGCGCGCGGCCGCCGAGGCGTGGGCGCGGACCGTGCGCGACTCCGCGGAGGGCCTGCGGCTGCGCCACCCCGGCATCGAGGTGGTCACCGACCAGGTCACCGGCGAGCCGGCCCGCGCCCTGGCCGAGGCCGCCGACGGTTCGGAACTGCTGGCGCTGGGCTCCCGCGGCCTCGGCCGGTTCGGCGGCTTCCTGATCGGCTCGGCCGGACTGTCCGTCATCGCCCACACCATGCGCCCGGTGGTCCTGGTCCGAGCGGGTGAACAGGCCGCCGACGAGCACCGGCCGGACCCCTCGGGCGTCCCGTCCGCCGCGACCCCCTTCCTGCCGGTCGTCCTCGGCCTCGACATCGACGACCCCGAGGGCCCCGGCCGGCCGCTGCTGGAGTTCGCCTTCGACGCCGCCGCGCGCCGCGGTGCCGCGGTGCGGGTCGTGCACGCCTGGACCCCGCCGCCGTACGCCGCGTACGGCATCCCCGCCGAACCGCCCGTGGTGCCCTCCTACGGACGCCGGGCCTCGGCCCTGCTCACCGAGGTGCTGCGGCCCTGGCGGCAGAAGTACCCGGACGTCGAGGTGAGCGAGGCGAGCCGGGCCGGCAACGCCGCGCCGGTCCTGGTCGAGGCCGCCCGCGAGGCCTCCCTCGTGGTCGTCGGCCGTCGGGTGCGCGCCAGCCCCTTCGGCATCCACATCGGCCATGTCACCCACGCCGTCCTGCACCACGTCGGCGCCCCCGTGGCCGTCGTCGCGCACGCCTGACCGGCCCGAACACCCCGGGAGGCCCGCATGGGCGAGAAGCAGGCCGTACGGCTCGCATCCGCTTGCGACCGCGCCGACGATGGCCAGAGGTGTCGGGTGCGGGCCCGCCGCGTCGTCGGCCTACGCCAGGAAGGGTGAACACGATGGACCTGCCCGTCGTCGCCGGCGTGGACGGCTCCGAGGAGAGTCTGCGCGCCGTGGACCGGTCGGCCGACGAGGCCGCCCTGCGCGGGGCGCCGCTCCGCCTGGTCTACGCCTCGCTCTGGGAGCGCTACGAGGGTTCCCTGATCGCCCAGGAGGTCGGCAGACCCGTCGAGGAGGTGATCGCCCGGGACGTGATGGGCGCCGCCGAACGCCGGGCCCACCAGCGCCGGCCGGGGCTCGTGGTCACCGCCGCCGTGCTCGCCGAGGAGCCGGAGGTCGCACTGGTGAACGAGAGCAGCCTGGCCCGCCTGGTGGTCCTCGGCTGCCGGGGCCGCGGCGGTGTCGCCGAACTGCTGCTCGGCTCCGTCAGCCTGTCGGTCGCCGCGCACGCCCACTGCCCGGTCATCGTGCTGCGCGGCAGGCCCGAGGAACCGGCGGCCCCCGGACGCGTCGTCCTCGGCGTCACCGAGAAGGGGGCGTGCCCGGCCGCCGTGCGGTTCGCGGCCGAGGAGGCCGCGCTGCGGGGCGTGCCCCTGGAGGCCGTACGGGCCTGGCGGCGCCCCGCGCACACCACTGCCGGGCATCCACCGCTCTCCGGTGCACCCGTCCCGGCCCAGGAGGAGGCCGCCGAGGCGCTGGAGGAGGCACTGCGGGACCTCCCGGACGGCCTCCGGGCGCAGCGGCGCGCCGCCGAGGGGCCCGCCCGGGACGTCCTCGTCGGCGCCTCCGGGGACGCCGGGCTGCTGGTCGTCGGAGTCCGGCGCCGCAGCGGCCGCTTCGGCTCCCGGCTCGGCCGGGTCGCCCACGGAGTGCTGCACCACGCCCGCTGCCCGGTGGCCGTCGTACCG
The DNA here is from genome assembly GCF_051980735.1 of Streptomyces sp. SCPE 10. Lineage (NCBI taxonomy): Bacteria > Bacillati > Actinomycetota > Actinomycetes > Kitasatosporales > Streptomycetaceae > Streptomyces > Streptomyces sp. SCPE 10. The sequence continues at coordinate 608,064 of NZ_CP197069.1, read as the reverse complement.
GAACCCGTCTGACACCCACCCGACGATGATCGGAGCCCCCATGACCCAGGACGCCGCAGGCCCCCTGACCGACGAGGAGCTGCGCACCCTGGACGCGCACTGGCGCGCCGCCAACTACCTGGCCGCCGGCCAGATCTATCTCATGGCCAACCCGCTGCTGACCGAGCCGCTGCGCCCCGAGCACATCAAGCCGCGGCTGCTCGGCCACTGGGGCACCTCGCCCGGACTCAACCTCGTCTACACCCACCTCAACCGCGTGATCAAGGCGCGCGACCTGGACGCGCTGTGCGTGTGGGGCCCCGGCCACGGCGGTCCCGCGGTCCTCGCGGGCTCCTGGCTGGAGGGCAGCTACAGCGAGACCTACCCGGACATCGGCCGGGACGCCCTCGGCATGGAGCGGCTGTTCAAGCAGTTCTCCTTCCCCGGCGGCGTGCCCAGCCACGTGGCCCCCGAGACACCCGGCTCGATCCACGAGGGCGGCGAACTCGGCTACTCCCTCGCCCACGCCTACGGCGCCGCCTTCGACAACCCCGGCCTGCTGGTGGCCTGCGTGGTCGGCGACGGCGAGGCGGAGACCGGGCCGCTCGCCACCTCCTGGCACTCCGACAAGTTCCTCGACCCGGTGCACGACGGGGCCGTGCTCCCGATCCTGCACCTCAACGGCTACAAGATCGCCAACCCCACCGTGCTCGCCCGGCTCCCCGAGGCCGAACTGGACGAACTGCTGCGCGGATACGGCCACGAACCCCTGTACGTCGGCGGTGACGACCCGGCCGAGGTGCACCGCGCCCTGGCCGCGGCGATGGACGACGCCCTGGACCGCATCGCACGGGCGCAGCGCGGTGCCCGCGAGGACGGGAGCACCGAGCGGGTGCACTGGCCGATGATCGTCCTGCGCACTCCCAAGGGCTGGACCGGCCCCGCCGAGGTGGACGGCGAACCCGTCGAGGGCACCTGGCGCGCCCACCAGGTCCCGCTGCCCGGCGTCCGCGAGAACCCCGCGCACCTGCGGCAACTGGAGCAGTGGCTGCGCTCGTACCGGCCCGGGGAGCTGTTCGGCGCGGACGGGCGGCCGTCCGCCGACGTCCTCGCCTGCGTCCCCGAGGGCACCCGGCGCCTCGGCTCGAACCCGCACGCCAACGGCGGCCTGCTGCTACGGGAACTGCCGTTGCCGCCCCTCGACACCTTCGCCGTCTCGGTGGAGAAGCCGGGCGCCGCACTGCACGAGCCCACCCGGGTCCTCGGCGACCTCCTGGCGAAGGTCATGGAGGACACCCGGGACCGCCGGGACTTCCGCCTCGTCGGCCCGGACGAGACCGCCTCCAACCGGCTCCAGGCCGTCTACTCGGCCAGCGGCAAGGCATGGCAGGCCGGGGTGCTCCCGGTGGACGAACACCTCGACCGGCACGGCCGCGTGCTGGAGGTCCTCTCCGAACACCTCTGCCAGGGCTGGCTCGAAGGCTATCTGCTCACCGGCCGGCACGGGCTGTTCTCCTGCTACGAGGCGTTCGTGCACATCGTCGACTCGATGGTCAACCAGCACATCAAGTGGCTGAAGACCTCCCGGCGGCTGGCCTGGCGGGCCCCCGTCGCCTCCCTCAACTACCTGCTCACCTCCCACGTCTGGCGCCAGGACCACAACGGGTTCTCGCATCAGGACCCCGGGTTCGTGGACCACGTCCTCAACAAGAGCCCCGAAGTGGTCCGCGTCTACCTGCCGCCGGACGCCAACACCCTGCTGTCGGTGGCCGACCACGTGCTGCGCAGCCGCGACTACGTCAATGTCGTCGTGGCCGGCAAGCAGCCCTGCTTCGACTGGCTGACCATGGAGCAGGCCAGCGCCCACTGCGCGCGCGGCGCCGGGATCTGGGAGTGGGCCGGCACCGAGAACGGCGGCGAACCCGATGTGGTGCTCGCCTGCGCCGGCGACGTGCCCACCCAGGAGGTGCTGGCCGCCGCCCAGTTGCTCCGCCGGCACCTGCCCGAGCTCGGGGTGCGGGTGGTCAACGTGGTCGACATGACCCGGCTGCTGCCCCACGACGAACACCCGCACGGCATGCCCGACTTCGAGTACGACGGCCTGTTCACCACCGACAAACCGGTGATCTTCGCCTACCACGGCTACCCCTGGCTGATCCACCGGCTCGCCTACCGGCGCACCGGGCACCAGAATCTGCATGTGCGCGGCTACAAGGAGTCGGGCACCACGACCACGCCGTTCGATATGGTCGTGCGCAACGACCTGGACCGCTACCGCCTGGTGATGGACGTCATCGACCGCGTCCCCGGCCTCGCCGTCCGCGCCGCGGGCGTCCGCCAGGCCATGGCCGACGCCCGCTCCCGCCACCACGACTGGATCCGCGAACACGGCACCGACCTGCCGGAGGTCGCGGAGTGGTCCTGGGGAGGGTGAGGTCCGGCCGGGACCCGGGGGCGCACGGCCCGAGCACGTCGGGGCATCCGGCCGGGGCCGGTCGGTCCCCGAAGATCCGGCCCGGGCACCCACCACCGCCCGGCAACCACGGCGCCTCGGCGCGATCGAGGCCGGCTCGGCGGCGGGGGGACCGCGTGAACGGAGCGACACCGCGGGGGATCGGTGCCGCTCCTGGTTCCAGTGTCCCACCCGGCCACGATCCCCGGCAGTGCCGTTCGGACCCCGCCCCGGGGCCGTACGGCCCGCGCGCCGCCGGTCCGCCCCGCGGAGGCGGACCGCGCCCTCCACGACCGCGCCGCGGCCGTCCGTGCGGCATGCGTCAGGGGCGCGAGGAGGTTTCGTGTCGCACGCGTGAAGGTCACGTGTCCCTCCCGACCTGCGAGCGGATACCGTGTCCTGAGAACCCGTCGGTTCGCCGGCATGTGCCGATGGGGAGTGGAGGGCGTGGTGACCGGAACGGAGGAGCCCGGCGTGCGGCTGCCGCAGCTGAAGCTGGACGAGCTGCTGGAGGAACTGCAGGCCAGGATCGACGCGGCCCGCGGTACCCGGGACCGGGTGCACAGCCTGCTGGAGGCGGTCCTCTCCGTCGGCCGCGAGCTGGAGCTGGAGCAGGTCCTGCACTCCATCGTGGAGGCGGCGGCCGCCCTGGTGGACGCCGAGTACGCGGCGCTCGGCGTCATCGGCCCGGACGGCACGACCCTCGCCGCGTTCCACACCGTCGGCCTGTCCGAGGAGCGGATCCACCGGATCGGCCCCTACCCGGAGGGCCACGGCATCCTCGGCGAACTGATCCGCCACCCCGAGCCGCTGCGCCTGCCGAAGATATCCGAGCACCCCGCCTCGTACGGCTTCCCGCCCGGGCACCCGCCGATGAACACCTTCCTCGGCGTCCCGATCCGCGTCCGCGACCAGGTCTTCGGCAATCTGTACCTCACCGAGAAGCGCGGCGGACTCGACTTCGACGAGGAGGACGAGTCGGTCCTCGCCACCCTCGCCGTCGCGGCTGGCGTCGCCATCGACAACGCCCGCCTGTACGAGGACTCCCGGCTGCGCGAGCGCTGGCTGCTGGCGAACGCGGAGATCAGCCACAGTCTGATGTCCGGCAGCGAGCGCGCCGAGGCGCTGGACCTGATCGCGGAACGGGCCCGGGAGAACACCGGATCGGCCCTCGCCGCGGTCGCGATGCCCATGCCGGACACCGAGTCGCTCGGCGTGGAGATCGCCGTGGGCGCCCAGGCGGAGGCCCACCGCGGCCTGGTACTGCCCCTGCACAACAGCCTCATGGGCCTGGCCTTCACCGCCGCCGCCCCCGTCACCAGCGACGACGTCGCCCATGACGAACGGATCTCGCAGCAGCCGCCGCGCTTCGACGGTCTCGGCCCCGCCGTCGCCGTACCCATCGGCACCGGCGAGGGCGGCGCCCGGGGCGTGGTGCTGCTGGCGCGGGAGAGCGACCAGCCGGTGTTCTCCGACAAGGAGACCGAGATGCTGCGGGGCTTCGCGGCGCAGGCCGCGATCGCCATGGAGCTGGCCCAGCGCCGGCAGGCCGCCCAGCAGATCGCGCTCCTCGAGGACCGCGACCGCATCGCCCGGGACCTGCACGACCTGGCCATCCAGCGGCTGTTCGCCACCGGCATGACGCTCCAGAGCGCGGGCCGCTTCATCGAGCATCCGGAGGCCTCCGAGCGGGTCCTGCGGGCCGTGGACGACCTGGACGAGACCATAAAGATCATCAGATCGACCATCTTCGGGCTGCGGGCCCGCGAGGGCGCCGCGGCCGGCGGACTGCGCGCCCGCGTGGTCAGGGTGGCCGGCGAGGCCTCCCCGGTGCTGGGCTTCGCGCCCAGCGTCCGCATGGAGGGCCTGCTCGACACCGACGTACCGGGCGAGGTCGCGGACCATGTGGTGGCCGTCCTCTCCGAGGCCCTCACCAACATCGCCCGGCACGCCCACGCCGACCGGGCCGAGGTGCTGCTGGTCGCCGACGGCCGCGAAGTGCGGCTCACGGTCCGGGACAACGGCGTCGGCATCCCCGACGGCGGGCGCCGCAGCGGGCTGCGCAACATGGCCGAGCGCGCCCAGCGGCTCGGCGGCCGGCTCGAAGTGGGCGAGGGGGAGCCGGGCGGGGCCACACTGGAATGGCGGGTTCCACTGCCCGGGGCATGACGGGGCGTCGGCACGGGCGCCGCGTGCGGGCGGGGGGACCGGTGGGCACCCGGAAGTGCCCGGTCGGCCCATGACACCGGCCGGCCGGCGACACACGCTGAAGGTGCCGCGCCGAGGCGGCAGAGTCCCCTGGAGGAAGCCATGGACGGCACCCCGACCGTCGTCGGCGACGTGATGACCCGCAGGGTGTTGGCCCTGCGCACGGGCGCCGGCTTCAAGGACATCGTGCAGGCCATGCGGGACTGGCGGGTCGGCGCGGTGCCGGTGCTGGACGACGCCGGGCAGGTCGTCGGTGTCGTCTCCGAGGCGGATCTGCTGCCCAAGGAGGAGTACCGCGACAGCGGCCTCGACCGGTACGCCCGGATGCGGCACCTCGCCGAGCTGACGAAGGCCGAGGCGGCGACCGCGGAACGGCTGATGACGACCCCGGCGGTCACCGTGGCGCCGGACGCCACCCTCGGCCAGGCCGCGCGCGTCATGGCGCGGGCCCAAATCAAACAGCTCCCGGTCGTCGGTCCGGACGGCACCCTGCTGGGCATCGTCAGCCGCTCGGACCTGCTGAAGGTGTTCCTGCGCGGCGACGCGGAGATCGCCGACGAGGTCCGCCGCGACGTCGTCGTGCATCTCTTCGGCCCCGAAGGGGCCGGGATCCGGGTGGAGGTGCACGATGGTGTCGTGACGCTCGGCGGCCGGGTCCGCGAGACCTCCCTGGTGCCCCTCGCAGCCCGCCTCGTCAGGGCCGTGCCCGGCGTGGTGGACGTGCGGTGCGCGCTGGCCGGGCCGCCGCGCCAACCCGACCTCGACCCGGACCTGCCGGACGCCGCATCGGCCCGCACCCGCTGACCACGGGCCGCCGGCGCACGAGAGGAGGCGGTGACGATGACACGGACACCTGCCGCGACGGTCAGCCGGGTACGGCTGTGGCGCTGGCGGCGCAATCCGCTGCGGCGGCACAGCGACGTGGTCGAGGCCTGGATCGTCCTCGCCACCTGGATCCTCGTCCTGGTCTGCGGTGTCGTCGCCGGCCTCCTGGCGGCCCGGGCCTCCGCCGCGTCGTACGCCGACCGGCTGGCGCGGGTCCACCCGGTCACGGCGGTGCTCACCGGCCCCGCGGCCCCGGCCCCGGCCGCCGGGACCGGCTACGACGACGGGCGGGTGTGGGCCACCGTGCGCTGGACGGACCCGGACGGCTCGGTGCACACCGATCGAGCCAAGGTCATGCCCGGCGCCCCCGCCGGAAGCAGCGTGACGGTCTGGGCCAACCGGGCGGACCGTGTCGTCGCCCCGCCGGTCACCGGCGCCTCGGCCGACCTCCAGGCCGCCCTCACCGGCGTGCTCGTCGGCCCCTCGGCCGGTGCGGCCGTGTGGTGCGCGGGGTGGCTGGTGCGCGGTCGGCTCATCCGGCGCCGCATGGCCGAGTGGGACGAGGAGTGGAAGCAGATAGGTCCCCGCTGGGGCAACCTCAGCGGCGGCCGCGGCTGATCCGCGCGGACCGCACGCGGCTCACGCCCCGGTCAGGTGGCAGTCCAGCCCCACCACGCCCTCGACCCCCCGGATCATCCGCACCGCCAGCGGGATCCGCGTGGCGTCCGGCACCTTCCCGGTCAGCGTCACCACGCCGTCGACCACCACCACGTGCAACGGCTCGACCGGCGCCGGGAACAGCACGTCCAGCACGTCGCGGCGGATCTCGTCGGCCAGTTCGGCGTCCTCGCGCAGGAACACCTTCAGCAGGTCACCGCGGCTGACCACGCCCTCCAGCACCCCCTCCGCGGTCACCACCGGCAGCCGCTTGACGCGCCCCAGCGCCATGATCCGCGCGGCCTCGGCGAGCGTGGCGTCGGCGTGCACGGTGACGGCGGGCGTGCTCATCACCTCCTCGGCGCTCACCGCCCCGGCCTTGGCCAGGTCCGCGAGCCGGCGCCGCTGGGTCATCCGGTCCGGGTCGCTGTCCCGGAACTCCTCCTTGGGCAGCAGATCCGCCTCGGAGACCACCCCGACCACCCGGCCGTCGCCCTCCAGCACCGGCAGCGCGCTGACCTTCCACCGCTCCATGCGTTCGACGATGTCCTTGAACCGGGTCGTACGCCCGACCGCCACGACCGCGCGCGTCATCACGTCGCTCACCCGGCTGGGGCCGCCGGGCCCCCGTTCCGGCGCCGTCACCGCGCGCTCCCGCTGCCGTAGGGGGCGTAGAGGTCGAGCAGCCGGACCCGGGAGGCGTGCAGCCGCTGGGCCACCACGCGGCCGACCCACACCGCGACGGCCCGCCCGAACTCCGGGTCGTCGTCGCACAGCGCGCGCACGGACGCGGCGTCGAACTCCCAGGCCCGCACCGGGCTCGTCGCCTCGCCGCCCAACTGCCAGATGTACGGCGGGAAGTGCCAGGACCAGCCGACCAGTTCGCCGTGGCCCAGGGTCTCGATGACGGCCGGCCGGCGGCCGGGCACCCGCAGGTCGAGGGCGACGGTGCCGGTACGCACGATCCAGAAGCGGTCGGCGTGCCGCCCCTCCTCGAACAGCCGCGTGCCGACCGTGAAGGAGACCTCGCGGGCGAGGCTCGTCAGCCGATCGCGCTGTGCGGGGGCGAGCGCCGTGGTCATGGTGGTGGCGGAGGTCATCGCACCGGCTCCCTTCCTGGGGTCGTGTTCCCAGCGTGCGGGCGCCCGCCCGGTGCCGCCACAGGTCGCCCGGACCCGGGCGGGGGCCCTTCGGCCCACGGCGCGGGCCGCCACGGCACCGGGGGTGAGGCGCGCTGCGGTACGGGACGGGGGAGCGGGAGGGAGGGCGGGGCGGGAAGGGCCATCCGCTTCTCGCGGATCCGGATTGCGCGGTGCGCGGCCGCCGGCCGCTTCCCCGCGTCTGCACGTCCTTCCCGCCGCTACCAGCACAGCACGAGAACCGCCGGCGCACCAGTGCCGCAGGGCACCGACGCGGCCCGCACCGGGGCCGTACGGCCCCACCCGCTCCGCGTCGCGCCGGGGCACCATGGGAGAAAGACAACACTGGACATACAACCCCAAACCCCTGCGAGGGGGCGGATACCCGAGAAGAGAGGCTGAGAGCATGGTCTGGGCATCATGGACCACCCCCGGGGTCTTCACCGGCCGGGGCGGCGCCCGCACCGTCGAGGCGGGCATCCTCACGGGCGACCTCACCGTCCACACCACCTGGGACGGCCGGGTGGCCGACGTGGCGGTGCAGTACAGCGGCACCTCCCAGTGGTACACGCTCAGCGGCAGCCCGGTGCCCTGTCGCAGCGAGCGGGGCAGCCGGGAGCTGCACCAGGCGGTGGTCGAGTCGATCAGGGAGGACGGCGAGGTCACCGTCCCCCTCACGCACTCCACCGCCGCGTCGTAGCTCAGGCGTCCAACGCGGCCCGCACGCTCGGGTAACAGGCGAGCAGACCGGTGAGGCCGACCATCTCCAGGGTGCGCAGCACGGGCCTGCGCACCCCGGCCAGCCGCAGCCAGCCGCCGGCCTCGTGCGCCTGATGGGCGGCTATCAGGACGTTGATGCCGCTGGAGTCCATGAACCCCACCCCGGACAGGTCGGCGACCGTGCGCGGTGCCGGGCCGGGATCCGCGGGCATCAGCGCGCGCCGGAGCGTACCCGCGGTCCGGTGGTCGACCTCGCCGGCCACCGTGACGACGGTGACCCCGCCGACCGGGTTCCGGTCGACCGACAGCCCGTCCGGTTCCACTGGTTCGTCGGTGCTCCCACTGCCTGCCACACTTACCTCACGCCTGTCCGAAGGTCCCCGGGCGGACCCGTTCACGAGCCGCCTGCCCCGGATCGCGCCGAGGATGCGGGCTCGTCGCCACCCGTCCCGGGAAGCGGCTCCCGGCGGTCCAGCCACACGCGCGGCACACCGCCGACGCCGGTGCGGGCCGCGACGATGCCGCCCGCGATGGCACAGGTGGTGTCCACGTCGCCGAACCCCTCCGCCGTGGTCCACAGGGCGCGGGCGAGGTCGCCGGGGTGGCGGGCGGCGCACCACACGGCGAACGGGACCGTGTCGTCGGCCCGGATCCGCTGTCCGTTGCCGAGGAGGTCCGCGGCCCGCCACGGCTCGGTGGTGAACGGCACCTCGGCGGCCCGGGCCAGCCCCTCGCGGACCGATCCCGCCGGGGTCAGCGCCACCACGTCGGCGATGCTCAGGTCGCCCCGCGCGGACAGCGCGGCCGCGACCGCCACCGCGACGGCGCCGGCCACACCCTCGGGATGGGCGTGGGTGACCTCCGCCGAGCGCGTCGCCTCGGCGACGACCCGCTCCGGGTCGGCGTGGAAGAACGCGCCCAGCGGCGCCACCCGCATGGCCGCGCCGTTGCCCAGGCTGCCCTCCCCGCCGAACAGCCCGCGCGCCAACTGCGGCCACTGCTCCGGCTCTTGCAGCAGCCTGGGCAGCAACTGGTGCATCCCGTGGCCGTATCCGCGGGCGGGGTCGGCGTCGTAGCCGAGCGCGAAGGCCAGCGCCAGTTCGCGCGGGCGTACCTCCCCGTGTGTGTCCAGCACCCGCAGCAGGGCCAGGGCCATCGCGGTGTCGTCGGTCCAGTGCCAGGGTTCTTCCTCGGGCATGCGCCGGGCGCGGATCTCGTGGAGGGCCTGCCGGGGTTCGCGGAACAGGGGGAACCAGCGTTCACCGAAGGCGTCGCCGAGCGCCAGCCCCTCCAGGCTGCGGCGGGCGGCGGCCCGGTCGGTGGTGACGGTCATGGCCGTGATTCTCCCCGGCGGCCCGCCCGGCTCACAGGGGGGTGGCCGCGTGCAGCACGAGGAGCAGCGTGAGCGCCGAGTTGGCGGAGAACATCGCGGACAGGGCGGCCCCGGTGGTCGCGGTCCACACCGCGAGACCGGCCGCCGTGAACAGGGACGGCCAGGCGCGCGTGGCCGGGGCCGGCGCCAGCAGGGCGGCGACCCGGCGGGGGAGCGGTCCGGGCGCGGCGAGCGCGGGCAGCGTCGGCGCGGGCGCCCCGCCGGTGCCGGCCAGCGCCGCCCTGCCGATCGCGCGGGCCACCACCCTGCGGCTGCCCACCGCCCGCGCGGCCTCCTCGTCCGCCCACCGCTCCGCCGTGTACGCCACCACCGTGCGCAGCGGCAGCAGGAACGGGTTGGCACAGGCGGCCAGTCGGACCAGCAGCAGATGGCGGTGGTGCCGGGCGGCGAGATGGGCCCGCTCGTGCGCGAACAGGGCGCGGCGCTCCCGTGACGTCAGGGACGCCAGCATGGCCGTGGACACCACGATCCGGTCCCGCCGGCCGCCCGGCAGGGCGTAGGCGTACGGCGCCGGGTCCGGCAGCACCGCCACCCGGGTGTCCGGCAGTCCCGCGAGCGCCCGGTGGGCCCGCCGGCGCACCCGGGCATGGCGGACCAGGACGCGGCCGCACGCGGCGACGACCGCGAGCAGCGCGGGGATCGCCGCCTTGCCCGTGATCTCGTGCCGGGGCACGCTCTCGCGCACCTCGGGGTCGGACCAGCCGTCCGGCAGCGGATTGCCGGGCAGTTGGGCGGTGCCGACCACCATCAGCAGGGCCAGGCACAGTGTGCTGCACAGCGCCATCACGGTGGCGACCGCGGTCAGCAGCACGGTCGCGGTGCGCGGGTGCAGCCGGGGTTCGGCGAGCCGCGCGATCGGCCAGGCCGTCAACGGCAGCACCAGGGGCAGGAAGACGAAGATTCCCATGCGCGTCTCAGCCGTCGTCCTCGCCGTGCTCCAGCAGTTCCCGCAGCAGTCGCTCGTCGCCCTCCGGCAGCGCGGTGATGAAACTGGCCAGCACCGCCCGCCGGTCCCGCTCGCCGTCCAGGACCCGGCGCATCTTCAGCGCGGCCAGCCCGGCCTCGTCCGCGGCCGGCAACCAGACGAAGGACCGCCCCTCACGCCTGCGGGTGACGGCCTTCTTCGCCAGCAGCCGGCCCAGCACCGTCATCACGGTCGTGTAGGCGAGGCCCGCGGCGAGGTGCTCCTGCACCCAGCCCGCGGTCACCGGGCCGCCGGCCTCGTGCAGCGCGGCGAGCACCCGTGTCTCCAACGCCCCGTGCGCCCTGCGCCGACGGTGCGCGTCCGGCTCCGTCACCCGCGCTCTCCCCTCTGTCACCCGTCCGCCCCGGCCCTGCCTCAACTCCTCGTGCCGAAGGAGCGTCACATCGTACAGAGAACACGTGCGTGGCCGGATCCCGCTCCTCGCGCGGGCGCCGTCCGTGCCGTACCCGCATCAACTTCTACAGTGTTGTAGATTCAAGATCGGATCCGGGGGCCGGATCCGTACCGACCGTGTGGGGAAGGACGAACCATGGGTGTATCCCTGTCCAAGGGTGGCAACGTGTCGCTGAGCAAGGAGGCGCCCGGTCTCAGCGCGGTGCTCGTCGGGCTGGGCTGGGACGTGCGCACCACCACGGGCACGGACTTCGACCTCGACGCCTCCGCGCTGCTGCTGGACGCCTCGGGCAAGGTCGTCTCCGACCGGCACTTCGTCTTCTACAACAACCTCACCAGCCCCGACGGTTCGGTCGAGCACACCGGCGACAACCTCACCGGTGAGGGCGAGGGCGACGACGAGACCATCAAGGTGAACCTCGCGGCCGTGCCCGCCGAGGTCGACCGGATCGTCTTCCCCGTCTCCATCCACGACGCCGAGAACCGCGGCCAGAGCTTCGGCCAGGTCCGCAACGCCTTCATCCGTGTCGTCAACCAGGCCGGCGGCGCCGAGATCGCCCGCTACGACCTGTCCGAGGACGCCTCCACCGAGACCGCGATGGTCTTCGGCGAGCTGTACCGCAACGGCGCGGAGTGGAAGTTCCGCGCGGTCGGCCAGGGCTACGCCTCCGGACTCGCGGGCATCGCCGGCGACTTCGGCGTCAACGTCTGACACCCGTACCACCCGGCGAGCGAGAGGGAGCACACCCGTGTCGGTCAATCTGAGCAAGGGCCAGCGGATCAGCCTCGACAAGGCGGACGGCGGCGCGCTGACCGCCGTCCGGATGGGCCTGGGCTGGCAGGCCGCACCGCGCAAGGGGTTCCTGGCCAAGCTGGCCGGCACCCGGGAGATCGACCTCGACGCCTCGGCGGTGCTGTTCGCGGGCGGGCAGCCCGTGGACGTCGTCTTCTTCCAGCATCTGGCCAGCGACGACGGCTCGGTGCGACACCTCGGCGACAACCTCGTCGGCGGTGCGGGCGCCGGGGACGACGACGAGGTCATCCTGGTCGACCTCGCCCGCGTCCCCGGTAACGTCGACCAGATCGTCTTCACGGTCAACTCCTTCACGGGGCAGACCTTCGGCGAGGTGCAGAACGCCTTCTGCCGGCTGGTCGACGAGCAGACCGGCGGGGAACTCGCCCGCTACACCCTCAGCGGCGGCGGCGCGTACACGGCGCAGATCATGGCCAAGCTGCACCGCGCAGGCAGCGGCTGGCAGTTGCAGGCCATCGGCGAACCTGCCTCGGGGCGGACCTTCCAGGACCTGCTCCCCGCGATCGCCGCGCATCTCTGAAATCCTTGATCGACTTCTTGCGTGCGACCTGGAACCGACGCGGGACGAGACCCGTTGACCATCATGAACGCGTTGTCCGGGGCAGCTGTGGAGGATGTGCATGAGCGCGACCCTGACCAAGGGCGGCAATGTGTCGCTGAGCAGACAGGCCCCCGGTCTGACTGCCGTGACGGTCGGGCTGGGCTGGCAGGCGGACACCGGCTATGAGCCGGACGCCAGTGCGTTGCTGTGCGACGGCTCGGGGAAGGTGCTGTCCGACGAGCACTTCGTGTTCTTCAACAACCCGGCCAGCCCCGACGGTTCGGTCCGGCACTTCGGCCAGGGTCACCCGGCCGACGGGGACGACCAGCGGATCCGGGTCGACCTCGCCCGGCTCCCGGACGCCGTGGAGAAGGTCGTCTTCCCGGTCTCCCTGTACGAGGCGGCGGCCCGCGGCCACACCTTCGAACGGGTCCACCGCGCCCACATCCGCGTCTTGGACGAGGACGGTGGCGCCGAACTGGCCCGCTACGAGCTGACCGGCGCCGCCCTGTCCGGCGAGACCGCACTCGTCCTCGGCGAGCTCTACCGGCACGGCGCGGAGTGGAAGTTCCGCGCGATCGGCCAGGGCTACGCGTCGGGGCTCGCGGGCATCGCCGCCGACTACGGCGTGGACGTGCTGCGGGAGGCGGCTCCGGCCCAGCCGGTGCCGGAACCGGCCCCGCTCGCGGCCCCGGACCCCGTCGCGACCGCCGCGCCAGCCCCGGCCCCGGACTTCGCGTCGAAGCCGCCCCAGGCCCCGGACCCGTACGCCGCACCCGCCGCCGTCCCGTCCGCCCCCGCCCCGTCCCCGTATCCCACCGGGAGTTCCTCCATGACCTGTTTCTTCGATCCCCAGCACGGCCCGGGCGTGACCACCGTGACCTGGTCCCCGCAGTGGGGCGTGCCCCGGCCCGTCCAGACCTGCGGCGCCTGCGCCCAGCGGGTGCAGACCACCGCGCCGCCCTTCTACACGCCGCCGCAGCAGGGCTACCCCCAGCCCGTGCCCCAGGGCTACCCGCAGCAGGGTTACCCCCAGCAGGGCTATCCGCAGCAGGGGTACGGGCAGCCGTACGACGACCACCACCACGAACAGCAGGGCGGCGGCCGCCGCTTCGGCGCGGGCGCGCTCATCGGCGCCGGTGCGGCCGGCCTGATCGGCGGCGCGCTGCTGAACGAGGCGTTCGACGACGACGAACCGGACGTCGTGGTCAACAACTTCTACGAGGACTGACGCGTCCCGTTCCCCGGCGGCCGTCCGGTCCCGGCCGACCGTCCGCGGTCGCCGGGACCGGACGCCTACACTGGGTCGGCGCATCCGCGTCGGCTGTGCGGAGGGCGGGGACGGGAGAGGGCTGTGACGGACAGGGCCGGAGGTCATGACGACCCGCCCGCCGAGGTGCTGGCCGAAGCCGCCGCCGCGTTCGGACTGCTCGCCTCCACCGCCCGGCTGCACCTGATGTGGGCCCTGTCACAGGGCGAGAGTGACGTCACCCACCTCGCCGACCGGGTCGGCGGCGCGCTGCCCGCGGTCAGCCAGCACCTGGCCAAGCTGAAGCTCGCCGGACTCGTGCGCTCCCGCCGCGAGGGCAGACGGCAGATCTACTACATCGACGACCCGGACGTGGTCACCCTCGTCCGTGTGATGGTCGGTCAGCTCACCGCGCGCACCCGGCACAGCGCTGCCCCGCTGCGCGCGACGGGCGGCTGAGGGAGCCGGTAGCGGCCCCGCCGCCGCGATCACCGGGCATCCGGGCCGGAGGAAGAAGGCCGCCCGTTCGCTTCGGTCACAGCGGGGGCGCGTAGACTCCCGCTGCCGTACCGCTCGGACCGGTCAGGTCGCAGCGCCGAGGTGCCTCACCTGTGAATCTCGTGTGCATCACTGCTGCTGCGGGCCAGGGATTTGTTAGATTGCGCAACTACGCAATCGATGCGGGGCGGCATGTCACCACCTCGTACGCCACCGCGCACGCCCGGCCGCACCGTCGACGGCCCGGCCCGACCGTTCAGGGGAGTGGGAGATGAGCGACCCGTGGGACGGGCAGGCAGGCCAGGCCACGCGCCGCCGGGACCGGCGGGTGCCGGGGCAGCGCGCGGCCGAGCCCGACGCGGGGCGGCCCCAGGGCGGCCGGGCCGCGGCCCGCGCGGCGGCCCGCTCACGCGGCGGCAAGCGCGCCCGCAGGGCCCGTCCGGCGAGCCGCGCCCAACGCGTGCTGAAGATCCTCGCCATATCCCTGTCGGCGCTGATCGTGGTCACGGCGGGCGCGGGCTGGTGGTTCTACGACCACCTGAACGGCAACATCCACAGCCTGTCCCTCGACGGCAAGGGCGGCACCGAGAAGGCCGACGCCTTCGGCCGCACCCCGATCAACATCCTGGTGATGGGCTCCGACGGGCGCACCAGCGCGGCGGACTGCAAGCTCGGCGGCGGCTGCGCGAAGACCGGGGTGCAGAGCGGCAGCAACGCGGACGTGGAGATGGTGCTCCACATATCCGCCGACCGCTCCAACGCCACCGTGATGAGCATCCCGCGCGACACCATGACCCAGGTGCCGGCCTGCAAGAACAACGAGAACGGCCAGTCGACGCCCGGCTACTACGGCCAGATCAACAGCGCGCTCCAGTACGGCCCCGCCTGCCAGGTGGCCACCGTCCACCAGCTCACCGGCATCACCATCGACCACTTCGTCAAGCTGGACTTCTCCGGTGTGGTCAAGATGTCCGACGCGGTCGGAGGTGTCCCGGTGTGCGTCAGCGACGACGTCTACGACACCTATTCGCACCTGAAGCTGTCCAAGGGCACCCACACCCTCAAGGGCGTCGCGGCGCTGGAGTTCGTGCGCTCCCGGCACGGCTTCGGCGACGGCAGCGACCTCGGCCGGACGATCTCGCAGCACATCTTCCTCAGCGCGATGATCCGCAAGTTCAAGAGCGCGGGCACGCTGACCGACCCCACGGCGGTCTACGGCCTCGCGGACGCCGCGACCAAGGCGCTCACCGTGGACGACGGCCTGGGCAGCGTGAAGAAGCTGATCGCCCTCGCCTCGGACGTGAACAAGGTGCCCACCAAGCGGATCACCTTCACCACCATGCAGACCGGTGCCGATCCGAACAACGGCAACCGCGTGGTGGTCGCCGCCGGCGCCAAGGCGCTCTTCGCCACCATCGCCAACGACCAGTCCCTGACCACCGGGTCCGGCGGCAAGTCCGCGGCGGCCGCGGCCACCAAGAAGCCGTCCGCGCCGAGCGTGCCGGCCGCGCAGATCGCGGTGACGGTGGAGAACGGCACCCCGGTGACCGGCCGCGCCTCGCAGATCGCCACCGCCCTGACCGACCAGGGCTTCAGCTCCGGAACGACGACGGCCAACGCGCCGAGCGCCGCGTCGACCACCACGCTCACCTACGGCAGCGGGCAGAAGGGCGAGGCCCAGACGGTCGCCAAGGCGCTCGGTCTGCCCTCCGGCCATCTGAAGCAGGGCAGCGGCACCGGACTGACCCTGGTCATCGGCGCCGACTGGAGCAGCGGCACCAGCTTCCCGGGCGGCGCCTCCGCCCCCGCCGACACCAAGTCCGCGGTGTCCGACGCCCATGCCTCCACCGCCGACCAGGCCAAGACCTGCGCCAAGGTCAGCCCGTACAAGACGGTCGAGCTGAACGGCGTCTCCATGACCCCCAGCCAGGCGTACGCACAGGCCCGGAGCAAGCCCGACTCCGACTCCTGAGCGCCCGGGAGCCGGGCGCCGTCAGACGGGCCGCTGGGAGGCCGCCGCGTCGGGGCGCAGGTCGGCCAGGGTGAGCGGATGCGCCGGCGGGTCCGGCAGGGCGATGCGGGACGTGGTGCCCAGCTCGGGTCCCACGTGCAGCAGTTCACCGGGGGCCAGCAGCCGCCAGTGCGGGTTCTCGTCCATGCGCTCGCTGGCCACGACGACGGACGGGGAGCCGGCCAGTGCCTCCGAGTACACCCGCAGTCTGCCGTGCCGGCCGGTGTGGTCGAGATGGCGTGCGCCGTGGTGGCCGCCGGCCGGCCGCTCCAGGACGTACAGCTCATGGGTGTCGGGATAGCGGAGGGCCCACAGCTCGCCGGGGGTGACGAGGATGACGTTCAGCGCGAACAGCGGCAGGTTCCCGGCGACCCAGCGCGCCGCGGCCACCAGCCCGGCGGACACGTCGCCGCCGTGTGCCTCGGTCTCCCGGGTGACGAGGGCGAAGAAGCGCTCGGAGTCGGTGTCGCCCCGCACCAGGGAGCGGTCCGCGCCCAGGTGACGGTCGAGCAGATCCAGTCCCTCGATCACCCCGTTGTGCGCGAACAGCCGACCACGCTGCTCGAACGGGTGCGTGTTGCGCACGTCCAGGCCACCGGTCGAGGCATAGCGGATGTGGGCGAGGAAGGTGGCCGACTCCACCTCCCGGGCCTCCTCGGCGAAGGAGCGGTCCGCGTAGGCGGCGATCGGGGCCTTGTGCACCTCGGGTGCGCCGTCGGCCGTGAAGTATCCGAGTCCGGTGCCGTCCGGCTCGCGGTGGCTCTGTGCGCTGAGGCTGTCGGGCGCCTCCAGCAGCCAGAAGGTGGCGTGCGTGCGCCGGGGGGAGCTGGTCAGGCCGAACAGTCGGCACACGGGGTCCTCCGAACAAAGGTCAATCTGTTCATATCTAAACCAACCGGTGGATACCGGAAGGAGTCATGGAAACGCGAAGGAACGGTAATGCGTTTCGTTTTCCCACCGGAATCCCCCGGAAAAACCGCAGAGTTCGGATGTGCGGCCACCCGGTCGTCACCAGCACCACACACCCTGCGAAAAGGGGGACCTCCGTGTCCGTATCCGTTCTCTCCGCCTTCCGCCGTCTGACCGCCGCCTGTGCCGTCGCGGCGGCCGTCGTCGGCGCCACCGCACTGCCGGCCTCGGCCGTCGGCCACCACCAGGGCCGTGCGCACGGCGTGGTGTACATCAGCGGTGTGCGCCACGACTCCACGGGCCGGGGCGCGCGTTCCAACGCCGCCCTGAACCGGCAGTGGGTGGCCGTCAGCAACGAGTCGCGCCGGGCGGTCGACCTGAACGGCTGGACGCTATCCGACGCCGCGGGCCGCACCTTCACCTTCCACCACTACGCGCTCGGCGCCCACGCCACCGTCCGCGTCCACACCGGGATCGGCCGCGACACCCGCTCCGACCTGTACCAGGACCGGCGGTCCGAGGTGTGGCGCACGGCGGACCGCGCCAAGCTGCGCAACGACCGGGGCCGTCTCGTCGACGAGATCTCCTGGGGGCAGCGCCGCGTGGTGACCCACCCGCGCCGGGGCGGCCACCACCACCGCTGAGCCCGATGACGCGGGCGGTGTGCGGCTTCCCGGGCGCGGCACACCGTCCGCCGCGCGGCCGGTGGGGGCTCAGTCGGTGTCGTGGAGCACGGACTGAAGCGCCTGCTCGAAGTACGGGTGCCGGAAGGTGAAACCCGCCTTCAGCAGGGCCGTCGGGACCACGCGCGCGCTGTTGGTGATGCCCGTGGCGAGCCCGCCCAGCGCGGCGCGCAGCGCGAACGAGGGGACGGGGGCGAGGGCCGGGCGATGCAGGGCGCGGCTCAGCGCCTGCGTCGCCGCCCGGTTCGTCAGCGGGTGCGGCGCCGTGAAGTCGACCGGCCCGGACAGTGTCCCGGTGCCGAGGACGAACCGCAGGGCGGCGACGTGGTCGGTCAGCGAGATGAACGGCCAGTACTGGTCGCCGGAGCCGAGCCGCCCGCCCAGGCCCAGGCGGAACAGCGGCAGCATCCGTCCGAAGGCACCGCCCCGGGCGGAGACCACCAGACCGGTGCGCGGGTGCACCACCCGGATGCCCGCCTCCCGGGCCGGGCCGGCGGCGGCCTCCCACTCGACGCAGACGGAGGCCAGGAAGTCGGTTCCGGCCGGAGCGCTCTCGTCGGTGATCCGCTCGCCGGTGTCGCCGTAGTAGCCGGTCGCGGACGCCGACACCAGCACCCGTGGGGGCACGGCCGAGGCGGCGCAGGCCCGGGCGATCGTATGGGTGCCGTGCACCCGGCTGTCCCGGATCTCCCGCCGGTACGCGGCCGTCCACCGCCGGTCCCCGATGCCCGCTCCGGCCAGGTGCACCACCGCGTCCGCGCCGTCCAGCGCCCCCTTCGCGATCACGCCCCCGGCGGGATCCCAGGGCGCCGACTCGCTGCCGTCGCGCGGCGCGTGGGCCGAGGAGGCGCGCACCAGCCGGACGACCTGATGGCCGTCGTCCAGCAGCGAGCGGACGAGGGCGGAACCGATGAGTCCGGTGGACCCGGTGATCACGACGCGCATGGCGTCCTCCAGGGGCGGGCGTCGGGACGACGCGGTGGCACCGCGGTCCGGACCGGACGCGGGGGACGGGGTGGGCGGGGGAGGGCGGGAGAGGGCAACCCGGATACCAGGAACCTCGTTTGTCCCGCCTTATCACACACCTCTGGGCCATGCGCGACCGACCCCCGCTCGACCGTGTCCGGACACCCTTTCGCCGGGTGACCGTGGGGTAGGGTACGAGCTGTTTGGTTTAACGTTCAGCTTGAGGAGGGTCCATGGCTCAGCAGGAGCGAGCTGTCCGGACCCGACGCGCCGTCCTCGAAGCCGCCGCCGCGGTCTTCGCCGAACGCGGCTACGCGGCGGCCACCATCGCCGAGATCCTCAACCGGGCCGGCGTCACCAAGGGCGCCCTGTACTTCCACTTCGACTCCAAGGCGGCCCTCGCCCGGGGCGTGCTCCAGGAACAGATATCGACGGAGTACCACGTCCCCCGCGAACTGAAGCTCCAGGAGTGGGTGGACGCGGGTATGACGCTGGCCGACCGGCTGCCCCGCGAACCCCTGCTGCTGGCCGGCGTCCGGCTGTCGGCCGACCTGCGGGGCCGGAACGTCTTCGGCAGCGCCTGGCCCGCCTGGGCCGAGTTCACCGCCACCCGGCTGGCGGAGGCCAAGTCCAGGGGCGAGGTGCTGGCTCACGTGGTGCCCGAGGAGTCCGCGCAGGTCTTCCTCGGCGCCTGGACGGGAGTGCAGCTGGTCTCCCAGGCGCTGGCCGACTGGGCCGATCTGGACGAGCGCATGGCGGCGCTCTTCGACCACCTGCTCCCGGCCATCGCCGTCCCGTCCGTCCTGGACCGGCTCGACACCGCCCCCGACCGGGGCGCACGGGTGATCGCCGAGGTGCGCGGCCAGTCCCGCACCGCCCTCGCCGGGATGCGGGCCTGATCCCGGCTCAACCGAAAGGCCGTCACATCGGCGTCGGCCGCGGGTGACACGAGCCCTTCTCCCGGAGGCGTTTGGTCCGTTTCATGTGCGGTACCGGGCAACGGGAATCCAGTACGAAGAACGTATCTTCGGTCACTACGATGTGACCGCTAAGACAACTATTCGACCGGCTCGTCATGCAACGGCCGGTCGGGGTCGCCGATGCCAGGGACCGCTCCCCGGGCTGCGGTGATCTTCCTTCCCAGGAGGACCCTCCCGCATGTTCCGACGTATTGGCGCTGCCGTCGTCCGGCACCCGGTCTGGACGATCGTGGCATGGCTGATCGCCGCGGTGGCGATCGTCGCCACCGCTCCGGGCCTGCCCTCGAACAGTGACGAGAGCAGTTTTCTGCCCAAGAGCTACGAGTCGATCAAAGCCGCGGATCTCCAGCAGAAGGCGTTCCCCAGCGCCTTCACGCCGTCCGCGATCGCGCTCTACCAACGCACCGACGGCGGCCGGCTGACCGCCGCCGACCAGAAGGACATCGCCCGGATCACCACCGAACTGGGCGAGAAGAAGATCGATCAGGTGCAGAAGGTGGTCCCCGGCCCGCCGTCGAAGGACGGCAGGTACGCCCTGACCCTGGTCCAGATGGACAGCAAGAACGCCGGCCAGCCCAAACAGGCCGACGCGGCCAAGACGTTGCGCGACGACGTCAAGCAACTGGCCAAGGGCACCCACCTCGACGTCAAACTGGGCGGATCGGCCGCACAGGCCCTCGACCAGCAGGACTCCTCCAAGCGCGGCCAGGCGCTGATCGGCTTCGGCACCTTCGCCATCATCCTGGTGACCCTGCTGATCATCTTCCGGGCGCCCATCCTGGCCGTCCTGCCCCTGATCCTGATCGGCCTGGTGTCGGCCGTCGCCAACGGGCTGATCGCCTACGCCACCAAGCTCTTCGGCCTCCAGGCCAACAGCTCCATCTCGTCCATCCTGATCGTGGTCCTCTTCGGTGTCGGAACGGACTACTTCCTGTTCCTGATGTTCCGTTACCGCGAACGGCTGCGGGCCGGCGACGAGCCCAAGGAGGCCATGGTCAACGCGGTCGGCCGGGTCGGCGAGGCCATCGCCTCCGCCGCCGGGGCGGTCATCATCGCCTTCCTCGCGCTGGTCCTGTCCACGCTGGGCTTCCTCAAGCAGATGGGCCCCGCGCTCGCCATCGCGGTGGCCGCCACCCTGGTCGCGGGCCTGACCCTGATCCCGGCCGTGGTCTCGCTGATCGGCCCCAAGGTCTTCTGGCCCTCCAAGTCCTGGCAGAAGGAGCCGGAGAACGCCCGGTTCGCCGCGCTCGGCCGCGCGGTACGGCGCCGTCCCGCGCTGACCGCCGTCGCCTCCGGGCTCGTCCTGCTCGCCCTGTCGGCCGGCACCCTCGGCTACAAGGCCACCTTCGACCTGGCCTCGGGCTCGATGCCCAAGACCAAGGAGTCGATGGTCGTCCAGGACCAGATGCAGAAGGCGTACTCGGCGGGCGCCGCCGCGCCCACCGACGTCTACCTCTCCAGCACCGACGGCAAGCCGCTGGACAAGAGCGGCTTCGCCGCGTACTCGCGCAGGCTCGGCTCGGTGGACGGCGTCGCGGCCGTCCGGATGAGCCAGCTCAACAAGGAGGGCACCACCGCCGACTTCACCGTCACCCTCAAGTACGAGGCGTCCACGGACCAGGCGATCGACGCCGTGCAGCGGGTGCGCGACGCCGCGCACGCGGGCGCGCCCGCCGGCACCGAGGCGCTGGTCGGCGGCATGTCCTCGATCTACAAGGACATCGACACGGCGGTCAACCACGACTACCGCACGGTGTTCCCCGTCGCCGCCGTCCTCATCATGGTCATCCTCGGCCTGTTGCTGCGCAGCGTGGTGGCCCCCTGGTACCTGATGGCCTCGGTGGGCCTCGGCTTCGGCGCCACGCTGGGCGCCACGGTGTGGATCTTCCAGAAGGGGGAGGGGCACTCCGGCCTGATGTTCATGCTCCCGGTGATCATGTATCTCTTCGTGGTCGCCATCGGCACGGACTACAACATCCTCATGATCGCCCGGCTGCGCGAGGAGGCCCGCGAGGGCCGCGAACCGCGCGAGGCGGCCGGCATGGCGCTGCGGCACGCCGGGCCGACGGTCGCCGCGGCCGGCTTCATCCTGGCGGCCACCTTCGCCACGATGATGCTGGCGGGCAACTCGCTGCTCACGGAGATGGGTTTCGCGGTCTCGTTCGGCATCGCGATCGCCGCGTTCGTCATGGCGATGTTCTTCACCCCGAGCCTCACCGCGCTCATCGGCCACGCGGCCTGGTGGCCGGGCCACGGCGACCGCGCGGAGCAGGACCCGGCCACGGCCGGCTCCGGGCAGCTCCCGGGTGCCCGTGACGCCTCCGCCCACGACCCGGCGGGCCACGGCCGCTGACACCGGTCCCCGGCCGACGAGGGGGCACACCAGGGCGTCCGGCCCCGGTGTGCCCCCTCCGCCTCGGGCGGAAAACGCGCCCGCGCCCCCCCGTTCACCGCCGGACGGCCACGTTTCGGGCGGTTCCCCCCGCGGTACCCGGAGTCGCATGTTCCGCAGCATCGCGCGTGGCTGCGCCGCCGGAGCCGCCGGTACCACCGCACTGGACGCGGCGACCTTTCTGGACATGGCGCTGCGCGGCCGGCCCACCAGCAGCGCACCCGAAGACGTGGTCGAGAAGGTCACCCGGAAGGCCGGTCACCCGGTCCCCGAGACGGAGGGCCGGGACAACCGGCTGTCCGGGATGGGCGCGCTCGCGGGCATCGCCGTCGGTGTCGGCACCGGCGTCGCCGTGTCGCTGCTGCACCGGCTCGGCGTACGCCCGCCCGTCTGGCTGGGCGGGCCGGCCACCGGCGCGCTGGCGATGGCCCTCGCCGACGTCCCGATGGCCGGGCTCGGGGTCAGCGACCCGCGCGGCTGGTCGGCCACCGACTGGGCCGCGGACGCCCTCCCGCACCTGGCCTACGGCCTGGTCACCTACGGGCTGGTCGACGCGGCCCACCGGCGCAGCTGAGCCCGCGGTCCCTCACCTCACACGAGCAGCAGCAGCGCCGCCAGCGCGGCGCAGCCCGCGCAGACGGCCAGCGTCCAGCCCACGCAGCGGCGCCGCAGTTCCTCGTAGCGGTGCTCGTACTCGGTGCGCAGCGACGTGCACCGGGCCGCGATCCGCTCCAGGTCCTTCCTCGCGCGCAGCAGGCTGTCCGCCACGTAGCACTGCTCGATCTCCGTGCGCTGCGCGCTGGTCAGCCACTCCATGGGCCGCACGAACTCCCGGGCACGCTGCTCGGCCTCCGCGATCCGCGCCTGCCAGAGCAGGTACCCCTCCACCTCGTTGCCCAGTTCCCCGCCGGTTCCCCCCTGCGTCAGTTCGCTCACCGCAGTCCTCGGTCGCTCAGTACGCGCTGTGGGCCTCGGCCTCGGCGAGCGCGATGTCGGGGTGGTGCAGGTCGAACGCCGGGGACTCGCTGCGGACCCGCGGCAAGGTCAGGAAGTTGTGGCGCGGCGGCGGGCAGGACGTCGCCCACTCCAGGGAGCGGCCGTAGCCCCACGGGTCGTCCACGCCGACCGGCACGCCGAACCGGGCGGTCTTCCAGACGTTGTAGAGGAACGGCAGCATCGACAGGCCCAGCAGGAACGAACCGATGGTGGACACCGTGTTCAGCGCGGTGAAGCCGTCGGCCGCCAGGTAGTCGGCGTAGCGGCGGGGCATGCCCTCGGCGCCCAGCCAGTGCTGGACCAGGAAGGTGGTGTGGAAGCCGACGAACAGCGTCCAGAAGGTGATCTTGCCGAGGCGTTCGTCCAGCATCTTGCCGGTGAACTTCGGCCACCAGTAGTGGAAGCCGGCGAACATGGCGAACACGACCGTGCCGAAGACCACGTAGTGGAAGTGGGCCACCACGAAGTACGAGTCGGACACGTGGAAGTCCATCGGCGGGGAGGCCAGGAGCACCCCGGTCAGGCCGCCGAAGAGGAAGGTGACGAGAAAGCCCGCCGACCACAGCATCGGCGTCTCGAAGGACAGCGAGCCCTTCCACATCGTGCCGATCCAGTTGAAGAACTTCACCCCGGTCGGTACCGCGATCAGGAAGGACATGAAGGAGAAGAACGGCAGCAGCACACCGCCGGTGACGAACATGTGGTGCGCCCACACGGTGATGGACAGCCCCGCGATGGAGATCGTCGCCGCGATCAGGCCCATGTAGCCGAACATCGGCTTGCGCGAGAAGACCGGGATGACCTCGGAGACGATGCCGAAGAACGGCAGCGCGATGATGTACACCTCGGGGTGGCCGAAGAACCAGAAGAGATGCTGCCACAGCAGGGCGCCGCCGTTGGCCGCGTCGAAGATGTGCGACCCGAAGATGCGGTCCACCTCGGCACCGAAGAGCGCGGCGGCCAGCACCGGGAAGGCGAACAGGACCAGGACGCTGGTCAGCAGCACGTTCCACACGAAGATCGGCATCCGGAACATCGTCATGCCCGGGGCGCGCATGCAGATGATCGTGGTGATGAAGTTGACCGAGCCGAGGATGGTCCCGAAGCCCGAGAAGGCCAGACCCATGAACCACACGCTCGCGCCGACACCGGGCGAGAACACCTCGTTGTGCAGCGGGGCATAGGCGAACCAGCCGAAGTCGGCTGCACCGTCCGGGGTGATGAAGCCGGCCACCGCGATCAGCGAGCCGAACAGGTACAGCCAGTAGGCGAACATGTTCAGCCGCGGGAACGCCACGTCGGGGGCGCCGATCTGCAGCGGCATGATCCAGTTGGTGAAGCCGGAGAACAGGGGCGTCGCGAACATCAGCAGCATGATCGTGCCGTGCATGGTGAACGCCTGGTTGAACTGCTCCTTGGAGACGATCTGCAGTCCGGGCCGGGCGAGTTCGGCGCGCATGATGAGCGCCAGCAGACCGCCGAGGAGGAAGAACGCGAACGACGTCGCCAGGTACAGCGTGCCGATCGTCTTGTGATCGGTGGTCGTCAGCCAGTTCACCACGACATGGCCCGGCTGCTTGCGCCTCACCGGTACTTCACTGTCGTAAGTGTCGGCCGGCCCCTTGGGCTCGTTCAGAATGCTCACAGCTCGTACGCCTCCCGGCGCTCTCAGGTTCGCCGACGTCAGTCACCCGACATCCTTGCGGCACCGGAGCGGCGCGGACGCCCTGAGCGGCCCGGACGCGGCCGATCGGCTGACGCTCGCACCCGAACGGAGCAGCCGCACGACCCGTTCGGCGCAACGGGCGCTCAGGGCGAGTGATTGGCGAAGGTCGCCACGTACGTGCCGTACAGCAGCGAGAAACCGGCGAGGGTCCAGCAGAGCCGCAGCGCGCCGTCGGGATTGGTGCGTCGCATCCGCACGAGGGCCTGGGCCGCCGGGATGAGCAGCGGGAAGGCGGGCAGCAGGAAACGCGGCTTGGACTCGAAGGGGCCCGACACCGCCACGACCGGCAGCAGCAGCGCGGCGGTGAACAGCACCAGGGCCAGCGGCGCCCGGTCCCGGCACAGCAGCGCGAACAGGAGGACGCCCGCCGCGACCACCGCCAGGGCCACCGGGTAGACGATCCCACCGTCGAACAGCGGCATCGTCGCGAGGAAGCGCAGCGTGCCCAGGCCCAGGTCGAACCGGGATTCCCAGGCGCTCTGCACCTGGAAGTAGCCGTGCAGCAGGTCGCCCGTGCGGTGCCCGACCAGCAGCAGGTACGCCGTCCAGCCGAGCGGCGCCGCGCAGGCGCCGGCCCACAGGCCGGGGGACACCCGGCCGCGCCGCCGCACCACCTCCAGGGCCGCGACGCCGAGCACCGCGGCGGCTGCCGCGTAACCGTTGGGCCGGGTCAGGCCCGCCAGCCCGGCCAGCACACCGGCCGCCGGCCAGCGGTGGTCCAGCAGGGCGTACAGGGACCACACGGCGAGCGCGATGAACAGGGGCTCGGTGTAGGCGAGGGTGAGGACGACCGAGTGCGGCAGGACCGCCCACAGGGCGACCATGGCGGTGGCCACCGCGCGGCCGTGCAGCCGGTACCCGATCGCGTAGACGCCGAGGGCGGCCAGCGCGGTCGCCGTCCAGGCGATCAGCAGCGCGGCCACACCCGGCGACAGCAGCGGGACGTGGTCGAGCACCCGGATGAGCGCCGGGTAGAGCGGGAAGAACGCCCAGTCGGTCTGCACCGCGCCCGAGTCGGTGATGTGCACCCGGGTCCCGTAGCCGTGCGTGGCGATGTGCAGGTACCAGACGGAGTCCCAGGAGTGCGCCAGGCCCTTGAGCACCGAACGGCCGGTGAGCACGTTCACCGCGACCACGAGCGCCGCCCCGGCCAGCCGGACCGCCGCGAACAGGGCGAGGGCCCGCCGGGCCCCGGGCGGGCAGGCCCACCGTCCGCGTTCCCCCGGGGCGGGAAGACCGGGCCGTTCGGGGACGGAGGGGTCGCGGCGCTGCGGGGAGAACGTACTCACCCTCCGACCTTGATCGGAGCCGCACGCCGGTGCAATGGGACCACGCCGATCACGCCACTTCTGTCTTGTTTTCCGCGCTGGTCAGAGCGCCGACGGCGGCGAAAATCAAGACCGTCTCGCCCTACCGGTCCCGGTTCGCGCGGGTCATCCTGGTACGTGGGCCCGACCCGGGCCGCACCCGCGGAAGGAGTCCCGCTGTGGACGGCTGGTACGTCGACGACCGCTGCACCAACTGCGACGTGGCCCGGCAACTGGCGCCGGACCTGATCGGCGAGGAGGACGGCAGATCGCGGATCCTGCGCCAGCCGCGCACCGAGGAGGAGGACCGGCGCCTGCACGCCGCCGTCTTCGCCTGTCCCACCCGCTCGATCCGCCCGGCCACCGGACAGGCCGACCAGCGCCTCGACCCGTTCCCGATGCGCCTGGACGACACCGTGCTGCTCTGCGGCCACAACTCGCGCCGGACCGCGGGCGCCAACTCCTATCTGCTGCGCCGCCCCTCCGGCGCCCTCATGATGATCGACACCCCGCGCTGGTCACCCGCCCTGGCCGACCGCTACGCGGCCCTCGGACGGATCACCGAGGTGCTGCTCACCCACCGCGACCACGTCGCCCACGGCCGCCGCTACGCCGACCGGTTCGGCGCCCGGCTGTGGATCCACGAGGGCGACCTCGACGCCGCGCCCGACGCGGACCGGGTGGTCCGCGGCCTCGACCCGGTGGAGGTGGGCGAGGGCGTCACCGTGCAGCCGCTGCCCGGACACACCCGGGGCAGCGTGCTGTATCTCGCGGACGACCGCTACTGCTTCAGCGGCGACAGCTTCTACTGGTCGCGCTCGCTCGCCGACCTGACCGTCGCGCACAGCGTGACCTGGTACTCCATCGAGGAACTGGCCGCCTCCCTGGCCCGCACCGCCGCCGGTCTGCGTTTCGAATGGGTGCTGCCGGGCCACGGCGACCGGATGCGGCTGCCCGCCGCCGAGATGTCCCGCCGCCTGCTCGCGCTGGCCGAGCGTACCCGCTCGCTGCGCCCTGAGCCCGTCGACTTCACGGCCGTACGGTGGTAGGGGGACCGGCGTACGACAGCGGGAGGTCACCGTGCGACTGGCGGAGTTTCTGACCCGGGTCCAGGACCGCGGGGAGTACCGGAGCCCCGAGGAGGCCGAGCACGTGAGCGAGGCCGTGCTGTGGACGCTCGCCACGCGGATCACCCCTGAGGAGGCCGACGAACTGGCGTCCCGGCTGCCCGCCCCGCTGGACGAGGCCCTGCACCGCGAGCGGGGATGCGCCGAGACCTTCGGCCGGGAGGAGTTCCTGCGGCGCGTGGCCCAGCAGACCGGCGCCCGACCGCGCACGGCGGAGTGGGACGTCGGCGCCGTACTGTCCACCGTCGCCGACGTGGTCTCCGGCGGCGAGCTGGACGATCTGCTGTCCCGGCTGCCGGACGGCTACGCGGAACTCTTCGGCAAGCCCGAACCCGGGTGAGCACCCGGGGCGGGGCGTCCGACGGACGGGGTTTCAGCTCTGCCCGTGCGTCTCCGGCTTGCGCAGCCGCTGGGCGCACCAGCGGCGGGTGACCTCGGCGACCTGGGCCAGCGCGCGCGGGTCCTCGAACAGATGGGTGGCCCGGGGGACCACGTGCAGATAGTGCGGGGCCCGCAGCCGCCGGGCGGCCTCCTCGTTCAGCCGCAGCATCTCGTGGTCGTCCCCGCCCACGATCAGCAGCACCGGGACCGCCACCCGCTCCAGCGCGTCACCCGCGAGCTCCGGCCGCCCGTCCCGCGAGACCACGGTCAGGACCTGCTCCGGGCGTTCGGTGGCGGCCGTCAGGGCCGCGGCGGTGCCCGTGCCGGCGCCGAACAGCACGACGGGCACCCCCCGGGTGTCGGGCTGCTCCGCGAGCCAGTCGATCGCCCCCACCAGCCGCCGGGTGAGCAGCGGGATGTCGTAGCGGTGCCCGGCGTTCAGCGCGTCGTGCCGCTCCTCGCGCTCGTTGAGCAGATCGAGCAGCAGGGTGCCGAACCCGGCGGTGCGCAGCTGGGCGGCGACGGTCCGGTTGCGGGTGCTGTGCCGGGAGCTGCCGTTGCCGTGTGCGAACAGCACCACCGCGCGCGACGGTGCCGGGACCACGAGGTCGCCGTGGAGCGCGGCGTCCTCCATGCGGACGAGAACCATCTCGGAGATCATCGGCATCAACCCTTCCCGGGGCGCCGGCCCTGCCGATCGATACGGCCCGGATGTCCACCTCCCATGATGCGCACGGGCTGCGTCTCCCGGCACCCGCAGGGCGGGGCCCCGGCCAACATCACCAGCCGGTCAGCAGCAGGTGGTTGAGGAGCAGGGCGAGCAGCACCTGGGCGACGAGCCAGGGGCGGGGACGGGGGAGCAGCGCGCAGGCGGGCAGCAGCCACAGGGCGAAGGGCAGCCAGATGCGCTCCGTCTCGGCCTTGCTCAGCCCGGACAGGTCGGCGAGCAGCAGCGCGAGCAGGGCGGCGGACACGAGGACCGCGAGCCGGGCCCGGGAGCCGGTGCGGCGGCGCAGCAGCGCGGCGCCCGCACGGTACAGGCCCGCCGCCGTGGCCGGTCCGGTGATCAGCACGGCACAGGCCAGGTCGGCCCACACCCAGTAGCCGTAGGGCCGGACACCGCCCACGCCCTGGTAGTAGCGGACCGTCAGCAGGCGGTAGCCCTCCCACCAGTCGAAGCCCGCGAGCGTGAACACCGCCGGGACGACGGCCAGTCCGGCGAGGAAGGGCGGCAGCAGCCGGCGGCGGTGCGGCAGCTCGCGCCGGGTGAGGACGAGGACCGCCGCGCCGAGGAGCGCGAAGAGCGTGAGACCGTACGAGAGATAGCAGGTCAGTCCGAACAGCAGACCCGACGCGGCGGCCGCCCAGGGGGAGGGGCGGGTGAGGGCGACGGCGAGCAGGGCCACGGACCAGGCGGCCACCGCCGCGAAGTAGCCGTCGGCGGAGGTGCCCTGCCACACCGCGGCGGGGGCCGCCACCAGGAACGGCGCGGCCCGCCGCGCCAGCGTCTCGTCGGCCAGGGCACGCAGCGCGACCAGCACCGCCGCGCATCCGCTCGCGCCGACGACCACGCACCACATCCCGGCCCAGCCGCCGCCCCGCAGCCCGATCCGGTCGAGCAGCACGAAGGTGAGGGTGGCGGCCGGGGGATGGCCGGCGACATGGGCGGGCCAGGGGGCCGGGGAACCGCTGACGATGTGCCGGGTGAAGTCGTGCAGCGTGGCCGGGATGTCGGAGAACCGGCCGATCACCCGCAGATACTCGTTGCGGGTGGTCAGCCGGCCGGCGATGCCCCGCTGCCAGCCGTCCACCAGCGCCAGGGAGACGATCCAGGCCACCGCGGCCGCCCAGCCGGCCGCGAGCAGCCACCGCCAGGGCAGCCGGGCGGCGAGCGGGGGACCGTACACCACCGCGGCGGCCGCGAGGACCAGGGCCGCGGGCGTGCCGGGGCCGAGGTGCGGATCCCAGTCGGCGAAGAGCGGGGGCCAGTGCACGAAGAGCGTGTGGTCGGCGTCCTGGACACGGCGGCCGACCAGCACGGCCACGGCGACGAGCAGGGCGGCGGCACCGGCGGCGTACAGGTCGCGGCGGGCGGCGGGGCGTGGGGTCACAGCGGAACGCTAGGCCGGGCGGAGGGCCAAGGGCCGCCGTCCGGGCCGGACGTCAGCGTTTCGTCACCGGTCCTGTCCCCGCGTCACCGGGCCGGTGCCCCGTCCAGCACCAGGATCCGCCGGGACGCGGGCGCCGCCGCCACCGCGCACAGGGTGTCGACGAGCGCCGCCTCGGCCGGCCCCGCCCCCTCGGCCGGGGTGAACGGCGGGGTCAGCCGCGTCTTGACCCGCCCCGCGCGCGGCTCCTTGGCGATCACCGGCAACGTGGTCACCGGGCCGCCCCGGCACCGGTCGGCGGCTCCGCCAGCACCCGGCGCATGTCCCGCACCGCACGCCAGGTACCGGTCCAGGTGCCCGTCACCTTGGACAGGCCGGTGCGCGGCAGATACGGCACGTCGCGTTCGACGACGCGCCACCCGGCGTCGGCGGCCCGCACCACCATCTGGAGCGGGTAGCCGCTGCGCCGGTCGGTCAGGTTCAGCGCCAGCAGCGCCTCGCGGCGGGCGGCCCGCAGCGGCCCCAGGTCGTGCAGCCGCAGCCCGGTGCGGTGGCGCAGCAGCCGTGCCAGCGCCAGGTTCCCGGCCCGGGCGTGCACGGGCCAGCTGCCCCGGCTCACCGGGCGGCGCCGGCCGAGCACCAGGTCCGCCGCGCCGCGCCGCACGTCCCGGACGAAGGGCACCAGCAGCGCGGGGTCCAGCGAGGCGTCGCAGTCGCAGAAGCAGACGATGCCCGCCGTGGCGGCGGTCAGCCCGGTGTGGCAGGCGGCGCCGAAGCCGCGCCGGGGTTCGTGCAGCACCGTCGCGCCCAGCGCGCGGGCGATCCGGGCCGAGCCGTCGGTGGAGCCGTTGTCGACGACGAGGGCGCGCCACCCGGCCGGGATCCGCCCGAGCACCCAGGGCAGCGCCTCGGCCTCGTCCAGACAGGGCAGCACCACATCGACGTCCGCGGAAGTGGTCGTCACGGCATTCACCCTACGAAGACAAACCGGGCGAAACGGGATACCGGACCTTACGAAACGCGGACGCCGCCCCGGCCGCCGCACCAGCCCCGGACGCGGGATGCCACGCTTGGCACATGCAACCGCCGTACGAGTCCCACCCGGCCGAAGCCCCCGACCGGGCGGCCCGGGGCCGCGTCCTGGTCGTGGACGACGATCCCACCGTCGCCGAGGTCGTCGCCGGATACCTGGACCGCGCCGGCTACGCGGTCGACCGCGCCGACGACGGCCCCACCGCCCTCGGCCGCGCCCTCGACCACCGGCCCGACCTGGTCGTCCTCGATCTGATGCTGCCCGGCATGGACGGCCTGGAGGTCTGCCGGCGGATGCGGGAGCGGGGGCCCGTGCCCGTCATCATGCTCACCGCCCGCGGCGACGAGGAGGACCGCGTCCTCGGCCTGGAGGTCGGCGCCGACGACTACGTCACCAAGCCCTTCAGCCCCCGCGAACTCGTGCTGCGCGTGGAGTCCGTGCTGCGCCGCAGCCGTCCGGCCGTCACCGGTCACCGGCTGACCGCGGCCGGTCTCACGCTCGACCCGGACGCCCGCCGCGCCACCAAGGACGGCCGCGAACTCGCCCTCACTCTGCGGGAGTTCGACCTGCTCGCGTTCTTCCTGCGGCACCCCGGCCGGGCCTGCTCCCGCGAGGACCTGATGCGGGAGGTCTGGGGCTGGGACTTCGGCGACCTGTCCACCGTCACCGTGCATGTGCGCCGGCTGCGCGGCAAGGTCGAGGACGACCCGGCCCGGCCGCGGCTGATCCGGACCGTGTGGGGCGTCGGGTACCGCTTCGAACCCGAGGGGGACTGACCGTGCGCGACGCCCTCCTCATCGCCCTCTACGCCTTCGCCGGCGCCGCCGTCACCGGCCTCGCCGGGGCGTGTGCCCTGCGGCTGATCCGGCGGCGCTCGCTCACCGCCTCGCTCGCCGTGGTCGCCGCGGTCGGCGTGGTCGCCATGCTCGCGGGCACGCTCGCTGTCGCCTGGGCCATGTTCCTGTCCCCGCACGACCTCAGCGTCGTCACCACCGTCGTCGCCATGGCGGCCGTGGTCTCCCTGGTCACCGCGCTGCTGCTGGGTCGCTGGGTGGTCGCCCGCAGCCGCGAACTCGCCGTCGCCGCGCGCGCGTTCGGCGACGGCGGTGCGTTCGCCGCGCCCGGCGGCCCCGCCACCGCCGAACTGGAGGACCTCAGCCGGGAGCTGGCGGCGACCAGCGCCCGGCTCGCCGAATCCCGCGACCGGGAGCGGGCGCTGGAGGCATCCCGGCGGGAGCTGGTCGCCTGGATCTCGCACGATCTGCGCACCCCGCTCGCCGGGCTGCGCGCCATGGCGGAGGCCCTGGAGGACGGGGTGGCCGCCGACCCCGCCCGCTATCTGAGGCAGATCCGCGCCGAGGTGGAACGCCTGGACGGCATGGTCGGGGACCTCTTCGAACTCTCCCGCATCCACGCGGGCACCCTGCCGCTGAGCCTGTCCCGCGTCTCCCTGTACGACCTGGTCGGCGACGCCCTGGCCGGCGCCGGTCCGCTGGCCCGGGAGCACGGGGTACGGCTGGTGGGCGAGCGGGTCGCACCGGTACCGGTGGAGGTGGACGGCCGGGAGATGAGCCGCGTGCTCGGCAACCTGCTGGTCAACGCCATCCGCCGCACCCCGCCCGACGGCACGGTGGCGGTCGCCGCGGAACGCACCGAGGACGGCGTGGTGGTGTCCGTCAGCGACGGCTGCGGCGGCATCCCGGACGCGGACCTGCCGCGCGTCTTCGACACCGGCTGGCGCGGCACCGACGCCCGCACACCGCCGGCGGGCGCGGGTCTCGGTCTCGCCATCGTCCGGGGCATCGTGGAGGCCCACCAGGGCCGGGCCACCGTGCGCAACATCCCCGGCGGCTGCCGCTTCGAGGTGACCTTGCCGACGGCGCCGTAGTCCGGCGCGGCCCCGGGCGGGCCGTGGCCCGGCTCAGTCCTCCCGGGCGAACTCCCGGGCCCGGTGACGTCACGGCTGCGCAAGACGGTTCAGCCCAGGCAGAGCACGAGCACGCACAGCTGGGTCCGCGTGGGGTCGGTGCCCGGGTCCTGGGTGCCGGTGGTGGGCGCGGGGGTGGCCGGGGGCGTGGGTGTGCCGGTGTGCGCGGGCGGGGCCGGCGGGGTGCTCCGGGGCGCCGGGGTTGACGGCGTGGCCGGGGCGGTGGGGGTGGCGGGGGTGGTGGAGGCCGGCCGGGCCTGCGACGGCGCCGGCCGGGGCCGGGTGGCCACGGCCTGGCGCACGGTGTCCGTGCTGACCGGGGTGCGCGCCGCCGGGGTGGGGCGGGTGGTGGAGGACGCGGACGGCCCGGGGGCGTGCTCGGGTGCCTGGTGCCGCGGTGTGCCGCCCATGCCGAAGACGTCCACGGCCTCGTCGTGCAGCGCGGAGGCGTCACCGTCGTGCACCAGGTAGTGGAAGCCGTCCTTGATGAACGACGTGTTGCACGAGACGGCGAAGGCCTGCGTCAGGTCGGAGCCCGGGTTGGGCTTCACCCCGGGATCGTTGTGGAACAGCTGGCTGTTGGCCATCAGCGAGTCGGTGCACGGCGCGGAGCCGGCCGGGGTCAGGCCCGCCTTGTCGAACAGGGCCGCGGCCGTGATGATCTTCATGGTGGAGCCGGGTGACTTGATGCCGTTGATGGCGATGTCCCCGTCGTCACCCGTGTGCGCGACCGCCAGGATGTGGCCGTTGCTCCAGTCGAGGGCCACGGTGCCCGCCGGCCGCCCCCCGAGGTGCGGGTCCTTCACCGCCGCCTCGGCGGCGGACTGGAGCCGGGCGTCGATGGTGGTCCTGATGACCGGGGCGCGGCCCTCGGTGAAGGTCTTCAGCGTCCTGACGCCCGTGCCGTCCGCGTCGACCACGGCGACGCCGGTGCCGGGGCGGCCGCCGGTGGCCTTGGCGTTCTGCCGGATCGTCGCGGCGATGTCCCGCAGGGAGGCGAACGAGGTGAGGTCCGTCTTCCCGTCGCCCGCCACCACCTTCGCGTCGCTCGTTCCGGCGGGCAGCGTGCCCGCGGTCAGCGACTGGTCGTCCCCGAGGCCCGGGTACAGCACGGAGTTGTTCCAGTGCACCGCCGCCGCGCCGTTGGTGCTCTTGCGTACGGCCACCGCGCTCGGGTAGCTCCAACTGCCGCCCGGCACCTGGGCGGTGACGGTGAAGGTGACCTTGGCCGCGCCCGGGGTCACGGGCGAGGCACCGGCCGAGCGGACCTGGGTGAAGGCCAGCTTCTCCAGGTGCAGGCCGTCCTTGTACTGGCGCAGCGCCTGGGCCGCGGTGTCCGGCGCGTCGGTGATCCGGGCCGCGCCGTCGAACTGCCGGCCGGACCAGTGGTCCAGGAACGTCCGGGTCAGCTTCACCGCCTCGGTCCCCGAGGGCGGTGTGGTCGACACCGTCGACGGGTCGAAGCCCGCCTCCTCGGTCCGGTCTCCGGCCGTGCCCCCCGTCAGCCCGTGCACGAGGTTGTAGGTGCCTATTCCCCCCGCGACGAGCAGCGCGGTGCACGTACCGGCTATGCCGATCTTCACAGCTCTGTTCATGTGCCGGATCGTATGGACGTTACATGAAGGCGCGGGGCACCTACTGCGTGATCGTTACCGGAATGTCAGTGCGCACCGCTCAAAAAAAGCGGCCGAGCCCCAAGTGGGCCGGGCGGACGGGGGCGGCCGCGGGTGCGCAGGAGTCCGATGGGCCGGGGCCGAGACCCCGCCCACCGAGGGGTTAAACCAGTCAATACTGGTGTAAAAGTGAGACTGATGGAACCAGCGCGCAAGAGCGACACCGCGGGCACGTCCGTGGGGTCGGCGGATCTGTTCGACGCGTCTGCCGACGCGGCCGCGGTGATCCGTGACGACGGCACCGTGGCCGGCTGGACCCGTGCCGCCGAGGCACTGCTCGGCTACCCCGCGGCGGAGGTGGTCGACGGCTCCGCCGCCCGGCTGCTCGCCATGCCCGCGGACCCGGCGCGGACCGCGGCGATCGCGGAGCGCTGCCGCGGCGGGAACGGCTGGAGCGGTCAGATCCGGGTACGGCACCGCGACGGCCACCTCCTCGACGTACGGCTGCGCGTCTCGGCCGCCTTCCGCATGGCCGGACGCGTCTGCTTCCTGGTCTCGGCCG
Source organism: Streptomyces sp. SCPE 10 (assembly GCF_051980735.1). Lineage (NCBI taxonomy): Bacteria > Bacillati > Actinomycetota > Actinomycetes > Kitasatosporales > Streptomycetaceae > Streptomyces > Streptomyces sp. SCPE 10. Next base: position 573,490 of record NZ_CP197069.1, on the reverse strand, counting down.
GCGCGGAGCGCCCGCAGTGGACGATGGCCCAGTCCGTCCTCGACGGGTTCCTGGTCCGCTCGCCGGTCGGCATGGCCGTGCTCGACCGCGAACTGCGCTACGTCTGGCTGAACGACACCCTGGAGCGGATCGGCGGGGTGCCTCGCCCGGAGCGGCTGGGGCGGCGGCTCGGCGACCTGCTGCCCGGCCTGGAGGGCGAGGGACTGGAAGAGCTGATGCGCAAGGTGATCGCCACCGGCGTGCCGGTCACCGACTACGAGTACGCGGGCTGGAGCTGGGCCGACCCGCACCGCAGGCACGCCTACTCGACGTCGTTCTTCCCCCTGGTCGACGCCGACGACACCGTCATCGGCGTGTGCAGCATGGTCCTGGACGTCACCGAGCGCTGGGCCGCCCGGCGGCTGCTGACGATGGTCAACGAGGCCGGCGCCTGCATCGGCACGACCCTCGACGTACCGCGGACGGCCCAGGAGCTGGCCGACTTCGCCGTCCCCCGCTTCGCCGACTTCGTCGCCGTGGACCTGCTCGAACCGGTGCTCAGCGGAGAGTGCCTCGGAGCCTGGCCGGTCGGAGCGGGCCCGGCCCCCGCCCGGCCCGCGATGCGCCGCGCCGCGCTGTCCTCGGTGCGCGAGGGCTGCCCGGAGGCCGTCCACCGGATCGGCGAGCGGGTCGGCTTCCTCGCCGCGCCCTACGACGCCCGGACCCTGATCCAGGGCGACCCGCTGTTCCTGCCGGTCCTCGACCCGGAACAGGGCCCCTGGGTCACCGCGGAGCCGCGGCGCGCCGACCGCGTCCGCACATACGGCCTGCACTCCCTGATCGCGGTCCCGCTGCGGGCCCGCAACACCGCCCTCGGCCTCGTCACCTTCGCCCGTTCGACCAACGCGGTGCCCTTCGGCTCCGACGACGTCCTGCTGGCCCGGGAACTGGCGGCGCGGGCGGCGGTCTGCCTCGACAACGCCCGCCGCTACACCCGGGAGCACACGGCGGCCCTCACCCTCCAGCGCAGTCTGCTGCCCCCGGCGCTGACCGGCGGTACCGCGCTGGAGGTGGCCTCCTCCTACCTCCCGGCCGACCCGGCGGGCGGTGTCGGCGGCGACTGGTTCGACGTGATCCCGCTGTCCGGGGCGCGGGTCGGGCTGGTCGTCGGGGACGTGGTGGGCCACGGCATCGGCGCCGCGGCGAGCATGGGCCGGCTGCGCACCGCCGTACAGACCCTCGCCGACATGGAGCTGCCCCCCGACGAACTCCTCGCCCACCTCGACGACCTGGTGCTCCGCCTGGGTGCCGAGGACAACGGGTCCGGGGCCGCCGCGCAGAGCACGGCCGCCTTCACCGGGGCGACCTGCCTGTACGCCGTCTACGACCCGGTCACCCGGCGCTGCACCATGGCCCGGGCCGGCCACCCGCCGCCGATCGTCGTGCCCCCGGACGGGCCCGCCCACTTCCCGGAGATCGCCGCCGGGCCCCCGCTGGGCCTGGGCGGTCTGGCCTTCGAGACCACCGAGATCGAGCTGCCCGAGCACAGCCTGCTGGGCCTGTACACCAACGGCCTCATCCAGGCCTGCGACGACGTGGAACGCGGCATGTCCCGGCTCGCGCGGGCCCTCACCCGCGCCGAGCCGGACCTGGAGACGCTGTGCGCCGAGGCCGTGAGCGAACTCGTCCCGAGGCCCCAGCCCGACGACATCGCCCTGCTGCTGACCCGCACCCGCGCCCTGGGCGCCGACCACGCCGTCTCCTGGGAAGTCCCCGACGATCCGGCGGCCGTCGGCGAGATCCGCGCGCTGGCCGCCCGGCAGGTGATGGAGTGGGGCCTGGCCGAGCTGGTGATGACGACGGAACTCCTGGTGAGCGAGCTGGTCACCAACGCGATCCGGTACGCCGCCCCGCCGATCCGGGTACGGCTGCTGCGCGACTCCCGGCTGACCTGCGAGGTCGCCGACGCCAGCAGCACCGCACCGCGCCTGCGGCACGCCCGCAGCACGGACGAGGGCGGCCGCGGCCTGTTCCTGGTCGCCCAGCTCTCCCACCGCTGGGGCGCCCGCTACACGGGGGAGGGGAAGATCATCTGGGCCGAGCAGGAGATCCCCTAGGGGGAGCTGATGGCATGGCTGGGGTCTTTCGCTTGGGTCAGGCCGGATCAGGGCGCGGTGCCAGGGCCCGCGAGCCCGGCGAGACCCAAACGAGAGGTCCTAGGGTTCGGACGAGTCGTCCACGGACCGCGGGCCGCCGTCGAGCAGGCAGGCGGCGAGGGCGGCCGTGTCGTCCTGGAGGCGGTCGCCGCTGTAGTCGAGCAGGTCGTGATGGAGCCGGTCCAGCAGCGTGCGGGGCTCCAGCGGGCCCCACGAGCGCAGCCGCCGCGCCAGCGGGTAGAAGACGCCGTTCGCGTCCCTGGTCTCGGTCACGCCGTCGGTGTACAGCAGCAGCTGCTCGCCGGGCCGGAAGGGATAGCTGTCGATGTGGTGCGCCTCCGTGAGCAGCATCCCGAGGTTCAGTGGTGGGCCCGACCGCCCGCTGTCCAGCTCCCGTACCTCGTCGGGGCGGATGAGCAGCGGCGGCGGATGACCGCAGTTGACGACCCGGACGACCCGGCCGTCGGCCGGGATCTCGACGAAGACCGCGGTGACGAACCGCTCGCCGGTCTCGCTGCCCCCGATGTGCGCGGCCCGGCGGGACACGCTCTGTTCCATGCGCCGGGCGAGGGCGGCGAGGTCGGGCTCCTCGTGCGCGGCCTCGCGGAACGCGCCGAGCACCGCGGCGGCCGTCTCGACCGCGAGCAGGCCCTTGCCGCGCACGTCGCCGATGAGCAGCCGGACGCCGAAGGCGGTGGGGACGGCCTCGTACAGGTCGCCGCCGATGCGCGCCTCGGCGGCGGCCGAGAGGTAGAAGCTCTCCAGGCGCAGATTGCCGATCCGCCGCGGCAGCGGGCGCAGCAGGACGCGCTGCGCGATGTCGGCCACGAACCGCACGTCGGCCAGGGTGCGTTCACGGTGGATCCGGTGGGCGGCGAGGATCGTGCCGAGGGCACCGACCAGGACGGTGCACACGTAGTCGGCGACGTAGTGGCGGTCCCACAGATAGCCGACCGAGCGGCCCGCGCAGCACGGGGTGCCGGCCAGGACGCCCTCCAGGACCACGGCGAGGGCCGTGGCGCCGGCGACGACGAGGGGGCCGTGGGCGAAGGCGGTCACCAGGGGGAGGGCGACCAGCAGAAAGCTCACCGGCCAGTCGACGGGGGTGAGCGGTTCGAGGATCAGGACGACCGCGACGTAGCAGACCGGGAGCCAGCGCATCCAGGCCGGGGACACCGGCGGTCCGGTGCGCGTGGCGGCACCGGCCACCGGCTGGCGACGTGGACTACGCACACGGGACTCCTGTCACGGGCCGGACGAGCATCCAGCCTGGTGTGCGGGTCCACGCCGCACCGGTCATTGCTCCACTCAGCGGCATGTTCCGCCGCGGGGTCCCCCGGCACGGGCCGGGGGACCGGTTCACCAGTAGTGCCGCCGGTTCACCAGTAATGCCGCCGGCCGCCGACCGCGTGACCCATCGACCCCAGGATCCACAGGATCGCGCCGACCACCAGAAGGATGATCCCGATGGTCCACAGAATGGATATCCCGGTAAGGAATCCGACGATGAGCAAGATGATGCCTAGGGCGATCATGGCCCGCCTCCTGTCGACGAACGTTCCTGGTCACCGAGTGCCCCGAAGTGCGCGAAGTCATCACGCGGGCGCCGAAATTCTGGTCGGACGCGCCGGGCGGGGGCGCCGCGGTCCGGGCGCGGCGCGGTGGTCACCGCCCGGGCGCGCCGCGGCGCAGGCCGTCCATGACGAGGTCGAAGAGCCGGGTGGCGCGGGGCCGCCAGTTCTCGTGCGGGTCGAGCTGCCACAGGCCCGCTATGGCGAGCAGCAAGTCCTCGGCGGTGACGCCGGGCCGGATGGTGCCGGCCGCCTCGCCGGCCCGCAGCAGGAGCTCGGCCGCGTCGGACACCGGGGTGTGCGCGGGCTTGGCCGGGCCGCCAGGGGTGCTGGTGGCCTGCCGGATCGCGTCGGCCAGGCCGGCCTTGGTCATCGCGAACTCGGAGAGCCGGTCCATCCAGGCGCGCAGGGCCTGTTCGGGGGGCATCGTCTCCAGCAGCCGGGTCGCGCTGTCGGCCACGTTCCCCATCTCGTGGCGGTAGATCTCCAGGACCAGTGCCTCCCGGCTGGGGAAGTTGCGGTAGAAGGTGCCCTGGCCGACGCCCGCCTTGCGGGCGATGGCGCTCAGCGGGGCCTCGGCGCAGCGCGACAGCTCGGCGAGGGCCACCTCCAGGATGCGCTCGCGGTTGCGCTGCGCGTCCGAGCGCCGTGGTGAGTCCTGCATGTGCGGCACCCGTCCTCCCCGAGGGTCGTGGCCGAACCTCGCCCTTGCTAAGCGGACAACTGTCCATTACGTTTCCGTAGTAACGGACACCTGTCCGGTTGAAGTCCACGATAGCTGCCGGACCCGCCCCAGTGGCAGACACCGGCCCCCGTTCATCCTTCCGATTACCCGCACCCGCGCCCCGCGCGGTCCCGCCCCCCAGCACGCTCGCACCGCCCGGCGGCCCGTCCGCCGGTCCGTCCGCTCCCGTACAAGCTGCCCGTCGGCCGCTCCGGAAATGCGAAAGAAGCTGCCATGGCCACCTCGACGTCCAGTGTCGTCACCCTGCACATCAACGGCGAGAAGTTCACACTGCCCGTCGACCACCGCACCACCCTGCTCGACGCCCTGCGTGAACGCCTCACCCTGACCGGCACCAAGAAGGGCTGTGATCAAGGCCAATGCGGTGCCTGCACCGTCCTGTTGGACGGGCGCCGGACCGTCGCCTGCCTGCAACTGGCCGTGGCGGCCGAGGGACGGGAGATCACCACCATCGAGGGCGTCGCGGAGGGCGACCGGCTGCACCCGGTGCAGCAGGCCTTCCTCGACCTCGACGGCTTCCAGTGCGGCTACTGCACGCCGGGGCAGATCTGTTCCGCGATCGGGGTGCTCCGGGAGCACGCGGAGGGGCGGCCGAGCGCCGTCACCGACGACATCCGGCCCGAAGCCGGGCCCCCACCGCTGACCGCCGAGGAGATCCGGGAGCGCATGAGCGGCAACCTGTGCCGGTGCGGCGCCTACGTCGCCATCGTGGACGCCGTGGCCAAGGCGGCGGCGGACCCGCGGACCGACGGTGCCGCGCTCGTGTCCGAGGAGGGTGTGGCATGAGGGAGTTCGACTACCAGCGGGCCGCCGACGTCGCCGGTGCCGTCGCCCTGCTCGGCGCCGACCCGGACGGCCGCTATCTCGGCGGCGGCACCAATCTGGTCGACCTGATGAAGGCGGGCGTCGAGCGCCCCGGCCGACTGGTCGACATCCGTGAACTGCCCCTCGACCGCGTCGAGCCGACGCCCGAGGGCGGGCTGCTCATCGGTGCCACCGTCACCAACGCGGACCTCGCCGCCCACCCCGAGGTGCGGCGCCGTTACCCGGCGCTGGCCCACGCCCTGCTGGCGGGCGCCTCCGGGCAGCTGCGCAACATGGCGACGGTCGGCGGCAACCTGCTCCAGCGCACCCGCTGCGGCTACTTCACCGATGCCACCGGGCCCTGCAACAAGCGCGTGCCCGGCAGCGGCTGCCCCGCGCTGGAGGGCGAGCACCACAATCACGCCATCCTGGGCGCCTCCGAGCACTGTGTGGCCGTCCACCCCTCGGACATGGCCGTCCCGCTCACCGCCTTCGACGCCGTCGTACGGTTCGAAACCGCCGACGGGCCGGGCGAGTTGCCGCTCACGGAGTTCTACCTCCCCGTCGGCGACACCCCGCAGCACGAGACCGCGCTGCCGGCCGGCGCGCTGATCACCGGCGTCGTCCTGCCGCCCGCGCCGGTCGCCGCCCGCTCCCGCTACCGCAAGGTGCGCGAGCGCGCCTCCTACGCCTTCGCCGTCGGCTCCCTCGCCGCCGCGCTCGACGTCCGCGACGGCGTCGTCCACGAGGCGCGTCTGGCCTTCGGCGCGGTCGCCTCCCGGCCCTGGCGGGCCCGTGCGGCCGAAGACGTGCTGACGGGGGCGCCGGCCACCCCCGAGACCTACGCCGCCGCCGCGGACGCCGAACTGGCCGCGGCGCGCCCGCTGCCGCACAACGGATACAAGGTGACCCTGATGCGCAACCTGGTCGTGGCCGTGCTGACCGAACTCGCCGAGGAGGCCGCCCGATGACCACCGCCCCCACCCGCGAGACCGACACCCGCGCACCCTCCGTCGGCACCGCCCGCACCCGCGTGGAAGGCAGGGAGAAGGTCACCGGCGCCGCCCGGTACGCGGGCGAGATCCCCTTCACCGGCCTCGTCCACGGCTGGCTGGTCCTCTCCACGGTCGCCCACGGCCGCATCCGCGACCTGGACACCGACCCGGTCCTCGCCATGCCGGGCGTGCTCGCCGTCCTGGACCACCGCAACGCCCCGCGCCTGAACACCGACTTCGCCAGCCTGCTGGGCATGCGCCCCGACCCGACCTGTGCCGTCTTCCAGCACGACCGGGTGCCGCACCGCGGCTGGCCGGTGGCGCTGGTGGTGGCCGAGACCTCCGAACAGGCCCGGGAGGCCGCGGAGTCGCTGGTGGTGCACTACGAGGAGGAGCCCCACGACACCGACTTCGGCGCGGACCGCCCCGACGCCTACCGGGCGGACGGCATCATGCCCGCGGTCACGGAGAAGGGCGACCTGGAGGCACGGCTCGCCGAGTCCGCCGTCGTGCTGGACGCCGAGTACACCACCCCCGAAGAGCACCACAACCCGATGGAACCGCACGCGGCCACCGCCCACTGGGACGGCGACCGGCTGGAGGTGTTCGACTCCAACCAGGGTGCCACCTGGGTCGTCGGCGACCTCGCCAACCTCTTCTCGATCGATCCGGCCAGTGTGCGGGTGCGCTCCGAACACGTCGGCGGCGGCTTCGGCAGCAAGGGCGTGCGCGCCCACCAGGTGGCCGCCGTGATGGCCGCGAGCGTGCTGCGCCGCCCGGTGCGCGTGGTGATGACGCGCCGGCAGATGTTCACGCTGATCGGCTACCGCAGCCCCACCGTCCAGCGGATCAGGATCGGCGCCGACGCCGACGGCCGGATCCGCGCCCTGGAACACCGCTCGCTGAGCGCCACCTCCACCGTGTTCGAGTTCGTGGAGCCCAGCTCCGGGGTGACACGGGTGATGTACGACGCCGACGCCCACCGCACCGAGAACCGCGTGGTGCGCCTCGACGTGCCGTCCCCGACGTTCATGCGGGCCCCCGGCGAGGCACCGGGGTCGTTCGCGCTGGAGTCGGCGATGGACGAACTCGCAACGGCGTGCGGGCAGGACCCGGTCGCCCTGCGGCTGCGCAACGACGCCGCGCGGGGGCCGGTCTCGGGGCTGCCGTTCGCGAGCCGCCGGCTGTCCGACTGCTTCCGGGAGGGCGCCCGCAGGTTCGGCTGGGCCGACCGCGACCCGCGCCCCGGACTGCGCCGCGACGGCCGCTGGCTGCTCGGCACCGGCACCGCGGCGGCCTCCTTCCCGGCGGGCGTGGCACCCTCCACGGCGACCGTGACCGCCCACCCGGACGGCCGCTTCACCGTGCGGATCGCCGCCGCCGACATCGGCACCGGGGCCCGTACCGCGCTCACCCTGGTCGCCGCGGACGCGCTGCACGTCGACCCGGAGCGGGTCCAGGTGCGCATCGGCGACAGCGACTTCGGTCCGGCGATGATCGCCGGCGGTTCCATGGGCACCCGCTCCTGGTCCTGGGCCGTGCAGACCGCGGCCCGGGAGGTGCGCGAACGGCTCGCCCTCGGCACCGACATCCCGGCCGAGGGGATCACGGTCCGCGCCAACACCGCCGAGGCCATCGGCGCGCTCACCCCGGCCGAACGGCACTCGTTCGGCGCCCAGTTCGCCGAGGTGGCGGTGGACCCCGGCACCGGCGAGGTGCGCGTGCGCCGGATGCTGGGCATCTTCGCGGCGGGCCGGATCGTCAACCCGCTCACCGCACGCAACCAGCTGCTCGGCGGCATGATCTGGGGCATCTCCATGGCCCTGCACGAGGAGGCGGTGCGCGACCGCGCCTCGGGCGGCCTCGTCGGCGCCGATCTCGCCGGCTACCACGTGCCCACCCACGCCGACGTGCCGCGCATCGAGGCCGACTGGATCGACGACCCGGACCCGAACGACCCGGTCGGCATCAAGGGCATCGGCGAGATCGGCGTCGTGGGTGCCGCGGCCGCCGTCGCCAACGCCGTCTGGCACGCGACCGGCGTACGCCACCGCACCCTGCCCATCCGGCCGGACCGTGTCCTGTCGGCGGCCGCGGGGGAGGGAGCCCCGGATGCTTGACCTGGCCGCGGAGCTGACCGGGTGGCTGGGCGAGGGCCGGGAGTTCGCCGTCGCCACCGTGGTCTCCGTCGGCGGCAGCGCCCCGCGCGACCCCGGCGCCGCGCTCGCCGTGGACCGCGCGGGCACCGTGATCGGCTCGGTCTCCGGCGGCTGCGTGGAGGGCGCGGTCTACGACCTGTGCCAGGAGGCGCTGGAGACCGGGCGGAGCGTGGTCGAGCGGTTCGGCTACAGCGACGAGGACGCCTTCGCCGTGGGGCTGACCTGCGGCGGGGTGATCGAGGTCCTGGTCACCCCGGTGGGCGCGCAGGCGCCCGCCCGGGCGGTCCTCGCGCAGGCCCTCGCGCTCGCCGCCGAGGGCGGTCCCACGGCCCTCGTCCGGGTCGCCCGCGGCCCGGACGGCCTGCTCGGCCAGGCCCTGCTGGTGCGGCCCGACGGCCCGTACGAGGGCACCCTCGGCGGGCACGCCGACCTGGACCGGACCGCGGCGGCCGAGGCCCGCGCCCTGCTGGAGGCGGGGCGCACCGGCACGGTGGAGGTCTCCGAGGACGGCTCGCACTGCCCCGGCGGCCTCACCCTGCTGGTCGAGTCGGACGTGCCGCCCCCACGCATGATCATCTTCGGGGCGGTGGACTTCGCCGCGGCGCTGGCCCGGGCCGGGAAGTTCCTCGGCCACCACGTGACCGTCTGCGACGCCCGGCCCGTCTTCGCCACTCCGGCCCGCTTCCCGGACGCCGACGAGGTGGTGGTCGACTGGCCGCACCGCTATCTGCGGCGCACCGCGACCGACGCCCGCACGGTGCTGTGCGTGCTCACCCACGACGCGAAGTTCGACGTACCGCTGCTCAAGGTGGCCCTCGGCATGCCGGTGGCCTTCATCGGTGCGATGGGCTCGCGGCGCACCCACGAGGACCGTGCGCGGCGGCTGCGCGCGGAGGGCGTGAGCGAGGCGGAACTGGCCCGGCTGCGCTCGCCGATCGGCCTCGACCTGGGCGCCCGCACGCCCGAGGAGACCGCCCTGTCGATCGCGGCGGAGATCGTCGCGGCCCGGCGGGGCGGCACCGGGGTCCCGCTGACCGGCGGGCGGGCCCCGATCCACCGGGACCGGCCGCCGGCCGTCGCGGCGGGGGTGTGAGCGGGCGCCCGCGGGGGTAGTTATTCATCGCCGGATGAATTACTGCTCGAGCGAAGGGCAGGAGCGATGGACACACGGGACAGGACCACGTGCTGCGTGGTGGGCGGCGGCCCCGCGGGCATGGTGCTCGCACTGCTGCTGGCCCGCTCCGGCGTCGAGGTCACGGTGCTGGAGAAACACGCGGACTTCCTGCGGGACTTCCGCGGCGACACCGTCCACCCCTCCACCCTGGCGCTGCTGGACGAGCTGGGCCTGGCCGAGCGCTTCGCCCGGCTGCCGCAGCGCCGGGTGCGCACCGTGCGGCTGCCGGTCGACCCCGGCCGCCCGGAGGTGAAGGTCGCCGATCTGTCGGTGCTGCGCGGTCCCTACGACTACGTCGCGATGGTGCCCCAGTGGGACCTGCTCGACCTCCTCGCGGACGAGGCCCGCCGCGACCCCGCCTTCGAGCTGCGGATGAACACCGAGGCGACCGGCTTCCTGACCGAGGGCGGGCGGGTGACCGGCGTGCGCTACCGCACCGCCGACGGCCGCACCGGCGAGCTGCGCGCCCTGCTCACCGTGGCCTGCGACGGCCGCGGCTCGCTCGCCCGCAGCCGGCCGGAACTGGGACTGCGCCGGTTCGCCTGCCCGATGGACGCCTGGTGGTTCCGGCTACCGCGCCGCGCGGACGACCCGGGCGGACTGGTCGGCCGCGCGGGCGACCGCTTCCTCACCGCGATGATCGACCGCGGTGACTACTGGCAGTGCGCCGTCCTCATCCCCAAGGGCACCGACCAGGCCCGCCGCGCCGCCGGACTCGACCGGTTCCGGGCCGAGTTCACCGCCGCCGTCCCCTGGCTCGCCGACCGGGCCGGCGTCCTGCGCTCCTGGGACGAGGTCAAGCTCCTCGACGTACGCCTGGACCGGCTCCGCCGCTGGCACCGCCCCGGCCTGCTGTGCATCGGCGACGCGGCCCACGCCATGTCCCCGGTCTTCGGCATCGGCATCAACCTCGCGGTGCAGGACGCCGTGGCCACCGCCCGCCTCCTCGTCACACCGCTGCGCCGCGGCATCGTGCGCCCCCGGGACCTGCGCGCGCTCCAGCGCCGCCGCATGCCCACCACGGTCGTCACCCAGGCCCTCCAGCGGGCCGCCCACGCCCGGATCGTCCGCCCCGTGCTCGAGGGCCGGCCGCCCCTCGGCGGCGCGGACCGGGCGCGCCGCGTCGCCCGGCTGCTCGCCGGTTCCCCCCGGCTGCGCCGGCTGCCCGCCTACTTCATCGCGTACGGCGCCCGGCGCGAGCGCCCGCCCGCCGCGGCCGTCCGCGCGGGGCGCCGCACGGACGGCCGGCAGCCGGGAAACCCGCGGGCGGCGGCCGGTGAGCCGGATCATCCATAACGATCTTGGCGAAAACCTTGTGCAATGCCCGGGCGCCCCTAGCCTCCCTGCATGGCTTTTCTTTCAGGTCGCCGCCGAAGAACGCGGCTGGCTCCCGAACTTGACGACCAGGAGCTGGGCAGACTGCTCAAGTCCCTGCGGGCGACCACACGGACGGGGACGATCGCCACGACCGACCTGTGCGCGGCGCAGATCACCCGCGTGCTGGAGCACGAACCGGGCGAGTGGGACCGTCGTACCCACCGCCTGGACGTCCTGGCCGCCTTCATGACGGACTCGCACCTGCCCGGTGCCTGGGCCACGCGGGAGCCGCGCAACCCGGACGCGCTGGTGCTGCATGCCTGGTCACTGGTGCTGCGCGCCCGCTCCGAGGGGCGACCGGACGACGCCTCGGCGGCCGCCGACCTCTGCGTCAAGGCCGCCGACCTCGCCCCCGAGGACCCGGCCCCCTGGGTCGTCCTGCTGGCGGTGGCGCGGCTGCAACGCTGGGCGCAGCCAGAGGCGTTCGGGGTGTGGAACGAGGTGCTCGCCCGCGACCGCTGGAACCGCGAGGCCTACCTCACCATGCTCGGCTACCTCAGCCCCGAGGAGGGCGGCTCGCGCATCCAGGTGCTGGAGTTCGTGGACACGCTGAACGCCCGGATGCCGGCCAACGCCCCCTGCGCGGCCGTCGAACTCACCGCCCAGGTGCTCCAGTACCACTCGGTCCTCGGCCGGGGCGGGTTCGAGGCGCTGGTGGCGCGCAACCACTGGTCCCACGCCATGGCCGTACGGGCCCTCGACCGGGTGGCCCACACCTGGAACCAGCCCGGCTTCCTCCGGCACGCCCGGGCCCTGGCCGACCTCAATCTGCTGGCCTACGCGCTGATGGCCGCCGACCGCCGCCGCGATGCCGCCGCGCTCTTCGAGACCATCGGCGGCATCGTCACGCCCTGGCCGTGGAACACCGGCGGCGATCCGCTCACCGAGTTCGACCAGGCGCGGCGCAGGGCCACCGTCGGTCTGTGACGGCGGTCAGCTCCCGGACGCCGAAGGGGGGTCCCCGGGGTGCGCGCCCGCCGCGGGGGCGCGGTCCGGAAGCGGCAGCAGCACCCGGAACGTGCAGCCCTCGCCCGGCGCGGTGCGCAGTTCGATGCGCCCGCCGTGCGCCGCGACCAGGGCGTGCGCGATGGCCAGGCCCAGTCCCGAGCCCCCGCCGCAGGCGCGGGTGCGGGAGTCGTCGGCGCGGTAGAACCGGTCGAAGACACGGGCGCGTTGCTCCTCGGTCAGCCCCGGGCCCCGGTCGGCGACCTCCAGCACGGCCGCGCCGTCCGCCGTGCCGACCCCGATCCGGACGGGGGTGCCGGCGGGGGTGTGCGCGACGGCGTTGCCGACGAGGTTGGTGACCACCTGACGCAGCCGTGCCTCGTCGGCCAGGGCCGGTGCGGTGCCGGGCCGCCCGCCGCCCGGGCCGGTGAGCGTGACCGGCCGGTCGGCATCCAGGGCCCCCAGGTCGTGCAGCGCGTCGGCAGCGAGGGTGCGCAGGTCCATCGGCGCCAGATCGAGCGGGAAGACCGGGTTGCCGGCCGGGCCGTGCACGGTGTCCTCGTCCAGCCGGGCCAGGAGCAGCATGTCCTCCACCAGCCGGGTGAGGCGTTCGGACTCCCGGGCGATCCGGGCCATGGTCTGGTCGATGTCGCCTCGTCCGGCCAGGGCGCCCATGCGGTACAGGTCGGTGTAGCCCTTGATGCCGACCAACGGGGTGCGCAGTTCATGGCTGGCGTCGGCGAAGAACCGCCGCATCCTCGACTCGGCCTCGGCGCGGGCCTGGAAGGCGGTGTCGATCTGGGCGAGCATCTGGTTCAGGCAGGCGGTCAGCCGCCCCACCTCGGTGCGGGGATCGGCGAGTTCGGGCACCCGGTGGGCGAGGTCCCCGGCCGCGATCCGGTTGGCGGCCTCCTCGATCCGGGTCAGGGGGCGCAGCCCGGAGCGCACCGCGAACCGGCCGGCCACCGCGAGCACCGCCACCAGCACGAGCCCCGCGGTCAGCGACAGGCGCCGGGTCTTGGCGACGGTCCTGTCGACCTCGTCCAGCGAGGTGGCCACGACGACACTGCCCGGCGTGGCGGGGGCCCCGGCCGGGATGCGCTGGTCCGGCTGGACCACGGCGAGGACCCGCCAGGCGCGGCCGCCGTTGTGCGAGGTCATCGTGAACGGACGACCGCCGTGCGCCAGGACGGCCTCGCGATCCAGCCGGGGCAGTTCCGGCCCGCCGGACGGGGCCGCGTTCGTGTCGAAGGCCCGTCGGACGGTGCCGCGGTCGTCCACGTAGCTCACGGACGTCTCCCGCAGCAGGGACACCGCCTTCGCCACCCGGGCGGCGTCGTCGCCGGACGGCGGGGTCAGCCGGGCGGCGATCTGCGCGGTCAGCGAGAGCCGGTCGTCCACCCGGTCCTGGAGGTAGCCGTGCAGCGAGGTGGTGACGATCACGCCCGTCGCGGTCAGCCCCACCGCGACCAGCGCCGTGGCCAGGCACAGCAGCCGGGTGCGCAGCGAGGTGCGGTGCAGCAGCCGGCCGGGCAGGGCCAGCGGGTGCCGCCTCACGACCGGGGCCCGCGAACAACGTAGCCGATGCCCCGCACGGTGTGGATGAGTTTGGGCTCCTCGGCGTCGATCTTGCGCCGCAGATAGCTGATGTAGGTGTCGACGATGCTCGGGTCGCCCCCGAAGTCGTACTCCCACACGCTCTGCAGGATCTGCCCCTTGCTCATCGTGCGCCCGGCGTTCGCCATCAGGAAGTGCAGCAGTCGGAACTCGGTCGGGGACAGCCGTACGGTCCGCCCGGCACGGGTGACGTGATGCCCCTCGGGCACGAGCTCCAGATCGCCCACGACCAGCCGGGCCGGCGCCTCGCCCCTGGTACGGCGCAGCACCGCGTTGATCCGTGCGATCAGCTCCTCCAGGTCGAAGGGCTTGGTGACGTAGTCGTCGGCGCCGAGCCGCAGTCCGTCGAGACGGTCCTGACGGGTCTCGCGCGCGGTGACGAACAGCACCGGCACGTCGCCGCCCCGCCCGGGCAGGGACCGGGGCAGGGCGCGCAGACGGCGGATGACCTCGAAACCGTCCATGTCGGGCAGCATGACGTCGAGCAGGACCAGGTCCGGCGGGCACTGGACGGCCAGGTCGAGGGCCTGCTGCCCGGTCGCCGCCGCGTCGACGTCGAAGCCCGCGTAGCACAACGCCGTGCGCAGCAGCTCCCGGACGGTGGGCTCGTCGTCCACCACGAGCAGATGGTCCCGGCCTGTCGTGGAACGCCCTGTGGAAGTCGGTGTCGCCATGTGCGGAGTGCTGCCTCGCAGACGTCGGAGGAGGGGAGCCCGGGTGCGGGCCCCGGAGCACCGGGGCCCGCATTCATGAGACCACACCGGCCCGGGGGGACGATTCGGATGCCGTCGTGCGACGGCGGGGGCCCGGCCGGGGCGGGCCCGGCACCGGGGGCCGGCGGGCGGCCCGCAGTCCGTGCAGCCGGCTGCCCGTGTACGACGCGGCGGTGGCCGCCACGAATCCGGTGAGACCGCTCAGCCGCACCGCCGCGTCCAGACCGGCCGTCACCGCGCCCATCTCGCCGCCCATCACCTCGATGCCCATCCGCAGCGAGACCTGGGCCGTCACACAGCACAGCAGGACGGCCGCGGCCACCGCGACGCCCGTCCGCAGCGCCGACTCCAGATGCCGGCCGAGCAGGGCGTCCGCCTCCTCGCGCGCGGAGCGGGCCGGTGTGCGGGCCGCGACCAGATATCCGGCGAGCACCAGCAGGACCAGCAGCAGCACCAGCCCGATCAGCCACAGCGGCGCACCGGCGCCGGACCAGTCGCCCACGGCGAGGGACCTGTCCTTCCCCGCGCCACCGGCACCGGTCCCGCCGCCGAGCATCCCGAGCATCCCGCCGCCGTCGCCCTGCTCGCGCCGGAAGGCGGCCTCCCAGGAGGCACCGAGCCCGGAGGTGAGCAGGACGGCGAGCAGACCGGGCCCGGCCAGCAGCAGCACACCGGCGGCCCGGGCCGCCTGCTCCCGGCCGCCCGGCGCCGTCGCCCCGGTGAGCACCGCCAGCGCGAGGACCAGGCAGCACGCCACGGCGGCCATCCCGGTCAGCGTGGAGGCCACGGGATGCCACTTCAGGCGCATCCGGCTCAGCACCACCGGCCGGGGCAGGCTCGTACGCCGTGCCGCCACACAGCCGATCCCCAGCACGGCGCACACCCCCAGCACCCCGAGGAAGGCGGTGGTCACGACGTCGGAGTGGAAGACCACCGAGGAGAGGGCGCCAGCCAGGCCCTTGCCGGAGCCGCCCGTGCCCGCGCCGAGGGCCCCGAGGCCGCCCATGCCCCCACCGGCGCCGCCCGCCCTGGCGCCGAGCCGTTCCGTCACCGAGCGGGGCAGCCGCGCCGTCCCCCGGCCGACCAGCGCGAGGACCGGCAGCAGCACGGCGGCGGTGCTCAGTGCCCCGCCCGCGCGGGCCCACAGCAGTGCCGGGACCGGGCGCGCCCGGCGGCGCAGCGGCCGGAAGAACACCGTCGCCAGCACGGCCGTGCCCAGGAACGTCAGCATCAACGGCAGGGCCCGCACCTCCCCGTGGACGCCGAGGCCGAGACCACCGCCCGAGCCGCCCAGCGCGCCGAGCAGCCCGCCCCCGGCCGCCGGGGCGGCCGAAGGAGCGGACTCCAGGCCGACCGCGCCGCCGAAGGCCATGCTCAGCACGGTGGGCACGAGCCGGGACAGCGGCGCGATCGCGTCGGCCCCCAGGGCCAGCAGCCCCGCCCACGCCGTGACGGCCATCACCGCGATCGCGGCCAGGACGGCGAGGGCTCCTTCCAGGGCATGGCGCCACGGTCCACGCGGCGGGGCGGTGCCGGGCTGTGGTGAGGCGGGCATGGGCGGACTCCTCTGCGGGTGAGTGACGGGCGGGACGGTGCGAAGGGGCGGGTACCGCGGGCGGTCAGGCGCCGGGACCGGGCCGGCCTGCCTCGGCGGTCTCGTCGCGGTGGGCGGCCGGTTCCTCGGGGGCCGGCGCGGCGGGCACCGTGGCCGCTGCCAGCCGCTCGCCCTCCACGTCCAGGTTCGGCACCAAGCGGTCCAGCAGCCGCGGCAGCCGCCAGGCACGGTCGCCGAGCAGGGCGAGCACCGCCGGCACGATCGCCATCCGGACGACGAACGCGTCGAAGAACACCGCGATCGCGAGGCCGAACCCGATGGTCTTGAGCATCTGCTCGTCCGAGCCCATGAAGGCGGCGAACACCGAGATCATGATCACCGCCGCCGCGACGACGACCCGCGCGCTGTGCCGGAACCCGTCCGCGATCGCCTCCAGCGGCGTCCTGCCGTGGACGTACGCCTCGCGCATCCGCGTCACCAGGAAGACCTCGTAGTCCATGGCCAGACCGAAGACCACACCGACCATGAAGATCGGCATCATCGAGATCACCGGGCCCGGCTGGGCGACTCCGAGGAACTGTGCCAGCCAGCCCCACTGGAACACGGCGACGACCGCGCCCAGTCCGGCCAGGACCGACAGCAGGAAGCCGAGCGCCGCCTTGAGCGGGACGAGCAGGGACCGGAAGACGGCGATCAGCAGCAGGAACGCCAGGCCCACCACGAGGGCGAGATAGGGCAGCAGGGCGTCGGACAGCTTCTGGGAGACATCGGCGTTCATGGCGGTGCTGCCGCCGACCAGGATCCGGGCGTCCGCCGTGTGCGCCAGGCCCGGGTCGCGCAGGGCGTTCAGCAGATCGGAGGTCTGCTCGCTGCCGGGCGGGCTCGCCGGTACGACGTTGAGGACGGCGGTGTCACCGGACTCGCTGAGCCGGGGCCGGCCCACCGAGGCGACGTCGTCCAGGCCGCTCACCTGGTGGGCGGTCTTCTCGGCGGCGGCCTTGGCGGGGCCGCCGGAGGCGGCCTGGACGACCACGGTCAGCGGACCGTTGAAGCCGGGTCCGAAGCCCTCGGTGACCAGGTCGTAGGCCCTGCGCTGGGTGGTCGACACCGGCTGGCTCGCGTCACCGGGCAACCCCAGCTGGAGCGAGGCGACCGGAACGGCCACCGCGGCCAGCGCGGCCACCCCGGTCAGCAGCACGGCGACCGGCCGGCGGACGACGAAGCGCGCCCAGCGCACCCCGAGGCCGTCACCGGCCCTACGGCCCTTGCGGCGGCGCGGCGGACGCGGCGGACCGATGCGCCGGCCCGCGATGCCGAGGAGCGCCGGGATCAGGGTGAGGGCGATCAGCACCGCGAGCACCACCGTGCCCGCCGCGGCGAAGCCCATCTGCGTGAGCAGCGGGATGTTCACCACCAGCAGTCCGACCAGCGCGATCACCACGGTCGTGCCGGCGAAGACCACGGCCGACCCGGCCGTGCCCACCGCATGTGCGGCGGCGTCCTCGCGGTCGCGGCCCCGGGCGAGTTCGGCGCGGTAGCGGGAGACCACGAACAGCGCGTAGTCGATGCCCACGGCCAGGCCGATCATGGTGGCCAGACCGGTGGTCGTGGTGCCGAGACCGAGCGGGGCGGACAGGGCCTTGATCACGCAGGAGCCGGTGCCGACCCCCAGCAGGGCCGTCAGCAGCGGCAGCCCCGCCGCCACGAGCGAACCGAAGGTGAGCACCAGGACCACCGCGGCGACCGCGAGGCCGATCGCCTCCTTGGAGTGGCCGCCGGCCGTCACCGCCGAGACGGCATTGCCGCCCGCCTCCACGGTCAGTGTGGCGGACCGGGCGTCCGCCACGGTCTTCAGCAGCGCCGACCGCGAGGAGTCCTTGAGATGAGAGGAGGAGACCTCGTAGGAGACCTGGCTGTAGGCGGTCGAGCCGTCCTTGCTCACCGAACCCGTCCGGAACGGATCGGTCGCCTGGCTCACCTGGGGGTCCGCGCCCAGCGCGCGGACGGTCGCCTCCACTTCCCGCCTGACCTCGGGATCGGAGATCTTCCCGTCCTCGACCCGGAACACCACCCGGGCGGTGGCGCCGTCGGCGTGCAGCCCGGGGAAACCGTCCCCCAGCAGGTCGGAGGCGCGCTGTGCCTCCGTGCCCGGCATGGAGAAGTCGTTGGGGGGTGCGGGGGCGGCCCGGGCGGCGAGCAGGCCGGCCAGCACCAGCAGGCCGGTCCACACCACCACCACGAACCAGCGTTTCCGGAAGGAGAACCGGCCCAGCTTGCAAAGGAACGAGGCCACGGGGGCGACTCCAGATCACGTCGTGCTCTTCGGGGAGCGCCGAGCCTGGCAGCGCCCGCTGTCCGGTTCCGGAGAGATCCTGGGAGTTTCCGCAGAGCGAGGCCCCGATGCCGCCTCTACCGGCCGTCCACCGCACGGATCCCACAGAAAACTCCCAGTGGGAGGGGACCGCCGGGCGGACCCGGCGACGGAATATCCCGGCCACCGGCCCGGTTGACGACCGTGATTGGCATGCCCGGGACATAGCCCGAGGAGGGCGGAAGCCGGGCGGAAAGGTAGCGAGCACATGGCACGCAGCACCGCGCGTCCCGTCGTCAAGCTGAAGTCGACCGCCGGGACCGGCGTCACCTACGTGACGCGAAAGAACCGTCTCAACGACCCCGACCGGCTCGTTCTGCGCAAGTACGACCCGGTCGTCGGGGAGCACGTCCCCTTCCGCGAGGAGCGTTGACGTCCCGCGAGGAGCACTGAGCCCTTCGCGAGGAGCACCGCGCTCCGGGGGAGGGCGTCGGCCCCGCTCACCCGGTGATCGAACGGCCCGGTACCGCGCACGTGCGGCACCGGGCCGTTCGCCGTCCATGCCGCCGGCCCGCTGTGAGGTCCCCCACCCGGCCTTGCCGGAGCGGAGAAGGGCTCCCTAAGTTCGTACGTATGTCCGCGTATGACCCCACCCCCGCCGCCGCACCGGTCGAGTTCTCCGTCGACCTCACCGCCCACGAGATGCTTCGCCGGGCCCACGTCATGGACGCCGTCGCTCCCGGCTGGGATCCCGTCAAGGCGCTGCGCGACGAGGACGCCGCCCGCGATCTGCTCTACTCCGGCCTCGACGAGGACCAGCAGCGCATCTACGACGAACTGGTCGCCGCCGGTGTCCTGCCCGAGCGCGGAGACGGCCGTGCTGCCGCTTGATCCGCACGCCGACATCGGCCGCCGCGCCTGGGTGACCTGCCCCAACTGCGCGGACCACCGCGGCTGCGCCACCTGCGAGGAACGCCGCAGGTGCGGCAGGCACTGGCGCTATCTGCTGTCCAACACCGGCAGCGTGCTCCACCTCCAGTGCCCCACCTGCACCCACGTCTGGGACCACGAGACCGGCTTCGGCGCCACCCGCGGCCGTCCCCGCCGCCCCTTCGGCGACCGCTGACGGCGGTGCCCCGCCCCGGCCGGCTCAGGCCGTGCGCGTGAACAGGGGCAGATAGCCGAGGGACTGGCCCGAGGCCGTGGGGTGGTACGACTCCGTCAGGTCCAGCAGCTCGACGCTGTGCATCCAGGGGCCGGCCGAGCAGATCTCGTGCCCGCTGAACGCCGTGCGGGCGTCGGCGAACGTGAAGCCGTGCCGGGTGGCGCGCTGGGCGATCAGGCTGTCGAGGTGGTCGATGGCCGCGTTGAGCGCGGCCCGCTCGCTGTCGTCGAGCCCGCGCGCACAGGTGCCGTGCAGCTGGTAGAAGTGCGGATACCCGAGCACCACGACATGGGCGGACGGCGCCTTGGCCCGGATCGCCGAGTAGAGCCGGTCCAGGTTGGCCGGGAGGTTCTTGTCGACGTAGTCGCGCGCGTTGGCGACGGCGGACATGCACGTGGTGGTGCCGGGCAGGGCGCAGATTCCCATGACCTTCGCCCAGCTCGCGTCACTGCCGCCGGCGGTGACGCTGACCAGGTCGGTCCGGGCGTCGAGGGGCCCCAGCTGCTTGGCCAGGACGTCGCCGGTCCTGGCGCCGTTGCAGGCCACGAAGGCGAAGGACGAGGCGTGGGTCGAGGCCCACAGCGCGGGGTACGCCTTGCTGCTGCGCAGGCACTCCGCGCCCGAGCCGAGATAGCTGCCGGCGCCCACCCCGGCCGAGTACGAGTCCCCGAGCGCCACATAGGCCACGGCCGTCCTGTTTGGCGCTCCCTGCGCGGCCGGAACGGTCGCCGGGCCGGTGAGGGCGCAGGCGCCCGCGAGGAGCACGGCGGTGGCCCAGGACTGGATGCGGAACGGTCTCATGCCTCCCGTTTATCGCGGACTCCCGCCACCCCCGCCTCGTCACCGTCCGCAATCTTGACAACGCGCTGCGTCAATGCGTTCACGGTGACCGCTCGGCGGCAAAGGGCCCCCGGGGACGCCGTCCGCAGGCCGTGCCCCGCCCGGCGTTCACCCGAAGGGAGGTCACCCGTCCGGCCCAACGAACACCGGAGGGGCGAACAGGAAAGGCAAGGAGCGCGTACTCCTTGCCACTCTCAACGTATAGCGGGTGGGGGGCCTTGCGGCAAGCCCCCCTCGGGGGCGCACAATCACCAGCCTGAACGACGGGCCGCCGGTGACTGTGCGGCCCGTGACCTGGGCACATGGGGGGAATTCCTTGATCGACGTGATCATCGCGGGCGGCGGACCGACCGGGCTGATGCTCGCCGCCGAGCTGCGGCTGCACGGCGTGCGCACGGTCGTGCTGGAGAAGGAGACGGAGCCGACCGGGATCGTCCGGGCGCTCGGCCTGCACGTGCGCAGCATCGAGGTGCTGGACCAGCGCGGTCTGCTGGACCGGTTCCTGGCGCTCGGCCGGCGGCATCCGCTCGGCGGCTTCTTCGCGGGCATCCGCAAGCCGGAGCCGCAGGGCCTGGACACCGCGCACGGGTACGTCCTCGGCATCCCGCAGCCCGTGACCGACCGCCTGCTGGCCGAGCACGCCGTCGAACTGGGCGCCGAACTGCGCCGCGGCAGCGAACTGACCGGACTGAGCCAGGACGCGGACGGGGTGAGCGCCGAACTGGCCGACGGCACCCGGCTGCGTGCGCGCTATCTCGTCGGCTGCGACGGCGGTCGCAGCACGGTGCGCAAACTGCTCGGCATCGGGTTTCCGGGCGAGCCCTCGCGGGTCGACACCCTCCTGGGCGAGATGCGGCTGACGGCGTCCCCGGAGGAGGTGGCCGCCGTGGTCGCCGACGTCCGCAGGACACAGCTGCGCTTCGGCGCCATGCCCATCGGCGAGGGCGTGTACCGCGTCGTCGTACCCGCCGAGGGGGTGGCCGAGGACCGTTCGGTCCCGCCGACGCCCGAGGAGGTGCGACGGCAGCTGCGGGCCGTCGCCGGCACCGACTTCGGCATGCACGAGCCGCGCCGGCTCGCTCGCTTCGGCGACGGCACCCGGCTGGCCGAGCGCTACCGGGACGGCCGGGTCCTGCTGGCCGGCGACGCGGCGCACGTCCACCCGCCGATGGGCGGTCAGGGGCTCAACCTCGGCCTCCAGGACGCCTTCAACCTCGGCTGGAAACTGGCCGCCGAGATCGCCGGCTGGGCGCCCGCCGGCCTGCTGGACACCTACCACCGCGAACGGCACCCCGTGGCCGCCGACGTGCTGGAGAACACCCGGGCGCAGATGGAGCTGGTCTCCCTCGAACCGGGCGCCCGGGCGGTGCGCCGGCTGGTGACGGAGCTGATGGACTTCGAGGAGGTGAACCGCCACCTCACCGAGAAGATCATCGCGACCGGGATCTGCTACGACGTCGGCGAGGGCCACGACCTGCTCGGCCGGCGGCTGCCCGACATGCCACTGAAGCACGGCCGCCTCTACGAGCTGATGCGCCACGGCCGCGGCCTGCTGCTCGACGGCACCGGCCGTCTCTCGGTGACCGGCTGGGCGGACCGGATCGACCATGTCGTCGACTCCAGCGAGCGGCTGGACGTCCCCGCGGTGCTGCTGCGCCCGGACGGCCATGTGGTCTGGGCCGGAGAGGACCCGGCGGACCTGGCCCGCCGGCTGCCGAGGTGGTTCGGCGCGCCGCACGTCTAGAAGCGCCGGAGGCCGGTACGCCCGGCCCGCCCCCGGTGACTGCTGCCACCCGGGGGCGGGCCGACCGGATGCGCAGCCCGGCCGCGGCGCGAGGCCCCACGGATCGCGGGGCCTCGCGCCGCGGCCTTGGACGGGTCAGGCGGTGCTGCCCGCCGGGGCGCGGAAGTAGTGCCCCTCCGCCAGGTCGGCGAGCAGACCGGGCCGGGTCGGCTCCCAGCCGAGCAGCTTGCGGGTGAGGTCGTTCGACGAGGGGGCGTCGATCGCCACGAAGCCGCTCATCCAGCCGAAGTGCGCGGCCGCGTCCTCGGCGCTCACCGAGACCGCCGGTACACCGAGCTGGCGGCCGATCGCCTCGGCCACCTCACGGATCGGCACGCCCTCCTCGGCGATGCCGTGGAGCACGCTGCCCGCCGGGGCCTGCTCGACCGCGAGCCGGAACAGCCGCGCCGCGTCGAGCCGGTGCACGGCCGGCCAGCGGTTGGCGCCGTCGCCCACGTACCCGGAGACGCCCTTCTCCCGCGCTATGCCGATCAGGCCGGCGACGAACCCCTGGTCCCCCTCGCCGTGGCAGGTGGGGGCGAGCCGCACCACGCTGGAGCGCACTCCCCGCTCAGCGCATGCCAGTACGGCCTCCGCGGTGATCGCCCGGATCAGGACCGGCGAGTCGCCTTCCACCCTGGGCATGTCCCGCTCCGTCGACACCTGGCCCGGCTTCAGCCCGGCGACCCCGGAGGCGATGACGAAGGGGCGGTCGCTCCCGGCGAGCGCGCCGGTGAGCGTGTCGACGGCCCTGCGGTCGGCCTCCGCCGCGCCCCGGAAATCACCGGAGAAGGCGATGTCGTGCTTGAAGGCGAGGTGGATCACCCCGTCCGAGTCGGCGGCGGCGGACGCGAGGACGTCGAGGTCGTCCAGGCCGCCGCGGACGACCTCGGCGCCTGCCGCGGTGAGGGCGGCGGCGGAGGCCTCTGAGCGGGCCAGGCCGACCACCTGATGGCCCGCGTCGAGGAGTTCCGGAACGACGGCGGAACCGATCCAGCCGGACGCACCGGTCACGAAAACGCGCATGGGTATTCTCCCGGACAGTTGATGTCAGTGGCTGTCATCGACGCTAGCACTGATGTCGGTGACTGTCATCGCGTAGGATTCGCGCCATGGGCAGATGGGAGCCGAACGGGCGGGAGCGGCTGGCGAAGGCGGCGCTGGAGCTGTACGGCGAGCGCGGATTCGAGCAGACCACCGTGGCGGAGATCGCCAAACGCGCCGGGCTCACCGAGCGCACGTTCTTCCGGCACTACGCCGACAAGCGCGAAGTCCTGTTCGCCGGATCCGGTGAACTGGAGCGGCGGTTCACCGAGGCCGTCGCCGACGCCCCGCTCGCCGCGGCCCCCCTCGACGCGCTGGCAGCCGGCCTGGACGCGGTCTGCGAGACGTTCGAGGAGTTGCGCGAGTTCGCGGGCAAGCGGCACGCCGTGATCTCCGCGACCGCCGAGCTACGCGAACGCGAACTGATCAAGCTCGCCTCGCTCGCGGCAGCCCTCGCCGACACCCTGCGCCGCCGGGGCGTCCCGGAACCCGCCGCGAGCCTGACCGCCGAGACGGGCGTCGCCGTCTTCAAGGTCGCCTTCGAACGCTGGATCACCGCGGACGAGCGGCGGCCCCTGGTCCAGCTGGCACGGGACTCGCTGGAGCAGCTCAAAACCGTGGCCATGGGAGGCGCGCCGACGGGCGCGGCCGGCGGGGCCGCGCCCGCGCCTGCCGAGGCGTCGCCGGGCGGCTGAGCCGGCGGCGGCTCCTTCCGCCCGCGGATGCGGACGCGGACGAGTGCGAGTGAGGCGTGAGTGGCGGGGTAGGCGCCCCCACCGGCCGGTCGTGCACCGACGGGGTGAGCCACCGCAGGGCGCCCCGGGCCCGTCCGGCCGCGCAGGAAGGAGAACGTCATGATCAAGCTGATTCGGCACACCGCAGTGGTGGGAGCCTCGGCCGCACTGGTCGGTGGCGCGCTGCTCGCCGGCGCCGGCTCCGCGTCGGCCGCGCCCCAGCACGCCCCGGCTGCCGCCGCCCGTTCCGCGGCGGCGCAGGCCACCTCCGTCTGCTCCCGGCAGCACCACCGCCTCGACCCCTGGATCGAGGGGCAGCTGGCCCGGTTCGACCCCGCTGCCCAGCGCAAGCTGGCGATCTACGACCCGTGGGTCAAGGACCAGCTGGCGCTCTATGCGCCGACCGCCTGCTGACGCCTCCGCCGCGGCCGTTGCCGCCGCACCCGCACGGGCCGGGTCAGTCCACGAACTCCATGGCCGGGTACCTCGGCGACGGCCCCTCCAGCAGCCGCCCGCTGCCGCCGCGCAGCCAGTGGTCGAAGTAGGCGGCCACGTACGCCTCGCTCGTACGGATCGCCGTGGCGGGGTCGAGGGTGCCGAGGGCGGCGGTCTGCACGGGCGGTGACAGGTGCAGCTGAGGCAGGAGGGCCTCCGCGTCCGTGGTCGAGGCGTGGTCCGAGCCGCGCAGGGTCAGTTGGCGCGTCCAGCCCGGTGTGTGGGCGCGGAACGCCTGCCAGCCGGGGCCGGTGTCCGTCTCGCCGTCCTTGCCCAGCAGCAGGAACGGCCGGTCCAGGCCGTGCCGGGCGACCGGCATCGGCGAACCGTCGACGTAGGTCAGGTTGCCGTCCATGTCGATGCCCGCGGTGATCCTGTGGTCGGCGTCCATCGCCAGGGCGGCGGCGCTGCCGCCCATCGAGTGGCCTAACATGCCCACCCTCGACAGATCCAGCGCGCCGGTCAGCCCTTTCGGCAGGCGCTGCCCGTCCGCGTCGGGGTCGTGACCGCCGTCGAGCAGCCGCAGCCGGTCGAGGACGAACCGGATGTCCGCGACCCGGACGGCCAACGACTTGCGGATGAAGGCGTCGGGATCGCCGGGCGGCACCATGGTGGCGAGCGAGCCGTCCGGGAACTGGACCTCGGGCGCCTCATAGGTGTGGTCGACGGTCACGACGGCGTAGCCGCGGCTGGCCAGGTCCGTCACCAACGTGGTGCCCCAGGTGCGGGGTTCGCCCAGCCCCGGGGAGTAGAGGACCACCGGAAGCCGCCCTCTTCGGCCCGGGGCCACCGGAGCGCCGAGTGCCACGTGTGTGGCCACGCCGGCCCAGTCGGTCCGGCCGGTGGGGACGCCGAGCTGGAGGTAGTCGTCGGCGGTGACACGGTCGAAGTGGGCCGCCGCGGCGGGCAGCATGTACGGGGCCTGCGGGCGGCCGGCCGCGCGTGCCGCCGGGTAGAACACGCTGACCATCAACTCGCGGTGTATCGGCCCCTGTCGCCAGGGATCGGGGCGTGCGGTGTCCACCAGGTGCAACGACACCTTGCCGACAGGATGCGGCCCGGTCGGAAAGGGCAGCGCCAGGCGGCGGGGCGGCGGCGCGCCGGTGGTCGCGGCGGTGGTCGCGGCGGCGGGCAGGGACACCGCGAGGGTGCAGAAGGCGGCGACCACAGAGGCGAGGAGGGTCCGTAACCCCACGCCCCTGCGGCGTCCGCGCGGATGTTCGTCGGTCATGGCTCAAGGGTGACGACTCGTCACCCCCGGGTCATCAGGGATCAACCCTGGTCTTTCCGCTCGGGGTCTTCCGTAGGGGTCGGGTCCGCGGGCGGCGCTCCGGTGGTGGCGGCGTGGTACAGGGCGCGGGTGGCGGTGCCGAAGTAGGCGCTGTAGGAGACCTGCGCGGTGTCGCCGCCGGTGTGGTAGCCGCCGATCACGCCGACGACCGCCCAGCCGTCGAACCACGGGACCAGCATGGGGCCGCCGCTGGTGCCGCCGACGAAGGCGTCACAGGCGATGCGCGGGAAGACGCCCGGCTCGGCCGGGTCGTCGCTGACCCACGCCGTGGTCCGGCTCCAGCACTCCAGCGGCTGCGCCGCCCCCGCCGGATAGCCGATCATCCGCACCGGTGCGTGCAGATAGCCCGTCCCGGTGAGCAGCCGCACCCCGCCGACCGCGTCCTCGAGGGCCGTGCCGTCCTCGTTGGGGCCGGTGACCGCGAAGGCGAAGTCGTAGCCGGCGCCCGCGTGTTCGCCGAGGTCGTAGTACTGCTGCGGGACGTAGACGCCGTTCGTCACGACCGGGAAGATCCCGAAGGGTTTGAGCCCGTCGTGGTACTGGGGGACGAAGGCCAGAGCGCGCCGCGGGGCGGTGCCGGAGTAGCCCTTTAGGCAATGCCCCGCGCTGAGCACCAGGTCCCGCCCGGGGCTGCGGACGACCGAGCCGCTGCAGGTGCGGCCGGTGCCCTTGGCGTCGGTCCAGAAGAACGTACCGGCCTGCGGGATGCCCGCGAAGCTGTGGCTGGGCGGGATGTACTCGCCTGGTCGGGGGCCGTCCACCGCGGGAGCGGCGCCGGCGCCCGCCTCGGCGCCCTTCGCGGGAGCCGCGGGCAGGGCGGCCGCCATACGGGCCGGTGTCCAGTAGGCGTCGAGCCGGGCGGCGACCGGGTCCGGCCCGGGTGCCGCGGCCGTCGCGGAGGCCGCGAAGGCCGGACCGCCCGACAGCAGCACGGCGGCCGCGCAGAGCGCGGCGTGGCGGAGCAACCCGATCCCGCGCACCATCATTTCCCCTCCCGGCGGCGCCCGACGGCGGGCTCACCCTAGGACCGCGACCGGCACCCGCGGAAGGGCGCGCCCCGGCCACCACGACGTTCGCCGAGCCGCGCCGAACCGACGTGCGCACCCGGCCCGGCAGGGCACGGACGGACGGAGCCCGGGGCACGGCCCGGGAGGGGGTGGCGGGATCGGTGAGGGATGCGAGGGCTGAGAACTGGTGCGAATGGGTACTTTCCGTACAGGTGTATCTAGGTGGCACGCGAGTGTCACAGCCCGCCTCGGGGGCACTGACCAGCATGTTTGCGGGCTAGGCGCGCCAGGGCCGTCGGCCCTGCTGACCACTGGCCGAAGGGAATGCCGGTTATGCACGAGGACACGAGGAGCCCCCTTTCGGAGCGGCCGCCCGAGGCGGCCCCGTGCGCGGCCTGGGCCGATCCCGCCCCGCTGGGACTGGCCGGCTTCGCCCTGTCGACGCTGCTGCTGTCGATCGTCAACACCAACCTGCTGAAGGAGCCCGCCGCGATCCTGCCGGTCCTGGGTGTCGCCGCGTTCTACGGCGGTCTCGCCCAGTTCGCCGCGGGTCTCTTCGAGTTCCGCAGGGGCAACACCTTCGCCGCGACGGCGTTCGTCTCGTTCGCCGCCTTCTGGCTGTCGTACTGGTGGATAGCGCCGCGCGTGGCGCTCGCCGGGGACGCGCACAACGCGCTGGGGCTGTACCTGCTCGGGTGGGCCGTCTTCACCGCCTACATGACCGTGGGCGCCCTGCGCGTCAGCCTCCCCGTGCTGGCGGTGTTCGTGCTGCTGACCCTGACCTTCCTCTTCCTGGCCATCGGGTCGTTCCAGACGGGCGTCCCGCCGCACGTCATGACCCAGGTGGGCGGCTGGTTCGGCATCCTCACCGGCCTCGCCGCCTGGTACGCGTCGGCGGCCGGCGTCATCAACGAGGCCCACGGTCGCGAGGTGCTCCCCGCCTGGCGGCGCGAGCCCGGCCGGAGCGAGCCGGGGGCGCGTGAGGAGCGGTCCGTCTGACGGACACGCGTCGGGCGTGCCGTCCCGGCCGCTTCCGCGGGGCGCGGGCCCGGGACAATGACCGGCATGACCGACGACAGGGACGACGCCGACAGCCGGCTGGCCAGGATCGAGCGGCTGCTGCGCAGCGGCGAGCGTGAACTGGTCCCGGCGTGGCGCCGGGCGACACGGGGCGAGACGCGCTGGGCCGTGACGGCCGTGATGCTGGCCGCGATCGCCCTGCAACTCGTGCTGCCGCACCGGCTCACACTGCTGCGGCCGGTCTGGGTGCTGCCGGTGCTGGAGTTCGCGCTGCTGCTGGCGCTGGTGGCCGGCAACCCCCGGCGGGTCGAGCCGCGGACGCGGTGGCTGCGCTGGCTGGGACTGCTCCTGATCGGGGTCATCAGCCTGGCCAACGGGTGGTCGGCGGCCCGGCTGGTGGTGGACCTGCTGCACGGCGGCGGGGGTCAGGGCGGGGTGCCGCTGCTGCGGGCCGGCGCCGTCATCTGGTTCACCAATGTGATCGTCTTCGCGCTGTGGTACTGGGAATCCGACCGCGGCGGCCCGATGGCCCGGGTCCGCGGGGAGCGGCAGTACGCCGACTTCCTCTTCGTGCAGATGCAGAACCCCGAGCTGGCGCCCGCGGACTGGGAGCCGGAGTTCCTCGACTACCTGTATCTCTCGTTCACCAACGCAACGGCCTTCAGCCCGACCGACGTGATGCCCCTGTCGCGCTGGTCCAAGATGCTGATGCTGCTGCAGTCCTCGGTGTCCCTGGTGACCGTGGCCCTCGTGGTGGCGCGCGCCGTCAACATCCTGAAGTAGCGGGCGAGCCGGCCGTCCGTCCCCTCTCACCCGATCGGTGGACGGTTCGGCTTGCCGCGGCCGGGGAGAGTGGGGTGGGGCCACATGATGCGTGCATGTCCCCGGGCGAGGCCACGCGGAGGTGAACGCCGTACACCGGCGGGCGACCGGAATTGCATGGTTCGTTTTCTTGAACCCCTCGTGTTTCTGAGAGTAGGTTCGGCCCCATGACCGCCTCCCCGACTCCGACCACCGCCGAGGAGCTCCGCGGTGCCGGCCTGCGCGTGACGGCGACTCGCGTCGCGCTGCTGGAAACGGTCCGGGACGGCGACCACCTCGGCGCCGAGGCGATCGCCTCCGGGGTCCGCGACCGCGTAGGCCACATCTCCCTGCAAGCCGTCTACGAAGCCCTGCACGCCCTGACCGCGGCGGGGCTCGTGCGCCGCATCGAGCCCGCCGGCCACCCGGCCCGGTTCGAGGGGCGCGTCGGCGACAACCACCACCACATCGTGTGCCGGTCCTGCGGCGCCGTCGTCGACGTCGACTGCGCCGTCGGCGACGCGCCCTGCCTGACCGCCGCGGACGACCGGGGCTTCGCCATCGACGAAGCCGAGGTCGTCTACTGGGGCGTGTGCCCCGACTGTTCCACCGGCCGCAGTTCCTGAGCACCTGGTTCCGCTTAGTTCGGAAGGATTGCCATGACTGAGAACCACGACGCGATCGTCACAGACGCGAAGTCGGAGGAGGGGAGCGGCGGCTGCCCCGTCGCTCACGACCGGGCCCCGCATCCGACCCAGGGCGGCGGCAACCGCCAGTGGTGGCCGGACCGGCTCAATTTGAAGATCCTCGCGAAGAACCCGCCCGCGGCCAACCCGCTGGGCGAGGAATTCGACTACGCCGCGGCCTTCCAGAGCCTCGACCTGCCCGCCGTGAAGCGGGACATCGAGGAACTGCTCACCACCTCGCAGGACTGGTGGCCCGCCGACTTCGGCCACTACGGGCCGCTGATGGTCCGGATGGCCTGGCACAGCGCCGGTACCTACCGCATCAGCGACGGCCGCGGCGGCGGCGGCCGCGGCCAGCAGCGCTTCGCCCCGCTGAACAGCTGGCCGGACAACGTCCTGCTGGACCGGGCCCGCCGGCTGCTGTGGCCGATCAAGAAGAAGTACGGCCAGAAGATCTCCTGGGGCGACCTGATGATCCTCGCCGGCAACGTGGCGCTGGAGTCCATGGGCTTCCAGACCTTCGGTTTCGGCGGCGGCCGCAAGGACGTGTGGGAGCCGGAGGAGGACGTCTACTGGGGTCCCGAGACCACCTGGCTGGACGACAAGCGCTACACGGGCGACCGTGAGCTGGAGAACCCGCTCGGCGCCGTCCAGATGGGCCTGATCTACGTCAATCCCGAGGGCCCCAACGGCAACCCGGACCCGCTGGCCGCGGCCCGCGACATCCGCGAGACCTTCCGCCGCATGGCCATGAACGACGAGGAGACCGTCGCCCTGATCGCGGGCGGCCACACCTTCGGCAAGACCCACGGCGCCGGCCCCGCCGACCACGTCGGCCTCGACCCCGAGGCCGCCGGCCTGGAGGAGCAGGGCCTCGGCTGGAAGAGCACCTACCGCTCCGGCAAGGGCAGGGACGCCATCGGCTCCGGCCTGGAGGTCACCTGGACCTCCACCCCGACCCGGTGGGGCAACGGCTTCTTCGACAACCTCTTCCGCTACGAATGGGAACTGACCGAGTCCCCGGCCGGTGCCAAGCAGTGGGTCGCCAAGGATGCCGAGGCCACGATCCCCGACCCGCAGGACCCGACCCAGAAGCGTCTGCCCACGATGCTCACCACGGACCTCGCCCTGCGCTTCGACCCGATCTACGAGCCGATCTCCCGCCGCTTCCACGAGAACCCGCAGGAGTTCGCCGACGCCTTCGCCCGCGCCTGGTACAAGCTCACCCACCGCGACATGGGCCCGAAGTCCCTCTACCTCGGCCCGGAGGTCCCGGAGGAGACCCTCATCTGGCAGGACCCGCTGCCGGAGCGCGAGGGCGAGCTGATCGACGACGCGGACATCGCGGCGCTGAAGGCCAAGCTGCTCGAATCGGGCCTGAGCGTGTCCCAGCTGGTCACCACCGCCTGGGCCTCCGCGTCCACCTTCCGCGGCAGCGACAAGCGCGGCGGCGCCAACGGCGCCCGCATCCGCCTCGCCCCGCAGCGCGAGTGGGAGGTCAACGAGCCCGACGAGCTGGCCCAGGTGCTGCGCACCCTGGAGGGCATCCAGCGGGACTTCAACGCCTCCTCCGGCGCCAAGCAGGTCTCGCTCGCCGACCTGATCGTCCTCGGCGGTGTCGCCGCCGTCGAGAAGGCGGCCAAGGAAGGCGGCTTCGAGGTCCGGGTGCCGTTCACGCCGGGCCGGGTGGACGCCACCGAGGAGCAGACCGACACCGAGTCCTTCGAGGCGCTGGAGCCGACCGCGGACGGCTTCCGCAACTACCTCGGCAAGGGCAACCGGCTGCCGGCCGAGTACCTGCTGCTGGACCGGGCCAACCTGCTCACCCTCAGCGCCCCCGAGCTGACCGTCCTCATCGGCGGCCTGCGCGTGCTCGGCGCCAACTACCAGCGGTCGCAGCTCGGCGTCTTCACCAAGACGCCCGGCGTCCTCACCAACGACTTCTTCGTCAACCTGCTCGACATGGGCACCACGTGGAAGTCGACCTCCGAGGACCAGACCACCTTCGAGGGCCGGGACGCGGCCACGGGCGAGCTGAAGTGGGCCGGCAGCCGCGCCGACCTCGTCTTCGGCTCCAACTCGGAGCTGCGCGCCGTCGCCGAGGTCTACGCCAGCGACGACGCGAAGGAGAAGTTCGTCAAGGACTTCGTCGCCGCGTTCGACAAGGTGATGAACCTGGACCGGTTCGACCTCGCCTGATCCGGCCGGTTCGCCGGCCCGACGTCCGGGCTCCCCACCGGGGGCCCGGACGTCGTCGTGCGTCAACGGCCCACCGCCGCCGCGCCCGCCCGGGCGTACGTCTCGTCCAGGCCCCCGGACCGCGCGCCCGCGACGCCGACGCACGCGACCGGGGCGCCCTGGGCGGTCACCGGGGTGCCGCCCGCGAGGAAGCGTGCCGGGAATGTCCTTCAGAGCCGGTGCCTGTGCCGGCCGCCGCGGGCACCGACGGCATCGAGACCACCCGCCGGCTGCGCGCCGCGGACCCCGCCCCGCACGTCCCGGCCCTCACCACCTACGGCACGGACGACGACGTCACCCGGGCCGTCGACGCGGGCGCCACCGGCTGTCTGCTCAAGACCGAGCGCGAGGACCTGTTCACCGCGCTCCACGCCGCCGCCCAGGGCGGCCCCGCGCTCTCACCGCCGGTCGCCGGCCGGGTGCTGTCCCGGCTGCGCAACCCGCGCCCGGCCCTCACCCCGCGCGAGCGCGACATCCTGGCGCAGCTCGCCCAGGGCCTGCCGCACCACGCCGTCGCCCGCGTCCCGCACATCGGCGAGGCCACCGTCAAGACCCGTCTGCGCCGCATCCACGACAAGCTCGGCGTGAACACCCGGGCGGGCGCGGTCGCCGTGGCGGAGGAACAGCGCCTGCTGCCCTGACCCCCGCAGCTCAGCGGCGCAGCGCCTCGAAGGCGGCACGGGCCGCCGCCCCGAGCGCCAGCTCGATGTCCGGGGCGAGGCCGGCCCGCCGGTCGGCGCGGGTCAGCGCGGCCATGGCCACCCGGTCCCCGGACTCCGCCTCCACCACGCCGATCTCGTGCCGCAGATGCAGGAAGGTGCCCGTCTTCCCGCTCCACCGCAGCGTGTCCGCGCGCAGCTCGCCCGCCAGCCGGTGGGTGAAGAGCTGGAGCCCCATCAGCCGCCGCAGCCCGGCCGTCGCCTCCGGTACGGCGATCTCGTCGCACCACACCCGCCGCAACAGGCCGACGAGCGCCCTGGCCGAGCCGGTGTTGGCGTGGGCCGGGTCCAGCGTCGCGATGGTGGGTCGGCCCGCCTGCTCGTCCCGCACGGCGAGCTCCAGCGCGAGGGAGAAGTCGTCGCCCGCCGCCCCGGCCGCGCACTCGTACATGTGGTTCATCCGGTGCCGCATCCGGATGCCGTCGCACCCCCACGCGCGCAGCCGCGCGTCCACCTCCGCCGCGGGCACCAGGTCGAACAGCGCGTCCGCGGCCGCGTTGTCGCTCACCGACAGCATCATCATCAGCAGATCGCCGACGGCCGCGGTGACCGGGTGCCGGAACGCCGCGAAACCGGTGGATCCGACGCTGCTGCGGGCCGGGTCGAGGGTCACCGGCTGCGCCGCGTCCAGTTCCCCGGCCGCGATCCGGTCCAGTACGACCAGGGCGAGCGGGACCTTCGCCACCGACGCGAGCGGCACCGGCTCGTCGACGCCGAAGCCGAGCCGGTCGCCGGTGTCCAGGTTCAGGGCCAGGAAGGAACCGCGCACGCCCAGCGCCGCCCAGTCCGTCGCGATCTCCTCCGCGACGTCCAGCAGCGCGCCGTCGTCACCCACGCAGCCGGGCTGGTACGTCTGCGCTCCGCTCGTCTGCGCCGGGCTCATCCGCGGGCCGCCAGCCGGGCGGAGGGCTCGTCGGCGGCACCGGACCGCGCCGGCGGCCGCGCGGCACCGGACGCGCCGACCGACGCCGCCAGCAACCGGGCCAGTCGGCCCGGCACGCCCGGCGTGCCGCGGGGACCCGGCGGTGCGCCCACGTCGTACCCCCGGTGCAGGGCGGGGTCGCCCAGTGGCGCCCAGGCGGCGCCGTACCGGCGGGCGTACGGCTCGGTGCACAGCAGCAGGGCGCGCCCGGCCAGGGTCCCGGCGAACGCGTCGGACGGCGGGCCGGCCGGCCGGATCCGTCCCTCGGGCAGCCCGGCGCGCGCGACCGCCCGCGCGAACCTGTCCTCGAAGTACGGGACCCGGTCCTCCGCGAGGACCAGGATCGGCGGCGGCGCGGGCGCGGGCGGCTCGCCGGTGCGGCGGCGACGCGGCCGCAGGTCCTCCAGGTGGACCGCGCGCGGTGGCTCCGGGTCCGCGTCGCCCGGCGCGGACGCCAGTCCCAACGGCACCCGGAAGGCGGCGCGTTCCGGCGCGGTCCGCACGAGCGCGTACGCGAGCGTGCCGTCGGCCAGCCCGGACTCCCTTTCCCGCGGTGGGAGTTCACGCATGCCGAGGGTGATCCCGTGCTCGCCGGCGGCGCGCAGGGCGCGGGCCAGCGCGGCCGGCGCGCAGTCCGCGGGCACCCCGACGGCACGCACCTGCGAGTGCCGGGCCGAGCGGGCGGCCTGCCGCAGCCGCTGGGCGCGGTCCAGGACGTCCCGCGCGTAGGGGAGGAGCAGCACGCCCAGTTCGGTCGTCGTGACCTGCCGCCGGGAGCGGTCGAACAGCGGCCCGCCGAAGTGGCTCTCCAGCGTCTTGACGCGACGGCTGAGCAGCGGCTGCGCGATGCCGAGCCGGTCGGCGGCGCGGGAGAAGCTCGCCTCGTCGGCCGTCGCCACGTAGGCCTCCAGGTGCGCCAGCAGGTCCATCGTGCAGTCATATCAAAAAGGCATGAACTGTGCCCAGTTCGCTCTTGGACATGAGCGCACTCCTGCTGTTTCGCTGTGCCACGGAGATCCACACCCCCCAATGGGCGACAAAACAGGAGGACTTCACCATGACCGCTTCCGGACCGCTCGCACGTCGTGGCCTGCTCAGGGCGGGCCTCGCGCTCGCGTCCGCCGCCGTCGTGGCGTCGACCGGCACGGCCGCGGCCGCCGCGAGCGCCCCGGCCACCGGTGAACCGGGCGAACTGGGCGACCTGGAACGCGACTACGGCGCCCGGCTCGGCGTGTACGCGCGCAACGTGCGCACCGGACAGGTGCTGGCCCACCGGGCGGGGGAGCGGTTCGCGCACTGCTCGGTCTTCAAGGCGTTCGCGGCGGCCGCCGTCCTGCGCGAGCGGTCCGGCTGCGTGCCGCTGGACAAGGTGATCCACTACCCGCCGCACGACATCCTGCCCAACTCGCCGCGCACCGAGGAGCACCAGGAGACCGGCATGACGGTGGCCGATCTGTGCGCGGCGGCGATCCAGTACAGCGACAACACGGCGGGCAACCTGCTGTTGCGGCAGCTGGGCGGCCCGGCCGGGCTCACCGGGTTCTTCCGCTCGCTCGGCGACCGGGTGAGCCGCCAGGACCGGTGGGAGCCGGAGCTGAACACGGCGGTCCCGGGCGACCTCCGCGACACCACGACCCCCGAGGCCGTCGCCACGAGCCTGGAGCGGCTGACCCTGGGCCGGGCACTGCCCGCCGTCGACCGCGAGCGGCTGGTCACCTGGATGAAGGGCAACACCACCAGCGGCGCGCGGTTCCGCGCCGGGCTGCCCGAGGGCTGGACCCTCGCGGACAAGACCGGCACCGGCTCCTACGCGAGCGCCCACGACATCGGCGTCGCCTGGACCACCCGGCGCACCCCCGTCGTCCTGGCCGTGCTGTCGGCCAAGGACGAGAAGGACGCGCCGGTCGACGAGGCGCTCATCAGGGAGGCGGCCCGCATCGTCGCGCGCACCGTGGCGCCCGGCGAATGAGCTTCGGCCCCGCTCGGGGACGCGGCCTCTTCCCTGCGTCCGGTCCGGCCGGTCGCGGGGAAGCCGGGCCCTACGCGGTGGGCCACCCGCCGTAGGGGACGGTGAGCAGTTCCATGGCGTGCCCCACCGGATCCATGAAGTACACGCCCTTGCCGCCGTCATTGCGGTTGATGGTGCCGGGGTGCTTCTTGTGCGGGTCGGCGTAGTGCTCTATGCCGCGTTCGGTGATCCGGGCGTACGCGGCGTCGAACTCCTCCTCGGAGACCAGGAACGCGTAGTGCTGCGGGGTGATGGTGTCCTCGGGGACGGTGGCGAAGTCCAGCGTGACGCCGTTGCCCAGGGCCACGGCGACGAACGGGCCCCACTCGGCGGTGATGTCCAGGCCCACTATCTCCGTGAAGAAACGGGCGGACTCCCGGTTGTCACGGGAATGGACGATGGTGTGGTTCAACTCGACCGGCAAGGAATGCCTCCAGGGCATCTCCTGGCACCTCCATGCCTCACCCGGTCGGTGACCGGCACGCGATGCCGCCGTCCATTTTAGTCAGCCGTTCGGCGTAGCGGAGAGGGCAGGATTTGAACCTGCGTGGGCCCCGTGGGGCCCGACCGTGAGGCGTGCTCGTGGTCCCCGATAAGCCACTCCGGGCACCTCTCCCCGTGACCGGTTCCGGTTTCCCGTGCCGGTCACAGGAAGAACAGTGCCGCAAGGCGCTGACCGCGCCCTGACGCACGGCTGACCTCAGCCGGCCGCCCGTACGGCGCGCACGGGGACGGCGACGGCCAGGGCGACGGCGACCAGCGCCCCGCTCGCCCACAGCGGGCCGGTGTCGCCCAGCGTGCCGGTGAGGGCGGTCGCGGCGACGAGGGGACCCGCGGCGGCGCCCACGTTGAGCGCCGCGGTCGCGTAGGAACCGGCCATGGTCGGGGCCCCGGCGGCCTCGTAGAGGACCCGGGTGATCAGGGTGCCGCCCAGCGCGAAGGACAGCGCGCCCTGCGTGAACACCA
The DNA here is from genome assembly GCF_051980735.1 of Streptomyces sp. SCPE 10. Taxonomy (NCBI): domain Bacteria; kingdom Bacillati; phylum Actinomycetota; class Actinomycetes; order Kitasatosporales; family Streptomycetaceae; genus Streptomyces; species Streptomyces sp. SCPE 10. Next base: position 537,670 of record NZ_CP197069.1, on the reverse strand, counting down.
GGGCGAGCAGCGCGACCGGCCGGTGGGCCAGCAGCGCCAGCGCCGGCCAGCCGACGAGCAGCAGCGGGCCGCCGGCCGCGAGCACCAGGCCGGGCCGCCGGTCCGCCAGGCGCCCGGCGACGCCCACCCCGACGAAGGAACCGGCGCCGAACAGCACCAGGGCGACGGAGACCCACAGCTCGCCCAGCCCGGCGACGGCGGTCACCACGGGCGCGAGGAAGGTGAAGCTCGCGAACGTCGCCGCGTTCACCAGCGCGCCGAGCAGCATGACCAGCAGCAGCCGTGGGCGGCGCAGCTGCGCCAGTTCCGGCCGCAGCGCACCGGTCGCGCCGCCCGCCGCCGCAGGCGCCGGGATCCCCCTGAGGATGCCGACGGCCGCGGGCAGGCAGAGCACGGCCACGGCCCAGAACGTGGCCCGCCAGCCGAGCAGGGTGCCGAGCAGCGCCCCCGCCGGAACACCGGCGACGGTGGCCACCGTCGTGCCCGACAGCAGTACGGCGAGCGCCCGGCCCTTACGGTCGGGCGGCACCAGCGTGCCGGCCGTCGTCAGCGCCACGGCGAGGAACCCGGCGTTCGCGAGCGCCGCCACCACCCGGGTCGCGCACAGCACCGGGAAGCCGGAGGCGGTGGCGCCCACCGCGTGGGCCGCCGCGAACAGCAGCAGGAAGCCGAGCAGGCTGGAGCGTCCGGGCCGGTTGCGGGCGAGCGCGGCCATCAGCGGCGCGCCGATGGCCATCCCCAGCGCGAACGCCGAGGTGAGCAGGCCGGCGGTGCCGACGGTGACGCCGAGGTCCGAGGCGATGTCCGGCACCAGACCGGCGAGCATGAACTCCGAGGTGCCCATGGCGAAGACGGCCAGGGCGAGCAGATAGAGCGCGAGAGGCATCGAGGAGGCTCCGGGGTGAGGAGAAGCACGAGAGGGTCATCTCGTCACCGCGGTCAGCACCCGAGGGCGCACTCGTCCGGCCGTGGCCCACGCGGGCACGGCGGACGGTGGTGAAGCCGGTGGTTCAGGGGCTGACGGCGTGACCGAAAGCCCCCACCTCAACCGACTCGGGACTCGACATGACCGGCAGGCTACACGGGCGACGGTCCGCCCGGCGGCGGGAGCCCGTTCGGCCCACGGCGCGCGGGCCCGCTCGCTCCCGAAGCCGGTGTCCGCACGGCCCGGCCGCCGGTGCACGGCGCAGCGAAGTGGTGGGCGCCCCGCACCGGTGGTAGACGTGGTACGAGCCAGGGCCCCGGCGGCCCGAGGGCGAGGAGTGAGCGAGCATGACAGAACGCCCCACACCACGGCACGGCGCGCCGGACCCGGAGGACCGCCCCCCGCGGGGCGACCTCGGACGGCGGGTGCGGCGGCGCCGCGAGGAACTCGGGCTCACCCGGGAAGAGGTGGCCGCCCGCGCCGGCATGGCCGAGGCCTACGTCGCCCACCTGGAGCAGCACAGCACCGCGGCGCCCGACTCCGGCGCCCTGCTGCGGCTGGCCGGGGCACTGCGCACCAGCCCCCAGGAACTCGGCGGCGGACACGCCGACTTGCCCGCCGGTCTCGGACGGGCCTCTCGCCACCCGCGCCTGGGCGAGCTGAGCGAACAGGAGTGCAGGGAATTGCTGTCGACGCACGGGGTCGGCCGGTTCTCGGTGAGCACCGAGGGCGCGCCCGTCGTCCTGCCCGTGAACTACACCGTCGTGGACGGCGCGATCGTGTTCCGCACCCGTGAGGGCTCCGTGCTCGGCGAGGGGTTCGGCCGTGAGGTGGCCTTCGAGGTGGACCGGGTGGACGACGCGCTGAGCGAGGGCTGGAGCGTCCTGGTGCGCGGCACCGCCCAGCCGGTGACCGACCGGGCGGAGGCGGCGCGGCTCGCCGAGCGCGCGTACAGCGAACCCTGGGCGGGCGGGGAACGCGATCTGTGGGTGCGGATCGAGCCCACGGTGCTCACCGGACGCCGTATCGAAGCGGGCTGAGGGCCTCGTCAAGGCAGGCCGGGGCGCCGGAGCGGGCCGCGGGCGCCGGTGCGGCTGCCGCGTTCCGGGCTCCCGACGGCACCGGTCCCGGGCGCGTCACGGCGGTCCGCCGGCCGCACGGCGTCACCCCGGCCGCGCCACCTCCTGCGGGGGTACGGGCGGCACCAGGTTGACGACCCCGACGACCCCGTCCAGCCGCCAGGCCGCGAAGCCGGCCCGGGCGATGGCGCCGCGCAGTTCCGCGTCGCCCGCCAGTGTCACCACACCGTCCCGCACGGACACGCCGACGGCCCCGGGCGGCAGCCCCAGCTCGCCCGCCACGATCTCCTCGGACACCTGGCGGCGGATCTCGTCGTCGCCGCGCAGAAACACCCGCAGCAGGTCCCGGCGGGTGACGATGCCGATCAGCCGGTCCTCCTCGTCCACCACGGGCAGACGCTCCACGCCGCGCCGCTCCATCAGCCGGGCCGCGTCCGGCACCCGCTGCTCGGGGTGGACGGTGACGGCGGGCGTCGACATCACCTCGCGTACCGGCGTCTCGCCCGGGCCGTCCGGGTGCCGCGCGGCCCGCTCGCGTACCAGGTCGGAGGCCGAGACCACGCCGAGCACCTTGTCGTCGCGGTCGATCACCGGCAGCCCGCTGATGCCGTGCCGGTCCAGCAAGCGGGCCACGTCCGCGGCCGGCGTCGTCTCCGACACGGTGACGACATCGTCGGTCATCACCTCGCCGATCGTGCTGTGGTTCACGGCTTCCTCCTTCTCCGGTGCGCCTGGCCGGTGCGCGCACGGCGCTCGCCCGCGTTCCCCGGCCCGCTCGGCGCCCCGGCCGCGCGCGTCCCCGCCGGCCGAGCCGGTGCCCCCAGCCTGCCCGCCTGCGCGGCCCCGAGCCGAGGGCCGGGTGCCCCCGTCAAGGGGACCTTTGGTCCCGGCCTCACCGGCCCCACGGCTTTGCCGCCCGCCGTGGCCATCGCGCGTGTGCGGTACGTCGGGGTGCCGTGCCCGTACGACGGCCTCGATCCCCTGCGGCACGACCCGGCGCGGCCCCCGGAAGGCCCACGCGGCCCACGGGCGGGAGGGCGCTCCAGGGGGCACGCTTGAGCTACGGAAGGACGTCTGGCGTACGGCGGCGGCAAGTCTCGGCCCGGATCCGGAGGACGCATCATGGCTGGTCACATCGCGGCGGGGGTCGACGGGTCCCCGCAGAGCGTCGCCGCCGCCCACTGGGCCGCGCAGGAGGCGGTGCGCCGGGGCACGGAACTGGTCGTGGTCCACGCCTGGCTGCCGAACGTGCGTCCGGCGCCGCTCGCCGCCCGGGACGGCACCGAGCGCGGCTGGGCGGAGCGCGTGCTGCGGGAGGCGGTGGACAGCGTGCGGGCGGCACATCCCACGCTGCCCGTGACCGGCCGGCTGATCGGCGACTCGCCGGTCCCCGCGCTGCTGTCGGCGGCCGAGGAGGCGGACACGCTGGTGCTGGGCTCGCTCGGGCTCAGCCGGGCGGCCGGGGTCCTCGTCGGCTCGGTCTCGCTGCGCGTCACGGGCCGCTCCTCCTGCCCGGTGGTGCTGGTGCGGGCCGGCCGCAGCGCCGCCGACGAGCATCTGCCGACCGCCCCCGGACTCGCGCCCGACGAGATCCCGACCATCCCGTACCGCGCCGTCGTGCTGGGCCTGGACGCCCGCAGCCCGTGCGACGAGCCGATCGGGTTCGCCTTCGAGGCCGCCCGGCGGCGCGCCACCGAACTGCGCGTGTGCCACGTCCACGAGCCGGTCGCAGGCGAAGACACGGCCGAGGGAGCGGCCGCCGCCGAGCATGCGGTCATCGCGCTGCTGCGGCCGTGGCGCGAGAAGTACCCGGACCTGTCCGTCGCGACGACCGTCACCGAGGGCCGGCCCGGCGAGGAACTCGTGCGGGCCACGTCCGAGGCCGGACTGGTCGTGGTGGGCCGCCGCATCACCGGCAGCCGGTTCGGGGAGCGTCTCGGCCGCGTCGCCCACGCGGTCGTCCAGCACGCCGAGTGCCCGGTCGCGGTCGTACCGCACGCATGAGGCGGAGGCGGGGCAGGGGGCTCAGGGGGTGGGCGGTACGGGCACCTCGCCGCCGGCCCGCTTCTCCTCGGCCCTCGCCAGGAAGGCCGCGAAGAGGCCGTCGAGCGGAGAGGGCAGGATTTGAACCTGCGTGGGCCCCGTGGGGCCCGACCGTGAGGCGTGCTCGTGGTCCCCGATAAGCCACTCCGGGCACCTCTCCCCGTGACCGGTTCCGGTTTCCCGTGCCGGTCACAGGAAGAACGGTGCCACCAGGCGCTGACGCCGCGCTGACGTCAGACGGCGTCCCGGTGCACCACATGGCCGCCCGTCACCGTCAACACCACCGGCGCGGCCAGGAGTTCGTCCGCGCTCGCACGCACCGGGTCCACGCCGAGGGCGGTGAGGTCGGCGCGGTGGCCGGGGGCGACGCGGCCGGCGACGGCGGACTCGCCCGCCGCCGTGGCGGCGTGGGTGGTGCAGCCCTCCAGGGCCTGGAGCGGCGTCAGGCCGGCGCGGTGCGCGGCGGCGCCCTTGGGGCGCTGCGCGGTCGCGAGCACGGCACGGGCGTCGTAGTGCGCGATGGGCCAGTCCGAGCCGAGCGCGACCGTGGCGCCCGCCTCCCGCAGATCCCGCAACCGCCAGGCGCGAGCCGCCCGTTCGCCGCCGAGCCGGCGCGACCACTCGTCGGAGCCGTCGTCGCGGGTGTACCCGGTGTGCGGCGGCTGCATGGACGCCGCCACGCCCAACTCGGCGAAGCGGGGCAGGAGTTCGTCCGGGGCGGTCTCGATGTGCTCGATCCGGTGCGCCCCGCGGCCGCTCGGTCCGAGCGAGGCCACGGTGTCCAGGGCGTGCCGCACGGCGGCGTCCCCGATGGCGTGGGTGGCGGTGCGGACCCCGGCCGCGTGCAGGGTGCGCACGGCCTTCGCGTAGGCGTGCGGGTCCGGCCAGAACGCGTCGGTGCCCCGGCCGTGGCAGTCGGGGTGGTCCAGCCAGGCGGTGCCGCCCTCCACGGTGCCGTCCATGAAGAACTTCACCCCGCCGACCAGCCAGTGCCGCCCGCCCCGGCCCTGGAGCGCGATCAGCTCGTCCAGCGTCTCGGCGTCCGCGCCCGGCATGCACCAGGGCGCGAACCGCAGCCGCACCGGCAGGACCGTCTCCTCCGCCACCGCCGTCACCAGTTCCAGGTCGCCGCCGTCCATCACATGGGCGCCGGTGAGCCCGGTGGCGGCCATGGCGGACAGCAACTCCAGCAGCCGCGCCCGGCGTTCGGCGGGGGACGGGCTGGGCGCGACGGCCGTCACCAGGTCCATCGCGGCATGCTCGACCAGGTGTCCCGTGGGCCGCCCGGAGGCGTCGCACACCACCTCGGCGCGCTGCTCGAAGGAGCGCGGCCCGCTCACCCCGGCGGCGGCCAGCGCGGCGGCGTTGGCGAGGGCGGAGTGGCCGTCGTAGAGGCGCAGCAGGGCGGGGGTGTCGCCGAGGACGTCGGCCACCAGGTCGTGGTGGACCGGACGGCCCTCGAAGGCGTTGTGGTCCAGGCCGTGCCCGAGCACCCAGCCCCCGACGCGCTCGGCCCCGGCGAGGGCCGCGCGCAGTCCGGCCAGGTCGCGCACGCCCGACAGATCCGCGCCGGTCGCCATCTCCAGCCCCCACACCGGATGGCTGTGGGAGTCGACCAGGCCGGGCACCAGATGCGCCCCGCGCAGGTCGACGACCTCGGTGCCGGGGCCGCTCCAGTCCCGTATGTCGGCCGCCTCCCCGACCGCGCAGATCACCCCGTCGCGTACGGCGACCGCGGTGGCGGTGGGACGGGCGGGGTCGAGGGTGCGGACGTGGGCACCGGTGAGGACGAGATCGGCGGCGGGCATGCCGGCTCCTTCGCGGACGAGGTGGAACGGAAATCCGGGTGGTCTAAGCGGGCTGAACGGAGGGTTCGGCGGTGTCGGCCGGTTCGGCGGCGAAGGACGCGTAGACCTCCGGGCGCCTGCGGCGCAGCCACCACGCCACCGGCAGGCCGAGGAGGAAGACGGCCGGCGCGGCGAGGACGAGCAGGGTGTTCACCGTTCGCGAGGCGCCGGTGAACAGGTCGATGTGGCCGACCACCAGGACGATCGCGGTGGCGAGCAGCACCGTGGCCAGGACCGGCGCCACCACCGTGCGCAGCGTGCCCTCGCCGTGCCGCACCCGCCGGAAGTAGCAGGGCACGGCGATCGCGGCGAGCAGCTGGAGCAGCATCAGGCCGATCATGCCGGGGGTGTTCACCCACAGCAGCAACTGCTGGTACGGGTCGGCGTGCGCCGCCCGGAAGGCGAGGACGACGACGGTGCCGAGGACGGTCTGCGCGACGCCCGCGACGTAGGGGGAGCGGTGGCGCGGATGGATCCGGCCGAGCCGGCGCGGCAGCACCCTCTCCTCGGCCAGCGCGAGGGCGTAGCGGTTGATGGCGTTGTGGAAGGCGAGCAGGGAGGCGATGACGCTGGTGACGATGAAGACGTGCATCAGGTCCGCGGCCCAGCCGCCCACATAGGTGGTGATCGCGGTGAAGAACAGCCCGGCCGGGTCCTTCCCGGCGGCGCGCACCACCTGGTCGTCGCCGAACGCCTGGATGGCGATCCACACGACGAACGCGTAGAACAGGCCGAGGAATCCGACGGCCAGATAGGTGGCGCGGGGCACCGTGCGGCCCGGGTCGCGGGCCTCGCGGCGGTAGATGACGGTCGACTCGAAACCGGTGAACGCGGCGAAGGCGAAGGCGAGGACGGCGGCGGTGCCGGGCACGAACACATGGGCGGGGGCGAGGGAGGACAGGGACAGCCCGTGCGCGCCGCCCTTCAGCAGCACCCCGCCGGCCAGCAGGACGAGTATCCCCGTCTCGGCGACGAGCAGGAGGCCGAGCAGCTTGGCGCCGAAGTCGATCGAGCGGAACCCGCCGTAGCCGATCAGGAGCAGCCCGGCCAGTGAGACGGGCAGCCAGGGGACGTCGGCGCCGAACAGCGCGTGCAGGGTGTCGCGGCTGGCGGAGGCCAGCAGGCCGTAGACGCCGATCTCCATGCCGTTGTAGCCGATCAGCGCGAGCAGCGCGGCCCCGATGCCGACCGGGCGGCCGAGGCCCCGGGTGATGAAGGCGTAGAAGGCGCCGCCGTGGGTGACGTGGCGGCTCATGGTGGTGAAGCCGACCGCGAAGACGGCGAGGGTGAGCCCGGCGAGGAGGTAGCCGGCCGGGGCGCCGATGCCGCCCAGCAGTATCGCGAGCGGGGCGACGCCCGCCATGACGGTCAGCGGCGCGGCGGCGGAGACGACGAAGAAGGCGATGTCGGCGGTGCCGAGGGTGCCGGTGCGAAGGCCGGCCGGGGCGGCCGGGGCCTTCTCCTTCGGTGGTTCGGAGGTGGTGGCGGACATGCGGGGGAGCCCTTCTGGCGGCGGACGGGAGGGGGTCCCGGAGACGGGTGCGGACGCGCGGGCGGGCCGAGGGGGTGGGCCCGCGTGGACGCGTCCGGGCATACGGCTCCACGGGCGCACGGAAGGGATGGCGGACGCCCGGGGCCGTAAACCTAAAGGCTTTCGGTTTCCGCAATGTAGCCTGCGGTTGGGCAACCGGGAAGACCTCAGGGAGAAGACTGACCATGGGACGGCCGCGCACTCCGCTCCTCGACCGCGAGCGCATCACCACCACCGCGCTCCAACTCATCGACGAGACCGGCGACTTCAGCGTCCCGCAGATAGCCAGACGGCTCGGCGTGCAGACCGGGTCCGTCTACCACCACGTGGACGGCCGCGACGGCATCGTGGAACTGCTGCGCGAACGCGTGGCCTCCGCGATCGAGACGGCCACCCTCGACCTCGCCCCCTGGGACGCGGCCGTCGAGGCGTGGGCCCGCTCCTACCGCGCCGCCTTCGCCGCGCACCCCCGGGCGATCCCGCTGCTCATGACCTCCCCGGTGCGCGCGCCCCGGGTCCTGGACCAGTACGAGCGGGCGGTGACCCGGCTGCTGGAGGCCGGGTTCGAACCGGCCGGGATCATGACGCTGATCACCGCGCTGGAGAACCTGGTGCTGGGCTCGGCTCTCGACCTCGCCGCCCCCGAGGCCATGTGGGAACCGGCGGACCGCGCCTCGACGCCCCATCTCGCCGCCGCCCTCGCCGCCGTGGGCGACCACCGGGCCGACCGCGCCTTCGAGGTGGGCCTGACCGCCTTCCTGAACCACGCCCGGGCGCTGCGCGAGTCCAGCCGGCCCTGAGCCCCCCCGAATTTCCCTGTACCGGCAGTAACGTGATCACCTTTGGGCTTGGCTGTACCAGTCAGTCAAGTCGGCGCGCCGTTCGGTGCGAACCTGTCCGGAGATGTCCATGTCTGCTGTCAGCGATGCCTTGGAAGACGCACGTACCGAGTACGAACAGCACCTTGGCGCCTGCCGTCAGTGCCGTGCCGACGCCGCGCCGTGCGCCGTGGCCAAGCACCTGTGGCGCCTGTACAACAAGGCCCGCCGCGACCGGCTGCGGGCGGAGAGCGCCTGACCCCGGACGCTCAGCCCCCGTCCACCGCACGGGTGTCGGCACGCGGCGGCGGCGCGTGCCGGCCCGCCGGGCCCCGCGCGAACATCCGCAGCAGGTTCTCGGTGGTGCGGGTGACGAACGCGCGGGTACGGCCGTCCATCCCGTGGTCCCGGCCGAGTTCGCCGGTGCCGGCCAGCAGTCCCTCCACCCAGCGCATGGTGCCGGTCGCGAACACCCCGGCACCGCTCGGGGCGGTGTAGTACGCCGAGTCGCTGTGGCTCGGCCGGCCCTCCCACACCAGCGGGGAGTGCGCGGTGATCTCCAGCGGGCCGGGCGTGGGGGCGCCGGGCGTGACCCGGTCGTACTCCACGCCCACCAGATGCGCGAAGGCGTCCCCGGCGCGCACGCCCGTGCCCTCGTACACCCAGTGGTCGGCCGCCCGCACGACGTACGGCGCGTCCACCGGGTAGCCCTCGTACAGCACGCCGGTCAGCGAGGACTCGGGGTCGGCGCCGGGCGGCAGCCGGTAGTCGGTGGTCACCCGTGCCGGAGCGGAGGGGTAGCAGGGATCGGCGCGGTAGGAGGTCTTGTAGCAGACCACCGTGCGGTCCCCCGCGTCCGGCCCGTCCTCCAGACGGACCCGGCGGAAGCAGGTGTTCGCGCCGAGGAAGGCGAGGTTCGTGCCGGCGTCCCGCGCGGCGGTCACATGCGCCCGCTGCTCGGGCGTCCAGTACTCGTCGTGCCCCAGGCAGACCACGGCGTGCGCGCCCCGCAGCACCCCCGGGTCCCGGTGGACGTCGGTGCCGGTGCTGTAGGCGAGGGGGATGCCGAGGCGCTCGGCGAGCACCACCAGGGCCCGCTCGTAGGTCAGGAACTTCTCCGCGCCCACGCCCTCGTAGGGCCGGTCGAAGCTCACCGCGAGGGAACGGGTGGCGTACGCGCCGTTCGCGCCGGCGTACAGGCTCGCGCCGCCCCAGCGGTTGTACGCCTGCCAGGTAGCCGGGGCGTGCAGCAGGACGGTGCGGCCCGCGCCGTCCGCGGAGCGGACGACGAACGGGACGTACCTCTGGTGCCCGGTGTCCGCCTCCAGCCGCAGCAGATAGGCGCCCTCCGGCCAGCCGGTCGTGTCCACGGGCAGGCTGACCGGCCAGTCGGCGCGCACGGTCCGGGTGGCGGCGAGCACCCGCGGGGCCGGTCGGGCACGCCCGGGTATCCGCGGCGAGGTCCAGATCCGGCGGGCCTGGCGGCCGTCGTACCAGCCGATGCGGAACGCGGAGACCCGGAAGGACGCCGCCGTGGTCGACACGCGCAGCCCGAAACTCTCGCCCGGAAGCACGCTCACCCGGTCCGGATAGCCGGTCACCGCGTCCGGCGGGCCGGTGGCACCGAGCCGCCAGTCGGCGCTGCCCGGCGCGTCCCGCTCCGACTCCGGTCGGCGGACGCCGTGCCCCGGGCGCGACGGCGACGCCGTGCAGGCGGCGATCGTCCCCAGGCCCGCACCGGCGCACAGCACGAGGAAACGCCGCCGGCCGAGCCCGGGGGCGTCCCGCGCCGTCGTCTCGCGCGTCACCGCTCCAGCGTCGCGGCGCCCCGGGCCCGGCCGCAACCCGGACGGGCGGGGTCAGGCGCGAAAACCCAGGTGGACGTGGTCGTGACGGGTGGCGTCGCGGAAGAAGAGGCCGGTCCCGCCACCGGCCGGCAGCACCGGCCCGCCGACGTGGTACGACCCCGCGGCCGCCCCGTCCCGCACGAACCGCTCGCTCAGTGCGCGTGGCGTCGCCGGGTCCGCGACCGCGTGCCCGGCGATCCGCCACACGTCGAAGGCCCGCCCCCGCTGGTGGTCGCTCGGCCGGCTGTGCCGGTGTGCACCCGGCCGCCGCGCAGATCGGCGTCGGTGGCGGGCGGCAGTGTGATCCTCGCCCGGGAACGGCCGCCAGGGCGTGGTGCGCGGCAGGGCGGGGGAGGGGGTGGCGCGGGCGGTCGGGCCGTGCCGGCGGAGCCGCCCGCGGCGCCGAGCGCGGCACCGGCGAGCGCCCGGCACGGCACGGCGGCCCGGCGGAGGAGCGACGCACGCGCGGCTACGGCTCATACCGCCGGTGTCCGCCGCCCGCGCCGCCCCGGCCACTTCGGGCGAAGCGTCGCCAACCGGCCTAGAACGGCGGCTCGTTGAGAAGGTCCAGCAGCCACTCGGCGCTCTCCCGGGCACCCGGTGCGGGGCGGTCCGGGTCGGGGAACATACGGCCCCAGGAGGCGGCGCGGCCCAGGGAGCTGAGCCGCCAGGCGAGGCTCGCGGCCCGCCGCAGTCCGGCCGGCGTGGGCCCGGTGCCGGTCCAGGGCTCCAGGTAGGCGTCGCGCAGCCGGGGCAGTACCCCGGGCCCGTGGTGGTCGCGGGCTCGTTCGGCGGTGACCCGCAGGCTGCAGAACGGGTGGGAGACGGCCGCGTCGCCCCAGTCGAAGAACGTGAACCGGCCGGGCTCCGGGCGGAACAGCTGCCCGTCGTGCAGATCGGCGTGGTCGAGGCTGTCCTCGACGCCGACGGCGGCGAGTTCGTCGCACCAGTCCACCAGGCGGGGCCGTACGGCGGTCAGCCGGGCGCGGGCGTCCGGGCCGAGGGCGGTGTTCGAGGCGAGCAGCCGGTCGAAGACGGCGGGCAGGTCGCGGGTGCGGGCCGTGGGCACCCCGAGCCGTTCGAGGTCGCGGGCGTACGGGGTCAGGGTCCGTTGCAGGATGGCGTACTGCCGCAGCAGGTCCTCCCAGGCGCCGGGTCCGACCGTCTCGCGCGCGAGCACCTGCCGGAACAGGTCGCCGCCGTCCGGCAGCAGCGACCAGCCGCGCGGCCCGTCCACCGCCAGCGGCGTGAGCACGTGTTCGGGCACCCAGCGGGCCAGCGCGGCGGTCAGCGGGCCCTCGAAGGCGCTGGGGCGCGGGTTCGCCTTGAACCAGACCGGCTCCCGCCCCTCGACGGGCACCCGCACCAGCACCGACCACGGCCGCAGCCGCACCTGGAGTTCGCCGCCCGGCCGCAGCCCGTGGGCGTCCAGCTGTTCCCGGATCCAGCCGAGGGCTGCGGTCCGCCAGGACTCCCGCTCCCACGGTGTCACCGCGTCCGGGAAGCGGCCCCGGTCCACGGTCAGGGTGATCTCGTCGCGCATCGCGCCATCCCAGCATCCCCGACACGGCTTTGACCACCGGTTTTCCCCGGACACGGGGATGCCCCCGGCCCGACGGCCGGGGGCATCCGCAAGGGGTTGTCGTCAGGCCTGCTGACGGCGGCGCAGCGTGAAGTACGTGCCCGTGGCACCGGCGGCCAGCAGGGCGCCGACGCCCAGGCCGACCGGCAGGGCCGGGAAGGACGCGTCCGTGGTGGCGGCCGTGTTCTGCATGGCCGGGCCGGGGGTGATCCTGGTGGACACCGGGGCGACATGCTTGATCGGGCCGACCGACTTCACCGAGCCGTCGGTGTTCAGCAGCACCTGCTTGTCGTTCGGGTGCCGGAAGTCGAACATCCCGCGCAGCGAACCCGCCTTGGCGTCGAAGGAGGCGTCACCGATGCGGCCGGTGTGCCAGTTGTCCTCGATGAAGCGGGTGATGGACGCCTGGTCGGTCAGCGTGTGGTCGACCTTGTTGACCTTGCTGTAGGGCGAGATGACCAGCAGCGGCTGGCGGGTGCCGGGGCCGCAGCGGTCCGCGTAGCCGCCGGCCGCCTTCGGGCCGTGCTGGCAGGCGGGGCTGTCGGTGGCCTTGCCGTTGGAGCCGATCGAGGTGTCCTGCGAGCCGTTGCGCGGGGCGACGAACGCGTGGTCGTACCAGCCGTCGGAGTCGTCGTAGGCGACCACGATCGCGGTGGACTTCCACTGCGGCGAACTCTGGATCGCGTTGATCTCGTCGACCAGGAAGTGCTGCTCGTCGATCGGGTCCGAGTAACCGGCGTGGCCGTCCTGGTACTCGCCCGCCTTCAGGAAGCTGACGGACGGCAGCTTGCCCGCCTTGAGGGCGGCGGAGAAGTCGGTCAGGTCGTAGTTGTGGTTGGCCTGGCCGCGGTGGCCGATCTCCGAGACGGACTTCGGCGGCAGGTGGTGCGGGTTGGCCGTCGACTTGTAGTACGAGAACGGGTTGTGGTGCGGGCTGTAGTCCACCACGCTCGCGCCGCCCACGTTGGTGTGCGTGGTGTCGCACTTGGCGTAGGAACCGGACTGGCCGTTCCACGCGGTCGACGGGCGGAACCCGCCCTGGAACCAGCCCCAGCTCACGTTCTTGGCGTTGAGCAGGTCGCCGATGTTCCTGCCCTGCATCGACGCCAGCGCGTTGGAGCTGGTGTGGTCCTTGCCGGAGCAGTCGTCCCAGGCCGGGTCCGGGTCGTTGACGACGGTGCCGACACCGTTCTTGTCCGGCGACTGGACCGTGTACGAGTCCGGCTTCGAGGTCTGCTTGCCGGTGGCCGGGTCGACGGAGACCACGCCGTGCGTGTTGCCGGAGACCAGGTTGAGCGCGCCGGGCGTGGACGGGCCGTAGTTGGAGCTGTAGGCGCGGTCGCTCAGCGTGTACTGCTGGGCGTAGTTCCACAGCGCGGTGACGGTGTTGCCGTCGTAGTAGTCCATCGCCAGGCCCGGCTCGCCGAACAGGCCGCCGCTGCACTTGTCGACCTCGGTGTTCTGCACGAACTGGTCGGCCTTGCCGCCGTTGTAGGCGTACTGCTCCGGGCCGTAGGAGTGGTTCTGGTCGCAGGTCATCGCCTGGGACGGGGACAGCCGCTTCGGCGCGTACTGGTTCGGGTTGTTCTTCAGCAGCCCGGCGTGCGCGAGGGTGTCGATGTCCTTCGGGGTGTTCTTCGACGCGGTGAACTTCGTGCCGTCCGTGTTGGCGGCCTTCGGGTACGTGGCGAAGTAGTGGTCGAAGGAGATGTTCTCGTCGAAGAGCACGACGACGTGCTGGATCGGCGTCGCGGTCGACGAGGGCCTGCCGTGCGCGTGGACGGGCGTCGCGGCCCAGCCGGGCGCGGTGCTGCCCAGTGCGGTGAGCGCCGCGACTCCCGCGAGCGCGCCCAGGCTGCGCATCGCGGCTCGTCTTCCTCTGCTGGCCATGGTGGTCTACCCCTTTGGACAGAACGTCTGTGCGGTGTACGAGCAGGGATGTTGCGCGCCCCTCGGGGCGCGTTGGCGGAGCCATGATGGCGCGCGGGTGAACACCGGGTCAGGGAACCTGGGGGAATTCTTGACGGTGTGTTGACCAAGCGGGCCGCCGAGTCGTCCGGACCGGATCATCCCAACAGGGAGCGTCCGTACCAGTCCTGGGCATCGCGGACCCCGGGCAGCGCGAAGAAGTAGCCGCCGCCGAACGGACTGATGTAGTCGGTCAGCGGCTCACCGGCCAGCCGGTGCTGCACGGTCTCGAACTGCCGGACCACGTCCTGCTGGTAGCAGCAGAACAGCAGGCCCATGTCGAGGTTGCCGTTGGCGTCCATGCCCCGGTCGTAGTTGTAGGCGCGGCGCAGCAGGCGCTGGCGGGCCGTGGCCGGGGTGCGCGGGTTGGCCAGCCGGATGTGCGCGTCCAGGGGGATGACGTCGCCCTTGGGGTCGTCCGCGTACCGGGGCGTGTCGTGTTCACGGTCGCCGTCCAGCGGGGCGCCGGAGGAGCGGGAGCGGCCGATCATCCGTTCCTGCTCGGCCAGCGACACCCGGTCCCAGAACTCCACGAGCATCCGGATCAGCCGGACGACCTGGTAGCTGCCGCCGACGGCCCACTCCGGCTCGCCCTGGCCGCGGCCCACCCAGATCAACCGGTCCATCTCGCGGGCGCTGTCCGGGTCTGGGTTGGCGGTGCCGTCCTTGAACCCCAGCAGGTTGCGCGGGGTGCCGGCCGGCCGCGGCGGGCTGGAGAAGCCGTCGAGGCGCCAGCGGACCTGCGCGGCGCCCCGGGTGTGCCGGGTGATGTCGCGCAGCGCGTGCAGGGCGGTGTCCGGGTCGTCGGCGTGCAGTTGGAGACTGAGATCGCCGTGGCACCAGGCGGGGTCGAGGTCGTCGTCGGGGAAGGCGGGCATGGCGGTCAGCCGGTCGGGCCTGAGCGCGGAGAGTCCGAACCGGTCGTCGAACAGCGAGGCGCCGACGCCGACCGTCACCGCCAGTTCTCCTCCGGGCAACCGGTCACCCAGGATGCCCGAGTCGGCGGGCGGCCCGGTGATGCCCAGCGGGGCCGGGGTGCCGCCGGTGGTCAGCAGCCGGGCCCGGTCGGTCAACGTGCGCAGCAGATCGGTGAGTTCGGCGCGGCTTTCGGCGGTCACGTCCAGTGCGGCGAACACACAGGAGCGGCGTGGGGCCGCGATCGCCGAGGCCTGGTGGGGGCCGTGGAAGGGGGCGACGGCGTTCGCCGCCCCGGACTCGGCCGCGCCGGGGGCCGCGGCACTGGCGGCGAGGCCCGCGCCCGCGAGGGCGGCGCCGCGCAGAAAGCCGCGCCGGGCGAGGCCATGGGTTCGGTCGGTGCTCACACGGTCCTCCGGGGGTCGCACAGGGTCGCCACCGACGCCAGTCGCTCCACGAGGCCGCCGAGCACGGAGTCGGTCCGCTCCCGCCGGGCGCGGGTCAGTCGGTCCAGCGGGGTCCACTCGCCGCGCTGCCGGAACCCGTCCAGGATGTGCCCGGCACGCGTCAACTCCTGGTCCAAGCCCGGCAGATCGGCGTACCTGCCGGTGAGCAGCGGGCGCAGCCGGGACAGCACCTCGCGGGTGCCGTCGAGGTTGGCGCGGGCGGTGGCGAGATTGCTGCCGCTGCCGTAGTCGGTGCGGCCGGTCAGCTCGAACTGCACGGTGTTCTCCAGGATCTCGTGCGCGCGCAGCCCCAGCTGGGCGGGGTCCATCCGGGTCTGCGCCCAGTCGTCCCGCAGCCCGGACAGGGCCTTGACCAGCGCGGTGGCCGGGGCCCGCAGACCGTCGGCCGGCTCGCCGTGCCACAGCCCGTACTCGATGCGGTGGAACCCGGTGAAGCCCGGGTCGCGCACGCCCCGGGGCAGACCGGCGTCGGTGCCGTTGATCTTCGCGTCCGCGTCGCCGAAGGCGTCGTACGCCGCCCCGAGCCGCTCGTACTGGAGATGGGCCGGCAGCCAGGCGGAGCGGGCGGCGGCGAGGTCCCCGCGGTCGATCGCGTCCCGGAGCACCGTCGTCAGCCGTACCGCCTCGGCCAGCCCGCCGCCCACCCACTTCTGGTAGTCGAGCGCGGGCGGGATCAGATCGTGCTCGGTGACCGGCGCGGCGCCCGGACCGCGCCGCCCGCCGGTGACGTGGACGGTGGGCCCGGTGACGGCGTCGGCGTCGTCGGGCACGCACATGAACGCGTACGCGCCCTGGCCCACCCGGACGGTCAACTGCCGTGTGGTGCCGGGGCCGATGCCCTCCACCTCGCCGTACACCACCTTGGTGCCCGGGTCCTCCAGATACACCTCGGCGGCGCCGTCGGAGGTGTTGTGCAGGTCGAAGGTGCGCACCCCGGGCTCGGGGCGGGTCCAGCCCCGGCCGCAGCGGCTCTCGGAGACCTCCACGACGATGTGCCCGGAACCGGTGGTCCGGGCGGGCTCGGCGTCCGCGTGGAAGAGGGCCGCCACGGCGAGGACCACGGCGAGGACGAGGAACAGGGCCGGTGCCGTCCGGAGACGTTCCGACCGCGTGCCGAGGCGGGGCAACGGCATGCTGAGCCTTTCCGGACGACGTACGCAGCTGCCCGCGCGCAGTCGCTCGCCCGCGGGACGGCCTCATCGTAGACACCCGGAGGGAACCGAACACCCGTCCGGGGCGTTCGGTGGCCGAGAATTCTCCCTGGGTTCACCGGCCCGTGGCCTCGGCCGGTGAAGTCCCGTTCAGCGCACCGGGAAACCGAAGGCGTACCCCTGCTGCTTCAGCCACGGCAGCAGGATGCGCAGCGCGGCCACGGTCTGGGAGCGGTCGCCGCCCGCGTCGTGGAAGAGCAGGGTGGGACCGTTGGCCAGCTCGCTCTTGACGGTGGCGACGATGGCTTCGGTGCCCGGCCGTTCGAAGTCCTTGGAGTCGGCGTTCCAGCCCAGCGGCCGCATCCCGTGCGAGGCCGCGAGCGTCCGGCTGTACGGCGTGAACGCCCCGCCCGGCGCCCGGTAGTACATCGGCCGCACACCCCCGGACGCCTCGGTGATCTGCTTCTCGGCGTCCAGGATCTGCTGCGACTGGTACGACTCGGACTTGTGGTCCATCCCGGTGTCGTGCGAGACCGTGTGGTCGCACAGCCGGTGCCCGGCCGCCACGACCTGCTTGACCATGTCCGGGTGCGCCTGCGCCTGCGGGCCGACCATGCAGAACGTCGCCTTCACGCCGTTCTCCCGCAGCACCTGGAGCACCTGCGGGGTCCAGGTCGGGTCGGGGCCGTCGTCGATGGTGATGTTGACCGCGTGCGCGCCCGCGTCGGAGGAGTGGGCGATGACCGGGGACACCGCCACCGTCTTCGGCGCCGTGTGGTGGGCCGGGGCGCTCGTGGTCTGGCCCGCCTGCGCGGTCCACACCGAGGCGGCGGCCGTCACCGCCGTGACCCCGACCGCCGCTCCGATCACCCGGCCGTACCAACCCCGCCCCGCGTGCCGCGCCATGTCCGCCCCCAGCTTTCTCGCCGTGTTCGATTCCCCGTGCATCTGGCAGGACGGCGGGCAGGAGGCGGGGGATCCCGCTGTTACCGATCAAGGACAATTCCGGGTCGGCCCCGCGACAGAACCCCGACGCGGCCCCCGGCGACGCGGAGGAACACCCCGGCCCGCAGCGGGTACTCCGGGGTGTACACGCCCGGCACGAGGCCCGAGGACGGGGTGATCCGGATGCCGCCACCAGCAGCGGGGACGTACGACGCGACCAGTGGGCGACCCCGGCCCGAGGCCCTGGCGCGGATCATGCTCAGGCCGCTCGCCAGCAGCCTGCCGCTGGGCTTCTTCGCCTTCGGCACCGGCAGCGTCCTGCTGTCCGCGCAGCAGCTGCACTGGGTGCCGCTCGCCCAGACACCGGCGCTGATGCTGCTGACCCTGGTCTTCGTGGTGCCGCTGGAACTGCTCGCCGGCGTCTTCGCCTTCCTCGCCCGCGACGGCGGAGCCGCCTGCGCCCTGTGCGTGCTGGGCGCCACCTGGGCGGGCACCTCGCTGGTCACCCTGCTCGGGCCGCCGGGCCGGCCCAGTGCGAGCCTCGCGGTGTTCGAGCTGTGCGTGGTCCCGCTGATGGTGCTCCTCTTCCTCGCGGCGCTCCCCGGCAAGCCGCTGCTCGGGGTGCTGCTGCTGATCGGCGCGGGCCGCTTCACGCTGACCGGCATCCACCAGGCCGGCGCCGGGCCCGGCGTGGAGACCGCGGCCGGCTGGGTCGGCGTCCTGCTCGCCGCCTTCGCCTTGTACGGCGGCTTCGCGCTGCTCCTGGAGGACACCACGCAGCGCACCGTCCTTCCCCTCGGCCGCCGCGGCAGGGCCCGCACCTCCCTCCAGGGCGACCTCGGCCACCAGCTGGAACAGGCGGAGCGCGAGGCGGGGGTACGACGGCAGCTGTGAGCGGCCGGGCGGTCCCGCGGGGGAGGCCGCCCGGCCGGTCGGACGGGCCAGGCCGGGTCAGACCACGCCGACGCCGTTCGAGTACGACTTCATGTTGTAGGTTCCGAAGCCGTTCTCGACGGGATCGCCCGTGTCGTTGACACAGTGCAGGATGCCGCCGCCGCCCGCGCCGTTGAGGCAGACGGTCATCAGCGAGGTGAGGACGACGCCCGGGGTGTCGGGCACCTCGTAGGCGCGGTCGGTGTAGATGTTCGCGCCGAGGTCGAAGTAGGCGTAGCTGCCCAGGCCCCACGCGTGGTGGCGGGTCACGTGGTCGCCGACCTTGTAGGCGGCGAAGCCGTTGGTGCCGCCGTGCTTCCAGGCCGACTGCGCGGGGACGTCGTACGGGTGCTCGTTCTGGAAGAAGTAGGTGCGGCCCTGCTCGCCGTTCCAGAGCACCTCGTAGTTCTGGTGGTGCTCGACGAACAGGCCGTAGGCGGTGACCCGGTCGCCGTTGACCAGGAAGCCGACGCCCGCGGGGTTGACCGACCAGCCGACCGTGCCGTCGAGGCCGTGGTCGGCACGCCAGGCCCAGACGTGGTCGACGAGCACGTCGTTGCTGTCGATCCGGATGCTGACCTCGGTGCCGCCGGGGACGGCGCCGCCGATGCGCGGGAAGACGTCGAAGAGCGCGGTGGGCCGGTCCGCGTGGCTCTTGCGGGAGCGGCCGTCGCCGACCCGCAGCAGCACGGGGGAGTGCGCGGAGGCGGCCTCCAGGATCACGCCGGCCACGGAGACGTCACCGACGTCGGCGACCTCGATCAGCGAGTTGCCCTGGACGGCCTGGAGGGTGGCCAGACCGAGGCCGAGGACGACGGTGCCGGGCCGGGACACCCGCAGCGGCGCGGACAGTGGGTAGATGCCCGGGGTGAGCAGGAGGTGCTTGCCGCGGGCGAGCGCCGCGTTGATGCTCGCGGCGGAGTCGCCCGGCCGTGCGACGTGGAACGCGGTCAGCGGGACGCTGTGTCCGGCGGCCGGTCCGCCGGCCCAGGAGGTGCCGGTGCTGTCGCGGCGCAGCGCGGGCACGAAGACGTGGTACGCCCCGTGCCGGTCCACGGTCAGGAAGGGCTTCTCGCGGACCACCGGGGTACGGTCCACGGTCGTGTAGGGCGGGGTCGGGAAGGAGGTGGCCGGGGCGCCCTGGACGCCGACGAAGACCATGTTCCAGTTGGCGCCGGTCCAGCTGCCGATGGTGTCGTTGCGCGACAGCCACTGCTGCTGCGAGCCCGAGTCGATCCGGCCGTCCACCACGCTGTCGGCCAGGAAGCCGCCGCTGGACCACCCGTTGCCGGGCGGGCTCGGCATCAGGATCATGTCGCCCTTGACGTGGACGCGGCGCATCGGCCCGGCCTGGGCGACGGCCCAGCGGTCCAGGCCGTCCGGCGGCACGATGGTCAGGTTCTCCGCGGCCCGCCAGAAGTCCTGGGTGCCGTTGCCGCCGAACCACTGGGCGTCGACGGTGACATGACCGTGGATCACGACGTCCTCGGGGCTGTCGCCGAGCCCGAGGACATGGGTGTAGAAGCCGACGTTGACCTCGACGCGGTACGTGCCCGGCTTGAACGCCAGGGCGTACCGCTCGGTGCCGAACTGGTTGGACTGCTGGACGGCGAACACGGCGTCGATCTGCGCCTGGATCGCCGCGTCGCCCATCGACGGGTCGAAGACCAGGACGTTCGGTCCCAGACCGGCCGTCCCGTGGCCTGCGGCGCCGGGGCCGGCCGGGCCGGCGGCGGGGGCGGCGGACGAGGCGAAGGCGGATCCTGCGGTCGCACCGGCCAGCGGCACCGCCGCGGCAGCCGCGGCGGCCCCACGGAGCACGGCACGACGAGAGGGAATCACGGACACGGCTCTCCCTGAACATGGTGGGCAAACGGACCGCGGCTGGTCCCCAACCGCGAGAGAGCGCTCTCAGCCACGGAGTGAATCATCGCCGGTATGCAGCGTCAATAAGTCTGCCGCCGTCGGCAACGGGCCGCTCCGCCCGCGGGGTTGCGGCCCGGCTGGGCGGAACGGTCACGCGCGTCGCGTCGGGTGGCGGGGCAGGGGACGGCGGGGCGGTCGGTCGCCGTGGACGAGATCCGCCGGTTCGTCGCGGAGAACCCGTTGCCGGGGGAGGGCGGCGGGTGCCCCGTCACTCTTCGAGCGTCAGATACAGGCGGTTTCCGCCGGGCCGGAAGCCCACGCGTTCGTACACCCGGTGCGAACCCTCGCCCGAGTACTCCAGCCACACGGACCGGGCGCCGCGGGCGAACAGCGCCTCGGCGAGGCTCGCGGTGACCGCCGCCGCGATGCCCCGGCCGCGGTGGGCGGGCAGGGTTTTGACGCCCGTTCAGTTCCGCGGTGCCCTCGGCGGGCGCCGAACACAGGGCGCCGCCCGCGCAGCCGCCGTCCGGCACGCGGACGAGGCGGACGGCGCCGCCGCCCTCGGCGGTGCGCCGCAGCCGGGCCGCGCCCTTTGGGGACGGCGCCCAGGCGCCGCCGAAGGCCTCCGCCGGCGCGGTGTCGAGCGCGATGTAGTCCGCCTCGGCGACCGGCGCCTCCACCCGGACCCGGGGCCGCGGCATCGGCTCCGGGCCCGGCTTCGGCTCGGCCGCCGGCTCCGGTGAGGAGTGCGGGACGGTGAGCGTCGCGGGGGGCAGACCAGGTACTCGTGCTCCGCCTCGGTGGCGAAACCCGCGCGGCGGAGCGCGGGCTCCACGCCCGGGGCGGCGTCGGGAGCGCATTCCAGGCGGGGCTTGAGCCCGCGGGCACGGAACGCGGCGATCAGTTCGGCCACGTCCCGGGCGGTCGGCTCGGCGCCGGGGACGGGGGTGGCGTAGTTGACGTACGGACTGGTCGAGGCCGGGTCGGACCCGGCGACGAAGGGGCCGACCCGGTGAGCCGCGGGGCGGCGCAGGAGATGGGCGACGGCAAAGCTCCGGACATCGGTGCGCACGGTGGGAAGGGCCTCACGATGAAGGCGGCCCGCACCCCCCGGCGGCGAATCGGGCCGCGGGGACCGGGTGGCCGGACAGACGGGTGAACGCCTCGGTGAGCGAGGCGGCGGTGTGCGGGACACCGCGTTGTCGGGCCGCCGTGAGAAGAGGCGAACGACACGGGAGCGCGCTGCCGTGCGGGCAGGGCTCAGTGCCGACGGCGGCCGCTGCGGGACGCCGTGACCGTGGACCTCGGTCCTTCGTGGAGAAGCGATGGGTGGGACTCCGCTGTTCGAGTCGAAGGGACCCTGCCACCGGCAGGCGGTGTGGGCAAGCCCTATCCGTCGCCCGGCTGCCGGGTGGACCCGGTGACGGGCTCGGTGCCGTAACGGCGCATCACCTGGGCGTCCGCCTCGGGGGTGGGCTCCTGGCCGGCGGCGATCATGTCCCGCAGGTCCCGGAAGTACTGCATGTACAGATCGGGGGTGAACGTGCTGACCATGACGGCCGGTTCGGCGGTCGGGTTGGCGAAGGTGTGCGGGGCGCCGGGCGGGACCATCACGAGCGTGCCCGCGCCCGCGTCGTGCGTGCGGTCCCCGACCGTGAACCGCACGGTGCCCGAGACGACGTAGAAGCCCTCGTCGTGCTGGGCGTGCCGGTGCTGCGGCGGTCCCTCGCAGTGCGGCGCGAGGGTGGTCTCGGCGAGCCCGAGCCGGTGCCCGGTGGTGCTGCCGTCCTCCAGGATGCGCAGCCGGATGGTGCCCAGCGTGATCGTCTCGCCTTCGCCCGGTCCGACCACCGAGACGGCGGGTCCGGCGGCGCTCTCCGGAGCAGCGGTGTGCGACTTGTCTGTCATGACCCGATTCCACCGCCGGACGGCGCGGCAGTCCACCACCGAGCCGGGGGTGTCGACATCCCTTCCCGAACGGGTGAGTTGACGGCCGTGTCGTGTGCGCGATTCAAGAATTTCTGTCAATAAGGTTGACGCGCCGCTCGGGTGACCCCACATTACCTAGCGGTAACCCCCTGTTCACACACTTCGACGGCCGACCCACCCCCACCGCTCCGAGCCGCCGCGTCCTCGCGCACCAGCACGCTTCGGGTTCCGCCCTGTCCGCCGCGCCGGGTCCTCCACCGGGGCGGCACCAGAGAAGAGGGAGCACGCCCCATGATCAGACCTGCCCTGCGCCGTGTCGTCGCCGCGGCGTCCGCCCTCGCCGGCGCCCTGGCCCTCGGCCTCACCGCCGCCCCCGCCCAGGCCTCGGCGTCCCTCGACTACGCGGCCCTGGGGGACAGTTACAGCGCCGGCTCGGGCGTGCTGCCCGTCGACGCGAGCAATCTGCTCTGTATGCGGTCGACCGTGAACTATCCCCATGTCATTGCCGCCGCCACGGGCGCCCGGCTGACGGACGTCACCTGCGGCGGCGCGCAGACCAAGGACTTCACCCAGTCCCAGTACCCGGGTGTCGCGCCGCAGGCGGACGCGGTGAACTCCGGCACCGACCTGGTGACCCTGACCATCGGCGGCAACGACAACAGCACCTTCGTCAACGCCATCGTGGACTGCGGCACCGTGGGGGTGCTCAGCGCCGGCCAGGGCAGCCCCTGCAAGGACAAGTACGGCAGTTCCTTCGACGACGCGATCGACGCCAACACCTACCCGGCGCTCAAGAGCGCGCTGCTCGCCGTCAAGGCCAAGGCGCCCAACGCCCGGGTGGCGGTGCTGGGTTACCCGTGGATCGTGCCGGCCGCCGCCGACCCCTCCTGCTTCCTCAAGCTCCCGATCGCCTCCGGCGACGTGCCCTACCTGCGCGCGCTCCAGGCCCACCTCAACTCCGTCGTCCAGCGCGCCGCCACCGAGACCGGGGCCACCTTCGTGGACTTCTCCCAGGCGTCCGACGGGCACGACGCCTGCCGGCCCGCGGGCACCCGGTGGATCGAGCCGCTGCTGTTCGGGACGAACATCGTGCCCGTCCACCCCAACGCGCTCGGTGAGCAGCGCATGGCCGAGCGCACCATGAGCGCCCTCGGCCTCGGCTGACACGGGAGCCCGGTCGCCCCGGCCCGGACACGGTTCAGGCCAGGGCGCCGCCGTCGACCCGCAGCACCGTGCCGGTCACGAAGGAGGACCGGTCGCTCAGCAGCCACGCCGCCGCCTCGGCCACCTCCTCCGGGGCGGCCGCCCGGCGCAGCGGGCTCCCCGCCGTGATCCGCTCCCGGATGCCCGGCGACTCCGTCTCCCACTCCCGGGTCATCTCCGTCAGCGTGAAGCCGGGGGCGATCGCGTTCACCCGGATGCCCTCCGGGCCATAGGTCGCGGCGGCCGACGCGGTCAGGCTGTTGACCGCCCGCTTCATGGCACCGTAGACGGGCAGTTCGGCGTTGGCCCGCAGGCTGCCCACCGACGAGTTGTTGACGATGGCGCCGGTCTTGGCGGTGGCCCGGATGGCCGCGACCTCGGCGGCCATGGCCAGCCAGACGCCCTTCAGGTTCACCGCGTAGACCTGGTCGAAGTCGTCCTCCGGAACCTGGTCCAGGGGGCCGGGGCGCTGGAGCGTCGCACCGTTGTTGAAGGCGATGTCGAGACGGCCGTACCGGTCCACGACGCGGTCCACGGCGGCGCGCACGCTCGCCGCGTCCGCCAGGTCGCACACCACGTGGTCCGCGGTGCCGCCCGCCGCCCGGATCTCCTCGCTCACCGCCCTCAGCTGCTCCTCCGTCCGGGCCGCGAGCAGCACCTTGGCCCCCTCCCGGGCGAACAGCCGCGCCGCCGCGGCCCCGATGCCCCGCCCGGCGCCGGTGACGAAGGCGACCTTCCCGGCCAGCAGCCCGGCCGGAGCGGTCCGGTATGCGGCGGTTTCATATGCGTTGTTCATGGACAACAGCCTGCGCCTGCCGGCGCGGCCGATCCAGGTACCAGGTGTACCTGGATCGGCCGCCCGCGGCAGCGGCACACTGGTGGGGTGGACAGAGTGGAACTGGGCGCCTTCCTGCGCAGCAGGCGCGAGCGGATCGGACCGGCCGACGTCGGTCTGCCCGTCGGACCGCGCCGCCGCACCCCGGGGCTGCGACGCGAGGAGGTGGCGGCGCTGGCGTTCATCTCGGCCGAGTACTACACCCGCCTCGAACAGGCCCGCGGCCCGCGCCCCTCGCGCGAGGTGCTGTCCGGGCTGGCCCGGGCCCTGCGGCTGACCGACGCCGAACGCGACCATCTGCACGAGCTGGCGGGTGCCCCGCGGAGCGCCGCGCCCGGACCCCCGCGCGAGGTGCGGCAGAGCATCCTCGACCTGGTGCACCGGCTGCCGGGATCCGCCGCCTTCGTCACCTCGGCCACCCTGGAGGTGCTCGCCTGGAACGACCTGGCCGCCGCCCTCATGGAGGACTTCTCGGCCCTGTCACGCCGCGACCGCAACCTGGCGCGCCGTGCCTTCCTCGGGCCCCGGGACGAGGGCCCGAGCCTGTACGGGGTGTCCGACGCCACCGCCTTCGCACGGCACGCGGTGTGCCGTCTGCGCGGTGCCGCCGCCCGCTACCCGGACGACCCCGAGGTGTCAGCCCTGATCCGCGAACTGCACTGCGGCAGCGAGGAGTTCGCCCGGCTGTGGGCCTCCCACGAGGTGGACGCCGAGCCGACGCTGAGCAAGACCTTCCGGCATCCGCTGGTCGGACCGGTCACCGTCGCCTGCGACGCGCTGGAACTGACCGACCGCGACCAGCAGGTCGTCATCTACACCGCCGTTCCCGGCTCGTCCTCCGAACAGGCCCTGCGGCTGCTGGCGGTCGTCGGCACCCAGCGGATGACCGCGCCCGGCTGAGCGCGGTTGGACGCGGCGGTGCCCGGCCGCCTAGCGTTCCGGCCATGACGGAGCGACGCGCGATCCTCGGTGGTTCCGCCTTCGAGGAACAGATCGGTTACGCCCGGGCCGTGGTCGACGGTGATCGGGTGCATGTGTCCGGGACCACCGGGTTCGACTACACCACCATGACGATCTCGGACGACGTGGTGGAACAGGCCGAGCAGTGCCTGCGCAACATCGGGGCGGCGCTGGCCGAGGCGGAGTGCGGTTTCGCCGATGTGGTGCGGGTGCGCTATCTGCTGCCCGACCGCGCGGACTTCGAGCCCTGCTGGCCGGTGCTGCGCGCCTGCTTCGGCGAGATCCGCCCGGCCGCCACCATGATGGAGTGCGGCCTCGCCGACCCGCGGATGAAGATCGAGATCGAGGTGTACGCGCGCCGCCCGGCGAAGTGACGCCCGCTCAGCCCCGCTTGGCCGGGCGCAGGAACGAACTCCAGCCGCCCGCCGGCTTCTCGCCGACCTCCAGGGTGCGCAGCAGCGCGAGGATCGCCGGGTCCTGGACGTCGAGCCAGTCGGTGAACTGGCGGAAGGAGACCAGCCGGACCTCCGGCCGCCCGGCGATCTGCCGCAGCGCGTCCTCGGCCGCGTCCATGTAGATGCCGCCGTTCCACTGCTCGAAGTGGTTGCCGATGAACAGCGGCGCCCGGTTCGTCTCGTAGGCCCGGTCGAAGCCCGCCATGTACGCCTGGGACGTCTGGGCGCGCCAGTAGGGGTAGTTGTACGAAGGGGCCCGCGTCGAGTTCCGCGACTGGTTGGCCAGCATGTTCCAGTCCATGGACAGCACCTCGAAGCCGCGCCCGGGGAACGGGATGCTCTGCAGCGGCAGATCCCACAGCCCGTCCCGTTTGCGCGGCCAGCGCTGCACCCCGCCCGGCGACGAGGCGTCGTAGCGCCAGCCCAGTTCGCGCGCGGCGGGCAGCAGGTTCTCCTGGCCGAGCAGACAGGGGGTGCGGCCGCCCACGAGTTCCTTGTCGTAGTCGAAGGGCAGTGGCGGCTCGTCGCGCCAACCGGTGTTCGTGCGCCAGGACTTGACGAACGACCGGGCCTGCTCGATCTCCGAGCGCCACTGGGCCGGCGTCCAGTCGCCCACCGATCCGGAGCCCTCGCAGAAGTGCCCGTTGAAGTGCGTGCCGATCTCGTGCCCGTCGAGCCATGCCTGGCGGACGTACTTCAGGGTCAGCCGGATGTGCTCGTCGGTGAGGTAGCCGATGTCCGAGGCGCCGACCGGGTTGTTCGGCGGCCGGTACAGCCGCTTCTTGTCCTCCGGCAGCAGGTACAGGCCGGACAGGAAGAAGGTCATCCGGGCGTCGTGGGCGCGGGCCAGTTCCAGGAAGCGGGGGAAGAGCCCGGTGCCGAGTTCGCCCGCGCCGTCCCAGGAGAACACCACGAACTGCGGCGGTGTCTCGCCCGGTTCGAGCGCGGTGGGCGCTTCCGGCTGGTTCGGCTGGCGTCCGGTGTACGAGGTCGAGCCGTCGCCGATCAGCCGGGGCGCCTGCCGCTGCCCGCCGGGGCCCGACGAGCCGAACCAGCCGTCCCCGCCGCATCCGCTCAGCGTGCCGACGGCCACGCCGAGACCGGCGCCGAGGCCGAGGCGCGCCATGCTCCGGCGGCTGATTCCCTGGGCCGTCACACCATCGCCTCCTTGATCGTCGTGAACGACACCTCGCACGATAAGGACGATAAGCCTATGAAACGGGACATTGAGTGCGGCGTGGTGAGTAAAAGGGCGTCAGAAGATGAATGGGTGCCGTCGTCCGCCTGCTCGGCATGTGCACATCCGGCCATTCTGTCGACGGCGAACCTCGCGGCGACCTGCCGCCGTGCGTCCGCCCTCGCTGTCACGCCGTCCGGCATCCGAACGATCGGCACGGCCTGCGATCAGTACGGAAAGAGTGGTGACCGGGTCGGCGCTCGCTTGTTGCGATATCCAGTCAAGATGGATCGCCACTGACGGAAGAATGACCGAAAGTGACTACCTGGCAAGTTCGTTGTGTTCGGCCGGGATTATTCGGTGGATGGGTGAGGGAAGTTTCCGGGAGTCGCCGACACGTGATCTTCATGGGTTCGCCCCGGGAGGACGCGCGTCACCCGCCCATCCCGAAAGGAGGTGCAGAGATGAAGCTTCTCTTCTCCATCCGCAACAAGGTCGCGGCCGGCAAGAGCCTCAAGGCGAGCGCCTGGTACATCTGGTACTGACGGCGCATCGCAGCCACGTACCGCGCTTGACATCGTTGTCCGGCCGTGCTCCGTGCGAGCCGGCCGGGCAGCGCTGTCCCACCGCCGCGCGGTCTCCCCTCGCCCCCCCGTTTCGTCGCATCGGAGCGCCAGCCATGCCGCCGTCGCCGTCGTCCGCAGCGCTCAAGCGCACCACCGTGCTCCACCCGCGGCTCGCCGCGCTCATCCGCGACCACCTGGGCCAGGACCTCTTCCGGCTGGAACCCGACACCATCGGCGTCGCCGGACCCGAGGTCGCCGACCGCATCCTCGCCGCGCGCCGGGCCACCGAGACCGAGCGCCCCACGTTCAAGCCGCTCCAGGGCCGGTCCATCACCCGCGCCGAGGCCTCCCAGATCACCCGCACCATCGGCAACGACGTGCGCGAGGCCCTGGCCGGACCGGTGCCCGAGAACGTCGACCTCACCGGCTCCTGGCCGCTGACCGGCCACCTCTTCCTGCGCGACCTCATCCTCGGCCGGGATCCCCGGCGGCTGCGCATGCTGATGAGCCGGACCCTCGAACTCACCCCCAAGCTCACCTGGTCGGTCATCGCGGTCGGCGCCGCCCTGCCCGGCTGGCCCCGCCCCGGCGACCGGCTCACCGGACTCGCCGAGCGCACCGCGCGGGCCGAGGGCTACCAGGAACGCCGGTACGCGATGGGCATGTACCGCAGGGCCGCCGCCCCGGTCTGCTTCACCGTCTCCACCCTGGTGGCCAACGCGCTCTGGCTGGGCTCGCCCTTCGCCGAGGGCACGCCGAACCGCAACATCATCCTGGAGTCGCTGCGCCTGCTGCCGCCCTCCTGGAACCTGCTGCGCAACGCCTCCCCCGAGTACCCGGCGATCGACGACCGGATCGGCACCGGGGACGACGTCCTGCTGCTGCCCCTGCTCTCCCACCGCGACCCGGCCCTGTGGGACGACCCCGACACCTTCCGTCCCGAGCGCTGGGACCATCTGGACCCCGAGGACACGCCCGGCTATCTCCCCTTCGGCCACTCCTCGGAGCGCTGCTGGGGCCGGCACATGGTCATGCCGCTCGCCGAACTGCTCCTCGACCTGATCAGGGGCGCCGGGCTGGTCGTCGATCCCGGACAGCGGGTCGCCAAGGTGCCCCTGCTCGGGCTGCTCGGCGTGGACGACATACGGCTGGTGCGCCCGAGCTGACCCGGCGCGCGACCCCGTCCCCGCTCAGCCGGCGGCCTCCTCGCCCTTGGCCGTGGCATCCGGGACGACCGCGATGTGCTGCACGGCCCGGCTCAGCACCAGCACGCCCGCCACGATCAGCAGCGCTCCGCACGCCTGCGGCACCAGCCACCAGCCCGTGCGCACCTGCTCCCGGAGCAGGGCGATGCCCAGCACGAGGCTCACCATCGCGTCGCCGATGGTCAGCGCCGGCTGGGCCGCGACCAGCGGGCCCGCCTGGAGCGCGTTCTCCAGCAGCAGCACCGCGGCCACCCCGGCGAGCGCGAAACCGTACGTCTGCCAGGACCGCAGGAACGCCAGGAAGCCCTCGTCGGCGAACGTGCCCGAGGCCGACTTCAGCAGCGCGGCGGTCAACGCGTTGCCGGTGGCGGAGGCGGCCGCCAGCAGCGCGGCACGCCGCGCCGCCGGGCGCCCGGGGGTGGCCAGCAGCACACAGCCCGCCATGGCGCCGACGCACAGGGACAGTGCCGGGATCCACCGGCTGAGCGGGGCCTGGTCGAGCGCCCCGTGCGGCGCGGCCGCGGCCAGCAGCATCGCCAGGCCCAGCACACAGCCCGCCACGCCCCACCAGCCCCAGTGCGGCAGCCGCCGGTGCATCAGCGGGGCGGCGACCAGCAGCGCGAAGGGCAGTTCCAGGATGAACAGCGGCTGGACCAGCGCCAGCGGGCCGTTGACCAGGGCCAGGCTCTGGAACAGGGCCGCGCCGACCACGCCGATCATGCCCAGCACCCAGAAGGGCCGGCGCACCAGCTCCGCGAGCAGCCGGATCCCGCCGCGGCTGCTCGCGGCGGCGGCCTTGCGCTGGAACGCGGTGCCGACGGCGTTGCTCGCCGCGCCCGCCACCGCGAACGCCGCGGCCAGTTCGATCACGACCTGTCTCCCGCCTGCACCGAAGGGGCCTCGGGCTCCTTCAGCCTACGGAAGCGGGCGGGACGGCCGCCGCACGAGCCGCTCCTACGGCGACCGAGCCCACCCGGTTCGGTCACACCGGGTGGGCTCGGCCGCGGGAACGGGTCAGGAGAGGGCGAGGTCGTCGGCGTAGACGGTGCCCTGGCCGTACCAGCCGTGCACGTACACGGTGACCGTGCCGGAGGAGCCGGTGGTGAACGGCACCGACAGCTTCTGCCAGGACGAGGACGAGGTCCAGGTGCTGGCCGTCGCGCCGCCGCTCACGCCGAGGTAGGCGTACGAGCCCTGCACCCAGCCCTGCAGCGTGTACGACGTGTTCGGCTTGAGGGTGAGGGTCTGGGCGCACTGGCCGGTCGCCGAGGAGGTCGGGTCGGTCTTCAGGGCGTGGCTGCCGCCGTGCACCGGGGAGGAGACCACGGAGGCCCCGCTGTCGCAGGTCCAGGGCGTCAGCGAGCCGCTTTCGAAGTCACCGTTGGCCAGGGCCGTGGGGGTGCCGCCGCCGGTCCCGTTCACGGTCAGGTTGAAGGTGGAGCTGTGCTTGGTCGAGCCCGCCGTGCCGGTGACGGTCAGCTGGTAGCTGCCCGGCGCGGTGGAGGCGGCCGTCTTCACGGTGAGCGTGGCGCCGGAGCCGGCGGTGACCGAGGTCGGGCTGAGGGTCGCCGTGACGCCGCTCGGCGCGCCGCTGACCGCCAGGGCGACGGACTGGGCGCTGCCCGAGGTCACCGAGGTCTTCACGGACGCCGTGGTGGAACCACCGGGGTCGACCGAGGCGGTGGCGGGGGAGAGGGAGACCGAGAAGTCGTTGGCCGGCGGGGTGGTCGTACCGCCCGAGAACGGCGCGAAGGTGTGCGAGAAGTACCAGGTGTCCTGGCTGATGCCGGAGCACCTGTCGGAGCCGCCGGTGCCGGGGCAGCCGCCGTTGTCACGCTGGAGGGCCCAGAAGGAGAGGGTGTTCAGGCCCTTGGACACGGCCCAGTTGTACACCGCGGGGGCGTCGTCGGTGGTGAAGGTCTCGGCCGGCCCGTAGTCGTCGATGCCGGGCATCTCGGTGACGCCGATCATGTTCCACAGCTGGCTGTCCGAGAGGTTCGGGTAGAGCGAGGCCAGCTGGTTGTGCAGCCCGGTCGCGGCCGTCTGGGTGTCGGTGGCCATGTGGTGGGTGGCACCGTCGTAGTAGTCGAACGTCATGAGGTTGACGACGTCGACCTTGGCGCCCGCGTTCTTGGCGCTGCGCAGCACGGCGAGCCCGTTGTCGGCGAGGCCGCTCGTCGTGGTCGGCAGGGTGTAGGAGAACTGCACCGAGCGCCCGTTGGCGGCGGCCCAGTCCTGCACCTTCTTGATCGCCTGGTTGCGGCGGTCGATGCCGGCCTGGTTGGTCAGCGAGTTGTCCTCGACGTCCATGTCCAGGCGGGAGACGTCGTAGGTGGTGATGATCTTCTCGTAGGCGGCGGCGATGGAGTCGACGCTGGTGCAGCTGTCGGCGATCTCCGTGCCGCCGTTGTCGGCCGCGTACCCGCCGAGCGAGGGGATCACGTCGCCGCCGCGCGAGCGGATGGTGGTGAAGTCGGAGCCGAAGACGGAGGAGGTGACGGGGGTGCTGGTGTCACCGTTCCAGTACGGGGTGCAGGAGCCCTTCTTCTCCGTCTGGAGGAAGGCCATGGTCAGGTACTTGACGCCGGAGGACTGGGCGAGGGCGGCGGGGCTGTCGCCGTTGTAGGCCTCGAAGTAGGGCGCGAAGACGTGCGCGGGCAGCGGAGTCGCCGCTTGCGCGGTGCCCCCGAGCCCCAGGGCCAGGCCCGCCGACGCGGCCAGGGTGGCCACGCCGGTGAGCAGGGCGCGTACGGATCTCGGACGTGTCATCGGGTACTCCCGGATAGCGAACGACAGTCGATCGGGCGGGGGTGTCGCACGGTAGGGCCCGGCCGGGGCTATTGGTCTAGGCCATGATTGGTCTGGACCAAACTCCGGTCAAGGTACGGGAGCCGCCTTTTTGCCTTGTCGTGAATCAGTCAACCAATGTCCGCGCGCCCGGTATTGACGTCTTGTCAGGTCGCGCGGGTGCCGCCGCCCCGGCGAATGCGGCCCAGCAGGTCCCGGTGATAGGCGGCCAGTTGCCCCGCGGGCACGGGGGCCGGACTGCCGGTCAGGGTGTACCAGGTGTCGCCGCCGAAGTGCTGGACGGCGACGCGCGCACTGCGGCCGTCGGACCGCAGGATCGTCGCCACGGTGAGATCACCGGTGATGACGCCGATCTCGTCCGTCATCGCCCCGCCGGGACCCGCGGTGACCCGGTCGACATAGCTGTTCACGCTGGGAGGGTTGGTCATGGGCCGCAGGGTCGCACCAACCCGCCCGGCACGCCCGGACCGGCCCTCGCCCGCGCGTGTCCGGGCCCGGCTCACACCCGGCTGGAGGTCGCCGTGTCCGCGGACAGCCGCTGGGCGAGATAGATCGGCACCACCGACACCAGCACCAGGACGGCGGCCACCACGTTGACCACCGGTGCCTGCTGAGGCCGTGTCATGTTGCCGAAGATCCAGATGGGCAGCGTCTCGATGCCGGGCCCCGCGGTGAAGGTGGTGACCACGACCTCGTCGAAGGAGAGCGCGAAGGAGAGCAGCGCGCCCGCGAGCAACGCCGAACGCACCAGCGGGAAGGTGACGTCCAGGAAGGCCCGGAACGTGTTCGCGCCGAGGTCCATCGCCGCCTCCTCGTACGACGCCGTCGTCCGCCGCAGCCGCGCCACCACGTTGTTGAACACCACGACGACGCAGAACGTGGCATGCCCGACGATCACCGTGAACAGCCCGAGCCCCACGCCGAGCGGCCGGAGCACCGTACCGAAGGCCGAGTTGAGGGCGATCCCGGTGACGATGCCGGGCAGCGCGATCGGCAGCACCACGATGAACGACACCGTGCCACGCCCGAAGAAGCGGTGCCGGGCCACGGCGAACGCGATCAGCGTGCCGAGGGCGAGTGCGATCGCCGTGGCCCCGAGCCCCGCCTTCACCGACACCCACAGGGCGTGCCGGGCACCGGTGTCGTGCACGGCCGCCGCCCACCAGCGCCCGGTCAGCCCCGGCGGCGGCCAGCTCGCGCTGCGGTCCGGGTTCAGGGAGTTGACGAGGACCAGCAGCAACGGGACGTAGATCACCGCGAATCCGATCCCGGCGCCGATGCGCAGGGCGATGCGGGCACTGCGGCCAAGATGCAACGTCTCATCCTCTCCGGGGACCGGTCACAGACTGTTCAGGGCGCCCGTACGGCGGATCGCCAGCAGATAGACGACGATCACCACCACCGGGACCGTGCCGAGCGCGGCGGCCATCGGCAGGTTCAACTCGATGTTGGAGTACACGAGATTGCCGATCAGCTGCGTCTTGCCGCCGACGATCTGCACGGTGATGTAGTCGCCGAGGCTCAGCGAGAAGGTGAACACCGAACCCGCGGCCACCGACGGCAGCACCATCGGCAGCACCACCGAGCGGAAGGTGCGCCCCGCGCGGGCCCCGAGGTCCGCCGACGCGTCGAGCAGCTGCGCCGGCAGCTGTTCCAGCGCGGTGTGGATCGGCAGGATCATGTACGGCAGCCACAGGTACGTCAGGGTGAGCACCGTGGCCGGCAGCCCGAACCCGGGGCCGCTCAGTCCGAACGGCGCGAGCAGCCAGTCGGCGAGCCCGCCCTGGGACAGTATGAGCCGCCAGGCGTACACCTTGACCAGGTAACTCGCCCACAGCGGGGTGAGGATGGCCACCACCAGCAGCGGACGCCGGCGCGGCGGGGCCACGCGCGCGGTGTAGAAGGCGACCGGGAAGGCGATCAGCGCGCACAGCACGGTCACCGCGAGCGCCACGCCCACGCTGCGCGCGATCACCTCGCGGAACACCGGCACCGTCACCAACTGGTCGAAGTTGTCCGTCGACCAGACCTTCACCACCTGCGAGGTGAAGGAGTCGGTGGTCCAGAAGGCGGAGGCGAACAGCACCGCCAGCGAGCCGAGGTAGAGCACGGCCAGCCACAGCAGCGGCGCGGTGAGCAGCAGGGCCAGCCGCAGCCGGGGCCGGCGGTGCAGCGCCCCGGCGAGCCGGCGGACGGTGCCCGGCCGGGCGGCGCTCGTCGCTTCACCGGCCACGGCTCAGCCCTTGATCTCGGTCCAGGCCTGCACCCACTTCGCGTAGGGCACGCACTTCACGTCGGTACGGCCGTCCAGGCACTGCTCGATGGGCGTGTTCCAGAAGGCGATCCGCTTCCAGTAGTTCTCGTCGGCCGCGTGGTAGACCGAGCAGAAGTTGCGGTCCTTGGTCTGCGCGCACGCCTTGGAGTTGGCGGGCGCCTCCCCGAAGTACTCGGCGACCTCGGCGTTGACCTTGGGCGAGACGATCCAGTTCAGCCATTTGTAGGCGCAGTTGGGGTGCTTGGCCTTGCTGGAGACCATCCAGGTGTCCGACCAGCCGGTCGAACCCTCCTTCGGCACCAGCGCCTTGACCTTGGCGCCCTCGGAGGCGGCGAGGTTGGCGATCACCTGCCAGGTGGTGCCGACGACCGAGTCACCGCTCTTGAAGGCCGAGACCTCCTTGAGGTAGTCGCCCCAGTACTCGCCGATGTCGGCGTTCTGCCGCTTCAGCAGCGCCACGGCCGCGTCGAACTGCTTCTGGTCCAGCGCGTACGGGTTCTCGATCTTCAGCTCCGGCCGGGTGGCCTTCAGATACAGGGCCGCGTCGGCGATGTAGATCGGCGAGTCGTACGCCGTGACATGGCCCTTGTACGCCGATGCCCGGTCGAAGACCGCCGACCAGGAGGTGGGCGCGGGCCGTACCTTCTGCGTGTTGTACATCAGCAGGTTGGCGCCCCGGCCGTGCGGGATGCCGTACATCTTCCCGTCGACGGAGTTCCAGGCACCGTTCTTCAGTCCGCTGAAGACGTCCTTGTAGTTGGGCACCAGATCGGTGTTGACGGGGGCCGCGTCACCGGAGGCGATCAGGCGCAGCGAGGCGTCACCGGAGGCGGAGACGGCGTCGTAGTCGCCGGTCTTCATCAGCTTGACCATCTCGTCCGAGCTGGCGGCGACCTTGGAGTGGACCTGGCAGCCCGTCTGCTTCTCGAAGTCGCCGACCCAGTTCACCTTGGGGTCGTCGGAGCCGTCCTCGACATAGCCGGCCCAGGCGATCAGATCGACCTGCCCCTCCGTCCTGCCGAGTTTCGTGGGCGCCTTCAGATCGGGCGGGTTCAGGCCGGTGGAGGACGTCGAGCCGGAGGAGTCGCAGGCGGCGGCGAGCAGCAGCGCGGCGCCGACACAGGCGGCGGTGCGCAGGGTTCGGGTGAGACGCACGGCGTTTCTCCAAGAGGTGGGGGTCAGGAGGGCAGGCGGACGGCGTGGCGGCGGTGCCACTGGAGGCGGACCCGGCTGCCCCGGTAGGCGGCGACGTCCTCGGCGGAGGTCTCCAGGTTCTGCTGCATCGCGGTGAGCCGGCCGCCGCCGTCGAGGTCGACCAGGAAGCGGGTGGCGTCGCCGAGGTAGACGGCATCGGCGACCGTACCGGTGACGGTGGTGTGCTCCGGTTCGTCCGTCTCCGCGGACTCCTTCAGGACACGGATCTTCTCCGGGCGGATGTTGTAGGTGCCCGGGGCGCCGGCGATCCGGTGGGCCACCTCGCCGTCCAGCAGGTTGGAGGTGCCGACGAACGAGGCGACGAAGGGGGTGGCCGGGCGTTCGTAGATCTCCGCGGGCGTGCCGACCTGGGCGATGCGGCCCTGCTCGAAGACGGCGATCCGGTCGCTCATCGTCAGCGCCTCCTGCTGGTCGTGGGTGACGAACACGAAGGTGATCCCCACCTCCCGCTGGATCGCCTTGAGTTCGACCTGCATCTGCTCGCGCAGCTTGAGGTCGAGGGCACCGAGCGGCTCGTCGAGCAGCAGGACCCGGGGGCGGCCGACGAGGGCGCGGGCGAGCGCGACGCGCTGCCGCTGCCCGCCGGACAGCTGGGCGGGCCGCCGCCCGCCGTAGCCCTCCAGCCGCACCTCGGCGAGCGCCTCCCGGGCCCGGGCCAGGCGTCGGGCCTTCGGCACCTTGCGGATCTTCAGCGCGTACGCCACGTTCTGCTCGACCGTCATGTGCGGGAACAGCGCGTAGTCCTGGAAGACGGTGTGCACGTCCCGCTCGAACGGGGCGAGCCCGGTGACCTCCTGCCCGGCCAGCTCGATCCGGCCCGCGTCGGGCGTCTCGAACCCGGCGACGAGCCGCAGCACCGTGGTCTTCCCGGAGCCGGACGGGCCGAGCATCGAGAAGAACTCGCCGTCCCGGATCTCCAGATCGACCCCCGCCACGGCGGTCGTCCCGCCGAACGACTTGCGCAGGTCCTGTAGCCGGATCGCAATTCCCTCCATGGGGGAACCTTTCTGGCGCCCTGTACGTTGACGGCAAACATATGAAGTCATAGTTCTCAACTCAAGAGCCCGTTGGGGTAAAGCTTGAGTCAACGCACGAGGTGATGACCGTGAGGCAGGACCAGGCGGACGGCGGTGCCCGCAGTGCCGTCTTCAGTCCGGTGGACACCCGGGCCCGCGTGGACACGGTCGTCCGCCGGCTCGGCGACGCGATAGAACTGGGCCTCCTCGCCGACGGCGAACAGCTGCCGGGCGAGACCGAACTCGCGGGCCGGCTCGGCGTCTCCACCGTCACCCTGCGGGAGGCGCTCATGGCGCTGCGCCAGCAGGGCCTGGTCATCACCCGCCGGGGCCGCGGCGGGGGCAGCTTCGTCTCGCTGCCCGACACCCCCGCCGAGGACCGGCTCCGGACCCGGCTGCGCGGCTGGAGCACCGAGGAACTGCGCGACCTCGGCGACCACTGGGCCGCCCTGTCCGGAGCCGCCGCACGGCTCGCCGCGCAGCGCACCGAACCCGAGGACCTGCGCCAACTGCGGCGCACGGCCGAAGCGTTGGACCAAGCCGTGGACGCGTCCGCCCGCAGCCGCCTGTACGGCCGCTTCCACGTCGAACTCGCCGCCGCCGCCCAGTCCGCGCGCCTCACCCGTGAACAGGTCGCGCTCCAGGGCGAGGTGGGCGCACTGCTCTGCCTGGTCCTGGCCGACCCCGCATATCGTGAAGAAGTTGCGGACCGGCAGCGCCGACTGCTGCGCTCCGTGCAGGATGGGGCCCACGAAACGGCCGGTCCGCTGGCCGAGCGGTGCGTCAGGGAGTCGACGGCGCGGCTCGTCGCGGTACGCCTCACCCTCTGACCGCGCCGCGTCCGGTCACCGTCCGCTGGAGGACACCATGGGCGTCAGCCCCGGGCTCGCCGCCCCCGGCACGGATACGGCGCTGTGGGTGGCCGAGCGGGTGGGCGGTGCGCTGGAGGCCGTCTTCGAGGCGGTCGCCGCGATCCGCGCCGACACGGCCGCCCTGCTCACCCGGGCGATCGCGCAGGGCCGCCGGCCGGCCGCCGCCGACCTCGCGGCCCTCCGCCCCGCCCTGCACCGGCACCTCACCGAGGGGGAACTGGTCTCCGGGGCCGGCTTCGTCGCGGCCCCCGGACTGCTCGCCGGCGTGCCCGCCTGGCTGGAGTGGTGGCAGCGCGGTGCCGACGGCGGCATACGGCCCCTGCTGCCCGACCTCGACCCCGGCCGCTCGGCGTACTCCGACTACACCCACTGGGACTGGTTCGCGCTGCCCCGCGACACCGGGCGGCGGGCCGTGGCCGGACCCTACGTGGACTACCTCTGCTCCGCCGAGTACAGCCTCACCCTCTCCGAACCGGTCCATCTCCAGGGCGAGTTCGCCGGAGTGGCCGCCGCGGACGTGTATCTGCGGCACTTCGAGGCAGCCGTGCTCCCGCTGCTGCGGCAGCTCGCGCGTCCCGCCCATCTGGTGAACGCCCGCGGCCGGGTGGCCGCCTCCGCGGATCCCGCGCATCTGGCCGGATCCCTCACCCGGGGACCCGACTTCGCGGAACTGCTGCTCGGCGGCGCGCGGACCGGGACGCACCAGGAGATGCGGCTGGTGCCGTGCCGGGGAGTCCCGCTGGTGCTCGTCCTGGCCTGACCGCCCCGGGGCGCCGGTGCTCAGTCGACGGGCCAGGTGTGCACCGGGGCGTTGAGGTGCATGTAGTCGATGTACAGCTGGGTCATCCGGCGCAGCGCCTCGTGCCGGCCGGCGTGCGTGCTGTCCACGATGTGGTGGAACATCTCCTTCTGCCACACGGCCCCGTTGCGGCCCGCCACACAGCGCTGCTCGATGATCCCGAGCAGCGGCTCCCGCCACGCCTCGTCCATCCCGGAGAGTTCGAGGCCGCGATGGGCGAGCGGCAGCAGCCGGCGCAGCACCAGTTCGGGGACGGTCACCTCGCCCACCCCCGGCCAGTACAGCAGCGCGTCGATGCCGTGCCGGGCGGCGGTGTGCAGATTGTCCTCGGCGGCCTGGAAGGACAT
This sequence comes from Streptomyces sp. SCPE 10, assembly GCF_051980735.1. Taxonomy (NCBI): domain Bacteria; kingdom Bacillati; phylum Actinomycetota; class Actinomycetes; order Kitasatosporales; family Streptomycetaceae; genus Streptomyces; species Streptomyces sp. SCPE 10. The sequence continues at coordinate 500,091 of NZ_CP197069.1, read as the reverse complement.
CCGCGACCACACCGGACGGTCCTCCTCCACCAGCGCCCGGGTGAGCCCGTAGTAGAAGGCGCCGTTGGCGAGGGTGTCGGCGACGGTCGGCCCGGCGGGCAGCACCCGGTTCTCCACGCGGATGTGCGGACGGTCGTGGGAGACGGCGTAGACGGGCCGGTTCCAGCGGTAGATGGTGCCGTTGTGCAGGGTGAGTTCGCCGAGTTCGGGCACGTCACCGCGGTCCAGGGTCTCCGCCGGGTCCTGCTCGTCGCACAGGGGGAGCAGGGCCGGGAAGTAGCGCAGGTTCTCCTCGAACAGGTCGAAGACGCTGTTGATCCACCGCTCCCCGAACCACACCCGGGGCCGTACGCCCTGCACCTTGATCTCCTGCGGGCGGGTGTCCGTGGCCTGCTCGAACAGCGGGATGCGGGTCTCGTGCCACAGCTCCTTGCCGAACAGGAAGGGCGAGTTCGCCGCGAGCGCCACCTGGATGCCGGCGATGGCCTGCGCGGCGTTCCAGTAGCCGGCGAACTCGTCGGGGGAGACCTGGAGGTGGAACTGGGTGCTGGTGCAGGCGGCCTCCGGGGTGATGCTGTCCGCGTAGGTGCGCAGCCGGTCGACGCCGTCCACCTCGATGCGCAGGTCCTCGCCGCGGGCGGCGAACACCTGGTCGTTGAGCAGCCGGTAGCGGGGGTTCTCCGACAGGGTCTCCTCGCCGATGTCCTTCTGTTCCAGGGTGGGCAGGATGCCGACCGTGATCAGCCGGGCGCCGACCGAGCGGGCCCGCTCGTCGGCGTGGTCCAGCGCGGCCCGGATCTCCGACTCCCAGGCGTCCGGGCCGCCCGCCGTCAGCCGCCGCGGCGGCACGTTGATCTCCAGGTTGAACCGGCCCAGCTCGGTGGCCCAGGCGGGGTCGGAGATCGCGTCCAGCACGGCACTGTTGCGCATGGCCGGCTCGGCGTCCTCGTCCACCAGATTCAGTTCGATCTCCAGACCGACCTGCGGACGCTCGGACTCGAACCGTTCCTCCCGCAACATCTTCGCGAACGCGTCCAGGCACTCCTGCATCTTGATCCGGTACCGTCGGCGGTCCTCGCGGGTGAACACGAGCGCCGGGACGTCTCGCCCCATCGGCCCTCCAGGATGACCCCTCGTCGGACAGTCTCCCCCCAATGTCGCACCATCGCGGGGGGCCCACCATGCGGATGGGGGAGGGGGCGGGCCCGTACCGGGGCGGCGGGAAACCGGGCGCGTTCGCCGGGCCCGCGGGTGGTGGTTCGGCCCCCGCGTCGGTGATTACCCCGGGCCGTATGAACGTGTACGTGGTGACGGCCCCCGTGTCACCCGGTCGGTCCGTCTCCGATGGCCCCGGCGCGGGCGGCGACGGAAGGTCTGAACGAGATCTTCGACCGCTGCGGCGCGCCCTCGTGCCCCGCAGCGCCCCAGACCGGCCCCCCGCCGCACCGCCGACCTGTCGGCGCCGGTGGCGGGTCGACCCGGGGCGGGGAACAGTGAATCCATGCGCTCGGGTCGTTCCCCGCCCCGATCCCGATCGATGCGCGGGTCGGCAGTCTTCTGCCATCGACCTGAAAGGTCGGAATTCCGAACTCGATGTACGGACACGCTTGCGCCTCGGAAACCGATCGGTTTACGGTGGTGGAAACCGATCGGTTTCCGAATGGGGAGAGACATCATGACCACGATCAAGGACTCCGTCGTACTCGTCACCGGTGGCAGCAGAGGCCTCGGCAAGGCGCTGGTGGAGGAGCTGTACGAACGCGGCGCCGCCAAGGTGTACGCGACGGCCCGCGACCCCCGCGCGGTGACCCATCCCGACGCCGTTCCGCTCGCCCTGGAGGTCACCGATCCCGCGTCGGTGGCGGCCGTGGCCGCGCGGACCCCGGACGTCACCGTCCTGATCAACAACGCCGGCATCTCGCTGGGCGCGCACTCCCTCCTGGACGCTCCGCTGGACGACGTGCGCCGGGAGTTCGAGACCAACTTCTACGGACCGCTGCTGGTCACCCGCGCCCTGGTGCCGGTGATCGAGCGCAACGGCGGCGGGCACCTCCTCAACGTCCACTCGGTGCTGTCCTGGCTCGGCATCGCCGGCTCCTACAGCGCCACCAAGGCGGCCCTGTGGTCCCAGACCAACTCCCTGCGCCTGGAGCTGCGGCCACGGGGCATCGAGGTCACGGGGCTGCACGTCGGCTACATCGACACGGACATGACCTCGGGCATCGACGCGCCCAAGTCCGACGCCCAGGACGTCGCCGCGCTCGCCCTCGACGGCGTCGAGGCCGGTGCCCACGAGGTCCTGGCGGACGACCTCACCCGCAGCGTCAAGGCGGGCCTGTCCGGCGACCTGGCCGCGCTCTATCCGCAACTGGCGCTCTGAGCCCCCGCGAACCCCATCGGTCACACCCGTATCGAGCACCGGCGTTTCGGCCACCCCCGCCCGCGCGGGCGGCCTTGCGCCGCTGCGGCCGCGCGTTCGAAGTCCCCGGGATCAGGGGCCGGCTCTTCGTCCGGAATCGAGCGCGTTCGAATCGTCCGCCTCCTCGTTGAATCTGACACCGCCGGACCATCCGGGTGCGGTGCCGACTTCGAGGAGGAACGAGGGTGACCGTGACCGACGCTTCGACAGACAGCTCCCCGGCGCCGCCACCGCCACCGCCGGCCGCCATCGGCTACGAAGGGGCCTTCGGCAAGAACCCGCTGGAAGAGGCCGGGTTCCGCGCCATGTGCGGTCGACTGCCCTCGGTGCTCGGTCGGACCGCGCGCATGGCCTGGGCGGTGGACCGGGCCGGCGTCGTGCTGCTGCTCCTGTGCCAGGCGGTCACCGGCGCCGCCGCCGCCGTCGTGCTGACCGCCACCTCGCGGGCCATGACCCACATCCTCGGCGCCGGCCCGGTGCCCGAACGTCTGCACGGGGCGCTGCCCGCCCTCGTCGTGGTCACCGCGGCGGCGGCCACCGGCCGGATCAGCTCCGCCGTGGCCTCCTACGCCGACGACCGGATTACCCCCCGGCTGGTCACCGAGGCCGACGTGGCGCTCGTCTCCGCCGTCTGCCGGGTGGAGGCCGCCGCGCACGGCGAGGACGGGTTCGCCGACCGGCAGGAGGCCGCGGAGGTCGGCGTCACCCGCACCACGACGATGGTCAAGGACGCTCAGCGGTTCATGGCCGCCCTGGTCCGGATGATCGCCGCCGGCGGGGTCATCACCGCACTGCACTGGCTGATGCTCCCGCTGTTGCTGCTCGCGGTGCTGCCCGCCGGGCTCGGCGCCGTGCTCTCGGCCCGCGTCGACTACGAGACGCACTACCTCAACCTGGCCGACCGCAACGTGCGCGGCATGATGCGCTGGTGGGCCGCCTACTCCCGGCACGGCGACGAGGTCCGCGCCAACGGCATGACCGGCTACCTCGTCTACTGGTACCGCGCGCTGTCCGAGCGGATCGACCAGCGCATCATGCGCGCCGCGCCCCGGATGCTCCGCATCGTCCTCGCGACCTCCGCGCTCGGCGGGGCGTTCCTGCTGCTCACCTGGGCCGCCCTCGCCTGGCTCGCGATGACCGGGCGCGTGGCCCTGCCGGTCGCCGCCACCGCCGTCGTCGCCGTCCAGGCCACGCTCGGCGCGCTGACCCAGTTCGTGCAGAACGGGGCCGCGCTGTTCCACACCTCCCTCTACCTCGCCGACATGCGCTCCTTCCTCGACATGGCGGCCGAACGCGCCCCGAAGCGCGGCGAGTCGACGATCCCCGAGCAGGTGGAGGAGATCCGCCTCGACGAGGTCGTGTACCGCTACCCCGGCCGGGAGGACCCCGCCGTGGACGGCATCTCGCTCACCCTGCGCCGCGGCGAGATCGTCGCGATCGTCGGCGAGAACGGCTCCGGCAAGTCCACCCTGACCCGGCTCGTCACCGGCATCCTGCTGCCGGACAAGGGCCGCGTCCTGTGGGACGGCACGGACCTCGCCGGGGCCCGGCCCGACTCCGTCTGGTCCCGCACCGCGCTCGTGCCGCAGGACTTCGCCTGCTGGCCGCTGCGCACCCGGGAGAACATCACCCTCGGCCAGCCGCGCGGCCACGACGACGCCCTGGTGTGGGAGGCGGTGGACGCCGTCAGCATGCGCGAGGCGATCGAGGGGCTGCCGCAGGGGCTCGACACCCTGCTCGCGCGGGAGGTCTACGGCGGTGTCGAACTCTCCGGCGGCCAGTGGCAGCGCCTCGCCTGCGCCCGCGCCCTGTACCGCCGTACGCCCCTGCTCATCCTGGACGAACCCACCTCGCAGATGGACCCGCGCGGCGAGCACCGCATCTTCCTGGAGATCAAACGCATCGCCGCCCGGCGCATGACCATCGTGGTCACCCACCAACTGGAGAACACCCGTCTCGCCGACCGGATCGTCGTGATGCGGCACGGCCGCGTCGTCGAGGAGGGGCACTACGACGAACTCGTGCACGGCGGTGGCCTGTTCGCCGAACTGGTGGCCCTCGCCAAGGACCGCTGAGACCCCGGGCCCGAAGTCGGCCCTGGACAGCGGCCGTTCCAGTGCTTAGCCTCATTGTCCAGAAGTGGATTTTAAGGCCAGGGGGAGGGCCGGTGGACGGTGGGGCGGCGGACGAACACCTCGTCCGGGAGGCCGAGAAGATCGCCGTCGCCCTGGGGCGGATGTTCCCGGGCCTGTGCGAGGTGGTCCTGCACGACCTGCGGGACCCCGACCACTCGATCCGGGCCATCGAGAACAACCTGTCCGGCCGCCGGGTCGGCGATCCGGCCACGGAACTGGGCCTGGCCCGGATCGCCGACCCCGCCTACCCCGGCGTCGTCCAGAACTACCCCAACCGGTTCCCCGACGGCCGCCCGGCGAAGAGCACGTCCATCGGCATCAAGAACGCCGAGGGCCGGTACGTCGCGGCGCTCTGCCTGAACCTCGACGTCTCCGTCCTCTCGCCCGTGGCGCTCACCCTGGCCAACCTCGTGGCCACCGACACCGGGCACGGGGACCGGCCCCCGGAGACGCTGCGCGACCGCAGGGCGCGTGAACTGCGCCGTACCGTCGAAGAGTTGGCCGCCGAACGGGGGTGCCCGCCCCGGTCGCTGAGCCGCGCGGACAAGAAGGCGCTCGTCCAGCGGCTGTACCGGGACGGCTGCTTCGAGTCCCGGGACGCCGCCCGGACCATCGCCGACCTCCTCGGCGTGTCCCGGGCGACCGTCTACAACTACGCGAAACCGCCCGCGGATCCCGCCTGAGACCAGGCCGGCCGACCCCGCACGCCGCAGCAGACACCGACGAACGCCCGGTACAGAAAGAGGACTTCACCATGCCCGCCGCCGACCTGCCCGTCACCCTCGCCGACGTCCGCGCCGCCGCCGCACGCCTCGAAGGCTTCGCCCACCGCACCCCCGTCCTCACCTCGCGCACCCTCAACGAGCGGGTGGGCGCCGAGGTGTTCGTCAAGTGCGAGAACCTCCAGCGCATCGGCGCCTTCAAGATCCGCGGCGCCTACAACGCCATCGCCTCGCTCACGCCCGGGGAGCTGGCCAAGGGCGTCGCCGCGTACTCCTCCGGGAACCACGCCCAGGCCACCGCGCTGGCCGCCCGCGAACTGGGCACCACCGCCGTCATCCTGATGCCCGAGGACGCCCCTCGCTCCAAGATGGAGGCCACGGCCGGGTACGGCGCGGAGATCGTCACCTACGACCGCTACACCCAGGACCGCGTCGCGCTCGGCGAGGCGCTCGCCGAGGACCGCGGGCTGACCCTGATCCCGCCCTACGACCACCCGGCCGTCATCGCCGGCCAGGGCACCGCCGCCCTCGAACTCCTGGAGGAGACAGGGCCGTTGGATGCCCTGCTGGTGCCCGTCGGCGGTGGCGGACTGATCGCCGGCAGCGCCGTCACCGCCAAGGCGCTGCACCAGGACATCCGGGTGATCGGGGTGGAGCCGGAGGGCAGCGACGACACCAAGCGGTCGCTGGAGAGCGGCGCCCGGGTGAGCGTCCCCGTGCCCCGCACCGTCGCCGACGGCCAGGCCGTGGCCGTCCCCGGCGAGCTGACGTTCACCGTCAACCGGCGCCTGGTCGACTCCATCGCCCTGGTCGGTGACGCGGAGATCGTCGACGCCATGCGCTTCGCCTTCGAACGGCTGAAGATCGTGCTGGAACCCAGCGGCGCCACCCCCCTGGCCGCCCTGCTGTCCGGCCGGGTCGAGGACCTCCCGCCCCGCGTCGGCGTCATCGCCTCGGGCGGCAACATCGACACCCGCCGGTTCACGGAGCTGATGGCCGGCTGAGCGCCGGGCGCCCTCGCCGCGCGGTCGATTGTCAGTGCCCCCGCCTACGGTGTGATCAGTGAGAGGGCCCGCCGGGACGGCCGCGGGCCCGTTGCGGGGAGGGGTGTGCCATGTCCGCGGTGTCCACCGGGGAGACGACGTATCTGGAGCTGTCCCAGGAGGGCGGGGGCGCCCACAAGTTCTACGAGGTGACCGTCGACGGCCTGGTGGTGACGGTGCGGTACGGCCGGATCGGCGCCGCCGGACAGACCCAGACCAGTTCGTTCCCGACCGCGGAGAAGGCGCGGGCCGCCGCCGCGAAGAAGGTGGGGGAGAAGGTCCGCAAGGGGTACGCCCCGGCGGTCCCGGGCGGCCGGGCCCCGCGCGCGGTGACCCGGCGCCAGGTCACCTCGGCGCCCTCCACCGCGCGGGCCGTGGCGCCGGTGCTGTGGCGCTTCCGGACCGGCTCGGCCGCCTTCGGCATCCATGTGGACGACGAGCACTGCTGGGTGGGCAACCAGGCGGGCGACGTCTACACGCTGGACCACGAGGGCGCCGTGCTGGCCCGCTTCGGACTGCCGGACGGCGTGAAGTGCCTGGTCGCCGACGACTTCTGGATCTACGCGGGCTGCGACGACGGCAAGGTCTACGACCTGTCCTCCAAACTTCCCTTCGCCGCCTACGACATCACCGCCGACGTCGACATCTTCTGGCTGGACATCCACGAGGGCGTGCTGAACGTCTCGGACCGCGCCGGCCGGCTCACCGTCATCGACCACGAGGACGAACACCAGTGGGCCCGCCGCAGCCAGGGCGAACACGCCTGGATGGTGCGCGCCGACGACCGCGCCGTCTACCACGGCCACCACCAGGGCGTCACCGCCTACCGCCCCGACGGCGGCGGCGAGTTGTGGCACACCCGCACCCGCGGCGGGGTGCTGTTCGGCTGGCAGGAGGACGACGCGGTGTACGCGGGCACCGGGCACCGGGTGGTCCAGCGGCTGTCCAAGGAGACCGGCGCGATCGAGGCGACGTACGCCTGCGACGGCGCGGTGTACTCCTGCGCCACCTCGCCGGGCGGCCGGTTCGTGTTCGCCGGGGACTCCGCCTCGTCCGTCTACTGCTTCGACCGGGACGGCACCCGGCTGTGGAAGCTGGGCACCGGCAGCGGCTCGGCCCTGTCGATGCAGTACCACGACGGGCGGCTGTACCTGGTGACCACGGACGGCTCCCTGGTGTGCGTGGACGCGAGCGAGACCGCCATCGGCGCGGCCCAGCAGGGCAGCGTGCCGGTGGTGCGGGACGTCAAGCTCGCCGCCGCCCTGCCGACCTACGCCCCGGCCACGGCCGTGCAGGCGGTCGCCACCGTGGCCCAGGCCCCCACCGGCTCGGTCGTCGTGGAGTGCGTCCAAGAGGCCGGCCGGCTGCGGGTGCACGTGGTCTCCGACGGCTACGACTCCTCCTGGAAGGTCCAGTTCCCCCGCGCGATACGCCAGGCCGGCGCGCGCTATGTGGTGGACGCCCTGCACCCCGCGGCGGGCGGGTTCTACCGGGTGCGGGGGGACATCCGGCGGCTGCTGTGAGCCTCCTGGGCCAGCACCTCCCGCGCGACGGCCAGAGCCGCCTCGCGGTCCTCGTCCACCAGGCCGATGCGGGTGCGCCGGTCCAGGAGGTCGGACTCGTCCAGCGCGCCCTCGTGGCGGACCGCCCACAGGAGTTCGGCACGGGTGACCGGGTGGCCGGGCAGCACCGGGCCGGCCAGGCCGGGGTCGTCGATGGTGAGGGCGTGGACGGCGGCGGCCTCGGTGCCGTGGCGGCGTACCAGCCGGCGCGGCACCGGGAGGGCGCGCAGCCGTTCGGGTGCGGCGGCCCCGACCAGGGGCAGCGCGGCGGTGCGGGAGGGGGGCACGGCAAGCCCCCGGGCCCCGGCCGCGGCGTCCACGGCGTCCTGCGCCATCCGGCGGTAGGTGGTGAGCTTGCCGCCGACCACCGTGGTCACCCCGTCCGGCGAGGTCAGCACGGCGTGCCGGCGCGAGACGTCGGAGGTGCGGATGGGTGCGCCGCCGGTCGAGGTGTCCAGCAGGGGCCGCAACCCGGCGAAGGCACCGACCACCTCGTCCCGGGCGACGGGCGTGTCCAGGGCCGAGCCGAGCACGTCCAGCAGGAAGCCGATGTCCGTCTCCGGCACCTCGGGCACATCGGGGATGCCGCCCTCGACGGGTTCGTCGGTCAGGCCGACGTAGACCCGGCCGTCCCCCTGGGGCAGCACCAGGACGAACCGGTTGGTCTCGCCGGGGATCGGGATGTGCAGCCCGGCGGGCAACTCGCCGAGCCGCCGCGAGCGCAGCACCAGATGGGTGCCGCGCGAGGGCCGGATCCGGATGCCGTCGACCAGGCCGCCGGCCCACACCCCGGCCGCGTTGATCACGGCGCGGGCCCTGATCTCCCCCTCCTCGCCGGTGAGTTCGTCCCGGACACGGGCGCCCGTGCCGGCCAGCTCCAGCACCCGGACCCGGGTCAGCACCCGCGCGCCGTGCGCGGCGGCCGTGCGGGCCAGCGCGGTCACCAGCCGGGCGTCGTCGGTGACCCGTCCGTCCCAGGACAGCAGCCCGCCGCGCAGCCCGGACGCCCGCACCGAGGGCGCGAGGTGCCGCGCCTCCGTCGCCGACAGCCGGCGTGGCGCGGGCAGCACCTGGCGCGGGGTCCGCGCGGCCAGCCGCAGCATGTCCCCGGCCCGCAACCCGGCCCAGGCGATGGACGCCTGGGCCGTCGACACCATCGGCGTCAGCGGCAGCACGAACGGCTGCGCCGCCACCAGGTGCGGGGCGGTGCGGGTCATCAGCACCCCCCGCTCCACCGCGCTCTCGTGCGCCACGTCGAACTGCGCGGACGCCAGGTACCGCAGCCCGCCGTGGATGAGCTTGGAGCTCCAGCGCGAGGTGCCGAAGGCCAGGTCGTGGGCGTCCACCGCGACGACGTCCAGCCCGCGCGCCGCCGCGTCCAGGGCGGCGCCCGCTCCGGTGGCGCCGAGTCCGACGACCAGGACGTCCACCGTCCGGCCGTCCGCGGCCTCGGCCAGCTCCCGGGTGCGCCGGGCCGCGTCGAGGGACGAGCCGGGTATCGCCTCGGTCTGGCTCATGGCGTCAGGATCCTCTCCAGGAGGGTGCGCAGCTCGCCGAGGAAGGCGGCGGAGTCCAGCTCCGGGTCGTCCTCGTCGGTCATCGTGCGCAGGGACAGGGTGAAGGACTGCACGGTCAACAGCAGGGCGCGCGCCTGCCGTTCGATGTGTCCGGGGCGCACGGAACCGTCCGCGTGGCCCTCGCGCAGGCCCTCGGCCAGCAGCGCCAGCAGCGCCTCCTGGCTCGCCCCGCGCCGGTCGAGCACATAAGGGAGCAGCAGCTCCGGATCGACGTCGACGATCTTGTGGAAGAGGGGGTGCGCCCGGAACGCCTCCACGCCCGCCACCAGCCCCCGCACCAGCCGGGTGCGCGTGTCGACACCGGGCGCGGGCGCGGGGATCGCCCGGGTGGCCACCGCGATCCACTCACGGGTCATCAGATCGCCCACCAGGGTGCGCAGGTCGGGCCAGCGCCGGTACAGGGTCATCCGGGAGACACCGGCGCGGCGGGCGACGTCGGCGAGCGTGGTGCGGCGGACCCCGACGGCCAGCACGCAGTCGCGCACCGCGTCGAGCACCGGGTCGCTGTCCGTGCCGGAACCGTCGGCACCGTTGTGACGAATAGGCGTCATGTGTAACAGTGTAACGCCCTGGGCCGGGCGGAACCGGTGGACCGCGGCGGCCGCCCGGCGCACGGCCCGTCGGCCGCCGCCCGAACCGAGCACACCGACCTTGTGAGGACGACCGTTCAATGGACATGCTGTGGAACGGCTGGGGCGACCCGGCCAAGGCGGCACCGCTGCCCAACTCGGTGACCGGGCTGCTGCGCGACCTGCTCGGCGTCAAGCCGCGCAGCGCCCCCGCGCTCGCCCTGGAGGACATCGAGCCGCCCGCCCCCACGGCAGGCCCTGCCGCCCTCGCGGCGCTCGCCGAGGCCGTCGGCGACGCCGCCCACGTCCGTACCGACCCCCAGAGCCGCATCCGGCACACCCGCGGCAAGTCCACCCCCGACCTGCTGCGCATCCGCGCCGGCGACACCTCCGACGTCCCGCAGGCCGTGGTCCTGCCCGCCACCCACGAGGAGGTCCTCGCCGTGCTGCGCGCGTGCGCCGCGCACGGCCTGGCCGCCGTCCCCTTCGGCGGCGGCACCTCCGTGGTCGGCGGACTCGCCCCCGAGCGCGGCGCGTTCGTCGCTCTCGACCTGCGCCGTATGAACCGCCTGCTCGACCTGGACACCGTCTCGCGCACCGCCGTCCTCCAGCCGGGCCTGCGCGCCCCCGAGGCCGAGGCCCTCCTCGCCGAACAGGGCTTCACCCTCGGTCACTTCCCGCAGTCCTTCGAGTGGGCCAGCATCGGCGGCTTCGCCGCGGCCCGCTCCAGCGGCCAGGCCTCCGCCGGCTACGGCCGCTTCGACGAGATGGTCCTCGGCCTCACCCTCGCCACCCCCGAGGGCACGGTGGAGACCGGCCGCGCCCCCCGTTCGGCCGCCGGCCCCGACCTGCGCCAGCTGATCCTCGGCTCCGAGGGCGCCTTCGGCGTCATCACCTCCGTGACCGTACGCGTCCGCCCGCTGCCCGAGGCCAGGATCTACGAGGGGTGGCGGTTCGCCTCCTTCGAGGAGGGCGCCGCCGCGCTGCGCAGGCTCGCCCAGGACGGACCACGGCCCACCGTGCTGCGCCTGTCCGACGAGACCGAGACCCTCATCGGCCTCGCCTCGCCCGACGAGATCGGCACCTCACTCGGCCGGAGCGACGCCGGCTGCCTCGCCGTCACCGGCTACGAGGGCACCCCCGAGGAGACCGCGCACCGCCGCGAACGCGCGGCGGCCGTCCTCACCGCCGCGGGCGGCACCCCGCTCGGCGCGGAACCCGGCGAACGCTGGGCCCACGGCCGCTTCTCCGCGCCGTACCTGCGCGACGCCCTCCTCGACGTCGGCGCCTTCGCCGAGACCCTGGAGACCGCCGCCTTCTGGTCCCGCGTCCCGGAGCTGTACGCCGCCGTGCGCGCCGCGCTCACCGACACCCTCACCCGGGCCGGCACCCCGCCGCTCGTGATGTGCCACATCTCCCACGTCTACGAGAACGGCGCCTCGCTCTACTTCACCGTCGTCAGCGCCCAGGGCGAGGACCCGGTGGCCCACTGGACGCCCGCCAAGCACGCGGCGAACGAGGCCGTGCTCGCCGCCGGCGGCACCATCTCCCACCACCACGGGGTGGGCACCGACCACCGCGACTGGTATGTCAGGGAGGCCGGAGAGCTGGCCGTCGAGGCACTGCGCGCCGTCAAACGCCGCCTGGACCCCGACGGGCTGCTCAACCCCGGCGTCCTGCTGCCCACCGACTGACCCGACCCGACCGCCTGCCCGGAGGCACATCGATGCGCCAGTTCACCGCCGTCGTCAACCCGACCGCGGGCGGTTCCACCGCGGCGGCCACGCTGCTCCAGGTGGCCCGCCTGCTGCGGGAGGCCGGGGCGGGCCTCGACACCGAGTACAGCAACAGCCTGGCCCACGCCCAGGACATCGCCCGCCGGGCCGGCGAGCAGGGCCGGATCGTGCTCGCCGTCGGCGGCGACGGCATCACCGGCGGCATCGGCGGGGCGCTGAGCGGCACCGGAACCGTCTTCGGGATCGTGCCGGCCGGGCGCGGCAACGACTTCGCCCGCGCCCTGGACCTGCCGTCCGAGCCCGCCGCGCTCGCCGACATCCTGCTGCGCGCGCGGCCGCGCCCGGTCGACACCATCGAGGTGGAGTCCGCCGTCCACCGGCGCACCGTGGTCCTCGGCAGCGTCTACGCCGGGGTCGACGCGCTGGCCAACCGGCACGCCAACCACGCCCGGCTGCTGGGCGGGTCCGCCTCCTACTACGCGGGCGGACTGCGCGCCGTCACCACCTGGCGGCCGGCCGACTACCGCGTCACCGTCGACGGCGCGGAACACCGCCACCGCGGCTACACGGTCGTCGCCGCCAACTCCCCCTACTACGGCTCCGGCCGGCAGATCGCCCCCGGCGCCCGGGTGGACGACGGTCTGCTGCACGTCGTGATGATCCGGGAGGCGCCCCGCCGGCTGTTCTTCACCCTGATGAACGAGCTGCGCACCGGCGCCCACGTACGCCGCCCCGAAGTGCGCGTCCTGCGCGCCAGGGAACTGCGCATCGAGGCCACCCGTCCCGTCCCCTACGGCGCCGACGGCGAGGTGGAGGCCACCCTGCCCGTGACGGTCCGGGTGCGGCCCGGGGACCTGCCGGTGCTGTACCGGCCGGCCGATCCGGCCTGACCCGTGTGCCGTCCCCGCGGCGCGGGTAGGCGAGCAACGACCGGGCGGAGCACCGCGGCCGGGCGGGCGATCAGGGGGGCGGGAGCAGATGGGGAACGTCGTACAGGCCGTCGTCGTCTACGACGGGCGGCTGCTGCTGGTGGGGCAGGCGGACGGCGGGGAACTGCCGTCGGGCACCGGGCAGCCGGCCGAGACCGCGCAGGCCACCGCCGCGCGCGTCGTCTACGAACTCACCGGCTACCTCGTCGACGGCTCCGCGCCGCTGGACGGCACCGATGCCGTGGTGTGCCAACTGCTCAGCGAGGAACCGTCGGAGGGCGCCCGTCTCACCTCCGAGCAGATCCACTGGACGCCGATCGAGGAGACCGCCCGCGCCGCGCTCCCTGCGGCCGTCCGCACCTACATCGAGGGCCACACCCCCGTGTGAGGCCGCTCAGAGGTCCCCTTCGAGAAACCGCCGCCGGTCCACGACCGCCCGCTCGATCTCGCCCTCCGCGACCAGCCGGCCCGCCGCGTCGACGGCCCGCACGGCGAAGGTGAGCCGCCGCCCGGACCCGCCGGCCGGCGGCCGCGCGGTGACCTCGACCCGGCCGCCCACGCCGGTCGCGCGCAGATGCCGCACCCGGACGGCGGTCCCCACGGTGGTCTCGTCCGGCCCGGTGTACGGCGCGGCGGCCCGCACGGTCGCCGCCTCCAGCCAGGCGATCAGCCGGGGCGTGGCGAGCACGGGCACCTCACCGCTGCCCATCGCCCGCGCGGTGTCGGCCTCGGTCACCCGGTGGTGCATCTCCCCAGGCTAGAGACCGGCCCGCCGTCCGACCTGCCGAGCGAGCGGGGTGGCGGCATCCTGGAACGGTCCGGTCCCGCCCCGCACGAGGAGGCAGGCACCCGTGCCCGAGTCGCAGCCCGTCGTCGTCCCGCCGGCCAGAGCCGCCCTGTTCCTCGTCGTCACCATCGACCCGGGCGGCGAGGACACGGTCCGGGACCTGTTGCAGGACGTGTCCGGCCTGCGCCGTTCGGTCGCCTTCCGCGCCCCGCCCGAGGAGCTGAGCTGCGTCGTCGGCATCGGGTCCGCCGCCTGGGACCGGCTGTTCAGCGGGCCGCGCCCCCGGGACCTGCACCCCTTCCGGGAGTTGAGGGGCCCCCGCCACCACGCCCCGGGCACCCCCGGCGACCTCCTCTTCCACGTCCGCGCCCGCCGTATGGACCTCTGCTTCGAACTGGCCCAGCTGTTCGCGCGGCGGCTCGACGGCGCGGCCACCGTGGTGGACGAGGTGCACGGCTTCAAGTTCTTCGACGAACGCGATCTGCTCGGCTTCGTGGACGGCAGCGAGAACCCCGAGGGCGAGATCGCCGACGACGCGGTGTTCATCGGCGACGAGGACGCGGAATTCCGCGGCGGCAGCTATGTGATCGTGCAGAAATACCTGCACAACATGAAGGCGTGGGACGCCCTGCCCGCGGAGGAACAGGAAAAGGTCATCGGGCGCACCAAACTCGCCAACATCGAACTGCCCGACGAGGTGAAACCCGCCGACTCCCACGTGGCGCTCAACACCGTCACCGACGAGCACGGCAACGAACGCAAGATCGTGCGCGAGAACATGCCCTTCGGCAATATCGCGCAGGGCGAGTTCGGCACCTACTTCATCGGATACGCCCGTACGCCCGAGGTCACGGAGTCGATGCTGCGCAACATGTTCCTCGGCCGCGAGGAGGCGCTGCACGACCGGATCCTCGATTTCTCCGTCCCGGTCACGGGCTGCCTCTTCCACGTGCCGACCATCGCGTTTCTCGACGATCCCCCCGAGCGGCCTCCGCTTGCGGGGCACTCGGCGCCGGGGTTCAGTGAATACTGACCCCTTGCGCTCCAGGAGTTCTCATGTCGATGTCGTTCGGCGCCCCGTTCGGTTCCCAGGACCCCTTCAGCGATTTGCTGAACCGCTTCTTCGGGATGTCGCCGACGTCCTCGCCGCCCGCGGTGCAGCGGGTGCCGATCGGACGGCTGCTGACCGAGTCGTCGCAGCAACTCCTCAACCTGGCCGCGCAGCGGGCGGCCGAGGACGGCACGTCCGACCTCGACACCGAGCACCTGCTGTGGGCCGCCACGAAGGTCGAGCCCTCGCGCCGGCTGCTGCTCCAGGTGGACGTGGACCCCGACACCCTCGCCAACGAGATCGCCAAGGTGCTGCCCAGCGAGTCCGACCAGCCCGCCGCGCAGCCCGGCCTCACCCCCGCGGCCAAGCGCACCCTCGGTGCCGCCTACGCCCAGTCCCAGGCGGCCGGGGTGTCGTACATCGGCCCTGAGCACATCCTCGCCGCGCTGCTCGGCGACAGCGACACCGGCGCGGCCCGGCTGCTGCGGGCCGAGGGCATGGACACCGGGAAACTGGCGGGCCTCGCCCAACAGGCAGCCCGCTCCGAGAGCACGCCCCCCGAACGCAAACAGCCGGCGACCACGCTGGACGAGTACGGCCGCGATCTGACCGAGGAGGCCAAGGCGGGCAAGCTGGACCCGGTGGTGGGCCGGGCCGAGGAGATCGAGCAGACCGTCGAGATCCTGTCCCGGCGCTCCAAGAACAACCCCGTGCTGATCGGCGAGCCCGGCGTCGGCAAGACCGCGATCGTGGAGGGCCTCGCCCAGCGGATCGTGGCCGGCGAGGTCCCCGACACCCTGAAGAACAAGCGGGTCGTCGCGCTCGACCTGTCGGGCATGGTGGCGGGCGCGCAGTACCGGGGGCAGTTCGAGGAGCGGCTGAAGAAGGTCATCGAGGACGTCCAGAAGGCCGGCGGCAGCATCATCCTCTTCATCGACGAACTGCACACGGTCGTCGGCGCCGGGGCGACGGGCGAGGGCTCCATGGACGCGGGCAACATGCTCAAACCGGCGCTGGCCCGCGGTGAGTTGCACGTCGTCGGCGCCACCACCATCGACGAGTACCGCAAGTACGTCGAGAAGGACGCCGCGCTGGAGCGCCGGTTCCAGCCGGTGATGGTGCCCGAGCCGACCGTCGAGGAGACGGTGCAGATCCTGGAAGGACTGCGGGACGCCTACGAGGCGCACCACCAGGTCCGGTTCGACGACGGCGCGCTGGTGGCCGCGGCCGAGATGTCGGACCGCTACATCACCGACCGCTTCCTGCCGGACAAGGCCATTGACGTCATGGACCAGGCGGGCGCCCGGGTACGGCTGCGCAGCGCGGGCCGCTCCACCGAGGTCGTCAGCCGCGAGGACCGGATCGCCAAGCTCCGCCGGGAGCTCGAACAGGCCGTGTCCGCCGAGGACTTCGAGCGGGCGTCGGAGCTGAAGCGGGAGGTCGCCGAGGTGGAGGCCGAGCTCGCCGGCATCGAGGAACGCCGGGAGGGCGTCGTCTCCGTCACCGCGTCCGACATCGCGGACGTCGTCTCCCGGCGCACCGGGATCCCCGTCTCCCAGCTCACCGCCAGCGAGAAGGAGAAACTCCTGCGGCTGGAAGAGGAGATGCACGCCAGGATCGTCGGCCAGGACGAGGCGGTCACCGCGGTCTCCCAGGCCGTGCGCCGCAACCGCGCGGGCATGGGCGACCCTGATCGCCCCGTCGGCTCCTTCCTGTTCCTCGGCCCCACCGGGGTGGGCAAGACCGAACTCGCCAAGACGCTTGCCGCGTTGCTGTTCGGTGAGGAGGACCGCATGGTCCGCTTCGACATGAGCGAGTTCCAGGAGAAGCACACCGTCGCCCGGCTCGTCGGCGCCCCGCCCGGGTACGTCGGCTACGAGGAGGCGGGCCAGCTCACCGAGAAGGTGCGCCGCCAGCCGTACAGCGTCGTGCTGTTCGACGAGGTGGAGAAGGCGCACCCCGATGTCTTCAACGCCCTGCTGCAGATCCTGGACGACGGCCGTCTCACCGACGCGCAGGGCCGCACCGTCGACTTCCGGCACTGCGTCGTCATCATGACGTCGAACATCGGCGCGCACCGCATCCTCGACCACAAGGGCGATGTGTCCGAGCTGAAGGACGAGTTGATGGAGGACCTGCGGGGCCGCTTCCTGCCCGAGTTCCTCAACCGCATCGACGACATCATCATCTTCCACGGCCTCACCGAGGACGATCTGTCGCGGATCGTGGACCATCTGCTGGACCAGAGCAAGCGCCGGGTGCATGCCCAGGGCATGCGGCTGGAGGTCACGGAGGCCGCCAAGAAGCTGCTGATCGCCCACGGCCACCAGCCGGAGTTCGGCGCCCGTCCGCTGCGCCGCACCATCCAGGCGGAACTCGACAACCGCATCGCCACCCTGCTGCTCAGTGGCGAGGCCGATCCCGGGGACACCATCGTCGCCGACGTGGACAAGGACACCCTGCACTGCTTCGTGCGCAAGCCCGCCTGACGGCGCGTCGTGCTACGCGGGCGGCTCCCCGATCGACTCCACGGCCGCGCTCGCGGGCCCGTCCGGGGTGTCGTACCGGACGCTGTCTCCCGTGCGGCGGCCGAGCAGGGCACGGCCGAGCGGGCTGTCCGCGGTGACCAGGTTCTGGTCCAGCGCCTCGGCCCCCTCGCCGATCTGCAAGGTCTCCACCGAGCCGTCCGCGAACCGCACGGTGACCGTGCTGCCGACGCCGACCACATCGGTCCGCGCGGGCCCGGCCAGCTCCGCCTGGCGCAGCCGCTCGGTGATGTCCGCGATCCGGCGGTCGAGACGGTCCAGCTGGTTCACCCGCTGCAACTCGTCCGCCTGATCGGCCTGGTCGCCCACCTCCGGGTTGTCCTTCAGCGTTCCGGCGACCATTCGGCGCTCATCCAGCAGATCCGCCAACTCCTGCTCCAGCGCGCGCCGCGCCTCGGCACTGATCGGCTCGGGATCACCGGTCATACCTGCTCCAGTCGACAAGGCTCGAAAGAGATCGATGCGAATCGATAAGGATCGATCAGGCTTCGCTTACGCATCGTAAGCGGTACGGAGACGGATCATCCGGACATGCGGCGATGGCGCGCCCGAACCCGCCGAGGACGCCTCCCGAGCGAACCCGAGCGAACCCGAGCGAAAAGGATTGGACGGCATGATGATCAGCCCGGTAGTTTGCGGTCGACCGTGACACCGCCCGAGGAGGTGAGACCCATGAACGCTGTATCGACGTGGGTGCTCTCCCTTCCCGTCACGGCCGGCGACTGACGTAGGTGTCGCCGGGAGCGCCTCGACACCAAGGCCCTCCCGAAAGGCAACACCTCATGCAATCGCTGCAATTCACCGCCGAGTCGTCGTCGGACGGCATGGTCGAGCGCGACTTCACCGTGGGCGACGTCCCCGGGGTCCTCTGGTCGCCCGCCTCCGGTACCGAGCGCGCCCCCCTGGTCCTGCTGGGCCACGGCGGCGGCCACCACAAGAAGCACCCGGCGATGGCAGGCCGGGCCCGCCTTCTCGTCACCGGCCACGGCTTCCATGTCGCGGTCGTCGACGCGCCCGGTCACGGCGACCGGCCGCGCTCCGCGCAGGACGAGCGGGACATCGCCGAGCTGCGCAAGGCACAGGCGGCGGGCGCACCGGAAGGCCCGATCGTCGTCCCCTACAACGCCCGCCTGGCCGAACGGGCCGTGCCCGAGTGGCAGGCCACCCTGGACGCCCTCCAGGAACTTCCGGAGATCGGCGCCGACGGGCCGGTGGGCTACTTCGGCATCGGCCTGGGCACCGCGATCGGGGTGCCGTTGGTGGCGGCCGAGCCCCGGATCACGGCCGCGGCCTTCGGCATGAACTGGCCCGACGCCCTGTTCGAGACGGCGAAGCGGATCACCGTCCCGATCGAGTTCGCCGTGCAGTGGGACGACGAGCGCATCCCGCGCGAGGCCGCCCTCGCACTGTTCGACGCCTTCGCCTCGACGGAGAAGACGCTGCACGCCAACGCGGGCAGGCACTTCGACATGCCCAGGTTCGAGGCCGACAGCGCGGTCCGGTTCCTCGCCCGGCACCTTCGCCGGACGGTCGCCCCAGCGGCCTGAAGGTGAACGGCGGCGGCGCCCGGTCCACCGGCCGGGCGCCGCCGCGGCCGGACGCGCGCACGAACGCACCGGGCGACGCCGTCGATCCGCCGCACAGGGACGCAAAAGGCCCTCAGGGATGGAGCTTTCGTTCCTCGGCGAGCATGGCGACGAACCTGGCGATGCGGGCCGCCCGCGTCTCGGGCCGCTTCGCCTCCTCGACGCGGTGGAGGACGGCGAAGCGGTTGCGGCTGTCCAGGGTCGCGAAGAAGGCGGCCGCGCGTGGCACGGCGTCCAGGGCGGCGCGCAGGTCGTCGGGGACCGTGGCCGTGCGCGGGCCGGCGTAGGCCGCCTCCCAGCGGCCGTCGGCCCGGGCCCGCTCCACCTCCCGCAGACCGGCGGGCCGCATCCGGCCCTCCTCGATGAGCCGCGTGGCCTTCTCCCGGTTCACCCGCGACCACCGGCCGGCGGGCCGCCGCGGGGTGAACCGCTGGAGCCAGTGCCGTTCGTCCAGCCTCTTCTTCTGCCCGTCGATCCAGCCGAAGCAGAGTGCGGACTCCAACGCGCCCGGGTAGTCGACCGCGTCGGGGACCGGCGGCGCGGAGTCCTTCCGGACGATCTTCAGCCACACGCCCCTGGCGTCCGCGTGGTTCTCCTCCAGCCACTCCTCCCACTCCCGCCGCGTGGCGAAGAAGAGCACCGGATCGTTCATGGGCGATGAGCCGTGGGACATGGGCCCCATGAAATCCGGGCCGCACGCCCGGGGCAACCGTCCCGACGGCACAGGCTCGGGCCGGTCGCCCGGGCGCGGGTGGCGCCGCCCGGCCTCAGTCGGTGTGCAGCGCCTTGTGCAGGGTGCGGCAGGCCAGGTCGATGGCGGTCTGCGCGGCGTGTGTCCCGCGCAGGGCGTTGAGCATCACGAAGTCGTGGATGATGCCCTGGAAGCGTACGGCGGTGACGGGGACGCCCGCCGCGCGCAGCTTGCCCGCGTAGGCCTCGCCCTCGTCGCGCAGGACGTCCGCCTCGCCGGTGATGACCAGCGCCGGCGGCAGCCCGCTGAGCTGCTCGGTCGTGGCGCGCAGCGGCGAGGCGGTGATCCGGGCGCGGTCGGCCGCGTCGGTCGTGTACTGGTCCCAGAACCACTGCATCCCGTCCCGGCGCAGGAAGTAGCCGGTGGCGAACTGGTGGTACGACGGCGTGTCGAAGCTCGCGTCGGTGACCGGGTAGAAGAGCACCTGCTGCGCCAGCGCCGGGCCGCCGCGCTCCTTGGCCATCAGGGTGAGCGCCGCGGTCATGTTGCCGCCGACGGAGTCCCCGGCGACGGCCAGCCGCGAGCCGTCCAGGTCCTTGGTCGCGCCCTGCTCGACCACCCAGCGGGCGACGGTGTAGTTCTGCTCGATGGCGACCGGGTAACGCGCCTCGGGGGAGAGGTCGTACTCGGGGAAGACCACCGCGGCCCCGGCACCGACGGCGAGTTCCCGCACCAGGCGGTCATGGGTGTGGGCGTTGCCGAAGACCCAGCCGGCGCCGTGCAGATACAGGACGACCGGGAGCGCCCCGGAGGCACCGGCGGGCCTGACGATCCGCGCCCGCACACTGCCCGTCGGACCGCCCGAGACGGTGATCCACTCCTCGTCGACCGCCGGCTTCTCGATGTCACCGGACTGCACCTCGTCGACCGCCTTGCGGCCCTCGGCCGGCGGCAGGTCGAACAGGAACGGCGGCTTGGCGGTGGCCGCCGCGAACTCGGCCGCGGCGGGCTCCAGTACCGGCTGCGCCGGCGCTACGGCATCGGACATCGGCTCTCCTCGTGTCTTCCGGCCGTCGGACGCGCGGGCGGACGGCCGACTGTCCCACCGTGCATGGTTTCTCCCGGTGCCGCACGTGGAACGCCCGCGGGGTGTCCTGCCCCGCGCGGGCGAGCGGAACACACCGGGCCCCGGAAAAGGGAGTGCTGTGGCGGCAGACGGCGCGAGAGGGTGGGCCGAGGAGTTCTCCCGGCGCCGGCGACGACCGCTCCCTGGTGCTCGGCCTCGGCGAGGGCGAGGCCGCCGGACTCGCGGTACCGGCCGAGCGCCGTGCCGGCCTGATCGCCTACGGCCCGCCGCTCTCCGACGACGCCACCGCACGGCCGGGCACGGCGGCGCCGCCGTGTGCCCCGGACCCGGCCGCCGCCCGCGCCCCGCTGACCGAGGACCGCTACGCCCGCATCGAGGTGCATCCCTGGCGGCTCGGCGGCCGACCGTCCTGACCCGCGCCGCCCGGCGGGCCTCAACATCCCGTCAAAAAGGGGCTCCCGCGCGTCAGCGCCGCATCAGGGGGCGCCCGCGGGGCACGGCCCGGCACATAGCGTCGTCGGCGAGCCCCGGCCCGCCTCCCCGCGCCGGGGCGTTCCTATGCGTCGGCCGGGCCGGTCGCCGGCCGGCGCCGGAGCCGCAGGCGGCTGATGAGCAGGGCGGTGACGGACGCGAGGACGATGAGCGGCATCTGGTTGTAGGCGTCGCGGCCGAGCAGCAGCACCGCCAGGACCGAGCCGGTCAGGGGCAGGCCGGTGACGACCGTGGCCGCCGCCGCGATGCCCAGCGCGATCGCCGGGGCGGCCCCGAACCCCGGCAGTCCCGAGCAGGCCACCCCCATCGCCACCCCGATCAGCACGGCCGGGAAGATCGGCCCACCGCGCAGACTGCCCAGGCTGATGCCCCAGGCGAGCGCCTTGCAGACGACCAGTGCGACCAGCGCGAGCACCGGCAGGCCGTGCGGGTCCTCGGCCAACCGGGCGAGCATCGCCTGCCCGGACAGCGCCGCCTCCTCGGGCGAACGCCCGGTCAGCAGCGCGTACGCCGCCAGACAGACCCCGGCGGCCATGGCGCACGCCAGGGTGCGCGTCCCCGTGGCACGCGCCGAGGTCCACCGGTGGGTCCGCTCGCCGAGCCGGTGCGCCACCGAGACGACCACGGCGATCAGCGCGGCCGCCGGCAGCCCCCACAGGAAGTCGCCCGCGTCCGGTGTGGTGTCCGGCGGCAGCTTCGGCAGGGCGAGGGCGCCGGTCGACAGCCCGGTCCAGCGGCCGAAGCCGGTGAACACCAGCGCGCCGGCCCCGCTGGCGGTCAGACAGGGCAGCAGCAGCACGGTGAGCCGGGGCCCGGCCAGCCCGGCGGCCTCCACGACCATGACGGCCGCCACCACCGGGCCGCCCAGGATGGTGGAGATCGCCGCCGTGGACCCGGCGGTGGCCACGACCGTCGCCGAAGGGGCGTCCGCCGGATGCCGGCCCAGGGCGCGCAGCCCCAGCAGGGCGAGCGCGGACCCGACCGCCATCAGCGGCGCCTCCGGGCCGAGGGTCACACCCAGCGGAAGGGTCAGTACGGCGGCCAGCACCACGCCCGGCAGGGCCCGCGGGCCGACGGGCTCGCCACCGAGACCGTGCACCGGGACATGGCCCCCGGCCCCGGGCAGCCGGGTGACGATCGGGGCGAGGATCAGCCCGGCCAGCGTCAGCGCGGGCAGCGGCCACCACCACGGGGGCCGTCCGAGTCCGAGCGTGTGCGGCAGTTCCTGCCACACCAGGTGCTGGAGCCAGTGCTGGAGACCGACGAAGAAGAAGCTGGCGAACGCGATGGGCACCCCGAGGCCCAGCGACAGCACCAGCAGCCGGAGGTAACCGCGAGTCAGCAGGGTCCGTCCGGGGTCGTCGGCCGCCGCGGACCCGGCTGGCTGCCCGACCGTGCCGCTCACGCCCGCTCCACCTCCACCACCCGGCGGCGCTTCGGCGGTGTCCGGCGACACCGCCGGCGGGCCACGGTCGACGGCTCCACCGAACGGCTTCAGTAAACGACCGCCCACCCCGCCCCGCATCCCGGCGGGCGCAGGACGAGGGGCGCCGCGACTCAGTCCAGCGGCAGCCGCATGAGTGTCAGGTCCAGCCGGCGGCCGAACTTGATCCCGGCCTCCCGCACCGTCCCCGCGTGTTCGAAGCCGAAGCGTTCATGGAGCCGGATCGACGCCCCGTTGCCCGCCTCGATACCGGCGATCACGAGGTGGTGGCCCGCCTCGCGCGCCGCCGCGATCAGCGCCGCCAGCAGCGCGGAGCCGATGCCGAGACCGTGCCGGCCCTCGCGGACGTAGACCGAGTCCTCCACCGTGTGCCGGTAGCCGTCCAGGGCCCGCCACGGCGCGAAGACGGCGAACCCCGCCACCTCGCCGTCGGTCTCGGCCACGAACGCCGAGCCGCGCTCCAGGTGCGCGGCCAGCCAGGCCGCGCCCTCGGCGGCCGACTGCGGGGTCTCGGTCCACAGGGCCGTCGAGTGCTCGATCGCATGGTTGCGGATCGCGCGCACCGCCTCCGCATCACCGGCGTGCGCCCGGCGCACGGTCACGGCACCGGCCCTCTCATATATTGGAAGCATGTCCAACATAGTAGATCCCCTGGTGGGGCGGATCGCGAACCGCGTCCACGCCGAGCGGGAGCGGCGCGGCTGGACCCTGGCCCAGCTGGCCGAGGCGTCCGGGGTCTCCCGTGCGATGATCAACCGGATCGAACGGGGCGAGAGCAGCCCCACCGCCGTGGTGCTCGGCAAGCTGTCCGCCGCCTTCCAGCTGAGCATCGCCTCCCTGCTCGCCCTCGCGGAGGACGGGGACGGGACGGCGGGGCCGGGGCCGGACGGCGCGGCGGGCGCGTCCCGCCGTACCGGCACGGCCGAGTGGCAGGACCCCGCCACCGGCTACCGGCGCCGCCAGATCACCGGACCGGACTTTCCCGCCGAGGTCGCCGAGATCCGGCTGCCCGCCGGGGCCCGGGTGCCGTATCCGGCCGCGGCCTTCGCCTTCGTGCGCCAGGTCGTCTGGGTCCTCGACGGCAGGCTGACCTTCCACGACGGCGAGCGGTGCCATGACCTCGGGCCGGGGGACAGCATCGAACTCGGCGAGCCCGCCGAGCGTGTCTTCGCCAACAGCACCGGCGCCGAGTGCCGTTACGCCGTCATCCTGGCCCGGGGCGCCCGGCCCTGAGCCGCGCCGGTCAGTCCTCGCCGCGCTGGCGGCGGATCCTGGCGGCCACGTCGTTCTGCTCCGTCTCCCACCAGGGACGCACCCGTACGGCCTCGTCCCCGGCCCGGGCCGCGTCGGCCCCGGCCGTGCGGGGCGCCACGGGCGTCAGGTCGCGGTCCAGCCGCCGGTCGAGGGCCGCGGCCTGCACCCGCTCGGCGCGCGCCCACTGCACGAGGATCGCCAGCAGGAAGGGCAGCGCCACCAGTTCGGCGATGCTCAGCATCGCACCGCCGCCGATCTGCTGGTCGTGCGCGACGTCCGGCGACCAGGACGGCGCGTGGTGCAGATACCAGGCGCCCGCGATCAGCGTGCCGTGCGTCATCACCACGAGGCCGGGCACCGCGTCGATGACGCCGTCCAGGAACACCAGCGCCGCCCGCACCGGGTGGCTGCACCACGTGGGCAGCGCCTCCTCGCGGGTGAGGACCGGCACCACGAAGAGACAGCCGGCCACCAGCAGATGCAGGTACATCAGCTCGTGCAGCCAGCCCACGCGCAGGGCCGTGGCGAAGTACGGCGTGAAGTAGACCGTCAGCTCGGTCGCCAGCACCAGGGCGGTGCTGACCAGCGGAAAGGTGAGCAGTCGTACGAGCCGGCCGGACATCGCCTTCTGCACCCGCCCGGCCCCCTCGCCGGGCAGCGCCTCGATGGCGAGCCGCAGCGGATCGCCCAGGGCCAGGCCCAGCGGGGCGATGAGGTCCAGCAGCACGTTCTGCACCGCGGCCGGCCAGAACAGCTCGTGGTCGTAGACCGCGAGGCTCGACATCGTGGCCACCGCCAGACCACCGAGACCCAGCAGCGCGAACGCGGCGCTGCGGCCCGGCGACCAGCTCCCGCCCGACCGGTGCACCCGCAGCACACCCCAGCCGTACAGGCCGCCCAGCAGGACGATCAGGATCAGCGCGGGCACATCCGGCTGCCACGACCCGAGCGCGCGGCCGAGTGTCAGCTCCGGCAGGCTCCCGGCCGAAAGGGCGGCCGTCGCATGACCTGACATGGAAAAGCCGCCTCCTGCTGCGGACGGGGAGCACAACGGACGACAGGTGACAGTAGCCCCCGTTCCCACCGGCCCCGTCGGCAGGGTCCGCGAGTCCGTCCAGGACGCCACCCGGCCGGCCGCGCAGGGGCGTGCCCAGGGGCGTGCCGCTCCCCCTGCCCGACGCGGGCCGTCCGGTCCGCCCGGCGGCGCCGCCGGGCCCCGGTGCGAGCGGCAGGGCGGCCCGGTGCGGTCAGGTGTCCGGCGGGCCGGTGCGAGCGGCAGGCCGGCCAGGTGCGACGGTGCCGGGCGGGCCGGTGCGGGCGTTACCCGGCTTCGCGGTGCAGCACGCGGCGGGCCGCCTCGGCCTCCGCGGCCGGCGGGGACAGCTCGTCCAGCGTGTCGAGCTCGTCGTCCGCCTCCAGCTCCCGTTCCCAGGCCGCCGCGAGCTGCTCCTGTTCGGCGCGCGGCTTCGCGCCGACGGCCTCGCGCTGATCGGCGTCCAGGGCCGCCATGAATCGTCCGACCGTGTCCGTCGGCATGCCGTGCTCCTTGTCGCGCGAAAGGGTCACTCTCAGCCCAGCATGGCCAATCGGGCGGGCCCCCGCCTCTCGGCGGTCAGACGGTCAGCTCGGTGCCCGACGACGTCGTGGTCGCGAGGTCGTGGCGGATGAACCACTCGGTGCCCAGCAGCCGCGCCCGCTCCCGGGGCGTCAGCTTGGCGATCAGCCCCGGCAGGGCTCCGCGCGCCACCTCGGAGCGGTGCGCCAGCACCGCGGCGGTCTTCTGCTCGACCCAGGGGCCGACATCGACCGTCGCCGTGACCCGCTCGTCCGGAACGCTGTACACCGTCTTGCGTTCGCCGATCACCTCCCGCAGCGCCGGGACCACCGAGTGCGGATGCGTGGCCAGGTAGAGCGCGCCCGGCTGCCAGGGGTCACCGGCGTCCGGGTAGAGCCCCGCGAGCCCGGCCGCCTGGGCGGCGAGCACGGTCACCCGGTGCGTGTGCACATGGTCTGGGTGACCCGGCAGCCCGCCGTAGGCGTCGTGGGTGACCACGACGCCCGGGCGGAAGGCGCGGATGTGTGCCACCAGCCGCCCCACCGCCTCGTCCAGCGGCGCGTCGCAGAACCGTGCGCGGCCGGGCGCCGACCACGGCACCCGCGCGTCCGCGTAACCGAGCAGCCGGGGCTCGCCCGCGCCGAGGACGCGCAGCGCCTCCGCCAGCTCCCCGGCGCGCCCGGTGCCCTCGGCCCAGGTAGCGGTGACCACCCCGGTACGGGCGCCCGCCGCCGCGTGCCGGGCCAGCACCCCGCCCGCCGACAGCGACTCGTCGTCCGGGTGCGCGAACACCGCCAGCAGACTCGGTACGGGCATGCAGCGGCCACCCTCCTCACAAGGGCCGTGCGTACGCCGTCCGGCCCCCGCCGGAGGGGCGGCGCACGGCCAGGCTGCCCACCTCGAACGACATCTCGGTCGTCCCGGGCTCCGGGGACGGATGGTAGCGCCCGGCGCTCACCGCCAGGCCGACGACCAGATGGGCCCGCCAGGCGTGCCCCACGCCCCGGTGGTCGGCGAAGACCGAGGCGCCGTTCAGCGACCAGATCACACAGCGCGGTCCGAACTCGGTGCGCACGTCCACCCATGCGCCGGGGCGGACCGCGTCGTCGCGCAGATGGCAACTCGCGCTGCGCACACGGTTGGTGAACACCATCTGGTCCGGGTCGTCCGCGTGGTACTCGAACACGTCGACGCCCTGGCCGCCGTCCCACCAGGCCCGGATGGCCGGCCAGGCGCCGGTCTCCCGGGGCAGCCGCACCCGCGCGTCCAGCACATCACCCGGTCGCACGGTGAACCCCTCCCGGCTTCCCCGGGTGGTCAGCAGCCCCGTGTGCCAGCGGCCGTACGGCAGGCGGGTGGCGCGGAAGACCCCGGAGCGGCAGTAGCGGGGGTCGTCCACCGGATGGTCCAGCCTGTCGTGGTCCGGATGGTCCGGGTCGTCGGCGGCATGGGCGCGGGAGCGGACCGCGACCCACTGGGCGGTGGAGGCGAAGTCCGCCGTGAACACCACGTCGGAAGCGGCCGGGAAGCGCCGCGGTCCCGGTAACGGGCCGCCCGGCGACGGTTCGTCCATGCTCATCCCCATGTCCGATGTCTCACCGGCCGGCGGACGGTCATGCGTACGCGCCCCGACTCGTCACCGGGATGTACCCGTCCGGGTGAACGGGCTACTGCTCCGGGGCCTCCGGCCGGGGCTCCTCCGGCTCGCCCGGGCCCTGCGGGCGGCGGCTGCGGGGCTGCTGCGGCTCCGGACGCGCGGGCACCGGCGGGATCGGGCGCTCCAGCGACGCCTCGGCGGTCACGGTCACCGGCTCCCCGTGGTGGAGCACCGTCAGCGGCTCGCCGTCGGCCAGCCGGTAGCCGACCCGGGTCCGGCCGATGTCCACCTTCAGCCGGCGGCCGCGCAGTTGCACCGTGAACACCACCCGGGACAGGGCTTCGGGCAGGCGGGGCGCGAAGCCGAGGACGTCCGGCCGGTCGTCCTTCCCGAGGTGCCAGCGCAGACCCCCGAAGCCGCCGACGAGGGCGATCCACGTTCCGGCGAGGGAGGCGATGTGCAGCCCGTCGCGGGTGTTGTGCTCCAGGTCCTCCAGGTCCATCAGCGCCGCCTCGTTCAGATAGGCGTAGGCCAGCCTGAGATGCCCGGTCTCGGCGGCGAGCACCGCCTGGCAGCACGCCGACAGGGACGAGTCGCGCACCGTCAGCGCCTCGTAGTAGGCGAAGTTGCGGGCCTTCTCCTCCTCGGTGAACGCGTACGGGCACTCCAGCATCGCCAGCACCACGTCGGCCTGCTTCACCACCTGCTTGCGATACAGGTCGAAATAGGGGTAGTTGAGCAGCAGCGGGTAGTTCTCCGGCGGGGTCGCGTCGAAGTCCCAGCGCTGGAAGTGTGTGAACCCGGCCGACTGCTCGTGCACGCCCAGGTCCTCGTTGTACGGGAGCGCCATGCGGGCCGCGGCGTCCCGCCAGCCCGCCGTCTCCTCGTCGCCCACGCCGAGTTCGCCGGCCCGGTCCGGATGGCGGGTGGCGACGTCCGCGGCGGCCAGCAGGTTCTGGCGAGCCATCAGGTTGGTGTAGAGGTTGTCCCGGGCGATGGCGCTGTACTCGTCGGGACCGGTGACCCCGTCGATGTGGAAGACGCCCTCCGGGTCGTGGTGACCGAGGGAGCGCCACAGCCGGGCGGTGTCCACCAACAGGTCGAGCCCCACACCGCGTTCGAAGTCCTCGTCCCCGGTCGCCGCGATGTACCGGACCGTGGCCAGCGCGATGTCCGCGTTGATATGGAAGGCGGCGGTGCCGGCCGGCCAGTAGGCGGAGCACTCGGCGCCCTCGATGGTCCGCCAGGGGAACATCGCGCCCGCGAAGCCGAACTGGCGCGCGCGTTGCCGCGCCGTCGGCAGGGTGCTGTGCCGCCAGCGCAGCGCGGACGCCACGGCCTCGGGCGCGGTGAACGTCAGGACCGGCATCACATACGACTCGGTGTCCCAGAACGAGTGCCCGTCGTACCCGGTCCCGGTCAGGCCCTTCGCGGGAATCGCCCGGTTCTCGCCGCGGGCCGCCGCCTGGAGCACGTGGAAGAGGGCGAACCGCACCGCCTGCTGGATCTGCGCGTCCCCCTCCACCGCGACGTCCGCGCCCGCCCAGAACCGGTCCAGATACTCCCGCTGGGCGGCGACGAGACCGTCCCAGCCGGTGCTGACGGCGACCGCCACGGCGCCGTCCACCTGATCGTGCATGCTCGGCAGCGAACGCTCCGCGGACCACCCGTAGGCCACGAACTTGACCAGCCGCAGCGGCTGTCCGGGCGCCAGGTCCGCGGTCACCGTCAGCCGGCTGACGTCGGGCTCGCACTGCGCCGACCAGCGGGTGCCCTCGGGACCCTCCACGATGTGGTCGGCCGCCGTGCCCACCCGCAGGGCGCTGCGCTCGGTGTGGTGGACGAGGCGCAGCCGGGTGTCCTCGGCGTAGTGCTCCTCCGCCGTCAGCGGGGAATCGGTGGCGGCGGCGGCCCGTGGATCGCCCTCGACGTGCGGGAGTTGCTCGTTGGCGACCAGCTCGGACTGGATGGCCACCGAGGCCGGTCCGTCCTCGGGCTCCACCTCGTAGACCACCGCCGCCACCGCGCGCTGGGTGAAGGACACCAGCCGCCGCGAGGTGATGCGCACCGTGCGGCCGCCGGGCGAGGTCCAGCGGGCGGTGCGGCCGAGGATGCCGGTGCGGAAGTCCAGCACCCGCTCGTGGGACAGCAGCCGGCCGTAGCGCAGATCGCACGGGTGGTCGTCCACCAGCAGCCGGATGACCTTGCCGTCGGTGACGTTGATCATCGTCTGGCCGGACTCGGGGTAGCCGTAGCCGGCCTCCGCGTACGGCAGCGGGTGCTTCTCGTGGACGCCGTTGAGGTAGGCGCCGGGCAGTCCGTGGGGCTCGCCCTCGTCGAGGTTGCCGCGCCAGCCGATGTGCCCGTTGGACAGCGCGAACACCGACTCGCTCTGGGCCAGCACGTCCAGGTTCAGCCCGGTCTCGCGCAGGGACCAGGGCTCGACCGCGTAATTGGGATGGGTGATCACCGCGACTCCAGGAGTTCCGCCAGGTCACGCACCACCACATCCGCGCCGTGCGCCCGCAGCTCGTCCGCCTGACCCACCCGGTCGACCCCCACCACCAGCCCGAACCGTCCCGCCCGCCCCGCCGCCACGCCGGCCAGCGCGTCCTCGAACACGGCGGCGGCGCCGGGCTCCACGGCCAGCTCGCGGGCCGCCTCCAGATAGGTGTCCGGCGCGGGTTTGCCCCGCAGTCGCCGCTCGTGCGCCACCACCCCGTCGATCCGCCCGTCGAAGAGGTCCCCGATACCGGCCGCGGTCAGCACGTCGCGGGCGTTGGCGCTGGACGAGACCACCGCGCACCGCAGACCGGCCTCGCGCACCGCGTGCAGGAAGCGGACCGAACCCTCGTACGGCCGCACGCCGTCCTCCCGGATCCGGCGCAGCACCAGCTCGTTCTTGCGGGTGCCCAGCCCGTATACGGTCTCGGCGGCCGGCGGGTCGTCCGGCGTCCCCTCGGGCAGGCGCACCCCGCGCGAGGCGAGGAACGTGCGCACCCCGTCCTCCCGGGGGCGCCCGTCCACGTACGCGTCGTAGTCGCGGGTCGCGTCGAAGGGCACGAACGGTGTCCCCTCGCGCGCCGCGCGCTCGCGGAGATACGCGTCGAACATCTCCTTCCAGGCCGCCGCGTGCACCGTGGCGGTCTGGGTGAGGACCCCGTCGAGGTCGAACAGACAGGCGCGTACATGGGAGGGAAGCCGGGGCATGCTGCGAGGCTAGGAGCCGCCTCGGGAGCCGTGCCGCCCGGCGCGCCGGAAGGCACCCACTCGGTCGAGGGCCCGGCGGCGGGGGCTGGGCCCTTCGGGGAGCGGTGTCAGGGTCGGGGGCAGGTCAGGTCCGTGGCCGGGGTACGGCCGCCGGCCAGGTACGCGTTCACCGCGTCGTCCACGCACGAGCTGCCGAAGACGCCGAACACCGCGTGCTGGTCGGCGTCGCGCAGGGTCACCAGGCGGGAACTGGGCCAGTTGCGGTGGACGGCCTCGGCGCCGGGGTAGACGGTGCGCGGGTCGCCGGTCGCGTTCACCAGCAGGGCCGGCAGATCGGCGCGTATGGTCGTCGGCCGCTCGCGCGGGGTGTCCCAGAACGCGCACGGGTTGATGTTGTCGGTGACGGGCACCATCAGCCGGTCCCGCGTTCCGGCCCGGCGCAGATCACGCCAGTACGTCTCCGGGTCGCGCGGCGCGGTCCCGTCGGCGCACAGGATCGCCGTCTGCGCGCTGCCGTAGGCGGAGTCGTGCCCCGTCAGCATGAACCGCAGCGTGTCGGCCAGCCAGGGGGTGGGGGACACGGTACGGCCGTCGGCGGCGTCGCGCAGGTCCCGCACGGCCAGGGCGAGGTCGCCGAAGGCCTCGGGGTTGTCCTGGGAGAGCCCGTTGAAGACGACGACGGGCAGGACGTGGTCGTCCACCCGGTGTTCGCCCAGCCGCAGCGGCTCGCGGGCGGCGGCCGACCTGGCCCGCTCCACCGCCGCGAGCACCGCGTCCCGGGTGTGCCCCAGGCCGTAGGCCGCGTCGTGCGCGGCGGCCCAGTCCGCCCAGTCGCGCAGGGCGTGCCACTGCGCGTCGTCCGTGCCCCGCAGGAGCCTCGGGCCGTAGCGGGCCGGGTCGATCACACCGTCCAGGACCACCCGGTCGGTGCGACCGGGGAACATCGTGGCGTACACCTCGCCGAGGTAACTGCCGTACGAGTAGCCCAGGTAGGAGATCCTGCGCTCGCCCAGCGCGGCCCGGATCACATCCATGTCGCGGGCGGTGTTGCGGGTGCTCGCGTACGGCACCAGGTCGCCCGCGTGGTCGCGGCAACGCCGGGCGAGGTCCGCGGAGAGGGCCACGGAACGGTCGAAGCCGGCGCGGCCGGTGCCCGCGCCGCGGATCATGGTGCCGGTGGGCCACTGGCAGTCCAGCACCGTGCTGCGGCCCACGAAGCGGGGGTCGACGCCGACGACGTCGTACCGCCCGCCGACCTCCTTCATCGCCTGGCGCACCCACGGCGGGTCGCCGATCGTCTGCCCGCCGGGTCCGCCGCTGTTGAGGAGCAGCGCGCCGATGCGGTGCGCGGTGTCGGTGGCCCGGATCCGGGAGACGGCGACCTTGATCGTACGGCCGCCGGGGCGCGTGTAGTCCAACGGCACGGTGACGTCGGCGCATCGGGCGCCCGCCGCCTCCAGCGCCGTGCCGGTGGTGTCGTCGGGGCCGAGCGCACAGCTCTTCCAGTCGAGGCGCTGGTGGTGGAAGCGGGCGAGAGGATCGGCTCCCGCGGTCGCGGAGGCTCGCGAGGCACCGGAGGCCGCGGAGGCTGCGGTGGCGGCCGGTGCGACGCCCAGGGTGAGCGCGCCCGCCAGGCTCAGCGCGGCCACCGGAGCGGTCCGCGCCCCGAGGCGGCGGACGCGGTTTGCACGCGGGCGGCGCTCGCCGCCGTCGGTGACGGGGCTCGTCATGCGGGGGTCCTTTCGGTGGTGGGGGAGTGGTCGCACAGGGCCTTGTCGACCACGTCGAGGAAGTCCTGTTCGGCCCGGAGCGTGTCCGGGACCTGGTTGAGGGCCAGGGCCACGGTGCGCCCGCCGGGCCCGGCGGCGACCAGCGCCCGGTGGCCGCCCGGCACGGTTCCCCCGTGGCCCCACCAGGAGCCGCCGCAGGACAACGGCGTGGAGATCAGGCCGAGGCCGTAGCGGGCGCCGGGCCAGAGCCGGTCCGGGTCGGCGGGCAACGAGCGCCGCATCTCGGCCAGTTGGGCCGGGGGCAGCAGCCGCCCGTCCAGCAGCGCGGTGGCGAACCGGGTCAGATCCGCCTGGGTGGACACCAGGGCGCCGCCGACACCGCCGAAGGTCATGTTCCAGTCGGTGCCGTCGACCCGGCGGCCGTCGGCACCGGTGAAGTAGCTGTCGGAATGCGGCCCTTGGATACGGGGGTCGTCGCCGGGCCAGGAGGTGTCGCGCAGCCCGAGCGGTGCGACGACACGACGGATCACCTCCGTCTCGGGCGAGTGACCGGTGACCTTCCGGACGATCAGTCCGGCGACCAGGTAGTTGGTGGTCGCGTAGTGCCAGGTCCGCTCCGGAGGCGGCAACCGCAGCGCGCGGGTGACGAGTTCGCGCGGCTCGAAGTGGCGGAACCGCAGCGCCTCCGGGTTCTCCCACTCGGGCGCGTCGAGGTAGTCGGGCAGACCGCTGGTGTGCTGGAGCAGCCCGCGGACGGTGATCCGCCGGCCGTCGTATCCGTGCCCCCGGATCAGACCCGGCAGATAGCGCTCGACCGGGGCGTCCAGGGACAGCCGGTGCTCGGCGGCCAGTTGGAGGACGACGGTGGCGGTGAAGGTCTTGGTGACACTGCCGACGCGCAGCCGGTCCGTGGTGTTCATCGGGCGGCCGGTGCCGAGGTCGGCCACCCCGTCCGTCACGGACCAGCGCGCGCACCCCGGCCGCGCCGAAGGCTCGGTGACGAGGACCGAGGCCCCGGCGATCCGGTCCTGTGCCACCAGTCGCCGCACCGACCGGTGCACGGCCTCGTGCGTGCCGCAGGAGCCGGACGCGTCCGGCCGTGGCTGCGCGGCCGCCACCGGCGCGGCGGCCAGCACGGTGGCCACCACCCCGGCCGCGAGGGCGGTGCGTGTGCGAAGTACCGCACTGACCAAGGGAATTGCCATGTACAGCACGGTAGGCAGCGGCCCTGCCGCGATCACTCCGGCTGACAGCCGGACTGGTACGGGGGCCCGCACCAGCGTGCCTGCGGGGGACAGCCCCCGGGCCGGCTACTCGGCGTCCAGTGCCCTGCCGTACACCGTGGAGCTGCGCCGCACCGTCATGCCGAGGTGTTGGTACAGCGGCAGCGCCCCGGTGTCCGAGTGGGTCCACAGGGTGCAGGCGCGCCTTCCCCGGTGGTGGAAGGCGCGGAAGGCCTCGTGCAGCAGCAGCCGGGCGATGCCCCGGCCGCGGTGGTCGCGCCGCACCGCGAGCCGCTCGACGTACCCTTCGTCGCCGTCCGGGGCGTCCAGCGACAGCAGTACGCCGACCAACTCGCCGTCCGCGAAGGCGAGCGGTGACGCGGCGGGCGTGAACGTGGGCCGGTCGACCGTGTGCCGGGCCCACTCCGGGTAGGTCTTGCGCCGCTGCTGCCACTCGTCGAACGCGTCCTCGGTGAGCCGGTACGCCGCCTCCTCGTCGCCCGGGCGAAAGGCGCGCACCGTGATGCCCGCCGGCGGCTCGGACACATGCCCGGCGGCGGGCAGCGCGATCTCCAGCAGCCACTCGGTGACCAGCCGGGCGTACCCGCCGCGGCGCAGCAGCGCGGTCGCCGCGAGGTCCTCGTCGGAGATCGTCTGGGCGAGCCGGTCGCCGCCCAGGTGCCTCGCCCGCGCCTCGGTCCAGGCGAGGAGGGCGCCGCCGAGTCCCCGGCCGCGGTGGCCGGGGTGCACATGGACGGTGGCCCGCCGCCCGCGCACCCGGCCCCAGGCGGCAAGGTCCCCGGCGTGGTCGTGGACCAGGACCGCGTCGCCGGACGGCTCCCGCTCGGACGTGCCGAGATCGGCGATGACGTGGTCGGCGCCGGCCGTGACCCGGCCGTGCAGTTCGCGCTCGTACGCCCTGACCAGCCGGTGCACCGCGGCGGAGTCGGCGGCGGTGGCGGGGCGGCCGCGGTAGCCGGAAGGCCACCGCGGCACGGAGGGGGCGGAGGGAACGGAAGGGGCGGGAGAAGCGGAGGGATCGGACATGGAGGAAACCTGCACCGGAAAGCGGACCGGGAAACGGCGCAGGCCCCCGGCCGGCCGTCACGCCGGCCAGGGGCCCGAGATCCGTGGGGTCGCGTCAGCCGTCGTTCTCCGACGACGGGATGAACGCGCCCGGGACGTCACTCGGCGCGTAGAGCTTCTTCTCGCCCGGGTAGGGTTTGGCCCAGTTGTGCGTCTGGTACCACGTGTAGTGGTTCATCTGGGCCGGGTTGGCGTAGTCGGGCACCGCGTTCGGGCCGGTCAGCCGCTGCTGGGACTTCCAGGTGCTCCACTGCGACGCGAGCGTCCGCGCGGACGCGGGCACCTTCGTCGCGGGCACCGGGGCCGCCTTCGGGTCCTGCGGCGCCGGGGTGTCCACACCGCACGACGGCGCGGTCTTCACCCCGTCGGTCAGCGAGGTCCGGTTGGGCAGCGCCTTGAACGGCGTGTAGTCCGGGTGCCTGGTGAACGCGCCGGACATCGGGGTGGCCGCGCTGTCCTTCTGGTTCATCGGGTGGATCCCGAGGATCTGCTCGATGGTGCGGATCATCGTGATCTGCGAGTAGTAGTGGCTGTCGACCGTGTGGTGCTGCGCCCAGGGGCTGATGATCTGGACCGGGGCGCGGTGGCCGTCGACGTGGTCGAGGCCCGCCTGGGAGTCGTCCTCGACGACGAAGATCGCCGAGTCCTTCCAGTACTTGCTGTGCGAGATCTCGTCCACGATCCTGCCGGTGGCCAGGTCGTTGTCGGCGACCTGCGCGGCCGGGCTCGCCGGACCGCCGGTGTGGTCGCTGGAGAGCCAGAACATGTTCAGGTTCGCCGGACCGTTCTTCTCGAAGTCCTGCTTCCAGATCTGGTACCGGTACTGGTCCGGGACGCTGGTGTCGAACTTCGGGAAGCCGTGCACCGACACGTCGTTGAGCGACGGGATCGGCGACGACGAGTTCAGCGGGTAGGCCGTGCCCTGCCCGGTGGCGTCCATGTTCTTGGCGTCGCAGTACAGGTTCTGCCAGCTCGCGCCCGACGGCTTGGTCAGGAACTGCTGGAACTCGCCGAAGTCGCGCACCGACTTGCCGGCCGCCTGCGCACCGGACCACAGGAACCCGGTCCGCTGGTGGCCGAGGGCGTCGTCCTCGGTGTCGTAACTGCGCGCGTACTCACCGGCGGAGGACTCGGTGTACTCCGGGTCGTCCGCCTGCATCAGCCAGTTGTGGCCCTCGGCGGAGTTGGTGCCGATGTCGTACGTGTTGTCGTACAGCCCGAACTGCTCGGCCAGCGCGTGCTGGTTGGGCGTGACATTGGCGCCGAACTCGGCCAGCGACGCGTCGCCGTTGCCCTGCGGCACGTCGCCGAGCACCTGGTCGTAGGTGCGGTTCTCCTTGACGATCAGGAAGACGTGCTTGATCGTCGACGGGTCGCCCAGGCGCGTGGGGACCGGCACCGGCTTGGCGTGGCTCTTGCCCTTGGCCACCTTGACCGAGCCGTTGGTCCAGCCGTTCTGCTGGAAGACCTTGGCCGTCTGGGCGCGGATCACGCTGTCGTCGGGGAGCGTGAAGCGCTGCACGCTCGACGTGGTGTCGTGGGTGGCGTGCCCGGCGCTGGTGGTGGGGCGGCGGGCGTCGATACCGCGGGTGTTGGAGATCACCACCTGCTTGCCGACGGTCGTGATCTCCGCCGGGAAGTAGTCCGTCGGCAGCAGACCGACGTAACTCACCGGCTCCTGCGGGCTGGTGTAGCGGTAGACGGCGACCGCGTTGGCCCGGCCCAGCGTGACGAGGAGGTGTCCGTCGTCGGTGAGCGTCGCCGCGTCGGGCTCGTAGCCGACCGACGCCTCCGGCCACGGCTGCGTGGAGATCGTCTGGACGACCTTGTCGTTGGCGGTGCTGATCACCGACACGCTGTTGGTCGCCGTGTTGGTGACGAACACCGCGCCCTTCTTGGCGTACAGGGCGGTGGGGTGCAGGCCGACGGCGATGCCGGCGACGGGGGCGGCGGGGTGCGCCAGGTCGATGACGCTGACCGTGCCGGTGGTGGTGGCGCCGGTCTTCGGGTCGGCCGGCACCTGGGTGCCGTACGAGTTGATGGTGGTGTCGCCGGCCTTGGCCGGACGCCCGCCCTCGTTGCCGACGTAGAGCTTGTCGCCGACCCGCACCAGGCCGCGCGGGGCGGTGCCCACGGTCCAGCTCTGCTCGACGGCCCCGGTCGCAGCGTCGATCGCGACCACCCGGTTCTGGCCGTTGACCGCCGAGTACACGGTGGAGCCGTCCGCCGAGAACACCGCCGCGGCCACCAGCGCGTGCTTGCTGCCGTCCGCCGGGATCGTGATGTACGTGGGGTCGGAGACGGTGCCGTCCGCGTTCACGGTGAAGCGGGTGTAACCGTCGGTCTGGCCCAGCCACAGCTGCTTGCCGTCGGGGGAGTAGACGGGACCCTCCTGGCCCACGTCGTTGCCCTTGATCCGGGGGCTGGACGCCGCGGCGTTGCCGACGACCTGCTGCACCTTCCAGTTCTTCAGGTCCACGACGGCCAGCGCGCGGCCGCCGTCGGTGACGGAGGCCGCGAGGTGGGTGCCGTCCGGGCTGACCGTGGACGACATGATCTTGCCGTTGTCGACCACCAGCCGGTCGCCGTACGGCGCGATGTACTGGTCGCTGGAGACGACCTGGCCGTTGCGGGTGTGCTGGCCGACCTGCTGGTCGCCGAACTGGTGGGTCTGGGCGAAGGCGGCACCGGCCGCGACGAGCGCGAGCGCGGAGGTGCCCGCCGTCACCAGCGGTATGCGGCGGCCGAAGCGTCCGGCCAGGAAGCCGGCGCGCTCCTTCTGGACACGCCTGCGGCGGCGTGTTACCTGCATGGGTTATCCCTTCGAGGTGGGAAGCAGCTCGACGTTGCCGTCGAACTGCCACAGCGGGTTCGGTGCGTCCCCGGCCGGGGTGTGCACCAGGAAGTAGCCGTTCACTTCCTTCGGGCCGTCGCCGTCGGCGACGAACCGCCCGTCCGATGTGACGTCGAGCTGGTAGACGGCCGTGCCGGTGGCCTCGACGCCGGGAAGGTGCCAGGAGACGACGCAACGCCAGTCGTTGCCCGGCCCTTGGGCCGCGACCTTGTCGCTGCCCTTGTCGCACGCCGCCGTGGCCCTCAACTGCGCCTCGGTGACGTGGGGTCGGTGAAGCTGATCGGTCTGCATGCGGTACAGGTGGGCGAAGGCGGTGGCCAGCGAGCGCTGCACCTTGTCCTGCTCGATCCCGGAGCCGGAGGCCCCGGTCGCCGGGGCCAGCACGGCGGCCGACACCACGAGCAGGCCCACCAGCGGCAGCAGCCCCCCGGTGACCGCGCGGCGGCCCGAGCCGTCGAAGCCCGCACTGGTGAAGTCGCGCCGCAGGAACAGCGCGTAGGCCAGCGCGGTCGCGGTGACCGCCCACAGGAGACTCACCGCCACGCCGATGAGCAGCGGGCCCGTCTGCCCCGGGCTGGTGAACAGCCCGTTCCAGGCGATGAAGGCGTAGCCGGGCAGCGCGAGGCGCACGACGACGGGCAGCGGCAGCATCTGCGCGAGCTGCATCGCCAGCGCCACGACCGCGGGCAGCAGCAGCCCCATCGGGGACCGCCCGAGCGTCACGGAACCGAGCAGCCCGACCCCGGCCAGCGCCAGCGTCGGCGCGAGCACGGCGGTCCACGCGAGCAGCACCTTGACGGCGGCGTCGGACGGCGCGAGCGGATGGCCGTCGAGGCCCACCAGCGGCTGGTTGCCGACCGCCAGCAGACCGCCGACCGCGCTGGACGCGGCCAGCCCGGCCACGAGCAGCAGGATGACGGTGAGGCTCGCCAGGGTCTTCGCCACGAAGATCCGCCGGGCCGACCGTACGACCACGAGCAGATGGCGCCAGGTGCCGAGCCGGTCCTCGGCGGCGAACACGTCACCGGCCACCACCGAGGTCAGCAGCGGCAGCGCCCAGGTGCCCGCGAAACCGAGCACCACCAGGGGTCCGGCCCAGCCGGTGGCATGCATCCAGCGCCCGAACAGGGTGTCGGAGGGCAGCGTGCTCTGCAGGCTCACCCCGGCGACGAACAGCGCGGGCACGATCCAGCAGGCGAGGACCAGCAGCCTGATCCGCCACTGGGACACCAGCTTGACCAGTTCGAAGCGGTAGCCGCGCGGCACGGAGACCGGCCGGGCGGGCACGGGGCGCGCCACGGTGAGGTCCGCGGTCATCGGACGGCCTCCTGCGATTCGGTGAGGGCGAGGAAGGCGGACTCCAACGGTGAGACCAGCGGCGCCAGTTCACGCACCGCGACGCCCGACCGCACGACGTTCGCCACGAGTTCGTCGAGCGCGGGCACCGCCGCGCGTACGACGACCACCGCGTCGCCGTACCGCGCCGCGCCGCCCTCCACCAGTCGCACGCCGTCCGTGCCCGCGGCCAGCCGCCGCGCCGCCGCGGGGTCGGAGGTGACCAGCCGGTAGTCCAGTTCCCGGCTCTCGGCGGCCAGCTTGGCCGGCGGGCCGGAGAACACGATCCGTCCGGTGGCGAGGATGGTGACCTCGGAACACAGCGCCTCGACGTCGTCCATCCGGTGGCTGGAGAGGACCACGGCGGTGCCGTCCGCCGCGAGCCGGTCGAGGACGCCGTGCACATCCCGCTTGCCCGCCGGGTCCAGTCCGTTGGCGGGCTCGTCGAGGACGAGCAGACGGGGCCGGGTGAGCAGGGCGGCGGCGAGGCCCAGCCGCTGGCGCATCCCGAGGGAGAACCCGCGCACCCGGTCGTCGGCGACCTCGCCGAGGCCGACCTCGGCGAGCGCCTCCTCGGTCCCGGCCGGGCGGCCGCCGCTGCCGCGCAGGGCGGCCAGCGCGGCCAGGTTCTGCCGGGCGGTGAGCGAGGGGTACAGGCCGGGCCCGTCCACGAAACCGGCCACGCCGTCCACCGCGGCGACTGTCCGTCCGACCGGCACCCCGAGGATCTCCAGCTCGCCGGAGTCGGCGACGGCCAGCCCCAGCAGCAGGCCGAGCAGCGTCGTCTTGCCGGCTCCGTTCGGGCCGACCAGACCGTGGATCCGGCCCTGTGCCACGTCCAGATCGACGCCGTCGAGCGCGACCACCTCGCCGAAGTACTTCGCGATCCCGCGCGCCCGCACCGCGAGACTTGCGTCCATGAACCCCTCCTTCGAGAACGCAAGGACCGTAGGCGGGCGCCGAAGAACCCTGGCAGGGAAGTGAGTTGAACGTTCCGGGAACGAGGGGCGACGGATGTTCGACCCGGCGCGGCGGCCCGGCCCGGGCCCGCCGGTCCGCATCCGGTGTCCTCGTCCGTCCTCGTGGACCGGCCGGGCGCCACCACCGCGGCCGGCCGTGCGGGCACACCACCGGCCGGCCGGGGACGCGGCGGGGCACGTGCCGCGCGGTCCGGGCACACAGGCGGGCCGGGTACCCTGCACCCTCGCCGCAAGGGACATCGCGCGGCCGAAGCCTGTCCGGACATCGGCGTACAGCCGGCCTCCGGGAGGCTCTACACTCACTTGGTAGCCGCAAGCAACGGAATGCGAGTGACGACCGGCACCGCGAGCCGCAGGGGCCAGGAACGCGCCGTACTGACGGACGGCGCGTCGACCACGGCCCGGACGGCGACCGCCGGAACGGCACACATCGAGACGGGGAGTACCGAAGCGTTGAGTACAGGGGCACCGGGCACCCAGACGGCGGCCGCCGAGGCCGCGGCGTCCGGCCTGGGCGCCGAGATGGTGCGCCTCACGCGG
Organism: Streptomyces sp. SCPE 10; assembly: GCF_051980735.1. Classification (NCBI taxonomy): domain Bacteria; kingdom Bacillati; phylum Actinomycetota; class Actinomycetes; order Kitasatosporales; family Streptomycetaceae; genus Streptomyces; species Streptomyces sp. SCPE 10. The sequence goes on along the minus strand of NZ_CP197069.1, from coordinate 460,351 downwards.
CTCTTCACCGCCTGGACCCAGCGCTCCGGCCTCGAGTACGGCGCGGCCGACCGCATCCTGCTCGCCCGGCTGGTGACCTGCGGCCGGCGCCGCGCGACCGACCTGGCCGCGGACGTCTTCCTCGATCTGTCGACGGTCAGCAGACAGGTGCGCTCGCTCGTGGACCGGGGACTGGTGGAACGCCAACCGGACCCGGAGGACCGCCGGGGCTCACTGCTCAGCGCGACCGAGGCAGGTCACGCGGCGTACCGGAGCGCCGTACGCCGGCGGGAGGCGGAGCTGGCCCGGCTGCTGGAGCCGTGGCCGGCCGAGGACCGCAGCCGGCTCACCCGTCTGCTGAAGCGCCTCAACGACGACCTGGTGGACAGCACGTACACGAGCCTCGGAGCCGGGCCGCACCCGGCGGGCGAGGCGAGGCAAGGAGATCTGCACGCATGACCATGTCCGCGTCCCCGGCCCGCGGGGGAACCCCAGCGATATCCGCGTCGCCACCGCCGGCCGGCCGGCTGACGCACCGCCAGATCATGACGATCCTGAGCGGCCTGATGCTGGGCATGTTCCTCGCGGCCCTCGACCAGACCATCGTCAGCACCTCGATCCGGACCATAGCCGACGATCTGCACGGACTCAGCGCGCAGGCGTGGGTCACCACCGCGTACCTGATCACGTCGACGATCAGCACGCCGCTGTACGGCAAGCTGTCCGACCTCTACGGCCGCAAGCCCTTCTTCCTCGCGGCCATCACCATCTTCGTCGTCGGCTCGGCGGCCTGTTCGTTCGCCACCTCGATGAACGAGCTGTCGGCCTTCCGGGCCTTCCAGGGCGTCGGCGCCGGCGGTCTGATGTCGCTGGCACTGGCGATCATCGGTGACATCGTGCCGCCCCGCGAGCGCGCCCGGTACCAGGGCTACATGCTCGCCATGTTCGGCTCCTCCAGCGTCCTCGGCCCGCTCATCGGCGGCTTCCTGGCCGGTCGCAGCAGCATCCTGGCCATCTCCGGCTGGCGCTGGGTCTTCCTCGTCAACGTCCCGGTCGGCATCATCGCCCTGTTCGTCGTCGCGAAGGTGCTCAACCTCCCGCACACCCGGCGCGAGCACCGCATCGACTGGTGGGGCGCGGTGACCATCGCCGTCGGCGTGGTGCCGCTGCTGCTGGTGGCCGAGCAGGGCCAGAGCTGGGGCTGGACCTCCGCCAGGGCGTACCTCTGCTACGCGGTCGGTGTCGTCGGCCTGCTGGCCTGGGTCCTCGTGGAACGGGCGATGGGCGACGAGGCGCTGATCCCGATGCGCCTGTTCCGCAGCTCCGTGTTCAGCAAGATGAGCCTGCTGTCCGTGCTCATCGGTATGGGCATGTTCGGCGGGATGATGATGGTCCCGCTGTACCTCCAGATCGTGAAGGGCGTCAGCCCCACCAAGTCCGGTCTGCTGATGCTGCCGCTGATGGTCGGCATGATCGCCGGCACCATCGTGGTCGGCCGCATCATCTCCAAGACCGGCAAGTACAAGATCTTCCCGATCATCGGCACCATGCTGCTCATCGCGGCCATGCTGCTCTTCCACTACCGGGTCCAGTGGGACAGCCCGCTGCCGGAGACCATGGCCTACATGGCCTTGTTCGGCCTCGGGCTCAGCGGCTGCATGCAGATCCTGACCCTGGCCGTGCAGAACTCGGTCGAGCCCAAGGACATGGGTGTGGCGACCGCGTCGGCCACCTTCTTCCGGCAGATGGGCGGCACCGCCGGTACGGCGGTCTTCCTGTCCGTGCTGTTCAGCACCGTCGGCGACAAGATCGGCTCGGCGTTCGCCGCGGCGGCCCGGACCCCCGCGTTCCAGGCCGCGCTGCACGACCCGGCCGTGCGCGCCAACCCCGCGAACGCGCCCGTGCTGAAGATGGTCGAGCACCCCGGCGCGAGCGGCGGCAGCGGCTCGGGCGTGCTGGACGACTCCTCCTTCATCCAGCAGCTCGACCCGCGTCTGGCCCAGCCCTTCAAGGAGGGCTTCACCGACTCGATGCACCTGGTGTTCCTGTGCGCCGCGGCCATCATGGTCCTCGGCCTCCTGGTCGCGGTGTGGACCAAGGAGGTGCCGCTGCGCAAGGTGTCGGGTCTGGAGGCCCGTGCCGCCGAGGCGAGCGGCACGCCCGCGGAGGGCGGTCAGGCGGACGGCGCCCAGGCGCCGGAGCCCGCCGCCCCCGCCCCGGTGGCGGTCGCTCCGGTGGCGGACGCCCCCGCGATTGTCGAGGCGCCGCCCGCGCGGGACGGCGCCCCCGGCGCCGCCCGGCAGACGGTGCGCGGCCGGGTGCTGGACGGCTCGGGCGCCCCGGTCCCGCAGGCGGCGGTCACCCTGATCGACGTCCGCGGCCGGCAGCTCGACCGCGCCGTCAGTGCCCAGGACGGCAGCTACACGGTGACGGTGACCGGCTCCGGCACGTACGTGCTGATCGGTGCCGCGGGCGCCCGCCAGCCGCAGGCCGTCACCGTGCTGGTCGGCGCGGAGCCGGTCGTCTGCGACCTCGTGCTCAGCGGCAGCACCGCAGCCCTCGCCGGGACCGTCCGGGACGCGGCCGAGGGGCACCCGCTGCCGGGCGCCCTGCTGGTCGCGACCGACCTGCGCGGCGAGGTCGTCTCCTCCGGCACCACCGGCACCGACGGCGGCTTCTCGCTCGTGGACCTGGTCCCCGGCAGCTACACCCTCGCCGTGAACGCGCCGGGCTACCGTCCGGCGGCCGTTCCGGTCGAGGTCGCCCCGGGAGCCACCGAGTCCTGCCAGATCGGCCTCGAACCCGGCGTCCGGCTGCACGGCGTCGTCAGCTCCGCCACCGGCAACCCGCTCGGCGACGCCAAGGTGACCCTGCTGGACTCGGCGGGCAACGTGATCGGCACCGCCACCACCGGTGCCGACGGCGTGTACGGCTTCAGCGACCTGGACCGCGGCGAGTACACCGTCATCGCCAGCGGCTACGCGCCGGTCGCCACGTCCGTGCGCCTGGACGCCGGCGGCACGACGGACTTCGACGTCGAGCTGTCCCACGAGGACACCGTGGGCTAACGCGTGCCGCAGCCATCCCCCGCGGGGCCCGCGATCCACCCGGATCGCGGGCCCCGCTTCTTCGCCTTCCACGCCCTCCTCGCCCCGCGGGCCCGGCGCCGCTTGACCTTGACACCGTGACAAGGACTTCACTGCGGCCCAGGAGGTGGTCCCCATGACCCTGACCCCGCCGCACAAGGTCAAAGTTCTGCAAAGCCTGGAGCACGACGACTCCTCGGTCCGGCTGCGAGCGGCGCTGGCGGCCGGTACGACCCCGCACCCGGGGTTCGTCGGCAAGCTCGTCGAGCGCTGCGGCAACGAACCCGAGTTCCCCGTACGCGAGATGCTGACGTGGGCCCTCACCCGGCACGCGGCCTCGGCGACGGTCCCGGCCCTGCTCGCCGAACTCCGCTCCGCGCACGCGCAGGCGCGCAGCCAGGCGCTGCACACCCTGTCCAAGATCGGGGACCGGCGGGCCTGGCCGGCGATCACCCCGGCGCTGCTGTCGGACGCGGACGACGAGGTGGCCCGCAGCGCCTGGCGGGCGGCGGTCGCCCTCGTACCCGAAGGCGCGGAGCACCGGTTGGCCGTAGTGTTGGCGGCACAGCTCGGGCGCGGCGGGCACGAGACCCAACTCAGCCTCAGCCGCGCGCTGATCGCGCTCGGCGAGGTGATGCTGCCGGTGCTGGACGCCGCGACGACGGATACCGACCCGCGGGTGCGCGCCCACGCACTCGCCACGCAGCGGCTGTGGCGCGACCCGGAGGCCGGATTCGGGTTCGCGATCGAGGAGGCGAAGCGCGTGGTGGCCCTCGGCGGGGCCGGCCGGGAGGGGCGGTAGACGGTGCTGATCGGCGATGTGGCGCGACGGTCCGGAGTCAGCGCCCGCATGCTGCGGCACTACGAGTCGCTCGGCCTGGTGCGGCCGACGGGCCGTACCGGATCCGGCTACCGCGAGTACTCGAGCGAGAACATCCGGCGCGTCTTCCACATCGAGAGCCTGCGCTCGCTGGGGCTGTCGCTGAGCGAAGTCGGGCGCGCGCTCGACGACCCGGGCTTCGCGCCCGCCGGGCTCGTCGAGGACCTCGTCCGCCGGACGCGCGAGCGCATCGCGGCGGAGACGGAACTGCTCACACGGCTGCGCCGGATCGGTGCCGCGGAACCCGCCGACTGGGAGGACGTCCTCCAGACCGTCGCGCTCCTCAAGGCCCTGAGGTCGGACAGCGCGGGGGCCCGGCAGCGGGCGGCCCTGTCCGCGGCGGAGGAGGCGCCCGTGCCCGTCGAGGCCCTGGTCGAGGCCGCGCTGGGCGAGTCGGACCCGAACGTCGCCGGGGCCCTGCGCTGGGCCCTGGCGCACGCGGGCGGGGACGCGCCCGCACTGCTGGCCGAGGGCCTCGCCGCACCCGAGGCCGAGGTGCGCGAACGCGCCGTCCGCGCCCTCGCCGAGATCCCGGACGACACGGCGACCGCACTGCTGCGGGACGCCCTCGCGCACCCCGACGGCGCGGTGCGCGGCCATGCCGCCCTGGCCCTCGGTGCGCGCGGGGTGGCCGAGGCGGTCCCGACGCTGCTCGACATGGTCGTCGAGGGCCGGAACGACACCGACGCGTCCGACGCGCTGAGCACGCTGGCGAGCGACCCCGCGCGGGCCGAACGGATCGCCACCGGCCTGGTCGACCGCCTCTGCGACGGCGGCCCGGGCCCGGCCGCCCGCCGCCGGCTGGCACAAGCGCTCGCGGACATCCCGGGAACCACGGCCTCGCACGCCCTCACGACCCTCACCGCCGACGAGGACCGGGCCGTTGCCCTCACGGCGAGGTACGTCCTCGCCCTGCGCGCCGCGGGGTAGCCGACGCGCCGCACCGGCCGCCTCCGTGCGCGTCGTCCGGGGGCAGGCCGGGCACGTCGGCGCGGAAGGGACTGATCAGCAGCCGTACGGCTCCCCGCGCGTGTGGTCGGCCGGACGCGGTTCGTCGGTCAGGGCGCGCAACCGGGCCTCTGGCGCGACGGGATGACCGTGGCCCGCCGTCGCCGAACCCGCGCCGCCGCGTTCACCAGTCGATGTGCGCGGTGATCCAGGTCTCCAGGGCCTCCTCGTGCTCCGCGCCGGCGGGCGGCAGGCCGGGGGCGCAGGACAGGGGGGTCTGGGAGAGCTGGAGGTGGGTGAGGTAGCCGTAGGGGCCCTCGTCGGACGACGGGCCGAGGATCAGGGCGTGGCTCGGGGTGCGCCAGATCCGGTGGGTCAGCGCGAGGCCGAAGCCCACGGTGTGGTCGGACACCAGGGTGCGCTCGGGGTCCGCGCCGAGCGCCTCGGTCACGGCCCGGGCCGCCTGCGCGAGCACGGCCTCGCAGTCCTGGTCGGTGGCGGGCCGCCGGGAGCGCCAGCCGGGCGCCCGCTCCCAGCCTTCCATGTACCCGTTCAGCCAGGTCGCGTTGGCCATCGACGCGTCCTGCGGATCGGCGGGGTACACCTCGCCGAAGACCAGGAACGCGCGGTCCTTTCGATTCCCGAACGGGCTGAAGCCCTCGCTGCACAGCACATGCCCGTACCCGGTGCGGAAGGAGTCGCGGACCAGCTCCGCCTCCCACTGCCAACCGCGCCGCCGCAGCTCCTCTTCGACCGTGTCGTCGTCCTCGTCGGCGAGCGGCACGAACGGCAGCGCGACCAGCTCCGCGACGGCGTCGACGGTCAACGGGCAGTGGGCGAGGGCGTGGACAGCTGTCGGCATGCCGATCACCCTAGAGGCCGTCCCTTCGCGCGAGGACGGCGATACCGTGTGGCCATGTCGGCGTTCATCCAGCAACTCCCCGCCCTGATCGGCGTGGTGATCGGTGCCCTCGGGTCGTACTGGGCGAGTGCGCGCGGCGACCGTGCCCGCTTCCGCCGTGAGCAGGCGGCCCGTTGGGACGAGCGGCGGCTGGCGGCCTACTCCGACTACGCCAGGGCGCTGAAGAAGAGCGTCACCCTGGCCTACCGGATCGCGGCACACCTCGGCAACGACCCGCACCCCCACCCCTTGTCACCCGAGGAGGCGGCAGCCGCCGTGTCCGCCGCCACCGATGCCCGGGACCCGGCCGGGGAGGCACTGCTGATGCTCGGCACCCGGGACGTGGTGGAGAAGGCCCGCCAATGGGTCGTCGTGGTGATGGAGATGGAGGCGTTCCTGCGCGCGGGGACGCGGGACCCGGACGCCTGGGCCGGGATGCTCGCACGGCAACGCGCCGCCCGCGAGGGCTATTACGCGGCCGTCCGCCACGACCTGGCCCTGCCGCCCGGCCACGCCGCCGACTGGTCCCTGGTCCCGTCGCGGAATCCCTGAGGTCCGTGCACCGGCAGCCTGGCGACCGGTCGCGGAGGCGGGCGTCCCCCGACGGGATCGCGCGGGCGGTCTTCACCAAGTGACGCCGCGCCGGCGCGCGGAGCCGGACGCGAGCGAGCCACGCGGCACGGCGGACTCCGGCACCAACCGCGCGGACCCACCCGCGAAGTCCGCGACGACGGATCACGGCGCGCTGCCGCGCTCCACGGCCGTGCCCACGGCGTCGCCGCTCGCCGCGCCGGTCAGGATCCCGCTCACCACGACCTCGAAGAGGTGGTCGGCGCGCGGCGCCGTGGCGGGTTGGTCGCCGAGCCACGCGAGCGATCCGGCCAACGCGAAGAGATCGGTGCCGTCGATGTCGGTGCGTGCCAGGCCCGCGCGTTGGGCACGGGTGAGGAGTCGCGTGCCGGCCGCGCGCATGGTGACGCACGAAGTGTGCAGCGCGGACTGTTCGTCCTCGATGGCGGTCATCATCGCCGTGACGGCGCCGCGGTAGTCCCGGGCGCAGACGACGAAGTCGCGCAGCCACGACACCAGCGCGTCGCCGGGCAGGTCCGACGTCTCGAGGGTGTCGGCCTTTGCCGTCAGCTCGTCGAAGCTCGTGCGGAGCAGGGCTTCGAGCAGTGCCTCGCGTGTCGGGAAGTGACGAAGCAGCGTCGCGAGTCCCACACCGGCCCGGCGCGCGATGTCGCGCAACGACGCGTCGACGCCCTGCTCGGCGATGGCGGCGCCCGCGACGGCGAGCAGGTGGTCGCGGTTCTTCCTGGCGTCGGCGCGCATCGTTCTCCCTTGACTATCCGGATCAGTGGTCCGTATATTCGGATCAGTGGTTCGGATATGCGGACCACTGATCCGGTTGATTCTATCTCGCGGTGCGAGCAGGAGAAGAGCGATGCCGACACACACGATGAGGGCGATCCGGCTCCATGAGCACGGCGGCCCCGACGTCCTGCGGTACGACGAGGTGCCGATGCCCGAGCCGGGGCCGGGCGAGGTGCTCGTCCGCGTGCGCGCGGTCGGCGTCAACCCTCCCGACTGGTACCTGCGCGAGGGCATGTCCAACCTGCCCCCGCAGACGAGGCCGAAGTTCGAGCTGCCGGTGATCCCGGGGACGGACCTGTCGGGTGTCGTCGAGGCCGTCGCCGCCGACGTGGACGGCTTCGCCGTCGGCGACGAAGTCTTCGGCCTGCTGCGCTTCCCCGGCTTCGAGGGCAGTACGTACGCCGAGTACGTGGCCGCGCCCGCGTCGGACCTCGCGCTCAAGCCGGCCGGTGTCGATCACGTGCAGGCCGCCGGAGCGCCCATGGCCGGACTCACCGCGTGGCAGTTCCTGATCGAGGTCGGACACGACCACCCGTCACCCTTCCAGGCGGCGAGGCACCGCCCGGTACCGCTCGGCGCCGATGCGACGGTGCTCGTCAACGGCGCCGCCGGCGGGGTGGGGCACCTGGCGCTCCAGCTGGCGAAGTGGAAGGGCGCACGGGTCATCGCGGTGGCGTCGGGCGCGCACGAAACGTTCCTGACCGGGCTCGGCGCCGACGAGTTCATCGACTACACCAAGAGCCGACCCGAGGAACTCGTACGCGACGCCGACCTCGTCCTCGACACCGTCGGCGGTCCCGACAGCAGGCGACTGCTGCGCACCCTCAGACGCGGCGGTGCGCACTTCCCGGTGTTCTTCGGCGAGTTCGACGAAGAGGAGACCGCGCGGCTGGGCGTCACGGTCACGGGCACCCAGGTCCGCTCGAACGGCGCGCAACTCGCCGAGCTGGGTCGACTGCTGGACGCGGGCACGGTCAGGGTCGCGATCGACAGCACCTTCGCACTCGCGGACGCCCGTGCGGCGCACGAACGGGCCGCCCGGGGGCACCTCCAGGGCAAGATCGTACTCACCGTCGCCTAGTACTCCAGCAGCGGATCGTGTCCTGAGCTGGTGATCGTCGTTGTCCTGGCCTGGAGGGTACGACTGAAGTCGGTTGCTGAGCTGCAGAGTTGGAGGCGGTGTTCGCCCGAGCGGCGGGCCGGTTCGGGCGGGCGAATCTGCGGTGGCGGATGCGCGGTCCGCTGGGCCAAGCGGCACGGAAGGACTCCTGCCGCTGTGTCCGTCCGAATAGCTGATCACCGATGCGATGGGGGACCGGATCGAGCCGCTGATGCCTGCCGATCCGGTCCACGGGCGGCGATGGGCCGACCACTGCGGCACTCTGAGGCCATCGCGTGGAAGTACCGCGCCAACTCGCCCTGGCGAGACCTTCCTGACGAGCTCGGCTCGTTCCAGACCGCTCACAAGCGGCTGATCAGGTGGGCCGTCGATGGCACCTGGGAGAGGAACCTCTCAGCGGTCCCGGCGGCGGACGCCGACGACGACCTCCACTGGACGGTGTCCGTGGACTCCACGGTCTTCCGGGCCCACCAACACGACGCCGGAGCACGCAAAAAAGGGGCGCCCCCCTCCGGCGAGCCCGCCGATCAGCGCTCGGACGCTCCCGCGGCGGACTGAGCACCAAGGTCCACCTGGCCGCAGACGGCCGAGCACGGCCCCTCGCCTTCACCGTCACCGCAGGCCAGGCAGGCGATGTACCCGCATTCGAGACGGTCATGTCCCGCATCCGAGTGCCCCGCACCGGTCCGGGCAGGCCCCGGACCAGGCCCCTGGCCGTTCTGGCCGACCGCGCGTACTCCTCACGTGCCATCCGCAGCCACCTGCGGCGCCGGGGCATCCGCGCGGTCATCCCGCAGCCATCCGACCAAGTCGGCCACCGCCCGCGGCGAGGCCGGCTCGGCGGCCGCCCGCCCAGCTTCGACAGCGAGGCGTACAAGCAGCGGAACACTGTCGAGCGGTGCATCAACCGCCTCAAGCAGTGGCGCGGCCTGGCTACACGAACCGACAAGCTCGCGATCGCCTACCAGGCAGCCCTCCACCTCGCGGGCATCCTCATCTGGACCCGACGCTGACCAAAGAGACAGAACCTAAAGGGCGTTGCACAAGGCCGTGAGCTGGGCATCTCTTAGGTATGGCCGCGGTGTTACGTGCTGAACGAGTGTGGGTGGAGACGTTCACGGGGCTGCGGATGACGCAGTTTTCGGGTCTGTTGAAGGTGGTGCGGGAGCGGGGCGGCAACGGCACTTTGCGGGGCCGGCCGTGGTCGTTGCCGCTGGGCGAGCGGGTCTTGATGGTCGCGGTGTATTACCGAACGAACCTGACCATGCGGCAGCTGGGCCCGCTGTTCGGCGTCTCGTCCTCCGCGGTGTGCCGTGTGATCCAGCGGCTGGGGCCGTTGCTCGCCCTGGAGCCCGTCTCCCGCCCCTCTGACGCCCCAGAGCGGATGTGGATCGTGGACGGCACGCTCATCCCGGTGCGCGACCGTGGCGTGGGCGCCTCCTCCCGTAACTACCGGTTCTCGGCGAACGTGCAGGTCATCGTGGATGCCGAGACCCGCCTCGTGGTGGCAGCAGCCCGGCCAGTGCCCGGCAACACCGCCAATGCCAGGGCATGGCGGGACTCGGCTCTGGCCGAGCACTGCCGCGGCGTGACTGTGCTCGGCGACGGCGCCTATATCAGCACGGGTCTGGTCGCCCCGCATCGCAAACGCCCCGGACGAGCACTACTGAAAGGCGAGGAAGAGGACAACGCCGCCCACCGCAAGGTCCGCGCACGCGTCGAGCACGTCTTCTCCCGGATGAAGAACTACAAGATCCTCCGCGACTGCCGGCAGCGCGGCGACGGCCTCCATCACGCAGTCCAGGCGGTGGCCCGCATGCACAACCTCGCCCTCGCCGCATGATCGCCCAGACCAACAGCCCGCCTCAGGTTGCTTGATCACGGCCTTGTGCAACACCCTTTAGTTCGTCCGGCTCGACGAGCCAGTCATGGCGCGCCCGACCCAGCGTGATGGTGAAGGAGTCGATCTGCTCGCGGAGCGTGCGGAGATCGGCCTGGGCCGCGCCGGTGTCTTCAAGGAGCTGTTCGCGGCGGCGCTGCCACTGCTCGATGCCGGTCTCGGTAGACCGGGCTCGACTTCCAGCCGCTAAAAGATCTCTAGCGGACTCGGCCGGGCAGGCCGGGCCAGTTCGATCCGATGGGCAGCGGGTAGCCGGCGTCCACCTTGTCCGCGGCGATGTCGTAGCGCATGTACTGGTAGTCGTAGGCTTTGCCGTTGTTCCACACTATTTCGGCGTCGATCCGGTCACCCCACAGGCCCGGCCAGTTGCCGGCAATTGGCTTCGGGTAGCCGGGGTCGACCCGTTGCGTAGCGGGGTCGTGGCGGTCAACGAGGTCGAGCGGACCATCAACCGGCTCAAGAACTCGCGCGCCGTCGCCACCCGTTACGACAAACGCGCCTACGTCTTCCACGGCACAGTCACCGCAGCAGCAATCCGCTTATGGCTCCGCCCGTGATCCGCCGGACAGTGCCTAAGGCACGTCGACATCGTCGAAGAGGGCGAGCATCCGGGTCAGAACGTGCAGGCACGCGTCCACGTCGGCGCCGGTGAGGTCGCCGGTCACCTGCCGCAGGGCCGCGTGTTCGCGGGCGTGTACCGCGGTGATGGCCACCGTGCCTTCGGCGGTGAGCCGGATCAGTGAGGACCTCTGGTGGCTGGGGTTGGGGATGGCCTCGACCAGGTGCTGCGCGGCGGCATCGTTGACCATGCGCTGCACGAACTGACGGCTGAGTGTCTGGGCACGGCCCATTTGAGGGACGGTCATGGGTCCGTGTTGGCGCAGCAGATCCAGGACGGCGCGCACGCCGACGGACAGCCCCTCGATCGGCTCGGCCTGTTCCACCTTGCGGTGCACCCGCCGGTACAGCGGCCCCACCAGGGCGAACACCTCCGTCAGTCGGTCGGCGAGCTCGTCTGGCGGCAGTGGGGTGTCGGTACCTGTCATCCCCCAAGAATGACACCTCGGTTGCCAACTTTCGATGATGATGACACCTTGGTTGTCATGGATGCCTTCGCCGAGCACTCCGAGATGCTTGCGTTCATGACCTCTGACGGAGCCCTCGCCTATCGTGACACCGGCGAGGGGCAGCCACTGGTGTTGCTCCATGCCGGGTTCTTCGATCACAGCATGTGGGACGAGCAGATACGGGCGTTCGCCCCGCACTACCGGGTCATCGCACCGGACGCCCGCGGACACGGCGCATCCTCGAACGCGACCCGCCCGTTTCGTCCGGCAGGCGATCTGGCAGCGCTGCTGCGCCGTCTGGATGTCGGGCCAGCGGTGCTCGTCGGAGTCTCGATGGGCGGGGGCACCGCGGTCGACGCTGCGCTAGAACATCCCGAACTTGTTCGCGCCGTGGTGGTCAGCGGCGTGGGGACCAGCGAACCGTACTTCGAGGATCCCTGGAGCCTGGAGGTCCTGGGAGAGCAGAACCGTGCACTGGCAGCCGGCGACATCGAGGGCTGGCTGAACGGGCACGTGCGCTTCGCTGCAGGCCCGCACCGCTCGCCCGGTGATGTTGCCGCGGACGTTGCGAACCGCCTGCGCGCGATGGCGTCCCGGACGATCTCCAAGCACACGGCCGGCGAACCGGACCATCGCGTACCGGTTCCGCAGACCTGGCGGCGTGCAGCGTCTATCGACGTTCCTGTCCTGGCGATAAACGGTGCCCTCGACGCGAGCGACCACCTTGCGATGGCCGAGCGTCTGGTCCACGCGGTACCCGACGGCCGCGCGGTGTCCGTGGAGAACACCGCACACTTCCCCCACATGGAGCGACCGGCCGAGTTCAACGCCCTCCTGGCCGACTTCCTCGAAACTCTCCCGCATCCTGGCCCGAAGGGAGACCCGATGCGCTGCTCAACATGACAAGACAGTTAAGAGCTACCTCACCGACCGCCACTTTAGCGCCTCGAAGATCTGCATTCCCGCCAGGCTCAACCAGCGCGACGCGAACCCGTGAGACTGCATGGCCACAAGAAGAGCTGTTGGCCCCGGTCGACGCGCTGTGCATGGTGACTGCGCGCCGAGCTTAACCCGGCCGGCGCCTGCTGCGCCGGTGGACGGAAGCCCCCGGGCAGCCGCAGGGCTTCCCCCTCAATTCCAGAGGAGAGGAATGCTGATCGAGAGGACTTTCAGCACACAGGACGTAATCGCGTCAGACCGGTTTGACTGCTGGCGTGAGCACGTCTTACGGACGTATGCACCGGCCGAAGTCCACAGTGATCACGTAGCCAACTTCGCGGCGTCGCAGCGCATCGTGAACCTGGGGGACGTACAGCTGTGGACGATGGAGCACCCTTCGATGACCCTGAGTCGGACTGAGAAGCTGATACGGCGGTCTGATCCAGAGTTGTATCATCTCTCGCTCCCCTTGCAGGGAACCATGAGGCTCACCGGATTCGAGCACGAGGCGGCCTTCGAACGGCACGACCTGGTTCTCCATGACACCTCGCGACCTCACCTCATGCGGGCGATCACCGGCCATGGCGAGAGAGCCATCCAAGGAACAGGGCTCCTCATCCCGCGGAAGCTGCTGCCCCTGCCGGAAAATGCCGTTGACAGACTGATCATGAGGCGGCTGCCGGGACGTGAGGGCCTAGGCGCATTACTTGCCCAGTTCCTCACCCAAGTCGCCGGGGACACCAGCTCTTACCGGCCCGACGACGGTACGCGCCTGGGGACCGTGGCAGCCGACCTCCTCACCGCACTGTTCGCTCACGCCCTCGATGCAGATGGTTCACTCCCCCCGGAAACCCGCCGGCACACCCTCGTGCTGCGCATCCGGGCCTTCGTTCAGCATCATCTTCACGACCCGCAGTTGACCCCTGGAGCCGTAGCCGCCGCGCACCACATCTCCGTCGGCTATCTGCACCGACTCTTCCAGCAGGAAGACCACACACTCGCTGCCTGGATCCGCTGTCAACGGCTGGAGCGCGCGCGCCGCGCGCTCGCCGACCCTGCGATGCGCGACACACCTATCCATGCCATCGGTTCCTACTGCGGCTTCACACACGCATCTGACTTCACTCGTGCCTTCCGCACGGCGTACGGGATCCCGCCAAGGGAGTACCGTCATCAGGCCGCGCGCATCGTGGCGTAGACGCATTACCAAGAAGGCGGTCACTCGCTGCCAACGACATCCTCGCCAGCCACCCGTCAGTCTATGAGTGATGACGATCCGAAGAACGGGGATGGCGTGAACCACATAAGGATGATCGGCCAAAGCTTCGGTGTGCTTTTGGCCGCAACTGGCCTCACGATCGGCGCGGCGTCGATGTCGAACGCCGCCTCGGCGGCGAACACCATGACCGCCAGTTGCTCCACCACCGGTGCTTCCGGCTCGTCGGTTTCAGTATATGGATCCGACCCGTGGGGCGAAGTGAAAGTGACCCTGCGTGTGAAGGACACGTCGGCCGACGGTCACCACGTCCGGGTGCGATACCTCACCAAGGGCGACAGCGGATTGGTGTATAAGACCGTGTCCTACATGGCCAGTTGGTCGTTGGTTCGGTTATGGGGAGTGGGCGGTGGGGATGGATCGTTCCGGATGGCTTATGGGAGATCGCCAGGCCGCTGCTGCCGCCGGCGCGGGTGCGTCCGCAGGGCGGTGGGGTCGCGAACATCGATGACGAAGCGGTGTTCGCCGCGATCATCTATGTGCTGGTCAGTGGCTGTGCCTGGCGGGCGTTGCCGCCGTGCTTCGGGGCGTCGAAGTCGACCGTGCACCGTCGGTTTCTCATCTGGTCCCGGGCTGGTGTGTGGGGACGACTGCACCAGAAGGTGCTCCAACTCCTGGACGGTCAAGACCTGATCGATCTATCCCGAGCGGTCCTCGACTCGGCCCATGTCCGCGCTAAAAAAGGGGCGAACTTGCAGGTCCGAGCCCCGTGGACCGGGGTAAGCCCGGTTCCAAGATGCATGTCCTGTCGGATGCGAACGGACTGCCCCTACGCGTCGGACTCTCGGCGGCCAACACCCACGACAGCCTCGCCCTGAAGCCGATGCTGTCCCATTTCCACATGGGACACGAATCCCATGCGAACGATTCCAAGCCTGGGCGGCTTCACGCCGACAAGGCCTACGACGTCCCTCACCTGCGGCGATGGCTATGGGGCAAGCACATCGGCGTCCGCATCGCACGCAAGGGCATCGAGTCCAGCGAGCGGCTGGGCCGCCGCCGCTGGGTCATCGAGCGCACGATGTCCTGGCTGACCGGCTACCGACGTCTCAACCACCGCTACGAGCGTCAGCCAGGCAACTACCTGGCCTTCCTCGGACTCGCCGCCGCCCTCTGCTGCTACAAGCGACTCCTCAAACGGACCATGTAGGACACGGTCTAAGACGGTGTCTTGATTGGTGGAAGCTCGTTGTCTGTCGTATGGGGATAGTTGAGCGGTTGGTGCCAGACGCGCTGTGGGAGTTGTTCCAACTGGTGGTGCCCAAAGTATCGGTGCGTCCGCAGGGCGGGGGCCGGCGCCGGTGTGACGACCGTGCGGTGCTGGCCGCGATTGTGTTCGTGGCCACCTCGGGCTGCACCTGGCGGCAACTCCCGCCAGTGTTCGGTGCTTCCTGGCAGACGGTGCACCGGCGCTTTACCGACTGGTCGACGGCCCGGGTGTGGGCCAAGCTGCACCGGGTGCTGCTGGATCGGCTCGGTGCGGAGGGAGAGGTGGACTGGTCGCGCTGCGCGATCGACTCGATCAGTCTCCGGGCGGTCAAAGGGGGCCCTTGACGGGACCGAATCCGACTGATCGTGGGAAGAAAGGTTCGAAGATCCATGTCATCTGCGACCGCACTGGTCTGCCCATTTCGGTCGGCATCTCCGCCGCCAACCTGCACGACAGCCAGGCACTGGTGCCGCTGATGCAGGGTATTCCGCCGATCCGCTCCCGCCGAGGTCCCAGGCGTCGCCGCCCAGCCAAGCTCCACGCCGACAAGGGCTACGACTTCGACTACTTGCGCAACTGGCTGCGACGGCGACAGATCGTGCCGCGCATCGCACGCCGCGGCAAAGAGAACTCCGGCCGCCTCGGTCGGCACCGCTGGGTCATTGAACGCACGCTGTCGTGGCTGGGCGGCTGCCGACGTCTGCACCGCCGCTACGAGCGCAAGGCCGAGCACTTCCTCGCGTTCGTCGGTCTCGCCAGCGCTCTGATTTGCTACCGGCGACTGCTGGAATCAACGATTCTGAGCAGCAACGCTGGCGAACAGAACAGCCGCAGCGCCGAGAACGAGTAGGTGAACGGACCCGGCGATCCACAACCGCAGGCCCATCAAGCCGCCACCAGGTACAACCGCTGCGCAACCACAGAGCCATGCCCCGCGCCGCCCGGCTTGGGCAGTGCGAATCCCGGACGATCCGAAGTCATCACCCGAGAACATCACATGCGCCCCGAGCCAGACGATAAGCATGGCCGACACCGGAAGAAGCACGATCGCGAGCCCAAGATCCAACCACACCGAAGGACGCTGCATGTCCGCCAGCATGCCGCGCCACCCTCAGACGCACCTGAGTATGGGTACTCATCCCGCACGCCAACTGAGACAACCTCTAAGTGGAAGTGGCACTCCAACACTGACGGCGGTGGCACCACCAAGGAGTGGGAGACCACCGCCTGGAGCACCTACGGCATTTATGAGAAGGGCGTCGAGGTCGCCCGTTTCGAGGGTGACACGCTGCTCAACTCCTGTGTCGACTGGGGGTGACCTAACCTCCATCTTCCATGACGGCCCGTCGGATTCTCCGGCGGGCCGTTTCAGTCAGGGCGGTTGCACGTTTGAATTGCTGCATCACAGGCAAGCACGGCCTGTCCGTCTCGCAGCATGCTATGGACCCCCAGTTGGTTGTCAGCGAGCTGGTCACCAACGCCCACAAGTGCGCCCCCGGCCCGGTGCTGCTCGACCTGCGGATCACCGGTTACACGGTCGAGGTGGTCGTGTGGGACTCCGACCCGACCCTTCCGATCGCGTGGGCCGCAGACGGGACGCGAGCTGACAGAGTGCGTCGGTGGTCGGTGCTGTGGCCTGGTGCGCAGTGAGCGGGCGGCCGAAGCCGCAGACGGACCGCTGGGCGGCCACATCCTGCCTGCCCTCGCCCATCAAGCAGTCGACCTCGGGCACCCACGCTGGCTGACCGCCGGACGGCAGTCCCTCCTTCACCTGCGGGACGATCCCGGCTGCGCCGGGAGTCGTCGGTCACGGGCGGTCCGGGCCGTGAACCCGGCGCGTGTTCTGCTCGTGCCTTCGTCGCGGGACCGGCTATGCCGGCTTGAAGTGCGCCAGGATGGCCAGATCGGTGAGGCGCGGCAGCAGCGCCGCCGCGATGTACCTCATCCGGCCGATGTTGGTACGCGGGTCGTAGCCCAGGATTTGTATGAGCGTTTCGTGGCGTGCTTGCACGGTGGAGGGGTGCATGCCCAGTGCGGCGGCGGAGCGGATGCTGTCGGCTTCCACCAGCGTGCGGAGCACGTCCACGGAGCGCGTATCGAGCCCGGCGAGAGCCCGCACGCCGTGGTGCGGGTGCTGCGGATCGTACGCCTGGGCCAGCAGGAGCGTCGCTCCGAGATCGGTCGCGTCGACGGCCGGTGCGGAGTCGTCCGTCAGCCGAAGCGCGATGATCGCCGCGTCCCAGCACTCGGGGCATGGCCAGCACGCACCCAGGTGCCGAACGAAGACATCCAGTGTGGCTCTCAGAAGCCCGTACCGAGTCGGCACGATCGCGGAGGGCGCGCTGAGCTCGGCGGTGTGTACGGCAGCGAGATGCACGACACCACCGTCCTCGTTATCCCTCACTTCAAGGCTGCCTCGATTCATCGTCGCGCCTGCGACGACTGCCGATCGCGCGGTTGTCCTCCTCCACGGCGAGTTCCGCCCTGCGCAGGCCGCGGTCCTTGATCCGCTGCTCGGCGGCGCGGATCAGCAGCGTGCCCAGACCGCAGGACTGGAGCGCCGGGAGCACGGCGAGCTGCCACAGGGTGCCCGCCCCCTCGGAAGCCCGGTAGTCGATGCCGCCGATCGCCACGGGCAGGTCGGTGGGGGTGCACACCGCCAGGTAGTCCACCTCGCCGGCCGCGGCCCGGACCAACTGCCGCTCGATCTGCCGCACATGGGTCGGCGAGCCCGACCAGCCGCAGGCCGGAAGGTCGCGCGGGCGCAGGTCGCGGACGCCGACGGGTATGACGACGTCGACACCGGGGCCGGCGGATTCGGGCGGAGGGGTCACGGTCCCGAGCATGCCGAGCGGCGCGGCGGCACGGCAACCCGTTTGTTCCGCCGCCCCGGGCCCCGGGTCAGCGGGGCCCCGCCGCTCGCACACGGCCCCGTGCGCCGCTTGACTTCGAGGGCACTCCAATTCGTAGCGTTCCGGGCATGACTACCGCACAGCACAAGATCGGATCCGGTTTCGGTGCCCGCAGCACGGCGGACGACGTTCTGCGGGGCATCGATCTGACCGGCAGGCTCGCCCTCGTCACCGGCGGTTATTCCGGCATCGGCCTGGAGACCACGCGCTCGCTCGTCGGGGCCGGCGCCCGGGTGGTCGTACCGGCGCGCCGGCCGGACACCGCCGAGCGGGCGCTGGACGGGCTGCCGGGCGTCGAGGTGGACGAGATGGACCTCGGCGACCTGGAGAGCGTACGAGGGTTCGCCGAGCGGTTCCTCGGCTCCGGGCGGACGCTGGACATGGTCATCAACAGCGCCGGAATCATGGCGTGCCCGGAGACCCGGGTCGGACCCGGCTGGGAGGCGCAGTTCGCCACCAACCACCTCGGGCACTTCGCCCTCGTCAACCGGCTGTGGCCGGCGATCGCGCCGGGCGGCGCCCGGGTCGTCTCGGTGTCCTCCCGCGGCCACCATGCCGGCGGCATCCGCTGGGACGACGTCAACTGGCGCCACGGGTACGACAAGTGGGAGGCGTACGGCCAGGCCAAGACCGCCAACGTGCTGTTCGCCGTCCATCTCGACAAGCTCGGTCGGGGCGCGGGCGTCCGCGCCTTCGCGCTGCACCCCGGCGGCATCCTCACCCCGCTCCAGCGGTACCTCGGCAAGGAGGAGCAGATCGAGCGCGGCTGGATCGACGAGAACGGCAACGTGCTCCACCCCGAGGCCTTCAAGACCCCGCAGCAGGGCGCGGCCACCCAGGTGTGGGCGGCGACCTCCCCGCAACTGGACGGACTCGGCGGTCTCTACCTGGAGGACTGCGACGTCGCCGAGCCCGCGCCGGCCGACGGCGAGCGCGCAGGGGTCAAGGACTGGGCGATCGACCCGGAGCAGGCGGCCCGGCTGTGGGCGCTTTCCGCGGAGCTGACCGGGGTCGACGCGTTCGCGGACCGCTCGTAGCGGCCGGCGGGTGCCGTCCGGCCGGGACCGGGCGCTAAGGTCGGTACCGGAACGGACAAGTGTGCGAGTGGGGATCGGTGAGTTCCGTGAAGCGCGGAGTCGGCCTGCTGGGCCTCTTCCTCATACCGCTGGTGTGGGGGGCGGTGGATCTCGTGAGTTCCCTGACGGCCTCGTCGCAGGTCCTGTGCCCCGGCGAGAACGTGGGCGCGGACGGGGAGGAACGCCCGGGGCCGATGCGGCCCGGCGACAGCCGGTGCTCGGTGCTGGACGGGTCCCACGCGGTGGCCACCCGCACCTACGAGCAGCAGCGGTGGGTGCAGTCCGACGCACGGCACGAGGACGCCGGGAACGGCGTCCTGCTCATGGCGTACGGCGCGACCGGGGCACTGCTGACGTGGCGGTACTCGCGGGCGGTGGGGGCGTGACCAGGACGGCTCGGCCCGGGGTGCGACCAGGCGGCTCGGGCCGTGGCGCGAGGAGGACGCCTCGGAACCAGGCGTGACGAGGGCGGCTCAGCGCGGGCGCCCCGACGCGCCGGGGGAGGTGTCCGCCGACTCCGCCTCGGCCGCCCGGCACGCCGGGCAGATGGGCCGGGCCCGGCGGCCGTAGCGGTGGGTGAGGCCGTGGCAGCGCGGGCAGTAGCCGACCTCGTCCGGCAGACAGCCCAGCAGGTGCGCGGCGGCGGTGCGGTCCGTGGCGGGATCGATGCGCCGCGGCATCTCCTCCATGAGTGCGAAGGTACGTCCGGTGCCGAGGCACGGCAGCTCGGGACGGGCACCGGCGGTACCCGGGTATAGCCGGATCGCCCGTTGTGCGGGCGGTGACATGGGACCTGTCGGAGCATGGGCCGGCCCGCCGCACCCGTGGACCGGTCGTCCACCGCGGCCGATTAGGCTCGTTCGATGTTCGAAGGAAAGCTGGTAAGACTTCGCGCGCTGCGTTCCGAAGACGCCGCGCACCATGTCCGATGGCGCAACGACCCGGAGGTGGTGCGGTGGGCGGCGGCCGGGGACCCGTGTTTTGGCCCGGTCACGGCGGAGGCGATCGCACTCGGCTTCGAGACCATGCTGCGGCTGAGCCCGAGGGAGTCGGCCGTGTTCACGGTCGAGGAGCTGGCCGGCGGGAGGGTGATCGGCATGGCCGACTACCGCGACCTCGACCCCTACGCCGGAGTGGCGACGCTGGGAGTCACCATCGGCGAGCGGGAGTTCTGGGGCCGCGGCCACGGCAGTGACGCGTTGCGGCTGCTCGTCACCCACCTGTTCGGCGCGTACGGTCTGCGCCGGCTGGAGCTGGACACCTGGAGCGGCAACGAACGCGCCGTGCGCGCCTTCTGCCGACTGGGCTTCCACGAGGAGGGCCGCCGCCGGTCGGCTGTGCTGGTCGAGGGGGAGCGCTACGACCGCGTGCTCTTCGGAATGCTCCGCGAGGAGTGGACCGACCCCGTGTGACGCGACGGACGCGCCGCGCCTCCGATCCGCGAGCACGATGCGCCGGTCAGTGCCCGTCCGCCCCTCCCGTCGCGTGCACCGTGAACGCCGCCGTGTGGACCTTCCCCTCGTGCCGGAAGTCGAAGAACAGGCGGTAGGCGCCCGCGCTGGGGGCCGTGGCCGCGAAGGAGACCCGCGGCCCCGGGGTGGTCGCGCCGTCGCCGGGCTCGCCCGTGGGGTGGACGTGGAGGTAGGCGAGGTCACCGGAGCGCAGGGCGACGAGGTGGCCGTAGGCGCCGAGGTAGGGCTGGAGGTCGCGCACCGGGCGGCCGTCCTTGGAGACGGTGAGGGTCAGCGGGGTGGCCCTGCCGGGGACGGGCGTGCCGGTGAGGGTCACCTCGTAGCCGTCCACCTCGGCGGTCGTACTGTGACCGGGCAGCGCCGCCGGCGTGTAGTGCCCGGAGACGGCCAGGTCGGCGCCCAGGACCAGGGGTTCGCCGCCCTTCGGCTGGAAGTCGGCGATGACGCGGTAGCCGCCCGCCCGCGGCAGCTCCACGGACGTGGACCACGTGCCGTCGGCGGCCCGCGCCGGATGCAGATGGCGGTAGACGGTCAGATCGCGCGCGGCGACGATCAGATGGAGCTCCTTGCCGTGCTCGCGCTCGTAGGCGGTGACGTTGCGGCCCGTGCCGTCGCGCACGACGGCGAAGCTCAGGTTCGTCTGCCGGCCCGCCGCCACCCGCGACGTCTTCAGGGCGAGCGTGTAGCCGTCCTTGGAGACCTCCAGGCCGCCCGGTGCCATGTCGTGGTCCATGGACGGCATGCCGGGCATGGACGCCATGTCGTCATGGCCGCCGTCCGACGCGTGCCGCATGGCATGGCCGCCCTTCGGTTGCGGGGTGATGGTGCCCACGGTGTCGCCGACGCCGTACGCCGTGCCGAACGTCGCGGCGAGCGCGGCGGCGAAGACGGTGATCCGCAGTGCGGTGTTCATGGCCAACTCCTCGTCCGTCTCGGTCGCTTCGGGTGCGGCCGACCGTGGCCACACCATACCCCCAGGGGGTATGAAGTCAAACCGGCTCCAGGCTTGCGCCTGATACGGGTGGGGGGTATACATGGAGCCGTTCGAATATACCCCACGGGGGTATCGAGGAGTCATGTGGGAGGTTCCCGTGTCGAACTGCTGCACCCCTGACGGCAGCTGCCACGCCGACGCCCGGGCCACGGTCGTCTACAAGGTCGAGGGAGTCGGCAGCGCCCACTGCCAGGGCGTCGTCGCCGACGCGGTCGGCGCGCTGGACGAGGTCGCCGCGGTCGAGGTCGAGATCGGCACCGGCCTGGTGACCGTGACCCCCGCCGCCGCGGCCGACGAGGCGCTGGACGCGCTGGTCGCCGAGGCCGTCGACGAGGCCGGCTACGACTTCGCGGGCCGGGCCACCGTCTGATCCCGCTCCGGCCGGGCAGCACCGCCCGGCCCACCCGCGTCGGGGCGGGGCCGTCCGCCCGCGGTGCCCGCCCCGACTCCGTACCACCACCAGCTCCGAGGAGCAGAGACATGACCACCACCACGCCCGGCGCGGCCGAGGTCGAACTCGCCATCGGCGGCATGACCTGCGCCTCGTGCGCCGCCCGGATCGAGAAGAAGCTCAACCGCATGGACGGTGTCGAGGCCACCGTCAACTACGCCACCGAGAAGGCCAAGGTCAGCTTCGGCCCGGACGTCGCGGTCGCCGACCTCATCGCCACCGTCGAGGCCACCGGCTACACCGCGCGCGAGCCCGAGCCGCCGCGCACCGAATCCGGCGACGGCGGCGGCGCCGCACCGGAGATCGACCAACTGCGGCCGCTGCGCGAGCGGTTGACCGCCGCCGTGGTGCTCGCGGTGCCCGTCATCGCGATGGCCATGATCCCGGCCCTCCAGTTCGACAACTGGCAGTGGCTGTCGCTCACCCTCGCGGCACCCGTGGTCACCTACTCCGCCTGGCCGTTCCACAAGGCCGCCTGGACCAACGCCCGGCACGGCGCGGCCACCATGGACACGCTGATCTCCGTCGGCACCGCGGCGGCCTTCCTGTGGTCGCTGTGGGCGCTGTTCTTCGGCACGGCCGGCATGCCCGGGATGCGGCACCCCTTCGAGCTGACCATCGCGCGCGGCGACGGCGCCGGGAACATCTACCTGGAGGCCGCCGCCGGCGTCACCGCCTTCATCCTGGCCGGGCGCTACTTCGAGGCCCGCTCCAAGCGCAAGGCGGGCGCCGCCCTGAAGGCCCTGCTGGAACTGGGCGCCAAGGAAGTCACCGTCCTGCGCGACGGCCGCGAACACCTCGTCCCCGTCGCCGAGTTGAAGGTCGGCGACCGCTTCCTGGTCCGGCCCGGCGAGAAGATCGCCACCGACGGCACCGTGGTGGAGGGCTCCTCCGCCGTGGACGCCTCCATGCTCACCGGCGAGTCCGTGCCGGTCGAGGTCGGCGTCGGCGACGGCGTCACCGGCGCCACCCTGAACGCCGGCGGCCGGCTCGTCGTCGAGGCCACCCGGGTCGGCGCCGACACCCAACTGGCCCGCATGGCCAAGCTCGTCGAGGACGCGCAGAACGGCAAGGCCGCGGCCCAGCGCCTCGCCGACAAGATCTCGGCGGTGTTCGTCCCCGTGGTCATCGCCCTGGCCATCGGCACCCTGGGCTTCTGGCTGGGCAACGGCGCCGGCATCACCGAGGCGTTCACCGCCGCGGTCGCCGTGCTGATCATCGCCTGCCCGTGCGCGCTGGGCCTCGCCACGCCGACCGCGCTGATGGTCGGCACCGGGCGCGGCGCCCAGCTGGGCATCCTGATCAAGGGTCCCGAGGTGCTGGAGACCACCCGCAAGGTCGACACCATCGTCCTGGACAAGACCGGCACCGTCACCACCGGCCGGATGACCCTGCTCGCCGTGCACACCGCCGACACCACCGACGAGGCCGAGGTGCTGCGGCTGGCCGGCGCCCTGGAGCACGCCTCCGAGCACCCCATCGCCCAGGCCGTCGCCGCGGGCGCCGCCGCCCGCGTGGGCACCCTGCCCGCCCCCGAGGACTTCGCCAACATCGCCGGCCTCGGCGTCCAGGGCATCGTGCAGGGGCACGCGGTCCTGGTCGGCCGGGAGAAGCTGCTCGCCGAGTGGGCGATCGAGCTGTCCGACAAGCTCGCGCACGCCAAGGCACGGGCCGAGGCGGCTGGCCGTACCGCCATCGCGGTGGCCTGGGACGGCGAGGCCCGCGCGGTGCTGGAGGTCGCCGACGCCATCAAGGAGACCAGCCCGGAGGCGATCCGCCGGCTGCGCGCGCTGGGCCTGACGCCCATCCTGCTGACCGGTGACAACCGCGCGGTCGCCGATGCGGTCGCCGCGGAGGTCGGGATCGCGCCCGAGCACGTCTTCGCCGAGGTCCTCCCGCAGGACAAGGTCGACGTCGTCAAGCGCCTCCAGGGGGAGGGCCGTTCGGTCGCCATGGTCGGCGACGGCGTCAACGACGCCGCCGCGCTCGCCCAGGCCGACCTCGGTCTCGCGATGGGCACCGGAACGGACGCCGCCATCGAGGCGGGCGACCTGACGCTCGTCCGGGGTGACCTCAGGGTCGCGGCGGACGCGATCCGGCTGTCCCGCAAGACGCTGGGCACCATCCGCTCCAACCTCTTCTGGGCCTTCGCCTACAACGTGGCGGCCCTGCCGCTCGCGGCCGGCGGCCTGCTCAACCCGATGATCGCCGGCGCGGCCATGGCCTTCTCCTCGGTCTTCGTGGTCGGCAACAGCCTGCGGCTGCGCGGCTTCCAGCCGGCGGACCGCTGAGCTGCCGACCAGGACAAGGAGGCCGCCGTGGCCCACCAGGACGACATCGTGAGACGACTGCGCCGCATCGAGGGCCAGGTCCGCGGCCTGCAGCGGATGGTCGAGGAGGGCGCCTACTGCGTCGACGTCCTCACCCAGGTCGCCGCCACCAACGCCGCGTTGCAGTCCTGCGCGCTGGCACTGCTGGACGAGCACCTCAACTCGTGCGTCACGGAGGCCATCGTGGAAGGCGGTGAACAGGCCAGGACCAAGATCAGCGAGGCCTCCTCGGCCATCGCCCGGCTCGTCCGGGCCTGATGGCCGGCCCCCGGCACGAAGGGGCCCCGGGCGGAGCGATCCGCCCGGGGCCCCTTCGCGTGTCACCTCCCCTTCGTCGCGCACTCCGCGCGCAACCGCAGCCCGAGACTGACACACGGGCCGAACACCTGGCCCAGCAGCACCGGTTCGGCCTCGCCCAGGCTGGCTCCGCAGAGCCTGGCGCACCCGCCCTTCGCCTGGCCGCCAACCATGTTCCCGCTGAAGGTCACCATGCTTCGACCATACCCCCGCGGGGTATCTGGGCGGCATCGGTGATTCTGCACCGACGGTGTTTGTCCTACGATGTGGAGCACCTCGGTGACGGGCGGCGGAGGGGAACAGGTGCGACGGCTCGGTGGTCTGGAAGCCGAAATCATGGACCGTCTCTGGAACTGGGGACGGCCCGCCACGGTCCGGGAGGTCGTCGACGACATCAACAGGACCAGGCCGGTCGCCTACACGACGGTGATGACGGTCGCGGACATACTGCACCGCAAGGGTATGCTGCGGCGCGAGAAGGCGGGCCGCGCATGGCTGTACGAGGCCCTGCGCAGCCGGGAGGAGTACACCGCGAGCCTGATGCAGGAGGCGCTCGGCAGCACCGAGGACCGGCAGGCCGCGCTCCAGCGCTTCGTGGCGCACATGTCGCCGGAGGACGTCTCCGTGCTGGAGGCCGCCCTCCGCGCCGCCGGGCACCGGCCCGCCGGCGAGGTGCCACCGGAGAGACCGTCGTGAGCGGACTCCTCTACCGGATCGGCGAGTTCCTGCTGCCCCTGCACCACGTCCTGCCGCCGTTGACGGTGGCCGCCGTGGCCGGGGTGGTGCTGCCGCGCTTCCTCGTGCGCAGCCCCTGGGCCCACCGGACCCCGCGGCTGACGCTCGGGCTGTGGGGACTGCTGGTGCTCGTCCTCACCGCCTCCCTGTCCCTCGCCGTGCTGCAACTGTTCTTCCCCGTCGCGGAGAGCCACCGGATGTCCGAGGCGGCCGAGGGCTGCTTCCTCTCCGGAGGAGCGCGCTGCGCCGCCGTCATGCTGGACGACATGGGACGGTTCAGCGCCCGCGCCTGGGCGGGCTTCGCCGCGGCCGTCTGCCCGCCGTTCGCCCTCGCCCTGGCCTTCGCACGGGAACTGGCCGAGTTCCGGCGCCGCCGCCTCAGGCACGCCGAACTCGTGCGGATGGTGGGGACCTGGCGCGCGGAATTGCGGGCCACCGTGCTGCCGCACACCACGCCCGCCGTCTACTGTCTGCCCGGACGGGCGCCCCAGGTGGTCGTCAGCGAGGGCGCCGTCCGCGCGCTGACCGAGGAGCAGCTCGCGGCCGCGCTGGAGCACGAGCGCGCGCACATCACCGGGCGCCACCACCTGCTCACGGCCGCCGCCTCGGCCGTGGGGGCCCTCGCGCGGCGGCTGCCGCTCGCCCGGTCCGTGCGCGACGAGGTGCCGCTGCTGCTCGAGATGGCCGCCGACGACCGGGCGTTGCGCCGCTGCTCGCGCCGGTCGCTCGCCGTCGCCCTGTACGCGGTCGCGGCCGGGCAGGCGCCGCACGCGGCGTTGGCGGCGGGCGGGTCGTCGGCCGTGCTGCGCATGCGGCGCATCCTCGAACCGCCGACCGAGCGGCCCACGGTGCAGGGGGTCGCGCTGCTCGTGCTGACGCTGGCGGTCGGTCTGCCCGCGCTGGCGGGGCTGTGCTGTTCGGTGCCGGGGCTCGGCATGTGAACGGCCCGCCCCGTCCCGACTGCCCTGCGGAATAGGGTGGTCACTGTTCGCATCGGGGGAACCAAGGTCGGCCTACGGGAGGTTCTGCCCTGATGAGCGTGGACGTACGGGCCGCCGTCGCCATGGACGCGGCCCCGATCTCGCACCTGCTCGCGACGGCGATACGGCACAGCTGCACGGGGGTGCTCGCACCGGACGACGTGGCACGGCTGGTGGGCACGAACTGTTCGCTGCCGCGCCTCACTGCCGAGATAGGGATACCGGGCGGCGCCCCCGGCTGGCTCGGCTGGCTGGTGGTGGCGGAGCCCGACGGACGGATCGTCGGCGCCGCGGCCGGCGGTGTCCCCGGCGCGAGTACGGGCGAGATCTACACCCTGTGCACCGCGCCCGACCGGCGCCGCCGCGGCATCGGCGGCGCGCTGCTGGCCGCGATCGGCGACCGTATGCGCCCCCTGGAGGCGCGGCGCCAGCAGGTCACCCTGCTGCGCGACGGCGATCCCGCGCTGGCCTTCTTCACGGCCCGCGGCTTCACCGGCGAGGGACGGCGGCTGGTCCGGGCCCTGTGAACCGAGCGGTCCGGCGGCGAGGGAGCACCGGGCGGCCCCGCGACCGCGAAGGACCGTGGCGTACCCGCGCGTTGGCGTGAACGCGCATTCCTCCTGGCTGGACCGCCGCCGACATACCCGGACACGATGGTCGGGCGGCGTGGCCCCGGCGGCACGGGGGCCGCCCGGAGGGCCGGGACCGGCCGAGGCCACCTGGAGGGACCATGCACACACACACCGGCACATCGCCGCGGCCCGCGGCCGGACCGGACCTGCCCCGCCCGGCCGCCACCGTGTCCCCGGCGCCGCCCGGCCTGCTCCCGGGTCTGGAGTGCCTCGCGCCGCTCACGGCGGAGGACGACTGGCTCCAGGACGCCCTGCTCGGCCCGTTCAGCGGTGACATCCTCGACTATCTGGCGCTGGCCAGGACCACCGGCGGGCCGGTACTCGACCTCGGCTCGGGCGCGGGCCGGCTCGCCGTGCCCCTCGCGCGCCACGGATTCACGGTGGAGGCGGTCGACCGGGACCGGCGCAGCCTGCACCGGCTGCTCGACTGGGCCCGGCGCGTCGGCCCCGGGGTGCGCGAGCGGATCACCGCCACCCGCGCCGACCTGCTCCGCCTGCGGCTACGGCGGTCCTACCAACTCGCCCTGATGGCCGGGGCGGTGATCACCGCGGTCCCACCGTGGTCCCGCCCCCGGGTGCTGCGGCAGATCGCCGGGCACCTGGGGCCGGACGGCGCGCTCGCCTTCGACTACACCGCCCATGACGCCGCCGGACTGATCGAACACCCCCACCGCGCCTGGTCGTTCGAGGTGCCGAGGTTCGACGGGACCGCCGAATGGGTCGTGGTGCGGCAGGACTTCGACCCCGTGGCCATGCGCGAGCACATCAGCTACGCCATCGAGCGGTCGGAGCGGGACCACGCCCGGGCCGCGTCGGTGACGACCGACAAGTGGGTCGTCAACCGGACCGACTTGCACCGGGAGTTGAGGGTCGCGGGCCTGTGCGTCGCCGACGAGCGGCAGCACTGGCTCGACGAGCGGACCCGGAGCGTGCTGCTCGTGTGCCGCGTCCGTTCGTGACGAGCGTCACATTACTAAGCAGCATCGGAGATCCTTGGCCACCTTTGTGACATGGTGTGATCGGAGAGCTTCGCACAATCACAAGGGGGGCCACTTCACGGTGAGCAATGGCAGTGGCGGTGCAGGGACGCAATCCACTGGTCTGGCTCTCACCCTCTACCGGCAGCTACGCGCACGGGGGGCGTCGAGCCTGCGCCAGGTCGCGTCCGACATGGACTTGTCGGAGGACGACCTCGCACGATGTCGTGAGGAACTGATCGGCCTCGGCCTGGTCGTCAGGACCGGCCAACTGCACGCGAGCCGCCTGGAGCCGGAGCCGGGGGACACGGCGGAGACCGATGTGGTCACCGTCATCGCCCCCGAGATCGCCCTGCTCAGGCTGCTGGAACGGGAGCGCGCCCGGCTGCGCCACCATCTGGAGCAGGCGGACCGCGCGCACCACACGCTCAAGACGCTCGCCGGCAACTTCCTGCGCACCGAGACGCTGGCCCGGGCGGTCGGCGTGGAGATCGAGATCCTGCACGACTACCGCAGGATCCAGCAGGTGCTGGAGGACATCACGGTGACCGTCCAGGGCAACCTCGCCTCCATGCACCCCATCGCGCGCGGCCGGGAGATTCCCGAGCGGGCGCTGGACCGGGATCGGCGCCAGATCGAGAAGGGCGTCCAGGTTCGTTCCATTTTCAGCCAGCGTCTGACCTCGGTTCCCGAGGACGCGGAACACCTGCGGATGAAGGCGAAGCTCGGCGTCCAGGTGCGGCTGTCGCCCGTCGTCCCCATGAACATGATCATCGCGGACGAGCAGTTCGCCCTGCTGCCGGTCGACCCGGAGGACGGCTCGGCCGGCGCCATCCTCGCCCGCGGCTCCGCCCTGGTGCGCTCCTATCGGACCCTGTTCGAGCACTGCTGGCACACCGCCACGCCCTACGGTGAGCAGGTGCTGCCCGCGCGGGGCGGTGACGGGCTGTCGGAACAGCAGCGGGCCGCGCTACGCATGCTGGCCTCGGGGATGAAGGACGAGAAGGTCGCCCGCGGCCTCGGTGTCTCGCTGCGCACGGTGAGCCGTATGATCTCCGAGCTGATGCAGGAACTCGGCGCGTCCAGCCGTTTCGAGCTGGGAGCGCGGGCCGCCCGGCTCGGCTGGCTCGACTGATCCGCCGGGGGTGTTCTCGGCCACCCCCTCCTCCGCCCCCGCGCCCTGGGTGAACCAAGAGGTACGATGATGCATTCAAACTTTTGGTCTCACCAGATGGCGGGAAGATGGCACGCGAAGCGGTGGCAGAGGGGCGCGAGACGGCGATCCGGCAACTCCGCGATGCAGGGCTGCGGGTCACCAGCCCGCGTCTCGAAGTGCTGCACGTGCTCGCGGCGGGCGATCATCTCGATGTCGAGGGCCTGACGGCCGCGGCGCGCGAACGGCTGGGCACACTCACCTCCCAGGCCGTCTATGAAATGCTGCGGCATTTTCTTGAAGCGGGTTTGGTGACGAAATTCGAGCGGCCCGGCTGGCCGGCGGTGTTCGAAATTTCGGGGCCGCGTCACCAGCATGCGCTGTGCGTGCAATGCGGGCGCGTGGAAAATGTCGCCCACCAGGCCCCGGTACTGCCGCGAAAAGATCTCCCGGACTGGGATCTGAACGACGCCGACGTTGTTTTCAAGGGGCTGTGCCCGGACTGTCGTTCCGCCGCCTCGGCGGGGCGGTGAACAGCGGGGCCGGGGAGGCGGGAAGCACCTCTCCCGGCCCGGTGGGGGATCCGCGTCAGACCGCCGCGGGCGGGGCCGGCCAGTTGTTGTCGTCCGTCGACGCGGGGGTGGCGGGCCAGTTGTTGTCGACCTGGGTGGCGCCGGTGGGCCAGTTGTTGTCCGCCGGGGCGGGGGTGCTCGGCCAGTTGTTGTCCGCGGGCGTCGCGACGCTGGGCCGGTTGTTGTCCGCCGGGGTCGCGGTCGGGGCGGGCGTGGTCGGCCAGTTGTTGTCGGCCACGGCATGCTGCGCGGTACCCGCACCCGCGGTGGTGGCCGCGACCGCCCCGCCCGCGACGGCGGTACAGACGAGGGCGGCCAGGGCGAACTGGCGGGCGACGGTGCGGAAGCCGGTGGGGCGGGAAGACGCGGACACGATTTCCTCCAGGAAGTGATCGATTGATTTCGCCTTCGGGGCCCGTGCCGCCGGGCTTCTTCCGAAGACATTTCCATAATCGCCCTCCTTGGATTGCGAGTCCACGATTCCTCAAGTCGTGGACCTGCCATGGCGCGGATATGACAGCGCCGGGACTGGTGATGCCGAATGGATGCGCCGATGGTGGCTTTATCCGGCCAACCGAAGAAATCAGGCCGGACATCCTTTTTGGGCGAGCCAGCACCTTTGGTCCGCCCAAATGAAATGCTACGCTGGCACAGCGGCCCTTTTGTACCTCCGGGAGGAAGCGGCCGCAGGGGCAGGGACGTGCCGCCGTTCCTGCCCCGCCTTCGAGGCCCGGCCCCGCAGCGCACGGGCGTAAGTGCCCAGCGTCCCGCGGGCCGTCGACCGCCAGTCCAGCCGGCGCGCGTGCCCGGCGGCAGCGAGCCCCATGGCCGCCGCCCGTGCCGGGTGCTCCGCGAACCAGCGCAGCCGGCGCGCGTAGTCGTCCGGGTCGTGCCCCCGCACGAGCAGGCCGGTCACCCCGTCCCGCACGGCGGCGGGCAGTCCGCCGACGGCCGCCGCCAGCACCGGTGTGCCGCACGCCTGGGACTCCAGCGCCACCAGCCCGAACGACTCGCTGCGCGACGGCATCACCAGCACGTCCGCGGCCCGGTACCAGTCCGCCAGCTCGTGCTGGGGAGCGGCCGGGCAAAAGCGCACCACGTCCGGCAGACCCAGCCGCGCGCTCAGCTCGCGCAGCTCGTCCGGGGTCCGTGTGCCCGCCCCGCTGAGCCCGCCGACGACCGGCACGAGCAGCCGCCGGCGCAGCCCCGGTGACTCGCGCAGCAGCGCGGCGATCGAGTGGAGCAGGACATCCGGTCCCTTCAGCGGCTGGATGCGCCCGGCGAACAGCGGGATGAAGCCGTGCTGCGGCAGGCCGAGCCGTGCGCGTGCCGCCCGCCGTCCGTCCGCCGGACGGAAGATCCGCACGTCGACACCGGGCGTCACCACATCGGTGCGGTCGGCGTCGGCGCCATACAGCTCCCGCAACGCCAACCCCTCCTCGGCGGTGTTGGCGATGAGACGGTCCGCTGCCCTGGCCAGTGCCTCCTCCCCGCGCACCCGCAGCTCCGGTTCGGGCCGGTCGCCGGGGGCGAGCGAGGCGTTCTTCACCCGGGCGAGCGTGTGCATCGTGTGCACCAGCGGGAGTCGCCGGTGCTCGGCGACCAGGGCGCCTGCCTGTCCCGCGAGCCAGTAGTGGGAATGCACCACGTCGTAGCGGCCGTGGGCGGTCGCCGCCAGCAGGGAGCGGGCGAAGTCGGGGACCAGGCCCGGCATGGCCTCCTTCGGCAGCGGCCGCCGGGGACCGGCGTCGAGGTGCAGGACGCGCACCCCCGGGGCGAGTTCGACCCGGGGCGGCCGGTCCTCGCCCAGGCAGCGGGTGAACAGGTCCACCCGCGCGCCCTCCCGGGCGAGGGCGCGGGACAGCTCGACCATGTAGACGTTCATGCCGCCCGCGTCACCCGTGCCGGGCTGGTGCAGCGGCGACGTGTGGACGCTGAGCATGGCGATGCGCAGGGACACGAGAGGGACTCCTTCGCTGACGGATTCGCAAACCGGTGTGCCCACCCGCTCCGGGGGAAGGAGTGGGTGGGCACGTGGGTCTCCCGCGGGGTGCGGGAGCAGTGGGTCAGAAGCCGAACACCGGGCCGGACGGCGGGGCCAGCCGCGTTCCCGGGGGCAGCGGGGTGAGCGCGTCCGGGGCCACCGGTCCGCCGGCCGGCACGCGCAGGGCCTGGGACAGCCGCGTCGCACCCTCCGGCATCACCGGCCAGACCCAGGAGGCGAGCGCCGACGCGACCGCCAACTGTGCCGCCAGCGCGGGTAAATGACGCTCCACCCCGGACGGCCGGTGCCGCTCGAACTGGTTGACATACCCGAAGTCCGCGGTGCAGCGGACCACTTCGTCCAGGACGGCGACCGCCCGCCGGGGGTCGAAGGCCTCGGGACCGTACGACTCGCGCACATCGTCGGCGGCCCGGCGCAGCCGGTGGCGCAGTGCCTCCCAGCCCTCGCCGCCCGGCTCCGCGTCCGGCACCCGGCCCGCGCTGTCCTCGCGCACCGACGCGAACAGCCGGCTCAGCCAGCTGTTCCAGGTGCCGTCCAGGAACTCCCGGGTGCGGCCCAGTTCCTCGCGTCCCGTCCCGGTGCCCGGGGCCGGCGGCCGGGCGGTCAGGACATGGCGACGCAGGGTGTCGGACCCGAACTCGGTGAGCAGGTCGAGTGCCCACAGGGCGGACGCGCCGCCCTCCTCGCGCGGCTCCCCGGCGCCGGGGTGGAACGTCTCGTTGACGTGGAACTCCTGGGGCAGCTTCAGCCCGCGGGAGACCAGGATCGCGGGCAGCAGCGCCACATGGCGGAAGGCGTGTCCGAAGCCGCAGAAGTGCACGGCGCGTTCGGGCAGCGGCCGCTTGTCGTGGCCGTACCCGAACAGGTGCATCGCGGCGGCCTCGAAGCAGGCGTCCACGCGGTGCCCGGCGAAGCCGTCCAGGGGCACCGGGACACCCCAGTCGCCCGGGTGGCTCACGGGCACGTCGGGCAGCCCGTCCTCCAGCAGGCTCTCGCACAGCACGGCGAGCCGCGGCGGCAGACCCGCCGTGCGCCAGTGGTCCGCGAGCGGTTCCCGCATCGGCTCCAGCGGCAGGTACAGGCGCCGGCAGCGCCGCGGCCGCGCCGGGGCGCCGCACAACGCGCAGGTGGGATCGGTCAGTTCGCCCTCGTTGGGCCGGGCGCACTCATGGCAGGGGCCGCCCTCGCCGCGGGTCCCGCAGTGGCCGCAGGTGCCGGTGACGTACGCGCCGTGCAGCCAGCGCCGGCAGGACTCGCAGTAGTGCGCCGGCCGGGTGCGGGGCACGATGACGTCCTGCGCGTACAGGTCGAGGAAGAGTTCCTGGAGCCAGTGCCGGTAGCCGCGGTCGCGTCCGGGGTGGACGACACGGTCGAACTCCACGCCGGAGCGGAGCCAGTCGGCGGTGATCGCCGCCCGGTAGCCCTCCGCCACCTCGGCCGGCTTGCGTCCACCGCGCACCGCGCGCAGTTCGACGGACTCGGCGTGGTCGGCCGTGCCCGAGGTGAACAGCACGGGGCGTCCGGCGGCGCGCAGGGCGCGGCTGAGGACGTCGGCGGCGACATACGGTCCGGCGAGATGCCCGAGGTGCAGTTCGCCGTCACTGGCAAGGGGGGTGGCGGTGATCCAGAGTGGGCTGCTCATGGACGGAGCTCCTTGGCGGTGGGGGAGCGCTGCTGAGCCGCGAGCGTCAGCGGGGCTCGAAGTGGAACGAACGGATGAAGCAGTCGCGAGGCTGCTCGACCGCGTAGACGATGCATTCGAACAGGGCTTGGGTGGTGAGCTTTTCGTCGGCGTAGCGCGGGTCCCGGCCGGCCCCCTGCCACTCCGTGGACCGGGGGTCGGCGGTGGAGAAGTCGGGGGGATAGAGCGAGAACACCCGGACCCCGGAGGGGCGCAGCCGGCGGGCGAGGATGTCGGCGAATCCGGCCTGCGCTCCCTTGGCGGCGTAGAACGCCTCGTGCGCGGGGGAGCCGGCCGCCTCGCCGGGTGCGCAGACGGCGACCATGTTCACGATGTCGGGCCGCGGGGAGAGCCGCAGCAGCGGCAGGAAGTGCTTGACCATGAGCACGGTCCCCGCCGCCGTGGACTCGATGGTCTCCACGATCGACTCGTCGGACGCGCCCTCCAGGTCGAATCCGTCGAGCCAGCGGGCGCCGTTGTTGACCAGCAGGTCCACCCGGTCGGTGTGCTCGCCGACCTGCCGCGCGAACGCCTGGATCTCGGACGGCTTGCTGAGGTCGCACCCGAAGGCGTGGATGCGCGAGCGGGCCTCGCCCAGCACCTCGGCCCTGGTGCGTTCGGCGGCCTCGACGGTGCGCGCCGAGACGAAGACCTCGGCGCCGAGATGCGCGAACCCGATGGCGATCGCCCGGCCGAAATACCGGGACGCACCGGTCACCACGACGCGCAGGTTCTGGAATTTCATGGCGGAGACACTCCCCGGTTCGAAAAGCGCGACAGGGACTCGTCCCCGTTGCCCTCGGCGGGATTTCTGGGGCTGACTCCACCCTGGCAGAAAGCCGGGCCGTCCTTCTGGCCTGGGGCGGTGCGCGTTCACGCCGTGACGTGGATACGCCAGGGCAGGGGCAGGGAGCGTTCCAGGACCCGGGCGCGCTTGCCGTGCACGGCGACGTGCGCGAGGCGTCGCCCGCTCCCGGCGGCCGACACCAGCATCGGGCCCGACGGGGTGTCGAGCCGCAGCGGGCGCTCTCGGTCCCCGGCCGCCCACGGCCGCCGGTGCGGACCCTCGGACAGCAGCCAGGGCACCGTCCCCGGTACCTCGCGGGCCGCCGCGAGGCAGAGTCCGCCGGTCAGCGCGAGCCCGGGATGCCAGCCCGCCACGGTGGCCGCGCGGGCCGTGAGCCGGCCGGGGAGGAAGGCGCCCACCGCGGCGACCTTCGGCAGGGCGCCCCCGGCCGGCAGCCCCAGCAGGCGGGCCGCAGCCGCCCGTACGGCGAGCAGCCGTGCGAGCACCTCGGCTCCGGCGCCGAACAGCGCGTCGCGCGAGGACAGGCCGAGGTCGCGGGCTGCCACGAACACATAGGGGTTGCCGTAGCGCACCAGCGACACGGGCAGCCCGCACAGCCGCTGGACGGGACGTCCGGTGGGCAGCAACGCGGCGGTTGGCACGGCCCGTTCGAGTCGTACCGTGTACGAGCCGTCCGGCCGGGGCAGGCAGAGCACCGGATCGCCGGTGGTCACCGCGCGCACCCGCACCGGCCCCCGCCGTCCGGAGGCGACGACGGCCGCGAGCAGGGAATGACCGCAGCCGGCACGGAAGTCGAAGCCGTCCGGCTCGGGCAGGCACTGCACGAAACGGTAGTCGACGTCGTACGACGCGACGGGGGAGCGGCCGACGAGCGCGATCTTGTGTATCCGGCCGCGGCCCGTCTCCTCCAACCAGCGCCGCAGCGCGGTGAGTTCTCCGCGCAGGGCCAGCGCGCCTCGGGGCAGCCCGCCCTGGTCGAGGACGAGGGTCGGGCCGGGCGCGCCCTCGGCCCGGACGACGTCCGCGATCACGCCGCGAGGTCGGTCGAGACCCGCAGCCCCTGGACGACGTCGGTCCACAGCTCGTGGACGGCGAGCGCCCACAGGGTGAGGGCGTCCCGCTGGGAGGGCCGTTCGGCATGCCGGGCGAACAGCGACTGCACCCGGTCGGCACGCAGCTGCCCGCCCCGCCGCAGCCGCGCGGGCGCGAGCAGTTCCCGCACGGACCACAGCAGCGGCCCGTCGGCGGCGAGCATCGCCGACAGCGGCAAAGTGAAGGGCTGTTTGGGCCGGCGGAGCACGGGGGCCGGCAGCAGGCCCCGCCCGGCCTCGTACAGCGCCCTCTTCCCGGTGCGCGGTCCGGTGGGCAGCCGCCGGGCGAGGTCCACCACGCCCGGCTGGCAGAACGGCATCCGGGCCTCGACCGCCCACGCCATGCTGAGATGGTCCACGCGCCGCAGGTGGTACGCCGGCAGCCGCCAGCGCGTCTCGAACGCCTGCAAGGTGTCGGCCCGGTCGGAGCCGGAGGCGCGCAGCTCGGCCGCGATCCGGTCGGCCGCGGAGCCGTGTTCGGCGATGAACGCCCGGTACTCGGGGGTGTAGAGCCACTCCCGAACCAGCCGGGGGGCCGCCGCCAGCGCGTCCACGTAGGCCGCCGTCCAGTCGGTCCCGGCGGGTGCGGCCAGCGCCGTGCGCACCCGGTCGTAGCCGCCGAAGAGCTCGTCGGCGCCGTCCCCGGTGAGCGCCACGGTGAACCCGGCCTCGCGGACGGCCCGGAAGAGCGCGTAGGTGCTGACGGCGATGGGGTCGGCGTTGGGCTGGCCCAGGTGGCGCACCGTGCGGGTCAGCAGCGAGGGGAGTTCGGCGGGGTCGACGCGGACCTCGTGGTGGCGGGTGCGCACGCGCCGCGCGACGGCCCTGGCGTAGGTGTGCTCGGCCTCCGGCCAGCGACCCCGGTACCCGAGGTGGAAGGTGTGCAGCGGCCGCACGCGCTCCGCGGCGAGCGCGGTCACCAGCCCGGAGTCCAGGCCGCCGCTGGTCAGGGCGCACAGCGGCACGTCGACCTCGGCCAGTCGGTGCACCTCGCCGCGCAGCGCCTCCAGCACGCCCGCGGCCGACGGGGCGGGCCCGGCCCCGGCCGCGGGGGCGGCGGCGCGGGGCCCGCAGCGCAGCATGCGCAGCCCCTCGGCGCCGCGGGCCACCGCGACGCTCCCGGGCGGCAGGACGCGGATGCCCGCGAGCGCGGTCTCCGTGCCGAACGGCGTCTTGGTGGACAGCACCGTGTCGAGGGCCTCCGCGCGCGGTTCGGCGGGCACCCCGTCGAACGCGAGCAGGGCGGGGATCTCGGAGGCGAACCGCACGGCGCCACGTTCGCCCTGGTGGTAGTGGAGAGGTTTCATGCCCATGCCGTCGACCGCGAGGACCAGTTGGGGCAGCGGGCCGCGCAGATCGAGGACGGCGACGGCGAACATGCCGTCCAGCTCCTCGGTGAAGGCGGTCCCGAACTCGGTGTACAGGGCGGGCAGCAGGCTGCCGTCGCAGCGGTCCGGGAAGCGGTGACCGCGTGCCTCCAGGCGGCGGCGCAGCTCCCGGTGGTTGTAGATCTCACCGTTGAGCACGGCCACGACGCCCGGCGCGGTCGGCAGGGCGAAGGGCTGGGTGCCGCCCGCCGGGTCGGTCACGGCGAGCCGGTCGCAGCCGAGCGACCAGCCGCGGCCGGTCATGACGCCGCGCTCGTCCGGCCCCCCGTGCCGTTGCCTGGCCGACACCGTGGCGAGTTCGGCGCCGGTGGCCGCGACCGCGAAGGAGCCGAAGATCCTGCACATGCTGGTGGCCTCCGAGACTGTGGATCCGAGACGTGGACTTCGGGACATGGGTGTGCGACACGCATCGACCGAGAGTTGATCCCGACAATGTTTTGAAGCTACCAATTAATTGCCTGGCGCGTAAGTGTCATGGCGTCGACGCGCCACCGGCACCGCCTTGTCCGGCCACCGCCCGGCCAACAGGGTTGACGCATGGAAGATTTCAGGGCCGATCCCCCCGACCGCGGCGCGCCGGAGAGTCTTCTCGTCGTGGCCGCGCACCCGGACGACATCGAATTCTGCGTCAGCGGCACGGTGATGCGCTGGATCGCCGACGGCACCCGCGTGACCTACTGCATCGTCACCGACGGCGACGCCGGCGGCTACGACGAACGGCTGCCCCGCCAGGCGATGGCCGATCTGCGCCGCGCCGAACAGGTCCACTCGGCCAAGCTCAGCGGGGTGCACGACGTGCGCTTCCTCGGTTACCCCGACAGCTTCGTGGAGCCGACCGCCGAGCTGCGCCGCGACCTGTGCCGGGTCATCCGCCAGGTCCGGCCGCGGCGCGCGATCATCCCGAGCCCCGAGATCAACTGGAAACGCGTCGCGGACCTGCACCCGGACCACCGGGCGGTCGGCGACGCGGCCCTGCGGGCGATCTACCCGGAGGCGCGCAACCCCTTCGCGCACCCCGAACTCCTCAAGAGCGAGGGACTCGAACCCTGGATCGTCCCCGAGCTGTGGCTGATGACCGGGCCGACGCCCAACCAGTACGTCGACGTCACCACCGTCTTCGCCCGCAAAGTGGAGGCGCTGCGCATCCACACCTCGCAGACCGCCCACTTCGAGGACCTCGCAGGGCTGCTGCGCGACTGGCTCGCCGAGCACGCCCGGGCGGGCGGACTGCCCCCGGGCCGGCTCGCCGAGGCCTTCCAGATCGTCAGCACCGAGTGAGCCGTCCCGCTCACCGGTAGATGCACAGCTCCTTCTCCGTGGCGCCCGACAGGTGGTAGCGGGTGCCGACGAGCGGACGGCCGGTGTAGATCCGGATCAGCGTCGGCAGATCCCCGCGGAACTGCGCCAGGGGACGCTCCGCGCAGGGGTTCCCCAGCGGCAACGGCGCGTCGGCGCCCGGGAGATGGGCGTGCAGACCGGGGGTGCCGCGCTGCCGGCTGGTTGCCGTCAGCAGGGGGAGGGCGTGCGCCACGCTCTCCCCGGCGTATGCCCCCCGCTCGCCGAACGCCTCGCGCACGTCGCCGGCGTGCACCCACTCGCCCAGCGCCACCGCGTCCAGCCGGTCGTCGCAGCGCCGGGCGATGACCTCACCGGCCTCCGTGAGGCCCTGCTCCAACTCGTCCAGCACGCGCTCCAGCGGCCAGTCCGCGCGCTCCGCCACATCCGCGGCGTTCGCCTCCGGCAGGAACGCGCCCTCCTCCAGCCGGCCCTCGACGATGCGGATCAGCGCCGCCCCGCAGTGGGCGAGAACCTGGCGCACCGTCCATCCGGGACAGGCGGTGCGCAGTTCGAACAGCTCCCGGGGAGCGGCACGCAGCAACGGCATCAGCGCGTCTCGCTCGGTGCGGAGCAGGCGGCCGGGAAGGGCGGGGTCCCGGCCCGCCGCCGCGTACGGGGTGTGCTCGGGCATCTCTGTCTGCTCCGCGCTCTCAGTAGCGGTAGTGGTCCGGCTTGTACGGGCCGTCGACCTCGACACCGATGTAGGCGGCCTGCTCCGGGCGCAGCTTGGTCAGCTTCACACCGAGCGCGTCCAGGTGGAGCCGGGCGACCTTCTCGTCCAGGTGCTTGGGCAGCACGTACACACCCGTCGGGTACGCGTCCGGCTTGGTGAACAGCTCGATCTGGGCCAGGGTCTGGTCCGCGAACGAGTTCGACATCACGAACGACGGGTGACCGGTGGCATTGCCCAGGTTCAGCAGCCGCCCCTCCGA
The DNA here is from genome assembly GCF_051980735.1 of Streptomyces sp. SCPE 10. NCBI lineage: Bacteria > Bacillati > Actinomycetota > Actinomycetes > Kitasatosporales > Streptomycetaceae > Streptomyces > Streptomyces sp. SCPE 10. The sequence goes on along the minus strand of NZ_CP197069.1, from coordinate 421,847 downwards.
CAGCACGATGATCACCTTGCCGTCCGGGAAGGTCCACGTGTGGACCTGCGGCTTCACCTCGTCCTTGACGATGCCCGGGATCTTCGCCAGACCGGCCATGTCGATCTCGTTGTCGAAGTGACCGATGTTCCCGACGATCGCCTGGTGCTTCATCCGGGCCATGTCCGAGGCCATGATGATGTCCTTGTTGCCCGTCGTCGTCACGAAGATGTCGGCCTTGTCCACGACCTCGTCCAGCGTCGTGACCTGGTACCCGTCCATCGCCGCCTGCAGCGCGCAGATCGGGTCGATCTCCGTCACGATCACCCGCGCACCCTGACCGCGCAGCGACTCCGCACACCCCTTGCCGACATCGCCGTAACCGCACACCACCGCGGTCTTCCCACCGATCAGCACATCGGTGGCCCGGTTGATACCGTCCACCAGCGAGTGCCGGCAACCGTACTTGTTGTCGAACTTCGACTTCGTGACCGCGTCGTTCACATTGATCGCCGGGAACAGCAGCACACCGTCACGCTGCATCTCGTACAGCCGGTGCACACCCGTCGTGGTCTCCTCCGTCACACCACGGATACCGGCGGCGACCGCCGTCCAGTCGAGGTCGCTGCGCTCCAACAGAGCCCGGAGCACAGCGAGTTCCTCGCTGTCGGCGGGCGGGAGGTCGCCGGTCTTCCGGAAGGCCACGCCCAGATGGACGAGGAGGGTGGCGTCACCACCGTCGTCCAGGATCATGTTCGGGCCGCCGGTGGGACTGTCCGGCCAGGTCAGCGCCTGCTCGGTACACCACCAGTACTCCTCCAGGGTCTCGCCCTTCCAGGCGAACACCGGGATCCCGGCCGCGGCGATGGCGGCGGCCGCGTGGTCCTGGGTGGAGAAGATGTTGCAGGAAGCCCAGCGGACCCTGGCGCCGAGCGCGACCAGGGTCTCGATCAGCACCGCGGTCTGCACGGTCATGTGCAGAGAGCCGGTGACACGGGCGCCGGCGAGAGGCTGGGCCTCGGCGTACTCCTTGCGGATCGCCATCAGACCGGGCATCTCGTGCTCGGCGAGGGTGATCTCCTTGCGGCCGAACTCGGCCAGCGAGAGGTCGGCGACCTTGAAGTCGTGGGTGTCAGCGGACACTGAGGCTCCTCGAGGCTTGGATGGTGCGATGGATGTCCAGGGCCGCCGTCGAGCGGTTCAGGGTGATGTAGTGCAGACCGGGCGCCCCCTCGGCGAGGAGCCGGTCGGCCATGGCGACGGCGTGGTCGACGCCGATGCGGTGCGCGACGGCGGGATCGTGCCGGGCCGCCTCCAGCCGGTGCGCCAGGTCCTCCGGGAAGGTCGCCGCGCTGAGCTCGGCGAACCGGCGGATCTGGCGGACGTCGGTGGCGGGCATGATCTCCGGGATGATCGGGGTCTCGCAGCCGGCCGCGGCGACCCGGTCCCGCAGCCGCAGATAGTCCTCCGCGCGGAAGAACATCTGCGTGATGGCGTAGTCCGCGCCGGCCTTGCACTTGGCCACGAAGTGGCGCAGGTCGGTCCGGGCGTCGGGTGAGCGCGGATGCCCCTCCGGGAAGGCCGCCACGCCGATGGTGAAGTCGCCCAGCGAGCGCAGCAGTTCGACCAGTTGGTAGGCGTGGGTGAACCCGTCGGGATGCGGGACCCAGGGGCCCTGCGGGTCGCCGGGCGGGTCGCCGCGCAGCGCGAGGACGTCACGGATGCCCGCGTCCGCGTAGCTGCCGACGATGTGGCGCAGTTCGGCCACCGAATGCCCGACGGCGGTCAGATGGGCGACCGGACGCAGGGTCGTCTCGGCGGCGATGCGCCGGGTGAGCGCCACCGTACGGTCGCGGGAGGAACCCCCCGCCCCGTAGGTGACCGACACGAAGTCCGGCCGCAGCGCCTCCACTTTGCGCACCGTGCTCCACAGGGCACGCTCGCCCGCGGCGGTGGCGGGTGGGAAGAACTCGAACGAGAAGGTGGTCATGAGCGCCGCCCGGCGTTGAAGTACCCCGCCTCGGGGTGATGGATCACGATCGCGTCCGTGGACTGTTCGGGGTGGAGCTGGAACTCCTCGGACAGCCGGACCCCGATCCGCTCGGGTTCCAGCAGGGTGGCGATCTTGGCGCGGTCCTCCAGGTCGGGGCAGGCCGGGTAGCCGAGGGAGTAGCGGCACCCCTGGTAGTCGGTGCGGAACATGCCGTCCAGCGAGTCCGGATCGGCGCCGGCGATGCCGAGTTCGGCGCGGACGCGGGCGTGCCAGTACTCGGCGAGGGCTTCGGCCAACTGGACGGACAGGCCGTGCAGTTCGAGGTAGTCGCGGTAGGCGTTGGCCTCGAAGAGCTTGGCGGTCTCCTCGCCGATGCGGGAGCCGACGGTGACGACCTGGAAGCCGACCACGTCGGTCTCGCCGGACTCCTCGGGGCGGAAGAAGTCGGCCAGGCACAGCCGCCGGCCGCGGCGCTGGCGGGGGAAGGCGAACCGGGTGCGTTCCGCGCCGTGCTCGTCGAGGATGATCAGGTCGTCGTCCTTGGAGACGCAGGGGAAGTAGCCGTGGACGACGGCCGCTTCCAGCAGGTTGCGGGTGCGCAGCAGATCGAGCCAGCCGCGCAGCCGGGTCCTTCCCTCGGTCTCGAACAGGTCCTTGGTCAGACCCCATTGGCCTTTGAAGAGGGCGCCTTCGTCGAGCCAGGAGGCGTATTCCTTGAGCTGGATGCCCTTGCTGACGCGGGTGCCCCAGAACGGCGGGGTGGGCACGGGGTTGTCGGTGGCGACGTCGGAGCGCACGTGTCCTTCCTCGGGCCGCTCGGTCACCTCCGCCGCGGCCGTGGCCCGGACCCGGCGCTGCCGCAGCTCGGGCAGCTTCGCACCCGGCACGCCGCGTTTGACGCCGATGAGGGCGTCCATCAGGCGCAGGCCCTCGAAGGCGTCGCGGGCGTAGCGGACCTCGCCGTCGTAGATCTCGTGGAGGTCCTGTTCGACGTAGGCGCGGGTGAGGGCGGCGCCGCCGAGGATGACCGGGAAGCGGGCGGCCAGGCCGCGCTGGTTGAGCTCCTCCAGGTTCTCCTTCATGATCACGGTGGACTTCACCAGCAGCCCGGACATGCCGATCACGTCCGCGCGGTGTTCCTCGGCGGCCTCCAGGATCGCGGAGACGGGCTGCTTGATCCCGAGGTTGACCACGTTGTAGCCGTTGTTCGACAGGATGATGTCGACCAGGTTCTTGCCGATGTCGTGGACGTCACCGCGCACCGTGGCCAAAACGATGGTGCCCTTGCCCTCGGCGTCCGACTTCTCCATGTGCGGTTCCAGATAGGCGACCGCGGCCTTCATCACCTCGGCGGACTGCAGCACGAACGGCAGCTGCATCTGCCCCGAGCCGAACAGCTCACCGACGACCTTCATGCCGTCCAGCAGCGTCTCGTTGACGATGTCCAGCGCCGGCCGCTCCGCGAGCGCGGCGTCCAGGTCGGCTTCCAGACCGTTGCGTTCCCCGTCGATGATCCGCCGCTTGAGCTGTTCCTCCAGGGGCAGCGCGGCCAGTTCCTCGGCCTTGCCCGCCTTCAGCGACTTCGCCGTCGCCCCCTCGAACAGCTGCATGAGCTTCTGCAACGGGTCGTAGCCCTCGGCGCGGCGGTCGTAGATCAGGTCCAGCGCGGTGGCGACCTCCTCCTCGCTGAACCGGGCGATGGGCAGGATCTTCGAGGCGTGCACGATCGCCGAGTCCAGTCCCGCCTTCACACACTCGTCCAGGAACACCGAGTTCAGCAGGATCCGCGCGGCCGGGTTCAGCCCGAAGGAGATGTTCGACAGCCCGAGCGTGGTCTGCACCGCGGGATGGCGCCGCTTCAGCTCCCGGATCGCCTCGATCGTCGCCACACCGTCCCCGCGGGACTCCTCCTGGCCCGTGCAGATCGTGAACGTGAGGGTGTCGATGAGGATGTCCTCCTCACGGATCCCCCAGTTCCCCGTCAGGTCCGCGATCAGCCGCTCGGCGATCTCCACCTTCTTCCCGGGGGTGCGGGCCTGGCCCTCCTCGTCGATGGTCAGCGCGATCAGCGCCGCACCGTGCTCCCGCGCCAGCGCCGTCACCCGCGCGAACCGCGACCCGGGCCCCTCCCCGTCCTCGTAGTTCACCGAGTTGATCACCGCGCGCCCGCCCAGCTTCTCCAGACCGGCCCGGATCACCTCCACCTCGGTGGAGTCCAGCACGATCGGCAGCGTCGACGCCGTCGCCAGCCGCCCGGCCAGCTCCTCCATGTCCGCGACACCGTCCCGGCCGACGTAGTCCACACACAGGTCGAGCATGTGCGCGCCCTCGCGGATCTGCTCGCGGGCGATCTCCACACAGTCGTCCCAGCGGCCCTCCAGCATCGCCTCACGGAACTTCTTCGACCCGTTCGCGTTCGTGCGCTCACCGATCGCCAGATACGAGGTGTCCTGCCGGAACGGCACCGACTGGTACAGCGAGGCCGCACCCGGCTCCGGCCGCGGCGCACGCGCCGACGGCACCATGTCCCGCACCCGCTCCACCACCTGCCGCAGATGCTCCGGAGTCGTGCCGCAGCACCCGCCCACCAGCGACAGCCCGTACTCACGCACGAACGTCTCCTGCGCGTCCGCCAGTTCAGCCGGACCGAGCGGGAAGTACGCGCCGTCCTTGGCCAGCACCGGCAGGCCCGCGTTGGGCATGCACAGCAGCGGGATGCGGGCGTTGCGGGCGAGATGGCGCAGGTGTTCGCCCATCTCGGCCGGTCCGGTCGAGCAGTTCAGGCCGATGAGATCGATGCCCAGCGGCTCCAGGGCCGTCAGTGCCGCGCCGATCTCCGAGCCCAGCAGCATGGTGCCGGTGGTCTCGAAGGCCATCGACACCAGCAATGGCACGTCCAGACCGAGGGTGTCCAGGGCGCGCCGGGCGCCGAGCACGGCGGCCTTGGTCTGGAGCAGGTCCTGGGTGGTCTCCACGAGCAGCGCGTCCGCGCCGCCCGCCAGCAGGCCCTCCGCGTTCGCCTGGAAGCCGTCGCGAATCGTGCCGTAGCCGATGTGCCCCAGGGTGGGCAGCTTGGTGCCGGGGCCCATGGAACCCAGCACCCAGCGCTGCCGGCCCTCCCGGGCGGTGAACTCGTCCGCCACCTCCCGGGCGATCCGGGCGCCCGCCTCGGACAGCTCGTACACCCGGCCGGCGATGTCGTACTCCGCCATCGCCGCGTGGTTCGCCCCGAAGGTGTTGGTCTCCACGCAGTCCACGCCCACCGAGAAGTAGGCCTCGTGGACCGAGCGGACGATGTCCGGGCGGGTGACGTTGAGGACCTCGTTGCAGCCCTCCAGCTGCTGGAAGTCCTCCAGCGTGGGCTCCTGGGCCTGGAGCATGGTGCCCATCGCCCCGTCGGCCACCACCACCCTGGTCGCGAGCGCCGTCCGCAGGGCGCCGGTCCGGGCCGCCGTCACGTCAGCCCCCGCAGGTGCGCCGCGAGGTGCATGGCCAGCTGGGCCGCGCAGCCCACGCCGTAGGTCGTGCGCAACCGCCCGAGCACGATGTCCCGGTACAGCCGGTACTCCTGGGTGCCCACGTAGTCCAGCGCGGTGGCGGCCACGACACAGCCGAGCTGCGCCGCGCAGCGCTCCGGCACACCCCACGCCGTGCCGGCGAGGAAGCCCGCGCGGAACGCGTCGCCGACACCGGTCGGGTCCACCACACCGGGGACCTCGACCGCGGGCACGGTCAGGTCCGGCCGGCCGTCGCGGCGGATGCGGACGCCCGCGGCGCCCTCCGTGGTGACCCAGCGGCCGACGCGGCGCAGCACGTCCGGCACGCCGAGCCCGGTGCGCTCCTGGAGCAGCGCGGTCTCGTACTCGTTGGTGAACAACCAGCGGGCTCCCTCGACGAGTTCGAGCACCTCCTTGCCGCTGAGCCGCGCCAGCTGCTGGGACGGATCGGCGGCGAACGGGATGGCGAGGTCCCGGCAGGCCCGGGTGTGCCGCAGCATGGCCTCCGGGTCGTCGGGCGAGATCATGACCAGTCCGAGCCGCCCCGTGCGCTCGGCGATCGCCCGCAGGTCGATCCTGCGGGCCTCCGTCATCGCGCCGGCGTAGAAGGTGGCGATCTGGTTCTGCGCGCGGTCCGTCGTACAGACGAAACGGGCGGTGTGGTGCTCCTCGCTGACCAGCACGGAGTCGGTGTCGACCCCGTGCTGCTTCAGCCAGACGCGGTAGGGCTCGAAATCGTCGCCCACCGCCCCGACCAGCACCGGCCGCAGGCCGAGCAGCCCGAGGCCGAACGAGATGTTCGCTGCCACGCCGCCACGGCGGATCTCCAGCCGGTCGGCGAGGAAGGACAGGGAGACGCGGTCCAGTCGGTCGGCCAGGAGCTGGTCGGTGAAGCTCCCCGGGAAGGACATCAGGTGGTCGGTGGCGATGGATCCCGTGACAGCGATACGCATCTCAGCCCTCCACGTGGTCGCGCAGCGCGCCGGCCCGGTCGGTCGACTCCCAGGTGAACTCCGGCAGTTCGCGGCCGAAGTGGCCGTACGCGGAGGTCCGTGCGTAGACGGGCCGCAGCAGGTCCAGGTCGCGCACGATCGCCGCCGGACGGAGGTCGAAGACCTCCGTGATCGCGTCCTGGATGCGGTCCACCGGCACGGACTCGGTGCCGAACGTCTCCACGAACAGGCCGACCGGCTCCGCCTTGCCGATGGCGTAGGCGACCTGGACCTCGCAGCGGTGGGCGAGACCGGCGGCGACCACGTTCTTCGCCACCCAGCGCATCGCGTACGCCGCGCTGCGGTCCACCTTGGAGGGGTCCTTGCCGGAGAAGGCGCCGCCGCCGTGCCGGGCCATCCCGCCGTAGGTGTCGATGATGATCTTGCGGCCGGTCAGGCCCGCATCGCCCATCGGTCCGCCGATCTCGAAGCGGCCCGTGGGGTTCACCAGCAGCCGGTAGCCGTCGCTTTCCAGGCCGACCCCCTGCTCGGCGAGCGCTTTGAGCGTCGGCTCCACCACCGACTCCCGGATGTCCGGGGCGAGCAGGCCCTCCAGGCTGATGTCCCCGGCGTGCTGGGAGGAGACGACGACGGTGTCCAGGCGCGCCGGGCGGTCGCCGTCGTACTCGATGGTGACCTGCGTCTTGCCGTCCGGCCGCAGATAGGGACAGCCGCCGTTCTTGCGGACCTCGGTCAGCCGCTCGGCCAGCCGGTGCGCGAGATGGATCGGCAGCGGCATCAGCTCGGGGGTGTCGTCGCAGGCGTAGCCGAACATCAGGCCCTGGTCGCCCGCGCCCTGCCGGGACAGCTCGTCGTCGTCGCCCTCGGCGCGCGCCTCGTAGGCGGCGTCCACGCCCTGCGCGATGTCCGGCGACTGGGCGCCGATCGACACGGAGACCCCGCAGGAGGCGCCGTCGAAGCCCTTGGCGGAGGAGTCGTAGCCGATGTCGAGGATCGTGTCGCGCACCAGCTGGGCGATGGGGGCGTACGCGTGGGTGGTGACCTCGCCGGCGATGTGCACCTGACCGGTGGTGATCAGGGTCTCGACGGCCACCCGGGCGGCCGGGTCCTGGCCGAGGAGCGCGTCCAGGACGGTGTCGCTGATCCGGTCGGCGATCTTGTCGGGATGGCCTTCGGTGACGGACTCGGAGGTGAAGAGCCGCCGGCTCATCTCACTTCACCTCCGCGAGGAAGAAGGCGGCCTCGATGGCGTCGAGGGTGCGCAGGGAGTCGACCTCCAGGGTCTCCATCTCGATGGCGCGGCCGCTGTGCTGCTCGAGGAGGAAGACGAACTCCACGAAGGACAGCGAGTCGATGAGCCGGTTCTCGATCAGGTCGAGGTCGTTCGGGATGTCGTCGCGCTCCGGGTGGCGCTTGAGGATCCAGTCCTTCACCTGCTGCAGGCCGTCGGTCATGGCGGTACTCCTAACGGTGATCGAGGAAGGGTGGGGGCAAAGCGGGCGGCTCACGGCCGGTGCCGGGGATCGCCGAGGACGGGGGCGGCCACGGCCACCGCGTAGTCCACGTCGTGGCTGATGCTCACCGTGATGTCCTGGATGCCGGACTCGGCTGCCATCTCGGCGGCGGTGCGGCGCAGTTCGACCAGGGGCCAGCCGCCGTCGGAGCGGCGCACCACGATGTCGCGCCAGGGCAGGAACCGGCCCCGGACCCGCAGGGTCTTGAACGCCGCTTCCTTGGCCGCGATCCGTCCGCACAGACTGAGCAGATCGAGGCCGCTGGACGTACGGCAGTCGTCGAGTTCGCCGGGGTTCAGCATCCGCTGGAAGAAATCCTCGCCGTGGTCGTCGAGGAGCCGGCGGACGCGCTTGACGGACACGATGTCCATGCCGAGGTTCGCCCAGCCCGGGCCGCCGCCTTGGGCGGTGGGATGGGCAGGCACCTCACACCCCCGGGCCGACCGGCCGGAGTCGGTCGCCTGCCGCGAGCACGGCTTCGGTGGCGGCGGCCCAGGTGCCGTACCGCCGGGTGAGGGCCGACAACCAGCGTTCGAGCCCGAAGGCGACGCAGCTGGTGGAGGCCGGCTCGCCGGTGCCGGCGAGGGTGATGGAGCAGCGGTCGCCGAAGAAGTTGCGGTGGGTGTTGACGGATGCGATCGCGAGATCCTCGAAGAGGAACTCGTGTTTGACGGGGGACAGCCGTTGCAGCAGCGCCTTGGAGCCGCCCTTGTCGTAGAAGGGGTCGGTGGCGGCCTCCCTGCGCAGCGGCAGGTCCAGCGCCCGGGCGAAGGCGGTGATGCGGTCGGTGAAGTCCAGCAGGTGCGCGTCCGCGTGTTCACGGCTGCCGAGGGCGACGATCTCCCGCATGTGGAAGCCGAGTTGACGGCGCAGCCCCTCGTAGCGCTCCTCCTTGCGGAAGCACCAGCCGACCACGGTCACCAGGGTGTCCGCCGCGACCTCGCGGCCCTCGTGGTCGAGGTAGACGGCGTAACAGGAGGCGGAGGGCAGGCCGAGTTCCGCGGGCTGGAGCGAGCTGCACGGGAAGCAGCCCGTCTCGGAGCAGTACTCGCCGCGGCGGTCGACGTCGATCGCGGTGGCGACGACGGCCTGGTGGGGGAAGTTCTCGTAGTAGTCCAGCCGCTTGAGGTCGGCGGCGGGCAGCAGCGGGGGCATGGTCATCGGACGGGCCCCGGCGCTGACGCCCCACTTCTCGAAGGTGTCGTCGAGGAGCCGGAGCAGCGCCGTCTCCTCCGCTCCGAGGGAGGGCAGGCCGCGGCTCACGGCCGGTGAGCGCGGGGGCACGGTGGATATGGTGTCGGGCACGGTGGTGGACCACCTCTCGGTTCGCTGGGCCGGCCGCCCCGCTATCGGCGGGCAGGGCCGGAAGGACGGCCGGTCCGGATCAGAGGGCCGGCAGAGTGTCGTCGGAGAAGATCCCGGTCTTGAGGAAGAAGGCGAGCGGCTTGCGGATGGCCTTGCGCTCCTGGGCGCGCCTGCGCTCGTCGGCGAGCAGGGCGTTGCGCAGCCCCAGCGGGTCCGCGATGCCGGCGTCGCGGTAGACGTGCGGGTTGTAGAGGGAGTTGACGCTGAAGACGACGTAGCGCTTCAGATAGCTCTCCACCTCGCGCAGCCGCTCGGCGCTCACCGCCTCGCGCATGCGGGTGAAGAGCAGCGAAACCAGCTCCCGGCCGAAGGCGATGTGCCGGGACTCGTCCTGGTGGTGCAGGCGGTTGACCTGGCGGATGGTCTCGCAGAGCGAATCGTCCTGCCCCATCCGGGTGTTGTAGTGGTCCACCAGCTCCTCGAAGAACAGGATGCGGGCGAAGACGAGGAAGTTCTCGACCTCGCTCTCCCAGGTGGAGTCGGCGCTCATCGTCATCGACGAGTAGATCTTGCCGCCGTAGCGTCGGCAGAACTCGGAGAAAAACCACATGTGTTCGTTCTCCTCGCCGATGAAGTGGTGGAAGAAGTCGGAGGGCACCTCGAAGCCCGGCATGTGGATGCGGCCCACGACCTCGATGAGCAGTTCGCGGATGCCGTGCACGTTCAGGCTGTAGAAGTTGACGGACTCCCACTTGGACAGCCGCTTGAGGGTGTCCTCGTCCAGCCGGTCGTAGTGCTCGGTGCCGTAGACGGTGAGCAGGTCGGGACTCGTCCACATGCGGTTCTCGTCCAGCGTCTGCGGCCAGGCGAACCGCTGGTAGGGGTTGTAGTAGTCCTCGATGGACTTCTCACTGAGCCGTTCGAGGATCTCCAGGAAACGGTCGTTGACGGGAAGGGCCGTGGCGGCCATGGTTTCTCCTGTCCGAGTGCGGGGGCCGGGTCAGGGACGGACCTCGTAGACGGCGTTCACCGGCGTCTGGGTCGCCCGCCGCCAGCGGGTGAAGCCCGCCTCCTCGGCGATGGCGCGGAACGCCTTCTCGCCGGAGTGGTTGCCGAGTGCGTGCGGGCCGCGCTGCGCGAGGGCGACCGGCAGGCACATCACGGCGGACAGCGCCATGAACATGCGCGCCGGCGGAGTGTGGGTGTCGATGTCGGAGGGGGAGACGTTCGACTCGACCAGCATCCACGTGCCGTCCGCGTCCAGCGACTTGTGGACGTGCTGGGCCGCGGCCACCGGATCACCCATGTCGTGCAGGCAGTTGAAGAAGGTGACCAGGTCGTAGCCGCCGCCGGGGAAATCGTCGGCGGACGCGGTCTCGAAGACGACACGGTCGCTCAGGCCTTCGTCCTCGGCGAGCTGCCGGGCGATGGCGATGGCCTCCTCCGAGTAGTCGAAGCCGTACACCCGGGCGTCGGGGAAGGCGCGGGCGATCAGCCGGGTGGTGTGGCCCACGCCGCAGCCGACGTCCGCCGCCGTGCCGCCGGCCGCCAGCTTGTCGCTCACCTCGTGCAGCGCCGGGATCCAGTCGGTCAGCAGCCGGTGCTGGTAGGTCGGCTGGAAGAAGCTGCCCATGCCGGTGTCGAGCGCCGGGTCGTGCTCGGCCCAGCCGACGCCCTCGCCGCTGCGGTAGGCGTCGAGGAGCAGGTCCTCGGTGGCGTACAGCGCCTTGAGCGCGGTGAAGAAGCCCGCCGCGTAGGTGGGCGACGGGGGCTGCGCGAGGACGGCGGCGTGCTCTGCGGGCAGGGTGTACTTGTCGGAGGACGGGTGGCGCTCCACATAGCCGGCGCTGAGCTGCGCGTGCAGCCACTCCTCGGCGTAGCGCGGCGCGATGCCGGCGCGCTCGGCCAGTTCGGCGGGGGTGAGCGGGCCCTGTTCGGCGAGCACGCGGTACAGGCCGAGCCGCTCGCCGAGGGAGACGGTCAGACCGCGTACGGCGGCCGCCGCGTCGTCGATGACGCGCTGGTGGAAGGCGGCCGCGGGCCCGGTGGCCCCGGGACCGGTCGGATAGGTCATGACGTGATCTCGTCTCGGGTCGCCGTGAACAGGAAGGAACGGGGCACGCGGGGGGTCTCGCGGGGCGGCACCGGGTACGGCCAGCGGCCGAAGTCGGCGCCCTCCTCGCCCGGTTGGCGCACCTCCTGGACGGTCCAGCCGCAGGAGACGAGCAGCTGCTCCGGTTCCTCGGTGCCGAACAGCCACGGGTTGCCGTCCTCTTCGAGGGCCTTCATGAAGGGCCGGGACAGCGGATTGCGCAGAGCGGCCTCGCTGATGACGTCGCCGAGCAGCACGGAGGACGGCGCGCTGTGCTGCCACAGGGTGGCGAGCAGGGTGCGCACGGCGCTCTCCGGCAGGAAGAACAGCAGTCCCTCGACCACCCACAGCGTGGGCCGCTCCGCCTGCCAGCCCGCCTCCTTGAGGGCGCCGGTCCAGTCCTCGCGCAGATCGACGGCGACGGTGCGGCGCTCGCGGCCGGCCGGTTCGGGCTCGTCGGCGAGCAGCGCGGCCTTGGCCTCCAGCAGCGCGGGACGGTCGAGCTCGTACAGGGTGATGCCGTCGGGCCAGTCGAGGCGGTAGTAGCGGGTGTCCATGCCGGCCGCGAGGAACACGACCTGGCGCAGCCCGCGTTCGCGCACCGCGCGCTCGATGGCGCGGTCCAGATAGGTGGTGCGGATGGCGAGGAACGGTACGGTGCCCGCGCCCGCGTAGCGTTCCAGCAGCTCGAAGCCGGTGGTGCCGGCGACGGTTCGGGCGTGGGGATCGGCGAACAGCCGGTCCTCGCGGTCGGTCTCCAGGGCCCGCGCGGCGGCGGTCCACTGGGCGGTGCGGGATACGGCCTCCACGGGAGGTCTCCCTTCGGGGCAGCGCTTCGTCGGTCGAAGCGGTGGGTGTGCAGACGGCCGTGCTCAGCGCTGTCGGGCACAGCAGGCGACCGGGTCCTGCGCCGCCGACATCGACGACGGGGTCGCGGCGCGGGAGTCGGCGGGACGCCGCCGGAAGATGCTGTGCAGGATCATGCTGAACACGACCGTCCCGTCGGCGGCCACCAGCTCGCACCGGGGCTGGACGATGCCGGTGGCGGGGTTGCCCAGCGAGGGGCGCGATCCGAGGATCTCGACCCGCGCGGTGAGGACGTCGCCCGGGCGGACCGGCCGGCGGTACCGGACCTCGTCGATGCCAGGGGAGCCGGCGCAGGCGCTGTAGGCGAGCAGGCCGTCGACGTAGCGCCGCATGAAGAGCGCCGAGGTGTGGAATCCACTGGCGATCAGCCCCCCGAACGGCGACTGCTTCGCCCGCTCGGGATCGATGTGGAAGGGCTGCGGGTCGTAGCGCCGGGCGAACTCGAGCACCTCCTCCTCGGTGACGGTGACCGTGCCGAGCTCGTGGATGTCACCGGTGCGGAAGTCCTCGAAGTAACGCATGAAGCCCCCTCTGGGCCGAAGAGCCGGTTCTCTGGGCTTCACTCAATCTACGAATCGGCCTTTTATTTTGTCAACCAAAATCTATGACTCGATCAAGGCTTCGGCGATGTCCGCCCACAGGTCCTCCGGGTGCTCGATGCCGACCGACATCCGCACGGTGCCCGCGCCGATGCCGGCGGCCGCCAGCGCCGCGTCGTCCAGCTCCCGGTGGGAGGTGGACGCGGGGTGCGCGACCAGCGTCTCCACGCCGCCCAGCGACAGCGCCAGCCGGGCGATCCGCACCCGTTCGATGAACGCCTGCCCCGCCTGCCGCCCGCCGGTGAGCTCGAACGAGACCATGCCGCCGCCCCCGTCCAGGAGCGCCCGCGCGCGGTCGTGGGAGGGGTGGTCCGGCAGGAACGGCCAGTGCACGGCGGCGACTCGGTCGTGTCCGGCGAGGCGGTGGGCCAGCACCTCCGCGCCGGCGCAGTGCTGGCGCATGCGCAACGGCAGCGTCGGCAGGCCGCGCAGGGTCAGCCAGGCCGCGAACGGGTCGGCGCACGCGCCCAGTTCCACGGTCCTGGGCCACACCCGGTCCCGCAGCGCCTCGTCGGCGAAGACGGCGACCCCGCCCAGCACGTCGGAGTGCCCGGCCAGGTACTTGGTCGTGGAGTGCACCACCACGTCGGCGCCGTGCTCGATCGGGCGGCACAGCACCGGCGAGGCCAGCGAGTTGTCCACCACGCCGGTCACCCCGTGCCGCCGCGCCTCGGCCAGCAGACCCCCGAGGTCGGGCACCCGGCCCGTGGGGTTGGCGATGGTCTCCAGGTGCAGCAGCCGGGTGGTGGGGCGGACCAACTCGGCGAAGTCGGCCGGGTCGTCGCCGCTGATGTGGTCCACCTCGACGCCGAAGCGCCGGGCGAGGTCCGTGAGCACGGAGTAGGTGCCGCCGTACAGGCACTGTCCGGCGATCACATGGTCACCGGGCCGCAGCAGCGCCAGCAGGACGCCGCTGATCGCGCCCATCCCGGAGGCGAACGCGATCGCGGCGGCCCCGCCCTCCAGCGCGGCGAGCGTCCGCTCCAGGGCCCGCACGGTGGGGTTGCCCCGCCGGGAGTAGACGTACGCCCCGTCCGGCCCGCCCATGGCCTGCGCCAGCTCGGCGGCGGACTCGAAGGCGAAGGCCGAGGACTGCACGATCGGCACGCTGAGCGGCCGGCCGCCGGTCGCCGGGGAATCCTGGTGCACCTGTACGGCGCGGGTCTGTATGTCCATCGCGGTGCTCCTCCGTCCACGGGACAGGGCCGTCCGTTCCGGTTGCCCGAAACCGAACGGCCCGTCGAGGGGTTTGTCGTCCAGCTGGCTGGTCGTCCAGGGGGACGGCGGTGCCGGCGGTCTCCGCGGTGCCGGTCCGCCGGATGAATGCCCGTCAGACACCGGCCCGTTCGCCGGTCGCCTCCTGTGCGGCGCCGGCCTGTGCCGCGGCCGCCTTCTCGCTGCGCATGGACAGGAGGGTGGTCAGTCCGCCCACGGCGGCGATCGCCGCGGCCCACATGAAGGCCGCGCTGAAGCCGTCGGTGAGGGCGGGCAGGTTGCCCAGCTTGCCGGCGCCCGCGGAGGTGGCCACGGCGGTCAGTGCCGCGAGCCCGAGCGCGGAACCCACCTGGTAGGTGGTGTTGACGATGCCGGAGGCCAGACCCGCCTGCTCCGGCGGCGCACCGGACATCGCGGCCATCATCGCCGGGATGTAGGCGAGCGACATGCCGAGGGCCGCGACCAGCGACGCGGGCAGGACGTCGACCACGAAGGTGCCCGTCGGCTGGACCTGGGACAGCCACACCAGACCCGCCGCGAGGACCAGCAGGCCGCCGCCGATCAACGGCTTGGCCCCGAACTTGGCCATCAGCCGGGCGGTGATGGCCGTCATGAAGATCATCAGCAGCACGGTCATCGGCAGCAGCGCGGCACCGGAGGCGAACGCCCCGTAGCCCAGGACCTGCTGGAGGTACAGGTTGAGGAAGTACCACATCGGGATCCACGCGGCGCCGAGCAGCGCCATCGCCAGGTTCGCCGAACCCAGGCGCGGCACCCGCCAGATGCCGAGCGGCATCAGCGGCTCGCGCACCGTCTTCTGGATCACGAGGAACAGGGCGAGCAGCGCGACGGCGTGGGCCAGCTCCAGCACGGTGCCGGTCGAGGACCAGCCGACCTCCGGGGCGCGGACGACGGCGAACACGGCGAGCGCCAGACCGGCGGTGACGGAGACGGCGCCGAGCACGTCCACCCCGCCGCGCCGGCCGCCGACGGCGGGCAGCAGCTTGGCGGCCGCGAGCGTGGCCAGGCCGATCGGGATGTAGATGATGAACACCCAGGGCCAGCTCAGCCACTGGGTGAACACACCGCCCATGAAGACGCCGGCGGTGCCGCCCGCGGGGGCCGCGGCGCCGTAGAGCGCCATGGCCTTGCCCAGCTCCTTGGGGTCGTGGGCGAACAGCATCATCAGCAGGGTCATGGCCGAGGGCGCGATCAGCGCGCCGCCCACGCCCTGGACCGCGCGGCCGACGACCTCGACGGACGCGCTCTGCGCGGCGGCGGCCACGATCGAGCCCGCGACCAGCACCGTCCAGCCGGTGACGAACACCTTGCGGGCTCCGAGCAGGTCGGACAAACGGCCGCCGAGCAGCAGCAGACCGCCGAAGGCGATGACGTAGGCGTTGAAGACCCACTGCAACTCGCCCTGCGAGAAGCCGAGGTCCTTCTGCATCTCGGGAAGCGCCACCCCGATGATCGACGTGTCCATGATGACCATGAACTGCGCGGCGGCGAGCACGACCAGTGCCCACCAGCGCCTGGGATTGACGGCTGACATGACTCCACCCTTCTTACGTATACCCCTGGGGGGTACTTGTGCGGTGCACCGTAGCATACCCGTGGGGGGTATGTAAGAGAGTGAACTCATCGACTCCGAACGGCAGTTGCGGGCCCCGGAAAGGCGAAAACCCCTCCGTCCCCGAGGGGGTGGAGGGGTTTTCGTCCGGGGTGCGGCGCCCGGCGCCGCGCGGACTCAGACGGTGCCGACCAGCTCGTAGCCCGCCTCGTCCACGGCGGCGCGGACGGCCTCCTCGTCGAGCGGGGCGGCGGAGGTGACCGTCACCTCGCCCTTGTCGGCGACGGCCGTGACCGCGGTGACGCCGTCCAGAGCGGAGATCTCCTTGGAGACGGCGGACTCGCAGTGGCCGCAGGTCATGCCGGAGACCTTGTACACGGTGGTGACGCCGCTGCCGTGGACCTGGACGTCGGTCGCCGTCCCGGTACCGCAGGAGCCGCAGCAGGAGCCGGAGTTCTGTTCGGTCATGGCCACTTCCTCGGGTGAGAGCATGGTTCGGTCCGCGGGAGGGGTGGTGCACCGGCCCTCCCGACACTCGAACGATATACCCCCCAGGGGTACTTGGTCATCTGATCGTCCGTGGGTGGGGGCCGGGTGGGCGCCGTACCCCTCGGGGGTATAGTGAGGGACCTGGCGGACCCAGTGGAGCGGGAAGGAGGCGGCGCGTGACCTGTCGGCGGACCATCGCCCGGGGTGGCGTACCGCGCCGTGCCCGGGCCGCCGTGCTGACGCTGCTCGCCGCGCTTGCCGTCCTGGTCCACCACGACATGAGCGGCACGCCGGCCATGTCCGCCACCGCCGTCATGAGCGCGATGCCCGGGGCGACCCACGGCGCGCCGTACGGCAGCGCCGCGCACGCGGCCGACGGGTGCGGGCACACCACGACCGGGAAAGCCGCGGCCGGACCTGCCATGGCCGACGATGCGATCGCCGGGCCCGACAAGGGCGACCACGTCATGTCCGGGCAGGTCATGTCCGCGCGCGGCACGCCCGGGTGCGCCATGGCCGGGCCCGGCACGGTCCGGCGCGGCGCGACCGCCCAGGCCGTGACCTCCGGTCTGGAGCACGACGCCGACGGCGCCTGTTCCGGCCCCGGAATGCAGCACTGCACCTCCGGCGCCGTCGGCTCACCGCAACTGCTCGCGCCCCCGGCCGCCGCGCCCCACGCCGTACCGAGCGTCCCCGCGCGGGGCGTGCTCGCCGGACTCGGCCTGCCGGGCCACCCGCACCGCGCGCCGCCCGACCTCTCCGTCCTCTCCCGGTTGCTGATCTAGGCCCGTCCGGGCGGCCCGCTCCCGCCCGGGGGCGGATGCCGCACGCGCCAGACCAACGGCAGACCGAAACGAGGCATCCACATGAACAGCATCAACCGTCGCTACGCCCTGCTGGCCGGGCTCGCCGTCGCTGGAGGCGGCGCGCTCGCCGCGTGCGGCAGCGGCTCCGGCGGCGCCCCGGCCCTGGTGAGCCCCGACAGCAAGGTGGTCGCCGCCACCGAACGCGGGCGAAGGACCAGCGGCACGGTCCGCAACGTCACCCTGACCGCCGCACCGGCCGTGCTCGACCTCGGCGGCAAGGTGACGGCGAAGAGCTGGGCCTACGGCGGCCACGCCCCCGGCAAGGAGATCCGGCTCACGGCCGGCGACACCCTCGCCGCCGAACTGTCCAACCAACTGCCGGGCGGCACCACCACCTCCGTCCACTGGCACGGAATCGCCCTGCGCGCCGACATGGACGGCGTGCCCCCGGTCACCCAGGCCGCCGTCCGGGCCGGCCGCAACTTCACCTACCGGTTCGTCGCCGAAACCCCCGGCACCTACTTCTTCCACCCGCACGTCGGCGTCCAGCTCGACCGCGGACTGCACGCTCCGCTGATCGTGGAGGACCCGAAGGAACCGCTGTCGTACGACGACGAGTGGGTGGTCGTCCTGGACGACTGGGTCGATGGTGTCACCGGCACCCCCGACGAGGTCCTCGCCGAACTGAGCCGGGGGATGGGCGGCATGGGGACGGGCGGCTCCGGCCACGGCGGCTCCTCCGGCCACGACATGGGCGACATGGGCGGGATGGACATGGGCGACATGGACATGAGCGGCGGCTCGGACGACGGTGGCGGCTCCGGCGGCATGTCGATGAAGTTCATGCTCATGGGCGCGCGCAGCGATCTGCTCGGCGGCGACGCCGGCGACGTCAAGTACCCGTACCACCTGGTCAACGGCCGGGTGCCGACCGACCCCGACGTCTACACCGGCAAGCCCGGCAAGCGGGTGCGGCTGCGCATCGTCAACGCGGGCGGCGACACGGCGTACCGCGTCGCGCTCGGCGGGCACAAGCTGACCATCACCCACACCGACGGCTACCCGGTCGCCCACCAGCAGGTGGACGCCCTGCTGGTGGGCATGGGGGAGCGCTACGACGTCCTGGTCACGCTCGCCGACGGGGTCTTCCCGCTGGTCGCCCTCGCCGAGGGCAAGAAGGCGAGCGGCATGGCGCTGGTGCGCACCGGTTCCGGGACCGCGCCCAAGCCCACCGTCCGCCCGGCGGAACTGACCGGCATGATCATGAACGCCGCCCGGCTGACGGCGGCCGACGAGGTCCGCCTGGACACGAGGAAGACCGACCGCGTCCACCGCGTCGAACTCACCGGCGGCATGGCCGAGTACGACTGGGGCATCAACGGCAAGCGGTACGACATGAAGCACCCCACCGCCCACCCGCTCACGGTCGAGCAGGGTCAGCGGGTCCGGCTGGACTTCGTCAACAAGACGGACATGTGGCACCCGATGCATCTGCACGGCCACACCTACCAGCTCGGCACCGACGGCCCCCGCAAGGACACCACCATCGTGCTGCCCGGGCGCACCGTGTCGGTGTACTTCGACGCGGACAACCCGGGCCGCTGGATGCTGCACTGCCACAACGCCTACCACGGCGAGGCGGGCATGATGACGCTGCTCGCCTACGAGGCCTGACGGCCCGCAGGGGGGAGCGGGCCGGCCCGCTCCCCCCTGCGCCGCCCGCCGACGTCAGACGTTGCGCCGGTACTGGCCGCCCACCTCGAAGAACGCCTCGGTGATCTGCTGGAGCGTGCAGACCCGCGCCGCGTCCATCAGCACGGCGAAGACGTTGTCGCCGTCGACCGCCGCCGCCTTGAGCGCGGCCAGGGCGGCGTGCGCCTCCTGCCGGTGGTGGCCCTGGAAATCGCGCACCCGGGTCAGCTGGGAGCGCTTCTCCTCCTCGGTGGCGCGGGCCAGCTCGATGGCACCGGGCTCGGCCTCGTCCGCGTGCGGGTTGCGGAAGGTGTTGACGCCGATGATGGGCAGCGTGCCGTCGTGCTTGCGCTGCTCGTAGAGCATCGACTCGTCCTGGATGCGGCCGCGCTGGTAGCCGGTCTCCATGGCGCCGAGCACGCCCCCGCGCTCGCTGATCCGCTCGAACTCCCGGAGCACCGCCTCCTCGACCAGATCGGTCAGCTCGTCGATGATGAACGACCCCTGGAGCGGGTTCTCGTTCATCGCCAGGCCCCACTCCCGGTTGATGATCAGCTGGATGGCCAGCGCCCGGCGCACCGACTCCTCGGTGGGCGTGGTGACCGCCTCGTCGTAGGCGTTGGTGTGCAGGCTGTTGCAGTTGTCGTAGATGGCGATGAGCGCCTGCAGCGTGGTGCGGATGTCGTTGAAGTCCATCTCCTGGGCGTGCAGCGAGCGGCCCGAGGTCTGGACGTGGTACTTCAGCTTCTGGGAACGCTCGTTGGCGCCGTACTTCTCCTTCATCGCGACCGCCCAGATGCGGCGGGCCACCCGGCCGAGCACCGAGTACTCGGGGTCCATGCCGTTGGAGAAGAAGAACGACAGGTTCGGGGCGAAGTCGTCCACGTCCATGCCGCGCGCCAGGTACGCCTCGACGTAGGTGAAGCCGTTGGCCAGGGTGAAGGCCAACTGGCTGATCGGGTTCGCGCCCGCTTCGGCGATGTGGTAGCCGGAGATGGACACCGAGTAGAAGTTGCGGACCTTGTTGGCGATGAACCACTCCTGGATGTCGGCCATCATCCGCAGCGAGAACTCCGTGGAGAACAGGCAGGTGTTCTGGCCCTGGTCCTCCTTGAGGATGTCGGCCTGCACCGTGCCGCGCACGTTCGCCAGCGCGTGCGCGCGCAGTTCGGCCGCCTCCTGCGCCGACGGGTCGCGGCCCTCGGCCTCGCGGAACCGCTCGATCTGCTGGTCGATCGCGGTGTTCAGGAAGAACGCCAGCACGGTGGGGGCCGGGCCGTTGATCGTCATGGAGACCGAGGTCGTCGGCGCGATCAAGTCGAAGCCGTCGTACAGCGCCTTCATGTCGTCCAGGTGCGCCACCGAGACACCGGAGGTGCCGACCTTGCCGTAGATGTCGGGGCGCTCGTCGGGGTCGCGGCCGTAGAGGGTGACCGAGTCGAAGGCGGTGGACAGCCGGGTGGCCGGCTGGCCCTCCGAGAGCAGCTTGAAGCGCCGGTTGGTGCGGAACGGGTCGCCCTCCCCGGCGAACATCCGCGCCGGGTCCTCGCCGTCCCGCTTGAAGGGGAACACCCCGGCGGTGAACGGGAAGTGGCCCGGCAGGTTCTCCCGCCGCCAGAACCGCACCAGCTCGCCGTGGTCGGTGAAGCGGGGCAGCGCCACCCGGGGGATCTTGTTGCCGGAGAGGGACTCGCGGGTCAGCTTGGTGTGGATCTCCCGGTCGCGGATCTTCACGACCTGCTCGTCGCCGGAGTACGACGCCACGACGGCGGGCCAGTTCTCGATCTGCTCGGTGACCTCGTGCGGGAGCCGCTTGAGCGCGTCCTCGAGCAGCGCCTCCACATTGCCGGCGTCCGACCCGGCCGCGGCGAGTTCACCCTTGACCGCGTCCAGCCGCTGTACCCGGCGGGCCGCCTCGGCGAGCTCCTCGGTCCGGGCGTGGTAGGCGCGGACCGTCTCGGTGATCTCGGCGAGGTAGCGCACCCGGTCGGCGGGCACCACCTGGCGGATGCCGGAGGAGTGCCGCACGGTGACGGGCGCCAGGGTGCCCTCGTCCAGGGACAGCCCCTTCTCGCCCAGGGCCGTCTTCAGGTGCTGGAAGAGCGCGGTGACCCCGTCGTCGTTGAACGTCGCGGCCGAGGTGCCGTACACCGGCATGTCCTCGGGCTTCTTGTCGAACGCCTCGCGGTTGCGCACCAGTTGGCGGCTCACGTCGCGCAGCGCGTCCTTGGCGCCGCGCCGCTCGAACTTGTTGACCGCGACCACGTCGGCGAAGTCGAGCATGTCGATCTTCTCCAGCTGGGAGGCGGCGCCGAACTCCGGCGTCATCACGTACAGCGAGGTGTCGACGAACGGCACGATCGCCGCGTCGCCCTGGCCGATGCCCGGCGTCTCCACGATCACCAGGTCGAACCCGGCGGCCTTGACCACGTCGATCACCTCGGAGAGGTGCTCCGGCAGCTCATGGCTGCCGCGCGTGGCCAGGCTGCGGAAGAACACCCGGTTGCCGTCCAGGGAGTTCATCCGGATCCGGTCGCCGAGCAGCGCGCCGCCGCCGCGCCGGCGGGTCGGGTCGACCGCGATCACCGCGATACGCAGCTTGTCCTGCTGGTCCACCCGGAAGCGCCGCACCAGCTCGTCGGTCAGCGAGGACTTGCCGGAGCCGCCGGTGCCGGTGATGCCGAGCACCGGCACCACCCGGGACGCCGCCGCGGCCCGCAGCCGCTCCAGGAACTCCGAGGGCAGCGCGCCGAGTTCCGCGCCCGTGATGGCACGGGCGATCGCGAACCGGTCCCCGGCCAGCACGGCCGCGGCGTCGGCGGGCTTGCCCTCCCACAGGTCGAAGTCGCAGTCCCGCACCACCGAGTTGATCATCCCGGCGAGGCCCATCCGCTGCCCGTCCTCGGGGGAGAAGATGGTCACCCCGCT
The DNA here is from genome assembly GCF_051980735.1 of Streptomyces sp. SCPE 10. Classification (NCBI taxonomy): domain Bacteria; kingdom Bacillati; phylum Actinomycetota; class Actinomycetes; order Kitasatosporales; family Streptomycetaceae; genus Streptomyces; species Streptomyces sp. SCPE 10. The sequence continues at coordinate 400,345 of NZ_CP197069.1, read as the reverse complement.
GCCGCGCAGCCGGGCGATCTCCTCGGGCACGATCACGCCGCCCCCGCCGCCCACCACGCGGATGTGCTCCGCGCCCCGCTCGCGCAGCGACTCGACCAGGTACTCGAAGTACTCGACATGGCCGCCCTGGTAGGAGGAGACCGCCACGCCGTGCGCGTCCTCCTCCAGCGCCGCGTTCACGACCTCCTGCACCGAGCGGTTGTGCCCCAGGTGGATCACCTCGGCGCCCTGGGCCTGGAAGATCCGCCGCATGATGTTGATCGACGCGTCGTGCCCGTCGAACAGAGCCGATGCGGTGACGAGGCGGACGGGGTGCACGGGTCGGTGCAGATCGCTCATCGGGGGCCTTCCCAGACAGGTCGACGGGACGCGTATCAGAGAAATACTAGGACGTCCTAGTAAAGCGCAGAAGGCGCGGGGGGTGTGACCAGGGGCACAGCGGCGCCCGTCTCTTGTGAATCCTGATCAGTGGGATGACTGGCATGTGGCGTCCGCCAATCACGCCTCACCCGCCGTCACTTCACCACTTCCGCGGCAAGTGAATCCCGAGTAGTCTCCGCTGTCGCATTCGGCCGTACGGCGGCAGCGCCCCGGATCTCGACGACTCTGAGAAAGCTGATCATGAAGCGAACCCTTTTCGAAGCCGAGCACGAGGACTACCGGGAGAGCGTGCGGGCCTTCATCGCCAAGCACGTCGTGCCGCACTACGCGGACTGGGACAAGGCGGGCATCGTGCCCCGTGAGCTGTTCACCGGTCTCGGGGCCCTCGGCGCGCTGGGCATCGCCGTGCCCGAGGAGTTCGGCGGCGGGGGCATCCACGACTTCCGCTACAACACGATCCTGCACGAGGAGGGCGCCAGGGCGGCGGCCATCCCGGCGATCCTCGGGCCCACCCTGCACGCGGACGTGTGCCTGCCCTACTTCCTCGACCAGACCGACGACGAGCAGAAGGCCCGCTGGCTGCCCGGCATCGCCTCCGGCGAGCTGATCACGGCGGTCGCCATGACCGAGCCCGGCACCGGCTCCGACCTGTCCGGCATCCGCACCAAGGCCGTCCGCGACGGCGACCACTACGTCCTCGACGGCGCGAAGACGTTCATCACCAACGGCATCAACGCCGACCTGGTGGTCGTCGCCGTCCGCACCGGCGAGCACCCGCACCGCGGGCTCAGCCTGATCGTGGTCGAGCGCGGCACCCCCGGGTTCGAGCGCGGCCGCAAGCTGGAGAAGGTCGGTCTGCACGCCCAGGACACCGCCGAACTCGTTTTCGACGGCGCCCGGGTCCCGGCCGCCAACCTGCTCGGCGCGGAGGGCGAGGGCTTCTTCGCGCTGACCCGGAACCTCGCGCAGGAGCGCATGTCGGTCGCCATCGCCGGTCTGGCGCAGGCGTCGGCCGCCTTCGACTGGACCGTGGAGTACGTCCGCGAGCGCAAGGCCTTCGGCAAGCCGATCGGCTCCCTCCAGGTGATCCGGCACCGGCTCGCCGAGCTGTCCACCGAGATCGAGGTGGCCCAGCACTACCTCGACCGCTGCGTACTGGCCCTCAACTCGCGCGAGTTGACGGTGGTCGACGCGGCCAAGGCCAAGTGGTGGTGCACCGAGCTCCAGGGCAGGGTCATGGACGCCTGCGTCCAACTGCACGGCGGGTACGGTTACATGCTGGAGTACCCGATCGCCCGTGCCTGGCAGGACAGCCGGGTGAGCCGGATCTACGCGGGCACGACCGAGATCATGAAGGAGATCATCGGGCGTTCGCTCGAACTCGGATGAGGGGACCGTCCGGGGCGGAGACGGGGCGAGGATGCGGGAGGACACGGTGAGGACCGGGACGCAGACGGCGGCGGCGCGGGTCGCTCCGAAGACCGGGACCGTTCCGCTCGCGCGCGGGACGCGTCCGCGCAACCGCCGCGAGCTGATCGTCACCGCGGCCCGCGAGTTGTTCTCCCGCCACGGCTACGCACATGTGGCGATGAGCGACATCGCGGCGGCGGTGGGCATCGGCCCCTCCGCCCTGTACCGGCACTTCCGCGGCAAGCAGGAGCTGCTGCACGCCGTCGTCGCCGAGGCGCTCGACTCCTGCCTGGCCGGTCTGCACACCGCGAAGCCGGGCGAACTCGACGTACTGGCGGGGGAGTTCGCGGGAACCGCGCTGGCCCGGCGGGAGCTCGGCGTGCTGTGGCAGCGCGAGGCCCGGCACCTGCCCGCCGAGCAGTACGCCCGGCTCGCCCGCCGGCTGCACGCGGCCCGGCGCGCGCTCGACGACCGGCTGACCGCGGCCCGGCCGGGACTGGACCCGGGCCACGCGGAGCTGCTGTCCTGGGGCACGCTGGGGGTGGCGGCCAGCCTCGCCTACCAGCACGTGGAGCTGCAGGCGCCCGAGGGCCCGGAACTCGTCGCGCACCTCATGCACCGCGTCGCCACGGCCGATCTGCCCGGCATCGGGGAGCCTCGACCGCGCACCTCACGATCGCCGTTGTCGCATCGTTCACGCCGTGAGGCGCTGCTCGCCGCGGCGACCGAACTGTTCGCCGAGCGCGGCTACGCCTCGGTCAGCCTGGAGGAGACCGGCGCGGCCGTCGGGATCGCCGGGCAGAGCATCTACCACCACTTCGCCAGCAAGCACGAGATCCTGGCCACGGCCGTGCACCGCTGCGTCGAACGCCTCTGGCTCGATCTCGCGGAGGTGCTCGCCGCGGCCGAGGACCACGCGCAGGCGCTGCGCCGGCTGGTGTGGCGCTACACCCGCAACGCGCTCGCCTCCCGGCACCTGGTGACGCTGATCGCCACCGAGACCGAACACCTCCAGGAGGAGGACCGGCGGCGCACCCACCAGTTCCAGCGCGACTACATCGCGGAGTGGCTGGCGCTGCTGGGCGCGGTCCACCCGGCCATGGCGCCGGCCGAGGCCCGGGTGCGGGTGCAGGCCGTCCTCAGTGTCGTCAACGACGTGGCCCGCACCCCCCGGCTCGGCACCCGGCCGGGGATCGCGCGCGCCCTGCACCGACTCGGCTGCGAACTGCTGGAACTCGGGCCGGAGTGACCTCAACCGGCAGCTTCCCGATGCCGTGCACGAAGATCGAACGGTACGGGCGAGTGGTCCAGGGCGGCAGCACCTCCCTCCGGCCCCCGGGTCAGTCCGGCCGGCCGCCCGCGCGGGCCGCCGGGGCACCCGCCGGCACCGGCCGCGGACCGGCCTCGATGACGGTGTCCAGCATGCCGCGCGACGCCTGGAGGTCGTCGATGACGCGGGTGATCCGCTCGCGTTCCCGGCGCAGCTCCGCGACCAGGTCCGCGCAGACCGGCACCAGCCGCTCGCCCTCGTCGCGGACGCACGGCAGCACCCGCGCGATGGTGTCCGTGGTGAGTCCGGCGGCGAGCAGCGTGCGGATCCGGCGGACCGTCTCGACGTCCTGCTCGTCGTAGACGCGGTAACCGCTGGGCAGGCGCTCCGGTGCCAGCAGGCCCTGCTCCTCGTAGTAGCGCAGCAGCCGCTCGGCGACTCCGGTGCGCCGGACCATCTCACCGATGCGCATGACGGCCTCCTCGGCTTGACTCTCACACCGGTGTCAGACTTTAGCGTGAGCTCCGAGGCGGGGCCGGAGCGGCCACCGCGGCCGGTGATCCGGCCTGGGAACACGAGGAGTTGTCGTCATGCGCGCGGTACAGATCGATGTCCACGGCGGTCCCGAGGTGCTCACCGTACGGGAGGTGGCCGACCCGGCGCCGGGTGCCGGCGAGGTGCTGGTGCGGACGGTCGCGAGCAGCCTGAACCCGGTGGACTGGAAGACCCGGGCCTGGGACGTGGGCCCCGCCCTGCCCGCGACGCTGGGCTGGGACCTGGCCGGCATCGTCGTCGCGAGCGACTCGGCGCGGTTCGCGGTCGGCGACCGGGTGATCGCCATGTCCGCGCAGCTGGCCACCGGCCTCGGCACCTGGGCCGAGCTGGTCCGGCTGCCGGAGCGGCTGCTGGCCCACGCCCCCGCGACGCTCACCCTGCCCGAGGCCGCGACGCTGCCGCTGGCCGGGACCACGGCGGTGCAGGCGCTCGCCGCGCTGCGCCTGGAAGACCGCACCCGCCTGCTGGTGACCGGGGCCGCGGGCGCGGTGGGCGGCCTGGCGGTCCAGCTGGCCCGGCGGACCGGCGTGACGGTCGACGGGCTGGTCTCCCGTCCCGAACACATCGACCTGGTACGGGAGTTCGGTGCATCGGAGGTGACCCGCTCGGTCGCGGAGTTGCCCCGCGGGGCGTACGACGCGGTGCTCGACACCGCGGGCGTCGACGTGTCCGCCGCGCTCGCGGACGGCGGACTGTACGTCTCGATCTCCGACGAGCCGCTGCCGGACGTGCCCGGTGCCGCCAAGAGCTACGTCCAGGAGAGCGGGAAGGACCTGGCGGACCTGGCCGCTCTGGTCGACGCCGGGCGACTGCGGATACGGGTTGCCGCGCACTACCCGCTCACCGAGCTGCGCGCGGCCCACGAGCGCTTCGAGGCGGGCGGCCTGACGGGCAAGGTGGTCCTGCTGTTCTGAGCCGGGCGGGTGGGCCGAATGGAACGGGGGTGCCATCCGAGGTGCGCATGGCAGGATCTCGCGCCGTGGAATTCTCGGTGACAAGGCCCGTCGGCCCGTGCCGTACTGGTACATCGACACCGGGACGGCCTTGCCGGCGATGGGGACGGCACGCCTGAAGGTGATGCGGGGCCGCGGGCCGGGGTACCCGCGCCCGCACCTTCCGCGGCCACGCGGTGTTCAGGGGCGGCGGGCGCGGACCGGCGCACGCCCGTCCGCGGTGGCACCGCCCCGCCCTGCGTGCGGACGATGAACACCGGAATCCGCCACCACCGAATGCGCGCGAGGTCGAATTCCGCGCGCTCGTACCTGATCAAAAACGCGCCGGAATTGGACCGTAATAGTCCCTCGGTATTGCCCGTGAAGATCCTTCGAGCCTTGTTGTCGATGACATGCGGTCGGAATGCGGGAATACCAGGTGTTTGCCTTCACGAAACCTTTCATTGGGGTGGCCCGAACGAAGCTTGCTGCCCCAACTCCGCGCGTAGCAAGGTGTGTTCGTCTACGAGCGTCAGGAGTCACCAGCGTTGCTCGCCCCGGCCGGCCTGCCACGGCGGCGGCGGAGACCGCCGCGGAAGGAGACGAGTGATGGCGAAGCCGATGGGCGCGGCCAAGCTGCTGGCGGTCCTGCGCGCGGAGGGCCTGACGGTCCACGAGGTGCGCGACTGGCGCCACCACAACCGCAACGCCAAGGGGCCCTGGGGCCCGGTGAACGGCGTCATGATCCACCACACCGTCACCTCGGGCACCGAGAACTCCGTGAACATCTGCTACGACGGCTACTCCGGCCTGCCGGGGCCGCTCTGCCACGGCGTGATCGACAAGGACGGTCACGTCCACCTCGTCGGCAACGGCCGCGCCAACCACGCCGGGCTCGGTGACGGCGACGTGCTGCGGGCGGTCGTCGACGAGTCGAAGCTGCCGCGGGACAACCAGGCCGACGTCGATGGCAACCGGCACTTCTACGGCTTCGAGTGCGTCAACCTCGGCGACGGCAAGGACCCTTGGCCCCAGGCGCAGAAGGAGGCCATCGAGAAGGTGGCCGCCGCGATCTGCCGGCACCACGGGTGGTCGGAGCGCTCGGTCATCGGCCACAAGGAGTGGCAGCCCGGCAAGCAGGACCCGAGGGGCTTCACCATGGACGGCCTGCGGTCGCGCATCGCCGACCGGCTCGCGGACAAGTCCGGCAGGGGACCGGGCGATCCCAAGCCCGGCCCCAAGCCCGAGTACGCGCCCTTCCCGGGGGCCGGGTTCTTCCACGCCGGGCGGCAGTCCCCCCTGATCACCGCGATGGGCCGCCGCCTGGTCGCCGAGGGCTGCGGCCGCTACGAGAAGGGCCCGAACCCCGAGTGGACCGAAGCCGACCGCAAGTCCTACGCGGCCTGGCAGGAGAAACTCGGCTACCGAGGCAAGGACGCGGACGGCATCCCGGGCCGGACCAGTTGGGACCGGCTGAAGGTGCCGTCGGACTGACCGGCCCACCGGCCGGGCGGGACCGCGGCCCCGCCCGGCCGCCGAGCGTGGATGCCCTCGTCTGCCACCCGCGGAATCACGAATGAGGGGGCGGGCAAGTCGGCCGCTGCCAGGAGCCTCAGGTGCTCGCCCGCCCTCCTCCCCGGCCACGGGGCGCGGCCCCCCGCGCCGACTACCATGCGCCCATGGCCGATCCGCGTGAGCTGCGTTCCCTCGACGACGTCCGGGCCGCGGCGAACGGCGATCCGCTGCTGCTGTGGGCGGCAGGCGACCTGCTCGGCGGCGCGCGGGCCTTCTGCCTCGGCGACGCCACGGCGGTGGCGGCCCCCGCCCTGTCCGGTCGCGACAGGCTGGCCGTCACCGGACCCGCCGACGCCGCCGCGGCCCTGCTCCGCGCGCTCCTGCCCCGGCTCGGTCCCACCTTCCGGCCCGTCGGCGACGAGGACCTCGTCCGCGACCTCGTGACCCGGCTTCCGCGCCTGGAGTTCGTCGACGCCTTCGGCTGGATGCAGACGGAGACCGCCACCGGCCACGGGGACGGGGCCGCGTGGCTGACCCCGTCGGATCATCCGGACGTCGCCCGGCTGCTGGACGAGGCGTTCGCGAACTCCCATGCCCGGCCCGGCCGCCCCGGCGTGCGCCGCTGGGCCGGGGCGCGCGACGCCTCCGGGGCGCTGTCGGCGTGCGCCGCCGACGCCTGGAGCGCACCCGGCGTCGGATTCCTCGCCGGGGTCGCCGCCGCCGAGCGAGCGCGCGGACGCGGCGCCGGAACGGCCGTGTGCGGCCTCGTCCTGGACCGTCTCGTCGCCGACCACGGCATGGCGGCCTTGATGGTCGACGGCTGGAACACCGCCGCCATTCGCCTCTACCGCCGCCTCGGACTGTCCTGGCGGCCACTCGCCGCCGCCCGGATCGCGGGCCCGGTCCGCCGCCCCTGAAGGACCGCCCCCACGACGGGTGATTGGTTTGCTCTTCACCTGGATCGATCCAAGAGATGGTCAACGGATGGCTGGATCCAGGTCAAGGTGAGACACTCGGTGCCCTCCGCTCGGTCACGCTGCCTGCGGTGATCCCGCAGTGTGCCCGGGTGATCACCGCAGGATTTCGATCTTGGTGGCCGGAAGCGGGCGTAGGGTTCAACAGAGCGTTGAAGCGACCCCGTCTTCCCCGTTCCTCAAGGGTGTTGATGGCTCCTTCGGGTTTTTCACACAGGGAGAACACCCATGCCCACGGCGTCCCAGGCGGTGCGGACCACGAGCTGGAGCCCGGTCGCCGTCGGACGGACGCAGGCGCGCGGTATCGCACAGGTCGCGCTGAGCGCCGGCCCGTGGACGGGATTGCTGTTCCTCGTCGCGCTGTTCACCGACGACTGGCGGATCGGCGTCTTCGGACTGCCCGGCGCGGCGGCGTCCACCGGGACCGCCACGGTGCTGCGCAGCGACCGGGCCGGCCGCCTGAGACAGGGCCTCGAAGGATACTGCGGCCGCCTCGTCGGCATCGCGCTCTTCGTCCGGCTCGGCGCCTCGTGGCGGACCGCGCTGCTCGCCCTCCTCGCGGCTGCGGTCTGCTCGGTGCTCAGCGCGGCGGCCGTCCGCTTCCCGGACCGCCCCGGACTGCCCGTGCTGACCGCCCCGTACTGCCTCGTCGCCGGTGTCATGGCGATCGCGCTGCCGGCCTCGGCGGCCCCCGCGGCGCCGGCCACGCCTTCTACGACAGAATCGGTCGGGTCTTCTTCCTCGCCAAGGGGTACGCGGGCCTGATCGTGCCGGCCGGCCTGCTCGTCACCTCCTGGCGGGTGGCCGTCGCCGCCGCCTGCGACAGCGCCGTCGCGACCGTGACCGCCCACGTCATGGGCCTGCCCTCCGACCGGCTGGCGAGGGGCTTTACGGCTACAACGGAGTGCTCGTCGCCATCGCGCCGGCGGCGACCTTCCTCACCCTGACCTTCCTGGGTGCCGCGCCGGCGGTGGACCGGCCCGGCATGTCGTACGAGAAAGCGAAGTGACGCCATGAACCTCTCACCGCGCGAAATCGACAAGCTCCACGTCTATGTGGTGGCGGACCTGGCCCGGCGCCGCAGGGCCCGGGGCACCAAGCTCAACTACAGCGAAGCGGCCGCGCTGATCACCGAGGCCGTGCTCGAAGCCGCCCGCGACGGACACACCGTGGCCGAGTGCATGGAACTGGGCCGCAAGGTCGTCTCCGCCGACGACGTGATGCCCGGGGTGCGCGAGATGCTCACCGTCCTCCAGGTCGAGACGGCGTTCGTGGACGGAACGAAGCTGGTCACCTGCCACGACCCGATCAGTGCCTGACCCACCGCCTGAACCACCGAGGAGGCCAACGATGTCGGGTGGAGCCCACTACCTCTACGGGGACGACCCCGTGGAGATCAACTCCGGTCGGGCCAAGGTCCGTCTCACCGTCGCCAACACCGGCGACCGTGCTGTCCAGATCGGCTCGCACTACCACTTCTTCGAGGCCAACCGCGCGCTGCGGTTCGACCGCGAGGCCGCGTACGGCATGCACCTGGACATCCCGTCCGGCACCGCCGTGCGCTTCGAACCCGGCGACACCCGCGAGGTCGAGCTGTGCGCCTTCGGCGGCACCCGACGGCTCGTCGGCTTCGCCGGACTCGTCAACGGCGGCCTGAACGCCGACGACACCCGGCGGGCCGCGCTGCACCGCGCGGCGCACCGGGGATTCGCCACCACGAGCGGCAGCACCGACACCGAGAACGAGGGAGCCGACCACTGATGGCGATCATCCCGCGCCGGCAGTACACCGACCTGTTCGGCCCCACCGTGGGTGACCGGTTCCACCTGGCCGACACCAACCTGGTCGTCGAGGTCGAGTACGACCACAACGCCGGCTCCTACGGCGACGAGGCCGTCTACGGCGGCGGCAAGGCCATCCGGGACGGCATGGCCCAGGACCCCGCCGCGCTGAACCGCGAGGGCGCCCTCGACCTGGTGATCACCAACGTCGTGGTCCTCGACCCGGTCCTGGGCGTCGTCAAGGGCGATATCGGCGTCCGCGACGGCCTGATCGTGGGAGTCGGCAAGGCCGGCAACCCCCATGTGCAGAACGGGGTGGACCCCAAGCTGGTCATCGGGCCCGGCACCGAGGTGATCTCCGGCGAGCACCTGATCGCCACCGCCGGCGGCGTCGACAGCCACATCCACTTCATCTCGCCCCAGCAGGCCCAGGAGGGCCTGTCCAACGGCATCACCACCTTCTTCGGCGGCGGCACCGGACCCACCGACGGCAGCAACGGCACCACCTGCACCCCCGGCCCGTGGAATATCCACCGGATGCTGGAGGCCGTCGAGGACCTGCCGGTCAACGTCGGCCTGCTCGGCAAGGGCAACGGCAGCCTGCCCGGGGCGCTGCGCGAACAGGTCGAGGCGGGTGCGGCCGGCCTGAAGGTGCACGAGGACTGGGGCGCCACCCCGGCCGCCATCGACAACGCGCTGCGGATCGCCGACGAGTACGACGTACAGCTCGCCATCCACACCGACACCCTCAACGAGGGCGGCTTCTTCGAGGACACCCTGTCCGCGATCGATGGCCGGACCATCCACACGTTCCACACCGAGGGCGCGGGCGGCGGTCACGCCCCCGACATCATGCGGGTCTCCGGCGAGCCCAACGTGCTGCCGTCCTCGACCAACCCCACGCTGCCGTACACCATCAACTCGGTGGACGAACTGCTGGACATGGTGATGGTCTGCCACCACCTGTCCCGCAACATCCCCGAGGACGTGTCGTTCGCCGACAGCCGGGTGCGGGCCGAGACCATCGCGGCCGAGACGGTACTGCACGACCTCGGCGTGATCAGCATCTTCTCCTCCGACTCCCAGGCCATGGGCCGGGTCGGCGAGTCCTTCGCCCGCGCCTTCCAGACCGCGCACCACTGCAAGGAGATGCGCGGCACGCTGGCCGAGGACAGCTCCCGCAACGACAACGCGCGCGTCCTGCGCTACCTCGCGAAGCTCACCATCAACCCCGCGATCGCGGTGGGCGCCGCCGATGTGATCGGCTCGCTGGAGCCCGGCAAGCTCGCCGACATCGTGCTCTGGCCGATCCACTCCTTCGCCGCCAAGCCCAAGCTGATCATCAAGGGCGGCATGGTGAACTGGGCGCTGATGGGTGACCCCAACGCCTCCCTGCCGACGCCCCAACCGGTCTACTACCGGCCCATGTTCGGCTCCTACGGCCGGGCCAGGCAGCGCACCTCGGTCACCTTCCTGTCCCAGGTGTCCATCGCCGCAGGCGTCCCCGGCGAGCTGGGCCTGCAGCGCCGGATCGAGCCGGTGCGGCGCTGCCGGACCATCGGCAAGCAGCACATGGTCCGCAACGACGCGCTGCCGCGGATCGAGGTCGACCCGGAGACCTACAAGGTCACCGTGGACGGTGAGCCCGCCACCATCGAGCCCGCCGAACGCCTCCCGCTCAACCAGCTCTTCTACATCGTCTGACCCGCCACCGGCACCGGCCCCGGGCGCCTCCCGCGCCCACGGCCGGACCGCGGCGGGCGCCCATCCGGCAGGAACGGAGACCCGGTGTGAACGACCCGATGCCGACCCAGGCGCTGCTGACCGGGCTCCAGCTCACGGACTCGGCCTTCCCCAGCGGCTACTACACCCTTTCGCACGGCCTGGAGGGCTTCCAGCAGGCCCGCGCGGTCACCCCGCGGAGCCTGCCCGCCCTCCTGCACGACCTGCTCCGACACAGCGCGGGACCGGCCGACGCGACCGCCCTCGCCCTCGCCCACCGCGCGGCCGGCGCCGAGGACTGGGACCAAGTGGTGGCCGTGGAAAGGCGGTTGTACGCCACCAAGCTGGGCCGGGAGGCCCGGCAGGCCACCGTCCGCACGGGACGGCAACTGCTCGACCTGGCCGGCGAGGTCTACGGCACACCGCCGATCGAGCACTACCGCACCCTGTACCGCGCGGGCACGGTGCGCGGCTGCCAGCCGGTCGTCGCGGGCGTCGTCCACGCGGCGGCCGGGCTCACCACCAGGCAGGCGGTCACCTGCGAGCTGTTCGCCTTCGCGGCCAGCTTCGTGGGGGCCGCCCTGCGCCTGCGGCTCACCGACCACCGCCGGGCCCAGGTCGTGCTGCACGGCGCCGCCCCGGTGATCGAGGAGACCGTCGAGGCGGCCCTGCGCCGGGAACTGCCCGATCTGGGCGGCTGCGTGCCCGTCGCGGACGTGATGGCGGGCCGGCACGAACGCGCGGAGGCCCGGCTCTTCGCGAGCTAGACAACCGCCGGACCGGGCGGCCGGAACCGCACCGACACGACACACCATCGAGGACAAGGAACCCCTCCCATGCACGACCCCACCCAGGTACGAGGCTCCGCCCACCACCACGACCACGACGAGTTCGTGAAGCGCCCCGCGGACGGCGTGCTGCGCGTCGGCGTCGCCGGGCCGGTCGGCTCGGGCAAGACCGCGCTGATCGAGGCGCTCGTCCCGGTGCTCATCGGCCGCGGCCGCACCCCCGCGGTGATCACCAACGACATCTACACCTCCGAGGACGCCGCGCATGTGCGGCGCACCCTCGCCGGGGTCCTCGACGCGGACCGCATCGTCGGCGTGGAGACCGGCGCCTGCCCGCACACGGCGGTCCGCGACGACCCGACGATGAACCAGGCCGCCGCCGACGAGATCCTGGAGCGCTTCCCCGAGGTGGACACGCTGCTCTTCGAGAGCGGCGGCGACAACCTCACCCTCACCTTCAGCCCGGCACTCGTCGACCTCTTCCTGTTCGTGCTGGACACCGCGGAGGGCGACAAGATGCCGCGCAAGCGGGGCCCCGGCATCACCGAGTGCGAGCTGCTCGTCATCAACAAGATCGACATCGCCCGGTACGTGCGCTGCGACCTGTCGCGGATGGAGTCGGACGCCCATCACGTCCGCCAGGGACGGCCGGTGGTGCTCACCAACTCCCTGACCGGCGAGGGCCTGGAGACCATCGCCGACTTCCTGCTGTCCCACGAGGCCGCCCGCCCGGCCGGCCGGGAGACGGCCACCGCATGACCACGGCGCCCGCGCGGCTGGACCCCGCCCACTACGAACCCCGCCGGACACCGGCCCGGATGCGCGACCTCACCGGCCCGGCGGACACCCTGGCCGCCGGGCGCCCCGGCAAGGTCGGCCTGCTCGAACTGCGCTACGCGCGCGTCGGCGACCGCACCGAACTCGTGGACCGCTACCAGAAGTCCCCCCTGCAGATCATGCGACCGCTGTACGTCGACCCGCTGCGGCCCGACATGCCGGTGACCTATCTGATGTCCACGGGCGGCGGCATCGTCCAGGCCGACCGCAACCGCCTGGACATCGACTGCGGGCCCGGCACGGCGGTGCACCTGACGACACAGGCCGCCACCAAACTGCACCGGATGGAGTTCGACCACGCCACCCAGATCGTCAACCTCCGCGCGGAGGCGGACAGTTACGTCGAGTACCTGCCGGATCCGCTGATCCCGTACCGGGACGCGCGCTTCTACCAGCACACCGAAGTGACCGTCGACCCCACGGCCACCGTGCTGCTGGGCGAGACCATCGCCGCCGGCCGGCTGGCCCGGGGCGAACGGCACGCCTACCGCATGCTCTTCAGCGACCTGGAGATCACCCGTGGGGACGGCGATCTGCTGGCCGTGGACACCGTACGCCTGGACCCGGGCGAGCCCGGCCCGGTGACCGGCCCGGCGGTGTTCGCCGACCACGACCTGATGGCCACGCTGTACGTCGTCTCCCCGCTCGCCCCCGCCGCGGAGATCGCCGACGTGCTGCACGAGGCGCTGGCGGACACCGGCACGGTCTTCGGGGTGAGCGTGCTGCCCGACGACTGCGGAGCCTGGGCGCGGATCCTGGGCAGCGACCCGCCCGCGATCACCCGCGCCCTGCACACCGCCTGGGACGCCGTACGCCGTCTGCTCATCGGCGTACCCGCTCCCGACCTCCGCAAGACCTGACGGGTAACCGGAACGTGACGGGCCGTACACGCGGCCCTGCGTGTCCGTCCCGTGGCGACGCGACGGCGACGGAGGGACGCCGTGACGACGCGCGGCGTCGCCGAGAGGTCAGCGCTTGGTGCAGACCGTGTGCGCCTTGACCCACACCCGCTTGCCGTTGCGGTGGGCGTAATGCCCCTTGACCTTGTAGCAGTGGTGCGCCGTGGGATACGCACCCGGGGCCGCTTGCGGCGCCGCGGAGGCGGTTCCGACCGAGGCTACGGCCGCGCCGCTCGCCAGGATGCCCGCAGTGAGGCCGGCGGCCAGCGTGCGTGTGATGCGACCTCGCATGACTGCACTCTCCTTCTGCTTCGGCAAATCGTGCCCCTCAACCCATCCTCTGGGGCGCTTCTCCCGCCCGCACGTCGATCAGGACCCGTGCCGTGCGCCCCGAACCGCCCCGGCCGCACGGCCCCGACGGCGAGCCCAGGGGGACAGCGTGTCCCACGCCGACGGGGGAGCGGCCGCAACCGCGCTCGGCCGTGCCGGCCGCGCTCACGGCGGTCGCGATGGCCTTCCAGCGCCGCCGCGGCCTCGACGGCGGCCCGCGTCAGCGGTGAACCAGCGGCACCGCGGCCGGTATCCGTTCCAGCACCCCGCCCGCGAACACGTCGTACAGCGGCAGCGTCTCCAGATGGACGTAGCCGATGTGGCAGTCGCAGACCGCGAGCGGACAGGCACGCGGGCGCAGGGCCCGCCGGTAGGAGCCGTCGTAGAGGTTGCCCAGCTCCGCGCGGACGAAATGGCAGCGGCGCACCGTGCCCTCCCCGTCCACCGAGACGACGGACTCCCCGGTGCGGCACGGCAGACCCGCGCTGCGGTGCGGGTGGCGGCTGTACGGGAACAGCGGGTCGAGAGCCGTCCACCGGTCCGCCTCGGCGTCGGTGTAGGTGTGCCCCTCGGCGGCGTTGACCCACAGGTAGACCTGCTCGGGCAGGTCCGCGCGCAGCCGGCGGGCCAGGTCCAGGTGCTCGGGCAGGCCCACCACGCCCACGCTGTGCCGAATGCCGCGCTCGGCCAGGTCGCGGCACTTGCCGAGGAAGCGGTCGTACGGCGTCTGCCCCGGGTGGTACGTGCACCACAGCGCGAGCGTGTCCGCGTCGGCCGCGTCCAGCCAGTCGGTGCGGCAGCTGAGGTTGGTCTGGATCGCCACCCGGCGGATGTGCGGCAACCGGCTCAGTTCCACGAGCGCACGCCGGTACCAGGAGCGCACCAGCCCCTCGCCCCACGGGGTGAACAGCAGCGACAGCCGGTCGCCCTCCTGCGCGGCCGCCCAGTCGGCGAACCGTTCCAACGCGGCCCGGTCCGCGGCCAGTTGGGCACGGCTGTCGCGGCGCTTGGCGAACGGGCAGTACGGGCAGTCGTAGTCGCACGACGCCAGCGGGCCACGGTAGAGAATCGTCAGATCCACGTTCACCCGCTCACTTCGGCTCGTAGGCGGCCATCCGCGCGCGCACCGCGGCGGAGAACAACTCGGGGCCCAGCGCGTCCGAATGGGCCAGGCCCTCGGGGGACAGGCGCAGCAGCCCCGGGCCGGCGCTCTCGTCCAGCCACCCCCGGTCGCGGAACCGGTCCAGTTCGGCGGCGAAGTCGTCGTCGGGCGCGGTGCCGAACCGGGCCCGGTAGCCGGCGGTCTCCATTCCCTCGGCCTGGAGCAGCGACTGGAGCAGATGGCGGCGACGGGCCTCGTCCCCGTCCATCTCCCAGCCGAAGTCCGCGTGCCGGAAACCGTCGGTGGTGCGCGCGGTGTACGCGTCGACGATCGAGCGTATGCGGTGCATGTCCACGGCGTAGTCGAAGGAGTAGTGCAGCCGGGAGGTGTACGAGCGGGCGCCGCAGCCGAGGCCGACCATGCCGTCGGTCTGGCACGCGTAGTCCTCCCCGCCGGTGACCGGGGCGTCCGCGCGGCGGAACATCCGCATCGAGACCTGCTCGTAGCCGTGCGCGAGCAGATGGTCCCGGCCGTGGCGGTACAGCCGCAGCCGCTGCTCGTCCCAGTCGGCGTCGCCGGAGACCCGCTCGCGCCGCCGGCCGAGACCGGTGAGCGGGCGCACGTAGAGCGGGTAGAGGTACAGCTCCTCGGGCCGCCAGGCGAGGGCGGCGTCGAGGGAAGAGGTGAACGATCTCTCGGTCTGGCCGTCGATGCCGTAGATCAGGTCGATGTTCAGCACGGGGATGGCTGCGTCACGGATCCGGCCGAGCGCCGCCTCCACGTCCGCCCGCCGCTGGGGGCGTACGGCCGTGCGCGCCTCGGCGTCGTCGAAGCTCTGTACGCCCAGGCTCAGCCGGGTGGTGCCGCGGGCGGCCAGCACGGCCAGCCGGTCGGCGGTCGCCGTCGCCGGTGAGGCCTCCACCGACAGCGGGACTGCGGCCAGGTCGGCGCCCAGTCCGTGCTCGGCCAGGTCGCACAGCCGCTCCAGCTCCGCCGCCTCCAGGAACGTCGGAGTGCCGCCGCCGAAGGCCGCGTTGGCGAACCGGGCCCCCTCGCCCAGCGCCTCGCGCACCGCCGACGCCTGGCGCTCCAGCGCGTCCAGGTAGGCGGTGGTCAGCCCGTCCGGTGCGCCGATCCGCGTGAAGAGGTTGCAGAATCCGCAGCGCACCTCGCAGAACGGAATGTGGAAGTAGAGCGAGAGGGCGTCCTTCGGCTCGTCCGCCCACAGGGCGCGCAGTGACGCACGCTCCGGGGGCAGCGGGCGGTACGCGGTCTTGTGCGGATAGGCGTAGACGTACTGCTGGTACGGGCGGACGGCAGCCGCCGTGGTGATGGTCATCGTGCCTCGTCGACGAAGAAGTGGGCGTAGGGGACGGTCCAGACGACCTCGTGACCGATGCGGTGACCGGTGTGGCCGTCCTCGCCGTACGCGGTGCCGTGGTCGGAACAGACGATCGCGAAGCACGGGCGGCGGCTGCCGGCCGCCGCCAGCAGACGGCCGATGTGCCGGTCCACGTATTCGAGGGCCGCCGCGTGGGACTCCCGGGTGTCGCCCGCCTCGCGGGTGGCTCCGGGACGGTGGAACCAGTTGGGCTGGTGCAGGGCCGCCACATTGACGAAGAGGAACAGTCGCCGCTCCTCGGGAAGACCGGCGACGACCTTCTCGGCGCACGCCACCTGGGCCTCGAACGAGGTGGGGGAGGCCACCCCGAACTCCGGCTCCCAGTGGCTCTCCTGGAACATCCCCGGCAGCACCGAGCCCAGCGGCCCCTGCTTGTTGAAGAAGCCGACCCCGCCGATGCACACCGTGTGATAGCCCACGGCGGCCAGGCCCGAGACCAGGTCCGGTGTGTCGTACACGAAGGTGCCGTCCGCCGTGCTCTCACTGCCCGCGAAGCGCGCCGCGAACAGCCGAGGGTGCGGGCCCGGCGTGGCCGGTGTCGGCAGGAAACCGGCGAACATCGCCTGGTGGGAGGCGTAGGTGAAGCTGCCCGGCGCGTGCCTGCGCTCCCAGCCGCCGTCCGGCAGATGCCGGGCCAGGTTCGGGATGCGCCCGGCCGCCGCCAGCTCCTGCGCCACGTCGTAGCGGAGGGTGTCGAGCGTGACCAGCAGCAGATCGTGGCTGCCCACGATCTCGTTCATGTCAAGCGGGGGTGTCATGGTGGTGCTCCTCGCGTTCCGTCCGCCGCACGGCGGACGGCGCCGCGGCGACCTGCGCGGCATAGGTGTCCAGGTTCTCGGCGCCGCTGCCGGGCAGTCCGGTCAGCCGGGGCAGCAGGTCCCCGAAGGCGTTCACCTCGCCGACGGCGAAGCGGCGCCAGCCGACGGCCGGCAGGATGTCCACCCCGACGCACAGCGTGCCCGGGAAGCACGCCGCCGCCCGCTCGGCCACCTCCAGCACCGAGGCGAAGTCGCCGCCCGCGGCCCGGATCGCCTCGCGGACGGCGTCCAGATCGCCCCGGGCGCCGCCGAGATGAAGATTGGTCATGGGGTGCCGGCTGGTCCGCACGACGGCGTGGGTGGCGCGGCCCGCGACCACCACGACCCGCAGATCGGCCGCCCGGCCGCCCTGCGCGGCCTTGGGCAGCCACCGCTCCACATGGATCCCGTCCGGCGCCAGGGCGTCGACGAGTGCGGCGACCTCGCCCTCCGAGGTGTAGTCGCGCACCCGCAGGGAGTTGTACAGCCGGCCGTCCGGGGTCCGCTCCACGGACGTCGTCGCCTTGATCCGGCCGGGGCCCGCCAGCGACAGGGCCACCACACCGGAGGCCGAGGAGCCGTGGGCGGGCTTCACGAACGCCCGCCGGATCCGGGCCTGCCCGAGCCCCCGCTTGAGCGCGTCCCAGCCGTCGATGCCGCCGGCCAGGGCCGGGGGGACCGGGACGCCCGCGGCGGCGAGCCGGGCATGGCAGCGCCGCTTGTCGAACAGCACCGCGATCTCCTCCGGGTCCGCGCTGGTCACCGCGCCCGCGCGGTGTGCCGCTCGCGTCAACTCCGCCACCGCGGCGGTGAACCGGCGGTGCCAGAGCGCCGTGCCCTCGACCCGGGTGGGCTCGTCGGTGCCCCGCAGCAGCCGGTCGACCTCCGCGTTCTCCCCGGGCGAGTCGATCCGCACCCACTCGCCCGGCGCGAAGGCGTACCGGCCGCGCAGCACGTCCCGCCAGGCGAGCACCCGCGGCGCCGCGTGCCCCGCCGCGCGGACGGCGGCAGCGAACATCGTCGTCCGCCGGTTCTCGGGGTTGCCGACGACGGCGAACCGCGGGCCCGCGCCGGGGACCGGACTACTCGGAGACGGCGACATAACGCCACTCCTCGTCCCCCCACTGGCGCGGCACCTGCCGGCCCGACAGGTCCACCTCGGTCCCGGCGGGACCGAGGGCCGCGCGCAGCCGGTCGGCCATGGCTTCGCCGACGAAGTGGTGGTGCAGGTCCAGCCGCCGCAGACCGGTCAGCGGCTGGCCGTTCAGCAGGGCCTCGGCACCGGCGTCGGTCAGGGTGCCCATCGACAGGCTCAGCGACTCCAGCTGGGCCACGACCGGCGCCGAAGCGACCGCCGCCGCGATCTCGTCCTGCAACTCGCTGTCCTGGAGGCCGAGATGGCGCAGTGCCGGGAAGGCGCCGCCGGCCAGGATCGGCGCGAGGTCGGCGACCGTCGCGTCACCGCCGTACGCCGCCACGCCCAGCCATAGCTCCAGCCGCTCCAGAGCGGGCAGTTCACAGGCGCCGACCGCCCGCACCACCTGCCCGGGCAGACCGCCCGACTCGAACCGCAGGGCTCGCAGCGACTCGTGCCGCACGGGGCGCAGCGACAGGAGGGCGCCGCCGCGCACGCCCAGTTCCTCCAGCAGCGGGAAGCGCTCCAGGACCGGGGTGACATCGGCGAGTTCGAGCCAGGAGATCTCGCACTCCTCGCCGACGACGTCGGCGAGGAACAGGGCACGCAGCGCGGGGAAGCCCTCGGCGTCGGCCAGGAGCAGCTCCAGCACCGGCCCGAGTTCGATGTACTCGTCCTCCCACCAGGGCCCGATGACCAGGGCCCGTACGTCCGCGCTGTTCACCCGCTTCCTGAAGCTCTGCCACACCTCCGGGAACGGCAGTTCCCCGGCCGCGAAGCAGTCCAGCCGCCAGGCCACGTCGCCGGCGGCCGGCAACGGCTCCTCGCCCGTCTCGGGCAGGGTGAAGACGGGCAGCCCGTGGAACGTGTCGAGGTGTTCGGTGAAGATCATGGCAGCCCTCCTCACTCCGCGACGGCGGTGTAGCGGTGGACGACGCCGTCGTGCTCCCAGGTGTCGCCGGGCTCGGACAGGTCGACCTCGACACCGGAGGGCTCCAGCGCCGCCCGGACCCGCTCGGCCACCGGCTCGGTGACGTAGTTGTGGTGCAGGTCGAGCCGGGTCAGATGGGTGAGGGGCTGGCCGTCGAGCAGCGCTGTCACACCCTCGTCGGTGAGCACGCCGAGGGAGAGGTCGAGCGAGGTGAGCTGGGCGACGACCGGGGCCCCCGCGACGGCGGCGGCGATCTCGTCCTGGATCTCGCTGTTGCGCAGGCCGAGGTGGCGCAGCGCCGGGAAGCCGCCCCCGGCCAGCAGCGGCGCGAGGTCGGCGACGGTGGCGTCACCGTCGTACTCCTCCACGCCGAGCCATATGTCCAGGTGCTCCAGCGCGGGGAGTTCACTGGCGGCGACGCCGCGCACGACGTGGCCGGGCAGGCCGCCGGCCTCGAAGCGCAGGGTGCGCAGGTGCCGGTGCCGGACGGCGGGGAAGCGCAGTTCGCTGCCGCCGCGGATTCCGAACTCGGCGAGCAGCGGATAGGCGTCGAGGACCGGGGTGACGTCGGACTGCTGGATCCAGGAGATCTCCGCCTCCTCCATCTCCAGGTCGCCGATGAACACGGCCCGCAGCCCGGTCAGCCGGTCCCGCGCCTGTACGAGGAGGTCCACCACCTCGCCCGAGTCGCCGTCGTACACCTCGCCCCACGGGCCGACGACGATCGCGCGCACCCCGGCGGGGTCCACGGCGCCGAGGAAACGCTCCCAGAGTTCCTCGAACGTCTCGTCCGAGTCCCCGTAGGGGTTGACGGCGAGCCGCCACGCCACCTCGCCCGCACCCGGCAGTTCCCGTTTCTCCTCGGGGGCGGGGAAGTCGAAGGCCGGGAGGCCGTGCAGTTCCTTCAGGTGCTCGACGTACGACATGACGCGCTGGCCTCCTGGACCGTGATCGTGCGGTGGTTGCCAAGAGTTGTACCAACCCGCACTGACAACGCGGTTGACGGGCCGTGGGAAAGCCGCGGCGGGGGCCGTTGTCAGACCCTCCGCGTAGCGTCGTGGACATCGGTCGGCGCCAGGTGCCGACGGGGAAGGGAGACACGCATGTACCGGCAGGGAGACGTCCTGATCGTGCCCGTGGCGGAGGACGCGGTGCCCCCGGGCACCGACCGGCTGCCGCGCCAGCCGCGGGACGCGCGGGGCCGGCTGGTGCTGGCGCTCGGCGAGGTCACCGGACACGCGCACGCGGTGGTCGGACCGGGGACCCTGGTCCGGGAGGCCGGTCCGTTCGGGGTCGCCTACCTCCATCTCCCGGACGGCGGACGGGTGGTGCACGAGGAGCACGCGGCGATACCGCTGCCGAAGGGCTGGTACCGCGTGGTGCGGCAGCGGGAGTACGTGCCGGGCGCCGTCCGCGTCGTGGCGGACTGAGCCGGCGGGGCACGACGGTGACTTCGGTGAGCGGGGAAGCGATGGAGACGGTGAGCGGGGAAACGATGACGACGGGGAACGCGACGGTGACGCCGGTGGGTACGGAGCCGAGGGGCCCGGAGACGGAAGACACCGAGACGGCAGGCATGGCGATGGCGGGCGCAGAGCCGGGCGGGTCGGAGCCGGTGGACGCGGTGCGCGAGTGGCGGGAGGTGGCGGCGGCGACCGGCCCCGCGGACCGCCCCGCCGCCGAGGAGGGCGTGCGCCTGGCCTACCGGCTGGCGGGCCTGCCCGAGCCGGAGACCATCGTCTGGGCGGACTCGCCCCGCGCGGGCACGGCGCTGGCCGCCCGGCTCACGGCCCAGGGCACGGCCGGCCGCAGCGTCCGCGACGAGGTACGCAACCGGCCGTGGGCCACGGCGCGGGGGCGCCTCCTCGACCGGCTCGGACCGGCCGGCTGGGCCGGGCACTGGGCCCTGACCGGCGCCCCGCTCTGGGACCGCATGGTCATGTTGACGGACCGCATACGCACCGGGGTGACGGACGCGTCCGGAGGCGCGCAGGAAGCGGAGCAGACCGTCCGGCTGGTGCTCCTGGACGCGGTGCTGGGCCAGCACGACGCGGCCTGGCTGGCGGCCTTCGCCGGCCAGGAGGGCGCGGAGGCGCTCGACGGCATCGCCGCGGTGGCCCGCGCCGCGGGCTGGTGGTGGCCGTACGAGAAGACCGCGATCGTCTGCGAACGGCCCGTGGCACTGCACCTGGACGAGGCGGGCCGGCTCGACCGCGGCGACGGCCCCGCGCTCGCCTTCCCCGACGGCTTCGCCCTGTACGCCTGGCGCGGCATGCCGGTGCCCGCCGAATTCCTCGCCGAACTCGACGGGCTGACACCCCGCCGGATACGCGAGGAGGAGAACGCCGAACTGCGCCGCGTGATGCTGGAGCACTACGGCTACGACCGCTATCTGAAGGAGTCCGGCGCCAAGCCGGTGCAGCGGGACGAGACGGGCGTGCTCTGGCGCGTCGAACTGCCGGGGGACGAGCCGCAGGTGATGGTCGAGGTGGTCAACTCCACCCCGGAGCCGGACGGCACGCACCGCACGTACTGGCTGCGCGTCCCGCCGCGCACCCGCACCGCTCGGGAGGGGGTCGCCTGGACGTTCGGCCTGGAGGAGGCGGAGTACACGCCGCAGCGGCAGACCTGAACCGCGGCCTCCGTGCCCCCTCGGCGGGGTAGACGGGCCTGTGCCGTCTCACGGGCGTTGAGCACCTCGTCCAGGTGCGCCCCCGCCGAGTTCCGCGCCACACGGGACCGAACATCTCCGGGTCCAGCGGTGTGGTCACCGGGCCACCGGCCGGGCCGGGCGTGCTCAGGCGGCGGCGCCGAGGGCGCGCCCCCACGCCTCGACCGTGGTGACCTCGCCGCGCCGGGCGAGGACGCGCTCGACGAGCGTGTCGTGCAGCCCCGGGTCGGGATCGGCGCAGGCGTCGGACAGGACGGTGACCCGGTAGTCGAGGTCGGCGGCCTGGAGGGCGGTGGACAGCACGATCCCGCCGGTCGCGATGCCGGCCAGGACGAGATGGCCGATGCCCTGGGCGGCCAGGATCTGCCGGAGGTTGTTCCCGGCGAAGGCGCTGACCCGGTTCTTGTACACGACGATCTCACCGTCCGAGGGCGCGACATCGGGGTGGATGGCGGCGCCGGGATCGTCGGGGGTGAACAGGTGCGTCGGCAGGGCACCGAAGGTCTTGTTGCGCGGGTGGGCGTCGATGTGACCGGGCCGCAGCCGAAGCGCCACATGGATGACCGGGACACCGGCGGCGCGGGCGGTGCGCAGGGCGCGGACCGCGCGGGGCAGGTAGTCGTCGGGCACGTGCGCGAGGTGGCCGGCCTGGAGGTCCATGAGCAGCAGGGCGGTGCGGGACATGGTGGTGCCTTTCGAAGAAGTCGGGGGAGGGGCGGGCTACTTGTCGGCCGGTGCGGGTGCCACGCGCCCGAGGGCGCGGTCGAGGACGGTCACGAGGAGGTAGAGCACACCGGCGCCGAGCATGATCCAGGCGAGCTGGTGCATGCCGGCGGTGTCGGCGCCTCGCCCGAAGGAGGCGGCGGTCGCGGAGGAGGCGATCATCGAGCCGATGTAGGCGAAGGTGCGCAGCAGTCCCGCGGAGGAGGCGACCCGCTCGGGATCGGCCTGGAAGTAGACGGAGTTCTGCAGGGCCAGGTTGTTCAGCCCCTGCGGGATGCCGAACACCAGGGCGACGAGGAACAGCGCCCACAGGGCGCTGCCCGCGCCGAGCGTCAGCATCACCAGGCAGGCGACGATCTGTCCGGCGGCGCCGACCAGCAGCTTCCCGCGCACGCCGGAGCGCCGCCCGGAGAGGATCGAGACGCCGATCGCCACCAGGAACATGGGTATCTGCACCAGACCGGCCCGGAACGGGCTCAGCCCGTAGCCCTCTTCGGTCCACTGGCTGAAGCCGTAGAGGAAGGAGTAGGAGACGACGTAGGCGACGACCGCGCGGCCGTAGGTGGCCAGCAGCGGAGTGTTGCCGCCGAACACCCTGAGGTCGATGAACGGGGTGGCGGCGCGCAGCTCGCGCAGCGCGAACCCGGCCGCGAAGACGGCGGCGACCACCAGCAGGTACCAGGTGCGCGGGTGCGGGTTCATCAGGAACAGCAGCAGCGAGGTGAGCGTCGCCGCGAACAGCGCCATGCCGGGCAGGTCGAGCTGTGCGACCAGCCGGCCGCCTCCCGCGGGCCGGGCCGCGGGAGCCGGTTTGGGCAGCCAGAGCAGGCCCAGCACCACGGCCACGACGGACAGCGGCACGTTCAGCGCGAAGGTGGCGCGCCAGCCGCCGGCCGCGATCAGCAGACCGCCCAGCAGTGGGCCGATGACGGCTATGGTCTGGTTGGCGACGGCCAGCGCGGTCAGCACCCCGCCGGGACTGTCCCGCCCGGTGCGTTTCGCCTCGCTGCGCAGCAGGGCCATCGCGGCGGGGTAGCCGGAGCAGGTGCCGAAGCCGAGCAGGACGCGCGCGGCGATCAGCACCGCCATGTTCGGTGCCAGGGTGCCGAGGACGCCCGCGACGCCGACGAGGCTGGTGCTGAACAGGAAGAGCCGGCGCGGCCCGAACAGGTCGATGAGCCGGCCCACGACCGGCTGCCCGAGCGAGGTGGCGAGGTAGAGGGCGGAGACCAGCCACGCGGTCTGCGAGGCCGGCGCGCCCAGGGCCTTGCCGATGGGGACGAGTGCCACCGAGATGATCGTGGAGTTGATCGGGTTCAGGATCGAGCCCAGCATCATCGGCGGCAGCAGCCGCCGGTCGAAGCCGGGCCCGTCCGTCTTCGCCATGGCCCCGGGCCGTGTCTCAGTCATGGATCAGCCGCTCCAGCACCGCCATGGCGGCGATCACGGTCCGGCGCTCCTCGTCCGTGCACCGGTCCAGCCGCTCCGCGAGCCATTCGGTGCGGATCTGCCGCCCCTGCTCCACCCGGCGGCGGCCCTCCCGCGTCAGCCCGATCAGCAGGCGCCGCCCGTCCTCCGGGTCCGGGGCCCGCTCGACCAGGCCCCGTGCGGCGAGCGCGGCGACCATCGAGGTCATCGACTGGTGCCGCACCCCCTCGGCGGCGGCCAGCTCGCTCGCCGTGACGTTCCCCTTGTCGGACAACCGGGCCAGCACGGATGCCTGGCCCAGGGTGATGTCCTCCGCCTCGGAGGCCTTCAGGATGCGCCGCCGCAACCGGCTGATCACCGCGCGCACATCACGCGACGCCTGCACCGCGGACGGCGACGGACTCGGATTCTCACTCATGACCCGCAGCTTAATCTGTACAGGCTGAGCTGTACAGTTTGCCTGTGTGACCCGGCGGGCTTCCGGCCGTCGCCGCCTCCAAGGCTTCGAAGAAGAAGGGAAGTTCGATGATCGGCCCGCGCTCGCGAGGCCGCGCCCGAGCGGGCGGTCCGGTACCGCCACCCCCGGCCGGTACCGGCCGGAGCCCGCCGTATCGTTGCCTCGCATGTGGCCACAGCAGCCACCGGGGGGCGGACAGGATCCGCAGTGGCCCCCGGTCGAACACCCGAACCCGTACCAGCAGCCGGGGTACCACCAGCCGAACCCCTACCAGCCGCCGCAGCAGTGGCAGGCGCCCACACCGCCCGCGGGGCCGCCGCCGGGCGGTGGCCGCCCGGACCGGACCCGACTGGTCGCCGTGGTCGCCGCCGCGGCCGTCGTCGTCGCCGCGGGGGTCACCGGTTTCCTGCTCCTCGGCGGCGGGCACGACAAGGCCGGCCCGGGCCCCACCCCGACCGGCCCGCCGCGGCAGAGCACGGGCAACCCGCGCGCGGCCGACGACCGCACAGCCACGGTCAAGGGCTGGAAGGTCGTCACCAACCCGGCCCAGGGCATCGCCTTCGACGTCCCGCCGCAGTGGAAGCTCCAGACCCCCGACTGGGTCACCTACGTCTCCGAGAACGGCGACCCGGACGACAAGCCGCTCATCGCGATGCGGGCGCCCGCCTCCCTGCGGCCGACGTGGTGCTCCGCGGACGAGGACAAGGACGGCACCCCGGAGGACACCCCGCTGGCCACCGCGGGCAGCAGGCGCAACAACGGCGCCCGCAGCACCGCTCAGATCGCCGGCGCCGACCCGAGGACCTGGGTGTACGGCATGTACACCCAGCCCGACAAGGCCGAGGTGAAGTCCGGCGCGGTCGAACCGTTCACCACGGACTCCGGGATCAAGGGCGAGCTGGGCAGCGCCTGGTCCGTGGGCGTACGGAAGTCGGCCGAGTGCGCCACGGACGGCAAGGCGTGGACCTTCGCCTTCAAGAACGGCCAAGGGGACCTGGTCTCCTGGTCGTTCGTCGGTGTCAAGGGCGTGGACGGCGAGGTGGCGGACGCGACGGTGCGGAAGATCGCCGCAACGGTGCGGATCTACAAGCCCCCGTCGGACTCCTGACGTCGCCGTGCACCGGCCCCCGGACCCGGCCGCCGTTCCCCACCGCGGCGGCCGCCGTCCGGCACCGCCTCGCCGAGGTGCAGTGCAATGCACCTCAAGGTCATCTGGTTGACGCCGTCCGGCCGGTCTGCTGTACGGTCCCCGCATGCTCATCCACCCCTGGGACGCGAGTCTGGACGCCGCGGAATGGCAGACCTGGATCGCCGACGGGCACGACTTCGGGCACCTCTGCGTCAACGGGCTGCCCGGTGAGGCGCCGGCCGTGGTCCCCACCCACTTCGCCACCGACGGCAAGGACCTGCTGATCCACCTCGCACGGCCCAACCCGGTGTGGAAGGTGATCGAGCACGACCCGAACGTCACCTTCGGAGTCACCGGCGACTACGCCTTCATCCCGGGCACCTGGCGCGCCAACCCGGGCGTCCCGCCCACCGACGGCGTGCCGACCAGCTACTACGCGGCCGTCCAGTTCACCTGCCGCGCCCACATCCTCGACGACCCCGAGGCCAAGGCGGCACTGCTGCGCCGCCAGCTGTCCCACTTCCAGCCCGACGGCGACCACGCCCCCGTCGAGGCCGACCGGCCGCCCTACGGCCGCCTGCTCTCCGGCATCCGCGGTCTGCGGCTCGAAGTGCTCGAGGTGCGCGCCAAGTTCAAGTACGACAACCAGAAGCCCACCGAACTGCGCACCACCGTGGCCGAACACCTCACCGAGCGCGGCCGGGGCCTCGACGCCCCCACCGCCCGCCAGCAGTTGCGCCGTCTGGACCGCATGGGCCCGTGGAAGGCCTGAACCGCGAGGCGAGGACGGTGTCCCGTCTCATCCGACGGCGGCGCCGGGCGAGGCCGCTGACACGAGCGCGGCCAGCCGGCGCAGGTGCCGGAAGTACCGGGATCCGTCGGCGCCGGTGATCTCCGGGAGCACCCGGTCGAGGTCCGTGACGGCGTCCCGCAGGACGCGGCCGCGCTCCGCGTCGAGGCTGCCGCCGCCCTCCAGCCAGCCGGAGACACAGCCGGCGACGGTCGCGTCGAGCAGCACCAGGTCGATGCCCGCCGGCTCCGCGCCCCGTACGTCCGCCGGGAACACGGCTCGGCGGTGTTCCTCCCACAGCCGGGACACGTCCCGCAGCCGCTCCGCTTCGTCCACCCGCCCATGATGCCGCACGCGACGCCGGCCGGGCGTAGCCGCCTCGCACCCGCGGCACGGGAGGGTTCCTGCGGCGACCCGCACAGAGGGCACCGGCCCGCCCGGTCGCGTTCGCCCGATCGCCGTGCGCTCCGCACAATGGTGCTGTCATCCGACCCGCCCCGCGGGCCGCGCCGCGCACGGGCCCCCGCCCGGAATCCGCCAGGTGGGCGCCCGTATCCGGGAGGCGACATGCACCACCGTACGGTCGAGGAGCTCATGACCCGGGACGTCGTCCGGGCCCGGCAGGACACACCGTTCAAGGAGCTCGCGAGGCTGCTGGAGGAGAACGACATCACCGCCGTACCCGTGGTGGACGAGCTGGACCGCCCGGTGGGCGTGGTGTCCGAGGCCGACCTGCTGCGCAAGAGCGCCGACCAGGCGGATCCGGCGGGCCTGAGCCCCGTACCGCACCTGGAGGCCGAGGAGCGGGCCAGGGCCGAGGGGGTCCGGGCGGAGGAGGTGATGTCCGCTCCCGCGGTGTGCGCGCGGCCCGAGTGGACCGTCGTCGAGGCCGCCCGGCTCATGGAGCGGCGGCACGTCAAACGGCTGCCCGTGGTGGACGAGGCGGACCGGCTCGTGGGCATCGTCAGCCGCGCCGATCTGCTACGGGTCTTCCTGCGCCGCGACGAGGCCATCCGCGAGGAGATCAACCGGGACCTGCTGCGCGGCACCCTCCTGCTCGACCCACGGGACGTCACGGCGGAGGTGCGCGACGGGCGGGTCACCCTCACCGGCATCGTGGAGTTCCGCACCCAGATCCGCGTCATCGAGCAGTTGTGCCGGGGTGTCGACGGCGTCGTGTCGGTCTCCGGGAACCTCACCTTCCGGACCGACGACACCCGGGACACGCCCCCCGGGACGTGAGCGCCGCCGGATGAGCGAGTCGCGCCGGCCGACGCGTCCGCGCACGGGGCGGCGGTGCGCACGGCACTCTGGGACGGTAGGCAGCCGATGCACCCGGGAGGCGGCCGTGGAACGGCAAGAGAACTTCTCCGCTCGACCCGAGGCCCGCGGCGACGAGCCCGCCCGGCCCCCCGGGGAGGCGGCCCGCCAGGGCCTGCTGCTCCGTTATCTGGGTGCCGTGGCGGAGGCCGCCGCCAGGCACCGCGACGAGGTGGAGCAGGCGCCGTCGGCTCCCGCGGCGCCCCGGCCCGAGCCGGTGCGCGAGGGGCCCGGACCCGGCCGGCCCACGGTGCGCGAGGTGATGGACGTACCCGCCGCCCATGTCCCCGCGGACCTGCCGTACCGCGACATCGCGCGGGTGCTGGCGGACGAGCAGGCCGGCGCGCTGCCGGTCGTGGACGCGGAGGACCGGGTGGTCGGCGTCGTCTCGGAGTCCGATCTGCTGGCCAAGGTCGCCTTCGAGGCGTCCGGGCACCGGCCCGGTCCCATCGGCAGGCTGCGCGAGCGCCGGCTGCACGGCAAGGCTCACGGCGAGACGGCCGCCGACCTGATGACGAGCCCCGCGATCACGGTGCAGCCCGGCGCGACCGTCGCCGAGGCCGCCTGGCTCGCCGCGCTGTCCCGGCTGAAGCGGATGCCCGTCACCGACCACTCGGGCCGACTGGTCGGGGTCGTCCGCCGGGACGCCCTGCCGTGCGCGACGGCGTGGTGGAACTGACCGGGCGGATGCCCGCCGCGACGGCGGCCCGGCTGCTCGCCGAGGTGGAGAAGATCACCGGCGTGGTCGAGGTGAAGAACCTGACCACCGCCGACTGACCGCACGCGGACACCGCGACCCGCCCGAGGGGCGCACGCCGTACGCCGCCCCGCACCACGTCGCCGCGTCGGTCGCACACGGGCGATTCCCCGGTCATAGGCGACAGAAGATGTCCGGTTTGAGGCATAGCGTCGCGCTGTCGGCCACCGAAAGGACACCGGACCATGCGTATCGCGGTCACCACCCCCACCGGGAACGTCGGACGGCACGTCGTCGCCATGCTCGTCCGGGCCGGGCTGCGGCCCCGGGTCCTCGCCCGCGACCCCGGGCGGCTCGACCCCGGGCTGCGCCGCGAGGTCGACACCGTCGCGGTGGACCAGCGCGACGCGGACGCGGTCGTCGCGGCCACCGCCGGGGCCGACGCGCTCTTCTGGGTCGACCCCCCGTCGGCGGGCGAGGACCCGCTCGGCGACTACGCGCTGGCCACGGCGAGCGTGGTGAGCGCCGTCAGGGCCAACGGCGTCGAGCGGACCGTCTTCCTGAGCAGCGTCGGTGCCGAACTGCGCCACGGCGCCGGGGAGATCGACGGCCTCGCGGGCACCGAGACCGCCCTCGACGCGCTCGGCGCCACGGTCACCCATCTGCGCTGCGGCTTCTTCTTCAGCAACCTGGAGTCCTACCGCGACGCCATCCGGGCCGGCACGATCCCGGTGATCCTGCCGCTCGACCAGCCCATGCCCTGGGTCGCCCCGCGCGACATCGCCGAGGTCGCGGTGAGCCGCCTGCTGACGACCCACTGGTCCGGCCGCCACGTACAGGCGGTCCACGGCCCGGCCGACCTCACCTGGCCGCAGGCCGCCGGGATCGTGTCCGCCGCCGTCGGCCGCCCGCTGCGCGTCGAACGCGTCGAGGACGACGAGATGCGCAAGCTGCTGCGCGCCTCCGGCATGACCGACGAACTGGTCGAAGCGGTCATCGGCATGTCGACCGGGCTGCGGGACGGCTTCGTGCCGCAGCAGCCGCGCACCGTGCGCAGCACCACTCCGACCACGCTGGCGTCCTGGGCCTACGACGTGCTCCGGCCCCTGGTGTGACCAACCGCGCCGGCACTCGCCTCACCTCACCGGGGCCCGGCCCGATCCCACTCCTGGTCCCCCTGGGGCATCCGGCGCCGGTCGGGCCGTGCGCGCGCGAGGGCGCCCGCGCCGAAGGCCGGTGCGGAGGGCGGCGAGCGTGCCGAGGAGACCGGCGTCGATGTGCCTTCGGACCGGCCCGCCCGGCGTTCCCGGCGGACGCGTCGGGGGAAGACCGAGGGGAGGGCGCCGAGGCGGGGAGGCCACGAGCACATGAACGCGGACGCGGACCGGTCACCGGCGCGGATGAGTCCGTGGCGGTTCGTGGTCTGGTTCGGCACGGTCAGCCTGCTCGCGGACGTCGTCTACGAGGGCGCCCGCTCGATCACCGGGCCGCTGCTGGCCTCGCTGGGCGCGTCCGCGCTGCTCGTCGGCGTGGTCACCGGTGCCGGCGAGGCCGCCGCGCTGGGGCTGCGACTGGTCTCCGGGCCGCTGGCCGACCGCACCGGCCGCTTCTGGGGGCTGGCGATCGGCGGCTACGCCCTGACGGTCGTCTCGGTACCGCTGCTGGGCGTCGCCGGGGTGCTGTGGGCGGCCTGCGTCCTGGTGATCGCCGAGCGGGTGGGCAAGGCGGTGCGGTCGCCCGCGAAGGACACGCTGCTCTCGCACGCAGCCGCGGCGACCGGCCGGGGCCGGGGCTTCGCCGTCCACGAGGCACTGGACCAGATCGGCGCCCTCGTCGGACCGCTGCTGGTGGCCGGCGTGCTCGCGCTGACCGGCGACGACTACGGGCCCGCCCTCGGGGTGCTCGCCCTGCCGGGCCTCGCCGTACTGCTGGTGCTGTCGTGGCTGCGGGCCCGGGTGCCGTCCCCGCAGGAGTACGAGCGCGAGACACGGGCCGCGGCGCCGGAGCCGGGCGCCGGGCGGCTGCCGAGGGCGTTCTGGACGTACGCCGCCTTCACCGCGGTCACCACGAGCGGCTTCGCCCCCTTCGGCGTGCTCTCCTACCACCTGGTCCAACGGCATCTGCTGACCGCCGCGTGGGTGCCGGTGCTGTACGCGGCGGCGATGGCGGTGGACGCGCTCGCGGCACTGGCCACGGGCTGGCTCTACGACCGGATCGGCCCCCGTGTGCTGGTCGCCCTGCCGGTGCTGACCGCCGCGGTGGCGGCCCTCGCCTTCACCGGCACGGCGCCGGTCGCGGCCGCCGGATCGCTGGTGTGGGGCGCCGCCATGGGCATCCAGGAGTCCACCCTCCGCGCCACCGTCGCCGACCTGGTGCCCGCCGGGCGCCGCGCGACCGCGTACGGCCTGTTCGCCGGCGCCGTCGGGGCGGGCAGCCTGGTCGGCGGCGCCCTGACCGGCGGACTGTACGGCTACTCGGTCCCCCTGCTGGTCACGGTGGTCGTCGCCGTCCAGGTCCTCGCCGTCGCCCTGCTGGCCGCCCTGCGGACCACCCGGCACTGAGACACCGGCCGCCCCGCCCACCGACGCTAGGGAAGGTCGACCGACCGGTGTTCGTCCAGCACCCGGTAGCCGGCGCTCGTGTAGAGGTTCATGGCCACCTCGTTGCCGCCCCAGACGGTGAACATCAGCGCCGAGTCGCCCGCGGCGAGGGTGGTCCGCTCGCCCGCCGCCATCGCGGCCCGCCCGTGTCCCTTGCCGCGGTGCGCCTCGTCCACGTGCAGCGAGTAGCCGTAGGTGACCCCCGGCAGGTGCCGGTGCCGTAGCCAGCCGGTGCCGATCGGCTCGCCCGCCGCCTCCAGCACCAGGAGGGTGTTGTCGGGCGTCGCCAGGCCCTCGGGCAGAAGCTTGCCGAAGTCGTCGTCCGATTTGCGCGTGGCCTCCTCGCGGCTCATGGAGCCCGACCGCACGATGCCGTCGATGTACGACGCCCGCTCGGCGGCGAGCCACCCGGGATACTCGGCCTCCGTCATCGGCCGCGCCGTGACGCCGTCCACCGCTTCCGGCGGCGGCGAACCGAGGGGCCGCACCCGCACCTGGCCCCGCACGGCGTATCCGGCGAACAACTCGCCCGCGGGCCCGGCGAGCCGGACGTTCACCCGGCGCGCGCCGCGCTCCGCGCACCATGTCTGCGCCCACTCCCGTGCGGCCCGCTCGTGAGCCGCGTCGACATGGAGGTCGCCGATCCGCCCCGCGAGGATGCCGTCGGTCTCGGAGACGGCCACGGCCAGGTAGCCCACCCGGGTCCCGGCGGACGTCACCTCGACGACCGTCCAGTCGTCGAAGCCCGCACGCTCCTTCCTGAGCAGCTCCGCCGCCGCGGCCTCGCCGAGCCCGGACGCCAGGTACCAGTCGCGCCGCCGCCGTTCGAAGTCCTGCCGCCATGCCGTGGGGTCACCGAGGACGCTGAATCCAGTCATCGGGCCACCCTAGCCAGCTTGTCATGGACCTGTGCGCCGGTCCGGGCCCCTCCGACGCGACCCGCTCGGGCAGGCTGTGATCGTCAGCCCCTGATCACGGGCCCCTCGTCGCACAACCCGGTCCGGCAGCACACCGGCAGCCAGTCGGCCGCGATCTCCCGGACACGCTCAAGGCGGCCCCTGTCGGGCTCCAACACCGTGATGATCTCGAAGGCGCTGCCGACCGCACCGAGGGAGCGGTTCGCCATCACCTCCGCGTAGAGCAGCCACAGACCTCGGGCGGCCAGTTCCCGGCAGCGTTCCGGCAGATCGGTCCCTCGCCGCGCGGACGAGGGATCGGTGCCCTCGCCGGTCACCAGGTACTGGAGCTGCCGCAGGAACCACTCCCGGGCCACCGGCGTGACGTCGTCCGCGAGGGCGGCCAGGGCCACGGACACCACCGCGGGAGCCGGCTCCCACAGGGTCACCGGCGACCACACGTGCCCCTCGAGGCCGACGTCCGGTTCCGCTCCGGACCCGGCCGCCGCGACGGCCGTCAGATCGTCGGCGAGATGAGCCGCGGAGCCACCGCACCCGCACCGCATGCCCGCCCAGTCGTGCAGCGCCGTCTCCATACCGATCAGGCGCACCGGCCGTCCGGGTGCCGAGGAGGCGCTCACCGCGGGGGCATCCGGATCCGCACGATGAGTGATCCCGGTGTCGTCGTTCTCCATGACCTGGACGTTCCCTCCCCGCCGTTCCAGCCGCTGCCGCCGCCCGCCCGGTATACGCTATTGAATATGGTCTGGGAAATGCTGGGCCTGGGTTTCGTTCTCAGTCTCGACAATTTCCGGGTATCGATCGCGCTCGGCACCGTCCCCTTCGGTCTGCGGCGCGCGGCGCAGGTCGCGCTGACCTTCGGCCTGTGGGACGCGGTCATGCCCCTGGTCGGGCTGCTGATCGGCCATGAGATCGGCGAGACCATCGGCGGCGTCGCCGACGTGGTGGGCGCCGCCGCGCTCGGCGGCTACGGCCTCTACCTCGTCATCACGTCCCTGCGCCACCCCGAGCCGGACGAACTGGACCACCCCTGGGCGCTGTTCGGCATCCCGCTGTCCCTGAGCCTGGACAATCTGATCGCCGGGACGAGCCTCGGCATCCTCGGCCTCTCCCCATGGCTGTCGGCCGCCACCTTCGGCGTCATCACCGCGGGAATGTCCCTGCTCGGCCTGCGCCTCGGCCGCGCCGCCGCCCGCCTCATCCGCATCCGCTCGGACCTGCTCAGCGGCGTCACCCTGATCATCGCCGCGGTGGCACTGCCGCTGGTGTTCGGAGGGTAGACCCCGGGTTCCGGGCCGGGTGCACGCCCGCGTCCCCCACGACCTACCGGCTCAGCCCGTTCGTGCCCGCCTCCGGTGGCTCAGCGGCGGACCGGCCGCCGGACCTGGTGCGCGCGCGGAACCAGCGCCGAACCCGCCGCGCGCCGCCCGGAGTTCGCCGCGGCCACCGCCCGTTCGACCAGCTCGTGGTCCGGCGACAGATGGCACACCGGGTCGGTGCGGGCCGGGTCGCCGGTGAGGAGGAAGGCCTGGCAGCGGCAGCCGCCGAAGTCCACCTCCCGGCGGGGGCAACCACGGCAGGGCTCCGGCATCCAGTCGGTGCCCCGGAACGCGGTCATCACCGGCGCCTCGGCCCAGATCCGCCCCAGCGACTCCTCCCGCACACTGGCCCGCGGCAGCGGCAGGGACTGCGCGGCCGGGCAGGGCAGGACATCGCCGTTCGGTGTCACGGTCAGCTGCCGGGACGCCCACCCGCCCATGCAGGGCTTGGGATAGCGGCTGTAGTAGTCGGGGATCACATAGACGATCTCCATGCGGTCCCGCAGCCGCGCGAGCGCGGCCCGTACGACATCCTCGGCCGCCGCGAGCTGGGCCCGGCTCGGCAGCAGCGCGGCGCGGTTGCGCCACGCCCAGCCGTAGTACTGGGTGTTGGCCAGCTCCACCCGGTCCGCGCCCACCTCCTCGGCCAGGGCGAGCACCTCGGCGACATGGTCGATGTTGTACCGGTGCAGCACCACGTTCATGGTGAGCGGCCAGCCCAGCTCCTTGACCAGGCCCATCGCCTCGACCTTGCGCCGGAAGGACGGCATTCCGGCGATCCGGTCGGACCGGGCCGGCTCGTCCGCCTGGATGCTGACCTGCACATGGTCCAGGCCCGCGGTCCGCAGCAGTTCCGCCCGGCGCCGGGAGAACCCGACCGCGCTGGTGATCAGATTGGTGTAGAGGCCCAGCAGATGGGCGTGCGCCACGATCTCCGGCAGGTCCCGCCGCAACAGCGGCTCCCCGCCCGACAGATGGCACTGCAGCACCCCGAGATCAGCGGCCTCGGTCAGCACCCGCAGCCAGTCGTCCGTCGTCAACTCGTCCCGGTAGTCGGCCAGGTTCAGCGGGTTGGAGCAGTACGGGCAGGCCAGCGGGCAGCGGTAGGTCAGCTCGGCGAGCAGCCCGAACGGGCTATCCATCGGTCAGCTCCAGCCAGTGGCGGGCGACGAGCCGGCCCAGGAACCGCCGTACCTCCTCCTCGGGCACGCTCCGGTAGCGCGTGCCCAGCTCGCTCACGATCTCGGCCACGGTGTGCCGCCCGTCGCACAGGTCGAGGATGGCCGCGCCGGTCCCGTTGAGCACCACCACCGCCTCGGGGTGCAGCAGGATCCGGCGCTGCCTGGTTCGGGAGTAGTCCAGCCGTACGTGGCGCGCCGGCCGGGGCCGGTCCGTGCCGGACACCTCGGTGGTGCCCGGCCGGGGCCTCGTGACAGGGGTCGGATCCATGATCGTCACTCCGGATAGGCCTGGTCCACGGCGTCCATCAGGGACCACAGGACGTCGCACTTGAACGACAGCGCGTCGACGGCACGCGCCCGGGACTCGGCGGAGACACAGTGCATGGTGACCACCTCCAGGGCGTGCTCGCAGTCCCGCGGAGCCTGCTCCAGCCGGGCCCGGAAGTAGGCCAGGCCCTCCGGGGCGATCCACGGGTACCACCGCTCGAACCCGGCCAGCCGCGCCGCCATCAGATCCGGCGCGAACATCTCCGTGAGCGAGGACGCCACCGCCTCCACCCACGGCTGGGTCCGGGCGAAGTTCACGTACGCGTCGACCGCGAACCGCACCCCCGGCACCAGATGCCGGTGGTCCAGTACTTCCGCCCGGGTCAGTCCGGCGGCCTCGCCCAGCCGCAGCCACGCCTCGATGCCGCCCTCGCCCGCCGCGGTGCCGTCATGGTCCAGGATCCGCCGGACCCAGCGGCGGCGGACCTCCGGCTCGGGGCAGTTGGACAGGATCGCGGCGTCCTTGCGGGGGATGTTCTCCTGGTAGTAGAAGCGATTGGCCACCCAGCCCCGGATCTGCCGGCGGCTCAGCTCACCGGCGTTCATCCGGACGTGGAACGGATGCTGGTCGTGGTAGCGCCCTGCATGCGCCCGCAACGCCTCGACGAACCCGTCCGCGCCCGTCACCGTGGTCGCTGTCGCCGTCACGGCACTACACCCGGACCTCAAGGCCGTCCATGGCAACCTCCATGCCGTACTCCTCCACGGTACGCCGCTCGGGCGTGCCGTCGAGGAGGACCGGATTGGTGTTGTTCATGTGGACGAACACCACCCGGCCCACGCCCAGCGAGGACAGCAGCGCCAGGCTGCCGTCCGGGCCGCTCATGGGCAGATGGCCCATCTCCCGGGACGTCCGGCCGGACAGACCGAGCCGTTGGAGTTCGTCGTCGCGCCAGCAGGTCCCGTCGACCAGCAGGCAGCCGCAGCCCTCGATCTCCCTGCGCAGCGCCCGGGTCAGCGCCTGCACACCCGGCAGGTACACCAGCGTCCCGCCGCCGCGCTCGTCGGTCAGCCGGTAGCCGACCACGCGCCCGTGGTCGGCCCTGGCCCCGAACCGGGCGCGCTTGGTGGTGGGGACGTCGAAGGCACGGCAGGACAGTCCGTCCGCCAGGGCGAGATCGGCGCCGGGCAGCACCGCACGCCACTCCACCGGGCAGTAGCGCTCCAGTGTCCGCAGGACCCCGGTGCCGTCCCACAGGACCTTGTGCACGGCGGGCGTGGCGTACAGCCGCAGGGCACGGGCCTCGCGCAGCAGCAGCAGGCCGAGCGTGTGGTCCAGCTCGGCGTCGGTGACCAGCACCGCCTCCAGGGGCGTCGTACGGCCGTCGTGCGGACGCAGCCCGGGGAAGTCCTCGATCTGGGCGCGCACGTCGGGCGAGGCGTTGAGCAGGAACCACCGGCGGCCGTCGGCGCTGACCGCGGCCGACGACTGGGTGCGCGGGGGACCCGCTCCGGAGCGCACCGCGGCGCACACCGGGCAGCCGCAGTTCCACTGCGGGGAGCCGCCCCCCGCCGCCGACCCCAGGACACGCAGCAACACGTCCGCACCTCCCTCGGTCCGGGCCGTTCGAGCGCCGGGCGGCGCCGGACCGGCTCCGGCGCCGCCTTCTGTCCGCTGGTCCTCCCGTTCGCTAGTCCTCCAGCCGGGCGAGGTACATGGTCACCTCGGCCGCGACCACGATCTCGTCGAAGTCGGGTGTCTCCCACACAGCGAGCTCGCACTCCATGGATCCACCTCCTCTCCGCCTGAAGCGGCACTCTCCGGGCGGTGCTAGACCGGTTCCGGAAGGGCGAAGACCATCAGGGCGCTGCCGTGGCCCGCGCCGAGCATGCCGGGGAGGAACCCCTCGGCCCAGCCGCCCCAGCCGACCGGTACGGCGATGTACTGCCTGCCGTCGACCATGTAGGTGGTCGGGCTGCTGTGGTGGCCGCTGCCGCACTGGAACTGCCACAGCAGCTCCCCGGTGCGGGCGTCGAACGCGTCGAACTCGCCGGACGGCTCACCGGCGAACACCAGGTCGCCTCCGGTGGCCAGCACCGAGGCGCACATGGGCAGTTCGTTGCGCCAGCGCCACTTCTCCTCGCCGTTCGCGTCGAACGCGCTCACGGATCCCGCCATGTCCTCGATGTCCACCTGGACGCCCGCGCCCCAGTACGGGATGGACTCCTTGAACTCGCGGCGCCGCCGGGTCGCCGTGGCGCCCGTGTCCTGGACCGGGACGTAGAACAGCCCGGTCCTTGGGCTGTAGGCCGCGTGCGTCCACTCCTTGGCGCCGGCCGGACCCGGGTAGAAGTGGACCGGCTCGCCCTCCTTGTCGGGGTAGAGCTTGGCCGTCACCTGGCCGTCCCGGGTGATCGCCCCCCAGGTGATGCGGTCCACGAAGGGCGTGATCCCGACCCGCTCGCCGTTGGTGCGGTCGAGGACGAAGAAGTAGCCGTTCTTGTCGAAGTGGCCCAGCAGTTTGCGCCCGTCCTGCTCGAACAGGATGCACTCGGCGATGCTGTCGTAGTCCCACAGGTCGTGCGGGGTGCACTGGTAGTGCCAGCGGATCCGGCCGCTGTCCACGTCGACGGCGATGATGCAGTCCGTGAAGAGGTTGTCGCCCTCGCGGACGGCACCGTCGAAGTCGGGCGCCGGGTTGCCGGTGCCGACGTACAGCAGGTTGGTCTCCGGGTCGAAGGTGCCGGTGAGCCAGCAGTTGGCCCCGCCGCGCGCCCACGCCTCGCCGTCGGCCGGCCAGGTCTCGGCGCCCGGCTCCCCGGGCTTCGGCACGGTGTAGCAGCGCCACTGGTGCTCGCCGGTCTCGAGGTCGAACGCGTCGAGGTGCCCGCGCACGCCGAACTCGCCGCCCGAACTCCCGACGATCACCAGGTTCTTCACGATCAGCGGGGCGACCGTGGCGCTCTCCCCGGCCCGGACGTCGCCGTAGGTGCGGTCCCACACCCGTTTGCCGGTGCGAGCGTCGAGCGCGAGCAGCCGTGCGTTCGCCGTGACGAAGAAGACCTTCCCCTGCGCCACCGCGACGCCCCGGTTCACGTTTCCGCAGCACAGGGACACGTCGAAGGGCACGGCGTGCTTGTACCGCCAGATCTCCACGCCGGTCTTCGCGTCGAGGGCCCACACCCAGCCGTCCCAGCCGGACAGGAACATGACCCCGTCCACGACGATCGGGGCGGCCTCGAACGAGTACGTCGACGCGCCCGCGATCAGCCCGGTCGTACCGGCCTGGAAGACCCACGCGGGCCCGATGCGCTTGACGTTCTCCGTGTTGATCTGGTCCAGCGGGCTGTAGCGCTGACCGTTGTAGGCGCCGTAGTAGGTGAGCCAGTTCTGGGGTTCCTCACGGGCGTGGAGGATGCGTTCGTAGTCGATGCCGGCCGTCACCGGCGGTGCGACCTCGCCGCCCGCCACCTTGCCGCTCAGGTTTCCCTGGTCGACGGCCTCGCCCGCGTCCACGTAGTCGACGGTCATCGTGCTTCCGCCTCCTTCCTCTTACGGTCGCGGCTGTGCGGGTCGGTCGAGGCGGGCCTCCGGCGGGGCGTCCCCCATGACGACGATGGCCCCGGTCAGTCCCCGGCCCTCGTCATTGCCCGTGGGGGAACCGAACCAGTAATAGCCCGGCCCGTCGAGATTCAGGTGCGCCCGCCCGCGCGAATGGTTCACCAGCCAGATGAACTTCCGGTCGCCGTTGCTGGGCAGCAGCGCACAGTGGGTGTTCCGATCGTCGTTGACGAGTTCCAGCTCGATATCGCCTCCGTGCGGCATGACCAGAATGGAGGGGTCCCAGGAAAGCTCGTCCGGGTGGATGCGAATGGTGGCCCGCATGCGGCCGTCCGGCTCCTCGGTGGCCCGGCCGATGGTCCCGGTGCCCAGCACCTGGCCCAGCCCCGCCTTGTTCTGTGCGTTCAACCCGATCTGGTCCAGCAGGTCGGTGCGTTCCCGCGTGGTCGTCATCGGGGTTTCACTCTCCTCGTCCGAAACCGCTGGTCGAATCGACCTCGTCTCGTCTTCCACATCGTTTTTTCGCTTCAATGGAAGGCGTAATGAAAGACGTCTGTTAATCGCGTCGGAGGAAGCAAAGGGGAAAAGGGTGAATTGATGGTCCGTAAACAACGCTACGCCGTCTGGATCACACCGACAAGGGCGAGCCGGAGCAGCGGCCGGGGAATGCCGTTCACCCGCCGTCGGCCGCCGTTCGCCCCCGATGAGGTACCGCTCGGACGCATCGGGCCGGGGCGGGCGCGAGGTCGTACCGGTCGAGGTTCATGACCTTGTCCCACGCGGCGACGAAGTCCCGCACGAACCTCTCCCGGGCGTCGTCGCTCGCGTAGACCTCCGCGACGGCGCGCAACTCGGAGTGCGAACCGAAGACGAGGTCGACGCGGCTGCCGGTCCACCGGACCTCCCCGGTGACGCGGTCGCGGCCCTCGAAGACGTCCGCGGCCGGGGAGCACGGCCGCCACCGCGTGCCGTTGTCGAGCAGGTGCACGAAGAAGTCGTTGGTCAGGGTGCCGGGCGCCGAGGTGAACACGCCCAGCGGCGACCGGTGGTGATTGGCGCCCAGCACCCGCAGCCCGCCCACCAGCACCGTCATCTCGGGCACGGTGAGGTCCAGCAGATCCGCCCGGTCGACCAGCAGGTGCTCGGCGGGCCGCCGGGCGCCCTCGCCGACGTAGTTGCGGAACCCGTCCGCGACCGGCTCCAGCGCGGCGAAGGACTCCACATCGGTCCACTCCTGCGTGGCGTCCGTGCGTCCGGGCGCGAACGGCACGTGGACGGGCAGGCCGGCGGCCTCGGCGGCCCGCTCGACGGCGGCGGCACCGCCGAGCACGATGAGATCGGCCAGCGAGATCCGCTTCCCCCCGGTCCGTGACGCGTTGAAGGACTCCCGGATGCCCTCCAGCGTGCGCAGCACCGGCGCCAGCGCCTCTGGTTCGTTGACCGCCCAGCGGCGCTGCGGCTCCAGCCGGATGCGCGCGCCGTTCGCCCCGCCCCGCCGGTCGCTG
Source organism: Streptomyces sp. SCPE 10 (assembly GCF_051980735.1). NCBI lineage: Bacteria > Bacillati > Actinomycetota > Actinomycetes > Kitasatosporales > Streptomycetaceae > Streptomyces > Streptomyces sp. SCPE 10. Next base: position 361,018 of record NZ_CP197069.1, on the reverse strand, counting down.
ACGCGGAACGTCGAGGCCGACGCCCACGCGGTCGACACCAGCTGGGCGACCGACAGCCCGGAGCCGAGGAGCCGGCCCTTGAGCACGGCGATGTCCGCCGCTTCGACGAGCGGGTGGTCCACGGCGGGCACCGGGTCCTGCCAGAGCAGCCGCTCCCCGGGCACCAGCGGTCCCAGCCAGCGCTGTACCGGGCCCATGTCGAGATGCGTCAGCTTGAACCAGACCCGGGCGAAGGCGTCCGCGAGCTGCTCGGGGTGGCGGAGGAAGCGCCGCGCGATCGGCTCGTAGACCGGATCGAGGCGCAGCGCCAGGTCGGTCGTGAGCATCCTCGGGGCATGCCTGACCGACGGGTCGTGGGCGTCCGGTACGGCGTCGGCCCCGCCGCCGTCCGCCGGGATCCACTGCCACAGACCGCCGGGGCTCAGCTCCAGCTCCCACTCGTAGCCGAACAGCGTCTCGAAGTACCCGTTGTCCCAACGGGTCGGGGTGGGCGTCCAGGCGCCTTCGAGCCCGCTGGAGATGGCGTCCCCGCCCTTGCCGGTGCCGTGGTCGCTCCGCCAGCCCAGCCCTTGCTCCGCCAGCGGCGCGCCCTCGGGTCCGGGACCCAGGTGTGCCTCCGGGTCGGCCGCGCCGTGGGTCTTGCCGAAGGTGTGGCCGCCCGCGATCAGCGCGACGGTCTCCTCGTCGTCCATCCCCATCCGCCGGAACGTCTCGCGGATGTCCCGGGCCGAGGTCAGCGGGTCCGGCACGGTGTTCGGCCCCTCGGGATTGACGTAGATCAGGCCCATCTGGTCGGCGGCCAGCGGCTGGTCCAGCTCCCGTACCCCGCCGTGCCGTTCGTCGCCCAGCCACGCGTGCTCGGGACCCCAGTAGGTGTCGGCGTCGGACTCCCAGGCGTCCCGCCGGCCGCCGGCGAAGCCGAACGTCCTCAGCCCCATCGTCTCCAGGGCGCGGTTGCCCGCGAAGACCAGCAGATCGGCCCAGGAGATCGCGCTGCCGTACTTGCGCTTCACCGGCCACAGCAGCCGGCGCGCCTTGTCGAGGTTGCGGTTGTCCGGCCAGCTGTTCAGTGGCGCGAAACGCTGGAGACCGGCGCCCGCGCCGCCGCGGCCGTCGGCCACCCGGTACGTTCCGGCGCCGTGCCACACCATCCGGACGACGAGTGGCCCGTAGTGCCCGAAGTCGGCCGGCCACCACTCCTGCGACGTCGTCAGTGCCCGGTCGACGTCCCGCGCCAGGGCGTCGAGGTCGAGGGCGCGGAACCGGGCGGCGTAGTCGAAGTCCCCGCCCAGCGGGTCGGCGAGGGCGGAGTGCTTGCGCAGGGCCGTCAGGTCGAGCCGGTCCGGCCACCAGTCGCGGTTGCCCATGACCGGTGCCGGGCGGGCGCCGGAGCCGGCCCGCGGCCCGGCCGGAGCCTCGACGGGCGCGGAGAGGCCGAGCCCGCCGGCGCGGCCCGCCCTCCTCTGCTCACGCCCGTGGACGCCGGCCTCCACTGTGTCGGACACGGGGACCTCCTTCCCGCCCGTGCGCTCGCCCGCGACGCACGTCCCGCCCGTCGCGGGCGAGGACGTCAGACGCCCAGTGCGCGGCGCACGGCCGCCGCGTTCCGCCGGGAGACCGGCAGGGTCTCCCGCGCTCGGTCCATGACCAGGGACAGTTCTCCTTTGCGGCCGCGTTCGATCTCCCGGACCCGGCCGAGGTTGACGACGTACCGGCGGTGCACCCGCAGGAACCCGGCACCCGCCAGTTCGCCGTCGAGCTTGTCCAGACTCGTGGCGGCGGCCCGCAGCCACCCCTGATCCGTGCGCAGCCACACGTCGTTGCCCCGCGACTCGGCGAAGAAGACCTCCGCGGGATCCAGCAGCACCATCCGGTTGCCGCTCACGGCGACCAGCCGGCGTGGCGGCTTCGCGGGGTGCGCGGTCCCCTCCGCGCGGGGCACCGGTTCCCCGTCGAGGGCGCCGAACGACACCAGGCTCCCGATCAGGTGCCCGCAGGAGAAGACGGGCCGGATGCTGATAGATGTCGGCTCCGCGCAGGGATGGCCGACGATCTGCGTCGAACCGACCCAGCCGGGATCGTGGGCCGCCTGCCCGGTCGCGTGCCGGGAGGCCGCGATGAACTCTGGCAGCCCCGGGTTCCAGCGCAGCGTCGGGTCGACCGCAGGGGTGGACGCCGGAACACCCAGCAGGACGCTCGCCGGCTCGTCGGCGATCACCACCTTGCCCGCCGTGTCCACCGCGGCGAGCGGCGCGCCGGAGCGGGTCCGCGCCCGGGCGTAGGCCGCGACCAGCTCGGCGCCGCTGGCCCGGGCGCGCCTGCGCAGCGGGTACTGGGCCATGGTGGCCGCGTGCGCCAGCCAGCCTTCCGCGGACGCGGGCAGCCGGCCGCGCCAGCAGCACAGCCCCATGACCGCGATCGGTTCCGCGTTCACCACGTCCCGCACCGCGATGCCCGCGCAGCTCCAGTCGTGGAACGCCCGGCACCAGTGCTCCGGGCCGCGGATCGGCACCGGACCGTGCGCCTGAAGCGCGGTGCCCATGCCGTTCGTGCCGGCCGCGGACTCCGACCAGCAGAACCAGGGGACCAGCCGGGACTCGTACGCCCTGGCGAGGGTGGCCTGGTCCCCCCACTCGGCCAGGATCCGGCCGGCCGCGTCGGTGACGGTGACGAGACCGCCGAGGCCGCCCACCTCGTGCGCCACCGTGGCGGCGCGGAAACCCAGCTCGGTGAAGACGACGTCGTGCTCGGGCGGATGACCGGTCTCCGCGACGGCCACCGGCGCCTCGGTGAGGTGCGGATCGACCCGGTACTGCTCCCGGCAGCGGTGCCAGGAGATCGCCACCAGGGGCCGCACCCCCAGAACCTGGTCATCGCCCTGGACGAACCGCTCCCAGGCCGCCAGTACGCCTCCGTTGCCCGGGTCCGGCGGCACCGGCTCGGCGAGCCGCGTTGCATCCCTCATGGTTCAGAACCACCCTCGGTCCATCCCCAACGCCCGACGGCATGCGCGGGTCCGCACCGCCCGCCGCTCCTCGCGGCCGGGCCTCCAGCGGGCTGGGCACTGTCGCGCGCGTCTTCGTACTTCGCCACAAACCTGCCTTCCTCACCCTAATGACCGTCGGCGAGCCGCGCACGCCCCCGCCGCACGGTGACCGGACGTATCCGCCGCGGACGGTGCGGACGGCCACCTGGCCACGTCGCACCGGGCTGCCCCGCCTGCGCATCCTGTCCGCCCGTGCCGGCACCCTGGCCGCCCCCTGGTGACGGCCCGGCTCACCGGACCGGGGTTCCTCGAACTCGTCCATACCGTCGTCGAGGGGGGCCTCGCGGCCGTGGCCCGGCCGCCTGCGCGCCGCGCGTACGATCATCGGGACCGCCTTCCCGGAGGAGCCCAGCCCAGTGACCGTCGTCCCGCCGCCCCGCGCCGCCTCCGGTGCGCTCCCGGTGCGCCTGCTGACCCGCGTCGAGTGCGGCGAGGAACTGCCGGCCCTGGCCTGGCGGGCGGGTGTCGGCTGGCGGATGATCAGCAGCGCGGTGCTCGGCGGCGGCATCGGGGAGCGGGCCTGGGTCCTCAACGCCCAGGTCTCGCACGGCTACCGCAGGACCGACCCCGAGGCCCACCTCGCCGGCCTCGCCCACGACGCCGGACTGCGCGGGCCGGGCGTCGGCCTGATGACCGCCGCCGACGTCCGCCGGTACGGCCACGCGCACGACGGGGGAGTCGACGCCGTGGCCACCGCGGGGCTCGGGGTGCGCGGCTGGGCCGCCGGCCCCGCGCCGGGCAGCGCCGCGCCGCCCGACCCCGGCACGATCAACATCGTCGTCGCGGTCCCCGCCCCGCTGACCGACGCCGCGCTGGTCAACGCCGTGAGCACCGCCACCGAGGCCAAGGTCCAGGCACTGCTCGACTCCGGCTACGACTGCTCCGGCACTCCCACCGACGCGATCTGCGTCGCCGCGCGCACCCCCCGCCCCGGCGAACACCCTGACTCCTTCGCCGGCCCCCGCTCCCTCTGGGGCGCCCGCCTGGCCCGCGCGGTCCACTCCGCGGTGCGCGCCGCGGCGGAGTGAGGGGCCTTCGGCCGCAGGCCGAGAGGGGGACGGCGAGTGCCGGGCGACCCCGCGACGGACGCGGAGCCGCGGCCCTCGGGACACGGGGCGGCAGCCCGAGGCCCGCGGAGCCGAAGCGGATGTCCGTGCGCCCGGCGGGCCGGCTCGACCCCACGCCCGCCCAAGGCCACCGGCCCCGGCCGATCCGAAGACATGTACGGCACGGCCTCCGGAAACGCTGAGCGGAGCGCCCGTGCTGGATTAGAGTCGAACGGGCAGTATCCGCGGGCCAGGGGGGCCAGGTTGGACATGCACAGCGAGCGGATCCGGGTGAACGTTTTCACTCCCGGTGATCCGGAGTCACGGGCCGCCGCCGAGGCCGCTTTCGAGGCGGCCGCGAGTGTCGGCAAGGGCGTGGACGCGCGGGGGACCGTGCCACTGGCCGACGTGCTGATGATCGGCTCGGTGGCGACGCACGCCCTCGCCTATCTGATCAACACGCTGCGCAAGGCGTGGAGCAAGGGCGTCGTGGTGGACGCGATGGGGGGCCGCCTGACCATCCGTCAGGACCCGGCGCTGCCGCGCGGCACGGTCGTCGTACGCTCCCTGTCCGGAGAGGTGACCGTCCGGGACGGCGTCGGACTGGCGGACGCGATCACCGGAGCGCTCCCGCAGCGTGCCGGCAGCGGCGACACCGGGGAGCAGGAGAATGCCTGACCCCGGACGCAGCATTCTCTTCCGGGACCAGCAGAACCTCGAACTCGCCGAAGAGGCACGGGAGATGAGTCTGGCGTTCGCCGACTCCGCCTACCTGCGGTGGATCAGCGGCGAGGAGGATCCGCACCGGGCCTGGGAGATGTACTTCGAGCGCACCCAGCGCCAGGTCCGCACGCTGCTCGACGGCCTGCTCGCCACCTTCCCGCCCGAGGACCGGGACAAGGCGCTGCAACTGGCCGGTTCCGTCGAGGCGTTCTGCCTCCCGTCGGACGCCGTGGAGTCGCGCGTCTTCGAGAACCCCGGCTCGGCCACCGGCTTCCTCATCGGGATCTCCCCCCTCGCGGTCCAGCTCAGCGCCGAGATCGCCTGGGGCATGAACCTCGCCCATCCGTACCTCCCGGAGGACCTTCCGGAGGGATGGGAAGCCGCCACCATGCACGCGCAGGAGTCCCTCGCCCTCGTCCTCAGCCGCTATGTGCGGGCGGCGGAGCGACTCGGCGAGGCGCCGGTGCCCATGAGCATGGTCGTCCTGGCGATGCAGAAGTCCACCGGGCCCGACGGAGGGCCCCGGGACTGCTACGACGCGGCGCTCGCGTTCGCCCTCACCCATGAACTGGCCCACATCCGCAACGGAGACCTCCTGCCCGCGCGGCACCGGCAGGCGGCGGCGCTGCTCCCGGAACACATGGCGTCCGCGCTGGACATCTCCGCCGAGGAGAACGAGGAACTCACGGCCGACGCCGCCACCTTCACCTCCTGCTTCAACTTCCTGCTCACCGTGGCGAGCCTGGCACCGGACAACCCCCTTCGCGACGCCCGCACTCCGCGTGAACTCCTGCAGCGCGAAGCCCAGTTGATGATCACCGCGTGGCACAGCGCGCGCCGGGCGACGGAAGCGTGCGAGGCCTACTACACCGCCGTGTCCATCCTGTCGGACATCGCGTTCCGCAGGGGTGACGACGACGCCGCGCGCCGGTTGCTCACCACCGCGATGCGGCTGCCCTACATCCAGCGCTACGTCCAGCAGGTGCGCGAGGAGGTCCTGAACAAGGCGTACGGGCCGTACATGTGGACGGAGTACGACGTCGCGTACCGCAAGGGCTACGGAAGCTGGCGCGCGTTCCTCGTCGGGAACCTCCTGCCCGCGGTGAGCCGCGACCAGCGCGCGGAAGAGCCCGACTGGTTGTCCGACTGGAAGACCCCCGCGGCCCGCGCCAGGGAACCCCGGTACCTGGCCGCCGTCGTCGAGGAGGGGCAGCGGCAGGTGGAGGCGATGGTCCGTGAGGCGGGCCCGGACGACGGACGGACCCTCGCCGCCCGGGCCAACCTCGCCTACCTGCGGTCACAGGCCGGGGACACCGCGGGGGCGATCAGCGCCCTGGTGGACCTCATCCCGCACATGGAGCGGGTCTGGGGAGCCGACGACCCGAACATCTTCCCCGTCCGGCACAACCTGGCCTGGCTGCTCGGCGAGACGGGGGACACGGCTGGAGCCGTGGCCGCCTTCACCGAACTCCTCGCCGTGCAGGAGCGCGTCCTCGGCCCCGACGACCCGGACACCCTCGACACCCGGTACGAACTCGCCCATCTGCGCGGCACCACCGGGGACGTGGCGGGCGCGGTGGCCGACTTCGTCCTGTTGCGCGCCGACCACGAACGGGTCCTGGGGCCTGGGCACGCCGCCACCCTCGCCACCCGCAAGAGCCTCGCCCATTGGCAGGAGCGGCTCGGGGACACGGAACGCGCGGCGGCCACCCGCGCCGAACTCCGCTCCGACGAGGTGACGGTGTTCAACCCGGACCACCCCGGCACCCGCGCCGCCTACGAGGCACGGCTGGAGGAGCACACGCGCAAGCTGGGCCGCGGCCACCCGGACACCTTGACCACGCTGTGGTTCCTCGCCGTCCTGCGCGGCAAGGACGGCGACGCCACCGGTGCCGCCGCCGCGTACACCGAACTGCTCGAACACGACCTGGAACCATTCGGTTTCGACGAGGTGGACCTTCGGATCATCCGCGACAACGCCGCCTTCTGGCAGCGCGTCGCCGATGAGCGGCACCACGCCGGCTGACGCACGCGGGCGGCGGCCGGCGAACGGCCGCCGCCCAGGTGAGACCGGTGCCGGCTCCTGCCGCCCCGCCCGGCGGGTGTCAGCCGCGGGGCAGGAAGAGGCGGGAAAGCGCGGTCGTGGCGAGGAGGAGGGCGGCGACGGTGAGGAGACCGAGCCGCATGCCCGGGAGGGAGAAGGCGCCGCCGTCGGAGGCCGACAGCAGGCTGCCGAAGAGGGCCACCGCCAGCGCACCGCCCAGTTGCCGCAGGGAGTTGAGCAGTCCCGACACCGTCCCCGCACGCTCCGCCGGCACCGCGTCGATCAGCAGTGCGGTCAGCGCGGGCACCGCGAGCGCCCCGCCCACGCTCAGCGGCACCAGCAGCACCAGCACCAGCCACACCGGGGTGTGCGCCGCCAGCGGCAGCATGGCCAGCATGGCCACCGCGAAGACCAGTTGCCCGGCGACGATCACCGGCCGCCGCCCGATCCGCTCCGCGAGCCGAGGCGAGACCAGGTTGGTGCCCGTCACCACCGCCGACAGCGGTACGAACATCAGTCCCGCGGCCACCGCCGACATCCCCCGCAACTGCTGGTAGTACAACCCGAGCAGGAAGATCCCGCCGTAGAAGGCGGCGTTGACGGCGAACCCGACCGCGAGCGGGACCGACACCCGACGGTCGGCCAGCACGGCCGGCGGGATCATCGGCTGACGGTGCCGTGCCTCGACGACGCCGAAGAGGACCCCGGAGACGACGGCGAGCGCCGCGGCGGCCAGTACCAGGGGGCTGGTCCAGCCCAGGTGGCCGCCCTCGATCACCGCGACCGCCAGCCCGGCCAACGCCAGTACGGCGGTCGACTGGCCCATGGCGTCCAGCGCGGCGGGCCGTCGCGGTGAGCGCGGCACGCGCACCAGCAGGGCCAGGATCACCGCGCCCACCGGCAGGTTGAGCAGGAAGACCGCCCGCCACCCGGCCCACTCGGTGAGCAGCCCGCCCAGCACCGGGCCCGCGGCCATCGCCACCGAGCCGCCGACCGTCCACAGCGCGATGGCCCGGGCACGCTCCCTGCTGTCCTCATGGGTCTGCCGGACCAGCGCCAACGAGGCCGGCATCACGACCGCGGCGGCACCGCCCTGTGCCACCCGAGCCGCGACCAGCACACCGATGCCGGGCGCCAGCGCACAGCCGAGGGACGCCAGGGTGAACAGGGCCACGCCCCAGGCGTAGGCGCGACGGGCACCCGCCCGGTCGGCGATGGCGCCGGCGGAGAGCATCAGCGCGGCGAACATCAGGGTGTACGCGTCCACCACCCACTGGAGCCCGGCCATCCCGCCGCTGAGCGACTCGCGGATCGCGGGCAGCGCGATGTTCACCGCCGACACATCGATGGTGATCACGGTGAACCCGAGGAGCGAGGCGACCAGCGCGACACCCGCCCGCCCGGCCGTGACGGCGGTCGGGGCGGGCGGCGTGGCTGGTCGGGCCCGCTCCGGCGCTTGCGGCCGTGGCCTCGGCACCGGGCTCCCGGGCTCGCACCCGGGTGCGGCGGTCGGCGGGGCGGAAGGGGTGCCGGGCATGATGGCCTCCTGGGCCGGTCGGTCGTGGTCGACGGTGTCCGTCGGGACGGTCGGGCGGGCGGCCACTGGCGCTCCGGGACCGCGGTCCGGTGTCGTGCACCCCCTGGGACCCGGCGGCCGGGCCGCCCGCTTGGCACCAACTGTGCGCCCGCGCGGATCCGCCCGGCAGACCGCGCCGTACCGGGGTGCGGCGTTCCTGGCCCTGACACGGTCCCCCAACCCCCTTGTGGTGCTGACACAATTGACCGAATGGGAGCAGCAACCGATGCGCGCGGGACCGAACTCGGCAGGTACCTGAGGGCACGCAGGGCGCAGGTGCGCCCGGAGGACGTGGGCCTCCCGGCCGGTGCGGGCCTGCGCCGCACCCCGGGACTGCGCCGCGAGGAACTCGCCGCGGTCGCCGGGGTGAGCGTGGACTACTACATCCGCCTCGAACGCGGCCGGGAGACCAACCCCTCGCCCGCCGTCGTGGACGCCCTCGGCCGTGCCCTGCGCCTGCGCGGGGACGCCTACGAACGCCTGCACGAACTCGCGGAGTTGGCCTCCGGGCGGGTCGCCGAACTGCCGGCCTGTCCGGACCACACCGTCCGTGACTCCGTGCTGCGCATGCTGGAATCGGTACGGCCTCTGCCCGCCTACGTGGTGAGCCGCTACAACCGGGTGCTGGCGGCGAACCCGCCGGGCCGGCGGCTGCTGCCCGGACTCTGGGACTGGCCGGAGCAGCAGCGCAACCTGACCCGCTACCTCTTCCTGCACCCGGTGGGGCGGACGCTCTACGAGCCCTGGGAGGAGACGGTCGCACTCTCGGTGGCGCATCTGCGGGCGGTCGCCGGCGCCGGCCCCGACGACCCCGAACTCACCACGCTCGTCGGTGAACTGGTCCTGAAGTCACCGGAGTTCGCCCGGCTGTGGGAGCGGTACGACGTGTGCGAGCGCGGCGGCGGACAGAAGTGCTTCCGGCACCCGCAGGCCGGGGCGATGACCCTGACGTACGAGGTCATGCGACTGGCCCGCACCGGCGGCCAGCGCATGGTGGTCTACCAGGCGGCCCCGGGCACCGCCGACGAGGAGGCCATGCTGCTGCTGGAGGCCGAGGACGCCCGGGGCGAACGCGCATCCGCCCCGCTGCTGAGCCTGAACGGCTGACCCGCCGGCGATGCGGCCGGCGCGGCGTCCGGCCGCGCACAGGGCGCGGCGCCGGGACGGTCGTCCCGGCGCCCGGCAAGGCAGCTACCGGTTACTTCTTGTGACAGCTCCACTTGCCGTTGACCTTCTTGAGGTGCTCGCCCTTGGGGCACTTCTTCATGGTCGGCTTCGGGTGGGGGGTCGATGCGTGCTTGGCGACGGTCGCGTGGCTGGTCGCCGGCATCGCGAGGGCGGTCCCTGTCGAGGCCACCGCTGCTCCGCCGGCGAGTGTGCCCGCGGCGACGCTGGCGACCAGCACGCGTACGATCTTGCTCTGCATGATCGGCACCTTTCCGTAGTCGGCGTCAGTACCTCCTCCCGATTCTTGGGGGCGGTCCTCGCGTCCCGCATCTCGATCACCGGCTCGCAGGAAGGTTCGCATGATGAACTGTCGTGTGGTTCCCGGGCGGTGCCCACTTCCGTGAACCGGGCAAGCGGTTCCGGGCACCCGGCCGGTACGGTCGCCCGAGTCGGGCGGAGCGGGACGTTGCCCGGAGCCCGGAGCCCGGAGCCCGGAGCCCGGAGCGTTTCAGTCCTTGCCGCCGTGCATCCAGTGCGCCCAGCGCTGATGGCGGCGGGACGGCGGACGCTCCTCGGGAGTGGGAGCGGGATCGGCGCCCTGCCGCGGTGCGGCGGGTGGCGGCGAGGCCGGTGGCGGGCCGTCCTCGGGTGGGCGCAGGCCCTCGGTCGAGTACTCGGTGGTCGCGATGGTGTCGATGATCTGCTGGTCGGTGAAGTTCTCCGAGCCGGGCACATGGGGCACGAAGCCGATGAGCACACCGTCGCCGACCACCTCCGCGTCCAGCCCCGACACCCCGTCGGTGTCCCACAGCGCCTCGATGCCGTGGTCCAGGACGACCCTGATCCCGAACTCGTACACCCCGGCCTCGACGAGATGGGCCATGACCCCCCGGTCCCGCAACGCCGCCACCACGCGCCGGGCACGCTCCGCGTCCATGTCGGCCGCCTCCCTCCGGGTCCGCGGTGCCGGGCTCGTGCGCGGCCCGACACCACCATTAACCCTCTCCCACGCCCGAACGGGAGGTCCACCGACGCCCCGGCCCGGCGGATCGCCGCCTACTCGGTCCGCAACCCCTCGGCGCGCACCAGAGCGGGGCGAATCCGGCGGCGCGCAGCAGCACGGCCTTCAGGCTGCGGGCCCCGGACGGCGAGATCCCCGGCACGTCCTACGCCGAGGGAGCGTTCGACGCCGCCCCCGGCACCCTCGTCTGCCCGGCCGGAGCCCACCGCGTACTGTGGCCACGGGAGTTCAGGGCGCGAAGACCGAAAGACACACACCTCGGCGGGGGACGCGGATGGACGTGCTGATCAGGCCCGCACGGGCAGCGGAAGCCGACGCGCTCACCGACTTGGCGCTGCGGTCCAAGGCGCATTGGGGCTATGACGCGCGGTTCCTGGAGGCGTGTCGGGCGGAGCTGACCGTTGCCGCGCACGAGGTCGCCCGGCGACGAGCCACGGTGGCCGACAGGGGCGGCCGGATCATGGGCTTCGTGACTCTCGAGGGAGAACCGCCGACAGGCGTCGTGGGCATGATGTTCGTCGAGCCGCGGGCCATCGGCCGGGGAATCGGCCGCCTGCTGTTCGAACGCGCCGTCGCTGCCGCACGAGACCTGGGGTTCACCCGGCTTACGATCGACGCGGACCCTCATGCCGAGCCCTTCTACCGCGCGATGGGCGCGGTGCGCACGGGAACCGTCCCCTCGGGCTCCATCGCCGGCAGGGTGCTGCCGCGAATGGTCGTCACCATCCAGCGCTGAAGGCCCGTGACGGGATCAGGACCCGGTCTGCGTGCCGGGCGACGTCGTCGACATGGGTGGCGGTCGCCGGCGGTGCCCGCCCCGAAGGGGCGATGTCCTCCGGGGCGTACGGCAGGCGATGGCGGTTCAGGCGTTGTAGCCGCCGTGGGCGTCCAGCACCGCGCCCGTGACGTACGACGCGGCGGGGCTCGCCAGAAAGGCGATCGCCGCGGCGATTTCGTCGGGGTGGCCCACGCGTTGCAGGGACAGCGAGCTGATCAACGCCTTGAGGGTCTCGGGGTCCGGCCCTTCCATGCCGCCCTCCATCAGCCCGGCCTCCACGACATTGGCCGTGATGTTCCGGGGCCCGAGGTCCCGGGCGACCCCCATGGTGTACCGCTCGATCCCCGACTTGGTCGCCGAGTAGTCGGCGAGGCCCGGGGCGCCGACCCGGGAGCCCAGTCCGGAACTTACCGTGATGATGCGACCGCCCGAGCGCAGTACTCGGGAGGCGGCCCGGATGACGGCGATCACGCCGAGGTAGTTGGTGGCGTGCATCCGGTCCAGCGCGGCGGTGTCCGCCTCCGGGTCGTCCACCCTGCGGCCCTGTTCCACCGAGATCGCCGCGTTGTTGACGAGGATGTCCAGGCCGCCGAAGTGCGCGACCACGTCGTCGATCAGCGCCCGCGCCCGGCTCGTGTCCGCCTGGTCGGACCTGAAGGCGACGGCCTTGCCTCCCTTGCCGCGCACCTCGTCGACGACGGCCTGCGCCTGCTTCTCGGAGCTGACATAGGTGAAGGCCACGTCGGCGCCCTGCTCGGCCAGCAGCCGCACCGTCGCGGCTCCCAGGCCGCGCGACCCCCCGGTGACCAGGGCGACCTTGCCTGTGAGTGGCTTGCTCATTCTTCCCACCTCGTTGATCGATCCTTCCCGACTGTCGTAACGGTAATTGTTACGTCGAGCTATTGCAACCTTCATTGTTACGACTGGCTTGTCGTAACATGAAGCGTTGCGGCCGACAGGAGGGTCCATGAGCGCCAACAGCAGGCTGACCATCGCGGCCCACGCGCTGGCCTGGATCGGCCTCTACCAGCGCCAGGGCCACGAGGTCGCCACCTCCGAGCAGATCGCGACCAGCGCGAACACCAACCCCGTGGTGATCAGGCGGCTGCTCGGCGAGCTGCGCAGGGCCGGGCTCGTGGAGTCCCGCCGGGGCGTCGGCGCGGGCTGGTCGCTGGCGCGCGAGCTGGAGTCGATGACCCTGCTCGACGTGTACGAGGCGGTGGAACCCGGCCCGCTGTTCGCGATGCACCGCACCACCCCGGACCAGGGCTGCGTGGTGGGTTACGGCATCCAGCCGGCGATGCAGGGCATCTACGAGGGCATCGAGGAGACCCTGCGCAAGGAGCTGGCCCGCGTCACCCTCGCGGACGTCCTGCGGGACGTGCTCGCGGCGCCTCGCCGGCCTTCCCGTGAAGCCCCGGGAGGGCGCCGTCCGGCGTGACGCCGAAGACCGCTCCCGGCGGCAACGACGACGTCCGCCCGAAGCTCCGGCGGCTCGTCGAGCGGGAGAAAACCCGTTGCGGGTGACCCGCACCGGATGTCTGATGGACCGGCCGCCGATCAGGGGAGGGAACATGAGTGGGTCGTTGCCCACCCCCTCGTTGCACACCGCCCGCCTTCGACTGCGCGCCTTCGAGGACGCGGACGCGGACGACCTCTTCGCACTGCACAGCAGCGCCCACGTGCTGCGCTACTGGGACGCGCCACCGTGGAGCGAACCGGTGCGCGCCGAGAGGTTCATCGCGGCGTGCCGGCGGATGGCACAGGAGGGGACCGGCGCACGGCCGGCCGTGGAGCGTGTCTCCGACGGCGCGTTCATCGGCTGGTGCGGCCTGAGCGGGTGGAACCCGCACCACCGCAGCGCGTCGCTCGGCTACTGCTTCGACGACGCGGCGTGGGGCCACGGCTACGCCACCGAGGCCGCCCGCGCCCTGCTGCGGTGGGCGTTCGACACGCTGGACCTCAATCGCGTCCAGGCCGAGACCGACACGCGCAACCTGGCTTCCGCCCGCGTGCTGGAGAAGCTCGGCTTCGTGCGGGAAGGGACGTTGCGGGAGAACTGCGTCGTCAACGGCGACGTCTCCGACTCGTGGGTCTACGGACTGCTCAGACGGGATCGGCGGCCCCCGTCCGAGCCGGTCCCCACCCGCTGACTCGCGTCGCTCGGCCCCGCCGGGGGGCGTGACGGGCGGCACGTGGGCCGGTTCCGTGGGCTCACTGCCCCACCCGTCCGTCGATGCGCTCGCGCAGCAGGTCGGCGTGGCCGCAGTGGCGGGCGTACTCCTCGACCCGGTGCACCAGGAGTTCCCTGACGGAGATCCGGTCCCGCCCCAGCCGCTCGCCGAGGTCAGGATGCGCGGCCAACGCGGCGTCCGTCGCGGCCTGTTCGCGCGCAAGGTCGGCGAACGCGGCGTCGACCGCCGCCTGTTCGGCGACGGCGCCGTCGAAGTCCGCGTCGCGCCCGCCGTACAGCTTCGGGAGGGGTTCGCCGTCGCCGATCCAGTTGCGCCAGTTCCTCTCCACCTCGGCGAGGTGCCGGACCAGGCCGAGCAGCGACATCGTCGACGGCGGAACCGACCGTCGCGCCAGCTGCTCCGGGTCCAGGCCCTCGCACTTCATCCGCAGGGTGATGCGGTAGTCGGCCAGATACCGGTCCAGCGTCGCGAGTTCGCCCTCCGGGCCCGGCCCCGAGCTGTCACGGGGGTCGTCATCGGGGTCGACCCACATGTCGGGGAAGACGGTTGCCTGGCTCCAGCGTTCGGGTTCCTCGGTCATGCCGCTCATGCTCGCCCGCGAGGGCACGAGCCCGCCAGCCGATTTCCCGGGCCGAGTGGGGGCGTTCGGGGCGGCCGGCCTGGCTGACGGGCCGCTCGCCGGGCACCGAGCCGGTGGTGGACGACGCTCGGGCCCTGCCCTGGCCGCCTTTCCTCTACTGATCCCCGCCTCGGCCCGACGGCCCCTGCGCGCCGGACCGGGTGTCGCGGAACCGCCGGAGCAGTTCTCGGGCGGGAGCGCTGTCCGCGTCGAAGGCGTGGAAGCCCTCCTGGTCGGCCGGCACGGCGGGACCCCACAGCCGTACTCCGTGGCACTCGAAACAGAAGGCCAGCCGGAACAGCGGGCCGGTGGCGCCGTGTACGCGGACGCCCCAGCCGGGGTTGAAGCAGCGGCGCATGTCGCCGTCCGGCAGCTCACCGATCAGAGTCAGCGTCCGCAGGGCCTGCGCCCCCTCCCAGACGCCGGTTTCCTCGCCGCTGACGTCCTCGGCGCTGTAGTGGCGCAGCGGATCGAGGATGCGGACGATCTCGATCCGTTCGGCCTTCTCGTGGGTGATCGGGAGGGGCAAGGCAGGCTCCGTCGGTCGTGTCAGGTGGGATGCGCGCCGCTCTCGGCGTACGTCGTGCGCCAGAGGGTAGGAGGTGTGCCGGTCTGGCGGCGGAAGAAGGTGGTGAAGTTCGCCAGGTCCCGGAAGCCGAGGCGCCGGGCGCAGGTGCCGACGGGGAGGTCGGTGTGGGCGAGGAGCCTGCGGGCTTCCAGCAGGATGCGCTGGTCGAGGAACGTCTTGGCGCCCGTACCGGCGGCGGCCCGGGTCGCCCGGGTGAGGGTGCGGGCGTCGTAGCCCAGCGCCTGCGCGTAGTCGCTCACCTGGTGCCAGTGGGTGAAGTGCTCTTCGACGGCCGCCCGGTAGGCGCGGAACACCTCGGTGTGGCGGCTGCCGGAGGGCGCCGAGCGGGGTGCGGCGGGGGCGTCGGGGAGTGTGCGCAGGACCAGCGCCGCCAGCAGGTGGGAGAGCAGCGCGGGGGATGCCAGCCGCGGTGTCCGCGCGGCCGCTCCGTGTTCACGACCGAGGTGTTCGGCCGCGAGGAGGGCGAGCGGCAGGCGTTCGCCGTCCAGTTCCCAGCACGCCGGCGCGGTGGCCTCCGCCGAGGTGAAGCCGGGCAGGAAACCGGGCCGGAAGAGGATCAGGGGGCCGTCGCAGGCGTCGATGTCGCTCCAGCGGTGCACCATGCCGGGCCGGATCCATACGACGCTGCCCGCCGCCAGCGGATGGGTGCGGAAGTCGGCCTCGTGCGCGCCGGTTCCGGAGCCGACCAGAGCGAGGACGTGGAAGTCGGGACGCTGCGGCCGTACGCGTCGCCGGTGCGGGTCCATCGCACGGAGCCTCGCGAAGTCGAGGAGCTCCACCCCGTACGCGGACCCCACCGCGGGCAGGTAGCGCAGCTGTCGCACCGCACCGTGTCCGTTTTCCACAATGACCGGGTTCCTTTCGACGACCGTGCGGACGTCCCGCTTCCTATGGTCGAAGACGGGCCTGAGAGCCAGGCCAGAGTACCGATGTACGGCAGCGGGGAGACAGCGGGAGCCGCGCTCCGTGGCTGCCGGGAAGGCATGACGATGACGGAATCCACAAGGACGGAAAGCGCAAGAACGGTCGCCGTGGCGGGCGGGAACCTGGAGGTGCGCACGGCGGGCCATGCCGGACCGGCCCTGGTGTTCGTCCACTACTGGGGCGGCTCCGCGCACACCTGGGACCGCGTGCTGGACCACCTGCCGCCCGCGCAGGCGACGGTGCGCTTCGACCAGCGCGGCTGGGGATGCTCCCGGGAGCTGCCCGGGCCCTTTCACCTCGACCGGCTCGCCGACGACCTCGCCCGCGTGACCGAGACCTGTGCGGCCGGGCCGTTCGTCCTCGTCGGCCACTCCATGGGCGGCAAGGTGAGCCAGCTCCTCGCCGCGCGCCGGCCGGCCGGACTCGCGGGCCTGCTGCTCGTCGCCCCCGGGCCGCCGCGGCCGCCCGCCACGGTGACCGAGGAGTACCGGCAGGGCCTCTCCCATGCCTACGACTCGCCGGAGACGGTGCGGCACGCCCTCGACCACGTCCTCACCGCCGCACCGCTGACCGAGCCGGCGCGGACCACCGCGATACGCGACAGCCTCTGCGCCGCTCCCGGTGCCCGGCGCGAGTGGCCCCTCCAGGGCATCGCACAGGACATCACGGCAGCGGCACGGCGGATCGACGTACCGGTGGCGGTGCTGGTCGGCGAACACGACGTGGTGGAGCCGCCGCAGGTCCTGCGCGAGCACCTTCTTCCCCACATCCCGCACGCATCCCTGACGACCGTCCCAGGCACCGGCCACCTGCTCCCCGTGGAAGCCCCCACCGCCGTCGCGAAGGCCGTCGCGGACTTCCTCGTGTCCCTCGAGGCGTAGGACGGGTGAGACGCCGGGGGAGCCGGCCGCCCGCGCACCGGACGGTGACGCGGGAAGGCGGGCTTCCCCGCTGGTGGGCAGCCGCACGCGGGGCCCGGTCGGGAAAGATCTGCGGAGAGGGCAGGATTCGAACCTGCGTGGACCCTTGCGGATCCGACCCCGAGGCATGCTCGCCGGTCCCCGATCAACCACTCCGGGCACCTCTCCTCGCTCCCGGCTCCGGGTCGGTGCCCGGTGCCGTTCACATGGAAGAGCCTGCCAGGCGGCGCTGACACGGCGCTGACGGGCCCGGCGCCATGACCCGCCGGGGGTTCTCCTCCCGGTCGGCCGGGCCCGTTGGCAGGTGTGTTCGCAACGCCTTGTCACAGGAATGTCTCAGCGTCGATCGGCACGCAACCGGGGTCGCGACGGCTCTGTCTGGACAGGTGCAAGGCCCGCTCACCAGGAGCGGGACCCGTCCCAAGGGGGAATCCGATGCGCGTTCGCAAGTTCTCGATGTTCGCTGTCGCCGGTGTGGCCGTCGGTCTGTCGCTCACGGCCTGTAGCGGCGGCGGCTCGGACAGCGCGTCGTCCTCCTCCGGCCCTTCCGTCACGGCCAGTTCCTCGGCCGGTTCCACGAGCAGCGCCCAGCCGGGCTCCTCGGCCGGCAAGACCGGCGGGGGCTCGGTCACGACCACAGGGTCGGGCAGCTCGAAGAAGTCCGGCGTGAGCTGCACGAACCAGATCGACTACGCCGGTGACCCGCGCTCCAACGCGGAGATCAACAGCATCGGTGAGCAGACGGGGCACTGCCCGGCGCCGCAGAAGGGCAGCAAGCCCGCGGGCACGCCGAAGAAGCCCGGCGTCAGCTGCACGAACCAGATCGACTACGCGGGTGACCCGCGCTCCAACGCGGAGATCAACAGCATCGGTGAGCAGACGGGGCACTGCCCGGCGCCGGAGAAGGGCAGCAAGCCCGTGGGCACGCCGAAGAAGCCCGGTGTGAGCTGCACGAACCAGATCGACTACGCGGGCGACCCCCGCTCCAATGCCGAGATCAACAGCACCGGCGAGCAGACCGGCTACTGCCCGCCGGTCCAGCACTGAGGCACCGGCCGACGGACCGCGACCGGGCGGACCCTAGGCCGTCCCCGCCAGCTCGCGCAGCGCCCTCGCCGAGGAGGATCCGGGATCGGCCGTGATCAGGACGACCTCCTGGTCGTTCTCGGGGACCAGGAGGACATCGCAGTTCAGCCGCAGTTCGCCGGCCGTCGGGTGGGCGAGCGTCTTGGCCCGGTGCCCGGGGGCGTGCACCGGGCGGGTCTCCCAGAGCAGCCGGAACTCCTCGCTGCCGGCGCGCAGTTCGGCCAGCAGGGCGGCGAGCCGGGCATCGTGCGGATAGCGGTCGGCGGCCCGGCGCAGCCGCGCCACCACGATGCGCCCGAACTCCCCGGCGCTGGAACTCTCGTACATCCGTCCCTCGCCGAGGAACCGGCGCCGGGCCAGGTTCGTCGTGCCCTGTCCGAGATCACCGCCCCACAGGGCCTGGGCCAGCGGGTTCCAGGCGACGATGCCGTAGGCGGCGTCGGTGACGATCGCACCGGTCTCCGGCAGGCGCCGCAGCATCCGGGCCACCTGCGGGCGCACCCGCCGCACCGCGCCGGTGGCGGGCGGCGGCGCACTCGTGCCGGCCAGGCGGAACAGATGGCTGCGCTCGGCCGGTGCCAGGCGCAGCGCCTGGGCCAGCCCGTCCAGGACGCGGGGCGACGGGCGGGGGCCACGGGCCTGCTCCAGGCGCACGTAGTAGTCGACGGAGATGTGGGCCAGCTCGGCCACCTCTTCACGGCGCAGACCCGGAGTGCGGCGCGGAACGCTCGTGGGCATGCCCAGCTCGCGCGGCCGCAGGAGCGCGCGACGCTCCCGCAGGAAGCGGGCCAGTTCCTGCCGGTCCATGCCGCCTCGCCTCTTTCCGTTGCCTGGTACAGGTGGTCCCTGGCAGGGTCGTCGGCGCCGGGGGACCGTGGCTGTCATGAACGATCGCACAGCACTGGTCACCGGTGCCAACAAGGGCATCGGCCTGCACATCGCCCGCCTGCTCGCGGCCGAGGGGTTCGTCGTGCACGTGGGCTCCCGCGACGCCGGGCGCGGACGGCGGGCCGTCGAGGAGATCGGCGGCGACGCGCGCCTGCTGCTCCTCGACGTGACGGACCCCGACAGCATCGCCACCGCCGCGGCACGACTGGACCGCCTCGACGTACTGGTCAACAACGCGGGCGTCATGCCCTCGCTCGCCCCGCCCACCGAGACCGCCATGGACGACTTCCGGCGCGCTTACGAAACCAATGTGTTCGGGGTCGCCGCGGTCACCAACGCCTTCCTTCCCGCCCTGCGCCGCTCCCCGCGCCCCCGGATCGTCAACATCTCCAGCGGCACCGGATCACTGACCTGGAGCACGAACCCGAACCCCCAGTTCACCCCCGGCAGCGGCGCCTCGGCCGCGTACCGGTCGTCGAAGGCCGCGCTCAACGCCCTCACCGTCCTGTACGCCCAGACGCTGGCCGAGGACGGCTTCAAGGTCAACGCGCTCGCCCCCGGCCGGCGCGCCAC
The DNA here is from genome assembly GCF_051980735.1 of Streptomyces sp. SCPE 10. Lineage (NCBI taxonomy): Bacteria > Bacillati > Actinomycetota > Actinomycetes > Kitasatosporales > Streptomycetaceae > Streptomyces > Streptomyces sp. SCPE 10. The sequence goes on along the minus strand of NZ_CP197069.1, from coordinate 341,823 downwards.
CGACCTCAGCCACCGGGCGGCCACGGGCGGTGACCCGGCGGAGGCGGCCCAGGGAGCCGTACGACTGGCGCTCCTGCCGGACGACGGGCCGACCGGCGCGTTCTTCTCCTGGGACGGAACCCCCGTGCCGTGGTGACCTCGGACGACGGCCCCCGAGCGGTGCCGTGGGCACCGCGGACCGGTGCCCCGGGGCGGCACCCGGACCCGGGCCGCCGCCTCACGGCCTGCCGCGGCGTGTGACGAGGTCGCGCAGCCGGTCCCACGGGCCCCACACCTGCGCGGCGGCCCTCGTCAACGGAGCCGAGCCGGGTGCGCCCGGCCGGGGGCGGGTCGGTGCCGACGCCTGCGCCCGGCGGGCCTTGCGCCCGAGATCCCGCAGCACATCGGCGGGACACAGCGCCTGGAGGCGCGGCAGCAGCAGTTGTTCCTCTTCGACGACGTGCTCCGTGACACGGTCCAGCACGGACAGCAGAAGATGCCCGAACCTCTCGCTGCCCGCCTCCTCGGCTTCCAGGGACGTCAGCAACTCCTCGATCCGGCGTTGCTCGTCCAGTCGCCGCTCGACGAGGGCGCCCCCGTCGGGCAGGTACCGGCGCAGGACCGGGTGCAGATGTTCCCGCTCCACCGTGAAGTGGCGGACCAGGCTGATGCTCACCTGCTCGGCCAGAGTCTTCCGCTCGTCGCCGCGGGGCGACGCGGAACGGATACGGTCGAACAGGCGCTGGATCTCGCGGTGGTCCGCCGTCAGTACCTCGATGATGCCGCTCCCACTGTCCACTGCCGCTCCCTCGACCGCCGTCGAAATGCGTCTGCCCTCGGCATGCCTGCGCAACAGGCCGGTGGATCTTGCCCAAGATTGAATCACGCGGCACTCGGCACTTCCGCTGTGCCGCGCGGCCGATCGAGCCGCGCGGCACAACGGCGCCGGGCGGGACGTGGAGGAGCGTGGTGCGGGCATGCCGACGGGACGACGCAGGGCGGTACTCGGGGCGAAGGCGCGACAGACCGCGTTCCAGACCTATGTGGCGACGGACCGGCGCGCACCGGTCTCGGAACTGGCCCGGCAACTGCTGCGCAAGGCGTTCCCCGACCACTGGTCCTTCCTGCTCGGCGAGATCGCCCTCTACAGCTTCGTCGTTCTCGTCCTCACCGGCAGCTATCTGACCCTCTACTTCGACCCCAGCCTGGTCCAGGTGCCCTACACCGGTTCGTACGCGCCGTTGCGGGGACTGCTGGTGTCGAAGGCGTTCGCGTCGACACTCCACGTGAGTTTCGAGGTGCGCGGCGGTCTGCTGATCCGACAGATGCACCACTGGGCGGCACTCGTCTTCGTCGCCGCCATCGGTGTGCACATGCTCAGGATCTTCTTCACCGGCGCGTTCCGCAGACCCAGGGAACTGAACTGGGCCATCGGCGTGACCCTGTTCATGCTCGCCCTGCTGGAGGGCTTCTGCGGCTACTCGCTCCCGGACGACCTGCTGTCCGGCACGGGGCTGCGCACCGCCAACACCATCGTGATGTCGATCCCCGTCGTCGGGACGTCCCTGGCCTACTTCGCCTGGGGCGGCGCCTACCCCGGCACGCTGCTCGGCCAGCGGCTCTACATCCTGCACGTGCTCTTCGTCCCCGGCCTGCTGATCGCCCTGATCGCGGTGCACCTGGTCCTGGTCGTCTATCTGAAGCACACCCAGTGGGCGGGCCGGGGCAAGACCAACCGGAACGTGGTGGGACAGCCGATGTACCCCTCGTTCACCGCGAGGTCCACCGGACTGTCCCTGATCGCCTTCGGCGTCACCGCGGTGCTGGCCGCGGTCGCACAGATCAACCCCGTGTGGAACTACGGCCCCTACATCCCCGACCAGGTCTCCACCGACGCCCAGCCCGACTGGTACGTCGGCTTCCTGGAAGGAGCGCTGCGGCTGATGCCGGCCGCCGAGACCAACGTCGCCGGGCACACCATCATGTGGAACGTCTTCCTGCCCGCGATCGTGCTGCCCGCGCTGCTGTTCGCCGTGCTGTACGCCTACCCCGTCTTCGAGCGGTGGGTGACCGGGGACCTGGTGGAGCACCATCTGTGCGACCGGCCCCGCGACCGGCCGGTGCGCACGGGGCTCGGGGTGGCGGGCATCGTCGGCTACGCCGTGCTGCTCATGGCCGGCGGCAACGATGTGATGGCCTACGAGTTCGGCGTCTCCGTCAACGCCCTCACCTGGGTCTTCCGCATCGCCCTCGTCGTCGGTCCGGTCGTCGCGTACCTGCTCACCCGGCGCCTGTGCCTCGCGCTGCAACTGCACGAGCGGCAGCTGTACCGGGAGGGGGAGGAGACCGGGGTGGTGCGCCAGGACCTGGCCGGCGGTATGGGGGAGAGTCACACGGGACTCGACCGGGAGCGGCGCTACCGCCTGCTCGTCAGGGAGCGCCCGCTGCCCCTGCCGGCCCCCGGACGCCAGGCCCCGCTGCGCCGTCGCCTCAGGGCGGCGCTGAGTTCCTGGTACTACCGTGACCGGGTCGAACTGCCCACGACGGCGGAGGAACGCCTCCAGATCACGGGCCGTACGGCGGACCCGGTGTCGGGCGGGGCCGGCGGCGAGCAGTGAGCGCACCGGCCCGCCGGGGACGGGCTGCCGATCCGCGGCCGCTCACCGGGCCGTGAGCGGCCGCGTCCGCCTCATCGGATCTCCCGGTTCCCGAACTGGAAGACCAGGCCGAAGACCCCCGGCCACAGCAGGCCGAAACCGATGAGGACGACCCACACCCCGTAGACGATGCCGACGGCGATCACGGCGGCGCCCAGCGCGGTGACGACCGGGTAGCCGCTGGAGGGCGGGAAGAAGTCGACGATGCCGCTGCGCTCCCGGATGTCGGAGTCCTTCCGGTCCTCGGGGCGCCTGCCTTTGCGCCGGTAGTTGATCAGGAAGAAGAACGAGATCACCGACGACATGCAGAAGGCGATGGTCAGCGCGGCCATGCCCGCCGGTTCGCGCGCGAACCAGATGTAGGCGGCGTCGGTGAGGAGGAAGAAGAGGGCCACACCGGCGAACAGGTACGCCTCGGCTTTCATTCGCTCTGCTCTCCCAGCGTGTCGGGGGTCGGCTCCACCGTTCCGCGGGCCTGCTCCGGCAGTTCCCGCCGCACCTCGGGATGGTGCAGATCGAACGCGGGGGAGTCGGATCGGACGCGGGGGAGCGAGGTGAAGTTGTGCCGGGGCGGTGGGCACGACGTCGCCCATTCGAGGGAGCGGCCCCAGCCCCAGGGATCGTCCACGTCGATCTTGGGCGCGTAGTACGCGGTCTTCCACACGTTGTACAGGAACGGCAGGGTGGACAGCCCGATCAGGAAGGACCCGATGGTCGAGATGGTGTTGAGGGTGGTGAAGCCGTCGGCGGGCAGATAGTCGGCGTACCGGCGGGGCATCCCGACCTCGCCCAGCCAGTGCTGGACGAGGAAGGTGGTCTGGAAGCCGACGAACAGGGACCAGAACTGGATCTTCCCCAGGCGTTCGTCGAGCATCCGGCCCGTCATCTTGGGCCACCAGAAGTAGAAGCCGCCGAACATGGCGAAGACGATCGTGCCGAACAGCACGTAGTGCAGGTGCGCGACGATGAAGTACGAGTCGGTCAGATGGAAGTCCAGGGCCGGCGAGGCGATGACCACGCCGCTGAGCCCGCCCAGCAGGAAGGTCACCATGAATCCGGCCGACCACAGCATCGGCGTCTCGAAGGAGACGCTGCCCCGCCACATGGTGCCGATCCAGTTGAAGAACTTCACGCCGGTCGGGACGGCGATCAGGAAGGACATCAGGGAGAAGAAGGGCAGCAGCACCGCGCCGGTGGCGAACATGTGGTGGGCCCACACGGCCGCCGACAGCATCGTGATGGCGATCGTGGCGGCGACCATGCCCGCATATCCGAACACCGGCTTGCGGCTGAACACGGGGATGATCTCCGTGACGACGCCGAAGAACGGCAGCGCCACGATGTAGACCTCCGGATGGCCGAAGAACCAGAAGAGGTGCTGCCACAGCAGCGCCCCTCCGGAGGCCGAGTCGAAGATGTGGGCGCCATAGGCGCGATCGGCCACCAGGGCCAGCAGGATCGCGGTGAACACCGGGAAGGCCAGCAGCACCAGGATCGAGGTGAACAGGATGTTCCAGGTGAAGATCGGCATCCGGAACATCGTCATCCCCGGCACCCGCAGACACACGATCGTCGCGATGAAGTTGACGGCGCCCAGTGTGGTGCTCACCCCGGCGACCGCCAGTCCCATGGCCCACAGGTCGCCGCCGTGGCCGGGGGAGTGCACCGCGTTGTTCAGCGGCGCGTAGGCGAACCAGCCGAACGGCGCCGGACCCTGGTCGACGAGGAACCCGGAGAGGACGATCAGTCCCCCGAAGAGGAAGAGCCAGTACGACAGCGCGTTCAACCGCGGGAAGGCGACGTCGGGGGCCCCGATCTGCAACGGCATCACCGCGTTCGCGAACCCGGCGAAGGTGGGGGTGGCGAACAGCAGCATCATGATCGTGCCGTGGATCGTGAACAGCTCGTTGTACTGCTGATTGGTGACCAACTGGAGCCCCGGGCGGGCCAGTTCGGCGCGCATGATCATCGCCAGCACGCCGGCGAACAGGAAGAACGCGAACGAGGTGACGAAATACAGATGGGCGATCTTCTTGTGGTCGGTGGTCGTCAGATAGTCCCGGACCCGCTGTGCCGCGGGCACCCGGGGTTCACGGGTGGTGACATCCGGGCCGCCCGGCCCCGAACGTGTCTGTGTCATGAACGCCCTCCACGCGCTGGACCGACCGTGGGCATCCGGGGGCTTTGGCACCCCGGCTCTGGTGGCAGCGTGCCGGGCGCCCGCGAAGGTGCTCCGCCCTGCCCGGATGACACCGCGTCAGGATGCCAGAGAAGACCGCTCGTCGCGTCCGACGCGACCGTGCCATCCGGGTGGACGCCGAGGTCAGGCGGTCTTGACGACCGTCAGCAGTGGTGGACGCCGATGCGGCGCCGGCGCCGGTGGCGCCCTCTCCCACGTGCGCACCGTCCGCGTTCGCCACCAAGGGCCCGGTGGGTCGTTGGCACTGGCGGAGGCCGCCGCCGAGGCGGCCGGAAGGGGAGGAGCCGCAAGTGCACGACAGGGAAAGGGAGTTCCGGGTCGCACCGGAGTTACGCGAGGCGTACGAGGCGTGCGAGGCCGAGGTACGGCGGCATGTCGGCCGGCTGGGGGCGGCGATCGGTGTGCTCCTGCCCGAAGCGGTCCGTCCGTTCGTGTACGCGATCGCCGGCTGGGTGGTGTGCACCGACCGGATCGCCGACGAGGGGCCGCCCGGGGACCGGGTGGAGCGGTTCGCCCGCTGGCGGGCCGACACCATGGCCGACCTGCGCCGCGGGCACAGCGCGCATCCGGTGCGGCGCGCGTTCGTGGACACGATGCGCGGACGGGACCTCGACCGCGCCCTGGTCGAGGAGCACCTGGAGACGATCGCCGCGGACTGCGCGGCGGTGCCGGACTTCGAGTCCTTCGCCGACCTGCGACGCTATCTGCGGGGATGCGCGGGGGCCACGGCCGAGCTGTGGGCCGCCCTGGTGGAGCCGCGGGGGCCGGAGGCCCTGCGGCTGGTGTCGGTGCTCGCCGAAGCCTGCCAGCTGGCGGATCTGTTCGAGGATCTGCCGGCCGATCTGGCGGCGGGCCGCTGCTATCTGCCCAAGGGTGATCTGCGCCGGCTCGGGCTGGACGCCGACGACCTGCGGCGCGGCGCGCCCCGCGAGACGCTGGACGCGTTCGTGGACGTACAGCTCGCCCACTGGCGGGCGTTGCTGGACGAGGCGGCGCCGGTACCCGGGATGGTGGGCGGGGAGTACCAGCCGTTCGTGCACTCCCTGCTGCTCGGCGCGCAGACGCACTACGACGAGGTGACCCTGCTGCGGTCCGAGGTGCTGACGGCCGGCATCGAGCCGGTGCGGCTCGACGGCCGACCTGACCGGCGCCCGGCCCGCCCCGTGCCGGGAGGGGTGCCGGGCCATGTCGCGGTGATCATGGACGGCAACCGGCGCTGGGCCCAGGCCCGCGGTCTGCCGACACCGCAGGGCCACCGCGCGGGCGAACGCGCGACCCTGCGGCTGGTCAACGCGGCCCTGCGGCTGGGCATCCGGCACCTGAGCGTCTACGCGTTCTCCACGGAGAACTGGGAGCGCTCGCAGGACGAGCTGACCGCGCTGTTCGAGGCCCTCGCCGACGGGATCGCCCGGGACGCGCGGTGGCTGCACGGACTCGGGGTGCAGGTGCGCTGGTGCGGGCGACGCGACCGGATCGACACCTCGCTGGCCTCCTCGATCGCGCTGGTGGAGAGCATGACCTGCAACAACGACGTGCTGATGCTCACCGTCTGCGTGGACTACGGCGGCCGGGAGGAACTGGCCGCCGCCGCCCGCGCGCTGGCCGCCGAGGCGGTGTCCGGCGCGATCCGGCCCGAGGACATCGGCCCCGCCGACCTCGCCCGGCACCTGTACGTGCCGGAACTGCCCGACGTCGATCTGCTGGTGCGCACCTCCGGCGAACAGCGGATCAGCAACTTCCTGCCCTGGCACCTCGCCTACGCGGAACTGTTCTTCGACCCCGTCCCGTGGCCGGACTACGACCTGGCCCGGCTGCGTGACGCCGTCACCGCCTACGCGGCACGGGGGCGCCGCTTCGGCGGCGACGGCGCCCTGCCCGCGCAGACCGGACACGACGAGCCGGCCCGCACCGGCTGACCGGCCCGGGCCGGCGGTCACCGAAGCCGTCGTACGGCCGTCACGGCCGTCACGGCCGTCCGGTCCTCAGCGCTGGTTCTCTCAGTGTTGGTTCTCAGCGCGGTCACGCCTTCGGCGGGGTGTACACGCCCTCGGCCGTCACATGCCCCAGCACCGTGGCGGTCGTGAGGCCGGTTCCGCCGAAGGCGGTGCCGAGCGTCTCCACCATCTCCGGCGTGGGCCGCAGCGGCACATCGGTGATCCGGACCCGCATCGGCCGACCCAGCGGCACGTTTTCCGTCCTCAGCACTCCCTCGTGCCACTCCGGCCGGGCCACCGCACGGTGCGCGACCTCGATCCCGTTGGCGACGCCCTTGCCGGACGCCAGTCCGTCCCCCAGCGAACCCTCCAGTTCGGTCAGCCGCACGGTGCCGTCCGGTGTGCGGAACTGGACCCCGCCGTCGAGCCGTCCGTTGCCGTGGGCCTGCGCCGGGTCGGCCGGCGCGGGGTCGCCCTGTCCGGAACGCACGGGAAAACGGATGGCCTTGCCCTTGGCGTCCTGCACCAGGCGGGCCGGGGCCACCGGCTCCACCACCGCCTGGAAGCGGTCGAGCAGGGCCTGGGCCTGCTCGGTCCAGCGGACCTCGATCCAGCCGTCGGACACCGTGCCCAGCGCGCCCGGCCCGGCGGTGTCGGCGGACGCCGTACCCGTGAACTGGGCCAGTAACGGCGCGGCCATGGCCGCGCCCAGCACCGAACGTCGCGATGCGCTCATCGATGGGTCTCCCTCGCTCCTGGGACCGCAGGCCCGCGGTCCGCAGGGAGCATGGGGGCACGGCGCCGCGGCGGGGAGAGCGATGAAGGTCAAACCGCCCGAAAGTGTGACGGGCGGAATCGATCACGCTGGTCCGGGCGTCGCCGGTTCAGGGAAGCGGGGGGCGCGGGGGAAGCGGTGCGGCTTCCGGCAGCGCGGTGACGGCCCCGCCCGGGTCCTCCTCGGGCACCGCGAGCGGCTGCCGGCACGGCGTGGACAGGTCGAGGCCCGGAGCGGCCCGGACGAGGGCGCGGGCCGTGGCCCTGGCCCGCGCGAGGGTCGGCGCGCCGACGGAGAGGAGACGGAAGGGCGCGGGCGGACGGAGCTCGACGCACACGACGGGTTCGCCGGGCCGTACGATCACGAAGTCCGTCCCCGCCTGGTGGCGGCGGGTGCCGATGCTCCGGGCGCCGGGAATCGACACGCCACGCCGGGGGACCCCGCGCAGGGCACGCCACCAGTCGGCCTCGACCGTCACCCGGCGCACCGCGGCCAGCGGCACCCGCACATCGCGCCGGCGTGCGGCCGCCCGCTCCCACAGTGTCAGGCGTACGACCACGTCGTCACCGTCGACCAGCATCCGTGCCATGACCCGACCCTTCCGTCTCCCATCCTCGTCCGGAGGCGGCCGGATGTCCTGCGGGGCTATCGCGCGTAAAGGGGTGGCCGGTGCGCCCCCCTGCCGTGGTGGCGACGGTCCCGGACGGCGTCCTCGGGGCACGCCCGGTAGGTCACGTACTCGTCGTCGGTCACCCGGCCCGGCGCCGTCGGAGGCACGCCCGCGCCGGGCCGTCCGCCGCTGTCCGCCTCAGCGGCGGGACTCGATCTTCAGGCCGCCCGTGGTCACCTCGCGGATGTGGGCGCCGGTGAGCATGTCGTGCGGGTAGCCGAGTCCGATGGCGCCGGCCTCGTCGAGGCGGGCCAGCTGGGAGTCGGTGAGGTCGACCTGCAACGCGCCCAGGTTGTCCTCCAGTTGAGCCGGGGTGCGCGCGCCGATGACCGGTGCGGTCACGCCCGGATTCCGCAGGGTCCAGGCCAGGGCGACCTGGCCGGGTGTGCGGCCCAGCTCCGCGGCGACCTCCTTCACGGCGTCGGCGACGGCGAGGCTGCGTTCGGTGAGTGTGCCCAGGGCCAGGTTGAGGCTCTTGCGGGTGCCGGCGCCGGAGGAGGCGTCCGCCGAGGTCAGGTCGGCGCGGCCGTACTTGCCGGTGAGCACCCCGCCGGCCAGGGGCGAATAGGGGATCACTCCGAGCCCCATCTCGCGGGCCATCGGGATCAGGTCCCGCTCGCCGCCGCGCTCGACCAGGTTGTACTCGATCTGCAGCGCGACCAGCGGCGACCAGCCGCGCAGATCGGCGATGGTCTGCATGCGCGACACCTGCCAGGCCGGGGCGTTGGAGATGGCGACGTACAAGACCTTGCCCTGCCGCACCAGATCGTCCAGGCCGCGCAGGATCTCCTCGACCGGTGTCGTGAAGTCCCACACGTGCAGGTAGAGCAGATCGATGTAGTCCGTGTCGAGCCGCCGAAGGCTGGCGTGCACCGAGTCGAACAGGTTCTTGCGGTGCGCGCCCCCGGAATTCGGGTCGCCGGGCCGGCGCAGCGTCGTGTACTTCGTCGCCAGCACCAGGCGCTCGCGCCTGCCGCGGGAGAACGCGCCCAGCAGACGCTCGGAGCTGCCGTCGGTGTAGGTGTCGGCGGTGTCGAGGAAGTTGCCGCCCCGCTCTACGTAGAGGTCGAACAGCTTGCGCGCCTCGTCCTCCTCGGCACCCCAGCCCCAGTCGGTGCCGAAGGTCGCCGTGCCCAGTGCCAGCGGTGAGACCCGCAGCCCCGAGCGGCCCAGCAGTCGGTAGGTGTCGAGGGTGAGTGACATCGTGTGCTCCCACGGTGGTGATTCGTTGCCGGGAACAAGGCTGCGACGGCGGTGCGCCCGCGGTAAGGGAAGGCGGTTCCTGGGAACGCCGGTACCACCCTGGCTGTTGGAACCGGCATGACGACCCGCACCGTGGACACCACACAGGAACTCGCCGCGTTCCTGCGGACCCGCCGTGAACGGCTGGACCCGCGCGAACTCGGTCTGCCCTCGCCCCGGCGGGCCCGGCGGACCCCGGGACTGCGCCGCGAAGAGGTCGCCGAACTCGCGGGGATCAGCGTCGACTACGTCGTGCGGCTGGAGCAGGGGCGCGGTCTGCGGCCCTCGGCGGACGTGGTGGAGGCGCTGGCCCGGGCGCTGCGCCTGGCGCCCGCCGAACGCGCCTATCTCTTCGGCCTGACCGGGCAGCGCCCCCGCACCCCCCGGAAGCCCGCCACAAGCGCGGAGCCGACGCTGGCCCGGCTGGTCGACGACCTCGCGCCGCTGCCGGCCATGCTGATGAACCACCGCTACGACATCCTGGCCTGGAACCACGAGATGACCAGGCTGCTGCTGGACTTCGACACCCTGCCCCCGTCGCGGCGCAATTCGATGTGGGTGTGCCTGATGCACCCGCGGACACGCGAGCTCTACGTCGACAGGGAACGTGTCGTGCGGGAGGGCGTCGCCCACCTGCGCGCCGCGTGGGCCGCGCACCCGGACGATCCGGCGCTGACCGGGCTCATCGCCGAATTCCTCGCCGGTGACGAGGAGTTCGCGCGGCTGTGGGCCGAGCGGGACATCGAGGTCAACGGCCGTGGGCGCAAGGTGCTGCGGCATCCGGAGGCCGGTGTGCTGGCGGTGCGCTTCGAGGTGCTGACCCCGCTTCAGGACCCGGATCAGCGGCTGGTGATCTTCCGCGCCGAGGACGACGCGAGCCAGGCGGCGCTCGACCGGTTGTGCGCGCGCTGAACCGGCGCAACACCGCTGTGTCACCGAGCAGACGGTGAGAATTCGCCTGTGGCTGGCGGGAATTGTTCCCCTGTCAAGCGAACCTGGAATGATCCACGGTCGGGTGGCGTCGGCGGGCCGCGCCGACGTGAAAGCGCGGTGAAGCCCGGGAAGCCGTCAGATGCCGGTCACCGCCCTTTTTCGTCAACCTTGATTGACCGCGTCGCCGGTTCAGGTGCTTGCACGTGGTCCCGTGCTTAACCGGTGCCTCACCAGAAAATAATCAACTCAACGACGCCACCGAAATGGAGTAATACATGCGCCGTACCCGGATCGCCCTGCTCGCCGCGGCCAGTGCCCTGCTCGCGGTATGCGCCACCGCCGGTACCGCCGGCGCGGCGGAGGAGGGCGACGTCGTCGTGTTCAGGACGGAACTGACACCGCTGACCGTCTACCACGACCCGCACGGGTGCCACAAACTCCCGCTGGACGCCCATGTACTGACGAACCGCACCGACCGGCCGGTCACGGTGTACGGGGACCCCTTCTGCCTGACGCCCGGCCTCGTCGTCCGCCCCGGATACGGGGCTCACGTGGCGCCCGGCAGTGGCAGCTTCTCCGCCTGAGCCCCGCCCGCCCCGCTCGTCACACACCTGCTTCCACACCCTGGAGAACCTGCACAGATGGCCGCCGAACTCGTCGTCATGGGGCTGGGGCACGTCGGGCTGCCGTTATCCCGAGCCGCCGTCTCGGCCGGCGTGGCCACCGCGGGGTACGACGTGTCCGACACGGTGGTGACGGGCCTGTCCGAGGGCCGCTCCCACGTGGGCGGGGTTCGCGACGCCGATGTCGCCGCCATGCTGGACGTCGGCTTCCGCGCCACCGACGACCCCGCCGTCCTGGACGGCGCGCAGACCGTGGTGATCTGCGTGCCCACCGGACTCACCGCGCAGGGCCTGCCCGATCTGTCCGCCGTCGAGGCCGCGGCCGAGACCGTCGCCGCCTGGCTGCACCCCGGCATGCTGATCGTCCTGGAGTCCACCAGCTACCCGGGCACCACCGAGGACGTCGTACGCCCCCTCCTGGAGCGCGGCAGCGGACTGCGGGCGGGCGAGGACTTCCACCTGGCGTTCTCCCCGCAGCGCATCGACCCCGGCAACACGACCTGGAATATCCACAACACCCCGAAGATCGTGAGCGGTTGCACCGCGCTGTGCGCCAAACACGCCGTCGCGTTCTACTCCCGGTTCGTGGACCAACTCGTCGTCGCCCGGGGCACCCGCGAGGCCGAGATGGCCAAGCTGCTGGAGAACACCTACCGCTACGTCAACATCGCCCTGGTCGACGAGGTGGCCCTGTTCTGCCACGCGACCGGCATCGACATCTGGGACGTACTCCACTGCGCCGCGTCGAAACCTTTCGGCTTCGAACCCTTCGATCCCGGACCCGGCATCGGCGGACACTGCATCCCCGTCGACCCCCGCTACCTCGCCGCCCGCGCCGAATCCCAGGGCTTCCCCTTCCGCATGCTGGCAGCGGCCCAGGACGTACTGAGCCGCATGCCGGACCACGTCGTCGACCGGGCACTGACCCTGCTCACCGACGCGCATGGCCGCCCCGACGGCGCGCGGGTACTGCTGCTCGGCGTCACCTACAAACCCGACGTGGCCGACGTCCGCGAGACACCGGCACGCCAGATCGCCGCCGGACTGCTCGCCGCGGGCGCCGACGTGCGGTACCACGACCCCTACGTCGCCGAATTCACCGTCGACGGCCGGACACTGCCACGCGCCGTGAACCTCCAGGACGCCATGGCTGACGCCGACGTGGCCATCCTGCTCCAGGACCACGCCTGCTACGCCGGCCAAGCGCTGGGCCAGGCCCGCTGCGCCCTGCTGGACACCCGCGGCAAGGCCGTGGGCAGCAGAGTCACCCTTCTCTGACCTTCCTTCTCCCGCCGGCCCCTGCCCGGCAACCCTGCCGGCCGGCCCGCCGCCGGCCCCCAGAGCCCGCGCACGGGCACCGCCCTGCGCGGTCGCGGCCCTGCCCGAGTGCCGCGGCACGTCATCGCCGTGCATCCATCCAGAACAAGGAGAAACCCATGAGCACTTCCGTCGCCAACGAGCGCCTGGCCAAGCGCTTCGACAAGTGGGACACCGACGGCAACGGTGTCCTCGACGCCGGTGACTTCCTGAGCGAGGCCGAGCGGATCGCCCAGAACCTCGGCAAGAACGCCGACTCGCCCGAAGTGCAGGAACTTCACCAGGCGTTCAAGGGCCTCTACGAGTACCTCGCCCAGAAGGCCGGCGTCGAGGCCGGCGGCGCCATCAGCCGGCAGCAGTTCCTCGATGCCACCGGGGACATGCTGTTCAAGGAGGGCGAGGCCAGCTTCAACCGCGCCCTGTCGCCCATCGTGAAGGCGCTCATCCGCCTGTGCGACGAAGACCACGACGGCCAGATCAACGCCCGCGAGTTCCAGGCCTGGCTGTCCGCCGTCGGCGTCCCGGTCTCCCAGGCCGGCGAGTCGTTCCAGAAGGTCGACAAGAACGACGACGGCCAGCTGTCCGAGGACGAACTCCTCCAGGTGGTACGGGAGTTCCACTTCGGCCGGCTGGAAGTCGAACTGCTCGGCTGACCTGCCGGACCCGCACGGGTCCGGCCGCACACGGGCCCATGGACCCCGCCAGGTCCATGGGCCCTCCACCGCTGTCCGGGCTCAGTGAGCCGTACGCTCCTGACCGGCCCGCCCCTGCGTGAAGGAGACGGCAGCCTCCGGCCGCAACTCCAAGTCCCCTCCGTTGACCGGGCGTTCGGTGTGGATCAGGATGTTGTAGTGGTTCGGCAGATGGCAGGCGTCGAAGCCCAGAACCGTGCCGACCACCGCGTCCCCGATCCGCACCAGGTCGCCCCGGTCGATGACGCCGCCACACCCCAGCTCGACGAAGCCGAGAAAACCCACCCGGTCGATCCGGGCGCCGGGGCGGGGCTCCCACTGGTCGGTGGTGACCAGCTCGTGCACCTCACCCCGGCGGACGCAACGCGCCGCATGCTCCTCCAGCCGCATGCCCCGGTCCGTGCGCCGGTGCACCAGCACCTTGACCAGCACACCGCGCACCACCCGCTTGGCGCCGTCCTCCGCCGGATTCACCGGCCCGCCTCCGTCGTCGCCGCACCGACCGCGGGCGGAGCGCCGCGATAGGCCGCCTCCACCAGCTCCAGTGCCTGAAGACCGCCGTGCGCGCCAGGAGCGGCCGGCGCCCCGGCTGCCGCCAGTACGGCGAACTCCCGCAGGATCGCCTCGTACTCGTGCCACAGCGACCCCTTGAAGGCGGTGTGCCCGGCCAGCATGTCGGCGACCAGCACCTCACCGTCGGCCAACGCCACCTCGACGTCCTTGCGTTCACCCGGATACGACCAGTCCAGCTCGACCGAGGCCACCGCCCCGGCACGGCCGCGCAGACGCAGCACCGCCCGGCGGTCGACGCCGAGGCCGTCGCGCCGGATCTCGCAGCCGGTCAGGGTCAGGTCGCCGAGGAGCAGCCGGACCACGTCGAGGGCGTTGGGGCCGTTGTCGGCCACACAGCCGCCACCGCAGCGCGCCGGGTCCAGATACCAGTCCTCGCCGCCGAGATGGTCCTCGATGCGCTCCAGGTAGCGCACCCGCACCGAGCGGATCTCCCGGCCCGCCGTCCGACGCGCGAGGTCACGGACGGCGCTGTTGTAGCGGCGGTGGAACGCCGTCATCAACGGGACCCCGTGGCGCCGCGCCAGTTCCACCAGCAGGCGTCCCTCGACGGCGGTCAGGGCGAGCGGCTTCTCGACGCACACCGGGACGCCGGCCGCCAGGGCGTCCCGGCACACCGGCAGATGCACGTCGTTGGGCACCGCCACCACCAGGGCGTCCGGCCGGGCGTCGGCCAGCAGCGTCCGATGGTCGCGAAAGCGTGCCGCCGTGCCGCCGAACCCGTCGAGGGTCTCGGCGCGGGCGTCGCACACGGCCGTCAGCTCCCACTCGGGCAGCCGTTCGGCGGCGGCCAGGTAGTAGGGGGAGATGGCGCCGAGACCGACGACTCCCAGGCGCAGGGGCCGGGTCATCGGCCGCCCCCGGTGCCGTCGAGCAGGCCGAGGGCGGTCAGCTCCTCGTACAGGTGCGGCGGCAGGGGGATGCCGTCACGGCGGCGCTCGGCCGCGAGTTCCGCCTCCCACCAGCCCGGATAGCGCACCGGTTCGCCCTCGCGCAGCGGCGGGCAGTCGACGAGCGTGCCGAACAGGGACCGGGTCGTGCCGGCCACGTCCGCACCGGGGCGCAGTACCTCCGGGGCGATGGCGAGCAGGAAGAAGCCGATGTCGTCGTCGCTGCCGTGCGGCCGGCCGTCGCCCTCCAGTGCCGCGGGCGCGGGCCCCAGAGCCGCGCCGGAGACCACGGCGGCCAGCAGTTCCACGGCGATGCCGAGCCCGTAGCCCTTGTGCACACCGGTCTCGGCGCTGCCGCCCAGCCAGCGCAGGAAGGCCTCGCCGCGATCGAAGGCGGACGGGTCGGTCACCGGCTCGCCCGCCGTGTCCTCCAGCCAGCCCGCGGGCACCGGGGCGCCGCGGCGGGCGGCGACCCGCACCTTGCCGGTGGGGGCGACGGTGGTGCTCATGTCCAGCAGGAACGGGTGTCCGTCGAGGGCGGGTGCCGCGACGCTGAGCGGGTTGGTGCCGAGCATCGCCAGCGCCCCGCCCGGCGGCCGGGCGATGCGCTGCCCGCCGCAGTTGCTCGCGACCACGCCGATCATCCCGGACTCGGCGGCACGGGCGGCGTGGAAGCCGGCGCACCCGAAGTGGGTCGCCCCGCGCACCGAGACCAGGCCGACGCCGTGCCGTCCGGCACGTGCCACGGCGTCGTCCATGGCCTCGGCGGCGGCCCACAGACCCAGGGCGCGGCGGGCGTCGACGACCGTGCAGGCGCCCAGGTCGGTGAGGGTGCGTGGCTCCGCGCGCGGGTCGCAGCGGCCCGAGGCGAGCAGCGGCAGGTAGAGCCGGCCGAGGTTGAACAGACCGTGGGAGTCGAGGCCGGTCAGATCGCCGTGGCAGAGGGCGTCCGCGGCGAGCCGGGCCCGCGCGGCCGGGATGCCGTGGCCGGCGAACAGATCGGTGAGCGCGGCGCGCAGTTTCGCGTGGTCGACGAGGACGGGGGAGTGCTCGACCGCCGCGCGGGGGGCGGTGGGTGCGGTCATCCGGATTCCTTACGGGAGGGGGTTCGGTTCTCTTCGGGTCGGGGCGCTCGGGGCGGCGGGGCCGGGGACCGGGGCTGCGTGGGGGGCGCTTCGGGCCGGGGCCCTTCCGCGAAGGAGGTGGTGAGCCGCCGTACGACGCCGGCGAAGTCCTCCAGAGCAGCGAGGTCGATGAACTCACCGGGCGCGTGGGCGTGGTTGGCGGCGAGCGAGCCGGGGCCCAGCACGGCGGTGAAGGCGCCGTCGAGCCCGGCCGCCCAGACGGCGTCGCAGGTGAAGCCGGGGTCGTCGGTCGGCGGCAACGCGCCCGCCCGGGCCAGCAGCGCCTCCGCCCACGGATCGCGGTTGTCCAGGGCGGGCAGCCCCCGTTTGTCCCAGCCGAGCCGGGTGATGCGGGCCGCGTCCCGTGCGGTGCGGGCGAACTCCCGTGTGGCGCCGAAGAGTTCGGTGAAGCGGCGCAGGCCGTCGGCGAGTTGCCGGCCGACCGCGGTCTCCAGTGCCGTGCCGTCGGGGGTGCGCCGGTACGACAGGTTCAGCAGCAGGGTGCCGGTGCCGTGGACGCGGTTGTGGATGCGGCCGGTGTGCAGTCCGGCGACGCACACCCGGGTGCCGGGCACGGCCCCGTCCAGCCGGGCGGCGAGGTGCTGGGCGAGGAAGCCGAGCAGCACGGTGGCGTTGTGCCCGGCGTCCGGGCGGTCGTCCACCGCGTCCTCGCCCTCGACGGTGATCCGCGCGGTCATGGCGGCCGTGGCCCGGGGCAGCGCGCGCAGGCCGGTCGGTTCGCAGAACACGTTGAGCCGCCCGTGGTGTCCGGCCTCCAGCAGCGGCCGGGTGCCGTAGGTGCCCAGGGCGCCGCCCTCCTCTCCGGCGACGGCCTGGAGCAGCACGGTGACGTCCCGTCCGACGGCGGGGTGGGACGCGGCGGCCTCCAGTCCGGCGAGCAGCGCCACGGCGGGCCCCTTGGCGTCGACCGCGCCCCGGCCGGTGAACCGCGCGCCGTCGAAGACCGGCGGGGTGTGCCCGGCGACGGTGTCCAGGTGCACGTTGAACATCACCGTGTCCGCACGGGGGCGGTCGGGTCCCAGCCGCAGCAGCAGACTGGGCTGTCCGGCGAGGAACCGCGGATCACGGGCGGCGGTGCGGACCGTGGCCGGTACGTCCGGGCGGTCCAGGCAGGAGGCGTGCGGCGCGGCGAGGCCGACCGTGCGGAACCCGGCCCGGGCGGCGGCCGCCGCATAGTGGGCCAGGGCGTCCGGCAGCCGGGACGGCGGATCCTCCGGTCCGGCCTCCAGCGGGTTGACGCTCGGCAGCCGCAGCAGATCCAGCAGCAGCTCGCGGTGCCGGTCGGTGAACAGAGCGCTCACGCCGGGCCGTCCGGTGCGGCGTGCTCCAGCAGCGCGGTCAGTGCCCGGCCGGCCCGTACGAACAGGTCGGCGGCGTCCCCGCCGGCCCGGGTCAGCCCCTCGTGGGGGCGCACGGCGAGGTGCGGTTCGAGGGAGAGGGCCCCGGTGTAGCCGTGGTCGGCCAGGATCCGCAGGCACCCTGCCACCCCGGCCTCGCCCTCGCCGGGCAGTGTGTAGGCGGTGGAGCCGTCCGGCAGCCGCACGGCGTCCTTGATGTGCACGTGGGCGACATGGGGGGCGAGTTCGCGGAGCATCTGCGGGGCGTCGTAGCCGTAGGGGACGCCGTTGCCGGTGTCGAACAGCAGACGCAGCGCCGGGCTGTCGACGGCGCGCAGCAGCCGGAGCGCGCGGTCGGCCCGGTCCCCGGCCCAGCCCGCGCAGTTCTCGTGCACCAGCACCAGCCCCGCCCGCTCGGCGCGGTCCGCGAGGACGGCGGTGCGGGCCAGCACGCGGTCGGCCCAATCCCCCTCCGTCAGACCGTCGTTGGGGTACGACATGATCCGCACCAGTCGGCAGCCGAGGGCGGCGCACCGCTCGGCGAGCACATCGAGTTCGGCGAGGTCCCGGCCGAAGTCGCCGGTGACGGGGCGCGACCAGTTGCCGATCCGGGACGCCACGGCGGTCACCGTGACGCCCGCGTCCGCCAGCCGCCGGGCGAGCGCACCGAAGGCGGCGGGGGAGAGGTCGGCCAGCGCCGTGCCGTCGATGTTGCGCAGTTCGACGGTGGTCCAGCCCAGGCAGCGCAGGGCGGCCAGCTGGCCGTCGGCGCCCGGCGCGGCCTCGTCCCCGATGCCGGTCAGCGGCCCGAACGCGCCGTGACCCGTGATGAGTTGCCCGGGCATGTCAGCGGCTCCCCGCGGGGGCGTGCGGTACGACGGCACAGTGCTCGCGGGCCGCGCACAGCAGCCGGGTGGTCGCACAGGCGAGCGGGAAGTTGGCGGCCCCCGCCGTCCCGGAGGCGAAGCCCCGGTAGGCGCACTCGAAGAAGTCGGTCAGGGCGTCGTCACGGAAGACGTGGTGCCCTGCCTCGCACGCGCCGTCCGCCATGGGCGCCGTACCGTGGCCGAACGGGGAGACGACGAGCTGGGCGTGGTCGTCGTCCTCGCTCAGCGGGAAGTGCGCGGTGGCCGTGCCGCCCTCGAACTCGCAGACCACGCTGCGCTGCCTGACCGGTGCGCCGAGGTCGGAGCGGAGCAGGGTGCTGACCCCCGACCGGTGCGCCAACTCCACGTGCGCGCCGCCGAGTCGGGGCAGGGCCCGGCCCGTCAGCCGCAGGTCCCAGCAGCGCGCGGCACGGAGGTCGGCGGGACCGGCCAGATCGAGCACGAGCCCGAGGGAGTGGGGGATCTCCACGTCGAGGGCGGTGGGGTGCCCGTCGGTGGTCAGCGACCGCAGGAAGCGGGGCTTGTGCTGGTCGACGGTGATCCGGCGGAGCGCGCCGAGCCGTCCGCCGCGGATCAGGCGGCGCAGCAGGCCGGCCAGCCGGGAGCTGGTCCAGTGCGCCACGACCGCCAGATCGAGGTCCTCCTGTTCGCGCAGCCGCACCAGCGCGTCGAGCTCCGCCGCGGAGGCGGCGAGAGGTTTCTCCACGATGATCCGGCGCACACCGTGTCCGGCCAGTCGCGCGACCACCTCGTGGCGCAGCCGGGGCGGGGTGCACACATGCGCCACCGTGGTGGCCGGGTCCACCTGGGCCAGGGCCTGGTCCAGCGTGCCGACGACCGTGGCCTCGTCGGGCGCGGCCGCGGCCCGCAGCGCGCCGACGCGCGGGTCGCAGCCGACCGCGGGCAGGGCGACGAGCGGATCGCCGGTGGCCGCGGTGCGCCGGGCCAGCCGGACGAGCGTCCTCAGGTGCAGTCCGGATCCGGAGCGGCCGAGCCCGATCACGAGGGGCTGCAGCACAGGACCTCCTGGAAGGGAAGAGGGGAAGGAAAGCGGGGAAGGGGAACACCGGGCGCGGAAGACGCGGTTCGCGTCGCGTCGCGCACAACTCCGGTGCGCCGCAAGACTATTGCGGCCGGTCCGGGAAAGGGTCAAGCGATCCGGAACCTCGTTACCCACAAAGTGTGAAGATGATCCTTTCCTTTCTCCGCCGCCGGGAAGTACGACTAGCGTTGCCGGTCAATCCACAGAAACGACGGGGCGGGTGAGAATTGCCTTCCAGTGGACAGCTCCGGGCGCGGGCCGGGGGCGCGTCGCCGGCCACTCCGGGGACGGCCGAACCGATTCCCTTCTTCTCCCAGGCCGCCACTTTCGAACGATTGTGGCCGACCATCGAAAAAGCGTTGGAGGACGTTTTCCGCAGTGGCAAATTCAGCCACGGGCAACAGGTCGGGCAGTTCGAGACGGCGCTCGCGCACTACACCGGCGCCCGGCATGTGATCGGCGTCAACAGCGGCACCGACGCGCTCGTGCTCCTGTTGCGCGCCTGCGGACTGCGCCCCGGTGACGGGGTCCTGGTACCGGCGTACTCCTTCTTCGCCACCGCCTCCGCCGTCGTACTCGCGGGCGGAAGGCCGCAGTTCGTCGACATCGACCCGCACACCCACGCGATGGACCCCGCGGCGCTCGACGCCGCCGTCACCCCGCGCAGCCGGTTCGTGATGCCGGTGCACCTCTTCCACACCATGGCCGACATGGCGGCCGTCGATGCCGTCGCCCGGCGGCACGGCCTGACGGTCGTCGAGGACAGCGCCGAGGCGATCGGCATGCGCCGGCGCGGGATCCACGCGGGTCTGCACGGCGCGGGCGGCGTGCTCTCCTTCTTCCCCGCCAAGACGCTCGGCGCGCTCGGCGACGCCGGAGCCGTACTCACCGACGACCCGCGGGTGGCGGACACCGTCGCGGCCCTGCGCCACCACGGCAGGACGGGCCGTACGCTCAACGACTTCCCGGCCATCTCCACCGAGAGCGCGCTGCCGGGCGTGAACAGCAAGATGGACGACATCCAGGCGGCCGTCCTGCTCGCCAAGCTGACCGTCCTGGAGGAGCAGATCGCGCGCCGCGCCCAACTGGCCGCCGCCTACACCGCCCGGCTGCGGGACGTGCCCGGGATCGTCCGGCTGCCGCGGACCATCGCCGAGGGACCGGACGACCGGGACGTGTACTACGTCTACCTGATCGAGACGGAGCACCGGGACGCCCTGGTCGACCACCTCGACGAGCAGGGCATCGGCACCGAGGTCTACTACCCCCTGCCCCTGCCGCACCAGCCCGCCTTCGCCCACCTGGGCCACCGGCCCGGCGACTTCCCGCACGCGGAGGCGGCGGCCCGGCGTGCCGTGGCCCTGCCCTTCCACCCCGATCTCGACCCCGGCGACCTGGACCGCGTCTGCGACACCATCGGCTCCTTCCTCGCCACGACGAGGACCACCGCATGACCGCAGCGCCGACCGTCACCGTCCCCTTCTTCCCGCCCGCCCTCTTCGAAGCCGACCGCCCCGCGCTGATCGCCCTGGTTCGCGAGGTGGGCCTCGACCCGGAGCAACGTTTCATCCTGGGCGCGCGCACCGCCGCCTTCGAAGAACTGATGCGCGCGGACCTCGGCGCCGCCGACGTGGTCGCCTGCTCCAGCGGTACCTCCGCCCTCTCCCTGGTGCTGCGGGCCATGGACATCGGCCCCGGCGACGAGGTGATCGTGCCCGCCTTCGGCTGCGCGCCCCTGGCCTCCTCGGTCGTCACCGCCGGCGCCATCCCCGTCTTCGCCGACATCCGGCCCGACACCATGACCATGGACCCCGACGCGGCCGAACGGCTCGTCACCCGGCGGACCAAGGCCGTGATGCCCGCCCACATGTTCTCCGTGATGGCCGACATGCCCCGCTTCACCGAACTGGCCCGACGGCACGGACTGCGCCTCCTGGAGGACTCGGCGGTCGCCCAGGGCGGCGTGCTGCGCGGCGTCCCCGCAGGACTGTGGGGCGAGGCGGGCGTCTACTCCTTCGTACAGGTCAAGACGTGCGGCATGCCCGGTGAGGGCGGCGTGGTCGTCACCCGCGCCCCGGCACTCGGCGAGCGGGTGCGGACCCTGCGCAACCACGGCCAGCACCCCGGACGCCGGTTCGTCCACCACACCATCGGCGTCAACAGCCGCTTCGACGAGGTCCAGGCGGCCTTCCAGACCCACCGCTACGCCGGATTCCCGGCCCGCCTCGCCCGGCGCGCCGAGATCGCCGCCTACTACACCGAGCGCTTCACCCCGCTCGCCGACCGCGGCGTCACCCCGCCGCCGCCCGACCCGGACGGCCGGTGCTTCTACGTCTACACCGTCCTCGCCGACGCCCGCGAAGCGCTCGCCGCCCACCTGACCGCACACGGGGTGGCCAGCCACGTCTACTACCCGCAACCCCTGCCCGCGCACGCCGCGTTCGCCCCCTACGCGCCCCCCGGAGCCCGCTGGCCGGCCGCGGAACGGGCCGCCCGCCGCCATCTGGCCCTGCCGGTGCACCACCTGCTGACGGACGCCCAGGTCCAGCAGGTCGCCGACCTCGTGTGCGCCTTCGCCACCGGGCACCGCTGACCCGCGCGCCCGCCACCCGGAGGCCCGCCACCCGGAGCGCCGCACCCTCCGGGGCACGACCCCGTCCGGGCGGCGGAGCGCCGGGCCCGAACCACCTCACGCAGACACCATTCGAAAAGGTCCCCATGACCGACAGCATCACGGCCGCCCACCCCGCGGCCACCGCCCACGGCCGCGGCCGGCTGCGCACCTACGCGCGGCTCGGCAAGCTCGACGTGTACGACTACTACCTCGGCATCTTCCTCGCGCTCGCCGCCACCCTGCTCCCGCTCGGCGCCTTCACCGCCGGCAAGGCACTGGTCCTCGCGCTCTTCCTGGTCGGCGAGATCGCCGTCCTGATGGCGATGGTCGCCCTGGACGACGTCACCGGTTTCCGCGACGGCAGCGACCTCGCCAACTACGGACCCGACAACCCCCTGCGCAGCAAGGCGCGCAAGCCCCTGGTCGCCGGCGCGCTGACGGTGCCCCAGGCGCTGCGCTTCGCCTGGACCAGCGCGGCGGCCGGCGCGGTGCTGTGGGCGGCCGCCGTCGCCGTCGCCCCGCACCGCCCGCCGTGGGCGCTCGTCGCGGCGGCCGCGCTGTTCGTGGTGTCCCTCCAGTACTCGTACGGTCTGAAGATCAGCTACCACGGCTTCCAGGAGGTGTTCCTGGTCGCCCTCGGCGCCGTGCTGGTCATCGTCCCGTACGGGCTGCTCACGGGGGAGTACTCCGGGTTCCTGATGGTGCAGGCGGTGCTGTTCGGGTTCGGGCCGCTCATGTTCGGTGTCTACTCCAACACCAACGACGTCGCCGGCGACCGGGCCGTGGGCCGGCCCACCGTGGCCGCCCTGGTCTCCGAGCGGGGCAACGCCGTCTTCATCGCGGTGCTGTCCGCCACCGAGTTCCTCATCGGCGCCCTCGCCTCGCTCACCGGCGCCGCGCCCTGGTGGTTCGTGCCGCTGATGCTCCCCGCGACCGCGCTGCGCACCCGCCAGTACCTGACCGGGTTCGTCCGCGGCGACATCATGACCGCCCGCCGCACCGGGTTCGCGGTGCACCGGCTCAGCGTGGTCCTGATGACCGTCGCCAACCTGCTCGTCGGATGGGGGGCCACCCGATGACGCCCGAACTCGACGTCGCCGTCGTCGGCGCGGGCATCGCGGGACTGACCGCCGCCCACGAACTGCGCCGCGCCGGACTCACCGTCCGGGTCTACGAGCGGCTCCCCGAGGTCGGCGGGCGGATGCGCAGCCTGCGCCACCAGGGCTGGACCGTGGACACCGGCGCCGAACAGGTCGCCTCCCGCGGCTACCGCGCCACCTGGCAACTGCTGCGCCGGGTCGGCGTCACCGCGGCGGACGTGCCGCGGGTCGGCGGCGGCGTGGCCGTCTGGCGCGGCGGACGCGCCCATCCGGGCGTCGGTGAGGGCACGGCCGTGCTCACCGGCGCCGGTCTGTCCGCCCGCGCCCGGCTCGATCTGGCCGCCTTCTCCGCCTGGGCCGGCCGCCGCCGCGCCGGGTTCGACGGCGACCGGCCCGAGAGCGGCCCGCTGGGTGCCGCCACCGTCCGGGAGGCGACCGCGCGCTACCACCGGGACCTGCACGACTACCTCTTCCAGCCGGTCGCCGGCTGCTTCTTCGGCTGGGACACCGCACGCTCCGCCGCCGCCCCGCTGATCAGCCTGCTGCTGGAGGCCGGAGCCCCGTCCGCCTGGCGCACCTACCGCGACGGCATGGACTTCCTGGCCCGCCGGCTCGCCGCCGACACCGAGGTCGTCACCGGCCGCGGCGTACGCGAGGTGGTCGACGAGGGCGGGCACGCCGTGCTGCGGTTCGACGACGGCGAGGTCACCGCGCGGGCCGCGGTGCTCGCCGTGCCCGCCCCCGTCGCGGCCGACCTGCGCCCCGAAGCCCCCGCCGACGAACGGCCGTTCCTCACCGCCTGCACCTTCACCCCGATGCTGAAGGTCAGTTGCCTGCTGGACCGCCCGCTCGCCCCGCCCGCCCGGCGCCCGGTGCACATCCTGCTCACCCCGGCCGCCGAGGAACAGACCCTCGCCGGCGTCGTCGTCGACCACGCCAAGGACCCCGGCCGGGCCCCCGCCGAACGCGGCCTGATCACCCTCGTGGCCGGCCCGCGCCGTGTCCCCGAACTGCTGGACGCCGCCCCCGACGAGGCCGCACGGCTGCTCGTCCAGGCCGCCGAACGCTACGTCCCCGGCATCGGCGGCGCCCGCCGCCACCACTTCACCCACACCTTCCGCCACGGCCTGCCCGAAGCCACCCCGCAAGCCCTCCGGGAACGCGCCGGCTTCCTGGCCCGGCCGGTGCGCGCGGTGGAGTACGCCGGCGACTGGGTGATGCTCCGGCCCGCCTCCGAAGGCGCCGTGCGCGCGGGCGCGCTCGCCGCGTCCCGCGTCCTGAGCAGGCTCGGACGGCACCGCCCGGCCGGCCCCGACCGAGTGGAGGACACCGTTGCGACCGCATGACATGGGCACCCTGTTCGACGAGGCGGCGGCAAGCGGCGCCCCGACCGTCGTCCACCTGGACCGGCCCTTCGACATCGCCCCGCACGACGGAACCCGCTGGACCCTCCCGGAACTCGCCGACCTGGTCCGCGCCACCGCCGCCCGGCTGGCCGACGCCGGAGTACGGCCCGGCGACCGCGTGGCCGTCGTGAAGGACAACCACTGGGACTACGACCTGCTCGGCTGCGCCGTCGCCCGTCTCGGCGCCGTCCCCGCGCTGCTGTCCGCCCGGCTGGACACCGCCGACCTGCTCACCCTGCTGGACCGGCTCCAGCCCGCCGCGCTGGTCACCACCTCCGCCCTGCTGGCCCGCTGCCGGGACGGCGCGGCACCCGCAGCGGCCCCGGTCCTCGTCGCCCTCGACTCCGCCGCACCCGGCGCCCTCCACCTCGCCGACCTGGACCCCGCCCGGCCCTGCCCCCCGGTACGGCGCTCCGCCGACGAACCCCTCGCCATCCACCACACCTCGGGCACCACCGGGCTGCCCAAACTGGTGGCCCACTCCACGCGCACCCTCGTGGACGAACTCGCCCGCTTCGAGGCGGTGCGCTACCCGGGCATCGGCATCCGCCCGGACGACGTCCTGCTCAACGCCAGCGCGTACGCCCACGGGCGCACCTTCTGCTGGACGGCGGTCGTCCTCTCGGTCCCGCCCGCCGAGATGGTGCTGCTCAGCGGGGACGACCCGGACACCGCCGATCCACTGCTGCGCACCCACCCGCCCACCGTCGTCGAGGCCACGCCCGCCACCTACGTCCGGCTGCGGCCGCTCACCACCCGGCTCGACAACCCCTTCCGCCGGGTCCGCCTCTACATCAGCACCTACGACGCCGTACACCCGCCCGCCCTGCGCGCCTACCTGACCGCGAGCCGGCACCGCCGCCCGCTGTGGATGCAGGGCTGGGGCCAGACCGAGACCGGACCGCTCACCTTCCGCTTCCACACCCGGCGCTCCGCGCTCGCGGCGGACGCGGAGTCCACGGCACGCCGGCTGGGCCGCCCGGTGCCGGGCCGCACCCGGCTGCGCGCCGTGGACCCGGACACCCTGCGCCCGGTGCCGCGCGGCCGTCCCGGACTGCTCCTGGTGCGCACCGCCGCCCTCGCCCAGGGCTACGTCGGCGAGGACGAACGCTGGGCGGCCAAACACGTCGGCGACTGGTGGTCCACGGGCGACATGGGCGTGCTCCACCGCGACGGCAGCGTCAGCGTCCTGGACCGCGAGGTCGACAGCGTGCCCGGCATGAGCTGCCTGCGGACCGAGGACGCGCTGGAGCAGCGGCTGCCCCAGGCCCTGGAGTGCGTGGTCCTCGGCCTGCCGGACGGCGATCCGCTGCCCGTCGTGGTCACCGCCGACGGCCGGCTGGACCCGGACGCCTGGAAACAAGCCACGTACGGGCTACCGACGTTGGCCGATCCGGCCGTTCTCACCTGGGACGACGTGCCCCGCACCGGCACCGGCAAGGTCCGCCGCGCCGCCCTGGCCCGGCGGCTCACGGGGACCGCGCCGGCCGGCACCGGCCGCTGGACCTGACGACCCGAACCTCCTCAACTGGCCGGTCACCGGCCAGCGTTGGCGAAAGGAAACCCTTCATGACACCGCCGGCTCCCGCCCGAGCGGTCTTCGACAACGGCACCGCGCACAGCCGCGACCAGCACCGCTGCCTGGAGGCCGCCTACGACCCGGTGACCCTGCCCCGGCTGGCCGCCGCCGGGGTCGGCCCGGGCTGGCACTGTCTGGAGATCGGCGCGGGCGGCGGCAGCATCGCGCGCTGGCTCGCCGACCGGGTCGCCCCGGACGGCTCGGTGCTCGCCACCGACCGTGACCCCCGCGACCTGGTGCCCGGCCCCCGTCTGGAGGTCGCCGCGCTGGACGTGGCCCGCGACCCGCTGCCGGAAGAGACCTACGACCTGGTGGTGGCGCGTCTGGTCCTCCAGCACGTACCGAACCGCGACACGGTGCTGCGGCGGCTCGTCCGCGCACTGCGGCCCGGCGGCCTGCTCCAGATCGACGAGATCGACGCCTCCTACGAGCCGCCGCTGCTGACCCCGGACGCGGCCACCGAGGAGCTGTACGTCAGGTTCCTGCGCGCCAAGGCGGCCGCGCTGCGTGCCGCGGGCGGCGACCCGCACTGGGGACGCCGGGTGCCGGCCGCCCTGCGCGCGGCCGGGCTGACCGACATCGACGTCCAGCTGCACATCGACGTGCGCCACGCCCAGGCCCCCGGCCTCGGGCTCCAGCTGAACCACACCCGCAACCTGCGGGACCGGCTGCTGGCCCAGGGCATGACCGACGACGAACTGGACCGCGTGGGCCGGTTGATGCGGGACCCGTCCTTCCGCGCCGCCTCCAGCGTCTTCTACTCGGTGCAGGGCCGCCGCCCCGGCAGGGGGCGCGGGTGACGACGCGACTTCGCACCGCCGCACACCCGGCGGTCGCCACCGCCGTCGCCGACCGGCTGCTGCGGCGCACAGCGCCCCCGGTGGAGGTACGGCACACCCTCGACTGGGCGGGCCCGGTCGGCATGGACCTGCCCGACGAGCGCGCCGTGCAGGCGGCCTGCGGTCTCATGCACGTCCACGGCCGGGCCACGGGCGGCCCCGTTCCGCTGGCCGTCGACTACGCCTCGGTGGTGGCGGGCGTCCTCGCGGCCCAGGGGGCCACCGCGGCCGGGATCGGCCGGGCCCGCGGGCTGGACCTGCGCGAGGCGCACACCTCGGTGGCCCAGGGGGCGCTGCTGGCGCTCGGCCAGTACCTGGCCGCCGCCACGGCCGACGGTCCCGAACAGCCGGAGGCGTCCGGGCCCGGACTGGCGACGCTGGACACCTCCGACGGTGCCCGTGTGGAGGTGGAGACCCTCGACCCGTCGGCCTGGCGGGAGTTCTGGGCCCGGCTCGGCGTGCCCGCCACGCTCGCCGGCCGTGGCTGGCTGCCCTTCCAGCAGCGGTTCGCCACCGCCGTCTGCCCGTTGCCCGACGAGCTGCGGCAGGCCGCTCTCGGCCGGACCCTGGCGGACCTGCGGGCCGCCGCCCACCACAGCGGCGTCAGCCTCCTCACCGTCGGCTCCGACCCCGCCCCGCCCGTCCACCCGGCCCCCTGGCGGCTCTCCCCCGCACCGGGGCACTCCGCCGGCGGCGTGCCCGCGCCGCGCCCCGCGCTCCACGCGCCGACCGCCGCCCTCCCCCTGACCGGGCTGCGGGTGGTGGAGTCCACGCGCCGGGTGCAGGGTCCGCTCGCCGGGCACGTCCTGCGCATGCTGGGCGCCGAGGTGATCCGGGTCGAACCCCCCGGCGGCGACCCGATGCGCTGGCTCGCCCCGCTCGCGGGCGGCACCTCGGCCCGGTTCACCGCCCTCAACGCGGGCAAACGGGTGGTC
The DNA here is from genome assembly GCF_051980735.1 of Streptomyces sp. SCPE 10. Taxonomy (NCBI): domain Bacteria; kingdom Bacillati; phylum Actinomycetota; class Actinomycetes; order Kitasatosporales; family Streptomycetaceae; genus Streptomyces; species Streptomyces sp. SCPE 10. Next base: position 314,457 of record NZ_CP197069.1, on the reverse strand, counting down.
GAGGCCGACCTCACCACCGCGGCGGGCCGGGACACGGTGCGCGCGCTGACCGCCGAGGCCGACGTGTTCCTGCACAACTGGGCCCCCGGCAAGGCGGTCCGGCTCGGCCTGGACGACTCCGACCTGCTGCTCGCCCGCCCCGCCCTGGTGTACGCCTGGGCCTCCGGCTTCGGCGACACCCTCGGCGACCGGCCACCGCTGGGCACCGACTACCTCGCCCAGGTGCACAGCGGGCTCGCCGCCGCCGTACGGCCGTACGGCGAACCGCCGGCCCCCTCCCTGATGACCCTCACCGACGTGCTCGGCGGACTGGTCTGCGCCCAGGGCGTGCTGGCCGCGCTGGCGGCCCGGGAGCGCACCGGGCGCGGCTGCCGGGTCGACTCCAGCCTGGTCTCCGCCGCCGCCCTGATCCCGCGCCCCGCGCACCGGGCCCGCTGGACGCCGCTGGACCGGCCGCTGCCCACCGCCGACGGCCACCTGTACCCCGGCCCGGAGGCCCGCGCCCACCCCGAGGCGCTGCGCGGACTGCTCGACCGCGACCTCACCACCGAGGAGTGCGCGCACCGGCTGGCCGCGCACGGCCTGACCGCCACCCCCGTCCGCACCGACCTGGCGGCGCTGGCCCGCGACCCGGCCTTCCGCACGGCGGTCGCCCCACCGGACCGGTGCACCGGACACGCCCGCCCGTACACGCCCTGGGAGTTCGCATGACGACCGTGGTCCCCGCCGTCCTCCCCGCGGGCCGGGACGGACACCGGGTGTGGACCTCCCGCGCCGGGGTGCCCTTCCCCGACCTCGTACCCCGCGCCCGACGACGGGCCTGGGTGCGGGCGGGCCTGTGCCCGGACAGCGATCTGTACACGCTGTTCACCGGCCGGGTACGGCAACACCCGGACCGCACCGCGCTGGTGGACGACACCGGAACACTGTCCTACGCGGCCCTGGACGGCGAAGTCCGCCGGATCGCCGCCCTGTTCACCGAGGCGGGCCTCGGCGGCGGCGACGTGGTGGCGCTGCGGCTGCCCGACGGACGCGACGCCGTGGCCGCGGAACTCGCCGTGTACGCCATCGGCGCGGTGGCCCTGCCGCTGCCCCCGAGCACCGACGACCGCGACACCCGGGCCCTGCTCGTCCGCGTCCGCGCCCGCGGCGCCGTCCTCGCCCCGGCCCACCGGGCACAGGACGTCGCCGAACTCCCGGAGCTGCGCGCGGTGTTCGCGCCCGGGCCCGGCCGCGACCGGGTGGCCGGCCTGCACGCACCGCGGCCCCGGCATCCCTGGACACCCCGGCGGGCCGACCCGTACGGGCCCGCCCGCATCCTGGTGTCCTCCGGCTCCGAGACCGAGCCGAAGATGGTCGCCTACAGCCACCACGCGCTGGCTGGCGGCCGGGCCCGCTACGTGAGGTCCCTGCACCCCGACCCCGCGGTGCCGCCCAGTCACCTCGTCCTCGTCCCGCTGGCCTCCTCCTTCGGCTCGCTCGGCACACCGGTCACCCTCGCCGTGCTCGGCGGCACCCTGATCGTGCCGTCGGCGTTCGACCCGGCGGGCGCGCTGCGGCTGATCGCGGAGCACCGCCCGACGCATCTGTTCGCGGTGCCCACCATGCTGCGCCGGATCGCCGACCTTCCGGTCCAACCGGGCGAGGACACCTCGTCGTTGCGGTCCGTCGTCTCCAGCGGCGCCGCCCTGCCCCCGGCCGTCGCCCAGGTGTGCCGTCGGCGCTTCGGCCGTCCGGTGGTGACGGTCTACGGCTCCTCGGACGGCGTGAACTGCCATACGGCGGGGGAGAGTCACCCGCCGGGCGACAGCGTCGGCACCCCCGATCCCGCCGTCGCCCGCATCCGGATCACCGGCCCCGACGGCACACCGCTGCCCCCCGGGCACAGCGGGCAGATCGAGGCACTGGGTCCCATGACCCCCATGTGCTACGTCAACGCGCCCGATCTGGACGCCCGTTACCGCACCCCGGACGGCTGGGTCCGCACCGGCGACCTGGGCCGGCTGGACGAGCACGGCCGACTGCACGTGCTGGGGCGGCTCAAACGCATCGTGGTACGCGGCGGCCTCAACATCAGCCTCGCCGAGGTCGAACACGAACTGGGCGGCCACCCCGCCGTCGCGGAGGCGGTGTGCGTCCCGGTGCCCGACCCGGACCTCGGCGAGCGCCTGTGCGCCTGCGTCCGCCCGGCCCCCGGCGCCCCCGCCCTCACCCTGGCCGACCTCACGGCCCACCTGGGGGCCCGCGGCCTGTCGCGGCGCAAGCACCCCGAACTGCTGCTGACGGTCGACGAGATGCCGCTCGGCCCGACGGGCAAGATCTCCTACCGGACGCTCATGGCCCGGGCGGCCCGGCACGCACGCCGACTCGGTATGCCTAACCCTGTGCGACATCCTTGACGAACAGCAGGCCGTCGCTGTCCGCGAGATGGGCGGGGTCGAACGGGGCGTACCCGAACCACGGCGACACGCGGTGCGCCGGCCGCCTGTCGCCGAGGACGGTGGCCAGCCGAGCGGCGTCGACCACGCAGTGGTCCTCCGGGAGGGCGTACAGGAGGCCTTCGAGGGTGCCCGGCGCCGGGGTGTCCACGCCCCGGTGCCGGAGGGTGCCGAGTGCGGTGGGGACGAAGGCGTAGGCGTGGCCGAGCCGCGCACTCACCAGCGCGCCCGCGCTCCACCACTCCACCGGCCCCTGCCACATCCGCATCGAGCTCTTCTCCCGTTGCAGATGGGAGTTGTGGGCGTGGACGAGCACCGGGCCCCGCTCGGCGAGGGCACACAGATTGCGGGCCATCATCAGGTCCCGCAGGGCGCACAGCCGTGTCATGCGGGCGGGTGAGGGGTCGGCCGTCCAGTGGTGGTAGCGCAGCAGCCCGGTCGCGGTGCGCCCGTACAGCCGCGCCCGGTCCCACTCCTCCCGCGCGGACACGGCGGCGAGGTGCGGTGCGTGCGCGTCGAGCAGGGCCACCAGGTCGTCGGCGAGCAGCCGCAGCTGCCCGGCCTCGGCCGACCGCCCCACGGACCGGGCCGGGTCCGTCATGGCGGCGGGGTCGGTCCACCGGTCGTCGGCGCCGAGGAGGCGGTCGAGCGTCCGCGCGGTGCAGGGGAGCAGCCGTGCGTCGATCCGCTCCGCGAGGTAGCCGTGGAGGGCGGTGAGGGCGCCCCGGGGGCTCGCGGCGCCGGTCATCTCCAGCGGACCGTCGAATCCGGCGAAGCGCACCTGCTCGGACCGGGGCCGGCCGTCGTTGTACGCCCGCATCCAGCGCACGAGTTCACGGTTGGCCGCGAAGGCGCCCCAGCCGTGACCGAATCCGTGCTCCATGACGTGGTCGAGCGTGCCGGTGCCCGAGGTGACGTGATCGTCCACGACCAGTCCTCCGATGCAGTCGCTCTCGATCGCGACGGTCCGGTAACCCTCCTGCTCGACGAGCTGCCGGAAGAGCTCGTTGCGCAGCCGGAGCAGGGTGTCCTCGCCGTGGGTGGGTTCGCCGAGGGCGAGCAGCCGGGGCCGGACCGGGAGCAGCCGCATGACGGCGGCGGCGTCGACGGCATGGGCGGTGTTCTCGATGTCGGCAATCATGGCTTCAACGCTATCGTTGAAGTTTCGGTTGAGACTTCTGCACGCTATCGTCGCTCGCATGGCGCGAAACCCTCAAAGCGGTAACCGGCTCAGGCCGGTCGATCTGGCCCGTGCGCACGGTCTGTCCACCCAGGCCGTCAGGAACTACGAGGCGGACGGCATCCTCCCGGCCGCCGATCGCACCCCGCACGGCTACCGCACCTACACCCCGCTGCACGCGGGGGCCCTGCGCGCCTTCCTCGCCCTGGTGCCCGGACACGGACACCGGACGGCGGCGTCGATCATGCGAGCCGTCAACCGGGGCGCGATCGACGAGGCGCTCCGTCTCGTCGACGAGAGTCACGCCCAGCTCCTCGACGACCGCGAGACCCTCCGGGCCGTGGAACGGGCCCTGCGGGATCTGGCGCCCACCCCGCCGTCCGAGCCCGCCGCCGACGCCACTGCGGCCGCGCGGTCCGGCCCCGCCGGCACCTTCATCGGGCCCCTGGCCGGACGCCTCGGCATCCGGCCCGCCACGCTGCGCACCTGGGAGCGCGCGGGGCTGGTCAGCCCGCGCCGCGATCCGCGCACCGGCTACCGCGTCTACGACGAGGCCGACGTGCGCGACGCCCGCCTGGCCCACCAACTCAGGCGCGGGGGCTATCTGTTGGAGCAGATCGCCCCACTGATCGCCCAGGTCCGGAGGGCCGGCGGGCTGGAGCCGCTGGAGACCGCGCTGCGCGACTGGCACGCCCGGCTGTCCGCCCGGGGCCGGGCACTGCTGACCGGAGCCGGGGAACTGGACGCGTACCTCCGGCTCCGCGACGACCGCGGCTGAGCCGGCCACCCCGCGGTGTCCCTCCCCTGAGGTGACACCGCAATCCCGGATCGTCAGGTGGCACCTCGCCCGGTGACCCCGCTACCGCGCAGGACGCATCTCGACCGCGGGGTTCTCGTCCGGGTGCGGAGCCGCCTGACGCCGGTCCAGGAACGTCAGTACGGGAGCCGTCATCACCGTGGTGACCAGGGCGACGACGACCAGGACGCCGAAAAGGGCCGGCGAGGCGATGCCCGCGTTGAGGCCGACGTTGATAGCGATGAGCTGCATCAGCCCGCGCGCGTTCATCAGCGCGCCCACCCGCAGGGCGGTCTCCGGCGGCTCGCCCAGCATCCTCGCCGCCGCCCAGCACGCACCGAACTTGCCGATGATCGCCACCGCCACACAGGCGACGGTGAACAGGATCAGACCGCTGCCGGACAGCAGCGTGAAGTCCGTGTTGAGCCCCGAGTAGGTGAAGAACAGGGGCAGGAACACGATGCGGCTGATCGGCGCGATGGCCGTCACGGCCCGGGTCACCACCGGGTCGCGGGGAAAGACCACGCCGAGGCTGAAGGCGCCGAACACGGCGTACAGGCCGATGCGGTCGGTGTACCAGGCGGCGAGGAACAGCAGGAGCACGGTGACCAGCAGCATGTGCTCCTCGGTCAGCCGCCGCGCCCGCTCCAGGGCCCTGGCCCGGACGCGGAGGAAGACGCCGAGGAACACGGCGAGCCCGGCCGCGCCGCCCACGGCCAGCAGGAAGGTGTCCGCGTTGCCGCCCGCCATGCTCAGCACCATCGCCAGCAGCACCCACGCCACGACGTCGTCCAGCGCGCCGGAGGCCAGCGCGACCGAGCCGAAGCGGGTGTCGGTCAGGCCGCGTTCGGTGATGATCCGGGCCAGCATCGGGAACGCGGTGATGGCCACGGTGACCCCGACGAACAGCGCGCCCACCGTGGGCGAGACACCGTCCGGGTAGAGGTCCACCGCGCCGTGCGCCGCCCAGGCCAGCCCGGAGCCGAGCAGGAGGGGCACCACGACGCCGGCCGCCGAGACGGGCACCGCCGTGCGGCCCACCGACCGCAGCCGGTCGGTCCGGAACTCGTAGCCGGCCAGGAACATGAAGACGACGAGACCGACCTGCCCGGCCACGTACAGCACGGGTCGCATCTCGTCCGGGAACAGGGATTTCTCCAGGCCGGGGGAGAGGAGGCCGAGAACGGAGGGCCCGAGGGCCACCCCGGCGACCATCTCCCCGACCACGGGCGGCTGGCCGAGGCGGCGCAGGAGCAGACTGACGAGACGGCAGACGGTGAGGATGACGGCCACGGCCAGGAAGAACGCCGGGCCCATCTCGGTGGTGGACAACGATGACTCCTGGGGGAGAAGACCTATGGAGGCCCATGGAGACCCATGGAGGCCCGCGCGGACCCGGGGAGGTCCACGAGGGGCCGTGGGGATGACGGCTTCACGCCCCGCGGCCCGGGTACGGGCAGGCCGTCGCGCCGTGCTCCCGTCCCGCCCCGGCGCCCAGCGGGCGGCCCTCGGTGTCGTACCGGGCGAAGTACGTGGTGGCGGGCCTGGTACGGCGGGCTTCCAGCACCATCCAGGTGCCGAGGACCAGTTGCAGCACGCTGCGTCCGACGTCCTCGGCCCGGTCGCGAACGGCCAGCGCCGTGCGCAGCGCGAGCCTGGTGGCCCGGGAGGCGGGCCGCTCGCGGGGCAGCAGCAGACAGGGAGCGCGGTGCGGGATGGAACGGGTGTGCCCGACCGGTGAGTCGAGCACGTGGCGGGCCAGCACCTCCCGGGTCGCGGCGCGCATCACGACCGGTGCGAGGCGCCAGGCGGGACAGGGCCGGTTGGCGGCGACGCCGAAGGGGATGTGGTGGGCGTTCCTCGCGGACAGCGTCGCCCAGCGCTCCGGGTCGAAACGCTCGGGGTCGGTGTGGCCGGTGGCGTGGTAGTCGGGGTAGCTGAAGGTGAGGACGGAGCCCGCCGGGATCGTGGGCAGGCCGTCGAGCGCGATGTCGGCGGTGGTGATGCGGTGCGCCACCCCGAACAGCGGGAACAGCCGGAACGTCTCGTTCATGACGTGCGACAGGTAGCGGTCGTCGTCGGGCGTGTCCGCCACCTTCCGCTGTACGTCCGGGTGCTGGGCCAGGGCCAGCAGGAGATGGGCCATCGCCTCGGACATCTGGACCACGGCGGTGTTGAAGAAGGTGCCCTGCAGATAGAACGCCTGCTGACGGCGGGTCAGGCTGCCGGGGAGTTCGCGCGGCACGTCACCGGCGGCCAGCCGGCGCAGCAGATAGCGGGTCAGCCGGTGCCTGCGTCGCATGTGGCGCGGCCGGGTGCACTTGAGGGCGTCGACCACGTCGGTGGCGTTGGCGACGATCAGCCGCCGGGCCTCGGCCGGGCAGGGCTCCCGGAAGACCAGTTCGTAGAAGAACTCGGCCCACACCGGCATCATCAGGTCGCGCAGCCGCACGGACCGGATCCGGCCGGTGTCCGCGCTCTCCAGGACGCGCCGGGTGGCCCGCGCCGCGGCGGCGTACAGCTCGGCCGACGGGCCGGAGAGGATGGCGAGCGTCCGCCGGGCCACCTCGTCGTAGCGGGGACCGGCCTCCAGATGCTCCTGGTGGACGTCGGCGCCGGGCGCGAGCCAGTACCAGAACAGGTCGGACAGTGCCGCGCCCTTGCTGCGGCCCCCGGCCGCGGGGTGGCCGTAGACCTCCTGGAAGCGGTCGGCGCCGAAGACGGCGCTGGGCAGCGGTATGCCCTCGTCGCCGTTGACGCGGGCGAAGACCTTCATCCGCAGGGCGACGACCCGGCCCGGCAGCCAGGCGGGCAGGGACAGCAGCAGCGCGCCGCCCAGAGCCGTCGCCGCCGTCGTCCTCCGGCTCACCATGCCGGTTCTCCTTTCGGCCGGCGGTACGGGAAGCCGCGTGCGACGACCTGGTCGGCGGTGAGATCTCCGGGCCGGTGCCCGCCGCACAGGGCGAGCACCTGGGCGAAGTCCGCGCGCAGCGTGCTCAGCAGCTCCGTCACCCCGTCCTCGCCGCCCGTCGCCAGCGCCCACAGCACCGGCCGCCCCACGCCGGCGGCGACCGCTCCCAGGGCCAGGGCGAGCGCGATGTCGGTGCCGCGGCGCACCCCGCCGTCCACGAGGACCGGTATCCGTCCCGCGACGGCCTCGGCGACGGCCGGGAGCGCCTCGACCGCCGCCGGAGCGGCGTCGAGCTGCCGTCCCCCGTGGTTGGACACGAGCAGCGCGTCGACGCCCTGCTCGACCGCCGTCCGTGCGTCCGCCGGATGCAGCACGCCCTTGAGGACGAGGGGCAGGTCGGTCAGGTCGCGCAGCCGCCGCAGATCGTCCCAGCCCGCCGGCCACATGGCGATGTCGCGGGTGCCGCCGGGCGCGGCACCGGGCAGGTCCCGCATGTTCTCGGCCGCGAGTGTGGGCGGCAGGTCGTGGAAGCCGTTGCGCAGGTCCCGGGTGCGGCTCCCGAACACGGGGGAGTCGACGGTGACCACGAGGGCGGAGCAGCCCGCACGCTCGGCCCGGCGCACGAGTTCGGCGGTGACCTCGTGTTCCGGCTGGAGGTACAGCTGGAACCAGACGACGGCCTCCGGGTCCCGCGCGCGGGCCGCGGCGACGACCTCCGCGACGGCGGTGGTGGCGGCCATGCCGGTGACCAGCGGGGTCCCGGTCGCGGCGGCGGCACGCGCGGTGGCCAGTTCGCCGTCGGGATGCGCGAGACGGTGGAAGGCGGTCGGCGAGACGAAGATCGGGGCCGGCCACTCCCGGCCCAGCACAGTGACGCGGGTGCCGGAGCCGGGGCCGCCGCGCAGCACCCGGGGGAGCAGGGCCAGCCGGGCGAAGGCGTCCTCGTTCTCCCGCAGCGCCCTCTCCTCGCCCGCGCCGCCGGCGATGAAGTCGTAGTGCTCCGGCAGCAGTTGCGCGCGGGCCCGGCGTGCCAGTGCGGCCGGATCGTACGCCGGGCCCGTCCGCGGGCCGGTCACGGCCTGGGCGCGGCGGACGCCCCGCCGACCGGGAGGCCGTCCGCGGCGGACAGCCGGGAGGCGAGGAAGGAGGCGAGCGGGCCGACGTGGACGTCCGGGTCGTCCCACTCGTTCTCCAGGTTCTCCGTGAGGTGGTGTTCCGCGACCGGCTTTCCGGTGCCGTCCGGCAGGAACTGCCGTACCACGGGGTGGAGATAGCGTGCGTCGAGGCCACCGGTGTCCCGCTGGGGCGTCCTTGTGACCGTGACGTCGAAGGGGTCGACCTGGTCGTGGTCGGCGCCGTACTCCAGGGTGACGGCGAAGTAGCCGGCCAGGTCCCCGAACTCGCCCCGGGCGGCGGCCTCGTGCAGATGCGCCACCGGGACCTCCTCGCAGTACCGGGCCCCGCCGTCGGTGCCGAGCAGCACCGCGTCGCCGAGGAACCCGAACAACTGCCAAAGGGCGGAGGTGCGATTGACCCGCGCGACGATCGCGTCGCCCACCGCGTCCGCGGTGGCGGGCAGGTCGGTGTGCGGCCAGTCCCGGTCGTGGTAACGGCGTTCGAGTATGCGGCTGAGTGCCTTCACCCCGTACCGGAAACCGTGGATGAAACCACTGGTGGACTTCTTGAAATCGAGGGACTGGGTGATCGTCCCGGCGAAATACAGATCGGGTACGTTCACGGATTCCCACGCGCTGGTGAGCTGCGGGAACCGGTCCTTGATGACGAGGTCGGGACGGCAGTCTTCGTCGAATATCGAGGCGTCGAAGCGGAATCCGGTGGCCAGGATCACCCGGTCGTACGGGATGTCCTTCACCACTTCCTCGACGCGGGCGAACCTGACGCTCACCAAATAGGTGCCGTCCGGCTGCCGTGCTATGCGCAGGATGTCGCCGTCCAGTACGGCGTTCTGCGACTTCAGCTGATAAGTGTCGAGGAAGTTGTTGTTCACCGCGCGGAGATGTCCGACGAAGTGTGTCCGCCAGGCGAGCTTGAGGGAGCCGGGTCCGGCGACGTGGATGACGGCGGCGGTCTCGATGAGATTGTCGGCGGTCTCGAAGGCGGAATTGCCGCGCCCGATGACGAGGACGCGCTGGTCGGTGAAGTCCGCGGGGTCGACGGTCACCGTGTCGTAGCGTTCGGCCTCCTCGACGCCCTCGATGGCCGGCACATACGGCTGGGAGACGCCCGTGGCGACGATGATCCGGCGCGCCCGGATAACGTTGCCATTCTGGTCCGTCGCCGTGAAGAGGCCGTCCGCGGGCCGGGTGACGCGGGTGACCCGGGTGTCGAGGCGGATGCGCAACCCCTGGGTCCGCGCGAAGTCCGCCAGGTAGCGCACCATGTCGTCGGCCGGAGGGAAGTAGCGCGGGGAGTAGGCGGTGAAGAGGGGTCCGTCGTCCGAGAGGAGGGAATTCCAGTCGACGCGCAGGCGCATTTCCGGATCGCTCCAGCCGGTGTGCACCTTGTTGGACGAGATAAGCGTTCTATGCCGGGGAAAACGTGTGAAGAAGGAGCCTGGAGTGTTGCTCCGCTCCACGATGAGGTAATCCCGGCCGTTCTTTTCCAGGAAGTATCCGGCCTGGAGGCCGGCGGGGCCGCCGCCGATGACGAGATAGTCGACCTGCGTTAAAGCAGACATGGGTTCGTCCTGCCTTCCGTGGGGGCGGAAAGGACCTTACTTGATGGTTAAAGCACTGATCCAGACCGCCTTCGTGTGACGTAGGTCACTCGCCTCTCGGGTCGGTGAATTCCTTCCGTCGGTTAACGTGAGGCGTGTTTGGCGGTCCGAGTGGGCCCATTCGCCTTCGGCATGGTCGCTTTCCAGACATTCACGCCGTCTTTTGTGTCGGCTGCTTCCGGTCCAGAATGGAGACGAAGTGGACGAAAAGCCCGGGGGTCTCTTTCCGCAGGCGTTCGTCGACGCCTTCCGCGACGCCCCCGACCTGCCCGCCTTCGAGCACGGGGCGCGCACGGTCACCCGGGGCGAGATGCTCGACCTCACCGCCGGCTTCGCCCGGGGGCTGCGCACCGCGGGCCTGGTTCCGGGAGCCCGCGTGGCCCTCGACACCGGCGTCACACCGGAGGCGTTCGCGGTGCGCGTCGCGGCCCACCTGGTCGGCTGCCAGGTGGTCGGGCTGCGCCCCGGACTGACCCGTGAGCACCTGCGCGACATCCTCGCCCGGGACATCGACGCCGTGGTGACGGACGACGCCGCCGGCCGCCCCGAACTGGCCGCCGCGGCGGGCCGGTCACGACTCCTGGAGACCGGCGGCGCGCTGCGGCCCCCGAAGGGCTTCACCGCCGCACCCGGCGACCTCACCCCCCGCGGCGACCGCGACGGCGTGGGCGTCATCCACCTCACCAGCGGCAGCACCGGCCGGCCCAAGGGCACGATGGTGACCTACGGGGCCCTCTCCGAGCACTGGGCCCTGCAGCCCGCCCGCTGGACCGACCGGGTCCGGCGCCTCGCCGCGCGCTACGAACGGTTCCTGCTCTTCGGCACCCTCACCAGCGCCGTCATGTTCGAGCACGTGGGCCTCGCCCTGCTGGCCGGGGGCACCGCGGTCATCCCGCACCAGCCCCTGGTCTTCCCCGACGTCTTCGCCGACCTGCGCGTCACCGCCTGCATGACCACGGTGCCGCGCCTGTACGGCATTCTCGACGCCGTGCGCGACACGGGCGCGGACACCAGCAGTCTGCGTGCCCTCGTCGTGGCCGGATCCCCTCTTGCCCCGCACCGGCTGACCGAGGCGGCCGAGCTGCTCGGACCCGTGACCCACCACGCCTACGGGCAGACCGAGACGGGCATGCTCACCCTCCTCGAACCCGACGAACTCGCCGCCGACCCCCGCCTCGCCGACACGGTGGGACGCCCGCTCGACACGGTCGAGCTGACCGTGCGCGACGAGGACGGCCGCGACCTCCCGGCGGGCGGCACGGGCGAGGTGTGGGTGCGGGCGGCGGACGCGTTCTGCGGCTACTGGGAGGACCCGCGGGAGTCGGCGGACGTCCTGCGCGACGGCTGGGTCCGCACCCGGGACCTCGGCCGGCTCGACGCGGGCGGATACCTCCGGCTGACCGGACGCGCGCGCGACGTCGTCATCGTCAACGCCATCGTGCACTACGCGGGCCCCATCGAGCGCGTCCTCGCCTCCCACCCCGATGTGGACCAGGCATACGTCGTCGGAATCCCGGACGAGCGGACGGGCGAGGCCATCCACGCCTTCGTGGTCCCCCAACCGGGCCGTGCGCCGAAGCGGGCGGCGCTGCTCGAACTGGTGGCACGGACCCTGGGCGAGGCCAGCGTCCCCGCGGGCGTCAGCACCCTCACCGACGTCCCCGTCGCGGCGAGCGGCAAGCCCGACAAGGCCGCCCTGCGCGCCCTGCTGACACGCCCCTGAACGGACCCGCGCCGCACGGGCGGACGGCCGCGGGGCACCCGGCACGACCCTCCCGGCCCGCGACGGGCCGCGAGACCGTCCGCCACGGCGGGCGGGGACCGGCCGGTGGCCGGGGTCAACCGGTGACACCGGCCCGGACGGTCCCGAGGCGTTCCGGCCGGACGACGTGCGGCGAGCCGTGCGGACAGGGGCGCGAGCGGTGCCACCCGTCCGGGCCGGTACGTCAGGGCCGGTGCGTCAGGTCCGGCCCGCTCAGGCAGTCCCGGGCCGCCGTGCGGAACGCCGCCACCAGCCGGCCGCGGTCGGCGGCCCGGGTCGCCACGACGACGTGACCCGGTTCGACGCCGCGCAGCGGCACCGTGGTGAGGTCGGGGCGTATCCCGGCCGCGTACAGGGCGGCCGGGACGATGGCCACGGCCTGCCCGGCGGCGATGCATTCGAGCTTGTCCTCGATGGTCTCGACCGGGGGCCCGTCGGGCGCGGGCCGGCCGCCGGGGCGCGGGTCGATGCGCCAGTAGGCGTCCCACTCCGGGTCCGGGAAGCGGGGGATCGGCTCGCCGTCGATGTCGTCGAGGGTCGCCGACTCCTTGCCGGCCAGCCGGTGCCCGAGCGGGACGAGCAGCAGTTTCGGCTCGTCGTAGAGGATCGTCACGCGCAGGTCGTCGGTCCGCAGCGGCAGCCGGGTGACCGCCGCGTCGACCCGCCGGTCCAGCAGGGCCGCGCGCGGCTCGTTCCACTCCAGGTGGAGCGTGCGCACATCGGCGTCGGGGTGTTCGTGCCGCAGGTTCCGCACCGCCGGGGTGACGATCAGACCGGCCGTGTAGCCGACGGTGATCCGGGTGGGCCGCGCGGCGGCCCGGGCGTCGGCCCCGGCCCGCTCGGAGGCACGCAGCAGGGCGTGCGCGTGGGGGAGGAACGCCTCTCCCGCCTCGGTGAGCCGTGTGCCCTGCCGCGTGCGGTCCAGGAGCCGCGCCCCCACCTGGGCCTCGAGCCGGCCGATCTGCCGGCTCAACGACGGCTGGGCGATGTGCAGTTCGGCCGCGGCCCGGCCGTAGTGCAGATGCGAGGCGACGGCGGTGAAGTAGCGCACCAGCCGCAGATCGAGATCCGTCATGCCGGAACGGTATTACGTGGTGCGGAACAGGTCTTTGATCACTCAGGGTGTGCGTCCCTAGCGTGAGAGCCATGCCTACGGACAACGAGATCGCAGTCAAGCGCTTCTACGACGCCCTCGCCACGGGAGACACCTCGCTGGTCGACGCGGCCCTCGCCCCCGACTGGGAGGCCGTCCCGGCCCTGCGCACCGGGCCCGGCGCGGACGGCTGGAAGAAGAGCATCGAGCACCTGCGCGGCGTGTTCTCCGGTCTGACCGTCACGATCGCCGACGTCGTCGCGTCCGGTGACATGGTGGCGGTGCGTTCGGTCGGCCGCGGGGTGCACGTCGGGGAACTGCTCGGCGTCGAGGGCACCGGCCGTGAGGTCGAGTTCCGGGCCTCGGACTTCCACCAGGTGGTCGACGGCCGGATCGTGCGGACCTGGCACCTGGAGGACTACTTCGGGATCGCCACCCGGATCGGACTGGAGTTCACCCGTGGCGCTTGACGGCAAGACCGCGGTGGTGACCGGAGCGGCGCGCGGCATCGGGTACGCCTACTGCCAACGCCTCGCCGCGGACGGCGCGAACGTGGTCGCCGTCGACATCGAGGACCCGGCCGCCGCCGTGCGGGAACTGCCGGGCAGCGGCGACAAGTTGGGGCTGGTGTGCGACGTCGGCGAGCCGTCCCGGGTCGACACCGCGGTCGGCACGGTCCTCGACCGGTACGGGCGCTGCGACATCCTCGTCAACAACGCGGGCGTCTTTCCCTTCACCGACCTCGACCATGTGACGATCGAGCTGTGGCGCAGGGTCCAGGCGGTCAACGTCGAGGCGATCCTGCTCTTCGCCCGGGCGTTCGCCCCGGGGATGCGGGCCGCCGGCTGGGGACGCATCGTCAACACCGGCTCGGGCATCACCCTGATGCAGAACCGCGATCTGGCGTACATGACCAGCAAGGGCACCGTGCACGCGCTGACCCGGGCGCTCGCCAACGAACTCGGCGACAGCGGCATCACCGTCAACGCGATCGCGCCCGGCCTGGTGGCCACCGACGGCTTCCTGGGCCGGGTGAGGACGAACGGCCCGAGCGCCGAGGAGGTGATCGCCCGGATGACGGCCATGCAGACCATCAAGCGCCCGTCGGTCCCGGCCGACCTCGGCAACGCCCTCGCCTTCCTGGTCTCCGACGACGCCGACTTCGTCACCGGCCAGATCCTGCACGTGGACGGCGGGGTGACCCGTACCGGAGCCTGACCCGGTTCGACGCCGTGGCCGACCGGTCTCCTGTTCACCCGAACAGGTGGTTTGGCGAGCTGCGACGGCCTGCCCGCACCCGGAGGCAGTGTGCTGGAGCGCGCAGGCACGTCCGGGCCGCGGAACGCCCGGGCCGGAATCCACTCCGGTCGGCACGGCGACGGAGCCTGGTTCGAGAACTGGGGGACGACCGGTATGACCTCTTCTCAGGCCGACGGCCGGGGGCTGGACGAGCAGGCGGTCCTGCTCGTGGCGGGCCTGGCGGACCTGGCCGTCAGCACCGTGGGCTCGGCCCTCGGCACGGCACGGCAGCTGCTGCGCCGGTCCGACGGGCCCGACCTCGCACGCGAAGCCCACCAGGACCTGCTGGCCCGCGGCCGCATCGTGCTGGACCGCTACGCCGCCGCACCGCCCGCCCACCTGGAGGTGCTGGCCCAGCACGCGAGGACACGCCGGACGGCGCCCGGCGGCGATGTCTGAGCGCTTCGACACCGCCGGGTTGAAGGCCCGTGTCGACACCGTCCTGCACGAGTTCCTCGCCGAGGAGGCCGAGCGGCTCTGCGCGATCGACGACGCGCTCGCGCCGGTGGCCGGGCAACTGCGGGCGGCGGCCGAGCACGGCAAGCGGCTGCGGGCGGCGTTCTGCTACTGGGGATGGCGCGCGGCCGGCCAGCCCGACAGCGATCCCCTCGTACGCGCGGCGGCCTCCATGGAACTGGTGCACGCCGCCGCGGTCGTCCACGACGACCTCATCGACGACAGCCCGCTGCGCCATGAACAGCCCACCGCCCACGTGGCGTTGCGGGCCGCCGTCACCGGCCGGCCCCGGGCCCGGGCCGCCGCCCGCGCGCTGGCCATGCTGGTCGGCGACCATCTGATGGCGCTGGCGGGCCAGTTGTTCGCCACCAGCGGCCTGCCCGCCGCCTACCTCGGCCGCGCGCGCCCGATGTGGGGCGACCTGGCAAGGGAGTTGATCGCCGGCGAGTGCCTGGAGATCCTCTACACCGGCGGGGAACCCGACCCGCTCGTGTCGCTGAAGGTGGTGCGCTACAAGACCGCCAAGTACACGGTCGAGCAACCGCTGCTCATCGGCGCGCTGCTCGCCGGTGCCGTCGCCCGGCTGCGGGCCGGTCTGTCCGCGTACGGGCTGCCGCTGGGCGAGGCGTTCCAGCTGCGCGACGATCTGCTGGGTCTGTTCGGGGACCCCGGCCGCACCGGCAAGGCGAGCCTGGACGACATCCGCGGCCGCCGGCCCACCGCGCTGCTGGCCGTGACCTGGCGGGACGCCCCGCCCGACCAGCGCCGGCGACTCGCCGGCGTGCTGGGCCGCCGGGACCTCACCGCCGACGATCTGCGCGATGTCCGCGAGCTGATGACCGCCCTCAAGGCCCCCGATCAGGTGGAGGACATGATCGCCTCCCGGGTGCGGGAAGCCGTCGGCAGCCTGGACGCCCTCGACCTGCCGCACCCGGCCCGCCGGGCCCTGACCGAGCTGGCCGGCTCGGCCACCGACCGTCGGTACTGACCGGATCACCCTCGCCCGCCCGACCGCCCCCACCGGCCCGATCACCCCTCACTGATCCGCCCCTCCGCACGACGGCCGACCCTCGTAGCCGAGCGGCTCACCGGAAGGACTGCCGACATGACCTGCACCGATGCCTCCATGGACACCCTGCGCCAGTCGGGGGACGAACTCGCCGACGCGGTGGTGGCCACCTTGTTCGAACGGGGCGAGGTGGGCACGTTCAACACCCTGATGCGCTACGTCTCCACGGCCGGCGCCCCGCTCCCCGACGGGCTGCCCGACGTCGCCCGCGAGTACCTGCGGGCCACCGCCGTGCCGCCGGCCTGGGTGGACTGGGGGGAGATGGAGAAGGCCCGGCTGTTCTTCATCGACAACAACGTGCACATCTCCACCGCGCTGTCGTTCGCCTCCATGCCCGCCTGCTACGTCGTCCCCCACGTCGCGAAACTGCTGTCGGCCACCCATGGGCTGGACTATCCGTCCAGGCGGATGGCGGAGACCGGCCAGTTCACCGTCTACCTCATGCAGCCCGACGCCTTCGAGGCGGGCGGCAAGTTCGTCCCGGCCGCGCAGAAGGTCCGTCTGCTGCACGCCTCCATCCGCCATCACCTCAGGCGGGAGGGCCGCTGGGACGTCGAGGCGCTGGGCGCGCCGATCTGCCAGGAGGACATGATCGGCGGGCAGATGTTCTTCTCCCTGCTCGTCCTGGACAGCCTGCACCGCCTCGGCATCCACATGAGCGTCGAAGGGGCGGAGGCCTACTACTACGCCTGGCGCGTCGTCGGCGCGATGCTCGGCGTCGACCAGGACGCCGTCCCCAAGACCCTGGAGGAGGCCAGGCAGTTCCTCGACCTGTACATGATCCGGCACATGGGTCCCTCGCCCGAAGGCGCCCACCTGACCCGACAGCTGATCGACCTCTACGAGGAGGTCGTCCCCGGCACCTTCTTCGACCCGATCGTCTCCGCCCTGATCCGCTACCTCATCGGCGACACCTGCGCCGACTGGCTCCAGGTCCCGCGCACCGCCTGGGACACCGTGGTCAAGGCCGCCCCCAGCCTGCTCGGCGTGCTGGAGACCATCGAGGACCGGTCCCCGCTGGGCGCCTGGGCCCTGGACCGCCTCGGCCACCTCACCACCATCTTCGAACTGTCCTCCCTCACCCGTGGCCGCGTCATGCACTACGCCATCCCCGAGCAGCTGAAGAAGGACTTCGGCGTCACCGGCACCGTGCCGCGCACCCGCCGCTGGACACCGCCCGCGCCGACGGTCGCGCCCTGACGGCCCGTCGAAAGCACACGAGGCTCGGCGGGAAGGGGCGACGACCGCCCGCGGGGAACACCGGCGTCCGTGCGTGCCCGCCGTGGGAGTGAACGGACCGGCGTCGACGGGCCGGGCCGCGTGTTCCGGCCGGGCCGGCCGTAGCCTGCGGCCATGACCGACGCACTGACACGGAGTCCCGACGACGCCTTCGAGATGCTGATGTCCGGCAACCAGCGGTTCGTCACCGGCTTGCCCGAGCACCCCAACCAGGACGCCGCGCGCCGCGCCGAGACGGCGCCGGCCCAGAGCCCCTTCGCGGTCATGTTCGGGTGCTCGGACTCGCGGCTGGCCGCCGAGATCATCTTCGACCAGGGCCTGGGCGACCTGTTCGTGGTCCGCACCGCCGGGCATGTCGTCGGCGCGGAGGTGCTGGGCAGCATCGAGTACGGGGTGAGCGTGCTGGACTGCCCGCTGGTCGTGGTCCTGGGCCACGACTCGTGCGGGGCCATCGCGGCCGCCCGCGCCGCGGCCGACGGCGGCAGGGCGCCCGCCGGTTTCGTCCGGGACGTCGTCGAGCGGGTGACCCCCAGCGTCCTGGCGGCCCGCGCCGCCGGACGGAACCAGGAGGAGGACTTCCTCCACGAGCACATCCGGCACACCGTCGGCCTGCTGCTGGACCGCTCCCGCGTCCTGGCCGAGCGGGTGGCCACCGGCCGCGTCGGCGTGGCGGGCCTGTCCTACCGGCTGGCCGACGGCAGCGCCCGGCTGGTCTCCTCCCACGGCCTGAGCGGGGTCACCGTCCCCGCGGGGTGACCCCCCTGTCCGGTCCGCCCCGAAGCCGCGCCCGCGTCCGCCGCCGGCGCGGCGCACCGGCGCGGCACCTCGACGCCGCCGCCCGGCAGCCGGACGCCGAGGGCGACATCCGTCACCGTCGCCGCCGGCCACCTGGACAGGTCAGGGCACACCGAGACGGCCCGCGCCCCCGGTCGACACCGGTGCCGGCGTCGCGGCCCGGCATGCCGGGGCGGGCGCCGGTGCCGCTTCCCGTCCGTCTCGTCATGGCTCCTCGACCACCCCTCGTGCATCATTGACGCGACTGCCACTTCATCTGCGATCGAATTCTTTCGGCCTCAACGCCCCTTATGACTGCGGAGGTTCGCGATGGCGTCGACGCGCGTCCATCTCGTGCTGGTGCACGGGCTGTTCTCCTCGGCCAAGGTGTGGAGGGCGTTCGAGACGCTCATCGCCGACGACCCCGAACTGGCCGGACTGGTCAGCGTCCACCCCTTCGAGTACGACTCCCCCCTCGGCCGGCTCCGGCCCGACCGCCGGGTCGCCGAGACCGACGACATCGCCGACCAGCTGGGCACCTTCCTGGAGACCGAACTCGCCGACGCCGAACGGATCGTGCTGGTCACACACAGCCAAGGCGGCCTCGTCGTCCAGCGGTTCCTCGCCCGCAAGCTGTGGAACGGCGAAGGCGCCGAACTGGCCCGGATCAAGCACTTCACCATGTTCGCCTGCCCCAACACCGGTTCGGGTTTCTTCCTCACCATGCGCAAGTTCCTGAAGCTCTGGAACAACCCGCAGGAGAAGCAGTTGAGGCCCTTCGACCGGGCGGTGACCGAGGCGCAACGCACGGTTCTGGGCTCGGTGGTGCACGCCCGCGCGTACAGCGACACGGAATGCCCCATACCCGTGCGCGCCTATGGCGGTTCCACCGACGAGATCGTGCCCCCCATCGTCGCCCGGGGCCTGTTCCCCAAGGGCGGCGTGATCACCGCGGACCATTTCTCCATCGTCCAGCCCGCGGACCGTACGGCCGCCTCCTACCTGGCCGTGCGCGCGGCGCTCCTGGAGGTGGCCGAGGGCCCGTCGGCCATCCGGCGGCCCCCCGCCCCGGCGGCGGACGAGGAGGACGCCGCCCCGGACGGTGCCGGAACCACGGTGGACGCCGCGGGCGGCGTCCCCTCGCCCGCGGCCGACGCCCCCGGCTTCGCCCCCTACCCGGCGCCGCCCTACGGCCAGCTGAACGACGGCCAGTTGAAGGGCAAGGACCGGCAGGAACTCGTCGCCTACCTGCTGTCCGAGCAGGCCTACCAGCAGGTGCACATCGTGGCGGGCCTGGGCGGCTCGGGAAAGAGCCGGATCGCGCTGGAGACCGCCGAACGCGCCCAGCGCGCCGGCCGCCGCGTGTGGTGGGTGTCCATGCCCGAACTCAGCCTCCGGATGCGGATGATCGCGCGCGATCTGGGCGCCCCGTCCATCAACGTGGAGCGGGCCTGGCTCGTCGGCCAGGCCATGGACCTCGTGTGGACCTTCCTCGACGCCTGCCCCGACCCCTGGCTGCTGATCTTCGACAACGCCGACGAGCCGGAACGCCTCGGGCCTCCCGACGGCCCGCTCGCGGCCGGAACCGGCTGGCTGCGCAAGCCGCAGAATCCGCGGGGCACCGTCGTCGTCACCAGCCGGGTGCGCCGTCGGCACGCCTGGGGTGAAATCGGCCGGATCCACCAGGTCCTGCCGCTGGACGAGCACGACGGCGCCTCCATGCTCCTCGAACGGACCGGGGGCCTCGGTGGTACCAACGAGGACGCCCGCGGACTGTCGAGGGAGCTGGGCGGGCTGCCGCTCGCCCTGCGGCACGCCGCCGACGTGATCAAAGCGGTCAACGAGAGCCAGATATCCCTGGGCAGCGACATCAGGAACTTCGAGACGTTCCGCCGCACCGTGAACACCTCCGCGGGCCAGGACGGACCCCAGCTCAGCGAACTGCTGGGCCGGGAGATCGTGGAGAAGGTCTGCGGCATCGGCATGAACCTGCTCACCGAGCACGACCTGCCCCAGGCGCCGACCCTGCTGAAGGTCTTCACCTGCCTGAGCATCGCCCCGATCCCCTACCGCTGCCTGCTGTCCGGGCCCGCGCTCGCCCAGTCCCCGCTCTTCCCCGGGGCCACCGCCGAGAGCACCAACGCCGCCCTCGAAGGCCTGGAGGAAGTCGGGCTCGTGGACGCCTACGAGCGCGAGGACGTCGCCCATCGCGAGCTGGCCGGAATGCTGACCCTGCACCCCGTGGTGCACGGCGTGCTGCGCGAGGACGAGGAGGTGCGGGCCCGGCCCGCCGACTTCTACGGCGTCGCGCTGCGCATGCTCCTGTCGGCCACCGACCACCGCAATCCCGACCACCCCGCCAACTGGCCCCTGTGGGCGGCCCTCGCCCCGCACGCACTGGAGGTGTCCAAGGCCTGCCTGCTCGGTGAACCGCGGCTGTCCGACCGCACGGTGCGCACCGAGGCCCTCGAACTGGCCCGGCTCACCGCCCGCTACCTCATCGCCACGGGTCTGCCGGCTCCCGCCTACGACCTGGTCGTCCCGCTGATCGAACGCTGCGCCTCCTTCGGCTTCGACGAGGACGACCGCGAGATCCTCGGCCTGCGCCACGAACACGGCCGTATCCACCTCGACCGGGAACAACTGACCGAGGCCGAACGGGTGCTGAGCCTCGTGGTGCGGGCACGGGCCCGGATCCTGGGCGAGGACCACGCGGACACCCTCGCCAGCAGGCACAAGCTGGCCCGCGCGATCCACGAGCAGACGGGGCGGCAGACCGAGGCGGAGGCCATGCTGCGCTCCATCGTCGAAGCGGAGAAGCAGGTGCGCGGCCACGAGCACTACGACACCCTCGTCGTGCGCCACACGCTGGCCCGCACCATGCAGGCCCTCGGCGCGCACCGCGAGGCCGAGGCGGAGGCCCGCCAGATCCTCGACATCAGCCGCCGCAACCACTGGCCGCCGGCCACACCCGAGGTCCTGCGGGTCAGGGAGACCCTGTCGCACTCGCTGCTGAGCCAGAACCGTGCGCAGGAGGCGGAACAGGTCATCCGCGAGGCGCTGCGGGACGCCTCCCAGCCCTCGGACTCCAACCTCGTGATGCGCCTGCGCTACACCTTCGTCCTCGTCCTCCTCGGAATACGCGGGCGCACACCCGAAGCGGTGAGCGAACTTCGCACTCTTGTGCTCGACCTCGACCGGGTGGTCAGTTCCAAACACCCGCTGTCCGTCCAGGCCAGAGCCCTCCTGGACAAGACCTTGCGGGAAATGCCGACCTGAAACCCCTTTATTTCCACGGAAGTTGACGGAAATGCGCGGTCGGCGGCTCTCTTGCGCGTAGCCTGGCGGTGCCTCACCCTGAGTGATGCGTCCCTTACTCGAACGCGCGGAGGTCCACCTATGGCTGCTCTCCCCACCACCGACACCTACGACGATCATTCCCTGACGTGGGGCGCCCCGGGGAGCGAGCTCGAGGAGTTGCAGGCGGAGGCGGGCCGACGCATCGCGATGGAAGCACTCGAGGCAGGACGCCAGGCACTCGAACTCGATGCGAAGACCGCGTTCCGCCCCACCACCGGAGCGCCTCCCGAGTAGGTGAGGCGGGGCGCCTTCGTTTTCCGCTGTCTTTCAGAGCGTCGGGGGAGACCCACGAATGACAACAGGGACATCCGCTCGGGACATGCCGCACGTCGCGCCGCACGATCCGTTCTTCCGCGTCGCCACCGCATCCGCCTTCACCCACGAACTCCTCTCCGGCCTCGCCGCCGGGCGGTACGCGGCCGTCCGGGTGCCCGGCTTCTTCTCCGCTGAGCGCTGCGAGGAGATCCTCACCGCCCTGGAACGCAGGACGTTCGACTCGTACGGCACGACGCGCGTCCAGCCGCCGGTCATGCGGTTCGGCGTGGGGATCAGCGACCACATGGCGGACGGGGGAGTGGCCGACAGCTACTGGGAGGCGCTGGAGGGGCACTCCCGGGCGTGGCGGGCCCTCGGCCTCTCGTTCGACCCCTTCGCCGTCTGCCGGGAGGCACTGGGTGCGCACTGGCCCGGCGGCGCCGTGGTCGGCCGGCGGGGCGGGCGCCGACTCGGCGACGGTGTGGCGAGGGAGCCCAACCAGGGCTTCCTCGTGCACTTCGACGACGCGTCGCGCGAATACCGGGAGGACCTGCTCGACGTTCCCCTGATCGGCCAGTTCGCCTTCAACCTCTATCTCAGTGTGCCCCCTTCGGGCGGTGAGACGGTGCTGTGGCGGCACCGGTGGCAACCGGGGGACGAGGCGTACCGGCTGCCCGGCTCCTACGGCTATGACGAGGCCGTCGTGCGCGGTGCCGAATCCCTGGAGATCACCCCCCGGGTCGGCGAGGCGCTGCTCATCGACCCCCGCAACTTCCACGCGGTACGCCCGAGCCGGGGCGCTCGGCGGGTGGCGCTGGGTTTCGCGGTCGGACTGGCCTCGTCCGGGCAGCTGGTCACCTGGGCCTGACCACCCCGACCGGCCGCGACCGGCACCGATCGCGCGCCGACCGGGCGCTCCGCGGCACTTTTGACTCCTCGGTGACGGAGCGACTACGTTCAGGTGATGGAAATCCTGCGCTACGTGGCCTTCAGCAGCGACCCCCGGGGCGGGAACCCGGCAGGTGTGGTGCTGGACGCCACCGGCATCGACGAAGCGACGATGGCCGCCGTGGCGGCCGAAGTCGGCTACTCGGAAACGGCGTTCGTCGTCCCGCGCCCCGACGGCGCGCTCGACATCCGGTACTTCAGCCCGCAGACCGAGGTCCCCTTCTGCGGCCACGCCACCATCGCGACGGCCGTCGCCCACGCGTCGCGGCACGGCGTCGGCCGGCTGCTGCTGCACACCCGGGCGGGAACCGTCCCCGTGACCACCTCGACCGCCCCGGACGGGTCCGTCACGGCCACCCTGGTCAGCGTCGAGCCCCGCACGACGGACCTCGCCGACGCCGACCTCGCCGAACTCCTCGCGACGCTCGGCTGGTCCGCGACCGACCTCGACCCGGCCCTGCCGGCCCAGGTCGCCTACGCCGGCGCCTGGCACCCGGTCATCGCCGCCGCCGACCGGGCACGGCTTGCCGACCTCGACTACGACATGCCGGCGCTCAACGCCCTCATGGCGCGCCGGAACTGGACCACCATCGCCCTCGTGCACCGGGAGTCGGACACCGTCTTCCACGCCCGCAACGCCTTCCCGCCGGGCGGCGTCGTCGAGGACCCGGCCACCGGCGCGGCGGCCGCGGCGCTCGGCGGATACCTCCGCCGCAACGGGCTGGTCACGCCACCCACCGTACTGACCGTCCACCAGGGCGTGGACATGGGCCGCCCGAGCCTCCTGACGGTGGCGATCCCGGCGGACCCGGCCGCCGGCATCGAGGTGACGGGGACGGCGGTCCCCCTCCCCTGAACCGGCCCGCCGGCTATCGGGCGTCGTCCTCGGACACTCGCAGGACGACCTCGATCTCCACGGGTGAATCAAGCGGCAGGATGTTCATGCCGACAGCACTGCGAGCGTGCCGGCCCGACCGGCCGAACACCTCGACCAGCAGTTCGCTCGCCCCGTCCACCACCTCGGCCTGCCGGACGAACCCGGGCGCCGAGGACACGTACCCCACGACCTTCACCACCTGCACCACCGTCTCCAGGGGTGCCACCGAGTCGGCGGCCGCCAGCGCCGCCAGCGCGCACTGCCTGCTCAGTTCCCGGGCCCGCTCCGGCGACACCTCCGCCCCGACCCTGCCGGTCGCGGTCATCTCCCCGCCGGTCAACGGGATCTGCCCGGACACGAAGACGAACGGGCCGCTGCGCACGGCCGGCACATACGCCCCTTTGGGCGCGCTCACCTCCGGCAACCGCAGCCCGAGCCCGGCCAGCCTGCCGCGGATGTCAGCGCTCACTGTCCCTCCCGGTACTGGACGAAGAGCACCATCGTGGCACCGCGCCCGCTCCGCCGGGGGTGTATCGCCCGATTCGCGGTCTCGCCCGTCACCGAGGAGCTGTTTCCGGCACGTCGCTAACTGACGGCGACCTGCGCTAGGCCCTCCGGTTGCCGCGCGCGTAACGGTGCTGCACCGCACGCAGCCGGGACAGCTGCCTCTCGAATTCCCCCATGTCGTCGGCACCGACCCAGGGCACCGGCAGCGGCACCGTGGAGCCGTCGCGGAGCGTGGCCACGACACGCAGGTTCGAACTGCGGACACGGGAGTCGACGGCGGCCACCCGCAGGCCCTCCAGGCGGACTATCTCGTCCCAGTCCAGTCGTCGCCACCGCAGCACCGCGCGCAGCCGCAGGCCCTCCGGGCCCGCCTCCACCCGTCGTCTGAGCATCCCGAGCCCGCACCCGAGGACCCCCACCCCCACGACCCCGGCGAAGATCGCCAACTTCTCCGCGCCCGGAACACCGAGACCCGCCGCGACCGCCGCGGCGACCGCGACCAACGCCAACGCCGCGGTCCACCAGCGCGCGGACTGCCCACCCCAACGCAACGACAACTCAGCATGATCGGCCATCCGCGCGATCTTGCCATCCGCCCCGCCCGTTCGCCAGATCGCCGGTGACGTTCTCGTGGCCGACAGTGTCCGCCCGGTGCGCGAACTCGTCCTGGTCACGCGCGGTGCCGTCGGTGAGATGTGACCGCTGGAGGCGGTGAGTGGGGCAGCGCTCGATGACGAGGAGGGCGGCGTCGTCCTCCGGTTCGTGCCCGACGTGATCGATCAGTTCGCGATGGATCTCGCGGACCAGGCTGTCGGGCGTGGCGCCGCGGCGCACGGCGGGGCACTCGACGAGCGGGTAGAAGGCTCCCGAGGGCGAGCGGGCTTCGATGACACCGTCGGTGTAGAGCAGCAGCATGTCGCCGGGCTCGAAGGTGAAGGGGTCGGCCCGGTGCCTGGAGTCGGGAGACTGGTACATGCCCAAGGGGGGTGCCGGATGCCGCGCGTGCAAGGCGGTGACGTGGTGATCGTGTCGCAGCAGGGGCGGCGGGTGGCCACAGCTGATCATTTCCGCCTGTGTTCCATGGTCGGGGATGTCCAGCAGCAGGGCGGTGACGAAATGCTCGCCGGGGTCGTGCTCGGTGTCGGCGACCTCCTCCAGATTCCGGGCCACACTCTCCTCAAGGGCCGCCGCCAGGTCGGACAAGGTGGGACAGCGGTGCGCGCCCTCGCGGAACGCGCCCAGCACCACCGACGCCTCGCCGATGGCGGCCAGGCCCTTACCCCGCACGTCGCCGATGATCACCCGGGTGCCGGGACGGTCGGTGCGGGCCAGGGCGAACAGATCGCCACCGATCCGGGTCTCGTCCTCGGCGGCCAGATACATCCAGGCCACCCGCAGCGGCCCTATCCGGCGCGGCGGTGGCCGCAACAACGCGAGCTGCGCCGTTTCCGCCACCGAACGCGCCCGGCTCAGCTCCCGGCCGCGCCGTTCGCGCACCTGGCAGACGAAGACCACCAGGACCGAGAGCACGACCAGCGCGGCGACCTGTGCCATGTGGTTGGAGGTGGTCAGCCCGCCGTGGAACACGGCGATGCACAGCTGGGCGGCCACAGCCAGCGCCCCCACGAGCGCGGTCAGCCGCGGCCCGGCCAGGGACGCGGTGAGGGCAGGCGCGACCACCAGGAAGGGGCCCAGATGGACGTCCTCCGGGGAACGCAGATCCGCCGCGGTGATCGCGGCGATCAGCGCCAAGGGAATCGCCACCGCCCCGCGGCCCGGCCGTCCTGCCAGGAAGCGGTCCACCGACGCACGCCGCACACTCATACCACCGGTGTACCCCCGTTACCGGACACACGCCCGCGGGCCGAAGCCTCGCCGCCTGGCCGCCCGGGGCGGCCCCGGTGATCAACCCGGCGACTACGCGGCGGCGCCACGGGCGGCCTTCCCGGCCTTCCCGAGGATCACCCTGAGGATCGCCTCGGCACGCGCTCACGGCAGCGCACCGCCGATCTCCGGCGTGACGTGGCGTCGTGCCCCGGGCACACGCGCGGCGAGCCGTGCGCCGTGGTCGGGCGAGTGGCTGGTGTCCGGCTCGCCTTACCAGGTGCCCGACCGGGACCGTGATCGCGTCGAGCGTGAGCGGCCACCGCCCCGTCGCCAGGACGGTGTCACGCGCGTAACCGGCGGCACCCTGGGCAAACGCTTCGTCCAAGGCCCAGGTCCGGTCGGGAAGCCGGAGCAGCGGGTGGCCAACGCCCGGATTCGAACCGGGGTTTCCGTATCGGGGCGAACCCGCGTGCCGTGTCCTGCGCCGCTGGACGACGTATGGCCGGAGCGAATGTATCCACCGGCACGGCGCGCGTCGACTCATTTCCCCCTCCGTGCCGCGGCCCCTGGCCGCCGGCTGCCGGGCGGCGCGGAAAGGGGCCTTCTATCCTGGTCGGATGGTGGATGCGGGGGAGTTCCGGGTCGGTGACGTGCTGTCGGTCGCCTGTCCCTTCACACCGACGCGGGTCGAGCGGGGGGTGACGTGGGGCTGTGTTTCGGTGCGATGGCCGTGGTGGGACATCGACACCGGCAGCGATTTCCTGCACTGGAACGGGATTGTCGCCCTGGGCGTGCACACCGGCGGGCGCGTCCACCCCGAAGCGGAGGCGGAGCTGTTCCGTACCGATCCGCCGCCCGAGCAACTGGCGGCGGGCGACGCCTGCCGGATCGGGGTACCACCGACCGTCGTGCACGTGACGTCCGTCGACCACCACGATCCACCGCTCGAAACGGGCTGGCTGCCCCGGCCCCGTCTGACCGTGACCGTGCTGCCTCGCGGCCTGTCCTACCGGGAGTTCCCGGACGACAGCCATCTCGACGGCACGGGATACTGCATCCAGCCCGGTGACGGCACCCCCTTCACCTTCGACCTGCTGATGCGGCCGTACGCCTTCCTCCAGCAGGGCGACGAGGTCGCCGACGCCGCCGGCCGGGCATGGCGGTTCGACGGGCCCTGGGAGTGGGCCGCCTTCGACGGTGCACCCCCGGGCGCGGGCCCAAAGTGGCCGCTCGTCCTGCTGACCCGCGCGGGAACACCATGCTCCGCCGAGGACGCGGAAGCGGTCGGAGCGGGCACGGCCACCGGTTCCCACCAGGAGACGGTCCGGGCCTGGATGTCGCTCACCGAGGCCTCGCCCACCCCCTGACGCCGGGCCGGCCCGGCACGGACGTACGGACCGCGACGGGGAGCCGCGGTCCGTACGCGTGTGCTGGGGGCACGGCCGGGAGGCCGGTCCGCCCGGGGTGCGGTCGGTCAGCGCACCGCGGATACCTTGGAGAGCGCCTTGGCCAGGCCGTTCGCCCAGAGTTGGTTGACTCGGGAGCGCTCGGTCGTGTTCGGGTAGCGGTTGGTGCAGGACGGGCCGGGGCCGCCGCCCGACATGAGCTCACTGCACGGGCCGCTGTAGTGGTCGGGCAGCCCCAGCACGTGGCCCGTCTCGTGCGCGGCGACGCGGATCGAGTCGTACTGCTGGTTCTGCGTGTAGTCGAGGAAGATGTAGCCGCTGCCGTGGCCGTCGGTGGACGCGTACGACCCGCGCGAGTCGTTGCCCTCGTAGTACGCGAAGTCGGCGCTGCCCGTCGTCGACTGCAGCTTCACGTTGGACACGGAGCTGTTCCAGATCGAGGCGGCGCTCGATATCTGCGAACGGAAGCTGGGCGCCTGGGAGGCGTTGTAGTAGACGGTCACCGCCTTGAGGGAGGGGTGCTCGGCCTGCCGCTGGGCGACGGACTTCAACACCGCGTCGAAGAATGCCTTGTTGCCGCTGTTCTCGGCGGAGCCGACGTAGCCGGCGGCGCTGCGGGCCGGGGCCCGGTCGGCGCCCTGGGTCTGGGCGCCCGCCGGGGCCGCGGTGCCCAGGGCCGCCGCGGCCAGTCCGAGTCCGAGCGTGAGGGCCGCCAGTCTCCTGGAGTTCTTCTGCCCGGTCCTGGTACGGATCGACGTCATGTGGGGGGCTCCTACTCGTTCTGTGGGGTGGAACGATCGGTTGCCAGGAAGTCTCGGACAGTTGAACGGGGCGCGGGATGATGGCAATCGGGGATAGCACCGCGCTATCACGTGCCAACTCGTCCGTATTCGTGGGAACTTCAACATCTGGTGTCCCACGGTGCCCCGCTCTACGCTCCCCCTCATGGAGCTGGAGGTCAGGCATCTGCGCGTGCTCTGTGTCATCGCCGACGCCGGCAGTCTGCACAAAGCGGCCCGGGAACTCGGCATGGCGCAGCCCTCGTTGAGCACGCAACTGCGGCGCATCGAGAACGCCCTCGGCGCCCAGCTGTTCGTCCGCACCCGCGCCGGCTGCCGCCCCACCCCGCTGGGCCTGGCGGTGCTCAGCCGGGCCCGGCCGCTGGTGGCGGAGTTCGCGGCGATCGTGACGGAGACCCGGGCCGCGGCCGCGCGCGCCGCCGGCGGCTTCCAGCTGCGCATCGGCGCCACGGCGAACCGCGCCATCCCCGGCTGGCTGTACCGGCTGCGGACCGGGGGGCCGCGGATCGAGCCGACGCTCCAGATGAACGTGTCCGCCAACACGCTGCTGGCCATGGTCGCCGACGGCCGGCTCGACATGGCGTTCGTGCACGAGGTCGAGGGCAGTCCGCTGCGGATGCCGCCGGGACTCCGTGTCCGCGTCCTCGTCGAACGCGAGCCGCAGTTCGTCACCCTCGCCGCCCACCATCCGGCGGCCTCGCGAAGACGGGTGCGGATGGCCGACCTGGCCGGTGACCGCTGGATGATCGACGCCACCGTCGACGGCGAGTGGGACGCGCTGTGCCGGGCCCTGCGGTCGGCGGGGCTGCGCTCGGAGATGCTGCACGGCGACTACCTCACCGCGTACTCGCTGGCCGCGATCGGCGAGGTCGTCACCGTCAGCCAGCCGACCGCCCACCCCCGCCCCGACCTGGCCATCCGCCCGCTGGAGGGCGACCCCATCGGCGTGCGGCTGCTGCTCGCCGCCCGTACCGAGGCCGAACTGGACGACGTCTACCCGTCCTTGGAGGAGTCGTACTGGGCGGTGGCCCGGGAGGCGCCGGCCTACATGGAGTGGCTGGAAAGCGCCCGCGCCCCGGCCGCCGTGCCGCCCGTCGAGGCGGCAGGCCCACCGGACGACCGACGCCGCCCGGTCCGGCTCCGCGAGCGGCCGCACCTGCCCGCACCGGCGATCGAAGCACACACCGGCTCGTTCCAGACCGCCACCCGGGACACCCGGTAGCCCGCTCCGCTCGGCGAGCCCGCGCGGCACCGACAGCCCGCCGAGCGGATCGGCAGGGACGGTGCACTCCGGCAGGAAACGCGTTCCCGCCACACCCGACCGCCCGTCAAGGGTGTGAGGGGCACCGCCCGTCCCGTGTCGCGCGTCGAAACGGGCACCACGACTGCCCAGCGGTTTCCTGGTACCACTTCGGCCCGCCTGCTATCAGGGAATACCGACCTTCTGTACGAGAGGCGATCCATGCGCTCCCGCGACAACGCACGGGCCGAAGAGGCCGAGAACAGCCGTCCGCCGGTCCGCACACCCGCGGTCCCCGCTGGGACGCCGCTGCCCCCGCTCCTGACGTTCCAGCGCGGCGCCGGGAATGCCGCCGTCGTGCAGATGCTCCGCCTGGCCGGCCATTTTGACGCAGCGAGCGAACAGGCCGATCAGGCGGTGCAGCGCTCCGCCGTGCACGACGTCCTGCGCAGCCCGGGCCGCCCCCTCGACGGCGGCACGCGCGCCGAGATGGAGGCCCGGCTCGGCGCGGACTTCTCGGACGTCCGCATCCACACCGGCAGTGCCGCCCGGGCTTCGGCAGCCGAGATCGGGGCGCGGGCGTACACCTCCCGGGAGCATGTCGTGCTGGGCGACGGGGGCGGCGACAAGCACACCCTCGCGCATGAACTCACCCATGTCATCCAGCAGCGCCAGGGGCCCGTGGCCGGCACCGACGACGGGACGGGGCTCAAGGTCTCCGACCCCGGCGACCGCTTCGAGCGTGAGGCCGAGGCGAACGCCTCCCGGGTGATGTCGGTGCCCGTGGCGCGGGCCGCCGTGGCATCGGTGCGCGCGTCGGAGCCCGGGCGCGCCCACGCACGGGCGACGGACCGGCCCGACGTCCAGCGCGCCGGCGACCGGAGCAAGAACCCGCACGCCGACAGCGGCGGGGAACACAACGACTGGGAGCTGACCGCCCACCACATCGTTCCGCACACCGCTCTGAAGAACGCCTTGGAGCAGTTGAGCGAAGAGGACAGGAAGGACGTCCTCATAGCGGCGGTCCCGTCGAAGATCAGCAAGGACATGCTGCGGCGCCTCGGCCTCTCCGAGGAGCAGTGCAAGAGGATCAATCCCAGGACCATTCAGCAGGCTCTTCTGGACCGCGGGAAGGGCGGCGAGGAAATCGTCCCGGGCACCACCTACGACGAGATGCGTCTCGCCTTCTTCGAATGGCAGGGAGGGAACCAGTTCCTGGGCCCGAACACCAGCATCCGGGCGGAGCCGAGCGACTCCAAGGACGGCATCGACGTCGACGGGAAGTACTTCCTGCCGCCCGGCGCGGGGGACCTGAAGCAGCAGTTCAGCCGGGTCGTCAGTCTGGGGGACGGCCTGAAGAAGTCCCTGCGGAACGGCGCCGAGTCCAAGGAGATCGCCGACATCCTCAAAGATCTCCTCTCCCTGACCAAGGACGTCGTCCCGGCGGCGTTCGACCCGAAGGGCTGGGTGGAGATCACGGACCCGAAGAGGGTCCAGGAGCTGGCGGGCAGCAAGGACCTGGGGCGGAGCCACCTGGCCAAGTACTCCTTCTTCAAGTTCGGCACGGCCAACATCGAACAGGAGTGCCCGATGCTCGTGAAGAAGGAGGACGGCTTCCACGTGCAGGGGGTCACCGACAAGGGCGGCTCGGGCTGGCGTCCCTACTACGAGGGCGCCCCGACGAAGAAGATCGACCAGAAGTACCTCCAGATCAAGGGGCAGTCCACCTACGTCAACATGGACAAGATCGGCAAAGACTTCCCCGACCTGTACGACTTCTGCGTACAGAACTCGCTGCCGACCTCCACCTACCTCCCGCGATCGTTGTGCGCCACGTTGGGGATCGAGTGACCTGAGCACGCCGAGACGCTTGTGAACGTCTCGGCCTGGGTACTCGAAGCCGCGCCATTCACCGGCAGGACGCGTACGCGACGGCCCAGTGATCGCCCAGGCAAGGGGAGAACGTGACGTGACGTTGCGCATCGGGGCAGAAGAAGAGTTTCACGTGCTGGACGTGGAGAGCGGCCGGCTGGTGCCACGCGCCCGCGCCGTTCTGGACCGGCTGCACAGGCCCGGATTCACCACCGAACTCCAGCGCTCGGCCGTGGAGAGCAACAGCGCGGTGCACGACACCCTCGATGCCCTTTTCACGGACCTCGCCCGGTCACGGCGGCTGCTGGACGCCTCCGCCTCCTCGCTCGGCCTGGTCACGGTGGCCGCCGGCACCGTTCCGCTGGCCCGGTTGAGCCCCCGTGACGTCACCGCCGGGCGCCGCTACCGGCACATGGCCGACGCATACCGCAGGGTCGCCGACGAGCAGCTCATCTGCAGCGCGCAGGTGCACGTCGACATACCCGACCGGGACACCGCCGTACGCGCCATGTGCCTGGTGGCGCCGTGGCTGCCGCCGCTGCTCGCGCTGTCCGCCAGCTCGCCGTTCTGGCTCGGCGATGACACCGGCTACGCGAGCTGGCGGACCATGCTCTGGCAGCGCTGGCCCACCGCCGGGCCGCCGGGCTGCTACCCCGACGCCGCCGCGTACGACCGGGCGCTGGAGGAGCTGATCGGCTCGGGTGCCATCAGCGACGCCGGCATGGCGTACCAGGACGTACGGCCCTCCGCGCACCAGCACACGCTGGAACTGCGGATCTGCGACGCCTGTCCCCGGGTGGAGACGGTCGTGCTCGTCGCCGGACTCTTCCGGGCGCTGGTCCGGGACGCGTGCGAGCGACTGGAGCGCGGGGACGCCGGCCGGTGCGACGGCCACCACGAGTGGCTCCGGGCGGCGAGCTGGCGAGCCGCCCGCTCCGGCCTGGAAGGCGCGCTGGTCGACCCGGTCACCCGGCGCGCCGCCCCCGCCCACGGGGTGCTGCGCGGCATGACGGCCCGGCTGCGCCCCGCGCTGGAGGCGTCCGGCGACTGGGAGAGCGTGCACGAGCTGCTCACCCGGGCCCTGGCCGACGGCAGTGCCGCGCACCGGCTGCGGCAGGCGGCCGAGCGCGATGACCTGCTCGCCAGTGTCGACCTGCTGATCGCCGAGACCCGCGGCGCAGCCGGTCCGCGCGGGGGCGTGAGGGCCCGGCCCGCCCGCGCCCCCCGTCTCAGCCCGGTCGCCGGAGGCGCCGGATCCTGACGGGTCGATCCCCTGTCCGCCTGCCCCCCCGTTTCGTCCGGCACCCGCGATGCCCGACGACCGTCTCAGGAGAGTGGTCAGCACCATGTCCCACGTCCCCGTCCGTACGCTCACCGACGACCACCCAGGCCCGGCCGCCCGGCCCGCCCGCGCGTCCGCCCCGCACGGCGGACAGCCCGCGGCGGCCGGCGCGGCTGCGGTGAAGGGGGTGACCGCCTGATGTGCGGGCTCAGCGGCGAGGTCCGGTTCGACGGCCGGCAGCCGGACCTCGCCGCCGTCGAACGCATGACCGACCGGCTTGCGCCCCGTGGACCCGACGGCCGCGGGCTGTGGTCGCAGGGGCCCGCCGCGCTCGGCCACCGGCGACTGAAGATCATCGACCTGACGGACAGCGGCGCGCAGCCGATGGCCGACCCCCGGGCGCGACTCGTCGGCGTGTTCAACGGGTGCGTCTACAACTACCGTGAACTGCGCTCCGAGCTGGCCGACCGGGGCCATCAGTTCTTCTCCGAGTCCGACACCGAGGTGGTGCTGAAGGCGTACCTGGAGTGGGGCGCCTCCTGCGTCGAACACTTCGTCGGCATGTTCGCCTTCGTGATCGTCGAGCAGGCCGGTGGCCGGGTGGTCCTCGCCCGCGACCGGCTGGGCATCAAGCCGCTGTACCTGGCGGAGTCGCCCGGACGGCTGCGGTTCGCCTCCTCGCTGCCCGCGCTGCTGACGGCCGGCGGGGTGGACACCTCGCTCGACCCCGCCGCACTGCACCACTACTTCAGCTGGCACGCGACCGTGCCCGCGCCCCGCACCGTCCTCAACGGCGTGCGCAAGCTGCCGCCGGCCACCGTGCGGGTCGTCGAGGCGGACGGCACGTACCGCGACCACTGCTACTGGCAACCCCTCTACACACGCCGCCCCGAGCACGCCGGCCTGACCGCGCAGGACTGGACGGACGCGGTGCTGGAGGCGCTGCGCACGGCCGTGCGGCGCCGGATGGTCGCCGACGTACCGGTGGGCGTGCTGCTGTCGGGCGGCCTCGACTCCAGCCTCATCGTGGCGCTGCTGGCCGACGAGGGGCAGCGCGACCTGGCCACCTTCAGCGTCGGCTTCGAGGCCGAGGGAGGGGAGGAGGGCGACGAGTTCCACTACTCCGACCTGGTGGCACGGCACTTCGCCACCGACCACCACCAGCTGATGGTCCCCTCCGACCGGGTCTCGCAGGCCCTGGAAGGAGCCGTCCAGGCCATGAGCGAGCCCATGACCAGCCACGACGTGGTCGCCTTCCACCTGCTGTCGGAGCAGGTGGCCAAGGAGGTCAAGGTCGTGCAGAGCGGTCAGGGCGCCGACGAGGTCTTCGCCGGCTACCACTGGTACCCGCAGATGGCCCATGTGCCGCGGCACCGGGCGCCCGACGCGTACGCCGAGACGTACTTCGACCGTCCGCACGCCGACCTCGCGCGCCTGCTGGATCCCTCGGTGCTGCCCGCCGACGACGTCTCCGGCGACTTCGTGCGGGCGCACATGGCCGTGCCGGGCGCCGAGACCGCCCTGGACGCGGAGTTGCGGCTGGACACCCACGTGATGATGGTCGACGACCCGGTCAAGCGGGTCGACAACATGACCATGGACTGGGGGCTGGAGGCCCGCGTGCCGTTCCTCGACCACGAACTGGTCGAGCTGGCCGCCGCCTGCCCGCCCGAACTCAAGCTGGCGGACGGCGGGAAAGGCGTCCTGAAGGCGGCGGGCCGCAAGGTCCTGCCGCGGGAGGTGGTCGACCGGCCCAAGGGCTACTTCCCGGTCCCGGCGATCAAGCACATGGCCGGGCCGGTGCTGCAACGCGTCCGCGAGGCGCTCTCCGCCCCCGAGGCGCGGGCCCGCGGGCTGTACCGCCGAAGTCACGTCGACGAACTGCTCGCCGCGCCCGACGAGCACCGCACCAAGCGCGGGGCGAACGCGCTGTGGCAGGCCGCTCTGCTGGAAATATGGCTGCAGACCCACGGAATCCGCTGACCGGCGCCCGCTCCTTCCCACCGCGCCCGGCCGGGGACGTGGGGGAGGGCGCGCGGGCCGACACGCCGGGCGACGCGCCGGGCCGCCCCGCCCCCGGCCGGCCCGGGGGCGCGGCGGACGCCGCACGGGCGGACCTCGGGGATGCGGCGGACCTGGCCGCCCGTTCCGCGCCCGACGGACCCGAGCGCGCGGCCGATGCCGGGCACCGGCCCCCGACGGGAGCCGGAGCACCCGACCGGGCCCGGAGTGCCGCGGACCGCTCACGACCCGGCCGCGCCGGTGACACGGACACCGTCCGCGGCGTGCGGCCCCCCGAGGGCGAGGCGGTCTTCGCGGGCGAGGCGGGCTCCACCGGAGGCGACCGCACGGGCGACGGTCCGGCTCCCGCGTGGAGCGGCCCGGCCGTGCCCGCGGCCGACACCCGACGACCGCTGCGGGCGCGGCGGGCAGCGGACCGGACGGAGTCCCGGTCGCCCCGGCGGAGCCCGCCGCACCCCCACGAAGTACCGGCGGACCTGTCACGGCCCGGCACGGAGCACGCGGCGACCGCCGACGAGCTGTCCGGGCACCCGGGAGACGGCGAGACGCAGGCCGCGCCCGAGACCCTGGCCGTACCGGACGCCGCCGTGTCGCTCGACGACGTTCCCCGGGTGCTCGTCTCGCACGGTTGCTGGTACCCCTCGGTGGATCCCGGCGGACGGCATGTCGCGTTCATCTGCGACCGCGGCGGGGTGCCGCAACTGTGGGAGGGGCCGGTCGACGGCGACGACGTGCACCTGCTGGACGCCGACCCGGACCCGGTCACCGAGGTCGCCTGGTCACCG
The DNA here is from genome assembly GCF_051980735.1 of Streptomyces sp. SCPE 10. Classification (NCBI taxonomy): domain Bacteria; kingdom Bacillati; phylum Actinomycetota; class Actinomycetes; order Kitasatosporales; family Streptomycetaceae; genus Streptomyces; species Streptomyces sp. SCPE 10. The sequence continues at coordinate 279,522 of NZ_CP197069.1, read as the reverse complement.
GACGGACGGTGGATCGCCTACACGACCGCACCGGGGGGCAGCGAGCACACGCGTGTGCTGTGCGTGCGCCCCGACGGCACGGGACGGCGGGTCCTGGCGGGCGGCGAGCCGGGGACCTCGGCCTACCTCGGCTGCTGGGCGCGCGACGGTTCCGCGCTCGCCGTGACGGTCGCCGAGGCACCCGCGCGCCTGCCACCCACCGGTGCGGAGGCCGGCGCCGTGAGCACCGAACACAGCGGTGCGATCGGTCCCGGAGCGGGCGCCCCCACACCTCTGCCGCCCGTCTCCGGAGCCGCCGAGGCGGTCCATCCGGAGGGCTGGACCGTGCGCGACGGACGCGCCACCCTCCTGGGCGCCCCGTCCGTCCCCGCACCGCCGACCGGCCACACCGCAACCGTCTCCACCGCGGGCCACGCCACGGCCGCGGCCGAACCCGGGCCGAGGACGCTGTCGGCCTACCTCGTCGACCCCGACGGACAGGCCGCCCCCGTGCTGGTGGCCAGTGAACGGGAGGCCGCCACCCTGCGCGTGTGCGACATCAGCGGGGACGGGCGGCTGGCCCTGGTGCGCCGCGGCCCGCGGGCCAGGCGGGAGGCCCTCGTCGTGCGCGTCCGGGACCAGCGGGTCACCTGCGCGGTGCCGGTCGCCGACGGCGACCCGTGGATCGGCGCGTTCGCGCCGGACGCCCGCACGCTCTGGCTGCGCAGCGACCACGAACGCGAGCACGCCGCCCTGTACGCCGTCGCCCTCGACCCGCGGGGTGGCCGCACCGGTCTCACGGTGGCCGCCCAACGCGACGGCAGCGGACTGGAGTTGCTGACCCTGGACCGTGACGGCCGCGGCGCGGTGCTGTCCTGGAACGTGCGCGGCGTCAGTGAGCTGGAGGTGACCCCGCTGGTGCCCGGGACGACCCTGGACCGGACCCGTGCCGTGCCGCTCCCGCACGAGGTGGTCACCCGCGTGGCCGCCACCGCGGACCCGGACGCGCCCGTGGTGGCGCTGTCGGGATCGCTGCGCCGGCCCGGTGTGTGGTGGCTGCCCCAGGGCGCCGCGCTGCGCACCCCGTGGTCCTCACGGGACGAGGACGTCGTGGCCCCCGGCGTCCACCGCCCGGTACGGCCGGTGCCGATGCGCCCCCGCGCCCGGGACGGACTGGACCTCGGCGGCTGGTACTACCGGGCGCCGGGCCGCTCCCCGAGGGAACCCGCGCCCTGCGTGCTGCACCTGCACGGCGGCCCGGAGGAACAGGAGCGCCCCGTGTTCGACCCGCTCTACCACGAGTTGCTGGGCCGGGGACTGGACGTCTTCGCCCCCGATGTGCGCGGTTCCTCCGGCTACGGCCGCTCCTTCGTCGACGCGGATCTGGGCCGGGGCCGGTTCGCCGCGATCGAGGACGTCGCCGACTGCGCGGCGCACGTCGTCGCCAAGGGCCTGGCCGACCCGCTCCGGCTGGCCGTGATGGGCCACTCCTACGGCGGCTACCTGGTGATGGCCTCCCTCGTCTGGCACCCGGAGCTGTTCCGTACCGGCGTCCCGGTGTGCGGCATGTCGAGCTTCGCGACGTTCTTCGCGGGCACCGAGCCATGGCTCGCCCAGTCGGCCGCGCACAAGTACGGGCATCCGGAACGGGACCGGGAACTGCTGCACGCGCTGTCGCCGATGAGCCGCGTCGACGCGCTGCGCGTGCCGGTGCTGGCCGTGCACGGCGAGCACGACACCAATGTGCCGCCCGGCGAGTCCGAGCAGTTCGTGCGGGCGGCCCGCGAGCGCGGAGTGGACGCGGAACTCCTCGTCCTGCGCGACGAGGGCCACGACTTCCGGCGCTCGGACAACCGCCGCGCCTTCCGCAGGGCCGCCGCCGACTGGATCCAGCGCCATCTGACCGGCTGACACCCGGGCCGCCCTCTGCACGGCCGCGCGCCCTTCCCCGCGCGAAGAGGCGGTGTACGGCGAGGCGGTGTACGGCTCACTCGCCCCGGGACGCGGCTGTGCCGCCGCGCTCCCGCGCGGGGGTGCGCAGGGCGAGCAGGGCGACGTCGTCGAGGCCCGGCGGCTGGACGCGGCGCAGCAGCTGGTCGGTGAAGGACGGCAGCGGGCGGTGGGCGAGGGCGGCGGCGTGCCGGCGCAGCTGGTTCAGTCCCTCGTCGAGGGTGTGGCCCGGTTTCTCGACGAGCCCGTCGGTGTACAGCACGAGGGTGGCACCCGGCGGCAGGAGGACGGTGGCGTCGGGACGCGAGGTGCGCACTCCGGTCCCGAGCAGGAGCCCGTGACCGCCGGTCAGGTACTCGGCCAGACCGTCCCGCGTGATGAGCAGGGGAGGAGGGTGACCGGCGTTGGTCCAGGACAGCTGCCAGTGGCCCTCGTCGGTCCTGGCCACCCGGGCGAGGACGAGGGTGGCCATGGTGACGTCGGTGATCGGCATGATCGCCTCGTCCAGGCGGTCGACGATGCGGCTGGGCGGTCCCTGCTGGGCCCAGGCGTAGGCGCGCAGCATGTTGCGCAGCTGGGCCATGCCCGCGGCGGCCTCCAGGTCGTGGCCGACGACATCGCCGACGGCGAGCGCGGTGGCGCCGTCGGGCAGGGTGAAGGCGTCGTACCAGTCGCCGCCGACCTGCGAGGCGTCGGGGGCGGGCAGGTAGCGCACGGCCATCTGGAGCCCGGGCACGCGCGGCATCTGGGGCAGCAGATGGTTCTGCATGGTCTCGGCGACCTTGCGCTGGCGCTGGTAGAGGCGGGCGTTGTCCAGGGCCAGCCCGGCCCGGCGCGCGATGTCCTCCAGCAGGGGCAGGTCGGAGACGGTGAAGCTGTCCGGCTTGCCCGCCCGGCCGAGGGTGAGCGCCCCCAGCACGTCCCGGGTGCTGCGCAGGGGCACCATGGCCGCGGAGTGAATGCCGGCGCTGTCGAAGAGACGGCGCTGCTCGGCCGTGATGCCCGAGTCCGGCGGGCCCTGGTAGGTGTCGGGGCCGGCCAGGGCGGAGGAGACGCCCCGCAGCGCCTTCGACAGGGGCATCAGCGACTCCTCCGGGACCGGTGGCATCGGCCCTTCGAAGTCCTCGTGACGGATCACGGTGTCGCCGTCGGCCTGGGCCACGACGGTGCGCCACACCTCGTCGCGTTCGGTGATCAGGTCGATGACGGCCCAGTCCGCGAGGCGCGGCAGGACCAGTCCCACCAGCCGGCGCAGCGCCTCCTCGATGTCGAACGTGGACGTCAGCTGCGTCGTGGTCTCGGCCAGCAGGGCCAGCCGCTCGAAGTCGCTCAGCGTTCCGGCGGACTGCTCCCGGGGCGGTCCGGCGTCGGCGGCCGGCCGGCTGGAGTAGAAGACGACCAGTGTGCCGGTGACCCCGTCGCCGACGTCGTACGGCGTGAGCGTCCAGGAGACCGGGAGCAGGGAGCCGTCGGCGTGCTCGAAGTACTCGTCACCGCCCTGGGCCGGGCAACCGGCCAGGAACGCCTGCCGCATGCCGCACTGCGTCGCGGGCAGCTGCTGGCCCTGCGGCCCGCGGTGCAGCAGGTCGTGCGCGTCCCGCCCCACGAGCTCGTCGGCGGTACGGCCCAGCAACTCCGTGGCGCGGCCGTTCGCGGCGAGAATGCAGCCCTGCTCGTCCACGACGTAGCCTCCCGCCCCGATGGCGTCCAGCGCCGGGGCGAGGTGAGCAGAGGGCACCACCGCGGACTGCTTCCGCCCGGCCTGCGCGCTCTCCGGTCCCACCATGGTCCTGGTCTCCCTCTTCCATCCCGGTATGCCCGGCCGGGGCCGGCCGCCGGCCCGAGGGCCGCTGATTGACTGTTCCCGCACCCGCCGCCCGCCCTACCCGCCGTGCGACAAGTCCGTGGAGATCCACTCCAAGGGCTGCGGCGCGCCCACGCGGCCGGACGGCGGCGTCATCGACGTCGTCGCCGTCGGGACCGGCGCGGACCGCGTGCGTACGTTCATCCCGCCCGACTTCCCCCTGCCCGTCCGGACAAGCCACCCGGTGATTCCGCGCGCCGAGAGGCGTCAGCGCAGCCCCAGGCAGGGCAGCCAGCCGCGCGGTGCCCCGTGGGCGGCGGTCAGCAGCGCGGCCAGCACACCCGGCAGGCCGGTGAGGAGGTCCGCGGGCCACTCGGCGAGCGGCTGACCGGACAGCCGGGCGGTCAGATGCCGGACGAGCCGTTCCTTCAGCGCGCTCGCCGCCGGCAGCCGGGCGTGCCGCTCGAAGGCGTCGGCGACCGCCAGCACGCCCGCGGCCCCGTGGCACAGCCCGAGACGGTCGCCGGGGGTGTCGCCGAAGAGGTGGCCCGCTGCCGGTGCTCCGCGACCAGTTCGCCGATCAGGCACCGGACCGACCGGTCGTGCTCGGCGTCCAGCGCGAACCACCGCGAGCCGAGTTCCCGCAGCACCGCGCGGTCGCCGGGATGGTCCACCAGGAAGTCGTCGGTGAACAGCACGAGCGACCCCTCGGGGCCCAGGCCGCCCTCCCAGTGGTGCACCTGGCCGGGCAGGATCACGGTCAGCTGCGGGGGGGGCACCGGTCGGCGGGTGAGATCGACGACATGGGTGCCCGAACCGGCGCGGACGTGGACGATCTCGTAGAAGGTGTGCCGGTGCGGCCGGTCCCCCCGGGACAGCGGACCCACCTCCTCGAAGGAGCCCGCCGCGAAGGGCGGGGCGTCGGGACCGGCCACCTCCAGCCGGTGCAGCGGCACATCCCCCGGACAGGAGGGCAGGCTGGGAACTCCCGGTAGGACCGTGGTGCTGCGCATCGGTCGCACTCCTTTCTCGGGCGCCGGTCGGGTCGGCACATCCGTTCCCGCTCTGGTTTGGACCAACCTCCTGCCCCTCGTCCTCCCGCGCCGCAAGCTCCCTTCATGGAGCTGGAGTGTCCCGGAGGCGGTCGAACGCGGCTGGCGGGCGGGGTAGCGGCCGCGCGCCGGCATGGACGGAGGCCGACGCCATCGGCTGTCCCTGCCGGGCTTCCCGGACGACGAGGCGGCGGCCCTCTCCGCCTCGCACACCCGCGATCTCATGTAAAGCACCGGCATGATCCAGACGCCTGGGATCACGGCTGCACGCCAACGGCGCGCAATGATTTGGACAAAGCCTCAAGCGTGATCTGTCGCCGCGCCGGTCACAGGGACAAGATCGCCTCCGTGAACGAAGACACAGGCCCGGTCTGCCCGCAGTGTCACGCGGCCCTGCCGGACTCGGATCCCCGGTTCAGTGCCTGGTGCCCGGCTTGCGCGTGGAACCTCGACCCGCAGGGCGGCGATGTCTCCTGGCGGGGCGGACCGAGGTCCTTGGCACGTCAGGAGCGCGCGCTCGAACGCGTACTGGCGGACGGCCCCGGGACCCCGTCGTGGAATGCGGCCCTCGTCGGCGCGCTGGTGCTCGCGACCGCGGTCAACCTGGTCACCGTCGCGCTGGTGGGCACCGGGGTGTGGTTGCTCGTGGCCGGCACCTGGCCGGAGCGGATACTGGGCGCGGTGGAAATCGTCGTCGCTCTGGTGCTCCGTCCACGATTCGGCAGGATGCCCCGGCACACCCTGGACGCTGCCGCCGCGCCGACGCTTTACGCGGTGGCGAAGCGGGTCGCCGCCGAACTCGGCACCAAGCCAGTGGACGCGATCGCCGTCGACGCGCGGTACGGCTCGGGCTGCACGGTGGTGGGGCCGCGCCGGCGGCGCGTCCTCGTCATCGGTCTGCCGCTCTGGGAGACCCTGACCGCCGACCAGCGGCTCGCACTGCTCGGCCATGACCTCGGCCGTGCCTCGACCCGGGGCGGTCCGAGCGGCGCCTGGATCCAGACGGCCCTGGACGCGCTCACCACCTGGGCGGACATGATCCGCCCGACACCCGAACTGGAGGCCGCGCGGCAGGGCGTGGTGGACGCGAACGCGTTCCGCCCGGACGCGCTGCGTCAGAACACCAACATCAGTCTGGGCCAGGCCCTTGCCCAGCCTCTCCAGAACCTGCTGGCCCACGGCGTGCTCGCGCTCCACCGGCTGCTCGGCCGGCTCGACGACCTCTCCGGCAGGCAGTCGCAGTACCGGGCCGACGAGATGGCCGTCCGGGTCTCTTCCACCACCGCGGCGGACGGGCTGCTCCGGGCGCTGCTGCTGAGCGACACCGCCCGCTTCGCCGTGGAACGCGCGGCCCGGAGCGGGGGCGACGTCTGGGCACAGGTGCGTGCATCCCTGGTGTCGGTTCCGGACACGGAACGCGAGCGGCTGCTGCGCCTCGCCCGGTTGCGCGGCGACTCGACCGACGGCAGCTCCGCGCCCACCTACTTCCGCATCCAGTTCGTCAACCGGATCCCCGGCCCCAGGACCGCGGGCACACTGAGCGGTGAGGAAGCTCAGGCGATCGACGAGGAACACCTGCCGCTGCGCACCACGATCGCGAACGAGCTCCGGAGCGAGGCCGGTCAGGGCCTTTCTTCCGGATCAGGTCGGCTCGGGTCGGCGGCGCCTTACGGCCGAGCCGAGCGGCACGCCGGTGTCGTCGGACAGGGCGAACGCCGGTGGCCAAGTGCCGAGTGACGGGGGCGACGTGGGGAACGAACGCCGCCGTCATCCGATGCCGCACCCTGTTCAGCGGAAGATCATCCTCACTACTCGGACGGCACCCTCCGCTTGTCCACGTCGCCGCGCGCCCGTCGGCACGACGTCCGGCGGCTTGCCCCGCGCACGGTACGCCCGCCCCGCCGTTCGCGTCAGCCCCTCTCGCGGCGATCGTGCACCCGCCCCAGCCTGCGGCCCATCAGCAGGTAACCGACCAACGCGCCGGTCGTGTTGAGGATGACGTCGTCCACGTCGAAGGCCCGCCCGGTGACCAGGGCGCCCTGCGCCATCTCCACCAGCAGCATCACGGTCGCGGTCAGCAGCAGGACCCGCCAGATCCCCCGGGCCCCCGGCGCGAGCACCGGCACCAGGACCCCGAACGGTACGCCCAGCAGGATGTTGCCGCCGATCTGCTTGGCGGCGTCCCGCAGTTCGGGCTGGTCCAGATAGGCCTTGATGGAGCGGCCGGGGTGCAGGTTGCTGTGCGCCAGGGAGACGGACGCCGGGGACGGCTCCAGAGTGATCCTGGCCAGTACGACGGCGAAGGCCACCATGAAGACGAAGGCGCACAGCATCGCCAGTATGCGGACCGGCAGCGGAAGTACGTGCCGGCGGCGCGGGGGAGCGGGCGCCGCCTTCCCGGCGGCACGCTTGGCCGCGGTGGCCCCACGGGCGTCGCCCGCCTCGCCCGCCCTCGGGCTCCGGAAGGGGCCGCCGCTCCAGCGCGCCCGCGCCTTCGCCAGGCGGCTTCCGCCACCGCCCGCCTCGGCGGCCGGGGGCTTCTCGCTGCGTTCGTGTGCCTGCGCTCCTGCCCGGCCCCGGCGGCCGAACCAGGCAAGGCGACTCGACCGGGGCGCGCGGCCGGGAGCGGCTGCGCGTGAGTACGGAGCGGTGCGGGCCATTCGGTCCTCCAGTCGTCTACGACCCTGTGTGGTGGAGCGGTCAACCGCGAGTCCGGCCGGCTGCCGGGAGCCGCGTGCGGGTCACGGTCCGTAGGAGACGTGCACTTCCTTGAAGCCGAGCGAGTGCAGCAGACCCTCCAGCATTCCCGTGGTGTTGGTCTCGGCCCGTGCGGTGAGTCCGCTGTGCCTGGCCGCCTCGCCGATGTGGGACACGGCGAGCTTCTGCACGGCGTGCTCGCTGTTGGGGTTGTCCGAGAACAGGTCGCCCAGGCGGTCGAGCAGTCCGCGCTGCTTGGAGACGGCGTAGGAGTGGTCGGCGTCCAGGGCCGGCTCACCCAGCCGCGCGTGCGGGAGCCGCAGCGTGGCCGACGTACGGTCCTCGTTCACCGTCACGTCCTTGTCGCCGAGCCTGCCGAGATCCACATAGGCGTCCACGGTGCCCGCGCCGACATACAGGGTGCGGGTGCCGCGAATGGCGTCCGGCAGGTACTTGGCGTCCTTCTCCAGATCGACGACGACCTGGAAGTTGCCCGAGGCCGCGTCGTAACGGCTCATGTCCTTGATGGACTTGAGGAGCGCGGGCCCCGAGCGGTCGTGCGTCTGCGTGCCGAACAGATCCTTGACGCCCGGGAGTACCGCCAGCCTGATACCGGCGAACAGCAGCGCGAGCACCAGCACGAAGGCGGTCACCACCTTCGCCCAGCCGGGCATGCGTCTGTGCTGCGGGCGTGTGGCGGGAGTCGTCATCCGGCAGCCCTCCTTCCTGCTGTCCGGATGCCCCCCGAACCCCATGCCAGACACGGAAGTTGACGCCGGCACGCATCCGGCGGCAGGAACGCGGACGGCCGGGGGCGAGTCGGCCGAGGCCGGGGCCCCGGCGCGCGCCGCGATGAACTCCGGGAAGACCCTGTGCGTTTCCTGGTCGGCGACCGTCCGACGGGTCGAGAACGCCCGGCCCCGGGCACGGTCTCCCGTGCCCGGGGCTCAGGGTCGGCTGGGCGGGGGCGCCGTCGCGCGGCCGCCGGTCCGGCGAACGGTGTGCGCGGTGCCGCTCAGACGAAGAACGCGTTCATGCCGGGGACGTCGGACAGATAGGTCTCGATGTCGGCGATCTTGCCGTCGCGGAGGCGGCAGACGGTGGAGAGGTACTCGTCCAGCCGGACGTCGCCCCGGCGGGCGGTGTTGTGCAGGGACAGGGCCATGTTCTCCCGGCTGACCAGGATGTGCAGCAGCTCGAAGTCGAGACCGTAGGAGGCGATCTTCTTCGCCCGCTCCACGACGGCCTCCGCGCCCACCGCCGTACCGGAGACGGTGTTGTCACCGGGGAGCGTCCAGGTGGCGTCGTCGGTGAGCAGGCTGCGGATGCCCTCCCAGTCACCCGCGGTGAGATAGGCGTGGAACTTCTTGCCGAGCTGGTGCTGGACCTCGGACTGGGCCATCGGAACTCCCTGGGAACGATGCTTAAAGCGGCGATCTCCGCTTTAAAGACTGTAGGCACCTCCCTCGCTAAAGCGCAACTCAATGCTTTAAGGTGGAAGGCATGCCCGCCAAAAGCAAAGACAGCCGCCCCGGTGGCCGGAGCGCCCGCGTACGCGCCGCCGTGCACCGGGCGACCGTGGACCTGGTGCAGGAAGTCGGAGCCGAGAAGGTCACCATCCCCGTGGTGGCACGCCGCGCCGGCGTCAACCCCAGCTCGCTCTACCGCCGTTGGGGGACCGTCTCCGCCCTCCTGGCGGACGTGGCCGCCCAGCGCCAGGACGAGGGCGCGCCGGAGCTGCTCGGAGATCTGCGCAAGGACCTGGAACAGGCCGCGGTGTGGACGCTCACCGACCTGTCCCGGCCGGGTGGCGTCGCCTTCTTCCGGGCTGAAGTGGCCCCGGACGTGGACGAGCGGCGAGCGGGCTTGCGCGAGTGCCTGGAGCGGGTCAGTGCCCGCTTCCACGCCGCCCTGGAGGCCGCGGCCCGGCGGGGCGAGAGCGCGCCCCCGCTGGAGCGGGTGCTGGATCAGGTGGTCGCGCCCCTCTACTTCCGGGTGGTGTTCTCGATCCCGGAGACGAACGAGGACTACGCGCGCGGCCTCGTCGCCGGGTTGTGCGACTTCGGGCACGGCTCGCCCGCGCGACCGCGACAGGACTGAGCGGCACCACACCGGCCTGGCCGTCCGCAGGTGGAGCCATGCCGCCGCGGGCGGTGGTGTCAGCAGCACCCCCGATTCGGGGCCTGGGCCGACTGCCTCACGGGCCGCCGGGGAGGAGGGTTGCTCCTGTCACCAGAGTCCGGCCGACGGCGCCGGACATCGACACGGGAGCGGGGAAACGCGATGGCCAGTCACACACGGCGCAGACTCCTCAAGGGCGCCGCGGTCGCGGCGGCGGGCGGCGTGGTCGGGAGCGGTCTCGGCCCCGGCTTCTTCACGGCCGCCGCACAGGCGGGTCCCGCGGCTGGGAAGAGCGACACGACCAGGGCGACACCGTTCCTGGAAGGTGCCTTCGCGCCGGTCACCGAGGAGTTGACCGCCTTCGACCTCGAGGTGACCGGCCGGATCCCGCACGATCTGGACGGCCGCTACCTGCGCAACGGCCCGAACCCGCTGCGCCTCGAGGACGTCCGTGCTCACCACTGGATGCTCGGCGACGGCATGGTGCACGGGGTCCGTCTGCGCGGCGGGCGCGCGGAGTGGTACCGCAACCGCTGGGTGCGCTCCTCGCAGGTGACGGCGAAACTGGGGGAGACCTACCCCGGCCAGGCGCCGCCGGACGACTTCGCGTGCAACACGCACGTCATCCCGTACAAGGGCCGCATCCTGGCCCTGCAGGAAAGCGGGCCGCTGCCGTACGAACTGGACGGCGAGCTCGACACCGTACGCCCGTACGACTTCCACTCCACCCTCACCGGCGCGTTCACCGCGCACACCAAGTACGACGCGGTGGCCGACGAACTGCACGCGATCGCGTACTACCCCACCTGGGACCACGTCAGGCAGATCATGATCGACCGGACCGGCCGGGTCGCGCGGACCACACGGATCCCCGTCGCGGACGCGCCGATGATGCACGACTTCGCGCTCACCGAGAAGTACGTGGTGATCGTGGACGTGCCGATCACCTTCGACGCCGCCGCCGCGGAGGCGGGCGCGATCGTGCCGTACGTGTGGAACGACCGGCATCCCATGCGCGTCGGGCTGCTGCCGCGCAGCGGCGGCACCACACGCTGGTTCGAGATCGACCCGGTGTACTACTCGCACACCCTCAACGCCTACGACGAGGGCGACACCGTCGTGGTGGAGTACATAGGGTTCCCCGCACCGTTCTACGCGGCCGGCCGCGGCATGGGCGGTCCCTGCGCGACCGGGTCGCCCACGCTCGACCGCTGGACGATCGACGTGCGCGCGGGCCGGCTGCGCAGCAGCCGGCTGGACGACCGCCCGCAGGAGTTCCCCCGCGTCAACGAAGCCCTGGTCTCGCGCCGGCACCGGTACGCCTACACCGCCAGTGCGGCCGAGATGTGGCGCGCGTACGAGACGGTCGACGGAGTGCCGCCCGACGAGAAGTTCTCGAACTACCTGGTGAAGCACGACATGCTGCGCGGCAACGGGCAGCTCCACCGCTTCCCCGGGGGCGCGGCGGTCAGCGAGCCGGTGTTCGTGCCGCGGCGCGGGGCGCGGGACGAGGACGACGGCTACGTCTTGTCGTACGTGAACGACCCCGACCGCGGCGCGACCGACCTGGTGATCCTCTCGGCCCAGGACTTCACCGGCCACCCCCTGGCCCGGATCCATCTGCCCGGCCGGGTACCCCTGGGCTTCCACGGCAGCTGGGTCGCGGACGCCTGACGGCGGTGACCGGCGGTGGGCCTCCGGCCGCTTGCACGGGCCGTCGCCGCCGTACCAGACTGGCCACCCCTGGAACGCCGTTCGTACGCGATCCGTACGGTGGATGTCCGCGCTTCGCACCTCCCGACGGCATAGGATGCCGTCGGGAGGTGTTCCATGTCCGAGTTGTTCGACGCGGTCGACGCGCTGGTCGCGTCCCGGTCCCCGCTGCCGGCGGCGGAGGAGCGCAAGCGGCTGCGGGTCGCGCACGGCCTGACGCTGGACGAGGTCGCCGCCGCGCTGAAGGTGCGCCGGGCGACGGTGTCGGGCTGGGAGTCGGTCAAGAAGACGACCGAGCCGCGCGGACCGGAGCGTGAGGCGTACGCGCGGCTGCTGAACAAGCTCGCCGAGCTCTACCCCGCCCCCGCCACGCCCCCGGAACCGGCGCCCGCCGCCCCGACCGTCGGGTCCGCCCCCGCGGAGCAGGTTCCGGCCGCGACCCCGGCCCTGGACACTCCTGTCAGGACGGCCCCCGAGACCACCGAGACCGCCCCCGCCCTCGACGCCCCCGCCGAGCCGCCTCCGACGCGCTCCGCCCGGCCGTCGCCGTCGTCCGCCTCGCGTCGTCCAGTACGGAAGGCGGCCCCGGCCGACGCGCCGACGGGAGCCACCGGCCGCCGGTTCGAGAACGGCCCCCTCGCGGTCGTCGACGTCGACGCGGACGGGCAGGTGCTCGCGTACTGCACCGGCGGCCTGGTCCTGGACGTACCCGCCAAGAGCATCCCGGCCCTGGTGGAGTGGACACTGCGCGAGGCGAAGCTCGGGCAGCCGAAGCTGTCCGGGCCGGGCAAGGACGCCGACCCGCTGCTCGTGCTCACCGAGGCCGCGCTGGAACGCTACGGCCTGCCCGTCGCCCTCACGGACGAGGAGCGGCGGGCCGGGCGCCTGCCGGAGGGCCACAAGGTCGTCAAGCAGCTGGCGCGCGCGCAGTGGAGGCTGACCAAGCGCGGCTTCGGCCCGTGGGCGCGGATCCACCGCCCCGCCCAGGGCTCGGAACGGGCCTGCGTCCAGCTGTGCATCCCGTCCTGGCACGCGCTCGACTCCCGCCACTGGGGCGATGTCGCGCAGCTCCCGCCGGCCGAACTCGCCCGCGTCCTGGGCGTGTACGCGTCCCGCGTCATGACCCCGCGCGGTTCCACCGCCGTCACCGGCCTCGAGCTCATGACGGCGCTGCACCCGCCGACCCGCGCCTCCGAGCCCGATGCCGACGGCAGGCGGCACTCCGAGCACAACCCCGGCTCGCTCGGCAAGGCCCCGGTGGACTGCGCGCCGTGCGAGGCACCCGACGGCCACCCCCTCCTCAAGGACCTGCCGCGCTTCCACATCCGCGGCCCGCAGGAGAAGCTGTTCGAGGAGGCGTACGACTGGGCGCGCCCGATGACGGACGCGGAGTGCACCCTGCGGCACCTGGTCGGCATCGACGTGAACATGGCGTTCGCCGCCGGAGCCAACGGCCTGATCGTCGGCCTCGGCGCGCCCACCCACGTCAGGAAGCCGGTGTTCGACCCGAAGCTGCCCGGCTCCTGGCTCGTCGACCTCTCCCACGTGGATCTCTCCCGGGTGAGGACGGGCAAGGACACCTGGGCGGACCTGGACGCCGACCTGCTGCCCAGCCCCTTCACCCCGAAGGGGGACCGCCCGCAGGGGCCGGCCTGGTACGCGACGCCCACCGTCGCCTACGCGGTGGAACTCGGCTACGAGGTCCGGCCGATCGAGGCGTACGTCCGCCGGGAGAACGGGCGCTACCTGGACGGCTGGTACCAGCGGCTGCGCGACGCCTACCTCGCCACGATGGCCGACCTCGGCGTGCACACGGACATGACGCCCGAGGACTTCCTGACGGCGATGGACGGCTACCGGGATCGCGATCCGGAGCTGGCGACCGTCGTCTCGGCGATCAAGGCCACGGTCAAGGGCGGCCTGGGCAAGCTGCGCGAGCGCCCGCGCGGCGAGGGCTGGCGGCCCGGCGAGCCGTGGCGCGCCCTGTCCCGGCCCACCTGGCGGCCGGACATCCGCGCGGCCGTCATCTCCCGCACCCGGGTCAACCTGCACCGCAAGATCGTCAAGCACGCATCGTTCACCGGGCAGTACCCGGTCGCGATCCTCTCCGACTGTGTCGTCTACGCCTCGAACGGGCCGAGCCCGCTGGACTTCCTGCCCTACCGGGAGGGCAGGCCGCTGCCCGGCGGCTTCAAGCTCGGCGTCAACCCGGGCCTGGTCAAGCACGAGGGCACCCAGTCCGTCCTGTGGGGCGAGGAGGTCCGCGAGCGGTTCGACGCCCCGGAACTCAACCTCGCCCGCTACATCAAGGACGGCACCGTCACCGACGCCGACAACGGAGAGTAGGGGGAGACGACGATGACCCTGTTCGGCGACGGCCTGGAAGCCGCCGTGCAGAAGGCGTTCACCCGTCCCGCGCCCAAGAGCGCACCCGCCCGGATGCGCTACCTGGTCAGGCAGCTCAAGGGCACCAAGCAGGTCGCCCAACTGCTGCGGGTCTCCCAGCGCACCGTCGAACGGTACGTCAAGGACCAGATCAAGAAGCCCCGCCCCGACCTCGCCGCCCGCCTGGAACGCGAGGTGAACAAGCGCTGGCAGCCCCAGATCCGCGCCAGGGCCCGGCAGACGGCGGCGACGACCGGCGGCATCGTCATCGACACCCGCGCCAGGATCGGCTACACCGCGCCCGTCGGATCCACCGACGACGCCCGCGTCCGGCATCTGACCGTCGCGCTCCCACCGCAGTACGCGGCCCGCCTCTTCGACGCCCAGCAGGCCGGCGCCGGCGACCAGCAACTCCAGCGGATCGCCGCCGAAGGACTCAAGGAGGTGTACTTCCAGGACAGTGGCCGCCGCGCCGGAAGCCTGGAAGAGGTCCGCCTCACGGACGTCGAGCACGTCGAGTTCGAGCTGTAGCCGGGGACCTGGCAACGCGGGGCAGAGACGCGGCGGCGGCTGCAGGATCCGATGCGTGCTCCGGTACGGCAACCGGCGTGAGGAGTGCCTGCCGTCCGGCGTGACGGTCAAGGCGACACCGTCATGCGGTGAAGACGAGACTGACGTTGTGTCCGCCGAACCCGAACGAGTTGGCCAACGCAGCGGACCACTGGCCGGTGCGTGGCCGGCCGCGCACCACGTCCAGTTCCACACGCGGGTCGAGTTCGTCGAGATTGCGAGTGGCCGGCACCGTGCCGTCCTTGAGCGCCAGCAGGGCGGCCATGGCGCCAACTGCTCCGGACGCCCCCATCATGTGGCCGGTCATCGACTTCGTCGCTGTCACAGCGGTGTGACTGCCGACCACTCGGCCGATCGCCTCGGCCTCCGCCAGGTCACCGGTCTCCGTGGAGGTGGCGTGGGCGTGCACGACTCCGATGTCCGCCGGGGACAAGTCGGCGTCGCGCAACGCCAGTTCCATGGCGAGAGCCTGGCCTTCCGCGTCGGACGCCGTGATGTGGTTCGCGCTCGAAGTCACGGCACTCCCGGCCAGCGTGCCGTAGGCGCGTGCTCCACGGGACCGGGCGAACTCCGCACGTTCGAGTACCATCATCCCCACGCCCTCGCCCATGACGAACCCGGATCGGTCGACGTCGAAGGGGCGGGACACGGCCTCCGGGTCCACGGACCGTGTCGAGAGGGCCTTCATCTGGGCGAATGCCGCGATGGTGAAGGGGTGCAGGCACGCCTCCACCCCGCCTGCGACGACCACGTCCACCCGCCCGCCGCGGATCAGATCCTGTCCCAGGGCGAGGGCCTCCGCCCCGGACGCGCAGGCGCTCACCGGGGTCCTGGCGCCTCCCTTCGCGCCCAGGTCCATGCTCACCCAGGCAGCCGGCCCGTTGGCCATCAGCATGGGCACGGTGAACGGCGACAGCCGGCGAACCCCGGCGCGTTCGAACACGTCGTCTTGTCCCAGCGTGGTGAGGACGCCCCCGGTACCCGTACCGATGACGACGGCGAACCGTTCCGGGTCGACCTGTGGTGCCCCGGCGTCCTGCCAGGCTTCGCGCGCACCGAGGACGGCGATCTGCTCGCCGCGGTCCAGCTTCCTGGCCTCGGTCCTCGGGAGCAGCGAGGCAGGGTCCACCGTGAGGCCGGCCGCGACGTGCACGGGCAGGTCCGCGGCCCACTCCTCCGTCAGGAACCGCACCCCTGACTTGCCGTCCAGCAGCCCCGCCCACGACGACGGCGCATCGGCTCCCAGCGGCGTCATCGCACCGACGCCCGTCACCAGCACCTGACCGTTACGGGTCACACCAGCCTCCTTGAGTTGTGCGGATACTACATAGCGTCTGAGGTGTGCTCACAGAGCATTCCAGTGTTCAGAAGGGATATCAGGGGTGGAGGCGAACCGATTCAACGCCCGGCGTTTGTGCTGTTCCGACAAGTCGTACGGCGACGCATCGCGCACCACCTGTTGTGCGCCCGCGCACGCGAGCCGAGGCAGCGGGCCGTGGCGGCGAAACCGTCGATCGCCGCCACGGGCACCCGTTCTGGTGCCGGAGTTGAACTCGCGCCTCGGTGCGGGTGGTCCGGGCCGACGCCTCAGCTCTTCGGCAGGGTTCGGGCGAGAAGGGGCAGCAGACGGTCCCAGTGCAGTTGCAGTGCGGCCGGGTTGAACGCGTCGGTGTCGGCCATGGTGAAGCCGTGGACGGTGCCCGGATAGATCTCGGAGGTGTAGCGGGCACCCGCCGCGTCCAGGGAGTCGTTGAGTTCACGGAGGGCCTCGGGCGTCAAGTCGCCTTCGGCGTGGCCGAAGTGGACCTCGGCGGTGAGCTTCGAGAAGCTGTCCGGTCCGGCGGCCTCCACCGGGGCGTGGAACGCGGCGAGGGCCGCCACCCGGCCGGGGTGGGCCGCGGCGGTGCGTGTCGCCAGGAGGCCGCCGATGCAGTAGCCGGTCACCGCGACCGGTCCGGTGCCGACCTCGGGCCGAGCGGCGAGGAAGGCGAGATAGGCGTCGGCGTCGCTCAGGACGCGTTCCGTGGTGTGCGCCTGGATCATGGGCATCACCTGGGCGATGACCGAGGGCCGGACCTCTGCGCCGATGTACTCGGGAAGCTCGATCAGCGGGGCCGGGCCGTGCCGGTAGAAGAGGTTGGGGACGACCACGTAGTAGCCGTGTGCGGCCAGTTCGCGGGCCATCTCCCGCAGCACGGGCCGGATGCCGAAGCCGTCGGCGTACATCAGCACGCCCGGGTGGCGCCCGCCGCCGTCGGGGAAGGCGACGAACGCGTCGGCCAGGCCGTCCGCGGTGGGTATCTGCAACGTCCTGCTGGGCATGGATTCTCCTGTCGTGGTGGAAGTCGAGCTCGTGGTCAACACGACGGAGGCGGAGCCCGTGCGGCGGCACGAGATCCTCGATCCGCGAAAGGGCCGGCGACGGCCCGTACGGCGCTCAGGAGAGCACCGGGTCGCCAATCCGTGTGTGGCGAGATGCCGTCCCGGTGGTCATGACCGCACAACGTAGTCCACCGGATGGGACCGCTGCCAGCCGTCGGCTGCCGGACGACCGAGCCGGGGCTTCCGACGATCCAGGCCGGCCTGCCTCCGCCGGCCGCGACGGGACGAACTCCCGCCTGCGGACCGGTGCGACGGGGGCGGTAGCGTCCCCGGCAGGCCGGAGCGTCCTGATGTGTCGGCGGCACCGGGAGGCGGCGTGACCGCCCGCTCGCGGGCCCGGGAGCTCGTGCGCTGGTTCGCCGATCAGTGGACCGTGCGGGCGAGCGAGGAGGACTCACCCGTGCGCCGGTTCCCGAAGGGGCCGGGCGTCAGTGGTAGCCGTACGCCGCCCAGTCGGCGATCACGCTGCGGCGCAGTTTCGGCGGGTAGGAGGTGGCGAACGACGCGGTGGTGGCACGCACGGTTCCGGTGAACTCCTCCGGCCGCAGACAGCTGGTCACGGACTTCCCCCCGTGACCGGCGCGGATCTGCTCGGCGGTGAGGTAGGGCACCATCGGGATGCCCGGCGCCTCGGGGAACGTGTACTCGGTGCCGGGACGGTAGCGCGTCGCCATCGCCCAGACGACCTGGCGGATGTCGGTGACGTCGATGTCGTCGCCGACCAGGATCACCTTGGGTACCAGCCAGCCGGCGTGCGAGTCGAAGAGCACTTCGGCCACCTCGCGCACCAGCTCGTCCTGCGTGGTCCGCGAAGCCACCAGCTTCTCGCGGTCGATGGAGACCACCATCCAGCAGGTCGCGGCCTCGAACGGGCACCAGGCCAGATCGACGGGCAGCCCGGCCGAGCGCAGCAGACCGGTGGCCTCGGCGGCGATCATCGTGCCCCAGATGGTGTGGTTCTCCTCCGGCGGGACACCGGCGGCGCACACGGGCAGCACCGCCTGGTCGCGGTAGGTCATGGCCTCCACGTGGAAGAGGGGCTGCGGCTTGCTGTGCGGGAAGGAGTAGCCGTGGTATTCGCCCATCGGTCCCTCGGGCCCGGTCTCGTCGGCGCTGATGTGGCCCTCCAGCACGATCTCCGCGTTCGCCGGCACGTACAGTCCGTTCGTCTCGGTCCGCACGACCTCGACCCCGGCACCGGCGAGCGCGCCGACGTAGCCGTCCTCGCTGACCCCGGCCGGCAGGGGCATGCCCGCGGCGGCCAGCGCGGCCGGGGGAGCGCCCAGCACCATGGCCCAGGGAGTGGGCTTGCCCTCCCGGCGCCACATCTCCCGGATCATTCCCACGTGTTGCTGCGGCATCGCGGGACCGACCAGGGTGTTGCGGTCGTGGAGCATCGTGCGCGCGACCGACCAGCTGGTCCACTCGCCGTCGGGGCTCCGCACCACGTGGAAGCCGTAGGTGCCCAGATAGCGGCCCCCGTCCTCCTGGTGCAGCAGCGGAACGGGCAGCCGTTCCAGATCGACGTCGTCGCCGACCAGGATGTTCTCCTTGCACGGTCCGGTGGGCACGGGCCGCGCCGGTACCGGCTCGGCACGCATCGCCGCGACCAGCTTCTCGACGATCTCCCGCGGCGTGCTGTGCGGCGGCAGACCGACGTGCGCGGCGATCCTGCCGTAGGTTCCGCGCTCCTCGGAACCCAGTCCGGCCGGCGCGCCCAGGATGCGCAGACCGGCGTCGCCGGCGCGGAGCGAGGTGAACAGCGGTGCCGGGGCATGGGTCTCGTAGGCCCTCCGGGTCACCGCGCCGACCTCCAGGTGCGGATCCACCGCTCGGTCGATCCGGACCGCGTCCCCGCGGTCGAGGAGTTCGTCGAGGAAATCGCGGAAGTGCAGAGCGGAACCGTGCTGTGTCATGAAAGGTCTTTCCGAGGTCGAAGGATGTCCGGCGGAAGGCGTGGCCGTGCGAGCGCGGCCTGCCCGTGGCCGTGGGCGCAGGTGTGGTCGCGGTGCGGCTACGGGCGTGGGTGCGGCCCGGTCAGGGAGCAGGCAGAGGGGCGCGGGCCACGCGCATGCCCGCCCAGCGCCGTGCCCTTGGATCGGGCAGGTCGATCCAGCTCGATGGTCGCCCGGCTCCCGTAGCTCCTGCCATCCCGACGATCAGCCGCATCGATGCTCCTCTTCTCCGCTCGTGCAACAGGCCCCGATACGCGAACAGGACATGTTCGGTCATGGCGCCATGTGGTCCCGGCGCATCATCACCGTGCTTCTCACCAGGCGTTTTCTAAACTGTAGGCAGGCCGCAGGGCTGATTCGGGCAGAGAAACGGCCGCATGATGTGCAAAAGGAGACGTCCGCATGGCAGAGATCCCCAAGCTGGCCTTCCCGCACAAGCCCGCGAGTCTGCCCGGTGTGCAGGTGCTCGACTTGCCCGACCTCCTGGACGGCACGGCCCGCCGCGTCGGCGGCGCCTTCACGCCCGTGCGCCCCGACCACCACATCCTGTTCACGGTCCACACCGGGCATCTGGTGTGCGCGGTCGACGGCACCGAATGCGTGGTGACCACCGGCGCCTGGCTGTGGGTGCGACCCGGGCAGGTCCTGCAACTGGGATCGGGAACCCTCGACACCACGGGAACGGCGGTGCTCTTCATGGCCCACGCCCTGGAACCGGACACCGTCACGGCCATCGGCCTCGACCAGCGCGCCTGGAGACTGCCCGTCACCCTGCCCGCCGAGGCCGACGCGCCCGTGCGCCAGACACTGCGCATGCTCGCGGACGAGTACCGGCGACTCGGCGTCCTGCCCCTTTCGGCCCACATCGAGGTCGTCCGCCACCTCCTGGCCGTCCTCCTGCTGCGCCTCACCCACCTGCCGGCCACCTCCCGTGCCCCCGCCGCGGGCGGCGAGGCGTTCCACCGCTTCCACCAGGCCGTGGAGGACGACTTCGCCCGCACCCACCGGGTGGAGGACTACGCGGCCAGGCTCGGCTACAGCGTGCGCAGCCTCAGCCGGGTCACCCAGGCGGCCGTCGGGCTCAGCGCCAAACGCTTCATCGACGACCGGGTCCTGCTGGAAGCCCGGCGGATGCTGCTGCACACCGACCTTCCGGCAGCCTCCGTCGCCGAACGGCTCGGCTTCCCCAGCGCGACGGCCTTCGCCCGATTCTTCCGCCACCGCACCGCGCAGACACCGACCGCGTTCCGCGCCCGCGCTTGAGGAGCGCAGGCCCGATCCGGCGGTGAGCCGCACTCACGGAAGGGGAACCTGCGCGCCCCGGCCCTGCGACCGCACAACGATCGCGCCAACCTCCCCACGCTCGGCCGGATTTGGCCGTATGGCTTGCTCGTGACGATGTTGCGCATGACACCATGGCGGTCGCGGGGGCGCACGGTACTGCCCTCGGCGTTGGGTGCCTGACGAGTGGCCCGGAGGGGAAGTGGACGTCAAGGTCGCGGTCGACGGCGGGCGAGCCGCCGACGAACTGCGCTCCCTGCACGCATGGCTGGTCGCCGATCCGTCCCTGCGGGGCCGGGTACGGCTGGAGGCGGCCCCGCCCGCCCCCGGGACGCTCGGCTCGGCACTGGAGACGCTCTCCGTGGCGCTCGGACCCGGAGGCGTCGCCACCGCGTTGGCGAGCGTGCTGATCACCTGGATCCGTCGCCGCTCGGGGGGCCTCACCCTCACGGTGCGCCGCAGTGACGGGGCGTCGTTCGAGTTGAAGGCCCCGGCGGTGCGTGAGTTGACGCCGCAGGACGTGACCGAGCTGACCCGCCGGCTGTCGGAATCGCTCGACGGGCCGGGAACCCACGACTCCCCGCGGGAGAGCTGAGCGATGGTGGTCCCGCCCACCGCGCTCGCCTCGCCCGGCTCGCGGGCCCTGGTGGTGGGCTCGGGCCGGCATGTGCCCGGGTCCGCGCTCCCCGATGTGCCCGCCGTCGACAGGACCGTCGAGGACCTGTCCCGGCTGCTGGTCGAGCGGTGCGGCCTGGCTCCGGAGAACCTGTGGGGCGGCGGGCCGCTGCTCCACCCCCGCGATCCGATCGTGCTCGGCGACGCGCTGACCGAGGTGGCGCAGCAGGCCACCGACGTCCTGCTGATCCACTACGTGGGCCATGGCCTCGTCAGCCCCGGCAACGAGCTGTACCTGGCCACGCAGGCCACGGAGGACCTGGTCGGCGGGCTGGCGTTCAAGGCGCTGCCGTACCAGGCGTTGCGGGAGGCGCTGAGCGGCTGCCGGGCGCGGTCCGTGATCGTGGTGCTGGACTGCTGCTTCGCCGGCCGGGCCCACGGCGCGCTCGGAACGGCGGCGGCGCACGCCTTCGAACTCGCCTCGCTCGGCGGGACGTACGTCCTGGCGTCGTCGTCGGCCGACGAGCAGTCGCTCGCCCCGGAGGGCGACCGGTACACCGCGTTCACCGGAGCGCTCATCGAGCTGTTGCGAGACGGCGACCCCGCGGGCCTGCCGCAGCTGACGACCGAGGACGTCTACCGCCGCCTGTGCCAGGTCCTGCCACGACGCGGTCTGCCCGCACCGCACCGGCACCTCAGCGACCGGGCGGGAGACCTGGTCCTCGCGCCCAACCCGGCGGCCACCGCCCCCTCGACAGCGGCCGAAACCGGCGCGCCCGACGAAGCCGAGCAGGACGGGCAGCCCCCGCCACCCTGCCCGTACCGGGGGCTGCATCCGTTCACCGCCGAGGACTCGCCGTACTTCTTCGGCCGGGAGCGACTCGTCGCCGAGCTGCTGCGGACGATGTCCCAGGCGTCGGACACCGGCGGGCCGATCGCTGTCGTAGGACCGTCCGGGGTGGGCAAGTCCTCGCTGCTGCACGCCGGACTGCTGCCCGCGGTGCAGCACGGCAGGTTACGGATCCCCGGGTCGCAGACCTGGCCCCGGCTGTCCCTCACGCCCGGTGCGGAGCCGCTCGCCTCCCTCGCCCGGCGGCTCGCCCCGATCGCGGGGACGACCCCGGACGAGTGCGCCGCGCGGCTGCGTGAAGACCCGGACCGCCTTCGCGAGCTGGTGCGGCGCGCGCTGCGCGTCGCATCCGGCGGCAGGGATGCGCCGGGCGGGCGGTTGCTGCTCCTCGTCGACCAGTTCGAGGAGCTGTTCACCCTCTGCCCGGACGAGAACGAGCGAGGCGCCTTCATCAAGGCGCTCGGCGCCGCCTGTCGTTCGTCCGACGCCTCCCAGCCCCCGCCCGCCATGGTCGTCATCGGTGTCCGCGCCGACTTCTACGGGCGTTGTCTGACCTATCCGGAACTGGCGGCCGCCTTGCGTGAACGCCAGCTGCCCGTCGTCCCGATGACCCCGGACGAACTGCGCGACGCCATCGAGAAACCCGCCGAGGCCACCGGACTGCGACTGGAAGCCGGGCTGTCGGACACCGTCCTGCGCGACATCGGGTCACGGCAGGATCCGGGTGACGCCACCGCGTTCGGCACCGGCTCCCTGCCCCTGCTGTCCTACGCGCTGCAGCGGACCTGGGCCATCTGCGGCGGCCGCACCCTGACCCTCGCCGGTTACGCCGCCACCGGCGGGGTGTGGAACGCCGTGACCCAGCAGGCGGACACCGTCTACGAGAGTCTGTCCCCGGACGCACGCCGCGCCGCGCGCACACTCCTGCTGCGCATGGTGCACGTCGGCAAGGGCACCGAGGACACCCGTCGCCGCATCTCCCTCGCCGAGCTGCTGGCCAGCCGGCCGCCCGAGGAGGCCGCCGCTCTCGTCTCGGCGCGCGACGCACTGGCGGAAGCGCGCCTGATCACGCTCGACGGCGACCGCGCGGAGATCGCGCACGAGGCACTGCTGCGGGTCTGGCCCCGGCTGCGGCGCTGGATCGACGAGGACCACACCGGCCTGCTCGTGCACCAGCAGCTCGCCGACGCGGCGGACGACTGGCAGGCCGCCGGCCGCGACCGGACACTGCTGTACGGCGGAACGCGGCTGGCCACGGCCCGCCAGTGGTTCGCCGCTCCGCAGCACGAGGCGGCGCTCACTCCGCACGAACGCCGTTTCCTCACCGCGAGCCTCGCCGCGCAACGGCGCCGCAGATGGGGCCTCGCCGGAATCGCCCTGGCGGTGGTGGCCGCACTGCTGGGCGGACTGGTCGCGGTCACGCAGTACCGCACCGCCGCCCACCGCCAGAACCTCATCACCTCCCGCCAGCTGGCCCAGCTCGCGGACCAGCTGCGGGACGGCGATCCGGGCACCGCCCGGCAGCTCGCCCTGGCGGCGTACGGACTCGCCCCCACGAAGGAGGCCCGCAGCAGCCTGCTGGCCTCCTACGTCACCCGCTATCCCGTCACGCTTAAAGGCCACACGGACCGGGTGCTCGACACGGTGTTCCGTCGCGACGGCCGCCTCCTGGCCACCTCCTCCAAGGACCGGACGATCCGCTTGTGGGACGTCGCCGATCCCAACCGGCCCGCACCGCGCGGGGTGCTGCACACGGACGGCACCGCGGCCATCGCCTTCAGCCCCGACGGAAGCCTCCTCGCCGCCCGCACGTGGCGGTCCTTCTCCGTGTGGAACGTGCGCAGCCCCGGCCATCCCGTCGTACGCGCCGTGCGTGGCAGCCCCGCCGACACGGACGCCGTACCCAGGGTGGCGTTCAGCGCCGACGGCCGCACGGTCGCCGCGTCCGGTGCGACCGGCACCGTCCAGCTGTGGGACGTGCGGGATCCGGCGCATCCCGGCGAAACGTCGCTGGCGGTCGGCAAGAACGAGGTCACCGCGGTCGCGTTCAGCCCCGACGGCAAGGTGCTCGCCACCGCCAACGGAGCGACGAGCCGGAGGCGCAACTCGGCCGCCGTCCGGCTGTGGAACGTCACCGCCCCGCACAAGCCCGAACTGCTGGCGATGCGCGATGCCGACTCGGCCCTGAGCCTGGCCTTCAGCCGGCGGGGCGACCTGCTCGCCGCCGGTGGCGCCCTGGGCTCCATCGCGGTGTGGGACGTGCGCGATCCCGGCCATCCGGCGACCAGGGACGTGGAAACCTTCAGCGGAAACGACAACTCGGTCGTCATGTCACTGAGTTTCACCGCGGACGGATCCGGGTTCGCGGCGGCGAACTCGACGGGCACGGTGGACTACTGGGAGATCACCGGCTCCGGCTCCGGCAGCCGGATCGACCTGTTCAACAGCCTGCCGGGCAAAGTGCCGGTGTACGCGGTCGCGAGCAGCCCGGACGGCGCCGTCATCGCGAGCGGCGGGGACAAGGGCATGGTCAGCCTGTGGTCGAAAGCGGTGGCGCAGCCGCTGCCCGGCACCATCAGCAGCCCGGGGTCCGGCGTACCCGGCAAGGCGTTCAGCGAGGACGGCCGGCTGATCGCGGTCAGCGCGGACTACGACTCCGCGGTCGCCGGGAAGACGGCCGCTATCTGGCAGATCTCCGATCCGCACCGCCCTGCACTCGCCGCCGGCCTGCCCCGGCCGTGGACACGGGCGGTGTTCCTCCCGCACGGGCGACTGCTGATCAGCCAGTCGCAGGACTCCTCGTCCCTGGCCCTGTGGGATCTGACCGATCCGCGACACCCCGTGCACTTGTCGACATTCCGGGCCGAAGGCGGGGCGACCGTGACCGGCGACGGACGAACCCTCGTGGCCGGGAACGCCACGGACTCGCAGGCCACCGTCTGGGACATCACCAACCCCCGCCGGCCGAGCCGTTCGGCCACCATCCCGCTGCACGCCACGGGCAAGGACTCCGAGGTCGAGCTCCAGTTCCTGGACCCCACCACCCTGCTGATATACGACGACGGGGGCACCCGGCTCTGGGACCTGCACGACGTGCGACGGCCGTCCCGGGGCGGCGACCCTCTCCAGCACTTCGACGGGGGAATCGCCGGAGTGGCATTCGACCCGCGCACCCGCATGCTGGCCCTGTGGTCCTTCGAGGGGCCGCTGCGGCTGGTGAGCATCAAAGACGTCAGACGGCCCGGGACACCCGCGCAGATCGACGGCCAGACGAACAGCGCGGGATTCCTCGACGACACCACGCTCGCGATCGCCACCAAGAACGACAAGAGCGTCTCCCTGTGGGACGTCGGCAGTCGCGCACGGCCGCAGAAGACCAGCGTGCTCCCCGCCCAGGCCCGCGTCTCGGAACTGGTCGTCAGCCCCGACGGCCGCTTCGTCGCGGCGCACGCCGACATGGTCGACGAGATCCAGCTCTGGGACGTCGGGGACAAGCACGACCCGAACGATCTGGGGACGCTCGCGGGCGTCTCCGCGATGGACGTGCAGTTCAGCCCGGACGCTCGCACGCTGGCGCTGACGGAGACCATCCTGCCGGGAAACCGGCCCGGAGTCCTGCTCATGAGCGACCAGGCCGACGACGTCTACGACCGCATGTGCTCGGCGAACCACCAGGTGATCACCGAACGGCAGTGGCTGAGCACCGTCGGAAGGATCGCCCCGTACCGACGCCCTTGCGGTCACTGACGAAGCCCGTTGCCGGGCGCCGGGTCAGACGGATACCGGCAGCGGCACCGCTGCCGGCCGCGTGGAGGCCGTCGAGCCGTCCACCGATCCACCGGCGGGCTACCGGCGGCCCGTCAGGGACCCCGGCGGGTCCGGCGGTCGGCTCCGCCGCGCCGAACAGCGGCGACGGGCCGGCGCCACGAAACCTTCACACCATGATCCACATCGCTCGGGCAACCCGCGCCGCCGGACCCGCGTCTTGATCGACAACAGACCGACACGCCCCGGTCCTCTCGGCCGGGGCGCATTCACAACGCGCTATACACGATGTGTATACACAGCGTTTATAGAAAGGCATGCATGTACGGCAAGGCTTTCGCTCCCGAGTACCAGGGCGCCCTGACCACCCTGTCCGTGAACTCCTCGCTGACGGACGTGCTGGCGGAAGGCATCGAGAAGCTGCGCGAGGCCGAGCGGTCGGGGCAGTCGGCCGAGGCCGCCCGCTGCGGGCTCGCCGTCGCCGAGGCGTACCGGCGGCTCGGAAAGGTGGGGGAGGCCGACCGGGCCTGGAAGGCGAGCTACCGCACCGCTCGGGAGGCCGGCGACGCCGCGGCGATGGCGTGGGCGCTGTGGAGCGGCGGCACCCTCGCCCGGCAGCGCGGGGCGTTCCCGCTGGCCTGGCGGCTGCTCGGACTCGCGGCCGAACTCGGCGAACGGGCCGGCGACGTCGTCTGCCGAGGCTATTCGCTGGCCGGACTCGCGGAGACCGGCCGCATCCAGGGCGACTACGCGGCGGTCGGCCGGCTGCACGAGCAGCTGCTGGCCGAGGCCCGCAGGCGCGGCGAGGCCCGGCACACGGTGTGGGCGCTGGAGGGCATCGCCCAGATGCACCGCAACACCGGGGACTTCGACCGGGCGTACACGCTGTTCAAGGAGGCGGCGGAGATAGCCGAGCGCGCGGAGGACCGGCGCGGGCACGCATGGGCGCTGCGCGGCCTCGCGGACATCCTCTCGGTGCGCGACAAGGACACCGAGCGCGCGCTGGAGCTGCTGTCCCGTGCGGAGGCCGGCTGTCGCGCGATGAACCTGTCCAGCGCGCTGGCCTACAACCACAAGATGCGCGGCAACGTCCTGTACCGGGCCGAACGCCACGAGGAGGCGCGCCGGATGTACGAGCTGGCGCTGTCGGAGTTCCGCGCGATGAACGAGCCGCGGGGCGAGGCGCTGGCCCGGCTGGGCCTCGCCAAGTCGCTGGCCCGGCTCGGCCGGAGCCGCGACGAGACGGCGGCCGAACTCGCGGACCTGGCAAGCTCGTTGGAGGGCAGCGGCCTCAAGCACGTGCAACGGCTGGTGGAACGTGCCCAGGAGGAGTTCGGACTCGACGCGGAGGTCGTACGGTGACCGCGCTGCAGGCTCCGCCCGCCGCACCCGAACTCCTCGCGCACTGCGCCGGGTTGGTGCGGCCGGCGCTACGCCAGGCGGTGGGTCGGCTGCATCCGTGGCTGGGCGAGATGGCCGCGTACTCCTTCGGCTGGTGCGAGGTGGGCGGTGCGCCCGCCACCGCATCGGGCGGCAAGGGGGTACGGCAGGCACTGGCGGTGCTCGGCGCGCGGGCGGCGGGCGCCGACGAGCATGCCGGGATTCCGGCGGCCGTCGCGGTTGAACTGGTCCACGTCTTCTCGCTGCTGCACGACGACATCATGGACGGCGACGCGACCCGGCGCCGCCGCCCGGCCGTGTGGAAGGCGTACGGCACGGGCCCGGCGGTGCTGGCCGGCGACGCCCTGTTCGCGCTGGCCGTGGAGACCCTCGCCGCCGTGCCGCAGGGCGCCGGTGCCGTACGGCTCCTCTCGGCGGCCCTCGCCGACCTGATGCGCGGGCAGGCCGACGACCTGCTGTTCACCGGCCGGCCGTGCACCGGCCCGGACCGGGTGACGGTCGAGGAGTACCGGTCCATGGCGGAGGCCAAGACCGGTGCCCTGCTGGGCTGTGCCGCCGCCCTGGGCGCCCTGCTCGGCGGCGCGGACGAGGACACCACCAGCGCGCTGGACCGGGCCGGACGGCATCTCGGCATCGCCTTCCAACTGGTCGACGACGTACTCGGAATCTGGGGTGACCCCGCCGTCACGGGCAAGCCCGCGGGCGGCGATCTGCGGGAGCGCAAGAAGACCTACCCCGTGTTGGCCGCCCTCGACTCCCCGGCGGGCCGTGCCCTGCCCGAACTGCTGGACTCGCCGGGGCGTTCCGAGGAGGCCGCCGAGCTGATCGAGGCGGCCGGCGGTCGAACAGCGGCACTGGCCGAGGCCCGCACGCACACGGCCACCGCCCGTGCCCTCCTGTCACGGGCCCCGCTGGCCGCCGGGGCCGCAGGGGACCTGCTCACGGTGCTGGACTTCCTGGTCGGCCGCGAGCTGTAACGCGTCGGCGCGGCTGCACAGCCGGGATCGTCCGCCGCGCCTCCTGCCGGTGCGCGGCCGAAGCAGCCGACGACGCGCACGGTGAGACCGGGAACGCCGGTCCGGCCGTCCGGTCGTCAGCGGCGGTCTCCGGAGGGCCGCCGGCTCTCCGGCGCCCCTGTCCGGGAGGGCCCCCGGCCGCCCCGCACCCTGGGCCGGCATCGCCTCAGCCGTCGGACGAGACGTCGCACGCCGCGCGGTGCGAGGCGCCGCGCGACGATCAGCGCCGTCGTGACGGCCGCCGTCACGGCCAGGGCGAGCAACCAGTTCCGAAGGTAATCCAGAGGCACCACCGAGGAGTTGGCCGGGGCGCCGGGCCGCAGCAGCGGGGGCAGGGCGACGGCGGTGAGCGCCCCCGCCACCAGCAGCGCTCCCCGCACCGGCCCGCGCACACCACCCCGTGCCCCGCGCGCGCCGACACGGGTGAGGGCGAGCCCGGCGAGCAGCACCAGCGGAGCGATCAGCACGTCGTGCACCAGCAGCGCCGCGCCCAGCCAGGCGAGGACGCCGGTCAGGTCGCGTACGTCCAGCAGCAGTGACACACCCGTCCCCATCAGCGCCACCCCCGCCGCACCGGCCAGCACACGCACCGCCGCCGCCCCGGCACCCTTCGACATGTCCCTGGTCACAGCACCTCCAGCCGGCCGACCCACTTGGTCTGGAGCACACCGGGGCGGTTCGGGGCGATGAGCCGGACCGGATAGCCGTGGTCGGGACTCAGCTCCTCGCCGTTCAGCCGCAGGGCCAGCAGGGTCAGCGGGTCGTGCGCGTGGGCGTGTCCCAGCTCGGACACCCGGTAGGCGCCGCGCGGTTGCAGCGACACGACGCGCGCCCGGGCCGGCCGTACGGCGCCGGCCCGCTCCAGCAGGTCCGCCACCCGCACACCGGTCCAGCGGGCCGACTTGCTCCACCCCTCGACGCAGGCGATCGGCAGTTCCACCTCGTGCTGGGGCAGCGCGCGCAGTTCGTCGAGGGTGAGCGTGTACGGGCGCGGCCCGTCGACGGTCAGCCGGTAGGACGGACCGGCGATCCGGCCGACGCCGGCCGCCGCGGCGGTGCGGTTGACCGGCAGGCCCTGCGGTCCGTGGCCGGGGTGCCGGGGAGCGAGCAGATCGGTCCGTCCGAGCGGGGTGAACGACTGGCCGACCGTGGTGAGCGTGACCGCGCCCACGGCCGCCGCGACCGCCGCCAGCAGCGACCGCCGGTCGAGCGCGTCCTCGGCGGGGAGGGCGAGGGTCCCGGGTGAGCGGCGAGCCCAATGCGCCCTGATCTGGGGCGCCTTGACGGCGAGGTGCAGCAGCAGCGCCCCGGTCACCAGCCAGGCCACCGCGTAGTGCACCGGGACGAAGGAGAACGGCCACGGGTACCACTGCGCGGTGTTCAACAGGCCGGTGGCCAGCTCGAAGACGCTTCCCGCCACCAGTACGGCGACCGAGAGCCGTTCCAGCGCGTGCGCCGCCGAACGCACGGGCGGCCAGGCGAACAGCCGCGGGTACACGGTCCACAGCTTGGCCAGGAGCAGCGGTACGGCGGCGATCCCGGACGCCACGTGCAGGCCCTGGGTCAGCCGGTAACCCCATACGGGACGGCTCGGCAGGGCGTCGGCCGCCCACGACGGCGGATGCTGCAGGACATGACTGATCAGGCCGGTCACGAAGCACGTGGCGAAGGCGATGCCGAGCCACCGCCCGATCCTTGTCGCCGTGCGGGCATCGTGCAGCGCGCCGCGGAACACCGGCGGGCGCGGTCGGACGGGGAGCGTTCTCATGCCGACCATCACAGCGCCTGGAACGGCGGCAGGGAATCGCGCAACCCTTACAGGTCGCGAACGTCATCGCGGGTGCCCCGCCGGATGGCCCGACTCGCCCCGGAAGGCTTACGGATCGCTGACGTCACGGCGTCGCACGGCTCGCGGGCGAGCGCGCGGCCTTACGGTCGGGGCATGTTGATCCTGGTCACCGGAGGCGCGGGTTTCATCGGCTCGCACCTCGTGAACGCCCTCACCGGCGCCGGGCACGCGGTGCGCGTGCTCGACGCGCTGCTGCCCGTCGCGCACCCCACGGCCCCGCCGGTCCCCGAAGGCGTGGACTTCCGGCACGGGGACGTGCGTGACGCGGCGGCCGTGCGCGAGGCCCTGCGGGGAGTGGACGCCGTCTGCCACCAGGCGGCGATGGTGGGCCTCGGCAAGGACTTCGGCGACGCCCCCGCCTATGTGGGCTGCAACGACCTCGGTACGGCGGTGCTGCTGGCCGGCATGGCCGAGGCGGGGGTCCGGCGGCTGGTGCTGGCGAGTTCGATGGTCGTCTACGGCGAGGGGCGCTACGCGTGCCCGGTCCACGGCGTCGTACGGCCCGGGCCGCGCCGGGTGGCCGACCTGGACGCGGGACGCTTTGAACCGCCCTGCCCGGAGTGCGGGCAGCCGCTGACTCCGGGCCTGGTGACCGAGGATGCGCCGCTCGATCCGCGCAACGTGTACGCCGCCACCAAGCTCGCGCAGGAGCACCTCGCCGCCGCGTGGGCGCGCGCCACGGGCGGCCGGGCCGCCGTGCTGCGCTACCACAACGTGTACGGGCCCGGGATGCCGCGCGACACCTTCTACGCGGGCGTCGCCTCGCTGTTCCGGTCCGCGCTGGAGCGCGGCGAGGCGCCCCAGGTGTTCGAGGACGGCGGCCAGCGCCGGGACTTCGTCCACGCGGGGGACGTCGCCGGGGCCAACCTCGCGGCGCTGGACGGGCTTGCCGGGCTGCCCCGGGGGAGCGTACGGGCGTACAACGTCGGCAGCGGCGAGCCGCACACGATCGGCGAGATGGCCGCCGCGCTGGCGCAGGCGTACGGCGGGCGCCCGCCCGTCGTCACGGGCCGCTACCGGCTCGGCGACGTCCGCCACATCACCGCGTCCTCGCGCCGGTTGTGCGAGGAACTGGGGTGGCGGCCGCGGGTCGGCTTCGCCGAGGGGATGGCGGGGTTCGCGACGGCCGCGCTGCGAGCCGGCTGACCCGCCCCCGGCAGGGCTCCCGGGTCGCCCGGGACGTGATCGGGCCGGACGCGGGGTCGCCCCGGCCCGATGCGGGACACCCCCGCGACGGCCGCGCTGCGAGCCGGCCGGCCCGCCCCCGGCAGGGCTCCCGGCGGTCGGCCGGTCCGGCGGGCCGCGTCGAAGCGGCAGCCCACGCCCGCACGGTGTCGACCGGGCGCGGGGGCGCGCCGGGGCGTCCTCGAACTTGTCGCGCAGGCGGCGCACATGAACGGTGACGGTCGACAGGTCGCCGAACTCCCGGCCCACACCTCGTGCATCAGCTCCTCGCGGCTCGCCGCCCCGCCCGGATGCCGCAGGAAGTACACCGGCAGATGGAACTCCCCGACGGCCAGCCGAAGTTCGGCACCCTGGCGGGTGGCGTGGCGGGTGGCGTGGCGGGCGTGCGGTCGAGGGCGAGGACGCGGTCCTCGTCGTCGTCCCGCGCCGTCGGCATGATCACGGGGAGCGTGCCCGGTCCAGGTGGCCGCTGACCGCCTCGGGGACGGCGGGGTCGTCGTCCACGACGAGTAGGCGTACGCGCTTCACGCCACCGAGTCTCGCACCGGCCGCGGGCGCCGGTCCGGGCGGCGCCTGACGTCAGCACTCCGTAAGATCACTGAATCCCTTATGTCCTTTTCGTCCTCGTAGGGTGATGAGGGTGATCGAGAACTCCTCCTTTTCACCCGCGCCCGTGGACGTGGTGCTGCCCTGTCTGGACGAGGCCAAGGCCCTGCCCTGGGTGCTCGGCCGGATCCCGGCGGGGTGGCGCGCGATCGTCGTGGACAACGGCTCGACCGACGGCTCGGCGGACCTCGCCCGCACGCTCGGTGCCCAGGTGGTGCACGAGCCGCGCCGCGGGTTCGGCGCGGCCTGCCACGCGGGGCTGACCGCCGCCACCGCGGACGTCGTCTGCTTCTGCGACTGCGACGCCAGCCTCGACCCGGCCCTCCTGCCGGCCGTCGCGGGCCCCGTCCTCGACGGCGCCGCCGACCTCGTCCTCGGCCGCCGCCGGCCCGTCACACGTCGCGCCTGGCCCCTGCACGCCCGCCTGGCCAACCTGGAACTGGCCCGGCTGGTTCACCGCCGCACCGGGCTGCGGCTGCACGACCTCGGCCCGATGCGCGCCGCCCGCCGCACGGCCCTGCTCGCCCTCGACCTGACCGACCGGCGCTCCGGCTACCCGCTGCAGACCGTCGTCCGGGCCGCCGACGCGGGCTGGCGGGTGACGGAGACCGACGTCCCCTACCGTCCGCGCACGGGCCGCTCGAAGGTCACCGGGACCTGGCGCGGCACCTGGCAGGCGGTCCGGGACATGCGCGCCGTGCTCGCCGAACGGCCCGCCGGGCGCCCGGTGTCCGGGACCGCCGCCGGAGCCGGCCGATGAGCGCCCCGCCCCTGGCCACCGTGCTGGTCATCGCCAAGCAGCCCGTGCCCGGCCGGGTCAAGACCCGGCTCACCCCGCCCTACACCCCGCGCGAGGCGGCCGCCCTCGCCGAGGCGGCCCTCGCCGACACCCTGCACACGGTCCTGCGGGTGCCCGCCCGTCGCCGTCTGCTCGTCCTCGACGGCACGCCGGGCCCCTGGCTGCCGCCCGGCTTCGACCTCGCCGCCCAGCCGCCCGGCGGCCTGGACGAGCGGATCGCGGCCGCGTTCGCTCTGTGCGGACGCGGACCGGCGCTCCTGGTCGGCATGGACACCCCTCAACTGACCGCGGAACTCTTCGAGGATGTCGGCCGGGACGGCCACGACGCCTGGTTCGGGCCCGCCGCCGACGGCGGGTTCTGGGCGCTGGGCGTCGCCGAACCGGCCCGCGCCGCCGCCCTCGTACGGGGCGTGCCGATGTCCACCCCCCGCACGGGCGCCGTCCAGCGCCGCCGCCTGGTCGAGGCGGGTCTGAGGGTGAGCGACCTGCCGGTGCTGCGTGACGTGGACACCGCCGCCGACGTCGCCGAGGTCGCCGCCCACTGCCCGGCCGGCTCCCGGTTCGCCGCCGCCGTGGCCGCGCTGACGGGGACCGGCCGGTGAGCGGCGTCCGGGACGGCGCCGAACCCGTCCTCGCCCGGCGGACCACGGGCGGCGCGGGCCGCCGCCCGCCGACCGCGGGCATGGCCCCCGGACGCGACCGGCCCTTCGGCCGGCCGTGGATCGACGACCCCTACGCCCGCGCCCTGCGCACCGGCTGCGGCCCGCTCTACCTGCGCCGGCTGACCTCACCGAACCACCCCGACGACGCCGACGACGCCCTGGGGGAGGGGGACCTGCTACCGCTGGACGTGGAACGCTGGTGCGCCGCCCCCGACGCCGCCGACGCCCGCGTCCTGGACCGCTGCACCGGGCCCGTCCTCGACGTCGGCTGCGGACCGGGACGGCTGGTGGCGGCGCTGGCCGCCCGGGGCGTACGGACGCTCGGCATCGACGTCAGCCCGGACGCGGTGGCCCGCACCCGGCGCGGCGGCGGTTCCGCGCTGCGCCGGTCCGTCTTCGACCGCCTGCCCGGGGAAGGCCGTTGGGGCACCGTGCTGCTGATGGACGGCAACGTCGGCATCGGCGGCGCCCCGGTCGCCCTTCTCGCCCGGCTGCGCGCCGTGGCCGCGCCCGGCAGCCGGCTGCTGGCCGAGGTATCCCCGCACGACGTCGACGAACGCCTCACCGTCCGCGTCGAGGACGCCCACGGCCGGCACGGCCGCCCCTTCTCCTGGGCCCGCCTCGGCGCCACCGCGCTGTGCCGGGCCGCCGGCCCGGCGGGCTGGACCGTGACCGGCCGGTGGACCGCCGGGGACCGCACGTTCCTCGAACTGCGCCGCCGCCCCCACCCCGAACCGCGCACCGCGCCCCGCACGGCCGACGGGAGGCGCGAACTCCTGTGAACGACACCGCCCCCGCGCACCCGCGGCCGTCGGCGGACCGCCCCGCCGCGCACGGCACGACCGCCCGCGTCGCCGCCGTCGTCACCGCGGTCCTGCTCGCCGCGCTCACCGCCGTGGTCGCGGACACCGTCCGGGCGGGCGACGACGTGCACGACGCCGGACGCCTACTCGCCGGATACGCCGTCGCCTGGGCCCTGTTCGCCGCCGCGGCGTGGACCGTGCGCAAGGCGCCGACGCGGGCCGCCACCGCACTGGTCCTGGTAGGCGCCGCCGCCGTGGCCGCGGCCGCGCTCGCCGCGCCGCCCCGCACCAGCACCGACATGTACCGCTACGCCTGGGACGGCCGCGTCCAGGCCGCCGGCATCTCCCCCTACGCCCACCCGCCGGCCGCACCGCAGCTCGCTCGGCTGCGCGACGACTGGCTCTTCCCGGCCGGGACCTCGTGCACGGGCTGGGGACTGACCCGGACGAGCGAGGGTCTGTGCACCCGCATCAACCGCCCCACCGTCCCCACCATCTACCCGCCCGTGGCCGAGGGTTGGTTCGCCGCCGTCCACCTCCTGTCACCCTCCGGAAGCCGCCACAAACCGCTCCAGATCGGTGGGGCCGTCCTGGCGTTCGGCACCACCACCGCCCTGCTCGCCGTGGGACGACGGCGCGGCGACCCGCACCGGGCCCCGGCCCGTGCCGCCCTGTGGGGATGGTGCCCGGCCGTTCCCTTCGAGGCGGTCGACAACGCCCATGTCGACACCCTGGGCGTCCTGCTGACCGTGCTGGCCCTCGGCACGGCCACCGCCGGCACCCGGCGCGGCGGCCTCCTCGGCGCGGCCGTCGCCGTGAAACTGCTGCCTGTGCTGGCGCTGCCCGGCGCCCTGTCCGGGCAGCGCGGTCCGGCCAGGATCGCCCGCACGGTCGCCGCCCTGCTCGCCGTGGTCGCGCTCTCCTACCTGCCCTACGTCGTCGCCTCCGGCGCCGGCGTCCTCGGATATCTGCCCGGCTACCTCCAGGAGGAGGGCTACCAGCCCGGCGACGTGCACCGCTTCGCCCTGCTGCGGCTGCTGCTGCCGGACGCGGCGGCCGAGGCGGCCGCCGTGCTGCTGCTCGTGCTGACGGCCGGGTACGTGTGGTGGCGCGGGGACCCCTTGCGCCCCTGGCGCGGCGCCCTGCTGCTGACCGGCGTCGCCCTGCTGCTGATGTCGCCCGGCTACCCCTGGTACGCGCTGCTCGTCGTCGGCCTCGTCGCCCTCGACGGCCGCTGGGAGTGGCTGGCCGTCCCCCTGGCCGGCACCGTCCTCTACCTCGGCGGCCGGCTGCTGCCCGGCGTCCCCCTCCAGGCGTGGGCGTACGGCACGGCCGCCGGGTGCGTCGCCCTCGGCGCGGTCCTGCGCGACCTTCCGGCACGGCACCGGCACCGGAAGGGGCGCCCACCCGATCCGTACCGGCAGGCACGGCCGTTCTCGGCGTCCCGCGCACCGGTGCCGCCCACTCGGCCGTCCGGCTGAAGGCGCCCGCCCGCGCCCGGGACGGCCGGCCCGCCCGCCACGCCCGTGGCAGCTCGCAACCGCCCGCCGGACCGGACGCGTCGTGCCGGAGGCCGCCCCGAAGAAGGCCTTGCGAGCTGTGTCCCCGGGTCCCTTCCGCCCCGGCTTCCGGCGCAGCTCCTTCTCCCGCGCGCTGCCCGCCCTCGCCCGGGCAGCGCGCGGGGCAGGTCGCCCTCGGGCAGCCCTGCCGAGCGCGAGTCCGCCGCGCCCCTACGCCGGGCAGCCCGCCGGGGGAACCGGTAAAGGGGCGTGGCACCGGACCGCCCACCCGTCGGTGGGTGACGCCTGTCCGACTGTCCGCAGTACAGGCCGAGTTGGGGCGTCGGCAGGCGCCTTCACGTCCCTTGACGCCCTCACCTGTGAGCGCTAACAATGATGCCCATCACGGATCGGAGCCTCATGTCGCAGACCGTTGGCAGCACCGGCCCCCGCAGGGCACCCACCATGGCGGACGTCGCGCAACTCGCGGGTGTGTCGCACCAGACGGTGTCGCGGGTGCTGAGCAACCATCCCAATGTGCGCGAGTCGACCCGGGCGGATGTGCTCAGGGCGATCGGGCAGCTGGGGTACCGGCGGAACTCCTCGGCTCGGGCGCTGGTCACCCGGCGCACGCTCACCCTGGGCGTGGTGGCCTGCAATCCGACGCTCTTCGGCCCGTCCAGCACCCTGTTCGGTCTGGAGGAGGCCGCGCGGGACGAGGGGTACATGGTCTCGGCGGTCACCTTGCGCCGCTACTCGGCCGCCGCCCTCAGGGAGGCGATCGACCACCTCAGCGACTGGGGGGTGGAGGGCATCGTGGTGATAGTCCCGCACCGCGAGGCGGTCACCGCGCTGGCCGAACTGCGGCTTCCCTTCCCGGTGGTGACGGTGGAAGGCGGGCACGATCTGCCGATCCCGGTGGTCTCCGTGGACCAGTGGCTCGGGGCACGGATGGCCACGAGCCATCTGCTGGCCGCCGGCCACCGCACGGTCTGGCACGTCGCGGGGCCGCCGAGCTGGCTGGAGGCGGAGGAACGGGCCAAGGGCTGGCGCTCGGTGCTGGAGGAGGCCGGCGCCGTCGTGCCGCCGCCGATCCAGGGCGACTGGACCCCGTTGTCCGGCTACCGGGCCGGGCAGGAGCTGGCCGGCCGGGTGACCGCGGGAGCGGCGGGCCGCGGCTCCCCGGAGGTGACCGCCGTCTTCGTCGCCAACGACCAGATGGCGCTGGGGGTGTTGCGGGCCCTGCGCGAAGCCGGACTGTCGGTCCCCGGCCAGGTCGCCATCGCGGGGTTCGACGACATCCCCGAGGCCGAGTTCTTCACCCCGCCGCTCACCACCGTCCGGCAGGACTTCGCCGCACTCGGCAAGGCGAGCATCCGGCTGCTGGTCAGCCGGCTGGAGTCCGGCACCACCCAGGGCGACGACGAGCGCGTGGTGATCGAGCCGCGGCTGATCGTCCGCCGCAGCAGCACCCCCTACTGAGGGCGGTCCACGGCCCTCGACACCCTGCGACCCGCCCGGTGGACGCACCGCACCCGCGGGGCGGAAAGCGGGCGTCCGGCGCGGCCGCCCGGCCGTGCCGGCCACGATTGGAGGAGACCTTGACCACCGATCCGCCCGCGGTCACCCTCGGCATCGACTTCGGCACGCTCTCCGGGCGGGCCCTGGTCGTGGCCGTCGAGGACGGCGCGGAACTGGGCAGCGCGGTCCACGAGTACGCCCACGGCGTGGTCGACCGGGAACTGCCCCGCGGGGTCCCGCTGCCGCCCGACTGGGCGCTCCAGATGCCCCAGGACTGGCGTGACGTGCTGCGTCTCGCCGTACCGCGGGCGCTCGCCGACGCCGGAGTGACACCCGATCAAGTCGTGGGCATCGCCACCGACTTCACCGCCTGCACGGTGCTTCCCGCCACCTGGGACGGCACCCCGCTGTGCGAGCTGCCGCAGTACGAGCACCGCCCCCACGCGTACCCCAAGCTGTGGCGCCACCACGCCGCCCAGCCGGAGGCAGACCTCATCGTCGAGCACGCGCAGCGGACCGGGCAGCCGTGGCTGGCCCGCTACGGCGGCAAGATCTCCAGCGAGTGGCAGTACGCCAAGGCGCTGCAGGTGCTGCGGGAGGACCCGGACGTCTACGCCGCCGCCGACCGCTGGATCGAGGCGGCCGACTGGATCGTGTGGCAGCTCACCGGCGCCGAGAGCCGCAACCCGTGCACCGCCGGCTACAAGGGCGTCCGCCAGGACGGCCGCTACCCGGACGAGGCGTTCCTGACCGGGCTGCACCCCGGTTTCGCCGGCTTCACCGCCAAGCTGGAACACCCGCTGACCCCGCTCGGCGCTCCCGCCGGCAGGCTCACCGCCCGGGCCGCCGAACTCACCGGACTGCGCGAGGGCACGGTCGTGGCCGCGGGGAACGTGGACGCACACGTCACCAGCGCCGCCGCCCAGGCCCTCGACCCGGGCCGGATGCTCGCCATCATGGGCACCTCCACCTGCCACATCCTCAACTCCGACGTCCTCGCCGAGGTCCCGGGCATGTGCGGGGTGGTGCGGGACGGGGTGGTGCCGGGGCTGTGGGGGTACGAGGCCGGGCAGAGCGGCGTCGGCGACATCCTGGCGTGGGCCGTGCGCACCGCCGTGCCGGAGGAGTACGCGGCCGAAGCCCGACGGCGGGGGATCGGCGTGCACGAACTGCTGACGGAACGCGCCGCCGCACAACCGGTGGGCGGACACGGACTTCTGGCGCTGGACTGGCACAGCGGGAACCGCTCGGTGCTGGTCGACCACCACCTGTCCGGGCTGATCGTGGGCCTGACCCTCGACACCCGGCCCGAGGACGTCTACCGGGCCCTGGTCGAGGCCACGGCCTTCGGCACCCGCACCATCGTCGACGCGTTCGAGGCGGCGGGCGTCCCGGTGACCGACTTCACGGCGGCCGGCGGGCTGCTGAAGAACCACTTCCTCATGCAGGTCTACAGCGACGTGCTCAACCGCCCCGTCCACGTGCTGGCCTCCGCGCAGGGACCCGCGCTGGGCGCCGCGATCCACGCCGCCGTGGCCGCCGGAGCCTACCCCGACATCCGCACCGCCTCCGCCGCGATGGGCCGCCGGCAGGAGAACGCCTACACCCCGGACCCGGCCCGGGCCGCCGCCTACGACCGCCTGCACGCCGAGTACCGGGCGCTGCACGACCACTTCGGGCGCGGCGGAAACGACGTGATGCACCGGCTGCGCGCGCTGCGCTCGGCCGCCCTGTCCGCCTCCCCGAAATTGTGAGCGCTCACAGAGCCGATGGTGAGCGCTCACCCGCATCCTGCGCCCCTCCCTCTTCCCCGAGAACGCCGAGGTCGCCATGGTCATGAACGCAGAGCATTCGTCCCCGGACGCCGCCACCGCGGTCGCCGCGCTGCGCGAGGAGCTCACCGAGCTCCATCAGGAACTGGTCCGTTACCAGCTCGTGGTGTGGACCGGCGGGAACGTGTCCGGTCGCGTCCCCGGACAGGACCTGTTCGTCATCAAGCCCAGCGGCGTCCCGTACGAGCGGCTGACCCCGCAGTCCATGGTCGTCTGCGACCTGGACGGGCGAGTGGTCGACGGCGGAGGACTCCAGCCGTCCTCCGACACCGCCGCGCACGCCTACGTCTACCGGCACATGCCCGAGGTCAACGGAGTCGTCCACACCCACTCCACGTACGCCTGCGCGTGGGCGGCCCGCGGCGAACCGGTGCCGTGCGTACTGACCGCCATGGCCGACGAGTTCGGCGCCGAGATCCCCGTCGGCCCCTTCGCGATGATCGGCGACGACTCGATCGGCCGCGGCATCGTGGAGACCCTGACCGGGCACCGCTCGCCCGCCGTACTGATGCGCAACCACGGGCCCTTCACCATCGGCGCGAGCCCGCGCGCCGCCGTGAAGGCCGCCGTGATGTGCGAGGACGTCGCCCGCAGCGTGCACATCGCCCATCAGCTCGGCCGGCCGCTGCCGATCGACCCCCAGGCCGTCGACCGGCTCCACGACCGATACCGCAACGTCTACGGCCAGCCCGGCACATCCGCTCAGTGAGGAGCCATCAGACCATGACACCGCCCGCCGCCCCCGAGGTCTGGTTCGTCACCGGCAGCCAGGGGCTCTACGGGGAGGACACCCTCCGCCAGGTCGCCGAGCAGTCCCGGTCCGTCAGCGACCGGCTCGCCGCCGTACCCGGCGCCCCCGTCCGCGTCGTCTGGAAGCCCGTGCTCACCGACTCCGCGGCCATTCTCTCCCTCGTCCTGGAAGCCAACGCCGCCCCGGCCTGCGTCGGCCTCATCGCCTGGATGCACACCTTCTCGCCGGCCAAGATGTGGATCTCCGGCCTCGACATGCTCCGCAAGCCGCTGCTCCACCTGCACACCCAGGCCGACGCCGAACTCCCCTGGGCCACCATCGACATGGACTTCATGAACCTCAACCAGGCCGCCCACGGCGACCGGGAGTTCGGGTACGTCCAGTCGAGGCTGGGCGTGGCCCGCAAGACCGTCGCGGGCCACGTCAGCGACCCGGCGACCGCCCCCCGCGTCCACGCCTGGATGCGCGCCGCCCTCGGGTACGACGCGCTGCGCCGGCTGCGGCTGGCCCGGTTCGGCGACAACATGCGCGACG
This sequence comes from Streptomyces sp. SCPE 10, assembly GCF_051980735.1. Classification (NCBI taxonomy): domain Bacteria; kingdom Bacillati; phylum Actinomycetota; class Actinomycetes; order Kitasatosporales; family Streptomycetaceae; genus Streptomyces; species Streptomyces sp. SCPE 10. The sequence goes on along the minus strand of NZ_CP197069.1, from coordinate 239,945 downwards.
TCGCCGTCACCGAGGGCGACAAGGTCGAGGCGCAGCTGAGGTTCGGCGTCTCGGTTAACACCTACGGCGTCGCCGATCTGGCCGACGCGGTCGACTCGGTGGCGGACGCGGCCGTCGACACCCTGGTGAGGGAGTACGCCGACAGCTACCGGATGGCCCCCGAACTGGCCGACGGCGGCGGACGGCACGACGCCCTGCGGTACGCCGCCCGCATCGAGCTGGGCCTGCGCGACTTCCTCACCGACGGCGGTTTCGGGGCCTTCACCACCAACTTCGAGGACCTGGGCCGTCTGCGGCAGCTGCCGGGCATCGCGGTGCAGCGACTGATGGCCGACGGGTACGGGTTCGGCGCCGAGGGCGACTGGAAGACCTCCGCGCTGCTGGCGGCCCTCAAGACGGCCGGCGCCGGCCGCCCCGGCGGCACCTCGTTCATGGAGGACTACACCTACAACCTGGTCCCCGGGAAGCAGCTCATCCTCGGCGCCCACATGCTGGAGGTGTGCCCCAGCATCGCCGCGGGCCAGCCCAGCTGCGAGATCCACCCCCTCGGCATCGGCGGGCGCGAGGACCCCGTCCGGCTCGTCTTCGACGCCGAGCCCGGCCCGGCCGCGGTGGTCGGCCTGGTCGACGTCGGCGACCGGTTCCGGCTGGTGGCCAACCGCATCGACGTCGTGCCGCCGCCGGAGCCGCTGCCCCGTCTCCCGGTGGCGAGGGCCGTCTGGCGCCCGGCGCCCGACTTCGGGACCGCGACCGAGGCCTGGCTGACCGCGGGCGGCCCGCACCACACCGTGCTGACCTCGGCGGTGGGCACGGAGGAACTGGCCGACCTCGCGGACATGCTCCGCACGGAGCTGCTGCTCATAGACGAGACCACCCACATACGGCAGTTCGCCAAGGAGATCCGCTGGAACCAGGCGTACTACCGGCTCGCCGGGGGCCTGTGAGCAGGTGACGGCACCTTGCCCGGGGACCGGTCGCGGACCGCGTCACCGGGCGGCGAACGCGCCAACACGGTGAACCGCCCGAGCCGCCACGGGCGGTAAGGGCCGGCGTGGACCGCGCGCGGCTCCCCGGAGCCGCCGCCGCACGGGCCACCGGCCGCCGCCGCGGCCCGGCTCACATACCCCGGTGACGGACGGACCCGCGGTGCCCGCGTGCGACGGCCCGGCCATGGCGCCGGCTCGTACGCCCGGCCGGCTTGCCTCCCGGAGCCGTGACAGCCGCCGCCCCGGCACACCCGGCTGGGCGCCGCCCGGGGCCCGGTCCTGGGGCATGCGGCCGGGTCGTCGGCGCGCATCGACAAGGGAGTGGACGGCGCTCGCCCGGGTGCCGGCGGACATGGACGACGGCTCCGGGAGTGGTGCCTGGCGACCCGTCAGGCACCACCCACGTGTGCTTGAACTGACGTAGCGTCAGCCCTGTCTCCGGTCGATCAACATGCCTATGTGCAGGGCGAGTCGGCGGTATTCGTGACGGCCTGCCAGGCGGGTCGAGGCGGTGGCGTTTTTCTTCTGTGCAACACCTTGACGCCGTACCGGTGAGCGCTAACAATCTCTGGCAAGCAAGGGAGCACGGACAGGACCGCAACGCCGACGGCGGCGTCCGGCGGACGGTGTGGAGAGGTCTGCCCTCCCGCTCCGGCCGTGGCAGCGCGGCTTGTTGGGCAAGAACCGTCCGGTCCGGCCTTCGGCCGGAAAGGGCGTGCTCCGGTGGTGCCCGTACGTCGGCCGCAGGTTCTGGCGGCCGGGACGGGGGCCGACGCGGGCATGTGCCGCTCGGCCGAATGTGAGCGCTAACAGGCCGCAAGGCCTCTTCTGAAGAGGATGTCGAACATGCGTGGTGTGCGGTCCGCCCGGCGGTCGGGCACGAGACGAGGCGCGGGCCTGGCGACGCGGCCGGTGCGCCGGGGAGTTGTCGGGGTCGCCGCCGTGGCGTTGCTGGCGGTCGGAGGATGCAGCAAGAACGGCGCCGGCGACGGCTCCTCACCGGGATCGGGGTCGGGCTCCGGTTCGGGTGCGTCCACTTCCTCGGCCGGGACGGCGATCAAGGGCGACATCACGTTCAACGACGCGAAACTCGCCAAGCTCGACGCCGCCCTCAAGGCCGCCCTCGCCGGCAAGGACCTGTCCAAGCAGGACCTGGCGATGGTGGTGAACGTCGCGACGGACTACTGGAACGCCGGCAAGGTGGGATTCAACAAGGGGCTGTCCTCGCTCGGCGTCAAGGGCACGTACCAGGCGCCCGCCAACGGCCGGCTGGACCAGCAGCTGTCGATCATCCAGACGCTCCGGGGCCAGGGGATCACAGGGCTGAGCGTGTCCGCGATCGACCCGACCGCCATCAAGGCGCCGATCAGCTCGGCGAACAAGGCCGGCATCCCGGTGCTGGCGATCGACTCGCCGCTGCCCAAGGAGGACGGCGCCGCGCTCTACCTGGGCACGCCCAACTACCAGGCCGGGCAGAAGGCCGGCGAGGCGATGAAGCAGGCACTCGGCGGCAAGGGCCAAGTGGTCGTGCTGGTCGGCTCGTTGACCACCTCCAACGCGGTGGAGCGGATCGCCGGATTCGAGGATGCCCTCAAGGGGTCCGGTGTGAAGGTGGTGCAGAAGCTGAGCGACGGAATGGACGCCTCCAAGGCCCTGTCCAACGCGCAGACCGCCATCCAGACCAACCCGAACGTCAACGGGCTGTACGGCGTGTACTCCTACGACGGCCCGTCCGCCGGGCAGGCGGTGAAGGCGGCCGGCAAGGCCGGCAAGGTGAAGATCATCTCGGACGACAGCGACCCGCAGACGCTCAAGTTCATCCAGTCCGGCGTCATCCAGGCGACCGTGCTGCAGCAGCCGTACCAGCAGGGGTACACCGGCGCGTACCTGCTCGCCGCCCTGAAGGTGCTGGGCAAGGACGCCACGATGAAGATCGTCCAGCCCTACCTGGAGTCGGACGGGACGACGCTCAGCTCCGGAGTGGGCCTGGTGACGCAGGCCAACCTCGCGGACTACCAGGCCAAACTGAAGCAGCTGGGCATCGACTGATGGCGGCCGGCAGCGAGACCGCCGCCTCCCTGCGCGGGGTCACCAAGGTGTACGGGCCGGTGAAGGTGCTGGACATTCCCCGCCTGGACCTGGCGCGCGGGCAGATCGTCGCCGTCGTCGGGGAGAACGGGGCCGGAAAGTCCACGCTGATGGGCGTGCTGTCCGGCACCGTCACCCCCAGCACGGGGACCATCGAGGTGGCCGGTCGGCCGCTGGCCCCGGGCCGGCCCGACCACGCCCGCGAACTCGGGGTGGCGCTGGTCGCCCAGGAGTTCCCGCTCGTGGGCCGGCTGAGCGTGGCGGAGAACCTGCTCCTCGGCCGCCGCCCGGCGCAAGCGGCCGACGGGCCGCTCGGCCGGATCGTCGTCGACCGCTCCGCGACCCGGGCGGAGGCCCGGGCACTGCTGGCCGAAGTCGGCATCGACCAGGTGGACGTGGACCGCCCGGTGGAGCGCTACCCGGTACCGGTGCGGCAGATGATCGAGATCGCCAAGGCATGGGGGCACCACCCGGTGGTGCTCATCCTCGACGAGCCCACCTCCTCGCTCGGTCCGGTCGAGGCCGAGCGCGTACTGGACCTGGCCCGGCGGCACGCCGCCGCCGGGGGAGCGGTGCTGTTCATCGGCCACCGCCTGGACGAGGTACGGGCCGTCGCCGACCGTGTCGTCGTGCTGCGCGGCGGCCGGCTGGTGGCCGACCTCTCCCCGGACGAGGCGACCGAGGAGCGGATGATCCGGGAGATGGTCGGCAGCGAGCTGGCCCGGGCCGACCTCGCCCCGCCCTCCTCCGCCGAGCGGGCCCGGATCCTCTCCGTGCGCGGCCTGACGGCGGACGGGCTGGGCCCGGTCGACCTCGACGTACGGGCCGGCGAGATCGTCGGCGTGGCCGGGCTCATGGGATCCGGCCGCAGCCGGCTGCTGCACACCATCATGGGCGCCCAGCCGCGGACCGCGGGCGAGGTCGTCCTCGACGGCGCGGACTTCAGACCCGGCCACCCGGCCGACGCCGTCGCGGCGGGCATCGGGCTGGTGCCCGAGGACCGCAAGGTGCAGTCGCTGCTGCCGGCCCACTCGGTGCGGTGGAACGTCACCCTGGCCACACTGCGCCGGATCAGCCGGAGCGGAGTGCTGCGGCCGCGCACCGACAAGGAGCACGCGGCCCGCATCATCGGGGACCTGGGAGTGCGGCTGCACAGCCACGAACAGCCGATCTCCGACCTGTCCGGCGGCAACCAGCAGAAGGCGATCTTCGGACGCTGGCTGGCCGCCCGGCCGAAGCTGCTGCTGCTCGACGAACCCACCCGCGGCGTGGACGTGGGCGCCAAGGCGGAGATCTACGCCCTGATCGACGAGGCCGCACAGGACGGCCTCGCCGTCCTCGTCGCCTCGTCGGAACTCGAGGAACTGCTGTGGATCTGCCACCGGATCGTGGTGATGGCCCACGGCAGCATCGTCGCCGACCTGCCCCGCGACCGGTTCGGCAAGGAAGTGATCATGACGGCGGCGGCCGGGACGCCCGGCGCGGCCACCCAGGGGAAGGCAAGCACATGAATACCAGTACGGCCGCGGTGCCGGCCTCGGAGGTGGCCGACGACAAGAGGCGCCGGCCGCTCGTCCGGCTGCTGCTGGAGACACCCGAGGTCGGGGTGGTGGCCGCCTGCGTCGTCGTGTTCGTCGCGCTGGCGCTGGACAAGTCGTCCTTCGCGGGCGCGGTCAACCTCCAGGGCATGGGCTTCGACCTGGCGCAGTACGGGCTGATCGCGATCGGCGAGTCGCTGGTGATCCTCACCGGCGGGATCGACCTGTCCGTGGGCGCGCTGCTCGGCACCAGCGTCATCCTGATGTCCTGGTTCAACGTCCGGGCCGGGCTGCCCCCGGTGGTGGCGATCCTGCTGACGCTGCTGATCGCCGGCGTCGTCGGCCTGATCCACGGACTCGCCGTCACCCGGCTGAAGATGGCCCCGTTCGTGGTGACCCTGGTGACCTACACCGTCGCGCAGGGCGTCACCCTGGCCATCACCTCGGGCACGTCGATCACCGGCATCGGCGGCACGTTCAGCGACCTGGGCCAGATGTACGTGGCGCAGGTGCCGCTGCCGCTCATCCTGTTCGTGGTCGTCGCGGTGATCGCCTGGTTCTTCCTGGAACGCACCTACGCCGGCCGCCAGGTCTACGCCGTCGGCGGCAACCCGGAGGCGGCCCGGCTGGCCGGCATCCGCGGCGACCGGCGCATCGTGTCCATGTACGTGACCAGCTCCCTGCTGTCGGCGTTCGCCGGGATCCTCGTGCTCGGCCGGATGGGGGTCGGCTCCGCCAGCGGAGTCGGCGTCGGCTGGGAGCTGTCGGCGATCGCCGCCGCGGTGATCGGCGGCGTCAGCCTGGTCGGCGGGCAGGGCCGGATCCTCGGCATCGTCGCGGGCACCATCCTGCTCGAACTCATCAACAACGGGCTGACGACCCTTCAGATCAACCCCAACTACACCAACATCGTGCTGGGTTGCGTGCTCGGTCTGGCCATCACCGCCGACCGCCTGCGCGCCCGCAGCATCGCCCGCCGCGGCTGAGCCGCCGCCCCGGATCCTCCCCCGGGGCGGCACCGCCGCCGGCACCCCCGCTGCCGCACCGCGCCCGACCCCCCTCCGGCCGAAACACAGCCGACGGCGCCCCGGGCGGCGTCCGGCAGACCCGGGACCGCTCCTCCCTCACCTCCAGAACGTGCCCTCCGACGGCCCCTGACGGCCGCCGGGACGGCACCCCGTGCCCGAGCACCGGCCCGGGACCCCCACATCCCCCTCTGAAGGAGGACATCCGTGTCCGCACCCGCACCGCGCCTGCTGCGCAGGATCAGAAAATGGGCGCTGTCCGCTGCCGCCGCCGGAGCGCTCGTCGCCGGCGTGCTCGTCGGCGGTGCCCAGACCTCCCAAGCCGCCGGATCGCTGCCCTGCGACATCTACGCCTCCGGCGGCACCCCCTGCGTGGCCGCCCACAGCACCACCCGCGCGCTGTACTCCTCGTACAACGGCGCGCTCTACCAGGTCCGCCGCGCGTCCGACAACGCCACCAAGGACATCGGAGTGCTGAGCGCCGGCGGCTACGCCAACGCCGCCGCGCAGGACTCCTTCTGCTCCGGCACCAGCTGCGTCATCACCGTCATCTACGACCAGTCCGGCCGGGGCAACAACCTCACCCAGGCCCCCGGCGGCGGCGCGGCCGGCGGTCCGGACAACCTTGCCAACGCCACCGCGGCCCCGACCACGGTCGCCGGCCACAAGGCGTACGGCGTCTTCGTGGCCCCCGGCACCGGCTACCGCAACGACCACACCTCCGGGATCGCCACCGGTGACCAGGCCGAGGGGATGTACGCCGTCCTGGACGGCACCCACTACAACGGCGGTTGCTGCTTCGACTACGGCAATGCCGAGACCAGCAACAACGACACCGGCAACGGTCACATGGAGGCCATCTACTTCGGCAACATCAAGGTCTGGGGCTACGGCTCGGGCAACGGGCCGTGGGTGATGGCCGACCTGGAGAACGGCCTGTTCTCCGGCGTCAACGCCGGTTACAACGCCAACGATCCCAGCGTCAGCAACCGGTACCAGACCGCCATAGTCAAGGGCGGCCCGAACCAGTGGGCCATCCGCGGCGGCAACGCGGCGTCCGGAAGCCTGTCGACCTACTACAGCGGCCCACGCCCCAACGTCTCGGGCTACAACCCCATGCACAAGGAAGGGGCGATCATCCTGGGCATCGGCGGCGACAACAGCAAGGGCGCGGCGGGAACGTTCTACGAGGGCGTCATGACCTCGGGCTACCCCTCCGACGCCACGGAGAACGCCGTACAGGCCAACATCACTTCGGTCGGCTACGGCAACGGCTCGTCCACCGGATCGGGTTCACTGACCCCCGGCTCGAAGATCTCGCTGCGGGCCACCACCTCGTGCTGCACCAGCGACTACGTCCAGCACGACGCGGCGGACAGCAACGTGGTGATCGCCCCGGTCACCTCGTCCAGCTCCGCCACCGACAAGGGCGACGCCACCTGGGTGGTGCGGGCCGGCCTGTCCAACTCCTCCTGCGTCTCCTTCGAGTCCGCCAACGCCTCGGGCCAGTACCTGCGCCACTCCAACTTCAAACTCCAGCTCAACGCCAACGACGGCACCTCGCAGTTCGCGCAGGACGCCACCTTCTGCCCGCAGACCGGGCACAACGGGCAGGGATACTCGTTCCAGTCCGTCAACTACACCGACAAGTACCTGCGCCACTACAACTACACCGTCTACCTCGCGAGCAACGGCGGCTCCAACGCCTGGGACAGCGCGACGTCCTGGAACGACGACACCAGCTGGGCGGTGGGCTCACCCTGGGCCTGACCCGCACCGCCTGACGTCCGTCGTCCGAGATCCGCAGCACGGGTGCCGCCCGCTCAGGGGCGGCACCCGTGCCGTCTGCCGGACGGCGCCCGCGCCGCGCCGGGAACGGACCGTGGCTCTGCCGCACCAAGACCCTCCACGCCTTCGTCACCGCCGGCTCCGCCCGGCACCCGCTGCGGGACGTGTGAGCCGGGCCGGCCGGTCAGGCGCTGCTCCGCCTTTCCCGGGAGGCCCCTGCGAAGCGCGCGCTTCATCGTGCCGGGACGGGTACCCGGGCCTGGCCGGACCCACCACCGCTCGCCGGACTCGGCACACGCAGGAGGCTCGTATGAACGCTCCATCCCCCTCGGCCACGTCGGCACGCCGCTCGGGCGCTCGTGGCATCGATTCGAGGCTGCTCGGCATCTATCTCAACGACCATCTGGCCGGTGCCACCGCAGGCACGCTGCGGGCCGGTCACCTGGCCCGCACCAGCCGCGGTTCCGCGCTCGGCCGGGCCGTCGGTCCCGTGGCCATGGAGATCGCGCAGGACCGGGCGGCCCTGCTGGGCATCATGCGGGACCTGGGCGTCCCCGTCCGCCGTTACAAGGTCTGCGCGGGCTGGGCGGGCGAGAGACTCGGACGGCTGAAGGGCAACGGCCGCCTGATCCGGCGCTCGCCGCTCACCACCGTGCTGGAGCTGGAGGCGCTGCGCCTCGGCGTGGAGGGCAAGGCGGCCGGATGGCAGACCCTGCGCCGCCTCTCCGCCGTCGACCAGCGTCTTGATCCGGCCCGGCTTGACACGCTGCTTGAGCGGGCCCGGCGCCAGCAGAACACGCTGGAGGAGTGGCGCATACGTGAGGCCGAGACGGTCCTCGGCGCCATGCAGAACCAGACAGGCGGAGCGTAGGGCGGGGCGGAAAGCCGCCGTGCCCGGCCGGCGGCCGGGACGAGACCGGCTGCCCCGGACGACACGCCACGGCGCCGATCCCAGGTCGGCGCCGGACAGCACTCGCCGGACCGGGCCGGGGCAGCCCGCCCCGCCCGCTGCGGGCTGTCCCGGTGCCGCCGCCGCCCCCGACCGCTGGGGCGGACATCGCCCCGGCCGCCGTACCCGACCACACGATGCGCATCCTGCGCAACGTCGGCCTCGACCAGGTCTTCACCGTCCAACCCGACAGCCCGGCCACCGACCTGCCCTGACCGCCGGGAGCCCGACGGCCCGTACCCGAAGGGGACTTGTGCGCCCCTCGCAGGCATGACCCGGCGGTGACGGGCAACCAGAAGGAAACCGAAGGGTAAAGACAAAGCCAACACGACGGTTTGGGAGACACCGATGGCGTCCTACAGCCGAACAGGCATGCACAAGACGAGCCGGACGAGCGGACTGGCGATCGCGGGACTGGTCTGCGGCATCCTCGGTATCTTCCTCCTGCCGATCGTCCTGGGGCCGCTGGCCATCGTCTTCGGCGCAGTGGCGCTGCGTCAGAGCGGTTCCCTGATGGCGAAGTGGGACATCGGCCTCGGAGTGCTCGACATCGTTCTCATGATCCTGACGTTCGTCGTCGCCGCCAACAACGGCGGCAGCTTCTCCTGGCACATCGGCTGATCCGCGGGACGGGGTCACCGCCGTGGCACGGCGCCCTCGGTGAGGACGTCCAGCAGCCGGCCGTGCAACTGCGTGGACCCGACCAGGATGCCGTCGGCGCCGGCGGCCCAGGGCTTGCCGTTCAGATCGGTGACGACGGCGCCCGCCTCCTGGGCGATCAGCACGCCCGCCAGCAGATTGGTGTCGTCGCGGCCGTACTGCCAGAACGCGTCGAGGCGGCCGGCGGCGGCGTCGGCGATCTGCCAGGAGGTGGGTCCCAGGTTGCGCACGGCGCCGACGTGGGGGAGTACGGCGGTGAGGGAGCGGCCCGCCTCGTGTGCCGCCTCGGGCTGTCGGGCGATGAGCGGGGGCTGGCTGGTGGCGACGATCGTGGCCGCCGTGTCGATCTTGACCGAAGGGCGGACGGGGCGGCCGTCCCGCGTGCCGCCGAGGCCGTGGGCGGCCAGATAGGTCTCGCCGAACAGCGGTGCGTGCAGCACGGCGGCCACGGGCCTGCCGTCACGGACGAGAGTCAGGCTGACGCAGAACTGCGGCAGCCCCTGCATGAACTGCACTGCCCCGTCGACCACGTCGACGCACCACACCTCGCCGTCTGCGGGCAGCGCGGCCAGGCTGTCCAGTTCCTCCGTCCAGTCCACGTGGGGGCGAAGGGCCGCCAGCCGGTCGCGCAGCACCGCCACGACCGGCGCCTCCAGTTCCCGCCAGGCCCGGGCGTAGCCGTCGAAGGTGGCCGCCGTCACGGGGCGCGGCAGAGTCCGGAGCAACTCTCCGGCCTCGCGCGCGGCGGCCTCCATACCGGTCAGCAGGTTCTCGTACGTCGTCATGGTGAACTCCCGGGGGCGGAACGAATGGGAACGCTTCGATCCTCGCCCCGGGCCGCCGACCATCCGCCCTCAGAGCCGCGAACATGAGCGATACTGCCAATCGTGACCGATGGAATGGCGGATCAGGTCCTCGACGAGCGGGACCAGCGGCTTGTCGCGGCGCTGCAGTGTGACGGGCGGCTGTCCGCGCGGCGGGCCGGGGCGGTGCTGGGCATGAGCCCGCGCACGGTGCACCGGCGGTGGCAGGCGTTGACGGCCGAGGGCGTCTGCCGGGTCATCGCGCTGCCTGAACGCCCCGACGCCGTGGGCGCGCTGCTGCTGCGGATCCGTGCCCTCGGCGGCAGGCTCGACGCCCTCACCGCCGCGCTGGTGGCCCGACCGGACATCCCGTTCGTCGACCTGTCGGCCTCCGGAGACGAGATCCTCGCCGTCTCCTGGACCCGGCCCGGCACCCGCGATCACCTGGTCTTCCGCGAACTGCCGGCCACCCGGGCCGTCACCTCGGTCACCGCCGACACCATCCTGCACGCGTTCGCCGAGGCCTCGGACTGGCGCCACGACGTGCTCACCGAGGCCGAACGCACCGCCCTGACCCCGGTCACGACAGCCGGTCACGGAACATCGGACGACATCGACCGGGACATCATGGCCGTACTGGAATCCGACGCACGGGCCCCGGCCGCCGCCGTGGCCGCGCACACCGGGCACCCCGAGTCCACCGTGCGCCGTCGCATCGCCCGCCTCGCCGCAACGGGACGGCTCCGCACACACGTCGTGGTCGATCCGAGGCGCCTCGGACTGACCATCGACGCCAATGTGATGATGCGGGTGGCGCCCGACCGGCTCGACGCGGCCGGACGGACGCTGGCCGGGCACCCGGCCGTGCACGGTGCCTTCGCCACCACCGGCGTCGCCAACCTGCACGCCGCCGTCTGGGTGCCCGACCTGGCGCACCTCTACCAGTTCATCACCCGCGACCTGGGCAGCCTCGGCGTCGATGCCGTCGAGACCGTCATCATCGGGCAGGCGGTCAAGCGACCGGGCAGACCCGTCGCGGCCCGAACCCCCGGGAAGTGACAACACCCTTGGTGAGGCGGCGCATCCGCGCCCGGACGCACGCCGGCCGGGTGCGGCCGCCCTCTTGGCCACCAGACGCCCCACATGGCGGGGGCGCCTGGCGGGGCCGGTTCAGAAGGTGCCCGCGTTGAGCGCTTTCTGGAGTTGGGTGGTGGTGTTCGCCTCCCAGGTGGCCTCGCAGCCGACGCCGAGGTGCTTGTTGAGGGCGATGACGGTGGCGGGCCCGGTGATGCCGTCGGCGGTGACCTTCAGGTAGGTCTGCAGCGCCTTGACCGTCAGCGGCCCGAACGCGCCGTCCACGTCCAAGTCCGCGCCCGCCTTGGCGTCGAGGGCACGCTGCAGGGCGGCACAGGTGGCCGGCCCGAACTCGCCGTCCACCTGGAGCGGGCCGGTGGCCGCGGCGACGAGGGCCCTGGGCTTGACGACGCCCGGCTTCCCGGCGAGTGCCGCTTTCATCACGGCGGCGGTGTGCGGCCCGTACTCACCGTCGACGGTCAGGTTGTGCTTGGCCTGGAAGGTGCGCAGCGCTCTGTCGGTCGCGGTGCCGAACCGCCCGTCGACGGTGAGGCCGGCCTTCTGGACGGTGTTGAGGTTCTTCTGCAGGGTCTTCACGGCGTTGCCGGTGGAGCCCTTGCGCAGGATGCCGTCGTGGGGCGGCATCGGGGCGGCGCCGTCGTAGGCGGGGCGCCCGTAGCCGACCACGCAGGCGCGACCGCGGACCCGGCGGCGGAAGGCGTCGGAGGTGTTGCCCTCCAGGGTGGTGATGGTCCCGTTGGAGTGGACCGCCTCGACCAGGCCGACGTGGTCGATGCCGCCGATGGAGCGGCCTCCGGAGAAGTCGAAGAAGACGACGTCGCCGGGGCGGATGCCGCCCAGGCCGTAGTGCCAGCGTCCGTGTGCCTGGAAGGCGCGGGCGTGGGCGGTGGTCAGGGCGAACTTGCCCATCACCGCGGCGAGGTTGCCGGAGTGGGCGGCCTCGTAGCTGATGGACATGTCACACCAGGGGCCGGAGAAGCCGTACCAGGTGGTGACGGCGTTGTGGTTCGAGCCGGGCGGGTGCTCCGTGGTGCCGAGCAGCTTGCGGGCGGCGGCGATCATTCCCTGTGCGGTTCCCATGGTGGTTCTCAGAGCTCCATGTCGTCGGGGAGGGCGTCGAGGTCGGAGGTGACCTCGTGGTCGGGGTCCTGGCTGACGCCGGTCTGGTCGGGGTCGACATCGAAGATGCCGGCACCGCCCTCCGGGTACGGCGGGGTCTGCTCGCTCTCGCTCATGAGGCTCCTCCTGGTGTGGGGTGTGGGTGCGCCGTCCGTTCGGCGCCTGGCATCGACCGTGGCAGCGAGGGACTGTGGAGAAGCTGAAGGATCCTGAAGCGCCGCCCTCGACTCCCGCCATCCGAGCGGTTCTTCAGGTTGGCCACAGGCCGGCTCCTCCATGCTGGAGTCATGCGCGTACTGGTGGTTGAGGACGACCGGCGGATGGCGGAGCTGCTGCGGCGCGGCCTGGTCGGTGAGGGATGGGCGGTGGACGTCGCGCACGACGGGCCGTCAGGACTGGACCGTGCGGGCGAGAACCCGTACGACGCGATCGTGCTGGACGTGATGCTGCCCGGGCTGAACGGATACGCCGTGTGCGGTCGGTTGCGCGAGGCGGGCATCTGGGTGCCGGTGCTGATGCTGACCGCGATGGACGGGGAGTACGACGAGGCGGAGGGCCTGGATGTCGGCGCGGACGACTACGTGACCAAGCCGTTCTCGTTCGTGACGCTCCTGGCCCGGCTGCGGGCGCTGATGCGGCGCGGACAGCCGCAACGCCCGACCGTGCTGCGCATCGGGGACCTCGAAGTGGATCCCGCGGCCCGGCACTGCCGTCGCGGCACGGTGCCGGTGGCGCTGACGGCGCGGGAGTTCTCGGTCCTGGAGTACCTGGCGCGGCGCGGCGGCCAAACGGTCACGAAGACGGAGATCCTGGAGCACGTCTGGGACGACCGCTTCGACGGAGACGTCAACGTGGTGGAGGTCCACGTCAGCGCCCTGCGCCGCAAGATCGACACCCCGTTCGGACTGCGGTCCATCCGCACCGTCCGGGGAACCGGCTACCGGCTCGAAGTCCCGTCGGAGACGCCATGCTGAGAATGCGTCGCACACCACCAACAGAGCCCGGCCCGCGCCCGGCCGGGGTGCGGCTGCGGCTGACCCTGGCTGTGTCCGCTCTCGCCGCCTTCCTGCTGACCCTGGCCGCCGTCGCCTCCGCCGTCGCCGTACGCGACTCGCTGCTGGCCTCGGCGTTCCAGCGGGTCACCGACGGCACCGGCGCCATGGCGACCGAATCGCCCGTGTGCGAAACCGGTTTCGACGACGCGTGCGTCGAATCCCCCCGCGCCCGGCACACCGACTCGTACACCGGTCAGGACGACACCATCCCGCACCTGCGAGGCGAACACCTCTCTCTGCGGCCGTGGACGGACCCGCACGACACCACGCCCGTCGAACTGATCCGGGCCGATGGGACATCCGAGTCGTTGACGAGGGAGGACTCCGATCCCCTCATGGACGGCTGGACGGACCAGCAGCGGCTGAACACCACCACGTGGTGGCTGGCCGGCGGCACGCTGGGCCTCACCCTGGTGATCGCCGGCGGGACATGGCTGGTCGTCGGCCGGGTCCTGAGGCCGGTGGACGGCATCCGGACGCAGTTCGCCGCACTGAGCCTGAGCCGCCTCGACCAGCGCATACCGGAACCGCGCGGCGGCAGGGAGTTCACGCAGCTGGTGGCGACGATGAACAGCGCCCTGGACCGCCTGGACGCGGCGGCCGCCCGGCAGCGGCAGTTCACCTCCGACGTGGCCCATGAACTGCGCACCCCGCTCGCCTGCCTGCGGGCCGAACTCGAACTCGCGCTCACCGGCTCCGGGACCGCGGACTGGCCCAGCGCCGCCCGTGATGCCCTCCAGGACACTCTCCACGTGCAGGACATCACCACGAACCTGCTGCTCCTGGCCCGCCTCGACGCCCAGGCCGCACAGTCGAAAACCCTTCTGACCAAGCATGTCGATCTGTCCGACCTGATCCGCGGCGCCGTCGCTCGCCGTGGCGCACCCGACCATCTGAGCCTCGTCGTCACCACACCCGACGGACCCGTGCCCGTGACCGGCCACCCAGGCCTGATCACCCGCGTCCTGGAGAATCTCCTCGACAATGCCGAACGGCACGCGGCCACCACCATCACCGTCACGCTCACCGCGGACCACGACCACCGGCAGGCCGTACTCGACGTGGCCAACGACGGCTCGCCCATCCCGCCGGAACACCAGGAAACGATCTTCGAGCGCTTCAGCCGGCTCGATGACGCGCGTACACGGGACGCCGGGGGCACCGGTCTCGGCCTGGCCATCGCCCGCCGCATCACCACGCTCCACCACGGCACCCTCGCACTCGCCCCCGGCCAAGAGGGCCGCGTCGGCGCCCGGTTCACCGTACGGCTCCCCCTCACCCATGCCGACACCCAGCCGCTGGTCACCGAACTCCTGCACGCCTGGGACCAGCCCGACGACATTCCCGAACTCTTCACCCACCACGCCGCGCACCAGCCCCTCGAAGACGTCGTGCCCGACCTGGCCCGCGCCCTCCTCACCGCCGGACGCGACCGCCACCTCCACGCACTGCTCCGCCACGTGGCACGACAGGCACCCGCCTGGGAGGTCGCCGGCCTCGCCGACGTCCTCCGGGACGAAGGGATGCCTGCCGTCGCCGACGGACTGCTCGCCGCCCGCACGGCACGGCGCAGGCCCAGGCCGGTGAAACCGCGACGGCGCTGCGGTGACGGGAGGGCGTAGAAACGCCGTTCAGTACCATGCCCGCATGATCAGCGGGGACGAGGAGCGGGAACTGCTCGGGGAACGGGATCTTCCCGACTGGCGGGTGCTCGTCGTCGGGGGCGCGTCGGGGATGGGGAAGACCGGTGCCGGCCGGGCATTGGCGCGGCGGTACGGCATCCCCGTCGTGGAGGTCGACGACATCGTCGAGGCCCTCCTCGCGGTGACCCTGCCCGAGCATCTGCCGGAGGTCCACTTCTGGCGCACTCACCCCGAAGCCGCCCGCCAGGAGCCCGCGTCGGTGGTCGAGCGGCAGATCGCGATCGCCCGGGCGCTGGCGCCGGCGATCGACGCGGTGATCGCCAACCACGTGGACACCGACACCCCGGTGATCCTGGAAGGCGACTACGTCCTGCCCGTACCGGCGACGCCGGGAGATCGGGTCCGTGCCGTCTTCCTCCACGAAGACGACGAGGCACAGGTGACGGCCAACTACCTGCGCCGGGAGCCGGAGGCCGGACCGCAGCGCCATCGCGCACGGGTCAGCGTGCTGTACGACCGGTGGCTCGCCGCGCGGGCACGGGCAGCCGGCGTGCCGGTCGTCGCTCCGCGCCCGTGGGAAGACCTGGCCGGCCGGGTCGCCGAGGCGGCGGCGCTCCTGCCCCCGTCATTGGCGCTCGACGCCTGTACGAACTGAAACACCGCACGCCACCGGCACACCGCTCACCGGGAGTCACGCGGTGAACGGCGTGCCGCCTGATGCGGAGAGGGCAGGATTCGAACCTGCGTGGACCCCCGAAAGGATCCGACCCCGAGACGTGCTCGCCGGTCCCCGATCAACCACTCCGGGCACCTCTCCTCGCTCCCGACCCCTCTGCTGCCCGGGGTCGTTCACGTGAAAGAGAGTGACACGGGCCCCTGACACGGCACTGACATGTCGAAGACCGGGTCGCGGGGCCGTCGACGGACGGGAGTGCCAGGGTCAGGGCGGTGCTTCCTCCGACACCTCCAGCGCCACCAGGGGCGGCACGGGTACCGGCAGCAGCGGCGGTACGGCGAAGAAGGCCGCCGCCCGGACCGGGACCGCGGCGTCCATCCGATGGCCCCAATGAGTGGGCCCAGGCGTTTCGTCTCGCGGACTTCCGTCAACACAGTGGCCATGAGTGGCAACCTGCCTCCCCGTCCGAGCGGACCGGCCTGCCGGGCCGAGCGGGCGCACACGGTGGTGGCGGAGCCACGGCTCGGCGCCGGTCCGGAAGCCGTGGCGGTGGACCCCGCTGCGCGCCGCGCCTATGTGGCCTGTTCCCGCGACAACGCGGTCGTCGCCGTGGACCTCGACCGCCGCGTTCCGGTGTGGCGGGCCGACGTGGGAAGAGAACCGATCCCCGTCGTGCTGGATCTGCCGAGCCGGCGGCTGTTCACGGCCGACGCCCGCTCCGACACCGTCACCGTCCTCGACGCCGACACTGCCGCACGTGTCGCGCAGATTCCCGTCGGGAAGGACGCCTATCCGGCGGGGCTGGGACACGACCCGGAACGCCGCCGGATCTTCTGCGGCAACACCGCGGCCGGCACGATCACGGCCATCGACGCCGACCGCCTGGCGGTGATCGGTACGATCCCCGCCGAGCTGGGAGCGGGAAGCATCGCCGTGGATGGCCGGCGGGGGCGCGGGTACTGCGCCAACTTCATGTCCGCCTCACTGACCGTGTTCGACACGGAGACCCTGCGCCCACTGGAGCGGATCGCCGTCGGCGAAGGTCCGTGCAAGGTCGTCGTCAACCCCGTGGCCGACCAGCTCTACGTGGCCGGTTCCCTGCACGGCACCGTGCAGCGGCTGTCCCTCGCGACGGGACGCCCACTGGACGAAGTCAGGGTGGAGCGGGCTCCCGTCGGCATGTGCGTGGCACCGGACGGAAGCCGGTTCTACGTCTGCAACCGGGGAGCGGGGACCGTCAGTGCCATCGATGCCGTGGGCGGAACGGAAACGCACCGCATCACCGTCGGCAACGGCCCCGGCGACTGCCAGATCGACGCCGCCTCGGGGCGGCTGCTGGTCTCGAACGCCGGAAGCGGCACGCTCACCATGGTGGACCGGCCGTGGCTGCCCGGCGCCGAGCGGCCGCCCACCCACGCCGCGGTCGGCAGGAAGCTCCCCGAGTTCGCCCTGCCGGACGCCCGCACCGGCGAGGTGCGTACGACGAGGGAATGGGCGGAGAAGAGATACCTGATCAACTTCTTCGCCAGCTGGTGAGGCCCCTGCAACGCGGAGGCGCCGGTCATCGAGGAACTGCGCCTGCGTACCGCCCGGTCCGGGCTGGACTTCATCCATGTCAACGTGTGGGAGACGCGCCAAGCGCGCGCCGAGGCCCTCGCCTTCGCCGACGTGTGGAACATCGCGGGACCGATCCTGCTGGACGAGACCGGCGACTACGCCGCCGCGCTCGGCATCACCGGGGTTCCCACGAACGTCCTGGTCGACGCGCGGGGAATCGTGCGGGCGGTCGGTGCGGTGACCCCCGCCGAACTGGAACAGGCCGTTCGCGCGTTGCTGTCGGAGTGACACCACGCCTCAGGTGCCGCCGAGGCCGAGACGAGGCCGAGACGAGACGAGACGAGACCGCGACCGAGGCTGTGGCTCAGGCCGGGGCCGGGGCCGGGGCCGGGAGCGGCGAGGGAGGTCTGTGATGCCCCGACCGACCAGACGTGGCGCCCCTCCCGCGGCCCGCGCCGACCGGCGTACGAGCCCTGCGCGGCCCGCGACGGCTCGGCAGGGATCCGGGCTGCTGCGCCACCCCGCCTGGGGGATGGCGGGCGGTGCCCTGTGCGTGTCCGCATCCGCGGTGCTGCTGGGACTCGCCCGGACCGATCCCGGGACGGCGTCGTTCTAC
The DNA here is from genome assembly GCF_051980735.1 of Streptomyces sp. SCPE 10. Classification (NCBI taxonomy): domain Bacteria; kingdom Bacillati; phylum Actinomycetota; class Actinomycetes; order Kitasatosporales; family Streptomycetaceae; genus Streptomyces; species Streptomyces sp. SCPE 10. The sequence goes on along the minus strand of NZ_CP197069.1, from coordinate 222,347 downwards.
CGTTGTGTTCTGGCTCTGCCCGCGCTGGTGGTGCTGGCGCTGCCCGAGCGTCGCCGGCAGGGCCCGCCGTCTCGCGGACAGTACGGTCTCGCGCTGCTCGCGGGCGCCGCGTTCGCCTGGGACATGCTGCTGTGGACACAGGCGATCGCCGAGGTCGGCGCGGGCCTGTCCACCGTGCTGGTCAATGTGCAGGTGGTGCTGGTTCCCCTGCTGGCCTGGGCGGTCGACCGGGAGCCGGTGCCGCGTTCCTTCCTGCTCTGGGTGCCGGTGATCCTCCTGGGCGTCGTGCTGACCGGAGGAGTCGTCGAGGGCGGCGCGTCCGGCAGCGATCCGCGGGCGGGCACGATCCACGCGGTGCTGGCGGCCGTGTGCTATTCGGTGTTCCTGTTCCTGCTGCGACGCGGTGGCCACGGCGGGCTCGTCCGGCAGCGCTACGTTCTGGTGATCGCCTGCGCGGCGCTCGTGTCGCTGCCGGCCGGCCGGTTCTCCTACGGACTGGATCTCACGCCCGGCTGGAAGGTCATGGGCTGGCTGCTGGCGGTGGCGGTCTCCAGCCAGGTGGTGGGATGGCTGCTGGTCGCCTCGACCTCACCGATGCTGAGCAGCCACGTCGGGGCCGTGCTGCTGCTCTTGACACCGGTGGGAGCGGTCGCGCTCGGCGCGGTCGTACTGGGCGAACGGCCCACCGTGCTGCAACTGGCCGGCTGTGTCCTGATCCTGGTCAGCGCCTACTGCGCAGCCGCCCGAGAGATCCGCCCGCGCGGCCGACCGGTCCGCCCGGGCAGCGCGGACGGAAGCGCCTCGGGGTGCGAGGAGACATCAGACTAGCTGGATCCTGGCCGGCGGATCACGTGAGTCCAGTTGCCCTCGGGGCCCTGCACGGTGGTGGCGTACAGCCCCATGTCCGGGACCGTGGGATCGATGATCGACTCCGGAACCCCGGCGCCGGCCGGCAGCTCTGCCCTGGGTACTCACATCGCCGCCCGGTAGGCACGCCACGTGGCGTGCCCGCCCGGCGCAGGCTCGGGCACGTGGCCCAGGGCCTCGGCCCGGAAACGGTGTGAGCGCCCGTGGGTGTCACATCACGGCATCGGTGCGCAGTGGGCCGGCGGTGATGTGGATCGTGCGGATCCTCCCGCTGTCGTCGAGGCGGTACAGGTGCATGAACGGGGCCCGTACGGTGATGTCCGGGTCGGTCTTCTTCGCCATGGTGGCCTCTCCGCGCAGGAACAGGACCCCGTCGGGGGCCACCCAGCACTCCAGGACGGTGTGATCGATGTGCAGTGGCTCGTCGATCTTGACGAAGAACGCTTTGATGGCCTCGGCGCCCACCACGTGGGCGGTGCCGAAGAACATCTCGGTGTCGTCGGTCGTCCGGGCGAAGCCCTCGCCGAAATCGAGGGTGTCGATCTCGCGCATGAGCTGCCGGACCCATGCCGGCACGGAAGCGGGAGCGGCCTGCTGCGTCATCTTTGTTCTCCTTGCCGGCGTCCGTGTGGTCCTCTGCCGTCCTCGTCGTCGCATCAGGCGGCAGGGCAGGCTTCGAGGAAGGCGTCGATCGTCGCGTTGACCTCGGCCGGGTTCTCCCGCGCGGCCAAGTGGCCGGTGTGCGGTAGCACGCGGAAGGTGCTGCCCGCGATGGCGTCGGCCATCCTCCGCACCGCGTGCACGGGGAACTGGCTGTCCTCCTCCCCGGCGACGATCAGGACCGGGATGTCGGCGGGGATGGTCGCCAGCAGCCGGTGCTCGTCCCTGCGCCCGATGAGAATGCTGCGAAGCGCCCATGCCACGGACTTGGGATCGTTGTCCAGTACGACGTCGATGAACGCCAGGAACTCGGGGTTCTCGGCCTCGGCGGTCGGGCCGGCGAACGCCGACCGTGCGGCCCTGGCGGCCAGTTGTGGCATGCGGGCGTGCACCCCGAGGTAGGCGGCCAGCCCGGTCGCCCAGACGCTCTCGAACGTCGTGGGCAGCGAGGCCGTGCAGTTGATGCCGACGGCAGCGGCGGTGCGCTCGGTGTGGTACGCCGGGAAGACCCCGGCCAGCATGCCGCCCCAACTGTTGCCCACCAGGACGCACTTGTCGATGTCGAGCGCGTCCAGGACCTCGACCAGCGCATCGGCGCATTGCTTGAGGTCGATGATCCGCCGCAGTGCGTCGGACCTGCCGTGTCCGGGGCTGTCGACGAGCACCACGCGGTGGGTGGCGGCGAAGTGCTCGTACTGGAACCGCCACATGGTGCCGTCCATCATCAGGCTGGGCCAGAAAACCATGGCCGGGCCATCGGCCCGACCGCCCACCCGCACGTTCATCAGGCCGAGGGATGTCGGTATCAGCTTCTCGGTGACGTCGTTGAGCCAGTCCGTCCGTGACATGGTCACTCCTTGCCCGAGGTTCGAGTAGAGCCGTCGCCAGTAGCATACTGCAAGTAGTAGCGAATACTGACTACTTGGCGCCGGCTTCTGTGGCTGCTCCCTCCGTGCTCGCCGACTCCTTCTCCGGAAGTGGGTACAAATCGGCGGCTCCGATGGGCTGGTGGCAGTGGCTGCAGGAGAGATAGGGCTCTGTCCTGTATCCGCAGGAGGTGTGCAGCAGGGCCCGTGGCATGGCCGCCTCGTCGTCGGCATGACTCTCCGCCCAGTGGGTGACCGCCACGACGGCCGGTACGACCAACTCCCTTGCGCCTTCGGTCAGTCGGTACTCGTACCAGGGCTTGTCCGCCCGATACGCGTGCTTCTCCAGCAGGCCCAGCTCGGTGAGGTGGTTCAGCCGCGCCGTGAGCATCGTCGCCGAAATGCCCAGCTCGCGCTTGAGCTCGCCGAACCGGTGGACCCCGAAGAAGACCTCGCGCAGGATCTGGTAGTTCCAGCGCTCGGAGATCGCCGCCAGAAACGCTTGCCCGTGCTGGAAGGTGACCGGTCGTGCCTTGTCCGTCACAGGGACTCCTCGTGGTTTGCATGCAAAACTAGTAGCAATATGATACCAGTGAGTGTGGGTGGCTTCACCTCGTGCCGGATCCATACGTCGCGCTCGACGTCCAGCGGGGCCTGGCGGGTCGCCCGCTCCCCTCACGGCCGCCCGCGACCAGCATGACCACCCCCAACAGCGAACAACCTCGGGAAGTCGGGTGTGGGCCGGGGATGCCCTCATGGCTGGGACTGTCGGGGCCCCGAGTGCCCACGACGACTCGCGCACATACTCCCTGCGTATGACCTCTCGCTCGATTCGATCGACCCAACGCTTGAATCGAGCGCTCAGATCCGGCATCGTGCTTGAAACAATTGCGATGCCTGCGGTTCGCGTAGGCGGGAGAGGTGTTTCATGGACGAGATCGACCGGGCCATCCTGCGGGAGCTGCAGGTCGACGGCCGGATCCCGTACGCCGACCTGGGGCCGAAGGTCGGGTTGTCACCCTCGGCCGCGAGGCTCCGGCTGCAGCGGCTGATCGACACCAAGGCGGTCCAGGTCGTCGGGGTGACCGACCCGATGACCATGGGCCAGCAGGCGATGGCGCTGCTCGGCCTGCGCGTCGACGGTGATCCCCGGGCGGTCGCCGACGAGCTGTCCCGGCACGACGAAGTCGTGTACACGGTGCTGACGGCCGGCGGCTTCGACCTGTTCGTGGAGGTGGTGTGCGGACAGCCCCGGGAGCTACTGGACTTCATCAACGACGTCGTGCGGCCCGTCGAGGGGGTCACGACGGTGGAGAACTTCCCCTACTTCGGCATCCACACGCACCGTTTCCTGTGGCACGTCGACTGAGACACCCGAGCACCAGCCCTGCCCGCCCGCACCAGCCGAGGAACCCCGCATGCTGCCCGACGAGTACCGCACGCTCGACTTCTTCGCCGAGGACGCCCTTCCCGTACCCCGCGTGACACCGGCCGCGGCGGAGCGCATCGCTGCCGAACACCTCGGCATCACGGCCCGCGCGCACGCGCTGGGCAGCCAGCAGGACGCCAACTTCCTGCTCCACGACGAGGACGGGACACCCGAGGCGGTTCTCAAGATCGCCAACCCCGCCTTCGGCGCCACGGAGATCGACGCCCAGGACGCGGCGGCCGACCTGGTCGCCTCCGCCTGCCCGGCACTGCGCATCGCCACCGTACTGCGCCGCCCCGACGGCTCCCCGCGACGCACGACGGTGGACACCGAGAACGGTCCGGCCGTCGCGCGCCTGCTCCGCCACCTGCCCGGCGGCACGCTCTCCGGACCTCGGCACCTGCCGCCGAGCACGGTGGCGGCCATGGGCACGATCGCCGCGGAGGTCAGCACCGCCCTGCGCGGCTTCCGACACCCGGGTCTCGACCGCGTGCTCCAGTGGGACCCGCAGCACGCCGACCGCGTCGTCGCAAAGCTCGCCGGGCACATCGACGAGCCCGACCGGCGTACCGCGGTCCAGGAGGCGACCGCCGAGGCCTGGGCGCGCGTCCAGGAGGTCGCCGCCGCACTGCCGTCGCAGGCCGTGCATCTGGACCTCACCGACGACAATCTGATCCGCCGTCCCGGCAGCCGCCCGCCCATGCCGGACGGGGTCATCGACTTCGGTGACGTGACCGAGAGCTGGGCGGTCGGCGAACTCGCCGTGACCCTGTCCTCGCTGCTCCACCATGACGGGACCGAGCCCCACCACCTGCTGCCGGCCGTCCGCGCCTTCCACACCGTTCGGCCACTCTCCCCGGAGGAGGCGGAGGCGTTGTGGCCGCTGGTGGTCCTGCGCGCCGCCGTCCTGGTGGTCAGCGGACGGCAGCAGGCCGCCGTCGACGAGGACAACACCTACGCCGAGGCCGCGCTCGACCGCGAGTGGCGCATATTCGAACAGGCCACCCGGCTGCCCCTGCCGGTGATGACCGGCCTCGTCAGGGACGCGACCGGCACGGCCGACGCGCCTGCCGCGACCGCGCGGGCCGACACCCCGGTGCGCCCTCTCCTGCGAGGGATCGCCGGCGACGGCATCCGCCTCCTCGATCTGTCCACCGACGCCGACCGCATGGACCACGGATCCTGGATGGACGCCGGTACCGAGGACCGGCTGGCGGCCTCCGCGCTCACGGACGGCGCGGCCGCGGTCGCCACCCGGTACGCCCGTGCGCGGCTCACGCGGACGCGGGTACTGTCGGTGGCGTCGACCGCCACGGTGCCCACCGGGATCGACCTCTGGCTCGGCCGGGACACGGTGGTCCAGGCGCCCGCCACGGGCAGGGTCCTCGCCGCGGCACCGGACCGGATGGAACTCACGTACGGCGCGCGGGTGCTGTCACTGTCCTTCGCCCGGGAGGGCCGGCCCGTGGTGGGCGCCGGGTCGACGGTGCAGCCGGGCGAGGACATCGCCCACCTCGGCTCCGGCGCCGTGGTCCACGTCGCGCTGCGCGAGGCCGACGGCCCCGCCGTCCCGCGCCTGGTCCGGCCCGAGTACGCGCCCGGCTGGCTCGCGCTCACCGCCGACCCCGCGCCCCTCCTCGGCCTGCCGGCCGGCTCCGACCGTACGCGCGACGGTGACCTCCTCGCCCGGCGCGCCGCCGCGTTCGCCACCGTGCAGGGGCACTACTACGCCGACCCGCCCCGCATCGAGCGGGGTTGGCGCCACCATCTGCTGTCCACCGAGGGCCGCGCGTACCTGGACATCGTCAACAACGTCACCCCGCTGGGCCATGCCCACCCCCGGGTGGAGCAGGCGGTTTCCCGGCAGTTGCGGCGGCTCAACACCAACTCGCGTTTCCACTACGCCTCCGTGGTGGAGTTCACCGAACGCCTCACCGACCTGCTGCCCGAGCCCCTGGACACGGTGTTCCTCGTCAACTCCGGTTCCGAAGCGGTGGACCTGGGTCTGCGGCTGGCCATCGGCGCCTCCGGCCGGCACGACGTCGTCGCACTGCGCGAGGCGTACCACGGTTGGACATACGCCTCCGACGCCGTCTCCACCTCGCTCCAGGACAACCCCAACGCGCTTGACACACGCCCGAGTTGGGTTCACACGGTGGACTCGCCCAACTCCTACCGGGGCCGGCACCGCGGGACGGACGCCGTGCGCTACGGACCCGAGGCCGCCGCCGTGATCGACGAACTGGCTGCTTCCGGCCGCCCGGCGGGGGCGTTCATCGGCGAGACCTTCTACGGCAACGCCGGCGGCGTCGCCCTTCCCGACGGCTACCTCGCCGAGGTGTACGCGGCGGTGCGCCGCCACGGCGGCCTTGCCATCGCCGACGAGGTGCAGGTCGGCTACGGCCGCCTGGGGCACTGGTTCTGGGGCTTCGAGCAGCAAGGTGTCCTGCCCGACATCGTCTGCGTCGCCAAGGCCATGGGCAACGGCCACCCCCTCGGGGCCGTCATCACCTCCAAGGACGTCGCCGACCGCTACCGCGAGCAGGGCTATTTCTTCTCGTCCACCGGCGGCAGCCCGGTCTCCAGCATCGTCGGCCTCACCGTCCTGGACACCCTGCGCGACGAGGACCTCCAGGGCAACGCGGTCCGCGTCGGAGGCCAGCTGAAACGGCGGTTGGAGGCGCTGGCCGACCGCTACGGGATCGTCGGCGCCGTCCACGGCTCGGGCCTCTACCTGGGCCTCGAACTCGTCCGGGACCGCACCACCCTGGAGCCCGCCACCGAGGAGACCGCGGAACTCTGCGACCGCATGCTCGACCTCGGCATCGTCGTCCAGCCCACCGGCGACCACCTCAACATCCTCAAGATCAAGCCGCCGCTGTGCATCGACTCCACCGCCGCGGACTTCTTCGCCGACACGCTCGACCTGGCCCTCACCCAACTCGGCCACGGCCGGAACGGGTGACAGCCGGCGCGGGATTCTCGGCGCGCGTGCCCGGCCTCGGCCTCCGAACCCGCCGTCCGGGGAGCGAAGAAGACGGAGCGGGGCCGGAGTCGGGAACCGGGCCGCCGTGTCAGCGCTGCCGCTCCCACTGCTCCTTGGTGATCTCGTACCGTACGCCGCCCTGTTCGGAGCCCTCGACCGTCTCCATGTCGGGGGGAGTGGGGATGGTGTCCGCGAACGCCATGTCGAGCTTCTGCATGACGTTGCGCGAACCGCGGTTCACGGACATCGTCTCGGCCCAGACCATGCGGACTCCGAGCTCCGTGAACGCCTTGGCCAGCAGGGCCCGTGAGCCCTCGGTGGCATAGCCCCTGCCCCAGGCCGCCCGTCGCAGCCGGTAGCCGAGTTCGACCTCGTCCAGCGGGCCCCCCGGCTCGGGGCGCAGGATGAACCAGCCTATGAACGCGCCGCCGTCCTTCTCGTGCGCGGCGAACAGTCCGAGGTCGCCGCCCCACTTCTCGTAGCCGGCGAGGATGTTCGGCAGATGGCGCTCGCGGACGATTTCCGGCGGGGTGGGACTGCCGCCGCTCAGAAAGCGCATCACCGCCGGGTCGCTGTCCAGCTCGATCAGCAGGTCCGCGTCATCGGCGGTGAAGCGGCGCAGGATGAGACGCTCGGTCTCCAGATAGGTGTCCACGAGCCGATCATGCCTGGCGCGAGCCGAGCGACCCAACGGTTTTCCGGCGCCTGCGGCGCTCCCACGCGGTCTACGACGTCGACCGGATCGCGGAGATGTCGAACTGCAGCCGGACCTTCTCGCTCACCATCGCGCCGCCCGCCTTGAGACGCTGGTTGTACACCAGACCCCACTCGGTGCGGTCGATGGTGGTCGTGCCGTCGAAGCCGGCTCGCTCGAAGCCGAACGGATCCACGACGGAGCCGAGGTAGTCGAGTTGCAGGTCGACGGGCCGGGTGATGTCGCGGATGGTCAGGTCCCCGGTCATGCGGAAGGTCTCTCCGCCCTCGTGGACGGTCGAGGTGCTGCGGAAGGTCATCTCCGGGAACCGGCGCGCGTCGAAGAAGTCGGCGCCGACGATGTGCGCGTCCCTCTGCTCCACGCCCGTGTCGACGCTGGCGACCCGGATGACGAGTTCGGCCCGCGACTCGGAGGGCTGGGCTCCGTCGAAGTACAACGCGCTGTCGTAATCGGTGAAAGCACCCCGGACCGTCGTGACCATGGCGTGCCGTACGGAGAATCCGATGTGGCTGTGCGGGCGGTCGATGGTCCATCGCCCGGTCAGGGCCCGAAGCGCCGGGTCGAGCGCGACACCTCGGGACGTGGCCTCCGCGACGGAGGCGCCGGTGCCGGCAGCCGAGGGCGGCTCGCTGACTGCGGTCTGGCGTCGGCCGAAGATACCCATGATCGTGAGCCCTTTCCCATCTGATTGCTCTGTGCTGTCAAGATGTCGCCGGGGCGCTGCCCCGATCGGTGACCCGGCCTGAGGTGAATGCGGTCGACGGTGAAGCCACTACGCGGTGCGGAGGTGCGCCGCGGGACGGGCTCGGTCGGCACCCCGCGTACGAACGGAACGCGTCTGCCGCTCCGCACCCGCGCCGGGCGCCCCCGGGGAGGGGTTACTGCGGTGGCGTGGGCGTGTCGTGGGTGCGGTACATCGCCTGTACGTCCAGCTCCAGCTGGACGGTCGGCCCGACGACCGCGATACCGCGGGCGAGCATGGAGCGCCAGTTGAGGGTGAAGTCCTCCCGGTGGAGTTCGGCCTTCGCGAGGGCCGCGCAGCGCAGTTCCTGTTCGTAGCCCCCGTTGATCGATCCGAGGTAGGTGGTGTCGAGGGCCACGGAGCGGCTGGTGCCGTGCATGGTGAGGGTGCCGTGCAGGGTCCACTTGGAGCCGCCGCGGTGGGCGAACCGGGTGCTGGTGAAGTCGATGTACGGGTAGCGCTCGACGTCCAGGAAGTCCGCGGAACGCAGGTGGTTGTCACGGGTGTTGTTGCCCGTGGTGACACTGGAGGCGTCGATGCGCACCGCCACCTGCGAGTCGGCCATGTTCGGAGCGACGCGGATGCTGCCCTGGAAGCGGGTGAACCGCCCGTGGACATGGGCCATGCCCACGTGCTTGGCGATGAACCGGATCGCGGTGTGCGGAGGGTCGAACAGCCAGGTACCGGCCGTCGGCAGTTCCATCTGGCGGGCGGGCTGGAGCGCGATGCGCGCGGTCGGCAGAGCCACCCCGGCCGCGATGTCGAGATTCTCGCGGGCGGGCGACAGGCCCTCGGCCGCGACCATCACGCTGTAGGCACCGGGCGGCAGCGTTGCTATGAAGTAGCCGTGGGGATCCGTGGTGCCGCGCGTCGCGACCCGGTGGCTGTCCAGCGCGGTCACGGTGACCTCGGCTCCGCCCATGGGCTGCCCCATGGGATCGAGCACCTCGAAGCCGAACGCCCCGGCACCGGGCGGCAGGGGGACCGACATGCTCGACACGGCACCGGAGGCACCACGGGAACGCCGACGACGGAGCAGCCCGAGAGCCATGGAGTTCACCCTTCTTCCCCTGCGTCTCGGTCATGCGACTCGCTCGGAGTTCTTGCATTCGCGGTCGCCGGTAAACGTCGACGACAGGAGGACGGACGCAAAGCCAGTAGTTCGCCGACGATCATAAAGCTCTCCGCGAGCAGGTCTCTCGAGCCGGTGTCGAAGCGGCTCAGCTCACTTGGGGGTGGGTGCGGGGCCACATATCGGTACATCGGCCGGCCATATCGCCACACCTCGATTCGTTGCTTTGCGGCAATGCTGTGGTGCAGGACACGGGAAAGGGACCGGATATTCACAACTGGTATGCGGTTTCATCACGGACCTCACACAGAACTCGCTGTGTCGATCACACAGAGGAGAACCAGCAGGTACCTGCGCCGGGCCCGCGGTGCCGCGATGGCCGAGAAGACGCTGCCGGACGTCGGTGAGTATGCCGGTATTCACGCGGATCATCATGTGGCGGAGCTCACGATGTACCGTCGCGATTTTCCGACGCCGCCGGCGAGTACGCGCCGCCTCGACGCCCCGCAGGCCCAACTCCCGCCCGTATCCGGGTGCGTGCTCCGAATTCCGTCGGACGGCCCCGTTGTTGACACACCATCAGGAGCGGCCAACGACGTTGTTCATGCGTCTACTTCGGCGAACAAGCGCGGATTTGCCGACGGGGGAGGGCCTGGAAATCCATACGAAGGAACTGCTGTTCTCGCTCCTTCCGCCCCGGTGGCCCGCGCGGGCGGGTGCGGGGCGGCGAGCGTCGTCGTCACTTGACGGAACCGCCGGTGATGCCTGCGGCGATGTACTTCTGGGCGAGGACGAGCAGGACCGCCGCGGGGATCGCGGCGAGGACGGAGGCGGCCATGACCGAACCCCAGTCGCCGACGTGCGCGCCGATGTACTGGTAGATGCCGAGGGTGACCGGCTTGACGTGGTCGGTGGTGTTGAGGGTGAGCGCGAACATGAAGTCGCTCCATGCGTACAGGAACGAGAACAGCCCGGCGGTGATCAGCGAGTTGCGGCTCATCGGCAGTACGACCCGCAGGAAGGTGCGCATCCGGCCGGCTCCGTCCACCTCGGCCGCCTCGATGACCTCGCGCGGGATGGCCACCATGAAGGACCGCATCAGCACGATCGCGAAGGGGATGCCCAGGGAGGCGTCGGCCAGCATCAGACCGAAGTAGGAGTTGACCAGGCCGAGGTCCACGTACGTGCTGTACAGCGCGTTGGCGATGACGATTCCCGGGACCATCTGGGTGATCAGGGTGCCGAACACCACGGTCCTCGTGCCGCGCAGCCTGAACTGCGCGAGGCCGTAGGCGGCCGGTGCGGAGAACGCCAGGCAGATCACGACGGCGCCGAGCGCGACGACGAGCGAGGTCAGCAGATGGCCGCCCTGCTCGGTCAGTGCCGAGGAGAAGCCGGACAGGTCCAGGCCGCGCGGAACCGGGTCGACCTCCAGCAGACCGGAGTCGGGTTGCAGCGCGGTGTTGACCATCCAGTACAGCGGGAACAGCATCACGCACAGGATCAGGAGGCCGACGGCGGTCGTGCCCCAGCGGCGCTTCGGCCTGCCGACGGCCCCGGTGGTGTTGGGGGTGGTCGCCATGCCCGTCACTTCCCTTCGTTGCGGTTGGCCCGCAGGTAGAACACCGCGAACACGGCGGAGATCAGCACCAGGACGTTGCCGACCACCGCGCCGGCCCCGAAGTCCAGTTGGACGAAGGAGTCCTGGTAGGTCAGTGTGCCCAGGGTCTGCGTGGAGTCGGCGGGACCGCCGTCGGTGAGCGCCAGCACCAGGTCGAGGATCTTGACCGTGGACATGAAGCCCAGCACGAGCACGACGGTGATGACGGGCTTCAGCAGCGGCAGCGTGACCGAGCGGAAGGTGCGCCACGCCGAGGCGCCGTCGAGGGAGGCGGCCTCGTAGACCTCACGCGGAAGTTCCTGGAGCCCGCCGTAGAGGATCACCGTGTTGAACGGGATGCCGATCCAGACGTTCACCAGGATCACGGCGAGCAGCGCCATGTGCGTACTGGTCAGCCATGGCGTGTGACCGATGCCGAACAGCCCGAGGAAGGAGTTCAGCACACCGGTGTCCTGGTCCAGGATGCGCCGCCAGACGATGCCGGAGACGACCATGGGCACCAGCCAGGGCAGCAGCATCAGCGCGCGCAGCACACCGCCCAACGGGAACCTGCGGTTGAAGAACACCGCGAGGCCCAGTCCGATGCAGAACTGCCCGACGAGCGAGCCGACCGTGAAGACGATCGTCTGCCACAGGGCCTTGCCGAACAGGTCGTCGCCGAAGACCTTGCGCCAGTTGTCCAGGCCGTTGAAGGGGGCCTTGCCGGTGAAGAAGGTCGACGGCGTGTAGTGCTGGAAGCTCATCACGATGTTGCGGACGAGCGGGTAGCCGAAGAACAGCAGCATGAACAGCACGGCGGGGGCGACGAAGCCCCACTGCGCGAGGGCGCGCCGCCGGCGGGCGCGGGCCGGGTCGGGGGCGGCTTCGGCGGTGCCGCCGATGGCCGCGGATCCCGCAACAGTGGTGGTGGACACGGGGGTTGCCTCACTTCCCGCTCTCGACGCGCGCCTGCGCGTGCTTCAGTGCCGCTGCGGAGGACTGGCCGGTGAGCGCCGACTGGAACGCGCTCTGCAGCGCGAGGGAGATCGAGGTCCAACCGGAGCCGGCCTTGGCGGTGCGCGAGCGTGCCACCGCGACCTGGTCGGCCAGTGAGCTGAGCGAGGGAACCTTCTTGCGCCAGACGGCGGCGGCCTTCCGGTTGGCCGGGATCATCCAACTGTTGAGCGCGTAGGTCACTTCCTCCTGCTCGCTCGTCAAACAGTTGACGATCTTCGCGGATGTCCTCTCGCGCGCCCTGTCGCCGATGTCCGGGATGGTCAGTTCACCGCCGCCCAGCGGGCCCACGGAGGCGTCCCCGGCCCTGGGGACGGGAATCCGCGCGATGCCCCAGTGCAGGCTCTTCTTGGTGTTGAGGGTCTCGACCTGCCACGGGCCGTTGATCATCATGGCGGCGTTTCCGGCCATGAACTGGTCGTTGACGTCGGCCTGGGTCCAGTTGATCGTCGACTTCGACAACGAGCCGTCGGAGAGCAGCGACTTCCAGTAGTCGAGCGCCTGGACGACCCGCGGGCTGTCGAGGTGGGTCTCGTCACCGCCGTTGGACCACATGAACGGCGTGAACTGGTAGACACCGTCCTCCGCCCCGCCCGCGCTCAGGGCGATGCCGTACCGGTGGCCCCGGGTGAGCTTCCTGGCCGTCTCGCGCATCTCTGCCCATGTGGTCGGCACCTTGGCGCCGGCCTCTTCGAGAACGTCCTTGTTGTAGAAGAGCGCGAGCGTGTTCACGGTGCGCGCCGCGCCGTAGTACGTGCCCTTGTAGGAGCCGTAGCCGACGATGCCCCGCGGCACGTCGGTGGTGTCGACGCCCAGTTTCCTCAGGTCCATGAGGCCGCCGGTCTCCGCGAAGGCCGGCATCTCGGAGCCGTCGAACTGGATGATGTCCGGCAGCGACTTGGAGGACGCCATCCGCAGCGACTTGGTCATGACCTGGTCGGCCGGGACGGACTGCTGCCGGACGGTGACGCCGAGCCGCTTGCCGCAGCGTTCGAGAGTCGCCGCGTCCCAGCGGTGGTACGAGTCGTCCGTCGAGGAGTTCAGGACGGTGTACACGCCGGGGTCGCGGGACTGGCCACAGCCGGCCAGCGCGGCGCCGGCCACGATCGCCGAGACGACGGTGAGCGCGACGAGGCCGGGCCGGCGGACCCGCCGGTGACGGGGCCTTGGTCCGTTCGGTGGGTGTGCTGTCACGATGCTGCCCTTGGGTGGGAGGGGTGCCGGATCCGGTGCACGCCGTGCCCGTCGGGGCGGCGGAGTGGGAGCGGGCCAGGGGCCCTGGACGCGGTTCCGGCGGACACGCGTCCGTGGGGGTGGCTCGGCTCCGTGCCCGGCGCGGGTGGCGCGGAACACGGAACGGTCGGGGCGGTCGGCCGCCGCCGAAGAGACGGTCCGCGGCGAACCGGCCGAGGTGCTCAGAGGTCGTCCCGCGCGTGACGGCGCCGACGGGGGAGTGCCTCGAAGGCGGAAGCGTCCCCGGACGGCGCCCGCACGCCGTCCACGGCCTGCCCGCCGACGCTCGACAGGCCGTAGGAACGCCTGTCCTCCGACAGGGTGTTGAAGCGCTTCGACAAAATCGACATGTGCGGCTCTTGCTTTCGCGCAGTCCGGAGACCTTGCCGGACGGTTTGTTTGGTGGGATGACTAATACGCCACGAGGTCGCCCGCGCGCTAGCCCCGTGCGGTCGCCTCTTGCTTCGAGGTCCGCCGTGCAGCAAGGTGTCGCCTGCACGATCAAGCCTCTTCAGAGCCTTCGTGGCGATGCCTGTGTCCCGGCTCGACAGCCTCCGCACCCCTGAGGGAGATCATGAAGTTCACCGACGGCTTCTGGCGTGTTCGCGATGGCGTACAGATCGACTACGCCATCGACGTGCGTGACGTCCGCGTGGAGTCGAAGCGCATCACTGCCCATGCCGCAGTGCAACGCGTGACGCGGAGGGGTGACACGCTCAACGCGCCGCTCATCTCCGTCGACTGCTTCTCGCCCGCCGAGGGCGTCATCGGCGTCCGCCTCACCCATCACTCCGGCAGGCGTCGCACCGGCCCCGAATTCACCGTCGGCGGCGACGAGGGCGGGGTGGGGGAGGTGCGCGCCGAAGGCGATGTCACCGAGCTGATCAGCGGCCCGCTCAGCCTGCGTCTGGACCGCTCCGCCCCCTTCGCGCTGAGCTTCTGTGACGCCGACGGCCGCGAACTGACCCGGGCGGGTGCCAAGAGCGCCGCCTTCGCCACCACCGACCGGGGTGAGCACCACATGGTGGCCAAGCTCGCGCTCGGCGTCGGCGAGCAGGTCTACGGCCTCGGCGAGCGCTTCACCCCGTTCGTCAAGAACGGACAGGTCGTCGACATGTGGCAGGCCGACGGCGGCACCAGCAGCGAACAGGCGTACAAGAACATCCCGTTCTACCTCTCCTCACGTGGCTACGGCGTCTTCGTCAACCACCCCGGCAAGGTCTCCTTCGAGGTCGGCTCGGAATCCGTCGGCCAGGTCCAGTTCAGCGTCGAGGACCAGACCCTGGAGTACTACGTCGTCGCCGGTCCCACCCCCAAGGACGTCCTCGGCCGTTACACCGGGCTCACCGGGCGCCCGGCTCTGCCGCCGGCCTGGTCCTTCGGCCTGTGGCTGACCACCTCCTTCACCACCTCCTACGACGAGGCGACGGTGATGTCGTTCGTCGACGGCATGGCCGAGCGCGGCATCCCCCTGTCCGTGTTCCATTTCGACTGCTTCTGGATGCGCGAGTACCAGTGGTGCGACTTCCGGTGGGACCCGGACGTCTTCCCCGACCCCGAGGGCATGCTGGCCCGGCTGAAGGCCAAGGGTCTGCGGATCAGCGTCTGGATCAACCCGTACATCGCGCAGAAGTCCCCGCTGTTCGACGAGGCCGCCGAACTGGGCCACCTGGTGCGCCGCCCCAACGGCGACGTGTGGCAGTGGGACCTGTGGCAGGCGGGCATGGGCCTGGTGGACTTCACCAGTCCCGAGGCCTGCGCCTGGTTCCAGTCGAAGCTCAAGCCGCTGCTGGACCAGGGCGTCGACTGCTTCAAGACCGACTTCGGCGAGCGCATCCCCACCGATGTCGTCTGGCACGACGGCTCGGACCCCGAGCGGATGCACAACTACTACACCGAGTTGTACAACAGGACCGTCTTCGACCTCCTGGAGAAGGAGCGCGGGCGGGGCGAGGCAGTGCTGTTCGCCCGCTCCGCGACCGTGGGCGGCCAGCAGTACCCCGTGCACTGGGGCGGCGACTGCTGGTCCTCCTTCGAGGCCATGGCCGAGTCGCTGCGCGGCGGACTGTCGCTGTCGCTCAGCGGCTTCGGCTTCTGGAGCCACGACATCGGCGGCTTCGAAGGCACCCCGGACGCCTCGGTGTTCAAGCGCTGGCTGGCCTTCGGCCTGCTCTCCTCGCACAGTCGTCTGCACGGCTCCTCCTCCTACCGCGTGCCGTGGGAGTTCGGCGACGAGGCCGTCGACGTCGCCCGCCGCTTCACCCTGCTCAAGCACCGTCTGATGCCGTACTTGTACGGTGCCGCCGTCGAGGCCCACCGCACGGGCGTGCCTTCGATGCGCCCGATGGTGCTGGAGTTCCCCGGCGACCCGGCCTGCCGCCCGCTGGACCGTCAGTACATGCTCGGCGCCGATCTGCTGGTCGCCCCGGTCTTCACCGAGGACGGCGAGGTCGAGGTCTATCTGCCCGACGGCGTCTGGACGCACCTGCTCACCGGTGAGACGGTCACCGGCCCGGTCTGGCGCACCGAGCGCCACGGCTACGACAGCCTCCCGCTGTACGTTCGTGAGGGTGCCGTCCTGCCGCTGGCCGCCGAGGGCCGGCGTCCCGACGGCGACTGGCTGGACGGCATCACGCTGCTGGCGCACCCGGCCACCGAGCAGGGGTACGAGCGGACCGTGACCGTCCCGGACCAGGCCGGCGCCACCAGCGCCACCTTCCGCCTCCGGCGGCGGGGGGACACCCTGCGCGTCACCGCGGAGAGCACCGACAAGCCCTTCACCGTCCAGATCGTCGGCGGCCCGAGTGCCACCGGAAGCGGCCAGGTCACGGTGTCGCTCACCTGAGAGATCGAAGCGCTTCGACAGTCATGGACACGGGCCTCTAGCTGGTACTAGGGTAAAATTCCATCTCTCTACCACCGCCAGATCACGAGTCTTGTCGAAGCGTTTCCTAGAGCCTGGAGAAGCCGGTTGGTCACTCTCGCAGAGGTCGCCCAGCACGCCGGAGTTTCGGCGAGCACGGTGAGCTATGTCCTCAGCGGCAAGCGGTCCATCTCCGCGGGGACCCGGGAGAGGGTCGAGCGGAGCATCCGGGCACTGGGGTATCACCCGAACGCAGGCGCCCGCGCGTTGGCCAGCAACCGGTCGAACATCATCGCCCTCATGATCCCCCTGCGTACGGACATGTACGTCCCGGTGATGATGGAGATCGCCACCGCCGTGGCGACCACCGCGCGGACCCATGGCTACGACATCCTCCTGCTCACCGGCGAGGAGGGCCCCGACGCGGTGCGCCGGGTCACCGGCAGCGGTCTCGCCGACGCGATGATCCTCATGGACGTCGAACTCGACGACGAGCGACTGCCCTTGCTGCGGGCGACCGAGCAGCCCTCCGTGCTGATCGGTCTGCCCGCCGACACCGCCGGTGTGACCTGCGTCGATCTCGACTGGAGTGCGACGGGCGCGCTCTGCGTGGAGCACCTGGCGGAGCTCGGCCACCGGGACGTCGCCGTCATCGGCGAGGCCCCCGCCGTCTACGAGCGGCACACCGGCTTCGCCGAACGCACCCTCGACGGCCTCCGCTCCCGGGCCCGCGAACTCGGCCTGAAGGTGCTGCACCGCCCCTGGGAGGGCGGTTACGACGCCATGGCGGTGACCCTGTCCCGGATCTTCGACGAGCGCCCGCGCACCACGGGCTTCGTCGTGCAGAACGAGTCCGCGGTGGAGCCGCTGCTCGCCGTGTTGCGCCGCCAGGGGCGGGCCGTGCCCGAGGACGTGTCGGTGGTGGCCGTCTGCCCCGAGCAGGTCGCCGTCCAGGCCTCGGTACGGCTCACCTCGGTCGCCGTCCCGGCCCAGGAGTTGGGCCGGCACGCGGTCGAGCTCCTGGTGGGCAAACTCGACGGGCGCGAGACGGACGGCGCGGTGCTCATCGCCCCCGAGCTGACCGTCCGGGCCAGCTCGGGACCGGCGCCGACCGCGCCGTGATCCTGTCCGCAGGCCTTGGGCTTCGGCGTGGAGCACGCGGAGGCCGAAGCGCGGGACGGGCAGGCGGTCCGGGGCCGTGTCAGCCCCAGAACTCCCGCAGGGCGGCGTTGACGGCGGCGGACTCCTGGGTGTGCGGGTAGTACCCGGGCACCCGCAGGAGGCGGCCCCCGAGGGAGTCCGCGAGGGACTCGGCCACGGCCATGAGGGGGAGCCCCACGTGCTCGCGGTAGCGGGCCGGCGCGCGCTCCCAGGTTCCGCAGATCACCAGGATCGGCAGGGCGGCGCCCCGGATCGCCGCCAGCGGGATCTCCGCCTCCCAGATGGGCCGCTCCCGCATGGACGTGGCAACGGCACGGAGTCGGCGCGGCGTGGGCTCGGGCATGGCCATCCCCAACCCCTCGGTGGACGCACGCAGATACTGCTCCGCGGTGACGCCGTCCGGTACGCCCGGGGCGCCGTCGCGCACCCGGTCGAGGAGGTCGGCGACGACTGGATGGTGCGGCGCGGCGGTGAAGGCGGAAGGCTGGACGAGGGCAAGGGAGCGGACGAGGTCGGGCCGGCGCGCGGCGGCGACGAGCGCGGCGACGGCGCCGTTCCCGTGCCCCACGAGGTGGACGCCGCCGACCCCGACGGCGCGGACCTCGTCGCCGAGAACCGCCACGATGTCCTCGGCGTCGACCTCGAAGTCGCTGCGCGGGGTGTCCGGGCTGTCGCCGTAGCCCCGGCGATCCACCAGGAGCAGCCGTCGGCCGTCCGCGAGGGGCCGCTGCCCGGCGAACCCGTACACGGGGTCGCTGCCCCAGGTGAAGATGTTGTGGACGAAGAGGGCGGGGGCAGCAGCGTCCGCCGAAGTTTTCCCGGGCCGGCCTTTGCCGGGCCGATGGCGGTCGTCCCACACGGTCACGTGCACGGCTGCCATGGGTCGTCCTCCCGAAGCCGAGGGCATCAACAACCTGAGACTAGAGGGCGGTTGGAAGGCTTCGCGAAACGGTCGGCTCGGTCCCGCTTCCGGTCGACGGCGAGCGGGCCACGCAACCCGGCGGCTCCCCGCACGAAGGCCCCGGCGGATCACCTGCGCGGCGGCGAACGCACCGAAGGGCCGCACCGGTCGGGGTGCGGCCCTTCGACGTGGCCCGCCTCGTCTCAGACGGGGCTCACCTTGCTCATGCCAGTGAGAACTTCTGGGCCGCGGAGCCGTTGCAGTCCCAGATCTGCAGGCGGGTGCCGTTGGCGGTGGCACCCGACGGCGAGTCGATGCACCGGCCGGTGGTCGGGTTGGATATGGAGCCGTCCGCGTTGGCGACCCAGTTCTGGTAGCCGCCGCCGTTGCAGTTGGCCAGCTGGAGCTGCGTGCCGGCCGCGTTCACACCGCCCGCGATGTCCAGGCACTTGCCCAGCGTACGCAGGGTCTGGCCGTTCCAGGTCCACTTCTGGTCGAGCGACGTGGCCTGCTGGCAGTCCCAGAGCTGGACCGCGGTGCCGTCGCCGCCGGTGTCGTCGCCCG
The DNA here is from genome assembly GCF_051980735.1 of Streptomyces sp. SCPE 10. Lineage (NCBI taxonomy): Bacteria > Bacillati > Actinomycetota > Actinomycetes > Kitasatosporales > Streptomycetaceae > Streptomyces > Streptomyces sp. SCPE 10. The sequence goes on along the minus strand of NZ_CP197069.1, from coordinate 203,674 downwards.
CCACGTCCACGCACTTGCCGCCCGGTCCGTAGATCGGGGTGCCGATGGCGAACTGCTGGGCTGCGGAGCCGTTGCAGTCCCAGATCTGCAGGCGGGTGCCGTTGGCGGTGGCACCCGACGGCGAGTCGATGCACCGGCCGCTGGTCGGGTTCCGCAGCGTGCCGTCCGGTTGCCGCACCCAGTTCTGGTAGCCGCCGCCGTTGCAGTTGGCCAGCTGGAGCTTCGTACCGGCGGCGCTGTTGCCGCCTGCGATGTCCAGGCACTTGCCGAGGGTCTGCAGGGTCTGGCCGCTCCAGGTCCAGTGCTGGTCCTTGGCCGCCGACTGGCAGTCCCAGAGCTGGACCGCGGTGCCGTCACCGCCGGTGTCGTCGCCCGCCACGTCCACGCACTTGCCGCCGGGGCCGGTGATCGTCTGACCGCTCACCGAACCGCCGCCGCCACCGCCACCGCCCCCGGAGCCGGGCGCCTTGTTGTAGACGGCCACCGAGTCGATGACCAGCTTGCCGCCGGACACCGTGGACGCGTTCGGGCCCCCGCCGAAGGCGTCCGGGAAGCCGCCGCCGATCGCCAGGTCGTAGATGATGAAGAAGGGGTGGTCGACCGCGTTGGACCAGGTCGTGGCGTCCACCTGGTTGGCGTTGATCGTGTAGAAGTTGTTCCCGTCGAGATAGAACCTGATCTGCTCCGGCGACATCGAGCGGTCGATCTCCACCGCGTAGTCGTGGAAGCCGGTCTGGCAGCCCGAACAGGCGCGTTCACCCGAGCCGATGCCGGTCGACTCGTTGCACGGCCCACCCGGGTTCACACCGCAGTGCAGGGTGCTGAAGACGGAACTGCGGCCGTTGATGTCCTCCATGACGTCGATCTCGCCGGACTTCGGCCAGGTCACACCGTCGCGCAGCGGCGCACCGAGCATCCAGAACGCCGGCCAGTAGCCCGCCCCGTTGGCGGTGGTGACGTTGGGCTGCTGGAGGACGGACTCCATGCGTACGACACCGCCCGCCGGGGCGCCGAAGCTCGCCGACTGGGTCTCCACGCGCCCGGAGGTCCATCCGCTGCGCGGGTCGGAACCCGAGTGCAGGGCCTGGAGCACCAGATGACCCTGACCGTCGTAGTAGACGTTCGAGGTGCTGTTGGTCATCGTCTCGATCTCACCGGTGCCGAAGTTGCTGCCCGGCCCGGTGTCGTACTTCCACAGGTTCTGATCGATGCCGGTGCCGGACGCACCGTTGAAGTCGTCGCTCCAGGTGAGCGTGAAGCCCGACGGCGCCGGGGGCACCGCGGCCTGGGCGTTGAGCGTCGTGGTGACGGTGGCCGCCACCGTCATCACGACGACGGGAAGCAGAGAGAGCGCTCTCTTCCACCTGCGGCGCGGTGCCCTTCCAGGGGGTGATTGCATAGGTCTGGCCTCCGAAGAATCACATGATCGCGTCTGTTCGCCGTGCCACCCTGGTGATCTCCGTCAGCGGGGAGCGGCGCACGCGCCCTTGCGGGTCCGGATGGCGACGAACGGGGCGACGGTCGGTGCCTGGGCTGCCGTCGGCAGGCAGACCCACAGCGGACGGCCGGGCTGTCGTCTCCAACCGGCGGATGCATCACCAACTCTGGTGACAGTTTGCGGTGTTGAGCCATGTGGAGTTCTGTGCGAAGCAGACGGTATTGGCCCAGACCAACACCGTCAAGGCTGCGCAACGGACTGAGAACGGCTTGGGTGCTTAAGTCCGTGGTTCGACAAGCGGAAGGCGTTCGGCGGGTGCTCGCTCGGCGAGCGGTCAGTTGCCGGTGAGGCGGGCCGTCAGGCGGGACAGCAGGGCGACGGCCTCGCCGAGTCGCTGCATTTCGTCGGGGTCGAAGGTCTCGCGAATGGCGGCGCCCAGGGCGCCGACGCGGGTGGCGCGTTCGCGCTGGAGGCGGGAGCGGCCGGCGTCGGTGAGGTGCAGCAGAAGCTTCCGGCCGTCCTCGGGGTGCTGCTCGCCGTGGATCAGGCCGTCGGCCGAGAGGTCCTTGACCGACTTGGCCGCCGACTGGTGCGTGACGCCGCGCAGGCGGGCGAGTTCGGCCGTGGTCAAAGGGCCCCCGCGGTCCAGGAATCCGAGAATGGCGGCCTCGCCGGGCGGCATGGTGTCCACGGTCCGCACCGCCCTGACCAGCTCGCCGATCGACCGCCGAAGCTCCTCGGCCAGCGCGTCTTCGTCCATGGGGCCATCTTAGCCGTCTATGCCAAACCTAGTTGTACAGTTAAGTTGTACAACTAGGTTCAATGATGAGGAGGAGGGCATGCCAGTCATGGAGCTCACCAAGTTCGGTCATGCGTGTGTGCGGCTCGAGAAGGACGGGCGCCGCCTGGTCGTCGACCCGGGCGGCCTGACCGATCCAAGGGCGCTGGAGGGCGCCGACGCCGTGCTCGTGACGCACGAGCACTTCGACCACTTCTCGGAGGAGGTGCTGCGCCGGGCCGCCGCGGCGCGTCCGGGTCTGCGCATCTGGACCAACTCGTCCGTCGCGAAGCGACTGGACGGCCTGGGCGCGCGGGTCACCGCCGTCGGCGAGGGGGACGCATTCAGTGCGGCGGGCTTCGACATCACGGTTCACGGGGCCTGGCACGCGGTCATCCACCCGGATGTCCCGCGCATCCCGAACGTGGGCTTCCTGGTGGACGAGGCCCTCTTCCACCCCGGCGACGCACTCACCGTCCCCGGGGCTCCGGTCGGCACGCTGCTGCTGCCGGTGCACGCCCCCTGGTCCACCGTCGGCGATCTGATCGACTACGTGCGCGAGGTCGCTCCCCGTGACGCCTATGCCGTACACGACGGCGCCCTCAACGACATCGGCACCACCATGGTCGAGGGCTTCCTCGGCGAGCGGGGCCCCGGGGTCCCGGCCCGCTACCACCGCCTGGCCCCGGACACGAGCGTCCGCATCGACTGAGGGCCGCGGGCCGTCGCCGGCGACGAGCCGCTCGCGTTGGTGCTTGCGGGCGCGGGCATTTTCGGGCTGCGGAAGGATTGGACCGCGCGTCCGTCGCGGTGTTCTCCTCACGGAGCACCGCCCTTGACGGAATCGACCCCTGGAGCACGCCATGATCGCCGCTCGTCTGCACGCCTGGGACACCGCCCCCGACCTGGAGGAGACCGCGTTTCCGGGGCCGCCCCGGGAGGGCGAGGTGATCGTGGAAGTCGAGGCCGCCGCCGTCACCCATCTGGACCTCACCGTCATGACCGGCACCTTCACGCACCGGCCCGCGCTGCCGTTCACCCCCGGCACCGCGGGCGTCGGGACCGTCGTCGAGGGCGACGCCGCGCTGCTCGGTCGGCGGGTGCTGGTGCGAGGCGGTGGCATCGGCCTGGACCGGGACGGCACCTGGGCCGAGCGTGTCGGTGTCCCGGTCGACGCGATCCGCGAGGTCCCCCGGGAGACCGACGCCGCGCTCGCCGCCACGTGCTATTCGCCGATGACCACCGCGTGGGCCGCCGTGGAGGCGGTGGGCCGGATCAGGGAGGGGGAGCGGGTACTGGTCACCGGCGCGGCCGGCGCCGTCGGTTCGCTCTGCGTGCAGTTGGCCGCGCGGGCCGGGGCGTACGTCGTGGCCGTGGTCCGGGACGGGGACGCGGCCGGTGCCGTGCCCGACGCGACGCACGAGGTACTGGTCCGCCCGGCCGCGGCGGAGGTCACGGTCGAAGGGGAGGCCGACGTCCTGCTCGACACCGTCGGCGGGGACACCGTCCCGAGCTTCCTGGGAGCCATGCGGCCCGGCGGGCGGGCGGTCCTGATCGGGTACGTGGCCGGTACCACGCTCCGTGTCGACCTGCCCACGCTGATGTCCCGGGACATCGCCCTGCTGCCGATGAACATGGTTCGCCGCCATGTCCCCGCCGAGGTGTTCGACCGGCTGCTGAGGGACCTGACCGAGGGCCGGCTCACCCTCCGCACCACCGCCCTGTCCTTCGCGCGCATGGCGGAAGCGGTGGAGACCCGCCGCAAGGGGGGAGGCCGGGGCAGCATCGCGGTGCTGATGTGAAGCCGTCGGCTGGCTGCCACGGGGCCGGTTGACTGGTCGGCCGTCGTTCGTGGCGTTGGGGTCGACCGCCCTCGCATTCCCGGGAGTTGCCGGACTCGGCGCTCAAGGTGGCGTTCGCGGTGGTGACTTCACCGGCACCGGGAGGACCGTCCGGCCCTGCCGCTCGGAGACCGCGGCCGGCGGGCGCACCCAGGGGAGGGGCGCACGAACGACGAGCCCGCGCGCCCGCCTCGCCGCGCTTCGGCCTCCCTGTCACTATCAGGGCCCTGCCACTATGCGGGCCCTGTCACTGTCCGGCCCGAGCACCCGCGTGGCGATCCGGACGGCACACCGGTTGGTGCCGATTGTCACTCCGTCGGCAGGTACCGATCACCCGAACGGCCCGTCCCCGGAGCGATCAGTGGAATTGCCCGCAACGGTATGCGGAAGGGGGAAAGTTCACCCAGAAGGAGAAGTCGATGCGTGCAACCGAGGGACAAGCCCGTCGCAGGAGCCTGTCGTCCGTGGCGGCGGCCGTGGCGGCAGGCGCCGTCCTGGTCGGCTACTGCGCCGCACCCGGCGCCGCCACCACCGTCCCCGCGTCGGTCGTCACCGGCGGCGGCACGGCCGGCGGCGACACCTCCAAGGGCGACGTCCCCTGCGGGGTGCCGCCCATCTCGCTCGACCGCACCACGCAGTCCTTCCTCGACCAGCTCGCCCACCAGGACGGCAAGCCGCTGTTCGAGCAGACCCCCGCGCAGGCCCGCAAGGTCCTCGACAAGCTCCAGGCCGGCCCCGTGCCCAAGCTCGCCGCCGACATCACCGAGAAGACCATAGACGGCGGCCCCACCGGACGGGTGTCCCTGCGGATCGTCCGTCCCGCCGGGGTCAAGGGCACGCTCCCCGGTCTCGTCTACATCCACGGCGGCGGCTGGGTGCTCGGCAACGAGAAGACCCACGACCGGCTGGTGCGCCAGCTCGCCGGCGGAGCCCGCGCGGCCATCGTCTTCGTCAACTACACGCCTTCCCCGGAAGCGCGCTTCCCGGTCGCCATCGAGCAGGCCTACGCCGCCTCCAAGTGGGTGGCCGAACACGGCAACGAGATCGGGATCGACGGGAAACGTCTCGCCATCGCCGGCGACTCCGTCGGCGGTGACATGACCGCCGCCGTCACCATGATGGCCAAGCAGCGCGGCGGAGTGAAGTTCCGCCGGCAGGTCCTGCTCTATCCCGTCACCGACGCGAACTTCGACACCGCCTCCTACCGGCGGTTCTCGGAGAACTGCTGGCTCACCCGCGCCAACATGAAGTGGTTCTGGGACAAGTACGCCCCCCGCACCGCCGACCGGGACAACCCGCTGGCCTCGCCCAACAAGGCCACCACCGGACAACTGCGCGGCCTGCCTCCCGCGCTCGTCGTCACCGACTCCGACGCCCTCCTCGACGGCGCCAAGACCTACATCGGCAAGCTGCGCGCCGCGGGCGTCAACGTCCGGCACCTCAACTACCCGCACACCGTGCACGACTTCATGATGCTCGACGCGCTGCGCGACACACCGTCCGCCAAGGACGCCGTCGCCCAGACCGGCACATTCCTGCGCCAAGCCCTGAACGGCTGACAGCGGATCGTGCCCGGCCGGAGGCGTCACGGTGCCTCCGACCGGGCACGGGCTCGCCCGGCCGCTGCTGCGATCACCAGGCCGATGGCGACGACCTTGGCGGCCCCGTGGTACCAGCTCGCCGACTCCTCAGGCGTACCGGGCAGTCGTCAAAGGAAGCGGCGCAGCGGGGTGACCGCGGCTTCCTTCGCGCGTTGCAGCACTGCCCGCTGTCTCCAGCGCGTGGCGTCGATCTCCACGCTCTGCTCCACGTCCGCCTCGTAGTCCCGGTCGAGCGCGGCGGTGAACGTCTCGTCCAGGACGGCGAGCATGACCTCTTCGTCGTGGTCCATGGACCGGCGGTTGAAGTTGGTGGACCCGACGAGCGAGGCGACCGAGTCCACGGTGATGATCTTGGCGTGCATCATGGTCGGCTGGTACTGACGGATGCGCACACCGGCCCGCAACAGACGTGCGTAGTGGTGTTGGCCCGCGAGCTGGCAGGCGCGCTGGTCGGTATGGGGACCGGGCAGCAGGATCTCGACCCGCACCCCGCGCTGAGCGGTGCGGCACAGCAGGTCGACGAAATAGGTGTCGGGAGCGAAGTAGGCGGTGGCGAGCCGAAAGCGTTCCTCGGCGGAGGTGAGCATGACGCGGATGAGGGTCTGCATGTCCTGCCAGCCGATGCTCGCGGAGCCGCGGACGACCTGCACCACCGACGAGCCGGCCTGCGGGTGTTCCGTGAAGCGGTCGCGCTCGTCGAAGAGTTCGTCGTGGCACTCCGCCCAGTTCTGGGCGAACGCCGCCGCGATGCCGTCCACGGCCGGACCGCTCACCTGTACGTGGGTGTCGCGCCATTCGGCGGGATTGCGGGCGTCGCCGCACCATTCCTCCGCGATGCCGACCCCGCCGGTGAAGGCGATCTGCTCGTCGACCACGAGGGCCTTGCGGTGGCAGCGGTGGTTCTGCTTGAAGGGCGACAGCCACAGGGGTTTGCGGAACCAGGCCACCTGCACGCCCGCGGTGCTCATGAGGTCGAGCAGCCGTCGCTCGATCTCCTTGGCGCCGAAGCCGTCGAGCAGCAGGCGCACGCGCACCCCCGCGCGGGCCCGGTCGGCCAGCGCGGCGGCGAAGTCGTGCGCTATCTGACCCCGCCAGTACACGAACGTCATCATGTCGATGGTGTGCCGGGCCGCGCGGATCGCCCCGAGCATCGCGGGGAAGATCTCGTCTCCGTTGCGCAGGGGCGTCAGGGCGTTGCCTTCGGTGGCGGCCACGCCGATCAGCCGCTCCAGCCGTCGGCGCAGCCGCTGCTTGCGCGCCGCCGCGTCGGGTACGGCACAGTGAGCAGAGGGTGCTGCCACATCGTCGACAACCACGCCGGATTCCCTACCAGGTCATAGAACGGAACGTCACGGGCCGCCGGGCGAGCCCGACAAGCGGATGCCCGGGCGGCGTCGCCTTACTCCAGCGTGAGTCCGTCAGGCAGGTCGCCCTGGCCGAGGCGGCTGCGCAGGCGTCCGGCACCGGCGATGTCGCGCACTTGCCGTGCATCGCCGGTGCGCTCGGTGCCGACTCACTGTCCCCGCTGCGGGGATGGCGCCCGGACGGGGCGTGAGCCGCGCGGGCGTGGCCGGGGCGCCGGCGGTTCAGCCCTGCTTGGGCGCCGTGACGGGCATCAGGCGCAGGGTGAAGGAGTGACCGGCCGGGTCGGCGTATCCGCGTTCCTCGTACGGCCCCGCCGGATCCTTCGTGTCGATCGGCCGGCCCCCGAGTCCCACCACCCGCCGCTCGGCCTCGTCCATGTCCTCGACCAGGAAGACCAGATGGGCCTGGAGGGAGTTCTCCGGGCGCGGCCAGCTGGGCGAAGTGGCGTTCACATCACGGCGGAAGGCCAGCCGTACGCCGTCGGCACCACGGATCTCCACGAGGTTGGCGGAGGCACCCGTCTGCTCGCCGTCCAGCAACTCCTTGTAGAACACGGAGAGTTTCTCGGGCTCGGCGCAGTCGAGGACCACGAAGCCCGCCTTCACCAAAGTCATGTTTCCTCCCGGGGATGGCCTGCCTCTGCGGATATCCCCGGTTGCCGGATTCAGTCGGCGGCGGTGAGGCCCGGGCGCCATCACGGGTGCTGGATCGTCCCCTCCGCCGAGATCCGCGCGGCGTTCGGGCCGAAGTCCTCTTCCGACATGCCGGAGACGAGGTCGATCGCCTCGCCCCCCGGCTCAGGTGTGCCGGGTGCCACGATCCGGGTCGGGCGCAGCTGCCCGGAGACGTAGCCGCCGTCCGCACGGAGGGTCACTTGAAGCACGCCGCTGGTGGAGAGTGTGCCGCCGAGGCCGAGGACCCCGTAGCCGGTGAAGTTGCCGAGGCTGTAGGCGATCAGCCTGCCCTTGTAGAACTCCATGCCCCGCATCACGTGCGGGCCGCTCCCCACGACGAGGTCGGCCCCGGCGTCGATCACCGCGTGGCTGAAGCGATAGCCGTCGCCCCGGTCCTCGCCGAGGAAGTACTCGGTGCCGGGCTCCACGTGGGTGCGGTCCGAGCCCTCCGCGCCGGCGTGCATGGTGACGATCACGATGTCCGCCGACTTCGCGGCGCGCGCGGTGAGTTGCTGTGCGGCGGGGATGTCCGTGATGTCGTTCGCCCCCCGGTCGGGAGCGAACCCGACGAGCGCGACCCTGATGCCGTGCACCTGCTGCACGGTGAGCTGGCCCAGGCGGCCGGTGTACAGCAGGTTCGCCGAGCGCAGCGCGGCGAACGTCTCGCGCCGCCCCTCGGCGCCGAAGTCGTCGATGTGATTGTTCGCCGTGTTCATGGCCGTGAACCCGGCCTTCTTGAGCAGGCGGCCGTAGGACGGCGGGACACGGAACGCGAAGCAGTTCGGGCCCTCGATGTAGTCGCACTTGCTGGAGCCGCTGGTGGTGAGCGTGCCCTCCAGGTTCCCGAGCACCACGTCCCCGGTGAGCAGATCGTCCACGGGGTCGAAGAGCGAGGCGCCGTCATCCGGCGGCAGCTCGTCCGGCAGCGAGCCCATCACGATGTCCCCCACGGCGGCGATCCGCACGTTGCCCGCAGGCCGCGGCGGCGGCGCCGGCGCGCCGAGCGACGTGGCCGTCCGTGTGGGGGACCGGGGAGAGGGGACGGAGGCCGGGTGCTCGGAGCCGCCGCGGGCGACGAGGGCCGCGATGACCGCCGCCGCAGCGGCCCCGGCCAGGAAGAGGGTGAACGTGCGGCGACGTACCGGCCGCTGCCGCTCGCGCCGCTGTCGAGGACGCTGACCGCCGGACATGATCACCGGCTCATGCTACGAAGCGACCAGCCGCTCTCGGCGCAGTGCCACCACCGGCGTGTTCCCGGCATCGTTCCCCTGGACGCTCCCTTTGCTGATTCCCCGGTGAATCGGTTGACGTCACCGAGGACAAGCCCGGCCACCGCATCCTCACCCGCGGCGGCCGGGCCGGTGCGCACGCCACGTGCCACGCCGGAACCGGGGACCGGTGCCTCGGCGCATCGCGTACGTGTGCGTGTGCGGGTCCGTTGTCGAGGATTGCCGCAGCGCGGGGGAGGGGCCGAGCCATGGCGGCGACGGCGGGCCGCCGCACCGGGTTCCGTGGCGATGCGGCGGAAGACGACGCACCGGTCGGCAGGGCGTGTCATGTAGGTTCGGGTCGGTGCCGCGCGCCGATCCGCGCACGGTGCTCTCCGGCCGCTGCGGTGCCGGTGTCCGGAAGCGAGGGAGGTGCGGCGGTGGCCGAGCAGAAGCAGAACGGTGGCGGAACCGCCGGGGCCGCCGCCGAGCGGACCATCCGCGTACGCAATCCGCGCGGGCAGGGAGAACGGCTGCGCGAGGAGATCCTGCGGGCCGCCGGGGGGCTGCTGGAGCAGGTGGGTAGCGAGGACGCCCTGTCCCTGCGCGCCGTCGCCCGGGAGGTCGGCATCGCCACCCCGAGCATCTACCGCCACTTCTCCGACAAGACGGAACTGGTGTGGGCGGTGCTGGCGGAGCACTACGAGCGGCTGGCCGGGATCATGTCCGAGGCCGACAGCTCCGCGCCCGCCGACGACCCGCTGGCCCGGCTGCGCTCCCAGCTCACCGCCTACTGCCGATTCGCGATCGCGAATCCGGCGAAGTACCGCCTGATGAGCGAGACCTGGCAGACCCCGGTGGACGAGGAGCGCCTGCACGGCCATCCCGCGGGGCTGCTCCTGCGCGCCCTGAGCCGGGCGCTCACCGCGTGTGAGGAGGCCGGCTGGAGGGTCCGGGGCACCCGCGCGGACGCCCCGTACATGCTGTGGTGCGCGCTGCACGGCCGGATCACCCTGTGGCAGGTGATGCCGCGCCGCAAGGACCCCGCCCGGCTCGACCGGTTCGTCGACGAACTGCTCGGCCTCCTGCTGGAGCGCTGACCCGCGCCACCCCGCACACCCCTGACCGGCGCCCGTTCGAGCAGCCGCGTCCCCGACCGGCGCCTGCCCGCGCGGCCGAGCCCCCCGGCCGGCGTGCCTCTCACCCCGCGCGCCTTGCGCCGGGCACACCCTTGGGGCTGAGTGGCACTTCCCTGACCAGCGCCTTCTCCGGCCGTGTATCCGCGGCGAGGCCTGCCCCGGCAAGGCCGCCCACCGGTCCGCCGGATTTTCTTCACTTTTTCCGACGTCCGGACTGCGGCACACCCTAGGGATACAGGTGTAAGCTAACAGCTGTTATCCAACGTGTTCTCCCCCCTCAAGGAGCGGCATGACCACCGCAGCACTCCCCCCGCTTCCCACTCAGCCGCCCTCCGGTTGCCCCTTCGACCCCCCGGAGGGGCTGGCCCGGCTGCGGATCGAGGAACCCCTGTCGAAGGTCGCCCTGGATGACGGCGGCTGGGCCTGGCTGGCCACGCGTTACGCCGACGTCCGGGCGATCCTCGGCGACGCGCGCTTCAGCTCCGACACCTCCACCCCCGGCTATCCGGTCAGCGGCATGACCGGCGGCGGACCGCGTCCCGGCGCCACCCGCGGCTTCATCCGCATGGACCCGCCGGAGCACACCCGGCTGCGCCGCATGGTGACCCGCGACTTCATGGTCAAGCGGGTGGAGGCACTGCGCCCGACCCTGCAGAAGCTCACCGACGAGCTGTGCGACGCCATGGAGCGCATCGACCGCTCCGAGCACCCCGTCGACCTGGTCAAGGCCCTGGCGCTGCCGTTGCCGTCGCTCGCCATCAGCCTGCTGCTGGGCGTCCCCTACGAGGACCACGACACCTTCCAGCGGCTGACCGGCGCCCTGCTCGCCCGCGAGATCCCCGAGGAGGACCGCGCCGCGGCCCGCACCGAGCTGCTCGCCTACGTCAACGACCTGGTCGAGACGAAGAAGGCCGAGCCGGGTGACGACATCCTCAGCCGCCTGATCACCGAGCAGTACGACAAGGGAGAACTGACCCACGACGACCTCGTGGCGTTCGCCGTGCTGCTGCTGGTCGCCGGACACGAGACGACGGCCAACATGATCGGCCTGAGCGCCCTGACCCTGATGCTCGACCCGGAGACCGCCGGCCGGCTGCGCGAGGATCCCTCCCTCATCCGCGGCGCCGTCGAGGAACTGCTGCGCTTCCACAGCATCATCCGCAACGGTCCGCGCCGCGCGGCCCTGGCGGACGTCGAGGTCGGCGGGCAGCTCATCCGCAAGGGCGAGGGCGTCATCGTCGCCGTGCCGTCCGCCAACCGCGACGAGGACACCTTCCCCGACGCCGGCCGGCTCGACATCCGCCGCCCCAACGCCCAGCACCACGTGGCCTTCGGCTACGGCATCCACCAGTGCCTGGGCCAAGCCCTGGCCCGCGCCGAGCTGCAGGTGGTCATCACCACCCTGCTGCGCCGCTTCCCCGGGATGCGTCCCGCCGTGCCGGTGGAGGAGATCCCCTTCCGCACCGACATGGTCATCTACGGCTGCCACGCCCTGCCGGTCACCTGGTGACCCCACCCCCACCGAACCCCCAAGGGATCACACCCCCACACAGAAGGAATCACCGATGAAGATCACCATCGACGAAGCGAAGTGCTGCGGCGCCGGCCAGTGCGTGCTGGTCGCGCCCGAGGTCTTCGACCAGCGTGACGAGGACGGCATCGTCGTCCTGCTGAACGCCTCCCCGGACGCCGCACAGCACGCCGCGGTCCGCGAGGCCGCCACCATCTGCCCGGCCGCGGCCATCCAGGTGCGCGAATGAGCACCGCCCGCCCCCGCATCGCCGTCGTCGGCGCCGCCGCGGCCGGACTGGCCGCGGCGGAGGGGCTGCGACGCCTTGGCTGGGACGGCGAGATCACCCTCGTCGGTGACGAGCCCCACCTGCCCTACGACCGGCCGCCGCTGTCCAAGCAGGTCCTGTCCGGCGCCTGGGAGCCCGAGCGCACCGCGCTGCGGGACACCGCGCAGATCACCGGCCTGGAACTCGACCTGAGACTGGGCACCCGCGCCCGCGCCTACGACCCGGCGCAGCGCACGCTCACCCTGGACGGCGACGGGCAGAGCGATCTGCGCTGTGCCGGAGTCATCGCCGCCACCGGTGTGACACCCCGCGCCCTGCCCGGCACCGCAGGGGTCCAGGGCGTACACCTCCTGCGCACCCTGGACGACGCGCTCCGCCTGCGCGGGCGCCTGGCCCTGCCCGGCCGGCGGCTCGTCGTCGTCGGCAGCGGTGTGCTCGGTGCCGAGGCCGCCGCCGTGGCGCGCACGCTCGGCCACGACGTGGCCCTCGTCGGCACCAAGGAAACCCCCATGCAGCGGGTGCTGGGCGCCGAGGTCGGAGGGCTGCTCGCCGAGGCACACCGCGCCCACGGTGTCAGCCTGCACACAGGGCGGGCGGTCACCGGCATCACCGAGCGGTCCGGACGGGTGAGCGGCGTCGTCCTCGCCGACGGCACCGTCGTGGAGGCCGACGACGTCCTCGTCGCCATCGGTTCCGTTCCCGCCGTCGACTGGCTGCGCGGGCCCGGTGCCGACGCGGCGGGCCTGGACCTGTCCGACGGTCTCGGCTGCGACGAGTTCTGCGCCGCTGCCCCCGGGCTGTACGGCGCGGGTGACGTCGCCCGCTGGTACCACCCCGTGCTGCGACGGCACCTGCGGATCGAGCACCGTATGAACGCGAGCGAGCAGGGCCTGGCCGCCGCCCGCAATCTGCTGGCCGAACTGGACCCCGAGCGCTTCGGCGAACGCCGTCCGTTCACTCCGGTGCCCTACTTCTGGTCCGACCAGTACAGCCTGAAGCTCCAGGCGTACGGCGTCCTGGCCGGCGCGGAGCGAGTCCAGGTGCTGCGCCTCGACAAGGACCCGCTACGGCTGGCCGCGCTGTACGGCACGTCCGACCACGCCACCGGAGCCCTGGCCATCGGTCTGCCGCCACGCCAGGCCAGGTCCCTGCGCGCACTGGTCGCCACGCCGTCGCCCTGGCCGGAGGCCACCGCACGGCTGGCCGCGGCAGTGGAGGGCTGAGCCCTCGAACGGGGGACCGGTCAGGCGCTGAGCAGGGAGTCGTCCTGCGGGCGGGCGCCGGGCAGCCGGTGGCGGGCGGCGATGAGCGCGGCGTCGACATCACGGGTTCCGGTCGCCACACACAGGGTGTAGGCGACGTCGTCCATGCGCTGGCGCACCTCGGCGCTGCCGTCTTCGGCGTGCAGGATCCGCAGCGTCTCGTACTGCTCGACCAGGTTCTTCAGTACGGCGGGGTGCGCCATCAGCATCGGGAGTCTCCCTCATCACCACGAACCACTTGGTAACTGCACCGGCCCTTGTGCCCCGGCTCCCGGCCGCCATTCCCGTGGATTTCGGACGGCGGCCGGGAGCCGGGGGACCGGCCCGCTCCCTCGGCGGACGGCAACCGGAGCGGCTCGCCGACCTCGGGGTGGCCGCGGAATCCCGGAGGCCATCAACGCGGACGGCCGGGGTAAGCGGTAGTGACCCAACCGTTCGCACGAAAGTGGTGCCCTGCCATGGCCGAGACACGTGACGTCGTCGAGCTCATCCTTCGAGACCACCGGCGCATGGAGGATCTGTTCCGCCTGATGCGCAGCGTCGAGGCCGACCGGGCCGCCGCGCTGCGGGAGTTCGCGGACCTGCTGATCGCCCACGCGCTGGCCGAGGAGGCCAAGGTCTATCCCGCCCTGAAGCGCTACAAGCACATCGACGACGAAGAGGTCGAGCACGGCGAGCACGAGCACGACGAGGGCAACAAGGCACTGCTGGACCTCCTGGAGGTGGAGGAGGTGGGCTCCGAGGAGTGGGACTCCAAGCTGGAGGCGCTGGTGGAAGCCGTCACCCACCACGCCGACGAGGAGGAACGCACCATCCTCAACGGCGCGCGCGAGAACGTGGCGATGGAGCGGCGTGAGGAACTGGGCGTGGCGTTCACGGAGGAGCGCGAGCGCCGACTGAAAGCCGGCTGCGGCTCGCTCGACAACGTGCGCGACATCGTCCATTCCTGACCAGGCGGGGGCCCGGCCGCGGGGTGCGTCGAGCGGGGACGTGTCCTGGACCGGGCCCGGAGCGGGCGCCCGAGGCATGGCTCGGCCAGGTCACCGGAGGATACCGGTGACCACCGCCGCCGCCCGCACGGCGCCAACCGAGTCACCCAGTCCCCGCACCGGTCGAGCGCACCTCACGAGTTGAGATGGACCCCGATCCGGACGAACGCCTGCACCAGCGGCACCGGCGGCACGGCGGGCGACATCACCTGAGAACCGAAGTGGACGACCACGAGATCCAGGCCCGGCGACACGAACAGCCGCTGGCCGTGGATGCCGCTGGCCATGTAGGAACCGTAGGAGTCGTTCAGGATCCACCACAGGTCGTGGTAGGAGAGCGTGGCCGGTGAGGCGGGGGGCGCGGCCGGGAAGCGGACCCGGCGGGGGTAGCCGTCGGGCACGCCGCTCGCGATCGTGCGGGCCACTTCCTCCGGAACCACCTGCCTGCTCCCCACCGCCCCGCCGCAACGCAGCAGCTCACCGAGCCGCGCCACATCGCGTGCCGTGGCACTGAAGCCTCCGCAGGCGGCTTCGACACCGTCGCCGTCCACGATGTAATAGGCGTCCTCCTGCGCGCCCATCCTGGCCCACAGGAGATCGCTGAGCAGGGCGGACGTGGTCAGGCCCGTGACCCGGCGGAGGACTTCGGCCAGCGTCTCCACGTTGCCGTTCTCGTAGCGGAACTCCTTTCCCGGGGCCCCGGTGGCGCGGGCCGTCAGCAGATGCTCGCGGATGGTCATGGGACCGCTGTAGCCGGATGGCCGCAGCTGAGGGGCGATCACCGCGTGATACCGCTGGGCCTCGATCGCCTTGTCGAAGGGGCGGCCCGCATAGCTCACCTGCGTGCCCATGTGCAGCAAGTCCTGCACCCGCGCGTCCCCGAAGGCCGTCCCGGCGAGTTCCGGCACGTAGGCGGAGGCCGTCGCCGTACGGTCCAGGGCCCCCCGATGGGCGAGCGTCGCCGTGACGAGCCCGAGGTAGGACTTGGCCGCCGAGGCGTTGAAGTGAGGGGTGTGCGCGTCGGCGCCGTGCGGATAACGCTCGTAGACGACCCGGCCCCGGTGCATCACGAGGAACGCGTCCGTCTGCGCCGCGACGAACAGGTCCGGGAGCTTGAGCGCGCCGGTCTCGGTGGTCACCACGTCGAGGGCGTCGAGATCGGCCTCGGCGACCGGCAGGGGGCGCGCGGGCTCCTGGCCCCGCCACACCCGTCGGCTGGGCGACAGTTCGCGCCCCTGCAGCATGAAGCGACGGATCCAGGCGGGGTCCGTGTAGCCGCGGGTCCACCGCAGATCACTCAGCGGGGCTGTCTCGGTCATGGCTCACTCCTGCTTCGGATCGGTTTTTTCCGAGGGCGGTGCTTTCGAGGCGTTGACCTCGCGGCCGTCCGGCGCCTAGGTTGCCAAATCACTTCGTCTGTTACAAGACAAGCTGTTCGAGAACGTACTTCTCTTCCATGCGCCGGAGCCCGCAGGAGTGCCCATGGCCAAGCAGCAACCCCGATCCTCCCCCCGCACGGATGCGGCGGGCCTTCCACCGGATGCGCGGACCGGCGGCCGACGCGCCTGGCTGATCACCGCGCTGATCGTGGCGTTCATGCTGGTCAACTACGCGGACAAGTCAGTCCTCGGTCTCGCGGCCGTGCCGATCATGGACGACCTGCACATCGGCAACAGCACCTACGGCCTTGTCTCCAGCTCCTTCGCCGTACTGTTCAGCCTCTCCGGCCTGGCCGTCGGATTCGTGTCGGCCCGGGTGTCGAGCCGGGTGCTCCTGGTCGCCATGGCCGCCCTGTGGGCGGTGGCGCAGTTGCCCGTGCTCTTCGTGGCGACGGCACCCGCGCTCGCGGCGGGCCGCATCCTGCTGGGTGCGGCCGAGGGGCCGGCCGCACCCATGTCCATGCACGCGCTGTACACGTGGTTCCCGGAGGGCCGGCGGGGCCTGCCGTCGGCGTTGCAGATCAGCGGCGCCGCGCTGGGCACGCTGATCGCCGCACCGGTCGTGACCTGGCTGATCACCGCGTTCGGCTGGCGTTCGGCCTTCGCCGCGCTCGCCGTGACGAGCGCGGTGTGGAGCCTGCTGTGGTGGCGGACGGGGCACGACGGGCCGTACGGCCACGAGCCCGCGCCCGGAGCCGCGTCCGACTCCGGGCCCGGACACCGGCTGCCGTACCGCGGGCTGCTGCTGAACGGCACCGTGCTGGGGAGCATCGCGGGAGCCTTCGGCGCCTCCTGGGCCCTGACCCTCAGCCAGGCGTGGCTGCCCGCCTACCTGCGCACACAGCTCGGCATGTCACCGGGCGGGGCGGCCACGCTCATCAGCGCTGTCTCGGCGTTCAGCTTCGTCCTGCTGCTGGCCGTGTCCCCGCTGGTCGACGCGCTGAACCGGCAGGGAGTGCGCAGCCGTTGGTCGTGCGGTGCGCCGCAGGGGATCGCGGTCGCCGTCGCCGCGCTGGCCATGGCGGCCCTGCCCTTCGCCGGGGCGCGGCCGCTGCTCCTGGCGCTGATCACGGTGGCGTTCGGCGCGCACGCCATCACCTTTCCGCTGCACTACATGACGACGGCCGCCGTGGTGCCGCCCCCGCAGCGGGGCGCCGTGTTCGGCATCGTCGCCGCCACCGGAACCCTGCCCGGCTTGGTCGCGCCGTACCTGACCGGACGTCTCCTGGACTCGGCGCCCACGCAAGGCGCCGGATACACCCGTGCTTTCCTGGTGTCGGCCGCGGTGATGATGGTGTGCGGTCTGGTCGCCCTGACCGTGATCCGGCCCGAGCGGGACGCACGCCGGTTGCTCCCGGCGGGCCGAACCGCTGCGGATCATCCGGCTCGAACCGCCGGGCAAGGTGCGGATCAGGCCGGCGGCTCGAAGCCGCTGGCCCAGTAGCGGCCGTGCAACGCCAGGTCGAGCAGCATGCGGACGACCTCCGCGGCCGGCAACGACGGCGTGTCCTGCTCGACCCACCAGCGCAGCACTGCGATCTGCTCGCCGACCCACACCCGGGCCAGCAGTTCGGGGTCGATGCGCGGTTGCACGGCGTTGCGTTCCGCGCGGGCGCGGAACTCCTCGGTCGTGGCCCGGGCGCAGGCGTCCACGAACATCTGCAGTGGCTTGCCGTCACCCTCGCCGCGCAGCACGATCCGGTACAGATCACGCTCCTCGCGCGCGTGCCGCAGCATCTCCAGGACCGGCTTGCCGGTGAACCCGACCGCGCTCTCGGCGACCGCGGGCGCCAGGCGCTCGGACAGCTCGGACAGCAGGTCGGCGGTCACGCGCGCGAACAGGTCCTCCTTGTCACGGAAGTGCGCGTAGAAGGTCGCGCGTGCCACGTCCGCGCGCTCGGTGATGTCCTCCACGGTCAGCGCCGTGAAGCCCCGCTCCAGCACCAGCTCCACCAGGGCCGTCCCCAGGGCCCGGCGTGAGCGTCTGGTCCGCCTGTCCTCCGCCATGCACCTCTCCTCATCGATCTTCACGCACGGCCGCGGTGACGCATGCGGGGCCAGTCTAGAGACTCTTGACACGACAGTCGGTTACTGAACAGAGTGTCTGCAACTGGTCGACATGTAAATCTACGAACGCCATCTACTGAGTAGGTCCTCATGAACCTCGGCAGCTACCTCTCGCGCAGCGCTCGCTACTGGCCCAAGGCCCCCGCCCTCGTCTGCGGGGACCGGGTCTGGAGCTTCACCGACCTGGACCGGGCGGCGAACCGCCTGGCCTCCGCCCTGGCCGCCCGGGGGCTGCGCCCCGGCGACGCCGTGGCCTCCCTCGCCTGGAACCGCGGCGAGCTGGTCGAGGTCGAATTCGCGCTGTACAAAGCCGGGTTGACGCGCGCACCGATCAACGCCCGGCTCGGCGCCGGGGAGATCGAGCACATCCTGCGCTACGCCCCCGTCCGCGTCCTCGTCCACGACGCCGCCCACCGCGAGGACGCCCTCGCGGCCATCGCCGCGGCGGGCACCGGATGCCTGCCGGTCTGCCTCGACGGCGCGCGGCCCGGCGAGGTCTCCTACGGCGATCTGCTGGCCGAGGGCGACGAGGCGCCGGTCCGTGTCGAGGTCGAGGAGGACGCCCCCTGTGTCCTGAACTTCACCTCGGGATCCACCGGGGCACTCAAGGCCGCCGTACAGACGGTCGGCAACCGCCTCGCCAACATGCGCAAGCTGCTGATGGCCGACGAGTCACGCCCCCGCCCCGGTACCCGTTACCTCGCCTGCGGGCCCATCACCCACGCCACCGGCATGGGCCTGCTCGCCGGGGTGTTCGGCGGTTCGACCACCTACGTCCTGCCGAGCTGGAGCCCGCGGAGCTTCCTGGAGACGGTCGAGAAGGAACGCATCACCGCGACGTTCCTGGTGCCGGCCATGCTGAACACGGTGCTCGCCCATCCCGGCGCCGCCGACCACGACCTGCGCTCGCTGACGAGTGTGCGCATCGGCGGCGCGCCCATCTCCCCGCAGCGCCTGCGGGACGCGGTGGAGTTCTTCGGCCCGGTCGTCGCCCAGGGCTACGGGCTGGGCGAGACCACCAGTGTCGTCGCGGGCCTGAGCAGCGCGGAGATCGCCCATGCCGTGCGGGAGGACCCGGAACTGCTCCAGTCGTGCGGCCGTGCGTCCTACGACACCGAGGTGCGCGTCGTCGACGAGACGGGCCGGGAACTGGGCCCTCGCGAGATCGGCGAGGTGATCGTGCGCGGCCCGGACTGCGTGCGGGAGTACTGGCAGGAGCCGGAGCTGTCCGCGCAGACCTTCCGCGACGGCTGGGTGCACACCGGAGACCTGGCCTGGATGCGGGAGGACGGCTACCTCTTCCTGGTGGACCGCAAGAAGGACATGATCATCTCGGGTGGATTCAACATCTACTGCACCGAGGTCGAGGCCGCCCTGTACGAGCACCCCGCCGTGCAGGAGGCCTGTGTGGTCGGCGTGCCCGACGAGCAGTGGGGCGAGGCCGTCAAGGCCGTCGTCGTCACCCACCCCGGCACGACAGTCACCGCCGACGAACTGATCACCTTCTGCGCCGGCCGGCTGGACCGCTTCAAGAAGCCGCGCTCGGTCGACTTCGTGCCCGAACTTCCCCACAACCGCAACGGCAAGCTCGACCGCAAAGCCGTACGCGAACCCTTCTGGGCGCACGCCACCCGCCGCGTCAACTGACCGCACCTGTTCGGAGCCCTGCCGTGACCTTCTCCCTCCGCCCCGCCTACGACGACCCGCGCACCGCCGAACTCGTCGACCGCCTGCGCGACTACCTCGACGGCGAACTCGCCGACCACGAAAACGCCCGCGGCCTGACCCACTCCAGCCGCCTCACCCGCGCCGACCTCGAACCGGTCTGGCGCCGCAGCCGCGAACTCGGCTTCTACGGCATCCACCTGCCCGTGGAGTACGGCGGCCAGAACCTCACCCACACCCAGCTTGCCGCCCTCAAGGAGGAGATCGGCGCCAGCGGGCGGGTCCTCGCCCACAGTGTGCTCGGTGACATGGGCGGCCCCCTTCGCGCGGGTGACATCCTCACACACGCCACCGAGTACCAGCTGGACACCTACCTGCTGCCGCTGATCCGCGGTGAGCGGGCCTGCTGCTTCTCCCTCACCGAGACCGACGCCGGCTCCGACGTCCGCTCCATGCGCACGGTCGCCGTACGCGACGCCGACGGCTACCGGCTGACCGGGCACAAGGTCTTCTCCTCCGCCGGCCCCTTCGCCGACTTCGCGATCGTCGTCGCCCGCATGGCCGGCACCGGCGAGCAGGAGGGTGACAAACCACGGTTCTCGGCATTCCTCGTCGACCTGGACAGCCCCGGCTGCCGTGTCGAGGACGGGGCGACCCCCATGTCGGGCGAACACATCGAGAGCGACATCGTCCTGGAGGACTGCCGCGTCCCCGCCGCCAACCTCCTCGGGGAAGAGGGCAAGGGCATGCGCATCGCGCTCGGCCGGGTCACCACCAACCGCCTCCTGCACTGCCCCACCGTCCTCGGCGCCACCCGCCGCGCCCTGGCCCTGACCCTCGACCGCGCCCGGAGCCGCCGAGCGGCGGGCGGCCAACCCCTCTTGATGCTCCAGGCCATCCAGCACAAGCTCGCCGACATGGCCACGGAGTTCTACGCCGCCCGCTCCATGACCTATGCCGCGCTGGCGGCCCTGGACGCGGGCCGCGACGCGCAGGCGGAAGCCTTCATGTGCAAACTGTTCGTTGCCGAGTCCGCCTTCCGCATCCTCGACGAGGCCGTGCAGATCCACGGCAAGGAAGGACTCACCCAGGGCAACGAGATCGAGTACCTCTTCCGCAAGATCCGCATGTTCCGCATCCTCACCGGCACGTCCGAGATCCAGCGCAACGGCATCGCCAAGCTCCTGGCCTTCAACCGCCATTGACGTCGAGGAAACCGTGGTCGCCCGCGCCCGCCTCGCGGCCCTCGGTCCGCGCCCTCTCCAAGGGAGTCGAGGTCACGGCGGGGGCGGGGGGAGAGCGCCGGATCGGCCTGCGCGGCTCCGCCCCCGTGGTGCCCGCCGAGCCGTACGCCGCGAAGCCGGGGCACCGCGTGCCTTCGGCCCGCCTGGTTCCCCGGTGATTGGCGGCGCCACCCCGGGGCACCCGCCGTCCATGGAGGACAGCCGGCCGACCCGTGCCTTCGTACTGGGCGGCGGCGGTGCCCTCGGCGCCTATGAGATCGGCATGCTGAAGGCACTGTTCGCCGCCGCCGTGCACCCGGACCTCGTCGTCGGCACCTCCGTCGGCGCGATCAACGGCGCCGCCGTCGCGGCCGACCCGTCACAGGATTCGGTGGCCCGGCTCGCCGACCTGTGGACCGGCCTCGGGCGGGCCGGGGTGTTCTCCGGATCGCTGCTCGGGCGGCTGGGCACGGCCGTACGCAGCGGCACCCACCTCTACCAGCCCACGCCGCTGCGCGAATTGCTCGCCTCGCACCTCCCGGTGAGTCGGATCGAGGATCTGGCCCTGCCGTACCAGTGCGCGGCGGCGAGCATCGAACGGGCCGCCGAGCACTGGTTCACCGCCGGCCCGCTGGTGGACGCCGTGCTCGCCTCGTGCGCGGTGCCCGGTCTGCTGCCGCCCGCCCGGCTCGACGGCGAGCACTTCGTCGACGGCGGCCTGGTCAACAGCATTCCCGTCGGTCGCGCGGTGGCCCTCGGCGCGACCGAGGTCTACGTCCTTCAGGTCGGCCGCGTCGAGCGGGCCCTCTCGCCGCCGCGGGCTCCCTGGCAGGTGGCGCTGGTGGCGTTCGAGATCGCTCGCAGGCACCGGTTCGCCCGCGACATGGCGGACCTGCCGCCCGGCGTCACGGTCCGCGTGCTGCCGTCGGGCTCGGGCCCCGACGAGGGCACCGCCGGCCTGCGGCAGTTGCGGTACCGCACCTTCGGCCGGACCGCCGAGCGCATCGAGCGCGCCTACGCGGCCTCCTCCCGGTACCTGGAGACAGTGCTCAGCACGCCCGACGGCGCGCCATGAGCGGTATGCGGCCGCGCCGTCGTCTCCCGGCGCGGACGGCCGGCGCGGCGGTCACCGGACTGCGCCGTACGACCACCATCGCGCTGCTGCTCGCCCTCGTGCCCGTGATGACCGCGGTCCTCGTCGCCGCGAGCGTGCTGTGCGCGCCGTTCTCGCTCGCCTCACACGGCGCCTGGCGGCCGGTGCGGATCGCCGCCTTCGCTCTGCTGTACCTCCTGGTGGACGCGGCGGCGCTGGTGGCCGCCGCCGGTCTGTGGGCGAGACGGCTGCCCGGCGGGCGGGAGCGCGCGGAGCGGCGCCGCGTGGCCGCCGAGGACGCGTACGCCGCCCTGGAGCGGCTGCTGCGGCTGCTGCGGCGCGCGGGCACCCGGGTCTTCGGGCTCCGGTTGGAGGTGACGCCCCCGTTGCTGCCGGGCGCCACCCGGCACCCCGCGCCCCTCCTGGTCTTCGTGCGGCACGCGGGCGTCGGCGACTCCTTCCTCCTGCTGCAGACCCTGCTCAGCCAGGCCGGGCTGCGGCCGCACACCGTGCTGAAGCGGGCCCTGCGCGCCGACCCCGCGCTCGACGTCCTCATCGGACGGGTCCCCCACTGCTTTCTGCCACCCCTCGACGGCCGGGCCGAGGACGAGATAGGGAAGCTGGCGGCCGGGCTCGGCCCGGGCGACGCGCTCGTGCTCTTCCCGGAGGGCGGCAACTTCACACGGCGCCGCCACCGGCGCGCCATCGCCTCCCTGCGCCGCCGGGGACTGCCGCGCCGGGCCTCCCGCGCGGCACGCATGCACCATGTCCTGCCACCCCGGGACGGCGGAGCCCTCGCCGCGATCGCCGCCGCGCCGACGGCCGACGTGGTCTTCGTCGCACACACGGGACTCGACGTCCTCCACTCGGCACGCACCGTCTGGAGCCGGCTGCCGCTGCGTGACGCCGTGCGGGCACGCTGGTGGCGCGTACCCGCGAGCCGGATCCCGCGAGGCGAGGACGCCCGCAGCAGGTGGCTGCTCGCGCAGTGGGCCCGCGTGGACCGCTGGATCGCCGACCACGCGGACCCGGAGGCGACGCACGCGTGACCGCCCGCCTGTCGGGCGCGGCGCGAACGGCTTCCGCGGCGCCCCGGGGCGAGCCCTCGGCAGCCCGCACCGGCCGCCGCCGGCGAGCCGGGCGGTGCCCCCGGGGACGGGCGTCGTCGAGGAGGGGAGCGGACCGGTGAGAGGATTCTGGGTGTGATGACAAGTACCAGTGACATCGAGAAGGCGGCCGGTCTGCTGCGCGCCGGCGGCCTGGTGGCCCTCCCGACCGAAACCGTCTACGGACTGGGCGCCAACGCCGAAGATCCTGCTGCCGTCTCGCGCATCTTCCAGGTCAAGGGGCGTCCGCCCTCCCACCCGCTGATCGTCCACATCGGCGGCGCGCAGCACCTGGACGACTGGGTGCGGGACGTGCCCGCGACGGCGCGCCTGCTGGCCGAGCACTTCTGGCCTGGGCCGCTCACACTGGTCCTGCGGCGCGGTCGGCGGGTGCCCCTGGAGGCCACGGGGGGCCTGGAGACGGTGGCCGTGCGCGTACCCGACCACCCCGTCGCCCTCGCGTTGCTGTCGGCCTTCGGCGGCGGTGTCACCGCCCCGTCCGCCAATCGCTTCGGCTCGGTGAGCCCCACCACCGCCGACCACGTCCGGGCGGAGCTCGGGGACGCCGTCGACTTCGTCCTGGACGGCGGTCCCTGCGGGGTCGGCGTCGAGTCGACCATCGTCGACGTCACCGGGGAGACCCCGGCCATCCTCCGGCCCGGCGGAGTGACCCGCGAGGACCTCGAAGCGGTGCTGGGGCATCCGGTCGAGGTCCCGTCCACGAGCCATGTCCGGGTGCCGGGTCAGCACCCGTCGCACTACGCGCCGTCCGCGCGCGTCGTCCTGGTCGAGCCCGAGAAGGTCGCCGTCGAGGCGAGGCTCGCGCAGGAGCAGGGGCACCGGGTCGGCGTCCTGCTGCCCCCCTCCCTCGCCGACACCCCGGTGAAGGCGCACGCCGTGGTGGATGTCCCGGCGTCCCTGGCCGACTACGCGCGCGAGCTGTACGGCTTCCTGCGCGAACTCGACCGGCAGGGATGCGACCTCATCGTCGCCTCCCTGCCGGCGGAGGAGGGGCTGGGCTTGGCGATCGCCAACCGGCTGCGCCGCGCCGCGGGGCCCCGTCCCACCGCGTGACCGGCACCGACGGGCCCCTCGTGTCACCGGACGCGGATTGATCCGCTCCTTCGCGCACACGGCCCTCGTGCGGCCGCTGCTCGTGCCTTCGAGGGCCGACCGCGGCGGCTGACGCCGAGGGCCGCGCCGCGGCGGTCAGGACGCCGTGGGGACAGCCGCGTCGAGGCCGTGAGCGGCGACGAGGTGGGCATTGCCGTCGGCCAGGCCGTAGCGCAGGCCCACCACGGCGGTCTGGCCGGCGGCGACCTTGTCGGCGAGGACCCGGGAGCGGTCCAGCAGCAGGTCGGCGCTGAGCTTTATGTGCTCGGCGAGGATCTCCTCCGGCTCGACCCGTCCGGCGGCCCGGGCGGCCAGCACGCTGGGGGTCACCCGCTCGACGACGTCCCGGACGTACCCGGCCGGCGTCACGCCGTCCTCCAGCGCGGCGCACGCCGCGCCGACCGCGCCGCACGAGTCGTGCCCGAGGATCACGACCAGCGGGCAGCCGAGCACCTCCACGCCGAACTCGATGCTGCCCAGCACCTCCGGGCCCATGACGTGGCCGGCGGTGCGCACCACGAACAGGTCACCCAGACCTCGGTCGAAGATGATCTCGGCGGCCAGCCGGGAGTCGGAACACCCGAACAGTACGGCGAACGGCTGCTGGGACGGTGCGGTCTCGGCGCGGCGGGCGGCGTCCTGGTTCGGGTGCTCTGGGGTGCCTGCGACGAAGCGCTGGTTACCGGCCAGCAGCAGGTCGAAGGCGTCGCGGGGCGTCGGGGTCTGGATCTCGTTCATGGCGGCAGCCTACGAGGCGGCAGCCGCCGCCGCACCGCCTGGTCTCCTTCTTCCCGCCCGGGACCGCCGGCGGCACGGTGTCCGACGGAGACCGGCGATGTCGCACGCGGCTTTGCCCAGGTGCACGCGGAGCGGGGGCTTTTTCGGCTGTGGCGGCGTCGATGACGGCCTGGGCGGCGTTCCCGTCGATCGTCGGCGGCTGCGGCCGAGCCGCGCTGTCACCGCAACTCCGGGCCCCTTGAAAGACGTTGGCAATATCCCGTCGAAACCTGTCACCAGCGCCGCTGGGCGATCACGGCGGCAGCCGGTTGACTTCGGGTCGTTCATGGAATTCGGTCCCGAAGGAACATCGATGCACACCCAGACCCGGCTCCGCCACGGGGTTGTGACCAGGCACGGGCATCCCCCGCACCACGTGCGGATCGCGGCTCATGCCGAGCTGATCTCCCTGGTCGTCATGCTGGCCAACCTGTTCACCGTCCACCTCAAGCCCGTCTCCTCGCTGATGGGCCCCACCCACGGCTGCGCCTACCTGTTCGTCGTGATCGCGACCTGGCGTCTGGAGGAGGCGACGACCGCCGCCAAGCTGCTGGCCGTCGTCCCGGGAGCCGGTGGGCTGCTCGCACTGCGACGGCTCGACACCGCCGGTCCGGGCCGGGCCCAGCCGAAGGAAGTCATTCCGTCATGATCTACGTCTCGCCGATCATCGTCGGCATCGCCTACTGCCTGCTGATGTCCCTGATCAAAGAGCCGCACCGGCGCCGCTTCAACGCGATCATGCTGGCGGGGGCCGGGGCCGCCTATCTGAGCGGGGGCGGCTTCGGCCCCTGGGAGGTGCCGTTCACCGCGCTCATGGCCTACGTCGCCTACCGAGGTCTGGACTCCTGGACCTTCATCGGCATCGGCTGGCTGCTGCACACCGCCTGGGACGTGGCCCACTGGCTCAAGGGCCAGCCGATTCTGCACTTCGCGCACAACTCGTCCATGGGCTGCGCCATCTGCGACCCCGTGATCGCCCTGTGGTGTTTGCGCGGAGGGCCTTCGCTGATCGCGCTCGTCCGCCGAGGGGCCGGGACCGGCCGGACGGCAGACCACGATCGCGTCTCTGCCCCCTCCTGACTTGGCGTCAGCCCGCGGACGAAGACGATCGGCTCCGCGTGCTCGCTCGTGTGGAGGTTGCGGGGGTGCGGACCTCCGTCGGCGGCGGACCGGGTGGGCCGAGCGGGGGCGCGCCGGTTCCGAGGCTGACGACGGCCACCGCTGCGAGACCGGCGGCCAGCCCGAGGGCGGTCTGCACGCCGAAGGGCTCACCGAACGCGAGGGCGCCCCACAGGGCAGTGACCGGGGCCATGAGGAACATGAGGGTGTTGACCTGAGTGATGCCCCTCCGGCGCAGGATCAGCCAGTACAGCCCGTACCCGCCGAAGGTGGGCAGTACGACGAGCCAGGCGGTCGCCGCCCAGAACGAGAAGGAGGCCGGCGGGGCAGCCACACCCCTGGCGACCGCCAGCCCGGAGAAGAGGACGGCGCTGGTCACACAGTGGATCGTCAGTGCCGCCCGGGGTGCGACCGGTACGCGCGAACGGCCCTCCAGAAAGGTGGCCGCCACCAGCGACAGCATCCCGAGGAAGGGGATGAGGTACGCCCACCAGGCGACCGCGGAGCCCGCCGCCGCGTCGGCGGAGGTGACCGTGGCGACCCCGGCCAGCCCCAGCCACAACCCGGCCCACTGCCGGCGTGAGACGTACTGACGCAGCAGGGGCCCGGCCAGCGCACCGGCGACGAGCGGCTGGACGCCGTCGATCAGAGCGGTGGTACCGGTGGAGACGCCGAGCTGGATGGCGTGGTAGACGCTGAGCAGGTACCCGCTCTGCGACAACGCGCCGACGGTGATCTGCCGACCGATGTCACGCGGCCCCAACCCTCGCCACGCCGCCCGTGAGAAGGGCGCGACCGCGACGAGAACCAGCGCGAGCGGCAGGAAACGCCACATCAGGAGCGTGGTCACGGTCGACGTGCCCGCGCCGAGCTTTGCTCCGATGAAGCCGGAGCTCCAGCACAGGACGAAGGCAACCGACAACAGGGCGTTCACTCGACCACATCCCGCGGACACTCGTGATGGCACGGACGACGGACCTCCGGCGGGTGCCCACTATACAGATCGGTATACTCACGGACCATGGAGTCCGAGGCGGCACCGCACCGCATCCGCATGACGCCCGGCGCGCAACGCGTAGTGGAGGCCGCCGAGCGGCTGTTCTACGAGCGCGGCATCCACGCCGTGGGCGTGGACCTCATCGCCGCCGAGGCGGGAGTGACGAAGAAGACGCTGTACGACCGGTTCGGTTCGAAGGAGCAGCTCGTCGTGGAGTACCTGGCCCGACGCGACGAACGCTGGCGCGAACTGCTCGGCTCCCACCTGGAGGCGGCCGAGGGGCAGTCGCCGGTGGCCCCGGTCCTGGCCGTGTTCCAGGCCGCGCGCGTATGGGCGGGGGAGTACGGCTCCCGGGGGTGCAGCATGATCAACGCGCATGTGGAGATCGGGGATCCGACGCATCCGGCGTACCCGGTCATCACGGGCCAGAAGCAGTGGATGCTCGACCTGTTCACCCGCCTTGCGGGAGACGTCGACTCGGCGAACGCGGACCGGCTGGCTCAAGCGCTGATGCTGCTGCACGAGGGAGCAGTGGTCGCCCACGGGCTGGGCGTCTTCCCCGACCCGTTCGGCCAGGCCCTCGACCGGGCCCGCGAGCTGCTGGGCCACGCGGCCGGCGCGGGCCCGGACACACCGTCGCGGTAAACCCACGTACCGGAGCACGGTGTGCGCGGACCGCGCTTGCGCCGACCAGTGTGAGGCCGCCGCTCAGGACGCGGTGACGCGCCTCGGTGGGGGCCAGGTCAACGTGTCTCTGTCCCACCGGAGTTCAGCTGCTGCCGGGTGGCGGGCAGGACCGTCCGGATCGCCCGGTAGTTGGAGGCGTGGGCGACGGCCATCCCCTGGCCCAGCATCGGGCAGACGTTCATCGCCTCTTCCCAGTGAGCGGCGGACTCCCATTCCGCCACGTTGACGAGGGGGAACCTGCTCCCCGGAACGGTCGTGCGGAACATGTACGTCCGGATGAAACCGGGCTGAGTCGCCATCAGCTCTGCGGCGTTCTGCCAAGCATCGAGATAGGAACCTTCTCTCTCCGCGTCGATCTCGATCGGAATGATGACGACATGGCGATCTTCCATCTGCCGCCTCCAATTGTCTGCAAGGGGGATCGCGCCTCCTGAAGCACCGGGAACCGCGACCTGGTCTGTCATGCGCTCCGGGTGTCGGCTCTCCGTGGTGAGCCGGCGCCTTCTGCACGCAGCCTGCGCGCACATGCCCGTGAGTAGCAATCGACCTTGCGGAACTGGCAAACGAAATCCGCCTGCCCTGTCCCCGGGGGGAGCTGTTCGCGATGTACGCCGACGCGGGGGTCGTCGGCGACCGCACCCCAGTTCTTCCTGGCCGGGGAAGGGGAACCTCAGTGCCGGGGCTGGACCGCTCCCGGGCGGTGGTGATGGCTCCCACCACCAGGCCTGTCGGGGCGGCCGAGTACCGTCGGCTCCGGTGGAAGCGGGGCATCCAGCCAGGGTTCAGCTCACGCGGTGAGCGACGTGCCGCACGATGCGGAGAGGGCAGGATTCGAACCTGCGTGGACCCCCGAAAGGATCCGACCTCGAGGCGTGCTCGCCGGTCCCCGATCAACCACTCCGGGCACCTCTCCCTGCTCCCAACCTCGTTGGTATCCGAGGTCGTTCACATGAAAGAGACTGGCATGGGCCCCTGACACGGGACTGACACGGCGAAGACCTGGGCGAGGGCGTCGGCAGGAACCCGGCGATCCTGGTCCCGTCCCCCCACCGGTCCTCGTTGCGCCGGTGGTCACCTTATGCGGCGTGCGCGCGCCGTTCAGACGCCTCCGTGGCCGCCGGCCGGGACGGGGACTCGCCGGCTTCGCCGGGGATCAGCTTCAGGTGGCGGCGCTCACGTGTGTGCCGGGGACTGGAGGACGCCGTCGGCAGCCAATCCTCGACCCGGTCCATCACCACCAGCAACAGGCCAAGCGCCGGCAGGAGCAGTACCGCTGTCACGATCACGATGTCGTGTCCCTTCCTCCAGGGCGGTACCGTCCGGGTGCCCACCCCGCGCGGTCTCAACGCGGCCAGGCGAAGGCGTGGCGGAGGTCGGAGCGAGAAGTCGGCCGCCATGCCGGCTTGAGCGTGTGCCGCGCGGTTACCCGCCCGGTATGGCGAATCTCCATCTTCCAGGGCGAAGGGACCACCACAGCGGTGAGCGGGCGCCGGCCTTCCGGGCGCCGTCACCGCAGGAGGCGGGGCCGGGCCCGCAAGTTGAGCAGTCGGCACCGGATGCGCCCACGGAGCTGCCGAAACGGGCCTGGCGTGCCGTGCTCAAGGGCACTCTGAAGGAGTTCAAGGACGATGAGCTGACCGACCGGGCGGCGGCGCTCACCTACTACGGCGTGCTGTCCTTGTTCCCGGCCCTGCTGGTGCTGGTCTCCTTGCTGGGCATCACCGGCAGGTCGACGACCGACAAGGTGCTGGCCAACCTCGACCAGCTGGCGCCCGGCTCGGCGCGGGACATCGTCACCCGGGCCGTGGAACAGCTCCAGGGCAACGCAGGCACCGGATCGGTGATGGCACTGGTGGGCCTCGTGGTGGCAGTGTGGTCGGCATCGGGGTATGTGGCCGCCTTCATCCGCGCCGCGAACGCCGTCTACGACATCCCCGAAGGCCGTCCGGTGTGGAAGATCCTGCCGGTGCGCCTCGGCGTCACGGTCGTGCTGATGGTGCTTGCCGTGGCCAGCGCGTTGATCGTCGTCTTCACCGGCACCCTGGCCGGCAAAGCCGGGCAGGCACTCGGGATCGGCGACACGGCGCTGACGGTGTGGTCGATCGCGAAATGGCCGGTCCTCCTCCTGCTGGTCACGGCGATGATCGCACTCTTGTACTGGGCGAGCCCCAACGCGAAGGTGAAAGGGTTCCGCTGGGTGACACCGGGCAGTTTCCTCGCGCTGGTGATCTGGATGGCCGCCTCCGCCGGATTCGCCGTGTACGTCGCCGACTTCGCGTCCTACAGCAAGACGTACGGCACGATGGCCGGCGTCATCGTCTTCCTCGTCTGGCTGTGGATCACCAACCTCGCCGTACTGCTGGGTCTGGAATTCGACGCCGAGACCGTGCGCCAGCGCGCCGTCGCCGGCGGGCACCCACCCGAGGCCGAGCCCTACACCCAGCCGCGCGACACCAGGACGTGGGACGAGGAGGATGTCCGCCGGCTGGATGACGCCTGATCAGGACGGCGCCGTTCCTCCCCGCAGCTGATAAGCGGGGAGGAACGGCGCCGTGAGCGGACAGCTTCGGCCGGGTCCGGGCCGCTGCCGGGCGGCGGAGGAGCGGCGGCCCCGCCGGCCGGCGGGCGGGCTTGTCAGGCGGAGGGCGCGGGTTGCAGGCGCATGTCGGCGGGGCCGGTTCCCGGGGTGTTGGTGCAGGCGTAACGCCCGGGGGCCCGGTCCAGTTGGAGACCGAGGCAGGTGCCCAGAGCACGCTGGCCGTAGTAGTTGGGGTGCAGCGACTCCTGGAGCTGGCCCTGTCCGAGGCCGCTGGCCACGAAGCGGACCCATTCGCTGGTGCGGCCGGAGGGCTGCCGGCCGGGACCGGCCTGGACGGTGGAGGTGGAGCAGACCTGCCGGCCGTCGAAAGCGCCGGACAGGTCGAGGAACTCCGCACCGGCCGTGCGGGCGGCCGCGGCGAGGGTGGAGCTGATCTCGGGAACGAGTTCGTCGTGGGCCCAGGTGAGGTCCTTGTCGAAGAAGGGGCAGCCGCCCTGCGTCAGACGGTCGTACCTCTCTCCCGGGTAGCGGATCCGCGCGCCGTCCGGCAGGGGGGGGACGGGTAGGACTGAAGGATCAGGCGGTAGCTGCCCTTCGGGTGGCCCGCCCGGTCCATGGCGGTGGTGATGTCGCCCAGCGCCTTGACGGCAGCCGTACGCATCGCGGGCAGCCGGTCCCGCACCCGGGGCCCTTCGGACGGAGCACAGGGGGTCGCGCCGATCGGCGCGAGGAAGCTTTTCGCGCACGAGGTGATGACGCTCTCGAAGCCGAGGTCGTTGCCCCCGACGGAGACGACGACCGCGCGCACGGCGTGGCCGGTGACGGCGTCCTGGAGCTGCTTCGCCTGGGACGATTCCGTCTTGAAGGGGCTCCCGCCGTGCTCGGGCAGCAGAATCGCCGTGGAGGTGGCGCCCGAGCAGGCGAGGTTGAGGCGACGGTTCGGGCCGGGCGCGGAGTCGACTTCGGCGCTGTCGGAACGGTTGCAGCCGTCGTCGTAGGAAGTGCCGTACACCCGATGCGGATCGCTCGTGTTCGTCGCGGTGTCGAAGGCACGATCGGTATGCGCGTGACCGTCGGCGCTGGTGTTGCTGTTGCCCGCCCAGCGGCCCGCCTCACCCGAGATGAAACTGTTTCCCAGCGACACCACCCACGGTGTCTCGACCCCGCTCCGCACCGGTGCGGCACCGGCCGGCGCGATGCGTGGACGACAGCACGGCTGCCGCGGTGACGGCGCCCGTGTGGGCATGCGGTCGGAGCCGGCAGGTGGCGCGAGCTGCCGCCGGCGGGTCCTACGCATGCGTGGACGACGCCTGCCGCGGGAGGCGTCGGACGAAGTCCATCAGCAAGGTGCAGAACACCGCAGGCCGTTCCAGCGGCGCGAGATGTCCGGCGCCGGGGATGACGGCGATCCGGCCCGCACCGAGGTCGCGCGCCAGGCCCTCGCCGCCCTCGTGGAAGTCGGGCATGTCGTGCTCACCGACGCCGACCAGAGCGGGTACGCCCCTGAGCGTGCGCAGCGCCACCGGGCCCGTGCCGAGGGGGTCCGCCGCCTGCGGCGGTTCGCCGTGGTCGAGCTGTTCGGTCAGCCGGCGGCGGAGCATGCGGGCGCAGTGTGCGCGCACCTCCTCGGTGGCCCCGGCCGAAGTCCACGCCTCGACGCCGGCCTTCACCGCGGCGTTCATGTCGCCAGCGGCCAGCGCCGCCCGTTCGGCCTCCCATGCGGCGTTCAGACGTGGGGAGGCGGGCTGGTCATGGGGCCGGTACCCCACCAGTACCAGGCCCTCCACCCGCTCGGGTGCCGTGACGGCGGCCTGGAGTGCCACCAGGGCGCCCAGTGAGTTCCCGGCGAGCACGAAGCGGTCGGCCCCCAAGTGGTCCAGAGTGTCGAGTACGTCCGACCAGGGGGCCACCTCGCGGTGGGCGGGAGCGATGGCGTCGCCGTGGCCGGGCAGGTCCGGGGCGATGGCCCGCACACCTGCCTCGGCGAGCAGCGGGAGGTGGGCGTCCCACATGGTGCGGTCGGTGGGCCGAGCGTGCAGCAGGACGACGGGCCGTCCCCGGCCTGCCTCGGTGGAGGGAAGCAGCATGGCTTGAGGTGCCTTCTTCGAAGAGTGGGTGGGGGAGGGCCGGCCGGCGCGGAGGGCAGCGGCCCGCCCCGCGGGGCGGGTCATGCGGCGTCAGTGAGTACGCCGGGCTCCGTGTCGGTCAGGCGCAGCGTCGCCGCGGCAGGTCCTCCTCCGGGTGCGCGACCTTGGAGGTGTCTGGAAGAGGCAGTACGACCTCGGAGCGGGCGAGCGGCCAGGCCGGCGCCACCTGGGACGGCCGGGCACCGTGTGCGGTCGCGATCCGGTCGACCGGCCCGCCGGGGTGGGTGAGCCGGCCCGCGGACAACGGCGCCCGGGGGACGAAGCCGAAGCCGTGGCGGGTGCAGCGGCCCGTGATGTCGGCGGAGAAGGTGCCGGCGGTGTCGGGCAGGGCGTCGGTCACGGCCGGGCGTCTTCTTCCTCTGCGGGGGTGTCCTGGACGGTGGGGACCGAGCCCTGCTCGGCCAGCCGGCGGAGCAGGACCAGGGCATCGGCACTGGCGCTGCCCGGTTCCGCGCTGTAGACGGACAGGTGCTGGCCCGGTGCGCTGGTGACGGCCAGCGCCTCGAAGTGCAGCCGCACCTCACCCACGCGGGAGTGCCGGAAGCGCTTGTCCTCCTGCGTGCGGGGACGGACCTCGTAGCGTGCCCACAGGCTGGTGAAGGCGGGGCTGCGCACGCTGAGTTCGCCGACCGTTCGCTCGATCCGCTCGTCCTCGGGGAACTGCGAGGAGGACGCCCGCAGGTTGCCCACCGCGGTGTGCGCCGCCTTGTCCCAGTCGACGTAGAACTCCCGTGCGAGCGGGTCGAGGAAGATCATTCGCAGCAGGTTGTCGTACCGGACGAACCCGCGGTACAGCTCGCGCGCCATCGCATTCGCGGCCAGCACGTCCTGCGCCGCGCCGACCACGAAGGCCGGCACGTCACGCATGCCCTCCATCAGCCGCACCAGCTCCGGGGCGACGGTAGGTGTCGCGGCCGCCGCGGCGAAGACGGGCAAGCCGAGCCGGAACAGGTGACCCGCCGCGGCACCGTCCAGTCGCAGTGCCGCAGCGATCGCCCGGAGCACCTGCTCGGACGGGTTCCGTTCACGACCCTGCTCCAGGTGGATGTAGTAGTCCGTGCTCACCCCGGCCAGCAGCGCCACCTCGTCCCGGCGCAGCCCCGGCACTCGTCGGTTCCCACCGTCGAGCAGTCCGACCTCCCGCGGCGTGAGCACCGCGCGGCGAGCACGCAGGTACTCACCGAGCTCGTTGTCGCTTTCCATGTCCGTCACGCTAGTTCCACAACATGGGGCGGGGCGTGGGTGCAGTGCACCTACCCGGGAGTGCGGCTACCCGTGGTCCCGCCCGGAAGCCGCCTGCCGGCCGTGCCCCCGACCTCACGGGCCGGAACGCCTGGGCTTGTCCGCCCGAGCAGGTGACCATCTCCTGACTTGCTCGTTGGGTCGGGGCATCGGGCATCGGGCATGGGGCGAGGGGTTCACGGTGTGACCGGCACGCGCCGACACCGCGCAGGGGACGCCGGCGGCGTGTCATCTGGGGGTCAGGGGCCGGGCGGGACAGCGCGGTTCAGGGGTTCCAGGTCGTCGTAGAGGGCGGCGTGGAGTGCGGCGGCGAGTTCGCGGGCGCGTTCCTCGTCCTGCACGCCGTGCATCATGAAGTAGACGGGTCCCGTGTAGGCGCCGAAATCGACCTCATGGCTGTCGACCAGCCGGAGGATCGCGGCCCGGATGGCATCGTTGACGGCGTCGGAGACCCTGCGGCCGGAGCCGGCGGTGAGGGTATCCGCCTTCACGGTCCAGTGTGGCCCTTCCGCTTCGATGGCGACGAATACGGCGTTCTGCGCCATGGCATTGCGGTAGGCGTCGTGGAAGGCGTTGGTACCGGTGGCATCCGGGACGAGGTGAGCGGGGCAGGGAACCGGTAGTGGCTGCACCTGTGCATTCTGCCAAGGGGAGCCGCCCCCCACGGGCTCGCAACGCGAGGGCGGACCGCGGCCTTCGCGGACCCCTGGAGGTCTTTGACGCCACACCGTGGGCGGTGAGTACTCGTCAGGACGCTGTGGATCATGTGTTCCAGGGTGGGCTGGGCCGCTCCGGTCGGCGTGTTCCCCGCACTTACCGCCGCGCCGTACCTTCCGCCCGACCGAACGTTCCGAAGTCGTTGATCCGCAAGCCCCGGGTGGCTTCGAAAGTTTCGAGTGCATGGCCGCTCGCCGGTCTGCGAGGTACGCACCTCTTGTGTCCGCCCCGGTAGATCACCTCAGATGGGCCGCTGGAACTGGCCGGTGACCAGGTAAAACGTACTCGCAGTTGAATTTTTCCGAGCAGAAAGCTTTCGAAACTTCTACCGAAACTGTTGACACCCGTCGGCCGCCGTCCAAACTGTTCGCCAGGCCGGTGCCCGCCACCGGTCGGTCCGGGCCGCACGCTGACCCGGGCCTTCGGTCGCGGCTCCCCCGACGGCCAAATGTGTCATGCCCATGCCCGATCCGGCCGTCCTCGGCCGGTGACGGTCCGAGGGCCTGGCGCACCGCAGGCCCTCCACACCCGCACAGGGAGGAAACACCCCCATGAGTACGCTGACCCACGAGAGGCGCCGCAGACGCGGCCTCGTGGCCGCCATCCTCGGACTCGTCCTCACGGCGGCGGCGGCCCTGGCCGCCTTCGCGTCGCCCGGCCCGGCCCAGGCGGCCACGACCATCACCTCGAACAGCACCGGCACCAACAACGGCTACTTCTACTCGTTCTGGGAGCAGTCCAGCGGCGCCACCATGACCCTGGGATCGGGCAGCAACTACAGCCTGACCTGGAACTCGGGCGCGCAGAACGTCGTCGCCGGCACCGGCTGGAACCCGGGCAACAGCAACACCGTCTCGTACTCGGGCACGTGGAACTGCAACGGCAACTGCTACCTGTCGCTGTACGGCTGGACCACCAACCCGCTGATCGAGTGGTACATCGTCGACAACTACGGCAGCTACAACCCGAGTTCGGGCGCGACCAGGCTGGGCTCGGTCAGCAGCGACGGCAGCACGTACGACCTGTACAAGACGACCCGTGTCAACGCGCCGTCCATCGAGGGCACCGCGACGTTCGACCAGTACTGGGCGGTCCGTCAGGCGAAGCGCACCGGCGGCACCATCACCGTGTCGAACATCTTCAACGCCTGGAAGAACCTCGGCCTGAACCTCGGCACCCCGAACTACGAGATCCTGGCCACCGAGGGCTACCAGAGCAGCGGCAGCTCCAACATCACCGTCACCAGCGGCGGCAGCAGCGGTGGTGGTGGCGGTACCACCCCGCCCCCCAGCGGCGGTGGCGGTGGCAGTGGCAGCTGCACCGCGACGCTCTCGGCCGGCCAGCAGTGGAGCGACCGCTACAACCTGAACGTCTCGGTCACCGGCTCCAACAACTGGAAGGTGACGGTCAACGTCCCGACGCCGGAGAAGATCAGCTCCACCTGGAACGTCAACGCCAGCTATCCGAGCAGTCAGGTCCTCGAGGCCACACCCAACGGGAGCGGGAACAACTGGGGGATGACGATCATGACGAACGGCAGCTGGACATGGCCCACCGTGTCCTGTGCGGTCACATCCTGATCAGCGTCCCCTGAGCACCACTCGTCGAGCACCACGTCGCGGCGCGGCGGCCCTCGGGCCTCCGCGCCGCTTCGTGCGGCCGGTGTTCGGAGACCTCGCGGTCCGCTCCTGCCCTCGGGCGCCTGTGGCGCGGGCGCCGCGGGAGCGGGCTCGGGCAGAGGTGCGCCGGTGGCCTTCCCGACCTTCCGTTCGGTCGCCGCCGTCGTTTCCAGGGCCTGCTCATGGCGTCCGCGGTCGGCGAGCCAGCGCGGCGATTCGGGCAGGCAGCGGGGGATGAGCAGGCACAGCGCTCCGGGAATCGCCGCGAGGCCGAACATCCAGCGCCAGCCGAGCAGCGGCACCAGCCAGGAGGCGAGCAGGGCGCCCGCGGTCAGACCCGCCGGGAAGACCAGCTCGTACAGGAGGACGAAGCGGCCCCGCTGGTGGGTATGGGTGATCTCGGCGACGAAGGTGGCCGCGACCGGCACCTCGCCGCCGATGGCCAGGCCCTGGTCGAAACGGGCGGCCATGAACGGCGCGGGTGAAGTGCACACGGTGAGCGCCAGGTTGCACAGACTCGACAGGGCGATGCAGGCCGCGATGACCTTCACCCGGCCGAGGCGGTCGGCCAGGCGGTCCGACAGCAGCGCCCCGGCGAGCATGCCCACCGAGCCGACGGTCATCAGCGCGGTGGTCCGCTCGGTGCCCAGCTGCCATTCGGCCCGTAGCTGGGGGAGCGCGTAGGCGATGAGCAGCTGGTCGACGGCCTCGAAGAAGGTCACGGCACCGATGACGAGGCGGACGGTGACGTGCCAACGGCACGGAGGCAGGCGTTCGAAGCGGGCGCCGATGGCGGCGCCGTGCTGCGCATGCTCACCTGCGGCTTTCTCCTGAACGCGGGGGAGCGACGCGTACATCGGCTCGCGTACTCGTGCGCGCAGACCACGGCCTGAGTGCCTGCGCACAGGAGCAGCGGGGGCGCGGCCGTCGGCCGGCGACATGCCGTGACGGTGTTGGTGGATCCTGGGTTTGTTGCGGGAGCCCCGTCAGTCGTGTTTGGCTCGCCGGATGAACTTTCTGCTGACGGCGGGTGGCCTGCGTAACGAGACGCTGCGGGATGCGCTGCGGGACATGCTCGGCAGGCCGTTCGGAGCGGCGAATGTCGTGTACGTTCCCACGGCATCAGTCGCCGAGCCCGGGGACCACGGGTGGTTCCTCGCGGACATGAACCGGCTCCACGCCCTGGGATGGCGGGAGTTCGACGTCCTGGAGCTGAATGGCCTGCCCCGGCAGATGGTGCGCGACCGGCTGCTCCACGCCGACGTCATCTATGTCGGCGGCGGCAGCCACTACCACCTCGCGCGCAGCATCACCGGCAACGGCCTGGCCGACGGCTTCCTGGAGGCGCTGGAGAGTCGGGTCTATGTGGGGTTCAGCGCCGGCTCAATGATCTTCAGTCGTCATCTCACCGAACACTCTGCCGACGTCATCGGGGACACCAAGGACCTTCACGTGCTCGGCGCGACGACGGTGGAGCCGCCGTTCGGCCTCTTCGACTGGTATCTCAAGCCTCACCTGTACTCACCGGATTTCCCGGAGCGCGACGACGCCTGGGCCGATCGGATCACTGAGCGGGCGGACTTCCCGATCTACTTCATCGACGACGAGACGGCCGTTCGCGTCAGGGACGGCGAGGTGGATGTCGTTTCCGAAGGCCGGTGGCGGTTCCATCCGTGACTCGACCCCCGCGGCGGGCGCCCAGAAGAGGGCGGTGTGGCGCCCTGGGGTGCGCTGACGAAGCACGCTGTCTTTCTCGTCGGGGATCGACGGTTGACATCACTGCGGACGGACCACCGCGGTCGGCGGATCACCCGCCGAAACGGGTTTATGCGCGGGCCGGCTCGGCGTGGGCTTTGAGGAGTCCTTCGACGCCGTGCAGGAAGGTCTCGCACACGAGTTCCGGGTCGAAGAGGCAGCCCTCGGCCATGGCGCCGTCGCGCAGCATCACGAAGTGGCGGGCGGCGGATTCCGCGGACTGCTCCCGGACCTCGGCCAGGAGTGCGGTGACGGTGTCGAGGAACCACTGGCGGTGCGCCAGGACGGCCTGGTGCACCGGGTGTTCGGGGTCGGGGTACTCGGCGACGGCGTTGAGGAAGGCGCACCCGCGGAAGCCGGCGGACCGGATGTGCTGGGCGATGGAGGCGCTGATGGCCCGGATGGCGTCGGCGGCCGGGAGTCCGGCGGCCACGGCTGCCTCGGCCTGGCCGCGGATGGCGAGGTCCGCCTCGTTCAGGTAGGCGACGACGAGGCTTTCCTTGCTCGGGAAGTGGCGGTAGAAGGTGGCCCGTGTCACCTGAGCCTCCGCGACGAGGCGGTCGACGCCGACGGAGTGGATCCCCTCCGCGTAGAACACCTGGCCGGCCGTCTTGAGGAGCCGGGACCGCGCTTCGGACGGCCGTCCTTCGGTTTCGCTGCGCACCATGAGCGCCATGTTAGCAGGGAGAACGTTCGGTCTTGACAGGGTGCGGTGACCCCTGTCACGCTCATGAAGCAGAACGTTCGGTCTCGCAGAAAGGTCGGCGCGGGAAGCCCTGACCTTCCTTCTTCTTCGTATGCCATCCGAAAGGATCACCGTGACCACCATCGCCGAACCGTCCCGGACCACCGGGACGGCCTTTGCCCTGCGGCGGCTGTACTTCGTCCGGTTC
Organism: Streptomyces sp. SCPE 10; assembly: GCF_051980735.1. NCBI lineage: Bacteria > Bacillati > Actinomycetota > Actinomycetes > Kitasatosporales > Streptomycetaceae > Streptomyces > Streptomyces sp. SCPE 10. The sequence continues at coordinate 165,382 of NZ_CP197069.1, read as the reverse complement.
GCGTTCGCCATCGTCTGGGCCCTCGTGATGTTCACGATGGCCAAGGAGATCACCCCGGTCGCGGCCGCGCTGCTGGTGCTGTATCCGCTGTTCGACGTGGGCGCGGCCGTCGTCGACACGAAGGCGTCGCGCAGCACCCAATCCCCGACGCTCCTCTACGTCAACATGGCCGTCAGCCTCGCCGCAGCCGTCGGCGTGGCCATCGCCTCCACGTCCGGCATCCCCGCCGTCCTGCGTGTCTGGGGCACTTGGGCCATCGTGTCCGGTCTGGTCCAGCTCGTCGTCGCCGTGCCCCGCCGCACGATGGGCGGCCAGTGGCCGATGATCCTCAGCGGCGGCATCTCCGTCCTCGCCGGAGCCTCGTTCGTCGCAGCCGCCGGCGCCGACGACCCCGCACTCACCAACGCCATCGGCTACGCCATCCCCGGCGGCGTCTTCTTCCTCATCTCGGCCCTCCGCCTCGGCCGCACGCAGAAGGTCTGACACGGACAACCACACCTACGACGTCATCGTGGTCGGCCCTGCGCCACCCGGTCGGGGAGAACATCACCGACCGGGTGGCGCAGGGCCGACCGTCCACCGCCGATGGCCTCTCGGCGCAGGCCTTCCCTTACCGCTTCCGACGGATCAGACAAAGCGGGTGGGCGGAGACGGCGTACCGGCGGCGAGGGCGTCGAGGGCCGCGCGGGCCTCGTCCCGCATGGCCGAGGGGACGAGGTCCGCCATGGTGAGCACGGCGCGGTACTCCGTCTCCGCCTCGGCGAACCGACCGAGGTGGACGAGCGCGTGAGCCATGTGCAAGTGGGCCGTGCCCGCCCGTTCGTGCCAGCCCTGGGCCTCGAGCTGCCCCCGGGCGAGACGCAGGGCGTCGACGGCCTCCTGCCAGCGCCCCTGGTTGAGATGGGCGAACGACACGTAGAACGCGGCGAACGTGATCGTGCTGTCCCGCACGTTGGGCGGAATACGATCGCGGTGCTCGGACGCGGCGAGGAGGTCCATCACCTCGTCATAGGCGGCGACGGCCTGCCGCGGGCGCCCGGCCTTCTCCGCCACCCTGATGGTCATGTTGGACGCCGCCAGGTACCCGTTGACCTCGTCGGCCTGCGCGAACAGCTCCTTGGCACGCTGATAGTGGTCGGCGGCGGGCGGCAGGTCGTCGACCAGAGCGTGCAGTCCGCCGAGATGGTGGTGGGCCCACGCCTGCTGAGTCACGTCCCCGCACTTCTCGGCGATCGCGAGCGCGTGCCTGGCTTCGCCGACCGCCTTGTCGTGGCGGCGTTCGCCGATCCAGTAGGCCCCTGCCAGGTTGTTGCGGTGGCTGGCCTCCCGTACGGGGTCGCCCAGGGCTGCCGCGGCCTCGGAGGAGCTTTTGTACACCTCGATCCAGTGCCCCCAGGACACCCAGTGGTCGGAGAACCAGATCGTCGCGTCCGCGACCTCGATGACCTTGGCGTGTTCACCGGCCTCCACGGCCTCACGGAAGGCGGCGAGCCAGTTGTCGCTCTCCGCCTTCATCCACCGCATCGCCTGCTCGCGATCGTCGAGGGCGACCAGCCTGCCGGGCGCCGGCGGCGGCGCACCGTGGTCCGGCTCGTACCAGCGGCCCGCCAGGACGGCGGTGTCCAGCAGCCACGTTCGCAGGCGCGCTTTTGCGGCAGCCGACGCCTCGTCGCCGTCCTCGGCACGGCGGCGAGCCCCCGCGTACAGCCGCAGAAGATCGTGGAAGCGGTAGCGGTCCCCGCGGGAGGCCGTCAGCAGACCCGCGTCGAGGAGCTCCTCCAACAGGTCTTCGGCCGCCGGCAGGGACGTGTCCGCGAGCACGGCCGCCGACGGAACGCTGAAATCCGCCCCGGGCAGCAGCGACAGCAACCGGAACATGCGGGCGGCGTCGGCGGCCAGACGCGAATAGGACAGGGCGAAGGCGGTGTTGACCCGGAGGTCTCCGGCGCTCAGGGCGTCCAGCCTGCGCTCTTCGTCGGTGAGCCGGTCGGCGAGCCGTTGCAGGCTCCAGTTGGTGCGGGTGGCTGCCCAGTTCGCGGCCACCCGCAGGGCCAGGGGAAGGTACCCGCACAACTCGATCACGGCGAGGACGGCCGCAGGCTCCGCGTCCGTGCGATCGGCGCCCACCACGGCCCGCAGCAGCGAGGCGGAGTCCTCCGGGGTCAGTGCGCCGAGCTCCACACGATGCACCGCCTCCAGCCCGGCGAGCGTGCGTCGGCTGCTGACCACGATGAAGAGTCCGCCCTCGCGCGGCAGCAGCGGTCTGATCTGTGCCTCGCTACCGACGTTGTCGAGGACGACGACCGCGCGGATACCGGCCGCGATCGCGTGATACCGCGCGAGACGCTCCTCGGCACTCTGCCGGCCCAGCTCGGAGTCGGCCACGCCCCAGGCGCCCAGCAGGCGGAGCACGGCCTGATCCGCCGAGAGGGGCTGTACGTCGAGGCCCCGCATGTCGATCAGGAACGTTCCGTCCGGAAAGGACGGCGCGGACTCCTCGGCCAGTCTGACCGCCAAGGTGGTCTTGCCGCTGCCGGGCGGCCCGGACAGCACCGCCACCGGCGCCGGTGAGCGCACCGCCTCGTTCTCCGTACGGGCCTGCGTGACGGACTGCTGCACGAGGGCACGCAACGCGTTCAGCTCCGCATGCCGGCCCACGAAGTCCCGAACGCCTCTGGGCAGCGTGTAGGGCGACACCTGCGGGACCGAAGGCTTCGCCGCGGGACGTCCGGCGCGGAGGGTCGCCAGCAGTTCGGAGTGCGCCGCCTCGTCCAGTTCCAGACCCTGGGCCAGCGCGGTGACCGTTCCGCGCTGCGGGCGAAGACTCCGGCCCCGTTCCATGTCACCGATCGCGCGCACCGAAACGCCGGACGCCTCGGCAAGCTCCTCGATCGTCCAATGGCGGGTCAGCCGCAGCGCTCGCAGCAGTCGGCCGAACGGCGTCCCCGCGACGCTTCCCCCACCCGTACTCACGGCGCCGATTCTACGCATGACGCACTCGCCTGCCCCCGGTGGACCGGGAGCACCATGACGAGCGGGTTGCCGCCGTCAAGGGCCGTCCCGCCATCTCGCCGTTCCCGGTGGCTCGTTCCCGCCGTCGCCCTCGCCCGGCTCGACCCCGGCCGCCCTCAGCGCCTGCCCCAACTCGTCTTCCGCCGGGCCGATCTCCCGGGCCCAGGACAGCAGCCCCCGGTCCTCCACCAGCACCGTCAGCGCCCGGACGGCCTCCGTGTCGGATAGCGCACGAACGTCCCGTCACCCCTGACTCCGGGAACGGCCGGCCCGAACCGGGCCGACGCGCCCAGCGGCGGATCCAGGTACAGGTTGTGCCTGTATCCGGCCGGCGGTCGGCCGGACGCTGTGTGTCATGACGAACAACACGCACACCACTGAGATCGCACCCGTCGGCCTGCTGACCGGCAAGGTCGTGTTCATCACCGGCGCCAGCCGCGGCATCGGGGCCGCCGCGGCCCGGCTCTTCGCCTCCGAGGGTGCCGCCGTCGTGCTGGCCGCCCGCAGCACCGACGCCCTGGAGACCATCGTGAAGGAGATCCGCGCCGACGGCGGTACCGCCGACGCCGTCACCATGGACCTCGCCGACAGCGCGAGCATCCGCGCCGCCGTGGACCAGGTCGAAAAGCTGCACGGACGGCTGGACGGCGCCTTCAACAACGGCGCCGTTCCCCAGCGGCGGTTCGGCCCGGTCCACACCACCAGCGACGAGGACATCGACGAGCAGTTCGCCGTGAACTTCCGCGCGCACTGGACCGCCATGAACGCCCAGGCCGCGCTCATGCGGAAGAACGGCGGCGGCGCGATCGTCAACACCTCCAGCATCGGCAGCCGCCGCGCCAACCCGGCCCTGCCCGCCTACGGCGCCATGAAGCGCGCGCTCAACAGCCTCACCGAGACCGCCGCGGTGAACTGGGCCGGTGACCGTATCCGGGTCAACGCCATTACCCCCGGCGGCACCTCCACGGAGATGATCGACACCTGGGAGGAGGCGACTCCCGGCATCGTCGAGCAGATGACCAAGTCGATCCCGCTCGGTCGGATGGGCGAGCCCCGGCAGATCGCCGAGGCGGCCGCGTGGCTGCTCAGCGACCGCGCCTCCTACGTGACCGGCGCGATCCTGCCGGTCGACGGCGGCGCCGGTGCCTGACAAGAGCCGCCGGTGTGCCTGGCCGACGCCGGCAGTGGCCCGCCGGGGCGTTCACGGGCTGGGTGGGCTGCGGGTCCGGTGACCGCCGGGTACGGCCTGGATGCCATCGGCGATGCCTGCCCCCTCACGTCCCGAAGTCGGTCGGAATCAGACGGCGCAGTGCCCTCAGGTCCGCTCGGTCCGGCTGGGCCAGCGGCACCGTCAGGACCGGGCAGCGCGCGTGGCGGCGTACATGACGGCGTACGGGGCCGCGGCGCAGGCCCGGGCGGGTGCCGAGGACCAGGAGGTCGTCGGGGTGGGCCGCCAGGTCGAGCAGGGCGGGGCCCGGCCGGGCGCGTTCCACGCGCAGCGTGACGTCGATGTCGGCCGGCACCCCGCCGCAGGCGTGCTCGAAGGCGTCGGCCAGCCGGGTGCGCGCCGCCTCGTACCAGTGGCGGGCCCACTGCGGGTCCGGCCAGCGGCAGTACAGGGCCTCGCCCTCCGGCGGCTCCCACGCGCTGAGGGCGACGAGCGGGCGGCCGCAGCGGCGGGCCTCGGCCACGGCACGGCGCAGCGCGGCCAGGCTCGCGGGTGATCCGCTGACGCCGACGACGATCCGGCAGGGGCGGCGCGGGACGGTCGTCCGGCGGGGGCGGCGCGGGCCGCCCGCGGGGCGCCACCCGTTCTCGGCTCGGCGCTGCAGCATGCGCTCGGTCCGGTCGCTGAAGTCGCTCCTGTCGTGGTGCATGACGTGTCTCCTCGTTCCCACCCAGGCCACTGTCCGGCGGCCTTCTGCGAGTCTGTAGATTGATTGGCCTGGAGTGCAGGGCCAATGACGGGGATGTGGCATGGCGGCGAGGAGCGGAGTCCACACTCTGGGCGGCAGGCGGCTCGCCGCGCAGGTGACCGGGGTCGCCGGGGAACGGCCCGGCTACCGGGCGCTCGCGCAGGGCGTGCGGACCCTGCTGCTCGACGGCCGGATCGCGCTGCACACCCGGCTGCCCGCGGAGCGCGAACTCGCCGTGGCGCTCGGCATCAGCCGGGCCACCGTGACCGCCGCGTACGACCTGCTCAGGGAGAGCGGCTACGCGATCAGCAGGCGCGGGGCCGGGACGTGGACGGAGCTGCCGGAGGGCGCGCGACTGACCAGTGTGCGCACCCCGCTCGCCGGGGAGGACGTGATCGACCTGGCCATCGCGGCACCCGGCGCCCTGGCCGACGAGCTGTCCGCCGCCTACGCGGCCGCCGCCGACGACCTGGCCCGGCACGCGACGACACCGGGCTACCACCCTTACGGTCTGCCGGAGTTGCGTGCCGCGATCGCCGAGCGGTACACGGGCCGCGGACTGCCGACGCTGCCCGAGCAGATCCTCGTCACGTCGGGCGCGCAGCAGGCGATGGCGCTCACGCTCACCCTGCTCGGACGGCCCGGCGACCGGATCGCGGTGGAGAACCCGTCGTACGCCAACGCCCTATCCGTCATAAGGCAGTTGGGGCTTCGCGCCGCGCCGGTGCCGGTGACGGAGGACGGCTGGGACGCGGAGCTGTTCGGGGCGACGCTGCGGCAGTCGGCGCCCCGGCTCGCGTATCTGATCCCGGACTTCCAGAACCCGACGGGCCGGCTCATGCCGCGCGAGCAGCGGCAGCGGATCATCGCGGACGCCCGGGCGACCGGCACCTGGCTGGTCGTCGACGAGACGATCGCGGACATCGCGCTCGACGTGGCCACGCCCCCGCCGTTCGCGTCGCTGGTGGCGGGGCGCGGCGCCGAGCAGATCGTCACCGTCGGCTCGCTCAGCAAGGGGCACTGGTCGGGTCTGCGGGTGGGCTGGGTGCGGGCGGGCACGCGGCTGATCACGGAGCTGACGGCGCAGCGGGTCACGGCGGACATGTCGGGGTCGGTCCTCGACCAGCTGGTGGCGCTGCGGCTGATCGCCCGGGAGCCGCAGATCCTTGGACGGCGGCTGCCGCTCCTGCGCGCGCAGCGCGACCACCTGGCCGCGCAGCTGCGCCGCGAGTTCCCCGACTGGCGCTGGCAGACGCCGCAGGGCGGCATGTGCCTGTGGATCGACCTGGGCCGCCCGATCGCCGGTCCGCTGACGCGGGCCGCGCTGCGGCACGGGGTACGGATCGAGGGCGGGTCCCGGTTCGGCGCGGACCCCGGCACGTTCGAGCACCGGCTGCGCTGGCCCTACACACAGCCCGCCGAGGTCGCCGACGAGGCGGTACGCCGGATCGCCGCGGCCCTCGACGCGGGCCTCGACGGCGCGGACGAGGAACCGGGGCGGCCGTACTGGGTGGCCTAGGGCCTCTCGTTTGGATCAAGCCGGGCTCGCGGGGCCCGGCACGCGCATCTGCCGCGTTGTCGTCAGTCGCCGACTCCCCCACGCTCGGCTTCGCTCGCGCGGGGGCACCCCCATCGCGTCGACTCCCTCCTCCGCCTTGCATCTGCACGCACCGGGCCCCGCTCCCTGATCCGGCCTGATCCAAACGAAAGACCCTAGGTCCCGTCACCCCGGACACCGAGACCGTCACTAGGCCGTGTCCGTAAAGTGGTGGGCTCGTTGGTCTGTTCGTGGTGCGTCGTCATGAGCTGACTGATGAGTCGTGGGCGGTGATCGAGCCGTTGCTGGCTCCGTCGCGGATGGGCAGGCCGGTGCGGGACCGCCGTCAGGTGGTGAACGGGATTCTGTGGAAGCTGTCCACGGGTGCGGCCTGGCGGGACCTGCCCGAGCGGTACGGGCCGTGGAAGACGGTCTACGAGCGCTTCCGCCGCTGGTCGGCCGACGGAACCTGGGACCGGCTCCTGGCCCACGTCCAGCAGCACTCGGATGCCGTCGGCACGGTCGACTGGACCATCGTGTGCGTCGACTCCACCACCGTGCGGGCCCACCAGCACGCGGCCGGGGCCCGAAAAGGGGGCCCTGGCCGGGCGAGGCGATCGGCCGGTCCCGCGGCGGGCTGACCACGAAGATCCACCTCGCCTGCGACGGCCAGGGCCGGCCCCTCGCCTTCACGGTCACGGCCGGGAACGTCAACGACTGCACCCAGTTCGAGCAGGTCATGGCCCGCATCCGCGTCCAGCGGTGCGGTCCCGGCCGGCCCAGGACCCGGCCCGAGCGGGTCGCCGCCGACAAGGGCTACTCGTCCGCGAAGATCCGCTCCTACCTCCGCCGCCGAGGCATCAAGGCCGTGATCCCCGAACGGATCGACCAGATCAACGGCCGCCTCCGCCGCGGCGAGAGCCTCTGCCGACTCGACCGGGCCGCCTACCGGCGCCGCAACGTCGTCGAGCGCTGCTTCAACAAGCTCAAACACCACAAGGCCCTGGCCACCCGCTACGACAAACGCGCCCGCCACTACCAGGCCATGGTCACCATCGCCTGCCTCCTGCTCTGGCTGCCCTGACTTTACGGACACGACCTAAGGCGACGACCGCACCGCACCGCCCCGCCGCACCGGCCGAAGATCAAGCTGGACCTTTCACCTCCTGGTACTGGCCCAGGAAGAGCGGCCTCCCGTGCTCCACCCGCCACAGGAACAGCCCTGGTTCCTCGTCCACCTCCGCGGTGCGGTTCCGGAAGGCGAACGTCCGGGTGATGCCCCGGTACGACACGGCCCTCAGCCGGTGGGCGAGGTTGCCACGGTCCACAGGGCCCGCGCCCATGCCGGCGAGGACGTGCGCGACGAGACCGACGGCGTCGTAGGCCTCGGCTGCGCCCCGGTCGACGCTCTGGACGCCGTACCGCTTCTTGAACGACCGTACGAAAGCGGCGGCGGGCGCCAGACGGGACGGGTCCACGAACGTCGCCGAGAAGACCCACCCCTCGGCCGCCCGCCCGGCCGCGCCCAGGAACTCGGGTGTGAGGACGGCTTCGGTCGCCGCGGGGGTGCCGGTGAACCCCGCCGCCCGTAGAGCCCGTGCGCAGGAGGCGGCGCGCCGCGAGGAGTCACCGCAGTAGACGACGGCCTGTGCGCGTGCCGCGACGGCGGCGGCGACCGCGGGACCGAAGTCACCCGTGTCGGCGGCGACCTGGTGGCGGACGACCGTGCCGTCGGACGGAGGGTTCGCGGCCAGGTGCTGGGCGATCAGCCAGCTGTAGTCCCGGGCCGCCTGGTCCTCGACGAGGAAGGTGCGGCGGGCCGGGCGCACGCTGGTGAGATAGCGGACCAGGGGCGCGCCGATCGCGGTGTCGGAAGGACACAGCTGGAACACGGACGACGTGGGGTTCTTCATGTCCACCGCGGCGTACAGGGAGTCCGAGCCGGCCCAGGCCGTCACCATCGGCAGGAACGCCGCCTTGTACCGGTCCGCGGCCGCGAGGGCCGTGCTGTCGGACGTCGGCCCGATCACCGCGCACACCCGGCCGTCCGCGACGAGGCGTCGGGCCGCATCCTTGGCCCGGTCCGCGTCTCCCGCGTCGTCGAGGACCGTGAGGGCCAGGTCGAAGGGGCGGTCCGCGCGCGCGTTGTGCTGTTCCACCGCCAGCCGGACGCCGTGCTCGACCGAGGTACCGAGCGCCTTGCCGGAACCGGAGAGGTCGGCCTGCACGGCGACGGTACGGCGCGGGCGGGAGACGGCGGTGGACGGCGGATTGCCGCGGCCGGTCAGCCAGGCGGCCGCGGAGCCGCCGGCGGCCAGCACGACGGCCGCCGTACCGCCCAGCACCAGCAGGCGCCGGCGGCTCGGCGCGGGCGGCTCGTCCACCGGCGTCCCGGGAGCCGTGGGCCGCTCGGGCTCGGGCAGGTGCAGCACCTCGGCCGACCGTTCGGCGATCACTGCGGGCAGAGCGGGCGGCAGCCAGTCGTCGGTGCCGAAGTCGCCGAGCCGGGCCCGCAGTTCCGGCACGGTCGGGCGGGCGGCCGGGTCCTTGGCGAGACAGCGGGCGACCAGGTTCCGCAGCCCGTCCTCCGTGATGCCGTCGAGGCGGGGCTCCTCGTGCACGGTGCGGAAGATGACGGCGGGCACCGTTCCGCCGCCGAAGGGCGGCCGGCCGGTCGCCGCGTAGGCGAGGACGCAGCCCAGGGAGAACACGTCGCTGGGCGGGCCGACCTTCTCGTCGCGGGCGCGCGCCTGTTCCGGTGAGAGGTAGCCGGGCGTGCCGATCACCACGTCGGTAGCGGTCAGGGCGGTGGCGCCGCCGACGCGGGCGATGCCGAAGTCGATGAGGCGGGGCCCGTCGAGGGCGAGCAGCACATTGCCCGGTTTGATGTCGCGGTGCACCAGTCCGGCCCCGTGGACGGCGGCGAGCGCCTCGGCGAGCCGCGCCCCCAGCGCCCGTACGGTGTACGGGGGCAGCGGCCCGTACCCGGCGACGGTTTCGGCGAGCGAGGGCCCGGGGACGAAGGCGGTGGCGATCCAGGGTTCGGCCGCCTCCGGGTCGGCGGCGGTCACGGGCGCGGTCCAGCGGCCGTCGACCCGCGCGGCGGCCTGTGCCTCACGGCGGAAACGGGCCCGGAACCCCGGATCGGCGGCGTGCTCGGCGCGGATCACCTTCAGTGCGGCCAGGGCACCGCCCTCGGAACGGGCGAGATAGACGACGCCCATACCGCCCGCGCCGATCCGCGCGAGCAGGCGGTGCCCGCCGACCGACACCGGGTCCTGAGCGGTGAGCGGACGCACGGTCACTTCCCCTTCGGCTGCGGTGCCCTGTCCGGCGCGGGCCCCAGGTACCGGAACGCCCCGTCGCGCACCTGGTGCACGAAGCTGGCGGGGGTGCCGAGCTGCAGCATCTTCTGGTCGAAGGCGAAGTCCCGGGTGATGCCCCGGTACGTGGCGGCCCGCAACGGGGCGACCAGCGCCTTGCGCGCCGGGCGCTTGCCCCGGGTGGCGGTGAGCCGGTGTATCAGCAGGTTCGCCGCGTCGTAGCCCTCGGCTGCCCAGAACCCGGGTGGGTGGCCGTACCGTCTGCGGAACGCCCGGGCGAAGGAGCGGACCCGAGCCGCGTCGGGTCCGATCGCCGTGGCCACGACGGTCCAGCCCGCCGCGCTCTCCTCGGCGGCGAACCGGGGATCGAGCGCGGGTTCGGCCGCGTACTTCGGCCCCTCGAAGCCGGCCAGCCCCCTGGCCGCCCGGATCGCCCCCTCCAGCGGCCCGGCGTAGACGAACGCCTTGATGCCGGCGCTCCGCATGTCCTTCAGGACGGGCCCGAAGTCGCTCGTGCCGGCCGGGACGACGCGGGGGTGGGTGGCGTCGCCGTACTTCCGGACGATGAGGTTGACCATCTGGACGGTCTGCCAGGATACGTCGCCTGCGGTGCGGTCCAGCAGGACGCCGACCGGGGTGGCCGCGCTGGTCGCCTCCAGGTGGAAGGCCAGTTTCATGGCGACCGTGCCGTGCAGGGGGCGGCCGCGTACGAAGGAGCGGATGTTCTGGTACAGGTTCTGCCCGGCGGACATGCTGATCACGGGCAGCAGGGCCGCGTCGTAGACGGGCAGCGCGGCCTGGGTCGTCTCGTCGGTACTCGAACCGAGCACGGCCAGCACGTCCGGGTCGTCGGCGAGCCGCTGGGCCGCGGCGGCGGCACGATCGGCCCGGCCCGCGTCGTCGGAGGTTCTCAGCTCCAGCGTGAACGGCTTGTCGCGGCGGGCGTTGAACTCCTCCACCGCGAGCCGCGCCCCCTGCTCCTGGGCCTGCCCGGCCTCCCGGCCGGCGCCGCTGAGATCGGCCTGCACACCGAGCGCCCAACCGGGCGCGGCGGCTCGCCTCTTGCCGCTGCCGCCGGTGTGGCGGGCTGCCCAGGCGGCCACGCCGCCGCCCGCGGCGAGCACGGCGGCACCGCCGGACGCGACGGCGAGGAACCCGCGGCGCGACGGGGCGGGCCTGGGCAGCGCCTCGGCGAGCGTGGCCTGGATCTCGGGCAGGGCCAGCATCGCGGCCGACCGTTCGGCGACGGTGCGGACGACGTCGGCGGGCAGCCACTCGGCGGTGCCGGGGGACATGTCCTCCACCAGGGCGGCGTCCAGCTCGGCCGCGGAGGGCCGGTCGGCGGGGTCCTTGGCCAGACAGCGCAGCAGGACGGCGGCCGTCTCCTCGTCCACGCCGTCGAGGTCGGGGCTGTCGTGGACAGCGCGGTAGAGCAGGGCATCGACGGCGCCGCTGCCGAAGGGCGGCCGACCGGTCGCCGCGTAGGCCAGCACGCAGCCCAGCGAGAACACGTCGCTCGCGGGCCCGAGGCGCTCGCCGCCGGCCGTGGCCTGCTCGGGGGAGAGGAAGCCGGGGCTGCCGATGACGAGGTCCGCCGAGGTGATCGCGGTGTCGTCCAGGGAGCGGGCGATCCCGAAGTCGATGAGGCGGGGGCCGTCGGCGGCGAGCAGGATGTTGCCCGGCTTGACGTCCCGGTGCACCAGTCCGGCCTCGTGCACGGCGGCGAGCGCGCGGGCCAGCATCTTGCCGAGCAACCGTACCGTCCGCACGGGCAGCGGGCCGTGCCGGCCGACCGCGTCGGCGAGGGACGGACCGGGCTCGAAGGCCGTGGCAAGCCAGGGCTGTTCGGCGTCGGGGTCGGCGCCGGTGACCTTGACCACCCACGGGCTGTCCACACGTCGCGCGGCGTTCGCCTCGCGGCGGAATCGGGCTCGGAAGGCGTCGTCGTGCGCGTACTCGGCCTGGATCACCTTGACGGCGGCGAGCGCACCCGACTCCGTACGGCCGAGGTAGACGACGCCCATGCCGCCCTCGCCGAGCCGGGCGAGCAAGCGGTGACCGCCGATGAACGACGGGTCGGAGGGGCGGAGGGAGCGGTCGGTCACTCCTGGGCCCCCAGTTCGCCGCGCACCCTGGTCTCCATCCCGGCTACCGCCCGTGCCTGGACGGTCAGCAGGTCGCTCTGGTCGAAGCCGTTGCCGCCCTCGACGACGACGGCGATGGTCACCGGGCCGAGCCGGACCTGGTTCCAGATGTAGTACGTCGATCCCTTGCCGAGGGCCGGGTTGTCGTACGTGCCCATCTCGATGAGGTAGTCGTCGGCGGAGGTGTTGCCGTTCGTGCCGTAGCCGGCACCCATCGAGTTCAGGCCGATGATCCGCTCGGTGGCACGCAGTTGCTGGTCGGGGCAGCGCAGCGCCTCCTCCAGCGTCTCGGCCATCTCCCAGTCCGCCTGCCCGGCGGTGCGGTGCAGGGTGACGGTGGCGGCGGTGCGGACCTCGCCCTTCGCGCCGGCCGCGGGCAGCCGGCTGTAGCGGGTGAAGGTGGCGAGGACGTCGTCGGGCAGTGGCTCCTGCCGCCAGACGCAGTCGGTGCCCAGGACGGGCCAGTCGGCCGGGTCGCTCTCGTACGGGGAACGCTTGACGTAGCCCGGGCCGTAGCCGTCCGGGCCCGCGGTGATGGCGCGGACCAGGTTCAGGGCGGCGGACGGCGTGGTGGGGACGCGCGCGGGATCGACGGCGAAGCGCGCGGTGGTGACACCCGTCTCGCGCTGTCCGGCCGGTGGGGACGCGACGGCGGAGGAGGCGCTCGGACCGGTCCGGTGCCCGCCGCCGCCCGAGCCGGAACAGCCGGCGAGCAGTACCCCGCACACGGCCAGCACCGCGTGTTTCCGCCTCGTACGTCGTTGCGTTGCGCACGCCATGAAGTCCCCGATCACCATGCGCCTGTGCCAGTGTGCGACCGGAGCGAGTGTAGGGGACGCCGGTCAACTCCCTGTGCCGGCGACCCTGTTGGGGTGACCGCGTGACCGCAGGACGCCGGTGGGCACCCGGCTGCTGCGTGAGCGGAGGCGGCGGGGAACCGGCTCGCCACGACCGGACCGGCGGAGCGGGCCGTCGGCACCGCTGCCGAGCCACCAGCGGCGGGGGCGGGAGCCTGCCGGCGTCTGTCGGCCACTCAGCAGCGGACGTGGCGTGAGCGACCACTCACGCCACGTCCGTTTCCCGGGATCGGCTGAGCCCTGTGTCCCACCCATGGGTGGCGCCAGAGGTCAGCGCTTGAACATGTCCTTGATCTTCTCCTTGGCCTGGCGTGCGTCGCCCTTGGACTTCTCGGCTTGCCCCTCGACGACCATCGGGTCGTCGACGGCGGCCCGTCCCGTGGCCCTCTTGAGCTTTCCCTTGACCTGCTCGGCCTTGGCCCTGGCCTTCTCACCAGCCGACATGGCACGGTCCTCCTGCCGTGGTCAACGATGTGTCCGCGTTTCGTGGGCGAATCTCGCACGCCCGGCACCGCACCTCGCGGGTCGGACGCGCAAAGATCCCGCCGGGCCTCCGGCTGGTGCGCTTCTCGGTCACCAGGAGTGGCGCCGGCCTCCGACAGCGTGTCCTTTGTTAAAAGTTGAGGCAATTGTCCCCCTGAAGGGGCCTGCGCGCAATTGCGGGTCCCTTCGTGCGGGGTGGGGTTCATCGGTCCTGGCGGAGGCACTCGATCAGGTAGTCGCCGGTGCGGGGGCCGAGGGTGACGCCGTGGGCCTCGCTGCGGAATCCGGGGAAGCGGCGGTCGAACTCCTCCAGTGCGCGGAGATAGCGCAGCAAGGGCCCGTCGGTGGTGCCGGTGGACTCGCCGGGCATGAGGACCGGGATGCCGGGCGGTGTGACGGTGACCATGGCGGCGGCGACCCGGTCGGCGGCCTTCGCCACCGGGATGCGTTCGGTGCCGCCCCGGATCAACTGCTGGTAGCAGTGCTGCGGCGGCAGGACGGGCTCGGGCAGGTGACGGAACGCGGCGTCGAGCGCGTCGATCAGCTCGGCCCGGGTCAGGTGTCCGTGCATCTGCCGGCACAACTGCTTGAGGGTGAGCCCGGCGTAGCGGTCGGGATGCTCGTCGCACAGCCCGGGCAGGACGCGCTCCAGCGGGGCGTCACTGTCGTGGAGGGCCTTGAAGTCCATCAGGGCGTCCATGAGGGTGCCCCACTTGCCTTTGGTGATGCCCATGGAGAAGAGGATCAGCGTGCTGTAGCTGTCGGTCTTCTCCACCACGATCCCGCGGGTCGCGAGGTAGGCGGTGAGGATCCGTGCGGGGACGCCCCACTCGGACCGCCGGCCGGTGGCGGTGACACCTGGGCAGGTGAGGGTGACCTTGATCGGGTCGAGCAGGCAGTAGCCCTCGTCGAGGCCGGTGAAGCCGTGCCAGTCGGCGCCGGGCTCCAGCTGCCAGCAGCGCGGTTCCCTGCTGAGCACAGAGGCGGGGATGTCGGCGAAGTCGGTCCGTTCGCCGGTGCGCGGGTCGGTGACGGTGTCGGGCTGCCACACGCCGAAAAACCACGCCGGCCGGTCACCGGCGTCGACGATCCGCCGCCCCGTGGTCACGACCGCCTGCCGGAAGCGGATGGCCTCGGTGACAGCCTCGTCGACGAGCGCCCGGCCCGGTGCGCCGTCCATCATGGCCGTGGCCACGTCCAGCGAGGCGATGCCCGGGTAGAAGGGCGAGGTGGTGCCGTGCATCATGCATGCCTCGTTGAACCGGTCGTGTTCGACCGGCGCCCTGGGCGCGGACTTCACGTGCACCATCGCCGTCTGCGACAGGGCCGCGAGAAGCTTGTGGGTCGACTGGGTCGCGAACACCGTGGGCCGCGCGTCGTCGTCGAGGACGTCCGGGCCGACCGCCATCCCGTACCGGCCCTCGTAGAGCGGGTGGAAGCGCGCGTAGGCGAACCAGGCCTCGTCGAAGTGCAGGCGCGGTGTGCTGGGCGCGAGTTGGCGGGCGGTGCGGACGGTGTCGTAGCACAGGCCGTCGTAGGTGGAGTTGGTGATCACCGCGTACTGGGCCTCTGGTGAGAGGGCACCGGCTGTCAGCGGGTTCCGCGTGACCGTCGCCCGTACGGCCTCGGGATCGGTGTGCGCCGGCGGCAGCGGTCCGGCCAGCCCGTACCCGTTGCGGGTGGGCACCAGGTAGACGGGGCGGGCGCCGGAGATGACCAGACCGTGCAGGACGGACTTGTGGCAGTTGCGGTCCACGAGCGCGATCTCGTCGCGGGTGACGCTGTAGTGGCCCACCATGCGGTCGGCGGTGGAGTCGCCGTGCAGCACGAAGTACGTGCGGTCCGCACCGAAGACGCGGGCCGCGTTGCGCTCGGCCTCGCCGATCGGGCCGGTGTGCTCGAAGAGGGAACCCAGCTCGCCGACCGAGATCGACAGGTCAGTGCGGAACAGGCGCTCGCCGTAGTAGTCGAAGAACTGCCGGCCGACCGGCGACTTCAGGAACGCGACGCCGCCAGAGTGCGCCGGGGTGTGCCAGGAGTACTCGTGCGCCTGGTCGAAGCGGCGGAGCGCCTTGAAGAAGGGTGGCAGGATCGTCTCGCGGTAGGCACGGGCGGCGGAGGCCACCCGCCCGGCGACGAAGGCGGGAGTGTCCTCGAACGGCCAGACATAGCCGGAGACCACCTCGGAGACCCACAGCGGAAGCCGCTCGAACTCCCGCCCCGCATCCGCCTCGTGCGTCATCACGAGCAGCACCGGCAGGTCCCTGAACCGCTGTCCGATCAGGCGGAGCACCGCCGCGCCACCGCCGTCCTCCTCTCCCGTGCCTCCGTCGCCGGGCAGGTCCCAGGCGACCATGGCACCCGCGAGACCGGCCTCCGTCCGAAGGACGGCCCGGGCGTCCTCGGCCCGCGACGTCCACCGCACCTGAAGGCCCTGGTCCTGCAGTTCCTCGCCGATCTTGGCCAGTTGGGCACCTGCGGCGATCGGGCCTTCGGGCACCGCCACGAGGACTGCGTCGTTCACCATGGGAAGCACTCCTGTCGTTGGCTGCGGGGACATCTCGGCCTGTCCATCAAGGCCTGCGGAGACGAACGCTTCCCTTACTCGCTCGTTTCGGTAACACGACGAACGGTCTGCCGTGCAGCGCTGAGCCACTCCGTTGAAGGCTAGGGGCGATTGGACGGCTATGGGAGAAAAGACTGAGAGTAACCCGTCTTCTTCCGAAATTGGGTCTTGTTTTGCGATTTTGACGGCCGCCGACCCTTCCTTGAACAGGCAGGCCCGCGCCTACGTCCTCGGCGCTTCTTCTGTCCGGTGTCAGGGCTGCCCGCCCGAGCCCGTCTCCGTGCCGACGTGCCCGGGTTCCGTTGCAGTACCAGGCACTGTCCGGCCGATGATGTGACTGCTCCGTGCCCGAGTCGTTCCTGTAGGCATGGGGCGGGGTGATCCGAGTGATGCTGAGTGGGAACGGCTGCGGCCGTTCCTGCCGGTCGGCAAGGGGCGTTGCGGCAGGTGGGGGGATCACCGGCAAGTGATCGACGGGATTCTGCACCGGGTGCGGACCGGGGTGCAGTGGCGCGATCTGCCCGAACGGTTCGGACCGTGGAAGACCGTCTATGAACGCCACCGCCTGTGGTCGGCCGACGGCACCTGGGAACGTCTCCTCCAGCAGGTCCAGGCTGCGGCCGACACCGCAGGCGAGATCGACTGGGACATCTCGGTCGACTCCACCGTCGTTCGCGCGCATCGGCACGCGGCCGGCGCCCGCAGCGATCCACCGCCGGCCCTGGGATCAAAGGGGGCCGCAGGCATGGAACACCAGGACGAGACGCCGTGGCAGAGCCTGTTCGCCCGCCTAGTGGAGGTGGTGCTGGAGGTGGGGGCCTGGGCCGCTCGCGGGGCGGGTTCACCAGCAAGCTCCACCTGAGCGCGGACGGCCGCTGCCGCCCGCTGTCCCTGACCGTCACCCCAGGTCAGCGAGCAGACTGTACCCAGTTCAAGCCGGTCCTGGAACTTCACGATGATGCTCACCCGGGCATCATGCCCGACTGCCTACAGCCATGACCGGCCGGACAAGGCCTAGTTGCTGCCCTTGTCGTCGTTCTCCTTGAAGCAGACGACGAACGACCCTTCCGCGCCCATCTGGGTGAGTGAGCCGGTCGTGCCTGGAACACCGGAGCACGAGAAGGTGTCGACGACTCCGCCCTTGTCCATTTTCAGGACCTTGTAGTCGGCTTGCGGGTCGGTGCAATCGAGCTTTTTAGTCTTCGCGTGCTTGTCCGTTCCGACGTTCTGGAAGCAGTCGCCGGCGTGGAGCGTGGCGGACTGGTCCTTCGCATCGTGGGGGCCCAGGGTCACGAACGCCACCAGGCCCGCGAGGACAAGGACCACACCGAGGAAGATCAGGCGGTTGCGCCGTATCTGCGCGGGGGTGTACGAGGCGGTCGGGCCGTCCTGGGGCGGTGTGTGGGACACGGGCAGTTCCTCGGTTGGTGGGGACGTGCGAAAACGGCCAAGAAGCAAGCCCACCTGGCCAGTCGCAGAGTACGGCACGGCGACGCGAGCCGAACGCGTCGCGGGCCCCTCTCAGAAGGACACCGTGGGCCTCACAACGTGCCGAAGGCGATTCCCCGCCACGTCAAGCCGGCTGCGAGGGCGCTCTCGCGCAGTGGTTGGCGCATCCGCGCGCTGTCGAAACGGAAAGACTCCGCCACCTGGAGGCGACCGTCCGCCCCGCGCCCGAGTGTCCCCTGGCGGCTGACGGTTCGACTCGGCCCGCGCGAGTAGGTGGAGGTCACCTTGAGCCGCGTCTGCTCCGCACCAGCGAGGGAGCCGTACGTGACGCTCATGGTCAATCCGGCCGCTGGCGACGGGAAGGTCCATGCGGTCTACCGGTCGTGGGGGTACGAGGACATCGGGCAGAGCCAGCCCTCACCGGCCTCCCCGCTGCTCACCGTTATGCTCCGCGCCACCCGCTGACGAGCCCGGCCGCGGTGACCCCCAGCCCTCGGCGGCCCGCCGAGGACTGGGGGGGGGCACGCGGTCCCGGCGTTCAGCCCTGATCAGCCAGGGGGAGCACTCCTGGTTCGACGGATAGCCCGGCCAGTGCTCGGCGAGGGAGGAACGCCAACGCGCCGCCGAGGGTGTTGAACAGCGCGTCGTCCACATCGGCTGTGCGGCCCGCGTTCATCACGTACTGCGCTGTCTCGATCGACACACTCAGTGCCAGGCAGATCGCGATGGTCCGGCCGAGGCGGGGCTGCCGGGTGACGAAGACCAACAAGATTCCGAGCGGGACGAACATCATCGCATTGACCAACTGGAGACGCAGCGACATTTCGTGCTCCATGGATCCCATGGATGAAAGGTCATTGCCCCAAAGCCCCTCGCCGGGTACCCAAGAAATGTAGCGCGGGCCGCCGCTGCCCAGGGGTTGAGTGGGCATCAGCGTAGCGGCATAAATGATTACCAGGCAGAGGATCAGGAGCACGCGGCAGTCTTGTTGGTCTTGGCCGACCCGTAGTAGTTCGGCAGAGCGGTGATCTTGGAGTTCTTGCGCCGGTCGCCGAGCGTCACGGTGATCTGGCCGCTCTTGCTACGGGAGTAGCCCACCGTCCAGGTGAACGTGCCGTTCACGCCGACCTTGCCGCCAGGGATGCACAGTTGGCCGTTGTCCAGCTCGCCGCACCCGGCCGGCGTCGCGGAAGCCGCCGGTACCGCGATGACGGTTGCTCCCAGGACGGAAATCAAGGATGCGGCGATTCCGGCAGATCTCTTGATGCTCTTCACTGTTTAAACCCCCGTACTTCAAGCGCCTTGGTCAAGGGCACCCGTTAAGAAAAGGGGGGGCATTCGAAGGCATGCAAGATGCGTCCGAATTATCGGACGCTCGGTTCCCCCCCCGTGCGAGTTGATCGCAACAGCGTATGGCGCAACGTCAGTACGGCGTGCACGAAAATGGCCGAAGCGGAACGGTGGACAATGCCTGCTGGGCCCTAGGTCGTGTCCGTAAAGTCAGGGCAGCCAGAGCAGGAGGCAGGCGATGGTGACCATGGCCTGGTAGTGGCGGGCGCGTTTGTCGTAGCGGGTGGCCAGGGCCTTGTGGTGTTTGAGCTTGTTGAAGCAGCGCTCGACGACGTTGCGGCGCCGGTAGGCGGCCCGGTCGAGTCGGCAGAGGCTCTCGCCGCGGCGGAGGCGGCCGTTGATCTGGTCGATCCGTTCGGGGATCACGGCCTTGATGCCTCGGCGGCGGAGGTAGGAGCGGATCTTCGCGGACGAGTAGCCCTTGTCGGCGGCGACCCGCTCGGGCCGGGTCCTGGGCCGGCCGGGACCGCACCGCTGGACGCGGATGCGGGCCATGACCTGCTCGAACTGGGTGCAGTCGTTGACGTTCCCGGCCGTGACCGTGAAGGCGAGGGGCCGGCCCTGGCCGTCGCAGGCGAGGTGGATCTTCGTGGTCAGCCCGCCGCGGGACCGGCCGATCGCCTCGCCCGGCCAGGGCCCCCTTTTCGGGCCCCGGCCGCGTGCTGGTGGGCCCGCACGGTGGTGGAGTCGACGCACACGATGGTCCAGTCGACCGTGCCGACGGCATCCGAGTGCTGCTGGACGTGGGCCAGGAGCCGGTCCCAGGTTCCGTCGGCCGACCAGCGGCGGAAGCGCTCGTAGACCGTCTTCCACGGCCCGTACCGCTCGGGCAGGTCCCGCCAGGCCGCACCCGTGGACAGCTTCCACAGAATCCCGTTCACCACCTGACGGCGGTCCCGCACCGGCCTGCCCATCCGCGACGGAGCCAGCAACGGCTCGATCACCGCCCACGACTCATCAGTCAGCTCATGACGACGCACCACGAACAGACCAACGAGCCCACCACTTTACGGACACGGCCTAGCGGAAACCTTCCTTGCCGGGCCGGGCGGCCCGCGCCGAACCGCGAGCGGAGGGTCGTCTGATGGCCGACATCGCTTCACCCGGCATGAGGGGGCGGACGCCGCCCGATCCGGCGGCGCGCTCCGTCGGGCGGCCAGGGGCGGGTCAGTCGATCGCGTACCGTGCGGCGATGCCCGCGATCACGACCGCGAGGCCCTCTTCGAACTGCTCGTCGTAGCCGTCGAAGAGCAGCCGTCCGGCCTCGGCGGCGAGCGGGAAGGCGGCCATCCGCCGGGCGCGGTCCTCGATGTCGTAGCCCTCCCGGCGTTCGTTCGGGAGGGGCTTCACGCCCTGCTCCTCGGTGACGAAACCGATCGTGTACGCGTAGGCCGTCCGGACCGCGTGCACGGCCTGGGTGAGGGAGAGCCCCGTCTCCGTCAGCAACCGCAGGATCGCCTCCTGCGCTGGAGCGTGCTCCGTGCCGGTGAAGCGCGAGCCGCTGAACACCTTGGCGCCGTCGCGGTAGGCGAGCAGCGCGGTGCGCAGCCCCCGGTTGGTCTCGAGCAGCCGCTGCTGCCAGGTGTCGGCGGGATCGAGCGCGGCGTCGGCGGCGATGCGCCGGTACATCTCGGTGGCCATCTCGTCCAGCAGCGCTTGCTTGTCCTTGAAGTGCCAGTACAGCGCGGGTGCCTTGACGTTCAGCTCGCGGGCGATGGCGCGCAGCGTCAACCCCTCCAGGCCGACCTCGTTCAGCAGCCGGAGCGCGGTGTCGGCGACGCGTCGGCGGTCCAGGGGGGCGCGTTTCTCGGGGCTCACACTTGACAGCTTAACAGCGTTAAGGGCACGCTCAGCGCATCCGGACTTAACGTTGTTAAGGAGAAGTGTGATGGACGTCCTGATCGTGGGTGCGGGGCCGACCGGTCTGACCCTCGGCATCGACCTGGCGCGGCGCGGGGTGGAGGCACTGGTGGTGGAGCGGTCGGAGAACCTGTTCCCCGGCTCGCGCGGCAAGGGCCTGCAACCGCGCACCCTGGAGGTCTTCGACGACCTCGGTGTCATCGAGGCGATCCGGGCCGCGGGCGGCCCCTACCCGCCGCGGATGATCTGGAACGACGGCGAAGCGGTCGGCGGACAGCCCGTGTTCGACAGGATCGAGGCGGACGAGGGCACGCCGTACAGCGAACCGCTGATGGTGCCGCAGTGGCGCACCCAGGAGATCTTGTACGCGCGGCTGCGGGAACTGGGCGGCCGGGTAGCGTTCGGGCGTGAGGTCACGGGCCTTCAGCAGGACTCCGAGGGCGTGACCGCGCGCTTCGCGGACGGTACGACCGCCCGCGCGCGGTACGTCGTCGCGGCCGACGGCGGGCGCTCCGCGGTCCGGCGTGCGGTGGGCGTGGGCATGACCGGGGAGACGGTGGACCCGGCGCCGTTCCTGGTGGCGGACGTGCGACTGAACGGCCTGGACCGGGACCACTGGCACATGTTCCGGGGAGCCGACGGCGGCGGCGTCGCGCTGTGCCCGCTCGCCGGCACCGACGAGTTCCAGGTGCAGGCCCGGCTGCCCGAGGGCTCCGAAACCGGCCTCCGCCTCGACGACGTCCGTGAACTGGTGGCCGCGTACACCCCGCTGGAGCGTGAAGACGTTGTCGAGCTGCGCTGGTCCTCGCACTTCCGTCCGCGAGCCGCCCTCGCGGACCGCTTCCGCGTCGGCCGGGTCTTCCTCGCGGGCGACGCCGCCCACGTCCACTCACCGGCCGGCGGCCAGGGCCTGAACACCAGCGTCCAGGACGCCTACAACCTGGGCTGGAAGCTGGGCGCCGTACTGCGCGACGGGGCGCCGGAGACGCTGCTGGACTCCTACGAGGAGGAGCGGCGGGCGAACGCCGCGGCCATGCTGGAGTTGTCGACGGGCGTGCACCGCGGGGAGGTCCGGCGCGGCAGGGCGACGGTGCAACTGGGGCTGAACTACCGGGAGTCGTCGCTGAGCCTGGAGACTCGGAGGGACCCGGCCGGCGTTCGGGCGGGCGACCGTGCCCCCGACGGCACGGTGTCCGGCATCCGTCTCTTCGACGCGTTCCGAGGGCCGCACTGGACCCTGCTGGGCGGACGGTCCGCCGACGCCGGTGTGCGGGCCCTGCCCGCCGCTCCGGAGTCGTACGGCCCGGGCGTGTTCCTGATCCGGCCCGACGGCCACGTGGGCTGGGCGGGCGAGTCGGCCCAGGGGCTCGCGGAATACGCCCGCCGAACCGGAGTCTTCGCGGCGGGCTGAGGTGCCGGCCACCCCGGATGCCTCGGACGGCCGGGGCGTGCGGCACGGGGCCCCGGGCGATGGCCCTCACGGAAACGCTCGGGCGGGCTGGTTCCCAACGCTCCCGGCGGTTTGATCAAGACCACCAGCGTGGGGCGGCCCACCGCCCCGGCGACGCCATTGCTCCGGGCGTACGCGTGTCAGGCGGCGCGGCGGGGCGGGGTCCCGCTCACCAGCGGCCGTCCCGGGCGTCCGCCGACGCCCGGAGGGCGTGGTCGATGAACCGGCGGGCCGCGGGCGGCAGGGTGCGCCCGGTGAGCCAGGCGATGCCGATGTCCCGGGCGCCGTGCACGTCGGTGATCTCCAGGTAGCGGATCGGGAAGCGGGGTGTGGCCGCCGTGTCCGGCGAGGACGGGATCAGGGAGACACCCAGGCCCGCGGCGACCAGACCGCGCAGGGTCTGCACCTCCTCGCCCTCGAAGGCGACCCGTGGTGCGAAACCGGCCTCCTGGCACAGCTCCTCGGTGACGCTGCGCAGCCCGTAGCCGGGCTTGAGCAGGATGAACGGTTCCTCTGCGACCTCCGCCAGCCGCACCCGGCGGTGCCGGGCCAGACGGTGGCCGGTGGGCACGGCCAGCCACAGCGGCTCGACCAGGAGACGCCGCCAGGTGATCAGCGGGTGGTCCGGGTCACCGCTGGTGATCATCAGGTCCGCGGTGGCGTCGAGGAGGTGCTGGACCAAGCCGCTCTCCCCGTCCTGGTGCAGCTCGAACCGCACCCCCGGGTACTCCTCCCGGAACCCGGTCACCAGGCCGGGCACCAGCCAGGTGCCCAGGGTGTGCAGAAAGGCCAGGGAGACCAGGCCGGTGTCCGGGTCGACGACCTCGGCCACCGCCCGCCGACCCCGGTCGTAGCTGTCCAGGGCGGCGTCGACGTACTCCTTGAACACCCGGCCCGCCGGGGTCGGGCGCAGCACCCGCCCGACGCGCTGGAGGAGCTCCGCGCCGACCTCCTCCTCCAGTCGGCGCAGGGCCCGGGAGAGGGCGGGCTGGGTGATGCGGGCCTCGGCGGCGGCCTCGGTGACCGTCAGTCCCTCGGCCACGGCCTGGAAAGCACGGAGCACCTGGAGATCCATCGAGGTCATCCTCCCACCGCGCACGCCCCCGCGTCCCGGGGCACCGGGCGAGCGGCGGCGGGCGGCACGGCGCCGAGGTTGCGCGCGCTGACGGCGTCGCACAGCCGCTCCGCCGAGGCGATGGCCTCCTCCCAGTGCGGCAGCGCGCGGCCGGGGCGGCCCGGCTCGCCGTGGGCGTGGGCAGCCGCCCGGCGGGCCTCGGCGAGCCGGTGGTAGGCGGTCCGGCGCAGCGCGTGCCGCTGGGCCGGCGCGGCCCCGGGGGCCAGGTCGCGGTAGCGGTGGGCGGCGGCCAGGGCCGCCTCGGTCAGCTCGGTGGCCCGCTGCGCGGCGGACCGGGGCCACAGCGCGAAATGCGCGGCCAGGACGATCCCCGCGGCCAGCGCGGTGTCGAGGATCCGCGCCGCGTACAGCGCGCGGTGGTCGCCGAGCAGGTCGACGAGGACGAACACGATCGCCGTCAGCCCGGTCGTGGCGAGCGCGTAGTGGTGGCGCACACCGACGGCCATCAGCGCGCCGAAGGCGGCGACCGCGCCGATCAGGACGTAGGTGTCGGTCGTCAGCAGGGTCACCGCCCCGATGGCGGCCACCCCTGCGACCGTACCGGCGCAGCGGTGCAGGGCCCGCCGGGCGAGAGGACCGAAGTCGGGCTTGTAGACGAAGGCCACCGTCATGGGGAGCCAGTACCCGCGCGGCTCGTGCAGCGCTTGCGCGCACAGCTGGGCGACCAGCACACAGACCGCCAGCAGCACGGTGTAGCGGACCTGGGCGGCCCGCCCGTGCCACTGCACCGAAGGCAGGCGCACCGCCGGCTCGTCCGGACGGCCCCGGTCGGCGTCCACCGCCAGTTCGGCCAGCGCCCGCACCCCCGGCGAGTCGGGCACTGCGTTCTGCCACGCCTGTCCTGCGCGGGTGTCCCCGGACTCGCCGGCCTCGGCCGGTCCGCCCGGCCGCGGCAGCAGGCGCGCGGCCATCCGCAGCGGTACGTCCGCCACGTGCCGGGGGAGCGGTCGCCCCTCCCACACCAGAGCCGAGGCCACCTCGCCCAGCCGGACGCCCGTGTGGAAGGCGCGGCGCAGCGCGGCGAGCTCCGGGTGCTGCCGGTCCGGGCGCGTCAGGTGGCGACCCATCACCTGGTGGGCCTGGTCGAGCGCCGCGGTCAGCCGGCGGCGCGCGTCCTGTGCCGTGGGCGAGCCGGCCGCCGACAGGGCCTGGGAGGCTGCCCGGTACACGGCGAGCACGGCGGCCCGCTCGATGCCGTACCGGCGCCACAGCCACGGCGCCGCCGACAGCACGACGACGAGACCCACCCCGGCCAGCAGCGCGAGCGGGGCGTGCCACCACGGCCCCGGCACCGGGATGCCCGAGCCGATGGTGGCACCGAGCAGCAGGTGCATGCCGGAGACGGAGGCGAGCCGGCCGCGCAGGCTGACCGAGCCGGCGAGCAGGGCGGAGAGGACCAGGCAGCCGGTCACCGCCGCCGGATGCCCGCTGCGCAACGCCAGTTCCCCGGCGAGCAGGCCGGCGGCGGCGCTGACGCCCATGCCGCCCAGCCGCCGCACCCGCAGCCGGTAGGGGTCGGAGCCGTCCTGACTCACGCCCCACAGTGCGCCGATGCCCGCGATCACGGCGGGCACGAGGGCTCCGGTCCACACGCCGACGAGCAGCGGCACCGCCAGCGCGACGGCGCCCCGCACGGCGGCCGCGAGCGGCACCGGGGTCAGCGCGATGCCGGGCGGTGTCTTCGTCGTCGGGCCGAGCGGTGCCTTCATCGAGGGGATCGACTCCTTGAGAACGGGGACAGGTGGCTCCCTTCAAGGGTTGATCGTGAGAACGCATGCGTCCAATGCCGGACGACGGCGAAAACCATGCGCACAGGGCATGGCTCGCCGATTTTCCGGAACTCCGGACCTTCTGTCTCGGGTCACCGGGTGCAGGTTTGATCGAGAGCCGGCCCGGCCAGGTATCGGAAGCAGGTGTGCGCCCGCGCCGCCGGCCCGGTCGCCCAGGTGACGGCGGACTCGCCGCCGTTCCTCGTCCTGCACGGCGCCGGGGACGCGATCATGTCGTTCGCGCAAGGCGAGCGGCTGCCCGCCGCGCTGTGCCGGGCCGGTGTCCAAATCGGCTTCCGGCCGGTGTCCGGCGGCGACCACCTGGGGGTGGGCGTGGCGGAGGCCGAGGTGGAGCGGTGGGGCGCAGGCGTCGGTGTTCGCCCTGTTCGACGAGGAGGGCACGACCGTGTCCGAACTCGCCCGCCGCATGGGCGTGACCCGGCGGACGGCCCATCAGGCGGTGCGCGAACTCGCCTAGTGCTCTGACCGCCTAGGTTCGCCGGGTTGGCGGTCGTGGCGGTTGGATGTGCGGTGACGTCCGTTCCGACTGCTGGAGGCGCTGTGGCAGAGCCTGTCCGTGTGCGCAGGCTGACCGACCAGGAGGGGCAGAAGCTGCAGCAGATCGTGCGCCGGGGCAGCGCGAGTTCGGTGCGTTACCGGCGGGCGATGATGCTGCTGGCTTCGGCCGGCGGGAACCGCGTGCCGGTGATCGCCCAGCTGGTGCAGGCTGACGAGGACACCGTCCGCGATGTGATCCACCGGTTCAACGAGATCGGCCTGGCCTGTTTGGACCCTCGGTGGGCGGGAGGCCGTCCCCGCCTACTCAGCATTGACGAAGAGGACTTCGTCGTGCAGACGGCCACCACCCGCCCCACCAATCTCGGCCAGCCTTTCACCCGCTGGTCCCTGCGCAAACTCGTCGCTTACCTGCGGAAAGTCCACGGCCGGATGATCTGCATCGGCCGCGAGGCGTTACGCAGCCTGCTCGCCCGCCGAGGTGTCACCTTCCAGCGAACCAAGACGTGGAAGGAATCCCCCGACCCGGACCGTGAGGCGAAGCTGGACCGGATCGAGGAGGTCCTGGACCGCTTCTCCGACCGGGTGTTCGCCTTCGATGAGTTCGGTCCGCTCGGCATCAGGCCGACCGCGGGTTCGGGCTGGGCAGCACGCAAACATCCCGACCGGGTGCCGGCCACTTACCACCGCACCCACGGGGTGCGCTACTTCCACGGCTGCTACTCGGTCGGCGACGACCGCCTGTGGGGTGTCAACCACCGCAAGAAAGGCGCCGCGAACACGCTGGCCGCGCTGAAGTCGATCCGTGCCGCCCGGGCCGACGGCGCACCCATCTACGTGATCATGGACAACCTGTCCGCCCACAAAGGAGCCGACATCCGGCGCTGGGCGAAGAAGCACAAGGTCGAGTTGTGCTTCACCCCGACCTACGCCTCGTGGGCGAACCCGATCGAGGCCCACTTCGGACCACTCAGGCAGTTCACCATTGCCAACTCCAACCATCCCAACCACACCGTCCAGACCCGGGCCCTGCACGCCTACCTGCGGTGGCGCAACGCCAACGCCCGCCACCGCGACGTCCTGGCCGCCGAACGCAAGGAACGCGCCCGCATCCGAGGTGAGAAGGGCATCCGGTGGGGTGGACGCCCGCTCACGATGGCGGCCTGACCAGATGTTCCGGCGGGTCAGACCACCAGCACCGCGTGCAGCGCACTGAATGCTTCACGAAGTTCCAACGTGGCGATCGGATCGATCTCCATCTGCAAATGACACACGTCGTCGTCGCCGTTGGGAGTCAGGCGCACGAAAAAGGCGAAACCGTCCCCGACGGGCTCCGCCTTCAACGTCAGCGGATTGTTCCGACCGGGAGTCACCGCCGCCGAAAAGCGTCCACTCCCCGGCGCGCGCAGGTGAGAGAGCATGCGGGCCGCGAAGTCCACGACCTCCGCAGCGCTGAGATCTGCGGTGAAGTCAGCTGTCAGCGACGAGCACCAATCTGCAGTGACCTGCCAGCTGTCGCCATCGGTCCGAGCCAGTTCCAGCCACACATCATCACTGCCGAGGCGTATCCGCGGTTCTTCCATCGTCGCCCTCCGACATCCGTGCCTGGGCTCAAGATCCTATGAGGCGGATCTCCCTCGTTGGAAGTCATCGCACGCCATCCACCCTCCTCCCAACAACCCGGCGAACCTTCCCGGACAGAGCACTAGATGGGACGGCTCGACCAGCTTTCCGACGCGGCGTCCGCGCGCCGCAGGCCGATCCGCGGCACTGGCGAAGGGCAGGGTCGGCGAACCAAGGGTTCGACCCAAGTCCGTCCCGGATAACCCCAGTTCACCAAGGCCGACGTCAGCCGAGCAGGCGTCCGGTGGGCCTCGGCCCCGACCGCTCCGCCATCATGCCGGCCGCCCGCACCGCGAACTTCGGTTTCAGAAACTGCTGTTGGCCTCGTTGACACGCCGTGAGCCCAGGCGTTTCACTCGTCACCTGTGCATGGCAACGTTGTCAGGCCGCCGGTCGAGGCGCCCGGCACCGAGGCCTTCACCGACGCCCTGCCCTTCGGCACATCAGCACCTGTGCGAAGCACGAACCGCTGCGGAGGCAACCGATGGTCCGACCCCGACGTTCAGCCGCGCCACGTGATCGAAAGAGATTCCGCCAACGCCTGACCCTGATCTCCGTCCTGGGTCTCGCGGCATTCCCGCTCCCGGCGATCGGGGGCGCGTACGCCGCAAGTGCCGCGCCGCCGGCCCTGGTGAAAGATCCCGCGTCCCTCGTCAACCCGCTGATCGGCACCTCCGGAGAGGTGGACACCTTCCCGGGCCCCGACATGCCGGCCGGCATGGTGCAGTGGGGGCCGGACACCACGCCCGACCGGCCCTCGGGCGGCGGCTACGAGTACGACGACAAGAAGATCTCGGGCTTCAGCCTCACCCATGTCTCAGGACCCGGCTGCGGGGTCGCGGGTGACTTGCCCATCCTCCCGGTGACCGGCACGCTCTCCGGCAACCTCGGCAACGCGTCCGTGGGCTTCAGCCACGCCGACGAGCGGACCGGCATCGGGTCGTACCAGGTCACCGACGCGAACGGCGTCACGACCAGGCTGACCGACACCACCCGCGCCGGCCTGGGCTCCTTCACCTTCCCGACGGGCAGTCAGGCGAACCTGCTGTTCAAGCTCAGCGGTGGCGCCACCCAGGTGGACGGCACCCGCGTCCAGGTGGTGAACAAGAAGGAGATCAAAGGCTCCGTCGACAGCGGTCACTTCTGCGGCGCGAAGAACCGGTACACCCTGCACTTCGACATCAAGTTCGACCAGCCGTTCACCGGCAGCGGTACCTGGGTCGGCGGCACCATCAACCCCGACGCCACTTCGCTGAAGGCGGGCGAGGTCAGGCAGAACGCGCAGCCGCACCCGTCGAAGCGGCTGAAGGAACAGCACTTCACCGTGCCCGCGGCCCCCTCCCCGACCGTGCACGGCAGCGCTCGTACGCCCTCCGGTACGCCGTCCCCGGCCCCGAGCACCGGCGCCACACCCTCGCCGTCGGCCACGGGCAAGACCGCCCAGCCGCCCACCTCGGGTGCGAACGGGATGTACCTGACCTTCGACACCTCCTCGAACCCCACGGTGAAGGCGAAGGTCGGCATCTCGTACACCAGTGACGCGGGCGCGGCGGACAACCTCACCACCGAGATCGGGAACTGGAACCTCGACGCGGTGGAACGGGCGAACCACGACGCCTGGAACGCGGTGCTGGACAAGATCCGGATCGGCGGTGGCACCAAGGACCAGCAGGTGCAGTTCTACACGGCGCTCTACCACGCGCTGCTGCACCCCAACGTCTTCTCGGACGACAACGGCCAGTACATGGGCATGGACAACCAGGTCCACAAGCTGGCCAAGGGACAGCAGGCCCAGTACGCCAATTATTCGGGCTGGGACACCTACCGCTCCCAGACCCAGCTGATGGCGATGGCCGAGCCCAAGGTCACCAGCGACGTCGTCACCTCGATGCTCAACGGCTACGACCAGACGGGCCTGCTCCCCAAGTGGGCCTCCAACAACGGCGAGAGCTACGTCATGGTCGGCGACCCGGCGGCCGGCATCATCGCCGACGCGTACGCCTTCGGCGCCCGGAGCTTCGACACGGACAAGGCGCTCGCCGCCCTCCAGCACGAGGCCACCGCCCCGAACAACGACCGCCCCGGCGAGTCGGTGCGCGACGCCAAGGGCTACCTCCCGCTGGACGAGAAGGACTACGGGTGCTGCAACTTCTACGGCCCGGTCTCCACCCAGCTGGAGTACGACTCCGCCGACTACGCCCTCGCCGCCTTCGCCAAGTCGCTCGGCGAGAAGGCCGTTTACCAGAAGTTCGCCACCCGCGCCCAGGACTGGATGAACGTCTTCAACCCGCAGACCGGGTACATGCAGGCCAAGGACCAGGACGGCCGGTTCGCCGCCGGGTTCACCCCGGGCACCTCCAACGGCTTCGTCGAGGGCACGTCGGCCCAGTACACGCCGATGGTCCCGTTCAACCTGAAGCAGCTCATCCAGGCGCGCGGCGGTGACCAGGCGTACTCGTCCTACCTGGACAGCCTGCTCGACAACATCACCGACCCCGGCGACACCGACGCCAACCTGAGCAACGAGCCCAGTGTGGAGATCCCCTGGGAGTACGACTACACGGGTCAGCCGTGGAAGACCCAGGAGGCCGTCCGCGCCGCCCAGCGGGACCTGTACTTCAACGCCCCGGTCGGCTCGTTCGGCAACGACGACCTCGGCGCGATGAGCTCCTGGTACGTCTGGTCCGAGCTGGGCATGTACCCGGAGACCCCGGGCACGGACACCCTCGTGCTCGGCAGCCCGGCCTTCCCGGTGGCGCAGGTGACGCCCGCCGGCGGCAGGACGGTGCGGATCAACGCACCGCAGGCGGCGCCCGACGCGCCGTACGTGCAGTCCCTCGACGTCAAGGGCAAGGAGTGGAACGCCCCCTGGCTGACGTACGGGCAGTTCAAGAACGCGGGCGCCCTGGACTTCACCCTCGGCACCCAGCCGGACAAGTCCTGGGCCTCCGACCCGTCGGCGGTGCCGCCGTCGGACACCACGGGCGGGGACCGTGTCCTGGCCGCCGCGGCCGGTCCGACCGGCGACGGCCTGGTGCTCCAGCCGGGCGCCTCCGGTGACGGCACGCTCGGCCTCACCAACCTCGGCGGCAAGGACGTCACCGTCGACTGGAAGGCGACGGCGCCATCGGGTGTCACGCTCGACCCGGCGTCCGGCTCGCTGAAGGTGCCCGCCTCGGGCAGCGCCGAGGCGAAGGTCCACGTCACGGCGGGCACGAGCGAGGGGACGTTCCCCGTCGCCTTCGCGCTGACCGACCACGACACCGGTGCGGCACTGAACGGCGCGGCCCTCCGGGTCGCCGTGGCCAAGGCCGGGGAACTGTGGCCGTACGACACCAACGAGGGCGTCTACCCCGACGGCACGACCTTCTCGGGCGGTTTCGACAACGGCGGCTGGGCGTTCTCCCAGAACGCGCTGTCGGCGGCCGGTGCCACGAGCGGTTCCACCCTCACGGTCGACGGCGTCTCCTACACCTGGCCGGCGGTGGCGTCCGGACAGCTGGACAACCTGGAGATGGCCGGCCAGACCATTTCGATGCCGGCCGGTACGTCGGGAGCGTCACTGGGCCTGCTGGGTGCGGCGACCAACGCGCCGACCGACGGCAGCGGGGTCTCGGGCACGCTGACCGTCACCTACACCGACGGCACCACCGCCAAGGCCGTGGTCGGGTTCTCGGACTGGACGCTCAACGGCGGTTCCACGAAGCCGATGACGGGCGACACCACGGCCGTCACGACCGGTTACCGGAACACCGGCAGCGGCGGCCGGGACGGCGTGAAGACCTATGTCTTCGCCACGAAGATCCCGCTCGACGCGGCCAAGCAGGTGGCCTCGATCACCCTGCCGGTGACGGGCTCGTCGGGCAGCGACCACCTGTTCGCCTACGGCTTCGGCCGGTGAGGACCGGAGGGCACTGACGACGGTGGGCCGACCCCGGCGGCACGAACCGCGGGGGCCGGCCCACCCGGCGCGTGTCGCCCCGGTGTGTGCGCAACCCCGTCCGCCGCGATGCCGTGCTCACCGCCACAGATCCTTGCTCGTGCACACGTGCGCGCCCATGTTCCGCTCCATCATCCGCAGCGCGGCGTCGGCGAGGTCCTCGTGGATGTGTGCCACGGCGTCCTTGGGGACGATCACGTCGAAGTGACGGATATGGGCGTCGAGTGCCGAGTAGAGCACGCACTGCTCGGTCACCTGCCCGGTGAGTACCAGCCGGTCGATGTCCTGCTGTCGCAGGAGGTACTCCAGCGGGGTCTCGAAGAACACGGAGTGGCGGGCCTTCACCACGAAGAGGGAGTCACTGTCGGGCTTCAAGGGCTTCACCAGGTCGCTGTGCGGCCCGCTCAGAGCCTGGTCGAGCAACTCTCCGTGATGGGACCGCCACTGACCGAAGTTGTCGTTCACATAGATCACCGGCACCGAGCGCTCCCGGGCATGCCCCAGCAGGTCCGCCACGACCGGTACGACGGTCTGGGCCGACGGAAGCAGCAGGTCGGCGTCCTTGTGGTCGTACGTGTTGATCATGTCGATGACCAGCAGTGCGGTGTTCTCCATCCTCGCCGGGTTCCCAGTTTTTGCGGTTGCGCATCGGCCGTCGGCCGGCGGTGCCGGCGGCGGACGGACGGCTGCTCCGGTCACCCCTTCGCAAGCACGTCCACCACATGGGCGGTCGGCAACGGCACCTCGCCCTCCTGGAACCCCAGCTCGTCCAGGGCGTGCCGCAGTTGTCCGACATGCCGGGGTGTGAGCCGGCCCGTGTCGTCGAGGTGGACGGCACAGGCCGTGGTGGTGTCGACAAGTCGCTCCAGGACATCCGCGACGGCGTCCGTGCCCGCCGTGTGCCGAGCGAGTGCGGGCAGTTCGGCGGCGGCGAGGGCGATGGCTGCACGGGCCTCGGCGAGGGTGCGGTAGGCCTCCCGGCGCAGCGCCCACCGTTCGGCGCGGTCGTCGTGTTCGCCGAGGACGTGCACCAGATAGGCGTGCGCGGCACTCCCGGCCGCCGCGAGCCGCGCCCGTACCCTGCCACCACGCTTCCCCGGCATCGGCAGATGCCCGGTGACGAGCACGAGCGCGCAGGCCAGCAGGGTCTCGCTGATCCGGCTGACGCAGGCCTGCGGCTCGCCGCCGGCCATCACCAGGGCGAGGACGAGGACGGTGACGACGGCGGTCTGCGCGGCGAAGTGCCGGGTGGCGACGGGAACGAGCGCCCCGCACACCGCCACCAGGGCGATCAGCCCGGCGGGCCGGGGCAGCAGCGCCGCCAGCCCCGCGAACACCAGGGCGCCCAGCACGGTCCCGGCGGCCCGGCACAGCACTCGGGAAACCAGCGGCCCAAGGTCGGGCTTGACGAGGAAGGCGGCGGTGGCGGGCAGCCAGTACCAGTGCTGGCCGTGCCAGCGGGTGTGGTGCAGCGCCTGGGCGATGGCGGTGGCGGCCCCGAAGCAGACGCAGACCCGCCACCCGTACTCGCGGCCGCCGCTGCCGATCACCGCGCGCAGTGCCTTCCGGGCACTTGGCCGGCGCCCCACCAGTCGCCGGCCGGCGCCCTCACCCCGGTCGAAGGCATCGGCCGCGCGCAGCAGGGCCTCGTCGAGGGCGCGCAGGGCGGCGTCCGACCGGTGGGGGGCGGGCAGCGGGCCGGGGCCGGTGTTGCCGCGGACGGCGGCGGCGAGCCGCCGGGGCCCTTCCGAGGCCCGCGCCGAGACCGGCTCCCCCGCCCAGAACAGGGCGGTGGCGGCCTCGGCGAGGGGCAGCGCGGCCGCGAACCGCGCGTGCAGCCTGCGCTCGGTGGCCGAGCCGGCGTACCGGCGCAGCCGGGGCCCGGCGAGGGCGTCCTGGGCATGGTCGAGGGCGGCGGTGAGCGCGGCCCGCCGCGCGGCGGCTCGTTCGCCGCCCACGGCGTCGAGGAGCGCGGCGACGGCGTCGTACACCTCGGCCACCGCCGCCCTCTCCCCGTCGAACCGGAAGTCCCCGGCGAACGAACCGGGTGTGGGCAGAGCGAGACGCAGCACGAGCAGCCACCCGGCCCCGGCGAGGAAGGCGAGCGCCCGTTGCCAGCCGCTCTCGGCGGCCGGCATCCCGGCGCCGATCGCGGCGCCGACCAGCAGTTGCGTTCCCGCGGCGGACGCGACGGCTCCGACCGCGCTGATGCTCCCGGCGACCAGCCCGAGCAGGGTGAGCACCAGGGTCAGCGGCACGGCGGCCAGGTCCCGCCCCGCGTACGTCCCCGCGAGCAGCCCGAGCGCCCCCGCGAGCGCGGGCACCCCGAGCCGCTCGACCGAGGCCCGGCGACTGCCAGGCCGGTCGTTGACGCCGGCGAGCATCGCGGCGATGGCGGCGAGGACACCGGGGGCGGTGTGTCCCGTACCGACGCCGGCGAGCAGCAGCGGCCCGGCGGCGAGCGCGCCTCGGGTCACCGCGCTCCAGGGCACGGGACCGCGCTGGGCGCGCAGGGCGTGAGCGAGCCAGAGGGGTGCGGCGGGCCGGGACACGGAGCCTCCTGTCGTACGCGGGCGGTTTGTGCGCTGCCTTCGGACGACGGTGGCCGGGTGTGCTGCGTTTCCACGGTAGGAGGCGTTCTCGGTGCGAACGCGGCGATCACGTTTCAGGAAAGTGAAAGGTGTCCGTGCCGGGCATGCGGAAGCCCGGCGCGCCGCAGCGCGCCCCGTCCCCCGGCCGCCCGGTCAGGCCGCCGAGTACGGCAGGAGTTCGCCGTCGATCCGCTCCCAGGCCGACTTGAGCTCGGCCAGCAGCGCGGGCCGGTCGGCGGCGAGGTCGGCCTGTTCGCGGGCGTCCGCGGCGAGGTCGTACAAGTGGTCCTTGCCCTGGGCGTCCTGGTAGTACTTCCAGCCGCCGCGCCGCAGCGCGCGGTTGCCGCGCACCCGCCAGAACAGGTCGCGTTGCGGGACGTCCTCCCCGCGCAGCAGATATCCGGCGAGGCTGTGCCCGTCCAGCGGGTACTTCGGGTCCGGCCGGGCCCCGCCCAACTCCAGCAGGGTGGCGGTCCAGTCGGGGGAGTAGACGGGTTCATGACTGACCTGGTGACCGTCGACGGCGGCCGGCCAGCGCAGCACGGTCGGCACCCGGATGCCGCCCTCCAGCAGTTCGGACTTGCCGCCGCTGAGCGGCCACTGGTAGGAGAAGCGCTCGCCGCCGTTGTCGCTGGCGAAGACGACGACGGTGTTCTCCTCCTGCCCGGAGCGCCGTAGCGCGGCGAGCACCTCGCCGATCGACGCGTCCAGGTCCTCCACCATCTCCCGGTACTTCTCCACCGAGCCGCCGTCGGTGTGCTGGAGGGCGCCGAGGACGTTGCCCGCGCGGATCTTCGCGGCGATCCCCGCGGCCGTCTCCTCGTCGTCCTCGGTCAGCCACGGCCAGTGCGGGGTGGTGAAGTTGAGGTTCAGCAGCCAGGGCCGGTCGTGCCGGCGGCCCACGTAGTCCACCGCCCGCTCGGTCAGGACGGTGGTGTAGTAGCGCAGGTCCTTGTAGGTGGCGTCCCCTTCGTACAGGTCGTAGTCGCCGAGCTGCCCGAGTTTCGAGAAGTACTCCAGTGCGCCGCCGAAGTTCCCGAAGAACTCGTCCCAACCGGACTTGGTGGGGCTGTAGTCCGGAAGCCAGCCGCAGTGCCACTTGCCGATCAGCGCGGTCGCGTATCCGGCTCGCTTCAACAGCGAGGCCACGGTGGGGTGGTGAGGGTCGAGGCCTTGCGTTCTGCTGCCGATGGGCTCGGCCAGCCCGCCCTTGGTGCGGCCGGGATAGCGGCCGGTGTAGAGGCTGAACCGGGTGGGGGAGCAGGTCGCCGAGCCGGAGTAGGCGTCGGTGAAGCGCACCCCTTGGCGGGTCAGCCGGTCGAGGTTCGGGGTGCGGATGTGCGGGGCGCCGTAGCAGGAGAGGTCGGCCCAGCCCATGTCGTCGCCGAGGATGAACAGGAAGTTGGGCCGCCGTCCGGGCCGGTACCCGCTCCTGGCCCGGAAGGGTCGCTCGGCCGCGTCCAGCGCGGCCGCGGACGACGCCGCGGCGGCGGGTCCGGCGACGGCGGTGAGCGCACCGCCGCCCACCAGACCACCGAAGGCGCGACGGGAAACACGTGATATGTCGGGCATGAGGCATCCTTGTTCGGGCGGCCCTCGTGACGGGACGCGGATCAGCGGGCGGCACACCACCGCGCACACCTCACAGCGCCGGCGTTCACGGGCCCTGGGGGCGCGAGGGGTTACGGAAGGGGTGTGTGCGAAACAGCCCCCGTGCACGGGAAGTCCGGATCACCAGGGGCTGTCCGGAGGCCGGTTACCAGTGGTTCCCGGGGGGCGAAAGGCTCTGTGGGCTCAGCGACAGAGGGCGCTGGACTGCCGGCACAGGTCGACGTGCCGCCGCTCCACGAGCGCGGCGTGCGCACGTCGACGATCGGCTGGCGGTCTCATGGCCAGGGAGGCTGCCAGCGGGGGAAGCGCCGCGTCAAGCGACGTCCGCACAGTGGGACGTGCGCACGGTGGGACGTCCGGCCGGCGAGTGCAATCCGCTCGTGATCCGCCAACCTCTGTTCACGCTACGCGCGTTGATCATAGGCTCCGCACAGCTTCAACCGCCTCGTAGCCACAGAGGGAGACTCATGACCCACCCGACCAAGCCAAGACGGCGCGTCCTCCGACTGCTCGGAGCCGGCGCTGCTTTGGTCACGGCCGGTGCGCTGACCGCCGCCACCCCCGCAATCGGATCACCGGCGGCCCACCGAGGGCTCGGCGGGCACAGCGGTCGCACGGTCGATGTCCAACTGCTGTCGTTCAACGACTTCCACGGGAACCTGGAGCCGTCGGCAGGTTCCTCCGGGCAGGTCACCGAGACCGAGGCGGACGGCACGACGAAGAAGATCGACGCAGGCGGCGTCGAGTACCTCGCGACCTCGCTGCGCACGGCGCGCGAGGGCCACCCGTACAGTGTCACGGCGGCGGCCGGCGACGTGATCGGTGCGAGCCCCCTGCTGTCGGGCCTCTTCCACGACGAGCCGACCGTCGAGGCGATGAACAAGCTCGACCTGGACGTGACGAGCGTCGGCAACCACGAGTTCGACGAGGGCGCGACCGAACTCGCCCGGATGCAGAACGGCGGCTGTCACCCCAAGGACGGCTGCTACGAGCCCGGCCGGACCTTCAAGGGCGCCGACTACCCCTATCTCGCCGCCAACGTGACGGACGAGAAGACCGGCAAGCCGATCCTCAAGCCCTACTGGGTGTGGAAGCACAACGGCGTGAAGATCGGCTTCATCGGCGTGACGCTGGAGGGCACACCGGACATCGTCACCGCCGAGGGCGTCAAGGGGCTGAAGTTCCAGGACGAGGTCGAGACCGTCGACAAGTACGCGAACGTCCTCGACAAACAGGGCGTGAAGTCGATCGTCGCGCTCATCCACGAGGGCGGCGAGCCCGCCTCCGCCTCCTACAACCACGACTGCGACTCCCCGGGCGCCGGCGACGGCATCTCCGGGCCGATCGTCGACATCGCGAAGCACATCACGCCCAAGGTGGACGCCCTGGTCACCGGTCACACGCACCAGGCGTACGTCTGCACCGTCCCCGACCCGTCCGGCCGGCCGCGCATGGTCACCTCCGCGTCCTCGTACGGCAAGCTGTACACCGACACCACGCTGACCTACGACCGCCGGACCCGCGACATCGTCCGCACCAGCGTGAAGTCCGCGAACCACGTGGTCAGCCGCACCCAGCCGAAGGCCGCCGACATGACGGCGCTGATCTCCCGCTGGAACGCGCTGGCCGCGCCGGTGGCCGACCGGCCCGTCGGCTACATCTCCGGTGACATCAACGGGCGCGGGGCGACCACTCCCGAGTCCCCGCTCGGCGACCTGATCGCGGACGCGCAGCTCGCACACGCCAAGTCCCTCGACCCCAAGGCCGTGTTGGCGCTGATGAACCCCGGCGGCATCCGCTCCGATCTGGTCCGCAAGGCGAGCGGCGGCGAGGGCGACGGCGTGGTGACGTACGGCGAGGCGTTCACGGTCCAGCCCTTCAGCAACACGGTGAACCTGGTGGACCTCACCGGAGCGCAGCTGATCACCGCGCTCCAGCAGCAGGTCAGCGGTCCCAACGAAGCCTCGCCGAAGGTCCTTCAGATATCCGCGGGCCTGACGTACACGCTGGACCTCACCACGTCCGGCGCGGCCCGCGTGGTCACCGACTCCGTCCGCCTGAACGGGGCCGCGATCGACCCGGCGGCCACCTACCGCGTCGCGATGAACTCCTTCCTCGCGGGCGGCGGCGACGGCTTCACCGAGCTGGGCAAGGGGAAGAACCCGCTGGTCGGCGCGGACGACCTGAAGGCGTTCAACGACTACCTGACGGCCAACTCGTCGGCGACCAGCCCGATCGCGCCCCCGGCGGCCGACCGGATCACGGTCGTGAAGTAGGCGCGCGAGCGGAGAAGCGAGCGCGTGAGCGAGTGAGGCACGGGCGCCCCCACGGCGTCCGTGCCGGTTCCTCGGGCCCGAGTCGTGCAGCTGGTTCCGCGCTTGTGGTGTCGGTCAGGCGCCGGGCTGCACGGGGCCGATCTGGGTGCCGAAGTCGACGGACAGCTTGCCGTCGGCCTCCTGGTCACCCGGGATGACTCCGCCGCCGGGGGTCCGGAGGGTGAAGACGACCCGGTTGGCGGTCGCGCCCTTGGAGGAGTTGGGCACCTGGATGTCGAAGTGGACGGGGTGACCGGGGCCGAAGGTCACCTTGGTGTTCTGCGAGCCGTAGGGCTTCGCGGTGATGCCCTTGAGGGAGCCGTTGTCGTAGAACTTCACGTCGCGGGGGGAGCCGGCCAGCCGGCAGGCGCTGGTCTTGGGGGCGGCGGTCAGCGTGACGCGGTAGTGGCGGTGCCCGGCGCTGGCGGTGTCCGGCGTGATCTTCGTCTTGAGGTTGGCGGGGCGGCACGAGGACGGTGCGCCGGAGTTGGCCGGGTGCGCGGTGGTGGATGCCTGCGCGACACCCGTGCCGGCGATTCCCGCCAGTGCAACGCCGGCAACTGCCATCACGAACTTGGTGGACTTACCCATGGTCGACTCTCCGTGTCTAGCTGTCGTACGTGGGGCCGCGCCCCGATCTTCCTGACGCGGTGAAGCCTGCCGATTTCCTTCGTTATGGGCGTCACGGCGATGTAACGCCTTCGCCACAGCGACCGTGAGCGTCGCGCTCCTCGGCGCGCACCGGTTCCCGGCGCCCGGACGGCGGGCGGAGCCTTCCGGCGGAAGACCACCGGCGCAGCGGCGGGCGAATCCGAAGCCGGCCCGGAATCAGGCATGCGACGCGAGTTCCAGCCGATCGGTGCGTTCCGAACGCCGCCGGTGTTCGGCACGAGGCGGGCACCAGTACGCCGCTCGCCGGGAGTTCCCGGTGAGCGGCGTGCCGTGTGATGCGGAGAGGGCAGGATTCGAACCTGCGTGGACCCCCGAAAGGATCCGACCTCGAGGCGTGCTCGCCGGTCCCCGATCAACCACTCCGGGCACCTCTCCTCGCTCCCAACCCCTTTGCTTTTAGGGGCCGTTCACATGAAAGAGAATGACACGGGCCGCTGACGCGGGGCTGACACCTCAAGACCGGGGTGAGGGTGCCGGGCAGGCGCCGTGGCGACGGAGCGAGCCGCCCCTCCAGAGAAATACTTGGCTAGCCACATAATCGATGCTACTTTTAGGTGGTCGGCCACATAATTGGTCGGCAGGGCATCCGATCAGAGGAACAGCCATGAAGGCCATCGTTTTCGACACGTTCGGCGGCACCGAGGTCCTGCACGAGGAGGTGCTCGAGACTCCCCAGCCCGGCCCCGGCCAGGTCCGCGTGCGGGTCAAGGCTGTCGGCGTCAACCCGGTGGACGGCAAGATCCGCTCCGGTGGCATGGAGGCGATCTTCCCCACCACGCTGCCCGCCGTGCCCGGCGGAGAGATAGCGGGCATCGTCGACGCCGTCGGCGAGGGCGTCGACCACCTGAAGGCCGGGGACGAGGTGCTGGGCTGGTCCGACACCGGCTCCTACGCCCAGTACGCCCTGGCCTCCGCGGCCGTCCTCGCCCCCAAGCCCGCCGGCCTGGACTGGCCGCATGCCGCCGCCCTGCCCGTGGCCACCGACGGCGCCGAACGAGTCCTGGACCTGCTGGGCGTCACCTCCGGCGACACGCTTCTGATCCACGGGGCGTCCGGCGCGCTCGGTACCATCGCCGTCCAGCTCGCCGTCGCCCGCGGCGCCCGCGTCATCGGCACCGCCGGACCGGCCAACCAGGACTACGTCACCTCACTCGGAGCGACCGCGCTGGTCTACGGGGACAACCTGGTCGAGCGGGTCCGCGAGCTGGCACCCGAGGGAGTGGACGCCGTCTTCGACGCGGCGGGCAAGGGCGCGCTGGAGGACTCCATCACCCTGCGCGGCGGCACCGACCGGATCGTCACCACCGCCGACTTCCGCGCCCGCGAACTCGGCGTCGTCTTCGCCGAAGGCCCCCAGCGCCGCTCCGCCGCCCGGCTGGCCGAATTGGCCCAGAAGGCCGCCGACGGCACCCTGGTGACCACGATCAGTGCCACCTACCCCCTGGCGGACGCGGCCAAGGCGCAGCGGGCCAGCGACGCCGGGCACAACCGCGGCAAGATCGTCCTCACCGTCGACTGACTCCCGAGACGAGGAACCGACCATGCCCGACACGACCACACCCGAGCCGCCGGACACGGCACACGAGGGGCGGCTGAGCTACGCCATCTTCCAACTCGCCCGCGCCCACCGGGCCCACGCCGCCGCCATGCTGCGTGCCCTGAACCTGCACCCGGGCCAAGAGCTGCTGCTGATGCAACTCTTCGAGCGCGACCATCAGACACAGGCGGAACTGCTGGAGCGCGTCGGGCTCGACCACTCCACCGTCTCCAAGTCCCTGCGCCGCATGCAGGAAGCCGGACTGCTCACCCGGGAGCCCGCCCCGCACGACCGGCGGGTCATGGTGGTCCACCTCACCGACGCGGGCCGCTCCCTGCGGGAACCCATCGCCGACATGTGGCGCACCCTGGAACAACTCTCCGTACGCGATCTCACCTCCGATCAGGTCGAGTTGTTCACCACGTGGGCCCGCACCATCGAGAAGTCGCTCAGGGAACACAGCCGGCAGACACCTGCCGAGTAGCCGCGGACGGGCGGCCGGCCCAGCCCTCCCGGCGAGGGCAGGGAAGGTGACTCCGGGTCAGAGCGCCCGAGCCGTGGCGGTGTCGCGGAGGAGTCCGGCGAAGGTCAGGGCGGCGGGGGTGGGCGCGTGGTCGGCCATGCGCACCAGGAGGATGCGGCGGATGGGAGCCGGCGGTTGGAGGGGCAGGACGCTGACACCGGGTCGGATGCCCTCCAGGGCCAGCGTGGGTGCCAGGGCGACGCCGATGCCGGCGGCGACCATGGCCTGGGCCTCCTGGTAGTCGTGGGCCTCGTAGACGATGTGGGGCTCGAAGCCGACGGCGCGGCAGCCGCGGACGAGGGCTTCGGCCACCGGATGGTGTTCGGCGCGCGTGATCCAGGGGTCGTGGGCGAAGTCGGCGAGTGAGGCGGTGCCGCGGTCGGCGAGCGGATGGTGGTCGCTGACGAGAAGGGCCGGCGGGTCGTCGAGGAGCGGGGTGACGACGATGTCCTCCCGGTCGATCCGGCTCCAGTCGTAGTCCCACATCAGCGACAGCTCGATCTCCCGGTTCTCCAGCATGGTCCACAGCCCGGCGATGCGGGCGCTGCGGACGGTCAGCCGTACGTCGGGGTGGGCGTCGCGGAAGGCGATCACGGCCTGCGGGAGGAGCGAGGCGCCGACCGTGGGGAACGTGCCGATGCGCAGGGTGCCCGCACGCAGGCCGGCGTAGTCGGCGAGTTCGTTCTGCGCGGCCTGCAGTTCGCGTTCGATCCGGTGCCCTCGCTCGGCCAGTGCCCGGCCGGCGTCGGTGAGGGTGACGCCCCGGGCGTGGCGTTCGAGCAGGGGCTGGCCCGCCTCCGTTTCCAGGCGGCTGATCTGCTGCGACACCGCTGACGGGGTGTAGTTGAGGGCGCGGGCCGTCGCGGTCACCGAACCGCGCCGGGCGACCTCCGTGAACAGCAGGATGCGCCGGACGTCGAGCATGCCGCCACCTCCAGCGTTCACTTCAGCTTAATAGCCATGCAGATTTCCGAGATTGTACTTCACGCAGCCGTAACCCACCGTGGAGGACACCACGCACGGCGAGACCGTCGGTGGACCCCCCTTCCATGGCTGTGAGGAGTAGTTGTGCTGCGTCTGCAGGGCGAGATGATCCGCGGAGGAACCAGCAAATGCTGGATCTTCGACCACCATGACGTGGCCGCCACGGGCGTGGACGCCGACGCCCTCCTGCTTGCCGCCTTCAACGCCGCCGACCCCCGCCAGATCGACGGCGTCGGCGGCGCCTCCTCCACCACCTCCAAGGCCGCCGTCGTACAGGCGTCGACCCGGCCGGGTGTGGATGTCGAGTACGCCTTCGCACAGGTCGGGATCGGCGACGAGCGCGTGGAATGGGCCAGCAACTGCGGCAACTGCGCCACTGCCGTGGCCCTGTACGCCGTCCACCACGGTCTCGTGCCGATCACATCGGACACCACCACGGTCCGCATGCTCAACGTCAACACCGGGGCCCGCCTCACCGGCACGATCCCCACCCCCGCGGGCGTGGCCCCGGAGGAGGGCACGGCCAGGGTGCCGGGCACCTCGGCGCCGGGTGTGCCGGTCCTGCTCGGGTTCCAGGACCCGGCGGGCTCGACGACCGGCCGGGCCCTGCCGACCGGCCGGCCACTGGACGAGCTGACCGGCCCGGACGGTCCCGTCGAGGCGTCCCTGGTGGACGCCGGGGCGCCCGCCGCGCTGTTCGAGGCCAAGGCGTTCGGCCTTGAAGGCACGGAATCCCTCACCGCGTTCGCCGCCGCGGTACCCGCGCTGACGCTGCTGCGCCGCCAGGCGGCGCTCGCCATGGGCCTGGCCCGCGAGGACGATCCGGTCAGCCACGCGGTGCCGAAGGTGGGCATCGTCGCCCGGCCCGCGCGCTATCGCACCGCACAGGGGAACCTCGTCAACCAGGACGAGTACGACCTTGCCGTGCGCATGGTCTCCATGCACGCCCCGCATCCGGCGATCGGCCTGACCTCCGCCGTGGCCCTGGCCACGGCCGCCGCCACCCCCGGCACCCTCGCCCACCGCGTCGCCCGGCAGACCGCCGACGGCACGCTGCGCCTGGGCACCCCGGCCGGCGTGGTCACCACCCGAGCCGTTCCCGCACCGGACGGCGCGTCCCCCACGGTGCTGCTGCACCGCGCCGCCCGGCGTATCGCCCGAGCCGAACTCCTTGTTCCCGTCCTGGAAGGACGCCCCGCATGAGCCGCAACGACGCTGCCCCGGGTACCGTCACCCCACCACCGGGCCGCATCCGACGGATGCTGTCCCATCTCTACGTCCAGTGCCTGATCGCCGTCCTGCTCGGCGCCGCCGTGGGCGGGCTGTGGCCGTCCTTCGGTGCTGACCTGAAGCCGCTCGGCGACGGCTTCATCGCCCTGGTGAAGATGTTCGTCGCGCCGATCATCTTCTGCACGGTCGTCCACGGCATCGCCTCCATGGGCAACGCCCGCGCGGTCGGCCGGGTGAGCCTGAAGGCCCTGGTCTACTTCGAGGTGCTGACCACCGTGGCCATGGTGGTCGGCCTGGTCGTCGTCAACGTCCTCCAGCCGGGCAGCGGTCTGCACGTCGACGCTTCGGCCCTCTCCGACAAGGGCCTGCCGCCGGAGGCGACCACGGCCCACGAGGGTTTCGCCGATTTCCTCCTGGCCATCGTCCCGGCCACCCTGGTCAGCGCCCTGACCGGCAACGAGATCCTGCCGGTGCTGCTGGTGTCGGTGCTCATCGGCTTCGGCCTGCACGCCAGCGGGGAGGCCGGACTGAGCATCGCCCGGGGCATCGAGAAGTTCTCCACGGTCCTGTTCACGCTCATCCGCTGGATCATGCGGCTCGCCCCCGTCGGCGCGTTCGGCTCGATGGCCTTCACCATCGGCCACTACGGCCTGGGCACCCTGCGCCACCTGGCCCTGCTGGTCGGCTCGTTCTGGCTGACCTCCCTCCTCTTCGTCCTGGTCGTCCTCGGGACCGTGATGCGCCTGAACGGACTGCGGCTGCTGCCCTTCCTGCGTTACATCAAGGAAGAGTTGCTGATCGTCCTCGGCACCTCCTCCACCGAGCCCGTCCTGCCGCGCATGATGGCCAAGCTCCAGCACGTGGGCGCCTCGAAACCGGTCGTCGGCATCACGCTGCCCGCCGGGTACTCCTTCAACCTCGACGGCACCGCCATCTACCTGACCATGGGCTCGGTCTTCCTCGCCCAGGCCCTCGGCATCGACCTCAGTCTCACCCAGCAGCTGGCCATGCTCGTCGTCATGCTGCTCACCTCCAAGGGCGCCGCGGGCGTCACCGGCTCCGGCTTCATCGCCTTGGCCGCCACGCTCGGCGCTGTCCCGCACGTCCCGGTCGGCGCCCTCGCGCTGATCTTCGGCGTCGACCGGTTCATGTCCGAAGCCCGCGCCCTGACCAGCCTGGTCGGCAACGGCGTCGCCACCCTGGCCGTCGCCCGTTGGGAGGGCGAGCTCGACGAGGATCGCGCCAGGTCCGTCCTGCGTGGCGAAATGCCCTACGCCCCCAGCCTCGCCCCTACCGTCGTGCCGGCCGAGCCCGATCCGCAGCAGGCACCCGCCGCGACCCACGCCCCCGTCCCCGTCGCACGCTGACATCGCAAGGGCGGGGCGGCCCGGCGCGGACCGCGCCGGGCCGCCCCGCCCTCCTCACTCGCGGCTGGTCCGAACCGGTTCAGGTGCGACGGGTGTGATCTCAGCAGCCCCTGCGGGGGCAGCCCGTGTCCAGGTACGGCCGCCAGGACCGGTTTGCCCGCCGTCAGGCCTCGACGGGGTCCGGCACGTCGAGCGCCAGCACGGCGAAGGTGGCCAGCCAGTGGTCGGTGGTGAAGTCGCCGCGTTCCACCGCGGGCAGGCCCGCGGCGAGGTGCGCGTCGGCCGCCTCGGCCAGGCGGCCGCGGACCGGGCCGGCCGGCAGCGCCCCGGCGATCGACCGCAGCGCGGCGGCCCTGCTCAGGGCGAGGCCCAGCAGGTGACCGATCTGCGGATCGGTGTGGTCGGAGACGACGGGCACGTCCAGCAGCGGGCAGGGCGCGCCGGAACGCAGCGCGGGCAGGAAACGGTCGAGCCACTGCGCGAACCGCTCCCCGTCGAGCACCCGGCGCATCGCGTCGGCCTCGCTCAGCGCGGGCGACAGGAAGTCCTGGCCCGAGGGCTCCCAGTGCGCGGGAGCGTCGTGGTCGTCGGCGAACCAGGCCAGCAGGCGTTCTCGCACGGCCTCGGTCGTCGTGGCGGACAGTTCCCCGGCGTCCAGGAGGAGACCGAGCGCGAAGGCGCTGTTGGGGTGGTTGCCGTGGCGCACCGGATAGGTGGCCTTCGGTAGCCAGTCGGCCAGCAGCCGGTCGACGGCGGCGACGGCGGGTGCCAGCGCCTCGCTCCAGCGTGCGCCGGCGGCGCCCCCGTACGCCCGGCACTCGGCGGCGAGTGCGACCAGCCACGCCCAGCCGTACGGCCGCTCGAAGGAGGGCCGTTCCAGGAGGTAGGCGGCCTCGACGGCGAGGGCGTCCGGGGTGAGGTGCCGGTCGAGCGCCTCGGTGAACGCCGCCGTCCCGGCGAGCGCGGGCGTCCCGCCGTGGCGGCGCAGCACGCGCACGAGCAGCCAGTGCATGTGGACCGACGAGTGCCAGTCGTAGGCACCGTAGAAGGCCGGGTGCAGGGTGCTCGGCCGCACGTCCTCTTCGGCCGAGGTGACCAGGTGGGCGGGGAAGTTGGGGTACTCGCGGGTGATGTTGGCGAGGGCGAGCCGGGCGAAGGGTGTCGCGTGGGAGGCGAGCGGCATCAGTGGGTGGCCCCCTCGGG
This sequence comes from Streptomyces sp. SCPE 10, assembly GCF_051980735.1. NCBI lineage: Bacteria > Bacillati > Actinomycetota > Actinomycetes > Kitasatosporales > Streptomycetaceae > Streptomyces > Streptomyces sp. SCPE 10. The sequence continues at coordinate 120,419 of NZ_CP197069.1, read as the reverse complement.
GGTCTTCAGGTCCTGGTCCACCGGGGTGGTGGCGGCGGCGACCAGCAGGGCGCGCAGGCCACGGGCGACGGTGGCGGGCTCCAGGGCCGGGGCGGTGCCGTCGGTGACTTGCTCGGGCGCCCAGGGCACGTGCACGAAACCGCCGCGGACGTGCGGGAACTCGGTGGCGATCAGGTGGCCGAGGCCGTAGGCGACGTGGTTGCAGACGAACGTCCCGGCGGTGTGGGACACGGCGGCCGGGACCCCGGCCGCGCGCACGGCGGCGACGCAGGCCTTGACGGGCAGTGAGGAGAAGTAGGCGGCGGGGCCGCCGGGCACGACCGGTTCGTCCACCGGCTGCGCGCCGTCGTTGTCGGGGATGCGGGCGTCGTCGAGGTTGATGCCGACGCGTTCGACGGTGACGGCCGGCCGGCCGCCCGCCTGGCCCAGGCAGAGGACCAGGTCGGGGGCACAGGCGCGGACGGCGTCCCGCAGCGCGCCGAGGGAGGTGGCGAAGGCGCAGGGGAGTTCGGCGGCGGTGACCGTGAGCCCGGCGGGCGGCTCGGCGGCCAGCAGGGAGGCCGCCTGCCAGGAGGGGTTCACTGTCTCGCCGCCGAAGGGGGCGAAGCCGGTGACGAGCACACGGGTCATGGGACTTCCTTCACGGGGGAACGACGGAACGACGGGGGGACGGGCCGGGCACGGACGGCCCGGGGCGCGCGGTGTGGGCCGGGCGGCTCAGAAGGCGAAGACCGCCATGATCACGGTGCAGCAGACCAGGAGCGGCAGCGCCGTGGGGATCTGCGCCTTGATCGGCCCGTACTGGTCCTTCAGTTCGAGCAGGGTGGCCGGGACGATGTTGAAGTTGGCGGCCATCGGCGTGCACAGCGTGCCGGCGAAACCGGCCAGCATGCCGATGGCGAGGACGGCGGCCTCGTTGCCGTGCATCTGCTGGATCAGGACGGGCCAGCCGATCGCCGCGGTCATCACGGGGAAGGCGGCGAACGCGTTGCCCATGATCACCGTGAACAGGAACATGCCGACGCAGTACGCGATGACCGCGAGGTACTTCGAGTTGTCCGGCAGCACGGCGTCGACGATCTTGCCGACCTGGGTGCCGACCCCGGCCAGCGCGAAGATCGACCCGAGAACGGCGAGGAGCTGGGGCAGCAGCAGCGCGGAGCCCATCGCCTCCAGCATGGAGCGGCCGGAGTGCAGCGGCACGGAGAGCTTCTTCTCACCCGTGACGAGCATGGCGACGACGAGGGCGACGACGCATCCGACGCCGAGGCCGATCAGCGTGGCCTTGCCCGTCTCGAACAGCCCGGAGTCGTCGAGCACGGAGGCGCACACGATCGCGACCACCGGGATCGTCAGGGCCGGGATGAAGATCCGGCTGCCCAGCCGGGCCGCGGAGGCCTCGCGCTGCTCGGCGGTGGTGGTCACCGGGACGCCCTTGCCGAGGAAGTTGAACCCGGCGAGCACGATCAGCACGAGGACCGCCACGCCGAGCGGTTCGGCGGGCAGGGTCCAGCCGCCGTTGTGCGCCTCACCGTTGGCGACACCGGTGCCGTAGGGGAAGGTGAGGCCGAGCAGCCCCCAGAACGCCGCGGACGTCCACCGCTTCGGATTGCTGCGGTCGGCCGCCATCTGCACGGCCATGACGACGAAGACGAGGCCCACCAGCCAGTAGAGCCATTCGACCTTGATCACTTGGTGGTTCCCTTCGGCAGCGGCAGGTCGTGCTCCGCGGCGGCGAGCGCCATCTCGCGCTCCAGTCGCCGGTCCAGGAGCAGCAGACGGGCGCCGTGGATGAGGAAGGCGCAGACGGCGAGCGGAATCGCCCACAGCGCCAGCTGGGTCGGTTCGAGTTCCTGGTGGTACGTCGAGTTGACGAAACCGGTGATCAGGAGGATCGAGCCGATCGCGATGAAGCAGTCCTCGCCGAAGAAGACACCGACGGTGTCCGCCGAGGCCGCGTAGGAGCGCACCTTCTCGCGCAGCCGCTCGGGCAGCGCCGCGCCCGTGGTCCGTTCGGCCGCCGCCTCGGCCATGGGCGCGACGAGCGGCCGCACGGTCTGCGCGGGACCGCCGATGCTGTTGAGGCCGAAGGCCGCCGTGACCTGCCGGACCAGCAGATAGACGGTGAGGAAGCGGCCGGCGCTGAGACTGCCGAGACGGCCTATCAGGTTGCGGGCCTGCTCGCGCAGGCCGTAGCGCTCCAGGAGGCCGATGACGGGGAGCACGATGGCGAAGACGGTGACCGAGCGGCTGTCGGCGAAGGACCGGCCGAAGGCCGCGAGGACCTCCAGCGGGTTCATCCTGCCGAGCAGTCCGGTGACGATACCGGCGACGCCCACGACCAGGACGGGATTGCGGCGTGTGACGAATCCGAGGATCACCACGACCACACCGAGGAGAACGATCATGCGCGGCCTTCTTCAGGCGTTGGGGACAGGGTGCCCCGCAGGGGCGGAGCCGGGCCTCCGGTTCCAGGGGGATGCACGGACCCTAGGCGATCGTTGAACGATCGAACAAGGGGTGAACTCACGTCGCCGTCTCCGAACGACTACGGGACCCCTTGTCGGATCGTTCAACAATCGTCTACTTTCAACGCGTGATCGATCTCAACGCGGACCTCGGTGAAGGCTTCGGACGCTGGACCCTCACCGACGACGACGCCCTCCTGTCGGTCGTCACCAGCGCCAACGTCGCCTGCGGATTCCACGCCGGCGACCCCTCGGTGATGCGCCGCGTCTGCGACCTCGCCGCCGAACGCGGAGTACGGATCGGGGCCCAGGTCTCCTACCGTGACCTCGCCGGCTTCGGACGGCGCGCCATGGACGTGCCCGGCGAGGAACTGGCGGCGGAGACGGCGTACCAGATCGGCGCCCTGCGCGTCTTCGCGCAGGCGGCAGGCACCGACGTGGCCTACGTCAAACCGCACGGCGCCCTCTACAACCACACCGTCCACGACGCCGAGCAGGCCACCGCCGTCGTGGCCGGGGTGGTCCTCGCGGGAGGCGGCCTGCCCGTGATCGGCCTGCCCGGCTCGCGCCTGCTCGCCGCCGCGGAAGAGGCGGGTCTCACCGCCGTGCCCGAGGCCTTCGCCGACCGTGCCTACACACCGGAGGGCACCCTCGTGCCGCGCCGCCGGGAGAACGCCGTCATCACGGACGAGGACGCCGTGGTGCGCCGCGCGGTCGCCTTCGCGGTCGACGGCGTCGTCGAGGCCGTGGACGGCACCAGCGTCACGGTCGCCGCACGCTCCCTGTGCGTGCACGGCGACACCCCGGGCGCCGCCCTCATCGCGGCCCGGGTCCGCGCCGCGCTGGAGAGCGCGGGCGTCGAGGTCGGAGCCTTCGCATGACCGGCGAGCAGCCCCTGACCGTACGCACCGCCGGTCGGCACGCCCTGCTCGTCGACCTGCCCGACGCCGAGCGCACCGCCGCCTTCCACGCCGAACTCCTGCGCCGCCGCGCGGCCGGAACCCTGCCGCCGGTCGAGGAGATCGTGCCCGGCGCGCGGACCGTTCTCCTCGACGGCGTGCCCGACCCGGCGGCGCTGGCCCGCCGCCTCGCCCACTGGGACGTCCCCGCGCGGACCGCCGACACCGGGGGAGTGGCCGAGATACCCGTCCGCTACGACGGGCCCGACCTGGCCGAGGTGGCCGCCCTGTGGGGGATCGGCGTCCACGAGGTCGCCGCCCGTCACCGCGCGTACACCTACCGCGTCGGCTTCTGCGGATTCGCCCCCGGATTCGGCTACCTCACCGGCCTGCCCGAGCACCTGCACGTGCCGCGCCGCGGCACCCCCCGCACCCGGGTACCGGCCGGCGCGGTCGGCCTCGCGGGCCCCTACACCGCCGTGTACCCGCGCGCCACCCCCGGCGGCTGGCAGCTGATCGGCACCATGCCCGACCCCGGCCGCCTGTGGGACCTCACCCGGGACGAACCGGCGCTCCTCACCCCCGGCACCCGGGTGCGGTTCGTCGCCGAGGACGGGACGGCATGAACCCCGAGATCACCGTCGTGCGCCCCGGCGCCCTCACCACGGTCCAGGACGCGGGCCGGCCCGGCCACGCCCACCTGGGCGTCCCCCGCTCCGGAGCGCTGGACGCGCCCGCCCTGCGCCTCGCCAACCGCCTGCTGGGCAACGCCCCCGACGCCGCCGCCCTGGAGACCACGATGACCGGCTGCGCCCTGCGCCCCGGCCGGGCCGTCACCGTCGTGGTCGGCGGCGCCCCGTGCCCCGTGACGGTCGACGGCCGCCCCGCCGCCTGGGGCACGCCGGTGCACGTCCCCGCGGGCGCGGTCCTCGACGCCGGAACCGTGACGGCGGGACTGCGCTCGTACGTGGCCGTCGCCGGCGGTGTCGCCGTCGCACCGGTCCTCGGCAGCCGCTCGACCGACCTGCTCTCCGGGCTCGGCCCGGAGCCGCTGCGCGCCGGCGACGTCCTCCCCCTGGGCGACCCCACCGGGCGGACGGCGCTGCCCGGCGCGGCACCCTGGCCGGCCCCGCCCGCCGAACTCGTCCTGCCCCTGCGCCCCGGGCCCCGCGCCGACTGGTTCACCGCGGCCGCGCTGCGCACCCTCTTCTCGGCGACGTACCGCGTCTCCCCGCACAGCAACCGCGTCGGCCTGCGCACCGAGGGGGCCCCGCTGGAGCGGGCGAGGCCCGGGGAACTGCCCAGCGAGGGCATGGTGCTCGGGTCGGTGCAGGTCCCCCCGGACGGACGTCCGGTCGTCTTCCTGAACGACCATCCGACGACCGGCGGGTATCCGGTGATCGGGGTCGTCACGGAACCCGGCCTGGCCTCGGCCGCCCAGGCCCCGGCCGGGACACCGGTGCGGTTCACCCCCTGGTGACGGACCGCGCCCCGGCCCGGCGTGGACACCCGGGGCGGGCACCTCGGCCTGCGTGACGGAATGCCGTACCCCTACCGCCGTGAGCCTGCGCAGCGGTCCGGGGGCCGCGTTGTCGGCCGGAGGCCCCGGACCACTGCCGCGCGTCGACCGCGGCCGGGTACCGCGGCTTCCGTCGCGCCACGGACACCTGACTCAGCCGAACACCCGGCGCCCGCCCACGAAGGTCTGCTCCACCCGCGTCGCACCGATCTCCTCGGGCGGCCCGGCGAACGGATCACGGTCGAGTACCACCAGATCCGCCAGGAACCCCTCGGCGACCGTGCCCGTCTCGTGGTCGAGGTGGTTCACGTAGGCGCTGCCGGCCGTGTACGCGGTCAGCGCGTCGTGCAGTCCGATGCGCTCCCCGGGCAGGAAGACCGGGGTCCCCGCGGGCGCTTCCGGTGCCACCCGATTCACCGCCACGTGAATGCCCTGGAGCGGATCGGGGCTGCTCACCGGCCAGTCGCTGCCCGCGGCGAGCGTCGCCCCCGACCGCACAAGCGCCCCGAACGGGTACTGCCACGACGCCCGCTCCGCGCCCAGGAACGGGATGGTCAACTCGTCCATCTGCGGCTCGTGCGCCGCCCACAGCGGCTGGAGGTTGGCCGTCGCGCCCAGCTCACGGAACCGGCCGATGTCGTCCGGGTGCACCACCTGGAGGTGGGCCAGGTGTGGCCGGGTGTCCGTACGGCCGTTCGCCCGCCGGGCCGCCTCCACCGCGTCCAGCGCCTCCCGCACCGCGCGGTCGCCCAGCGCGTGGAAGTGCACCTGGAAACCGTGGGCGTCCAGCTCGGTGACGTACGTCTTCAGGTCCTCCGGCGGCACGAAGCTGATCCCGCTGTTGTCGGACACGCACCCGCAGCCGTCCAGGTACGGGCCGAGCAGCGCCGCCGTGCCGTTCTCGGCGACCCCGTCCTGCATGATCTTCACGGTCGTCGAGCGGAGCCGGCCCCGGGTGCCCGCCGCGCGCCGGGCCAGCAACTCCTCGATCTGCTCGGTGCCGCGCGCCCGGTCCCACCACAGCGCGCCGACGACCCGTGCGGTGAGGGAGCCGTCCTCGGCGCAGGCCAGGTAGGCGTCGGTGGGGTCGGTGAGGTTGGCGTGCTCGCCGAGGAGGGCGTCCTGCCAGGCGGTGATGCCGAGCGAGTGCAGCAGCTGCTGGGCGCGTAGCAGCCCGGCCACCCGTTCCTCGCGGGTGACCTGGGGGACCAGACGGCCCACCAGGTTGGCGGCTCCTTCCTGGAGCATGCCCGTCGGCGTGCCGTCCGGGTGCCGCTCGATCCGCCCGTCGGACGGATCGGGGGTACGGGCGTCGAGTCCCGCCCGCTCCAGGGCGCGGGAGTTGACCCAGGCGCCGTGGTGGTCGCGGTTGACCAGATAGACCGGCCGGTCGGACACGAGGTCGTCCAGTTCGGCCGCCGTCGGCAGGCCACCGGGGAACGCCTCCATCGCCCAGCCGCCGCCGGTGATCCACTCGGCGTCGGGGTGCGTCCGGGCGTACGCGGTGATCCGCTCCCGGTACTCGGCCCGGGTCGCCGCCCCGCTCAGGTCGCACTGGCCCATCTCCAGCCCCCCGCCGACGGGGTGCGCGTGCGCGTCCTGGAAGCCCGGCACCAGGAGCCGGCCGGCCAGGTCCACGACCTCGGTGCGCGGACCGATCAGCTCGCGCACCTCGTCGTGCCCGACGGCGACGACCCGCTCGCCGCGCACGGCCACGCCGGTCGCCCGGGACCGGGCAGGCGAACCGGTGTGGACCGGACCGCCGGTGAAGACCAGGTCAGCGGTAGTGGTGTCGGACATGAGGACAACTCCTGGCGTCGGTACGGCTGTTACGGATGCTGCCGGTGTCCCGGCTGATGCGGCTCCCACGGGGTCTACGGGCGTCAGGGAGCATCGATCGCGGCCGGCGGCACGGTGTCGGTGCCGGCCTCGGTGCCGTGTCCGGCGGCGAAGTACGGCGAGCGGCGGCGGTACTTGGCGACGGTCGCCATGACGAGCCCCGACAGCAGGATCGCGGCGGGCACCGACAGCATGAACCAGCCGTTGTCCGGGCTGAGTTCGAAGTGGTCGCTCATCGTCGCGTAGTCCCGTCCGAGGTAGCAGCCGATGCCCAGCAGCGCGAGCCCGCTCACGCCGGGCGCGACGACCGCGCGCAGCGCCTCGCGGGGCGCCGTGCGCAGCATGCCGCGGAAGCGCACCGCGCAGGCGAGCGCGGTCAGCCCGTAGTACAGGGCGACCACGAGACCGATCGAGTTCACGGCCGCGAGGATCATCTCGTTCAGCTTGGGGATGGCGAGCGCCAGCAGCGCCACGGCCGCAGAGATCGACGTGACGAGGACGGTGCCGAGGGCCGGGGAGCCGTAGCGCGGGCTGACCCGCGTCCACACCTGGCCCATCGTGCGGTCCCGGCCCATCGCCAACAGCCCGCGCGCCGTCGGGATCACGCTGGACTGCAGCGACGCCACCGCCGAGAAGAGCAGCGCCAGCAGCGGCAGGCTCGCCCACGGCTCGTCGGCCAGCTTCGCGCCGAGGTAGGGGAGTGCCTGCGGCCCCTGCGCCAGGAGTTCGGGCAGTGACATCTCGCGCTGGAAGGCCACGGACCCGTACAGGAACAGCGCCAGCATGGTGAACAGCGCGATGAATCCGCCACGGCCCGCGTCCCGTACGTCGTGGGTCTCCTCGGTGACGCTGAACGCCGCGTCCCAGCCCCAGAAGAAGAACACCGCGAGGACCAGGCCCTGGGCGAAGCCGGTGCCGTCGTGCACGGCGAACGGGTTCAGCCACGACCAGGCGAAACCGTGCGCGCCGGTGGCCATCGCCCAGCCGCAGAAGCCGAGCAGCACCGCGTACTCGAAGGCCAGCAGCCACGCCTGGAGCCGGGTCGCCTTGCGCACCCCGGTGACGGCGGTGACCGTGACGGCCGCCAGCACCACCAGGCCGACCACGGTGGACAGCGCCGTCGAGTTCGGGTCGAGGCGCAGCCCGCCGACCGAGTGCAGGTGGGCCTTGTTCGCGAACTGGAGGAACACCGAGCCGGTCACCGCGCTCGTGTACGCCATGAAGATCAGGGTGCCGACCAGTGTGACCCAGCCGGTGAGGAAGCCGAGCCACGGGCCGAGCGAGCGACCGACCCAGACGTAGCCGCTGCCCATGTTCCGCTCGTGCCGGTTGAGCCGGGCGTACGCCGTCGCGATGCCGAGGATCGGGACGAACGCCACCAGCAGGATCGCCGGCGCCTGAAGGCCCACGGTCGCGGCGAGCGAGCCCATGCCGATGCCGATGCTCGTGGTGGCGGCCGTGCTGGACGCCGCGATGGCGACGCCGTCGACGACGCCCAGGGAACGCCGCAGGCCGGGAGGTTCACTTCTCATGGACAGACTCCTGGAACCGGAGAACGGGAGGTGCGGGAGGAGGCTGCGATCAAACCGGCCTTGTCAACGTTGCGTCAATGGTGTTGACATAAGGCGTCCACGGAACGGTTCAGGGCCGGGGGAAGGGGTGCGTACGGTGACGGAGGGGCGGATTCCGGCGGAGCGGCGACGGCGCAGACCGACCAGGTCGGGGGTGCTGCTGTCCGAGGACGTGATCGTCGACTGCGCGCTGCGGCTCGTCGGGCAGCACGGCCCGGACGCGCTGAGCGTGCGGCGGCTGGGCGCCGCGCTCGGCTGCGACCCGAGCGCGCTGTACCGGTACTTCCACAACACCGACGATCTGCTGCTGGCCGTCGCCGACCGGATCATCGGCGACGCGATGGCCGGGTTCGAGCCCGACCGCATGCCGTGGCGGGACGCGCTGCGCGAGATGGCGCTGCGGATCCACCGCGGCTACCGGGAGCAGCCGCGGGTGGCCGCGCTCGCCGCGTACCGGGTGACGCGGCGGCCCCACGAGATCAGGGCCGTGGACGCGGGGATCGGGCTGCTGCGCCGGGCCGGGTTCGGCTACGCCGACGCCGTGCGCCACTACTCGGCGTTCGTGGACACCGTGCTGGGCCACGCGGCCCTCGACGCCGCCCACCTGGCGCTCCCGCCGGAGCGCCGCGAGGCCGACGACCGGGCCTGGACCGGCGCCTACGCCGACCTGCCCGACGCCGACCACCCGCACCTGGCCGCGGCACGCGCGGAGTTGCCCCTGATGGCGGGCAGCTCGTTCGAGACGGCACTGGAACTGCTCCTGAGCGCGCTGGGCGCGGCGGCGCCGGGGGACACGCCCTAGGGTCCCGGTCCGGAGATCCCGTCGCGGGCCCGTTCAGGGGCCCATTCGCCGGGGTGCTCGCACCCTGATCAAGGACCGACCGGGTCCTGCCGGGTGCTGTCGCCGGTCTCCAGGGCGGTGACCAGCCGGTCCAGAGCCGGTAGCGCCTGGTGCAGCGCCGCCCGGTCGGCGTCGGACAGCTCCTCCACGACGCGGGTGAGGGCCGCGGTGCTGGACCGGTCGTAGCGCTCCAGCAGATTCAGGGCTTCCTCGGACGCGGTGAGCACCACAGTCCGTTGATCACGCTCGGGCCGGACCCGTTCCACCAGCCGTGCGGCGGACATCGCCCGGACCAGGTTGCTCACGGTGGACGGCGCCACCCGTACACGTGCGGCCGCCGCGCCGGGGCTGAGCCCCTCGGGCGAGGAGGACAGCGCACGCAGCAGTTCGATCTGTGCCTCCGGCAGGTCGGGCAGCCCCTCGGCGTTGCGGGTGGCACGCAGGACGGCGCGCCGCAGCGGTCCCAGGAGTCCGCCCAGTCCCGCCGCGACGCGCGCCGCCTCCGGTGTCTCGGCCGCACCGGTACCAGCCATCCCGCCCCCCGCTCTGTCTGTGTTGCGCATACCCCATTGTGCACCGAGCAGATAAAGTTTTGTCACAAACATGTTTTGTGGCAAAGTGGTGTGGAGGGCGATGGCACCGGACTGGCCGAACCCCACGCCGGCGGGTGACCGCCCGAAGCACAGCAAGGAGAACCAGCATGAGCACCGTGCACGACACCCCGACGACCGTCGAGAACCCCGTCCCGCCGCAGGATCTGTCCGGCATCGTCGGACACCGGTTCATCTACACGTACGCCAACGGCTGGCAGTACGAGATGTACGTGAAGAACGCCACGACCATCGACTACCGCATCCACTCCGGGATGGTCGGCGGCCGCTGGGTGAAGGACCAGGAGGTCGACTTGGTGCGGCTCGCCGACGACGTCTACAAGGTGTCCTGGAACGAACCGACCGGCACCTCGGTCGTCGTCAATGTGCTGCCCCGCCGGCGGGTCCTGCACGGCACCATCTTCTTCCCGCAGTGGATCGAGCAGGACGGCAGCAAGACGGTGCTCTACCAGAACGACCACCTGGAGGAGATGCGCGCCTACCGGGACGCCGGCCCCACCTACCCGATCTACGTCGTTCCGGAGTTCGCCCGCATCACCCTGTTCGAGTATGTCGGCGAGAACGACGAGAGCGTCGTCGCGGTGGGCCCCGCGGACCTGCCCCGAGGCTTCGCCGACCGCACCAACTGAAAGGCATCACCCGGCCGCCTCGCGTCTCCGGTGCGGTGCGGCGATGCCGGGGCACGCACCGGGTTGCATGCCGTCGCCGAGTACGGAGTCAGCTCGGCCGGCGGAAGTCCAGCATGCAGAAGACTTTGTCGTAGCGGTGTTCGCCGACGGCGACGAAGTCGCGGAGACGGCCGTATTCGGCGAAGCCCAGCGACCGGTAGAGGTGCAGGGCATTGGTGTTGTCGCCCCGGGCGTCCAGGGTGAGGACCTCGATACCCGCCTCCCGTGCGTCGGCGATCAGGGCGGCGGTCAGTGCCCGCCCGACGCCACGGCCCTGGGCGGCAGCGTCTACCGCGATCTTCTCCACGTCGGCGTGCGGCCGATGGGTCGGCCGCGCGTAGCGCAGCCAGTACCCCAACCCGACAAGCCGACGGTCGAGGTAAGCGGCACGCAGGGCCGCGTCGCCGGCCCGCGCCGCGGAGACGACGCGGCCGACGAGCTCCACCACGTCATCCCGCGAGGGCGGTTCGAGCCAGCCCAAGGCGGCACCTCCACCGACCAGGTCCGCCAGGATCCGGTGGGCCGACTCCGCGAACCGCGCCTCCAGTTCCGGATCGGATGTCAGCTCCTGGGCGTCAAGGATGACGGGCTCAAAGGTCATTCCGCTGGTCATGGCCGGATTCATGACCGGCAGCCTAGCCAAGCCGAGGCACGGCCCGGACCCCGCGCTCCAGTCAATGAACGGTGCGGCTTGCGCACGCTCCCTTCGGCCGTACCGGCTCCTGCAGGGCCGCCCCCGACTTGTGTGACACCGGCCTTCCTCACCGTCGCCCGGGTCGATGTCAGCTGAAGTTCGCCGGGCGGTAGGCACCGTGCTCGTCGCGGTAGGTGCGGGCCAGGTGGTGCTGGAGGCGGAGGTGGCGGAACTGGTGGACGGCACCGCGCCGGCGCAGGACGCCGCGCCGGTAGGCGTCGTCGAGGAACGCCATCGTGTCCCACGGCAGTCTGCCGGTCAGGGGCAGCCAGATCCGCGACAGCAGGACCCACTGCCCCCAGGCGGTGAAGGCCAGCACGTAGGCGGCCGCACCGCCCAGACCGCTCGCGGCGGCCACGGGCAGTGCGTCGAACAGGGACCAGCTCACCGGCCCGAGCGCGCCGTGCAGCAGGAAGACGAGCACATACCCGCCGACGACGACGGCCAGGGTCAGCATCGGCGCGAGGATGAGGGCTCGGCGTACCGCCGTCGCGCGGTTGGAGGAGAGCAGCCCCTCCGGGGTGGCCGCGGTGGTGACGTCGAGGGGGGCTTCGAGCGCGACCACGAACCCGAAGACCAGGCAGGAGGAGGGGCCGAAGATCAGCCCGTACAGCAGCAGGTTGGTGAGCGTGAGCCGGAGCATGGCCGAGGTGGCGAGCGGCGCGTGGAAGAACAGGTGATACTGCAGGCTGGTGACGAGCGCCATGCCGGCGCCCACCACCAGGCCGCCCAGGAAGACGGCCCCCAGGAGAGCGGTGGTCTCGCGGCGCGGTCGGCGGCCCATGCCGCGGTCGGTGCCCGGCAGCCGCAGCCGGACGGCGGTGGGCTCGAAGGCCTTGCTCCCCTTCCAGGTGCCGACGACCGCGTAGGTGACGCCGAAGGCGAGACCGCCGGTCACGCCGACGAGGAGGCCCTCGACCAAGACCTGCGCGGGGCTGAGGGCGGCCGGTGAGGATCCCAGGAACGGCAAGGAGGCCAGGCCGACGCACCAGGTGGCGAGGGCGACACACAGCGCCGAGGCCAGCACGACCGCCAGGACGCGCGTGGAGCGGCGCAGTGACTCGCCGAGCTGCCACCAGGCGAGGTCTTGGCGCTCGTGGTCGAACCGGACCAGATGGTGGGCGAGATAGCCCAGCCACCGCTGGGCCTTGTCCGGGGCCGGCGGGGTGCGGCGGGGACCGCTGTCGTCCAGCCCTTCGGGGGCGCGGTGCCGGTAGACCGCGGGTACGAATCCGGCGAGCAGATGCTCCTCGATGGCGTGTGCGTCCGGGAACGTCGCCGTGTCCAGGAGTTCGTCCGGCCAGTGGTCGGGGGAGTCGCTGTAGAGCGTCCGCGCCAGGGCGATCATCAGCGGGGTGCTCAGGGCCTCGGCGAGGTGCGTGCCGCCCGGCCCCTTCGTGGTCTGCACCGTGGTGAGTACGGCGTCCCAGGTGACAACGGGCTCTTCCGCACCGGAGATGCCGGAGGCACCGGGCCGGCTGGGTGTGTCCGGCAGTGGCGGGTCGGTGCGGGGCAGGTACTCCCTGAGGTCGTCCAGGGTCAGGTCGCACAGTTCGATGCCGACGGCCGAGGCGAGTGGCGTGTGTGCCGCCTTCACGGCCTCGGCGAACTCGCCGCGGCGGCTGGTGAGGACGAGCGGCGTGGACACACGGTTGAGCACGTCGAGCGCGTCGCGCCGTAGCCCTTCGGCGATCTCGTCGAATCCGTCGAGGACCGGCAGGACGAGGTCGGCGTCGAGGAGGTCCGCGGCCAGCGTCTTGCCGCTGGGCACCCGGCGTGCGAGGTGCGGGTGGTCGCGCAGTAGCCTTTCGGCCAGCCAGTCGCGGAGCTGGACGGCGGTCGGGTCCCAGGAGCCGACCCCGAAGATCACCGGCACCCGCTGGGGTCCCCGGCCGGTACCCCGCGCCTCCAGCAGGTCCAGGACGAATCGGATCGCCAGGACCGATTTACCGGATCCGGCCCGGCCGAGGACGACCAGCCGGCCCGTGCCCACTCGCCGGTAGAGATCCGCCACTTCGCCCAGGGAGCCGCTCGTGTCTGTCTCGTGCGGCGTGTCTCGGGATGCACGGCGCCGGCTGTTCTCGGCGTGGTCGGCCAGACCGGTCGGCACCTGCCGCCACCGCACCGGCAGCGGGTAGGGATGGTGGACCCGGCGCTGCGCCTCCTCGTGCCGCCAGCGCCGCTTGATCTCTCTGGCCAGATCGTCCGCCGCGTCGGCGAGCGGACCATGGACGGCGCCCGGGGCGGGGGCGGTCTCGGTCGCGGGCGAACGCGCGGCCGGAACGTCCGCCGCCGGCGCGTCCTGCGGCGGCATGCCCGCGCCCGGTGTCCCGGCGACGCCGCCGAGCGCCGCGGCGAGGCGCTGGCGGTCTTGGGGGCCGGCACCGAGCGCGTCCGCCAGTAACGTCACCGTGCCGAGCCGGTGGTCGAACGGTTTGTCGTTCTCCATTCTGCGGATGGTGCTCACGCTCACCCCGGCGCGCTCCTCCAGCTCCTGCTGGGTCAGCCCTGCCTGCTTGCGCAGTCGGCGCAACAGTTCGCCGAGCGTATCCGCCACCCCGTCACCTTCCGCTCCCTGCCCGGAGGTTAAGAGCTTACCGTGACGCCAGTCACCTATGACCGGTTGCATGACCTGGGCTTTCGTCCGGGGAAGCCGGCATCGCCGACGAGGGCCGCCCGCTGGCGGAAACGCCCCGACCCCTTGACGCCATCAGCGAGCGAGTGCGCGGCTGTCGAACCCGGCATTGCCAAGCGGGTCTGGAACGAGGGGCCCCATGCGGGCTAATCCTCGTTGAGGTATTCTCCGTTTTTGCGGTTTTGAACGTCCCGTGAGCAGTTTTCGCCGACCTTTTCACCTCGCTGATCCCATGCTTCTATCTGGAAGCGGAACTCAAAGGGGGTCGTGTCGCTGTTCCTCATGTACTCGGGAACGACCGACATTTGGACGATGTGCGATTTCATCAACCTGGTGACGCATTTCGCGATTCCGGTCATGATTCCCACGTTGACCGGTCTTCTCCAGCAGGGGGAGAGGTTGGCGGTGATACCTTTGCCGCCCAGTTCCTTGGGGATGAGGTGGCAACTGTTCACCAGGGAGGGCTCGGATGGGAACAGGAGTTTCGCGCGGGCCTTCGCCTCCTCCATACCCGGGCTGTCGGAGTTCGATTTCGTGCCACCGCTGGTGCTCCGGGTCACGCAGGCAACGGCCCCACTGGCGCGTTCAAGCCGCTTAATGGGGGCGTAGTAGGTCCAGCCCTCGTCGCCATTGTCATCCGCGTCGAGAGGGCGTCGGTCCAAGCAGGTCAGCTTGCGGTCGGGCTTGTCACTGCTCGACGCGCCGGGAGAAGCCGGAGCGTCGCCCGAGCCGGAGCAGCGCGCGCCGACCCTGCGCAGGTCCGTCCACTGATGGGTGCCGGAGGCGTTGACGACGACGAGGCGGTTGACGCGGGGTCCGGCGCCGTTCGGTTCGCAGAGGCTGTCCCGCAGGGGCTGGAACCGGGGGTCCGTGGACAGGGTGTGTTCGAGGTCCTGTGTGGTGGCCAGGTCCAGGAGCGGGCCCACGGACGCTTCGAGGTCGAGCCGCAGTACCCGTTCGTATCCGGGTCGCACTTTCCGGCCCCCACCGGTCCTGGAATCCGGCTGCTCGCCGTTGAGTTGCGCGGCGCCGAGGCGTGCCTTCGAACCGAGTTCCGCCGGACTCCGCACTGTTTCCGCCTTCACGGCGCGTTCGACCTGCCGGCCTCGTTCGGTGGTGTTGTAGAGGTAGTCCGCCGGGGGCGCCGCCTTTCCGGCTGCGGCGGGCGCGGTCCAGGTGACGTGCGCACGCGGGTCGGTCTGGAGCAGCAGTGCGATCTGCTGCAGCACGCGCTGGTTGTCGGTCTTGTCGATGGTGGGGAGAACGTCCCGCAGGTCCTGCGGGTTGGTCAGCCGGCCGGAGTCGACGATCTTCCCCAGGTCGGGCAGCTCGCCCCGGGCGTTGGCCGCTTCGATCGCGTCCGTCGCTTTGCTGCCGGCCGCGGTGTCGCTCGTCGGCCGGTCCTTCGTCATGGCGTCGAGCAGCCCTGCCACGGTGGGTTGCAAAGGGGTGCTGAACGAGAGATCGTCCGGCCGCAGGTTGCGGGCGTGCAGCCGGCTGCCGACCTCGGGATCGGGGCCGTACGCGGCGGTCGAGTACACCCACGCGTAGTCGGTGAAGGTCACCGTCTTGCCGGGCGGTGCGATGTTGGGGCGGGTACCGCTGACTGTCTTGGACTGCTTGGGTCGCAGAGTGCCCAGCGGGTGGGGACCGGTGGGCACTTGCGGCATGTTCAGGTAAAGGGTGGCGGCGCCCGCCTGGTCGCCGCTGTTGGTGACCGTGACGGAGTACGAGCACGGGTTGGTCGTACACAGGTAAGCGTCGTTGCTGGTGATGGTGAAGGCGGGCCCCATGGTCTTGGAGACCGCCTCGGCCGACGTGGCGGGCGGGACGGCGCTCGCCACGGCGGAGGCGGTGGTGGTCCGGACCGCGGCGGTCTGCTCCGGGGTAGCCGGCTTCGGCGCCAGGAGGAGGTAGCTGCTGAAGTCGCTGTCGTCCGCCGACACGGCGTTCGTCCGGTAGTCCGCCGGTTCCGCCGCCTGGCCGGTGCGCCGGGCGGGGTGCCAGGTGGCGGACTTGACGGGACTGTCGCCGCCCGGGTCGCCGCCGATGGCGAGGACGGAGTAGGGCGACTCGTCGGAGAGGAGGACCGTCCAGCCCTGAGAGGTGTACGAAACCGCCTTGCGGCCCTGGAACGTCGCGCCGTCCTGTCGTACCGCCTCGGGGTCGGAGGTGACCTTCCGGACCAGCGCGGCGAGTGAGGCCGGCGTCAGCGAGCCGGCGTTCACTCCGAAGCTGTCGAGCATGTAGTAACCGGAGCGCTTCTCCGGCGCCACCCAGTGACCGGCGCTGGTCAGGTCGTGGCCGAACTGGGGATTCTGCTGCGCCCAGAAGGCCGAGTCGCCCTTCAGGTAGAGCTGGTCGCCGGACCACGCGAGGGCGGACTTTCCGGTCACCGGTTCGCTGAGGGTTCCCGCCGCCTGCCCCGCGCTGTTGACCGTCAGGTTCGCCCGGGTCAGGGGCGCGTGCTCGGCCGGGGCGTAGACCATCGACAGGTTCACCGCCGGCAGGGCGCTCAACGCCTGCGCCGCCGAAGTGCCCTGCCGGGCCGGTGACACGCGGGGAGTCGATGCCTCGTGCTTGGCGTCCCCGGAACCGCCCGACCCGTTCGACGTGCCCGGCCATAGCACGTACAGCAGGCTCGCCAGTACGGCCAGGGCGAGGCCCGCGGCCGTGAGGGAACGGGCACGCGTCTGCCGGACCCACCGGGCGACCGCTCGCGGGGCCCCGGTCGGCGTTCCCGCCGTGGGGGGCCGGGTCGGCAGGTGAGGTCCCGCGGGTGGCTGCGGCGGCCGGGGCGGGGGAGGCGCCGTGGGAGGCGTCGTCGGCGGCTGGGAAGTACAGGACGGCGGCGGCAGGGGCGGGGTACCGGAGGGGGTAGGGCGGCCCAGCGGAGGCGGGGTGGCTCGGGGGGTGCCCTGCCATGTGGGGCGGGGCCGGCCGGCGGGACGGTGGGGTGGACGCGGGTCCGCCTGCCAGGTGGGAGGAGGTTGATCGGCGGACCCGTGGGGTGGTTGCGGAGAGGACAACTCGAGCTCCTGGGAAGGGTTTCAGTGGTGGCACGAAGCGGCGAGGAACACGAGCAGGACCGCGACGGCGATGATCGCGAGGCAACTGCCGCCGCCGTCGGGGTCTTTGCGGTTGGTCTCGACCTGCCCGCCGGGAACGAGGCCGGGGTGGTGGACCCGGTAGTGCTCGAGCTGCTCCTTCTCGCCCTGGGACTCGGTTCCCCAGGACGACTTGAAGCTGCATTCGCCGCACCAGTAGCGGTACGCCATGACGACTCCCAACAATGTGAGACAAATAGGACGGGATGGGGTGTTGCGGGGCCTGGTGTCCGCCCGGGCCCGGGGGTCAGCGCCAGCGCCAGCACACGGTGTAGGCGAAGGCGGGGTAGTCGGTGGAGGGCCACGTGGTGTAGCCGTCGCTGCCGCAGAACGAGGCGTCCCTGTAAGCGCTGGTGCGTCCGGTGACGTAGACGTTGGACTTCCCGCAGTCACCCACGTTGGTGAAGGTGTTGCCCGACTTCACCAGGCACTCGTTGCGGACCGCGTAGCCGGCGTCGTCCGGGTAGTTCATGGACAGGCACAGCATCACGTCGAGGGCCGAGTTGCCGGCGACCTTCATGGAGCGCCAGTAGTTGTAGTGCGGCAGGCCTTCGCACTTGGCATGGGAGGTGGTGCCGCGGTAGGCGGCAAGGACCTTGAACGTGCCGGTCCGGCAGGACTGCCTCGACCACTCCTCGGCGCCGGGGGCACCGAAGACGCAGTCGCCCTGGTGGGCGTGGAATGCGCTCCCCCCGGAGCTCTGGTAGCTGAGGCAGAGCACGCGATCGTAGGCGGCGGAGGACACACTCTCGTCGCTGTCCGTGACGCCGTCGCAGCTGTCCAGGTCGGTGGTTCCGGTTTTGATCCGGGCGACCCTGAACGTGCCTGCGGCGCAGTCGGCGGGACTCAGGTCGGCCTGCTCGCTGCCGCCGTGGTCATCGAAGCAGTCGCCGACCTCGGCGGTACCGATGGGATCGGTGGGGGTGGCTGACGGCGTGTCCGGGGCCGGGTCCGCAGGGTCCGTGGAGGTGCCGTCGCCGGAATCGTCGTACGGATCGTCGAGGTCGCCCGCGGTGTCGTCGGCGGGGTCCGGAGAGGTGCCGAACGGGTCGGGAAACGGCGGGCTGCTCAGGGTGGGGCCATGGGCGTCCCTGACGACTTCGGCCCGGGAATGGAGTTGGTGGCCGCCCGCGACGACCGCCACGAGGGCCGCGACCGCGGCGAGGGTGCCGAGGGCCCGCTTGAGTCCGGCCGCCGTGGCGCCGGGGGAGATTCCCGGCCCCGCGGTACGTCCCGCTCCGGCACCGCCCGGCCGGCCGGAGCCGCGGCCGACGCCTGCCGGTCCGGTGCGCTGCCGGGTGGGCTTCTGCTTCTGCTGGTGCTTCTTCGGCTGGTTGGTCGTGGTGGCGGCGACCGCAGTCAGTTCCTCCGCCCAGGACGCCGGGCTCGGACGGCGGGCCGGGTCCGGGTCGAGGGAGGCGCGGGCGAGGTCACCGAGGCGTGCACCGGTCCGGGCGAGGGCTGCCGGGTCCGTCGTGGTCTGGTCACGGGCGAAGAGCCGGACGGCGAGAAGCCCGAGTTTGTAGACGTCACTTGCCGCGGTGCCGCGCTCCTCGCCCGGCGGGACCTGCCAGTCGGGGGTCTCGGCCTGCGGCAGCACGCTCGCGCCTCGCAGACGCATGGCGTCGCTGTCGATGAGGAAGCACTCGGGCCGGGGAGTGAGGGTGAACAGCAGGTTCTTCGGGGAGACGTCGCCGACCGTGACGTCGAACGCGTGCAGGCGGTGCAGGGTCGTGGCCAGATCGGCCAGCAGCAGGAGCCGGTCGCGATCGCCCACGGTCAGGCCGATCCCGGTGACGTAGGCGTCGTCGTTGAGGAGGAACTCCACGGTGGCCAGCCGCCGTTGTGCCGGGCTCACGGCGGTCAGCGACCGGAGCGTGAAGCGGAAGCGGTCCGGGACCGCGCGCATCAGGAACCCGCACGCCCGGCCCTGACGGTGGACCACGACGGCCGGCC
This sequence comes from Streptomyces sp. SCPE 10, assembly GCF_051980735.1. Taxonomy (NCBI): domain Bacteria; kingdom Bacillati; phylum Actinomycetota; class Actinomycetes; order Kitasatosporales; family Streptomycetaceae; genus Streptomyces; species Streptomyces sp. SCPE 10. Next base: position 101,611 of record NZ_CP197069.1, on the reverse strand, counting down.
ACGCGGTTTTGTCGCACAGCCAGCGCCCATCGCTGGCGGAGAGGCGGCTGAGGAGCGCCACGGCGGATTCGAGCGCCGCGGTGTCGAGAGCCTGCAGGACGGCGGCGCTGTACTCCTTGTAGACGACCTCCCAGTCGCCGTGCGCGATCCCCTTGTTGATGCGCTTGTTCCGTACCTGGTGGACGGTGCCCTGGCCGCCCTGTCCGAGACGGTCCCCGAGTGTCAGCGTCGCGATGTCGATGGGCACGGGGCGGTCGACGCTCATCGCGGCCCGGCCTTCGGCACCGGCCCCGCGGCCGCCTGCGGCCAGACGGCCAGCAGGGTGCGGTCGTCGTCGAAGGTCTCGCGGGAGAAGTCCAGGACGTGTCCGAGCCACAACGGCGGCGGGGGCTCGGCCAGATGACGGGCGAAGAGCGCGCCGATCGCGCCGTCACCGTCGCCGAGCGGATCGCCGAACCCGTCGGTGCCCGTCAACAGCACCATGTGGTCGGACAAATGGAAGGCTGCCTGCTCCAAGGTGTCGGGGATCCGCGGCAGCGGCGCCACCTCGTTGGTGACCAACACGGCGTCCGTCCCGGTCTTCGAGGCGAACACCTGGTGGTAGCGGCCGCTCGCCCGGTCCAGCAGCCAGGCGCCGGAGTCCCCGATCCGGAAGAGCTCGACGCGCGGGCCGCCGGCGGCGGGGCGGACCGCGCCGGCGACCAGCGTGGTCGCGCACAGCCGGGCCACCTCCTCGGTCCCGGGGTCGCCGGTCCCGAGCACCCATCGCGCCAACTCGCCGAGGCGCGAAGCGGCATGGGCCGCGGCATCGGCCAGGTCCAGCGGCCCGGGCCCCTGATCGAGCAGGTGCAGGATGCGCTCGACGGACGCGCGGCACGCCTCGACGGCACCCTGGTGCGATTCCTCGGCGCTGGAGACCCCGTCGGCGACGGCGAACACCACGCTGCCGGTGGTCTCGTGCGCCGCCGCCCTGGCGTTGTCCTGGCGAGGCCGCCGGTAGTAACGGTGATGCGCGCCGCGGACCGAAGCGAAACGAAGGGCGAGATGCTCGGTGGACCAGCCGTCGCACTCGCTGTCGGGAAAGTCGAAGGCGTACCGGTCAGGAGGGCGGGCCTCGAACTCGATGCCAGGGATGTCCACCGCGATTTGCCGCCACGGCTGCGGGCCGGGCGTCGCCGGGCGCGGGAACGCGGGGCCGGGTACGACAGGCGGAGGCGCGGCTCCCGGCGCGCCCGCCGACGGGGACGGAGCGGGGCTCCCCAGGTGTCCGGTCGTCACAGGCCGACCTCGTCGATCGCCAGGGTGAACTGGTCCGGCTTGCCGACGACCAGTTGCGGACTCGCCGAGTTCAGTGCCTGGCCGGTCGCGACCAGGCTCGCCGTGAGGGACTGGAAGAACTCCGCGACCGCTTTGCCGATGTCCGTACCGGGCTTGGCGACGAAGGCGAACTCGGGGCGAGTCGCGACATCGACCATGGTCTGCGCCTCGGCGTTGCCGATCCCGCAGGCGATGATGTTCGGCGCGGTGGGGGTCCGGTCCCGGTCCACCAGGGCGGCGTGCGGCGACCGCCAGTCGTGCTCGTCCGACGGCTGACCGTCGCTGAGGAAGAACACCACCGGGCGGTGCACCTTGTAACCCTCGCCACGCAGCCACTGCACATCGGCGGGAATGCGCCGCAGCATGTCGTCGAACACCGCCCAGTAGCTGGTCATCCCGCGGATGACCACCTGCGGTACGGAGGTCTCGGTGCGCATGTCGGCCACCGCGAGCCGGACTTGTACGTCGTCGGAGAACCCGAGGACGGCGAGCCGCAGCTTCGCCGCGATCATCGGCTCCGCCCGTAGCCCTTCGCACAGCGAGGTCACCCCGCCCTGCAGATCGCTCAGGTACGGCCTCATCGACGCCGACTCGTCGGCCACGACGTAGGCCGGCAGCAGCACGCCCCTCGTTTCCCCCATCGCCATCCGTCTCCTCGCACTCGCTCGCTCCTGTGGTGGGCGGGGCCCACGTCCGCCGGACGCGGCGCCCCGCACCGACGAGGCTGGTGCGCGGCCCGCAGAATGCCCAGGTCACGGCGCCGGTCATATGTGACCGGTCAGCGCAGGAGGCTCACCGCGCATCTGGTCGCAGGGCGCAGGGTGTCGGGTGCGGGGACACGGTCGGCGAACTGCTGCGCCGGCCACGCAGGCAGGCGGGACCGAATCAGGTGGTGGATCAGGCCACAGGCGGGTGGTGAGGACACGGCTGCTGGTCCCCGCGCTTGGGGGGGTAGCTCCTGATCCTGCTCCGTAGTGCGGTCACCCGTTGCGTCGTTCCCGCGCCGCGTGGGGTGGGCGGCCGGCCCGGTACTGGCTTGATCACGAGGAAGTCGTCCGGCGCTGCGACGTTCCCGCTCGGCCTGTACGCCGGCATCGGCGTGGGCCGCTCCCGCGCCGGCCGGGAGCACAGCATCGACTTCGCCGGGCCCGGTCTGGCTGCGCGGCGCGCAGAACCCTGGTGACGTCCGTATCGGGGTCCAAAGCGAGCAGGATCTCGGTCGCCTGCCGGATCACGTCGGCGCGGGCTTCCGGCGGCGCGCGCACCCACGCGGGGACCTCGCCGGTCTCTACGGGCGGCAAGGTCTCCCACGGCATGGGGAGACCGTTGGTGGCATACGGAGCGGCCGGCAGCCCAACCCGGTCAGGGTGCACACACCGGTACGCCGGCCGCGGTTACGGGAGCTTCCCCGCGCTGTTCAGGTGGTCGAAGGCGGCCCGACTGGCGGTGGATACACGATGCCGGTCGCCGTAACCGAGCCAGGCCAGGTCCTCCACCTCGCTGCGGGGTGTGAGGCGGCCCGTGTAGTCGCCGGTGAAGCAGGTCATCCGTACCGTCACACCCGGTTCGCGGCCGTCGGCCTGGGCTTCGAAGGTGCCGAGCGGTGCGACGGTCTCGGGGCGCAGCGCGACGCCCACCTCCTCGGTGACCTCGCGGATCAGCGTCTGCAGGTCGCTTTCGCCCGCCTCCCGCTTGCCGCCCGGCAGATAGTAGAGGTCCTTGCCACGGGAACGGGCGCACAGCACGCGCTCGTGCTCGACGCACACCCACGCCACCTTGTCGATCGTCATGGCCGTTCCTCTGCTGTTCGCGTGCTGTCCGGCATGTGTCCCGGCTGCGCCGCCGACGTTACCAACCCGCCCGTGGGCGGACCGGCCGGCTCCGCGGGTGGTTCCGCAGCGCTCGGCCTTGACCAGCCGCGGCGTCAGCTTCGGCTCGCAGGGTTGCCGGGTGAACACGATCAGCCGGGAGCAGGCGCGGGCAGAGCGCGCTACGGGCCGTGGGGGCCGGGTGGTCGCTGTCCTCACCCGCAGTGGGCGGGTCGGGCGGGCCTTTTGCATGGGAGGAGTCCCCGAGGCGGACCGCTTCACAGGCAATTCACCCGTTCAAGTGAATAGGTAGAACGTATGACCGCGGGGCCTTCTCTGCTCGGTAACGTGCGTGCCCGATCGGCCCGGCAGGGCCGGTTCTGAGCGCGGGGCAGAGGGGTGCGGGGATGACGGACGTTCCTTCGAACCAGGGCGGCGGGCTGTCGCGGCGCAGGCTGCTCGCGTCGTCGGCCGCCGCGGGCGGTGCGGTCTGGTTGCTGCGCGGGCTGGTCCGGCCGGGCAGCGCCTACGCGGCCTCGGCACCGCCGCCCGACTTCCCGGCCGGGATCGACGTCTATCAGCGCGCCTACGAGAACTGGGCCGGTGAGATTCGTACCGACCAGCTGTGGACGTGCGCGCCGCGCGGCCCTCAGGAGGTGCTCGACGTCGTCAACTGGGCCCACGGCGCCGGCTGGACCGTACGCGCGCAAGGGCACCGGCATGGCTGGGCCCCCCTCACGGTGGCCGACGGCACATCCGCCGCGGCCCGGGTCGTCCTGCTGGACACCACCGCACACCTCACGGCGATGTCGCTGGAGCAGCAGGCCGCCGACGGGTCGGCCCGGGTCCGGGCCCAGGCCGGCGCCTCGCTGGAGACGCTGCTCGCGTTCGCCGGCGAGGGCGGATACGGGGTCGCCTCCGCGCCGGCACCCGGCGATCTGTCGGTCGGTGGCGCGCTCGCCATCGGCGTGCATGGCACGGCCGTCCCCGCCGTCGGCGAGAGCCCGTCGTCCGGCCACGGCTACGGCTCGCTGAGCAACCTGGTCACCGAGCTGACCGTGGTCGTCTGGGACGACGCCGCCGGCCGCTACGTCCTGCGGACCGTCGGCCGAGCCGAGCCCGACTGCGATGCGCTCCTCACTCACCTCGGCCGCTCGCTCGTCACCGAGGCCGTCGTGCGGGTGGGCACCGACCACCATCTGCGCTGCCAGTCCATCCTGGACATCCCCGCCACCGAGCTGTTCGCCGCCCCCGGTGCTCCAGCCGGCACGCGCACCCTGGCCGGCTTCGTGGACCGCACCGGCCGGGTGGAGGCGATCTGGTTCGCCTTCACCGACTGCCCCTGGCTGAAGGTCTGGAGTGTCGCCCCAAAGCGGCCGCTCACCGCCCGCGCGGTCGACGAACCGTACAACTACCCGTTCTCCGACTCCCTCCCCGAGCCGGTGGCCCGGCTGGCCGGGGACCTTGTGTCCGGGGCGTGGGCGAGTGCACCGCTCTTCGGGCAGGTCCAGTACCTGCTGGCCAAGGTCGCGTTGACCGGCGACATCACCGACGTCCTGCTCTCGGGGACCCTCGTGCGGGACGTGCTGACCGGCGACGTGCTCACCCACCTGCTGGCCGGCGGTCTGCGCTCCGACCTGTGGGGGGCCTCCCGCAACCTGCTGCAGTACGTGCGGCCCACCACGCTGCGCGAGACCGCCAACGGCTACGCCGTACTCACCCGCCGCGCCGATCTGCAGTGGGTGGTCAGCCAGTTCACCGGCTTCTACCGCACGCTGCTCACCCAGTACGCGGCGCGCGGCGAGTACCCGGTCAACGGCCAGGTGGAGATCCGGGTGACCGGTCTGGAGGACCCGTCCGCGTGCGGCGTCCCCGGCGCGCGGCCCCCGCTGCTGTCCGCCCTGCGGCCGCGTCCCGACCGGCCGGACGTCGACACCGCCGTGTGGATCGACGTCCTCTCCCTGCCGACGACACCCGCCCTGCACCGCTTCTACCGCGACATCGAGCAGTTCCTCCTGGCCCTGGACGGGGACCGGGCGACGGTTCGCGTGGAGTGGTCCAAGGGCTGGGCCTACAGCGACACCGCCGCATGGTCCGACCCGGACGTCCTCACCCGGGCCATCCCCGCCAGCCAGCGCGCCGGGGGCGGCCCAGGCTGGGACCAAGCGGTCGAGATTCTCGACCGACTCGACCCCCACCGCGTGTTGTCCAGCCCGTTCCTCGACGCGCTGCTGCGCTGACGGGCCCGGGGAGACGGAGGCATCAGCCCGACGCCCGCGTCATCACCACGGGCCCCGCACTCGGGCGGGAACTCGACTCCCGGGTGACCGACATCAGCCGGATCGTGATCACCCACGCCCATCCCGACCACGTCCGAGGCCTGGCCGAACTGGTCGCCCGAACCGGCGGTGCCGAGGTGTTCATCCACGAGCTGGAAGAGCGGTGGCTCGCCACCGGCCGGGTCCCGCGCCACGGCAGGTCCGGGGCGCTCGGCCGGGCGATCGACCACCTGCCGCTGTTGCACGAACCCACCCGGACACTGCTCGTCGGCGACGCCGTGTTCCACCGCAGCAAACTGGCCCTCGGCCCGGCGGCGCTGGCCGCCGACCCCGCCGCCCGACCCGCGAGCCTGCTGCGTATGCCCCGCGACGTGCACGCCGTCGGATTCGCCCACGGACAACCGCTGAGCGGTGAAAGGATCTCCGCTTTCCACGACCTCCTAGCAAGATCCACCTGGCCTATGACGGCCGGGGCCGTCCGCTCGTCTTCGTCGTGACGGGCGGCGACACCAACGTTCGGATTCGTACGTACGGGGCGGCGCCACCGTTTCGTGAGCGTGCAGTCCACGAATGATCCGCCTGAAGGAGAAAATGGGCACGGCGTCCGCACCGCCTTCCGTGCGAAGAATCCCAGCGAATAAACCAAGATTCGTGATCGCGATACCGCGGCGGCACCGGCACGAGAACTAGGATCGACCCCAGCGCACCGTTCACGGCGCCATAAGGGGCTGCCTGAGCCGGTCACCTGCAGGAGGTCCGCAATGGCGAGGCTGCTGTCCGTCAACGTCGGAGCACCCAAGGACGTCTCATGGCAGGGGAGAACCGTCCACACCGGGGCCTGGAAATTCCCCGTCTGCGGCGCCCGGATGGTGCGGCGGCTGAACGTCCACGGAGACGGCCAAGGTGACCTGGCCGGGCACGGCGGTGAAATCCGTGCTGTGCTCGTCTACCAGCTGCGGTCCTACCGGCACTGGGAAAAGCAGCTCGGCCGCAACGATCTCACTTTCGGGATCTTCGGGGAGAACTTCACCGTCGACGGCCTGCCCGACGACGAGGTCTGCATCGGCGACCGGTACCGCATCGGCGAAGCCGAATTCGAGGTCACCCAGCCGCGCGTCACCTGTTACCGCGTCGGCATGCGCCTGGGCGAACCCGCCATGGCCTCCCTGCTCGTCGCCCACCACCGGCCAGGTTTCTACCTGCGGGTGATCACCGAGGGCCATGTGCAGGCCGGCGACGAGATCGTCCAGACCCGCAAGGGCCCCGAAGAACTCAGCGTCGCCGACACCGACGCACTGCTGTATCTCCCCGACCGCGACCCCGCGAAGCTGCGCAAGGCACTGAACATCCCCGCGCTCAGCCCCGGATGGCGGCAATCCTTCATCGATCTCGCCGACGCTCAGCAGCCCGCGCAGGAACCGGGTTGGCCGGGGGAACGCGCCGGCTCCCAGCAGCCCAGAGGGGAACCGGGTTGGCCGGGCTTCAAAGCCATGCGGGTCGCCCGCATCGTTCCCGAGACCCCCGCCGTGGCGTCGATCTACCTCAGCACGACCGACGGCACGGCGCTGCCCGAGGCCCGTCCGGGCCAGTACCTCTCCGTCCGCCTTGCTGTCGACGATGCCGCCCCCGCAGTGCGCAGCTACTCCCTGTCCTCCACCCCAGCGGCAGACACGTACCGCATCAGCGTCAAGCACGAGTCCCACGGGAGAGTCAGCAGCTACATCCATGCCACGCTCCACCCCGGAGACCTCGTGGACATCGCCGCGCCCCGCGGAGCGTTCGTGCTCGAAGCGGGCACCCGCCCGATCGCCCTCATCTCCGCGGGAATCGGTGCCACCCCCGTACTGGCAATGCTGCACCAACTCGCCGCCACACGAGACCCACGCCCCGTCTGGTGGATCCACGTCGCCCATGACCGCGCCCACCACGCCTTCGCGGACGAGGCCCACGCGCTCCTGACCCAACTCCCGCAGGCCCACGAGCACGTCTACTACACCGCCGAAGCCACGCCACACCCCGACGAGCCTTACGTCACCCACGGGCGTCCGACTGCCCCCTCACTCACGGCCATGGGCATCCCCACCGACGCCGACGCCTACCTCTGCGGACCGCCCGCCTTCATGGACGGCATCGGCAGCTTCCTGCGCGACCACGGCCTGGCCCCGGAGCGGATCCACACGGAGCAATTCAGCGCCCTCCCAGCCATCAACCCCGGCGTCACCCCCACAGTCGCGGTGCGGCCGCACCAGCCACCCGGTCCCACGGGCACCGGACCGCTCATCACCTTCGCGCGCAGCGGCATCACCACCCCCTGGTCACCCGCACACGCCTCACTCCTCGATCTCGCCGAAGCCTGCGACGTCCCCACCCGCTGGTCCTGCCGCACCGGCGTCTGCCACACCTGCATCACCCACCTCGTGGCGGGCGACATCACCTACACCACCCCGCCTCTCGAACTCCCCGAGGAAGGCACCGTCCTCGTCTGCTGCAGCCGGCCGACTACCGAAGTCGTCCTCGACCTGTAGCCGCGCGACATGGCCCGGACCCGGTCCCGGCTCCACTGGGCGAAGCGCCGGTAGAGCGTAGGCCAGGCCGGGCCGAAGACCGGCGGGAGCTGGTGCCAAGTGCAGCCCGAAGCGGTCACGAAGATGATCGCCGCCAACGCCTCGCGGCCACCGTCATTTCCGTGGGGGCGGTGACGGTTCCTTGCTCATTGGGTGGGGCAGCCGGTCGGTGGATTGTTGTATTCCTTGGTGTAGACACGGACCAGCATCCGCCGGTTCGCGTTTTCGCTCATGCTCCACAGGTGGCCGTTGCCGGAGGAGTCCAGCCAGTACGTCATCGATTCCGCGTTGTCGATGAAGGTTCCTTTGGACGGGCAGACGCCGTCGTTGTCCTGTTCGTACCACAACTCGCTGTTGTCGTTGCCGGGTACCGTCCGGTCGATGAAGAACTCCGGGCGCTGGGAGGAGGAGTTCGGCCGGGTGACCACGCCCTGGACGCCTTCGAAGTTGGTCTCGGCCAGGCTGGTGGCGGTGACCGGTTTCGTGGATCCGGTGTTCATACGGTCGAGGAGGTCGGCGGTCGGCCAGTCGACGATGCGTGCTCCGGCGCCGGAGGCCGTCATACCGGTCGGGTCCCGGTATTCCGCGGACACCAGGGAGTCGTTCGACCACTGCAGGGACAGCGACGAGAAGCACAGACCGGTGTGCAGGTCGGTGGGCGCGCCGGAGCAGCCGGAGGGCGTGGTGACGAAGCGGCCCACTTCGAACATGACGTAGCGGTAGCCCGCCGCGCACAGCTGCGTGGTGCCGGAGGCGTTGGTCACCTGCCCGATGTCGTTGACTCCCGAGCTGGTGCCGTCCGGGCCGCAGGACGTGTCGTCGGGGATGAGGTACGTGCGGCGGGTGTCGAACACGAGCACGCCCGAGGTGTGCTGTGAGACGAACAGGTACGGTCCGTACCAGACGGCCCCGCCGCCGTGCACGTCGCAGACCGGACTGAACGTCAGGCCGGCGGCGTTGGGGGCGCCGGGCACCGCGAGCATCACGTGCCGGAAGCCGCCGTGGGTGCCGTCGGTGTAGGGCCGGTCGATGAACGTGGCGCGCAGGCCCACCGATCGTCCGGGGTCGTCGGGCACGCCGGGGCAGCGTCCCCGGTTGCCCGCGTCGGCGGTGTGCCGCCAGACCACCGCCACCTGGTCGCCGCCGGCCTGGTAGCCCGAGTACTGCTCGGCGTCCTGTGAGCTGGTCAGTGACTGCGGTACCCAGCTGTCCAGCTTCGCCTCGTCGCTGGTGGGGTCGAAGCACCAGGCGGCCAGCGTGTACGCCGCGTCGGCGGCGGCGATCGCGGGTCTGGGGGTGGCGCATTTGGTGCTGGTCTTGTAGTACATCTGGCTGCTGGGGTGGCTGAAGACCTGTGCCAGCCCGGGGCTGCCGTCGGCGCTCAGCCGGCCGCCGGCGTAGGCGGTGTCCACCGCGGCGAGGTTGGCTGCCGGCTGCGGTGACCACACGAGCTGCTGCAGTCCTGTGGTGCTCTTGCCGGAGTTCACATAGGGCGTGACGTTGTCCCAGCTCACGCCGAAGGCGCTGGTGACGGCAAGCAGGACGGTGAGGACCGGCACTACGAGGACGCCGGTGCGCACCATCCTCCGTTTTCCTGACATGATCGGTGATGCCCCCTTTTTTTCTCGGGATGGGGTGGGTGATCCGCGCTGTTTCGCGGCGTGGCTGTCCCTGCGGTCAGTGGTCGGTGCCCGCCAGCCGGCCGCTCAGGGCGAGTGCGTGGGTGCGCAGGCTCGTCAGGCGGGCGAGGTCGCCGCGGTGGGGGCGGGTCAGGGCGGACTCGACGGTGCCCTGCGCGCGCCGGTAGGCGGAGACCACGCCGGTCTTCTGCTGGCATGCGGCGTCGCGCTGCGCCTGCTTCCACAGCGTGCCGAACTCGCGCCGGCCCGCGGCCCGGTCGGATCCGGTGGCGGCCATGCGCTGCTCGGCGTCGGGGCGCACGTCGTGCAGTGCCGTGACGCGATAGCCGGAAGCGCGCATGCAGGCCGCCCAGGAGCTCTCCGCTTTCTGGGCATCCGGGTCCTGCCGCACCTGGGCCAGTTCCCGGGCGAACAGCGTCTCCTCGCCGTAGTGCAGCACTTTCCACGCACGCCCGTACAACTCGTCCTGCGCCTGGGAGAAGCACCCGTCCGTGTTCTCCACCGTGTATCCGCCCCCGGGCAGTGCCATCTTGACCGCGTGGGAGGCCGTGCCGAGCAGAGCCCGGCTCTCGGCAGCCGTCGGCGTGCGACTTTCCTGTGCGCTGCGCGGGGTGGCGGCGTGCAGGCCGTAGCCCTGCCTGGTCACGATGGCGGGGTCGAGCAGCCCGTAGGGGTTGGGGTCGGTGAACTCCCGCGCCACGGTGGTGGGCGCGACCGCGAAGTCCAGACCGCGGGCGCGCATGCACCGCCTGACCAGGACGTCTTCTGCGTGGTCGAGCGACGTCTGCTGAGCGCTCGACAGTTGCAGCCAGGCGAGCGGCATCGGGAGGGGCAGGGCGGCCGGGTGTGCCCGGCCGGGGCGTGAGCCGGCCAGGACCGCCGCGGCGGCGGCAGCCGCGAGGAGGACGGCGATCGCCGCAGTCACGCGTCGTCGCGGCTGCCCTGGCTGGTGTCTCATCGGCTTCCTTCACTCGACGCAGGCGCCGCCCCGGGCCTTTCCCGGGGCGGCAGGTGGATCACGGACGGGAGTTGCACCATGCGTTGCTCTCGACTCCGGTCGAGGAGAACTCCGGGATGTTGGTGAGGTTCGGGTAGCCCTGGCCGCGGCTGAGCGAGTGCACGATCCCCTGGTAGTTGGGCTGGGACCAGAGGTAGGCCGTGCAGCTGGCGCCGTTGTTGTAGATGGACTGCATGTAGCGGAACTTCGGGTAGGACCTCAGGTCCGCGTTGTTGTCCTTCACGGGGCCGGGGCTGCTGGAGTAGTTCTCGGACTCGTACGCGCACAGGTACTGCGAGGCGCAGCCGTGGACCGTGGTGGCGCTCGCGGGTCCTCCCGCGGCACCGAGAGTGATCAGTGCCGCGGACACCAGCGTCGCGCCCGTCACAAGCAGTTTCTTCATGGAGTGGCCCCTGTCTCATGGGAGTTCGCGGTCCCGCGCGGTCTGTGTGCCGGCGGCGGCCGCTCCCGGCGGTGACTGCGCGGGAGCCGTTCCTTCGTACCGTGGGCGGGTTGTCCGCGGTCGTACGGCGACCGGCGGACAACAGGGGCCGGACAACAGGGGCCGGACGACGCGGAGGCCCGGCCCGAGGCACGGCCCCCCCCCGCGGTCCTCGGTGGCTGCGGGCCGGTTCAGCCGCAGACCTGCCGGTAGGGCAGCGCGGGAAGGTAACGGTGCCACGCCTGCCGGGGCAGGGCGCCGGTCGTGGTCGCGCAGACGCGGCTGACGGCCACGTCGGCGCTGGTGGCCCGCACCTGGACGGTGTGGTCGTCGCCGGCGCTGGCCAGGGTGCTGCCGTCCGGGCTCAGCACTGCTTGGTCGACCGGTCCGGTGTGACCGGTGACGGGGCCGCCCCACGCGGAGGGCGTGGCAGGGTCGGCGACGTCCCACAGCCGGATGGTGCCGTCGCTGCCGCTGCTGACGAGGGTCCGCCCGTCGTGGCTGAAGGCCACGGACAGCACGAAGCTGGTGTGCCCGGTCAGCGGCGTGGCCCGGGCGGCGGGGTGCCGGGGATCGCTCACGTTCCACAGGCGCACACTGTGGTCGTCGTTGGCCGTGGCGAGGGTGCGGCCGTCCGGGCTGAAGGCCACCGACTCCACGCCCCCGGTGCGGGCGGCCAGCGGCGGGCACCACTGCGTGGGGTGTGCGGGGTCGGTGACGTTCCACAGGCGGGTGGTGTCGTCCGCACCGGCACTGGCCAGGGTGCGGCCGTCCGGGCTGAAGGCCAGCGATTTCACGGCGTCGGCGTGGGCGGTCACCGGGCGCCCGATCTCCTCGGGGCGTGCGGGGTCGGTGACGTCCCACAGCCGCAGCATGCGGTCGTACCCGGCGCTGGCCAGCACGCGCCCGTCCGGGCTGAAGACGGCCGTGGTGATCGCGGCGTGCGCCGGGCCGGGAGCCCGCCGGCTGAGCTCGTGCGCACGTGCCGGGTCGCGGACGTCCCACAGCCGCAGCGTTCCGTCCCGGCCGGCGCTGGCCAGGAGACGGCCGTCGGGGCTGTAGGCCAGTTTGTTCACGGCGCGTGCGTTGCCGAGCAGCGGGGCGCCGGCGGGGGCGGGCCGGCGGGGGTCGGTGGTGTCCCACAGCCGGATCGCGCCGTCGGTGCCGCCCGCGGCCAGGACGCGCCCGTCGGGGCTGAAGGCGACGGTGTTCTGGTAGGTGGGGGTGGGCAGCACGGTGTGGGGCAGGTCCCACAGCCGTACGGTGGCGTCGGTGCTGACGCTGGCCAGAACGTGCCCGTCGGGGCTGAACGCGAGCCACCACACGTAGCCGGTGTGGCCGGTGAGCGGCGGGCACAGTGCGACGGGGGCCGAGGGGTCGGTGACGTTCCACAGGCGGACCGTCTGGTCCGCGCCGGCGGTGGCCAGCACGGTCCCGTCGGGGCTGAAGGACACGGTGTAGATGGTGTTGGTGGCGGCGTCGGGAATGGTGCCCACGGCGACCGGGTTCGCCGGGTCGGTGACGTTCCACAGCCGCACGGTGAAGTCGTTGCCGACACTCGCCATCAGGTGGCCGTCCCGGCTGAAGGCGACCGCGTAGACGGTGCCCGTGTGGCCGTGGAGCGGCGGTCCCTCGGTGTGCGGGTGCGCGGGATCGGTGACGTCCCACAGTTGGACGGTGTGGTCGTGGCCGGCGCTGGCCAGGGTGTGGCCGTCCGGGCTGAAGACCGCCGAGGCTATGGCGCCCTTCTGGCTGCGCTGCGGCTTGCCCACCTCGCTCGCGTGGGCGGGGCCGGAGACGCTCCACAGCCGCACGGTGCCGTCGTCGCCCGCGCTGGCCAGGGTGCGGCCGTCCGGGCTGAAGGACACCGAGAAGACGATGCCGGTGTGCCCCCGCAGCGTGGAGCCCGCTGCCGGCCGCTTCGGATCGGTGAGGTTCCACAGCCGTACGCTGTGGTCGCGGTCGGCGGAGGCGAGGGTGCGGCCGTCCGGGCTGAAGGACAGCCACATCACGCCGCCGCTTTGGGCGTGGACGGGATCGCCCAGCGGCGCCGGGCGGGTGGCGTCCGCGACGTTCCACAGCCTGATGGTGTCGTCCAGGCCCGCGGTGGCCATCAGGTGGCCCCGCGGGCTGAAGGCGACCGCGTAGACGGTCGCCGTGTGCCCGGTGAGCGGCGTGGAGAGGGGGGCGCTCTGGGTGCCCAGCAGGTCGGTCGCGAGCAGGTCGGTGCGGCGCAAGCGGTATCCGGCGACGTCCATCCTGGCGGCGAGCGACTGGTCGGTGCCGCGCAGCTGGCCGGCCTGCGCCTGCAACTCGCCCGCGACCGCGCTGTCGCGCTCGGACCTGGCGGCCGAGCGCTGCTGCAGCGCGGTCCCCGCGGCTGCCATGGCGAGTACGGTCAGCAGCGCGAGCGCGAGGACCGCGGCGCGCCGGCGCCGCAGGCCGCGGTCCTGGTGGCGGGAGGAGGCGGCGAGGAACTCCCGGGCCCGGGCGCTCAACCGCCCGTCGTCGGCGTGCTCGCGGGCCCATTCCCGGGCGGCGGCCAGGCGGGTTCCGCGGTACAGGGCGCTCGCGTCGCGCCCTTCGCGCTCCCAGGCCAGGGTGGCGTCGGTGAGCTGCTGCTGTACGAGCAGACCGGCCCGGTCCTCGCTGATCCAGTCGCTGAGCCTGGGCCACGCCTGGAGGAGCGCCTCGTGGGTGATCTCCGCGCTGTCGGTGTCGAGGGTGACGAGCCTGGCCCGGGCCAGCGCCTCCAGGACGGCGTCCGCGCTGGGGTCGAGTTCGTCCCTGGCCAGGCGCCGTTTGGAGTCCTCGGTGCCGTCGTTGAGCGACACCAGACGCAGGAAGATACCGCGCGCCAGGCGCTGCTGCGGTGCGGTGAGGGCGCCGTAGACGGTCTCGGCGGTGTTGGCCAGGGCGTGGGTGATGCCGCCGGCCGACTCGTAACCGCTCACGGTCAAGGTGTTGCCGCGCCGCCTGCGCCAGGTCTCGCGCATCGCGTGGGAGACCAGGGGCAGGATGCCGGGCTGCCCGGTCGCTTCGGCCACCACCCGGGCGAGCAGGGGGGCTTCGAGAGTGGACCCGGTCTGGACCGCGGGTTGCGTGATGGCACGGCGCAGTTCCTCGGTGGTCATGGGGCCGACGAGGAGCTGCGAGTCCTGGATGGCTTCCACGAGGTCCGGGTGCTGCGAGCAGGCAGCGTAGAAGTCCGCCCGCACGCCGAGGACGACGCGAATCCGGCTGTTGGCCGCGCCGGCCGCGGTGAGCAGTGAGGCGATGAAGTCCGCCCGCTCCCTCGGGTCGGCGCACAGGGTGAAGATCTCCTCGAACTGGTCGACCACGAGGAGGAGTTCGCGCTCGGGCGGCTGCTCCGCGAGCAGTTGGAGCGCGGTCAGGTGCAGGGCCCGCGGGCCGGTTCGCAGGTCGTCGTGGAGGGCGACGGCGGAGGCGCTCGTGAGGGCGGCCAGCCGTGCCGCGCACTCCTCGAAGGGGTGGGCGCCCGGGGTGAGGACGAGCACGGTCCAGGGTGCCGGGCCGGTGGACACCCGCGGGATCAGTCCCGCCCTCAGCAGGGAGGACTTCCCCGAGCCGGAGGCGCCGAACACCGCGACGAACCTGTTCCCGCGGACCCGGGACTCCAGGTCGTCGGTGAGCCGTTCGCGCCCGAAGAACCGTCCGGCATCACCGGTGTCGAAGAAGCTCAGTCCCGCGTAGGGGCAGTCGTCACCGCCCTCGGCCGCCTCGTCCGGCACCTCGCCGGTACGCGCCAGTTCGGCGGAAAGACGGTGCCAGCGCTGCTCCCACTCCGCCGTGTCGCCGCCGCACGCGCGGACGTAGGCGAGGGTGACCGGCAGGCTCGGCAGCTTGCGGCCGGAGGCGGCGTCGGCGAGGGCGGTCGAAGAATAGTGCGCGGCGCGGGCGAGCTTGCGGTACGGCGGAGCGCCGGCCTTGTCTCTCAGTTTCCTCAAGTCCGCCGCGAACCTGCCCAGATGGGTGTCCTCGTCGTCCAACGGCCGCTCGCTGCGGGGCACCGTCGCCTCCTACCTGTCCTCGCGGAGTGCTCATTGTGCGGAGCGTGTTGTCCGGCGTCCAGCGGCCGACAGCGGACAACGTCGCGTCCCTTACAAACGAGCCACCACCGCAGACGCGGCGGTGACGGTCACACGGGGAAGAGGGACGCACGACTATGAGCAGCGATGTGAAGCATTCCGCACTTCTGCGGACGAGAAGGGCCGCACTCGGAGCCCTCACGGCGGTACTCGTCTCCGGCGCGGTGCTGGCCGGGCCTGCCACGGCGTCGGCGGATTCGGCCGACATCAAGCTGGGACAGGAGGACCTGAACGGGCTGGCGTACAACGCCGGCACCGTCGACGGCGTCAGCGGGGCGCAGACCGAGGCAGCCGCCGAGTCCTTCCAGTCCGACCGGTGCCTGAGCGTCGACGGGATCATCGGCACCCAGACGCTCGGCGAACTGGAGGCCGTCGTCAAGGAGGTCCAGAGCAAGGCCGGGGTCGACCAGGACGGCGACTACGGCAGTACCACCACCACCGCCGTCAAGAACTACCAGAGCGAACACCAGCTCACCGCCGACGGCATCGCCGGCCCGGACACCATGAAGTCGATGGGCATCACGCGACTCGTCGCGAGCTGCCACACCAGCGACACCCAGCGCGACAAGATCGTCAGCGTGGCCAAGAGCCAGCTCGGCGTCCGCGCCGACTCCGACAACTGCGTGCCCGGCAAGCCCTACAGCATCTGCGCGGACTGGTGCGCCGCCTTCGCCACCTGGGTGTGGCGGGACGCCGGGGAGAACATCCCGTTCATGACCTACGTGCCGAACGTCTACGACTGGGCGGTCAGCCACAACCGCTGGTACGGCACCAGCCAGCTGCACTCGGCACTGCCCGGAGACATGATCATCTTCGGCACGGCGACCAACCGCTACCACATCGGGATCGTCGACCACGTCAGCGGATCGACCGTCTACGTGATCTCGGGCAACACCTCCAACCCGGCCAACTCCAGCCAGATCGGCGTCTACGACAAGAGCTACCCGCTGTCGAGCTCCGTCTTCTACGGGCTGGTCCGCCCCTGACCGGACCTTCCCACCGGTCCACCGGCACCACCCCGCACCTGCCGGCCGGCGCCGCGAGCACCCGCACACCGCGCGGCTCGCGGCGCCGGCGTTCTGCGCCGACCTCCGAGAACGGAGAACCAACCGATGAACAAAACCCTGGCCGCCGCCGTCACACTCGGCCTGACCGTGCTGGCCGCATCGGCCGGCCTGCCGCACGCCATGGCCCGCACAGCCGCGGCACCGGCCCACCCCTGGCACGAGGCAGCCGACCACATGGGCTCCGGGCTCACCGCCCGCCTGCCGGCCCGTACCGTTCACCACTCGGCCACCGCGACGGTCCCCGACACCACGACGACGCTGAAGGGCCTGGACGTCAGCGCCTTCCAGGAGAACGTCGACTGGCCGTCGGTGGCGGCCAAAGGCGCGTCCTTCGCCTACGTCAAGGCGACCGAGGGCACCGACTACACCAGCAGCCAGTTCTCCCAGCAGTACAACGGATCCGCGGCCGCGGGCCTGATCCGCGGCGCCTACCACTTCGCCCTGCCCAACGCCTCCGGCGGCAGCGCCCAAGCGGACTACTTCATCGCCCACGGTGGAGGCTGGTCCGACGACGGCAAGACCCTCCCCGGCGCGCTCGACATCGAGTACAACCCCTACGGAGCCACCTGCTACGGCCTCAGCCAAAGCGCGATGGTCTCCTGGATCACCGCCTTCAGCACCGAATACCACACCAAGACCGGCCGCTACCCGATCGTCTACTCCACCCGCGACTGGTGGTCGACCTGCACCGGCAACTCGGCCACCCCCGGCCAGCACGACCCGCTGTGGATCGCCAACTACGGCGGTTCGCCCACTCCGCTACCGGCCGGCTGGACCACCTACACGATCTGGCAGAACGCCGACAGCGGCACCTTCCCCGGCGACCAGGACGTCTTCAACGGCACCACCGCGGACCTCAAAACCTTCGCCCACGGCACGTACACCCCGCCCCCGCCGCCCCCCGGCAGCGGCTGGCCGGTCGTCTCACAGGGCGCGACCGGCCACAGCACCACGACCATCCAGTACCTGCTCAACGCCCACGGCTACACCCTCGCGGTGGACGGCGACTTCGGCCCGGCCACCCGCAGCGCGGTGCTCGCCTTCCAGTCCGGCAAGGGCCTGACCGCGGACGGCATCGTCGGCCCCGACACCTGGCAGGCCCTCATCGTCACCGTGCAGTCCGGCGACACCGGCCCGGCCGTGAAAGCCGCCCAGGCCGAACTCGCCGCCCACGGTTCCACCCTCGCGGTGGACGGTGACTTCGGCCCGGCCACCCGCAGCGCGGTGCTCGCCTTCCAGTCCGGCAAGGGCCTGACCGCGGACGGCATCGTCGGCCCCGACACCTGGCAGGCCCTCGTCTCCTGACACCCCGCACCACCCGCCGCCCCCACCCGGAAGAACGGGGACGTGCCCGGCAGGCCGGGCAGAGGACCAGTGACGGCCGCGGGCGCCTTCGCCCGGGACCGCACCGGTCACCGTCACGACGAGCAGACCGCCCGCGGTATCGACGCGGCCCGGAGGAACGACGTCGGCAACGCCGGCTATCCAGAGCGCGGCGCCTGAGCGCTCCCGCGCAAGAGGCCCGGAACCGCTCGCGGTTCCGGGCCTCCGCGCCATCGGCACGGAGGGAAGGCGGAAAAGCGCGCAGACGCTGCGCCGGCCCCGCGGCTGGACCGACCGTCAGTGACAAGCAGGTGTCCGAGCCGCGTCAGACCCCTCGGGTAGGGCCGCGGCCCCGAGACCGAGGCCGTCGACAGCGCGGTCCTCGACGGACCTGCAGCCGGCAGGCAAGCCGGGGCGATCAGCTACGAAACCGCCTCTGCGAGGAAGCCGGTCACGCCGGCCCGGAAACCGAGGGGGCCCTCAGCCCATGACCAGGCGGGCGGAGCGATCGGAGTGGCTTTCTTCGGAGCCATCGCAAGAACACCGGCAGGTGGGCTGTTCGCCCACGTCGGGGGCCTCATGTGGGCAGGCGCAGCGGTGTTCCTCCTCGCCGCCTTCCCGTGCGCTCTGGCGGCTCGCTCGTGAAGGCACGGTCGCGGACGACTCAGCGGGCAGTCCGCGCACGGCTGAGGGACGCAGACGTCTGGTTGAGCGCTGTCGCGGCCGCCCGATCGCCTTCGAGCTTCAAGAAGCTGGTGTGGCTATCGGCCGCCGCACCGTGACCCGGCATCTGGCAACCCTGAAGGCTCAGCCACCGGAGGTTCCGCCAGTGGCCCGCGTCAGGAGCCGGCCGGGTACCAGAAGGTGCCGTTCTCGCCGGCGTGCGCGAGGGTCAGGCTCATGATGCCGCCGGGCCGCTGGTAGCGGGGGTGCTGCTGGAGGAAGCCGGGGAGCGCCAGCGGCGTGGTCGCGTCGCAGACGCCGTCGGTCCGGATGCAGAAGCGCGCGACCGGGATGCCCGCGAAGTCCGCCGGTCCGGGGCCGCGCGAGGTGAAGCCGAAGACGCTCAGCCCCCGGGGCACGACGGCTTCGAGGCCCGTCCTGGGCTGCCGCGGGTCGGCGTAGAGCATGCCGTCGACCCGCGCGGCCGGGATGCCCGTCCGTCGCTCGGCGATCGCCTGGAGCACCTCGTCGGCGGCCTGTGCGCCCTGCGAGTAGCCGACGATGGTGTAGCGGGCGTGCGGGTCGGCGCGGTGGATCCGCTCGGCCGTGCTCAGCAGATTGCGGTAGCCCTGCCGCTCGCTGTCGTCATAACTCGGCGAACCGAAGCCGGGCGTCTTGCCGTTGCCGGCCTCCCAGGGGCCGGCACTGGCCGGGTAGCAGACGCCGACGACGATGTTGTTCCGGTCGGCGGTCAGGGCCTGGTTGGCGTACTGGTAGCTGTAGGTGCACCGGGGCCCGGGCAACGCGGCTCCGGTGCCGCCCAGTTCGATGTAGTAATGGTGCTCCGCGGGTGCCTGGCGGTCCACGGTGGCATGTGCCGGGCCGGCGCCGAAGCCGGTCGCCAGCGACAGCGCCGTGCCCGCGCCGACCGCCGCGCGGACCGCGCCTGACCGCCAACGGAACCGCCGCGAAAGCCGGTTGGCGCTGCGTACCCGACCCATCCCAAGTCCCCGTTTCCCCCGGCACGTTGTGGGACTACGAATATCGCAGCCCCACGCACATGCTCAAGAGTCAGCGACGGCGTGCACGCAAGCGGAGGAAGGCCGTCCCGGCGCCGGCGGCCACGAGGAGAAGGCCCGCGGAGAGCAGGAGCAGGTTCCTGGCGCTCCAGGCGCCGGACGTGGCGGTGGCATGGCTGTGCCCGGCGGAGGTGTTCGCAGCCGGGCTCAGCGATGTGGCGCCGCTGTCCGAGGGCGCCGGCGTCGCGCTCTGCCCGCCGGGGCGGGAGGCCGAAGGACTGGCGCCGCCCGTACCGCCCGTACCGCCCGTACCGCCCGTACCGCCGGTGGCGGCCGCTCCGGACGAGTCGCCCGGTCTCGGGATCGGCCCCGCGGTGCCGGACGGCGCGGTGGAGCCGGAGCCGGAGCCCGTGCCGGAGCCGCCCGTGCCCCCGGGCTTCCCCGGGCCGGTCGGCCGCCCCGGGGCGGCGATCTGGACGGTCGCCACCACGTCGTTCTCCCCGTGGTTCAGCGTGCACGGCGCGCTGAAGCTGCCCGGGGGGCTGACCACGTTGCCGTTCGCGTCCCTCGGGACGATGTGAAGGATCAGCTGGGTGGTGGTGATCTTCGCGATGCCGGGCTTCTTGAAGACGAGCTGAGGCGCGGTACCCGTCCCCTTGGCGTCGAGCGAACCGGACGCCGGCACGGAGGTCCTGGGGACGGCGAACGTCACATCCCGTTTGATGTCCACCCCCAGCGCGCGCACGGCGACCTTCGCCACCACCGTGCCCTCGATGCTGCTGAAGCCGAACCGGCGCAGCCAGGTGGTGTCGCTCGGGCTCACCGGGGCATCCGCGACGATCGGGAACGCGGGGCTGGGTTTGCCGGCCAGGACGTTGCCCGGCACGGCCGAGTTGAGCCGGAACGTGACGCCCCGGTCACCGACATAGGGCAGGGCACAGGTGTACTGCTGGGTGAGCGACGCCGGATCCGCGGCCGCCGCTCCGGCCCCGAGGCCGCCGATAGCCGAGCCCGCGGCCGCGCAGGCGAGCATCAGGGGCGCCGGCAGCCATGCGGTCCTGCGGACGGCCCGGCCGCTCCGGTGGCCACGCGTCGTTCCGCTCTCCTCGTCCGGCCTCCCTTTCTTCTCCAGGAATGTCATCTCGTGTCCCCCGTAAGGCAGTTGGATCCCTTGTATGACAGTTGGATGCCTATAGGTCAAGGTGGACCGGTGGCGTCACGGCCGCGTCACGACCCCGTTGCGGGTGTCCACCGGCGTGCGCCGCGGGCCCGGGTCAGGGTGGAAGTGGTCAGGAGGTAGGGGGCGTGGGGGGCGTGGTCCTGGTGGCCAAGTGCTCTTGGAGCTGGGCGTGCCGGAACTGGTACACCGCGCCGGCCTGCCGCAGCACGCCCCGCTCGCAGGCGTCGTCCAGGAACGCTATCAGCCGCCAGGGCAGCCGCCCGGTGAGCGGCAGCCATATCCGTGCCAGGGCCACCCACTGCCCCCAGGCCGTCAGGCTGAGCCCGTACCCGAGCCCGCCCGCGAAGGCCGCCTCGAGCCCGAACACGAGGCCGGCCCCCACTCCGAGCAGGGGCCCCATGATGAACACGTTGACGGCCGTCGCGCCCGTCCCGAAGACGATCGCCCACATCAGGAGATGGACGAGCACGTTCCTGCGGTTGCTGTCGAGCAGGGCGGCGGGGCTGACGGCGGAGTCGATGGCGTCGGCGACTTCCAGCCACGCCATCAGCCCCAGGACCAGACCGGTCGCGAGGCCGAACCCGAGCACGAACAGGAACGTGGCCGGGCCAGAGGCGTCTTCGAGCCCGTCCGAGAGCCCGAGCCGGGTGACGATGCCGCGGTCCACCAGGACCAGCGTGCCCGCTGCCAGGGCCCCGAGCACCAGTCCGGCCATGAACCTGGGCAGGAGCCTGTTGTGTGCCACCCCTCTCCGGCCGAAGATCTGTATCCGCACGCGGGACGGCGTCACGTCCCCCCGGTACGCGGACACGTAGACGGCCCCGAACCCCAGCCCGGCCACGGCTCCGTGCAGCACCGCGACGACGAGCCCGCGTTCGACGGCGAACCCGAGCCCGTTGTCGGTCACCACCAGGTCCACGGGGATGTTTCCGACCCCGGTCGTCACTCCGAAGGCCAGCGCGGCCAGGAAACCGATCACGCATACGCGCGCGAAACGGCTCATGGTCGTGCCGAGTTGCCACCATTCGAGGTTGCGGGTGCGGCGTGCGGTCAGGTGTGCGGCGAGGTAGCGGAGCCAGTGCTCGGCCCGGCCCGGGTCGGGGTTCCACGGTCGGGTGCGGTGCGGTCCGGTCGTGTTGCGAGCATGGGGGCGGTAGGCGGCGGGAAGGAACGCGGCCAGCAGATGCTTCTGGATGTCCTCGGGCCCGGGGAAATTCCTGGTGTCCAGCAGCTCCCGTGGGTGGGGCTCGCCCGAGTGACCGTAGACGGTGCGTGCCATGGTGACCATCAGGGGGGTGCGGAGCGCTTGCGCGAGGTTCTCCGCGCCCCGGGTGCGGGGGTGTTGGCGTAGCTCGTCCAGCACGGGGGCCCAGCCGGAACGGCCGTCCGGGCCCGGCGGGCTGGTGCCGGGCAGATAGTCGTCGAGGTCGCTCAGGGTGAGCAGTTCCAGTTCGACGACGGCGGCGGCGGTGAGCACGTCGGTCCGCTCCACGGCACTGGTGTATTCCTCGGTGCGGCTGGTGAGCAGCAACGGCATCCGGCCGAGGAGGTTGAGCTCTTCGAGGGCCCTCGGCTGCAGATCGAGGGCGATCTCGTCGAATCCGTCGAGGACGGGCAGGATCCGGCCCGCCTTGATCAGGGCGTCGGCCAGCGTCCCGCCGTCCGGGGCCGCGCCGCCGAAGCCGTAGTCGCGTACCAGCCGCTCGGCCATCCAGTCGCGCAGGTGGATGGCGGTCGGGTCCCACGAGCCCAGTTCGAAGATCACCGGCACCCGGTCCCCCCGGGCGGGTTCCTTCAGCAGGCCGAGGACGAAGCGCGTGGTCAGGATCGTCTTACCCGCCCCGGCGACGCCCAGCACCACCAGCCGGCCGGAGGGAATGGACCGGTAGACCTTCACGATCTGGTCCAGCTCGTCCGCCAGTGGCAGCGGCCCGGGGTCCGTGGAGAGGGGGACACGGCGGATGTGGGCCCAGTAGTCGAAGCGGACGTCCGCCGCCTGCCGGAACCGCACCTGGAGGGGCGAGGGGTCGTGTACCTGCCGCCGCTCCTCCTCATCCTCCCACTGGGTGCGCACCAGGTCGGCGAGTTCCCTGGCTGCCTTGCCCAACTTCCCTGCCGCTGCCGGGCCGTCGGACGCGGGCGTCGGCCCGGGAACCTCGTCGAGCTCGCCGGCCCTGCGCGGCAGGCCCATCAACTGCGCCAGTTCGTCGATCTGCGGCCCGGTCAGCAGTCGGTACCAGCGTTCCACCTGGCTGGCCGTGAGCATGCCGGGTCCCTCACGGCCGTAGTGCGCGGTCACGACTCCGATGACGCGCCCGCCGCTCCAGACCGGGGCCCCGGACATGCCCTCCCAGGGCGAGCGGCCGGAGTCGGTGTGCGGTCCCGGGGGGGTCTGGACGCTGAACTCCAGGGTGCCCTCACGGAGGGTCGCCGTGGCCCGGCCGCGTGCGTAGTGGGAGTCCCGGTACGTCGTGGCGGTATGGCTGCCGGGCGAGGAGCCGGCAGCCGGGGAACGGCTGTCGCGCAGCTTGAACCAGGGAAATCCGAGGGCTCCGCAGTCCGCCTCCGCCATAGGCGCGACACGGCCGAACCGCACCGGGGGCACGCAGGCGGCGAGCGGTCCGCCGCGGCGCGCGTCCACCGTGATCCTGAGCAGCGCGATGTCCACGTCGGCGTTCGCCCAGACGGATTCGCCCGGCTCCTCCCAGACCTCACCGTCACCGGTGAAGAACCGCGCCAGAATTGACGTTGCGTCACCCAGCGCGTGCGCGGCCGTGAGCACCAGGTCCCGGGTCACCCGGTAACCGGACGCCAGTCGGAGCCTGCCGGTGCCGTCCGTGACCACGACCTGGACCACGCGCCGCAGATCGAGCCCGTCGGACTCCGGTTCGCCACCCATGGGAGAACTCACCGCTCGTTCGGCTCAGCGGCTCCCGAGATGGCGACCGGTCTGCTCGAACCGGCCAGAGTCGGTTGCAGGGTCAGCGAGATGCGCTGCGTCGAGGTCTTGCCCACGCCGGCGTCGGCCCCGGCGTCCACCACCCAGAAGCGGACCCTTCCCTGCGCGTGGGCGCTCTGCTCCAGGGCGACCGACAGCTCCAGTTCGATCGGGCCCAACTCGAACCGTAACGCCTCCCCGTCCGCCGCGGCGATCGCCCGGTTCAGCTCCTCCCGCAGATCCTTGATCACGCATGCCAGTTCGATCACACCGCATCCCCTCCGTCGGACTCCCCGTTCGCCCAGGAAGGTAGATCCTGATACGCATCCGGCCCGGAAATCAATCGGAGTCACGGCAGTACCGGAATCCCGCTACGGGCACCCCGTCGTGGTCTTCGGTCCGGACGGCGCCGGGGGCCACTTCGGCCCGTGGGAGAACCCCGAGGCATGGATCGGCGACCTGCGCGCCACCTTCCGCCCGCTGCGCTGACGCCCTCCGACCGGGGGAGGAGCGGGCTCGGCAGACGCCCTCCGCCCGCGGGACTGAGAAACGTCAGTGGTGCCGCGGGAGGTGTCAGCGGTTCGTACACCGTGGCGCAGTGGGTGGGCCTTGGCCTCCCCGGCCGTGTCGTCGGCCGTATGAGGGCGCCGTTGCGGGGTAGGACGGCTGTTGGTTCGTGCGGTTGCGCGAACCGGAGCTTGCCCGGGTGAACGGCTGTTCCCCGGCGTGAATGAAGGATCAACAGGTATGGCCAGCGGCACCGTGAAGTGGTTCAACGCAGAGAAGGGATTCGGCTTCATCCAGCAGGACGGCGGAGGCCCGGACGTCTTCGCGCACTACTCCGAGATCCAGGGCAGCGGGTACCGCGAGCTGACCGAAGGTGAGCACGTCACCTTCGACATCGGCCAGGGCCAGAAGGGCCCGCAGGCGCAGAACATCGTCCGCGGCTGAGCGGGCCGGAAACAGCGTGGAGCGAGGCGGCTGTCCGGTTCGGCAGCCGCCTCCCTCGACCTGCTCGGCGGCTCGATGATGCGGCTGCTGCCGTACGAGTGGCCGTAGCCGGGGCTCCGCGCGGCTGAGCCGTGAGCAGTCGACCGCCTCGAAGTCCGGGACGTCTGAGGAAGAGAGGTCGGGGCGGGACCGGTGCCACCGGGCAGGGTGCCGCCGGCGTCCGGCACTGTCCCGGGCGACGTCCACGCCGACCTCCACGACCAGCTCGGGCCGTACGAGGGTGACGTGCAGGGTCGGCCTGCTGGTCAGTGTTCGAGGAGGGCGATGCGGATGGCTCGTTCGACGTGGAGCGCGGTGTTGGCGTGGCCTTCGGCGTTGGGGTGGACCAGGGTGACGCGCTTTTGGACGGCAGCGCAGTTCAGCAGGGTGCCGGGGAGCTTGGCGGGCCAGTAGTCCGCGGCGTCGCCGCAGATGCCCTCGACGTTGCGGGCGCCGTTCGGGTCACCACCGAACTCGTCTGCGGATCCGCCTGGTCCAGGCCGCCTCCGGCAGGGCGAAGCCCCTGTTCAGGCCCGTGTAAGGGCCTGAACGAGCGCACCGGCGTCGTCGGCGTACAGCCGCACCACGCGCACTTCCTCGCGATGGCCGAGCAAGGTCAGGTACGGGACCGGTTCGGTGAGTTCGAGGGTGACCGACGTCTGGGAGCCGACGGGCAGATCGAGTTCCCCCGGCTCGTACCGGTGCGTGGTGCGCACCTCCCGCCGTACGGCCCCGATGGCGGTCAGCGGTATCCGCACGTCCAACCGGACCCCGTACCGACCCCGCAGCGCCTCCCCGGTCAGCACGTGCGGGCGCACCACTCCGGCCGCGTGCAGGCCGAGGACGAGCAGCACGGTGTAGCTGTCCAGCACCAGCATCACGTCGTGCGCGGCGGGCCAGTCGCGCAGCATCGCGGCCACGCCGACCGTCTCGATCACGCACACGAACGCCAGCCCCAGCAGGGTCGAGCCCTGCCCCCGGGCGTATCCGAACGCCCGCCCGCCGGCGGTCCTTTGACTGCGCCGCCCCATCCACAGCGTGAGGCTCCCGAAGACCCGGGCCTCGTGCAGCACCAGCCGGTGCACCGTCCTCATCCGGCCCGAGCGGGTGGCGCAGGCGGGGACGTACTCCCGCATCCGCCACCGCAGATCCGCCCGCCCGAACCGGCCCGCCACTCGGGCGAACACCGCCTCCAACTCTGCAGCTCAGCAACCGACTTCAGTCGTACCCTCCATGCCAGGACGACGACAAACACCAGCTCAGGACACGATCCGCTGCTGGAGTACTAGCGCACCGCCAGGTCGGGGCACGAGGTGGTGGGCTGGGTCGTCGTCCAGCCGGTTCCGTGGACGAGGACGGTCGGGGGAGTCGGGGGGTGCTCCGTGGGGGCGGTGGTGGCCGCGAAAGAGGCGGTGCCGGAGGGGGCCGTGGGCCGGGGGGCGGGCGGTCGGGGTACGCCGGCCACCGTGCAGGCCAGCTGTGTCAGGGCGGTGCGGGTGAGGGGAGGGACACCTCGGGGCAGCCGGACGGAGAGGGTGTCGTCGTCGACGGTCGTCACCGCCGGCGTGGCCGGCAGCCGGGGCAGTTCCGTGGTGGCCGTCGGGGTCTCGCTCGTGGCCGGCCCGTCGAACAGCGCGCGCACGGCGCCCTCGTAGTCGCCGGGTCCGTCGATCTCGCGCGGGTACGGCCTCGGTTCGCCGTCGTGCAGGAAGTAGACGGGGGTCATGGTGGGCGGCGGGGACTGGCGGTCGGGAGCGGCCATGCCGCTCGCCGGTTCGCCGGCCTCGATGACGCCGGAGCGGGGGATCCCGCAGGAGGCCGTCAGGAGAACGGCGGCGAGTCCGGCCAGCAGTGCCGGTGTGCGTGAGCCCTTCACCGGGACCCCCCGTCGGTGTCGTCGCCGTCGGCCGAGTCGCGCCGCAGCGGGAGTTCGACCGTGAACCGCGCGCCGCCGCCGGGCAGGTTCGCCGCGCTGATGCGGCCCTGGTGCACCCGTACGTTCTCCGCCGTGATGGCCAGCCCCAGTCCGCTGTTCCGGCTCCTGGTCCGTGAGGTGCTCGCCTTGTAGAAGCGTTCGAAGATGTGCGGCATCGCCTCCTCGGCGATCCCCGGCCCGTTGTCGCTCACCCTGATGACGGCCCACGCCCCGTCCGCTCGCTCCTCCCGTTCCATGGTCAGCCGTACCGGCGGCGCCCCGTGCCGCAGCGCGTTGCCGACCAGATTGGCCAGCAGCACGTCGAGCCGCCGCGGATCCACGCGGGTGCGCAGCACGCCCGGCCCGGGTACCCGGGTCTCCACCTGGTCCTGCCAGCCGCGCGCGGCGAGGGTGTTCGCCACGGACTCGGCCAGGTCCAGCTCGTCCAGGTTGAGGTCGATCGCGCCCGCGTCGAAGCGGGAGATCTCCATCAGGTCCTCCACCAGTCCGTTCAGCCGGCTGGTCCCCTCGCGCACGAGCCGCAGCGCGTGGCCCGTCTCCTGGTCCAGGTGGGGCGCGGTCTCGTCCAGTACGTCGGTGACCGCCGACATCGCGGCCAGCGGTGTGCGCAGTTCGTGCGAGACGTCGGCGACGAAGCGGCGCGCCCGGGCCTCCAGCCGGCGCAGCTCCGCCACCGACTGCTCCAGTGCGGCCGCGGTGTCGTTGAAGGACTGCGAGAGATCGGCCAGTTCGTCGGAGCCGCTGACGGCCAGCCGGACATCGAGGTGCCCTTCGGCCATCCGGCGCGTCGCACCGCGCAGCGCCCGCACGGGACGGAGCACGCCGCTCGCGGCCAGCAGCGCCAGGGCGACGGCGAGGCACAGTGCCACCAGGGTGGCGCGCTCGATGTTGCCGACCATGACCTTGACGTACGCCTCTTCGGTGTTCTGCGGCACCACCAGGAACATCGCCGTTCCCGAGAGCCTGGGCTCCGCGTTCGCGCCGGCGGCGTACGTGACCGGCATCCCGACGACGAGGTAGGAATGCCCGTCGGCGTTCACCCGCTGGAACACCGCGGCGCGTCTGGTCCGTACGGACCGGAGGAGTTCCGGGCTCAGCTTGCCGAAGTCGGCGCTTGGCGCCCAGGCACGGCGGTCGCCGTACGTCGCCATGACCCGCCAGCCCTGTTCCGGGTTGGCGTGCAGCACCTGGTCCACCGCCCGCTGGAGCTCCGTGGCGTCCGGCTCCGGGGGAGTGTAGACGGCCACGGCGTTGACACTGGTGCGGAACTGCTTGATCACGGCGTCCTGGCTCTGCTGGAGCACCCCCGTTCGCGCCCCCCGGAAGGCCAGTGCCCCGGTGCTCAGCGCGCTGACCGTGGCCACCAGGACGAAGGCCGCGATCAGGCGGGGGCGCAGGCCGCGCAGCGGGAGCGGGACGCGCGCCAGGGCCGCCCGGAGGAACGGCACCCGCCCGGAACCGGGGCCGGGGCCGACGGTTTCACCCTCACGCCCGGGACTGGGGCGGGCGGCTTCGCCCTCACGCCCGGGACCGGCACCGGCTGAGGCGGTCTCGCGGTCGCGGCCAGGCCCGGCCGAAGCCGCCTCGCGTTCCGGAGCGGGCTCGGCCGAAGCCGTCTCGCCCTCGGGAGCGGGCCCGGCCGAAGTCGTTTCGCGGTCGGGCTTTCGCCGGCGCATGCGGCTTGGGCCGTTCACGAGGTGCCGAAGCGGTAGCCGAAGCCGCGCACCGTCTGGATGTACCGGGGCCGGCCGGCGGGCTCGCCGAGCTTGCCGCGCAGGCGCTTCACACAGGCGTCCACGAGCCGTATGTCGCCGTGGTAGCTGTGCTCCCAGACCATCTCCAGCAGTTGCTGGCGGCTGAACACCTGGCCGGGCGAGGCCGAGAGGGTCAGCAGCAGCCGCAGTTCGGAGGGGGCGAGCGCCACGCGTTCGCCGCGGTGTGTCACCACGAGCCCGGCCCGGTCGATGACCAGCTCGCCGTGCGACTGCGGCCTGGGCCGGACGGTGTCCGGGACGGACGCGTCCTGTCTGCGCAGCACGGCCCGTATGCGGGCGTCGAGCACCCGGGCCCGGACGGGTTTGACCACGTAGTCGTCCGCGCCGGCCTCCAGCCCCACGACCACGTCGACGTCGTCCCCCTTGGCGGTCACGATGATGATCGGCACCTGGTCGCGGTCCCGGATGCGCCGGCACACGTCGAGGCCGGAGATGCCGGGCAGCATGAGGTCCAGCACGACGACGTCCGGGCGGAAGGAGCCGAGGTGTTCCCATCCCTCTTCGCCCGTTGCGGCGGCGAGGACCTCGTGCCCCTGATGTCGCAGACCCAGCCGGACGGCCTCGCGCACGTCTGGGTCGTCCTCGACAAGCAGAACTCTTGGCACCTCGAGAGTGTAGGCAGATCGCGAACGGCGACCGTCCGGGGGAAGGGCCCAGGGGCAGGAGCTGTTACCAAATGATCACACCGGGCCGAGGGGCCGCCGGCCGACGGTCCGGCCCGTGGCGACGCGAGCCGCCGGTACACCAGTCGTTACCGTTCCGTGATGATTCGGGCTCATGGCGATCATCTGTCATGGCCAGCTTGAGTTGCCATGCACTCTTCTCACCGGGCCGAACGCCGCCGGTCCTCGCGTCGCCGGCGGCGTCCACGACGGCGGGGCAGGCGCTGGCCGGCCGTCATGCTGACGGTCGCCGGGCTACTGGTCTCCGCCGCCGTCTTCCTGGACGGCCGGAGCGACGCGTCGAGCGGCGCGTCCAGCGGCGCGCCGCATCCGCGGAGCTCGCGGAGCGTGGTGAGCGCTTCCCCCACGGCGTCCACGTCCAAGTCCACGTCGAAGTCGAAGTCCAAGACCGCTTCGCCGCCCACCACCGCGCAGTCCACCACCGGCAGCGGGGTCCCGGCGAAGGGCACCGGCACCTTCGTCACCGCGCGGGCCGGCGGCGCCAAGGTCGGCCGGGGGGCGCGTCCGCTCCGCTACGTCGTGAAGGTCGAGACCGGCCTGGACGTCTCACCGGCCCAGGCGGCCGACGAGATCGCGGACATCCTCGCCGCCCCCCGGGGCTGGACCCACAACCCGGCCTTCGCGTTCCAGCTGGTGAGCGCTGGCCGGCCGCACGATCTCACGGTGAGCATCGCGACGCCGGGAACGGCGGATGCCCTGTGCTGGGCGGGCATCCACCAGGACACCGGGGGCGAGTACAACTGCGAGGTCCCCGGCGGGGTCGTGGTGAACCTCAAGCGCTGGGTCGAGGGCTCGCCCACGTTCGACGGCCCGATCCACGATTACCGGGCGCTGATCATCAACCATGAGATGGGGCACTTCCTGGGCTACACGCACACCACCTGCCCCGGGCCCGGTCGCCTGGCGCCCGTGATGATGCAGCAGATCAAGGGCCTGCACGGATGCGTCGCCAACGCCTGGCCCTACGACCGCAACGGTGTTTTCGTCTCCGGGCCGGCGGTGCGGTAGCGACCCGGATCTCGGCGCCGCCGATGATCCCGGTCTTCCCGCGGCACCGAGGTGGTCGATGACCTCGGCCAGGGTCCGCAACCGCACTGACACCCACCGGCGTGTGCGGGACGCGGGCCGCCCCGAACCTCGGTTCACCGGACTGCAGGGACATGTGTCGCCGACGACGAGGTGGGTCCGCGACCTGATCGCCCACGGCTATGTCGGCGAGGTCCTCTCCTCGTCGATGATCTGCTCGCTCCCCGGCGGCGGGGCGACGTTCACGTCGGCGTCCGCCTATACCGCGGACGCCGCCAACGGGGCGACGATGATGACCATCCCCTTTGCCCACGCGCTCGACATGCAGGCGGTGGCACTGGGCGAACTGACCAGGACCACGGCGACGATCGCGACACTGCGCACCCAGGCCGTCAACACCGATACAGGGGAGGCGATCGCGAAGACCGCACCCGACCAGATCGCCGTCACCGGCCGCCCGCCGGGCGGTGCCGTCGCCAGTATGCACTTCCGGGGCGGCGCGCTGCGGACGACGCCGTTCGTCCGGGAGATCGACGGCACACGAGGATCTCTGCGGATCACCGGGGATGTCGGCCTGCCCATGAGCGCCGCACTGACCGTCGAAGGGGCGCACGACCAGGACGCGTTGTCTCCGCTCGAACTACCCGCCGGATACGACCGGTTCCCGCAATTGGCCGGGACGCCGGCCCACAACGTCGCCCATCTGTACGCCGAGGTGGCCGAGACACTGTGGGGCCGGGACTGCGACGCTCCTGGGTTCGACCACGCAGTGGAACTTCACCGCTCGATCGAGGCGATCGCGTACAGGGGAACCGGAGGGTAAGGGACAGAAGCCGTCTGCCCGCGGCACGCCGACTGCCGTCAGAGCGACCGCCGGCGGATGCGGGCCCGCGAACGGCGCACCTCAAGGCGTGCCTTTTGGAGGAGCCCGTCGGTGAGTGTGCCGCGCCGCTTGAGGATGCGTCCGCCGACGATCACGGTGTCGACGTCACGTGGGCCGGCGCTGAGGAACGCGGCGAGTACAGGGTTGTCGAAGCTGTCGAGGTGCGGTGCCGACAGGTCGAGCATGATGAGATCGGCCTGCCGGCCGACGGTGATCTCTCCGATCCGGTCGGCGAAGCCGAGGACTTGGGCTCCCCCGCGCGTGGCAAGGTCCAACATGGCGAGGTGACTGTGGCGCAACTCGCCGGGCATCTGGCCCTGGTCGATGAGCCGCGCATTGGTCCGGGACCGTTCGGCGGCCAGTGCCAGCCGCATCTCTGTGAACAGGTCGCTGGGGCCGTAGGCGACCGTGTCGGCGCCGAGGCCGACCGTCACGCCGTGGTCCAGCGCGGCGCCCACGGCGGGGTGGATGCCCAGACCCATGGTCATGTCGACGCTCGGGGTGGCCGACACGGTCCCGCCCGATTCCGCGACCTGCTTCCATTCCCGCTCGGTGAACTCGTTGGCGTGGACGTAGTTCACGTCCGGTCCGAGGAGATCCTGGCTTCCGAGTTGGTCGACCGCGCCGGGCAGGCCCGCCATGCCGGCGTGCAGGGAGATGGGCAGCCCCAGGTCGCGGGCGAGCCCGAAGTCGAAGTCGTTCTCCGCCGGTGTCGCCATGGCCGGACCGCGCACGGCGAGCCCGAGCGCGATCCGGCCGTGCACCCGGTACGGCGCATGTGTGGCGTGCAGGTGGCGAGCCTGCGCTTCGTAGCGGGACTGATCCCCGCTCGAGCCGGCCTTGCCGCCGAAGTACAGCCGGGCCCGGATGCCGCTGTCGTGCAGGGCACGCAGGTTGGCGTCGATGTCCGCCTCGGAACCCAGGTTGTGGGCCCAGTCGGCGACGGTGGTCACCCCTGCGCTGATCGCTTGCACGGCGCCCCACAGCACGCCCGCGTACACGTCCTCCGAGGTGAAAGGGCCGCCATGTCCTTCGTTGATCTGCTGGGCGTAGGAAAACAAGGTCACGTCGCTGGAGCTGGCCGCCAGGCTTCCCAGCCACATGTGCCGGTGTGTATCCACGAGGCCGGGCATGACCAGCTGATCGTGAGCGTCGATGATCTCTTCGTCGCCAATGACGGTGGCGTCTTCGCCGATGCCGGCGATGCGGCCGTCCCGGATGACGACATCGGTGATCCGGGTCGTCCCGTCAGGGAACAGCACGCGGCCGCCCCGGATCACGAGCGGAGTGGACGAGGGAGCAGTGTCTGGCACGGCGGCTTCCACTTCTAAGCGGTATACAACAGGTACCGGTATATGGTGGGAACCGCCATGGGAGTGTCACAAGAGAGCACTTTGAACTGCCCAGGTATCACCGGAGGTACCACGTGGCCCCATCTGCGATGATCGAGTCGGGCGTACGTCCCGAGCGCGACGAGTTGTTGCGTGACGTAATGGACCGTATCGGTGACAAGTGGTCGGTGACCGTCATCTGCCGACTCGACGACGGCCCACTGCGGTTCAACGCCCTCCGACGGGCCACGGGCGGTATCACACAGCGGATGCTGAGCGCCACCGTCCGCCGCCTCGAGCGGGACGGCCTGATCAGCCGCACGGTCGAGCCCACTGTGCCGCCGCGGGTCGAGTACGCGCTCACCCCCCGCGGTCGCAGTCTGCACACCATCCTGGCCGAACTGGTCGCCTGGACCGAAGCCAACCTCGACGCCATCCGCCGCGACCGCGAAAAGTACGACACCGCCGCCCGGTCACACATCGGGCAGTGACAAGCCCGTCCAGCGGGGCAACCGTCGGCCGGGGGAGACGAGCGTACCGACCGGATCGATCAACTTGTCCATGCCCGCAGGGTGACCGTGCACCGGCCGCAGCGTCCGGGCCGTTGGCCAGATGCGGCACGTCATCCGCCGTCGCGCTGCCGCCAGACGCACGGGCCCGGACGGACCAGGTGCCACCCGGCCGTGACCGGAGCCGGGCGCGCACCTGACGCACAACCCGCACCCTTCCGTAGCCGATCAAGAGCAGAGGGGCACCTGGATGTCGCGAGCGCCCCGGACTGCGCTGCTGCACCGATGCGGGGCCTCACACGCGTATCCGCAGGGGGTCGGATGTTCATGCAGGCGCTGTCCTGTCCAACGCCCCGCGACGCGGAAGTCGCCCGCAGACCGACGATCTCCACCGAAGTCACCCGCTCGTCACCAGCATGAGTGCCCCGGAGTCGACACACATCTTCGGAGCGAATGTGCGGTGGCTGTCCGGCTGCCGCCGTCCCCGCGGAGTCGTGTCGGCGCGCTGGTCAGATCCAGGCCTGTCGTTCCCGGCCGCGGGGGTCGTACACCAGGGTCCACTCGGCGTCGATGCGCATCGTGGCCCGGTGTGTGGTGTCGTACGCGTCCCAGCCGGGGTTGCCGGTCCGCGCGAACCGGATCCATGCCTCGTGTGTCCGGGCGGCGAGGTCCGCAGGTGGCTGGTCGGGGCCGAGGAGGGCGCCCGCACCCCGCAGTCGGGGCAGTTCCGCGAGATCGAAGACGAAGGGGAGCTCCATCGCGTGGGTGGCGCCGAGGTCTCCGTCCAGGGCGTGGGAGCGCCAGGCGAACTCATAGCCGAACGTGGCGGACTGGGGGTGGGTGGCATGTGCGCCGGCCATGGCCCAGCTACCCGCGCCGAACAGCGCGTCACCCATGATGGCCGACCGCAGTTCGCCGGAAGAGGCCTCGGGGCGTGTCGTGCGGTACGTCTCCACAAGCTGCGCGGGCTTCGGGTGCGAGCGTGCTGCCGTGTCGTCGACATCCGCGGCGGTCGAGGTGGCGTACTTGCCCACCGGGACCAGGTAGAGGTTTCCCTCCTCGGTGTTGGTCCCGACGAGCAGGTCGACGTCGGCGCTCAGGCCGGCGGCGACGGATTCGGCGGGCTGCGTGTCGAGGACCAGGCTGAACGGGCTGAGGCCGATCAGCGGGTCGTGGTGGGTGGCGGTCTGCAAGTCGATTCCCGCGAGCTTGGAGACGGCCTCGACCAGGTGCTCGTCGGAGACGTCCGCGAAGGCGTCGACGCGGGGCTCGATGCCCAAGGCCCTGGCCGCGGCCTTGGTGACGCGGGCGGCCTGCTCGGTCGTGAACGCGCCCAGGCCGCTGCCGCTCTGCATGATCGCCCGGCGCACCAGGCCCGCGGCGTCGGGAGTGGCGAGGACGCCGCCGACGATGGTCGCTCCTGCCGACTGGCCGAAGAGGGTGACGTTGTCCGGGTCGCCCCCGAAGGCGGCGATGTTCTGCCGCACCCAGCGCAGCGCGGCGACGACGTCGAGCAGCCCGCGGTTGGCGGGTGACCCGGGGATGTCGAGGAACCCGGCGATGCCGAGCCGGTAGTTGAGAGTGACCAGGACGATGCCGTCGCGGGCGAAGGCGGAGCCGTCGTACAGTGCGGACCGCGTCGACCCGGCGACGAATCCGCCGCCGTGGACGAACACCATGACGGGCAGGCCGTCGGCGCCGGCCGCGGGCTGGAAGACGTTGACGGTGAGGTAGTCCTCCCCTCGGCTCCAGCCGGTGCCGAAGTAGGGGGACATGTCCACGCTGCCGAGCTTGCGCTCGGGCTGCGGGGCGTTGGGGCCGGGCGTGGTGGCGTCCCGTACGCCGTCCCAGGGTTCGTGCGGCCGTGGCGGGGCGAACCGGCCGGCGCCGAGGGGAGGAGCGGCGTAGGGGATGTTCAGGAAGGCGGCGGTGCCGTCGCCGTGACGGAGACCGCGGACGGCTCCCTGTGCGGTGGTGACGACGGGCTCGGGTTCGAAGTTCACAGCGATGCCTTTCTGCGGGCGTCAGCCCTGCTCGGGGTACGGGGCGAAGGGCGCCCAGCCCTTGATGTCGAACGTGTTGCCCCTGCGCGTGATCTCGGCGGCGCCATGGCCGCCCAGGTGGGCGGGGATCACGAGCACGTTGTTGTCGGCCGCCCAGCCCAGCACCTTGCGGCGGGTGGCGCGGGCGCCCGCGGGGTCCTCGCAGAAGCAACTGTTGGCGTCCGGTTCGAGGATCTGCACCGGGTTGTGCAGCATGTCGCCGACGAACACCGCGCGGTCCGTCCCGGAGGTGAGCGTCAGCACGGAGGAGCCCGGCGTGTGGCCGGGAGCCGCGTCCAGACGCAGGTCCGAGTCGATCTGGTGGCTGTTCTCCCACAGCAGCGTCCGGCCGGCGGCGTGCACCGGGGCCACGCTGTCCTCGAAGACGTTCTGGTTGCCGCGGCCGAACAGCGGCTTGTGGTCGTTCTCCGGGTTCCAGAAGTCGAAGTCGTCCTTCGGCATGAGGTAGGTGGCGTTGGGGAACGTGGGCACCCAACGCCGCCCGTCCAGGTACGTGTTCCAGCCGACGTGGTCGATGTGGAGATGCGTGTTGATCACGATGTCCACGTCCTCGGGCTGGACGCCGGCCCGGGCGAGATTGTCCAGGAAGTTCGTCTTGAGGTGGCTCCAGACCGGCGCGTACGGGCGCTCCTTGTGGTTACCCACACCGGTGTCGACGAGGATGGTCTTGCCCTGGCTGCGCAGCAGCCAGGTCTGGATCGCCGAATTGACGACGTTGGTCTCGGAGTCCAGGAAGTGCGGGGCCAGCCAGTGGACGCCGTCCTTCCAGACTTCCTGCGAGCTTTCCGGGAAGAAGGCGTGGGGCCGCATGTCGACGGGCCCGTAATACTCCCAGACGCGGGTGATGGATACGTTGCCGAGCGTGATCTGTTCCATGGGCCTTCCTCAAGGTTTCGGGTGTTCCTGGAACCTACGAGGGGCGCCGGTACGGCGGTATCCGACACCTGACTGCACCTTCGTGCACCCTCCGTGCACGGGCCGGGCCACTTGTAGCCTGACTTCGTGGAAGCGCGCGAGGGAGACGAGGGAGAGCAGATCGTGGGCCGGGACGCGGAACTGGCAAACCTTTTCCGCGCGCTGAACCCGGTCACGGACGACCCCGTCCTGCTGCTCCTCGGCGACGTGGGCATGGGCAAGAGCACGCTGCTCGACCGCGCGGTACGGCGGGCCGAAGCGGGCGGCGCCCGGGTCCTGCGCGCCCGGGGCAGCGAATCGGAATCGAACCTGGCGTTCTCCGCCCTGCACCAGTTGCTGCGGCCCGTGTCGGCCGACATCGACGGGCTGCCTGAGCGGCAGCGTGCGGCGCTGCACGGCGCCTTCGGCGCGGGCCCGGCCACGGCGGACTGCGACCTCATGCTGCTCGGTGTCGCCGTTTTGAGCGTGCTCTCCGCCCAGGGAACGCGCGCGCCCGTGCTCGTCGCGCTCGACGACGCCCAGTGGTTCGACCGCGCCTCCATGGACGTCCTCTCCTTCGCCGCCCGGCGCCTCGCGGGCGAGCCGGTCACGATGCTGGTCACGGCCCGCGTCGGCGATCACCTCCCGGGCTTCGAGCGGCACGTGCCCACGCTCACTCTGGGACCGCTCGACGACGCCGCGGCCGGCCGGCTGCTTGATCTGCAGCCGCACAGACCCACCGGCTGGACCAGGACGCGGATCCTCGACCAGGCCGAGGGCAACCCCCTCGCACTGGTCGAACTGGCGAAGGCCGCCGCCGCACCCGGGCCGGCCGCGACGTCGCCGCCCGCGGGCCCGCTCCCGCTCACCGCCCACCTGGAGCGGATCTTCGCGGCCCGCCTGGACGACCTGCCCGCCCCCACCAGGCGGGCCCTGCTGCTTCTGGCCGCCATGGACAGCGTCGACTCCGCGCTCGCCGTCTCCGCCGCGGTGCCGGACGCCGCGGACGCGGCATGGCCGCCTGCCGAGCGGGCCGGTCTGATCCGGAGCACCGGGCGCGACCTGCGGTTCAGTCATCCCCTCGCCCGCTCCGCCGTGTACCACGGCGCGTCCCTCGACGCCCGGCGCGAGGCCCATCTGGTGCTCGCCCAGTCGCTGTGGGACGAGCCCGACCGGCGTGCCTGGCATGTCGCCGCCGCGGCCACGCACCCGGACGCGGCCGTGTCCGGGGAGCTGAAGCGGACGGCCGACCGGGCCCGTCGCCGCGGCGGCCACGCGGCGGCGGCCAAGGCCCTGCAACGTGCCGCCGATCTCTCGCCGCGC
The DNA here is from genome assembly GCF_051980735.1 of Streptomyces sp. SCPE 10. NCBI lineage: Bacteria > Bacillati > Actinomycetota > Actinomycetes > Kitasatosporales > Streptomycetaceae > Streptomyces > Streptomyces sp. SCPE 10. The sequence goes on along the minus strand of NZ_CP197069.1, from coordinate 64,852 downwards.
TCCGGGGACAGTGCCCGGCTGCTCGTCGAGGCCGCCGCGGAGGCAGCGCTCACCGGTGACCTCGCCTGGGTCGTGGAACTGGCGACTGCGGCAACGGCCCGCACCGACGACGCCTCCCTCCTCGCCGAAGCCGCGGCACAGGTCGGACGACTGACCGTACTGACCGTGCGCCACAGCGCGGCCTTCCCTCAACTGCTGGACGCTGCGGAGGAGTTGGCACCCGTCGAGCCGTCCACTGCGCTGGACGTCCTGGCCGGCGCGGCCGTGGTCCGCTACTACTCCGGTCAGGACTCCCAGAAGGACCGCATCGAGGCCGCGCTGCGCGGGCTGCGCGAGGACGCCACACGCGCATGGCTGCGCACCTGGGTGCGGGCCGTGTCCGACCCCTTCGACGACCGCGCCGAACTCCTCGCTCGACTCCCGCGGGTCGCCGCCGAGGCGCGCAGCCACCCCGACCGGCTCACCGCCTACGGTGTCATGGCCTGGCTGCTCGACGAGACCCCGCGGGCCGTCCTCGCCTTCGACGAGGCTTTCGACCGCTGGGGGTCGCGCGAAGCGCTGCCGGACGGCCTGGGCGGCGCGGCCGCCTGGAGCTATGTGGAACTGGGCAGATGGGAGCGGGCTCGGGAGGCCTGCGCCCGCGGCAGCGCGGTCGGTGCGGCGGCCGGCCTGGATCACGCCGTGGCGTGCGCGGCCGCGGTGGACGCCGCTGTGCTGGCCTACCAGGGCGATCCGACGGCCGCCCGCGCCCGGGCCGAGGAAGCGCTCGCCCTGATCGACCCGCTGGAGAGCCGTTCGGTGTACGTCTTCGCCCGCCGCGCGCTCGGCGCCGCTGCCCTGGCGGAGGGCGCCCACGAGACGGCGTTCGAGCAACTCCGAACGATCTTCACGGCAGATGGCGTGCCGGTGCACTACCACGCCTCCTACCCGGCCCTGGCGGAGCTGGCCGCCGCAGCGGTGCGGGCCGACCGGCACGCGGAGGCCGCCGCGATCGTCGAACGTGCCGCACGCACCCTCGCCGGCGACGTCTCGCCCCGCCTGCGCGCACTGATCAACCGGGCGCGTGGCCTGCTGGCCGGCCCCCGAAACGCCGAGCCGTACTTTCGGGCGGCCCTGGCCGACCCCGTGCTGAGACACTGGCCCTTCGAACGCGCCCAGACCCTGCTGGACTTCGCCGAGTGGCTACGGCGACGGCGCCGCATCACGGAGGCGCGCGTGCCGCTCGCCGAAGCCCTGGAGATCTTCCGGCGCCTGGGCGCGCGCCCGTGGACCGAGCGCGCCCGCACCGAGTCACGCGCCGCCGGCCTCGACGTCACCCCCGCCGCCCCCGACGCGCTCGCCGAACTCTCCCCGCAACAGCAGCAGATCGTCAGGCTTGCCGCCGACGGGCTGACCAACCGGGAGATCGGCGAGAAGCTCTTCCTCTCCCCGCGCACGGTCAGCTCGCACCTCTACCGCAGTTACCCCAAGCTCGGCATCACCGCCCGCTCCCAACTGCGCGACCTCATCGAGGGCCGCCGGTGAGGGGCCGGCTGTTGCCCATGGGCCGAGGGCGAACCTGTCACTGTTCCGTCGTACTTCCAGGGCTCCTGCGCCGCCGAAGTGCGCGGGAACGAGCAGTTCCCGTTCGTCAGCCGCCCGCCCGAGAACCCGGCGGCGGTTGGCCACCGCTTGTTCCGGGGCCAGGCAGGCGTTGCTGTTGCAGCAGGGGTGCAGGATCTGCACCGGGCTGTGCAGCAGATCTCCGACGAAGACTGCCCGGTCGCTGCCCGATGCGAGTCGCAGCACGGATGAGCCGGGAGTGTGACCGGGCGCGGACTCGAGGGTGAGGTGTTCGTCGATGCGGTGGAGGCCCTCCCACAGCACGGCCTGTCCGGCCTGGTGGATGGGCGCGATGCTGTCTTCGTAGATCAGGCGGTCGACCTGCTGCGCGTCGTTTCCGTACGCGTTGTCCGGACCGTAGTGGAAGTCGTCGGCGGCCGGAATGAGGTATTGCGCGTTGGGGAACGCCGGTACCCACTGCCCGTCCGCGTCGACGGTGTTCCAGCCGACGTGGTCGACGTGGAGGTGGGTGTTGACGACGACGTCGACATCCTGCGGGCGGACACCGGCCCTCGCCAGGAGGCCGAGGAAATCACTCTGGGCGTGGTGGAACGGTCCCATGCCCGGTCGCTCGCGCCCGTTTCCCGCTCCGGTGTCGACCAGGACGGTCCGGCCCGCGCTGCGCAGCACCCAGCTCTGCAGAGCAAGCACCGCCAAGTCGCTGTCCGGCTCCCAGTGGTCCGGTGCCAGCCAGTCCTCGTTGTCCTTCCACACATCGGCGGTAGCTCCCGGGAACATGCCGGAGGTAGGCAGGAACGGCTGGTGCCACTCGACGACCCGGATGACCTCGACGTCTCCCAGCACCATGCTTTGCGCACTCTCGTTCTCGTTCATCACGGGATCGACCTTAAGAAAGGTCGAACGACCGTCTCGATATGCATCCGGCTCGAAAAAATACGAACGCGTCTCATCATTCATACGGCACATACCCTGGACGGATGGATGTGGTGAGCGATGCGATCTCCGCCGTGCACCTCGGGCACCCCTGGTCCCACCGGTTGCGGACAAGCGGGAGCTGGTGCGCGCGACTGGACCCGTACGACGGCGCGGGCTTCTACGTCGTCCTCAAAGGCCACTGCTGGCTACTGACCGACAGCAGCGCCCCCCTACCTCTCGGTGTGGGGGACGCGGTGTTGCTTCCCCATGGCACAGGCCATGTCATCGCCGATTTCCCGGTCGATGCGGTGGCAGCGAAGAAGAAGGCGGTGCCGTTCGAACAATGGCTTGTGGAGACAGAGCCGCGAACCCAGCCCGACAGCTGCGAGACAGAGGTGCTCTGCGGCAAGTACTGGCTCGACTGCAGCCGCATGCATCCGCTCATGGCAGAGCTGCCTGAGGTCGTCCACCTTCCCAGCCGAGTAGGCAGCCACCTCGAACTTCGTGCCGCCATCGATCTGCTCGCCGGTGAGCTGGATGAGATACGACCCGGCTCCTGCGTGGCGCTCCCGAGTCTGCTCGACCTCCTCCTCGTCTACATGATCCGTGCCTGGATGACCGAGGCCCCCAGCGGAGCCTGGCCCCGCGTACTGGGCGACCCGGTGGTGGCCGCCGCCCTGCGGGCGCTGCATTCGGACCCGGCCGCACCGTGGAGCAATGACCGTCTGGCGGCGGAGGCGGGCGTCTCTCGTCCCACCCTGGCGCGCCGGTTCACCACCCTGGTCGGCCGCCCTCCGATGGCGTACCTCACCTGGTGGCGCGTGATCCGCGCCGCCACCCTGCTCCGCGACACCTCGGACACCCTGGCCACCATCGCCGGCCGAGTCGGCTATGGCAGCCCGTACGCGCTCTCACACGCCTTCCAAAGGGAGTTCGGCACCACACCGGGCCGGTATCGAGCCCAGGCCGCGGGACGATCCGCTGACGCCGGAACAAACTGACAGCAGGAACCTGGTCAGGCGGCTTGACCGGAGCCGACGGCGGCCGGGCCCGCCGCGCCGCACCCGCCGTCGGCACGGCGGCCGAGCCGGGACGCAGATCGCCGGCATCCCTGGTGCTGTCCTGCGGGCGCTGAGCCCCGCCAAGGGGTGAGACGGAATGCTCCCGCCGGATGAAGGTACCGCTGTGATCAAGCGCCAGATGTATGGCCGGGCCTGCTGTGACCATGACGACTCCCACCCGCTGCCGCACCAGACGTACGCCATACTGGTCGGCAGCCCGCTGGACGGGCTGCTGCTCGACATCACGGGCTGGCGGCCGGAAGAGATAGACGACGGCGCAGCCCTGATGACCGCTGGGGCGGTGGCCCGGTGGCCGGGCGCTGTGCGACCCGCGCGCCGACGCCTCGCGCCCCTTGGGCGGCCCGGGTGTGGTGTGCCGCTTCTACTACTCCGGTGACACGCCTTGACCTCGGTCGCTGGCCCCGGCGCCCGGCTTGCCCTCGGTCAGTTGGCCGGCGGTGTTCTCGATCCGCAGCAGCGCCCACTCGACACCGGAGCGCCACCCGGGCTCCGCGCTGTCGTACCGGCCCTCGGCAGCGGCGCGGATGTCGGCCGCGAGGGCCCGCAGGTCCTTCTGCAACCCCTGCCGCTTGGGCCTGCCCCTGACGCCCTGCCGGCGCTCGCCCTGTACCGGGCCGCAGGCGGCCCGGCCCAACGGTCGGCTCTCAGGACAGGGACGCGACAGGGGCGGGGCAGGCCGCTGGGGTCATGCCTGAGGCGCCGCATGGGGAGCGTCGCATCTGCCGTCTCTCGCCGACCCGCGCGGTGGTGCGTGTCGTACGAGGTGGCAGGCATGGAGGTCGGCGAGGCACGGTCCTACTGCGTGTGCGTGGCGAGGGAGGAGCGGAACGCCCTGCGGTAGGCGATGGGGGTGGTGTTCAGAGTGTTGCGCATGTGTTTGCGCAGGTTCGTCCCGCTGCCGAGGCCGGCTTTGGTGGCGATGTCGTCCACGGGTAGATCGGTGGATTCCAGCAGATGGCGCGCGTGCTTCAGGCGGGCGGAGGTGAGCCAGGCGGCGGGGGAGAGCCCGGTCTCCTGCCGGAACCGCCGGGTGAACGTCCGCACGCTCATGTGGCACTGCGCAGCGAGGTCCTTGAGGGAGAGCCGCTGGTCGAGGTGCTGCGTCATCAGCGCCCGTGCGTCGGCTGTCGAGGTCCCCGCCTCCTCGCGGACCGGGTGCTCGATGTACTGAGCCTGCCCGCCTTCCCGCATCGGCGCGACGACGTTGTACCGGGCCACGCGGTTCGCCACGGAACTGCCGTGATCCTCCCGGATCAGGTGCAGGCACAGATCGATGGCCGCCGCACCGCCCGCCGAGGTCAGGATCCCGCGATCGGCGACGTACAACGGGTTGATGTCGAGGTCGACCGTGGGGAAGAGCCGCCTGAATTGCTGGGCATAACGCCAGTGGGTCGCGGCCCGGCCGCCGTCCAGCAGGCCGGCCGCCGCGAGGACGAACGAGCCGGTGCACAAGGACACCAGCCGGGCGCGCTGCCGGGCCGCACGCAACGCCTCCGCGACACCGGCGTCCACCGCTCCCTTCTCCACCACGTCCGGGCAGCGGGTCCCCGCGACGATCACCGTGTCGGCGTGCTCCAGCAGGGACAGGTCGCCCTGGGGCGTGACGCCGTACCCGTTCACCGTCGGCACCGGCGAGCCGTCCGGGGACAGGGTGCGCACCTCATAGGCCGCCTGTCCCGCCCGGGTCTCGACCCCGGTCAGCATCTGGGCCGGGATACTGAGGTCGAAGGCCACCACCGGCGCGAGGGCGAGAACGGCCACATGATGAGGTGTCGCAACGGTCATGGCCCAATAGTTTCAGATGGTGGCCCCAGGGCCACTTCTGCGCCGCTGGAGATCGGCAGAGACTGAGATCAGTTCCGCACACCAGCACCGGGCACGACCCGGTCCGCACCCGGAAGGTGCCATCCAGCCATGCCCGTCCCCGCAGTCGACCCCGAGATCCAGACCCTGCTGGATACCGCCGACACCGGTATCTTCCCCGTCTACGGCCTCGACGCCGTCCTCGCCGACCCCCAGCGCTACGCACTCCTGCGCGCCTACCCCGACACCCCCGCCGACGACCAGGTCACGGTGCGGGACCTGCACATCCCCGGTCCCGCAGGGGGAGACCTGCGGCTGCGCGTCTACCGGCCCGACACCACCGAAGTCCTGCCCGTGATCCTCTACATCCACGGCGGCGCCTTCACCTACGGATCCCCCGAGGCCGAGGAGGGACGCTCCCTGCGCTACGCCCGCGACGCCCGGGCCGTCGTCGTATCCGTCGACTACCGCCTCGCCCCCGAACACCCCTACCCCGCCGCGGCCGACGACGCCTACGCCGCCCTGCTCTGGATCGCCGCCAACCCGGCCGAACTCGGCGGCGACCGGGCACGCATCGCCGTGGCCGGTGGCAGCGCCGGCGGCAACATCGCCGCCTCCACCGTGCTGCGCGCCCGCGACCAGGCAGGCCCGCACATCCTCTTCCAGCTGCTGACCTACCCGGGCGTGGACGGCAGCCTGACCTCAGCCTCGGCGCGCGAGTTCACCGACACCCCCGTCCTCAACCGGGGCGCGATGGAACTGGCCTGGCAGTACTACGCCAAGGACACCCACCTCCACCCCTACGCCTCCCCGATCCGCGCCACGGACCTTGGCGCACTGCCGCCCACCTACATCGCCGTGGCGGAGATCGACCCACTGCGCGACGAGGGCCGCGACTACGCCGCACGCCTGTCCGCCGCCGGCGTCACCACCGAACTCGTCCAAGTACCCGGCGCCGTCCACGGCTTCGACATCCTCTTCCCCCCCGCCCGCATCAGCGAACGCAGCCTGGCCGACCAAGTACGCGCCCTACACGACGCCCTGCACCCCTGATCTGCGGGTTTCACGTGCCGCACTGTCCGTATCCTGGCCGGAAACGCGAAAGTCCCTTCTGAACTGGGGAGATGAGGCCTGTCGAAGGTCTCTGTCGTGCCAGCAGGAGGGCACTTTCCCTGTGCACACCATCGGCTCGCCCCCAAGCTGGTCGTCTCGGCCGACGGCACGGGGCGGTCAGCCATGCCGAGTGGCGTCAGCCAGCCGATCTCGCTGAGGCCACCGGCCTGACCGCCGCGTTCACCGACGCGCTGCGCCGCCTGCGGCCACGCGGCACCGGGCACGACTCGGGCGGGATCGTGTGGATGTGGCGGTGATGCTCGCAGACGGCGGCCAAGTCATCGCCGCCTTGGCTCTACTGCATGGACAGGCCGAGGTCTTCGGCCCGGTGGCCTGCCCGCCCGGCGCAGCCTCTGTACGCCACGGACATGGCCAAGCCCGTAGAGGACTACACCGCCGAATGTAGTCACGGACTTGTCCGTAGTGGAGCAAGTCGTCGGCGCGTTTAACGGCCGGCTGCCGCAGCTTGCCCGGCGGGCCGTCGATCGGGAGGTCGACCGGGACGCCGAAGTGGACTTCGGCGATCTTGTCGACGGTGGCGAGGTGGGTGCGGTCGTGGGTGACCAGGACGGTGGCGGTGGCCTGGTGGTGGGTGAGGCGGGTGATGAGGTCGAGGACGGCGACGCCGCGTTCGTGGTCGGGGGCCCTGGTGGATTCGTCGACCAGAAGGACGGTGGGGTCGTTCACCAGGGCGCGGTCGATGTTGATGGGACGTCGAGCGAGCGCGTTCGTCCGGCCGGCGAGTATGGAGAAAGGCCGCAAGCTGCAGCGGATCAACAAGCCTCTGAGGTGATCAACCGCGCAAGGCAGTCACGGCCGACATGCGGAACCCGGCCACCAGTCGGCTGTTGTCCGCGGCTCGGGCCGCCACGACGATGTGGCTCGGTTCGACGCCGTGCAGCGGGATGCTGGTGAGGTCGGGTCGGGTGCCGCCGGTGTGCAGGGCGGCCGGGACGATGGCCACGGCCTGCCCGGCGGCTACGTATTCGAGCTTGTCCTCGATGGTTTCGACCGAGGGTCCGTCGGGTGCGGGGCGGCCTCCCGGCCGCGGGTCGATGCGCCAGTACGCGTCCCATTCCGGATCCGGGAAGCGGGGGATCGGCTCGCCCTCGATGTCGTCGAGCATGACCGACTCCTTGCCCACCAGTCGGTGCCCGACCGGTACGAGCAGCATCTTCGGCTCGTCGTAGAGGACCGTCACGTCCAGGCCGTCGGTCTGCAGCGGTAGCCGGGTGACCGCCGCGTCGACCCGCCGGTCGAGCAGGGCTTGGCGCGGCTCGTTCCACTTCAGGTGCAACGTGCGTACATCGGCGTCGGGGTGTTTGTGCCGCAGGTTCCGCACCACCGGAGTGACGATCAGGCCCGCGGTGTAGCCGACGGTGATCCGGGTAGGCCGCGCGGCGCCGTGGCCTGCCGGGCCGAGCGCACCAAGGCGCGTGCGTGGGGGAGGAATGCCTCTCCCGCTTCGGTGAGCCGCGTGCCTTGTCGCGTCCGGTCGAAAAGCCGCGCACCCACCTGGACCTCGAGTTGGCTGATCTGCCGGCTCAGCGACGGCTGCGCGATGTGCAGCTCGGCCGCGGCTCGGCCGTAGTGCAGATGTGACGCGACGGTGGTGAAATAGCGCACCAGCCGAATGTCGAGATCTGTCATGCCTGAACGGTATGACGTGTTCCGGAACAGGTCTTTGCTGACCGAGACTCCGCGTCCCTACCGTGAGATTCATGGCAAACGACAAGGAAATCGCGGTCCGGCGTTTCTACGAGGCACTCTCCACCGGTGACAGCGCGCTGGTCGATGAGGCCCTCGCCGCCGGCTGGGAGGCCGTCCCGGCCCTGCGCGCCGGGGCCGGCCCAGAGGGATGGAAGGCGAACATCGCTCACCTTCGTGACGTGTTCGGTGACCTGACCGTCGAGATCGAGCACGTCGTCGTGAACCGGAACATGGTCGCAGTGCGGACGGTCAGCCGCGGGAAGCACACCGGCGAGCTGCTCGGCGTCGAGGGCACCGGCCGCGAGGTCGAGTTCTGGGCGGCCGACTTCCACCAGGTGGTCGACGGCCGCATCGTGCGGACCTGGCACCTGGAGGACTACTTCTCGATCGCCACCCAGATCGGACTGGAGTTCACTCGTGGCGCTTGACGGAAAGACAGCGGCGGTGACTGGGGCAGCCCGAGGCATCGGATACGCATACTGCCGGCGGCTCGCCGCGGACGGCGCGCACGTGGTCGCCGTCGACATCGACGACCCGGTGGACGCCGTGAGAGAGCTGACGGGCGGCGGCGACAAGCTGGGACTGATGTGCGATATCAGTGAGCCGTCGCAGGTCGACGCCGTGACCAGCACGGTCCTCGACCGATACGGGCGCTGCGACATCCTCGTCAACAATGCCGGCATCTTCCTCAATACCGGCTCGGGCATCACCCTGACCCAGAACCGCGACCTCGCGTACATGACCAGCAAGGGCACCGTGCACGTGCTGACCCGGGCGCTCGCCAACGAACTCGGCGACAGCGGCATCACGGTCAACGCGATAGCACCCGGCCTGGTGGCGACCCAGGGCTTCCTGGGTCGAGCCCGGCCGGGCGGCCCGACAATCGACGAGGTGTTCACCCGTGTGACGGCCCTGCAGACCATCAAGCGTCAGACGGTCGCGGCGGACCTCGGTAACGCCCTGGGCTTCCTCGCCTCCGACGACGCCGACTTCATCACCGGCCAGATCCTGCACGTCGACGGCGGCATGACACGTACGGGAGCCTGACATGCTCGAAGCCATCGCCGACCGTTTCAGCACCTCGCCACGCTCGCCCGTGCTGCACTCCCCCGCCGAGCACGGGCTGGACTTCGAGGACGTCACGTTCCCCTCCGAGGACGGCATTCCACTCGAAGGCTGGTTCGTGCCGGCCCCCGGCTCCGACCGGATCGTGATCGTCAACCATCCACGGTTCTTCAGCCGTTCGGGGCTGCCGTCCCACCTGGAGCCCTGGCGGTCGGTCAACGGCGAGACCGGCAATGACATCGAGGTCGACTTGGTGCCGGACATCGCGCTCCTGCACGCCGCCGGCTACCACGTCCTCGCCTACGACCTGCGCAACTTCGGCCTCAGCGGCGCCGCCAACGGTGGCGTGACCACCAGCGGGAGATTCGAGTCGCGCGACGTCGTCGGGTCCCTGCGGTATGCGCGGTCGCGTCCTGACCTGCGCGGGGCGCGGATCGCGCTGTTCAGCCGCTGCCTGGGCGCCAACGCCACGCTGTTCGCGATGCAGCGGGCCCCGCAGGAGTTCACGGACGTCTGCTGCCTGGTCGCGTGCCAGCCGCTGTCGCCGCGCGCGGTTCTGGAGCGAACGCTCGAGCGGCGCCGCATCCCGGCCGAGCGGATGGAGGAGCTGGACCGGCTGATCAGACTCCGCACCGGCTTCGGCCTCGACGAGATGTCCCCGGTCGAGACCGGCGCGGCCGGCAGTGTCCGGGTGCCGACGCTCGTCTACCAGGTTCACGACGACCTCATGACGCGGCCAGCCGATGTCCAGTCCATGTTCGACGGCATCCCCTCCGACGTGCCGAAGGAGCTGTTCTGGATCCACGGCACCACGCGCCGCTGGGAAGGATACCTGCACTTCCAGAAAGACCCGGACCGCATTCTGGAGTGGCTTGCCGGCCACATAGGCTAAAGGGTGTTGCACAAGGCCGTGATCAAGCAACCTGAGGCGGGCTGTTGGTCTGGGCGATCATGCGGCGAGGGCGAGGTTGTGCATGCGGGCCACCGCCTGGACTGCTTGATGGAGGTTGTCGCCGCGCTGCCGGCAGTCGCGGAGGATCTTGTAGTTCTTCATCCGGGAGAAGACGTGCTCGACGCGTGCGCGGACCTTGCGGTGGGCGGCGTTGTCCTCTTCCTCGCCTTTCAGTAGTGCTCGTCCGGGGCGTTTGCGATGCGGGACGACCAGACCCGTGCTGATATAGGCGCCGTCGCCGAGCACAGTCACGCCGCGGCAGTGCTCGGCCAGACCCGAGTCCCGCCATGCCCTGGCATCGGCGGTGTTGCCGGGCACTGGCCGGGCTGCTGCCACCACGAGGCGGGTCTCGGCATCCACGATGACCTGCACGTTCGCCGAGAACCGGTAGTTACGGGAGGAGGCGCCCACGCCACGGTCGCGCACCGGGGTGAGCGTGCCGTCCACGATCCACATCCGCTCTGGGGCGTCAGAGGGGCGGGAGACGGGCTCCAGGGCGAGCAACGGTCCCAGCCGCTGGATCACACGGCACACCGTGGAGGACGAGACGCCGAACAGCGGGCCCAGCTGCCGCATGGTCAGGTTCGTTCGGTAGTACACCGCGACCATCAAGACCCGCTCGCCCAGCGGCAACGACCACGGCCGGCCCCGCAAAGTGCCGTTGCCGCCCCGCTCCCGCACCACCTTCAACAGACCCGAAAACTGCGTCATCCGCAGCCCCGTGAACGTCTCCACCCACACTCGTTCAGCACGTAACACCGCGGCCATACCTAAGAGATGCCCAGCTCACGGCCTTGTGCAACGCCCTTTAGAGCCCCGTTGCCGAACTCGCCGCCCGCGTAGGGGGCCTGATGGTGTCCCAGTCCCCGTACGATGACCGCGTGACTGCCCGTCGCACTCTTGGCGCCGGCCCTCAGGCCCCGCACAGTATCCGCGCCGCCCAGGCCGACCTGCTCGACGCCCTCCCCGGAGTCCGTCTGCCCGATGTGGAGGAGCTGCGGGCCCGTGGCGTCCTCGGCGCTCACGCGGCGGCGCCTCCGGCCCCGCGGCGAACCCTCGGCTCCGGTGCACGTGCTGACGAAGTCCCCGGCCCCGCCGACTGATATGGAGGGCTTCGCGGGCCGGACCTCGGACCGCTCCAGCGTGTCGGCGAGCGGGGCGAAGGTCTTGCTGCGCCGGACGACGCTGAGGAACTTGCCCAGCGCGTCCTTGTCCTCCCAGAGCGCCGACGCGGTGCTGATGATCAACGACTTCAGTTGATCCGACTCGGTCACGGTCTTGCTCGCTGCCACTCTGTGCACCCTCCTGGTCATCGGGACGATCAGCCAGCCAACCGGCGCCCCCTGCCCGGCAAGATGGCCTTCGGCCAGGGGACGGTCCAGGATGCTGTGGGTCCCGATCCGGTGCCAGAGCCGGAGGAGCCGCGCCCCGCGCGGGGCATGCGGCGGGCCGGGTGGCTGCTGGTCGCCTGCGGGCTCGCCCTGCTGCCGTGGCTGTACGTCCTGGCCACCGGCCTGCCGGCCACCGCGACCGCGGCGCACTGGCCGCTGGCCTGGGTCGGGCTCGACGCGCTGGAGGCGCTGGGCCTGATCGCCACCGGCCTCCTCGCCGCCCGCGGCGACCGTCGGCACGCCCTGCCAGCCACCGCGACCGCGACGCTGCCTGTGGTGGACGACTGGTTCGACACCACGACCGCGGCCCCGGGCGGTAACTTCGCCACCGCGGTCGCCATGGCGCTCGGCGCCGAGCTGCCGCTCGCCGCGTTGTGCGGCCGGCTGGCGCTGCGGACGCTGGGCCGGTCCGCGTGACGCCGACCGCCCGAGGCACGTAGCACGGACCGGATCGATCCATCGTCGAGCGGTTCGGCAGTCGTGACGCTCTCGCCATGAGCTGCGACGAACAAGGGTGGTGATGCCGTCACCAGTGTGAGCCACGCCTTCTCGCACGGCCCGCCGCAGCCGACTGTTGATTCCGCAAGTTCGGGACCGGCAGAAAGGCGCAACAGCCGTGAAGCCCCATCAGGTGGCGAGCGTCACCGGCGCATCAGGGGGAATCGGGCGGGCGGCCGCGGAGGGCCTGGCGAACGCGGGGCGCACCGCGCTCGTCGGCCACCTCCGCGGCGAGGCGGCTGCCGGCGACGTCGTCGCCGCCGAAGCCGCCGGGGGCAGGGCATTCGCCCCGGGGCAGCTCGACGCCGTAGATCTCGCGGGCCTCGTCGCCTACCTGGCCTCTCCCGCCCCGGGGCGGGTCGAGGGCCAGGTCATCAGAACCACTGGAGGAATCGCCTGATGCCCACCACCGAGAAATCCGACCGCCTCGTCGTCATCGTCACCGGGGCCGGCAGCGGTATCGGCCGCGCCGTTGCGGTGGAGCTCGCTCGCGCAGGTCACATCGTATACGCCGGGATGCGCGACCTGGACGGACGCAACAGCCGGCGGGCCGAGGCTCTGCGCGAGCTCGCATCCGCCGAGAACGTGCGCCTGACGGCGCTCGAACTGGATGTGCTGTCCGAATTCGGCTGCCGTAGCGCCGTGGACGTCGTCCTTGGCGAGTACGGGCGGATCGACGTCGTGGTCAACAACGCCGGCATGCTGATGGCCGGCGTCGCCGAGGGGTTCACCCCGGATCAGTTCCTGCGGATCCTCGACACCAACGCGGTCTCCTGGCTGCGGGTCAACCGCGCGGTGCTCCCGGTGATGCGCCGCCAGGGCTCGGGGACGCTGGCCTACATCAGCAGCACGACCGCCCACCTCGCCGAGCCGTTCATGGCGACCTACATCGCCAGCAAGGCCGCGGGCGAGTTCCTCGCCGAGTCGATGGGCCTGGAAGTGGCACCTCTGGGCATCGACACCGTGATCGTCGTACCGGGCGCCTTCACCGAAGGTACCGAACACTTCGCGCACAGCAACCCGCCTGCGGACGCGGCCGTCGTCACCCAGTACGCCGGCCTGCCGGACCGGGCCGCGCAGATCCCCGAGCGTCTGCACGCCATCGACCTCGCGGACGACGGCTCACCCGCGCAGGTGGAGTCCGTCGGCCGGGCTCTGGTCGAAGTGCTCGAACAACCCCGGAGCAAGCGCCCCCGCCGGGTCGTGGTCGACGCCCAGCGCAAGGGGGTCGAGGAGCTCGACGCCGTGCGAGCAACCAAGCAACTCACGTTCTTCCGACGACTGGGCATCGACGACCTCCTCACGGTCGCCGTGCCCACCACCACCATTGAGGAGAAGCGATGACACGCACCATCGAGGACCTGATCGGAACCTTCTACGCGGCGTTCAGCGGCAAGCCCGAGCTCCTCGACGACATCGTCGCCGACGACTGGGACGACATCCCGCTGGGTCCGGGCCAGGTCCCCGGCCGAGCCGGCGCCGTCCCGCTGATCAAGGGCATCGGCGAGGCCTTCGGCGACTTCCGCATCGTGGTCCACCAGATCGTCGACGGCCGCGGCCCCGACGGCAACGGGTTCGTCGGCGTGCGCGGCGAGATGCGCGGCGTGCACAGCGGCGAGACCTTCGGCGTCCCGGCGACCGGGCAAAAGTTCCAGGTCCGGATCCACGAGTTCCACGAACTGGTCGACGGACGCATCGTCCGCACCTGGCACCTGGAGGACTGGCTCGATTGGTTCCGGCAGGTCGACGCCTCGCCCGCCCACTGAAGCAACGACACGAGAGAGCACATCCATGAAGGCATTGCAGTACACCGCATACGGCCGCAGCCCGGTCGTCACCGATGTTCCCGAGCCGGTCCCCGGGCCGGGCGAGGTCCTGGTCCGGGTCGCGGGGGCGGCCCTGAACCCGCTCGACGTCAAGATCGGCGCGGGCCACGTCCAGGATTATTTCCCGATCGTCTTCCCCTCGACCGTGGGCACCGATCTGGCGGGTACGGTAGAGCGAGTCGGATCCGATGTGACGGGCTGGAGCATCGGTGACGCGGTGATCACCCGCACCGACCCGACCGCCGGTGGAGCGGTCGCGCAATACGCTGTGGTCCCGGCGGCGAGTCTGGTGGCAGCGCCGACCACGATCCCGCTCCACGCCGCCGCCGGCCTGGCCACCGCCGCGGCGACCGCATGGCAGGCAGTCACCGAGATCGCGGAGCTGAAGTCCGGCCAGAAGGTGCTCGTGCACGCAGGCGCCGGCGGCGTCGGCAGCTTCGTCATCCAGCTGGCCCGTCGCGCTGGTGCACACGTGGTGACCACCGCGTCCAGTGCTGCTGCCGAGATCGTCCGAAAGCTCGGGGCCGATGAGATCATCGACTACACCCGCGTCGACTTTTGGACCGCAGTATCCGACGTCGATGTCGTCGTCGACTCGGTCGGTGGTGAGACCGAGGCTCGGTCGCTCGATGTCCTCAAGCCGGGTGGTCTGCTGGTCAGCCTCCCCGTCCCGCCGGACTTCGAGCGTGCCGCCGCTCGCGGGCTCCGCGCCGAGTTCGTCTTCCACGCTTCCGACCCCGAGCGATTGGCGAAGGTCGTCGCAGTGGCGAACGAAGGCTTCGACATCGTCGTCGACCGCACGGTCCCGCTCAGTGATGCTGCGGACGCGTTCGACTACCTCGCCCAGGGCCACGCCAAGGGCAAGGTCATCGTCCAGCCGTGACGCACCGCAGCCGTCGGGACGAGGGACTCCCTCGTCCCGACGGCTTCCCCCTCTTTTTCTGGGCCGCCAACGGCTGTGCCGAAGCCGGTGCTCTGGTCGAAGGGCATGGAAGGGACTGGGCCAGGTGATCGGCCCGTGACACGGCTGGCCGGGGCCCGGCAGGAGCCGGGGTCCCCATCGCCGTAGGCACGCCGGTGGCGGGGACGCTCGGCACGTTCGATTCGCGGCTACGGAATCTACCGCCCCGGCAGGCAACGTGCGCCCCGTCGCGACGCCCGGCACTTCCCCGAGCTCTTCGGGCAGAAGGCGCCCGCAGAGCACGCACCGGACGCCGCTTCCTGGCGGGCAAACGTCGTCGCCTGCCGGGGCACTGCGCCGAGTACGGTGTGGCAGAGGAGACCCCGCTCGCGCCAGTGGACGGACACATTGCGCTGACCGCGGCAGCGGTTCCGTCGCGGCCGCGGCCGCGGCCGCAGTCGGGACGGACGCGATGCAGCTCGTGCACGGTTGCGGAGCCTACGCGGGTGTGCGCCCCAGGCGTGGGCCGCGGTGGACCGGGCGACCAGAACGCCACGCTCAGCGAAGAGTCGACCCGCTCTGCTTCGCGGCCTCGATGTCCTGGCTGCCCAGGACGGCGAGGAGTTTCAGCTTCTCCGCCGAGTCGCCGCCCGCCGGGGCGGTGAACCACAGCAGCCGCTGCGAACCATCCTCACTCAGCAGGCTGAGGCAATCGAGTTCGATCGCGCCGAGCTCCGGGTGCATCAGCCTTTTTCGGTCGGCCCGCCGTACGGCGACCTCCTGATGAGCCCACAGGTCCGCGAACTCGCTGCTCGCCGAGACCAGCCGCCGGATCAGTCCGCGCACCTCACTGTCGCCGCCGCGGCGGGCCGAGACCGCTCGCAGGTCGGCCACGAAGACTCGTGACTGGTGATCGTGTTCGTCGGGGTGGTACCGCAGCCGGGCCTCAGGGTCGGTGAACCAGCGGTACACGAAGCTGGTCTCGACGCCTTTCTTCCTGGGGATCGGTCCGAGCAGCGCGGCAGCGAGGCGGTTCTGTACCAACGTCGCGTGCAAGTCGGTGATCACGGCCGCCGGGGTGGTCGGCAGGCGTTCGAGCAGATCGAGCATCCCGGGGTGGACGTGCGCCGACGGCCCGTGCCGCGGTGGCAGCGGGCGCCCGGCCAGAAGGTACACGTGCGCTCGCTCGTCCTCCGTCAGCCGCAGAGCCCGCGCGAGCGCGGCCACCATCTGCTCGGACGGCTGCGCGCCCCGGCCCTGCTCCAACTGGTTGTAGTAGTCGACCGAGGCGCCGGCCAAGACAGCCACCTCGTCGCGGCGCAGCCCAGGCACCCGGCGTCGCGTCGACTCAGGGAGCCCCACCTCGCCCGGGCGGATGCGATCGCGTCGCGACCTCAGAAACTCACCGAATGCAGCCAGATCCATACCGGCCATTGTGGTCCGGCTTGCCGCGTCGAGGCAGGGGACGCTGTCACCACCCTCAGCGCATTGAGCGGTGTGCATCGTGAAGCGCAGGTCACGGGTCTGGTGTGTCGAGCGGGTCGGGTACTCGTGCCGGTCGGCGGCCGATGACCCCGGCGTAGATCATCAGGCAGGTCCAGCTTGGCGGGATGCCGGGTCCGGCTGCGCCCACGACCGGCCCCCGCCTGCCGTCCGTCAGCAGGTCGCTGCCCTGGCGGGGGTCTCAGTCGCTCTGGGCAACCGGCTCGGGATCGGCGTCGAGCGCGTCGAGCACTGCGTCACCGTTCGCCCTCGCCCACTCGGTCAGCGCATGGATCGGTTCGATCAGCGTCGCCCCGAGCGGGGTGAGTTCGTACTCGACGCGGGGCGGGACCTCGGCGTAGGCGTGGCGGCGGACGAGTCCGTGCGCCTCCAGCCGTCGGACCGTCTGGGTGAGCACCTTGCGGGAGATGCCGCCGATCAACTCGATCAGCTCGCCATGGCGCACCGGGCCCTGCTGAGGCCGGCGAGCACGACCACCGTCCACTTGTCGGCTATGAGCTCGACCGCCAGACGCGCCGGGCAGTCGGCAGGTGGCAAGGGGCGGCGCGGCCAGTGGTGGCCAACGTTGCGCCACGGCGTGCGTAACAGGCTCGTATCCAGGGGTGTTCGGGGGAACGGCTCGCCGTGACCGAGCGGTCCTGCTGATCAGAAACGAACGTCGGCACCGGTTCCCACCGACTCACGTGGAGGCGTGCGGGAGAGTTACCGAGCGGCCGATGCCCGCAACCGATCCGAGGAAAAACCGATGCGCGTTCACAAGCTCACCTTCGCCGCTCTGGCCGTCGCCGCGAGCCGGTCGCTCACCGCCTGCCAGAACGACGACGGCGGCACGACGGGACAGAGCGGCTCGTCGGCCGCGGCCACCGCCTCTTCCCAGGACGGCGGGACGGGAGGGGGCAGCGGCTCCGGTCAGGGCGGCGGCGCGCAGGACTTCGACGGCGCGGGCTCGGCGGGGAACGGCTCGTCGGGCAAGGGTTCCTCCGTGCAGGGCACGGCCGCCAGCAGCGGATCCGGCGTGGCAGGCGGGACCGGCAACCGCCTGGTGCCATGCCGACGATCTGGGGATCACGGCGGCGGACAACACCATCGACGGCGACCCCGACCGCACTGTCGCGGTGACGATGAAGAACCACGGTGGCCGGGACTGCACGATCTCGGGCTACGCCGGCGTCGACCTGCAGCTCAGGGAAGGCTCGCTGTCCGCGAAGCGCACGGGGGAGAAGGCCACCTGGTCCATCCTGAAGAACGGGCAGTCGATCGCCTTCGGCATCCACTACCCGTCCAACGACACGGGCGGCTCCGGCGTCCGCATCACAGGGCTGCTGGTGACGCCGCCGAACGAGACCAAGACGGTCACCCTCAAGTGGCCCGGCGCCGCCACGCTGCCCGTCACGGACGGAACCACCTCCCAGGTGACGGTCGGCCCGGTGGGCAGCGCAGGCCAGGGCGGCTGACCGTAGAGCCCGGCCCGACGCCCCAGCGGTGCACGAAGGCGCGGGGCGTCGGCGAACGCGGAGGACTGCCCGGCCCGAGGCGAGCCCAGTCACAGGTGCCGTAGCCAGGTCCGGATGGCGGCGGATTCCTGACTGCTTCTGCGCTGCGTGGACTCGAACCGCGCGCTCCCGGCGTCCCGGAGAAACGCCGGCGGCTTCGACTGCTCGGACGATGACATCGAGCCGGACTCGGTGGCGCTCACGGGCTGTTGAAGCCACATCGAGCGGGTGCTGCTGATCTACGAGCAGGTCCGCTCCTACGAGCTGTCCGCGACCGGGGGCAAGCACGGCGATCCTCGGTGGCCGGCCTTCGCCCGCCGCAGCGGCTTCGATCCCCGCCGCCCCGGCATCAGACTCCAGGAGCGCCTGCCGGTGCTACCACGCCCGGAGCAGCATCGTCTGGGCCCGGTGAGGATGTCGTGGGTGCCGATGCGGCGCCAGACGATGTGCTGCTCGCCGTGAACTATCGGCGCCCCGTACTCCCACGTTGCGCGGCCCGCGGGGCCGGTGCCCATGGACCAGGTGAACTCATAGACGCCCGGTGCGCGTTGGACACGCTTGATGCGGAGGCCGGCGCGGAAGCGGCCGGTGCGCAGGTCCTCGACGAAGGCCGTCACGGTCTTGCGGAAGCGGCGGCGCTGTTCCGGGGTGAGTCGGTCCCCAGGGGCGCTGGAGAGGGCGGCCCCGGCACGGTAGGCGCCGTTCGGCCTCGGCCGAGGGCGAGTTCGCAGGTAGAAGGTGGAATGCCTCCGGGAGGACGACACATTCGATGTGCCAGGGCTCTGTGGCACGCGCGAAGTCCTGCACCGCCGCGTCCGGTGTCGTCGACTACGCGACCGGGACGGGGGACCGGTCGGTCTTGTCAGCCGGCGGGTGGGACGAGGATGGTGCGGTCGAACGGGCCGCCGTGTGCGGCGGCATGGGCGATGGCGTCGTTGACGGCATCGAGTGGGAAGGTCCGGACCCGTTCGGGGGCGAGGTCGAGCGCGCCCGAGGCGACGAGCCGGATCATCCCGACGTTCGCGGTGCGTGGGTACATCCACTGGCCGCGCACGGTGACCGAGTTGCGCATGATCCACGGATAGGGGAGGGCCAGGTCGGCGCCGCCGAGCATGCCGACGCCGCCCATGAGGACGACGCGGCCGTACTCGCGCACGGTCATGGCCGCGGCGCGCGCCGCCGAGCTGGGGGCGCTCGGCGGGAGCAGGTCGATCACCATGTCGATCGGGCCGTCGGCCGCTGCGGACATCGCCGCGCGGTCGGCGGACTCGTCCCCGGTCGACCGGACCGGGCGCACCCGCGGGCCGAACCGGTCGGTGAGCAGGTCCAGTGCGGCCCGGTTCCGGCCCGGGGTGACCACCCGGCCCGCCCCCATCGCGAGGGCGACCGCGACCGCGCTGCTGCCGAGGTTGCCGGTGGCCCCGCTGACGAGCAGTGTCTCGCCGGCTGAGAGCCGGCCCGCCAGCAGCCCGCCGTAGGGGATCGTGTGCACGCCGAGCGCGGCCCAGCGGGCAGGGTCGTCCCCCGCCGCGGAAGGCAGGGGGTGGACGTTCTCCGTCGGCACCCGCATGAGTTCGGCGAACGACCCGTCGTGCAGGCACCGGGCGAGTCTGGCGCCGCCGTCACCGCGTGAGCTCCAGCCCTGGAGGGTGATGTCGGGCGTCAGGGCGTCATCCCGGGAACGTACCGTCGCATCGCACCACACCAGATCACCGGCGTGCAGCCGGGTGGCGTCCGGGCCGACATGGACAACCCGTCCCACACCGCCGAGCCCCGGTACGACCGGAGGGACGAGGGGATAGTTCCGCTCACCGCTGAAGACCTCAGCCGCGTAGGGCAGCACACACGTGGCGAGTACTTCGACCAGCACCTCACCGCCTCTGGCTTCGGGATCGGGCACCTCCCGCACCGTGAGCGGGGTGCCGAACTGCGTCAGGACCGCTGCTCGCACCTGATCGCCTCCGTCTTCGTCGGTGTTCGTCCGTGTTCTCGGGATCGACGTTAGGACCCTCGCAGCCATGCGGGAAGCGCTGATCGGGCATCCCTGGTATGCCTGTATCGCATGGGCATCTCCAGCGCGGGCCTGCGGGTCCTTCGGCAGATCGCGGAGTTTGGAAGCTTCACCGCGGCAGCTGCCCGGCTCGGCTATACACAGTCGGCGATCTCGCGCCAGGCCGCCTCCCTCGAACGAAGCGCGGGCGCCGACCTCTTCGAACGCCGCTCGGACGGGGTACGACTCACCGCCGCGGGCCAGGCCCTGCTCCGGCACGCCCGCACGATCCTGGACGCCGTCGCGGCGGCCGAGCACGACCTGGCCGGCACCGTCCCGCGGACCAAGCAGGTGCGGCTCGGGGTGGTCCTGCCCGCCGCGCTCGGACGGCTCGCGCAGACCGACCCGCACATCACGGTCACGACGCGGGACGGCACCACCCCCGCCCTGATCCGTGCGCTGCGGGCGGGCTCAGTGGACCTGGCCGTGCTGACCTCGCGCCCGCCCCACCGGCCACTGGACAGTGAGTCGCCGCGCCTTCACCTCGAGACCGTCGAGGACACCGAACTCGTGGTGGCGGTCCCTTCGACCGGACAGTTCGCCGGCCGCATGGCGGTGCACATCGACGAATTGGTCGACGCCGCATGGATCTCCACCCCGTCGTCGAGCTCCGAGCCGCTGCTCGGTGTCTGGCCGGGCCTGCCCGGACGGCCGCGCATCGTCCACTCCACGCGCGACTGGCTGACGAAGCTTCAGCTCGTCGCGAGCGGTCAAGGAGTGACGACGGTGCCGGCCCGGCTCGCCCCGGTGCTGCCACCCGGAGTGAAAATGCCAGCTACGTCGTTGATGCCGACATCTATGACGCCCCCGAGGTTTCAACGTCATCCGAATGACTGATCCGACCGGGCCGGGCATGGAACATCACCTGGTCACGGCTCGACGAGCGCACCCTGCCCCTGCGGCGCCTCGCGGCCGGGAGCACCAGCGCCTTCCCGCCTGTCCCTGCCTCGGCCTGCGGCGCCCGTTCGGCGCCGGCCACCAGCGGTGGAGGTGCGGAGCCTGGCAGCCGACCGGCCAACCATCCGGGCATGGACCGCTCGCCGACGCGGCGTCCGGCGACGCCTGTCGGCGACGCGTGAATCGTGACCCGTCCGCGACGGACTCTTTCTGCGTTGTGGTCTGGAAGGGCAGGTTTCGCAGGCCGGTGGCGCGGGCGGCCCGGATCCGGTCCTCGGCCCCGGCCCGCAACCGGTGACGCAGCTCCGGCTCGGCGATCGGCCGGGCGATGGTGTTGGTGGCGAAGCAGGTGATCCGCATGCCGCGTCGGTGATTCTCAGCTGGGCCCAAGGAATGCGGTCGTTCCTTGCGGACGAGCAGCCTTATGGTGGGGCCTTCTTCAACGCGAACCGCCAGTCGCTGTCGCAGTGTTGCGGGCTGCGAGCCGGGCGAACGCCTCGGTGAGCTCTGGCGGGCCGACGACCGTGATGTCGGCGTCGAAGCGGTTGAGGGAGGCGGCCAGCGCAATCCAGGACCACGACCCCACGGTGTAGCGGCACTGGTAGGGGCCGAGATCCTCCACGGTGCCGTCGCCGGCGAATGGGGCGACGGCGGCGGCGGGCCGCTGCAGAACGACGGTGCCCACGCACGGCCAGGCATCGGTTCGCTCAGAGCCCTTGAAGCGCGCGGAGACGAAGTCCCGGGCGCTGCCGCCGGGGACCTCCCGGGGTGTGAAGCGGGGCCCAGTCGGGGTGCGCGGGGTCATGCGGTCGGCGCGGAAGAGACGCCAGTCGTCACGATCGAGGTCCCATGCCACCAGGTACCAGCGCCCGTGGGACGTCACGAGGTGGTGAGGCTCGACCCGGCGCGGCGGCTCGGGTTCCCGGCCGGGGCGGTGGGAGGCGTAGTCGAAGCGGAGCACTTCGCGGGCGTGGACGGCACGGGAGAGGGCGAGGAGCAGTCGCGGGGAGAGGCTGGCGGCCGGCCCGTCGCCGGGCCGGGGGACCGTCTCGAACGTAAGCCGGTCGACCTGGTGCCGCAGACGGGCGGGCAGGACCTGGCGGATGGTGGTCAGTGCCCGCACAGCGGCCTCCTCGATACCCGCTCCGGTCGGGGTGGCGGCTTGCAGGGCCACGGCCAGGGCGACCGCCTGTTCGTCGTCGAACAGCAGAGGGGGCAGTTCCGTGCCGGCATCGAGACGGTAACCGCCGTCGGGACCCATGGTCGTCTGGATGCGGTAGCCCATCTCTCGGAGCCGGTCGATGTCCCGCCGCACCGTGCGGTGGCTGATGCCCAGTCGCTCGGCCAGGACGGTGCCCGGCCAGTCACGCCTGGTTTGCAATAGCGACAGCAGGTTGAGCAGCCGGGAAGTAGTAGTCGTCGCCATGTCTGCGAGAGTAAGCCGAGTCTGGGACAAAAACTGTCCTACACGGCTGTCAGAGTCAGCGGTGCCGGACCAAGCCGGCCACCACGTGTGCGAGGAGCAGCTGTGAGCATCAAGACGACCCCCCACCTGAACTTCCGCGGCCAGGCCCGTGCGGCCCTGGAGTTCTACGCCAGCGCCTTCGGCGGGGAAGTTACCATCACCACGTACGGCGACCTCGGTATGCCGAAGGACCTTCCGGGTGCCGACGGGGTGGTCTTCGGCCAGGTCGAGACAGCCGAGGGGTTCCGTGTCATGGCGTATGACATTCCGGGCCAGAGCGAGAAGCCGGTCGAAGCCGCCAGCCCGACCCGCCGGGAGAACGGCACCACGATCACCACGCAGCCGTTCTTCGTCTCGGTGCGCGGTGAGAGCTTCGAAGAGGTCGAGGCGTACTGGAAGAAGCTGTCCCACGGCTCCTCGATCGTCGAGCCCCTGGCCGCCTCGGCCTGGAGCGAGGGCTTCGGCATGCTCACCGACCGTTTCGGGGTTACCTGGAGCCTGGACGTGGCCTCCGTCCCTGCGGCATGAGCACCCGCGACTGCTCCGCGGAGCAGTCGCCCCGCTGTCGTGGCGCCGTCTCGCGCCCGCACCACGACAGGCCCCTCGTCCGGTGTGGCCGGACGCGTCCGGCCACACCGGCACCATACGCAGCCATACCGGAGGAGGGACCATGCGTCACGTCCCCGACAGCGAGCGACGCGCGCGTCTGGCGATCCGGCACGCGCTCGTTCCCGCGTCCTGGGCGCGGGGGCCCGAGGACGCCGCCCGCGCGGTGGTCGCTCTGCACGCCACCGACGCTCCCTCGGTGCACCTCGCGGTGTGGGCACGGACCAGGGACACCACACCCGCCGACGTCGACCGGGCACTGTACGAGGACCGGACCCTCATCAAGCAGCTCGCGATGCGCCGCACCCTGTTCGCCTTTCCCCGTGACCTGCTGCCTGCCGTCATGTCCAGTGCGGCGGCACGCGTGGCCGCCGCCGAGCGTGCGCGAATGATCCGCGACTTGGAGCGGGCCGGTGCCGCAACCGACGGTGTGGCCTGGCTCGAAAAGGCACGGGCGGACGTCGAGGCGGCGCTCGCGCGCAGTCCGTCGGCCCTGTCCGCAGCGCAGCTGCGCAAGGCTGTCGCACACATCGATATCGCCGTCCCCGGCAGGAGCGGGGAGCAGTGGTCTACGCCCCAGATCCTCAACCTTCTCGGGGCGCAGGGCTCCATCGTGCGCGGTCCCTGCACGGGACGGTTCCCGACGACACGGCCCCTGTGGACCCTGCCCTCGCGCTGGCTGGGCGGTTCGGTCGCCGCCGTAGAGCCTTCCGAGGGATACCGTGCCATCGTCCGGCGCTGGCTCCGCGCCTTCGGCCCCGGAACCGAGGAGGACATCGTGTGGTGGCTCGGCGCCACCAAGAAGACGGTCCGCACCGCCCTCGCCGAGCTGGGGGCCGTCGCAGTGTCCCTCGACGGCCCCGCGCTCGGGTGGCTGTTGCCCGACGATCTCGACCGGGTGCCCGACCCAGGACCGTGGACCGCGATCCTGCCGCCGTTGGATCCCACCGTCATGGGTTGGAAAGGCCGCGGTTTCTACCTCGGCCCACACCAAGAAGCCCTCTTCGACACCCGGGGCAACGCCGGTACGACCGCCTGGGCGGGCGGGCGGATCGTCGGCTGCTGGATCCAGGACGCGGACGCGACCGTACGGGTGCGCCTGCTCGAGCCGGTGTCCGACGAAGAGCGCAGCTCGCTGGACACCCAGGCCGCTCGGCTCACCACCTGGCTGGCGGGAGTCCGCAGTCCGACCGGCTACCGCTCGCCGGCCATGCGCACCGCCACGCCCTGACCACCACGTTCCGTATCCCGAAGGAAATTTTCAGTGAAAACACGGACCCTGGGACGCACCGGTATCCGGGTAAGTCCCTACTGTCTTGGCACCATGATGTTCGGACCGGCGGGGAACCCGGATCCCGCCGACTGCCGGCGCATCATCCACCGGGCTCTCGACGGCGGCATCAACTTCCTCGACACGGCTGACGTCTACGGTGGTGCGGGCGAGACGGAGAGGATAGTGGGCGCCGCGCTCGTCGGCCGCCGCGACGAGGTCGTCCTCGCGACGAAGTTCAGCGGCCCCATGAGCGACGACCCCAACCACCGCGGCGCTTCCCGCCGATGGATCGTCGCCGCCGTCGAAGGGTCACTGCGGCGGCTGGGCGTCGACCACATCGACCTTTACCAGATCCACCACTTCGACGCGGACACCGACATGGAGGAAACCCTCAGCGCCCTCACCGACCTCGTCACCAGCGGCAAGGTACGAGTGATCGGCTCGTCCAGCTTCCTCGCCTCCGACATCGTCGAGGCGCACTGGATCTCGCAACGCCGTGGGTTGGCAGCCCTGCACACCGAACAACCCTCATATTCGATCCTCGCGAGGGGGGTCGAGCGGGAGATCCTGCCCGTCTGCGCGAAATACGGCATGGGCGTGCTGACCTGGAGCCCGCTGTCGTGGGGGCTGCTCACCGGCAAGTACAGCGGCAGTGGGCAGACGCCCCTTTCGCCCGAGCGCCAGAAATGGGGACCACGCCACATGACGGACCGGGACAAGCATGCGGCGGTCGAAAAACTCCTCACCGTGGCCGACGACGCGGGCATGTCACTCACTCACATGGCTCTCGCCTTCGTGGTTGCGCATCCCGGTGTCACCTCCGCGATCATCGGACCGCGCACCATGGACCAGCTTGAGGACCTCCTTGCTGGTACCGAGCATTCCCTCAGCGACGACGTCCTCGACGCGATCGACGCGATCGCACCGCCCGGTGCCGACATCGGCGTCACGGACATCGAGTATCGCCCCCCGGCGATCCAGACACCGGCGCTGCGACGCCGTCCTCCCGCAGAGCGCGGCGTTCTTTGAACCTCTCCTACGGTCGAGAGTGCGGCCACAGGGTGGCGGCAGGCAGAACACGACTGATGAGCCGCTGTTCGCTGCGATCGTCTACGTCCTGGCCAGCGGCGGCGCCTGGCGCGCTGTGCCGCCCTGCTTCGGGCTACAGCAGGCGTCGGCCTTGTCGGCGGCGACAAGATCGGGGGCGAAACAGGTGGCCTCAGCCTGGCGGCGATCGCCCGCACCGACGAAGGGATGTGTGTCCAGGGTCAGAAAGGATCCTGCCGCGACCGGAGGCGGGGCCACCGCCCATGCCATGGCCTTCTGACCATGTCAGACCCTACTGGGGCGCGCCCTGGCAGGGCGTGGCTACGCGTTGCGGGACGCACTAGCGTTTCGGACATGGTTACGAACAGCGCATTGACCGAGCAGAGGCCCATCGGCAGCGGGTTCACAGCGGCCAGCACCGCCAGCGACGTGCTGGAAGGCGTCGACCTCAGCGGCAAGCTCGCCGTCGTCACCGGCGGCTACTCCGGGGTCGGCATCGAGAACGTCCGCGCTCTGAGCGCCGCGGGTGCCACCGTGGTGGTGCCCGCGCGCCGGCCCCAGCAGGCGGCCCAGGCCCTTTCCGACATCGACCGCGTGGAGGTCGCCTCCCTCGACCTCGCCGACCTGCAGTCGGTGGCACGGTTCGCCGACTCCTTCCTGGCCACCGGACGCGGCATCGACATCCTGATCAACTGCGCCGGCACCATGGCCGCTCCCGAGACCCGGGTGGGGCCGGGTTGGGAGCTGCAGTTCGCGACGAATCACCTGGGGCATTTCGCGCTCACCAATCGGCTGTGGCCCGCGCTGGTCGCCGATGCGGGCGCCCGCGTGGCCGTCTATTCGTCCCGCGGCCACAAGTTCTCCGACATCCGGTGGGACGACCTCGATTTCACCGGCGGCTACGACAAATGGAAGGCGTACGGGCAGTCGAAGACCGCTAATGCCTTGTTCGCGCTGCACCTGGACCGGCTGGGCCGGGCCTCGGGGGTACGGGCGTTCTCGCTCAACCCCGGAGGTGTCCGAACCAATCTGCAGCGCTACGTGGCCCGTGCGGACCAGGTCCAGCTCGGCTGGATCGACGAAGACGGCAACGACCTCATCGTCTGGAAGTCTCCCCAGGCCGGTGCCGCGACGGCGGCGTGGGCCGTCGGTTCCGCCATGCTCGAGGGAATGGGCGGGGTGTACCTCGAAGATTGCGAGATCGCGCCGCTCGTCGATCCGGCTGCTCCCGACGCGATGAAGTACGGGGTCCATCCCTGGGCCGTCGACCTTGAGCACGCGGCGAGGTTGTGGACGATCTCGGCTCAGCTGACCGAAGTGGACGCCGTCACCCGCTGATGTCTACCGCCGCCAGGCACGGATGAAAACCGAGGATCGTTCTCATGCCCGACAGTGCAACTCCGCTGGGAGAATTCCTGCGGGCCCGGCGGCATCTGCTGGACCCCAGCGCACTGAACCTGCCCGACCACGGCCGTCGTCGCCAGCCGGGGCTGCGCCGCGAGGAACTGGCCCTCCTGGCGGGGGTGAGCAGCCACTACTATGCCCGACTCGAACAGGGCACCGCGCGCAATCCCTCCCCCGCCGTGCTCGACGCTCTGGCCGGTGTGCTCGGCCTGAACGCCGAAGCAACGGCACACCTGTACCGGCTGGCCCAGCCGGCGTACAGCGCCCCTGCCCGTACCCGGGCCCGCAAGCCGGAGACGGCACGCGCAAGCCTGGTGGAGCTCATCAAGGGGTGGAGCGAGCAGCCGGCGGTGATCATCGGCCGGCACCGTGATGTCCTGGCGGCCAACGATCTTGCCGTCGCCCTCAACGCGCAGTTCACCCCCGGCCGGAACCTGCTGCGTGAGGTGTTCCTGGATCTTGCGGCGCACGACATCTACCCCGATTGGGAAGAAGTGGCCCTAGGGGCCGTCGCCGGCGTCCGCGCCTCGGCCGGGACGGACATGGACGACCCCCGCCTCACACAGCTCGTCGGGGAGCTCGCACTCAAAAGCGCCCAGTTCCGTGCCATGTGGGCCAGGCACGACGTGAGGGAAAGGACCAGCGGCGCCAAGCGTTTCCACAACCCGGTCGTGGGATCGATCACTTTGCGTTACGAATCGCTGGCCGACACCGGCGCCCCCGGGCAGACCTTGATGATCTTCACGGCAGAAGCCGACTCGACCCATGAACAATCCCTGCGCCTGCTCGCCACCGCCTTGCCCGTGGCCGCGGATGGCCCGCGTCCGGCCAGGCCCGGCCACGCCCTGGCCAACCCGACCGAGTAGCTCCCGGACCGCGGGACCGGACGATGGCGAGTGTGGCCATACCCCGCTTCTACAACAAGGAGACAGCGATGCGCTACCGCAAGCTCGGCTCGTCCGACCTGGAGGTCTCCGAGATCGCCCTCGGCTCCTGGCTCACCTATGCCGGAGGAGTGGCCGCCGACGTGACCCGGGCCTGCACGGAGGCCGCGTTCGATGCGGGCATCAACTTCTTCGACACCGCCAACGTCTACGGCCGCGGCGCCGCCGAACGTGCATGGGGCGAGATCTTGTCCGCGCACCCCCGAGAGTCGTACGTGCTCGCCACCAAGGTGTGGGGACGCATGTCCGACACCGACCAAGGGCTGTCCGCCGAGCAGATCGGCAAGCAGATCGACGCGTCGCTGCGCCGGCTGCGCACCGACTACGTCGACTTGTACCAGGCGCACCGCTTCGACACCGGCGTGCCGATCGAAGAGACCGTCGAGGCCCTGCAGAAGGTGGTGTCCGACGGCAAGGCCCGCTACCTCGGGTTCAGCGAGTGGACTCCTGAGCAGATCCAGGCAGCGATCGACATCGCAGGACCGGAACTGTTCGTCTCCTCCCAGCCGCAGTACTCGATGCTGTGGCAGGCTCCCGAAGCCGAGGTGTTCCCCCTGTGCGCGGCGAACGGCATATCCCAGATCGTCTGGTCACCACTGGCCCAAGGCGTCCTCACCGGTAAGTACCGTTCCGGCCGGCCACTGCCGCCGGACTCACGGTTCGCCAGCGACGCGATGAACGTCTCGATGGACATCGTGTTCCGGGACGAGGCCCTTGACGCAGTGCAACGACTGGTGCCCGTGGCCAAGCAGGCCGGAGTTTCCCTGCCCACGCTGGCGCTGGCGTGGGTGCTGCGCCGCTCCGAGGTGGCCGCGGCGATCACCGGGGCCTCCCGGCCTGAGCAGGTCCACGCCAACGCGGCGGCAGCGGGCGTGGAACTCGGCGCCGACGTTCTTGCCGCCGTCGACCAGGCACTCGGCGACGTGCCGACGACCGGGCAGACCCTGGCAGTACTGGCGACGGAGGGCGTGATGCACCGGACGTCAGGAGCGTGAACCCGAAGCTTTCTTATCTCCGTACGCTCGGGTCCCTCGCCGCCCGAAGACCAGCCGCCTCTTGAGGCACCGGCGGTGGCCGGCAGCGGCGGATGGGTCCGCATGCGCCTGTACTGCCACGTCGACGACCCCGCGCCGGGCACCGGCGATCACGGGGAAAGGCTGGTCCAGCTCTGGCCCGCCCCCAGACGCCTCCTGTGCATCCGGACATCAGCGAAGAGGACCGGCAGGCACGGGCCGAGTACGCCGCGGACATGGCCAAGCCCGTGGAGGACTACACCGCCGCATACCCCTACGCCTATGGCGGCGAGGCCGGCTGACGGCCGCAACCAGATCACGGGCCATGCACGCGATCTCAGAGCGAAGGGGGCTTGATGGTGCGGGAGTCCCCGTACGATGACCGCGTGACTGCCCGCCGCGCGCTTGGCGCCGGCCCTCAGGCCCCGCACAGCATTCGCGCCGTCCGGGCCGGCCTGGTCGACGCCCTCCCCGGAGTCCGTCTGCCGGACGTGGAGGGGCTGCGGGCTTGTGGCGTCCTCGGCGTTCACGCGGTGGCGCCTTCGGCCCCGCGGCGGACGCTCGGCTCCGGCGCATGTGCTGACGAAGTCCCCAGCCCCGCCGATTGGTGTGGTGTGGTCGTGGTCGCCGAGTCCAGTTCGTCCGCTCGTGGGTGTGACTGCCTCGCCTACAGGTCCGGGAACGCGGTCGACCGGCCGCAGTGCCGGCCCCGGTTCGGCTCGGACATGAGCGATGCCGGGTGGCCGTGGTGAAGGATCTGCTGCCGGTTCCGGGCTGGCATTTCGGGTTGCGGCGGGTGTCCGGAGGGTTACGGTCACCGGCGGATGATCGACCAATGCCGCGAAGTTAAGACCGTGTCCTATGTGGTGGGCGGTCGTTGGTCTCGGCATGGGGTGGGGTACGTGGAGTTGGATTGTTCCGGACGGGCTGTGGGAGATCGCGAAGCCGCTGATCCCGCCGTCGAAGGTGCGGCCGCAGGGCGGCGGAACGCAGGACACTCCTGATGAGATGCTGTTCGCTGCCATCATCTACGTGCTGGTCAGCGGCTGTGCCTGGCGCCAACTGCCGCCTTGTTTCGGCATCTCGAAGTCGACCGCCCACCGCTGGTTTCTGATCTGGTCGAGAGCCGGCGTCTGGGGGCGGTTGCACGAAGCCGTGCTGCACCGGCTTGACGACGCCAACCTCATCGACGTCACACGCGTCGTCCTGGACACCGCCCACGTCAGGGCTAAAAGGGGGGCGAACTCACAGGCCCGAGTCCCGTGGACCGGGGCAAGCCGGGTTCCAAGATGCACATTCTGTCGGACGCGAACGGCCTGCCCCTCCTCGTCGGCGTCTCCGCCGGCAACACCCACGACAGCGAAGGACTGAAGCCGATGGTCGGGGGTCACCAAACGAGACACGACCCTCACAACGGCCGCTACTTCAAGCCGCAGCGTCTCCACGCGGACAAAGCCTACGACCGTGCCGACCTGCGCAGATGGCTGGGATGGAAACGCATCGGGGTACGCATCGCACGCAAAGGCATCGAGTCCAGCGAACGGTTGGGGCGGCGCCGATGGGTCATCGAACGGACCATGTCGTGGCTGTCCGGCTACCGCCGGCTCAGCCCCCGCTACGAGCGCAACCCCCGCAATTACCTGGCGTTTCTCGGACTCGCCACAGCCCTGTGCTGCTACAAGCGACTGGTCCGCCTCACCACGTAGGACGCGGTCTTACTGATCGTTTCAGAATGAGGTCCGAAGGCGGCGGAGGCATATGAGGCTGCAGGCCAGGTCGAGTAACCCCTGGGGGAGGTCGGCGCGGCGTTCGTAGCGGGTGCGGAGCCGTTTGAACTGGTGCAGCCAGGCGAACGCGCGCTCGACCACCCAGCGGACCTTGCCAAGTCCGGAGCCGTGGGCGATGCCCCGTCGGGCGATCATGGGTTTGATGCCACGTTTCCACAGCAGGCGGCGGTACTTGTCGAAGTCGTAGCCCCGGTCGGCGTACAGGCACCGGGGTTTACGGCGAGGGCGTCCCCGAACTCCCCGAATCGGCGGGACCGCGTCGAGCAGGGGCAGGAGCTGGGTGACGTCGTGTCGGTTGCCGCCAGTGAGCGTCACGGCGAGTGGGGTTCCGTGGCGGTCGACGATCAGGTGATGCTTGGAGCCGGGGCGGGCGCGGTCGACGGGTGAGGGGCCGACGCGGTCCCCCCTTTGAGGGCCCGGACGTGTGATCCATCCACGGAGCAGTCGTCCAGGCCTGGCAGGTCGGCGCATCGCAGTTCGGTCAGCAGGGCGGCATGCAGGCGTGGCCAGACGCCGGCTTCGGTCCAGTCCCGCAGCCGGCGCCAGGCCGTCACGCCGGAACAGCCCACAGTCTCCGCCGGGACATCCCGCCAGGCCACACCGGTCCGCAGCACGAACAGGACGCCGACGAGTGCTGTTCGGCCAGGAACACGCAACCGCCCGGGATGCCGGTGGCGTCGTTCGGGAGGGGGTGGCAGCAACGGGGCCACCCGATCCCACAGGTCGTCCGGAACAAGATCAGCACGCACCCGGACACCTTGCCGACCGAGATCGTCGAGCACAAGACCCGCGGCATCTCATCGCGACTTGCATGCAGAGTCTGGCGTCAGTTCGCCAGATCGAGCGCTCAGCCTGAGGCGCCCTCCAGCGGAAGGTGGTCTCGGAAGTACTCCGACTCCAACCACTCTTCCTTTACGAACAGCGGACGGGTCAGGCGCGCTGCCCCGACCTGCTGCGCGCGCAGAAGAACCCCGATATCAGTTAGGGAAAGCGAGTCATCAGGCGTGTAGAGCAGACAGTTCCCATGCTCCGCAGCGTGATCCAGCAGGAACTGCTGGCCCTGCTCCGGATCGCTTCCCGCCAGCGGGAAGCCAGACAGGAAGACCTGCGGACCGGTGACCGCATCCAGCGCAACACAGGCGAGCTTGCCCGCGTCGTAGAACGCTTTCACCCCACCCGGGAAGTCCTCCTGCGCATACGGACCGCCAGCCCATTCCTGCGGTCCAGGGACCAAAAGCGCCTGGGCGACCTCGGCTGGAGACATCCCGAACTGCAACGGACCCACACCGGCTCCCGACCGCAGCTCCCAGCACTCCCGCTCCGCATCCACGCCCATCCATCCACTCCTACGTTCCGACCGGTCCGGACCAAGCCGCACGCACAAGGCCATGGGCCAAGGTGCCAACTCAGCTGTACAAGTGCCAACAGGCTTGCTGCTATCGGCCCGGGTCATTCTGAAACGATCAGTTAGGCGTTGTCAGTGTGAGTCCAGGGTCAGTGGGTAGTCGGTGATGATTCCGCCGGCGCCGAGTGTCAGCATGTGGTCGCGGAGTTGGGCGGTGTTCACGGTGTGGGTCCATACCCGTGGGATGCCGGCCTGTGTGGCTGCTTGGATCCGGTCGTCTCCGGCGTCGTAGGCGAGGTCGAGGACATCGACGTACGGGGCGAACTTTTTCGGGTCTTCGTGGGCGAACTGGACGTGGTTGCGCCATAGATGGGTGAGGATGCCGAGCCGGTGGATCTTCTTCGCGACGGCGGGCTGGTTGGTGTTGATCAGCACGGATTTCTGCAGGTGCCGGTCTTTGATCATCTTGGCGAGGCGGGGTACCGAGTCCGCGTTCTTCGCTTCGACCGTGAGGACGGCCTTCCCGCCGAGCGCGTCCAAGTACTCCTCGGCGGTGGGCGGATGCTCGTTCTTCGGGCCGGTGCCGACGTCGATGCGCAGCCTCTTCCACCGGGCGAGGGTGTAGGAGGAGACGAGACCGGTGCCGTTCGTGGTCCGCTCGACGGTCCGGTCGTGCATGATGACTGGGGTCCCGTCGGCCAACTCCTGGGTGTCCACGTCGAGGACGTCGATCTTGCCGGTCTTGACCAGGGTGAGGCTGCCGGATATGGACGCCTCTCGCACGTCCCCGGTGCCTCCCCGGTGCGCGTCCAGCACTACCTTGGGCAGGCCTGTCAGAGACGGCTTGGCGTCGGACGAACGGGCGGACAGGTGCCAGACGGTGCCGCCGCCGATCACAGCCAGCATCCCGGCCACGGCCAACGCGCGGGCGCCATGCGGACGTCTGCGGGCGCGGTGTCTGGCAGACATTCTTCGTCCTCCCTTGGGTTATGACGGAGCGTCCACAATAGACATCAGGTGTTCACAATGAACACTGCTTGCCTACGGAGTTTCCTCGGTTGCTGCGCCTGGACCAGCCCCGTCCCGTGGTGATCGAGTGCGCCCGGTTGAGGCCCGCTGCTGTCGAGGAGCAGTTCCGGCCGACGAAGACGCACCAGGCTGCACGGAAGCCGGAACGAGGACAATGGCGGTCAGCCCGGCCGCTCCGGGCATGACCCCGTGATCTGTGCAGTGGTAATTGCGGACGCCGAGCGCTCCCGCGTCGCATAGGCACGGGAGCGCTATTTGTCGTGATGCGGCTTAGTTGTCTGGCCCGAGTGTGGTCAGGTCGATGGTGTCGGTAATGGCTTTGTAGCCGTCGGTCGTGAGGTTGATGTGATCGCCGGCGTCGAAGTCGTTGGGGGCAGTGTCGGCGTTGAGGATCAGGGGTGTGGGGTCTGCCTGGCTTGTGGTGTCGGGGACGGCGACGGCTGCCTCGGCGTCCAGGCAGGTGACGGTGGGTGTGGTGAAGTCGACCTGGTCGGTGATCCAGGTGTTGGTGTCGGTCCGGTTGGCGTCGGCACCGGTGGTGCAGGAGGTGTAGCCCTGGCAGGGGGTGAGGGTGGTGAAGACGATCTTGATGCCCCAGCCGCGTAGTTGTGCCAGAAGCTGGCCGTAGGTCTGTTCGAGGTCGGTGTCGTCGGTGCCGGCGGTGATGTCTTTGAGACCCTCGTCGACGATGGCGGTGGTGATGCCCGGTTCTGCGAGGACGTCTCGGTCCAGCCGGGTGAGGAGGGCTGGTCCGCCTTGCGCTTGTGCGGCGGTGAGGCGGTTGTTCTCGATGCCGGATGCGACGACGCCGTAGTCCGGTACCTGCTGGTCGTTGGTCCGCAGTGCGGTGGCGAGGTCGTCGGAGAGACGGGGCGTGGTGAGGGCTGCTTTGGTTTCGTCGGCGAAGGGGTCGGTGAGGTGGTCGCCGAGGACGGCGACGGTTGGCTGGTTGCCGGTGGTGGTTACGTCGATGCCGGTGACGATGTTGGTGAACCAGCCCCAGAAGGTGCCGGTGCCGGTGAAGGCGGTGGTGGTGGTGTCGGTGGTGTGGTCGCCGGAGCCGACGGCGCTGACGTACTGCGTGGCTGCGCCGGCCCAGCTGTGCTGGACCAGATAGGGCACGTCATTGGCCAGGTAAAGACTGATCATGATGTTTTTGCCGGGTGTGGCGGTGTAGGCGGTCGGGTCGCTGTAGACCTCGCCGCCGACTGGGATGGTGACCGTCTTGCTGCCGCCGTTGAAAGTGAGGTCGCTGGGCGTTGTAGTGGGGGCGGCTTCGGAGGATTGGGTGGCGATGGTGGTGTGGTCGATGGTCAGCGGGGTGCGGCCGAGGGCGTTGGACAGTCGGATACGGGCGCTGGAGCCGGCAACGCTCGGGTTGGCGGCGATCCGGAAGGTCTGGTTCTTGTAGTCGGTGCCCTCGTAGTTGAATGCGCCTTCGTTGGGGGAGTTCCAGGCGCCGGTCCATTTCGTGTTGCCGGGCGCGGTGGTGGTGTCACGGAGGGCCATGCCGAACAGGTGCAGGCCGGGGACGTATTGCCGGGCGGCGTCGCTCAGGTCGGGCAGGGTGACTGAGCTGAGTGTTGCGCCGGTCTTGAGCGGGATGGCGAAGGCGTAGATGTTCGTGGAGCGGGTTTCCTGGGTGCCGTTGGTGTGGTTTCGGTGGGGGAGGGTGACGACGGCCAGGTCGTTGGAGCCGTAGACCCAGTCGGGGACGGTCAGGTGGTAGGCGGAGGTGCTGCCGTCGGCGTAGGTGAGGGAGCCGTAGGGGCCGCCGGCCCGGCAGTCTTCGTACTGCCCGTTGCCGAGGGTGCATTCGGTGCCGCTGACCGAGGTGCCGTCGGGGATGGCGGGGCTGGAGTAGTCGTCCTCGGCGTGTTGTGAGCTGATGAAGCCGTAGGTGGAGAAGCCGAGGAAGACCAGGGCGCGTCCGCTGCCGCTCATCTGGATGGTCTGGTTGGCGGCCATGACGTTGTCGCCGGAGGCGGAGGCGAAGTTCGGCAGGGTGAAGGTGGCGCCGTCTACGGTGATCTTGCCGCCGGGTTGCCAGCCGGCGGCCTTGAGGTCCTGCAGTGACATGGTCGCGCCGACACCATCGGCGTCGGCGGCGGCCTGGCTGGCGTTGTCGGTAACGGCAGTGTTGTTGAATGCGTCCTTCAGGCTGGCGTAGGTCTTGCCGGTGTGGCCGAGGGCGGTGAACTGGTACTGCTGCTGGGTGGAGACGTTGCCGGCCGAGTCGACTGCGTAGACGTAGAGGGTGTGGGTCCCCGGGGCGGTGGGGGTGACAGCGATCGTTGCTTTGTTACTGGAGGCGGGGATGACCTCGGCGCTGGGAGTGTTGGAGGTGGGCGGGCTGACGTCGAGGCGGTAGAGGAACTTGGTGGCGCTGTTGGTGCTGAGCGTGAAGTGGCCGAGGGTGCCTGCAGGAGTGATGCCGGGGGAGTCCTCGGGGTAGGTGCCGTCCGCGTCCGTGACGGTTGGTTCGGCGGGCGCGGTGAGGTCGACGGTGAAGTGGCAGGTGGAGGACGCGGCGCTGGTGTCCTTGCCGTCGCTTGATGTGACGTTCCAGCCCACGGTGTCGCCGCTCTTCAGGCTGCTCATGAACGAGGAGGACAACTGCTTGGGAGCATTCTGTCCGCTGGTGACGGTGGCGCTGGTGCTTGTGGTGGCGGTGCCGCCGTTGACCCAGTACTTGTAGGTCGCGGCCAGTGCGTCCTTGTCGCCGTCACTGACTACGGCGTTGAGTGTGGGTGGCGTGGTGACCAGTGTCTTCCCGATGACCGGGTAGGGGGTGGCGGTGCCGCAGCCGACCGAGTGCGTGCCGAACTTGGCGGCCAGGCTGCTGGGCTTGGCTGGGACGTGGTTGTACTCGATCGACATTGACGGGTTGTTGGCGAACCGCTTGAAGTAGTTGCCGTCGCTGCTGCTTCCTTGGCTGTTCACGAGGGCGAAGGTCCAGCTAGAGTCTTTTGCGGCGGCTTTCTTGGCGATGGTCGAGGTGACGGAGAATCCGCCGGAGGGTTCGCTGGTGCAGGCGGGGCCGAAGCTCTTGGTCGCCAGGTAGGTCGACAGGGCGGGCTTGTTGTTCCAGGTGGTGCCTGAGCTGATGGCGCCGGTGAGGTACAGCTTGACGTCGGAGGAGAGGCTGCAGCTGGCGGAGTAGTTCTCTTTGGCGTCGACCGTGGCGGACACGATGTGGGTGCCCCAGACGGCGGAGGGGATGCCGAGCTGGAAGTAGGAGCGTTCGGCTCCTATGCAGCCGGACCAGCTGTTGTAGCCGGCACCGGGGTCGCCGTACTGGGTGGAGTCGTAGTTCTTTGCTGTTGGGCAGCCCTGCTGGGTTTCCACGTAGTGCTGTTTGCTGCCGGATGCGTAGTGCGGGTTCCAGGTGGGGTCGATGTAGACCGGGTACCGGGTGGTGGAAGCGGTGAGCAGCTTCTGGTCCGGCGTCAAGGAGAGAGTGGTGCCTGTGACGTCGTCGGTGACACGGGCCACCTGGGCGCCGATGCCAGGGCCGGACGAGTCGTCGTCCGCTTCTGCCGGGTCCGCGGGCGTTGTTGTGCCGCCGGATGCGGCTAGCGACTGGGGGGCGCCACTGCTGGAGGAGTCCCACATCAGCGGCTGGGGAGCGCTGAACATCACCTGTCCTGCGGGCGTTGCGGCCTGCAGGTTGTCGTGGCCGTCGTCGGAAACCGTCACGCCGGTGGCGCGTGTGGTCAGTTTCAGAGTGGCCAGGGCGGGGTTCTGGGCCGCTTCGGCGGTCTTGACGACGATGAGTTCGGAGAAGCCGCCGAGGGTGTTGGCTGTCAGCTTCAGATCGACGTCTTTGAGTACGTCTGGGTAGGTGATCGTGGCCCCGGACACGGTCGGTGTGGGCAGCGGCTGGGGCCAGGAGAAGTCCAGTTGGGCCTTTCCGCTTGTCATGGTCACCAGGGGTGTGCTGCCGCCGCCGGAGAACGTCAGCGGCTCGGCCGACGCCCGGGGGGTGTAGCTGCCGTCGTCGCTCTGCTGCAAGGTGGCGTCCACGGGTACCCATGAGCCGTCCTGGCGGACACGTTCGGGCAGCAGGCTCGTAGTCCAGGTGATCGTCCCTGAGGGGTTGGCCTGGACTGTGGCGGTCTGTGTGGTCAGGGCCGATATTTGCACCGGGTTGCGGGTGTCGGCCGCTTCGCTCTGGGCCGCTGCCAGCGCGGCCTGCTGATCCTTGGTCAGTCCTGAATCGTCCGGGGCACGCGTGGTGCCCAGGGGGCCGTCCGGATGGGACTCGGACAGGGCCGGCGCCGGTGCGGACACAGGTGATCCGCCACCGCTGTCTGCCGCAGCCGGGACGGCGGCGGCCAAAGGCAGTGACAGGGCGGTGACAGTGGCTGTGACCAGGAGCCTGCCGGGAACTCTAGGTTTCGTTCTGAATGATCTCTTCACGCGACGCGAACGGAAAAGGCCGGACATCTTCCCCCCAGGTTGCATCCGATGAGAAAAGCGCCGATAGGCGCGAGGAGGCTACCCGTGATTGCGTCACATGGACAACCAGTGACCAAAAATCGATCTGCGTCGTCCTGCATCTCGAATGCGCGGCATGTGCGGTTTGTGCATGATCAACCTCCTTGAGGTTTTTTCTTTGAGTATTGGAGAGTTTCATGGATCAGTTCAAGCCGAATATGGCTTTTTTTGAACGTTCTAAGGCTTGTACATGGTGATCTCTATACGTGATCCATACCGTGAAGGGTCTGTGAATACCGGCATCGTGCTGGTCAAATATCCCCTCGGTAGTCAAGCCGAATTGGGGGGGCGGAGTGCGTCAGAATTCGCTGTGGCGGATTTATGGAAGATTCCTGAGGACCCGCGGACTTGCCGGCCTGTGGATCGCCGCCATCACCGCACTCGCAGTTATGGCGGGCCTCCTGGCGCCCCAGGCCGCCCTTGCCAGCGGACACCGCCCCGATTACCTCGTGAAAGTGAAGAAGGAGCACTCGGTCCCAGTCCAGCCAGTCAAGGGCAAGCCCGCGTCAGTGCCGCGCATGGCCCGCTGGAGCCCCGGCAAGGCGCACACAACCTGGCCTTCGGCAGGTGCCGTCGATGTGACCGTCCCCGCCCGCGGCGCTGCCGCGCAACACGCTGGCCGCCTGCCCCTCTCCCTGTCAGCCGCCAAGAGCGGGCACCGCGCACCCGCGGGCACGAAACTGCACATGCGCATGCCGGGCCAGAAAGCCGCCCAGCAACTCGGACTGAACGGCGTTGTGTTCACCGTCCAACCGGACACTCAAAACCCCGGTGACCGTGCCCGCCTCAGCCTGGACTACTCGGCGTTCAAGGACGCCTTCGGCGGCGACTGGGCCGGCCGTCTGCACCTGGTGCGGCTGCCGGCCTGCGCACTGACCACCCCCGGCAAGGCTGCCTGCCGCACGCAGACCCCGCTGAGCTCCACCAACAACGCGAAAACCCAGACCGTCTCCGCAGACCTCCCGCTGCCGGCCAGCACCACTGACCACCAGGCCCTGACCGGCCAGCCCACGGTTCTCGCAGCGGTGGCCGGCACGGCCGGCGGAGGCGGCACCTACGCGGCAACCTCGCTGGCCGCGTCCGCTCAATGGTCCGCCGGCGGCTCCAGCGGCGCGTTCACATACTCCTACCCGATCACGGTCCCCGACGTACCCGGCAGCCTTACCCCCACCGTCGCCCTGGACTACAACTCGCAGAGCGTGGACGGGCGCACCTCCTCCACCAACGCACAATCCTCCTGGATCGGCGACGGCTGGGACTACTCCCCGGGCTTCGTCGAGCGCAGCTACCCCGCCTGTTCCGACGACACGGCCAACGGCACCCCGAAGACCTCCGACGAATGCTGGTCGGACGCTGCCCAGACGCTGACCCTGTCGCTCAACGGCTCCTCCAACACCCTCGTCCACGACGACAAGACCGGAACCTGGCACGCGCAGGACGACAACGGCGAAAAGATCGAAATCAAGACCGACACGGTCAACGACGACAACGACCACGAGTACTTCGTCGTCACCACCGCCGACGGCACCCACTACTACTTCGGCCTGAACCGCCTGCCCGGATGGGCATCGGGCAACACCACCACCAACTCGGTGTTCACCACGCCCGTCTACGGCAACGACACGGGCGAGCCGTGCCACGCCTCCACCTTCGCCGACTCCTGGTGCCAGCAGGGCTACCGATGGAACCTCGACTACGTCGTCGACTCCCACGGCAACGCCATGAGCTACTGGTACACCCCCGAGACCGGCTACTACGGCCGCGACAGCTCCACCACCGCCACCCCGTACACCAGAGGCGGCTACCTCACCCAGATCCAGTACGGGCAGCTGGCTGGGAAGGTCTACGACACCACTGCCCCCGCCGCCGCAAAGGTCTTCTTCGACACCAGCGAACGCTGCCTGCCCGATACGGGCTTCGACTGCGCCTCGACGAAGATGACAACGGCCAATGCCTCCCACTGGCCCGATGTCCCCGTCGACCAGACCTGTGCTTCAACGGGCACCTGCAACAACCACGGCCCGGCCTTCTTCACCACCAAGCGCCTGACCGGAATCCGCACCCAGGTCCTGGTCGGCACCGGCTACCAGCATGTCGATACCTGGACTCTGGCCCACACCTTCCCCTCCACCGGGGACACCACCACCCCCTCGCTGTGGCTGTCGTCCATCCTCCGTACCGGAGAGGACGGCGGCAGCCTGGACCTGCCCCCCGTCACCTTCGCCGGCCAGGCCCTCGCAAACCGGGTCGACGGCCTCGACGGCTACCAGCCGATCACCCGCTACCGGCTGACCACCATCACCACCGAGTCCGGTGAAGTGATCACGGCCAACTACGACAGCCCCCAGTGCCACCGGCAGGGCACCGTCGTGCTGCCATCCAGCGAGGACAACAACACCTACCGCTGCCAACCGTCGTACTGGACTCCACCAGGCCAGACATCTCCCCAACTGGACTGGTTCAACAAATACGTCGTCAAATCCGTCACCACCGAGGACCCGACCGCCGGCGGCCTGCCCGTCCAGACCTCTTACGCCTACATCGGCGACCCGGCCTGGCACTTCAATGACGACCCGCTCACCCAGCCGAAGTACCGCACCTGGGACCAGTGGCGCGGCTACGGCACCGTCGAGACCCGAACCGGCACCTCGCCGGAGAAGATCACACTGTCGAAGCAGACGTACTTCCGCGGCATGGACGGTGACAAGACCTCCTCCGGCACCCGCAGCATCACCCTCAACGACCACGCTGGCGACGACCCCCAGAAGGACTCCGACTGGCTGGCCGGCCAACCATTCGAGACCGAAGGCTTCAACGGGGACGGCGGAGCACTCCTCTCCGACGAGATCAGCGACCCCTGGAGCTCACCGGCCACCGCAACCCAGTCCCGCACCAAGGCGGGCCTCGACGACCTGGTCGCCCACCGCATCAACATCCAGCGCAGCCGCGCCATCACCACCAAGGCAGACGGCACCCAGCGCACCACCGAAACCGACTACACCATCGACGACACAACCGGCCTGCCCAAATCCGTCGACGACCGCGGCGACACCTCCACCACCGACGACGACAAGTGCACCCGCACCTGGTACGCCAAAGACGCCTCGGGCAACACACTCCCCGCGCCGCGCCGAGTCCAGGAAGTCGCCGTCTCCTGCACGGCCACCCCGAAGTACCCGGACGACCTGATCAGCGACGACCTGTCCTTCTTCGACAACGCCACCGACAACACCACGCCGCCCACCAAGGGTGACGTGACGATGGTGCAGAAGGCCGACTCGGTCGCAAGCGACGGCACCGCGCACTACATCACCGCGCTGAAGAACACCTACGACTCCTACGGCCGCGAACTCACCGAGACCGACGCCGACAACCGCACCACCACCACCGTCTACACCCCCGCCGCCGGCGCCGCCCCGACCACCATCAAGGTCACCCAGCCCAAGGTCACCGGCCAGAGCACCGCCTTCACCACGACGACCACCCTCGACCCGGCACGGGCCCTGGACCTGACGACCACCGACGCGGCCGGATACTCCACCACCAGCACCTACGACCCGCTGGGCCGTCTCACCGCCGTCTGGAACCCCGGCTTCTCCACCAACGACAACCCCAACACCAAGTACACCTACAACCTCAGCCGGAAGACACCGTCGACGGTCACCACCCAGACGCTGCTCGACAACAACACCTACAGCACCTCCATCTCGCTGTACGACGCGATGCTGCGCCCGAGGGAAACCCAGACCTCGACGAAGGACGGCGGCCGCGTCATCACCGACACCGTCTACGACAGTCACGGCTGGGCTGTAAGCGCCTCGGACGCCTACTACAACAGTGGAGCCCCCTCGGGCACGCTCGTAGACGCGGCCGACAACGAGACACCCTCCCAGACCGCCACCGTCTACGACGGCGCCGGACGTGCAACCGCCTCGATCGCCTACCACTTCGCCTCGGAGACCTGGCGTACCACCACCGCCTACCCCGGCTCCGACCGAGTGGACGTCACCCCACCCGACGGCACCACACCCACCACCACCTACACCGACGCCCGCGGCCAGACAGTCAAACTGCTCCGCTACCACGGCACCACCCCCACCGGCGCGGCGGACTCCGTCACCTACACCTACGACACGGCAGGCCATCAGACCGGTCAGGACGACGGCCACGGCCACGTCTGGTCCAGCAGCTACGATCTCCTCGGACGCCGCACCTCGCAGACCGACCCCGACACCGGCGCCTCCAACTCCACCTACGACAACGCCGGCCAACTGCTGACCAGCACCGACAACCGCGGCAAGACCATCACCTACAAGTACGACGAAATCGGCCGCAAAACCGCCGAGTATGACACCACCGGCGGAGCCGACCCCGCACCGAGCAACCAGATAGCCGCGTGGGCCTACGACACCCTGAAGAAGGGCAAGCCCACCTCCTCCACCCGCTACGTCGGCGGCGCCAGCGGCGACGCCTACACAAGCAAGGTCCTCGGCTACGACAGCCACGGCTGGGCACAGGCCACCGAACTCGTCATCCCCTCCTCCGAGAACGCACTGGCCGGCAATTACATCCACCAGAACCATTACCGGCTCACCGGCACCCTCAGCAGCTACACCGACCAGGACCCCACCACCGTCACGCTGCCAGAGGAGACCGTCTCCTACACCTACGACGCCTACGACCGCCCCATAGGCGTCGGCGGCGACACCAACGGCTGGTCATACGTCAGCGGACTGACCTACACCGAATACGACGAACCCCAGCAGTTCACCTACGGCACCTCAGGAAACTTCGCCCAGCAGACCCTCATCTACGACGACCAGACCCACCTGCTCAAGCAATCCACCACCGCCACCCAATCCGGCCACGCGATGGCCGACCAAACGAATTACGACTACAAGCCCTCCGGCAACGTCACAAAGATCACCGACAAGCTCGAGACCGGTCAGACAGACACCCAGTGCTTCGGCTACGACTGGGCACAGCGTCTGAAGGCTGCCTGGACGGCCACCGACAACTGCCAGACGACCCCCGAGCCAGGCGCCTCCGCAACCGTGGGCGGCCCCTCCCCGTACTGGCAGAGCTGGACCTACGACGGAACCGGAGCCCGCCAGACCCAGGTCGACCACGACCCCTCCGGCGACACGTCCCACGACACCACCGCCACCTACACCCCCTTCACCACCGGCAAGGGCCCGGCCCACGCCGTCTCCCAGGTGGACAAAGCGAACCCGGCAGACCCGACCGCCGACACCACCAACACCTACACCTACGACGAGGACGGCAACGTCCTCACCCGCACCACCCGCGCCGGCACCGACACCTTCACCTACGACGACGAAGGCAAGCTCACCGATCTGTCGTCCACGGGTACCACCGGCGACACCAAGTACGTATACGACGCCGACGGCAACCTCCTGATCCGCCGCAGCCCCGACACCACCACCCTCTACACCGGTGACGAGGAAATCACCCTCAAGACGGGCGCCACCAGCGCCGACGGCCTGCGCTACATCTCCATCGCCGGTCAAACAGTGGCCACCCACTCCTCCGACGGCCACTTCACCTACCTGATCCCCGACCGCCAAGGCACCGGAACCCTGGCCATCGACGCCCAGACCCAGGCCGTCACCCGCCGCCAGTACAAACCCTTCGGCGAGGCACGCGACCAGACAGGAACCTGGACCGCAGGACAGCGCGGCTACGTCGGCGGCACCCAAGACGACAACACAGGCCTGACCAACCTCGGCGCCCGCGAATACGACCCCACCATCGGCCGCTTCCTCGCCCCCGACCCCCTGCTGGACCCCGGCGACCCACAGTCCTGGAACGCCTACGACTACTCCGACGACACCCCGGTCACCAGCTCCGACCCCTCCGGCCTCTGCATGGCCGACCAGTGCGGTGTCGGATACCCCATCGGCGGCACCGGCGGCAGCCCCAACAACCCCAAGCGCTACGTCACCACCGGCCCCGTTGACCCCGGCGGCTCCAACCACGCCTACTGCCACAAGGGGCTGTGCACAGACGGCCACCGCCTCGGCGAAGGCACAGGCGGCAGTGGCAGCGGAGGGGTAGGCGGCGGCAACATCAGCAAGAAAACCTACGACCCCCAGGCAGAATCCCGAGCCCTGGCACGCTCCAAGGCCACCGCGGACGCATCCGCCGCCGCCGCGAAGAAGCAGGCCTCCGGCCTCAAACACCACCTGCTCAACCTCGTCGCCGACGTCATCGGCCTCACCGACGCCTACAACTGCTTCACCAAGGGCGACGTCATGGGCTGCGTCAGCACCGCCCTCAACGCCGTCCCCTGGGGCAAAGTCTTCAAAGCCATCAAAGTCGGCATCGAAGCCCTCAAAGTCTGGCGCGCCCTCGACCGCGCCTACACCGCCGTCAAAGACGCCGAAGAAGCCTCGAAACTCGCCAACGGCGCGCTAGAAGCCGAACGCGCCCTTGCCGAAGCGCGAGAAGCCGAAACCGCCGGCACGGAAGCAGCCAGCTGCACACACAGCTTCGTCCCCAGCACGCCAGTCCGCCTGGCCGACGGCTCATCCAAACCGATCAGCCAGGTCAAGACCGGCGACACCGTCCTTGCCACGGACCCGCAGACCGGCCTCACCGCACCGGAAAAGGTCCAAAAGCTCATCATCACCCGCACGGACCGGGACTTCACCACCATCACCCTGGACACCACCCCCGTCCGTGGCCCACCGCACACCAGCAAGCCCCAGACCCTCACCACCACCTGGAACCACCCCTTCTGGGACACCACTCACCACCGCTGGACCGACGCCCACAACCTCACCCCCGGCACCAAACTCCGCCAGCCCAACGGCACCACGGTCACCGTCGCAGCCGTCCGAAACTTCCACCAGCAAAAGACGACTTACGACCTCACCGTCGGGAACCTCCACACGTACTACGTGCTGGCAGGTGAGACGCCAGTACTCGTGCACAACGTCAACGAAGATTCGCTCTGCAATGTGACTCTTGGGCCGGCAATAAAGGGTCAGAAAGCAGAAGGAGTAACCGCTGAACGCGGTGACACTGTCCTGGCCCACGAGCAGCGGATGATGAACGAGTTCGGTGACCGAAATGGCTGCGCTTCATGCGGGGCGGCCAAATCGGGGTACAAAGACGGTCACTGGACTGGTGACCACAATCCGCCGAATAAACTCGCGCCCAACGGTCCGTGGACTCTGTATCCGCACTGCAAGGCATGTTCCAAACAGCAGGGCGGGATCGTGCGCACGCTGCTGAAGGAGTACTATGACTTCCCGATGCAGAAACCATGAATGTAGGTGGATTTAATGATGCTCCTCGCCTCGTGCACGACAAGGTTCGCCCACGGTCTGGTTGTTGCTGCCGCGCCTGGGAGTGTCG
Organism: Streptomyces sp. SCPE 10; assembly: GCF_051980735.1. Lineage (NCBI taxonomy): Bacteria > Bacillati > Actinomycetota > Actinomycetes > Kitasatosporales > Streptomycetaceae > Streptomyces > Streptomyces sp. SCPE 10. Next base: position 20,294 of record NZ_CP197069.1, on the reverse strand, counting down.
ACAACCATGCGGGCTGGGACGCGGCTGCTGATGTAGTGCACGGTGGTCCGGACTCCTTGTTCATCGCGGTGCAGCAAGCCGCCAGTGGTCCGGTGTCAGTCCAATGTGTGCAGGGTCCTTACCAGCCGAGCGGAAAGGTCCTTGTGTACTCAGGGAATCTGACTCTCCCCAAGGCATCCCTCGAAATTTCGGATCCGAATGAATCGGTGAGACTGCTGATTCCCGTTCCGAATGTAGATAATCGGGTCGATGTCTACGGAGACGGAACCGATGAGCCTGATGAGGTAATCATCGTTCTGACAGGTGATGAGTCGTGGTGATCCACAACCTCTGACGGAGGGGATTTTTCTGGCAATTGAACTTGAACTCGTGATGTCGGCCGGGGCATCGGGTGGACTGCTCGTCGTCTGTCGGAGGTGATCGGTAGCCTCCCGGCAGGACTTCACACAGACCGAGGACGAGGAGCATGGGAGCGAAGACCGCAGTGCTGGCCTATGCAGACGATGCGATTGCCAAACTGCTCCAAGACGTATCAACGAGTGAGATCGACGGGGCTATGGCACTGGTTGCTCGGGTTCGCCCCGGTTACCGCGTAGACGCGGACGACGAAGAGGCTTGGGAACTGGCGGACGCGCTCTACCCGCCCGAGGGGACCGTCTGCGCGCTGTCGGCGTCGGGCCTTGACCTGGTCTGCGACCAGGAGGTCATGCTCGACCGGCCCTCGGAACTTCCGCAGCACCTGGTCGCGGCCAGCCGGGGCCGTCGCCTCTATCTGCACACTATGCACAGTGTCGTCGACTGGCTGGCCTTCGCAGTCTGGGACGACGGCAAACTCGTACGCTCACTGAGCCTGTCCCCGGACAGCGGCGTCATCGAGGACATCGGCGAACGGCTCCCGTTCGAGCTTCCGTACTGGGAGGGCCGGCACCCGGTGGAGCCCTTTCCGCCCTTCGAGGACGAGGAGCCATACCCGCTGCCGTTCCATCCGCTGGAGCTGGGCGAGCGATCGCTGCTGGAGTTCTTCGGCTTCTACGTCGAAGGCTTCTCGGACGAGGAGGACGCCCCCGAGCCGGTGGTGGACATCTGGAGCGTTGGGCTGCATGGCTTCCGCGTGACGGCGATGTCGCAGGACGAGGCCGCGGACTGAGCAAGGCAGTCCTGGAAGCTCAGCCCAGTGGCGCCCAGACAGCCGTCAACCACCGTCGGCTGGTACTGGAGCGTCTTCAGTCGGCGCTTCACCGCCCGAGTGATCTCCGCGAGGTTGGCCGCGGCGAGGTTGCCGATGTCGCGCTTGACCAGTGACCAGATCCCTTCGGTGGGATTGAGATCAGGGGCATAGGTCGGCAACTGGAACACCGTGAGCCACTCGGAGTTTGCTTCGATGAACTCGCGTAGGGGTCTCGTCAGGTGCAGCCGGACGTTGTCCCAGACCAGCACAATTGGCCCACCGAGCTGGATGCGGGCCCGGATGATCAAGTCCCGGAAGTCGCGCCAGCCGAAGCCCTTCGGCTGGTCTTTGCGCCCGGTGTACTCCCGGACCGCGTAGAACAGCCGCGACCGCTGGCCCGGCTTGTAGCAGGTCAACCCGACCATCGACACCCGCCCGGACCCCCGGCCGCGCACCTTCACGACCGGCGTGCAGCCCCGACGCCCCCAAGTCCTCGCTCGCGGCGGAGTCAGCGACTGCCCGGCCTCGTCTTCAAAGACCAGCCAAGCCCCGCGCTCCGCCGCGATGGTCTTACCCGCGGCCAGGTCTCCTTCTTCCACACCTCCACAGCCGCGTCATCGCGCTCGATCGCCCGCCGGGCCGGCTGCTGCCAGCTCCAACCGTGCCGCTTCAGCAGCCGCCAGGTGCCCTCGACCGTGTAGGAGACATGGAACAGCCGGCCAATCAGAGTCTTGATCCGTGCCAGCGTCCACCGCTGGTCCGCCCACCGGTGCGCCAGCGGACCACGCTCCAACTCCCTCTCCAGTCTAGCGATCTGGGCTTCACTGAGCCGAGGTCTTCCCGGTGACCCCTTCGACAGCAACCCGGCTTCGCCGCACTCGCGCCATGCCCGGCGCCACCGCTCGACCGACCGCTCGCTCACGCGCAGCGCGGTCGCGATCTCCGAGCTCTTCTGCCCCGCCTCGAAGCGCTCCAGGGCCTGGAGCCGTAACCGCTCCCGCCCAGCCCTCTCGGCGTCGGTCAGCCCTCCACCTTGCGCATACCTCACGCCCCCCAGGGCTACCGGTACCGAGTGCCGGCTGTCAGGCAAACGAACCGACATCACCCAATCAAGCTCAGAAGTCGGACGGCACGATGAGTTCTCATCTCTGCGTGACGCCTTTCGTCTTGCCATAGCGGTGAATCGCTCCCTCTTGGATCGCAAGAAGCCCCATGAGCGAGGCGGCTACCGGACCGGACAACTGCCTCGCTCTGCGCGAAGACGTCCGGGCCCCCGCCGTCCTGCTGGGTGAAGCCGAAGCCCTTCTCTGCGTTGAACCACTTCACGGTGCCGCTGGCCATACCTGTTGATGCCTCATTCACGCCCGGGAACAGCCGTTCACCCGGGCAAGCTCCGGCTTGCGCAACCACGAACCAACAGCCGTACTACCCTGCAACGGGACACTCATACGGCCGACGACACGACCAGGCAGCCCAAGGCCCACCCCCGCCGGATCGTGCTCGTCATAGCCGAGGTGGTCGGTGATCTCGCTGTCCAGGGCGGACTCCAGCAGCCGCTTGGTCGGCTGCTGCAACAGCCCGCCCTCGCCGGTCAACTGCAGGCCCTCGGCCTGGGCCCGGCTCACCAGCTCGTCGATCAGCTGGTTGCCCACGGCCTTCGCCGACACAGCCGCTGCCGACTCGACAGCGTCCTGTTCGGCCACGTTCTCACTGGTCATCGATGCATCCTCCATGATCGGGAGTTACACCGAACGATTTACATTCCACCTTTTCGGGGGTGAGCTCAGAGGTCGTTTTCGCCCCATGTTTTATCCCGGCAACGGATATTTGGTCTGTGATGTCGGGTCGCGCCAGGAGATGGTGCTCTCGCTGGTGAGGCGGCGAGCCATGAGGTCGGTCATGGCGAGGTGGATCATGGCTTCGGATCGGGTGGGCAGGGTTTCGTAGTCGCGGGCGAGGCGGCGGTGGAGCATGAGCCAGCCGTAGGTCCGTTCGATCGCCCAGCGCTTCGGGATGGGAGTGAAACCTCTGGTCCCGGGCTTGCGAGCGGTGATTCCATGTCGATGCCGAGAGCGGCGGCATGTTCGACGAGGTGCTGGGGGTAGCCACCGTCGACCCACACCTGCGGATGCCGGGATGGTCGGCGGCGACCTGGTCCAGGAGCCGGGCGCCGGCGGCGGAGTCCTGCACGCTTGCCGCGGTGACCAGCACGGCAAGCAGCAGTCCGAGGGTGTCGGTGACGATGTTCCGTTTGCTGCCGACGATCTTCTTCCCGGCGCCGATGCCCTGGTCGGTGGCGGGAACGCTGGTGGAGGTCTTGACGCTCTGGGCGTCGATCACACAGGCCGACGGCTCGGCGTCGCGTCCTTCCTTCTCCCGTAGCAGTTGCCGCAGCAGGCCGTTGAGCCGGGCGAACACGCCGTCCTGCTGCCACTTGGCGAAGTAGCGTAGACCGTGTTCCAGTGCGGGAAGTCGTGTGGCAGGTAGCGCCACTGGACCCCGGTGCGGTCCACGTACAAGATCGCGTCCATGATGTCGCGCGGGGCGGTATCACTGAGCGGATCTGATCACACGGTCACGGAACTGTTGGAAGGCGTGCCAGCCCGACGTCTGCCCCGGATTGATCAGGTCCCCTTCGGCCAGGTCGAGCACCTTGCACCGCAGGGCCTCCGCAAGGCGGAAAACGGGTCCCAGCACGTCGTCGCCGGAGCCCCGAATGTGAAGCATGATCGAGTCCACTGGGTCTTCTGAGCCGATGTTAATGCGATGGACCAAGTAGGGCCGGACAGGTCGCCCCACGTGGGGTCCGAGAGATCAACTTCGGGAACGGCCTCGGTGGCAGCCGCGAGCACGTCGCGTTGCCGGCCGAGCGGTTCCGGCGAGTAGTCGTCGGGGAGCTCGTGCATCGAGGTGACGTCGTCAGGCAGGCGGAGGAGGAGCACGTCCCAGCTCATGGTGGCCTTTCAGGTAGGACTTGAGTAGCGGTTGTGGTCGGTCAGATCAGGCTGAGCTGCTCTCCAGGAGGCTGTGGCAGGAGCACGTTCTGCAACTGGCGGACGTTCGCGCGCCAGGGGGCGCCACCCGACTCGGCCCACAGTTCCATCAGCTCGAACGGCTCGGTCATGACACGGTCGAGGGCGTGACGTGCCAGATCGCGCAGGCCGGTGAGATCAGGAAGGACCACGTCCGGCCCATAAACGGGATCAGCAGGCTCACCCTCGAGACACTGCGCCGCGACGAGGGCGGCCGCGGCCACGGCTACCTCTGATTCAGGCGCTTCGAGGTAGTCCACGGTGTCGATCACACGGGTGAGAGCGCCGCGAACGATGCCCTCGCGTTCACCTGCGGCTACCTCGTCAAGGTCGCAACAGAAGTCCGCTGCGGTGTCGTTGTCGAAGGGGCCGACGTCCCAAGTGCCCATAGCCTCTCCCGATCGCGGTGCTGATCGAGGAATCCTGGCAGAGGCCACTGACAGCGGCCGCACGGACCGGACCAGCGTGAAGTACGCCGGGGGTTCGGGTTCGTGGCCACGTCGGGCTGCACGTGGCAGCAGCTGCCGTCCGCTTCGTTCGGGCCGTCGGGCGCGACTGCCCACCGGCGGTTCACGGAGTGGTCGAAGGCCAGGGTGTGGGCGAAGTTGCACCGCCTGGTCCTCGACGAGCTCGGTTCCCGGGGCGGGCTGGATTGGTCCAGGTGCGCGATCGACTCGGTGAACATGCGGGCCCTGAAAAGGGGGAACTGACAGGCCCGAATCCTGTGGACCGGGGCAAGTACGGCTCGAAGATCCACCGTGCTGACGGGCGGGCTGTAGAGCTCCTTCTCCCGGCGCAGGGCGCGGTACTGCCGGGCCTCGCTGGCCCGGTGCCGGCGGAATTCGTTGGGGAAGTCGTACGCACACGCCCCCATGAAGTAGGTGGTAATGCTCGCTCCTCCTTCTGGGGCCCACCCCTTGTCGACCAGCGCCTGCTGACGGTTGACGCCACGACCGTCCGAGCCGTCGAGGGCCTGATGTACCGCTGGAGAACCAAAGCGAAGCAGAACAGGAGGGGGGACCGCGATGAATAGCCGAGACGACGAGTTCAATGCACTGCTCAACGCGTCATCGCTAGGCACTGACGCAGCACGGCGCCTCCGGGAGCGGACCCCGCAGAGCACCGCCAAGGCCATCCGCACCATCACCCATCTGCGCAATACCGTCGTCCATGGAACCGGGCCCGTGACGGAGCAGGCCGTCACCGGCATCCTCACTGCGCTCGGCTCCCTGACCAGTGACGACGCAGGCCTGCAGAGGCTGCGCGACGCCATGGACCGCCTTCGTGTCCATGAAGGGCCTGAAGCGATCGACGCTCTGCCAGAGGCCCTGGAAGCCCTCAGCTCCCTGTCCTGGGACGATCTCGACTCAACCACGTCGCAGCAACTGCGTACCGCACTCACCGTCGTCACCACGCGCCTGGCAGTACAGGCCGCGCCCGTCCTTCTCACCGTGGCGGAGACCGCTTCTGTTATGCGGGTGTCGAAGCAGACCGTCTACCGGCTGGTGCACGGCGGGCACCTGCCGGCTGTACGCACCGCCTCCGGCAAGTCCTTCCGCATCCCCGAAGCCGCTGTGCTCGAGCACGTGCGTGAGTTGTTCAAGCAGGCGCCGGTCAACCCACGCCGATTACGCTGTGCCCTGTGAAATGACGTGCGCGCCACCCAAGAGGAGCGACAGCCCGCAGCGTGTCGGCCGGGCCGAAGGCCCCTCCTGGGCTATCCGTAATTCCGCGCGCCAACGGCATCGTCGTGCGGCCCATCTGACCAGGCGCGGCTCCCTGCGCGTGCGACTGCATCAGCCCCAGGCTTCGCCGCCTTGGGCCACTGCTGTCGTAGGGGCGATCTCGGGGCTGGCCCTTGACCTGATGGCGGAACAGAGAACGGGACAGGTGCAGATGCCCCCTATAGCAGGAAGTCGACCGCGCAGCTGATGCGCCTCGCGAGATCGGGGATCGTGTACGGGGCGCTCGGCCGGAGCGCGGACAGGTTGTCGACCAGGTTGTACTGGATGCGGCGCTGGTGAGCGCCGATGCCCTGGAAGATGAACGGCACCATCTTCAGCATGTGGATGTCAGTGCTGCCCGGTGTGGTGAGCCAGTCGCCGGCGATCGGGAAGAAGCGGTCGAAGGCTTCGAGGGCTGTGGGGATCTCACCCGCAGGGATGCCGGAGTCCTGCGCCATCCACTCGAACTCCTCCTCGGCCCTGTCTTCGAGGTAGAACCCTCCCCATCCCCAGAGGAACTGCTGCCAGAAGGTCGCGTACCGCCGGAAGTTCGACTGCTTCCGCAGCCACCCGATGCCGTCGTGGAACGTCTCCGGCAGGACGTGGTAGGCCAGCCCCTGGAAGAAGAAGGACTTCCCGTCCTCAGACACACGGAACTCGGGCGGGCCATCGGGGTGCGCGAGTGCGTAGTCGACAGCGGCCTTGAGGATGGTCAGTCGCGCCCGGTGCTCGAGGTACATGCACGCCTGGACCTCAGGGCGCGTGCCGTTCCGGAGCGCTGCGATGTGCCGGTTTGGTGTCGGTGGGAGATGTCAGTGACGGTATGTCAGGTCGAGGTGCTTCCGCTGGTGGGGTGCTGAGGACGGACAGCGTCATTGCCGTGGAGTGGTTTCTGTAGCGGTGTGGCTGTCGTGGGGTGGTACACCCCACTCCGCTCCACTGTCTTGAGAACGGCACTTCTGATCCTTTTGAGGCTGCGCGGCGGCACGGTGGTCGGTGTGGGTTTTGCGCGCGGAGGGGGGCGGGGTGGGGGAGCCGGGCGCGTGGGGTGAGGTCGTGGCGGGGTTGAGGGTGTCCAGACCGGTGCTGGTTGCGCGGCTGCTGGAGCTGGATGCGGCTGGGGCGTTGACGACGGCGCATGTGCGTGCGGGCGCCCATGTCGGCGGGGTGAATGTGCGCACGGTGTGGCGCTGGCTGGAGGCGGCGCGGACGGAGGGCCGTGTCGAGCGCAGGTCGCGGGCCCGGCTGGAGTTGTCCGACCAGATGTGGGAGGTGCTGGCGCAGGCGGGCGGGAATGTGGCGGCGCTGCACCGGCATCTGAAGGCGGCCGGGGGAGAGGTGCCCTCGCTGGCGTCGTTGCACCGGGTGGTGCGCCGGGACCTTCAGGGCGGCAGGGTCCTGCCGGATCGTGCGGTGGTGCGGCGGGAGCGGGATGAGCAGCAAAGGCGGCAGGCACTGGCTGACCTCGCCCTGGCCGGGCCGCAGGGGGGCGGCGCGGCGAAAGTGGCTGCGCGCCGGCTGCCGCGTCGCGTATCAGAGGCGACCGGGAGCTTGCCGGTGGGGGAGAGCGGCGCGCTGGCGGGTGTGGCGTTACCGGCGGGAGCGCAGCTGGTGCGGTCGTCGTCGGTGCGGGCGGCGGCCGAGGCGGTCGGTCAGGCGATGGCGGTTCAGGGTGCGGTGTGTGTGTTCGGCGACCCGGGCCGGGGCAAGACCGCGGCCGTGCGGATGGCGCTTGGCGAAGTGCCCCCGGGCTGGAAGGTGACGTGGGTGCCGGTGCCGGTGCGCCCGTCGGTGGCCGGCATGAGGCGTGCGGTGTTCGACGCTCTGGGGCTGGCGGGCCGCTTCCCGCACACGTCGGCGCTGGCTGACGCCGCGGTCGCGGGTGCCTTGAGTGAGGCGCGGGTGCTGGTGGTCGATGAGGCTCAGCGCCTGCCCGTGCCGTGCCTTGAGTACCTGCAGAGCCTGTGGGACCACCCCGGCACGCGGATCACGCTGGTGCTGTGCGGGGCGGGCAGCGAGCGGGCGCTGTCCCGGCTGCCGCAGCTGGCATCGCGTATCGGCGCATGGCAGGAGGTTCCACGCTTGACCGGAGCGGAAGTGGCGACCGTGGTGACAGGTTTCCATCCGCTGTGGCACACCGTCCCGGCCTCGGATCTGACGTGGATCGATCGGTCGTGCGCGCACGGCACGTTCCGTACGTGGGCCGCTTTGACTGCGCACCTGCAGAATGCGCTGCTCACCGCCGCTGACGCATCCGTCGACCGGGCCTTGCTGAGGCGGCTGTTCCAGCGGGTCGCGCCGCCATTGTGAATGGAGCGTTCCTGCAAGAGACGGGAGGGCGATCGCATGCTCCCGGCCACCGGCAAGCACACGACGTCCCGCCCGCGTGAGGGGAGCTGACATGAAGGACGGCGACGCCATCCGCCCAGACGGCGGACTGCCTGCGGCGTCGAGGACGGCGCTGCGCGGTCCGGCCGTGCGGCGGCTGCTCGCACTGCGGGCAGGGAAGAAGCTGACAGCAGTCCATGTACGGGTGGCCGCGGACGCGCTGGGGGTGTCGGAGCGCACGGTGTGGCGCTGGCTGGCCGCGGCTCAGAGCGATGAGACCGCAGCCGCCAACCCCGGCGCACGTTCCCGGGTCGATGCGAGGTTCACGGTCACGCCCGAGGTCCGTGGGCTGTTGGCGCTGTGGAAGGGGAACGTGCGGGCGGTCCACCGCGAACTGGTCCTGCGTGCTGCTAGGCGGTCTCCGCCTGCGGATGCACCGTCGCTGACGACGCTGCACCGGGCGATCCGCCGTGATCTGACGCTGGGGGAGCGGGCGGGGCTTGCGGGTGGGGAGCGGGCGGCGCGCAGGCATGATGTGTTCCTGGCCCGGCCGCGGGGCTGGCGGAACCAGGTGTGGGAGACGGACCACATGCAGGTCCCGGTGCTGGTCGACGTCGAGGGCAGGGCCCGCAGGCCGTGGATCACCTGGTTCACCGACTGCGCGACGAACGCGATCACCGGCGTCGCGGTCACGCCGGGGGATCCGTCGCGGGAGTCGGTGCTGGCCGCGCTGCGTTCCGCGGTCCTGCGCGATGACCCCTACGGTCCGTTCGGCGGCGTGCCCGAGAAAGTGCGTGTCGACCGTGGCAAGGACTTCCTGTCCAGGACGGTGACCGCCGCGTTCGATCTCCTCGACGTCACCGTGGAGGACCTGCCCGCCTACACCCCCCACCTCAAGGGCACCGTGGAGGGCCTGAACCGGGCGGTGGAGAGCATGTTCCTGGCCTCGCTGCCCGGCTACGCCCGCCAGCCGCGCCCCGGCAAACGCTCCTCCCGTCCGCAGGACGAAGTCCTGCTGGGCTTCGAGGACTTCACCACCCAGCTTCTGGCCTGGACGCTCTGGTGGAACACCGAGCACCGCCCGGCGCCGTTGCGGGGCAGGACTCCGCTTGAGGCGTGGCAGGACGATCCCACCCCGCTGCGGGACGTGCCGGCCGCGGATCTGTGGACGTTCACCCTGGAGGACGCCGGCACCCGCACGCTGACCACCCGCGGCATCCGCTTCAGGAAACGCGACTACGTGGGGCCGTGGATGACCGGCCAGGCCGGGATCCAGGTCAGGGTCCGCTTCATGCCCCACCACGACCACCGCATCGAGGTCTACCACGCCGCCACCGGCCGCTACCTGGGTCCTGCGGACCTGGCCGATCAGGCCACCGACGAACAGATCGGCGCCGTACGAAGGGCGCGGGCCGCCCGTGCACGCCGTCTGAAGAAGGACCTGGAGGCCTCGCAGCGCGAGCGCTACGCCGCCGTGAACCAGCCCGAGGCACCTCAGCGGCTCGGCGCGCTGACTACCGTGCAGGCCGAGGCCGAACTCGCCCGGACTGCCGACGCCGACCTCGCGCAGCTCGCGATGCCGGACCTCATCCCGCACGCTGCGCCCCCGGCCGACTGGCGCACCCCTGCTTCCCTGGCCGCGCTGACCACGCCAAGCCCGCCCATCCTGCACCCGTCCGGCCGTGGTGGCGCTTCCGTCCCGGACGGCCGCGACGGGCGGGCTACACCTCTCACCACCGATGAAGACGGAGACGCCTCGTGACCACGGCCACCTACCAGTACGTCGACCTGCCCGATGCGTCTGTGGTCACCACCCGCGCCCTGCTCACCGCCCGGGAGAACATCGCCGACACGGTCGCCGCGCGGGCCATGATGTGCATCCACGGCGGGGCCGGCTTCGGCAAGACCCTCGCCGTCAACACCTGCCTGCGCGGACTCGAACCGCACGAGGACGTCCGCAAGATCACCTTCCGTGCCCGGCCCACCGCCCGCGCAGTGCGCTACGAGTTGTTCACCGCGCTCGACTTGGCCGGTGAACCGCCGCGCCACCCCAGTGAATTCGATCGTCTACTGAAGACCGCTCTGGCTGAACGCCCTCGTACCTTCCTGGTGGATGAGGCCCAGTGGCTCAACGGGGAGGCGTTCGAATATTTCCGCTATCTGTGGGACGAACCGGCCACCCAGCTGGCGATCATCTTCGTCGGCGGGGAGGGCTGCCACACCGTGCTGCGTCGCGAGCCGATGCTGTCCTCCCGGATCTTCATCTGGCAGCACTTCACCCGCCTCACCCCCAGCGAAGTCCTCGAAGCCATCCCCCTGTTCCACCCCATCTGGGCCGACGCCGACCTCGACGACATCACCTTCGCCGACAGCCACGCCGCACACGGCAACTTCCGCGCCTGGGCCCAGCTGACCGCCCACACCCGCACCGCCCTGGTCCGCACCGGCCGCCCACGCGTCGACCAAGAGTTGCTGCGCTGGGCCTTCAGCCGCCTCGCCTGACTACCACGCCGCCATGCCGCTCGCCGCGCCACCGCCCGTCACCGTGGTCATCGACCGCCATGACGACGTGATTCATACGCACACCGCCCTGGCCGCCCACCATCCGCCGTCCGGCCGGATCACTTTGCACCCCGGCCCGGGCACCACCAGCGAAACCGGCCTCGCCCACGACCTTCTCGCCGCTCTGGAAAAGCCGCCCCTGCTTCCAGGCCGTTTCCCTGGTGGCCGTCAGCCCGCATGGGAAGCCGCCACGGCCTGGATCACTGCTCTTCCCGTCACCCGGCTGATCGTCCTGCGCGCCCACCGCCTCACCGCCCGCCGCGCGATGCGCCTCCTGCAACTGCGCACGCTCACCGGTATCCACCTGATCTTGGTCTGCCACCGCCCCCACCTGCCCACCGTCCTGCACCAAGCCCTGCAAGCGGCCGACCACATCATCACTACCGACTTTCAGACCGCCCGCCGCCACTACTACGGCGCGACCGCCCCCGTGCCCCTGCCTGCAGACCAACCGGCCCGGCCAAGCAGCCGATGGCTCACCCTGCCTGCACTCGACCGCCTCGTCTCCTACGACAGTCCCAGCCCCTGTGCCGCCCCGTGCACGCCGCCGCCGATCGTCTGGCGGCACCGCCCACCGCCCACACCTCTCACCCCGTACGCTGCCCAGCAAGTCGCTCATCGGCTTCATGGGGTGACCGCGCACCCTCGCCTGGCCGCGACCGTTGCCGCTGCACTGATCACCGGTGCGTCCCTCCAGCAACTTGCTACCGCACGACCTCGCGACTACGACGACGCTGCGGCCACACTCGCCCTGCACGACCGCGCCCGCTACACCGACGGCTGCGCCGCCTACCCCGTACCGCCCTGGGCGGGTGTCTTCCTGCGGGCCGCGGCCTGCTTCGCCCGGCTCGTATCCGGCGAGGACCACGAATTGTTCGCCACGCCAGGAGGCCGTGCCCTCCTGCTGCGCGTGGCCGAGACGGCCAGGCTGCGCCCGTCCCAGCCGCCTGTGGCCCGCCGCCAAGGCCCGGCCGGCCGTGTTGAGTGGGATTGGCGCGAGCGGCAGGAGGCCAACAGGTACGAAGCGATGCTGGCCGTACGCGCCAAGCTTCCGCGGCGCTGAAGGCCCCTGACGCGTCCGATCAGGGCACGCTCATCCGATTGAGAAGTCAGCGAACTCGAGGTCGCTGAAGGCGATGTGCAGGCCGTGAGCGCGGCGGCCCCCATCGCGGAAGTAGGCATGCCCCAGCGCGCGGGCGAGGATCACCATCTGCTGCTGCTCGCCCGCGCCGGCGTCCCGGGCGGCGAACAACTCCCGGGCTACCTCTCCCGGCAGGTACTGGGTGATCCACCGCACCCGCGGGTCGTCCGAGGAGCCGGCCGCAGCAGCGAACCCGAATCGCGCCCTGGTGTGGAAGACGAAGCCCTCCGCTTCGGCCTGGGCGCGTCGGCGGGCTCGTATTCGGGGCTGCCACCGAGCCAGGACTGCTTCCTCGATCGCCCGGAGATGCAGCGGGCCCGGCGGGCGACGCGCTCCGGGCTTCTTTGTCACCCACCTCTGCACGGTGCGCTGTGACACCCCAAGGACTGCGGCCACCTTCTGGGTGGAATACCGATGCGTCGCCAGCAGAAACCGCAGGCGAGCGTCGGTGCTCAGGGGAACTGGCCGGGTGCGCAGCGCCTGCCCTAGCCCCTGCTCGATATGCCCCACGTCCGCCTCCCCATGCGGCCAGTCGACAGGCCGGCATCCTGCAGCCCGTGACTTCAGTCCTCCCACACCGCTCGCCCCTGCCCGCCAGTTCCAGCGTCTTCGGGACAGCACCGGCCGACGTCGGCTACGGGAGCCGGGATGGGGTGTCCCGACCCCCGGGCCGGCCGGCTGCGTCTTGCTCGGACTCCGCACCAGATGCGGGGCTGCCCGAACGGAGAAAGGGCCTCGAAGACTGCACGCCTAGCTTCAGGACCACGGCGACCGGGGCCGTTGAAGTACCGGGTTGATGGCGCGCTGTCGCTACTGTCTTGAAAGGCGGATCAGTCGGCGTAGTAGTTGTCTGTGGTGTGGTCCTCGGCGATGGCGAGCAGGAGTGTGGGTCCGACAGGTTGCCGGTTCTGGCTGGGTTTGAAGGTGGCACCGAGCATGGCTTCGATAGTCCAGTGCGTGGATGGCAAAGCGCTGAGGGCGAGGTCGAGTGAGGCTGCGACATCCTCGTTCTGAAGGGCCTGCACTAGAGGTTCCGCCGGTCCGCTGTGTAGGACGACAGGAATGGCGGTTCCAGGCGGAGGGCCGGAGAGACAGAAGCGAGAGTCCGACAGCGTCGCGAGGCCGCTTCGCAGGACTTGTAGATCCTTGTCGCTGAGGCCGACAGGTTCCACGAGTTCCTCGAGGTAGGCAGGCAACGAGACGGTCTTCGGGTCTGGACCGTAGAAGAGAGTGACGTGACCCAGCACACGGAAATGGGCTTCCGTACCATCGGCGCCCTCAAGGGGAATGCTGCGTGTTGACATACCCTGCCAGGCGCCTATCGCCTGCACCTCAGTCTCAGGAATCGCCAGCGCGCGGTAGGCATTGAGCATGCTGGTTAGCCGTGCGTCGTGAGAGGGAACCTCCATGGCCATCTCTTCCAGCACAAGGGCGGAAGCGGCTCGGCGTGCGGCTCCGGCTGACGCAGCGGAGCTAATGCGGTCGTAGACGAGCCGACGGTAGGTGTCTGTGCTGGCGATGCGCAGGAGTGTTGTGGCGAGGCGCGGTACGTCAACGACCGGTGGGCGGTCCAGGACGCTGAGCAGCCGTTCGATGAGACCTCGTTCGAAGCGAGGCCGTTTAGCGGCGAGGTTGTCATCGAGGACATCCGCGGCGAGTGCTGGCGCGGCGGGGTAGCGGGCGTTCAGCCGGTGGGGATCGGAGTCGAGTTGTTTGAGTAGGTCGAGGATTCTCTTTTCGAAGCGTTCGGAACGTAGGAGGAGCTCGCCAGCGGCTAGCAGCCAGGTGTTGCGCCAGTGGGGGTGATGGGCGATCAGTCGTAGCCGGGACATCACGACAGCGTCATCGCCTTCGGCGATGGCGCGCGCGGCCATCAGCTCTTGGAGGGTGCGGATGTCGAAGCCGACTCCGTTGTCCCGGGGACCAAGTAGGACGAGCCGGTGGGTGGCGGCTTCGACTAGGGCTCCGGCATGGGTTTCAGCGTCGGCGGGTGTGAATCCGCGGTCCAACAGGCGCTGCAGGGCAATGTCGTGGAGACCATGAGGGCTGATCGTTGCTTCGGCTCCATCCGCGGTTTCGGAGGCGGCTTGGAGGATGAGCCCGACGTGCTCGTGGAGACGGTCGATTTGGGTGCGGTGCTGGGAAAGGAACCGTGCGATGGGGATGTCTTTGGCGACTTCCCGATCGAACATCGTCCGGTAGTACATGTCGAACAGCGTGAACCTGTCAGGGGGCAGCGTAGGGAATTTCTCCACGATGAACGACATGATCGTCACCTGTAGCGGTGTCTCCATCAGGCGGATCGTCACCGGGTCGCGAGCAGCGTCTCGCATGCGTGCGGCCACCTTGATCCGCATCTCGTCATCGTCGGTGAAGCGCTTGTCGGTGATCTGCTGCGCGAAGGCTGCTGCCTCACCGGCAGGGAGTCGCTGCAACTGCAGGTGTTCGAAGCGGTCTGTGGGGAAGCGTTCGTCGTAGCCGGTGGGGCGGGTGGTGACCACGATGAGGAGATCGGCGTCGAGGTCCTCGGCACTGGTGAGCAGGTCGTCGATCTTGCTGTAGATGAGACGGCGAGCGTCAACCGACGGAACTTCATCAAGGCCATCGAGGATCAGAGCCCACGGCCATGCTCGGAGCCACCCACGGAGCGCGCTGGGAGAGATATCCCGGTCGGTGCGTTCGGACAGCCGTGTGGAGATCCATCGCAGCAGGGAAACCTCGGCGCCGCTGGCCAGCTCCTCGGCATACTTGGCGAGGTCGATACGTGTCGGCCAGCGACGGTTGCTGGGGACTGACAGTCCGAGTCGGGCGAGAGCCGAGCGCGTGCCTTCGATGACCTCCTGGACGGAAGGCCCCGGACTGGCGCCCGTGAGTAGTGCCACCCGGTAGGCCTGTGCGATGAGTTGGCTGAGGGTGGACTTGCCCTGTCCCGGGCCGCCGACGAGCACAACGTTGGATCGCTTGATGCGGTCTGGTTGGCGCTGACGCAACACCATGTCGCCAAGCTCCAGCACACGCTGAACGGCTCGGACGGTCAGGTCGCCGTCGGGACTGCCGAGAGTTGCGGGCAGGTCAATCGCGATGTCGTCGAGCCAGAGCTTCGCCTCACCCGGACCGCCTGACTGACTCAGCCGGATCCAGCGGTCGTCCTTGATCGCATGAAGGAGCTGCTCGCGCAACGGGTCCTGTGCATCGAAGGTCCCCAGGCTGACCCAGTCGGGGGCCAGTTTCGCCAGAACGTCACCGGCCGTCAGAAGGGCAGGAAAGGCGTAGCGAACTTCCTGGTTGGCATCCAGCATCGAGCGGATCTGGTCCCCATGCCAGATCGCAAAGTCTTTGACCCGCAGGCCGCTACGGATGGTCTCCATCTCAGTCAGCCGTTTCCTCACGGCCTGGTTCACTTTGTCAATCCCGCCAACCTTGGCAACAGCGGACAGGTCGACGTTGGTGACAAAGATCAAATAATCGGGAAGACGAGAGCGGGTGCTCGCTTGCGCAGCTCTGATCCAACCGTCGATCTCGTTCTTGATCTGCGCCTGCAACCACAGAGCGTTGTCGTGTGGGGTCTGTCCGGGTTTCACGTGGAATTTGGCCTGCAGGACGGTGTACCCCGACCAGCAGTCCAAGCGGTCCGCGCCCCCGGCCGATGTGCTGGACCAGTTGATCGTGCCTTCGAACGTTGCCTCACGGCCACCGTCGCGTCCGTCACCGAAAACCTGCACCCCCGGTCCGATGTCCCGACGAGCCAGAGCAACCACGAGCTGCTCAAAGGCGCGAGTTCCAAGGCGTGTCAGGTCATAGTCGGGCACGTGGTTCACTCTGCCAGAATCGAGGATTGCTCGTGGGTTGAGGGAGGAGCCTCGGTCCCCGGCTGAGGAGACGCGGGCCCCAACCCCTGACAGGACATGGCCAGGACCGCATCCCGATGGCCAGCAGACGTGCTCACGCCCACTGCATGCCCAGCTCCCGCAGTGCGGCGCGTTGCTCCCCAGTGAGCTTGTCGCGCCTCGCGCGGGTGTTCGATACCCACACGCCCAGCTTGACGACCACTGGCTCCGTCTCGCCGTCGACCGTGATCTGTTCGCTGTGGCCGCGTGGTACGGGCCGGTGGGCGCCTTCCCGTTCCACCCACTGTGCCAGGGCCGCAAGGCCGCGCTGGAATGCCTGCTGCGCCTTGTTCGGGCCCTTCGTCGCACCCTTGGTTGCCGGGGCGGGAGACGGCGCCTGAGCGGGCGTGATGCCCAGCCGGGTGAGCCGCTCCTGTTGCTCGGTCGACAGCTGCGCCCAGGTGCCCGGCTGCTTCTGCCGCTGGAGCCACCGTCCGATGTCGTCGCCGTCCATGAGTACGCCGGGGGCGATGTCGGGCAGAAGGCCGTCGGCGTCGACGAGGTCGGCGAGGACGCGGTAGTGGCGTTGCCAGTCCAGCGGCCACGGGCAGTCCCAGTCCGGGTCGATCGCGGTGAGCTGCGCCGCACGCTGCTCCGCCCGCTTCGGGTCCTTGCCCAGGCCGTTCTTCGCGCCTTTGCGCCGCAGGTTGGCCATGTGCTGCCCGACGGGCACCATTGCCTCGCCTTCGCCCCAGACCGCGTCCTGCCGGGGAGCGAGGTGTCCCGTGGCCCGCCGGTAGGACCGCAGCGCGGCGAGCTTGGTCTCCCAAGCTTCCTCGCCCGGTTCCCAGACCATCCCGGCTTCGGGCGCGTCCAGCAGTTCCTTGCGGTGGGGATCGAGTTCACCGGCGCGCAGCGCCTTGCGCTGCTGGTGCACCCACCGCCCCAGCGGAAACGTCTTCGTCACGCCCACCTCGACCTCAACGTCGTAGGGCACGGAGTAGAGGCCGGTGATCTTGTTCTCCTCCCGCCAGCGGAGCAGGGCTTGGTAGCCCTCCAGCCACACCAGGGACTCCGGCCGGTACACCCTCGTGCGCAGGAACGCCGCGATGGTGGCTGTGTCCCGAGGGGAGGAGAAGTGCAGCAGCGCCGACTCGACCGCACCATCGGTGTCGTCGTGCTCCTGGTCCTCGCCCTCGCCGCCGGCCCCGACGATCCGCCCGTCTTCGTCACGCCGGAGGTGCACCTTGCGCTGCCCGTGGGTGAGGGCGCGGGAGGCGAGCTGCTCGACCAGGCGCTCATCATGGGAGCGCAGGCCCTGGAGCACGGCTACAAGGGGGCGGAAGCTGGCGGAGGCGACCATGTCGGTCGGGTCCTCGCCCGGCTGGAGGAAGACGGGCACGATGATGCGGGCGACCTTGGTGGTGCCGTCGCGGTTGGGCCGGAGCGCGCGGCCGATGTTCTGCACGATCTCGACCTGGGAGCCGCGGGTGTCGGCGAAGCAGATCGCCTCCACGCCCCGCTCGCCGGTGATGTCCACGCCTTCCCCGAGCACGCGCACGGACGCCAGGAACGCGCGGTGGACCCGCCGGCCCGAAGCGTCGATGCCGTTGGCGAACTGGCGCAGCACTTCGCGCCGCTCGGATACGAGGTGGTCGCCGCACAACCACGCCGACCACACGCGGTTCGGCGGTACGTGGCGGCCGGCCTCGAGCTCGTAGAACTCCGCATCGATCGACGACTTCGGGAGCCGGCCCGCGGCCGCCATGTCGTCGTCCGAGGCGTCGTTGACGTACATCTCGGCTGCCGTCTCCGGCATCTTCTCCGCGAACGCCATGGCCTCCTCCACCTTCTGGTGGAAGGTCATGACCGTACGCAGGTTGTACGCGGCGGCGTGCTCCAGGAGCGCTGTTTGCAGGAGCGCGAGGCGCCGACCGCGCTGCGCCTCCTCAGACTCACCTGTGACGGGTGAGGGGTCGCGGATCTCCAGGACGTCGATCTCGAACGGGGCGAGGATCTCCCGCTCGATCGCCTCGCTCAGCCCGAGTTCGGCCAGCCACGCGCCGTACGTCCCGTACGGGTCGTCGGCCATGCTTGCGATCTCCAACTCCTGGCCATCCGCGCGCTTCTGGGGCCGGGGCGCCGCGAGGATGCGTGGGGTCGCGGTCAGGTACAGCCGGAAGTCGGCGGGGATGCGGGTGTTGTCGTGGATCGCCGCCCACGGCCTGCCAAGATCACCGGCGGTTCCATGAGCTTCGTCGATGATGGCGAGCGAGAAACCGTCCATCCGCTGTCCGTACAGGCGCTCCCCGCCCGTCAGGGCTGCCTCCAGCGGCCCGCGAGTGCGCCCCTGGCCCATCGGGTCCTCGTAGTCCTCGCGGTCCACGAGAGAGGCGTACGTGGCGAACACGATGACCGGCCCGTGCCCGGCCCACAGGGCGAGCTGGATCGGGTTGGTGGTGGTGCGCACGCCCAGTTCGTTCAGCACCGGGTCGTTCTCCAGAGAGCAGACCGCGACCATGGGGGAGCGGTGCCCTACCGCCCGCCACGCCTGGGCGGTCTGCACGAGCAGGTCCAGGGTCGGCAAGGTCACGAGGATCCGGCCCTGGGGGAAGCACTCCAGCGCGCTCGCGGCTGCCGTGATCGTTTTTCCGGAGCCGGTCGCTGACACGATCGTGCCACGGGCACCCTGAGGGGGCACAGATGACCTTGCAGGGAATCCAACCCACCTACGAAAGGCCGACTTCTGGTCGATCTGGTGTTTCTTGAGCGGAATCCTGCTCATCGACCGTCCTTTTCACCCGTGTCGTACAGCCAGCTGTCGTGAAACCTTTCCAGCGCGGTTTCCTCCTGGCCGTGCTTTGCCCAGATCCCTTCGAGCCAGAGCGGGGTCGTCTCGATCCTCTCGCACAGTGCAAAGCAGCCGGGCAGGTCGATCAGCACGAGCTCGCCCGCGAACATGCCGCCGGGCCCGTAGCGGCGCCACAGCCGCTCCAGCCGCGCCCGGTGCTCGTGCAGGTACGTGTCCAGCGTCTGCGGGTAGGTCTCCGGCTCCGCCAGGTGCACGGTCCGCAGGGCGATGTCCACGAGCTCCCGGGACGACTCCTGGTCCCACTGCTTGGAACTGGTGCCGGCCACGGCGGCATAGTGCTGCTCGCACACGGCGAGGACGCGCTCGATGAGCTCCGCCGGCGCCTCACTCTCCTCATTCTCCTCGCCACGAAGGGAAGGCCGGCCGACATCCATGTGCAGATCGGGCAGGGCGCGCAGTTCGCCAGTGCCGGCGCTTGCCTCCACCAGGTCCAGGCCGTGGTCGGCGAGGTGAGCCAGGAGCAGGCGGGACAGCACCTCCCCGTCCCTGGCGTACAGCTGAGCGTGCTCCTCTCCGCTGTCGGGGGAGACGATGGCGCGAGTGAAGACGGTATCGAAGAAGAACTCGGACAGGGCGCCGACCAGCTCCGTGCGCGCAGACGCTGGCTGGTCGTCCAGCGCGGCAACAGCGGCGTCCATGACTGCAGTGAGGAACCGCCCGCGGGCGCCCCGCAGTTGACGTGCCTCACTCTGCGGGCTTTCCTCGACGGCCTCCACGACGCGGTACAAGCCCTGGTCTCCGTACAGGCCACCCGGCTTCTCCTTAGCCCGGCGCACCTTTGCCACGGCCTCCTCAACGGACCGAGCGTAGGTGTAGTTCGTCACCACCGAGGCTCCGGGGTGCGCCGGATCGGTCCGCTGCGCCACGATCCGATAGCGGATCAGCCCGGACTCAGACTCCACCGCCCCACCGCTCGCACCTCCTTGACGGTCCCGCAGCGCCTGGCGCCAACGGTCCGCCTGCGCGTCGTTCTCGGGGGAATAGGCGTCCCACGTCGTGCCGCCCATCAAGTTCCAGATGCGCCTCAGTTCGTTCCGCCGAACAGCAGCCAGCCGCTTCTCCGCGCTGAGCGGCCTTGGCTGATCCTCGCGGCTTTCCAGGCCATCCGAATCCACCAGCCGCTCGTAAATCTGCTCCGCCGTTAATCCAGTAACCTCACGCTGGATTTCCTCCCGTGCCTTGAGGCGCATTTCGACGCTCAACGAATTCAAGTCTCCCCCTCCTTCACGACCCCGGCCCATGCGGTTGGGGGGTGTCCCATGTTTCTACCAACAGTACATGCTGCATCAATCTGAGGCAGCCACTATCCTGGAACCCGACACGAACGAGTGACCGGCCCCTCTTGTAGCCAGCCCGGCCCGCGGCAGCGGGCCCAACGGTCCTGTAGGCGCAGCCGGAAGGACCGTTCGGCGGGGGAGCGCAGCGGACTCGCCCAATCAGGCTGGAGCGAAGCGGAGGCCTGGCAGCGAGGCGAAGCCCCGCCAGTCCGGGAGCGAAGCGGACAGACTGTCAACCTCGGTGCGCAGCACCGAGGTTGCACGGGTGGCGCAGCCACCCGCCAGCGCTCCCGCGGAGCGGGAGCGCAACACCCGCGCGCAGCGCGGGTGTTCGCTTGCACATCGCGCAGCGATGTGGTACCC